>OY764266.1:0-4679235 GCA_963668365.1 Pseudomonadales bacterium
ATGTTTCCGAGTCCCTCGAAGCGACCCGTCCAGAAGTACAGGCCCACGATCGCCGCCGTAATGGCGTCGAGTTCGTCGTGAGTCACCTTGCTTCGGAGGTAGTCTCCAGTGACGCCAAAGAGTTCTAGTCCCTTCTTGAGATGCTCGACGCCAGCGCCCTTCCTCGGGATATTCATGATGTCTTGTGCGGCCCCGGGATAGCTCTCGATGACGGGGATGCCGCGTGCACGCAGCACGCCAGCAATCCGGATGCCGCGCGCGGTCAGCCGCTGCATGCTGGGGATCAGACACGGATAGACGTTGATACCGCGGCGTTTCAGCGTACGCTCGCAGATCCGCATGATGCCGAATTCGTCCCGACCCGGATCGTCGTCCTCGACCCAACGGCGTCCCGACGGCAGCGACAGCGGTGAATCGATTGACACGAGATCGGGACGGGCCCGCTCGATGCACGCCATGATCTCTTCGTCAGATTCGATCATGCACGTTGTGGCAACCGGACCCCGGAGTTCGCACCAGCCGCTCGGGCGGGCCGCCGACCCGGTGAGGTCGATGCCTACGACGCACAGTTCGTTGGGTAACGCGACGGTCAGCCGCTCGTGCGTCATGGCGGATTCGTCGGAGTTCGAGAAACGCGGCACCTGCACTCCGTCCGCCGACTCCTCGAACCGCAACTCAGAAGCAGTGGTCGCGAAGCGACGGAAACACTGTTCGGCGGCGTGAAACTCGTCTTCGGCAATCCGCGCGATTACGTGATCCAGGATGGGCTTCATGCCTTCGACATCCGCGTGGTTGTATCGAACCAGCCGCCGCCCGGCTTCCACACTACCGGAGACGTACTCGTACCAAAGCAGCACGGCGTGCGCGCCATCAACATCCTGTACTCGGCTAGGGCGTTCGAGACCCAACGCTTTTTCGACTTCCTTCTGTCCACCACTCAAAGATGCACGACGGACGAGATACCTCAAGTCGACGTGTGCAGCCGGCAGCCGGAGATCTGGGAAGCATTTGGCCAAAAACTTTAGGTCGAAGACTGTGCCGTTGAAAGTGACGATGCACTTCGCCTCCTCGATGAGTTCGGTAGCGTCATTGTATCGGTCGTCTGCTGTTCCCATGACGTAGCAAGCAAACCGATCCTCCCGAGCGCACCCAATCAGCGTTATGGTGTCGTAATACAGACTCAGTCCGGTCGTTTCAAGGTCAAGAAACACGGTCTGCTTCGGAAACGACGTGGCGACTCGATAGTGTTCGCGGGGGGGAAGCCTTTCCGCAAAAAAAGCCGCGTCGCCAGCATCGAGAGCCTTGCGCGAGGCGTCAATGGCGTCGAGTAGGGGACTGCTTCGTTGACCGAACAAATCGGGCGGCAGGCGACGGGCTTCCTCGAGATCGTCCCACGTCCTTATCCCTTCGCGCCACAACCTCCGTTCCGTCCGGATTCCGATACGCGGCAGGTGTAGAAAGCTCCGCAGAAGAGGGCACTCGGCCGCAAAGGCCGGTGTAGATGCGCTCCGAGTCGACTCAGGCTCGACAGTGACCATGTGCCGACTGCCGAAATCCAATCTCCGTCATCCCGCAAGCGCCTGATCGGAACCGTTGCCGTTGCTTCACGCGAGTGACCATGAACCGGAAGCATACCAGCACGGGCTCGCAATCGTGACGCGAAACGTACCCTTGCTGGATGGCCAATATCGCTGTCACCGTGTCCGACGCGTACCCGTCGACTTGAGAATCACCTGACCAATCAAGGGATTTGTATCCCTCTGTCCGATTCAGGATACAACAGTAACCCAGATAGCAGATGCACGGATCAACGCGTCCGGTCAGGTGGTGAGGATCATCGACCCCGGCTAGGTGGTACTTCGAAGGCTTGCGCGGCCACATGCCGACTTACTAACCCCGCGTCGGTAGCGCGACGACGGCTGAGCCGAACGCGGTTGTCAGTCCCGACTGGTTGTTGTTCTGCATTTGCACTTCGACCAGGTGCTCCCCATCGACGACGGACTTCCGCACCACGGAGCCGGTAAGCGTGTTCGTGTCGCCGACGATGTTGGGATGGCGGACCGACGCGTTGAGCTGCTTCAGCGTGCCGTCGTCGCCCATCCAGTCCGTCACGATCTGGGTGAGCCAGCAGACGCGCTGCGGACCGAAGTCGAACTGCCCGGGCATGTTGCGCCGCTTCTGGGCGTGCTCGAGATCGAACCGGCCGCCGCCGCCGAGTTCACCGGACCCCTCTGCATCGAGCCGATCCCGCGTACTGCGGCGCAGGCCGAGAACGCCATGGGTAAAGAGGAACAGCTCCGATACCGAGTAGGTGCCTTTCTTCAGCGCCGGCACCTCGTCTCCTTCGGAGACATCCTCCCAATAGCGCGTCTCAGCACCGCGCCGCTCCCGTTCCCACACGAGCGGATCCGACGCCTCGTACACGGAGTCTGCATCGCCGTCCTTCGGCTTGCGGTCATATTGAAGGGTGCCGCCGGTGTTTTCGTATCGCGCCATCAGCGTTCTGAACGTCGCTACGGTCTCGTGGCGCTGATTGGTGTAAGTCACGAGGCCGGTATTGAAGTTGATCGGACCGATGCGGCCGCTCGTCTTCCTGATGGTTTCGCCGACCTTCTCGGTGACGGTGATGCTGTCCCCCAGCCAGACCGGCCGAACGAAGTCGATCTCGACGCCAGCGTAGTTCACCGGCAGGTATTGCGTCGATACCCGGGCGCGGTCGATGGCGCCCGTCTCCCCCGCTATGACCCCAAGTGCGACGCTGTAGAGGAAGCTCGGAGGCGCGGTGATCATGCCGAAGCGGCTGTTTCTCGCGTGCGCCTCGTCCCGCCACAGCGGGTTGTAGTCGCCGATGCCTTCGCAGAAGTTGCGGATGTTGTCGAGACTGGCCTCTTTCGTCGGGTGGTGTGGTAACACCTCCCCGATCCCCTTCCTGTACTCGGCTTCAAACTCGTCGATGGTCTTGATCAGATCCGGCGCGGCCATTAATTCCTCCTGCCCGTCTTGGGTTTATTCGGTTCGCCGACGCGAATTCAACCGCGCCCCGCCACCTCGCGCATGAGCAGGTCCATGATGGCGATCTTCTCGTCGTGATCCCCGAACACGGCATCCGTGACGATGATCTCGTTCACGCCGATCGCTTCGTACTGCGCGACGATATCCCTCATCTCGGCAGGCGTGCCCGCTATTCGATCAGCCGCGCGTTCCACTAGTCAAGCCAAACGACCTGTGCGATGCCGAGTTTGGTAGCCGCGTCCTCGACCAACGCTCGTGCGTGAACTTCATGAAACCTCCCTAGGGAATACAAGAAAACACCGGCATGGGGGCAGCTGTGAGAATTGCCAAATGTCCTTTCATGCAATGCCATCAAAATCGTTTTCCAGTCGTCGGCCCGGCCCCAGCAGATCACTCGCCCATCATCAAGCCGACGGCCATGTGGCTTGGAATACGATTCGACCACATGCGTGGCTTCCGAAATACCAAGCACTCGAAATGGCCGTTCATAGTCTGCCAGTCGAGATCGATTATAATCTTTCAGCAGTGTATCCTTTATGTAGACGCGAACCTGTCCATGAGCCATATACCTGCTAAGCCGACCACCAATTTCGGCATCCCTAGTCCATGTTTCATAGTAGTGAGATTTGTCCATCGGACTAAGGGTAACCCAATCCAGATCATCGGCTCTCTGCCAAAGTTTCTCTTTTAGATCAGTTCTCGTCGTATCGGGAACACTCATTGGACACTTCCAGGCGGGACCGGATCAGGAAATTCAAACTGCGGTAATTCAAGTGCTGGATCTGTCTCTCTCAAGAATAAGGACGCTTGATCGAGCATCCACTCTTGAAGGAAGCTGCCCGCTGAAGCATCGCTGAACTGAACGATCCGACTACCTAAGGAAGCTCGCCAAATTAATCTATCCGTTCATGGTGTTTGGCAAGAGGCTGTAGTTCCACTCGCCATGGAAGGGGTCGCGCTTGATGGCGAGGTTGTTCATCTGCGCGTCGGTGATCTGGCGGCCGGTCGGGTATTGGCCTTCGTCGAGTTCGGAGCGGATCGCCAGGCCCTCCCTGGTGGTCGTTGCGCCGATCAGGTTGACCACGACCTCGTGGCTCACCAGCGGCCGGCCGCGCCAGTTCTGGGTGATGTGGCAGAACATGCGATGCTCGATCTTGTTCCACTTGCTGGTGCCCGGCGGGAAGTGACACACCGAGATGCGCAGCCCGAGGGTGTCGGCCAGCTGCTGCAGCTCGTACTTCCACAGGCGCGAACGGCTGCCGTTGGAACCGCCGCCGTCCGCCGTGACCAGCAGGCGGCGGGCCTCCGGGTAGGCGTGGCGACCCATCTGCCGCCACCAGCGCCGCAGCGTCGCCACCGCGAACTCCGAGGTGTCGTGGTCCACGCCGACGCCCACCCAGCCGGCGTTGGCCGTCAGGTCGTACACCCCGTACGGAATCGCCTTGCCGAGGTCCCGGTCGATGAAGTCATGCACCTTCACCTCCTCGGGGCGTCCCTTCGGACGCCATTCCCTGCCGCCGTTGCGGTACGGGCCGACCAGCTCCTTCTTCTTCGTGTCCACCGACACCACCGGCTGCCCCAGGCGCTGGAACGCCCGCACGCGTCGGTCGATGCGCCGGAACTGCGCGTCGCGGTCCGGATGCTGGCGTCCTTCGAGCGTCTTGCGGTTGGCCTGCAGGCTGTAGCCCAGTTCGTGCAGCAGGCGATTCACCGTGCGCTCGCTGACCGGATGCCCCGCGTCCCGCAACCGTCGCGCCAACCGCGCCGCGCTGCTGCAGGTCCAGCGCAACGGGCCGGTCGGGTCGCCCCGCGTCACCGGCTCGAGTTCCCGCTCCAGCGCGTCCACCAGGCCCGCGTCCCGCGCCGTCAGCGTCTTGCGGCCGCCGCCCGGACGGCGCTGCCGCGCGGCCCCCACCGGCGCCGCCCCCGCGTCCAGCTCCCGCAACCCCGCGCGCACCGTGACCCGCGACATCCCCGTCGCCTCGGCGACGCGCGTCACGCCGCCACGCCCGATGGCCCGCGCCTCCGCCGCCGCCCACAGCCGACGCGTGCGCTCATCCAGCAGCGGCCCCAACACCGCGTACTTCCCCCGCAACGCCTCCGTCACCGCCGCTTGCGTCAAACCAGCCATCGCCGACAGCATAACAAACGCCGATCATATCGGACATTCTATTTTGGCGAGAGCCCTAAACCCAAGCGCTCCAGTGGTCCACCATGTGCTGCTTTGTCAAGTTCAATAACCTCGGCAATTCGTCGAATGTCCGTGACAAAATCCAAAACGATTACATTCTTCTTGCCAGGACTCACACGAAGGCCGCGCCCTAGCTGTTGAACAAATATGCGGCGGCTGTGGGTTGCTCTCATGAACACAATTAGATCGACATCCGGCACGTCGACACCTTCGTTAAACAGGTCAACACTCGTGAGCACGTCCAAATGACCGACCCTGAACCGGGTCATCAAATTGTCGCGTTCGCGAGAGGACATATCGCCGTAAATTGGCTCTGTCTGTATGCCATACCGGCGAAGCATCGCTGCCATCCCCCTTGCGTGAGCGGTTGAGGGGCTGAACAAGATCGCCGCGTGCCGTCCTTCGCTATCGAAGGCTTGCTTGATGAGGCGAGCAGCCTGCTCATCCCTTGTTGGAATAATGAGCCTTCGGTTCAATTGACTGAGAGAATATCTGTGCGTGGATGCCTCTTGAACAAAGTCCCAGTCGAGGTTGTCAGCCAAGAGCCGATAGTCTACCTCTGACAAGAAACCTTGCTGCAGCCCCTCGGCAATCCCGATCTTTACCAACGGCTGACCGAGGAGATCGTCAATATCGAATCCGTCACCGCGCCAAGGCGTCGCCGTGACGCCGCCCAGCATTGGCGGATTCAACACATCGATCGCACGTCGGAACATATCCGCGCCGACATGATGCGCTTCGTCAACGAGTACTAGGCCAAAACTGGGAAGCTCCTCAAGTTGAGAAACGACACTTTGGATGGTCGCGAACGTGATTCCATCCCAATAGACCGGGCGCTCGACCTCGGAAAACTGGTGAGTTGGCACCCAACTTGGTAGCTGGTACCAGAATGCCTTGTGGAGCTGATCGACCAGTTCACGCGTATGGGCGAGAACAAGCACTCGGTTTTCTTTGATTAGACCATCCCGATACAAATCAGCTACGACCTCGGCCATCACAACGGTCTTGCCAAGACCGGTAGCCAGCACTACTTGCGCGCGTCCTGTATCCAGCAAGGCTTCACGAAACCGCGAGGAGGCATTCTCCTGATAGTCTCGGAGCGCGCGACGGGAAGGCGCATATTCGGGACTGTTCCTCATGCGATTGAGTAACACGCGAGGAGGGGCTAGCTCGATCTTCAGACCTTGGCGCTCAAAACGAACCTTCTCCTCCAAGAGTCCCTGGCCGGGTGGTCGCGAAGTGGCGACAACCATACGACTCGCTTCGTAGTATTGAGCAGCTTGAACGACCTCGCTTACCGCCGCCTTTGGCGGACTCGACGAGGTTGTATGTTTACATTGCCAAACCCACAGCGCGCCGTTCTTGACGCCTACGACGTCTGCCCCACGATCACCAGATCCGCCGACGACGCGCACATCACCAAAACCGTTAACAATCAAAAGGCGTGCGACATCTCTTTCGAGTGCTTTCCAAGGGCCGTACAGCAGCCTTCGCTCATCAAGGAACCCGGAAAGCTGCATGACTACGCCTCGCTGAGGACCGCAGAGGGCGCCAATAATTCCAAAGACAAACTAGCGCGCAGGAGACGTGTCCGATCAGCAGTGGCTAAGTCATCTACATCTTGTTCTGCAAGCCAAATGGCATCGGAAAGCAGGCCCACGTAATACCTTACCAACTGCGCCTTGGCCTCTTCCGTTGCACTTGGCCTCCCGTAGTCCAAATCCGAGTAGCTCTCATCCCAATATTGACCGTCAAAGAACAGCTCAGAGTGCCTAGAGAAAAATCTCAGAACACTGGGGCGAGACGCATACTCAAGGAATCGACCTGCAGAGATAGCCCCTTGGGGATTCGCCAACTGGCGAGTCGCCATCTTCTGGAGGATGGCCTCCTGTTCCGATAGGGAAAACTCTTCAAACAGAGCCCGACCATCTTCCGGATCAAGTCTCTCTGAAACCCGTTTCGCAATATCTGAAAGCGCCAAAGAAGCTTCGCCGGACAACGTAATAGGATCGAGCTTGGTGGTACCCGCATATCGTTCTCTGAGGTCTGCCAGAACCAACCCAAAAGGCATATCGGATTGCTCACCTCGGAGAAAGTCCTTAGCTGACCACGCCAACTCGGCAAGCAATGCATCCAACGTTGTGAGCGTCGCCGAGCGAAAGACCTCATGCGCTGGATTGACAAAAAACTCGTGCACGCCCGAGGCCATACCTTTCAGTCTCCATGGAGCCCCCTCCCCATTGAGCTCAGGATCCGAGCCTTCTACAGCCCAAGCGCGAATCTCCCAGCGCTGGCTGCTTCGATCATGTCTGTACTCTTGACTCAAGGATGCCAGGTGAGTTCGTCGTGCCGGCTCCTGCTCTGGTTCTGGAGTATCAGGCTCCTCCGACGGCTCTTCTTTTCCCTTGTCTCCAAACCCCTCAAGATCGTCGTCTCCTATCGTCCCCGTATCCGTCAGGAGTTTTCGGTCTTCTTCCTCGACAAGCTCCCACCACTTGGTATCTTCCTGGTAGTCCGGATCACGAGCATGGAATCTCTTCGCCATTTGTTCGGCAAGATCATGGTCTTTAACAATGAGCAACCGCGCCCACGAACCTGCGACTTTGGGCTTCGGACTCGACCGTCGGAAAGCCTGAAAAAGCTGGAACAAGGGGCTGTCATTCGGACCAAATCCAAGTTCACGGGCCTTGTCCGGGCGCAAAGGACCATCGCCGCGTACGATACGTACCATTTCCTCCCAGGCAGGATCGTTCCGGTCAAACCTGTCCTTCGTATATGTCACCCGACAGTGGTCGAGGTGTATTTCACCAACTAGACGTCCCCGATTCCGCGGATCATCGATCGGATACTCGGGCTCTTCGCCGTCGTCAGAGCGCCACATAAAGAGTTCTCTGTTGGAGATTTCAATCTTTCGTCCATTCCGTATGAGATCGACTCCGTATTCGGAGTTGCTGAGAAACCGTTGGACACCCAGCCAGCCATGAACACGCCGCTTTCGCTGTACTATCTGATCGCCACGGCCACAGGAACATACGGTCTGGCCCGACGGCAACCATTGCCAGCAAGCGAGGCAAAACGGTCGATCACTTAGGTTTCGATCAATTGTCTGAAAAGCCCGAACTGAACCAAATCTAGGGCTCTTTACAATTCTGTCATCACCCCAGATGCAAGGGTATCGGGCTCGTGTTCTGTTTCCGTTAACCGACAAAGAAAACGTAGTTGGCACTCCGTTGGTTCGCAGCATTGCGGAGTACGTCTTGCTCAACTCGCGCGAGATCTGACTGCGGTTAGCTGCGCGGGCCAACCACGCGCGTTGCTCGGGTTTCAATAGCTCGATGGATACTTCCGTTCCATGTTCGTATGGGTCTACTTTCTCCCTCTTGAGATGCGGAGTTCGAAAATGCCTCTGCTGCTGAAGCGCATTGAAGTCGACTTTCAATCCATGCCATTCGGCATCATCGCGACGGGTTGTCCAAACGGTCGTGACCGTCCCAAGGCGCGCCGTAGCAATATTGAAACCCATGCCGAACATGCCCAAGCTATCCACGGGAGTATTACCACTCCAACCGGCGCGCACTGCTGTTTCTAAGGTCTCAGGTGACATGCCCGGACCATTATCTCGGACCGATATTTTAGCCGAAACGCTATGCGAGGTTGGAACAGCGATATGCACTTCAGGATCGGGAACAGCTTGATCCTGCCGCTCCGCTAACAGAAATCCATCAACGGAATTGTCTACGAGTTCCGCTAGACACCGCCACTGCGCGAGATTGATTTCCCCGAGCATCGGCAAGATTCGCGGATCGGGTTGCAGATCAAATTCAGCTTTCTTCCGAGTGTCGTCATTCATAAGTAGTGCCCCACTATCTCTGGCATATTGACAGACTGGTACTTTTCTTTTTGACGGATCCGGTCATTTGTCGAAAGAGCTTCCGTCCAATTGCCTCGGCAAGATCGACCGGAACCGCGTTTCCGATCTGCCGCGTTACGTGAATCCGAGCCCCACAAAATACGAAATTGTCGGGAAACCCTTGGAGTCTCGCCGTTTCGCGCAGCGTGAAATAACGATGCGTCCCATCATCCAGCAGAACGATATTCTCGCCGCCGGGTACACCATGAACTCCGGCCTTAATCGTCTTTGATGGCCAATCTAGTCGGCTTCCCGAATGGCCACGATAAACGCGTGCGCCGCGAATTAGCCAATGATTGTTGTCGGATTTGGACTCACTGGCAGCAGGAGATGGAAGGTCAGATATCGCATCCCGGACAGTCTTCCACGCATCGAATGCAGCATAGTTATTGTCCAAGTCAACTGCGATTGGACCATTTGGGCCGTTCTTCGGACGCTCTAAGTGTCGGTCTTTCCAGTATTCACCATTGGCCTGTGTCTGTACCAGGGCTTCCTTTTTATGGCTCGCCTGCGGAAAATCAAACCTTCCATTAGTATCAGCCCTAGTCGCAATGATAAAGATGCGCCGCCGATTCTGAGCCACTCCGTAGTCAGCCGCTTCCAATAACGCCCAGTTTACGTGGTATTCACACTCGTCCGTTGTAGCCGCTAGGTGTTGACATATTCGTTGGTCGTGTTTCCTCCACTCCTCTTCTCTCGCGGGCGCCACAGATGGCCATTCGAGCTGCCTAAGAATGTACTCAAGGTAGGGGCGAAACGACGGTCGCGCTAGTCCTTGGACATTCTCGAGTATCACGGCTTGCGGCCGCAACGATCTCACCGCTCGGAGAACTTCGGGAAACATGTTGCGATCATCTTCGTCTGCCAAATGACGGCCTCCCAAGCTGAAGGGTTGGCATGGCGCACCCCCGGCCAACAGCCGGACCGGTCCATTGAATTCGTCCCAGTTCAACTTAGAAACATCTTCCTCGCACACATCACCATGTAACAGACCGCTCTTAGACGAATGGTTGTCTTGCAGTGTCTTGCAGGTATATGGATCGATTTCAAATATATGTGAAAATCTAAACCCTGCCTTTTGTAGGCCCAGAGTCATACCACCGACCCCAGCGAATATTTCAATATCGCCACAGGAGGTCGCTGCTGCCTCTTTGAACTCTCCGGTTTTGGTCACGGCCCCAGACCGCCGATAGCGGTCACCTTGTCGGAACGAGTTGATAAGGAACTTGCCAATTTATAGTGATCTTGGCCAGTTTTGAAAGATTGGATTTGACCGTCATCTTGACGGCAGAAACCTTGCTAAACGGGCGCTTTGCTGTCTACGCCGCTGGTGAAAGCCGTTCGACCATGATTTCATTGGCATGCTTCAACGCTTGCGCCAGGTCGCTGGCGTGCTCGCCGCCCCGTCAGAAGAAACGGCGGATATCTCTATGATTCGGGGGAATTCAAGACGGTATCCCGCAACAGCTCCCCGATCCCCTTCCTGTACTCGGCTTCAAACTCGTCGATGGTCTTGATCAGATCCGGCGCTGCCATGTAGTCCTCCTCCTGCCCGTCCCGGGCTTACCCGGTTTGCCGACGCGACTTCAACCTCGCCCCGCCACCTCGCGCATGAGCAGGTCCATCGTGGCGATCTTCTCGTCGTGATCTCCGAACACGGCATCCGTGATGATGATTTCAGTCACGCCGATCGCCTCATACTGCGCGACGATGTCCCTCATCTCGGCAGGCGTGCCCCAAATCGCGCGGCCCGGCTCTTCCGCCGTTTGACGACCGGCGGAATGGGCTTTCAAACGCGCCTCTACCTTCGTCTTTGTGGTGTCCATGAACATCAATACCGCGGCCGTGCGCTCGATGTCCGCCGGGTTGCGCCCGACATCCGCGCAGTGCGCGTCCAGGATGGCGCCCTTGTACTCCATCATCGGGACGTTGCCCCAGTGGTTCCACTCGTCGGCATACTTGGCCGTGATCTTGAGCGTGACCTTCTCGCCGCCGCCGCCGATGAGGAGCGGCAGGGGATCCTGTACGGGCTTCGGCTCCAGTGTCGCGTCGGTAAGTTGATAGTAACGGCCGGAAAAGTTGCTGGTCTTCTCCGTGTACAACGCCTTGATGACCTGGCACGCCTCGTCCAGCCGCCGCAGTCGGCCAGGGATAGTGTCGAACTCGATACCGTATTGCCGGTGCTCGTTCTCTTGCCATCCGGAGCCAAGCCCCAGCACCACGCGTCCACCGGAGATGTGGTCCAGGGTCGCGGCCATCTTCGCCAGGACCGCCGGATGGCGATAGGTATTGCCGGTGACCATCGTGCCGACGCGTACGCGCGGCACGCGCGCGGCGAGGGCCGACAGCGTCATCCAGGCTTCCGGGAATGGCATCTCGGTATTCGCGCCCGCCGACATGAAGTGATCGGCCACCCAGAGGCCATCCCAACCGGTCGCCTCGGCGTGCGTACAAAGTTTGACCATCTCATCGAACGTCAGCCAGGGGCTGGGCCAGAAGCCAAAACGCATCGTCATCTCCTGCAAGCGGGAAGCGCACAGTTAATGGGTACAGGCCGCCGTTGTCAAAAACGATCACATCCATTTGCAGTGTCTTGAACGTCTGCACGGCCTCTTTCGTATCATGGTTGCCACCCTTCCAAGCCCGGCCACCGACCATGACCGACAGCAATTCGTCCCGCACTCCCGCCGTATCGCCGGCCGACGGTCCCGTCGCCGTCACGGGCGCCAGCGGATACGTCGGATCGTGGATCGTTCGCGAACTCGTGGAACACGGCTACCAGGTGCACTCGTGCGTACGTGACCCCGGCAGACTGGACAAGGTCGATCATCTTCTCGCGATGAACGACCAGGGCCTACCGGGGACCAATACGCTGTTCACCGCGGATCTCTTGAGGCGCGGCAGTTACGACGCGGCTTTCGAAGGATGCTCCGCCGTCATCCACGCGGGAGCCGTTCTTACCCGTCACCAGGCGACGCCGCAGCAGGTGTACGACGGTTGTTTCACCGTCGTCGAGCACGTCATCGAGTCAGTGCACAAGGCCGGTACCGTCCGGCGCCTGGTCTTGACCAGTTCATTCTCGGCGGTCTCCCACCCGGCCGACGAAGGCTACGTCTACACCGAGGATGACTGGTGCACCGACAACATCGAAGCGCGTTCGAGCGACTGGTCGGAAGAGAACATCCCCAACAACCGGCATGCCGCGTACGCCTTCGGCAAGGCGCGAGCCGAGGAGGCGATCTACAGGGCGGCCGAAGACGATGGGCGCTTCGAGTCGATGTCGATCCTGCCGCTCAACGTAATCGGGCCCGTGATGTGCGCCAACCACGACGACGGCGGCTGGCAGGTCTGGATCAGGCGCATGCTGCAGGGCGAACCCTTCACCCTCACCCCGGGGGGCCGAATGCTCTGGAACAACGTCGACGTTCGCGACGTCGCGCGGGCGCATCGACTGTGCGCGGAGAGCACCGTCGCGCGGAACGGGTCACGCTACATCCTTGCCGCGAAGGATCGGGAGGGCGAACTCTTCACCTGGCAGTTGCAGGCAAAGTTGAAGGAACTGTTCCCGCAATTTCCGAACATCGGCGGCGAGGAGATGGATGGCGACAGGCCGAAGGAGCACACTTTCGACAAGCCGCGTTCGTACTGCACGGTCGCCCGGCGCGAACTCGGTTTAACGCCCTACTCCATCGACGAGTCGCTCACGGCGACGGTCGACTCGTACGTGCGGCTGGGGGTCCTACCGGCGACGGACTGAAACTCCGAGCGCCCTCCGCCTCCGTCCTGACGCTGGGCCGCCACGTCAGCGCAGCCAAGCCCCCCGCTCGACAATTTCTTCCGCGATCTGCACGGCGTTGGTCGCCGCGCCCTTGCGCAGGTTGTCGCAGACGAGCCACAGTGCGAGTCCGTTGCGCAATGCAAGATCTTGACGGATGCGGCCGACGAACACGTCGTCACGCCCCGCCCCGTCGATCGGCATGGGATAGACGCCATTCGCAGGATCGTCCACGACGACGATCCCTGGAAACGCGCCCAGCAGTTCCCGCGCACGGCCCACTTCGATTGCGCGGTCGAACTCAATGTGCGCAGCCACGCTGTGCGAGACTCGCACCGGTACACGTACGCATGTCGTCGAGATCAGCAGGTCAGGCGCGTGCAGTATCTTGCGCGTCTCGTCGATCATCTTCGCCTCCTCGGAGTAGTACCCGTTCTTGCGCAGTGAGCCGATTTGCGGCAGCACGTTGAAGGCAATCTGGTGCGGGTGCTGTTCCGCCCGGAAATCACTATTTCCCAAGACGCAGCGTGTCTGTTCCTCGAGTTCCGCGAGCGCCGCGGAACCGGCGCCCGTGACGGACTGGTACGTGGTCGCGATGACCCGTTCAATTCCCGCTTCCACCCGCAAGGCGTCGAGCGCCATGACGAGGGGCGTGGTCGAGCAGTTCGGGATCGAGAGTATGCCGTCGTGACCGTCGACATCATCGGCGTTGATTTCCGGAACTACCACGGGCACGTCCGGATGCATCCGCCAGACGCCGCTGTCGTCGATGGTCACGCAACCCCGGTTGCGCGCCTCCTCCGCCATGTCGCGGCTGATTTCGTCTGTGGCCGAAATGAATGCGATGTCGGACTCATCGAAAACGTCCGTTGTCGTCTCCTCCACGCGGATCGACTCTCCAGCGAAATCGATCTTCCTGCCTACGGAGCGGGGCGACGCGGTCAACCGAAGGCGGGACATTGGAAACGACCGCTCCGCCAGCACTTGGAGCGCGACAGAGCCGACGGCTCCGGTCGCGCCCACTATGGTGAGTCTTGGAGGGAACATGGTTCCGAACCTTTGCAAAAAAGGCGCGCGATCATAGGTGTAGCGCCCGATTCGCGCAACACGCGTCGCGAACTACGGAACAGCGACTCCCGACATCGTCCCGAACCGCGACTTGACGACATCGGTGATCCGGGTATCCGCCGGGGCGACGATATCGCCGGAGCGCACCCGGTAGGCGTCCGGACGATCTGCCCCCTTCGGCGTCCTGCCGGCCTCCACGTCGGATGCCGCCGCCAGGATCATGTTCCTGAACCGTACAACCCCGAGGTCTGTCTGACCGAGCAGCTCCCGGGTGCGGTCCGCGATCAATCCCTGGCTGTCGGCGATGGCCTGATCCTGTTCCGAGATGCCACGGATCCCGGTGAAGCTCGATTCGCGCTGCCACGCGCGGTCGAACCAGGTAATCGTTCTCTCGCCGTCGAACCGGTACATAGTCCGCATCCACCTCGGAGAAGACGCCCCAGCCGCGACGCATCCGCTCGGTTTCCTTTTCGGTCAGCGGCCGGTCTGGGTTCCAGCAATAGCAGAAGATCCAGCACGATACGTCGTCGATCGGCACCCAGGTGTTCCCGAGGTTGTTGTCCTCCGGAAAGTTGCCCGGCGCGAGGGAGTGATTGGGCATGAGGAACTGGGTCATGCGCCAGTAGAGCTGATCGTCGTCCGCCTGGCGCGCCGCGCAAAGCAGCAGCCCGGCATCGTGTTCAAGCACCGTGAATTGCGGACGCCCGTCTTCGATCAGCCAGCGAAAGCGGGCCATGGACGGCGGCTCGTTTTCACCGTCGGCGCGGGAACTACGCGACGAGACTTCATGCAGGCCCACTTTCTCGCCGTCCCGGATGCCCGCGTGCAGGTACGAAAAGTGCGCCGTATCGAGGCCGCCCTCGCACGCCTGCGCCCAGTTGCATTGCTGCAGCTTCTTCGACACGAACCTGTGTTCCGGCGGCACCTCGGCGAACTCGAACCGGGGCAGGTCCGGCGCGGGCCCGTCGCCCATGTGCGCCCAGATGACATCCCCGGACTCCCGCGTCTCCAGCGCCCGGATCGCCGCTCTCGGCCTGACCCGTTCTGCCGCCTCGGGAGTCAGGGTGGGCATCTCCAGGCAGTTGCCCGCATGGTCGAACTTCCAGCCGTGATAGGCGCAGCGGATACCGCAGTCCTCGACCCGGCCGAAGAAAAGGTTTGCGCCGCGATGGGAACAGGCCGGCTCGATGATGCCGACGCGGCCCCGGGTGTCCCGAAATGCGACGAAGTCCTCGCCGAGAAGCCTGACGCGTTTCGGCGGACAGTCGGGCTCCGGCAACTCGCTGGACAGCAGCGCGGGCATCCAGTACGCGCGGAAGGCCTTGCCCATCGGCGTATCCGGCCCGGTTCGGGTCAAGCGCGCGTTATCTTCAGACGACAGCATTCCGGTCCTCCCGCCACCTGTGCCGTGGTGCATCGAATGTACACTGTCGCCGCATGAAGTTGGGAGTATTGGATCAATCGCCCATCTCGCGCGGCGAGGACGCGCGCGCGGCCGTCGACAACACCATCAGGCTGGCCCAGCGGTGCGAAGCGTTCGGCTACCACCGGTACTGGATCGCGGAGCACCACGCGTCCAATACGCTGGCGAGTTCGACCCCCGAGATTCTCATCACCCGCGTTGCGCGCGAGACGGACCGCATTCGCATCGGCTCCGGCGGCGTGATGCTGTCGCATTACTCTCCGTTCAAGGTCGCCGAGAACTTCCGCATGCTGGAACTCATGTACCCCGGACGTATAGATCTCGGCGTCGGCCGCGCGCCCGGCAGCGACGGCCTCACCGCGGCGGCGCTCGCCTACGGCAATCCCCTCGGCATCGAGTACTACCCGGCGAAGGTCAAGGACCTCGTCGCCTTCGTCTCCGGCGAGAGGGCTTTCACGGAGGCGTTCGAACGTCTTCGCGCCACCCCGGACGCACCGACCGCGCCGGACATATGGATGCTCGGATCGAGCCTCGACAGCGCCGTCTATGCGGGCCGGTTCGGTCTCGCTTTCTCCTTCGCCCACTTCATCGCGCCGGAAGCGACCGTCGCGGCAATGCGCCGCTATCGCGACGAGTTCGAGGACGAGCACCTCCCGGCGCCGTATTCCTCGGTCGGCGTATTCGCCATCGCCACGGAAGATCCCGAACGCGCGGACCTGTTCCGCCGGATGCGCGAGATACAGCGCATACGCCGCGACCAGGGCAAGCGCGGTCCGCCCCCCACGCTCGAGGAAGCCGCCGAGTTTCCGTTCAGCGATGAAGACATGGAACGTCTACGCACAAGGCGCTCGCGTCAGATCATCGGCAGCGGCGCGGAAGTCAGGGCAGAGATCGATGCGCTCGTCGAGGAGACCCAAGCGGACGAAGTGGTCGTGCTGACCATCACGCCATCGTTCGACGACCGGGTGAAGTCCTACGAACTCATCGCGGACGCCTACCGCGACTGAGACAGGCGCCCGGCTACTCCTCCGTCCCGCGACCGATTCTGAACACGTGGCCGTCGGGATGCCGGACGTGCATCTCGCGAATACCCCACGGCATGTCCTCCGGCGGCCAGGTCACCTCCAGACCCTGCTCCAGGCAGTGTTGGTGGATGGCGTCGACATCGTCGACCCAAATCGACATCCAGACTCCCTGGTCTCCGTTCTCGTCGCCGTCGGGACCGAATGTGCGCGGAGACGCGCCGCGTCCTCGACCCCCTTGCGCGTCCTGGCACAGGAAAATCTCGCAGTCCCCCGAGCAGACGCCGCCGAACCCAGGCGGATCGCCCCACTCCCAGCCCTTGGTCCATCCGAGCTTCTCGAACCAGGCGAAGCTGGCGCGAATATCGGAAACGTTGAGAATGGGCGTCAGTCCCTGTGCAAGCATCCTGCACTCCTTCATGATGGTGGACGGGAAGAATAGATGACTCGGCCACCCGGGCGACAGGAGTCCCACACGATTCTCCCCCAAATGTGAGCCGAGGGGAGGCCCGAGTGCATCAGTTCCGGGAATCTGGGATGCTTGAACGCAAAACGATCCAACGAACGAGGCATGTCCAATGAAACTCGGCATCAGCCACCAGCGCCCGGAAGACCTCAACGAGGAACATTTCGCCTACCTGCGCACGATGGGCGTGGAGACCATGGAGGTGCGTCTCACGAGTGAGGATGCGACGTTCGACGCGTTGAGGGACATCCGCGATACGGTGACGGGCGCCGGATTCGAACTGCACGAGATCATGCTCAACGATCTCTACTCATCCAGGGAATTCACCCTCGGCCTACCCGGTCGCGACGTGACGATTGACCGGTTCAACGAATTCCTGACAGATCTTGGGCGGCTGAATATCCACTACACGACCTACGCGTGGCACACCGGCGGCGCCTACATGTCGGGCAGGACCACGACCCGCGGCGTGTCCACCCGGGAACTCGACGCCAGCGAGGCGCTGGCACTGCCGGACGCCTACGACACGCAATACGACGATGACAAGATGTGGGCCAACTTCGACTACTTCATGGAGCGCGTGCTTCCGGTCGCGAGGGAGGCCGGCGTAAAGCTGCAGTTGCATCCGAACGACCCGCCGCTGACCCACCAGGGGGTGGCGCGCATCTTCCGCAGCACGGACGCCTACCGCGATTCCATCGAGCGTACCGGCGGCGACAACCACGCGGGCATCCTGTTCTGCGTCGGCACCTGGTCCGAGATGCCGGGACCCGCTGGCGAAGGCGAAGACATCGTCGCGGCCATCCGCGAATTCGGCCCCACCGGCCACATCCACCAGATCCACCTTCGCAACACCTCGGGGCCACTGCCATACTTCCACGAGACATTCCCGGACAACGGCTATCTCGACTTGCCCGAAATCGTGCGGACGCTGGCGGAGGTGGGCTTCGACGGCATCGTGGTGCCCGACCACGTGCCCGGCCGCGGGCGCGGAAGCGTCGAGGAAGCCTTCATATTCGGGTACATCCGCGCGCTGATCCAGGCGTGCGGCTGAGGCTGGTCGTCCGCCTTCGGGCGGCGGCGACGATCATGCGCAGGCGGAACACGGTCTCAAGGTGGCCACCGAGACTCAAGCCTTCCGCAATCGCTGCTCCGGCACCCCGATCAATACGCGTTAGAATGCGCCAACGGTGGTGCCTGCGAGAACATGACGACAATGACGCGGACGGAAGAGCGTCTGGTGGCGGAAGCGCCGCGAGAGGTCAAATGCGGGACGGGCGACACTCTGGCGGAGGCTTTCGCGCGGGTAGAACGAAGTATCGAGAGGCATGGGATTCTGTTTCGCCGACACCTCGTCCTGATGGTGGTTCTGATCGTCGGATTGAACAAGGCACTCGACTTCTTGATCGGTTAACGCCAGCCACGTTCACGCAGGCCGTAAGGCGATGATCGCCAATCTCGGCTACGATATGTCGTAGAAGGCTCACGCGTTTTGTGGTCGGCCACAGCATGACGCCCAACCGGTGACCTTTTAGAATTCCGTTCGGGATCACTACTGCGGATCGAGCCGTTAAGTCAGGAAACCATGGAAATGGCCGCTTTCGACACGCATAAGGCCGTCAAGGCGTTGTGTAGCGCAGGGTTCGACGATGCCCAGGCCGAAGCCGTGGTCGATCAGATCAATGGCGCTATCCACGAGAATGTCGCCACCAGGACCGACATCGACAAGCTGGCGACCAAAGAGGAACTGCGCGAAGGGGTCGCGAGTCTCGCCACCAAAGCGGACCTGGAACGGTGCGCGTCCAAGGTGGACCTCGAACGGTTCGCGACCAAAGAGGAACTGCGCGAAGAGGTCGCGAATCTCGCCACCAAGGAGGAACTGCGCGAAGAGGTCGCGAGTCTCGCAACCAAGGAGGAACTGATTCACGCCACCGAGAAACTCGAGCTGCGTATCGATATCGCGACCAGCAAAAACCTCAAGTACATCGTCGGGGCCGCAGGTGCAGTTGTCGGGGTGACGAAGCTATTCGATCTGCTTTTCGCGTGATCCATCACCGGTTCGCCGACATATGGCCATCTTGCAGCCGTGCCAACTTTGGCGGAACGCGGTTGCGCAGTGCGCGTTCAGGGCGTCTTTAGCTGGCTCTGGACGATGCGCTCCAGAATCCTTAAGCGCAATCGGTCTTCCTCGTCGCGATAGTCCGGCAATCCGGCGAGGTTGCGCGCCTCGTCAGGATCGTCTTCGAGATCGAATAACAGGTATACCTGCCCGTCGCTGTTGATGGCGGTCTTCCACCTGGTGTCAGCCAGCATGACTTCGCCCTCGATCTCGGAAATCGCGTCTTCGCGGTGCCGGGCCGTCGACCCGTCACCCATGGCGGGCACCAGCGACTTCGCGAACTGCTGGTACTCGATTTCCCCGCCAGCCAATTCCACCAGGGTGGGGCCGAGATCACAGTTCTCCGCCAGCGCATCGTTGACGCGCCCGCCGTTCGCCGCCGCACCCCACGGCCCAGCTCTTCGTCCATGGGCCAATCGCCCCGGGTCGTTGGCGCTCCCCGGCGGCATTTGTTCCCTGGAAGTTTCCGGCGTGCGCACGATCAGCGGCACGCTCACGGCGCCAGCGAGGAAGTTCATCTTGTAGATCAGGCCCCAGTCGCCGTTCATTTCGCCGTGGTCCGACGTGAACGCGATGATCGTTCGGTCCAGTTCGCCGCGCTTCTCCACCGCCTCGAGCACTTCGCCGATCTGGTGATCGATGAGCGTCACGTTGCCGGCGTAGTTCGCCCGCATGGCGGCTTCATCGCCCGGATCGAGCTTCGGAGATCTGTGCTCCATGTAATGGTCGAGCCAGCCCCGGGGACGGTCGTGATCATCCGGCGAGCGCGGGATCGGTTCCGGCATCGCTTCCGGTTCGTACATGCTGGCGTACGGTTCCGGCGTGTCCCAGGGTTCGTGCGGCCCGCCGAAACTCACCCAGCAGAACCAGGGCTCCGAGCGATCATATTCCTCGAGATAACGCTTTGCGCACTGGCCGACATAGACGTCGTAATAGAGTTCCAGCGGCAGCACGGACGGCCGGACCACGTGCGGCTTGTTGTCGAAACGCTCCTTGAAATCCGCCCGATAGGCTTCGAGCAGGCCTTTCTCTTCCCACATCGCCGTCATGTGGCTGCCCACGTTGGCGCTCGCCCGGGGTCCGCCTATCTCGTTGACATCGTCCAGGCCGTAGGCGCGCAGCAGGTGTTCGCGCTCGCGCAGGTCGACTTTTCCGTGCGGGTGCAGGTGTGTCTTGCCGAACAGGCTCGTGCGGTATCCGAGGTCGCGGATCACCCGCATCCACGTCGATGCGCCTTCCGGCAGGGTGTACTGGAGGTTATTCCAGACGGCGTTGTTGTGCGGATACCGGCCCGTTGCGAGCGTCACCCGCGCGGGTACGCAGATCGGCGTGGTGGTGACGCAGCGGCTGAACCGCACGCCTTCCCCGGCGATCCGGTCCAGGTTGGGCGTCTTCAACCAGCTTCCGCTGCACCCCATCGCATCCGCGCGCTGCTGGTCCGTCATGAAGAAAAGGATATTGGGTCGGGTCATGGCGCTCCCTTGTCGCGGCCGGTCAGATCACGCCACGTTCTCGCAAGACGTCGATCGCCGCCGCGTCGTAGCCGAGTTCGCGCAGGATCTCCTCCGAGTGCTCGCCGAGTTTCGGCGGGTGTTTCGGCTTCACCCTGGGCAGGTTCGTGATATGGATCTCCCGCAAGCTTGTTGGGAGGATTAGTGTCATGGTAGATAATGCCAGTCAAGGCGGAGGACGGAATCATGTCCAACCCGGAACGACAGCGGCTGCTTCGCATCCTCAAGCACGGCATCGAGACAGGCAAAACGGCGGATGCGGGCGGAGTCGTCAGGAGTCCGGTCAAGGACTTCACATGCCCCGACCTGCTGGCGCAGGAACGGCGCGTATTCTTTCGGGAGACGCCCCTTCTCATGGGCCTGTCGTCGGACTTGCCCAATCCAGGTGGCTACTGGGCGGATAGCGAGACGGGCCTGCCCATTCTCATGACGCGCAGCGACGACGGAGAATTTCACGCCTTCGCGAACGTCTGCCGCCACCGGGGCATGCAGGTGGTCGCCGATGGTCGGGGCGACGGTGCGCGGTTTTCCTGCCCCTATCACGCATGGACCTATGCCAACACGGGCGAACTCATCGCCGTCAACCGCGAGTCGTCGTTCGGGGCCGTCGACAAGGCCGGTCGGGGACTCGTCGAACTGCCGAGCGCGGAATACGCCGGGATGCTGTGGGTCAAGCCGACTCCGGGCGGGGAAATCGACGTCACCCGGCGACTCGGCGGGCTCGCGGACGACATGAATCAATGGGATCTGGCGGAGCACCCTCATGGCGCCTCGCAATTGATCCGCGCGGACATCAACTGGAAACTCGCCATCGACACGTTCGGCGAGAACTATCATTTCGATGTGCTGCACCGGAACACGCTGACGTCGGAATTTCACGGCAACCTGCAAACGCACGACGTGTTCGGTCTGAACTACCGCATGGTGTTCGCGCGGCGCCGGTTCATGGAAATCCTCGACGAGGTGGGCGAATCGGATCCATGGCCCTTCCGCCGGATGACTCTGAGCGTCTACTTCATCTACCCGAACGTCATTCTGCTGGTCGACCCGTCGGCGGTGGACGTGCTGCGCATGTTCCCCGACGGCGACGATCCCGGAAAATCCCGCACCGCGCACAGTTTCTACGTCGCGCCGAAAGCTCGGGAATACTACGAAGAGAACCCGGACGGCTACGCCGAGCGCTTCGCCGCCTTCAATCACGTTGTCGAAAAAGAAGACTATTCGGTCGCGGCCTCGGTGCAGGCGAACGCCGCCTCCGGCGTGCAGACGCACATCCTTTTCGGCCGCAACGAGCCGGGGCTGCACCACTATCACAACGCCCACCGGCGCGGCCTCAACCGCCCGCTGCTCCAACTCGAGCCCGCGTGATCCGCGCGTCGGGATAGCCGACGATGCGCACCGTGCAGGCGGACATCGCCATAGCCGGCGCGGGCATCGCGGGCTTGTGGCTCGCCAATCTCCTTCTCAACCGGGGCTTCGACGTGGCGGTCTGCGAGCGAAGCGAAACCGGCGGCACCCAGACGCTGGCCTCTCAGGGGCTGATCCACGGCGGCGTCAAGTACGCCCTCGGCGGAACCGCGACCCGCGCCTTCGAAGCGGTTTCGGACATGCCGCGCCGTTGGCGCGCCTGCCTCGAAGGCGCCGGCGAAATCGACCTGCGCGGCGTGAGAGTGATTTCGGACCGCTACTACCTGTGGTCGCCGGACGCGCCCGGCGCGCGTCTCGCGGGATTTCTGGCCAGCCGGCTATTGCGTGGTCGAGTTGAAAGGCTCTCGCCTTCGGAGTATCCGCAGCCATTCACAGGCCAGGCAGGCACGATGTACCGCCTCGACGACTTCGTGATAGACGTGGCGGGACTGGTGCGACGGCTTGCGGCACCGCTGCGGGGACGCATTTTTCCCATGGCGGTCGATCCGGAGAGCCTCGTCGTGCGCCATGGAACGGTGAGTGCGTTCGAGAGTGCGGATATCCGGGTCGAAGCCGAACGTTTCGTCCTCGCCGCCGGCGCGGGCAACGAGAAACTCGCCGCCGCCGCGGGCGCAGAAACGCACATGCGGAGACTCCCTCTCAAGCAGGTCCTGGTCCGCACCCCGGACCCGGAGCCGATCTTCGCGCACTGCGTTGCCGGCATGCGTACGGAGCCGGCGCTGACCGTCACCACCCTGCCGGGATATCACTACCTGGGCGGTGCGCTCGCCTCGGACGGCGCGAAGCGAAACGATGTCGATCAGATCGATGCGGCAAGGCAGGAACTCGCACAGGCGCTGCCCTGGATCGACTGGTCGAACCGAACTTTCGAGACACTGTCGATCGATCGAGCCGAGCCGGAGGGACCACGTCTCGAAGGCGTGTTCGTCGAATCGCATGGGAACGTTCTCATCGCCTGG
The DNA here is from genome assembly GCA_963668365.1 of Pseudomonadales bacterium. Classification (GTDB taxonomy): domain Bacteria; phylum Pseudomonadota; class Gammaproteobacteria; order Pseudomonadales; family Azotimanducaceae; genus VXNE01. The sequence goes on from OY764266.1 coordinate 22,885, forward strand.
CCCGGAAAGCTGACCCTTGCGCCCGGCCTCGGCGATCGCGCGCTGCGCGCCCTCGCATGATGCTGCCGCTGCGACCGCTTGGCACCACCGGCATGGAGGTCTCGCTCATCGGGCTGGGCACGGTCAAGATCGGCCGCAATACCGGCCTCGACATCGACCCGTTCGATCTGCCCAGCCTGCGGCAGGCGCGCAGGCTGGTCGACCGCGCGCGGGAGCTGGGAATCAACCTGCTCGACACCGCAGCGGCCTACGGCGAAAGCGAAGCACGGCTCGGGGATTTGCTGAAGGGGAATCGGCAGCGATGGGTGCTCTGCACGAAGGCCGGGGAGATTCACGAAGAGGGCGAATCCCGCTATGAGTTCAGCGGACCGGCGGTACGCCGGAGCGTCGAGACATCGTTGCAACGCCTGCGCACCGACTATCTCGATATCGTCCTGGTGCACTCCGATGGCCGGGACATGGAAATCCTTGCCGATTCCGATGCCCTCGACGCGCTTCGCGCATTGAAACAGGCCGGCACGATCCGCGCAGTAGGCTTTTCGCACAAGACCGTGGCCGGCGGCAGGGCCGCGCTCGCGCAATGCGATGTGATCATGACCGCATTGAGCCACGGTGACCGCAGCCAGCGCGACGTCGTGCGCGAGGCGGGCGACCGGGGATGCGGCGTACTGATAAAGAAACCCCTCGACAGCGGCACTGCGAAGCCCGAGACACTGCGCTACGTCGCAGGCCAGACCGGCGTATCCAGCATCGTTGTCGGTACGACCAATCCCTCGCATCTCGAAGCCGATGTCACCGCCGTTCTCGGCTAGCGGCATCGAGTGATATGGTAGGTGCTCTCAGGATTCTGGAGCGGGCTTCGTGGCCGATGAAAAGGGATTGACCAACCATGAGATCACCATCGGCCTGGTCGGCGGTGCGCTGCTGGGTCCGTTCCGCGCCACGTGGAGCACGGAGGTCCTGAGCGACGTGCGCGAATTGACGAAGGACTACGACGCCTTTCTCCAAGGCCAGGAGCAGAAGCGGTTCAAGTACCACCTGCACGATCCAAACGCCCACGTCTCGCACTCACTCATCATCGACTTCAAGCACGTCACGGCGATCTACGACCACGTAGAGTTGCACGAACCCACCAGGGACTAACGGTTCCGCCCCAGATCGGGGCAATGCACGATCCTCCGCGCATCGTTAGCGAAACATAATTCACGCGCAATGACACGTCACTATTGACTTGCGTTAATACACCATGAAAAACTTGTATTTACACGTCAAAATAAACTTGTAAGACACCACGACCGGCATGGCTTCGCCTGGCGAAAAACTCGCCGCATCCCTATCGATGCTCGAACAGATCCAGAAGAAGGATCGACACGTCTTCCGTTCCCGGGAGTTCACGCGGGTTCATCGTGAGCGCCTGGTCCGGACCGGTTTTCTGCGAGAGGTCATGAAGGGTTGGCTGATTTCCTCGAGCCCGGAGATCGCCTCGGGAGATACGACTCCCTGGTACGCCTCTTTCTGGGAATTCTGCGCAGCCTATTGCACGTCGCGGTTCGAACGGGACTGGCACCTGTCCCCAGAGCAATCCCTGCTCCTTTACGCCGAAAACACGACCATCCCGCAACAGGTCATCATCTATGCGCCAAGGGGCACCAACAACACGGTCAAGTTGCTGTTCGGCAACTCGCTGTATGACCTCGCGCAGCAGAAAATGCCGCCCTCAGCCGATCTCGCCGACCGCGAGGGGCTGCGTTTGTTCGCTCCGGAAGCCGCGCTGATAAAGGTCCCTCAATCATTCTTTGCCCGCCACCCGGTCGATGCCCAAGTGGTCCTGTCCGGTATCCGCGATGCCTCCGCCGTGCTCGCCCGGCTTCTTGATGGTGGCCATTCCGCCGTCGCGAGTCGTCTCGCCGGCGCCTTTCGGCACATTGGTCGGGCCGATGCGGCCGACGACATTGTCGGCGCCATGAAAGCTGCGGGCTACGATGTGCGCGAAAGCGACCCGTTTGCTCCGGCGGAGGGTCTCCGTGGCGTCAGCCGCAGTGCCGCTCCAATCGTCGGACGGCTAGAGGCCATGTGGGGGCGCTTCCGGGAACCCGTCATCGAGACATTCCCAAAAGCTCCCGGCCTGCCCAGGGATCCGAAAGCCTATCTGCGCCTTGTCGACGAGATCTACAGCAGCGATGCCTACCACTCGCTGTCCATTGAGGGATATCGCGTGACGCCGAAACTGATCGAGCGGGTGCGCGCAGGCAACTGGGACCCGGACAATCGCGATACGGACCGGCAGAACCGCGATGCGCTCGCTGCTCGCGGTTATTGGCAGGCCTTTCGGCTTGTCCGGGAAACACTCGGCGAAATCATGGCCGGCGGCAATCCGGGCGCTGTAGTCCGAGAGGCACATTCGCTTTGGTATCGCGAGCTGTTCCAGCCCAGCGTCACGGTCGGCCTGCTCCCGGCTTCAGCGCTGGCCGGATACCGCAACGATGCCGTCTACCTGCGCGGCTCGCGCCATGTGCCCCCGCGATTGCAAGCGGTGCGCGATGCCATGCCCGCGCTGTTCGATCTGCTGGAGCAGGAAACCGAGCCGTCCGTGCGCGCGGTACTTGGCCACTGGCTGTTCGGCCATGTCCATCCCTATCCCGATGGGAACGGACGCATGGCGCACTTTCTCATGAATGCGATGTTGGCTTCTGGCGGGTATCCCTGGACGGTCATCCGCCTCGAAGATCGCGATGCCTATCTCGCCGCGCTCGAGGCCGCCAGCGTCGATCAGGACATCGAGGTCTTCGCGCGCTTTCTCGCGGAGCGCGTTGAGTAGTCACGAGAGCGGACTCTCCTGTTCGACGATTCCGCTCCTCAGTTGGAAATAGGCGCGCCTTGCTCAATTGAATACCGCGGCTATTTCGTCTGACCTGCCCACTCACCGCACCAGTCCATGGACGCAGCGTCAAGCCAGGCCGCTAACCTTCGAATGATCGGATCACGCGACGTTCGCGCAGTTCCCCGAGCTTCTCATCGTCGATACCGAGCCACTCTCTCAAGACTTCGTCGGTGTGCTCGCCGATGTACGGCGGGGATTCCGGCTCCGCGAGCGGGGTGTTCTGATAGCGGAAAGGCGGCGCGAGCAGCGAGATGGTGTTCCCGTCCGCTTCCTCCAGTGTCCGGACCATGCCGCGTTCGGCGACCTCCGGCGACTGCAGCGCCTTGTCCAGTGTGCGCACCTGGCCGGCCGGCAGATCGCGCATGCGCGCGAGCCAGTGTTCCGCCGGCTGCTTCATCAGCTCGCCCTCCATGATTTCCCAGAGCAGCGCCCGGTTCCTGAGCCGGTCGGGAGGCCTGGCGAAGCGCTCGTCGCGCGGGAGATCCGGCCGCTCGATGACGTTCTCGCAAAAGCGCGCAAACAGCCGGTTCGAAGCGATAGCCATGTAGATCGGGTCCGTCGCGGTGCGGAACAGACCGTTCGGCGTGGCGTAGATGTGCCTGTTCCCCACGCGCTCCGGCACGACGCCCATGCCGAGCCACGCCATCCCCATGTTCCCGAGCGCGGCGATTGCGGTATCCATCAATGCGAGATCGAGGTAGTCGCCCCGGCCCGTCTTTTCGCGCGCGAGCAACGCGGCGCATACGGCGCTGGTCGCGTGTCCCGCGGTCAGCGTATCGATGAGCGACAGCGCGGTCCGCATCGGCCGTCCATCGGGTTCGCCGGTCATGGCCATCATGCCGGACTCCGCCTGCAGCACCGGGTCGTACCCGGGGCGGTCACTCATGGATCCGTGCTCGCCGTACGCCGAAATCGAGACGTAGATGAGCCGCGGACAGATGGACATGACGCGCTCGTGGTCGAGTCCGAACCGGTCCATCACCCCGGGCCGGAAGTTCTGCACGAGGACATCGCACTGGCGCGCGAGGTCGAGCGCCATCTCCTGGCCGGCCGGGTCCTTGAGATCCATGGCGACGCTCTTCTTGTTGCGGTTGAACCCCATGAAGAAGGGGCTGCGCGCCGGCTGTCCATTCTCGTCGAGGCCGCGCACGTCATCGCCTGTCGCGGGGTTCTCGATCTTGATGACCGTGGCCCCGAGGTCGGCAAGCTGTTGGGTGGCGAGCGGACCCGCGATGATGCGGGAGAAATCGAGGATCTTCACGCCAGCCAGGGGCGGCGTTGGATTGGTCACTGAATCAGCCTGCGTCTCCATCAAAGTCCTTACAGCAGCGAAGCGGGATGCGCGTCACGGTCGACGCTGATCGTTCGCCCGTGCGCGGCGGCGAAGCCGGCTCGGCGGGGCGGTTGTCATCCTTGTCGACGATCCAAATCAGCATACCACCCGTCCAGATCCGGCTGTAACATGGCCGCATGACCCTGGCCGAATCACGCAAGGAGAAGAGATGAAGCTGGTCGATCCCACAGTCGCCGCCCCCGTACGGGAATCCCGGCGGGCACCCGCGCTCGACAGTCTGGACGGGCTGACCATCGGCCTGTTGTCCAACGGCAAGCTCAATGCCGATGTCCTGCTAGAGGAGACCGCCGCAATCCTGCAGACCCGATTCGGCGGCAACGTTCTGCCCATGGCCGCGAAAGCCACCGCCGGCGCGCCCGCCCCGGCGGACACCTTGAAAAAGCTCTCCCTCGAGTGCGATTACCTGATCACCGCATCGGGCGACTGAGGCAGTTGCTCGACGTGCAGTTTGCATGACGGCATCACCTTCGAGCAGACCGGCAAGCGGGCCGTCGTTCTATGCACGACGCCGTTCGAAGTCACCGCGAAGAACATGGCCCGGATGCTGGGCCTGCCCGACTACCCCTTCGTGATGGTCGATCACCCGTTGGGCAGTTGCACCGCGAGCGAGCTGAAGCAAAGAGCTGCGTTCGCGTCCGAGCAGGCGGTCGGCATCCTCATGGGATGACCCGGCGCCCGGGGGAGATTGTCGACAAACCCGTCGATGCGTGAATTCCCGCTCCCGGCTACGCCTGGGCGGTGGTCGCGATCAGCAGTTGCCCCGCCAGGCCGGCCCTGCGATGCGCACCCGATTCGGCCATCTCCGGTGAAGAAATGACATCGACGAAACGGTCAGCAGTCGATGCACACCCCGATCGGCTGGCTTTGCATGACGGAGCCCCTGCCCCGGCTCCAGGACGGGATGAACGCCGAATGACCGCCCGCGTCGCCCCCGCCCACGGTGACGAGAATGTCGTCAGGATTCAGCCCCCGGTGAAAGTCCTGCCTGCCCTGGCGCTCGTATTCGCGCAGGACGAACTTGCCGATACGCTCCATGCCCTCCCTGGGTCGCCTCGCGTGATCGAAGAGATACTCCTTCACCATCGCCTTGGTCCAGCCGGCGCGAGCGATGATCTCGACGTGTTCCGGACAAATCACCACCACGCTCTGTCCCGTGGTGACGCAGCCGTAGTTCGCCATGGCGTCCGCCATCGTTTCCAGAATGGCCTCCGGCGTGTTGCCGCCGTGGTTTTCCACGTTCAGGAACCCGGCGCCCGCGAAGACCGTCACCGAACTGACGCCTTCGGGATAGCCGAGTTCTTCGCACAGCGGCGACCACGGGTTCCTGTCCGTCCGCTCGGCGACGCAGAAGCTGTATTTTCCGGGATTCCCCTGGGTCGACTTGTCGGCCACGCCGGGCACCGTTCGGAAGACATTCAGGAGCGTCAGCCGGACCGCGCGGCCGATGGTGGCGTTGGCGCGATTGCCCGGGCCGAAGAGGTTCGCGCCCGCGTTCATGCCGATGTCGTCGACGACGGGTCCGCTGACGATGAGCAGGTGTCCCGACCCGCCCGTGCTCACGGAGCTGGCGTGGAAGTTGAACGGTTCGCGGTCCATCGCCTCGAAGGCCGCCACGATGACCGGAAAGTACTCGGGCAGGCAGCCGGCCATCACCGCATTGACCGCCGCCGCATGGATGGTCAGTTCGAGCCCGGTCGCCGGATGACGCGCGAGGACGGTTTCCGGGGGCCTGCCTTCCATCGCCAGCATGGCGTCGACACGGTTCGCTTCCGGCGGCACCACCGGGAGGCCGTCCGTCCAGCCCTGTTCATAGCAGTAGTCAATGGCCTGCAATGCGTCGTCGGGAACGTCGTGGGCCTTGTCGATTGCGCCACTGGCCATGGGCTCGCCTTGCAGAATGCACCAGGGTTCCATGCTCTGTCTTATGCATGGATGTCGTCAAGCGCGCGGCTTTGAGAGCATCGCAACGCCGGCCACGCGGCCTCCTTTGACATCCCCTGGACGGACCCCCCATCATTCCGCGCCTTCTGCTGGAGGGGTGAGATGAAGCTTTGGCTGTGTGTCGGGGCGTTGGCATTCGCGCGATCGCTCTGCGCGGACGATCCGCTGGCCGAGTTTCAGGATGTCCAATGGGAAACCTATCGCGACGAGGCCCGAGGCTTCACGTTCCGTTATCCGTACCACTGGTCGAGCCGTTCCAACTCACAGGGGCAGCGAGTCTTCTACGACTTCAACTCTTACGATTCAAGGGTCACTGTCTATGCCCGATCTCGTGACCCTGAAAAGGACCTCGTCGCCGTCGCCCGAGAGGCGGCATCCCAGGAATGGGAAGGAAGCATCGTCTCGGAAAAGAACATCGAGCTGGACGGCTCGCCCGCCTATGAGGTCGAGTTCCATTGGGTATTGCCCGCAGGAGAACGCTTGACGGCCGTTGTGCGCGTGGTGGTCGTGGAGCGCGAAGAAGAGTGGCTGGTCTTCCACGGCCTGGACGGTCGGGCGAGCGACGGTTTCGACAAGGGTGCGGCCAATGCCCTCTATTCGGTTTCTTTCGACTAGCGGGGATCGCGCATGCCACGAATTTTGACCCTCGCAATCTGCCTGCTCTGCGCCGCATCGTCCCAGGCGGAACGTTTCACGTTCGTCGCCCTGGGAGATACCGCCTACGACGCGGCGCGAGACCAGCCGATCTACGAGGCTCTCATCGAGACCATCAACCGGTCAGAACCCGCGTTCACCATCCACGTGGGTGACGTGTGGGGCCTGAATCACTGCGGAAATGCCGAAATCGAGGAAGTTGCGGAGACGTTCAGGCGTTTCGACCATTCGCTCGTGTATGTCCCGGGCGATAACGAGTGGACCGATTGCCACTACCGGCTGGCCGGCGCATTCGACCCCGCGGAACGACTGGCGCGTCTGCGCGAAGCGTTCTTTTCGGAGCCGGCGAGCCTGGGAGCAAAACCCATGCCCCTGATCTCCCAGGGCCGCATCTCGCCCTATGCGACGTATACGGAAAACGTCCGCTGGCAAGAACACGGCGTTCTGTTCTTCACGATGAACGTGACGGGTTCCGGCAACGGCTACCGGTATGACGACAGCAAGGCGCTCCTGGAAGCGCAGGAACGCAATGCGGCGAACGTCGCATGGCTGCGGGACAGCTTTCGCATCGCGCGCGACAACGCCTACAAGGGCGTCGTGATCGCCGTGCACGCGGAGATGTTTCGGGGGGATTCGGCCCAGGAATCATTCCGCGGACCTCACGGCATCATCGTGCGCGAAATCCAGATCGCGTCGGAGCGCTATGGCGGGCCGGTGTTGCTGGTCCACGGCGACTATCACGAGTTCATCGTCGACCGTCCGTTCATCGAATCACAGGGTGAGCTCGAGCTGCCACGGTACGCGAACATTACGCGACTGGAGGTGTTCGGAGCGTCGGAGGTCCGCGCGGTGCAGGTGTCGGTTGACACTGACACGCCCTGGCTATTCGGGTTCGAACCGCTCTACAACGAGTAGTCCAGTTCGTGCCGCCTCCGGCCGAGTCCGCCGCCCGCACCGTCACGCCGCCGTCGCGCCGCCGTCGCGCCGCCGGTCATATGGAGCACGACGCCGGCGCAGGTGCTGACACCGTCAACGTATGCGACCAGCGCCAACGACGCTACTCCAACCGCGATCCACCCAACGTCACCGCCGACACCCATGACCACGCGCGCCCTCCTCCAACGCCGCGAGCGCCTGCTCGGCCAGCGGATGCCGCTGTTCTACTCGGAACCCGTGCACATCGTCCGGGGCGAGGGCATCTGGCTGTACGACGCATCCGGCAAGCAGTACATGGACCTGTACAACCACGGCAACAGCACCGAGGTCCGGCGCATGTCAGATGCGCGACGCGACCGGGAGGGCAACCCGGAGATCCGCGCGATCCCCTACCCGCAACTGTATCGCCCTCTCGATCCCTCCGTCTCGGAGGCCGAACTCACCGAGTTGTACCTCGGGCGGGTGCGCGAGGCTATCGCCGACTTTCGCAGACACGACATGCCGTTTGCGGGAATGTTCGTCTGTTCCCTGCTTGTCAACGAAGGACTGCCCGACATCCCCGGCGGATTCATGCCCCGGGCCGCCGAGATCGTGCGCGAAGCCGGCGGCGTGTTCATCGCCGACGAGGTCCAGGCGGGGTTCTGCCGCAGCGGCAGATAGTGGGGCTACCAGACTTCTGGTTTCGTTCCAGACATCGTGACCATGGGCAAGCCCATGGGAGCCGGCCTGCCACTCGCCGGCGTCGTCGCGCGCCCGGGGCTGGTCGATGCGTTCCGCGAGCAGACCGGCTATTTCAATACTTTCGCTTCGTCTCCACTGCAGGCTACCGTCGGTATGGCTGTCCTCGACGAACTGGAGGAGCGCGAACTGCTTGACATGGCTGAAGTCAGCCCGGAGCTTCACGCCCTTGCGCTGAAAGCCCTGACTGCATGGGAGTTGAAAGACCCCCGTGTTCGGCCAATCGGCGTTAGCGAGAACGCGTCATTCCGTGTCGACACGCCGGAGCGGCGGTACGTGCTCAGAATCCACCGCCCCGGATACCACACGCTCGCGGAACTCGAATCCGAGCATGTGTGGACGGATGCACTGTTGAAGGCCGGAGTAGACGTGCCGGTGCCGGCGCGGACCCGCGAGGGCCACGAATACCTCACGCTTCCGTTCGAGGAAGGCGAGCGGCACATCGGCATGCTGGAGTGGGTGGACGGCGAACTCCTGCACAACGCCATTCGCCGGAATCCGAGCGATTTCGCCCGGCATTTCCGCGCCGTCGGCCGTATCGCGGCAGCCATTCACAACCAGTCCTCCCAATGGACCGTGCCAGACGGGTTCCGCCGGCATCGGCTCGACCTCGAGGGTCTGCTGGAAGACAACGCGTTCTGGGGTCGCTTCTGGAATCTCCCGCAGATGGACAAGGCACAACGGGAGGTGATTGCAAGCGCCCGTCGAGCGATCGCCGAAGAGTTATCTCACCTGGGGCGCGAATCCCGGACATTCAGCCTGATACATGCTGATCTGCATACCCACAACCTGGTCGTCGGCGAGCGGGGCCTGCATGTCATCGACTTCGACGATGCCGGTTTCGGCTGGCACCACTACGAACTTGCCGTCGCCCTACACCGCCACTACGGAGAGGACCGGTTCGGCGATATCCAGGCTGCCCTGGTCGACGGTTATCGCGAGGTGCGTCCCCTGGCGGACTTCGTGGTCGCCATGCTGCCGATGTTTCTGCTCGTGCGCTCGCTCGTGCATCTCGCCTGGCGATACCAGCGCCCCGAACATGGGACAGACCTGGCGGAGGACATCGAGGAAGCGGTACGGGAAGCGCGGGGATGGATGGGGTAGCAGCCTGTCGGACGTGCCGCGTTGGCGGCAGGAACGACGGGTTACAGGTGGGCGGCGTGGTCGGGAGCAAGACACGCAAAACAGGAGCGACGCTCTTGCGGCACTGAATTGCTGTCCCAGAGCTACCAGGTGTCGATACTGTGCTTTATTCTCTGATCGGTGCTGCCGTTTCCCGAGCAGACTCAGCACACGGACCAGCCGCGCGCGCGTCTCGCCGGGTGTGATCACATCATCGAATGCATCATGGTCGACGACTGCGGAAAAGCCATCACGGTGGCCAATCTCGACGCCCGGCCATGCGAGGCGCAATGCCGGCACGCCGCGGGTGGTCGATACACCGGTCATCAGGGCGTCGCTCAAGCCCCGCCCTCGCCTTACCCGCACGCTGAGCAGGGGCACCGTGCGTTGCTGGTGGGCGATCATGGGACGCGCATGCCAGCGTGTCAGGCCCGGCTCGACGGTCCTGTCCTGTCCCTTGATGCCCCAGTCCGCGATGCACCCCGGTGAATCGACCAGGGCCAGCATGGGATATTCGTACGCATTGCAGAGTTCCACGAAGCGGGCGATCTTGCTGGCCGCGCCGTGGTCGGTGGCGCCGCCGCGGACAAGCGGCCGGTTCGCCAACACGCCGACGGTTCTGCCGCCGATGCGGGCGAGGCATGTGAGCAAGGACTCCGCGAACCGCGGACGCAGTTCGAACACGCTGTCCGCGTCGCAGATTCCCGCAACAATGTCTCGCATGTCATAGGCGCCGTCCGCTTCCGGCGCCAGCGCATCCAGGTCGACATCCGGCGGCTGCCCTTCCTCGAGATCGTTGTCGTAGTACGCGAGATAGCGCTTTGCCGCATCGATGGCGTGCTTCTTGATGGGCGCACGCTGTCGCGGCACGCGCTGGAGCAGGGCGCTGATCGTCGCCCGCGTGTCGGCCGGTTCCACGATGTCGTCGAACTGGTAGCTTCGCCCCGCGCGCAGACCGGACGCCGCGTCGCGAATCGCCAACGCCTCCTCCGGCGTCTCTGCCGACAGGATCTCCTTGCGCTTCACCAGGTATGCCGCGCCCTCCAGGGACATGCCGCCCGATTCCACCGACGGCCACGCCAACCGCATGTCTGGCATTCTCCGCGCCGAGCCCCAACCCGACATCGCGTATGGACCGAGTCCGTAGGCCTTCCTTATCTGCACCGAGTCTGCACCGAGCACACGGGCACGGTGCGATGGTGCAGAGCCGCGAGCGGTCGCGCATGGTGACGAGCGATGCCTTCCCGTTCCGCCTGCGGGCCGACCATGAAACCGGGATTGTCCACAAAACTCACGATGGGGTATTCGTAGGCGTCGCAAAGCCCGATGAACCGCGACGCCTTGTCAGCCGCGGCTGCATCGATGGCCCCCGCCAGCGGCGACCGCGGCTGGTTCGCATAGATGGCGATGGCTCGGCCGTCGAGACGCGCCAGCGCGGTGAGCATGGACCGGCCCCAGTCCGCGCCGATCTCCAGCACGCTGTCGGCGTCGGCGAACGCGGCGATCACCTTGCGCATGTCATAGGGTCGCCTGCGGTTCTCGGGAATCAAGTCCGCGATCGCTGCCGCATCGGCGGCGGGTTCCCCGTCGACGTGATCGACGAGGTAGAAGCCGAGGTATCGTCTCGCGGTATCGATGGCTTGATGCTCGTCATCGACCAATACATCCACATGACCGCCTTTCGCGTAGTCGCTGGCTGAACGAAAGTTTCCTTCCTGGGTCCCGAATTCCGCAGATGTCGTCGCGATAACAAGATCAGAAAGCATGGCGATGCCCAAGTGGCCATCGACGGACTTGCCGCTCGCGACCGCGACCGTCGGTGCCCAGCCGTTGAGTTCCGCCAGGCCGTCGTAGAGTTCGAAACGGCCGCGTGGCGAAATCGCGATCGGGGGACCCGGGCGCGGATCGTCGGTCCTCGCGCCGGCGCCATTGACAAAGCAGACGAACGGCCAGCGATGCTCCACGGCGAGATACAGCAGTTTCGCCATCTTGCGCCGATTCCGGTCGCTCTGGGAACCGCCGAGCACGCTCTCATCGTAGCTGGCGCCGCAGACTGGCTGGCCGAAGATCAGACCCACGCCGGCGATCAGACCGTCTGCGTATGCCTCATCCTCCGGGCGCGTCGTCGCCCCCGCCAAGGCGCCGTACTCGACGAAACTCGACGCGTCGAACAGCGCGGTCAGGCGTTCACGCGCGGTCAGGCACCTGTCACCGCGGGTCTTCGCGACCATGCCCGGTCGCGCATCGTCCCTTCCCCTCGCGCGTGCTTCGGCGATCTGTTGAGTCTTTTCAACGCCAAGCGCGTTAGGTACATGGTGATCGGCGGATACGCCGTGGTCCAGCACGCCGAGCCACGCTTCACAAACGACCTGAATCTTCTGGTCAGCACCGACACATCCAACGCGGATGCCGTCTACAGTGCGCTCCGCGACTTTGGCGCTCCCCTACTATCCGGGATGGCGCCTGGGGACTTCAGGGAGGAGGGCTATTTCTATCAGACTTGATTCGATCAATGATGGAGGTTGTCGAGGAGTCCTCGAAGAGACCCAGGACCCTGACGGCGCCGCCGTAACCCCGGACGTAGTCTCCGCCGACGACCTCGCTCTCGGCGTAGTCGCCCCCCTTCGCAAGCACTTCGGGTCGCAAAGCCGCCAACAACGCCTCTGGCGTGTCCTCCGAGAAAGACGTCACCCAATCTACGCAAGCCAGGCCATCCAGCACGCGCATGCGACTTTCCAGGCCGTTCACCGGGCGGCCGTCGCCCTTGAGCCTGGCTGCGGACGCGTCGTCGTTGACCGCCACCACGAGACGGTCGCCGAGGCCGCGCGCCTGCGCGAGGTAGCCCACATGACCCGCGTGCAGGATGTCGAAGCAACCGTTTGTAAAGACAATCTTGTCGCCCCGACCGCGCGCCGCGGCGACAGCGGCGATGAGCGCGTCGCGTTCAAGCACCCCGTGTTCGACGGTTGGCTGCCTCGCAATGGATCTGTTGATTTCCTCGGCGGTCGCCGCTGCAGTGCCAATCCGTTCACAAACCAGCCCCGCGGCGAGATTGGCCATGCGGGCGCCATCGACCACACTCCAGCCAAGGCTCGCGGCGACGCCGAGGCCGGCCGCGACAGTGTCACCCGCGCCCGTCACGTCATAGATCTCGACGTTGCCCGCCCGTATGCGATGGCTGGCTCCGTCCCGTTCGATGACAGCAAGCCCATCGCCGCCGAGGGTGACGACCAGCGCACCACCGTTGATGTCATCCAGTAGTTCCGTCCCCCGACGCGCCAGATCTTCTTCATCTCGCCACTCACCAACCGCGTGTTCAAATTCGCTTCGATTCGGCTTGATGATGTCCGCTCCCTCGTAACGTGTCAGGTCCTTGAGCTTGGGATCGACGACGACGGCCATGCCAGCCTTTTTCGCCGCCGCGACGATCTCTTCCGGAACGTCGACAACGCCCTTGTCGTAGTCCTCGATGATGAGCGCATCGGCATCGGCCATGTGCCGATCCAACGACTCGAGTATGCGCGCGGCGACCGGCGCGGGCGGCGGGCGCTCGAAGTCGAGCCGAATGAGTTGTTGGCGCTGGCCGAGAACGCGCAGCTTCAGCGTGGTCTCCCAGTCAGGCACCTCGATAAAGTCGCAGACGACACCCGCGCCTTCCAGTTTGGCGCGCATCGACGCCGCGGCCTCGTCGCTTCCAACCGCCGAGACGAGCGTGCAATCCGCACCCATCGCGACGACGTTCAATGCCACGTTGGCGGCCCCGCCCGGACGGTCTTCGGCGAGGGAGATATCGATCACGGGCACCGGCGCTTCCTGGGAAATGCGGTGCGCGTCGCCATACCAGTACCGGTCCACCATGACATCGCCCACAACGACGATGCGGGAGGATGCGGCGAGGGGAAGCTCCCTACTCATGCGGCGGATGCTATTGCCCCCTCCGGGTAAAATCCATGCCCACCTTGCGGGACCCAGCGTATCTTCACCACCTGTCCCCGTTCAGAAAGAGAACAAAAACCGCTACTCAAGCGGGCGAAGTTGGATACAGTTCGCCGCATGGGCAAGCTCAGCGGATCCCCCAAGCACTGGCCGTACCTGGCGCTGATTGGCGTTGCCCGGCTGGCGTGCCGGCTGCCCGTGCGCTGGTGGCTCGGGCTCGGGCGCGGCATCGGCCATGTCGGCTACCGGGTTGCCGAGCGGCGGCGGCGAATCGCCGAGACGAATATCCGTCTCTGCTTCCCCGATCTCGACGAGAACGAGCGCGCGGACCTCGTGCGGCGAACGTTCCTGTCCGTCGGCATGCTCGCGATGGAAATGGCCTATTGCTGGTCCCGCCCCATCGAAATCCTCGCGCGGCGCACGGAGATACATGGATTGGAAGCCTTGCGGGAAGCGCAGGCCGACGGCCGCGGCGTGCTGCTCATCGGCGGGCACTATCTCACCCTGGACCTCGGGGCGGCACTGTTGTCGACAAAGGTGGATCTCGACGCCGTGTACCGCCTCAACAAGAATCCGGCCATAGAACGCCTGATGCTCCAGGGACGCAAAAGGTTCTGCGGCCGCATCATCGAACGCAACGACATTCGCCGCGCGATCCGGAGTCTGCGCGACCGCCGGCTCCTGTGGTACGCGCCGGACCAGGACTACGGGATCAGGCACTCGGTGTTCGCGCCGTTCTTTGGCCAGACGGCAGCAACCATCGCCACCTCCCGGCTGGTCCGGTTGACCGGCGCGCGTCCGATCCTCTTCAGCCACTTTCGAGACCCCGAGAAAGGCACCTGGTCACTCTACCTGCAACGTATCGAGAACTACCCCACAGGGGACCACGAAGCCGATGCAACCCGTCTCAACCAACTGATCGAAGGAGAGATTCGCAAGCATCCCGACCAGTACCTGTGGCTGCACCGGCGTTTCAAGACCAGACCGGAAGGCGTCCCGTCGCCGTACGCCTCGGCGTAACGGGCTTCCGCGTGCCGTTTCAACGCTGCGCCGACATCGTTGAAGACCTGCCTGACAATGGGCGCGAACGAGATGATCAGCAGCAGCGTCAACAAACCCTTGAGCGCGTCGGATCTCGAACCCGTCCGCTGACAGCAGGGGTTTCTTGTGGCGAGCGAGGAGATCGAGGTGGCTGCCAGCGTTGTTGATCAGCACGTGGAGCTTGCCGTTGTTCCGTTCCACGTACCACGTCGCGAACTCGGCCACTCTTCGCGTATCGCAAAGGTCCATCCTGCGGGCCGACACCCTTTCCGGGTCGACGCGGATCCTGCGCATATGCCGGCGTAGCGCTGCCTGCAGCGCATCGCTGTCATCCGGGCAAGTGACGGCAACGTTCCCACCCCAACTCGCCAGCACTTTCGCCGTCTCGCAGCCGATGGAACCCCGAGATGCGCCTGTAACGATGACCGATCTGCCTAGCATATCGACCTTCCCGGCTCTCGGTTTGGGTACAAAGAGACGAGCCGTATGCAACAAAACCTTGCGAAATGCGCTCTCCATTCGGGGACGGTCCGGACTCAGCCATCCTCGAGCGCGTCGCCGGCAGTCGTCGCATGCCGTTCGACCAGGGCCTGGCTCGCATCCCAGAGCTTTGCGCCGTTGGCCTCGTCCAGAGCCAGTGACGAGGTCCGTTTTTCGACCATCATGCGCAGAATGGTTGGTCGAATGCGTTGCAAACAACCGATTGGAGCAGATCCAATCGTTGTGTCGCCCAAGAATCGCCAGACGAGGATCTGGCACCCAACCGTGGCCTCAGTACAGGTGGCACGCGATCAGGCGATCCGGCTCCCGCCCCTCCGGGTCCGGGACGTTCTTCAGTTCGGGGGTGGTTCCGCGGCACACGTCCATCACCTTTGGACAGCGGTTGGCGAAACGGCAGCCGGGCTGAATGTTGACCGGCGACGGAATCTCGCCTCGTACCGCCGTGCGTCCGCGAGCGCGCTCCGTGGCGGGGTCGGGCTCGGGGTTGGAACCGACCAGCATCTCCGTATACGGATGCTTCGGATGGAAGAAGACGTCGTTCGACTGCCCGAGTTCGATGAGCGAACCCAGGTACATCACGGCCATCCTGTCGGACACGTAGCGCACCATGGAAAGGTCGTGGGCGATGAACAGCATCGTCAGCCCCATCGACTCCTTCAGTTCGCCGAGCAGGTTCACCACCTGGGCCTGCACCGACACGTCCAGCGCCGAGATCGGCTCGTCGCAGACCACGAACTCCGGTTTCATGATCAGCGCCCGCGCGATGCCGATGCGCTGGCGCTGCCCGCCGGAGAACTCGTGCGGATATCGAGACATGTGCGCCGCGTTGAGTCCGACGCGTTCGAGCCACTCGGCGACGCTGTCCCGCACCTCCCCGCCCGAAAGGCGGGTATGCAGTCGCAGGCCTTCGCCGACTATCTCGCCCACCGTCATGCGGGGATTCAGGGACGAGTACGGATCCTGAAATATCATCTGCATGGTCTGGGCGTGACGCTGGAAGTCCCCTGGCGCATAGCTCTGCGGAAGCGTCTCTCCCTGGAACTTCACCTGCCCCGCCGTCTTGTCGAGCAGGCCCAGCATGGTCTTGCCGAAGGTGGACTTCCCCGATCCGCTCTCGCCGACCAGCCCGACGATCTCGCGCTGATCGACGTGCAGGCTGACATCGTCCACCGCATGCACCGTCTGGTGTCGACCGAGATCGAAGTGCTTGGTCAGGCCCTCGGCTTCTATGAGCGGCGTCATGCGTCCCTGCCCTCGAGCGGCGCGGCATAGTGCAAATCCTCGATCCGGCGCGGGCAGTCCGCATGATGCAGCCAGCAGCGTGTCGCGTGTCCCGAACCGACCTGGAACGCCGGCGGCGGGTCGTTCTGGCATGCCCCCATGGCGCGGGGGCAACGGGCGAAATAGGCGCATCCGGGGGGCGGCGCGAACAGGTCCGGCGGCGACCCTTCGATGGGCATCAAGTCCTGCTCGGACTCGTCGCGGTTGGTCGGCATCGCTGCCTTGAGTCCCACGGTGTAGGGATGCGCGGAGCTGTAGAAGATGTCGTCCGCCGTCCCCGTTTCCAGGAATTCGCCCGCGTACATGACCGCCACTTCGTCCGCCATGCGCGCCACCACGCCGAGATCGTGGGTGATGAGGATGATCGCCATGTTGTTCTGCTGCTGGAGGTCGCGCAGCAGATCGAGGATCTGCGACTGTATCGTGACGTCGAGGGCCGTGGTGGGTTCGTCGGCGATGAGGATGGAGGGACCGCAGGCGATCGCCATCGCGATCATGGACCGCTGCAGCATGCCTCCGGAGAACTCGAACGGGTACTGTCGCGCCCGTCTTCGAGGCTCGTTGATGCGGGTCATTTCGAGCAACTCCGCCGCACGCGCGAGGGCCTGCCCGTGGCTGAATCCCCGGTGCACCTGCAGCGTCTCGGCGATCTGATCGCCGATGGTCATGGTGGGATTGAGGGAGGTCATCGGGTCCTGGAAGATCATGCCGATTTCGGAACCTCGCACGATGTCGCCGTCGATGGTTTCGCCGTCCACGATTTCGCGTCCGCGCAGCTTCGCCGTGCCCCCCACGATTCGTCCGGGCGGAGACGGGATCAGTCCCATGATGCTCTGCACGGTGACCGACTTGCCGCAGCCGGACTCGCCCACGATGGCGAGGGTCTTGCCGGCATGCACGTCGAACGAAACGCCGCGAACGGCGTGCACCGTGCCCCCGTACGTATCGAACTCGACTTCGAGATCCTGCACTTCCAGCAGTGTCGGGGCGATCTGGTCCGTCATCGTATTCACTCCTACGACCTCATGCGCGCGTCCAGCGCATCGCGCAACCCGTCGCCGAGCAGGTTGAACGCCAGCACCGTGATGCTGATGAGAAGCGCGGGGAAGATCAGTTCGTGGGGATGCGTCAACATGGTCTTGATCCCTTCGTTGCACATGCTTCCCCAGGACGGCGTGGGCGGCGCGACTCCCATGCCGATGAACGACAGGAACGCCTCGGTGAAGATGGCGCTCGGCACCGCGAAGGTGATGGTGACGAGGATCACCCCCATGGTGTTGGGAATCATGTGTCGCAGCACGAGGTAAGGGGTCTTGGCACCCAGCAGGCGGGAAGCGCTGATATATCCCTCCTCGCGGATCTGCAGGATCTGTCCGCGCACGAGACGGGCCGCCGCCGGCCAGCTCAGGATCACCATGGCTATCAGCATGGGCGCAATCCCGCTGTCGCCGCCTTCGATCTTGAACAGTATTCGAAACAGGATCATGAACAACAGGAACGGCAACGCCACAACGAAGTCGGCGAAACGCATGAGCACCTGGTCGACGCGCCCGCCGGCGAAACCCGCGGCGCTACCGTAGAGGATGCCGACAATCACGAACAGGAACGGCGCGACGATGCCGATGAAGAGGGACACCTGCGCACCGTGCATCAGCCGCGACAGCATGTCGCGACCGAGATAGTCCGTGCCCAGGACATGCATCTTGAGCTTGACCTGATCACCGATGGCGAGATCCGCACTCGAGCCCGCGAGTCCGCGCTCCACCGCCTCGGCGGCGGTGATGACGCGCGTGGCGCTCACGCCTAGGGTCGCGTATACCGGCGCCTCCCGACCGTTCCTGTCGAGCGGCACGACCGAGTAGAAATACTCCTGCGGCCGGATGTCCAGTCGATCCTCGAAGCTGACCCGCGACGGCACCAGCACATCGGCAAGGGGCATTCCCAGGGCGTCGTCCGGCGCAGGGTGGGCGATGTTGCGATAGATCCGATAGCCTTTCGCGCCGGGCACCGGGTCCCAGAATATGCGCACGGCCTGCGTCGTCGCCTCCCCTGCGAGGGACACCGATACCGGGGCCTCGAGGGAACCCTGGCCTCCCGGAGTGGCTACCGTGACACCGGACCAGGGCGCATAGGGCGCGACGATGGTCGCAGTGCGGTCGGCACCCGGTGGCACCGAAATCTGGTCCAGGTCCTGCGCCGAGGGATCAGGCGCGAAAAAGGGACCGACGACCGTGAACATCCCGAGCATGATGATGATGTGGAGCGACACGAGCGCGCGACGGTTCGCCTTGAGCCGGATCCAGGCATCGCGCCAGTACGACAGCGAGGGACGCGAAATGACCTCGACGTCCCGATCGGCGACAACAGGCGCGAAGGAGAGCGCGGTGTTCATTCGAGCCTCACCCTCGGGTCGATCAGTCCGTAGAGCAGGTCGACGACGATCACCATGAAGACCAGAAAGGCGCCGTAGAAGACCGTCGTTCCCATGATCACCGTGTAGTCGAGTTGCTGCACGGCTTGCACGAAATATTGGCCGAGGCCCGGTATCGCGAACACCAGTTCGACCACGAAACCACCGGTCGTGATCGCCGCGATGGACGGTCCAAGCACCGTGACGACGGGAAGTATCGCGTTCCTCAGTTCATGCCGCAGAAATATCCTCGTCGTCGGCAAGCCCTTGGACCGGGCCGTTCTCACGTAGTCCGAACTGACGATCTCGAGCATGGATGAGCGCATGAGCCGTGTCAGGAACGCCATGGTCCCGAGGCCCAGCACCAGCGACGGCGCGATCATGTGCGAGAGCGTCCCCCACCCCGCGACGGGCAATATCGAAGTGCCGAAGAAAGCGTTCAGCTTGACCAGTGCGAACTGGCCAAGCGCGGCGAACACGAAGCTCGGCACGGAGATGCCCAGAATGACCAGGAACATGATCACGATGTCCGGCATCCGGTTCCGGTAACGCGCGGTAAGCGCACCGAACAGGATGCCGCCGAGTCCGGCGAAAACGATGGCAAGGATGCCGAGCGTGGCCGAGATCGGAAAGTGTTCGCGGATGATATCGTTGACCCGGCGATTCTCCTGGGCGAAGGAGATGCCAAAGTCCCCGCGCACCATTTCTTTGATAAAGATGTAGTACTGCTCGTGAATGGGCTTGTCGAGCCCGTAGTGGTCCACCAGGTTTTTGCGGACCGCCTCGGATACAGCCTTGTCGTCCATGAGGGGGTCGCCCGGCACGCTGTGCATGGCCATGAAGGTCGCGGTGGCAATGAACCACACGGTCACGACTCCCTGGATCAGGCGCTTGATGGTGTATAGAATCACGGCGTGCGGCTCAGCCGTCGACGATGTAGGCGTTGGTGTAATCGGGGTCGGTACCCACCGCGCGCCGTACTACGCCCTTGAGACGCGGATTGCGAACGAAGACCGAGCCGCGTTCGTAGTTCGGCAGGATGACCGCGTCGTCGTAGATGATTTTCTGGATCTCATCGAAAGCCTGCATGCGCTCCTCGGGTACGAGGGAACTCTGGGCGACTTCCACCCACGCGTCGAGCTTCGGATTCGCGTACACGCCGCGATTGTTCTTGTTCCAAGAGGCGAACAGGTCACCGAACGTCAGCGGGTCGGCATAGTCCGGTCCCCAACCGGCCAGCACCATGTCGAAATCTCCCGCCGTCATCTTCGCCAGGCGCTGCTTGAATATCTGCCGGTCGATCTTCACCTCGATCCCGAGCCGGGAGGCGAACACCTCCTGGAAGTACTCCGATTCCTTGGCCTGCGCCGGACTGTCTCCGCTCAGCAAGATGAGGGGCGGCAGTGGATCGAGGCCGAATTCCCGCTTGGCGCGCTCCAGGTAATCGTTCCCCTGGGCAATGTCGACGCGGTGTTCGGGGGCTGGGTATTCCTGCCGAAAGTACCCGTTGACACCCTTGAGCCACACCGGGAACAGCGACTCGCCCGGCGTGTTGCCGGGAAGCTTGATGACCTTGTACACCAACTCCGCCGGATCGACGACGAACTGGATCGCCTTGCGCAGGTTCCTGTTGCTCGTCAGCCGGGACGGGCGATGGTTGAATTCGATGAAAAACACCGAACCGTCGTTGAACCGCTCCAGTTTCCAGCGCTGCTCCAGCGCGTCGTGCAGCGTTTCCGCATCGAGGCCAGCGATGGCGACCTTGCCATCCTTGTACAGGTTCAGCGTCGCATTGACGTCGGGCGTGATGTAAGCGTAGTCGATGGTGTTGAGGCGAATCCGCCCTCGATCCCAGTACTCCGAGTTGCGCGACATCCGGAGTTGCGCGCCGTGCATCCATTTCTCGATGACGAAAGGACCGTTGTAGAGGAGGTCCGCGGCGTCGGCGCCGTAGCGTCCGTCGCGACCTTCGTAGAACGCCTGCTTGATCGGATAGTAGGTGGGAAATGCGACGAGCTTGTCGAAGTAGCCGATCGGGCGCTCCAGCCGCACTTCGAGGGTCAGGTCGTCGACGGCCGTCGCGCCGAGGGCCGTGACCGGCAGTTCGTCGTTGTTGATCGCCCGGGCATTCTTGATGGGATAGAGTATGAAGGCGTACTGGGATGCCGTCGCCGGTTCCAGCGCCTTGCGCCACGCGAACACGAAATCGTGGGCGGTTACCGGTGTGCCGTCGCTCCAGCGGCTGTCGTCGCGCAAGTGGAAGACGGCCTCGGAAGCGCCGATTTCCCAGCGCTCGGCGACGCCGGGGACGATGCGGTTGAACTCGTCGTACCGCACGAGCCCTTCCATGACGTGGCCGAGTATCTGCCCGCTCACCATGTCCGTGGCACGGGTGCTGTCGAGCTGCGGCGGTTCGGTGGACAACGCGAGCGTAATGGTCCCCGTCGCCGGATCGACAGCTTCCCCGGCGCCGCCACCGCCGAAAAATTCCCACACAAACGAGAGCAGCATCATGAGCAGGACGAAAGCGCCGATGCCGAGCACCGAGAGAATGAAAAGCTGGCTGCCCTCCCCCAACCACGCAATGCCCTTGCGCGACCCCGGTGCCTCCGGACCGGCGCCGGCGGCGCCCAGGGCGCCGGAGACGAACCGCTTCCCCGCGCGCGGACTGCCCGACGAATTGATGAAAATCATGCCCCCCTACTGCACAGTCCTGAGCAGGTTCCCCACGATGCGTTCGAGATGCAGCAGAGAATTGCACTCTTCCGCCTGGTGGACATAAGCGACGTACCGGCGCATTTCCGCGTCGCCGACGTTCCACGTCGCCCTCGGTTCGGGATTCAGCCAGAGGACTCGCTTCGCCCGATCATACATTTCCTTCAGTATCTCTGCGCGTGGTTCGCCGTAGTTGTTTCGCGCATCGCCCAGGATGATGATCGTGGTGCGGTTGTCGACGTCGTCGAGACACTTGTGCCTGAAGTCTTCGAAGGCCTGGCCGTAGTCCGTCGAGCCGCCGCCGTAGTCTCGAAGCGTCTTGGCGATGGCGTCTTCGATGCCGTTGCGTTCGAACAGCTCGGTCACTTCGGCCAGATCGGACGAAAAGGCGAACGCACGCACCCTCGGCATGACCTCCTCGAGGCTGTAGAGAAACATCAGCATGAAGCGCGCATAGTTCGCCACCGATCCGCTGACATCGCAGATGGCGAACACCTTGGGGCGGTCGATCTTCACCGACTTCCAGTGAAGGTCGAAGATATTGCCGTCATAGGCCATGTTCCGGCGCAGCGTGCGCGGCACATGCAACTGGCCGCGCCTGAACACCTTCTTGCGCCGGGAATGCAGGGCCACAAGCTTCTTCGCCATCTTGAGAACGACTTCCTGGATCAGGCGGAAATTGCGGTGTTCGACGTTGCTGAGCTTCACCTTGCGCAGGAGTTGCTCGCGCAGCCGCCGCCCCGAGGCGTCCGCATGCAGCAGGAACTGCCGCTCGACGTAGTCGCGCACCTGCTCGCGCAGACGCTCGCGCCGCTTTTGCAGTTCCTGCGACAGGCGGCGTTCCGGCGGGGCGCCGCTGAATCTCAGTTCGTTGATCTCGCGCTGCAGGTCGGGGAGTCCCATCTCGTCCATGATCCTGCGCGTGTACAGGCCCTTCTGAGTGAATACCTGGATCTGTTCGAGGTTGACCGCCCTGGCCGCGTCCGCCATCCGCACCGTCAGTTCGATGCGGCTGTCCAGCATCAGGAGTCTCCCGAGCTCCGAGCGCGGCGAGGCCATTTCACCCGGCCCCAGGGATTCATCCTCTTGGTCTTCGGTGGCGGCGGCACGGAACCTGCCCTTGGACTTCCGGTTGCCGGCGCCGGTGCCGGCACCTCCTTCACCACCCTCCGCGCCGCCATCGCCATCGCCCTGCCCGTCCTCCCCGGTGCCCGCATCCCCCGCATCCGTCGAGCCGTCGACGTCCTCGAACATGAAGAAACGGTCAAAGGTGACCTCGAAGGCGTCTTTCTCGTCGACGGTCTTCGGCAACATCAGCGACAGGGTGTTCTTCAATAGCTCGCGGTCACCGTAGCCAACCAGTTCCACGGCGCTCAGCGCATCGAGGGTCTCCGCGGTGGAGACGCGCACGTCGGCGTTTCTGAGCGCCGCGATGAAACTTGTGAGGGTCCGGTCCATTGAAGCTGGCTTTCAGTCGGCCAGACGGCACGTGCGCGGGCACACCCCATGACATCGGTGGACCCCCACTGCCATGCAATCAGGTCTTCACGGCCTTGTTCGTGAGCACTGGAACTTCGACATCCACGTTTTCGATGTCCTCCTGGAACTTGAGAATGACATTCAACGTGTCCCGAACGAGGTCCGGGTCGAGGGTCTCGGTGTGCAGCAGCAGTAGCGTTCGTGCCCAGTCAATGGTCTCGCTGATCGCCGGAACCTTCTTCAGGTCGAGGTCCCGCAGCTCCTGGATGAACGTCACGAGTTGCCGGCGGAGTTCGGGAGAAATCTCCGGCACGCGCGCGTGGATGATGCGCTGTTCGAGGTCGGCGTCCGGAAACGGGATGTATAGGTGCAGGCAGCGCCGCTTCAACGCATCGGAAATCTCTCGCGTGTTGTTGCTGGTGAGGAACACCATCGGCGGCTCGCGGTTCGCCTTCACGGTACCGATCTCCGGGATCGAGACCTGGAAATCCGACAGGATCTCGAGCAGCAGGGACTCGAACTCGTGATCCGACTTGTCCACCTCGTCTATCAGCAGCACGCAGCCATCCTCCTCGCGCAGCGCCTTGAGCAAGGGTCTCGGCTCGAGGAACTCTTCGGAAAAGAAGATATCGCCGAACTCGTGCAGCCGGGAGACCGACTCGGCGAAACCCCGAGCGCCCTGCAACACCTCGTCCAGCGTCTTCTTCAGTACCTGCGTGTAGAGAAGCTGCTTGCCGTACTTCCACTCGTAGATGGCCTTGGCTTCATCGAGACCCTCGTAGCACTGCAGGCGAATGAGAGGCAACCCCAGCATCGTCGCGGCGGTCTTTGCGAGCTCGGTCTTGCCGACGCCGGGCGGACCTTCGATCAATACGGGCTTGCGCAGGTGGTAGGCAAGATATACCGCCGTCGAGATCTGGTCGCTGCAGATGTACCGGTGCGCTTCGAATCCGGTTTTCAACGCCTCCACGGACTCCGTGACGCGCTCGATGTTTACGGCCGACTCCGCCACGCGGTGCCCCTGGATGGTGGGAAAACCCGCGAGACTGACAGATGCGCCCACGTTCGGCAACACGATCCGGTATCGATTGGTGGGTCAGTTTGGAATCCCGGATCTGGCAGATCGATTCTTGTGTGCACCGCGCGGACCCGGTCGGGCCGCATCTTCGATCAGCCGAGACTTCCCATACAAGGTCATCGTGCGAATCGGCCATCCTGCCGATCCATGCGGAAATCCGCAGTTGACTTCCAAGCGACGAGAATAGTCAAACCAGTTCGTCGAGTGTCACGCCGAGTGCGGTGGCGATTCGCTTCAGGGCGTTGACCGACCCCGGTTTCTTGCCGGTCTCGATCGCCGAGAGATAGGAACTCGCGATGCCAGCCGCCGCGGCGAGATCTTTCGCCCTCAGGCGGCGGTGTTCCCGCCAGACGCGCACCGGGTGCTCGCCGTCAATGAGGCGCTTGACAAGTTCCGCCGGCGTCCACTCCTGACTGGTGTCGTCGAGAATCCGCCGCAGGACGGCGGCATCCAGCGCGTCTTCGTCAGCGGCGGTCCGCAGCGCATCGTACTCGGCCAACGGAATGACAGCGTACCGCTCGCCAGCGAGGGTAATGGTCTGAATCTCGGTCATCGGTATGCTCTCCCACGCGGCAGGACCGCGACGACTTGCAATAAATTGGCTGTACCCTCGATCTCGTATAGTACGCGCCAGTCCCCAACGCGCAGGCGGAATCCACCGCCCTTAAGCGCCGATGCGTTCGGATTGGATGCGAAGGGATCGACCGCCAGATGGTCGATCTTATCGATGATGCGCTTTGCATCGCCGGTTCGCATCCGGCGAAGCTGGTGCCTCGCATCCTTACTGAATACAATCTCGAACATGTCCGAAAAATAATCTATTGGATAATTAGTAACAACGCATTTTTTCCATATCCTCCGGCTCGACAACCCTGTGCCTCGTGTTGAAGAACAGCGAGCGGAATCGTGCCGCGCAATTGCACCGCATCTAACGCTGATGGAAGATTGAGGTCCGCATCGAATGAGAGATCGAAAATGCCGAGATACGTCATCGAGAGGGACATCCCTGAGATCGGAACCGCCGAGCGCGACGCCCTGCGCGAAGCGTCACAGAAGTCGAACAGCGTGCTGGCGGCGATGAAGGCCGAAAACAAGAATATCCAGTGGGAACACTCCTACGTCGCCGGGGACAAGACCTTTTGCATCTACATCGCCGACAGCGAGTCGCTCATTGACGAGCACGCCGAAAGAAGCGGCTTTCCGGCGACGGAGGTCACGCTGGTCAAACGCATGATCGACCCCGTCACGGCCGAGGGCGACTGACTGAACGAGGATTGGCAGACGCCCTGTTTCGTCGGGGCGCATCCGACACCGCGGCAGCCAGAAACGTTGATGACGCCACCTCTCACGGGATTTCTCGTTGTTTCCCTGGAACAGGCGGTCGCCGGGCCGATGGCATCGTGTCGCCTGGCCGACGCGGGAGCGCGGGTCATCAAGCTGGAGCGCTCCGACGGGGACTTCGCCCGCAAATACGATGACGACGCCAATGGCCAGTCGGCCTACTTCGCCTGGTTGAACCGGGGCAAGCAATCCCTTGTCGTCGACATCAAGAGCGATCCCGACCGGGCCCTGATCCATCGCATCCTCGCGCACGCCGATGTGTTCATCCAGAATTTGGCCGTGGGGGCCGCCGCGAGATCAGGTCTCGGTTCCGAGGCGTTGCGGCAACGTTATCCGAGGCTCGTGACTTGCGATATTTCCGGATACGGCGAACAGGGCGAGCACGCCGACATGAAGGCCTACGACTTGCTGGTGCAAGCCGAATCCGGGCTGGTGTCCGTGTCGGGAGCTCCAGGCGAATATGGCAGGGTCGGCGTCTCGATCTGCGACATCGCAACCGGCGTGTCGGCAGCTCTCGCGGTCACGGAGGCGCTCCTGGAACGCGAGCGCACGGGCGTCGCGAAGGGGGTGAAACTATCCCTGTTCGATGTCATCGCGGACTGGATGTCTGTCCCGCTGCTGCAGTACGACTACACGGGCGCCGGACCGCGCCGCGTGGGCCTCGCGCATCCGTCCATCGCGCCTTACGGCGGCTTCCTCACGCGCGAGGGCACAACACTCGTCATCTGCGTCCAGAACGACCGCGAGTGGCGCGACCTGGCGGAGCAAGTCATGGAACGTGCGAAACTGGCGCGGGATCCGCGATTCGCGACGAACAAGGACCGGGTGGCGCGGCGCGAAAAAGTGGACGCAATGGTCGGCGCCTTCTTCGCGGCGCACTCGCGCAAGGACCTGGAAGCAAGGCTGCGCGCCGCTCGCATCGCCTACGGCAACGTCAACGCGCTGGAGGGCCTCTCGACCCACCCCGCGCTGCGGCGCTGGACCGTCGCCAGCGCAACCGGCGATGTTTCGATGCCGGCGCATCCGAATGCGACGCTTGCAACGCCGCACTCGTTGTCTATCCCGGATCTCGACGCGCAGGGAGCCGCGATCCGCAAGGAATTCGCGGCTCCCTAGTCAGGTCCTCGGACCGTCGTTGTCGAAATCAGCCGTCAGCCACCGAAGGACGGGATCGGTTGTGGCGGCTCCGGAAATTCCACCGGTTCGATCGGCCGGTCCGTCTCCCAGGGCGGCAAAATCAACCTTTGGCTGCCGTGATGATAGGGCATGCCTTCCCCTCCGCCGCCGATTTCCAGTGCCTGACTCTCCGTTAGCTCGTACATCGTCAACTCCTTTTCGTTGAATGGAACAGGGATTGTCCGATTCGACGGAAGGCTTGCGTAGCGGACAAGGCCACCAATTGGCGTAAGCACTTCGCCAGAATCTCGATACGACAGACCCATCTTGCGCCCGCCGCTTTGTCCCACGCGAACCGCCGGCGCTCGACATCGCCGCGTAACGGGAGCTCGGGCGATCAAGGGGCTTGAGGTCGCTTCGACGCCCGACTGGTGTTACCTTAGTCCATACCTTCCAAGCGCGAGGACATGGCGTTGGACATCAACATTACCTACTGCACTTCCTGAGGCTACGAGCCCAAAGCGGTCAGTTTGGCTGCCAAGATAAAAGACGCGTTCGGCGACGAGGCCTTCCTCATAGAAGGGGCTGGCGGCATCTTCGACGTTAACGTGGACGGGACGCTGGTCTACTCGAAACACGAGACCGGCGAATTCCCCGACGAAGACAAGCTCGTAGCGGAACTGCAACAGGGCTGAACCGGGGGCCCGACGCAAGCGCCCCTTTTTCGCGTTCCGCCAGCAGGCTGTCGGCAACAGCAATCCATGGTGCTTTCGCGCGCGCCAATGGTGGCGTGCGCCCGATCAGTACTTGTAGGACTCCGGTTTGAACGGGCCTTCCCTGTCCACGTTGATGTAGTCGGCCTGCGTATCCGTCAACGTCGTGACGACACCGCCAAAACCTTCCACCATGAGCCGCGCCACCTCCTCGTCCAGCTTCTTCGGCAGCACTTCGATCCCTACCGGGGCCCGTTGATCCGGGGGCTGATCCGACCACCGCTGCTCGTACATATGCATCTGCGCGAGCACCTGGTTGGCGAATGAGCCGTCCATCACCCGCGACGGATGTCCCATCGCGTTGCCGAGATTCACCAGTCGACCCTCGGACAGCAGGATGAGGTAGTCATCCGGGTCACCGCCGCGGAATACCTGGTGGACCTGCTCCTTCACCTCCTGCCAGCGCCAGTGTTCCCGCATGTGGGCCGTGTCTATCTCGTTGTCGAAATGGCCGATGTTGCAGACGATTGCGCCGCGCTTGAGCGACCGCAGCATAGCCGCGTCGCAGACGCCGGTGTTGCCGGTGCAGGTGACGAGGAGGTCCGTCTGCGCGAGCAGGTCACGGTTGATGTCCTCGACCCGCCCCGTATTGTTGCCGCCCGCATACGGTGAAACGACTTCGTAGCCGTCGAGACACGCCTGCATCGCGCAGATCGGATCGATCTCGGCCACGCGGACGATCATGCCCTCCTGCCGCAAGCTCTGGCACGAGCCCTTGCCGACATCGCCGTAGCCCAGCACCAGGGCGCGCTTGCCCGCCATGAGCATGTCGGTCGCGCGCTTGATCGCGTCGTTGAGGCCGTGGCGGCAGCCGTAGCGATTGTCGTTCTTCGACTTCGTCACCGAGTCGTTGACGTTTACCGCGGGGACCTTGAGCCCGTCCTGCTCGAGCATCTCGTAGAGGCGATGCACGCCGGTCGTCGTTTCTTCGCTGACGCCATGAATCGCGTCGAGCATGGCGGGGTACTTCTCATGCACCATTTGCGTCAGGTCGCCGCCGTCGTCGAGCAGGAGGTTCGCGTTCCAGGGTTCGCCGTCCTTCAGGATCGTCTGTTCGATGCACCATTCGTACTCCTGCTCGGTCTCCCCCTTCCAGGCGAACACGGGAACGCCCGCCGCCGCCATGGCGGCGGCCGCATGGTCCTGCGTCGAGAAGATGTTGCACGACGACCAGCGAACTTCGGCACCGAGGTCGATAAGGGTCTCGATCAGGACGGCGGTCTGCACCGTCATGTGGATGCAGCCGATGATCTTCGCCCCGTCAAGCGGCGCGCTGTCGCGGTACCGCCGGCGCAGTGCCATGAGCGCGGGCATCTCGGCCTCGGCCAGGGCGATCTCCCTGCGCCCGAATTCCGCCAGGCCGATATCCGCGACCTTGTAGTCGTTCATGCTCGCTCCGTAAGCCGGTCAAGCGCGCGACTATAACGAAAATGGGGGACCTGTTTCAGGGGTTAGACAGTGCTGCCGCAAGTCGCTATGGTCCGCGCATTCCGAGCCCGGAAGGAGAGCCATGCGAGCGCAGGTTCCGAAAGCCATACAGTGCATTGCCATGGCGCTCGCCGGCCTGCTTGCGGCATGCGACCGGGGCGAGTCCCCGGAACATCCCGGCAAGCAGACATACGAGCGCTACTGCTTTACCTGCCACGCCAGTGGCGTGGCCGGCGCGCCGGCGCTCGACGACAAGGAAGCCTGGACGCCGCGCCTTGCCCGGGGCCGGGACGCGCTGCTCCAGTCCGTTGTCCAGGGCATGCCGCCGGGCATGCCCCCCAAGGGGCTGTGCAACACCTGCACCGATGAACGGCTGCTCGAGTCCATCGACTACATGATCGAGATGATCACGACCGGCGAATAGGTTATCGTCTATGCCGCAGCGGTCGCCCGCGAGTCACGATCAATGACAGAAGTTCTACCCGGATATATCGTCCTCCGGCGCAAGGGGCCGGTCATGCACCAGGGCATCGCCCTGGACGATGGGCGCGTCCTGCACAATACGCCCCGGCGCGGCGAACACGTCTCTTCCATGGAGGACTTTCGGCGCGGCAAGGCCCTGCGAGCGCGGCGACTCGACGAATCGCAGCGCGCGCGGGCGCTCCGCCACGCGCGCGCTGCGGCCGAAGGCAAGGCCCATCGCTACCACCTGTTCAGAAACAACTGCGAACACACCGTGACGCGCGCGACCACCGGCAAACCCAGGAGCCCGCAGCTTTTGGCCGTCGCCGCAGGCCTGGTTGTAGGCGCCGCGGTGCTGGTCGCGATACGTCATCCGGTCGCGGCGGTCGGCATCGGATACGCCCTGTGCCGGAAGCTTCGGAAACCCCGGTAATGGGTGCATCACAACCCGGGGTTGTCGCCATCCATGTGGCGCCGAGACGCGGAGGCCCAACCGACGCGCTGGATCGGGCGACGCTGGTTTCCGGTCGCGGCATCGAGGGAGACCACCACCATGCCCGGCCCAACGGCGACCCCGCCAGCGAAGTAACGCTCATCGAGGCGGAGACCGTCGCGGCGTTCAATGCGAGTACGGGGCTCGGCATCGAAGCGTCCGAAACGCGTCGCAACATCGTCACGCAAGGCGTCGACCTCAATTCCCTGGTCGGGGAGCGTTTCTCCATCGGAGACGCGCTGCTCGAAGGTATTGAGCTCTGCAACCCGTGCGCGAGCCTTGGCCGGCGGCTGGCAACAGCTTCTGTGCCAGCCGCGGATGTCGTCAGGGCGCTCGCCAATCGCGGAGGGTTGCGAGCCTGCGTCATCGAAGGCGGCACACTGGCCCCGGGCACCGAAATTCGCCTCGACTGAACCTGGCGGCGGCAGGACTCTCCTCGCCGCCTCCCAGCGCCGAACGACGCTGCGCTATACGAAGTGCAGCCAGTGCTCGAAGGCCGGCTCCTCGCCCCGCACGACGGCCCGGTACACGTTCCGAAGCCGCGTGGTGACCGGACCCACATCTCCATCCCCAACGAACTGGCGGTCGATCCAGAGTACGGGCCACACCCCCTCCGACGTGCCCGTCAAGAACACTTCCGATGCGCGCTTGAGTTCATCCACCGAGATGTCGCGTTCTTCGCACGCGCTGCCGATCGTCGACGCGAGATCGATGATTGACGCGCGCGTGATGCCGAGCAGCACCTTGCTCGCGGGCGGTGTTGCCATATCGCCAGCGGCGTCGACAAGGAACAGGTTCGCCGTTGGCGCCTCCGTTACACGCCCGGTCTCGTCGAGCAGGATGATGTCGTCGAAACCTTCCTGTCGCGCCCGCCACTTGGCGGTCATGGCGGCGGTGTAGTTGGCGGCGACCTTCGCGTGGGGCGGAATGATGTCGTCCCGACGGCTGCGCTTGTCGCGTTCGATCTTCAGGGACAGTTCCGTTCGCCGATGCGGTTCCCCCGTGTTCCGGTCGACGATGTCGCGGTCGCCGTCATAGGCGGCGATGAATACCGATACGCGGGGATCCTGGGGAACCAGTTCGACCTCGACCGAAGGAATCAGCGCGCTGATCTTGACGGACCTGGCGCCCCGGTTGCGGCGCACCGTTTCTGCGCAGGCGTCGATCAGTTCGTCCACTGCGTGGTCGAGCGGCAGGCCGACGATATCGCAGGTGATGGCGAGTCGCTCAATGTGATCGCGCAGGCGGAACAGGGCGACGCCGCGCCGGGTTTCATGGACGCTCAGATAGTCGAACGCCAGCGAGCCTCGCTGCAGGCTCTGCGACAAGACGTGCACGGTGGCCTCGTCCCAGGCGATGAACTCGCCGTCGCGCCAGATGGTCCTAGCCGTCATCCCCATACGCGCTCGGAAAACGATACACGGCTGCCATTGTATTCAAGGCCCGGGTCGCGGTCTCTGTCCAGGAGTTGCGGACCGTCGAGATCGACGAAGCGCGCGAATCCGGCAAGCAGCAGCGCCGGCGCCATGGAAAGCGACGTGGACACCATGCAACCGACCACCACGGAGAGGTCACGCGACCGCGCTTCCCGCGCCAGAGCCAGCGCCCGCGTCAATCCGCCGGTCTTGTCCAGCTTGATGTTCACGGCCTGGTAGCGCTGCGCGACGGCGGCCAGGTTGGAGCCGTCGCGGATGCACTCGTCGGCACATAGCGGCACCGGTGACTGAAACCCCGCGAGAACCGCATCCTCGCCTTCCGCCAGCGGCTGCTCGATCATCTCGACCCCGGCATCCAACGCCACCGGGACGAACGCTTCGAGCGCCTTCAAGGACCAGCCTTCATTGACGTCGACGATGAGACGCGCATCGGGCGCATTGGTCCGCACCGCGCGCAGCCGTTCGATATCCAGCGCGACAGAATCCGTTCCCAGCTTTACCTTCAGGACCACGCGGTCGCGCGCGGCGCGTGCCTGTTCGCCCATCGCTTTCGGAGAGTCCAGGCTCAACGTGAGCGCGGTGACGACATCGACCGGCCTCGGAACGTCCGCCAGCTCCCATGCCGATCGCCCGCTGCGTTTGGCGGCCAGATCCCAAAGCGCGCAATCGAGCGCATTCCGCGCCGCGCCGGCCGGAAGAGCGTTCGCGAGGCCAGCGCGGTCGAAGGGGCCGCGGAATTTATCGATCCTGCGAACGATGTCCGGCGCCGTTTCGCCGTAGCGGGAATAGGGAACGCACTCACCCCGGCCCCGGAATTCGCCGTCGGTCACGGTCGCCACCACGACTTCGGCCGTGCGTTTCGTGCCCCGGGATATGGTGAAAGGACGCGCAATGGGCCAGCTCTGCGGTTGGGCCGCAACCTCCACGGAACGGGTGCCGCTAATCTCCACGTTCTCGTCCATCTACCCTCATAGGAAACGCGCCCTTACCAGAGTTCCGCCAAGTGTCAGGCCGTCGCCTTCCGCTCCGCGGCCGAAACAAGCTCAAAGCAATCCATCGACGATAACGCCGACGCCCCGCCGCACCGGATCGCATGCAGGCAACCGAAATCGATGGCCGGCCCGCTCGATAACGCGCATCGCCTCCGCCGTCTCGAGCGCCGAGGTGTCCATGGCAATGCCGACACAGCGGATATGCGGGCTGGTAAGACGCCCGAGCGCGATGGTCTCGGCGATCACGTCCTCGATGGACGCGATCGGCACATCGACATTGCGCATGGTTCGGCGGGTCGGTTCGTGGCAGACGACGAAGGCGTCCGGCTGGGTGCCGTGCAGCAGCGCCAGGCTGACGCCGGCGAAGGACGGATGAAACAACGAACCCTGGCCTTCCACCACGTCCCAATGGCCCGCATCGGCATCCGGCGACAGCGCCTCCGCGGCGCCCGCCGCGAAGTCCGAGACGACCGCGTCGATGGCGATGCCGGAGCCCGATATGAGAATGCCCGTCTGTCCCGTCGCGCGGTAGTTCGCGTCCACGCCGCGCCGCAAGAGTTCCCGTTCGATGGCGAGCGCGGTGTACTTCTTGCCCACCGAGCAGTCGGTGCCTACCGTCAGCAGCCGTTTGCCCGTGCGTTTGCGGCCGCTCGCCGTGTGAAACGTGCCAAGGGGACGGCGCACGTCGAACAACCGCCAGCCCAGACAACATGCGGTCCTTGCGATTCCGGGCATGTCGGCAAGACGCACATGCATGCCGCTCGCGACATCCAGTCCTGCTTCCAGGGCTTCGACGACGTGGCTGCGCCATGCGTCCGGCAGCACGCCGCCGGGATTGACGGCGCCAATGACGAAGGTCCTGGCGCCTGCGCGCGCCGCCTCGGCGATTGTCAGCTCGGCAACGCCGAGATCGGCGCCGCAGCCGGAAAGCCGCATCTGTCCGGCGACAGCGTCCGGACGCCAGTCGACGATGCCCTGTCCGGTCTTCGCCGCCAGCGCGTCCCTGGCGTCGCCGAGAAAGAGGAGATAAGGCGTCTTGATGCGCATGTCGCGGCGACCCTGTCGCGTTCGCTGCTCACCCGCTCACCATAGGGTCAAACCGCGCGGCTTGCCACAATCAGGAGCGTCAGATTGGCGACTCTGTTCTGCTTGGCCCCGACGAACTCCTTACCGTCCACAATGAGGACCGGACGCCCCGCCCGGTTGTCGACCAGCAGATCGGGAACACTTCCCCGCTCGGAAACTTCCCGAATGGTAACCAGCCCGGCCACCAGGGCATCGCGCAGAAGCATGTAGTCCACGGTGCCCTCCAACGGCGAGCGGAGGGGATACATCGAGAGCCCTCGAGCAGTTGTCGGTTGACCGACAACGAGGCGAGAAACTGCTAATTTAGCTGGATGCATTGACAAGACTCCGTTTATATTTTGCGGATATGGGCGATATCTTCAACCGCGCTCCCGCCGAACTTCTTGCTCAGGTGGCGGACAGACAGGTGCCCGTCGCAACGGCCCTGCCAGGTGAAGCCGTATCCATCGAGCGCTCCCCCCAGGAGAGAAGCATGGCAGGCGAAACCGCCTGGTCGGCGCAGGAGATCCGTGAGCCATCCGTGGAATCCAGGTCGGATGCACCGCCGCGCAAGGCACGCACGTACCGCGCAACCGTGGCTGACTCGCCGTCGTCCCTTGCGGATGCCGAGACAGAACTGGGCGACGCCCTCTCCGAACTGCAGGCTCGCACCCGCAATCGGGGCCGCCGGCAGGGTTCCGTCGACCAGTGGGCGCGAGTCGAGATTTCGCCCTATGTCGCACTATCGGTGCGCGGAGCCACCGACGAGGACGCGCCGCTCCTGGAATCGGTGGGCAAGGAACTGCGCAGGCTCATCTCCCGGGGCCAGGAACGTTCCGAGCGCTAGCCGCGCGGCAGGTGTTCAAGATTCCACGCACACACAAAGGCGGTTTCCGAGTCCCGAGGGGCGTGGCGGCCAGCCTGCTGGCAATCGTCCCGGCACTCGTCGCGGCGGCGGAACCGAGCCACGGCTTCGCGTATTTCGGCGACCTGCAATACCCGAAGGACATGCCGCACTTCGACTACGCAAATCCGGACGCCCCGAAAGGGGGAGACCTCCACCTGTCCATCGTCGGCAACTTCAACAACGTGCATGCGTACGTCGACAAGGGAAACCTCACTCCCTTCATGGACACCAGGCTGGGCTCCAGGGTCTACGACCAGCTCATGCGGTGGTCCGAGGACGAACTGGCTTCCTACTACGGTCTGCTTGCCGAAAGCGTGGAGGTCGCCGACGACTACGGTTGGGTCGAGTACACGCTGCGCGACGACGCGTACTGGCATGACGGTGTGCCGGTCACGGTCGACGACGTTCTGTGGACCTTCAAGATGGTGAAGAACGAGGCTGGCCACAGTTGGAAAGCGCGTTATGCGCCTTTCGACAGGATCGAGCGGACCGGTCCACGGTCATTCAGGATCCATTTCGTCGAGGATGAGGATGTCGATTGGGGCCCGCCGCTGGTCGTTCTCACCGCCCGGTTCACCACGCTGCCCCGGCACTACTGGGAGGAAAGGGACTTCACCGCCACGACCCTCGAGCCGCCGCTTGGCAACGGGCCCTATCGCCTTGCCGAGGTCGAGGTCGGACACAAGGTGATTTTCGAACGCGTCGAGGACTACTGGGGCAAGGATCTGAACGTCAACGTGGGCCACCACAATTTCGACCGCATCGTGTACACGTACTACTTCGACCGGAACGTCATGCTCCAGGCCATGCGAGCGGGATTCATCGATTTCTTTTTCGAAGAGGACGAAAGCCACTTCCACACGGCCTACGACTTCGAGGCCTATCACAAGGGTTTCTTCAAGCGCGAAACCTACCGAATGGGCTATTCCTACGGCATGCACGAGAGCGTCGTCTTCAACACCCGCCGCGACCTGTTCAAGGACATACGGGTGAGGGAGGCGCTGACGCTGGCCTACAACTTCGATTGGGCGAACCGCGTGTACTGGTTCAATGGCCTCGAACGCAACAACAGCTACTTCATGCGTTCGGGGATGCAGGCCCGGGGGCTGCCGCCCGCGGCGGAACTCGAGATCCTGGAGCCGTTGCGCGGCCGCGTGCCGGAGCGGGTCTTCACGCATCCCGTGGCGCTGCCGCGGAACGAGCCATACGGGCGCAACCGCGATACGCTGCTCCGGGCCGACGCGTTGCTCAACGAAGCGGGCTGGGTGATCAGGGATTTCAAGCGCGTCAATGCCCGGACCGGAGAGCCATTCGCGGTGGAGTTCATCGTCAGGATCACCCTCCACGAGCGCATGCTGGTGCCCTTCGTCGACAACCTCAAGCGCCTGGGGATCAACGCGGTGCTGCGCAAGCTCGAAAGCAACGTGATGACCAACCGGCTGCGGAACTACGACTTCGATTCGACGATTCGCAAGCTCTACACGTTCATGGTCCCGATCCCGGATCGCATGCGCAGAACGTACAAGTCGCAGTGGGCTGATCGACCGAGCCAGACCAACCTGCCCGGCATCAAGAACCCAGCCGTGGATATCCTCGTGGAAAAAGTGCTGAACGCCACGACCGAGGAAGAAATGAACACCGCCGGACGAGCCCTCGATCGGGTGTTGCTTTCGAACTTCTACGTCATTCCCGAAGGATGCCCGCTCGGCCGCCACCCGGTCTACTGGGACCGGTTCGGGCACCCTCCCATGGGCCGGGAGAACATGAACTGGACGGGGTTCCCGCAGTTGTGGTGGCTCGACGATGAGAAGAACGCCCGGGTAGAGGATTACCTGGCCGGGATGCGGGGAGACTAGCATCGACCAGTTGGCGGCCCCGGCAATGCGTTTTGTTGCCTGTTTCCTGATGCTTGTTCCCGTCCCCGGAGTCGCGGGGGAGCCAAGCCACGGCTTCGCGTATTTCGGCGACATGAAGTACCCCAGCGACATGCGGCACTTCGACTACGCCTATCCGGATACGCCGAAAGGCGGCACGGTCAGAATGTCGATCGTCGGCACGTTCAACAACCTGCACGTCTTTGTCGAAAAGGGGGTGGCGGCTGTCTACCTGGACCCCAGGCTCGGCACCCCTCTCTACGATCCTCTCATGGAGGCGGCGGAAGACGAACTGGCTTCCTACTACGGCAAGCTCGCGGAACGCGTGGAGGTGGCGGACGACTACAGTTGGGTGACCTACACGCTGCGCGAAAACGCCTATTGGCACGACGGCGAACCGGTTACCGTGGACGACGTCCTGTGGACACTCGAGATCATACGGTCCGACGCGTCCTACGGTTGGAGAGAGAGATACCGCGATATCGTCGAACTGGAACAGACCGGGCCCCGGTCCTTCACGTTTCGTTTCAGCGAGACCGCCGAGAAGAACCCGCAACTGGTGATCCTCACGGCCGGATTCACGCCGCTGCCGAAGCACTATTGGGAAAACCGGAAGTTCTCGGCCACGACCCTCGAACCGCCCCTCGGTAACGGCCCGTATCGCATCGCCGAGGTGGATCCCGGCCACAAGCTGGTATTCGAACGGGTCGAGGACTACTGGGGCAGGGACCTCAACGTGAGCGTCGGTCACAACAACTTCGAGCGCATATCGATCCTCTACTTTTTCGACGTGAACGTCATGCTGCAGGCGCTGCGGGCAGGCGTCTTCGACTACTACCGCGACCAGAACGAGAGCACCTTCGCCACCGCCTACGATTTCGCCGGCTATCACAAGGGCCTGTTCAAAAGGGAAACCTATGTCATGGGCACTTCCTACGGCATGCACTATTGCATCGTGCTCAATAATCGCCGGGACCTGTTCAAGGACATACGGGTCCGGGAAGCGCTGACGCTGGCCTACAACTTCGAGTGGGCGAACCGCGTGTACTGGCATGGCGGCATGGACCGCAACAACAGCTTTTTCATGCGATCGGGGATGCAGGCCAAGGGACTCCCGTCCGAAGCGGAACTCGCGCTGCTGGAGCCGTTTCGCGGCCAGGTGCCCGAGCGCGCGTTCACGCATCCGGTGCCGCTGCCGAAGAATGGCCTTTTCGGGCGCAATCGCGATACGCTGCTCGAAGCCGACGCGCTGCTGGTCGAGGCTGGGTGGGTGGTCGAAGATTTCAGGCGCGTCAACTCAAGGACCGGAGAGCCCTTCGCCTTCGACTTCATTATCTCCAGCGCGGAACATGAACGCATGCTCACGCCCTTCGTCGACAACCTGAAACGGCTTGGAATAGACGCGGCATTGCGCAAGGTCGAGAGCAACCTGATGGTCAATCGGCTGCGGAACTACGACTACGACGCGACGATGCGCAAGTTCTATACCTTCAGAATCCCCTTTCCCGCGCGCCTGCGCAGCCAGTTCAGCTCCCGGTCGGCGGACCAGCCCGACATGACCAACTACGCGGGAATCAAGCACCCCGCGGTGGACTTCCTGGTGGAGAAGATCGCCCAGGCGACGACGGAAGCGGACATGAATGCCGCCGGGCGGGCGCTGGATCGGGTTCTGCTCTGGAATTTCCATGTCATACCGGAAGGTCATCCCGTCGGGCGCCATCTCGTATACTGGGACCGGTTCGGCCACCCGCCTCTCGGCATCGAGCACATGAACTGGACGGGATTCCCGCATCTGTGGTGGCTGGACAAGGAGAAGAGCGCCCGGGTGGATGCCGGGCTCGCCGGATTGAAGGACAACTAGCGAGGATCGATTCCAGGCATGCACAAAGTCCGCCAATTCGCGATCAGGATCGGCTCGTCCTACGTCACTCGCAGGGTCGCGCTGATGCTGCCAACCCTCATCGGCATCATGCTGGTGAACTTCGTCATCATCCAGGCGGCGCCGGGAGGTCCGGTCGATCAGGCCATCGCCCGGCTCCAGGGCGAGGGCGTGGCCGCAACCGCCATGGTCGGAGGCGGAGGCGGCTCTCCCGGCGGCATGGAAGCGGGCAACCCCAGCAGCTACGAGTTCGCGCGGGGGATCGACCCGGAACTCATCAAGGAACTGGAAAAGCAGTTCGGTTTCGACAAGCCGGCGCACGTCCGCTTCCTCACCATGCTGCGGGACTACTTCTCGTTCGACTTCGGCGACAGCTTCTACCAGGATGTCCCGGTGGTCGACCTGGTGATAGACCGGTTGCCGGTGTCGCTGTCGCTGGGCATCGCCGCGCTGCTCGTCACCTATACGATTTCACTTCCGCTGGGCATACGCAAGGCTGTCAGCGACGGCACGCCGTTCGATATCTGGACCAGCATCGTGATCCTCGCCGGCTACGCGATCCCGGCGTTCATCCTGGCAATGGTGCTGATCATCCTGTTCTGCGGCGGCGAGTATTTCGACTGGTTCCCGCTGCGGGGACTGATATCGGACAACTATTCCGAGCTGACGTTCTGGGAACAGGTCAAGGACCGGGTGCACCACCTCGCCATGCCCGTCGCCGCCCTCACCTTCGGGAGTTTCGCGACGTTGACCATGCTGACGAAGAATTCGTTCTTGGACGAGATCAACAAGCAGTACGTTCTCACCGCCCGGTCGAAGGGCCTGACGCCGGGACGCGTTCTCTACGGCCACGTATTCCGCAACGCCATGCTCATCGTCATCGCGGGATTCCCGGCGGCGCTGCTCGGCATACTCTTCACCGGCGGCTTTCTGATCGAGATCATATTCTCGTTGCGGGGCATCGGCCTGCTGGGATTCGAGGCCATCATGTCCCGGGACTATCCGATCGTGTTCGGCACGCTCTTCGTGTTCACCCTGCTCGGCCTCGTGACGCAGCTCATCGCCGACCTTGTCTACACGTTCGTCGATCCCCGAATAGATTTCGAGACGAGGGGAACGTAGTCGTGGGCGAAGCGAACATCGCGGCGGGCACGGACGCCGGCAAGCGCTGGCAGGCCAGTCCGCTCACAAGACGCCGATGGGCGAACTTCCGCGCAAACAAGCGCGGATACTGGTCGCTTTGCATATTCCTTTCGCTTTTCACCTTCACCCTCTTCGCGGAGTTCATCGCCAACGACAAGCCGCTGGTGATCTACTACGAGGATCGCTACTACTTCCCGATTTTCAAGCAGTACGCCGAGACGGAGTTCGGTGGCGTGTTCAAGGTTGAGGCAGACTATCGGGAGCACTTCGTCCGCGACC
Source organism: Pseudomonadales bacterium (assembly GCA_963668365.1). Classification (GTDB taxonomy): domain Bacteria; phylum Pseudomonadota; class Gammaproteobacteria; order Pseudomonadales; family Azotimanducaceae; genus VXNE01. The sequence continues at coordinate 62,140 of OY764266.1, forward strand.
TCATCCACGACAAGGGAGGCTGGTGGATCTGGCCGCCGATTCGCTACAGCTACAACACCATCGACTATTACCTGCCCGGCACCGCCCCCTATCCGCCTTCGAAGGAGCACTGGCTGGGCACCGACAACGTCGGCAAGGACATATTGGCCTCTCTCATCTACGGGGCACGGCTTTCCTTCATGTTCGGCTTGGTGCTGACGTTCTGCAGTTCGATCATCGGCGTGTGCGCCGGCGGCCTTCAGGGATATTTCGGCGGCAAGGTGGATCTCTTCGCCCAGCGATTCGTCGAGATCTGGGCAGGGCTGCCGATACTCTTCATCCTGATCATCCTCGCCAGCATCGTCGAGTCCAACGTGTTCTGGCTGCTGGGGATCCTGGTCCTCTTCAGCTGGATGGCCCTGGTGGGTGTCGTGCGGGCGGAGTTTCTGCGCGCGCGGAACTTCCAGTACATCGATGCCGCCCGCGCTCTCGGCGTCAGCGATCTCCGGATCATGGTGCGGCACGTGCTGCCGAACGCCATGGTGGCGACCATCACTTTCCTGCCCTTCATCCTGACCGGATCGATCACGCTGCTCACGTCCCTCGACTTCCTGGGCTTCGGGCTGCCGTCGGATTCGCCGTCGCTCGGACGCCTGCTGGCCCAAGGTCGCGCCAATATCCACGCGCCCTGGCTTGTCATGACCACGTTCTTCACGCTGGCGACCATGCTGATGCTCCTCATCTTCACGGGAGAAGCCGTGCGCGATGCGTTCGATCCGCGCAAGGACCCGGCGGCCGGTCCCGTCCAGTCGAAGAGCTGATTCGAGCCCGCTCCGAGAGACCGCCGTCGCGATTGGACGATTTCCCACGCGAATTCCCGTCGGTGGGCTACATCGCATCGACGGCCGAAAGCGTACGGTAGTGCGCTCGGCCGTGCGGCAGACGCACGAAGGAAACACGGCGGATTTGCTATGATCGCAACGCCTCGGCCGACCCTCGAGGAGACGCCATTGGTCGCCAAACCAGTTCGCCGTCGCCTAACCGCCGACGATTTCGAGCAGATGTGCTCGGCGGGAATCCTGACAGCCGACGACCGCGTGGAACTGATCGATGGGGAACTCATCGAAATGCCGCCGATGGGCCCTCCGCACGCGGGCATCGTGAACCGCCTGGCCGAAATACTGTTCTCGCGCGTGGGCGATGCGGCGGAGCTGCGCGTCCAATCCTCCGTGCGGCTTTCGAATCACACCCAGCCGGAACCCGATCTGGCCCTCGTCAAGCCTGATCCTCGCCACTACCTGCTGCGCCATCCGCGCCCGGCCGACATCCTGTTGGCGATCGAAGTAGCCGACTCGACGCTCGACTACGACCGCGAGCAAAAGGTCCCGCGCTACGCCGCCGCCGGCGTCGCTGAAGTGTGGCTCGTCGATGTCGGAAAGAAGCAGGTCACGATCTACGCGGCACCGTCTTCCGGCGGCTATGGCCATTCCCGGACAGTGGCCTGGACGGAGGAGATCGTCGCCACGCGGTTGAAGGTCTCCGCCTGACTTTCGAGGAGTTCTTGCCGAAGGCGAATTTCGGGTAGCCAACGACACCCCGCACTGTGAATCGGCCCGGAAGTTCGGGCCGATGCTGAGGGTGGCCGCGCGTTACGACACTAGAATCCCCGCCGGTAGAATGCCGGTCGGATATCCGCGCACGGGCCTGGGAACGTTACTCGCATGACCGCACTTTTCACTCACCTCAACTGTCTCGAACACGACATGGGCGAACGCCACCCGGAGCGCCCCGCACGGCTCGCCGCCGTGCTGATGCACCTCGACGAGACAGGGATCTATTCCGATCTTGACGTGCACGAAGCGCCCGAAGCGCAGCGAACCGACCTGGCGCGCGTGCACGGCGAAGCGTTCCTCGACGGACTCGCGGAACTCACTCCGGAGGAGGGCCTCGTCCGCCTCGATCCGGATACCGCGATGGGACCGGGTTCGCTCCGCGCCGCGCGAACCGCAGCAGGCGCGGCAGTGGCCGCCGTCGAACTGGTGCTCGGAGGCGCCGACAACCGGGCATTCTGTGCGGTACGGCCCCCCGGACACCACGCCGAGGGGTCCCAGGCAATGGGATTCTGTTTTTTCAACAGCATCGCGGTCGCCGCCGCCCGGGCCCTGGATGATCCCGGCATCGATCACGTCGCCATCCTCGACTTCGATGTCCACCACGGCAACGGCACCGTCGCCGCCTTCATGGACAACCCCGACGTCCTCGTCTGTTCCAGCTTCCAGTTCCCGTTCTATCCCTACCGGCTGCAAGACGTGCAGCGGCCCAACATCGTCAACACGCCACTGCCCGCCGGCACGCGCGGCCCGGAATTCCGAAAAGCACTGGAACGTGACTGGCTGCCCGCCCTCGACGATTTCAGACCTGATCTATTCTTGGTCTCGGCAGGCTTCGACGGCCACGCCGACGATCCCCTCGCCGGACTCCTGTTGACCGAAGAGGACTACGCCTGGGTGACCAGCCTGATCACGGTTGCCGCGAAGCGCCACGCCGGCGGGCGCATCGTCTCGATGCTGGAGGGCGGCTACGACCTCGGAGCGCTCTCGCGCAGCGTGGCTGCGCATGTCGAGGGATTGATGACCTGACAGGCCGAAACGATCACCGCAGATCGGCGAGCAGTTCCACCAGCGTGTCGGGACGACCTATGCCGCCGCCCTTGGTGACCAGATATCCGTCACCAAGACGCGCTATCGGCACTGCGGTGTCGATCGCGCCAAGCACGTCCAGCGTTTCATCGCCAACCACTGCGGCCGCCGTGTCGCCGCCCAGAACGAACAGCGTACCGGCGCCGTACCCGCTCTGGAGGGCCCGGTGCGCACATCCGGCCATTGTCATGGCCATCTCCTCGGCCTCGCGGTTGGAGATGGCATTGGACGGCACGGGTGTCGCTACAACGGTGATCGCGCCTCGCCTTGTCGCTACTGATGGCAATTCAAGGTGCTCCGACAGCGTGAAGACCGGAACTTCCAGTCTCGCGATCTGTTCGCGGCTCATGGCGTTGAGGCTGCCGCACAGGACCAGGACCGGAGGCTCGACGGGAACTTCCCGGGGCACGGCATCCGGAAACACTGTGGAGGCATATGCCGCGACGGCGCCGCTCGGGCCGACCATCGCGCGGCCTTCATCGTGGCATCGCTCGGCGGCAGCGGCGAGTTCCGCATTGTCGTTGGCGTCCCATACGACGACATCGCCTTCCGCGCAATCCGTGGCTTTCAGGATATCCATCGGCCGGTTGCTCAGAGGAGCCGTCAGCGGGTCCTTGCCGAACGGGGACTCCAGCACAGGCACGTCGTCGACATAGACCACGCCGTCCAAGCAGCGACGACCGGCATCGGGAAAACTCGGCACCACGGCGACCGGATGCCAAGCTGCAACAGTCCTTTTACTTCGAACGGCCAGTTGCCCCGCAGACCGGAATCGATCTTGTGGCACCGAAAACGGGCGCTCCTCGCGTGCGCGGCCGCCGCCTGCCGCTGTGCCGCCTCCAGATCCAGGTGCCGCGATGCGATGTCGACGACGCAGCAGGTCTCGTTGTCGGCATGTGTGCCGCAGGGCACCGAGAAGCGCACGTTGGCAACCATGCCGGCAATCTCCAATGCGCCGGTTCGGTCGTCAGAGGTAATGAACAGCGTGCGAGTGCGTTCGCGCCGTCCACTCGGGGTCGCGGGCGTGCTCAAGTCAGATCAACGCGCGCCACTCGGACGATGGCCCGCGGCGCTTCCGGCAGTTCCCCGACCTCATCGGTGGTCAGCGCTATTCATTGTTGTCGATTCTTCCGGGACCGTGCGGGCCGGGCAGGCCCATCCGCTGGAGGATTGTAGCAGCGCGGTTTCACGCTATCGCCCGATCGCTCATGCGGGGACGGTATGATCGAGACATTCGCCGCGGGCCAATCCACCATCGATGGGCAATGACAACGTGTATTTCGTGACCGGGACCGATACCGGCGTCGGCAAGACGTTCATCGCGAGCGCGCTGCTGCGGGCGGCGAGGGCCCGTGGACTGGCGTGTGTCGGCTACAAACCGGTCGCGGCGGGCGCGACCTTGCGGGATGGCGAACTCGTAAACGAAGACGCCCTGGAACTCATCGAGGCCGCCGGGACCGGACTCGACTACGCGGACATCAATCCGGTCGTCCTGCGTCCGGCGATTGCGCCACACATCGCCCTGGGACAGGTCGATCGCCATGTCAGTGCCCGGCAACTGGCAGAAGCATGTCCCGAAGCGGCGTTTGTCCTGATCGAAGGCGCCGGCGGCTGGTTCGTCCCGCTGAATGAACGCGAGACACTCGCGGATGTCTGCGCCGCCCTCGGCGCGAAGGTTGTCCTCGTGGTCGCCATGAAGCTCGGCTGCCTGAACCACGCGCTCCTGACCGCTGACGCGATCGCGAGGGCGGGACTGACGCTGGCGGGCTGGATCGCAAACTCCCCCGGGGACCCCATGCCCTTTCTCGCCGAGAACATCGACACGCTACGCGAACGACTGCCCGGGCCCTGCCTCGGCATCGTGCCGCATGTGGACAGCCCGGAAGACGCAGCAAGGTTCCTCGACCTGGAGCCGCTGTGGAACTGAGCGAGTCCCTCGACTTCGACCGCCGGCATATCTGGCATCCCTATACGTCGATGACGGACCCGCTGCCCGCGTATCCCGTGGAGTCGGCCAGCGGCGTGCGCATCCGCCTGGCCGACGGACGGGAACTGATCGACGGAATGTCATCGTGGTGGTGCGCCATTCACGGGTACAACCATCCAGAACTGAACAAGGCGGCTCGGGCGCAACTGAAAAAAGCCGCGCACGTCATGTTCGGGGGGCTGACACATGAATCGGCCATCGAACTCGCCCGCACCTTGATCGACATCACGCCGGACGGCCTGGAGCACGTGTTCTTCTCCGACTCCGGCTCCGTGTCCGTCGAGGTCGCGATCAAGATGGCCATCCAGTACTGGGGCGCGATGGGACGGCCCGAAAAACACCGCCTGCTCACCATCCGGGGCGGCTATCACGGCGATACCTTCGGCGCCATGAGCGTCTGCGATCCGGTCACCGGGATGCACGAGCGTTTCCGCCGCGTGCTGCCGCAGCACATCTTCGTGGAACGGCCGGAGTCCAGGGTGGGCGAGCCGCTGTCGACCGAGGACTCGGAGCGCATCGAAACAGCGTTGGGCGAACACCATGGCGAACTCGCGGCCGTGATACTGGAACCGGTCGCGCAAGGCGCCGGGGGCATGTGGTTCTACTCCCCGGAATACCTGGCTCGCGTCGCCGAACTCTGCGCCGAACTGGATGTCCTCCTCATCGCGGACGAAATCGCCACCGGATTCGGCCGTACCGGACGTCTCTTCGCATGCGAACACGCGAACGTCGAACCCGACATCATGTGCCTCGGCAAGGCCTTGACCGGCGGCTACATGAGCCTCGCGGCCACGTTTACCAACACCCGGGTGGCCAGGGGCATCTCCGCCGACGGCGGCGTGCTGATGCACGGACCGACCTTCATGGCCAATCCGCTGGCATGCGCGGTAGCGCGCAAGAGCATCGATCTGCTGCGGGCCGGACCATGGAGGTCGCGCGTCGGCGATATCGAAGGTCAGCTCCAGCGGGAACTGGGCGTTTTTCGGGATCATGCGGCCGTGCGGGACGTGCGCGTTTTCGGCGCCATCGGCGTGGTGCAGACCCAGCGGCCGGTTCCCGTGGCGGAATTGCAGGCCGTTTTCGTGGAGCGGGGCGTGTGGATTCGTCCCTTCGCCGACCTGATCTACCTGATGCCGCCCTATATCATCGGGGCGGATGACCTCGCTTGCCTGACATCGGCGATCGGCGCCGGACTGGATATCCTGTAGGGCCATCCTCGAGCCGCCAACACTATGACGTACAACCGACCGACTGATCCCTTGCACGTTGTTGACGTCCTGGTCGAGGGCTTCCGTCTTTTTCGGGCGAGCATCCGATCACTGTACCTGCCCGCGCTCCTGCTCGTACTGATAGTCGGAGCGATCAGCCCGGTCGAGATTCCGTCTCGAGATTCCGCGGAGAGCCTCGTCTTCGGCGACGGCTTTTGGCTTCGCTTTATCGCCTTCATGGTCGCTGGCTTCTACATGTACGCAGTCATCACTGCCATCGTTCATTACACGGCATCCGGCGCCCCCGAGGGCGTTCCCTCGCCGCTCTCCATCGCCACGCGCCGGTTCCCCGTGATACTGGCCGTCAATCTGGTGTTCGTGCTTGGCGTCAGTTTGGGGACGATGCTGCTGATCGTTCCCGGCATCTTTTTGTTCGTCGCCCTGTACATCAGCCCGCTGTTGCCCATCACCGAAGGCAAGGGTTTGACCGAGAGCATCCGTGGGAGTATTGCCCTCGTCCAGGGACATTGGTGGCGAACATTTACGGTTGCCGTGATCACGATCACCTTCGGATTCGCGGCAAGCGCCGTCGGTGAAGAGGCTGCCCTGTACCTCGCAGACTGGCTCGACAGCGACCTCGCAGCAGATGCCGTCTCAAGGCTGACGTATGCCGCGTTCGAGGCAATCATCTATTCCCTGAGCGTTTGCGTCACGTACGCCCTGTACCAGGACTTGCGGATGCGACAGACACCACACCATGACGTACGCCCGGCCGACTGAGCCCTTGAGCGTCCTCGGCGTCCTGACCGATGGGTTACTTCTCTATCGGGCCAGCATCAGGCCGCCCCTCTATGTGCCTCTGTTCCTGCTCTTGCTTATCGTGGGTCAAGTTTCGCTAGCCGTCGAGATGTACTACGCCGCGGGCGCGGGTAGTTCGCTTCTCCAGGTTGCCTTCTACGTCGCAACCTTCTACCTATACGGTTTCATCATCGCCAGCGTTCACTTCGTTGCGTCGAGTGGTCCGAGCGACATTCGTTCATCGCTCACCATCGCAATGCATCGGCTGCCGGCAATACTTGCCGTCTATCTCTTGATCGGGCTCGCCGTGTTTGTCGGTTACACGCCGTGGATGGTTCTGCTGGACCCGCGTGGCATAGTCACCATGACCCTGGCACTGTTTGTCGTCGTTCTCCTGGTGGCAACCACCCTGTTCGCCAGCCTGATATTGACCGTCACCGAAGGGCTTGGACCGATCGAGGCCCTACGCGGGAGCTACTCCCTGGTCAGGCGACATTGGGCCAAGACGTCTGTCGTTCTCGCGATCATTATCGCCTTGGTGACAGGGATGAGCATTGCCGTTGACAAGGTCACCCTGGCGCTGTCGGACCCGTTCGATAGCAACTTGGTCGCAAACACTGTCTCAGGACTGACCTGGGCCGCATTCCAGGCGATCGTCATGCCGTTTGGCGTTTGCCTGATATACGCGGCGTATCAGGACCTGCGGCTGCGGCAGAACGGTATGGCGTCCGGATAGGCGAGGATGATCGAACGGGCGGATTGGCGAATCCACCCGCATTCGAATACGCCCCGCAGCATCAGCCAAGCAGTTCGTCGATTTCCTTCATCTCGTCGGCAGAGAGACGCATCGTCGACGCTTCCACGTTGGCCTTCGCCTGCTCCGGCCGCGTTGCGCCGGCGATCACTGAAGATACGCACGGGAACGACAGCAACCAGCCAAAGGCCAGTTCGAGCAACGAACGGTCGCGCTCCCGCGCAAAGGCGTCGAGTTTCTCGACGCGGTCGAAGTTCTCGTCCTTCAACGAACGGGCGGCCGCCGCCGGGGCGGAGAGTCGCGTCCCCTCCGGAGCCGTCACGTCCCGCTGGTACTTGCCGGTGAGCAAACCGCTCGCGAGCGGAAAGAACGGCAGCATGCCGAGCTCGAACCGGTCACAGGCGGGAATGACCTCCCGCAACACGTCGCGCTCCAGCAGGTTCATATGGTTCTGCGCGGTGATGAACGGGTTGAGATGGTCCCGCAATGCGGTCCAATGGGCATCGGCGATCTGCCAGCCGGCAAAGTTGGAGCAACCGGCGTAGCGGATCTTGCCCTGCCGGATGCAATCGTCCAGCGCGCGCAGGGTCTCGTCGATGGGCGTCAGGGGATCCGGAAGATGTATCTGGAAGAGATCGATGTAGTCCGTCTCCAGGCGGCGCAAACTCGCTTCCACGGCTGCAATGACGTGGCGCCGGGAGGCGCCGCGGTTGTTCGGTCCGGGTCCCATCGGAAACCCGCACTTCGTCGCAACGATGACATCATCCCGGCGGCCTTGCAGGGCTTTGCCGAGATACACCTCGGAGAGTTGGGAGCCGTACATGTCGGCGGTATCGAAGAAGTCGATACCGACATCGATGGCGGCGTCTACCACGGCGCGGGTTCCCGCTTCATCGAGGCGCTGGCCGAAGTTGTTGCAGCCGAGGCCCACCTCCGAAACCTGCAAGCCGCTGTTACCCAGTCTTCTATGTTCCATTTTTCTTCCCGTGTCAGGCAATCGCGCGCATATTGAATCAGATCGATCCCCGGAAGGCGAAAGCCCCGCCAAAGGCCTGCTACATCACCTTGTCCCAAGTCGCGAAGCGCGTGCTCAGGATCCGAACACGGCCAGGGCCGGACCGTACTGTTCGGCGTAGAACGGACCTTCACCGCCCATTTCAATCAGGAGTTTCCTGCTGGCTTCCAGTTCATCCTCCGCGCCTTCGAGGCCCTGCAGCACTTTCACCAGTGCGATCCAGCCGCCAGCCATCTCCTCGACGTCCTTCGCCCCTTCGCTTGCCGCGCGATCGGCGCAAGTGGAAAACAGGCGTTTTGCGGCTTCGTGATCACCGGCGGCGAGTTCGTGCACGGCGTTGATCCAGTAGGCGCCGGCCTCGGCCGACACATCCAGCTCGGAGACGATCTTCATATGTGCCCTCGCGAAGCCGGCGCCCAACTTTCGCTGCTCGTTGGTGACGGCAGGGCCTTCCTCACTCCAGCCAGGCCAGCAATTGGCGGCGATGTTGTAGGCCGTCATGTAGGCGACCTTGGAATAGCCCGCGCGGTCTTCAGCGTCCGTGCTCTGCTCCGCCGCGCTCATGGCCGCCTCGAATACAGCGCGGGCAACCACCAGGTACGAAGCCAAATCATGTTTCGCGATATTTCCCGCTCCGTGGTGAAACAATTGGGACGCAATGTAGTTCGCCCCCTGCAATTCCCTCACGGTCAGGCTTGGCACGTCGCTGTTCTGCATGGTCATGGGGTGTCTATTCCTCGACGCGGTAGAAGCGGGTCGCAGTGTCGCGGAACAGGGCGGCCTTGTCGGCAGGGGAGAAGCCGTCCGCGATCTTCTTGAACGCGTTCCACAACACCTGGTACGAGCAGCTCTGCTTGTCCACCGGAAAGTTGCTCTCGAACATGCAACGCGCTGGGCCGAAACAGTCAATCATGTGCAGGTGGTAGTCGCGGGTGGCCAATGCGACCTCGTCGGACGACGGCGGGACGGCGCGCTTGTGGAAGGCGAACCCGTTGAGGGGCATCACCAGGCCGCCGAGCTTGGCGACGACGTTCGCGCACGCCGCGAGTTCCGCGACATCGACCTTCCAGGTCTCGTAGATCTCGCCGCGCTTGCCCTCGTACGGCCCGATGCCGAGGGGTCCGCCGAAGTGGTCGAGCACGATGGGCTGCTCCGGGAACGCCTTCGCTAGGGCCGTGAGTTCAGGAATGTTCGTGTGGTAGAGCCAGGCGTCGAACGTAAGACTGCGCTTGCCGAGTTCCGCGAATCCCTCGCGAAACTTCGAATCTCCCAAGAGGCCTCCTTTCGGATTCGTATGGGCATTGCGAATGGAATCGTGGGCGTCCCACGCGGAGGCGTGCCGGATGCCGCGAAAACGGGGGCTCGCGGCCATGTGGGCGTCCAGCGCCTCGCCCACGGCCGCGCCAAGCGCCAGGTCCGCGAAACTCACGATCGACGCGCACATCCGCCCCGCTCCGTAACCGCCGCTCGCGCTCATGGCGGCGATGCCGTTGACGAACTCGGTCTCGCCCACCGGCCGCATCGGCTCCGGACCGTCCGCTCGGTACATCGACCCGCACTCCATGAAGACCGTCGACACGACGTTGTGGCCGCTGCCCGTATCCGCGAGCAGTTCGTCCAGCAGGTAGCGGCTCTCGGGATGATCCCAAAGATGGTGGTGCGGGTCGCAGATCGGCAGATCCGGCTCGAGGATCTCTTCCTCCACCTGCGTCAGCCATTCGTCTTGAATCACGGTGTCAGTACACCACCACGGAGCGGATGGACTTGCCTCCGTGCATCAGGTCGAAGGCGTCGTTGATGGCGTCGAGCGACATGGTGTGCGTGATCAGGTCGTCGATATTGATCTTGCCGTCCATGTACCAGTCGACGATCCTCGGCACCTCGGTGCGGCCCTTCGCCCCGCCGAACGCCGTTCCGCGCCAGACGCGGCCCGTGACGAGCTGAAACGGCCGGGTCGCGATCTCCTGGCCAGAGCCGGCGACGCCGATGATGATGCTCTCGCCCCAACCCTTGTGGCAGCATTCGAGCGCCTGGCGCATCACTTCGACATTGCCGATGCATTCGAACGAATAGTCGACGCCGCCGTCGGTCATGTCGACGATCGCCGCCACGACATCTTCCTCGTTCCTCGCGTCGATGAAATCCGTCATGCCGAACTTCTCCGCCAGGGACCGTTTGCCGGGATTGACGTCGATACCGATGATGCGGTCCGCGCCGACGATCCGGGCGCCCTGAATGACGTTGAGGCCGATTCCCCCGAGTCCGAACACGGCGACGTTCGATCCCGCTTCAACCTTGGCCGTGTTCATCACGGCCCCGAGGCCCGTGGTCACGCCGCAACCGATGTAGCAGACCTTGTCGAAGGGCGCATCTTCCCGGATCTTCGCCACAGCGATCTCCGGCAGCACCGTGAAGTTCGAGAACGTCGAAGTGCCCATGTAGTGGAAAATGGTCTCGCCGTTGAGGGTGAAACGCGAGGTGCCGTCCGGCATCAGGCCCTGGCCCTGGGTTTCGCGGATGGCGCCGCAGAGGTTCGTCTTGCCGGACAGGCAGAACTTGCACTGCCGGCATTCGGGCGTGTAGAGCGGGATCACGTGATCGCCCGGCGCGACGGTAGTGACCCCCGCACCGACTTCCACGACGACGCCGGCGCCTTCGTGACCCATGACGGCGGGGAACAGCCCCTCGGGATCGGCCCCGGAAAGCGTGTACGCATCCGTGTGGCAGATCCCGGTGGCCTTGATTTCCACCATCACTTCGCCGGCCGCGGGTCCTTCCAGCGCCACCGTCTCCATGGATAGCGGCTTGCCCGCCTCGAACGCCACCGCAGCTCGGGTATCCATTCCTCAACTCCGTCCGTTGCCGTAAGCCGCAAGCGTTGCCCTTGCGCCTGCGCCTGTCAAGATTCCGATGGGCGCCGTTTACAATGGCGCGTCTCGGTTTGGCTGATGGAGCGGAAATGGACCTCGGAATAGCGGGCAAGGTGGCGATAGTTACCGGCGGCACTCACGGCATCGGACGCGCCGCCGCAGAGCGTCTTTCGGCGGAGGGCGCAAAGGTTGCGATCGCGGCGCGCACGCGATCCGACCTCGATCGCGTCGCAGCGGAAATCAGCGATGCCACGGGGCAGGAGGTCGTGGGCCTCGCCACCGACGTGAGCGACGAGGCGTCCGTGCGCGCCATGGTGGAAGCGGTCGCCGCCCGCTGGGGCAGGATCGACATCCTGGTCAACAACGCCGGCACGTCGTCCGCCGCGCCGTTCGCCGACATGAGCAATGAACGGGTCATGGAGGACTTCACGCTCAAGGTCATGGGCGCCATCTATTGCACCCGACACGCATTGCCTTACCTGGAACGCAACGGCGGCGCGATCTGCAACACCACAACACCAGGCGGCAAGGCACCGGGCGCCGGCAGCCAGCCCACCGCCCTCTCCCGCGCGGCGGGCATCTCTCTCACCAAGGCCTGGTCCAAGGAGTTCGCGGCAGATGGCGTCCGCGTCAATACCGTGTGCGTCGGCGTGCTGAAGAGCCGGCAGCACTATCGCCGATGGGAGGCGAGCCAGCGGCCCGATTACACCCTGGAGGATCACTACCGGAATTCCGGCGCCCGCGTACCGTTGGGGCGCGTGGGCGAGGCGTCCGAAGCCGGCGACGTGATCGCCTTTCTCTGCTCCGAGCGCGCGAGCTACGTGACCGGCGCGTCGGTCAACGTCGACGGCGGCGTTTCACCCGTCGTGTGACGACTCCGGGTCTTGTCGCCCGAACCGGCGCGGGTCGCCGAGGCACGTGCGCTATCCGAAGGAGACCGTTTCCGGCGGCGCAGCACCGCGTTCATCCGCGGCCTTCGCAAACCAGTCCGCTATCTGGGGATGACAGGTGAAAACGAGAATCTGATTCTGTTCCGCCAGCTCGAGGAAGGCGTGCGCCGCCTGGAGGCCGCGCTCCGGGTCGAAGTTCACCAGCGCCTCGTCGACGATGACCGGCAGGCGCTCCGAATGCCGGCCCAAATGGCGGATAAGCCCGAACCGCAGCGACAGGAACAATTGTTCGCGGGTGCCGCGGCTCAATTCATCGGGTTGGAGCGATTCGCCATCGCGGTTCGTGACCCGCAGTTCCGGCGCTCCAAGGGGCGAGAACACGTTGGTGTAGCGTCCACCGGTCATTCTGCGGAAGTAATCGTTCGCGCTGGATAACACTTCCGGCTGACGTTCCCGCTCGAACTTCGCCTGAGCCTCGTCGAGTAGTCTCTCCGCGATGGCCAGCACCGCCCAGTCCCGCGCATGGCCGTCCATCTGCTCGAGCAGCCGGTTGTGCTCGAGCCGCAGCCTGGATGATTCCTCCTCCCCGATCAGGCGATCCAACTCGGCGCGAATCTCGCCGCGCTCGGTGGACAGTTGCTCGATCTCTCCGACGGTGGCATCGCTCTGTTCTTGCAGTTCCTCCAAGCGCCGTGGATGTCCTCAATATCGGTGCCCTTGAGCTCCGCCATGAGCGATTTGAGTGGTTCTCCCGCCCCGCTCAGACTCTGCAATCGTCCAAGCGCATTGCGCCGCTGGTCATCTAGCCTGCCGCGTTTCTCCTGTTGTTCGGCCTGCAGCCGAAACACCTCCGCATCTTCGGCGCCGCCAGCCTTGAGTAGCGCCGCGATGTTCCGCTCCGCCTCCGCGAAATCCTTCTCGCGCCGTTCCAGCCGCGCCTCCGCCTGCTTGAGGTTGTCCGCCGCGCCGCGCCGTTTCTCCGCCTGCAAGACGACCTCTCTATGGAGTTCCACCATTTTGTCGGCGACAGCGGCGACCGACCCGTAATCGTTCCGGTCTACGGCGACGGCGACATCCGATGCCAAATCCTCGGCAAGGGCGACGTACTGGTCGATGCTTGTTTGAATCGCCTTTATCCGATCCTGTAAGTCGCGTTGTTTGCCGAGTAGTTGGCGACCAAGATCAACATCGCTCCTGAGCTCACCCACCGTCTCCGGCAACAGCGTTTCCCGCAGTTTCCGCGCCCGCAGCCAATCGGACCAAGCATTCCTTGCGCGATCACGTTCCACACGCGCCGACGCGACTGCCTCCTCGGCCCTCTGCACACTTTTGGCACGCCGTTGCGCCGAAGCCTGCTCGCGTTCGCACACCTCGGCCCGGCGCTCGATTTCCTGCACCCTCGCCTGTGCTTCGTCCACGGACGTCTCGGCGGCGCGCAACGCGGCCTCGTCAATCGCCTCTACATCGAGCGTCGCGGCGACCTCTAGCAGCGACGATTCGAGCTTCGCTGCGTCCGTGGTGGCCTTGCGCAACAAATCCCCTAATTCATACGCCTGCGCCGACGCGCCTGGATCGGCGACAGCCTTGCCGGGAAAGAAGCGATAGGCGGCATAGCCGACAAGCGCGACGCCGACAAGCACCAGTTCGATCCCGTAAACCATGCCGGCGCCAGCAGCGGCAATACCTGCCAACCCGATCACCGTCGGCAACCATCCTCCGCGCTTCGCGCCAGCGGGGGTCGGGCCTCCCGCGACGGTCTTCAGTAGACGTTGCAAATCCGAAACTCGCCGCAGGGTAGCGTTCTTTTCGGCGAGGGTGTCCCGCGCCTCGCGCAGGAGCGTCCTTCGCTGTGTGATTTCCTGTTCATTGAATGCGGGTTGTTCGGCAGAGTTGAGTCTGTGTTCGGCCTCGGCCACCGTCTCTTTCGCCTCGGTGAGCGCCGCTCGTTCCTGTTTCAGATCAGATTCTTGGCGGCTCACATTGGCATTACTTTCGCGCAGGCTTTCCTGATGGCCAGCAATGTCTTCACGGACGGCCAAGGAAAGATCGAACGCCTCCAAATGATCGGCGTCCCAATCCGATCCGAGATTCTTCAGGGTCGCGGCGAGCCGACTGTCGCCCTGAGCAAGATCCGCTTGGAGCTTCGGAAGGTCGGCAACCGCGTTGTCGAATTCAGTCCGCCGCCGCTCCAAAGCGCGAATCTCGTCCTCGCGGGTCAACAAGGAGTCATGCTCGATGCCCGCCTCGGCCAGCGTCGTCGCTCGGCGGGTTTCGTCGCGCGCTTCGTCGCGTTCTTTCCGCGCGGCCATAAGAGCCTTTTCCAACGCGTCGAGCCGCTTCGCGCCATCGGCGGGAAAGTCCTTCAATGCTGGCAGTTCGTCCAACTCCGCCGAGGCCGAATTGAACGCATTCCAGTCGTCCCAAGCGTTTTCTAGCTGGTTGGCGCGGGCGAGTCTGCCGCGCTGCGCCTTGCGGTCGGCGTTCAGCCGCGCGAGTTCCGATTCGACATCGCGCAGGCGGGTGGACCGTTCTCCGTATCTGGCCGCATTGTCGCGCACATCCCCAAGCTTGGCGTCCACGTCACCAAGTTTCTTGGCGGCGCTATGCAGCGCGTGCTTGCTGCCGCCCTTGAGAAACAATTCACGTTTCTGTGCGTCCAGCGTCCGTCTCGCGTGGGGCAGCTGCGCTGCGCCCATGCCCGCGCTGTACAACTGGCTGTTGACGCTGTCGTCCCTCAGCAGATCTTCGTCGTGCAATTCGTCGAGCGTGAAGGCGAATACACTCTCGAATATGTGTCTGGAATGGCCCCCCAGCAACCGCGGCAACACTGCCGCGGCGATGGGCTCGCCCGCGACAGACGTGAGCGCAACAGGACCGCCGCCCGAACCCTGATAGCGCTCCAAGATCACGGCGTCGCCGGCATCGCTGACGAGGGTGATGCTCCCGCCGTGCCGCCCGCCTGCGAGCGGCGGATAGGGATTGCTTCGACTGCGGCCGTCCGGAAATCCGAATAGCACCCGGCGAATGAAAGCCAACAGCGTGCTCTTGCCAGCCTCGTTCGCGCCGTGGAAGACGGTAACCGGCCGCTCGAACGGACCTCGACGGAAGTCGGCGAACCTTCCGAAACCGGCCACATGCAGACTGCGAATCCTCACGCCTTGTCCTCGTCGCGCTCTTCGAGCAGCGTCACGGCAAGCAATTCCGCCTCCTCGATGAGTCCGGCGAGTTCCGCATCGTCCAGGGGCGTTAAACGACGGCGCAACGCGTGGTGCCCATAGAGATCGACTAGGCCGTCCCGCAGGCGCGCCGGTTGATCCTTGGCTCGATCCGCCGCGCACAGCACCTCGGCGAGAAAGTCGACGCCTGCCAAGCGCTCCTTTCGGTCAAACGGCGGTCTCGTCCGCTCCTCCGTCCTCTCCAACCAAATGAACGGCGATCGTCCGGCGAACGCTTCGTTGATTTGCTCGACCAGATCGGTCGATACGTTCGGTCGACGCAGGAAGCGATGCATTTCGCCCATCCCCATAAGCGTCGCGCGCGCGATCACCGAACGCCCGTCGGCGTTGTCCGCGACCCGTTCCATGGCATCGTGCAAGGCGTCGATAAGTTCCTGCTCCGTGCCAAGAGCGCCGATGTCGATAGACAGTTGCTCCCAGCGAACCTTGTCGACGGCGCGGAATTGGAGATCGATATGCCCGTCGTCGTTCACTTCGACTTGATATACCCCGCGCGAGCCAGCCTCGCCGGCGTGCCGGCCCTGTGGATTGCCCGGATACACCACCGCGGGCGCTTGCTCATGCAGCACCTGGCGCGTATGCACATGGCCGAGCGCCCAATAGTCGATGCCGCAGCTTCGCAAGTCCTCCAGCGAGCAGGGAGCGTAGGGGGCATGCCCCTGATCGTTGACTGCATTGGTGTGCAGCAGCCCGATGGAGAACGGCCCCTGATCGACGCTCCGCAGTCGGCGCACGAGATTGCTGGTCACTTTCTGGCGCGGATAGCTGATGCCGTGTACGACGGCGCGGCCCGGGTCGGACTCGAACGCCGGCACCGCTTCGAACGCGGCGCCAAACCGATGGCAACTCGGCGGCAGCGCGAGCCGCGCCTCCCAGCCGTCGAGGGGATCGTGATTGCCGTGGCAGACGAACGAACGAATGCCGGATGCATGGAGCTTTTCCAGGCCATCGACGAATTTGCGTTGCGCGCGCAGACTCCGATCCGCCGAGTCGTAGACATCTCCGGCCACCAGCAGCGCGTCCACCTTCTGCGAGACGCAAAGGTCGACGATGTTGTCGTAGGCTTCGAAAGTCGCCTTGTAGAGCGCGTCGGCGACATGCTCCGGGGCCTGGGCCCGCAAGCCCCTGAACGGGCTGTCCAGGTGCAGGTCCGCGGCGTGAATGAAGCGCAGCAGCGTCACGGCTGGCCGACCACGGTGTTCGCCGCTTCTTCTACGACGGTGTTCTCGATGTAGCCGATGCGGTCGATCTCGATCCGCACGACGTCGCCCACCTTGAGCCACGGGGACGGATCCATCGCGGCGGCGACCCCGGCCGACGTGCCCGTGAAGATGACGTCGCCGGGTTCCAGCGTGAACGCCTGGGTCAGGTGCGCGATCTGTTCGAAGCAGTTGAAGACCAGGTGGCGCGTGTTCGAGTCCTGGCGCTTCTCGCCGTTGACGAAAGTGCGCAAGTCGAGCGTGTGCGGGTCGCCCACGTCGTCGGGCGTCACGATCCAGGGACCGAAGGGCGCGTGCGTATCGA
The DNA here is from genome assembly GCA_963668365.1 of Pseudomonadales bacterium. Classification (GTDB taxonomy): domain Bacteria; phylum Pseudomonadota; class Gammaproteobacteria; order Pseudomonadales; family Azotimanducaceae; genus VXNE01. The sequence goes on from OY764266.1 coordinate 79,100, forward strand.
ACGACTTGCCCATCTGCATCGTCCTCGACGCCGCCTGCCAGTCGCGCACGCTGACATCGTTGCCGCAACAGAATCCCGCAATCACCTCGCTCGCGCGATCGGCCGGCACATGTTTCGCGCGTTTGCCGACGACGAAGACGAGTTCGCCCTCGTAGTCGACGTGATCGGACACCGAGGGCTTCACGATACCGGCGTAGGGCGCGTTGGTCGCCGTGGTCTGCTTGTTGAACCAGATCTGCGTCGTCGGCGCCTGCGAACCCGTCTCCGCGATGTGGTCGGCGTAGTTGAGACCAATCGCCAGGATCTTCCCGGGCCGGGGCACCGGGGCGAGGAACTCGACGTTGTCGACGGGCAGGGCATGATCGGCGTCGTCCTGCACTTCCCGCGCGCGCGCCATCGCCGCATCGCCCGCGGCGAGAAACGCGGTCATGCCGGTGGGCAAATCCGGCGCCGCGGCGCCGAGATCGATTACGAGTTCGCCAACCACGATGCCGATGCGGGCACCGTCGCCGTCCGTGAATGTCGCCAGTTTCATCTTTCCTCCTTGTCAGGGCGCCGCGCGCCGATCAGGAACATGCATTCGCCAGCACAAACCGCCGCGCATGACCTGCCATTTCCGCGAAGATATCGTCGTTCCGGTAGACACGTCCTTCGAATCCACCCGGGACTTTCCCGCTTCCTTGAAGGGAAAGTTGAACCGGAGCGACGAGATGCCCGCGGCCGCGAAGGCTTCCGCAATCGACTGCATCGCCGCATGCCGCATGTCCGCGCCTGCGCCGTGCCCGAAGACCAGGGTCGCGATGGGGTCGGCCGCCGCGGTGAATAACCCGCTCACCTCCCCCGTCGGACCAGCGACACGACACTGGTGACACGAGACCACGTTTCAGGGTGTCGGCAGGTCGCCCGCGGACTCGATAATGCTGCCGACAAGACCATACTCCAGGGATTCCTCGGCGCTCATCCAGTAGTCACGGTCCGTGTCTTTTTCCACGCGATCAATGGGCTGTCCGGTTTGTTCTGCAATGATCCGGTTAATGCGTTCCCGGGTTTTCACCAGTTCACGCGCGTGAATCTCGATGTCCGAGGCGTCCCCGCCGAAGCCGCCGGCCGGCTGGTGGATCAGGAACCTTGTATTGGGCAGCGCATAGCGGTGCTCCTTTTCCGCCGCCAGGTAGATATGGGTGGCGATGCTGCCGACCCAGCCCGTGCCGACCGTCCTTACCACGGGTTCGATGTAGCGAATCATGTCGAAGATGGTGTCGCCGGACTCGACATGGCCGCCGGGAGAACCGATGAACAGGGTGATCGGATCATCGCTCTTGAACGCCATGGCGAGGAGGCGTTCCGTACTGCGTTGCGCGCAGTCCTTGTCGATCTCGCCAAAGATCGTCAGGGTGCGATGCTCAAGGAGCGTGTTCTCAAGAAGCGCAAACTGCTTCGCCGCCTCCGCAGTTTCCTCTGCGCCGTACAGTCGGGACATGACCCTGCCTCAATCGCGAAAGGCGGCAATGTTACCACCGCGCCCGTTGATGCTGAGCGTCGACATTCCTTCATCGCGAATGCCGGGATGACGGACCAAGCGCTTCCTCCTATAGAATGTCGGCAGCGACATAACCGACGATCGAAGTGTCCTCAGTACCCCCGCTAGTCGACCAGATCATCGGGAAGGTCGACCAAGCAACACAGCTCTATCACCGACTGTTGTTGGTGGTCGGCCCCGCTGGTGCGGGCAAGACAACGGCACTGCGCGCGGTCAGGGACCGGCTCGGGGTGTCCATAGTCAACGTCAATCTGGAGCTGTCGCGCCGTTTGCTGGAGTTGACCGCGTTCCAACGCAAACTGCGGCTGCCGACAATTCTTGACGACATCGCCAAGGGCGGCGGGATCGTTCTTTTCGACAATACCGAAATACTATTCGACGTCGCGTTGGCCGCAGACCCGCTGCCGCTGCTTCAACAACTCTCGCGGAACAGGACGGTGGTGGCTACGTGGAACGGCGGCGTGACCAACGGCTTGCTTTGCTACGCGACACCAAGCCACCCGGAATACCGACGGTATCCGGTACGCGATTTGCTGGTGGTCGACATGGAGGCCGCCGCTTGAGCTTCTTCGTTACGGAACCGGCACCATGAAGTACCGCGATCTAATCGAATTCGAACCCATCGAGTCGGTGGTCCAGCTCCGCAATGCCGACGAGGCGGCAACAGCGCGGCAACTTGTTGAAACTTATGTCATCTCCGACGAAATGGCTGAAAAGCTCGCCGATGTAGTCATTCCGCAACTGCAGTTCGAACAGCCCACCGACAACAAGGGTCTGCTGATCGTCGGCAATTACGGCACCGGCAAATCCCACCTGCTATCCGTGATTTCGGCCCTTGCGGAGAACTCCAACCTCGCCGCGAGTCTCCGCAATGCCAAGGTGGCAGACTCCGCCGAGCGCATCGCCGGCAAATTCAAGGTCATACGTACGGAAATCGGGGCCACCACGATGTCCCTACGCGACATTCTGGTTGGCGAGTTGGAAGAACACCTTGAGTGCATGGGTGTGACCTATGCATTCCCTTCGACCAACGAAGTGCCCAACAACAAGCGGTGCTTCGAGGAGATGATGTCGGCGTTCCACCGGGAATACCCGGACCACGGGCTGCTGTTGGTGGTGGACGAACTGCTCGATTACCTCCGCACGCGCAGGGACCAGGAGCTCATCCTCGACCTAAATTTCCTCCGGGAAACAGGCGAAATCTGCAGCGAGCTGCGTCTGCGCTTCGTGGCGGGCTTGCAGGAAGCAATCTTCGATAGCCCCCGTTTCGCTTTCGTGGCGGACGCCATCCGCCGGGTCAAGGATCGCTTTGAGCAGCTCCTGATCGCTCGGAGCGATGTCAAGTTCGTGGTGGCCGAGCGGCTGCTTCGCAAGACTGGCGAGCAGCAAGCCAAGGCGCGCGATTACCTGACCGCCTTCGGCAAGTTCTATGGGCGCATGAACGAAGCGATGGACGACTACGTGCGCCTCTTTCCGGTACACCCGGACTATATCGAGACATTCGAAAGGATCGTCGCTGTGGAGAAGCGCGAAGTGCTCCGGACGCTGTCCCTAGCCATGAAGAACATGCTCGACGAAGAAGTCCCCGAAGATGCCCCCGGCCTGATCGCTTATGACAGCTACTGGGCCAGTCTCTGCGAGAACGCGGCGTTTCGCGCCGTGAATGACATCAAGGCGGTAATCGACTGCAGCGAAGTGCTCGAGGCGCGTATCGACCAGGCGTTCACTCGTCCCGCGTACAAGCCGATGGCATTAAGGGTGATCCACGCGCTGTCGGTGCATCGGTTGACCACTGGCGACATTCACTCGCCCTTGGGCGCGACGGCGGAGGAACTGCGCGACAGCCTGTGCCTGTACCAGCCCGGCATCGAAGACTTGGGCGGCGAACCGGCGGACGACCTGCGCACCCAGGTGGAAACCGTGCTGCGCGAGATTCACCGCACGGTCAGCGGCCAGTTTATTTCCTCGAATCCAGACAACGGCCAGTTCTACCTCGATCTCAAGAAGACCGACGACTTCGACGCGCTGATCGAGAAAAGGGCGGAAAGCCTCGATCTCTCCCAACTCGACCGGTATTACTACGAAGCACTGAAACAGTTGATGGAGTGCACGGACCGGACCTACGTCACCGGCTATCGGATCTGGGAACACGATATCGAATGGCTTGACAGAAAGGCGTCGCGCAAGGGCTACCTTTTCTTCGGCGCCCCCAACGAACGCTCCACCGCCGTGCCGCCCAGGGACTTCTACCTGTACTTCGTGCAGCCGTTCGACGCACCGCGTTTCAAGGACGAGAAGAGGCCCGACGAGTTGGTGCTACGGCTGGCGCGGGTTGACGACGAGTTCCGCGCACCGCTCGAGCGCTACGCGGGCGCCCTCGATCTATCCGCCACATCTTCCGGCCACGCCAAGGCGACCTACGAGGCCAAGGCGACGCATTTTCTGCGCGAGATGGTCCAGTGGTTGGGCAAGCACATGGCGGAAGCCTTCCAGGTAACCTACCGGGGCCGCACCAAGGCCATCACCAAGTGGGGCACCGAGGGCAAGTCGATCCGCGCCCTGTCCGGCATCGGTGTCAACAAGCGCATCAACTTCCGGGACTTGGTGAATACCGTCGCCGGTATCTGTCTCGGACCGCACTTCGAGGATCGGGCACCGGACCATCCGGCGTTTTCCGTCCTCATCACCGCCGACAATCGCCAGCAAGCCGCCCAAGACGCGCTACGGGCCGTTGCCGGGCAAAATCGCACGCGGCAGGCGACGGCCGTGCTCGACGCCCTCGAACTGCTCGACGGAGACCGCCTCGATCCCAGTAATTCCAGATACGCTCGACACATTCTCGTCACGCTTGCCAAGAAAGGCCAAGGCCAAGTCGTCAATCGCGCCGAACTGATCCATGACGATCAGGGCATCGAGTACATGGACAGGGATCGGCAACGCTTGGAGCCCGAGTGGGTGGCCGTCGTTCTGGCGGCGCTGGTCTACTCCGGCCATCTAGTGCTCGCCATCCCGGGCCGGAAGTTCGACGCGGTTGCCCTTGCGCAGCTAGCAGCGATACCGGTTGGCGAGCTCGCTCGGTTCAAGCATGTTGAACACCCCAAGGATTGGAACCTGCCGGCGCTCACGGCACTGTTCGAGTTGCTCGGTTTAGCGCCCGGCATGGCGCAGCTTGTCACCCAGGGCAAGGACGAGCCGGTGCAGCAATTGCAGAAGGCGACCCTCGAAAATGTTGAACGCTTCGTGCTGACGCAGCAGAACATCCGAGGGGGACTTCCGTTCTGGGGCAGAAACCTGCTCGGCGAGGAGGAAGCGCAGGCTTCGCTCGACGCGCTCGAAGGCACGAAACGCTTCCTCGAATCATTGCAGGCGTACACGTCCCCGGGGAAGCTCAAGAACTTCCGCCACGGTGCCGACGTCGTGGCAACGCATCGAGCCGGGTTCGACGCACTCGCCGGAATCACCTCGCTCGAAAAATTGCGCACGGACTTCCATGCCACAGCCTCGTATCTTTCCACCGCAGAGGCCGGGCTGTCGTCGAATCACGGGTGGGTCGGCAAGGTGAAGGCCGCCCGGGACGAAATCCTTGCGCAGTTCAGCGACCCGGAAAAACGCAGCGAGTCTGCGTTCCGCCAACGCACGTCACGCAGACTGGACGATCTCAAGAACGAGTACATACGAACCTACCTATCGCTGCACGCCAAATCGCGGCTCGGCGTCAACGATGACAGGCGCAAGACCCGGCTGAGGGGAGACCCGCGACTGAAATCCCTGGGCCGGCTGTCCGCAATCGAACTGATGCCGCGCCAACACCTCGTCGACTATCAAGAGCGCCTTGTCCCGCTCACGAGTTGTTTCGCGGTGACGGAACAAGAGCTTCGGCTCGCGCCGGTCTGTCCCCATTGCGGTTTCAAGCCGGACACGGCACCGCCGGTTTCGGCGGCTGCTACCCTCAGGAGCCTGGACGAGGAGTTGGACGGGCTGGTGGAGAGTTGGACTCGAACGCTGCTCACGAATCTGGCCGATCCGGCGATCAATGGAAACTTGGACCTGCTCAAGCCCGAATTCCGAAGACTGGTGATCGGGTTCGTCGAGCAAGGCGAACTGGAGGAGGAGATCGACCAAGATCTGATCGAGGCATTGAAGGAGGTCCTATCGGGATTGCAGAAGGTCTCCGTTACCACCGGAGAACTGCGCGACGCCCTGCTCTCGGGCGGCTCCCCGGCGACGCCAGCCGAGATGAAGGAACGGTTCGACGGATATCTGGATCGACTCGTCAGGGGCAAGGAAACGGGCAAGGTGCGGATCGTGTTGGAATAGCAGTGAACCGGGACAAACTCATAGATCGTCTGGGGAAGTACGAATGGTCGGATGTCGAGTTCAAGGAAGCTGGCCGGGCCGCGCCCAGATCCTCGTACGAGACGGTCTCGGCCTTCGCCAACACGGCCGGCGGATGGCTCGTGTTCGGCGTCCGAGACCGTGACGGCACATTCGAAGCCGTCGGCGTCATCGAGGTCGACAAGGTGCAGAACGAGTTCCTGAGTACGCTCCGGTCCGGGCAGAAGGTGAACCGCACCATCGGCGTCGCCGAGGACGTGATCGAGACCGACGGCAAAACGCTGCTGGTCTTCCACATTCCGGAGTCTCCTCGCAGCGAGAAACCGGTCTACCTGGACGGCGACATTCGGCGTTCCTTCATTCGTCGTGGAGGAGCCGACCAACGCTGCACCCCGGCAGAGATCGAACGATTCCTTCGGGATGCGTCTCGTGATCGGTACGACGGCCAGCTCCTCGACAGGTTGGACGCCGAAGAGTTCTTCGACCACGATTCCGTGCGCTGGTACCGGCGCGTATTCGACGAGCGCAATCCCGGCAGGCACCAGACGCTATCCGACGTTGAGTTTCTGAACGAGTGGGGATTCGCCGTGGAAAAGGGAAACCGCCTCGTGCCCACCCGGGCTGCCGTTCTCGTCTTCGGCGCGCCGCGCCATCTGCGTCGGATACTCCCCCGTCCGGTAGTCGATTGCCAGTTCATCGACTCGGATTTCGACTCCTGGTCGCCGGACGACCGCTGGAAAGACCGCATCGTGGTCGAGGAGAACTTGATCCAAGCATGGCTCGTCCTGTCCGAGCGCTACATGAAGCACGCCGCGCGCCCGTTCAGCGTGGATGCAACTACGCTCCGGCGAGACGACGATCCGCCAGATTACATCTCGTTTCGTGAAGCAGCCATCAACCTGCTCCTGCATCAGGACTACGGCGACCACGGCCGCAAGGCGTCCATCCGCTTCTTCCGGGACAGGACGATCTTCTGGAATCCGGGCGATGCCTTCGCCACGACCGATGAACTGCTGGACCCCACCGAGAAGGAGGTGCGCAACCCCGCTATCGTCGCCGCGTTCCGTCGGATAGGCCTGAGTGAACAGGCCGGAACTGGCGTGCGCGCCATCTTCCGCAACTGGCAGCGGCTCGGCAACGTTCCCCCCGTGATCGACAACGACAGGGCGCGAAAGACCTTCGATCTCCGCCTCTTAGGCGAGGAACTGCTCAACGAAGAGCAGCGGCTCTTTCAGGCGCAACTCGGGGTTCGGCTGGATGACGACCAAGCGCGGGTATTCGCGTTTGCCTACCAGCAAGGCAGTATTTCGCTAACGGACGCCAAGGCCGTCACGGGTCGAACGGGACCCGGGGCTCGAGAGGTGTTGGATGCACTCGTTCTTCAACGACTCCTGCAGCCCCTGGGAGGCGGAACCAGATACGACGTGGCCGAGCATCTCCGTCCGGATGGCTCTGACGTCGAGCAGCTTGGTCACTCCACCAGTGACCAAGCTGCAGAAAAGGCCGGAAGCTTGGTCACTGACCAACCTGGTGACCCAGCGGGCAACTTGGTCACTCCGCTACTGACCAACCTCACCAGCGAGCAGCGGAAGGTCATCGGGCTATGCGAAGTCGCCCGAAAGCAGGCGGAGCTCATGCGTGAACTCGGCCTCACCCACCGTACCTTTTTTCGGCGGAAACATTTGGACCCGCTGATTCGGGCCAGACTCATCCGCATGACGCATCCCGACGAACCCAACCACCCGGAGCAAGCCTATGTCGTGACCGAAGCCGGGCTTGCGCTTGCGAACGCCGGACGGTCCGACGCTACGGGAGAGGACAACTTGTGAACAACTTTGCCCATCCGCGACATATTGGAGCCGAGGATGGCTGAGCCGAACGACCGCACTTCGCTTTTCCCGGAAGACCATTCGACCGCTTCGCAAGGCCCGGTCGAATGCCTTGGCATGGCGTTTCGGTCCGAAGACGCCCGACGATCCTATTTCCTCGAACGGCTAAAGGAGAAGCTTCCCGAGCTTCGAAAACGGCACGACTTCCCGCTGGGCGAAGACGAAGACATTCTGCGGCTCTCCGACCCGCCGTACTACACCGCCTGCCCAAATCCGTTCCTGACCGACTTTGTCCAGTTCCACAGCCGACCGTACGATCCCCACGAGCCGTACCACCGCGAGCCGTTCGCGGTGGACGTGAGCGTCGGCAAGACCGATCCTCTCTACCGGGCGCACGGCTACCATACGAAGGTGCCGCATCTGGCGATCGTCCCGTCCATCCTCCACTACACCCAGCCCGGGGACATCGTGCTCGATGGCTTCTGCGGCTCCGGCATGACCGGCGTCGCGGCCCAGTGGTGCGGCACAGCATCCCCTGCGTATCGGCGCGAACTCGAACAACGCTGGAAGGAGGAAGGCCGAGGGCAGCCGGAGTGGGGCGCCCGGCGGGCGATTCTTGGCGATCTATCCCCAGCGGCCACCTTCATCGCCGCCAACTACAACACCCCCTTCGATATCGACGCATTCACAACTGCCGCGCGCCAACTACTCGACGAGGTGGAAGAAGAAATCGGCTGGATGTACGAAACCCTGCACACCGATGGGAAGACCAAGGGACGGATCAACTACACGGTGTGGAGCGAGGTGTTCTCGTGCCCGGAATGCGCCGGCGAGATTGTCTTTTTCGAAGAGGCGCTCGATAAAGAGACGAAACGGACTCGATCCCGGTTTCCCTGTCCACATTGCTCTGCGCAACTGAGCAAGAACAACCTGCAAAAGTCATTCGAGACGCGCGTTGATCCTGCGTCTGCAGAGCCTTGGAAACGAATACGCCTCCGACCGGTCTTGATCAACTACAGCGTTGGGAATTCACGATACGAGAAGGAGCCGGACCAAACCGACCTCTCCACTCTCGATCGCGTCGGAGACCTTCCTCTGCCGTCATCCATCCCCACGAACGCGTTTCCCATTCAGGACATGTACCACGGCTCTCGACTTGCCCCGAAGGGGTTTACGAACGTGCATCACATGTTCCTGCCGAGGGCCGTTCACGCGTTGACAGCGCTTTGGCGTCGTACCGTTACCTTTGGCGACCGTCGACTACGGAACATCCTGCTGTTCTTTATCGAGCAGGCCATTTGGGGGATGTCCGTACTGAACCGCTATGGACCGTCGCACTTTTCACAGGTGAATCGTGCCCTCTCAGGCGTGTACTACGTGGCGTCACAGCATTCCGAAGTGTGCCCTTGGTACATCCTTGAAGGTAAATTGTCTCGTCTAGCAACCGCATTCGAGCCAATGCCCTTTCGTTCGGGAGACGTGATTGCCTCAACTGGAGACTGTCGTGGTGTCGCCCTATCTGATGACTCCGTAGACTATGTGTTCACCGATCCTCCCTTCGGCGAAAACATCTACTACGCCGACCTCAACTATCTCGTCGAGTCGTGGCACGGTGTTGTGACGCGCACCGAGCCGGAGGCCATCATCGACCGTCCCAAGGGCAAAGTGATCGCCGACTATCAACGGCTGATTCAGGGCTGTTTCGAGGAGTACCGCCGCGTTCTCAAACCCGGGCGTTGGATGACCGTCGTGTTCCACAACTCCAAGAACGCAGTGTGGAATGCCATTCAGGAAGCGATGTTGGCTGCGGGCTTCGTAGTCGCCGATGTCCGCACCCTCGACAAGAAGCAGGGTTCCTACCGGCAAGTCACGAGCACCGCAGTCAAACAAGACTTGGTGATATCCGCTTACAGGCCGAACGGTGGGTTGGAAGAACGCTTCAAGCTGCTGGCGGGGACCGAAGCGGGCGTATGGGATTTCATCGGTACGCACATGCGGAAGCTACCCGTATTCGTCACCGTGGACGAACGAGCAGAAGTCATCGCGGAACGCCAGAGCTATCTGCTGTTCGATCGAATGGTCGCCTTCCATGTCCAACGGGGTGTCACGGTTCCCCTGTCCGCAGCCGAGTTCTACGAGGCCCTCGCACAGCGATATCCGGAACGAGATGGCATGTACTTCCTCCCGGAACAGGTAGCCGAATACGACCGCAAGCGGATGTCGGCAAAGGCGCTCGCCCAGCTAGAGATTTTTGTCAAGGACGAGGAGACAGCGATCCAGTGGTTGCGGCAGCAGCTCGACAGCAAGCCGCAAACTTTCCAGGACATCCACCCGAACTACATTAGGGAACTCGCCGGCTGGCTGAAGCACGAACGATCAATTGAGCTATCAGAGCTATTGGCCCAGAACTTTCTCTGCTACGACGGCGCAGCCACGGTCCCGAGCCAAATCCACAGCTACCTATCCACCAACTTCAAGGAACTGCGCAACCTGCCAAACGACGACCCCGCTCTCCGCGCGAAGGCAAGTGACCGCTGGTACGTCCCAGATCCCCGTAAAGCGGGTGATATCGAGAAGCTAAGGGAACGCGTCCTCTTTCGGGAGTTTGACGAGTACAAGGCGTCTGCGCAGAGGCGGCTTCGCGTCTTCCGCCTGGAAGCCGTCCGCGCCGGCTTCCGCCGAGCATGGCAGGCCCAGGACTACCGGACAATCGTGACAGTCGCCGGCAAGGTCCCCGAGTCCGTACTCCAGGAAGACCCGAAACTCCTCATGTGGTACGACCAAGCTCTGACGCGAACCGGGTAGAAGCCATGACGACGTGTGATTCCGCCCCTCACTTCCCCTTGCCGAGAGTCCTCGAGGCCCTTGAGGCTGCGGGATTGGTCGTCAAGCCCGGTCTTCAGCAAGTGATGGTGTCCTGCGATGGGCGCAAGGTTGGAGGGTGGAATACGAGAAACGGCCACTGGTACGTGTCGAAGGTGATCTCGCGTGGCCGCGATGCCCTGTTGGAACGACACGGGTTCCGCTGGATGGAGAAGCCGGGCCACGAGTGGTGGCAGCTCGACGGCGCCGATAACGCGAGTGTTTTCGTCGCGGTGACGGGAACGTTGACAGGAGTTCGGATCGAGCTTGATCGATAGATCCGGGCAGAAAGGAGGAAACTCCATCACGAATCCAAGTATTCGATGAGCAACTGGCGGGACCGCATCCTGAGTGAATTCACGCCCGGCGTGGCCCGACTTACGCTGGTTGCGGATCCCGACGCACTGGTCTCGGAGGAAGGCGTCCTCTCCGGCATCCGAGAGCGGGGCTTCGAATCGATCCTTTTCGAGGACTCCATCGCCTTCCGCTACACATATGAATCCGGGTTCCGTGCTCGCTGGGACCAAAGCGAAAGATCGGACCTGGTGGTCGTGTTGCGATCAGGGGCCGCGGACCTCCGTTCCCTGCCGTTCGACCTGCTCGAAGCCAGCCGTCGGTTGACGTTCAGCCTCGGTGAACTGTTCCCCAACATGAGCCAGGCGGTCGTTTCCGCGTTGGATCGGTCGACTCTCGACGCGTTGTACGACGCACAGCGCCGCTACGCGCCTAGCGTGCTGGGCGACAACGCCACCCGCGAGTTCGTCTTGCGGCACGTCTTCGGCATTGCGCCGGAACTCATCGTGGCGCCAGTCGATCTGCTGCGCGTGCTACTCCGCCGCCACTTCGCGGCAACGACGATCCCATCGCAGATGGCCGAGCGCCTCGTTCAACTGATCCGGCGGCGGGAGGAGTTCCGAAACTGGCCTCTCGAAGTGATCGTCCCGAGCCGGGAAGCGTTCCTCGCCTTTCTGCAGGAACGCTGGCCCCTATTCCTTGATCGCATGGCCGAACTTGAACCGAGGTCGCACCAAGGCGTTCGCGACGAGCCGGTCTCCGCCTTGGCGTATCCGGGGCCAGTGGACCTGCAATTCGATCATGACGATATCCGCGTTTACATGGACAACCTGTTCCTGGAGGGACATCTTCAACCCGTTGAGCATCCCCGCGCGAAATTGTTGTCGAAGACGTGGTTCGCCGTCGGTATCCGCACAAACGAACGGGCGGATCGGGACCGCCGCCTGGATGGCCTGATCGATGCCGCGACCGGATCGATCCCCGCCGACGAAGCGCGGCATGAAGACTGGCTCCGCTTCGCGAGAATCTGGGCCGAGATAAATGCGTTGCGGCCGGAGTTGACCCCGCAGCCGCCGGAATCCGGACAAGGGAAATTCGAAACGCTGCGAACCCAAGTTGACGCGGCGTTCAAGGCATGGATCGAGAAGCGCTACGCGGGGTTGGCGAACCTGCCGCCGGTGCCTCCGGTCATGCTCCATCACGTGCCGCGCCTGCTTGCCCGCTACCTGCAGCACGCCCAAGAGAACAAGGCTGCTTTGCTCTTGATCGACGGCCTATCGCTCGATCAGTGGGTCGCCGTCCGTCAGGAGTTAGCCGGGCAACGTCCCGAGTATCGCCTCCGGGAAGGCGCAGTGTTCGCCTGGATTCCCACCGTTACGTCCGTCTCTCGCCAAGCCGCCTTCGCCGGGCGACCGCCGTTCTTTTTCCCGCGCAGCATCCACACGACGAACCGGGAGCCCGCGCTGTGGCGACTGTTCTGGACGGAAGAGGGCACGGATCAACGCCGGGTGGTCTACGAGAAAGCGTTGGGAGATGGTGCCCTTGACGACCTGGCGGAGTTGACCGGTGGCCCAACGATCCGCGTGGCCGGCCTGGTGATCGACAAGGTCGACAGGATCATGCACGGCATGGAACTCGGCGCCGCCGGAATGCACAACCAAGTGCGGCAGTGGACCAGACAGGGCTACTTGGCCAATCTCCTCGATCTGCTCGTCGAGCGCGGCTTCCGTGTCTACCTGACATCGGATCATGGCAATATCGAAGCCAGCGGTTGCGGTCGTCCCGCAGAGGGCGCGGGCGCGGATATGCGTGGCGAGCGGGTTCGCGTGTATCGCGAAGCGTCGCTTCGCAGTCAGGTTCGAAAACGCTTTCCGGCCGCGCGGGAGTGGCGAGCCATCGGACTGCCCGACGACTACCTGCCTCTTCTCGCGGGAGGCCGTTCAGCGTTTATCCGGGAAAACGAACGCATCGTCGGTCACGGCGGAGCGTGCATCGAGGAAGTCATCGTTCCGCTCATCCGTATCGATGGGTCCAAGCCGTGAACAAGTTAACGCCTCAAGTCGGATTCAGCCAGCGAGTCCGCCTGGAGTGGCTCGATACGACGGCCAACCTGATTCTGGCCGGCAACGACCAGATCGCCATCCAGGACGCCCTGCAGGAGCTGCTAGCCGACAAGGTGTCGATCGGTAGCCATAGCGTGCGAGGAAACCGGGAGAAGACGATCACCATCCTCATGAAGATTTGGCTCAACGTGCCCCGGGGCCTGGAGGTTTTGCGCGACGAGGGGTTGAACATGCTCCGGGACGCGAGAGCGAACCACCGGGTCGCCATCCATTGGGGCATGGCGCTGGCGGTATATCCATTTTGGGGCGAGGTCGCGGCTCAGGTCGGCCGACTCTTGCGGCTACAAGCAGACCTGACAGCCGAACAGGTTCAACGGCGAATAAGGGAACGATACGGCGAACGGCAAACTGTCTCTCGCGCCACTCGAAGGGTGCTCCGCTCGTTCATCGACTGGGGGGTTCTAGACGACACAGAGCGCAAAGGTCGTTACGCCCAAGGCGAACGGCACTCGATCACCGACAAGGCGATGATCGCCTGGCTCGCCGAAGCGGTTCTGCGAAGTAGAGCCAGTTCCACCACGGCCAGAAGCCTGCTCGACGACCCCGCCATCTTCCCGTTTCGCTTGGCCCATCTGTCGTCGGCGCGTTTAGTTTCGTTCTCGCCTCGCTTGGAGGTGCTTCGACATGGACTGGACGATGAGTTGGTGGTGCTGCGAGATTCGCAAATGTGATCGTTTAACGTTGCTAACTGCTATTCCGCCGACAGACTCGCTTCAAACTCACTCCCATTGCACATTCACAACAAATACTATACGTTGCGTATAGTAAATTTACGCCAAGGAGGTTCCTTCTTGTGAACGGACTCGATATCAGGGCGCTTCGCACACGTCTCGGTCTGACCCAAAAGGCGCTCGCCGACATCCTCGGAGTGAATTCGAACACAGTTGCCCGCTGGGAAAGGGGCGAGTTGGGAATCTCCGCGGGCATGACCGACCGTTTGCTGGCTATGGCCCAGTCGCTTCCATCCGGAGCTGCGATCACCAGGACTTCGGGCGTAACCCTCGACCCGCATCACCGGGCGATCTTGGACGGCCTCAATCGCCGTCTCGACCCCGAAGTGTTCGAAGCATGCGCCGTGAATCTGCTCCAGACGATTTGGCGGGGGCTCGTACCGATCCGGGGCGGACGGGATGATGGCTTCGACGGGGCCGTCGCTGACGGCTCCTCGCAAGAACCTTTCCCTCTCATCGTGACGACTGCAAAGGACCGCGTCCGGAACATTGAAAGGAGTTTGGATTCGGCGAAACGTGCGGGTTGGGAACCACACCGGGCATTGTTCGCGACATCGCAACGCATAACGCCTGACAACCGGCGCAAGCTCCGCGATGCCGCCCGCGAGAGAGGGGTGGCGCTTCTCCAAACTTATGACCAAGACTGGTTCGCAAGCCGTCTCTATCACAAACCTGAGTGGTGCAAACGCATGCTGGGTATAACCGGAAGGCCGCATGCACTGAGCGTGTTTCCAGTCACTCGACGCCCTGTACTTGGCGACGACGTTCTCGGTCGAGAGCGGGAAATGGAGTGGCTTCTGGAGGCCCGTGGAGATTGTTTGGTTGTTGGCGAGCCGGGATCGGGCAAGACCTTCCTGCTCAGGGCGCTGGCGTTACAGGGAAAAGCACTGTTCCTCGTCGATGAAGATCGAGAGCAGATTGCCAACGACCTCCGCAGCCTGAAGCCAGAGGCGGTGATCGTGGATGACGCGCACATTCGCCCGACGTCCGTTGGAAACCTTACCCAGCTTCGACACGAAGTAAACGCCAACTTTCGGATCATTGCGACCTGCTGGCCCGGGGAGGAGGCGACACTACGATCGTCCCTGCAAATCGGGAGTCCAAGCACACTCACGCTGGACCGAATCGACGCCGACACTATGATCGAAATCATCAAGTCGGTTGGAATATACGGACCTAACCAACTGCTGTATGCCATCCGAAGCCAATCGGCAGGCCGACCGGGGCTGGCCGCGACGTTGGCCCAACTTTGCATCGTCAGCGGAGTCGCAACTGTGACAAGCGGCGAAGGTCTGGTCGATAGCATCACGCCAGTCCTCGACCAAATCCTGGGCTTCGACTCAAAGAGGGTGTTAGCGCCGTTCGCCCTCGGAGGAAATTCCGGGGCACGGCAAGAGGATGTCGCCAAGCATCTCGGCATGTCCTTGTTGGATATCAGCAGCGAGCTTGCAAAGCTGGGGGCGGCGGGCATTGTAAGGGTCAGGGGCGACTCCCTCATTGCAGTCGAACCTCCTCCGATGCGATGGGTGCTGGTGAGACGCGTCTTCTTCGGCGACTCGGGTTCCCTGCCCATTGAACCGTTTCTGTCGGCAGTCGGAAATCGGAGTGACTCCTTGGAGACACTCATCGGCGCGCGTTCACGGGGTGCCGATGTGCCCAATCTGGAACAGCTGCTGGAGGAGGTCAATTCCACGCGTCTCTGGGCAATATATGCGTCGGTGGGTCCCGAAACCACTCGCTACGCTCTCCGAGGGCACCCGGAGATGATCGGAGACTTGGCCGAGCCTGCACTTCTACATCTCCCGGAACAGGCAATTCCCATGCTGCTGTCCCGTATGGCGAGAGAACACCAAACCAGCGACTCATGGGACTATCTGTTACGCCCACTGGAACAATGGATAAGGACAGGAATGTCGTATGGGTGGAATGAAGCGCTGAATCGACGGCAGACATTGGTGCGGTGCATCGAAGCTTGGTGCCGGCGTCAGTCCCCCGATACCGCTGTTTCCATCGCATCTATGCGGATCGCGTTGAATTCAGACTTCGATTTCGAGACGCCCGATCCGGGATCCGGGACCCGCATTACGATTACCAAAGCAACGCTGGGGGCCACTGTCATCCAATCGCTGGCCACATTGTGGCCCAAGATGATGACTGTCGTGAACGGAGCTAGCGCCATTCCATGGACTGTCCTATTGGAACTGGTGCAGGGATGGTGTCATCCACCTCTGAGCGATGACGAAACGCGAACCGCAGCGCACCGGTTTCTTTCGCTCATGCTGAGGGACTTGGCTTTGGCATCTCGACAATATCCTGGCGTTCAGCACTGTATCGCCGATATTGCAAAACGCGCCAATTTGACGGTTTGCACGAAGTTGGATGAGGAGTTTGAGTGTCTCTATCCACCGCAACCATGCGGTGTGGAGGATATCAACCTAGAGTACGAACGCCTTGCGGAGGATGCTCGAGAATTGGCTAAGCGATCAAGAAATCGTCCTGCTGACGATGCAGCTAGTGTTCTCGGGCGAATTGAGACTGAGTCGCGCCGAGCCGGTATCAACCATCCGCGCTTTACGCCAGAGTTCTGTCGGACGTTGGCTGATGAGTGTCCCGAACCCAACGCCACACTCAAAGTCTTCATGCGCGAACGCCTTCCCGGGGACCTGGTAGAACCGTTTCTCCGCAAGGCTGTCGAAACGGAAAGAGACGTCTGGCCGATTGTTTCCAACTGCCTCAATGACGAACTCTATGTTGTCTTGGGCGTGATGATCGCCGTCTGCCATGAGCATGCACCCCTAGAGGTGATTTCATCAGCGCTTGCCAAGGTCGGAATTACACCCCGCCTCGTCGAAAACCTCTGCATTCGGCAAGAGGTTTCTCGAGTCGCGCTTTCCGAGATGTTCCGATCACCGGATGCATCCACGACAATATCAGCAGCGATCGGTCATTGGCAAGCATTTAGTCATTCTCGAACGGAAATGCAGCTAGACAAAGCATGGCGGCACGCTTTTCTCCGTTCGGCTGAAGCTAGGTTGCCTGAGATAGACTGCTACTGGATAGGAGAAATACTAGCAAGGGATTCGGAACTGGCGGTGACATGGTTAATCCGGTTCCTTGACTCGGACGAAAGTTCTTTTAGCTACTATGCTCAGGAAACCGCTAAGAAAGTTATTGCGTCCCTTGATTCTGCGCAAAGAAACAACGTCCTGACGGCAATCCATCCCCGCCAAAACAGCTTTTGCATTCCGGAAATTGTTCATGCTTTGGTTGGAAGCAACGTAACAGTCTATGGCCAGCTCTTGAGATCGAAGAAACTTAGTTACTACCATCTTTCTCCCCTTTTGGGTAAGTCTGGTAGTGAATGGCGGAGTATGGCCATCTTGGCATTTGATCACGGCTATTCTTGCGAAGATGTTTTGGACGCAAATCTGGGTGGTGGACCGTTATGGGAAGGATACGATAGCGAAATGTGGGCTGCGTTGCGTCGTCGTTACGAGCAATTTGAAGATGATGACGACTCGCGGATGGTTGAAATCAGCCACCTAGGCGCAAGGCTCGTGGCCAAACTGGAGGAAAGAGCAAAGAAGCTAGAACGCGAGGAGGCAGTTTACGGCATTTCTTGACCCCGTTGGAGTTGCTTTCTGGCGTTAGGACCCGAAATGCTCTACTCGGAATTTGACTCCCAAGGATTGAGAAGTTCGACGCCCATCGGTTCGAAATAAGCCACATGGGTCGTGACAAGGACCAATCCGTGTACCAGCGCGGTGGCAGCGATGAGTCCAGCGCGGATGGGGCGGCGGTCCGGCACATGAAGTCCAGCGCTCGTTCGCGCCACATTCGTGTCAACGGGTAGAACCCGATCTTCGAATGCAGGCATGACCTGATCGTTCAGCCAGCGCCGAAACAACTCTCCCTGGGCAGTGTCTCGTCGTTCCATCCGAAGAACGCCTAGCTCCAGTTCCTCGATGGTTACCGCAGACACGCACAGTTCCAACGCGTCCACCGAGTCGGACCAAGCGGAGACATTTCGATCCGCTTTGCCCGTCTTGATCTTTCGCAACTCCGATACGACGCTCGTGTCGAGCAGGTACATCAGGACAAGTCAGCGCCGCGCGCTGTCTCGCGACGTCGTGGAATGTCCAACTCGATGTCTTCGGTACCAGGGAGTGCCAGCAGGTCCGATATCTTCTCAGTCAGCCCCGTCAGGCGGCCGTAGTCACCGATACTCAGCAGCACATGTGCGGGTCTCCCGCGGTCGGTAATGAACACAGGGCCATCCTTCGTGGCCTTCTTGGCGCGGCCGGTATCCTGATTGAATTCCCGGCTGGTCAGCGTCGTCATAACTCACATCTCGACTTCTTGCCCGTTGTTGTAGGAACATTAATACAACATCTCCTGGCAAACAACATTGCGCCATTACGGCACTACGGACTTAGCGCAATTCCGCCCAGTTTGTTGCATATTTGGCGCCCGTTTCCCTCAAGCTCCGAGATCAAGTCATGCCGTTGCACCCGGATTACGAAGCCATGCTCGCAGCCATGGAAGACATGGGCGGTCCGAAGATAACCGAGATGTCCGTGCCCGACGCTCGCGAGATGTTCCGGATGATGCAACCTCCGGTCGACGTTCCGGTGGGCGACGTGGAGAACAGGTCCATCGACGGTCCCGGTGGCGAGATCCCGCTACGAATCTATTCGCCACCGGTCGAACTCGATGCACCGCCGCCGATCGCCATGATGTTTCACGGCGGCGGCTGGGTGATCGGCGACCTGGATACGGCGGACGGCCAAAGCCGGGAGCTATGCGCCGGCGCGGGCTGCATCGTCGTTTCGGTCGACTACCGCCTGGCGCCCGAGCACCGGTTTCCGGCTGCAGCGGACGATTGTTTTGCGGCGACCCGCTGGGCAAGCGAGAACGGCGCGGCGCTCGGCGGCGACCCTGAGCACATCGCTGTCGTCGGGGACAGCGCCGGCGGTAACCTGGCGGCGGTGGTCACGCTGATGGCGCGGGACGCGGGAGGCCCCGCCATCGCGGCACAGGTGCTCGTGTACCCGGCGACGGATGGCTCGCGTTTTGAAACCGCCTCCTATCGCGAGTGCGCGGAAGGCTACATGCTCACCGCCGAGGCGATGCACTGGTTCTGGGACCAATATGCCGACCCCGGGGAGCGCTCGGACCCGCGCGCCTCACCGCTTCTGGCCGACGACCTGTCCAGATTGCCGCCGGCGCTCGTCATGACCGCCGAATACGACCCGCTTCGGGATGAAGGCGAGGCCTACGCCAAGGCGCTTGAAGCCGCCGGCAACACCGTCGAGCGCGTCCGTTTCGACGGTTTCCTGCACGGCTTCTTCGCGCACGGTCCCACCATACCCGCGACCAGACCGGCCATGGAAAAGGCCTGCGCCATGATCAGGTCGCTGGCGAAGTAGTCACATCGCGAGGTCGCACATGCCGGACGAATCCAACGTCAAGACCGTCGTCATCGGGGTGGGGCCCGAGGACGGCCTCGGCGCCCAACTCTGCGCGCGGTTTCTCCGCCGCGGCCATCACGTATTCATGGCGGGACGGACACGCGAGACCCTCGAAGCGCTCGCGCGCACGTTCGGCGGCAACGCCACCCCGTTCGTCGCAGATGCCACCGACGAGAGCCAGGTCGCCGCACTGTTCGATGCCGTCGACGCGGCCGACGGCAAACTGAAACTCGCGATCTACAACGTCGGCAACAACCGGCCCGGACCCATCGCCGACATGGAATCGCGATATTTCGAGCGGTCCTTGAGCGTCGGCGTTTTCGGCGGGTTCCTGTTCGCGCGCGAAGCCGTGAGGCGCTTGCGTAGCGGCGGCGGAACCCTGATCTTCACCGGTGCGAGCGCGTCCCTGCGGGGCCGGGCCAACTACGGCGCATTCAATGCCTCCAAGGGCGCGCAGCGGGCGCTTGCGCAAGCCATGGCCAAGGAATACGCCGAGGAAGGCGTTCACGTAGGGCATGTCGTCATCGACGGGCCTATCGGCGGCGAGAAGATCAAGAGAGGGCTTCCGGAATACGCCGAACGCCTCGGCGAAGCAGGGATGATCAGCCTTCAGGGCATCGTCGACGCCTACGAGTTTCTCTATGATCAGTCGCCGAACGCCTGGACGTTCGAGCTGGACGTCAGAACGTCGCTTGAGAAGTGGTGAGCACGGCGGCAGTCGCCCAGCGCTGGGGAGACGGACTTCAGTCGGACCAAGGCCGGAGGATCCAGGCTGTCGTGCTCGGGTAGTCATTCAGGTCGGCATCGAACCGCTCGTTCATGGCCATCAAGGCCGTGCGCATCGGGGGAATGGCGACGGCGTACTGCTCGCGCCATCGGTCCTCGATTTCCGTGACGAGGCGCGGGTAGGCATCGCGTACGCGGCGGGCCTTCGGCGTGAGAAAGACGCGGCGGGTCATGTCGCTAGGGCGGCCCGGTTCGACGACGACATCGAGGTGCCGCTCGTGCAACGTCTTGCCGTTGCCGGCTACTCCACCAAGCGCCTGCGCAAGTCCGAGGGTCACGCCGTCGTCGCCAACGAACCGCAGGAAATTGGAAACCGCCGGCAGGCCGCCGAACTGCTCACGTTCGTAGTCGATGGCGAATGCGGCGAGCGCCTGGGACAGGAGGGCGACGAGCGGCAGGTGCCTGGCGTTTCTGCCGGGTTCCCGCAACACCACCGGCCAGTCCTGGCCGTGCGCCGGGATCCTCGGAGGGCCTGGATCCTCGGGGATGTAGTTGCCACCGGTGACGCTCGGGTCGGCGGCACCGTATCCAGCCGGATAGTGGGGCAACTCGACCGGGAGCCGATCAACAACGGTCGATAGGGCATCGCGCAATCGGTCGATAGCGTCGTTGCCGAAGTGCTGCCGCCAGTCAGCCTGCACCGTGTCGACCAGCGCGGCGGCCGACGCCGTGCCCGCCTTACCGCTGGCCGTCAATCGCACGAACTTGGTCTTGCCGCGCTTGCCCTCGACCGCCCGCTTCTCCACGGCGACCTGTCCGTGACGCGCAAGCCGGTTAACGACCACCTCGGCAACGCGCCTGGAAATTACCGCGCGGCGGGCAAGTTGGCGCTGATCCGCTCCATCGGCATCGAGTACCCGCAACGCGTTGGCCCAGGTGCCGAGTTGCGGCATGGAACGATGCCCGCCGCGCGCCTGATCGTAGTCAAGCGTAAACGCCCCGATTGCTCGTCCGAGAAGGGTCGGCAATGGCGGTTGCGACAGGCCGGCGACCGGGCCGTTCACCGGTAACCCACACGCGTAGTCAAGGAAGTGCTGATTGCGGACGAATCCGGCGGCTCGAACACGGCCTGCATCCTGGCGTCAATCCCGACGTGCTAGCGCGGGACGCCGAGCAGGTTGCCGTGCGCGCCGTCAGTCGACACGCGCCGCCGCCGTCGCCTTCAGCACCTCGACACCGTCCTGGTTGACCGTGGACACCGCCAGTTCCACGAGGTTGTCGCCGACGGCGGTTATGGTCACGGTCGCGTCAAGCGTGTCCCCCGGCCACACCTGGCTGGTGAAGCGCGCCCCGAATTTCGTCAGGCGGCCGTCGCCCACGTAGTCGGTCAGCATGCGACCCGTGATGCCCATGGTCAGCATGCCGTGGGCGAAGACCGTCGGATAGCCCGCGACTTCCCGCGCGAACAACTCGTCCGTATGCACCGGGTTGAAGTCTCCCGAAGCGCCCGCGTACTGCACGATCTGCGTGCGCGTCAGATCTTCGACCAGACGTTCCGTATGCGTATCGCCGACGCGCAGGTCGGCTGCCCTCAAAGCCATCTCCCCAATCCTCCTCAATCCCGGTCGACCGGTCGCTCCGTGCTCACGCCAACGCCGGTGGCGGTCACCACGAGTTCCCCGTTCTGGTCCCGGTACTCGGTGATGGTCTCCCTGAAGAGCAGCTTTCCCGATCGCCGACCCTGCTTCTCCCAGGTCTTTCCGGGCCTCTTGGTCGCCGTCAGGACATCGCCGACGCGCGGATGGCGATGGTATTCGAAACGCTGCTCCGCGTGGAGTCCTCCGCCCAGTCGCCGCCCGCCTCCGCGGGGGTCTTTCCCCGCCCCGGTGGGGGTGCGTCCCGAGCCGAACCACGCCTGACCGGTCCTCGGCCGCATGGTGTAGCCGGGATCGAACTGGTTGCTCGACTGGACGAAAGTCGGCGGCGCCACAATACCTTCGCATTCGGTAGACGCGGCGTACTCGCGGTCGCGATAGATCGGATTGTCGTCGCCGATGGCGCGCGCGAACATCATCACATGCCCCTCCTCGATCGGAAACCTGTCTACGGCCATGTCTTTCCTCCCATTGCGCGGCGCACCGCATCCGCAACGAACGGACGCGGCGACCAGCGAGCGGCTAACGCCCCTTGAACCCGGGCTTGCGCTTCTCGAGAAACGCGGAGATGCCCTCCCGCTTGTCCTCGGTCTGCACCAGCGCTCCCTGGGCGTACTTCTCAAGCATCTGGGCACTCGCCAGACTTGCATCCATTCCGAACTGCACCATGGCTTTCATCGTCCGCGGCACGAACGGCGCGAAACCCGCCAGATGATCCGCCATGCGGCGGGCTTCGGCGAGCAGGTCCTCCGGTTCCACAAGCCGGGTCACGAGGCCGATGGAGAGGGCGCGCTCGGCGTCGATCGGCTCCCCCATGAGCATCATCTCCATCGCCCAGCCTGGGCCCACCAGCCTCGGCAGGCGCGCCGTCGCGCCACCGCCCGGAATAATGCCCAACTTGCCCTCCGGGGTCGCGAACTTCGAACGCGGCGTCGCGATGCGCAGATCACAACCCAACGCCACTTCAAGCCCTCCTCCCATGCAAATGCCGTCGATCGCCGCGATCACGGGCTTTGGCGTGCGCTCAAGCTGATCCGCGAGCCCCTGCACGATAGGTTCCAATGCCTTCCTCAAGTCTCGGCGCAGAACCTCGGAAAGATCCGAACCCGATGCGAACGCCCGGCCCCCGGCGCCGGTGATGGTGATCACGCACACATCGTCGTCTTCAGCCGCGCTTCGCACCGCGCGATGCAGCTCTTCAAGCGTATCGAGGGAGATTGCATTGTGCTTTTCCGGGCGGTCGATGGTGATGAGCGCCATCGGCCCGTCCACGGCGTACGCGATTTCCCCGAAGTCCATGCGGTGACCCCCAAGTCCTTTAACGCTCGATGCGATGTTAACCGGACTGGACGCGTTCGCGCTTCCACGCGTCGCCATGAAACGCGCATTGATCGGCACTTGCGTGCCGTTCTACGGCGCAGACTGCTATGGCGGATAAAAGGCGGATAAAAAAGACCCGCCGGCCTGGAGAGGGAACCGGCGGGTCTAGAGACCTCGATGTGACGAGGCCTATAGAGGGAATGGAGATTGCCTCACTTGCCCGACGGAAGGTTTTCGTTGCCGATACCATCCGTCAAGACGAGGCCATTATCTTCGAAGGTTATTTCTCAGGCGTTTCCGGCGCCAACTTTTTCGTGTCAGTTTGTATCGACTCCGGGAACGAGACGCAGGCATCGGTCCCACCTCTCGGCGCATCGCCCAGGGATACGCGCCAACCGTGCGCCTGGCAGAGCTGCCGCGTTATCGCAAGCCCCAGGCCACTACCGCCCGTTTCCCGGCTGCGCGATGAATCGAGCCGGAAAAAGGGCTGAAAGACCCGCTCGCGTTCTTCGGCGGGAATCCCGGAGCCGCGGTCAATCACATGTATCGCGATCGGGGACCCCGCTACCACGACCACGCGAGCATCTTCCGCATGCTGCTGCGCATTGGCAACGAGGTTTGCCATGACGCGCTCGAAAGCGCCCGTCGCTATCGATACACGCAGGCTTTCGTCGCCGCGCCACTCGATGGGAGTGTCTTCCAGCAACGACTCGATGAACGGCTTGAGCAATATCTCCTGCGGCACTTCGCGCGCGCCGCGCACAAACCGCAATGTATCGCCGATCAGCTCGTCCATTCGCTCCAGATTGTTCTCCAGTCGCTGTACCAGCTTGGGATCGACACCGTCGGGGAGCAGTTCAAGCGCCAGCCGCATTCGGGCGAGAGGGGTCCGAAGGTCATGCGATACACCCGCCAAAAGGGTCGTCCGGTTGGACAGCAACTCGCTGATCTCCCGCGCCATGCGATTGAAGCTCGCCGCCAGCGTGACCAGTTCGCGCGGCCCCTTCTCCGGCAGGGGAGCAAATCCTTCCGCTCCCCGGAATGCTGCCACCGCGTTTGCCGTCTCTTCCAGCGGACGCGCGATCCGTCGGACGATGAAATACGACGTGACGATGACGATCACGGCTCCCAGAACGCCGATGATCAATGCGACGTAAAGCGGTTCCACGTCGCGCTGGGGCGAGAACCCCACCTGCAGGCGCCCGCCGGGCAACTGCATATCCGCCCACAGCAGGTCGTCTCCTTCCAACAGCGTCACGGGGGCACCCAGCCGCTCCGTCAACCTCGCCCGCAGGAGCGCGTAGAAGTCGTTGTCCGGATCGGCAAGAGGCAGGTCGCGAATGTCCGAACTGATGATCAGATCGTGCATCCGCATCATTTCGAATTCGAATGCGGGTCGAGCATCCGTATAGTCCGGCAGTTCCACCCAGGTCTGCGCCGACAGCACAAGCAGTCCGGCCTCGTCATCCGCCGAACGCTCCGTCATCGGAGTTATGACGAAGACGTCCATGGCGGTGATCGCGGTCACCGCGATCGCCACCGCGCTCCAGCCGAGGACAAAGTTGGTTCGCGCGAGAAGCGACCCCGTTCTCGGCTGTGTTCGGGGCCGTTCGCTAGCCCGCATATCTCACCAAGGGCCGCGATGATCGCGCGGCAGCGCCGTCTGTCCCCGGCAGAACCTCCGCGAAACGAATGCATCTGATTGAAACGCAATGACAATCAATCACTCGACAAGCGCCTTGGTGATATATGCGGGCTGAGCCCGCATGTCTCACCGGCTCGTCCCGTGGCGGTGGAGCCTATGGGCCACTACTGACCGGAGTCGCCGGGACAAAACATGTAGCCCTTGCCCCATACCGTCCTGATGTAGCGGGGCGAAGAGGGGTCGGGCTCGATCTTGCTTCGCAAACGGGTAACGCGGACGTCCACGCTACGGTCGAACGGAGACCTTTGGCCGCTGCTCAGGAGTTCCACGATTCGGTCGCGGTCAAGAACCCTGTTCGGATATTGCACGAGTACGCTCAATAGATCGTACTCCCCGGAAGTGAGCGGAACCGTGCGGTTGTCTTCGGTTAGCCGGTGCGCGTCGAGGTCGAGCCGAAAAGTGCCGAATTCGACGACTTGCCGATCCGGATCCGACGCCGCATTCCGACGCATGACCGCGCGGATGCGCGCCAGCAACTCGCGCGGGTTGAAAGGCTTGGCGATGTAGTCGTCGGCACCGATTTCGAGGCCGACGATCCGATCCACTTCTTCCCCCTGCGCCGAGACCATGATGATGGGCGTATTGCGGGAAGCCTTGAGGCGCTTGGCGATAGACAGGCCATCCTCACCGGGAAGCATGAGGTCAAGCAGGACGAGATCGACCGACGATTCCGCCAGCGTTTCGTCCATCGCCGGCCCGTCCTCGACGCAGATGACATGGTAGCCCTGGTTGTCGAGGTACTCCTGGATCAGCTCGCGTATCTCGGCATCGTCATCCACGACGAGCAGAGTGGCGCGCTCGCTACTCATGTTGGGCTGACGCACTACTCGCGTCCCTGAGCACCCTCCCCGTGCTCACCGGTCGTCGTATCGCGACTGCCTTCTTCCGTGGCTGTTTCGGCCTGTTCGGCCTGTCGAACGCCGTTCCCGGTCGCGACAGAAACGACGGGGGCTGTCACCGCGCGCTGTTCCGCGACACTTCCCACCACTCCAGCCGACTGCTCCACCCGCTGCTCGAAGCCCGTGCCATAGTCCGGCGGCGTTTCGGTCCGAGGCGTGCCTGTTCCGCTGCCGCGGTAGCGAACGACGCCCTCGATATGCAGGACCGAGCCATCCGGCTGCGGGATGACGCGTCCGAAACGGCGCTCTCCCACGACTTGCGGCAATCCTGCCGGATTCGCCCGTCTCTTGCCGGCCTCGGCCATCCGGCGACGTACTTCGATGAAGTAATCGCGACGCTCCTCCGTGGTCAGGGACTGCCAGTCGGCCGCGGTCTCGGACAGCTTCTCGTCCGTGTATTCCTGGAAGATATTGTCACTGTCGGCAGCGCGGGCGGAAACGCCCGTGCCGAGGACCGCCAAAAAGGCAAGGGCCACCAAGCATTGCACCGCTGTGCGACGCGCATAAAGCAGCGGTGCCCGATTCAACGAATCGGTCGAATGATTGAGTTTCCTGCCTTCCCCGTGGCGGTTCATCAATAGCAGTCTAACACCGCTTCCAGCGCGTTCCTATACGGCTTCGAACAGCCCTGCCGCGCCCTGTCCGCCGCCGATACACATCGTGACAACGCCGTACTTCCTGTCGCGGCGCTTCAGTTCGCGCAGGATCGACCCGGTAAGCCGCGATCCGGTCATGCCGAAGGGATGGCCGATGGCGATGCTGCCCCCGTTGACGTTGTACTTCTCGTTGTCCAGCCCAAGCTCGTCGCGGCAGTAGACGCACTGGGAAGCGAACGCTTCATTCAACTCCCACAGGTCGATGTCGTCCTGCTTCATGCCGACGTTCTCAAGCAGCCGGGGAATCGCGAAAACCGGTCCGATACCCATCTCGTCGGGTTCGCATGCGGCGACGGTGAAACCGCGATAGATGCCCATCGGCTCCACGCCGAGCTGTTCGGCGCGCTCGGCGCTCATGAGCAGGGTCATGGAAGCACCGTCCGAAAGCTGAGACGCGTTGCCGGCCGTCACAGTGCCGTCCTCTTCGAATGCGGGCGGCAGCCCCGACAAGCCTTCCATCGTGCTGGTCGGACGGTTGCACTCGTCCCGATCAACGACGACATCTGCATGGCTTTCTTCGCCGGTCTCCCTGTCGACCACCAGCATCGTCGCCGGCATCGGAACGATCTCTTCCCCCATGCGGCCGTCTTCCTGCGCCTTTGCGTACCGCTTCTGGCTCTGCAGCGCGTAGACATCCTGCATCTCGCGGGTCACCTGGTAGCGGCGCGCGACCACTTCCGCCGTATTGCCCATCGCCATGAAGATCGCGGGCTTTTCTTCCACCAGGCGCTTGTTCTGCTCGGACTTCGCCGCGGTCTGCCGGTTGCGCATGGAGATGGAGTCCACGCCGCCCGCCATCGCGACCTGCGTCTGCCCGGAAGCGATCTGGTTCGAAGCGATCGCGATCGACTGCAAGCCCGAGGAGCAGAACCGGTTGATAGTCATGCCCGCGGTGGTGATCGGAAGTTTCGACAGCACGACCGCAAGGCGGGCCAGATTGCCGTCCTGTTCGCCGGCATGGCTGGCAGCGCCGACGACCACATCCTCCACTTCCTCCGCCGCAATGTTCGGATTCCTTTCCAGCAAGGCATCGATCAGGTGCGCCAGCATGTCGTCGGACCGCGTCAGGTTGAAGCTGCCGCGGAATGACTTCGCCAAGCCCGTACGCACGCTATCCACTACTACAACGTCACGCATGTCTTCCCCTAGAGTTGTCCCAGAACTTCCATAGTTCGCCCCGACGCTCGGAGCAAGTCGCCGCTTGAGTGTACTCGTTTTGCGGCGCAATGGGAGAACTTTGGGAGGCTCTCCCCGCAAACGGACGGAGGGGCACACCAAAAACCGAGCCGTCGTCCGCCCAAGCATGTTCGACCGGTCTGCGACTGCAGGCGGCGCTCCGGCTGTGGCAAGGAAGTTGCCGACAAAACCGGTTTGAAGCACACCCATCTTGACGCATAATTCGCTATCCCCAAGCTCAAAGACACTCAGCAATGGCTCAAAGCCCCGCAGAGTCACGCATCGCTTGCCTCATTGTCGAAGCCCTCAATCTGGAGGATGTCGAGCCTGACGACATCGATCCCGAAGCCATGATGTTCGATGAAGATGGCCTTGGATTGGATTCGATCGACGCACTGGAGATCGCCGTTGCCATTGCTGAGGAATTTGATGTGCATCTCTCAGCGGAAGATGAAACCACGAGAGCTGCTTTCGCAACGTTACGCAGTCTGACAACGCATGTTGCACAGGAGGCTAATGGCCGACTCTAGGTCGGGCTCCGAGATCGACAACCTCATTGCCCGACAAGACGATGTCCCGTTCGCCATAGTCAACGGGGCTACCGTCACTATCGCTCAGCTCACGGAAGACGTGCAGAACTGCGCGAATTCCCTGCCCGACAGCGACCATGTGATTGACCTGTGCGAGGACCGATATCGATTCACGGTGCGTTTCCTCGCTGTCCTCCTGCTCAAACGAGTCAATCTGTTGCCCTCGCAACGCGACATGAACGCTCTCGAAACTCTTTGCGAAACGTTTCCAAACACCATCGTATTGACCGACCAGATCCCTGCAGACAGCGGTCCTACACACAACGCCAACGTCCGCAGCGAACGACTTCAACCTTCGGACGACGCCAGCCACCCCGCAGCTATCGCATTCACGTCGGGAACCACGGGAACACCCAGGCCCCATCCAAAGACGTGGCACATGCTCGACGCGTTCCGACATGTTCATTTTCGATATTTCGTTGACTGGTTGGAGTCTGCGAACGTGCCGACATCCGACCTGGGCCTCGTGACGACGGTCCCGCCCTGGCACATGTACGGCCTCGAATGGTCGCTCCTGCTCCCCACAGTCGCACCGGTCCGCTTGTATTGCGGTGAAACTCTCTACCCGAAGGACATTGTGGCCGCACTGGACCGATTTCCGACACCGACCGCGCTCGTGACCACGCCAACGCACTTGCGCGCGATACTAAGAGGGCCTGCGCCGGCCCGGCCCGTCGCCATCACAATATGCGCAACCGCACCGCTCGACTCAACCCTGGCCGAGATGGCCGAAAGACACCTGCGAACGCAAGTCATTGACCTTTACGGCTGCAGTGAGGTGGGTTCGCTAGCTACGAGACGACCGACTACCGATCCTGTGTGGACGTTCTTCGACTGTTTCGATCTCAGTGCGGGCCAGGATCGCCTCACGGTCGACGGACCCGCACTCCCCAATCCGGTAGCGCTGAATGACTCTTTCGCTCCCGCTGGGGCGCGTCGGTTCCAACTGCGCGGGCGTTCGACGGACATGGTAAAGGTCGCTGGAAAACGCGAGTCCCTCGGGAATCTGAACGCCTTGCTGCTGAGCATTCCGGGTGTGGAAGACGGTTTCGTCTATCGTCCGGAAGCAATTGGCCTCCCGGGAACCGGACGCCTTGCGGCGGTTCTGGTAGCGCCGACCCTGGAGGCATCTGACGTCCGGAGGCACCTCGTCAAGGCGATCGACCCTGTCTTCATCCCCCGACCGATCCGATTCGTGGATGCTCTCCCGCGCGAAGAAACCAGCAAGCTATCGGCAGACTCTTTGCGTACGCTGCTAAAGTAGGGGTGAGACACCGTGCCAGGTCATGTCCACTGGAAATCGCGTTCGGAAGCTGGCTCCACGTTTGCCATCAGGTTCCTCATATGGATAGGCACGGCACTGAACCGTCGTGCGCTACGCGCGCTCCTGTACCCCACCGTCCTGTACTTCTACTTCATGCGCGCACCGGAACGTCGCGCATCGCGCGCTTTCCTGAACAGGGCACTCCAAAGACCCTGTCACGAACGAGACGTGTTCCGGCATTTCCTTGAGTTCGCGCGCGTTTCCGCAGATCGCCTCTATCTGTTGACGGGAAAGTCGCAAGCACTCAATGTTCGGTTTGTGGGTGGGGAACGAGTAAGTCGGCTGGTTGATCGAGGGAAGCCAGGGATCATTCTCGCCGCCCACTTCGGTTCATTCGAGGCGTCGCGGGTCATCGGACCGCAACTCGGCGGCGTCAAATTGCGCGTCGTCCTGGACAAGGGCGTCAATTCCCGTTTTGTCGACCTCATGGCCGAGTTGAACCCCGAACTGGGAGATCTCATTATCGACTCGAATCAGAGTCCGTCTGCGCTCGGGCTGGCCTTGGCGACGAGCTTCCGCGAGGGGGATTGGGTAGGTCTTGTTGGAGACCGCTGCCGTCCGGGCGATCGCACCGTTCAATGCGATTTCCTGGGTGCGCCCGCTGCATTCCCGCTAGGACCCTACATGGTGGCATGTGCGCTGAAGGCACCAATCATTTGCTTGTTCTGTCGCGTAACCCGCGACGGCTACGAGGTACACTGCGAGGTGCTGGCGGATGAGTGCCGTATTCCGAGACGAGATCGGGCGACCAGACTTCCGGCTCTGGCGCAAGATTTTGCTTCAATGCTAGAGAAGCATGTTCGAAAGACCCCGTTTGCGTGGTTCAATTTCTTCGACTTCTGGGCAGACCCGAGTGGATAAACCCGCCCGCCAGTTCGCGGTAGCCTTAACCATACCCGTCCTGCTCCTATCGGCCGCTGCCGAAGAAGATTTGGCCAGACGCCTTGCCGCAATAGAGTTTCCCCTGAACCAGCCCGTGGCTTTCGTCGAGCACCAGTTCAACCGACTGCTCCGAGAGCCCATGGAACAGCGTGGCGTGGTCTGGTTGGAGGACGAGGGAACCATGGTCATGCGAGTACACCTGCCCCGGCTGGAAGAACGGCGCATAGAGCAAGGCCAACTCGTCATTCGCCGTCCTTCGCATCCAGGCGACATGGAGCCAGACCAGGCAATCGCAAAGGCGAGAGCCAGGTATCTCAAACTGGACACTCGGCGCGGAAGGCACCTGGCATTGTGGGCCGCCGTTCAGGTGCTTTCAGGAAATACGGTCGCCATTCACGCCCATTTCGCCGTTTCATCGGCTACTGGGGAGCACGACGCCACACAAAGTCAAGACTCATGGTCCTTTCAACTTACGCCCCATGACCGCACCGCCCAACGCACGCTGCCGTTCATGCGTCTATACGGTAACGACGACCGGCTGGAGCGCGTGTACATCGCACACGGGGCAAGCCGGTGGCGGGACATTCAGTTCCTGAACGACATGGCAGAGGCATCCGCCCCACCGGATGAGTCGTGACACTGGGCCTGCGTACCGCCCTCTTGCTGATTGTCGCAGCGTGCGTCGGTATCGGCACCACGTATTCTTTGACCATATCGTATGACCTCGCTTCGTTCTTGCCCGAAGCGCGCACGTCTAGTCAAGAAATCCTCAAGGAACGGTTCGGGTTAGGACCCGGCGCACAGCTGATCTACGCAGTACTGCCGGACGCATCGTCCTCGATGGCGGAGGGTGTCGCGGACGAGCTTCGCCGGATCCCGCTCGTCAGACGCGTACTGCCCGAGGCGGAAGAGTTAAGCCCGGCTGCGATCCCCCCGATCATATGGCGCAGCCAGTTCCTACTTGCTGACTTGCCGGCTAGTCAGGACGCTTGGCGCCGGGTACTTGAGACCCGGTTAGCGGATGCCGCGCTGGCGGAAGACCAAGTGATGAGCTTGATAGCCGCCGATCCTATCTTCGCCACGGTGAATACGCTAGCCGGCATGTCCGCGGGCGCACCCCGTTACGAATACGCCGACGAACGGTATCTACTGGTGGTAACCGATGCTTCGGCATTTGACGTCGGCGCTCAATCAGAACTCGTTGCCGGAATGCGAACAACCGCTGCGAACGCTGGCGTACCGGAAGCGGAATTCTACGGTGTCGGCGTCTACAGCGCCGATCTCCAATCCGCCGTGAAGCAGGAGGCAACCCTTTTTAGCGTACTCGCCGCCTTCGGCTTGACCTGCTTGCTCATGTGGCGGTTCCGTTCGTGGGTGGCCCTAGTCGCCATTGCCACTCCCATGCTCGCTGGCGCTGCAATGGGAGCTTGCGCGGTAGCTCTGGTCCACGGCGAGATTCACGGTATCGCATTGGCGTTCGGCTTCACATTGCTCGGTGTCGCCGTCGACTATCCGCTTCATACCTTCAGCCATCCGGGCAATTCCGATCTGGTCTGGCCGACGCTGCGAATCGCCGTGGGAAGCACCATGATCGCATATGCCGTTTTTCTCTTCGGCGGCACCGAAAGTTTGGCGCAATTGGGGCTGTTCGCAATCTTTGGCGTCGCTGGCGCAGCATTGGGGACCGCGTGGATCGGTATTGACCGAACCTCCCGGATCGAAGTTCGAGACACACGCACTGGACGGACTGCCGCCGGTGGTGAACCGCAGCTCATTCATTGGCCCTGGATTCTGGCGCTGGCGATTGCGGCTATCCTTCCCCGTCCGTCATTCTCGAACGACCTCAGCGTCCTTACGCCCATCCCTTCGGACATCCTTGCTGCCGATGCCAAGCTCCGAGAGAGGATGGGCGCGAGCGATGTAACGTATCTAGCCGCCGTTCGCGACAAAAGTCTGGAAACAGTTCTGCAGCGCACAGAGATTGCCGCTGCCCGCCTGGACGGACTCCTCGAAGCGGGCACACTGGACGGATACCAGCACATAGCCCAACTTTTGCCCAGTCACTCCACCCAACAGCGTCGTCTAACCGCTGTCCGAGACTTCATTGCCGATGGCGGGACAGGCCCGGGCACCGCGTTCGCGAGAGCAGCTGATAGTCTCAATTACACGCACGACGCGTTCCAACCTTTCCATGATCGCGCCACCAAAGCGTCGGTGTCCCAGGAACCGCTCACGCGCGACACGCTGCGAGAGGACAAGGACCTCTCTGTTTTTGTCGACACGCATCTATATCAAACCAACGGTGTGTGGAAAAGTCTCGTATTCCTACGCGGGATGGCGGACACCGATGTGGTGGCTGACGTGTTGGAGGACCTTGAGAATGTGGAATTGCTCGACTTGAAAGCAGCGTCCATATCGCTGATGGCCGACTTTCGGGAACGACTCCTCCGAATACTAGGGGGTTCGCTCATCGTCGTCGCCGTCGCACTTTGTTTGATCACAAGAAACGGACGGCGTTCTTTGTGGGTATTCGGCACAGTTACTGCCGCTATCGCACTTGCGGTCACCGGTACCGCCCATCTGCGCGACACCGTCTCTCCTTTCGACTTGATGTCGCTTGCACTTGTGGCGGGCCTCGGTCTGGATTACGGTCTCTTCTTCAGCAAGGCATTCAGAGATCGCCAGGACGCCTCAGATACCGCGCGCGCCGTTCTGATTTGCGCCCTGTCAAGTGTGCTCGTGTTCGGAATCCTCTCGACTTCAAGCATTCCCGTACTCAACGGAATCGGCAGCACCGTAGCGGTTGGGGTAGTCGCCGCATATCTGCTTGCCAGATTTGGTCAACGACGCCACCAAACGGCCGATGTCGCTTAGGCAAATCCCTGAACCTGGTCCAAAGGCGGCAACGCGACCCCGGACGCGCTCTTCACCAGCATGGCGCGCACGATCGGCCGTAGTCTCGCGAGACGCGCCACGTTCCGTGTCAACTGCGTCGCTGTATCTTCGGGACGACCGTCGAGCAAATCCCTCTGTAACTCGTGAAACAGAGACACGGCGTGATGGTCGTAGAAGCGTCGCTCCCCGCCTACACGGCGACATAGTTGCGCGCGCCGACGGAACAACGCCTGCATGGAAGCGTGTAACTCCGTCGCTTTCAACAACGTTTTCTCGTTCGCCCGCATGAACTCCAAGTTACTGAACTTGCCAGAGAAATAGAGCTTCGCGGCGACGGACCAATAGAATGCGTAGTCCCAAAGCAGTTTGGCCACCATAAGATCGCGATCACCGAAACCATGGTACTGTCTTCGGTAGAGAGAGATTGTGTTCCTGAAAAGGGCCTGGAAATAGCGCTGATACCACAACGCTTGGCCTCTGGGTGTGGCGGACGCGATCATCTCTGTTATGTAACTATTCGAGAATGCAATGAAGTCTCCTCCCGGCGAATAGAACGGGTCCGAAAATACGCCCGCATCACCCGTTACACCCCATCCTTCCGGGGAAAACACCTGCGCATTGCCCATGGCATAGTTTTGCAGAACATGATGATCGATCGGCTCGCGTGTGGCGATCTGGGATGCGACCAACGGATGTTCCCCTGCGAGCCACTTGAGCAAATCTTCGCGTCTACGCACATCCTCTAGCCGCACTGCTTCGGGGTCGAACACCAATCCTACGCTGGTCGTGTCGGACGCAAGGGGAATGAGCCAAAGCCAGTAACCTGGTCCGGTGAAGTGGTTTGTGCTCTTACGTCGCGACCGTTCACCGCAACGGCTCCGCCATTCCTGATCCCGGCTCCATGTGTCGATATCCAAACGGCCCTCGACCCGGAACCAAACGGCATGATGGCTGTGCCGAGCCGATCTTCCCGACCGGTTGTGCGTGCGCAACAGTCCGCGACGACCACTGGCGTCGACCAAATATCGGCAGCGTAGGGCGGTCTCGACACCCGCCTTCGTGTCGCGGGTCACAACCCGATGCGACGCGGACGATAACTCGACGGAACTCACCGTTGTGCCGTCTTTAAGCTCGCCCATTCTTCGCCAAGTTTCCGCCAGGTAATTCTCCAGCCGACCACGATCCAATTGGTACGTGGGGATGGGAAGAGCCATGCTCGGACCGATTTCGTCGTAGTCACTAAGATCTCGATCAACGGATCGCTCCCCGCGACAGAATAGCCGCAGACCGAATTTCCGTAGCTGCGAGTCCCGGAGATGGTCCACCAGGCCGAGTTGGTTAGCCAGGTAGTGGGAGGCAATCTCCACTGTGGACTCGCCGACCTTGTGAGCCGCTTCCCGGACCGGAAATCGCCTGTGCTCGATCACGGCGATGTCGATCGACGGCAGGCGTTGTCGAAGCTGACGCGCCAGTGTCAGACCAGCAAGTCCGCCGCCTAAAATACATACGTCGTAAGATCGTTCGGCCATCAAGACTTGTCCAGGAATTGCAGTTCTATGCAGCCGCGTGTCGTGGCTGGAAACCTCAAGGGCGAACAGCGATCTGGAATCCCGGCAATACAGCATTCAAGAAGTACGAGCGCGGGTCCCATCGGGTTGGCGCCGGCCAGTTTCGCCAGACCGCAAGCACGGGGTACGGGAAACTCCGACCGCGTCCCAACGAAACGAAGTTCTGCTGGCACGGCGAACCCGGCATTACGAACGCGCGACCGCTCGGCCTCGACTACCAACGCCACACCGAGCGTTTCTCCAATTTCGCATACGTCCGCAAGCGGTGAACTGTTCTCCACGTCATAGGCCACTAGCAGGACCGGTCCTCCGAATCCTTTCGCCTGGCTAATCGCCTCAAGCAATCCCGCGCCGAAGCTGGCTTCGAACCCGCCTACGAAAGTGCTGGGCGCCCGGCTACCCGCGCTGATCCCCCAATATCCGGAAGCGGCGTTGTGCACGGAGTTTGTGAACTTAGCCGGCGAAAGGAGCCTCTCCGTTCCCGCCAGCTTCCTGCACATGTAATCGGTGATTGTCGTATCGCCCATCGATGAAGAGAAGACCGACGCCGTCGACGCCTTGTCGACACCGGCGTGTTCGCAGGCTTGGTGCGCTACCTCAACGGCCAGATTGATCAACAATCCAGCGCGCCGACGTTCCCGTGCTGGAATATGCGATGGCCGAGGTGGTTCGAAAGCCGCGTCTCCAATTCCCGAGAATCCACATGCTGCAGCAGCTTCGAAAGCAGCGTAGCTTGTCAGGCCGCGCGCCCACAATCCCACGCCCGTTATGCAGAATCTCACCGGCTGAATACCACGCTGCAATTGTTTCCCCCGAATCCGAACGAATTGGTCAGCGCCGTATTGATCGAACGTTTCCTGTTCTTGAGGACCAGATCGAAAGGTGCATCGTGGTCGACCGTGTTTCTGGTGCCAGGCACCAGCCCGGTTGACAGGGCTTCAAGACAAAGGACTCCCTCGACGATTCCGGCCGCACCCAATGCATGGCCCGTCCAACCCTTCGTCGCACTTGCCAAGGTTCGATCATCCATCATTGCACCACACATCCGCCCCTCCACGTCGTCGTTGCTTCGTGTTCCGGTACCATGCAGGTTGACGTAATCGATCTCGTGCATGCGGAGACGCGCATCCTCCAACGCCCTGTCCATCGCCAAGCGAGCGCCGTTGCCGTCCTCGGGCGCGCTCGACATGTGGAAGGCGTCGCAGCTCTCGCCGACGCCGAGCAGGCGTAGAGTCTGCGCGCTCCGTTCACGCGTCATCAGAATGAAACCAGCAGCTTCGCCGATAGTGATCCCGCTTCGATTTTTCGCGAAAGGTCGACACGGTTCCGCTGAAACGAGCTGTAAAGAATGGAATCCGTGGATCACGCTTAGACACAAACTGTCGGCGCCGGCAACCACCACGGCGTCCACTAGATCCTGCTCCAGCCAACGTTTTCCCGTTGCAAACACTTTGGCACTGGAGGCGCAGGCGGCACTGACCGTCAGGCAGGGGCCTGCTATCCCAAGTCGTTCTGCCGCATAGTCCGTCGGCGCGTGGGGATTGTGCACTGCCGGCTGATGGAACTGCTCCGCAAACCGGCCAGAATCATCCAGTTGTCTATAGGCTAGTTCAGTACGGTCAATTCCCGACGTACTCGTTCCCAACACCAAACCACAGCGACCGGCACCGTACTCTTCGCGTACGGCCTGAACAGCCGCTTCAAATCCGTCCTGTCGCAAAGCCAACTCTACTAGCCGATTGTTGCGACTACGCCATTTCAGGGGGACCTCCACGCCATCTGGTATCGCCACCTTACCGAGGTAGCAGGGCACGTCGCAGTCCAACCAGCCCGCACTGTCCAAGCAAAATCGGTTTTGGCGTAGAGATTCACGCAGAGCGCAGATTCCGGTACCCAAAGCCGAGGTAAGCGTGTAGCTGTTGATCGATACGTTCAACGCGAGACTCCGCTCACGACGCAGGTCGTCGCTCCCGACACGAGTGTCGGCCACCAAACCTCCCAACGCCATCCGTCGGAGTCAATTTCGAACCGTCGTCCGTTGCCTCCCGTCACATGATCGAACAATCCGAAGGGTTCATGCCACTCGTCACCCACCGCCTTGTATAGTGACTCCACAAGAGTCCATCGCCGATAAAAATGTATCGTATTCTCACTCTGCGATGGCCAGCCCAATGCATGACCAATGCGGTCAAAGGCACGAGGCCGATTCCGTTCGAGATCGACGCCGAACAGCAAGACGGAATCGGACCGACCAGACTGAGCGGCGGCGCACAGGAGCCAAGCACCCGAGTGCGACAGTGACAACACGCAATTCCCGTCAACCATTGGGGCTTTTCCCGCCGGAAATCGTACTTCTTCGCCAGCAAAACCGGGATCTACCTGCGACAGGGCGTGGCCCATGCACAATCGCTTGGCCTTAAGCGCGGACTTGCCGCGATATTCGCCCAGAGCCAATCCAATGGTTACCATCCGATCCTCGATCAATGGCCCATCGCAAAGTCGACGAGCATCTCCCGCCTAGGTCTTGCGGAGCCGATTGCACTCTTGCATTTTTGCGCGATTGCCAAGGAGACGTGGACCAAGTAGCTTATCCAAAATTGATCGCACGCGGGAGAGAGGCGGATCACAGTGTACTCTATCCTCGCCGCAGCCGCCGCCATTGGCCTCGTCCTCTACCCGCTACTTGTCTTTGTGTTGATCGACAAAGCGCCTCCTGGTCTTTTGGTCGTCGTCCTCGCAACCTTGGGCATCGCCCGCTTGGCCACGACCCGCATTGTCGAACGACGAGCGCGCATTGGCGCAATCTGGGGTCTCCTAGCATTCTGCGCGATAGCCTGGGCCGGCGCCCAATTGGACCTCGTAAAACTCTATCCGGTACTAGTCAGCATCGTCGGCATGGGGTACGGCCTTTGGACGCTCGCCCACCCGCCGTCAGCCGCAGAACGCTTCGCCAGAGCCGCCAATCCGGATGAACAGTTTGACGACCGCAAGCGAGCGTACACTCGGCGAGTCACTCAGGTTTGGGTCGGCTTCTTCCTCGTCAACGCCAGCATGGCGGCCTACACGACGTTCGGAACATCCATAGAGGTGTGGACCCTATACAACGGACTCATCAGCTACATTTTGATAGGGCTCGTGTTCAGCGGCGAATACGCAATCCGTTGCGTTGTCCGGAGAAAGCACAGTGCAAACGCAGCAATTTCATCGTGACGGACTTCCGCTATTGCATTCTCATCCCGCACTACCGTCACGACAGGGAACTGGCGGAGTATCTGCCGAGACTCGCCCATGTCGGCCTGCCGGCTTTGGTCGTGGATGACGGCAGTGATCCGGACACGCGGTTTCGTCTGCGTCGACTCGTATCCGGCCACCCTTGGGCATCGTTGATTCAGCGCGAACGGAACGGCGGCAAGGGTGCCGCGATCATCGACGGCTTGAAGACGCTAGCCAGGAACGGCTATACCCATGCGATCTCGGTTGACGCCGACGGTCAGCACGACTCGGCGGATGTGACACGAGTCCACGAGGCATCCCAACGTGATCCTCAGGCCATATACTCCGGTCGACCGGTCTTCGGTGACGACATACCTCGATTTCGCCTACACGGCAGAAAGATAACCAATCTCCTCGCTCGAATTGAAGCCGATCGAAAGGAGATCGAGGACGCCATGTGTGGCTTCCGACTGTATCCGCTAGCCACCATTCTGCCCCTCTGCGATGCAATCGGATCCCGTCGGCGAATGGAGTTTGACACTGAGATACTCGTGAGGGCTGCGTGGGCGGGTTTGCCGCTCAGGTTTTTTCCAACACGGGTCATCTATCCCCAAGGCGGCCGTTCGCACTTTCGTATGATCTCGGACAACATAAGATTGTCACTCATGCACGCTACGTTGCTCTTTCACAGGTTCCTGCGTGTACTGTTGTCGACAAGGAGCAATCGCAACGTATGAACGTTGTCAGCCGGCGCGGCAGCCGGCGCAGACTCTGGAAAAGAGAGTGGCCGGATCACGCGGGTCTGAGGTGTCAGGTTGATGTCACCGTGCCCTTCCACGATGCTGACCCCACGGGCGTCACATGGCACGGAAACTATTTCCGCTACTACGACACCGCGCGCACGGCATTGCTAGCCAGACTCCAATTCGGCTATCGACAAATGGCGGCCGCAGGTCAGTTGTGGCCCATCGTCGACACGCGGGTACGGTACCGCAGGAGCATTTCGTACGGCAGCCATATTGCCGTCTCGGCTCAGCTTGTCGAGTGGGAGTTTCGAATGGTCATCTATTACCAGATTTGGAACGACGAGGAGACGCTTGTGAACGAGGCTTACACGGTGCAAGTACCCCTGTCGATTCCAGCGCAGTCCTTGAACGTAGGGACCCCCGAAGTATTCCGTGCGCGAGTTCTCGAGATCATCGGCCAATAGTTCCGGCGCCACGCCCCTATCCCAGAATTCGCTGGAGCAAACCTTCGATCTCTACCGTGAGTTCGTATCGGCAGATGTCCGCCCGCAGGAAGACTGCGGAAGCCTCCGGCGCGTACTGGACTACCGCCGCCCTGATTCGTTCAAGATCATTTCGATTGCGGACGTAGACACGCAACAAATCCGGCGGCGAGCCAACACCTGGCTCGTCAACCGTTCGCAGCAGTTGATCGATGTTGGCCAACGTAACTTCAAGCTGTCCATCGATGTCGCCAGAGCCGCAACTCCGATGGCCAAGAATGCTCGCTGTGCCCGAGACATATACATGCGAAGTCATCGGCCACACTTTAGCGGTCGCCCGGGCGAATGAGGGCGACCGTGGTCCGTAACGCCTCGGGTAGGAATATGCGCTGATCTGACG
This sequence comes from Pseudomonadales bacterium, assembly GCA_963668365.1. Lineage (GTDB taxonomy): Bacteria > Pseudomonadota > Gammaproteobacteria > Pseudomonadales > Azotimanducaceae > VXNE01. The sequence continues at coordinate 118,522 of OY764266.1, forward strand.
GGGGTTTTCGTAGTGCTGCCCGGGCTTCGCACACGCAAGCAGATACATGACTAGCGTATCACCCGAGTTGCCAACCGCCGACGAGGCCGGAAAACGACTGCTCTCGTATCCTTGCACATCATACGCACGCGCTCTTCCCACACAGAACAGCTTGTAGCGTTGGGTGTCCCCCATTCCCTCGTTGATCCAGGGCACATGGTTCCATGCTCGAACGAGATGCGGAAAACCCATTTCGGTGCTGAGTTGCAACAGTTGATGCCACGCACCATACACGACTGCCTCAAGATCGCAGGACAGCGACGCGTCTATGGTGATGGCAGTGAACAGCACATCGTCACCAAGCGCCCAGCGGATCGAACCGTTCCAGCCCCAGGTGACGGGGGTTGAACTACGCCAGACTTCATGTGCGCCACGACCCGCCAACAAAGGCAAACCAGTAACGACATGGCGAGGATCGCCCTCCGTGCCAAGGCCGGTTCGGACAGTTTCGAAGTCGAGCACGGCAAGAACGTGTCTCGAAGCAAGGATGTCCTCGATCGACCCAAACGAGTGCTCGGCGAACACAATCACGAACGGGCCCTACACACCGTTGGTCGGATTGGACCTGACCAAAGCCGCCCACAGGACGTCATTCCTCCGATGGTCCGAGGAACCGTCAATGGTTTTCGACATTCGTGTCCGGCGCACCGGCGGAAACGGATATGACCAAGACCTTCGGAACGCATCTTGACGGAGATGATAGATTGACGGAGCATTGGTCCGCTGGACTGCTGTCTATTCCACCCATTGTCCAGAATCAGGAAGAAAAATGAACCGTTCAATTGCGTGCGCCACATTGATTCTCGCCGCAACCGTCGCAGACGCGCGGACGGAAGTCGTGAACATCGAGAATGCCCCGATTCCCGGCGGCTTGAGTTCCGCTCAAGTCGAGAACGCAATTGTGACTGGCATGACCGACCGCGGGTGGATACCCAAAGTTATTGCCCCCGGTCACGTGGAGGCCCGTCTGCTCGTGCGATCCCACATGGTGGCCGTCGACATCGAATTCGACGAGACAACATATTCCATCACCTACAAGGACAGCGACAACCTGAGATACAAGAACGGCAAAATCCACCGAAATTACAATCGTTGGGTGGCAAACCTGAATCTCGATTTGCGGCGAAGTCTGCTGAGAGTCGCTATTCAAGGGGCACCAACTGGCGAAAGCGCGCAACAGTGACCCATGACGACCCGCACAAAGCCCCAACCCGCCAAATGCGACGTTGGCAGTTCGGTCTAGACCTACCAGTGCTTGCGGAAGCCTAGCGAGATGAACCACGGTATCTGAGTGACAGCCCGTCGGGTCGAGTAGTCCTCCGCGTATTCGTAGTCCGAGACGTTTCGGCGGTTCGTTGCGTTGAGAACCTCGGCGTATACCTTGAGGCCGCGCCACCTTGTCATCGTCCAATCGACGCGAATATCGAACCTGAAATAGCTTGGCAATCGTTCGCCGTTGATCTCGCCATAGATCGGCAGATAGGCACCGGGGTTCGCAGCGTCCCGTTCTCCCCCTAGCACCCGCGTGTGGGGAGGGCCGCTGTGGAACCACGCCTTTCCGCTGATCGACAGACCTTCTCGGAGCATTAGTTTCCCCACGAGCGACGCGATTAACGGTTGATCGTACTCGAAATCGAACGTTCTACCCGTGTCCGGGTCATGCCGAACGGACTCCGCGTACGACAACGCGAACCATCCAATCCAACGGGGGCCGAAGTGTCCCTGGACCAGGAACTCGAGTCCCTTCGCCGTACCCGTTCCTCTATTGTCGTAGCGCAGGATCTCATCCGCCGTCACAAGATTGCGGGATTCCTTCAAGTACGACTCGACGCGAAGCAGCCACCCGTTGACGAACCGGTGCCGGAAAGACACGACGTAGTGACTAGCCGTCAAGTACGTCAAATCCGGGTTACCGAGTTCTCTCTCGATGTATTCGAATGCGGGCAGCTGGTGGTGTCCGCCTGCCGACACGGTAAGGCTGGATCTCGGAAACGGTCGCCACACAACTCCCGCGCGCGGTTCGATCCGGGTCTCTTCGAGGTAGTCGTCCCCGCCGTAAGCGAGTCCCGCGAACACACTCAGGCTGTCATTCGGTGACCACGTATCTTCGACAAACGCATTCACGCGCCGGATGGACAACTGGTCGGCAGCCATGATTGGATTCGCATCGCTGAAACGGCAGACCACTTCGAACTCCGTGCATCCGGCGTCCCGCAAAAGCACGTCGTAGTCGATGTCCGACAGCGAGAGCGTCAACCCCCACCCGAGCCTGTGTGAGCCGGATGTTGGCGCCTGGACCTCCAAGCGAAAGGTGTTGTCCGTTACTCTCGTCTCCACATCCCCGGCTCCTCCAAGGCGCGCGGAAAAGCCGTTGTCGTTTCGAGAAGTTCCCAGCCGCATGGTCCAACCGTCGCCCGGCGGCTCCCGCGAGTACACGAATCCCTGTCGATGGTATTTCAACCCGAACCGATGAGCACCGGCCAGCACAGGGTCCTGCAGCGTCTCCGTGGTCTCGTCGTGGTAGAGGAGCTCCACCTCATCCATGGCACCATCAAAAAGCACGTCAATGCGTGACCACTTGCCAACATCAATCTGATAACGAGAACGATAGTCCCAGAAGCGGGGCAGCTGAATGACATCGATGTCGTCCATCTCGTCCTGGTTCTGCCCGTCTATGAACGGCTTCAGGACAAGGTCGTAGTAGCTCGCTCGCGCCGAGAAATAGGCGCGCTTGTCCTCAGCCAACGGTCCTTCGAATAGAAGTCCCCCGTGAACCAGATTGACATCGACCATTCCCCGCACATCGTCCTTGCTCGGATCGCGCGTCATCACGTCTACGACACCCCCGATCACGTTCTGATAACGTGGGCCGTACCCCGCAGCGTGGAAAGTGAAGCCCTGAACCAAATCTCCATCCACAACACTCCCGGTTCCGAAGTGGAAAAGGTAGCCGACATCCAGGAAGTCCACGCGGTACGCGTTGTCCACGGGCCTGGTTCCTCGTATCGCGGTGCCGCCTTCGAAATCGTTGTTTACGGCCACTCCCGGTAACGTCGCAACGGCGGCGAGAGGATCATCGTTTACGCCAGGAAGACCTTTCAGCGTTTCCGAATCCATGTGTATTCCGACGGGATCTTGGTGGCGTATCCGGGTACCGACAATCAGGACCTCTTCCAGCCCGTCACGCTCAAGCTCCGCAATGGATGCGTCCTCGATCTCGTCCTCTCGCAGGTCATCGACCGTGTTCTCGTTCTCGCCCCAAGCGGGTTCGACCAGGCCAGCAGCCACCGATAGCATCAGTGTCAGGCGCAGGGCTCCGTTCAAAGCCTAAACACCAAGGACGTATTTACTCCGCCAAACGCAAAGTTGTTGGTCATGAAATGCTCGACGCGTACAGCACGCGGTCGTTCTTTTACATAGTCCAGCGGCGCACATCGTTCATCCACCACATCGAGGTTTACGGTCGGAGCCACCCAATGTTCGCTCAACATCTCCAAACTCATCCACGCCTCCAAACTTCCGCACGCCCCGAGGGTATGGCCCAGATAGCTTTTCAGCGAACTGATCGGCACGCTTGTGCCAAGCACCTCATTGGTGGCATGGCTTTCCGCAATATCGCCGATTTCAGTAGCAGTTCCATGGGCGTTGACATAGCCAATTTCCTGCGGTGTTGATCCCGCGTCCGCAAGTGCCAAACGCATGGCCTCTGCCATTGTTTCGCGACTTGGCTGTGTCGGGTGCTTGCCATCCGAGGTCGTGCCGAAGCCGACCAGCTCCGCGAGGATCGATGCACCTCGTGCCTCGGCATGTTCCAGAGCTTCCAGCACAAAAGTCCCGCCCCCTTCACCGACAACCAAGCCATCGCGATCCTTGTCGAACGGACGTGGCGTCGACTGCGGTTCGTCGTTTCGCGTGCTGGTGGCATAAAGCGTATCGAACACCGCGACTGCGGGAATGTCCAACTCGTCGGCTCCACCGGCGATCATCGCATCCTGATAGCCGTGCCGAATTGTCTCGTACGCCATCCCGATCGCCAAGCTACCTGATGTGCAAGCCGTCGAAGACGCCAGAAGTCGGCCCGTGAGGCCAAAAAACATGCCGATCGCCGCCGCTGTCGTATGCGGCATCATTTTGATGTAGGTGTTTGCGGGGAGGCTTGAGGTTGATCGGGTGGCGGCAAACTCACCAGCGGCGAGAAGGCTATCCGTCGAACCCGAAGATGACCCGTAGACGACTCCTACTCTGCCGGATTTCAAAATGGCGTCGTCCAGGAGTCCTGCACGCTCCAGCGCGAGTTCCGTCGCACGAACTGCCATTGCCGAGACACGGCCAAGACTGCGGCGTGCCTTCCGAGGCCAAACCTGTGGAGCCTCGAAGTCCGCGGGGGCACCCAGCAAGGAGTTCATGCCGCGCACGTCCTGCCACGCAGCCATGCGTGTCACCGCTGTTCGGCAATTGAACAAATTCCGCTTCACGGTTGACCAGTCGGAACCGATCGGTGAGATTCCGGCTACTCCGGTAACCACAACGCGTCGCAACGCCATCGAAAACCTCTAGCCGATGAGCGAGCCTGTAGACAAGCGGAATTGTCGCACAATCTCGAGAGTTCGATGCCGCGACTGTATTTCAGCGCGTCCCACGGAAATTGGGGCCGACGTCAGACCATGCCGCCATTCACCGAAATGACCTGTCTGCTGATGTATCCGGCCAATTCGCCAAACAAGTAGGAGACCAGGCTTGCCACTTCGGCCGGAGTGCCCGAACGACGCAACGGCACCATGCGGGCGACGGTCTCGGGCGACACGTTTTCGGTCATGTCCGTGTCGATGATTCCAGGCGCGACGCAATTGACCGTGATCCGGCGTTTCGCAAGCTCCACGGCGAGCGCCTTCACGGCTCCTATAAGACCCGCCTTGGCCGCGCTATAGTTGACTTGACCACGGTTTCCCGCAATCCCCGAAACGGACGACATCACGACAATCCTGCCGCCGTCGCGCAATCGGAGCATCGGCATGATGCATGGCTGCACGACGTTGAAGAACGCGTCCAGATTGGTGCGCATTACACTGTCCCAGTCTTCGGCAGTGAGCGCGGGAAACGCGGCGTCGGCGTGGGTTCCCGCGTTGCAGACCAGGCCGTAGAAGGATCCGTGTTCTGCGATGTTCGATTCTATCGCAGCACGGATACCTTCGCGGTCACCCACGTCGCCAAGCATTGAACTGGCGAGTCCACCAGACTGCCTGATTGCATCCACGACGTGAGCGACGCTACCGCGAGCGTTGCACACCACATCGAATCCGTCGCGCGCGAGCGCCTCAGCGACTTCCCGGCCTATGCCTCGGGATGCCCCAGTCACCAACACCCGGCGGTGCCCCATCAAGGCTTCCCCTCAGTTCCGTCCCGCAGGTAGACCGTCACCGCGCAACTAGCCAACTCTCCCTTTCCGGCCTCAAGGATTGAACCCTTGAATTTCGAAATGTGCGGAGCGAGGAAAATAGGCCTTACGCGAACCGTCAATAGTGCTCCCAAAGGAAAGTAAGGCACCCGGCAGGCGTAGCGACGCGTGCCGAGCAGGAAGCCCACACGAACGAGCTCTCCCTTCTCCAAAGCCGCCATACCGGCATGCGCCGCCACCGTTTGTGCTATGTACTCGATGCCCACGTAGGAGGGAACTCCAACTGGCGATTCGTAGAACATCGAGTCCTCGGCAATACGTACCTCGCTTTGCACCGATCTGGCATCCATGCGAACGACCCCGTCGATCAAAATCATAGGATGCGCGTGGGGCAGTACAGCTTCCAGGGAAACTATGCGTTCTGGGCTTTTTGATGGTTCCGCAGACATCCCGATCACGGCTCCCGAATCAAGCTTCCACTACTATGAACACCCTTGTCTGACACGTACGTGAACGAAACGGTGGTCCCTCCCCGATTCTCCAGCGCGAGCGTGAGCACCGTTCCCGGAACAACGACTCTACGGAACTTCAATCGCACGACCTCGCCTGTTGCCTGGTGGCCCGGGAAGACGCGGCGGGCAACGCTTTCCGCCCAGCAAAGGAGCGCCACGCCCGGGACAATAGGCTCGTCCGGAAAGTGGCCGTCGAAAACGAGGAGATTCGAAGCAATTCTCGCTTCTCCACGCCAATTGGAGGCCGATCTATTCAACTGTGTCCACCGAGGGGACAGCGGGCCCGATCCGGATCCAGAGGAAGGCAACCGATGGACGAACTGCCATTTCGCAGATCTCACCAACGCCCGCACCCTATTCGATTCGCGAAGATCCTCGATGAACGCGTCTCGACCTCTCTTGGCCAGACGAGCCCACCCTTCATCCGTCAACTCAGCTATGACGTATCCGCGGGCATCCAGTCGTTCTTGCCTAATCCAATCCTGCATGACGTCCGCAGAAGGACAACCTCCTCCACCCCTTAATCGCTCAACAACTCAGCCAGCAAATCCACCACGTCACCCACCGTTCTCATGCGCTTCGCCCGATCCGGTTCGATTTCGGCATTCGTAAAGTCCTTGAGACGGACGATGAGATCTACGGCATCGATGCTATCCAGATCCAGATCGTCATACAGTTGTGCGTCGGCTCTCACCTCGCTCGGTTTGAGCTCGAACATCTCCACCAAAATGCCGGTCAGCGTGGCCTCGATTTCGTCGCGGTTCAATGGCTGCCTCCCCAAATGCAGAGCAATCGTAACGGCTTGGACGTTGGTCAATCAATCGTATACTGACAGCGCTCCTCGTGCGTACCCTCGGAACATCGGACAAGGAACTTCTTGAAGCCACCAACAGTTGTCACGGTTTGTCCAGAGCTGATTCGGCTACGTGCCAGGGCCCTTGAACAGGATACTCTCTTCCCCGCGAAGGACCCTCTCCAGCAGCTTCGCGCCTTCGCGAGCATTGACGCGTTCCGACTTCGCTGTGGCGAACAACTCCGGCCGGATGGCATCGCCGACAGTCAAAGAATACTGGACGCGCTCGGAAGGAAAGCGCCAGAGGTCGTAGCCCTTGGTCAGTACCGTCGGACTCATGTGCAGTCGTACGGGTACCGCCGGTCGGCCCGAACGCAGCAGCATCAACGCCGCGCCGCGCCGCACTCGCGGTAGTTCGCCCGGTGGCGTTCGCGTTCCCTCGGGAAAGAGCAGCACGGTCTCCCCGTCCCGAACGAGCGCGGTTACCCGTTCAACCACCTCCGTCGCAGACAAGCTCGGAACATAATCAGCCGCACGCACGACGCGTCCGTAGAACGGATTACGCCAAACACCCTCCTTCACAACGCAGCGGACGTCCGGCATGCATGATACGAGCATGATCGCGTCGATCAACGATGGATGGTTGGCGACAAAAACCACTCCTCGCTCGTTTAGCAGTTGGGTGTTCCCCCGGATGTCGTATCGGAGCAGCCGTACAACGGTCAGGAAGACCACGAACACTCGGAACCCAAGCTGGATAACACGCCGGCGACGCCGCTGTGCTCGCTTCTCGTCAACAAAAGCGCCCAGCAGCGGGAACACCAGATGGCCCAAAACAACTGCGCCAAGACCGAAGGCAGCGAAAGCCAAACCGACCATGGCCAAGCGCCAAGCCTTCAATGCAGGCACGCGTCTCTTTCCGTCGGTCTTCCAAAGGCTCGCATCGACAGGTGTGACAGACCAACTTGAGCGGACGGGACACCGATCCGTGACGCGCACCAACCACGACTACGACACCTTGCGCTCATGAGCCGCTGCACGTTACGCTCGCATCTACCAACGGGTGCCCTCTGGGCGGTTCGGTGACCGGTATAGTTTCTGACGGCAAAATCAAGGAGGTAGTAGGAATGGCGACCAGTAGTGTAGTACGCGCCGTGCTTGCGTTTTCTCTTGCATCTGCGATGTGGGGTTGTGTCACTACGGTCGACACGCCCGAAAGCGTGTTCAATCCCGCACCGACGAGCAGCCTCTCGGTGTACAACCAAATCGAACTACTTCCCATACGGGTCGCCCCTGCCGTGAAAGGCAATGATGCGAACCAGCGAGCACTCAAAAAAATCCAGGAGAACGTCGACGCCAAGATTGGACCGACCCTTGTTGGATGGAATGCGAACCCATCTCCAACATCCAGTGGAGAACTGGTCATCGAACCCGTCATTACCGAGCTCAAGTTCGTTAGCGGCGGAACTCGCTTCATAGCGGGAGCCTTGGCGGGCAGTTCGGCAGTCGTCATGAAGGTCAAAATATACGACAAGGAAAGCGGCGACATAGTCGCACATCCCGAGTTCTACCAACGCGCCGCCGCCATGGGAGGAGCACACAGCATTGGCGTGACAGACAACCTCATGCTGGATCGAATTGCCAATCTTCTAGCGGACTACTTGAAGGACAACTACGCACAGCCCGTGGGGGGGCGTACCGGCATAAGGGAGCCATCTCCTTAGGTTATCGGAGTCATCAGCAACCTGACGGATTTGCCTTGTTGACCTGACCCATGTGACCTACACATGGGAAACTGCGAACACGACTCCACGCAGTTAATCCGCAGCGCGGCGTCTGTTCGCTCCCATTCGCACCTGACGGCGACCGCTGCCGCTGCGGGCGGTGTCAGCGGGCCTAGATCGACGAACCGCCGCCGCGACCGAGAACGTCGTCTTCGTCTTCGTCGCTCCTTTCGACCCATCGCGGGCGGTCTTCTTCTCTGCGCTTGCGCCGGGCCAGTTCAGCCGCCCCCACGCTGTCCTGGAACTGCAGTTCGTGCAGCGTGAAATAGATGCCGCGCTTGGCGATCAGCTCTTCGTGAGTGCCCAGCTCCTTCATCGTCCCCTGGTCCAGGACCAGGATCCGGTCGCACTCCCGAATGGTCTGCAGGCGGTGGGCGATGATAATGCACGTGCGCCCGTGGGTCAGCTTGTGCAACGCGTCCTGGATGATGAGCTCGGTGCCCGTGTCGATGCTCGAGGTCGCTTCGTCGAGCACGAGTATCTCCGGGTCCGCGGCCAGCACCCGCGCGAACGCGAGCAACTGTTGCTGCCCCTGGGACAGGTTGTGACCGCGCTCCGCGAGTTCGGTTTCGTAACCGTCCGGCAGATCGCGAATGAACGTATCGGCGTTCACCACGCGGGCCGCCCATTGGGCGCGTTCGCGCGAAATATCGGAATCGTTGAGGGAGATGTTCTCCAGCACCGTGCCGGAGAAGATGTGGAAATCCTGCAGCACCACGCCCACCCGCTTGCGCAGGTCGCCGCTGCCGATGTGGTTCACGTCGATGCCGTCGACGAAGATCATGCCGTCGTCGAAGTCGTAGAACCGCGCCAGCAGGCGAATGATGGTGCTCTTGCCCGCGCCGGTGGGACCGACCACGGCGAGCTTCTCACCCGGCGAAATGGCGAAGGAGACGTTGCGCAGCACCGGGTCGCTGGCGGGATACGCGAAGCGCGCGTTGCGGAACTCAACACTTCCCTGGAGCCGCTCGGGCAACTGCACCGGTTCCTCCGGCTCATGCAGCCGCTCGTCCCAGTCGATCGCCTGGAAGATGCGCTCGCCCGAGGCCATGGCGCGGAACAACGTGTTGAAGAAGTGGCCGACCGTGCCCACCGGCGCAATCATCATGCTGATGTAGGTGTTGAACATCAGCAGCGCGCCCAGCGTTATTTCTTCCTGTACGACCTGGCCGCCTCCGTGCCAGATGATCACGGCGATGGCGATGCTCGTCAGGCTCGTATTGAAGGTCTCGAACACGACCTCATAGTTGATCGCGCGATATTCCTGCTTGCGGTTCTCCCGGTTGAGCGCGCCGTATTCGTCGGCGTTCATCTCTTCGCGGCCGGAGAGCTGGACCACCTCGATACCCATCAGGTCTTCCTGCAGGTACTGGTTCAGGGCCGACATGGAATCGCGGACCATGCGAAATATCTCCCGCATGGCGACGCGGAAGACGTACGTGGCGATGGCGGCGGCCGGAATGATCATCAGCACCATGCCCGTGAGTTCGGCGCTGTAGGCCAGCATCATGAACATGGCGAAGAAGAAGGGCACGAACTGCCCCGCGAGCGAGACGAACCCCGTCAATAGCCGAAACAGGTTTTCCACGTCGTTGGTGACCCGCGTCATCACGCGCCCCACGGCCACGTGATCGTAGAACGAGGCGGGCTTGTGCTCGAGGGAAGCGAACAGGTCAAGGCGCAGGTCGCGCAATGTCTTCAAGGCGCCGCTGGCCAATGTGAGCTGGTGCGCAACCATGAGGAGCAGGTGCGATATCGTCAGGCCGACAAACAGGATCACGGCCGCGGCGAGCGGCGACATCGCAAACAGGTCCGAGAGCCATTCGGTCGCGGCGATCAGTCCGAAGTTGAATCGCGATTCGGCCGCTTCGTTCGGCGCCAGGATCGTGTCGACCACCACGGGCCCCTGGATGACCGGCATGAGCACCGAAACTGCTGCCCCGACGATGACGAGGGCCGCGCTGGTACCCAGGGTGATGCGATAGGGCCTGGCCCAGAGCAGCAGGCGCACGAAAAGGCGCATGTTGAGCGCCTGATGCGACAGTTCGGCATCGAAGGCCGAATAGTTGCGCCCGGTCGCGGCTTCACTCATGCGACGTCGCTCCCTGTCGGCGCGAGAGGAGGTAGTTCACCACGTGGGCCGTCTAACTGCCGGAGCAGTTGCCCCCTGCGCGCGCGGTCGCGATCCTGGCTGCTCTGCACCGCTTCGAGGTCGGCGTAATAGCCGCCCTGGGCCAGCAGTTCCTCGTGCGTGCCCGACTCCAGCACGCGCCCGTTATCGATCACGTAGATGCGATTGGCGTGGCGCGCCGTCGACACCCGGTGCGAAATCAGGAGAGTCGTCTTGCCCGAGCGCATTCTTTGCAGGCCGCCCAGGATCTGTTCCTCGGTTTCCGTATCGACGCTGGAGAAGCAGTCGTCCAGCAGCAGTACGTCGGCGCGCCGGATCAGTCCGCGCGCCAGTGTCGACCGCTGCTTCTCGCCGCCCGAAAGCGTGGTCCCGCGTTCGCCGACCACCGTATCGAGTCCATTGACGAGGCGTCCCAGGGTCTCCGTCAGCCCGGCTGCCTCCACAGCCTCCAGTATCGCCTCCTCGCCCCGATCCGGCTTGTCGTAGGTGAGGTTCTCCTTCAGCGGCGCGGAGAACAGGAACGGATCCTGCGGAACCATCGTCACGGCTTCGCGCAGTCGGCGAATCGGCACCTCGCAGATGTCCCTGCCATCGAGAAACACCGAACCGCGCGGCGTGTCGATCAACCGCACCGCGGCCTTCAGTATCGTCGACTTGCCCGAGCCTATACGGCCAAGCAGGGCTACGGTCTCGCCTGCGTCCACGTGCAGGTTGATGCCGTCGATGGTCGGCCGGGCGGCTCCCGGGTGGCGGTAGGAGAAGTTGCGAAACTCAAGCCGGCCGTTGATATCCGGCGGGAGTTGCGCCTCCGCCACATCGACGACCTCGGGTGGATAGTCAAGGACTTCGAAGATGCGTTGCGTCGCTGCCGCCGCCGACGTGAACATCGACAAGGACCAGCCGATGGACTGGACCTGGCTCGTGATCAGTATCAGGTAACCGAAAAAGGCGTTGAAGCTGCCGATGGTGAGCTCGCCGTCCAGCACGAGAAAGCCGCCGTAGAGCAGGATGACCACCGGAGAGACCATGGTCAGCAGCGTCATCGACACACCTACTATCACCTGGTAGCGTTCCGCCCGGTAGAACTTCTGCGCATAGCGCGTGCTGGCGCGGCGAAACCGATCGATCTCCTGATCTTCCTGGGCCATGGCCTGGATCGTGCGGATGCCGTTGAGGTTCTCCTGGGTGAAGCTGGTGAGCGTCGCCAGGGCTTCCTGCCGTTCACGGAAGAAGGGGAACATTCCCCGCGCCATCATGAATCCGATAACCGCGACGAACGGCAGTGGCAGCACGACCCAGAGAGTCAACGCCGGGGACATGACCAGCATGAACCAAAGTGCCGCAATCACCGAAAAGACGAACATGACGATGTTCACCGCGCCGAAGGACACCACCATGCGAACCATGCTGATGTCGTTGACCGCGCGCGACATCAGGTCTCCGGTGCCGAACTTGTTGAAGAAGTTGGGGCCCTGGTACTGGACGACGTTGAAGAACCGCTTTCTCAGGTCATAGGCCGCGGCGATCGAGATGCGCCGCAATACGCGCCGCGCCGGGACGTAAATGATGAACTGCGAGGCAACCACGCCAAGGATCATCAGCGCAGGAATCAACAGGTAGGGTTCGGCCGCCGGGTCCGCAAGGCTGTCCACGGCAAGCTTCTGAGCCCAGGGCATCAGGTAGAGCGCCAGCCGCGCGATGGCCAGTCCGACAGTACCCACCACCAGCACGACGGCATACCGCCGCACATAGGACATCAGCCGTTTCAGATGGCCCAGGTGTTGAAACGAGCCCCGTTCGCGCTGCGGGGCGCCGACAACGCTGCCGCCCCAGCGACCGCCGCCGCCGTGCATGCCGCCGACCTTCAAGCGGCACCCCCCCTGCCGACAAGAACGCAGGAACCACGAATGGTCAGGAACGCAACCGAAACGGGATCGGAGACCACGGCAAATCGCCCCCACGCGCGACGCCACAAGGCCGGTGTCGGAGTGCGCGTTGGGGGAATCATGAACGTCGGGGCTTCGAAAGGTGAAACGGCATATTTTACCCCAACCGGCTTTTGTCTGCCCTCCGGATGGCGTTGGGCCAATGTCGGCTTTGGCGCGATAGCGGCAACTTCGACGGGATGGAGGCGGGCTTGCGCGGGAGTGCGACATGGCGCACGTGAAGCCGCGACAGGTCTTGGGCGTAGACCCCGAGACGAGGTGGAGGCGCTGTTCGGCGAGAAAGCCTGCTAAGCTTAGTCACCTGCTTAGTCAACAGCTGGCGGAGGTCAAGGTTCCATGCAGCAGGTCAGTGTGCACGAGGCAAAAACGCATCTATCTCGCCTGTTGCGTAGCGCGTGCGCAGGCGAGGAAGTCGTCATCACGCGCTCGGGACACCCCGTGGCGCGGCTTGTCCCGGTCGAAGAAGGGAGGCCCGTGTTCGGCATCGACGCGGGGCGCTTCGTCGTTCCCGCCGACTTCGACGACCCCCTCGAAGCGTCGGTCCTGCGCGATTTCGAAGGCGGCTGAGGGATCGGTCTGTGCGAGCCCTGCTGGACACCCATTGCTGGCTTTGGCTCCAGACTGATCCGGGTCGACTCGGCGAGGTATTGCTGGCGGACCTTGGAGATCCTTCTTCGGAGCGCTACCTGTCATCGGCAAGCGCTTGGGAAATCGCCATCAAGTACGCCCTGGGCAAACTCCCGTTACCGGAGGATCCGACCGCCTACGTCCCTGACCGCATGCGGATCAGTCGATTCAGGGAACTTCCGATCACGCATGCGGACGCGTTGGCGGTAACCAGCTTGCCGCCGCATCATCGCGACCCCTTCGACCGCATGCTGGTCGCGCAGGCGCGCGTTCGCGGCCTCACGCTCGTCACCGCAGATCCAGTGATCGAGAGCTACGACATTCCGATGGTGCGCGTCGGCGCCCCCCTTGATCGCGGATCTCGAATCCGACCGGCGACAAAAAAATGGGCTACCGCAGACGCTGGCCCGGACGTGTGAGCGAATTGCCCCGTGTCAACGCAAAGTTGAATTGATCCCCTTTTTTCCAAAGTAGAAATGTCCCCTTGGCCTCCAGGATCCCTCGGCGGATAGCAGGGCGTAGGTGGCCCAAGAACCGGCGGCGGTTTTTTTTGGGGAATCTTCGATTTCGACCCGCACGTCGCGTCCACTATGATATCCGGGTGTGCGCACGCCGTACCGGAGCGCCGACGGCGACATCGTTCGCGGATCGTGGGCGTGTCCATATGCCAACCACCAAAGTTGAACCGATTATGGGTTGAGGACCGAGCTACATGACCAGTATGAACATTCTGCCGATCGACAGCCGGGAGGCCACCTTGGAGGTGGCGGGCGGCAAAGGCCGCTCCCTCGCGGAAATGGCCAATGCCGGACTCGCCGTTCCCGGCGGCTTCTATGTGACGACGGCGGCGTACCGACGCTTCGTCGTCGACAACGATCTGCAGGCGAAGATCATTGAACTGGCCAAGCCGGAGATCGGCGAGTTCACGCTCTCCTTTGACAAAGCCTCCGAGGCGATCCAGGCACTGTTCCAGGCCGACGCCGTGTCGGAGGCGATGGCAGCGGAAATCGCCGCCGCCTATCGGGGCATCGAGGGCGACAACCCGCCGGTGGCGGTGCGCTCGTCGGCCAACGCCGAGGATCTTCCCGACATGTCCTTCGCGGGCCAGCAGGACACGTACCTCAATGTGCGCGGCGCCGACGAGGTCGTCGCGGCCGTGCGGAACTGCTGGGCATCCCTGTGGACGCCCAGGGCCATGTCCTACCGTCACGAGATGGGCATCGAGCACGATGCGGTCGCCATGGCGGTAGTCGTCCAACTCATGGTTCCGTCGGATGTATCGGGCATTCTCTTCACGGCCAACCCGGCCACCGGCGAGCGCTCGGAGATGATCATCAACGCCAGCTTCGGCCTCGGTGAAGCCGTCGTTGGCGGCCAGGTGACCCCCGACACGTACACGGTCGATCGCGAAACCATGACTGCCAAGGACACGATCATCGGCACCAAGGAACAGAAGATCGTGGCCGACGGCGAGCAGGGCACGAGGCTTGAGGACATCGCCGAAGATGAACGCGGCCAGTCCTCCTTGTCGGACGAGGCCATCGCGGAACTGGTCACCCTCGCACTCAAGGCGGAGGCACACTTCGGCGGGGTTCCCCAGGACATCGAGTGGGCATACTCCGGCGGCAAGCTCTTCATGCTGCAGTCGCGGCCCATCACCAATCTTCCGCCGCAGCCCATCGAGGTGACCTGGGAGCCGCCGCCGCCGGCGCAGATACTTGCGCGCAGGCAGATCGTCGAGAACATTCCGGACCCCTGCACGCCGTTGTTCGATGAAATGTACCTGTGGGTGGGGCTGGAGACCGGGCCGGACGGCAAGAATCGACCGAGCATCATGGAAGGTGGTGGCCCGATGTTCATCAGCATGCATGGCTATGCGTATCAGCGTTTCGACTGGCCTTTCATCATCCAGGCGCGAAAGGAACGTCGCGACGAAGCGATGACCGAGGCGGAAATGGACGCGGCCGAGATCAAGGCCGAAGCGGGAGAGGCCCAAACCACGGGACTGAAACGCAGCGAACGCATGCGAGCCAATATGCTGCGGAAACACAACGTGTCAAATCAACAAGCTGAAATGGCCGAACACGACATCGGCCTGTTTTTGGAATCGCTTTCGGACGAGGATCGCTTGGCCTATGAGAACTGGGCGGAGTCTTCGGGCATCGATGACGTCGCGGCGATCGTCACCAAGCCCGAAAGCAAGAACCCGACTTTCGGCGCCTTCAACCGGACCCAGGTGAACGAAAACCAGATCAAGGGCTTCTACGACTGGGCAAAGCCCAACATCCTCGCGGCACGGGAGAAGTGGGAGCAGGTGGACGTGGCCAACGCGCCGGACGAGCAACTGCTGGAAGGGGTCCGCGAACTGTCCATCGCCGGCGGCAGCTTCTGGAGCGGCAACGGCGGTCATACGTTCGGTGTGGCCAAGTCGACGGACGATCAGCTGCAGGCGTTCCTCCGGGAAGCCCTGCCCGACCACCACTTCACCAGCGGTCAGTTCCTGTCCGGCTTCAAGGGCAAGACCATGGAGGCCAATGAGCACCTGTTCTCGATCGCGCGCCAAATCCGAGAGGATGATGCCCTGATGGAACTGGTCATCATCACGCCCGCCAAGCGATTGATGCAGACCTTGGAGGCCACCCCGGAGGCGGGCTCGATCGTGGAGGCGATCAACGGCTACCTCGCCATCTATGGCCACTTGGGCTACAGCCTGGACTTTGCGGAGCCGTTGCCGCTCGAGGATCCCTCCGGGCTCCTTGCGACGCTGAAAACGATGGTCGCGGATGAGAACTACAACCCCAAGAACCACGAGATGGAGGCGACCAGGAAGCGCGAGCAGGCGATGGCGGACATCCTGGCGCTGCTTGACGGTCTGCAGTATTGGCAGTTCCGCTTCCGCCACTGGTTCACGCACCGCTTCTACTTCATTCGTGAGGAGGTGATGTTCTACCTGTATCAGGCCTGGCCGGCGCTGCGTCCCCTGGCCCTGGAACTCGGCCAGCGGCTGACCGATGTCGGCACCCTGCCGGATCGGGACCATGTCTTCTACCTGTTTTTCGACGAGCTGAAGCAGGCGAGCGCCGCCCGTCGGGACAACAAGGCCGTTGCCGAACTTCACCAGCTGGCAGCGGAACGGTTCGAGTTGAGGGAGGCGCGCAGGCGTTTGCATCCACCGGGCACGGTGCCCTTCGATGCGAGCGAGGACCCCGGCGTCAAGTTCAAGGAGACGCAGTTCGTCAACGACCCCGACTCCGACACGATGATGGGCGTGCCCGTCAGTCCGGGGACGATCACGGCGCCCGCGAGCCTGATCAACTCACCCGCCGAATTCGATCAGATGCGGCCGGGCTCGATCCTGGTCTGCCCCATGACCAATCCCGCCTGGACGCCGCTCTTCGCGCATGCGTCCGGGCTGGTCACAGACATGGGCGGCATTCTGGGGCATGGCTCCATCGTCGCCCGCGAGTACGGAATCCCGGCGGTGGTGGGTACCGGCACCAGCACCCAGCGCATCAATCACCGCCAAATGATCACCGTGGACGGCGACGTCGGCACCGTGAAGCTGCTGGACGACGGGTAGGCGCTCGGCACCGTAGGGACGGGCTGGTTCCGTCCCGCGCCCCATATCTACATTTTTCCGGAAACTGTCAAGCTGGTTGATTATCTGATTTTCCGAGATTAATTTGGTCGAGCATTAAATCACTGAAATACATAGCCATTTCAAAAAACACGATTGTTGGCACGATAGCTCCTTAGGTTATCGGGTTAATTAATATTTGTGACCCGTATGACGCTATTTTTTATCGTAACTCTCAACGGCCTATCGCTTGCGGCGCTGTATTTTATTGCCGCCAGTGGCTTCTCGCTGGTATTCGGGGTCATGCGTGTGGTCAATATGGCGCATGGCAGCCTGATCTTGCTCGGTGCGTATGTCGCGTTCGACATTGCCGAGTGGTCCGGATCCTGGGTTTTTGGGGCGCTAGCCGGTAGCCTGGCGGCCGCGCTCGCCGGCGTACTGTTACAGGTTCTGTTTTTCAATCGTATGGCCGGCAGCAAAGACCAACAAACCCTCGTGTCGATTGCTGTGTCCATTATCGCTGCCGACTTGATGATCGCGCACTGGGGCGGCCTCACCTACCAGCTAAACTTGCCCAGCTTGCTCGAAGGCTCTATCGGCTTACCATTACTCGGGGTTAACTACGCAAAAATAAGAATCGTTCTGATCGTCGCTGCTATCGCGGTCGGTGTCGGCCTGTGGTTATTGATGGCTAAGACAAATTTGGGTCGGCTTATTCGCGCAGGCGTAGATGACCAGGAAATGCTGCATGCATTGGGTTTTAACGTGAAAAGACTCTTTATCGCGGTGTTTGCTCTTGGTGGTGCTCTGGCTGGTTTTGCCGGCGTTGTTGCGGCTACCGCCTTGTCTGTCGCACCTGGTACCGATGTGCAGTTTTTGCTGGCGGCGCTGATAGTCGTCATTGTCGGCGGTATGGGCAGCATTGGCGGAGCAGCAATTGGTGCCATTTTAGTCGGATTGTCAGAGCAATATGGGCTGGTTTATGCACCAACCTACGGTGTCGTATTCACCTTTATTATTATGATTGGCGTACTGGGTCTTCGGCCTCAAGGGTTGTTCGGTCGCGGTGACGTCGGATGAGCCGCGCAGACATCATACTGCTCGCTTCTGTCGCGCTACTGCTGTTTTTATTGCCGGCAATATCCAGTGAATTCTTCATTTCGCAGATCGCCACGCGGGTGTTAATTCTCGGCATTATCGCCCTCAGCCTAGCTTTTCTCGCGCAGGAAATCGGCATCATATCGTTAGCACAGGTAATGATTGCAGGCATCGCCGGTTATGCCATTGCGCTGATGAGCGACAACTCAGCTGGTCTGGGTGTCGAAATGCCTCTCGTGGTTGCGGTGGTCGGTGCAATTCTAGCTGCCGGATTGGCCGGTATTTTGATGGGCATTATCTCTCAGCGCAGCACCGGCATTTACGCGATTATGATTACCCTCGCAACCAGCGTCGCATTTACCCTTTTTGCGCGCCAAAACTATCAAATATTCAATGGCTTCGATGGCCTGGCTGGCATCACAGCACCGACGTTAGGCTCGATACAATTGAGCGAAACCTATCACTTTTACTTCCTTTGCGTAATTAGCAGTCTGGCGGTTTTGATGTTCACCCTATATTTGCGCAAAACACCTTTGGGGCTAGCTCTTCAGGCTTTGCGTGACGACCGTCAACGCCTCGCGGCACTCGGCTTTCGGCCACAACGCACGGTAGTTGTCGCGTTTGGTCTGGTCGGGCTGATCGCTGGAGTCGGCGGTATTTTACTGACCTGGTTCAATACCCGTATCGCCCCCACCAGCATTGGGCTCGACGTCACGCTGGACGTGTTGATCGTTGCCATCATTGGCGGTATCGGCCATCCTATCGGCGCCTTCATCGGCGCGCTGGTCTTCGTATTGCTGGAAACCTTCGCCTCAGACCTGATCGACCGAGATCGCTTCAACACGCTGATCGGCGCAGTGTTTCTAATTGTCATCCTACTTTCACCCGGTGGCCTGATCGGCTTCGGACGGAGGGCCGTTGAACGCATACCCTTGCTGCAAACAATTGTTGATTTCATAACCAGAACAAAACGAGAGGAATAAAACTATGGGTCTTAAACTTAAGTCATCATTGCGTAGCGTCGCGACAGGTATCGCGCTGGCTTCCATGAGCGTCATGCCCGCAGAGGCCGCCGACGTCATAAAAATTGGCGGCATTTCTGTTCTTGAAGGTGCTTTTGCCGGACCGGGTGGCGACGGTATTCGTGGTATCGAGCTTGCCATCAAAGAATTTGGCGGCATGATCGCCGGTAAGAAGATCGTGCTCAGCAGCATGTCGTCAAGTGGCGCACCAGATACCGCAGTAAATGCCGCGCGTAAGTTAATCGAGCAAGATGGTGTCGACATTATTGTCGGTCCGTTATCTGGTTCGGAAGGCATCGCGATTCGTGACTTTTCAAAATCCAACCAAGGCGTCACGTTTATCAATGGCTCGTCAGCGGCACAGGATGCGACCTTGCGTAACGGCTCTGAAAATTTCTTCCGCTTCGGTGGTGACGGCGCGCAATGGCTAGCCGGCTTGGGGACTTATGCCTACGATACACTGGGCTATAAAAAAGTAGCCGTAATCGCCGAAGATTACTCCTTCCCCTACACCCAGATACTGGGTTTCATGATCGAATATTGCAGAGCCGGCGGCCAGGTGCCGAACAAGTTCTGGGTTCCGATCGGAAATAAAGATTACAGCTCGATCATCTACGCGATTCCACAGGACGTCGACGCTTTATTTGTCGTGCTCGGTGGCTCGGATGCGGTTAACTTTCTTACCCAGTATAGCCGCGCCGGTGGCGACAAGCCGATTATCGGCGGTACGATTACCATCGACTCGACTATTCTCGACGCCAAAGGGCCGTTCAAAAAGTTGCTCATCGGTACGCCATCTGGCACACCAACTGCGAGTGAAAACGATAGCCCAGAATGGCAGGGTTTTGTCGCACAGTATCGCAAAGAGTTTCCTGACGGATTTTCGTCACCCTCGATATTCGCGCATCACTATTATATGAGTACCAAGGCTGCGTTACTCGGCCTCGAAAAGGTTAAAGGCGACCTGTCTAATAACCATGCGGCTTACCGCAAAGCATTGTCTAATCTGGAATTTGACACACCAACCGGTCGTATGAAACTCGACACAAACCGCAACGGCATCGTCGATGTATTGCTGACCCAGGTAGTTGATCTAGGTAATGGCAAACTTGGCAACAAGGTGATTTCGGTCACCAAAAATGTCTCGCAAACCATGGGTGAGCCAGAAGCAGAATTCCTCGCCATGGGTCCAGTAAGCAGAGACAATCCTTCGTGTCCCTAGTGTCGTGTCCCGCAAGTTTATGGCACTTCAGCGCGTTCCACGGGGTCTGTGGCAAGGCGCGTCCCGCCGGGAATGGTCGGCTCCATTTCCAAGGGGCGCAACACCGCCACAGGCCCCGTGGGGCGCGCCCTTCGGGAGATCGCCATGCACGCCACTGCCGCGTTGTGGCCCTTGCAAATATGCCAGATATTCACTGCGGACCACGCCTTGCATTGACGCGCATGGCGAACTCTGAAGTACCATAAACTTGCGGGACACGACACCAGCAGACCCTTCAACTAACGCCCTGCTGGTGCAGGGCGTTTCTCGACACTTCAACGGCCTCGTCGCCGTTGAAGATGTCAGCCTCACCATCGCCAAAGGCGAGCGCCGCGCCATACTGGGTGCAAACGGTGCAGGCAAGACCACGCTATTTGATTTGATTGCCGGCGATATTCCTGTCTCGCAGGGTCGTATTGAATTTCACGATGAAGACATTACCAACCAATCGGTCGCCAACCGGGTAGCGCTAGGTTTACGCCGCACGTACCAAATAGCACGAATATTTCCCCAATTAACTGTGCTCGAGAACCTCATCATCGCCATCATCGGCGTTAGCAAACAACATTTCGGCCTGGGCTTGATTGGTCAAAATGATGTTCGCCGGCAACAGGCTATGGCATTGGCCGAGCGTATCGGTATCGAGGCATTTACCGAGCTGAAGGCCGAAACGCTGTCACATGGCCAACGCCGCCAGCTCGAACTGGCGATGGCGCTCGCCGGTGAACCCAAAGTCTTGTTATTCGACGAACCGGCAGCCGGTTTGTCCCCGCTCGAACGCATCAAATTAACCGAGGTAATCAAATCGTTATCACGCGATATTACCCTGGTGATGATTGAGCACGACATGGAGATCGCACTCGGTGTCTGCGACCAGGTGAGCGTACTCAACTGGGGACGCCTGATTGCCGAAGGCAGCCCCGAACAAATTAGCCAGAACCAGATGGTGCATGATATTTATCTGGGTCGAAAACCACGAGACGACGCCTGATGGACGCACAAGATAGCCCGGTATTGAGCGCCAGCAACGTCGACCTGCACTATGGCTCGGTGCATATATTGCAGGGTATTTCGGTCGATATCGGTGCCCTGCCACGCGCCATCATCGGCCGCAATGGCATGGGTAAAACCAGCCTGTGTCGCGCGATCATGGGCTTGCTGCCATTGTCGGGTGGCAACATAAACCTGAACGGTGTGGCTATAGACCATCAGGCACCCGACTGGCGTGCACGCCATGGTCTGGCTTATGTGCCACAGGGCCGACGCGTATTTCCGACGCTCACCGTCGATGAGCATTTACGCATTATGCAGCGCGGCAAAAACCAGCAATGGACGCGCGAGCGCATCTACGATATCTTCCCGCGACTGGCCGAGCGCCGTAGCAATTTTGGTAACCGCCTATCTGGCGGCGAGCAACAAATGCTCGCCATCGGCCGCGCATTAATGATCGACCCTCGTCTGTTAATTTTGGATGAACCAACCGAAGGGCTAGCACCGGTTATCGTCGATCACGTGGTCGAAATTCTGCAACAGCTCAGCACCGAAGGTATCGCCATTTTGCTGGTGGAGCAAAACCTATCCGTCGCGGCTGAACTCGCCGACGAACTTTATATCATGGTCAACGGGCAAATTATCGACCACATCCCGTCGAGTCAACTCTTGCACGACGAGACCATGCAACGAAGGTATCTTGGGATATCACTCGATGGACACTAAACCCAAAACTGCCTATATCGTCGCCACCTGCGATACCAAACTGGCCGAAGCCAGTTACGTGCGTGACTGCATTGCCGCAACCGGCATTCCGACAAAGCTGGTCGATGTTGGCATTAAAAGCACGGCCACTGAGGTTAATGTCGGCGTCAGCCAGGTTGCAGCCCACCACCCCAATGGCCCAGGCCATGTATTTGGCGACGACCGAGGCAAAGCCATTATCGGCATGGCCGAGGCATTAAAAGCCTTCATGAGCAAACAAACTGACGTTGCCGGCATGGTCGGACTCGGCGGCTCTGGTGGAACCGGCATTATCACCCCGGCGATGCAAACACTCGCCATCGGCATTCCAAAAGTGATGGCGTCAACGCTGGCATCGGGTGATGTCAGTGCCTATGTCGGTGCGACCGATATCATGATGTTATACACCGTCACCGACGTCGCCGGCCTTAATCGTATCTCACGTAAAGTGCTGGCGAACGCCGCGCATGCGCTGGCGGGCATGATCGCAAACCAGATAACGCTGCCAGAAAGCGACAAAGCTTCCATCGGGCTTTCGATGTTTGGCGTCACCACACCTTGTGTCGAGCAACTAGTCGCCGCGTATCAAGAACACTATGAATGTCTGGTTTTTCACGCGACCGGAACCGGTGGCAGATCGATGGAAAGGCTCGCAGACTCGAACGAGTTTGTCGGTTTGCTGGATGTCACCACAACAGAAATTGCCGACCTGATCGTCGGCGGTGTGCTCAGTGCCGGAGACGACCGCATGGCCGCAGCCGCAAGAGCCAACATACCCTACGTGGGGTCGGTCGGTGCCTGTGACATGGTGAATTTCTGGGCGCTCGATTCGGTACCCGAGAAATTCAATCATCGTAATCTGTACCAGCACAATGCGCAGGTCACGCTGATGCGCACCACCGTCGATGAAAATATTCAAATTGGCAAGTTCATCGCCGAAAAGCTCAATGCGCATACCGGTCAGGTGCGTTTCCTGCTACCCGAAAAAGGCGTCTCGGCGATCGACCAACAGGGCCAGGTTTTCTACGACCCACTAGCCGACAAGGCACTGTTTGAAACCATTGAACAACATACCCAACAAACCAATGACCGCCGCGTCGAACGCGTCAACGCGCATATTAACGATGCCGAATTTGTGCAGTCACTTAGACAGGCGTTTGACGACGTCATCGCCTAAACTTCAAAAGAGGATGAATCTGCGTGAAACCTGAAAATCGAGCAACAATCCTCAAGCGCTTTCGCGACATGATCGACAATGGTCAACCTATTGTAGGTGGTGGTGCTGGCACCGGCATTTCCGCCAAATCGGCCGAAGCTGGCGGTGCCGACCTCCTCATTATCTATAACTCCGGACGCTATCGCATGGCAGGCAGAAGCTCGCTATCAGGTTACATGGCGTTTGGCAATGCGAACGAAATCGTCATGGATATGGCGAAGGAAGTCTTACCCGTAGTGCAGCACACACCGGTGCTCGCCGGAGTGAATGCCACAGACCCATTCATCGATATCGAACGTTTTTTACGGCAAGTTAAAGATACCGGTTTTGCCGGCGTGCAGAACTTTCCAACGATCGGCCTGATCGACGGTCAGTTTCGCCTCAACCTCGAAGAAACCGGCATCAACTATGTTAGCGAAGTCGAGATGATACGGCTCGCGGTAGGCATGGACTTACTCACCACACCATATATTTTCAACCAACAAGAAGCCGAACAGATGGCCGAGGCCGGTGCCGATATTATCGTCATCCATTTTGGTCTCACTACTGGTGGTAGTATTGGCGCCAGCACCGCCAAATCGCTAGCGCAATGCGCCGAAGAGTTTAACCTCTGGTCAGAGGCCATTTTGCAAATAAAGTCAGATACCATCATCATTTGTCATGGCGGGCCGCTATCGCAGCCGGACGACGCGCTTTATATGCTGAAAAATTGTCCGAACTGTCACGGCTTTTATGGTGCAAGCAGCATGGAACGGCTACCGACCGAAATAGCCATACGCGACCAGACTCGGGCTTTCAAGCAAATGCGGCGTCAAAATTGATATTGGTTAGCCGAATAAATCAAACGCGAATCTTGAAACCCGAATTCTGAATTAGACCAAGTTGAGGAGAAGCTCCATGATCAAAGTGAGAACATCAACCGTCATCAACGCACCACTCGACAAAGTCTGGGCTATGGCTTCCAATTTTAATGGCCTGCCAAACTGGCATCCGACGGCCAGTTCGAGTGAAATCGAGGCCGGCAAAGCCAACAACGAAGTCGGATGCGTGCGCAACTTCCAGATCAGCGAACCGTCGGGCCGAGTGCGCGAAACATTACTCGCGATGTCCGCGCTAGATCACACCATTGTCTACGACATGGTCGGCGGGCCATTACCTTTCGTCGATTACGTCTCAACCATGCATTTCGAGAGCATTACCGATGGCGATAAAACCTATGCGGTATGGAGCGCCGAGTTCGACGTATCCGATGGCAAACACGATCACTGGGGGCCGTTCGTGCGCGACGAGGTTTTCCTCGGTGGGTTCAAAGCGCTAGAAGCGAGTTTATAACTATGCTGAAACCGAATAAACATTTCTTCATCACATTGGGGCTAGCTACACTTGTATGGCTGAATGCAACCGGGTTTGCGGCCGAGAAACCCAACATCGTATTTATCTTCGCAGATGATCTTGGGTACAACCATCTTTCCTCTTACGGGGCTCCAAAAATCAAGACGCCTATCCTGGACCAAATGGCGGCAGAGGGTATCCGTTTCACCGATTTCTACGCCGGGGCGTCGGTCTGCACCCCCTCCCGGTACGCACTGCTGACGGGGCGCTATCCTCACCGTGCCAAGGACCGGGCAATGCTGCGGTGGATCGAGCCGCCCCATGAAACCGGCGGCATATCAGACAGAGAAATCACCGTGGCCGAAAAATTGAGAGACCTTGGTTATGCGACGGCGGCAATCGGCAAGTGGCACCTGGGCGATTCGGAAAAGTACTTTCCCATGAAACACGGTTTTGACTACTGGTGGGGGCTTGCCAATAACCCGTACCACCGGGCGTACGACAAGGGCGTCCCCATGTACGAAAACAATACTATCGCCATTCAACCGGCAGACCTTACGACGCTGACAAAGAGCTATACCGAAAAGGCGATCGGGTTCATCGAGCAAAGCGTCGCGGCAGACAAGCCATTTTTTCTGTATTTGCCACATACCTATCCCCATGGACCGCTTCATTGCTCGCCTGAATTTTGCGGTACATCCGCCGGAGGGTTAATCGGGGATACGATTGAAGAAATCGACTGGAGTACCGGGCAGATTCTGGAAAAACTCAAGGAACTGGGGGTCGACTCAAACACCCTCGTTATTTTCACCAGCGATAATGGACCATCACCCAAGCAGACAGACGAGAATAAATCCGCGCATCCCCTGCGAAACGTAAAGGCCTCAGTTTACGAAGGAGGAATACGAGTACCCACCATCGCACGGTGGCCAGGAAAGATTAAGGGAAAAAGAGTGGAGCGGAGCCCCGCCATCATGATGGACTGGTTCCCCACCTTTATGACATTGGCAGGGGGAGAAATGCCGACCGACCGTCCCCACGACGGCAGAGATATTTCCCCAGTCTTGTTCGGGACCGGCGCACGAGCTGACAGCGAGTTTTACGCCAACTACATCGACCCCTGGACTGACGACGTGATAGTGCCGGTGTATGAAATCATGGAACACAGGTCCGGCATGTGGAAATACGTGGCACTAAATGACGGTGAACTATACAACCTTGAAGCCGACATCTCGGAAACCACCAATCTCAAAGACGCCCATCCCAAGATCTACAACCGCCTGAAGAACGAGTACGACTTTTTTACCCAGAGCATCGCCAATGCTCCAGTCCCGGACGATATCGATGGCGACGGAATACCAGACAAGTGGGAAGTAGCCAATGGTCTGGACCCTACTTACACCATCGATGCCTACCTTGACCCGGATGGCAACGGTAAGACGGCCTATGAAGAATATGCAGGCAACACGACACCAAAATGGGTTACCGCGAGCACACCATTAGCGCCTATTTCACCCAAGTACTTCGAACGGCGACGCGAGCTTCAGCAAGAAGCGATATCAACCTGTACATCCAAGGAACGTAATGATAAAAGCAGTTTCAATAAAGAATGTTACCAACGCATCATGGGGAAGATACGAGAGTTCAAGCCCAATCAGTGACTGGGAGCATGGTTTACACAGAAGGTGAGGACTGGATCACGCGGCGTTTTGAGGGCGCCGATCACTCGCCGCGAGCCTGGCGTGAGCGACTGCATATTCCTCTGAAGTTTCCTCCTGGGACACCGACATATTAGTTAAGGGGATTGACTATGAACACCAAAAGAGAAACAACAGGGTTAATTACAATCGCCGCACTATGCAATGAAGCGGCCGGTTACATTACGGGAATTCCACAATCCACTCCTGCGAATTCGTTGGCGACTATAGAGCTCCTTGAAAGCAAACGAGATACCTGTGGCGCAATCTAGAGTATTGACCAGTCTCAATTACTCAATGCTGGCAGTCTTTGTGTTGTCCATCTTGGTACAATACAATGATCCTGACGCCCTACACTGGAGCTTAATCTATGGTGCAGCTGCTCTCAATTGCCTATTTGCTGCTCGGTGTCAATTGCATTGGAGTATGCCCGCTTTGGTAATTGTTGTTGCTTTGGCCGCGGCTGGAATGCTTGCGCCCAATGTTATTGGAAAAGCATCTTTTAGTGATATTTTTTCCAGCATGGAAATGAAAAGCATCGAAGTTGAACAAGCACGTGAATTCGGCGGACTATTCATCATTGTGATCTGGATGACCATGCTCCTTTTTATGGCCCGCGATTGGTCGACGGGTCGAAACCATATTGAAAAATAGAGATTCCTATTGTGTTACCCAAAAAAAGCAAATTCTTTAAGATCATTGCGGCTTCGATACAGCGCAGCCGCTTTCTAAGCAGGCGGGCTGCCACTCTTCTGGCCATCATGCTGGCGTATAGTGGCTGTGGTTTGGCAGATTCAGGACACTCCGAATCGACCGGTCCGACGCAATTGAGAGTCGAGCAGGACGATGAGGCCGGGACCATCGCCATTTACCGGGCCGATGGTACAGAACCCATTGTGACGCAAAACGCCAGGCCGGACTTCCGGCCATATCTGCATCCGATAAATGCTCCGGACGGTAACGGCGAGCTGACCGAAGACAGCCCAGGACATCACAAGCACCAGACCGGTCTTTATTGGGGCTTTACGCGAGTCAACGGCCAGCCTGTACCAAAAGATACCGTCAAAAAGTGGAATAAAGAGTGGCACCGAAAGGGTGGAGGCAAGGGGGGGGACAAGCCGGCAGAACTCGTGAAGGCCCATGGTCGAGATTTCTTTCACCATCCCGAAAGTGACTACTGGCGGCGAGACTCGGCGACTGTGGTTCAAGCCATGGGCGAAGAGGTCAAATGGCAGACGGTTTACCAGATGCTGGATGAAGCGGGCGAGAACATCATGACGGAAACCCAGAGCTGGACCATGCGCGCGGACGGGGACAAATTTATCCTCGACCTGGAGTGGACTGGCGCAGCACAAACCGATATTACAATCGGCGAATACGACTATGGCGGACTGTTTCTTCGTATGCCGTATCGTAAGGGTATTCGCGGCGAAGCCGTCAATGCGGCCCGGCAGCGCAACCAACAGGCAGAAGGAAAACGTGCCATGTGGGTCGATGTCGGCATGGAGATCGAGGGTCGTGATGATCTTGGACATATCGCCATCTTTGATCACCCGGATAACGGAGGCTTTCCGCAATCCTGGCGAGTCGATGGCCAACTCGGTGTCGGTCCGGCTCGGTCACGCATGGGCGATTGGCACATCAAGAAGGGTTCGAGCGAGATCATCCGCCACAGGCTGGTTGTCTATACCGGCGAGTTCAACGACGTCGAAATGACGAGTCTGTGGCAAGACTACAGCGGCGGCGACTTCAAGGCACTTTGGAAAGTCGCGCAAGAGGAAGGACGGGCGGGGGAGTTTCTGACGCCGAAAGAGGCTGTGGACGCCATGACGCTGGTCGACGGTTTCGAGGTTAACGCGTGGGCATCAGAGCCAATGATTACCCAACCCATGGCTTTTGCCTGGGACGATCGCGGCCGTATGTGGGTTGCGGAGAACCGCGACTACGAAGCCCGTCATACGGGGTTTTCAAACTCCGGCGACAGTCGCATTCTGATTCTCGAAGACACCAACCACGATGGTACAGCCGATGACGTAAAAGTCTTTCTGGAGGGTATCCCGTTTCCGTCCGCGCTCGCAGTTGGCTTCGACGGGCTTTATTTGGGTGCCCCGCCTAACTTGCTTTTTATCCCCGACAAAGATGGCGATGACGTAGGCGATATAGACGACGTTGAAATCCTGCTCACCGGCTGGGGTATCCGGGATCGACATGAGACCATCAACAGCTTGCACTGGGGGCCAGACGGGTGGCTTTACGGCCTGGAAGGCTTCGCCACACCTTCGAAAATCAAAAAGCCAAACGGAGATGCCCGACTCTATGGACATAAGGAGCCCTTCCCAGCGTATTTGGATGTCGGCGTCAGGAAGCGTGAATCTAAAGGGTCGTCCTACTGGAACAATCCGGACTGGCAGGACCTGGAAGGCGTAGACATCAACGGCGGCGTTTGGCGGTATCACCCCACGAAAGATCGTTTTGAGGTAGTTGCGCACGGCCTCAGTAACCCATGGGGAATCGATTACGACGCAAAAGGCCAGTTGTTTATCACCGCATGCGTCATTCCGCATGTCTTTCACATTATCCCGGGAGGGATTTACCATCGCCAGGGCGGTCAGCATTTCAATCCATATGTCTATGGTGACATTCGTACCATCGTTGACCACCCTCACCGGTCGGCACATGGTGGTGCGCGCGTTTATTTGTCCGATGCGTTTCCGGAAGAGCATCATGGACGCCTCTTCATGGCAAACATCCACGAGCGTGCTGTTTTGTCAGATGTGCTCGAACCGAAAGGTTCCGGATTCGTGGCAAGACACGGCGATGATTTCCTACATGCCAACAATCCCCAGTGGATCGGCTTCAGCATGGAGGTTGGACCTGAGGGCGCGGTCTACGTGTTGGATTGGCACGACGCAGATATTACCGGCGGTGAGGTTCTGCATAAAGATACCGGACGGATTTTCCGCATGACACCCAAGACATCCCTGGCACAAAACTGGGATGGACGTTATGACGACCTGAAAACAATGACAGATGCGCAGCTGGTTGAACTGCAGCTCAGCAAGAGCGCATGGCACGCGCGCCGGGCGCGTGTGATTCTACAAGCCCGTGCAGCCAAGGGTGAACTGGAGGATTCAGTTCATGGGCGATTGCACGAAATATTCCGGTCGAACTCGAATCCGGACGTACGTCTGCGGGCCATGTGGACAACACACATAACCGGCGGCTTTGCAGCTGAGGATCTGATGAACGCGCTGGAAGATAGGGATCCCCATATTCGAGCCTGGGCCATCCAGTTCTTGAATGAGGATAATTCTCCACCGACACGGGCTGTGGACACCTTCGCCCGCATGGCCCGCGAAGATGATTCTCCGGTAGTGCGGCTGTACCTTGCCGCTGCTCTACAACGCATTAACCATGATGACCGCTGGCAAATCGCACAGGCGCTCGTCAAGAAAGGCGAAGATGCCGACGATCACAACATACCCAAAATGATCTGGTTCGCTATCGAGCCCCTCGTAGCGGGGAATCCCGGCCGGGCACTCGAGCTTGCCAAAAGCAGTAAGATTCCGATGCTCACCGAATACATTGCCCGCCGTGCGGTGGATGCCAATGAGCTTGAAATGCTCCTTACGGCTGTCGAAGAACACTCGGATGCACGGCTTGCGCTTTTGACAGGGATGCGAGCCGGCCTTGAAGGTCAATTGGATGTGACACCTCCGGGCAATTGGGACTCCGTTTATGCCAGGCTACAGGCAGACGACAGTGTGGCGGATCTCGCTCAAACGATCTCGCAACAATTTGGTGGCATTGAGGCAGCCAAACAGTTAATGACCACACTGAAAGACCAGAATGCTGACACAGAGGCCCGTAGGCGCGCCTTGAACGGTCTTGCCCGACAACAACAGGAAGGGCTCATTGATGAACTTCCGGACTTGCTGCATAACCCAGACCTGCGCATCGAAGCGATCCGCGCCGTGGCTGCCTTCAATCTCCCGAAAGAATTGGGGTTCATGCTGTTGCAGGAATACGATAGTTTCAGCGCTCCCGAGAAACTGGAGGTCGTTCAGGTGTTGGCATCGCGCACTGACTATGGTCGCATATTGATGCATGCACTAAAGGAAAACCGCATACCTAAACGGGACGTTCCAGCCTACGCTGCCCGGCAAATGCGCCGGGTCCTGGGTAGCGGATTTCTCGAATTCTGGGGCCCACTCGACCAACTCTCCGCTGAGAAAGTTGCTGCTATCGCGAAATATAAGGCGCTCCTGAACGATGAGGCCCTCACCTCAGCCGACGCGCGCAAAGGACGAGAGATGTACGATAGTCTCTGCGGGGCCTGCCACAAGATGTACGGTAACGGAGGCATCTTGGGTCCGGACATCACCGGCTCGAACCGCACCAATATCGACTACCTGCTCAGTAATATTGTGGACCCCAGCGCCGAAATACAGGACGACTATAAGATGGTGATGGTGACAACACGCGACGGCAGGACTTATGCAGGCAATATCGCCTCTGAGAACGAACGCACTCTAACGCTCCGAGTTGTGGGACAGGATTCGGTATTGATCAATAAATCGAATATCCAATCTCGAGAGGGCTCTGAGCTGTCCATGATGCCAGAAGGCATTTTCGCGAATCTGACAGATGAGGAGGTTCTCAATTTGGTTGCTTACTTAATGACGACAAGACAGGTAGACCTTTGAAGAAGTATCGCGGCCAATCCGCTTCCACATGCTCTTTCTTGATGGCGGCCATTCGCAAAGTGGGGATGAGAGCCGCCATGGCCTCCGCCCTGGATACTCATGAAACGACTTTCCGTGTTCCTAACAGCCCTGGTGTGCACGCTTGTTTGGCATCCGGGCCTTTCAGCCGAGGATGAATCTGAGCCAGAAACGATCATCGTAACGGCATCTCGACTGCACCGATCGGCCGCCGAATTGACTCAGTCAGCGACAACGATCGAGCGCACTAAAATAGACGCACGCCAATTTGCCAATGTCACAGAGCTGGTACGACAGATTGCTGGAATCAATGTTATTCAACAGGGTGGCCGTGGGGGAGTCACCAGCGTTGTATTACGCGGGGGTGAGCCCAATTTCACCGTGGTCCTCATTGACGGTATCAAGGTAAACGACTCCACCAATACACGCGGTGGATCGTATGATTTCTCCTATCTCGACCTTGCTAGCGTTGACCGCGTTGAAATTATCAGAGGGCCGATGTCCGCCGTTCACGGATCGGACGCGCTTGCCGGTGTCATCAACATTGTCACCCGATCGCCAGATGACGGTGCGCAAGTTCGTGCGGAAGTTGGCAGTCACGGGCTGAGATCCGGACGCGTGGCACTTGGCGGAAACGTGGGCAAGGTGACTGGCACGATCGCAGTACGCACCTTAACCGAAGACAGCGAGATAGACGGTGCCGGGTACGATGACTGGGGGCTGGATGGTTCGCTCAACATGAAGGTGGGAACGTCAGGCGAGACCGGTCTGCAGCTGCGATACCAGGATGCGAATAGTACGAGCTTTCCGGAAGACAGCGGTGGGCCCCACTTCGCCGTCCTTCGCGATGTGGATCAGCGCGCCATAAAGGAGTCGCACGCACGTCTGTATCTGAACCAAACAATCGGATCCGCCTGGAAATCAAGGCTTGCGGTCAGTCGCTACGAGCGTCGTGAAGACGCGAGTTCGCCAGGCATCGCGCCCGGCGTCTTTGACGGTGTACCGCCGAATTCGGCTGATACCGTTTTTTCCCGTGACCAGTTCTCCTTTGTTCTCTCGCGTAATCTCGGCGGTTCGGCTGCAGTTGTCGTAGGCGGCGAATGGCAGAACGAAGATGGCAGGAGTACCGGCATCCTTGATTTTGGCTTCCCAATACCCACGGATTTTAGATTGAAACGAGAAACGCTTAGCGCATTTACCGAAGTCGAGTACAGATTCAATGCTGTACAACTCCTGGCAAGCCTGCGCTGGGACGATCCTGATGATACGTTCGATGAGACCAGCGCTCAGTTCGGCGCTGTCTACACACTACCGAGAAACGGCGGCGCACTGCGGCTGAATTGGAGCGAAGCGTTCAAAGCACCCAGCTTCTTCGCGTTGGGCCATCCACTTGTCGGCAATGCCGATCTCGTATCGGAAACCGCAACGAGTTTTGATGTCGGCTACCGACGCTCGATCGGCACCTCGAAACTGATTGAACTCAGCGTTTATCGCCATGAGTTTGAGAACCTCATCGATTTCGATCCCATGTTGTTTACGAACGTAAATCGCTCGAAGGTTGTCACTGAAGGTGTGGAGTTAGTTCTGCAATGGCCGATGACCTCATCGGTCAATCTTGATCTTCACGTAACCTATGCAGACAGTGACATAAGGGGTTCCGATGCCACGCTGCGGTCGCGACCGAAGTGGCGTGGTGGTGTTAGTGTTGATTGGCGAATCGACGACCAATGGCTTTTTGCGGCCAATTTTTTGGCGCTAGATAATTTTAGGGAAGTATCGATACCAACGGGTGGTATTTACCTCGATGGTTACCAACGGCTAGACGTTGCTCTGTCGTACGATATCAATGATCGTTTTCGGATTGGTTTCGCAATCGATAACGCGCTCGACGAGAATTACTTTGAGGCAGTCGGTTTCCCTGCAGCGGGAATGCATGGACGCGTCAATGTGACTTATCAGTTCTAGCTCTTATGAAAATCAGAGGATAGTAAATATAAAAGTGCTGTTCGAGGAAACGAGCGAGTACTGGAAGAGCATAGGAAGAATAACCATCCGAAACCTGCTTGGAGGCAAGTACGATTGGATGTTGAGGGGCTTGAGTGGGGTCTTCGCGGAGGTCGTAGGCGGAGCTTTCGATGGTTGCGAAGGGCGTGAATTTTACGGATACGGGTTTTTCCCCGGGTTGCGGTCACAAAAGGCCATCAGGCGGTCGTTCTCTAGAAGAGCCTGTGCTGTCTTGAGGTGTCGGGATGCTCGGCGCGCAGTGGTGGTGCTCGCGGTTGCGATGGTTCGTCCTTGTCGCGTGCCCGAATGTGCTCGAGAATCGTGGCGATGACGTCGGGGTCCTCGATGCATGTGTCCCGCCACTGCCGCACCAGGCGCTCCATCTGCTGGCGCGAGATGCCCGTCGCGGCCACCAGGAACCGCAGAACCACCCCCTTGTCGCGCTTGCCGAAGCGCTCCAGCGTCGCCCGCGCGAAGCCGTAGGCCTCGCCCCGGTCCCTCGGTTGAAAGCTCACCGCCTCGTTGCCTTCCACGAAGGCGCGAAGCTGCTCGATGGTGCGTAGCCGCCGCGTCTGAATGTCCACGATCATCCCCGAATGATGCGTCGAACACCCGTTTCACCCTCACTTCGCGTTGGACAGTGCAGGACAGTGCGGTCCATTTACTCCATCGAAGCCGAGGCGTAATATTGCGCGTTTAGAAAAGTCCGGGTTTCACATGCTGCGGATCGTGCAGGAAGCGCTCACCTTCGACGATGTCCTGCTGCTGCCTGCGTATTCGCAGACCCTGCCCTCCGAAGTCGACCTCAGAACTCGCCTGACAAAGGACATCGGCCTCAACATTCCGCTGATGTCCGCCGCCATGGACACCGTCACCGAGGGGCGTCTCGCCATCGCCATGGCCCAGGAAGGCGGCATCGGCATCGTGCACAAGAACATGCCGCTCGAGCGCCAGGCGCGCGAGGTGCGGCTGGTGAAGAAATTCGAGAGCGGGATCATTCGCGACCCGGTGACCATTGGTCCGGAACGCACCGTGCGCGACCTGATCGCGCTGACCGCGGAACACAGTATTTCCGGCGTCCCCGTGGTGCGCGGCGACAGACTGCTCGGCATCGTCACCAGCCGCGATATCCGGTTCGAGCAGCGGCTCGACGCATCCATATCCGAAGTGATGACGCCGAAGGAGCGCCTGGTCACGGCGCCGGAGGGCGCGACTTTCGAGGAGATCACGGACCTCCTGCACCGCAATCGCATCGAGAAGATCCTGATGACCGAAGGCGACTTCCGCCTTACCGGCATGGTGACCGTGAAGGACATCACCAAGGCGCAGACTTTTCCGAATGCCTGCAAGGACGGCGAAGGACAACTCCGCGTCGGCGCCGGAGTAGGCACCGGCGAAGACACCGACGACCGCGTTGCGGCGCTGGTCGAAGCCGGAGTGGATGTACTGGTGGTGGATACCGCCCACGGCCACTCCCAGCGCGTTCTTGACCGCATAAGCTGGATCAAGCAGAAGTATCCGAGGTTGCCGCTGGTCGGCGGCAACGTGGCCACGAAGGAAGGCGCCCGCGCACTGATCGGGGCCGGAGTGGACTGCGTCAAGGTCGGCATCGGGCCCGGCAGCATCTGCACCACCCGCGTCGTCTCCGGCATAGGCGTTCCGCAGATCACCGCAGTGGCGGAGGTCGCCGAGGAAGCGGAAGAGGATGGCATCCCCGTCATCGCGGACGGAGGAGTCCGTTTTTCGGGCGACATCGCCAAGGCCCTCGGCGCGGGGGCCAGCGTCGTCATGGTCGGCGCGCTGCTGGCCGGCACCGACGAAGCGCCGGGAGAGGTCGAGCTGTACCAGGGGCGAACCTACAAGTCCTACCGGGGCATGGGTTCCATCGCCGCCATGGACGGCGAACACGGGTCTGGCGACCGCTACTTCCAGGAACCCGATGGCAACAATGGCAAGCTCGTGCCCGAGGGGATCGAAGGCCGGGTGCCGTATCGCGGGCCCTTGGGGCCCATCGTGCATCAACTCATGGGCGGCGTTCGCGCTTCCATGGGGTATACGGGTTCCGGGGATGTCGATGCCATGCGCACGTCGACGAAGTTCGTGAAGATCTCGTCGGCCAGCCTCGCGGAAGGCCACGTGCACGACGTTTCGATCACCAAAGAACCGCCGAACTACCCGATTGGCTGAAGACAGCGTAAACCGACAGGCCCGCGCGCCCGCACTCGATGATCGCTCGCCGGATGGAGGCCTGCCGGACGAGCGCCTGCTGATCATCGACTTCGGGTCGCAATACACGCAGCTCATCGCGCGCCGCGTGCGCGAGGCTGGCGTGTATTGCGAGGTTCACCCCTTCGACCTGCCCGCTGAATCCGTCGAACTATTTGAACCGCGGGGAGTGATTCTTTCCGGCGGACCCGAAACCGTGACCGAGCTATCGACCCCACGCATTCCGGACCACGTGCTCGACGCCGGAGTTCCGGTGCTCGGCATCTGCTATGGCATGCATGCGCTGGCCGCCCAGCTCGGCGGTGCCGTCGAACCGTCTTCCAGGCGCGAGTTCGGCGGCGCCGAGATCGACATCGCCGAAAACGGCGCCGATGGCCTGCTCGGGCGCTTCGGGATCGACGGACGGCTACCCGTGTGGATGAGCCACGGCGACAAGGTCGTGTCGCTGCCGCCGGGTTTCGAGGTCGCGGCCAGCACCCCGAATGCGCCCATCGCCGCCATGGCGGATCCACATCGGCGCTTCTATGGCGTGCAGTTCCACCCCGAAGTCACGCACACGCGCAATGGCGCCGAGATCCTCGGCCATTTCGCGCGCGACATCTGCGGGTGCGGGGCAACGTGGACGGCGGAACAGATCATCGAACGCGCCGTGCGCGAAGCGCGCGCGGCCGTCGGCGACGAGCGCATGGTACTCGGACTGTCCGGCGGCGTCGACTCGAGCGTCGCCGCCGCCCTGCTCGACCGCGCCATCGGCGATCAACTCACCTGCGTTTTCGTCGACAACGGTCTCCTGCGGCTGAACGAGCGCGAGGAAGTCGAGGCGACGTTCTCCCGCGGCATGTCGAACGCGCTCGACCTGGACCTGGTCACCGTCGACGCCTCGGACACCTTCCTCGAGGCGTTGCGCGGCATGGATGATCCCGAGGTCAAGCGCAAACAGATCGGCGCGACCTTCATCGACGTGTTCCAGCGCGAGGCGGAGAAACTCGAAGGCGTGCGGTGGCTCGGCCAGGGCACGATCTATCCGGACGTCATCGAATCCGCCGCCTCGCGTTACGGCAAGGCGCACGTCATCAAGTCGCACCACAACGTCGGCGGCCTGCCGGACAGGATGCATCTCAAGCTGGTGGAGCCCCTGCGCGACCTGTTCAAGGATGAAGTGCGCAAGGTGGGACTCGCCCTGGGCCTGCCGCGGGAGCTGGTCTTCCGGCATCCGTTTCCCGGGCCCGGCCTCGCCGTGCGCGTTATCGGGGAAGTCAGGCGCGAGTATCTGGACGTGCTCCGGAGGGCGGACGCGATCTTCATCGAGGAGCTGCGCCGCGCCGACTACTATGATCGCGTGCACCAGGCGTTCGCCGTCTACCTCCCGGTCAACTCCGTCGGCGTCGTCGGAGACGCCCGACGCTACGCGCATGTCATCGCGCTGCGCGCGGTGGAAACCACCGACTTCATGACCGCCCGCTGGGCGCATCTGCCCCACGACCTGTTGGGCGCCGTGTCGAATCGCATCATGAACGAGATCGAAGACGTCTCCCGCGTCGTCTACGACGTCTCCAGCAAGCCGCCCGCCACCATCGAGTGGGAATGAGAATCAACGTGGTGGGAACCAGCGGAAGCGGCAAAACCACTTTCGCCAGGAGATTAGCCGACAAGCTGGACGTTCCTTACGTCGAGATGGATGCGTTGTTCTGGAAGCCCAACTGGACCGAATCGACTGACGAGGAGTTCTTTCCAAGGCTGGAAGAGGCATTGTCTTCCGACGAATGGGTGCTGGACGGCAACTACGACAGAACCCGACCGATCAAGTGGAAACGCGTTCAAACAGTCATATATCTGGATTTGCCGTTTCACATCGTGGTCTACCGAATCATGCGCAGATGCCTGGTTAGAGGTCTGAAACGGGAAGAACTATGGGCAGGCAATCGAGAGAGCCTCTGGAAGCATCTCTTTACCCGCGACTCCATGGTTCTGTGGACGATTTCATCGTTCCACAGGCTCCGGAGAAGATACACAAGGGCTTTTGAACAGCCTGAGAACTCACACATCAGATTCATCAGGTTGCGTTCCAGGAGGGAAACAGAAGATCTCATCACGCGCGGGTTAATGGATTTGCAGTCAGGGTAGCTGTTGCGTGGAAGCAGGCGATCAGTTCTGGATGCGTCGCGCGCTGGATGAGGCCGAGCGCGCGCGCAGCCGCGGCGAAGTGCCGGTGGGCGCCGTCGTGGTAGGCGCCGACAACACGCTGATGGGCGCCGGCCACAACGCGCCCATCACGGAATGCGATCCCACTTCCCACGCCGAGATCGCGGCTTTGCGCGCGGCCTGCAAGGCCGCCGGCAACTACCGTCTGCCAGGCACCACGCTATACGTCACGATCGAACCCTGCACGATGTGCGTGGGCGCCATGGTGCACGCCCGCGTCGAGCGCCTCGTGTTCGGCGCCGCCGAACCCAAGGCCGGCGCTTCCGCATTGCTCGATTCGGCCGCATTCAACTGGCGCATCACGGTGACGAGTGGCGTGCTGGCGGCGGAGTGCGGCCAACTGCTCGCAGGCTTCTTCGAGGAGAAAAGGAAACACGCGTGAGCGCTTCGATCGTCCGCACCATCACCGGCGCCCCAGCGTTTACGCCGGCACGGTTGCGCAAACACCTCGATGCACTGCGCGAGGTGGATCCCCGCGTCGGGGCGGCCGCCGCGGAATTCGTACACTTCCTGGATCTCGCCTCGCCGCTCACCGGCGAAGAGGAAGAGACCGTCCGCGAACTCCTGACCGACGGCCGGCGCGTACCGGCGTCCCACGATGGAAGCACCTACTTCTGCACCGTGACACCGCGCCCAGGAACGATTTCGCCCTGGTCCAGCAAGGCGACGGATGTCCTCAAGCGGTGCGGTCTCGACAAGGTGTCGAGGGTGGAACGCGGCATTCGATGGCGCCTCGCCGGCAGCGCCAATCGTGACCTGGCCGCACTGCTGCACGATCACATGACAGAAGTGGTCCGGTTTGACCGCCACGCGCACGAGGGCGTCTTTTCCCGTAGCGAGCCGCGGCCACTCGTGACATTCCCGCGCAGCGACATCGCCACAGCGAACATTCGGCTCGGTCTCGCCCTCTCGGCGGACGAGATCGACTATCTCATCGCGCAATACGCCGATCTCGACCGCGACCCCACCGACGCCGAACTCATGATGTTCGCCCAGGCGAACTCCGAACACTGCCGGCACAAGATCTTCAACGCCGATTGGGAGATAGACGGCGTCCCCGCGCCCGCGTCGTTGTTCGAGATGATTCGCAATACATATCGCCGCATCAATGGCGCGGGGATTCTCTCCGCATATTCGGACAACGCCGCGGTCATTGAAGGGGGATCCGCGAACCGTTTCTTCCCCGACCCCGATGACCGCGTCTACAGGAAGACGCGCGAATCGGCCCACATCCTCATGAAGGTGGAGACCCACAACCATCCCACCGCCATCGCGCCCTATCCGGGCGCCGCCACCGGATCGGGCGGGGAGATACGCGACGAGGGGGCAGTCGGCCGGGGCTCCAAGCCGAAAGCGGGGCTGGTCGGCTACACCACGTCGCATCTCAACATTCCGGGCGATCCGCAACCCTGGGAACTTCCCATCGGCAAACCGGAGCGGATCGCGAGCGCGCTCGATATCATGCTGGAAGGCCCCATCGGCGCGGCGGGCTTCAACAACGAATACGGCCGTCCCGCCCTCGGCGGCTACTTTCGCACCTTCGAGTTTCCACACGCGGCGGAGCCCGAGTGGTACTGGGGCTACCACAAACCCATCATGATCGCCGGCGGCGTGGGCGCCATTCGCGACGGACACGTCGACGCGGCCGATATCCCGGAAGGCACCAAACTGATCGTCCTCGGCGGGCCGGCCATGCTGATCGGACTTGGCGGCGGCGCAGCATCCAGCATGGGTTCGGGCGAAAGCGACTCGCAACTCGACTTCGCCTCGGTGCAGCGCGGCAACGCCGAGATGCAACGGCGTTGCCAGGAGGTCATCGACCGCTGCTGCGCGCTCGCCGACGACAACCCGATGCGCCTCATCCACGACGTCGGCGCGGGCGGACTGTCCAACGCGCTGCCCGAGTTGGCGGCCGACGCCGCGCGCGGCGCGCGCTTCGAGTTGCGCGACGTGCCGAACGCCGACGCGGGCATGTCGCCCATGGAAATCTGGTGCAACGAAGCACAGGAGCGCTATGTCATGGCCGTGGCGCCCGAGGATCTCTCGAGGTTCGCGCGGATCTGCGCCCGCGAGCGCTGTCCCCATGCGGTCGTCGGCGAAGCGCGCTCCGACCGACGCATCCAGGTCACCGACCGGCTCGCGGGCGAATCCCCGATAGACCTGCCGCTCGTCACGCTTTTCGGCAAGCCGCCGAAGACGCGCCGGTCATTCGTCCGCAGGGCCCGGGCCGCCACGCCAACAACGACGCTGGATGGAGAAAACGCGCCGAGCCTCCAGGATGCCCTGACCCGCGTCCTGCGCTTTCCCGCAGTCGCCTCGAAGAAGTTCCTCGTCACCATCGGCGACCGCAGCATCACCGGCCTTGTCGCCCGCGATCAGATGGTGGGTCCCTACCAGGTTCCCGTCGCCGACGTCGCGGTCACCCTCGCGGACTACGACGGATTGTCCGGCGAGGCCATGGCCATGGGCGAACGTTCGCCGGCCGCAGTGGTCGACCCGGCGGCAGCGGCGCGCATGGCGGTGGCCGAAGCGCTTCAGAATCTCGTGGCGGCACCCATCGACGGGCTATCCCGCGTGGTGCTTTCAGCCAACTGGATGGCCGCCGCCGGTTTCGAAGACGAGGACCAGGCGCTGTACGACGCCGTGGCCGCCATCGGGCTGGATCTCTGTCCGGCGCTCGGTATCGCGATTCCGGTCGGCAAGGACAGCCTTTCCATGAGCACCCGATGGCAGGACGGCGACGCGGACCGCGTGGTGGTTTCGCCGGTGTCCCTCAACATCAGCGCCTTTGCGCCGGTGACGGACGCGCGCCGCACCCTGACGCCCCTGCTCAAGGCCGGGGACACCGTGCTCGTGCTCATCGAACTGCCCGGCGAGCGCAATCGCCTGGGGGCCTCCGCATTCGCGCAGTGTTACGGGCAACTCGGCGACGAGATCCCCGACATCGACGATCCGCAAGCGTTCAAGGCATTGCTTGAATTCGTACTCTCAGGGAGCGGCGCGGGACGATTCAGCGCCTACCACGACCGTTCCGATGGCGGGCTTATCGTCACGCTGCTCGAGATGGCGTTCGCCGCGCACGTCGGACTCGATATCGAGGAAGCGGATCTGCCCGCGTTGTTTACGGAGGAACCGGGCGTCGTCGTCGAGATCGGCGCGAGCGAACTTCCGACGCTGTTGCGTGATGCGCGCGCCGCCGGGTTGGTCGCGCACCAAGTGGCGACCCCCCGCTCGGACGACAGAATCACCGTGGGCGCGTACGAAAGCACCCGCGCGGAACTGGAACGCCTCTGGAGCGAGACCAGCCACCGCATGCAGCGCATTCGCGACGACGCAGCATGCGCGGACCAGGAACTCGAAGGCGTCGAGGCCTCTCGAACTCGGATGGTCCCGAAGCTGGGGTTCGATCCCGCCAACGATGTGGCAGCCCCCTATGTCACAACGGGTGCGCGGCCACGCGTCGCGATACTGCGCGAGCAGGGGGTGAACGGCCAGATAGAAATGGCAGCCGCGTTCCACCGGGCCGGCTTCGATGCGGTAGACGTACATACCTCCGACCTGTTCTCCGGAGAAGTTTCGCTCGCGGACTTCGCCGCCCTCGCCACCTGCGGCGGATTCTCGTACGGCGAC
This sequence comes from Pseudomonadales bacterium, assembly GCA_963668365.1. Classification (GTDB taxonomy): domain Bacteria; phylum Pseudomonadota; class Gammaproteobacteria; order Pseudomonadales; family Azotimanducaceae; genus VXNE01. The sequence continues at coordinate 159,472 of OY764266.1, forward strand.
GTGCTGGGGGCGGGCGGCGGCTGGGCCAAGTCGATCCTGTTCCACCCGCAGGCACGGGACACGTTCCAAGCGTTCTTCGCGCGCGACACGCTCACGCTCGGCGTGTGCAACGGCTGTCAGATGCTGTCCCGGCTCAAGGCATTGATCCCCGGCGCCGACAGGTGGCCACGCTTCGAGCGCAACCGTTCGGAACAGTTCGAGGGTCGATCCGTCATGGTTCGCATCAACCCCAATATTTCTCCGTGGCTCGACGGCATGGCAGGCAGCACCGTGCCGATCGCGGTCGCCCACGGCGAGGGACGTGCCGAGTTCCGGGATCCGGCGCCGACGGCGGTTCTGCAGTACGTCGACGGAACGGGTGGGGCGACGGAGGACTATCCCCTGAATCCCAACGGATCGCGAAACGCCCTGGCAGGCACGATTTCAGCCGACGGCCGCGCGCTGATCATGATGCCCCACCCCGAGCGCGTGTTCCGTACCGTCCAGAATTCCTGGCATCCCGAAGACTGGGGCGAGGACGGACCTTGGCTACGCCTGTTCCGCAACGCTCGCGCGGCACTCGGCTAAACCCCAATCTCACACTGGACATCGGTCCGCCGCTGTCTATGCTGGCGCCACACCCCGGCTACGGAGTAGAACCATTGGCTATCAAGGAGCGCCTGGCGGAACTGGGCCTCGAACTTCCGCCTCCGATGCGGATCCAGGGACAGCGATTCGAGACGGTGCGCATCATCGGGAACCGAGCCATCATCGCAGGACATCTGCCTTTCGGCACCGACGGCGAACTTTTCGGCCCGCTAGGAAAGGTCGGGGCCGAGGTAAGTCCCGAGGAGGCCTACCGATCCGCGCGCCAGGTCGCCCTCGTCATGATATCGAGCCTCGAGGCCGCCGGCATTGATCTGGAGCGGGTCGAGTGGACCAAGGCGTTCGGCATGGTGAACGCCGCGCCGGGATTCAATGCCCTGCCTGGCATCATCAACGGTTTCTCGGACCTCCTGCTCGAGGTATTCGGCGAGCGGGGGCGCCATTCGCGGTCGGCCATCGGCGTGGCCGAACTGCCGTTCGGCGTGCCGGTAGAACTCGAAGCCGAAGTCGTTCTGCTGCCCGCCCCCTGACCGCGTCAAACCTGGCTGGCATCGACCCGGCAACTGCAGCAGCCGGTGCCGCCATTGGGCGGCGTCGTGCCCTGTGGTACTTTCGGACGCAGATCCTATCCCCGCACCAAGGGTGGAGAGACCTTACATGCAAGCGACTTTCAAATCGGCCCGCTGGGCGGCAGACGTCGGGAGACTCGAGGTCAGCGCGAGCGAACGCGTCGCACCGAAGGCCCAGGAGGTGCAGATTGCCGTCGGCAGCGCGGGCATCTGCGGCTCCGACCTGCACTCGTTCCGGGGCGACTTCGACCCACGCGTTGGCAGGATCCCGGGACACGAAATTTCCGGCACGGTCAGCGCGCTCCCCGGCCATGTCAAACATGTCAGGGAGGGCGATGTCGTCGGCATCGAACCGCTGACGAGATGCGGCATCTGCCGCTTCTGCCTGTCGGGAGACTACAACATATGCGCCGACCGTGGCCTGATAGGCGCGGGAACCGACGGCGGCATGAGCGAATTCGTCAACGTGCCGGCGAACACTGTGTACCGGGTCCCTTCGGGCGTCGATACCGAGGTCGGCGCCCTGGCCGAGCCGCTCGCGTGTTCCGTGCACGGTTTCGAAAGAGTCCGCCTCAAGGGCGCCGAGACCGTCCTGATCGTCGGCGCCGGCACGATTGGACTCACCGCGATTCTCGCCGCCCGCGCGCGCGGCGCGCGGGTCCTTATCCTGGCCCGCCATCCGCACCAGCGCGAGGCCGCCCTCAAGTGCGGCGCCAATGAAGTCATTGACGAAAGCGAGGCCGGCAAGGCGCGCCTGGAAGAACTGATCTCGCTACGGGCGATCGACGTTGCGGTAGAAACGGTGGGCGGTCAGGGCGACGCGCTGATCCAGGCACAGCGAGCGGTGCGCCCGAAGGGCCGCGTACTGGTGCTCGGCGTGTTCACCGTTCCCACCCTCACCATCGACGGACGTTACTTGTCGGGCCCGGAGGTCGAGATCATCGGCTCCATGGTCTACTCGGCGCGTGACGGCCGATCCGACTACCAGGTGGCGCTCGAAGTCATCGCCGACAACGTGGAAGCGGCGCGCTCGCTGGTCACGCATCGCTTTAGTCTCGACGACGTGCAGACGGCATTCGAAACAGCGCTTGACAAGTCCACGCAATCGATCAAGGTGCACCTCAAACCGAGTTAGCGCATTGCCCAGGTGTTGAAACTGGCAGACAAGCAGGACTTAGAATCCTGTGCCCTCGGGCGTGTGGGTTCGAATCCCACCCTGGGCACCAAAGCCTCTTCCCATACCACATAGGATTGGGGAGCTTTCCGCCCATCTCCTTGGCCAAGGCTCGCGAGCGCGCCATGGCGAACCATCTCGCGGTCGCGATCCGTTGGCGGAGAAGAGGCGTGCCAAGACTCCTTCTTTCCGGAAGGCCGCCCAAGCGACGATTGAGGCGAACAAACCACGATAGCGGGACAGCAAGACCGCTCGGAACTGGATTCAAGGCATGGAGAAGCGCGCGTTTCCGGTCATTGGCGAACTGCGTGTCGACCGCGTCGGCCGCGAGGACGTCCTACGCATCCTCAAGTGGTATGGGTTCTCGGGTCGGGCCAGCGGGCTCAGATACAGGGTATCGATGGCGGGAAGGTCCAGCAGCTCAAGGTGGGGCGCATGCTCCGCGAGCATCGGCAGGTCGTGCTCGATGATGTTGTAGCCGACCAGGCAGGCGGCGCCGGCGGCGAACTCGTCGAGATCGCGAAGCGCCCTGCTCAGCCCGCGGCGGTCGCCCCTCCAGGCGTAGGTGCTGGAGCGGTCGCTGCGTACCGCGCCGACGGCGGAGATGGTCGTCCTGCCTTCAAAGTCGATGGACAGCAGACCCGGGAGGCCGCGCGCCGCGAGCTGCTCGCCCACCTCTTCGACATCGTTCCAGCGCGCGACGGCCATCGAGTCTCTCAGGCGCGGAAGATTGGTCGTGGTCCGCGAGTCCTCGGCCCGGGGCGAAGCGGGTCGGGCGTTGATCTGGGCGAGTGCATTGGGATACCGAAGCGCCTAGCCACGCTGGATGTTCCAGGGAGGCGCGTACTCGCGTATCAGACCGCGCTCCACCGCCTCGATGTCTTCGCGGTTGTCCATCCGGCAGAGCCACAGCGTCACATCGGAAGTCTCGGCGGCGATCCGAGCGTTGAGGTGGCAGTTCGTCGCCTGTCCGTCCCGAAAGCAGTTTTTGGGATGGATCTTCCCATAGCCTTGGTTGACCCTTTTCCTCATGGAGTCCTTGCATCGGCCGATGTACGCCAGAACGTCGTTGGAGTAGTAGGCGTAGACGCCGCGATCTCCCAGTGCGGACGGGTCGGAGATGGAAAAGGTCGAATATGCCAGGTCGCCGTACGGGTTCAGAAACCGTTGGTAGAAGGCATCGCCGGAGACCTTGAGTCGAAGGAGAACTTCGCCCAGAGGCGAGTCCAGGTGTTGAGAGTATTCGGCCGCGCACGTCGCGGCCAAACTCGCGTACCGACGATGAGCCAGCGTCTCGCGAAGGGTCTTGTTGTTCTTGTCGGCGAAAACGTCCTCGCTTCGGTCGCCGACGAAATGCAGCGGGATGTGGACGAAGTCGAACGTCTTGTCCTCCAGTCTCAGCGATCGAACGTTCGGGGGCATTGCAGAGAGTCCCAGGAACCAAGATGCGGCGGACCAGACTACCAGACTGTCTTATTCTGGGGCGTGGGGCCCGGATGACGACGTCCTCGCATGCGACTGGCGCACCACAAACCTACGCGGCACGACAACCACCCGCCTGTTGCGCCTCTCCCGTTTCGGTCGCGGGACGCGTTCCCCGCGCCACAGAATGTCCGAGTATCGGAGGGGTTCGCGGGTGGACCCCAGCGTCGGACAGGTCCCGTTGCCGCCAGAGCCTCGCACTCGTCAATAGGCGCGATGCCCCAGGCGCCTGTACAATTGCCGACCCCGTAGGTGTGTGTCACCGACGGCGCTGGCGCTGCGCCCGCCTGAGCGGATGGTTCGACGACTACTGGACCGAACGGCTTGCGCAGGCCGCGTGACTGTTAGTGCGCACTCACCAAGGATTTGTCGTGCATCCATCAGGGCCCGCGCGGAGTCTTGACCGGGGTGGATTGGATGGGGGATGCTGCATTGTCCCTTAATTGAAACACCTATGCAGCGAGGAGGATTTGCGCGCGATGGACTGCTATCTCGTAGTTTTCAAAGGCGAGGATGACACCTCGTTCATCGAAGAGGCGTTCGAGAATAGCTACCAGTTCTCCGATTCCGCCTGGGTGATCGCACCACCTGATCGTACGACCTGCAGCGATCTTGTGGATAAGCTGAGAGAGCACGTCCCGGACCCCACTTGCATGGTCGTCAAACTCACCGAATACAACGGTTGGGCCGAACAGGGCCTTTGGGAAAAGATCATGTTGTGGGCGTCTGAGTGATGGCGGGATTTTCTGACGACATCCGTACAGGCCGGCGAGGGCGGCGACCCAACAACGGCAACGGAGGAAATGGCGGCGACCAAACGCTGGTGGATTATCGGCTGCGCGAACTAGAGCGCAGAATGAAGGCCTTGGAAACGACGGCGAGGTCCACGAACGATACGGTCATCAAGATCGCGTCGAAACTCAGCGAGGTCGCGAGCAAGACGTTTGTAGTTACGATATTTGCAGTTACTGGTGGAGTTGCATTGCTGACAATCGTGGCCCATTTGCTTATACGGTTCTTCCCCACAGGCGCGTGATGAGGGACTACCTACGTCCGACAATTCGTGGGATACCATTTATCATAGACATAATTTTCCCCAATTAATCAATGGGTTGCTGGGATCATGCGAATCCCGCCCTGGGCACCAACACACGTAACCTGCGGGAATTGACGCCCGTTCCGCGAGGTTCCTTTTTCCTGGACGTCTCCCGCGATGGCACAACCGAACAGCCCGACCAGTCAAGAACTAGCCTTGTCCAACGTGACATGAGCCTGAAGGGGAAGCGTAAGTCCAACGAGGCATGAGCCTGTGGAGCGGCGTCGGGGATCATCGGAGGATGATCGTGACGCTACAGACGCAACGGGTTCAGACCCTGGAACAGGTTCGCGCCTTCGTGGAGGGCAGCGAGGCGCTGGACTTTGCCGGCGGCGACCGCGCGGGGGTTTATGCGCTGGTCCGCCGCACGCTGGTGAGATTGAGGTACCACCGCCTGGGCAAGGCGGACAAGGGGCTGGTGAGGCGGTATCTGGCGAAGGTGACCGGGCTGTCGCGGGCGCAACTGACGCGCCTGATCGGGCAGCATCGCCGGACCGGGCGGATCGAGGACCGGCGCGGCGGGTCGCCGAGGCGGCCGTTCGAGCGCCGCTACGCGCCCGCCGACATCCGCCTGCTGGCGCGAGTCGACGCGGAGCTGGGCCAGATGTCGGGGGCGGCCACGCGCGCGGTGCTGCGCCGGCAATGGCGGGTGTTCGGCGACGCGCGCTTCGAACGCCTGGCGGGGCTGTCCAACGGCCACCTGTACAACCTGCGCCGCTCGCGCACCTACCGCAACGTGCGCCGGGTGTGGGACCGCACGCGCGCGGTCGCCGTGCCGATCGGCGTCCGGCGCCGGCCCGAGCCGCGGGGCCGGCCGGGATTTGTGCGGGTGGACACGGTCCATCAGGGCGACCTGGACGGGGTCAAGGGGGTGTACCACATCAACGTCGTCGACGAGGTCACCCAGTGGCAGCACGTGGGCACGGTGGCGGCGATCTCGGAAGCCTTCCTGATTCCGGTGCTCGAGGCGCTGATCGAGGCGTTTCCCTTCGACGTCAAGGGATTCCACGCCGACAACGGCTCCGAGTACGTCAACCACCGGGTCGCGAACCTGTTGAACAAGCTGCACGTCGGCCAGTTCACGAAGTCCCGCGCGCGGCGCAGCAACGACAACGCCCTGGTCGAGAGCAAGAACGCCTCGGTGGTCCGCAAGTGGCTCGGCCACGCCCACATCCCGGCGCACTTCGCCGAACCCGTCAACGCCTTCAACCGGGACTGGCTGTCGCCGTTCCTGAACTATCACCGGCCCTGCCTTTTCCCCGCCGAGGAGATCGACGACAAGGGCCGCGTGCGCAAGCGCTACCGCGACGCCGACGTGATGACCCCCTGCGAGAAGCTCAAGTCGCTTGAGAACGCCGAGCGCCACCTCGCCCCGGGCGTCACTTTCGAGGCGCTCGACCGGACCGCGCACGCGCAAAGCGACCTGGCGGCCGCGGCGGCGCTGAACCGGGCGCGCCGGGATCTCTTCCCGCGGATCGGCCGGGAGAACACCGCCGCCTGAGTCCCGTGGAGTTGTGGACGAGTCCTGCGGACCGGCGCGCGCCCTTCGGGCCGCGTGGACAGCCCGTGGACAACGCTGGCGCGTTGCCCACCGCCTGACCACACTCGCGCGCCTCTCGCCCACAACTCCACGGGACCGACAACAAGTTTTTTCATCAAAAAATCGCAACGGGCGGGCGCTTGCGCGCCGCGCGCCCGTGGGTCAAGATCACCTTTCTTTCAACACCGATTCCGACTCCGCCCACGACTCAGTCAACCTCTCCGTTCAGGCTCATTTCGGTATTGGATTAGACTGAACTTGCTGAGCAAGTGCGCGGTCGAGAGCGCCGGCGCAAAGTCGTCACGAACGGCGGCGGCAGCTTTCGCGATGCCCTTGACGACTTCTACGAGATGCTGCGGCGCTCGCCGCTTCACGGGAAGACCCGGACGGGATTCGGGTGCAACCCGAGGTCGTCAGCCGCTCGTGCACGCGCGCAAACCCGCATCCTGACAAGACGCGGACCGTTCCCGCGATCGTCAACCCTCAGACAACGGGTGCGGCGTCAGGGGCGGTGTCGGTATGTTCGCCATCGGTCGCCGGACGCTGAGGTCCTCAAAGAGAAGCGCCGGTGCGATCACCGAGACCGGCCAGGTCGCCCCGCCGTCGATCGACGGTGAGAATCCCGTGTCGTGTCGGGACGTCGCTTCGGAGACATTGACGATGTCCCTGAAATCGGACTCCGACAGGTTCGACAAGGCCGCGATCGGAATCAGTTCCTCGCGCCCGTCGGGGAAGGCCTTGTAGGCGCCGATCAGGGGTTCCACGCTGGACGACCGGCCGTCTCCGCCAAATCCACCGGAGCGCCAGTTCAACCTGGCAGACCGGCTGCCGATGCGCCGAACGATGATGGCGTGATCGAGACCCCGCTCCGATGCCAACGCGAAGAGTTCCTCCCTGAGTTCCTCGTCGGCGAGACCGCGCCCGGGAGTGACGAACAAGCTGCCCGGCAGGGGGGCGTCTCGCCAGCGGCTGGCGGTGCTGACCGGCACCTCGGCGAGGGGCACCCGCGTGGACAGCAAGGTCTTCAGGATGCCGCGTTCGACCAGCAGTGTGCGCTGCGCCGGCAGACCGTCGTCGTCGACCGACTGCCGGCCCCACAACGTTACGCCGTCGTGGGCTTCGATCGTCGGGTCGGAAACGACGGAAAGAAAGCGGGGCAGTACCCGGCTTCCGATCTTGTCCAGAAACGGGTTCCGGTACCGCGCCGAGACCCGTTGCATCGCCGGGTTCTCGAACGTCGGCATTCGAAACGCGATCAGGCGGGGGCCGAAGACCTGGGAGACGAGCTCCGCTGCCGCCTGGCCTTCGAACAGCACGGGGCCGGCGTAGCGTTCGATGTGGGCCGCTTCACGCCGTTGCTCGAGACGCTTCGTCATGGCGCCCACACGATCCGCCAGGACAGTCGGCGCCGGAAGGTCTTCCCAGCGCTTGGCCCAGAGGGCGACGAAGTCCTCCAACTCAGTCCCGTCGACCGCTTGCGCTGCGGCGAGCGCGTGCAACTCTATATACGGCGTTTCGCGAACGAACTCGGACCCTTCACTGTTAACGAACCACGTGCGCTCCAGGTAGGCCGTGACTCGAACCTCGGAACGAGAAAGATGCGCCCTCCCCCGCATGGCGGCGGAGACGTCGCGCGCCAACGTTCGGGCCGGCGCCGTATCGAGTTGCCCATCCGTTCCGCCGTCGTATCGGTGCGGCGGCATTTCGCCGAAGTCCGGGACATTCTTGACTTGCGTCTGGTTCTGTAGCGCCGCGCGCTTGCCCGCGAGCTGGTCCAAGGCGCGTTTGTACGCGATGTCCGTCGCCAGCCAGATCTGCCGTCGCAAGGTGTCGTAGTCGTCATCGACTGAGAGGGTGGCGACATTGGGCCTTCTCGCAGCATTCCCCGCCGCCATGAAGTTCGTATTGTCAAAGCTATGGTCGCCCACCCGCAGCTCGACCAACAGTTGCCGGTTGACGCCCTCTGACGCACTCAGCAAACCGCCGAGACTCGCCGTGGCGTTTCCGAAGGTCCTTTCCTGCACCCTATAGGCGAGAAAGTACGGCTTTTCCGCATCTTCCAACCGCAGATCCGACATGGTGCGCGCCAACTCGTCGCGCATCGCCCGCATCAGCACACTGTCTTCGGCCAGCGGATCGGCCACGGGTGCGACGCCCGCGACAAGGACCACGGCCGCCAGCATGGGTCTCGTGATTGTCGCGAGATTCATCGCGTCTCTCCCGTCGAAGCCAACGAGCGCGCGTCGCTCGATGCGTCTCCAGGCGGCGGCAGAATCGGCAGCCGCGTCTGCGTGGTCGACCCCTTCTGCACTTCGATCTGCGAGACAAGTATCGAAGGCGACACGGTGGCCACCGGGACGGCGCCCGACTCCGCCCCGCACGTGCCGTTGAATACCTGAAAGTCGTCGCCGGCCGCCTCGATCCGGCTAAAGGCGGTGAGCGGCGTGCCGATGAGATTCACCCCCCTCACCAGCTCCTCGCTGCCGTCCAGATTGATGCGGTAGACCAACGTCGGCGTCACGGTGAAGACATTCGGCAGGTCTCGGCGCGTAATCGTGAAACCTCCCTGGATGCGGTCCAGGTACAGGCCGAAGTCCTTGCCATCGCGTTCGACCATGGCCAGCAGTCGGGCCTTGAGCTCTTCCCGCGTCATCGTTTCCGATGCCTCGACGATCAGATTGGACTGCCGCGCCACCGGCGCGAACCCGGTGTTCTTGCGCCCGTGGCCGTTGGACCTAGGGAAACCCTCGATGGGAATTCGGGCCATGAGGAAGTTCTTCAGCACGCCGTCGACGATGACCGGCACGCGCCGAGCCTTGACGCCCTGGTTGTCGTAGCGATACGCGCCTACCAGATCCGTGGCGCCAAACCGCCGGATCGTCGGATCGAAGGCCACCGAGAACGTCTCCGGCAGCACGGACTCGCCCACCATCTTGCGGAATGTCTGCCCTTCGGTCGCGCCTTTCTGGCGATGCCCCTCCAGGCGGTGGCCCAGGATCTCGTGGAAGAAAACGCCGCTCGCCTTGCCGGAGAGGATGGCGGGACCCGCGTAGGGCTCCACCAGGGGCGCCGCCCGAAGCGCTTCCAGGTCGTCGACCATCTTGCGCACGGCAGCCATGACCGTTTCATCGTCCGGAAGTCCCTCCGGGGTGAGGGAGAAAAACTCCTCCGAACGCGGCAATACCATGCCGTCTTCCGCCCGCGTGACCGCGTGGATCGACACGCGGTAGTAAGCGGTCGACGTCTTGATCGCGGAACCCTCGCTGTTGACGTACCAGCGGGTCTCGACGTTGCCCCAGATCGTGGCGTTCGCCGAGAATATGTGCGGAGAGTCGGCGAACGGCGCCGTGTATCGGCGCACCTTGTCCTCCCACCCGGCGCGATCGGCGCGCAGCGCAACGGTATCTTCGGACGCCACCTCCGCTTTCTCCAGCGAGAAGTCTCCGATCTTTTCCCCGGTCTCGACGTTGACCTGTACATCGGCCTGAACCTTGGTAAAGCGCTCGATGGCTTCCTTGTACCTCGCGTCGGTTCGATACCACAGCACGCTTCGCAGCCCTTCTTCGTCTTCTATCGGAATTGGCGCAGCGCGCCCGAAACGGCGCGACCCGCGGCCGACGCGCTGCGAAAGTTCGCGCGTATTGTCGAGCGCCGGGCTGCCTACCCTGAGATCGACGTCGAGGCTCCGTCGCACGCTCTCCCACCCCTGCGTCAGGCTGCCGAACGCACCACCCACGGTGACCGTCTTGTCTTCGGTAATCTCGTAGCTCAGGTAGTAGGCCGGCGTCGGTTGCTCGGAGAGAACTCCCCGCGAGCGCTCGAGTTCCTCGCGCATGACGTCAACCACATCCGCCGCCGCCTGGCCCGCGAACAACAGGGTGGCTACCGCGCACGACGCCAGGCGCACCTGGGGCCGGCGCTGCACTAGTGCCAGTTGCGGGGCACCTGGTTGGCTCATCGTCACCTCCTTCCGGTCGGACAACCCTATTGAGCGGCGGTGTGCGCGTCAACGGAATCCGTCGACCAGCGCAACAGTCAGATGCGCTTCGGGTAGCTCTCCTTCAGCAACCGGGACAGGGAGCGGTCGGCCAGCACGCGACCGCCCGTCTGGCACCGCGCGCAGTAGTTGCTCTCGTTCTCCGCGTAGACGATGCGCTGGATCGGCGCTCCGCAGACCGGACAGGGCTCCCTGTATTTCCCGTGCGCGGCCATCTCCGGGTGAAAGGCGGTGACCTTGCTCGGGAACTTGCCGCCGGCCTTCCCTCGCAGAATCCCGATCCAGTCCGTCAGTGTCGTCCTGCAGGCTTCGAACAGGCGGACGGCCTCCTCGTCGTTTACGTCGCGGGCGCGCTTGAAGGGAGACATCCCTGCAGCCAGCAGTATTTCGTCGGAATACGCGTTGCCCATCCCCGCGAAGATGCTCTGATCCGTCAGCGTGCGTTTCAGGGTGTGGTTCGATGCGCGAAGCCGTTCCGCGAAAGTGCCGGCATCGATGTGCAGCAATTCGAGGCCTCCCGGGTCGAGGGCAGCCAGGGCCTCCGTCCCGGAGACGAGTCTCAGCGAGGCGCGCTTCTTTTTGCTCGCTTCGGTCAGCAGCAGCGTCCCGGATGAGAAGTCGAACGCCGCGAGACCGGCGCGCGGCGGAACCTTGCTGGTCTCGTACCACCGCAGGCGCCCGGCGATCATGAGATGGATGACCATGAAGCAGTGCCCCGCAGCCGGCGCCTTCGGCTTCGCCTGTGGCCCGTCCCCGTTGCCCTCGAGTTCGAAGACGATCTGTTTCGCCAGCCGGCGCACGCCCCCGACGGGTCGACCCCGAAGCTCCTCCGGGGAGGGCGACACCGAACGCAGGACGAAGGGACTCCGAAGACGAATGTCCAGCAGCCGATGTCCGGTAACCCGGCGGTCAAGGTGCTCGATGTAGATCGTCAAGTCCGGCAGTTCCGGCATCGCGACAGCTTTGCGAGGTTGGTCGGAAGATTGTCCCAGCCACTCCCGCAGAGGCGCAACCCGGCGGGTCGAGGTGCCGAACCCGACCAACCGGGGGCTGCGGTATGATTTTCTCGCAGCGCCCAGGGGAATAGCGGTATGTATGACTTCGACGGCAAGCGCGTGGCGGTGACCGGCTCCGCCGGTGTCCTGGGAGGCGCTGTCGCCGACGCGTTCCACCAGGCCCACGCGGATGTGACGGGTATCGACATCGTCCGGACGAAACCCGCCTATCGCAGCATCGTCGCCGACCTCATGGACCCGGACGACGCAAAGCGGGCGGCGGACGAGGTCGGCCACATCGACATTCTCGCCAACATCGCCGGCGGCTTCACCATGGGCGAATCCGTCGCCGACACGACCGACGAGACCTGGGACTTCATGTTCAACCTGAACGCGCGCACGGTTCTCAACATGGCGCGCGCCGTCGTGCCCGGAATGCGGGATCGCAGGGCGGGAAGGATCATCAACATCGGCGCGCGCGCCGCGCTCCGGGGAACTGGCGCAATGGGCGCGTACTGCGCTTCGAAGAGCGTCGTGTTGCGGCTGACGGAATCCCTTGCGGACGAACTGAAAGAAAACGGCATCAACGTCAACTGCATCCTGCCGAGCATCATCGATACCCCTCGCAACCGGGAGGACATGCCGAAAGCCGACTTCTCAAAGTGGGTGCGACCGGACCAGATCGCTGCGGTCGTGATGTTCCTCGCGTCGGACGCCGCCAGCGCGATTCACGGCGCATCGATTCCCGTCGAAGGACTGTCCTGAGGGGTCGAAAGCAAGCGGCTAGTGTCGTGTCACACGCGTTCTGGCGCTTCAGAGTTCGCCATGCGCGTCAATGCAAGGCGTGGTCCGCAGGGAATATCAGGCATATTCGCAAGGGCCGCAACGCGGCAGTGGCGTGCATGGCGATCTCCCGAAGGGCGCGCCCCACGGGGCCTGTGGCGGTGTTGCGCCCCTTGGAAATGGAGCCGACCATTCCCGGCGGGGACGCGCCTTGCCACAGACCCCGTGGGACGCGCTGAAGCGACATAACGCGTGTGACACGACACTAGTACGCGAGCGGAGGCATCGCTGCCGCGACAGCGGTCTCGATGTCCCAGATTGCGCTCGATACCGCCTGGCCGATCAGGTCCATCTTCCGCACCTGTCCGATGCGTTCCGCAACCAGGTCCAGCTCTCGCTCGGCCAGCAACTCCTTGAAGATCCCGCAGGCATCCGACAGACCTATGATCACGATGTCCCGCGGATCCGGAAGCGCGTCGCTGAACAGCACCTCCATGATGCGGAGCTTCAACTCCCGTTCGGCCTTGCCGTCGATTACGGGATAGCGCCGCGCCGACAGGACCCACAGGAACCGGTCCTCCCGCTGTTCCAGGATTCCGCGCTCGACAAGACGGGATAGCGCTTCTTCGCGGATTTCCCAGGCACGCCCGGCGGCCACTTCCACCCAATAGCGCGCGTCGTGGGACTCCTCGGTCGCAGCGATTTCCTCGAGCAGGGGGTCGAGGAGACTGTCGCCGACCGGGGTCGCATCGATGAGGACCAGTTTCTCAAGGTCCGTGTCGATCCGGTTTTCCAGCGCCAGATCCATCAATACGCCGCCCCCGAGGGCATATCGGAGGGACCACTCCGGCACCCGGGCGAACTTGCCATTGTCGTCGTGCAGCAAGAGCAGCAGCACTTCTTCGGCGAACCTCAGCGTCATCGGTCACTCCGCCAGGGATGTCCCCCGTTCATGCTGTGCCTAGAGTACAGGATAGTTGGTTCGCTGCAACGCTCAGCCTTGTCCAACGTGACATGAGCCTGAAGGGGAAGCGTAAATCCAACGAGGCATGAGCCTGTGGAGCGGCGTCGGGGATCATCGGAGGATGATCGTGACGCTACAGACGCAACGGGTTCAGACCCTGGAACAGGTTCGCGCCTTCGTGGAGGGCAGCGAGGCGGTGGACTTTGCCGGCGGCGACCGCGCGGGGGTTTATGCGCTGGTCCGCCGCACGCTGGTGAGATTGAGGTACCACCGCCTGGGCAAGGCGGACAAGGGGCTGGTGAGGCGGTATCTGGCGAAGGTGACCGGGCTGTCGCGGGCGCAACTGACGCGCCTGATCGGGCAGCATCGCCGGACCGGGCGGATCGAGGACCGGCGCGGCGGGTCGCCGAGGCGGCCGTTCGAGCGCCGCTACGCGCCCGCCGACATCCGCCTGCTGGCGCGAGTCGACGCGGAGCTGGGCCAGATGTCGGGGGCGGCCACGCGCGCGGTGCTGCGCCGGCAATGGCGGGTGTTCGGCGACGCGCGCTTCGAACGCCTGGCGGGGCTGTCCAACGGCCACCTGTACAACCTGCGCCGCTCGCGCACCTACCGCAACGTGCGCCGGGTGTGGGACCGCACGCGCGCGGTCGCCGTGCCGATCGGCGTCCGGCGCCGGCCCGAGCCGCGGGGCCGGCCGGGATTTGTGCGGGTGGACACGGTCCATCAGGGCGACCTGGACGGGGTCAAGGGGGTGTACCACATCAACGTCGTCGACGAGGTCACCCAGTGGCAGCACGTGGGCACGGTGGCGGCGATCTCGGAAGCCTTCCTGATTCCGGTGCTCGAGGCGCTGATCGAGGCGTTTCCCTTCGACGTCAAGGGATTCCACGCCGACAACGGCTCCGAGTACGTCAACCACCGGGTCGCGAACCTGTTGAACAAGCTGCACGTCGGCCAGTTCACGAAGTCCCGCGCGCGGCGCAGCAACGACAACGCCCTGGTCGAGAGCAAGAACGCCTCGGTGGTCCGCAAGTGGCTCGGCCACGCCCACATCCCGGCGCACTTCGCCGAACCCGTCAACGCCTTCAACCGGGACTGGCTGTCGCCGTTCCTGAACTATCACCGGCCCTGCCTTTTCCCCGCCGAGGAGATCGACGACAAGGGCCGCGTGCGCAAGCGCTACCGCGACGCCGACGTGATGACCCCCTGCGAGAAGCTCAAGTCGCTTGAGAACGCCGAGCGCCACCTCGCCCCGGGCGTCACTTTCGAGGCGCTCGACCGGACCGCGCACGCGCAAAGCGACCTGGCGGCCGCGGCGGCGCTGAACCGGGCGCGCCGGGATCTCTTCCCGCGGATCGGCCGGGAGAACACCGCCGCCTGAGTCCCGTGGAGTTGTGGACGAGTCCTGCGGACCGGCGCGCGCCCTTCGGGCCGCGTGGACAGCCCGTGGACAACGCTGGCGCGTTGCCCACCGCCTGACCACACTCGCGCGCCTCTCGCCCACAACTCCACGGGACCGACAACAAGTTTTTTCATCAAAAAATCGCAACGGGCGGGCGCTTGCGCGCCGCGCGCCCGTGGGTCAAGATCACCTTTCTTTCAACACCGATTCCGACTCCGCCCACGACTCAGTCAACCTCTCCGTTCAGGCTCATTTCGGTATTGGATTAGACTCGCTCGCTCGCTTGAAGCTCCTTTCCGGGAAACCGTCCGGCCGCCTCATCCGTGCTATTGACGATGATCGGGGATTCCTGGGAAAACGACGTCCTTCCCGCCCTGGGGATCGGCATGGCCGCGGTCTGGCTCAACCGGTACCGGCGCACCTGTCCCGAACCGGGGCTCGCGGTCGAGATTCGCGGGCTCGAGGCGGTCGGGGACGTCCTCGAGATCCTTGGTGTCGAGGCACGCCAGGGTTGACCCGCGCAACCCGCTGAAGTCTGATAATTTCTTCTCGATCCGGGAGTAATGTCGCGTCCATGACCGAGCAGGACACGAACGTGTTGTGGGTGGTCCGCCACGCCGCGGCGGAGCATTCCTTCGACAAGCGCGACTTCGACCGGTCGTTGCGCCGCAAGGGACGCAGGCAGGCCGAACGCATGGAGCGGTGGCTCCCGACGCAGCCGGATCCTGCGAGCCTCGTCGTCGCCAGCGCCGCGAGGCGCGCGCTGGAAACGGCGCAGCATGTGGTCCGCGGGTTCGCTCTGCCGGACGACGCCCTGCGCGTGGACAGGACGCTCTACGGGGCGAGCCCGGGCACGCTCATCGAAGCGCTGCGCCAACTGTCCCCCGGCGCGGGCAATGTCGCCCTCGTCGGACACAACCCCGGCGTCAGCGACCTGGTCCAGGTGCTGATCGGATCGTCGCTTCCGGACCTGCCGACCTGCGGCATCGCCGTGCTGACATGTCCGGCACCATGGGGGAACCTGCTTCCCGGGGCGGCAGAACTGGCGATGGTGGCAACGCCGGACAGCATTCCGAAACGATAAGGGTCGCCGCCGCGCAGGCGCCGGACTCAAAAGCCGCCGTGGGTCGCAAGCCACTCCCGCTCCGCGGCCGTGCTTTCGCGTCCCAGCGCGGCGTTGCGGTGCGGAAAGCGGCCGAACCGGTCGATCACCTCCAGGTGGGCGCGCGCATAGCGCAGGAACGAATCGATGTGCTCGCGCCACTCGGAGGGCGAATCCGCCGCCAGGCCGGCAAACAACTCGACTGAGCGTTGCTGGTCTCCAAGGTCCTCGCTGTGTTCAAACGGGTGATACAGAAGAAGGCGCCCCGGGATCGGCAGTTCGCGATCGAACCCCTTGTCCAGCGCCCGGGAAGCCACTTCTCTCGCCATGGCGTCCCCGGAAAACGCGGCAGCCGCACCCCGATACACGTTGCGCGTGAACTGGTCCAGCAGGATGACGAGGGCCAGCGCGCCGTCCGCCGTCTCCTCCCAATCCCCAAGCGCGCCGGAGCGCGCCTCGCCGATGGCCTTGCCGAACCTTCGGCGCAACTCCAGATCCAGCCGATCATCCGCGATATACCAGCGCCTGGACGCCAGCTTGGCCGCCTCGCAATCCGTCGGCGAGGGTCCCAGCCAGAACGAAAGGATGCTGGCGGCGGTGGCGGCGTGGCTCTCGCTATCGGTCACCGTATCCTCCCTGGACCCGAACTGTGCGTGATCGGATCACCCGATCGGCGATTTCGAGGTTACTCATTCGCTCTGCAACGCTATATTAGCGTCTCGATAGCGTTCTTCAGTGGAGTTGTGCCATGACCTTCCTGATCTTCATCGGCGTCGCCGCCCTGTGCTACCTGGCCTGGCGCATCATGGACCTGCTTCCCGATGCGATATTCCGGCTGAGCGAGATCCAGCGCGACATCGCCGACATCCGCCGCGCACTGACCCGAGGAGGTCCGGAAACGCCGGAAGAGGAAGCCGACGCCGAAGACTGACGGAAAGCGCACGCAATGGATCCCATCGGCAGGCTCCACCAGGACCGCCGACAGGCCCGGCAACGCAAGGACCCCTGGGCCGAGCTATGCGTCGTCTCGACGGTCACGGCCGGAGGCGAGCCCTCCGCCCGAGTCCTCGTCGTACGCGAGTTGGACCTCGACTCCCGCGCCGCCGACCCCTCCCTCGGCATCTTTGTCAACGCCAGTTCTCCCAAGGTCGACGAGTTCTCGCGCTCTTCCAGCGTTGCCGTTCTGATTTACCTGCCCAGCGTCATGGTGCAATACCGGCTGCGCTGCACCCTCGATGCGATCGATCCCGCAATCGTTCGCGAAGCCTGGCAAAACCGTCCAGAGGTGTCCAAGCGCATGGACTGGCTGTACGAAACGCACCCGCAAAGCAGTGAGATCGCATCGCGGGGCACGTTGCTCGACGCCGTCGCGCAGGATTCTCGCGAGCAACCGCTTCTCCCGCCCGATAGCGCCGTCGGCCACCTCCTCCAACCCCTGGAGGTGGATCGACTGGATCTCAGTCGCGCCGACGCGCCCCATGATCGCCGCCGGTATACGGCCTGCGGAGGTGATTGGATGGAATCCTTGCTCGTGCCCTAGTGCTACCGAGTAGTCATAAAAAGGGCTGGACAATGGGCCTGTCGTCCTGTACACCTGCGCCACCATGGCCCAGTCCCAGATCAGCCGCACGCTGCGCGACGAGGCGGCACGTTTGCGGATCGTCGCTATTCTGTCGCAGGAGCGGTTCGACAGCCGGCGGGCCTTTGCCCGCAGGATCTGCGGGGAGTTCTCCTTCGTCGACACGCGCGGCCGTCTGCAGCTTGCGGGCTGCATGAAGGCGCTGGCGACGCTGGCTCGGGCGTCGCCGGAGATTGTCCTGCCGGCACCACGGGCAGCGGTGGCGAACAGGCCGCGCCAGCTTGAGGCCGCGGTTGACGAGCCGGTCGATGTTCCACGACACCCGGCCCGGATCCGGGATCTCGATATCCGGATGGTGACGCAGCGCTGTGAGCGTGAAGTGTGGAACACGCTGATGGCGCACGAACATCCCCATGGCATGACGACCTTTGCCGGTTGTCAGGTGCGCCACCTCGTGGGCTCGGCCCATGGCTGGCTGGGTTGCGTCGGGTTCTCTGCCGCGGCCCTGCGGGTGTCGGCGCGTGATCACTGGATGGCGTGGAGCGATGCAGTGCGCCGTGACCACCTGCACCGGGCTGTTTGCCTGAGCCGCTTCCTGATCCGTCCTTCGGTTTTCTGTGCGCACCTGGCGAGCCATGCGCTGGGGCGGGTGCTGCGGCGTCTGCCGCGGGACTTCGAGGCCCGCTACGGCTATCGTCCCTGGCTGGTGGAGAGCTTTGCCGATGCCGGTGTGGCGGGCACCTGTCTGAGAGCGGCCAACTTCCTCATGGTCGGCCGCACCGCGGGGCGGGGCCGTCAGGATGCGAGGAAGCAGCGTGGGCAGACGGTCAAGACGGTGTTCATGCACGCCTTGGCAGCGGACTGGCGTCGCCGGCTCGGGGTCGAGTGGGTTGATCATGCCCCGGTGCTGGAGCCGGGAGCGGGCCTGAACGCGGCCGCGTGGGCCGCCAACGAGTTTGGAGGAGCGCCGTTGGGTGACAAGCGACTGTCGGCACGTCTGGTGAAGAGCGCGGGTCTTCTGGCGTCCTACCCGGGAGGGAAGATCAACGCCAGCAGCGCCAGTGGCGGCAAGGAGATCACCGGGTTCTACCGTCTGATCGAGGCGCCCGCGGAGTCGGACGTCACGGTTCCGGCGATTCTTGCGCCGCACCGGGAGCGCAGCGTGCAGCGGATCCGTGGTCAGACCACGGTGCTGGCGCTGCGGGACGGCACCGATCTGAGCTTCTCGACGCGCCCCGGCTGCGACGGCCTGGAGGTCATCGGCAAGAACCAGACCGGCGCGAAGAGCCTGGGGTTGTCGCTGCATGCGACCCTGGCCGTGGCCGGGACCGGTCTGCCGCTTGGGGTGCTGGACCTGAACTTCGATCAGGAGGTGTCCCGGGAGGGGACACGGCGTCAGACACGGCGCTGGCTTGACGGGTTCGGCGATGTGGCGCGGGCGGCACGGGAGGTCACGGGCAAGACCAGGATCATCTATGTCTGCGACCGGGAGGCGGACCGCTTCGAGCTGTTCGATCAGCAGCGCCGCCATCCACGGGTGGAGTTGCTGGTCCGTGCCACGCACGACCGGGTTCTGGGACCATCGAAGCTCTTTGCCGTCATGCGCGGTGGCGAGCCCGATGGCCTGATCGATGTCGAGATCGACGGACTCACGGCACGGCCCAAGTCCTCCAGGAAGAAGGCGCGTCCGGCACGCCGCAAGCGCCTGGCCACCTGTGACCTGCGGTTCCGCCGCGTCACCCTGCCGGCGACACAGACCATGAAAGGGCGCGCACCGATGACGGTCTGGGCGGTCCACATCGTGGAACGCCACCCACCCGAAGACGAGGACCCCGTCCAGTGGTTCCTGCTGACCACGTGTCAGGTCGAGACACCGTCACAGGCCGCCGACATCGTCGGCTTCTACCTCCAGAGATGGCGCATCGAGGACTTCTTCCGGGTGCTCAAATCAGGCTGCGGGGTGGAGCACCTGCTGTTCCGCACGGCAGACAGATTGCGGCGGGCCATCGCCATCAATGCCGTCATCGCCTGGCGCATCATGGTCATGACGCTGCTCGGACGCCAGGTGCCCGACTGCGAACCGCAACTGATGTTCACCGACCACGAACTCGCCTTCCTGCGCGACTATGCCCACCAGCACGGCCTGTCGGCACCGGAAGGACTCGGCGATGCCGTACGCCTGGTGGCCCACCTCGGCGGCTATCGCAACCGCAAGCACGATCCCGACCCCGGTCATCAGGTCATGTGGCATGGGCAGACCCGTCTCACCAGTGCCTCGCTGGGCCACCGAATCGGGCTCCAGACCGGCTTCGAAACCGGGTTCAAGGAAGGCCGCAAACACGCCCTGAGGCAGAAAACCTAACCCGTTGCCACGTCAATATGTGACTACTCGGTAGCCCTAGTGTGCCCGCGCCCAGATTTGCGCGATTCCGCGGACGGAGGGTGATACGACCCGGTCGGTGTATCGTCGACACATACTGACGCTACGCGACTTGCTGCTTGTCGCGACCGGGACCGACGCTTTCCGCCTTCGAAGCGCCGGTCAGTTCGAGGCGGGCCCGGCGGCGCTGCTCGTAGAGGCCGAGCGCTCGCAGCGGGAAATACTGCCGGTACAGGACATAGTCCAACAACGCCGTGCGGAAGAAGACGCCGACCAGGTCCTGTTTCGGCCAGCCGCCGTCGGCGTCCTGGCTGTCGAGCAGGAACCGTGCCCCGCGCGAAATCGCGGTCCAGTTGGGATCGACCGCTTCCAACAGCGCGAGCAGGGCCCAGGCGGTCTGGATGACCTGGCTTTCGTCATGCGCAGCATGGCGGCCCGTCAGGCAGCCGCTGTGGTGTTCACCCCATCCCCCGTCCTCGCGCTGGCGGTCGAGCAGCCAGCGGCAGGCCGAACGCAGCGCCGGATCGCCCGGTCTTGCCCCGGCGGCAACCAGTCCGCGGATGCCGAAGAAGGTCCCGTAGATGAACTGAACGCCCCATACGCCGCGCCATGAGCCGTCGCGCCCCTGGGTCTTGCGCAGCCACGCGGCGCCCCGGGATATGGCGGCGGCCACCGGCGAATCCAGAACCGCCGGGAACCGGCGCCCGCAAGCGGCCAGCGCCTCGAGACAGGACCCGGTGCACTCAACATAGGAATTCTCGGTCATCGATTCGCCGAACATCTCGGCAGGGTTCAGCCATTCGAGACCCATCCTTGAGCGCCGGGCTTCATAGCTACCGAATCCGCCGTCGCGGTTCTGGCGGCGCAACATGAATCGCACCGCCTCGCCGAGCGCGGCCTCGGCGGTGCAGTCGCTCACGGGCCAGCCGTGCCAGCCGCCCGGGAAACACCATCCCCCCTTCGGGTCTGACCGGTAGGCCTCGCGAAACCCCTCGAAGCTGGAACGAATCTGCTGCCGGCGCAGGAAGCCCGCGCCCCTTTGGAGGACATCCGCAAATTCATCGGAACCGGGAACTGCCGCCAGCGCCTGCACGGAGAAGGCAGTGTCCCACGTGCTGCTTCTCGCTCCGGTGACCCGCGCGCCCAGCTCCTCGTCTTCCCAGAACCAGCCATCGAGACCGGCGAGCGCGGCGCGGCAATCCGGGTCGTCCGGATCGTTAAGCCACAAGGCCAGAATGTTCAGAAACCCGCTGACCGGCGAGATGCTGGTGTGGCTGGTGGTCTGCAACTCCCATTGGATTCGCCGGATCAGCCCGTCGAGGCAGCGCGCCCGCGCACGTTTGCTGTGGAAGCGTTCAAACAAGCGCGCCAGCGCGTATCCGGCGCGCAGCCACACGCTCGGCCGGGCAAACAGGTCCGAATCGCGCAGGCGGTTGCGGCCCGAGGAGAAATCGACGCGGGCGAACTCTTTTCCGAACAGCTCCTCGCGCAAGGACTCGATCAGGGGTGTGACAGGCGCCTGGAACCGGTGAGGGTAGATCGACGCCATTGCCATGTAGATGAGCCGTGTGTGGCAGTACCAGTTCGACGGATGCAGCGGCAACCCGCGCGGGAGCATCCACAGTTCCGGGAGGATGGCGTTCACGCCGCGCCAGTCATAGAGATTGAGCAGCGCCAGCCAGAACTTCCCCCAGCTCGGGATCGCAAGTACGTCATCTGCCTCGAGGAAGCGCCGGGCGGGCTCGATGAGCGGATCGTGACGTCCCACGCCGATCAGTCTCGACGCGACATAGACCAGCGTAGTGACGAACAGGTGGGGCTGCGAGTGTTCGTGCAATCCCCACGTGCCGCCGGCCAGCCGGGTGCATTCGAAGGAGCGCAGAATGCGCCGTTGCCTGCCGGCGTCTATCGGCTGGCCGAGAACATGGTGCAGCAGCACGTATTGGGCGGTGAGCATGGGGCACCAGATCATCTCGCCTTCCCAGGCCCCTTCCTCGGCCTGAAGATCCAGCAGGCGCGCCGTGGCCCTGCGCAATGCCGGTTCCGCCTCGGGCGGCGCGGACCCGCCCGGACGCGCGGCGCGGGTTCCGCCGTCGCTCCCGGACATGGAAACGAGCAATGCGCGCGACAATATCCCGCGGGCTTGCCGATCCCGACCGCCGCCCTCGATTCTTGCCGCCTTCACTTTGCGAAGGCCACGCATGAACCAGCGGATACGAGCAATGAGCGGGTGAACGATGTCGCGGGCCCTCCGCCAGGCCACCCGCTCGAAAGATGACGGCACCACCCCCGCCACCGCCCGGAGCACCGTCGCGAGCATCGCAAGCACCAGGTGGGTCATCGAGGTTTCTTCGCAGGCGAGCAGGCGCATGGTCCGGTCCCGGACCACGGCATGCGCGCGCCAATTGCGATAGATCGCGCGCCGGAGGGCTGCCGCTTCGAGGCGATGGTCGGCAAAAACCTCATACAGCCCCATGGCAAGCATTTCCGGGGCGCGGGTCGCCTTGAGGCGTCCGGCGGCGAAAGCCTTGAAGCTTCCGCCTTCCGCCAGCGCCGCCGCATCGCCGAAACCGAGGGTCATGCCCGCCGCCGTCATCGGATGGTAATGCCCCGCCGCATCGCCGACCAGCACGCGCTTCGAAGTGCCGTAGGAGACACGCGGACTGAGTTCATTGGCCGCAGCCTGGAAATCTCCCGCCTTCAACGCCGAGAGATACGCGCCCCTCAGTGCTTCCGGCAGCACACGGACGCAGGACTCCGCCAGCAGGATGGCCCTGTCGCGGGAAGCCCAGTGCTCGAGCGGCACATCGACAACGATCCTGGTGCAACGCTCGCCCAGCGGATATCCGAGAATCGGACCGGGCCCGCCAAGTATTACTCTGCCGTAGCCGGGAGGCTGCGGGCTCACGCCCTCAAGGGTCACGCCCACCATCCGCGAGCAGGCCTGTCGCCTCATCGGCAGACCCAGGGACCGGCGCACGACCGAGGACCGGCCGTCGGCGCCGACAATCCGGGCCGCGGCGAGGTGTTCGCGGGCGCCGCCGCGGTTGAAGACCACGCTATCGTCTTCGACCTGCGTTACCCGCGCATTGACGAAAAAATCGATGCCCGGCTCATTGCCGACCGCTTCATGCAGGCGCGCCACGAGGATCTCATGGTCGCAGGCCATCCCCCGGCCCTCGCCGGGGTACGGGAGCATGATCGGCTCCGATCCGTCCTCCGGATACACCACGAAGCCCCGACCCTCGGTGCTGCGGAGGGAAGGATCGAGGCGCACGCCGACATCGCGCAACATGCGCACGGCAGGCGGATGCAGCCATTCGCCGGCCAGCCGCGTGGCGGCCCTGGGGTTCGCCTCGAGCAGCGCCACTCGCGCTCCCTGGCGGGCGTGGAGAAGGGCGCAGTAGCTGCCTACGGGCCCGGCGCCGACGATGGCGATGTCGTAGCGCGGCGAGGCGGCCATGTTCAACCGAACACGCTCGCTTGCGAACGGCGACGGTAGCGGACCCGGCACGGCGCCATGGGACCCGTCACCCAGCTACCGTAATTCGGCGCGGGGAACCCCGCAACGGGATCGAAGTCGAAGCGGTCGAGCAGCACCGTCCAGATCGCCTTCAGTTGCAGCATGGCGAAGTTCTTCCCCATGCATCGGTGTTTTCCCCCGCCGAAGCCGATCAGGGCGTAATGGTGCTGCTTGTCCTCGCTCCTCGGAGGAGCGAAACGCTCCGGGTCGAAACGTTCCGGATCGGCAAACACGTGCGGCAGGCGATGCGAGACCGCCGGAGACACGACGGCCAGGGCGCCGGCGGGAACGGTGTGACCCGCATGCCGCAAGGGTTGAAGCACCTTGCGGATCAGCAGTATCAGCGGCGGGTGCAGCCGCTCGCATTCGCGCACCGCGCATTCCAGCGCCGCCTGCCGCTTGAGGCTCGCGAGGCTCATTGCGCCTGTCTCTCCATAGACATCCCGCATCTCGTCGCGAATCCGCGCAATGCAGGCGGGTTCGCGGAACATCTCAAGACCCGTCCAGCTTGCGAGCACAGCGCTGGTGTGCTGGCCCGCGAACAGAACGGTCAGCAATATCCCCGTGACCTCGTCGTCGCTCAGAAGCCGGCCGTCCTTGTAGCGGGCCTGCATCAGCGCTTGCATGAAGTCCTGGGGCGCGGCGCCCGAACGCCGGCGGTCCCTCATGACCCGGGCAAGTATCTCCGCAATCTTGCGGCGCGCCTTGTCGCGCTTTCGATGCGCCGGAATCGGCAGCCTGGGAAGAAAGAACCCGAGGAGGTTGATCCCCTCCTGGAGGTCGTGATACGCCTCGGCGAAACCGGAGTCCACCTGCTCGCGGATTTCCTCGCCAAGCAGACAGCGGCTGGCGATATTCACCGTGAGTTCGTTCATCGCGGCGGGCAGGTCGATTTCTCCCGCCTCGCCGAGCGCGTCGGCAAACTGCCCGGCTTCCTCGTACATGATTCCGGCGTACCTGCGCATCGGAGCATCCCGGAGCGCCGGATACAGGAATCCCAACTGCTCCGACATGATCTCGGGAGCCACGTCGTAGGCCACGCCGCGCCCGAAGACGGGCACCGTGAACTGATAGACGGCCCTGGCGTCGAGCTGCTCTTCCGGCGCCCGGAAGTAGCGATCGTGGGCTTCAAGGCCCGCAAACAGAACGAACTCGCGGGGCCCCAGCCGGAAGCGAACCAGTTCGCCGCCCTCGCGCCAGCAGCGATCAAGCATCGCAACCGGGTCCCCCCGAAACTCCGGCAGGTGGCCCAGCAACGGCCACCCGCCGGAGAGTTCGGGAATCGGCCTGTCCGACGGCGCCGCGGTCCGCGTCGGACTCCGGACGGCTGCGTTGCGGGTGCGGCTTGCCATCTCTTCCCTCAATTCCCTCAATAAACGAACGGGACCATCGAATAGGGCACGCGCTCCTTGTAGCGCACCCACAGTTCGCCGTACTTGGCTCGGCAGCGCCGCTCATCGCGGCGGGAACGATGCCACAGCAGACCCGCAAGCCACGCCGGCAACAGAAAAGGCACCCATGACGCAAAACCCGCGGTCAACGCAAACGCGAGGTAGATGCAGATTTCGCCGCTGTAGTTGAGATGACGCCCGATGCCCCAGAATCCGGACACCAGCAGCCGCCCGTCGAGGGACTCCGCGGGCCGGCACCAGATCGTGGTGGACGGGTCACGCCTGAAGCGGTGCTTCTGCCCGTTGGCGCCCCGGAACATCCAGAATCCGAAGGCGTACAGCAGCAGGATGCCGGCGGCAGCGAACGGAGTCAGGGGCGGGCCCGATGCGTCAACCAGCCACCAGCCGACGATGCAATAGAAAAACGGCACGAGCACGTAATCGCCCCACACCAGCATCCATCCGAAGCGCTCGCTGACGATGTCCCAAGTGTGGACCATGCCGCCTTCGAACTGGAAGTAGTTCAGCACATAGATCCACGTCAGGACCAGGTACAGGCCCATCGCCAGGGTCAGCTGGCCGTAGGTCTCGTATTGCACAGCCGCAAACGACGTGTTGAACAGCGCCAGACCGATGAGCGAGGGGCGGTAACTGAACATCTTGAGGTCCACGCCGACAAAGGCGGGATTGAGTTCCGCGCCGAAGAAGTAGCCCCGCCAGAACCCGGGCGGTTCGGCCTTCTTCCGGGCGCTCCGCCAGTACAGCCATCCGGAAAACGCAAATGCAAAACCGTTCGCCACCGCGAAGAGGGCGAAAAAGTGCGTGTACAGCGAGGACAGGGAGAACGCGCCGAAGACCTGGGCAATGCCTGCCGCCAGCGCGGTGAGCAGCAATAGCGCCAGGCCGTTGACCCTGTAGGCGATCGGTTTTCCGCCGAGTTCCGGCCCCGCGACCCGGCGTCCCGGCACGAATATCGAACCCACAAACAGGGCGCCGACAAACACCGCAATCATTGCCGCCGCCTCGAGCAGCACTGCGCCCGAAAGCGTGGCGATGGGCAGGGGCGCCTCAGGCATCGGCGTCGGCTTCACTGTCCGCAGCCGTCGGCGCTCGATCCGGCATCGCCGTCCCGTTCTCCCGTGCCAGGTACTCCTGCCACTTGCGCGCGGTCACTTTCTGAAACGCCCGTACCGCCGGGTTGAATTCGATCGGGCGGGCGTCGAAGTGACGTTCGTAGCCCTCCTGCTCGGCTTCCACAGCAAACCCGTCCTGGGTGAGCAGCGGACCGATGAGCACGCGGTTCGAGATCTTCAGTACCGCGGCCATCGCGAGGCGGGGAATGTGTACCGGCAGCAACGGAATCTTCAGGGACTTGAAGTAGAACAGGAAAAAGGCCCGCGTGGTGCGCTCGTCGATGGGCAGCACGAAAAGCCAGTGCTTGATCGCCTGGTCGGTGTTGGACCACTGGTAGGGATACTGATAGCAAAGCTCCATGGAATCGGTGTCCACCCGGTTGCGATCAACAAACAAGCCGGAAATACGCCCTCTTCCGACGCTCGTGTCATAGGCTACGTGCACGTCGTCGCCCACCGTCTCGCAGCGCGTGAGCGTGGCGCCCTCGAAGGGCCTGTAGCGGCGGTGCAGCCAGGCGTGAGTGAAATCGCTGACGTTGTCGATGACCATCGAATGGTGCGCCGACCATGTGAAGCTCAGCGGTACGCAGGCCCACCGGCCCGGGCCCTCAAGCTCGGGAATCTCGGGAACATGGCGCACGTCGGCGAGTTCCGGATTCCCGGGGAACAGCCAGATCAACCCGTAGCGGACCTTGATGGGATAGGTTCTGAGCGAAACTTTCGGCAGACGTCCTCCGAGCATTTCGTGCGCGGTCTCGGCAAGCCGTCCGTCCCGGTCGTATTTCCAGCCGTGGTAGGCGCACACCAGCCGGCATCCTTCCACCTGGCCGAGCGAAAGCTTGAGCTGGCGATGGGCGCAGCGATTGTCCACGGCGTGAAACGAACCGTCCTCGGCCCGAACCAGCGCAATCGAGCGCTTCCAGAAAACCACCTCGACAACGGTTCCCGGCTTGACATTGCGCACCTCCTCAACCGCGTACCAGTAATCCGGGTCCATGCCCGCGGCGCGCGCCTTCTGACGCAGGTTGACGGCCTCTTCGAAGCCGGGCGGTCCAGCCGGTGCTGCTTTCATGGCGCGCCTCCATCGGCAGTTGCCCGCACGCGCGTGTCCGCCACCGCATGTTCCCCCTGCGCCGCAGCGTTCGCGATAGGGCGTTTCGCCAGCGGATTGGTGATCGCCTTGCGCTGGTGGTAGTGGAACGCGTACGCGTCATGGACTGCGTCGCGGATGCTGGTCGGCCGGTAGCCGAGCTCGCTTTTCGCCTTGTCGAGGTTGGCGTGACGGCGCTTTTTCAAAAGACGGATGGCGCCGGGCGTGAAACGCTGGGGAAAGTCCGGATGAACCCGACTCAGGTAATAGCTGGCCGCCTCCGAGAAGACGTACATCAGGTTGGCCGGAATCCGCCGGCGCGGGCGCGGCATCCCCGAGACTTCCTCGTATAGGTCCAGGATATCGGAGATGGTCTTGTATTCGCTGCTGAAGATGTATTTTTCGCCGGAGCGGCCATGGCGCATGCACAGCAGATGCCCCTCGACGATGTCCCGCGCAGCGACGAACTCGAACCCGCCGTCCACGAAGGCATGGAGCTTGCCGTCGGCGTAGTCGCACATCGTCCTGCCCAGGCGCGAGGGGAAAAAGTCGGCACCCCCCACAACCGCGCAGCAGGTTGCGACGACCACATCCTGCCCTGCCGCCGCCGCCCGCCAGCACTCGTGCTCGACGAGCGCCTTGCTGCGCTCGTAGGGCATGGTGCGCTCCATGGGGTAGAACTGCATGGTCTCGTCGCTGGGCGCCGAGGGGTCGTCCAGATCGTAGCCAACGGCGCTGAATGAGCCCGTGACCACCACCCTTCCGGCTTCGCGCTGCCGCGCCGCCCGCAGCACGTTGCGGGTACCCAGCACGTTGCACTCGTACACCTCGCGGCGATGGGCGCGAGTGCCGTCGATAGTGGAAACTTTCGCGGCGACGTGATAGACGCCCCGACAGCCCTTGATCGCCTGCCGGGTGGCGCTCAGGTCCCGGATGTCGCCGTATGCGCGCTCAACCTCAAGGCCGTCCAGACCCTCGTTGTTGTCTTCGTGCCTCAGCAGCACCCGGACATGGACGCCGTCCTCGAGCAAGCGGCGGACGAGATTGGCGCCGACATGACCGGCCGCGCCGGTCACGAAAACAGGCGCCACCGAAGAACGGACAGAAGTCAGAGTTCGTGGAGACATCCGAGCCCTATCTGATCAGGGTCTATGGGATGGAATGACCATCAATAGACGTTCAGTCGGATTGACTATACCGAAAACTCCGCGGAATTTTGTGTGGTTTGCCGTTCGTTTCGCGTGATTTTCGCGACCTTGCGACCTCATAGGCTCTGTGTGCCGTTCCGCGACCCTACCGCCAGGCCACCTTGCCCGGGGAAGGTCCTCCCGCGCGCACGTCCTCGTCTGCCGGGACGATCCCGACCAGGTTTCGAAAGCACGTGATCCTGGCGGTTCGGATGAAATGCGCGACGAAGCTCAAATCGCGCTGCGCCGCGCGCACGGCCGCGTACAGATTGGGCCAGATGCCGTCCTCGCCCAGGGACTTGCCGACGACGTAGCCGCGCGCCACGTACTCGTGGAGCGCCCAGTTGGGCAGGCACGCCACGCCACGCCCCGTCGCGACGAGCTGCACCATCATCGCCGTCAGTTCGGCGCTTCGCATACGGGCAGGCTCGACCCCGGCGGGGTCAAGAAAGCGCTTGAAGATGTCCATGCGCGAGCGTTCCACGGGGTAGGTGATGAGGGTCTCGCCGGCGAGATCCCGGGGCGCGATCACGTCTTGCGCAGCCAATGGATGGTTCGAAGCCACGGCCAGTTGCGCTTCGTATCCGAACAGCGGCGCATACGCCAGGGCGGGGTCGTCGTTCGGATCCGCGGTCACGACGAGATCAAGATCCCCCCTGGCCAGGGCGGGCAGGGGATCGAAGTTGAACCCGCTCGCGATGTCGAGGTCCACCTCCGGCCGCCGGTCACGAAACTGATCGATGGCCGGCAACAGCCACTCGAAACAGCTATGGCATTCGATGGCGAGGTGCAATCTCCCGGACTCGCCGCTCGCGTACAGGCCGATGTCGCGCGATGCCGCATGCACGAGGGGCAGCACCTCGTCCGCGAGTTCAAGCAACCGCCTTCCCGCGGGTGTAAAGCGCACCGGCTTGGTCTTGCGGACGAACAGCGGGCAGCCCATCCGCGTCTCCAGCGCCTTGATCTGGTGCGAAAGCGCCGATTGCGTCAGAAAGACGCGCTCGGACGCCTCCACCAGGCTGCCGGTGTCCCGCAACGCGGTCAGGGTCCGAAGGTGCCGCAGGTCGAAGCTTGATATGAACATTGCTCAAGATCAGGCAATCAGATCATGTGAAACGTTCATATTTTGGCGCGCAGAACATCCCGGGGCAACGGCCCTGGCAGTTCGGCACTAGAGTCTTTCGATGGCGAAAAAGACGATCGCGAAGCAGAACGGAAAGGCGATCGCAAGATAGGCCAGGACGTTCAGTATCTCGTTCTGGCGCGAGTCTTCATTCAGCTTGAAGCGGGGACCGAGAGTCAGCCAGATCGCCGCACCGACGATGAAGCTCAAGATCAACGAAAGGACAACAGCGTGCATGGAGTCAGGGCCGAATGGGGAAAGACGTCGGACCGGTCAGGTCGTCAAGCAGGGGTTGGATCCAGTCGATCCACCTGCACAGCGCCGGCCGCGTTTCACGCGGATCGATGAGTTCGTGCACGGCGAAGGATTCCGCCCTCGGGAACGGAGACCGCCCGGCGCGCAACTGTTCTTCCAGTTCGCGCCGCTTCGCCTGCGGATCGTCGGCCGCCGCGATTTCCCGTCGGAACGCCACTGCCACGCCGCCCTCCACCGGCAACGCCCCCGATTCAACCGAGGGCCAGGACAAAACATAAGCGTCCGCTCCGTAGTGTGCCGCAGTCGCGACGCCGAATCCCTTGTGCACCTGGATCGAAGCCCACGGCACCGAGGCCTGTACGGCCGCGCAGACAGCGGCCATGCCGTAGCGGATCGTGCCCTTGCGTTCGGCCTCCGGGCCGATCATGAACCCGGGTTGATCGACGAAATTGACGATGGGCAGATGGAACGTGTCGCACATCTCGACGAAACGACGATACTTCTGCGCCGCCTCCGCCGTCATTGCCCCGGCGTAGACCTTGCAGTCGTTCGCCAATACGCCGACGGGTTGACCATCGAGCCGCGCCAGGCCCGCAATCTGGCTGCGGCCGTAGGTAGCACCAATCTCGAAGAACGAGTCGACATCCATCACCATGCGAACGATGGCCCGCATGTCGAAACCCATCCTGGCGTTCTTCGGCACGGCGTCAAGAAGATCCTCCTCCATCCGTTCGGGATCGTCGTCGCCTGACGTTCTCGGGGCACGCTGATAGACACTCGAGGGCAGGTAGCTCAAAAAGCGGCGGGTTTGTGCGAACGCACCGCGCTCATCCTCGGCAATATTGTCGACGATACCGCTGCGGGCATGGACCTGGGCCCCGCCAAGTTCGTCCTTTGTCATGGTAACCCCGAGGGCACGTTCGACGAGCGCCGGTCCGCCGATCAGTATCTGCGCGGTGTCCCGGCTCATGACCGAGAAATGGGAAGCGACGAGTCGCCCGGCAGGGAACCCCGCCACCGCACCGCAGGCGATGGAGACGATCGGCACCTGGCCCATGGCGTCGGCGATGATACGAAAACGCGGCGCCGAGAACACCGGCTCGCCGACGGTGCCGCCGCGGCGCCCGCCACCCTTTACGCTGCCGCCTCCGCCTTCGAGCATCCGCACCAGCGGCGCCTTGTATCTGACCGCCAGGTGTTCCGCGTAGACGCTCTTGCGCAGTCCGGCGGCATTCGGAGAGCCGCCCTTGAGCGTGAAGTCCTCGCCACCCGCGACCACGCGACGACCTTCGATGTTGCCGAAACCGACCACGTAGTTGGCCGGCACGTAGCCCAGGAACTTGTCGTTCTCGTCGTAGTCCGGGATCGCAGTCGCCTTGCCCTGCTCTTCGAACGTGCCCCGATCGAGCAACGCGTCGAGGCGCTCGCGGATGGTCAGCCTGCCCTGCGCATGCTGCTTCGCGATGCCTTCCTTGCCGCCCTGCTGCCTGGCGAGTTTCCGCCGCCGGTGGATTTCCCAGACTTCCTCTTTCCAACTCATCTTCTTAGTCCGCGTCCTCGAACTCGGGCGCCCGGTTTTCGAAATTGGCCGTGACGGCTTCGATCTGGTTCGGCGTGCCGATCAGGCCGTCTTGCAGCTTGGCTTCGAGCCCGAGGCCCAGGGAAGGCTCGGCCCGCCAACTCTCCTCGAGCAGCCGTTTGTCCGCACGTACCGCGTCCGGCGATCTGCAAGCGATTTCCTTCGCCAGTGCCGTGGCCTCCGCCAGGGGGTCCTCCGCCGTCCGGGTGACGAGTCCCATCGCGGCCGCGTCCACGCCACTCACGATCCGGCCCGTGAACACCAGTTCCTTGGCAACATCCAGCGTCACCAGGTCGCGCAAAGTCTGCGTGATAGACATGTCGGGTACGAGGCCCCACTTGATCTCCATGATCGAGAGCCTCGCATCTTCTCGCGCGATGCGAATATCCGCGCCGAGCGCGATCTGGCATCCACCACCGAAGGCCACGCCATGAATGGCGGCGATCACCGGTACCGGCAGCCGCTTCCAGACCAGCGCGGGGCGCTGCGCGAAGTTCTCTGGACTCCGCGATTCCGACAACACGTCCTTGACGCGACCGGCGCCGCGTCCCGATGGACCCGCCATGGCGGAAAAACTCGCGAAGTCGAGACCGGAGCAGAATCCACGACCGTTGCCGGACAGCACGACGGCGCGGATGTCGCCTGAATTCATCAGGCTCTCACCTGCTTCGGTGATTGCTCCGAACATTTCCGGCGACAGGGCGTTGTACTTCTCGGGACGATTCAGACGGACATCCGCCACGCCGTCCTTCCTGTCGATAGTGACAAGATCGGGCACTTGTCTTTCCCGCCAGCAAAAGCAAAAGTCTGACACAAGCGCCGGGAGACGACCATTGCCGCCACACTCCCGGAGCAGGAGTAGTCAGGTCGCGATGACAGCCACTACCTGGTCTTCCTGAACCGGTTCATCCGGTGCCACCCGCAGTTCGGCCACGGTACCCGCTCGGGGACTTTCGACCGGAATCTCCATCTTCATCGATTCCAGGATGACAAGGATGTCCCCTTCGGCGACCTGATCGCCCACGCCCACCTCGACCTTCCAGACCTTGCCAGTGACCTCGCTCTCGATTTCGACCCGCGCCATCTATCGTCCCTGCTGTCCTTCAGACCTTCGTAGCCGTTGCTCCAATATAGCGATTCGCCTTTCCGCTAGCCGCGCCTGTGACTCGTGCAACCGTCGGAACTCAGTGTAGGTAGGCACGACCTCGCCCGTCTTCAGATCGCGGAACCGCAACACCTCGTCCTCAAGGAACAACTCCGCGCCGAGCACATCGCTCCGTGTGCCGCCGGACGGCGAGACTGGAATCTCCTCGTAGACCCCGGCGTCGTTCAGGCGGCGCCCGACGATCGGCGCGGGAAGCTTGTCGAGCAGATCGACTATCCAGAACTCCGGTACGCCGAGGTCTCGGTACAGGCCCGGCTTGACCTCCACATCCCTTCGCCACGTCTTCACCGACAGCGCCTCCAGCGCGAAGTCCGGCACCTTGCGCTCCTCCCACAGTTTGTAGGAAAGGCGATGATGGCCTCCCACGCCGAGCGCCACCATCAGGTCTGGCGAGAGCACCGCGTGAGGATTGTCCCGCTCGAACAGAAACGCCAGGTCACTTGCGACCAGGGCGTCGGGCAGGTGCGCGAGCAGCGACTGCGCCGCATACAGGCCGTACGCGAGCGATTCTCCGTGGCGTGTGCTCTCCGACACCCTGCCGTCCCTGTAGACAAAGCCGTCGTCGTCAAGTTCGACCGGCGGCACCGGCCGATACAAGGCCTCGGCGTGAATCTCGGAAAGCCGCCGCTGCGGCTCGGATAGCCTGCGCACACTGATGTCGGTTGACGAACCGGCAGGCAAGGATTTGGGTTGCATCATGGCAACGTACCATAACAACTCTTGGACGGCGACGCGGGTAGAGAGCATCCAACAAGACCGGGCCAATGCGTTAGAGACATTGGCTATTCGGAACGTGGGAAATTCGCTTCGCTACACCACAAGGTGCCCCGTTTCGTTCAGACTCCGCACATTCCGTTCGCCGGTAGAGGCACACAGAAAACGGCTGATGCTGCCGTAAGCCACATCGATGAAGAGGCCGGGGGATATGCCGAGCACCTTTGCGGTCCAGACGTTGACCACGCCACCGTGACAGAACACCGCAACGCGCCGCCCGGCATTGGCGCCGATGATTTCCTCCATTCCCCTTGTGACCCGCATCGCGAATTCGGCCATATCCACTTCTTCCCCGTAGCCCCCATCGACGAACGCTTTCCAGGCGGGGTAGTCCTCCCGTTTCAGTTCCTCCATGGGAATGTAATGCGACGCGTCACGGTCATACTCCGCGACAGATTCGTGAATGACCGGATGCAGGTCCAGGCTGTGGGCAAGAGGTTGCGCGGTCTCGAGGGCGCGGCGCAGCGGGCTCGCGTAGATGG
The DNA here is from genome assembly GCA_963668365.1 of Pseudomonadales bacterium. Taxonomy (GTDB): domain Bacteria; phylum Pseudomonadota; class Gammaproteobacteria; order Pseudomonadales; family Azotimanducaceae; genus VXNE01. The sequence goes on from OY764266.1 coordinate 192,822, forward strand.
CATCGATGGCCTCTCGACTTAGCCACTCCCCCACCTGACGCGCCTGTTGCCAGCCGGCCTCCGACAATTCTGGGTCCGCGCGACCTTGAGCAAGTTCCACGCGCTCCGGCAAACCGTGGCGGACGAGGGTGAGTTCCAACGGGTGCTTCCGGGCCGCAAAGCGCCATACCCTGCACGGTGCGCGGTTCGGCGTCAATGCGAGAGCAGGCGAGAGCAGGCGGACCGTTTTCGATGCCGGCCACGATTCGCATCGAAAGAACCCGTGGCTGTCATGCAGTGTGGAACTATTCTGCTCGGCTCGAACAGGCCATCGGAAGCGCCGGTTCAGCCAAAGCGACTGCCTTGTGAATCCGGGTTCCCTTCGGATCACGCATTGCGATCACCGCGGTACTCCCGCCACGCCGCCACGAATCCTCCGAGCTTCTGGTTTCCCGCCGCATGGGCGCGTTCGACGGCGGCGACGACGGCGTCCACGACCGCGCCATCGAGTTGCAGCTCAAACATGTCGGTGCCGGGACCGCCCTTGTGGCCCTCGGGTTTGGGGAGCGGCTTGCCCGAGGTTGCGGCGAGCAGGCGTTCGGCCACGGAAGAATCCACCAGTTCCGCCGTGCGCTCGAGCATCCAGCGCGAGACCACCCCCGGCGTGTCGCAGCGTCTCTTGTATTCGTCCCAATCCATGATTCAGGACGTGCCGGCTTACGCCTTTAGGTCGAGCGGTGCCCCAGTCAGTCTTTCGTACGCCTCGAGATACCGCGCCATGCTGTTCTCGACGACATCGTCGGGCAGTTTCGGACCGGGAGGCGTCTTGTCCCATTCGCCGGCGTCGACCACCGTCTCCAGGTAGTTGCGCACGTACTGCTTGTCGAAGCTCGGCTGTTCCTGGCCTGGCTGCCACTGATCCGCCGGCCAGAACCGCGAACTGTCGGGCGTGAATATCTCGTCGATGAGAATGGGTTCGGACTGCCCGTCGAGACGCCCGAACTCGAACTTCGTGTCCGCCAGGATGATGCCCCGCTCCCGCGCGTACGCGCTCGCCTCCGAGTACAGGCGCAGCGTGGCGTCGGACAGCCACTGCATCGTCTCCTCGCCGACAATCGCCGCGCCCTGCTCGAAAGAGATGTTCTCGTCGTGCAGGCCGGCCTCCGCCTTGGTCGAGGGCGTGAAGAGCGGTTCGGCGAGGCGCGAGGAATTCTGCAGTCCTTGCGGCAGCGCTATGCCGCAGACGGCTCCCGTTCGCTGGTAGTCGCTCCATCCGGTGCCGGTGATGTATCCGCGCGCGATGCACTCCACCGGAATGACCTCGCAGGCCCGGCACAGCATAATGCGCCCCCGCAGGTCTTCGCGTTCTTCGGCCGTGATACCCGGCACGTCCGCCGGATCGGTCGAAACGAGGTGATGGCCGAAGCTGTCGGCGAATCGCTCGAACCAGAACCGCGATATCTGCGTCAGCACCACCCCCTTGCCGGGCAGTCCGTTCTCCAGGACGACATCGAACGCGCTGATGCGGTCGGTGGCGACGATCAGCAGGCCCGGATCCCCGCCGGGCAGCGTGACATCGTAAAGATCCCTGACCTTGCCGGAGCGGCGGTTGGGTAGGCCAAGATCGGTTTCCATTACAAGTTGCATGGGTTCGTCCATTTCGATTCGCGATGATTGTGTCGCCTATCCCCCCGCCAACGCCTCCTCGAAATCGCGAAGGAGATCGTCCGCGTCTTCTATTCCGACCGAGATTCGAATCAGCGAGTCCGCGATGCCCATGCTCGCGCGCCGTTCGGGACCCAGTTCGAAATAGATCGTGTGGGCGACCGGGATGGCAAGCGTTCTATTGTCTCCCAGATTTGTCGATTTCACGACGATGTTCAAGCGGTCGAGGAACGCAAAGGGATCCAGACCCTCGGTCAACTCAAAGCTGAATATCGCTCCCGGCCGGCGAAACAGCCTCGAGGCCAGCGCATGCTGCGGATGGTCCGGCAGGCCCGGGTAGTACACCTTCGAGACGCGGTCGTGGGCATCGAGGGTTTGCACCAGCACGGCCGCGTTGTCGCACTGGCGCTCCATCCTGAGCGCGAGGGTCTCGGAACCCACCGCCAGGTGATGCGCCGCTTCCGGAGCGAGCGCGGCACCGAAGTCGCGCAATCCCTTCTTTCGGAGTTGCTGGATGCCCCAGCGCTGGGGATCGCCCTTCCTGTATTCCGGATAGATGTTGTCGAACGTCGTCCAGTCGAACAGCCCGGTTTCCGTCACGGCGCCGCCCAGGGCGTTGCCGTGTCCGCCGATGTACTTGGTGAGACTGTTGACGATCAGACTGGCATCCACGTCGACGGGCTGAAACAGCCACGGCGAGGTCATGGTGTTGTCGACGACATACACGAGGCCGCGCTCGCGGCAGAGGGCGCCGATGTTCTCCATGTCGCTGACCTGGGTACGCGGGTTGGCGATCGTCTCGAGGAATACCAGCTTCGTTTCCGGTCGGATCGCTTCGGCGACGACTTCGACATCCGTCGCATCGACGAAGGTGACCTCGAGCCCCTGGGCCTCGAAACTGCGGAAAATGCTGTTGGTGTTGCCGAACAGGAACCAGCTCGAAACGATGTGGTCGCCGCGCCGGAGCAGCGAAAACGCGATGGAACCGATCGCGCCCATGCCGGTGCCGAAGCAGACGGTGGCGAGGCCGCGCTCCATGCGATCGAGCTTGCGCTCCAGCGCCGACACCGTCGGATTGACCTGCCGGCTGTACGCGTAGCCCGGGTGTGTTCCCTGAAACACTCCCACCAGGTCGCTGGTATGTTCGTAGCCGTACGCGACGGTGGGATGCACGGGCTTGTGCATGGAGCCGTGCTCGATGGGATCCCACCGGTCGGAGTGAACGATGGATGTGGTGAAGCCTGGTTCCGGGGGCTCTTTCATCTCGGGGGCAAGGCTTCGGGTCAGCGCGCCGTCGGCGCGTCGCTGATCGCGCGCATGGATCGATAGGGATCCGCGCGCAGGACGGCGACCATCTCGTCGGCGGAGATCGGGCGGCTGAACAGGAACCCCTGCGCTTCAAGGCAGCCGTGATCGCGCAGGTAGGCAAGTTCTCGCCGGGTCTCGACACCCTCCGCCATGAGGTCGAGGCGCAATCCGCGCGCGATCCCGGCGATGGCCTCGACGATGTTCGCGTGTCCGGCCTCGATGCCGCTGACGAAGCGGTGGTCGAGCTTCAACGCGTCGATGGGAAAGCGGCGCAGATGGCTGAGCGACGAATAGCCCGTGCCGAAATCGTCGATGACGATGCGCACGCCGCGCCGGCGCAGGTAGTCGAGTTTCGGCACCGCCGATTCGATGTCGCGCGTCAGCGTCTCTTCCGTGATTTCGAGCGCCAGGGCATGGGCCGGCAAACCCGAGGCATGCAACAGTTCGTCGATGTGCTGAACGAAGCCGCCCCCCTCGATCTGTTGCGGCGAAGCGTTGACCGAGAGGCACGGCTTGAAACCTTCCGCGCGCCAGCGGGCCGCGTCGTCAAACGCGTGGCGTTGCACCCACGCGTCTATCTGGCTGATGAGTCCGGTTTCCTCGGCCACGGGCAGAAATTCGTTCGCTTCGACGATGCCCTCCGGCGAGTGTCCCGGCGCCCATCGCGCCAACGCCTCGACGCCCACGATGGTGCCGCTTTCGAGATGCACCCGAGGCTGGTAGTACACGGACAGGGCATCCTCGGCCAGTGCGCTACGCAGTTCGCGTTCCATGGCGAAACGCCTGGAGAGTCGCCGGTTCATCGCTTCGGCGAAGAACCGGTAGCCGTTTCCGCCCCGGTTCTTGACGCGGTACATGGCGATGTCGGCGCTCTGCACCAGCGACTCCGCCGTGACTCCCGCGTCCGGGTACATGGCGACACCGATGCTCGCGCTCACTTTCAACTCGTTGCCGTCGACGATGAAGCCGTCGCGAATGCGTCTCACGACTCTCCGCACGACCGCCACCGCATCGCGCTTCGCGGAAATATCCGGCAACAGCAGCGCGAACTCGTCGCCGCCGAAGCGGGAAATCGTGTCGCCCTGCCCCAGGCAGCTTTGCAGGCGCTTCGCCACCGCCTGCAGGAGCCGGTCGCCGACCGTGTGTCCGTACTGGTCGTTCACCAGCTTGAATCGGTCGAGATCCAGAAATACAACGGCCAGGCGCCGATTGCCTCTCTGTGCCTGCGCCACCGCAAGGTCGAGGCGGTCGTTCAGCAGCACCCGGTTCGGCAAGTGCGTCAGCCAGTCGTGGTGCGCGTGAAAAACCAGAGATTCCTCCGCTTCCCGGCGCTCCGAGACATCGCGCGCGGTCGCGAAGATTGCCGCGAGCCCGTTCTCGGCGCTGTCGAGATGCGACACCTTGATCTCGGTCCAGACGGTGGTCGACTGCGCGGGGCGCGGGCCGGCCCTGCTCGGATGCAGGCGCAGCCTGAGCTCGGCTTGCTGGACGCCGTCCGACCGCGCCGTGAACAGATTGCGCGCCAACTCGAGGTCGTCTTCGAGCACGATGCGCGAGAAATGATGACCGAGCAGCCCGTCCCCGGCGTAGCCGAGCAGGCGCTCCACGGCGTCGTTGATGAAGAGGAATCGGCCATCGGCGCCCAGGAGAAACACCAGATCGGGGGAGCGGTCGAGCATGACCTGGTGCAGCATCCCGCCATGGCTGTCCCCGAGGAGCTTCTTCGCGTTCCGCAACGGCTTGCCCGAGCCGAAGAAGTCGCATGTTCGGTCGGAAGCGTTTTCGCTCATGGCTAACCGGACGCAATACGAATGCGCAAAATACCGGTCAGCGCCTTGCTTTTCCAGCTTTCGGTGTCCAATCCGTCAATCGAACAAGTCATATGCACGGCTCAGCGCGGACAGCGCCAACACATGGCGCGGACGCCCCTCGGCCATGGCCTGTTTTATCTCCATATCGGTGCGCTGTCGTCAGTCGTCGGTGTATCCCGTCAATTCCATGTAGCCCCTTCCCAGGCTCCGCGCCGCCGGGTCGGAAACCCGGACCACACCCTCCCAATAACGAATGGACGTGTCCATGACCTGGTCCTTGATCGCCGCGTCGACGACAAACACCTCTTCCCCGACGGTGATTCGCCAGCGGACAGGCCATTGCGTGCCCGCATGGCCGCGCCAGACACGTTCCGGAGAAAGCGCGAAATCGGCGCCTCCCAGCGTGCGCGCGGCGCCGTCGGGCGACACCAGGATGCCCTGATCGTAGCCGCCGCGCGCCCCGTCGCGGCGCCGGATCTGGAACAGCATGAGACTGCGGCCATCATCGAGCTGCAGCGCGAACCAGTCCCAGCCGATCTGCTCGGCATCGAGGCCGCTGGTACTCCACTCCCGGTCAAACCAGCCGAGACCCGAGACTTCGACTTCCCGATCACCGATTCGAAGCGTTCCTGCGACGGCAATGCGCGGCACCGAGTAGTAATAGGACGCGGCGCCGGGACCTTTCGCGGACAGTCCGCGATCGCCCTGCGGAACCGGCGGGCGGGTCTCGCTCAAGACCAGGTCGACACCGAACGTCCGAGCCGGCGCTTGCAGACGCATGGGCCAGGTCGCAGCACCCGTCGATGCGAGCCGCCAGCCGTCGATCCATGCCGCGAACGGGGCGGCGCGGACTCCGGCGAGACGCGGATGGCCGCGGACGAAACGCTCCGCTTCGACATGCTGTTCACGTTCGACATCTGTCAGCGCGAAATGGCCGAGGTACACCTGCGCCGAGCGCCAGGGACCGTCCCCCGCGTCGGCGGACACCGCGCGCCGAAAGAGCGTGAACTGGGCACCGTACTCGCCGCCTGCCGCGTCTTCGAGGACGGCGGTGAGATACCACCACTCCTGGCGAAAACGCGGATGGGCGCCGTGGTCGCGCGGAAACTCGAAAGGTCGCACCGTGTCCGCAACAAGAAACCCGGCTGCAGAGGATTCGCCGAGCAGCGTTCCGACCCGCAGCGCTCCCCCGCGGGCCGAGCCGTCGGCATCGTTGCAGCCGGACAGGGCGAACAGGGATGCCAGCCCACCGGCCAGCAGGGTCGCCGCGCCCCGGGAGCGGCCTGGTCTAAAGGAGCGCATGTTCCGGAGCGCCTCCGAGCGCTTTGATGCCGCGCCAGGTTGGGACCAGTCCCGCCAGCAACGCGGCAACGATGCCAAGCAGTGTCGGCGTGAGAACCGCCGCAACGTCGATGCCGAAGGAGATCGACCAGCCGAACGCTCGCGGGTTGACCTCGGCGCAAAGCACGTAGGCGATCACGAGACCGAGGGGCACTGCGGCCGCTGCCGCGACGGCGCCGATCAACAGGTTCTGCTGCACGGCGAGGGCGGTGATCGACACCCGCGATACGCCTGCGGCGTAGAGCAGCCGATGGTCGTCGCGCGCCCGCAGCACGAGGGCCGACAGCGCGTTGTAGAGTCCCGCGATCGCAACGATGAGCGCGATCAGGTTAAGGCTCTCGGCCACTTCAAACGTCCTGTCGAACGCCTTTTCGGCCAGTGCGCGTAGCTCCGACTGGTCGCGCACGTGCGCATCGGGATAGCGTTCTCCGATCGCGCGCTGCAACGCGGCCGTATCCTCCCCGGCCGTCAACACGGATGTTCGTTCAAAAGCGATTCCATCCAGAATCTGCGCGAGGTCCGTGAACGTTCCGACGATGCGCGGCGACGGCGCGCCATAGTCGCTGAATACGTGTGCAATCGTTGCTCGCCGCGCGCCGCGCGCGCCCTCGACTTCGATCCCCTCGCCAACCTCGAGGCCGTATTCGAGCGCGCCAGCCTCGCTCAGCAGGACGTCTCCCTCCAGCGCCGCGCCGTAACCGTAGCGGCGGCTCTCGAGCACATCGCCGGTTCCAAGGGTGACCGCGACGGGACGCCCGTTCAGCAACGCCTCGGCCCTGCCGTAGGAACGCGCGTCCGTCACGCCGGGCAAGCTCTCAAGCCAATCCACGTCGACCGGTCGTTCGCTCTCGATATAAAGGGCGCGCCAGAGCCGCTGATCGAGCATGCTGTAGAAATCCGCGCGGAAGTTCTCGATCTGGACCCCCATACCGATGGCGGCGGCAATGGCGATGGACAGGGCGCTCGCCGCGATATCCACCTCCCCCAAAAGCAGCGCGAACCGCCTCACATTCGCCCTTGCCAGCAGGTTTAGCCGTCCCATCCGGGCCGTGAACGCGCGCCGCAGAACGGCGGCGACGCCGGGCATCAACACGGCGAACTGGAGCATGCACGACGCCACGATGAGCGCGAACGCCGCTGCGAGGGTGTCCGACATCGCCGCGGCGGCAAGAAGTGTCGCCGCCAGGGCAGCGACGACCCAGCGCGGACCCGCTGACTGTCGCATCACGGTTGCCCGCCGGGTAGCCAGGAAAGCGCCGACAACGCCTGCGCCGACTCCGCCGAGGACGCCCTTGGCCACGGCAATACTGTTCATGGCGAAAGAGTCCATCGACGCGAGATACCCAGCCAGCAGGGCACCCAGGAGCGTTCCCGCCGCGGCGCCGGCGAACCCGATGAGGGCGCCTTCGGCAACGTACAGGAGCCCGAGCGTTCCCGGGCCGACGCCGATAGCGGCCAGACGCTCGCGCTCACGCTGTCGCCGCGAGATATTGGAGTAGCTTGCCTGGTAGATCAGGAAGGCGGCGACGAACAGCGAAAGAGCGCCGAGCGCCCCCAGGTTGAACAGGATGGCAAGCGCGAAGCGGCGTGTCGGCTCCGCTTCGTCGAGGGCCTGCGCCGTCAGCCCTTGCCCGAGTTCGATGGCCGTCCCGATGTCGAATGCCGCGCTGCTGCCGGGAAACCAGCGTTCGATGGCGGGTTCGCCCCCGCGGTCGCGGACCAGGATGGCGCCAGGACCGGTTCTCCCAAGGATTCGAAGCGCGGTCGGCATGTCGGCGAACACGACATTTCCGGCATCCGCCGACACGGCGACGACGTCCACCGCGACTTCTCCAGCACGCACGGTCTCGCCCGCCGCGAGCCCGAGCGAACCGGCCGCGACGACGCCGTCACCGAGCAGCATCCGGGTGGAATCGCCTGTCGACGGGTCTTCGATGAACGCTCCCGGCGCGATGAAACGTCCAGCGACCAGCATGTCGAAGCCAAGAACCCGCGACGAACGCCCATTCACCAGTGCCTGTCCCTCGACAAGCGGCGTCATCGCCTCCACCCGCGGAACATGACCTTCACGCCATCGGTCCCGCGCGTCGAAGTACGCATCCCACGTGAGGTCCGTCCCGCGCACGACATGGGTGTAGCCCGGGATCGGCAGCGCTCCCGCGCTATCGAGCCCCGCCTTGATGTCCTCGCTCAACAGGTGGACCGCCACGACGGACATCGTTCCCAGGGCGGTCGCCGCGACCGACGCCGCGGTCGCGCCGGGCGTGCGCGCGAGGTAGCGCAGTTGGCCGAGGATCAGCGACAGCAAGCGTGGCCTACCGCAGCGCCACTACGCGGTCCGCGCGCTCCGCGATGCGCTCGTTGTGCGTCGCGATCACAAGCACGGCCCGGGCATGGCGCACATGGTCCCAGAGACACTCGACGACGCGGTCCGCGTTCGCCGCATCGAGGTTCCCCGTTGGCTCGTCCGCCAGCACCAGCGGTGGCGCATGCGCCAGCGCCCGAGCGATAGCGACCCGTTGCTGTTCGCCGCCGGAAAGCGAGTCGGGGAACCGTTCACGCAGGTCACCCACGCCGAGCGGCGCAAGGCGCTCGAGCGCTCGCTCCGACCCGCTCCCCAGTTTGTTGAGCCGCCTCGGGAGGAGCACGTTTTCTTCCACAGTCAAGGTTGGCAGGAGGTTGAAGAACTGAAAGATGAAGCCCACGTGCCGACGCCGATACCGGACACGCTCCGCCTCGGCCAGCTCGTGAACGCGCAACGCCTCCCGTTTTCCGCCCGCCTCGACGTCGAGGCGGATCGAACCTTCCTCCGGGATCCCGAATCCACCGACGAGGTTCAGCAACGTCGACTTGCCGCTGCCGCTCGGACCGCACACCGCGACGACTTCGCCGGCTTCAGCCGCAAAGCCGATATCGCGAAGGATCCAACGACTCGCATCGCCATCGCGCCGACGTACGCCCACTCCCTCGACAGTCAGGACAGCGGTGGTTCGACGCATTTCCGACCGTCTCATCCGCCCCGACGACGCCTCGAACAAGCTATAAGTCTATCTATCGGTTTTTTTGCCATACTATAAGTCTGTCTTTTGGTGAATGAGATGGCTCGACGACAAGGTACCGGCGATCGAACATTCAAGTTCGTAGTCAAGGCTTCCCATTAACCTCCACGCGCGCATCGCCGAAACAGCACATCGGTATCGGCGGAGCATGAACTCCGAAATCGTGGCCCGGCTGGAACGTTCTCTGAGTGGACTGCCGGGCGAAGCCGAAACGGAAATCGAACCACCGTTCTTTCGCCACATAGAGATGACTTTCAGGCGCGACCTTTCGGACCAGGAAGACAATCTGATCAGGCTGTTTCGGCGCCTGTCGCAGCGTCAACGCAATGCGCTGACGGAACTGCTTTCGGGTTGATCCGACCGAGTGGCGCCCGGCGTGGGCGCCCTGGCCGGCGCTCGCGTCCGGGCGTGCGGCGAAAGCTCTCAGGCAGAACGTTTGAAAAGGCGTTCCTGCTGTCGTTTCCAATCCCGCTCCCTGACGGCTGCGCGCTTGTCGTGTTGCCGCTTGCCCTTGGCGAGAGCGATCCGGCACTTGACGCGCTGGTCCTTCCAATACAGGGACGTTGCGATGCAGGTGAAACCCTTTTGCGCAACGGCCACCGAGATGCGCGATAACTCCCTGGCGTGGAGCAGCAGCTTGCGGTGACGAGTGGGCTCCGCCCGCACATGCGTGGATGCGCTCGGGAGCGGCGTGATGTGCGCGCCGGCCAGCCATCCCTCGCCATCGCGAACGAAAACGTATGCGTCCGCGAGCTGGGCTTTGCCGGCGCGCAGGCTCTTCACCTCCCATCCGGCGAGAACCAGGCCGGCTTCGAACGTCTCGTCAAGGTGATAGTCGAAGCGCGCCCGGCGGTTCGACGCGATGACGCCGCGCGTTGCTGTTCCGCTTTTGGCCACGCCCGCGATCATAGCGCATAATGCGCGGCCAACTGTTCGGGGATGGGGTGCGGTGGCAGAGTCCGACGTTTCCAGACATGGCATGTGGTCGAGCCGTGCGCTGTTCGTCCTGGCGGCCGTCGGTTCGGCCGTCGGGCTGGGCAACATCTGGCGGTTCCCGTACATCACCGGCGAGAACGGAGGCGGCGCGTTCGTCGTCGTGTACCTTGCCTGCATCGCCGCGGTGGGCATCCCCGTCATGATGGCGGAGGTCTTGCTGGGACGTCAGGGCCGCCAGAGTCCGATCAACACGATGCGGTCGCTGGCGCGGCGAAGCGAAGCCGGCCGGGGCTGGTCGCTGATCGGCTGGATGGGCGCCCTGGGCGGATTCCTCATCCTGTCGTACTACTCCGTGGTGGCGGGCTGGGCTCTCTACTACGTCTGCCTGATGGCCGGCGGGACGTTCGTGGGGGCCGACGGCGCGGCCGCCGGCGCAGCGTTCGACGCCTTTCTCGCGAACCCGGGGCTCCTGGTCGGTTTCCACACGCTGTTCATGGCGATCACCATCTTCATCGTGGGCGCGGGCGTCGTCGCCGGCCTGGAGCGCGCCATCCGCTGGTTCATGCCGCTCCTGTTCGTGCTGCTCGGCGTGCTGCTCGTGTACGGCGCCACCTCGGGCGGCTTCGGCGCCGGGTTCGACTTCATGTTCAGTTGGAACTGGGAAAAGTTGACCGCCGAGGGCGTGCTGGAAGCGCTCGGCCACGCGTTCTTCACCCTGAGCGTGGGCATGGGCGCCATCATGGCGTACGGCTCGTACATGCCGAGCAACGCCTCCATCCCTTCGGCGGTCCTGATGATCGGGGTGCTCGACACGGTGGTCGCCATCGCCGCAGGCCTCGCCATCTTCGCCATCGTCTTCGCGAACGGCCTCGAGCCCGGCGAGGGTCCGGGGTTGCTGTTCGTGACCGTTCCGATCGCCTTCGGCAACATGGCGCTGGGCGTGCTGTTCGGCACCCTGTTCTTCGTCCTGGTCACGTTCGCGGCCCTCACTTCGGCGATCTCCATCGTCGAACCCGCCATGGCCTTCGCCGTCGAGCGGTTCAACGCCAAGCGCTGGCGCGTCGCCTTCCTGCTGGGCATCGTGTGCTGGATACTGGGCCTCGGCACGGTCTTTTCCTTCAACGCCTGGGCCGATGTCCATATCGTCGGCAACATGACCTTCTTCGACTTCTTCGACTTCGTGACGCAGAAGGTCATGCTGCCTCTGGGCGGCCTCCTGATCGCGGTCTTCGCCGCCTGGGTGCTGCCGAAGAAGATCGTGCAGGCCCAGCTCAAACTGCCCGGAGGCAGGCCGGTGGAAGTCCTTTGGGAGGCGCTGATCAAGGTCGTCGCGCCCCTCGGAGTGCTCGCCGTGTTCGGGTATACGCTCTATCACTTCTTCTTCGGCTAGTGTCGTGTCACACGCGTTCTGGCGCTTCAGAGTTCGCCATGCGCGTCAATGCAAGGCGTGGTCCGCAGGGAATATCTGGCATATTCGCAAGGGCCACAACGCGGCAGTGGCGTGCATGGCGATCTCCCGAAGGGCGCGTCCCACGGGGCCTGTGGCGGTGTTGCGCCCCTTGGAAATGGAGCCGACCATTCCCTGCGGGGACGCGCCTTGCCACAGACCCCGTGGGACGCGCTGAAGCGACATAACGCGTGTGACACGACACTAGTGCATATCGAGCGCAGCGCGCTGCTGCCGTATCCGGCCTCCGAGGTCTACGCCCTCGTGAACGACATCGAGAGCTATCCGCGGTACCTGAAGTGGTGCAAGGCCGCCGAGACCCTGGAGTCCGGTGACCATCTCGTGGTCGCGGAGCTGACGCTGGCCGGCCGCGGCCTCAAGGAAACGCTCGTGACGCGGAACACCCTGGTTCCCAACCACAGCATTTCGATGACGCTGGCACATGGGCCGTTCAGGCACCTTTCCGGCATGTGGACATTCACCGCGCTCGGCCCCGGATGCCGCGTCAGGCTGGCATTGGAATTCGAACCGAAACGCAGTCTCTTCACGGTGTTCGGCACCGCGCATGCGCTGGGCCGGATGGCCGACGAAACGCTCGACGCCTTTGTCCGGCGGGCCCGCGACATGCTGGTCCCGGCATGACCATTCGCGTCGAAGTGGTCTACGCGCTTCCCCGGATCTGCTACGCCGCCGAAGTCGAACTCGAGGCGGGAGCGACGGTCGCGGACGCGGTGCGCGCCGCCATGGCGCTGGAACCGTTCAAATCACTCCGGGTCGAGCCGCCGCCGGATGCCGACAAGGTGGGCATTTTCGGTCGCGCGGTGGCGCCCGACGCGACGCTCTCCGATGGCGATCGCGTGGAGTTCTATCGCGACCTGACGCAAGACCCGAGAGAACTGCGGCGGACGCGAGCCGCCGAACCCCATGATTTTGCCTGAGCAAGGACCAGCCGGAACACAGCGAGGGTGTAATCCGGGGCGCTACGTTCTTGGACAGAATTCAAGACAGTGTGGAGAGATTTCCAATGCGGCAGCGTATTCGAACGGACATTATGGGGATTCGGTACTACGCGGGCCTGTCGAAGCGGGTTGCTCACGTATGGGTCCAGACTGTTTCCGAGCACATTCTCGTTGTCGCGGACCCACGGCACAATAACGCTCGTGGCAAAGCTACGGGGGTCCCATTGAGCAACTGCGTTCTCGCCACGTTGCAAGCACAGCGCGTCGAGATTCGGATCCGTCAATTTCCCCAGCAACCGCGTTGGCAGGCTGTAGGTGAAAGCCACCATCTCGGAGAGCAACAACTGACGAATCTTGCCTCGGATGCCCTTTTCGACTTGGCAGGTTGTATCAGACGCTTCCCGACCCTCGACAACCTCATTCCAGAGCTGGGCGAGTATCGAGGCTGCCCTTTCCCGGTCAGGTGTAGGCACGGTCGATGTGAACGGTCGGGCGAAAATTCATCCAGAGCGACTCCGTCCGTTTTTCTTTCGACGAATTGCACAGCTTCTCCGGCGCATCTACGCGATTCCAGTCGGCGAACAACTCCTCGTAGAGAACAGATCGGTATCCGGATAGCACAGCCCGCCCTTCAAATCCGATGCAGCACGCGGGCCAGATCGCGATGGTCGTTGTCGGTCATCTAACAGCGGATGGAAGAGCACCGGCCCAAGTTTGCGACGCCATCAGCCGCCTATGGACGCTGGCTGGCAGGGTTTTTCGCGGCGGACGACGGCGCCATGTCGCCGGTGATGTAGACTAGGACGTCGCTCTCGAAGAACAGGGACACCAGCATGCGCGAGCTGTAGGTGTTCGGCACATCGATGGTGTACACGTAGTCCCACCGGTCATCGTCGAAGGTGTTGCGCAGGACCGGCTCGCCCATGATGTAGGCCACCTGTTCACGCGTGATCCCGGGCTTCAGTTGGTCCACCATCTCCTGGGTGATGATGTTGCCCTGCTGTATGGCCACGCGGTGAACGCCGCAGCCGGTGGAGAGAAGTGCCGCCAGCAACGCCAAAACGCCGGCGCACCGCAAGACGTTCGAGAACATGCGCGGATACTAGCAGACCGCCCCGGAGGATGTGGGCTCAGGCGACATGCGCCCCGGCAAGGAGCGTCTCGGCGTACTCCCGGGTCTCGCTCGTGACCCGTCGCCCGGCCAGCATGCGCGCGACCTCATCGACCCGTCTGCCGTCGTCGAGGGTTTCGATGACCGTCTCGTCGGTCGCGGTCTTTGTGACCCTGAAATGCGTATCCCCGAGCGCCGCCACCTGGGGCGCGTGGGTCACGCAGATGACCTGCGTATGTTCCGCCAGGCGCCGCAGCATGCGCCCCAGCACGTCCGCGGTCGTGCCGCCGATGCCAACGTCGGCCTCGTCGAGCAGGAGGCACGGCAGCTTCGAACGCGCGGCCGCGACCACACAGATAGCAAGACTGATTCGCGCCAGTTCGCCGCCGGATGCGATGGCCTTGAGCAACCCCGCCGGGTACCTGGGACTGGCGCCAAACAGGAAGTCGACGGTCTCGAGCCCTCGCTCGTTCTCGGCGGGCGTGAACTCGACTGACAGGGACGCCTGGCCGAACCCGAGTTCCGCCAGTGCCGCAGTCACGGATTTCTCGAACTTCCGTGCGGCGCCGGCACGCGCTTCGGATAGCTTCGCCGCAGCCTCACGGTACTTCTGCTCGCTGGCTTCGCAGGTTTCTCTCCATTTCCGAACCCGCGATTCATCGACTTCGAGGGATTCGAGCTCCGCCGCGACCTCCTTCGTGTGGATGGCGAGTGACATCGCGCTGACGCGATGCTTGCGCGACGCATCGTGTATCGCATCGAGCCGCTCTTCGACCTCCTTCAGCGCTTGTGGATCAACGGGCACCGCTTCGAAATACGCACGGAGCGCAGACAGGCCTTCCTCGGCCTCGATGCGCCCCGCTTCCATGTGCTGGCGAGCCGCGGCCAACGCCGGATGCTCGTCATCGATGTCCTCGAGGTCGGCCTGGATGCGCGAAAGCTGGGACAGCAACTGTTCGTCGAGCGTTTCCGCGTGGGTTCCGACGACGAACTGGATATCCGTCGCCGACGACAGGCGCTTGTGCCGCTGCGTCAGCGCCTCCACCTCCCCTTCCTCGAGCGCCAGCGCCCCGAGTTCGCCCAACTGGTATCGCAGCAGGTCCATGCGTTCGCGCGTCGACCGCGTCCGCCGCTCAAGTTCGTGAAGATCCGACCGCTGCGCCTGCCAGTCGCCATGGCAGGCGCGCACGGCGTCCGTGACCTCGGTCGGGACACCGAAGTCGTCGAGCAGATCGAGTTGCGTGGCGCGCTCCAGCAGCGAACGGTGCTGGTTCTGCGCGTGCGCGTCCACCAGCGGAGCGCAGAGCGCCTGCAAGGCGGAGACATTGACCGGAGTGCCATTGATAAACGCGCGCGAGCGGCCGGCAGACGCGGCAACGCGCCGGACAAGGCAGCGGTTCGGTTCCACATCGTCTTCCAGAGCGCGTTCGGCAATGTACCGGCGGGCCTCGTCGCGGCCGTCCAGGTGGAACTCGGCCGTCACCTCGGCGGTCGAGGCGCCGGGACGAACCGTCGTCCGGTCCGCGCGAGCGCCAAGCACGAGGTCGAGGGCCTGCAGCAGTATCGACTTGCCGGCGCCGGATTCGCCGGTGATGACCGTGAGCCCCGGTCCAAACTCGATATCGAGGCTCTCGACCAGGGCGAAGTTCCTGACCGTGAGTTGCCTGAGCATTGTGCTAGAGTAGCCGACGGGGCTAGTGCCACAAAGTGGCGAAGAGGACACGATCATTCACGGTGGCCCGCAGTCCCGACGCGGCAGGTATCTTGCAGGGGGCAGCGGCGCGGTGATCAGTCCGGAAGATCGATTCGCGGATCGCACGAAGCGTCTGTTCAAGCTCCTGGTCGAGCATTATCTGAACGACGGCGCCCCGGTCGCATCGAGGCGGCTCGCCTCCCATGTGGATGTGAGTTCGGCCACGGTGCGCAGCATCATGGCGGATCTCGAAGCGCGCGGACTCATCAGTTCTCCGCACACCTCCGCCGGAAGAGTGCCCACCGACCGCGGGTTGCGCCTCTTCGTCGACAGCATGATTTCGGTGCAGCCGCTGGATACGCGAAGCCTGCAGCAACTCCGCGCAGAACTGAATCCGGACCTTTCCACGGACGAACTCGTCTCTACCGCGTCCGAGATGCTCTCCGAGATCACCCGGATGGCGGGACTGGTCACGATGCCGAAGGCGGAGCAGGTCGCCCTGCGGCAGGTCGAGTTCCTGCGCCTGTCGGGCAACCGCGTGCTGGCGATCCTGGTCGTTGACGAACGCGAAGTGCAGAACCGCGTCATTCACACCGACCGGGAATACGACGAGACCGAATTGCACCAGGCCGCCGAGTACATCAACCGGCGCTATCACGGCAAGACGTTGTCGGAAGTTCGCAGCGGCCTCGTGGAAGGCATGCGCGCGGACAGGGACCGCCTGGACCGGCTCATGCAGACCGCCATCGATGTGGCGTCAAAGACGTTCGCCGAGGATCAGCGACCGTCGAGGCCCTACGTGGTCAGCGGCGAATCCAACCTCGTCGACGCGCTGACGAATACGAAAGCGGTCCGCGACCTGTTCGACGCGTTCGCGCAGAAGAGCGCGATCGTGCATCTCCTGGACCGGTGCCTCAATACGGAGGGCATCCAGCTCTTCATCGGCGCCGAGTCCGGTGATCGGATGTTCGAAGAGTGCAGCCTGATTACGGCGCCCTACGAGGTCAACGGCAGGGTCGCCGGCGTGATCGGCGTGATCGGCCCGACCCGGATGGCGTACCAGAAGGTCATCCCGATCGTGGATGTGACCGCCCGCATGCTCGGCTCGGCGATGACCGCCGGCCGCGCTTGAATTCCGCCGCGTCCGCCCATATAAGCCACGCCTGATCCATTGCGAGGCATTCCCATGCCGAAACAGGAAGCAGGTGATCGCGCGAACCCGGCGGAGGGTGGGGCAGCCGCCGGGGAGACCGCTTCGAAGGCTGCTGCGGCGGACCAGCGGGAACAGTCCGCCGCCGAGGAGGCCGAGGTCGCCCAAGCGGCGGATGAAGAACCTGGGAATGGCGTCGACCCGGGCGGCGGCGACGCCGACGAGGAAAGTCTCGAAGCGATGCGAGAGACCCTGGCGGCGCTCGAGCGGGAACTCGCCGCGGCCAGGGACCAGGTCCTGCGCGCGCGCGCCGAAGAAGACAACACCCGCCGGCGCGCCGCCCGGGACGCGGAGAACGCGCGGAAATTCGCGCTGGAGAAATTCGCCGGAGAACTCCTTCCGGTCATCGACAATTTCGAACGCGCCCTCGAAGCTGCCGCCGAGGATTCGGCGGTCCGCGAGGGCCTCGATCTCTCCATGAAGCTCCTCTTCGGAGTACTCGAAAAATCCGGCATCAAGGTGGTGGATCCCGTCGGCGAACCGTTCGATCCGACGTACCACGAAGCGATCGCGACCGTCGACAACCCGGACGCGGAGCCGGGCTCGGTGACGGAAGTCGTGCAGAAGGGCTACGTGCTGAACGACCGCCTGTTGCGCGCCGCCATGGTGCTGGTTGCGAAACGCGACGCGAAGAAGGGTTGAAACGGCCCGTTAAGGGCCAATATTGAATAGTCACGGCAAGTGACGCAGCGCCTCGTCCGGCGCAGAAGAGAGGATTTGGCATGGCAAGAATCATCGGAATCGACCTCGGCACGACGAACTCGTGCGTCGCCGTCCTGGACGGACAGGATCCGCGGGTCATAGAGAATTCGGAAGGGGATCGGACGACCCCGTCGATCGTCGCGTACGCCGACGGCGGCGAGATTCTCGTCGGCCAAAGCGCCAAGCGCCAAGCCGTGACCAACCCGGACAACACCCTGTTCGCGATCAAGCGATTGATCGGCAGGAACTTCGGCGACGAGGTCGTGCAGCGCGACATGGGCATGGTGCCCTACAAGATCGTCAAGGCGTCGAACAACGACGCCTGGATCGAAGCGAAGGGCGAACAGCTCGCGCCGCCCCAGGTCTCGGCAGAAGTGCTGAAGAAGATGAGGAAGACCGCCGAGGAGTACCTGGGCGAGGATATCTCCGAAGCGGTCATCACCGTTCCGGCCTACTTCAACGACTCCCAGCGCCAGGCGACGAAAGACGCGGGACGCATTGCCGGTCTCGACGTCAAGCGCATCATCAACGAACCCACCGCGGCCGCGCTCGCGTATGGCATGGACAAGCAGCGCGGCGATGCCAAGATCGCTGTCTACGATCTCGGCGGCGGCACGTTCGACATATCCATCATCGAGATCGCCGACGTGGACGGCGAGCACCAGTTCGAGGTGCTGTCGACGAACGGCGATACTTTCCTCGGAGGCGAAGATTTCGACCTGCGGGTCATCGAGTTTCTCGCGAATGAATTCAAGCAGGAGACCGGCATCGACCTGCACAACGATCCGCTTGCCCTGCAGCGGCTCAAGGAAGCTGCGGAGAAGGCGAAGATCGAACTCTCATCGAGCCAGCAGACCGAGGTCAACCTGCCCTACATCACCGCGGACAACACCGGCCCCAAGCATCTTGTGACCAGGCTGACGCGGGCAAAGCTGGAATCCCTGGTCGAAGACCTGGTGGAGCGGACGATCGGCCCGTGCAGAACCGCCATCAACGATGCCGGCATCTCCACGGGAGACATCGACGACGTCATCCTCGTGGGCGGTCAGACGCGCATGCCCCTGGCGCAGGAGAAGGTCAACGGTTTCTTCGGCCGGGAAGCGCGCCGGGACGTGAACCCCGACGAGGCGGTGGCGATGGGCGCCGCGATTCAGGCTGCCGTTCTTTCGGGCGACGTCAAGGACGTTCTCCTACTCGATGTCACGCCGCTATCGCTCGGGATCGAAACCCTGGGCGGCGTCATGAGCGCGCTCATCGAGAAGAACACCACCATTCCGACGAAGAAGCAGCAGGTGTTCTCGACCGCGGACGACAACCAGACCGCCGTCACGATTCACGTGCTGCAGGGCGAGCGCAGACAGGCCGCGCAGAACAAGTCTCTCGGCCGCTTCAACCTGGAGAGCATTCCCCCGGCGCCGCGGGGCATGCCGCAGATCGAGGTCAGCTTCGACATAGACGCCAACGGCATCCTCAACGTCTCCGCGAAGGACAAGGCGACGAACAGGGAACAGTCCATCGTGATCAAGGCGTCGAGCGGACTGTCCGAGGACGAGATCGCGGCGATGGTCCGGGATGCGGAGGCGCACTCCGAAGAGGACGCCAGGTTCGAGGAAATGGTGGGGCTGCGCAACCAGGGCGACACCCTCGTCCACGCGGCGCGCAAGATGGTGACCGATGCGGGGGACAAGGCCACCGCGGAAGAGAAGGAGAAGATCGAATCCGCCGCGAAGTCTCTCGAGGAGGCCATCAAGGACGACGACAAGGAGGCTATCGAGTCCGGCATCCAGGCCGTATCGGAAGCCACCGGCGCGCTCGCCCAGAAGATGTACGCGGAGCAGGCGGAAGCGGCGTCGGGCGACGGCGCGGCGCAGGCCGAATCGTCCTCCGGGGCCCATGACGACGCCGTGGATGCGGAATTCGAAGAGGTGAAAGACGAGGATTCCGCATCGCGCGACCCGAACAAGGGCGCATAATGCGGGATGGGGCGTAACCCCTGAACACAACCATGGCCAAACGTGACTACTACGAGGTGCTCGGCCTCGAACGCGGAGCATCTTCCGACGACGTGAAGAAGGCGTACCGCCGCCTGGCCATGAAATACCACCCCGACCGCAACGAGGGAGACGCAAGCGCCGAAGACAAGTTCAAGGAGGCGTCGGAGGCCTACGAGATCCTGAGCGACGACGAAAAGCGCCAGGCCTACGATCGCTTCGGCCATGCCGCGGTGGATGGCGGCGGCATGGGGATGGGCGATGGCGGCAGCTTCAGCGACATCTTCAGCGACGTCTTCGGCGACATATTCGGGGCTGCCCGCGGCGGTCGACGCGCTTCCCGACGGGGCGCCGACCTGCGCTACAACCTGAGCCTGGACCTGGAGCAGGCGGTGCACGGCGATACCGTCGAGGTTCGCGTCCCCGTGCTCGCCATGTGCGATGACTGCGGCGGCGGCGGCGCCGCCGCCGGCACCAGCCCCAGCACCTGTCCGCAGTGTAACGGCCAGGGCCAGATTCGCGTCGCCCAGGGATTCTTTTCGCTGCAGCAAACGTGCCCCCAATGCCGCGGCGCCGGAACGTTCATCGCCAATCCGTGCCGCGCCTGCGGCGGCGGCGGTCGCGTCGAGCGGCGCAAGACCCTGTCCGTCAACATACCTGCGGGTGTCGACGAAGGGGACCGAATTCGCCTTTCCGGCGAGGGCGAAGCCGGACCGCACGGCGGCGCACCGGGCGATCTCTACGTGCAGGTGTCGGTGCGCGAACACCCGATCTTCAGCCGCGACGGCATGAACCTCCTGTGCGACGTTCCGATCTCCTTCATGCAGGCGGCCCTCGGCGGCGAAATCGAGGTGCCGACCCTGGACGGACGGATCAAGCTGCGGATTCCGGCGGAGACGCAGACCCACAAGATGTTCCGCCTGCGCGGCAAGGGCGCGACTTCCGTGCGCCGTTCCGGCATGGGCGACCTGATCTGCCGCACCGTCGTCGAAACGCCGGTGCGGCTGACCGATGCGCAGAAATCCATGCTGCACGAGTTCGGAAAATCGCTGGAGGAGAGCGGCAGCGAACACTCCCCCAAGGGCACATCCTGGATAGAGTCGGTCAAGCATTTCTTTGACCGCTTCACGAACTGAGGCACGCGAGAAAAATGATACGGATAGCCATTGCCGGGGCCGCGGGGCGCATGGGCCGAACCGTCGCCGAGGCGGTGCGCGATGCCGACGACATGGTTCTCGGCGCGGCCCTTGAACACCCGGACTCGGGCGCCATCGGCGACGTGATCGACGGCGTGAGCATCGCCCGCGAACCGGTTGCGGACGATTTCGATGTCCTGATCGACTTCAGCGTTCCCGCAGCGACGCTCGGCGTGCTGGAAGCGTGCGCGCGTCACGGAAGGGGCATGGTGATCGGGACGACCGGATTCGACGCGGACGGCACCGATCGCATCGCCCGGGCGGCGGAACACATTCCCATCGTCATGACGCCGAACATGAGCGTCGGCGTGAACGTGACGTTCAAACTCATCGAAGCGGCAGCCAGGGCTCTCGGGGCCGACGCCGACGTGGAGGTGTTCGAGGCACACCATCGACACAAGATCGATGCGCCGTCCGGCACCGCCGTGCGCATCGGCGAGATCCTGGCGCGCGCGCTGGACCGCGACCTGTCGTCGGACGCCGTCTATGGACGGGAAGGAATCACCGGGGAACGGGACGCGAAGACGATCGGTTTTCACTCCCTGCGGGGAGGCGACATCGTCGGAGAACACACCGTGACGTTCGCCGGCCCGGGCGAGCGCCTGGAGATCACGCACCGCGCGCACAGCCGCATGAACTTTGCCATGGGCGCCCTGCGCGCGGCTCGATACGTCGCCGAGCGCGACACGGGGCTATTCGACGTGGCGGACGTCCTCGGTATCGCCGAGGGCCTCTGACCCCCTTCCCGGACCAAACCTCGGCGCGGCATCCCGCCGTAGCCGTAGCAGCAGTTTGCACCCCGCCCTACAAGGCCATATCCTAGCGTGCCAACAGTGAAGGACGTTGCTGATGTGGGACGTCAAGGGACTCCGGTTCTCCGCGTTCTACGTACCTGGAACCATGTCCCCGGCTAACAATCTCGCTGCGTGGTTGGACCTCCTAGGCTCGGATCCGACCGTCCAAACGATGGGTTCTGGGCCGCAGCGTGTTGCCCTATACCACGGCCCATGGGGTAACCGGCAACTGAGAGCGGAACTACGCCATGATCGAGTGGACTGGCACGTTGTCCCCGCGCCCCCGCACGCACCTGTGCTGTCATCCGCGGCCACATCTGTGCCAGGCACTTACCAGACAGTGATTGCGAACTTTAGGCGTCTCATCGAAGACTGGCTGGGCCCATTCCATCAGTGGCCGAATAGTATCAATCGTCTAGCGTTTGCACCGTCCGTTGGCAAGTCCTTCGATACGAGGCCGAAGTGCATGGCGTTCCTCGACCACGCACAGGCGCATACTGAGGTCCGTGACGATCTATTGAACTTCAGTCTAACGCTCGGCGAATTGAAGCAGGCACCGAGGACAGCGCAGCAGCTCAACGTGGTACAGACATGGGCTGCGCAGGAAGAGCAAATGGTCGAGTTTCAGGTGGCGGTGCCTGACCAACAGCTAACGAGCCCGACGCCGCCCGCCCGAACTCTGACAAGCTACACGGGTCTATTGACCCTCGACGTCAACACGAGACCCTTGACCGGTGAGCCGTTCTTACCAGAACGCGTGCTTGAACTGGTAGGCGAACTCTTCGAGGTCGCCCAGGGCGAAATGCCGGAGGAAGCTACCCAATGATCCCCAGTGTCTCACGATCTATCCAGAAGTATGACACCGCACCGCCGGATATACCGCCGCTAGAAGTAGAAGTGCATCCGCAGGTGGAGTTGAAGGAGCCCGGCACTGAGTTACCTGCATCAAGAGTGCGGAGACTCGACGGGTTCGCTCTGGTCTCGACTACGGTGTTCGGGAGCGAGTTTACATTGAGTAACGTACCGGCGCGCGAAAACACGCCGATGGTGTTCGTCGTCACCGGAAGCGGATTCGGCTTCGTCAACTGCCCCGCTTTCCCGATGATCGGTCACCGATGGCGATTCGATCTGGAAGAACTCGCCGAACGTATTGACCTGCCGCATATTGACTCTGGTGCGATCGCCTACCAGCCGCTCCCGGACCCGATCGAAGCAGTGCTCAACGAGTTCGCAGACGGAATCGGCGGGAAAGCGCCGTCTCGTGGGACTCGGGATGCTGCAAGGCGCATCGCTATCGAGGCGAACAAATACACGAAGAAGCCGGATCTGACAGTTGATGTGGACGGGGCTTTGTCATTCGACATGCGTGCTATGGACGGTCGAGTTATCTTTGCAGAGATGGACATTGACGGCCGACTCGACGTGGGAGTCTATTCGGAATCTGGTCGAATGCTTGATCACAACCCTCAGGCCACAGAAGCTAATTTCATTGCTGCGATCAAGCCCGATGCGGGTACCGGATGAGGACATGGTCTGTCGCTTCGTTCGGGCAAGAGACTGGAGCGTAGGCGAGGATCGTCCCAAACCAAGCGCCTTTAAGCAGGTGGACTTGTCGCTCTTCCATGAAGAGCGCGTTCAGAATCATGGCGATGATCTCTCAGACCTGCAATTCGACAGCCTGTTTGGCACCGGGCGTGCCTACTTTCATGCGGGCGACTTCAGTCGTTTCGCACAGAAGATCAAGAGTCGCGCGGAACCGGAGTTCGCGAACGCCGCGCTATCGGTCGAAGCAGTATGGAAGCCGGAAACGGTACCTGAGGCATGGCTTCGGTGGGCGGATGCGCACGTAGAGATGGCCGCACCAGAGACGAACTGCAAGACGCTGATGACACGCCTACGCCGGAAGCTCTGCATGAATACTCGCCGCAAACAAGCGCCACCAAGGGACAAATAACTTGCGTAGTGGTGGCACAGCCATGCATGGGTCTGGTTGTCTGTAGTTGCGGTCCGGCGCTATCGGCGCGCCGCTGCCGCCTCCGGCGGGCCTTCGTGGAGCAGATGAGTCGACCTGCTTCGTCGAGTTATCTCCGGCGCTCGGCAAGCAGAACTCGCGGCTGACTCCCCGCCACCTCCGACCGCACACTTGAGGTCCAGGACCGCCGTGCCTTCCCCGACCTTTGCCGTTCACACTTGCAAGCGCCAATACAGGATTTCCACTTCTACGCCTACGCCGAAGGCGGCGCCAGCGGCCACCCGCCCTGGTCCACGACAGGAAGATCGCTCACTGCGTCCACAAAACGCCTGAACCCGGCCATCAGTCTTGGCTCTTCGGCGACAGCCGTACCGCCGCCGTTCGTCCGCGACGTCAATCCCTGGGAGTTTCTCAATGTCCTCCAACAACGGCAGGAACCGGGAAACCTCGAGCTGTTCGCTTCGCCAAGCCGAACGACATCGCCGCCTTTGCCCCGATCAGTTCCACCGGCTTGCCGGCCTGCAACACCGCGATCTCTACTCTCTTGCGCGTGTTGGTCGGCGCCAGCCATTCGCTCCGGTCCGGGCTAAGCGGTCTCATCACCCGCGAACTCCCTCGCTCTCGTTGATAAGTTCCGCGAAGTCACTCTCCGACAGTATCTGGATTTCCACGCCGTTCTCGATGAGGGTCTCCGCCTTCCGGTGCTTGGTACTCTTCTCGTAGCCCTTGAGCTTGCTTTTGTCCTGAGTGCCCACGACGAGGATCGTGGTCTTCTTGCTGACGTTCGCAGCCACGTCACACCCGGCGCGACCAGCCATGTCGACCGCTTCCCGTCGCGGGATGCCCAGTGCGCCGGTGAACACGAGGGACTCTCCGAACACTGCTCCTTCGCGTTGCCTTCTCGCCGCAGCGATGCCGACGATGAAGGAAAGATTGGCCGGCTTACGCGTTGCAGCCAACCGTCTATGTCCATCTCTCCCGCTACGCACGCGCGAAGTACGATCTCCGCGGCCGCTCTCGCGTCTTCCAACGCGTCGTGGTGGACGAAAGAGATTTCCAGATCCGTTTCCACGTCGATCGCGTTGAACCTCACCATCTCAGGCCGCTTCCTCGACGACGAGGATATCGCGAGCCACGTACGTCTTGAATGAGTGCACGTCGGTGAAGTAGCGATAGCCTGCCCGGTTGGCCGCTGCCTCCGTCTCCTCCGGCTCGTTCAGCAATAGCGCCACCGGTACGCTTAGTCCCTCCTGCATGCCGTCCGGCCATGCGAGATCGAGCACGCCGTACGCCCTGCCGCTGTTCGGGTCCGCGAGTTCGAACAGGAACTCGCCCTCCGGCAGTCCCTGTTCCACGACCCACTCGTTCAGCTCGATCAGCAGGTCTTCTTCCTCGCCGCCGATGCCGCCCGGCACCGATGCGGGCTCCCGCTCGACGACGCGGATCTCGACCTCCGCCTCTGGCACTTCCCCGCGCCGCAGCGTCTCGAGGAAGTCATTGGCCGCGGTGGCGAGCAGTTCGCGCCGCGCGGCGAGGAAGTCCCCGTAGCGACTCACTTCCCACAGCTCCGGCTCTAACGGAATCCAATGGGACGATAGGAGCGCGGGGGCTTTTTCCGCGTACGCGGCGAGATACGCTGCCGGATCCTTGGCCGAGACCTTGAGGTTCGTCTCCTTGGTGAGAAACGTGAAATTGGCGAGCGCATTGACCTGGGACTTCTCGTAGCCCGCCTCGTACAGTCGCGCCTTTGGAAATATGTGGTGCAGTTCGAGGCTGCTCAGGCTGCCGAGCAGGTGTCCCTTGAGTTCGACGCGTGTTTCCCAGTCAAGCGCGCCCCACGCCCGCGTCAGCATGTAGAGCAGTGGGTAGAACCGCGCGCCCCTGTTCCAACCAAGGAAGTCCGCCGGGTGAAGGCGTAGATCGCCACGGTCCCGGCGCAGGCTCTGAGTGAGCCGGTCCAGCCCGCCCTCAATGTTCTCGATCGCGCCAAGGTCCTGGTTCAGGACCGACTCGGTCGAACCCGCGTAACGCCCCCACAGGAAACTGTGCATGTACCAGTAGAGCAGCCGATCCCGCTCCGAGGGATCAGAGATCGTGCCGCCGCGCTGCGACAGATAGCGTGACATGAGGGGCAGCGCATACCGCCCGCCGAGAACCCTGTCGTGATCGAGACCGAGCCGGGAGCCGATCAGGTTGAGCAGGCGGTCGATATGTCGCACCGTTGTCTTTAGGCCGTTCTGGAAATCCGGGCTCTCCACGCCATCCAGCGCGCTGAACATTGCCTCCCCGGTCAGCGTCGTGGTCACGCTACGCAGCAGCAGTTCGGGCCTAAAGTAGTACCCGGCGTCCGACCAGCGTCCCAGTTCCCCGTTGAGCCGCTGCCGTGCCTCCGGCCACTGGGCGCACACCTTCGCCAGGGCGAGGTCCCCCTTCGACAGCTTGGTGCCGCCGCTGTTCACGCGGTTGAAGATGTCCACGACGACGTCGATCGTCTTGTCTTCCCCCGTCACTTCCTCAATGTGGAGATCCGTCTCCTTGGTCTGGTCGATAATGCCCATCCAGCATGTCACGCGTGCTCGCGCAGGCGTTGCGCCTCGACCGGACCAGCCGCTCCCAGAAGCCCCTCACGGCGCGTTGCGGCCTGTCAGGGGCTACGTCGGCGCAGCGAACCCTTGACGGGCCGCGACACGCCGTCACGCTGGCCGGCGGGGATGGTGTCCGCGCAGTTGACCATCCTGTCGCCTGCCACGCGGCAGACCATCCTGCGCGCCCGCGCACCCCGGACACCATCCTTGCCGCGCGGCGAGCGCAGAAGGTGAGGTCGAACGCCGCCATCCCGCGAGCGTGTCGGCACCCTCCGAACCCTTGTGAGACGCGCCTAGCGCGCTGCTAAGCACGCGGGTTTGCTTAGCAACGCCGTGCGGGTGTACACCATGCCCCGATGCACTCCGAATCCACCCCCAAAAGAGCCTTCGACGCCGCCGCCAAGGCCACCCGTCTGCGAGACCAGACCCGCGCCCGCCGCCGTCCCCGCTACCGCCGCTCGCGCCTCGACCGCTACAAGGGCGAACTGCTCGCCCTGCGCGAGGAGGGATGCACCACCGCGGAACTGCAACGCTGGCTGCTCGCCCGCCGCATCCGCGTCCAGCACGCCACCGTCGCCCGCTGGCTGCGACGCCACTGGGCGGGTTGACCAGTTGCCGAAGTTCCGCTCCATCCGGTCGCCCGAACGGTAGGCGGAAGCCGTCATCGGTCGCCTCGTCAACCTCGGCGCGCTGCGCCGCAATCCGAAGCGTCCGGCTTCGGTGCGCACCGTCGCCAACTACCGCGACTGCCTGCTCCAGATCGCCCGGCGCATTGCTCAGGAGGGACGCGAACTGCGCGACCTCACGCCCGAGACCGCGGTCGAATACCTCCGAACCCGCACCGCCGATCTCGGCCAGAAGGCCCTCGACATGCACCGCCAGTCCTTGCAGGCCATGCTCGTTCATGTCTCCCGGCGGCTCCCCGAGGGCGAACGCCTCACCGTGGTCCGCTCGGCGAAGCCGCGCCACACGGGGGGGAGGGCGTACAGGCCGGAACAGATCCGCATGGTCGCCGCCTCCCAGAACGCGCGCAACGGGCTCTCGACGCTGATCGCCCACGCCGCCGGACTGCGGGCGCACGAGCTACTGACGCTCGCCCGTCCCGGCGAGCAGCCCCCGGACCCCCGCCCCGCGCGGTCGGACAAAGTTCGCCGGCAGACCGGGACGCGACTACACGGTGATTGGCAAAGGCGGCCTCGTCCGGATGGTCCGGCTCCCGGAATACCTGGCGGACCGTCTCGAGGAATGCCGTCGCGAGGAGCCAGCGCGCGTCA
Source organism: Pseudomonadales bacterium (assembly GCA_963668365.1). Classification (GTDB taxonomy): domain Bacteria; phylum Pseudomonadota; class Gammaproteobacteria; order Pseudomonadales; family Azotimanducaceae; genus VXNE01. The sequence continues at coordinate 219,855 of OY764266.1, forward strand.
CCGACCGCGGCATCCACTACACCTCCCGGTACGACGTCGCCGGCGGCACGCCGTGGAGCGTCAGTTTCGGCAGCGCCTCGAAGCGGGCGCTGGGGTGGACCGCAGGCGCCCATGATGCTCGACATGCGTACGCCCAGGAACGCATGGACGAACTGCAGCGCACCCTTGTCCGCGCCGACGCTTTGGAGGCCGTCAGCCAGGAGCTTGGGCATTTCCGCCCGCAGATCACGGAGACCTATTGAGGTGACCACGTTCACGACCCACCTCAGCCAGGTCCAGATCGAGGTCCTCGATTCGATCATGAGCGGCAGGCACGACTACCACTTCGACGACCACAGCCGCGGCCACGCCATCGGCGAAATCCTGCTCAAGCACCACCAACTGCTCGGGGAACGCGACGACCGCAAGGCCGAGGCGGACGCGGCCCAAGAAGCCCTTCGCGACCAGCTCGTTGCCGTGATCCAGGAACGGGACGCCGTCCGCAGGGCGCTCGACGCCGAGCGCGCCACCCGCCGCCGCGACCGCGAACGGCGCACCCGCGTCCGCGACAGTCTGCGCGGCGCGCGAAACGCCCTCCAGCGTGTGGGCGAGTCCCGCGCCACGTACCGCGATCTCGCGCTGCGCGTCGAGGCCGCGCTCGGGCGCACGGTGCCACGCCGTGACCTCGGCGACCTCGAAGGCCGCCTCGCCCGTGCGCTGCGCACCGCCGGCTTCACGATGCCCGGCGCGCCCGACGGCTAGCCGCCCACCGGCCGCGAAATTGGCCAACGCCGTCGGCGCGGTCCGGCGCCGCCCCACATGCGCCCCTGGCGCAACGTGTCCGAACCCCGCCGGACGCCTCGTCGAAGCCGCTGCTCGCCCGGACGCTGGGAAAGGATCCTCGCGGACGCCTGTTCCCAGCGTCCGGGCTCGCCTTGCCGCCTTTCGCTCATAATTGGCCGCTAACACGCGCCACGCACACCCGTAAACGCCGCTTGCCCCGCGTCCGGGGAGCGTCTACGATCCGCGCCAACAACTGCCCCTTTGGGCAAACAGACGCCGGGATCTGCAACCCGGACATGGCTTCCCCACCATGCAAATCATCGGGAAGAGCCCGTCGTGCGGGCCCCGGCAGGACCCCAGCCGAACCAACGGGCGCAGCCGCCAGAGGCAGCCTTTCCAGCAACATCCCGGCTGACACGACCGGAGCGCGAAGCAGGCAGACCGCAGGGTGTCCCAACGGGACGCCTCGATTCGCGGCAGACGGCTGAACAACATGGGTAGACGTGCAATGCGCGTCGCAGACGTTCCACTGACAAGGAACAGCGCGAGAGCAGTGCCAGCGCCGTCCGCGAAGACGAAACAGGGTGCGAATAGGATGACCGGAGTAACCGACCGCGATTCCGCTCAGCACCGACCGATCGCAAGCATCGGTCGAATGCGAGAGTTTCTTACAGCACAAACCGACGCTTGCCCTACCACCCGAGCTGCCGCGTCCGCGCATGCCCCATCGGCTTCGCCTCCATTGCTCCACGGCTTGATTGCGCGGCAAAAGACGCCTACCGTTGATTCATGCGTTTGTTCACCGCGATTGCGCTCCTCTTCCTCGCCGGCTGCGACAAACCGTTCGGCTTCATTCCGGGGCGCGAACTCGACGGCGACGAAGTGCCGCCACCGCAGGACTGGACGGAGATCAGCAGTATCCCCACGGTGCAGCTCGAGTTTCGGCCCGACAAGCCCCACTCCATCAATATCTGGGCGGTAGGCATCGGTCAGGACATGTACATCGCCACCGGCGAAGACGGCACACGGTGGACCGAATACCTGCAGCAGACGCCCATGGTGCGCGTGCGCGTTAGCGAGTCCATCTACCCGCTGAACGCAGTGCGTGTCCTCGATCCCGCAGAGCGTCAGAGCGTCACCGAAACGTTTGTCGCCAAGTACAATCTCGACGAAGACAACTGGGTCGCGACGGGCCAGGTGTTTCGCCTCGACCGCCGAACCCTGGAGCCGCGGAAGGGGCCATAAGCACAAGCCGCCTCCGCGAATGCAACGCGTAGAGCCCCTTCGGAAAACGGTGTTGGCCGAATTGATGTTTGCAGCCACATCAACGTTGTGACGTCTTGACGTTCAAACGGCGTAGCGTTAGCGTTGAGCAGGATCGATCACCAACGGGAGAGCATCCATGTACGAGACAGGGCAGAAGAGGGCTACGGTCTACTTCGATCCAGCGCTCCATCGTGCGCTACGTCTCAAGGCAGCCGAGACCGAACGCAGTATCTCCGCGCTTGTAAACGAAGCCGTCAAAGCGGCGCTATCCGAGGATGTTGACGACCTTGAGGCATTCGAACTGCGAGAGAACGAACCAGACTATGCGTTCGAGGACGTTGTTCGCGACCTGAGACGACGTGGCAAGATATAGTCTGCGGATAAAGAAGCCTGCCAAAAGAGAGCTTGAAGCCATCGCAACGAGGGCAGATCGTCAACGAGTCGTCAACCGCATCATTTCACTTGCCGGCAATCCGAGACCATCGGGCGCAGCCAGATTGTCCAGATTCGAACGCTATCGAATCCATCAAGGACGGTACAGGATTCTCTATACCGTGGAGGATTCCGTGCTGCTCGTTCACATGATCAAAATCGGCGATCGCAAGGACGTTTACCGAAGGATGACCAGCTAGCCACGCCGTTTCGCGCGAGGAAGTGCGCTCAACTGCTCGGCGTCGACGTCTTCGGAGACAAAACGCCTTGCGCCAGGGGATTCGGAAAGGCATCAGGGTTTTCTCCCTCGCGCGGGACAAGGCAGGCGAAGTCCTTTTCCACCAGGATCTCAACGCCGCCTTCACGACCGCGAAGTGACACTTCTTCCGTGTTGCCCCAACGCACGGCAATGGCGTGGGGCACGTTGACCGTCATGCGACCGTTCGCGAACGAAGCGCCGATCTCTTCGCCTGCCGTCTCAAGCGCGTAGCTGAACGTCTGCGGCAGCGATGTGGTCTCAACGACGGCATCCCCCCTTACGACGGCGGCGACTTCGGATTGGGTCAGCCGCAGGCGAATGGTGTCTCCCTTGATTCGCAGCTTCATGGTCAGCCGGCCACCTGCGGGACGACGTAGGGGCCCTCAGGAATCACCGCCACCGCCGGATCTCCCGCGCGCTCGACGCCCGCGGCCACCGCCGAATCGATGCAGTCGATGGTCTCCACCCCGGTGCAGGCGCGATCAGACTGGTCGAGTTCGCTGAAGAGCTGGATTCGGGCCGCGCGCTGGGCCTTGATCTGCACCTCCGTCTGCCACTCGTCTATCTCGGCGAAGCGCTTGTCCAGCAGGTCGGTCAGGAACCGTTGCGGATCCCGCTTCAACAGGCGCTGCTGGGCCGCGCGATAGGCCTCCGACCCAAGCCCCTCCGAACAGTCCGCGGCCACGATCAGGGTCGCGTCCTGGTCGAGAATTCCCATCGGCGTGAGCATGCTCTTGACGGTCTGGTAGTAGGTCTGGTCGAGGGGAAATCCCGCCGCGGAGGTGACGACGGTCTTGAAGCGGCGCGGGAGCGAAACCCTGCAGAATCCGTGCGCGAAGTCGACCGCGGCCAGGTGGCTGGCCACGATCTCGCCGAAGTTGACGAACGACAGCCGGCGCCGCTCGTCGATGACCGTGTTGAGGGCGTGAACCTCCCCCAGCATGCGGACGATTTCGAGCTGTTCTTCGCGCAGGGGGTTGCCCGCCAGGTTGCATTGCGCCGCCGCCGGATCCTCCAGGAAGCGCGCGCTGTGGAACGTCCGGATCGTGTCCTGGTGGGCGACCCCCGGAGCGACCACCTTACAGCCCCCGGAGTAGCCCGCCATGATGTGCGGCTCCACCAGGCCCGTCGCGATGCGCAGGTCGGCCTCGACGAAGCGGCGATCGAGCTTCACCGGCGTTCCCCGCGTGTCCGTCGTGCCGAGATTGACGTGGGCAGCGTCGTCGCGGGCGAAGTGGTTCTCGATCCTGACGTTGCGCATGACCCAGTCGTCGCCCACCACCTGGCGCAACTCGGCGCCCTCGTTGGGACGGTGCAATCCCGTCGCGACCAGGATCGCGATGCGTTCCAGCGGAACGCCTGCCGCAACGATTTCACGAACCAGCGGCTTGAGGAAGAGCGCGTTCGGCACCGGTCGCGTGACGTCGCAGATGAGGATGCAGGCCGACCCGCGCCCGGCCGCGAGACGGCCAATCGGCGGTGCGCCGAGGGGTTCCTCCAGGGCACGCGCGACCGCTGCGCCGGGGTCCGAGAGGACCGGCATCTCCGGTTTGCGGACGACGGTGACATCGCAGCCGTCTGCCAACCGCACCGGCAGTTCGCGGCGCCCGTAAGGCAACTCGATGATCACTGGATGGCTTCAATCCTTCGCGTCGTTACGCGCATCATGCAGACCCGGCATTGCAAAGCAAGCGGGAGGAGACCTCAAGCAAACAGATTACGAATGATGAAGGCCGACAGCAGCGCCTGCGCCACGAAGATGGCGCCGACGGCCCACGTGACCCAGCGTCCCGGACGCACCCTCGGATCCAGCCTGCGCGCCTGCAGATACAGCGTGAGATAGCTCTGCATCGGCAGCATGAACGCCCCGTACGATGCGCCGATGATGATGAGCCAGATGGGCCGCTGAATCGAGACATAGATCCCCGCGCTCAGCAGGGGCATGACGACGACGTAGCCGGCAATCCATTTTCGCCGCAGGGCAAGGTTCTGGCGATCGATGAAGCCGAGCGTCACAAGCAGATCGGGAAACGCGCGGGAACCCGCGCCGATGCCCGACAGCACCGTCGAAAAAAGGATGCAGAAGGCGCCGAAACTGAACAGCCAGAACGACCACGGACCCAGAACCCGCGTATACATGCTGGAGAGCACGTTGATCGTTTCCGTTCCGGACGGGCGCAGGCCCAGCGGATGGAGCACTCCAGCGCCGAGAAAGAAGAAGGCGAGCGTTGCGCAGGTCAGGATGAGGAGCGTCACCCACACGTCGGTCTGGATGACCCGGATCCATCCGCGAGCGCGCTCAATCCAGCCCGGCGCTTCCCGGTCGCCGCCGATGAAGGTGGGATATCCCTTCTCGACGCACCAGTACGTGTAGCCCGCGATCTCACTGGCGGCGACGCCGGTCGCGCCGTACATGGCGAGCGCCAGCACGGCGTGCTCCAATGGAAACTCGAAAGTCAGGCCCGACAGGATATCGGGGCCGGTAACGCTGTACTCCGTCGTCTGCATGAGCAGCGCCGACACGATGGTGGCGAAGGTGAAACTCATGACGAGCACCAGCATGACCTTCTCCAGGCGCGCGTACGCGCCTGTGCCGAGGACGAGCATGGCGATACCGGCGGCGATGACCGTGGCCCAGGCGCCGTCCACCTCGGGCAACAGCAGACCCAACCCCTGGCCGGCGCCGCCGATGATGCCCGCGGCACCGAAAATGCCGGGAACGTAGCCGAGCATGACGATCCACAGCGGCCAGGCAACCGGCCCCACTTTCCCCGGCAGGCGATTCAGCGCCCGCAGGTACGTGTCCCCGCTCGTCACGACATAGCGCGCGAGTTCCGCCTGGATGAGGGACTTGACCCAGCAGGAGAAGAGCACCCACCAGAGCAGGACGAATCCGGCGGCGGCGCCGAGACCCGCCGTGAGCAGGATCTCGCCGGATCCCACGATGGAGCCGGAAACGACGATTCCCGGACCCAGGCTTCCGAGCCGTCCTCCGAGCGTCGAAGGCGGCGCCTTCGTTCCGCCGGCGCGGATGGTGTAGGGATCGTCACTCAAGACGACGAATATACCTGCTTGCCCGGCGCTTCGTGTATTTTCACGGCGACATTGGACACTGCTGGCCGACCGCGGATGACGCATGCCCGGTTAATCGTCGATCTCGACGCGCTCGCGGCGAACTACCGCAAGTTTCGCGACAGCGCGTCCGGAGGTTCCGCCGCCGTCGTGAAAGCGAACGCCTACGGCCTCGGCATGGAGCCCGTGGCGCGCAGGCTGGCCGCCGAGGGATGCGGGCGGTTCTTCGTCGCGACGGATGCGGAGGGAAGCGAGTTGCGGCGCATTCTGCCCGACGTCGAGATATTCGTATTTTCAGGCGTCGTCGAAGGAGCGGGCCTGATCCCGGTAGCGAATCACGCGGCCCAGATTCGGGCCGGCCCCGTGGCCCTGCACGTGGATACCGGCATGCATCGGTTGGGATTCGACGATCCGGGGGAGATACCGTCCGGCACCGAAGTCCGCCTTCTGATGACGCACCTCGCCTGCGCGGACACGCCCGACCATCCGCTGAACGAGGAGCAGCTCGCGCGCTTCCAGGCATTCGCCGCGCGGTTCCCGGGCGTGCCCGCAAGCATCGCGAACTCGGCTGCGGTTCTCGCCGGCGTGGAGGGTATCGGGCGTCCCGGCATCGGTCTCTACGGCGGCAATCCCTACGCGGCGCGGGAAAATCCGATGCGCTGCGTCGCGACCCTCGAAGGCGAGGTGCTGCAGGTGCGAAACGTCGTGGCCGGCGCGTCGATCGGCTACGGCGCATCCCACGTGACCGGACGGGACACGACCATCGCAGTGGTCGGCATGGGCTATGCCGACGGGTTGCCGCGGGCCCTTTCCAACCGCGGTCAGGCCGCGTTCAAGACCATCAGGGCGCCGATCGTCGGGCGCGTGTCCATGGACCTGACGCTGGTGGATGTGACGGACCTGCCGTCGGTCGAGCCGGGCGACTGGATCGAGTTCTTCGGACCCAGCGTCGGGATCGACGAGGTCGCCGCCTGGGCAGACACCATCAGCTACGAAATCCTGACCGGCGTCGGCAACAGGGTCTTGAGAATGTACGAGACCTGACCGCGCTCCGCCGTATATGATTAGCCCCAACCCTGACGTTTGGGGAAGGGACCAAAATGGCTGAAGTCAACAGGAGCGGCGTCGTCAGTGGTCAGGTCGCGGTAGTCACGGGCGCCAGCCGGGGCATCGGCGAGGCGATCGCCAAGCGCCTCGCCATGGAAGGGGCGAAAGTGGTCGTCTCGGCGCGCACCGTCGAGGCCTCGGACCATTTCCTTCCCGGGACCATCAAGCAGTGCGCGCGGGACATCGTGGACGCCGGCGGCGAGGCGGCCGCGGTCCGCTGCAACCTCGCGGACGCGGACGACCGCCGCAGTCTCATCGAGGAAACGGAGCGACTGTTCGGGCCCGTGGACATCCTTGTCAACAACGCGGCGGTGACCTGGTTCATTCCCGTGACCGACTTCCCGGAAAAACGCTATCGGACCATGATGGACGTCCAGGTCTACGCCGCGTTCGAGCTGGCGCAGATGATCCTGCCGGGCATGATCGAGCGTGGCAGGGGCTGGATTCTCAACATCTCTTCGCACGCCGCCCTGCATCCCGATGCGAAGGCCGGGGGCGGACGCGGCGGCACCGTCTACGGGATGTGCAAGGCGGCGCTGGAACGTTTCACCACCGGCCTGGCGCAGGAGGTCTACGGCAAGGGCATCGGCGTGAATGTCATCTCGCCCGGCCTCGTCGCCACGCCCGGCGTCGTGCACCACAAGCTCATCAACGACACGAACCGGGACCGCGTGACCCCGGTGGAACACATGGCCGAGGCATGCCTGCGCCTGTGCCACGGCGACCCCGCCGAAATCACCGGACGCATCGATTATGCCGACGAGGTGATAGACGAATTCAAACTGGATCCAGCAGATCTGATCTGACCCCGCGCCGAACAGGAGACGGCATGAATCGGAGACTCGCAGCGCTGTTTCTGGGCGGCCTCTTGCTGATCGTCGTCGCCGGTATTCCCTCGGGCGAGGCCGGTGCGGCGGAAGAAGGGGAAGCGACGAACGCGCCCGAGGGGGACCTGATCTATTGGCTGCTGCGACCGCGTTGGTGGCGCGCAACGCCGGAACCGCCGGAACCGCCGGCGCTGTCGGACATCACGCACAACAGTCTGACGGTGGCCTGGGAAGCGCCGGCGAGCGGGACGTTCGACATCGTGGACTACGACGTGCAATACGGCCCCGCCGGGACCGGCGCATTCACGGAATGGCACCACGACGGCGCGGCGACGCGGGCGACAATCACGGATCTTGCCGAGACCACGGAATACCGGGTGCGGGTGCGCGCGGTGAACGAGATGGGAAAAGGCGACTGGTCCAAGGCCCTCACAGGCACGACCCTGGCGGCGAGCGTGGTGTTTCTCGAGGGGTCGAGTACGCAACGGGCGGTGGAGGAGAATACGCCGTCGGGCGCGCCCATCGGCAGACCGGTCGCGGCCACGACCCCGGCATTGCCCGCGCGCTACGAGCTTTCGGGACCGGACGCGGGGGCCTTCGCGATCGAGCCGGCGACCGGCCAGCTTCGCGCGCCGCGCGAGGCGAACTACGATCACGAACGGCGGACCAGCTACGTGGTGGACGTCGTGGCCCGGGACAGTGCCGGCGGGACGGGGCGCATCGCGGTCCATATCGACGTGCTCGACGTGCCCGAGCCGCCGGGCAGACCGCCGCCGCCGACCGTATCGGCTTCAGGATCGACGGCGCTGCTGGTGGATTGGACCATCCCACCGAATGACGGGCCGGTCATCACCGATTACGACGTCGAATATCGGGCGCCCGGTGCCCGAACCTACCAGGACGCGCGCTACGTGGGGAGGGAGACGCGGACGACGATCACCGCGTTGTCACCGGCGACGCAGTACGAGGTTCGGGTTCGCGCGTCCAACGACGAGGGCGCGGGGGCGTGGTCGGAGACATCGCGGGGAGAAACTGCGGGAGACGGCGGCGACGAACCCGAACCGCCGGCGGATGCGCCGGACCTCGTGGTCGAGTCGGCGCGGGTGAGCGCAAGCTCGCTCGACACCGGGCAGTCCTTCACGCTCAGCGCCACGGTGCGCAACCGCGGCGACGCCCCGGCGGGGGCGACCACGCTGCGCTGGTACCGCTCCGCGGACGCGGCCATCTCGACCGCCGACGCCGCGGCCGGCACGCACGCCGTGTCCGGGCTCGCGGCCTCCGCCGGCAGCGCGGAGTCCGTCGCGCTGAGCGCGCCGGACAGCGTCGGCGTCTACTACTACGGCGCCTGCGTCGACACCGTCGCCGGCGAGTCCGACGGCGCGAACAACTGCTCCGGCGGCGTGAGGGTCACGGTGTCCGAGCCGCCGGCGGGGGCGCCGGACCTCGTGGTCGAGTCGGCGGGCGTGAGCGCAAGCTCGCTCGACACCGGGCAGTCCTTCACGCTCAGCGCCACGGTGCGCAACCGCGGCGGCACGGCGGCCGCGGCGACCACGCTGCGCTGGTACCGCTCGGCGGACGCGGCCATCTCGACCGACGACGCCGCGGCCGGCACGGACGCCGTGTCCGGTCTCGCGGCCTCCGCCGGCAGCGCGGAGTCCGTCGGGCTGAGCGCGCCGGACAGCGTCGGCGTCTACTATTACGGCGCCTGCGTCGACGCCGTCGCCGGCGAGTCCGACGGCGCGAACAACTGCTCCGGCGGCGTGAGGGTCACAGTGTCCGAGCCGCCGGCGCCGGACCTCGTGGTCGAGTCGGCGGGCGTGAGCGCAAGCTCGCTCGACACCGGGCAGTCCTTCACGCTCAGCGCCACGGTGCGCAACCGGGGCGGCACCCCGGCGGAGTCGACCACGCTGCGCTGGTACCGCTCGGCGGACGCGGCCATCTCGACCGCCGACGCGGCGGCCGGCACGGACGCCGTGTCCGGGCTCGCCGCCTCCGCCAGCAGCGCGGAGTCCGTCGGGCTGAGCGCGCCGGACAGCGTCGGCGTCTACTACTACGGCGCCTGCGTCGACGCCGTCGCCGGCGAGTCCGACAGCGCGAACAACTGCTCCGGCGGCGTGAAGGTCACGGTGTCCGAGCCGCCAGCGGGGGCGCCGGACCTCGTGGTCGAGTCGGCGGGCGTGAGCGCAAGCTCGCTCGACACCGGGCAGTCCTTCACGCTCAGCGCCACGGTACGCAACCGCGGCGGCGCGGCGGCCGCGGCGGCCACGCTGCGCTGGTACCGCTCCGCGGACGCGACGATCTCGACCGCCGACGCGGCGGCGGGCACGGACACCGTGTCCGGGCTCGCCGCCTCCGCCAGCAGCGCGGAGTCCGTCGCGCTGAGCGCGCCGACCAGCGTCGGCGTCTACTACTACGGCGCCTGCGTCGACGCCGTCGCCGGCGAGTCCGACAGCGCGAACAACTGCTCCGGCGGCGTGAAGGTCACGGTGTCCGAGCCGCCGGCGCCGGACCTCGTGGTCGAGTCGGCGGGCGTGAGCGCAAGCTCGCTCGACACCGGGCAGTCCTTCACGCTCAGCGCCACCGTGCGCAACCAGGGCGACGCGGCGGCCGCGGCGACCACGCTGCGCTGGTACCGCTCAACGGACGCGGCCATCTCGACCGCCGACGCCGCGGCCGGCACGGACGCCGTATCCGGGCTCGCGGCCTCCGCCGGCAGCGCGGAGTCCGTCGGGCTGAGCGCGCCGGCCAGCGCGGGCGTCTACTACTACGGCGCCTGCGTCGACGCGGTCGCCGGCGAGTCCGACAGCGCGAACAACTGCTCCGGCGGCGTGAAGGTCACGGTGTCCGAGCCGCCGGACGGGCCGGACCTCGTGGTCGAGTCGGCGGGCGTGAGCGCAAGCTCGCTCGACACCGGGCAGTCCTTCACGCTCAGCGCCACGGTGCGCAACAGCGGCGACGCCCCGGCGGGGTCGACCACGCTGCGCTGGTACCGCTCCGCGGACGCGACCATCTCGAGCGCCGACACGGCGGCGGGCACGGACGCCGTGTCCGGGCTCGCGGCCTCCGCGACCAGTGCCGAGTCCGTCGCGCTGAGCGCGCCGGCCAGCGCGGGCGTCTACTACTACGGCGCCTGCGTCGACGCGGTCGCCGGGGAGTCCGACGGCGCGAACAACTGCTCCGGCGGCGTGAAGGTCACGGTGTCCGAGCCGCCGGAGGGGCCGGACCTCGTGGTCGAGTCCGTCACGGCGAACCGCACCGATCTGGGAACTGGACAACCATTCGAACTGAAGGCGACGGTCCGCAACCAGGGCGATGCCGAGTCGGCGGCCACGACGCTGCGCTACTACCGGTCGACCGATTCGGGGATATCGTCGAGCGACACGCAGGTAGGCACCGACTCGGTGGTTCCCCTTTTTCAGCTTCCCCTTGAGACCGAAAGGACGACGAGCGACGAGATCGATCTGACCGCGCCGAACAGCATCGGAACCTACTACTACGGCGCGTGCGTCGACAGCGTGGCAGGGGAGTCCGATACCACAAACAACTGCTCGACCGGCATCAAGTTCACAATAAGCAGCAAGCCGGTCGCGCCCGATCTCATCGTCACCAACTCGCGAATCAAAGACAACGAGCGCGAGCCCGGCACGGGGTTCATATATAGCGCCTTCGTCGAGAACGCGGGCACGGGTGACTCTGAAGCGACCACGGCCAGAATGTACCAGTCGTCGGACACGGACATTACCCGAAGCGACACCGAACTGAAAACCGACTCCATAAGGGCGCTGCAGCCCGGCATAGACACCATAACTGGCGGCGTGCTGACCGTGCCGGAGAAATGGGGCGTGTACTACTACGGCGCGTGCGTGGACGCTGTGGCCGACGAGACCAACACCGCCAACAACTGTTCGAGCGCGGCGCGACTCGTCGTGGGCGGGGGATCGAACGCGCCGGATCTCCTGGTCGAATCCGCCAGCGTGGACAACGCCAGCCTGACCTTCGGTGACACGTTCACGCTGAGCGCGACAATCCGCAACCGCGGCGATGTCGCCGCCGCATCGACGACGGTACGCCTCTACAGCTACCGGCGGGTCATCGCGGACGTCGAACTCTGGTCGGCGTCAGTGGCCGGCCTGGACCCCTCGGACACCAGCAGCGTTTCCGTCGATGTGACAGTGCGGCTCGAGCCGGGCACGTACCACTACCGCGTGTGCGTCGATTCGGTGTCCGGCGAGCTCGCGAAACAGAACAACTGCTCGGGCATCGTAGAGATCTCGGTAACTTCCGGGGACTGACCTGGCATCGGTCGGCCGCAACCAATCGAAACAATGTAGGCTTTTCGGCAGCGAACATATGTCACATCCCGTACCCCTGCACAACGAGTTCCTGCCCGGGTCCATCGAGGCGAAGGATCTCGAGCACCTCCTGCACCCCAACACGAACCTCGGCGCCCACCAGGCGCAAGGTCCGATCGTGCACGCCCGCGCCAAGGGCGTGTACCTGTGGGACAACAACGGCAAGCAGTACCTCGAGGGCATGGCGGGCCTCTGGTGCACGGCGATCGGCTACGGCGAGGAGGAGCTCGCCAGGGTCGCGAGTGAGCAGATCAGGAAACTCTCGTTCTCGCAGTTGTTCGCGGGGAAGACCCACGAGCCGAGCGTGCTGCTGGCGGAGAAGCTCAAGGCGATGATGCCGTTCGACGCGGGGCGCGTCTTCTATGGCCTCTCCGGCTCCGACGCGAACGACACGCAGATCAAGCTGATGTGGTACTACCACAACCTCATCGGCAAACCGGAAAAGAAAAAGATCATCGCGCACCTGGGCGGTTATCACGGTCTCACCGTCGCCAGCGGCAGCCTGACCGGCCTGCCACCGTTTCACGCGCACTTCGACCTGCCGATTCCGGGCATCCTGCATGCCGGCAATCCGCACTACTACCGCCAGGCGCACGACGGCGAATCCGAGGACGCGTTCACGACCCGTCTCGCGCAATCCCTCGACGACCTCATCGTGGCGGAGGGCCCGGATACCGTGGCGGCGTTCATCGCCGAGCCGATTCTCGGCGTCGCGGGCGTCATAGTCCCGCCGGACGGCTACTACGACAAGATCCAGGCGGTGCTCGAAAAACACGGCGCGCTGTTCATCGACGACGAAGTGATCTGCGGATTCGGCCGCACGGGCAACGCGTTCGGCGCCCAGACCATGGGCATCCGGCCCGACACCATGACCGTGGCCAAGGCATTGTCGTCCGCGTACCTGCCCATTTCCGCGGTCATCATTCCGGAGTCCGTGTACGAACCGCTCGCGGCGGCAAGCCCGGACGTGGGCATCTTCGCCCACGGCTTCACCTACTCCGGGCACCCGGTCTGCGCCGCGGTCGCGCTGCGCAACCTGGAACTGCTGGAGGAGCGCGGCATCTTCGAGCACGCGGCCAGAGTGGGCGAGACGTTCCAGGCGCGCCTGGCCCAGGCCGGCTCACACCCGGTGGTCGGAGAGGCGCGCGGCAAGGGACTGATGGGGGCGGTCGAACTCGTCGCCGACAAGGAGACGAAACAGCCATTCGATGCGGGGCTCGGGATAGGGCCCTACTGCATGCAGCGGGCCATGGATCACGGGCTCATCGTGCGAGGGCTCGGCGACTCGGTGGCGATCTGTCCGCCGCTGGTCATCACCGACGAGCAGGTCCACGAACTCTTCGACAAGCTCGGCAAGGCGCTGGACGAAACGTTCGAATACGCCCGCAAGGGCGGATGATGCGATCCGAGCTTTCGCGATAGATGCAATCCACCGCGCCGCCGGGCGCGGTAAACCAGGGGAAACAGGATGGAATTCGGCGTACAGGTAAACGTGTATCGCGCTTCGGCGGCGCAGGTGCTCGCATCGGCGCAAGCGATGGAAGCGGGCGGCTGGGACAGCATTTGGTTCGCCGACCACTTCATTCCTCCCCGTTCCGCCCCCGAGGAGGAGGCGCTGACCGCCTTCGAGGGCCTGTCCGCGATCGCCTTCGTCGCCGGCAGGACGAAAAAGCTCAGGCTCGGGAACCTGGTGGTGGGCAACACCTACCGCAATCCGGCGCTCTTGGCCAAGATCGCCGGCACCATCGACACCCTGAGCGAAGGGCGGTTCACCCTCGCCGTCGGCGCGGGCTGGTACCAGCGCGAACACGAAGCCTACGGCTGGACGTTCCCTTCCATGAAGGAGCGCCAGGACCGGTTCGAGGAAGCCTGCGAACTCATCCGCCTGCTGATCCACTCGAAGGATCCGGTCAGTTTCGACGGCACCTACTACCGGCTCGACGCGGCCCGCCTGTCGCCCGGTTCCTACGGTGAACCGATCCCCATCATGGTGGGCGGGACGGGGCCGAAACGGACGCTGCGCACCCTCGCCAAGTTCGGCGACGTCATGAATCTCGACGGCTGGGCGGGCGGCGGCATGGCTTTGGAGCACTACCGGCACAAGGCCGGAATCCTCGAGCAGCACTGCGAGGACGCGGGCCGTGACCCCGCCGAGATCCGCCGGACGCTGCTCATCCCCTGCCTCCTCAGCGAGGACAAGGCTCGGAACGAGGACTTCATAAACCGGTTCGGCCCCGGCACCGTCGCGGGAGGAAGGCAGTACGTCATCGATCGCATCGGCGAGTTCGAAGACGCCGGTATCGCCGAGATCATGTTCGGGGCCATGCCTTCCGGCAACGTCGGACTGCTACAGCGGTTCGACGAAGAGATTCTCTCCGCTTTCAGGTAGGCCGATCAGCACTTTGCATGGAATGACTATCCCGTATTACACATGCCCAACGCCGCAACTTGCGTCACAAGCAGTCGGCGGGGGTATGCTTGGTTCCGGCACCAGTGGACACGACGCGGAGCAGTCCGGAAATGCGTTACGAAATCATATCGGCCGATTGCCACATCGATCTGCCCTGGCTCCCGGAGGATCTCTTTACCGGCAATGCGCCCGCCGCGATGCGCGATCGGATGCCCTATGTCGAAGAAAGGGAGGATGGCCGCTTCTGGGTGAGCCACAGCGGCGCGCAGTTCGGACTGCAAAACGGCATGGGCTCGGCGGGACGCGTCTACGTGCCGGGACAGATTCACCGATCGGACCGCATGGCTGAACAGGGCCTCTTCAGCGACGGAGAGAAGGGGATCCCTCGACTCACGGACCCGGAATTGCGGGTTCGCGACCAGGATCTCGATGGCATCCAGGCCGAGGTGATCTACGGCATCCTCGGCACGTCGAACCGTCTCAACGACGACGAAGCCGCGACCGAAGTCATGCGCATCTACAACGAGTGGATGGCGGACTTCTGCACCGCCAGGCCCGAGCGCTTTGCCGGCATCGCGAGCATTCCGAGCCACGATGTCTCGATCGCGTGCGGCGAGGTGCGCCGGGTCGCCGAGCGCGGCGCGCTGCGCGGGATCGAAGTAGCGAGCACTTACGACATGACGCCGCTGTTTCATCCCTCCTGGGAACCGCTCTGGGCAGTGGCCGAGGAAGCCAACCTGCCGCTGCACTACCACACCATCGGCGGGGGACGCCGCTATGACCTCGATGCGCTTGCCCCGCTGCAACGGCGACAGGCGTTCGCCGTGACCATCACAAGTTTCCAGTTGGCCATGTCGAAGATCGTCATGGAGATCATCTACGGCGGCGTGCTCGAAGCGCATCCGGGTTTGAAGGTCGTGGTCGGCGAAAGCGGCATCGGGTGGATTCCCTACATCCTGGATCACATGGACCTCGAGTGGGAAGACCAGTTCAAGGACCTCACACTGACCATGAAGCCTTCCGAGTACTGGCGCCGCCAATGCCATGCCACCTACCAGTCGGACCCCATCGGCATTCGCCTGCTCGACATCCTGGGCGAAGACAACGTGATGTGGGGCAGCGACTTCCCGCACCCCGACGGCGTGTGGCCGGATTCCAGGGAGTTCATAGAGCGCGAGCTCGGCGGCGTATCCGAAGCGTTGCGGCGCAAGATCACCTGCGAGAACGCCGGTCGCCTGTACGGCTTCCTCGATTGAGTCTCGATGGCGGGGGCAGGGTCAGAATCAGCCCGACCCGGCGCGGCGAACGTAATGCATCTTCCCTCGCGCGCTGCTAATGTTTGGCGTCCCGCGCCCGTAGCTCAGTTGGATAGAGCGTTGGCCTCCGAAGCCAAAGGCCACAGGTTCGAATCCTGTCGGGCGCGCCACAGACTGCGCCACGTCCAGCGCGGCCGTTCATCCGCAATTTGCAGTTGCGGTCGCCGTGGGCAATGATCTCGCCAACTGATCGCGACGCCCTTTTCTGAGAGACCTTTACATGACACTTCGACCCCGATTCGCCAGGTTCGCCGCCATCTTGGCCGGCGGGCTCCTGGCCTCAAGCTGCCTCGCCGCGGATGTCGGCGATGCGGCCCCCGACTTTCGCCTGCCGGGTTCCGACGGCAACGAGCACGCACTCGCCGACTATCGGGGCCGGCATGTCGTGATCGCGTTCTTCCCCAAGGCCTTCACCGGCGGCTGAACCATGCAGTGCAAGGCGCTGCGTGACAGCGCCGAGGAAATCTCCGCCTTCGACGTCGCGTACTTCATGGCAAGCGTCGATGCGCCGGAAACGAACAGGGATTTCGCCGAGCAGAACAGGGCCGGCTTTCCGATCCTGTCGGACGCCGACCGCACCGTATCGACGGCGTACGGCGTGCTGAGCGAGCGCGGGTTCGCGAAACGGTGGACCTATTTCATCGACCCGGAAGGGGTCATCGTCCGGGTCGACCGGGAGGTGGATGCGAGCAGCGCCGGGGCCGATCTCGTGAATCATCTCGAGGCACTGGGCGTACCGCGCAGAGAACAATAGGAA
The DNA here is from genome assembly GCA_963668365.1 of Pseudomonadales bacterium. Lineage (GTDB taxonomy): Bacteria > Pseudomonadota > Gammaproteobacteria > Pseudomonadales > Azotimanducaceae > VXNE01. The sequence goes on from OY764266.1 coordinate 236,415, forward strand.
GGCGCGGCCGGGTCAGGGGTCCGTCTTGTCCCGGTACTCGCACAGGTCCTCGATGACGCACGCGCCGCAGCGCGGCTTGCGCGCCACACAGACATAGCGTCCGTGCAGGATCAGCCAATGGTGGGCGTCGCGCTTGAAGTCGTTCGGCGTGAACCGCAGGAGTTTGTCCTCAACCTGCCTCGGCGTCTTGCCGGGCGCGAGCTTCGTTCGGTTGGCAACACGAAAGATATGCGTGTCCACGGCGATGGCGGGTTCGCCGAAGGCCGTGTTGAGAACGACGTTGGCTGTCTTTCGCCCCACGCCCGGCAGCGCTTCGAGAGCGACCCGGTCGCGCGGAACTTCGCCGCCGTGAAGCGAGATGAGAGTTTCGCACGTCTTCAGGATGTTGGCGGCCTTGGTGTTGAACAGGCCGATGGACTTGATGTGCTCCTTCAGCCCCTCAAGGCCCAGGTCCAGCATCCCTTGTGGCGTACCCGCTTCGGCGAACAGTGTTTTCGTCGCGCGATTCACGCTCACGTCCGTGGCCTGCGCCGAGAGGATGACGGAGACAAGAAGCTGGAACGGAGATTGGTACTTTAGCTCGGTAGTAGGCTTGGGGTTCTCGGCCTGCAGGCGCTGGTATATTTCGCGCCTCTTTTGCTTGTTCATGTCCCGCTCGTTCTCAGTCCTGCGGGGTGGCCACCCGAGTCACCTGCCACCGAGACGAATTCACTCGGCGTCGGGGTCGAGGTATTCCCCAACCTCCGAAACCGGCGAGAAGGAGTAATCCCCGGCGTCGTCATCCGCATCAATGAACGGGCCTGTATCGATCACATCCCCATCGTTCCATTGGTCATGGTCTGACTCCAGGGAAACAGGCGGCGGCCCAATCTCTTGTTCACCGGACGTGTGTGGTGCTGAAACGACAGCAGGTTCGGGCGGGTTCGATTCCCCAAATCCAACCGATTGTCCCGGAGGCGGAACCTCTTCTGCCCCCTCGGGTATCGCGTCGTCCGGCGAGTACCACAGCAACAACGCCCCCACGCCCAGAACGAGGATGACCGTCACCGTGAAGGCGGATGTTGCATTTCCCGCCCCCAACCAGTTCACCCAATCAATCCGCAGGGGCGTTTACGTCTATGCGATACACGAAGCAGTAGCCATTGTGCTTCTTCGAGTCGTCTACCCGAACTTTCACGGTTCGACCCGTCACGAATGCCAACTGCGCCGAATCGTACATGCGCAGCGCATTCGACTTGCTCGCGTGTTCACCGGAGCAACTGAACGTCACCCAGGCCGTCGCCGGGCAATCAAGCCCCTCGTCGGCCGGCGACACGCTGAGCGCGACCATACATCCACCCCACCGGTCGTCCGCCACGGTCAGCGTTTTCCTGACCTCCGCCTCGAACGTCGCTGTCGCCGCCAGCGCCGGTATCGTCAGCAATGCCGACATGGCCAAAGCCGCAAACCTGACCGATCTTCCAATGGTCATGAGACCTCCTCCGTCTTCCATGACGCCTGAACGCCGTCGCGCTCGCCATGCAACCCCCCGGGGGACCAATCGGCCAATGGGGCCGAGAGATGTCGCTGCAGACAAGCATGTTCGAGGATACATCCGCCACCTAATTCGGTCCACTCTCTCTAGCGGAGGTCAAACGGAGGTTCCGCATCGAACCGCTTCTCAGTTTGAGCGGCTGAACGCGGTCGAGGTATGATCGCCTCCGCGTCGTCCCCGTCACGGACGAGTTCAACTGAAGCTGTTGGAATGGTGTCGGGCGGACAGCCCCAACTCTCTCAACAACGACGCCAGGTCAGCATGACCGCGTAAAGTTCAGAGGCAAGCAAGTGTTCCTGATTGAGAACCGTTACTGGCGTTACGCGATCTACCGGGCGTATTTCAACCTCATCGGTGAGGCCTCCAAGTACTACCTGGGTTGGCTGTGGTGGTTTCTCGAACCCGTGGCCATGACGGGGGTCTTCTATCTCGTCTTCACCTACATCCGACCGTCAAACATGGAGAACTTCACTTATTTCATTCTGGTCGGAGTCACCATGTGGCTGTGGTTTTCGAACGGTGTGGGGAATTCGACGGCCAGCCTTTTTGGCGGGCGAAGCATAATTTCGTACGTCCGTCTGCCCAAGTTGACGTTTCCGCTCGTCAGCGTCGCATCAGCGACGCTGAAGCAGGGCTTCGTCTTTGTGATTGTCCTGTTGGTAATGGGCGTCACGATCGGGCCGTCGACCGCATGGCTGTACCTGCCCCTGCTCGCATTCGCTCAGTTTCTGCTCATCCTGGCCGTCGCCTCGTGCGTGGCGATCGTGTGCTGCTATTTGCGGGACCTTAGGTTCGTCGTTGGCTCAGGGCTGACGCTGATGATGTTCTGCTCGGGACTCTTTTTCCCCATCGACAGCATGCCTGTCGAATGGCAACCGTACTTCAGGCTTAATCCAATGGCAGTGATGCTGGAACAGTACCGACTCGTCCTGCTTTATCAAACCGACGCGGACCTTGCCTGGTGCATCAAGGTGATCGTCGGCAGTACTCTTGCGCTGTACCTGATCAGGTGGACCCTCGAACGCATGGATCTGACTCTCACTCGCCGGGTGATCAGCTCATGACGCCGACCAGAGAACGCTGACCCGTCAACACGAACGCGCAGCGTCCCGAAACGTTCACAAGCGCTGGAGGAAGACACGACCGACGAATGGATCCTCCTCCAGGTACTTCGCCATGCCTTGCCCCTCGACCCGGTAGAGACACTCGAATGATCCGCCCCGGGTGACTTTCTCGACAAACCTGTCGATGTTGATGAACCGGCGGTAGTGTGATCCAAAGCGCTTATCGCCCCCAGCGTCTTTTTCCGTTCGGAACTCAAAGTAACACCTGGCTCCAGCACGCAGGGACTGCTTGAGCGCGCCCAGCACGAGGTTTTCTTCTTCTTCGGATATCGCGTGAAAAAAGAATCGCGCATAGATCGCGACCCGAGCACGTCTTGCATCCCCTTCCCGAATAGCGGTGTCCTCCATTCGATTCAGGACATCGACAAGGGCGCTGGGTGCGGCAATGTCCATGTGTTTGAACTCGATATCATCGAACTTCTTTTCCTGCACCCGCTTTCGATTGTTGTCGATAGCCTCGCCGGAAAAATCGAGGCCGACCACGCGGTGGCCCAATCTGGTAAAGAACATGGAATCCCGACCATTGCCACAACCGAGATCGACGACAAACCCCGGCTCCGTCAACTCGATCGCCACCGAAGCCGCAAAAGGCGAGGGCAACGTCGTGTGCGCATAAGCGTAGAAACGCGACCAGTAGTCCTTGACCTGGCTGTGTATCGACGCATCCCCGACGGGGATGGCGTTGAGCTCGTTCATCTTGGCGCGAACCTCCGCAGTCACCCGCCATTGAAAGCTCGGGTCTGGAATGCGCCACCCGGGGCCGTAGATCAACTCCAGCAACGCCTCGGAATCGTTGGGAACCAACACTTCGTGGCCCTTGAACTCGCGTTTTGCGAGCGGATAGATGTGGTCGCGCGAAAAAACGCCTCCGGCGTTGTACATGTACAGGTGATCGCCTTCCGTCCACGCCATGAAAACGTCAAGGGTCGTTCCCTGAAGAGCCCAATGGAATTGGGCGCTACTATCAGCCTGGACCTTCTGCCCGACGTCGGACAGCGTCTTTACGACACGACGAAACTCACGGACCGCGGCGTCCAACCCCTGTTCGTCCGCCAGGAAACACACATCAACATCATCGTCATGCGGAATGAAGTCGTTGTCGCGGATGCACCCGAGCAGCGTTCCGTAACAGATAAACAGGCTCTTCGAGAACTGGGCTTCAAATACCTCGTTGCTTTCCTTCAAGTCCCGAAATACGCGATCGTCCAGATTCCTTTCCTTGAGGGGCCAGATTATCTGGCCGTATTTCGGGTTGATTATGTGTCCGCCTTGCAACATGTCGGCGAGCTTGTCGATGTCCTGACCGTCCGGATTATCGATGCGGGAATCCCGGTCCTTCAGCATCGGTAGCGCGCGACCGCTCGCGGTAACGACTTCAACCCGGCCTCGATGCGGCAGCAGCCTGAATAGTTCGGGAGATATGGGGAATCGGAATCCGGCCAACGGTCGGTTCAGCGACTTTCCGATATCGCGCCTTGGGATGTCGGCCCGGACGGTGCCGAGGGAAAGACCCTCAACCCGCACTTCGACTTCGATCAGCCCTTCAACTTCATCGTCAACGCACCAGCCCGCAATGTACCAGCGCGTAATTCTCTCGATGAAGCCTCTAATCGCCATTCCGGTAACGAACTCCGTTCGACTCAGTGAACATGACCCTTGGCGCGCAGGTAATCGTCAAGCGCAATTTGCCAGGGAGGCAAGGGACCAAGGGCCATCGACGTTTTCGTGTTGTCGAGCACACTATATCGAGGACGCGCGGCTCGCGTCGGATAGTCTTCGCTGCTGCATGGCGTCACGGTCGCGTCGATTCGAGCGCGGGCGATGATCTCCCGGGCAAAGTCGAACCAGCTGGCGGCCCCGTCATTCACCACGTGGTACAGGCCCGGGGCGCAATCCTCGACGAGGATACGCAGGACGACTTGGGCAACGTCCGCCGTCGCTGTCGGTGACATGACCTGATCGTCGACGACGCGAAGCGCGCCCGTCTCTCGACCGAGGCGAATCATGGTCTCGACGAAATTCCCGCCCTTGCCGCTGGCGCCCGCAACGCCAAACAGGGAGGCAACGCGGACAATCACAAGATCATCGAGCGCAAGATTCGCCAGCGTCTCGCCGAGGGCTTTGGATGCGCCGTAGACGTTTACCGGCGCGACCGGATCGTTCTCCGTCAGCGGATCGGTGCGTCCGGCATCGCCTCCGAAGACGTAATCGGTGCTGACATGGACGAAGCGCGCCCGGCGTCGCTCGCAAACTCTCGCCAACCTCTGTACGGCGTGGGCATTGACCGCAACAGCGACAGCAGCATTGTCTTCGACCTCATCGGTCCTGTGATAGCCGGTACAGTTGATCAGGGCATCGAAGTCAAAGTCCTCGAACTGCCGTTCGACTCCATCCGGCGATGCGACATCCAGCACGTCCCGACCCAGGCTCAGCAGATCGAAAGGTTCGCCAGACCGCTCGTGGCAACGCCGAATGTCGAACCCAAGCTGGCCGTTCGGCCCCAACAGCACAACTTTCATGTCCGGGCGACACGACCACGCAGATCGCCAGGTTTCCCTGGGGCGATCGGCTTCACATCCGAAACCTCAGGCTGCCGGGTTCGCATCTTCTTACTGACTACCGCCATTCGAAACGATAGTTCATGTCCCGAACCACGTTGCCGATGACACGTTCGATCGCGTGTGCCCACTGGGCATCGAGGTGGAATTGCAACGGCGTGTCATCCCCCTTTTCGAAAGGCAGATCCTTGCAGGTCTCAAATATCCGTTGCAGCACTTCCCGGCGCAGGTACATCATCGTACCCGATACGAATTCCACGTCTCTCGACTCGGGCTTCACGTCGAGCATATCCATGAGTTCCGTGAACTTCCCCGTGTTGTCTCTCAACGCCGTATCGCGGCACAGGCGGGCGCCGATCAGACCGATGGTTTCGTCGGTCAACATCAATTTCAGGTTTTCGGCCGCAAGCGCGCGAGTCCCCAGGAGAGGAGTCAACAGCCTCCGGCGCCAGAGTATTGCATCTCCGGAGGACAGGTGCGGGCTCTTCTTGGAATGGACCAGGCAAAAGAACCGATAGTCTTCCGCGGAGATGTTCCGCAACAACTGAAAGTGTCCGCCAATGTCGCGGCCAACATTCTGGCTGACGACAACATTCGCCGCGGGAAAAGCCTCTCGAACACTCTGTTCAAGTTCCGGCGTGCAGGTCGTCTCGACCAGGTTGACGTACAGGTCGCAGGCATGCTCCGGCAAGTTCGCCAGGTACCCCGCCAGTTCATCCCACAGATCCGGATAGAAAACGTGCGCCAGAACGCACAGTGGCGGCGTTTCCGGCAGCAGTTTGCAAGGAATGCCGGGCGAGGTCGAATCCGGTGCCGTTACTGCCTCATCCACACGCCGCGTATGCAGCCTGGGTTCCCACCGTCCCGTGCACATATAGTGACGCAATGCGGCCAAGGGCGACCGCCCAGCGTAGTCAAGCAGGTCCGGATAGAGGTCAATATACTCGGATGCCTTGAAATCCAACGGTATCTCCCGAGGGTCATCGCAGAGCTCCAGCACGAAATCTCCGCGCGAACCGGCGCGGGATTCGTCGCGGCCGTAACTGCGGTAGTGATCGAGAAGCGCCTCGTCGGTGGATGGAGATAGATCCGGGTTGAGGTCGCGGTAAAACCCCGCATCGAACGCGAACACATCATCCTGGCGCAGGTCGATTCGATGCAGCGCCTCGATGGCAGGATCGATTTCCTCCTGTTCGAGAGCGAACGGAAGCCGGCCTTCGACCGCACCGTGCGCCAGGTAGTGCCGTAGCGGATCCTCCCCGCTACTCCGTACGTCTTCGTTCGCGGCAAGGTAGTACTCCGGATCGAACAGGATTGGCGTATCGCCCTGGTTGCTTCCGGCGACAAAGTTGCGATCCGCCAGTTGCAGCCTTCCCGACGCAATGTAGCGCCGGGTAGACCGCATCCTTCTACCCGCATGGCGATCCACGAATCGCCTCGGCAACAGGCGGAGCAACGGGCCCTTGACCTGCTGCCTGAGTGCGCCGAGCGGAATCAGCCTCCAAACGAAGCCAAGGGAGCGGAAGATGGCTGCCGACAGGTGTCGTTTCGTGCCCCGAAGAAATCTCGACAGGGCAGTCTTGAGTACGCGTAGGGGTCGGGTAACTCGCCACGAAGTTGATCCGTATATCGCTTCGATCTGGCTATCCCGTTCGACGACGGCCCGATCAAGCGATTTGATCTGTGCTTCCCGCTCGGTGAGTTGCGCATCCCGTTCGCTCAACGACCGGGTCACCGACGCGAGTCGGCTGTCACGATCCGCCACTCGCTGGTCACGCTTCCGCACAGCTTCGTCAAGGTCTGCGATCTGGCCGTCGCGTTCGGTCAACAGCAGGCTCACGGAGGCGAGTCGGCTGTCACGATCCGCCACTCGCTGGTCACGCTTCCGCACAGCTTCGTCAAGGTCTGCGATCTGGCCGTCGCGTTCGGTCAACAGCAGGCTCACGGAGGCGAGTCGGCTGTCACGATCCGCCACTCGCTGGTCACGCTTCCGCACAGCTTCGTCAAGGTCTGCGATCTGGCCGTCGCGTTCGGTCAACAGCAGGCTCACGGAGGCGAGTCGGCTGTCACGATCCGCCACTCGCTGGTCACGCTTCCGCACAGCTTCGTCAAGGTCTGCGATCTGGCCGTCCCGGCTGACCACGGCCTGTTCCAGCAATCTCGAGTTCCGCTCAAGCGCTTCGACCTGCGCTTCGTATTGCCGATTTCTCCGCGCCGCCTGCCTGCCGATGGCGACGGGACGGCTGAAGTTCGGGGCGGAGTCGTTGAATGCCGACCTGATCGAGTCCAGCGTGTCGGCATCGGCCGATCGCATGTCCGCCCGGGACCCGCGATCGAGAATCCCGAAAACTGTCTTGACCCATCGCGAGATCAACGGATCGTCATGAATGCGGTCGTCGTCGCGCATGTGATGACGAATCGAGGACGAAATCAGAGATTCCATCTCCAAATCGTCAAGGGTCGAGCGCGCGGGCCAGTTCACTTCGAGTTCCGAACCGAGTCTGATGGCGAGACTCTTCCGATCTTCGAGCACATCCTCGTACCGAATGAAGGCCCGCCGCATTCCACGCGAACCCGCCTCGGCGTCAAGGACATGCCGCAACCAGATGAGCACGCCGATCGAAGGATCGAACTCGTCGCGCACCCGCAGTGACGCTGCCACCTCGAGCGGATTGCGAATGGGCAGCGCGACTACCGGCGCCGCATCGACTCGGTCAAGCGCAACCTTCCAGAATTCCAGGAGCCGACAGATTCGAGGATCCTTGAGGACGAACAGCCGGCTGTCTCCGAATTCGTTCGTAAGGACGGCCTGTGCCCTTTCGAGAAAATCTCCCGCGACCGCCGAGTCGTACCACTGGAGATCGAACGCCTCCCAGTCGTCCCAGCAGGAGCCGGCAGCATCAAGAATCGCGTCGTTTAGATCCGCGACCTCGGTGGACTCCCAGTACCCCATGGCATTGTGTGAGTCCGCCCCCATCAACGTCCTCGGCAGATCGCAACCCAGGCTGGCAAGAAGCCTTGTCACAGCGGATGTGCCGCTGCGGTGCATACCGGCAACCAGTACGCCTACTCTGCTGACGTTTCCTGCGGGCGGAGACACAATGCGGCTCAATCAGCAGACCGTTGGCTACTCGACTGGCCCCGTCAGACCGTTACGGCGGTGCCGGAGGCGGTCACCATGAGCATGCTGCCGCCTTTCCCGACGACCTCATAGTCGAGATCGATGCCCACGACGGCGTTCGCGCCCTGCGAGCGAGCGCTCTCGGACATCTCGTCCAGGGCGATTTCGCGCGCTCGCTGCAGCTCTTTCTCGTAGGCACCGGAACGTCCGCCCACGATGTCGCGGACTCCCGCGAAAAAATCCCTGAAGATGTTCGCGCCGACAATGGCCTCGCCCGTGACTATGCCCTTGTAGTCACGAATAGTCTTGCCCTGGATCGTGTTCGTTGTGGTCAGAATCATTTGTTGCGCGCCTTAAGGGTCTGGAGTGCCCGCGTAAGGATGAACTTGATCCGTTCGGCGATGCAACCTCCTCCTGTGGCTCGCGAGGTTTCCGCCCGCGCGTCCCGCGGCAAGCAGCAGTCCCGCGATGATGAACGCCCCGGGGGCCAGCGAGGCAAGCGGAACCGCCAGCGCGGCGAATTCCCGCGCTGCGCCCAGAACGATCAGGGCGACGGCAAAGCCGCACGCCGTACCGAGCGCATCCACCAGCGCGCGTCCGATCGGCTGCTTCGACGCGAACTGCTCCAGTCGGCCAAGGATCATGCAATTGGTGACGATGATCTGCACGAACAGCGCGACGCGCTCGTAGAGATCGAACGCGTAGGCCTGTATCAGCATCGTCACCGCCGATGTGAAGGTCGCGATGACCAGCACGAAAAACGGCAGCCGGACCTCGGCGGGAACGAACGCGCGAATCATGGACACCGTCACCGCCGAACCGACCACCACGAGGGCGCTGGCCGCGGCCAGTCCCAAAGCGTTCTCGAGTGTTGTCGTCACCGCCAGTAGCGGACACAGTCCGAGAAGCCGGACCCACGCCGGATTGTGGCGCCACGCCGCATCTCTGAACACTGCTATGGAAATAGCCTTTGAAGTTGAATGGATTGGGCGCTTCCGCAACGGCTTGCGCCTGAAGTAGTCCGCGAATCTCGTTGTTAATGCAATAGATACCTCACTTCTCGGACGCGCAAGCGGGTGCCATGCGGTGTCATTGCCTGCCATCGGATGCCGCGATTCGTCGTGGGACGCACCGAGTGGAAATCGAAACAACCGTGCGCTACGTTTGTCGGGCGGGGATTCGATTCGCGCGGGGCGGCTGGTCGCCCTTTGAACGTGCGGATGATATCGGGCGGAGACCCCGCGCAAGCGTACTCGGCCATGGTAATGACGGATGGACACTCAGATCAAGGTGATCGTGGAAAAGTGATCGTGGAAAAGCACCCCGACGGCTACGTCGCCTATCCGCTGGGCGTGAAGGGCGTGGTGGTCGGCCAGGGCGACAGCTATCAGGCGGCACTCGACGACGTGCGCTCGGCCATCGCGTTCCATGTCGAGACGTTCGGCGTGGAGGCGCTCGTGGACGACGACTCGCCGGTCGTCGAGGCGTTCGTCGCCGAGGCGAGTATGGCCAGCTAGGCTGTGGCGCGATTCCCGAAGGACGCGCCGCGGCGAACGGTGATTCGCGCCCCGGGCGAGATCGGTTTTGAGGTGGTGCGCGAGGGCAGCCACATTGCCATGCGTAGATGAAACGACGACGGCGGCATAACCCCGTTGACGCTGCCCAACCACGCGCACCTGAAGTCGTCGACGTTGCGCGCGATCTGTAATCAGTCGGGAGTGACCCGGGCCGAATTCTTGCAGGCATACGAGCGAGCGTAGGGAAGATTCAGCGCGCCCCATTTATTTGTGCCCGCCTCTTGGAGGCGGCTTCGCTGCCATGGAAAAGACGCGGCGGCGGGGCACTTCACTCATTGGAACACCAGCTTTCGGCGGCCCAGCGCGCAAGGGCCGCATCCCGGGCGCGCAGCACCGCGCCGGATGTGACGGTTGCACCGGTGACGGCATCCACGCCACCGTCGCCGTCGAGGCGTCCGATCCAGTCCATCGGGTCGAGGATGTCCGCAAAACCCGGGGTTTCCGAATGGCGCGTCACCCGCACGCCCGACAGCCGACCGCCCTGGAAGGCGACGACCACATCCATCGAACCTCCGTAGCCCCGCTCCGCGATGGCAAGGGCCACGAGGTCGCGATCGCATGCAGCGACGTCGGCGTGTCCGGGCATCTCGATGTCGAGTCCCGTGATTTCCTTCAGTGTCGCCTGCCGTCGCTGCCGTTCGTTGGACTCGATGCGCTGTTCCGTGATCGCGTCAATGCCGGCAAGCAACGCCCCTGCGATGGCCATCAGGAGGCCGAGGAAGAACGCGGCGCGCATCGTTGTCCCCGAAGTCATGGTCGCAACATCATCTTGTCCAGGGCGGGCGCCGCCAGATTGGCGAGCAGCACCGCGAAAGCGATGCCATCGGGGTAGCCGCCAAAGCTGCGAATGCAATAGATGAGCACCCCGATCGCAATGCCGAAGATCCATTGCGCACTCGACGACGACGGCGCGGTCACCGGATCCGTCGCGATGAAGAAAGCCGCGATCATCGTGCCGCCGGAAAACCAGTGGAACAGCGGAGAACCGAGGCTCGCGGAACTGCCGTTGTCGTATCCGATCGCGGCGCATGCGCCGAGCGCGCCGAGCACCGCGACGGGCATTCGCCAGTTCGCGATCCGGGTCGCGCAGAGATAGAGTCCACCCGCAAGCGCGGCGGCATTGACGATCTCGAAGCCGCGCGCGCCGACGATTCCGAACGCGGGCTGCCGCCATACCTCGTCCGCGGTGGCGCCTCCCCGGAAGCCGAATACGTCCAGCGCCGTGGCCCCCGTGAGCGCGTCCCAGTCCGCGAAGTGCGCCGGAAACGCGACCAGAGCGGCGGCGTATCCGACCATCGCGGGGTTGAAGACGTTCTTTCCGATGCCGCCGTAGAGCTGTTTGGCGAGGATCACCGCCATGCCCGCCGCAAACACAAGGATGCCTGGATGCAATGCGGGGGGAACCGCGATTGCGATCAGCGCGCAGGTCACCGGCGTACTGGCATCCTTGACCGCTTCGAGTTTGCGAAAGCGGGCCCAGACCCAGCCCGCCTCCATGGCGACCCCCGCGCCCGCGGTGACCGCCAGGTTGACGACTACGCCGTAGCCGAAACAGTACGTCGCAGCCAAAAGCGCCGGGACGAGCGCCGCGCCGGTGCGCAGCATGATCGCCCGCGTACTTAGTGTCGTGTCCCGCACGACACTAGTTTGGATGCATCCATTTGCGGCGGGAAGCCATGCGGGCCTCGCGTTCCTTCTGCTGTTCCACGCGCTGTTGTTCCAGGCGCGCGGCGCGAGCCGTGAACCGGGCCTTCGCCAGCGCGGCGCTGCGCGCGCGGCGTTCCTGCTCACGAAGTTCCGACTTGCCGAACCGGAATGTCGCAAGCAGCGGCAAGCCGCTCGGGCAAGCCATGTCGCAGGCGCCGCATTCGACACAGTCGGCGAGCCTGCGTCCCTGAGCCTCGGACCAGTGCCCGGCGTTGATGTGACGGAACAGTTCCTGCGGCAGCAGACCCTCGGGACAGGCGCGGGCGCACCAGCCGCATCGGATACACGGACTCGCCACCCGCGGTCTGCTCACGGTGACGGCGCGGGTGGTCTTTGTGACGGCCTCGCCTTCCGCCGCGATCCAGCCAGTGACCGGACCGCCCACGATTACCTGGCCCTCGGACAACGGCAGTTCCTCGACAGGATGGCCGATAGGCAGCCAAGCGTTTTCCTCGTTTACGGTGACAACGCGTTCGACCAGGCGCTCCCCGCGGCGCCATGCGCGGTGAACGGCGAATACCGTGGCGACGTTGAATACCACTGCGCCCACATCCGCGGGAATCCGTTTCCCCAGGTCCACGCCCAGCACCCGCGCTAGCAGCGACCGTTCCGAGCCGGAGGGATAGGGTCCTGTCACCCGCACCGCTTCGACGCCCGGAACCTCATCCATCCCCTCGCCGAGGGCGATGACCGTTGTCGGGTTCCCGATGCAGTTCGCCAGGGCTTCGATGCCCGACGACACCTCCTCGGCATGGTCGCGCAGGAGGGCCGCGTCCGCCGAGACGCCGGGCTCGCACTCGACGGCATTCACCATGAGGGTCCCGGCATCCCCGTTCCTGGCCTGTTGGAGCTTGAGCCAGGTGGGATAACCCGCGCCGCCCAACCCGACGATACCCGCATCGCGCACCCTCTCCACGAGATCCTTCGCGGTCAGCGGCGGCGCGGCATCATCACGACCGTCGGGATGCAGCAGCATCGCTGTCGCCTCCATCTCAACCACACCTGACGTGGCCGCATGCAGATAGCCCACGGGCGGACTCCATCGACCAATGGCAAGCACGTCCCCCCTTCGGACCCGCGTGCCCGCAGCCACTCTCGGTTCGTACCGGCCGCTACGCGTGAGCAACGGGTATCGCAACACGGAAGGCAGGGGGAACCGCTTCACGGCCGCGTCCATTTCAGGGCCCGCTCTTCGACCGGCTCAAGCGCGATGCAATCGACCGGACACGGAGGGAGACACAGTTCGCATCCGGTGCATCGCCCCTCCATTACCGTATGCACGTACTTGTTCGCGCCGACGATGGCGTCCACCGGACAGGCATCGAGACAGCGCGCGCAGCCGATGCAGGCCGCCTCGTCGATCACGGCCACGCAGTCGGCGGGCGTCATGACCGCAGGTCGCTCCGCCTCCCGTCCGAGGAGGCTGGCGATCGCCTCGGCGGTCGCCTGACCCCCCGGCGGGCAGAGATCGAGCGGCGCGCCGGAAGCGATCGCTTCCGCATAGGGCCGGCACCCGGGATAGCCGCATTGCGCGCATTGGGTCTGCGGCAACAGCGCATCGATGGCCGAAGTCAGGCTATCCGCGTCCTGGGCAAAGCGCTCGCGCACAAACCCGAGGGCGGCGCCGACCGCCAGCCCGAGCAGGCCGAGAACCAGCATGGCCGGGATCATTGGCCGATCCCCCGCAGGCCGCAAAAGGCAAGCGACATGATGCCGACGGTAATCAGTGCCGCCGGTGTCCCCCGCAATGCGGGCGCGATCGCCTCGGTTTCGAAGCGCTCGCGCAAGGCGGCGAAACAGACGATCACGATGGAAAACCCAAAAGCCGCGCCAAGCGCCACAGCGATGGTCTGCAGCAGGCCCGCGCCGCTATCGGTCACGATCAGGGCCACGCCGAGCACCGCGCAATTCGAGGTGATCAGCGGCAAATAGATGCCAAGCACCTGGTGCAATACCGGGCTCACGCTCTTGACGAAAACTTCGGTGAACTGCACGACCCCGGCGATGGCGACGATGAAGGCGACGATCCTGAGGTAGCCCAGATCCAGCGGCACCAGCAGGTAATGGTGCATCGCGAACGCGGCCAGGCTCGACACGGTGAGCACGAATGCCGTGGCGAGACTCATGGGCAAGGCCGTGTCGAACCGGTTGGACACCCCCATGAACGGGCACAGTCCGAGGAACTGGACCAGCACGAAATTGTTGACCAGCGCGGCCGTGACGAGCAGAAGCAGCAGCTCGCTCAGTTAGCGAACCTCCATCCCCGGCGCGGCGCCCTCATCCGGCGTTACGAGGAATATCCGGCTGCCACCGGGACCTGCCGCCAGAACCATGCCTTCCGACGTGCCGAAACGCATCCTGCGCGGCGCGAGGTTCGCAACGACGATGGCGTGGCGACCGACGAGCGCGGCCGGATCGTACGCCTCCTTGATGCCGGAAAAGACCTCCCGGCGATGATCGCCCACGTCGAGCGTCAGTTTCAGAAGCCTGTCCGCGCCGTCCACCGGCTGCGCCTCCACGATGCGCGCGACGCGCAGATCGACCCTGGAAAAGTCCTCGATACTGATGCAAGCCTCGTCGGCGGCACTCTCCACCGGAGCCGGCTCATGCTCCTTCGAAGCTTCCACCATGCGATCGACGGCCTTTCTCTCCATTCGCTGGATCAGGGGCCTGAACCTGCCGATGCGGTGATCGACCAGGGGCCTCGCCGCGTCCTCCCAGGTCATCGGCGGCACGCCGAGGAATGCCTCGGCTCTCTCCGCGAAGGCCGGCAGGATCGGCTTCAGATAGAGCGCGATGACACGAAACAGGTTGATTCCCATGGAGCAGATGTCCCGCACGTCGCCGGCCCGGTCCGCCTCCTTGATGAGGCGCCAGGGGGCATGGCCGTCGATATAGCGATTCGCCAGGTCGGCCAGCGCGGTGATCTCCCGCACCGCTCGGCTGACCGTACCCGTGTCATAGAGGTCCGCCAGCCGCTCCCGCGCGCCGGAAACATCCTCCCACAACTTCGCATCGTGGAGCGTCGGCGCCAGCGTCGAGTCGAAGTGCCTGTGCAGGAATCCCGCGCACCGGGACGCGATGTTGACGATCTTGCCGACCAGGTCCGAATTCACCCGCTGGACGAAGTCGTCGAAATTGATGTCGATGTCGTCCGTATTCGGCGACAGCTTGGTCGCGAAGTAGTACCGCAGATACTCGGGATCGAGATGGTCGAGGTATGTCGAGGCGTTGATGAAGGTGCCGCGCGACTTCGACATCTTCACGCCCCCCACCGTGATGTAGCCGTGGGTGTGCACTCGCGTCGGCGTGCGGAAATCCGCCGCCGAAAGGACTGCGGGCCAGAACAGGGCGTGGAAATTGATAATGTCCTTGCCGATGAAGTGGTGCACTTCGCACTCGGAGTCGGGACGCCAGAACTCGTCGAAGTCGACGCCCGACCGGGAGCAGTAGTCCTTGAAGCTCGCCATGTAGCCGATGGGGGCATCGACCCATACGTAGAAGTACTTGCCCTCGGCGCCGGGAATCTCGAAGCCGAAATACGGCGCGTCCCGGCTGACGTCCCAGGGCTTCAGACCCTCGTTGAGCCACTCGGCAAGCTTGTTGGCGACCTCCGGCTGCACCGTCCCGCCTCGGGTCCAGGATTTGAGGAAGTCCTCGGATTTGGCCAGGTCGACGAAGTAGTGCATGGACGCCCTGAGGACGGGCGCGGCCCCGGAGAGGACGGAGCGCGGCTCGGAAAGCGCCGTGGCGTCGTAGGTCGCGCCGCACACGTCGCAGTTGTCGCCCGGCTGGTCCTCTGCTCCGCACCTGGGGCAGCCGCCACGCACGTAGCGGTCGGCAAGAAACAGTCCCTCCTCGGGGTCGTAGAGCTGCTCCACTTCCTCCGTGAAGACATGGCCCTTGTCCTGGAGCCGCTGGAATATGAGCTCCGAGTAGCGCCGGTTCTCTTCTGAATGCGTGCTGTGGAAGTTGTCGTGCGCTATGTGGAAGCGGGCGAAATCCGACGCGTGCGAGGCGCGCATCGCTTCGCCCCACTCCTCGGGCGTCATGCCCTCTTCCTCCGCCTTGAGCATGGTCGCCGTGCCGTGCGCATCTTCGGCACACACGTAGACGCACTGATTGCCCACCAGACGCTGGAACCGCACCCAGATGTCGGTCTGGATGTTCTCGAGCAGGTGACCGAGGTGAATCGGACCGTTCGAGTACGGCAAAGCGCTGGTAACGAGAATCCGTCGCCGACCCCGAGCCATTACCCCCATGGCCATCCTCGCGACGCCGGGCGCTCGCACTGGCCGCTATGTTGGCGGGCGCGCTTTTTCATGGTGGAAGCTTCCAGTCGATGGCACATTCGAGGGTGCGGGTGCGGTGGGCAATATACCCTATAATCGCCCCTCTTTATCGGAGCCGACAGGGCGCGGGACGCGGAAAATGGCGGCGAAAGGACGGTCCCTGACGGCATTCCCGGATCCGATTCTCTCCGCGACCTGGGGTGAGCTGGGCGCGGTGCGGCGCAACGCCGACCTCGACGGCAAGCCGCATGCCGAGGTGCGTCTCGGCTACCCGGTAAACGGCGTGGAAAGAGACTACCAGCGCGCCGTCTCGGACTGGGTCGGCGAAGACACCACCCTCGACCTCGAGTTCCGCGCGCCGCGGGCGCGGGGCATCCCCGGCGTAAAGAACATCATCGCCGTCGCCTCCGGGAAGGGCGGCGTGGGAAAATCCACCACCGCGGTCAACCTCGCCCTCGCCCTGGACCGCCTCGGCGCAAGGTGCGGCATTCTCGATGCCGACATCTATGGCCCGAGCCAGGGCATCATGCTCGGCGTCGCCGAAGGACGTCGGCCAGAGGTGCGGGATGATAAGTTCTTTGTTCCGATCAAAGCCCACGGCATCGAGGCGATGTCGATGAGCATGCTGGTCTCGGACAGGACGCCGATGGTGTGGCGCGGCCCGATGGTTTCAGGCGCCCTGAGACAGCTTCTCGACCAGTCGGCGTGGGGCGACCTCGACTACCTTGTCGTCGACATGCCTCCCGGCACGGGCGACGTTCAGCTCACCCTGTCGCAAAGCGTTCCGGTCGGCGGAGCCATCATCGTCACCACTCCCCAGGACATCGCGCTGGCGGACGCCAGGAAGGGGATCGAGATGTTCTCCAAGGTCAATATTCCCATCCTCGGGATAGTGGAGAACATGAGCTATTTCGTCTGCGACGGGTGCGGGCAGAGTCACCATCTGTTCGGTGCCGGCGGCGGCGCGCGCGTGGCGGAAGAATACGGCGTCGAACTCCTCGGAGCGCTGCCCCTCACATCCCGGATACGCGAACAGGCGGATGGCGGCCGGCCGACCGTCGCCTCCGACCCTGACAGCGATGCCGCCCGGATCTACATCGATTGCGCGCGCCGCGCCGCGGCCTCGCTGTGGCGCGCCGTGGCGTCCCAGGCTCCGCCAACCGCCATAAGAATGGACGATGCATGAGCATCAAGTCTGATCGCTGGATTCGCGACATGGCCCGGGAACACCGCATGATCGAGCCGTTCGAGCCGCGCCAGGTGCGCCGCGGCGACGGTGTCGGAGTCATCTCCTACGGCACTTCCAGCTACGGCTACGACGTCCGCTGCGCACCCGCGTTCAAGGTGTTCACGAACATCTTCTCCGCGACGGTGGATCCCAAGGCGTTCGACGAGCGCAGTTTCGTGGACGTGAGCGGCGATAGCTGCATCGTGCCGCCCAACTCTTTTGCGCTCGCCAGCACCGTCGAGTACTTCCGCATTCCGAGGGATGTCCTGACCCTGTGCGTGGGCAAGTCGACGTACGCGCGCTGCGGGATCATTGTCAACGTGACGCCGCTCGAACCCGAATGGGAAGGGCATGTAACACTCGAGTTTTCCAACACGACCAATCTTCCCGCCAAGATCTATGCGAACGAGGGAGTCGCGCAACTGCTGTTCTTTCAGTCGGACGAGGAGTGCGAGACGAGCTACAGGGACCGGGGCGGCAAGTACCAGAGACAGCGCGGGGTGACGCTGCCGAAGACGTAATCGCCCCGACGATCGACCGGGGGAGCGGACCAGCGCCGGGGATTGACATCGCCATCCCGGCTTGCGGCATCAGTCAGTCAGTTAGTTTTGCCAAAAGGCAACGAACGCTTATGATTCGGCGGGGCAACAGGACAATCCATTGGCAGAATCCCTCGGTCCGAGAAAGCCAACCGTCAAGAAGCGGCACCTTGCGCTATTGCTTCCACCGCTTCTGGTGGCGGTCGCCTTGATCGGTGTGCTCATAGTTTCGAGCAGACCCGGTTCCAGCCAAGAGTTGGATCAGGACCTGTGCGCACTCGACTCGGACGAGTCCAATGCGCAAACCGTGTTCCTGCTCGATCTGCGCAAGCCGCTGGACCAATCGCACCGGTCATTGCTGGGCGAAGTGCTCCGCGAAGTGAGCCTGGGCATGGGCACCAACGCGGAATTGCGCGTATTCGCCCTATCGCCCGACTCGCAGGCGCCCCGCTTGTCAATCGACCGGCTCTGCAAGCCTTATGCCAATGCCGATCTGCAGATCGGGACCGCAAAGGACCAGAGGGACAGCCTGCGGGACTGCGACGACCTTCCAGCGCAGCTTCCCGCATCCTTGCGCGAAGCTGCGGGCCGCTTCTGCGACCGCCGCCAATCGTTGCAGAACCGGGTCATCGCGCTGGCAAGGAATCAGCCTTCGACGCCACTGACCAACTCCTACCTCATCGAAGCCCTGGAGGACACTGTCATCGAATTGTCCAGTGGCTCCGGTCCCCGGAAGATCCACCTGTTCTCCGACATGATGCAGCACTCCCACTGGTATTCGCATCTGGACCTCGAATGGACCGACTGGAACTCCGAGGATTTCGATCAGACCCGTGATGCTCTCACGGCGCGCATGGGCAGGCGACCGCCCGTGTCCGACCTGACGGTGCATATCGACTACATGCCGCTAGTCGATCGGACCGATCATCCCCGTCCCAAGCGCGCGCACCAGGCATTCTGGGAAGCGTATTTCGACAACGCGCGGTTGACCTTCCACGAACAATCACCGTTGCCCGCCTACGCGGCAGAACCCCTGATGGACAGGCTGACGCCCGAAGAAATCGCCGCGCAGGAGCGCGAGCTAATAGAACAGGAACGTCGGGAAGCGGCCCGGATGCTCGCCGAAGTTCGCAAGGCTCGGGAGGAGCTGGATGCGGAATGGCAGAGAGTAGCCGAGGAGCGGGCGCGCATGACCGCTCCGCCCAAGGCGCGACCCCAGGGCGCGGCGGAACCGCGCAGCCAACAGCAATCGCTCGCGGACCAAGGCGAAGAACTGGCCGAGCGGAACAACACAGAGAGGCAGAACGTCGCGGATGATCGGGCGCGGACAACCGTTCCCCCCAAAGCGCGACCCCAGCGCGCGGAGGAACCGCGCAGTCGACAGCAATCGCTCGCGGACCAGGGCGAAGAACTGGCGGCGCGGCCGGCGGAGACCGACGAGGCTGGAACACGGGAAGCGGCAGAGGCCGAAGCAACGCCGCAAGTTGCCGAACGACAGACAGCGATCGAGACAATCGAAGGAATCACCATCGCGATCGGGCAGACCACCATAGAGACCGATGAAGGGAATGCGGGCGCGGGTCAACAAACAGATTCCGAGTCGGTCGAACCTGCGGAACCCGTGTCCGCCGGCCGGTCCGAAGCCGATGGGCAACTGGCGCTGGCATCGGATCGGTTGCCCGCCGCGGCCTTGCCCCCGTGCAATGCGACGCTGCTCCCGAGATTCCTTTCCGATGCCGCTACGGACATATATCCGGGGCGCCGCCGGATGAACTACGGATCGGCCACGATCACGGTTCGCTACATGCTTGACCAAGAGGGTGCCACCATTGACGACGAGATCGAGGTGGTCGGCGACGAGTCAAGCGTCGAGCGGCCCCGGTCTTACGACCTTTTCGCCCAGACCGCAAAACAGGTGGTCAGAAACTGGGTCTACGAATTCGAGGACGAGGCCGCGTGCTCCAAACGGCAAGAGCGAGTCACCAAGTTTCAGTTCCAGTACGACTGAGGCCCTGATTCGGATCCCGGCGCCCGCCTCTCATGCGCCTTCAGCGTCTGTATCGCTCGGCGGCCTCCACCGAAACCCGCTCGCAAAGCTGCGGCATGATCGGATGCGCATGGACTTGATGTTCACCGACACTCTCGGGCAGGTGAATCACTCATCGTTTCTTTCTGGTTCGTTGCGGATCCAGGCGAAGGCACGGCGGACGACGGCCACCAGAAGCAGTCCGACCCCCAGCAACTGGTAAAAAGGGGGAAGGGGGTCGAAACAGGGAGTCGAAAACCCGCAGATTCAAGCAGCTTGCGAATTGACAAAGCAGCTTGCGAATAGTCAGTCAACGATGCATTATCCGACGGCTGAAATTGCGGGCGCCGCCATGGCTCTGCGGTGCCGGGGAGACTGAGATGGATCTGCAAATCGTTTGCCGAGACGTCATGGACGATATCGATGGTTCCTTGGGATGCGTCCTCACCGACATTGGAACCGGCCTGCCGCTGGCGGCCGAATGCCGCCCCGGAACGGTCATGGACGAGAACACGGTCGCCTTGGTGTCGAATGTCGGGATCGACCTGTTTCGCGGCAAGCTGGTTCGGAAATTCGAGCATTCGTTGTCGAGGGACCACTCGGCGGCCAACGGGTTCGTACATGAAGTCCAGTTGACAACGAGCAACACCTACCAGTTCATGTCCTCGGTACCTGGCTGGGATCAGGTGATCTTCATACTCGTGACGGACAAGAACGTCAGTCTCGGCATGGGACTGTTGGCAGTTCACGATGCGGTCAGACGTCTGGGCGAGATGCCCGCGCGCGCAGCCCCTCCCGCAGTCGATCCGACCGTCCAGCCTCGCGCCGAAGCGCTCGAACGATCATCCAATTCGCAATGGCAGACGCGGCAGCCGGAACCCCGGCACGACGGCGACCTTGTAGCCCGGGGCGCCCGGATCGAACCGCGGCCGGAACCGCTCGCGGAAACGCTTGCGCGGACTTCCGTCACGCCCGAAACGAGACCCGTGCGCGCCCCCGCCCCGGAGACCGCGCCAGAGGAGCCCGGCCCGCGTCCGTCCGAGTCGCCCGAGCTTCCTGTCGAGGCGCCCCGGGCGGCGGCGCAGGCCAAGGAAGAGGCGGACTCGGAGTCACAGCGCTATTACAGGGGCGCGGCCATGGGAGATTCCGAGACCGAGACGAGCACTCCGAGCGCCGTTCCGGCAGGACCGCGCGCGCGGATGTTCTTCAAACGGGCCGATGAGGACAAGAAAACGAGCAGAAGGAGACGCTCATAGCACGATTGCGCGTGCGCCGCGCATAGTCGAAGATCGCACACGCGATCAGCCGTATTCCACCAATCGTCCCCAATCGGATCAGCCAAGGAAGCAGAATTCAATGAAACGCACACGTTGCAAGCCGATGGGCGTCGCGATCCTGACACTGTGCCTGCTCTTCGCTCCCACCTCGCTGCTGGCGGCCGAAATGTCGCCAGGTCACGACACCGGCAATACCGCATGGATGTTGATGGCGACCGTGCTTGGACTCATGATGACCGTTCCCGGTATCGCCATGTTCTACGGCGGCATGGTTCGGCGCAAGAACATGCTGTCCATCGCGGGTCAATGTTTCGCAATTTGCTGCCTCGTGTCCGTGGTGTGGATGATCGTCGGTTACAGTCTCGCTTTTTCCGGCGACAACGAGTACATCGGCAACCTGGATCTACTGCTTCTCGCCAACCTGGATCTGGACCAGCTTCGAGGCTCTTTCCCCGAGGCGTTGTACGTCGTATTCCAACTGGGGTTTGGCGTAGTCACGGCAGCGCTCATTACCGGCGCCGTCGCAGACCGGATCAAGTTCTCCGTCATGCTGTGGTTCATCGCGCTGTGGTCCATCATCGTGTATGCGCCCGTCGTGCACTGGATCTGGGGCGGGGGTTTCCTCAAGGAAGAAGGCGTTCTGGATTTCGCCGGCGGCACCATCGTGCACATCAATGCGGGCGTGGCCGGCCTGGTTGCCTGTCTGGTCGTCGGCAAGCGCAAGGGATACGGCGCCGAAGACATGGCGCCCCACAATCCGCTCTTCAGCGTCATCGGCGTCTCGCTGCTATGGATCGGCTGGTTTGGATTCAGCGCGGGTTCCGCGTTGGGGGCGAGCCGCAACGCCGCGCTGGCCATGCTCGTCACACAGATATCCGCCGCCGGCGGCGGGATCACCTGGATGCTCTACGAGTGGTGGATACTCAAGAAGCCGAGCATCCTGGGCCTCGTATCCGGAGCGGTGGCGGGACTAGTCGCAATCACGCCGGCCGCCGGCTACGTGTCTCCCGCGGGAGCGCTCGCCATCGGCGTATTCGCCGGATTCAGCTGCTGCTGGGCCTGTGCCTGGCTGAAATACAGCCTCGGCTACGATGACGCGCTCGACGTGTTCGGCATCCATGGCGTCGGCGGATTCCTCGGCGCCATATTGACCGGGGTATTCGCTCTCGAAGAAATCGGCAACGCCCCCGGCGCCGTGGACGGCAACGTATGGCAGGTCTGGATCCAGTTCGAGGGCGTATTGGTCGTGGGCGCCTGGAGCGCGCTCGGCACCATCGTCATCCTGTACGGCATAAAGTTCTTCACCAGCCTTCGCGTAACCGAAGAACAGGAGACGGAAGGGCTCGACTACACCCAGCACGGCGAAATGGTGGGCACCGACAACTGATTGACCGCCATCGGGCGGGGGTTCTGCTTCCGACGAGGTCCCGCACACGCTTGTCATGCGGCCCGCCCGCGGGAATTGGCTGACGTTTTTCCGACAACGCGCTACGCCCCGATGGTCGCATCGAGCGGCAAGCGCCAATTGGAGCGGCCCGCTCCAATTGGGCCGGCCCGCAAGGAGCATCCCTCCATCCCGTTGTCATGGTCCGGGAACCGCGCTGAGCGGCGCGGGCAAACCGTGCTCATGATCTGCTGTTTTCGCGCCAATGCGTACGCTATCCGGATGTCGAACGCGACGTCCGTCGCGGAGCTTCGCAGGCAGGGCTTCGGGTAGCGGGCAGGCGGAGAGGTCGCAGGTTATGGTACGTTCATGAGGCCGCTCTGCTGAAGCGGGTGTGAATCAGCAGTCATATGTTTTGGCGCAAGGATGGGCGCGGCGATCTCACAGGAGTTTGACCAGGGCGACGACCAGTCCGCCCTGGGCGATCAGCGCACCGACCAGCCATTTCACCAAGTCGGACTTTGCCGCCTCGATGCGCGCATTGAGGTGGGCGATTCCCGCCACGGTTTCTTGCCGCAGAGTTTCCAAGGCAGCCAAGACCTGGGCGATGGGCTCATCGATTGCCGCGACGTCGGAATTGGTCGCAAGATTGGCGTTGAGCAGAACGACATGTTCCTCGGCCAGCGTCTCGGCCTGCCGCTCGGTGAAGCCGCTCTCCGTCAGTCGCTTGACGAAGCGGCGGGTATCGAATGCGGTGACATCAGACATGACCCAATCATACATCCACGCTGGCGGGCGCTGTACAGGGCAGGGACGGTCAGCATGCGGCCGGCGCGGGCAAGCCTGTGAGAAAGAACTCCGCTGCGAAATCCGTAATATGCCCACGACACTCAGACCCGACGGAGAGTCGCACCAGGGTGATAGTTGCCAAGATTTTCATGAACGATTGCGGTCAGGCCGTTCGCATGCTCAAAGTCATTCCGGTTCGAGGGCGTGGACAACGCCATCGTGCGCAAGGAAAGCGACGCGCTTGTCATGCGGTCCTCCCGAAAGAGTTGGAGGGCCTTTCCCGACGATGGACCGCCGGCCGACGGCGAGTTCTTGCACGTACGGCCCGATTTCACAAGTAGGCCGCGTGCCGCGCGATAACCCGAAGAAAGCTCCGCCGAGAAATTGAAGTTGACTCCTCTTTGCATCCCAGCCGGCAGCGGTTCCCGGAACCCGCAGCGCTCTCCATCGGGCTGTCCGCGCTCCTTGGACTTGTGCTGGCTCTCGTCATCTATCCGCCAGCTTTTCTCATGGGCAACGCCGCCCGCTTCCACAACTTTGTGTTTCCGAACGATGCCCTGGACTACCGGCTGGCGTGGCAGGCCCTCGTTGACCGCGGGCGGCCCTGGCCATCCTTGTGGACGGACCTGTTCAATTATCCCGACGGTTTCCCCATTTCGCTGATGGACGGCCTGCCTCTCGCAGCGACGGTGTTTCTTGAGGCACCCGCTCGGATAGGCGTCGCTTCGCACCTCCACCCGGTCGGTCTCGTCGAACAGCGACATCTGCACGCACCGGACTCCACCAGCGAGAGCACCGCCGGACCCCGCAGTGCGCTGATCCAGCCCAGCCCCGCGGGCCTCACGTCCTCGCGGATGCGCGCCTCGGTCAACATCCTGCGGTCGCCCACCAGCGCCACTATGGAGAACCCGAAGCGGCGGTTGGGCGGAGCTGTTTGAGCGTATGAGGCGTCCTTGGGCGGCCTCCGCGACAGGGATGGAAGCCCGAAGGGCCGAGACCCGGTACTCCGGGACTCGGTGCGAAGCACGACAGCCCGGCCCCGGAGGGGGTCGCCCTTCCCCAAGAGAGGCGTCCGGGGGAACCGTTTCTCTGGGTCAACGCCAGTACGTTGGGAACCCGCCGGGTCGGATGTAGAAGTCAGCGGGTAGAATGGGAGTCAGGATGCCCGCGACTGGGCCTCGAAACCATCGCTGAGGACCACTGAGACGGCGAAACCCTTGTAGCGGTTGCCCCACTTGTCGCGAAGGACTTTGACGACAGGTGCCGTTTCGGCGCTGGCATAGAGCCGGATGCCATCTCTAGCGATGCCGACGCCCACGAAGCCGTCAACGGTTCGGAGTTCACGACCGAGGGAGCGTTTGGGGAATTATATACTTGACTCCCAAGGGCGCAGGTGAGACAATTAAACCATTGGGAATTCAACGGCTTGAGGATCAATGGACGATCGCGTAACAATCAGCACCTACGAGCTTCTGAAGATGTTTCCCGACGCGGAATGCGCCAGGCTCTACTTTGAGCGGATGCGATGGGGAGACGGCAACGAGCACATCTTCTGCCCGCACTGCGGCGCGACGGATCGCATCGGAGCGAGAACCGGCAAGCGCACCGGCTACTACCGCTGCGGACATTGCAAACAGGAATTCACCGTGCGAACCGAGACGATCTTCGGTCGGTCGCACGTTCCCCTCGACAAGTGGCTCATGGCCATGTACATCGTCGTCACGGCCCGCAAGGGCATATCCAGCCTGCAACTCTCGAAAGAGATCGGGGTCACGCAGAAAACGGCATGGTTCATTCTGGGCCGCTTGCGCGAAGCCTGCGGAGGCGACATCGACAAACTCGACGGGATCATCGAAGTCGACGAAACCTACATCGGCGGAAAAGAGAAGAACAAGCACGCCGACAAGAAGCTGAACGCGGGACGCGGGGCGGTCGGCAAACAGGCCGTCTTGGGCATGAGGCAGCGCGAAGGACATTCCATCGCCATGCCGATCGAAGGCCGGAGCGCGGAAGTCCTGCACCGCGAAATCGTCAAGCACGTCGTGCCCGGAAGCAAGGTCTACACCGACGAGCACAAGGGCTACAACGGGCTGGAAGCCGCCTACGAGCGCGGCTCGGTCAATCACAGCGCGGGCCAGTACGTCGGCGCGAACGACATCCACATCAACAGTGCGGAATCCATGTGGGCCGTTCTCAAGCGCGGCCTGTACGGAACGTGGCACAAGGCGTCGGTCAAGCATCTGCACCGCTACGTCAACGAGGCGACGTTCCGGCTGAATCAGGGCAACGTCAAGATTCACACGTTGGATCGGCTCGCCTCGTTCGCCAAGCTCGCTTTCCGGCAGAGGATCACATACGAAGAATTGACCGCATGATGACGCACAAGGATGGTAGTCTACTTCGACTGCCGAGCAGCACACGGAGAGAGGAAAGTGACCATGCAACACGAGGGCAGCATAGAGGACACCATTGTTACCGATGAGGTTCTCCGGGAGGCGGGCAAACGCTCCATGACGAAGGAGGAAAGACTCGAACAAAGGGTGTCATTGATCATGGGAGCTGTAGGGGGCGACTCATCCCGAAAGGATGAGATTCGGAAACGCCTTCAGGAGAAAGGCTACTGAAACCGTGAATGTCCACAGGCTGGTTGGCGAGAACGAGAATGATCCGGTCTACCAAGCGTTGACAGAATCCAATGCAGAACGATACTACAGCTTCCTGGATTCCATCATCGAAACCGCCATCGCCGTCAACCAGCCGTTTCTTTCAACGGCCATCATCAAGGCACTGAATTACCACGCGATTATTGGACTGCATGACACCGCTGGCGAATATCGGCCGAGTGAAGTGCGACTCAAAAGTAGACCCGAACTGACGTTTCCGCCTCCATACGAGGTCCAAAGCCGAATGGATGATCTCGTCAATGACATAAACCATCAATGGGAGCGAAGGAGTGCCGTTGAGTTGGCGGCTCATGCTTTGTGGGGAATCAATCGGATCCACCCGTTCGTCAATGGAAACGGACGAACTGCCCGAGCGGTCTGCTACTTCATTCTGTGCATCAAGTCCGGAAGCCTTTTGCCTGGAGAGACTTCGGTCCCGGAACTCCTGAAACGTCAGGAGAACGATGCGTATCGAGAAGGTTTGAAGGCTGCCGATGAAGATAACTTCGAGCCTTTGAGACGATTGCTGGATCGGCTCTTGGCCCAACAATTGGGGGTTCAGACTTGAAGCCCAAGACCCCGCCCAAGTTCGACGCCTTCGTGAGAAAGGTTCTGGCCTACCGTCCGCCGAAGGATGACGGCAAGCCGAATAACAGGCGCCCGGACAATGGCCGAACGCCCACGAAGGTCAGTTTCCCTGCCGAGCGGACTCAAGCCAAATTCGAGTGAGCAAGAATCCGCCGCTCGGCTGGATGTCGCTGCCGCCACAGTATTCGGCCACGTCATTGAGAAGTGCGCCGTAGTCCTCAGGTCCGCAACCACGGGGGGCACACCTGCGGCGATGCTGGACCGTGAAGTTCGCCGCGCACCGCATCCAATACTCGTTGATCGGGATGCCTTCGATTTCTCGCGTTGGCGGCTCCCGTGCCTGATCGTCCGAAGGCTCGAATGTCGCGCACGATGCGCACAGCAGCAAAGAGCCTACGCAAGCGGCGAGCGCACACATGCAATACAAGAATCTCATTGGGTCAGATCGTCCAGTTCTTTGACCGTCAACGCGAAATCGCGAAATCTATCTTCGGGGATTCTCCAGAAATACCGTCCCGGCGGGTGTTCCTTGCGCTCGAAGCCGCGCGCTTTCAAGAGCGCATCGGCACCCGGAATCTTCCGGGCGTAGGTATCGAGCACGAAGAAATGCCGATGCACGCATTGCCAGCCGCCGATTCGGTCACCGTTCCAGAGTTGAAGCCCGGTCTTTTGTTCAACAATCCGCCAATCGCTCATGATGGGTTAATGATTGTCCATCGCAGGGAATCAAAGGTACGACATGCCGGGCGTGGGAGTCAAATATATAATTCCCAGCGTTTGGCTTGCCGAATGTCTGTCATGTCACGGCGACCGTAGCACCGAAACGATTGAGGACCGACTGTATCGGATTGGCGATCGTTTGAGAATCGTCGCCAGCGAACAGGAGGCCAACGGAGTAAGCACCGGGGCTTTCGAGGATAAGGGATCCCGAATCGCCACGCTGGGAAAACGGCCCTCCGTCACCAGCGACGACAATCTGGTCCTCGAAGTAGGCGACGCCGGCGGCGTAGTGGACGATTCCATCGAAGCTGACATCGACGACCGAGCCGAACGTTAGGCCGGTGGTTCGACCATGCTTGAGGATGGACTGGCCAACGAAAGGGGCAACAGGAGGATTGGCGGGCGGACCGATGGTCATGATGTCGGGAACCGCCGAGTCGATGTCGTCCAGAGCTGCAATGGCCACGTCCATGCGATTGACCGCGCTGCCGAACCTCAACGGCTCGTAATCGGTCAGGGTCGCTATTCGCGCGGAGGTGCTGGAACTCGAAGTGTCGGCCGCGCCGGGCTGAAGGATCTCGTCGCCGAGGCTGGCGGCGTTGCAGACGGCAAAGGACGTGATTGTTGCTGAGGATGCAGCGCCCGCCCGGGGTTTCGACCAGACAACCAAGGGGGCCGGTGGTTACCTCGCCATGGCCGACAGACGCGCCGCATGGCGTCGGAGAGAGACGCGTTTGTCGGAGTTCGGCCAAATCGTGAAAACCCGATGTGAGCACTCGTTCGGCGCGCATGCCCTCTATCTTGGCAGGGGTCTCCAGGTCGGCGGACAGATCCTCGAGGAAATAGACGCGCAGGACGTCTCCAGCGATGCCGATCCCCTCAACACCGGGCCTGAATCGCGGCAGCTTGTCGCGGCCTTGGAGGTCGCCGTGTCTTTCGGCGGCGATGCGGGTCGGATAGTCGAACTGGCGGTGAGCCGCTTCTTTGGCGGCGGCTTGCTGGGCGCTGAGCATCGGAGTCTCGAAAAAGGACTATACGTAGAACACTATACAGGCGGGGCGTACAGAGGGTTGTTCGGATGCTCGGATGCAGTGATCGGGAGCTCTATCTTGTCGTCCATCAGGGAAGCAACCAGCGTTGTCGGGGTCCGGCCACGCAAATCGAGGTGGTGCAACCCGTGGTGCTGGCGCGTGTCGCCATGTGGGATCGAGTCTTGGTAACTGTGCGGCGTGGTATGGCGGACGTGCGTCTTTGTCGTGTCGGCTGCCTAGCCTTGGGTGCCGACATCGTAGCGGCAGACAACGTCCCAACAGCCGCAGGCGACGCCGTCATGGCGCCCACCGCGTTCGCGGCCGATACCCCGCCGGGTTTCGACAGCGGCAATACGGCCTGGATGCCGATGGCGGCGGTGCTCGGTCTCATGATGACCGTGCCGGGCATCGCCATGTTCTACGGGGGCATGGTCCGACGCAAGAACATGCTGTCCATCGCCGGCCAGTGCTTCGCCATCTGCTGTCTCGTATCCGTCGTATGGATGATTGTCGGCTACAGCCTCGCTTTCTCCGGCGACAACGAGTTCGTCGGGAATCTGGACCTTCTGCTTCTCGCCGGCCTGAGAATGGACCAGCTCCGGGGCTCGTTTCCCGAAGCGCTTTACGTCGTGTTCCAACTCGGGTTCGGCGTAGTGACGGCAGCACTGATCACCGGCGCTGTCGCGGACCGGATGAAATTCTCCGTCATGCTGTGGTTCATCGCGCTGTGGTCCATCATCGTGTACGCGCCGGTCGTGCACTGGATCTGGGGCGGGGGCTTTCTCAAGGAACAGGGCGTACTGGATTTCGCCGGCGGCACCATCGTACACATCAACGCCGGCGTAGCCGGCCTGGTCGCCTGCCTCATCGTGGGCAAGCGCAAGGGTTACGGTGCCGAAAACATGGCGCCCCACAATCCGCTGTTCAGCGTCATCGGCGTGTCACTGCTCTGGATTGGCTGGTTCGGTTTCAGCGCGGGTTCGGCGCTGGGCGCGAGCCGCAACGCCGCCCTGGCCATGCTTGTCACACAGACATCCGCCGCCGCCGGTGGACTGACGTGGATGCTGTACGAGTGGTGGATACTCAAGAAGCCGAGCATTCTCGGCCTCGTCTCCGGCGCCGTAGCGGGACTTGTCGCAATCACGCGCGCCGCCGGTTTCGTGTCGCCCGCGGGAGCGCTCGCCATCGGGGGACCGTTTTCCGGCGCGGTCCCGCATGCGCTTGTCATGGGGCCCGCCCGCAAGAGTCGGCTGACGTTTCCCGACAACGCGCTACGGCCCGATGGTCGCATCGAGCAGTTCGCGCCAGATGGCCCCGGCGTGCAAGGAGCACCCCTCCATCCCGTCCTCTGCGGGTTCTTGCCATGGCCCCGACTCGTCGTCGCCATCGGCGCGAGCGGGCCGCGAAAAGCATCGGGGGGTAACCTTTTGAAGGGGAATTGTGTAGCAAAATCCGCAAAAGTGCAGGGCCCATTGATTCAACGGCGAGACCGCCGACAAAAAGCGGATCGCGAAAGTCATCAGTGTCACGCAGCTTGTCCGCATGTTCCCCGATGAGGACGCCTGCTACGCGTGGCTGGAAGCGACCCGATGGCACGGAACTCCGGTATGCCCGCACTGCGGCGGAATCGAGAACATCAGCCGACCGCCGAGCAATCCCCCGCCACTACTGGCACAAGAACTGCCGGAAAGCAATCGGACGGCGTACCATATGCTGCATCGCATCCGCGAAGCATGCGGCAACGGCGATTTCACCCTAGCCGAGATCGTTGAGGCTGACGAAACGCACATCGGCGGGAAGTAAGTCCTTATCGCGCCCGCCGAGGATCGCCCGCGAAGCGAGAACCGCGAACCGTCGAAAGACGAGCTGTCGAAGCGGTATAGACTCGACCGGCGCTCGCGGGCGAAATGAACCAAATTGCAGTGTAAACGGTCCATAGTGCTATGATGAGAACGCTTGGAGCGAGAGTGGAAGAACGATGTCTGAGTGCAAAAAAGTTGACAAACGACGCAAAAAGCTGGTGATCTCCGGTAAGGAAGGAACCAAGCAGGGGACGCATTCGATGCGAAGTGCCACTATGACAATCGTTCCGTATAGCGGACATGATTTTTTTGATGTCTTTGCCGACGTTTTCACGTATCCGGACGACCTTGTGATGCACGAGGTCGAATACGGCTATGATGCACGTCTCGAGGATGCGCGTCGCATAAGGCGGGACATGGACAAGGCGGCAGAGACTTTGGGAGTCTTGCAGCAAACGACATAAGTCAAAATGTCGGAGAACAACGACCCCCCGGCAGAACCGCCGGTCGAGCGCGAAAAATCCCCACCGGAAACCCAATTTCCCGTTCAAGCGGGAGAGATGGCCGACGCTCTCGCGTCTGCGCTCGTAAGGAAGATGCGGGAAGAGGGGGGCGAAACCTCCCTGTCCATCATTCGCATGTTCTCTGGTCCGCTCCCTCCTCCAGCGGACTTCGAACGGTACAATCACGTTGCACCGGATGCCGCTGATCGCATCTTGAAAATGGCGGAGAAGGAACAGCAGATTCGAGAATCGGGGCAGAAGGGCGCGATAGACAACGATGCCAAGCGAATCAACGGGGCAGTCCTTATGGGCGTTTCCCTGATCGTTGTGGCCGGTTTGGCAACTTGGCTTGAGAACGCCAGCATCGCGTTGCCCTTGGGCCTAGTTGGAATGATAACGGTCTTCACGCGTCAGCTTTTGAGTGCGTTCCGCCGACCGCCCAAGGAAGACTGAGGCGCTCGCGTTCAGCCTAGCGCCAGCGACCCCTGCCAGGTGGAGTGACGGGCATCAAGTCGCGACTGACGCTAAATGGCAGATGATTACGAAATTATGATGAGGGGCGCTTCGGCGTTTCGTGTCGCTGTTGGTCGAGGCGCTCAAGAATGTCTTGCACCGCCTTCGATCCGGCCTCGATCCACTTCATTGTTAGCCAGGCCTATCCAAAAGTCCCGAGTGGTCGGTACCGGGATTGGAACGGCCAGTATTGAGCGGAGCGGCGCTCCACCCGGCGGGGGTTCCAACGCCGCCGCGCGGCATGCCGGCGGATGGTCCGGTGATGTCCGGGAGCGTTGCGGAGGGTTTCCGAACGGGTCGTTCCCGCCGGACGGCCGTCCGCGCCGCGGACGTTGCGCTCGGGCGGTTTCAGGGCGCGGCGGTCAGGATGGCGTCGAGGGCGTCCTGCGGGCGGGCGGCGTAGTGGCGATTGGCCGGGGGGATGTACTTGAACTCGCCCCTCATGCGCACGATGGAGATGGCGGCGTTGCTCAGCGCCGCCAGATTGCGCGGCAGGTTCCGCGCCGCGGCGCGGCAGCGGTCCTCGTCGTAGCTGAAGTCGCGCACGTAGTGGACCCTGTTCTCCACTTGCCAATGGTCGCGCACGAGGTTCAAGAGTTCCTCGGGGCCGGCCTCGTCGGCGCCGAGGGACGTGAGGCAGAACGCGACCTCGCGGGATGTCTCGCCGGTCTTGGCCACGATGCGCTCGCGCTCGACGCGCACCGCCTGCCGGCGTCCGAACAGATCGCACCGTCCGCGCCATTTCGGCGCGGTCAGATCGAGGACGGCGCAGCGTCGGGTCTCGATGCGGCCATGGCCCTTGCCGACCGCGTCCCCGCTCCAGCGCGCCGCGCGCCAATCGATCGCCGCCAAGTCGTCGCGGATGGTCGGCTGGTTGTCCTTCACGCCCGTGACCACGTAGTGCGCCCCGCAGTCCTCGGTCAGGCATCGCGCGGTCTCGTGCTGGGCGTGCATGGCGTCGACGGTGACGACGCGGCCGGCGAGATCGAGCTGCCGGGACAACTCCCGCACCGCCGGGATCTCGTTCGTCTTGGCGCCGATCTGGACCTGTCCCAGAACCAGGCCGCCGCCGTGCTCCACGGCGGCCACCATCATGCGCCGCTCCTCTCCGATCCGCTTCGAGGCGCCGCGCACGTCCTTGCCGTCCATGGCCACCGGCCCTTCGCCGCCGTGCCGGGCGCTCCACGCCCGCAGCGCCCGGTCCAGGGTGTCGGGCGGCATCGCCGAAAGGATATAGTGGAAGGTCGAGGCCGCCGGCACGGTATAGCGCCTGCGGCTCGGACTCCAGAATCCGCCCACCGCCTTGCGCTGCTCCTCGTCCAGCCGCGCGGCGAACTCGCCGAACGCGCTCACGCCGCGATAGCCGGCCAGCCGCGCCGCGATCGCGATCGTCAGATAGCAGGCGATGCCGTAGCGCCGGCCGCGCGCCTTGCGGAAATCGGGAATCTCCTCCAAAAAGTCGCGCAAACCGCGCAATTGCGGCGCGGGCATCGGCTCCTCCCCCGCGCCGATGCGCCACTCGGCCGGCTCCCCGGCGCCGCTCAGCGCCGCGCGGGCGCCCGACTCCAGCTCGTACACGTAGACCTCCTTCGGCTGTCCGTTCTCGCGCCACCGCGGCGCGCCGCCCGGCAGCCGCGTGAAGCCGCGCGTGCGCCCCAGCAGCCGCCAGTTCGACGCCCGGTAGCACGTGCCCGCGAAGCGCGACGGGTCCACGAACGTCTCCGCCAGCAGAACCGGAAAGCCGTGCGCCGCCCGCATGTCCCGCGACAGCCGCCGAAGACTCAGACCCAGAACCCGCGACGCCAGGTTGCGCGTCGCCCCCTTGCCGCCCAGAACCACGAACCGGCTGTTGTTGGCGATCAGCTTCAGCCGCCGGAACTGCCGCTCCCGCGTCCAGCCGATCCACGCGTCCCGGACCCCGACCTTGAACGCCCCCGCCGTCCAGCCCACCAGCGCGACCCAGGTCTCCCCACGCACCGCGACATGGCGCAGACTCTGGCCGAACAGGCCGTTGAACGGCAGATAGTGGAACTCCGACGCCAGCGCGTCCCAGCGCCGCCGCTCGCCCGCGTCCCGCACCGGGCGAACCGTCACCCCGCGCGGCGCGATCCGGTCGCCCCAGGCCTCCGATGTCGCCATGGACTCCATCCTGCCACAACGACTTCTGAATGGCCAGCGCCGACACCCGCCTCCGCCCACATGTCAAGGCTCCGCAACTCAAAAAAACGCTTCGCGACTTTTGGATGGCCCTGCATTGTTAGCCGAGATTCTTGTGCATCAAATGAACGAGGTGTATGGGGTCTTGCATCCCGAAGAGCAACGGGCGTTCTTGGCGATGGCGGTGATGTTCGAGCGCTCATTCACTGAGCCTGCGCTTTCACGGTGGCTGGACGAAATGGTACCACCAGAAAGCCAGCGTTGGCGGCTGCGGGGCTGAGTGGTGCGACATTGGGAGAGCACGCAACGACCAAACACCAAGCGGCCAACCTTAGCGAACTGCTCTTGCTGCCTATGCTTCCTAGGCCTTGGCTGGTTGATTGTGCATCCCGATTGGGCGGGACTGACCATTTTTTGGCTTGGCGCAGTTTTGTTGACGCTGGATTACGTGTTCTCGCAGCGGCGATCAACGGATTGAAACTTGCCAGCGTTGTGGACGGGCCGCTTGCGGATTTTGCTACACAATTCCCTTTTGAAGCGCAAGGACGGCCGCGGCGGCCTCACAGGAGTTTGACCAGGGCGACGACCAGTCCGCCCTGGGCGATCAGCGCACCGACCAGCCATTTCACCAAGTCGGACTTTGCCGCCTCGATACGCGCATCGACCTGCGCGATTTCCGCCCTGGTTTCCTGCCGCAGAGCTTCCACGGCAGCCTCGACCTGGGCGACGTCGGACTTCGTCGCAAGATTGGCGTTGAGCAGAGCGACATGTTCCTCGGCCAGCGTCTCGGCCTGCTTCTCGGTGAAGCCACTCTCCGTCAGTCGCTTGACGAAGCGGTGGGTATCGAATGCGATGGCCTCGGATATGATCCATCACACATCCCCGCTGGCGAGCGACAAGTACGCCTGCTGCCCCGCTGCCCGCCTGCTGCCCGGTGGCCAAATGCCCGCAACCTTTTGATTTTTCGTTGACCAAGGCAAAAGGGCGGCACTACAGCCTTTTCCCGCCCCAGAACTCAAGGCTGACTTGACGAATTTCGGGGAGCGGCTGCTCCTCAGGCGCCTGTTTTCGTTGAGCCGCGGACGGTCAGTATGCGGCCTGGCCCAGCGCGGGCACGCCCGAGAGAAAGAATTCTGCTGCGGAATCCGTAATATGCCCCGATACCCAGACTCAACGGAGAGTCACCCGATAGCGTTGGATGACCTTCCCCGAGGATGCACCGCCAGCCGACGCGGCGTTCGTGCACGAACGGCCCGATCCCATTAGAAGGTCGCGTGCTGCGCGATAGCCCGAAGAAAACCCGGCCGAGAGATTGAAGTTGACCCGTCTTCGCACCCCAGCCAGGCAACGTTTCCCGGAATCCGCGGCGCTCTCCATCGGGCTGTCCGCGCTCCTTGGACTTGTGCTGGCTCTCGTCATCTATCCGCCGGCTTTTCTCATGGGCGACGCCGCCCGCTTCCACAACTTTGTGTTTCCGAACGATGCCCTGGACTACCGGCTGGCGTGGCAGGCCCTCGTTGACCGCGGGCGGCCCTGGCCATCCTTGTGGACGGACCTGTTCAATTATCCCGACGGTTTCCCCATTTCGCTGATGGACGGCCTGCCTCTCGCAGCGACGGTGTTTCGTCCTTTCGTTTCCTGGCTACCCGACGGTTTTCACTATTTCGGCCTTTGGCACGCGGTCGTCGTCACCCTTCAGGCCGCAGCGGGCGCCGTATTCGTCCGTTGCGCGGGCGTGCGTCATGTCGTCCCGTGTATCTGCGGCGGCATGCTCGCCCTCGCCATGCCCATATTCGTCGGACGGATCAACTGGGCCCATGTCGCCCTGTCCACGCAAGGGTTGTTGATTCTTGCTCTCGCGCTCTGCGTATACGCCTCGCGAAAACGTCCCCCGCTCGGGTTCCTGTTTCCGCGCGCCGCCGGACTATCCCTCGCCACACTTGCTGTCCATCCTCTGCTGGCCCTGCAGGTACTGCTGTTCTCGCTGCTTGCGGTGGCGCTATCCCGGGCCGCGATCCCGCATCGGGCGGGAGTCGCCGCAGTCCTGTGCCTGCTCTTTGCGGGGCTTTGCCGGGCACTCGGCATTTTCGCCGCAGACAGTTTCGCCTCCGACCTCGGGCTTGGCGAGTTCGGCTGGTCGCCGCTGGGAACGATCATCGGGGAGCCGGATTCCCTGCGCGAGATCTACGAAGCGCGCGGCCCGGGCATCGAACATGACGCGTGGCTTGGCGCGGGCTGCGTTCTTCTTCTTCTCTTCGGAATGGCTGTTTTCCCCCGTTTTCGCGTTCCTCGCGCCTTTTACCCGCTGGCCGGCGCGGTCGGCCTCCTTGCGATCATCGCCATCTCGCCGTGGGTGCGGATCGGCCCTTACTTCCTTGACTTTTCGTTCCTGTTTCCCGATGCGATCCTCGACCTGTACGCGATACATCGCGCCACGGTCCGACTGGCCTGGCCGCTGATCATTTCCCTGACTTTCGTCCCGCTGGTCCATTTCGCTGCCACGTGGTCTCCCCATCGGGCCACTCTCGCACTCGGCATCGCATTTGCACTGCAAATCTACTCGGTATGGCCGTATTGGGCATACGAGTATCGCGATGCGCGAGCAGTCGTGGAACGCCTGGCGCCGTCTCCAGAAATCCTGGACGGCGGCTCGCGCATCCTGGTCATCGAGGAAATGGAAGGAACTCCCACGGGACCGAGGCACCTCAGATTCGCCATGCACCTGGCGGTCGAGACCGGAATCCCGCTCGAAGGCGGGTGGTTTTCCCGGCCACCGCCACAAGGCAGGGACCGGGCCGGGATTGAACATCGAACTGATCCGACCGCAAGGTACATCGCTGACGCGACGCAACAGACCGGCGTCCCCACGCGGCTACCCGAGGTGGCGCGGCCCGTGGCGTGCGTTCGCTGGGAGTGGCTGTTTGTCTGTCGGCCGAAGTGACCGGGGCACAGCGTATCCGCAAGGTTTCTCGTCTTGACCGAACCGAACGAAACCGGGCGACGGATGCCGGTCAATCACTTCTCCCGACCGAGCTTGCCCGTCAGCGATTCGCGATATGCGGCACCCTTGCGGAGGATGTACACACCCGGTTCGGGGATCAGGGGGGTGAAGGCGTGGTAATTCAGTTCCGGTCGTTGCGTTAGACGATGATGCACATTGGGCGCGGCCACCAGGTCGTACCTTGCCCCGAACTCCTGCCAGCGCGATTTCGGAAGGTCATCGAACAGAACGATCCAATCAGGATCCTGCTTTCCAATGTACAACGCTGCGTCCAATGCTTCGATCTTGTGTCGAGGCAATGGCGAAAGCTCATCCAGCACACAGCAGAACCGAACATGATGGCCCGCATAGAACACAAGGGGTTCGCGGTACTCGAAACGCGGAACGTAGACGAGGTCGTCCTTTTCCGCATGCTCCAACAGGAACCCGGAAACCGAGCGCACGGCGTCGGGGTAGGGTCGGTGAATCTCGCGCACGAACTGAAAAACGTGCGCTCCCAGCGTCCGCTTCCCGGTTTCTTCCATCACCATATTGAATGGCATCGCACCAATGCTCGTCAGCAGGAGCAGGCTGGCCGCGATGACGGCCAGAGTCCTCGACCTGCGCCAGATCCACTCGACGAACAACCCCTTCATCGCCAGAAGGAACGGCAATGCGCCCACGAGGTATCGCAAATCAGCGGTCGGGTTCACCCAGACCTGCTGAACCGACAACAGCGCCGAGAACAGCGTGAACAGCAGTCCCATGCACACGACTTTCGCCACTGCGCCGAGCGGCAGATCGGCGGCGTTCGCCAGGTCGAAGTCGCCCTGTTTCGAATGCAGTCGAATTCTGCCCGTGAACACGACAACCACGAACCAGAGAAACACCGGCCACGAAACCCAGTCGGCGGCGAACAGGTCGCCGGCGTAGATCCAGATGCGGAGAAGCGGCGCCGGAATGTCGCCGGTGTGGGCGAAAACACGCGTACCCATATAGTCAAGCCAGTCTCGGTCGCCGCCGACCACGCCGAGCCATGCGAGATAGCCGGTCCCCAGGACCGCGACGATGCCGAGACCAAGAGAGAACAGCAGATACTGTCTCGCGGTCGTCTGCCGCGCGCGAAAGAGCAGGTGCCATGCGGCGATCGCCAGCATGGTTGCCGCGCCGCCGATGTAGTGGTTGAAGAAAGCGAGCGTTGCGACGAGCGTCAGCATGACGAGAAAAAGCAACTTGCCTGTCCGCCAGTAGCGCTCGTACAGATAGAACGCCGCGATCACGCCGAATACCATGAAGGCGTAGTAGCGAGATTGGCGAAAGAACAGGAGAAGTTGCGCCGACCAGGCGGCGAATAGGAATATGAAGAAGATCAGGCGGGG
Organism: Pseudomonadales bacterium; assembly: GCA_963668365.1. GTDB lineage: Bacteria > Pseudomonadota > Gammaproteobacteria > Pseudomonadales > Azotimanducaceae > VXNE01. The sequence goes on from OY764266.1 coordinate 273,907, forward strand.
GTGTTTCCGAAGATGTTCGCGCAACAGCAGGTAGAGGAACACCAGGGAAAGCACCCCGACGAGCGCGTGCATGGCGCGGGCGCCAATCTCGTTGAATCCGAACAGGGCGATTCCGATTGAGTTCAATACGTACGCGAGCGGCGGCAGGACCTCGATCAATTCCGGGTTGAGAGAACGACTGTTGTCGGCGCCGATGAGATTGCGCCCGTCCCAGCCGCTCGGCCAGCCCTGCTCAAGTACGGCGTTGCCCAGAATTGCTGCGGGAGCTTCGTCGTGCCACAGGCCCGCGTAGTCGAGATTCGCCAGACTCAGGTAGGCCGCGACGATGAACACGACAAGCAACGGCGCGACATGCGCAACCTCGGGCCACCGACTGAACATCCCGCCGGGACGGGAGCTGTTCGTCGTTCTCAACACGGCGGGGATTCGCATTCCGACGCTCAAACGACGGGCAACATCAGGCAGGCCCGGACAAAGCCCTGACCACGGTTGCGGCACGACCTTCGCACCGCTTGGTTGTCAATAACGCCCGCCCGCATGACGGCGCGAGAGATACAGAAAAAACGGTGAGCCGAGCGCCGCCGCATACCAGAGCGTGCAAAGGCGCGCGACCGCCACGATCGCTATCGCACTCGCCGCCGAATTTTCCCCGACGCGACTGATCAGAAAGGTCAGGGTCAACTCCTGGCCCCCGACTCCGCCCGGAAGCGGAGTGATCGAACCGACCAGGTTGGCCAGGCCCAGCGCCGCGGCCGCCGCGCGGAATGGAAGCTCCCCGCCCACCGTCGGCATGAGCAAGTGCAACGCGGCGGCCTCCATGCTCCAGGCAATCAGGCTCAGCGACAGGAGTTTCAGAGAGCGCATGGGTCTCAGCATGAGCACTACATTGCGCGCCACCGACAACATCGCCGCGAACAGCCTCGGTCTCGGCCGGCCAATGGCTGCCCAGATGATCTTGATGGCCCGTCGCGCTCCGCCCGGAACGGCAAGCAGAGCGAGGAGCACGGCGGCGGCAAGCAGACAGGTCGCCGCCGGCCAGTGGAAGCCAAGACCAAGTCCCAGTCCCAGGGAAGCGAGCAGCAGCAGTGCGAAGAGATCCAGCAAACGGTCGCAGATCAACAGGGGCAAGCTGCGACGATATTTCACCCCCCACCCCCGCCAGAGAATCCAGCTCCGCCACAACTCGCCAACGCGCGCAGGCGTGAGGTTCATCAGAAAGCCGCCGCAATATACCGTCGCCAAACCGACTTCCGACACGCGCAAGCGCGCGATTCGAGCCAGCAACAGCCAGCGCCCGACGCGTACGACATATCCAACGGACGCCATTGCCATGAAGGCGGGAATCACCCAGAACGGCGTTGCGCCGACAACGAGTCGGAGGTCGGCCCGAACCAGCCACAGCACCAGCGCGCCGAGAGCGTATGCGGCCAGCAATCCAAACAGCCACTGGCCCGCCCGAGACCAGAACGGTCCCCCGGCACCGCCGATATCGATGTTCACGTCAGGGACAAGCCTTGGCACCAGACGGGCAGCTCGGCCCAGATTCGATAACCGGAGAGAAAGGCGGCCAGAGGGTTGGTCTCGTTTCGGCTCCCGTTTCGATGGTTTCCGCCGGGTTCGAGCTGGTCGCAAATCTCCACGGCACAGGAGGCAAAGTCACTCTTCGTCAGGACCACGTTCGTCAGGTCCTCCGTCAGGGAGTCCGCATGGCGCATGCCGAAACGCTCCAGGTCGAAATCGCGCAACAGGTCGTGTTCGTTCCGCTCCTGCCTTACCAGCGGTCTTCCGAAACAGATGCCCCATCCCAAGTGCTCCGCAATTCGTCTTACGACGAAACTCGCGAAGATATCGTCGTAGCGTCCCACGCGGGGCGACAGGAAATAGGCGGGTATCACCGCGCGCGCCAGAATGGTGTTCTGCGAGTTGAATGGCGCATGCGCTCCCGGCGCCAGAAAGAAGTTGTGGTCCAGCCGATAGTCCGTAACCTCAATGCGGTGCGCGATGCGCGTCGCGGCATCCACGTCGGGGTCGCCGAGCCATAGCCCCGCGACCACCGCTGCGGGCATCGTCAGCGATGGACCGGTCGCAAGTTCGGATCCATCGTCGAGATCGGCGCGCGCCGACATTCCGTAACCCCTCGGCACGAACTGGTAGTTGTTGGCTGTCGCCAGAAACCGGCAGACGTTGAACCAGTCGCCGCGCTTCCCGTAAGCAGGCAAGGTCAGCGTCGCTCCGGGACCTCCGCAGACTCGCATGCACTCTTCAAAGTAGTCGTCCTCGGCAACAAGATTGTCATCGTCAACCGTGACCAGGGCATCGGCACCATCGCAGAACGCCTTGAGAATCGCCACGTTTCGACGCTGTATGCAGTTCCAGGGAAGATGCTCCCGCAGCTCGGGCCAGCGCGCCAGGAAACGGTCCTGGGAAACCGGGTCCAGGTATTCGCATTCGATGCCTGTCTCTCGGGCAAGGCGCGCGCAGTAGTCCGCGGCGCCCGCTTTCGTCTTTCGATCGCCCGCAACGTAAATCTTGACCTCGCGACCGTGCTCCCGCGCATCGCGCGCATAGCCGTGCAGCACCTCGGGCACGTTGATGGTGGTGGTGATCAGTGCTATGGCGTACAACGCGCGTTACCCTCTTCGGTCCGCCAGCAGCCGACTCGCGGGTTGTGCGCGGGTCAGCAAGCCGATCCTGAAGTATCGCAGGTATTCGAAGGCGGGCATGTGCGTCCGGCCTTCCCGCCGCCCGCGCCAATGGGTCTCGATCTCGGCGATCCGCGCGCCGCAACGGAGCGGTTTGACCAGGGTCTCGAAGAAAAACGCGTGGCCCGTCTCGCGCCAGCGGTATCGTCTCAGTTCGCTGGCCCGATAGAGCCTGAAGCCGAACGTCATATCCGTGAGACGCACTCCGTAGAGGGCCGAGAAAAATCGCTGAAACAACCAGTTGCAGACTCGCTTGATCCGGGAGTAGTCGCCGAAGCGGCCGCCGCCGAGCCATCGGGAAGTCGCAACGATGTCGACATCGCCCAGACCGGCGCGCGCAATCATTGCCGCCGCCGTGCCCGGGTGCGTTTCCAGGTCCGCAGCCATGATCAGCAGCCAGGAGGAGCGCATCAGCGGGATGCACTCGCGGTTCGCGCCGCCCGCCCCCGGCAATCGGGTCTGTTCATGGTGCCGCACCCGATCCGGATATGCCGCTTCGAGCGAGGCGATCACGGCGCGGCATTCGGCGGTCGTGCGCGGAGCGATGCCGATCACGATCTCGGCAATGGCGTCGGCGTTTTCGGACAGCAGCGTGTCCACCGTCTCGCGCAGCGACCAGGTCTCGTCCACAGCGGTGACGATGACCCCTACGTCGCCCGCGAGGGACTCGCCATCCGCGGGACACGTCCGAGACGACTCAGCCACCTCGCACCATGCGTTCGATCCAGCGGTACGTCGGGACAAGACCGTCTTCGATCAGCGTCGAAGGCTCCCATCCGAGCACGTCGCGCAACAGCGTGTTGTCCGAGTTGCGGCCGCGCACCCCTTGCGGGCCATCGACGTGCCGAAGCGCAATGTCCCTCTTGCCGCTGATACCGATGATCATCTCCGCGAGCGCGTTGATCGCGATCATCTGATCGGAGCCAAGGTTGAGCGGACCCGCATGGTCAGAACGCATGACGCGCTGGAGGCCCTCCACGCAGTCGTCGATATGGCAGAAGCTTCGGGTCTGCAAACCGTCTCCCCATATCTCGATGCTGCCGCCTTCCCGAACCATCGCCACCTTCCGGCACAGCGCGGCCGGCACCTTTTCGCGGCCTCCTTCGTAGGTGCCCAATGGTCCGTAGACGTTGTGGAAACGGACAATGCGGGTTTCGATACCGTATTCGTCCGAGAAGTACTCGAGCGCTCGTTCGCTAATGAGCTTTTCCCATCCGTAGGCGTCTTGCGGTGCCGCCGGATAGGCGTCCGATTCCCTGAGAGGAGCAACGTCGGTACGCGTCTGCAAGGACTCGGGGTAGACGCACGCCGACGAGCTAAACAGATACCGGCCGACGCCGCTCTTGCGCGCGGCGTCCAGCGTGTGCAGGTTGATGAGCGCGTTGTTCCGCAATACGCGCGCGTGGTTGGACGACAGGTAGCCCATCCCGCCCATGTCCGCCGCCAGCGCATACACCTCGTCGATACTCCGCGTGGCCTGCAGGCAGTTCTCCCAGCGCCGCAGATCGAGCAGATCGAACTCGTCCGCATCCGATTTCATGAACTCCGGACGCTTGATGTCGACGCCCCTCACCCAGTATCCCCGCTGCTTGAGCGACGTGACCAGGTGATGGCCGATGAACCCGCCGGCCCCGGTGACCAGAACCCGTTTCATGTGACTCGCCACATCGAGGGTCACGGGATGTATCCGCGCGAGAGGGCATCCGCGCCTGGGTGGTGGACCAGATAGCAAAGCGGAGTCCCGACAGCCGCTTCATCGCTCCGGTAGCCTTGCAGCATTCGCTTCAATAGCGGGACGTTCTCCGTGTCCGGCATCACCACCGCGCTTTCCCGCTTCTCGATCACTTCCGGAATCAGATGTTCATGCAGACCAAGGTTCATCGCCACCAAATCCTCCATCCGGCTTGCGCTCAGCAAACGCTCGCTCGCGGTCACGTTGCGCAGGATACCGAAGTAGCGGTTCAGTCCGGCATCGGCAAACGTCGGCGCGCCGACGGCCAGGGACTCGGCCAGACCAAGCGGTCGATCCCGCACCAAGTGGCCCGGACGCACGGTCAACTGCGGCAGTCGCGCCATGAAACTGTCGGCCAGACCCCACACGTCGACGAAATTCTGATCCAGCCCGGCCTTGTACGGCGTCAGGCCGAGATTGCAGACATGGAACGTCTCCCCCGCGCCCGCTTGGTCCCGCAACAGTATCCCGAGCCGCGCGGTAAAGTGATCCGGGTATGTCGTGCCGTCGCGCAGAGCATTCCACCAGACCGCAATGCCTGTGCGGGGCTGCCATGCGGCGCGCTCGTTCGCCACTCCAGACGGATAGGCATCTTGGTCCAACACCGTGTCCTCGTATATGAGCGGGCTCCTCAGTGGTGAATGCGGCCACAGTGCAATCCAGAGCACCAGTCCGATACCCAATCCACGATACACGAAGTCACGCTGTCGCCCCCCCCCTCTCTCCATGAAGTGTCTTTGCCAATACCCGGCCGTGCCCACGACAACGGCGACCATCAGGACATATGCAACGCTGAAGAATCGTCCGCCCATGTAGTCGCCGCCGACGAATACGATGTAGAGCAGGACCAGCGCGACGGCGACCGCGATAGCCCGCGCCGGACCGCGGCCATGCCACAGGAACTGCGAGGCGAAAATCACGGCCAGCATGACGCCGTCCTTGTGCAGCGAGAAGCGATAGTAGTCCCACGCCGTCGCCAACCGATATATGAAACCATGGGAGTCCGGCACCTTGGCATAAGCTGGAGCGGGCAGCGGGAACCCGAAATAGACGAGCGAAAACAGCGTCCATGCCGCCAGCGGCGCCAGCATCAACGCGACCGACCGCAGCAGCCCCCTCCATCCCAGGCGCCCGCGGTTGTCCCACAGCGCCCAGGCGGCCAGCGGCCACGCGAGCAGGACAAAGTCGTGGCGGTACAGGGGCGCGACAGCGACCAGGGCCACGAAGAACCACCAGCATGACCGCGCAGGAGGGTGGGCCCCGGCCTGCAAGCCGGGATACAACCGGAGCCACGCCAGAATCAGGCCTGCCGCCAGCGCGTGACCGAGTGGATTCTCCTGTCCGAACCACGAATAGTCGAAATGCGCCTTGGAAGCGAACAGCAATCCCAATCCGAGAAGCCAGACCCGGACATCTCTTTGCGCCAACACCCAGAGCAGCCACAGAAGTGCCGCGTTGCACGCCAGCGCGAACATCGCGTGCATGACGAAGGGATCCGATGTGACAAGCCGCAGCGGCAGAAGAATGAAGAAATACGCAACCGAAGTGCTGAGGAACGAGCGTTCGTACAGGTTGAAGCGAAGGCCGTGGCCCGCGAACAGCTGCTCCATCTGGCGCAAGGTGATGAAATAGTCGTCCGACAGCCACGCGCACTTGGCCAACGTGATGAAATAGGCCGCCATGCCAAGCCAGACTATCCATCCGGCGCCCGTTCGCCAATCCGGCCCGTCGATGACCCCGGCGGGCTGGCTAGCAGCCCGCATGTCTCGCCGAACCGGCCTCTGAGTCACTGAATGCCACCGCCTCTCGACCGCTTGCTCATGCTTCTCCGACCGCTCGCTCGGTGCCGGCCGCGCCGCAGACGACACCCGCCTCGAACCCATGCGGCGGCATCCGTCGCCGAGTCCGGAACGCTCTGTGTCGGACTCGCCGCCGCGTTGGCGCTCATCCTCGTGATTATCGTCTATCCGACGCATTTCTTTCTCGGCGATGCCGCCCGGTTTCACAATTTCGTCTTTCCGAACGACGCGATCGACTACTGGCTGGCCTGGCAGGCCCTGGTGGAGCGCGGCCGTCCCTGGCCTTCGCTCTGGACCGACCTGTTCAACTATCCGAACGGCTTTCCGATCTCGCTGCTCGACGCCCTGCCGCTCGCGGCGACGGTATTCCGGCCCCTTGTGCCTTGGCTACCTCCCGACTTCCACTATTTCGGCCTATGGCACGCAGTCGCGACGGTGCTTCAAGCCGTCGCCGGGGCCGTTCTGGTGCGCACCGCCGGCATACGCCACGTCGTGCCCTGCCTCGCGGCCGCCGCGTTCGCGGTCGCCATGCCCATATTCGTCGGGCGGCTCAATTGGACGCATGTCGCACTGTCCACACAGGGACTGTTGATTCTCTCGCTGGCGCTGTGCGTTCACGCGTCGCGCGCGCGACCAGCGCTTTCGCTCGTGTTCCCGCAGGCAGCGGCGCTGTCTCTCGTTTCGCTCGCGGTGCACCCCCTGCTGGCGCTGCAGGTGCTTTTCTTCGGCCTGCTCGCCACGGCGGTCTCCAACGGTTCGGTGGCGCTACGCGCTGCCGCAGCCGTGCTCCTGTGCGCACTGTTCGCCGCACTGTGCCACGCCCTCGGCATATTCGCAGCGGAGAGCTTCCTTGCTCGCCAGGGGTTGGGCGCGTTCGGATTCTCGCCGTGGGGCATGATCGTCGGAGAACCCGATTCGCTGCGCGAACTGTACGACGCGCCCGGCCCCGGCATCGAGCAGGATGCCTGGCTCGGATGGGGCTGTGTCCTGCTGGCAGCCGCCGGGGTCGCTTTTCGCCCGCGGTTCCGCATCCCCAGGCATTTCTATCCGCTGGCGGCTGCCGTCGCGTTCCTCGCCATCATCGCCGTGTCGCCTTGGATTCGGGTCGGCACCTCCGTGATCGATCTCTCGTTCCTCCTCCCCGACGCGATCATCGACCTTTACGCGGCGCATCGGGCCACCGTCCGGCTGGCCTGGCCACTCGTCATGTGTCTCGGCCTGCTCGCGCTGGCGCACTTCTTTCGCAGGTGGCCCCGCAACCGCGCAGCCGCCCTCGTCGGCATCGCGCTGGCGCTGCAGGTCTATTCCATATGGCCATACTGGACGCACGAACACATGGACTCGCGCCTGCCGGTAATGCAACTGGAACCTCTGCCGGACATGCTGGAAGGCGGATCGGTCCTCGTGCTTCTGGATCCGCCGAACGAACCCGAAGTGGCAATGTACTATCCCCGATACGCCATGTACCTGGCGGTGGAGTCCGGCCTGCCCCTTAAGGGCGGGGCATTCTCGCGCCCCCCTCCCTCCGGCGGACCGGACACCGAAGGCCTGCTTCGCAGGGAATCGGGCGTCCGGTACCTGGTGCCCATCGATGCGGCGGAACTCTCGAAAAAGTTCCCGCAGATCTCGGACCCCGCCGCATGCATCCGATGGGAAGTATTGCTGGTGTGCCCCGGCGCGCGGGATCAGAACCGCGAAAGGCTATCCGGCATTGATCACGGCCCGTCTTGGTAGTCTTTCAGCCACCCCGGCGCACGATCAGTTCATCTGCCGCAGCAACGCCGCCGCGACCTCCCAGCACGCGTTGTCGCCTTTGCCGGAGATGTCAAGGTGTCGCGCCAAAGCTCATGCCTCCATGCCTTGTGCAGGCCTATTCAAAAGTCCTTCCTAGGCATCAAAACCAGCGCAATATGGAGGAATTCGCAGCCCATTTCGAGCCGAAAAGGGGTGAATACCTTGATCCTGAATACCATCTCGTCGACTTTTGAATAGTCTTGATGCCTTGTGCACAGCGTTTGACACTAGCCCTCGGAGGCGGCTACATTTCTTGGCATGCGTCTGCGGAGAGTCGCCAAGCGGCTCGTCCTTCGGAGCCCAAGGCTCCAAGGCCCAGACGCTTTTCTTTTGTTTTTCCGAGGCTCGGGCCGCTGTGTACCTATGCTATCTGGACGAGTCCGGCACAACGGGCGCCGCCGGCGGTGACACCACCCACTTCGTCCTCGCCGGCATCTCCATCCCGATTTGGCATTGGCGGGATGCCGACCGGGAGGTGTCGCAAGTGCTCGCCCGGTACGGCTTGGCCGACGCCGAACTCCACACGGCCTGGATGCTGAGAAAGTACCTCGAACAATCGAGGATTCCCGACTTCGAGCAGCTTGGCCCCGCCGAACGGCGCCGGGAGGTCAATCGCCGCAGAAACAGCGAGCTGACGCGCCTTGGCGGTTCGGCCAACAACGCTCGCCGCAGACGCACCCGCAAGTTCCACCGCAACACCGACCCCTACGTGCACCTCACTTGGGAAGAGCGGCGCCAAGCGGTGTTCGACGTTGCCGAGACGGTGTCGAACTGGGGATTTGCCCGCCTGTTCGCCGAGTGCGTGGACAAGGCGCACTTCGATCCGGTCCGGTATCAGAGGGCAATCGACGAACAGGCGTTCGAACAGGTTGTCTCCCGCTTCGAGAGGTACCTTCAGAACGTCCGCCCGGTTCCAGTCACCAGCGCAACCAGGGGTTGCTTGTCCACGACAACAACGAGACCGTGGCCCGGAAGCACACCCGCATGATGCGCTCCTTCCACGCCGCCGGGACAATATGGACCAGCGTCGACTGCATCATCGAGACTCCCATGTTCGTCGACAGCGAGTTTCGCCTCGGTGGCTTCCCATCCCGCGACCTTGGGCAGATCGTCGATCTTGCCCGAGAGAAAGTGTCTGTGTAGCCCCTCACGCCTTAGCCCACGGATCGACCACTTCGAGCTCCTCCCGATCGAGCGCGTCGAACCGCTTCAGCGAACGCTGCGTCGCCCTGTCCGGCGCGGCGGCCAATCGGCGAAGGTGGTCCCGAGCGCCCGGGAAGCCTGTGCGGCCGCACCGTCATTCCAGGACACCGTTTCCGGACGCGGGCAGTCGGCCCAACCGGCTCCACCGCGTCCCGGCCCGCGATGATCGCCAAGTGCCCGGGAAAACGTCCGTTTGTCGGTCGGCGACATGGTACGGGTCAAAACCTCGCTCCCCGACGCTTGCCGCCCTCCGTCTGTCCCGGTTCAGCGTTCCCGAGAACTACCAGAGCCTGCCCCTAACGCTTCCTCCCACGGTGCTTCCGGGTTTCCCGCACTCTGCCGATTCACCACTCGCCTCTCCGTCCGAACGCACTAGTGACCGCGAACAGATACGAGTACGCGCCTACTGTCTTTTCACGCCCCCCTGCCACTAGATCCGCACCTAGCCCGAGCGCCCCGAGTGTCGTGCCCAGAATATCGCCGCCCAAAGCAGACCAGGCCCCTCCCGCGATTCCCATCGACCATGATTTCAAGTTCTTGCGCACAGACCGCCCCACGGCACGCCGGGTGTCGTGGGCGCGGTCGGCAATTTCTTGCCTCCTTTCCAACTCTGCTTGGTGCGCTTTGATTCGTTGCATGGTCTCCACCGGCCTTCACACCAGAAGTGACTAAGCCCAGACAGTCAAGGCGGATCACCGTAAGCATTCTTGCGATGCCGCACGTGAACCACATCAACCTGAGCCGACTTGGAGTCGACTCGGTACACAATGCGATAGTCGCCGATGCGGATACGTCGAAATCTGCGCCACGGGCCCCTCAGCGTGGGGCCTGCGAAGGGTTCGCTAGCCAAGCCATCGATTGCTTCGACTAGCCGAGGTCGAGCGGCTTGGTCGATGCGATTCAGTTCCCTTACTGCTCGCCGCTCAATCCTGACGTCGTAAGTCACGCTTGGCGTCGGACCAGTTGACCCATTCAGCGTCTTCTAGACGCTCATCGGCGAGTATGCCGTCACACGCATCCATGTCCCGGACGACCAACGCCTCGCGGTACACCCCCTCAGCATCGCGTTGCTCCTCCGTAGTCGGTCTCGTGGCCTCCAAGATGTCGGCGAAGTCTACGGTTTCGCCGGGTGCTCCACCCTCGGCTTCCACCTCGAGGGAGGTCCACGAGATCGTATCTGTTGCGTTTTTCCTCATGCGCCCTCTCGCTGTGCTAAACCCCATAATCTACATTGTGTTCTTCAAGAAACTTGCAAACAACGTCCGCATTGACCGCTTGTCCCACATGGTAACTCGCATCGTCTCCACCGAAGCCCAACCGGTAATGTCTCGTACGTACCTGAATACCGCAGACGTTCGCTTCCCGGTCGGCAAGCGGTCCACCACTCTGTCCCAATAGGCCCGGCGAAGTTACCTCAATATGCTTGTCGCCAGACCAAATGGCGTACCTCGCTACGATGCCGTCGTTGACGAATAGCGGCGGGCGTTGATCCAGTCGTACGTCGTTCTCCTCGAACTCCATGGAGATGTCCTCTAGCAGTGAGTAGCCCACTCGACACACCGACTCCCCGGGTGCTATGTCGTCACGGAACACCGGCGGTCGATATCCATCCGGCAACCGGAAGTCTGCTAGCTGGAACAACGCTAGGTCGGCGGTGGCGTGCATCATGAACTTCCGCGGCGTCGGCGGGTTGTCCCAGGATCCCCAACATACGCCTGCACTCGTCACTGACGGGTCCGAACTCTCCATCCTCTTACGTTGCTCCCGGGAAGAAAGCCGATCAAACTGGCGCTGGGCTTCCAGCGCCTGCGCTACCGCCTGCACCACATGGGCTGCCGTGACCGTCCATCCGTGATCGTTGACCATGACGCTGGCGCCGACTGCGAACTGAGGGGGGCGGTCGCCGTGTCTAGTGACCAGGAAGATCGGCCTCACTTGCTTCGCCAATACATCGCAGGCTTCTTTGAACATAGCCCCGAGTCACCCTCGTGCCAAACGCCGACGCCAAAACTGCAGTTTTGCACATTCTCCCCTGCGCCGCGACAAGCGCCCACAACGTTCCAAACAGGCGCGCTCCGACCCGCAAAAGCTCGCTACGCAACACGTAATAAAACGAGCAACAGGATAGTGGAGGCAGGCCCCGGATCAGGCAAATCTCCGTGCGGGCTCTCGCAGTTCCATGACGCGGCGGACATTCTGCATGGTTGGCCTGAGTTCAAGTTTACGCAGGAACGTGGCCGCGACGTCGGTGTCGGTGACTCGGGTCGCACCATCGGGATCGACCACGGCATCGATAAACTTCACGGAGTCAGCCAGTTGCCGGGCGTAGGCCAGGAACGCTCGAGCCCTAGGCTTGCCGGTGATGAGATTTGCGATCTCCGCGTTCAGCAGCGCTTTGCTGATAGCGTTCAAGACGGCATGTACGGCATCCAAAGCGCTCGTTACCTTCTGCAGGCTGGCTGGGGCCAAGGGTTCGGCGTCGCCGACGGCTGTCGCCAGATCCGAGTGGCTGATGCGCCGACTTCTCCAGTCTCGAGCGAATTCTGCTCTCTAGGGAATTTCGCCAAAATAACCTATCCGTTATCTGCGGTTTGGCAAGAGGCGGTAGTTCCACTCGCCATGGAAGGGGTCGCGCTTGATCGCGAGGCTGCTCATCTGCGCGTCGCCGATCTGGCGGCCGGCCGGGTATCGGCCTTCGTCGAGTTCGGAGCGGATCGCCAGACCGTCCCCGGTGGTCGTTGCGCCGATCAGGTTGACCACGACATCGTGGCTCACCAGCGGCCGGCCGCGCCAGTTCTGCGTGATGTGACAGAACATCCGGTGCTCGATCTTGTTCCACTTGCTGGTTCCCGGCGGAAAGTGGCACACCGAGATGCACAGTCCGAGCGCGTCGGCCAGTCGCTGCAGCTCGTGCTTACACAGGCGGGAACGGCTGCCGTTGGAGCCGCCGCCGTCCGCCGTGACCAGCAGACGGCGGGCACGCGGGTAGGTCCGGCTGCCCACCTGCCGCCACCAGCGCCGCAGCGTCGCCACCGCGAACTCCGAGGTGTCGTGGTCCACGCCGACGCTCACCCAGCCGGCATTGGCCGTCAGGTCGCACACCCCGTGGGGAATCGCCTTGCCGAGGTCCCGGTCGATGAAGTCGTGCACCTTCACCTCCTCCGGTTGTCCCTTCGGCCGCCACTCCCCGCCGCCGTTGCGGTACGGGCCAAGCAGCTCCTTCTTCTTCGTGTCCACCGAAACCACCGGCTGCCCCAGGCGCTGGAACGCCCGCACGCGCCGGTCGATGCGCCGGAACTGGGCGTCTCGGTCCAGATGCTGGCGCCCCTCGAGCGTCTTGCGATTGGCCTGCAGGCTGTATCCCAGTTCGTGCAGCAGGCGATTCACCGTGCGCTCGCTGACCGGATGTCCCGCATCCCGCAGCCGCGCCGCCAGCCGCGCCGCGCCGCTGCACGTCCAGCGCAGCGGACCCGTCGGGCCGCCCCGCGTCACCGGATCGAGTTCCCGCTCCAGCGCCCTCACCAGACCCGGGTCGCGCACCGTAGGAGCAGTCTAAGGCGATTGCGTTGCGAAGGCACTCACTCATTCCCTGGATGCGCAATCAGACAGGCGAACTTCCTGGTGGCCGCGTGGCGAATTCACCCGCCTGTCAGGCTTGGGACTCGACTCCAGAAAGGCTCACCCTGCACCCGTGTTCAGTGGTTCGAGCGCAATCCAAGGAACGACATCCGGCACGAAATGACGCCGCACGGTGCGGCTGACGAAACCGGGCGGATGGTCTCCGACGAGAAGAACGGTCGTTTGCGCGGGGAGTTCGGGGTCGGTAGCGATTTCGCCTGTCGCGTCAACTACATCGGCCCAAATCTGGGCCATCAGGCAGACAGTCTCGTTTCCGAACGGCCCTCCGGAGGCGCAGTCCCAGCGAGGCGTGCCGTCCGCCGGATCGATGGGCATATGGCTGTCCACCGTCAGCCAGTAGACGAATCGGGAATGATCGCCTGGCGCGGTCATGAGTTCACGGACGATGTCCGCCGCAGCCCGGTCGCACGCGCTCGCGAATACGGTCCCGCACCATCCTTCCTCTCCGCGGCCGCGCATCTGCTCCTCGAACGCGAGATGCTCGAAGCCGATATTCGGATACCACACAGGCCTGTCGAACATGCGTCCCTTGTACGCATGAACCGCGTGGGGCTCCGGTTCCGAAGGCCGGCAGCACCGGACCACGTGCTGGTCGCGTTGCACTGAAGGATGCGGTAGCAAGATCGGCTACAAGTCTGACGGACGACTGTCGGACGACGAGACCACTCCGCCGGCCCTGGTCGCCTCCGACCAGGATCCGTTGTACTTGGCCCGGCGCGGTGGCCGGGTTGGTACAATGGATGCTGCAACGGATCGACCGACGGACGGTGAGACTGGAGCGCCAGCCGGGTGGCGAGTTGGCTCGTGAGACGCCGGTTCAGGCATGGCGACGAGGAACGGGGCGAAGATGGGGAAGCGACCATGAAGGCTAGGGAAGTGATCTTCGACGTAACGGAGTCCCTGGAGGGGGGCTACGAGGCGCGGGCGCTTGGCCACAGCATCATTCACCGAAGGGGACGCGACTGGGACGACCTGAAGACAATGGCGCGGGAGGCGGTTCTGTGCCACTTCGACGACGAGGAAACGCCGGCTGTCATTCGATTGCATCTGGTCCGAGACGAGGCTATTGCGGTATGGGGCTGCCACCGATCTCTCGGGCGAGGAGGTCGCGAGGCTGCTCGGACGGCACTACGGCTACCAGCTCATTCGAAACCGGGGAAGTCACATGACCGTCGTCGCGGAGACGCCGAGCGGGACGCGGCATAGCGTAACGGTACCTCGCCACCGAAACGTCAGCGTCGGAACGCTCGATGCGATCATCGGGGATGTCGCCAAGGCGTTCGGCGCCTGGCGAAGGTGGAAGTGCTCGACGCGCTCTTCGGTTGACTCGACTTCGCAGGAGGTTGCATTCACGGCGGGCGATTCGGTAAGGGTCGCTGTTTGCAGGGCTGACACGCGACCGTCGGTCGACGTGTCCATCCCGCCAGCTGCGGTCGCCTCTGGCCGGAGAGGCATCGCACACCGCATGACAGCGCACCCGGTCCAACTCTTGGATCGATTCATCATCATGGGATTTTCGCTGTCGATGACCGCGGGGTGTTCCCCGAACGCCCCTCCGCCACCTGGAGATCTGCCTCCGGCCTGCGAATTGCTGCCGATCATCTCGACCTCGCCGTTGGTCCTGCACGACACCCACGAGATGCGGGACTATCTCAACGCGTTCCCTGTCTCGGCGTACAAGGAGTACGAGGTGCCGGGCGCCGGACGCTTCTTCATCGATGATCCCGAGAACGATATCAAGCGAGAAATCGTGGCCGGGATACAGTGGGAGGCGAGAAATGTCGAGTTGCTGGAGGAACACGTTGCGCCGAACAGCGTCGTCGTGGAAGTCGGGGCGCATATCGGAAGCCACACCGTGCCGATCGCCCGCATGGTAGGTCGCTGTGGCCGCGCCTATGCCTTCGAGCCGCAGCGAAAGTTATATCGCGAACTGCACCGCAACCTCGCGCTCAACGGCGTTACCAACGTCGTGCCCTTGAGGTATGCGATCGGCGCCGGCGAGGCCCGGATCATCGAGATGGACCAGCCCACGCCCGGAAATGAAGGCGGTACGAGCATCGGCACCGGCGGCGACGAAGCGGAACTTCGAAATCTCGATAGCTTTGGGTTCGAGCGCGTATCGGTGCTCAAGATCGACGTCGAGCGCTACGAAGACGAAGTGCTCGACGGCGCCGTGGATACCATCCGACGCAATCGTCCGGTCATTCTGATCGAGATCATGGGCGGCCACCGCTACGAGACGGCATCGCCCGAAGTCCGGAACCGGATACACGGTACCTGGAAGCGGCTCGAGGCGCTTGGCTACACGGTAGCCCCAGTGCGCGCGCATGACTACATCGCGCTTCCGAACGACCTCGACGCGGCTTTGTCGGCCAACTGATCTTTGCGCTCTTTGCGCCCGGCAGGGTACTCGGCATTGGACCAGCAACTCTCATTTTGGTGCCTGACTTCACTTTCATGCACGTAGGTCGATGTTTATCATCATGTTGAGAGAACCCTGCGGGTCTCTGCGACAGCCCGAAAACGCCAACACTGACAGCGCGTCAACATGGAGTTCCTCTCGATAACGATTCCGACTTCGCCAGCGACTCCGGTCAACCTCTACGTTCAGGCGCATATCGGAATTGGATCAGAATCCCTGGATGCGCCATCAGACCGTCGAACTTCCTGGTGCCCGCGTGACGAATTCGGCCGCGCGTCAGGCCCGGTACTCGACTCCAGAAAGGCTCACCCTGCACCCGTGTTCAGTGGTTCGAGCGCAATCCAAAGAACGACATCCGGCACGAAATAGCGCCGCACGGTGCGGCTGACGAAACCGGGCGGATGGTCTCCGACGAGAAGAACTGTCGTTTGCGCGGGGAGTTCGGGGTCGGTAGCGATTTCGCCTGTCGCGTCAACTACATCGGCCCAAATCTGGGCCATCAGGCAGACAGTCTCGTTTCCGAACGGCCCTCCGGAGGCGCAGTCCCAGCGAGGCGTGCCGTCCGCCGGATCGATGGGCATATGGCTGTCCACCGTCAGCCAGTAGACGAATCGGGAATGATCGCCTGGCGCGGTCATGAGTTCACGGACGATGTCCTCCGCGGCCCGGTCGCACGCGCTCGCGAATACGGTCCCGCACCATCCTTCCTCTCCGCGGCCGCGCATCTGCTCCTCGAACGTGAGATGCTCGAAGCCGATATTCGGATACCACAGGGGCCTGTCGAACATGCGGCCCGTGTACGCATGGACCGCGTGGGTCTCGTATCCTCGCGCCGCGAGACGGGACGGAAGACAGTCGGCGCCAGTCCCCGCGAGATAGTCCCCCCCAGAGGTTCCCCAGCGACCGCAAAGCTCGCGGGATGTCGCGCCGGTCGTCGCGCCAGCCTGCGGGGACAGTCCTTCCCGCACACGGTACCTTGCCCGAATCTCTTCGGACCGCATACCCTCAGAACAGGCGCGCACGGTGCGCGGGGTCCGCCAAAACACCCAGATTCTCGACCATGACGACGAGGAGCGAGCCGTCGCTGCGCATGGCTGCGCTACGCTCCAGGGCGGACTGTCGCACGGCCGAGTCGAAGGCGGGCGGCTCCGCCCTGGGGTTGATTGCGATCCGCAGATCGGCGGCAAAAAAGGCCACCACGGCCGCGCCGCCCAAGAGCCTCCCACGAAGCAGACGCATCCTGTGGCATCGCACAAGGTATCCCGGCAGGACGACGGTAGCGACCGGAGCCGCAACGAGGGCGAGATAGAGCGACGCAAAGCCCGAGAACACCAACGGCGTGTATCGCAGCGCTTCCACAACCCAGAGCGGATGCACCAAGAGCAGGCCGCTGAGAAGCCAGACAAGGTCCAGGCTCACGACCGCGGCCATGACGAGCGATACGAGCAGGTACGGGCACTTCGGCGCGATCACCCCTACGCACCAGTACAGCAGGATGAGGGGCGTCCGCAGTCGCAACTCGTACTCCGTCATCAACAGCGCGTACGGAAGGTTTGGAACGATCACGAACGCCAGCGCGTGGAGTCCACCTGTCGAAAGTTCGCGGATTTCCTTACGCCATCCGCGATACCCCGAATTTGCGGCGACGAGGCTCAGCGATCTTCCTTCGCCCGGACGCAGCCGTCGCCACATGCTTCCGCCTCCAGCCACTCCTCGCGCCCGCCGAGGAACACGTCCCGACGTACAAAAACGGCCAGTGTCGAAAAACGCTTCTCCGGTCGAAAGCCATCGATATTCCGGCGCCACGCCAGTTCCCATTCTTGGAAGAACAGGTCGCCCCATCGCCGTTCTCGGATTTCGTCGCAGAGCCGCGCGTCCGCAAGGAG
This sequence comes from Pseudomonadales bacterium, assembly GCA_963668365.1. Classification (GTDB taxonomy): domain Bacteria; phylum Pseudomonadota; class Gammaproteobacteria; order Pseudomonadales; family Azotimanducaceae; genus VXNE01. The sequence goes on from OY764266.1 coordinate 291,084, forward strand.
GATCCCGGCCGTCGATGCGGGCCCGATCGCCTCGGCCAATCGAACGGCAGCCGCGCTCTCGGAACCGTTTCCCGCGAGGGCCTTGCCCATCCAGCGCACGCCAAACTGACGAAACCAGTTGTCGGCAAAGGTGAACGGAGGGTGCAGAGAAGCATTGGACTGGAGCATCCAATAGCCGCACAGGGCGGTGGTATCCAGAACCGTCCGCTGGCCGTCGAGTTGTTCGATCCACCAGGCCGCAGCTTCACAGTATGCCGGCGGCAGGGACTGGTCCGACGCATCGTCTGACGCATCGTCGCCCGGTCGCGTCAGGAGAACCAGCACAAGCCCCAGGTACACCGCGACAAAACCCCGCAGCACCGGCGGACGCATATAGCGAAAACGGTCGAACGCAGCCCACGCTCTCAAGGAAAACGCTCGGTGCACGGCGACGGCCACGAGAAGCGCGGCCGCAGGGGCGGCATCGATCCAGTACTCCGTCGCCCCGCCCTTGATGGATGCCATCAGGATCCAGGGCAGCATGGAGGGCAGAACCAGATAGGGGCTTTGCCGGAGGGGCGACTCCGCCGCCGCCCGTCGAACCATCCCCGGCAGAAGAACGATGCCCGAAACAAGCAGTAGGACATAGTGCAGCAGTTCCAGAGAGACACTTGCGTCAGCCAGATCAAGATCGGGGAAGGAAAACGCACCCCTGGCGACACCTTCCGCCACGAAGTCGATGGGGGCAACCAGCACGGTCCGCATGAGCGCATCGAGGGGACCCCAGAGCGCGTAGGCACCGATAACGGCAATCGTCGGAATTCCCGCGACAGCCAGCCAGGACCAGGCCCAGCGACGGTTTGTCGACCATGCACCGGGGATCGCCAGCAGCGCGACGGCCAACGCCCCGAGCGCCGCATGGACCATCATCCATGGCAGCAGCCCGGCCAGCACAGCGGACACGAGATACATCGCTCGGAGATTGCGGCGAATCCCTTCCACCGCAGATGCGAACGCCCCGATCGACACGGCCATCGCAAAATGGTTCGGCAAGGCCCGATCATGCAGCTCGGCCATATTGACGGAGGCCAGCAACGCGGCGGTCCCGAGCGCCGCAGGCAGGGATCCGAGCTGCTGGCGGAACAGGCAGAAGAACAACCAGGCGGCAACGCTCTGGGCGAACAGTGCCAGCAGGCGGAGCGTCACGACGGCGTCGACGGCGTCGTCCAAGCATGCGGAAGGCAGGCCCCAGAAGTAGGCGAGGGGTGGCCGCACGTCCCAGAAGTGCGCATAGGGAAACCCGCCTTCCCGGATCGCGTTCGCCATGACCAGAAGGCTGAACTCGTCGCCTCCGACGCCGCTGGCCAGCGTTTGCGCCCGGACAGCGAACATCGCTATCAGCACCAACGGGATCGCGGCGACCTCCGGACGAACCCTTCGCGACCGGTTTGGGGACGACAGTGTCATGGGATCCGAGAAGCCCAGCAAATCATTTGGTGCCTAGCAGATAGGCCGACAGTTCCACTCGCTTGCGACACCATGCAAATCATGCAGATCGCGCAGATAGCCTCGGCCGCGAAATTATGGTATCAAGCTCGCTCGTACCTGTACTTGGTGGAACGGTAAGTAAAAATGCATCTACTTTCCAAGATTGTTACCAGATCGGCAGCCCAATTAAGCGCATTCGTCGCTGACCTTAGAGGGGTATCGACAGTCGAGTACGCGCTCATGGTTGTCGCGATAATCGCCGCTGTGGGTTTGGCGGCGGGGCTTTTGGGCGGGGCTTTCGAAGAACTATTTACGGAACTGAGTAAAGACATGACAGAGGGCCTCAGCAACGTCACGACCGGGATCACCTAGTCGAAGCAAACGTCACCCCAGCATCCGAATTTGCGACTGCCTGAGCGCCGAAAGCGAACATGCTCGGGGTGACCGCGCTTTGCTGCTGTGTCCTCGTTTCCCTGGTGGCAGTGTGGACGGACGTGAAGCACCGCGAGGTGCCGCACTGGATTGTTGGTGCCCTCGTGTCACTCTGGGCGTTGACGGCGGCATTCGCGCCGGAAGCGCTCGGAGGCGACCCGGTGGCGGGTATCGCGTGCGGAGCGGCGGCACTTGTCGCCGGGTTCGTCCTCCATGCCCTGGGCTGGCTCGGCGGCGGGGACGGCAAGCTGCTGGCCGCCATGGCGATGTGGCTGGGGCCTGCCGACATTGGGCTGGCGCTGCTCGCGACCGGGGTGTTCGGGCTGCTGCTCGCGCTTCCCGCGCTGTTGCGGCTCTCCACGCTTTTCCGGGAGCGGGGCGTGCCCTACGCATGCGCGATCGCACCGCCGGCGGCCGCGATTCTCGCCGTTCGCGCCATGACCGGCTAGCACCGGCCGGGGCCGAACAGGGGCCCTGACGGAGACGTCGCAACCATGGCGCTATCGGACTACATTCGCCCGGATCTGTTCCGCCCCCGCAATCTGGTGCCGGCGGCCGTCGCCGTCGTGGTGGTCGGCGGCGCCTGGTTCGGCATCCGCCAGATGCAGCCCGACGAGCCCCCTCCCCAGCCGCAGGTGGCGGCGGCGCCAGTCGAAGCTTCCGCTCCCGAACCGCCGCCGCCGGAACCCGTGATACTGCCCACCGTGCTGGTGGCCGGCCGCGACATCGGCGCGGGCGTCCTGTTGACCAAGAATCTTATGGAATGGCGGGAATGGCACGAGCCGCTCGACCTGTCCGCCGCCGTCATCACCGATGCGGTGCCCCTCGACTCGGTTGTCGGCTCGGTGACGCGCCAGACCATCACTGCCGGCGAACCCGTCACCTGGGAACACCTCGCGACGTCGGACATGCCCGGGTCTGTCACCGCCCTCCTGACGCCGGGCTATCGCGCGATGACGGTGTCCGTGGACGCGGCCACGACGCGGGCGCAGATCATCTATCCGGGCAATCGCGTGGACGTGATCCTGGTGCACTCTCCGGGTTCCGGCGGCGTGCCTTCCGAAATGGGAGGAGGCCACGGACCGGCGGCGCAGGTGATCGTGCGCGATGTGCGCGTGCTCGCCGTCGGCTCCGCCACCATCGACATGCGCGGCAACTCCACGATATCGTCGGTCGCAGATGATGTTCTCCAGATGCAAGGCGCCGAACCGCCTTCCGGCGAGACCTACACGCTGGAGGTATCGCCGCTGGACGCGGAGCGCATCGCCCTCGCCGCGGTGGCCGGACGCCTCACACTGATTGTCCGACCCTTTGCGGGGGCGGAGACCACAGCCCTGTCGGGATACGACGAAGCGTCGGAGCCGGTTCGATTCGCGGAGGTGATGCGAGGACTGGGACCGTCCGAGGAGGAAGTCATGCCACCGCCTCCGCTGCCCAGCATCCGCATCATTCGCGGGCGCGGCAGGACAAGCGAAGAGACCCTGGAGGCCCCGGACAGCGCCGCCTCCCGCGAAGCGGCGGAACTGCTGGCCGAGGCGCTGCGCGGCGGCGGCTGAGTTGTCATGCGCATTACGCAGAGGCCGTCCCCGGCGCGATCGCTCGCTCTCGCGTGCGCATGGGCGATCATCGCCTGCTCTTTCGCACTCCCCGCGCAGGCCGCGGCGGCGGAGAGCCGGACCATCAGCCTGCTGCCGGGACGCTCCGAGACGCTCACCTTCCCGACCGACATCGGCACCGCGCTGGTCGTCGATCCCGAAACCGCCGACGTCGAAGTCCTGGACGCGCGCAGCCTGCTCGTGCTGGGCTACGCCCCCGGCGCCACGCGGCTGCAGGTGTTCGACGCCGGCAACTCGCTCTTGGGCACATACCAGGTCGAGGTGAGAACGCAGCAGTCGGAGGACGCGCAAGCCGTCGTTTCCCGGATTGTCGGCGAGCAGACCAACATACGGGTGGATTCCATCGGAAACACGCTGTTCGTCGCGGGCGAAGCAAAGAGCCCTTCGCAGGCGGAACTGGTGATGCGCGCGGTGCGGTCCGTGGCGGGCGATACCCAGGTCGTCGACGCGGTTTCGCTGGACAGTCCGGTCCAGGTCAATCTCGAAGCGGTGATCTCCGAGGTGTCGCGCAACGTGACTCGCGAGCTCGGCATCGACTGGTCGCTCGACATCAATCCCTTCGCGCACCCCTTGCGGACGCTGGTGTCCGGGGTCCGGCTGGGAACGGGGGCGCTGCAGATCGCGGACATATACTCGCAGAGCCTCTCGTTCGCGCCGCTCCTTCCCCGCGACCTGCCCGAAGGGATCGGCAACCTGGTCGAAGAAGCCACCGCCGGCACCGCGCAGGCGGAACTGCAGACGCAGGAGCCCGGCGTGGTCCGAGGCAGCCGTGGCGGCGACGGCGGCATCGTCCTCGCGCACTACAAGGACATACACGGCGCCAAGTACCGGGCATCGGCTTTCCTTGAAGCGCTGGCGGAAAACGGACTGGCCGTGGTGCTTGCCCGGCCGAACATCACGGCGGTGAGCGGACAGCCGGCCGAGTTCTTCTCCGGCGTGGAGATACCGGTGCCCACCGTTGCCGAAGGCGGCGCCGTCGGCACGGAATATCGACAGACGGGCGTGAGCCTGACCTTCACCCCCACCGTTCTCGACAACGACCAGATCTCGCTCACCGTGCAGCCCCGCATTCGGGAAGTATCCGCCGGGGGCGCGAACATCTTCGGCGCCTTCGTGCCCAATATCAACGAACGCTCCGCCGCGACCACCGTGGAGCTGGGGGACGGCGAGTCGATCGCGATCGCCGGCCTGTACCGCCGCAGTTCGGGAAGCTCCAGCACGGGCATACCGCTGCTGAAGGACATCCCGTTGTGGGGCGGGCTGTTCCGGACGACGCGCGATACGGACCGGTCGGTCGAACTGATCATCGTCGTCACGCCGCGCATCGTCGCCGCCGTCGGCGCCCAGGACACGGCCGCCCTGGGCGGAGCCGCGGGCGCGCGCGCCGATTCCGCGCGACAGCTCGGCAACGAGTTCTACTACTGACCGCCAGCCCGCGTTCAGTCGGCGGAGGCCATCACGTCAAGCCGGTCAGGGCCAACCCAAGACTATTCAAAAGTCGACGAAATGGCATTCGAGATGGAGGTATTCACCCCGTTTCAGCTCGAACCGGCCTGCGAATTCCTCCATCTTGCGCTGGTTTTTCGGCCCAGCAAGGACTTTTGAATATGTCTGGGGCCAACCACAGCCAACCACATGCGGTTGACACGCGCAATTCAAATGAGGCATGTTCACAAGGACTGTCAACATTGTCGGACAAATGATTCGACAGGAGGTCAGGGCAGGTGAGGCTGCAGCAGCTATGCGACGGAATCATAGATGACGTGGACGGCGCGCTTGCGTGCGCCCTTGTTGATCTGGAAACGGGGCTTCCGCTAGCGTCAAGCCTGGCGCCCGGAGGATTGCTGAATTCCGCCTACATCGAGGGCATCGCGGCCGCGACCGCGGATTACTTGACCGGAAAGGCCATTGGTCGCCTGGCGGCGGCAATGTCTGCGGAATCGGAATCGAACTTTGTCTGGGAAATGCAGACCACGACAGAGGACTCCCATCACTTCATGTCGGTGGTACCGGGACGAAATGACGCGTTCATGGTGCTGATTACCGACAAGTCCACGAATCTGGGCCGGGGGTGGATATCCATGCGCGAAGCGCTTGCCCGCATCCGCGACAACGAAGAAGGCGTTGCCGGGACCGAAACGCAACCGGATGCGATTGCGCCGAGTCCCCAGGCTCCAGCCAACGGGCAGGACATGCAAAGGCTCAACACCGCCTGGCGCGGAAGGCGCGGCTACAGACGGGTTCCCCGCTAGCGCCACAGAACCCGTCGGCTCCACCCAAGCCCGAATGCCGTCCTCCGGGGCTGCCGCTTGCGCGCCGAGCCCGGAAGTCCGCTAGCCACCGGCTCCGCTCAGCCCCTCGATCAGCGAAACGAATGCCGGACCGCCCACAATCACCAGCAGACCGGGCAGCAGAAAGACCATCGACGGGATGATCAGCAGCGTCGGCAGGCGCGCCATCTTGGTCTGCATGTTCGTAATCAGCTCCACGCGCAACGACCCGGAAAGCCGGCGCAGCGCATCCGCCGCGGGAGTGCCCTGGCGCTCGCTTTGCGCCACCGTCGTGGTCAGGTCCTTCAGGGACTGGAGATCGAGGCGTTCCGAGATGCGACCGAGCGCTTCCTCGCGATTCAATCCGTGGATGCGCATGTCGAGGCTTGCCTGACCCAATTCTTCGGCCAGCTCGGGCCGGAACGCCGTGAGGTCGCCGACGGTGCGGCGAAGCGCTCTCTCGAACGTCAGTCCCGCTTCGAGGCAGACAATCAGCAGGTCCATCGCATCGGGCAGGGCAATCTGAATCGCCCATACGCGGCGGGCTGCGAGGCGCGTCACGATCAGTTCCGGCACCAGGTTGCATGCGACTCCGGCCAGCATGCCCCCCAGCAAACCGACACCCCAGCCGATCAGGCCTTCATACAGCGTGGACGCGGCGAGTCCGCCTATCACCAGGCCGCCCAGCAGACAGGCGAATTTCGCGCCGATCACCAAAGTCACGGTGTTGGGCGAACGATAACCCGCGCGCTGCAGCCCCACGGCGATCTTCTGCTGGTCTTCTTCGCCGAGGGGCATGAACGATCCCATGACGCCGAGCACGCGCTGCAGGCCGGTCCGCACGCCGGTCATCCCTTCGGAGATCCGACTCTGCGCGCGAGACTCCTGGTCGCCCCCGGCCGCGAGCTGCAGCCGCCGCGCCACCCGCCGCCGGTCAAGCAGCGCGCCCAGCGCCATGAGCGATATCCCCGCGGCCAGCGCCACCAGAACGATGAGCGCGGTCTGCAGGGTCATCGCTGAGCGCGTCGGATCATGAGCCACGAAACGAACAGGCCCGAGACGATCAGGCCGACGCCGATGCCGAGCAGATGGCGCGCCTCGCCCAGAAGGGTGTCCACCATCTCGGGCTGCAGGAATGCCTGTACGGTGGTGCCGAGAAGCGGAACGGCGGCCAGCACGATCATCGTCACCTTGGACTCGGCGGTGGTGGCCTTGAGGCGCATCCTCGAGTCGAGGCGCTCTCGCAACATGCCGGCCAGGTTGCCGACGGCTTCCGAGAGGCTGCCCCCGGTGCCGGACTGTGCGGAGATGATTGCGGACAGCATTGCCAGTTCGCCCATGCGAGTCCGGTGAGCTTCCCGCGCGATCGCCTGTTCGAGCGGAACGCCGAAATCGGTTTCGCGCAATATGGCCCTGAGAGAGGAGGAGAGCGGCTCTTCGGCGGTTCCGGCGACGGAACGCAGGGCGCGCAGGCTGGAGGTGCCGAAGCGCACCAGCCGCTGAAAGTCCTCCACGGCGGTGATGAGCCGATTGCAGAAGGCGTCCCGCTGGCGGGTCTCGATGACGCTGCCCGCGTTCCAGCCGAAGGTTGCCGCGGCCGCGAGCGACAGGCATATGGCCAAAACGGTCGGCACGCCGACAAAGATCGTCGCCGGCACAAGCAGGATCCACAGAAACAGCGTGGCGCCGAATACGATCGTCCCGGTGCGCACGCCGCCGGACAGCGGGAACAGAGCGTCGAGACGCGCCACGACGGGGTTGTCGCTCGCGGCGCGGGTTTCGGGAATCGCTTCGGCGACGGGCGCCGCCGCGTCGGGGTCGAGGAGTTCGGCGATGGAGCGCAGCCGCCGCCGTATCCGCAACCGCGCCCGCATGGCGTCGTTGATCACCAGGACCGAAATCCCGATAAGCAGGGCGACGACACCGCCCGCAATGGTGGCGAGCCAACTCATCCGGACTAGCCCATCGCCAGCCCCTGGCGGGCCGCGGACATGCTTGCGGTCAGCAGATCGCTGTATCCGGCGTCGTCCACCCGTCCGGCGAAGGACGGACGGGTTCCGCTGCAGCTGAACCGATCGGAACCTGGATCGTAGCCCCAGATATCCTCGAGCACGGGCACCTCTCCCTCCAGCCCGATCACGTCCGTGATGGCGACGACCCGGCGTCTGCCGTTGCTGAAGCGCGACGCGTGAACAACGAGGTCGACAGCGGAGATCACCTGGTTTCTTATGGCGGACAGCGGCATGTCGCCGGCGCCCATCATGACCAGATATTCAAGACGGCTGATTGCATCGCGCGGACTGTTCGCGTGCACGGTCACCATCGATCCCGGGTGTCCGGTGTTCATCGCCTGCATGGCCTCCAGCGCTTCCGCGCCGCGCACCTCGCCCACCACGATGCGATCGGGGCGCATCCGCAGCGCGTTCTTCAACAGGTCGCGCATCGAGATTTCGCCGGTGCCCTCGGAAGAAGGCGCGCGCGATTCCAGCCGCACGACGTGCGGCTGCTGCATGTTCAGTTCGGCGGCGTCCTCCAGGGTGACGACGCGCTCCTCTTCTCCGATCATCCCCGACAGGGCGTTCAGGATCGTCGTCTTCCCGGCGCCGGTACCGCCGGACACCACCACATTGAGCTTGGCGCGGGCGGCCACCTCCAGCAACGTGACCATGCCGGGATGCATGGCGCCGACGCGAGACAGGTCGGCAAGGGAAAACCCTCCCTGGCGGAACCGGCGGATGGATATGGCGGCGCCGTCGATCGCCAGCGGCGGCAGGATGATGTTGACCCTCGACCCGTCTTCCAGTCGCGCATCGCACATCGGGTTGAGTTCGTCCACCTGGCGGCCGACGCCTTCGGCGATACGCTGCGCCAGACGCGTGAGGTGGTCGAAGTCGCGGAACCTCACGTCAACCTGGCTCAGCATCCCGTTTTTTTCCACATAGACCGAATGCAGCCCGTTGACCAGTATGTCGCTGACGTCCGGATCCCGCAGCAGCGGTCCCAGCGGCCCCAGTCCGCGCATCTCGTCGACAATCCTATTGGCGAGAGACTGGTGAACGCCGCCGATGGAGGGGGCATCGGCCGCAGTCTCCAGCTGGCGCAATATCTGCAGCACCAGCACGGTCATCTCCTCGTTGTCGAGGGACGCCGCGGTCGCGGCGTCGAGGCTCTCAAGGACGCGCTGGTGGTAGAAGGGAACGACGACTTCGAATCGGTCCTGTTCGGCCGCGAGGGGCACGGCCTGAACGTCCCGGCTCCCTTGTTGCCGATTCTGGGACCGCGCGTGCCTGCGCTGGATCGACCGGGGCATGCTATTCGCCTGGCTCGACGCTACGGGCCGACGAACCGCAAGGCGCGGCGGATGTCGATAATGCGATCCATGGCATCTCCCAACTCCCCCTCCGTGGGCGTGACGTGCACCTCGTCCCTGAGCGGATTGCCGCCGCGGCTCCTGTCCACGCAATCTTCGAGAACCGCGATAGCCCGTTTCTCCCAGGATTCCGTGTCGCCGCCTATGTAGATGGCCTCGATGCGCACGCCGCGCTCCCCGGCGAGGTCGCACGCCTGCTGGAACCAGCCGTTGAGCCGCTCGGTGATGGGCGCGCTCAGATCGACTGTCGAGGAGGAGGCTCGCCAGGTGGAAACCGAGAAGGGCGCCGCGTCGCTCACCGGCGGACCGTCTCCGACCCGGACCAGGTCGTCCGCGCGGCCATAGGCGCTGAACGGCGTTGACGGGCGGCAGAAGTGCCCGTTGTGCGCGGGGCGACCTTTGAAACCGAACTCGTTCGCGGGGTTCGTCAGCACGTCGGCCGCATCGGTGGTCCTGGTCGGTGAAGTGCTGTCGTAGCCGCGGAAGAGTTGCCAGGGTGTCATCTCCTTGAGCGCGTCCTGCCAGAGCAATCGATGCGCGGCGATGACCAAATTATCCGCCGCGACCGCGGGATCGAGCGCCGATACGGTCGGGTGCAGCTTCTGAAGGCTGTCGAGCACGGAGGCCAGGCCGGCCGGGGTGAACACGCCGTCCGCATCGACATCGAAGCTGGCCTCGAAAGTCGCCGGGTCTTCGGCGAACATGGCCGTCCGAAAGCGGTTGAAGTGGCCGCGGAAGTGGGTGCAGGAACCGCCATGGGACCTGCACAGATAGAAGTGACAGCCCCCGGGCCAGAAGATGGGATTGGAAGTGACCGCGCTGTCGGGATCGTACCGCCCGGAGTGTCGGCCGCGTCCGGGTCTGCCGAAGAAGTTCTCGCCGTCCGATATGATCAGGATGGTCTTGTCCACGAACTGCGAGCAGCCCTGGGTCGTACCTCCCTTGAGGCACGGCGTGCGCGGCAGCGCGTCGCCCGCCGCGCTGCTTGTGTTCCACACGTCGCGCCATAGCGGCGACAGCGTTCGAAGCCCCCAGACGATGCCGAGATGAAGAAATGTCTGGGTCCAATGGGTGGTCGAGTGCCAGTTCACGTAATCGTATTGGTTCGCCGCCTCCAATGCGGTCAGGTTGTCGGTAAGCGGCACGATGGGCGCCTCGGGACAATAGAGACTGCCGCCCCGATCCTGCGCGCGCAGGTGCCAATGGTTCGCGGATGCGGGCAGCATGTGTTGCCCATATCCCCTCGTCCACGGGATTGTCCTCCGCGGGTCGTAGCCTGGATGCAGCGTCACCTGCAGCACATCGCCCAGCATTCCATCGGCAAAGCCGTTGATTCGCGCGTCGGGCCAGGAGTACGCCGTGAAACGGGTGTTGGGATCGCCCGCATCCGGGGGCGCGTCGGAAAGGTGCAGCGGCATGCCGGCGATGCTGTTCGAGCCGGGTTCCCACCCGTCCACCGTTTTCCTGGCGGGCCAGTTGCTTGTGTCCGACGAGTTCCAGGTGCTGGGCCTCGCGTCGGTGTCCCAGTACGCGCCCCACCGCGCCATCACGCAGCCGTTCCAGAAGTCCTCTCCCTCGAAACTCCATGTGCCGACCGCCGGCGCCTGGCTGGACACGTCCTCCGTGCCGGTCGCGCGCAGGTTCCAGTCGGCGGCGCTCAGGAAATCCGGCAGGTCGCGCGACGCCAGCGGCCCCATGTCGTTGCCCGTGCCATAGGAATGGAACGCGTCCACCCAGTGTCCCTCGGTGTCCCGCGATGCATTTGTGCTGTACTCGGCGCCGGTGAGCATGCGCACATAGCGCTCCTTGGCATCCGTCCGCGACGTTCCCGATGTGTCGGCCACGTTGACGACGTTGCCGAACGGCACCAGGGAGACCGCGACGATGCCCGGATTCGTCTTCGACGCGTCGTCCACCTTATGGGCGATCGCCTTGACGGCTTTCTTCAACGCGTCCATTCGCGTGACCGAGCCGTTGATCGTTGAACCCATGGACGAGGTGACGTCGAGGGCCAGGGCAAACTCGAATACGGTCGCTTCGAACTCCACGATGACCGCTTTCCCCGTCAGAGGGGAGGCCGTCTGCCCGCCGCTCCCCGGCGGCCACAGATTGTGGAACGCGTAGGCGGCGTCCCCCGCGAGCTGGATCGTCGTGCGGTTCGTCGAGGCGTCGTGAACGACGACGACGTCGTCGTCGGATATGGTCAGGTTGCCCAGCAAGCCGCGCATGAAGCCCGCGACGCGCTCCTTGATGTCCTGCTCGGCCCCCACCACGCCGCCCCGCATGTGGCGCGCGGTCGCGGAGACGCTGGCGCGCATCGCGGCGTCGATCTCTTCATGCTGCGCCTCGCGCCAGCCATAGTTCGTAATCATGCCGCCGGCGCCCGCCATGGTGATCATCGCCAGGCTCCCGCCGACGAGCATGGCCCCGCCCCCGCGGGATCCGACAAAGGCCAGGACCGATCGCCGGAGACGCCGCAGCCGCTTCGGACGGGCGTTTGCGCGTTCGATCATCGTTCTCAGCACCAGACACACTCGCTCAGGTCGTCGATCGCCACCCAGGCGGAGCGCCTTTGCATCACGGGCGACACGTCGAGCGTCGCAAGCGCCATGTTCATGAATCGACCGCCGATCAGTCGGGATCTCGGCCCTTCGCCGAAATGCGAACAACTATCCACTACAATCCACCACTCTTCGGGCTGAATATTGCGACTGACCCACTGGTCTACGCTCGGCGCCGGGTCGGGTCCCGCCCCGTCGGGATCCGCGCCTTCGAACGGCAGGACCGTGGCATTCACGTCGAAGCGGTCTCCCTCGTCGGGGAGGATTCGGGCAATATTCCGGCAGTCCCCGGCACCGCCGGGGAAAGCATAGTCGTAAAACGCCCTCGTCACCATCGGTGCGCACCAGTCGCTGTCGTCGACACAGGCCGTGCCGTCGTGCCGGGCGGCGGCGCGCGTCACGAGCGCGACATGCAAAACCCCGTGGCTGGTTGCTCCAAGCCGTTCCGCCGCCGCCTCGATCACGTTCTCCACCGATGCGTCGCTGGTCCAGGTCCCGCCGTTGGCGATGAGTTCGGCGATGACGTAATTCTCGCGCGCGACGTCGGTGCGATAGGCCGTGAAGACGCGCAGATCCCAGATCGCCGCCGACAGCACCAGAATGAACGGCACGAGAACGACGAACTCGACGGCGGCCGAACCGCGCCGCGCATGGGCGGACAGGATCGACGCTCGCCGCATGGCTCAGAACGTCCGGGTGTTTCGGCCCCAGCTCTCGTGTTGCCGGTGCATCTCGCCCCAGAACGCGCGGACCGGTCCGAACCAGGGTTGGATGGCGAACCGCGAGCGCAGCCGGAGCCAACTGCCGTCGCCGCCGCAGGATCCTGTCGTCGCGTCGGTCCAGTCGATGCCGGCTTCGGGATCGTCGTCCCAACTGATGGCGATGCCTATCTCGTCCCCGAGGGTGACCGCGGGCCACGCATCGCCATAGCTGAAAGCAATGTCCACGGTATCGTTTCCATTGCGGTCGAACAGCCAGCGCGCACCGACGTTTTGATCGAACGCTTCCTGTATCGTCTCTTCGCACCCGACATCGCCGTCGGCCAGGCCCGCGATCGCCCGGGCGCTCTGATGGGTCACCCGCGCAAGAGTCTGATCGACCATGGAGACGCGGAACAGTTCGCCCGCGAGGCCGAACAGCGAAAGGGAAGCGAGGAAGACGAGACAGAACTCCACCGCCATGGCGCCGGTCGGGCGGTTGCGGATCGGCTTGGGCTGACCAGTTCGCATCGGGCTATGCGCGATCACCACGCGGTCGGTGGGTAAGCAAGTTTTCAAATATACTACAGCGGTTTCCGTCCTCGCCATGGGGAACTGAAAAAGTAGTGTTATTGGCGCCCGTTCTCACCGTGATCCGCGCGTCGGGTTTCGGTTCTGTTTTCGGCGTGGCGGCGTTACTCATCGGCGGTTGTTCGGTCCTGCCCAACGAAGGCGACGCGTTGCGCGTCAAGCGCGTGGAAGAGGCTGTCTTGCCCATGGCGAGGGTCGCGCTGGAAGCCGAGCAGATCGAGACCGCGAAACGACTCTACCTGAGACTTCTCGATGTCGATCCAGGTTCGGTGAAGGCGCGGATGGGACTGGGCGACATCGCCGTCGAGCGGCGCGACTCCGCGGAAGCGGCGCGCTGGTACGCGGCGGCGGTCGCGCACGCGAGGCGCGCCGACGAGCGCCAGGAGGCGCTGCTCGCGCATGGACGCGCCGCGCTCTCCGGGGGAGCGCTCGAAGCGGCGCGCAAGAGCTTCTCGCGTCTGACCTCGCCGCGAGAGGGCGCGCCGACCCCGAGCGTCGCCTGGGGCCTGAACGGCCTGGGCCTGGTAGCGCTGCTCGAAGGGGATATTCGCGCGGCCATAGGCCTGATGGAACAGGCGGTGCTGCTGGCGCCCGAGGAAAGCAGGCTGTCGGACAACCTCTCCCGCGCGCTCGATCTGTCCGCGGGAATGGCGCCCGAATCCGCGAGCGCGGATCAGTTGCGGGGCATGGCGGCGGAACCGGATTCCGCCCTGCTCGGCAACGGACGCGACGCGAGGGAGTCGGCCCGGGAATCGCCCCCGGCGACAATCCGGACAGACGCCGGAAGGAAAGCCGATCCCCGCCCGACAGAAGCCGAACGGCCGCGGCCGGGGGCCGAAACGGTTCGCGGCGAGGACGAAACGCCCGATGAGACGACAGGGGAAATGGATCGGACGCGGGCCGAACGCGAGCGGCAGGGTCCGGAAAGCGATGATCCCGGCGTCGACGTTCGAGGGATCGACAAGAGCGAATTGCGTCCCTACGCCATCAAGGTTGGCGGCGAGTATTACGTGCGCATCGGCGCTTATGCCATCCCGGACGCAGCGCGGGCCGTGGCGTCGGAGCTCGGGCGCGTCACGACGGAACTCGTCGATGTGGTCGAATTCGGGATGGGCAATGGCCGCAACGCCGTGCGCCTGTACCGCGTCCTTGTCGGACCGATCGCCACGGAAGCCGGGCTGATCGAGCTCGTCGCGGCGCTCGACGACCTGGGGTACGGCGCGGCGCGGGTGCCGCCGTCCGTCGCGTCTGAATCCAGAGCAGAAAAAAGGGCCGATCCGGCGATGTCGGCGGGCCAGCGCTCCGCCGGACCGGAGCTGGTCGAATTGTCCCTGGACCCCGGCCGCGACGACACCGACGAGCCGCCGACCACCGCGGGGGAAGTCGGTGCGAGCCGGCAAACGGAGCATGGCGCGGCGACGGTCGAGCCGGAAGAGGCCCCGACGGTTCCGGACCCGCCGGTCCCGGGCGAGATCGCCAAGTCCGGGGTCGATGTGGAAGCGTCCGGGATTGATGCGGAGCTGTCTGGAACGGATGCGGAAGTACCCGGAACGGATGCGGAAGCCGCTTCCGGCGAGGCGCGCGAGCCAGCGGCGAGTGACGGGGCGACGATGGTTGGCGATGCCGGCCGGGCGCGGCGTGTCGGCGACCGCGACGCCGAGTCAGGCGACATCGCGATCGCGCCCGAACACGGGGCACCCCCGGCGGCCGAGCCGGAAGAGGAGGAAACTGTCACGAGACCCGCCGAGGAAGCGCCTTCATCCGCGGATCCGTCCGGAGATCCATCCGCGGATCCGTCCGGGATATCTTCCGGAAACCCGTTCGGGGATCCCGGTCCCGTTGAGACAACGGAACGTCGCGGCTCGTCCCCGGCCGACGTTGCCGCGTCCGAAATGCGTTCGGACGCCGAGGCCCGGTTCCTGCAGGTGGGCGCATACACGGTTCGTTCCGCGGCGGAAGCGCTTGCGGCGGAAGTCGGGCGCGTTGCGCGGGCGCCCGTTCGCGTCGTCGAAGCAGAGTTGGCGGACGGCGAAACGATGTATCGCGTGCAGGTCGGCCCCGTCGGTTCGCCCGAGGCGATGGCCGAACTCGGCGAGCTGCTGATTTCGGGGGGATACGGAACCGTGCGCATATTGCCCGAGCCGGAGGGCGCCGACGGCGACGAGGGCTTTCCTCCCTTCCCGCCCCCGCCCGTGTCCCTTCCCCCGGAACGCCGGGTGAGGGCGTTCATGGTCGACGAGGGCGGGGGTCGCTTTCTGCAGATGGGCGCCTATGCGGTCCGCGCGACCGCCGACACCCTGGCTTCGCAACTGCGCCTTGTTACATCGGAACCGGTATTCGTCGATGCAACGCCGAACGACGGCGGGGATTCCCTCTTCCGCGTTCGCATCGGTCCGATCACTTCCGACGCTTCGCTCGCCAACCTGCTCGGCGCGCTCCGCTCCGGCTATGGCGCGGGCTGGGCGCTGCCCTCGGTGGAAACGGACGTCGGGAGAACCGCTTTCGTCGTACACGGCGACTCGGAGCGTTTCCTGCAGATGGGCGCCTATGCGACCCGTTCGGCGGCGAACGCGCTCGTTGCCGAGTTGCGCGGCCGGATCGACGGCGAGATCCGCGTGACGGAAGTTCCGCGCGACGGCAAGCCTCTGTACCGGGTCCGCATAGGACCCATAGTCTCGGACGGGTCCCTGCTTGCGCTGGTCGAAGCGGCGCGATCCCTGGGATACGTGGTCGATTGAACGCTCACGCGCCCTCGTCGATCGAACTCAACCCCAGCAAGGACAGCAAGTACTGGTTTATGGCGGCACGCTCGCGCCGGGAAATCGCCGTTTCCGGCTCGCCCAGCGCCATGGCGCGCGCCATTCCCTTGATATAGGGAATCTCGAAGTCCGGCAGTCGCCCGCCAAAACCTGATCGCAGTTGATCCTGGCCAATCAATCTCGGCAATGGTCGCGTGTGATTCACGACCAGGGTGGACGTCGCGCCGTCGAGGATGCGCAGCCAGCGAATGGCGATCGACACGCCGGCCGGAGTGGGTTCGAATACGATGACGTGATTCGAAACGAGGGTGCGCAACATGTCAAGATGACCAAGTTGCGCCCCTGAAATCAGGATGATGTGCGCTTGCAGCGACAATGCTTCCAGCAATGCGGGAATTCCCTTTTCATCGAAGTCCTCTCGTCCCGCCTGGTCCACCGGATGCGCCACCAGACCGATGCGGGGAGACACTCGGGCCTGCAGCCGCTCGATCGGCATCTCGCCGTCGGTCTCCAGCGCCTGGGCCAGTCCGCGCACCGGCTGCGTGTCGAACGCCAGCGACAGGGAGCCGAAACTTGGATCGAGATCGACACAACTGATGTAGCGTCCCGCGTCGGCGGCGGTACGCGCCAACAGCGTCGTCACCGTATTGGTTCCCATGCCCTTGCCCAGGATCAGCAGAATCCGGCTTGTCTGTACGTCGGGCCGCTCCTCCTCGGTGTGGATGGACGCGACTTCTTGCATCGCGTTCTGCAGGCCCGAGGCGTCGAGCGGCTTCGGCAGGTAGAGAAAAATGCCTCCGCGATACAGTTCGTTCGCCAGCGCCACGTTGTTTTCGGAGCCCGTGGCGAGCACCACGGTCTCCGGGCGGCAGACCTGCATGAGGGCGGGCACATAGACGATGGGATTCTGCTCGCCATCGAGATCGACGAGCAGCACGTCGGGGGACCGGTCCGCGCGAAATGTCGATGCGGCGGTGCGAACGGTCCCGCGCCTGACGGTCGCTTGCGGGTCGAGCTCGTCGACAAGGTGCCGGCTGTCGGCATCCTGGAGGTAGGCGACGAGTCCAAAATCGGCCATCGGTCAACAACTCTCCCGGGTCCGCGCGATCGAAATCTATCGACACTTGCCGTCAGTCGGCATCGCCCCCTCCCTCGCCGCTGGCGCGCCATCCCTCGACGGCCGCGACCGCCGCGGCGGCGTCGCCCGGGCCCTCGGACATCTTCGCGGACTCGACCATCAGGTCGACGACGAAATCCACATACTCGCCTTCGCGGGGCTGCTGCGACTGGCAGCCGCACAACAGTCCGACCAGGACCACCAGCATAAAGTTGCGAAAGTACCGCATTCCTGACTCCCCTCCCGGTTCGGCGGATTGGTGATTCTAAGGGCGGGCCAGCTTTGGCCGCAAGGCTCGCGCAGCGAGCGAGTGAAAGGGGACCCCTCGCTCAATAGACTCCGAGCGTGGCTATTCAACCGCGCGCTCAAGGATGAGGCAGCGTGGGGCTTTCCATCTCGTGATGCAGCCAGCGGCGCATGTCCCGAAGCGACTGGATATCCTCGGCGACCGGGGTCCAGATCGGCGTCCACACCGGATGGTTGCCGTTCACCATCGCGTCGACCCGGGCGTCGAGGTGTCGAAGAAGCTTCCGCCGCGCCGCGGAATCTCCCTGCTCCGTCATGGCGGACGCTAGCGCGATCAATAGACCCAGTGCAGCATTTCCAGTGATCTCGATGTCCTCGTTCACAGCGGTCAGCCAACACCCTCGAAATAACCAAAACGATCTCCCGGCCATCAGAATACCAGAGAAAGGTTTCCCGCTTTCGACCAGTCAGTCAGTCTCCCGATGGAAGCCACAATAAATTATCATTGCGCACCCCGCTGTACCGGTGATCATCCTGTGATCGTCCTGAGAGTGGGCCGCGCAGCGGCTTGCCGGATCGGAACTGCCTGACCCCTCCGGGAAACGTGACATACATTCCGGGCGAGTGATTCAAGGAGTACTCGTTGGCCGACGACCATTTCGCTCTTCCCAGCGGCTATCTCCTGGAGGAATACGAAATCCGCGGGGTTCTCGGCGCGGACGCGGCCGGAATCGAGTATGTCGGATTCGACGGCGGCCATGATCGTGATGTGGTCATCAGGGAGTACCTGCCAAACCGCCTCGCCGCGCGCACGGACTCGGGCGTGGCGCCCAGGTCGTCCGAGCACAAGACGGACTTCGACGCCGAACTGGATCGATTCCTGGAGGCGGGCGAGGTCATGAGACGCATCGCGCAACCGAACCTCGTCCCGGTGCAACGGTGCGTCAGAGCGAACGGCACGGGCTACATAGTCAGCGACTACGTCGAGGGAACAGTCTTCTCGGAACTGCTGGAACAGGGAACGACGTTGTCCGAGGGCGAATGCAGGAGTTTCCTGTTCCCCATCCTCGACGCGCTCCACGCCCTGCACGAGAGCAACTACCTGCATCAGGACATCGGGCCGGACATGATCGTCGTCGGGGAGGACGGCGACCCCGTGCTCCTGGGATTCCCGGAGCAGCGGCAGATGGCCGGGGCGCGCAAGGTGTTCGGCGCCCGTTCGCAAGGCCCGTCATTCGTTCTGCGACCGGGCTACGCGGCGCTGGAACAGTATGCGCGGACGGGGCACCTGGGCGCGTGGACGGACATCTATGCCCTGGGTGCGGTCATGTACCGGTGCGCGACCGGCTCGGCGCCGCCGGAAGCCACCGAACGAGCGATCGCCGACGACATGATCCCCGTGTCCGAAGCGGCACAAAGACCCTACGGCGCGGGCGCATCGGCGGCGATCAATGCGGCCCTCGCCATTCGCGCGAGCGAGCGGCCGCAGAACGTCGTCGCGTGGCGCCGGCTCTTCGACGTTTCCTCGGATCAATCCCCGCGAGTCGTCCGGCAGGCCGCCCGCGGCCAGATGTTCACCGCCGCGCAGCCGCAAGACACGCTTCGACCCGACGCGCAGGCACGTCCGCGGACCGCCGCCGCGCAAGCGCCGGCAACCCCCGAAATCCCGCGGCGATGGGGCGTCCCCGCGATCATGGCAACGGCGCTGATCGCAATCCTCACCTGGGTGGACGCCGGCATTCTTCGGTCGGCGGACAGCGAAGGCGATCAGTCCGCCACCCCGCCAACGCCCGTCGACTCGCCGCCAACGGTTTCGTTGCGGGAACCGGCGAAGGAACAACCGCAAACCGCATCGCGTCCAGCGCAAGAAGGCCCGTCACCGGAAGCGGCCAGGACGCCGGCCCCGCCATCGGACGCGCCTTCGAGCGAAGAACCGCGTCCTCGAGAACAGCTTGAATTCGCGCAGGCGGTCGCCGATCCCGTCGAGGCGCCGCCGATTCTCTCCACGCTGGTCGTCGAGACAACGCCACCGGGCGCAGAGGTCCTGATCGCCGGCGAGATAGTCGGTCGAACTCCGCTGGAAGTCACGGAACTGGCTGCGGGTTCGTATGACGTTACGTTGCGCCACGGTCTCCACGAAACGCTGTCGGAGACCATCACGGTTCCGAACCCGGAAGATTCGGATGGGGCGGCAACTCGCATGACGCGCGCGCTCGCCCGCGCCACCGGCGCTCTTACGGTCCTGACGGTGCCGGCGCGCGCATGGATCGAGCATGACGGCGAGCGCTTTGCGGAACGCACGCCGACGACACTGCACGGCCTGCCCGCCGGACCGCTGGAACTGACCGTCGGAATGGAGGGGCACCGTCCCATGAGGGTGATGGCCAACGTACCCGGGAACAGCGTCCGGACTCTCGAATTCACGCTTGAAAACAGCATCGTCTACGGCACCCTGACGTTGCAACTCACGCCCGAAGATGCCGAGGCGGCGCTACCGGATCTCGAGTTGGCGTACGAAGCCGGAATCCGGATTCCCCGCGGGCGGCATAGAGTCCGGGTGACCCGCGACGGCTACGTGCCCCAAACGCGCACCGTCGAAGTCGCCGGCCCGACCACGCTACCGATATCACTGACCCGCAACCCACAGCCATTTACCGTGACGACCACACCGGCCGGCGCTTTCGTGAGCTTCCCGCTGGGCGAACAGAGCTACAGTCCCGGCGTACTGCTCACACCTGGAAACTATGGTGTCCGAGCGGTGTTGCCAGGGCACGCCACATGGGAAGGATCCGTGAACCACCAAGCCGGCCCCACGGATCATGCGCTAACGTTGCGCACGGGAATTGCAGAGTTTGCCGATCCGCTCGTTTCGGGCGGCACCGGGCCAACCATGGTCGCCATTGCCGCCGGGAGCTTTCGCATGGGGTGCGTATCCCGCGTCGACTGTCGTTCGAACGAATTGCCCGCGCACGACGTCACGTTGGCGCGACCTCTGGCACTCTCGAAGTTCGAGGTCACATGCGACGAATTCGCGCGCTTTGTCCGCGCCACGGACCGCGAGAGATCCGAAGAGGCGGCCTGCAGCGCCGGAACTTCGGCACCTGTTGTCAATGTATCGTGGCACGATGCGGTGGCCTACGCCGAATGGCTGTCCAGGGAAACCCGAAGACCATATCGCCTGCCCAGCGAGGCGGAGTGGGAGTACGCGGCACGGTCGGGCACCACGACCAGGTACAGCTGGGGAAGTTCGATCGGCGTGGAACGGGCCAACTGCAACGGCTGCCGCAGCCGGGCGAACAGGGACCACCTGGGAACCGTGGCCGTGGGTTCCTTCGGCCCAAATCCCTGGGGACTGCACGACATGCTCGGCAACGCTTGGGAATGGGTGTCGGACTGCCGTCTCGACGACTACGCGGGCGCGGCCGGCGATGGATCCCCGAGAATTGCCGCAGGCTGCGAGCAGCGGGTGCTGCGTGGCGGCTCCTGGCGCGTAAACCCGAGTCTCGTGCGCGCGGCGCAGCGCGGGTGGGGCGACGAGTCCCTTCGCCTTGACGACGTGGGCATCCGGGTCGTCGTAGAGATGCAATGACCCGAACCGGGCAGCTCACCCGAAGGAGCAGCCGCTCCCGCTCGCGATCATATGGCCGGCCGCGGGCCGGGTTGTCGCGGTGACGACGCGACCGACCGGCGCGGCCATCTCGCCCGCGCGGGCCAGGCTGTCCAACACGTCGTCCTCGAAGGCGGGAGCGACGCACAGGACGAATCCGATTCCGCAGTTGAAAGTGCGCAGCATTTCGGACTCCTCGATGTTGCCCGCCCGCTGCAGCCACGCGAATACCGCCGGCCGCGTCCAGCTATCGAGGTCAATGTCGGCCGCCATGCCTTGAGGCAGCATCCTGGGCACGTTCTCGATCACGCCCCCTCCAGTAATGTGCGCCATGCCCTTGACCGGCGCGGCCCGGAGCACTTTCGCGATCGGTTGCGCGTATATCCTGGTCGGCGCAAGGAGTTGATCGACGAGCGTATCGCTCAAGGCCAATCCCCTGTCTTCGACGATTCGGCGAATGAGCGAATACCCGTTCGAGTGGGGACCGGTGGAGCCGATCCCGATCAGCCGGTCGTCGACGCCGATGTGTTCCCCGGTGACAATATCCTCGCGTTCGACGATGCCCACGCAAAAGCCGGCCAGGTCATAGTCGCCGGGGCGATAGAAACCGGGCATCTCGGCGGTTTCCCCCCCGGCAAGGGCGCAGCCGGCGATCTCGCAACCCTTCGCAATACCGACGATCACCCGTTCGGCGACATCCACATCGAGTTCCGATGTCGCGTAGTAGTCGAGAAACAGGAATGGTTCGGCGCCGTGAACGAGTACGTCGTTCACGCACATGGCGACGAGGTCCTGGCCAACCTCGTCGTGCCGGTCGTGCTCGATCGCAAGTTTGAGTTTCGTGCCCACGCCGTCGGTTCCCGCCACGATGACCGGACTTCGATACCTTTCGGGAACCGCCGCCAAAGACGAGAACCCGCCGAGGTCGGAGAGGGACGCATCCCCCTGCGTGCGCCGCGCCGCCGGCGCAATGCGGCGGACGAGTTCATTGCCGGCGTCGATGTCGACGCCGGCATCCCGGTAAGTGAGTCCTGACATGAACCGGCCGAAATCTGGAAACTTGTCCGAGTTGTAGCACGCGCCAGACGGCTACGGAAGGGGCGGACCACTTCTCGACGACCAGGGATTGTTCCGCATACGCGATGGCGGGCTGGTCTAGATTCGGTATGTTTCAGTTTGTAGCATGGCGCGACGCTCTCTGGTTCGGGGTGTTCCCCATCGACCGCGCAATCGTATTTCGTTTCCGGCCGGGGCGGAGGCCGGCCAACCGGCGATGTCGGCAGCTCTGCGCCGCCATGATCTGTGCGGCGACTGTCTGCTGCGGCGTGTCCGCGCACGGCGAACTCGTCGACTGGCTTTACGACGTGGAAGTGCCGGCCGGATCCCAGGCCGGCGAGGAACAGCGGAGCGCCGCCCGGTCTGCCTTGCGCGAGATGCTGATGCGCATGACGGGCCTCGAGAACCTGCCCATGTCCGAACCGGTCGTCCGCGCGCTGAATTCTCCCGATCGGTACTACGTGAAGTACCGTTTCATCCAGGCCCGGGACGATGGGGAACAGCGGTTTCAAGTGAGTTTCGAACCCAAGGCCGTGCACGACCTGGTCTCCGAAGCCGCGCTCCCCATCTGGAGTGCCGACCGACCGCGTGTCCTGGCCTGGCTCGCGATCCGCGAGAACGGTCGCATTCGTGTTCTCGACAGCACTTCGGATCACCCGCTGGCGGAGGGGCTAAGGAAGCGAAGTCGCCAACGCGGAGTGCCGCTCCGGCTGCCGTTGATGGACCTCGAGGACAGGGAACTGATATCTCCGCCGGCCGTATGGGATGGTTTCGCCTTCTCGCTGCACGCCGCTTCGCGCCGATACGGCGCCGATGTGGTGCTGGTCGGGCGAGCTTCCCTGCGCGCCGACGGCGCCTGGCAGACACGTTGGGAGTTCTGGCTCAACGACGCTCCGCGGGAGTTCAGCTACTCCGACGCGACCATCGACGCTGGAGCCATTCGGGCGATGGACGAGGTCGCCAACGAGCTGATGCAGCGCTCCGCCGTCTTCGGCCTCGACCCGACCGTGATCGAGATAGCGGTGAAGGGCGCCGGATCGATCCACGGCTATGCCGCGCTGATGCGCCATCTTTCCAGTCTCGAATACATCGAGCGCGTGAATTTGACTGCGGCCGAGCGGGAAACGCTCACGCTGCGGGTCGTCACACGGTCAACTCCCGAACGTCTCGGCGAACTTCTGTCGAAAGACGGCGCGTTCAGGCGCCTGCCTGCCATGCCCAGCCTCTTGCCGCCGCCCGAAACCGGCGCGTCGGAAGGCGCCCCGCATGAGCCGATCACGTTGCTCTGGCACGGGAAGAGCTGATGCTTCGCAGCATTCCGAACATCATCACGCTGGTGCGCATCGCATTGATCGCGCCCACGGCCTGGCTTCTCCTGGACGAGCGCTACCTCGCGGGACTCGTTCTCGTGGCCATAGCCGGTCTGAGCGACGCGCTGGACGGCGCGCTGGCGCGGCGTTTTTCCTGGTCGAGTTCGTTCGGCGCATACGCCGATCCGCTGGCCGACAAGCTGCTCGTCGGCGCCTTGTTCGTGGTCCTCGTCTGGCAGGGCCATGTGCCGCTGTGGCTCGCCGTCGTGGCGATCTCGCGGGATGTCATCATCATGCTCGGCGCCCTGGCATACCGGCTCATATTCGAGAAAGTCGAGATGAACCCGACCTTCATCAGCAAGTTGAACACGGCGATGCAGATCACCATGCTGATCCTGGCGCTGATCGGGTTGGTCGCCGCGGGGCCGCTGTCCGAGTTCGCCATCGCCGTCCTCGATCCCTGGGGTTTCGTGGTCGTCGCCACCATCGGCGTCACTTCCGGCGTGGACTACGTCTTCACCTGGAGTCGGCGGGCCATCCAGGAACGGGAGTAGTTGCCGTATGGATCGCCGAACGGTCCGGCAAGTGCCGCTCGCGTTCCCGCTGCGCGAGCATTTCACCCTCGATCATTTCCTTGTCGGCGAAAATGCCGAACTTCTGGCGAGCGTTTGCCGACCTGTGGAAGGTTTCCATTGCGCCTGGGTCTGGGGCCGGGGCGGGGCGGGAAAGAGCCATCTGCTGCAAGCCGTCTCGCATGAGATTGGCGGAGCATTCGTCCCCGCGACGGAGATGCCGACGGTGGATGGCTACGAAGTCTTCGATCGCGTCCTCATCGACGACATCCACGCATGGATCGGCGATCAACCGGCCGAGGAGGCATTGATGCGCCTCTACAACAACCGGCTGGATCGCGGTCTTGTCCTCGTTGCGACGGCGCGCAAGCCGCCCGCGCGGCTATGTTTCGCACTTCCCGACCTGGCTTCCCGCCTGCGCTCCGCGGCGTGTTTCGAGATCTCTCCACCGAGCGACGAAGATGCGGGCGCAGTGCTTCGACGCATCGCTTCCGACCGCGGTTTCGAACTCGACGCGAGCGTGGTCTCGTTTCTTCTGCGACGCACCGGTCGGGACCTGTCGGACTTGCTCGACCTGCTCGAGACAATCGATGCGGAGTCCCTGTCGGCGCAACGGCGGGTTACGGTCCCGTTCGTCAAACAGGTACTCAACCTGTGATCCGGGCGGTCATCACCGGCGGGGGCAGCGCCGGCCATGTCGTGCCCACCCTGCCCATCATTGAAGCGCTTAAGGCCCGGGACTGGAACATCACCTATATCGGCACCGACTCGGGGCTGGAGGAACGGCTTGTGGCCCACTTCGGAATCAGTTACTTCGGCGTGCGTCCGGGCAAGCTGCGTCGCTACTGGTCGTTCGAGAACCTCGTCGACGCCTTTCGTGTTCCGGTTTCGATATTGCAGGTGTTGCGGATACTCGGACGGGTTCGACCCGACGTGGTCTTCTCCAAGGGCGGATTCGTCGCCTTTCCCGTCGTGGTGGCCGCGTGGCTGCGAAGAATCCCCGTGGTAGCGCATGAATCCGACCTCTCCCCCGGGCTGGCGAACCGGCTGACGCTGCCTTTCACCGCCTCCCTGTGCGTCAATTTCGATGCCACGCGGGTCAATGCCAGGCGCGTGATCCATACCGGCACGCCGGTGCGCGAATCCCTTTTGCAGGGGGATCGCGGCCGCGGCCTGGCCGCGATGGGATTCTCCGGCGAACGACCGATTCTGATCGCTGTGGGAGGCAGCCTCGGCGCACAACGCCTGAACCGCATCGTGCGCGAAGCGCTATCGGCGTTGACAGGGAGTTTCGACGTGCTGCACGTGTGTGGCGCGGGGAAGGTCGATCCCGCATACCTCGGAACCAACGGATACGAACAGCGCGATTTCGTCGGGGACGAGTGGGGCGACATTCTCGCTGCGGCGGACGTGGTCGTTTCACGCTCCGGGGCAAATTCGCTGCACGAACTCCTCACCTTGAGGAAACCCAATCTGCTGGTCCCGCTGCCGGCGCTGGCGAGCCGAGGCGATCAGATCGAGAACGCCGCATTCGCCGCGTCCGCAGGTTTCAGCATGGTCGTGGCGGAGGCCGACCTGACTCCCGACGTGCTCGTGAAACAGGTGACCGAGCTGCACCATGACGCGCTGTCCTGGCGCCGGCGCCTGGACGCGTTCCAGGCGCCGGACAGCACCCGGCTGATCGTCGCGGAACTCGAGGCGGCGTTGAAAGCGCGCGCCGAACGGTGATCTAATCGCCCGTTTTTTCCGGCACCGCCATGTACAGGGTCAAGACCTACAACCAGATCGCCGCGCGCGGGCTCGAACTGTTTCCCGCCGATGCGTTCCGGGTCGGCGCGGATGTCGTCTCCCCGGATGCCATTCTTCTGCGCAGCCACCTCCTGACCAGCGCCGATCTCGGCCCGGCTCTCCGGGCCGTCGCGCGCGCCGGAGCCGGCGTCAACAACGTTCCCGTCGAGGCCTGCACGGAACAGGGAGTGGTCGTCTTCAATACGCCCGGCGCGAACGCAAACTCGGTCAAGGAACTGACGCTCGCCGCGCTGTTGCTCGGCTCCCGCGACGTGATCGGCGGGATGGATTACGTGAAGACCCTGTCGAACGTCACCGACGACCACACCTTGCACAACCTCGTCGAAGCCGAGAAGGGACGTTTCAAGGGCCGGGAACTCTTCGCCCGAACGCTGGGAGTCCTCGGTCTGGGAGCTATCGGCTCGCAGGTGGCGCGCGCCGCGCTCGACCTCGGCATGCGCGTGGTCGGGTACGACCCGGATCTCTCCGTGGATGCGGCCTGGCGGCTGCCAAGCGAAATACAGCGCATGGAGGACTCCCGCAGCCTGTTCAGCCAGTCGGACTACGTAACGGTGCATGTTCCGTCGCTGCCGACGACCCGGGGCCTGATCGACGCCGACGCGCTGCGCGCATTTCGACGCGGATCGGTGTTGCTCAACTTCGCCCGCCAGGAAATCGTCGACGAAGGCGCGATCGCCGCAGCGCTGACCGATGGAACGCTTTCGGCGTACTTTTCCGACTTCCCCGGCACGACGCTGGCGAAGCATCACAACGCCCATTCCACACCGCACCTGGGGGCAAGCACAGTCGAGGCGGAAGAGAACTGCGCTGTCATGGCGGCGGAACAAATCAGGGATTTCCTGAGTTCCGGCAACATCAGGAACTCCGTCAACTTCCCGGACATCAACCTCGAACTCAGCTTCGGATACCGTCTTGCCGTCGCCAACCGCAACGTGGCGGGCAGTCTCGGGCAAGTGCTGTCGGTCCTTGCCGACGACAACGTCAACGTCATCGACATGATCAACAAGAGCCGGGAGGACGTTGCCTACAACCTGATCGATATCGAGCAGCCGCCGACGCCGACGATGATCGAGCGAGTAAACGCCATCGACAGCGTGATCAATCTGCGCCTGTTCGACGCCCCGGGGTAGCGGGCTTCGTCAACCCGGTCCTTTTCGTTCCGGCGATCCGGCGATCGCGACTCGTCGGCGCGCAAGGAACCCTGGCCAGCGCCGGTCCTCGCCGGTCGCAATGCGTCGATAGAAACGCGAGAGAGGCTCGTCCGTCAGCGCGCCCGCGATCAGGGCAAAACGCTCCTGGCCCCGGCACTCGATCACCGACGCGACCGCCAATCAACGAGTAGAATCCTCGACATGGACGAAACGCCAGAACGGCAAACCAGCCGCAACGTCGCCAGTCTGAAGCAGATGCTCAAGTTCCTGCGTCCGTACCTGGCGCAGTTGATCGCGGCGGCCATCGCGCTGATCACGACCGCCTCGGTCACGCTTTCTGCCGGCCAGGGACTCCGGCTGCTGATCGACAAAACGCTGACGATCCGCACCCCCGATGTCCTCCTCGTGAGCATCGGCGTATTCACCGCCCTCATCCTGCTGCTCGCCGCGGGCACGTATGCGCGCTTCTACTTCATATCCTGGGTCGGCGAACGGGTCAGCGCCGATGTGCGACAAGCGGTCTACGCCAACCTGGTGCGCATGCATCCCGGTTTTTTCGAGACCAATCGGCCCACCGAGATCATGTCGCGCATCACCACGGATACGACGCTGCTGCAGACGGTGCTCGGCGCCTCCGCCTCCATTGCCCTGCGCAACGCCCTGCTGTTTGTCGGTGGCGTCGTGCTGCTGTTCGTCACCAATCCGAAGCTGTCCGCGATCGTCCTGGCAAGCGCGCCGGTTGTCGTCGCTCCCATCGTCCTGTTCGGTCGCCGGGTTCGACGCCTGTCGCGCACGAGCCAGACGGCGATCGCGGATGTCGGCAGCTATGCCGGCGAGTCGCTGCGCCACATCAAGGTCGTGCAGGCATTTACGCACGAAGCGCACGACATCGAGATGTTCGCAGGGCGCGTGGCCAGCGCCTTCGACATCGCCGTCAGGCGAATTCGACAGCGCGCCCTGTTGATCGCATCCGTCATGGTGCTGACTCCGGCGGCTGTCGGCGCCATGCTCTGGGTGGGCGGCAACGATGTCCTGGCCGGTCGAACCTCGGCGGGAGAGTTGATCGCGTTCATCTTCTACGCCCTTGTCGTCGCCGGCTCCGCCGGCGCGATCAGCGAGGTCTGGGCAGAGATACAACGCGCAGCCGGGGCGGCGGAGAGGTTGCTGGAGTTGTTGGCGGTGAACTCCCTCCTGGCTGAACCCGAGTGTCCCGAGCGCCCGACTCGACCTGGCGCCATCGCGTTCGACAACGTCTCCTTGAGCTATCCGACGAGAAGCGGCGAGGTTGCCCTGGGCGGCGTCGATCTCCACTTGGCGCCGGGAGAGATGGTGGCCCTGGCGGGCCCGTCCGGTTCCGGCAAGAGTTCGCTCCTCGACCTGGTTCAGCGGTTCTACGATCCGACGGAAGGCGTGGTTTCGGTGAGCGGAGTCGATGCGCGCAGACTGTCGTCGTCGACATTGCGAGGACAGGTCGGCCATGTACCGCAGAATCCTGTCGTGTTCGCCGGCTCCTTGAGGGAAAACGTCCTCTACGGCGCGCCGGATGCGAGCGACGACGAGATCCGGCATGCGCTTGTCGGCGCGAATGCCCTGGAATTCGTCGAAGCCCTTGAAGATGGCCTGGATACCCGGATCGGAGAAGACGGACAGGGACTCTCCGGCGGCCAGCGGCAGCGCCTCGCAATAGCGCGCGCACTGCTCACCTCGCCGAGAATTCTGCTGATGGACGAGCCGACCAGCGCCCTGGACGCGCAGAGCGAGGAGACGATCTGTCGAACGCTGGCCGAACTCAAGGGGCGATGCACGATACTCATCGTCGCCCACCGGCTATCCACCGCCGGCGTGGCGGACCGCATCGTCGTCCTCGAGCAAGGCCGGGTCATCGCCGAAGGCACCCACGATTCCCTCCTGCGCGACAACGAACTGTACCGGGACTTCGCGGAGATCCAGCGCATGAACGGCACCGAAGAAGCAAGGAGCGTGCGTTAGGCAAGCGCAGCCCATAAACTTGCGGGTCGGTCGTGGGGACGGCCGGTAGAGGAGGACACTCAAGTGGGACCGTTGTCGGGTCTGCGGGTCATCGAGTTGGCCGGCATCGGACCCGGTCCATTCTGCGGCATGATGATTTCCGACATGGGGGCGGAGGTCGTTCGCGTGGACCGGCCGGCTCCGGCGCGGAGCTCCCGTCCCGCCGATATCCTCGCCCGGAACCGCCGCTCGATCATCATCGACCTGAAGACTCCGGAAGGCGTCGATATCGTTCTCAGGCTGTGCGAATCCGCCGATGCGCTGTTCGAGGGATTTCGCCCGGGCGTCACCGAGCGACTGGGGCTGGGTCCGGAACAGTGCATGGAGCGCAACGAACGGCTGGTGTACGGACGCATGACCGGCTGGGGCCAGGACGGTCCGCTGGCCCAGGCCGCCGGCCACGACATCAACTACATCGGTCTGACCGGGGCGCTGCATGCCATAGGCGAGAAAGGGGGCAAGCCCGTGCCGCCGCTGAACCTTGTCGGCGACTTCGGCGGAGGCGGCATGTTGCTGGCCTTCGGGCTGGTCTGCGGGATCCTGGAGGCGCGCCGCTCCGGCAAGGGCCAGGTGATCGACGCGGCGATGGTGGACGGTTCGGCCGCGCTGATGGCCGCTTTCTTTTCCATGGGGAGGCACTTCACCGATCGCCGCGGCACCAACATGCTCGATGGGGGCGCGCACTTCTACGGCACCTACGAGACCAAAGACGGCAAGCACGTCGCGGTCGGCGCCATCGAGCCACGGTTCTATGCCCTCCTGGTGGAGAAGTCCGACGTCGATTCCGACCGATTCCGGAAACAGATGGATGCCGGGGAGTGGGCCGGCCTGAAGGAAGACCTCGCCGCGGCTTTCAAGACCAGGACCCGCGACGAGTGGTGCGAAATCATGGAAGGCACCGACGTGTGTTTCGCGCCCGTCCTTTCGATCTTCGAAGCGCCCGAACATCCGCACAACCAGGCGCGCGCGACCTTTGTCGATGTGGACGGCACCGTGCAACCCGCGCCGGCGCCGCGTTTCAGCCGGACGAGTCCGGAAGTTTCGCATGGCCCGAGGCGTCCCGGCGAAGACTCCCTCGCCGTGCTCTTCGACGCCGGTTTCAGCGAGATGGAAGTCCGGGCATTGCAGGAGAAACGCGTTGTACCCGCCGCCTGATCGACCGCTACGCAGTATCCGGACCGGCTGCCTCTCGCGACCCGGCGGTCGCGCAGCGGGTGCCGGGGGGCAGGCGGCGTGAGCGTAGAACTTCTGAACACGCATCGCTTCCACGGTTTTCGGGTTCGCCGGCAAATAGAAAATGAGACCTACCAAGAGTACTTCTCACTGAAAGAAGGGGGGCGCCTCATGCGCGGCGCCGCCCGCGCCGAGGTGAGACGCCGGGCGGAAGACCGGGACGCGGAGTTGGCCAAGACCCAGCGCGCGGCGCGAGAGAGCGCCATGCGCGAAGTGCATGTGGGCGCCGACGGCCACGTGCGCGGCATTCTCTTCCGCTGGAAGAAGGGGAAAAGCGGCAAGCCGTCGCCATTGTTCCAGGTGGGCATCACGTCTCTCCTGACCGGCGATGTGGTCAACACCACCGTCTCCATCAACCTGCACGGACTCGACGATGCGTGGCGGCGCGCGGTCGATTTCTACGCGCGCCACAGGCGCATCCCCGAAGGTTCCGACGCCTATCGGGAACTCAGGCGCGCCAAACCGTCCCCGACCCTGCTGGAGCGCGCTCCGCCTGCTGCCGCAACTCGAAAGAAACGCGTTGCCCGAACCCGCGGTCCCGCCGAGCTCTCGCGCACCGACCGGTCTCCGGATCGCCGCGGGGCGCCCGTTCGCGCACCCCGCCAGTAGCCCGCGAAAGCCAGGTTTCGACTCGGTGCGTTTGCGGACGAATGCCCCGCTACCCCGCGCGCGATCGATCGCCCGATACCTTGGTTGTGCCGCGTTCGCCGGCCTGGTCGCCTGCTCGGACGATGCGTCCCGACTGGCAGACGGCACCGCCGTGGCGTGGTCGCAGTGGGACGGCGAGTACGTGGCGATCAACTATTGGGCCGAGTGGTGCGTCCCCTGCCGAGAAGAGATCCCGGAGCTGAATGCGCTACACCACAACCGGGACGCAACCCGCCTCGTGGTGCTTGGCGTCAACTACGACGGCATCTCCGGCGAATCGCTGGGAGCGCTCATCGACGAGATGGGGATTGAATTCCCGGTCCTGGTCTCGGACCCGCACGAACGTTTCGGCTACGACGTTCCCACGATGCTGCCCACAACCGTGATCATCGGCCCCGATGACGTTGTCCACGAAATCCTGATCGGGCCCCAGACGCGGGAAAGCCTGCTCCGCGCCGCGCCGGAATCGGAGCGGGTTCGAACGCGCACCTGAGGAGGCGCGGGTCAATCGCTCAGGTCAGTCCGACGCGATACGACTGACCGCTTCAGCAGGTGTCAACAGCACCCGATCGGTGGCCGGGCGACGCTTGTACTCCACGAGACCCCTGGCGAGACTGCGCGTGCCGATGGTAATGCGGTGCGGGATGCCCAGAAGGTCCGACTCCGCGAACTTCACACCGGGACGTTCGTCCCGATCGTCGAACAGGACATCCATGCCCGCGTCGATGCACGCGCCGTACAACGATTCCGCTGCCGCCGCCACGTCGGGATTCGCATAGTCCAAAGCCAGGATATGCACGTCGAACGGCGCGATGGACGCCGGCCAGACAATGCCGTCGTCGTCATGGCACTGTTCGGCCACCGCCGCCACCAGTCTCGATATGCCGAAACCATAGCAACCCATGATCAGGGCAGTCTCGACGCCCGACCCGTCCTGCAAGGCAAGCCGCATCGGCACGCTGTACTTGTCGCCGAGCTTGAAGATGTGGCCAACCTCGATGCCGCGGGCGAACGCGAGTTCGCCGCAACCGTCCGGCGAGAGGTCGCCTTCCGTCACGTTGCGGATATCGACGACCTCAGCGTCCGCGAAGTCGCGTGACCAGTTGACCCCCGTGAGATGGAATCCCTCCTCGTTGGCGCCGCATACGCAGTTGGCGGCGGCGGCGGCGGACCGATCCGCGTATACCGGCAATTCAAGCCCCACAGGCCCGATGGACCCGATGCGACAACCGGTCGCCGCCTCGACCTCCGCGTCGTCCGCGAATGTCACCGGCCCCGCCACCGGAGGAAGGCGGGCCGCCTTCGTCTCATTGAGTTCGTGGTCGCCCCGAAGCACGAGCGCGATCCAGGGCTCTTCGGCTCCGCGAACGATCAGGGTCTTGATGCAGCGCGACGGGTCCACGCGCAGAAGCGCCGCTATGTCGGCGATGGTCCTGGCACCGGGCGTCGCGACCTTTCCCAACGAATCGGGCTGTTCGCCGGACGGCTCGGGCGCCAGCGCCCGGGCCTTCTCGACGTTCGCCGCGTAGCCGCTATTCGGACAGTACGCCATGAGATCTTCGCCCGACTCGGCAAGCACCTGGAACTCGTGCGATTCGCCGTCGCCAATGGCGCCCGCGTCCGCCTCCACAACCCGGAAGTCTACGCCGATGCGCTTGAGGATCGCCGTATACGCGTCGTACATGTCGCGGTAGGTCCGTGCCAGGGACGCATCGTCAAGGTGGAAGGAGTAGCCATCCTTCATCAGGAACTCGCGCGCGCGCAACAGGCCGAAACGGGGCCTGATCTCGTCGCGGAACTTGGTATGCACCTGGTACACGTTCAACGGAATCTGCTTGTAGCTGTCCAC
Source organism: Pseudomonadales bacterium (assembly GCA_963668365.1). Classification (GTDB taxonomy): domain Bacteria; phylum Pseudomonadota; class Gammaproteobacteria; order Pseudomonadales; family Azotimanducaceae; genus VXNE01. The sequence goes on from OY764266.1 coordinate 323,474, forward strand.
CGTTCGCCGAATCAGATCGGTGACCACTTCCTCGTGGGTCGGACCCATCGCGTAGTCGCGTTCGTGGCGATCCCGCATGCGCATCAGCTCGGGGCCCATCACGTCCCAGCGACCGCTCTCGCGCCACAGGTCGGCGGGTTGGACCACCGGCATCTGTATCTCCTGGGCTCCGAAACGCGCGAGTTCTTCCCGCACGATCGCCTCGATCTTGCGCATGACGCGCAGGCCGAGCGGAAGCCAGGTGTACAGTCCACCGGCGACACGACGGATGAAGCCGGCGCGAAGCAAAAGGACGTGGCTCGCGACCTCGGCTTCCGCTGGCGTTTCCCTCAGGGTCGGTATCAGGGTCTGGCTCGCACGCATGGCTTCAAGCATAGCAAGCCGGCAATTCAATGAACGGTCGACAACCGCCGAACAGACCCCGGGCGAATGGACCAGGAGGGCGAGTTCGGCCGAAATCCCGTGCGCATGCGCGCCGCGCGAGAGCGCGCCCGGGCGCGCGTGTTTGGCCCCGCGAAAAGAGAAACGAGGGCCTTCTCCGCGCCGAAAAACCCCGGAAAAAGCCCGAAATCGGCCCGATCGGGGCCGGTTTTGCGAAATACCGGAAAAGGCAAAAGGGCCGGGAGGGATTAAGAGAAGACCTTCCAGGCGATGGCGACTACGAACGCGAGCACGAATCCGACCATCCAGTGCACCAGTGTGAGCTTGCCTTCGAGGCGGGCCTGCACGGTTTCGAGATCGCCTTCCAACGCCGCGCGCGTGTTTTCGACGTCGCGGCTGGTCGCCACCCGAACGTTTTCGAGGTCGTCCTGGACCGCCTGGCGAAGGTTCTCGAGATCGCCTTGCAGCGCGAGCCGCGCGTGTTCGAGATCGCCCTTGGTGGCGAGCTGCTCGACGAGCTCCGCGCCGATGGCGTCGGCCGTCGCCTCGGCCTACGCTTCGGGGACGCCGGCGTCCTTCAGGCGCCTCGCGTACCTCAGGGTGTCGATCACTGTCACAGCCATGTGCGCGATGGTAACGCGGCGGACCGCGCGACGCGAGACTGCCGGACTGCCGGGCCGGGGAAGGCGTCGGCGCGGGTGTAGAATCCGGGCGTCCCGTTCAATGCGGGCAGGCCCGATGGCGGAGCTGATGGATCGCCGCCCGAAAATGGTGATCGTCATGGGGTGCGGCGGCGCCGGGAAGTCGGCGTGGAAGCGGAACGATTACTGGATGATTTCGACCTGCTGGAGGTGGTGGACAATTCATGGCCGGGACTGGAGGGGAACCGGACCCGAGGGTGCGATTCGTGGTGGAAAAGGGCCGCGGGAGCGGCGCGAAGGACATGGGCGGGCGCATGCGCATCGTGGAGCGGGCGGAGGACCGCGGCAGAGAGATGCTGCCATGGGCTGCGGAGGTGCTGCGCCGGCAGGCGGAGCTTCGCAATAAGCGGAATATGCCGCAGACCCCACGACAGACCCCAGGGTGTACGTCTCGATTGTGAGATGAAGGGTCAATTTGCGGCGGCGCGGCGCTGCCAGAAGTCGTCGAAGCGGTCGCTGACGATGCAGGAACGCAGGGCGAGGATGGCGTCGGCGCCGGCCACGGTCCAGCGCATGCCGCCGCGCTTGAGGCGGCAGGCGACGACGTTCCTGCAGGCGCCCTCGACGACGCCGCTGCCGATGCACAGTCCCAGGGCGCGGAACCGGGGATAGTCCATGCGGCGGCGGTTGCCGGCGAAGTAGGCGCGCCCCTTGCGGGCCTCCTCGCAGCGGCCGGCGTGGGCGCCGACGGCCCGGAGCAGGTCGTCGAAGTCGCCGGCGAGGAGCTCGCCGCGGCGCTGCTCCGCCCAGACGCGGGCGAGATCGTTGTCGTCTCCGTAGACGGCCCGGCCGATGTCGAACAGGTGTTCGGCGGCGTGGAACACGTCGACGATCTCGACGGCGCCGGGGAAGTGCTCCGCGGCGATGTTCCAGATCCAGGCCGCGCCGTCGCCGATCACCACGCGGCGTTCGGCGGCGCCGAAGCCGCGCCGCGCGGCCTCGCGCACGACGCGCTGCGCGAAGGGCGCGGGAACGGCGTCGGTGTCGCGCGTGGCGGCGGACTCGATGGCGGCGGAGCAGGTGACCGAGCCGGGGTCGCGCGCCGGGGCGCCGTCGGCGCCGGTCCGCTCGGCGGACCACACCACCGCGAGCTTCGCCTCGCGCGTCCTCGCGGAACCGTCCGGCTGCTTGCCGGCCCGCCCTTCGGTCTCGGCCCCGCGCACCGGCACGCCGGTGCCGTCGAGACCGAGATACAGCGTGGGCGCGGTGGCGGGCCCGGCCGCGGCCCGTTCCCGTTCGTCCGCCGCGATTTCGCGGCCGAGCGCCTCGGCGCGGCGCTCCACCGTCTTGGCGTCGACGTTCAGGCCCGCCAGCTCGTGCAGCAGGGAACCGGCCGCGGCGAAGCTCACCTCGCCCGCCGCGCAGCCGACCATGCGCAGCACCGCCGGCGACAGACCGCCTTTGCCGAAGCCGAGTTCCCGGTCGCGCGGCGCGAAGCCGCGGCCGCAGCCGTCGCAGTGGTACCACGCGCGCGAGAGCTCCATCTCCCCGAGCGCCGTGACGAAGGTCTTCGCGCGCCGCCCGGCGTAGCGCGCCAGGCCGTCGCCGCGGTGGTCGCTTCGGTCCCGCCGAGGGCACGCCAGCCGCGGCCCGCGCTCGTCCGAGCGGTCGGCGTTCAGCCGCGCCGCCAGCGCCCGGCCCATCGCCTCCAGGGCGACCCGGCGGCAGGCGCGTTCCAGCCGCTCGAAGCCGATCCCGTCCAGCACCCCGTCCCCGAGCAGCCGCCCCGCCTCGGCGTCCAGCGCCGTCGCTAGCCGCGCCTCGAACGCGGAGCCCGGCGCCCCCTTTTTCCCGGTGCCCCGGGCGCGTCCCCTTCCAGCCGCGCCTGGCACAGCTCGTCGCCGACGGCGATCAACTCCCGCGTCAACTCCCGGAACCGCCGGCACTCGTCGAGATGCTCCCGCGTCCGCTGCACGGCCTCGTCCGGTATCGTCCAGTTGCGCGTCCTTCCCGCGACGCGCGACACCAGCACCCACTTCGGCCCGTGCCCCGGATCGCCCTCGCGCGCGCAGCGGCAGGTCGGCTTGCCGCACCGGCGGTGGCGCGCCTGCAACGTGCCCGGCCGCAGGTCGCCCACCCCGGCCAACTCCCCCAGCAACGCATCCCGTTGCCCGATGAGAACGTCGATGTCGCGTGGCGCCGCCATGGAACCTCCTTGTCTGGCAAATAGACATATTGCCAGAAGTATCCGCCCAACCCCGCCACAACTCAACCTTCCCTCACTTCAACACATTTTTGACGTACACCCCAGACCCCACGACGGGTGGTTGATCATCGTCCTCGTTGCTATGATTTCCTGTTTGAACCGTGGCGCGAGAGTCTTGAGGTGCCGATCTACGAATACGAGTGCAGGGCCTGTCGGCATGGATTCGAGAGTATCCAGAAGATCAGCGAGCCGCCGCTGGTGGATTGCCCGGAGTGCGGCGAGCCGGAACTGAAAAAGAAGATCTCCGCCGTCGCATTCAGACTGAAGGGCGGCGGATGGTACGAGACCGATTTCAAGTCCGGCGACAAGAGGAATCTGCACGGCGAACAGGCCAAGTCCGGCAGTTCGGGCGACTCGTCCGACTCCGCGAAGAACACATCCAAACCGAGCGACGCGAACGACCCGGGCGGATCAACAGCCGAATCGAAAGCCGCATCGTCCAACGGCGATTCCGGCGGCGCAAAGGCTTCCGAATCGAAGTCTTGAACATCACACGATGCGTCAGCGCTGACCAACGCCCGCCAGCGCTGCGCGACGTCGAACCGACAGGCTAAACCACATGCGCACCCACCACTGCGCGGAACTCTCCGCGGCGAACATCGGCGACGAGGTGGAGCTCACCGGCTGGGCGCATCGACGACGCGACCACGGCGGCGTCGTCTTCATCGATCTTCGCGACCACACCGGCATGGTGCAGGTCGTCTACGACCCGGATGCCAGGGAGAGCTTCGCGGTCGCCGACAGGGTTCGCAACGAATTCGTCCTGCGCGCGACCGGACGCGTCCGGCGCCGCCCGGAAGGGATGGTGAATCCAGACCTCGCCACCGGCGAAATCGAGGTTCTCGGGTCGTCGCTCGAAATCCTGAACGCCTCCGAGACGTTGCCCTTTCAGCTCGACGAGTACTCGAGGGCGGGGGAGGAGGTGCGTCTCAAGTACCGGTACCTGGACCTCCGTCGCCCTCCCATGCAGGAGCGCTTTCGGATGCGCGCGCGAATCGCAAGTCACATCCGCCGCTACCTGGAAAGCGAGGGCTACGTCGATATCGAGACGCCGACGCTGACCCGGGCGACGCCGGAGGGCGCGCGGGACTACCTGGTCCCGAGCCGCATTCACGCCGGGGGGTTCTATGCCCTGCCGCAGTCGCCGCAGGTATTCAAGCAGCTCCTGATGATGTCCGGGTTCGACAAGTACTACCAGATCGCCCGCTGCTACCGCGACGAAGACCTGCGCGCCGATCGCCAGCCGGAGTTCACGCAGATCGACATCGAAGCGTCGTTCGTCCAGGAGTCGGACGTGATGCGACTCACCGAGGGCATGCTGAAGTCGCTGTTCTCCGAGGTTCTGGGGGTGACGCTTCCCGACTTCCCCGTCTTGACCTGGAGCGAAGCCATGCGTCGTTTCGGTAGCGACAAGCCTGATCTGCGCAATCCGCTGGAACTCGTCGACATCGCCGACCTCATGGCAGACACGCGATTCAACGTGTTCCGCGCGCCCGCCGCCGATCCGAAGGGCCGGGTGGTCGCGCTCCGCGCGCCCGCCGCCGGCGCGCTGTCGCGCAAGACGCTCGACGACTACGTCGCATTCGTCGGCACCCTCGGCGCCAAGGGTCTCGCCTACATCAAGGTGAACGACCGCGCGTCCGGCGTCGCCGGCCTGCAATCGCCGATCATCAAGTTTCTCGAGGCCGATACGATCGAACAGGTGTTGGATCGTGTCGGCGCGCAGAACGGAGACATCGTGTTCTTCGGCGCGGATCGCGCGGACGTCGTAAACCTGTCCATGGCTGCGTTCCGGCTCAAGCTTGGAACCGACCTCGAGGTGGTCGACGACACGTGGGCTCCGCTCTGGGTGACCGAGTGGCCCATGTTCGAACAGGATGAAGCCGGCGCGCTGGCGCCCGCGCATCATCCCTTCACCATGCCGGCGTGTTCCGTGGCCGAAATGCGCGATAATCCGTCCGGCGCGTTCGCAAAGGCGTACGATTTCGTGCTTAACGGGGTCGAGGTGGGCGGCGGTTCGATTCGGATCCACGATCACGCGATGCAGAAGCAGGTGTTCTCCGCGCTCAGCGTCGGGGAAGAGATGTTCGGCCATTTGCTCGACGCCTTGCGATTCGGTTGTCCGCCGCACGGGGGCATCGCCCTCGGTCTTGACCGCCTGGTGATGCTCATGGTCGGCACCGAAGCGATCCGCGACGTCATTGCGTTTCCCAAGACACAGACCGCCGTGTGTCCGCTGACGGTAGCGCCGGCACCGGCCGACCCGGACCAGTTGCGGGAACTCCACCTTCGCCTGCGGGGGCGCGGCAACTGATGGCCGGCCACTCGAAGTGGGCCAATATCAAGCACCGCAAGGCGGCGCAGGACGCCAAGCGCGGAAAACTCTGGTCGAAGTTGATCCGCGAGGTCACCGTCGCCGCCCGCATGGGCGGCGGATCCGCGGCCGACAATCCACGCCTGCGGGCGGCGACGGACGCGGCGCTGGCTGCCAACATGCCAAAGGACACCATAGACCGCGCGGTGCAGCGCGGTGCGGGAGGAACTGAAGGAGCGGACGTCGAGGAAATCGTCTACGAGGGTTACGCGCCAGGCGGCGTCGCCGTCCTCGTCGAGGTGATGACCGACAACCGCAACCGCTCCGTGGCCGGCATCAGACATGCCTTCAGCAAGCACGGAGGCAACCTGGGCACCAGCGGTTCCGTCGCATACCTGTTCAACAAGATGGGCGTCGCGTCATTCGCCCCGGGCAGGGACGAGGATGCCATTCTCGACGCGGCGCTCGAAGCCGGCGCAGAAGACGTCGATAGCGACGACGACGGCTCCATGTCGATCACGACGTCCCCCGAAGCGTTCGGAAGCGTCGTCGACGCGCTGGCGTCCGCCGGACAGGTTCCCGATCATGCCGAGGTGGCGATGGTGCCTTCGAGCTATTGCGACTGCGATGTCGACGCGGCGCAGAAGGTTCTGCGCCTCATAGACGCGCTGGAAGACCTCGACGACGTGCAGAACGTGTACAGCAACGCGTCCTTCCCGGCCGACGCGATGGACGGTCCCGGCGAATGATGCGCGTCCTCGGCGTGGATCCGGGATCGCGGGTTACGGGCTATGGCCTGGTAGACGATGACGGCGGTCGGGCAAGGTACGTCGCGAGCGGCTGCATCCGGAGCGATGCGAGTGCCGACTTCAGCGCGAGGCTAGTGGACATCTTTCGCGGCATCGACACCGTGATCGGAGAATACGGCCCGGACGAGATCGCGGTCGAGGAGGTATTCGTCGCCAGGAATCCGTCATCCGCCCTGAAACTCGGCCAGGCGCGAGGGGTCGCGATAGCGGCGGCCGCCGCGCACGACATAGCCGTGGTCGGATACCCCGCGCGGCAGGTAAAACTTGCCGTCGTCGGCGCCGGCGGGGCAACCAAGGATCAAGTGCAGTACATGGTGAAGACGGCGCTGCGCCTGAGCGACAGTCCCGCAGCAGATGCGGCCGACGCGCTCGCCGTGGCGCTGTGTCACCTCGATGCGAGGAATGCCAGGTGATCGGTCGTATCTGCGGAGACGTGTTGGCGTCGGAAGACGAAGTGCTGTTGGTAGACGTGCGCGGCGTTGGCTACGAAGTCACCGTTACACAGACCACGCTGGCAAATCTCTCCGCCAGGACTGCGGTGGAGCTCTTCACACACCAGGCCGTGCGCGACAACGCCGTCACGCTGTTCGGGTTTGCCTCCCTCGAGGAACGGGCGTTGTTTCGCCTGCTGATCAAGGTCAGCGGCGTCGGGCCGAGAGTGGCCATGGCGATGTTGGGATCCCTCCCGGCAGAGGCGCTCACTCGCTGCATCGCCGATGGCGAAACCGGTTTGCTTACCAAGGTCCCGGGCGTTGGCAAGAGAACCGCGGAGCGCGTCATCGTGGAGTTGAAGGACCGTCTGGACGCCTTGCCCATCGGTGCCCGCGAAAGCGCCGCGACCGTCGCGGAAGGCCGCGCCGTGGAGGATGCCGTCCGCGCGCTGGTGGGACTGGGTTGGCGCGCCGCCGAGGTGCGGGATGTGGTTGCCGACGCGCACGTCGATGGCGAGTCCACGGAAGAACTGATTCGCGCTGCGCTGAGAAGATTGGGCAGCGAAGCGTGAGCATAGAACGCGACCGCATCACGTCGAGCCAGGCCAATTCTCGCGATGAGCCACAGGAACGCTCGCTGCGACCGGCGCGCCTTTCCGAATACGTCGGCCAGGCGAAGGTCAAGGAACAGATAGGTATCGCCATCGAAGCCGCGCGCCATCGCGGCGATTCGCTCGACCACACCCTGATCTGCGGTCCGCCCGGACTGGGCAAGACCACGCTTGCGCATATCATCGCGAACGAGTTGGATGTCGCGATAAAGGCGACCTCGGGGCCGGTCATCGAGATTCCCGGACGCCTGGCCGCCATGATCACCAACCTGGAGCCTGGCGATGTCCTGTTCGTCGACGAGATTCACCGCCTGTCGCCCGTCGTGGAGGAGCGTCTGTATCCGGCCATGGAAGACGCCGAAATCGACATCCCCGTGGGCGAGGGTCCGGCAGCCAAGTCGATCAAGTTCCGCTTGCCGCAGTTCACCCTGGTGGGAGCGACAACGCGCGCCGGGCTGCTGACGTCGCCGTTTCGCGACCGGTTCGGAATCGTGCAGCGCCTCGAGTTCTACTCGGTCAACGAACTGGCCACGATCGTGGAAGCGTCGGCGGCAAAGATGGAGGTCTCCGTGAACAGGGGCGGCGCGCGGGAGATCGCCGGCCGGTCCCGGGGCACACCCCGAATCGCCAACCGCCTTACGCGCCGCGTGCGTGACTACGTGCAGGTGCGCGGAGACGGCAGAATCACGATGCAGTCCGCTCGCAAATGGCTCGATCAACTCGATGTCGACCAGGAAGGGTTCGATCAACTGGACCGCAAATTGCTGGACACCGTGCTCCGCCACTTCGGCGGCGGACCGGTGGGACTGGACTCCCTCGCGGTCGCGATCAGCGAGGAAAAAGATACCATCGAGGATGTGCTCGAGCCGTATCTCATCCGGGAGGGCTTTCTCATGCGCACGCCCCGGGGCCGCGTCGCCACCGAAAAGGCCTACCGCCACTTCGGCCTGCGACCATCGGAGAGCGCGGCGCGCGGGCGACAGAGCCCGCTTGACCTCGGTGTCGACGACGGCGAGGACGCGCCGGACGCACCAAGTTAGCAACAGGAAACCACCAGAAGCAGCAGCCATCCCACATGCCGCAACAAATTCCCATATTCGACCTGATAGTCAACGCAAGCCTGCTCGTCCAGATTGTCATGGCGCTGCTCGCGGCGGCATCCGTGATCTCCTGGATGATGATCTTCCAGCGCTGGTTCGCCCTCAGTCGCGCCCATCGCCAGATGGATGTATTTGAAGACCGGTTCTGGTCCGGCGTCGACCTCAGGGAACTGTACGGCGAACTGCAGGAGAACGCGGACGACCTGAACGGCAGCGAGATGATCTTCGCGGCCGGTTTCCGCGAGTACATCCGCCTGTCCAACCAGGCGGGCGTCGACGCGGATGCCGTCATGCAGGGAGTCGAGCGGGCGATGCGCGTCGCGCGCGGCCGCGAAGAAGAAGTCCTGGAACGTCACCTCGGGTTCCTGGCCACCGTTGGCTCCACCAGCCCCTACGTGGGGCTGTTCGGCACGGTCTGGGGCATCATGAACTCGTTCCGCAGCCTCGCGAACATGAGCCAGGCGACGCTTGCATCGGTGGCGCCGGGGATATCCGAAGCCCTGATCGCCACGGCGATGGGGCTGTTCGCCGCAATCCCCGCGGTGATCGGCTACAACCGTTTTTCCGCCCGGGTCGATGTCCTGGTCAAGCGCTACGACACCTTTGCCGAAGAGTTGACCAGCATCCTCTACCGCGCGGCGCACAACACCTGACTTCGTCTCATGGCCGAACGTCGCAAACCCATGTCCGAGATCAACGTCGTGCCGTATATCGACGTGATGCTGGTCTTGCTCGTCATCTTCATGGCGACGGCGCCGCTGTTGACCCAGGGCGTCGACGTCGATCTTCCCCAGGCGCCATCGGAACCGCTGTCCGACGAGGAAAACGACCCGCTGGTCATCACCGTGAATCGCGAGGGCGCCCTGTTCGTCAACACCGGTGTGCGCAAGGACACCGAAAGAGGCCGACGCGTCACCATCTTCTCGCTCGAGGACGAGGTGTCGCGAATTGTCGGCGCGCGTCCGAATGTGCCCGTGTACGTTCGGGCCGATCACACTCTCGACTACGGCATGGTGGTCAGGGTGATGACCGCATTGCAGAAGGCCGGCGCCGAGAGCGTCGGCCTGATTACGGACCCGCCCGACATCAGCGCCGCGGCCGAAGGCGGATGATGCACACGCTTCGTGACTACAGCCTTCCCCTGCTGCTGGCGTTCGGCGTCCACGCCGGCGTGGCTTTCGCGCTGTCGCAGGGCTGGAAGCCTCCCCCGGCAGAACCCCGGGTCGTCGCGCCCAACATCGTCGATGCGGCGCTGCTCGTGCTTGAGCGACCTGCGCCAAGGCCTGCCCCGCCGGCTCCTCCACCTCCTCCCGCACCCGAGCCCCAGCCGGAGCAGCCGGTCGCCGAAGTCCAGAAACCGAAGGTCGATCCCCTTGCCGAACAACGGCGCGAACGCGAGAAAGCCGAACGCGAGCGGCAGCGAGAGGCGGAGGCGCGGAAAAAGCGCCTCGATGCCCTGGCGGAAAGCAGGTTCGAAGAGGAACTCGAGCAAGGGATGATGGATCTCGGAGAGGACACCGACGATCCCGCGGCGCTCACGTACGCCGACGCCATCTATCGCGCCGTCGTCGCAAACTGGTCGAGGCCTCCCTCGGCGCGCAACGACATGGAAGCGCAGTTGCGCGTGGAGTTGATCCCCACTGGCGAAGTCGTTTCGGTGACAGTGATATCATCAAGCGGCAACAACGCTTTTGACCGTTCCGCCGAGGCCGCCGTCCGCAAGGCGCGACGGTTCGAGGTGCCCCCGGAAACGAGATTGTTCGAGCGGCACTTCCGCTCATTCGTCTTGCTGTTCAAACCACAGGATCTGTTACGTTGAATACCACCAAAGTGCCCCGCAGTCGGCGCCTTCGGCCCGACCCCGCTCGTCGCCCATGGCCCCTATGGTGCGCATGCCTCGCCATGTCGCTGATCGCGGCGCGCGTCTCCGCGCTGGAAACGATCATCATCAATCAGGGCTACGACAACCCGACCAAGATCGCCGTGGTCCCCTTCGAAACCCTGGACTCGACCGATGCCGGGATTGCCGATGTCGTCTCCTTCGACCTCGCGCGCAGCGGCCAGTTCGATCCGCTGCCGAGGGAAAACATGCTGTCGTTTCCCGCCCGGGTCGAGGACGTGTTCTTCCGCGACTGGCGCATCCTCGGCATCGAATACGTGGTTGTCGGCCGCCTGCGGAGCCAGCCGAACGGCGACTTCTCCGTCGCCTACCACCTGTTGGACGTGTTCAACGAACGCGAACTGACGACGCGCCGGATCGACGCGCAGCCACCTCAGCTCCGCGATGTCGCCCACAGCATCGCCGACGACGTGTACGAGCGCATCACCGGCATTCCGGGAGCTTTCTCGACCAAGATCCTCTACGTGCTGGCGAAGAACGCCGGCACGTCATACGCAACCTACGAACTGAAAGTGGCGGATTCCGATGGCGCCCGAGCGCGCACGCTGTTCGAGTCCAACGAGCCCCTGCTGTCGTCGAGTTGGGCGCCGGACGGACGACGCGTGGCCTACGTGTCGTTCGAGGGCCGCAGGCCGGCCATCATCATCCAGGATCTCGTCACGGGTTCGCGCTCGCGGGTCGCCGAGTACAGGGGCCTCAACAGCGCCCCGGTGTTCTCGCCCGACGGCAATCGACTCGCGCTGGTCCTTTCCCGCGACGGCAACGCGGAAATCTACGTGAAGGATCTCTTGACCGACGAGCTACGGCGCATCACCCGCTACCCGTCCGCCATCGATACCGAGCCGAGCTGGACAGCGGACGGCACCGGGTTGATCTTCACGTCCGACCGGGGCGGCCGGCCCCAGATCTATCGAATCGACCTGACCAACTCGATGGTCGAGCGACTGACTTTCGAGGGCGATTACAACGCCCGGGCCCGTCTGCTGCCGGACGGAAAGAACCTTGTGTACGTCCACAGGCGGAGGGGCACCTATCACATCGCCTGGCAGAATCTCGAGCGAGATGAGGGCATTCGAGTGCTCACGGCCACATCGCTGGACGAGTCGCCGTCCATCGCGCCGAATGGAACGATGCTGATCTATGCCACGCAGGTGGGGGGTAGGGGTATACTAGCGGTTGTTTCGATAGACGGACGCGTCAAGTACCGGCTGCCTTCGGCGGAAGGCGACGTGAGAGAACCCGCGTGGTCCCCGTACATGGATGCGTTTTCGCCGGGAACCTAACCCCGCTTAAGCGTTGGTCAGGGGATCGAGATCGACAGTACAGGAGAAGTGATGTGAGGCATTTTTCGACAGCGAGCGGGACTTTGTGGGGAAACCGCGCGATGGGATTCGTCGTTGCGGTGCTTGCCGGTGGTATTTTGGCTGGCTGCGCGAGCTGCGCCGGCCCGCAACCCGTAGAAGTGATAGATGACGAACCGGCACCCGAGCCAGCGCCGCCACCGGCGCCCGTCGAGGAGAAGCCACGCGTGGACGACGAGGGTGTCCCGTACGATGAAGATACCGGACGTCCGTTGTCGAGAGTCGTGCACTTCGACTTCGACAAGGCGGTGCTGCGGCCTGCGGACATACGCGTCCTGGAACAGCACGCAGCCTTCCTCTCTACCGCCCGAGACCGTTCGATCGCCGTGGAGGGTCATTGCGATGAACGCGGAACGCGCGACTACAACCTGGCTCTGGGCGAGAAGCGGGCAAACTCCGTGGTGGAATTCCTGACCGCCGCGGGGGTGCGTCGCTCGCAGATAGCGGATGTCGTGAGCTACGGAGAAGAACAGCCTGTCGATGTCGGCTCCAATGAGGATGCCTGGGCAAAGAACCGGAGAGCGGTCCTCGTCTATCAGTGAGGAGACCTCGGTCGAAGCCGTCCCCGCGGCGCAGCGAACGGCTCCGACTGGCTGGCTTCCCGCGCCGGTGAAGCAGGGCAAGGATCGGCAACGCGCCCGTGTTGCACCAGCGCCATCGCCGCATGGTTGGCGATGGCTGGCAGGCGTCCTTGCCCTGTGCTCCTTCAGCAGCGTCCACGGCGCCGCACCGGTGGAAGAATCTGAGGCCGAGAAAGCGGCACCTTCCAGGGGTCCCGTTTCCGAAGCGCAACGCAATGAGGCGATTTCCGTCGGTTCGCCCGCCCCGACAACCGGAGGAGCAGCCCCTTCTACGAGCCAGCTAGGACAACTGTTCTACCAGCTGCAGTTATTGCGTGACGAGGTGCAACGCCTCAATGGCGCGCTCGAGGAGCAGCAGAACCAGATCGAGCGGCTCGCGCGGGAGCAGCACGAGCGCTACCTGGGTCTGGACAGGCGAATCGCGGAGTTGAGCGGCGGGACGGTTGCGTCCGGGGGGCCCGCGGCGAATACAGGATCCGTTCGCCCGGAAGTGATCGCAGACCCGTCGTCAGGCCAGCCCGGTGAAACGCCGACGGAGAGGGCGACATACGAGTCAGCCTACGAAATGATGCAACGTCACGAGTACGAATCCGCGGCGGAGATATTTCAACGGTTGATCGACGAATACCCCAACGGCCAGTACACGCCGAATGCTTTCTACTGGCTGGGCGAACTGCATCGGAAGAACGGTGACCCGGAAGCCGCCCGCCAGTCCTTTGTGCTGGTTGTCGATCTCTATCCGGATCACAACAAGGTGCCGGATGCGCTGTACAAGCTTGGCGTCGTCTACACGCAACTGGACGAAACCGATCGCGCCATCGAATACCTCGATCGTGTCGTGCGCGAGTATCCCGACTCAACTGCCGCAAGCCTGGCACAGCAACACGCCGCCGAACTGCGATAGCGGCGGGAGCGCAACAATGCGCGCGCCCCGGAAAACCAGAATGAAAGTGCCCCACAGCTCCCCCGCCTCTCTGCGCATCACCGAGATCTTTCACTCCCTTCAGGGAGAGTCGTCGTCCATGGGCAGGCCCACCACTTTCGTGAGGCTCACGGGTTGTCCGCTAAGGTGCCAATACTGCGACACGGCTTACGCTTTCACGGGCGGTGACATCATGGCGATTCAGGCCGTGGTCCACCGCGTCGGCGACTTTCCCGCCCGCTTCGTCACCGTGACGGGCGGCGAACCGCTGGCGCAGTCTGGCGTGCATCCCCTGATGACCGCGTTGTGCGACCGCGGCTATAGCGTTTCGCTGGAGACCGGGGGTGCCCTGGACATTTCCGATGTCGACGACCGCGCCACCATCGTCATGGATCTGAAGACGCCCGGTTCGCTCGAAGCCCACCGCAACGACTACCGGAACGTCGAACGGCTGAGGGACAAGGACGAGGTCAAGTTCGTAATCTGCGACGATCGCGACTACGCGTGGGCCAGGCTCAAGTGCGAAGAACTGAATCTGCGTGAACGCGTGGGCGAGATACTATTTTCGCCTTGCGCCGAGCAACTGCCCCCGCGGGACCTCGCGGACTGGATCTTGCGCGACGGGCTGGACGTACGCATGCAGATTCAGTTGCACAAGGCGCTTTGGGGAGATCAGCCCGGCCGATGAGACGCGCGGTAGTCCTCGTTTCCGGCGGCCTCGACTCGGCCACGACGCTGGCCATCGCACGAGACCGGGGATTCGACTGCCACGCGTTGTCCGTCGCCTACGGACAGCGCCACGATGTTGAACTCGATGCCGCGAAACGCATCGCCAGCGCGATGGATGTTCGCGCCCGCAGGGTCATCACCGTCGACCTTTCATCCTTCGGCGGTTCGGCGCTCACCGACAAGAACATCGCCGTGCCCGAGACACCAGCCACCGGCATCCCGATCACTTATGTCCCCGCGCGGAACACCGTGTTCCTGTCCCTCGCGCTGGCGTGGGCGGAAGCGATCGGCGCCCGAGACATCTTCATCGGCGTGAATGCCGTGGATTACTCCGGCTACCCCGACTGCCGCCCGGCTTTCGTGAAGGCGTTCGCCAAACTCGCCAACATGGCTACAAGAGCAGGGGTCGAAGGCGAGGAGTTCGTGATCCATACGCCGCTCATCGAACTTTCCAAGGCCGAGATCATCCAGCGCGGAGTCGCGCTCGGCGTAGAGTTCGGCAAGACCGTTTCCTGCTACCAGCCCGACACCCATGGCCGCGCCTGCGGCAAGTGCGATAGCTGTCGCATCCGTCGCGAGGGGTTCGCCGCCGCCGGCGTCCCGGACGCGACGGAGTATCAGACGTGACGCTCAAGAAGCGGAAACAGGTGCCAGGCTCGCATACCTGACGTCGGGGCGTATAGGAGGAACCGCTCTACACGCCACTCGTGCCCCGAGAACTTCTCTCGCTCACGAGGCCCGGAGAAGCGCTGCCTGCGGATCTCGACGCGAGTCCGGCAGTTTGTCAAGCCCATCGCGGATCCTCCTTCGCGGCATTCCAGGTTGCCGATTCTCGGCGTGCCCGCATCGCCGCGAATCGCAAGCGGCGCCAACGTCCTCGTCGCGACCGCCTATGATCATCACCGACGCGAGCAGCGTCAAACCACTGCACGGCCTGACAGGGGATCTGGACCTCTTCGGATGCCTTTGGCGCGCTTGGTGGGCCGTCTGGGACTCGAACCCAGGACCAACGGGTTAAAAGCCCGCTGCTCTACCAACTGAGCTAACGACCCTGGTCGCGAGCGGCGTGCATTGTATGCACGCGCCCGACCTCGAACAAGACGACGCGACCCTTCCTTCCCGGAGCGAACCAAACGGTCACGCCGGCGGCCGATCCACGATAACCCCGGATCGTTCCAGTTCGGCGATTTCCTCGTCCGAATAGTCGAGCCAGTCCTTGAGCACCGCCGCGTTGTCCCCGCCGAGATTCGGGCACGGCGTCCAATCCGAGCTTGAGATTCCCCGCATCTTGATCGGATTGCCCGGCATCGATGTCGGTCCGGGTTCGAGGGGCACGAAGAAGTTCCGTTCGCGCGTCTGCGGGTCACTCAGCATGTCCGGCGTCGTGTTGACCGGACCGGCGGGGACGTCCGCCGCCTGCAGTGCCCCGGCGGCGGTGCGCTTTTCGCGACGCGAGGTCCAACGCGAGATCACCGCATCGATTTCCGAGCGGTCACGTCGTCGGGTCGCGAAATCGGCATCGGCGTCGAGCCCCGGGACGACTGAGCAGAGCGCCCTCCAGTCGTCGTCGTCGCGGCATGCGATGGCGATCCATTGGTCTGCTCCGGCGCTTGGATAGACGCCGTGCGGCTCCATCTTCGGGTGCCGGTTGGCGAGTCGTTCGATGGGTTTCCCGAGTTGGCGTTCGATCAGCCAGGGGCCGCAAAAGGAAACGGCGGCCTCGTGCAATGCCATTTCCACGAAGGCCCCCTTGCCCGTCCGCTTGCGGCGGCGCAGCGCGGTCACGACTCCGCCCGCGGCGCTGACCGCGGCGACCGGGTCCATCAACGCCATGGCGGTATTGCGCGGCTCGTCGGGTCCGTATCCCATGACGTCCGACAGTCCGCTCATGGCCTCGACCGCGGGACCGAACGCCACGCGCTGGCTGTACGGCCCTTCGATGCCGTAGCCGGGCATGGCGACGTAGATGATGGATGGATTCTCGGCCGCGAGCACCTCGTAGGAAAGCCCAAGTCTCGACATGGTGACGGAGTGAAAGTTCTCGATCACCACGTCCGCCACCCGCACCAGCCGCAGGAACGTTTCCCTGCCCGCATCGGTCTTGAGGTCGATGGCGACGCTCCGCTTGTTGCGCTGCAGCTTTACGAAGATCGCGTTCCGGTTCCAAGGCTCGTCGTCGGGGCCGCCGTCGATCCAGCCGCCGAGGGTTTCGTTCACCGGGAATTGCCGCGGCCCCCTGCCCATCGGCGCTTCGATCTTGACTACCTCGGCGCCGAGGTCCGCGAGGAAACGCGTACCGAGCGGTCCGGCCCAGACATGGGTCAGATCCAGAATGCGCACGCCCCGCAGTGGACCGTCAGCCATGCCGTTGCTCCCGTTCCGGGACATCTGCAGGTCGCGGGGACGACCCGTCCATCCGCCATCCGATGCGCGGGGAGGCGACGCGACCGTGCGCGCCATCCACCCGCTGCCAGAAGTCGCGATCCGCGAGGTGCGGATCCTGCAACACCTCATCGAAGGTCTTGAGTTCACCGCAGGGAAACCGGTACTCCGTCGCGCGCGCCAGCACCTCCGCCGTCGACAACGACGCGAAGGCCTCGTCCAGGATCTCGTGCAGCGCCTCCCGGTTGGCCATGCGGCCGGCGTTCGTCTCAAACCGCGGGTCGATCACGAGTTCCGGCCGTTCGACGGCCGTGGCCAGGGCGTCCCAGAAATCCCGAGTGATATTGATATAGACCCAGCCGTCCGCGCAGCGATAAAGGTTGCTCGGCGATACGTAAAGGAAGTCGTTGCCGTGACGGGAACGTATCTCGCCCGCGCAGGTCCACAACACCGTCGTGAACTGGCTCAACGCCATGACCGATTCGAACATGCCGACGTCGATGACGTTCTCCTCTCCGGCCAGTCGACTCGCGTTCGCCGCGAGATAGGCGAAACCGCCGCTCTGGAACTCCGCATAGTGGCCCGGCAGGGTCAGCGGGGCCCGGTCCGAATCGCCCATCAGGTAGGTGTATCCCCCCATCGCGAGAAGCGTGCCCGGCGTAGCGCTCCAGTTGCTCTTCGGACCCGTGCGGCCGAAGGGCGTAATCGCGGCCTTTACCGGCGCGCGCCAGTCATCGAATCCAAGGTCCAACAGGCCTTCGGCGGCGGGTGTCTCGGCGACGACAACATCGGCGCGGTCCGCGAGTTCGCCGATGATCTTCGGATCGTCTGTCTGGATGCGTCTCTTGCCGTCGTGAAGGTAGATGTCGAGCGCCGTCGAACCGTGCTCGCTCGGCGCCAGGGATGCCGCCGCGACACGAACGACCTCGCAACCCGCCTGGACGAACATCCGCCCGCAATAGCCGGCGGCGAATCCCCCGATTTCCAACACTCGATCCATTGCAGTTCGGCCTCAACCAGACTCGATTTCATCCACCAGGCCCCACGCGAGCGCTGTCGCCGCATCGACCCGCTCGCCGGTCAACGCCATGTAGGCCAGTCGGCGGCGGCCGATTCGGGGCAGGATGCCGGCTGTCCCCCCGGCGCCGGGCACGAGCCCCATGGACACCTCGGGGAGTCGGAAGAAGGCGTCTTTCCGCGCAATGACGCGGTTCGCGAACGCCGGCAGTTCGATACCAGCCCCGATGCAAGCCCCGTGCAGCCGCGCTTCGACGCGGTCGCGGAGCGCATGCAGCATCGCGCCCGCGCTGCGCGTGAGGCGCGACGCATGTGCACGGCCCGCATCGGACCCTTCGCCAAACTCATCCAGATCGCCCCCGGCGCTGAAGCAAACACCCGCACCGCGAAGGATCGCCTTCTCGATGCCGGGATCGTCCGCCACAAGGTACAACGCCTCGCACAGCGCATCGCGCAAGCCGGACGAATAGGCATTGCGTCTTTGCGGCCGGTTCAGCGTGATGTGGAGTTCGTCGTGCACCCGATCGACGATCACGGGCGGCTCCCGGTCGGGCGGCGTCCGGCGAGACGGGCGCGAAGCAAGCCACGACTGGAACTCGGCGCCGTGCTGCAGGGTCGAATACGCGAGAGACTCCGCGAGCAGGGCATCCTCGGTCGCGACGCGCCCGTTGTGCCGCAACAGTCCTACCAGGGTCATGGACGCGATCGGGTTGCGCTCGATCGCCTCGGTGACGATCTCCGCCTCCGCATCCGATGCGACCACGACGTCCACCACGTCGGGCGCCTCAACCACCCCATCGCCAATCCCGATCACGGGACAGTTCGGCCAGTACGACGGGGCCGGCACGGCACCGCCATCGAGCGCGACCAGCGCGTAGGGCATTCCGCAGAGCGGCGAGAACGCCTCGGCTGACGCGGGCGATGTCAGCCTGGCCAGCAGGTCGGGGATTGAAGACGGACTGGCCTTGCATAGGGTCCCGATGTTGCGGCACATTCGTCGATCCTTGCGTTCCAGTTCACGGTCGGATGTTATCCATGACGAAGTACTCTTGTCCGTCGTTTAAGCACCCATGTTGCTGATTCGAGACGCCGAACTCGGTTCAGACCGCGTCGATGTGCGCTGTCGCGACGGCCGCATCGTCGAAGTCGGCACCGGCCTTGCGGCGACCGGCGACGAAGCAGTCATCGAAGCGCGGGGCGGAGCGCTGCTTCCCGGGCTCCATGATCACCACATCCACCTGTTCTCCCTCGCTGCCGCGCGCGGTTCCGTGAAATGCGGCCCACCGGAAGTCACCGATCGGGAAGAGCTGGCCGCCGCGCTCGCGAGCGCCACCGGCAGCGAATGGATCCGCGGCGTCGGCTATCACGAATCCGTTGCCGGGGTGCTGGACCGCCGCACGCTGGATTCGATCGCGCCCGGGCGCCCGGTTCGCATACAGCATAGATCCGGCAAGATGTGGTTTCTGAACTCCGCCGCGGCACGGATCCTGGATCTCGATGGCAGCTTCGATGGCCGCCTTTTCCGCCGCGACGCCTGGTTGCGCGAACACGTTGCCACCGATGTCGATCTCGCGGCGTTGTCGCTGGAACTCTCAAGCTACGGCGTCACCGGGGTGACGGACGCCACCCCGTCCAACGACGACGCGACCGCAGCGGAAATCGCCGCTCGGGGAGTGCGGCAGCGCGTGTGTGCAATGGGAGGCGATGACCTGTCGCAGGGTACTTTGAAGATCATGCTCGACGAGTACGCGCTGCCGGACTTCGACGGGCTTCGGGCGCGAATCGCCAAAGCGCACGCGCAGGGCCGACCCACCGCGACGCACTGCGTCACGCGCGCTGAACTCGTATTCGCCCTGTCCGCGCTCATCGACGCGGGAACGATTCCCGGCGAACGCATCGAACACGCGTCGGTCACCGACGATGCGACGATGGCGCTGGTGGTCCAAGCGGGGGTGACCGTGGTCACACAGCCCAACTTCATCGCGGAACGGGGCGAGCAATACCTTGCGGACGTCGACGCCGCCGACCACCGTCACCTGTACCGCTGCCGCGGTTTCCTGGACGCCGGGGTTCCCCTCGGCGGCGGGACCGATGCGCCGTTCGGCAATCCGGACCCGTGGGCGGCGATACGCGCCGCCGTGACACGCAGCACTGCAGACGGCCTCGTGATCGGCGCTGAAGAAGCGTTGTCGCCAGAGCGGGCGCTGGCGCTCTTTACGACCCCGGCGGGAGAACCCGGTGGCGCGCCTCGTCGCATCGCGGTCGGCGAAACCGGGGACATGTGCCTGCTGGACCGCAGCTGGGAGGCGGCGCGGGAATCACTCCAGCATGAACATGTCGCGGCGACCATTCTCGGCGGCGAGGTGATATTCAGGCGGGATTACACCCCGGGGCTTTCAAGGCCCTAAAACCTGGCGCCGACGGCGATCATCGAAGTCGCGTCGGTCTTCCTGCGGCCGGGCGCTGGTTGCGTTTCGTGCTGCACGTCGAGGCGGACGCTCATGTTCCAGCGTTCGCTCAGGTACAGGCGAACGCCCGTGCCCGAATCCCAGAAAAGACCTCGGGATTGGAAACGGGGTCGAGGCTACCCGCATAATGAAGCACTCCCTCGCCCAGAGTTGACAGCATGGAAGCCGACCAGAACGATCGCACGAGCGTTCGCTACGAAGCCGACGAACAACCTCCGGCGCCGCTCGCCTTCGGCCTCGGCCTTCAACTTGCCATCCTCACTATTGCGGGCGTCGTGCTGACTCCGGCTATCGTGATCCGGGCCGCGGGCGGAAGCGAAGGCTTCCTGTCCTGGGCCGTTTTCGCGGCCGTCGCCGTCAGCGGAGTCACCACGATTGTCCAGGCGGTCCGCGTCGGTCGGATCGGCGCCGGCTACGTGCTGATGATGGGCACATCGGGCGCCTTCATCGCGGTCTGCATCACGGCCATCGCCGAAGGCGGTCCGGCGATGCTCGCGACGCTGGTCATCATTTCGTCGCTGTTCCAGTTCATCCTGTCGACGCGACTCTCCCTGCTCCGCCAGGTGCTGACGCCGGCCGTCGCCGGAACGGTGATCATGCTGATACCCGTCACGGTCATGCCGATCATCTTCGACATGCTGAAGCAGGTGCCCGAAGGCGCCTCGACACAGTCCGCGGCGGTAAGCGCGCTCGCGACGCTGCTCGTCATCGCCGGCATCGCATTGAAGGCGAAGGGAGCGCTGCGCCTATGGGCGCCGGTCATCGGCGTCGTCGCCGGCTCCGTGGTCGCGGGATCCTACGGCCTCTACGATATCGACGTCGTGGCGAAGGCCGCCTGGATCGGTCTTCCCGAGGGCGAATGGCCCGGCCTCGACCTTGGTTTCGGACCGGTATTCTGGGCACTGCTTCCCGCGTTCGTATTCGTCACCCTGGTCGGCGCCATAGAGACTGTCGGCGATGCCATCGCCATACAGCACGTCTCCTGGCGCCGGCCTCGGGCGGTGAACTTCCGCGCCGTGCAGGGCGCGGTGGCGGCGGACGGATTGGGCAACCTGCTGTCCGGGCTTGCCGGAACGGTGCCGAACACGACTTATTCGACGAGCGTTTCGGTAACGGAACTCACCGGGGTGGGCGCGCGCAGCGTCGGCGTGGCCGTCGGCGCCGTGTTCATCGCGCTGGCGTTCCTGCCCAAGGCGCTCGCCGTGGTTCTGGCGATACCGGGACCGGTGGCGGCAGCCTATATCACCGTGCTCATGGCGATGCTGTTCGTGGTTGGCATGCGGGTCGTCATCCAGAACGGCATCGACTATCGCAGCGGACTGGTCACGGGCCTCGCGTTCTGGACCGGCGTGGGCTTCCAGAATGGCGTGATATTTCCCGAGTACTTCTCCGAATTCGCCGGTGGGCTCTTGCAGAACGGCATGACAGCCGGTGGCCTGGTGGCGATCCTGTTGTCCCTGTTCCTCGAACTGACAGCGCCTCGTCGCGCCCGGGTCGAGACCCGGGTCGATGTTTCCGCCCTGCCGAAGATCAGGGAATTTCTCGGCGCCTTCGCATCGCGCAGCGGCTGGGACGAGGCGATGGTGGCCCGTCTCGAGGCAGCCAGCGAGGAGACGCTGCTCACGCTCATGGAGAAGGAAGAAGACGGCGAGGCCGAGCATCGCCGTCTGCGCCTGGTCGCGCGCAAGGAAGGCGACCAGGCGGTCCTCGAATTCGTCGCCGCTACGGGAGAGGAGAACCTGCAGGACCGGATCGCGCTCTTGGGCGAGCGCACCTCCGAGGCACCCGCCGAGCAGGAAGTCTCGCTGCGGCTGCTGCGGCACGTCGCGTCCTCGGTTCTGCATCAGCAGTACTACGACATGGATATCGTGACCGTCCATGTCGACGTGCCGACACCGACTCCCGACCGGGAGTGAGCTAGCCCACATATTGCACCAAGCCGCTTGTTGATAAATCTAAGGCCATTTGTTTTCAATAGGTTATTCGTATCTTTCAGATCCTCTGCCGGAAACAGGTTACGCTGGCCGCGCCCTCGCTGGTCTTTATTTCCGCGTGTGCGCGCATGCTCGCTACACCATAAGCGGCAGCTATGCTTCCGCTCGCGAGCACGCACACGCGAAAAAAATCCTGCGCGATCATCGCGGCCCTTGATGCAATATGCGGGCTATCCGATCGAGCCCGCTTCCCGCAGCGCGGAGATTTCCGTCTCGTCGAGGCCGAGTTCGTCGCCAAGCACCGACGCCGTGTGCTCCCCGAGGAGCGGAGCGGCGCGCAGGGGCACATCGGAATTCGACATGATGGGCGCGAAACCGAGCAACGGCACTTCGCCATGCATCGGGTGATCGACCCGCTTCACGAAGTCGCGTTCGAGCAAGTGGCGATCATGGTGCAACTCGCCGGTGTCGAGGCACGCGGCGCAGGGAATCCCCGCCGGCCCGAGGGTTTCCATGACTTCATATTTCGTATGCTCCCGCGTCCATGCCGCGAATTCCTCGTACAGCGCCTCGCCGTTCGCCCTGCGCAGGCGATTGCTCTCGAAACGCGGATCGACCAGCAGATCAGGACGATCGCTGGCGGCACAGAGCGCGTCCCAATGCTCCGCCGTGACGGGCATGATGTAGACCCAGTCATTGGTTCCGAAGGGCTTGCAGGGATAGAGGTCGACCGGCGGCCATCCGCCGGAACGGCCTCGGCGCTCGCTGGCCGTCCGCCCCCACGCGCCACCCAGGGCAATGCGGGTCCGCATGAAGTAGGTCATGGCTTCCTGCATCGAGATCTCGATCCGCTGGCCTTCGCCGGTGCGCAGCCGCTGCACGTAGGCCGCGAGAATCGCCATTGCCATCTGCACGCCCGTGCCGGAGTCGCCCGTGGTCGGACCTGGGATCAACGGCGGGCCGTCGTGCTCGCCGGTCACTGAGAACGCGCCCGCCGCAGCCTGCGCGACCATGTCGTAGCACTTGTAGTCCGCGTACGGTCCGGTTGTGCCGAATCCCTTGATGCACGCATAGATCAGAGGCGGATGGACAGCCTTCAGCGTCTCGTATTCGAGGTCGAGACGCTCCATCACGCCCGGACCGTAGTTCTCGACAAATACGTCGAACCTGGGCAGCAGGCGCAACAGGAGGTCGCGTCCTTCGGCAGCGCGGAGATTGATTGTGACGCTGCGCTTGTTCGCGTTCCAGTTGCAGAAATACGCCGAGTACGTCTTGTTCGGACTGCGCCCCACCGCGCGTCCGGGGTCTCCGTGATTCGGCGCTTCCACTTTCACCACATCCGCGCCAAGCCAGGCGAGGGCCTGGGTGCAGGAAGTCCCGGCTTCGTACTGCGTCAGGTCAAGGATTCGCAATCCATCGAGTGCGGGCATATCGAGGCCTTGGAGATTTCGGTCGGGACAATCTACTCCGACGACGCCCTTTGTGCATCCGCCACCGAACCCGGCAAGCGAAACGCGAGCAAGGCGTTGCCGCCAGCCTGGCCGTGTTGTCCGTACCCGCTCTGAATCAGGAGCATGTCGCCCGCGACCATCGGGCCGTGAATATCGATGGAACCTCCCCCCGCGGTCTCCCCGTTGACGCCGTCAAACTTGCGCCAGGTGTCGTACGACCAGACGACGTCGCCAGTCCGCGCATCGTGGGCCGAGACCATGCCGTCGAGACCGCCGGCGAAGACAAGATCCGGTGTCGCGACGATGGCGGCGGAGATTCCCGGGTCGCAACCCTCGCGAGCCGCGCATCGATCAGGGTTGATCGCGGACCACCGCACAACGCCGGTCTGCAGATCCAGGGCATGCAGTCCGGGCATCGACTTCTCGCCTGCGGCAGGACCCACCGGCCTGTCGCTGATGGGCACGTACAGGAGTCCCAGGGATTCATTCGCGGCCATGCCCCAGTGCACGCCGCCCAACCATCCGCCGCGTCCGAGTTGCCGGGCCCACAGGCGTTCGCCGGAATCTGGCTTCATGGCGTAGACGCCACCCGATTTCTGCCCGGCGAGCAGGATCTGCCCGCCGCCCGGCGCGCGCGCGAGGATGGGTGGCGCACCGAAGTCGTAGTCGGGGCCGGCTTCCTCCGGACAACTCGGATGGCCGGGTATGAGGCATGCCATGTTGAAGGTGTCGTTCGCCGTGAATTGCTCCGTCCACACGATCTCGCCGTCTTCGCTGCGCACGGCCATGATCGCGTCGCTCGTAGGCGTCGCGGGCGCCGTGTAGTTCTCTCCGGTGCCGACATAGAGGAGACCCGTCTGGGCGTCGATGGCCGGCGCCGACCAGATCGGCGTACCCGATGGTCCCCACTCCTTGACCACAAGGTAGTGGCGACCGGTCACCTCCGGCGCCTCGGCGATCGTATGCGTGCGCCAGAGCATGGACCCGCTGGCGGCGTCGAGCGCCACGAGGGAGCCGCGAAACGTACAGCATTCGTACATTGCATCCATCGCGACGGCGAGTTCGTATGAGGACACCGGCGCGTATACCCGTCCCGCGTGGTACAGGGGCGTGCCCGTGACGATGGCATGCGGATGGTCCCTGACCTCCGTCACCCAGAGCTGGTCGCCGGTGACGGCATCGGCGGCTATCACCCAGCCGTCGCCGGTGCCGAAAACAAGCCGCGCTTCGCCTCGCACTTCCGCATGAATGACAGCGGTCCGGATGGCGTTTCTGAATTCTCGTTTCCACCGCACGCACCCCGAATCCCGTTCCAGGGCGAAAAGACTCCCCGCCGGGGTGCCGATGAAGACGGTGTTTTCCGTCATCAGGGGGTAAGAGTGAGGCGACATCCCCCCATCCAGCGCGAATGCCCAGGCGAGTTCGAGCGTCTCGACATTGCCGCGATCGATGTCCGTCGCGGCCTGGAAGCGAAGGTTGCGCTCGCCGAAGCCCCATCCAGACCGCGCGAAGCGCTCTACGCCGGGGGCGGCTTCGCATTCGGCAGACACACTCACCGCTGACATCAGGAACGAGCCCAGCAGCCCGAGAGTCACCAGCCGCACGCCTGAAGAAAGGGTAAGCACGCTAGTCGATGATCTTGTTGATTCCGTACTCGACGATGCCGCGGGCGCCCGCGGCCTTGAGCTTGGGGATCAGCGTCCGCACCACGGATTCCTCGATGATCGTATGCACTGCGATCCACTCGTCGTCGGAGAGCGCCGACACGGTGGGTTTCTTCAGCGCCGGCAGCAGCGAGAGGATCGCATCGAGGTCGCCGCGCCTGGCATTCATCATGAGGCCCACCTTGCCTTCCGCGGCAAGGCAGGAACCCAGCATCAGTGCGATGTTCTCCAGTTTGCGCGATTTCTCGGGGTCAGCCATCGCATCGTGATTGGCGATGATGCGGGGCGTGCTCTGCAGGATCTCGTCGACGATGCGCAGGTTGTTGGCCCTGATCGAACTGCCGGTCTCGGTGAGTTCGACGATCGCGTCCACGAGTCGCGGCGGCTTCGCCTCCGTCGCCCCCCAGGAAAACTCTACCTGGGCATGCACACCGTGGCGCTTGAGATATGTCCGCGTAACGTTGACGATCTCGGTCGCGATGCGCTTGCCCTTGAGATCCTTGACGCTTCGGACCGGCGCATCGTTCGGCACGCACAGCACCCAGCGCGCCGGCCGCCGGCTGACCTTGGAGAAGATCAGCTCGCAGACCTCGTGCACGTCGGCGCCCGTCTCCATCACCCAATCGTGACCCGTGATCCCCGCGTCGAGAACGCCCTGTTCGACGTAGCGCGCCATCTCCTGGGCCCGCACCATCAGGCACTCGATCTCGTCGTCGTCGATCTCGGGGAAGTAGGAACGGCTCGATGACGTGATCCGATAGCCAGCGCGCTGGAAGAGATCGACTGTCGCCTCGTTCAGACTGCCCGCCGGGATGCCCAGCTTCAGCAACGTGCTCATCGCTTGTACACCTCGGCCGGATCGAAAATCCGTTCAGCCACGACTCTGCTCTTCCCGGAGTCGAGTTCGATCTCGCGGAAGAAACAACTCTCATAGCCTTCGTGGCAGGCGGCGCCTCCGACCTGATCGACCTTGACCAGCAGCGTGTCGGCATCGCAGTCGTAATACACCCGCTTCACGTGTTGCACGTGGCCGCTTTCCTCTCCCTTGCGCCAGAGCCGGCCGCGGCTGCGGCTGTGGTAGCAGACGCGGCGCGTGCGCAAGGTTTCCGCGTAGGCCTCGGCGTTCATGTAGGCAAGCATCAGCACCTTGCCGCTCTGGGCATCCTGCGCGATCGCGGGAACCAGCGGCGATTTTTCGAAATCCGGACCGTCCATCCGAACCACCTCGGGAAACCGAAGGCGCGAATGCTATCCGCACCGGCGAGTCGCTGTCGAATGCGTGTATTGTTGCTCGCGATCAGCTACCTCCATTGCGGTTCAAATTCGTTAGTCCGCAGACTATTCTCCCGTCAAGTGCGCTTTTCTTGAAGCAAGTCATTGTAATCGCCGTAGAGGGCATCCAAGGCTTCATCACCTTGGCACGAGAAGAATTGGGGATCAAAGACGAAGTGGGTTTGTCCGAAGTTCTCGTTGAACTCTCAAAGCAAGTGCATCCATTGGTTCTCGGTCAAGTAATTCGAGCCCGCAGCCAGATTCAGATGCTCGCTCGGCGCCTAATCGTGAATCAAGTGACTGAAGCGGAAAAGGTAAAACAGGTCGTCAGCTTCTTGACATCAGAATCGGGAAGTCACGATTACACGATCAGTCGGCGAGAGGGGCGTGATCTGGGTCTTCACATCGAATCACCAGATGATGGACTATATTCGCGTATCAAGGCCCTATATGACGACTTCCGGAGCGAGCTCTGCCTCAATCAGGCCTTTGATAGTGAGGCGTATTTGGGTCAAGATCAATCAAAGGACTATCAGGTGAAGCGAGTTCTAGTCGAGAGTCTCGATGGGGGTTCGGACTACTTTCAGAGTGAAGGGACTCTGTCACGGGTCAACGTCAATACGCCGGCTGGACCCCAACCTGGTATCAACGACGCCCGAAAATTCGAAGGGTGGAGGAGGCTGCAATGAAGACTCGCCGTCCCCAAACTGACGCCAGCCACATCGTTCGATCAACGTCCGGTGCTTCACAAGGGATCGCCTTCACGTCCGCGAAGAGCGATAGCCGTTCGAACATCACGAAAAACCGAACGGTCGTAATCCAGACCCGAACGAAGGTCAACAAACCGGCAACATAGGCAAGTTTCTCTTTTTTCGTCGAGTCAATGAGCCCCTAGACTGAGTCGGATCCGATTCCCCGAACTCGGCTCGACCACCCGACTTCGTGCATCCGCGAACACACCCCCCTATACGGCCTAGCTACGCGGCGAGACGTTCCCGCAGTTCTCGGTATTCCGCTGGGGCGCGCTTTACTGCTCGCGCCCGCGACTCGGCTTCCCACCTAGGCCGAAGGTCTTGCTCGGACGCATCGAGTGTTTCCGACGCCACCAGCAGCCGATGGGCGTCGAGTTCCGACCGCGATTCCGCCCCGTCGGCAAGGGCCGGAACGATCAGCAATGGAACCATTCCAAGGGCTCGATTCAACGACCTTGGTACCGCCATTCCGACTCCTCCTCCGGCGGCGAACCCCCAACGACTATGCAAAAAGTCGCCGCTGAAATTTATCCACAGGTTGTTCCACGGTCTCGCCGAGAACCCCGGCCTGCGGGCGTCCGTCTTTTCCCGCGTCGCCATTGAAAACAAATGGGCAACCCGGTAGTGTCCCGCGCCCCCCGAGAATTCCGAAACAATGAGCCAGGATTACCGGCCCCAGGGAAAAGGCGCCTGGCTGGCCCTGCGTGACATCGTCCTCATCGTACCGCGCATCTTTCGGTACCTGTGGGAGGTCGCGCCGGGATTATTGTCGATCCAATGCCTGCTGATGTTCGTCACCGCTGTGATTCCCGCGGCTATCGTCTGGATGACCAAGGTCATCATCGACACGGTGGTAAGCGCCGCCGGTCATGAGATGGCGTGGACGGCCGTATTCGTTCCAGTGGCGGTGATATTTGCATTGTGGATTCTGCAAGCGCTATGCGATGCGGTAGCGGGGTTCACCAACCATATCTTCAGCGAGAAGATCTGGTACTCCGCCTATCAGCGCATCCTCGACAAGGCTGGCGCCCTGGATGTCGCCTTCTACGAGACTCCGGGCTTTTACGATCAACTCCACCACGCGGACCAACAGCTTCACCGGATGTCGGCGATCTGCCACGCGTCGGTGGGTCTCATTCAGCAGTCATTTTCGATGCTGGCCATGGTCAGCCTGTTGCTGGTCCTGCATCCCCTGGCGATTGTGGTGCTGATCGGAACGGCCCTGCCTCGCATCTTCATGGAAGGCCACACCGCCCGGAAGCGATTCGACCTGGAAACCGAACTCATCCGCAACGACCGCCTCGTCGATTACATGAAGCGCTTGCTGACGGCTCGCGACAGCGTCAAGGAAGTCCGCACCTTCCGACTGAGGGACCTGTTCGTTTCCCGGTTTGAACGCTATCGCGACATCTACATCACCAAGCTGCGGCAGCTTCTGCTCCACTTCCTCCGATTCAACATGGCTCTCAACCTGCTTTCCCTCGCAGGCGTTGCATCAGTCTGGGCCTACGCCGTGTTCCAGGCGGTGTTGGCGCGCATTACCATCGGCGATCTCGCGCTGGTGTTCCAGGCCGCCCAAAACAGCCGGACGAGTCTCGCGGCACTGATTTCCTCGGGGGGCCAGGTGTACGAGAACGCCCTGTTCGCAACCCGCTTCTTCGACCTCATGGATCTCGATCCGCAATCCATAGAGGGCGCCCTCTCGCCGCCGAGAACGCAAACGCCCGCGAGGCTACCCCGGACCATGGAGCGGGGAATCGAGTTTCGCGATGTCTCGTTCAAATACCCGGCATCAGATGCCCGAATCCTTGAAAGGGTCTCGTTCACGATTCCCGCCGGAAAGAAAGTCGCGATAGTTGGCGAGAACGGAGCCGGCAAGACGACCCTGGTCAAACTGCTGTCGAGGCTGTACGACCCGACCGAGGGGAGTGTCCTGCTAGACGGTCGCGACCTGCGAGACTACGACCTCGAGGACTATCGTCGGAACGTCAGCGTCGTATACCAGGACTTCTTCCGGTACGACATGTCCGCTGCGGACAACATCGGCCTGGGCCAGGTCGATGCCATCGACGAGCGATCGCTCGTCGAGAGCGCCGCGAAGAAGTCCGGCGCCCATGACATCATTCATCGGCTGCCCAACAGCTACGAGACCATTCTCGGCAAGACCTTCGACGAAGGCGTCGACCTCTCCGGAGGCGAGTGGCAACACCTCGCGATCGCCCGCGCCTTCATGAGTGACGCGCAGCTTCTCATTCTCGATGAGCCCACCGCGGCAGTGGACGCTTTCCGGGAGCACAGGCTCTACGAGCAATTCGCGCAAACCGCCCGGAACAAGACCGTGGTGTTCATCTCTCACCGTTTCTCGACGGTGCGCATGGCGGACATCATCGTGGTAATCGATGACGGCAAAGCCATCGAGGTAGGCAGCCACGACGAGCTTCTGGCCCGTGACGGCAAGTACGCGGCAATGTTCTCGACCCAGGCGGCGCGATACCGGTAACCCGGTCGTGGTCCCTCGGGCATGCCGGTACTTGA
Source organism: Pseudomonadales bacterium (assembly GCA_963668365.1). Classification (GTDB taxonomy): domain Bacteria; phylum Pseudomonadota; class Gammaproteobacteria; order Pseudomonadales; family Azotimanducaceae; genus VXNE01. The sequence goes on from OY764266.1 coordinate 352,995, forward strand.
ATCGACTCAGGGGCCAAGCGTCCGGGCCACGCGGAACCCGAGATAGCTGCTACGGTAGCCCGTGGTGCTCCCACCCCGGTATGCGGAACGAAGAACCCTCGGCGGCGCGCCCCAGGAGCCGCCGCGCGAGACGCGCAAAACGCATTCACCCTGAAGCCACGCGCTCCCGTCCGAAGGCGCTCCTGCGTAGCTGTCGTTCCAACAGTCCTCGACCCATTCGAATACGTTGCCGTGCATGTCGTGCAGGCCCCACGCGTTAGGCACGAAAGAACCCACCTGCGCCGTGGCGCGGCCGCCCCAACGGCTTCCGCAACCGGCACAGTTCGCCTGGTCTGTTCCAATCTCGTCACCCCAGCTGTACTCCACAGCAGAGCCCGCCCGCGCCGCATATTCCCACTCCGCCTCGCTCGGCAGCCGATACTCTGCCCCCGTCTGGGACGACAGCCACGCAACGTATTCCATGGCATCGTCCCAGGACACGTTGATCACCGGCCGCCGGCCACGGCCCCACGACTCGTCGGCCACCTTGTCCGGATACGTGAACCGGTCGTAGTCCTCGAACGTCACCTCGTACACGGACAGGGCGAACGCTTCGGGAATCATCACATCGTGGACCGGCTCCTCGTTATACCGGCAGTCCGGTTCCGCCTCGCAGCCCATGCGGAACCGCCCCGCCGGGACCACCACCATCGCGGGACCCTGGCCGCCCGACCTCAGTGCATCCGCGAACACGCCCTGCATGCCGCCGTCTGGCTCGGCGACCAATTCACCGCAATGCGCGGCGGCCGCAACTCCCTTCCATTCGCCCTGGGGGGCGTCCGTCATCGCGTCCGGGATTGCGCCTCGCTCGGTCGACAGCTCCGACCCACCGGCAAGGACAGGCGCGATCAGCAACGGAACCGTTGCAACAATTCGGTTCAACGCCTTCGGCATCCGTCTTTCCACTCATCCCTGGCAGACCCCAATCACTATGACGCACGGACCCGCAGGACACCAGAGCCCCGGAACCCAGGCCGCCCGCCACGCTGCGGCTGTGGCAGTATTACCGGGCTTCGGTGCGGCCGGCGGTGGGTGGTGCGACTCAGCGAAGGCTGCCCCGTAGTTTTGTGAACCGATAGCGAGTTACTTCAATGTTCGATCTGCTCAAGGGATTGAAGGTCATCGATCTCTCTACGATCGCCCTCGGTCCGTACGCAACGCAGTTGTTGGGAGACCTCGGAGCGGACGTGATCAAGGTAGAGTCGCCCGCGGGAGACGTCTTCCGCGCCGTCCGCCCGGGGCGGCGCGACGACCTGGGCGTGGCATTCCTGAACTACAACCGCAACAAGCGCTCGCTGGCGATCGATCTCAAGCAACCCGAGGGTCAGGCGATTCTCAAGCGCCTCGCCGGCAGCGCCGATGTTTTCGTGCACAACATGCGCGCGTCCTCCGCGGCGAAGCTCGGGGCATCCTACGAAGTCCTCGCCGAAGCCAATCCGAAGATTGTCTACTGTTATTCCCCCGGCTTCGGAGAACGCGGTTCCAGCCGCGACGATCCCGCCTACGACGACATCATCCAGGCGCGATCAGGCCTGGCCGCGATCAATGCGGACACATCGGGCGAACCGAAGTTCGTGCGCACCATCGCGTGCGACAAGATTGTAGGACTGCACCTGGCGCTGGCGGTCGTTTCGGGTGTCGTACAGCAACAGCGCACGGGGCGCGGCGTCTGCGTCGAGGTGCCGATGCTCGAAAGCATGGCCTCATTCCTCCTGACCGAACACCTGGCCGGCCACACGCTCATCCCGGCCGAGGGAACACTCGGCTACGACCGCCTCATGACGGCGAATCGCAAGCCGCATCGAACCAAGGACGGCTATGCCGTGATCCTGCCGTACAGCACCAAGCATTGGATCCGCTTCTTCGAGATCTGCGACCTTCCCGACTGGGCGACGGCGGAAAAGGTCGTCAACCCGGTCCAGCGGTCGATTCACATCGACGAACTCTACGGCAAGATCTCGGAACTCGCGGTCACGCGCACAACGAAGGAGTGGCTGTCGGCCCTGAGCGCGCAGGACATCCCCTGTTCCGATGTCTCGTCCCTCGAGGACCTGATGTCGGACCCGCATCTCGTCGAGGCGGAACTCTTCAACCGCATCAGCGACCCGAGGATCGGCGAACTTCTCGAGGTGCGCTCACCGTTCCAGGTGGATGGCGAGATCAACGGCTCTTCCAATCGCGTCGCGCCGGGACTGAGCGAACACACGGAAGAAATCCTGCGCGACCTGGGCTATGCAGAGGCAGCGATCGCCAAGCTCAGGCAGAACAGCGTGATCACCTGACCCTTTCTACCAGGCTCCTCCGAACCAATCAGGTCAATAGCCGCGCAAGCATGTGCCGAATGTGATCTTGGCCGCCGAAGAAGATCGCCAGTACGCGCACCTTCTGTTCCGCCTCATGCACCTGGAACCAGTAGATCGCGCGATCTATCGCAATGTGGTGCAACCTCGGGAGGACATCCTCGTGGAGCGTCCCGCGATGTGGCGCCACACCAAGGACTTTCGCCGACTGCCGAATACCGTCGATCCGCCTCGCGGCGTGGTCCAGGGCCTCCTCAACGCTTTCCCCAAAACTGCGATAGCTTTCAAAGAGGTGATCGAAGATCAATTCGAAGTCGTGTTCGGCGTCGGCAGAGAATTCAATCGAGAACGTCATGCGCGCGGTGTTTGCGTACGACCATCTCCCTGATGCGTGCGTCCATCTGGGCGCTGGTGATGAAATCGCCGTCACGCCGCCGCGAAAGCAGAAGCTTCAGCGCCTGTGTTTCCATCTCTTCGCGCTCCAGCCTGTGCCTGAGCATATCGACTCCCCGCTGGAGCACGGCGCTGACACTCGAGTAGCGCCCAGCCTCCACCAGGTCCTTGGCGAACGCGTGTTGCTCATCCGTTAACGAAACCGACGATTTGACCGTCATGAGAGACCCCTAGACGCCCCCATTGCGATCAAATGGTCGCACTCAGTAGCACCGAGGTCAACTTGGTTATGAGAAAACTGACTGCGCATGGCCCGCGAACAGCCCGTCAATCGCGACCGTGCGGCGAGCAGGCGTCGAATAAGGATAAAATCCCAAGCGTTGTGGAGAGGGGAACGATGTGTCCGTGACTGCGTTGACCAAGGCTGACTGGGGGCTCGTCCTCACTGCCTGGATCGCGGCGCTGCTGGTCGGTGCGCTGGTAATGGAACACGGGTTCGGCATGGAACCGTGCCCGCTTTGCCTGATGCAGCGGGCGTGGTTCTACATCGCGGGCCTCGTCGTCCTGGCTGGCCTGGTGGATCACCCCGCAAGGGGGATCTATCCGCTCCTTACCATCCTCGCCGCGGTGGTTGGGGGCGCATTCGCGATACGGCACATCTGGATCGGCACGCTCCCGCCGGAGTCGGTGCCGGCCTGCGGCGCGGGTGTCGACACCCTCATCGAGTGGGGCATGTGGAGCGAGGCGCTGACAGCCATGACCTTCGGTACCGGCGACTGCGTGGAGTCGGGGGACGACACGCTCCTCGGCCTGTCCCTTCCCATCTGGGCGCTCGGCGGATTCCTGGTCGTTGCGGCAGGGGCCGTAATGCAGTGGCGCGCACCCTTGAGGTCCGCGCGGCGTTGATCGCCCGCGCCGGTCAGGCGATTTGCGGCAGCAATCGAGCCAGTTCGGATTCGATCATGCCTTCCCGGATTTCGCGTAGCGCCGGGTCGTTGACGCGATTGTGCAGTTCCCTCGGATCCTCACGCATGTCGTAAAGGTCCAGCGGTTCACGCGTCGTGGCGCGCACCGACATCTTGTAGCGGTCCGTGCGCAGCATGGAAAACGCCTGCGGAGGCATGCCCAGTTCACTCAACACCGCATCCTTGTGCCTGTGCGCGGCGGCGGCGTCCTCGCCGGCCCGGATGAGGGGCAGCAGGGACGATCCATAAGATTCCTGAAATGGCTCCCCGCCGGCGATATCCAATAGCGTCGCGGCGATGTCTAGGTGATCCGTCAGGGCTTTGCTCTGCCACCCGACCTCGCCGCTTGGGGGCCGGAAGATGCAGGGTATGTTGACGGCGCCGTCATAGAAGACCTTTTTCGCCATCAGGCCGTGGTCTCCCAGCATCTCCCCGTGATCGGATGAGAACACTATCCATGTGTCATCCATCCATCCCCTGTTCTCGAGCGCCGCCACGACCCGCCCAACGCAGTCGTCGATCAGGGTGACCTTGGCGTAGTAGTAGCTTTTCATCACCCGGTTCTCGGCCTCGCTCATGTGATCCAGCTTCTGCGGGGCGCCCTTCAGCAGCAGTTCCACATGGGGCGATACGGGCCCGGTTTGCGCTTCGGTGATGGACAGGGGCATGGCGTCCGCGTCGTATCGGCGCCGATACTCCGCAGGCGAGTCCCAGGGATCGTGCGGACCGCCGAAGCACACCTGGAGATAGAAGGGGTCGGCTCCGTCATAGCGGCCGAGCCACTCTTCTGCCTTGCGGGCAATGAACATGTCCAGGTGATCTTCGGTAGGAAGATTCGAAGGCGGCAATTCCCAGGGCATCGCAACATGGAGGTGCTTCCCGGTCAGATGGGCGCCCAAGTACTCCATGTGGGTGTCGAGCAGCCCTTTTTCCTGCAGGTGATCCGAATAGGGGGACCCCGTGGTCGCCGTCTCAACCGGCCCCGGAACTTCCGTCGCATCCACATAGCCCCAGTCGCGCATCTCCTCGAGGTGATCCCGAGTATCGCCCTTGCCGTGCAGCCACAGGTGCGTCTTGCCGACAACGGCGGTCCGATACCCCGCATCGCGAATATTGCGCACATGGCTGGGTCCATGGCGGAGTTCCGGATTGGCGAAAGTCCAGACTCCATGCTCGTGGACCTGCTTGCCCGTAATAAGGCTCGCCCTGGCCGTCATGCAGACAGGTGAGCTGGCGCAACAACGCCGGAACACCACGCCCTGGGAAGCCAGGCGATCCGTATGCGGCGTGATCGCCACCGGATCGTCGGCGTAGCCCATCGTGTCGGCCCGCTGCTGATCGGTAAAGATGAAGACAATGTTGGGTTTCTTTTTCGTCATCACGAAGCTCGCGCAATCCTTACGGGTAGTGTTGCCGGACCTCCGAGACGATCGAACTGCGTCCGGTCCGCAGTCTCGCTGATCTCGATTCGGTCCAGCGCGTTCACCATGCTGGCCACGGCGATCCTGCCTTCGAGCCTCGCGAGATGAGCACCCAAGCAATTGTGGATGCCGTATCCGAACGCCAGGTGCGGATTTGGATCCCGGTCGAGGACGAACGCGTCCGCATGATCGAATACGGATTCTATGCGTTCATCTCCTCCGTCGCCCGCTGCACGGATTCATCCGGCTGCGCGAACAGGATCTCCCCGATGTTGCTGAAAATCTTGTCGGACCAGCGCTTGAAGTCCTGCATGTTGCCGTCTTCAACCCCAAGCATCTGCGCGATGACGGTCACCGGCAGCGGAGCCGCCAAGGCGTCGACCAGGTCCACTTCCTCGTGCTGGCGCATGGACGCCATCAGTTCGTCACAGCGGGCTTTGACAAGGCCGTGCTGCGCTTCGATGTGGCTCGGTTTGAAAGCGTAGCTGACGAGCTTGCGCAAACGGTTGTGGATCGGCGGATCGCTGAACAGCATCGACGGCGGCGCGTTCGGCACGGGCGGCGCCACCGCCGACGAAAATGTCTCGTGGTCCCGCAGGACCTGCCGAACATCCGCGTACCGCGCCACCCGCCAGGCCCCCTGCTGTTCGACAACCGGCGCCTGCTGACGCAGGGAACGGTAGTATTCGTAGGCGTCCGGGATCCCGTTCTCAGTCTCGCTCATGGTTCAAGCCGGCCAAAAAACCATCCTACCCCGTGCGCCCATCAACGCCCTAAGGCCGCAGCCACAAGCGGCTACGGGGCCGTCGCGGCTTCCTTGAAAGCCACAGCGAGTTTCGCCACCGTGGCGTAGCGGGCGCACGGGTCATCGGCGCAGGCGACATCCGTGACCTGCACGAGCGCCGGAATGTCACCGAGGAAAATGCCGATGGTTCTTCCCATGGCGAATACGGTCGTGCGCTCATCGATGGTCCGGCCCTTCTCGAACTCCTCCGGGGCCATGAACCGCGTTGAGCCGATCATGCGGCCCATCGTATTCGGGTAAGGCCCGAGGCGGTAGCTATCGAGGTCGAAGCAGGAGAATATATCTCCGACCGCTGCCAGGAACGCCGGCGGCTCAAGGTCTGGTGACGTCGGCTCTGCCAGCACGAATGTGGCCCCGGTGGACGGACGAACACTTGCATTAGAGCTACCAATAGTCCAATCATCAAGGGTCTCAACCAGCAGAGGGAAGCCGATGAGCAAGTACATGTTTCACGCGAACTATACGCAGGGTGGCCTCGGCGGTTTGCTGAAGGAAGGCGGCACGCGACGGCGGGAAGCGTTGACGCAGACGATCGAAGGAGTCGGCGGCAACGTGGAGGCGTTCTACTACGCCTTCGGCGATACCGATCTCTACATCATCGCCGATCTCCCCGACGAAGCGACGGCCACCGCCGTTTCCCTGAACATCGGCGCCGCCGGCGTTCTCAGCGTTCGGGTGACCGCACTCGTGACCCCGGAAACCGTGGACGAAGCGGCTGCAAAGGGTGTTCCCTACCGGGTGCCCGGGGCCTGACGGCACCTCTCTCGGGCCCGCGTTCCGTTACTCGGAGCGCGGGTCGTCCTGAGCTTCACCTCTGGACCCAGCCTCCGGCGAACGGGAACGTCTGCCCAACCAGGAAGCCGCACTCGTCACTGGCCAGGAAGACGGCAAACATCGCGTCTTCACGCGGTGTTCCTAGACGGCCTGCGGGTACTTGGCGCTTCAGTGACGCCACGAACGACTCCTTCCGCGTCAATTCGGGCGGATCCCTGGCATCCGCATACCGGTCAGCAGAAGGCCGGTGCAACAACAGGACAGTTCTCAAGCAACGAGCCGATAGTTGTCGGGGTCCGTTGCATCGATGTGGATCGGCTTCTTGTTCTCGACCGTCAATCTACACCAGGCGCTTACGACTTCAGGGTCACAGCTTTCCAGTTCCAGCTTGTGGGAGGCCAAGATTCTGATGTACGCCTCGGTCGCACCATCCAGCGTGCTCTCTCCACGTTCCCAGCGCGAGACGGTCAGGCGCTCGCGGTGCACCAGTTCTCCCAGTTGAGTCTGCGTCAGCCCCATCTCCGTGCGCAGGTAGCGAAGTTCAGGACCTGTCAAAGTGCCAGTCGACGTGACGATGCCCTTGGAAATCAGTCTGTGCAAGCTCCTCACCTTTGGGATTCTGATGGTTTCCTCTCCGGCATCGTCCTCGACGCGCCAACCCTCAATCCACACGTCGGGTAGCCCACATTCCGTATAGTGATAGCGTTTTATTGCGTGAGTCATCGAAGATCCTTCCACATTACTGCAACGACCTTTATAGCCAACCTCTTAGGGTCGGGTATGACGATAAGACATATCTCTCGGTTGCCTGAGTTCGGGGACTTGCTGCAAATCTTGTACTTGCAGTATCCCTGCCGACTCGATTGCACCGGTTCTTCGCCGATGTATCCGTGTGCAAGCACATGATTTACATCTGAAATGATAATGCCTCTCTCCTGAAGGCGCTCTGCCGCATGCTTCGTGTAGGCTAGCTCAAAATCCGTTCTAGCGTATTCATGGATGCGATCTTCCGCCGTTTCGATAGACCAGCATCCGTTTCGTTTCATGCATCATTATGATGCATCGTAGAAGCGGCGGGGCAACCGACGCAGTCCTACCAAACAGGCCCTGCGTCAGTTCTCCTTTACGCGAGATTTCCGCTCACCACCGCTCGGGCCCGAAGGGCAGGCTCACCTCCATTCCGGTCCAAAGGGCTCGTTCCTCGTCGTACGGCGCATTCACGACCTTCGCCGGAGTGCCGAAAAAGCCGGTAGACCGGGTCTCGGTGTCGTAGGCCGCCCAATCGGGAAGCGCATCGGTGCGCGGACTGCCGTTTCTGCCAAGGGCGCAGAAGGCGTCCTGCAGGTGCCCCGAAAGCGCATCCGTATCTTCGCCTTGCCCGAAGTACCTGGCGCTTCCTTCGCTGAACGCATGCGTCCCGAACACGAAACCTATGATGATTGCGTGGGGCGCTCCGAGAATGCCTCCCTCCCAGGGCGACTCCCCCGCGAAGATGTAGTGGTATGCAGGCTGACCGCGCGCTGCCATCGCTTCCAGCAGGTTGATCGCGGGGATGCGCATCTTCCTGTCGGTCTCGATGGTCCAATAGAGCGTAACCGGGTCAGTGGGAGCGCCGCGGCGGGCGCGGATCTCGCGGTATCCGTCGATGATGGCCCGAGGATTCTCGACGTTCTTCGCGATCTCGGCGGTCAACCCGTTTTCGTCGAGTTTCGACATTCTCGGATTCATCACGGTGAAGCCGCGCCACTCGTCCCGCTGCGTGCCGACCAGGAGCGAAACGCCGTCCGCGGCGCCCTGCTTGACCGCATCGAGCGGCATTGCCTCGATCTGAGCACCATCGATGGTTGGCTGGTAGCACATGCCGTGGCCCCGGGCGCTGTACCGGGCAGTGGCTTCAACGATCGCCTCGGGGTGAACCGCCATCAGCTTGTCGACATCCTTCCCGGACAGGTCGAGCTCCTCCAGCACGCCCTCGGAGATTTCCACCGCGCGTTGGAGCGAGTTCGCCGTGCTTGCCGCGCCACTGATGGCGATACCGCGATGGAACAGTCCCTTCGCAGGTGCGAGCGCGAGCAGCCCCGCGACACTCATCGCGCCGGCCGACTCGCCGAAGATGGTGACGCATCCCGGGTCTCCGCCGAACTCGGCAATGTTGTCGCGCACCCATTCGAGGGCCGCCGCCTGGTCGAGAAGCCCCTCGTTTCCGGTCGCCGGAATGCGCCCGCCCGTCACCTCGTTCAGGTTGAGGAACCCCAGTCCGCCAAGCCGATAGTTGATGGTGACCACCACCACGTCGCAGCGCCGCGACATTATTTCGCCGTCGTAGACCGGCGTGCCGCCGGTGCCGCCCGAAAAGCCGCCACCGTGGATCCATACCATCACGGGCCGCTTTGCGTCGTCGAGACCCGGCGTCCAGATGTTGAGCTGCAGGCAGTCCTCGTCGCGGTACGCCGCGTTGCGCGCGTTGAACACGAATGACAGGGGGCTGTCGGGGTTGTCCGCCACCCGCTGCCACGCCTGCTTGCCCCAGTCCCCGTTCGCGGCGCGCACGCCGGACCACGGCTCCGGCGGCTCCGGGGGACGCCAACGCCGTTCCCCGGCGGGAGACGCCGCGAAAGGGATGCCCCTGAAGCCATGGATTCCGTTGTTTTTGGAACCTTCCACCTTTCCGTACCGCGTCTCAACAATGGCCATGTCTTCCCCCCGGTTCTGATTATTCGCGTTCAAGTGTGGTGGTCCCTACGGGCAAGCGCAAGACCGCTCATCACCGCGCTACCGATTCTCCCGCTTCCACGCGACGACTGCCGCGCGCAAATCGGGAAAGTAGTCCTCGAAGTCGTCCATCAGGTCCGGTAGCTGCCCGCCGACGATGTCGTCGAGTTCGTCGGTGAGATGTGCAAGCCGCAAGCGCTTCAGAATATAGGTCATCGCGCGCAGCACCGTTTCGGGGTCGACGTAGCTCGCGAACAGGTCGGTGTCCCGGACGCGCTGGAAATACCTCCTCCCATGCTCCGGCAGGAACCGTTCGAACGCCCCGATAGCGTCGTACGCCAGCGCCGTGAATGTCGTCAGGTCCCCGATACCGTGACCGTCCCACCGCAATGCGAGACAGTGGTCGGCGACGATGTCGAGCAATACCGGAGCGGGCCGGCGCAGCCTGGAGTCGAGTCGACGGACGCTCACGGCAATGCCGGGCAAGCCATTGCTCACGGAGTCGATTCGGCGGTGCAGACGAATGCCTGCCCGAAGCGGCTCCGGCAGTTCGCTCGGCACAGGACCCTTGATGAAGTCGCCGATAAAGCCGCCCGCAATCAACCCCGGCTCCGGGTAGGCGAGCGCGCAGTGGGCGAGAAAATTCACGCGCGCCGCGCGTCTGGCACCGGAACCTGTTCGTACCCCTTGCGCACCCGTGCGAGGTATTCGTCGAAGCTCCCGCGCTCGCTCGCTTCCCGTCGCCGTTGCGCGGCCAGCGATTCACGGCTCAGTCGTTCGAAGAACGCAATTCGCTCCGGAGTCAGGGAATTCTCGCAGTAATGGGCCTTGTGCGATGCCGACTGATGCAGCGTGAAGCGCCGGTAGGAGGTCCGCGCCTCGCGCATGCTGGTGAGAACGCGCGCCGATGGCGTGACTTCCGGCCGCGCGACCTTGTCCCGCTGCGCGTCTACGGCCGCTCCCGCGTGGCCGTCGCCAGACACTTCGTCGATCAGGCCCGCAACGACGCCGCAGTCATCGAGCATTCGGATCGCCCATGCGGGACAGTTCACGGTGCCGCTGCCGTCGTCGAGCACCAGGTTCGGATCGCGGCCGCAGTCGACGATGGCGCGCTGATTGGCCTGGATGCGCGCGGATTCTTCCGGACTGTCCGGCGGACTGTCGCGGAGCAGGCACGCAAGCAGGAATACGTCAAGGAAGTGCGCGGTGAGCGCGTCGATTCCGGCGGGCAGAAAAGGATCGAGGTCCAGGCATCGCACTTCGACGTATTCGACGCCGCGGTCATTCAATGCGGCGAGGGGTTGTTCGCCGGAGCGTGTTCGCCGCTTGGGACGGATCGGGCTGTAGAACTCGTTCTCGATCTGCAGCAGCCCGGTGCCGAGCTGCTTGTATCCGCCCTTCGCATCGCGAAGGCCGATCGCCTCAAATGGCGGATAGGGAGTCGTCAACGCCTCCCACATGGTGGCCGAATAGTCTGCAAGGCTGTTGTACGAGACGTGCAGCGAAGACTGTGCGCTCGACTGATAGCCGAGCGGGCCCATCCTCAGCGCCGTGGCGTGGGGCAGGTACAGGGTTGTCTCGTCGAATCTCTCCAGGGCGTGCCGCCGCCCGGCCACGAAGGACGCGCAGACGGCGGGCGACGCGCCGAACAGGTAGATGAGAAGCCACGAGTCACGCCGAAAATTCCGGATGAGGTCAAAATAGGCGCGGGTCGGCGTATCGTCGTCGAGGGTTTCACCCCGCGCGGCGGCGATGACCGGCCACAGGGCGTCCGGCACCGAGAAGTTGTAGTGGATGCCGGAGATCGTCTGCATGACCCGACCGTAGCGATAGCCGAGTCCCCGCCGATAGATCGTCTTCATGCGGCCGATGTGGGACTTCCCGTAGCGCCCGAGCGGGACCGCATCGTCGGCGGTAAGCACGCACGGCATGCTGGCGGCCCATAGCAGTTCGTCATGCAAGTGTCGAAAGACGAAGCGATGGATATCGTCCAGTTCCGCGATGCACGCGGCGGCGCTCTCGTGCACACCGGTGATCAGTTCCGGCTGCGCTTCGCTGAAATCTGTCGTGATGTGCGGATGGGTGAGCGCCGAACCCAACGCGGGCGGATGCGGCGTCTGCGCAAGCGTCCCGCGCGGGGTCACCCGCAGACTTTCCTTTTCGACGCCGCGACGCAGGCGCGCGAGTTCCTCGCGGCCGCGCAAACCCCTGATCGCGTCGGAGCTAATCACGATGTGGCGGGCGGAGACTCAGGTGACCTTCGGTCCCGCGTCGACGATCGCCCGATCGACATCGAACTTCCGGAAGTTGTCGACGAACTTTCCGATCAGGCTTGCCGCAGCCGCATCGTATGCGGACCCGTCCGCCCAGGTATTGCGGGGATTCAGCAGCGCATCGTCGACACCCGGCACCGCGACGGGAATGTCGAGATTCAAACCCGGAAGGCGCGTGGTCGGGACATCGCGCAAATCGCCGGACTGGATCGCCGCCACAATCGACCGTGTCACCGGAATGCTGAATCGCCTGCCGACACCGTAGCCGCCGCCGGTCCATCCCGTATTGACCAGGTACACCCGGGAGCCGAACTCGCTGATGCGCTTGATCAGGAGATCCGCGTACACGCGCGCCGGCCGCGGGAAGAACGCGGCGCCGAAACATGTCGAGAATGTCGCGGAGTAGGCCTCGTTCGAACCCATCACCGTGGATCCGACCTGCGCCGTGTAGCCCGACAGGAAGTGATAGGCGGCGGCTTCCTTGGACAGCACGGCCACCGGCGGAAGCACACCGCTCACATCGCAGGCAAGAAAGATGATGGACTCCGGCTCGCCAGCGCGGTTCTCCGGCACTTTGGCCTCGATGTTGCCCAGGGGATAGCAGGCCCGCGTGTTCTCCGTAATGGACGCGTCGGCAAAGTCGATCTGGCGCGTGACCGGGTCCATCACCACGTTCTCGACGATGGCGCCGAACGAAATCGCGTCGTAGATCACCGGCTCGTTCTCGCGCGTCAGGTCGATGCACTTGGCATAGCACCCGCCTTCGATATTGAACACTCCGCCCCTGGTCCAGCCATGTTCGTCGTCACCCACCAGAAGGCGCGTCGGGTCCGCCGACAGCGTCGTCTTGCCGGTACCGGACAGGCCGAAGAAAAGCGTCACATCGCCATTCGGACCGGCGCTCGCCGAGCAGTGCATCGGGAGAACGTCGCTGTCCGGGAGCAGGAAATTCTGAACGCCAAACAGCGATTTCTTCATCTCTCCCGCGTAACGCATCCCCGCGAGCAGCACCCGGCGGCGATCGAAATTGAGCATCACCGTCGCATCGCTGCGTGTACCGTCGCGCGTCGGCGAACAGATGAAATTCGGCGCGTTGACCACTTCCCACACCTCCTTCTCCTTCGGGTTGAAGGTGTCCGGCAGGATGAAAAGCGAACGCCCGAACAGCGCGTGCCACGCGTATTCCGTGGTAACCGCGATAGGCAGGTAGTGATTCGGATCGGCGCCGACGTGGAGGTGGGAAACGAACGTCTCCCGGTCCGCGAGGTGCGCCTGGACACGGTTCCACAAGGCGTCGAATACCGCGGGCCTTATCGGATGGTTGATGGGTCCCCAGTCGACGAACGCGGACGCCGCCGGGCCGTCCACGATGAAGCGATCATCCGGCGAACGTCCGGTGCGTTTTCCGGTTTCGACAACGATTGCCCCGCTCGACGAAAGCCGGCCTTCGCCACGCAGAATGGCGATCTCAGCCAGCGTTGCGGGACTAAGGTCGTAGTAGGTTTCATTCCTGCCGGAAATGTCGATCTCGAGCGCCATTGACAAGATCTTCAGTGGGTTTCGCGAATCATACACCTCCGTAGAACAACCGTCGTCGGAAGCGCAGCGACTGCGGGCGGGGCAGAGCCTTCAGCCGGGGAGCGCGAGGGGTGCCCCTCGCAAGAATCAGCCTTCAGCCGGGGAGCGCGAGGGGTGCCCCTCGCAAGAATCAGCCTTCAGCCGGGGAGCGCGAGGCCACGGCCGAGCGCCGGCTTATTCGCCAGCCGACTCCTGCTCGTGCAGACGCAACTGGCTCTCCCAGAAGGCCTCGGCTTCACGGTCCTCGACGGCCGGGTCGCAGATCTCGGCCAGGGCTGCCGAGAGTTCCTCCGCCTTCGGCGCGCGCGCTTCGTATTGGTTATCGAGTTCTTCCGGGTCGTTTCCGAGATCGAACAACTGGTCCGGCGCCTCGACGTTGTGGATCAGCTTCCAGTCGCCCCGGCGCACCATGAACGAGCCGGCACGGGTGCCGTGCCCGTGGTATTCGGCGAAGACCACCCGGTCCCGGTCGTCACTCGCCAATGTACCCAAGGGAGAGCCCAGCCAGTTCTCCGGCTGTTCCGCGCCCGTGAGCGAGAACACGCTGGACTGCAGGTCGTGCAGGTCTACGGGTGTCGCCACCCGCGCGCCCGATTCGAAGTCCGGGCCCGCAGCGATGCACGGAATCCGGGCGGCGTCCTCGAGCAGGGCGCACTTCCACCACAGCCCGAACTTGCCCAGCATCTCGCCGTGGTCCGAGGTGTAGACGACGTTGGTCGTGTCCTCGAGACCGGCCTCCCCGAGGGTGGACAACAGCCGCCCGAGTTGCTCGTCGATGAAGCTGACGCAGGCGTAGTAGCCCCGGCGTAGCCCGCGGACCTGCTCCTCCTCCACCTGCTCCAGCTCGAAGTGCCGGCGCAAGTCGACCGCGTAAGGGTGTTGGGCGGTCGCCGATTCGACGCCGTGTGCCGGCAGATCGCCCCGGTCGCGGTACTTGTCCCATAGCCGCCCGGTGCAGAAATGGGGAAAGTGCGGCTTCACCAGGTTGACGTAGAGGACCCAGGGACGATCCATTTCGGGAGCGCGTGTCCGAAGCCAGTCGACGGCCGCATCCATGTAGGTGACGTCGTTTCCCCACGGCGTGTCACGGGGACCGTACCCGTCGAGGCGCTTCGCTCCCCCCGGGCATACGGCAAGTGGGCGGCGGCTCTGGGCCTCGTAGAAGGCCGATGGGCCGTCGTTGGTCTCGATGGTCTCCGAGAATCCCAGTTCGGCAACCGGTCGATAGGCATGCACCTTGCCGACGAATACGGTGTGCACGCCCTGTTCGCCGAGCACGGCGCCGAGGCCTCGGGTTTCGGGCGGAATACCGAGCCGGTTGTTGCCGTAGGCCTTTACGGCGTGGACCCGCTTGCCTGTCAGAAACGCGGAGCGGCTCGGCATGCAGAGCGGCGACGGGCAGTAGGCGTGCTCGTACAAGGTGCCGCTGTCGGCAAGCCACTGCATGTTCGGCGTGTCGACGAAGTCGTGGCCGTAGGGCGACGAGTAGCGCGGATTGTGCTCGTCGGACATGAAGACGATGACGTTGGACATGACTTGCTTCCGGTTTCGAGAAGTTAGCGGAACGCGCCGTATCCTATCCCGACTGCACTAGCGCCCCTTCAGTTGTTCCATTCGTCGTCGGTCCCGCTTCGACGGCCGGCCATAGGACGTCTGCCGTCCGGCTGCGCGCCTTAGCGCCGCTTCCCGCTCGCGTTTCGCCATGGACGCCTCGGTTTCCCGGTACAGAGCGGAGGCCGCCGCCGCGCTTCCCCGCCGTTCCGCCACGGCTTCAACATGCACCGTGAAGTCATCCGGTCCGCGCCTGACATCCAACGTGTCACCGCACTTCACTTCCTTCGCCGCCTTCGCCCGTTTTCCGTTCAGCCGCACGTGTCCCCCGTCGATGGCCGTCTTTGCCCGCGAGCGGGTCTTGAAGAAACGTGCCGCCCACAGCCATTTGTCGAGGCGAACGGAGTTCAAAACGTCATGATCTCCCGGAAGTCGTCCAGCGCCGGAAACGGCAGCGCCGAGCGCTTCGGCGCCCGGGAGTCCGGTTGCGCCACGCAAAGCACCCGGCCGACACCGCTTTCCCGCGCCGCCGCCAGCACATCCGCGTCGTCGTCGATGAACAACGTGCGCGCTGGATCGTACGGGTCGTGCTGGTTCAGCGCCGACCAGAACTCTCCGCACTGCTTCGGGTGGCCGAACGCGTGCGCCGAATATTGGTCATCCAGTTCGGCGGTCAGGCCGAGCCGCGCGTCCTTCACTGCCAGGCTCTTGGGATGCGCGTTGGTGACGAGGACGGCGCGCCGGCCCGATGCCCGGACCGCGCGCAGAAACCGCGAGGCATTGGCGCGGTACTCGATCAGGTGCGAGAGTTCCCGGTGCAATGCGACGATGTCGAGCCGCGAGTACCTGGACCAGTAGTCCAGAGAGTAATAGTCGAGCGACCGCGGCACGCCGCGCATGTGCGCATACAGGTGTTCGCGCGCGGTCGCCACGCCAATGCCGCGCGTCGCCGCCACCCTCTCGGGCAGGCGCTGGTTCCACAGGAAATTGTCGAAGTAGAGGTCGATGAGGGTACCGTCCATGTCCAGCAGGACGGTATCCACTTCCGGCCACTCAACCATTCATGGATGGTATAGGATTTTTCTGATCCGGGAGAGAGAACGCTTGCTCCATGAATCTGGCCGATGAACTGATCGACCTCGCGCGCCGGGCCGGCGACGCGATCATGCAGGTCTACGCGGGAGAATTCGAAGTACAGACCAAGGAGGACGCGTCGCCCCTCACCGTTGCGGATCTGCGGGCGCACCGAGTCATCGTCGACGGACTGCGCCGCATGACGCCGGATCTGCCCATCGTCTCGGAAGAGACCGAACCTGCGGACTTCGAGGTGCGCCGGACCTGGGATCGATATTGGCTGGTGGACCCCCTCGACGGCACCAGGGAATTCGTGAACCGCAACGGCGACTTCACGGTGAACATCGCGCTGATCGATGCCAACCGGCCCGTGCTGGGCGTGGTCGGCGTGCCCGTGCGCGAAGAGGTGTTCTTCGGCGATGTGGCCTCGGGAATCGCCTACAAGACCACGCGGGACGGCCGCGACGCGCTCACGACCCGCGCCGTTTCACAAGCGCAAGGGTTGACGGTCGTCGCAAGCCGCAGCCACGGAAGCGGCCGGCTGGAGCGATACCTGGACGCGCTGCGGGCCACCTTCGGCCGGGTCGACCGACAGTCCGTCGGCAGTTCCCTCAAGTTCTGCATGCTGGCCGAGGGTCTGGCGGACTTCTATCCGCGCCTCGGCCCCACGTCCGAGTGGGACACCGGGGCCGCACAGGCCGTGCTGACCGCGGCGGGCGGCGCCGTGCTTCGTTTCGACGGCTCCGAACTCGCGTACAACACCAAGGCGTCACTCCTGAATCCGGACTTTTTCTGCGTCGGCGATCCGTCTTTCCCATGGGCCGAACGTTTGCCTCCCGCAGAAGTCCGCCCTGACTGACCACTGGCGAGTCGCCACCCTCGCGACTATGCTCATCACCTGGGGAAGACTGGGGAGATCCAACATGGCCGAACCACAGCAGCGCGTCGAGGAACAACCGCAGAAACAGACGCAGAAACAGATGCGCAGACGCTACGTTTCCGAACGCGGGCCATTCGAGATACGCGCCAATCCCGAAATCAATCAACCTCGCCCGAAGGGCACGACGAACGAATCCCGCGCGCTGCAGATCTTCGAACACAGCGACCTGGCAGAGAAGTACGGGGAGGCGCCTGTCCGGGAGAAGATCATCGAGATGCACAAGGCATTGGCGGGGGGTCTCACCTCGACCTCGTTGTTCGCCCAGCGTGACACGCCAGGCGGCATGACCCTGTCCCACGTGTGGATGGGGGCCAATTTCCTTATCTATCGCCATAGTCATCCCCGGGGCGGGGACTGCCTCTACTACGTGGTCGCGGGCGAAGTCTCCCTCGGTCGGCGCAAACTGCGAGCCGGTTCCGTGGTCTTCCTGCCGAGCGGCATGCCGTACAAGTTCAGGGCCGGGCCCGCGGGCGCCGAAGTGCTCGAATTTCGGGCCGGCGGCGGCGATCCGAACGCCCCCGGCCTGAAGCTCGAGGAGCACTCGCTGGAATCGCTTCAGCAGCTCATCGACGAAGGGAAGGCGCACCGGCACGAATGGGTCGTGCCCGAGAGAATCGGCGATACGGCGTTGCGCCAGGCGGAGGTGGATGCGCAGGCCGACGAATAGCGCCACGAAGACCGTCTTCCCCGCCCAAGCCCGCCGATTGCCGGTCGCCGTCGTCGCGACTATGCTCATACGCGTAGGAACAAAACGGCTACTCCCATGGCTGAACCGCAAGAACAACCCGTAGAGCAATCTCGCACGAGGCCCGTCCGGGAACCGCGCAGACGTTACATCTCCGAACGCGGCCCGTTCGAGATACGCGCCAACCCCACCCTCAACCGACCCCGCGTGCGCGGCACCGTCGACAGGGCGCGTGTGCTCGAAAACTACGAGCAAAGCCCCCTGGCCGAGAAATACGGCGAGGCGGGCCACGAAAAGATGGTCGAGATGGCGCACGCAACGGCGGGAGGCATCACTTCGACACGACTGTTCGAACAGGACGCGCCCAACGGCATGCGCCTGTCCCACGTGTGGATGGGGGCCAATTACCAGCTATCCCGCCACAGTCATCCGAAGTTCGGGGACTGCCTCTACTGCGTGGTCGCCGGTGAAATCTACCTGGGTTCGCGCAGACTGGGGGCTGGCTCCGTCATATTCCTGCCGGAGGGCATGCCGTACAAGTTCAGAGCGGGACCCGCAGGTGCCGAAGTGCTCGAGTATCGAGCCGATGGCGAAGGCGACAAGAATGCTCCTCTCATCAAGCTTGCGGAGGACTCTCTCGAAGCGATCCAGCAGATCATCGACGCGGGCAAGGCTCACCAGCACGAGTGGGAAGCTCCCGAGCGGTGCGGCGACACGGCAATTCGCCAGGCAAAGGTGGATGGGAGAACGGAATAGCATGGCAGAGTCCCACGAACGCCTGGAAGAACAGGACCGCCGCGAACCCGTTCGGAAACCACGAAGACCACGGTACGTTTCCGAGCGCGGACCCTTCGAGATTGCCGCCAACCCCACCATCAATCCACCCCGCCCGGCCGAGGAGATTGACGACGAGTACGGCGCCCGTGTTTTCGAATACAGCGAGCTGGCGGAAAAGTGCGGGGAAGCGCCCGCCCGGCAGAAGATGGTTGAAATGGTCAGGACCCTATGGCCCGGCATCGCATCGACGCGGTTGTTCGGCCAGGAAGCCTCGCCCAACGGCATGGTCCTGGTCCACGTCTGGTTCGGCCCCCACTACCCCCTGTTTCGCCACAGTCACCCCAAGGCCGGGGACTGCCTCTACTACGTGGTCGCCGGCGAACTCGTCCTCGGTCGGCGCAGGTTGAGGGCCG
Organism: Pseudomonadales bacterium; assembly: GCA_963668365.1. Lineage (GTDB taxonomy): Bacteria > Pseudomonadota > Gammaproteobacteria > Pseudomonadales > Azotimanducaceae > VXNE01. The sequence continues at coordinate 371,695 of OY764266.1, forward strand.
GTTCCGTCATGTTCCTGCCGAGCGGCATGCCGTACAAGTTCAAGGCAGGCCCCGCTGGAGTCGAGGTGCTCGAATTTCGAGCTGGCGGCGGCGATCCGAACGCCCCGGGTCTGAAGCTCGAGGAGCACTCCCTGGACTCGGTCCAACAGCTCATCGACGAGGGGAAGGCCCACCAGCACGAATGGGAAGTGCCGGAACAGATCGGCGATACCGCGTTGCGCCAGGCGGAGGTGGACCGGAAGGTCGAGTAGTCATGGCCGAGCCGCAAGAGCAGGAACGAACGAGAAGGCGGTTCATCTCTGAACGCGGCCGCTTCGAGATCTGCGCCAACCCCACCATCACGACGCCGTCTGCGCGTGGCACTTGCCAGCAATTCGGCGATCTCCGGACCCGTCGCATTCTTCATTCGGATCACGACGACGCGCGCTGAGTGTTCCTCGATTGAGCCGAGTTCAGCGCTACGGTAGCGAACGTTCCTGTCCCGCGTAACTGCCACCCAACACCGTTGGCCAACAAGGGCAATCCATTCTTCGTCTGGAGCGTCCGGCGGGAGGTGATCATCGTGCACCTCAACCTTGATCCCCTCTGATCGAAGCCGATCCGCAACGATGTTCTTTCCCAGATTCCGGTCAAGGAATAGCGTCAGTTCTTCAGGCGGCCGCTGCAAGTTCGCACCGGATTGCCTCTTCGATCTCCTCATTCGGGCGCTCATAGTCATGGGCCAGGTCGCCAATCGACTCACCCAACTTGTAGCGCTCGGCAATGATCTGGGTAGCCAGTCCGGTGCCGGCAATGACAGGGCGTCCGGCGGAGAGCCTGGGATCGATCACCACCAGTGCGGGATCATCCTCGATGCCTTGTCTCGTAAACGGGTAGAGCCTGATTGGCAGGCCATTCGGATCCCGATCAATACGGCGTAGAGCCGCCTTGATGAGTTCCCGCATAGCCGTCTGACCCTCTCGACTGATGTTTGTCAGTTGCCCGTACTGCTCGATAAACAGGGCCAGGCCGTCGGTCTCCAGTTCCCTTCCAATCAACGGGTGCTGCCTGTCGATTCGGGCAATTGCGTGTTCGGACAGGTAACGGATCGCCCTTCGAACACTCGGCATCTTCACCTTGTGTTCCCTGCGGATCGCCGAGAGAACATGCAGCTCTGCAAGATTGAAAAACGAAATCAATGTTGGTGAGCGCTGGGGCACCACAATGAGAGGCTCGTACTCGTCCCGCCCAACCGACCAGTAGCGGATTGTGGCAGCGGGGACTGCCAAGTAGTGCGCCGCTTCCGAGACCGTGTATGCCGGCGATGCTCGTCTATCGTTCATCTCGTCGCGTCCCGTTCTCCGGTTCATGAATTGCTCGCGCTGTCGCCGCGCCGACCGACCGCTTTCGCTGTTTCGCTTTCCGTTGCGTTCGATTCTAGTTGAATCCGCCATTGCCAGCGAAGCGCGAACGACGCAGGAGGTTGAAACGGTGCGCGGCGAATCGTTCCTGGCCAGTGTCACCCGGGCCGCGCTTGCCTCCCCCGCCTCCCGCGTAAGATACTTTCGGACCCACCCGACGGGGGAGCGAGTCCCGCGGCAACCGCAGGCTCGCTGCAGACCCCGAACAAACGGAGAGAGTACATTGGCCGACATACAACCACGTCCATTGCCAACGCCCACGCCGGAAACGGAGCACTTCTGGGACGGCACCCGCAACGGCGAACTCAGGTTGCAGCGATGTTCCGACTGCGACCACACCTACTTCCCCCCTCGCCCGTTCTGCTCAGACTGCGGGTCGAAGCGAGTGGAAGTCTTCACCGCCAGCGGCCGCGGCACGCTCCTTAGCTATGTCATAAACCACAGGCGACACCCGTCATTCGACGGTCCCTACTGCATCGCCCTGGTCAAGCTGAAAGAAGGTCCTGCCATGATGTCGAACATCGTCGAGTGCGAGCAGACGCCCGACGTCCTGGTGCTCGATATGCCATTGCAGGTCGTGTTCGAACGCCAGAACGATGAAATCACCGTCCCCCTGTTCAAACCGGCGGAGGTATCAGCATGACTGGCGTGGCCATCGTAGGTGCGGCGGAAACCACCGAACTCGGACGGATTCCGGACGCGAGCCAACTGCAACTGCACGCCGACGCCGCCCTCAACGCGTTTGCCGATACCGGATTGACGGCAAAAGACATAGACGGCGTGGCAACCGCCGGCTCGACACCTGTCGAACTCGTGCATTACCTCGGCATCACTCCCCGCTGGGTCGACGGAACCAGCGTGGGCGGCTGCTCCTTCATGATCCATGTGCGGCACGCGGTGGCGGCCATTCAGACGGGGCAAGCCGAAACCATCCTGATCACGCACGGGGAGAGCGGTCGTTCACAGATCGGCAGGGGAGGACGTGGAAGCGGGACCGCCGGGCTCGCGCAGCAATTCGAAAGTCCCTACGGCGCCATGGGCCCGACGACGATGTTCACGATCCCCGTTCTGCGCTACATGAAAGAGTACGGGCTGACCCACGAACAACTCGCAACCGTGTCCGTCGTTCAGCGCGAGTGGGCCGGGCGCAATCCCCGCGCGTCCTTCCGCGATCCGATCACCGTGGACGACGTGCTGGCTTCACGCATGATCGCCTACCCGTTCCACCTGCTCGAATGCTGCCTGGTCACCGACGGCGGCGGCGCCCTGATCCTGACCCGGGCGGAGCGGGCCGGGGACTTTCCGCAAAATCCCGTGCATATCCTCGGCACCGGTGAAAGCGCGGAAAGCCCCATGATCAGCCAGATGCAGGATCTCTGTTCCTCGCGCGCATTCCGCGTGGCCGGGTCCGACGCCATGCGGGATGCCGGCATCAGCCACGACGATGTCGACCATCTCATGGTCTACGACGCGTTCGCGCACCTGCCGATCTATGGGCTCGAGGATCTCGGTTTCTGCCAAAAAGGCGAAGGGGCCGGGTTCATCGCCGACGGCAACACGCGCCCCGGAGGACAGCTGCCCCTCAATACGAATGGCGGCGGACTTTCGTACATGCACTCGGGGATGTACGGCATGTACGCGCTCCAGGAGAGCGTGCGCCAGATGCGTGGCACTGCTCCGGCCCAGGTTCCCGGCGCCGAAGTCTCGCTTTGTCTCGGCGTCGGCGGCATGTTCGCGGCGTCAGGCTGCATCGTGATGGGCACGGGGGCAACCGTCTGAAAAACAGGCCGCGACGCACGCGATTCCAGGGCATAGGGAAGGGTGGGAATTGGCCTCACCCGCCGGGTTGCATGAGTGCTCCGCCCTGCCGAGGAACCGTTACACGTTCGTCCAACCCGGCCGGTGAGGGCTGTCATGTTCACACCTCGATTTTGGAAAGTAAATACGGTTTCGGCTCCGTTTCGGGGCGCATGAGAAAATCTGCAAGGGCATCAGGTGCTTAACGATTCACAATCCATTTTATTTTCATTTTTCGTCGTTCGGCGCATGCTTCCCGCCCAAGCCCGACCCTCTCATCGACCCTGGAAAGCTCGAAAAAAGGAAGAATAATTTCAATGGCATCAATTAGTTACAAATTGTATCGTCCTGAAACAATTGGGGTGGGCGCATGCTGAGCGAGGCTAGGCGATACATCATCTACGGTGCCGGCGGCATCGGCGGGAGCATCGGCGCACGCCTCTCCCAGGGCGGCTACGACGTCGTGCTCATCGCCCGCGGCGCGCACTACCGAGCGATCGAGGAACAGGGACTCCGGTTCGTCACACCCATACAGGATGTGCGCATTCGCATACCCGCCGCCGATCACCCCGAACGCGTCGATTTTCGCGATGGCGATGTCGTGATCCTGTGCGTCAAGAGCCAGCACACCGAAGGCGCCCTGACGGACCTCTATGCCGCCGCCGGAGACGACATCCCGGTGGTCTGCTGTCAGAACGGCGTCGCCAACGAACGGATGGCGCTACGGCGCTTCCGTCAGGTATACGGCATGAACGTGATGGTGGGCGGCGTCCACCTTGACCCTGGCGAAGTCTTCAATTCCTCGGAGAACCCCGCCGGTATGCTCGACATCGGCTGCTATCCGTCGGGCGTCGACAAGCTCGCCGAGAACATCGCGGGAGAAATCACGGATGCCGGCTTCAGTTCGCTGCCGGACGCCTCGATCATGCGCCAGAAGCACGGCAAGCTCGTCGCCAACCTCGGCAATGCCGTCCAGCCCGTCTGCGGCGAGGACGCCCGCGACGTGCTGCAGTTGCTCCGGCAGGAGGCCGACGAGTGCTATCGCGCGGCCGGCATCGAGTGGATCGACATGCGGAAGTTCATGGAGGGGCGCGCGAACAGCACCCACCGGCTGCGTTCGATTCCCGGCCATGAAAGGCCCGGGGGTTCCTCCTGGCAGAGCGTTCAGAGGGGCACCGGCAACATCGAGACCGACTTCCTGAACGGCGAGATCGTCCAGCTCGGCCGTCTCAATGGCATACCGACACCGGCGAACGTGGTGCTGCAGCGGCTTGGCAATCGCGTCGCCAGGGAAGGACTGCCCATGGGGAGCTTTCCAACGGAGACAGTCCTGCAGATGATCGAAGCCGAAAGGGTCCGATAGAGCTTATCGCCCGTATCAGCCTCGTGTCTGGGGCAACGTTCGTCCTGCCTCAAAGGGCTGCCGGACTCCTGAATCACCGGACCTGGACATTGTTGACTCACTCTTAATGATGACATATGTCATGACAATGGCGTATTAAAGGCATTTTTATAGTCGTGATATTCGATATGATTGCCCCTCATTGGACGCAACAGAAGAACTGCCATGATCGATCCCTACCGTTTAAGGGCAATACGGACGGGCCGGAACCTCTCCCGCGACCGACTTGCGGACGAAGCGCAAGTCTCGGCGCGACAAATCGCGCGGATCGAAGGAGCAGTAGAAAACGTCTCTGCCCGCACAACCACCATCGAACGTCTAGCTCAGGCGCTGAAAGTGCATCCCGACGTGCTTTCGGGGGATGCCCCCCTTCCGCCGGATGTCGACAGTCGTGAACCGGTCCAAGCTCCTATAGATCCGAAGCGTCTTCGAGAGTTCAGAAGGACAAAGCGATGGTCGCGCGAGCGACTCGCCAAGGAATCCAGGATTTCGGTACGGCAGATCGCCCGGATCGAAGCATCGGATGGGGTTACTGCCGTTCGTGCGACAACGGTAAACCGACTGGCAACAGCATTGAGAACCGAACCAGGCAGGTTGAAGGAGCCGCTCAAGTCTGATCATCCCATTCCGGGAGATGTCCGAATCGCCGCTAAGGTCAGTCCAAAAACCAGGCTTGCGTACGACTTGATCGAGCGCCGCTACGGTCCGAGCGCTGAGCAGCTGATGGTCCTAGCACCTTTACTATTCGCGTTGCTGGCCGAAGGAAGCTTGGCGCAGCGAAGAAAAAAGCTCGAAGATGTGGTGGACGCGACAGAGCGTCTTCAGAGTTTCCGGAAGGGGGATAGGAATCTCTACTTCACTAGCTACCTAACCGACGTCAATCAAGGTCTGGCGTACGAGAGCACATCCATCGAAAACGCTGATCTCCTCGGCGACGTGTTACGCGAGGAAACGGATGCGATGGCATTGTTCGGAGAGGACGATCTCTTTGCCGTCACCCCATTTGCCGATTACCTCTGTCATCTCGCCGACGAGATTGGTCCAGGAATCGTTTCATTCGATACCGATCTGGTGCTGGATGACTTCTGGGGAGTCGAACCTTTTGAGATTTGTCTGGATGAACTCAATGAGGTCACAGGCGGTTCTCAATGTGCCAAGTGGGCCTTGGAATACGGCGACGTGCGCCTTAGGGATATTCCATTCTTCCTCAATCTCGAGGACGACCCAAAGTGGCAGAAATTGCGCGTCTTGTGGCTTGAGAGCAAGTTGTCGAACGACGCTAGGAAACGGATGGAGAGACGGGAGGAAACGATAGACCACCCGATCAGTCTTGATGAGCTTCTCTTGAAGGAAGCCGAATCCGTCGGCGATGAACATTCGCTTGTGGCCGAGATCCATTCAACCATGGCCGAAATTCGCGCCTATCAAGAACGTCTGAAATCCGAAGCGAATCCGGAAGAAGAGAGCAACAATGAAAGTCACTGACCACGCCGTACTGCGCTACATGGAGCGGCTTCTCAACGTCGACGTCGAAAGAGTCCGCCAAGCCATCGTGGATGCAATGAACACGCCCCGTAGCGGAGACACGTTCAGTTTCGTCGGGGATGCAGCTTGTCGAATTACGGTGAATGGGGTCACGTACTGCGTTCGGGACGGAGCAATAACCACATGCTATCCCCACAAAGACCAATAGCGCCTTCGAGTCTCCTGTCTCATTGCCTTCCCGAAATTTGGCGGTTCAGTCGCCGCGCGCCTTGCCCTGTGCCTTCTCGCGCACTCGTCTCGCCCTGCGTGCTTCGCCCCGCCTAGCGAGGTCTGCGAGATCCTCCGCCCGTACTTCCATGTAGCGGTCGCGCCAGGACTCGTCGCCACCCCATCGAAACGGCGTACGCACTGTCGTTCGAGGCCCATCGGCACTCTCGAGCAGATCGATTCCCTGCGCCGTTATCGCCTCCTGCATTGATGCATCGAACGGCTTTCCACAGGGGTTGCCCAGCGGAAAATCCGTGAACAGGAACCTCGGAACGCCGCAATGCTCCACCACGTCCAGGGCGGAGCCGAGAATCACCGTCGGTATGCCGGCGGCCTCCAGGTGTCGAGCGGTCAGACTCACGGTCTGGTGACAAACGGGTCACAACGGCACGAGCACCGCCGCGTCCGCACCGTCTTCGCGGCAGCGACGCAAGATCTCCGGTGCGTCGACCGTCCTGGTGCGCCGTTGGCTGTACTCCGTCGGAGCGCAGTGGAAGCGCGCGGTGATGCCGCCGAGCCGGCCGGCCTCAACCAACGCCTCAAGAAGCCTGAGCGGGAAGAAGGCGTTCAGATCGTCCAGGTGCGTGGCGTTCTTGTCCCACTCCAGGTCGTTGCCGAAGAGCTCCTCCGGCGGATCGCTCGTCGACCCCGATGCCACTTCCCGGACATCGGCAAAGGTGCGGTCGTACAGGCTTGCCGTAGTGATGATCGCGAGCTTCGACTTCGCGAGCGGTTTCGGCAATGGTGCGAACGGCACGTCGTCGAAGTGCGCCCAGACATAGGCGGCTTCAAACCCCTGCGCCGCGTAGTAGGCGCGGGTGCGTTCCATGTAGGGAACCGGTGCAGCGTCCATGCACGGATGATCGTACAATCGCCCGGATTGGCGCAATGCTGCACTGGGTTACCAGCTCGGGAATGACGGTCTCCGGGAGCTAACCTGGACATGGTCGCTCAATACGCAGAGCTTCCCTGATTGCATCGCGAAAGGCGGCAAAACTCCTTGAGCGATTGCGGTCCGGACAGACATGCATCGCTATCTCCCGTGCGGCATCTATCTTGCGCAGGCCAGACGAGAAGTACCCCCGCGCTTCAGGATTCGTTCGAAGGTCTCCCAAGTGTGATGTATACCATCCGGGTCGCGGTACATAGATGGTTCTTCAACCAGAAACTCAAGATGCGATGGGACCATTAAACGTGACTGGCGGGCAATCCTCTGTTCACCAGCGGATCGCCCATGCGGAACTGGCCTTCCATCCACAGGTCTCCCAGCGACGCCCCTTCGTCGAGAAAGTCCTTGACGCCAGCTATATCGGACACCCGCTGCGCTTGCGTATATCCGCCATCGTCCCGCCATAGTACGCGGGTCTCATTGGCCCGTATTCCGTTCAGGAAGAAGGGTGAGTGGGAAGTGACGAGCAACTGTGTGCGCTCGCTGGCCGCGCGGCATTCCTCCGCCAGTTCTGGAAGTAGTCGGGGATGCAGGAAGTTCTCGGGCTCCTCGACGCCGATCAACTTAGGTGGGTTGGGGTCATGCAGCAACGTGAGATAGGCGAGCATTTTCAAGGTTCCGTCCGAAGCAAAGCGCGAAAGAACAGGGGTCGCGAAAGGAGCATCCTTGATTCTCAGGAGCAGCCGCCCATCGGCTAGCGGTTCTGCCTCAACCCTATCGATGCGCGGCACTCTTCGGCGGAGAACGCCAAATATTCGGTCAAGCTCATCGGTATGTTGCTCATGCAGGTACTGGATCACGTTCGCCAAGTTCCCGCCCGTGGGGGAAAGATGTTCCTCGCCGCCCGCCTCAGGGTTACCACGCGCCGCGTCGGCCGAAAGGTAAGACAGGTGCCAGCTCGTGACGAACTCGCGCAAAGCGATCACACGCGGGTTTTCGGCCAGCATTCCAAGCGTGTTCACCGCCAACACGTCTGGCCCGGCGAGGCGCCGCTCGATGCGGGTGTCTGACGCCTCCGGCGCATCGCCCGTAACTACACTCCCCTCGCCAGAACGGTACTCCATGAAATTGAACGGCCGGCCCGCTCGTCCGCCCCGGGTCCAACGCAGAAACTCATGGGTCACGACGGGGTAACCCTCTTCCTCGTCAAGTTCCAAGTGGTAAGTGATAAGGGGTGCCTTCGGCTTCTCGCGGTATTTCAACTCGACGATGATCGGTCCATCGCTGTCGCGACTACGGAGTTCGCGGAATCGTCCCCTACGGTCCCACGCCCGGCGGATTCCGTCAGAAAAGCACTCCGAGAGGAAGGCAAACACATCGAAGACCGTTGACTTGCCGCTGCCGTTCGGTCCAAGCAGCACCGTCAGCGGCGTCAGGTTCCTTAGATTGAGGTCTCGAAGCGCCCGATAGTTGCGTACTCTAAGCGCTGTTACGCGGGGCGGGACAATGTTGGCCACAGCACCGTCTCCTACTTTCCGCCCTTGATCGCGATATCAAACACAGTGATGGCGAGGCTCCTTTAAGACTTCACTGACCAGCCACGGAAAATCCGCGCAACGGCACGTCCAAGCATAACCTGCAATGGTGGTATGGGTGGCGCCAGAGCGCCGAGCCGATAGGATGCAACTCGGAACATGTGCTCGGAGATGCAGGGAGTGCGCCCTCTGCTCGGCAACGGCTGATCTTGTAGAATCGCTCGGATGAATCGAGAACTAGGAGGGAAGCGATGGGGAGCCTGACGCCTGGAACCCGGCTCAAGAGTGCGGTTTGCACGACCGAAATCATGGTTATCACGGCGCCGCCGGAAGACATCGAGATCACCTGTGGCGGCGAGCCCATGAGTCGGGGCGCGGACGCCGATGGCCCAAGCGTGCACCGGGATCACGCCGAGGGTTCCGTGATCGGCAAGCGGTACACAAACGAGGATGGGAGCCTGGAGGTGCTGTGCGTCAAGGCCGGGGAGGGGTCGCTGTGGGCTGGCGGCGCGGCGATGAAGATCAAGGACGCCACGAAACTTCCGAAGACCGACTGATTGGACACCAAGGGGCTTGAAACCTCGCGCGCCGTCATGCGGGCGCGAGAGACGGCCTTGCCGACGGAGGTACACCCTTGAACATCATGATGCTGCTGGAGATGGCGGTGGCGGGATATGGAGACCGCGTCGCCTTCGTTGATGCCGAGGCGCAGCAATCAATCACGTACCAGGGCCTGTTCGATGCGGCCCAGAACGCCGCGAGCGATCTGCGCACATCGCAGGCGTCCCGATTCGCAATCCTCGACGTATCAAACCTCGCGGTCCCGATCGGCCTTTTCGCATCGAGCTGGGCCGGCATGCCCTATGTGCCGATCAGCTACCGCCTGACCGACGACGAGATCGACGGACTGGTGGAACGGGTCAGGCCAGCGTACCTGGTGACGGACGAGGACCACATCGAGCACTTCCACACCGATTCGATCGTGCGCTGGCATTCCCGAAACGAGTTTCTGACCCTCGCCCGGAACGGCTCCGCCAATGGCGCCGAGCCCTGGTCGATGGACGGAGACGACACGGCGGCGCTGCTGTTTACCAGCGGCACGACGGGCGTGCCGAAAGCCGCCGTATTGCGGCAGAAACACCTCGTCTCCTACATCCTCGGCTCCGTCGATTTCATGTCCGCCGACACTTCGGAGACCGCGCTGATCTGCGTGCCGCCCTACCATGTGGCGGGGATCGCCGCCGTACTGAGTTCCGTCTATTCCGGCCGTCGCGCGGTACAACTCGCCAACTTCACGCCGGAGGCGTGGATCGAACTGGCGCGCGCCGAGGAGGTCACCACCGCATTCGTCGTGCCCACCATGCTGCGGCGCATCGTCGAAGCGCTCGAACACGAACACCACGCGCAGATGCCGCACCTGCAATCGCTTTCCTACGGCGGCGGGAAGATGCCGCTGCCGGTGATCGAACGGGCGATGGCGCTGTTTCCGGACACCGATTTCACGAACGCTTATGGGCTTACGGAGACCAGCTCGACCATCACCGTCTTGGGGCCAGACGCGCATCGAGGCGCCGCGGCAAGCGAAGATCGTGCCGGTCGCCGAAGGCTCGCTTCCGTCGGAGTGCCATTGCCCGGCATCGAGATCGAAATCCGCGACGACGAGGGCCGCGTTCTCGGTCCCCGCGAGCACGGCGAAATCTACGTCCGGGGCGAGCAGGTGTCCGGCGAATACGAAGGCATCGGCAAGCTGACCGACGACGAGGGCTGGTTTCCCACCCGGGACGGCGGTTTCCTCGACAACGAAGGCTACCTGTTCCTCGAGGGCCGCGCCGACGACGTCATCGTTCGCGGCGGCGAGAACATGTCGCCGGGTGAGATCGAGGATGTGATGATGACGCACGACGCGGTGTCCGATGTGGCCATCGTCGGCGTGCCGGACGAAGAGTGGGGAGAGGCGGTGGTCGGCGTCGTGGTGCTGAAACACGACGCCACGGTCGAGTCACTGCAGCAATGGGTCAGGGATCGAATGCGCTCGTCCCGCGTGCCGGAATGGCTCGAGTTCTGGGACGAGTTGCCTTACAACGAGACCGGGAAGTTGTTGCGGCGCGAGGTGCGTGCGCGCCTGACAGAGTCCACGTCCGGAAACGGCTGAGAGGACTTCTTCGTCGCGGCGCCGGATCAGGAACTGGATGTGGCCAAGAGCAGCCAACCGTGACACCCCGACCGTGGCGGCCCACGCCAGCGGACTCAGGATCGAAATCTGTCGCCGTTCAACGAATCCTGTTCCACACTTGTGGATTGGGTGTGACAATGCGCGCGCCAAAAGAAGCCATCCCCGTGCTTTGCGGAGGAATCGCAAATGCCCAGATCGAGATTCTCCAAGGCCGCTCTGGCGGCAGCAGTAGCCATTCCGGCCAGCGCCATGTCGGCGCAACAACAAGAAATCGAAGAGGAAGCCACGATTGAGGAGATCGTAGTGGTCGGATCCCATATCCGTGGCGCGCAGATCACCGATGCCTTGCCGGTTTCGATCATCAGCGAGGAAGATATCGAAGCTCTCGGCGTCCAGTCCGGGGATGAGTTGCTCGAGTTCGTCGCGGAACAGGGTCAGAACTATTTCAGCGAGTCGGAGAACATCTCCGGCGGGGTGAACGCGGCCCGCGGCGATATCGGCGCCTTCAACCTGCGCAATCTCGGTACCGGCAATACGCTGGTGCTGCTCAACGGGCGCCGTATGGTCAACTCGGCCGCCTACCAGACCGAGGAAGTCGGCGGCAGTTTTGTGCCGGTGAATTCGGTGAACTCGCAGTCGGTTTCCGGCATCAGCGTGCGCCGGATCGAGATACTCAAGGACGGCGCTTCGGCGCTCTACGGGGCCGACGCGGTGGCCGGCGTAGTCAACTATGTGCTGCGCAACGATTTCGACGGATTGCGGATCAGCATGCGTCACGACAACTACGAAAGCCTGCCCCGCAATGACGCGCGCGCCACCATCGAATGGGGCCGTTCGCTCAACGGGGGCGCAACCCGGGTTGGGATTTTCGCGACTTATTTCAGCCGGGGTCGGGTCAACTCCCAGGACGACCCACGCTGGGCCGATTCGGACTTCCGCTACCGGGTGGAAGACCTTGAATTCCAGACGACGGTTTTCCGCAACAACAGCGCCAACTCCTCTTTCGGCCAGTACGATGTCGTCCCGAGTGTTTCCCGCACCAGCCTTCGCAATGCCATCACCGACTCCCGCGGCGAGTTTGAAACCTATCCCGCAGGCCACGAGAAATGTCAGTACCCGATCAATATCGAGGTATGCGGCGGAGTGGACGGCCAGGGCACCTATCGCTACAACAACAACCAAGACCGCGACCTGTATTCGGAACTGGAACGGCTGAACACCTACGCCTACCTCGAACACGATTTCGACAACGGCATGCAGGCTTTCGGCGAATTCACCTGGTACTGGTCCGATACCAACACGACGCGCCATAGTTCCACCAGGCTGAGTGCGGTCGCCAAGTTCCGCATGGCCGCCGACGCCTACTACAACCCCCTCGGTCCCTGTGGCTCGCCGAATCGCATGCCGGACAGCGTGATTGGCGACAATGTCCCTTGCGGTGGGCTTGAGTTGGAACTCGACAACTACCGCTTCGCGCAGGTACCGCGTGTCGTCGATGTGGACGGCAATACCTATCGCTTCATCGGCGGCCTGCGCGGCTCATGGGGAGACTGGGACTGGGAAGGCGCGTACACCTGGTCCCTCGCCGAACGGCTCGACGTCACGCACAACCGCATTTCCAACACGCTGATGACCGAGGCGCTCAGGGATACGACCCCGGCGGGTTTCAATCCCTTCGCACCTTATACCGGCAGCAATATCGAGCGCACACTGGTCGACGTACGCCGGCGCAATGAGCAGGAGCTGAACATGCTCGACTTCAAGCTGTCTCAAAGCGCCCTTTTCGAAATGCCTGCCGGTCCCGTAGGGGTGCTCGCGGGAGTCGAAGTCAGGGACGAACAATTTGTTGACGATCGCGACCCACGGCTGGATGGCCAGATCGTGTTCACCGACCGTACCGGCAATAGCTATCCTTTCATCTCCGACGTCGCCAATTCCAGCCCCACCGCCGACAGTTTCGGCGAGCGCCGGGTCGTCTCCGTTTTCGGCGAATTGGCGATCCCCGTGATCGAGGGTCTCGACCTCCAGGCCGCGGTGCGCTGGGAAGACTTCTCCGATGTGGGCAGCACCGCCGTGGGCAAGCTTGCAGCCGGATACCGCGTGATCGACCAGGTAATGCTGCGGGCATCCTGGTCCGAGGCTTTTCGGGCGCCCAATCTGATTACGATCAACGAGTCACTGGTCGCGCGCTCCAATACCCGGCAGGACTATTCCTGCCTCTATCTCGATCCCGCAGAAGACGTTCTCGACTGTTCCTACGGCATGCAGCGCCTCGCCAAGGGCAGTCGGCTGCTGCGACCCGAGGAATCGACCAATACGTCGTTTGGCATCGTGCTGGAGCCAATCGATGGCCTGACGATCACATACGACAGGTGGAGTATCGAAAAGACCGACACTATCGGTCTGTTCGGCGAGGAAAACCATGTTGCGCTTGACCTGTTGATGAGGCTGCGTGCCGGTGCCGACAACTGCGCTTCACTGCAGGGCAATCCGGCCGTAGCCAGGAATCCGGAAGCCGACGAGGACTATCTGCCGTACTTCGGCCCCGCAGGACTGTGCCCCTTCGGCGAAGTCGTCCAGGTCGACGACAATTACGCCAACCTCGATACTCGCACCGTGGCAGGGCATGACGTCGCGGTCTACTTCGAGTTCGAAACGGGCTTCGGCGATTTCGCTCTCCGCTATGCCGGATCCTGGCTCGACGAGTACCAGCAGGAAGCGGGTGGCCAGGCCGCAGTGCTGGTGGCTGCACGGGACTCGGGGGAGTTGCCGGACTCGGTGCCGGTAGTCGGTTTTGCCAACCTGGTCCGCCAGGACGGCAATCCCGAGCACAAGGACAGCTTCCGCCTGGGCTGGAACTCCGGCGACTGGGGCGTTTCGGTCACCGGGCTGCGCTATGGCGACTTCTACCAGATATTGAGCGATGGCCGGGAGTTTCCGATTCCGTCGATGGCGACCTTCAATCTCAGCCTCACCCATGACTTTCACGCCTTCGGCGCAAACAGCCGCGTGCGCTTGGGTATCAACAACTTGACGGACAGGCGGGCACCGTTGGCGGACGACTCCTTCGGCTATTTCGCCGACCAGCACCGCGATCTGGGAAGGTACTACTACCTGGACCTGCGCCTCGATTTCAGGGAATGAGGCCCGGTCGGCAGATCCAGAACAGACTCGGCGCCAGACTGCGCAAGTCCAGGCAACGACCACGCTTGCTTGCATGCATGACCGGGCCCCGATCTGTCAGTGCGGCCAGCGGAATACTCGCGCTCCTGCTGGCCTGCCAACCGCTCTGGGCCCAGCCCCTGGGCGGCAGTGGGGCCACGCAGTCCATCATCCGCTATGACAGGATCCATCACCCCGAAGTCACCACCGGTGGCATGGTTGTCAGCCAGAACGCGCTTGCCAGCGAAGTCGGTCGGCGGATTCTGCTCGCGGGAGGCAATGCGGTCGACGCCTCGGTCGCAATGGGATTCGCGCTGGCGGTCACCTTGCCGCGGGCGGGCAATCTCGGCGGAAGCGGCTTCATGCTGGTGTACATGGTCGGTTCGGGCGGACCCGAAGATGTGCTTGCCCTCGATTTCCGCTCGGCGGCTCCAGCCGCAGCGCGCAGCGCGGATTTTCGCGACGGGAATGGCGAAATTCGCTGGGATGAACTGACCTTCGGCCCGAGAGCGGCTGCAGTGCCAGGCACGGTTGCCGGCCTCGAAGAAGCCTGGCGGCGCTTCGGTTCGCTGCCGTGGCACGAAGTGCTTGCGCCCGCGATAGAACTTGCAGAAAACGGCATCGAAGTCAGCACCGACCTGGCGTTCGCGCTTTCCGAAGCGCTCACCGTGATGCGCGAGTCACCGAGCAGCATGGCGGCCTATGCCCGGGCGGACGGCTCGGCGTACGCCGCCGGAGAGACGCTGATCCAGCCCGATCTGGCCTGGTCCCTGCGCGACATCAGCGAACATGGCGCCGAGGCGTTCTATGGCGGCGCCATAGCCCGCAAGATCGTCGGATACATGGAACAGGCCAATGGCCTGATCAGCGCCACGGACCTTGGAAACTACCGCGTGCGGGTCCGGCAAGCCATCGCCACCGATTACCGAGGCTATCGCGTGGTTACCGTACCGCCGAGCAGCGCCGGCGGACTCGCACTATTGCAAATGCTGAATGTGCTCGGCCACTTCGACCTGCGCAGCCTGCCTCAGGGTTCGGCGGCGAGCATGCACCTGCTTGCGGAGACGATGAAGCTCGGCAACGCCAACCGCAGGGAGGGCATAGGCGATTCGGATTTTGTCGAAGTTCCCATCGCGGGCATTCTGAGCGCGGACATTGCCCGGGACATGGCGGAGCGGATCGATCCGGACCGGGCCATGCCCGTGGCGGAAATCTCGCCGATGAACGCCTTTCCCTACGAAAGCCGGGACACCACGCACTTTTCCGTCGTGGACGGTGCCGGCAATGCCGTGTCGACGACCTACACGCTCGGTCATTCCTTCGGCTCGGGAGCAGTCGTCCCGGGCACGGGGATCATTCTTGACAACCAGATGCGCAATTTCTCGTTTCGCGATCCGGATGCGCACGCCAATCGCCTCGAGCCCGGCAAGCGGGTCGCCTCCACCATGACGCCAACGATGGTGTTCGATGAGAATAGCGAACTGTTTCTCGTGACGGGCACGCCGGGCGGCAGCCGAATTCACAGCGTCATCCTGCAGATCATCGTCAATACCGTCGACTACGGCATGAACATCGCCGAGGCGACTCATGCCCCGCGCATCTACCAGGCCTGGCGTGAGCCGGAACTTGGCGTGGAGAGCGGCGTCAGCGCCGACAGCCTGCGCCTCCTGGAAGCATTGGGACACGAAATCGAAGTCCAGCAGACCATGGGGAGCACGCAGTCAATCATGCTGCGCGACGGGCTGCTCCACGGCGCCGCCGACCCCCGCCGCCCCGGCGCCCTGGCCCTCGGGGTGGATGCAACGCGAGCGCCACGCCGTGAGCAAACAGTTGCCCCGCAACTGCCCCTGCGAGGGAGCGAAAACGCCCGGCCGCAGCCGCTCAAGACCACACTGGCAGATCCCGCCCCCGAGCGCGTTCTTTTCGTCGGCAACAGCTATTTCTATTACAACGACAGCCTCCATAACCACGTCTCGCGCATGATCGCGTCTCTCGACCCGGAGCTTGGCGCGCGCATCAAGTTCAAGTCGGCAACGATTGGAGGCGCAGCCCTGAGCCACCACCCTATCGGCAGTCACTTGACGCCGGGCAGCCTTGGTATCGACGAGCCATTCGAACTGGTCATCCTGCAAGGCGGCAGCGGCGAACCATTGCGTGATCGGCGGCGCCGGGAATTCGCGCGAACCGCGGCTGAATTCGAGGACAGGATCACTGCCGCCGGCGGAGAGACTGCGCTCTACATGACCCACGCCTACCGGCCGCCACACGACCGCTACGATCCCGGCATGATCGAGCTGATCGAAACACTCTACATGGAAACCGCGAACGAAATCGGCGCGCTCGTGATTCCCGTTGGCCTGGCCTTCGAGGAAGCCTACCGGCGCCGTCCGGATATCGTCCTTCACAAGCGATTCGACGGCAGCCACCCCGGTCTGCTCGGCACCTATCTCGCCGCCAGCGTAGTCGTCGCCAGCGTCTGGGAACTCTCCCCCGTCGGCAGCAGCTACGACTACTTCGGCACGGTAAGCGAGGAAGACGCCCGCTTCCTGCAACAGGTGGCTCAGGACGTGGTAGAGGAATTTCAACGCCGTTCATTGAGCGAACGAGACAGGGAAATCGTAGCGGCACCAGGCGCCTGATCGAGTCCATGTTCCCGCAACGCCCGGCGGCGGCACTCCGCCGACAGTCCTACTCGACGCCGGTCCGCGTACTTTCGAGATATGCGATCACCATGTCCGCCGCTTCGTCGACGGACAGCTTCGTCGTATCGATACGCAACTCCGGATCCTGGGGCGCCTCGTAGGGTGAATCGACTCCGGTGAAATTGACGAGATCGCCTTTCCGGGCCTTGGCGTAGAGTCCCTTCGGGTCGCGCGCTTCGCAGATTTCAAGGGGCGTGTCCACATGGATTTCGACGAACTCGCCCTCTTCCACCAGGGCGCGGGCCATCTCGCGCTCCGACCGGAACGGCGAGATGAAGGAAACGATCACGATCAGTCCGGCATCTACCATCAACCTGGCGACTTCGGCGATCCGGCGGATGTTCTCCACCCGGTCCTGATCGGTAAATCCCAGATCCTTGTTCAGGCCGTGCCGGACATTGTCGCCGTCCAGAAGGTAGGTGTACCGGTCCAGCGCCTGGAGCTTCTGCTCCAGGCGGTCGGCGATCGTCGACTTGCCGGCGCCCGACAGTCCGGTCAGCCACAGGACGCATGGCTTCTGGCCGATGGCGCGGGACCGCGCCGCCTTGTCGACGTTCATTTCCCGCCACGAGATATTGCTGGCGCGACGGAGCGCGAAATCGATCACGCCCGCGCCGACGGTGGCGTTGGTGATTCTGTCGATCAGGACGAAGCCGCCGGTCTGGCGACTCTCCGAATAGGGGTCGAACGGTACGGCGCGGTCGAGCGAGATCTTGCAATAGCCGATTTCGTTCAGGTCCAGCGTCTTGGCGGCCAGGTGACCCCCCGAGTCGATGTCGACGCGATGAGTCAGATCGGTGATCTGGGCCACCCCGGCGGCGCTGGCAAGACGGATCGAATAGTGCCTTTCGGGCAGCATGGGCTGCGTATCCATCCAGATCAGGTGCACCGCAAAGTGATCGGCGATCTCGGGCGGATGTTCCGCATCCCCGATCATGTCGCCGCGGCCGACATCGATTTCGTCAGCCAGCACGAGGGTCACCGCCTGGCCGGGCACGGCCCTCTCGAGTTCGCCGGAAGGCCCAAGAATGCGCTCGACCGTCGACCGGCGGCCCGACAGGCCGGCAACGACATCCATGCCGCGCTCGACACACCCGGTTGCGACCGTGCCGCCAAACCCCCGAAAGTCCGGATGCGGTCGATTGACCCACTGCACCGGCAGGCGAAATCTTCCGTCGGTCCCCTCGCGCCGGATCTCCGCTGACTCCAGCAACTCCAGCAGCGTCGGGCCGACGTACCAGGGCGTGCCGCCGCGCGGCGCGAGAACGTTCTCGCCCGTAAGCGCCGAAACGGGCACCGCGCCGACCTCTTCGATTCCCATCTCGCCAGCCGTCGCCCGATACTCTTCGACGATGGACGAGAACCTTCCCTCGTCGTAGTCGACCAGGTCCATCTTGTTGACTGCGAGGATCACCCGCCGGATACCCATCAGCGAAATCACATGACTGTGGCGGCGGGTCTGGGTCAACAAGCCTTTTCGCGCGTCGACGAGAATCAGGGCCACATCGGCGTTCGAGGCGCCCGTTGCCATGTTTCGCGTGTATTGCTCATGGCCCGGCGCATCGACCGCGATGAACCTGCGCCTGTCCGTTTCGAAGTAGCGATGGGCGATATCGATGGTGATCCCCTGTTCGCGCTCCGCCTGCAGTCCATCGATCAGCAAGGCGAGATCTACCGCACTGCCCTGGGTGCCGTAGGTGCGGCTTTCCACCTCCGCGGCCGCAAGCTGGTCCTCGAAAACGTTCTTCGACTCGTGGAGCAACCGGCCGAGGAGGGTCGATTTGCCATCGTCCACCGAACCGCAAATGATGAATCGAAGTTGATCCTTCCCGTCGCGCGCCTCGAGAACGGCGTCGACATCGGGCGGTGGCTCTGCGGATCCCGCGCCTGCCGGCATCAGAAGTACCCCTCCTGTTTTTTCTGCTCCATGGACCCGACCTGGTCGTTGTCGATGGCCCGGCCTTGCCGCTCCGACCTGCGGGTTTGCATCAACTCCAGGATGATATCCGGGACGCTGGCCGCATCGGATTCGATCGCGCCGGTCAGCGGATAGCAGCCCAGGGTGCGGAAGCGAACCGACATCCCGACAGGCGTCTCGCCGGGTTCAAGTGGCAGCCGGTCGTCGTCGACCACGATCAGCAGTCCATCGCGTTTCACCACGGGACGCCTGGCAGAGAAGTAGAGCGGAACTACCGGAATGTTCTCCCGATAGATGTAGTGCCATACGTCGAGCTCGGTCCAGTTGGACAGCGGGAACACGCGGACGCTCTCCCCGGAGGCGAGCTGCGTGTTGTAGAGCCCCCACGGTTCCGGGCGCTGATTCTTGGGGTCCCAACGGTGCGCTGCGCTGCGCAACGAAAAGATCCGCTCCTTGGCGCGCGATTTCTCCTCGTCGCGTCGGGCGCCGCCGAAGGCCGCATCGAACCCGTGCCTGTCCAGCGCCTGTTTCAGCGCCTGTGTCTTCATTATGTCCGTGTGCATCCGGGAGCCGTGGCTGAACGGACCTATGCCCCGGGCCGCCCCCTCCTCGTTGACGTGGACGATGAGGTCAAGGCCCAGCCGCGCCGCGGTTTCGTCGCGAAACCGAATCATGTCCTTGAACTTCCAGGTCGTATCGACATGCAGCAGCGGGAATGGTGGCTTGCCCGGCGCAAAAGCCTTGCACGCCAGGTGAAGCATCGCCGTCGAATCCTTGCCGATGGAGTAGAGCATCACGGGATTGCGGAACTCCGCCGCCACTTCCCGAATGATGTGGATGCTCTCGGACTCCAGCCGGTCCAGGTGGCTCAGCGTCATCTCACGTTCTTCCTCCAATCGGCCGCTGCGAAGCCATCCGCAAGACGTTTGAGATCGAGCTTGAACCCGCTCAACCGACCGGCTCCGGCAACTGGTCCGGTTCGGATGTTAGGTGATCGACGGTTTGACCGCCAAGCCGGGACCGAGCCGAGTCCGCGCTCAGGTGCGCCGCGATTCGAAAGGATCATCGGCAACGTAGTAGCGCAGTGGCGCTGTCATTGCGGCCCCCACACCGACACGGGGACCCGTGACTACATTCCGCGCATCGCATGCTCGACCCTCTTCCAGGCGTGGATCAACGCCATCGCAGAGATCCACGCCGTAGTGCCTGATGTCGATGTCGAACGCCTGGCAGAGTTTGGCCGGCCCGTCGGTCAATCGCGAATCAGGCACGTCTCCCCTGCGTTCTCGCATGATGTCGACACCGGCGACGGGAGCGAGGGCCCGGATGAGCACGCATCCCGGCACGCCGGCCGGCTGTGCCACGACGTTCAGGCAGGCATGCTGGCGGGTTCGAAAAACGTATGCGTGTCCGGGCGGCCCAAACAGCACCTCGGTGCGTTTCGTCCGACCCCTGTAGGCGTGAGCGGCGGGGTCGCCCTGGGCGAGATAGGCTTCAGTCTCGACGATACGTCCCGCAACGGGTCCATTGACCAGGATTGTCCCAAGCAGGTCTCGGGCCACGTCTCTCGAGTCCCGACAGAAGAACGCGCGGTTCAACCCAGGAGCCTCCGGACACCCGCCTGGCGGACCGGCCTCCGGTTCGCTTCCAGATGTCGCGTTCGGGATAGGCCCCTACGCCGTATCCTCCGCATCCTCCCGCTCCGCAGCTTCCTGGATCAGGGGCTGCAGTTCGCCGGACTGGAACATCTCGGTCACGATGTCGCAACCGCCCACCAGTTCGCCGCTGACATAGAGTTGCGGGAAAGTCGGCCAGTTCGCGTATTCGGGGAGGGTGGCGCGGATATCGGGGTTGCCCAGGACGTCGACATAGGCGAAACGTTCACCGCAGGCGATGAGACACTGGACGGTCTGCGCCGAGAACCCGCACTGCGGCGCTTGCGGCGAGCCTTTCATATAGAGCAAGATCGGGTTCCCCTCGATCTGCGACTTGATCGTGTCGACGGTTTCCTGGCGCATCCCTGCCTCGAATACGTTGATTGCGTTCGCGCATTGTACATGCTGCAAGTTCTGAATATCGTCCTCAAGCGGGGAGAGAATCGCGTCTTCGACGACGCGAGCATGACCGTGCACGCGGGGCATTCGGTGGGCGTCGTCGGACGCAACGGCGCGGGGAAAACCACCCTCTTCGATCTCATTCTGCGGCGCCTGACGCCGGAGGAAGGCGACATCGCCTATCCGCGAAGCTGGCGCGTGGCTACGCTCGACCAGCAGATCGCGCCGAGCTCCCGAAGCGCGATGGATTTCGTCATCGACGGGGACCGCGCTCTGCGCCGGGTCGAGGCCGGGATCGAGAGGGCGGAGCACCAACGCGATCACGAGGCGCTGGCGAATCTCCACGCCAGCTTCGAAGATCTCGGAGGGTATGAAGCTCCCTCCCGCGCCGGAGCGATCCTCCACGGACTCGGCTTTCGCGGCGACGACGTGCGCAAGACCCACCGCGAATTCTCCGGCGGATGGCGCATTCGGCTGAACCTTGCGCGCACGCTGATGGCGCCTTCCGACCTGTTGCTGCTGGATGAGCCGACGAACCACCTCGACCTCGATGCGTCGCTTTGGCTGGAAACGTGGCTCGGTCGATATCCGGGCACGTCGCTCACGATCTCCCACGACCGGGACTTCCTCGACGCAGTCTGCGAGGAGATCGTGCACGTGGCGGACAGCCAGACCACGCTCTACTCGGGCAACTACTCCACCTATGAACGTCGGCGGGCGGAAGACCTGACCCGCCAGGCCGCGCTGTACGAAAGGCAGCAGCGAGAGATCTCGCGCATCCACCAGTTCGCGAACCGGTTTCGCGCCAAGGCGACCAAGGCGAGACAGGTGCAGAGCCGACTGAAAGCCCTCGACCGCATGGCGCTGGTCGCGCCCGTGCTCGCCGAGTCACCGTATCGGTTCGCTTTCCCGAACCCGGACAAGGTGCCCAACCCGATCATTTCCGTCGATGGCGCCTCGATCGGCTACGACGACGCGCCGATCCTCGAAGACATGACGCTGCGGGTCTATTCCCGCGACCGAATCGGGATCCTCGGCGTCAACGGCGCCGGCAAGACGACGCTGCTCAAGGTCCTCTCCGGCCAAATGGGCTTGCTTGACGGGGAGTTGGAGCGCGCCGGAAGCGTCGGCTATTTCGCGCAACACCAGATGGAGACGCTGGACGCGCGGAAGTCCGCCCTGGCCAACCTGTTGGACTCCCCCGGCGGCGCGGTCAGCGAACAGGCAGCCCGCGACTACCTCGGTGGCTGGGGCTTTTCCGGAGACATGGCTACGCGCGCGGCGGCGACGCTTTCGGGCGGCGAGAGGGCGCGCCTCGTGCTCGCCCTGATAGCGCGTTCGAGACCTTCGCTGCTGCTGTTGGACGAACCGACCAACCACCTCGATCTCGACATGCGCGAAGCCCTCGCCGTCGCCCTGCAGGAATACGACGGCGCGCTTCTATTGGTGTCCCATGACCGCCACCTGCTGCGGGAGTGCGTGGACGACCTGTGGCTCGTGGGCAACGGCACGGTGACGCGATTCGAAGACGACATCGACGCCTACGCCGAGATGCGCAAGCGCCCCGAAGCCAAACGGCAACAGGGGCAGAGAAGGGCGCTTCGACGCAAGAGAGCCGAAAGGCGCGATGCGTTGAGACCCCTGCGCGAGCGCCGGGCCGCAGTCGAGCGCGACATGGAGCGGTGCGGCGAGGAACTCGACGAACTCACCACGGTGCTGGGCAATGGCGCCACCTACGAACTCGCGACGCCCGAGCGCATCAACGAAATGCTGGCCAGGCGCGGCAGGCTGAGGAAGGAACTGGCCAGGGCCGAGGCCGCTTGGCTGGAAGTCCAGGAGCGCATCGAGGAGGCGGAAGCGGAGTAGGCCTGCGCCCGCGCGGACTATCTCGACTGCGTTCGATACAGCCTCATTGGGGCAGTTGGTCGGCTTCAGCTCGAAATCAGTCCAAAGAGCCTTTTTGCAAACCGAATCGACGCTCTATGTCCGAAGAACGCCGTTCGGATACTCGGTCTTGTCGCCGTGGTACTTGATCGGATAATGAGCTCTTGAATCAGAATCAGACAGCATGCGATGGCTACCTTTCCCGCGCTGAGTGAAAACCGTTACGCTCGGGGCAGCTTTGCGTAGCGCCCGCATTAGCTGACGATAGTTCTTCACACATTATCTCGCCAAAGCGAACGCCGCCTTCGATCTCCGAGGACGAGGCATCAACACGGTGATGGCCCGAGGCATGTCGGACGGATACCAAGGGTTTTGGTCATCCGTTTCGGCAAAAGAAGTGCCATAGTTCTTGACGCCGAGTCCCTTCTTGGCCAGTTGCTTCAAGCCCTCGGCATAAAGATCGAAGTACCGCTGTTCGGCGCGACAGAATATTCCGTCTATGTTTCCGTGCTGCTCCATGGCAAAGGTGACTTGAGCGCGGATTGCGGCCTTCAGGTCGTCCTTAGGAAGCTCGCCAAATTAATCTATCCGTTCATGGTGTTTGGCAAGAGGCTGTAGTTCCACTCGCCATGGAAGGGGTCGCGCTTGATGGCGAGGTTGTTCATCTGCGCGTCGGTGATCTGGCGGCCGGTCGGGTATTGGCCTTCGTCGAGTTCGGAGCGGATCGCCAGGCCCTCCCTGGTGGTCGTTGCGCCGATCAGGTTGACCACGACCTCGTGGCTCACCAGCGGCCGGCCGCGCCAGTTCTGGGTGATGTGGCAGAACATGCGATGCTCGATCTTGTTCCACTTGCTGGTGCCCGGCGGGAAGTGACACACCGAGATGCGCAGCCCGAGGGTGTCGGCCAGCTGCTGCAGCTCGTACTTCCACAGGCGCGAACGGCTGCCGTTGGAACCGCCGCCGTCCGCCGTGACCAGCAGGCGGCGGGCCTCCGGGTAGGCGTGGCGACCCATCTGCCGCCACCAGCGCCGCAGCGTCGCCACCGCGAACTCCGAGGTGTCGTGGTCCACGCCGACGCCCACCCAGCCGGCGTTGGCCGTCAGGTCGTACACCCCGTACGGAATCGCCTTGCCGAGGTCCCGGTCGATGAAGTCATGCACCTTCACCTCCTCGGGGCGTCCCTTCGGACGCCATTCCCTGCCGCCGTTGCGGTACGGGCCGACCAGCTCCTTCTTCTTCGTGTCCACCGACACCACCGGCTGCCCCAGGCGCTGGAACGCCCGCACGCGTCGGTCGATGCGCCGGAACTGCGCGTCGCGGTCCGGATGCTGGCGTCCTTCGAGCGTCTTGCGGTTGGCCTGCAGGCTGTAGCCCAGTTCGTGCAGCAGGCGATTCACCGTGCGCTCGCTGACCGGATGCCCCGCGTCCCGCAACCGTCGCGCCAACCGCGCCGCGCTGCTGCAGGTCCAGCGCAACGGGCCGGTCGGGTCGCCCCGCGTCACCGGCTCGAGTTCCCGCTCCAGCGCGTCCACCAGGCCCGCGTCCCGCGCCGTCAGCGTCTTGCGGCCGCCGCCCGGACGGCGCTGCCGCGCGGCCCCCACCGGCGCCGCCCCCGCGTCCAGCTCCCGCAACCCCGCGCGCACCGTGACCCGCGACATCCCCGTCGCCTCGGCGACGCGCGTCACGCCGCCACGCCCGATGGCCCGCGCCTCCGCCGCCGCCCACAGCCGACGCGTGCGCTCATCCAGCAGCGGCCCCAACACCGCGTACTTCCCCCGCAACGCCTCCGTCACCGCCGCTTGCGTCAAACCAGCCATCGCCGACAGCATAACAAACGCCGATCATATCGGACATTCTATTTTGGCGAGAGCCCTTAGCTTCGTCAAAAGTGGACCCGTATCCCCGAACGCTCAACTCCAATGCGATGGCGCACCACTGACCTTCTTCCTTTAGGCCGATAACGCTGAGGCGAGGCATCTTCACCGTTGGCATAAGTGATTGTCTCTTGTCAAGTTCAGTATCGTAGCTGAGATGATAATCAGATACGGGCTGTGGCGGATACGAAAATGATGCTAGTAGCATCGACAAACACGCATATTTTTACTATTAATGCGGCCTTCTGCAGATGCATCGACCTATTTAGGCTTGTCATGTGCTTGCGATGGCGTGTGATTCGTGGCGGTCACACCAATCGTCGGCGGCGCGCCTTTGGTGCATATCGGCGGCGACTTCAAGCCGTCCTTCGTCCGCCCGCGCCGACTCGACATCGGGGCGCGCCGTTTCCCGCCGCTTGAACCAGGGGGACCGCAGCCGCATCAGGCATTGATTGACGGCAATCCTGCGCACCCATGCGCCAAGCGCCGCTTCGTAATCGAGCCTGTCCGCCTTGCACAGCACGTCAACGAAAGTGTCCTGCGTCGCATCCTCCGCCAGCCCCGCATCGCCCAGCATCCGACGCGCGATCGTATAGACCATCCGTGCGTACGACCGGTAGACCCACTCCTGGGCATCGCGGTCGCCGCGTTTCAGGCGCCCGACGATATCGACGGAGTCGCCGCCGTTGGCGTGTTGCGGGAATCCATGCATTACGCGCATTAGATGCGCGAGATCGGGAAAAGGTCGCAGGCGACCGTCAAGCGCTGGCAGCGGGATCCTCGTAAATGGACGCCTCGGACTTGGACTCTTCGCTTATCTTGCGACCGAGCGACGGATAGACCGGGATGTCCTCGTCCGGGAGCTCCGCCATCACCTGCTTTCGCGCCATCGCCGCTTCGATGCAGGGAGCGAGCTCCTCCGCCTTCCGGCGCTCCCGTTCCGCCTCGCGCTGCTTGAACTCCGGCATGACTTCCATGCCGAAGATCTCGAGCGCCTCGCAGATATGGTCATGCCGGTTCCTTCCCGCCTGCTGGATGAAGGTGACCTGGTCCACGCCGCAGGCCTCGAACTTGCGCAGGTGCGCGCGCAGATCGTCGGGCGTCCCGATGCCGCCCTGGCTGCCCGACAGGGCCCTCGTGATGTCGATCTGCCGGGGGTCGGTGTCCTGCAGCGCCTCGAACTGCTCCCACAGATTGGTGCGGCCGGGCTGATGCTCGCCGAAAGCGTAGAGGCTGCCCAGCGCGAAGCCGAAGAACTTGAACCCGTCGAGGCCGCGGCTGATGGCGATTTCACGGTCGTGGTGGCACGAAAAGCTCGACACCATGCAGATGTTGGCGTTTACCGCATGGCCGATCGGCACGCACTCCTCGCTCTTGATGATCCTGCGGGATGACCTGGCGGATTCCCTGGCCCAGCCTGATGTTCCTGGTGCGCTGCGAACAGGCGGCGAGAAATACCTCGGGCGCCGACGAGTGGGAGTATTCCTCCAGGAAGTGATGTTCCACCTCCCAGGCGAAGTCGATGCCGATCCGACCCGCGAGTTCGACCTGATCCAACGCTTCGTCGAAAAGCCGCTGTTCGGCCCCGTCGCTCCAGGGTCGCGGCAATTGATGTTCGTAGAAGATCCCGAATTTCATCTCGCTATCGTAGCGCGCCGAACGCTTTTTCCGCGATCTTCAGCAGACCCCGGGGCGCATTTTCGCGTCGCCACGCGCCGGCGGCGAGCTTGTTGGCCTCCATCATGGTCGGGTAGACGTGGATCGTGCCAAGGATGCGGTTGAGGGGAATCCCGTGCGTCATGGCGGTGACGAACTCGCTGATCAGTTCCCCGGCATGGGCGGCGACGATGGTGGCGCCGAGCACCCGGCCCTTGTTCGAGACGATCTTGACGAAACCTTCCGTGCATCCGTCGGCCACGGCGCGATCGACGTCGTCCAGCGGATGCACCGTCACCTCCGCTTCCGGGGGCGCTTCGGCCTCGGTGATACCCACGCGGGCCACCTCCGGGTCGGTAAACGTCGACCAGGGTACGACACGGTTGTTCACCCTGAAGCGCCAGAAGGGCGCCGCCAGGGCGTTGACCGCCGCATACCAGGCCTGGTGGGACGCCATGTGGGTGAACTGGTAGGGGCCGACCGCGTCGCCGCACGCATAGATCGTCGGAACGCTCGTGCGCAGGCAAGCATCCACCGCGATGGTGCCGTCGGGACTCAGTTCCACCAGCGGAACCGGGCGCGCGCGGCGGCCGACCGCGACCAGCAACCGGTCGAACGGAATCTCCTCGGTGACACCCGAGTCCAGGCGTTCGGCGGTCAGCGTGCCCGGCGCGACACTGGCCGCGCGACGCTGCGTCCTGATGTCTATTCCTTCCGCGGCGAACACCCGCTCCATGGCCTCGGATGCTGCCGGGTCTTCCCTCGGCAGCAACCTGTCTTCCATGTCGACGATGGTGACGCGACTGCCGAGGCGGGCGAACGCCTGCGCCAGTTCGCAACCGATGGGACCGCCGCCCAGCACGAGGAACCGGGGCGGAAGCGCATCCAGCGACCACAGGTTCTCGGACGTCAATACGTCGACCGCATCCAGTCCCGGAATCGGCGGCACGAAGGGCGCCGCGCCGGTCGCGAGGACGATTCTCCGCCCCGTCACGCGCTCGCCATCCACCGACACGGTGTGGCCGTCAAGGAGTTCGGCGTCCCCGGACAGGCATCGAACACCCAGGGACCTATAGCGCTCCATCGAGTCTTTCGGCTCGATCGTCTCGATGGCCCGCCTGACACGGCCCATGACCGCCTGGAAGTCGACGCGTCCCGTCACATCGGTCAGTCCGTAACCTCCGGCCACTTTCAACGCATGGGCGGATTTCGCCGATGCGATCAGCGCCTTGGAGGGGACGCACCCGGTATTCAGGCAATCGCCACCCATGGCGCCGCGCTCGATCAGCGTGACGCGGGCGCGCACCGTTGCCGCAATCAACGCAGAGACCAGGCCCGCGGATCCTGCGCCGACTACGACGAGGTTGTTGTCATATCCTGGCATTGATCCGCTCCATTGAAGAGGGAGGGAAGGACGCCGAGCCGCTTGGGGGGAGGCGACCATCCTTCGGGGCGTTGCCCACCCGGCTGATCAATCGCGAACACCCGCGTCCGTCCCTGCAGGTATAGACCAACAAATGGCCGCATGGTGCGGGATCAGAACGTCACCCACTTCGGTAAACTCATGAACGGATTGAACAGCCCGGGAGAAACGATTGGCGCCTAGCTTTCCAACAACCCGCATGCGACGCAACCGGCGCGATGCGTTTTCGAGGCGGCTGACACGGGAAACGGAACTCACTACCAGCGACCTCATCTATCCGGTGTTCGTCATCGAAGGGCAGAACGCGCGGAAACCGGTGGCCTCGATGCCGGGAATCGAGCGCCTGAGCATCGATGCGCTGGTTCGCGAAGCAGAGGTTCTCGTCGAGCTGGAGCTTCCCGCGATCGCGCTGTTCCCGAACATCGACGACGAGCTGAAAACCGCCGACGGCCGGGAGGCATGCAACCCCGATGGACTGATCCCCCGGGCCGTCGCTGCCGTCAAGGCGCGGGTGCCCGAGCTCGGGGTCGTGACCGACGCTGCTCTCGACCCGTACACGAGTCACGGACACGATGGCCTGATCGATGACGACGGCCACGTCCTGAACGACGAGTCCGTCGAAGTGCTCTGCGGGCAATCGCTCGCCTGCGCGAATGCCGGCGCCGATGTCATAGCTCCGTCCGACATGATGGACGGCCGCGTCGGCGCGATACGCGGTCGCCTCGATGGGAACGGATTGGTGAACACGCGCATCATGGCGTACTCGGCGAAATACGCATCCGGCTACTACGGGCCGTTTCGCGATGCCGTCGGCTCTACCTCAAGCCTCGGCAAGGGCGACAAGGCCACCTACCAGATGGACCCCGCGAACAGCGACGAGGCGCTGCGCGAGATCGCCCTCGACCTCGACGAGGGCGCGGACATGGTAATGGTCAAGCCGGGCATGCCGTACCTCGACATCATCCGCCGCGTGAAGGACCGCTTCGGCGCGCCCACCTTCGCCTACCAGGTGAGCGGGGAGTACGCCATGCACATGGCGGCTATCGACAATGGCTGGCTCGACGAGCGGGTCATCCTGGAGTCCCTCGTGTGCCTGAAACGCGCCGGCGCCGACGGCATCCTGACGTATTTCGGCAAACGGATCGCTGAAGCGATGCGGGGCAGGTGATAAACTTCCGACAACGTCCAGGGGAGGCCGCAAATGAACCACGTCACCGACGATACATTCGAAGCCGAAGTGCTCCACGCGGATCGGCCAGTGCTCGTCGACTACTGGGCCGAGTGGTGCGGGCCGTGCAAGATGATTGCTCCCATTCTGGAGGAGATCGCCGACGAATACGCGGACCGGGTCAAGGTGTGCAAGCTCGACATCGACACCAATGTCCAGACGCCCCCGAAGTACGGCATCCGCGGCATACCGACGTTGATGCTGTTCCGCAACGGCGAAGTCGAAGCAACCAAGGTCGGTGCATTGTCGAAGTCGCAACTCGCCGAGTTTCTCGACAGCAACATCCCGGATATTTCACAAACGTAACCGTTCGGTCGTCCCGGTACGGGGACCGGTAACGCGATCCGACATTCGGGCGCGCTCGACGGCGTGCTGCTGGACATCTTCCCGGAGTCTTGCGCGGAGGCGCCGGAGGAGTTGTGGCTGGACCTGGACGCCACCGACGATTTGCTGCACGGCAATCGGGAGGGCCGCTTCTATCGCGGCTACTAAGGGCTACCGCTATCTGTCGCTGTACATCTTCTGCCGCGAGCACATGCTGCGCGCGCGGCTACGGCCGTCGGACGGCGATGCCCGCGGCGTGCGCGGCGCTCGTCGGCGTCGCTTCCCACGCCCTGCTGCGCGTCTCCGAAGTGTCGGGCCTCGACGTCGAGGATCTCGCGTTCCAGCGCGACGGTTCGGCGCTCGTCAGTATCCGCCGCAGCAAGACCGACCAGTACGGCGAGGGCGCGGTGCTCCACGTCTGTCGGGACGCCGTCGGACGCCTCAAGCGGTGGATGGCCATGGCCGGCATCGAATCCGGTCCGCTGTTCCGTCCCGTCAAGGGGGCTCGGTCGAGGCGGCGCGTCTCGGACCCAGCGCCGTCCGAGCGGCGATCAAGCGCCGGGCGGCGCAGGCCGGCATCGCCCGGCGGGTCTCGGGCCATTCGCTACGCGTCGGCGCCGCCCAGTCGCTGGCCGAGCGCGGCGTGTCGCTGGCGGAGCTGCAGGTGATCGGCCGTTGGACGTCGCCGGCGATGCCCGGTCGCTACGTGCGCGGCCAGGAGGCCTCTCGCAGCGCGGTGGCCCGGTTGCGCGGCGCGCCAACGCAAGTTGTAGCTCGCCTTTTTTCTCTCGTCGTTGCCTAGCCTTGCCTTGGTAGTTCTCGGTAACGAAAACCCCCAAGTATTTCGGCATCTCCATGGAAGGGATCTTGAGAGCAGCGGACGGCGGAGCACGCTAAAACGTCCAATTCACCGGGACGCCGTCCACCGAGAAAGCGGGCATGTTCTTGGCGGCGAAACTGGGCCAAAGCGGTTCGATGTTCCCGGCGTTCCACTGCGCATAGCTCGCCGTAATCCTTTTCACGACATCCTGGCGCTTGTCGGCGAGGTTGTTGATCTCCCCGATGTCCGTAGACAGGTCGTAAAGCCAGAATCGGTCCGCAGCGTAGATCAGTTTCCAATCCCCTTCCCTCGCCGCCCATATGGGACCGGCCCGCCAGAAAAGCTTGTCGTGGGGCTTGTCACTGTTCGAACCGTTGAGATACGGGATCAGGTCAACACCATCGAGGGTTTCATCGGTGGGCAGCTTGACGCCAGCGGCGGCGACGGCCGTCGGGAAGATATCCAGCGCGCTGACCGGATGTGCGTAGGTCATGCCTTTGGGGATTTGAGCCGGCCACTTCATGGTGAAGGGCACGCGGACACCTCCCTCGAACATCGTCTGCTTCCCCAGCCGCAGCGGTTCGTTGCTGCAGACGTCGGAAACGCCGGCACCGTTGTCGCTGAGAAAAACGACCAGCGTGTTCTCTTCCAGGCCATGTTCCCGGAGCGCATTCAGGACAACGCCGACGCCATCGTCCAGGGCCGATGTCATCGCGGCATAGATGCGATTGCCCTCCTCTTCGATATGCGGGAAACGGTCGTAGTATTCCTGCGTGACCTGCAGCGGGCCGTGAACGGCGGTATACGGCAGGTAGAGAAAAAACGGTCGTGACTTGTGTTGGCTGATGAACTCGACCGCTTCGCGCGTAAACGCTTCGGTCAGGTAGTCATCTTCCTCGACCAGAGTGGTTCCTCGCATCACGGGGTCTTTGCCGCGGCCCTTCCACGGGAGCTCCGACGATGATTCCGCCGCATTCGGATCCGCCCCGGCGCGACGCAGGATCCTGGCATCCTCTCGCGTCGGGTCGAGATAGTCGGTGGCCCCGGAGAGCATGCCGAAGAACTCGTCAAACCCCCGATTGACCGGATTGAATCGTTCCTGCAAACCCAGATGCCACTTGCCCACCATGCCTGTCACATAACCGGCTTCTTTCAAGGCATCTGCCAGGGTTACCTCTTCCGGGGGCAAACCATTGTCGTCGTCCGGAGAGAACCCGGGGAGGAATTCGTGCCCGAAACGCTGCTGGTAGCGGCCGGTCAGAAGTCCCGCGCGGGAAGGCGAGCAGACGGGACTCGACACATAGCCGTCGGTGAACAACACGCCCTCGTCGGCGATCCGCTTGATGTTCGGTGTCGGGACGGTATCGCAGCCGTAGAGTTCGCTATCGCAATAGCCGAGATCGTCGACAAAAATGAGCACGACATTCGGGGAGGTAGCGTCGGCGCCGTAGGCGTTCGCTACGCATCCAAGCACCAAGATCAACTGAAAAAACAATCGCACGATATGACTTCCTCGCCCGGCGCGACCGCCAGGGCCCTGGTGATTACTTGACTCTGCCCGCCATCGGATCCGTCTCGGGACGGTAGATCTTCAGGCCTTCTGACGGCATCGAATCCAACACCGCCTGCAATTTCGCTCGGGCGCCGCTGCCGCCTTGCGTAACGGGAGACTGTTCGAGCACATCCTTGCTGATGTCATACAGCCGACCGTCGTTGTATAGCTTCCAGCGGTGATCACGCGCAAATATCGTGGGATCGGGCACTGGACCGGGAACCGCTTCGTTGTACATATAGATCCAGTCTCGGGGTTTTCCTGGTCTGCCGCGGAGTCGGGGCGCGAAGCTGACGCCGTCGAGCACATCGTCCGTGGGCAACGGGGCGCCGGTCATTGCAGCCATTGTTGGCATCATGTCGCTGAAATCGACCAGGTCGTCGGTGACGCTGCCCGCCGGGACCGTGCCCGGCATGTTGGCGACCAGGGCGACACGCGTTCCGGCATCGGTGGGTTTGCTCTTCCCTCCGTCGATCTTCCTGCCGTGCAGTTCAGATACGATTCCTCCCTTGTTTCCACCGGGCGACCCGTTGTCAGCCGTGAACAGGATGAGTGTATCTTCCCTCAATCCGGCCTCGTCGAGCTTGTCGACGACACGACCCACCATCTTGTCCATGTAGGCAACCATGTCCTCGAAGTTCCCTTGTGAAGAGGTGGACGACCGGTCCGCGCTGTCCGGCGTCGGCATGAACGGTCCGTGGGTGAGCCACATCGGGTAGTAGATGAAAAAGGGCTCTTCTCTCTTCCTGTCGATAAAGTCCAGGACGTAGTCATTGACCAGCGTCGGCCCGTAGGTGTTCTGAAGAGCTTTGGATTGGCCGTTGTCGATGAAAATCGGGTTCCAATAGTCTTTTTCGCCGCTGTCGAGGTCGTAGCAAAAGTGCTCGTCGAATCCGGCGTCGCGGGGAAGGGTGCCCGTCCCCTCTTTCTCGGGCACGAATGTACCGCCGCCCTGTAGCTGCCACTTTCCCGCGACGCAGGTGGCATGGCCCGCGTCCTTCATCATGTGTCCGAGGGTCTTCTCACCGGGATCGAGAATGCCCCAGTGCACGTAATTGCGGACATTGGACTTCCCGGTCATGATCTTGACGCGGCTGGGGGCGCATACCGGGTTCGAGTAGCAATGGTTGAACCGCATGCCCGTCTCCGCCAACCGGTCGACGCGCGGGGTCTTGTATTGCTTTGACCCGTAACAGCCGAACACCTCGTACCCGGTATCGTCCGTCATGATGAGGATGACGTTGGTTTTCTTGCCTTGGGTTGCATGGCTCAACGCGGTAGGCAATAGCGCTGCGGCACCGACACCCTTCAGCAGCTGGCGTCTTTTCATTGGTCGAGGATCCCGAACACGGAGAGGACAATTAGAGCATGTCGAGAATTCGCGCTAAAGACGCGCCATGGACGGGATGGACGGGAGCGACATAGCCCGTGCAACGCTTGGGAAGAGCACCGGCGGAATGCTTGCCGAACTGGTGCCGGTGCGACGACTAACGCGCCAAGGCGTCCAGGAGGAGTTCGTTGGCGACCTGCAGCGAAGGAAGAATGACCTGGCCAAGCGACCGGACGTCGTCGTCCGGTTCGACCAGGTCCGGAATCTGCAGCACCGAGAATCCGGCGCCAAGCGCCGATCGCACACCGTTGGCGGAATCCTCCAACGCCCAACAACGTGCCGGGTCGATACCGAGTTCGGCGGCCGCGACAAGGTAGATCTCGGGGTCGGGCTTGCCGCGATCGACCCGGTCGCCGGTCACCATGACATCGAAGTAGCGGTCGAAATCAACCGCCGACAATCGTTCCGTCGCACCGGGCTCCGGCGTTGACGTGGCCAGGGCGCAGGGCAATCCCGCCTTGCGCACGGTTTCAAGGATTTCGCGCGCCCCGGCCTTGACGGGTCGCGGCCGGTTCCTGAAGTTGGCGGCGGAGTAGGCGATCCATTCCTTCACCACGTCGTCGAACGGGAAGCCCGGCGCATGGCCGTCGATCAGAATCTGTCGCGTGTCGTGCGAGCGGCCGATGCAACGGTAGTAGGTCGGGAGATGCGGCGTGACGCCGTGTATGGAACAGGCGTGCAGGAAGGCCTCAAGCGCCTGTTTCTCCGTGTCCAGCAGCAGTCCGTCCATGTCGAACACGACCGCTCCCGGCACATTCATGTTCGGACTCGTCGCAGCGCTGGAAAGCGTCTTCTCGATGAACGCCGACTTCCTCTCCCTGTACGAGTCCTCATGGAGCCCGATGGATTCCAGCTTCAATTCGTTGTAGCTCTGCAACAGTCTCGAATCGATTCTCAACCGATCGCGGAAGGCCAGGAACATCTCGAATCGGGATCCGTTTGCCACAACCTGGATCGCAACGTCAGAACCGTACTTGACTGTCTCAAGCATGCAGAGCGATTCGGTTCTCAGGGTTCCCGTCTTTTCTCGAAAACCCAAGCCGTTCAGGCGTCGTACGGCCTTCTCGACCTCATCCCTTGGCACGCCGACAAAAATGTCGAGGTCGCCCTTCGACATGGCTCCCGGTATGGACGACGCGCCGATGTGCTCGATGCGGGCGTTCGGCAGGCAGACACGAACTTCCGCGGAGATCGCGCGAAAAAGCTCCAAGGCTTCGGATTGGTACTGTTCCGCGTTCAGGAATTTCATTTCCAGGTCCGCCGGCACGACGGTAGGCGTTGAGGTTCGTACAAGACGACGCCCCGAACACTACACGAACCGACTGATGTCCAACAGCCAAAGACCCGACTGGCGTGTCGTGGTGATAACGGGCTCTATTTCATAGAATTTCGCGCCTTGCTGTGACGTGTGATGGTCAAGGAGCAGACAGTGGCGGACGATGGCCCTGGTCGGGATCGGGAACCAAGGCAATGGAGACTCATCCTGTTCCTGGCCGCGTTGTTCAACGTCAGTGTTTCGTTGGCCGAGGAACCCCGTCCCAATGTCCTGTTCATAGCCGTCGATGACCTGAACCACTGGGTAGGCCATCTTGATGGTCATCCCAGCACCCGAACGCCGAATATCGACCGTCTTGCCAGTGACGGAGTGACCTTTTCCCGTGCCTATGCGGCGGCCCCGCTCTGCAATCCTTCACGCGTCAGCCTGCTTACGGGTGTCATGCCGGCACACTCGGGCGTCTATGGCAATTTCGAGGAACTTCGCGAGCAGCTACCGGATGCCGTCACGCTACCGCAGTACTTTCGTCGGCATGGGTACAGCGTCAAGGGTGCCGGAAAGATATTCCACCTGGGGCTGCCGGCGGATGAGGACGCCTGGGACGAGTATTTTTCTGGGCGGAAATCGACTGGAAAGAAAACTGCCGCCGAAAAGGGAACTTCGTCGAATAAGAAATCCAAATCCCCCAAAGAAGGCATGTGGGCCCCCTGGGGACCATTGGATGCCGATGACAGCGAAATGATGGATGCCCAGAGTGCCGATCGCATCATTGCCGAACTCAAAGGCCAGCACCACAAGCCGTTTTTTCTGGCCTATGGCACGTACCAGCCGCACTTGCCGTGGCAGGTTCCGAGACAGTATTTCGAGATGCACCCCAGAGAGTCAGTCGTGTTGCCGAAGGTCATCGACAATGACCTCGACGATATTCCGCCCTTCGGTCGCAAGCTTGCTGCCGAGGTACTGGACATTTCGAATGACAGGGACCATGCGGCGCCCGGGGGCGATCACGCGAACGTCCTGAAGTACAACCAGTGGAAGGCAGCCGTACAGGGCTACCTTGCCAGCATCTCCTTTGCCGACGCGCAGGTTGGCAGGGTTCTTGACGCGTTGGCTGAATCACCCCACGCCGACAACACGATCGTGGTGCTCTGGGGCGACCATGGCTATCACCTCGGGCAGAAGGAGCACTGGCGCAAGCACACGCTGTGGGAGGACGGCTTGAGAACAACGCTCGTCATCTCCGCTCCCGGAATTGCCGGCCGCAATGCTCGCAGCGACCGCGTCGTCAGTTTGCTCGACATCTATCCAACGCTGATCGAGCTTGCGGGTCTGGATCCAAAAGAGGGAATGGACGGGCAATCCATCGTGCCGCTGCTGAAGCGACCGGATCTGCCCTGGTCGCGCCCGGTGGTCAGCACGTATGGTTTCCAGAATCATTCGATACGTACGGAACGCTGGCGATACATCCGCTATCACGACGGGACAGAAGAGCTATACGACCACGAAGCGGATCCCAACGAGTGGACCAATCTTGCCGTGGACCCTGTCAAGGATGAGTACCGGGAGGTGATGGACGGGCTTGCCTGGCACTTCCCAGGAGTCAATGTTCCCGCCCCGGACCATGAACCGGCGCCGTAAAACGTCACGCAAGTGCGCCACAGCCGGCGCGTCGGGTTCTTCTGTGGCCCGTTTCCGCTTGTCGCGCATGGATCAACTGCTCCGGTCTCTGGGTTCTTCGGAGGCGTTTATTCCATGTAACGCAAAGAGTGTACTAGGGCACGCGGGAGTTAAACTGTACTCACTTGGGGCGGCGGGAGGTGGATGGTTCGTCTTGGCGGAAAGTCCGAGGGACTAGGTCCTGCACTCGCGAAGAATGGATTCGACGTAACTTAGGACAGTAGCGCGTTGGCTGGCGTCGAGTTGCATGATTTGACGAACAAGTACCGTCGTCGAGTCTGCAGCGTGGGCGTCGGGCGTTTCCGGCTTATCGCTGACCCAATGCGCCCAGGTGGCAAGCGTGCGGAAATTCAGGCCGTAGAGTTCGGAAAGTTCGAGGAGGCTGAGGTCTTGAACGCCAACGATGCCTTTGGGGGAAGGCGTTTGCTGGATGGTTCATTACCCCGGCCCGCTGAAATCCGTAGCTAAGTCGAGACGCGGAAGGCAATTGGCGGTGGAAACAACGGCCACGGACGGCTGATGGAGCCTGCCGAATCGGTGGCGGTCAGTGCTTGCCTTGGGGATTAGTCCTCGTTGGAAAGTAGGAGATTTTGACGAGGCCGTGAAAGGTGGCCATCAGGCTGAACTCTGCTTCTCCAATTCGCTGAGCGGTCAGAAATAGTTGGCCCATTCCTGGCAATGGCACCTCGTGGCGGCGACAAGCACTCACACTGTGGCAATATCCCCGCCCAAGGAATCGAAACGATGACGGAAATCGCACCGAGATCGGAGGTCGCAACATCGGGCACGACCCCGGCACTCGACGTGTTCGCCCTCCGCGATAGTGTCGTCGGCGAGTACAAAGGCTTCGCGACATCGTTCACGACGATCCACGCTCGGGACATCCGTGAGCAGGTAGAGGTCATCTACGCCGAGAATCGCTACTGGCCCGAGCCGCTGATCCAGATCAATCCGAGCTACAAGCGGTCGACGGACGTCGGCGCCTTGGTCACGAACGGCGTCCTGGACCCGGGCTGCGCGGACATCTTCCGCGCGGACGGCGATGTCCTGTCCCTCTACAAGCACCAGGAGCAGGCCATCGCGCTGGCCGCCGAAGGAGAGAGCTTCGTGGTGACGACTGGCACTGGATCCGGAAAGTCGCTTTGCTTCTTCGTCCCCATCGTCGACGGGGTGCTGAAGGCTCGCCGCGTCGCCACCGAGAGACGAACCTGCGCCATCGTCGTCTACCCGATGAACGCCCTCGCGAACTCGCAGATGGATGAACTCGCCAAGTTCGTCGATCAAGTACCCGGAGAGCGGCCGATCACTTTCGCCCGATACACGGGCCAGGAGGACATGGACGAGCGGAAACGCATCGCGGACCATCCGCCGGACATCCTGCTCACCAATTTCATGATGCTGGAACTCCTCATGACGCGGCAGGAGGACGTCGACCGTCGCGTCATCGGCAATTGCGCGGGTCTAAGCTTCCTCGTTCTGGACGAGTTGCATACGTACCGAGGCCGTCAGGGCGCGGACGTGGCGCTGCTGGCGCGCCGGGTCCGGGAGAGACTGCAGCCGGAGAGGCTCGTATGCATCGGGACGTCGGCCACGATGGCGAGCGAAGGGTCCCTCGACGACAAGAGTCGCATCGTCGCGGGCGTGGCCTCGAAGCTCTTTGGGACCGGCATTGCAGATAGCAACGTCATCACCGAGACGCTTGAGCGCATCACCGATTCAACGGCCACTGCGGATTCGGTAGCGCCACTGCTAGGCGCCGCGATCAACGCTGGAATACCGACTAACACCCCCGACCACGCGCTCCGCCAACACCCGCTCGCCGTGTGGGTGGAGACGCGCCTGGGCATCTCGTTCTCAGAGCTCGATCAGCGTTGGGTTCGGGCCAGGCCCAAGACCATGACCGAAGCAGTAGCCGATCTCGCGGAGGAATCTGGCCGGCCCCCGGATATCTGTCGCACGGTGCTGCGCGACTTCCTGCTGGTATCCAGCGAAACCGAGCGATCAAGGACCGGGAACCCCGCGGCGAGCGAGAAGAGCTTCTTCGCCTTTAAGCTCCACCAGTTCATCTCGGGAGCCGGACACGCCTACGGGACGATCGAGCCGCCGGGCGAACGCACCGTGACGGTCGATGGACAGCAGTTCCTTCCGGGCCAACCGGAGAAGCGCCTCTACGCCGTGCATTTCTGCCGCGAGTGTGGGCATGAGTACCACCCGGTGCGGCTGGTGCAACAGGCCGATGGTCCCGTCTTCCTCGCGCGCGACATCGACGACGCGCCCCCAACCCTACGAGACCAGGCCGACGGGGACCCCGTCGAGATAAGCCCCGAAGGGCTGTTCGGCTTCTTGACGCCGCATCCGGTCAATGATGCCGCCTTCACGTTTGACGACCGCGACGAGGACTATCCCGAGACGTGGCTGGAGTTCGACTCCAATGGAAACCCACGGCTGAGAAGGTATTACCGAGACGCCCGTGTTCGAGAGTTTCTGGTCGCGGCGGACGGCCGCATCGACGCGGGCACGAAGGTGTGGTTCCAGCCTGGCAAGTTCCGGTTCTGCCTGCGTTGCCGGAACACTCAAGGCGGCGCGGCACGTGATCGCACCCGTCTTGCTTCGCTCTCTGCGGAAGGCCGCAGCTCGGCCACGACGGTACTCGTCGCGAGTGCGCTGCGCTGGATGCACGGTGCCGAGTCGGCGATGGATGCCTTTACGCGGAAACTCCTAGGCTTCACTGACAACCGCCAGGACGCCGCCCTGCAGGCGGGTCACTTCAACGACTTTCTCTTCGTGAGCCTCGTCCGCGCCGGATTTCTCGGCGCACTGCGGGAAGCGGGCCCGAACGGCCTGCGCAGCGACGAACTCGGCGGAGCCCATCAGCGCACCCTGGGCTTCGACCGGGCGGACCCACAGATCCGTGCGGAATGGCTATTGGAATCGACGTTGCGGGGTTTCAATCTGCGGGAGGCCGAACGCACGCTGCGGCAGGTGCTGGCCTATCGCATCTGGTTCGATCAGCGGCGCGGATGGCGGTACACCAACCCCAACCTCGAGCAACTCGGTATGGTCCAAGTCCAGTATCTGGGCCTTGAGGACCTCGCCGCGGACGAAGAGCTGTTCGCCGAGTCGAACCCGTTGCTGAAGCACGCTCAACCCGGTGTCCGGGTGGCGGTCTATCGCGAATTGCTGGATCACATGCGCAAGTGGATGGCGATCCGTAGCCAAGTCCTCGACACCGCCGTACTGGAACAACTGGTGTCCCAGTCGCACAGTCGTCTCCGTCCTCCCTGGGGCCTCGACATCGACGAGAAGCCAAGAGCCGCGCGTTGGTTGATGGTCGTCGCGCCCACACGTCGGACGAGTACGCTCCGCGATTTGGACATGATCGTGCGCGGTGGCTCGCGGAGCGGGCTCGGGCGCACCCTGCGTGCCACGAGCCTCTGGGGTGGAGACGCGTCGGTCCGGGACTTGAAGTCGAAGGAGTTCGACCAACTCGTTGAGGACCTGCTTCGCGCTGGTGCCACGCACGGCCTCGTTTCGGAGGAGAGCACGCCGTTCGACCGGACCGGCTGGCGCCTGAACGACGCGTGCGTCCACTTTCAGCTCGGACGTACGCCGGAGGAATGCGGTAGTGCCACGCAGAACGCGTTCTTTCGGGATCTGTACGAGAACCTAGCGAGAATGCTTCGTGCGCCCATGCACCCGCTGTTCGGGTTCGAGGCACGCGAGCACACTGCACAGGTCGATCCGGACAACCGCGAAATCCGCGAGAAACGCTTCCGCTTCGGGCCCCGGGAACGTCAGGAGCTGGACAGGGATACACAACGCCTGCGGGAGGCGCGCGAGGCCAACCGATTCCTCCCGGTTCTCTTCTGCTCTCCGACGATGGAGCTCGGCGTCGACATCGCGGCGCTGAACGCTGTACACCTGCGCAACGTGCCGCCTACGCCCGCAAACTACGCCCAGCGTGGCGGGAGAGCGGGTCGGAGTGGGCAGGCGGCGCTGGTCATAACGTATGCGTCGTCGCAAAGCCCCCACGACCAGTATTTCTTCCAGCAGCCGAAGGCGATGGTCCATGGCGAGGTCCGCGCGCCGATACTCGAGCTGGCAAACCGCGACCTCATCGATAGCCACCTCCAGGCGGCGTGGCTCTCCTGCGTCGATCAACCGCTGGACCCTTGTATCGCGGAGTTGCTAGTCCTCACCGACGCCAACCGGCCCATCGAGCCGGACATCAAGACCGCACTGGCGGAAAAACGGGTCGCGGCCCGCGCCGGTGTGCGCATCCGACGCGTTCTCGATCTGGTTGCCGACGATCTCACCCCCGAACTGGCGCCCTGGTACACGGGCCGGGACGCCTATGCGGATGCCATCGTGGCAACGGCCGCGCGGCGCTTTGGCGATGCGTTCGACCGCTGGCGGGATCTCTTCTCCGCCGCGGAGGAGCAACGGGATGCGGCGCGCAATACCATGGACGACTACTCCGCGTCCTATCGGGACAAGCGCGCCGCGCAGACCCGGCATGCGCAGGCCGTGGACCAGCTCAACCTGCTGCAGCGCGGTAGGAACGTGTTCTCCAGCGACTTTTTCACCTACCGCTACCTTGCTACCGAGGGATTTCTACCCGGTTACAATTTCCCGAGGCTGCCGCTGCTTGCCTACGTGCCGGCCAGTAGAGACGGCCGAGGCCGACAGGCGTACCTGCAGCGTCCACGCTTCTTGGCGCTCGCCGAGTTTGGCCCGCGCAGTCTCGTCTATCACGAGGGGCGCGCCCACCGCGTCGTGCGAGCGCTGCTCTCGGCTGGCCACCGGGAGTCGGCCACGTCCGAGACGCAACTTGCCACCAAGGCCGTACGCATCTGTGCGCATTGCGGTGCCGGGCACTTC
Organism: Pseudomonadales bacterium; assembly: GCA_963668365.1. GTDB lineage: Bacteria > Pseudomonadota > Gammaproteobacteria > Pseudomonadales > Azotimanducaceae > VXNE01. Next base: position 412,464 of record OY764266.1, read on the forward strand.
CGCGACGACGTATCGATGTGCCACGCCTGCGGGATTTCCTTGGGCGACGCCGAGGTCGTGGGCAACACCTATCGGATCGAGAACGTCGCGACGTATCCCGCCGAGCACATCACGGCGAACGACGAGGAACGACAGCGTCAGGGCTTCGATTTGCAGACGACCTTCGAGTGGGCGATCCGCGACCAGGAAGTGGACGTGCGGCTGGCGACGGCCGTGGACGCCGCTGGCGAGACCGCGCATCTGGCGTACGGCCCCGGTGCGACCATCACGCGCCTCAACAAAGGGCTGCGCCGCCGGGCGAACAAGACGATTCTCGGCTTCCGCATCGATCCGGTCTCGGGATACTGGGCCAGAAACGACGAGGAGGATGCGGACGAGCGCGAGATCGATCCTACGGCCGCGCCCCGCCAGTGGATTGTGCCCAGCGTCCAAGACCGCAAGAACGCACTGCTCTTTCGGCCGGTCGGCGATCTCTCAGAGGTCACGCTGACTACCTTGCAGCATGCGATCCTGCGTGGCATCGAGGCCGTATTTCAACTTGAGGAAGGTGAAATGCTCGCGGAACCGATGCCCACCAGCGACGTGCGCAACGGCTTCTTGCTCTACGAAGCCACCGAAGGCGGCGCCGGCGTGCTCACCCGGCTCGTGAGCCAGGAGACGAGCCTTGCAGAGGTCGCCAGAGCGGCGCTTGAGATCATGCATCTCGCGGTGGGCGACGACTCTCTGCCCGAGTCGCCATCGGACCTTGCGGACCAGCCGGAGGCGAACTGCGTCGCGGCCTGCTATCGCTGTCTGATGTCTTACTACAACCAGCCCGACCACGAGTTGTTGGATCGCCGGGACGATGACGCCCGCGCCATGCTCCTACGGTTGGCGTGTGGAGGCATCGTGTCGAGCGAGGACCGTCAGTCACCGGACGCCGGTCCGGTGAGCGGGAACGAATTGCGCGAAGGCCGGTGGCACGCCGAGGCGTCGCGGCGTGGGATTCCCGCGCCGGACGCCAAACCACTCGCGGCTGGCGACCGTTCCGTGTGTAGCGTCTGGCGCAAGCACTACGTTGCGGCGGTCGTCGATGAGGCCGACCTCCCTGCCGTGCAGCCGCTGGAGGATCTCGGCTTCGAGGTCATTGAGTTCGAGGATCTCGCAAGCTGGAATGCAGCCTTCACGCGGCTCGCTGCCGCGTTGGGACGACCATCGTGAGCGCTATCGCCTACGCACCGGGGAGCCTGGTCAACGCCCGCGGTCGGGAATGGGTCGTGCTCGGCGGGAGTTCAGCGGAGACGCTTCGGGTCCGGCCGGTCACGGGATCGGACGAAGATCAGACGCTGATTCATCTTCCGCTCGAAATCGAGCCGGTCCGAGAAGCCCGATTCCCCTTGCCGAGCCCGCACGAACTGGGCGGACATGACTCGGCCCTTCTCTTGCGCGACGCCTTGCTGCTCTCGCTCCGGCGGGGGGCCGGTCCATTCCGGAGCTTCGGCCAGATCTCGGTGGAACCGCGTGCGTACCAGCTTGTGCCGCTCCTCATGGCCCTCAAGCTGGATCCCGTGCGGCTGCTCATCGCGGACGATGTTGGCGTCGGGAAGACCATTGAAGCCCTGCTCATCGCCCGCGAGCTGCTCGACCGAGGCGACATTGACCGGACTGTCGTCCTCTGCCCACCACATCTCGTGGACCAGTGGATCACCGAGCTGGAGGTTCGCTTCCACATCCGCGCCGCGCCCGTGACCGCTCGTACCGCGCGGCGTCTGGAGCAGAGCATTCCTCCGGGCGTCAGCATCTTTTCGGTACATCCGCACACGGTCGTCAGTCTTGACTACGTGAAGACCCGGGAACGGCGCGACAACTTCCTCAATGCGTGCCCCGACTTCGTGATCGTGGACGAAGCCCATACTTGCGCGTCCTCGGGCCGGGGCCGGCATCAGCGCTACGAGCTACTCCGGGGATTGGCCGACAACCCCACGCGACACCTCGTAATGTTGACTGCCACGCCCCATAGCGGAGACGACCCGGCGTTCTACCGGCTGCTCGGCCTGCTCGCCCCGGAATTCGAGAGGCTGGCTGACGTGACGGGGAATGAACGCCGCCGGCTCCGCGAACGCCTCGCGAATCACTTCGTTCAGCGACGCCGCCCGGACATCGCGGAGTGGCGAGAAGGCAACATCTTTCCGCGTCGCGAGACCAAGGAGATCACCTACAAGCTGAGCGGGGCGTGGGAAGCTTTCCTCAGCGGCGTTCTCGACTACTGTGCGGAAGTGGTGGACGCGGATGCCGGAGACGAGGAGCGCCAACGCCTCAACTTTTGGGGGACGCTGGCCCTGCTGCGCTGCGCGGGGTCGAGCCCAATCGCTGCGGCAATGGCCTTGCGCACCCGTGCAGGGGATGACTTGGGCGAAGAGGCACGCGAAGATCTGTTGGATCGGATCTTCGACGGAGAAGTCGATGCACTCGTCGCGGACGACTTGGAGCCTCCGCTCGCCAGCGAGGAACCGGCGCTGCAACGGCTAATCGAGCAGGCGGAGCAGCTTGCCGGTCAGGGCGACGATCCAAAGCTCGAGACCGCCTCGGAGCATGTGGCGGAGCTGGTCGAGGAGGGGTTCAGGGTGGTCGTGTTCTGCCGCTTCATTGCGACGGCTCACTACGTAGCCCGCCATCTCGGGGATCGGCTGGCAGGCGTTGCCGTCGGGGTCGTGACTGGCGAGATGCCCCCGGAAGAGCGCGAGGCACGAGTGGCGCAAATCGGCGCCGACGAAGAGAGGCGGGTCTTGATTGCCACCGACTGCCTTTCCGAGGGCATCAACCTGCAGGAGCACTTCGATGCCGTCGTCCACTACGACCTTTCGTGGAACCCGACGCGCCACGAGCAGCGGGAGGGTCGCGTTGATCGTTTCGGCCAGCCGAGCCCGACCGTGCGTGCCACGCTCATCTATGGCGTCGACAATCCAACGGACGGTGCCGTGCTCCGGGTCATCCTCCGCAAGGCCGCTCTCATCCGCGAAGAACTCGGCGTCCCGGTGCCCATACCGGACGAGGGCCACTCGCTCACCCAGGCGCTGCTCAAGGCGGTGCTCTTGCGGCGGCGCGGGCGTCCTGACGTGATCGAGGGTCACCAGCTCGAGCTTTTCGAGAGGCAGTGGGAGGACACGAGGGAGAAGGCCAAGAGTAGCCGAACCGTGTTCGCCCAACGCCGCATCAGACCTGACGAGGTGCTGCCCGAGTGGCATAAGAGCTTGGCCGCGATCGGTGGCCGCGACGAGGTGCGGCGCTTCGCGAGCCGAGCGCTTGCCCGTCTAGGTTCGGGACTGGAAGCAGGCAGCAGAGGATTCAGGGTGCCAACGCTGCCCCTGCCCGAAGCCGTGCGCGAGCGCCTGGAGACGGAGGACATCACGGGCACGGTAGCCGTCGACTTCGCTTACCCGTCGGCACCGGGCTGCCGTCCCATACAGCGCAGCCATCCGCTCATCGCAGTACTAGCAGACACCTTGCTCAGCCGGACGCTGGCGGAGGACGAAAACGATGCGTCGACCACCGATCCATCGGTGCTTGGGCGCGTGGGTTGCTGGATTTCGGAAGGGGTCCATAGCCGGACGACGGTCGCGCTGCTCCGTCTCCGCCACCAACTCTTGTCCCGCCGGCAGCATCGAGACACGACATTGATGGTGGAGGAGGCAGCGGCGTTGGCCTGGGTGGCCCCGCTCACCCAAGCGCCAATCTCTGGATCCGAAGCGCTTGCGGTGCTCGAACTTCCTCCAGTGGGAGACCCCCCAGAGCATGTGCGCGAGCGCGAGGCCGTGCGAGCCCTCGAGCTGCTTCAGGAACGCGGGTCAGATCTCGAAGCGTTTACGTCGGCACGAGCGAGCGCCCTGCTAGAGGACCATCTGCGGGTTCGTGAAGCCAGCAGAGCGACCGGCAGCACGTCGGTCCAGGCCCTGCAGCGCCCCGACGTTATCGGCCTCTACGTGCTCTTGCCCAGGGTGGACTGAACATGGCGCCTCGACGAAGCCAGCCGGGCGAGGCCCGCATCGCTTTCGAGTCGCTGTCGATTAAGGGGGGGCTGCTTGGGGCCGAGTGGCTCGGCAAGGTGGCCCAGCTCCAAGCCAATGCGCAGGAGCCGGGCGACTATCGGATTCCGAGCGGCCTCTACATCCGCGACGAGATATCCCGAAGTTGGCGAATTGCCCAAGCATGTTACCGAGCGATGGAGACGGGTCGGGCTGGAGCGGGCGATCACTCCGCGCTTGCGGAGCGCTTCGTCGAGACGTTCCTTCGCGACGCCTTGTGTTTCGCATCCCTTGCCCGGGCGGAACCGAGGTTATTCGACGACGGGGTGTATCCAGTCCGGTTCTTCGCTCTTGGTGATCGGGTCCCCGTCGTAGTGGCCCCGTTGGGAGCGGGTTTGGACGCCCCCTTGCGCGAGCTCGGAGACGAACGCAGCCGGAGCGCTTTCGGCCTTTTGCAGGAGACGCTGAACGTGTCTGGTGCTGCATTATGGGGCCTCGCGACGGATGGACTGACGCTGCGGATCGCGCGGGATAACGCGAGCCTCACGCGACCGGCATGGATTGAGGCCGACCTTGGCAGGATGTTCACGGAGGATCTGTATCCTGATTTCGCCGCGCTGTGGCTCCTCACGCACGAATCCCGCTTCGGTCGCGCCGAAGACCCTCCGGAAGCTTGCCCGCTCGAGGCGTGGCGGGAAGCCAGCCGGGAGGAAGGCACGCGGGCGCGAGACAAGCTGAGTGGCGGTTTCCAGCAGGCACTCGAGATCCTCGGGCAGGGGTTCCTGTCTCACACCGCGAACAACGAGCTTCGCTCGGCGCTGCGCAATGGGGATCTGACCACGGAGCGGTTCTTTGGGCAGCTCCTGCGCCTTGTCTACCGGCTCGTCTTCCTGCTCACGGTCGAAGAACGGGACCTGCTGCACCCGAACCGCGTCTCCAAATCTACACGCGAGCTCTATGCCGACGGATACGGACTCCGTCGCCTCCGCGACCGGGCCGTCCGCCGTAGCGCCCACGACCGCCAAGGCGATCTCTGGGAGGGCTTCAGGATCGTCTTGCGAGGACTTGCGGGTGGGGAACCACAGCTGGGACTCCCCGCCCTGGCCGGGCTATTCGCATCGGAGGAGTGTCCAGAACTCAATCCGGCGAAGCTGGAGAACCGCGCGCTCCTCGGTGCCTTGTTCCAACTCGCTTGGCTGCGCGAACCCGCCGGGCTCGTGCGCGTGAACTGGCGAGACATGGGGCCGGACGAACTTGGCTACGTCTACGAGGGCCTGCTCGAGTTAGTCCCGCAGATCACGGGAAACGGACATTCCTTCTCCTTCGCGAGCGCGGACGAGAGCCTCGGCCATGCACGGAAGACGACAGGCAGCTACTACACGCCGGACGAACTGGTACAGGTTCTCCTAGACAGCGCGCTCGACCCAGTCATCGACCGCACGGTCGACGCCCATCCCGAGCGGCCCGTCGATGCACTGTTGGACCTCGCCATCGTCGACCCGGCGTGCGGCTCAGGGCACTTCCTGCTTGCGGCGGCACGACGGCTCGCCGACCGCGTCGCCCGGCTCCGGGCGGGAGGCACCCCCACGCCGGAGGATTACCAGTCTGCGCTTCGCGACGTGGTCCGCCGATCCATCTATGGCGTGGACGCGAACCCGCTGGCGGTGGAAATCTGCAAAGTGGGCCTCTGGATGGAGTCGGTCGATCCAGGGTTGCCGTTGACGTTCTTGGAGAGCCACATCCGCTGCGGCAATTCGCTCATCGGCACGAACCGTGCGTTGATGGGCGACCGAGTTCCGGACGCGGCATGGGCGGTCCTTGAAGGAGACGACAGGAAGCTCACCAACGCGCTCAAGCGGCGGAACCGAGTGGAGGTCGCTGGCCAGACACTCCTACCGTTCGAGGTACGCGACGAGACGGATGGTGTGGGCGAAGCAATGCGGGCGGTGGAGGAGGTCGCAGACACCGATGTTGACTCGTTGGCGGAGAAACAGCGACAGTGGAAGGCGCTCCTGGCCTCGAGGGCCTACGAGCGGGAGAAGCTCGTGGCTGACGCGTGGTGTGCCGCCTTCCTGTGGCCGAAGGGCGAACATGGTGCGGTCTTCGAGGCAGCACCCACGACGGACGCTTGGCTTGCGCTCCGCGACAGGCTGGCGCCGCCGTCCTCAACGTTCCTGGATGCCACGCGGCGAATCGTTGAGGACTACGGCCTATTCCACTGGGAACTGGCGTTTCCGGACGTCTTCGCGCGAGGTGGCTTCGATGTCGTGATGGGCAACCCCCCGTGGGAGCGGGTCAAACTCCAAGAACGGGAGTTCTTCGCCAAGCGCGAGCCGTCCATCGCGAAGGCGCGGAACGCCGCGGAACGAAAGAAGCTGATTGCGGCGCTTCCAGCCACGAACCCGGCTCTCTGGCAGGAGTGGACCCGCGCAACGCGCATCGCACAGGGACAGAGCCATTTCGTACGGCAATCCGGGCGCTACCCGCTTTGCGGGAAGGGGGACATCAACACCTACGCGTTGTTTGCCGAGCACAATTGGAGAGTCTTGGCGCCTCACGGATGTGCGGGCTTCATCGTTCCCGGAGGGATCGTCACCGACGACACCACAAAGGAGTACTTCCAAGCCCTTCTTGACGGTAGCTTCCTTGCCAGTGTGCATCACTTCGAGAACGAGAGTCTTGTTTTCAAGGGTCTCCACCATGCGTATCGGTTCGTGCTGCTCACGATCAGGGAGTCTGGTCAGGCGGATCTCGTGTTCTATGCGAGACGAGCGGTTGATCTCGGCGACCGCCAACGACACTTTGAGTTGACTCCTGCGGACTTCGCTGCTCTCAACCCGAACACGCGTACCTGTCCCACGTTTAGGTCGCGTCGCGACGCCAACATCAACTTGACGATGTACCGGCATGCGGGCGTGCTGTGGCAAGAGAACGACCCTGATGGAAATCGATGGGGTTTAAGATTCCTGAGTATGTTCCACATGGCCAACGACTCCGGCTTCTTCCGCACGCGGGCCGATTTAGCGTCGGCTGGCTGGACGCTGGACGGAGACAAGTTTGAACGGGACGGAGACGCGATGTTGCCGTTGTTCGAGGCCAAGATGATCCACCAATTCGACCATCGATTTGGATCGTACGAGGTCCAGAGTAGGGCTCAGGCAAGCCAGGGGAAGCTTCCTGAACTGAGCCCTGCCGCTCATGCTGATCCAGAGCGGACGACGCTGTCTCGGTACTGGGTCCACGAGGACGAGGTGGCGGCGAGGTTGGACGACATCTGGGACAGGGAATGGCTACTCGGTTGGCGCGACATCACTGGTGCGGAGAAAATCAGGACCGTCATCGCGTGCATCATTCCTAGGAGTGCCGTGGGCGACACGTTCTTACTCATGATGCCGTCTTCCGATCCGCAGGTTGTGACGAATCTATATGCGAACCTTTCGAGCATGCCGTTCGACTATTGTACAAGGCAGAAGGTCGGTGGAGTTCACCTCAAGTACTTCACCATGCGCCAGCTTCCTGCGCTCCCCCCGGAGGCGTACGCCGTGCCTGCGCCTTGGACACCCTCGATTCGAATTCGGGACTGGCTCCTCCCGCGTGTCCTTGAACTCACCTATACCGCGTGGAACCTTAAGCCGTTCGCGGAGGACTGCGGCGACGACGGCGCGCCATTCATCTGGAATCCGGAGCGTCGCCTTCAGCTCCGGTGTGAGATCGATGCGGCCTTTTTCCGACTGTACGGCATCTCGCGGGATGACGCGGACTATATTCTTGACACGTTCCCCGTCTTAGAACGGGCAGAGCAGCGTGAGTACGGCGAGTACCGGACGAAGCGTCTAGTGTTGGAGTCGTATGATGCGTTGACGGCGGCATCCGAAACGGGAACGACATACCGGTCGCCGCTCGGAACACCCAGGAGAGCACAGTGAGCCGCTTCCAGCTTCGCGAAATCCGCCTCGAGAACTACCGTTGCTTCGACGAGTTTCGACTCACACTTGAAGAAGACGCCACGGTCTTATTTGCAGAGAATGGCGGCGGCAAGACAGCGTTGCTCACGTCTCTCGCCATGGGCCTTGCGGTCTTCCAGCGAGGTGCGTCGAACACACTAAAGATTGATGTTCGGCGTGATCCTAGGATGCGCACACTTGACGAGAAAGGGCGACGCGAGCCTGCGGGTCCGTGCGACGTCCAGTGGACCGCTAGCGTAGACGAGGTGCAGTCCATCACTTGGTCGACGGCGGTTCGGTCTTCGTCCGGACGGCGGACAAGTCGGTCCCGACCAATCCTTGAGGCCATCGAACGAGTTCGAACTCCGGGAGACCGGTGGCCGTTGTTCGCGTGGTATGGCGTTGATCGCCTCGGGCGCCAGCGGGGCCGGCGTCGCAAGATCGAGCGGTCGGGAGACCGGTGGGAAGGGTACCACTCGTCGCTCGACCCGAATCTGGATGAGGCTCCACTGCTCCAATGGTTTCAGGACGAGATCCTTGGAGACGTGGTCCGGAGACAGCAGCGAGAACCGGAGCGGTTCTTCCATCAGGCCGTGATGGAGGTCACGGTCCAGGTGACACCTGGCGTCAAGAGCGCTTGGTACGATCCCGTCGAGCAAGGCCCGATGGTGCGCTTCGAGAACGGGCGAGTAGCGTCTTGGTCGGAACTGTCGGACGGCTACCATGTGTTCATCGCACTGGTAGCCGACATCGCCCGTCGCGCTGTCATGCTTAACGAATTCGATGGCGCCGAAGCACCCGAACGCGTGGAGGGCGTGGTTCTCATTGACGAGATCGACCTGCACCTCCATCCACGATGGCAGCGCGTCGCACTACCGCACCTTCGCAAAGCGTTCCCAAGACTACAGTTCGTCGTCTCGACGCACTCGCCACAGGTGCTGAGCAGCGCTGAGAACCGCCAAGTGCGCCGCCTCGTTGACGGTCGGCTTCAGGATTCCCCCGTGTTCGTCGAGGGCAGGGACACGAACGCGATTCTCCGCGAACACATGCGCACGGATGATCGCGACCCGCAGGGCACTCGCCGATTGCGGATGCTCCACGACCTTATCGACCAAGGTCGCCGCGAAGAAGCCGAAGAACAGTACAGGAGGCTGCTTGCTCGTTGGGGCGACCTCGACCCCGCCTTGATTCGCGCCAAGGCGTTCTTGGATCTGGAGCCATAAGGTGCGTGGTGTTTCGAAGTCGTACCCCCCAAGAGATGTGCGTCCGGCAGGCCAAGAGTCGGCAACCCTCAATGAAGCCGAGGCCGCGTACTTGGAGGAGTTGCCGGAGGCCAGAAACCCGGTGTCCTTTGCCCGTTCGGAATTTGATGGCTTGGAAAAGAGAAAGCTCCGTGCCGAGATGTACCGGGATCAACGCTCTCTCTGTGTCTATTGTGAAAGAAGGATTACCGAGGGTTACCCGGCACCTCGGGTCGACCACTGGCACCCGCTGAGTCTGAAGCCCGGGCTCGCCCTCCGATGGGAGAACCTCTATCTGTCTTGCCCGTCACCCGAAACCTGTGACTCGGCCAAGGGCGATCGCCCACTTCAGTTGAATGACGACGACCCCCACTTGCCTTGGCCGGTGGATTTCCAGTACGAGGACGCCGTTGGTTTCACCAGCCTTGGCGAGATGTACGTCCGATCCGACGTCGCCTTGCCGAGTGCCACTCTTCGGGTGCTAGAGTTGGCGATAGGTGCTCCTGCGGATGAAATGGGCGATCAGCCGGGCATCGTCAACCTAAACGACCGAGCGCTGATCGCCGCACGGGCGGCTGAGATTGACCACGAGTATGAGCGCTTGAAGAGTGACCTAACGGACGGAGATGCAACTGAGGATCAGCGCGAAGGGCGGGCGGCCCAACTCCTCGACCGAGATCCCCGTCCCGCCTTCGTGAGTGTCCGCGTTGCATTGTTGAGGGATGCTCTGGGTTTAGGCCGCTGATGCTAACAGCGGTTACGATCACCCGTCTGGAGAAAGCCGCGACCGACAACGGCTTTGACCTCGAACTGGTCCACCGGGCCGACTGGCTTTCCTTCGGCAGCAGCCAGACCTCGATGCACATCTGGCTCACGGTCCTGGATGAGTCCCGTGTTCTCGCGGCCGTATCGCGGGCGGATGTCCTCGACGGCTTGGCTACCCTCGGCACCGCCTCCACGGACCTCCTCCCGACCAGCGCCGCCGGCGCACTCGCCGTCGACGACATGGCCACCCTCCATCGTCTGCTCCGCCGCGCCTTCCAGCTCTCTCGCACACTGCCCGACGCCCTACTTCATGCCTTCGAGACCGAGACCGCGAACCTGCCGCGGTCCACGGAAACCGAGCGCATGGTCGTCCAGCGAGTCGGCCAGGACATCTTCCGCCGTGGACTCTTGGAGTACTGGGACGGCCGTTGCGTGATCACCGGCTTGGACGTACCCGAACTCCTGTGCGCCAGCCACATCAAGCGCTGGGCCGACTGTGGCACCGACGCAGAGCGCCTCGACGTATTCAACGGGTTGCTGTTGGCCCCGCACTTGGACGCGGCGTTTGATGCTGGGTTCATTACTCTTGCGGAGGATGGGGCTGTGCTCGTATCGGATGCTCTGTCAGTGGGAGCGCGGTCGGCCCTTGGGTTGGACGAGGGGCTCTCGGTCGATGGGCTGCATCGGCGGCACCAGCGCTACCTGACTTGGCACAAGTCGAGGGAATTCCGCCGACGGTCTAATCTAGTGGATTAGCCGGTTAGTAACGAGGGACCGTTTCGAGAGCGGGCCAACGTGAACAAGGCGTTCGCGTTGTGCCACTACGCTCATGTGGCTTCTTGGGGTCGGAGGTCAACTAACATGGGAGTATTCCTCCTCGCATGCGGCGATTCCGTGAGAGATCAGACGAATCGCGTGCTCGATGTCCGTGGTCGTGAACAAGATGTGCTTGTCTTCGTTGTTCAGTCCGTTCCACGCGTCATCGTATTGGGCGCGCGACTCAGGCTCGGATCCGAAGGCCCTGGCTGCGCCGCCGAATCCGCCCATGAGGTAGAGGGGCTTGTGGTGGTCGAGGGCAAGTCTCGCCTCCTGCAACACGCCTGGCTCCTGGCCTTGGAAGTCGTGCAACTTGCCACCGAGGCAGATTCGGCAGCCGGGACTAAGCCGCTTGGTCATCCAATGTCGGAGCGCCGTGAGTTCCCACATGCGTACCTGCTGCGGGTTCGCGTCGGGACCAGGGTGTCCGATGCCAGCCTGATCGGCGACACTGCGGGCTCGCTCGCGAAAGGGGATCACCTTGAGAATGCCGCCGCTGTCGCGCACGGCCTCGATAGCGGCGTTGCTTAGTGATGCCCGGGTGGCGGGTACGACGTTGAGCATTCGCGGCTCGGCTTCGGTTGCTTCTTCCTGTGCCGCGCCTGCGGCGACCGCGCCCGCGAAATCCGCAACGGCGCGCATGACGCCATCCTCGCGCCAGTCGTGGCCAAAGATCACGCGCATGTCGCGATCAAGAAAGTACTGCGCCATCCGGATCACAATCCGGTTGATCTGACGATTGTCGTAGCCGAGGCGAGCGGCATCTTCGCTCGGGGAAACGGAGATGTTCACCGACCACATAGTCTTTACGGCAGTTCGTCGTAGGTCTTGAGTGTCGCAGCCGGAGCTACCGAGTTCAATATCGGCGCGACCGCGATGCGGTACGCTCGGGGGAGCCTCGGGCCGGGATAGACGATGACGCCCGCTCCGCCGCGCACATGCCCGGCCAGCGAGTAAACGGAGGGTCGATGCGGTAGGACCTTCACGTCGGGCCACTGGTAATGAACGCGCAGAGCCCGCAGGTGTGCGGCCATGGCGTGCAGCACGACCCTGATCAGGTTGCCGTCATGCACGCGCACGTTCGGGACTGCGTCGAACGGGAGCAAGGCGCTATCGTAGTACTGCGCCTTGCGCAGATCCACGGCCAGGATTGGCATGCCGTTGGACTCCGCACGCAGGAACTCGCGCCGACACCAGTCGCGGCTCTCGTACGCTTCCGAGCGCAGCGCGAGAAGTATCGACCGCTCCGCCGCAGCATTCAGGACCTCCGCCCAGAAGCCGTGCTCCGGTATGTGTTCCGCGTCGTAGAAGTACTCGAAGCCGGCAGCGTCTCCGGCCGCCTCCTGAAGTTGACGGAGAACACCGATGAGAGACTTGGCCATCGGTAGCCCGTCAGTTTTGGCGTGGCTGATAAAGAATCTCAGCAATGAGGCCTGGTCCAGGTTCTCGTTCGCGTGCATGGCTGCGGCGAGAACGCGCCTCGCCTGTGCCATCGCCCGTAGCGTTGCCACGACGGGTGCGAACGCAAGCTCCACCGCGGGGCGATCGCCCTGCAAAGCCGGGTCTTGAGGTGGCTCGGGTGGCGCGTCGACTTGCACCACTTGGTCTTGCGGGATCCGCTCGCCGAGCTCCGGGATCAGCGCGTCACCGATCACCATCAAGACGGTGTGTTCCGCTCCACTGAGGAGGTTGACGACCTCGGCCTGGCTAAGTGACGGTGCGGGCTCGAGGACGCGGATCCCGAGGTCGACGGCGTCGTCGAGATAGGCGCTGGGCGATCCCGCCGCATCGGCGCTGCCCTCAAACGCGAGCCGCAACGTGTCGACGTATGACGTCCGTGCGCCGGTCGCCGCTGGGCCGGTTGACGACGATCTGCAAGGGGGTGCGGCCGGGCATCTAGGCGGTTTCTCCCGGAACAATTATGGTGCCGGCGTGTCTACGAGGTCCGGTCCTGCAACCGTGGGCATCGCTCGTGGACACACCTAATCCGACCAGCCGTCGCTGCACCGGCCGGACCGGTTCCGCGCAAACTGGGGCCGCGCGTTGTTCGGGGTAACCCGGCGTCGGCGCTCGAACGCTGCGTGAATCCAGCTGCTGATCGTGTCACTGATCCATGGTTGTGGCCAGCTATGAATCTCGGCGAAGGCGCCACTGAATCCGGCGTTGTCCGCGAGTCTCGGCGGCACCAGGGATTTCCGGAACGTCCGGCTGCGGAAGTCGGGATGCGTCGGCAGGAGGATGCCGAGCAGACCGCATCGGGGGTTGTTGCGCGTTTGGCGCAGACTCGACCCGATCTCCCAGTCAACGTGCTTGCGCTGCCATGTGCATTGACCGACGAGCACCACGGTCACCGTCGCATCGGCGATGAAGCGGTCGCGGATGTAGGACCTGACGGTATCGACCGCGAGCTTCGAGTCGATGTCGCCGTCGTTGACCGACTTGTCGACGATGTCCTGCCGGAGATTCTGCTGGAAGATGCGCCGGTATTTCCCGTCCAACTCATCGTGGAAGCTAAGGAATACCTTGTGTCTCGTTGTTGGCATGGGGTCCCCATGTCCGGTTGCCCGCTTCTGGTGCCGAAGTCACTCGTTTCGCAAGATGGCTCGTCGTCCGTGCGTGATCGCTGGACGGTGTCAGCCTTTGCGACTCGCGAAGTCCGATAGCTGACTCCACACTATTGTACTGCGTGATTGTTGCGTGGAGCGGTTGTTGGCTGGCGCGATGGCTGCGGCGTTGATCCGGCGCCCATCGACGGGTTGTGCCTGAGACCGGGATGGAAGCTCCCTTGGGTCGAGCGCCAGCTTGCCGACACTCGTTGCGTGCAGGTCAGCCCCGGCCCGGAGGGATCGCCAATCCCCGCCGGACTAGCGCGTGAGATTCGCAGGGACGAGTACACGGGTACACCAGTGCGCACTCTGTCGTTGACAGACGGCAGCGGTCACTTATGATGCGTGGCCCTTCGGATTGTGCCCTGGCCGGAACGACCCGACCGGGGGCGGCGCGGCATCCGCGAGGAATACCGGCAAAACGAAGCTGCGACGAAAAATAGGAGCATGGCGAGGTTGACGCGGAAGGGGGGGTTACGAAGACCTCATGCTGGAACGATGAACGACGCAAGCAAGGCGACCGACCTGCTGGAGATCTACAAGCTCCATGCGGAACTCGCGGAACAGGCGGCCGCGTCGAGGGAAGGGCTGAACAAGCTCTACACGGGGATGGTGTCGACGATCATTGCGGCATCGGTGCTGATCCAGCGGGTGGCACCGGGGGCGGAGGTGATGTGGATGTTGCCAGTCCTGGGTATGGTGGTGTCCCTATGCTGGCTGATATCCCTGCACTCAATGACGGGTAGGCTTTCGGCCAAGCACTCCGTGCTGCTGGAGTTGGAGGAGAAATTGCCGTTCAGTTTCTTCGAACGGGAAGAACAGCAGTTTAACAAGGGCGGATTCGTTAGACGCAAGTGGAGCGGTGCCGTGATGCCGGTCCTGTTCCTCGCCATGTGCGCGGTTTGGCTGGCGGCATTGAGCGGAATGCAGGTAAGCCACGGAGATAGCGATTCGAGGTTGGAGAATGCGGCCTCGGGATTGGACCGTGGCGGCTGTGCGGGTAGTCATATTGGGGTTTCTCAGAGTAACTATGACAACTGAATTGCGAAACGTGTTCATCAGCCATATTCACCGAGACGATGCGGGTCTGGGCGATTTCAAGGATCTGTTGACGAGCAACGGGATGGATGTGCGTGATTACTCGATCACGTCGGACAAGGAGAACAACGCGAAGGCGGAGCACTACATCAAATACGAGATCCTGGCGCCGCGGATCGACGCGTGCAGCACGATGGTCGTGTACCTGACGCCCAAGACCAAGCAGAGTGACTACGTGAACTGGGAGATCGAGTACGCATTCAGGCATGGCAAGACCATCGTCGGCGTGTGGGAGAGGGGTTCGCGAGGTTGCGAACTTCCAGAGGCGTTAGAGGAGTATCACAACGCCATCGTAGGCTGGAACAGCGAGAATATCATCGACGCGATCAACGGCAACTATCGGGGCAAGAGCAATGCGGACGGATCTTCGATGAACGGAGCCACGCCGATCACGAGGCATCCGTGCGGATGATCGGATGCCGGGGAGCCTGTTTTCCTATGTTGTACGATTCGACAGCGCGTTCGCGCCGAACCCGTTCCACGGCTACTGCACGCTCGCAACCTGCAAGCCCGGCATCCGTGCACACGCAAGCCTAGGCGACTGGGTGGTCGGAACGGCCAGCAGCGGTGCGCCGGTGCGGCGCGAAGGGCACTTGGTCTACGCGATGCGAGTCACCGAGATTCTCACAACAACTCAGTACTGGTGTGATTCGAGGTTCGAGGGGAAGAAACCAAACATGTACCACAACTGGGTTACAGCTTCAGGTGACAACATCTACGAACCAATCGGGCATGGCGAGTGGAGGCAGCTCGACTCATACCACACGGAGCAGGACGGACGGCCGAACGCGCATCACATCAAGCGGGACACCGGTGTGGAGCGAATCCTCGTGAGTGAGGACTACGTGTACTATGGAGGTGAAGGGCCAAAGCTACCAAAGAGATTCCTGCCGGGCGGGAGTATGGACCTCCATCGTGCGCGTCGGAACTACCAGCGGGTGCGGGACGAGGAAGTGATTGCGAGCTTCGAGGCATGGCTCGGCGTCCGACGTGGCCAGGGCTATCAAGGAAAGCCGTGGGACTGGGTCCGTCGAAGGGCTGAGAGGCGATAGCGTGGAGCTAGGCGAGTACCAAGCCCGAGCAAGGGAAACCGACCTGAATCCCAAGGGCAGCAGGACCAGCAGTCCAAGGGAGCCGGAAAGGGAAGAAGTCATACCTCTATTGGGCATGGTCGGCGAGATGGGTGCGCTGCTATCCGAGTACAAGAAGCTCCTGCGCGATGGCGAGATCCATCGGAGTTTCCGTGACGAGGTGGCCGAGGAGCTAGGCGACGTGCTCTGGTACGTGGCGAATGTCGCCGATAAGTTCGAGCTTGGACTGGAGGAGATAGCTGCCGCGAATTTGTGGAAGGTGCGGGGTCGGTGGTTGGGCCCCGAGGGCCCCGTTCGTTACTACGACGACGGTCAGGAAGCGGATCGGCAGCTACCTCGCCGGTTCGAGTATCGGTTCGAGGAGGAAAGAGTCGACGGCGCGACGAGAGTGAGGATGGTGGAGGCGTCGTCGGGAACACCGACGGGTGACCCGCTCCGCGACAACGCCTATGAGGACGACGGGTACCGATTCCACGACGTGATCCACCTCGCGTTCGCGGCTTACCTGGGCTGGTCGCCCGTGCTTCGAAAGCTATTGAGGAAGGGCCGGCGGCTGGTCCATCGGGTGCCGGAAGCGATAGATGACGCCGAGGATGGTGGGCGTGCTCAGGTCGTGGAGGAGGCGATCGTGGCGGCGGCCTATATCTACGCGGAGGAGCATGCTTTCCTCGACGGCGCTACCACGGTCGGCCAGCAGTTGCTTCGGCACATCGCGAGGATGACCCGCAAGCTCGAGGTTGGTGACCGCTCGGCATGGGAGTGGGACAGGGCCCTGCTCTCCGGTTTCGCGGTCTGGCGGGAGTTGGCGAGGAACGGCGGCGGGTGTGTGGTCGGCGATCTGAACAGCTCGTCCTTGGTGTTCAAGGTGGGGTTGTTAGACGGCTGAGCCGACGCGGAAACCAGTGCTGGTCACGCGCTCAACGAGGCGGGCAGGTTTAGGCTCCACTTCGGGGGATACCACTGCGGAAGCGGATTGCCCGAGGGTTGGTACTTTTGTTTGATGCGTGTTCTCTTGGAAGCGCCGGGAGACGAGGGATGGACGATCCGCGCGTACTTGTCGACTTCGCAGAAGAGATTCTGCAGGTCGATGAGTTGTAGGGCGCGTCCCCAAAGATCCGGGAAGTGGATGTCCTGGCGTGAGAATTCGTCCTCGCACAGGTCGCTGACCGCACGGATCACGTCGGCGTCGCTCAACCCCGACGTGTCGGCAAAGCACCGGCGGATACCGTCCCGGGCACCCGGTCCGGCCACGATGAAGTCCATCTCGGAGAAGTCCAGAAACGCACTGTAGTTGAGGTCGATGGCGAACTGAAAAGCGAGAAATGGACCGATGGAAGGGTACTGTTTCAGGATCGCAAAGACGGACGCGAGGCTATCGGCGTCGGCGATTCGTCGGGGTGCATCGTCGATTAGCATCCGGTCCAGCAGATACAGGTGGTTACGGTGCTTCCTGGCGTGGCCGAGTTTCGGGCTGGGCATAATGTAGGCTGCCGAGTACACCCTTGAGCCGTTCTTGAGCATTTCGTCGAGAAGGCGAGCATAGTCGTCAGGCCGGTAGGTCGCTGCGGTCGGCCGTCCCAACCGGGAAACCAACGCGTTCCAGGTATCGATTCGGTTGAAGAGCTTGAACAGCATCGCGCGGAAGAATATCTCGCAGGGAGTTTGCTCGCCCGCGTACAAGACATGCCGGATCAAGTACTGGCTCACCCGGTCGGATGCGCGGTAGGCGTTGGTGAAGCGGTGGCGAAGCAGGACCAGGTCGTCCGTCCAGGGTGGGGGGTAACCGTAGACGCGGCGCAGGAATAGCCGCTGGCGTTCCGCCGCGAAGCGCCAGTACGTGTCGAAGACGGGGGTAGCCCTGAGCGTGCGTGACGGAGCGACTCGGATGTCGCGAAGGGTCCATGACGCCGACGCGTTGGCGGCGGACGGGAGATTGGGTGATTGACTCTTGGGCATTGGGTCGCAACGGGCCGGGTACTTCGACGTTCTAGGTGGCGAAGGAAGCCGCCGAGTGACGCACGGCATGAAACGCTGCCTATGGGGCGGGGACGGTAGCAAACGGGCCTTAGTGTGTCACCGTGGCGAGCACGCACCGAGCATGGGCCGTGACGGCAACTTCGGCCGTGTTCGCCTATCGGTGCGTCGGGTGGGCGGCTACCCGTCTTGCGGCGCGCTCGTCGCTTAAGGGATCGGGGTTTCCTGACGGTCGAGGTCGACGGTAACCATACTCAGGGCGGAAGCACACTGACGCGGAAAGCGCGTTTTGGGGTCGTAGCGCCGTCCGTCCAACTTGTCCGTGATCGATTGCGCGCTTCGCCGCGCCAGCGTCAATCCGACCAGCCCGAGTAGCAGGATCCTGAGCGGTTTCGTCCGAATTGCCTGCGCCTGTTGTCAGGACTGTACTCGCTCCGGCGTTTGAACGCTGCATCTATCCACCGCTTTACGCGCTCCGTGTTCCAGGGACTGGGCCAATCGTATAGCTTTGCGTAAGTAAGTAAGTCTTTGGTCCTCCCGAATCCCTGGTAGCCTACCACCGCCGACGCCATCAACGCAGTCCGAACGTCCCCTTCGCCAGCCTGTCCGCGCACACAAGGCATACGGCCCTGCCGTTGAGTTGCCAGCGCGTGTCGCGCTCGCGCCACCTGTCGCGGCAGATCGGGCAGACCATCCGGTCGTCGACGGCGCGGGGAATCAGGATGGAGCGGTCTGGCTTGGCGGCGTCCATGCCGAGCATTTAGGGCGTGGTAACAGGTGAGAGCGTTTCGAATTTGACGCTCGACCGCCGGTTTGCGACCCTGCAAACTGCGTTCGGGAAGCAAATGGCACAGCATCATGAGCGATCAAGAAAAATCAGTTCGAGTAAGGAAGTGGTTCGACTTCCGCTCAAAGAATGGCTACACCGCCAAAGAAAGGAAAGAGCTACGGCGAAGCTTGGTTCGCGTCTGGGTCACGTACATAGCCGCGCTGTACCTCTTCATTCTCGGTCCTGTCGCCGCATGGATGGTTTTCAGCGCGAACACCGTGAACGTTGCCACCGAAGCCAGCGGAACCTTGGCAGTTTTGGCTCCCAATGTCGCCGCCGGAAAGGACTTGTTCCTGTCAATACTCCCCATCGCGACAGGCATCGTGACTTACTGGTTCGCCGCTAGGGGAAACGAGCCATCCAAGAAAAGCGATGGATAGAACAACACTTAGGAAGCTCGCCAAATTAATCTATCCGTTCATGGTGTTTGGCAAGAGGCTGTAGTTCCACTCGCCATGGAAGGGGTCGCGCTTGATGGCGAGGTTGTTCATCTGCGCGTCGGTGATCTGGCGGCCGGTCGGGTATTGGCCTTCGTCGAGTTCGGAGCGGATCGCCAGGCCCTCCCTGGTGGTCGTTGCGCCGATCAGGTTGACCACGACCTCGTGGCTCACCAGCGGCCGGCCGCGCCAGTTCTGGGTGATGTGGCAGAACATGCGATGCTCGATCTTGTTCCACTTGCTGGTGCCCGGCGGGAAGTGACACACCGAGATGCGCAGCCCGAGGGTGTCGGCCAGCTGCTGCAGCTCGTACTTCCACAGGCGCGAACGGCTGCCGTTGGAACCGCCGCCGTCCGCCGTGACCAGCAGGCGGCGGGCCTCCGGGTAGGCGTGGCGACCCATCTGCCGCCACCAGCGCCGCAGCGTCGCCACCGCGAACTCCGAGGTGTCGTGGTCCACGCCGACGCCCACCCAGCCGGCGTTGGCCGTCAGGTCGTACACCCCGTACGGAATCGCCTTGCCGAGGTCCCGGTCGATGAAGTCATGCACCTTCACCTCCTCGGGGCGTCCCTTCGGACGCCATTCCCTGCCGCCGTTGCGGTACGGGCCGACCAGCTCCTTCTTCTTCGTGTCCACCGACACCACCGGCTGCCCCAGGCGCTGGAACGCCCGCACGCGTCGGTCGATGCGCCGGAACTGCGCGTCGCGGTCCGGATGCTGGCGTCCTTCGAGCGTCTTGCGGTTGGCCTGCAGGCTGTAGCCCAGTTCGTGCAGCAGGCGATTCACCGTGCGCTCGCTGACCGGATGCCCCGCGTCCCGCAACCGTCGCGCCAACCGCGCCGCGCTGCTGCAGGTCCAGCGCAACGGGCCGGTCGGGTCGCCCCGCGTCACCGGCTCGAGTTCCCGCTCCAGCGCGTCCACCAGGCCCGCGTCCCGCGCCGTCAGCGTCTTGCGGCCGCCGCCCGGACGGCGCTGCCGCGCGGCCCCCACCGGCGCCGCCCCCGCGTCCAGCTCCCGCAACCCCGCGCGCACCGTGACCCGCGACATCCCCGTCGCCTCGGCGACGCGCGTCACGCCGCCACGCCCGATGGCCCGCGCCTCCGCCGCCGCCCACAGCCGACGCGTGCGCTCATCCAGCAGCGGCCCCAACACCGCGTACTTCCCCCGCAACGCCTCCGTCACCGCCGCTTGCGTCAAACCAGCCATCGCCGACAGCATAACAAACGCCGATCATATCGGACATTCTATTTTGGCGAGAGCCCTTAGGATAGATGCAATTAGAGTGTCCATATCAAGTATTTGGCCGACGACGACAAAATTTGACTTTTGAAGAACTTGCCAGCGAACTAGACACGACGTATGACGCGGGCTACTCGGATGGGGACAAGGCGCTTGGAGAATTCGGACGGAAACACAGCGCTGAACTGGTGGCCGTCGAAGAACAGGGAAGGACCATCGAAGAGATTGTCGACGCTGCCAACATCGGCGCGCCGGGATATTGGGCGAAGGCGATCAGGGAAGGGATGGAAGTGAAAGACAGGCTACGAGTAATCGAGCATCATCTTCGCGAACTGCGACCCTGACGACCTCGGAGCCGCCATGCGGTTTGCGTAGCCAACCATATAATTCCGCAAAGAAGATTCCCCAAAAAAGCTATGGCCACCGATGGTGGCCATAGGGTCTGCTGCCCACAATAGGGTCAGCGAACACGCCGAAGCGTGGTTGCTCCGGGTAACGTAGCCGTAGAGGCATCTAGTGTCAATCTGAATTGGACCGCCCTGAATTGGACCGCCCGAATTGGACCACCTCGTGACCCCCTCTGGGTCTTCGCCCTATTCCGACATGCCGTTATGACGCTATGCGCTATGCTGCCAGACGGTGTCGGATGGAGTTTCGATTGGGAGGTGTAAGGATGTGTGAACCAAAAACACAGGCCACGACAATAGCATGAAGAAAGCGCTGATAATCCTGGGTGTCGTCATCGCCGCCGCCCTTGCGTACTGGGGCAACAGTGACGAGAAGTGGAGACAGCACCACCCGATCAACGAGATCGCCGTGAACGGCGTGGACAGGAAATACCACCTGTTCGTGCCGACGAATCCGCCGGAGGGCCCCGCGTCACTCCTGGTGTTCCTGATGGGTGGTGACGCGGGAAGCTGGGTCTTTCCGCAACAGGACAGATGGGAAGAACTGGCGCAACAGGAGGGGATCATCCTCGCCTTCCCGGTCGGCAAGCTGGTGCCGCCGAACGAAGGTGCGTGGCAGTTGAACACCGATGCCCAGTCGCGCCAGGACATCGACTACATCGAGGCGATGATCGATGACATCGCATCCAGCCATCCGGTCGATGCGTCGGAGGTCTACGCGGTCGGCTATTCGCTGGGCTCCATGTTCTCCTACGAACTCGCGTGCCAGATGAGTGACCGGTTCGCGGCAATAGCCTCGTTCGCCGGCACCATGCCGGTCTCGCCGAAATCCTGTGATCCCGAACGCAACGTTCCGATCATGCACGTTCACGGTGTCGAGGATCGCATCATCGCGTACGGGGATACGTGGGACTGGAAGTCATGGGACTCTGTCGGGACGATGCGGGACATACCGAGCCTGGTGCAATTCTGGCGCGACCGGTACAACTGTCAGAACGAGAGCCGGACCGAGTCCGACGGTGAAACGCACGTTGTCCACGATATGTGCGAACAGGGAGCGCGAATCGAACACTATCGACTGGAAACGGTTGGGCACTGGTGGCCGGAAAACCTGAACGGCGTTTCGACCCACAGTGTCATGTGGTCGTTTTTCGGAAGTTTCACAACGCCGTAGCGCGGAAGGAAAAGACAGTGGACAAGGACAGAACGCGAGCGCACGGGTCGGAGCAGCGGCGATACCTCCTCCTCGATACTCGCACCGTGGAAGAAGCGCAGAACGCGGAACTCACGCTGGGGGTTGTCAGGAAGCACAGCGGCAATCCCCTGTTCGGCGAGGACAAGCCATGGGAGATGCGCTTCGACAATCTCTACGCCAATGTCATCCACGACGACGAGGAGGGCTTGTACAAGTGCTGGTACAGCCCGTTTATCGTCGACAATTCGTCGAAGGGGATGAGCCCCCAGCAGCGCGAAGAGGTGAAATATCGAGCCCCTCGCAACCGCGAAATGGCCATTTGCTACGCCACTTCGCAAGACGGTCTAACCTGGATCAAACCTGACCTGGGGCTTGTCGAATACGACGGAAGCAAGGTCAACAATATTCTCTGGCGAGGCGGCGGAGACACCTGGGCGCTTCAGGCGGGTCCTCATGGCGCAGGGATTTTCAAAGACCTTGAGGACCCGGACCCGACTCGCCGCTACAAGGCGATCCTCAAGTCCGAGATCCTCTCCGTTGCATTCTCCGCCGACGGTATCCACTGGGCGCCTCCCATAGCCTGTCCCGAAGCGAATAGCGCGGGCGATACGCACAACAACGCCTTCTGGGCGCCCACGCTGGGAAGGTACGTGGGCATAACCCGCCAATGGAGCAAGCCGCTCGGTCGCCAGGTTGCGTGGACATCGAGCGTCGATTTCCTGAACTGGGACAAGACCCGGATCGTGTTGGAGGGGTTGGACGAGAAACAACAGCCCTATGCGATGCCGGTCTTTTTTCACGGCGGCGTGTATATCGGCCTCGTCGCCATTCACGACCAGGATACGGACCGTGTGTGGACCGAACTGACCTGGAGTCCGGACACGAAAACATGGCACCGAGTGCCTCCCGGAACCCCCTTCATCCCAAATGGAGACGAAGGCGAGTATGACTGGGGTTGCGTGTACGCCGCGGCGTGTCCGGTCTTCCTGGAGGACGAAATCCGTTTGTACTACGGCGGGAGCGACGGGCTTCACACTAGCTGGCGAAATGGGTTCTTCTGTCTGGCGACGCTGCGTCCGGACGGGTTCGCCGGCTACAGGATGTCGGACGCGGCGGAGCTGGCGACGGTAACGACAACGCCCATCTTTGACGGGGAGGCTCCGCTCCGGGTTTCGGTGGATGTTGCAGAAGGGGGCAGCCTCGTGGTGCGTGTCCTGGGCGAGGAGAGGGAGGTGATGGCTGAAAGCCAGCCACTGGCGAGTACCGTGTCGGATGCTGAGGTGCGGTGGCGGGAAGAGAACGCCCTGGACGCGATCAAGACTAGGCGGGGCCGGCTGCAATTCGCGTTCCGGGAGGCGACAGTGTTTTCGTTTTCCGTGGGCGGCGCAAAGGGAGGTCTCGAGTGATGGCCGCTGTCCCGACAAAAGTAGAGATAGCCTTCGAGCCAGCCGACCCGGGGGGCACCCGGTACGAGGGCTGGATTGGCGACCGCATGAGAATCAACGTCGAGAAACGTCTGCTGCGGTTGGACCTGGACATGATTCTCGACCCGTACCTCAATCGACCGGGCAAGCAGTGGTGGGCCGGGGAGCACGTCGGAAAGTACCTGCACGCGGCAACCCATGCGTGGCGTTTCACAGGGGATGATCGGCTCCGGACGCGCTTGGACTCCACCGTCACGAAGCTCATCGGCACCCAACTCCCGAATGGGTACCTGGGCACGTACGAGGAGGCGGACCAATTCGGCCAGGGAGACGGGGTCGGATGGGACGGCCCGGTCTGGGATGTCTGGACGCACAAGTACAACCTCATCGGCTTGCTCGCCTACTACCAGGCCACCGACCATGAACCGGCGCTGGAGGCGAGCAGGCACGCGGCGGACCTGATGTATGAACTTTTCGTTGTAGAAAAAAGGAGCATGCGACTTGCCAGTTCGCACCAGGGCATGGCCACGACCAGCGTGCTTGAGCCCATGGCCCTTCTTTACCGGCTGACCGGAGAGCCGCGATACCTCGAGTTCTGTCACGCGATCATCGATGCCTGGGAAGACGAAAGCGATCCCGAGACCTGGAGGTCCGAAGAGGAGGGCTGTCACCTTCTCACGAGCCTGCTCGAACACGGGAACGTCTACAGGACCGCCAACAGGAAGGCCTACGAGATGCTGTCGAACCTGGTGGGGCTACTCGAGTTGTACCGCGTCGATCCCGACGAGCGTTACCTCGCCGCCTGCAGGAATGCATGGGACGACATCGCGACGAAGCGTCTCTACATCACCGGAACAGCCAGCTACCACGAGAAGTTCACGCCGGATGACAGGCTGCCGCCGGGCGTGGCGGCCGGAGAAGGCTGCGTCACGGTGACCTGGCTGCAACTGACGCGCCACCTCCTCGAACTGACGGGTGAAGTGCGCTACGCCGACGAACTCGAGCGCACGACGTACAACGCGCTGCTCGCCGCGCAGTCTCCGCGTACCGGAGAGGTGACCTACTTCGTGCCGCTGCTTGGACGCAAGCACTACAACGGTCACGACGCCAAATTGACCCCCGCGATATCCTGCTGCTCCAGCAGCATTCCCCGCGGCATCGCGATGATTCCGACTTTCGCGTCTGGCGTTCTGAACGGCAAGCCGGCGCTATTGCAGTACATTCCGGGCAGGCATGTGCTGGCCTACCGCAGCGGCGAGAGGCGCAGGACAGTCACGCTGCATGTCAGCGGTGACTATCCCCGAACAGGCGCCCTTGAGGTGCGGGTGGAACCGGAACAGGCAGACCGGTTTTCGGTCGTCTTGCGCGCACCCTCCTGGGCGCCGGGATTCGAGGCGACAGTTGACGGAGTGGCCCACACCCCTTCTTCGCGCGGCCGCCTGATCGAGATTGAGCGCGTCTGGTCGCCGGGGGACACGGTGCGCGTGAAGATCCCCCTTGAAATCCGCCGGGTTCCCGACGGCGACAAGGCCAGCAACGCGGTCGCCTTCGTCAGGGGGCCGCAGGTTCTCGCCACGGATACGGCCGTTGAAGCAGGTGGCGGCACTGCCGAATCGGGCTGGTGGGGCGACGCCGTCTACACGCGGGTGGTCACGCAGAATGGAATCGAGAAAGAGCTCCGGCTGGTGACCTTCGCTGACGCAGGTCAGAACAAGGAGGAATACGCCGTGCTCCACGAGGGGATCGAAGCGGGTAACTGCGAATGAACCCGAGTGTTCCGGTCTCCTGTGGTGTGCCGCAAGTGTCCGCGCCCCTGGCTACTCAATCCGCCTTGGTCGCCTTGCTTCTCCGTTTGCCGAATACCGGGTAGTCGATAGCGTTATCCTTGCCGCTCATTGCTCCCTTGAACGTGTCTCCCGACACCCTCAACCGGGTTAAAAGCATCCTGCTCGATGTATCGTCGCCCTTGACTTGCACCCAACTCATCTGGGATGCAGGAGCTTCGTACTCGTAGCTCAGGATGCCGTCATCAAAGCTGATGGCGGCGACCTCGATCTCACCGTCCCGGGCGTCGACGAGCGTTGCCACAAGCACGTCCTCTTGCGCAGCAATGGTCAGGACGCTGTTGCCGACCTCACCGAGGATGTTGGTGGTGACGTCCCACCGGCCGATGACGGCGTCCAGGGACGGTGCGGCGTCCGCGCCTTTCACTCCGGGATAATCGCGCCAGATCCACCGCAGCGTATCGGGAAAGATCGCGCCGCCGTGGGCCAGGTTGTGCCCGCCGGCGCCCATCTCGAAACGATAGTCGTACCGCGCGAACGACAACGCGGACTCCATGCTGAGATTGGCGAGGGTCCAGTTTCCCTGCTCGAGGTTCAGGTCGTTCATTCCATCCTGGAGGAACACCCGTATGGGTTTTGGATTTCCGCGGGTCAGCCGAATGAGATACGGATACTCGGACCCGCCGCGAAGCCGGGTGTAGCTGCCTATGTGACTGATGACCTTGCTGAAGGCGTCGGGGCGTTCCCACGCGGCCGTGAAGGAAGCGAGGCCCCCGTCGCTCATGCCGCCGATGGCTCGGCCCTCTGCGTTGTCGACAAGGTTGTAGTCCTTGCCGACCTCCGGAAGGATTTCTTCGAGCAGGAACCGGGCATAGGCGTCGGTGAGCGGAACATACTGTGCGCTACGCTGGTCGTCGACGTGTTCGCTGCTGCCCGGATTGATGAAGATGCCGATGGTCACCGGCATTTCGCCCTTGTGAATCAGGTTGTCGAAAACGGTCGGCGCCCTCACGGGCCCTTCCAGGTGGACGTAGGCCTGGCCGTCCTGGAAGACCATCACGCACGCGGGCTCGGCGTCGGTGTATTGGGCGGGCACATAGACCCAGTAATCGTGGGTCGTGTCGGGATAGATCCGACTGTCATCCCACGTGTGTTTGGTCACCACGCCCTTCGGGACGCCATCCTGCGGCAATGAATCAACGTCTGGCACGTAATCTTCTCCATTTGCCCAGGTCGCAAGGACCAGAGACAACACTATGATCAAGAAAAATGGCATATTTGCCTCCGCGCTTCCTTATGGTCGCAATGGCCAGACCATTGCGCAATTCCCTAGAATATCCGGCCACGCACAGCGCAGGGCATTGGCGGGCCTATGAACGACGAAGAAAAATACCTTTTTGATCTTCGCGGCTACATCGTCGTGAAGAATGCGCTATCGGCCGAACAGGTGGAAGATCTGTCCGCGCGCCTGGAGGCCCGGCGCAAGGCCGGGGACAGGCGTCACTTCGGTTCGGACCGGACCGGCTTGCGGGCGGATTCGGAAGTCGCCTGGTCGGCGCCTTCCCTGCTGGAGTGGGGTGGCACCTACATCGATCTCATCGACCTGCCAACCATCGCCCCCTATCTCGAGACACTGCTCGGCGCCGGCTACCGGCTGGACCACGACTACATCAACGTCGTCAACGAGGAGCATCCGAGCAGACTCTACCTTCACGGCGGCGGTCATCAGGGCGCGGGAGGTCCAAGGGATATCGTGGGACCATCGGACGGCGGTCAATGCTACTACCGCTACAACAACGGCAAGTTCTTCAATGGCCTGATCACCGCCGCTTTCGAGCTGAGCGACGTGACCCCTTCGACCGGCGGCTTTGCATGCGTCCCGGGCAGTCACAAGGTGAACTTTCCGCTGCCGCCGGAACGGCGCGTCAGCATGAAGCAGGCCGACGTGCCGCCGTTCGTGGACCGGGTCAATGCCGAGGCGGGCGATGCCATCATCTTCACCGAAGCCTGCGCCCACGGAACGGTGCCCTGGGAGGGCGGCGGAGAACGTCGAACCGTGTTCTACAAGTATTGCCCCCACGCGGTGGCCTGGGGGCCGTGCTACTACAACGCTGACCACTATGGCGACCTGACCGAGAATCAGCGCGCCATCCTCACCCCGCCGAGCGCTTACGGACCACACAGTCATACGGCGCCGATATGGCAGAGGGCACAGGCGGACCAGGCGGAATTGGCCAGGCTGCGCAAGGAAGTGGCGGAACTGAGAGAACGCGTTTGAGGTGGCGGCCGCGCGACTGTCTCGCCGTTCAACCGGAGAAACACCATGTCTCTTAACGTTTACCTGACGTTCGACGGCAACTGCCGCGAAGCGTTCGGGTTCTACCGGTCCGTCTTCGGTGGAGACTTCGAGGCTTTTGCAACCTTCGCCGAAGGCCCGGACGACATGCAGGTGCCCGATGAAGCCAAGGACAACGTCATGCACGTCTCGCTGCGCGTCGGCGACAGCGTGCTGATGGGCAGCGACCACGGTCCGTTCGGCTCCCCGGTCTCTGTCGGCAACAACTTCTCCATCTCCATCGTTGGCCAGAGTCGCGAACACTGCGACGAGGTGTTCTCGAAGTTGTCTGATGGCGGATCGGTGACGATGCCCTTGCAAGACACGTTCTGGGGTTCCTACTACGGCATGTGGACGGACAGGTTCGGCATCAACTGGATGGTGAATTACGCCTTGCCGGCCGACTGAGGCGGCAACAGGCGATGTCGGGACATTGAGCCGGTGAACATCGCTTACGAATCGAAAGACCGGGCGCGATTGGCGGTGACGCTCCTCGCGTGGCTCTGGGCGGGCCTGGTGCTCGGCGTGAGCTTCGTTGCGACACCGGTGAAGTTCCTCGCGCCGTCACTGTCGCTTGCCGACGCACTTGCCGTTGGCCGGGTGACCTTCGAAGCCCTGAAGTGGATCGAGTGCGTAGCGGTGGTGGCGTTGGGAACTTCGATCTGGATCGCCGCGCCAAGACGCCGCGAACTCGCGCTGCTTGGATCTGTCGCGCTGATCCTTCTGTGCCAGTACGCATGGATGCTGCCGATTCTCGATGCCAGGGTGCAGACGATCATCGACGGACAGTCCCTGCCGCCGTCGTCCTTACACTGGATCTACACGGTGCTGGAGTTCGTGAAGGTCGCGCTGCTGGTCGTCCTGGGACTGATCAGCTTTGGCGGTCTGGGACGGCGTTGACGCCGCGTCCCCTTGCCCAATGGCTAGGTGGATTGTCCTATATTGGGTGGTTAATCGCGTTGCCGTCAACATTAGGTTGCGCGACCCCTTTGATCGATTGCGAAGCAGATATCGCGGCATGGCGATGTCACTTCAGGGCAGAGGATTCCACGTCGTGTTCAGCGTAGAATCGTTCGGATTATCGAGACTGGCGACGCCCGGGACGCAAACGGTAGCGGCGCTTGAGGGAGTAGCTTCAAATGACTGATGCGACAAACCCGATACTGTCTTGTCTCGGTCGCGATCCCGAAGATATCGCGAGGAGATTGCGGGAGTTTTCGAAGTCGGCGGGAATGCTCTCGAATGACCGGCCGCGTCTCATCAACGAGCACCCATTGCAATGGATTGGAGTGTACCGCGGCGAAGTGTCGGCAAAAGCTGACGATCTGCCATCGCTGATGGAGGATCTGGAGAGGCGGGGAATTCCGCTCGGCGACACGATCATTCGTTTCATCGAGAAGAACCAGCGCACCCTGATCCTCTAGCATGCTGCGAGGAAGATTCGGCGACACGTCCGGTCGGCCCTACATGGAAGGGCATGTCCTGTTCCCCCGGTTGGGATGGAGCGGCAACGTCTCGTTCATTTTCGACACGGGAGCGGACACGTCGTTGCTAATGCCCCTCGATGCGCAGCGGATGGGAATCAACTACGGATTGTTCGAGGACCAAGAATCAACGCTGGGAGTTGGTGGGGCTTCGGAGAACTTCATCGAGGGGGCGTATGTGGCCTTTGCCGACGATGAAGCGCTGTACGGATACGAAATCGAGCTACGCATCTGCAAGCCAGCGGATGAGTTGATGACGGTCCCCTCGCTGCTGGGACGTAACATCATCGATCGGTGGAGAGTCACTTACGACAAGTCGGCGGCGGAGCTTCTGGCGAAGGTGATCTCGTCGGATGCCCAGACGAGACTTGAAGGTTGAAGGAAACCGGTTGCCGAAAGGGATCGACGATCTCAACCAATCGACTGTCGTCTGTCGACTACGCTGGTTACGAGCAAGCCCTGTTCCGGTTTCTGTGGGATTGGGCGGACCGGTGCCACGCTGACGAACTCGATGGCGGCGGCCGAAACGGCCGACCGCCGGTCCTCCGGCCTGAGTTCGCATCGGAAGCACTCATTGTTCCAAAGGATCAAGACCGAGCGCGCGAGGTCGTCTCAGCCATCCATCGAAGACAACGCCATCGATGGTTTCGCAGCTTAAAGAGCTCCCAGGCGCTCGCCCAAAGCGTATTCGGAGCGATCCACGCTTTCCGATGCCTAGACGTGCTCCGCGATGTTTCCGCAGATTGCGGACGCCCGGCCTTCCTCGAAGATGCACGCGGTGCGTCGCTCGAACTAGAGCACGAGGTCCGCAGTCTGGACGAGCCGAGGCGCACCAGTGTCGACGCCTTTGTCGAAGGGCCTTCGCGGTGCGTCGCCATTGAGTGCAAGTTCACCGAACGAGAGTTCGGCGTCTGTTCAAGACCAAAGTTGCGACCCGGCGACAGAACTTTCGCGAAGCAGTACTGCGACGGTGACTACCGCGTGCAACGCGGGCGCAGCGAACGTTGCGCCTTGACGGAAATCGGCGTCGGCTATTGGAAGTATCTTCCGCATCTTTTCGATTGGAATGCCGACCACGATCTCAGCCCGTGTCCGTTCTCTGCCGTCTACCAACTGGCCCGCAACGCACTGGCAGTCACAGTGACCGCCGAAGGGGTCGACGCAAACGCCGGACACGTTCTGGTCGTATACGACGAACGAAATCCAGAGTTCGCAAGCGGTGGCGGGGCACGGCGGCAATATGAAGCCGCGATAGCCGCGTGCCGCATACCTGGCCTCATTCGTTGCTTGAGTTGGCAACGTTTGGCTAGTGCCCTGGATGCGGCACCTGACCTCGCCTATCTGGTGGCGGGACTCAAAGAAAAGTACGGCATCAGTCCAGAATGACCCATGGGATTGGCTAGAACGTCTAAGTCGTCTCTGGGGTAGCCCTGACCGGCATTCAGTTCCACGGGTCGAGCATCACTTTCATCGCGGCCCCGCCGAAGAAGGTATCAAACGCCTCGGGCGCCGCTTCGATTCCGAAACCGTGGGTGATGAGTTCGGAAGCCTGGAGTCCCCGCCGCACCAGTGTCTCCAGCTCCCGATGATCCCCCGGCCTCGAGTACCAGGTGCCGATCAGTTCCAGCTCCTTTTTGGTGAAATGCTCGATCGTGTTGATCCTCGGTCCCTGGTCCGTTACGCCGATGAACGCCATCCTGCCGCCCCGCCGCAGCGCGTCGAGGCAAAGGGTCTGGGCATCGGGATTCGCCGAGCAGTCGAGGGCAACGTCGATTCCTTCGGGTCCGGCGGCTTCCTGCAACCGTGCGAGCACGTCGGTTTCTTCGGCCGGGTTGACGCACACATCTGCGCCACACTTTCGCGCATGGTTCAGCCGATACTCGTTGATGTCGAGGACGATGACGAACGCGTTCAGGAATTTGCACAACAGGAGTGCCGACAGACCGATCGGACCCTGACCGGTGATCAGGACCGTATCGAAGGCGTTGACGTTGAGCCGCTTGATCGCGCGAAAGGGAGTTCCCAGGACGTCGCCGAGCAGGGAACCGATCTCGAAGGAGATGTCGTCCGCCAACGGCAGGCATGCCCGGTCACCCACCGTGACGTATTGGGAATGGTTGCCCGGAAAGCGCTGTGGCGCCGAGTCGCGCCGCTCGCAAAGCACCCAGTGGCCCGCGAGGCAATAGCGGCACTGGCCGCAGGGGGTGCCGGCGTAGAGCGCCACGCGATCTCCCTCCCTGACAACCGAAGAGCGGTCGACCTTGCAGACGATCCCGGTGCCCTCGTGCCCTGCGTTGTAGCGCGGCGCCTCCACCGTGTTGGGACCATGGTAGGTATGGCTTTCGGATCCGCACAGCGCGGACGACATGATCTTCACAACCACCCGTTCATCCTTCGGCTCGGGTTCCGGCACGTCGATCACCCGCACTTTCCGATTGCCCAGCATCTGCACGGTTTTCATTGAATCGAGGCCTTTGTTCCGCTTGCGTATCGTGGGAGCTTAACCCGTCGGCCGGATCGCATCATTTCGACCCTGGATGGAAGGAGCGTACCGGGGAGCGTTAGTCTTCTATGGGCACTTCCAAACACCATCTGGGGGATCCATGGAGTACAGGCAACTGGGCCGGACGGGATTGCGGGTCGGCCCGCTCGCCCTGGGTACGGTCAACTTCTCTTCCTATACGAACGAAGCCGACTCGTTCGCCATCATGGACCGTGCGCTGGAACTCGGCATCAACCACTTTGATACCGCCAACAACTACAACGCGGGCCGGTCGGAAGCACTGATCGGACGCTGGTTGGCCCAGGGCGGGGGACGCAGGGAAAAAATCGTGCTTGCAACCAAGGTGTACTGCAAGCCCAACGTCTGGGGCGACACGGATACGGGACCCACGGGTCCCAACGAGCACGGACTGTCGGCGGCGAACATACGCTCCGCCGTGGATGCGAGCCTCACGCGCCTGCAGACGGACCATATCGATCTCTATCAGACCCACCACGTCGATCGAAACGTACCCTGGGAGGAGCTCTGGCAGGCGATGGAGCTGCTGATCGCCCAGGGCAAGATCACCTATGTCGGCAGTTCCAACTATGCAGGCTGGCACATCGCGCAGGCGCAGGAGGCCGCGCGGCGGCGCAACTCGCTGGGTTTCGCGTCCGAGCAGAGCATCTACAACCTGGCGAACCGGAGCGTGGAGCTCGAAGTGATACCGGCGTGCCTTGATTACGGGATGGGGCTCCTTGTCTATAGTCCGCACGCAAGCGGCAAGCTGGGAGGCAAACCGGACAGCAACGCGGGTCGGCGGGCCATCCAAGACAGGCACCCGCAGGCGGACGCGTTCGAGGCGTTGTGCGACAAGATCGGGCACCCGCCCGCAAGCGTTGCGCTTTCCTGGGTCGCGCACCAGCCCGGCGTGACGGCGCCCATCATCGGTCCGCGCACCATGGAACAGCTCGAGGCAAGCGTCGAAGCCATCGATATCGAACTCGATGAGGAAACACTGCAGCGGCTGGATCGACTCTTCCCGGGCCCCGGCCCTGCCCCCGAAGCCTACGCGTGGTAAGGGACCATGACTGACGGTTTGCTTAACGACCAGTTCGCTACGGTGTCTACTCCGACCGGTACGCTGCAGATTGCTTACCAGGCATTCGGAAACCGGGACGACCCCGTGTTCCTGCTGCTCACCGGCTGGTTCTCGGATCTGACGCTTTGGCCCAGGGGGTTCTGCGAAGTGCTCGCCGATCGCGGGTTTCGGGTCATCCGGTACGACCATCGCGACGCGGGCTTGAGCACCCGAACCGACATCGATGTCGTCGATCCTGACAACCTGCCTTACACCATGTCCGACCTCGCGGCGGACGCGGTGCGCCTGCTCGACGCGCTCGGTATCGAGAAGGCGCATGTGGCGGGATTCGCCTTCGGCGCGACGATCTCTCACCTGGTCGCCATTGAACATCCGGATCGCGTGCTGTCCCTCGTGCCCTTCGCCACCACAACCGGCAGACGTGCGGGTCCACGGCGGCCGCGCAGAGCCATGCCAGCGTTCCCCACGGATCCGGAGGGATTGAGTCGTCTGCACAAGGAGAAGTTTGCAGACATGGCGAGGGAGAGTTTCGACGCAGAGGACTACGAGGCTCGCCGGAAGGAATCGGCGCAGCGGCGCGCGCCGTTTACGCGGGGCGACATACAGAGTGCCGTGATGCCGACCGCCGGCGATCGTACCGAGCGCTTGGGCGAGGTCAGGGTTCCAGTGCTCGTGGTGCACCCGGAGAACGATCCCCTGATTGCTCCCGAAGCCCTGAAACTCCATGTCGAAGCGTTCCCGGACGCGAAGCTGCTGGTCCTCGAGGACATCGGCCACGGCGTGTTGCCGGAGCGCCACTGGGCGAAGATGGCGGACGCGATGCGGGAGCGAACGCTTTAGCGGGGCGCGGAACCGCCCCGACTAGCCGGAGCCCCGGAGCTTCCCGTAGTAGTCGACAACCGCGGGGTGAACGAATCTCGATATGTCGCCGTGGAGCGCGGCGATCTCCCGCACCAGGGAGGAGGACACCATCGAGCTTTCGAGTGACGGCGGCAGGAATACGTACTCGATGGAGTCGTCCATGGAACGGTTCATTTCCGCCATCTGGAACTCGTACTCGAAGTCCGCCATGGTGCGCAGTCCGCGCAGGATGAATATCGTTCCTTTCGTGTGCACATAGTCGACAAGCAGGGTGTTGAACCCTTCGACCTCGATGCGGTCGCCGAATTCGGAGAGCACCTCCCGGCAAAGCCCGACCCGTTCTGCGAGGTGGACTGCCGGATCCTTTTGCGCCGATGTACCGATGGCGACCACGACGCGGTCGAAGAGCTTCAGTGCCCGCCTGACGAGGTCGGTGTGTCCGTTGGTGATCGGATTGAAGCTGCCTGGATATACGACGGTCGTCATGGAACCTTCAGCCGGGGAGCGCGAATGAACACCCTGTCATGGCGACACGCATGGTCGCCGCTTGTGGGCGTC
This sequence comes from Pseudomonadales bacterium, assembly GCA_963668365.1. Lineage (GTDB taxonomy): Bacteria > Pseudomonadota > Gammaproteobacteria > Pseudomonadales > Azotimanducaceae > VXNE01. Next base: position 446,137 of record OY764266.1, read on the forward strand.
TGACCCATTCATCCTAGCCCAAACGGTTGGGGCGCACCAACCGGAAGCGGCAGTCGCCGGCGCGGGACTGCTTGATCGTGGTCCAGCCGGGGATATCCATGACGGCCCGCGACTCGACGTACACGGTGGTCTCGCGTTGCCGCAGCAGGTCGAGAGCCTCCTCCGCCAGCGATCGCTTCCCCGAAGCACGTTGTCCCCGATGCGGGGGTTCGAACGGCGGGTCGACGAAGACGACGTTCCAGTTCCACGCCGATTGCCGGCGCAGCCAGGGCAATGCGGAAACGTTGTGAATCTCGCATGCGGCGTCCAGGCGTCGCGCCTGGGCCCGCAACAGGTTCGCCGTTCGCGGGTCGTGCTCGATGAACGTTGCCGATGCAGCCCCGCGCGACAATGCTTCGAACGCCAGGGCGCCGGTTCCCGCGAACAGGTCCAGTACGCGGGCATCCTCCACCTCGGGACCGAGCCAGTTGAAGAGAGTCTCGCGAACGCGGTCCATCGTGGGCCTGAGACCTGGTCGTTGGATGACCTGGAGCTTTCGCCCTTTCCACTTACCGCCGATAATGCGTACCGTGCGTTTCGCCATGATCGGCGCCGTTCGGACCGTGATGCTGCCGCTGGCCGAATATATGAGTTTGCATTGAAGGAAGATAGCCGAACGGGCATCTGGGACCGTCTATCCCGGACGCGAAACCGGCTCGCGGAAGCCGCGGGCAACCTGCTCCTGGGCGAGCGTTCGATCGATCAGGACGCGCTGGATGACCTGGAGGCCGCGCTCCTCGGAACCGATGTGGGCGTCGATGCCACGCAGCGCATCGTCGACGCGATCGCGAAGCGGGTATCGCGCAGGGAACTTTCCGACACTGGCGCGCTGCGCGGTGCGCTGCGTGAGGAACTGGAGGAAATGCTTGCTCCCATGACCCGTCCGTTCGAGGTCGATGAGGAGCGGCGGCCGTTCGTGGTCCTGATGGTGGGGGTCAACGGCGCGGGCAAGACGACGACGATCGGCAAGCTCGCGAAGCAGCTTCGCGACCAGGGACGCTCGGTGCTGTTGGCGGCGGGCGATACGTTTCGAGCCGCGGCGGTGGAACAGTTGAGCGAATGGGGCCGGCGCAACGAAGTGCCGGTGATCGCCCAGGATCGCGGCGCCGATAGCGCGTCGGTGATCTTCGATGCGATGGAGGCGGCGCGCGCGCGCGGCATTGACGTCGTGCTTGCGGACACCGCGGGTCGATTGCAGGCGAAGACCAATCTCATGGAGGAACTCAGGAAGGTGAAACGCGTCGTTTCACGTTTCGACGGCACCGCGCCGCACGAAGTGGTGCTGGTGCTGGATGCGGGAATCGGCCAGAACTCGCTCAGCCAGGTGGCCCGGTTCGACGAGGCGGTCGGGCTCACCGGGTTGATCGTGGCAAAGCTCGACGGCACGGCAAGGGCGGGAATACTGTTTGCCGTCGCGGCGCAGAACGCGGTTTCGAGAGACGGCCGAAAGGGCGCGGCCAACCCTGCCCGAGCGCTGCCGGTGTACTTCATCGGTGTCGGGGAGGGGGTCGAGGATCTTCGGCGTTTCGATGCGCGGGAGTTCGTGGACGCCCTGCTGGAGAACGGGCAAGAGAAAGCGCATGGGTAGCATTGCCCTGCACGACGTCACGAAGAGGTTCGACAACGGGCAGGAGGCCCTGCGCAACGTGTCTCTCACGTTCGACGAAGGCTCGATGGCCTTTCTCACGGGACATTCGGGCGCGGGGAAGAGCACCTTCCTCAAGCTCCTGCTGCGGTTGCAGCTCCCGACCCAGGGACAGATCGTCGTCAATGGCGTCAACATAAGCCAGCTTCCAAGGCGCCGGATTCCGCGTTATCGGCAGCACCTCGGAGCCGTGTTTCAGGACCATCACCTGCTGTCCGATCGCACGGTGCTGGAAAACGTCGCCCTGCCATTGGTGGTGACGAGCATGCGTGCCAGGGACATTGCCACCAGGGCCCGGGCCGCGCTCTCGATGGTGGGCCTCCTCGCCAAGGAAAGACTCTACCCGAGCCACCTGTCGGCTGGAGAACAGCAGCGCGTCGGCATTGCCAGGGCGGTGGTCAACCGTCCGAACCTGATACTGGCGGACGAACCGACTGGCAATCTCGATCCCGAGTTATCGCGAGAGGTCATGGGTCTGTTCGTGAACTTTCGACGGATCGGGGCGACGGTTATCGTCGCGACTCATGACCAGCACCTCATCGAAACCATGGGTGTGCGCGTCATAGAACTGGACAGTGGTCGAGTCGTTCGGGACGAGGCCCCAGGCGCATGAGGGGTGAAGGCAGATTTCGAGATCCCTGGCCGCCGGTGCAGCGTCCACGGTTCGCCTGGATACGCGACCACTGGCGCGTGAGCCGGGACTGCTTCACCCTCGCCTGTCGTCGACTTTGGTCGAGTCTGCTGGTATGGCTGCTGATCGGCATTTCGCTGGCGCTTCCGGCGGCGCTCTACCTCCTGCAGCACAACCTGGCTGCTGCCGCGGCACAGTGGGATGGACGTCCAAGTTTCACCGTCTATCTGCAGACCGGCAGCGAGATCGGCGTTGCCCGGGGGCTTGCGGACCGGCTCGATGCGGAGCCGGAAGTGGAGCGGGCGTGGGTGATTACGCCGCAGCAGGCGCTGGCGGAGTTCAGCGAAGGCCTCACGATAGCTGACGCGCTGGAAGTTCTCGGAGAGAACCCGCTGCCGGCATCGGTCAGGGCCACCGTGGCCGACGGGGTGCGCGAGGAGGAGTTGCAGCGGTTCATGGCGGAGCAGAGTGCGGCTGAGGGGGTGGACGAAGTCGTCCTGGAGAAAGCCTGGCTTGAGCGGATGGCGGCCATATCCGACTTTGTTGGACGGGTTGGCTGGATTCTTGCCGCCGTATTCGGACTCGGCGCCGCGCTGGTTACGGCATCTTCGGTGCGCCTCGTCATAGAATCGCGGCTCGAAGAACTCAGCGTGCAGAAGCTCGTGGGCGGAACGGACGCGTTCGTGAGGAGGCCGTTCCTGTATTTCGGACTCTTTTATGGCGTTGGCGGCGGCATGGTGGCGGCGATGCTGGTCGCGGGTTCGCTGGGCGCGCTGGAGGCGCCACTGGTGACATTGTTCGACAGCTACAAGGAACGTCTGACCATCGAGGGAATGGACGGACCCCTCGTGGGCGCGCTCCTGGGAGTGGGTGGGCTGCTCGGGCTGTTCGGTGCCTTGATCGCGACGAACCGGCGTCTCAAGCAGGTGGAACTGACGTGATGTCTTGGGGGGATTTCACTCGATGCGGCTAGAGGGCGTGTCTGTCGTCTACTCTGACGAGGGCTTCTTTTCGAATGTCGAGGAAGTGAAGGCGCTGAACGATGTGAGCCTGCGCGTGGGACGCGGTGACAAGGTGGGCATCATCGGTTCGAACGGTGCCGGAAAGTCGACGCTGGTCCGCGTCATGTCGGGCGTGTTGAAACCCAACTCGGGGATCGTCGACGACGAGGGGATGTCGAGCGCGCTCCTGTCGCTGAATGCGGGGTTCGATGGCGAGTTGTCCGGCACCAGGAATGTCGTCATGCATAGCATGCTGATGGGATTGACTCGCAAGGAGGCGGTTGCTCGCATCGGGGCGGTGGCCGAGATGTCGGGCTTGGGTGAGGCGATGAACCGCCGGGTCAGCACCTACTCGACGGGTATGCGCGCGCGCCTGTGCTTCTCGACCGCGATCAACCTGGAACCCGATCTCCTGCTGCTGGACGAAGCGTTCGTCGTCGGAGACCTGGACTTCCGTGAGAAGTCTCAACGGATCATGCACGAGCGGTTCACCGAAGACCGGGCGATCGTGCTCGTCAGTCACTCCCTCGCCACGTTGCAACAGCTTTGCGAGCGCGCCGTTTGGCTGGACCACGGCGAAATCAGGGCGCAGGGCGAGACGCAAGACGTGGTCCGGGAATATCGGGACGCGGGGAACTGAGGAGGCGTTGGCTGTCAGCTACTCCCCGACGTACTCGAACGGGCTGTCCAGTTGCGACAGCGTGGGATGTTCCCGATCCCTGTCAGAGAGGACCGCGCCGGTTTCGGGGATTGGCCAGCGGATGCCGAGTTCGGGGTCGTTCCACAGGAGTCCCCTGTCGTGGTCGGGCGCATAGTAGTCGCTGACCTTGTAGATGACCTCGGTGTCGGGGGTCAGCGTCATGAACCCGTGCCCAAAACCCGCCGGCACCCAGATCTGGTTCCACGCCTCGGCGGAGATCGTTGCGCTTACGTGCTGGCCATAGGTCGGTGACCCCCGGCGCAGGTCCACCGCCACGTCGAATATCGAACCGCGCGCAACCCGGACGAGTTTTCCCTGGGCAAAGGGCGGTGTCTGGAAGTGCAGTCCCCGGATGGTGCCCGCGTCGGCTGAAAGCGAGCAGTTGTCCTGGACAAAGTCCACCGAAATGCCGCCCTCTCGCAGGGTTTTCCGGTTGTACACCTCGGAAAAGAAGCCCCTGTGGTCGCCGTGTTTTGCCGGCGCAAGGAGCTTGACGTCGGGGATATCAAGGGGTTCGATGTGCATGGCGGTGGAATGTACGCCAAGTGCTGCGCAGAGGCGAGTTGGAACTGCTGCGCCCCCCTCGCGGAGAACCTTTTGGGCATTTGGCACTCTAAGGGGGAGAGTGCTAATATCGTTGACCGACGTTACCGGAGGTATCAAAAGATGACCGCGAACGTACTATCTCTCGATAGTCTATCGCCGGGTCGCGATCTGGATGCCTATATTCAGACCGTGAACGCGTTCCCGGTGTTGAGCCCGGAGGAAGAGCGCAAGCTCGCGGAACGCTTCTACTACGAGGACGACCTCGCGGCTGCGCGCGAGCTGGTGCTGTGCCACCTGCGCTTCGTCATCTACATGGCCCGAGGCTACTCGGGCTACGGGCTGCCGCAGGCCGACCTGATCCAGGAAGGAAACGTCGGACTCATGAAGGCGGTCAAACGTTTCAATCCCGAAGTCGGTGTGCGCCTCGTGTCTTTTGCCGTGCATTGGATCAAGGCCGAGATGCACGAGTACATCCTGCGCAACTGGCGCATCGTCAAGGTCGCCACCACCAAGGCGCAACGCAAGCTCTTCTTCAATCTGCGCAGCGCCAAGAAGCGGCTCGGATGGTTCTCGCCGCAGGAAGCCGAAGCGGTCGCCGAGGATCTCGGGGTAACGCCCGAAGCGGTCTTGCAGATGGAGGGTCGGATGGCGGCCCAGGACGCCGCGTTCGATGGAGCAGCGGGCGACGACGGCGAGGACTTTGTCGCGTCACCGGCGCAATACTTGAGCGACGATTCCATGAATCCGGCGGAGATCGTCGCGGAAGAGGACTGGTCGGAGCAATCCATGGCCCAACTGCGCGAGGCGCTCGGGCAGCTCGACGAACGCAGCCAGGAAATCGTGCGGTTGCGCTGGCTCAACGAACCGAAGACGACGCTGCACCAACTGGGCGCGCAATACGGGATCTCGGCGGAGAGGGTACGCCAGATCGAAGCCAAGGCGATGAAGAAGCTACGGAGCGCACTCGCCGCAGCCTAGAGGCCAGCATCCAGGCCGCGATAGGCAATGGATCGGCAATGTAAAGAAAGCGGGCATGATCCGTCCCAGGCCGATGTGTCCAGCGAGAGGCCCCGGCGGGTCCATGCCGGCCAAAGAGGTCGCGCGACCAGGGGCCAGGCACGGGCGTTGGCTGATCGCGGTGACCACTACCTTATCCCTCGATTTGAACCGTCGGATCGGCCTGTCATGGTCGAGGTGGGTTTCGGCACGGATAACGCGCTGGCGCGTTTTGCCGAGGAGCACGCGGACTGGGACTGCATCGGCATAGAGGTCTACCGGCCGGGCATCGGTTCGCTCATCCTGCGATGCGACGCGCTCGGACTCGACAATGTACGGGTTGTCGAGGGAGATGCGGCAACGATCCTAGCGGAATGGCCTTCGTCGAGCGTTCGCCTCGTTGCCATCTATTTTCCCGATCCGTGGCCGAAAAGGCGACACCTCAAACGCCGCCTGGTGCAGCCGGCCTTTGTCGGCGATGTCGCGCGCGTGCTGGCGCCGGGCGGCAGGCTGTTGATGGCGACCGACTGGGAGCCGTACGCGAGATCGATGCTGAAGACGACTGACGGAGAGCCAACGCTCGCCAACGAGGCGGGAGCGGGGAGGTTTTCGGAACGCGGCCTTGAGCGCCCCGAGACACATTTTGAAGTCCGTGGGCGCGAATCTGGTCGAGCAGTCTGGAATCTCACCTACGCGAAAACGCAGTGAGGCACTAGAAAAATCGGGCGACGACCGTATCCAGGTGAGAGAACCCGAAATCGGTGAGCCCGATACGGTCTTGCCGCATCAATCCCTCGGCGCGCAGTTGCGCGATCTCGCCGGAGATGGTCTCGATCGGCAAGCCCGTGCGGTCGGGATAAGAGGCTTCGTCGGTCCCGCGTACCAACCGCAAGGCGTTCATCATGTATTCCAGCGGCAGGTCCTTCGCCTCGACAGGCGTGTCTTCGGGGGATTGATCCTCAAGATAACGCCCAGGCTGCTTGGCCTTGTTCGTGCGCACGATCCCGGTCGGCAGGGTCAACTTGCCGTGGGCGCCGGCGCCGATGCCGGAATAGTCGCCAAACGTCCAATAGTTCAGGTTGTGGCGGGCTTCCGAGCCGGGTTGCGCGTACGCGGACACTTCGTAGCGCCCGAACCCGTGTGATTCAAGAACTGCCTGGCCCGCTTCGGAGATATCGGCCTTTTCGTCCAGGGCTGGAAGCGGAGGAGGGTGTATCGCGAATGCGGTGTTCGGCTCGATCGTGAGTTCGTACCAGGAAATGTGGGTGGGTTCGAGTGCGATGGCGCACTTGAGGTCGGCGATGGCCGCCGCCGCGGTCTGCTCCGGCAGACCGAACATCAGGTCGATATTGAACTCGTCGAAACCCGCCCGGGTGATCGCCGCCGCGGCGCGCCTCGTTTCTTCGGCGGTATGAATCCGTCCAAGTCGTTTGAGATTTCCATCGTGGAACGACTGGGCGCCGAGGGATATGCGACCAATTCCGGCGGCGGCGTAGTCTTTCATGGCGCCAGCGGTCTCCACGGTCCCCGGGTTCGCCTCCATGGTCACTTCCACGCCATCGGACAGTTCGAATGCGTTGAGCAGTTGCGCGAAGCCACGCGCCGGCAGCAGGCTCGGCGTGCCGCCGCCGAAATAGACGGATGCGATGTCGAACGGCATGCGTTCGCGTTCACGCGCGAAGTCGGCGAGCAGCGCGTCGACGTAGTCCGACTCCGGCAATGCTCGATTCAGCGCGTGGGAGTTGAAGTCGCAGTATGGGCACTTGCGCACGCACCACGGGATGTGCACATAAAGGCCGCTCATGGCGCGTCCCGCTGGCGAAGCGCCGCAGCGAGGCGCCTGGCGGCGAGGCCGCGATGGCTGTGCGCGTTCTTGGTGTGCGACTCGAGTTCGGCGGCAGTCGCCTTGAACTCGGGTACGAAGAAGTGCGGGTCATATCCGAACCCGTGCGTTCCCCTCGGGGTGTCCACAATCAGGCCGTTCCACGCAGCGGTGGCGACGACCGGGGCCGGGTCGTCTACGCGTTCGATGAACACCAGTGCACAGTAGAAATGCGCGCGGCGGTCCTCGATCCCGTCGAGTGCCGCAATGAGACGCTGGTTGTTGCCCTCGGCCGTTGCGCCTTCACCGGAATACCTTGATGACAGGAGACCGGGCGCGCCGCCGAGGGCTGGAACGACCAGGCCGGAATCGTCGGCGATCACGGGCAGCCCCGTAGCCGAAGAGGCATGGCGCGCCTTGATCAACGCGTTTTCGATGAACGTCGCGCCGTCTTCCTCGGGTGACTCCAGGCCGAATGCCGTCATCGGACGCAGCTCGATGCCGGCGGGGACCAGCAGGCTGGAGAGTTCTGCCAGTTTGCCCGCGTTGGCGCTGGCGAGAACAGTCACTTGCCGGGGCAGTGCCTGAGCCTGGTTCATGCCGTCCATGTGATCGGCCCCCCCATAAGCTGCGCTTACTCCGAACCAAAATCTTGGTCAGGTGCGCATTAGGTCCGCGTCATTATATCGCCCGCTTGAAAATCATCATGACTGCACCGTTGGCAGGTGGCAGACCCTTGCCACCGTGATGGGCCGCTGTATCGACAACGGGCATATGCACTTTCTGAGTCGTTGGTACGCGTCGGATAGTATTGATGATGCACTTGCCGCCTGTTGTTTGGCAGACCGTCGAATCATTCAGCACCGAGGAGCTAGTTGACCCGGTTCACACTATGTCTTCGCTTAAGCGACCGGCTGTACTCTCACCGAACGCGTAGCAGTCCTGCCTTCTTCAATCACCAGGCCAACCGCACCATCGGCGAATGTATCGCTGGTGGATGTCAACACAGTTTCGCCATCGATGCTTCCGGTTAGCTGGTCGCCGTTCACTTCCAGGGACATCTCCATGGTTTGGCCAAACTCCCAGGAGAAATCGGATTCCGCCAGAACTCTCTCATCGTGCAGCACTTCGACCAGTTGCGCCTTGTTGTCATTGGTTATTTCAAATGCGTAGTAGCGCTTCAAACCCTGCACACGCGCTGCAATACCAGTCCGTTTTGCCAAGTGAGGCTTCACATCTGCCGTGACCCTGTAGTCTTGCCAGTCTCGGGTGCCTTGAATCACTAATCCAACACCTTCGTTGTGCACGAGGCGAAACGGTTCACCCCAGCTCAACAGGGAATCCACGGCATTGATCCAGGCTTTTTTCCACATGATGCCCTTGGTATGGTCGGGTGGAATAAGATCCACGTCGGGTGTTCCTCCCCAGGTAAGCCAGTCAAGGTATACGCTACCGGTACCGACGATTTTCACCCCAACCTCAAACACCGGGTTCGCTCCTTTTGGTACGACCAAGGACAGTTCACTTGCATCGCCCTCGGTAAGTGAAACCGTATCGCCGTAGAAAACCAAAGGTTCGTCATCGACGCCAAATGAACGAACATACAGACAGGCGGTCACATCGCTACTACCGGTCAGACGTGCGCTTACCGTTTGACCACTGTGTATACGCGGTGATGCCATCAGGCCATAACCTCGCTTTTCAAAGTACTGGGCCACTTGCTTGCTCGGCGAAAAAACCGGTGATCCACAGTGCACACTGCCATTGGCAGATATCTGCAGGCTACGCTCGCCCGATTGGCTGTGACCCGCGACGTTGACGGCCTCGCCCTCACCCTCGGTCGCCATGAAGCCCTGTACGGCACCAGGGAACGCAAAGTGAAACTGGGCACCATGCTTCGGTGCCAACGGCACCTCGCCGGCAACGCGCTGACCAATCCCGGCGATGCTCACCGCCTCGCGGGCGCAATCGCTGATTCCGCGACTGCCCTCCGCCGTTGGCAGATAAATTCGGTCCGCTACCGGTCCACGCCAGTCAAGCCCCTTGTTGACCCCGGAATCGATACCGGCAAGTCCATTCTTGATCCCCATCAGGCAGCCGACGTTCCCGGAATTGCAATCAGTATCCCAACCACAGGTATTGATGATCTTCATGGTTTCGGAAAAGTCATCTTCGCCATGCAGCAATGAATGCATAATCAGTGCGTGGTTGGGCACCATGTGACAGTTACCGCCGTACTTGTCGTAGCCGTAGTTAGCTGCCAGAGTTTCTCTTGTGGCGCGCCAATCCGACTCTGCCGCATGCCATTTTCGAACATCGTCAATCAGCTGCGCAATGACGGAGTCAGCGGGAATATAGGTGAGCGCTTTATCGATCAATTTGTTCATGTCGGATTCGACGAACGCCATGGATTCCATCACCGCCAGAACTACGGCACCGTAAACCGCTTCACCATCGTGACTAACACTCGCGGCTTCTTTTGCGAGTCTCGCGGCCTGATCAGGATTTCCCGGGCTTACCATCGCCCAGCCATCGATAAATATTTGAGCACCAATTTGTTCTGCAACGACCTTGCCATTCATTTCTTCGGAGCCACTCATCGGCGCCTCGATACCATGTTTTAGTCGCAGAAACGCGGTGTGCTCGGTTGAGTTTCCCATGCCACCCCACCAGAGTATGGATCGCTTTTCGATAATGTAATTGAGCCAGCTGTGACCGATGTTCTTTGCTTTAATCGATGGATCAGAATTGAAGTCATCCAGGGCGCGAATAAAGGTAAATGTACCGGAGATATCATCGTCAGTAACGATGAGCGGCACATCCAATTTGTCGTGGACGTAGTATTCGATGTCCCCGAGTTTTTCCTGTATACGATCATAGGTCCATCCCTCGAAGGGACGGCCCAGGTATACGCCGATAGATTTTCCCAATACGCCTGCATAAACTCGTTCTGCATAGTCCGACGGTAAGCTCATGGATTCTCCAATATTCATGTTAATAACTGACACGGTGACAACCTGACAATGCTGCACTGGTCGCCATCCGTTTCTCCTTGGTCATCTTGGTCATCGGTAGCGCCCTGCAGCATCACGTACTCCCGGTAATGTCCGGCCTGCCTCTCCATCAGTTCGGCCTGGCTGCCCTGTTCGACGATCTCACCGTCCTGCAGGAAGTAAATCCGATCCGTTACGGCTCGCCGGACGTGACATCAGCGCTTCCATACTAGTCTGTTGCAGGATATCCTCGATGTCCTCGCGCTGCACGAAGAACGTCGCGATATAGTGTGTAAGCGCCGTTTTGCTGGCGACGAACACGTCAATAACCTCAACCCTCAGTCTCGCCGAACCGGTGAGAGTCAAGCCGTCTCATTGAATCTCCAACATATCCGTTAATTCAGCATGACATCGGGTAAGCCCTTGGTCACCGACCAAAGGCGGCCAGATCCTCCTGGATAGGACGTCGAAGTGCACGGCGGATGGCGAAGAGCCCCCCGGAGACCATGAGGGCCATCGACCAGAATACCCCATGGAATGTTGCGCGCGCGTCGTATGCGGGACGGAAAGAGGTTGAAAACGAACCACCCTCTCGAACCAGGACACCGTCGAGCAACGCCCAAGACACCACAGCGCCCGCACCTGCTCCGATGGCGACGAAGACGAACGTCTCAAGGAGAATCGACGCGGCGATGTTGGATGTTGGGAAACCCACCGCGCGCAAGGTCGCGATTTCCGAACGTCGTCCCGCCACGGCGGAGAGCATGACATTCGTGCTGCAGAAGACGCCGCCAATGGTCATGATCGCGCCAAGTAGCATGCCTATCTCCCGAAACACCTCGCTGCGCGTCCAGGCCAGTGCTTCGAGATATTCGCTCTCTCGGTGTACACCGTAGTCCAGTGTCGGATGCGCTTCGAGGGTGGCACGGAAATCGTCGAACGATTCCGGTGATCCCAGATCGACAACCATCGCGTTGCATCGCCTGCCGAAGATCGTGTCGGCGTCAACGAGGAAGTCCGAGTCGAGATGGTCGCCGCTCTCGAAGGTGCCAACGATGGTCAACTCGCCAAGCGCAAAGGTGATCCGGTCGCCGACGCGGGCGTTGCGAAACAACTCGGTCGCATGCGCTCCAGCCACTGCCTCGTGGCGGCCACTCTCAAACATGCGGCCGGTCACCATGCGGATGCCAGGACGCATCCTCAGACCTTCCTGCGTCACGCCCCGGATTCCCACGATCTCCGGCGCTCCCCCATCCATCGCCGCGAGATGGGCGCCAGCGATGGCAATTCTGTCGCCGACAACGGCCCCGGACGCTCCGGCCGCCTGGTACACGAACTCGACTTGCTCCTCAGTCAGAATTCCTTGCGTTATTCGTCGTGCGTTGCTTTCCAGGACGAGGGCGCGATCCACAGAGCCTGCGACCGCGAATTGCAGGTAGAGCCCCCTCGCGAGCGCCGTCATCGACGTGGTAACGCCAACAACTACCGCGGCCGCGAGCACTATCGTCAATGTCGCCGCAGGACGGCTCAAGGCAGCGACCAGGTTGGTCCAGGTGAGCAGAGCTATGCGGATGGGCCAAGGGCCCGTTGCGACGGCAGTCACCTGGCAACTTCGGCCGGCGAAAGGCGCAGAACCCGCCAGCCCGGCAGTATGACGCTGAGTCCCGCAAGCAGTAGCGATATGGCGAAACCGACGGGATACAGGGACCAGGGCGGCGGGTAGACGACGGTACGATACCGTCCCAGTAGCGCGCCGGCATCGATCACTGCGGCCGGAATCAAACCGAGCAGTGCACCGCACGCATAGATCAGCGCGCTTTCTCCCGCAACACCGATCAACAACGCCCCGCCGCCGAATCCGAGGGATTTCATCGTGGCGAACTCCCGGTAACGGTCACGCACGGACTGCGCCATTACGCCAGCCGTGCAGAAGAGAATCGCAAAAAGCGCCGCGCCGACAATCATGTTGGCGGCGAGCCGCACTTGGTCGGGCCGCCGACCGGACATCGAGACGAGACGGGTTCTTGCCGTCAGCGTGGGCGCGGATGAGTTGCGGAACAGTTCGTCGATCGCGGCAGCGACCGCGCCAACATGCCGGGCGTCGGTGACCTTCACGGCGAACCCTGTGACAAGCCCCGCCTGCTCCGCCGGTAGCGTTTGGTCCACATGAGAGTAAGACACGATGAGCCCCTTTGCCTCGTCGGGCGAAGAGATATCGCGATCCCAGATACCGACGATCAAGAATGACCACTCGTCCAGCGGCACCCCGATGGGCTTCAGGCTGATGCGATCTCCCACTTTCCAACCGAACGATTCCGCGCTGCCGGCGCCCGCGATCGCTGCTGCCGGCGTGGCCAGGAAGGCCTCCACAGTCGCGGGATCGATGCGGACGTCGTAGGCGACGTCGAGATATCGCTCGATGTCAACAGCGAGGAGTGTGACGCCGCCCTTGAACGTCCTGTACCTCGAATTGTGGTACATCAGATGCGCGACATCCGAGACGCCCGGGACCGTCTCGATGGCGTACAAACTCGCGAGCGGCATGTAACCGGGGAAGATCCTGCCGCTGACGTGAAGGAGATCTTCCGGGATCGATTCCATCCGACGCTCAATGCCCGAGTCAAGGCCCTTGAGGACCCAGAGGAGAGCGAAAGCGACGGCGACGCTGCCCGCGGTCAAAGCCGCGCGTAACGGGTCGCGAGCGAGACCAGTCCAAACAAGCAAAAGGTAGCGCATAGGGTCGGGCCGAGCAGGTCGACGAAAAAGTGTACGCACAAACGCGGCACGACGCGCGGGGTGGGCCAAGGCGTAGGCCGAGGGGCACGTTCATGGGCGAAGCCATCGCGCGCGCCGCCAGCGTCGACTCAGTCTGCGGGCGCCGACCGACGCTCGGCTTCCCAATACAGCGTCTGCTGGAATTTCACCACGGCCGGCCCATGGCCGGGCAGGTCCGCGGTGATCTCGAAACGCAACGTGTCCCGATCCTGGTAGGTCAGCATCGCAAGATAGTAGACGGCTTCGCCTTCCCGCACCTCGCGAAAGTCGAGCGCCTGCGATTGCCCAAGCAGGTTCTTGACGCTCCCGCGCATCGGTACCGGCACGCTTCGCTCGCCGTCCGTTACGGATACGTTGACCAGCGCCTTGTCGCGGCCGCGCACGACACCGTAGCGCTCGGCGACATCCGCGCGCAGGAAACTGGGATTGAAGACGGAATAATGCACTTCGTAGCCGTCGAACGACTGCTTCTGCTCGGCGAAAAGCACTCCCGCGGCCAGCACAACGACTGCCATCGCGACGCGCGCAATCATTTGCCGGCGCGTCCCAGGCGGTAGAACGCCGTGGTGCCGAAGAGGTTGGGGAAGCGACTGATCAGGCGCCGACTCCTGTAGCCGTAATCGACGGCGAAACGTTCGATGATCGCAATGCCGATTTCGTGGCATAGCCGCTCGAAGTCGGCGAAGGTGCAGAGGTGAATGTTCGGCGTGTCGTACCAGTTGTGGGGCAGGTGTTTCGCCATCGGCATTCGGCCGCGCGACACGATCCAGGCCCGGCACACCCAATGCCCGAAGTTGGGAAACGTCACGATGCACTCCCCGCCTATTCGAAGCATCTCCCGCAGCAGCAGGTCGGGTCGCCGCACGGCCTGGAGGGTCTCTGTCATCACGACCATGTCGAAGCTCGAATCGGGGAACCTCGCCAGGCCGTCGTTCAGGTCGTGTTCTATGACGTTCACGCCCGCCCCGATGCAGGCGTTGATCCGGTGCGGGTCGATGTCCATGCCATAGCCGCGGACGCCCTTGTTCGATTGCAGGTGCGCGAGCAGTTCGCCGTTGCCGCATCCAAGGTCGAGCACCCGCGCGCCGGGTTCGACCAGGTTGGCGATGATGTGGAGATCTTCTCTCATTGGCCGCACTCGGAGGCGACGCGGTCGAGGTAGGCCGACAGCACGTCCAGGTATCGGGGCACCTGGAGGAGAAACGAGTCGTGGCCGTGGGCCGCGTCGATGGTGGCGCCGACCACATCCTTCTGCGCCTCGATCAGTGCGTCGATGATTTCGTCGGATCGCTCGGGGGCGAAGCGCCAGTCGGTCGAGAAGGAGATGACCAGGAATTTGCACGAGGCGCGAGAAAGGGCTTCGACCAGGTTGTCGCCGTAGTCCCGGGCGGGATCGAAGTAGTCGAGGGCGCGCGTCATCAGGAGATAGGTATTGGCGTCGAAAACCTTCGAGAACGTGCTTCCCTGGTAGCGGAGGTAACTCTCCACCTGGAACTCGACGTCATGTCCGGACGCGATGTCTCCCGACTTGAGTTCCCGTCCGAAACGGTCCCCCATGCTGTCGTCGGACAGGTAGGTCACGTGGCCGAGCATGCGCGCCAGGCGCAGTCCGACGTCGGGGTTGGATCCAACCTTGATGTAGTTGCCATCGTGATATTCGGGATCTGTGACGATCGCCTGGCGTGCGATCTCGTTGAAGGCGATGTTCTGCGCTGAGAGCTTCGACGCGCACGCGATCAAAAGCGCGTGCCGCACCCGGTCGGGAAAGTCGATGGCCCACTGCATCGCCTGCATCCCGCCCAGGCTGCCGCCGAGCACGGCGGCGAACGCATCGATACCGAGGGCGTCGGCGAGCATGGCCTGCGTTCGCACCCAGTCCTTGACTGTCACGGTGGGAAACATCGGGCCGTATGGGTCGCCAGTCTCGGGATTGATGGAACGTGGCCCCGTGCTTCCGTGACAACCGCCGAGGTTGTTAAGGCTGACGACGAAGCAGCGGTTGGTGTCGATGGGCTTTCCGGGGCCGATGCATACATCCCACCACCCCGGCTTGTCGTCGTCCATGCTGTGATACCCGGCCGCGTGATGGTGTCCCGACAGGGCATGACAGACCAGAACCGCGTTCGACCTGTCGGCGTTGAGCGTTCCGTAGGTCTCGTAGACGATTTCGAAATGCGGCAGCCGGACGCCGCATCGCAGGTCGATTGGACCGAAACGCGCGGTTTCGGGAACAACCACGCCGACCGATTTGGGGGGCAGGGTCTTCATGGTGGCTTGACTTGAGAACTTGGGTGGCGGGGGCTAGTGTCGTGTCACGCGCGTTCTGGCGCTTCAGAGTTCGCCATGCGCGTCAATGCAAGGCGTGGTCCGCAGTGAATATCTAGCATATTCGCAAGGGCCACAACGCGGCAGTGGCGTGCATGGCGATCTCCCGAAGGGCGCGCCCCACGGGGCCTGTGGCCGTGTTGCGCCCCTTGGAAATGGAGCCCACCATTCCCGGCGGGGACGCGCCTTGCCACAGACCCCGTGGGGCACGCTGAAGCGTCATAACGCGCGTGACACGACACTAGGGTCCGCCCCCGAACAGCGCCCTGAACAAACCCGGCAGGAGAAAATTCTGCAGCAGCAGGATCACGAGAAACACGATGATGGGAGACAGGTCGAGACCACCCATCACCGGCAGCAATCGGCGCGCTGGCGCGAGTACGGGTTCACAGATCTCGCGCAGGAGGGAGGTGACGGGATTGTAGGTCGCGGGGGCAAGAAACGAGATGATGATCATCGCGAAGATGGCGATCCAATAGAAGAACAGGAACAGGTCGAAAGTCCGGTAGACGCCCGCGACCACGGCGCCCACGACAATCCCGAGGGATTGCAGCAGTTCCACGACAACCATGTTGTCGAAACGTCCGGTCATGGCGGCAACGATGCCGATCGTAGCCGCGCACGTGATCCAGGTGGCGAAGAAAGCGGAGAGATCGAGGTTCTTGTAGGTCGGAATGACCTTCCTCAGGGGACCCAGTACCGGATCGGTATACCGGATGATGCCCTGGGAAATCGGGTTGAAGAAGTCTGCGTGCGTCGCTTGCAGAATGAAGCGCACGAGGAACAGCACCGAGACTGCGCTCAGCAGGTATTGAATGATGAAGGCAAACGGATCGACCATGCTTGCTGCCGCAACTCCCGGTTACTTGCCGAACTCTTCCGCGAGCTCTCGCGACCGCTGGCAGGCGGCCTCGATCGCCTTTCTGAACTCTGCCCGCACGCGGGCAGCGTCAAGTATAGATAGGGCACGTTCCGTCGTGCCACCCGGAGAGGTGACGCGCTCGCGCAGGACTCGCGGCCCGACGCTTTCGGCTTCGGCCATGCGAGCGGCGCCCAGCACGGTGGCTGTCGCGAGGCGCTCGGCGGTAGCCGCGTCGATGCCGAGTTCGACGCCGGCTTCGATCATGCCTTCGAGGAGATAGAACGCGTAGGCTGGTCCGCTGCCGGACAGGGCCGTCACGGCATGCAGGCTGTCCTCGTCATCGAACCAGACGACCTGGCCGGCGGCGGACAGAATCCTCTCGGCCAGGGCCCTCATGCCGGGCTCGACGAATCCATTTGCCGTCAATCCGGAGATGCCCGCCCGCAGAAGTGCCGGGGTGTTCGGCATGCATCTCACGATCGGTTGCTTCGCGGACGTCCAGCGAGAGATCGCCTCGATGGGCACGCCGGCCGCGATGGATATGACGAGTTGGCGGGTCGTCAGGGGCAGGGCCTCGACTACTTCCCGAATGACCTGGGGCTTCACAGCCAGCACCACGGCGTCTGCGGCATCGACCGCGACGGCATTGGCCTGGGTGGTCGAAACGCCTTCGAAACGCTCGAGCTGGTTCGGTATCGGATCGGCCACGACGATGTCGAGCTGGCTGTCGGGCATGTCATCCGCAGCCTCGCTTGCCGCCCGCAGGCCGCCAACGAGGGCGAATGCCATGTTGCCGCCGCCGATGAATGCGATCCGTTTCACGCGCCCCTCGGGCCGAAGATTGCCGTGCCGATCCGCACGCAGGTGGCGCCTTCCTCGATGGCCGCGGCGAAGTCGTCGCTCATGCCCATGGAAAGCGTGTCCCAATGGGGTCCGCCCGCCGGCCGGTGGCGGTCCAGCAGTTCCCTCGTCAACGCAAAGCTGTCGCGCATGGCCTGCACATCCTCCTTCGGCGCCGGTATGACCATCAGACCTCTCAGCCGCAGGTGGGTGAGGTCGCGCACCGCATCGATGAACTCGCCGACGGCATCGGGCGCGATGCCAGCCTTCTGCGGTTCTTCATCGATATTGACTTCGATGCACACGTCGAGCGGATCCATTCCTGCGCGGCTGGAGTTTAGTCGCTCGGCGATCCTCTTTCGATCCAGCGTGTGCACCCATTGAAAGTTCCGGGCGATGTCCCGGGTCTTGTTGGACTGCACGGCGCCGATGAAATGCCAAGTGATGTCGCGCCCGGCGAGAGCTCGTATCTTCGGCAACGCTTCCTGCAGGTAGTTCTCGCCGAAGTGCTTGACGCCGGTGTCCGAGGCGGCGGCGACTTCCTCGGCCGAGCGGGTTTTCGAAACCGCGAGCAGGCATACGTCCTCGGGTGATCGGCCGGAGCGCAGCGCGGCGCGGGCGATTGCGTTCCGAACGCAGGCGACCGAGCGAGTAACCGAAGGGCCAGCCCCCATTTCTCACGAAACCCCGGGTCGAGTAACTGAAATCATTTAAGCACCAGCGGCACGCGATTGCAGAGATTGTCCATGTGCCTCGCGGCTTCGTCGACGGATACTTTGCGGGTCGAAGGGCATTGCGGCAAATCGAGTATTCGCGGGCGTGGAAATTATCGATCTTCTTTCGCGCGCCATCGCGGCCGGCGGGTCGGATCTGCACCTGTCTGCAGGATTGTCTCCCATGGTCCGCGTCGATGGCGAACTGCGGCGCCTTCACGAGGAGTCGGTGCCTGACCGCAGGGTCCGGGCGATGCTCGGCACGGTCATGAACCGGAGGAGTCGGGAAGCGTTCGAGAAGTCATTCGAGGCGGACTTCGCATTCGAGGCAAGCGGGATCGGGCGCTTTCGGGTCAACGCGTATCAGCACAACCGCGGCGCGGGTGCCGCATTCCGCGTGATCCCCTCGAAGATCCCGACCATGGACGAGCTGAACCTGTCGCCGGTGTTCAGGGAAATCGCCATGGCGCCCCGGGGCCTGGTGCTGGTTACCGGTCCAACCGGCTCCGGCAAGAGCACGACCCTGGCCGCGCTGATCGACTGCATCAACGACAATCGGCGGGAACACATTCTCAGCATCGAGGACCCGATCGAGTTCGTTCACGCCAGCCGCTCGTGCCTCGTCACCCAGCGCGAAGTGCTTCGCGATACCGCGGGCTTCAACGCGGCCTTGCGCTCCGCGCTGCGGGAGGACCCCGACGTTATCCTGGTGGGCGAGATGCGCGACACGGAAACGATCAGGTTGGCGTTGACGGCGGCGGAAACCGGACACCTGGTGTTCGGCACCCTGCACACCGCGTCTGCGGCGAAGACCGTCGACCGCATTGTCGACGCCTTTCCGGCAGGGGAAAAGAACATGGTGCGTTCGGCGTTGTCGGAGTCCCTTCATGCAGTCGTTTCACAGACCCTGCTCAAGGCGGTCGGGGGCGGACGCGTAGCGGCGCACGAAGTCATGCTGGCGACGCCGGCGATACGCAACCTGATCAGGGAAGACAAGACGGCGCAGATGGTCTCGGCAATGCAAACCGGCGCGGCGGTCGGCATGCAGACCCTGGATCAATGCCTGCGCGGGCTGGTGCAAAAGGGGCTGGTGTCGCCGGAAGCGGCGCGCGCGAAGGCCCGGATACCCGGGGATATCTGACGCCAGTCCTACCGCTCTGCGAGCAGGAACTCGAGCAGCGCCTTTTGCGAGTGCAGTCGATTGCCGGCCTCGGTGAATACTACCGATCGGGGGTCGTCTAACAGGTCTTCGCTGACTTCCTCTCCCCTGTGCGCCGGCAGGCAGTGCATGAAGATCGCGTCCGGGTTGGCGAGGTCCAGCAGTGAGGGGCTGACCTGGTAGCCGTCGAAGACGTTCCGGCGTTCTGCGGCCTCTTCGTCGTGCCCCATGGAAGACCAGACATCGGTGACCACGAGATCGGCGTTCTCGACCGCCGCTTTGGGGCTCTCCACCAACTCGGCGTTGTCGGTGTCGGCGAGCAGATCGCTATCGGGCTGATGTGACTCGGGCGTTGCGATCTTTAGACGAAAACGGAATTGGCGGGCGGCATTGATATACGAGTTGCACATATTGTAGCCGTCGCCCACGAAGGCGACCGTACGCCCTTCGATGGTTCGCCCCCGCACCTCCTCGTAGGTCTGCATGTCGGCGAGCAGTTGGCACGGGTGGAATCGGGCCGTCATGCCGTTGATGACGGGCACGCTGGATGCGCGCGCGAACGCCGTGACGTCGTCGTGGCTCAAAGTCCGGATCATCACTACGTCGACCATTTCGGAGAGCACGCGAGCCGTGTCTTCGACGGGTTCTCCCCGCCCGATCTGAGAGTCGGCCGGACCCAGGTTGATCGCGTGTCCTCCGAGTTGGTGCATTCCTGTCTCGAATGCCACCCTGGTGCGGGTCGAACTGAGCCCGAAGACCATGGCGAGGGTCTTGCCTTCAAGGGGCGTCCACGCTGTGCCGGCGGCCTGGAGACGCTTCAGTTCCGCGCCGCGGTTCAGGATCTGGCGGAGTTCTTCGGGACTGAAGTCCCTCAACGTCAGGAAGTGTCGCGTTTGCATGGCCTCATGCCATCGCCTTGACCAGGCGGACGACGGTGGCGACGACCTGGTCCGCTTCATCGTCGGAGAGGATCAAGGGCGGCAGGAGTCGGATCACGCTGTCCGCGGCGACATTCAGAATGACGCCGGCCTCCATCGCCTCGGTCACCATCTGCGGGCACGGCCGGTCGAGTTCGACGGCCAGCAGGAGTCCCTTGCCGCGGATGTCCTTGACGATGTTGCTGCCCGCGAGACCCTCACGCAGTCCGGCGAGCATGCGCTCCCCGAGTTCTCCGGCGCGCTCGATCAACCCGCCTTCGAGTTCGTCGAGAACCGCGTTCGCCGCCGCGCAGACCAGCGGATTGCCGCCGAAGGTGGAGCCGTGGGTGCCGGCGATCAGCATTCGGGAAGCATTTCCGCGAGCCAGGCAGGCGCCGATGGGCACCCCGTTTCCGAGCCCCTTGGCCGTGGTGACCACATCGGGAAGGATGTCGCTGTGCTGATAGCAGAAGTACTTGCCTGATCGGCCGTTCCCCGTTTGCACCTCGTCGAGGATCAGCAGCCAGTCGTTGGCATCGCACAGCGACCGCAAGCGCGTCAGGTAGTCGTCCTCGGGGATGTGGATGCCGCCCTCGCCGAGAATCGGTTCCACCATGACTGCAACGACGTTGTCGTCGTTCTCCCCGATCCTGCGTACCGCGTCGATGTCATTGAAGGGTGCGCGGACGAAGCCGCCCAGGAGCGGCTCGAAACCGGCGTGAACCTTGCGGTTGCCGGTGGCCGTGAGCGTTGCCATGGTGCGGCCGTGGAAACTGTTGTCCATCACGACCGTGTGGGGGACATCGATGCCGCGCTCGTGACCGTATAGCCGCGCGATCTTTATGGCCGCCTCGTTCGCCTCGGCGCCGGAGTTGCCGAAAAAGATGTTGTCCATGCCGGAAAGCGCGGTCAGCCGGTCGGCGAGCTTTTGCTGCCCGGCGATGCCATAGAGGTTCGAAGTGTGGATGAGCGTACGCGCCTGTTCGGCGATGGCCTCGCTGACGCGGGGATGCGCGTGGCCGAGACCGGTCACGGCGAGTCCGCACAGCGCGTCGATGTACTCCCTGCCGGCGTCGTCGTAAAGGCGCGCCCCACTTCCCCGGGCGAATGTCACGGGTAGACGATTGTAGGTAGGCATGATGCTGGTCATGGTTGCGCCCTTCGGTTCAGTTGCCGCGCAGTCGGCCTCCCGGTCTTCGCCCTGGCGTAGGCCCTGCCGTTTGCGCGGGACAAAAAACAAAGCGGGCAGCAACATGCTGCCCTCCAGAACAATCATCGTAGCAGCGATTCGCGCCAGTTCAAGCATGAGCATGGGGCGAGGAATGGGACAAGATGGTCGTCCGGTGCGGATTCTGCACGAAGGGTTGCAGCGTGCTACGTTCGGATACACAATTGTGCTACCGAAATGGCTCGCGTTGGTCGGAAAAGATGAACTTTGTCAGCGTTAGAGAGTTACGCAATCAGTCGGCGTCGGTCTGGCGATCCCTTGATCAGGAGAGGCATCTCGTGGTCACGTCAAACGGTAAACCGATCGCGATCCTGTCGGCAACGTCGCCGGAGACCTTTGACGACACACTGGCGACCCTGCGCCAAGCTGAAGCGTTGCGGGCGATCGAATCGATGCAGCGGAGCGCGCGCGAGGCCGGAGTGGATCGCATGTCCCTCGATGAGATCAATGCCGAGATCGCCGCCGCTCGACAACGTTGAGAATCGTCGTCGATACCAATGTCCTGGTGTCGGGCCTGCTGTCGCCCTTCGGTCCTCCGGGGTTCATCGTTGGCGCGATTGCCAAAGGTACGCACCGCGTCTGTTACGACGCACGAATTCTCGGCGAATACCACGAAGTCCTCCGACGCCCGGCGTTCGCGTTCCGGCCAATGGATATCCAGACGCTGTTATCGCGAATTGCGACTGCGGGAGAACTGCTGTCGGCGACGCCATTGCGGAGCCGGTTGCCGGATGCCAATGACCAGCCGTTCCTGGAAGTCGCCGTAAGCGCTCGCGCTGAATACCTGGTAACGGGTAATCTCAAGCACTTTCCGAAGAGTCACCGACAGGGCGTTCGCGTGGTCTCGCCGAGGGACTTCCTGGAGGCGACCATCGAGTGACCATTGCGATGGAGAGAGACGTGCCCCGAGAGCAGATGAACCACTCATCCCCTGATGGGCGAGATGCCGGGGGACGGGGCACTCGCGTAGAACAAGCGGCTCCAGGGAGCGCCAGCGAACGGGGGCGGTTGGTCCATGGGCGACGAGCGGGGACGGGCCGGAGCCTTCAGCCGGGGAGCGCGAGGGGGCACCCCTCGCAAGTAAAGAGCCTTCAGCCGGGGAGCGCGAGGGGGCACCCCTCGCAAAAAAACAACCGAAGCCGATGGCGACGGCTGTGGGGCAAGGAGCAACGTTTCGCATGACCCTGATCACCTGGTCCTGGCTCTTCCTCGCGCTCTACACGGGCGCCATGCTCGCGATCGGCGTGATCGGCAAGCGGCGGGTCAAGCATGCCGACGACTTCGCGACGGCGCGAGGAGCCTATGGTCCCTGGGTGCTCGCGTTCGCTTTCGCGGCCACCACCGCCAGCGGCGCTACGTTCCTCGGCGGGCCCGGCCTCGCCTACGAATTCGGCACGGCCACCATCTGGAGCAACTTCCTCTACCCCATCGGCGTTTACTTCGGCGTGCTCATTTCCATGCGCCTCATCGCGACGTCGGGGAATCGATTCGGCAATCGGTCCATTCCGGAGTACCTGGGCGACCGCTATCAATCCGACGGCATCCGTGTCGTCATCTCCCTGCTGTCGCTGGTGCTTTTCTTCTATATCGTCGGGCAGCTCGTGTCCGGCCTCGTGATGTTCGAGGTCATGCTCGGCATGCCGAAGATGTGGGCGCTGATCGTGACCTCCACTGTGCTGGCGATCTACGTCGTGATGGGCGGCGCCCATGCGGACATTCTCACTGACGCGGCCCAGGGGGTCATGATGCTGATCCTCGCGGTCGTGGTGATATTCCTGTTCATGTTCGCGGTTGGCGTGGAAGGCGGGCTGTCCGGCCTGATGGACAACCTGGATGCGCAGGATGACCATCTCGTCGGCCCCTTGAACAAGAGCACGCCGCTGCTGCACTCGTGGTGGTCGATCGCCTGCATACCGTTGGCGCACCTGCCGCTGGGGCTTTTGCCGCACCTCGGCAACAAGCTCTGGGCGTTGAAGGACACGGGTCAGCAGCGCACCTTCATCAAGCTCGCGTTCACCTTCGGTCTGACACTGGGCATGCTGGGCCTCGGCGGCCTGGTGGCTCGCGCGCTGGTAGGGGACTCGCTTTACGATGAGGGCGCGAACCCGAACGAAGCGCTGCCGATCCTGTTCATCGAATTGTTCCCAACCTGGCTGGCGGCGCTGATCGGCGTCGGCATCCTCGCCGCAATCATGTCGACCGCGGATGGCCTCGTGGTGTCGTCGTCGCAGGTCATCGCCAACGACCTGTATCGCCGAACGTTTGCGCGGCGCTTGGCGCCCCGCGCCACGGAGGAAGAGCACGACCGCATGGAACTTCTCATCAGCCGCTGGTCCACGGTCGTGGTGCTGATTCTGTGCACGCTGCTGGCCTGGCTCTTCATGCAGCGCAACATCGCGCTGATCGTCTGGATCGGCGTCGGCGGCATGATGGCGGCGTTTGCAGGTCCCCTGGTCCTGGGGGCCCTATGGCGGGGTGTCACCCGCCGCGGCGCCTATGCCGGGTTGATATCCGGTTTTGCGACATTCGCCATTCTGCACGGGCAGGTACTGAATCCATCTTGGGTGGAAGGCATGGGTGTGCTGCACACGATCGTCGCCTGGCTGGCCGGGGAGGGGGGCAATCCCATTTCCTGTGCCGCGATAGGCGAGGGTGTCGGTGTGATCCTAACCTTCGTCGTGTCCAAACTGACCGTGCCCTTGCCGGAGGAGCACGTGGAGGAGATCTTCCGAAGCGAAGAGGGCAGGCCGGGGCAGCAGGCCTGACCTCCCGGCGTCAGGTCTGCTCGCTGGTTTCTTCCCGGGCCGGCCCCAGGGTCCACTGCAATACCAGCCAGGCCGCCACGGCCGAAGTCACCGATCCGACAAGGATCCCCAGTCGGTCTCCCGCGAAGTAGTCGCCGCTGCCGTGCTCGAAAGCGAGGCCCGCGATGAAGAGGCTCAACGTGAACCCGATTCCGCAGGCCCAGGCGACGCCCAGGATCTGCCCCCAGGTGACCCCGTTCGGCAAGGACGCGAACCGCAGCAGTACGCCGATTCCGACGAAAGCGACGATGCCGGCGGGCTTGCCGAGGAAAAGCCCCGCCGCGACGCCGAGCGTCACGGGATGGAGCATGTCGTCGATGCCGATCCCGCCAAGCGCAATGCCCGCGTTGACGAACGCGAACACGGGCAGGATCGTGTACGCGACGGGGGCGTGCAGGTCTTCTTCGAGCTGTCTCAGGGGTGAGCGTCCTTCGGGGCCGCGCATGGGAACGCAGAAAGCGATGAGGACGCCCGCGAGAGTCGCGTGCACGCCGGACTTCAGCATGGCGACCCACAACACGACCCCGACGAACACGTAGGCCGTCACCCGCGTTACGTGGAGTCGGTTCAGGATCACACCGACGCCCAGAGCGGCGATGCCCACGAGCAGCGCTTCCACGGACAGGTCCGCCGAGTAGAAGATCGCGATGATCGCGATGGCTGCGAGGTCGTCGAAGATGGCGAGCGTCAGCAGGAACACCTTGAGCGAAGGCGGTACGCGTCGACCGAATACACTCAACAGGGCCAGCGCGAACGCGATGTCGGTGGCGACCGGTATACCCCAGCCATCGAGTGCCAGGGGATCCTGCCAATTGAGCGATGCATAGATGGCCGCCGGAACCGCCATGCCTCCAATTGCGCCAAGCCCCGGCAACACCACCTGGCTCGGGGAGGAGAGTTCTCCTTCCAGGAATTCGCGTTTGACCTCGAGTCCGATGAGGAAGAAGAACACCGCCATCAGCCCGTCGTTCACCCACAGGAGGAGCGGCTTTTCGATGGCGATCGCGCCCACCTGCACGGCGATGGTGGTGTCCACCAATCCCGCATATGCCGTCGCGAAAGGCGTGTTCACGGCGACAAGGGCCGCGATGGCCGCCGCGAGGAGGAGGATTCCGCCGGCGGATTCGAGTCGGATGAACTCGCCGATCGCGGCAGTGATCCGGGCGGGTTGCGCGGGCCGGTCCATGGATGTCGCCCTACGCGTTTCGGACCGCTTCGGCCAGGCGCGACAGGCCCTGCTCGAGGGTGACGCGCGGACAGCCGAAGTTGAAGCGTTGAAATCCCGGGGCGCCGAACTGTTCGCCGTCGGAGAGGCCGATGCCGAATCGCACGAAGTGCGCACTGGGATCCTCAAGCCCAAGGGCGCTAACGTCTAGCCATCCGAGATAGGTCGCCTGCACGCGGGTCATTTCGACGCCGTCCAGCGTTCCGACCGTCTCTTCCAGCAGGTCCCGGTTCTGCGCCAGGTAAGCGGTGACCGCGGCGAGCCAATCCGACCGGTCGGTATAGGCCCACGACGCGGCCGCGAATGCGAGCGGCGAGATTTCGGCGACGAGACCCGGATCCGCGTTCTCGAACGCATCGCGCAAGGCCGGTTCCGGGATGACAGCCACGCCCAGACCGAGCCCGGGTATGTTGTATGCCTTGTTCGGGCTGAAGAGCGAGATGCTCCTGAGTTCGGGATGTAGCGTTGCGGTTGGCACATGCGATGCGGTCGAA
This sequence comes from Pseudomonadales bacterium, assembly GCA_963668365.1. Lineage (GTDB taxonomy): Bacteria > Pseudomonadota > Gammaproteobacteria > Pseudomonadales > Azotimanducaceae > VXNE01. The sequence goes on from OY764266.1 coordinate 471,852, forward strand.
TCCAGCAGCAGGTCGCAGTGGATTTCGTCGCTCACCAGCGTGAGGTCGTGCCGCAGGCAGAAGTCCACCAGCGTTTCGAGTTCGCCGCGATCGTATGCGCGGCCCGTCGGGTTTTGCGGACTGCACAGCAGCAGCGCGCATGTCGTTGGCCGCACCGCCGCTTCGAGCCGGTCGATATCCATGACCCAGCGGCCGCCTTCGCGAACCAGGTCGACGAAGATGGCCTGCTTGCCCGCATTGGCGGGCACGGACAGGAACGGGTGGTAGACGGGGACGGGTACCAGGAGGCTCTGACCCGGAGCGCCGACAGCGCGTCCGGCGAGGTTGAGACCGGGAACGACACCCGGCAGCCATACGAGCCAGTCTCGGGAGACGGACCAGCCGAAACGGTCCAGGAGCCACGCCACAAAGGCATCCTCCAGCGCGGGCGGAGGCTGGGTGTATCCGAGAATGCCGTGACCGAGGCGTTGTTCCACCGCCGCAAGCAGTCCCGGCGGCGCCTTGAAGTCCATGTCGGCCACCCAGAACGGCAGGACTTCGGGGCCGTACAGGACCCACTTGGTGCTCGCGGTAGCCGCGCGTTCGATGACCGAATCGAAGTCGTAGGCCATGGGTTCTGTCGTAACCCGGAAGGGGGACGGGTTGCTTGCGGCCTACTCGCCCTTCTTTTCCGTGCCGGCCACGGCGCGGTCCTTTGGCGCGCTGTCGTAGGCGCCGCGAAAGTCCCGGAAAGGTCCGTCGCGCCATTCCAGCGCAGCCTTCAATCCGTCCTCCCGCACGCGGCGTCCCCATTCCGCGCCTGCCGCGCGCTGGGAGCTCAAGGCTTGGATTTCCGTTCCGGAGTGCAACGCGGTGCGTATGCCCATGGTTTCATACTGCCGGTTCACCGCCCGTTTCGTGTACATCAGCATCTCGTTGTCGATGAAGCCGAGGCGACGGGCGAACTTCTCCGTGAAATCTCCCAGCTCTTCTTTTGGCACGGCGTAGTTCGCCCAGCCGAGCCTTGCCATTTCGCTGCCGGAGAAGGAATCGCCCATGAAAGCGAATTCCCTCGCCTTTGCCGGCGGCAGATGCCAGGGCGCCCACATCATGTCCATGGTCGTCATGGCGCGTACCGGCGGGTAGCCGATCTGGGCGTCCTCCGCGACCATGCGAAAATCGCAGGTGGTCGCCAGTTCGGTGCCGCCGGCAAGGCAATGTCCCTGGACCTGGGCGATGACGGGTTTCGCCAGTTCCCAGATGATCCAGTTCGTCATCACGACGTGCCGCGCCCATTGCGTCGCTCCCGGGTGGGTGCTGCCGGTGTCGGGAAGCTGCGACCTGTGATCGACGAAGCTGTCGTCCTGGGCGCTGCGGGCCGGAGTCAGGTCGTAGCCCGCCGAGAAGGAGCGCCCGGCCCCGCGCAGAATGATCACGCCGACGTTGTCGTCGTACTCGGCCTCGCGCATCGCGTCCATCACCTCCCCGCGCAGATTGTTGCTGAGAGCGTTCAGCTTCTCCGGCCGGTTCAGTGTCACGAACGCAAGACGATCGTCCGTTTCATAGGTGATGTCGGTGTAATTCATTGCGCCTCCCGAGCGTAGGTCCTTAAGAAAAAGCGGAGGATTGCAGACATGCTATCGCAATTGCCTGCGGGGCAAGGATTGGCAAGAGAGGCGCGCTGCGGAGCGGCTAGTGGAACACGTCGGGTTTGTTCTGTCGCCGCACCGCCTGCTCATCGGTGATATGCACGTCGCGGGCGGCGCTGGCGTTCGTATAGGCGATGTCGATCGCACTCGCGAGGCATGCGGGGCACATGCCCTGGAGGATCAGGTCTTCCATCACCATGCCGATAACGTCGTACACGGTGATGGCCTCTTCGTGCTCTTCGTTGAATCGCCACAGCACGTCGCCGACAACCTTGGCGACTGCGTCCGCACGCGTCGCATCGCGCATTTCCCGCGCCTGGTCTTCTGTCATCGCAAATCCGTTTCCGTCGACTCGCCCGCTGGCCATGTTATCAATCCGGGCGACGGGAAACCGGATGACATTTCGAAGCCCGTCGACGTGGCTGCCATGCCGTGTGAGTATCGATATTGGGAACCCCCGTAGCCAGCGCATACCCTAAAGATTGCATGCGCGGAAATTCAAGGAACACCCATGAAGGCTTCTGATCTATTCGTCGAGTGCCTGGAGAAGGAAGGCATCGAGTACATATTCGGCGTGCCCGGCGAAGAGAATGCCGACTTCATGATCTCGCTCGAGGCCTCGAAACAGATCACCTTCGTGCTTACCAGGCACGAGCAGGGCGCGGCCTTCATGGCGGAAATCTACGGGCGATTGACCGGCCATCCGGCGGTGTGTCTCGGGACCCTGGGCCCCGGCGCGACGAACCTCATCACTGGGGTGGCGGACTCGAACATGGACCGCGCGCCCATGCTGGTGCTCACGGGGCAGGGCACGACGCATCGACTGCACAAGGAATCACACCAGGTGATGGACGTGGTGGCGATGTTCGAACCCGTGACGAAGTGGGCGGAGACGGTGCGGGCGCCCGGCACCATTCCCGAGATCGTGCGCAAGGCGGTGCGCGTCGCGACGACGGAGAAACCGGGGGCGGTGCACATCGAGCTGCCGGAAGATGTCGCGAGCCTCGAGACGTCTGCGCGGCCCCTTGTTCCGAGACGCCTTCGACGATCTGTCCCGGACGACAAGATCGTGGACCAAGCGTTTGAGCTTCTGCGAAAAGCGAGCCGGCCGGTCATTCTCGCGGGAAATGGTTGCATCCGGCGACGCGCAAGCAACCAGTTGCAGCGGTTCTGTGAAAAGACCGGGATTGGCGTGGTCAGTACGTTCATGGCGAAGGGCTGCGTCGACATGGATGCCGATTACTGTCTTTTCACCGCCGGGCTCGGCGCGCGCGACCGGATCAATCTCGCCATCGACGAAGCCGACCTTGTGCTGTCTCTGGGTTTCGACATGGTGGAGTACCACCCGCGGCTTTGGAACCCGAGCGCGGACAAGTGCATCGTGCACGCCGACTTCCTGCCCGCGGAGGTCGATGAGCACTACTGCCCGGAAGTGGAGCTGGTGGGCGATCTGGCGCACATGCTGTGGATGCTGAATGAACGCGTGGATGCGGCGGGGGGACTTTCCTTCGACCTGTCGAGCCAGAAGTCGCTGCGCCGGGAAATGTGGTCGGACATCATGGAGCACGCGGATGACGATACCGAGGGCAGCATCAGGCCGCAGAAAGCGATCGCGGACTCCCGGGCAGTGCTTGGACCCGAGGATATCCTGCTGTCCGACGTCGGTGCCCACAAGATGTGGATCGCGCGTCACTATCACTGCAACGCGCCGAATACATGCCTGATTCCGAACGGGTTCTGTTCCATGGGGTTCGCCCTTCCGGGTGCGATCGCCGCCGCCATCGTGTATCCGGACCGACGCGTCCTCGCGATCTGCGGCGACGCCGGGTTTCTCATGAACGTGCAGGAAATGGAGACCGCCAGGCGTCTTGGCGTCAACATCACCGTGCTGGTGTGGGAGGACAACGAGTACGGCCTCATCGCGTGGAAGCAGGAGACCACGTTCGGCCGACACACGGAACTGTCCTTCGACAACCCGGACTGGATGCAGTTGGCCTCGGCGTTCGGATGGAACGGACACTACTGTGGCGATAGCCGCGATCTCAAGGACGCGCTGGCATCGTCGTTCGCGGAGGACGGCCCCAGCCTGGTCGTCATCCCCATCGACTACCGGGAAAACCGGCTCTTGACGCGCAAGCTCGGGGAGATCACGGCGACGCTATAGCCGGCGGCGTTCCGGATACCTCGCACGCGTCGTCGTAGCCGAAACGGTCGGCGTTTGGCAGACTTGTTCGCCTGGAACCCCGCGTTGACTGGCCGCTCGCACGCGCGGCCGACCGTCGGCGCCTGACTGCAGCGAGGAAATATGGATCTCACGGCGCATTGGGTTGGGTTTGCGGCCATCGCGATATTTGTCCTGGCCTATTCGCTCGTCATTGTCGAAGAGTTCACGCACCTGAGAAAATCCGTGCCCGTGATGCTCGCGGCGGGCGTGATCTGGGCGATCATCGCCATGGAATACGCCATCAACTACGCCGTTGGCGGCGAAGGCGATACGCACGAGGCCGTAAAGCACTTCCTCATCGAGTTCGGCGAACTCTTCCTTTTCCTGCTCTGCGCAATGACCTACGTCAACTCGATGAGCGAGCGGAGGGTCTTCGACGCGCTGCGATCCTGGCTCGTCCGCAGGGGTTTCAGCTACCGCCAGCTGTTCTGGATCACGGGCGTTATCAGCTTCTTCCTGTCGCCCATCATCGACAACCTGACCACGGCGCTCGTGATGTGTGCGGTGGTCCTGGCCGTTGGCCGCGGCAACCGGCGGTTCATCGGCATCGCCTGCGTCAATATCGTCGTGGCGGCGAATGCCGGCGGCGCATTCAGTCCGTTCGGAGACATCACGACGCTGATGGTCTGGCAACGCGGCATCGTGGATTTCTTCACGTTCTTTGCGCTGTTCGTGCCGTCGGTCGTGAACTACATCATCCCCGCGATCTTCATGTCGTTCGCGGTGAGGAACGAAACCCCCGCGGTGGACGACGAGGAGGTCGTCATGAAGCGCGGGGCCAAGCGCATCATGCTTCTGTTCGGCTGCACGATCGCCACGGCGGTCTCCTTCCACAACTTCCTGCACCTGCCTCCGTTCCTCGGCATGATGACCGGCCTCGCCTATCTCAAGATCTTCGGGCACTACCTGAACAGGACCTCGGACAGGGTGAGAGTGGGGGGTAGCGAAGTCGGCGACATCCAGGGATTCGACAGCTTCCGCGAAGTGTCCCGCGCCGAGTGGGACACCCTGCTCTTTTTCTTCGGCGTCATCATGTGCGTGGGCGGCCTGGGGTTCATCGGCTACCTCGACATGGTCTCGGCCTACATGTACGTCGAATTGGGACCGACGATCGCCAACACGATGGTGGGAATCCTGTCCGCCATCGTTGACAACATCCCCGTCATGGTGGCGGTGCTGCAGATGAATCCGGAGATGGACCTGAACCAGTGGCTCCTCGTTACGCTGACGGCGGGCGTCGGCGGCAGCATGCTGTCCATCGGGTCGGCCGCGGGCGTGGCGCTCATGGGACAGGCGCGCGGCAGGTACACGTTCTTCGGCCACCTGAAGTGGACGCCGGTGATCGCGCTCGGCTACTTCGCGAGCATCTGGGTCCACCTCCAGATCAACCAACGATTCGTGGACATCCCGCCGGGGCTATGACGCGGGTCTGGGATCTGCCGTTTCGCCTATGGCACTGGGCGCTTGCCTCGTGCGTCCTGTTTTCCCTCTACACGGGATTGGCCGGGGACATCTCCCTGATGGACTGGCACCAGCGTTCGGGTTTCGCGATCCTGGCGCTGCTGCTCTTTCGCGCGGGCTGGTGGCTCTGGGGCGGCCGCTATGTCCGTCTGTCGCACTATCGGACCACCCCGCGCCGGTTTGTGGAACATTTCACGGGCGCCGGCAAGGCCGACCCGCATACCTCGCCGGGCATCGCGCTCGCACTCGTGTTGATCGGCGCGTTGGCAGTGCAGGCGGTGACGGGTCTGTTCTCGACCGACGACATCTTCAACGAAGGCCCCCTCACGCGTCATGTGGGGGACGATGCAGCGGCCGCGATGACCTGGATACACCATCGCGTCTTCTGGGTCATCATCGCGCTGGTGTCGACGCACATCGCCGCCAACGCCATCTACGCGATGATGCGGAACCCGACGCCGCTAGCGATATTCACGGGGCGCAAGGAAGTAGATCACCCGCCCACCGAACAGTACCTGTTGCGAGGACTGTTTACCGCTGCCGCCGCCGCGGCGCTGGTTTATGGCGCATTGATCTGGATCGGCTAACGGGTTGCGGCAAGCCGGCGCGCAACGACGGGCTATTTCTTCCGATAGTTGTCGTGGCAGCCCTTGCACGCCTGGCCCACCTGCCGGGTTGCCGCCATCACATCGCCCCCTGTCTCGGCGGCGGCGCGAAGGCCAGCTCCCGCTTCCCTGAAGGCGTCGAGGCGTTCCGCGAAGTCTTCGGGATTGTCCCAGATGGCCGGCAGCGCTTCGGTGTCGTCGCCGCCGGAACCGGGAGGAAACAGCGTCGGCGTAATTTCGGCGAGAGATGCCAGGGCCGCCGCGTGAACCGAAAGATGCTCCGAGTGATCGACCTTGCCCCGGAGTATGTCCATCAGCGCCTGCATATGGCCACCGATCGCCTCCATGGTATGATGCCGATAGTCCTTGTCGCCCTGGGAGGCCGCGCAGGGTAGCGCGGCAACGAGCGCGACTGCGCCGACAAGCGCCCGGAGGGGGGCGGGTCGATTCGTGAAGGTCATGGAACTGTTCCGATCTGAAGGAGTGCCGACCGTATACGTTGTGGGTTGCCGGCGCAACGCTGGCGCAACGATTGAAGCATAGAGTTCTTGGGAGTCAACGGTTGGGACTCTGGTCGCGGCCGAGTTCGCGCCGGAGTTTTCGCTCGACGGCGTTGCGGCGGAAGTGTCCGCCGATGCACTGCGCGGCGCCGATCAGGAAACCGAGAATCAGGGCGGCGAGCAGCCACCAGAAGACGGGCGCGGGTGGCGTCTCGTAGTTCAGGAGCCTGAGGCTCACGGGTGTCGCGTTGTCCGCCAGCAGCAGCGCCGAGATGGCCACGAGACAGATCGCCAGCAAGAGCGTGAGGAGTGTCTTCAAACGCCTCATCAGGCGGGCGGGCGACGCCGGAGTGTCGTCAAGTCGACCCTAGCGAGAGGAGTTCTGGTTCGTGTTCACGCGGTCCCGCAGCTCCTTCCCGGGTTTGAAGTGCGGGACGAACTTCCCGGTGAGGCCGACGGATTCCCCCGTTCGGGGATTGCGCCCGATCCTGGGCGCCCGATAGTGCAACGAAAAGCTGCCGAATCCCCTGATCTCTATGCGGTTGCCGTGCGCCAGCGTTTGCGACATGTGCTCGATCATCGTCTTCACGGCGAATTCGACGTCCCGAGGAGAGAGGTGCGGTTGATGCGCGGAAATGCGTTCGATGAGTTCCGACTTCGTCATAGGACGTGCCAACCTTTCGCTGTTCTACTCGGACGAGCTTGTCTTCCTGTCCATCTGGCGCTTGATCAGATCGCCGAGGGTCGTCGGACCATGCCGTTCGGCCTCCTTGATCCGGTGCTCGCGCAGGTTCGCGCGCTCGTCGTCCTGTTCCTTCGCCTTGATCGAAACGCCGATATACCGGTTCTTCCGGTCGACGTTGATGATCTTCACCGAAAGGGGCTGGCCCTCCTTCAGGACGTTGCGGGCGTCTTCCACCCGGTCGACGCTGATCTCGGACACTTTCAGGGTGCCTTCGACGCCATCGGCGAGCTGGACCATCGCCTCTCTCGGCTGTACCGAAAGCACTGTCCCTTCGACGATGCTGCCCCGGTCGTTGGTGTCGGCGTAGTCGATGAACGCGTTCTGGTCGAGTTGCTTGATGCCCAGCGATATCCGCTCGCGCTCGGCATCGATGGCGAGGATGACGGTCTCGATCTCCTCGCCCTTGCTGTATCGGCGAACGGCGGTCTCTCCGGGTTCGTTCCAGGAGATGTCGGACAGGTACACGAGTCCGTCGATGCCTCCCTCAAGGCCGATGAAGATGCCGAAATCGGTGATCGACTTGATGTGTCCCGAGATCCGCTGGCCCCTGCTGTAGTGGGATGCGAACTCGTCCCAGGGATTCTCGCGGCATTGCTTGATGCCGAGCGAGATGCGGCGACGTTCCTCGTCGATGTCGAGGATCATGACTTCGATCTGATCGCCGACCGCCACCACTCGTGACGGGTGAATGTTCTTGTTGGTCCAGTCCATCTCGGAGACGTGCACCAGGCCTTCCACGCCCTCTTCGATCTCGGCGAAGCAGCCGTAGTCCGTGAGGTTCGTCACAACCGCCTGCACGCGCGTCCGGGGAGGATAGCGGCGGGACAGGTTGACCCACGGATCGTCTCCGAGCTGCTTCATTCCAAGCGATACGCGGTTCTTCTCGCGGTCGAACCTGAGGATCTTGATCTCCACCTCGTCGCCCACGTTGACCATCTCGCTTGGATGCCTGATTCGCCGCCAGGCCATGTCCGTGATGTGCAGCAGGCCGTCTATGCCGCCCAGGTCGACAAACGCGCCGTAGTCGGTGAGATTCTTGACGATTCCCTTCATGCGCTGCCCTTCCTGCAGCGAGGCCAGGAGTTCTTCGCGTTCCGCGCTGTTTTCGTCTTCGAGGACGGCGCGACGCGAGACGACCACGTTGTTGCGTCTCTGATCGAGCTTGATGACCTTGAATTCGAGGGTCTTTCCCTCGAGGTGCGTGGTTTCGCGCAAGGGTCGAATGTCTACCAGCGAGCCAGGCAGGAAGGCGCGAATGTCGTTGATGTCGACGGTGAAACCGCCCTTGACCCGGCCGTTCAGCATGCCCTTGATCGCCTTCGCATTCTCGAACGCATCCTCGAGCATTTCCCAGCATTCGGCGCGGCGCGCCTTTTCGCGCGAAAGGCGGGTTGCCCCCCACCCGTCATCGACGATTTCCATCGCGACCTTCACCTGGTCGCCGATCTCGATCTCGAACTCGCCGCTTTCGGTGATGAATTGGCTGCGTGGAATGACGCCTTCCGACTTCAGCCCGGCGTGGACGACGACCACTTCGCTGTCGATGTCCACCACCGTGCCGGTGACGATGGAGCCGGGCTCCATCTCCACCGTATTCATGCTTTCTTCAAATAGCTCGGAAAAACTTTCTGCCATACGTTCTCGTTCCTGCTGCTCCGTCGGCCTGGCCTATGTCCCGCCCTTCGCCCCGCTGCCGGTGAGCGAGCGCTGGACGGCGTGGCGTAACACTTCGTCAACCACCATCGAAATCGACATCGAAGTGGTATCGATCATCACCGCGTCGTCATCTGCTCGCAGCGGAGAAACGGGGCGTGACCTGTCGCGCTCGTCGCGGGCGCCCAGGCTCGCGAAAAGGTCGGACAGACTAACATTCGACCCCTTATCTATCAACTGCTTATGGCGACGGCGCGCCCGCTCTTCGACGCTGGCGTCAAGAAAAACCTTCAGCTCGGCGGTAGGGAATACGACGGTGCCCATGTCGCGTCCATCCGCCACCAGTCCGGGGGGGCGTCGCATTCCGGTCTGTACGATGCGCAGCGCGTCGCGCACGGGTCCGAGGCGTGCGACGCGTGAGGATCCCACGCTGATGGGCTCCTCCCGGATTGCCCGTGTGACGTCGGCATTGTCTATGCGGATCGAGCCGGGCCTGATGTCGAAGACGAGTTGCCGCGTCATCGACGCAAGGGCTGCGTCATCGTCGAGGGCGATCCCGCGTTGCAGTGCCGCCCATGCCACGCCCCGGTAGAGCGCCCCGCTGTCCAGCAGGTGCCAGCCAAGCCGTTCGGCGACCTTCGACGCCACGGTTCCCTTGCCGGAACTGCTGGGGCCATCGATGGCGATGACGGACGGTTGCGCGCTCACGAGCAATCGGATCCCTCATCAAGGTCGACGCGGACACTGCGGGCCCTGGCAACGCGGTGCTTCAGGGCTGACTTGTCCTCGTCTATGGTCAGCCGCGCGGCGAGTTGGTCCGCGAGCCGCAGTACCTCCTCCCGGTTCTCCTGCAGGATGTCGCTCCAGATCGCGGGATCGGACGCCGCGATACGACTCAGGTCGCGAAAGCCGTCACCGATGTATGCCGGCAGGGCCTCGTCGTCGAATTCCCCAAGAACTTCCATCAGGGCAAAGGCGACGAGGTGGGGCAGGTGGCTCGTCGCGGCGACGATCCGGTCATGGCTGCGGGGATCGGCCGTCGTGACTGCCGCGCCGACCTTGCGCCACCAGGATTCGACCTTCGCGACCGCGGCGGAGTCCGTCTCGTCGACGGGCGTGATGATCACGGAACGTCCCTGGAACAGGTCCGCGCGGGCGGCGGAGGCGCCGACTGTCTCGGAACCTGCGATCGGATGGCACGGCACGAAATCACGAGGCACCCGGCCGCTCGCTCGCAAGGCGTCCACAACGGTCGCCTTGACGCTGCCGACATCGAAGATGGGCGTGCCCGGATAGCGCAAGGCCGCGTCGGCGACACACTCGGCGATCCGGCCGACCGGGGTGGCGATGCAGATGGCTGTCGGTTCGAATGACTGTCCGCCTCCGTCAACGATGCCGAGTGCGCGTGCGGTATCGAGCGCGTCGGGATTCGAGTCGATGCCGACGATCCGGTCGAACAGGCCGCTGGCGCGCGCGGCCAGTGCGAACGAGCCGCCGATCAGGCCCGTTCCCACGAGCAGCAGAACTTTGCGGGGCACGTTCATGCCACCTCGCGCAGGGCGTTGAGGAAGGTTTCGTTCTCTTCCGCCAGGCCGATGGAGACGCGGAGGTGGCGGGGCATGTCGTAGTTCGCCAGCGGGCGGACGATGACGCCTTTCTCGAGCAACGCGTTGTATACGGGCGCGGCATCCCGACCACAGTCCATCGACACGAAATTTCCGATCGAAGGGATGTAGTCGAAACTTAAGGCTTCGAGTCCCGCCGCGACCTGTTCCATCCCGGCATCGTTGATCGCCTTGCTCGTGGCGACAAAGGCGTCGGCGGCGAGCGCGGCTTCGGCCGCGGCCAACGCAACACTCGAGGCATTGAACGGTTGCCGGATGCGATTCATGAGATCCGCGAACTCCGGGGACGACACGCTGTAGCCGATCCTCAAGCCCGCGAGTCCATGAATCTTCGAGAAAGTGCGCGTCACGATGAGGTTTGGAAATGCCGCCTGCAAGCGCACGCCGTCGGGATAGTCGCTGCGGGCGACATACTCGCAGTAGGCTTCGTCGAGCACTACCCAGACCGTTTGCGGCAGCGCCTCTAGGAAGGCGACCAGCGAGTCATGGTCGATCCAGGTGCCGGTGGGATTGTTGGGGTTGGCGATGAAGACGATGCGCGTGGAAGCGGTGATGCGTTCGCGCATCGCGTCCAGGTCGTGGCCCCAGTCTTTCGATGGCGTCGCGATCGGCACGCCGTGCGCGCCGACGACCGCGCCCGGATATACGACAAAGCAATGCGCGTCGAAGACCCCTTGCGTACCGGGCGAGATCGCGACCCGGGCGGCGAGTTCCAGGACATCGTTCGATCCGTTGCCCAGGGTGATGCGGTCGGTTCCCACGCCGAGGCGTTCGGACAAAGCCCGCTTCAGGCGGTACCCGCCGCCGTCCGGATAGCGCGAAAGGTCCCGAACGGCGCCTTCGATCGCGGCGCGCACGCGCGGACCCGGTCCGCGCGGATTCTCGTTGCTCGCCAGCTTGACGACATCGGCCACGCCGAGTTCGCGCGTCACTTCCTCGATGGGCTTGCCGGGCTGATAAGGCGTCAGGCCGGTGACGCGCTCGTTGATGTTCTCCAATAGGGACAAGGGGCTGGTGCTAGAAGGCGGCTTGGGGATAGGAACCGAGGGAACGCACTTCCGTGGCGACCGAGCGCACTTCGTCCAGCATCGCGGTGATCCCTTCGGACTCTTCGTGGCCGTCGAAATCGATGAAGAAGATGTAGCTCCAGTTGCTCACGCGGGATGGGCGGGTCTCGATACGCGTCAGGTTGACGCCATGGCGGCGAAATGGATCGAGGACGCGGTGAAGCGCTCCCGCCTCGTTCCGCGTGGACACCAGCAGGGACGTCTTGTCCTTGCCGCTCGGACCAACGACCTGGTCGCCAATGACGAGAAACCGTGTCTCGTTGTCCGTTTCGTCCTCTATGTTCGTGGCGAGAACGCGCAGACCGTAACGTTCTGCCGCCATTTCGCCGGCGATGGCGGCCGCCCCCTGGGTTCGGGCCGCGACCCGCGCCGCTTCGGCATTGCTGACCATGGGCGTGCGAGCCACGTTCGGATAGTGCGTGTCGAGCCAGCGTCGGCATTGCGCCAGCGACTGCTCGTGCGAATACACGGCGGTGATGGCCTCTTCCTTTTCGTGCGACATGAAGGCGTGGTTGATCGGCAGCGTGACTTCTCCGCAGATGCGCAGGCGGGAGGCCATGAAACAGTCGAGGGTATGGTTCACCATGCCTTCGGTGCTGTTTTCGACGGGCACCACGCCACAGTGCGCCGCGCCGGACTCGACCTCGTGAAACACTTCGTCGATCGAGTTCTGGGCACGATTGATCGCGAAGTGACCGAAGTGTTTGACCACCGCCGCCTCGGTATAGGTGCCGGGGGGACCGAGATAGGCGACGGTAAGCGGTTGTTCGAGCGACAGGCAGCAGGAGATGATCTCCCGGAACAGGCGCCACAGGTCGCGGTCGGGAAGGGGACCAGCGTTCTCCGCCACTACCCGCTCCAGGATCTGGGCCTCCCGCTCCGGTCGATAGAACACGGTCGCTGCATCGCTGTTCTCGGCGGCCTTGATCCTCGCCACCTCCGTCGCGCCGGCGGCGCGCTCGTTCAGGAGTCGCGCGATGTCCCGATCGATCGCATCTATCCGCGTCCGCAGGGCGTCCAGCTTGTCACCGGTGTCTTCGCTCATCCGTGCTCCGCTTCAAACGCGGCCATGAAGTCTATCAATGCGTCCACGCCGGCTTCAGGCATGGCGTTGTAGATGCTTGCCCGCATGCCCCCGACGCTGCGGTGACCTTTGAGGTTCAATAGTCCCCGCTCTTCGGCGGCTCGAAGAAATGCGCCGTCGAGGGAATCGTCGGCGAGCGTGAACGCGATGTTCATCCACGATCGGTTCCGCTTCGCCACGGGACAGCGATAGAAGCTGCTCCCGTCCATGGCGGCATAGAGTTTGCGCGCCTTCCTCTCGTTGACTTCGGCAATGGCTTCGAGTCCGCCCTGCCGCTTGAGCCATTTCAGGACCAGTCCGGCAAGGTACCAGGCATAGGTCGGCGGCGTGTTCAGCATCGAGTTGGCCGCCGCATGCGCGCTGTAGTCGAGCGTGCTCGGCGTATTTGCGCGCGCGCACCCGATCAGGTCCCTGCGCACGATTACGACGGTGATACCCGCGGGTCCGAGGTTTTTTTGGGCGCTGGCATATATGAGGCCGAACTGTTCCACGGCGAGCGGCCTCGACAGCAATGTCGAAGACAGGTCGGCGACCAGCGGCACATCGCCCGTATTCGGATATTCGTGAAACTCCACCCCGCCGATGGTCTCGTTTCCCGTGACATGCACATAGGCGGCGTCGAGATTCAGGCGCCAGGTGTCCACGTGGGGCACGTGGGTAAAGTTGTCCTCTTCCGAGGACGCGGCCACGTTCACCCGGCACAGCTTGCGTGCTTCGGCGATGGCCTTGGTGCCCCACAAGCCGGTGTGCACATAGTCGACGACAGCGTCTTCGCCCGCCAGGTTGATCGGCACCATTGCGAACTGCAAGGTGGCGCCGCCCTGGAGGAACAGCACCGCGTAGTCGTCCCCGACGCCCAACAGGTCGCGAAAGTCTGCCTCCGCGCGCTCGGCGATCTCGACAAACTCGGCGCTGCGGTGGTTCATTTCCATCACGGACAGGCCGCGGCCCTGGTAGTCGAGAATCTCTGCCCGGGCGCATTCGAGCACGGCGTCGGGAAACGCCGCCGGACCGGGGGAGAAGTTGTAGGCGCGCGGCACTATTTGTCGCTGTCTTGTCGCTGTCTTGTCGCTGTCTTGTCGTTGTCGCGACGGCTACTCGCCGTCTTCGTCTTCATCGCCGCTGTCGCCGTCGCCGCTGTCGCCGTTTTCGGTTTCGGTTTCGACGATGCGTTCGAGCCCGACCAGCTTGGCGTCTTCCCTGAGCGCTATGAGCTTGACGCCCTGCGTATTGCGGCCGACCGTGGGCACGCCGTCGGCGCCCGTCCGCACGAGCGTTCCGAGATTGCTGATCAACATGATCTCGTCGCCCTCGAACACCTGCGCGGCGCCGATGATCGGTCCGTTGCGGTCACTGGTCTGCATGGCGATGACGCCCAGTCCGCCTCGTCCCTTCACCGGAAACTCGTCGATACGGGTGCGTTTGCCGAACCCGTTTTCGCTGGCCGTGAGCAATAGCCCGTTCTCCCTGGGGATGATCAACTTGATCACGGATTGTCCCTTGCGCAGGCGGACTCCGCGCACGCCCCTGGCGGTTCGTCCCATGGCGCGCACGTCCGACTCCTTGAAGCGCACGGCGTTGCCGGAGCTTGTGACGAGCATGACATCGGAATAGCCGTCGGTGATCGCGACGTCGACGAGATGGTTGCCGGGCTCGAGATCGAGCGCGATGAGCCCGCTTGTCCGGGGACGGAAAAACTGTTCGGCAGGCGTTTTCTTCACCTTGCCGGAGGCGGTGGCCATGAACACGAACGTATCCGTGGACAGGTCCTTGATGGGCAGCAGCGTCGTGATGCGCTCGTCATTGTCGAGCGGCAGCAGGTTGACCAGCGGCCGGCCCTTGGCGCCGCGGCTGCCCTGCGGGATCTGGAACACGCGCAGCCAATAGACCTTGCCCTTGTTCGAGAAGCACAGGAGCGTCTCGTGGGAGTGGGCGATCAACAGGTGCTCGACGAAGTCCTCGTCCTTGACCGCGGTGGCCGCCTTGCCTCGGCCGCCGCGCCGTTGCGCCCGGTAGACGTCCAGGGACTGCGTCTTGGCGTACCCGGCGTGGGAGACCGTTACCACCATGTCCTCTTCGTTGATCAGGTCTTCGGCGGTCAGGTCGCTTTCGGAACTGCGGATTTCGGTGCGGCGTTCGTCGCCGTACTCTTCTTTCACCGCACTCAGTTCGTCGCGAATCACGTCCTTCAGCAGCTTTTCCGACTCGAGGAGTTCCAACAGGTGGGAAATCTCCTGCAGGATTTCCAGGTACTCGTCCAGGAGCCGGTCCTTCTGCAGTGCGGTCAGGCGCTGAAGCTGCATGTCCAGGATCGCCTGGGCCTGTTCCTCGGACAGGAGGTAGACGCCATCGTGGTAGCCGTATGCGGGGTCGAGATCCTCCGGACGGCATGCTTCGCCGCCGCTCCTCTCGATCAGTTCGGCCACCGTATCCGATTTGAAACGCCGCGCCATCAGCTCCGTGCGCGCGGCGGCAGGCGTGGCGGAATTTCGAATCAGCTCCACCACTTCGTCAATGTTCTCGAGGGCCACGGCCTGTCCTTCCAGCAGGTGTCCGCGGCGACGCGCCCTGCGCAGCAGGAACAGGGTTCGCCGGATGACCACCTCGCGCCGGTGCGCGAGAAAGGCTACGAGCATGTCCTTCAGACCGAGCAGCTTCGGCTGGCCCCCGACCAGCGCGACACAGTTGATTCCATAGCCGGACTGAAGCTGGGTCTGGGCGTAGAGATTGTTCAGCACCACTTCGCCCTGTTCGCCCCGTCTGAGCTCGATGACGATGCGCAGACCGTCCTTGTCGGACTCGTCGCGCAGTTCGGTGATGCCTTCTATCCTCTTCTCGCGCACCAGCTCCGCGATCTTCTCCAGCAGGCGCGACTTGTTGAGCTGGTAGGGGATCTCGGTGATGACGATGGTGTCCTTGTTCGAGCCCTCGTTGTGCTGAACCTCGGCGCGCGCGCGCACCTTGATGCGGCCCCGGCCGGTTCGATAGGCCTGCACGATGCCGGCGCGACCATTGATGATGCCAGCGGTGGGGAAGTCCGGTCCCTGGATCTTCTCCATAAGGCCGTCGACGGTGGTTTCCGGCGCGTCGAGCAACATGATGCAGGCGTCGATCACTTCGCGCAGATTGTGCGGCGGTATGTTGGTTGCGAGGCCGACCGCGATGCCCGAGGCGCCGTTCAGCAACAGGTTGGGGACCCGGGCGGGAAGCACCTCGGGCATGGTCAGCGTCTCGTCGTAGTTGGGGACGAAGTCGACGGTGTCCATCTGCAGGTCGGCCAGCAGTTCGGAAGCGAACTTGGCCATGCGCACCTCGGTATAGCGGGCGGCTGCCGGCGGGTCACCGTCGATAGAGCCGAAGTTGCCCTGGCCGTCGACGAGTTCGTAGCGCATGGAGAAGTCCTGCGCCATGCGCACGATCGTGTCGTAGATCGCGGCTTCCCCGTGTGGATGGTATTTGCCCATGACTTCGCCGCTCACGCGCGCCGACTTCATGTACGGCCGGTTGAACGTATTGTTCATTTCGTTCATGGCGAACAACACGCGCTTGTGGACCGGTTTCAGACCGTCGCGAACGTCGGGGAGCGCGCGTCCGACGATCACGCTCATGGCGTAGTCGAGATAGGACTGCCGGAGCTCGTCTTCGATGTTGACCGGCAGGATTTCTCGACCGCGTACCTGGCCGCTGCCGCCAGTCGCATCGGGTCCGGAATCGGACATGGGGGTGGCGTCGTCTAACCAATGGGATCGGGTCGGAATTTTATCACGAACGGCTGCTCGGCCGGGCGTTTCGGACCGGTTTCGTGGGGCTGAACGACCCGTGGCCTTCCCAGCAAAAGCTGCCCGCGGTTACGGGCGGAGTCCTGGTGTGTCCCCGTTATGCGGCGCCCGTCGCGGGGTGGTAACCCGTGCGCCGATGTGGAGCGTAGTCATCGGTTTGCTGGATTCACCGAAGAAAAGAAAGGATAATGCGTTATCCGTTCTTAGTGTTTCGAAAAAAGAACGTTTCGTTTTTTTGGAGTCCCATCGAGATGTCCGAAGCAACAAGCGCCGATGCCCGCCTTGGACAACGGGTCGTCGTCTCGACCGTTGGGGAGACGGCGGAGGCTTTCGTTCCGCCGCCGCTGCCGCCTTCCCCGCCATTGCTAATCAACGAGTTCTATGGGCTCCTGGACGAAGCAAACCGAGCCATTGGCCGGCTCCAGGGCGTCTCTTCGATTCTGCCCGACACGCATCTCTTTCTCTATATGTATGTCCGCAAGGAGGCCCTGCTGTCCTCCCAGATCGAGGGTACGCAATCGTCCCTTTCGGACTTGTTGGTCTACGAGAGTGGCGAAGTACCGGGTGCGCCCGTCGACGCGGATGTGCAGGAGGTTTCCAACTACGTCAACGCGATGCAGACCGGTTTGATCCGCCTTGAGGAGGGCTTGCCCGTCTCGGTCCGCCTGATTCGCGAAGTCCACGAGGTGCTGTTGCAGCATGGACGCGGCAGTGTGGCGCAGCCCGGAGAGTTTCGACGTTCCCAAAATTGGATAGGTGGTACCCGGCCCGGCAATGCGCTGTTCGTTCCTCCGCCGGCCGAAAAGGTCGGCGAACTCATGTCGGACCTGGAGAAGTTCATTCATGCCGACCTGCCGGAGATGCCGCTCCTGCTCAAGGTCGGCCTCGTCCATGTCCAGTTCGAAACCATCCATCCTTTCCCGGATGGCAACGGCCGTTTGGGCAGGCTGCTCATCACGCTCTTGCTGTGCGCGAACGAAGTTCTTGACGATCCTCTGCTGTACCTCAGCCTCTATTTCAAAACCCACCGGGACGAGTACTACGCGCTATTGCAGACCGTGCGCATCCGGGGCGACTGGGAGTCATGGCTGCGGTTCTTTCTGCGGGGCGTCATCGAAACTGCTGACCAGGCTACGGGAACTGCGATGGAACTCCTGGATCTATTCGAGCGCGACCGACGACGGATCGAGTCGCTGGGGCGTCCGGCGGGATCTGCGTTGCGCGTCCACCAGATGCTTCAAGGGCGACCCTTCGTGTCGATTCCGATGGCTGCGGAACAGCTTGGAATATCCCGTCCAACCATCGCGCGATCGATCCGCCACCTGGAGCGGATTGGCGTTCTCCATGAGAGCACTGGGCGGCGTTGGAGGCGGCTGTTCGCCTATCGCGACTACCTTGCGATTCTGGAACGGGGCACCGAGCCCCTCGAGCCTTAATCCGACCGGCTTGCCAGTTTTTGCCGCATGACCGCGATATTGGAGCTAGGGGGATTCGCGGCGGGATTCTGCGGACGCCTGTTTGTTCATGCCGGCGCCGAGGTCGTGCGTGTCGAAGGCGCCATCCCGCCGGTGACGGACGCCTGGGTGTCGGAGCGTGCCATGGAGATATTCCTGCACACCGGGAAGCGACGCGTGAACTTCACGGATGTTCATGCGTTTCAGCGTCTCGCGGCGGACGCGGACGTGGTGGTTGCGGAGGGGATGCCGGACCAACTCGAAGCCCTCGGCTGGGAATCGCTCGATGGCATTCGCGTCGCCATCACGCCCTTCGGCATGACCGGCCCCCGGCGTCAATGGCATGCCAGCGCGTCCGTCCTGCAGGCCATGGCCGGGCAGACGTACCTGATGGGAGACCCGGGCGCCGCGCCCTTGACCCTGCCGGGCCACTACACCGAGTACCAGTCGGGACAATACGGATACATCTCCGCTTCCGCCTGTCTGCACGCCATCGATAGATCCGGTGGATCCGCGCGACGTTCGATCGACATCAGCATGCTGGAGACATTGCTGTCGCTGTCGCAAATGACGACGGTGATGTGGACCTGCGGCGGCAGGGTGCGCACGCGCCACGGCTCGAATTACGGTGTCCTGTACCCCGCCAACCTGTTCCCATGCGCGGACGGATGGTTTCACATCACCGCGACGCATCGTTTCTGGGGTGCTTTTGCGCGGATGTTGGGACGGCCGGAACTGGAGCACGATCCGCGCTTCGCCACCGGCCCGGCGCGCAACGAGAACCAGGAGGCGCTGGACGAGATCATCGTCGAGGTCCTGGGGCAAAAGACCAGGGCGGAGATTCAACGCCTGGGGGAGGCGGCGCGAGTCCCCACCGGCGCCCTCAAGGATCTGGACGAAGTGCTGGTGGATCCGCACCTCTCGGAGCGTGAGTTCTGGCGCACCGTTGAAGGAGTCCGCGTGCCGTCCCTGGGGTTCCGGTTCCGTGACGAGCGCTCCGGCGGGCGCGATTGGGAACCCGTCGAAGCCGCGAAAGCCGGCGGAACCGAAGGGCGCAACTCGTCGATAGCTCGCGAAGATGGACTGATCCCTGACGCTACGCCCCCCTTGGCGGGCGTTCGCATCCTGGATCTGACGCATGTCTGGGCGGGGCCGCTCGGCACGCGCATCCTCGGCGATCTCGGCGCGGATGTCGTGAAGATCGAAAGGCCGATGGGACGCGGAGGCGTTTCGGGGACTCCTGGCGCGGGCAACTACCCCGGGGGCGAGAAGGGCGAAGACCCCTGGAACCGGCAGGGCACGTTCCTGAAACTGAACCGAAACAAGAAGAGCCTCGCCATCGACCTCAAGAAGCCCGAAGGGCGTCGGGTTTTTCTGGACCTCGTTCGGGTAGCCGACGTGGTGATCGAGAACTTCAGCGCCCGGTCGATGCCGGCGCTGAACCTCGGCTATGACGTGCTCCGCGCAGCCAACGAGAAGATCATCTACGTTTCAATGCCCGGGTACGGACGTACGGGGCCCTATAGCGACAGGGTTGCGTATGGCCCCTCCGTCGAGGCGATGACCGGCCTCAACGCGGTCATGGGCTATTCGCCCGCCGAGCCGCGGAACACCGCGGTCGCGCTGCCGGACCCGATCGGGGGCGTGACCGCGGCGGCCGCGGTCGTGACGGCGCTCATCCGGCGGGAAGCCACCGGAAGGGGTGCGTTCGTCGAACGTTCCATGCATGAGTCCGGGGTGAGCCTTATGGGCGAATTCCTGGTCGAGAGGCAGCTTGGCGGGAACCCCCAACCGATAGGGAACGCGCATCCCGCGCATACCTTTTCCGACGTGCTGCGGGCACGGGGCGAGGATGAGTGGATTGCTGTGACGTGCAAAACCGAAGCCGAACGCGCGACTCTGGAGAGAATCCTCGACGGCGATGCGTCGGACCACGACAAGCACGATCTCACCGAACGCCTGCAGGCGGCGGGAATCGCGGCGGGTCCTGTGAACATTGCGCCGGACCTGCTGGTCGATCCCCAGGTGTCCGCTCGGTGCTTCTTCGTCCGGCTCGAACGCGAGGATCTGCCGTCGACGCCGATGCCGGGTTCGCCGGTCGTCATCGACGGTGATTTCGAGCGGTCTTACTGGCACGTCGCGCCGCGTCTGGGGGAACACAATCGGCAGGTGCTCAAGGATTGGCTCGGCTTTGACGCCGAGGAGACGGTGCGTTTGCAACGCGGGGGCGTTCTCGTCGACCGCCCGCCCGGATGAGCAACTCCCAGCCGGATTGAGCGCTACGCGACTCAGCTATGCTAGGTTCTTGACCAAGGGTAACTGGGGAGCCGAAAGCCATGGCGAAGCCATTAAAGGTGGGACTGGTCGGGACGGGAGGCATTTCCCGCCGTCACCTGCCCGCGTACCAGCAGTTTCCCGACCAGGTCCAGCTTACGGCCGCATGCGACATCGTTGAGGATGCCGTGATCGAGTTCGGGAAGCGGAACCAGGTCGATGCGATCTACACGGACTTCGGGAAGATGCTGCGCGAAGCGGACATCGATGCCGTGGACATCTGCACGGCGCACAACGCGCACGCGCCGTTAGCCATCGTCGCGGCCGAAGCGGGCAAGCACGCGATCACCGAGAAGCCGATGGCGATCTCTCTCGACGAATGCCGGCAGATGATCGCAGCCGCCGACAGGGCCGGGGTGACGCTGATGGTCGCCCAGCACCTGCGGCATACGCTGGAGGCGAAGGCGGTGAAGCGCATGCTCGACGAAGGCGCGCTGGGCACGGTCCAGGCGGTCAAGACCCATGCGATCCAGGGCGGCGGCCGCCCGAGGATACGCACTCGCGGCATAAGCAACTGGGGACGCGACAAGGCGGTGGCCGGCGGCGGCATCCTCATGATGGTCAGCGTGCATCACATCGACCTGCTGCGCTACTACGTCGGCGACGTGACGCGGGTGAGCGGCATCTGCCAGTCGATCCAGCCGCACATGCTGAACGGCGCCGAGGACATGGCCTCGGCGACCCTTGAATTCGAGAGCGGCGCCGTCGGCAACCTGTTCGCCAACGGAACCACCTACCTGGCGCCCGAAGGCTCGTCGTACCAGATATTCGGTTCCAGCGGCACGATTGTCTCGACCAGGCCGACGGCGGAACAGCGGGAGATAGGGGCGATACCCCATTTCGGGGACATCCTTTACCGTCTCAGGGAGGACGATCCCGACATGTCGACGGTGCAGAATCCGCAATTCGACCCGATCGCCACCGACCCCGAAGATCTCCCGACCGCCAACGGCTTCATCAACGAGATACTGCACTTCGCGGACTGCTGCCGCACCGGCGAAGAACCCATCAGCAGCGGTCGTGACAACATCGGGACCATCAAGACGATCATGGGCGTCTATGAGTCATCCCGGACCGGAGAGTGGGTCGACCTGGATTCGCTCTAGCGGGTGGCCTCGGAATCGCCGGAGAAAGTGATATGGGTTCCTTAGACCGATGGTTAGCTATCCCTCCCGTGGCCCGGTGGGTGATCGGGGTTGGCGCATTGCTAGGCGGAGTTTTGATTGTCGGCGGCCTCCTTATGGGAAACAACGTTTTCGGGTCGATATTCATGGGATTCGTGTTTGCGGATGGAAGGGCTTTAGCAAAGCAGGGGGTTACAGCGTCCTGACAGGGCACTTGAACCGTTCTGAAAGTGATCGGCGCGAATGAAGGTTCGAACAAGGTCGAGCCCGTTCGTCTGGCTCGATGGCGGCGACCGTGTGTACTGGATTCAGTGCCGACATGTACACTGCATCGATTGCGGTGTATTGGATGTCGCGTAATGATTCGCTGTCCGGGAATCTGGCGCGAGGTGAGTCGTGCGGAACATAACGCTTAGTGCGGACGCGGACACCATAGATGCGGCACGGCAGCGGGCTGCGTCGGAAAACACGACCCTCAACGCGGAGTTTCGGAGTTGGCTGGAGGCGTACGCCCGACACCACCGGGCGGCTCGTGCTATCAGTTCCGTGCGAGAGTTACGGGCGAAGTACACGACTGGCGGAGTCAAGTTCACCAGGGACGAGTTGAATGAGCGCTGATGCGTTCCTGGACACGAACATATTCCTGTACATGTTCGACGAGACCGACAAAATAAAGCGCCGGCGAGCTGAGGAACTGGTGAGGCGAGGCATCGAGACGGGAACTGTCTGCATCAGCTACCAGGTCGTGCAGGAGACACTCAACGTGGCGACGAGGCGGCTGGGCTTTTCGTACAGCGACTCGCGCACCTTGCTGGCGGACGTGCTCGCGCCCCTCTGGACGGTCCACCCCAGCCGGGAACTGTACGAGCGCGGACTTGCGTTGCGCGACCGATACGGGTTCAGCTTCTACGACTCGATGATCGTGGCGGGGGCATTGGAGTCTGGCTGCGACCGCCTCTACAGCGAGGATCTCCAACACGGTCAGCAAATTCAATCGCTGACCATTGAAGACCCGTTCAGGGCTTGATCGGTAGTTGCAAAAACGGGACATGCCGTCCTGTCCCGGATGGCCGTTAAGGAGTATGTCAAATCGTTTTCGGTGAGGGCCGTCAGATGTCTGTGCAGGGCCGCGTACTTGCCTCGCAAAGCGTGATCTTCTTGCTGCCGTTCCGTTGCCTGTGGTGCGTCCGGGCGAGGCGAGGCCGGGTCTGTGACTACATCGGACTGACGAAATGCATCAAGTTGTTCGGCATATAGCCGATCCGCTTCCTTGAACGCTTCATTGGCCCCGATATCCTCCAGGAGCTGTCGCACGTTGGCGAGATGGCGCAAGGCTCGGTCCGGCGTCATATTTCCGGTGTAGTGGGCGGTCTCATTGCGAGCGTCCATTGCCGCGAATGCCAAGGTCCGGACACCATGTGGCAACACTGCTGGCTGTGGCAGACGGTCGATGAAAGCCCTCAGTAGCCTCTGCACGTCGAGGGAACCGTACGCGGCACGGCTGGCTCGCGGCAGGTCACTGAGATACCTGACGAGCGCGGGGCGGAGAATCTGGTTCAGAGCCTGATCAACTCTTCGCCTTGCCAGTTCCAGGTCCCTCGTGGGGGAGTGCGCCATCGAAATCCTCCCGTCTGCGCTGGCCCGATGTTATCAACCGAAAAGCACTGCGCCGCCTGGTCAGATGTTTCAATTCTGCGGTTACAGGGTCCTTACCGCCATGGCATCGTGTAACCCTGCCAAACATTTGAGACCGCGCAGCACGGACGCGTCGCCCGCGCGCTGAATTCCATCCGCCAGCGCCTTTTGCGTTGCCTCGTCGAGCGGCGGGTCAGTCGAAAGGCGTCGGGCTGCGGGCAAGACCGTCTGATAGTCGACGATCGCGCGCGCATCTGCTTCTGCCAAGATGCCCGGGGAGACTTCGATGCGGTTGTCGGCGATGCGCAGATACCAGCCGATCTTGCCGACACCCTGGGGATCGAGATGGGCCGGAGGATCGGTGAAGACCTCGTTGAACGTGACCGTGATTCCTGTCAAGTCGGCACCTTCGGCCCGTTTCGCTATGAACTCGCGCGCAACCGCAATCCATGCCTCGCTACAAAACTCCAGTCTTGTCGATTCGTCCACTCCTTCCTCCTGTCTCCGAGCAACATTCCGAACAGCATGCAAGCGATCAGTTGTCGATCACGTGGGCTGGCAGGGTAGCGTATGTCGTCATCGCGCAACTGCGGTTGCCGTGCGCCGTCTAGCTACGCGGATTCTATGCGGCGCGGTCGAGTTGAAAGGTCACGCGCACGAACCTGTTGCGATCATCATGCACCAAATCGGGCTCCGTTCCATTGAATGCCAGCATTTCTCCGCGCATGACGAGCCAGCCTCTGCCGCGTCTTTCCATGTAACCCATCGCTGTCATGAAATGTGCCATCGACTCGTTTCGGGACCGAGGATTGGCGCCGGCGCGAACATGTTCGACCGTCATGTGGTTTGGCAGTGACCCGGGACTTGTCAGATCGACGCGATCCGCAAATACCTCAAGGAGAATCTTCGATCCCGTGAGGGCATAGTCTCGATGCGCGACAGCGTTCACAAGCGCCTCCCGGAGCGCGGCCCGGGGAAGCAGATAGCGGTCCTTGCGAACGATCCCGTCGTACGACTCGGACCGGCCAAGCCCCAGAAACCATCCGAGAGCGCGGTCGACCTGTTCGTGGAGGCAGCCGGTGCCGTCGGCTACCTGCAGTATCTCGGTGGCGCGGTCCGTGCCGAGGTAGGCGACGCAGTCAACGCGAAAATCCCGCGTCTGAGGATAACGTTGCGGGTCTTTGCCGAAAGCAAGCGCACCATAGAGCGTTGTGCGCAATTCGCCGCCGATATCGACGACCACGCCCCTGTTGCGCAGGTCTTCCACGCTGTCCGGTTGGGGATCGGTCGCGATGTCGAATCCCAGACGTCCCAGGTACGCCCTGAAAGCTTCCAGGTCGATGTGCGCCGGGGTAGCGTCGAGAATCGCGCGTTCCTCCGTGAGGATGCAACCGAAAGCGTTATAAAGCTCCTGGAGCTCCATTGGCGATGGTTCCACGCTGCTGCGTTCGCGGCGAACCCAGACCCGGCCGCCGCAGCGCAAGGGTTCGAACCCGCGTTGACGAGGCACTTCTATCCAATGCACCCAGCCAGTCGGTTGCCGGGAACGTCCGGTGCGAGCGTAGACCGGCGCGTTGCAGCCCGTTTGCAGGAACGACGTCAGACGGTCTTGCACCGTTTCGGGGTTCTCGCGAACCCCTACTATCTCCCGCGTATTCGCCACACCAAGGACGATGATGCCGCCGACGGTGTTCGCGAACGCACATGTCGCCCTGCCGATGCCGGCCAAATTTCCCAAGCCGCGCTTGAATTCCGTCTGCGCGTTCTCGCCCGCATCGATTCGTTGCTTGACGTCCTCCCAGTCCACCACCGTCGATCCCCGCGATTCGCGCTCTCCGCTCATGATTCAAGCTATAGCGCCCGAACCGCCAATTCAATCGGAACCTGATGGACTTCCCGTCGCACGATGGGTTTGTGCGGAGACTTGGAGTGTGCTGTCTGGTTGTCACCTTCGGGGCCTGTATGGATAGCCCAGTCCTCACTCGACATCGACATCCTGCTGCGACATCCTGCTGCGTTGAACGCATCCGGACTTGTCCTTAGACTCGCAGGCGGCCTGCCCATCGTCGTTTCGGGAGGCCACTCGTAGGGAAAATGCCGAAGGGGACATGAACCATGGAAACCACTACATGGACTGCGCGATTGCTCGTTCTCACGCTAACTGCCATGCCGCTCGGTGCGTTCGCTGCGGAACACTATTCCCCGCACGTCGGCGAGTCCTACCCGGACAACGTCTATTGGGGCGATACGCATGTGCACACGGCCCTGTCGGTAGACGGCTATATCTTTGGCAACAGGCTCATGCCGGACGACGCCTATCGTTTCGCCAAGGGGGAGAAGATCCGGGCGGCGGGCGGCGGCGAAGTTCGTCTGCGCCGACCGTTGGATTTCTTCATGGTGTCGGATCATGCGGAGAACATGGGCGTCATCGCGCGGGTCGACTCCGGAGACGAGTCCCTGTCGAAGACGGAGGCGGGCAAGCTCACGGTTCAGTCACTCAACTACTCCGTTTCCCTGGTGGAGGCCCTGAATGCAGACACCGAAGATCCCTTGAACTCCTTCAATGCCGCGACGCTCCGAGCCATCAAAGCCAACCAGGGTCTGGGCGTAGGTCTGGGTGGGGCCGACTTTGGGATCGACGAGGGTTTTCGGCGCACCGTCTGGGACCGGGTTGTCGCCGACGCGGAGAAGCACAACGATCCGGGAACGTTCACTACTTTCGTGGGTTACGAATGGACGGGGAGTGGTCACCGGAATGTCGTTTTTGGGGACGGACCCGAACTGGCCAGCCAGGTCGTGCCTTTCTCCAGCCTGGACAGCACTGACCCGGAGGATATGTGGGCATACCTCGAGGACTACGAGGAACGCCTGGGAGGGAAGGCGCTTGCGATCCCGCACAACGGCAATCTGAGCCGCAACAGGATGTTCGCGCCTATTACTGATCAGGACAAACCGTTCGACCAGACTTACGCGAAGAGCCGGTCTCGCTGGGAGCCGCTCTATGAGGTGACGCAGATCAAGGGGGACGGCGAATCCCACCCGTTGCTCTCGCCTGACGATGAGTTTGCCGCCTACGAGGTATTCAGGTGGGGCATCACGCTGAGCCAGCCTGACTCGAAGAAGCAAGGCGATGCTTCGACAGAGTCGAAAGAGCAGGCCAAGGTTTCAAGCGAACCGCAACCGCTTCCTATTCACTCTTATGCCCGTTCCGCCCTGAAGCTGGGCTTGAGCACAGAAGCGGAACTGGGGGTCAATCCCTTCAAGTTCGGCATGATCGGGAGCACGGATTCCCACACCGCGCTGGCGACCGCCGACCAGGACAACTTCTGGGGCAAGATGCCGGGCAATGAACCGAGCCGGAACCGTGTGATAACCGGATGGAACTACCAGGCGGCCGGGTACGCAGCCGTATGGGCGGAAGAAAACACGCGGGACGCGCTTTTTGCCGCCATGCGGCGCAAAGAGGTCTATGCCTCCACCGGCCCTCGCATAACCGTCCGGTTCTTCGGCGGGTGGGACTACTCCGCCGCTGACGCCGCGCGGCCAGACCTGGCTCGAGTTGGCTACGCCGGGGGCGTGCCGATGGGCGGCGATCTCACGCGGGCGCCGGACGGGAAAGCGCCGAGTTTTCTTATCCGAGCCGTGAAGGATCCCGACGGGGCCAACCTGGACCGCGTGCAGGTCATAAAGGGCTGGCGCGACGAAGATGGCGAGCTTCATGAGGCGATCTACAACGTTGCCTTGTCCGATGGCCGCACGGAGAACGCCCAGGGAGAGGTTGAAGCGGTGGGCAGCACGGTCGATGTTGCCGATGCTTCCTACACCAATAGCATTGGCGACCCGGCGCTGGCCGCGGTGTGGACCGACCCCGATTTCGACCGCGCCGAAGCCGCCTTCTATTACCTGCGCGTGCTGGAAATCCCGACCCCTCGCTGGACAGCCTACGATGCGAAATTCTACGGTTTGAAAGATCTGCCGGACGGGATACCCATGGTCACGCAAGAGCGCGCCTACACTTCACCCATCTGGTATAAGCCAATGTGAATTGGTCCGCCAACACCAACTGGTGCCTCACCGACTACACGAAGGAAGGCGGGGCGCTGGCCTGCGTTCCGGGATCGCACCGGCGCGTGACGCGGCCCGTGCGGGCTGCGGATGAGGCTGTTCCGGCGGAGTGCCCGAAAGGGTCGCTCATCGTGTGGCACGGCGCGACTTGGCACGGCGCATTCCCACGCAAGATCCCGGGCATGCGGGTTTCAGTGACCCATTACTATCGGCACCGCATGGTGACGTCGCAGGATGACATACGGGGGACCTTCCCGCGGGAACTCGCCGAGGACTGCGACGATCCGGCGCTGTTCAGGCTGCTCGCGGGGTTCGAGGATCGCGGCCCCTACGCGGAGCAGAGCTACCCGATTCCGCGCGCGAGGCCAGCTCGCAAAGGCAGCGCATAAGGTCTGTCCACCCGCTCCGCCGCACTACGGGCAGAGGGTGAACTTCGCCACCGGGCGCGGCGGGCGGATGCTGGACGCGGTGGTGGAGGACGGCAATCCGGCCGACAGCGCGCGCTGCCAGCCGATGCTTCAGCGGCATGTCGAGCGCTGCGGCGAAGGACCTGGGCGCGGAGCACGTCGTGTTCAACAAGAAGGACGGCCCGAAGGTCGCGGACATGACCCCGTCGTCGTGGCTTTAAGAGCGGCTCAAGCGCTTCCGCGCCAGCGTCGAGGCGGGCATCTTGTAACTGAAGCGGTGCTTCGGCCTAGGCCGCTGCCTCGTGCCCGTACGCGTGCGCGGTGTGTAAATCCTGTGTCAGATACCGTGTTAGGGCCGGTCGAAGGACAGGCGGTCACCCACAAAAGCTCACCAAGAAGCTCGACATCGCCCAGATGCCTCCGGTGATCAACGCGCGGGTCAGGCGACCATGGTGACGAAGGGTCATTCGCCGCCGCAAAACCACGTTGGCTGTCGTGTGCCGGTGGAGTCGCGTTTAGCACGTGCGGACAATTAACGGTGCGTGGCGCGGTTGCACGACTCCGGCCACGCGATCCTCCAGTTTCTTTAACAGGCAATGCCAGCTTTCGTGCACTCGCGCCGCCCTCGTCGCAGCGCGAGGATGCCCGTGATTATCGCGAGCGAGGCGATGGTTGCTATCCCAATCAACCAATACATTGGATGGAAGGCCTCGACCCAACCGAACACGAAGAGCACACCCGGAACGCACAAGACCGATGCCGCCAGTACCGCACTCTTCGCAAGGCCCATCGACATTTCCCTTACCTTCTGCACTCTATTCGGGGTCCACTACAGCGCAAACGCCTAGCATCGCCCCGACGGCGGCCACGCAGATGCCTTGCAATTTCTTGATCTTGATTTGTCTTCCTCTATACATATTTGAGGCCCGCGAGAGTCGCGGAATCTAGCCCGATTCTCACCCAATCTGGTCGCGGTGTCATCACGCGGGCACGCCGCACTGTCGGTAGCAAAAATAGAACTGCCCGGTCTTTTCCAACGCCCGTTTTGCTGCGGTTCGGACGCCCGCTTCGGCAGGTGTGCGATGCCGCCGGTCAGTGGCGACCGGAAGTCCCCTTCCGGTCGTCGCCAACCAGTTCGCCACGGCGAAGCCCGTGGCGTTCCCGGCGAACATCCCGTCATCCGGCCGCCAGCGCCATCGGCTGCCGCCGGTTCTTCGCCCACGTGTACGAGCGCTCCCCCGCGTGACGCTCACGATAGCGGTCGTCGAAGTGCGACACCGACCAGCCTTGGTAGCTCTCCCGGTACAGCGCCTCCAGGCGCAGCACCTCGTCCACCGGCGCCCGCCGCGACGACACCTGCGACAGCCGCTTGTCCAACAGCCCGTCCAGACCCGCCTCTTCGTACCGATCCACGTAGCGCCGGAACGTCCGCTCGCATACCCCCAGCAACTGCGCCTCCTCCTGCGTCAGCCGCCGCTCACGCCACCCGTAAAGCGGCGCTCCTCGAACCTCATCATCCTCGTCTCCTGTAGCCACTCGGTCCGCCTCACCGAGCCTTCTCACGGGCTCAACCAAAGCGGACGACTCACGTGCTACAGAACCGGACATGTCATGTGCTACCGACACGCGCGCCGCACTGTTGGCACCGTTCCAGGTAACGCCTCGTCGCACCTCGCCGCGTCTCGTTGCTGGACAAAATTCGCCCGAGTAGACTTCGAGGCATACGGAGGGAGAGAGACTGATGGCGGCAGCAAGCACTTACGATACCAACCTCGAGCGTGTCTGGAACGAGATTCGCGACCTTGGCCTCGAGCCCTACGTCGCTGAACTAGATGCGATGGGCTACACGGTGATCCCGCCGGAAATCGCAAATCCCAACGGCCTCTGCGAGCGGATGCTCGAGGCGGTACTCGACATCGCCGAGCGGCGCAACGGCGAGCGGCCCGACATGGTGACCGGTTCCACCCACGCCCACCTGGGAGTGGAGACAACGGCACAAGCGCGGGAGAAGGGGCCGGGAAGACTCAGGGGCCGCCTGCCGTCGGTCTCCGGCAAGGAGATCGATTCGCCCCACGGCGATCTGATGCAGTCGATCTACTGGGAGGATCCGGTGTTCGAGGAGTCGATCATGAACCCGGTGCTGCTCGCGATGGCGACGTATCTCTGTGGCTACGGCGTGATCCTGTCGGCCATGGGCTGCTGGATGAAAGGCCCCAACTACAGCAACTTCAATCTGCACACGGATTCCCCCATGCCGGCGCCGATGCCGCCGCAGTCCTACGTATGCCAGTGCACTTACGTATTGACCGACTACAACCGGGAGAACGGCGCCACGGCGTTCGTGCCGGGCAGCCACAAGTGGTGCCGCCAGCCCGTGGGCCGCGAGGCCATCGTCGGCGAAGGCGGCAACGACCAGGTCGTTCCGGTCGAGGCCAAGGCGGGTTCCCTGCTCGTCTGGCACGGCGGCACCTGGCACGGCGCGGTCAATCGCACGGCGCCCGGACTGCGCGTCGGAGTGACGAATTTCATGGTGCGTCCGTTCATCAAGCCGCAGGAGGACTTCATCGGCCGGATCCCGCAGGAAGTGCTCGACCGGAACTCCGCGCGGTTCGCGATCATGATGCAGCAGGGCACGGTGGAAAGCCGCCACAGCCCGGAAGACGGTCAGCGCAAGGTCGCCCGCGCCGCGAAATTCACGGACGCCTATGCGAAGGAGATCGGTCAGACCGGTCCCCGGCCAATCAAGGATCTATACAGCTAGAAACGTCGCCGGGTTAGCGCCATGAAATCCGTCACCCTGCCAGGCACCGTGTTTCACCCCGCCCAGGCCCACCTATCATCCTTTCGATCTTGGCGCTTGCGCGCCAAGTCCGACAGTCTGCTAGTTCGTGCGACCCTCCGCTCCGGAACCCGGATCGACGCCAAAGGCAACATCCTGGGCCAGTGGTAGCGAATCCGAGTAGTTGACCGTCGCGGTCAGGCGCCGCATGTAGCCCTTCCAGGCGTCGGAGCCGGACTCGCGCCCGCCGCCGGTGTCCTTCTCGCCGCCGAACGCACCACCGATTTCGGCGCCACTCGGTCCGGTGTTGACGTTGGCGATGCGGCAATCGCTACCCGAGTGGGACAGGAATGTCTCCGACTCCCTCATGTCGTTTGTAAAGATGCTCGACGACAGGCCCTGCGGCACATTGTTCTGCAGGTCTATGGCCTCGGCAAAGTCGTTGTAGCTCATGACGTAGAGCAAGGGTCCGAACAGCTCCGCCTGCAGACGCTCATGGTCGCTGGTCACGCGCGCGACGGCCGGTTGCACGTAGTACGTCGCATCCCCGCCGGGGCCTGTTTCTCTCTCGCCGCCTTCGACGCGGCACCCTGTGGATTTCAGTTCGGATGTGGCTGATCGCAGCGCCTCGTATGCACCCTGATCGATCAGTGGGCCAATGTGCATGCGCGGGTCGAACGGATTGCCTACGCCGATCCTTTCGTAGCGGCGAACGATTCGATCCATCAGCGCGTCGATGATGGATTCGTGCGCTATCACCCGGCGCAGCGACGTGCACCGCTGTCCGGCCGTGCCCACTGCCGCGAACACGACCGCCTCCGCAGCCATTTCGAGATTGGCTGACGGTGTCACGATCATCGCGTTGTTGCCGCCAAGCTCAAGGATGCAGCGTCCGAAGCGCCGAGCCACGATTGGCGCGACCCGCCGACCCATCGCTGTACTGCCCGTGGCGCTGACGACGGCTACACCGGAATCCTCGGCCAGTCTTCGGCCCGCTTCTGCGCCGCCGATGAACAACTGGTGGAGACCATCGGGCACTTCCGCGTGCGTCGTGAAGATTCTTCGCAACAGCGCATCGCAGGCGATCGCGGTCAGTGGCGCCTTTTCGGACGGCTTCCAGATCACCGAATTCCCGCACACGAGCGCGATGGTCAGGTTCCACGACCAGACGGCCGCGGGGAAATTGAAGGCGCTGATGACGCCCACCACGCCCATCGGGTGCCAGTACTCAATGAGTTTGTGACCGGTACGTTCTGAACCCATGGTCCGGCCGTACAACTGCCTGGAGAGGCCGACGGCGAAATCACAGATGTCGATCATCTCCTGTATTTCGCCCAGCGCTTCGGAGTAGATCTTGCCGGACTCCATCGCAACCAATGCTGCGAGCGCCGGCTTGTGGGCGCGCAACGAATCGCCGAATGCCCGGACGATTTCTCCGCGTCGCGGCGCCGGCACATCGCGCCATTGTTGAAATGCGCGCCGGGACGTCTCGATGCCGTCGCTTCGTTCGTCCCTGGAACAATGCAGCAGGGTTGCCGTCATCTGGCCATCGACCGGGGAGTACGCCGGTTGCTCACCGGAAGCCAGCACGCTTGCCGGTATTTCGAGCGCTCGAAAGACCTCCCTTGCGCGTTGCCGCGAACCCAGATCCGGGCTCGCATAAGGAAGACTCGCGGTGAGATTGTCCGCCAGAAGATCCAGTACTGCGCACGCGCTTGAAGCGGTGCAAAGTTGAATCGCGGTGTAGTCGCGTCCGGCAAACTCCCGGCCATAGATCTTGTTTGTGTAGGTGACCTGTTCCAGCCGACCGTCGCGGCTACCGGATATCTCGACGAAGATGATCACCACATCCTGATTCGTCACTGGCAGCGAGTGCGCGAACATGTCCAGCAGCAGTTCCCGACGGTTGGAAAGGCCCAGGTCGCGTAATAGCGCACGCATGATGGCCGCGTGCCCAGGATATCGAATGGACTGGTAACTCAGATTGCGGACCTTGCCATCCCAGGTGGAAGCAAGGCTGCCGAGGCCGCCCGAGGTATTGAAGGACTCGTACTGGACGCCGTCGATGTACAGGAGTTCTCGTTGCTCCAGTGGCGGTGCCTGCATGCGTTGGCCATCGAAGATGACGGTGCACGGATTGCAGTACTCGTTGACGACTCCTTCGGGACTCCATGTGAGGTTGTAGGAGAGCGCGTTGCACGGATACCTGGGCAGCGCGCCTACAGCAATTCTCATTTTGGCGTCTGGCTTCACCGTCGGGCGCATTGGGCCTCGCGTTTCGGACTCAATCCGGGCCAAATCGGTCGGCAGACACCTCCTGTTTAGGGGGCTGAAGGCCAAAATGAGAATTGCTGGCGCGCCTACTTTCAGCTTGACGGTATTCAGTTCTTCAAACCCGCGCGCGATATCGGCTGCCAGTATCGATACGATGCCCGGCGCCAGACCGCACTGGGGAATGAAAGTCGAGCTCCCGTTGACCGCAGTACCGAAAGACTCACGCGTCAGGCTACGCAACGGCGCGACTCCGTCGCAGGGCAGGCCGCGAAAGTTGTCGCGCGCGCGAAGCAGGATTTGCGTATCGCAGCGCGAAGGGGAGCGTACTGGCGCGTCATCGAGCTTCTCGCGCAGCGGGGGCTCCCTGCGATTGGCTCAATCTCTTACCTCTTGATTGCTCTGGTGGACCTCAGTCGCGTACAGCTACAGTTACTATGATAACTTCGATGGCATATACATATTCAGTCTGTTCGACACTTCCGACTTTTTCCTCAGTGCTTTCGGGAACTTGGGTGCACTGTTTTCAGCCTCTTTTGCGCCATTGGTCCTGCTGGTATGTTTGGGTCTCAGCTTCTGGTTGCTCAACATCCGTCGTGCGCGTATTGGCACTAGCGGACATGGAAAGCGATAAGCAGCAACTCCTTGCAGGCTACTAGCCGTGTTCTCGGTCGTCGTGATGGGGAGTGCCGCGCTCGGAGACCACCACCTCGGGCCCCAAGAGGACTGCTCGAGCTATCCCCCGTGGTGCGCGGGTCAATGCGCCGAGCTCAACGCTTGTCGCTCTGGCAATACTCCGATTGGTGGGTCGGACTGTAGGTCCGAGGAGGGCAATCTCCGCTTCTGCGATATTAGTAATCCGCCCTTCATTCCGGTCATTGTCATAGCGCCGCCGCCTCCGGATTGTGATCGGTTGCGCGCACCGCTTAAGGCTAATCTGGACAGATGCAAGGCGAGATCCGAAAGGCGAGCGCTGAGTTGTGCCCTGTCGTCACTTGGCGACATGGGCGGAATCATCAAGTGTGGCTTTGCCAAAATCGCAGATGACAGGGCTTGCGACGACGACTACGAAAAACTCGTAGCCAGCGTGCTGCCTGAGAGTTGTCAGGAGGACGATGGATGAGGATCGGCATGAGGAACGCCACTGTGGTATTCATGGCCCTAGTGTGCATCCTGACGGGGGTATTCCTACTCTACGTCCATCCAACTAGCGAACAGCACGTCGATTTGCGCATGCCAGAAGAGCAGGCAGCGCTCGCAAAAGGACAGGGGATTGAAGTGATGAGCCCCGTCGTCGGCTCAAAGCGGTCCTCGGATGATTGTCTCATGGCACCCCAAGGCGACGACAACGCCGAACTTGCCGCCTTGCGGCAGAACTTAGACGCAGCTCGTTTTCTTTTCGCAACGGGCATGACCGTGTTGGAGCGTGACCTCGTCCTGGATCTCTCTGGTTACCGCCGGAACTACGAGCGAGGAAAGGTCGTGGTCCGAAACCACCCGATCTCGACCAGTCCCCCACTTTCCAAGGAGCGGAGATTCGCACTCGGAGAGTTGCTGGACAGCGTGTCATTGGGCAGATTGCTCGGATACGGTAGCTGGCGTTCGGAGGTGGCTGTGCCGGAACTGACCTTCGGGGCAAGGGAGGTCGCAAAGGCCATTGAGCACGGTGTGACTCCGGAAGTGCTGACGCAGTTGTTGGAGCTCAGCGGGGTCGATCCGACCGTCACGAGCAGAATCAACGGGGCGAACTTGGCGAAGACGGCAGCAGTACACGGCAAGCCCGAACTGCTGAGAGTCCTCTTGGAACGAGGGGCGAACCCAACAAATGGGAACCGGTCAGTGCTGGATGATCTGGCTTTGGTGATGCCAGAGCAAGACGACGGGACCTATGCGGATGTGGTCCAACAACTGTTGTCGGCAGGCGACATGCCCTACATGCCGAGCACCTTGGACACGCTAGAGGCGGTAACGCCCCTAACTGTTCCATCCTCGCTACATCCAGATGCAGTCGCACTGATCGACACACCCGAAGTCCGGCGAACCGCCGAGCAATTCCGGGCCCTGATGGATGGTTGGGCAGACCGCATGCGCAAAGCCGTCGCAGTGGAAGAACGGTGTGCGTCGGTTGTCGTCCAAGCGCCGACCACATCCAGTTTGTTCGCCAAACAAACCTACGAGGAAAGACTACGCGCCGACTACGTTCACGATCCGCTTGTGAGAGAAGCCGAATTGGCTTTAGCGGCGGCAGAGAAGATGATCCTCTCTGGGGAAGTTCCGGAGAACATGGAGGCCTATGGCAGAATGCTCGATCTGTGGCACGCCGGCATGTGGAGTGCCGCCTTCGCTGTTGCAGAGGAGTGGGATACCGGATGGTATGAAGCCTTGGTGGAACGGGCGTTACTACACGGTGCCCCCTTCGAGATCATTGAAGAAGTCGTTAGTCGCAACGGGGGCAATGTGCCGGACGATGCCATGGTGCTGCTAGTGAGCGAGCCTTGGTCCGGTGCGGCAAAGCTGGCGACGATCTTGCGGGAGGTCTACACGATGGACGTGCACTACGTAGATGAAGACGGGCGGAATGCCTTCTACTACATCTCCGAACAGTTCTACGACCTTCAAGGACCGGTGTGCGCTGGGAGGAACACGGAAGTATGGGAAATGGCACAGTTCTTGGCAGAGCAAGGTGTGGCGGTAAAGTCGAGTGCGAGAGGCCTAGACCCATTGGATATAGTGCTGCTCAAGGCGATCAAAATGCCGACGACGGTTGCTGCAGCCACAGACTTTGTCCGATTGTTGATCGATAAAGGTGCGCCAATCGATCCGAGTCACCGGGAATTAATGCAATGGCTCGCTCAGTATAATCCGGAGGGATACGCAGAATTGGTTGAGACAGTTCCGGAACTCGCGACATAGTCGCGTAGCCACTTTGCGCCACGCTCGTGACCACGACTGGGCGCAAACCGAACCGCCTGCGCGAGAAACAGTGGCGCTAACCTAGTTCAACGACGCTGTCGACGCCCCGGTGCGCGGTTCAATCCCGGCCTTTCACGAGCCAGCAGGTGTTCAGCGTGTTGCAGACTTTCCGATCCAGGGAGCGGAACAGAGCCTTTTCCACTGCAGAACCACCCCCTTGTCCCGCTTGCCCAGACGCCGGTACCCGAGGCGCGCCAGCGTCGACCGGACGAAGCCGTACGCCTCGCCCCGGTCCTTTCGGTTGGAAGTCCACGGCCTCGTTGCCATCCGCGAAGGCGCAAAGCTGCTCGATGGTGGGTGGCCGCCGCGTCTGGATGCCCACTATCATCCATGATCGCCTAGTGTTCCCCAGGGCGCGTCAGGCCGCGGCGGGCGGGGCGCGGGCCTCCAAGACGACCATGGACCGGTGAAGCCAGTCCAGCCGGAAGCAAACGCCGCGTGCAGCCAGTACCACCGGAGGACAGACACTCCACGCCACTGATGGAGAAAGTAGGATCGACCAAATGACTGGAGAAGCAAGGGCCGGTTTGGCATTTTCCGTTGCACGATGCAAGGGGGGTGAGTATGGAGGGACTTGCGCTGTGGGGTTTTCCGGCGAGCGCCGTGTTCCGGCAACCGCGTGCGACGGTGATCCGGTGGTCCCCGGACGCCGGATCTGCGCAGCACGGCGGGCCGAAGGCGATTCGCCGGGTGGGTCGCGGCCCTCCAAACGAGAACCATTCCCATTTGGGCGGGCGGTGTGCACGGGCGCCCCTCGACTGGCGCTGATGTATCGCGAACGGCGTGTCGGCGGCGCTACGCCGCCAGCGGCAGTCCCGGGTCCACCAGCGAGCGCATCCGTTCCGGCCGGCCCGCCGCCACCGAACCGAGCGCCAGCGCCATCATCACCGCCAGCGCCAGCCCCAGGTGCGCCTGCATCTTCACCCGGCCGCGCACGAAGTGGCGCTCGAACCCGAAGCTGTTGTCGAGCCGCGCGTTGATCCGCTCCAGCGCGCCGCGCCGCCACGACGGGCTGCCCCACGGCGTCGGCGTGAACATCCGCCGGTCGTGCGCCGCGAGGTCGATGCGCACCACCCGGCCGTAGTCCCCCGCCTTCGAGCCGGCGTCGCGCAGGCACGCCTCGCAGCCCGCGCACTCCAGCCCGTAGGGTAGGCCGCCGCCGGGCAGCGGTACTTCAGCGCGCCCCGGTCCGCCTCGAAGCCCTGGAACGCCATCGGCCGCTGCTCCCGGGTCGCCGGGCAGCGACACAGCA
Organism: Pseudomonadales bacterium; assembly: GCA_963668365.1. Taxonomy (GTDB): domain Bacteria; phylum Pseudomonadota; class Gammaproteobacteria; order Pseudomonadales; family Azotimanducaceae; genus VXNE01. The sequence continues at coordinate 508,517 of OY764266.1, forward strand.
CCTCGCCCTTCTCGCTGTGCAGCACGTTGCCGTCCCCGCGGGCCGACAGACGAGGTGGCTGCCCAGGCGGACGCGAAGCCGCAACCTTCCGCGGTCAATCCGATACTGCAAGACCCAGATGCAGACACAACCCAATGCGACGAGCCCGACGATGAGGTTGTCGGCGAGACCGTCCACCGCAAACACCGCGAACAGGAAAGCCGCGGTTCCGACGAGTGCGAGAGTCAGTGATACACCGACATACGCCCGGCCCTTCACGAATAGAAGCGACCAGGTGAGGATCGTCATGAATCCCGTGGCGGCCAGAAGAAGATCGTGTGGCCAGTCAGTCCCGAATGGGAGCCAGCCCGTGAGCGGGCCGATCGCAGTCAATACCGTGACCAGGGGCGGAACGTGACGAAAACTCCAGCCATCGGTGGACTCGTCCACATTGGAGGCGTCGCCTGCTTCGGGATCCCCGGCGAGCCGACTTCGCGGAGAGTCGCGCCAGTACCCGATCACCTGGGGCAGCAGATACGGCCACGTCCGCGCGAAGATCTTGACAATGGCTGCAAAGCCGCGTTCGTCCGGTTCCCTGACCCGGTCCGTTTTCGGCGGCGCTTCCCCTTTGCCCCAGAAGGGAAGTGCATGGGCCTGCTTCATGTCATTCAAAGGGTGAGGTCTCCCGTCGCCGGAGGCATCGCGGTGTACTCCATGGTCTATCTCCCCGTCTATTGTTCGCCGGACCGGGGTAGGAACTCAATTGCGTTCGATCGCGTTTGATATACAGCTTGATATATCTCAATCGCTGGATACTATGGGCTCTCGCCAAAATAGAATGTCCGATATGATCGGCGTTTGTTATGCTGTCGGCGATGGCTGGTTTGACGCAAGCGGCGGTGACGGAGGCGTTGCGGGGGAAGTACGCGGTGTTGGGGCCGCTGCTGGATGAGCGCACGCGTCGGCTGTGGGCGGCGGCGGAGGCGCGGGCCATCGGGCGTGGCGGCGTGACGCGCGTCGCCGAGGCGACGGGGATGTCGCGGGTCACGGTGCGCGCGGGGTTGCGGGAGCTGGACGCGGGGGCGGCGCCGGTGGGGGCCGCGCGGCAGCGCCGTCCGGGCGGCGGCCGCAAGACGCTGACGGCGCGGGACGCGGGCCTGGTGGACGCGCTGGAGCGGGAACTCGAGCCGGTGACGCGGGGCGACCCGACCGGCCCGTTGCGCTGGACCTGCAGCAGCGCGGCGCGGTTGGCGCGACGGTTGCGGGACGCGGGGCATCCGGTCAGCGAGCGCACGGTGAATCGCCTGCTGCACGAACTGGGCTACAGCCTGCAGGCCAACCGCAAGACGCTCGAAGGACGCCAGCATCCGGACCGCGACGCGCAGTTCCGGCGCATCGACCGACGCGTGCGGGCGTTCCAGCGCCTGGGGCAGCCGGTGGTGTCGGTGGACACGAAGAAGAAGGAGCTGGTCGGCCCGTACCGCAACGGCGGCAGGGAATGGCGTCCGAAGGGACGCCCCGAGGAGGTGAAGGTGCATGACTTCATCGACCGGGACCTCGGCAAGGCGATTCCGTACGGGGTGTACGACCTGACGGCCAACGCCGGCTGGGTGGGCGTCGGCGTGGACCACGACACCTCGGAGTTCGCGGTGGCGACGCTGCGGCGCTGGTGGCGGCAGATGGGTCGCCACGCCTACCCGGAGGCCCGCCGCCTGCTGGTCACGGCGGACGGCGGCGGTTCCAACGGCAGCCGTTCGCGCCTGTGGAAGTACGAGCTGCAGCAGCTGGCCGACACCCTCGGGCTGCGCATCTCGGTGTGTCACTTCCCGCCGGGCACCAGCAAGTGGAACAAGATCGAGCATCGCATGTTCTGCCACATCACCCAGAACTGGCGCGGCCGGCCGCTGGTGAGCCACGAGGTCGTGGTCAACCTGATCGGCGCAACGACCACCAGGGAGGGCCTGGCGATCCGCTCCGAACTCGACGAAGGCCAATACCCGACCGGCCGCCAGATCACCGACGCGCAGATGAACAACCTCGCCATCAAGCGCGACCCCTTCCATGGCGAGTGGAACTACAGCCTCTTGCCAAACACCATGAACGGATAGATTAATTTGGCGAGCTTCCTATGGCGCGATCTATCCCGAGGAGCGGACATGAGCAAGGCACCCGACTACAGAGGCGTTGCCAAAGTTTTCTGGAGCGGACGCAGCCAGGCGGTGCGGCTCCCGGCGGCGTGCCGGTTCAATACGTCAGAAGTAGAGGTCATCAAGCAAGGCGATCAACTGACACTGAGGCCGCGCGGCAAGGACTGGGGTGCATATTTTGCCTCCAGGTCCCGCGGCTGCCTTCCCCCCCCGCGCCCAGCCGAGCCTCGATGAGCGCGACGAGATGCCCTGATGTTCATGCTGGATACGGACCTGTGCATCTATCTCATCAACGAACGCGATGTGACTCTGAGAGAGAGGTTTGAGGCGAATGCAGGGGACATCTGTATATCTTCGGTCACGTACGCAGACCCGTGTTTCGGCGTCGCACATTCGGCTCGGGTCGAACGCAACTCCCGGGAACTCGACGCCTTCTGCCTCGACCTCGACATTCTGCCATTCGACACCGAGGCGGGTGTCCACTACGGCGACATTCGTCACGCCCTTTCGCGCCCCAGACGCCTGATCGGCGCGAACGACCTGTTGATTGCCGGTCATGCCCGGAGCGTCGACGCAACTCTCGTGACGAACAACGAGAGGGAATTCAGCAGGGTCCCGGACCTCATGATCGCGAACTGGCTGTCCGCGTCAACCGATTGAGGTGTGCTTGTCCGGCAACCGGCTTGGACGATTATCGGGTCAGGCTCCGCGATACTCGTGGGCCTCAACGCACGCCTTAAGGAAAAATCATGAAAACATGCAAATTGACCGCAATCGCGCTGGCGTTTGGACTGTCCGGCGTTGTTGCCCTCCCAAACGGGAGCGATGTTGACTTTGGTCCCAGCGCCGTTGCTTGGGCGGACGACGATGTGCCGGTTATCATCGTCACGGCACGCAGGCGAAATAACTCCATCACGCCGGATGATTGCAAAGAGCAAGGATTGTCCGTGTCCGAATGTGTTGCTAGGCTTTCGGGACAGGGCATGCTCCTTCATTCCGAGGCGGTGAGGATGCAGGCAGAAGTGACAAGGAAAGCGTGCGAGGAAGCGGTAAAACGGATGAAGATGGCTGGGGCCCTCGAGAGGGGCGGAACCGCATTTGGTAGCGTGTTGGGAATACACTACGGCTGCCTTTTGACTGGCCCGGCGGTGGTTGGCTGTAAAGCTGCGGTCACTGCTGCGATTGCCGCATGTGCCACGGTAGGTGGAGCATTTCGTTGAGGATCAAGGAGTTCTTGCAATTGGATTGGGGGACATGGGCGCTTCTCGGTGCAGCGGCACTCTGGCTGTATACGACATCACCCACGATGACCGAATTTCTAGCGTCTAGCATTGTAGCAATAACACTCCTTGTAGCCGCAAGAATACTCGAGGTAGTCATTAGGCGGCAGCGGCAGCGACGATCAGTCGCGCCTCAATCCGGACGTTGTGCAGAAGAAAAGCCCTGACGTTTCCCGAAATCGGAGATTGCGGGAAGAACTCGTCAGGAGTGTGGAACAAGCGCCTCCGGGCAGCGCCAGCGACTTGGGGCGCTTTGTTCCATGGACCGCGAGAGGGCGGAACCGAAGGTGTTGGTTTTGGCTCGGACACCGACGCGGCAGATCGTGCGGACTAACACTAACCCGGCGGTGCCGCCGTCGCGTTGGCGTTCCAGCGCTACCTGTCTAGCTGTAAAGGTTCTTGATTGGCCTGTTGGGACCGGTCTGACCGATCTCCTTCGCATAGGCGCCCGTGAATTTCGCGGCCCGGGCGACCTTGCGCTGACCGTCTTCCGGGCTGTGGCGACTTTCCGCGGTGCCTTGCTGCATCACGATGGCGCAGGTTTGCCGTCATCTGGCCATCGACCGGGGAATACACCGGTTGCTCACCGGAAGCCAACGCGCTTGCCGGTATTTCGAGCGCTCGAAAAACCTCCCTTGCGCGCTGCCGCGAACCCAGATCCGGGCTCGCGTAAGGAAGACTTGCGGTGAGATTGTCCGCCTGGATGCTCATTTCACATTACCTCTGCCTGTTGTCCTGTGGCTCCATCGTCTCTCTTGAAGATGTGTCCGAATCGATTGGCGAGAAAGTCGGGCAGGGAAATGTCTTCCTGGCGAACGAATCCCCGGCTCTGGATCTGTCCGTCCGCCAGAAGGTCCAGTACGCACCGCAACCTCGGAAATCTCCAGGCGGCTGGGGATTTCCCGTTCCACGGTTCAGTCCCGCATCGACCGACTGATCCGGGATGGGCTCATCGAACGGTTTACGGTGGAGGTTGGAAGGGAGTACGAATCCCGCCTGGTCGAAGCGCATGTTCTGATCAAGGTGGACCAGGCGCAGACGGGAATCGCCCACGCAGGCCTGCGTCGAATCTCCCAGGTCACGGCGATTTACGCGATCAGCGGCGAATACGACGTGATCGCGGCGGAGTCCACCGTCGAGCTGAATCGATTGCTGGACAGCGTCGCTTCCCTCAACGGAATCACCCGCACGAATTCATCGGTCGTGCTGGAGACAATTCTTCAGCGCTAGTCCCAAGCCCACCTACGACCCTGCGCCTTGATCGGCACCTGAGTGCCGTTCTACGGCGCGGGCTTGCGCCATGAAACCCGTCGGCCCTTCGGACAAGGCGCTGACAATCATGTTGCACCTTCATGATGGTGGGAACCGGGCTGGCTTTGGCCGGCATTCCTGCGGTCTATGGACAGGATGCAGAGGTCCGTTTTCGGCGTCGCACATTCGGCTCGGGTCGAACGCAACTCCCGGGAACTCGACGCCTTCTGCCTCGACCTCGACATTCTGCCATTCGACACCGAGGCGGGTGTCCACTACGGCGACATTCGTCACGCCCTTTCGCGCCCCGGACGCCTGATCGGCGCGAACGACCTGTTGATTGCCGGTCATGCCCGGAGCGTCGACGCAACCCTCGTGACGAACAATCAGAGGGAATTCAGCAGGGTCCCGGACCTGATGATCGAGAACTGGCTGTCCAGGTCAACTGAATGAGGCGGTACCTCAGTCGACATACAACACGCCATTTCGAAGGCGCGGCAATGGGGCAACGCGTTGTACTTGGCGCAATTCTGAGGCTAGGCGTAGAATCGGAGAGATAAATTCTGGGAGGGAAGGAATCATGGCAGCAGTACCGGCAGTAACAGACACGTCTGATCCCCATGACCGCGCGTGGAACGACATATGCGAACTCGGCATGGAATCGAACGTCGCAGACCTGGACGCCCACGGTTTCACTGTGGTCCCGCCCGAGCTTGCGAACCCGAACGGCATGGCCGACCGGATGCTCACCGCCCTGCTCGACATCGCCGAGAAGCGCAACGGCGAGCGGCCCGATATGGAGACCGGCGAAACCCACGCCTATCAACCCAACATGCTCTTCGGCGCCAAGAACGACAGGTTCGGCCGGAGCCAACTGAAGGACCAGACTCCAGCGGTCGCAACGAATAACCCCGGCCTGGTCGATTCGCCCTTCGGCGATCGGATGCATTCGATCTTCTACGATGACCCGGTGTTCGCAGAGGCGCTGATGAACCCGCCGCTGCTGGCGCTGGTCACGTACCTGTTGGGCTACAGCGCCGTATTGTCCAACATGGGGTGTTGGATGAAAGGGCCGAACAAGAGCAACTTTCCCCTGCACACCGACTCGGGCGGGTTGCCTTCACCGTTTCCGGCGCAGGCCTATGCGGCCCAGTGCACGTACCTGTTGACGGATTTCACCCGGGAAAACGGCGCCACGGCGATCATACCCGGCAGTCACAAGTACGGCCGGGCCCCGGTGGGCCGCGAGACCATCCTGGCCGAGAACGACAAGGCTATCGCGATCGAGGGCAAGGCCGGCTCGCTGGTCGTCTGGCATGGCAACGCCTGGCACGCCGCGTACAACCGCACGGCGCCGGGGCTCCGGGTCAGCGTGACGGTCTACTTCAACCGGCCGTTCATGCGGCCGCTGGAGAACTTCATCGGCAAGATTCCCGAGGGGCTGCTCGAGGAGATGGTCGCCAAGCATGGGCCGCGGGTGGCGATGGTATTGCAGCAGGGCTGCATTCCCGGCTACTCGACCCAGGGCGACCGGGTGTCGTTCACCGCGAAAGCGGAGAAGTACATCGAAGCATACGAAGAGGTATCCGGGGTCAATACGCGGGACAAGGACAACCCCTTCCACTAAGCGCCGGCGTCGAAGCGCAGCCCTCGCCCTGGTTGGCGAGGGCGCACAGTCGCATGATGCGCGACAACCATCTTCCCCGAAAGCGGATTCCGCTTAGTCGGTCAGAGGTGGTAGACGCGGGTCGCCGTGCCGGAAAACAGCATGTCCTTCTCGTTCCCGGAGAAATCCGCGGCGATCTTCTTCATGGCGTTCCAGTAGACGTGGTAGGACATCGATAGCTTGTCCACCGGGAAATTGCTTTCGAACATGCATCGGTCCGGGCCGAAGCAGTCGATGGCATGCAGGTAGTAGTCGCGCTGGGCCGCGAGGACTTCATCCGATGTCGCCGGTGTTTCCCGAAGGTGCCAGCCGAAGTGGTAGCTCGGCATGGCCAGCCCGCCGAGCTTCATGACCACGTTTTCGCACGCAGCGAGTTCCGCCATGTCCCGCTTCCACTGGGCCAGGACTTCCTCGCGCCTGTCGGCGAAGCGCCCGCTGCCAACGGGCGACCCGAGGTGATTCAGCACCATCACCGTTCCAGGGGCGGATTCGGCCACGTCGGCAAAACCACGGTTCTGATTGTGATGGTGCCACGTCTCGTAGACGAGGCCCATCTCGCCGAGTAGCGCGACACTCTTTCTGAAATCTTCCCGAGAGTAGAGATCGGGCTGCGTGGCGGGATCTCCCCACAGGGACGTCCGGCCCGGTTCGTGCGCTCCGCCGTGGCGAATGCCGCGGACCAGGCCGTCGCTTGCGTCGCGATGGGCATCGCACACGGTCCGTACCCTGCCGGAATCCTGCGCTAGGTCGGTGTAGGCGACGATACCCGATATTTCGGCACGCCCGTGGCCGCGACTCGCTCTGGCAATGCGGGCCATGAATTCCGTTTCGCCGACCGGGCGCAGGTGCTCGGGACCTTCCTGCCGGTACTCCGACCTGCATTCGATGAAGACGGTCTTGACGACGTTGTGCCCGGACTCGGTGTCGGCCCAGAGATCCTCCAGCACGTATCTGCCCCGCCACATGTGGTGATGCGGGTCGACGATGGGCCGCTCCGGATCGACGATCTCTTCGGCGACCTGATCCAGCCAGGCCTTTTGCTCTGCCGCCGTCAGCGCCACGGGTTTTCCTTTCGCACTGGACTACACTTGGCCACACGCGCCATGCGCGACGAACTTGTCACACGAAAACCCGTCGCTTATGCTCTGACCTTCGCACCGGAAGGTGCCCGACTCTTAGGCTGCCGGTGGCTCGACCGAAGGTCTCGAATCCCAAGAAGGCGTTTGTCAGCGTTCGGATGACGTCCGAAGAGCGCACTGAAATGGAAGAGTTCGCAGACCAAGGTGGGTTCCGCACGGTGAGCGACTATCTCCGGCATCTACATCGCCAAGTCAAACATAACGCAGACCAAGGAAGCCGAGTCGAGCCAACTGCGTACCCGGCGGATTCGATCCAGATGTATCACAGTACGAATCTGGGGAAGATGCTCTGTGGCGATGCACTGGCACACTTGTTCAACGCCTCTCAAGAGCGATCAGTCGATCTCATCGTGACGTCTCCGCCGTTCGGTTTAGTGCGCAAAAAGACATACGGCAATGAAGACGCCCATCTCTATTGCGACTGGTTCCGACCCTTCGCAGAAGGGTTCCGGCGTGTTCTCAAGGACAACGGCAGCTTGGTGATCGACATCGGCGGCGCCTGGAAGGCCGGGCAGCCCACGCGGTCGTTGTATCACTTCGAGCTGCTCCTGATGCTGTGCGAGGAATACGGCTTCCATCTGTGCCAGGAGCACTACTGGTGGAATCCTTCCAAACTCCCAACGCCAGCCGAGTGGGTGAATGTGCGTCGTGTCCGAGTCAAAGACGCGGTCAACTGCATTTGGTGGTTGTCGCCTACGCCATGGCCTAAGGCAAGCAACCGGCGGGTCTTGGCACCGTACAGCGCATCGATGCGTGAGTTGCTCAAGAACGGCTACCGAGCCAAGCTGCGCCCGTCGGGACATGATATCTCTGACAAGTTCGGCAGGGATAACGGCGGTTCAGTGCCGCCGAACCTGCTCGCGGTCGCCAACACGGAGTCGAACGGGGCCTATCAGGACTACTGTCGGCGTCATGGGCATCCCATCCATCCAGCGCGGTTTCCACAGGAGGTGCCGGAATATTTTATCCGAATGCTCACGGATCGGGGGGACCTCGTTCTTGATCCGTTCGCTGGATCCTGCGTCACCGGTGCGGTGGCGGAGGTTCTCGGCCGTCGATGGGTGTGTTGCGAATTAAACGAAGAGTATCTGCAAGGTGCGATGGGTCGCTTCAATCCCTTGCCGAGCGCGTCGAGTCGTACTAAATCAGTCAGCTACTCCATCCAGCCGCCCTGTCGCCTACCAGTGCCTGAAGATGAGGCGCCACTGGTGGAGCATGGTGGTATCAGGCGGGATCCCAAGCCCCCGGCCGGTCGGGACCGTGGGACGGACCCCCGTGGCCAGGGATAGGTGAAGGATCTTTGCCGTCGACGCTCAGCAAACCGCAGCTATTGGATGTCGTTGAGACGGCCATACGAGATAGCGGATGGAGCTTCCTGCATGTGTCGCCGCGTGGGCATCATCCCGCTCGCTATCAGGTCTATCGCGGGCAGCACAGCCGCGCGGTTCGTGTATACATCTGGAACCTAACGCACGGCGGGCGGAATCGCCCCGAGGATGAGTGGCGCATTCAGGCCACGAGCGTAGACCGGTTCGTGCGGGAGCCGGAGTGGAAAGCGCTAATCCTTGGCTGGCGAGACGACCTTGGGGTATTCGCAGGATTTGACGCTGATCATCACCGTCAGAAGCTCGGCGCGTCACCGTCGATTCAACTGCGCGAGGATGCGCTCAGAAAGGCGGCGGTTGACGGGCTCGCGGCTTCAAACAAGGGCAACGGCGAGCTCGCAATCGCATTTCGTCCCGAGTTGCTGGCCGCGTACTTGGATAATCTTGAGTCGCTGCACGCATGCGGGCGTCTTCCATCGGATATGGATATGCTGAGCCGCGTTGCGCACGACCCGGACGGAGTGAGCGACGATGAGGTCAAGGATCAGATTGGCGATGAGCGTCGTCGATTCGCAGTGCTCTCCGCGAAACGTGCGCTACGTGACGGCAGCTTCCGGAATCGAGTACTGACCGCATACGGGTGGCGATGTGCAATGTGCGGTCTGCAATTGAAACTCCTTGACGGTGCCCACATCCTCCCCGCCAGACATCCCGACAGCACGGATCAGACACACAACGGCATCGCCCTGTGCGCGTTGCATCATCGTAGCTACGACAACGCGTTGGTGACCTTCGATGTGGACTTTGAGACCCATCTGAACGTCGGGGTGATTGACAAGCTGAAAGCCGAGAATCTCGTGGGCGGCTTGGAACGCTTCGAGGGTGAATTGCGACCGGTACTTCTGCTACCGCCGGATCGTAGGGACAGACCATCGAGGCACTTCGTCGAAATGGCAAACCGGCATCGAGGCTGGACTCTGTAATACTGCCTCCAGATCGGAAGTGCGGTACGGCAAACGTTGGGAAGTCTCGTTTATCTATCGCCACATTTGCATTGACAGAGTTCTTGACAGCATCCTGTTCAAGTCCTGCCGGTAAGGCATCAGCTCCGCGTCGTCGTACCTGTCCAGCGATTCCAGTATCACGGGATATGGCCGGTCAATGCCCAAGGCAATCAATTGAGGAATGGCTTCCGGCGACCGGGACAACGCCAGTCCCACCAGCGCGTGGAGACGTGCTTGTCGCTGCATCTCCAATGCGCTCGATTCTGCCAACTCAGCGAGTTCTTGCGGATCCGGCATCGAATCACCGGGGAACTCCATGTGCACGTTTCGACCGATACTGTCGTCTGAGAGTACCGCTAGGCGTACCGCGTTCGCTTCGGCCGAGGTGAAACGGCCCGCGTTCAGCAGCAGCACTTTTCGAGTTTTCGCGAAAGACGCGTCTGCCATAGGCAAAGGCCGATCCAAGAGGAACCTTTCGACGTCAGCGTCACCGGGCCAGTTAAGGGCGAGCACGGCCGGAATGAAAGACCACCCGGGCAGGCCAGCCATGGGCTTCCGCATGTCGAGGTCGTCTCCCATTTCTCCGATTTCAAAGGCGTACTTCTCTCGAAGCCAGTCCTCGTTGTTCAGGTCAAAGTGCCGAATCAGAATGCCCTTGAGCCTTGGAACCTCGGCCAATGCCCGTTTCGGCCAGGTATGCACCGCGCTTGGCCCATAGAGCATGTCCAGAGCTTCCAACTCCATCCCGATGAGGATCGAACTCGCCATGACGCCTATCGCGTCCAGGGTCAGTTCAACGATCTCGGGATCGTCGCTGGCGATTCCCGTCGCGACCAGGCGGTTGACCTCGTCGTGGGGAACGTCCTCGGAGTAGATGAGCGTCGTTCCCAGCCTTTCATAGAGGTCTCGATCATCGGCCCAGGAAGCCAATGCCAGGATACCCGCCAGCGCAAGAAACGGTTTTCGTAGCAATCCATTCACTTCAGGACCTCCGGAGCCAAATGCCAGACCGGGCGTTTCAGATTGCGGTTCTGCACACATTGTGGGCCGTCGCGGATGGAGCCTTTCGCGGACGGTTGTGTCCTGAGTATGCTTGTCCGCATGGCGACGACCATTCTGAAACCGCGCTATCTCCTGCCGATCATACCGAACGACGTGGTGAGGGAAGGTGTCGCGGTCGCCGTCAGGGACGGCCGTATAGCTGCGGTTGAACCGTTTGCGGATCTCCCAACGCGCTTCCCCGAAGCCCAAACGATCGAACTCGATTCCCACGTGTTGATGCCCGGGCTGGTCAATGCCCACGGCCACCTGGCGATGTCGCTCATGCGCGGCCTGGCCCGCTCGCAGCCGCTCGACACGTGGCTCAACGAAGTCGTATGGCCACTTGAGAAGCGCATCGTGGATCGCGATTTCGTCGCCGACGGCACTGCGCTTGCGCTGGCGGAGATGATCGCTTCCGGCACGACTTGCGCCAGCGACCATTACTGGTATCCGGAGGTCGCTGCCGACACGGCGGTGCGGGCGGGTTTCCGGCTGCAGTTGGCGGTGCCGGTGGTGAACGCGCCAACCGCGGGAGCGCGCGACATCGACGAGTGCATTCACCGCGGCGTCGAACTGCACGACCAGTACCGCGACCAGGAACTGATCAAGATCGCCTTTGGCCCACACTCGTGCTATGCGGTGGAGCTGGAGGCCCTGAAACGGATACAGACGCTGGCGGACGAAATGGGCGCGGACATGCACATGCATCTGCACGAAACGGAGGCCGAGGTCGCCCACGCGCGGGCGCGTACCGGCATGTCCTGGATCCGCTGCCTGTCCGAGATGGGGTTGATCACGCCGAGCCTGCAGGCGGTGCACATGACCCAGCTTGACGATGCCGAGATCGAGTGCATCGCGCGCGGCGGCGTGCGGGTGGTTCATTGCGTGCACTCGAACCTGCTGCTCGCCAGCGGCCTTTGCCGCGTCGGCGACCTGAAGCATGCGGGCGTCACCGTGGGGCTCGGAACGGATGGTGCGGCCTCGAACAATTCGCTCGACATGTTCCAGGAGTTGCGCGCCGCGATGCTCGCGTGGAAGGCCACTGCGAACGATGTGGCCGTGGCGCGGTCGGCGGAAATGCTGAGGATGGCGACGCTCGACAGCGCGCGCGCGCTGGGGCTTGCGGATGAGATCGGCTCCATCGAGTGCGGCAAGTCGGCGGACCTGATTGCGGTGGATTTTGATCATCCATCGGTCCAGCCGGTGCACGACGTGCGCGAGCAACTGGCGCATACCCAGGCGGGCCGGCATGTGAGCCACGTTTGGGTGAGGGGTCGCTGCCTGTATGAGCGGGGCCGCTTCACCACCCTTGACATCGAACGCGTCATGGCACGGGCGCGGGAGTGGCCGGACAGGATGCGCGCGTGACTACCGTGCCGAACGTGGACCCGGCCGAGATCGCCAAGTTCGAGGCGTTGGCGCATCGATGGTGGGATCCGAACGGCGATTTCAAGGCGCTGCACGACATCAATCCCCTGCGCGTCGGGTACCTGGAGGAGCGGTGCGCGCTGTCGGGCGCCAGGGTTGTCGATGTGGGCTGCGGCGGCGGGATCCTGACGGAGAGCCTGGCCGCGCTCGGCGCCGACGTCACCGGGATCGACGTGGCCCGGGGACCGCTGGCGGTCGCGCGGTTGCATGCGATCGAATCCGGCATCGAGAATGAAATCCGCTATCTCCGCGCCTCGCCCGAGGAGTTCGTGGAGGAGGAGCCAGATGCCTTCTCGGTGGTGACCTGCCTCGAAATGCTCGAGCACGTCCCGGACATGGCGGCGACGGTGCGTTCCCTGGCGCGGCTCGCCGCGCCGGGGGGCGATGTCGTGGTATCGACGATCAACCGTCATCCGAAGGCCTACGCGCTTGCCGTGGTGGGTGCCGAGTACATCCTGGGGCTGCTGCCCCGGGGAACCCACGACTATGCGAAGTTCATCCGTCCGGCAGAGTTGGCGAGGGCGGTTCGCGACGCCGGGCTGGAACTCGTATCGATCGACGGCATGCGCTACAGCCCGTTTACCCGGCGTTGCGCGCTGACGCGGAACGTGGACGTGAACTACCTGCTACACGCACGGAGACCGGGTTAAGGCAGTTCGGGGTACGGGATCAGCAGCGAGCGTGAGGACGTCTTGCGGGGTGTCGCCCGCTGCGTGATGGGCAGGCGCAGCAGACCGTAGAGCGTTGCCAGGTCGTCGGGACCCATCTCGGTGAACTGTCCGCGCTTGAGCCACGAAGGCAGGATGACGGGTCCGTAGCGTACCCGCTTGAGTCGCGAAACCCTGCGTCCCAGGCTTCCGAACAGATCGCGAACTTCGTGGTTCCGTCCTTCCATGAGCACCGCGTGGTACCAGTGGTTGCGACCTCTGCCGTCGTAGTAGCGCAGGTCGGAGAAACGGCGGGTTTCGCCTTCTATGTCCACCCCCCTCAACAGGCGCTCGGTGTCTTCGGGGGAAAGCTCGCCGTCGACGCGGACCGCGTATTCGCGGTCGATCCCCGTCGAGGGGTGCGTCAGGCGGTGCGCCAGCGTGCCGTCGGTGGCCAACAGGAGGAGCCCGCTGGAGTTGATGTCGAGCCGTCCGACGTTCAGCCAGCGCCCCCGGCGGATGCGGGGCAATGCGTCGAACACGGTCTCGCGGCCTTGCGGGTCCTCGCGTGTGCAGATGACGCCCTCGCGCTTGTTCATGACCAGTACGCGGGGGGATTGCGCGCCTCGAAGGACGAGCTGCCGGCCGTCCACGGCGATGCGGTCGGTTTCGTCTACGCGGTCCCCGGTTGTGGCCGTCTGACCGTTGACGGCGACGCGTCCCGCGGCGATCCACTTCTCCATCTGGCGGCGCGATCCGAAGCCGTGGGAGGCGAGCACCTTTTGCAGCTTGTCTGACACATCGGCTCCATTCCGCGTGATCGGGCGCGGCTACCGTTTTGGCGTGGGCAATGGAACGACTTCCGCCAGCGGGCGGGCAGCTTCCTCGTTTGCGGTATCGGTTTCTTCCGTGTCGGCCGATTCCGCGTCCGAACCGGTTTCGATTCCCCCGTCGTCTTCCGCGACGTGCGGGTCGACCAGCGCCCGTATCTCCGAGAGCGGAGGCAGCTCGTCGAGACTCCTGAGGTTGAAATAGTCGAGAAAGGCGCGCGTCGTGCCGTACAGGGTCGGCCGACCAGGCACGGCTCGCTGACCGACGACACTGATCCACCCGCGCTCCAGCAGCGTGCGCATGATGTTGGGGCTGACGCTTACCCCGCGCACGGCTTCGATGTCCCCGCGGGTGGCGGGCTGCTTGTAGGCGATCAGCGCCAGCGTTTCCATGAGGGCGCGGGAGAACCGGGGCGGCCGCGTTTCCTTCAGGCGGCTCACCCACGGACTCATGGATTGCCGGATCTGGAACCTGTAGCCGCTCGCGACCCGCTTCAGCTCATAGCCGCGTCCCTCGAGCGCGTACTCGATCTCGGCCAGGGCTGTCCGGATGGCCTGTCGCGGACTTCCTTCGGGCAGGTCCCCGGCGTCGAACAGGCCGATCAGACGGTCGATGGAAACGGGCTCTTCCGAGGCCAGCAGGACGGCCTCGAGCGCCTGTTCGATCTCCTTCTGCTTGAGCATCAGGTGCCGGCCCGCACGTATATCGGCGCGCGGAATCCGCGCTGCACGATTTCGATCACGCCTTCCCGGCTGAGTTCCATCAATGCCAGGAAGGTCACGATCACGCCCTGCTTGCCTTCGTCGACGTCGAAAAGGTCGGTAAAGGGAACGAATCCGCGCCGCGAGTTGACTGCGGTGAGCACCATGGACATGCGCTCGCGGACCGACAGGGTCTCCATGGCGACGGCGTGGCGTTCATTCAGCGCCGCACGGTGCAGGATGTCGGCCATGGCGAGCAGCAGGTCCCTCATTTCCACCACCGGCTCGATCCTGCGCTCGATCAAGGTGGGCAGCGCGGCGGCGGCCGGCTGGATGTCCCTCTCGAGGCGGGGCAGCGCCTCGAGGTCTGCGGCCGCAGCCTTGAATCGCTCGTACTCCCGCAGCCTTCGAACCAGCTCGGCGCGGGGGTCTTCTTCCTCTTCGACCATTTCGGTGCGCGGCAGCAACAGCCGCGACTTGATTTCGGCCAGGGTCGCGGCCATCGCCAGGTACTCGCCGGCCAATGCGAGTTTCAGGGCGGACATCATCTCGATATAGCGCATGTACTGATCGGTGACTTCCGATACGCTGATCTCGAGGATGTCGAGGTTGCGCCGGCGAATCAGGTATAGCAGCAGGTCCATGGGACCTTCGAACGCGCCGAGGAACACTTCCAGCGCATCCGGGGGAATGTACAGATCGGTGGGCAGCGACTCGATGATCGTATCGCCAACGATGGCGACCACGTTTTCCCCGTTGCCTGCCTTTCGCGCGTCCCGGAGTCGTGCGCCCTCGCGTTCCCCGTCGTTCATCGGTGGCTGACTCCGACGGCCGCGCGAACATCTTCCATCGTCTCCCTCGCGATGTCCCGCGCGGTTTCGGATCCCTCGGCGATGATGGACTTCACCAGTTCTTCGTTGTCCTCGAACTGTTCGGCGCGCTCGTGAATCGGCGCCAGTTCGGCGTTGATCGCGTCGATGAGCGGACCCTTGCAGTCGATGCAACCGATCCCGGCGGAACGGCAACCCTCGTCGGCCCAGTTGCGCACGGATTCATCCGACAGGAGCTTGTGCATGGCGAACACGGGACATTTCTCGGGATTTCCCGGATCGTGGCGTCGCACGCGGGCGGGATCGGTGGGCATGGTCCTTATCTTCCGCTCGACCTCTTTCGGGTCTTCGCGCAGCGGAATGGTGTTGTTGTAGGACTTCGACATCTTTTCGCCGTCGAGGCCGGGCACGGTCGGCGTTTCGGTCAGCAACACCTTGGTCTCCGGAAGGATGATGCGCCCGCCACCCTCCAGGTATCCGAATAGCCGTTCCCGGTCGCCGACGGAAAGGTTTCGCTGTTCCGACAGGAGCGCCCGCCCGATATCGAGAGCTTCGTGATCGCCGCGCTCGAGATACCGCTTGCGCGCGTCGCGATAGAGCTTCGCGGCCCTTTTGCCCATCTTGTCGATGGCCGCGCGGGCTTGCTCCTCGAAACCCGGTTCGCGCCCGTAGATGTGGTTGAACCGCCGCGCGATCTCGCGCATGACCTCGATATGGGCGGTCTGGTCGGCGCCCACCGGAACCCTGCTGGCGCGATAGATGAGGACGTCGGCGGACTGCAGGAGCGGATAGCCCAGGAAACCGTAAGTCGAGAGGTCCCGGTCGTTCAGCCGCTTCTGCTGTTCCTTGTAGCTCGGAACGCGTTCGAGCCAGCTCACGGGGGTGATCATGGACAGCAGGAGGTGGAGTTCCGCGTGCTCGGGGACGCGGCTCTGCACGAAGATCGTCGCCGCCCCGGGGTCGATTCCCGCAGCCAGCCAGTCGATCACCATGTCGAGCGTATGCCGCTCTATGTCTGGAACGTCTTCGTAGTGGGTGGTCAGCGCGTGCCAGTCGGCGACGAAAAAGAAGCACTCGTATTCGTGCTGCAACTGCACCCAGTTCTGGAGAGCGCCGTAATAGTGGCCAATGTGCATGCGGCCGGTTGGACGCATGCCGGATACAACCCGCCGGTCCGAGTCAGTGCTGCTCAAGTCCGTGGAATCCTGTACAACGCGGCGGAATTATAGCTCGAACGGTCCCAGGCCCGCCCGCGCCACGCTGGGCGCATCGCCGGTGAGGTTGATTACGGTGGTCAGGTCCCGCGAGCAGGCGCCGCCGTCGATGACCAAGTCGATCGCGTGCTCCAGCCGATCACGAATGTCGCTGCCTTCGGTCAGGGCAAAGTCCTCTCCGGGCAATAGCAGCGTTGTCGACATCATCGCCTCGTCGAGTTGCGCCAGGAGTCCGAGCGCCACCGGGCAGTCCGGCACCCGCAAGCCGATGGTGCGCCTGGGACTCAACAAACGTCGCGGCACTTCGCGCGTTGCTCGCAGGATGAACGTATAGGGTCCGGGGGTATAGCGCCGGATCAGGCGATAGCTGATGTTGTTTACCGTAGCGTAGGTCGCGAGTTCGGACAGGTCGCGGCACATCAGCGTGAAGAGATGCCGGGGCGTCAGCCGCCGGATGCTGCGGATCCGGTCGAGCGCGCTCTTGTCGCCGATATGGCAACCCAGCGCGTAGGTGGAGTCCGTGGGGTAGGCGACGACGCCGCCGGCGCGGACTATTTCCGCCGCTCTAGCCAACAGGCGTTGTTGCGGATGCGTGGGATGGACGCTGAAGTATTGGCTCATAGGGGCTATTATCGTTGAAACACGGAGCAACCGCGAAAGCATGAAGCAGCTAGTCGACTTCTTGCCGGTAATTGCATTCGTGGGCGTCTATGTCTTCACCGACATATTTGTCGCGACTGCGGCCTTGATGGCTACCGCCGTGCTGCAGTTCGCCATCTTCAAGGTCAAGGGCTGGCCCGTCAGTCGCCAGATGCTGGTAGTGATCTGGGTCGCCCTGATTTCAGGCGGCCTGACGCTCGCATTGCAGGACAAGACATTCATTCAGTGGAAGCCCACGATCGTCTACTGGATCATGGGCGCCGCTATCATTGGAAGCCGATATGTCGGACGCGGCGACTACATCCAAAGGGCCATGGGCAAGATGCTCGTATTGCCCGAGCCGACCTGGGCCCGGCTGACGTTCGGGTGGGGCGCGGCGATGTTTCTGGCGGGGGCGGCGAATCTCGCGGTCGCCTATGGCTTCAGCGAGCAGGCCTGGGTTCTCTACAAGTTCGTGTCCGCTTTCGGCATTCCGCTCGTGCTGACGCTTGGCAGCGTTGCCTACCTTGCCGCGACCGGCCAGCTTGCCAGCGAAATCGAGGAGGCGGAGGGATCATGATGCGCGCTGCGGTCACGGCAATTCTGGTTTGCGCCTGTGTCGCGGGTTTTGATGCGGAGGCGGAAACCCGCTACATTTCGGATGTGCTGCACGTGCCGTTGCGGAGCGGCCCCTCCGGCGAGCACCGAATCATCCACTGGGGTTTGCAGAGCGGCACGGCCCTCGAGGTGCTCGGCGAGGATGAATCCACGCAGTTCACGCACGTGCGAACCGAAAGCGGGAGAGAGGGCTGGGTTCCCTCGCAGTACCTCTTGGCCGAGCCGGTCGCGCGCGACGCGCTGGTGGAGGCCCAGGCGGAGATTGGACGCCTGGAAGCCCTGCTCTCGGGAGACGCCTCGGAGTGGGCCGTCGAGTTGGAGCAAGCGCAAAGCGAAGCGGCGCACCATGCCGAGGCGGCGGCCGGCATCCCCGCGCTCGAGCAGGAGCTTGAAGAGATACGACGCGTTTCGGCCAGCGCAATCGCCACCCAGGAAGAGAACGTCAAGCTTTCGGATGCCAACGCGGAGTTGCGGCGCGCGCGAGACGACCTGTTGGCGCAGACCGAAGATCTCCAGGGCGATGTCGAGATGCGGTGGATGCTGGTCGGGGGCGGTCTGATCCTGGCGGGACTGCTGATTGGCGTCTGGCTTGGATCCCGGTCGCGGCGGCACCGTTCCTGGTGACCGCGCTCTCTGTCAACCTCAACAAGATCGCCTGGCTTCGCAACGCGCGCGCGGGCAGGCGTCCGGACGTTGTCGATGCCGCCCGGACGATCATCGACGCCGGGGCGCAGGGCATCACCGTGCATCCGCGTCCCGATCAACGCCACATTCACCCGGCAGATGTCCACGCGCTCGCGTGCCTTCTGCGCCCGGAGCACGCGGGCATCGAGTTCAACATCGAAGGCAACCCGGCGGCCGGCCCGCGCCGGAACGGCTATCCGGGGTTCGATCGCCTGATCGAGGACGCGCGTCCCGAGCAGGCGACCCTGGTGCCGGACGCGGACTCCCAGCTCACTTCCGATCATGGCTGGGACCTGTCGGATGCCGAGTCTGCTTCGCGCGTGGCCGAAACGATTGCCCGTTATCGGGAATGGGGCGCCCGGGTCAGCCTGTTCATGGATCCGGACGAACGCCAGATCGAGCGCGCGAAGGCGTGCGGCGCGGACCGGATAGAGCTGTATACGGGACCCTACGCGGAACTGGTGGAGCGTCACGGCCTGAACGATGCGCGGGTGCGGGATTGTCGGCAGTCGTACCTGGCTGCGGCGCGGTTCGCGGTGGAGATAGGTCTCGGAGTCAACGCGGGGCACGATCTGAATCTCGACAACCTGGCGGACTTCATCGCGATAGGTAATATCGACGAAGTGTCCATCGGGCACGCGCTCATCAGCGATGCGCTCGATTTCGGACTCGCCGAAACCGTGCGCAAGTATCTCGACGCCATCGCTGCCGGCGGCGGATAGGGGGGGAAGGAGTGCGAGGACGGCCCGGTAGGCATGACGACAAGGCACAAGGAGAAGCTGTATGGACGGGTTGTTTCGGGCGCGGTCGTGGATCGCGATGGCTGCGGGGTGCTTGTTCATGACGGTTTCCTCCGCATCCGAATCGGCCGAGTCGCCGGTGGTTGTCTTTGACACGAACAAGGGCTCGCTGACGGCGGAACTCCTTCCCCTTGAAGCGCCCGAAACGGTAAAAAACATTCTCGACCTGGTCGATTCCGGGTTCTACGACGGCTTGATCTTCCATCGCGTCATCGAAGGCTTTGTCGTTCAGGCGGGTGGTTTCCTCGCCGATATGCAATACAGGCAGGCGCCTCGAACTGTCGTCAACGAGTCGCAGAACGGGCTTGGCAATCGCAAGTACACGTTGTCGATGGCGCGCGACACACCTCCCGATTCCGCTGGCGCGCAGTTCTACATCAACCTGAATGACAATACGCATCTCGATTACAGGAGGGGCCAGCCGGGCTATACCGTGTTCGGCAGACTGATCGACGGCATGGAAGTGGCGGAGGAGATCGGACGAGCGGAGACGGCCACGCTCCAAGGCATGCAGGACGTGCCGGTGGAACCCATCGTCATCCAGCGCGCCTACAGGCGGTAGCGCCATAAACTCCGTCGCCCTGACGGGCGCCGTGTTTTATCCCCGCCCAAGCCCATCGTTTGCCCATCCCGCCCGTCCCGGATCTGCGCCTTGATCGGCACTTGCGTGCCGTTCTTCGGCGCAGGCTTGCATGGAAGTACGCCTCCGGCGACGGGGGAAATGCTGGCACTTCCTTGCGCGTCAGCGGTCGGGGAAGCACCCCCGGTTGAAGCCTAGAAACCGTAAACTCGATCAGGCGGATGCCGAGCGACTTTTGTCTCTTGGTCAGAAAAAGCCAACACATGCTTGTGCAGGCGGCCAAGTCAATCCATAACCCACCGTGAGCAGGGCTACGCGGCGTAGTTGGGAAGCTCCTTCATGGATAGCCTGATGCGGCCTCTCTGGTCGACGTCGAGCACGACCACGTCCACATCCTGACCTTCCTCCAGGTAGTCCGTGACCTTCTCCACTCTCTCCCGGGCGATCTCCGAGATGTGCAACAGACCGTCCTTGCCCGGAAGAATGTTCACGAAAGCGCCGTAGTTCTCGATGCGCGCGACCTTGCCGTTGTAGATCTTGCCGACTTCCGCCTCGGCGGTGATTTCCTCGACCCGGGCGACCGCGGCATCCTTGGCTTCCTTGTCTTCGGCGTAGATGCGCACCGTACCGTCGTCTTCGACATCGACCGTCGCGCCTGTCTCTTCCACGATGCCCTTGATGGTCGCGCCGCCCTTGCCGATGATGTCGCGGATCTTCTCCGGATGTACCTTGAGGGCCACCATCGCCGGCGCGTGATCCGACAGGGACTCGCGCGAGACGGCGATGACCTTGTTCATCTCGCCCAGAATGTGCAGCCGCGCGGCGAGCGCCTTCTCCAGCGCGGTCTCCATGATCTCCTCGGTGATGCCGTCGATCTTGATGTCCATCTGCAGCGCGGTGATGCCGTCGCCGGTGCCCGCAACCTTGAAGTCCATGTCGCCGAGATGATCCTCGTCGCCAAGTATGTCCGTGAGCACCGCGAAACGGTCTCCGTCCTTCACCAATCCCATGGCAACGCCCGCGACCGGCGCCCGTAGGGGCACGCCGGCATCCATCAGCGCAAGGGATGCCCCGCATACGCTGGCCATGGAACTTGAGCCATTGCTCTCCGTGATCTCCGACACGACGCGAATCGTGTAGGGAAAGTTCTCGAGATCGGGCAGTACCGCGCCGATGCCCCGGCGGGCCAGTCGACCGTGGCCGATTTCCCGTCGCTTCGGACCGCTCATGAAGCCCGTCTCGCCGACGCTGTAGGGCGGGAAGTTGTAATGCAACATGAACTGATCGTTGTATGTGCCCCGCAACGCTTCGATCCTGGCTGCATCCCGCAGCGTGCCCAGGGTCGTCACGACGATGGCCTGCGTCTCGCCCCGGGTGAACATTGCCGAGCCGTGCGTTCTCGGCAACAGGCCCACCTCGACGTCGATGGGCCGAACCGTGTCCAGGTCGCGACCGTCGATGCGCGGCTCCCCGGCGAGGATGCGTTCCCGCACGAGGGTTTTTTCCAGGTTGGCGAACCCGTCGCCCACATCGCCTGGTTCAACCTCTTCGCCGGAGATCTCCTCGACGGCCTCGGTGCGCAACGCGCGGACGCGGGCCTGTCGAGCCTGCTTGTCGGTAGTGCTGTACGCCTCGCCGAGTTCCGCGCCCACCCTGGCCTTGAGACGATCAAGGAGCGCGCTGTCTTCCGCCGGCGCCTGCCACTCCCATTTCGGTTTGCCGGCTTGAGCAACAAGTGCATTGATCGCCTCGATCGCCACCTGCATTTCCATGTGCGCGAAGATCACACCGCCGAGCATCTGGTCTTCCGTCAATTCCTGCGCTTCGGACTCCACCATGAGCACGGCAGATTCGGTGCCGGCCACGACCATGTTGAGCAAGGATCCCTCCAGCGCTGCATGACCCGGATTCAGCACGTACGCGCCATCCACGAATCCGACCCTGGCCGCGCCGATGGGACCCGCAAAAGGTACGCCTGACAACGCAAGCGCGGCGGACGCCCCAATCATCGAAACGATGTCCGGATCCATATCCCGCTCGGCGGACATCACGGTGCAAATCACCTGCACCTCGTTCATAAACCCCTTCGGGAAGAGCGGCCGAATCGGCCTGTCGATCAGACGGCATGTGAGCGTCTCCTTCTCGCTTGGGCGTCCCTCGCGGCGAAAAAAGCCACCGGGGATCTTGCCGGCGGCATAGGTCCTCTCCTCGTAGTTCACCGTCAAGGGGAAAAACCCCTGGTCGGGGCGCGCCTCTCTTTCGGCGACTGCGGTACATAGCACCACCGTTTCGCCCATCGACGCGAACACGCTGCCCGACGCCTGTTTGGCGACCCGGTTGGTCTCGAGAACCACCTTGTGGTCGCCAAATTGAAATTCCTGTCTTATTGGATTCACTTCTTTCTCCTGTTGGCGTTCTAGCGCCTCAACCCGAGTTGCTGAATTAACGCCGTGTATCTTTCGCTGTCCTTGTCTTTCAAGTAGTCGAGCAACTTCCTTCTCTGGTTCACCATGCGGATCAAACCCCGGCGGGAATGATGGTCCTTGGCATGCTCGCGGAAGTGTGTCTGCAGCGAGTTAATGTTGTGTGTAAGGAGCGCCACCTGGACTTCCGGCGAGCCGGTGTCGTTGTCGCTTCGCTGGTGCTCCTTGACGATCTCGTGTTTGTTTTGTGCGGTCAGCGCCATTTCCTTTGCTCCAAATCTGTCAGTCGCTGTTTCACTGTTGTCTCATTCAATTCGCGGGAATCAGGCGTCTCGGCGCCACGCGGCCGTCGTCGAGGACTTCCCCTACGCCGAGAAAACGTGCGCCGTTGCCTTCCGAAACCTCCGCAGAGGCCGCTTCGGCGAGCCGCACCCATCCCCTGGTGGGGGCATGCGGCACGATCACAGGTTGTCCTTGTCGCAAATAGTATGCCGCGTCACCCGTCAAGGTAACCTGAGGCCATTGTCGAACCGCGCTCCACACGGGCTGCAACCTGGCATCGAGCAACTCCCTGTCACTCTCTTCCCCGCCCTCGCCGCGCGGCGGGGCAAGCATCTCGAACGTCACCAGGTCGCTCTCGTTGAACGGTCCCGCCATGGTTCGTCGGAGCGCCTTGACATGCGCGCCACAACCCAACGACTCGCCGAGTTCGTGAACGATGGTGCGCACGTACGTCCCTTTGCTGCAATGCATGTCGAGGGTGAGTTCGTCGCCCTCGACTTCCTCGATCACACAGGAATAGACCGTCACCGACCTGGCCTTTCGCTCGACCTCTATTCCCTGCCGCGCGAGCTTGTAGAGAGGTTGGCCCTGGTGCTTGACCGCGGAAAACATCGACGGCACCTGCTGGATCTCGCCACGGTATGCATCGAGCGCCTTGTCCAATGCTGCCTTCGTCAGCCTGCCGACCGGCCGTTCACGCACGACCTTTCCGTCCGCATCGCCGCTGTCTGTGCTCACACCCAGGAGAACTCGCGCCGCGTACTTCTTGTCGGACTCCAACAGGTAGCGGGAAAACCTGGTCGCGTCGCCGAAACATAGCGGCAGCACCCCGGTCGCCAGCGGATCCAGGCTTCCGGTGTGGCCGACCTTGCGCGCGGCGAAGATTTGCTTCGCCTTCTGCACGGCCTCGTTGGAACTCATGCCCTGCGGCTTGTCGAGCACCATGATGCCGTTGACATTCCGGCCCCGGGGCCGTTTGCGCGCCATCAGTCGCCCTCCGACCGCGCGTCGAGAGCCACAGCTTCGTCGATCAGCGCTTCGAGCCGGGGACCCGATTCGAGCAGGTCGTCGTAATGGAATCGCAGGCGCGGCGCCTTCCGCAATCCATCGCGTTGCGCGACTTGCGAACGAATGAACCCCGCCGCGTTGCGCAACGCCTCGATGAGATCGGTTCGATCGGCATCCGTGGCCGCCGACAGCGAACTCACATAGACGTCGGCCACGGAAAGGTCGCGGCTGGCGCGGACATCCGTCACGCTCGTCAACGCGAATCGCGGATCTCCGGTGCCCCGAAGCAGTATCCGCGACACCTCTTCGCGCAGGAACGCGCCCACGCGAAGCACGCGTTCGCTGTTGGAATCAGATGGCATACGATCACGCAACTGGCTGGTCTTTCCGGATCAGAGGGTCCGGGCGACTTCTCCGGATTCGAACACTTCGATCTTGTCGCCAATGCGCACATCGTTGTAGTTGCGAACGCCGATGCCGCATTCGAGGCCGCTGCGCACTTCGGCGACATCGTCCTTGAAGCGCCGCAGCGACTCCAGTTCGCCTTCGAAAATGACCACGTTGTCGCGCAGGACGCGAATCTGCTTGTTCCGCCCGACGGTTCCATCGACCACCATGCAACCCGCGACCTGGCCGAAGCGGGGTGCCGGGAATACGTCCCGAACTTCCGCCATCCCGACAATCTCCTCGCGAATCTCCGGCGCCAGGAGACCCTCCAGGATTCCCTTGACGTCGTCCAGCAGTTCGTAAATCACGCTGTAGTAGTGCAGGTCAATGCCTTCTCGCTCGATGACCGCCTTGGCGTTGTTGTCGGCCCGCACGTTGAAGCCAAATATCGCGGCGTCAGACGTCAATGCCAGCATTGCGTCGGACTCCGAGATGCCGCCCACGCCGGCCCACACGATATTGACGGCGACCTCGTCATTGCCGAGATTCCCGCACGCTTGGGAGATTGCCTCGAGAGAGCCGCGCACGTCCGCCTTGAGCACGATCTTCAGCACGCGCTTCTCGCCTTGCGCCAGGTCAGCGAAGATGCTCTCGATGTTGGCCGCCTGCTTGACGTTCCGTTGCGCCTGGCTCTGGTCCGCCCGGAACTCCGCCAGCTCCCGTGCGCGCCGCTCGTCCGCCACAACGGAGAAATCGTCCCCCGCCTCCGGCGTCGCATTCAGACCCAGTATCTCGACCGGAAAAGAGGGACCCGCTTCTTCGACACGTTCTCCCCGTTCATTCATCATCAGCCGCACACGCCCGAAGTGTTCGCCGGCGATCACGATATCACCGCGTCTCAGAGTGCCGTTCTGCACCAATAGCGTGGCTACCGGACCCCGTCCCCGGTCAAGCCGGGATTCGACCACCACCCCTTGTCCCGGCGCATCGGGGACCGCCTTGAGCTCCAGTATTTCCGCCTGCAGGTTGATCGCCTCAAGCAGTCGATCAATGCCATCTCCGGTCTCGGCCGACGCTTCGACAAACTGGGTGTCTCCGCCCCAGTCCTCCGGGATGACATCGAGGGCCGAGAGTTCATTCTTGATGCGGTCCGGGTCCGCGCCCTCCAGGTCCATCTTGTTGATCGCCACAATGATGGGGACTTCCGATGCCTTGGCGTGCTGCACGGCTTCTTCGGTCTGGGGCATTACGCCGTCGTCGCCCGCAACCACGAGAACGACGATGTCCGTGGCGCGCGCACCACGCGCTCGCATCGCAGCGAACGCGGCATGGCCGGGCGTGTCCAGGAAGCTGATGTCGCCAAACTCCGTGGTCACCCGATAGGCACCGATGTGCTGGGTGATTCCTCCAGCTTCACCAGCCACGACGCGCGTGTTGCGGATATAGTCGAGCAACGAAGTCTTGCCATGATCGACATGGCCCATCACCGTCACGACGGAGGAGCGCGACTCGCTTTCCCCGTCTATCGTCAGCGATTCCTTGTGTTCCTGCTCGATCTCGTCTGTCGCCACCAGTTTCACGTGGTGGCCCATCTCTTCGACGACGAGGGCGGCCGTCTCCTGGTCCAGCGGCTGGTTGATCGTGGCTATCACACCCATATCCATGAGCGTCTTGATGACCTCCCCGGCCTTGACGCTCATGCGCTGGGCGAGTTCGCCCACCGAGATGAATTCCGGCAGTTCTACTTCGTGCTGAATCGCGTCCTGGGGTCGCGTGAACTCCCCGCCCTTGGTCTCTACCGTGATACTGGTCGGCATCACGCGTCGCCTGGGAGGACGGGCCTGGCGCTTCAACGATAGCTCTCGGCGGCGCGACCTGCCGTCTCCGAACTCGTCGTCCCTGGCTCTGCCCCTGTCCCTTGCGCGATCAGTCCTGTCCTTTACACGCTTTCCGACGCGTTCCTGGGTCCTCGGCGATTCCGCGGGGGCGACCGACTTTGCGTTTTCCGCAGCTCTCGCGGCCTCGGCTGCCCGCTTCGCTTCCTCTTCCAGCCGGGCGAGCTGTTCCTGCCGCTGCCGTTCCTGCTCCTCTTTCTCGCGTTGCTGCCGCGCGGCGTTCTCGCGGATCTTCTCCTCCGCCGCCTTGCGCTCCAGTTCCTGCTGCCTGATCCGCTCTGCTTCGACTTCGACCTGGCTTGGCTTCGCCTCGGCGGTGGGCTTTGCGACGACCGGGGGTCGTGCGGCTTCTCCGCCCTTGACATAGATGCGCCGCCGCTTCCGCTGCACGGAAACCGTACTCCCACTGCGGCCCCGGCCCGACCTGAGCATCGAGCGCGAGGTTCGCTTCAGGGCGATCCGCCTCGGAGCGCTCGGCGCAGGTTCCTTGCCGCGTTTCGAGTACGCGAGGAGCGCCCTCTTGTCTTCGTCGCTAACGGAATCGTTCTCGTTCCGTTGCGGCAGGCTGGCATCGCGCATCTGCTTCAACAGGCGCTCTACCGGCACACCAACCGCAATGGCAAGTTGCTTGACCGTTACTTCTGCCATGCGGCTCAGCTCCCTTCGCCGTCCGGTGGGGATAGCGCTTCGACCTCGGATTCCGCCTCTTCAAACCAGGGCGCCCGCGCCGTCATGATCAGCGCGCTTGCTCTCTCTTCGCCAATTTCCGCTTCGATTTCCAGCAGATCCGGCGTTGCCAGCTCCGCCAGGTCTTCCCTGGTGACTATCGCGTTGGCGGCAAGCGTGTAGGCGAGTTCATTGTCCATGCCGTCAAGATTCAACAGATCCTCGGCCGGCTCGCCCGCTTCCGGATCGCCCAACGCCATCTCTTTTGCAAGCAGCGCATCCTTGGCTCGGGTACGGAGTTCATCGACCAGCTCCTCGTCGAATCCCCGGATCGCCCGAAGTTCTTCGATCGGAACGTAGGCGACTTCTTCAACGCTGGTGAATCCTTCCTCCGCAAGGACGCCGGCGACATCCTCGTCGACGGAAAGTGACTCCATGAACCGTCGAATGTAGGACTGTGCCTCGTCCTCCTGGCGTTGTGCCGCCTCCTCGTCGGTCATGATGTTGAGTTCCCAGCCGGTAAGTTGGCCGGCAAGCCTCACGTTCTCGCCCTTGTGGCCGATCGCCTGGGCGAGATTGTCCTCACGCACGGCGACATCCATTGAGCGTGTATCGTCGTCGAGCACGATGGACACGACTTCGGCAGGCTGCATCGCGTTGATGGCCAGTTGCGCCGGGTCCTGATCCCAGAGAACGATGTCCACCCGCTCCCCGTCCAGTTCGCTGCAGACGGCCTGCACGCGCGAACCTCGCATGCCGACACACGCGCCCACGGGGTCGATGCGGCCATCGTTGGTGTATACGGCGATCTTCGCCCGCGATCCGGGATTTCTGGCCGCCGCGCGTATCTCGATGATGTGCTCCGCGATCTCCGGCACTTCGACCTTGAACAGCTCGATCAGCATTTCAGGATCCGTGCGCGACAGCATGAGTTGCGGCCCGCGGACTTCGGGTTGGATTTCCGTCAGCAGCGCGCGCATGCGATCGCCCACGCGGAAAATCTCCCTCGGGATCAACGACGTTCGCATCAACATCGCTTCAGCGTTATTGCCGAGGTCCACGATCACTGCTTCTCGCGTCGTTCGCTTGACCGAGCCACTCACAAGTTGCCCCACCCTGGGCAGGTACTTTTCAAGGACCTGGGCGCGCTCCGCTTCCCGGACCTTCTGGGTAAGGACCTGCCTCGCGGCCTGCGCCGCGATGCGACCGAACTCCACCGATTCCACGGGGATTTCGAAGAAGTCGCCGATCTCAAGCGCCGCGTCCTTTTCCTTCGCCTCGTCCGGCATCAATTCCGCATCCGGATTGGGGAATTCGTCTTCTTCGAGTTCGCGTTCCGGGTCGATGACCAGCCAGCGGCGAAACGTTTCGTAGTCGCCGCTGGTCCGGTCGATCGCGACCCGAAACTCCGCATCTTCCGCATACCTCTTCTTCGTGGCGGTCGCGAGCGCGGATTCAAGCGCCGCGAAGATGACCTCTTCCGACACGCCCTTCTCGTGAGACAGCGACTCCACAACGGTGAGCATTTCTTTACTCATCTACAGACTCCCCGGGCACGACTCTTGCTCGCAGCACCTGTTCCAATGGAACCAAGCAGGTGGCCTCGTCCATGCGCAGGACGACATCTCCACCTTGCACAGCATCGATCAGGCCGACGAATTTGCGGCGCCCTTCCAGCGGGAACCGCAGGCGCAGGTCCACCGCCCGTCCGATATACGCCGCGTACTGGTGGGGTTTGAACAGAATCCGGTCCACGCCGGGCGACGAGACTTCCAGCGTGTGGACCGTGCGAACCGGATCGTCCACGTCCAGAACGCCGTTCAACTGGTGACTGACTCGCTCGCAATCCCCCAGCGTCACCCCGCTCGGCGTGTCGATATAGACCCGCAACGTTGCGCGATTGCCACCTGACAGGTATTCCAGACCCCACAGTTCGTACCCTAGTCCCGTTATCGTCGGCTCGAGCAATTGCTCCAGTTCCTGTTCCCTTCTTCTCACTTCGCTGCGCCGACATTTGCCTACACATACAAAAAATGGGCGATCCCGCCCATTTCACCGTTCGTTCACGCGCACACTTCACGCACGCGCCGGGCGAACTCACCGCCACTGACGCAAGTGAGACTCCCAACCTAACGAAGGGCCCCCATTCGAGGGACCTTCCTGCGGGCTGAACCCTCCGTGCCGTCGTTGGTAGCGGGGGCAGGATTTGAACCTACGACCTCCGGGTTATGAGCCCGACGAGCTACCAGACTGCTCCACCCCGCATCAGCAAGAGCGGAATTATAGCCGACAGGCGTATCCGTGCAATCGCCAATACCGGGTGCGGAAACCGGCTGAATCTCGGGGCACCATGGTCGTCGAGGTATGCTTGCAACCTCATGCGAGCCACGTCGTGACCCGATTCCCGTGAAGAACGTACCCGTAATCGACATCACTTCCCTGGATGAAGATACGCTCCGGCGGATAGACGCCGCCTGCATCGAGTGGGGGTTCTTTCACGTCACCGGCCACGGTGTGCCGGAGGTCATTCGCGATCGAACGCTGGCCAGGATGCGCGAGTTCTTTGCGCTGCCGCGGGCACGGAAACTTGCCGTCGAGCGCACGGCATCGAACAGTTGGGGCTACTATGATCGCGAACTTACCAAGAACGTGCCCGACTGGAAGGAGATCTTCGATATCGGGCCGCCGGGAAACGTGGGTCCGATGGCCACCAGCAGACCGCAGTGGCCAGCCGAGCCAGCGGCGTTTCGCCCTACGATGGAGGGGTTCTCCCGGGAAGCCGAACGCGTGGCCTACCGGGTACTGATCGCGATCAGCGTCAACCTGGGCCAGCGGCCCGAAGCGCTGGACGCTTTCTTCGGCCAAGGCCATACCAGCTTCCTGCGCCTGAACCACTATCCCGCATGTGACGACCCGGCGCCACCAGACTCGTCGACCGTGCCGGAACGGGGCCACCTGGCGATCGGCCATCACACGGATGCCGGCGCCATCACGGTGCTCCTGCAGGACGATCAACCCGGCCTCCAGGTGTTGCACGACGGCGCCTGGTCGAACGTGGCGCCAGTCCCCGGCACCCTCACCATCAATATCGGCGATGTCGCACAGGTCTGGTCCAACGACCGTTATCCGGCACCGCTGCACCGGGTGACGGCCCACGCCAGTCGCGAACGATTCAGCGCACCGTTTTTCTTCAATCCAGCCTACGAGACGGACTTCGCACCGCTGGTTGGACCGCCGCGCTATCGGGCGATCAACTGGGGCGAGTACCGTGCCGCGCGAAGCGCCGGAGACTACGCGGACATCGGCGAAGAGATACAAATCTCGCACTTTCGAATGCCGGCCTGAAGGGAAAGAATCCGGCAGCGGTTCTTCTCCCCGGGCGCGGCGCCATGAAATCCGTCACCCTCCGGTGCCGTGTTTCATTCCGGCCAGGTCCGGCCGTTAACGCGGATGCAGCCAGGCTGGAAGCAATTCGTAGGCGTCGAGACTCAACGTCCGGTCATAGGACACGTCCGCGTCGTCGAGCATCCGCGCCAGGCTGCCATCGTTGAATGCGTCGAACGCTTCCGTGCAGCCGCCGACATGCTTCCCGGCAAAGAAGATTTGCGGGATCGTGGGCTGTCCGGTCCGCTCGAGCAATGCGCCACGGATCTTGCCGCCCCAGTCGCCATTCCGGTACTCCGCCGAGTCGAGGTCGATGGAGTGCAATGGGATGGACGCTCGCTCGAACAGTTTGCGTACGGCCCAACAGAACTCACACCACTGCAGCGAGAACATGACCACCTGTTGCGAGTCGCGCACGGTCTCCTCGACAAACCGCGCAGCCTTCCCATCGACTCCGTTTGCGCCGTTCGGCTGTGGCGAGGCAACCGAGGCATCGAATCGATAGCGCGGAGTCGACTGGGAGATCGCTATCTCTTCATCCGTCATGTCCGCGCCGACATCGTCAAACAGGGGCGTCGAAAGATAGCGTTCACCGGTATCGGGCAACATGCAGAGGATGTTGGCGCCCGTTTCGGCACGGTGAGCGACCTCCAACGCGCCCGCAAGGGTGGCGCCGCTCGATATGCCGACGAAGATGCCTTCCCGGCGCGCCAGCTCGCGGCACATCGACATCGCATCGTCGCCTTCGACGCCGAGCACTTCGTCCACGCATTCGGCCGACACCGCGTCCTCGGTCAGGCTCGGTATGAAATCCGGGCTCCAGCCCTGCATTAGATGCGGGCGAAACTGTGGGTGGCTCGCGCTGGGCGCGCCATCCTCGTCGCGCTCCTGTGCGATGCCGCTTGCCAGTACCGGCGCATTGGCAGGTTCGCAGACGACGATTCGCGTGTTCGGCGACTCGGCCCTGAGAACTCGTGCCACGCCCTTCAATGTGCCGCCCGTACCATACCCGGTCACCCAGTAGTCGAGGGGTTCATCGGTGAAGTCACGCAGGATCTCCCGTGCCGTAGTACGCGAGTGCATGTCGGCGTTGGCCTCGTTCTCGAATTGCCGACACAGGAACCAGCCGTGTTCCCTGGAGAGTTCCACCGCCTTTGCAAGCATCCCGCTGCCCTTTTCCGACGCCGGGGTCAGCACCACCTTCGCGCCGAGGAATCGCATGAGCCGGCGGCGTTCAACGCTGAAGTTCTCCGCCATCGTCACCACCAGCGGGTAGCCCCGCTGCGCGCAGACCATGGCCAGACCGATTCCCGTGTTGCCGCTCGTGGCCTCGACCACCGTCTGTCCGGGTTTGAGTTCGCCGCGGCGTTCCGCGTCTTCAATGACCCCAAGGGCGAGCCGGTCCTTCACCGAACCCATGGGGTTGAACGCCTCGACTTTCGCAAACAGGTTCACGCCTGCCGGAGCGACTTTGCTGAGGCGCACCACCGGCGTATTGCCTATGGTGGCCAGGATGTTCTCGAACTTCGCCACGTGGCCTTTGTCTCCCGATGCCCGAAGGGCGTGGATGCTACAACACGCACGGATACATACAATGGCCGCGTGGATCGGACAGACGGGCGTGAACGATGAAAGTGGTACGGGTCTACGCGGGCGACGACGGCGAGTCGCATTTCGAGGATGTCGACATCGAGGTGCACCCGCAGGGCGGGATCGGACGGCTGTCCAAGCTGATTAACGGTCCGGGAGTGATGTTCCGGGAGGTCGACGGCGACTACGACCTCGACTTCCACCATGCCCCCAGGCGACAGTTTGTCGTCAACCTGCGCGGCGCGGTGGACATTACCGTCGGCAGCGGTGAAACCCGAAGGCTCCAGTCGGGCGACATCCTGCTCGCCGAGGACACCACCGGCCAAGGCCACAAGAGCCGCGCCGTCGACGGCCGGCCGCGCACGTGCCTGTTCGTGCCCATCGACGAGGACGTGACGCTGCCCTGACCTGACGGGCAAAGCAACAGCAGAAACCCTCATCCATGAGTGCGAGCCAGGACAGCGATACGTCGGTTCATGAAATTCGTGTACTACGCACTGTGATCCTTTTGCGTCATGGCCAGCAAGACGCACGCACGTCCGACGATCTGGGCGGACTAACGGAGACTGGCTTTCGTCAAGCGGCGTCCGCAGCAAGGCGACTGTCGATCGAACCGATCGACCGCATCGTTTCCAGCGGCTTTCGTCGCGCCCGCCAGACTGCCGAGGCAGTTGCCCGCCAGCACGCATCTGTCGAGATCGAAACCGACGAGGACTTGTGCGAGTGCGTCCCGTCCGTTCCGAGAGGCCAGGAGATCTTCTATCCCGACGGCGTGAAGGCGACCCATACCGCTTCCTGCCGGGAGGCTCTAGATCGTGCTTTCGCGCGGTATTTCGAGTCCGGTTTGGACGGCACGACACTGCTGGTCGGCCACGGCAACGCCTTCCGATACCTGATCTGCCGGGTACTCGGCCTACGGCTCGACGACTGAGGGACTTGCGCTGTTCTGAGAGCGGGCACCCATAAGGGATTGCGAGGGCCGCGATTTTTCTTCACCCCCGGAATGCGGGGTTTTCGGGCGTTTTCCGGGCCGGGCGGCGGTTGTCGGCCGATTTTCACCCCAAGCGCGCGCGGCGCCGTCTCGGGTGCGTGCCGGACCTGGGAAAAGGGGTCGCCATGGGGCAGGATGTTCTTGTCGAATGAACGACCGCCGCTCCACGGAGGGAGACGACCATGGCGACCCGGCAGAGTGTGCTTTTTTCCTGGGACGATGTCGAACGGCTGCCCGAGCTGAGGCGGCTCGGCTTCGTGCTGGACAACCTGCCGGACGCGGAGATCGTGGCGGCGCTGGAGTCGCGTCGGGGCCGGGGGCGCGACGAGTACCCGGTGTCGGCGATGTGGCGTGCGCTGGTGGCGGGGATGGTGTTCGGGCACGAGTCGTCGGCGTCGCTGCTGCGCGAGCTGGGGCGCAACCCGGCGCTGCTGTCGGCGTGCGGCTTCGACCCGCTGGGCCGGCAGTCGGCGCCGAAGCGTGCGCTGGCGCGTCGCGCGGACGGCGCGGCGGAGGGCGTCTGCGAGGCGAGCCCGCGGCGGGACGGGGTGCCGACGGCGTGGGCGTTCTCGCGGTTCCTGTCGAGCGTGGCGGAGCTGGAGGAGAGGAGCGGCGCGGTGTCGGGCATGGTGGACGCGCTGCGCCGCCGTCTGATGGCGGAGCTGCCGGGCTGCGGGCGGCACCTGGGCTACGACGGCAAGGCGGTGCCGAGCAAGTCGACGGGGCGGACGAGCGCGGAGACGGGGAAGACGTCGGATCCGGAC
Source organism: Pseudomonadales bacterium (assembly GCA_963668365.1). GTDB lineage: Bacteria > Pseudomonadota > Gammaproteobacteria > Pseudomonadales > Azotimanducaceae > VXNE01. Next base: position 541,711 of record OY764266.1, read on the forward strand.
GCGGACTGGGGGCGCCACGAGACGACCGGCGTGGACGGTCGCAGCGGCAAGGCGTGGACGAGGGTGAAGAGCTGGTTCGGCTACGGCCTGCACCTGATCGCGGACGTGGAGCACGAGCTGCCGGTGTGGTTCGAGGTGGAGCGGGCTTCGCGCTCGGAGGCGAAGGTGCTGTCCTCGGGGATCGACGAACTGTTCGACGCGGAGCCGGAACTGGCGTCGGCCTGCGAGGACTTCTGCGCGGACCGGGGCCTGGACGCGGGGCCGCTGAGGGGGAAGCTGTGGGACGCCCGCGGAGTGCGGCCGCTGATCGACGTGCGGGAGATGTGGCGTGAGGAGAAGGAGATGCCGGACCGCGACCCGGCGAAGCCGATCCTGCGCCCGCTGTCGGCCCGCGGGGACGGCAACGTGCTGCACAGCGAGAAGGGCGAGGTGTTCTGCCGCTGCCCGGCGACGGGCGAGGAGCGGCCGATGGCGTACCAGGGCTTCGAGGCGGACCGGGGCGCGCTGAAGTACCGCTGCCCGGCGGCGGCGTGCGGGCTGGAGTGCGCGGGGATGGAGGCGTGCCTGCGCGACGCCGGCTCGAGGGCCGGCGGCTACGGGCGCGTGGTGCGCGTCGACCTGGCGACCGCCGACCGGCGGATGTTCACGCCGACGCCGTGGGGCAGCCCGTCGTGGAGGCGGGGCTACAACCGCCGCGGCGCGCTGGAGCGGATCAACGCGCGGCTGGACAACAGCTTCGGGTTCGAGCGCCACTTCGTGCGCGGGCGGGCGAAGATGAAGGCGCGGCTGGGTCTGGCGCTGGCGGTGATGATGGCGCTGGCGCTCGGCTCGGTGGCGGCGGGCCGGCCGGAGCGGATGCGCTCGCTGGTGGACCCGGGACTGCCGCTGGCGGCGTAGCGCCGCCGCACCCTCCGAACCGGATCGACGCGCCCGTCGAGGATCGCCCGCGCGCGCGGCCCCCGCAAATGCGAGCCATTCTCATTTGGAAGGCTGAAACCCGTCCCGCTGGCCGCCCGCCGCGTGCATCCGGCACCCCGGCGACCGATCGCCCGCCGTCGCATGCGGTCGCCGCGACACGAACGCTCGCCGGAAAACCCCACAGCGCAAGTCCCTCGACGACTGGGCCCGGTTTGACATGCACAATTGCGGAATCTCGCGCATCGACGTCAAGACCTATCTCGGAACCCAGGTCACCGGCTTGAACGATACGGGGCATTTGCCGCAGGAGCTGCTCACCTACGGGTGACGCGGGGACGCCGAAGGCGCAAATTCGTCAGATTATTGGTGCCGAAGAGAGGACTCGAACCTCCACGGGCAAAAGCCCACTACCCCCTCAAGGTAGCGTGTCTACCAATTTCACCACTTCGGCACTTGATCGCTATATGTCGGGAACCTCGAACGGATCCGGTTCTGTCGGCGGCGTTTCGGTGCCCGCGTCATCCTCAATCTCGAACTCCGGGATTCCGACCTCTTCCACTGTCGGGATGCCGATACCCCGCAGGCTCGCCGCGCGTTCCTTGGCCGTGTATGCCAGGCCGAAAGAGATCACGAAGAAACCGATCGCGAGCCACGTTGTCAACTTCATCAGAAACGACGCGCTGCCGGCCGAGCCAAACACGGTATTCGAGCCGCCGCTGCCGAACGCCGCACCGATATCGGCACCTTTGCCCTGTTGCATCAGGATAAGTGCTGTCAGCGCGATCGCATCGGCAACCAGCAGGATAAGCAGGACGGTTTCCAGGTTTTCCATGTCAATGATCCGCCGCGTAAATGATTGCATTGAAACTGGCGGGTTCCAATGAAGCGCCTCCGACCAGACCTCCGTCGATGTCATCCTCGGCGAATAGCGCACCCGCATTTTCGGCTGTTACGCTGCCGCCGTAAAGGATGCAGGCATTCCGGTCCGGCAGCGCGCCCCGTATCGTCGCGTGCATCGCCTGGGCCTGCGACGGCGTCGCCGTCTCCCCGGTACCGATCGCCCACACCGGTTCGTACGCGACGACTGCGCTTGCCGCTGTCGCGCCGTTCAACACCGCATCGAGTTGCGATAAAACCACCGCGTCCTCGCGCCCTTCCCGACGTTCTTCCAGCGTCTCGCCGACGCACAGGATCGGAATGAGTCCCGCCCGCACCGCCGCCCGGTACTTCGCGGCGACGACTTCATCGGTCTCGCAAAACAGCCGGCGGCGCTCGGAATGGCCGACCAGGACATAGCGCGCTCCCAGTTCCGCCGCCATCTCCGCGGCGATCTCGCCCGTGTATGCGCCAGCCTCCTCGAAATGCACGTTCTGCACGCCGGTCTGCACGCCTTCCAACCGCTCGACCGCCAACGACAGATACGCCGCAGGCGGAAAAAGAACCACATCCACGCCTTCGCGACCCTCGACGGAGCGCGCGAACTCTTTGATCCGCGACCGCGAACCATGCATCTTCCAGTTTCCGGCAACTATCGGTCGGCGCATTGTCGCGGGGTGCCGTTCGGGCGAAGGGCGCGCAATGGTATCAACTAGCCACTGTATGACAACGCTCGGCTCGCCGAACGGCTCGCCGGGTGCTCAAAGACTCGCGGAACGCACGACATTAGCCAGGGCCTGTGCATGTCCCGCCACTTCGTCGGCATCTTCACCTTCCACCATGACACGGACCACCGGCTCGGTTCCCGACGGTCGCAGCAATACCCGACCGCGACCCGCAAGTTCGCCCTCGACGTCACCCACCGCATCGGACACATTGGTACACGCGGTCGCCGCGGCGGGATCCTTGCAACCGACGTTGATCATGGCCTGGGGCAGTCTCGCCATGCCCGAGATCAGTTCCTTCAGGGATCGATCGTTTTCAACCATGGCGACCAGGACCTGCAGCGCCGAGATGATGCCGTCGCCGGTGGTCGTGAGCTGCGAGCAGACGATGTGGCCGGACGACTCGCCACCGAGTCCCCAGCCAAGCCGTCGCATGGCTTCAATGACAAACCGGTCGCCCACATCGGTGCGGGCGAACGGAATGTTCGCCTTCTCGAGCGCACGTTCGAGACCCAGGTTGCTCATCAGGGTGCCGACTACCCCACCCCTCAGGCGTCCGTCCCCGGCGGCGTGCCGCGCAATGACGTACAGGAGCTCGTCTCCATCCACCAGGTTCCCGTCGTGATCCGCCATGACGACACGATCGCCGTCGCCGTCGAATGCGATGCCCACGTCGGCACCGACTTCCACGACTTTTTCGGCCATCGCCTCGGGATGCGTCGATCCACAGGCTTCGTTGATGTTCATGCCGTCGGGTTCCGCGGCCAGGAGGACAACCTCGGCACCCAGTTCCGAAAAGACGCTGGGCGCGACGGCATAGGTGGCGCCATTGGCACAATCGAGAACGACCTTCATCCCGCGCAGCCGGAACTGCCGGCCGACCGTGCTCTTGCAAAACTCGATGTAACGTCCCCGAGCATCGTCGAGCAGCACAACCTTGCCGAGTTCGCTTGAGCGAACCGTCTTCATCGGCTGCCCGATCCGCTCCTCGATGGCGAGTTCCATCGCATCCGGAAGCTTGTGGCCCCGCGCATCGAAGAACTTGATTCCGTTGTCTTCGTAGGCGTTGTGCGAAGCGCTGATCACGATTCCGGCGCCCGCCCGGAACGTGCGCGTGAGATACGCCACCGCAGGTGTCGGAATCGGCGTCAACAGGCGCACGTCCGCCCCGGCCGACACCAATCCCGCCTCCAGCACCGACTCGATCATGTAGCCGGAGATGCGCGTGTCCTTGCCGATGAGTACGAGCGGCGACCCCTCGGCGGCAAAGACCTTGCCCACCGCCCAGCCGAGGCGCAGGCAGAACTCCGCCGTGATCGGCGCCTCGCCGACGCGGCCGCGAATTCCATCGGTGCCGAAGTACTTCCGTCCGTTGTTCATATTCCGCCTTCGCTTCTCAAACGCCATCCCGCGCATGCGCCAGGGTCGCCTCGACGACGTTCAGGGCGTCGACAGTTTCCCCGACATCGTGGACGCGCAGCACTGCGGCACCGTTGACAGCCGCTAGCACCGCGGCGGCGATACTGGCGGGCAGACGGGCATCGACCGTCCTGCCGGTAAGCTCGCCAAGAGTGCTTTTCCTCGACAGTCCCACCAGGATCGGCAATCCGATCGATAATAGCGCACGCAGATTCGCGAGCAGGGCCAGATTGTGCGAGACGGTCTTTCCGAAACCGAATCCGGGATCGACCAGCAGGCGGGCCGTGTCGATTCCCGATTCGAGACAGGCCGCGACCCGCTCGTCGAGGAAGGCCCTCACGTCGTCGACCACGTCCGCATAGACCGGCCGCTCCTGCATGGTCCTCGGTTCGCCCCGCATGTGCATCAGGCAGACGCCGATATCCGAAGCGGCGAGCAGTTCGAGCATGCCGTCGCCGCGGGCAGCGCGGACGTCGTTGACCAGTTCCGCTCCGGCCCGAATCGCTGCGGCCGCAACCCCCGCCTTGCAGGTGTCTATGCTGATGACCGCTTCGAGATCGCGCACGCGCTCGATAATCGGCACCGTGCGATCTATCTCCTCGGCCTCGGAAACGGGGCTTGCGCCGGGCCGCGTGCTCTCTCCGCCGATGTCAACGATGTCCGCTCCGGCGTCCACCATGGCGACTGCGGCCTCTACCGCGGCGTCCGCCGCGATGGAGCGGCTTTGGGCGAAGAAAGAGTCGGGGGTCGCGTTGATGACGCCCATTACGCGAGGGCGGGACAGATCGACGGTCCGCGACCCGCACACCAAGGATGGATTCGCGCCCAGTCTAGGTCTCTTCTGCCGGGCCACCGATCGGGCCCGAACCCTTTTCTTCTTCGCTTTGCGCCGGCCCTTCCTCCGAGCTCTGCACGCCCGGCGATCCTCCGGATGGATCGACAGACGGCGCGCGGGGCTTGGCGCCCGCCATGATGTCTTCGATCTGGTCCGGGGTCAGGGTCTCGTACTCGATCAGCGCCTCTGCCATCGTATGCAGCTTGTCCTCGTTCTCGGTGAGGATGCCGCGAGCCTTGGCATAGCACTGCTCGACGATGCGGCGCACTTCCTCGTCGATGGCCTTTGCCGTGGCGCCTGAGATCGGTTTCGGTTTCACGCCTGCCGACATGCCAAGGAAGACCTCGCCGTCGTCTTCGTCGTACATGATCGGTCCGAGATCCTCGGAAAGGCCCCACTTGGTAACCATGCTGCGCGCCAGTCGAGTCGCCTGCTCGATGTCGTTCGCGGCACCCGTGGTCACGCCATCCTTGCCGTTGATCATTTCTTCCGCGATGCGACCGCCGAACAGGCTCGTAATCTGGCTCAGGATGCCCCGACGGCTCAGACTGTAGCGGTCCTCTTCGGGCAGGAACATGGTCACGCCAAGGGCACGGCCACGCGGCACGATGGTGACCTTGTAGAGCGTATCGTGCTCGGGCAACGCCCGCCCGACGATGGCATGGCCCGATTCGTGGTAGGCCGTATTGCGCTTTTCCTTCTCGGACATGACCATCGACTTGCGCTCCGCGCCCATCATGACCTTGTCCTTGGCCTGCTCGAACTCCCCCATCATCACCAGGCGTTTCCCCGCCCGGGCAGCGAACAGGGCCGCCTCGTTCACGATGTTCTCGAGATCGGCGCCCGAAAAGCCCGGCGTGCCGCGCGCGAGAATCGACGCGTCCACGTCGTCACCGAGCGGCACGCGACGCATGTGGACCTTGAGAATCTGTTCCCGGCCGCGAATGTCGGGGAGCGTCACGACGACCTGGCGATCGAAACGCCCCGGACGCAGCAGCGCTGGGTCGAGCACATCCGGCCGGTTCGTGGCGGCGATGACGATGATGCCGGCGTTCGCTTCGAAGCCGTCCATCTCCACCAGGAGCTGGTTCAACGTCTGCTCCCTTTCGTCGTGACCGCCGCCTAGCCCCGCGCCGCGATGCCTGCCGACGGCATCGATCTCGTCGATGAATACGATGCAAGGCGCCTGCTTCTTCGCCTGTTCGAACATGTCCCGCACCCTTGAGGCACCGACGCCGACGAACATCTCGACGAAATCCGAACCGGAAATGGAAAAGAACGGAACCTTCGCCTCCCCCGCGATAGCCCTCGCAAGCAGCGTCTTGCCCGTACCCGGCGACCCCACCATCAACGTACCTCGCGGAATACGGCCGCCAAGGCGCTGGAACTTGCTCGGGTCGCGCAGGAATTCGACGAGTTCGATCACATCTTCCTTCGCCTCGTCGACGCCCGCCACGTCGTTGAAAGTCGTCTTGATCTGATCTTCGGAGAGAAGCTTCGCCTTGCTCTTGCCGAACGCCAGGGGACCGCCGCGCCCACCGACGCCGCCCTGCATCTGGCGCATGAACAGCATGAAGACGGCGATGATGAGGAGGACCGGGAAGCTCGTTATGAGGAGCTGCGACCAGATGCTCTGCTTCTCTTCTTCCTTGCCGGTGATCTCGACCCCGTGCTCGTACAGGTCGTCCACCAGCTTCGGATCGGCGATTGGCGGCCGCAGCACCTCGAACTTCTCGCCGGTCTTTTTCGTGCCCACGATTCGTTCGCGGTCAATCTCTACGGACTGGACTTCATCCCCACGCACAAGCGCAATGAATCCCGAATAGCTGAGATCGTTCCGATCCTTGCCCCCGTCGAACTGCTTAAAGAGCATCAGCAGCACGGCGGCTATGATCAGCCATAGCAGAAGGTTTTTTCCCATATCGTTCAAGCGCCCAACCTCGATCTGCCCGCAATGCCCGGCGCAGACGACCAACCATCCATCCTACCCCATATCGGCAACGGCATACACCTCGCGCGAACCGGGCCGGGATGCCGGGGGTTTGGCCAACGCCACCCGGACGAACGTCGCGCGAATGTCCAGCATCGCTTCGTCGAACCCGGCGCCCTGGAACATCTTGACAACGAAACGGCCTCCCGGGCTCAACCAGCGCGCGGCGGCGCCCGCCGCGCACTCCACCAGTTCCATGCTGCGCGCCTGATCGACGACCTTGTTGCCACTCATATTGGGGGCCATGTCGGACAACACAAGGTCTGCGCCGCCGCAAAGGGCCTCCTCTATCTGCTCCTGCACCCGGGGATCACTCGCATCGCCCAGCACGAACCGCGCACCTCGGGGCGTGTTCGCCAACGGCAAAAGGTCCACCGCCACCAATCGCCGACATCGAGGGGCAAGGTACTCGGTCCACCCCCCCGGCGATGCGCCGAGTTCCAGGGCCACGCACGACCCGGCGGTCAGCCGAAAACGCCTGTCGAGCTGTTCGAGCTTGAACAGCGCGCGGGACACCGCGCGGCCAGAATAGGGATCGCGTTGCTGTCGCGAGAGCCATCGGCCGCTCGACCCCGACCGCCTAGCGCGCATATCTCACCAAGGCGCCTGTTGAATCAACAAAGGCCATCGTATTTCAATGAGGCACGTCCTTTCTCGACGTTCGGGCGGAAAACAGACCGCGCTGCCGCGCCCTCGCTGGTCTGCGCGATCATCGCGGCCCTTGGTGACACATGCGCGCTGGCCATGTCCGATCACCGGGTCAGATGTGCTCGATCTCGTCCACGATGTACTCGCGGTCGCCAGCCGGGGTCGCCACCATCGCTGCGTCGCCCTGCGATCTTCCGATGATCGCGCGCGCGATGGGCGACATCACCGAAATCTTTCCGAACTTGAGATCCGCCTCATCCTCACCAACGATCTTGTAGCGAGCGGTCTCGTCCGTCTCGCAATCGCTTAAGGTAACCGTTGATCCGAATACCACCTTCCCGGAGGGACTGATACGCGTGATGTCGATGATCTGCGAGTCGGCGAGCTTGGCCTCGATGTCCCGGATCCGGGCTTCAATGAAGCCCTGCTGTTCCTTGGCTGCGTGGTACTCGGCGTTCTCCCGCAAATCGCCGTGCTCTCTCGCCGCAGCGATTTCCTTCACGATGCTGGGTCGGGCAGAGTTCTTGAGCTCGGCGAGTTCTTCGCGCAGCCACTGCTCGCCCTCGACCGTCATGGGCCAGGTCATGCTTGTTCTCCCGCGCGGCTGCGGGCATTCCCCTCGTCGTTCACGGAATCGCCAGCCGGGAGACGTCTGTTGGATGCAAGGCCCCTGTGCAGGTCCTGCAACCGTCGTACACGCTCAACCGGTCCGTAACGCATCGCTATGCAAAAGGCCTCGCCACCCGCCAAGGTCGTCGTGTAACACACCTTTTGCGCCAAGGCGAGCCTTCTGATGATCGATGAGTCGGCGATGGACTGGCGACCCTCCGTCGTATTCACGATGAGATCGATCTTTTCGTTCTTCAACATGTCCGTCACGTCGGGACGACCTTCGGTCACCTTGTTGACGGAGCGCACTTCGATTCCGGCTTCCCTCAGAACCCGGGCGGTGCCGCGGGTCGCGGAGAGTTCGAACCCGAGCGCCGCCAGGTCGCGTCCGAGCGCCGCGACGAACGGCCGGTCCGATGTCTTCACGCTGACGAATGCCTTGCCGCCCCGGGGCAGCACTTCGCCGGCGGCCAGCGACGCTTTGGCGAATGCCTCGGCGAAGGTCTCCCCGACGCCCATCACCTCGCCGGTGGATTTCATCTCCGGGCCGAGTATCGGATCTACCCCCGGGAACTTGATGAACGGAAATACCGACTCCTTCACGCTGACGTAGTCGGGCACCGTCTCCTCCGTAAAACCCTGAGCCTCCAGCGAGACACCCGCCATGCACCGCGCCGCGATCTTTGCGAGCGATGTGCCGATGCACTTGGAGACGAACGGCACGGTGCGGGAGGCGCGCGGGTTGACTTCAATGACGTACACGTCGCGATCCTGCACCGCAAGCTGCACGTTCATCAAACCGATCACGCCGAGTTCGATGGCAATGGCCTTGACCTGCTGCCGGATCCTGTCCTGGATCTCGTCGTCGAGACTGAAAGGCGGCAGGGAGCAGGCCGAATCCCCGGAGTGCACGCCAGCCTGCTCGATATGCTGCATGATCGCGCCGATCACGACCCTGTGTCCGTCGGAGACGGCGTCGACATCCACCTCCACCGCCTGATCGAGAAACCGGTCCAGCAGCACCGGCGCCGAATGCGACACGTCGAAAGCATTGGACAGGTATCGCCTCAATTCGCGCTCCGAGTAGACGATCTCCATCGCCCGGCCGCCCAGCACGTAGGATGGCCGCAGGACCATGGGGAACCCGATCTCCCGCGCCGCCACGAGACCTTCGTCAAGGTTCGTCACCGTTCTGTTGGACGGCTGCTTCAACCCGACTTTTTCGACCACGGCCTGAAATCGCTCCCGATCCTCCGCACGGTCGATCGCGTCCGCGCTGGTGCCCATGATCGGCACCCCCGCGGCATGCAGCTTGTCCACGAGTTTCAGCGGAGTCTGTCCGCCGAACTGCACGATCACGCCTTCCGGCCGCTCGACCTCGACGATGGCCAGCACGTCCTCAAGCGTCACCGGCTCGAAATAGAGGCGGTCGGACGTGTCGTAGTCCGTCGAGACCGTCTCCGGATTGCAGTTCACCATGATCGTTTCGAATCCGTCCTCGCGCATGGCCAGCGCCGCGTGCACACAGCAGTAGTCGAACTCGATGCCCTGGCCGATTCGGTTCGGGCCGCCGCCGAGCACCATGATCTTTCGTGCATCGGTCGGCGCCGCTTCGCACTCCTCCTCGAACGTGGAATAGAGGTACGCAGTGCTTGCCGGGAACTCCGCCGCGCATGTGTCCACGCGCTTGAAGACGGCATTCAATCCAAGCCGCCGCCGCCGTTCGCGAACCGCCTCTTCGCTGCAACCCGCGAGTTCGGCGAGACGCTCGTCCGAAAACCCGTCCCGCTTCAGGCGCTTCAGTTTCTCGGCGGTGAGGCTCTCGATGCCGGTGACCGTGGCCTCGCTGGCCACCAGATCCTCGATCTGCGCCAGGAACCAGGGATCGATGCGCGAAGTCTCCTCGACCTCTTCGACGGTCTTGCCAAGACGGAAAGCGTCCGCCACATACAGGATGCGGTCCGCTCCCGGCAATGACAGTTCCTGCGTCAACTGGCGTTCGCGCTCGTCTGGCGAGTCGAAGTCCAGCACCGGATTCAGACCCGTCATGCCGGTTTCCAGACCGCGCAGCGCTTTCTGAAACGATTCCTTGAACGTGCGCCCGATCGCCATCACCTCGCCCACCGACTTCATCTGCGTCGTCAGGCGGTCCGAGACCTCGCTGAACTTCTCGAAGGTAAACCGGGGAATCTTCGTCACGACATAGTCGATCGCCGGCTCGAACGATGCCGGCGTCACGCCGGTGATGTCGTTGGCGAGTTCGTCCAGCGTATAGCCGACAGCGAGCTTGGCCGCCACCTTGGCGATGGGAAATCCCGTCGCCTTGGATGCCAGCGCGGACGAACGCGAAACCCGCGGATTCATTTCTATCACCACGATGCGGCCGGTCTCCGGTTCGATCGCGAACTGCACGTTGGAGCCCCCCGTTTCCACGCCGATCTCCCGCAGCACGGCGATAGCCGCGTCGCGCATGCGCTGGTATTCCTTGTCCGTCAGGGTCTGCGCCGGCGCCACCGTGATCGAGTCACCGGTATGCACACCCATGGGATCCACGTTCTCGATCGAACAGACGATGATGCAGTTGTCCCGGTTGTCCCGGACGACTTCCATCTCGAACTCCTTCCAACCGAGCAGCGATTCATCGATCAGGAGTTCGTTTGTCGGCGAGAGGTCCAGGCCCCGGACACATATGTCGACAAACTCTTCGCGGTTGTAGGCAACGCCGCCGCCGCTGCCGCCGAGGGTGAACGACGGTCGGATCACGCACGGGAAACCCAGTCTGGTCTGTACCTGCAACGCTTCCTCAAGACTGTGCGCCATGGCCGACCTGGGCGTTTCAAGCCCGATGCGCTGCATCGCGCGGATGAAACGCTCGCGGTCTTCCGCCTTGTCGATGGCTTCCTGGCTGGCACCGATCAACTCGACGCCGTTCGCCTCCAGGACACCCTCGCGCACGAGATCCAGGGCGCAGTTGAGCGCCGTCTGTCCTCCCATCGTGGGCAGCAGGGCGTCCGGTTTTTCCGCCTCGACGATGCGCGCGACGGTGCGCCACTCCACCGGTTCGATGTAGGTCGCGTCGGCCATGGCCGGATCGGTCATGATCGTGGCCGGATTCGAGTTCACCAGGACGACGCGGTAACCCTCGTCGCCAAGCGCCTTGCACGCCTGCGCGCCCGAGTAGTCGAACTCGCAGGCCTGGCCAATGACGATCGGCCCCGCGCCGAGAATCAGAACGCTTTCGATGTCGTTGCGTCTAGGCATCCTTCAGGCGACGGTCAGATCGATACCGAATCAGATTTCATCGACGACTTCGACGGGCGCCTGCCGCGCTGCGCTTCGGCGTTCGTGTCCATCGACTCTACGAACGCGTCAAAGAGGCCCGCACAGTCCCTCGGACCCGGACTCGCTTCCGGATGGCCCTGGAATCCGAATGCCGGCCTGTCCTTGCGCCGGACGCCCTGGACAGTCCCATCGAATAGCGACACATGGGTGGGTTCCAGACATTCCGGCAAGCTTGCCTCATCCACCGCGAACCCATGGTTCTGGCTCGTGATGATGACCTGTCCGGTCCGAAGATCACGCACCGGATGGTTTGCCCCGTGGTGACCGTGCGGCATCTTCACCGTCTTCGCTCCGCTGGCGAGCGCGAGCAACTGGTGGCCCAGACAGATGCCGAAGACCGGCACATTTTGATCGACGATCTCGCGGATGGCGTCGATCGCATAGTCGCAGGGGTCGGGATCACCAGGACCGTTGGACAGGAACACGCCGTCCGGGTCCATCGCCAGCACATCTTCCGCCGGCGTCTTCGCCGGTACCAGCGTCACCTCGCAACCGCGGTCCGCAAGCAGACGCAGGATGTTCCGCTTGATCCCGAAGTCGTAGGCGACGACGTTGAGGCGGGAGGGTGGTGGCGCAGCGTAGCCGCCTTCCGGGCTCCATACGCCTTCCCGCCACTCCGCTGTTTCCTTGCGAGTGACAACCTGCGCGAGGTCCATGCCCTCAAGTCCCGGGAACGCCCGCGCGCGACGCAGTGCCTCCTCCGCATCGACGTCCGGTCCCGCGGCGATGCAGGCGCCGAGTGCACCCTTCTCGCGGATGAGCCTGGTCAGACGCCGCGTGTCGATATCAGCTACCGCAACGACTCCCCGTTCGCACAGGAATTCCGGCAGCGTAGCCGCCGCTCGCCAGCTACTCGTGCGCAGCGGCAGGTCCCGGATCACGAGCCCTTCCGCCCAGACCCGATCAGACTCCACGTCTTCCGGATTGGTACCCGTATTGCCGATGTGGGGATAGGTGAGCGTCACGATCTGCCGGGCGTAGGACGGATCAGTCAGAATCTCCTGATAGCCGGTCATGGCCGTATTGAAAACGACTTCGCCAACGGCCACGCCGACCGCTCCGATGGAGGTGCCGTGAAACAGACTGCCGTCGGCCACGGCCAATATCGCGGGATCCGCGCGCGTCAAACAAGACTCCGGCGTAAAAAAGCCGTCGGCCCCGGCGCGACGGCTATGGCAAATTCTATGTGAAGCGATGCGACGCGACAACAATGCATCGCTATCTCCGGAGCAGATTTTCCACCAGCGCCGTCACGCATTCGCGCCGCGCCTTTTCGCCTCGCCGCTCGGCATCGATGATGCCCGCGAGCCTGCTCACCGCTGCGTCGAAATCGTTGTTGACGACGGTGTAGTTGAACTCGTGGCAATGCGAGATATCGTCCACCGCCTGGCGCCACCGCCGTTCGATCTCCTCGGCACCGTCCTGCCCGCGCACCTCGAGCCGTTCCAACAGCGCTTCCATCGAGGGCGGGAGCACAAACACGCTGAGCGCATCCGGGAATCTGGCCCTCACCTGCGCCGCACCCTGCCAGTCGATCTCCAGCACGACATCGCGGCCGCTGGCCAATGTCCTGTCCAGTTGCTCATGGGCGGTCCCGTACGCATTCCCGAAAACCATGGCGTGCTCAAGAAACCCACCCTCGTCCCGCATCGCGTCGAAGGTCGCAGGCTCGACGAAGAAGTAGTCCTTTCCGCTCACCTCGTCCGGGCGTTTCGGGCGCGTGGTGTGGGAAACGGACACCGCAAGCCTCGTATCGCGTTTGAGCAGCGCCTTGACCAGGCTGGTCTTGCCGGCACCCGAAGGAGCCGAGATGACGATGGGTCGGCCTCGCATTCGACTCACTCGATGTTCTGCACCTGTTCGCGCATCTGGTCGACGACAACCTTCAGTTCGACCGCGCGCTGCGCGCACTCCGATGTGATCGCCTTGGCGGTCAGGGTATTCGATTCGCGATTGAGTTCCTGCATCAGGAAATCGAGACGTCGCCCCTGGGGACCGCCCGCGGCGAGGCAATCGCGACATGCCTGGGCATGCATCGCCAGCCGGTCCAGTTCCTCCGCGATGTCCGCTTTCTGCGCCAGCAGCGCAACCTCCTGCTCCAGCCGACTCGAATCCACCTGGACCGCGTCCAACTCGCGAAGGCGTCCGATCAACCGGTCGCGCACCATGGGCGCGAAAGAAGCGGCGAGAGTCCTGATATCCGCAACCATTGCCTCCAGGGCGGACAGCTTCTCGCGCAGCAGCGCATCGAGTTTCCCGCCTTCGGCGCCCCGGTGTTCCGCCAGCCGGCGCAGCGCGTGTTCGAAACCGGTCAAAGCCTCGATCTTCAGCGCATCATCCGCCGATTCCCCGTCGGGCTCGACGACTCCCGGCCAACGCAACAGTTCGAGGGGGTCGGGCTGTCCTGTTCCGGGCGCGGCGTTTCTCACGTCGTCCAGCACATCGAGAAGCGCCGCCAGGCGCGCCCGGTTGATCTCAGGCGCCGCGGCGACCGCCGACTTCGTCAGGCGCAGGGTGGCGTCCACCTTCCCCCGTGACAGGACATCCCGCAGGTGTCCGCGCAGCGCCGGTTCGATCTCCCGAATCCCCGCCGGCAAGCGGAAATCCACTTCCAGGTAACGACTGTTGACGGAGCGGATCTCCCAAACCAGCGAGGCCGACTCGAACTTCGCGAACGCGGTCATGCTCAGGATCATTCGGGCGATTCTAACGCGTATACTCGTCGCGCTTGCGGGAGGGACACATGTCCAGCAGAACATGGCGGCGACCGAGCGGCAGACAACCGGATGCGCTGCGCCCGGTGACTCTCACAACCGGTTTTACGAAACACGCGGCAGGTTCGGTCCTGGCCACCTTCGGGGACACCCGCGTCATCTGCACGGCGAGCTTCGAGAAGGGAGTGCCGCGTTTCCTGCGCGGCACCGGTCGCGGCTGGCTCACCTGCGAATACGGCATGCTCCCCGGGGCCACGCACACGCGGACCGACCGCGAGGCGGCCCGCGGCAGGCAAGGCGGTCGGACGATGGAAATCCAGCGGTTGATCGGCCGCGCGCTGCGCGCCGCCGTCGACCTCGAACGACTGGGCGAGCAGACGATCCGCATCGATTGCGACGTCATCCAGGCGGACGGCGGAACCCGAACGGTATCGATCACCGGCGGCTGCGTCGCGCTGGCCCTGTGCCTCGAACGCATCGCGCCCCAGGCGTTCCAGCACTTGGTGGCGTCGGTCTCCGTTGGCGTATACAAGGGAACTCCGGTCCTGGACCTCGACTATCCCGAGGATTCGAACGCCGACACGGACATGAACGTCGTCATGATCGAAGGCGGCGGCTTCATCGAAGTGCAGGGCACCGCCGAAATCGAGCCGTTCTCGCGAGAAGCGCTCACCGAAATGCTTGCCCTCGCCGAGACGGGTATCGAAAGACTCTTCGCCGAGCAGCGACGCGCACTGGGAAGGTGATGAGCGCCGACGAATTTCTCGGCCTGATGCTGCGCGAGAACGTTCTCCGATTCGGCGACTTCGTGCTCAAGTCCGGGCGTCACAGCCCCTACTTCTTCGATCTCGGGGCCCTGAGCAACGGACCCGCGCTCGACCGCCTAGGGGCCGCGTACGCCGCCCGGATCTTCACCATGTCGCCGTTGCCCGACCTGCTGTTCGGACCGGCGTACAAGGGGATACCCATCGCCGTCGCCACATCGGTGGCGCTGGCGCGGGACTACAATGTCCACATCGACGTTGCTTTCGACCGCAAGGAAACAAAGGAGCACGGCGAAGGGGGACGCATCGTCGGCGGGCCCCTGGACGGTCACCGGGCGGTCATCGTCGACGACGTGGTGACCGACGGCGAGGCCAAGATCCACGCCTTCAAGCTCCTTGAGGCCGCCGGCGCCCAGGCGGTCGGCGTGCTGGTCGCCCTGGACCGCCGGGAACGCGTCGACGGCGAGAACACGGGCATTCAGTCCCTGGCCCGGCGGCTCGGCATCCCGGTACTCAGCATCGTCACGCTGGACGATGTCGTCCGTTACCTGCGGAAGCACGGCGAAAACGCCGAAGCCCTGGAGACGATACTGCGCTATCGCAGCCTTTACTGCGTCTCCTGACGCCTCAACCGCTCGCGCGTCGGGCTACGTGATCTGCGTGCCGACTCCGCCGTCGGTGAATATCTCCAGCAGCGTCGCATGGGGAATGCGGCCGTCGATGATCTGGGCCGAAGCCACGCCGGCCGTCATGGCGTCCAGGGCGCAGCGCACCTTGGGCAGCATGCCTCCCTTGATCTCCCCGTCGGCGATCATCCTCTCGATTTCCTCTCGGCTCGGCGCAACCAGCGTCGAACCGTCGGGTTTCAGCACCCCGGGGGTGTCCGTAAGCAGCACCAGCTTGGCGGCGTTCAGGCGCGCCGCCAGGGCGCTCGCCACAAAATCGGCGTTGATGTTGTAGGAGACGCCGTCGTCGCCGACCCCGATGGGCGCGATGACAGGAATGAAGTCGCGGGCGACCAGGGCGTCGAGCACGCCGGGATTGACCTCGGCGATCTCGCCGACATGTCCGATGTCGACGATCTCGGGCTCCTTGAACTCCGGACGCTCGCGCGTCAGCCTGAGCCTGCGCGCCCTGATGAGGTTGCCATCCTTCCCGGTCAGGCCGGCCGCGCTGCCCCCCTCGGCGTTGATCAGCGAAACGATCTCCTTGTTCACCAGTCCGCCAAGCACCATCTGCACGACATCCATGGTGGCCGAGTCCGTGACGCGCAGGCCGTCGACAAAGCGGGTCTCGATATTCAGCCGCTGCAGCAGCTCCCCGATCTGCGGGCCGCCGCCATGCACCACCACCGGGTTCATGCCGACGAGTTTCATCAGAACCACGTCGCGGGCGAAGGCGTGTTTCAACGCCGGGTCCACCATCGCCGCGCCGCCGTACTTGATGACGACCGTCGAGCCGTGAAACTCGCGGATATAAGGCAGCGCCTCGATCAGGATCTTCGACGTGTCTTCGCGTGACATCTCTGGTTCTCTCCAAGTGTCGTGTCCCGCAAGTTTATGGCACTTCAGCGCGTTCCACGGGGTCTGTGGCAAGGCGCGTCCCCGCAGGGAATGGTCGGCTCCATTTCCAAGGGGCGCAACACGGCCACAGACCCCGTGGGGCGCGCCCTTCGGGAGATCGCCATGCACGCCACTGCCGCGTTGTGGCCCTTGCGAATATGCCAGATATTCACTGCGGACCACGCCTTGCATTGACGCGCATGGCGAACTCTGAAGTACCAGAAACTTGCGGGACACGACACTAGCCGTTAGAACGTCAGCGCCGGATCTATGGCGGACAACTGCGCGCCGAAAGTCGAGCGGATGCGATCCAGCGCGATCGCGTCGTCCGCTTCGAAGCGCAACGTCAGCGCCGGCGAAGTGTTCGATGCGCGCACCAGACCAAAGCCGTCGGCGTAGTCGACGCGAAGACCGTCGATTCTCGTCACCGCTCCAGGGCCGAAATCGGCCGACTTCGACAACTCCTCGATGATGCGAAACTTGGCCGACTCGGTTGTCGGGAGCTTGATTTCCGGAGTCGTGCAGGGAACCGGGAAGTCCGCGAACAACGCATCGATGCCGCAGCCTCTCGAAGCGGCAATCTCGAGCAGACGCGCACCCGCATAGATGGCATCGTCGAACCCGTACCAGCGCTCGCCGAAACAGATATGGCCGCTGAATTCGCCGCCGAACAGGGCGCCGGTCTCCCTGATCTTGGCCTTGATGTGGGAGTGTCCCGTGCGACTCATGATCGGGTTCCCTCCAGCTTCGACAACCACTTTCTCGAGGTGGCGCGAGCACTTCACATCGTAGACGACATCCGTGCCCGGGTTGCGCCGGGCGATGTCTCGGGCGAACAGCATCATCAGGCGGTCGGCCCAGACGATGGCTCCGCTCTCGGTAACGACGCCCAGGCGATCGGCATCGCCGTCGAAGGCCAAGCCCATGTCCGCTTCGTGTTCGCGAACCGCGGCGATGAGATCATCGAGGTTCGCGGCGTCGGCCGGATCCGGATGGTGATTCGGAAAGCTGCCGTCGACATCCGCGTACAGGCTCACGACTTCGCACCCGAGTCGTTCGAAAAGCGCTGGGGCCACCAGGCCGCCCACGCCGTTTCCGCTGTCGATGACGATCTTGAGCGGACGCGCGAGGGCGATATCGCCAACCACCCGATCCATGTACGATTCGATCACGCCGACGGGCTCCACCGCGCCGCGCGCTCTCCGCGGGCAGTCGTCGCGTTCGATGCGGGATCGCAGGCCAGCAATGGCTTCGCCCGAAAGCACCGCGCCGCCGATCACCATCTTCAGGCCGTTGTACTCGGGCGGGTTGTGCGATCCCGTGATCATGATCCCCGTCCGGGTCTCGAGCGCATGGGTGGCATAGTAGAGCAGAGGCGTCGGAACACGCCCGACATCGACGACATCGCAACCGCCACCGGTAAGGCCCGCGATGAGGGCATCGCGCAGATGCCCGGTGGAGTGCCGGCCATCGCCGCCCACCGCGACGCGGCCGAAACCCTGTTCACGAGCCTCGGCCGCAAACGCGCGGCCAATCCAGGAGACCGATTCGTCTGTCAGATTCCTGTCTACGAGACCGCGAATGTCGTAAGCGCGAAATATCTCCGGCGCGATGTGTCGTTTCATTCGGTCACGCGCGACGCGTCAGATCACCCCGCGTCGTTTCGCTCCTGCGATGGAACAGGCTGGCGATAGCCTCAATCAGCTTCTCCGCCACCGTCTCCTTGGAGTCGATGGGAAAAACGGTTTCGCCCGAGGGCTCGATCAGGGTCACCGCATTGCGGTCGCTGTCGAAGCCGATGTCCTCTTCCGACACGTCGTTCAGCACGATCGCGGCGCAACCCTTCCGCAAGAGTTTCTCGCGCGCATGGCGCATGGTGTCGTGGGTCTCGGCGGCGAAACCGATGGCGCAGGAACAGACCTCGGCGGCGCGGGCGAGGATGTCGGGATTCTCCTGCAGCTCAAGCCAGAGATCCGGGGACTCGTCGCGTTTCTTGATCTTGCGGCCCCGGGCCTGGGCGGGGCGATAGTCCGCCACCGCCGCCACGCCGATGAAGATATCGGCTTCCTCGAGTTCGGCGTCCACCGCGGCGTACATCTCGCGCGCCGTCGTCACATCGATTCGTCGAACGCCCGCCGGGGTCTCCATCGCCACGGGCCCGCTCACCAGCGTGACCTCCGCACCCGCGTCGCGCGCGGCACGCGCCAGGGCATAGCCCTGCTTGCCCGAGCTGTAGTTCGAGATATAGCGCACGGGATCGATGGGTTCCCGCGTCGGCCCCGCGGTCAACAGTACGCCCAGGCCTTCCATGGACCCGGGCCCACCCCCCAGCTGCGAGGTCAGCGCCTCGACGATCTGCGCCGGCTCCAGCATACGGCCCGGGCCGGTCTCGCCGCAGGCTTGTTCGCCTTCCCCCGGTCCGAGGATCCTCACGCCCGCTTGCTTCAGTCTGGCCACGTTGCGTTGCACCGCGTGGTGTTCCCACATCCGCCGGTTCATTGCCGGGGCCAGAAACAGCGGTGCTGCCGTCGCGAGGCAAAGGGTGGTCAGCAGATCGTCGGCCATGCCCGTCGCCAGGCGGGCGATGACATGGGCGGTCGCCGGCGCGATGACCACGGCATCCGCCCATCGCGCGAGTTCGATGTGGCCCATCGCCGCCTCGGCTTGGGCGTCCCACAAGTCGCTCCGAACCCTTTGCTCCGCCACCGCCCGAAGGCTTGTTTCCGTGACGAAACGCGCAGCGCTTCGCGTCATGACAGGGACAACTTCTGCCCCCGAGGCGCGCAAATCTCGCACAAGCTGCGGGGTCTTATACGCGGCGATTCCGCCCGCGATACCCAATAAGATGCGTCTGTTCTGCATGCGAATGTCGAAGCGCCCGCCGCGCTTTTCCTTTTCCACCGCAAATCACGGCATGAAAGACGACGCCAACGATACCAGAAGTGCCCTGTTGCAGCCGACCGCGGGCGGGCGCGCCGCCTGCGCATGCGCCGACGAGCCCCGGAAACGCATCCTCGACCTCGGCCCCGATTCCGCCACCAAGACGGAACTCCTCGCGGCAATTCTCGGCGTCGAAGAGCCGTCCGCGAACGCGTTGAACCTGGCCGCATCGCTTCTCGCCCGTTTCGGCGATCTGCACTGCCTGCTCCACGCGCCGCCGAACGCGCTCGCGGCGTGCGAAGGAATCGGGCCGGTCAACACCGCGGCCATACTCGCGATGCGCGGACTCATGGACTGCTACCACACCGAGATCCTGACACGCGGGGAAATCCTCTCGAGTTCGACCGGGGTGCGGCGCTACCTGGGCTATCGACTTTCAAGGCGGGAACGCGAGGTGTTCGGCGCGCTCTTTCTCGACACCCGGCACCACCTGATCTCCAACGAAGAACTGTTCTTCGGTTCGGTGGACAGGGCGATGGTCTATCCCCGGGAAGTCATCAAGTCCTGCCTGAAGCACAACGCCAGCGCCGTCATCCTCTACCACAACCATCCTTCGGGCGTTCCCGAACCTTCGGCGAGCGACATCCAGGTCACGTCCCGGATCGCCATGCTGCTACAGGAACTGGACGTGCGACTGGTAGACCACGTCGTGGTCGGCGCATCGGAACAGGTGTCTTTCGCCGAACGCGGGCTGATCTAGGAGTCCGTGCGGTGCGCCACCGTTGGCTATCCTGTTCTGCAGCCCCGGGCGAGTCCTGATCAAGCGTCGCGTGACAGCACGGGTTATTGATCGGCCCGATGCACACGCCCCCAGTTGTTGACCGTCAGGCAGAACAGCTTGGCCGTCGCCTCGGCGTCATAGATCGCGGCGTGCGCCCGTCCGCCTTCGAACTCGATGCCTGCCCTCGCGCAGGCTTCGCTCAAGACGGTATGGCCGTACGCCACCGCAGCGAGCGAGGCGGTATCGATCACCGTGAACGGATGGAAGGGATTGCGCTTCACGCCGTTGCGCTCGGCGGACGACATGACGAAGCCATGATCGAAGTGCGCATTGTGGGCGGTCAGCACCGCTCGCTCGCATCCGTTGCGGCGAACCTCGCGGCGGACGAACCGAAACAGCTCGCGCACCGCGTCCTCCTCGTTCAGCGCATCGCGCCTCGGATCGGAGAGGTCAATACCTGTAATCCTCAGTGACTCTTCTTCAACCCGCATCAGGGGGTGCGGGATGACGTTCCACCCTCGGACCTGGTCGATGGAGAGGCGGTCCGCCGACCATGCCAAGCTGACGGCCGCGATCTGCAGAACGGCGTGGACATCCTTTTCGAAACCGCCGGTCTCGAGATCGATGACGACCGGAAGGAAGCCGCGAAATCGGGAGCTCATTTCAATCATCGTCGCTCCTCAAAGCCGCGCGGCCCAAGCTTCATCCAAGCATACATCAGCGCCTGATCGCAGGTATCGCCCATCGCCCTTGCCGCCCAGGCATGTTCAAAAGTCCTGATTCGTCCGACGGCAGGCGTATCCGCTGCGTGTCGCCGGTTCTGGTCCGGGCCGGTCGGGGACTGCCGGTTCGTCGCGTTGGGCGCGCGGCGGGGCTTGCGAGGCAGGACGCGGGCGCGCCGCGTCGGCTTCGGCCGCGGCGGTGCGCCCGGTGCGGTGCACCGGGGAGCGGCTTTCGGCGGGACGCGGCGCTCAGCGGGACGGCGGGTCGAGGACGGCGTCGAGGGCCTCCCGCGGTCGGGCGGCGTAGTGCCGGTTGGCGGGAGGCAGGTGCTCGAAGCGGCGCTCGTGGCGCACGATGGAGATGGCCGCGTTGGTCGGGCAGGCGAGATTGCGCGGCAGATTGCCGACGCGCGCCCGGCAGCGGTCCTCGTCGCAGGTGAAGTCGCGCACGTGGTGCAGGCGGTTCTCGATGTGCCAGTGGTGCCGGACCAGGGCCGCGAGTTCCCCGGGACCGGCCTGCCCGGGGCCGAGCGAGGTGAGCCCGTAGGCGGTCTCCCGGCTTGCCGGTCCTTCTCCATCTCGTACACGAACACCTCCTTCGGCCGGCCGTGCTCGCGCCAGCGCGCCGGCCCGCCCGGTTCCCGCGAAAAGCCCCGCATGCGCCCCAGCGGCACCCAGTTCGACGCCCGGTAGCACGTCCCGGCGAAACGCGACGGGTCCACGAACGTCTCCGCCAGCAGCACCGGATGCCCGTGCGCGGCCCGCATGTCCCGCAACAGCCGCCGCAGACCCAGCCCCAGCGCCCGCGACGCCAGGTTCGGAACCCGGCCCGGGTCCAGCACCGCGAAGCGGGCGTTGTTCGCCACCAGGTGCAGCCGCGAGAACTGCTGCTCCCGCGTCCAGCCGATCCACGCGTCGCGCACCCCGACCTTGAACGCCCCGGCCTGCCAGCCCAGCAGCGCGAGCCAGGTCTCCCCCGCGCACCGCCACCTGCCGCAGCAACCTGCCGAACAGGCCGCGGTAGGGCAGGTAGTGGGGCTCGCGCATCAGCGCGTCCCAGCGCCGACGCTCCCCGACACCGCGCACCGGGCGCACCGCCACACCGCGCAGCCAGCGACCACCACTCCCGATGTCCGGCCCTTCCATGTCGCCGTTGTACCACGCCGACTTTTGTATGGCCTGCGCCGAATCGAACCCGATTCGACGATCACGCCGTCGAGGGCGGACTTTTGAATAGCCCTGCCCTTGCCGCCACGGTCGCACATGACCGTCCCAGCTCGGTGACGCGCCGCTTCGCCGCTGCGTTACCATGGCGCCTTCGCCGAATCTGAGAGTCCGCCAGTGAAGATCGTGCTTGCCTACTCCGGGGGCCTGGACACGTCGGTCATCTGCCATTGGCTGCAGGAAACCTATAGCGCCGAAGTAGTGACCTTCACTGCCGACATCGGCCAGGGTGAAGAGGTCGAGCCGGCCCGCGCCAAGGCCAGGGCGCTCGGCGTGCGGGAGATCTACATCGAGGATCTGACCGAGGAATTCGTTGCCGACTTCGTCTACCCCATGTTCCGCGCCAATACGGTCTACGAGGGCGAATATCTCCTCGGCACCAGCATCGCGCGCCCCCTCATCGCCAAGCGCCTGGTCGAAATAGCGACCGAGACCGGCGCCCAGGCCGTCTCGCATGGCGCCACCGGCAAGGGCAACGACCAGGTGCGCTTCGAACTCGGCGCGTATGCGCTGAACCCGGACATCACCGTCATCTCGCCCTGGCGCGAGTGGGACCTCACCTCGCGCGAAGCGTTGATGGCGTACTGCGCCGAGCGCCAGATCCCCGTCGACTTCACGCAGGCCGGCGAGAAGTCACCCTACTCGATGGATGCCAACCTGCTGCACATCTCCTACGAAGGCGGCGAACTGGAAGACCCCGGCGCCGAGCCAAACCCGTCGATGTGGCGCTGGACGGTCGCGCCGGAGGACGCGCCCGAAACGGCGGAGCCCATCGAACTCGAATATGTCCACGGCGATGCGGTCGCGCTGAATGGCGAACCGATGACGCCCGCGCGCGTGCTCGCGCGCCTGAACGAGACCGGCGGCGCCCACGGCGTCGGCCGCAGCGACATCGTCGAGAACCGCTATGTCGGCATGAAGTCGAGAGGCTGCTACGAGACGCCCGGCGGCACGATCCTGCTTAAGGCGCACCGGGCCATGGAGTCGATCACCATGGACCGCGAAGTGATGCACCTGCGCGACGAACTCATGCCCCGCTACGCGAAGCTCATCTACAACGGCTACTGGTGGTCGCCGGAGCGCCGCGTCATGCAGGCGCTGATCGACGCATCGCAGGACGTCGTCAACGGACGGGTCAGGCTCAAACTCTACAAGGGCGGCGTTTCCGTCGTCGGCAGGTGGTCGGACGACAGCCTGTACGACGCCGATGTCGCGACATTCGAGGACGACGGCGGCGTTTATCGTCAGGACGACGCGGCGGGGTTCATTCGGCTGAACGCCCTGAGGTTGCGGCTGGCAGCCAAACGAGGGCGAAACCTGAACTAGGAACCCAACCAAATGGAGGCGGCGGCATGAAAGCCATCATGGTCATGTACGACTCGCTGAACCGGCACATGCTGCCGAACTACGGCTGCGACTGGACGCTGGCGCCCAATTTCATCCGCCTCGGCGGGCGCGCGGTCACGTTCGACAACCACTACGTCGGCTCCATGCCGTGCATGCCGGCGCGGCGGGAACTGCACACCGGCCGGCACAACTTCCTGCACCGCTCCTGGGGTCCGCACGAGCCGTTCGACGACTCCACCTTCACCATCCTGAAAGGCAACGGCGTTTATGCGCACCTGGTCTCGGACCACTACCACTACTGGGAAGACGGGGGCGCCACGTATCACCACCGCTATTCGAGCTGGGAGAACGTGCGCGGCCAGGAGGGCGACGCCTGGAAGGGCGAGGTCGCAGATCCCGAGATTCCCGAACACCTGGGACGCGTCACGCGCCAGGATCTCGTGAACCGAAAGTACATGCAGGAGGAACGGCTCACTCCGCAGGCGCAGACCTTCGCCGCCGGCCTCGAGTTCCTCGAGACCAACCACGAACAGGACAACTGGTACCTGCAGATCGAGACTTTCGATCCCCACGAGCCGTTCTTCACCCTGAAGCAGTGGAAGGACCGATACAACTTTTTTCGCGCTGAGGGCTCCGATTGGGACGGCCCACACTTCGACTGGCCGGAATATGCGCGGGTCACCGAGGATCCGGATGCCGTGGAATACCTGCGCTACCAGTATGCGGCGCTGCTGACCCAGTGCGACCACTATCTCGGCACGGTGATCGACTTCATGGACGCCCACGACATGTGGCGCGACACGATGCTTCTCGTCGTCACGGACCACGGCTTTCTGCTCGGCGAACACGACTGGTGGGGCAAGCTACGCATGCCCTGGTACAACGAAACAGCACACATTCCGTTGTTCGCCTGGGATCCGCGCAGCGGCGTCGCGGGCGCCAGGCGGCGCAGCCTGACAACCACCATTGATATCGGTCCGACTCTGCTGGAGTACTTCGGCCTGGATCGACCGCCGGATATGGACGGAGCGCCGCTACGCGCCACGATCGAGGAAGACGCCCGCATTCGCAGCTCCACGATCTACGGGATGTTCGGCGGCCACGTCAACATCACCGACGGGCGATACGTCTACATGCGCGGCCCGGCCGAGGGCAACGCGCCGCTTTACCAGTACACGCTGATGCCGACCCACCTGCGCCGCCCGTTCTCGGTCCGCGAACTCGCCCACATGCAGTGGCACGAGCCGCTCGGGTTCACCAAGGGCTGTCCCGTGATGCGGATTCCGTCCACTGGCCCCGCGGGCCGCGCGCCCGAAGTGTTCCAGACACAGCTCTTCGACTTGGCAACGGACCCGGGCCAGTTGAATCCCATCCAGGACGATGCCGTCGAGGGTCGGATGGTCGGGTTGCTCGAGGAAGCGCTGTTGGCGAACCAGGCGCCACCGGAGCAGTACCAACGGCTAGGGCTCGACGGTCCCTGACGACACGCGGCACTCCAGAACTGCCCAGCGGGAACTCCCGGCGCGCGCGCCAAGCCAACTCCATAGCGCGATCCTCAGGCCGGTTGCTCCGTTGTTGGTGCCGACCACATGCCGTGAAAGTCAGCGTAGAGCGCATGTCGCCGCATCAGTTCACGGTGGTCGCCAACATCGCTGCCGTCGCTGCCCATCACCATGACCCTCTTCGCGCGCAACGTCGCCGACATGCGATGCGCAACCACTATCAGCGTGCTTCCGGTCGCCATGAAGGCGCGCTCCGCCCTTTCCTCGGCAGCCGGATCCAAATGGCACGTGGCCTCGTCCAGAACAACGACGGGGGTCGCCGCGAGGTGCGCCCGCACCAATGTCACCAACTGCTTCTCGCCCTCAGACAACCCGGACTTGGCAAGGTCGATCTGGGCATCGAAACCGCCAAGCCGCTCCAACACCCGATCGAGACCCACCGCCTCGGCAGAAGCGGCCACCTCTTCGTCTGAGGCCGATGGCCGCAGGTAAGTCAGGTTGTCTCGCAGAGATCCCGCAAATACATAGGCCTCCTGGGGAATCATCGTGACGAGCCGGGAACGGTCCCCGCGCAGATGCAGGGAGGTGCCGGCGATTGCCACAGAACCACCATCCGGCGCCAGCACGCCGGCGAGCAGGGCCGCGAGCGTCGACTTGCCGATCCCGCTCGGGCCGACGATGGCCAGGTGGTCGCCGTGAGGTATGTCGATGCGCAGACCCTCGACGATGGGCTGAGCCGACGCTCCATAGGCAAAACTCAGATCGCGCACCTGGATCGTCGAACGCGTCGGCGGCGACGCATCGACCTCTTCGCGAGTCGTCGGCGAATCTTCGCCGACGGACTCGACCAGGCGACCGTGCCGCACCCGCAGGGTCACGATGTACCCCATCACCGAAGTGACGAACATCGACGCCGTGGCAAGCCCCGCGAGCAGATAGGTGAACGAACCGACGACTTCGCCCGGCGTCAGGCTGCCGTTGCGAACCAGCGTCGGCACGAACGCCAGGGCCGTGAGCGCGGGCAGCCAGGTCGAGGTCGCATTGACCAGGCCCGAACGGACGGCGTTTTGGTCTCCCTGTTTCAGTAGCAGACGGTTGGCGGCCTCTATGCGGTCCCGGACGCGCCCCATCGCATATCCCTTCGCGCCCGCCGCCATCAGATCGCGAACGCCTTGTATGACCTTGGCCATCTCGCCGTAGGAAGCCTCGCTCGCCAGCGTCACCGCCCTCTGGTTGCGCGTATCCCGGCGCACGAGCGCGGCGAGCAGAAACACGGATGCCGCGAGCCATGGCACCACCAGGATCAGCAACGTCCCGGACAGCGTCGCGAGTCCCGCCACAGCGCCGATTGCGAACAAGCCGGCGGGCGCCGTGCGCAACATCAACGACAGCATGTCCACGAGCACCGGCACGTGCTGGGTCAACTCCGCGCCGGACCGCAGCACACGATCCGAACCCACCGCATCGGCGAGCGCGTGCCGCACCACGTCGCGGGTCAGATCCGTCTGCACGTCCGCCGAAATGTCCGCCGTCAGCCGGGACAGGCGCATCAGCGACAAGACTCCCACCGCCCCGGCCCCCAACAAACCCATCAGCCACATGAACGATACTGCCAAGGCGCCTGAGCTCGCCGCGTCCATCGCGCTCGCGATCGCTCGCCCGGTGAACATCGGTGCCAGCGTGACACCAACGCTCCAGCCCGCAATCCGGACCACGCGCCGCCGGTGTCGGAGGACGTAAGCGATCGGCGATTGAATCGTCATCCGTCCTCCTCTTCGGCAATCGCCGCAGCTTCGGAACTCCTCCCCGTGAACGCTGCGCGGTAGGCCGGATCGCCCCACAATTCGCCGTGGGGAGCGACTCTGTGTATACGCCCGTCCACGAGCCACGCCACGACATCGGCGGACGCCGCAGTGCTCGCTCGATGCGCGACGATGATGGCGGTGCGGTCCTCCGACAGCGAACCCAACGCGGCGAAGACGCGCGCCGCCGTCGCCACATCGAGGCTGCTCAGCGCGTCGTCCAGCACCAACGCCGGGGAATCCCTCAGCGCGGCGCGCGCCAGGCCCAGCCGTTGCCGCTCGCCCCCCGACATCGGCGTCTCGTCCAAGGGCGTTTCGTAGCCCTTCGGCAGGCGCTCCACGAAAGCGTCCGCCTCCACGCTTCGCGCGGCGGCCCGGACCTCGGCGTCGCTGGCGCCGTGGCCGAGCGTGATCGCATCCCTGACGGTGTCGCCTAGCAAGGCCGGCGATTCGAAGGCGTAGGCGACGCGTTTCGCCAGCGCTTCGGATGACCATGCCGACAGCGGCGCGCCGTCGATCCGGACCGCGCCTTCATCGGGATCGTGCAGCCGACCGACAAGCGTCGCCAGGGTCGTCTTGCCGACACCCGATTCTCCGACGAGGGCGATCGTGGTTCCAGTCGGAATTCGCAAGTTGACGCCGCGCAAGACGTCGCCGGCCTTCCCGTGCACGGTCACATCATCCAATTCGATGTCGCCCGGCGCGCCATCCGCCGGCGGCCCGCTCGGCTTCTGCTTCATGGCGGGCGTGTCGACGAGTTCCATCACGCGGGCCGCCTGGGAGCGCAGGAGCGCGATGTGAAACCAGCCGTCGTCGAACACGCCCGCAACGTTGCCGTAGGCCATCTGCGCGTAGCGCACGGCGGCCAGGAGCGCGCCCGGCGTGAGGCCGCCGCCGGCCAGCAACCAGATACCGGCGACAGCGGTGGCCACAAGCACGCCCGTGTCCGCGCTCGCCATCACTACCGCACCGCGGCCCATCACTCTGAGGATATTGCGCGTGGTCGCCGCCAACGCGGGCAACGGCTGCGTGACCCGGTCGATTTCGCGATCCACGGTGCCGGCAGCGCGAATCGTGCGGCGACCGGCCAGCGCATCCGTATAGGCGTTCACCATGCGTCCCATGAGCTCCTCATAGCCGGACTGTTCGGCTGCAAGCACCGCCATGAAGCGCCGTGCCAGCACCACGAGCAGACCGACGCCGACAACCCAGACGGCGACGAACAGCCAGTGGATGAAGAGCAGCGCGATGAGACTTCCCGCGACCATCGCGAGTCCGGTGCCGACCCGCAGTATGGTCGACGGGTACCCGGACATCCCGGGCGCCAGGGAGGCCGCCCGATTCAGCAGGTCCCCGTCATCGAACGGCCGCCGACCGGGCAGACCCAGGTCGAGGGCGTGGGCAACCATTCGCCGCGTCAGCCGGCCGCGCAGCGCAATATTGAACCGGGACGACACCGGCCCGCTCGCCGTGCCGAGAAGCGCCGAAGCGGCCATCGCTCCGGCGAGTCCGAGGAAGCCCCAGCCGATGCGCCCCGCCACGGCCTGATCGATAGCCACCGCCGCCAACGCCGGCGTCGCCAACCCGACGAGGATGGACAGCACGGCCAACGTCGTTTGCAGACTGAACCAATGCCAAGCGCCCCGCGCGTAGGGAGCGAGCAAGCCCACCATGGCGCGGGTGTCCGGCAGGTCGCCAATCAGCGTCACACCTGTCGATGAAACGCGTTTCTTCTTTTCAGCCATTGGCTGCAAACCCGCGTTTGGAGGGCGATCATCGTGCCACAAGCAACTCCGATGGATTGCGCGACGTTGCCGACACACAGTGGCACGAAACGCTCGGGTTCACCAAGGGCTGCTCCGTGACGCCATTTCGCCCACTGGCCCCGCGGGCCGCGCGCCCGAAAAAGTCTAATCCAATACAGAGATGAGCCTGAACGGAGAGGAGTCACGCTGGACCGCGATGCTCCTGGTAGAGTAGCTGAGTTCGTCCGCGTCGCGGTCGGGTTCTACCCCATCACACGATGACACAGGACGATCCAACTCAAAGCAGTACGCGAGAGGACTATGAGGCTGCCCTTGAGCGGTTCGACGAGGCCCTAGTGGCACGCCTGCCACGGTCTTCTGCCGAACAGTCGCAGGAGGAGGAGCCTCGCGCTACGCTCCGTTCCGTCGCGCGTCGTCTTTGGGGCGCTCTACCAAACCAACGCATATCGCGCCGTCAATGACGTCGCGGCGTGGTGGCGTCTGCGCCATCGTTCAACGCCGGGGGTGCACGTCAGAATTGTGAGATGACGATCAGCGTCCGCTTGCGCGGCGCTCCCAGAAGTCGTCGAAGCGGTTGCTGAGGATCGCGCAACGGAGGGCCATGATGGCGTTGGCGCCAGCGACGGTCCAGTGCATGCCGCCGCGCTTGAGGCGGCTTGCGACGATGTTCTTGCAGCCGCCCTCGACGACGCCGGTCGCGACGCAAAGGCCCATGGCCCGGAACTCCGGATAGCGCATGCGGTGTCGGTTGTTTTCGATGTAGTCGGCGCACTCGCGGGCGTCGTCGCAGGTTTCGGCATGTTCGCGGAGGGCGGCGAGGATGTCGCCGACGCGGCCCTGGTCGAGTTCGTCGCGGCGTTGTTTCCCCCACCGGTCGGCGAGATCGGTTCCCGCTCCGTGGATGGCCTTGGCGACGTCGAACAGATGCCCCTTGGCGTGGAAGATGTCGACGATCCGGATGGCGCCGGGGGCGTGCTCGTCCGCCCAGTTCCATATCCAGAGGGCGCCGTCGCCGAGGACCGCGCGACGCGGGGCATCGCCGTTCGGCCTCGCGCAAAGCGCGGCTGGCGAAGGGCGGCGGCTCGGCGTCGGTGTCGCGGCCGGCGACGGTTTCGATGGCGCCGCTGTAGGTGACGGAGCCGGGGTCGCGCGCGGGACGACCGTCCCGGTCGAGGGTGTCCGCGGACCAGACGGCCACGATCTTGGCCTCGCGCGTCTTGGCGGCCCCGTCCGGCTGCTTGCCGCTTCGGCCGCGGGTCTCCGCCTTGCGCACCGGCACGCCGGTGCCGTCGAGGCCGAGGTGGAGGGTCCGGGCGGTCGGGGGCTCGGATTCGACGACGTGGCGCTCGTCGGCGGCGATCTCGCGCCCGAGCGCCTCGGCTCGGTGCTCCGCCAGCTTGGCGTCGATGTCGAGGCCGGCCAGTTCGCGCAGCAGCTCGCCGCTCTCGGCGAAGCTGACCCGGGCCGCGGCCAGGCCGGTCATGCGCAGGGCCACCGGCGACAGGGACGTTCCCTCCAGGCCGAGCGCCCGGTCGCGCGGGCTGAGGCCCGCGCCGCATTGCTCGCAGTGATACCAGGCGTGCAGCAGTTCGATCTCGCCCAGCGCCGTCGTGAAGGTCTTGCGCCGGCGGCCGGCGCATCGCGCCTGCGCGCCGCACGCGCAGGGTCGCCGCGGACCCTTCTCGTCGGAGCGGTCCGCGTTCAGGCGCCCGGCGACCGCCCGGCCCATGATCCCGAGCGCCAGCCGCCGCGCCGCCGTCTCGACCGCCTCGAAGTCGGCGACCCCGCGGCCGATCAGCCGCTCGACCTCGGCCGCGCTCTCCGCCGCGACTGCCGCCGCGAAGCCCCCTTTTTCGCGGCCTCCCCGCGCTCCCGCCGACCGCCCGCCCGGCGCGCCTCCCAGAGCCGGTCGCCGACCTCGATCAGTTCCCGCGCCAGTCCCCGCAGGCGCCGGCACTCGGCCACGCGCGCTCGCACTTCGGGGACTTCGGAGGGCGCGATGATGCGCGTGACCGTCTTGCCGTCGACGCGGCGCGTCAACGACCAACTCGGGCCGTGGCCGGGACCGCCGTCCGTGGCGCAATGGCAGGTGGGCTTTCCGCATCGGCGGTAGCGCTCCGCCAGTGAGCCGGATTGCACGTCGCCGAGGGCGGCCAACTCCCGGACGATGTGTTCGCGGCGTTCGTTCAAGGCCTGGTGATCCTGCGCGGTCGACATGCGGCATCCTCGTGATGACTGACAGCTTTAACACTGTCAGATATCCGCGCCAATGTCCCGTTCTCTCGCCTCTCCCGCATATCCAGCACAAATCTGACGTGCACCCCCACGGGGTTCGGGGTTCCTTCCCGAACACTGCTTGCGGTTACAATCTCTCTTTCGCCACCGTCCGCACCGCCACCATGTTCCGAGCAATCGCCCTCGTCTCGGCGCTGACACTCAACGCCGCTGCCCATGCGGCAATACCAGGATTCACGGAGGCCGGCGCAGACGATCAACGCCGCCTTGAAGCGAAGTTCGACAGCCACCTCGACGCATCCGACCTGCGCGCCTGGATGCGCGAACTGGCCGGAGAACCCCATCACGTCGGGTCCAGTCACGGGCAGCGCAATGTCGAGACCATGAAGCGCCTCTTCAGCGAATGGGGATACGACACCGAAATCGCGAGCTACGAAGTGCTGTTCCCGGTTCCAGAAACACGGCGACTGGAGATGATCGAACCGCACGCCTTCACGGCTTCCCTGGTTGAACGCGCCGTTCCCGGGGATGAGAGCAGCGCGTCGCCCGACGTTCTGCCCCCCTACAACGCCTATTCGCCCGACGGCGACGTCACGGGCCAGCTCGTGTATGTGAACTACGGCCTGCTGGAAGACTACGAGCAGCTTGAGCGCTACGGCATCGATGTCGCGGGCAAGATCGTGATCGTCCGCTACGGCTACGCTTTTCGCGCCATCAAGCCGAAACTCGCCGCCGAGCGCGGCGCTGTCGGCTGTCTCATCTATTCCGATCCGAGCGACGACGGCTATGTCCTTGGCGAGGCGTACCCGGAAGGCCCGTTCAAGAACGACAGCGCGGTGCAGCGCGGCTCGATCAAGTACACGCCGCTATATGGCGGCGATCCGCTGACGCCGGGCTGGGCCGCCACCGCCGGCGCCAGACGGCTCGACATGCGGGAGTCGAAATCGATTGCGACGATACCGACGCTGCCCATCAGCCATGGCGATGCGCTGCCGCTGCTCGACGCCATCGAAGGCCCGGTCGCGCCGCCGGAGTGGCGCGGCGGGCTGCCCATCACCTATCGCATCGGACCCGGACCGGCCACGGTGCGCCTGCAGCTCAAGTTCGACTGGAACACCGTCACCGCGCAGAATGTGATCGCGATGCGCCAGGGGGCGGTGTGGCCGGACCAATGGGTGATCCGGGGCAACCACCACGACGCCTGGAACCACGGCGCGCGCGATCCCGTTTCCGGCCTGATATCCATGCTCGCGGAAGCGAAAGCGATCTCCGAACTCCCCGAGGCGCCAGCGCGGACCATCGTCTTCGCCGCCTGGGACGCGGAAGAACAGGGTCTCATGGGTTCAGCGGAATGGGTCGAAGAGCACCGCGAAGAACTCGCGGAGAAGGCTGTGCTCTACACCAACACGGACGCCATGGCGCGGGGCTTCGTGCGTATCGGCGGCAGTCACGCCCTCGAGGAGTTCTTCGACGCCGTGCAACGCGACGTGATCGATCCGCAAACCGGGTTGTCCGTGGGCGCGCGCAACCGTGCCCGCATTCGTGCCAGAGGAGACGAAACGGCTGTCGAGGCTCTGGACAAAGGCGGAAGGCTTCGTCTGTCCGCACTCGGGTCCGGCTCGGACTACACGGCGTTCCTGCACCACGCGGGCATCGCCACTGCCAACGTGTCGGTGGGCGGCGAAGGCCGGAGCGGCACTTACCACACGCTCTACGACACGGTGGAGCACTACGAACGTTTCGTCGACCCGGGCTACGTCTACGGCGTGGTCATGGCCCAGGTCACCGGCCGCGCGACCCTGCGGATGGCCAACGCTCCGTTGCTGCCGTTCAATTTCTCGAGTCTCGTCGAGACGGTGCGCGGCTACGTGACGGACCTGGAGGCCCTCGCCGAGGCCGAGCGACAGGACGTCGCGCGGGTCAACCGCCTGATCGACAGCGGTGCGTTCGCTGCGGCGCTCGATCCCACCAAGGCACTGGGGCCCCCCGCGAGGCGACCGAGCGTTCCCCATTTCAACTTCGCGCCAATACACAACGCCCTGGCCAGCGTGGAACGGGCACTCCACGGCTACGCCGTTACGCCGGATCGCGACGATGCGGTCCTCGGCGAAATCAATCGGCTGCTCTTCACCAGCGAACGCCTGCTGACCCGCGAGGATGGATTGCCGCGCCGGTCCTGGTACCGCCACCAGATCTACGCGCCCGGCTTCTACACGGGCTATGGCGCGAAGACACTGCCTTGGATTCGCGAAGCCATGGAGCACCGGCAGTACGAGCAGGTGCCGCAAGGCGTGGAAGCGGTGGCTTCGACGTTGAATGCGTTGGCCGCCCGCATCGAGGCTATCAAGGCACTGGCAGGGCAGTGAGGGCGCCCGCCGAGCATGCGCGCCGCAACCGCGACGCCTGGCAGCAGTTCGCCGCGCACTACGCGGAGTCCGGCCGCGCCGCCTGGGCCAGCACCGATCCGTATTGGGGAATCTGGAAGCTGCCGGAACGGGAGCTGAAGTTGCTGCCGGACGACCTGACCGGCAAGCGATGCCTCGAGATCG
This sequence comes from Pseudomonadales bacterium, assembly GCA_963668365.1. Classification (GTDB taxonomy): domain Bacteria; phylum Pseudomonadota; class Gammaproteobacteria; order Pseudomonadales; family Azotimanducaceae; genus VXNE01. The sequence goes on from OY764266.1 coordinate 574,921, forward strand.
GGTGCGGCACCGCCTACGTCAGCGCCTGGATGGCACGGCGAGGCGGCCAGGTTATCGGTATCGACCCGACGCCGAACCAGCTCGCCACGGCGAACGACCTGCGCACCCGGCACGGACTGCCCGTATCGCTGGTCGAGGGCATCGGGGAACGTCTCCCGTTCGGTGACGACAGTTTCGATTTCGCGATCTCCGAATACGGCGCCGCCCTCTGGGCCGATCCCCTGCGCTGGGTTCCGGAAGCCGCGCGAGTGCTGCGGCCCGGCGGGCGACTGGTGTTCATGACCAACGCCAGCTTCGCCATCGCATGCATGCCCGATGCCGAGAACGAGAAGACGACGGCGGCGCTGCAACGCCCCTACCTCGGCCTCTACAGCGTCGAGTGGCCAGACGGCGAGAAAGTCGAGTTCTACCTGACCCACGGGCAGTGGATCGAGCTGCTGACCGGCAACGGCTTCGTCGTGGAACGGCTGCTGGAACTCGGCGCACCGGCGGATGCCCAGACGAGCTATGCCTGGGCGGACGCCGACTGGGCGCAGTCCTGGCCCTCGGAGGAGGTATGGTTCGCGCGCTACCTGGCCTGACAGACGCGCAGGCACCAGGAGTGGTACGCCGGCCGGAGTTTCGGGCCGGGCTGCTGGCCTCCGGCGTGGGTTACGCTACTGATCGATAGGTCGCATCAGGTCCAGGTGGACCGGGTGATTAAGCCTTGGTCGCTTCGATGAATTCGGCGAGGTCGTCAAGGCGATGGCTCCAGATGAGCGCCAACCCTTCGGCCTGCGCAGTTTCAAGATTCGCTGGATTGAACACGCCACCAACCACGGCACAGGGAACAATCTGGCGTTCTCCGAATCCGGCCAGCCAAGCACGTGCCTTGCCTACAGCTTCATGGTTGATGCGTTTGAAGGAATTGACTGCGCTGTTGGATGACTTGCATTCCACCGGCATCGCGCGCCGGTCGTAAAGGCGAATGACAAGATCGGCGCGTGTATCGCCGAGTTTGCTTTCGCCGCAGAACTCGCTTGGAGCCGGAGCCGCATCCAATAGTGGCATGTCGCGAGGTGACACCTCGGCAAAATCGATATCTCGAAGCGTGGCCTTGACGCTCTCCTCCTGTCGGGTCTTGGCGTCCGACCGGCGCGCAGTCTCAACCTTCCGGGCGGCCACCAAAACCGCTGACGCGACAACGGCCTCAGTACGCTCTTGTTCAGTTGGCTGGCGTTGTTCTCCTACCCAAGGAAACCGATGCGGATCAATAACCTGCAACATGATTTCGCGCACTCGAGCGGCTATTTCAGGATCGCGCCTCAGAGCGTGTGCAGATAGCGTCGTATCAGCCAGTGTTTTCAAGTCATCTTCCGACACGGGGGGCGCGGCCAAGTATCGGAAAGCGGTCCGTATATCTTCATCGCCGATAAATCGGACTATCTGCGCGGGATCAAGCGGATCGCCGCCCGCCATTTGATCGATCATCCTGTCGAATATGGGAGAGAAGGTGTCGAAGAACCGGGTATAAAGTCCGCGCGATTCATTGAGCCGCTGTTGTCGAAATAGCGTCTTTGCTTCCTCCGCATCGCGCGTCAGCTCTGCCAACGTCCATTTCCTGGGCTCGCTCATGCAACTCCTCCAGTGTCGGGATACGAATACGTTCAAGCTCCTTGGGTTCAAACTTTGTGAGCCCACCAGCGTATGTGCGCCCAGCGGACAGGCACACGTTGTGTTGGAGCCATGCGGAGAGCACATCAAGTGTTGGTTCGGGCAAGAGATCACGAGGATAAATCCCGTGAGCAATATTGATGTGACGCGCACCACATAGGTTTCGGACAAACGCCGGCGGGCGACGAGCCATGTAGGTGGCGAGGATAGGCGCTGGGGCTCTGAGGTTTACCGACCACCAAGCCTGCCGATGGCGAGCGATGTAGGATGCCTTTGCACCCTTGCGCTTGGCCCACACCAGGAACCGTTGGATTTGACGTTGCTCTTCGTCAGTGAAGTCACCCAAATCAGACGGCAGATCGATAACGCGACGAAGACCCGTAACATCGGAAAGACTGGTCCCGGCATTGAATAACTCGCGAGCCTTGGTGATGGAGGGAAACAGCACCGCCTCCGGCAATTGCCCGGAGAAGGCTCCAGCTATCCACACTGCATTGCAGCCTGTGACTTGTCCCCGATGAACGCGACAAAGATCACCAAGTTCAAGATGACCGCTCGGCACAGGGGTTCGAGGCTCGAGAAGCGGCGTCCAGCGACGAGTTTCCTCAAGTCGAGACCGGGGAACTTCTTGACCATTCGGTAGCGACCCCAGTTCAGCAAGCGTGGCGACCGAACGAAATCGGATGCCATTTCCATTGCGGCCCATGCGGAAGCAAGTGATCACGCCCGTTGTAGCTGCATCAGCAAATGGCATGGCCGCAGGAGCAATGACATGCAGATCTGTGCCGCCAAGACCGTTGAGAAGCAGTTTGCGCATCAGGTCTCCATAGTTCACGTCGAGCCACTCCGCTGACGTAATGAAGGCACCGCGGTCGCCGGGCTTGGCGAGCATGAAGGTCTTGAGAAAGAAATGGATGTGTAGACCCGCAAGCTTGCTAGCAATCAAGCCACGGGCAGCGGCGGCGTCTGCGAACCAATCCTTCCAATCTGGCCCTATGGCGTGATGACGAACGTAGGGTGGGTTGCCAAGAAACAGTGTGGCACCGTCTATCTCGGGAAGGTGGATGGCACGATAGTCGTCCACCATTACGGTCAACCGGTCGGCCAGCTTTAGCGCGGCAGCGTTTGCCCGTAACGTAATTGCGGCGAGCGGATCGATCTCCACGGCGATCAGTTCCGCAGCGGGGAATGCCATTCCCGCAGCGAAAAGAAAACGGCCAGATCCTGCACCGGGATCTACAATACGCGCCGGTGTGGTTTGTTCGGCAGCCCAGTCCACCATTGCGTCAACGATCGGACGGGGCGTGTAGACAGCGCCGTGCTCGCGGTGGATTCTGGCGGGACGCACTTGGCGAAAGATATTACCCAGCGGGTCTTCGCCGCGTTCAATCGAACGACGCAGGTGTTCCAGACGGTCAAGCGGAGGCCGGTCACCCTCCGGCATGATTGCTCGCTCCGAGGCAGTCAGAGGGGCTTCCGGCCCAGCCAGCGCCGCAGCTGTTATCGCAAGTTCGCACTCGGGTGCGGGCAAGATCATCCCTTTGGCACTCGTGTCTGTCGCCTCTCCGAGATTGGACAGCGTCGTGCAGGACTCGCGAGAGACGGAGCGCATTTTCGGCTATCTGCTGAAGTTGGTCGGATCGTCCAAGATCGGAGCTTGACCCTCGTGTCGACCCAAACCATGTGCATATGCCACTTTGTCGCCAGCCTTGCTTGCTTGTCAATCGAAATGGCAATTTTCTGATCCGGATTGCAGCGATGAGCGGCATCCTGAGACAGAGGCTGGAACTACCCCGGCGCTTTCCGGCCACGACGCGAAGCTGGAAGGCGAGGCGGTAGACCAGGCTCGCCGGATCATCGCCGCGGCACTGTCCTGACGCCCGCCAGGCGTGACGGTGCTCACGGCACCGTCTCCAGACCGATCACTTCGAGTCTCTCGCCGTAACGACGGAAGTCCCGCGCGTTGAATGTCAATAGTCGCCGCTCGCCGTGGGCAAGCATGGTCGCCGCGATGTTGGCATCATGGACCTGCCGGCCCGCGACGGCCACCTCGCGACACAACGTTTTCAGCATCTCCGTCACCTTTGGACCGTCTTCCAGAATGCTGAAAGCGGTCTCTAGGGTGGCGACGTGCGCCAGCGCTGCTTCCATCTCGATGGCGGGTGACCAGGTTTGCGGACGGGTGACCGTGGCGAGGTACTCTCGAAGCACTTGGCGGCTGATACGCAGCGACTCCCCGCTCTCTCCCGCTTCCCGCATTCGGCGCCGGGCGAGGTTGTGGCTGGGCGCCGCTTCGAACCGAGCCCGGACCAGCACGTTCGTGTCAAGAAACATGCGATGCCTCAGCGGTCGAGTTCGGCTTCGTTCTGCGGACCGCCGGTCAAACGTCCGAAGTCATCGTAAATCTGCTCGCGGCTAACCGTGAAGCCCGGTGGCCAGGAACCGCCGGGTACTGCAGGCCAGATTTCGTCGAGATTGAATTTTCTGCCCTGTGATCTCGCGTGGACCCTTTCGGATGGGCGTTCCGCACGTTCAAACACCAAGGTTTCCGCCTCAAGGTCAACAGCCCGGGTCTTCCATCCCGCCGCGTACCAGGCCAGTGCGTGGCTATGTCCGGTACCCTGCTTCTGATTGGACCACCAAGGCCGGTATAGCCGCGCCGATACCGGCAGATCGAAGCCGAGAATCGCCTCAAGTTCCGCAAAAGAGACGGGCCAGTCTGGTCCAGACATCGCGGCCAAATGTCGAAAAAGCGGGGCGTACTTGCCGCGTGCGGCGGCTTCCTGCACAAGCCTTTCGCGAACTGCAGACATACAATACCTCCGGTAAGATTATAGTTCTGAATGACTTGACTATGCGCTGGTACTCAGCACCTGTCAACGTGATCAGACCGCGTAACCGCCCACCAACGCCGTTGACCAGATCACCGCTAGATGAGTAGCTGTCGTTGGGACTTCGTGACTATCTCGGACGCGCCGGCTTCGTCCGGTTGCTACTGCAGAAACAGGTCGGCGTCGAGTTCCCACTGGGGCACCTGCATACCCCGGCGCTTTCCGGCCACGACGCGAAGCTGGAAGGCGAGGCGGTAGACCAGGCTCGCCGGATCATCGCCGCGGCTCTGTCCTGACGCCCGCCAGGGGGCGCTTGTCATCGCAATCCGTTTGCCGTCATCATTGCTGTCTTGCATCGCGTTTTTCCACCATCGTGACAAGAATAGCCACTGCCGATTCCTCGACGGATCGTGAAAGCGACAACGCATTTGAAGTCGACCCCAACGCGCGATTCATGCTTCTGTTGTTGCGGGGTGCCCTGGTTGTCATGGTGCTATCTCCCACCCTCTCGGCCGCCGATGTGGAAACCGCCGGGGACGGCGATCAGGTTGCGCGCGAGGTCCACATGGAGCGGCTCGAGTTGCTGCCGAGAGAAAACGACTCGGAGATCCTGTGGGAAGGAGCAGCCTGGATCGGCAAGGGCGCGCGCAAGTTCCGCGTGAAAACGGAAGGGGAGTACGCCGTCGAGGAAGGCATATTCCCCGAAGCCGAAGTGCATCTGCTCTATTGCCGAGCCATCACGCCATCGCTCGATCTTCAGACCGGGCTCCACCAACACCTGGGCAAGGACGACGTGGTGAGCTACGTGAACCTGGGCGTGCAGGGAGAGATCGCCTACGGGTTCGAACTGGACGCAGAGGTATTCGGAGGGGCCAAAGGGCGCTTTCTCAAGCGAACGGAAGTCGAGCGCGAGTATGCGCTGACGGAACGGCTCGAATTGCGCATGCGGGCCGAATGGATCGCCGCGATCGACCAGGGGTCCGACCTGGACCATCAGCCGCCGCGCCATGCGCTGCACGGCGGCTTGCGGCTGGGATTCGCCGCAACACCGAATCTCTCGTGGCATGTGGGCGTCCGGTGGGGGAAAGAGTATGGCGAGTCAGACGCGGAACCAGACGCCCCCGACGGAGAACACGGCGAAGAAGAAGGCGGTTTCGCCGCGCTGATCGGAATCGCGTTTGAGCTGTAGCCGCGCGCCGGACGGATAAGGGAAGGAGATCCGCCCTTCACCCTTGTCCGTCGGAAAGCCGCGTCGAACTGATTTCAGCGTCGACGACGCGGGATGAATCGACGCCGAGCGACGCGACCTGATCCATGCCAAGACTACAGCGCAGAACTTCAGATCCGAGGCAACCCGGTAGTCGGGATACCGTGCTGTCGGTGATGCGGGGCATAGCCCTGCCGGTCTATCTGCCGTCGTTCTTTTCCGCGATCGCCCAGAACGCGGTTCAGATCATGTTGCCGCTCTATGCCCTCGAGATCGGCGGCGGTCCGGCGTTCGCCGCCACGGTCGTGGGCCTGCGCGGTGCCGGGACCATGTTGATGGACGTGCCCGCGGGAATGTTGGTGACTCGCATCGGCGACCGCGGCGTCATGATCCTGGGACTCCTTCTGGCAACGCTATCCACCTTCGGGGCGGCAGCCTCAACCGGGGTTTCCCTGCTGTCCTTCGCTGCGCTCGGCTTCGGCGCCGGCGCCGGCATCTGGGTGCTCGGAAGAGTGACATTCATAACCGACACGGTGCGCCTCGACCAGCGCGGCCGCGTGATCTCCCTGATGGCGGGCATGCAACGCGCCGGGGCGTTTGTTGGTCCCGTGATTGCGGGTGTCGGCGCGGACTTGATCGGATATCGCGCCGTTTTCGTTGGTGCGGGCGTCCTGTGGGCGATTTCCCTCGTGATAGTGATGGTCTTCGCGAGCAGCGCCAGACCCGCCGAAGGGCTCGAGCGCGCCCGGCTCGCGCAGATCGTGTGGACCCACAAACGTACGTTTGCGACGGCGGGAAGCGTCATGGTCGTCCTGATGTTCCTGCGAACCGGTCTTCGGTTGATGATTCCTCTGGTCGGTGCAGAGATGGGACTTTCCGCCGCCGAAATTGGACTGGCGTACGGCCTCTCCTCGGCGGTGGACATGGCGATGTTCTATCCCGCGGGCATGATCATCGACCTGGCCGGCCGCCGGTGGGCGTTGGGACCCGCGATGCTACTGCTGGGCCTCGGCGTCGCCGCCCTGCCGTTCGCCAGCGGCTTCTGGACGTTCACAGCCGCCGGCATCCTGGCCGGGCTCGGCAACGGTTTCGGCACCGGCATCTTCATGACCCTCGGCGGAGACCTCTCCCCTGCGCAGGGACGCGGCGAGTTTCTCGGCTTCTGGCGGATGGTTGGCGACGCAGGCGCCGCGGTAGGACCCTTCATCATGGCGCCCATCGCGCAATGGTCGCTTGCGATCGCCTGCACATCCACCGGCGGGACGGCCCTCGTGGGCATCTGTTTGCTGATAGTCTTCGTGCCCGAGACGCTCCGCCGTAGACCGGCGTCCGTCCGGGTGAGGCGCGAAGGACAATAGGGACAGGAAAGATGAACGGCAATCCCACGACGATTCGAGATGGTCTGGCGTTCGGCCTGAACCGTCTCGATCACCGATCGCCCCTGCGCTTCGCCGCAGACGCGGCGCGGCTCGAAGGGCTGGGTTGGCACTACGGGTTCCTGGCTTCCTCGCCGCTGCTGGTACAGGATCCGTACGTGTTGCTCGCGCACGCCCTGCGGGAGACGCGTTCGATCATCCTTGGCACGCTGATAGAAAACCCCGTGATGCGCCATCCTGCGGTCATCGCCGGTTCGGTCTCGACGATCGAAAGGCTGGATCCGGGGCGCATGATATTGGGGATGGGCGTGGGCGACACCGCAGTCCGCCTCATGGGCCGGCGACCCGCCACCGTGGCGGCATTCGAAGAAGCTATCGTCACCATTCGGTCGCTCACCGCCGGCGAGGAGTTGACCGTCGACGCCGCCCGGCCCGCCGTGCTCCGCCATTCCGCGCGCGTGCCCGTCTGGGTGGCCACGCAGGGCCCAAGAACATTGCGCATGGCCGGCCGCGTGGCGGACGGCGTCTTTATCCGGGTCGGTGTTCACGAAACGAACCTGCGGCAAGCCGTCGCGCACGTTCACGCAGGCGCCGCGGAGGCCGGTCGAGACCCGAAGGAGATTCGCATCGGCTGCGTCTTCCACACCATCGCCGACGACGATGCCGAGCGCGCGGGGCGCATCGGCCGCGCCGCCGCCGCCGGATACTACGAGTACTCGCCGGTGCTGTTCGACAACATCGGTCTGCCCTGGACCGGCGAAGACGTGGATGTTCTCAAGCGGCGCGTCTGGCCGGACTTCCACCACGCCCAGGATCTCGAAGCCGCCGGCGACGTGGTTTCCTTCCTGCCGGATGCCGCTGTCGACGCGTTCGTGCTGCACGGCTCCTTCGAGGCGATCACAGACCAGATCAAGACCATTCTCGGGTACGGCCTGCCCATAGAGATCATCGTGCCGCATCCCATGCCGACACCGTTCCCGATTTCGGAAGGCGGCTATGACTACGCGCGAAGGTTTGCGGAGGAAGTGTTTCCGGCCTTCTGATGTTGGCGAAGCACTCCCGGCCGGATTCAGCCTCCGCGCCAGCAAGCGTGAAAACGATCTCAACCGTTTGAATCACTCGTAGTCACCGTCGTGGCCCTACGGATGTTCCCTACCGGAATCTTATGGCCGAGTTCGTTGCGGCGCAGGTTCTCGAACCGTATGGGCTTCAGCACGTGGATGCGGTCGACCACCCAACGAATGGCGGGTTTCCAGTGAATTGCCTCCAGCCCGCCGCGAGCTGCGGAAGGCGTCATCGCATCGTAGGACACGCGCTCGACCTTCATCTCGGGGCGCGTGAAGCAGGCGTATTCGCCCCGAAGTCCCCGGACGAACCCCCGGTGCGCACAACTCATCTTCAATGCCCATGACATTGCCCTTCTTGAGGAGCACCAACCGTACGAACTTGGCCGGGATCAAATCTGGCTCGCCGAAAAGGGGGACGACGGAGCAAGCCGAATCTTTTCTCTCGCCGACTACCGGGCTCGTCGTGACGAGTCCATCGGGCGACGCTATATGCGAGGACGCTACGGGGCGATACCCAGGCTGACTCCAGCAGGATTCGACCGGGCAGTCCGCGGCCAAGAGGTACCAGCCTAGCGGTCACGCCGACGGAGGCGCGCTTTGCCTTTTCAGGCCAACCAGGCAAGACGTGGTGGGAAACGACGGCCCCGCACTCCTTCCAGGCGAGTTGCTTTCAGGGATCAGCGTTCCGTCATTCGAATCTACACAGAAGGAAGGATTACTGAGCCCGAGTACTTGAACATCATGGTGGGGTCAGAAGTGAGTCTCGACATTGCCGCCACAGGCGCGACCACGCCGTTGGCGCTAGTTCAGCAAGCTCGAGACGAGAAAGGCCGGCTGTAGTGGGCGTGTCCTTGCATGTCGCCTGACGCTGACTTCGCTTCGTGTTGGGTCACGTAACCGTGTGATACATTCGGATTTTTGGCCCCAGAGTAGGTGTTATGGCGGCGGTCGAAACCGGCCCGGAAGAAACGCGTGTCCGCGACATCGTGGCATCCCGCGTCAACCATATCGGCGGGACCATCGCCGCGCTGTCGGATATCGTCCGGACCTTCGGCCACATCGAACGGCGGCACATGGAGATCGTCGCGGATGTCTTCAATCTGACCGTCGCCGAAATTCGCGGCATCGTCAGCTTCTATTCTGATCTGCGCACGGAGCCCGCCGGCAAGAGACACATCCGTATCTGCCAGGCGGAAGCGTGCCAGTCGGTCGGCGGACGGGAGCTGACCGCCGCCACCGCGTCCCGGCTGGGCATCGGCATGGGCGAAACCGCAACGGACGGCAGCGTCAGCCTGGAGGCGGTGTACTGCCTCGGACTCTGCGCGTCGGGACCCAGCGCCACCGTGGACGGTCGCGCAGTTCCCTTCGCCACGGTGGAGGCGTTGACTGGGAGCCTTCAGCCGGGGAGCGCGAGGGGTGTCCCCTCGCAGGAAGAGAGCCTTCAGCCGGGGAGCGCGAGGGGTGTCCCCTCGCATGAGAACAGCCTTCAGCCCCGGGAGCGCGAGGGTGTCCCTCGCAAGAGAAGGAGCGCGAGGGGGCACCCCTCGCATGACAAATGAGTGTGGCCAAGGTGCCGCGCGAGACGCTGGCCGTCGCCCTCGGGGCGGACGAACTCGCGGCCGGACTCGCGCGGGCGGGACACGAAGTCGTGCGCACGGGATCCTACGGCCTCTGCTGGGCGGAGCCCATGATCGAGATCGACGGCATCGCATACGGCCCCGTCACCGATCTCGCCGACCTCGAGTCCATCCGACTCGGTCCCGTTGAAGCGATACCTGAGCTTGCCCGGCAGGAACGCAGGGTGTTCGACCGGTGCGGCCGGGTGGATCCCTTCGACTACGACCCGGCCTGGCTGCGGTCCCAGCTCGATTGCGATCCCCTCGAGATCATCGACGAGATCGAAGCCAGCGGCCTGCGCGGCAGGGGCGGCGCTGGGTTCCCGGCGCACATCAAGTGGCGCACGGTGCATGACACGCCCGCGGACGAGAAATACGTGGTGGTCAACGCCGACGAAGGCGATTCCGGCACTTTTGCGGACCGGCTCATCATGGAAGGCGACCCGTTCCGCCTGATCGAAGGCATGCTGCTCGCGGGACGGGCCGTTGGCGCGGGCAAGGGCATTGTCTATTTGCGTTCCGAGTATCCGTTGGCGGCCGAAATCTTCGCCCGCGCCATGGAAGCGGCGAGGGATATGGGTCTGCTTGAGACCTTCGACATCGAACTGTTCGTTGGCGCAGGCGCGTACATCTGCGGCGAGGAGACGTCGCTGCTCGAGAGTCTGGAAGGCAAACGCGGCGAAATACGCGCGAAACCGCCGGTGCCCGCCGTGGCCGGACTGTTCGGCAAGCCGACGCTGGTGCACAACGTGATCACGCTTTGCGCGGTGTCGGACATCCTCGACAGGGGCGGCAGGGACTACGCGGCCCTGGGCGTCGGCGCTTCGACCGGGACCATGACGTTTCAACTCGCGGGCAATGTGAAAAAAGGCGCGCTGATCGAACTCCCCTTCGGCGTCTCCCTGCGCGCGCTCATCGAAGACTGGGGTGGCGGCACACGCTCGGGGCGTCCCCTCGGCGCGGTGCAGGTGGGCGGTCCGCTGGGCGCCTATCTCAAGGAAGAACAGCTCGACACCCCGATGACCTACGAAGCGCTCGCGACCATCGGCGCCGGGGTCGGTCACGGGGGGATCGTGGTGTTCGACGACACCGTGGACCTGGTGCGCCAGGCGCACTACGCGTTCGCGTTCTGCGCGCACGAATCCTGCGGCAAATGCACGCCGTGCCGGATCGGTGCGGTGCGGGGCAGGGAGACCGTGGAGGAGCTGATGGCGTCCGCCCAAGGCGACGATGAATTGGCTATCATCCGGGATCTTTGCGACGTGATGGAGCAAGCGAGCCTGTGCCAGATGGGCGGCATGACGCCCATTCCGGTGCGCAGCGCGCTTGGGTTGAAATGAGGAACGGCGACCTCGATTTCGGTACACCGGCGGTTCCGGGCGAGGAGCGCGCCGGGCGGGTGTCGCTGACGGTGGACGGCCACATGGTGACCGTCCCCGAGGGCACGTCCATCATGCGCGCTGCCGCCGAGGCCGGCATCCCCGTTCCCAAACTGTGCGCCACGGACAGTCTGCGGGCATTCGGCTCCTGCCGGTTGTGCCTGGTCGAAATCGAAGGCCGTCGCGGCCTCCACGCCTCCTGCACCGAACCCGTGACCGAGGGCATAGCGGTGCAGACGCAGAACGAGCACATCGCGGACATTCGCCGGGGCGTGATGGAACTGTACATTTCCGACCATCCGCTCGACTGCCTCACCTGTTCCGCGAACGGCGACTGCGAGTTGCAGGACATGGCGGGCGCCGTGGGTCTGCGCGAAGTTCGCTACCAGGACGGCGAGAGTCACCTGGACGCCGACGAGGACGCCTCGAATCCCTACTTCTCCTTCGACCCGTCCAAGTGCATCGTCTGCTCGCGCTGCGTGCGCGCCTGCGACGAGGTGCAGGGAACATTCGCCCTCACGATCGACGGCCGCGGGTTCGACGCGTCGGTCAAGACCGGCGCGGACGACTTCTTCTCGTCCGAATGCGTATCCTGCGGCGCCTGCGTGCAGGCGTGCCCCACGGCGACCCTGATGGAGAAATCCGTGATCGACCACGGCGTGCCCGACCGCGTCGTCAAGACCACCTGCGCCTACTGCGGCGTCGGCTGTTCGTTCAAGGCGGAACTCAAGGGCGACCAGGTCGTGCGCATGACGCCGGACAAGGACGGTTTCGCCAATCACGGCCATTCCTGCGTGAAGGGGCGTTTCGCGTGGGGCTACGCGAATCACCGTGAACGCATCCTCGAGCCCATGATCCGCGACAGGATCGACGAGCCGTGGCGCGCGGTCTCTTGGGACGAGGCGATCGACCATGCGGCCCGGCGGCTCAAGGCCATCCAGGCGGAACACGGGACCGACTCCATCGGCGGCATCACCTCCTCGCGCTGCACCAACGAAGAGGTCTGGGTGGTCATGAAGATGATCCGGGCCGCGTTCGGCACCAACAACGTCGATACCTGCGCGCGCGTATGCCATTCGCCCACCGGCTACGGTCTGAAGCAGACCTTCGGCACCTCCGCGGGAACCCAGAACTTCGACTCCGTCGCCCACTCCGACCTGATGATGGTGATCGGCGCCAACCCGACCGAGGGGCACCCGGTCTTCGCCTCCCAGATGAAGCGCCGTCTGCGCCAGGGGGCGAAGCTCATCGTCGCCGATCCCCGGCGCATCGATCTTGTCCGCTCACCGCACATCGAAGCCGATCATCACCTGCCGCTGCTGCCCGGCACGAATGTGCCGTTGATGAATGCCTTCGCGCATGTGGTCGTTACCGAGGACCTGGTCGACCACGACTTCGTCGGCGAACGGTGCGACCCGGCCTCGTTCGAGGAGTGGGTCGCCTTCGCCGCGCGCGAGGAGAACTCGCCGGAGCACGTCGCCCTCGATACCGGCGTTCCGGCGGAGGACCTTCGTGCTGCGGCACGGCTCTATGCCACTGCGGGCAACGCCGCCATCTACTACGGCCTCGGTGTCACCGAGCACAGCCAGGGTTCGACCATGGTCATGGCGATGGCGAACCTGGCGATGGCGACAGGCAACATCGGCCGGCCCGGCGTCGGCGTCAACCCGCTGCGCGGACAGAACAACGTGCAGGGCGCCTGCGACATGGGTTCGTTTCCGCACGAACTGTCGGGCAACCGGCCCATCGGCGACGACGCGCTGCGCGCGCAGTTCCAGAGTGCCTGGGGAGTCGAGATCGGCGAGGAGCCGGGGTTCCGCATTCCGAACATGCTGAATGCGGCCTGCGCCGGCGAGTTCAAGGCGATGTTCATCCAGGGCGAGGATCTCGCGCAGTCGGATCCGAATACCCAGCACGTGGAAGAGGCCCTCGCGGCCATGGAGTGCGTCATCGTGCAGGACCTGTTCCTGAACGAGACCGCCAAGTTCGCCCACGTCTTCCTTCCCGGCACGTCGTTCCTCGAAAAGGACGGCACGTTCACGAACGCCGAGCGGCGCATCAACCGCGTGCGTCCCGTCATGGCGTCGAAGACCGGCATGGAGGAGTGGGAAGTGGCCCAGGCGCTGGCCAACGCGCTGGGATACCCGATGGAGTACGCGTCGGCCAGCGAGATCATGGACGAGGTCGCATCGTTGACGCCGACTTTCGCCAACGTCTCCTTCGAACTGCTGGACCGGGTCGGGAGCGTCCAGTGGCCGTGCACGGACGACGCGCCGGCAGGCACGCCGATCATGCACCGGGAAACGTTCGTGCGCGGCAAGGGCATGTTCGTCCTGACGGACTATCAGCCGACCGAAGAACGGGCCAATCGCAAGTTCCCGCTGCTGCTGACGACGGGACGAGTCCTGACGCAATACAACGTCGGCGCGCAGACCCGTCGCACCGACAACGTCGACTGGCTGAACGAAGACGTGCTCGAGATCCACCCCGCGGATGCGGAACTCAGGGGCGTGCGCGAAGGCGACTGGGTGGCCGTGACGAGCCGCATGGGCGAGATATCGCTGCGCGCGACGGTGACCGAGCGCGTCGTGCCGGGCGTGGTCTACACGACTTTCCACCATCCGGACACCGGGACCAACGTGGTCACCACCGACCTGAGCGATTGGGCGACCAACTGTCCGGAGTACAAGGTGACCGCCGTGGAAGTGCGTCCTGCGAATCACCGCTCCTCCTGGCAGGAGACGTTTGACGTCCGGCTGACGGAACAGACCGACCTTCTGCCTCACACTTGACCGCCGCTCGGAACATCCCCGCCAGAGGCACGCCCGCGGCGAACATGCGGGTAGACATCGAAGCGGTCTCGACCGACGGGACGCGCCGCGCCAGCGACACCGTCACCATTGAAGAGCCGCTGGAAATCCGCCTGTCCCACGAGACCGGCTCCGGACGCGTGGACCAGAGCATCTCCATCACCATGCGCACGCCGGGCAACGACGAGGAGCTCGCCGTGGGCTTCCTCGCCGGCGAGACGATCATCGCCGCCGCGAGAGACGTGCGCCGGGTCGAGCATTGCGGACCGCCGAGCCCCGACAAGGGCATCCGCAACGTCATCCGCGTCGAACTGGCCGACCATGTGCGCGTGGACGCCGGCGGGCTGCTGCGGCACTTCTACACGACATCGAGCTGCGGCGTGTGCGGGAAGGCGTCTCTCGATGCCGTGCGCGTGCAGATCGAGGATCGGGAAGCCGGCAGTTTCCTCATCGCGGCGGATACGCTGAAGAAGCTTCCCGCCGCGCTGCACGAGCGGCAGACCGAATTCGCGCACACCGGCGGCCTGCACGCCGCAGGGAGTTTCGATGCGTCGGGCGCGCTGCTGCGCGTGCGGGAGGACGTGGGCCGGCACAATGCCCTGGACAAACTGGCGGGCTCCTACCTTGCGGAAGGCGGACTGGCCGGGTACGGCATTCTCCTTAGCGGCCGCGCCAGCTTCGAACTGATGCAGAAGGCCGCTGTCGCCGGCGCGCCTTTCGTCGCGTCCATCGGACCGCCCTCGTCTCTGGCGGTGGAGCTGGCGCAAGACCAGGGCATCACCCTGGCCGGCTTCCTCAAGGCCGACCGCTTCAACGTTTACACGGGCCGGCAACGCATCGCGGCGTGAAGGCGGAGGACGTCACCGGCATCGTCTTCTGCGGCGGCAGCGGGCGGCGACTCGGCGGCGTGGAAAAACCGCTGATCGAAGTCGCGGGGCGTCCGCTTCTCGCATGGGTGCTGGAACGTCTTCACAAGCAGGTGGGCACCGTTGTGCTGAGCGGCGCGGATGATGCCGCGTATGCGCCGTTCGGTTGCGAGATGGTGCCCGACCGCGCGCCGGGAGAAGGCCCCTTGAGCGGTCTTGCGACCGCCATCGACGTCGCGACGACGGACTGGATCTTCACCTGTCCCGGAGACTCGCCCCACCTGGCCGATAACCTGGTCGAGTTGCTGGCCGAGGATGCCCAGCGCGCGGGCGTGGCTGTCCCCCACGACGGCAACCGGCGCCAGAACCTGTTCCTGCTGCTGCGCCGCGACCGCGCCGAGTCGCTGGTCCGGTTCTTCGATCAGGGGGGCAGGGCGGCCCACCGCTGGCTCGACCGGAACGGCATCCGCGTCACGGACCTTTCCGCCATCGCTGCGTCATTCTTCAACGTCAATACGCCGGACGATCTCGAAGCGTGGCGCCGGCGGGCGACGGGCGATCTTCGTGCCTGATGTGGCAATAGCTCACCAGGACGGCCATCTCTTGGTCTGACAAATCCGAACTTCGACTTCCCGATTTGTCGGAGTACGAATTCCCAAAAGACACTGCCGGATCGGTCCTTCGACTGGCGCGACTGCTGGCGTGGTCGCGGTAGCGCGTCACACGGGCAAGACGACGCTGCTGACCATTCGCCTCCGCTCCTTGTCTGGAGCGGGCGGCATCTCCGTCGGTGAGCAATGGCCTAGACTCGAAGGATGCTGCCGCTTCCCGCTACCGGCTGTAGTCAGCGTCGCCGGGCTTGGCCTTCGAGCCGTCGGTCCCGGCGATTGCCCGGTTCCTCGGCGCGGACGCGTATTCCCCGCGAAAATCGCCGAACGGTCCGTCGCGCCACTCCAGTGCGGATTTCAAACCGTCTTCCCGGACGCGGCGACCGAACTCTCCGGCGGCGGTGCGGTGCTTGGACATCGCTTCCACGTCCGTGCCGGACATCAGGCCGGTGCGGATGCCCATGATCTCGAATTGCCGGTTCACGGCGCGCTTGTTGTAGTTCAACTGGTCGTTGTCGATGTGGCCGAGGCGGCGCGCGAACCGGACGGTGAACTCTTCCAGCTCGTCCTTCGGCTTGGCATAGGTCGCCCAGCCGAAGTCCTCCATCTCTTCGCCGCTGTACCAGTCGCCGGTATAGGCGAACGCCCGCGCCTTGCCGGGCTTCATGAACCAGGGCGCCCACATCATGTCCATGGTGCCCTGGGCGCGCACCGGCGGATAGCCGACGCGGGCGTCGTCGGCCACCATGCGCATGTCGCACATGGAAGCGAGTTCGGTGGCGCCCGCGAGACACCAGCCGTGCACCTGCGCGATGACCGGCTTCGCGAGTTCCCAGATCAGCCAGTGTCCCATCAGCGCATGCCGCGACCAGTCGTAGTGCTGCGGGTGCGTGGAACCGGTGTCCGGCATGCCCGACCGGTCGCTCGTGTAGTCGCTCTGCTCATCCGGATTGGGCGTGAGGTCATAGCCGGCGGAAAAGGCGCGGCCGGCTCCCTTCAGGATGATGACGCCGATGGCGGGGTTCGCCTCGGCTTCGCGCATCGCATCGTACACCTCGCCGCGAAGGGCATGGCTCAAGGCGTTCAGCTTCTCCGGCCGGTTGAGCGTGATGAACGCCAGCCGGTCGTCGGTCTCGTAGATGATGTTGTTGTAGCTCATGACTGTCCTTCCTTTTCTGGGCGCGTCTGGGCGCGGTTCGTGCGCGCCGAAATACTATCCGCCTGCGCCTGGGATGGAAATACGGGGGCACGTCCGGTCCAATGACAAAAATCCCATAAAACGAAGTGCGATTGCGCCATGCGCGACGACGAATCTCTTCCAAGCCAACTCGCGCTCGCGCTTGCGGGTAATACGGTAGACGGCGCGGGCACGTTGGCAAGGCAGGCGCTGCGCGGGTTGCGCGCGCATATGTGAACAAGGTCGGGACCCTTGCCTTGGCGGAGGCGGCGCGAGAAACGAACACACCGTTCTTCGTTGTGGCCGAGAGCTTCAAGTGGGTTCCCCTGGCGGATCCGCCGGTGGTGGAATCCACGTTCGAGGCCGTCCCCAATGCCCTGGTGGGGGAATTCCTGGCGGACAGCCTGTTCCGATCCTGATCAATCTTGCCGCGAGGCCGCAAGTCGAGTGGGCCAGTGCCACGACATCCGTCGTTTCGGGTGCGTCCTGCGGGATGTGCGATTGGGTTCAGCCGCCGTTCATGGAACCCCCAAGACGACTCCGTCGCTGTCGCCGACAACCTCGGAGGATTCTGGTCGACCGGCGCCGGGCGCAGCCTGGGCAAGCTCAATCCCATATGGCGACCACGACCGCGCCGTAGATCAAGCCCTTGACCCCGAGACCAGCGGCAGCGCCAGCCAGTCGGCTCCGAACCGAATGGCGATCAGCAGCACCAGGTGGACGGTTAGCAACGCGCCGGGCACGGACATCGCCATCTGGATCGCGGCGACGTCGGGCCCGATAACGAACGCAAGCGGAAGAGCAGCCGCGCCGCTGGCGAAAGCGGTCCAGAACAGGCGGCCGGTGGTCAGCCGCAAGCCTATCCACCCCGTCCGCGGCAGCAAGTTGCCCCGGATCCCGTCCCGTGGCGAGCATCTACTGTCACGCCAACAGCGCGCTCCACCCGCCGAACGCCTTCACTGATCGCGTCTGCGCGACGTTGCGCGACATCCCGAATGCGCATCTGGTGCGCTTCCGATCTCATGTCACGCCCGGGCGCTGCGAGGCGCTCGCGCGACCGGCTGCTGCGACCGTCCATTGCCAAGGTCATGGCCCGTCAGGGAGCCAAGTGCTGGGTCGAACCAAGATTCCAGACCTCGCGCACCAGTTCCTCCCTTGCGGATCTTCGATGCCCCCCGCCCCCGCCCTCTTCGCACTCCTCCCGAAGCCGCCGCCAAAAGGACACGACCCGGAATGCCTTCACCGGTTCTCCCTTCCAGTCGAAATCTTTCTCGAAGGGTTCCTGATTGTCGGTGATCACCAATGCCGCGCGGACTGGAACGTCCGGCCTATTCAGCTTCCGCCGGACTCGCTGAGCGTTCGCCGCCGTCTGCCGCAATGCGTCCCGGAACGGTCCTTTGTCCAGCCAGGCCGCCTTGGTTTCCACGACCCAAACGCCCGCGCCTGTCAGGACGACATGGTCCACGTTGCCGCCGACATCATCCAGTGCCTCCTTCACGTCGTGGGCGAACGCGCATCCGTGGCGCACAAGCGCGTGTTCGATGCAGTCGCCCACGCGCCTTTCCGCAGCAAGTCCCCGCCCCCAGGTGGCGACCGTGCGACGCATCATCAACCACGCCACGCCAAACGCCAGTCCCACCACGCCCAACAACACACCCAGCGTTGGCCGCCCCGGATGTGCTTGCATCAGCTTCCCAATGAGCGGGAACCCCGCAACCATGAGCCCCAACGCGAAACCCATCACGACTGCGGCCACAAACGCTATTCCGGCGATGCGACCCTGCATCTCGCCGAGCAGCCAGGCACCCGCCGCGTTCTTTCGTCCCTTATCCTGCATTCGATGCCGCTCCTTGTCTATCGCGCATGCTCCGAAGGTGTCCAATGAGTAGGCAACCGGAGCACGCGGGTTGGACCGCCACAACCTGACCGCACCTGGCTTGCCAATGCCCGCCTCACCGATGGTGGAACCCCCGGCGGGCCGACGGGCGGAAACGTCCCCAACCCTTCGCCCTGTCACCCCCCGTCCAGATGGCCCGGGGCGCCGGGTTACCGCGAACGAATGCACCCGCCGGGCGATTCCTCATTCTCGACCAGGCTGTAGAAGCCCCTGCCATGGTCCAAGAAGAACTCCGGGTGCTGCTTGGGGTACTTGACGTGCGTGTTCCATGCCCAGCCCGGGCAATGCTCCCTGAGTCCCCTTTCACGGAAGCGGCGCGCCTCGCCCACATGCCAAACGAAACTGCGCCCGTGCTGTCTCGGCACGAACTTCTCGATGTGGCTGATAGGGCGCGCCGTTTTCACAGCCACAGTCTACGCCAAGCAACAAGCGGTGATCCGTTTTCCGATGACGAGAAGCTGGAACATTCCATCCGTCTGTGCGGCGTAGGGTCCTAGCGCGTGGGCATGCCCGCCGCGCGGTAGGCCGCATCGATGACGCGCATCTGCTTTACCCCGTCCTCGGCATCGGTCGGTAATGGCGTGCCGTTGCGCACCGAATCGATGAAGGCGTCGAGTTGATACGCGTACGTCGGCCGGTGTGAGAGCGTCTCGCGGGTCGTGTTGCCATCGACGGTCAATTCGATGAAATGCGAGTTTTGCGGCAGCAGCGGGTTATCCACGAGCAAGCTGCCTCGTTCTCCCTGAACCCGGAGTTCCGCAACGTAACTCTCTTCGATCATGGACCCCAGCGTCGTGGCGACGATTCCGTCCGCAAGGCGGTGTTCGGCCTTGAGCCAGATATCCACGTCGGGACTGCCGATGCGCGCCTCGGCGCTGACGACTTCCGGCTCCTGGCGCGTGATATGGCGCAGCCAGGAAATCGGATAGCAGCCGATGTCCATCGTTGCGCCGCCGCCGGTCTCGTAGTTCATGCGGATGTCGGTGGTTGCGGGCGTGCGAATGCCGAAGCGGGCATCGATGCGCTGGATCGCGCCAAGGACTCCCGAGTCGTAAATCTCCATCGCGCGCAGAAAGACGGGGTGGTAGCGGGTGTGGAACGCCTCGATCAGCACCAGGCCGGTCTCACGCGCCACCGCGGCCATTTCTTCCGCCTCCACGGAGTTGAGCGCAAACGACTTTTCGCATAGCACGTGCTTGCCGGCGCGCAACGCCTTGATGGTGTACTCGTGGTGGTGGCTGATGGGCAGCGGGTTGTAGACGACATCCAGGGTGGGGTCGAGGATAACCTCGTCGTAGCTGTCGTAGACGGACTCGATGCCGTGATTTTCGGCGAATGCCTCGGCGCGGGAGCGGTCCCGGGCGGCCACGGCGGCGACGACGGCATCGGGGTTGTCCGCGGCCGGCCCGGTCAGCCCTCCAGAGGTGATCCGGGCCACGCCCAATGTCCCGAAACGAAGGGGATCTGCCACGTTCGCTGTTCCTTGAAGAGGAAAGACCTGATGTTAGTGGTCGCCTCTTCTGGCGTCGAGTTCACAACGGCTGGCGACGCCTTTTTTGTAGCGTTGTGATTTGCTTTTCGCAGACAGCCATGGATGCACGTTATGAAAACAGCGCGGCGCGCGTCCGAATATAGGCTAAGATTCGCCGGCTGTTTTTCACGGTCCACGGGAGAGTTTCGGTCCGCAATGGCAAGGTTCACGGCAAAGAGCGGTGAGATTTACTTCGAGCATGCGGGTTCGCGCGCCGATACCCGCGTGCTCTTCATCCAGGGCCTCGGATGCCAGGTCGTCCATTGGCCGGAGTCACTTGTCGAAGGCGTGGTAGGCGCGGGCCTCTGCGCCGTGACCTTCGACAACCGGGATTCGGGCCTCTCCCACAGTTCCGATGCGCCGGCGCCTTCGCTGGCGTCCTTGCTGGCGGCGCACGACGATCCGGGAAACCTGACCCCCGCATACTCACTGTCGGACATGGCCCGGGATGCGGTCGACCTGCTTGATCACATCGGCCAGGGTGGCGCGCATGTCATCGGCGTGTCGATGGGCGGCATGATCGGCCAGCGCATGGCCATCGAGCATCCGGACCGGGTGTACAGCCTGACGTCGATCATGTCGTCCACCGGGAATCCGGAATTGCCGCCGCCGAGCGAGGAGGCCGTGGCGTCGCTGCTGGCGTCATCGGGGGTGGAAGACGCCGAGTCGGCAGTACCTTTGAGCATCCAGGCATGGCAGGTCTTCGCGGGGCCGCACTTCGACTCGGAAAAAGTGGGTGGCGCCCGTTTCGCGCGCCGCGCCATCGAGCGCGCCTACCGGCCGGACGGCACGCTAAGGCAGCTTGCCGCGATTCTCGCCGACGGGGATCGGCGCGCCAACCTGGAAGAACTCGACACTCCAACGCTCGTGATACACGGAGACGCCGATCCCCTGATTCCGGCCGAGGCGGGGCGTGATACCGCCGCCGTCATTCCGGGCGCTACATATCTCGAAATCAAAAAGCTGGGACACGATCTGCCCGAACCTGTGATTGGCGAAATAGTCTCAGCCATCACCGCCCACATCCACGACGTGGAAGTCACCCGCTAACGGTTGGCGTCCCAAGATGCCTGATCCGATTGTGATCGTGCCCTACTCGGACGAATGGCCCGCGACCTTCGAGGCCCTCAAGACGCGAGTGGAAAACGCACTCGGAGCGCCCCTTCGACGGATCGAGCACATCGGCAGCACGTCGGTTCCCGGATTGCCTGCCAAGCCGATCATAGACATCGACGTCGTCATCGGGCGGGACGATCAACTCGACGAGGTCATCGAGGGGCTTGCCGCCATCGGCTATGCGTTCGAAGGCGACAAGGGAGTCAGGGGGCGATACGCGTTCAGACCACCTTCGGGCTCACCCGAGCACCATCTCTATGTCTGTGCCGAGGGCAGCCACGAACTTCATCGCCACCTCTTGTTCCGCGACTATCTTCGCCGTTGTCCGGAAGCAGCCGCAGCCTACGGAAGACTGAAGCATCGGCTGGCGAGCCGGAACCCGCTTGACCGAGTTGGATATACCGACGCCAAGAGCGACTGGATCGAGCGAGCCCTGCGACTGGCGCGCCAGGAAGTGCGGTAAACCTTGATGTCAGGCGGCGCGCGGGCGTGGCTCGATGTCGAACTCCTGCAGGGTGCTTTCCACCGTGGGCCGGGATATCCGGATGCGGTCGTCGCGCAGGAGAAAGGTGAAGATATAGCCGAACACGAGCATCACCACGCCGATCAGGAAACAGTACGTGACCGCCCGGTCGGGATACTGGTCCTTCAGATATCCCACGTATAGCGGACCGAAGACGCCCGCTGCCGACCAGGCGGTGAGGATCGTGCCGTAGACGGCGGACATCCGTTCGCTTCCGAACACGTCCGTGACGAACGAGGGCATGGTGGCGAAGCCGCCGCCGAAGCAGAGCAGGATGTAGCAGACCAGAATCGAGAAGATCCAGGGATTGGTCTCGGTCATCAGGATGCCGAAGACGACGACCTGGCTGCCGAGCAGTATCTGGAACACGCGCACGCGGCCAATACGGTCGGACAGGAGTCCCCACAACAGGCGCCCGATGCCGTTGCAGAGCGAGGTGACCGCGATGAGCGTTGCGCCGTATTCCGCAAGCACTTCCGGCTCAAGCGACGGATCGGCCAGACCCCACACATCCTGCAGCAGCGGCGACTGGAAACTGATGACCGAGATGCCCGCGGCGATGTTGAAGAAGAACACGATCCACATGATGGCGAACTCGGGCGATGTCAGGCACGCCTTCACGGGAGGAGCGGGTTCAACCTCGGGTCGCGCAACCGGTGCCTGCTCTTCTCCAGCGGACTTCGTTGGATCGAAGTCAGTCGGCGGATCTTCCATGAGGAGGCTGATCGGGATCAGGATGCAGGCGAAGATGATGCCGAGCCAGAAGAACACCATCGTCAGGTCGTGCTGGGTCTGCACCACCAGGAACGGAGCGAGCACCTTGCTCAGAAGTAGCGCGCCAACGCCGAATCCCATCACCGTGGTTCCGGTAGCAATGCCCTTGTGGTCGGGGAACCACTTCGAGGCTGTCGCCACCGGCGTCACGTAGCCGAACCCGATGCCCGCGCCGCCCATGACGCCGTGCCCGACGTAGAACAGCATCAGGTTGTCCATTTGCAGGGCGAGGCTGCCGATCAGGTAGCCGCCGCAGAACATGACGCTCCCCGCCAGCGCCAGTTTGCGCGGGCCGAGTCGGGGCAGCTTCATTCCCGCCCAGGCCGCGGAAATCCCCAGGGAGAAGATCGTGATGCTGAACGCCCACGCGGTCTCCTGCCACGACCAGCCAAACTGCTCCACGAGCATCGACTGAAAGAAACTCCACGCGTAAACGGTCCCGAGGCAGAGTTGCAGCGCCGTGCAGCCTGCGAGTATCACGCCGCGCGGGGCAGTGGGAATGCGTATGGCCATGGCTCAGGCGACCGGGCCGCTCGACCCCGGCGGAGCTTCGTCGTCCCGCGCCTGGCCGCGCGAAAAGTACAGGAAGAGGCGGGCCAGGTGCCCCGCCTCGTCCTTGCGTTCCAGGACCCGACTGCGGCTTGACGCCTCTTCCTCTTCGTTCCGCGCAAGCGCCACCGCGTAGGCGAGCACGTCGCCCAGCGGGTTGGCTGCCAGCTTGACGAACCACAGCGCCGCGGCCACGCCCACCGCGAATATGATGCAGACTAGGTACAACTGCCTGCCGATGGCGCGCTGGACCTTCAGCGCGATGACGCCCGTGTCCATGCCGAGGCGGACGGTGCCGGCCACCCCCGCCAGGATCGGACTCCCCACCTCGACAAAGTCGCCCATGCCCTTGATTTTGCGCTCGACGGTCTCCGTGGAAGTGGGGTCATCGGCGAGGATCTCTTCCGGGATTCCCGGCACGAACGTATGTGCCAGGAACTCGCCGGTCTCGTCTGCGATGTAGATGTAACTGATGCCCTGGATCTCGACGAACTGGTCGATCAGGGACTGCAGCGCGGCGAGGTCGCGATTCAGGAGGATGTCGACGCTCGAGTCCGCGATGGTCTTCGCTATGTCCTTGCTGTTGTCTTCGTATTCTTCCGACAGATAGTCATTGACGGTGTAGATCAGCAGGATCGAAGTCGACAGTCCGATGACCCCGAACAGGAAGAACACGCCGAACAACGTCTTCTGGAACAGCTTCTGGACCTTGATGTCGGCGATTTTCACGACAAATCCTCGCGCCTAAGCGAAGCGTTCGCGCCAGTCGTCCAGGGGGACGAAACGCCCTTCATCGACCACGGTGTAGTAGACCCGTTGCAGGCCCTGCCGGCGGGCGGGCCCGAAGGACACCTGCTCCCCGATGCCAAGGTCATAGTCCTTGACGCTGAATACGGCGCGGGGCAGCGCGTCGCGCGAAGGTGCGTTCCCCAGTCGGCGGAGTATCTCCACCATCAGCTTCGCATCGAGGAATCCTTCGAGGCTGACGAAGCTGTGGGGGAACGGCGAGTACGCTTCCTTTACGAGTTCGGCTGGCGCCACGGGGTCGTAGCGCCGCATCAAATCGCGGTACTCCCGAACTGCCTCGATGGACACGGCTTCGTAGCTCGGCACGACCTGAGAGTTCACCAGCAGGTCGGTGTACTGTCGGCTCTCTTCGCGCTCCTCGGTGAGGAGCTTGAGGAGATTCTCGCTGCCGACGAACGACAGGTTGGCGATCGGGACACGCAGACCGAGATCGACGGCATCGCGGGCGAATGCGGCGCAGGCGGCGTAGGCGCCGATGCAGATCACGGCGTCCGGTTTCGACGCCTGGAGTATTTCGACCTGTTCGCGCATGCTTCCGGTGAACTTCGTGCCCCGCCGATAGGTCGCTTCTCCGGCGATGCGCTCGCCGTGGCGCTTGAGTGCCGCCCGTACGCCCGCCCAGCCGCTGCGCCCGTAGGCGTCGGCCTGGTAGAACACGGCAATCCGCTTTCTGCCGATACCGACGAAATTGTCGACGAGTCCCGCAGTCTCCTGGCGATAGGACGCGCGCAGGTTGAACGCGAAGTCTCCGTACGGCGGCTCGCGCTGGGGTTGCGCGCCGGTGAACGGAAAGAACAGGTAGATGTTCCGGTCCTGGAACTTCTTGAGCATGGGAAGGACGCGGGTCACCGTCGGGGTGCCGACGTAGCCGAACAACAGGAACACTTCGTCTTCCAGCATGAGGGTCATGGTGTTCTTGACGGATGGGTCCGGCTGGTAGCCGTCGTCGTAGGTCTTGATGGCGATGCGGCGGCCGCGGATGCCGCCCTGGTCGTTGACGTGCTGGAAGTAGGCGCTGGCGCCCCGGTACAGTTCGATCCCCAACCCGCGCGACGGCCCCGAGAACGCGGCCGACATGCCCAGCGTGATTTCGGTGTCGGTGACGCCGGAACCGGCGGGCTCCGCACGAACGGACCCGACAATGCCGCCGCCGACGCCGTACAGAATGAGCGAACGTCTGTTCACGGCATCACAACGCTACGCGGAGCCGCGGATACGATCGCCATGTCGTATTTCGCAAACGACCCCTCCCTTGCGGTGCGCGACGGTGCGTGGTCATGTTGGCTATCGCCGCCATTGATTGTCAAGACTGGCTGGCTGGCAGACCGTGACGGCCGCCATGATGCCGACCTGTCAAAGACCGGCCTCCGCCACCGCTGCCGCCAGCATGTCGAGATTGCGCCGGTACTCGTCGCTGTCCGCGTACCTGCCGCTCATGACGAAACGTGCGGCCCCCGCCTCGGCGAAGTCGTGCAGGCGCTGGGCTGCGGCGCCCGTCTCGTCCAGTGGCAATCGCCCCATGGCCACGATCTCCCCGACCGACCGGTTTTCGGCGGCGCAGAGTTCCGCGTACCGGGCGCGCGCGTCGGGCAGCGCTTCCGGCGTCATGCCTGTCGGGAACCATCCGTCGCCGTGCCTGGCGGCCCGCTCGAGCGCGTGGGGGGCCGCGCCGCCGATGTATATCGGCGGGCGCGCGGGTCGGGGTCGGAACAGGAACGGCTGGCCGTTCGCCTCGACTTCGTCGTGATCGAAACAATCGTGGACGAATGCGAGGGTCTCATCCGAAATGCGCCCGCGGCGGCGCCGGTCGACACCGAGCGCGCGAAATTCCGCGTCCATCCAACCGACGCCGACGCCGAGCAGGAGTCTCTCGCCGGAAAGCTCCTGCAGGCTCGCGACCTGTTTCGCGAGAAGCAGCGGCGACGTTCGGTAGGGGAGGATGAGCACGCCGACGCCGAGCCCGATGTTCTGGGTCGCGCCGGCCAGCCATGCAAGGGCGATGAGGGGATCCACGTAGCGGCCGCCGGAGCCCTCGGCATCGTCCGGCGGGATGGCAATGTGGTCGGTGACCCAGACCGACTCCACGCCGGCGGCTTCCGCCGCGCGGGCGCAGGCGCCCATGATCGCCGGCGTCGACTGAGCGCCCATGTTCCGCAATCCAACTCCGATGTGCATTGACTCAGGCCCTCCAATGGACGATGTCGCCCTTGGGGATCGCGTCCGGCAGAGGATTGGGGAGCGGTTGCGGTCCCTCTTCGGAGAACGCGGCAACCGAGCCGACCAGGAGTGCGGCGACGGTGCGGGACAACGCCGTTGCTTGCATCTACGTGACTACTGCGACTTTCTCGCCAGGTCGATCACGGTGGCTTCTTCGGACAACTTGCCGTCCTTCATGCTGTACCAGTACGTGGTAAGGCGATCAGGCCCGCGTAGCTGGAAATCAGCTTGGTGCATGTGGTTGGCGCCCTCGCGGGCCAGGTTGGTGATGCTGTCGAAACGCAGTTCGAGGCGGTCTTCGCCGGCGGGAACGATTTCGAGGCGCGGCTGGTTGCCGGCGGCGCAGTAGTGGGTCATCAGCACGCGATCGCCGTCGGCGTGATACACATTGAGCATTTCGTGGTCGCCGCCGGGCATCATGACCTCGCTCAGCGCGGAACCGTTCGCCGTGGGTTTGAAGACGGCGCCCACGACACCGGTGTCGGTTCCGTTCTCGTCGAGCAGCGTCCACTCCCCCTCGAGCGCCAGGAGCTTCGCCATGACGCCGTCGGCGTCTGCTCCGGCGCTGCCGCAGGACACCGCGAGGATCCCCGCGATCACCATCCCCGCACATCGGTTCATCATTATTCCTCTCTTCCGTTGGACGCGTGTTTTCTGCATTTCCTTCCTTCCTGCTCTGTTCCCGGCGACTACCAAGTGTCGATAAAAGGATACTTCTTCTCCGTGCGCGGTGCCGCAGGCGGCAGCCGCCGCAGGCTGCTCGCGATCCAGGCGCGGGTGTCGGCAGGGTCGATCACGTCGTCGAGGCCGCCTCCGACGCCGGCATTGATGGCCCTGGCGTTCTCGTAGGCGGTGGCGACGCGGCGCTCGAATTCGAGCACGCGTTCTTCGGCATCCTCGATGGCGGCGAGTTCCTTGCGGAATCCCAGCTTCACCGCGCCTTCGATGTTCATGCCGGCGAACTCCGCGGTCGGCCAGGCGACGGTGAAGAAGCCGACCAGCGAACTGGCGCCGCACATCGCCTGCACGCCGAGCCCGTAGGCCTTGCGCACGACCACGCCGAACAGCGGCGTGGTCATGTTGGCGCCGGCGTTGAACATCCGCGTGCAGTGGCGTACCAGCGCGGTGCGCTCCACATCCGGGCCGACCATCATCCCGGGGCAGTCCATCAGGCTCAGCACCGGGATGTCGAAGGCGTCGCAGAGCTGGAGGAAGCGCGCTCCCTTGTCGGCCCCGTCGGAGTCGATGGCCCCCGCGAGATGGTGCGGATTGTTGGCGATCACGCCCATCGGTCGGCCCTCGACGCGAATGAACGCGGTGATGACCCCGATGCCGAACTTCTCGCGAATCTCCAGCACGGAGCCCGCGTCCGCGATCGTGTGGACGATCTCGCGCATGTCGTACAGGCGCAGCCGGTTCTCGGGAACAACATGACGCAGTTGCCGCTGATCCGGTGCTTCCCAGGCGTCGATGCTGCCCTGGAAGTAGGAGAGATACTTCTGCGCCACTTCGACCGCCTCTTCCTCGTCTTTCGCGAGGATGTCGACGACGCCGTTCGGCACCTGGAAGGACATCGGTCCGACCTCCTCCGGCGTGTATATGCCGAGGCCACCGCCCTCGATCATGGCGGGGCCGCCCATGGCCACCGTGGTGCGCTCGGTCGCGATGATGACGTCGCAGCACGCCACCAGGGCGGTGTTGCCGGCGAAAGTGCGTCCGTTGATGACGCTGACGAGCGGCACGAGTCCCGACAGCTTGGAGAACTGGGTGAACGTATGCGTGTCGAACGCGACTCCGGGACCGCGCTTGTCGTCGCCCGGCCGACCGCCGCCGCCCTCTCCGAACAGGACGACGGGGATGCGGAACCGGTTGGCCAGTTCGTACATGCGGTCCTGCTTGTAATGATTGCGCCCGCCCTGGGTTCCGGCGAGCACCGTGTAGTCGTAGTGGACCACCATGGCGCGCGCTTTCTCTTCGCCGAAGAGGTCGGCGTTGATGGTGCCGATACCGGCGACCAGGCCGTCGGCCGGCGTGTTCCGGCGCAACGTCTCCATGTCGTGGCGCTGGTGCTGGCGCGCGACGACCAGCGGCCAGTATTCCTTGAATGAACCTTCGTCCACGAGTTGATCGATGTTCTCCCGCGGCATCCGGTAGCCGAAGCCGTAGCGCTTGGCCACGGCCTCCGGACGGTTCTCGTCGAGGATGTAGGCGTGGCGTTCGTAGGCCTGCTGGAGATCGGGGCGGATGTAGTCGGGATCGAGTTGTTCGGCGGTTGCGGCGGCGCCGCCCGTCACCTCCGCCTCTTCGACGAACACGATGGGATAGCCCTCGCGCACCACGTCGCCCTGGGCCATGGTGATCTCGCGCACGACGCCGTCGCGGTCTGCGGCGATGACATGCTCCATCTTCATGGCCTCGACCACGGCGACCTGCCGGCCGGCACGGACCTCGTCGCCAACGGACACGTCGATCGAAACGATGGTTCCCTGGATGGGTGAACTCAGACCGGACGCGCCGTCGGGTCCCGCGATCGGCGGCGCGTCCGGCGCCGGCGCCGCCGTCCGCTCCGACTTGACTCTCGCGTCGTGATCGAAGAGCGCGAGCGGATCCCGGGTATCCACGCGCGCCCCCGCGAAACCCTTCGCGTCGCCTTCGCCGCCGTTTGGTCGGGGCGTCTCCACGAACCGTTGCGGCATGTCGGTGCGCGGTGCCGCAAGCTGCGCCATGTGTTCGTCGACCCAGCGGGTGTACACGCGGCCGGCGGCGAAGTCGTCGTGATCGAGGATGTTGCGCAGGAAACCGAGGTTGCTGTCAACGCCGCCGAGCCGGAATTCGGACAGGGCGCGGGAGGTGCGGGCCACTGCGGCACCGAAATCGGACGACGGCGAGTGGCCGATCACCTTGGCGAGCAGCGAGTCGAAGGCAGCGCTGGTCTGATATCCGGCATAGCCGAAACCGTCGGTGCGCACCCCCGGGCCGTTCGGTGCTTCGTAGACCGTCAGCGTGCCGCCGGCGGGCCTCAGGCTACCGTCCTCGCCGAGGGTTTCCATGTTGACGCGGGCCTGAATGGCGTAGCCCCGGGGCCGGGCGACGCCGGGCGCGTCGAGACCGAGGTCGCAAAGCGTCTCGCCGCGAGCGAGCCGAATCTGCGCCTGCACGATGTCGACGCCCGTCACTTCTTCGGTCACGGTGTGCTCAACCTGCAGTCGGGCGTTGGTCTCGATGAACGCGAATGGCCGCGCGTCGCCGCCGTTCGAGGCGTCGACGAGGAACTCGAACGTGCCGAGACTGGCATAGCGCTCCCGGCCGGCGAAACGCACGGCGGCCTCGATGACGGCGTCCCTCACGTCCTCGGCGAGGCCCGGCGCGGGGGCCACTTCGACGACCTTCTGACGACGACGCTGCACGCTGCACTCGCGCTCGCCGAGATGCGTGACAGCACCGTGATGGTCGCCGACGATCTGTACTTCGACGTGGCGCGCGCGCGGCAGGAACTCTTCCGTATACACGTCGGCAACACCGAACGCTGCTTCGGCCTCGGATCGGCAGCGCGCGTACGCGGCTTCTATCTCCTCGGCCGCCCGCACCACCCGGGTGCCGCGCCCGCCGCCGCCCGCCACCGCCTTGATGATCATCGCGCCGCCGTTGCACGACGCGAAGAATTCCCTTGCCTCCTCCAGGGACACCGGCTGATCGCATCCCCCGAGGACCGGGACATCCGCCGCCGCCGCCGCCGTTCGCGCGCGGACCTTGTCGCCGAACAGTTCGAGATGTTCGGGCGTCGGCCCGACGAATACGATGCCCGCGTCGGCGCAAAGGCGCGCGAAGTCTGCGCGTTCGGAGAGGAATCCATACCCCGGGTGGATGGCCCCGCACGCGGCCTCCCGCGCGGCCGCGACGATGGCTTCCTGGTCGAGGTAGGCGCGCGCGCCGCTTCCGCGGAGCGCCACCGCTTCGTCCGCGACCCTCGTGTGCAGGCTTTCGGCATCGTCGATTGAATGCACGGCCACCGTTCGCAACCCGAGTTCGGCCGCGGCCCTGGCGACACGAATGGCAATCTCGCCGCGATTGGCAATGAGCAAGGCATCGAAACGCATGGACTTTCCCCGATGATTCATCTCGCATACCCGAACGGCTGATCGTGCCGTTGCGGAAGACGGGATTTTACTTCGATGTCGTACGCTGAACCCGCCGTTATTCGTTTGACGTTGTGCGGCGGCAATTCCTGACCTGAGAGGTCCCTGGCGGACGAATAATCAGCCCCGTGGCGCGCAGCAACTCACGAGCAACAAACGTGCCATTACTACGCGAGAACGAGGCGTTTCCCCATGTCAAGACTGAAAAAATCGTCGGCTGTGCTAATCTTTATAGGCACTGGGGAAGCAATAATGAAAATTAGGGAGAGGCAACATGGCCAATCGATCACGCACCGATGCTGCAATCGCCCGGACTCGGGAGCAACTCGCCGCAGACGTTGACACGTATCTCAAGTCCGGTAACAGGATTCAACAAGTACCGATGGGCGTGAGTGGCCAGGGACCCGCCAGCGGTGGCCGCAAGCAACTGGTTCTCAAACCCAGACGGGCCTAGGCTACCCACTACACCAGCAGACCGCGAGGGGCATTCCTCGCAAGTTCAAGTTAAAGAACCAAACCCCGAAAGCGTCGCTTGCGATGGCTCGATGTAACTCGCGGATGTCCAGGCTACCGGATCGGTAGCGGAACTGTCGTGCGTCTCGCCACGAATCGCTGCTCACGGTGCTGAGCCGTGTCCGAACCCGTCGCGCCCGGTTTCCGGTCCATTCGATCCACTCCGTTCGACGGCGCCGCTCATCGTCTACATCGACATCAAGAGTCCCTACGCGTTCGTCGCCAGGGATCCGACCCGACGCCTGGCGGAAGCCTTGAGGATTCGTGTCGACTGGCGCCCGCTGACGCTGGACATCCCGAGCTATCTAGGTTCCGCGCGACTCGACGACAAGGGCAAGGTCGCCGAAGCGAATCGTATGCCGTCCCAGTGGCGCAATGTCCGCTATGCCTATCACGACGCCATGCAAAACATCTATCGCGCCCCGGACTCGAGCCTCGCGGGTATGGGCATGCTGGCCGCGAGGGCGCATTCGGAAGGGGCGCTTCGGAACCACCTCGACCGTGCCTTCGGACAGTACTGGGAAGACGGTCTCGACATCGAAGATGCGGATGTCGTTTCCGGGCTGTTGTCCGCGGCGGGCGTGGAGGCGTTCGAGCCGGACGCGGCGCAGTTCAATGCGCTGCAGGAAAGCCTTTCGCTCGCAGGCGTTCTCGAGACCCCCGCCTATCTCGTGGACGGCGACATCTTCCTGGGCCGCGCCCACTTGCCGATGGTCCGCTGGATTCTCACGGGACGCACGGGCGCTTCTCCCATCTGAGGTCGCCGGTCCCGACGGGCGCTTCAGTGCACGATGTCTACGGGATGCGTCTGGCCGGTCCCGCGATGCGCCAACTGGCGCATTTCGGGGACCAGTCCGGAAAGCGTCTCCCGGCGGTATGCGGGGGCGGGATGCGTGCTGAGGAACGGCACGGATACTCCGCCGCCAACCTTCGCCATCTTGTCCCACAGGGTGACCGCGGCTGCGGGGTCGTAGCCCGCCAGCGCCGCCAGTTCGATGCCGAGGCGGTCCGCTTCGGATTCGGCGGCCCGGCTGTTGGGCAGACTGATGGCGAGATTCGCCGCGAGCGCGGCACGCGAGAGATCGCGGTCCTCTGCGTCGAGGATCGTATCTGCCGCGATCAGGCCCACGGCGGTGACCAGCGCGATGGACATGCGTTCGGCGGTGTGGTTGGCGATGGCATGCGATATCTCGTGGCTCATGATCTGGGCGAGTTCATCGTCGGTGGGGTCGAGTCGTTCGAACAGGCCGCTATAGACCGCCATCCTGCCGCCCGCCATGCACCAGGCGTTGACGGTCTCCGGCTCGTCGATGAGAGCCACGCTCCACTGCCAGCCGGCCGTGTGCGGGTAGCGCGCCACCGCCTCTCCCGCGACGCGTCCGGTGACTGTCCGCAGGCGATCCGCGAGCAGCGGATCGTTCAGCAGGCGGTCCTCGCGAGACAGCTTCTGCACCGTGCTGATGTAGGCCCTGCGCGATTCCACGATGGCGGCTTCGGGCGAGATCACCATCAGTTGGGCGCGTCCTCCGGGACTCGTGACGCAACCCGAAAGCGCGGTGGCGGCAAGCACCAGCAGGGCGGCGTGGCAGGCAAAGGTCATACTGCGTCCGCGCAGCGGGACATGAAGACGTCGGGTGAAGGTTGTCTGTGTCAAATCGTTTCTCTCTAGTGTCGTATTGGTCCTCGACTCTTGCTCAATCGCCACTGTCCACGAAGTCAGGCGAGCGCCGGGATCACTTCGTCGGTCAGCCGCATGAACGACGCGTGGCTGAGCGGCGCGGCGAGCAGGTATTTGAGCGGCAGTTCCTCCTCCAATCGCCTCAGTTCGTCGATGATCCGGCCGGGGGAGCCGTGAACGATGACCTGGTCGACATAGCGCTCCACCGGGTCGGCGTATTCTACCCGGCGACCTTTCGCATATGAGCCCACGGTCCAGCGCGCGCCCGCCCGCGCGACTTCCCTGCCCTCGGCATCGGTCTTGCCGATGGCCACAAGACGCGCCATGGGCGTGTCCTGGTCGTTGCGGCGGCCGTGCTCGGCGAGTCCGCGCCGATATGCGCGGTACTTCTCCGCCAGTTCCTCGTGGGACGAGTGCGGGTCCATCAGGATCGCGTGCCCTTCGCTCGCGGACCACGAGATCGCCTCCGGCGAGCTGGAGGCGATCCACACCGGCGGATGCGGCTTCTGCAGCGGTTTCGGGAGCACCTCGACGTCCCGGTACCGATGGAACTGCCCGTCGTAGCTGAGACGATCTTCGCGCCACGCGCGCAAGACGATGTCGACGTTCTCGCGAAAGCGCGGATACGAATCCTCCGGCTCCACGCCGAAGACTTCGAACTCCTTCCTGTCGAAGCCTCTGCCCGCCCCCCAGTTCACGCGGCCGCCGGAGAGGACATCGAGTAGCGCTACCTCTTCGGCCAGGCGCACGGGGTCGTAGAACGCGGCTAGAGAAACGCCTGTGCCGATTCTCAGGTTCCGCGTGATGCCGGCCACGTGCATGCCCATGAGGTGCACGGATGGACACACGCTGTAGGTCGAGAAATGGTGTTCCGCGAGCCACACGGCGTCATATCCGGTCGTCTCCATGATGCGAATGCGGTCGAGAGCGCGCTCGTACACCGTGGGCAGCGGGAAACGCCGTCCGGGCCAGCTAAAGAACTGCAATACGCCAAATTTCAATGGAGCCGCCTGTTGCGATCGAACGCGACTCCTTCTGCCAAGGACATCCGCTTCGCCGATCTCGTCCAAGTTTGCGTCGCCGCGCTATTATGACGAACGAGAGTAGTCCCCGTTAACCCGGATGGCGCGATAAAGACCGTGAGCAGTTCCTATCCCATTATTCCGTGGACCCTTTCACGCAAGGTAGAGCGAGCCGAGGGAGCCTACCTGCACATGGACGGGCACCGCATTCTGGACGCCGCGGGCGGGGCCATCGTGACGAATATCGGTCACGGACGGGCGGAGGTCGTTGAGGCGGTCGCCGAGGCGACCCGGCGGGAAGGTTATGTCATTCCGCCGTGGCTCACGCCGACGCGTGAACGGCTGATGGATCGCCTTGCGGCGGACTGGCTGCCGGTGGAATTCACGCACACGCATCTCACCTGCGGCGGTTCGGAAGGCGTCGAGACGGCCATGAAGGTCGCGTTGCAATACCACTACGCACGCGGACGACCGGAAAAGTCCAAGATCGTGGGCCACTCCGTGTCCTATCACGGCACGACCCTGGCGACGACCGGGGTCGGCGGACACGAAGCGCGCCGGTTCGGCCTGGCCCACGCGTTGCCGGAATATCCTTCGTCGCCGACGCCGGATCCCCTGCGGTGCCCCGGCGGCGATCCCGCAAGCTACTATGTCGACGCCTTCGAGCGCACGATCGAGCGCGAAGGCCCGGAGCGCATCGCCGCATTCGTCGGGGAGCCCATTATCGGCGCCAGCGGCGGCGCCGTCGTGCCGCCGGACACCTATTGGCCGGCCGTGCGCCGCATCTGCGACGAGAACGATATCTTGCTGATCGCCGACGAAGTGATGACCGGTTTCGGTCGCACGGGGCTGGCGTTCGGCCACCAGCACTGGCCGGTAGCGCCGGACATCTTCGTCTCCGGCAAGGGGCTGACCGGCGGCTACGCGCCCCTCACGGGCATATTCGCCACCGACGCCGTCGTGGCACCCCTGGCCGACGAGGGCATGACCGTCATGTTTCACACCTTCGCCGCGCATTCGGGCGCGTGCGCCGCCGCCGACAAGGTACTGGAGATCATGACGCGCGAAGATTTGGTCGCGCGCGCCGCCAGGATGGGCGACGAACTCCAGAACGGCCTGTCGGCCGCGTTGTCGAATCATCCGCGCGTTGCCGAGGTGCGCGGGCGCGGCCTGTTGATCGGGGTCGAGGTCGTGAAGGACCGCGTCACGCTCGAACGGTTCCCGAAAGAAGCCAACGTCACCGCCCGGGTAGTCAATTCGGCGCTGGAACGCGGTGTATTTTTCTACGGGGGCGGCACGGGCGAGGTGCGGGACGTAATCGTGCTGGGACCCCCGTTCACCATTGACGCGAACCATGTCGACCAGATGATCGATGCGCTCTCGGGCGCCATCGACGATGTGACGCGCGCGGCATGATGCTCCGGGCCGACGGGAAATGCGGGCGACTGCGTACACATAGGCGTACTCAGCACCAAAAAGGAAAAGGACGTGCAAGGAGATAAGAGCGTGCAAGGACAGGTGGTTTCGGTTGGCCTGGTTGTCGGCATTTGCGTAACGCTGGCCGCGTTTACCGCACTGGCCGGGGATGATTCGGACAGGAAGAAGATGGATCGCTCCATGGATATCGCGGAATTGAAGGCCGCCGCCGGCGAGCGGTTCGCGAAAGTGGATGCGGACGGCGACGGCAAGGTGACGCCCGAGGAATTCGCGGCCGCGGGGATGGCCCGCGGAGAAGCGCGCGGAGAAGGCAGGCGTTGGCGCGAGGCTCGAGAGCGCAGGGGCAAGGAGATGCGCAAACGCAAGCGCGAAGGCATGCGGGAGCAACGCCGGGAAGCGCGGGGCATGATGAGCGAAAAGGTATTCGACGCGGCGGACGGCGATGCGGATGGCAAGCTGTCGAAGGAGGAGTTCGGGCAGCTTCCCGAAGCCGCGCGTTCCGTCGCGCAGCGGCGCGCCTTTGATCGCATCGATGCCGACGGAGATGGTGTTCTGACCGCGAGCGAGATGTCACCGAGGATCGCCCGGCTTGAGACAGCCGATGCGGACGGGGACGGCAAGATCAGCCGCGAGGAAATGCGCGCCCTGCGCAAGGAACAGGCTTCCGGAGAGGGGAAGAAGAAGCGCGGCTGGCGCAAGGGCAGGAAAGCCGGCGACGCGGATGCGGACAAGACCGAATAGTCGTTTTGGACGAGGTATCGGACGAAGAACTGATGCGTCTAGTCCAGACCGGAGACCAGCAGGCGTACACGCGCCTGCTGGACCGGCATCTCGACAGGGTTCACGCCTACATCTTCCGCATGACGAACAATCGGGCGGATGCGGAGGACATCGCGCAGGAGACATTCCTGCGCGTTTGGCGCCGGGCGCGAACCTTCCAGCCGGGTCGCGTCCGCTTCACGACCTGGCTGCATCGGATCGCCCACAACCTGTGCGTGGACGCGTTTCGCAAGCGGCGGGATACGGTGGATACAAAAATCGATGCCATGGCCGATGGCGCGCCGACCGCGGACGAACTGAGCGCGGCGGAAGAACGTCGCAGAGCGGTTCACGCGGGTATCGCGGCGCTTCCCGAACGGCAGCGGTCCGCGCTGGTGTTGTGCCAGCTCCAGGGCCGATCCAACCGGGAGGCGGCGGAGATAATCGGCGTTTCGGTACATGCGCTGGAGTCGTTGATCGCGCGCGCGAGGCGAACGCTGAAGACGCGGCTACAGAATTATATGAACCTGGAGGGAGCGTGATGACCAACGAAGAGTTTGCGGAACGCCTCGACCGCTACGGCGCGAATCTCGATGACTGGCCGCGGGAGGGCCGGGCGGCCGGACAGGCGTTTGCGAAAACCGACCCCGGCGGGCGGCAACTCGAGGCCGCGCGCGCGTTCGATGCATTGCTCAGCGAGACGTTGGTGGTGCCGGAACCGATCGGGCTAAGGCAACGGATCCTTGCGAACGCGCATTCCCGAAAAGACCCGATGGATCTCGTGTCCTGGCTCGTCGGTCCGTTGTGGCGGCCCATCGCCCTTGCGGCGGCGCCGCTTGCGGTGGGTTTCACGCTCGGCTTCACCTATCCAGAGACGCATAGCCTCGAGGAGGCCGTAGCGGTCATCGCTTTCTCCGAGATCGAAGAAGTGAATGGGGCCGGCAGCGAAGAGGGCCTCTGAATTGCTTGGCAAATGGCTCATCGGAGCGCTGACCGTCTCGGTCGTTGTCAACCTGCTGCTGGCGGGCTTCATTGCCGGCCGCATGTCGGGCGACGTCGGTTTCAGGGGCGGGATGGGCGCGGCGCCGGAAATGCCGCAACTGGGATTCCTCGACGAGGAGCGTCGGCGCGAGGT
This sequence comes from Pseudomonadales bacterium, assembly GCA_963668365.1. Classification (GTDB taxonomy): domain Bacteria; phylum Pseudomonadota; class Gammaproteobacteria; order Pseudomonadales; family Azotimanducaceae; genus VXNE01. Next base: position 611,605 of record OY764266.1, read on the forward strand.
GAGCCAGGGTATCGAGACCCGCAGGGAGCTCAGACGCATTCTTCGCGAGCTGCGTCGTTCCCAGCGCGGTATCCGCGCGGCCTTCGAGGCGGAACCCTTTGATCAGGAGGCGTTGTCAGCCGCCCTGGCCGAGTTCCGCCGCCGCTTGGAGGAAAGCCAAGCGCTGAGCCACGGAAAACTGGTCACGGTCGCTGTGAGACTCACCCCCGACGAACGGCGCAAGATGGCGAAAATGCTTGATTGGCGCTCGAAGCATCCCGACAAGCGGCCGCCTCGGCGCGAACATCAGTAGCGGGCGCCCTCGAGGTCCAGCAGATAGCGCTTCGTCTCGAGTCCTCCGCCGAAACCGGTCAGGCTGCCGTCGGCGCCGATGACCCGATGACAGGGCAACACGACCGGCAGCGGATTGCGGCCGTTGGCGGCGCCCACGGCTCGCACCGCTCCGGGCCTTCCGATCTGCGTCGCGATTTCGCCGTAGCTGCGCGTCTCCCCGTAGGGAATGGTCGCCAGCGCGTCGAGCACCTCGAGTTGAAACGGCGTGCCGGCCGGCTTGACGTCGAGGTCGAACTGGCGCCGGGCACCCCGGAAATACTCTTCGAGCTGCAGGGCGGCCTGGCGCAGGAACGGCGCATCCGACGGTTTCCAATCCGCTTCCGGCGCGTTGCCGTTCGAGCGGCGCACAAACGCGATCAGCGATAGCGCGTCGGCGCCGGCCAACAGCAGTCTGCCGACTGGACTCTCTGTCCACGCGTAGTTCATGTCAGTTCTCCTGGATGCGCACCCTGGCCTGTGCCCGCAGCAGGCTGTTCAGTTCGTCGACGATCGGGATCACCATGTCCTCGTTGTACCCCCGCTTGACGGAAACGACCTTGCCGCGGACCCCGACGATCACCATGTGCGGCAATCCATCGACGCCGTACTGGCGCTGGAGTATGCCACGTCGGTCGTGGACGAGGGTCATCCGATAGTCCTTGAGCCGCCGGAGCGCCCCGCGGTACGTTCGCGAGTCCTCCGTGTTGACGGCAATGACCTCCAGCCGGTCCTCGCCGACGGAGTTGTGGATGGCCTCGAGGACAGGCAGTTCCTTGCGGCACGGCGGACACCAAGTCGCCCAGAAGGATATGACGACAATCTTGCCGGCCATCTCTTCAAGGTTGACGCGGTCGCCGTTCCGGTCCGATCCGAGGCGGGGAGGCGGGACGTCTCCGGCCTGTACCGCCGCGGCAACTCCCTGGGCCACGAGTACGACCGCCGCGAGGACGGCGAGTGTCTTGCGTGTCATCACGACTCCACTATAAGGCCATTTGATGGCCGGACAACTCGCCAGCATCTGACACGCGGCAGGACTTTTGCCGTGGCGGTGCCCCAGCCGGTGCCTGTCGGCTTCGGTTTTCTTCTTGCGAGGGGTTTCCCCTCGCGCTCCCCGGCTGAGGGCTCTGGCCCGGCCCCGCTCGTCGACCATGCAACAACCGCTCCCGGTCGCCGATGCTCCCGGAATCGTTTGTTCCATGGCAGTGCTATGGTTGCCGTTTCGGGCAGGAGCGGCACATGCGCGAAGAGGAAAACGAACTCGTCATCGAGCAGATAGAAATCGGGCCCATGGCGAATTTCACCTATGTCGTCGGCTCGCGCAGCACCCGCGAGGTGGCGATCGTGGACCCCGCCTGGGACATCGACGGGCTATTGCGCCATCTCGCGGAGCGCGACTACAAGCTCGTCGCGGCGCTCGCGACCCACTATCACCCGGACCACATCGGCGGCGGCATGCGCGGGCACAACATTGCCGGCGTCGCGGAGTTGCTCGAGAAATCGCCGGTGAAGATATACGCGCACAGGCACGAGGCGGACGGCGTCAAAAAGGTCACGGACATATCCGAGTCGGACATGGTCCGCGTCGACTCCGGGGATACCCTGAAGATCGGTGTCGTCGAAGTGGAGTTCCTGCATACGCCCGGACACACGCCCGGCTCGCAGTGCTTCCGCATCAGGAGCACCCTTGTATCCGGCGATACGCTCTTCATCAACGGCTGCGGGCGCGTCGATCTTCCGGGCTCGGACCCGGACGAGATGTACCACAGCCTGCAGCGGCTGAAGTCCCTGCCGGACGATACGTTGCTCCTGCCCGGACACAACTACAGCGCCGTGCCGAACGCGACGCTGGCCGAGTCGAAGGGGCAGAATCCCTATCTTGCCGTCAAGGACATCGATACCTGGCGGCAGATGATGGGCTGACAGTCCCAAAGCCTTCGGCTGTCTGATGCAGTCTGGCCGTGGCGGCGCAAGCGGTGGAGACTTGCGGTGTCGGCGAACTTGAGAGCGTGCGCGTGGTCTTTGCGAAGGGACCGGACGGCGAGGCGTTACTAACCGAGTCGGAATTCACCTGCCTTGACTAGCCCTGTCGCCGCTGTCCCTGGTTCCATGCGCTTTCCCGTTTGGGCGGGGGCGGAAACGGCGTCGGAGGGGCGGAGGATTTCATGCGGAGAGCCGACGAGTTGACCGGCGCTGTGGGGGTCGGGAGGCACTCGCGTCCCACTTGTCCTCAGGGCGTACCGCAGACATCCCCCTCGTACAGCCCGATGTCGTCGATCTGCACGTCGATGGCGCTTTGCGCGAAGTCGAACGCCACGCGTGCCTTCAGGTCCGTCTCGGGGATCGTGAGGGTGTGGCTGAACAACTTCCAGATTGCGGAGAGGTTCGCCCGATGGTGACCGCCGCTCAAGTTGCGCCAGTTATCGAGGTGGGTGTCCACGTAGGCGGTGATGAAGCGCGGCGCGCCCCGGGACCGCGCGCGGTAGCACAGGGTGTATCGCTGCCCTGCGAGCACCATCACGGCATGGCTGATCTGCGCTCGCCAGGGGTCGCGGTGGGCGGTGCGGATGTCGACATAGACAGCGCCGTTGCGCTCGCCGATGAAATTCGCGACCAGTTCGACCGTGTTCCAGTTGTTTTCGAACTGCCCTTGCGTGAACGCGCCCCCGCTCGCGATCAGGTTGCCCGGCCGAGGCGGCAACGCCGACTGCTCGGAAAAGAACATCATGTCATTGCTGAAGAGGCCCTTCGGATTCTGTAGCTGCAGGAAGTGGAGGCCGCCGGGTTCGGGGTTGTCGGCGAACGTTACGAGCAGGATCTCGTCATCGCAGTCCGGCATTGTTCCGACCTCGCAGCGCAGGCTGCCGCGCACGCGGTGCCCGTCCACGAAGACGGACGCGTTCGGATCGACGTGCCTGGCATTGATGCGCAGGGTCGAGGCGTCGGTCAGAAACGGGATTTCGACATCGCGGGTCTGTGCCTGGATGGGCGCCACCGGCCACAAGGCGGGTTGCAGGTGGTCCACGCCGACCCCCGGGCCGGCGTAGCCGGTCAGCGTGACGACCATGTTGCCATCGGCGGCGTTCCGGCGCAGGCGGTGGCTTCCGTAGACGCCGTGTTCTCCGACGGCTTCGTAGCGGCCGTTCCGGTGCTCGATGACGACGCGTCGCGCGTTGCCGTCGGCGTCGGTGCGCATGCCTTCTCCCCGCAGTACGATGGCGCCGTCGCGGGCTGCCTTTTCGAGCCGCTTGAGCGTCGCCCTGGTCTCGCCCCGGAGCGCCGTGTCCGCGTTCAGCGTCACCTGTCGTGCGAACGCGCCGTGGAACCCGGTGCTTCCCTGTCGCACCATCTGCCAGATGTCCGGCGACGCGCCGGCCAGAATCCACATGTCCCTTTCGGGAAACGTGTCGTCCATGCGGACGATCCTCATGAGGTCGATGATGTTGAGTCGGCCTTGGGGGAGCATCGTCCAGCGGTCGTAGGCGCCGCGCCAGGTGGGCGCGTCCATGCCGGTGCCGGGCGTGTTGGTGCTGACCCAGAACGGCGGCCGGTGGCAGGCGCCGCACGTCTGTGCGCCCGTCGCCTCGCCGTTGTCGTTGATGAAGCTGAACTCGAAGAAGCCGTCGCGCGCCTGGTCGGTCAGCCCGTTGTCGACGGGACGCCCGGGCGCGGGCGGGTAGGGGATGCCGAGAATGAATCGCGCCAGCGCCTGCCGGTCGGCGGCTCCAAGCAGCCCTGGCTTGTCCTCGTCGTTGGTCGGGCAATCGCCTTGGTCGCACATCGTCGAGCGCATCGTGCTGTCGACGAGAAACCGGGTGCAACTCTGCGGGTCGCCGCAGTTCGACTCGACATCGTCGTTGATCGAGGCGGTGTTGTTGCCGCCGTACGGATCGCCGGGGATACCGTCCCAGTGGTACGGTGCCGTGTCTCGGAGACCCCGCACCGGCATCGTCAACCGTGGCGGAATCTGCGTGCATCCCTTGACATCGCAGGGCGGCGTGGCGAGCACCCAGAGGAGCTGATCGGTGTGTCCGTCGGGATGACAACTCTCGCAGGAAAACGTCCCCGTCGAGGAAGCGTCCGCGTCGTTGAAGGCGATGCGGCCCTGCTTGATCTCCGGATCGGTCGGGTCTTCCAGCGGGATCGTGGCGATCAGTGTCGGGTGGCTCGTCGCGGACACGTCCAGCAGCGACACGGTGTTGGCGACGGCGTTCAGGATCCACGCCTCGCTGGGCGCTCCATCCGCGTCGGAGACCAGCGCGATCCCTCGCGGCACCGCCTCCACGGCAACGCGGCCGAGCACATCACCGGTCTCGGCGTCCAGCGTGAAGACCTTGTCCGAACCGGCGGCCGTGACGACCAGGGTGGAGTCGTCGCCGCTGACCTGGATGCCGAAGGGCGTGGCCAGTGCCATGCCTTCGGCGGGCTGGTCCGGCGGCAGCGGCTCGAGGTCGAACCGTTCGGGGCCGGAACAGCCTTCGGAGGTACACGCCACCCGCGTGATCTGGTTGAGGAAGGCGCGATTCTCCATTTCCGCCAAGCCGTGTCCTTGCGTGCCGGCGCGCCCGTTGGCGACGTTGCGGGCATCGGTCTGCGCGATGAACACGTTGCCCGCGCTGTCCACCGCGAGGCCGTAGAGCAGCGTGCCGATCCCGGTCACCGTATCGATCAATTCGTCGGTGTTCGTGTCGAACACGAAGAGGTCGCGGTCGGGCAGGCCCGGGTTCTTGACGATGTCGGCGTCGTAGCCGGCGGAGAGAACGTTGTTGTTCGTGAAGACATGCTCCACCGCGTCGAACGTACAGGTATCGCCGTCGATGTTGGCGGCGAGACAGCCGGAGAGCTGGCTTTGGTTGTTGGATTCGAAGGGAATGACGTACAACCGGCCGTCTCGCACGGCGATGGCGCGGGGATCCTGTGCGCGGATCCGCAGATGGCCGGTGACCGTCCTGTTGGCCACGTCGATGATCGCTACCCGATTGTCGGGGGACAGGGCGACGTAGGCCTTGGCGTCGTTCGCGAAGGCGATGCCCGCCGGCTCGTCGAATCGGGTGGCGAAGGTGGCGGGGTCGACATCCTGTATCGTCGCGACGACATGGAGATAGCTGGCGCTGCCAAGGTCCGCGTCGATGACGCTGATCGAGTCCGAGACGTGGTTGGCGACCCAGATCTCGGTTCCGTCCGGGCGGACCGCGACGCTCACGGGCTCGATGCCCACGGAAATGCGCGCCGCCACGGACCGGCGGGACGTGTCGATGACGTCGACGGTGTTCGCGGGTGTGTTGACGACGTACAGGAAGCCGCCGCTGATCGCCAGCGGGCGCGCGTGGGGGCTCAGGAACGTCGGATGGCCGACGGAAGCGGTGTTGGAGGGCGCCGCGCTGTCCGCGTCGGCGGCGACCGCGCTTGCGGGGCCCAGGAAGACGAGCGCCGCGTAGGCGACTGCTCGCAGACATTGCCCAACGCCCCATGCGGATCGGTTGCACGCAAATGCCGACACAAGGCGCAGGGTCATGGGTGATCAGGAAGCAGGTGCGCGACGGCGGCGCGTTCCTCCTGCAGTTCGGCTTCGGTTGCCCGCATCTTCTCGCGGCTGAAGTCGCTGATGTCGAGGCCGTCGATGACTTGCCAGTCGCCGTCGGCGCAGCGGACGGGGAACGAATAGATCAGCCCCGCTTCGATGCCGTAGCTGCCGTCCGAATAAACTCCCATGCTGACGACATCGTCCGCTCCGTGGATCCAGTCGCCGATATGCCCGACGATCGCGTTGGCGGCGGACGCGGCGCTGGAGGCGCCGCGCGCCGCAATGATGGCCGCGCCGCGCTGCTGCACAGTTGGAATGAACTCGTTCACATACCAGGCCTGGTCGACCAGTTCCATTGCGGACTTCCCGGCGACGGTCGTGTGGTGGAGGTCGGGGTACTGCGTTGCCGAGTGATTGCCCCAGACTGCGAGTCCGCGCACGGCATCGACATGTGCGCCCGTCTTTGCCGCGAGTTGCGCCTTGGCGCGGTTGTGGTCGAGGCGCATCATGGCGGTGAAGTTGCGCGGATCGAGATCCGGCGCGTTGCGTTGCGCGATCAGGCAGTTGGTGTTCGCCGGGTTGCCGACGACCAGCACCTTCGCGTCCCGCGACGCGTGTTCGTTCAGTGCCGCGCCCTGGGCGGAGAAGATCGCCGCGTTCGCTGCAAGCAGGTCGCCGCGCTCCATGCCCGCCGTACGCGGCCTCGCGCCGACGAGGACGGCGATGTCCGCGCCGTCGAAGGCGACGTTGGGATCGTCGGTGGCCGTGATCCCGGCGAGCAGGGGAAACGCGCAATCCTCCACTTCCATGATGACGCCCCTGACGGCGTCCATCGCGGGCGGAATCTCGAGCAGTCGCAGTTCGACGGGCGTATCCTCGCCGAGCAACTGCCCCGACGCGATCCGAAAGACGAGCGCGTAGCCGATCTGGCCCGCCGCTCCCGTCACCGCGATCCTCACCGTGTCCGCCATTGCCGCCTCCATCGTCCCAGAGCGGCGGAAATTCTATCGACTTGGCGGAATCGGTGATACAGGAACCCTGGACGACGAGCCGGGCCCGCCGACCCCGTTCTGGACATATACTTGCCGCGAGCCGCCGCGTTGTCCCGACGATGCTGGATCCGCATCTGGCTTGGGAACACCGGGAGGTTCTTTTGTTCCAAGAGCCCGACAGTCCTACCGTTAGCGAGTCATCTCCATGAAATCACCGTCGATCTGTTGCCGCAGCCTTTGCATCGCCGCATTGGCGCTTGCGCACGGAGCCGTGCAGGCCGAAGAGGCGGAACAATCCGAAGCCCGGCTTGAGACCGTCGTCGTGGTCGGCACCCGGGCCGCACCGCGAACCGCCACCGACGCGCCGGTGCCGGTGGACGCCATCGATGCCGAGGCGCTCCTGGGACAGGGCAGCGGGGACATGTCTAACCTGCTGCGCACCACGATTCCCTCCTTCCACGTCAGCACCAACCCGTCCCGGGACGCTGCGGCCCTTTTGCGTCCGGTCAACCTGCGCGGACTGGCGCCGGACCACACGCTGGTGCTGGTGAACAACAAGCGCCGCCATCGCGGCGCTGTCATTCAGTGGATCTCCAACGGCGCCTCCGACGGCGCCCAAGGTCCGGACATTTCCGCCATCCCCGCGGCCGCCATCAAGCGTGTCGAGGTGCTCCGTGACGGCGCGGCGGCGCAATATGGCTCCGACGCCATCGCCGGCGTCGTGAACTTCGTGCTGAGAGACGACGACGAAGGCGGCAGCCTCGAGGCCAAGTACGGATTTCACACCGAGGACACCTCGGAGGACGTGATGGTGATTTCGGCCAACCGGGGCTTCGGCGTCGGCACGGCGGGCTTTGCGAACCTGAGTCTCGAGTACACGACTTCGGCGTCTACCGACCGCAGCGTGCAGCATCCGGATGCGGTGGCCATGCAGGGCGTGGGCGTCTCGGTGGCCAACCCCGCCAAGCCGTGGGGCGACGCGGAAGTCGAAGGCGGCGTGAAGGCTTTCCTCAACACCGGCTTTGAACTCGACAATGGCGTGCGCGGCTACGCGTTCGGCAACTACACCACCCGCGACATCACCACCGCGTTCTTCTATCGCTCTCCCCAGGGCCGCTCCGGCGTCTACGTCAGCGGCGGCAGGATCCTGATCGGCGGCGGCCCGGCGTGCAAGGCCATGTACGACTACGACGCCACGCCGGAAAACGTGGTGACGGTCCGGGACCTGCTCCGCGCGGACGATGCATGTTTCGCGTTCGCGGAAATCCTGCCGGAAGGGTTCACGCCGGCGTTCGGCGCCGGCATGACCGACATGTCGGCCGTGGGCGGGTTCACCGGCGCACTGGACAATGGCCTGACCTACGACATTTCGGTCAGCTACGGTCGAAACAACCTGGACTTCTTCATCCATGAGACGGTCAACGCCTCCTACGGCCCCGCGACGCCGCGCTCCTTCGACATCGGCGCGAACGCGCAGACGGAAACCAACTTCAACATCGACCTGACCCATGCCATGGACGTGGGCCTGGCATCCGACCTCAACGTGGCCGCCGGCTTCGAGTGGCGGGACGAGGGATTCAAGATCGTCATGGGCGAGCCGCTCTCCTGGGATACGGGACCGTTCGGCGCAGACGGCTTCTCCGCCCGCTCGAACGGCTTCGGCGGTTTCAATCCCGCGAGCGCCGGGGAATGGGACCGGGCCAACATCGCGGCCTATGTCGACCTCGAGGCGGACGTGAACGACCGCCTGCGTCTTGGCGGTGCGCTGCGCTGGGAGGACTTCGACGACTTCGGCGCCGTCACCAACTTCAAGATCGCGGGCCGCCTGCAGATGAACGACCTCGTGGCGCTGCGGGCGTCCGTCGGTTCCGGATTCCGCGCGCCCACGCCCGGGCAACAGAACGCCAACAACCTGTCGACCGTGGTGGACTCCGCCACCGGCGTGTTTCGGGAGCAGGGAACGGTAGCTTCCACCAACCCGGTGGCGCTGGCCCTGGGCGGTGCGCCGCTCGATGCGGAAAGCTCCAACAACTTCACGCTTGGGTTCCTGGTCCAGACCGACGCTGGCCTCGATCTGACCGTAGACCTGTTCCGCATCGACCTTGCGGATCGCATCGCTCTATCCGACAACCTCGACGTGACCGACGCGATTCGCGCGGACCTGATGGCGGCGGGGGTTGCGGCGGCGGAGGACTTCAACCGGATCCGCTACTTCACCAACGACTACGACACCCGGACCACCGGCCTGGACATCGTGCTGACCCGGAGCTTCGACACGGACCTCGGGGTCACGAACCTGCTGGCCGGGTTCAACCGCACCCTGACCGGCATCGAGGAACTGGAGCAGGCGTCGACCGCGAGCCGGGTAGCGTCGATCGAGCGGGGCTCATCGGGGTCCCGGGTCAGCCTGGCGGTGAGCCATGCGACGGGTGCCTGGGACCTTGGCGCCCGCCTCAACTATTTCGGCAGTTGGTTCGACTCCGACGACAACCACTACCACGACGGATACCAGTACCTGGACGTGTCGGCGAAATACGCGTTCGATGCGGGTCTCGCGGTGGTGATCGGGGCCGACAATGTGCTCGATGCCTATCCGGACGAGGCGGTCCGTTCGCCGAGTTCGGGCCGGCTGTACCCGCGCTACTCGCCCGCCGGCTACAACGGTCGGCTCATGTACGGTCGGTTGCGCTACGCATTCTGATCGCGGGCGGCGCGATGCGCTCCTTGAACGGCTATTCTTGGCGCGTCCGCGCGGATATTCATGGCTATGCGCGATTGCGCCTCAAGGAAGGAAGTTCAACCGTCCTTGCCGCGCGCTCGGCCACGCGGGCATCGTGTGTCACGGCGATGATGGTGGCATCGAGATTCATCAGGTTGGTCAGCACTTGTTGCTGGAGCCGGTCATTGAGGTGGGCGGTTCCTTCGTCGAGCAGGAGCAACCGGGGTTGTCGATAGATCGCCCGCGCGATCATGACCCGTTGGCGCTGACCGCCTGACAGCGTCGACCCCATGTGGCCAACTAGAGTCAAGTACTGCATCGGCATGCGCTCGATGTCATCATGAATGCACGCCATACGCGCCGCCCACTCGATCCGCTCCATATCGGGACTCCCTGTGTCGATGGCGATATTCTCGATGAGCGAACCGGAAAACAGGTCGTCGTCCTGCATCACGACGCCCAGTTGCTGCCGATAAAAGACAGTGTCCAACCGCGCAAGATCAATCTTGTCGATGAGAATCTGGCCTTCAGAGGGCGCGAGCAGCTTGCACAGCAGTTTGATGAGAGTGGATTTGCCTCCCCCCGACTCGCCTTCAACGGCAATGAACTCGCCCGGCGACACCGCCAGATCCAGCTTGTCGAATACGACACCTTCTTCGTCGTTGTACGAGAAAGACAGTGCCCGGATCTCGACGCTGCCGGCCAGGTCGTGCCGAATGCCCCGATTCTCTGCTGGTATTTCCCGGGATTCGAGGCCGATGTCCGCGATGCGCTCCTGGTGCAGCCGCAACATTCGCAGTCCAACCAACGAGGCGATCAGAGAGTGGGTTCGTCCGGAGAACATCGCCCCGTAGGAGAGGAATGCGAATAGCATGCCTAACGTGAACTCACCAACGATCACTTTTTGCGCACCCAGCAGAAGGATTGCGACGCTCTCCATGCCGCCGATCAGATCGCCTGCCAGCCCAACGTGGGCACCGAAGCGCCCGAGTCGGGCGCTCGCGTTGATCGACTCGACGTAGCGTTCGCCCCATGCGTTTTCCCGGAGAGCCTCGGCGCCGAGCAGCTTGATGGCACGGTGCCGTTCGATGTTCTCGATGAAGCTCGAATTCTCGAGCGCGCCCGCCGCGATGGACTCGTGGGTCAGGTTGCGAAGCGGCCTGTACGTTGCCGCGTTGAGCCCGGCGAAGGCGACAACGAACGCGCAGATCGCAACGGTCATTTGCCACGAATACGCCAACAGAATGCCCAGCGCACCGATCGCCAGCAGCGCATCCACCAGCATCGAAAAGCCACCCGTCATGAGGAATTGCCGAATTGGCGTGGTTGAGCCGAACCTGGACAGGACGTCTCCCGTGTGTCGGGCCGAGAACCACGAGTCGGGAAGGCGCATCATGTGGTACGCCAGTCCGCTCACCATGCGGAAGGCAGAAGAATTGCCGACATACAGCACCAGAAGTGATCTGATGTAGGCCGTGATCGCGGAAATGGCGAAAACTAGACCGAACCCCACCGCCAGGACCACCACGATATTCATGTCCCCCTGGCGAATTCCCTGATCCACAGTGAACTGCGTATTGAGCGGCATGAGCAGGGCGAACGCCTGCAACATGAGCGTCATCGCGAACACGACCCCGAGTTGCTTGCCGAGACCGCGAAAAACGGAGAGAAACGAGGAAAGCTTGACGGTTTCAGCATCCTTCTTGGATGTGAAGGAAGGCGTCGGGGAAAGTTCCAGCGCCACGCCCGTAAAGCGGCGGCTTATCTCCTTCAGAGGCAGGCGGCGCAGGCCAAATGCCGGGTCGACGATGGTGGCGCCTCGCCTATGAGTGGACTTGAGGACGACGAAATGGTCGAGATCCCAATGCAGGATGGCGGGCGTTCGAATCTGGGGCAGCTCTTCGAGATCGACCCTGACGGCGCGCGATCCGAGCCCGATCTCCTCGGCGCAGTCCCGCATGCGGTGGAGCGTCATGCCGCGCTGGGAGAGTCGAAACTTCGCGCGGTATTCCCGCAATGTCGCCTTGTAGCCGTGCCAGGCCGCCACCATGGCGAGGCACGCCAATCCGCATTCGGCCCGGTCGGCCTGCAGGATAACGGGCAGCCGCACCTCAGATGAATCCCTGTGTCCGGGACGCTGTCGCCATCAAAGACGCCCGACCGTGCCCCGGACGGGTTCGAGCACCCAGTCGACGAGCGTTCGGCGATCGCGCACGAGATCGGCCGTGACTGTCATCCCGGGACGCAGCGCGCCGACCTGTTCGGGCGTCAGGTCGAATCCGTTCGGGAACGCGACGTCGACCTGAAACAGGGGCAATGCGGGATCGTGGCCGAACGGCGCCTCGCCGGGCGCGAGCGTGGACTCGGATACTGCCGACACGCGGCCGGCCTGGGCGCCGTGGCGCTCGTGCGGGAACGCGTCGAGGTAGACCCGCACGTCCTGTCCAACCTCAACCATGCCCATCGCCGTCGACGGCGCGAACAGCCGCGCCAGCAGTCGTCCGTCGTCCGGAAGGATGTCGAGCAGCGTCTGTCCGGGCTGGACCCGGTCTCCCGCCCGCACCCGGACTGAAGCCACGACGCCGTCTCGCGGGGCCAGCACGCGCGCGGCGCCCGCGCCGCGAATCCGGGACTCTTCCATTGCGAGCGCGTGAATCTGCTCCCGAACACCCGCTCGGCGCAAATCGGCATCCAACCGCAGTTGCTCCAGGCGGTCCTCCATGTCCACAAGCGATGAGCGCAGGTGCTGCGCCGCGCCCCTTTTCTCGGACAGTGGCAGTTCTCTCGACCGCACATCGTCCAGCAGAAGCATGAGGTCCGTCGAAGACAGGGCCCCGGCCTCTTGCAGGCGGCGGGCGTCATCGTGTCTCTGTCTCGCGATGGCCAGACGAGACGCGTGCAGGTCGATCTCCTTTTTCACTCGAACAAGGTCGCTTCGCAGGAAGTCGCCCTCGTGACGCAGGCGCTTCTGGTCGTTTTCGTACTGGGAGTCGATCAGGCGAAGTTCCGTTTCCAACGCTTCGCGCCGGCCTTCGATTTCGTCGACCAGCTTCTCTTCGACCGTGAGCCCTTCTCCGAGGCCGTCCGGAGGCGCCAGTTCGAAAAGCACGTCCCCCGTCTTTACCTCGACGCCCGCGTCCACCATGCGGCTGCCCACGACCGCGAAAAAACGCGCCGTGACCCGCGCCCAGCCGCCGACGGGGGCCAGATGCCCGCGCGCCTGTTCCTTGCGCGCGAACTCGAACGAGACGGCGAATCCGATCAGCGCTGCCGAGGCAATCCCGACAAGCAGCAGGAGCAGGTAGCCGGAAACCGGTCTGGAGAGGATCGGAGGTTGCCATGGCCCGGTCTGGAAGCGCCCGGCGACCTCCTCCCGGAAGAGAGCACCGTCGGTCACCTGTTTCCGAGATGTGATTCCGCAGTCGCGCGGTTTGTGTTCCGGGGCACAAAAAACACCCGCACCGGGTTGAGTTGCCAGCCGAAAGCCTGAAATTGGAGCAACGTGTTCATGCGAATGGTTACTTGCTTGTATCCCCAGTCCAGCCCCGGAAACAACACCGATTCGTCGATCACGCAATCTCCCGCCAAAGCTGGGTGATCGCCGAAGGAGAACGCGAGTTCACCGCCGTTCGCGACGAGGAAGTCCTTCGAACAGTTCGTGTGGAGTGCGCCGGTGTCGAATCCGGCGGGAAGTTGGGTGCCGTCGCGCGCCGGTATCGAGACGTGGATACCCAGGGAACCGGTCAGCCACGCCTGGTACGGCTCCTCCCCGTTCGCGCATGGTCCGAGGACGCCGAGGTAAAGGCGCTGCTCGTCCCAGGCGAAACAGACCGCATCGTGCCGCAGCAGGACGTTCATGCCGACAAGCGATGTGTGTGGAAACGGATGGTCGTCCGAGGATTTGTCCGTGTCCTCCACATCGAATCTGACTTGCCGATGCAGAGTGCCGCCTAGCCTCAGCTGGTCAAGTTTGGCGATCGTCAGCGAGAACATGGCGTATACGCCGATTGCCCGTTGGCGCATGTCCGATAGCTCGAGATCCGAGCGGCGCACCGCCTCTTGTAGCGGCATGATGAGGATGCTGCTCGACGAGCCCGTGTCCACGATTGGTCGTTGCGGCGTACTGCCGGCGAGAACGTCTATGGCCGGTATGAAGCCGCCGCCCTGCGGCTCGCGCCAGGTCAGCGGCAAGGCTTCCGGAACGACGGTCGGGGGGATGGGCGCTTCGTTCAGTTGCTTTCTTTGGCGCGCAGCCCATGCCGGACAGGTGTCACGCAGTCCATTCTTCACGACCTGGTCGTACATGTTGCGCCGTTCCGTCTTCGTCATGCGTTCTTTGTCCTCCGGGTCTCTCCTGAGGCGCGGACAAAAAGTCTCCAGATTCGCCGGCTCGGCGCGGGGCTTGCCGATGATCTGCCCCAGCACGCCGATATCCGGGCACTGTTCAAGGAAGAAGCAGTCGACGAACTCCCTGTAGTCGAGTTCATTCCGGCCCGGGTGCCGGAAAAACGCTGTGTAGCGGTCCCACGCGCCCTCGAAATCGCCGACGCGATAGGTAGCAATGACTTGGCGAAGCAGGTCTTCGGGCGTAGGCGCCTGTCCGGCGCCGGCAACGATGACGAACAGGCACAGGGTCAAGCATCGCCCCGCTCGGGCGATGCTTGACGTTCGGACCGAGCGCGGGCTAATCGTCGTCGTTCCCGCTGTCGTTCCCGCTGTCGTTCCCGCCGCCGGACTTGCCTCCGTTGTCGTTGGAATTGCCCCTATCGCATGAGGCTTTTGCGCCCTGTATGGTGATCTCTCCTTCCTTCACGTTTCCGCTGACTCTGGGAGCTTCGTATGTCCAGCTCCCATCCTGACAATTCTGGGCGGTTTGTTGAATCCCGCTCTGACGACTCTGGCCACCACGGTTCCCGCGACTGCGGCCAGGGTTTCCGTTCAATGATGTCGGGTCGTCCTGTCCGTTGATGTGGCCGCCGGATACGGCAAGCATTTCGTCATTGGTTAGCAGTCTCATTGTGATCTCCTGCTGTCGGTTGTTTTTTGGGCAGGCATTGGCCAGCCTCCCCCGTTATGCGCCTCGAACAACGTCTGATCGTGGCACCGACAAGAATCATGAAAAAAAAAAAATGCGCTGTGTCAAGTCCTTTTTGAATGTTTTTTGCCAACCGGCCCTCCCGTGGTAGCGTTATCTGGCTTTGCTGACAAATCGAGGCATCCATGCAACTCTTCCGTTCCCTTGTCGGCGTCCTTGGCTGCGCACTCCTTCCCGGCTGCGCGGGCACGCCACGCGAGCTTCCGGGCGCATGTGCGGAATGGAACACCTTCGAGTTTTTCGAGAACGCCACAGTCGCGGACGTGGAAGTGTGTCTGGCCGTCGGTGCCGGCGCAAATGCGCGCGGGGAGTGGCGCATGACGCCGCTGATGTTCGCTGCGGCAATCGATCCCGCCATCACCCGGGTGCTGCTCGACGCCGGGGCCGATGCGACCCTGGTGGACGAACGCGGCAACACGCCCTTGCTGTTCGCCCTCGCGTATGGGGTCACGAACGCGGATCACGTGGCCGCGCTATTGGAAGCCGGTGCCGATCCGAACGGGTCGAATCAGGACGGCCGCGCTCCGCTGCATGTGGCCATAACGTCGGAGGACGTCACAACCAGGTCCGCATACCTTGACGTGCTACTGGCGGCGGGTGCCGATCCGAATGCCCGCGACAAGCACGGCGAAACGCCGTTGCACCGCGCGTTCTACTTTCCGGCTTCCCGGCGACCGTTCGTGGCGGCGCTGATCGAGGCCGGGGCGGATCTGGAGGCTGCTACGATCATGGGCAACACGCCATTGCATTTCGCCGCCATGGGCCCGGACCCGGCAGCGATAGACATGCTGCTCGAAGTCGGGGCGGACGCCGCAGCCAGGAACGCGCACGGTGTAACGCCCCTGCATCGGGCCGCCTACGCGCAGCCCGCCCCGGTCTTTGACGCGCTCCTTGATGCGGGCGCCGAAATCGATGCCAGAGATCGCTTCGGCGCGACGCCGTTGCACAACGCCGCCGTGTGGAATCCCGATGAGGAAGCCATCGTCGCGCTGCTGAACGCCGGTGCCGACCTGACAGCGAGGAGCAGCGCCGGTGCCACGCCATTGCATCACGCTGCTTACTGGAGCAAGAACCTGCACGTTATCGAAGTGTTGCTCCAGGCGGGCGCCGATCCGAATGCCCGCGACAACTTCGGCGACACGCCGCTGCATCTGGCTGCAAAGCGGGTCGAACAAGATCGGGAGATCATCGCCTTGCTGCGCGGGGCCGGTGCCGACTCCGAGGCGACGAACGAGGCGGGTAACGGCCTTCGTGCTCGAACCCCGATCATCGGGCGATGATGCGCATGTGGCGAGCTCAGACGAACTCGCCGCTTCACAGCCGTTCGAGAAAGGACCGCCAGGGCAGTACGTCCACTTCGCCCACGCGGCGGGGAGCAGTTTCAGCGCACACGGCCGTGGCGGATCTGGGAGCGTGTTCTTCGGCGAAGGCGCGAAGGCCCCGCAGATCCTCTGTTCGTACCCGAGCGCCCTTGACCTCTATGGCGACTTCGCCCTTTCGTCCGAGCACGAAGTCCACCTCCAGGCCGGACTTGGTTCGCCAAAATCGGATCGGGAAGTCCCTTTCCCGATAACTTCGGTACGCGAGCAATTCCATCAGGACGAAGTGCTCGAGGGCTCGCCCGAAGTCCGGACCCTCCGCGCGTTCGAGGCGGCGACCGCCCAAGTGCCCGGCTACTCCGACATCGAACAGGTAGAACTTGGGCGCCCTCGTGATAATGGAACGGGAACGTCGGCGAGCGAATGGCTCGAATTCCCGGATCACCCGAACTGGTGATACCAGATGCCCTTTCGTCGCAGTTCAAGCGCCTTTTCGATAAAGGGAGCGATTTTCTCCGGCAGTCGATCCGGCTTGGCCCAGAGAAGATCATCGCAGCGGTCTGGCTCGCCGATTTCAGGGGTGCCCCGCCAGCGCCTGGCTTCGAACAGGAAGTCGACGCCGTCCCCATAGGGCATGACGATGCAGGGTTCGATTTCCAGGACCTCTACGCGCGCCTCTTCCGCAACCTCGCGCGCGGACGCCGTTGCCACCTCCTCGCCGGCCTCGACATGCCCACCGGGCAGCGAGTAGTAGCCGTCGAGGAAACCGGTGTTCGCCCGTCGCAGCAACAGCAGGCGGCCGCGGTCGAATACGAACGTATGAACGATGACGTCGAACCGGAATCTTGTCGTCATGCCCACTTGCCGCGATCGATATGCGAGAGGTCGCGGAGGGCACGATCCATCTCGAGCGCTTCGTCATGCGTCCACGTGCCGATCAAATGGTCCAGCGACGATCCTACCGTGCCCGATTCCAGGCCCGCGCCGCGACGGAGAAGCGTCAGCACGGCCCGGCTCAAGGAGATGCCTTCCTGATCCGCCAGGTGCCGGATCTGCTTCACCAAGTCGTCGTCAAGACCGCGTATTGTCAACTGGTTCACGCCCGGTCCACCTCCTTGAGTCAATGGATGGCTCATTATACATTTCATATGTTTCAATGACTTACTGTTCTAGATCCCGTTGGATAACGCTTCTCGCGACTTGATACGCCGGTGCTTTTCTGCCATTTTTGCCAGTTCCCCCAAAGAAAACCTGATCGACGCCGATGACTGACTTGAACCGCCAGCTCGCTTTGGGACATCCGACGACCTACGGGCTGTACGACCCCGCTTTCGAGAAGGACGGATGCGGCGTCGGGTTCATCTGCGACATCAGGGGCCGCGCGAGCCGCGAGATTATCCGCGACGCGGGGAACATGAACCGCTGCATGGTCCATCGCGGGGGGCTCGGATACGAAAAGAACACCGGCGACGGCGCGGGCATCCTGACGGGCCTGCCGCACAAGTTTCTGAGCAGGGTGGCGGAACGATCGATGGACGCCGTATTGCCGCCGCCGGGGCGTTACGGCGTCGGCAACGTGTTCCTGCCGAGGGACCCGGCGGAACGCGCCCATTGCAAGCGCGTCGTGGCCGAGGCCGTGGCCCGCGCGGGCCAAAGGCTCCTGCGCTGGCGATCGCTGCCGATCGATCCGAACGGGGCTGACATCGGCAATGCCGCGCGCGCGGCGATGCCGGTCATGGAGCAACTCTTCATCGCCGCCGCGCCGGGCATCGAGGGCGACGCGCTGGAGCGCCGCCTGTACCTCATCCGCAAGGATGCGACGCACCGTCTGCGGACCGACACGGATCTCGCCGAGCGGAAACTCTTCTACATCTGCAGCCTGTCGACGAAGATCGTCATCTACAAGGGAATGCTGACGCCGCACCAGTTGTTCACGTTCTTTCCCGACCTCGAGGACGAGGACTACGAATCGCACCTCGCCATGGTGCATTCGCGCTTTTCGACCAACACGTTTCCATCCTGGGACCGGGCCCAGCCGAACCGATTCATGTGCCACAACGGCGAGATCAACACCCTGCTCGGCAACAAGAACTGGATGAACGCGCGGGAGGGCGTCGTGCGCTCGGAACTCTTCGGGGACGATCTTCCCAAGCTGTTCCCCGTCGTCGAGGAGGACTGCTCCGACTCGGGCACCTTCGACAACGTGCTGGAATTCCTGCTCATGACCGGGCGCACGCTGCAGGAAGCGGTCCTGATGATGATTCCGGAAGCCTGGCAGCAGCATCCGAACATGCCGGAAGCGCGGCGCGCGTTCTACGAGTACCACTCGTGCCTGATGGAGCCGTGGGACGGTCCGGCCTCCATCGCCTTCACCGACGGCACGTACATCGGCGCTGTGCTCGACCGCAACGGCCTGCGACCGTCGCGGTATTACGTCACGGACGACCACAAGTGCATCATGGCCTCCGAGGTCGGCGTGGTCTCCGTGGACCCCGAACGCGTGGTGGAGAAGGGCCGCCTGCAGCCGGGCAAGATCTTTCTCATCGACTTCGACCAGGGGCGCATGATTCCCGACGAGGAAATCAAGACCGAGTGGGCGGCGGCCAGGCCCTACAAGCGCTGGCTCGACGCGCAGCGGGTCGAACTGGAACACCTGCCGCCCGTCGAGGCCGCCGGTTTCGATCCCTCGACACTCATGTCCCGCATGCAGGCCTTCGGCTACACCGCCGAGACCATGCAGTTCATGCTCGTGCCCATGGTGCAGGAACTGCGCGACCCGCTGGGATCCATGGGCAACGACGCGGCGCTCGCTGTCATGTCCGAAAAGCCGCGCATGCTGTACGACTACTTCAAGCAACTCTTCGCCCAGGTGACCAATCCCGCCATCGACTCGATCCGCGAGGAAGTCATCATGGCGCTCGAGTGCTATATCGGTCCCGAGCGCAACCTTCTCGAGGCGAAGGAAGGCCATGCCCATCGGCTGCGGATTCCGCATCCGATCCTGTCGAACGAAGAGCTCGCGACGCTCAAGGGGATGGATCGCCGGGGATGGCGCACGAAGGAGATCGATATCACCTTCCCCTTCGATTCCGGCAAGGACGGACTTCTCGAAGCCTTCGACCGCATTTCGGCGGAGGCGAGCCAGGCCATCGAGGACGGCTACAGCCTCATCGTCCTTTCGGACCGCGCGATCAGTGCCGGGCGCGTGCCGATCAGCGCCCTGGCCGCCGTGGGCGCCGTGCACCATCACCTCGTGCGCGAACACGCGCGCACGCGCATCGGCATCCTGGTGGAGACGGGGGAAGCCCGCGAGGTGCACCACCACTGCCTGCTCGTCGGCTACGGCGCGGACGGGATCAATCCCTACCTCGCGTTCGAGGCCCTGTGGGACGCCCGGCGCAAGGGCTATCTCGGCGGAGCGGCGCATATCGCGAACGATGCGGACATCGTCACCGCCTATCGCAAGGGGGTGGCCAAGGGCATGATGAAAGTGATGGCCAAGATGGGCATCTCGACGCTCCAGTCCTACAAGGGCGCGCAGATCTTCGAGGCGGTGGGCCTCAACGAAGACGTGGTGGAGCGCTGTTTCGCGGGCACGGCGAGCCGCGTGCGAGGGGTCGGTTTCGAAGTGCTGGCGGAGGAGATGCAGCGCCGCCACGCCATCGGATTCCCGCCGCGAGACACCGTCGCCCTCCCGGTCCTGCCCAACCCCGGCGACTTCCACTGGCGCCGCGGCGGGGACACGCACATGTGGGACCCGGACGCCGTAGCCGACCTGCAGCAGGCCGCGCGCGGCAACAGCGCCGAGGCATACCAGCGCTTCTCCGAGCATGTGAACAACGAGAACACGCGCCGCAGCACTTTGCGCGGGTTGCTGCGATTCAGATCCGGCGCGGGCGGCGCTCCGCTCGATGTCGACGAGGTGGAACCGGCGAAGGAGATCGTCAAGCGGTTCGCCACCGGCGCCATGAGTTTCGGATCGATCTCGAAGGAGGCGCACGAATCGCTGGCGGTCGCCATGAACCGTATTGGCGGAAAATCCAATACCGGCGAGGGGGGAGAGGACTCACGGCGCTATGCGCCGCTCGCGAACGGCGACTCCAAGCGGTCCGCCATCAAGCAGGTGGCTAGCGGCCGTTTCGGCGTGACCATCGAGTACCTGACCAACGCCGACGAGCTGCAGATCAAGATCGTCCAGGGCGCGAAGCCGGGGGAAGGCGGGGAGCTGCCGGGGCGAAAGGTGGACGATTTCATCGCGGGGATCCGCCATTCGACGCCTGGCGTGGGCTTGATCAGCCCGCCGCCGCACCACGACATCTACTCCATCGAGGACATAGCGCAGCTCATCCACGACCTGAAGAACGCGAACCCCGAGGCGCGCATCAGCGTGAAGCTCGGCGCCGAGGTCGGTGTCGGGACCGTGGCGGCAGGGGTCACCAAGGCGCGATCGGACCACCTTGTGATCGCCGGCGACACCGGCGGCACGGGCGCATCTCCGCTCACGTCCATCAAGCACGCCGGCGTGCCGTGGGAACTCGGCATTGCGGAGACGCATCAGACCCTCGTGATGAACAACCTCCGGTCCCGCGTCGTGCTGCAGACCGACGGGCAGCTCAAGACGGGCCGGGATGTCGCCGTTGCCGCGCTCCTCGGAGCGGAGGAGTTCGGCTTCGCGACGGCGCCGCTCGTCGCCCTCGGCTGCATCATGATGCGCAAGTGCCATCTCAACACCTGCCCGGTGGGGATCGCGACCCAGGACCCGGTGCTCCGGGCCAAGTTCGCCGGCGCGCCGGAGCACGTGGTGAACTACCTGTTCATGATCGCCGAGGAACTGCGAACCATCATGGCGGACCTGGGATTCAGGACGGTCAACGACATGATCGGGCGCGTGGACGCGCTGGATGTGGACGGCGCGGTGCGCCATTGGAAGTCGAGAGGCCTGGATCTGTCCGAAATCCTCGCGCCGGCCCAGGAGCCGGAGAACTGCCTGGGCGTGTACGCGATCCACGAGCAGGACCACGGTCTCGAAGCGGCGCTCGACAACGAACTCATCCGCCTGGCGGAGCCCGCCCTGGCCAGGGGCGAGAAAGTCCGCGCCGAACTGCCGATCATCAACGTCAACCGCGTTGTCGGCGGCATGCTGTCCCACCAGATCATCAAGCGCGCTGGGCCCGGGATGCTCCCCGACGGGACGATTCACTTCAAGTTCGACGGCAGCGCGGGCCAGAGCTTCGGCGCCTGGCTGGCGCGCGGAGTGACGCTGGAGGTGGAGGGCGACGCCAACGACTATGTCGGCAAGGGCCTTTGCGGGGGCCGGCTCATCATCTATCCGCCGAAGTCGAGCCGATTCGAAGCCGAACAACAGGTGTTGATCGGCAATGTCGCGCTGTACGGTGCGACGGGCGGCGAGTGCTTCTTCAGGGGCGTTGCCGCCGAGCGCTTCTGCGTGCGCAATTCGGGCGCCCGCGCGGTCATCGAAGGCGTCGGAGATCACGGGTGCGAATACATGACCGGCGGCCGCGCAGTCATCCTCGGACCCACGGGACGGAACTTCGCCGCCGGAATGAGCGGTGGAATCGCCTACGTGTGGGACCCGGACAACGCTTTCGGAGGGCTGTGCAATACGGAGATGGTCGAACTCGAGACCGTTGAGGACCCGACGGAGGCCGAGGAGCTCGAATACATGATCCGGCAGCACGCCGAATTGACGGAATCCCCCGTCGCCGCCCGGATACTCCGGGACTGGCACGGAAATCTGCCCCGCTTCGTGCGAGTGATGCCCATAGACTACAAGCGCGTTCTGCAAGAGAGAGAACTCGAACTCGGTCAAGCCGCGGCCGGCGGATAGCGACGACAACGATGGGCAAGACGACGGGATTCATGGAGTTCGAGCGCGTCGCGGAACCATACCGCGACGCAGGGACGCGCGTTCTCGACTTCCGCGAGATCTACACGGAGCACGATGTCGGTCACCTGGAGACCCAGGGCGCGCGGTGCATGGATTGCGGTGTGCCGTTCTGCCAGTCCGGGGAGGGCTGTCCGATCCATAACCTGATCCCCGAATGGAACGACCTCGTCTATCGCGGGCACTGGCGCGAAGCCCTCGACCGGCTGCACAAGACGAACAACTTCCCGGAGTTCACCGGGCGCGTCTGTCCGGCGCCGTGCGAAGGCGCGTGCGTGCTGGGCATCACCGACCCCGCCGTGACCATCAAGAACATCGAGATGGCGATCATCGATCGGGGCTTCGCGGAAGGCTGGGTTGTGCCGATGCCGCCGAAGACCCGGTCGGGCAAGACGGTGGCGATCATAGGGTCGGGTCCCGCGGGACTCTCAGCGGCCGCGCAGCTCAACCAGGCCGGGCACAAGGTGACCGTGTACGAGCGGGCGGACCGGATCGGGGGGCTGCTCACCTACGGCATCCCGAACATGAAACTCGAAAAGGTGCGCATCGTTGAGCGGCGCCTCGCCCTGATGCGCGAGGAAGGGATCGAGTTCGTGACCAACGCCAATGTTGGCGACGGCGCCAACGGCAGCATCGACGCCCAGGCGTTGCTGGAAGCGTCCGACGCCGTGCTCCTCACCACCGGCGCCACGGTGCCCCGGGATCTGCCGGTGCCGGGCCGGGAACTCACGGGCGTGTACTTCGCCATGGAGTTCCTGACCGCCAATACCCGGAGCCTGCTCGATTCGAACCTTTCCGACGGCAATTTCATCTCCGCCAGGGACAAGGATGTCGTGGTCATCGGCGGCGGCGACACCGGCGCGGACTGCATCGGAACCGCGCTCCGGCACGGATGCAGGTCTCTCCAGAACTTCGAACTGTTCCCTGCGCCTCCGCCGGAGCGCGCGCCGAACAACCCCTGGCCACTGTATCCGAACATTCTGCGGGTGGACTACGCGCACCAGGAGTCCGTCGCCAAGTTCGGCGGCGATCCGCGGACCTACTGCATCAACACCGTGGAATTCATCGATGACGGCAACGGCGGCCTCGCGGGCATGCGCACCGTGGACGTTGCGCTGGAGGACGGAAGATTCCGGGATCTCGAAGGCACCGAGCGCGTATGGGATGCGCAACTCGTGTTCCTCGCCATGGGCTTTCTCGGTCCGGAACACGCCGTGTCGGAACGCCTTGGCCTTGAGTACGACCAGCGCTCCAACTACCTGGCGGAGAAAGGGGTGCACAAGACGAACCGGGAAGGGGTGTTCGCGGCGGGCGACTGCCGCGGGGGTCAATCCCTCGTGGTCCGCGCGATCAACGAAGGCAGGGAGGCGGCCCGCGAAGTCGACCGTTTCCTGACCGGATCGACGCTGCTGCCGTAGGTTCGACACTCGGCGGCACGCATGACAAAAACGTGATGGCGAGAGCCGTTTTCGGTTTATATTCGCCGTTGTCTGATTACAAGGAGGGCTTGAAGTGGCGTATACCACGGAAGAAATCCGTAACATCGCGCTGGTCGGGCACGCCGGCGCGGGCAAGACCGAACTGAACGAAGCGCTGCTGCATGCGGCTGGCAGGATCCCGAACAGGGGATCCGTGGACACCGGGGATACCGTGTCCGACTACGATGCGCGCGAAAGGGAACTGAAACACTCGTTGCGCGCCACTTTCTGTCACCTCGACCACGACGGCGCGCACGTCAACCTCGTCGACACCCCGGGGTATCCGGATTTCCAGGGAAGGACGCTTTCGGTGCTGCCGGCGGTGGAAACCGCCGCGATCGTCGTCGATGCGGTGGCGGGCGTCGAACCGATGACGCAGCAGTTCATGGAGGCGGCCGAAGCCCAGGGCCTGTGCCGCATGATCGTCGTGAACAAGATCGACGCTCCCAACGCCGATGCCGGTGGAGTAGTGGAACAGATCCGGGACACTTTCGGCTCGGAGTGCCTGCCGATCAACCTGCCCGCGGAAGGCGGGACCAAGGTGGTCGATGTCTTTTTCGAGCCGAACGGCGCCGCCCCGGATTTCGGTTCGGCGGAAGATGCCCACGAGCAGATTGTCGACCAGGTCGTCGAAGTCGACGATGACCTGATGGAGCTATACCTGGAACAGGGCGAAGTGGCGCCGGAGCAGCTTCACGAACCCTTCGAGAAGGCGTTGCGCGAAGGACACCTGGTGCCGATATGCTTCGCGTCGGCCACCACCGGCGCCGGCGTGCCGGAACTGCTCGACATTATCGAGCGCTTCATGCCCAATCCCAAGGAAGGCAACCCCCCGCCTTTCGTCGAGGGAGAGGGCGAAGACGCGCCGCCGGCTACAGTCACGCCGGACCCGGCGCTGCACGCGGTGGCGCATGTCGTCAAGGTCGATATCGATCCGTTCCGCGGACGCATGGCGACAATCCGCAGCCACCAGGGCACCGTGCGCCGCGGCGCACAGATCTTTGTCGGCGACGGGCGCAAGCCGTTCAAGATCGCCCACCTGCTGAAGCTCAATGGCGCGGAGCAGACCGAGGTGGAAGAGGCGATACCGGGCGATATCTGCGCCATCCCGCGGGCGGAAGACATGCGGTTCGACGCGGTGTTGCACGACGCCCGCGACCACAACGGGATTCACATGCGATCCATGCCGCTACCGGAACCCATGTACGGGCGCGCGATCGCGGCGGAATCCGATGTCGAAGCGCAGAAGGCGAACGAAGCGGTAACGACGCTGTGCGCGGAAGACCCTTCCCTGCGCCTCGAGCAGATCGCGTCGATGAACGAAACGGTTCTGCGCGGCATCGGCGAACTGCATATGCGCATCACCCTCGACGAGGTGGCGGACAAGTACGGCATTGCACTGAAGACGTCGCTGCCCTCCATCGCCTATCGCGAGACGATTATCGGCAAGGCGGAGGGTCACCACCGGCACAAGAAGCAGACCGGCGGTGCGGGTCAGTTCGGGGAAGTGTTTCTGCGGGTAGAACCGCTGCCCCGGGGCGAAGGATTCGAGTTCGTCGACGCGGTGGTGGGCGGCGTCATCCCGTCGCAGTTCATCCCCGCCGTGGAGAAAGGCGTGCGCGAAGTGATTGCCGAGGGCGCTATCTCGGGTTACCCGTTGCAGGATGTCCAGGTCACCGTCCACGACGGCAAGCACCATTCGGTGGACTCGAAGGAGGTCGCGTTCGTGGCGGCCGGCAAGCAGGCGTTCATCAACGCCGTGCGGGCTGCGAGGCCCATCGTCATCGAACCGATCGTCGACATCACGGTCACGATTCCCGACCACTGCATGGGCGATGTCGCGGGCGACCTGTCGAGCATGCGCGGTTCGATCAAGGGCACCAACGGCCTGTCTGGCGGACGCGCGGAGATTTCAGGCCAGGTGCCGCTGAAGGAAGCGCAGGGATACCACTCGCGGCTGAAGTCGCTATCGGGCGGGGAGGGCACTTTCAGCATGGCTCTCAGCCACTATGCCCAGTTGCCGGCGATTGAGCAGGAGGAACTCGTCAGGGCGTTTCGGCAGGGGAATTGAGGAAACCCGAGCGGGGGAGGGTCACTCCGCGCAGAGAGCGTCGCCTGCCCCGAGGGTCTCGCGGATCGCGGTCTCCGGAGCCTGATCCGTCAACGCCGCCGTTCCGATCGCATCCGTCAGCACGAGGCGGATGCGTCCGTCGACCACCTTCTTGTCCATGCCCATGGCTTCCAGCATGGCGTCGGCGGAAACCGGCGGCGGTTTCACCGGCAAGCCGGCGCGGGCGATCAGGTGCCTGATTCGCCGCGCATCGGCACGCGGCAATTTGCCCCAGCGGGACGACAGGTCCGCCGCCATCACCATGCCGATCGCCACCGCTTCCCCGTGTAGCAGTCGCTCGTAGCCGGTCAATGCCTCCAGCGCATGGCCGAAGGTGTGACCGAAGTTCAGGATTGCCCGCAACCCGGTTTCTCGCTCGTCCGCCTGTACGACCGCGGCCTTGATCCGGCAAGAGGTTGCGACTGCCTGGGCGAGAACTGCGGCGTCCAAGGCGAGCAAACGATCAAGGTTGTCGTCTAGCCAATCGAAAAAGGCCGCGTCGCGGATGACGCCGTACTTGATGACTTCCGCGAGTCCCGCCTTGAGTTCGCGCGTCGGCAGCGTTTCCAGCGTGCCGATATCCGCGATCACGCAGCGCGGCTGGTAGAACGCGCCGATCAGGTTCTTGCCCCGGGGATGGTTGACGGCGGTCTTGCCGCCCACGGACGAGTCCACCAGCGCCAGCAGGGTTGTCGGCACCTGGATGAACGCAACGCCCCGCTGGTACGTCGCGGCGACGAAGCCGGCGACATCGCCAATGACGCCGCCGCCGAGACCGATGATGGCGGTTGTGCGGTTGTGGCCGCCCGTGACCAGCCGGTCCATGAGCGTCGCATACGTGTCCAGCGTCTTGAACGCCTCGCCATCGCCGATGCACGCGTACTCCACGTCCACGCACGGCAGGCTCGCCAGCAACGGGTCGAAGTAGCGGTCCCTGACCGCTTCGTTGGTGACGATGAATGCCTGTTTGCCGGGCACGTATTCGTCGAGCATCCCGGGACGGCCGAGCAGCCCGCGACCGATTCGAATCGGATAACTGCGTTCGCCGAGATCGACGACGAGGTCGTTGATTGCGTCCACTTTTTTCAAGTCTCCAGTGCGGCGACGATCCGTTCGGCGATCATGCGGGGCGAACGTTCATCCGTGCGGATTTCGATATCAGCCGTCTGCGCGTACAGGTCGCCGCGCTGGTCCATCAGTTCCGCAAGTCTTTCCCGCGCATCCTCGCCCGCGAGGAGGGGCCGGCGGGTGTTTCCGCGCGCGCGCGTCACAAGGGATTCGAATGGGGCATTCAGGTACACGACCGTGCCCCTTTCGGAAAGCCTGCGTCGGTTGACTTCCCGCAGGACCACGCCCCCGCCGGTGGCGACCACGACCCTGCGCCGCCGCGTGACCTCCTCGATGACCTTCTCTTCGCGATCCCGGAATTTCTCCTCCCCTTCGATATCGAAAATCCATGGAATGTCCGCGCCGGCGCGGTCCTCGATGACGCTGTCGCTATCGACGAAATCGAGCTTCAGGGCCTTCGCGAGGTGTCGGCCGACGGTGGTCTTGCCGGAAGCCATCATCCCGATGAGAAAGACGTTGCGGTTGGGCATGGGCGGAACCAGCGGATTTGGCGGATAGTTTAGCGCGGTTGGTCGCGCCTGGCGGTGGGCCTCCGCGCTGAACCGTCTCTGCGATAATCGGCGGTGGCCATGCCGACACAGCTTCCAACAAACCACGCCCTCTCCGACATGCGGGATGTTGCCGTGTCGCTCCGCGAGCGTTGGGAGGCGGGCGATGCCGAGGCGATGGAGGAGATTCGCGCGCTGCACCCCCGGATCGGCGATGGCGCGGCGCGGAGTACCGGCTTCTCCGAGGAGGACGCTGAGTTTGTGACTGCCCGGAGGTATGGCTTCGCGACCTGGCGGCAATTGGAGACGTTCGTCACGCATGAGGACGGCGGCTCGGACTTTCAGCAGTTGGCCTGCCTCAGCTATTTTCAGAGCGACAGGCCCGCCAATCGCGAACGGGCGCGGTCGCTGCTCGAAGCCGATCCGACGCTCGGAACGCGGGACATCTGGTCCGCTGCATGTGTCGGCGACGCGCAAGCCGTGGCGGGTTTCCTCGACGCCGATCCTTCTCTTGTCGACAGGCGGGGCTGCCATTTCGACTGGGAACCGCTGCTCTGTGCCTGCTATTCGCGCCTCGATATCCCGCAAGGATCGACCTTGGCGGTGGCGCGGCTCTTGATCGAACGCGGCGCCGACCCCAACGCGTACTTCATGTGGGGCGGGCAGTATCGGTTCACCGCCCTCGCGGGCGCCTTCGGCGAGGGAGAGATGGGTCCCGTAAACCAGCCGGAACACCAGGACTGCGATGCGCTGGCGAAGCTCCTGCTCGACGCTGGCGCGGACCCGAACGATAGCCAGGCTCTTTACAACACGATGTTCACGCCCGGCAACAGATGCCTTGAGATGCTTCTCAAGTACGGCTTGAACGGGGAACACCGGAACAACTGGCTGCTTGAAGAGGACGGCCAACTGGTGGGAAACCCCGAGCGGGTCCTTGCGTACCAGTTGCGGTGGGCGGTGCGCAACCACCATGTGGAGCGCGCGAGACTTCTGATCGAGCACGGGGCAGACGTGTCGGTCGACGCCGGCGACGGACGAACGCTGTTCGAAGCGGCCATGCGCGGGGGGCATCCGGACCTGGCGCAATATCTCGCCGACCATGGTGCCGTCGCGGCGGGGGTGGATGCTGCGAGTCGGTTTGTAGCCGCCTGCATGGGCGCGGACGAGGGCACGGCCCGGATGCTCCTGGAAGAACAATCCGACCTGGTCAAGCGGACGCAGGCCGACGACCCGCAACTGATCGTCGACGCCGCCGGTTCCAATCGGCTCGCCGCGGTTCGCCTCATGCTCGAGCTGGGATTCGACCCCGATACGGGCGACAGCACGCCCGCCGCGCCGCTGCACCAGGCTGCCTTCCATGGCCACCTCGAAATGGTGAAACTGCTGGTCGACGGGGGCGCGCGGCTGGATGTGCGTGATGCGCACCACGCCGGGACGCCGCTGGAGTGGGCGGGGGTCGCGGGCCAGACGGAGGTGGAAGCCTATCTCGCGAGCCGCCGCTGAAACGCCGTAACTCGTGTGACGGCTTCGGCAGCAGCCGAATGAAGCGCATCAGGTTGTGGGCGAACACCGCCGACCGCACGTAGGCTTTGAAGCGCGGCAGGCCGCGAGTCCAGAACCGCGTACGAGCGCGGTTACTGGTTTGGCGGCGTGAACGCGCACACCTTGGCCGCGCATTCTGCTATCGAATGGTCTAGGCCACCCCGCGCCAATTCCCGTTGGGACGGTGGCTATACACAGTGCGTAACCCCCCATTCCAGCGGCGGCCGAGGCCAAGGCTACGTACGGCGCCGCTAGATCGAAGCACCCGCCTCGTCGATGATGCGTGGCGTGATGAAGATCAGCAGTTCCTGCTTGTCGTCTCGTTCGATGGTGCGGCGGAACAATCGGCCGAGGTAGGGGATGTCTCCCAGCAGCGGAGTCTTCGTCACGGAGAAGTTCCGGTCGGTGCGGAACATGCCGCCGAGCACCAGTGTCTGGCCATTTTCGACCAGCACGCGGGTGGCGATGGCCGTAGTGTCGATGCTGGGCACGCCGTTGAACACTTGGCCCACCGAGTCCTGGTTGACCCGGAGGTCCATGATGATGCGTTCGTCGGGAGTGATTCTGGGCGTCACTTCGAGCGAGAGCACTGCGTTCTTGAAGGTGGTCGATGTGGCGCCCGAACTGCTCGCTTCCTGGTAGGGGATCTCGACGCCGGACTGAATCGTCGCGGGCTGCTTGTCCGCCGTGATCAACGTGGGCCGGGCGACGATTTCCGCGTGGCCCTCCGTTGCGAGCGCCGAGATTTCGAGGTCGAGAAGGTAGTCCATGCCGTTGGCGATGCCGATGCCCAGACGCGTTGCGCCCTGGCCCGATACGCCGAGGTCGACGACCAGATCGTCCGGCGAAGTGATGGTGCCGCTCCCATCTCCAGCGATGTTCTGCAGTTGGGCCAGGGTCTCCCGGCTGCCGCCCAGTTTCAGGACGGAAGAAGGATTCTCGACAGCGGGAGAGCCGATGCGTTTGAGCGCCCCGCCGCCCCAGCGCACGCCAAGCTGCTCTCTCAGGTTCGCGTTGGCATTGATGATGCGAGACTCGATCTGCACCTGGCGAACCGGGATGTCCAACTGGGCGATCACGTCCCGCACCTTGGCAAGTTTGTCCGAGGTGTCCGTCAGGACCACCGCGTTGGTGCGCTCATCGACGATGACGCTGCCGCGATCGGAGAGTACCGACGTGTCCGAGTCGCCCCGGGTGAGCAGGCCGAACAGGTCGGAGGCGTTGGCGTGGCGGACCTGTATGAACTCGGTCTGGAGCGGCGCCAGTTCGGAGAGCTGTTTCAGGTTCGTGAGCTCAAGCCTCTCGCGTTCGGCCAGCTCTTCCGCCGGCGCCACCAGGAGCACGTTGCCTTCGACGCGCTTCCCGAGCCCCTTCGTTCGCAGGATCAGATCGAGTGCCTGGTCCCACGGCACGTGTTTTAGCCGCAAGGTGATGTTGCCGGAGACCGTATCGCTCGCTACCAGGTTCGATCCCGCGAAGTCGGCGATCAGGAGAAGCGCCGCGCGCACTTCGATGTCCTGGAAATTGAACGAGAGTTTTTCGCCGCTGTAGCCCGTGGCGGCGGTAGTGGGCGCGGACTGCCGCGTTTGCCGCGCTGGTCTTTCGGCCGGGGCCGCCGCTTCGCCCGTTGTCGCCGGAGAACCGCCGTCAGCACCCGCCTCGCCGTTCGAAGCGTCGGCGGCCACCCACAGAAACGCGGCCAGGAACACACCAACACGTTGCCACCTGAGTTTCATTCGTCGTTTCCCTCCTCGCCGGCAAGCGGGATGAATCTGGCGCGCTCCGTCCATCCGCCGGCATCGCGAATGATCTCGACCATTTCGATTCCGGTATCTCCCACCGCGCGTATGCGGCCGAAGTCGTTGCCCATGTAGTCTCCAACCCCCACCGGATGGATCATGCCGTCAGGCTCCTGAATGAGCGCCACGTGCGCCCGGCGGCCGGACAGGTTGCCGACGAGACGCAGTTGCGCGAGGGGAAATCGCTCGAGGCGACCCTTCGCGCGTTCAAGGTCCGGCGCGACCAGCGGCTGGCCGGCGGCCGCAATCGATGCGGGCGCGGGCGGAGGAAGGAACGGGCTGCGCAATTCGCCCGCCGCGTAGACGAACGGCTCAGGGGACGAGGCGGGAGGGGGCAAGTCCGCGTCTACGGCATCTGGGCGGTATGCCTGCGCAGTCTTGCGCACAGTCTCCTCGACGAACGCTTCGAGGTCCGCGCGGCCGCCATCGCCACAGGCTGTCGCGCCGAGCAGGACCGCCACGGTCAGCAGTGCGGAGCGCTTCATGTTTGGGCCTCGGGCAGGTTCGCGGGGCGTGGCAGGTAGCTGTAAGTCTTTGCCAGGATGGTCATCCTGAGCGCATTGGCGCTGGAACAGCGTGTCGGCGCGGCGTCATCGCCGTCACAGGCTGCGGCTGCCGTGGAGCCGGACTGGTCCGGATGTTCTTCCGGCGCGAGTTCGAAGTCGTGCAACGTCACGACCCTGGACAGGGCCCCGACATCGCTCACGAATGCGCCGATATCGTGGTAGCTGCCGCGCACGGCGATCCCGATCGGCAACTCCATGTAGAAACCGACCGCTCGCTCCGCCTCGAGGTCGATGCTTTCGATCACGAGTGCGTTCCTGAGCGCGGCGCGGGATATGTCCTCGATCAGCCCGGGCACTTCCGTGTCCTTCGGCAACTGGCGCAGCAGTCCCTCGAATTCGGCCGTCGCGTCCGCGTGCCGCGAGCGCACCGAGGCGAGGCGAGCCGCCGGAAGCGCCTTGCGTTCAAACTCGCGTTTCAGTTCGGTCTCCGATGCGATGCGCGTTTCCACGGCGGCCTGTTTCCCCGACAGGTAGAAGAATTTCCCGGCCAGGAGGGCGCAGCAGAACACGGCAGCGAACGCCACCGCCTTTGCCGGGCGCGGCCAGACGCCGACACTGCCCACGTCGAGTTGGCGCAACTCGGCAAACCAGTCCTGCACGCGGTCAAACGCCATCGGCCCGCCGAAACGTCAGATCGAACTCGGAGGACCTGCCGCCGTAGTGCGGACCATCGCGGGTTTCGCTGATGCTCTTCAGGCTCGGCTCGGCGAACCAGCGCGAGTCTTCTATGTTGCGCATGAGCGAGGAGACCCGGCCATTGGACGCCGCCGCCCCGCTCGCGTTGAACACCTCTCCGGTCATGGAAACCGAGGTGTAATGCGCACCGTCCGCCACGGCGCGCGCGAGGTCATCGAACATGTGGGCCATCGCCTGACGATTGCCCTGCAGCGCCCGCGCCGCCTCCAGCCGCGACAGGACCTGCTCGGTCTGGCTGTCCAGCCTGTCGATATCGGCGATTCGCCGGTCGAGTTCGGCAATCCGTTGCCGCAGGTAGTCGTAGCGCCGGTCCAACTGGTGCGA
This sequence comes from Pseudomonadales bacterium, assembly GCA_963668365.1. Taxonomy (GTDB): domain Bacteria; phylum Pseudomonadota; class Gammaproteobacteria; order Pseudomonadales; family Azotimanducaceae; genus VXNE01. Next base: position 643,599 of record OY764266.1, read on the forward strand.
TTCGCGGTCGAGGTTCCAGCCCATCGCCAGGATCACGGCGACCGCGGCGATGCCCGAGAGACCCAGGTTGACGAAGAATGTTCTCCGGGCGCGCTCGCGCCGCCATTCCCGCCAGGGGAGGAGGTTGATCTCGTTCATCGTTCGACCCCTCGCAGCGCGAGCCCGCAGGCGAGCATGAACGCGGGCGCATCGCGCGTCAGTGCCGGGACGTCTGCAGATTCGCCGAGGACCATGTTGGCAAACGGATCGGCGACGACCGCCGGGGTTCCGAGCATGTGCGAGGCCTGATCCGCGAGAAACGGCATGGCGGCGACGCCGCCGGCCAGAAAGACCTGATCCACGTGCTCGGAGGGGTTGGCCGAATAGAAGAACTGCAGCGCGCGCGTCATCTGGTCGAGGACGGCGTCGCGAGACCTCGACAGGATGGATTCGTCTTCCACTTCGCTGATTCTCCCCGCCGTTTCGGCACCCGCGACAAATGTGCCGTGATGCCTGTCGATCTCTTCCGTCAGCAATCTGCCGCCGAACGCCTGCTCGCGCATGTGCACCAGCTTGTCGTCGATGATTACGGACAGCGTTGTCGAGCTGGCCCCGATGTCGAAGATGGCGATGTCCGAGCGGCCGTCGAACTCGGGCTGGAGAAGGTTGAGCGCCCGGGTCATTGCCAATGCCCCGATGTCGAGGACGCGCACCCGGAACCCGCCTGTCGCGGCGGCGGATTCGAGCAGTTGGGCGTCGTCCCGGCGGCACGCGGCCAACAGGACCTCGACCTGGGTCGGATCGCGCTCGCTCAGGTGAAGCGCCTCGAAGTCGATCAGGGCCTCGGCGGACGGGTAGGGTAGGTGGTCCGCCGCCTGCAGCGCGATCTCGCCTTCCATCTCTTCGTCCGACAGCGATGCGTCCATGACGATCACCTTGGTGAACGCCCTGGGACCGCCGATGGCCACGGCGGCGTTTTTCGACTTCGGGCGCGTTCGCCGGGCGAGGCGTTTAATCGCTTCACCAACGCTTTGCGCATCACTAATATGCGTTCCTGACGCATGTGTATGAGGTTCAGGGCCGACGCGGGGCGCCACGGGTTCGATGCCGCACGATTCCAACCGTAGCCGGCCGTCGCGTCTCGAGAGTTCCATGAGCTTGACCGAGGTCGAACCGATGTCCAAACCAATGAGCGAGTCGGACTTTCTTCGAAACACCTTGAGATCTTCCGGCAACTCGTTCGCCGCGCGAGGGGCATCCGTGTGAGTGCGCGACTGAATCGTTCTTTGAGGACGATTATCTGGCTCTGCTTCGGGGCTGTCTGTGGGGCATTGACGACTCTTTCTGGCGGATATCTCTACTTGAATCCGCAAGTTCCCGCCGCATCGACCTACCAGAACTATCGCCACGAGGCGCCGCTTCGGGTCTATTCGGCGGACGGCGCGCTGCTGGGCGAGTTCGGCGAGCGCCGCCTGATCCCGGTCCACTTGGAAGACGTGCCGATGGATTTCCGCAATGCGCTCATCAATACGGAGGACAAGCGCTTCTACGAGCACAGCGGCATCGACTACATCTCGCTCGTAAACGACACCATTCGGCTGGTGCTCAACCCCGCGGGGGCGCGCACCGGCGCGTCGACGATCACCATGCAGCTCGCAAAGAACGTCTCCCTGTCGCTGGAGCAGACCTTTATCCGCAAGTTCAAGGAAATGCTGCTGGCGATCAAGATCGAGCAGGAGCTGACGAAGAACGAGATCCTCGAGCTTTACATCAATATCGCGCCCTTCGGCAAGCGTGCCTATGGCGCGCAGGCGGCCGCGTACACCTACTACGGCAAGCCGCTCGACGAACTCGATGTCGCGCAGCTCGCCATGCTCGCGGGAATACCGAAGCGCCCGGAAGCCGGCAATCCGATCAACGGTCCGGAGTGGGCGGCGCGCCGCCGCAACCTGGTGCTGAGGCGCATGTTCGAGCAGGACTCCATAGACCGTCCGGCGTACGAGGCGGCCCGCGCCGCGCCGATCACGGCGGCGGTGCATCAGCGCGAGATCGATCTGCCGGCGCCCTATGTCGCCGAATGGGCGCGGCAGGAGCTGGAGGACCGTTTTGGCACGGACATCTACCACCTCGGCTACGAGGCGTTCACCACCATCGACAGTGCGCTGCAGGCCAGCGCGATCCGGGCCCTGCGGAGCGGCTTGATCGACTACGACCGGCGCCACGGCTATCGCGGGCCGGAGGACCGGGTGCAAACCGATGTCGACCCGCTGGCGATAGCCGCATTCGAGTCCGCCAGGACACTCGCCGAGTCTGCGTCCGTGGCCGAACCGGAGACGGCGGAAGCGTCCGGGACGGAGACAGGCGAGGATGCGATCGCGGACACGTTGACCGACCCGCGCCTGCCCGCGTACCTCACCGCGCTGGAAGGTGTTCTGCCTTCTGGCGACCTGTTGCCGGCGGTCGTGACCCGTGTCGGCGAAAAGGAGTTTGCCGCGATCACCGGGGACGGCGTCGAAGCGGTGGTCGCATGGGAGGGAATGCGATGGGCGCGGCCCCATATCGATGCGAACTACACGGGACCCGCTCCCAGGACGGCGTCGGATGTCGTCGCCGCGGGTGATCTCATTCGGCTACAGATGTTCGATGGAGCGTGGCGCCTGGCACAGATACCCGAGATCGAGGGCGCCATCGTCGCGCTGCGGCCAAGGGACGGCGCGGTGATGGCGTTGTCGGGCGGCCTGGATTTCGCGCGCAACCAGTACAACCACGCGCTGCAGGCGGCGCGCCAGCCCGGTTCCGGTTTCAAGCCGTTCATCTACTCGGCGGCCCTTGCGAACGGCGTCACCCCGGCGAGCATCTTCGTCGACGCGCCCCTCGTGTTCGAGGACCAGACGCTTGAGCAGGCCTATCGCCCGCGCAACGACGACAACCAGTTCAGCGGGCCGATGCCCTTGCGCCGGGCGCTGTATCGATCCAGGAATCTGGTGTCCATTCGAGTGCTGCTCGAGGTCGGCGTCGGCGCGACGCTCGATCATGTCGGTCGATTCGGGTTCGATACCCGCGACTTCCCGCGCAACGCGCAGCTCGCCATCGGCGGGGGCACCATGGCCGTGACGCCGACCGCCATGGCGCGCGCTTACGCGATGATCGCGAACGGGGGCTTCGCGATAGAACCCCATGTCCTCGGCCACGTGACGACACAGATGGGCGAAACGGTGCTCGAGCCCCGCTATCCCGAAGTCTGTGCCGATTGCGGGGAGCTCGCTGCCGACGGGGAAGGCGCGGAGCCTGACGACCGGGTGCCGGCGATGCAGGCGGTGGACGGACGCAATACCTTCATCCTCCATTCGATGCTGAAGGATGTGGTCAAGCGCGGGACGGGGCGTCGCGCAATGGAACTTGAGCGCAACGATCTCGCCGGCAAGACGGGAACCACCAACGACGCTGCGGATACCTGGTTCAACGGCTTTGCCGAAGATCTAGCCGCGACAGTATGGGTCGGTTTCGACGACTATCGCCCCGTGGGCCGCAACGAATACGGTTCGACCACGCCGCTCTCGATATGGATCGATTTCATGCGCGATGCCCTGGCCGACACGCCGGAGACGACGCGACCGCAACCGGAAGGGGTCATCACCATGAAGATCGACCCGGCGACGGGCCGGGCCGCCAGGCCGGCGCAAAAGGGTGCGGTATTCGAGTACTTCCTGGAAGAGTTCGCGCCCACCGAGGACGGGTCGGGTCGATTCATCCGTCCGCCGGCGGACGAAGTGACGCCGGAAGAGATTTTCTAGCCCAGACTACTCGACGACCTTGACGTAGTTGCCCGCTCGGGGCTCTCCGTTCGGATAGCCGGCATTCAGCAGCCGCAGCCGCTCCTCGGCGTTCTTCTCGATCGCCGATCGCTTCGCGAGATCGGCGTAGGTCTTGTCGGGTTCGGCGACGATCACGCGGATCCGCAGCTTGTTCGCCACCTTGGCGTCCTGCGCCGTCATGTTGCGCACGGCATGCATGGTTGCGACAAAGTCCTGTCTGAACGACTCCGGATCGCCGTTTGGCCCCGCTTCGCCGCTGAACAGGTACGCGCTCCTGTCGTGATACAGCAGCCCGATCAGCTTCAGCTTGGCGTCGGTCCCTTCGTTCTCGACTTCCCCGACGTAGGCTTGTGAGCCGTTGATCTCGAGCGGTTCACCGCTCTTGATGTCATCCCGCTGCAGCGTTTCTGTGAGGAACTCAAGCGGCGAGAGCCGGCTGTCCGGGTTGTGCCGGCCGAGGATGATGAGCGCCTCCTTGGCGCCGCCTGGCGCGGTGGCGCGGACTTCGGTCTTGGTCTTGTCCACCGTCCAGTCGTCCGGAAACTCCACCACGACACGCAGGGCGCCGTGGTAGAAGGTCGTATCCCGGACGACGCCGGTCGACGTCTCGTCGCCGTAGACCATGCCGTCGATCATTTCCCAAAAGTCCCGCAACGGTTCGACGGCTTCCCTGGCGTGGAACGCCTGCTGCGCAAACGCCACGGTTTCGTGCAGGCGCTTGTCGTTCTTCGGATGCGTTCGGTAGAGGCCATGGTAGACGGCCGGCGTTTTTTCGACCTGCCTGCCGAAGGTGTCCTTTTCTTTCAACACCTGTACGAGGTCGATGATCGCGAGCGGGTTGTAGCCGGCCTTTGCCATGTACTCGCCGCCCAGGCGGTCGGCTTCCAGCTCCTGTTCGACTTTGAACTTCAGAACCTGTTGCGTGGTCGCGGTGTCGGTAACGCCCATCAGGTCGCCGACGCCGGTGGTGAGCCAGGCGACGAGGCCGACCGACTTGCCCAGCAGTTGCCTGTTCCGCATTTCACGGTGATGACGCGCCGTTACGTGGGCTATCTCGTGCCCGATGAGCGCGGCGAGTTCATCCTCGCTGGACATGTACACCAGGATTCCGCGATTGATGTCAACGTAGCCGTCGGCCGAAGCGGAAGCGTTGATCTGCGGATCATCGACCACGTAGAAGTGGTACTCCCTGCCCGCGTGGGGCGTGTGCGCGAGCACGCGCTCACCGAGTTCCTGCACGTATGTCTGCCATGATTCGTCGTCGTAGACGAGGCCCTTGTCGAGGGCTTCCTCGTACATTTTCTGACCGGGTCCCGGTCCTGCGGCAACGTGCAGGGAGGCGGCGAGCAATGCCAGTGTGATCAGTTTACGCATGTCGAAATCCGCGCGCGGCAAGCCATGATCTTACTACTTGGACGATTCTACACGCAGCAAGTTGCATTGCCTGAATGCCGAATAAAGGCTGCGACAATCGTGCAAGGAAACTGCAGGGATCGGGCGAGTCGCCCGCTGGAGAATGTTCGTAAGGGTCGGGTCGCCCCGGCGTCAGATCGCCGAACGGTTCCCGAAACGCTTGCGGAATCGCTCCACGCGCCCGCCGGCATCGACGATCTTCTGCTTGCCCGTGTAGAACGGGTGGCATTGGGAGCAGACATCGATGTGGATGTCCTCCCCAAGGGTGGAACGGGTCTTGATGACGTTCCCGCAGCTGCACGTGGCGGTGATTTCCGAGTAGTCGGGATGAATACCTGCTTTCACGCTGACGCTTCACCAATGGGATCGGGGAAGCGGAGTGTAGGCGGCGACACCGGCATTGGCAAGCCCGAGCCCACGCCCGAGCCCACGCGGGTCATTGTCAGGATTGCTGAAGCGAGACCGCTGACTGGCAGATCGCGGAATCTTGTTGGGCGAGAAAGTCGCTCTGTTTTGGCAATGCCAGAAGATGTGCTCGACCGAAGCCGAAACGAACTCGGCGTTGCTCCGGACAGCGTACGACTTCTGCCACGAGATGTCCGCGACGAAGTTCCGCCTGCCGAACACCTCATCCAGAACCACGCGAGCATAGTGGGCCTCATTGTCGTCAAGCTGAACCCAGACCGAACCGTCCTCGGCCAGAAGCTCCCGCAACATCTCCAACCTCGGCCACATCATGGCCAGCCAACGCGTGTGTTCGAGATTGTCGTCGTAATGCTCGGACGCCGACAGGGTGTTGTGGGGAGGGTCGATGTAGATGCACTTGACCCGCCCAGCGTGAAAAGGCAGCAGAGCCTTCAGGGCGTCCAGATTGTCGCCCTGGATGAGCATGTTCCCTGTGTCCCTGTCGCCGCTCGAATGCTCTGCGACCTCCTGAGTAGGCGATAAGCCACCCCGGTCGTTGCGCGGATGTCGTCCTCCCGCGTCAGCCAGTTCAACGTGGAATTCGTGTTCTCTCTCGTGCCAAGCCCGGAACGCCGGGACGTCCCCGTCGCCGCGATCAACGGATTGCCTGGACCTTCAGGTGAACGCCTTCCCGTTGCTGCAGGCAATCGATGATCTCGAACAGGTTGCGCGCGTGCGGATTGCCGGTCGAGCTGAGCATGCGCATCAGGCTCTTCGGCGACTTGTCCGTGAGTCCTCCGAGTTCGCCGAATCCGATAGTTGCATTGACGTAGTCGCGCAGCAGCGACTTGCCTGTCTCCACGTCGCTGGACAGCAGGCAGTCCACCGCCTCCGTAAGAAGCGCTTCGCGGAAGGCCGGATCGCGCTGGAGCCGTTCCCGCACCGTCACTTTGAAATCCCGGGTCAATGCCATCGTCTCAATCCTCCTGCCGCCTGCGCCGGTAGTCGCGCCAAAGGCGCCTCGCCGTCTCAATGTCCGCCTGCTGGCGGCGTTTCGTGCCGCCCCCGAGCAGGACGATCACGGTCTCGCCGTCCCGACCGAAGTAGATCCTGTATCCCGGCCCAGAGTCGATGCGGTATTCCAGAACTCCCGCGCCAACGCTTTTGGCGTTGGACACGATGCCTCGGCCCATGCGGTCCAATGCCGCCGTGACCTTGATCGCGGCTTGGCCATCGAGGCGGTTAAACCAGCGTTCGAACGGGCGGCGACCTTGGGCATCGACGTACTCGGTGACTTGGACCACTGCACGATGGTAACCGGCGCGTTACCCAAATGGTAGCGATTCGACCCGGGCGATTCGACCCGGGCACCGTCTTCCGCATCGCTCAGGCGACTAAGTCCCGGCGCTGTCGCCGGGAAGACCCATGCACGTCCGGCAGGGTCGAATCCGCGCTTACCTGAACCAGCGTCTTGCCGAAGTTGCCGCCCGCGAGCATGGCCCCGAAAGCCTCGGGCGCACGGTCGAGGCCCGTCCAGATGTCCTCCCGGTACCTGACCTTGCCGTCCCGGATCCAGTCCGCCATTTCGCCTAGGAAACGCTCCTGGTGTTCGGCCACGTAGTTCCGAACGAGTAACCGATGCACTTCGACGCGGTTGCGGGAGAAGACGGCTTTCCCGGTTTCCGACCAGACGGCATGGGCGTCGCCACCGTCCGTGTTGCCGTACTGGGAGATCATGCCGCAGAGCGAGATGCGCGAGTCGCGATTGAGAAGTGGCAGCACCCCCTCGAAGACGTGGCCCCCGACACTCTCGAAGTAGATATCGACACCGTCCGGGCATGCCGCCGCCAGATCCTCCGGATAGCTTGGCGAACGGTGCGAGACGCAGGCATCGAGACCGAGTTCCGTGGCGACGAAATCGCACTTCTCCGTGGTGCCGGCGATGCCCACCACCCGGCAGCCGAGGAGTTTGGCAATTTGCCCGGCGGCCTGGCCGACGCCGCCGGATGCGGCGGACACGACCACGGTCTCGCCCGGCCGGGGCCGGCACTGCACGACGATCCCCGAATACGCGGTCAGGCCCAGCATGCCCAGGATGCCGACGGCGGTAGAGATCGGCGCAGCGTCCGGGTCGAGTTTGCGGGGGAACATGTAGCCGAACGTGCCGATGCCTTCGCCGGTGAGCCCGTAGCGTTGCCAGCCATTCGTATTGAACAGGTAGTCGCCCGGCGCATAGCCCTCGGCTCGGCTCTCGACAACCTGCGAAACCGTTCGCCCGTGGCAAACGTCGCCGACGGCTTCAACACCGCTCCGGCGGCGGCCCCATTGGTAGGGGTCCATCGACAGGTAGACGGTGCGGGTCAGCGCCTGACCCCTGGCGGGTGGGGCAGTGGCCTCGTCGGCATAAACGAAGTCGCCATCGCTCGGCCAGCCCCTGGCGGGCTGGCGGCCGAGGCGCCAGACCTGGTTCACGCGGGACGTGTCACCGGATGGCCGACAGGCCGTTGCGGATGCCTTCTGTCGCCCAGTTTAGCCAGGGTATGGTGAAGAAGCGGAACCCCTTTTCCACCAGAACGGCGGGCGGGATCGGCGGTGGAGCGAAATACATGCCCGCCGTGACGCCGGCGTCGGCGCACGCCGCCCCGATCCGGTCCAGCGTCGCGTGATACCTGGGATTGGTGTAATCCAGCGGAACGTTGATATTGATCGAGAGGTCGGAAGGCCCCACCAGCAGCACATCGATTCCGGGGACGGCGAGGATGTCCTCCAGGCAGTCGAGCGCCTGCTGCGTCTCGATCATCGGGGCGATGAGCAACTGCGCGTTCACGTGGTCCATGTATTCGCGATAGCTGTCGAACTCGCCCCAATTACCCCGCATGCCGGCAGAGCTTCGCACGCCTTCGAACGGGTACTTGCACCAGTTCACCATGGCGGCGGCTTCCTCCGGCGTGTTGACCATGGGAACGACGATGCCCTTCGCCCCTATGTCCAGCGCGTAACAGATCTGATCCGGCCGGAGATCGCCGACCCGGACGATGGGCGTCGCCGGAGTGCCGCTCGTGGCGGCGACTGCGCCGGCCAGGCCCTTGATGTCGTCGGTGGAGTGCTGCGTATCGAAGAGGATGTAGTCGTAGCCGGAATTCGCGAGGAACGGCACGTCAGCGTTCGCGCGTCCGGTGGTACCGACCGCCGTCTGTCCGGCCTTGAGCATGTCTTTGACGCGATTCATGTGTAGTAGAACCTTGCGGGAGAGAAGCGCCAAAGCCTAAGTGGTGTCGCCGCAAAGTGCCACCTTCCGGCCGACGGCTCAATGAGAGTCGTCGTGGTATCCGGGACAGTCGAGTTGGACATGAGTTCCATATTAATAGCTATAATAAAAGCTATTACCTAGGTTTATTCTTTTGAACAGCTATGAAAATATACGCTATTATGCCGTCTGCGGACGTGGCGGAAGATCTTGCGAAGCGATTGAGGATGCGACGTCTGGCCCGCAATCTCACCCAGGAGGGACTTGCGAGACGCTCCGGCGTGGCCTTGGGTACGTTGAAGAAATTTGAACGCTCGGGCGAGATCTCCCTTGTCTCGTTCATCCGGCTGGTCGTCGCGCTCGGGGAGGAGGAGGGACTCGAACGGCTGCTGGCCGACCAAGGGTTCGAGACGCTCGAACAGGTGCTTGCCGAGCCAAGGACGCGCAAACGAGGCCGGTTCACGTGAGGGTCGCGCCCGGGACGCCCTTGGTCGTCCAGTTCAGGTGGGACGACGGCGACGTGCAGACAGTCGGTCGGCTCGGATACCGTGACCGCCTGGCCTACTTGGAGTACGACGAGTCGTTTCTGGCATCGGGGCTTGAACTCTCGCCCGTTCGCCATACCACGACGCGCGGGCTGATTCGTCCGTACGACGCCTCGGTGTTCGGCGGTCTGCACGGCGTGTTTCACGACAGCCTGCCCGACGGCTGGGGTCGACTGCTTGTCGACCGGCGCGCCCGCGAACTCGCTATCGAACCGGCAACGTTGACGCCCCTCGACCGCCTCGCCTGCGTCGGAGATGAAGGTATGGGCGCCTTGTGCTATGCGCCCGCGGATGTGTGGGGTCCGATCAATACGCCGCTGGACCTTGACAGGCTGGCCGCCGACGCACGCAGGATACTGGCCGGGCACGTGTCGGATGTGATTGCCGAGCTCGGACGACTCGGTGGCTCTCCCGGCGGCGCGCGTCCCAAGGTGTTGTTGGCCGTCAACGAACGGGGAGACGCCGTTCACGGGCCGGAGGTGGCGGCGGGCTACGACCACTACCTGGTGAAGTTTCGGGGCGCGGACGATCCGGAGGATTCGGCCCAGATGGAGCAGGCCTACGCGGCGATGGCGCGAGCGGCCGGCGTGCGAATGCCCCGGACGCGGCTCATTGCCGGCCGGGGGCAACACTACTTCGCTTCCCGCCGCTTTGACCGCGACGGCGGGAAGCGCCTGCACGCGCACTCCGCCAGCGGCCTGCTGTACGCGGACTTCCGCTTGCCGTCCCTGGACTACAGGGACCTGATTGCGCTGACCCGGGCGGTCACCCGCGACCGGCGGGAGTGTCGGGCGATGTTCGCGCTGGCGACGTTCAACGTCCTCTCCCACAATCGGGACGACCATGCTCGACAATTCACGTTTCTGATGTCGCGGGATGGGGGTTGGCGGCTCGCTCCCGCATACGATCTCACTTTCTCGCCGGGTCCGGGTGGCGAGCACGCCACTTCGGTTTTGGGCCAGGGCAAGAACATCGACCGTGAGCGCCTGCTCGCGCTCGCTAGAGTCGCCGACCTGAAGGATGCGGAAGCCCGCGAAGTGATCGACCGCGTGGTGGACGCGGTGGCCGATTGGGACGGCTTCGCGGCGAGTTGCGACGTCGGCGCAGCCTCTCGCGACCGAATCGCCAAGGCGCTAGCATCGCTGTGAGTGCCTTGCCGGGAGCACGCCCGTCGCTTATTCCGGCGTCAACGTCAATCTGAGCACATCGCCTTCGCGCCGGAAACCGTGGTGCTCGAAGAAGCTCCCGATCGCCGGCGCTTCGATTTCACGCGCTCCGCAGCTTTCGGCGGTGCCGACGGCATGGCGCAGAAGCCAGTGGCCGATGCCGCGCTGACGGAACCCCTCGTGCACCCGCAAGCCCACGATGCGAAACCGAGTGGGTCCAAGCCGCCTTATCTCGTAGGCGCCGACTTCGGCGTCGCCGAGGTCGGCGGTCCGGGTCCACTCGGGGTCCGCGCCAGGCCACGGCGGCGCGGTGTCGAGCGCTCGATGTATGCGCAGCTTGCGGAAGTCGAAACCTTCGATGGGAGGCACGGTTATCGCGTGAAACGCTGGTGGCGCAGGAACGTTTCTGCGTCGCTTGCCTGGAAGAGCACCAGGCGAACTTCGCCGATCGATGGATTGGCGCCGAGCGCTTCCTCGATGGCTTGCGACGAGACTGCGGCCGCCTCGTCGGCGGGGTAGCCGTAGACGCCGGTGGAGATGGCGGGGAAGGCCACCGAGTTCAATGTCATTCGCTTTCGTCGATTGTCAGGGGATCGAGCCGCACGAAATACCTCGGCGCGAATCCGGTCATGAGACGGAACCCGATCCCGACGGGATTGTCCTCCGCCACGCGATCGTGCTCTTCGCCGGATATGGGCACCGCCAGGTAGTCCGCCGCCCCGCCGCCGCGCGCGATCTTCACGTAGGGCGCGATCTTCACGTGGGGATTGTCCTTCACGCGACGGTACCAGGCGCGCGGCCAGTGGTTCACTGCGACGTAGGATTTGCCGTCGCTCTTGAGGCCGGAGAGCACCCGGTCGTGGGTATTGCCTTCGTCGTCGGTGGTGATGATGACGAGCGTTCCGGGAGCCTCGGGCTGGAAGTACCCGAGCAGCGACTCGAACGCCACGACGAGGAGGACGTAGACGGCCAGCACGATCGCGACGGTCTTGACGGTTCTTCTGGAAACCTTCGACATGGGGTTCACTCCTTCTCGATGCGTGCAGAGGATTCGTTGGCCGCGTCGCCGAATACCGCGTTGGAGATTGCGAACAGGTCGGACATAATCCTTGTCGTCCGGAAATGCTGTCCGGCATTATGCACCGCCTTGATCGGGTGCGGTGCCGGAGCGCACGTTGAAGACAGGAGCTTGGATTGAAGCGTAGAACGTTGCTGCGGACCGCGGGGGGCATGGCCCTCGCCGCTCCCTTCGCCGGTGCCTGGCGGACCGCGCATGCCGTTGCGGAGAGTCCGCTGCGCCCGGCGGTGGACGCCACCACCGGCTTGCCGCTACTGAAACTCCCGGATGGATTCAGTTATCGATCATTCGGCTGGACCGGTGACCTGATGCAGGGGGGCGTGCCGACTCCCGACCGCCATGACGGCATGGCCGCGTTTCCCGGGTCGAGCCCGGACGAAGTTTTCCTGATCCGTAACCACGAACGCGCCATGACAGGCCTTATCGGCGGTGATGCGCCGGTCTACGACGACTGGTCGCCGCCGGACGACGAGTCAGGAGGGTTCGGCGGCGGCGTGACCGGCGTGACCGTGTCCGGGGGCGTATATCGCGACTCTCGACCGCTGCTGTCCGGCACGTCGATCAACTGCGCTGGCGGTCCGACGCCGTGGGGCAGTTGGCTGACCTGCGAGGAAGTCGTCCTGCGCACCAGCCGAATCGGCGGCAAGGACCACGGCTATGTCTTTGAAGTCCCGATGACCGGCCGGGCGAGCGGGCGCCCGATCATCGATATGGGCCTTTTTCGTCACGAGGCGACGGCCAACGATCCCCGCACCGGCATCGTCTACCTCACCGAAGACAACGGTCCGCATTCCGGCTTCTTCCGCTTCCTGCCGAAGGACCGTTCGCCCAAAGTCGGCGCCTTGGAAGCGGGCGGTGCGCTTGAAATGCTGCGTGTCAAGGGTCAGCCAAACGCGGATCTGGCGGACATCAAAACCGGCGACGCCTTCGACACCGAATGGGCGATGATCGCCGAACCGGACCACGATCCGGAGAAACTGGAAGCCAGCGGATACGGCGGTCTCCCGATGATCGGGGGCGGCAAATCGGGTCCCTACCTGCAGGGAGAGGCGGGCGGCGGTGCCATGTTCCGGCGCGGCGAGGGGTGCTGGTACTACGACGGCGTCATCTACTGGGTGGACACCGCCGGCGGCGAAGCCGAGGCGGGGAGCGTCTGGGCATACGATCCCGCCGCCGAGCGGCTGACGGCGATATACGTCTCGCCCTCGACGGACGAAGCCGACGCGCCGGACAACATCACCCTGTCACCGACGGGCACGATCCTCCTCTGCGAGGACGGGGGCGGGGAGAGCGTGCTGGGTTTCCAGACCCGGGGCACGCGCCTGCTGCGCGTGGCCGGCGACGGCCGCATCGGGGTGATGGGAGAGAACAACATGGACCTCGACAATGGGGTTCCCGGCAAGCCCGTGATCGAGGCTGGCGACTATCGCGACTCCGAATGGGCGGGCGCGACGTTCTCGCCCGATGGCAAGACCCTGTTCGTCAACATCCAGACCCCCGGGGTCACGTTCGCCATCACCGGCCCCTGGGCCTGATCCGTGCGTTCAGCCGCGACCTGCCCCAGTGAACCCGGGTGGGCGGTCCGGGTGTGGAGTACGCCGTTCGCCTGTGGCGATTCGCGGCCCCATCCGTTCTAATGCAGCCCGCGCAACGGTAGCGGAGGCAAACGGTGAACTCGCTTCGAATCGGCCTGATGGGCTTCGGCCAGGTGGGTCGACAGGTGTACCGGTTGGCGCTGGACGACGACCGATTCAACGTGGTGGCTGCGTCCGACATCGGCAAGCCGGAGATTCTCCATCATCTCGTGAACAAGTCGATGGCGCGGGACGTTTCCGTGAGGCTGGAGAACAAGTGCCTTGTCGGAGGCAGATTCGGTCGCAAGACCAGGTTCCTGCCGGCCGGCAAGCCCTCCGATGCCTTGTGGGACGTTTTCGAGGTGGATCTGGTCATCGACACCACGGCCCGGTTTCGCTCCTCGGAAACGCTTGCCCCGCACCTGACCAACGGCGTCCGCCGGGTCATCCTCTCGACGCTTCCGGACGGAGATGTCGATCGGGTTGTCCTCTACGGCATCAACCAGGACAGTATCGCGGCCGGCGACCGCATCGTCTCCGCGGGTTCGGCATCCACCACGGCCATGGCGCTCGCGCTCAAGGTTCTCGTGGATGCGGGACCCATCGAACATGCAACCATGACCTCGGTGCATGCCTACACCAGCGATCAGACCCTGCAGGACTACGCCGGCCCCGACTACCGGCGAAGCCGATCCGGCGCGGAGAACATCATTCCCAATGAGACGCCAGCGCCCTACTGGGTCGAGCGGCTGATGCCCGCGGTCGCGGGAAAGCTCAGCGGTTTCGCGTTGAATGTGCCCGTACAGGCGGGATCGCTTCTGGACATGACCGTGGCGTTTGCCGACACGAACGTGGATGCGCGGGCGGTCAACGACCTGTTCCTCGCCGCAGCGGCGGACCAGCCCGAACTGATCGCCGCGACCGCAGATCCGATTGTCTCCTCCGACGTCAAGGGTTGTTCCCAATCCATACTCGTTGACCTGAAAGGGACCCTGAAGGCCGGATCGAAGCTGATCAAGATACTGGCCTGGCACGAGTCCCTTGGCCATGCGCGTCGAATACTGGATCTCGCCGCCCTGTATGCCGGGCTCGAGGCCCCGACAGGGAAGGTCGCCTGATGCGTGTCGCCATCAACGGATTCGGACGAATCGGCCGAGCCGTATTTCGGATCGCCGAAGCCACCGACGACATCGAGATCGTCGCGATCAACGACCTGTTCGATCACGATGCCCTGGCCTATCTGCTCAACTACGATACGGTGATGGGCCGCTTCGAGGGCGGTGTCGCCATGGAGGACGGCGAACTCGTGACGCCGCACACCCGCGCCCGCATGGTCCGGGAGCGGGATCCCCGACATCTGCCATGGGGGGATCTGGGTGTGGACGCCGTGGTGGAGTCCACCGGCGTTTTCCTCACCCGGGACCAGGTCGCGATGCATCTCGATGCGGGCGCGAAGCGGGCGGTGCTCACTGTCCCCGCAAAGGACCCTGTCGACCTGACCGTCGTACTCGGTGTCAACGAAGACGAGCTCGAGGATGGGCACCGCATTGTTTCCAACGCAAGCTGCACCACCAATTGCCTCGCGCCGGTGGCCAAGGTGATCAATGACCGCTTTGGCATCCGCGAAGGTGTGATCAACACGGTGCACGCCTACACCAACGACCAGAGCCTGGCCGATGTGCCCCACTCCGACTGGCGCCGCAGCCGCGCGGCGGCGGAGAACATCATCCCCACCTCCACCGGCGCGGCCAAGGCCGTGGGGGAAGTCCTGCCGGAACTGAAGGGTTGTCTGGACGGCATCGCCTCCCGCGTGCCGGTGCCGGACGGTTCGGTGGTGGACCTGTTCGTCGAACTCGAGCAGCCGGCGAGCATCGACAGCGTGCACGAGGCGGTGCGGGCCGCCGCCGACTCCCCGCGCCTGCGCAACGTCCTGGAGTTCACCCGCGAACCGGTCGTTTCCTCCGACATCATCGGCAACCCGCACTCGTCCATCTACGATGCCTCGTTCACCCAGGTTTCCGGCGGACGTTTTTTGAAAGCGCTGAGCTGGTACGACAACGAGTGGGGCTATTCGAACCGCGTCTGCGACCTGCTCGCGATGATGGGGGAGTTGGACTGACAGGCGTGACCCGGGGCGTCCAGCTTCGACCCGCTGCCTGAACTCAGGCGACCTCGCCGCGCAGCGTCAGGACTTTTTCGCGCAGTTCGCCGGCGCTCGCCTGCGGCGCCACCGGGTCTCCGGCGACGATCTCCACCCGGCTCCAGAAGCGCTTGGGATCGCGGAATATGCCGCCATGATGGCTGAAGAAGCTGCCCCAGAGGCCGCGCAGCGCCATGGGGACCACCGGCACCGGGGTCTCCCGCAAAATGCGCTCGATGCCGGGCCGGAACGCGTCGATCTCGCCGTCGTGGGTCAGCTTGCCTTCGGGGAAGATGCACAGCAGGTCGCCGTCCGCCAGACCTTCCCGGATCTGTCGGAACGCCTCCTCGTAGGCCGCCGCGTCGCTGCGCCGGCCGACGATGGGGATGGCGCGCCCGGTGCGGAAGACGAAGTTCAGCACCGGCGTCTCGTAGATCGGCTTGAACATGATGAAGCGGATCGGTCGGCGCACCGCGCCCGCAAGCAGCAGCGCATCGACGTAGCTCACGTGATTGCAGACGATGATGGCGCCGCCCTTATCGGGAATGCGCTCAAGCCCGCGGTGGGTCACGCGGTACATGGTGTGCGACAGGAGCCACACGATGAAGCGCATGGAGAACTCCGGCACCCGGTTGAAGATGTAGACCGCGACGCCGATGTTGATCACGGCCAGCAGCAGGAACAGCTCCGGGATCGTGCGGTCCAGCTCGGTGAGCCAGACGATGGCGAGCACGGCGCCCACCACCATGAAACCGGAGTTGAGGATGTTCGCCGCCGCGATGATGCGCGCGCGCCGGTCCTCGGGGGTGCGCGCCTGGATGAACGCCATCAACGGCACCACGTACATGCCGCCGAAGATGCCGGTCAAGAGCATTCCGAACAGCGCGCGAAGACTCCCGTCGCCCGCCAGGAAGGCCGAGACACCGCGCAGGCCGGTGGCGTCGATGGCGTTGATGGAGAAATAGACTTCGATGCCCGTGGCGCTGATGCCGAAGGCGGCGACCGGCACCAGGCCGATTTCGATCCTGCGCCCCGAAAGACGTTCGCAGATCAACGACCCGGTGCCGATGGCGACGGTGAACACGGCGAGGATGAGCGTGACGACGCCGGGGCCGCCCGCCAGGTAGTCTCGCGTGAGATTCGGGATCTGCGCGAGGTAGACGCCTCCGATAAGCCAGAACCAGGAAATGCCGAGGATTGAGAGAAAGACTGCCCGGTTCTCTCGCGCAAGCCCGATCAGGCGCAATGTGGCGGTGAAAAGGTTCCAGTTCACGGGCTGTTCCGGCGCGCTGGCGGGAGCGGCGGGAATGTGACGGCTCGCGAGCCAGCCGGCCACGGCCACCGCCGGCACCAGCACGAAAAGCCACGCGGTGACCTGGTCCATGCCGCCAATCCTGGCGCCGAACAGCGTGCCGAGAAGAATCGCGACGAACGTGCCCATCTCGATCATGGCGTTGCCGCCGACGAGTTCGGTCTGGTGCAGGTGTTGCGGCAGGATCGAGAACTTGAGCGGGCCGAAGAAAGTCGATTGCAATCCGAACAGGAACAGCACGACCAGCATCAGCGTCAGGTTGTTGAAATACAGCGATACGCCGGCGAGGAATGCGACGCAGATCTCGCTGATCTTGACGAGCTGGATGAGTCGCGACTTCTCGTACTTGTCGGACAGTTCTCCGGCGGTCGCCGAGAAGAGGAAGAACGGCAGGACGAAGATCGCCGCCGCGGCGTTGACCGCGAGGTCCGTGCGGTCTTCGGCGACGAGGCCGCCGTAGACGAACAGGACCATCAACGCCGCCTTGAACAGGTTGTCGTTGAACGCGCCCAGGAACTGGGTCACGAACAGCGGCAGCAGCCGCCGTGAGGCGAGCAGTTGAAACTGGGTAAGGCGTTCGCCCGTCGGTTCGGGCGCCGATGGGTTGTCGGTGTCGTCCTGCATGGGTCCCTACCGAAAGGCGTTACGCCGGAGTTTGCGGCGATATGGTGCGGGCGTTCAGCGTTTAGTCTTAGTCTTTCGACAAACCGCGCTGCGGGACGTAAGCTCATCGGGGACGTCAAGGGTCCAGTAGCAACTCGGAACAACGATGGCAATTGAAGCACAGGGCGCAAGCCCGGAACCGGCGGTGTTCCGCATGACTTTTGTGCCCCCGATTTTTGCGATCCTGTTCATTGCCGGAGGCTTCGCGTCTCTCACCCTGCTGTCTCCCGACCTTGTAGTGCCGTACGTTGGCGTATCCGCAGCGGGACTGGGACAGGCGTTGGCCGCTGCGACGGTGATCATCATCGGCTACATGATGCTGAGCACGAAATATCGGGTCGTGGACGGTGTCCTCCACATACACACGGGACCGGCCTGCCGACGCATCGGACTCGAGTCGATCTCGAGGATACGCCTCGAAGGCCCGAAGGCCCGATACGCGCTCAATTTGCTGGGGACACGCGGAATCCGTATCTACTACAGACTCGGCGGGTGCAGGGACGACACGATGTGGGTCACGCCCAAGGATGTCGACGGTTTCCTGGCAGCCATCGGTGCCTGCCGCACCGAGTCGGGAGATGCGGAGATGGCGCGATAGCAGTTCACTGGCGTGTCGAAGATAACCGAGTCACACGCTGCCCATTACCGTGAGCACGGATACGCGGTCGTCGACAGCTTTCTCGACGAGAAGAAGTTGACCGGCGCGTTGGACGACCTGCGCGAAGTTCTTCCCGGCTGGGTGGAATACTGCGAAGATCCGACGCGTCCCGCGCCGGTGTTTCCGAGCGAGAGCCGCGCGTCGACCACGGTGTTCCCCTACCGCGGCGACCGCCTCAATGCCATTACGATGCATCCGGAGCTGCGCCGATTCGCCGCTGAGAACGTCGGTCACGGCGACATCTATTGCGAGCAGTCGCACCTGCACGCCAAGTACAGGGGGTCGGATCTGGATCGGGACCAGGCCATGCACTGCGACTTCGCCAACCACACGCTTGCCTATCCTCCCGACCTGCCGGAATACTGGCAGACGGCCTACCTGGTCTACTACACGGAGGTGACGGCGGAACTCGCGCCCACCGCGGTGTGTTCGTGGCGCCACTACCCGGAGAAGATCCGCTGGCCGAGCGTCTACCGCCGCCGCGAAGAGCGGCCGGAGATCTTCGACAACGAACGCAGGATCATCGTCCCGGCGGGGTCGCTCTTCATCTACAGCATGCGAACGTTCCACCGCGGCACGCCGTTCAAGGCCGATGGGGGACGTATCGCGCAGTTCATCACCTACGCCCCGGCAGCGTGGAAATGGCTCGGCATCGTCGGCTGGTCCGCGCAGGGCATCAAACCGGAATTCCGGCGATGGATGGAACGGGCGACCCCGGCGGAACGCGAACTGCTCGGCTTCCCGCCGCCGAAACACCCCTACTGGACGGAGGAAACCATCACCGGCGTCAGCGCGAGGTATCCCGGGATGGACATGGCGCCGTATCGGGGTTGACTGGTCAGGCGGGATGCGCGGCCCTCGGGACGTTGATGGCTTCCTTGCCACCATCGGTTTTCGCCGCGCCCAACCGGGATATGCGGAGGCTATGCGATAGGGCGTCGCTTGAAATTCGGGCCTGGGGCAACCACCATGGGTCTGTTTCGCATCGTTGCCGAAGGGCGCCGAAAATGAACTACAAGCTCCCTCTCGTGTTGACGCCGCAGGCGGAGGGTGGGTACACCGTGACGTCTCCGCTGCTGCCGGAGTTGGTGACCGAAGGGGACTCTGTCGCTGATGCGCTCAGCAACGTCAAGGATGCGCTCGCGGCAGTCGTCGAGCTGCACGAGGACTTGGGACGTCCACTGCCTCGCAGCACCTGGCTTCCATCGTCACAAGAGCCAATATGGCTTGAAACCGTCGTTTCGGCCCCGTGACCTATCGAGAGGTCGCTCGGAAACTGGCGGCCCTCGGTTGTCAGGAGCGGAAACGCCGAGGTGGTGGATCGCATCGAAAGTGGATCAATCCTCGATCGAGTCGCGGCGCAGTCATACCGGACTGGGGTGGCCGAGATTTGAAGGCTGGAACGATTCGCGGTGCCGTACGACAACCGGGACTCGACTGGCAAGAGTTCGAGCGTGCCTGAGCCTCTGGACGCGGTGGAACGCGCGCCGCGCCCTTCACCTACAGCAGCGGCGCAATCACCAGGCTGACGATCGCCATGACGTTGATCAGGATGTTCATGCTCGGCCCGGAGGTGTCCTTGAACGGGTCTCCGACCGTGTCGCCGACGACCGTCGCGGCGTGAACGTCGGAACCCTTGCCGCCGAGATTGCCTTTCTCGACGAACTTCTTCGCGTTGTCCCAGGCGCCGCCGGCGTTGGCCATGGTGAGCGCCATGAGCACGCATCCGAGCAACGCCCCGCCGAGCGCGCCGCCCAGCGCTTCCGCGCCGATGCCGAAACCGGGCACCGGCGGCACCGCCACGGCGATGGCGCCCGGCAGCAGCATGCGTTTGAGTGCGGCGGATGTCGCGATGTCGATACGAACGGCTGCGCACGATGCCGTCGGGATACACTAAAGTACAGGAGCAGCGGTTGATGGAGGTCTCATGAGGCTGGTGAAACTCCAAGCGAGTCACTACCGAAGCCTGCGCAACGTCGAGGTCGAGATGAACCGACTTAATCTGTTCATCGGTGCCAACGCGGCTGGCAAAAGCACCGTGCTCGATGCGCTTCGTTTCTTGCACGAGGGTGCTAGAGACCGGGATTTTGTCGGGGCGGTACGTATGCGGGGCGGCATCATTCACTTGCCGTGGAAGGGAGAGGCTGCGGATCAAACGGAGCTGGTCATTGAAGTAGATAGTGACAACGGACGATATGAATGGTCTATTCGCCTTGTGAGGGACGGCTATGAGTTTTATGTGGAGGAAAGCGTCAATAGTCTTCCCAAGGGGTCTCCGCCGGTTCAGCTATTGGACGCGCGCAGGGGCGAGGGTTGGTGGTGGTCTGGAGAACAAGGCAAGCGTGTTGATCTCAAACAGGCACCCACCATGTGTGCGCTTACGGCTGCCTCGGCTGATGCTTCATTTCCCGCGCGCGATGTGGTCGAGTTCATCGTTCGGTGGGGATTTTTCGATCCAAACCCGTTCCTTCTCCGCCGTGATTGGACTGGGGCGGATTTCGGTAGATTCGATCCATATGGAAGAAATCTGGGCGAGACTCTTTATGGCCTGGAACAGTCCAAGCCGGATATTTTTGAACGTATCGTCAACGCGACGCAGGACGTGCTGGGATTGCCCTCAGGGATAGAAACACGCGAGTCCGATGATCGATTCTATTTTGTTCAGAACGAACCGGGCCTGCAGTTTCCTGTCCACCAGATGAGCGTCTCCAGCGGCACCTTGAGAATGCTGGCATTGATGACAGCACTCTTTGCCGAGCCAGAAACCAATTTGATCGGCATTGAGGAGCCCGAAAACTATGTGCATCCGACGGCCATTGCCTCGTTCGTGGACTATCTGCGGAATACCCAAAACCGTGTTCAATTCATCGTGACGACACATTCCCCGCTCCTTCTGGACTACTTGGACGATCCGTCCGCAGTACGTATCGTCCAGCGCAGCGAGGACGGCGCCACTGTGATTGGCGAACAGCGCAATGCTGAAAGCGTCCGGAAGGCTCTGAAGGAGTCTGGGTTTGGTCTTGGCGCGTACTACGAGACCCAGGGATTCGGGGCGAGTTGAGGTGGCAAAACGGGTAGTTGTCGTCGCTTCGGGCGAGACCGCAAGAAGGGCTCTCCCGCATCTCGTCAGGCTTCTCGAAAGACGGGGCATATCCTTGGTCGATATAAGGATCCCACCGGGTGTACGTCAGAATTGTGAGATGACGATCAGCGTCCGCTTGCGCGGCGCTCCCAGAAGTCGTCGAAGCGGTTGCTGAGGATCGCGCAACGGAGGGCCATGATGGCGTTGGCGCCAGCGACGGTCCAGTGCATTCCGCCACGCTTGAGGCGGCTTGCGACGATGTTCTTGCAGCCGCCCTCGACGACGCCGGTCGCGACGCAAAGGCCCATGGCCCGGAACTCCGGATAGCGCATGCGGTGTCGGTTGTTTTCGATGTAGTCGGCGCACTCGCGGGCGTCGTCGCAGGTTTCGGCATGTTTGCGGAGGGCGGCGAGGATGTCGCCGACGCGGCCTTGATCGAGTTCGTCGCGGCGTTGTTTCCCCCACCGGTCGGCGAGATCGGTTCCCGCTCCGTGGATGGCCTTGGCGACGTCGAACAGATGCCCCTTGGCGTGGAAGATGTCGACGATCCGGATGGCGCCGGGGGCGTGCTCGTCCGCCCAGTTCCATATCCAGAGGGCGCCGTCGCCGAGGACGGCCAACTCCCGGACGAGGTGTTCGCGGCGTTCGTTCAGGGCCTGCAGATCCTGCGCGTTCGTCATACGGTTTCCTCGAGATTGCTGACAGCCTAAATACTGTCAGAAACCCGCACCAATATCCCACTCTCCCTCGCCTCTCCTAAACTCATCACAAATCTGACGTGCACCCCAACGCCGAGCTCTCCTTGACTTCTCGCCACTACCGGCTACGGGATGTACTTGGCTTGGATCTAGTAGTGGTCAAGGAGGCCGCCAGTGTCACGGTCAGAGCATCAGTCCGGCATGATCCAATTCATCACTACCGCCAAGTCCCCCCTTGGGGAGCAACGGCTCCAGTCCGTCTATGAAGCGGCTTTGCGGCTCTGGCATGATCAGGACGCAGCGGCATGGTTCCTCGACCAGCCACATCCCCTTCTATCGGGCAAGACGCCCCGCGAAGTCGCTTTGGAGTCCGCCGAAGGCTCGGTCCGCGTCGTTCGAATGATCGGCCAAGCGGAGGCGGGCGTCGATTGCTAGGGGGATCATTCGCGCGCGGCGCAGTACGTATTCTTCCGTGTAGGCTTCCCAGGCGGTCTCCCCGTTTCCGGTCATTCGCTCCCCTGTTATCGCCTCACATCGATGCGGCCGCTGGAGTCGCTTCCACATGCTGGCGAAATCGCGGCATGACCTCGTTGGCGAGCAGCCTCATGGACCGGCGCCACAGATCCACGTCGTCCCAATCGTGGCCGACCATCAAGAGCGTTCCGAACTCGCCCCATTGCGAATGGAGATCGACGAGTTTATCGAGCACCGTGGATGGAGACCCCCAGGTCACCATCGATCGGGCCACCACTTCTTCCGTGGCTTCCTCATCGGGCATGTCGGTGTCAGGCTTCAGCATCTCCATGGAGCCCCGGTTCAGGTACATGCGCCTGAAGTACCGGAAATAGAAATGCAGCCCGCAGTCCGGGTTGGAGAGGTGGTCGTCGGCTTCGGAATCGCTGTCGGTCACGAGAATCGAGCGCGCGATGCGCCAGTTCGCCGGATCGGGCCGCTCGCCGATGCTCTCCACGCCTTCCGCGTACGCTTCCCAGTGACTGCGGATGTACCGCGCCTGGATGAAGTTGGCGGACACGGGATGCCAGCCCCGCGTCCCGGCCATCTTCGCGCTCGGCGAGTAGGGCGTGATGATGGACAGGCAGATCTGCGGATGCGGCCGCTGGTAGGGTTTAAGCATCTCGCCGATGCCGAGGCCGTCGAAGCGGAAGTCGGTGATGTTGACGTTCCAGTACTTGCCCGGGATCGAGTAGGGCGCGTCCTGCGCCCAGATCTGCTGCATCGCCTCGATGGACTCCAGCATCATCTCGGAGCGCGTGTCCTTGTCGCCGATTCCCAACAGCTCGAAGTCGCTGCCGAGTCCGCCCGGACCGATGCCGAGCAGGTAGCGCCCGCGCGAAAGATGATCGAACTGCGCCACCTGGGCCGCGACCATCGCGGGATGCGACTGCGGCAGGTTCAGCACGCCGGTCGCAAAGTTTATCTGCCGGGTCTGATGCACGAGGCTCGAGAAGAACGCCAGGGGCGATGCGATGGGTTCCGCGATCGACGAGAAGTGCTCACCGAACCAAGCCTCGGAGAAACCTAGCCGGTCGGCCAGGAGCACGGCTTGCCGGTCCTCGTCGAGCGTATCCGCGAGCGGACGGTCCGGCGGATGGAGGGGCATGGCGAACATTCCAAGGTGCATAGGTCTTCCTCGATGTGCAGAGTGGACAGGCGGTTGCTTGCGCAGCGTCGAGACTAACCCGCGTTCCCCTTGTTCTCAACGCTCGCTCGTACCGCTCGCTCGTACCGGTCGCTCGTACCGGAACAGTGCGTGTCACCACGGCCAGCGAGCGGTGACACGTAGAACAGATGTTCGTCGTACCATCAGTACGTCCCGAATGGTTGTTCGAGTGTACGGATCAATGGGAGGAGGGGCACACCGTCAAAGTCGAGCGGCTTGTTCCAACATGAGTCGTTCACAGTACCTGCGGAGTGACGCTTGAGGCTATTGGCCCAATCGTCGTGCGTGTGGAACAGTGGACCGTCGGCGGCCATGTCTTCTGCTGCAAGGAATCCCAAGTAGATCAGGATGACGGGGATTCCTAGCGAGACCAGCTTCCACGCCCACGCGAATCGGTTCGAAAGCTGATAAAAATTGTCCCGGGACAAGGACCATGGCATGCCCGTGGCGCGTTCGAATCCGGCATTCGCCTCATCAATCGCCGAAGCGATGCGTCCGTGATTCTTCCACCCGTTGCAAGTTGCGGGCTTCGACTTGCCGGAAGTGGACAACTCGTTTGCGTGCGCTTTGGCCTCAACCAAAAGAAGACCAGGTTCACCCCTGACCAGACACGTGGATGCAATGTCCCAGTTGGGGGTATTCGCCCTGGTTGAGACCGTCAACCACCAGTCTCTGAGAATCTGTTGGCTGCGGGAATCGATAAACCCCGGATCCCGGTCAATCCTCGCCTCGACCGTGGGAGCGACATCCCATCCCGTTGCTTGCTTGACCGGCTTGCCACGCGGCATCCAGCAGTCGCCCGACGTGACCGCAGCATCCTCCAGGCCAATGAGGTCGGTCAAGGTCTCTGCGACTGACTCGCGCGTCCCATCGACAAGCAATATGCAACGTGGTCGGCTTCCTCTGCGATCCTTGCCCAAGGCTTGGGTCCATTCTGTTTCCACGGAATAGTTCCATTGACCCGCTACAGGTATTTGAGAGTACCCCAATGCTCGGCCCGCTGACCCGGTAGCCACTCCCACTCTCCGGCTTGAATGGTCGCCGCCAAGGATCTGGCGCCGGGAACATGGACTGAACGAGGATGCCTTCCCGCTCGTTCGCCCACGGATCACGACAAGCCGAGGGGTCGCCGACGATGATAAGGTGAGAGCCGTCAGTGAATCGGAGTGCGGCGATGCCAGCCAGGGTTGCCATAGTCGGTGGGGGCGTTTCCGGACTGGGAGTGGCCTGGGCGCTCCACCAGCACCCGGATCGGTTCGATTTTCGGCTGTTCGAAGCGCAGTCTCAGGTCGGCGGCAACGCCATTACGGCCGACATGCCGCAAGACGATGGCACCTCCATCCCGTTCGATATTTCCGTCACCGCGTGCATCCCCTCGGTTTATCACCACATTCTGCTGCTCATGCGGCAGCACGGCATCGAACTGGTCGATACCCGGTTCAGCTACAGCGTGAAGTATCGCGGCGGCGTCTACGCCCACGATTTCGACTCCGACATCCGCAGGCAGTTGCAACCGGAAATCAGGAAGTTCCAGCAACTCCTGAAACGCATGAAGTGGTTTGGCCGGCTGAGCCGATCCAGGTCCAAGCTGCTCAATGCCCTCAATCCCTTCAACTACGTCAGCATGGGAACGGTGTTGAACCTCGGCGGGTTCTCGGGAGATTTCAGGTACAAGATCTTGAAGCCCATGTTCGTCAACTTCCTGATGGCGACGAACGTGTTCGACATGCCCGCGGCCCTGTTCGCTCGATACCTTGAGTTCTTCGACATCGAAACCGCGACGCCCATGCAAACCTGGGACCAGGGCACGCGGCACATCTACCGGAAGCTATCGGCCCCCTTTCAGGACAAGATCTATCTCGACCGTCCGGTCAGGAAAGTGTACCGGCGGCCTTCCGACGTGATCGTGGAGGACGAAACGGGACGGACGGAGACGTTCGACGACGTGGTTTTCGCATGCAACGCGAATCAGACGCTGATGATGCTGGACGAGCCGACTTTTTTGGAGAGATATCTGCTGTCTTCGATTCGTTACGAGAGCGAACTGCACAACCATACGGTTGTCCATTCCGACGCCTCGATTCTTCCGCATAGCGATGTCGAGGAGCTCGCCACGCGAAGCAATCACATCGAGCAGTACGGCGCGCGACCGGACAACTATGAAATCACCTACATCATGCACAACCAGCAGCCCTGGGCGCATCGATCCGACAAGCCCTGCCTCGTCACCTACAACCCGATCAGTCGCATCGACGAAGCAAAGATCGTCAAGAAGTGGTGGTTTCAGCACATCGTCCACGATGTGCGCCACGTGGCCTTTCTCATTCACCTGTTTCGTTTTGCTCAAGGCAAAAGGCGAACGCGGCACTGCGGCGCCCACACGCTCATCAACAGCCAGGAAACCTGTTTCGTGACCGGCCTCGTGACAGCCAGGCAGATGGGGGCGGACTACCCGTTCCGGGATTCCGAAGCGCGCAGGTGGTTCAACTACTACGGGCGCATGATGTACGGTTGGCGCTTCAGAAAGGTGTGAAACGGGTATCTCGCGGTTTCTTCGCCTGAACGGTCCTGCCGAACCCTGGCCGTCGCTCACGCCCGGGCCGGTAAACGCCTTCACGCAGCCCGGCAGCCATGATTTGACCTTGGGCCGTCGCGCCGCAATGCTTGGAAACTCGTACATCTTGTTGCGCAATTGTCCATGGCTCGAAGAAAAAACGCGGGCGGCAGGCTAAGGATCGGAGATCACTGGTCTGCGATCAGCATCATCGCGCAGTCGCAGGACAACCCCTTGAAGGCGGTGGCGGAGTTCGTCGAGAACAGCATCGACTCGGGAGCGAAGAACATCCAGATCGTCCGGGGGCGCGAAAGAGGCGAACCGTTTCTGAAGGTCATCGATGATGGCGAGGGGATTCGTCTCGATGAGACCGGCGTGCCGGACTTCCGCTATGTGGCGACGCACATCTGCGATTCGATCAAGAAACGCCTGAAAAGGAACGGTGCCCGCCGAATCCAGGGCGAGTTCGGCATCGGCCTGCTGAGTTTCTGGACCCTCGGCGAGAACCTCAAGCTTCGTTCGGCGGCGGCGGACGGTTCCGTGCACGAGATGGCCATGCAACGTGGCGGCGAGGGCTACTCCGTCCGGGTCAGCCGCGCCTTGTTGACGGAAGCGGGCACCACGCTCGACATCCGGCCCCTGCTGCCGGGCGTGCGCCAGTTCAGCGGCGAGAAGCTCAATTGGTATCTGGCCTCCGAACTGCGGGACCGCATTCGGCAAACCGATGTCCGCGTGCGTATCAGCGACCGTACCGCCCGAAAGTCCTACACGGTGGCGCCACGGGAATTCGACGGGCGGCTCATTCACGAACTCAACAATCCCGTGACCCGCTTCGGCGAAATCAGGCTTGAACTCTACCTCGATGATCCGTCGCCCGAACGCGGCGTGTCGCTTTACCGGAACGGCACGCGAGTCGCGGCGCTAACCTCCCTTGACGGGTTCCAGGAAGGTCCCTGGGGCAGCGGCCACATCGACGGCGTGGTCGATGCGCCGTTCATCCACCTGACGCCGGGAACGCGCACCGGGGTGATTCACGACGAGGCCTTTGCGGCGCTGCACGAAGGCATGGAATCCGTTCGAGGTCAGCTCGATGCCCTGATCGGCGACCTCAGGCGAGCGGAGGAGGAGCGTGCCAGCGAACGGACGCTCAAGTCGATTCGCCGCGCGTTTCGCGAAGCCCTGCTGGCATTGCCAGCCGAGGAGTACGATTGGTTCGAGGTGCATCGAAGCGGACCTGCGCGACGGTCGGAGGCTTCCACCGGTCCGGCTCTGGAGCCGACCAGGCGGCCAGGCGAAGTGGCGGATGGCGATCTCCCGGATCCGGATGACGGGGCGGCGCCGACGCAAGCGTTCTTCGACATCGCGGGTCCGCTTTACAGCGTACGCGTATCGCCCGCGTCCTCGGTCGTGCAGGTCGGCTCCAGTCGCGCGCTGCGAGCTGTCTGCCGGGACCGCGCGGGCAGACAGGTGGACGAAGGCGTGATCTTCGCCTGGACCGTCGTCGAGGGCGGCGGCTCACTCGCCGACCCTCATGCCGAGATCGTCGATTTCGAGGCCCCCGAAGAACCCGGCCTCGTGACCTTGAAGCTCGTCGCCACGCAGCGGGACGTCGTGTGCGAGGCCAAGGCGCTCGTCACCGTCACGGACTCACTCGTCGCCAGCCGCGACGGGTCGACCGGGCGGCAGGGACTGCCGGGCTACACATACGAGAACGCGCCTGGCCAGTTATGGCGTTCGCGCTACGAGGTCGACCGCGAGCTGATCGTCATCAACAACGGTCATCGGGACTTTGTCTTTGCTTCCCAGACCCGCGCTTCCCAGTTGCGCTACATCGCGCGGCTCTTCGTCAAGGAACTCGTGATTCGGAATTTCCCGGGGTCATCATCCCAAGACCTTCTCGACCGGATGCTGGAACTGATGCTCTACATGGAGAGCAGCCTGAAATAGCGTGGGGTTCAGGCGCAATGCTGTGGATCGGGACCCGTACGACAACTCGTCGCGATCTTCGTGCAGTTCGTGACCCAAAGACGGCAGAAAACACCATCTCCTTTGATATCGCGACCCGGGTGGCACCCGTTGTTGCGGGCGGAAGTGGCCGAAGAGTTATTGGGACGACTGTTCTCTGGCAAGACGCTTAACGGCCTGTCGAACGTACGCACGCTCATCGGACTGCAGATAACGGTCCAATTCGCTGGCTGTGCAAGCCAGTAGTTCGCGATCCAAGTCCGGCGGTATCGAATCGCGGGGGTTCAGTCCGGCGAGCAGGAGTAGGTCGTCGGCCGAACGTTCGTGGATAAACCGACTGGTGGCGGAGTCAAGCTCCTGCTGGTGGGTTGGCGATTCTTCGGTGGCTTGAGGGCTATGGCGTTCGTCGGCCGGGTCGCGTCTTTGGACCGCGAGGAATTGCTCGACTTCGGATCGCTTCCATTCAGTTGTCGTGTCCGACTCTTGGCGGAGGAGGCGCGATTGGTTGTTGACGCCGGGCTCGATTCCAAAGAGGTGGACACGCACGCCGAAGCTCTGCGCGATTTGCACACCGATGCGAACATCTTCGTCGCCCGAAAGTAGGATCGCGTCCGAGATCGCGTGATTGCGCGCTAGCTCAATCAGGTCGGTGACGATCAAGGAGTCGACCCCCTTCTGTCTGCCAGTGAAGGCGATCATGCCCAGGCGCAGTTTCACACCGTCGGAGTCAGCAAGCTTCTCCTGCTCGGCAGTTGGTCCGGAGCGGAGTACGCCATCGTACCAATAGACGCGAAGGAGCGAACTAGACGGAGAGACGA
Organism: Pseudomonadales bacterium; assembly: GCA_963668365.1. Lineage (GTDB taxonomy): Bacteria > Pseudomonadota > Gammaproteobacteria > Pseudomonadales > Azotimanducaceae > VXNE01. Next base: position 672,392 of record OY764266.1, read on the forward strand.
CGGCAACACAATCGCGCAACGCCGCTAGAACCGCGTCGATGTTGAGTCGGACGGAATTGCGCGGGAGGTTGGTTCCACTCAAGAGTTTGGAGCCAGCGGCGTAAACGTAACCCGCGTCCACGAACGCTGCAGTGCGCATAAGGGAAATTCGAGCAGCCCATACGTGCGAGGGTCCCTAATGGGACCCTCGAATTTAGTCCACGCTCCAACCGCTATATTAGTCCGGGAGACGCTGGACAATCGGATACTAGGGAAATGACGCAACGGAAGTCAAGGACGTAACAGGACGCGTACCGGCACCATCTCACAGTACGATGCAAGGCTGCATGTAGGAGACGGACGTGTCCACATGTACACTCCCGAGAAGGAGGTTCCCCGTGGTTTCAACCAAGGTGCCGGCGCCGTCGGCACAGCAGTCTTGTCTGCATCTCAACCCCGTCATCGAGAAGCTGTCGCAGGGAAAGCACGTCTTCGGCGTGAGCACGTCTGACTTCTCGCTGCAGAATGCGCGTTCGCTGGCACGGGACCCCGACATCGATTTCGTCTACCTCGACATGGAACACGGCGCCATGCGCTTCGATCAACTCGAGGTGTTCCTGTCCGGCATGACGGACAAGGCCGGAATCCTCGAGCGAGGCAATGCCCAGGCGCACCCGGCCGTGTTCGCGCGGTTCGCCCCCTATGCGAGCGAAGAGGCCCAATGGGTCGTCAAGCACGCCCTCGACCTCGGTCTCATGGGTGTCCTCATCAACAACGTCGAGGCGCCCGAGCAGGCCGAGAACATCGTTCGCACGATGCGATACATGCCAGCCAGGGACTCGAAGATTCCAAACCCGCGCGGCGTTCGCGGCACCGCTGGCGCCGGACCGTGGTTCTGGGGCATCTCCGGGTCCGAGTACCGGCGGCGCGCCGACCTCTGGCCGCTCAATCCCGAGGGCGACCTGCTGTTCTGGCCGATGATCGAGACAGTGGAAGGGGTAAGGAACGCCGACGCGATCGCGCAGGTCCCCGGCGTCGGGGGCTTTTATCTCGGCGCCGCCCATGATCTCAGCAATTCTCTCGGTGTGCCGGATCCCTCGCATCCAGACGTCGACGCCGCGATGGCGGAGATCATAGACGTCTGCAAGACGCGCTCGGTTCCGGTCGGGGGTACCGTGGGCACCGCCAATGTTGCCGAGAAGATGGCGCAGGGTTACCGGATCATCAGCTTCGGCGGCGCCAACGGGGGCTTGAGCGCGCAGAACGAAGCCGTGCGCGCCGCCGCGATCGCTGCCGGCGCCAGGCGCTAGTCGGCCGGCTCCAGGCAAACAAACAAAGGACCTCTCCATGGCGCATCCCGACAACGACGAAAAGGTGCGCTGGCTCGCTCGGGAGACACCCGAAACGGTGCTCGACCCCGAACTGCCGATCATCGATCCCCATCATCATCTCTGGAGGGTTCCTTCGCCCTGGGGCACCTATGACCTGGAGGATCTATGGGCGGACACGGGATCCGGCCACAACGTGGAACAGACGGTCTTCATCGATGCCCGATCCGGCTATCGTCAAGATGGACCGGAGCACCTGAAGCCCATCGGAGAGAGTACATTCATCGCCACCGTCGCCGAGCAAAGCGCGCAGGCGACGGGTAAAGCCACCATCGGAGCGATCATCAGTCACGCCTATATGAAACTGGGCGCGGCGGTCGAGGAGGTCCTGGTCGGACACCTGGAAGCGGGGAGGGGCCTCTTCCGTGGCATCCGGAGCGCGTTTGATCTCGACGACGCCAGGTTCATCGAGAGCTTCGACGTGCTGGCCGGGCTCGACCTCACGTTCGACAACTTTTCGTTCGACTACACGCGCCTGTCCGACCTCGCGAAGCTGGCCGAGCGATATCCCGGCGTGACAATCGTCGTCAACCACCTCGGCGGGAAGATCGATCCCTTGGCTCCCGCCGACGAGTTTGCGAACTGGCAGCGGTGCATCGATGCGGTCGCGCACTGTCCCAACGTGGTCCTCAAGGTCGGCGGCGCGCAGCAGGCCGCCGGGGACTGGAAGCCGCCGTTTCACATGGACCGGCGTGATCAGCCCATCGGATCGGAGGAACTCTGCGAACTCATGTACGCGTACTACATCTACGCGATCGATGCCTTCGGACCCGAGCGGTGCATGTTCGAGAGCAACTTCCCGGTCGACAAGGAATGCGTGTCTTACCGAACTCTGTGGAATACGTTCAAGCGCATCGCTACAAGGGCGGGCTTGAGCGAGTCAGAGAAGATGGCGATCTTCGGCGGTACGGCTGCGCGTGTGTATCGCGTGGCGCCAGCCGATTGACTAGAAGAGGCGTCCGAGGCCGTTACCGATGCCGTGGCGGCGGCAACGGAGTAGTTTGATTCTGAAACCTGTCCTCGGGTTTCGCTCCATATATCTCGGATTCGTCCAGGGGCGTTTTCAACTCGGCCAAGATCAGCTGTGCGGGAGCGTCTTCTTCTGCGACCAATTCGATAGGCGCCTTGCCGACGTTCGTCATTTCCAAAGTGATCGTGCCGCTGAATCCGGGATCAATCTTCGGCGCGGTGAGATGCACGCCAACGCCAGCTCGCGCCCAACTGCTGCGCCCCTCGATCAATCCCATCAAATGACTTGGCATGACAATCTTCTCGAGCGTCTGTGCGAGAACAAAGCCGCCGGGCTCGAGGCGGTAGGTCTTGTGCTTTACGGTTTCCCACCATTTGTCGGATTCCTCGAACAAAGAATCCCGGACTCGAATGACTGGGAGATGGGGCGGCAGTTCTTTGAAGGTCAAAAAAGTGTCGCCGATGTGCAGGTTGATCGAGACCTGATCTATGGCTTCGGGTTTGGGATCAACCTTGAATCCCTCTTGAAGCGCGCGCCTTATGTCCGGGTTGGAAAGGATCATTTACCGGCGTCCATTGGTCCACGCGGCCTTTGACCAGCGTAGGCGCCGGCGCGCTTCCCGGAACCTTTGCGAGGAAGGTGTTCCCCGTGACGCTTGTAACCGTCCCAAGCACATGGTCTTCTCCCTGCTGTTCCCGTAGGTACAGCCACTGGGTGTTGACGAATCCAAACCACTTGGTGCCGTCGATCGACTCGACCAGCACCATTCGCTCGTCTGGGAAAGGCCCGGGTTTGACCCTGCACGGCAACCACACACCCGAACCTGCCTTCAACACTGATCCGTCCCCCCCGGTAGCGCGAACGCTCGTTGCATACTAAAACACTCCTATTGTCGCAGGCCAGCGCTGGACATCCATACATGAACCCCGACTGGCAGTCAATCGAAACAATCAGCTCTCGCAAACCCAAGGTAGGTGCTTTCGCTGAGGCGCTTGCGGTAGGTTTCGGACGCTCGCGCCTCGGCGCGGCAGCGTCGATTCGTTTGGACGATATCAACCGTCCGTTCGGTCCGCATCGCCGCCGCGAGGCAAACTTTCACACGCGGCGTCACGCCGCGAAGCTCAGGTCTCGTTCGGCCGGTAACCCTCCCCGAACTCCTTCGCATAGGCGGAAATGTACTTCTCGGCGTGTGCGACCTTGGCCTTTTCGTCATCCCAGCTCGAGTAGCCGGCCTTGATGCCTTGCTGGGTCAGGATCGCGAATCGCGGTCCGTGACGGTCGAGCACTTCCTGCGGGATCTTGCCGGTGTAGTCCTCTCCCGTGCGGATGAACGGCCGCGTCATGAAACACGTCACGCTGACGCGCAGCCCCGGTGCGGTGCGGTTGTATGCGCCGTGCCAGAGGCAGGGATGATGGATAAGCAGGGATCCGGCCTTGCCCTCGAGCGGAATCGCATCCTGGTTGCCGGGGTCGCCGGGTTTGGCCGGGATGATCTTTTCCTCTCCAAGCGGCTGACGCAGCAGCTTGTGGCTGCCGGGCACAACTGCGGTCGAGCCGTTCTCCCGATTGAAATCGGTCAACCAGAAAGTGCTCTGGCACCCCATGCACTGCGACGGAAAGGGTGACGGCAGCGGATTGTCGGCATGCAGAGCGAGCATGGCCTTCGTCGGCCCCTTGATCCAGCAGCCGATACCGGACATCACCGCGTTATAGCCGAGCAGGTACGTCACCAGGGCGAGTCGAACCCGGCTCATCAGCACCTGCTCGAACACCTCGTCCTCAAGCAGGAGCGAATGGAACACGTCACCGAGTGGGCCGCCCGGGCGATATCGGTGTCCGGTGTACCGGTACTCGGCTTCGGCGCGCTCAAGATCGGTGTGCGTGTAGCCAGACTCGAGATCCGGCCGCACGCCGTGGCGCCGCTCCGAGACATCGAGACACTCCTCGAGCAACCGCTCGATGAAGCCGTCCGGACTCGCGATCTCCGGCGGAACGATCGTGTAGCCGTAGGCGTCGAGCTCCGCCACGTTCTCCTGCAAGCCAAGCTCGCAAATCTCGTCCCAGGCGCGCTCAAGACCGAAATCGTGATTGAAGGCTGCTTCTGCCATGGTGCTTTCCTCCCCTTCTCCGGCCTCCATTCTACGCCCGCATACGAGGATCGCGCGAAGGCCCTTTTTCGTTCTTGCGTGGTCGGTAGGCCAAGACCTTCTTGACGGCTTCATTGAACTCCGACGGTAAGTCGCGGGGCGTGGGCTTGTCTTTGGCGCGCTTCACGGTTGCCCCTCCGAAATGCCTGCTTCGCTCATGATCGTGACGCAGGTGGCCGGGAGGCCAACCAACAACAATGGACATGGATTGCCAACGCCACGGTCCAAGCGTTCATTGAGCTTGTTCCATTCGATCTCGAGCGCCAACGTGCCACGGTCGCAGTCGCGAACGTGATCTATTTCATGCGTCGTACTCGACCTGGGCGTTCCATCGACTGACTTCGTGACTTCGATATTTCGTTTGCGCCAGCCCGCATTATTCAGCAATTGTCGCAAGCGTCGTGTCGGCGGGGCTTCGTTGCCGCCGCCCTTCATCATTTCCGTGCACTTGATCTCCATCGACAGCAAAACCTCACACAGTGCATCAAACTCCGCTCGGAAGGCGCGTGAAAGGATGGCGTCGGCGTGATTGGTCGTTTCGAGATCAAACCCGGCGTCCGCGAGCGTGTCGAGACTCATGCCAACGCTTCAGATCGGGAGTTGTGCGCATACGTCGGCCAATCGGGTGCGTAGCCTTGCTCTGCTTGCCGGCCCCATACCGTCCAGCCGTCTCTGGTGCCGCGTCCGAACAATTCCAGGTACGGACCACGTGAGCAATTTTCGATGATCTCGTACTGCTCGTCGGGCTTTCGAGAATGCTCGCGCTTACGACTCGCGATCAGATTCACTTGGCTACGTCCCGCATCCAGCGTCCTAGCCTTCTTTCCTCGGACGCCGAACAGGATCACCTCGGTGACGTTGCGGAAATAGAATCCGACGCCCCTTCCATCTGGTCCGCCGTCCTTCCGAACTTTGAACCAAACAAGGTTGGTCTTGTACTCGAACCCCCACGACTCGAGCACTTGCAAGCCCCATGGCAACAGCGCGTTTGGAACCCATAGGTAGCAATGCGCGACATCCGCCATGTGGTCTACTACCGGCAATCCGGCGATCTCATCGACAGACAGGGTGTCGTACCGCGATAGACGCCGGTGCTCGGGCGCCACTTTGCCCGTTCGGTTGGTGAACCGCCAAGGCGGATCGGCCAGAACGGTTCCGAAACGCCTGTTGCCAAGATACTGTGCCAGTTCGTCGTGGTTGATGCTCATTCCGTTTCTCCGACCAGCCGCGCTTGTACTTCGCGAGCCTCCCGCAGCCTGCCGAGCATGAACCATGCTGTCGCTTGGGTGACGCCCAGCTCCTTGGACAACTGCATCGAGGAAATGCCCTTGCGGGCCGTCACGAGAAGATAGATTGCGTAGAGCCACTTGTGAAGGGGAACGTGCGACCGCTCGAAGATCGTGCCAGTGCGCACGGTGAACTCGTCTTTGCAGCGGCGGCAACGGAAAAAGCCGAGGCGCTTCCCCCTACGGGCGGTTATTCGATCATCACCGCAAGTTGGGCAGTGGACATGGTCGCCCCATCGTTGATTTTCAAGGAACTCGCGCGCGGCTTCCGCATTGGGGAACATCTCCAACATGCTGATGGCGGTTGTCCGTTAGATTCGGCGTGAATAGTGTACCCCTATACAGTGGTGGAGTCAACGATATAATCCGCTTCTGTCAACGCTTCCTCACGAAGCTGACCCACTACCTTGGCAGTCACGGCAGCGCTTGCATCCGCATCGATCCCCGCATGAAATAGGTGCGGACGCGCGAACGCGCTTTGGCCAGAATCAGAACAACGCAGGGAGGCAACGGGGAATATGTCCAAACCAATGAGAGTCGGCATGGTAGGCGCCGGAGGCATCGCAAGGGCGCACATGACCCCGTACCTGGAGCATCCCGACCGGGTGCACCTCGTCGCGGTCTGCGACATGGTCGAGCCCCTCGCGCAGGCGTACGCGAAGGACGCGGGCGTCGACACCGTCTACACGGACCTCGACGACATGCTGCGCAATGCCGACATCGATGCGGTGGACATCTGCACCGGCCACGCGCAACACGCGCCCAATGCCATCGCCGCCGCCCAAGCCGGCAAGCATGTCCTCGTCGAGAAAGCGATGTCGAACACGCTGCAGGGCTGCCGGGACATGGTGGAGGCGGCCGACAAGGCGGGAACCACCCTGATGGTCTCCCAGCAACTGCGCTATTCCGCCGACGCCACCGCCGTGAAGAAGATCGTCGACGATGGGAAACTCGGCGACATCCAGGGGGTCCGCAACCACATCATCATGCAGGGTCCCGAGAAGTCATGGATGAACGACGGCAGCCTCGGCGGCGGCGTCCTGCTGCTGAACTCCATCCACCACCTCGACCTGCTGCGCTACTACGTCGGCAACGTCAAGCGGGTGATGGCGTTCTGCAAGGCCTTTCAGCCGCAGATGGTCAACGGCGGCGAAGACCTCGTCACCGCGACCCTCGAATTCGAGAACGGGGCGATCGGAGATATCTTCGCGAGCTGGACGAGCTATCTGACGCCCGAGCACGCGTCGTACCTGCTGCTGGGGAGCCAGGGGACCATCCACTCCGGGCCGCACATGGGCGACGGCCCCCGAAGCCCGTTCCCGCACTTCGGCACGATGATGGCTGCGTACAAGGAGGAGCTCGATGCCGACAACGAAAGCGATCGGCGAAGGCGAATCCGTCCCTCGTTCGAGCCGATCGACACGAGCTGGACCAACATGCCGAGCTACAACTACTTCGTGAACGAGGTCCTGCATTTCGAGGAATGCTGCAGGACCGGGAGCGAACCGATCACCAGCGGCCGGGACAACATCGAATCGATGAAGGTCGCGTTCGGGATGTTCGAATCGTCGCGAACGGGCAAGGCGGTGGATCTGGATAGCCTGTAGCAGGCTTTCGTGATGGAGCTGCGGCGCGCGCGGCCGGACGAAAAGACGTTAACACGTTCGCCAAAAATTCCAAGGTCGAACAAGCACTCAGCGACTCTCAGCGTTGGTGGCAAGAGACTGACGCGCGGAGAAACATTCTTCTGGAATGCGGCCTGACCGAGGAGCTGAAGCGCTTGCTCGAAAGGCAAGGACCCAATTCGCGTGCCGGATTCCGGATGCGCTTCACCAGCCTCGAGGATGTCGCGCGGATGGCCAAAGGCGTCAGGGCCTACGCCCACGAAGGCGTCGAAGTCGAAAAGGCGGGACTCAGGGTAGGGGCAGGGAAGCGCCGGACTTCGCGTACCCCGAAGAACTCCTTGACAGGTTTGACGAGGATCCCGACCTCAAGCTTGCGTTCAACGTACTAACGCCCGGACGGCAACGCGGTTACATCCGGCATTTTCCTGGTGCGAAACAGTCGAAGACGTGAGCCGCGCGCATCGAGAGATACCGGCCCAGGATTCTGGAAGGGAAGGGTATCCACGACCGGTAGGCTTTCGCAGTCAGTCTGTCATCTCAAACTCCCCGCAGATACAATCTCCGTGCCGTTCGACAGTCCCATAAGGTTCGTCGAATCCCTCCTTTCCTCGACATCCCACCACTGCTCTATCTTTCAATCACGAACTATCCGAGCTAAGCATTCCAGATTCCATGGCGGATCCACCGAACACGGCGAACTCTGGGTGGTCCCCTAACATTCGGGGCCTTATGCGCGGTTTCGCAGACCCTTCCCTCCGATCTATCCCCTCCAACGCATCTAAATTGCCGAAGCGGTGGTCGCGGTCGAAGGCGGTCGCCATACTTTCCGGATTATTGTTCCACCCGCAGTTTCAATCTAGGGCGTGTTAACACTAACTAGCGCGTCGAAGATGAGCACGAAGACGATGAAGCCGAGGAACAGCGCGTCGAGCTTGTCGTAGCGCGTGAAGATGCGGCGAAAGCCCTTCAGCCGGCGGAACAGGCGTTCGACCTCGTTGCGCCGCTTGTAGATCTCCCGGTCGTACTCCCAAGGATCGACGCGGTTCTTCTTCGGCGGCACCACGGGCTCGAAACCGAAGTCCAGCGCCAGCTACCGGGTCTCGTCCCCCTCGTGGGCGCGGTCCATCAGCAGGCGCGGACTCTCCTTCAGCGGCCCCAGGCGGCGCAGCAGCCTGCGCCCTTCCGGCGCGTCGTGCGCCCCGCCGGGAGAGAGCGAGAACTTCACGGCCGCGCGAGCATCCGCGGCAACCATATGAATCTTGGTGTTCCATCCCCCTCGGGACTTGCCGATGCATTGCGGACCGTTTTTTTTTTAGCGCCCCCGTCCCGTCCGGATGCACCTTGACGCTGGTGCTGTCCAGCGACACCGCCTCGAGCTTGATCCGCACCAGCCGCTGCCGCTGCAGCTGCTCGAACACCCGGTCCAGCACGCCGTTTTTCGACCAGCGGTTCATCCGCGTGTAGATCGTGTGCCAGTTGCCGAACCGGGGCGGCAGGCCCCGCCACTTGCAGCCGTGCTCGGCCACGTGAAGGATCGCGTTCAGCACCTGAAGGTTCGACAGGCTGACGTTGCCGCGCTGCACCGGCAGATAGGGCGCCATCAACTCGTACTGCTCTTCGGTAAGTTCCATTCCAACTTCCCTGGCTGCGGGTCCGCGCTATGATATCAAACTCCACCTAGTAGTGTTAACACGCCCTAGAAATCGGGAATAGAAGCAGCAGCCAGACCACCTCTACCGACAGCCCGATCACCTCGTTCGGCGCACCGTCCAGCTGTTCCCTCAGCTTGTCCAAGAAAGTCCGATCAGCACCTTCGATTGGGTGTTCGAGGAACCGCCTCTTTAGCTCCCGAACATTGTCCAGTGTCCACAAAGCCCCGGCACCAAACAGCGATCCATCAGCCAAAAAGCATTGCTCGCGCCAAGCGTCGGACGCGCCGAGTACGGCATCGATATGATCATGACCTATCCAACGCGCCACGGACTAATCCTCGACCGTCTGGAAGATGGACTTATTCTCCTCACTTCAGAAACTCTCAGGGTTGAACGCCGAGGGCATCGACCTGTAGTGTATCAGTTGGAATTTACCCTCTTCGCGTGCGGCAGACGTCGTGGTAGATCTTCCCGCTTCGACGACGAATACGCAGTCGCGTGACGCCCGATCCGAACATGTCGGCGGTTGTCTTAGGAAGCTCGCCAAATTAATCTATCCGTTCATGGTGTTTGGCAAGAGGCTGTAGTTCCACTCGCCATGGAAGGGGTCGCGCTTGATGGCGAGGTTGTTCATCTGCGCGTCGGTGATCTGGCGGCCGGTCGGGTATTGGCCTTCGTCGAGTTCGGAGCGGATCGCCAGGCCCTCCCTGGTGGTCGTTGCGCCGATCAGGTTGACCACGACCTCGTGGCTCACCAGCGGCCGGCCGCGCCAGTTCTGGGTGATGTGGCAGAACATGCGATGCTCGATCTTGTTCCACTTGCTGGTGCCCGGCGGGAAGTGACACACCGAGATGCGCAGCCCGAGGGTGTCGGCCAGCTGCTGCAGCTCGTACTTCCACAGGCGCGAACGGCTGCCGTTGGAACCGCCGCCGTCCGCCGTGACCAGCAGGCGGCGGGCCTCCGGGTAGGCGTGGCGACCCATCTGCCGCCACCAGCGCCGCAGCGTCGCCACCGCGAACTCCGAGGTGTCGTGGTCCACGCCGACGCCCACCCAGCCGGCGTTGGCCGTCAGGTCGTACACCCCGTACGGAATCGCCTTGCCGAGGTCCCGGTCGATGAAGTCATGCACCTTCACCTCCTCGGGGCGTCCCTTCGGACGCCATTCCCTGCCGCCGTTGCGGTACGGGCCGACCAGCTCCTTCTTCTTCGTGTCCACCGACACCACCGGCTGCCCCAGGCGCTGGAACGCCCGCACGCGTCGGTCGATGCGCCGGAACTGCGCGTCGCGGTCCGGATGCTGGCGTCCTTCGAGCGTCTTGCGGTTGGCCTGCAGGCTGTAGCCCAGTTCGTGCAGCAGGCGATTCACCGTGCGCTCGCTGACCGGATGCCCCGCGTCCCGCAACCGTCGCGCCAACCGCGCCGCGCTGCTGCAGGTCCAGCGCAACGGGCCGGTCGGGTCGCCCCGCGTCACCGGCTCGAGTTCCCGCTCCAGCGCGTCCACCAGGCCCGCGTCCCGCGCCGTCAGCGTCTTGCGGCCGCCGCCCGGACGGCGCTGCCGCGCGGCCCCCACCGGCGCCGCCCCCGCGTCCAGCTCCCGCAACCCCGCGCGCACCGTGACCCGCGACATCCCCGTCGCCTCGGCGACGCGCGTCACGCCGCCACGCCCGATGGCCCGCGCCTCCGCCGCCGCCCACAGCCGACGCGTGCGCTCATCCAGCAGCGGCCCCAACACCGCGTACTTCCCCCGCAACGCCTCCGTCACCGCCGCTTGCGTCAAACCAGCCATCGCCGACAGCATAACAAACGCCGATCATATCGGACATTCTATTTTGGCGAGAGCCCTTAGCGTGCGAGAACTGGCGACCCCCTCTCGTATCGGCCGGGTCGGCGCGGATGTCTCTCGGGTCCCGTCACACCACTAGTGCTTTCGAAGGGCCACCAGGGGTACCAGACGGCGCTGGCCGAACTGTGGGAGCATTGCCGGGCCGCGAACATCCCGTTGCCGCAGGCGCGTCCGGTCACCGCCGCCGCCATGGGCAACGCGCGAGCCAAGGTGCACGAGGACCTGTTCCGGGAGTTGCACGCCGAGGTGCGCCGACGCGACCGATGAGAAGCGCCGATGGAAAGGGCATCGGCTGTACGCGGTGGACGGCTCGAAACTGAACCTGCCGCGCGGCCTGCTCGACGCGGGCTACCGGGTACCGTCGGACAACGCCCACTACCCGCAGGGTCTTCTGAGTTGCCTGTACCAGTTGCGCAGCCAGCTGCCGGTGGACTTCGACCTGATCGCGCACGCCGACGAGCGCCAGGCGGCGCGGGCGCATCTGGACGTGTTGTCTCCAGGCGACGTGGTGGTGTACGACCGCGGCTACTTCTCGTTCGCGATGTTACGTGCGCATGTCGAGCGGGGCTTGCACCCGGTGTTCCAGTAGCGGCCAACGCCTGCGCGGCGGTGGCCGCGTTCGCGCGGGGCGGGGAGACCGACGCGGTGGTCGGGATCGACCCCGGAGACGGTCGCGGCGGGATCCTGCTGCGCCTAGTGAGGTACGAGATCGCGAACCAGTCCTACTTTCTGGGCACCACGCTGCTGGACCGCGGGCGATACCGCGTCGCCGACCTGTCGAAGGTCTACCACGCGCGCTGGGGCATCGAGGAACTGTACAAGATCTCGAAGCGGACGCTCCGGTTCGAGCGGTTCCACGGCAAAAGCGAGCGCAAGGTGAAGCAGGAGCTGTTCGCCCACTTCGTCCTGATCACAATGACCAGGCTGTTCTCGAATCATGGCGAGGACCTGCTTGAGGCTGGCCGGGAGCGGCCGGCCGGAAAGAAGCTGAAGGTGAACTTCCGAAGTGCCATGCAGGCCCTCGGCCGGCATCTCGAGGCACTGCTCCTCAGACAGGCGAAGCTGGTCCGCGATGTCACGCTCCATGTGTTCGACAGTATCGTGCAAAGCCGACAGGCGGAGCGGCCGGGCCGTTCCTACCCTCGGGTCTCCCGCCGGCCGATCGAGACCTGATGCAGCTTGAACGGCTCCAGGTCGAGCGTCTCTACGCTCGACAGCAGATCGGTCTGCGACAGCACGAAGGCGGCTGACGTCAAGTCGCCGTCCGGTGCGCGATAGACGATCAATTTCCAGAACTCCAGAGGGACCTTGATGCCGCAGTGCTTTGGGTCGTTGTCCCGGAACAAAGCACCGCCGACAACGGAGACCCGGATGTCCTGGGTATCGGCCTGGGCCAGGATCAGGTTCTCCAAGTCGCCCCAGATCCCTTTTAGACCGGATCGGTGTTGACCCATTCTGCCCAGACGGCGTTCTCGAAAGGCAAAGGTCCAGTTCGCATGTGAGATACCAGACGCGATTCACCAGCGTTCACGACATCGCGAAGATGGCAAGCAGCACCAAAGCGTACGCCCGCGAGACGGCGTCCACTATCGGCAGGCCGAACCCCCGCTGTATTCGCTCACGGCGGAGACCAGGACGACCCCGCGCCTCCTAGCACGCCCGATTTAGGGCGCTCACGACCTGCTGAATGGCAGTAGCCGCGCGCGTGACGCGCTGAGGATCCGGTGACCAAGATTTCTGCTGGAAGCTCCCGCCGGTCACTGCGTCCATGAAGTCCGCCCGGTGTGGTTCAGTCGCCAAGAGCCACGCCTTCAGCCTTTTGGAATGCCTCGCCATCTCACTGCACTCCATTGCCACTATAGATTTGGACGCGAGAATCCTTGCTTCCAGTGCGGAGTTTGGCGATGTGGCACTGGTGTGGGTAGTCCAGTACTCAGACGTGAGTTCTAGCAGATCGTAGAGTCGGCGCTTCAACTCATCGGCGTCACGAATTCGTCGCGCCAGACGGCGTTGCAACCAACTGTTTCCGTATAAGACAAAGAACGCCACCAAGAATGGGGATAGAACCAGCCACACCTGACGGAACATTCGGTTTCACGCCTCCGACAGTGCCCGTGACGCCCACTCGATGTGGTACCAGGCCAATCTTGCGAAATCCTCGTACCCTTCATCAGTTTTAAGGGTCAGACGACCCTTTAGGTCAGCTTCGTCCATGCCGCACTGGCGAACCAATCCACCGAACGCCTCGTCGAGAAAGGAAGAAGCAACGCCAGCGATTCCGTTGAAAACCACCGTTACTCGGTCGAAGTCCCGTAGCGCAGGTACAAGGTACTCTTCCCGAAAGCGCTCACCGCTCCAGTCGCCATCCGCCGGAATCCGTCCAGCGGGGTATCTTGAGAAATCCTCGGCGATAGAGATCGTTTTCGACGGAGTCCTGCTCATTGAGCACCAGCCTCCACGCAACAAATGTCGCTGTCGGGTAGCATTGGAAATTCTCCGTGGATTCCGCTCCTTCCCTGCAAGCTTGAACAGTGTATTCCTCTTTTCCGCTGATGCCACGAAATGGACGGGATACACGCGAGGGTTCTCCGCGTCCGTGTGCAACGTCCAATCAACGCCAACCGACTCAGGCAATGACGCCATGCCCCCGTCTGCCGGGCAATAGGACACTCTCTCCTTTGACTGTAAGAAAAGGCTGATTCGTTCGCCACGCGCCATCCCCGCTCGATGCGGATGCGATCACTTAGTCCGAGCGGTGGACGAAGACCAGGCACGCCTGAAGGTCCTCCGGTTCGAGAAATGGATAATCATTCAAGATCGACTGCGCGGTATCCCCGGCTGCCAGCATGCCCAAGATGTGTTCGACGGCGATGCGCATGTCCCGGACAATCGGTTTGCCGCCGAAAACGTCCGGGCGCACGGTGATGCGCTCAAGCAGTTCCGTTTCAGTCGTCATGGTCTTCTGTCCCCGAGTATCGTGCTCCAAGCAACGTGGATTGGCTGCAGCCCGAATTGATGACACGCCGGTTTCCGCGTGGCTAAAGCCCCTACAGCGATGGTCCCCGGTCGAGCCGCACGATCTCGCCTTCGAAGGCCGCATCCGGACAGGGGAAGCGCTCTACGACCAGCGGATCGTGACCCGGGATGATCAGTTCTTCGGCATCCGCCAACCCGCGAATCGTTTCGTACCCTTCGATCATCGCGCCGACGTCGTAGACGATCGGGAACGGGTTCTGCTCGTTCATGTTGGCGTAGAAGTGCACGGCGTCCGACGCCAGCACCAGCCATCCGCTTTCGGTCCATACGCGCACGGATTGATGCCCGTCCGTATGCCCGCCGATGTGGTGGACGCTGATGCCCGGCGCGATCTCCTGCGCACCATCGATGAACACGACGCGGTCGTCATATACAGCCCGAACGAAGTCGCACACGTAGTCGACGTCGAAGACCTGGCGCATGCGCTGATGCCCCATGTGCCGGCCGGTGGCGAATGCCATTTCGCGATCCTGCAGGTACAGCTTCGCATTCGGAAACGAGGAGAGGTCTCCGGCGTGGTCGTAGTGCAGGTGCGTCACGATGACGTCCTCGACCCGGTTCGCATCGATGCCGAGCATCTGCAGTCCTTCCGAGGGCAGGCGCAGGATCGACCGTCCGCGGCGCTCGGCGCATACGTGTTCGAAGCCGAGATCCACGACGAAAGTCCTTCCGTTGCCGACGATCGCCCAAATGAAAAAGTCGAGCGGCATCGGGCCGTCGTGGATATCGCCGAAGATGAAGTTGTCCCTGGCGGGCCGGTCAAAGCGCGCGTAGCGGATCGCGTAGACCTCGTACGGTTCGGCAGGCACACGATCAGGCATAACGGTTACCTCGTGTTGATTTGCGGGCTATCGGCCCGGAGGGGGGTCCTGGCTCACGAATCGAGCTCCGTCGGCATGAAGAACTCGTGCAGGTGGGGATCCCGGTGCCCCTTGATCTCTGTCGGGACCACACCCGTGTCCGTCAGTGCCGCCCGGACGATCTCCTTGTTGAAAAGGCTCACCCCGTCGGCATCGAGATACTCCCGCAGGGGCATCCACAGGCACTGGGCGATCTCCTCCTCCTGCCTGACGATGGTCTCGCTGAGTGGCCGCAACAGGCAGACAAAATAGATATCGGACTTGCCGTGCCGGTATCCGTGCCAGTGGCGAAAGCAGACAACGCGTTCGAACTCGGTTTCGATCCCGGTTTCCTCGCGCACTTCGCGCATCACCCCCGTCACCAGGTGTTCGCCCTGATGCAGAAGACCGCCCGGCAACTTGAAAAACGGCGGACGGTTAGCGGAAACCAGGTAGTTCTCGCAGACCACCAGCAACTCGTCCCTTTCGTTGATCACTACGCCGCCCGCACCGACGAAGTGGGTGGAATAGCCTGGTATGAACGCTCCTTGCTTCAACTGAAGGGTGAGCATGAGGTATGCCTCCCCGCTGTGGTGGAAGCTGAAGCCCTGTTCAACGGCCACGGGGATGAGCGCCGACTTGTCGATGGGGACTTCCAGCCAGACGACCAGATAGCCTTCCTTCTTCCACGCCGCCAGGGAGTGGCGCAACTGTTCAGAGAAGGACTCCGGATCGTCCTTCAGGGCTTCGGGCCGGGGCAGAATCCCGCCAAAACGGTTGGTTGTCGAATCAATGGCTCGCACGCGCTTCCCTCTTCCTCAGCGTCAGTCCCTCTCACGATTCATCCTAGCCGAGAACCGCGATGCGTTGGTACCTGCGAGATGAACCGAGTGGTCTGCATAGCCGTTGGGCACGGGAAACGCGAGATGACTGGCGGTGCGCCCAAGCCGATCAAATCGCGCCAGGACGGCTTCAGTTCAGCGCGCCTCCTTTTCGGCATTCGCAGGCGCGTAATATGCTCTTAAGAGATTGTTAACTAACATACAATGCCCTTAAGTAGCGATTCTTGTTTGTTCACCTTGACAAAATCTGCTAGAGTGCTCTTAAGCGCATGTAAACGTACATAGAAAGTCCTTAAGAGCATGGTCGCCAAGAATACACTCTCAACATCACCGCCTTACGCCGTAGAAAGCACGTTAAAGCAGTTAGGCGCGAACCTCAGAACCGCGCGTTTGCGCCGCAACCTCACCCTCGTGGATGTCGGCGCGAAACTCGGTGCGGGCGTCCGGGCGATTGCCGATGCCGAAAAAGGCAAACCAACAACGGGGATTGCCGTCTACATCGGTCTCCTGTGGGCCTACGATCTGCTCGACCCGATGACCGACCTTGCCGATCCCGCCCGTGATATCGAAGGACTTGCCCTTGCGGATTCCCGCGAGCGAGCGCGCTCACGCACGTCCAGGGAACTGGACAATGACTTCTGACACCGAGTGTTACGTCTACATCACGCTTCCCCGGCGGACGGACTTCGTTACGGCAGGCAAATTCGACCTGGGAAAAGATCGCCAGGGAACACCCATCGGGCGATTTGTCTATGGCCGGAATTACCTCGCGCGTGACGATGCGGTACCGATCGACCCCATCGAGCTAAAGCTTGATGGCAAGACCTATGAGAACAGGCTGTTGAATGGCGTGTTCGGCGCGTTGCGCGATGCGAGCCCCGATTACTGGGGCCGCCGCGTCATCGAAAAGCACGCGGGCGTCGCCGAGCTGGCAGAGCTCGACTACCTGTTGCACTCCCCCGATGACCGGGCGGGGGCGCTCGGATTCGGGCTTGGGCAAGAGCCACCTGCTCCGCGCCGAGAATATAACCGGACGATGGATCTCGAAAGGCTGCAAACAATTGCTGACGCCATTGTCGAAGATGAGGACCTATTGGATGGCCCTGATGCCAAACAAATCTACGAGCTGCTCGGCGGCACCTCGATGGGCGGCGCCCGCCCAAAGACCGTTATAGAAGATAACGACGGGCTCTGGATCGCCAAGTTCAACCGTGCTGATGACCGGTGGAGTCACGCTCGGATCGAACATGCGATGCTCGTCCTGGCGCGCGCGTGCGGTATCCGGACAGCGGAGTCTCGTGTTACGCGGATTGGCGATCGCGATGCCCTGCTTGTGAAGCGTTTTGATCGCGAGAAGACGGAAACCGGTTACCGGCGCGCGCGAATGCTAAGTGCCTTGACCCTGCTCCGTGCTGATGAAAACGAGCGCGAAAAGTGGTCGTATGTCGTGCTCGCGGAAGAGCTCCGGCGCCTCTCTGGTCAGCCCATGGAAGATGCGAAAGAACTCTATCGCCGGATGGTGCTCAACGCGCTGATTTCCAACACCGATGATCATCCCCGTAACCATGCGGTCATTGCGCTATCTGACGACTGGAAGCTCTCGCCTGCTTACGACCTGACGCCCTCGTCTCCCCCGAGCGAGGAGCAGAGGGATCTTGCGCTTGTCTGCGGTGACGAAGGCCGCTACGCGAACGCCCGTAATCTGCTCACACAATGCGAGCGTTTCCACATGAAGCGAGATGAAGCGATCGCGCTCATGGCGGAAATGGAACAAGCCGTGCGCGCGCGCTGGTACGAGTCCGCCCGCGCTTGCGGGGTCAGTGAGCAAGATTGCGAACGGCTTTCCGGGGCCTTTGCCTACCCGGGATTTCGAATTGGATGGGAGACTGTCGCGTGAGCCAGCACGCGATTTGTGGCACCGCCAGCAAGTTGGCCATGGCTGCACCCTGGGTGACCAGAGTGCTGCTCTCTCGGTAGGTTGAATAGGGAATAGAGGATTACGACCACATCGAAGCAGAAAAGAGGGAAACTGGCTGACACGCCATTTCCTACAGGACCTCGGGTCACAGCTTGCTTGCCTTGATGAGGTACTTCGCTGCGTAGAACCCCAGTTCCCCATCTGCTTCGAGCCTCTGTTGGAGAGCGAGCAAATGCCGAAGGTGAGTCTCGACGGTGAATCCAGGTACTGCCCAAGGGATAGCCTTCAGATAGTAAACGATCGACTGCGTTGACGGACCAGACCTGTCAGGCGGCGTCAGCGAGGCTGCCTATGTCCTAGCAAGTGCATGCCGGAAGATCGATTGGGACAAAACCATCGACTATTCTGTGAGGCGCCTGTGTCGACTAGATCTGCGCCCGGTCTTCAACGCCCTGACGCCCGGAGTTGCTAGTCTATGAGAATGTCTGTGGCTTCCATTCATGAATTTTGGGGAAAGGCACGTCCGGAGGTGCAGGCGGGCCCGGCGTGGCATCCGCTCCCGTTGCACGCGCTCGATGTGGCGGCTGTCGGTGCCGCGCTCCTAAAACAATCCGGTTCACCGGCTCGGAGTCTCAACCGGCTTTTGGGGTGGTCGTTGGACGAAACGGTATGTGTGATTGCCTACTTGCTTGGACTTCACGATATAGGCAAGTTCGCCCGGAAATTCCAAGCCAAAGCGCCGAATCACTTCCCGTCCTGTCTGGATGCCGATCCCTCTAGGCTGGCCACGGCATACGACCACGGTTCAGGAGGCTTACGGCTATTCGACTCCGACCCAATCAGCTTCCTTGGTAGTCCTGAAGTGGATGAAATAGCCTGGGTGCCGCTCTTCTCCGCCGTCTTCGGTCACCATGGCGAACCACCTGCGAGCGAAGCGACCTCCAACCTGCGGTCTGACTTTGGTAAGGCGGGAATCGAGGCCGCTCAAGCGTTCATCGCAGAACTGCGTGACCTCTTTCAAGTCGATCTGGCAGACCTGCAGCTTAACGAGGAACGCGCATGTCGAGGATCGCATGTCTTGGCAGGCATCGCGGTACTCGCGGACTGGATTGGTTCCAACCAGCGGCGATGGTTCCACTATAGGGAACCCGAGATCGATCTACGCAAGTATTGGCAGGACATCCAGAGCGTAGCGGCCACGGCAGTTCGCGAGTCGGGAGTCATCGCAGCCGTGACGAGCCAAAGACTTGCCATGTGGGAACTAATCGGCTCGGCGGCAAAGGCCAGCCCGATGCAGGATTGGGCCAGAAAGACCCCGCTGCCGTCCGGCCCGGCGCTTTACCTTATCGAGGATGAGACAGGCAGTGGCAAGACGGAGGCCGCCACCATGCTCGTTCATCGTCTGATGCGATCAGGTTTGGCTTCAGGGGTCTACATAGCGCTTCCGACGATGGCTACGGCAAATGCGATGTTCGACCGTCTGGCGAAGACCCATAGGCTTCTGTTCGCGGAAGGGGAAGTGCCATCGGTCGCCCTCGTGCACGGCGCACGCGATCTGCACGAGGGTTTCACGGCGGCCCGACTACGGGGCGGTCGGCGCGAATCGTCCTATTCGGACTCGGACGGGGCTGAGGATGTCACTGCGTCCACAGCCTGCGCGGACTGGATCGCCGATGACCGCAGACGCGCCTTCCTTGCGGATGTCGGGGTGGGAACGGTGGATCAGGCGCTGCTGGCCATCCTGCCGTGCCGACATCAGTCCCTACGCCTACTGGGGATCAGTCAGAGCGTTCTCGTGCTTGACGAGGTGCATGCCTACGACGCCTACATGGGAACAGAAGTCGAGCGCCTGTTGGAGTTCCAGGCAGCACTCGGTGGCTCCGCGATCCTGCTTTCCGCGACATTGCCGGTAGTCGTACGGCAACGGCTTTCCCTAGCCTTCGCAAGGGGGCTTGGAAGGCCGAACGCTGAAGTGGATGTTTCCATGGAGTACCCATTGGCCACTATCCAAGCGGCCGACATCGAGTCCAGCCAGCCGGTATCAGGAATGCCGGGGCGGGGCCGCGCACTACCGGTGAGGTTTTTCGATGCGCCCAGCGAAGCCCTTGAGGAAGTGGAGCGCGCCGCTCGGGCCGGCAAAGCGGTGCTCTATCTTCGCAACACGGTGGACGACGTTCTTGAGACCCACGAAGCACTGAAGGGGCGGAGCGTTTCATCGGAGTTGTTTCACGCGAGGTTTGCTCTAGTTGATCGGCTCAAAATCGAGGCGCAGGTAGTCGCCTCTTTCGGAAAGGAGAGCGGACCGGAATGGCGCGATGGCCGGGTGCTCATCGCGACTCAGGTCGTCGAACAATCGCTGGACCTCGACTTCGATGTATTGATAACGGATCTGGCACCCATAGACCTCCTGATCCAGCGGGCCGGTCGCCTATGGAGGCACGAGCGCCCTTGCCGAAACGGCAACCCAGAACTCGTGGTCGTTTCGCCAGAACCTTCCCTGAATGCGGGCGAGACGTGGTTCAGCGATGCATTCCCGCGGGCTGCCTATGTGTATCGAGACCACGCTCGACTCTGGCTGACCGCACGTTGCCTAAAGGACGTAGGAGTGATCGAGAGTCCGGGGGGACTCCGATCCCTTATCGAAGCCGTCTACGGCGCTGATGTGGACGCCGAGGTGCCAGCGGGATTGCAGCAGTACCTGTTCGACTCAGAAGGTCGGGCGGGAGCGGAACGAGGCATCGCCATTTCCAATGTCTTGGACGTGTCGATGGGGTATCAGCGTGATGGTGGTGCGTGGGATGCGGACATCCGCACGCCGACCCGGCTCGACGACGATCCGCAGCAAGTCGTGCGTCTGGCTCTCGAGCGCGATGGACAGGTCGTTCCCTATGCCGTCGATTCAGAACCGGACGAACGATGGCGGGCGTGGCGGCTCAGCGAAGTCAGCGTTGCCAAGCGCCACATAGAGGGAGAATTGGTGCCAATTGACCTGCAGGCGGCGTCAGAGGATGCGAAGGGTGAGTGGGGTCGCTACGACACTGAGACCGTGCTTGTCGTGCTGCGTGCAGATGAGTCAACAGGGTTAATGACCGGCACGGCCGAGGGCGCGAATGATCGTGAAGCGAATGTGACCTATAGCAAAGACCGTGGGTTGATAGTCACGTGAGCGTGGCCAGTCCATGGTTGATTTCTTCTCTCGATGAACCTGTCATGGACACATTCGCGACGCACAAGCTGTGTACGCGCAAGGTCTTGGCTATGAATGATAGGATGGAAGAGCGAGGTGGTTGAGAAACTTGGTCGCGGGGATGACCATAGCCGTGTTGCCATTGAACCTTTTGACAGTTCCGTGGCTCCCAGTGCGGCGGCGGAGTGGCGCGGTCGTGTGGGTCGCGCCGTCTGGAATCACGGACTCGATTGACGATGACCCCGTGGTGGCATTTTCTTGGCCTCGACCGGACTTCAACGGTGCCGCCCTCGAATTCCTCATCGGGCTTTTGTCTACCGCCATGGCACCAGCCAATGATCGAGAGTGGCTTGAGCGGTGGATCCGGCCCCCTGACCCCGATGAACTCGCCAATCAGTTCAATCGGTTCGCGAAAGCATTCAACCTTGATGATGATGATGGTCCGCGCTTCCTTCAAGACCTCGACCCACTCGACGGGGCTGAACAAAAGGACATCGGCGCGCTGTTGATCGACGCCCCCGGTGCGCAGACGCTAAGAAACAACGCCGACCTCTTCGTAAAGCGCGGTGGAGTGCCTGTGTTGTCCCGAGGGTCCGCCGCCATGGCGCTCTTCGTGTTGAACGCCTTTGCGCCGGCCGGGGGTGCGGGTCATCGGACGTCCCTGCGAGGCGGGGGACCAATGACAACTCTCGTCGTTACGGAGCACCAACGGCTGGGCGACACGCTCTGGACGCAGCTATGGGCCAACGTAGAGACGTCTGAGCAGATCGCACGTCGCTCCCCGGGACACAACGAGGCAAACGTCTTTCCGTGGATGGAACCGACACGTACTTCAAACCCGAAAGCCGCTGGCAGCCCGACGACGCCGATGGATGTTCATCCGTTGCAGGTCTATTGGGGCATGCCTCGACGCATTCGCCTAGAATTCGAAAACAGTGAGGAGAGACCCTGCGCCGTGACGGGCAGGTTCGACGAGGTCGTCGCGGTGGCATACCGCACTCGGAACTACGGAACGAGCTACTCGGAGGGGTTCGAGCACCCACTGACACCGTACTATCGGCAGAAAACGGGCGGGACGAAGCTCCCCGTACATCCGCAACCGGGTGGCATCACTTACCGTCTTTGGCCGGAGATGGTGGTTGGAAGCTCAGACCGACTGCGGGAGCCCGCTGCGACAGTGCGACGCTGGCGCGACCGCCGTCGACGGGTGCGTGCGGGGAACCACTTGCGGGTTAGGGCCTTCGGCTACGACATGGACAACATGAAGGCCCGCGCTTGGATCGAGGGCGAAATGCCGCTGTGGACGTTCGACGACGCAGAGGCGACCGAGGCGTGTGAGAAGTTCGTTGGGCATGTCGTCGCTGGTACCGCAACGGTTGGTCGCCTGTTGGTGGGCGCGATCAAGGCCGCTCGTTACGAGCGACCAAAGAACGCGACCGGTGACTATGGATTCATCGCTGAGCGTCTTTATCGCGAAACCGAGCCAGCGTTCTACGCGGCGGCAGAAAAAGCCATATCCGAGTTGGAGAAGGCATCGGACCCTGACGATCCTACTCTTGAAGCGCGAACCGGCTGGCCGGGCATCGTGGCAAAGGCAGCGCTGGCGCTGTTCGACGAATACGTGCCATCGGAGGGAGTCGAGGCTCTCAACATGGAGCGGCATGTGAGGGCGAGGTTCCACCTGTCTATCGCGCTGCGCGGCTACGGACGGAATGGCAAATCACTGTTTGAACGGGATCTCGACATCCCCTCACCCGCTCCACAGCGGCCAAGAGCGAACAAGGAGCGTGCGGCATGAGTAACTCCCGACCGCAGGACATCGCGCACGACTGGTGGACGCGTCTCAAGGATCCCTCCGGGCCTCACCGGGCCGCACTCGCCCGCATGAGACGGGCGCACGCGACGGTTGATGTGATCCAGGAACCGGAAGCACTCCGGCTGTTCGCACGGTTGCGTCCTTTCCACCTCAACGATGACCGAGTGGCCACCTTGGCTGGCGTTCTCGCCCTGGTTCGAGAGAACCAAGAAGTACGCATTGCGCGAGCTGTGGGCCGACGTTCGCTCGATGAAGGTCATTCCGCGCAACTCTCGGAAGGGCGCTTTCGTCGCCTGATGCAAACCGAGGGCCAGGATCTGATGGGGCAAATGCGCAGGCTTGTGCAAATGACCAAAGGACGGGCGAACGTTCGGGATCTCGCAGAATCGATCCTCTATTGGAGTGATCGAATCCGCAAAGAGTGGACCTTCGAATACTATGCAGTCGGCTCCGCTACACCTTCGCCATCACTCAGCGCCGCGGAACAAGAACACGATCAAGGAGCAATGCATGGCTGACTTTCTCCAACTGCACCTTCTGACCGCCTACGGGCCTTCGAACCTGAATCGGGACGACACTGGCCGTCCGAAAAGCGTTGTCTTCGGCGGGGCACCCCGATTGCGCGTGTCGTCGCAGAGCCTGAAGCGAGCCTGGCGCGAGTCGGATGTCTTCCAGAACAGGCTCGATGGCCACTTGGCGAAACGTACGCAACGGTTGGGCGCCGATGTTCGTGCGCGGTTGCGTGAGGGAGGTATGGACGACGAACAGTCGCTCGATGTTGCGCGTCAGATTGCGGGGATATTCGGCAAGCTGAGGGGTATTTCCGATCAAGAAGACGCCACGTTCATAGAGCAGCTTGCCTTTGTCTCACCGGAAGAGAGAGCGAAGGCATTTGAACTTGCCGACCAAGCGTTGGCGGGAGCGGAGATCGTTCCCGAGCCGGAGGCAGTTCTCCAGCGGGCTGACTCGGCGGCGGATGTGGCGATGTTCGGCCGGATGCTCGCCGACAATCCCCGATTCAATCGTGAGGCGGCAGTTCAGGTGGCACACGCCATCACAACACACCGAGCGATCGCGGAGGATGACTACTACACTGCGGTGGACGATCTCAAATCTCGCGACGAACCTGACGACGCGGGCGCCGGTTTCGTCGGCGTTCAGGAGTACGGCGCGGGCGTGTTCTACCTCTACGTTTGCGTTGATCGCGACCTGCTCTTGCGCAACCTCGACGGTACAACAGCGGTGCGAGACGCGAGCTTGGCTGCGCTCGCCGAAGCCGCCGCCACAGTGTCGCCGCGCGGCAAGCAGTCGAGTTTCGCCAGTCGCTCTTGCGCGATCTACGCGTTGGCCGAGAGGGGTATCGCCCAGCCGCGCA
Organism: Pseudomonadales bacterium; assembly: GCA_963668365.1. Taxonomy (GTDB): domain Bacteria; phylum Pseudomonadota; class Gammaproteobacteria; order Pseudomonadales; family Azotimanducaceae; genus VXNE01. The sequence goes on from OY764266.1 coordinate 696,295, forward strand.
GTCTTGCCGCCGCCTTCTTGAAGCCCGTCGTCGGGGAAGATCAGGGTGCTGCGTCCGTGCAAACCCTGGAGGATTTCCGCGATCGTCTTGACAACGCTTACGGTGCCCGCGCAGACGCCCGATGCACGCTGGATGTCAACGCGGGCAAGGGAACGTTGAGGGATCTCGTCGAGTTCGCCGTGGGTTGAGCGGTGTCGTTCCTGTTGTTCACGCTTTACGCGCCAATGGCGTCTTTCGGCGAAATAGCGGTGGGAGAGCGTCGCATGGGCTGGACGCGACCAGGGCGGTCGGCAGTGTTGGGACTCACGGCGGCCGCCATGGGGATCGAACGCAGCGAGGAAGACGCGCATCGCGACCTCCAAACTACCCTGCACTACGCCGTGCGCATCGATTCCCCCGGCGTGCCGCTCATCGACTATCACACTGCGCAGACGCCTAGGCAACGCCGGGGACAGAGTTTCAGGACTCGAAAGGATGAGCTGTCCGCAGACATTCTCAACACGGTACTTTCCAGCCGGGAGTGGCGAGCGGATACATACTTCACCGTTGCTCTATGGGCGCGTCAGGGTTGTCTGGTCGATCTCGATGGTATGGCTCGCGCAATGCGGCACCCGCAGTTCGCGCTTTACGTTGGACGCAAATCAGCACCCTTGGGATTGCCGCTGAATCCAGCCATCGTCGAAGCGGACACTTTTCTCCACGCGTTGGACGGCCGTGTTCCTTCAGAGCTCGAAAGTAGCATTCTCCGGCGGATTCAATCATCGGATTCCAGACTCCGAGTGGTCGCATCTGATCTCGATGCGCCCGGGATTCCCGAAAACTTCCGCAGGGAACGCCGCCGCGATGCGGTTTCGAGTCGTTCGCGATGGCAATTTCATGATCGCGATGAAGCGGTGTTCTCCTGGAATCGCGGCGGCTCGTGATGGGCGAAGTCTACTTCTCCCGCGTCCGGCTAAAGCGCGACATCACGGTCAGGACGCTGGTCCCGCTTCTGCTCGGACATGACAACAGCACACATCCGGGACACCATCTTGTTTGGTCGCTGTTCGCCGACGAGCCGGATCGCAAGCGCGACTTCCTTTGGCGAGAGATGACGAGTGGCGTGTTCTTCATTCTGTCGACAAGACTTCCGGAAGACCGACACGGGTTGTTCGACGTGTCACCCCCAAAAGTGTTCGACCCGCGGCTTGTCGACGGCGACACACTGCGGTTCTCGCTTCGTGCTAACCCCGTGGTCAGGAAAAGGAACCCGTCAGGCGGGCGGTCGAAGAAGCACGATGTGGTCATGGATGCACTGCATGGAGTGGGCGAGGACCGACGAGCTGCCAGCCGACTCTTGGCGGTGCAGGAACATGGATTCGCGTGGCTGCGTAGACAAGGCGAACGAACAGGCTTCTCGGTGGATCCGTCAACGGTACGCGTGGATGGGTACGAGCAGCATCGGATCGCCCGCAAGGGTGCCCGTGCGATGTCATTCTCGACCCTTGATTTTGAGGGATCCCTCACAGTGGTCACGCCCGGTATGTTCCTGAAGAGCATTGCTCGCGGATTCGGTTCCGCTCGAGCATACGGGTGCGGGCTCATGCTGATCCGGCGGACCAACGGGATGGAATGAGCCCACGAAAATTCCTCGATTCCAAGTGAGATAGAGCCACTTTGCGTTCGCCAACTGGCATTATTCCGCCACGGCCCATACCCATTAAGGATCGGGCTTCTATTCTCTTCGTCGAGAAAGGCCGCTTGGATGTTCTTGACGGCGCATTCGTCGTGGTGGACAAAAACGGAATTCGTACACACATCCCGGTTGGCGGACTTGCTTGCCTGATGCTGGAACCTGGAGCGCGGATATCCCATGCGGCCGCAGCGCTTGCCGCCCGCGTTGGCTGCCTCTTGGTGTGGGTCGGCGAAGCGGGAGTCAGGCTATATTCGGCTGGCCAACCCGGAGGGGCTCGAGCCGACCGTTTGCTGCATCAGGCCAGACTTGCGCTGGATCCCGATGCGCGCCTCAAGGTTGTGCGCAAGATGTATGAAATGCGCTTCGGCGAACCCGCTCCTCAGAGGCGTTCGGTAGATCAACTGCGCGGGATCGAAGGGGCGCGGGTGAAGCGTCTCTATCAACTGCTCGCACAGCAGAATGGCGTTAAGTGGAAGCGGCGCCAGTACGATCCAGGGGATTGGGAAGCGGCCGACTTGCCCAACCGCTGCCTAAGCCAGGCCACTGCCTGCCTCTATGGCATCGCCGAAGCCGCGATTCTGGCGGCGGGGTACGCACCAGCAGTCGGTTTCCTGCACACGGGCAAGCCACAGTCGTTCGTGTATGACGTAGCCGACGTTTACAAGTTTGAGACCGTGGTTCCAATCGCAATGCGCGTCGCTGGGGCGGCACAGCATGGTCGTCGGCCCGCAGCTTCGGATCCCGTCGGAGAAGTTAGACGAGGATGCCGAGACGCTTTCCGAAAGACGGGAGTGCTTCAACGGCTGATTCCCGGTATTGAGGAGATGCTTACTGCTGGCGGCATCGACCCGCCCAAACCGCACGAAGAATCGCAGCCAATCGCCATACCGGAGGTGCCAAGTGGCGATGTTGGTCATCGCGGTTAACAACGCGCCGCCACGGTTACGAGGCCGATTGGCAGTTTGGCTCCTGGAAATCCGCGCGGGCATTTATGTCGGCGACTATTCGCGGCGGACTCGCGAGATGATCTGGGGTCAGGTGAAGGACGAGATAGGCAACGGCGATGCGATCATCGCATGGGCCGTTCCCAACGATGTGGGTTACGACTTTGATACCTGCGGGGTGAATCGCCGGATGCCCACCGATCTCGACGGACTCAAGCTCGTGAGTTTCCATCCACAACGGGCCGATCTATGATCGCACGCATGACGAGTGCCGAAATCGACCGTCCGCTGACTGCATCGTAGATTTGCTGGTGCGAGTCGGTTCGCTGTTTAACAAGAATTTTCCTTCGTAATATCAATGAAATACAGGAAGAGTGTTCCCCGCGCCTGCGGGGATGAACCGACCGCGGCGGGAAAACTCGTTGTCGGCGCGAGGTGTTCCCCGCGCCTGCGGGGATGAACCGGTCACCGCGCCGCCGACGCTGACCGTCGCCATGTGTTCCCCGCGCCTGCGGGGATGAACCGCGATCGTGTCGTCCCTGACCGAGCGCGTCATGGTGTTCCCCGCGCCTGCGGGGATGAACCGGGGACGGGGTTGTTCCCCTCCTTCCGAAATATGTGTTCCCCGCGCCTGCGGGGATGAACCGTACAAGGCGGATGAGCGATGACAATATCCCAGGTGTTCCCCGCGCCTGCGGGGATGAACCGGGTCTCGGCCGGCGTCGTGTCGGGCACGTTCCGTGTTCCCCGCGCCTGCGGGGATGAACCGAAATCCCGCTGCGGCTTTCGCGCGAGGTTCCCGTGTTCCCCGCGCCTGCGGGGATGAACCGGTGTCGTCGTCGGTGGCCGTCACGCCCTGCCTGTGTTCCCCGCGCCTGCGGGGATGAACCGGTCTTCGTTCCCGCCGCGGGCGGACCTTCGACGTGTTCCCCGCGCCTGCGGGGATGAACCGGTCGAGCGCGGATCCACCGCCTCCCCGTCGCGGTGTTCCCCGCGCCTGCGGGGATGAACCGTTCATCGAAACGCAGAGCGGACAGGTCGCCGAGTGTTCCCCGCGCCTGCGGGGATGAACCGCCATCCGGGAGCATGTGGGTGTTCGGGTCGATGTGTTCCCCGCGCCTGCGGGGATGAACCGTGACGGAGACGGACTTCACGGACGCATTCAGGGTGTTCCCCGCGCCTGCGGGGATGAACCGTGAGGCGGGCAACGTCAATATGGTCAGAGGTCGTGTTCCCCGCGCCTGCGGGGATGAACCGCGCAGCCATCCCGCCTCGTTGCCGGGCAGGAAGTGTTCCCCGCTCCTGCGGGGATGAACCGTTCATCTCATTGGAGCGTCCGTTGCCGCCGCGCGTGTTCCCCGCGCCTGCGGGGATGAACCGGGCCCAACCCGTTGCACGGGATGGATGTGATCGTGTTCCCCGCGCCTGCGGGGATGAACCGTATACACGGCGGGGCAGGTTGTGGGCGTCGATGTGTTCCCCGCGCCTGCGGGGATGAACCGCATCCGTATGGCAAGTGGGCATGGATATTCCGGTGTTCCCCGCGCCTGCGGGGATGAACCATACAAAGGCATATGCATTGACTCCTTTACGTCGTGTTCCCCGCGCCTGCGGGGATGAACCGACGGACGGCACGACCGCGGCCATGCAGGCGCGGTGTTCCCCGCGCCTGCGGGGATGAACCGCAGGCGGGCTGCGGGATTGACCAAACCCCAGCGTGTTCCCCGCGCCTGCGGGGATGAACCGACGCTTTCGCCGGATAGCCACCCGTCCTCTTGGTGTTCCCCGCGCCTGCGGGCGAGGACGGTTGAGCGAACGTTTGGAGCGTAGTGAGCGAGCATTAGCGGTTTCCGTGACAGGGATCGGCACCCGCCAGGGCTGAGACTCGGCATGCCGGGGCTCGGTGCGAAGCACGAGAGCCCGGCCCCCGAAGGGCGGTCGCCCCAAAGAGGTGAGTCGAACTGCCAGAACGTTCCGGACTCTTCGGCTTGCGTCGGAGTCTCTCCGGGACGGTCAGTTATCTCCGAGTCGATGGGTGGCGATGCTTCGGGTATCTAAACCCCTATGAGCGAGCCGACAGTTGACTCTCGTGCCAGACATGCCGCGCGTGGTAGGAGATGGACCGCGGCGGCAGCCTCTCGGCGAAGAGGACCAGATTGTCCCTCAAGGGGTTTCGGGCTGAAGGCGCCATCAAGCCCATCGGCCTGTCCGGGCGGTTGAAGATGGCGCTCGCCAAGTTCTGGGTCGGCGCCAGCGTTCGCCGCCGACCATAGTTCTGCCAGTCGCCGGTCATTTCCTGAACGGTCGTTTCGACGGCGGCGAGGTGTGCGGGGCGGGCATCTATGATCGAGGCGCCGGGATCGAGCTCGATCCCGTAATCGACCACGATGTGCCGGTCGCGAAGGGACGGGAGCGCGTCGCCAAACCATTGGCCGAGCACGTCGCGCGCCTCGAACCGCGCAAGGAGCCCATCGGCGGCGAAGTACATGACTTGGCGATGGCCGGGGTTGAATCGGCTCCTGCTGGGCCGGAAGAGCGGTGGTTCGTACTGGTGCCGCTCGTCGACGGAACGGAACCAAGGGAGTTCGTCGAGGTGGACGGCGGGAAGCTCGCCAGCGCGAGCATGATTCAACTAAACGAACCCCGAATGGCCGTCTCGGCGGTAGTGACAAAAGCCGAGAGGCGTTCACGCGAATGCTCGTCGGCGGTCAGCATCTCCTCGGGAGACTTTCCGTCGAGATCGACATGTGGCGCGTTGAGCCAGCGGTGCTCATCCGACGCGAGGTCCTCTTCGTCGGTCGCCACCTGAAACTGTTCGGCAATAGTGATGGAATCGTGGAGATTCAAGACGACGTTGGCCTTCTGCTCGTCGGTTGGCTCGACCCAGAAACTGGGCGGGACACCTGCGGACTCGGAAGGCGGAGCGTCGCCGCAGAAGATCCGATGGATGCGGTCGCGCAGTGCTTGCTCCGTAGGCTCGGTTTTCGGGGCTGGTTGAGTAGCTATGCTCGGAGTCTATTGAGAGAGGAGTCCCCTTTCAACGCTAAGCCTTGTCCAACGTGACATGAGCCTGAAGGGGGAGCGTAAATCCAACGAGGCATGAGCCTGTAGAGCGGCGTCAGGGATCATCGGAGGATGATCGTGACGCTACAGACGCAACGGGTTCAGACCCTGGAACAGGTTCGCGCCTTCGTGGAGGGCAGCGAGGCGGTGGACTTTGCCGGCGGCGACCGCGCGGGGGTTTACACGCTGGTCCGCCGCACGCTGGTGAAGCTGGACTACCACCGGCTGGGCAAGGCGGACAAGGGGCTGGTGAGGCGGTATCTGGCGAAGGTGACCGGGTTGTCGCGGGCGCAACTGACGCGCCTGATCGGGCGGCATCGTCGGACCGGCCGGATCGAGGACCGGCGCGGCGGGTCGCCGAGGCGGCCGTTCGAGCGCCGCTACACGCCCGCCGACATCCGCTTGCTGGCGCAAGTCGACGCGGAGCTGGGCCAGATGTCGGGGGCGGCCACGCGCGCGGTCGCGGTGGCGATCGGCGTCCGGCGCCGGCCCGAGCCGCGGGGCCGGCCGGGATTTGTGCGGGTGGACACGGTCCATCAGGGCGACCTGGACGGGGTCAAGGGGGTGTACCACATCAACGTCGTCGACGAGGTCACCCAGTGGCAGCACGTGGGCACCGTGGCGGCGATCTCGGAAGCCTTCCTGATTCCGGTGCTCGAAGCGCTGATCGAGGCGTTTCCCTTCCAGATCGACGGTTTCCACGCCGACAACGGCTCCGAGTACATCAACCACCGGGTCGCGGAGCTGTTGAACAAGTTGCACGTCGGCCAGTTCACGAAGTCCCGCGCGCGGCGCAGCAACGACAAATCTAGGTAATGTTACGTTCCTCGGCCGTGGTGAGTTCTTGGTGACTCGGTCTCGCAGGCCGATGAGGTTCTTTGATCGTAAGGCCTTGATTTGTTTGGCTCCGCCTGCTGGGCTCGAACCAGCGACCCGCTGATTAACAGTCAGCTGCTCTACCAACTGAGCTAAGGCGGAACCGGGCGGCGCAGTATATCAGGCAACCTCGGCAAAAAGTGGGGGTGCGCATTGCGCGCGAAAACCCTGCCCGCCAGCCGCCTATTGCCGATCAAACACCCGCACCGCGCGCACATCCTGGCCGCCGGTCTTCACGAATACCTCAACCTGCAACCGTTGTCCGTCGGCCTCAAGGCGCATGGTCTCGGTGCCGCTGATCGGATCCCGGCGGGACTCGATCACGAGGGCTTCGTCACGCCATCCCGCCCGAATGGTCCAGTAGTCGCGTGTTCGTTCACCCCAGGTCACATCCCTGTAGCCACCGCTGTCGTAATCGATGCCCATCGAGTAGGCGTCCTGTTCGATGACCATGCGCGTTGCGCCGACGACGGGGAAGTCGTGCACCACGAATGCGCTCGACGCGCGGGCGTCGCGCTGCCTGCCGCGCAGCACGTCCCTGTCTTCGCGGCGACGGATCTCGTCCGGATCGGGTGCCGCGTCGCTCTCGCTTTCGCTCAGAACCCAGGTGCCGCTCAGGTTGAAACTCGACGGAGGATCGACGTGCTGGTACTGGCACCCGGTCACCACCATTCCGATGCTCGCGAGAACGATCAACCAGGCGACCAGCCGCACCGGCCACAATGGTTTAGCTCCCTTTCGGCTACCCGCCAATCCGTCACCCCCTCGCGGTAGACTGCAACATCTTACACGGCGATCGGATCGGCCACGCATCCCGCATCGGCGTGACCAGTCACAAAGGAAGCTGACACGTGCTGAAACGACTCGACCACGTCTCCATAGGCGTTCTGGACATGGACAGGGCGCGCGATCTGTTCTGCGACATCCTGGGCGGCGAGCTGCTCCGGGACGCCGGAGAGTCGCCAGCCGAGGGATTCGACTGGATCACCTTCCGGCTCGGCGGCAAGAAGGTCGAACTCGTGTCGCCGCGAACGGCGGGAGAGGGCGCCGTGGGCGAGTACCTGGCCAAGTACGGCGAAGGATTCCATCACATCTCCTGCGCCGTCGACGACCTGGCCGAGGCGCGGGACCATTTCGAATCGAACGGGATCAGGGTGCTTGGCTATAACGATGAGCGCGCGAGCTTCAAGCACTTCTACCTGCACCCCAAGGACACGTTCGGCGCCCTCGTGCAGGTTTTCGAGGAGTGCGCGGAGACGATCGGCCTGGCGGATTAACGCCATGAAATCCGTCGGCCCTTCGGGCGCGCCGTGTTTCACCCCCGCCCAAGCGCCTGTTTCATCCCATCCCGGCATCCTGTCGATCTTGACGCCAGCGCGCCAAGTCCGACAGTTTGCTAGCGCCCCACGATCTCCTTGATGAAGGTGTCCATCGTCGCGATCCGCTCGGCCTTCGAGCCGAGGTTGTAGTCCGGGATGATCAGTTCGTCCACGCCGGCGGCGGCGTATTGATCGACGACCTCCCTGATCTCCCCGACGGAGCCGATCATGGTCCCCTGCCCCCTGTCGCGACGTTTCATGTCGTCGATGAAGGCCTTGTCCTCGCTCATCCACAGCGCCGCAGCGGCGGATCGCTGGATCTCCTTTGGATCGCGGCCGATGTCCGCGCAATGCTGATCGAGGATGCGCATCTTGTGCTTCATCGTCTCGACCGTGCCGTAGATGTTCCACTCGTCGGCGTGTTTGGCGGTGATCCCGAGGGTCATCTTCTCGCCGCCGCCGCCGATCAGTAGCGGCAAGGAATCCTGCACGGGTTTTGGCTCCAGCGTCGCGCGTTCGAGCTGGTAGTAGCGCCCGTCGAAGTCACTGACAGACTGATTGAATAGCAGCTTGATCACTGCGCACGCCTCGTCGAGGCGCCGCAGTCGCTCGGGCACGGTGTAGTACGGGATGCCGTACTGGCGATGCTCGGTTTCCGACCAGGCGGAGCCGAGGCCGAGTACGAGGCGGCCGCCGCTGATGTGATCCAGCGTGGCTGCCATCTTTGCCAGCACCGGGGGGTGGCGGAAAGTGTTCCCGGTGACCAGCGGGCCGAGGCGAACGCGCGGCACGCGCGCGGCCAGCGCGGCGAGTGTGATCCAGCATTCGGGGCGGGGCTCTCCCGGGCCGGCGTGGAAATGGTCCGTGTACCAGATGCCGTCCCAGCCGGTGCGCTCGGCGTGGGCGGCGACCTCGACCAGGTCGTCGAACGGCTCGTGCGTTTTTAGGCACACGCTGAAGCGCACGCGCAAAACCCTCCTTGAGAAATTCTCGACGCCCCGCGCCGGAACCACTGCGTTTCAAGGTAAGCGAATTCGCGACCGCGTGTCTAATGCGGTTTGCACCGGGGCCGCGATTGCGCCCCATCCGCCTGCCGAAGAGAACCTTTCGACCTAATAGCTGCCGCCCAGGGCAAGGTGCAGGTCTACCACCTGGGTCAGCCGTTCGCGCCGCACCGAGAGCAGGGCCGTGCGGGCGTGAACCGCCCGCTGCCGCACGTTCAGCACGTCGAGCAGCGAGACTTCGCCCTCGCGAAGGCGCAGTTCGGCGATCCTGAGCGCCTCCCCCGCCTCGCGCAGCGCCGTGTCGAGGGCGATCTCGCGTCCCGCGAGAGCCGCGCCCCGATCCAACGCCTGTTCGACCTCGGCGAATGCGTTCAGCGCCGCGCCGGCGTAGGCGGCTGCCGCCTGGTCCACCGCCGCGCCCGAGGCCGCGATGCCTGCGCGGCGTCGGCCGCCGTCGAACAGGGGCGCCAATAGCTGCGCCGCCGCCTGCCATGCGATGTTCGCGGGATCGAGCAGCCCCGACAGATCGCTCGATGCGCCGCCGCCCGTCGCCGTCAGCGACAAGGTGGGCAATCTGGCAACCCGCGCCCTGTCCAGCGTCGCGACGGCTGCCGCCACTCGCCGCTCGGCGGCGACGATGTCCGGACGCCGCTCGAGGAGCGCGGATGGAAGGTCCGCCGGCGGCTGGGGAGGGGGCGGCGGCAACGCATGCGGCAGCTCGAGGTCCGCGGCGGGATACCTTCCCACCAGCAACTCCAGCGCCCGAACCGCGTCCCGGTGCCCCAACTCCACTGCGGTCAGCCGTTCCTGGGCCACCGCCAGTTCCGAACGGACCAACGCCACGTCCTGGGCGGTCGCGAGGCCTTCCCGGTGCTGGACATTGACGATCTCCGAGGTTCGGGCAAGGGCTGCCACGATGTCACGGGCGGCGGCGGCCTGGAGGCGACCTTCCACTCCCAGGAAATACGCGCGCGCGACGCCCGCCGCGACTGCTTGCCGGGCGGCGCGATCATCGGCCTCAAGGGCCAGCGCGGAGGCCGCAGCCGCGTCGCGGCCAGCCCGTAGACGACCCCAGAGATCAGGCTCCCAACTGACCTGGAATCCGCCCAGGACGTCGGGACCGTCCCCGGCACCGTCGGCGATAATCGATCCGGCGACGGAGGGTGCCAATGCCGCGCCCGCCTGGCGCGCTAGCGCGAGGGCTTCTTGCGCGGCAGCCGCCGCCACCCGAAGATCGGGGTTTCTGTCCTGCGCCTCCGCGATCAGCGCATCAAGCGTCGGATCCGCAAACGCCGCCAGCCATCCGTGTCCGTTGTCGCTGCCAGCTCCCGGGGCGCCACCCGCCCGCCACGTCGCGGGCGGTTGCGGTACGGTGTCGATTGCGTCCGCCCCGCCACCGCCTTCGGATGTCGAGCACGCCTCCGCGAAGAGCAGCGACGCCGTCGCAATCAAGGGCATCATGCCCGCCAGCGCTGGTCGTTTCATGTCGCCAGGACTCCGGATGCCGCCTCGCGCTCGCCGTCTCCGATTCGGAAGAACGCGGCATACAGGACAGGAGCGACAACGAGCGTCAGAAGCGTGGCGAAGCCCAACCCGAACACCAGCACCACCGCCATGGATCGGAAGAAGGCGTCGAAGAATAGCGGAATCACGCCGAGTATGGTCGTCAGCGCCCCCATGGCAACGGGTCGCACGCGGCTCGCAGCCGAGTCGATGATCGCGTCCAGGCGTGGCTTGCCGGCGGCGATCTCGAAATCCATCTGGTCGACCAGGACGATTGCGTTCTTGATCAGCAGGCCGGACAGCGCCAGCACGCCCAGCAGCGCCATGAACTCCAGCGGCGTCCCCGTCGCCAGCAGACCGAATACGACGCCCACCAGCGTCAGGGGCGTCAGGAGGTAGATGAGAAGGGGTTGGCGCACGGCGTTGAAAAGTAGAACGACGACCAGCACCATCGCCGCAAAACCCAGCGGCAGGGCGCTCGCCAGATTCGCCTGCGCCTGCGCACTGTCGCCGAACTCTCCGCGCCAATTGAGCCGGTAGCCCGGCGGCAGCGCGATGGCCTCGATGCGCGGCCGCAGCCGGTCCAACAGATCGGACGCGGGCCTGCCCGCGACCGGGTCGCACTGCGCGGTGATTGTCCAGACCCGATCGGTCCGTTTGATTCGGCCGTTGCGCCAGCTCGTCGCGACGCCGTCGACGACCGCGAGCAGCGGTGTGGCCCCGCCGGTGACACGGTTGGGAACCTGGATGGCTCCAATGCCGGACGTGTCCAGCCGCTCGGACGCCGGCGCGCGCGCGATGATCGGCACCAGCATGTCGCCGTCGCGAAACACGCCGAGGGTGCGGCCGGAATAGTTGGCCTGGAGCGCCGCCGCGAGATCCTCCCGGGAAATGCCCAGGCGGCGCGCGCGGGTGTCAGCGTAGCGTGGCTCGACGTAAGCCACAGGCTCTCGCCAGTCGTCCTTGATCGCCACCGCGCCGCCATCCGCCACCATGACCGCCTTGGCCTCGTTGGCAAGCCGCCGAAGCACGGCGGGGTCGGGTCCGGAGAACTCGGCCTCGACTTTCGACCCGCCGCCGGGTCCAAGCTGGAAGCGCCACACCTTCGCCTGCGCGTCGGGATGGTGCTGGTCGAGGATCGCCCTGATGCGCGGCAGCAGTCCGTCGAGCCGCCGGTAGTCGTCCACCCTCACGAGCAGTTGGCCGTATGCCGGATTGCCCGCTTCGGGCGAGTACACCAGCATGTACCGCAGGCCGCCGGCGCCCACAAGGGTCTGGACGGCCTCCACGCCCTCCAGTTCGGCGACGCTCCGCTCGAGCGCGATCATGTCGTCTCGTGTGCGGATGATGTCGGTTCCCTCGGGAAGCCAGTAGTCCACTACCGCCTGGGGCGTCGTCGACGCAGGGAAAAACCCGGCCTTGACGAACGGAAACCCCGCCAGGGATGCGGCGAACAGAACGCCCGCCGTGCCGATGGTCAGCCAGCGGCGCTGCAACGCCGCCGCCATGAAGCCCTTGTAGGCCACCGTGAACCTCTCCGCCGCCGGCCGCGTCTGTCCGGCGGTCCCGGTCAGCAGCAGGTCGGCAAGCAGCGGCGCGGCAGTGATCGCCAACAGCCAACTGAACAGCAGCGAGATCAGGACGACACGAAACAGGTCACCCGTGTATTCGGCCGTGTCCCCGGAGGCGAGGCCGATGGGTGCGAAGGCGATGATTCCGACCGCCGTGCCGCCGAGCAGCGGCCACCGCGTGCGCCGCACCACCTCGCTTGCCGCGTCAACCCTGTCTTGTCCATCGCGCGTGCCCACCAGAATGCCCTCGGTGACGACGATGGCATTGTCCACCAACATGCCCAGGGCGATGATCAGCGCGCCCAGAGAAATCCGGTGCATGGGAATGTCCGCGAGGTGCATCGTCGTCAGGGTCCCCGCGACCGTCAGCAGCAGGACGCCGCCGATCACGATCGCCGGGCGCAGTCCCATGAACAGGAGCAGCGTGGCGAGCACGATCACCAGCGCGGCCGCCACGTTCAGCACGAAGTCGTCAACCGCGTCCGTGACCACCTTCCCCTGGTGGTAAAACTCGTGGATCTCGACCCCGAGGGGCCGCTGCGACGCCGTCTCCCGAATTCTGCGGTCAACTGCCGCGCCCATCTGCGCGACGTTGGCGCCGGTGACGTTCGCGACCCCGATGGCGATTGCCGGCTGGCCGTTGTAGCGCACGATCTGCCGGGGCGGATCCGCGTAGCCGCGCGAGACGGTCGCGATGTCGCCAAGCCGGACCAGCGAGTCCCCGCCCGCCGGTGAGACCACGATGTTCCGGACCGCCTCCACCGAGTCCACGCTGCCGGATGGAAGGATCGGCAACCGCCGGTCGCCGATCTTCACGGTTCCGGCCGGCGCCACGGAGTTGCGGCGCGCGAGGTCCGCATATACGCCTTCGAGGGAGGCCCCCAGAGCCGCGGCGCGGTCCCGTCCCACCTCGACGTAGATCGCCTCCTGCTGCTCGCCGAGAATCGCGACCTTGCCGACATCCGGGACGGACAGCAGATCGGTGCGCAGCGCGCGGGCGTACTCGTACAGTTCCCGCGGCGAGAACCCCTCGCCCGTGACAAGGTAGTAGAGACCGTAGACGTCCCCGAAACCATCGTTGACCATCGGCTCCATCGCTCCCGGAGGGAGCAGGGCGCGCGCGTCGCGGATCCTGTTGCGAAGCTTTCCCCATACCACTTCGAGGTCGGCCCGGGTGCGCGAGAACGCATAGGCGATATCGACGTTCACCATCGACAGGCCGATGGTCGATGTGGAGGTAACGTCCTCGACCTCCTCGAGCGACTGCACGGCGCTCTCCAGCGCCTCGGTGACCTCGTTCGCGACTTCCTCGGCGGTCGCGCCGGGATAGCGCGTGATGACGACGGCGGTGCGGATGGTGAACTCGGGATCCTCGAACCGCGCCATGTTCAGGTAGGCATCGATCCCGCCCAAAAGGATGCCAGCCATGGCGATGACGACCAACAGCCGGTTGCGGATGGTGAGTCGGGCGATGTCCACGATGATTCGGTCAGGGCTCGTAGCGGCGCACGCGCATGCCCTCGTGCAGGAACGAGACGCCCGCCGCAACGATGGTCTCCCCGCCTTCGAGGCCGTCGAGGACGGACAGCGTTTCGCCGACGCCTTCACCGACCTCGACGACTCGTCTGGCGACCGTCATCGAGCCGGTGTCCACGACCCAGACGTATTCTGCGCCGCCCTCGCTGAACACGGCGCCGATCGGCACGGCCATGCTCGTCGGCGCGCCCGCCATCGTGAGGTTGGACCGCACCGTGCCGGTCATCCCCGGCCGCACCACCACGCCGTCCGGCGGATCGAACGCGACTCGGGCCTCGAATGTCTGCCGCGTCGGGTCCGCCCGCGCGGACAACGAATGCAGCGTGCCGGGCAGGGCGACTCCCGGCATCGCGTCGAGCAGAACCACCGTCTCCGACGCCTCGATGCGCGGGGAGTTCGCGATCAGCGTCGCCGGGGCCTGCACGATCGCCTCGGCGGCGCCGTCGCTCTGCAGCGTGACCGCCGGCTGCTGGGGAAGAACGTTCTGGAACGGCTCGATGTGGATCGCGGCGACGACGCCGGCGAACGGCGCGCGCAGCTCGCTGTCGCCGCGACGCTTGCGGGCAGCGTCGAGCGCCGTCCGGGCCACATCAAGCTGGGTTCGGCGCTGCTCGTGCACCGCCACCGAAATGGCGTCCTCGACAAGCAGCCGGGCCGCCCGCTGGAATTCGGATTCCGCAGCCTTGTAACGAGTCTGCGCCGCTTCGAGATCGTTCCGCGTTTCCCGCTGGTCGAGTCGGGCAATCTCGGCCCCCATGGGAACCACATCGCCCTCCCGCACACTGATCGAGACGACGCGACCCGCCGCCTGGAATGCCAGTTCCGCAGTCGCCGAAGCCTCGAACACGGCAGGGAATGTTACGGTCGCCCGATTGTCCCGGGCGGTCACTTCGACGAGTTTCGCGGGGCGCGCGACCGCCGGGCCGTCCTCGGCGGGGGCGTCGGCGCACGCCGCAAGCAGCAGCATCGGCGCAGCGATGAGACCGCCCGCGCCTGCGACCGGGCGGATCCCCCTGCGGCTCGCGCCCGTGACCTCGAAGTCAGCCATGATTCTGTTCCCCCGGACTCCCGGCCGGCACCGCTATTCGCTGCGCAGCGCTTCGATGGGATCCTTCGCGGCGGCTTTTCGCGCCGGATAGAAACCGAAGAAAACGCCGATCGCACCCGAAAACGCCACCGCGATAAAGATGATTGGCCACTCGACGAGAACGGGCCAACCGGCGATCTCGGCCACGCCCACGGTGACCGTAAGCGCAAAGACGATGCCAATGAGTCCACCGAGAAGGCACAACGTCACGGCTTCCACCAGGAACTGCAGCATGATGTCGCGCTCCTTCGCCCCGACTGCCATGCGCAAACCGATCTCGCGGGTGCGTTCGGTGACGGATACCAGCATGATGTTCATGATGCCGATCCCGCCGACGACGAGCGATACCGACGCGACGGCGGCCAAGAGCATGTTGAAAATCTGGTTCGCCTCGGCGCGCGCTTCCACCATCTCGGTCATGTTGCGGATAGAGAACGTGTCCTGCTGGTCCGGGCCGATGCGGTGCCGCTGGCGCAGGACCTCCGCGATTTCCTCTTGCACGTAATCCATGGCCCGCGGATCTCTCACCGACACGTAGATGTCCCGGACGGAATCGCTTCGGTGCTTCGACTTTCCGAGCAGGCGCCCCTGGGCGGTCTTGAACGGGACCATGATGGTGTCGTCCTGGTCCCAGGGACCGAACGACTGCCCCTTTCCCTTCAGCGCTCCGACGACTGTGAACGGGACGTTCTTGATGCGTATCTGCTGGCCGACCACGTTCCCCGCGCCGAACAGTTCATTGACCACCGTGTTCCCCAACAGGGCGACCTTGGCGCCGTTTCGAAATTCGCTCGGCTCGAACTCCCTGCCCTGGGCCAGCTCCCAGTTGCGGGCAACCAGGTAGTCCGCATCGATGCCATAGATGGTGGTCGACCAGTTCTGGTTGCCCACGACGACCTGGCCCGACCCACGATTCGTGGACGCCGCCGCCAGGATTTCCGGAATTTCCGCCTTCAGTGCCCGCGTGTCCTCCACGGTCAGGGATTGGGTGCTGCCGGCAGCGGTGCGCGCCCCGCCGAACCACCTGGAACCGGATCTGACCGACAGCAGGTTGCTGCCCAGCGACTGGATTTGCCGGTCCACCTCGGCGTGGGCGCCCGCGCCCACCGTGACCATGGCGATGACGGCGCCCACGCCGATGACGATGCCCAACATCGTCAGAAAACTGCGCAGCATGTTCACGCGCAGCGCGTCGAAGGCGACGCGAACAAGCTCAAACAGCGACATCCCGCACCTCGTCCATCGTGTCTGCCGTGATGACGCCGTCTCGAAACCTCAGGATTCGGCGGGCGTAGTCGGCGACTTCCGCTTCGTGGGTGACGACGATCACCGTGAGTCCCGCTTCGTTGAGCGCCTGGAACAGGTTCATGATCTCCGTGCCCGTCGCGGTGTCGAGGGCCCCCGTCGGTTCGTCGGCCAGCAACATGTCCGGAGAGTTGACCAGGGCGCGAGCGATCGCCACGCGCTGCTGCTGGCCGCCGGAAAGCTGCGACGGCAGGTGTTGCGCGCGGTCGTCGAGACCGACCCGCGCCAGCGCCTCGCCGGCGCGCCTGGTGCGCTCGGGCCGCTCGACGCCGCCATAGAGCAGCGGCAGGGCAACATTGTCCAGGGCGGTGGTGCGTCCGAGCAGGTTGAACTGCTGGAACACGAAACCGATCTTTTGGTTGCGCACGCCCGCCAGGGCCTCACTCGTGAGGTCCGATACGGACTCGCCGTCGAATTCGATGCCGCCGCTGTTCGGCCGGTCGAGGCAGCCGATCAGGTTCATGAAGGTGGACTTGCCGGAGCCGGACGGGCCCATCACGGAGACGAACTCGCCGCGGTCGATGGTGACCGATACGCCATCGAGCGCGCGCACCGTCTCTGTGCCGACGATGTAATCCTTGTGGACGTCGTGGCAGCGAAGAAAGGCCATCAGCTCTCCGCATAGACGGCGCGCACGACCACCTCTTCGCCTTCCTCGAGGCCGGAGATCACCTCCGTCGCTTCGTCGTCGTGCAGACCGACAACTATGCGTCGCTCCTCTGGCTCGCCGTCGTCTCCCAATAGCCAGACGGTCGCCCGATGCTGGCCCGCGGTCTTGTCTTGCAAGGCCCGCAGCTTCTCGAGTTGCTCCGGCGTCAGGATGTCTTCGATTTCCCGCTCCATGGCCGCGCGCATCGACTGCATGCGAGAGCGCATGGCCTCGCGGTCGCCGCCGGCCGACCGGAACGCCTGGCGCATGTTGTCGCGTTGCGATTCCGTTATCTCGTCCAGTCTCTTGTCTTGTTCGGGGGTCAACTCAAGCTCGGTTCGGACCGTTTCCGCCAAGCCGCCGCCTCGACCGCCGCCTCCAGCGAAACCTCCGCCCTGCCCGCCGCCGCCAATGCCCTCTCCGCGACCGCCTCCTCCCGCTGGCCCGCCGCCTCGACCGCCGCCGCCGAACTGTGCCGACGCCGCAGGAGGTTGAGAGTCCGCACGCGGTGCTTCCCGGACGGTGCCCCGGGGGGCGAAACGCAGCGCCGCGTTGGGCACCTTGAGCACATCGCTCTTGCTTCCCAACACGATCTGCACGCTCGCCGTCATGCCCGGCAATAACGCCAGGTCGTCGTTGTCGGCGGTAATGATGACCTTGTACGTCACCACGTTCTGCACGATGTCCGGCGCCTTGCGGATCTGCTGGATGCGACCGAAGAAACGCCGGTCCGGATAGGCGTCCACACTGAAACGGCACGGCATGCCTTCGCGGATGCGACCGATATCGGCTTCGTCGACGCTCGCCTCGACCTTCATCCGATGCAGGTCCTGGCCGATCTCGAAGAGTTCCGGCGCAGAAAAACTCGCCGCCACGGTCTGACCCAGTTCCACCCGCCGGTTGATTACGGTGCCGGAGACCGGTGAACGGATGTACGTCCGTTCGAAGTCCAGTTTCGACTGCGCCAACGCCGCCTGACGCTGCTCCAGCGTCGCTCCCGCATTGCCGATCGCCGCCGTCGCCACGGCGACCTGCGCCTTTGACGTTTCCACCAGCGTGATGTCCCGATCAAGTTCCGTCACGGAAACATGTCCGCGCTCCTGCAGCGTCTGCCGGCGGGCGAGTTCGCGCTCCGCCTGTCGCAGGTTTGCCTCGGCCCGCTGCAGATCCGCCTTGCGGCTTTCTATGTTGCCTTTCGCGACAGCGACATCCGCCTCGTTCTGCAGCACGCGCGCCTCGAAAGTCCGCGGGTCGATGCGGGCCACGATTTCGCCCGCCTCCACGGTGTCATTGAAGTCGGCATGCAGTTCGGCCACCTGTCCCGAGAGCTGGGAGCCGACCACGACCGTATTCAGCGCGGCCAGGGTTCCGGCGGAGAGGACGACACTCTCGAGGTCACCCACATCCACGGCGGTGAGCCGATAGTCGATCCGCTCTCCGGACGGCGCCAGGGCATACAGCGAGGCGGCGGCGCCGGCGGCGGCGAGGACGACGGCGATCAGTACGGCGCGCGGTTTTCTAGCGATGTTCATGATTGATAACTATACGTCGATACGCATTCGATCCGTCGCGCCATCAGACAACGCGATGATCGCGCAGGTTTTCGATCATATCGGCATCGTAGCCGAGTTCGGCCAGAATCTCGTCGGTGTGCTCGCCCAAGGTGGGCGCCCGTCGCCTGATGCCGGGATCAATCCCCGAAAAATCCAGCGGCATCCGGGCCAACGGAGCAGGTCGCGAAAGGCCCGGATAGTCGACGGGTTCAAAGAACTCCCGGTCGACCACCTGCTCGTTCGCGAGGGCGGCGGCGGGCGTCAACACCTCCCCGCAAGGTATGCGCGCAGCCGCCAGTTCGTCCATCGCCTGTGCGGTGGTCCGCTCGGCGGCCCAGGCCGCGGTGCGCTTGCTGATGCCGATGCCGTTGTCGCCCCGCAACTGGTCCGTGGCGAATCGGGGGTCCTCGAGCCAGTGCGGTTCGCCCATCAGTTTCGCCCAGCGCTCGAACAGCGGGTCGCCCGCCACTTGGACGAGCAGCCAGCCGTCCTTCGTGCGAAAGGTGTCGGACGGCGCTGCGGTCTGGCCCCGGTTGCCCGTCCCGACGCGGTTCTTCTCAAGCACCGCCTGTTCGATCAGCACGCCGTTGGCGATGGTGAGCGCCGAACCCAGGAGACAGCCTTCGACGTGCTGGCCTTCGCCGGTGCGCAGTCGATGGATGATCGCCGCCAAGGTCCCCACCGCGTTCAGGGATGCGGTGGCGTAGTCGACGTAGGGCAGGTGGTTCTTCAAGGGTTCTTGGTACCCGGTGAGGTGCATGTTGCCGGACATCGCCTGCGCCACGCCGTCGAAACCGACCCGGGACCCGTATGGGCCGCCCGAACCGAAGGCGGTGCTCGTGGTGAGAATGATGTCCGGCTTGATGGCCGACAGGGTCGCGTAGTCCAGTCCCATGGACGCGAGCGTGTCCGGCGGCAGGTTCGCGATGACGACATCCGCCGTTGCGACGAGTTTTCGTTGGATCTCCTGACCTTCCGGCTTGCGCGGATTCAGTGTCATTCCGCGCTTGTTCCGGTTCAGCGCCATGAACGTGCCGCCCTGGCCATCCTCGGTCACCGGCTGGTAGTAGCGGTCCTCGCTGCCATCGACCTTCTCGATTCGAATGACATCGGCACCGAGATCGGCCAGCAACATGCCGCAGAACGGCCCCGCGATGTAGCGGCTGAAGTCCAGCACCCGAACGTCCTGCAGGATGGCCATGTCGTCCTCTCGCTCGCCCTGCTCGCGCATCGTCAGAATAGCTCCGTGAGCGCCTCTTCCGGACTGAGGGCCCGAATCGGGGAGCGTCGGAAATCCCTCACGTTCCGGGTGACGATGTTTCGGGCACCGCACGCTCGTGCCGCAGCCGCCTGCATGGCATCTTCAAAGTCGGCCATCGGCAGCGTTGCGGCGTATTGGATGGCGTCCGTTCCGGCCTGGGCAACTTCGACGAACCGCGTCAGCTCGAGGATGAAGTCGCGCGCGCCGGATCCGCCGAGCGCGGGCATTACCAAATAGTAGAAGTTGGAGACGGTATGCCAGGCGACGAATGCCCGCGGACCGGCATACTCAAGCCGGTCAATAAGTTCGGCAGCCGGTCCGGAGTGGGGGAGTCGATCCAGTGCGAGGTCGATGAGAACGTCGGTGTCGATCAGGATCAGAGGTACTTCTCCGCCAAGGCGGAATATCGTGGGTCATCGCGATCTGCAGGCAGGAACCGACCCCGCCATCGTGACGAGAACGACGGGCTGTCTTCCCCGACGGCCGCCCACAGCGATCGTTCGATGACAGACGACAGCGAAACGCCGCGAGACCGGGCATAGCGCTTGGCCAGCGGCAACACATCAGCGTCGATGGTTACCGTGAGCTTTCTCTTCATGTTCGAGCCGAACCACGCATACGTATAGACAACGGGAGTATACGTGCCTCCGCCCAGCCTCGCCACAGACTCAGGCGTACCTCGGCGGACAGTCTTACTTGACCTGCGGGAGCACCTTGTCAGTCATGACCCGCATGACCTGCTGCATGCTCTCGCGCGTGACCGAGTTGCCCAGGTGCAGTTCGCACAACAGCTCGTCCACGCCGAAGAGTTCCTGCAGCTCGTTAATCCGATCCACAACCTCTTCCGGCGTCCCGAACAGTTCCGTCGAGTTCGCGGAACGGCCATCCAGGCGACCGGCGGCGGGACTTGGTCGTCCCATCGCCGCTGCCCGTTGCGCGCGCTCCCGGGCAAGGGCCTCCTTGAAGCGGTCGGCCTCCTTCCGGGTTGCGGCCACGTGCGTGGGAATGCGGATCGCCACACCGGGGTCGCCCGCGTGGCCCGCGTCCTTCCAGGCCTGCCGGTACTTGTCGACATCCTGCTTCAGGACCGAATCCCCCTCTTTCCCATACTTGGTGCCGCGTTGCGCGTCGATGTTGCCCCTGATCCCGACCCGGTAGCCGATTTCTCCCATGGGCACGAAGCCCTGCTGGCTGTCGACCGCCAGGAGAATCGGTGGATGAGGTTTCTGCACCGGCTTGGGGCTGATCCGCATACCGGCCGGGGGCTCGGGATAGTTGTAAAACTCCCCCTCGAACCCCGAGAAATCCCCCTCGTCCGTCCAGATGCTCTTCATGACCTCGAGGAATTCGAGAAAATGCCTCCGGCGGACAGGGTCGCCGGCGGTGTCCCCCCCGACGCCGTAAATGAAACGGCCATTGCTGATGTGATCGACCATCGCGACCTCTTGCGCGATGATGATCGGGTCCGGCGGCAACAACTGATCGAAGGAATAGCTGCGCCGTTCAGCCACGATCCCCCTTCTGACGATGGTTTGGCCGCCCTCTTGGACGTCCGTCAGATATTTCTCTCCAGGCAACTTCAGGTTATGCAGAAGATGGACAGCGGTCCCGATCTTGATCTTCTTGGTCATTCCCGCTATCGCCGAGGACAGCACGAATGGTTCGGGGTTCACGCCCGCCAACGGGGTTGACGCGGTCCAGACCACGTCCCACCCCATCTCGTCCACAGTTCTGCAGTCGTTGAAGTTGTTTGCGAAGCATTCCGCTTCCGTTTCGCCGTGCTTGGCGGGCCACGTAGTAAAGTACCCAATGTCTATGACAACTCTCCCTTCCCAAAGTAAGTTCGGGGGTTTCCCCCCTCGGACTTGCCGTTCTTTTTTAGCATAGGGCGTTGTTCGCCCACAAACGCGGCACTCCTCTTCCAGAGGATGTCCAGCCGCTGTCCACCGCCGGTGTCCGCGCCCCAATCGTTTATTCTTCCTGCTCGTAGACGCCACGCGGGGAGATGCAGGACATGTCCGAACCACTGAAGATCGGCCTGATCGGCTCGGGGGGCATCGCCCGTCGACACCTGACCGCCTTTCGCGAGCATCGCGACCGCGCACGGCTCATGGCAGTGTGCGATATCGTCGAAGATGCCGCCCGCGACTACGCCAGCCGCGCGGGCGTCGAGGCCGTCTACCGGGACGCCGGGGAAATGCTGCGCGACGCCGACATCGAAGCGGTGGATATCTGCACCACGCACGACACGCACGCGCCGCTTGCAGTCGCGGCGGCGCAAGCCGGCAAGCACGTCATCGTCGAGAAGGCGATGGCGAATACGCTACAGGGTTGCCGGGACATGATCGCCGCGGCCGACGACGCCGGGGTGAAGCTGATGATCGCCCAGCACCTGCGTTATTCGCCCGAAGCCCAGGCGGCGAAACGCGCCATCGACGACGGCAGGCTCGGCGAGATTCACGCCGTTCGAACGCACCTGATGGGAGGCGGCAACGGTCGCCCCCGGGAAGGTCACTGGATGGACGACCGCAAGCGCGGCGGCGGCATGCTGATGGTCACCAGCGTGCATCACCTCGACCTCCTGCGTTTCTACGTCGGCAACGTGAAGCGGGTGACTGCCGTGTGCAGGTCTCTTGCGCCACACTTGCAAAACGGTGCCGAGGACCTGGTCGCCGCGACCCTCGAGTTCGAGAGCGGCGCCATCGGCGACGTATTCGGCGTCGGGAGTTCGCTGGCGCCCGAAGGGAGGGGCTACATTCTTTTCGGCAGCAAGGGGACCCTGCATTCGACGACGCCGACGGCGGCCGAGAGCGAGACGAGCCCGACGCGGCATTTCGGCCAGCTCATGCTGTCGACCAGGGAGGAGGCGCCGGGGCAGGGATGGACAGGTCCGAACTTCGAGCCCCTGGATACGAGCGGCGTCGACCTGCCGACCACCGACTACTTCGTCAACGAGATCCTGCACTTCGCCCAGTGCTGCAGGACCGGCAGCGAACCCATCAGCAGCGGCCGGGACAACATCGAGACCATCAAGATCATCATGGGCATATTCGAGTCGTCCCGCAGGGGAGGGGAGGCCGTCGACCTGAACGACCTCTGACTCCTGCGTTCGTCGCGCGGAGAAGTTGATGCGCGTTGTCTACAACCTGCTCCTGCTACTCGCCCTGCCCCTGGTCCGGGTGCGCCTTTTCGTCCGGGCCCGGAGCGAGCCCGCCTACGCCGAGAGACGCAGCGAACGCTGGGGACATGTCCCCGAAGACGTGGGCCGGGACGTGATCTGGTTCCACACGGTTTCCGCAGGTGAGGCCATAGGCGCTGCGCCGACGATCCGCGCGCTCAAGGCGCGGATGCCGGACACGCGCTTCCTGGTTACGACGACGACCCCCGCCGGCAGCGAACAGGTCGTCGAGCGCCTGGGCGAGATCGTCGATCACTGTTACGCGCCCTACGATTTTCCCTGGGCCGTGACCCGGTTCCTGCGCCGCGTCGAGCCAAGAGCGCTTGTCCTGATGGAAACCGAACTGTGGCCGAATATCCTCCGCGGCGTGAAAGGGAGGGGCGCGCGCGCATGCCTGGTCAATGCCCGTCTGTCGGAGAGATCAGCACGCCGGTATGCCCTCGTCCCGAGCCTGACGCGCGCCATGCTGCGGGATGTCGATCACCTGTTCTGCCAGTACCCGGAAACGGCGCGACGGTTCCAGCGGCTCGGAGCGGACAAGGCCAGGCTCGAAGTCACCGGCAGCATCAAGTTCGATCTCGACATCCCACCCGATCTCGACAGCGAGGTCGCTCGACTACGCCGCGAATGGACAGCGGAGCGGCCCGTCTGGATCGCCGGCAGCACCCATCCGGGTGAAGAAGAGATCGTGCTGTCAGCGCACGCCGAACTGCTGCGCCGGTTTCCCGACCTGTTGCTGGTACTCGTACCCCGGCATCCGCGCCGCGCCGACGACGTGGTCGCCCTGTGCGACCGTTCGGGACTCTCGTCGGTCCGCCTGTCCTGCGGGTCGCCCGGCGAAGAGAAGCCGGATGTACTCATCGTCGACGTGATGGGGCAACTGCTTTATTGGTACGGGGTCGCGCAGGCCGCCTTACTCGGCGGCAGCTTCGTGCCGGTGGGCGGACACAACCCCATCGAAGCGGCGGTTCACGGCACACCGATGCTGATGGCCCGCCACCGCTTCAACTTTGCCGAGATCACCGAGCAGTTCGAACAAGCCGGCTGTCTGCGCTCCGTCGATGACAGAAGCCTCGCCGGAGCGGTTGCGGAGCTGCTCGCAGGCTCCGAGCTTCGAAACTCCCAGGGCCGCGCAGCGCGTGAAGTCATCGATCGAAACCGCGGCGCCGGCAACAAACTGCTCGTGCGGCTCGAGGAGATCATCGCCTAGTGTGACACGACACTGGGTCTATTCGCCGGCCCGCATCCTCGATATCACGTCCCTGGCGAAGTCCCGGTACGCGGCGCGCGCGTTGCCGCCGGGCGGGATGAAGCAGATCGCGTCAAGCGCCTCGGCTTCCAGCGCGTTGAGTTGCTCGATGATCGAATCCGGTTCGCCCACGATGCCGAAAGCGCTCACCAGTTCCGGGGTGATGAACTTTGCCTCGTCTTCATCGATGTAGCTGTAGTGGCTCTGGTGAAGCAATTGGTGCCGATGTTCCGCATCGCGTGACTCGTGGAAGGCAAGGTAGTCGTCCCAGATTGGACGGATGTAGTCCGGCGGCTCGATGCCGACATCCCGCGCTGCGTCCACCAGGTAGTGCACATTCGCCATGATGGACGGGCCCAACTGTTGCACCACGCGCTCCGAGTCGAGGGCCTCGCCGGGCTCCAGCACTATCAGGTTGACCAGTGCGGTGGTAAGGAACCCATCCAGACCGCGGCCGGCGCGTTCCGCCCCGCGACGCACGTTCACCAGCGCCTCGCCAATGGTGCCGCCCCGCGGAATCCCGGTGATCAGGCCATCTCCCAACTCACCCGCAATCGCCTGGGCTCGGGGACCAAAGCCGCCGACGTGGATCGGAATGGGACCGGTCAGATCGTAATTGCCCTGCCCGGGTCGCTGAAATCGGATTACGTGCGTGTCACCGTTCTCGGCGTATTCGACCTCCTCGCCGTGCAGAAGCCCCCGAACCAGCCGAACGTAGTCGGCAAAGGGTTGCACCCGCATCGGCGGGCGCCCGAGGGTCCGCATCGCCGTGTTTCCTGTGCCGATACCGAGGAAAACGCGCCCCGGCGCGAGCTGATTGATGGTCGCGATTCCGTTGGCCATGTCCGGCGCGCTGCGCAGGCCCGGTATCGCAACGCCGGTTCCAATGCGCATGCGCCGAGTGCGTTGCGCCACCAATGCGAGCGCCGCCCAGGGATTGGACGCCAGCATCGGCGAGTCGCCGACCCAGCAGAAGTCATAGCCCAAGTCTTCGGCCTCGACGACAAAGTCGACACGGGTAACGCGGCCGCAGGAAATACCGAATTCCACTATTCCTACTCGCCTCGGAAACCGTCCCTCAGGGGACGATTCGAACCACCGGGTTTGACGGGTCGGTGAACGCTGCGAGGTCGCTGATGTCCCGTTCCTCGAGAGACCCCGCGCTCAGCTTGAGCTGGAGCATGTCCAGCACGTAGTTGTAGCGCGAGTCGGCGTAGTCGAACTGCGACTGGAACAGTCTCTGCTGTGCCTGCAGCACGTCGACGATGTTGCGCGTGCCGACCTCGTACCCCGTCTGCGTCGCTTCCAGCGCGGACTCGGCCGACTTGATGGCGCGAATTCTTGCCTGCACGCGGACGACGTCCGTGACGACGGCGCGGTACAGGTTTCGCGTGTCTCGGATCACTGTCGACTCGCGTTCCTGCAGAAACTGGCGCGCCCGATCGACGTTGTGTCGGGACTCGCGCGACCGCGACCAAAGCGCGCCGCCTTGGAAGATCGGAATACTCGCCGACAGGACATAGCTTTGCGCCTCCGACTGGCTTGCGATCAACTCGGTTCCGCCGGTGGTCGAATAATTGTGAGAAATGGCGGCCGACAGGGTCGGCAAGTGACCGGAACGCACCGCCCGGTGACCGCGCTGCGCCGCCGTGAGGCCTTCGCGCGCGCTCAGGATGGCCAGGTTGGAGTTCACGGCCCGTGCCACCCACGCGTCCTCGTCGTTCGGCTCCGGGTCCGCAATGGGCAAGGCGCTGTCGAGACTGTCGACACTCCCGTGCGCCACCCCGGTGATGGTTTTCAAGGTCTCGAAGAACACGTCGTGATCCCCGTCCGCCTGGATGCGCCGCACGACCGATGCATCGTAGGCAGCGGTCGATTCGAGCACGTCGGTGATCGCGACCAGGCCGACATCGAAACGCTGCTGCACCTGTTCCAGTTGCCGCTTGACTGCCTGCTCCTCGGCCCGGGCGGCCTCTACGCGGGCCTGGGCGCGAAGCACGTCGAGATAGGTGCGCGCGACCCGAACTATCAGGTTGCGTTCGGCATTCTCGAGATCATGTTCCGCCTGCACCGACAGCGACTGGGCGCGGCGGTAGTTGAACCAGCTCGGCGCGTTGAATACCGGTTGCCGAATCTGTGCGTTCCAGCCGTGGCTGTTCGAGGTCTGGGATGGAATCGTGAATATCTGGCCGAAGCTCGGGCTGTTCGGGTCGATGTCGATGCGCGAACCGGGGAAACTGCGGCGGTTCTGGGAAGTCGATCCGCCCATGGACAGGCTCGGCAGCAACGCAGCGCGCGCCTGCGGCACGCCCTCCTTGCGCGCCCGGTAGTCCGCCTTCGCAGCGCCCAGGACCGGGTCGTTCGCCCTCGCCGCCGCGTAAAGATCCTGGATGCTCGCTCCGTCCTCGGCTGCATCGAGAGGCCCGGCAAGACCCAGCACCAAGGCCGCCGGGGCCGCGCGCCACAGCAGCTTCTTCGCGCGCCGTTGCTCGCAAATGGCCGCGCGGCGCCAACTGCCCGCTGCCGACTTTTTCATCGCTTCCTCCAATTCCTCCGCTTCTGCCGCCACCCCGACAAGGCGCGCCGCAGTCTACCACCCGCCGAAGTCGGTTGTGCCCCAAAAGCCGCTGCCGAACGATCTTCTAGTACAATGCCCCTTGTACGAAGCGAGAGCTGATTCTCGTCGCTCGGTTCTGGCCGGATTCACGCGCCAGGGATCGTGCGCCGCAGAAACTGCGTTTGGTGAGGAATTGGCGACATTGGTGTGCAATGACACTGGCGTGTAACAAGGCGCGACAAAACCGCTACAGCCTGGATCTCAGCGCGCACATGGCCGAGTGCGAGGCCAACTATGCGCGCCTCATGCGCCTCATGCCGATGCTGGTCGACTCCGACCAAAGCGCGTTCGCCATAACGCTCGGCGACAGCGAGCCGCAGGTGATCCTGCGGATTGTCGAGCGTCACAAGTACACGACGGTGATCGAGCTCAGCCAGGCAGGCGCCCGGGGAAGCGGCGACACCGGGGACGTGCCGGAAACACGGCTCGGGGTCCGCGTGTATCACGATGCCCGGTCGGCGGAAGTGATCGCCTTCCAGGACCAGCGCCGGTTCCGGGCGGTATACGAATATCCCAACTCGCACATGCGGCATCCCGACGAAAAGGTGCAGGTCAATCGATTCCTTGGAGAATTCCTGCACATGTGCATCGAGCACGGCATCTCGATCGAACAGCCCGATGCCGCGGGTCAGCGCTTTCTCCCCGTGTCCGATCGCGCGGGTACTCCCGGCGTCGCGGCCGATGCGGAGCCGGGGAGCCCGGTGCGCGTCGAAAGAGCCGCAAAAAGCGTCCGCACCAGCAATGCCTTGGGTTCGATGGAATGAGGGCTGTTCGAAAAGCATAAATGGGTCTCACCGTATTGCAGATAACCGATACGCATCTGCTTGACTCACCCCGCGACACGATGCACGGGGTCAATACCCAAGACACCCTGGAAGCCGTGCTCGACCGGGCTTTCGGCCAAGTCTCCCCCGACATGGTGCTGGCGACCGGAGACATCGCCCAGGCGGCCACAGAGACCGTCTACCGTCGGTTTCGCGACACCATCACATCGCGCTACGAAGGCCCGTGCGTCTACGTGCCGGGCAATCACGACCGGCAGGATCCCTTCGCCGCGGTCCTGTCCCCGTCCCGCCATAGCGCCCGCAGATGGGACATCATCGGCATCGACACCCACATCGAGGATCATGTGGAGGGCCATGTCCACGACGCCGAACTGCGCCGACTCGACGAGGAACTGGCCGGTGCCGACGGCGATGTTCTCGTGGTCGGACATCACTGCCCCGTCGACATCGGCTCGCCGATACTCGACGCGCACCGCATCGTCAACGGCGATGAGCTGACGCGGCTGCTGAACGCCCACGACTGCGTGCGCGCCTATGTCTGCGGCCATATCCATCAGCCATTCGACGCGTTCGCGGGAGACGTTCGAATCCTCGCCTCCCCGTCCACCTGTTTCCAGTTCGCGCCCGGCGCCGCCGATTCCCTCATCGACGGCGATGCCGCCCCGGGATACCGCTGGCTCGAACTTCTCGACAATGGCGACCTGGAAACCGGGGTTGCCCGCCTCGCCGCCCACCCACCAGGAGTTGAAGAAGCTGCCGAGTAGCTATTCCGCCGAATCGATCCAGGTGCTGTCCGGCCTGGAACCAGTGCGTCGCCGTCCCGGCATGTACACGGACACCACGCGTCCGGATCACCTGGTGCTCGAAGTGGTGGACAACTCCGTCGACGAGGTCATCAGCGGCTTCGCCACCGAAGTGGAGGTGACGCTATTCGCGGACGGGTCCGTCGAAGTGCTCGACGACGGCCGCGGCATGCCCGTGGACATGCATCCGGAGCACAAGCTGACGGGCGTCGAGCTCATATTGACCAAGCTCCATGCCGGCGGCAAGTTCGACCGCAAGAACTACAGCTTCTCCGGCGGTCTGCACGGCGTCGGCGTGTCGGTGGTCAACGCGCTGTCGAACTGGCTCGAGGTCGAAGTCAAGCGGGACGGCAGCGTGCACCGCCAGCGGTTCGAGAACGGCGACCCCGTGACCACGCTCGATATCGTCGACTCCGTCGGCAGGCGCAATACCGGGACACGCATCGTCTTCGAGCCCAATCCGGAGTATTTCGACTCGCCCGCGTTCGGCCTGGCCAAACTGCGTCACATCCTGCGCGCGAAGGCGGTGCTGTGTCCGGGGCTTCGCGTGAGCCTCACCGTGGAGGAAAAGCCGGAGCAGGCCGCAACAGACACCTGGCTATATGAGTCCGGGCTTGCGGAGTATCTGGGCAGTTCCCTGCCGCCCGAGGATCCCATCCTGGCGAAGCCTTTCGTACACAGCGCCGAAGGCAGCGAGGAGTCCGTGGACTGGGCCCTGCAGTGGATTCCCGGTCCGGGCCCGCTCGTGACCGAGAGCTACGTCAACCTCGTGCCCACGCCGCTCGGGGGAACGCACGTCAACGGACTGCGCAGCGGCCTGCTCGAGGCGCTGAGGGAGTTCTGCGAGTTTCGCGACCTGCTCCCGCGCAACCTGAAGCTCGCCTCCGACGACCTCTGGGACCGGTGCGCCTACGTCCTGTCGGCCAAGCTGGCCGAGCCGCAGTTCAGCGGCCAGACGAAGGAGCGCCTGTCCTCCCGCCGGGCGGCCGCGTTCGTCGGGGGGGTGGCCAAGGACGCCTTCAGCCTCTGGCTGAACGAGAATCCGCAGGAGGGTTCGAAGCTCGCAGAGCTCGCCATCGCCAACGCGCAAAAGCGTTTGCTCGCGAGCAAGAAGGTCGCAAGGAAAAAGGTCCTGTCCGGTCCCGCCCTGCCGGGCAAGCTGACCGACTGTTCGAACCAGGATACCGAACAGGCCGAACTGTTCCTGGTCGAGGGCGACTCCGCCGGAGGTTCCGCCAAACAGGCGCGCGACCGCGAATACCAGGCGATCATGCCGCTCAAGGGCAAGATACTCAACACTTGGGAAGTCGACGCGAGCCAGGTGCTCGGTTCGCAGGAAGTGCACGACATCTCGCTCGCCATCGGCGTGGAGCCGGGGTCCGAGAACCTCGACGGCCTGCGCTACGCCAAGGTATGCATCCTCGCGGACGCGGACTCCGACGGCGCCCATATCGCGACCCTGCTCTGCGCGCTGTTCCTGCGACATTTCCCGGCGCTGGTCGAAGCCGGCCACGTATACGTCGCCATGCCGCCGCTTTACCGCATCGACATCGGCAAGGAGGTCTTCTACGCGCTCGACGATGAAGAGCGCCAGGGCGTGCTCGATCGCATCGTCGCCGAGAAGAAGCGCGGCAATCCGGTGGTGCAGCGGTTCAAGGGCCTGGGCGAGATGAATCCCATGCAACTGCGCGAATCGACGATGGCCCCCGACAGCCGGCGGCTGGTGCAGCTGTCGCTGGGGGCGAAGGAGAAGACCGTGGAGATCATGGACATGCTGCTTGCCAAGAAGCGCGCGTCCGACCGGCGCGACTGGCTCGAGGCGAAGGGAGACCAGGCGGTGATCGCATGACCACGACCCCCATGGACACCGCCAACGGCACCGAATCCGTCCCGCTCTGGGAGTACACGGAGAAGGCGTATCTCGACTACTCGATGTACGTCATCAACGACCGCGCCCTGCCGCATGTCGGCGATGGCCTGAAGCCGGTGCAGCGCCGCATCGTGTACGCGATGTCCCAGCTTGGACTGTCGCCGCAGGCGAAATTCGCGAAGTCGGCCCGTACCGTGGGCGAAGTGCTGGGGCGCTTCCACCCGCACGGCGAAAACGCCTGCTATGAAGCCATGGCGCTCATGGCGCAACCCTTCTCGCTGCGCTATCCGCTGATCGAAGGCCAGGGCAACTGGGGCGCCCCGGACGATCCCAAGTCCTTCGCCGCCCAGCGCTACACCGAGGCGCGCCTGTCGAAATACGCCGAACTGCTGCTGTCCGAGGTTCGGCAGGGCACGGTCGACTTCACTCCGAACTTCGACGGCACGGTCGACGAACCCAGGCTGCTGCCCGCGCGCGTTCCGGTCTTGTTGCTGAACGGCAGCACCGGCATTGCCGTCGGCATGGCGACAGACGTCCTGCCGCACAATCTGCGGGAAGTGGTGGCCGCCTGCATCCGGCTGCTCGACGAGCCGGACGCCACGGACCGGGACCTCATGGAACAGATCCGGGGACCGGACTTCCCCAGCAACGCTCTCGTCATCACGCCGCCCGAAGACCTGCTGGCGGCGTACCGCGCGGGGCGCGGTTCGGTTCGCGCCCGGGCCCGCTACGCGCGCGAGAACGGCGAGATCGTTGTCGACGCGCTGCCCTACCAGACGTCCTCGTCGAAGATCGTGGAACAGATCGCGCAACAGATGCAGGCGCGAAAGCTGCCGATGGTCGTCGACGTGCGGGACGAGTCGGACCACGAGAGTCCGACCCGCGTCGTCATCGTGCCACGTTCCAATCGCGTGGACGTCGAGCGGCTCATGAGCCACCTGTTCGCTTCGACCGATCTCGAACGCAGCTATCGCATCAATTTCAATGTCATCGGGCTCGACCAGAAGCCTCGGGTGCTCGGACTCAAGGCGCTGCTGGCGGAGTGGCTCAGGTTCCGGCGCAACACCGTGCGGCGGCGCCTCAAGTTCCGCCGCGATCAGATCGATGCCCGACTGCATGTCGTCGATGGCCTTCTCACGGCGTTCTTCAATCTCGACGAGGTGATCCGGATCATCCGGGAGGAAGACGACCCGGCCGCGCATCTCATGGCGCGTTTCGACCTCACCGCCGAGCAGACGACCGCCATCCTGGACCTTCGGCTGCGCCAACTGGCCAGGCTCGAGGAAGACGCGCTGCGGGACGAACGCAGCGCCCTTGACGACGAGCGCCGGGAACTCACGGGCATTCTCGATTCGAGTTCCCGTCTCAAGACGCTGATCAAGCGCGAACTCGAAGCCGACGCGGAGAAGTTCGGCGACGCGCGGCGCTCCGAGTTCCTCGAAGCCGAGGAGGCGCGCCAGTTCGCCGCCGAGGAACTGACGTCCAACGAACCGATCACCGTCATCCTGTCCGCCAAGGGCTGGGTGCGTTCCGCCAAGGGCCATGAAATCGAGGCCGATTCGCTGTCCTATCGCGCCGGCGACGAACTCTGCGCGTCCGCCCGCGGGCGCACCAACGACACGCTGCTGTTCTTCGACTCCACCGGGCGCAGCTACGCTGTCGCCGCGCACACGCTGCCCTCGTCCCGAGGCCAGGGCGAGCCGCTGACCGGTCGCCTGAATCCGCCACAGGGCGCGCGCTTCATCGGCACGGCGATCGGTTCCGCGGGTGACAAGCTCCTCCTCGCGTCGGACGCCGGCTACGGTTTCGTCGGAACCGTCGGCGCGATGACGACAAAGAACCGCGCGGGCAAGAGCGTGCTCAACGTGCCGAAGGACAGCCATGTGATGTCGCCAGTGCCGGTCGCAGGCAAGAGTCACGTCGCCGCCGCGACAAGCCAGGGGCGCCTGCTCGTATTCCCCATCGCCGAGTTGCCCGAACTGAACCGGGGCAAGGGCAACAAGATCATCAATATCCCCCCGGCCGCGCTCAAGGCCCGCGAGGAGTTCCTCGCCGGCGTCGTTCCGATCGCGAGCACGGACCGCCTGATCGTGCGCGCGGGCGGGCGCAAGATGCGGTTGCGCTTCAAGGATCTCGAAGGCTACATGGGCGAACGCGCGCGGCGCGGCCGCCTGCTGCCGAGGGGCCTTCAGCGGGTCTCCGCCCTCGAAGCGGAAGAACGTCGGCGCCGGCCGGCAAAGAGCTGAGCCTGGCGCTCAATCACGCTCCCGTACGATCCAAGGGCCGCGTGGACGAGACGATAGCCGCTCAGGTTGGTTCCGGCCAGGGCCCGGCGCGGCGCCATATCCGCGGCCAGCTTGTCTGGCCCGTCGATCCGGGAGAACACGTCTTCGCTGACGGCAAGTTTTCCATCCGGGGCCAATGCGGACAGGAGCAGAGCCTCGCGGGCCTCCTCGGACTCCTCGACGGTCACGTTCGGTGCGGGTTCGTCGCGACGGTGCAGGCCGAAGCGAAACGTCGGCTGTGAGCGCGCGGCGCGTCGAAAATTCGTAAGTTCGATCACCTTCGCAGTCAATAGCGCCGCGCAACACACTTCGAAACAGCGGTCACTGCTCTCGGTATCGTCAAACATGACGAGGATCCCCGTACCGGGCAATGGCTCCGCTTTGCCGCCATAGATGTTCGCGACTTGGTCCGCTCGCTCAAGTGCGAGCCCGAGCACCGCGCCCTGTTCCTCTCCCGGCATGTTCTTCTGATCGAACAGGTTGACTACAAGGATGAACGCGGCACCGGCTTCGACACTCTCCGCATCCGCTTCACGCGCCTTCGAAGATCGCATCAGGCGGGGGCCGACAACCGCCAAGCCTATGGTTGCTGCCAGTGCGAGCAGCCAGAACGGCACCGAGACGAAAACCAGTTCCGCCACCGTCGGACGGAAACGCGCTCGATCCAGGACGATCCGCGCATAGCCGACTACCGTATCGTCCGCGGCAACCGGGTACGTGTGATGCACGGTCCCAACCTCTCGCGCGTCGCGGCCCGAGAAGACCAGGACACGATCATCGACGGTATACAGACTGAACCCGACCACCTCGTCGAACGCCGTCATCCGGTGCCCAAGATTGCTGAACGCCACGGGGTTCGGCCGCAGCATGGGCTCGGCCGCCAATTCTGCCGCCAACGTGCCCAATGCATCGCCGAAACGGTCCATGCGCACGGTCGCCCGCCGCTCCAGCACATGATCGACCAATGCGAAAACCGCCGCCGACGCGACGAGAAAACCGCCCGTAGCCGCCCACACCACCGCAGGTACGCGTCGGATGTGCTCGAACACAGGCGTTGGCTTCACTACGAGGGGGGCGAATCCCGGAAACGTAGCACGGCGGCGCCATGTAACTCAATTGGTGCCGAGCCGGCATTTCGACATGCGCCCACGCGTCCGCGAACCGGACCGCCGGCCGGCGCATTCTGCCCCGAGCGGCCTTCGCGTATCATTCGGGTTTTTCCAGCGCAACTCGAAGCCATGGCCACCTACGCGACCAATCAATTCCGATCCGGCTTGAAGGTGCTGCTCGAGTCGGATCCCTGTTCGATTATCGAAAACGAATTCGTCAAGCCCGGGAAGGGTCAGGCATTCAATCGCGTCAAGTTCCGCAACCTGAAGACGGGACGCGTCTGGGAGCGCACCTTCAAGAGCGGCGAGACCATCGAAGCCGCCGACGTCATGGAGGTCGAAATGGAGTACCTCTACACCGACGGGCAGTTCTGGCACTTCATGAAGACCGACGGCAGCTACGAACAACTGGCCGCGGGCGATGCGGCCGTCTCGGAGGCGCGAAACTGGCTGAGGGAGCAGGATTCCTTCATGGTCACGCTGTGGAACGGCGAGCCGATCTCCGTCACGCCACCGAATTTCGTCGAGCTCGAGGTCGCCGAAACCGACCCGGGCCTCAGGGGCGACACAGCCCAGGGAGCGACCAAACCCGCTACGATGACGACCGGCGCCACCGTCAAGGTGCCCCTGTTCGTCAACATCGGCGACGTCCTCCGCATCGACACGCGCACCGGGGAATACGTCGGCCGAGTCAAGAGTTGACCGCCGATCGGCGACCCCGTCGGGAACCCGCCTGGGGACCCGCCTGCAACGTCGAGGCGCTCAGCGCGCGGGCGCGCATGCTCCGAGCCGTCCGGCGTTTTTTCGAGGAACGCGATGTTCTCGAAGTACAGGTGCCGGTGCTAGGTCGGCACGCCGTCACCGATCCCGCGATCAAGTGCATCCGGTCGCAGGACGGGCGATTCCTTCAACCGTCTCCCGAGTACCACATGAAGCGCCTGCTCGCCGCCGGCGCGCCATCGATCTTCAGCATCGGTCCCGCGTTCAGGGCCGATGAGGCCGGCCGCTGGCACAACCCCGAATTCGCAATGCTCGAGTGGTACCGACTCGGTTTCGACGCCGAGGAACTGATGGCCGAAATTGCCGCGCTGGTCGATGTGCTTCTCGGACCCTCCGACTACGAACGGCGCACCTTCGCGAGCCTCGCGGACCTCAATATCGACGACGCTGCCACCGAAGAACTTGACCTCGCCATCGCCGACGCCATCGCCGAACTGCGGGGCAACCGCGTATTCGTCACCGACTACCCGGCAAGGCAAGCCGCGCTGGCGCGGGTCTCGAACGGCGTCGCCGACCGGTTCGAGCTCGTCATCGATGGCATCGAGGTCGCGAACGGTTACCGGGAACTCCAGGATGTCGAGAAACTTGCCCGGCGCATGGCCGAGGACAACATGGTGCGCTGCGAGCGCAATCAGCGAGCGGTCGATATCGACCCGGCATTCCTCGCGGCGCACGCCGCGGGGTTGCCGGACTGCGCCGGCGTCGCGGTGGGATTCGATCGCCTGGCAGCGCTCAAGCTTGGCGTCGACACCCTGGCGGGCGCCATGCCGTTTCCCTACGACCGCGCCTGACCTTGCGTGGAAAGGCCAATGCACTGCCCCATGCGAATGGGCATGCTTGGCTTCAGGCCGGCGTCCAACTCGACCGCGCCCTGGGGAAACAATACGATCACCGTGGACCCGAGCAGGAACCGGCCCACCTCCTCGGCGCGATCGAAGCGCATTCCGGCCCGGCGCTCCAGGCGCATGCGGTAGGGCGACCGCGGTCCGTCGGACCATGCCGTCTCGATGCTCGCGACGATCAACGCGCCAACGAAAACCAGCGCGTAGCCGTCGAATTCACACACCAGCCGCTCGTTGCGGCAAAAGAGGCCCGCGACGGAAGTCTGCGATCCCTCGTTCACCGGAAACAGCCGCCCGGGAACCTCGATGGTGCGTTCAAGGCGACCGGCGGCGGGCGCGTGGACGCGATGGTAATCCCTGGGAGACAGGTAGATGGTGATATACGCGCCGCCCTCGTACCGTCTCGCGAGATCCGTGTCCGTCAGCAGCGCGGCCGCGGAGAACCTGTGGCCCTTCGCCTGCAGCAGTCGCCCTTCTTCCACGACCCCGAACTGGCTTATGTATCCGTCCGCCGGACTGACGATCTCGCGTTCATCATCGGGCAAGGGCCGCGCACCGGGTTTGAGGCGACGCGTAAAGAAGTCATTGAACGACCCGTAGTCTTCGGGCGACGCGTGTTCCGCCTCGCTCAGATCGACCCCATAGTGTTGTGCGAAAGCACGCACAAGGGCCTGCGAGATCGGACGAATCTCGGTTCGTCCGAGGACGCCCGCCAGGCGCGAGATCGCCTGCGTCGGGAGCGCCTGACTTAGCCCGGCGAGACTCAGCATTCGATCGGCGTGTCGTCGCGATTTCCCCACTCCGACCACGATCCCGGGTAGGCGCGGATGCGGGGATAGCCAAGCAGGCGCGCCGCCATATAGGCGAGTCCGGAGCGGTGGTGGGTCTGACAATGGACGATCACGTCGCACTCCTTGCGAATGCCTCGCGACGCGAGACAGCCGCCGAGGTCCTCGATCAGGCGCATGTCCCGCCGCCGGTCGATCAGGTCCAGCCAATCGAGGTGCGTTGCCCCGGGCATGTGCCCGTTTCGTGCCGCCGTCGGCTTGATGCCCGCATATTCCTCCGCGCTGCGACAATCCCAGATGGTCGCGTCCGCTTGCTCCAGCGCCTCCCGCACCGCGTCGATTCGCGCGATGGGATCCGGGTTCACGACAATCTCGATATCGGACGGGTTCGGTGCCGATTGCGGGCCGGACGCGAGCGGCAGACCCGCCGCGGCCCAGGCATGCAGGCCGCCGTCGAGATAGAGCCAGTCCTCGTGGCCGATGACGTCCAGTGTCCAGGCCAGGCGACCCGCCCAGCCGCCGCCTTCGTCGTCGCAGGTCACCACGGTTCGCCCGCGCGTCAGACCGATGCGACGGAACAGCGCCGTCAGCAACGATTCGGACGGCAGTTCGCCGGGGGCCGGCGGATAGCCCCGAACGAGGTCTGTCGGCGCGACATGCATCGCACCCGGAATGTGCGCCTGGGCGAAAACCGGCAGAGAAGTTACCTGCGCGATGAGGAGATCGTCGCTTGACGACCGTACGGCAAGTTCTTCCGCCGTGATGGTTGCGGGCTGGGACACGGATTCACCCGGCTGGACGAGGTTGATGTCTCGCCGAATGATATATGCTCCCGGACGCAGTTACCCCATCAGGGCGAAGCATGCCGCCGCACCTTGTCTGGATGGATATGGAGATGACCGGCCTCGACCCGGAGGTCGACGTCATCCTTGAAATCGCGACCATCGTCACCGACAGCGAACTCAACGCGATCGCCGAGGGACCGGTGCTGCCCGTCTCGCAGCCGGAGGCGGCGCTTGCCCGCATGGACGAGTGGAATACCGAGCACCACAACGCTTCCGGGCTTGTCGACCGCGTACGGCAGGACGGGGTGCCCCTCATCGAGGCCGAGGCGCAAACGCTGGACTTTCTCGAGCGGCACACGACACGGGGCACATCGCCGCTGTGCGGCAACACGATATGGCAGGACCGGCGTTTTCTCATCAAGTACATGCCGGAGGTCGCCGCCTTCCTGCACTACCGCATCATCGACGTCTCGAGCATCAAGGAACTCGCCTTCCGTTGGCGCCCGGAGCTTATCTCGCAAATGCACAAGCACAACGCGCACCGCGCGCTGGAAGACATCCGCGAGTCGATCAACGAACTCAGGCTCTATCGCGAGCGTTTCTTCAGGGCGCCTTGAACCGCGGCATCGCCTTCCGACTCGCCTGGCGCGCAAGGGCCCAGTCGATGTGCTCGGCCACCATCTCGTCCGCGTCGATCCGTCGCCGGCGCAGGAGTCCGACGAGCTTCTCGCCGTAGGGCGCATTTCCCGCCGCGACAGCGAGGTTTCGAACCCACTGTCCGTAGTTGACCCGTCTGAGCGCCATGCCCTCGGTCTTCGCCGAGAACGTCGCTTCATCCCAGCTCAGGAGCTCCGCGAGGCTCGCGCCGTCAAGCCCGTGACGCGGCGCGAAGTCCGCTTCCGCCGTCAGGTTGGCATAGCGGTTCCAGGGACACACGATCTGGCAGTCGTCGCAACCGAAGACGCGGTTTCCCACGGCTTCGCGCAGTTCCGGGGGAATCGTGCCCTTGTGCTCGATGGTGAGATAGGAGATGCACTTCCTGGCATCCAGTCGCCGGGGACCGAGGATGGCCCCGGTGGGACAAACGTTGATGCATGCCTTGCAGGCGCCGCACCTGTCCTCCCGTTCGTCCCGCGGGCCCGGGCGAGACACCGGAAGCGGGATGTTCGTGTAGATCTCGCCGAGAAAGAACATCGAACCCGCCGTCTCGTGCAGAAGGAGCGTGTTCTTTCCCGTCCATCCGATCCCCGCCTTGTCCGCCAGCGGCTTTTCCAGCACCGGCGCCGAGTCCGCGAAGGCGCGATAGCGGCCTCCGTCCACGCGCGCGTTGATGCGCCTGGCGAGCCGCGCCAGCCGCCGCCGCACCGTCTTGTGGTAGTCGCGGCCCAGGGCATAGCGGGCGATGTAGGCGCTGCCGTCACTCTCGGGAAGCGCGGGCAGCGCATCGCCCGACAGGTAGTCCATTCGCGCCGAAATGACTCGTATCGTGGAATCGACGAGGCGTTCGGGACGCAGGCGCTTGTCGACATTGCGCGCCATGTAGCCCATCGTCCCGTGCAGACCTCGAGCGATCCAGCGGCGCAGGTCCGGGGCGCAGCGGGAAAGGTCGGTATCGGATATGCCGACCTGCTGGAATCCGAGTTCCGAAGCCCAGGCGCGGATGTCGTCCGCCAGTGCGTCAAGGTCCATCAGGTCACGCGCGTATAATCCCGCCATGCACCGCCCGGACAAAGTCTACACCGCGGCCGAGGTTCGGCAGCTCGATCGGACCGCCATCGACCGCCGCGGCATTCCCGGCATCAGCCTGATGCGGCGCGCGGGCCGCGCGGCGTTCGAGACATTGCGGCGGCGCTGGCCCGACTGCCGCGCCATCACGGTGGCCTGCGGCTCGGGAAACAACGCCGGCGACGGCCACATCGTCGCCGGTCTGGCCGTCGAGGCGGGTATCGAGACCCAGCTCCTGCAAATCGGCGAACCCGCAAGGCTGAAAGGTGACGCCGCCACTGCGCGCGACTGGGCCGCCGGTGTCGGCGTATCCCACGCGAACGCCGGGCTTGAGATCACCGGCAGCGTCATAGTGGACGCCTTGCTGGGCACGGGCGCCAGCGGAGAACTTCGCCCGCCTTACCGCGCCGCCATAGACGCGATCAACGCCGCAGAGAGGCCGGTCCTCGCCATCGACCTGCCGAGCGGCATCTGCGCGGACTCGGGCGCGACATTGGGCACGGCGGTCCGCGCCGATGTCACGATCACGTTCATCGGCGAGAAACTCGGCCTGCACACCGGCGCGGGCGTGGACCATGCGGGCGAGATCGTCTTCGATGGCCTTGGCGTCCCGGCCGAGGTCTATGACGACGTGGCCGGCATCCCCGTACTTTCGCCGCCGCCGCCTTTGCGGCGTCCGCGCTCGGGACACAAGAACCGGTTCGGCCACGTCCTGGTCATCGGCGGCGACCAC
Source organism: Pseudomonadales bacterium (assembly GCA_963668365.1). Lineage (GTDB taxonomy): Bacteria > Pseudomonadota > Gammaproteobacteria > Pseudomonadales > Azotimanducaceae > VXNE01. The sequence continues at coordinate 735,190 of OY764266.1, forward strand.
GGCATGGGCGGTGCCGTGCTGCTCGCCGGAGAGGCGGCCCTGCGCACCGGATGCGGACTGGTCAGCATCCTCACCCGCGCCGAACATCGCGCACCCATCCTCGCGCGCATGCCGGAGCTCATGGCGCGCGGCGCGTCCGAAGGCGACGATATCGGCGACCTGCTGGACGCCTGCACCGTTGTCGCCGCGGGCCCCGGCCTCGGACGCGAACCGTGGGGAGAGCAACTGCTGGACCAGGCGCTCGCGGCCGGCAAGCCGACAGTCATCGACGCGGACGGGCTGAACCTGCTGGCATCCCGCGGCCTCGAAGCGCCGACGGACAGCGTCATGACGCCGCATCCAGGCGAAGCGGCGCGGCTTCTTGGCGGTGCGATAAACGACCGGCCAACCGCCGCGCGCGACATTTCCGCCCGGTTCGGGAATGTCGTGGTGCTGAAAGGCGCGGGCACGCTCGTGGCCGAGGCGGGCGATCTCGTCGGCATCTGCACCGCGGGCAACCCCGGTCTCGCCACCGCGGGAAGCGGCGATGTGCTCACGGGCATTGTCGCGGGACTGTTGGCGCAGGGCTACGACATCCGGGCCGGCGCCGAAGCCGGGGTTTCCCTGCACGCGGCGGCCGGCGATCTGGCCGCGAGCCGTCGCGCGCCGCAACCGATCGTCGCGAGCGACATCGTCCGACACCTCTGGCTGCGTTGATGGAGCCCCGTTGAAGACAACGACCGTCGAACTGCCGGACGCCGGCGCCACGCTGGACTGGGGCGCCGCCCTCGGCATCGAACTCGGCAACGAGCTGGTTTATCTGCGCGGCGAACTCGGGGCCGGCAAGACCACGCTCGCCCGCGGCATATTGCGCGGCCTGGGGCATGCGGGTCCCGTGAAGAGCCCGACATATACGCTGCTCGAGCCCTACGACCTCGGACACCGGGAGATTCTTCACTTCGACTTCTACCGCATCGTCGATCCCGAAGAACTCGAATTTATCGGCATCGATGACCTGATGGGGTCGGCGGCGTTAAAATTGATAGAGTGGCCGGAGCGCGCAAGGGATCGCTTGCCGGCTCCGGACCTGGATATTTGGCTCCATGAGATAGGCGGAGGCAGATTGCTTGAAATGGTCGATCACAGGTCCTCCGGACCGTAGTCGGGGCGTCGTCCCCCAGGCGCTCCTCGCGCTGGCCCTCGCCGCCGCTCCGTTCGCCTTCACTGGCGCCAAGGCCGCCGACCTCCAAGGCATCCGCACCCACGACGCCCCGGACCACACGCGCGTGGTCTTCGACACCAGCGCGAAAATCTCCTACAGGATCTTCTCGCTGGAGAATCCGCTTCGGGTCGTTATCGATCTTCAGGGCACACGACCGCGGACAGCCCTCAAGTTGCCGAAAAAGGAAAGCGGCCTGATCCTGCGGATCCGGCGGGCGGCACGGCCCGATGGCGCCTACCGCATCGTGCTCGACATGGCCGAGCAGGTCGATCCGAAACACTTTCAGCTCGATCCCATCGAACCGTACGGCTACCGGCTCGTCGTCGACCTGCATGCCACCCAGCGCAGGAGACCGGTCCCTGTCATCCGAATGCCCGAAGGCAAGCGCGATGTCGTCGTGATAGTCGACGCCGGCCACGGCGGAGATGACAACGGGGCCACGGGTGTCGGCGGAGTCAAGGAAAAGGACATTGCCCTCGCTGTTGCGAGATCCCTCGAAAAGGATCTGAACGCGACAGAGGGATACCGCGCGGTCATGGCGCGCAAGGGCGACTACTACGTGGGACTGCGGCAGCGCGCCGAAATGGTCCGGAAACACTCGGCCCATCTCTTCATTTCGATACACGCCGACGCTTTCCGCATGTCGAACGTACGGGGCGCCCACATCTTCGCGTTGTCCGAGCGCGGCAGTTCGTCCGAGGCCGCCCGCATCCTGGCGGAAAGAGAGAACAGTTCCGACCTGATAGGCGGCGTCGGCGGCGTCGGGGGAATCTCGCTCAACGGCCAATCGCCCGATGTCGCGGAAACGCTCGTAGACCTCTCGCTGGGATTCAGCCAAGCCGGAGGCATCGAAATCGGGGACACCATCCTGCGATCGATGGCGCCCGCGAGCCGGCTGCACAAGAAGACCACCCGATTGCAGAATTTCGCCGTGCTGCGGGCGGCGGGTGTGCCAGCGGTCCTGATCGAGACGGGTTTCCTCACCAATCCGGAGGATGCTCGCCTGCTGAAAACCCCCGCGTACCAAAAACGCTTGGCTCGCTCCATCGGCGACGGCATTCGCGCCTACGTCGCGCAGAATCCGCCGCCGGATACCCTGATCGCGGCGCGCATTGCCGCGGGCGGCACCCGCTACGTTATTCAACGGGGCGACACGCTGTCGGAGATCGCCTTGCGCTACCGGGTGTCGATGCGGGCACTGCGCGCCGCCAACGGGATCAGGGGAGACCGGATTCGCGTCGGGCAGGTGCTCCAGATCCCTGCGGCGACGGCAGGCTCGTAGGGCGCCACGACACCGATGCCGCGCATCCACCGGCTGTCCGAGTTCGTCGCCAACCAGATCGCCGCCGGCGAAGTTGTCGAACGGCCCGCATCCATCGTCAAGGAGTTGATCGAAAACAGCCTCGACGCGGGCGCGCGTTCGATCAGGACAACCATCGAGAACGGCGGCATCAAACGCATTGTCGTGCAGGACGACGGCTGCGGAATCGCGCCGGATGACCTCAAGCTGGCCGTCAGCCGATTCGCTACCAGCAAGATCAGGGAGCCGGATGATCTCGATGGCGTCCAGACCCTCGGCTTTCGCGGCGAGGCCCTCGCGAGCGCCGCCTCCGTGTCCAGGCTCTCCATCACGTCGGCGACCGGAACGAACGGCGCCATGACCCTCGCCGTGGCGGGCGGGACGGAGCAGGCTTTCAGGCCCGCCGCCCATCCGCCCGGCACCACGGTCGAGGTCGCCGACCTGTTCTACAACACGCCGGCCCGGCGAAAGTTCCTCAAGACCGAGCGTACCGAAACCGGCCACGTGAGCGATGTGGTGCGACGACTGGCTCTCGCCCACGCCGATGTCGCCTTCGAACTCAGGCACGGACAGCGCACCCTGGAACGGCTGACTGCCGGACGGGAACTCGATGCGATCATGGGCAAGGACTTTCTCTCCCAGTCCATCGCCATCGACACCGGCAACGGTGACCTGCGTCTGAGCGGCTGGATTGGCCTGCCCGCCCACGCCCGCGCCCAGGCGAACGCCCAGTTCTTCTTCGTCAACGGCCGCGCCGTTCAGGACCGGCTCGCGGGCCATGCGGTGCGCCAGGCGTACCGGGACGTGATGTTCCACGGACGCCATCCGGTCTTCGTGCTGTTCCTCGAACTCGACCCCGGGAGCGTCGATGTCAACGTGCATCCCACCAAGCGCGAAGTTCGTTTTCGGGATTCCCGGCGCGTGCATGATTTCGTCTTCGCATCCCTGCATCGGTTGCTTGCGGACGTGCGGCCCGGTACCGACCCCGGCGATGCGGCAGTCGAACGGCTTCCGACCGCCGGCAGGATTCACGGACATGCGCCTCACCCGCAGACCTCCATGAGCCTTTCCTCCCTCATTGCCGAAGCGCCGGCGGCATCGGTGCTGGACGCGCCAACGGAGGAGGGCGGCGACATTCCGCCCCTTGGCTACGCGCTTGCCCAGCTTCACGGCGTCTATATCCTGAGCCAGAACGAAGACGGCCTGGTCGTGGTCGACATGCATGCCGCCCACGAACGCATCACCTACGAGAAGCTAAAGACCGACTTTGGGGGCGGCAAGCTGACGGCACAGCGACTGCTCGTCCCCATGGGTCTCGACGTCACGCCCCGCGAGGCCGATATCGTTGAGACGCACGCGGGCGAACTCCAGAACCTGGGAATGCGCATCGACCGGACCGGACCCCGCAGTTGTGTTATCCGGGAGGTGCCGTCGCTCCTGGCAGACGTCGACGTCGCGGCGCTTGTTCGCGACCTGCTGGACGAAGTCGCCGAGTTCGGCACCAGCGACGCCATTCAGACACGGGCGGAGGAGTTGCTCGCAAGCATGGCGTGCCACGGATCGGCACGAGCCAATCGACGCCTCTCGGTGCCGGAAATGAACGCCATCCTGAGGGAGATGGAGACGACGCCCAACGCTGGACAATGCAACCACGGGCGTCCCACGTATTTCGTGCAAAGCATGCGCCAACTCGACCATCTGTTCCTCCGCGGTCGCTAGCGCCCTGTCGGCGCCGTCCCTTGCCCACGCCCGCCACATGAAGCAGCGCATCGCCGTGTGCATCATGGGGCCCACGGCCGTCGGCAAGACCGACGCCGCCCTGGCGCTCGCCGACCTCACGGACATCGACCTGATCAGCGTCGACTCGGCGATGGTCTACCGGCACATGGACATCGGTACGGCCAAACCCGGCGTCGACGTGCTGGCTCGGCATCCCCATGCACTGATCGACGTGCGCGATCCCGCCGAGCCGTTTTCGGCCGCAGACTTTCTCACCGGCGCCGATGCGGCGGTCGCGAGCGCCCTGGACCGCGGCAGGACACCTGTCCTGGTCGGCGGCTCGATGCTCTACTTCAAGGCGTTTAGAGACGGTCTGTCGACATTGCCAAGCGCCGATCCGGCGACGCGATCCGCCATCGAGGCGCGCGCGGCGCGAGTGGGCTGGAAGGCCCTGCACGACGAACTCGCACGCATCGATCCCGATGCCGCGGCACGCATCCATCCCAACGACCCGCAACGCATTCAGCGCGCGCTCGAAGTGTTCCACCTGTCGGGCATGCCTATCTCGCAATGGTGGTCCACCGCTGCGGCCCGCAGCGTGCGGCAGCGCCTCGACTGCGCGCTGGTCGAGATCGCGCTGGGTTCGGACGAACACCTCGCGACCCGAATCGCCGACCGTTTCGACGCCATGCTCGAACGCGGTCTTGTCGATGAGGTCGCGCGGCTGCGCGCGATGCCCGGCCTCGACCTGTCCAAACCCTCCATGCGCACGGTGGGATACCGCCAGGTGTGGCGCCACCTCGAGGGGGACCTGGATTCGAACGAGATGCGCAAGCAGGCCCTTTCTGCGACGCGGCAACTGGCACGGCGGCAGGCCACATGGCTTCGAAGCTGGCAGGGCCTCAGGACCATCGAGGGCTCTCCGACCGAATCCGCCCGCCGAATCTTGCAATTTTTGGACCAACCGAGCACACTTGATCGGTTGTAGACCCGCTTGAGCGCGCGTCCCAGAAGCGAGGACAGCACGATGTCGAAAGGGAATTCCCTTCAGGACTCTTACCTCAACACGCTGCGCAAGGAGCGGATCCCCGTCTCCATATACCTCGTCAACGGCATCAAGCTCCAGGGTCAGATCGAGTCTTTCGATCAGTTCGTCATCGTCCTGCGCAACGCCGTCAGCCAGATGGTGTACAAGCACGCGATCTCCACCGTGGTTCCGACCCGGAACGTCCGTCTCAGACCGCCGGGGATGCGCGACGAGACCACGGGCGAAGTCAGCGAACACGCCTGAGACCAGCCGTTCCCGCACCAACCGAAATGCTGTTTGACCGTCCGCGGGCGGGGTCCCGCGCCGTTCTGCTGAACCTGCGTCTCGACTCCTCCGACGCCAACACCCGACTCGCCGCCGAGGAACTGACGGAACTCGTGCGGTCCAGCGAAGTCGAGCCTGTCGCGCTCATCCAGGCTCGGCGCCCCCGGCCGCACCCGAAGTGGTTCATGGGTAGCGGCAAGGTGGACGAGGTGGCAGCGGCAATGCATGCCGAGGCTGCGGACCTGCTGATCGTCAACCAGGAGCTCACTCCCGCCCAGCAGCGCAACCTCGAACAGCGGCTGGACCGCCGCGTGATCACCCGCACGGAACTCATCCTGCAGATATTCGCGGCCCGCGCCCAGACCCGCGAGGGCCAGTTGCAGGTCGAACTCGCGCAACTCAGCCACATGCAGACGCGCATGGCGCGGGGCTGGTCCCACCTCGACCGGCAGCGCGGCGGAGTCGCCATGCGCGGCGCCGGCGAGAAACAGATCGAGCTGGACGCACGCATTCTCCGAGACCGGATCCGGCGTGTCCGGGCGCGGCTGGAAGGCGTCCACCGGCAGCGCCAGCGAAGCCGGCGACGCCGGGCAAGAACCGGCATCCCGACCGTCGCGCTCGTGGGCTACACGAATGCCGGCAAGTCGACCCTGTTCAACGCGCTGACAGACGCCGGCACGACCGTTGCCGACCAGCTATTCGTTACCCTGGACCCGCTCATGCGCCGCACCGACATAGACGGCGTCGGCAAGGTGGTGCTGGCGGACACGGTGGGCTTCATTCGCGACCTTCCGCACAGCCTCGTGGAGTCTTTCAAGGCGACCCTCGAGCAGGTCGCCGAAGCGGACCTGCTGCTTCACGTCGTCGACGCCGCCGCGCCCGACGCGGCGGATCTCGTCCGCCAGGTGGATGCCGTGCTGGAGGAAATCGGCGCCGCCGATGTTCCGACGATCAAGGTTCTCAACAAGGCTGACCTCCTCGATGAGCAGGGTTCGCCGGTTCTCGAAGACGATCGTGAGAACGAACTGGCGCGAGTCGTCGTGAGCGCCCGGGACAGGACCGGTCTGACGACATTGAAACGGGCGCTCGGACGCGCCCTCGGCGTCGGCCCCCGACCGATAACGATCCGTCTGGACTCCGGGTCGGGCAAACTCCGGGCACGCCTCTACGCCGTGGGGGCGGTGCTTGCGGAGCATGTCCAGGAAGACGGCACACTCGCGTTGCAGGTCCGACTCGACCGCGCCGAGGCCGCCAGGATTCTGGGCAACCACGCAGTCCCTCGCCGAGTGGCTGCCACCACCGCACCGGGGAAATAGCCCCGATGATGCCCGGCCCCGATGTCCGCAGATCGCGTCCCAACAGGAAGACAGCGCCCTGCAGCTCGCCGCATCGGAGCCCGGGGACCATGTTGCAGGGAACGATGGTCACCCATAGAATCGCATCGATACCCTATAACTGAGCGACGGGGCTCCATTACCCATGGCGTGGAACGATCCAGGCGGCAGCGGGCCAAGAGACCCTTGGGGCGGCCGAGGCGGCGATCAAGGTCCCCCGGATCTCGACGAGTCGCTTCGCAAGCTGCAATCCCAACTTTCCGGCATATTCGGGGGCCGCGGGGGAGGTGGCGGTGGCGGCATAAACCTGAAGGTCTACGCCGGGGTGCTCGCAGCACTGATTGTCGGCTACGGCGTTTGGGGCATATACACCCTCGATGCCCAGGAGCGGGGCGTAGTGTTCCGCTTCGGCAAGGCGCAAGAGGAGGTCAAGATGCCCGGCCTGCACTGGAATCCCCCGATCGTCGACCGCGTGGAAAAAGTGGTCACTACGCGCCTCAACGAGAAGTCCCACAACGCGCTCATGCTCACCGAAGACGAGAACATCGTCGACATCAGCATGACGGTCCAGTACGTCATCAGCGATCCCGTTTCCTATCTTGTGCAGGTGAATGACCCGGACAAGAGCGTGGAGCACGCGATGGAGAGCGCGCTCCGGCATGTCGTAGGCAGTTCAACGATGGACAACGTCATTACCGAGGGACGTGCCGCCTTGGGTAGCGAAGTGCAAGAGCGCCTGCAGAGCTACCTGAACATCTACCAAACCGGCCTCCTGGTGTCGACGTTGAATATCGACGAGAGCGGGCCGCCGGACCAGGTGCAGGAAGCGTTCGACGATGTACAGAAGGCCAAGGAGGACGAAGCGCGCTTCGTCAACGAAGCGAATGCCTACCTTGAAAAAGTCGTCCCGGAAGCACGCGGCGCGGCGCAAAGGCAACTCGAAGAGGCAAATGCCTACCGCGACCGGGTGCTCGAAAGGGCCAAGGGAGAGGCAGATCGGTTCACGAAACTGCTCAAGGAGTACCACCTGGCAGAGGACGTGACGCGCGACCGCCTGTACATCGACGCCATACAGTCGGTCTTGAGCCAGAGCTCAAAAATCGTCGTGGATGTCGAGGGCGGCAACAACCTGCTGTACCTGCCACTTGATCGCCTCATGCAGAGCAGCGGTACGACCGGAGGCGTCGGAGAGTCCGAACTGCGGCAGTTGATCGACCAAATCGTAAGCGAACGCCTCCCTGCGACTCGACGCGACACGCGGTAACGGGTCAGGAATGGGCGAAGTGAAGACAGGCAAGAGGGCAGACCGATGATGTCAATCCGCAATATCCTGCTAGGCGCCCTTGTGGTCGTGATTGTGGTGTTGCTCACCGACGTGATCTTCACCGTACACGAGACCCAGCGCGCCCTCGTGCTTCGCTTTGGTGAGGTAACAAAGGTCGACCTGGACCCGGGGCTGCATTTCAAGCTGCCCATCGCCGACGACGCCAAGAAGTTCGACGGCCGCATCCAGACCCTGGATTCGCCGCCGGAACGTTATTTCACGCTGGAAAAGAAACCGCTCATGGTGGACTCGTTCGTCAAGTGGAGGGTGAGCGACGTCCAGACCTTTTACGAGACAACATCGGGCGGCGACCAGACGAGGGCGGAACTCCTGTTGAAACAGCGCGTGAACGAAGGCTTGCGCAACCAGATCAGTCGCCGGGACATGCATGAGGTCATTTCGGGAGAGCGGGATCAACTGATGGCAGACTTGACGCAGCAGTTGAACAACGAAATGAGACGCGATGTCGGCGTGGACGTCATAGATGTCCGGGTGAAGCAGATAGACCTTCCGCCGGAAGTGTCTTCTGCCGTCTACGATCGCATGACCTCGGAACGCGAGATCGAAGCGCAGCAGTACCGCGCGACCGGCCGCGAACGCCACCTAGGCATTCGCGCGGATGCAGACCGCCAGGTCGTCGTTCTCGAGGCCGAGGCGTACCGCGAAGCCGAGCAGATACGCGGCGACGGGGATGCTGGCGCGGCTGCCACCTACGCTGCGGCCTATGGCGCCGATCCGGAATTCTACGAGTTCTACCGGAGCATCAACGCCTACGTGTCCGTGTTCAGCCAGAAGGGCGACCTCCTGATCGTGGATCCCAATAGCGAGTTCTTCAAATACCTGAATACCGGAGACGGCTAGCATGGCGCTAGCAGCCTGGGGTTAGGAATACCCCATTCGCCCGCGCGGCATGCGCGGTCAACTTGCGAGAGAAACTGAAGTGGGACGCAGCGTCGTCGTGCTCGGCGCCCAGTGGGGCGACGAGGGCAAGGGCAAGATCGTGGACCGCCTGACCGAGCGGGCGGCGGCGGCAGTGCGCTTCCAGGGCGGACACAACGCCGGACACACTATCATCATCGACGGCGAGAAGACCGTGCTGCACCTCATCCCGTCGGGCGTCCTGCGTCCCGACGTGCGGTGCCTCATCGGCAACGGCGTCGCGCTATCGCCGGACGCGCTGATGGAAGAGATTCAGGAACTCGAGGCGAAAGGCGTCGACGTTCGCAGCCACCTGCGCGTCTCCCCGGCGTGTCCGCTGATCATGCCCTATCACATCGCCCTGGATGCGGCGCGCGAAAAGGCCCTCGGCAATCTCAGGATCGGCACCACCGGTCGCGGCATCGGCCCCGCCTACGAGGACCGGGCGGCGCGGCGCGGACTGCGTCTCGGCGAAGTGTTCCATCCGCAACAGTTCGCCCACCAGCTTGCCGAAGTCATGGAGTACCACAACTTCGTGCTGGAGAATTACCACCGTGCCGCCCCCGTCGACTTCGAACAGACGCTGGACCGCGCACAGGAACTGGCCGAATCGTTGCGCCCCCTTGTCGCCGACGTCGGCGCGATCCTGCATTCCCTGCGGGACTCCGGCGCCAGCATCGTATTCGAAGGCGCACAGGGCGCGTTGCTCGATATCGATCTCGGCACCTACCCGTTCGTCACCTCTTCGAACACCACGGCCGGCGGCGTCGCCACCGGAAGCGGCTTCGGCCCGCGGAATCTCGACTACGTCCTCGGCATCGTAAAGGCGTACTGCACCCGGGTCGGCTCCGGGCCGTTCCCGACGGAACTGTTCGACGATACCGGCAAGTGGATGGCCGAGAAGGGCAACGAGTTCGGCTCCACCACCGGCCGGCCCCGCCGTTGCGGCTGGCTGGACGCGGTGGCGTTGCGGCGCGTCATCCAGAGCAACAGCATCTCGGGACTGTGTGTGACCAAGCTCAACGTGCTGGACCATCTCGAGCGGATCCAGCTATGTGTCGGCTACGAAGACGGCGGGTGCGGGAGTTTCGGCAACGAGTCGTACAGCCAGGTCAAGCCCGTGTACGAGGAGCTTCCCGGCTGGAAAGCGTCGACATTGGGCGTTCGCAGCTACGATGCCTTGCCGGAGAACTGCCGTGCGTATCTCAGCCGCATCGAGACCGCCGTCGGGACGCCGGTCCACATCGTCTCCACCGGGCCGGAGCGGGACGACACCATCATTCTCGAGGACCCCTTCGCGCCATGATCGACTCCAGGCTGCTCGAAATCCTCGTCTGCCCGGTCAGCCGCGGCCCCCTCGTCCATCGCCGCGAACTGGACGAACTCTGGTGCCGGCAGAGCGGTCTCGCGTATCCCGTCCGCGACGGCATCCCGGTGATGCTGGAAGACGAAGCGCGCGCGCTGACGGACGAGGAGCGCGCTTCGATGTCCAAATGAGCGCGGAGACGTTTGACCGGGTTTCGCATAGAATCGGTCAAGGTCAATCGGCGATGGACGGGAAAACGTAAGCAAGTCGCCTTGAACCGGGCGATGCAACCGATGAGTGATATGGATCAGGCGGCGAAGAACACACCCGGGCTCGTGCTGGTCACGGACATGCCCGACATTGCCAGCCGGGAGCTGCGCAATCCCGAGGAAACCCTCGACTGGGTCGGCATGGGCGACGTCCACCAACCCCTGCGCATTCGCGACGGCGGCAAGGTGCGGGAAGTCCAGGCACGGGTGCAGATCTACGTCGATCTGGCCGACCCGCAGGCAAAGGGCATCCACATGTCCCGCCTGTACCTGATTCTCGACGAACATTCACAAACGCGACCCTTGAGTGTCGCCGGACTGAAACTCCTGCTCGCATCGCTGCTCGAGTCCCACCGGGGCCTTTCCGGCCGCGCCTTCGTCCAGTTCGACTTCGACTACTACCTGCGCCGCCAGGCCCTCGTGACGGAGAACTCGGGCTGGAACGCCTACCCCGTGTCCATCAAGGGCACCCACATCGATGGCGAAACGCACGTGGAACTCGCGGCCGGAGTGCACTATTCCAGCACCTGCCCATGTTCCGCAGCGCTCTCCCGGCAACTCGTCCAGCAACAGTTCGAGCACGACTTCGGCGCCAGCGGAGAAGTGGATGCCGCCGCGGTGAAGGCATGGCTAGGCTCCGAAGAAAGCTTCGTGGCAACGCCGCACGCCCAGCGCAGCATCGCGCGGGTACTGGTCAAGTTCGACCACAGGCTGGAGAGCTTCCCCATCACCGAGTTGGTCGATGCCGTCGAGGAAGCTGTCCAGACGCCGGTGCAGACCGCGGTCAAACGCGAGGATGAGCAGGAATTCGCGCGGCTGAACGCCTCCAACCTCATGTTCTGCGAGGACGCCGCGCGACGGGTGAAATCCGCGCTGGAGCGCGAACCGCGGCTGGTCGACTACTGGGTGCGCGTCGAGCACCACGAAAGCCTGCACCCGCACAACGCGGTGGCCGTGCTTACCAAGGGCGTCGACCGCGGCTACCTGCCGATCCCCTGATCAAGACCGCTCCGGACTGCCCGCACAACGCAGCGCCCCGCGGCGCGGGGGTCATCCGCCGCACGACGGCCGAACGGGTTTGGTGCCGAGGAGAGGACTTGAACCTCCACGGGGTTACCCCCACTAGCACCTGAAGCTAGCGTGTCTACCAATTTCACCACCTCGGCGAAGAAGCGGTCCGGTCTCCCCCATGGGTCGAGGGCGCCCGGCACCGGAAACGGGGCGCGCAATGTACCCATCGTCTCGAGGAGTTGTCAATTTTGAGACGTCGTAAGCGCAGGAAGGACATGCCCGAGCCGCAACTTTTCGCGAGCGATATCCGTGACGCCCTGAAGTCGCTGGACGCTCCCCAATGGGAGGACCTGGTCCGGCATTTCCGCCTTGGCAAGGGCGCCGGTACGCATCGGTTGCGACGCCTGCTGCGCGGACTCGAACACCTGGGCGAGGTCACGCGGTTGGCGGACGGCCAGTATGTGCTGGACAACGCGCCGGAAGTGGTGAAAGTCGTCGAATCCCACGGCAAGCTGGTGGTCGAAGGCTCCGGGGACGAGTTGCCGCGCGGATCGAATGTCCGACCCGGCGACCGCATCGAGTTCCCGACTCGCCGCCAACCTGGCTGGCGCGCGCGCCGGGACGGGGGTTTGCGCGTGGTCGAGCCGTCCGCCGAACCTCTCATCGGGTGCGTCGCGGAGGGATATCGGCGGCGCTTCGTCGAGTCCCTCGACCCCACGGTCAGGGGACGCATCGAGATCGAGGACGACGACGGGCGCGCCAGCGACGGCGATATCGTCGAGGTGTCGCTGCTGTGGCAGGATCGGGGCCGCTACAGCGGCCGCATCCTGTCCGTGCTGCGCGCAGGAAACGAAGCCGACCGCGCGGCCACCGCCTTGCTTTCGAGCTACCGCGTGCCCGTCGACTGGCCCGACGCCCTCGACGTCGACGCGCCCCGCGGCGTGACGGCCAGCGACACGGTCGGACGCCGGGACCTCACCGCGCTGCCGCTCGTCACCATCGACGGTCCGGATGCGCGCGACTTCGACGATGCGGTGCATGCCGAGCCGAAACCGCAGGGCGGCTGGCGACTTGTCGTCGCCATTGCCGATGTCGCGCATTACGTGAAACCCGGCTCCCCGCTCGACCTCGAAGCACGTCGGCGCGGCAACTCGGTCTACCTGCCGGACCGCGTCGTCCCGATGCTGCCGGAGTCGCTTTCCAACGGCATCTGCTCGCTGGTTCCAGGCGAAAGGCGTCTCGCGCTCGTCTGCGACATGGAGATAACAGCGGCGGGAACGGTGTCGTCGAACGAGTTCTACGAGGCCGTCATTCGGTCGCACGCGAGGCTCACGTACGAAGAAGCGGCGGCGGAGTCCCCTGGCCTCGCCGCGCTGTTCGAGGTGTACCGGGCGCTGCGGTCACAACGCTCGGAACGGGGCGCGGTCGACTTCGACAGCCGCGAGACCCACCTCACCCTCCGGGACGGCCGCGCAAGCTCCGTCGCGCTGGCGCAGCGCAACGATGCCCACAGCATGATCGAAGAGGCCATGATCGCTGCGAACGTGTGCGCGGCGAGGCGATTGGATGCGCCGCTCTATCGCGCGCACGAGGCGCCGCAGGCAGAGAAGCTGGACCAGCTTGTCACCGCCCTCGCATTCGCGGGGATCCGGCTATCGGCGCGCGATACGACACCTCGGGCACTGCGCGACCTCATGTCCCGCGCACTCAGGGAGAGTTCCCGGAACGCATGGCTGCTCGAAATGCTCCTGCTCCGGTCGATGCCCCAGGCCCGCTACGACCCGCGCAACGTCGGGCACTTCGGCCTCGCGCTGCCGCAGTACACGCACTTCACTTCCCCGATTCGGCGCTACGCCGATCTCACCGTGCATCGCATGATCAAGTCGGACGAGTCGCCCCCCTCGGCGGAGTGGCTCTCGCAGACCGGAGCACACATCTCCATGACCGAGCGTCGCGCCGACGATGTTGCCCGCGCCGTCTCCGACTGGTTGCAGTGCGACTACATCAAGGACCGGACAGGCGAGGCGTTTTCCGGCGTCGTTGTCGGCGTGACAGAATTCGGGCTGTTCATACGGCTCGCCGACGTGTTCGTCCAGGGCCTCCTGCACGTCTCCAATATCGGACGCGACTACTATCACCACGTCCCGGAGTCGATGGCGCTGGTGGGCGAGTCCTCGGGCCAGCGCTTTACCCTCGGCGACGAACTCGATGTCGTGCTGCGGGAGGTCTCGGTCGAGACGCGTCGCGTAGACCTTGTCCCGGCGCGACGAAGGCGCGCAAGACGTCGATGAAGGAACCGACCGACGACTGGATCTACGGCGCGCATTCCGTGCGCAACGCCCTCGAGGCGGAACCAGGTCGCGTGCGCCGGGTGTGGGTTGCCGCCGGCCGCCGGTCGGAAGCGCTGGCCGCATTGATCGACGAGGCGCGGGCATCGGGCGTACGCGTCGAGTCCGTTGACAGGCGCATGCTCGATCACGTTGCGCATGGCCCTCACCAGGGCGTCGCCGCGCAATGCCATGCCGTTGCTCTCGCCACCGAGGCAGAGCTGGAACGCCGCTGGACCACCTTTGAGCGTCCTTTCATCCTGGTGCTGGACCAGGTCCAGGATCCCCGCAATCTCGGCGCATGCCTTAGGTCGGCGGAGGCGGCCGGCGTGGACGCCGTACTTTTGCCCAAGCGCCATGCCGCCGGGCTGACGGCGGCGGCGATCAGGACCTCAAGCGGCGCTTTCGAACACCTCTTCGTGGTGTCGGTGACCAACCTTTCGCGCAGACTGGCCTGGATGAAGCAGCAAGGGGTGTGGACCATCGGCGGACACCAGGATGCCGAGACAACCCTTCACGAGCTTGAGATCCCCAGCCCCACCGCTGTCGTGGTGGGCGGCGAGGGCAAAGGCCTGCGGCGGCTCACAATGAAACATTGCGACCACCTGGTCCGGATTCCCATGGCCGGCGCGGTTTCCAGCCTGAATGTCGCGGTGGCGACGGGAATCCTGCTGTTTGAAGTCGTGCGCGCGCGCCAGTAGAATCCCGATTGTCCATCCTCGCCTCACGCGCATTGGAACGCGGAGGCGAACCCGAGAGGAGGAATTGAAATGAGACACTACGAAGTCGTCTTCATGGTGCACCCGGACCAGTCGGAACAGGTGCGCGGCATGATGGATCGCTACCGCCAGATGATCGAACGCGGAGGCGGCACCGTCCATCGAATGGAAGACTGGGGCCGACGCCAACTCGCCTATCCCATCACGAAAATCCACAAGGCGCACTACGTGCTGATGAACGTGGAAGTGGACGCCGAGACGCTCGAAGAACTGTCGAGCGCATTCCGCTTCAACGACGCGGTAATCCGCAATCTCATCATCCGGCGCCAGCACGCGATCACGGAATCATCCAAGATCTACGAGGAAGAACTCCGGGAGCAGGAGAAGGACCGCGAGCGGGAACGCAGGCGCGAAGAGGAGGCTGCGGCGCGTGCGCTGCGACGGGCCAGGGAAGAGGCGGATGCCGCGGCTGCGGCCGCAGCCGAAGAGTCCGACGAGCCCGAAACCGTGGACGCGGAGTCCTGACCGATGGCCAGGAACTTTCGACGCAAACGCTATTGCCGCTTTACCGCTGAAGGCATCAAGGAGATCGACTACAAGGATCTCGACCTTCTCGCGCCCTACATCACGGAAACCGGCAAGATTGTGCCCAGCAGGATCACCGGTACCAGCGCCCGCTACCAGCGGCAGCTTGCGACGGCGGTCAAACGCGCCCGATACCTAGCGCTGGTCCCGTACACGGATCAGCACAAGTAGGGTCCAGGTCAAGAGAAAATGAACGTCATCCTGCTCGAACGCATCGGCAAGCTCGGAACCCTGGGAGACGAGGTCTCGGTCAAGAACGGCTACGCGCGCAACTATCTCATCCCCACCGGAAGAGCCGTGCGCGTCACCCCGGAAAACCGGGCAGCGTTCGAAGGGCGCCGCGCCGAACTCGAAACGGCAGCCGGCGAAAAGCTCGCCGCCGCCGAAACGCGCGCCACCGCACTGGAAGACGTCTCCGTGACCTTGATGGTTCGCGCCAGCGAAGAAGGAAGGCTGTTCGGCTCCGTCGGCACCGTGGAGATTTCCCGGGCACTGACCGACCAGGGCAACGAAGTTTCCAAGGCGGAAGTGAGCTTGCCCGAAGGCACCATTCGCCAGGTCGGCGAGTACGAGGTCGAGATCCAGCTCCACCCCGGCGTCTCCGCGAAGGTCGGCATCAACATCGTCGCCGAGTAGCACCGCGGCGCGAAACGCGACGAGGCGCACGCACCGACGCCGGATTCAACCGGTCGCTTACAGCTTGTCCACAGCGTTGTCGAGACGCTGCCGCGCCCCTGCATTGCCTGGGCAATGTCTGACGTCACTTTCGGCGGCTATACCTTGACGGCATGTGCGGGAACCTAGATCGTTGGGTTTCGACAGAGCGGCCTTCAACCCATGGCAGAACCCTCTACCGACGTTTCCTCCCCGACCAGGTTAAAGGTCCCCCCGCATTCGATCGAAGCGGAGCAATCCGTGCTCGGCGGATTGATGATCAGAAACGAAGCTTGGGATATCGTGGCCGACAAGATCAAGGCGCACGATTTCTATCGGCCGGAACACCAGATCATCTTCGAAGCCATGGCATCGCTCGCCAACGAACTGCAGCCGCTCGACGTGTTGACCGTTGCCGAGGCACTACAGGCACGCAACCTCGCTGATCGCGTCGGAGGCATCGCCTATCTCGCGGAACTCGCGGAAGGAACGCCGTCCGCGGCCAACATCGGGACTTATGCCGATATCGTGCGCGAAAGGGCCATTCTGAGACAGCTCATCAGCGCCGGTTCCGGCATCACGGAATCGGCGTTCGAACCTGACGGTCGCTCCACCGACAACCTTCTCGACTCGGCCATGCAGGCCGTGTTCGACATCGCAGAGGGCGGCATGCAGGACGATGGTCCGATACCGGTCGAACCGTTGCTCCAGGGCGCTTTCGAGCGCGTCGATGAACTGTCCAAGAACCCCAACGCCCTGACTGGCCTGGAGACTGGCTTTCCCGACCTGGATCGGCTCACCACCGGCCTGCAGGATTCGGATTTCATCGTCATCGCGGGGCGTCCGTCCATGGGCAAGACCGCCCTTGCCGTCAACGTCGCGGAACACGCCGTCATGCAGGCGGACGACGACGCCGATGCGGTGCTCATCTTCTCCATGGAGCAGCCAGCAGAGCAATTGGTGATGCGATTGCTGTCGTCCCTCGGCCGCATCGACCAGAACCGCTTGCGTACCGGCAACCTGGACGCCGAGGATTGGCCTCGGCTGGAGTGGGCCGTCAACCAACTCAAGCAAAAGCCCCTGTATATCGACGATGCCGGTGGACTGACTCCCAATGCGGTGCGCCTGCGCGCCCGCAGGGTGGCCCGGACCACGCGGGGGCGGCTGAAGCTCATCATCGTGGACTACATGCAGTTGATGACTGCCGAGGACGCCGGTGAAAATCGCGCCACAGAGCTGTCCCAGATCTCGCGGACGCTCAAATCGATCGCGAGGGAGTTTCGCTGCCCGTTGGTAGCCCTGTCCCAATTGAACCGTGCCCTGGAGAATCGCGAAGACAAGCGTCCCCGCATGTCGGATCTGCGTGAATCCGGGGCCATCGAGCAGGACGCCGACGTCATCCTGTTCATCTACCGCGACGAGGAATACAACAAGGAGTCGGATGACAAGGGGCTTGCCGAGGTCATCATCGGCAAACAACGCAACGGCCCCACCGGGGTCGTGAAAATGCGGTTCTTCAAGGAACTCACCAAGTTCGAACTGCTCGATCGCGGAGACTACGAAGCCATTGACTGAGGATTCGTGTGGCCAGGGCTAACCCGCATATATCACCAAGGCGCTTGTCGAGTGATTGATTGTCATTGCGTTTCAATCAGATGCATTCGTTTCGCGGAGGTTCTGCCGGGTACGGACTACGCTGCCGCACCCTCGCACGGTGGGGCCGGGCCACGGGCGGCGCCAAAGGCGCCGACTGTGGGGCACTTTTTCCGCGTGCGGGCACATGCTCGCTACACCATAAGCGGCGGCTATGTTTCCGTCTCTTCTCTTGCGAGGGGTTTCCCCTCGCGCTCCCCGGCTGAGGGCTCCGAGCACCCGCACGCGAAAAAAATCCTGCGCGATCATCGCGGCCCTTGGTGACATATGCGGGCTAAGGTCGCGTACGTCTGCGACGACTGCGGCGTCGAACATCCGAAGTGGCAGGGCCAGTGTTCCGCCTGCGGCAAGTGGAACACGTTGCGTGAGTTCACGCCGCAGCGCGCCACCGACCCGCCGGGCGCCGGTGCCACGGGCTATAGCGGGACGCCGCCGGCGGTCGCACGGCTGGCCGAAATCGAAACCGCGGCGCTGGAACGCATGCCTACGGGCATGGATGAGCTTGATCGCGTCCTCGGGGGCGGTTTCGTGCCCGGCTCCGTCGTTCTGATCGGAGGAGACCCGGGCGCGGGCAAGAGCACGCTGCTCCTGCAGGTCGCCGCCGCCATCGCGCGCCGCGCGCCCATGCTCTACGTCAGCGGAGAAGAGTCCCCGCAGCAGATCGCCGACCGGGCCCGCAGGCTGGCTCTGCCCCTGGACAACCTCCTGGTTGCGGCGGAAACACGGGTCGAGGCTGTCGCCGAACTGGCGCGGCAGCATCGACCCAGCGTGATGGTCATCGACTCCATTCAGGTCATGCACGTGGAATCCACCGGCAGCGTTCCCGGGAGCGTCACCCAGGTGCGGGAGTCGGCGGCGCTGCTGACAAGGCTCGCCAAGCAGACGCTCACCACGGTGATCCTGGTCGGTCACGTCACGAAGGAAGGCAATCTCGCCGGACCCAAGGTGCTGGAACACATGATCGACTGTTTCGTCATGCTCGACAGTCCGGCCGGCACGCGTTTCCGAACGTTGCGCAGTCAAAAGAACCGCTTCGGCGCCGTCAACGAACTGGGCGTCTTCGCGATGACGGAAACCGGCATGAAGGAGGTCGCCAACCCGTCCGCCATCTTCCTGCAGCGGCCAAAGGAGATGTCTCCCGGGAGCGTCGTCACCGTAACGTGGGAGGGCACCCGGCCGCTATTGGTGGAGCTGCAGGCGCTCGTGGACGAATCCCGGGGCGGATATCCCAGGCGCATCGCCGTCGGCCTCGATCCCCAGCGCATCGGCATGCACCTGGCGGCACTGCATCGCCACTGCGGCCTGTCGCTAACCGACCAGGACGTGTTCGCCAATGTCGTCGGCGGGGTGCGCATCAGCGAGACCGGGGCGGATCTCGCGACGGTTCTCGCCGTCCTGTCGAGCTTCCAGAACCGCGTGCTGCCCCGGAACCTGGTCTGTTTCGGCGAACTCGGCCTGACCGGCGAGGTTCGAGCCGTGCCGAACGGCCAGGAAAGACTGCGCGAAGCGCAGAAACACGGATTCGATCAGGCGATCGCGCCTCGGGCGAACCTGACGAAAACCCCTGTGCCAGGCATCGACGTCAAGGGCGTGACGAGCCTCGCGCAGACGCTCGAAGCCATCGAGGCGCTCGGCTAGGAGTGGCGTTAGCTGCTAGCGCCATGAAACCCGTCGTCGGCTTCGCCTGCGCGTGTTTCACCCGTCCCACCCGTCCCGCACCCTGCGCCTTGATCGGCACTACGTGCCGTTCTACGGCGCACGCCGCTAGCCGAATCCAACGCGGCGTCAGTCGCGCAATTCGAATTTGATCAAGTTCCTGACATCATCCACCGTCACCGGGTTCCCGTCGACGAACTTTGGCGCATAGCGAAATTTCCTGGCCGCCTCGATTGCCGCGGCTTCGAACTCGCCAACATATTCCCTCCCCGCCGTGCCGTGCCCACGCACCCGCGAATCGACGACCGAGGGGTCGCGAACGAAGCCCTTCTTGTCGACGGTGAACGCAAGCAGGACGTACCCCTCGAGGCCCCTGACTTGCGCGGCCCGGGGGTAGGTCGGCGGACGCTTGAACAGCGGCTGGTAGTCCGCGGTACCTCCCCAGGGCGTCGTCTGCCCGATGGCCAGGCAATGCTCGGTGGCCCGTTCGCTCTCACCGAGGTGTTCGTAGGCATCGACCAGGTTGGCGCGCGCCATCAGTGCGGTCGGGTGATCAGGCGGAAGCAGGTCCACGACCTGGGTCATCGCCTCGACGGCGTTTCGATACCTGTCGACACCGACTCTAACCGATCCACCCCACAATCAACGCCTCACAGCCGTCCAATGGGCGGTTGGCTGGGACGCCGTGCCGTACGCGCCAGCTGCCTTCAAGCTATTTGCTTATGCGTTTGTTCTCCTGACGACTGCGCCCCCAAGGCGCTATCATTGCCGTTTCATGCCTTTTCCCAGGCAGGGCGCGACTTGGGTCGGGAGAGTGGGAAGTTCTCCCTGCGGCTAGCGGTCGCGCCGGAATCCGGGCAAGCGCGAGGCTTCCCGGCGAACCAGAATACAGTCAGGAGATCGTCGAATGGCAGAATCCAAAGTTCAAAACGGCGTAAACGTCGACGCGCTTCTCGCAGCTCGCGAGGTGTTGAGCGAAGCCCCCGAAGCCGCCAAGTTCAACTGGCGCGCTTCCTGCACATGGGTCAACGGGACGCATAGCAAATCCTCCGTGGACGGCTACCATGGCCTCGGCGAGGAGCACCAGCACAAGACCACGTTCAGTTTCGATGCCGACCATCCGGCGGTGTTTGCATCCGAGGACAACGGCGCGACCCCGGTCGAGTTCGTGCTCGTCGGACTTGCGAGCTGCCTGACAGCCGGCGTGGCCGCCGTGGCGCAGAACCGGGAGATCCAGCTGCGCTCGGTGCAGGCGAATCTCGAAGGCGCAATGGACATCCTGGGGATCCTGGGCGGCGATCCGGATGTGCGGAATGGATTCAGCGACGTCAAGGTGACCTTCGACATCGATGCCGATGCGTCGAAGGAAGACATCGAAGCGCTTGTTGCCCAGTCGCAAAAGCGCTCCGCCGTGTTCGACATCATCACCAATCCCACGAACGTCAACGTCGAAGTGACGTGACATGGGAAGGTCCGCTTATTTTCCAAGCGGGGCGATTCGATCAAGCAAGTAACTACCGTCATCGTCGGCGGCGGCCATGCCGGGCTTGCCATGAGCCAGTGCCTGCGCGAGCACGCCGTCGACCACGTCATACTGGAACGGGGCCGCGTCGGCAATTCGTGGCGCACGGAGCGATGGGACTCCCTGCGATTGCTGACCCCCAACTGGCAGAGCCGTCTCCCGGGATACCGATACGAGGGCTGGGACGCCGACGGATTCATGACAATGCCCGAGGTGATCGGGTTCATCGAAGGTTACGCCGCGACGATTTCCGCGCCGGTGCACGAAGAGACGGTAGTCACTTCGGTGGGCGCTTCGGGCGACGGCTTTCGGGTGGCCACCGATCAGGGTGAATGGCGTTGCCGCACCGTGGTGCTCGCAAGCGGCGCCTGCAATCTGGCCGACGTGCCCGTCGTCGAACGCGAACTGCCGCCATCTATTCGCGCGCTGACCACGATAGAGTACCGCAATCCGGACTCACTTCCTCCCGGGGGTGCGCTGGTGGTGGGGGCGTCAGCGACCGGCGTCCAGCTTGCGGAAGAAATTCACCGGTCCGGACGCCCCGTGACGCTGTCCGTAGGCGAGCACGTACGCTTGCCGCGAACCTACCGGGGGCGGGACATCCTGTGGTGGATGCAGGCCGCCGGCATTCTCGATCAGCGCTACGACGAAATGGATGACATCGTGCGCGCACGCAACGTGCCGTCGCCGCAACTGGTCGGCACGCCCGAGAGGTCCACGCTCGACATCAACGCGTTGACCGATATCGGCGTGAAGCTGGTCGGCCGCCTCGCCGCGGCGCGGAACGGCAAGGCGCAGTTTTCCGGCGGGCTGCGCAACGTGTGCCGCTTGGCCGACCTGAAGATGAACCGGCTGCTGAACACGATCGACGAGTGGGCAACCGACAACGGCGCCGACGGCGTTGTCGATGCGCCGCACCGTTTCGAACCGACGCGAGTTCCCGATGCCCCGCCGCTTGAAATAGACCTGCAAACCGGCGACGCGGACGGCATTCGAAGCATCCTATGGGCGACCGGATACCGCGCCGACTACTCATGGCTCGATCTTCCGGCCCTCGACCACAAGGGAAGGCTGCGCCACGACGGCGGGGTCGTCACGGTGCCCGGCGTCTATGCACTCGGGCTCAACTTCCTGCGCCGGCGCAAGTCGAGTTTCATCCACGGTGCCGAGGACGATGCAAGAGACCTCGCCGGCCATCTCGTCGGCTACCTGAATAGCGGCTCTCGCACGGCGGCGGCGGGCGCTTGAAGCGAGGTTTCGTAGGCGATTTCCTACCCAAGGAATCACCTCCATCGCACGCCATTTCAATCCGACACTGCTAATATCGCCGCACCCTCCGCGATAAGTTGGTCTCTCCACTTTTCGGAGAACCAATATGAAATTTCCAGTGTTTGCCAGAGCCTCTGCAGTCCCGCAGCCACGGAGACAATCCGGGCCGTCGTTATCAATGGCGCGCGTTTCCATGTTCGTGCTCCTGGCGCTCGCGGTCGCGCTTGGCGCTCGCGCGGAAGAGGAGCGTGTCGACGTGAATACGGCCGACGCGGAAACGATTGCCCGGGTGTTGGTCGGTGTCGGCCAATCCAAGGCAGAGGCCATTGTCGCCTATCGGGAGGAGAACGGCAGGTTCGAGACCGTGGAAGACCTGGCGCGGGTTCGCGGAATCGGCGAAGCGACGGTCAAGCGCAACGAGTCCCGCATCTCGCTGGGTGACGAAGAGGAGGGCTGACCTCCGGCGCATGGTCCGCCATGCGCCGGCTCTCCGAGGGGGCATAGCCGGCCCGCGTCACGCGCGGTGTCGGCGCCCCGCTCTTCAATCGATCAGCGCCGCATTCCGGCCGGCGGTGCGTCCGAACACGGCCCCGGAAGTCAGGCCCGAGCCCCCCGGGTAATTGAAGAAAAAGAGGCCTCCCATCAGTTCGCCAGCGGCGAACAGTCCGGGCATGGGCGCCCCGTCCACGCCGATGACCCGCGACTCGGTGTCCACATGCAAGCCGCCGAACGTGAAGGTGATGCCGCAGCTTACGCCGTAGGCTTCGAACGGCGGAGTGTCCAGGGTGTTCGCCCAGTTCGACTTGGGCGGACTGATCCCGCGGGTGCCCCTTCCATCCTTCACGGCGGGATCGAACGGGGTGTCTACGTCGACTGCGGAGTTGTACGCGCGCAATGTCGTCAGGGCCTGAGCGGCGTCAACGCCGTCCAGTCTTTGTGCCAGCGCTTCCAGGCTGTCTGCCGTGACCCTGGTCACCTGGCGAATGCGATATTCGTCGCGCAACAACTTGGATACCTTGGCGTCGAATATCTGCCAGGCGAACTGCCCCGTCTGCTCGAGGACCTCCCGACCGTATTTCGCATAGGTGTAGTTGCGAAAGTCCGCTCCCTCGTCGACGAAGCGATTCCCTTCGGCATTCAGCATGACGCCTAAGGGGTAGGAGTGCTTCTGGAAGTTGTCGCCCACGTCCAGGTCGCCGAATTCGGGCGCATTCATGTCCCAAGCCACCGCGTGGCAGCCCGACCAGTTGCCGCGCGACGCCGCCCCCGCCTCGATCGCCATGCGAATGCCGTCGCCGGTATTGAAGCGGGTGCCCCGAACCTTGGCGAGTTCCCAACCCGCGCCGAGGTACTGCGCGCGCCACGCCGCATTCGATTCAAAGCCGCCGCAGGCGAGCACAACAGCATCCGCCTTCACGGTTTCCGCCCCGATTCGCACGCCACCCGGCGCCAGCGCTTCGCCCCGGACGCCGTAGCGGATATCGATGCCCATGCCCTTCGCAATATCCGTCAGGCTGTCCACCAGCCCCGGTCCGCCGCCCCAGGCCTCGATGGTCAAACCGCCCCAGAACCGGACGGTGTCCCCGATCCTGAACGACTGTCGACCGTACATGGGCAGGAAACGGACACCGTGACCGGCCATCCACTTCAGCGTGTCGAAACTCTCGTCCACCAGCTTGACGGCGAGATCCGCGTCAGTGCGGTACTGGGTAATCCGGCACATGTCGTCATAGAACTGATCGCGTGTGTACGCACCGAAATCCGTCCGCGACAGTTCAGCCTCGCTCAGGTCGGGAACCAGGGAGCGAATCTCCTCGCTGCCCTCATACGCGAAACGCATGCCGCCAGCGGTGAATCGTGAATTGCCGCCGCGCAGTTCGAACGGCGCGCGTTCGAGCAACACGACATCCGCGCCCTGTTCGCGCGCGCCAATGGCGGCGCAAAACGCGGCATTGCCGCCGCCGACCACAACCACTCGACGCGGCCGGCTCATGTGTCTGTCCGCCGATCAGGCAAAACGGATTGGATCACGCATCGATAAGGCGCCGGAATTCTGGATTGCGTATGCAGCACAGGCCTCCCCCTTGGAATGGCGCGGAGCGTACCACACGCCCTCTGCCGAACGGCCCCAGTCTGCGCTTCATCTTGCGCGCCGCCATGCAGGTGAGGCATGTTGCGCGGTGCCATGCTGACCCCTCCCGCAAGGCGCCTTGGGGCGCTGTTTCTCACGGTAAGCCTTTCCGCAACCGGCGAACCCGCCGTGCCGATGGACTTTGGATACCGCGTGGTGCAGAGCTACCCCCACGACCGGGATGCCGTCACCCAGGGGCTGGTCGTCCATCGCGGCCAGTTGTTCGAAAGCACCGGAGGATACGGAACGTCGTCCATTCGGCACGTGGACCTGCGCTCGGGGCGGCTGCTCAAGGAAACACGTCTCGCCGAAGAGTTGTTCGGCGAGGGTCTCGCCGCGGTCGGCGAAGAACTCTTCCAACTCACCTGGCGCGCTGGTCTTGGCCTGATTTACGACTCCGAAACGCTGGCACAGTCTGGACAGTTCGCATATGCCGGAGAAGGATGGGGTCTGACGTGGGACGGGACGCAGTTCATCATGAGTAATGGATCCGCATCCCTGCGATTTCTCGACCGGGAGACCCTGCAGGAGACCCATCGCGTCGAGGTGCGCGAGGACGATCAGCCGATCACTGCCTTGAACGAACTCGAGTGCATCGAAGGCCACGTCTTCGCCAACGTCTGGAACACCACGCGAATCGCCGTCATTGACCCCAGGTCAGGCCAGGTGCGCGGCTGGCTGGATCTCGAGGACATCCTGCCTGCGCCTTTTCGCACCGAGAGCGTCGGAGTGCTGAACGGCATAGCCTACGACGCCGACAGTGGCAGGCTGTTCGTCACCGGCAAACGCTGGCCCCGCCTGTTCGAAATCGAATTGATCCCGCCGGTCGGCGAACTCGCGGACTGACCCGCGGGCTGCCATGCACAAACCCGTCCGGAACCCGCTGGAAACCCGTTGGGGACCCGGTGCTACCATTGATCCGCGCGGCACGCAGGTAACGCGCACCGTGCCAGAATCCTACCCACATGAGTGAAATCGCCGAAAAATGAGTCATCAAAAAGTCGCCATCGTCACGGGTGCCGGATCAGGCATCGGAAAAGCCGCCGCACTGGGTTTCCTGGGAGAGGGCTATGCGGTCGCGCTGGCCGGCAGGCGGGAGGAACTGCTTGAGGCCACGGCCGCCGAATCCGGGGCCGGGGAACGCGCGCTGCCCGTACCCACGGATGTCAGGGATCCCGATGCCGTCGCGGCGCTATTCGCCGCGACCAAGGCGCGCTTCGGGCGGTTGGACGTGCTCTTCAACAATGCCGGCCTCGGCGCCGGCGGGCTGCTTGAAGACCTCGAAGTCGAGAGGTGGCGTCAAGTGGTGGACACGAACCTGACCGGCTCCTTCCTGTGCACCCAGGAAGCGTTCCGCATCATGAAGGACCAGACGCCGAGGGGCGGCCGCATCATCAACAACGGGTCCATCTCCGCCCAGGCGCCCCGGCCCAACTCCGCAGCGTACACATCAACCAAGCATGCCCTCACGGGACTCACCAAGTCGACGGCGCTCGACGGACGCAAGTACGACATCGCCTGCGGCCAGATCGACATCGGCAATGCGCTGACAACCATGACGGGCCGCATGCAGAGAGGCGTGCCGCAGGCGAATGATTCCGTGCTCGTCGAACCGACGATGGACATCGACAACGTCACGCGCGCCGTGCTCTACATGGCGAGCCTGCCTCTCGACGCCAACGTCCTCTTCCTCACCGTCATGGCCACCAAGATGCCGTTCGTGGGGCGCGGGTAATGACGCCTTTCGCCGCAGGTTGCTCCACAACTTGCATCTATTTGGGTGGGCCGGGCTGGAGTAAACTACCTCGCCATAGGCAGGAGACGAACGACGATGGAACATCGCCCTTGGACCGCGATCATTTCGCAGGATGAAGGCTGGTGGATCGGATGGATTGCCGAGGTTCCAGGAGTGAATGCTCAGGAACGCACCAAGGAAGAATTGCTGGATACACTGGCCGAAGTGCTCCGCGAAGCCCTCGAAATGAACCGGCATGACGCCCTTGCACATGCGACCGACGAATATGAAGAGGTCGTTGTCGCACTCTGATCCCGACTACAACTCTTCCGGGATTTCCACTCCCAAGTCTCGGCATATCTTCTTCGCCAAGTAACCGCTGATCTCGTTGTGGCGAGGAACTGCCGAGCGGTCACCGCTGGAACTCTCCCACCATTCGTGCTTCCGGCCCTGGCGCAGCAGACGGCAACCGTTCTTCTCCAAATGCCTGAGAAGCTGACGCTTCTTCACGGCGACGGGTCATAGTCGACGGCTAGAGTACGTACCCAACCCACAAGACGATTGATTTCCATCGTCGTCGCATCTCGTGGAATCTCGAGTTTGGCCATATAGTCCGGGCGAAACGGATAGCGGTACTCCTGCGAACCTACCTCAAGACGATTCTCTCCTCCTCCATCGTCGATGGGCGCACTATCCGGAGCTGGTTCTTTCCTCGTCGTTCGTCCCAATGGGGGCGATTTGCGAGGTGCAGATGACCTTGATGGGAATGTCCAAGAGGCTGGATCGTCGAGGTACTTCCTGTACGACTCGATTGCTCGCCTAAATCTACTCTCATAGTCCCTGAGGCTGCGAGGGGCGAAGTTCTTCGCACGCAAGTTCTTGAAAATTTGGACAGATTGTTCAATATCTAGTGTCTCTACATTTAGCTGTTCCCAATTGTCTTGGGCTTCCAGAATGCCACGGCACGCACTCGATATTGCTTGGGCCGTCGAGGGATTCATCAGTCCTTTCCCCTTCGCCCAATCCCAGTGCCTGACCATTGCTTCGGCCGTTTTCTCGTCCATGAATACAGTCTCGCGATTGATTTCCGAGAAGAATATACCACTCTAAAAGAATTTTCTATCTATAGAAAATTTTCTATCTCCGTCTGCTCTTCGTTTCTGGCGGCCCAAGAAGGTGAGTCACGCGGTGAGGGTGTTGCTTACCAATGCTTTAGAACCGTCGGTTTGCCACCGATCAAATCCACTAGCAGATGCCAGTCCTCAGTCGACCTTGATCCGTGAGAACTTGGGCGGGCGGTGCTCGACAAACGATGCAACCCCCTCCTTGAAGTCCTCGCGGGCAAGGCTCTCGTCCATCCAGGCGGTCGACTCGACCATCGCCGTGCGAACATCGGCATTGAGATGTCGGTAGATCTGCTTCTTCATCATCATCAGTGACTTAGGCGCCGCTGTCTTGCCGATTTCGCGAAGATACGTCTTCGCATCGTTGACGCATTCTCCCGGTTCGCACACGCGGTTGGCGAGTCCCAGGCGGCCGGCCTCTTCACCCTCGAACCTCCGTCCGGTCCAGAGGATGTCGAGCGCGTTGGCGGGGCCGATCAGGCGCGGCAGCATCCAGCTTACGCCGTGCTCCGCGATCAGCCCGCGCTGCGAGAAAGAGGTGACAAACCTTGCGGTCCTGTCGGCGAAACGCAGGTCGCAGAAGACCGCGTAGCTGAAACCAAGCCCTGCGCATGCACCGTTGACTGCGGCGATGAGGGGTTTGCGCAGACCGAGAAGAAACGTGAGGCCGATCTCGAAGTTGGGATCATGGTCCGGGTTCCCGGGACTGGCGGCAAGATTCGCGTAACTGTCGCCCAGGCGTCGGCCCGCTTCGCTCATGGCGCCAAGCGCGTTCATGTCAACGCCGGAGCAGAAACCTCTGCCTGCGCCGGTTAGAACGGTTCCGATCACGGCCTCGTTCCTCTCCGACTGATCGAGCGCATGCCGGATCTCGGCCTGCGTGCGGTCGGTCAGCGCGTTGAGCGTCTCCGGCCGGTTCATCGTGATCACCGCGACCGAACCGTCAATTTCGTAGATGATTTCTTCGTACATTCTTCAGTTCCTTCCCATGGATTGGCGCCCGCGACGAGGCATGAACGTTACCTGATCGCTACCGGATTTATCACCTCCGCCTGCACCGCACCTTCGAAGCGGGGTTGCCCCAAAACGAACAGGAATTCACGTGGTTGATACCCATGTGTCCCGGCCCGTCGTCTGGCTGCCGATTCCCATCCACGTACAGAGGAGGTCGTCGTTCCCGGTGGCGAGGTTGGTGCCAAAGGTCGGGCCGAGGTCCTGCCCGGGTTGAATGACCGTGATGGCGTAGTGGCGTGGCGGATACGCCGGCGTGTTCCAGCCGGTGACGACGCCGAGCGGGTAGGTCTTTCCGGTCTTCACCAGCCTGGCCGCCTCGACGACCTTCTCGGCCGACAGGCGGTTGATGGCACCGAGCGTGTCGCCGGCCCCGTGTTCCGACGGATACCATTCGTCCGCGGTCGACGTCACTGTCGCGCAAAGAAGGACGATGGAGGAAATGCTGCGCATGGGTATATCCAAGTATTCGGTTAGTACAGAGAATGATAAGCCCCAATCGCCCGGGGAGGGTCAGCGCAGGTATCCCGCCTCTTCGCCCTGCCGGACCTCTCCTTCGGACATGCCGAGCCACTCGCTCAGCACTTCGGCGTTGTGTTGGCCCACTACGGGCGCAGGACGGTATTCGTCGCACGGGGTGCGCTCGAAGCAGATGGGAAGCCGGTCCGCATAGGTTTGGCCGGCGCTCGGATGCGGTTCTTCGATCTCCACCAGGAATCCCGAGAGCTTCAGTTGCGGATCACGCTTACCCAGATCGAGCCCGGTCTGCACGACGCCAGCGGGGACGCCGGCTGCCTGGCAACGTTCCATGACGACTTCGGCCTCAATCCCTCGCGTCCACTCCACTATGTGCTGATCCAGCACATCGGCTGCCTCGGAACGGCCCGCCACGACGGCTAGCTTTGGATCACGGGCCCACTCCGGGTCTTCCATGACTTCGCGCAAGCGCCGCCATTGGTCGTCGTCCATGCAGGCGATCGCGACCCAGCGTTCGTCCACGAGCGCATCGCTGGCAGCGCCCGCGCACGGATAGCAGCCGTGCGGCGCGTTGTTGTCGTAAGGATCCCGGTTGGCCACCGGCGACGCCGACCTCCCGTTGCCGAACCAGTCCAGCAGGGCCAGGCCGGCGAAGTTCACGCCGACCTCGAACTGCGACAGGTCGACCCGCTGGCCCCTGCCCGTACTGCGCCGGCCCTCCAGCGCCGCAAGCACCGCCACGGCGGCATGCAATCCCGCCTGGTGGTCGTTGTAGGAATAGCCGATGCCGATGTCTCCGCGGCCCGGGACGCTGGTCAGGTGCGTCAGGCCCCCGAGTCCTTGAATCGTCGGGGCATACGTGACGAAGCTCGACCAGGGGCCGGTCGCGCCCATCCCGGACATCTGCACGTAGATGACGCCCGGATTGGTTTCGCTCACGATCTCGTAACCCACGTTCCACCGGTCGAGCACGCCCGGCGAAAAATTGTCTATCACGATGTCCGCCTCGTCGGCCAGGCGACGGGCCAGCACACGGCTTTCCTCGCAGCGCATGTCGAGGGCGAGCGAGCGCTTGTTGCGGTTCCACATGAGGGAGTACGGCGAATCCTCGCCGCGTCCCCGCTCCCGAACGGCTGACATGATCTTCACCACGTCCGCGCCCATGTCGGCAAGCACGCGCGTGCCGAAAGGCCCCGCTAGGACATGGGTGAAGTCCAGGACCTTCATGTCCTCCAGGGGCCTCATCGTCCCTTTGCCCACCCGATGTCCGAGAGCACGGCCTCGGTATCCGCGACGACATCGCCATAGGGCCCGATCCTCCAGGGCGTGTCGCTGAAGTGATACGGGGTACCCGGACCGCGAACCGTGGGCAGATAGTCCGTCCACCAGTTTCGCGCCGCGAGATGCGGGTTGTCCGCCGTGCGCTCGATTGGAACCGCTGCGCCATACGCCATGCCGCGCGACTGCGCCTCCAGGAACAACGGTCCCACCTCGCGGGTCGCCACCCATTCCCGCAGGCATTGCATCAGGACCGCGGTGTATTCCTCCCGGTTCTCCGGATCCTGGTACTTCGGATCCCACAGGTCCCCCGCCGCGCCTTCTTCGATCAGCCATGCCAACTGTGCATCCCTGTTCGGCGCTCCGGTGACGAAGATACAGCCGTCCCGGCCCCGCATCGTCTGGAATGCGTTCGTCCAGTGCAGGCTGCCGCGCCGCTCCAGAACGGGACCCTTGGCCATCGGTAGACGGTCGTGATACCAGTACCACATCAGTACCTGTTCCAGGCACGATGCGATGCACTCGTGGACCGGAACGTGGGCGCGCTGCCCCGTTCCCCGTTCCCGCGCGTGGTGTAACGCTCCCAACGCCGCGAGAGCGACGTATACGCCGGATACCATGAAGTTGAGATCGCCGAAGACATTCAGCGGCGGCGTATCGACATCCCCCGTGGGCGCCACGGCGCCGCCCAGCGCGCCCGCGACGATGTGCGGCGCCAGGTAGTCGCGCCACGGGCCTTCCTTGCCAAACGAGGAGACCTCGACGACGACAAGTTGAGGCCGACGCGACAGCGCGGCGTCGAGACGCTCGGATTCCGCACCGAACGCGCCGGCGCAGCAGAGCACGACGTGCGCCCGGTCGATCAGCGCATCGAGTTGCGCGTTTCCCGCCTCGGTATCCAGGTCGACACTGAAAAAGCGCCGCGATGACGCGAAGAACACATGCCAAAGGGACGTGGGTCCGCCAAGCGCTTCTTCGAGGTGCGGTCCGCGGCGGCGCAACGGGTCCCCCTCCGGAGGCTCGGGCCGCACCACGTCCGCACCCAGGTCCGCCAGCAGTTTCGCGCCATAGATACCGCGCTCGTCGGTCAGATCGACGATACGCACCGCACGCAGGGGACCTTGGGAATCGGACATCGGCTCAATTCTACGACAAGCGCGGAACGCACCGGAAAGAGTAAACTGTCGCTCGACCTCAGCAACGACCAGGGCAATATGCAAATCGGGATATCGCTTCCAGTGCGCGAACTCAAGGACGACCTATCCGCCATTCTGGCGTTCGCCCAGGCTGCCGAGGAGTTCGGCTACGCCCACCTGCGCGTCCCGGATCAAGTGTTGCGCCCGAATAGCGGACACCTGCACGAACCGATGACAATACTGGCCTACGTCGCCGCCGTGACGAAGGCGATAGAGCTGGTCCCATCCGTCATCGTCACCCCCGCCCGACAAACGGTCCTGCTTGCGAAACAGGCGGCCACACTCGATGCCCTGAGCGGCGGACACGTGCGCCTGGGCATAGGCGTGGGCGGCAGTTCGGCCGAGTACGGGGCGCTGGGCGCCGACTTCCACACCCGGGGAGCGCGCATCGAGGAGCAGATCAATCTCATGCGGCTCTTGTGGACAAAGGAGACCGTGGACTTCGCGGGACGCTGGGACACGGTCGAGGGCGCGGGTCTCAACCCCCTGCCGGTGCAGCGGCCGATTCCCATCTGGATCGGAGCCAGCGGCGTGCCCGCGCCTCGGATACGCCGGCGCATCGGACGTCAGGCCGACGGCTGGTTCGCCCTCTGTTCGCCGGAAGAATATCCGGCCGTGAAAGCCGACATTGACGCCGCGGCAGTGGACGCTGGGAGGGATCCGGACGCGATCGGCAGAGAGGCCGGCGTGGCTGTCGTCGGACCCCGCGAAGCCGAATGGCGCGACCGGGTGCAGGGCTGGCAAAATGCCGGCATGACCCACATTTGCCTGCGCACCCTCGGCGGCGGGCTGAATGCCGATCAACACATCGAGAAGATGCGGGAAGCGATCGCCGCGCTTTAGTGTCGTGTCACACGCGTTCTGGCGCTTCAGAGTTCGCCATGCGCGTCAATGCAAGGCGTGGTCCGCAGTGAATATCTGGCATATTCGCAAGGGCCACAACGCGGTCTGCATGCGAGGGGTTCCCCCTCGCGCCCCCCGGCTGAAGGCTCCGGCGTGCATGGCGATCTCCCGAAGGGCGCGCCCCGGGAGCGCGAGGGGTACCCTCGCATGAAGACTGTGGCCTGTGGCGGTGTTGCGCCCCTTGGAAATGGAGCCGACCATTCCCGGCGGGGACGCGCCTTGCCACAGACCCCGTGGGACGCGCTGAAGCGTCATAACGCGTGTGACACGACACTAGTCCGGATCACCCAAGGCCCGGACGACCGGCAACGTCAGGAAGCTTCTTTCGCCGCCGCTTCCCGAAACTCGCGAACCTTTTCGCTGTCCTGGTTGAAGAACAGCTCGCGCCGCGCCTGTTCTTCCTCTTCCGTTCGCTCGCGCTTCCCCCAATCGCTGTGCATGCGGAAACACTTGGCCACCGCGGGACGCTCGCCGACCTCGTAGCTCCAGCGCGAGAGGTTCGGGACCTTCTCCCACGCGCCGTCGTAGATCATGTTGGGGATGATCCGCGCCCAGGGCCACGTGATCATGTCGGCGATCGTGTATTCGTCGCCCGCGAGATATCGATTCGCCGACAGATGGGCATCCATGACGCCGGCCAGCCGGTCCACTTCGCCTACGAACCGCTTCCTGCCGTATTCGAGCAACTTCACGTCATCGACGAGATCCCTGCCATAGTTCTTGAAGTGATTG
This sequence comes from Pseudomonadales bacterium, assembly GCA_963668365.1. Lineage (GTDB taxonomy): Bacteria > Pseudomonadota > Gammaproteobacteria > Pseudomonadales > Azotimanducaceae > VXNE01. The sequence goes on from OY764266.1 coordinate 767,856, forward strand.
GCGTTGCCCATCATCGGGCCGAGGTTCGCCATCTGCCAATGCACCCACTGCAGCGCCCTGTAGCGGCCCGCCCCCTCCCTCGGCAGGAACTTTCCGGTCTTGTCGGCGAGGTACTCCAGAATCGCGCCGGATTCGAAGACCGACAGCGGCTCGCCCCCGCCGATGGGATCGTGATCGACGATGGCCGGCATGCGGTTGTTCGGGCTGATGCGCAGGAATTCCGGCTTGAACTGATCGCCGATATAGATGTCAACTGGAATAATGGTGTAATCGAGGCCGCATTCCTCAAGCATGATCGTGGCTTTCCGACCGTTGGGTGTCGGCCAATAATGCAGTTCTATCAATTTGGACTCCTTGGCGCAGGGGAAAACCGATAAAGCTACCGTCTACCGCATCATGGGAGCAAGTCATCGTCTTTCGAAGAAGAAATCGGAATCGCCGAGTCCCGCCCGCGTTCGCCATTGGTCGCCCCGAATGACGATCTGGGTCCTGTTGGCCATATTCGTTGCGCCCGCCGTGATTTCCATCGCGTGGCGCGCAGCCGCCGATCGGACGCACTGGCGGGACGCGAGCCATGCGTCGACCGGACAGGCTCCGGATCCGGCGATGATGCGGTCCGCCATCATCCAGGTCTACGGCGCGCGCACCTGGGGTCCGCGCGGCGGCGCCGCCGTGCACACCTGGATCGCCGCCAAACGCGCCAATGCCGACGAATACGAGCGCTTCGAGATCATCGGCTGGCGCTTGCGGCGCGGCGAGCCAGCGCTGGTCTGCGGGCGCGGCAATCCTGACGGCGAGTGGTTTTCCAACCGTCCCCTCCTGCTCGCAGATGTTCGCGGCGACGACGTCGATGCAGTCATCGACAAGCTCGTGGCCGCGATAGACGCCTACCCCTACCAGCGCGAGTACAAGACCTGGCCCGGTCCGAACAGCAACACGTTCACCGCGTTCGTGGCGCGGCGGGTCCCTGAACTTCGACTGGACCTGCCCCCGACGGCGATCGGCAAGGACTACCTCGGCAATGGCGACATGTTCGGAAAGGCGCCAAGCGGCACTGGCTACCAGTTCTCCGCGTTCGGCGTATTCGGCATTTTGGCGGCACTGGAAGAGGGCATCGAAGTCAACCTCGGCGGATTGGTCGCCGGCATAGATTTCACGTCCCTCGCGATCAAGCTGCCGGGCTTCGGAACCTGGCCGTCAAGGAGACGGTCCGAGGTATGGGTCAGCGGGAATACAACGACAGAACGCGTTCCCCGCAGCTACGCTGCCACCTGGGAACACGGCTCCGATCCGCATAACGCGAAGGACCAGCAGTGATCGGGATCGACTATTCCGGCGCCGCACTCCCCGTGGGGAGCCGCGCCAGCGCAGCACACAACAACGCGCTCCATGCGATCGCCGCGCCCGGCGCCTGGTGGAGCGGGCCCGAGCGGCTCGCGATAGTCCAGGAAGCACGCTCGGCACCGGAGTGCCCTGTCTGCCGCCGTCGCGCGCCGTCGACCTTTGCAGCCATCGGCGGCATCGAACACGAAGGCGGAAACGGCTTGCCGCCGGAAGCCGTCGAGGCGATCCACGGCATACGCAACGATTCAGGCCACCTGACGCGCCGCTGGTTCGACCATGTCATCGCCGCAGGCATGCGGCCGGAGGCCTATGTCGAACTGGTTGCTGTCGTCGCAAGTTCCGTCGTCGTCGACACATTTGCGCGGGGCGTGGGTCTCGGGCTGCCGGACCTGCCGCCGACGCAACCCGGCGCGCCGGCCCCGGAGAGTTCGAAGGCTGTCGTCGATGCCGGGGCGTGGGTGCCCATCGCTCGCGAGGGAAAGTTCAACATTCTTCGATCGCTCGCCATTGTGCCGAGCGCGCGCGACCTGTTCTTCGGCGCGTTCGACACTTCCTACTACAGGGCCCCCGAGACGCGCTTCGCCCTGACCCGTCCCCAGGTCGAACTCGTCGCTTCACGCGTGTCAGCCATGAACGAGTGTTTCTACTGAACCACGGCGCATACCGTATCGCTCCGGGAGAGCGCCAAGGACACCGGTCAGAAAGCGGACCTGAGGTTGGTCACGGGTTCGATCTCGGACCGCGCCGGCGTACCGCATGCGGGGCTCCTGGTAGAGTTGGCGGAAGCCGTTGCCGGCTGGCGATGGAAGGAAGCCGCAGCTCTGCGCAACAGGGGTTGCCGAGAGCTCGGACCGCAAGCAACGAGCGATGCCATCCTGGTCGCCTCCGGCTTCAACGGCATCACCCGCGTCGCCGACGCGATCGGCATTCGCCTGGACCCGCACACCGCGGAGGCCTCCGTGGCGCTGCGTGAGAATCTTGGCCTCAACGCCTTCGCGCCACCAGGGAAGTGGTAGCGTCCGAACGGGTTCGCTAGAACACGCCCTCCGAATCCTGATCCAGCAGGAACTGACCAACGGTTTCGTAGTGCGACTGGCGCCCCTGGACCTGTTGCGTAATGACGTGGGCGTCCTGGAAGCGTCGCTGAATCGCGCGCGATGAGAAGATGGCGTCCGAACCGCTCAGGTTGTAGACGATGTCCACCGCCTTCGCCGACTGGCGGATCGCATGCGTACCCGCCATGCGCAGGCGTATGCGCTGTCCGACCGTGATCTCGCCGGTATCGATCACACGCTCCCATACATGGGCGGCGCTCTCGCACAACAGCGCCTTGGCCGCGGCCCAGGTCGCTTCGGCCATGCCAACCTGCTGCTGCACCACACCGTTCTCGGCGAGCGCCCGCTTGCCGAAGCGCGGCTTCTTGGCAAGGGCAAGTTCAATGGTTGCATTGATGGCGGCCCGAGCGACTCCGAGCGCCACGCAGCCGAAGCCGCAGGCGAAAAGCAGATGTTGGGGAATGACATACACGGGTCCGGCTTCCCGGTTCTTTCCGGGCACATGCATCACGCGGGACTCGGGCACGAACATGTCGTGCGTCTGAAAGCCGAAACTCCCGGTCCCGCGCAAGCCCCGCACCTGCCAAACGTCCAGGAACTCGACATCCTCTCGGGGCAGCAGGTGCAATCGGCCGGATGCCACCGCCGCGATCCAGTTGGCGTGACGGCAGCCGCTCGAGAACATCCACTTGCCCGTCAGCCTGTAGCCGCCGGCGACCTCTACCGACTCCGCGCCCTGGGGCGGCCCGTTGCCGACCACCGTGCGCGGATCGCCCCAGACCTCCCTCGCCAGCGGTTCCGGACACCGGGTGCTCGTGGTGGCGAACACGGCACCCTGGTTCACGCACCACCCGGTGCTGCCGTCCGCCTCCGCGATCATTCGCACGACGTCTAGATACTCGAGCCAGTCCATCTCCTCGCCGCCCAGGGAACGCGGCACGAGCAAACGGAAGATGCCAGCGTCGATCAACGCCCCGGCGAGTTCCGACGGCAGCTCCCGCTCGGCGTCTATGCGGTCCGCCAGAGCCGAAATCCGCGGGACGAGCGCATGCGCCCGGTCAAGAGGTGCCATGGGAGAAGACGACATGAATCCGCGTAGTAACCTAAAGCCGTATGGCGGGAAGGGCTAATGGTATCCGCTACCCGCCCGAGAACACACTTGCGCGAAGCACGGCAGAGGCACCGATGGACATCAACGGCACATGGATCAACCAGAACGGCTCCACCGTCACGTTCGAGACGGGCACGGGCGGTCGCGTCAGCGGCGTGTTTAGATCCCGCAAAGGCCGCGCTACGGCAGACAAGGGATACAGCCTGACCGGGATGAGGAACGGCGAACTGCTTGCCTTCCAGGTTGATTGGCGAGACGGCGACACCAACCTGCACGCGATCGCTTCATTTGCCTGCCGCCTGACTGTCGACGGGAACGGCCGCGATACCATTCACGCCTTGTGGATCCTGGCGCGACAGTTCGAGGATGAGTCGCGCTCGAAACCCACGGAGATATGGAACACGTTCATGACGAACGTCGACAGCTTCGTGCGCCAGCACGCTCGATAGGCACGGGAACCTGCAAATGGACATCACGACACGACGCACCGTTGGCAAGAGCCGCCTTGAAGTCACCCCCCTCGGTTTCGGTGGCGGAACGATCGGCATGGGGTGGATCACGAACCAGACGAGCCTCGAGACCGTGGCTGCCGCCTGGGACACCGGGGTCCGCTTCTACGATACGGCACCGTTTTATGGCCTGGGCCGGTCGGAGCGGCGCCTGGGGCTGGCCCTCTCCGGCATCGCGGAACGGGACCAGTACCGCATCAATACCAAGATCGGCAAATCGCTCGTGCCGGAGCCAGTCGAAAACAAGAACGCGAGCAGCAAGACGCCCAGCGGATCGGAACGTACGCCGAGGGACCCCGCCACCGGGTTTCGCCTGCAGTTCGAATTCACCCACGACCGGATCCTAGAGCAGCACCGGGACTCGCTGCAGCGGCTCGGCACATCGACCGTAGATTCGCTCACCATTCACGATCTCGACTACGGCTACCAGACGGTCGAACGCGCCGAGCACCACCTGAACGAACTCTCCCGCGACGGCGGCGGCGGCGCTATCGCATTGGAGACGCTGCGCGCCGAGGGAAGCATCCAGGCCATCGGCAGCGGGTGCAACCTCGAGTCACGCAATGCCTACAGTTGGGAAGACGGCGCCCACGAACGGCTCACCGAGCGCATCGCCGACCTGGTCGACCTCGATTTCTTCACGGTCGCGGGCGGATACACCCTGCTCGAGACTCGCGCGCTTCGTCGCATCTTCCCTCTCTGCCAGGAGCGCGGCATCGGCGTGATCGTGGCAGCGCCCTTCGCCGGCGGATGGCTGGTTTCAGGCGATGAAACGGGCTCCTACATGTATGGGCGCGCTTCTCCCGAAATAGTCGATAGGTCAAGACGCATGCGGGCGATCTGCGAACGTCACGGCGTGCCACTGGCTGCCGCGGCATTGCAGTTCCCGCTGGCGCATCCCGTGGTCGCCGCCGTCATACCCGGCGCGAGGAGCCCGGAAGAACCGCGAGAAAACTATCGCCTCCTGCAGACGGAGATCCCCGCTGAGGTCTGGCGCGAATTCGTGGCCGAGGGCGTGTTGGACCCCGCCGCCCCAACGCCCGAATAGGTCTCACCGCGCCGTCGTACCAGCATTTTCCGGCCTGCGCCGCCGAGGGCGAAGAACATCGACAGGCCGAATGCGTCAAAAGGCATAAGCGCGACCGTCTCGTGGCGCTCTTTCGGGATACCGCCTAACATCCGGCAGGCGGATCAGGCTTCGGGCGGCATGCAGCAGGGGATCGGTTGATGGCCGAAATCATTGTCAGGACACCGGCACAGGACCGGCCCGCCGCTGCCTTGCCGCAAGCGAACGGTCGCGCCGCTGTTGTCAATGGGAAGTTCCTCGACCCCGACTGGACGGCGGACGGCAAACCGCGCGCCCGTGTGGCCCTGCGCACACTGCGCACCCTCTGGTTCAACACCGGCACGCTGTGCAACCTGACCTGCGACAACTGCTACATCGAGTCCAGCCCCAGCAATGACCGCCTGGTATACCTCGGCCGGGAGGAAGTACGGGAGTACCTTGACGAAGTAGCGACGCTCGGTCTCGGCACGAAAGAAATCGGTTTCACCGGCGGCGAACCGTTCATGAATCCGGACATCCTGCCAATGCTGGAATCCAGCCTGAATGCCGGATACCGCGTACTGGTGCTGACCAACGCCATGCGCCCGATGATAAAATGCGCCAACGGGTTGCTGGCATTGCTGGCCGAGTACGGCGACCGCCTGGTCTTGCGCGTATCGGTGGATCACTTCCTGCAGGAATTGCACGAGCAGGAACGCGGGCGCCGTTCCTGGGTGCCAACCATCCAGGGGCTACGTTGGCTCAGCGATCACGGGTTCGCTCCTCGCGTCGCCGGCCGGCAGCGCTGGGGCGACGAGGAGACGGCGCTACGGGACGGATTTCACGCGCTGTTCCAGGCCGAAGGCGTCGATGTCGACGCGTATTCGCCCGAGTCCCTCGTGCTGTTCCCCGAAATGGACGAGAGCGCCGAGACGCCGGAGATCTCCATCGACTGCTGGGGCCTGCTGGGCGTGCGACCCGACGACATGATGTGCGCCTCTTCCCGCATGGTGATCAAGCGCAAGGGCGCGGACGCGACGGAAGTCGTGAGTTGTACGTTGCTTCCTTACGCCCCGACATCGCGCATGGCTCGGCGGCTTGCCGACAGCATGGGCGAAGTGTCCCTCAACCACCCCCACTGTTCGCGGTTCTGCGTACTCGGCGGCGGCCGCTGCTCAAACTAACGCTGCGAGACCCGTCTCCCTAGCGGGCGGTGTGTTTCTCTTCGTTGGAGGCGGCTTCCGCAGGTGCAATCAAGACTGATCGCCTCCCCACCGAAAGCTCCGGTACGCACTCGATCAGGGCTCGATAGACCACCGGAGATTCGTCGTACAGGCGGTCGACAAGCTCCAGGTGGCTCAATTCCACCGACGCTCCCTCGTCGATCAGGAATCGAACGTATCCAATCGCGACCGGCGCGACGATCATCAGGTCTACCATCTCTTTCAACAGTCGATCAAGCGGATCAAGCCCCCAACGGTAAGGTTTCGGAGTGACCTCGCGATCCGCCAGGAAGTACGCCCATTCCAGGGTATCGGGGTTCGCAGACGCCAAGAGGGATTGGTCGTTGGAAGACAGTTCATAAAACTCTTGGTATGGCCCGCCGGGGATGAGAACGCTGAGAGCATTCCGCCCGTCTTCGTCGACGAAATGCACATCCAGTCCGTGGTGCTGTTCGAGGTAACGTGCAATGTCGACCGATCCGTCACTCCTGTACTCCACGAGATTCAGGATTGCATCGGGCGGCAGGGAGCCGTGATTGTGGTCGATCAGCGCCTCTATGACTTCGGTGGTCGCCCCTTCCTCCAGCGCCTCGGAAAGGAAATGTGCGGCCATGTTTCGAACTACGGGGTGCGTCACATCCATCAGTTCAACAACTTCCTCCCAGCGACTCTCCTGCCTCGCCTCGAGCAGCGGCTCAAGACCCGACATGGCGGCAGCGAGATCTTCAGGCGGGACGAAGAGCATCTCGCCCAACCGCTCGGATTGCCCGCGGATTTGTTCCAAAAATTGCTGCTGTTGCCTCTCAAATGCCTCCTCGAACTGCATCTTGGCGGCCAGACTGTGACGGGCCTCCATGGATTCGGCGTCGGTAGCTTTCCCAATGCACTCCGACTCGATGCGCGTCCCGATGTCGATCCTCGCATTCCACTCGGCGTCCAACGACGCGAGCGCCTGCGATACTTCGATGACTCGTGGGTTCGTCACTGCCCTTTCGACATCGGCATGAAGCGGGATCTCTCCGATGCCGGGAAGGGTCCGCTGGATCGTGTCGACGGTAGATGGTCGATAGGCGCGATCGCCATCGCCGACCAATTGTCTGACAATGTCGGCGAGTGCGACCGAGAGTTCCGGCAGGGAGAACTCATCATAGTTCAGCGCGTCCGCGATGCCGTCGAGGGGGGAGAGGTTTTCATGCGTGGGATCAACACCTCGTTCGATGAGGAACCGCAGGATGGCAGGCCGAACGTTGGCCACCGCCACAATGGCGAGATTCAATCGAAACGGAAAGAAACTCAACCAGGTCGACCTGACGTCTACACCGGTTGAGTCGAGGAGGGCCTCGAAAGCAGACAAGGTCGCGCCCTGTTCAATGGCCTCGACCAGTTTCCGTTGTTGGCTCGTCACGTTCCCGGTATCGCCATCGGGCAGCAATGCGAATTCCCGGATGCTTGCAAGGTCCAGGAAACTCCACGTCGGAAAGTAGCCCGTATCGGCTAGATCCGTTACCCCCGCACGATCCATGACGACATCCTGTTCGATGGTCGAGTACCCCTCGTCGACAAGGGATAGCATGAATCCACGGGTCCGGATCGACCTTTCCCGGGTTACGAAACGCAGATCGTTCTCGAAGCTGTCGAGCAGCGTTTCGCAATCGAGCGGGGCAACACCGCTTTCGTCAATTGCCGGGTTGGCATGGGGCTCAATCCCGAGTTGGTCAGCCCGGGCAGGTGAATCGTCCCTTCCGCCAAGCACGAGGATGAGGGCGATCAGGGTCCACCGCATGGTCCTGCTGCGTCCAGCGCTCATTTCCTGATGTTACTCCACGCAGCCCGGCCTCCGTGGGACGGATGGCGTAACCCGTTCCGGCCGATCACAATCGACGATATGGGCCGGCTTTGCGGCCACGTGCGCGGCACACGATCTGACCCGCGACCGCTGCCGACGCGGCCGATGGCGGCTACCCCGGCGGGTCCGGTCCCCGCAAAGTCTTGAACAACGACACCACCATCGCCACGCCGATGGCAAGCAGCGGCAGCGAAACCACCAGTACCGCCGACTTGACCGCATCCAGGCCATCGTCCACCAGCATGAGCGTGACGGGGAGTATCGCAAGCGAGAACGCCCAGAAGACGCGATGCCAGCGGTGCGGATTGACGCCGACCACCAGGCGTCGCGTTGCCGCGGCGGAAATGGCGTAGGACCCCGAGTCGTAGGTCGTGGCGATGAATATGAACGTCACCACGATGAAGGCGATGAGCGGCAGCGGATGCAGCGGCAACGCTTCGACAATGCGCGCGATCGCCGTATCCGCGCTGCCGGCGGCCACGAGTTCGCGCACCGGAACGATGCCCTGCAGGTCCATCCACATCGCCGTGTTGCCGATGCAAATGAAGAAGATCGCGCAACCCAGGGTGCCGAAGCCGACCATGCCGAGAATGAGTTGCCTGAGCGTCCGGCCGCGCGAGATGCGGGTGACGAATACGCCTATGTAGGGACCATAGGCCAGCCACCAAGCCCAGTAGAAAACACTCCAGTCCTCCACGAACCCGGTTTCGAGGATCGGGTCCGTCCAGGTATTGAGGCGCACGAACTCCTGCACCATCAGGCCGAGACTGTTCGTGCCGAGCTTCAGCACGAAGTAGGTGGGACCCGCCATTAGCACGAACAGCACGAAGAGACCCGCCACCGCGGCGTTGATGTTGCTCAGGCGCTTGATGCCCCGGTCCAGCCCGAGGTACACGCTGAACGCGAACAGGCCGACCACCACAAACAGCACACCGACCTCCAGGGCGAAGGACTCGGGGGTTCCGAACAGGGCGCTGACGCAAGCGGCGATCATCGGTGTTGCAAGCCCCAGCGACGTGCCCGTTCCCCCCACCAGGGCGATGACGAAGACGAAGTCGACAACCCGGCCGAGCGGCCTGTTCACCACGTCGTCGCCGCAAAGGCCGACCAGCGATGTCGACAGCCGCAGGTAGGGAATCTTGCGCTGATAGTAGGGGTAGGCGATGGCGACGGTCGGCAGGCAATAGATGCACCACGCAGACAGGCCCCAGTGAAAGATGCCGTAGGTGGCCGCCCACTCCTGTGCCTCGGGAGAGCCCCCTTCGAGCCCCAGCGGCGGCGTATCCAGGTAGTAGGCCCACTCGATGACGGACCAGTACATCAGCCCCGCGCCGATCCCGGCGCAGAACAACATCGCCATCCACGAGAAGTTGGAGTAATCCGCCTTCGCGTCCTCCCCGCCCAGCCGGCGCTGGCCGTACTTGCCGAATGCGACGATCAACAGCACGACGGTCGCGCCAAGGGTCATCCACTGGTACAAGAGACCGAGATGGCCGGAAATCCAGTCGTATACCCCGGCGACCAGCACCGAAGACTGTTCGGGGACCAGGGCCATTGCCCCGCACACGCCCAGGATCAGTATCGCGCTGGCACCGAACAGCGGCCAATCGATCGTCGGCCTTGTCATGACCTGGCGCCTGCCGGAGCGTCCTCTTCGAACAGGCTGCGAAAGAACCAGTGGGCGCCCGCGGGGTCTTCCAGGAGTTGCCGCTGCCTGTCCGTCAGCGGCAGGTGCTCGGGCGCCGTGACCCGCGCTCGCGACCACGAGAGCTGCGATGCGCAGTACTTGTAGAGCAGCGTGTAGCGGTGATGGGCGGCGCTCCAGGTCGATGTGGCATGCGTCAGCGCTTCGGAGAAAAACGTGACGCTTCCCGCCGGCGCTTCAATGATCGTGACTACATCGTCGTGCGTTTCGTCCCGGATCTCCTGCGGCAGCTTGTAGTGGCTGTTGTGGCTGCCCGGAATGACCCGCAAACCCCCATGTTCGGATCCCGTGTCGGTCAGGTTCCAGGCGGCGATGCCAAATCCATGGAGCGCTTCATGGAGCGGCGGCGTGAAGTAACGCCCGGGCTCGGCGCGCGAAAACGGTTGCGACGCCCCGTAGTCGGAATGCAGCCGCTTCTGTTTCTGGCCGGGACGCATATGCATGCCGAAGATCCGATCCAGGCGGAAGCAGTCGCCAAGCTGCGCGCGCATGGCCGCCATGACCAACGGATGGTCCATGAGCGCGACGAATTCCTCGCCCCATGCCAAAAAACCCGGCCCGGTTTCGGCGCTACCTCCGGCGCCGCCGAAGCGGTGGCTTGGGGGCAACGCCGACATGTCCCGCTGATCGACCTTCGCTTTCAGGACCGCGACCTGGTTGGCGTCGAGGACATCCTCGACCACCAGGTAGCCCTGAAGATCGTAGAGATACGTCTGCAGTTCGCTGATTTCGTTCACGCTGCTCCGTTCGTGCTGCCCGACCCCGGTCGAGGCTATCAACAAACGGGTGCAGCCGCAGCCGAGGGCGGCAACGTCGGACCATTCGGAAGGGTTGTCACGGCTTAGAATACGTGCCGCCCACTCCGCTTTACACGGCGCCCAACGATTCGTAGTCTGGACAGGGCTGAGGTCGCCAATGAATGAGTTGGCGCAAGCAATGTCCTTGTTGAAACACGAACCGAGAAGTTCCATGTCTGACGCACAAGACGTTTTGGAAAATGCTGTAGCCGAAGATCGACCGATTGTGGCGGTCCTGGGACAGTCATCCGGCTTTCTCAAAAAGGGCCAAGACACGGTACTCGTTGCGGCGCTAGAAAAACTCGGGATCGGTGACGAAACCTGGATAGATCTTTTTTCCGCGGGGCCGCTCGATCGCGAGTTCTATGCTTGGCTCAATGACCGGTTCGAACGTCGCAGCCCCCAAAGCGGACTGCTGTCGATTGCAGACGCCCACCTGAGCGCTATATTCACTTCTTCTTTCGATCCGATCCTTCGAAAGTTGTTCGAGACTGAAGGTCGTCAACCGGAAACTGTGCTGGTGGGGGATCCACCCCCACCGATTTCGAGAAGCAAACTCAAGCCTAAGCTCCATTACTTGTTTGGCATGACAGGCGCTGGAATCTTCGAACCTCCATCGAGCAGGCTAGACCTCAATGCCCGCAGAGCAAAACACGCGATTCCCATGCTCAATGCCGTGCTGGAAACGGCCACTCCACTGGGCACGGTTGTTGTTGATGGCTATCGTGGCGAGGTGGATTGGTTAAGGCCTGGGGAGCTACTAGGCAGCCTTGGCCAAGCGCCTACCGGTGCGGTCCTCTGGTTTGGCAATGATCCTGACTTCTCTGACGAAGACGCCGAGATCTTCGGAGAATTACTCAGGAAGGGCACGATTATCCGTGATCAACGTTCGTTTGGTCTCGTATATGCCGAAATAGCGGCCGGCGGGACCATACCCAGACTACATAGCTGGAACGAACCAGGGATTGTTTCCTTTGCAGATGGCTGTTCGCTAATTACAAGCCCTACAATGCGTTTGAGCACGGAAGCCGCCGCCTCAATCATCGACGACACATGGACGGATGCTTTAGCTCCTCTACCTAGCTTACAAACGAATGCTGGTTTTACGACCTTCCATTCAATTCCACCAAGCAATAGATTGATATTTTCTGGTGTACGGCGTGGATACACGATACTGAGAGACTTCGAAGAGGACCTCGCTGCAACGACACTAAGAGCGCTGAAGAACCATTCGAATGAAAAGGGAGCTATCGTCCTGAGCGGTCAATCAGGGATAGGAAAGTCAGTGGCCCTATACCGACTAGCTGGCTGTGTTAGGGATAGCAAATCTGCTGCCGTACTATATGCAAAAGATCGCATTCCATCTCCCGTTGAACTCTCCAGTTTTCTTGCCGAGGTGGATCGGCTCGGCCAAGTAACCCTACTGATCGTCGATGCCTTAGAACAGCCAAGACGGTACGACATGCTGCTGGACAGCTTCAGAAGCCGTGGACATAGAATTGTTATCGTGGGGAGTTCATACGGATACGATGCAGGGATCCGGCGACATGAGGGACGCATCGTACGTGCAGAGGCAACGCTGTCCGCCAGAGAACGAAAAGAATTGGCAGCCCTAGCCAAGAAGTATTTCTTACAGGTTGATTTGGGACCCGCCGCATTAGAGTCCGAACATGCTCTAGCCCAGTTCTTTTGGCACCTTCCGTATAGCCGTACTCGGCTCGGTATGGGGCTTGGAAGAGAGGCAAGACATACGGAGTACGAGCTTCGCGATAAAGGGCGGACAAGCAAGCCGAGCCTAGCTATTGGTAACGTAGGGCTTGCCTTGCTACAAGCTGGATATCAACCTACAGAAGTGTCCATATTTGCGCAGGAACCGAACCTTGAGGAAGAGAATCAAGCTGCGTCAAGACTAATAGACTACATAATGGTTTGCTCTAGGCTATACCGCTGGGTGCCGGTAAACCTCGTGCTTCGCGCGATTGTGGCCGACGAACTGGTCGGCAACGACGGAATCACGCTCGACTTGATTCGAGATCTCTTCGAAGGACATGATCTGTTTCGTTGGCGATACGATGACAACCAAGAGGATCATCTTCTTGTTGGCGCCCGGTTACAGCTTGAAGCACAGTTGATATGCGACAGTCGGCTAGGCGGGCCTTCTTTTGAGGTAGAGCGAATCCTGGGCCTAATTGCTAATGCAACCAGAGCAGGACCTGAGGGAGCCGAGGAAACGAGGTTTGTTGCAGACATTGTGTTTGCCATAGGTCCCGATGGCCCGTTAGGTGACCGTTATCGGGCAAGCTATTATGAGGTCGCATCAGCGCTCACCAGCCTTCGACGGACAAGGGGTGTCTGGAATGCTCGGCTCATGTTGCAAGAGGCAACGCTACGTCGACATTTCGTCCGCAGAAACGAAACCGAAGTCAATCACGACGAGCGCATCCGTATTTTGGATGAAGCACGAGAAGCAGTGGACGAGGCACTTGCCAACATTGCAGATCCTGAAGTCGGCATGCGTGCGGCAAGACGTACTCAGGAGAATCTGTGGGTGGAGAGAGCGGCGACTTACGGCTTCCTTGCGTCCGCTGCCGCCCGCCAAGGCGGCCCGAGGGAAAGTGTATGGTCCAGCTATTTGGCCGCGCGGGAGGCCGTGCGCAACGCAACGGGCAGGGTAGATACTTATTTTCCTCTTGATATCTCTTTGTGGCTTCCTCTGGAGATCCTCGAGCACCGTGATGACTTGGGTATTGAACGAACAGCCGAATTGCAGGCGGATGTCTTCGCCGCCATAGATATGGTTAGCGACGACGCGTTAGACTCAACTCAACTTGAGCTATTTCAGAAGCAAAGGCTGCGGGCTGGCGGCGTTCTAGACCGCACCGAGCTTAGTGACGACGCCTTCGCGATGCTCGATAGCGTGGGATCGACCGTGGGATACTTCTTTCGCGCGCGCAAGCTAGCTCCAGAGAAGCGCAGCCCTGGCAGGAGTCTAAGCGTCCAAGACGTGAAACACGCGGAGGAAGCCACAGAATATTTGGTTCGTCACCGAGACCGGATATCCGCCGATCCGCGATGTTTGCGCCTCTTGTTGAACTGCTTTTGGGAATGGAAAACGGCTACGTGGCTCTTCGATGGCCTTAGGCAACCTCTGCCCTATTCTGAGTCCGATCGTCGTCGTGTTCTCGAGATGCTGATGGACCTAGCATCCGCGAGCGGTCAGGATTTTCAACCTAGGTTTCGATACCTTACCGCCGTGTTGACATGGCTGGTAGGTAACGAAACTGAAGCGCTTCAGCAGTTTCGTCAACTAGCGAGAGATACTGAGTATGTGGAACGAAAGAGGGTGCTGCCTCGCCATGTGATTGCAGACGGGAGCGGGAACGCAGTGCCGTATGATGGCATAGTTGAGCGACAGATTGGCGAACAACGGTGGTCCGTTCGCGTTCGGGAACTCGGTCGAACGGTCGATCTTGTGTCTGGCAGATGGCAAGGGGATATTAGTGTAGGAAGAGAGTTGAGGGGCTTCAACGTTGCCTTCAACTATCTCGGCCCTATTGCCTCCCGGGCAAACTAAGTCTTGCACAAACGAGACTTCACCCAGTTGAAGGAGCGCGTCGCGAAGATAGAGACGCTTTGCATCAACACACTCGGCGCAAACGAAATTGGCGAGATTTCTCTTGACGAGCCAGAAGACCCGTTAGACGAACTATATTTCTGGAAAACCATAGGCTGGTCCTACGCGCTCTTTTTCGAAACTGGAGCCTTTTTTCGATTTTCCAGGAAGTTGTTGCGGGCCGCGAATCCCGTTGCCTTTCGTGAGTTTCAAGAGATCACGAACGTTGTACATGCTGCTAGGACGGTCCACGGACACAACTTGAAGAGAGGCAGCTCTTCCGATCGAGCTACGCGCCAAAAGTTTGACATTTGGTTGCGGTCTGCGGGAGGAGGGACGCCAACAGAGTGGGATGAGTGCATTTCGACCCTTATCGGTGATATTTGCGCGGGACTGCGAGTTTTGGAATCAACTTGGATTAAGAAGTGTCGCGAGGAGTGGGGTCGGGAGGAGACGATTAGCTCCTATCTTGGGCACAAGAAAAACTATTGGGAGGCGCACGAATTTGACGGGTTTGTTGAACTTGCTGCCCGAGAGCTCGGACTACGTGACTTTGATTGTGTCAAGTTTCGGAGTTCCAATGACCGTTTGGAACGGTGGCGGAGACTGGTTGAGTTCTTTCAGACACGACAAGGCGCAGAAAAGGCCCTTAGGCGGGCTATCCTCAAGGAGCTAATGGACGTTTTTGGGGCTCGCGGGTGATTTCCCCGGTGAAGTTGGCCACGGACGGCGTTTGCAAAGGTGGGCATTGGTGTCCGCTCGCATGTACCCGACGCTGGCGCGTCAGTGGCGTCGTCCAACGCAACTTGCACCTTTTGCTGCCCCTGCTGAAACTCCGGAGCAGTTCTGGGATTCTCAGCTGTTCTGCCTGCGTCCGATAGGGTGGACCTCTGGACTGCCGCAGCCGAGGGCGCAACAACCAGCCTAGCCATGAATCGTTAATCGTTCTCGAACAGCAAGACCATGAAATGGTCGTTCGCATCGCATCGTGTCTCGAGCCACCGAAGCCCTGCCTGCTCCGCCAACAACCCGAATTCGTCCTCTTCATATTTGTACGAGTACTCGGTTCGGATGCGTTCCCCGCGCTCGAACTCGACCAAGGCGCCGTTGACGCGTACTCTCTGTGCCACCGTGCTCGTGACGCACATCTCGATTCTTCCGCAGTCCCGGTTGTACTGCGCGTGGTGTTCAAACTTGCGCATGTCGAAGTCGGCGCCGGCAATCGCGTTGATGTGGCGCAGGACGTTGAGATTGAATGCCCGGGTGACCCCAGCCGCATCGTTGTAGGCGGCGTTCAGCATGGACTCCGGCTTCTTGGTGTCGACGCCGATGATCAGGCGGCCCCCCGGGCCCACGACGCGGCCGACACCTCTCAGAAAACCGGGGACTTCCTCTACGTCGAAGTTGCCGATGGTGGATCCCGGAAAGAACGCCACCTTCCGCAGATCCGTTGTGATGGACGGCAGTTCAAACGACCGGCTGTAGTCCGCGCAGGTCGGGTATACCGCCAGATCGCCGAAGTCCTCGTAGATCTCCCGCGCGGAAGAGAGCAACTGCCCGCGCGAGATGTCCACCGGGACGTAGGCCGCCGGACGGCATGCTTCGAGCAGGATGCGCGTCTTGGCGCTCGACCCGCTGCCGTATTCCACCAGGCAGGCATCGGGCCCCACCCACTGCGCGATATCGTCCCGGTTGTCTTCGAGAATCCCGGTTTCCGTTCGCGTCAGGTAGTACTCGGGCAGTTTCGTGATCGCCTCGAACAGTTGCGATCCCGTCTCGTCGTAGAAGTATTTCGGTGAGACGGCCTTGGCTGGCGCGGTTAGCCCCGCGACAAGCTCCTCCCTCGCGTCCGGAACGGGCGGCTGCCGGTCAAAGAACCGGAACTCCCGCCGGCGCATGCAGCGCGCGCCTTCGGCTCCGACGGATTTCATGGCGCTACCTCGCATCTTTCGCCAGCCTGATTCCGGAAAACTGCCACCGATCCGGGGCATAGAAGAAGTTTCGGTAGCTCGCCCGCACATGGCCGGGTGGCGTCGCGCAGGAACCGCCACGCAGAACGATCTGGTTTGCCATGAACTTGCCGTTGTATTCGCCGAGCGTTCCCGACAACGGCTTGAATCCGGGATAGGGGCCGTAGGCGCTTGCCGTCCATTCCCAAACATCGCCAAAGACCTGCGCGAGGCCATCGTCGAGGGAGGACGCGGGGTGCAATCGACCGCTGTCGCTGAAGTTGCCCGCCACCTCATGTGACGACGCTGCGGTTTCCCACTCCGCCTCCGTCGGCAACCGCGCCCCCGCCCATCGGGCGAAGGCGTCGGCTTCGAAGAAGCTGACGTGGCAGACCGGCGCGCTGCCGTCGACGGGACCGCTCCCCTTGAGCCTGTACTCGAACCA
Source organism: Pseudomonadales bacterium (assembly GCA_963668365.1). Lineage (GTDB taxonomy): Bacteria > Pseudomonadota > Gammaproteobacteria > Pseudomonadales > Azotimanducaceae > VXNE01. Next base: position 784,498 of record OY764266.1, read on the forward strand.
CTCACCGTCCTGCTCGTACCAGTACAGGGGCGCGTTCCAACCGCGTTGCCGCGCGGCAGCCCAGCCTTCGGACAACCAAAGCGACGGATTCCGATATCCCTCGTCATCCATGAATGCCAGGTACTCGCCGCACGTCACGGGTCGATCCGCAAGCGCGAACTCCGGGAGCCAAACCTTGTGCCGGGGCGTTTCGTTGTCGAACGTGAATCCTTCCCCGCCGCGTGCGCCGATTTCCACCAGGCCGCCCGGGATCGACAGGAATGACGCCGGGCGCGCCTCGCCGGGCCGACCGTCGAGTTCGCTGTCATACGCCGGACGCAGCGGATTCGTGCCCAGGCTGTACTTGATGTCCGTGACAATCAGCTCCTGATGTTGCTGTTCGTGGTTGATCCCAAGGACGGCGCGGCTGCCAAGCATTTCGTCTTCGCGGGCCAGCAGGGCCTCCATGGCCGCGTCCACGTGGGCGCGGTAGTCGAAGACCCTTTCCACGGTCGGGCGCGAAAGGAGGCCCCGTCTGGGCCGCGGGTATTGCTCGCCCACGCCGTTGTAGTAGGAATTGAAGAGGAACTCGAAGGCATCGTCGAACGGTGTATAGCCGTCATGGAAGGGCTTCAGGAGAAACGTCTCGAAGAACCAGGTCGTGTGTGCGAGGTGCCATTTCGGCGGACTCGCATCGGGCATTGGCTGGATGCCGTAGTCGTCCACCGCAAGCGGCCGGCATAGCCGCTCCGTTTCCTTTCGGACGGTGGCGTATTGCTCGGCTAGCTCGTCCGCGGGATTCGCGGATTCAAACATCAGGGACACCTCGGGAAGGCGGCCAGCATAAGGAGCGCAGCAACCAATGACAAATGAACGTTCATGACAGCCATGCGAGCCTGGCTTCCCGTCGCCTGCCCCCTATGCGACGAAATAATGATCGGCTACGAGCAGGCCAAACAGCGCCGCGAGATAAACGATCGAATAGCGGAACGTTCGTTTCGGCGCGTCCGCACGCGTTCCGAACAGCAGCGCCACGGCCCAGTAGATGAACACCGCCCCGAGCGCCAGCGCGCCGACGAGATAAAGCAGTCTGCTCATGCCCATGGCGTAGGGCAGGGCGCTCGCCGCCACCAGCAGGACGGTGTAGGCGAAGATGTGCCAGCGCGTGGTTCGCTCGCCGTGCGTCACCGGCAACACGGGAATGTCGGCGTCCGTGTACTCGTCTTTGCGATCGAGCGCGAGCGCCCAGAAGTGCGGCGGGGTCCAGATGAATATGATCAGCACGAGCAACAGCGCCTCCAGTCCCACGGCGTTCGTGACCGCCGTCCAGCCGAACAGCGGCGGCAATGCCCCGAACAGGCCACCGATCACGGTGTTCTGCGGGGTCGCGCGCTTGAGATAGAACGTATAGAACAGGCCGTAGCCCACCCAGGAGGCGAGGTTGAGCCAGGCGGTCAGCGGGTTGACCAGGACGTACAGCACGAGCATCCCCGCAACCCCCGTTACCGCGCAGAACGCGATTCCCGAAGGAAGCGTGACCCTGCCCTGCACCACGGGCCGGTTGCGGGTGCGCGCCATGCGCGCATCGATCCGGGCGTCAGCCATGTGATTCACGGCGGCGGCGGACCCCGCGACAAGGGCGATGCCGACCAGCGCGTACGCCATGATCGACAGATCCTCGATACCGGGGCTGGCAAGCGCCATTCCGACCGCGGCGCACAGCAACATGAGCGCAACGACCCGGGGCTTCGTCAGCTCCAGGTAGTCGCGCCAGTTAGCTACGTTTTCCATGCCGAAAATCTGCAATTGTGCCGCAGCGCACCGCGTGGGCGGCTAAGGCTGTTCGAGGTCGTCCGGTGTTCCAGGGTCCGACGCTTCCCTCTCCAACTGTGTCCGCGGAGAAGCGTCAATAGTGCCAGCGTATACCGTAATCAACGCCAGCAGCAATAGCGCAGCCCCAGCGTTGTGCAGCGTCGCCACCGCCAGGGGCAACTGTGCCAGGACATTGGCCACGCCCAGGCCGAACTGGACGACCAGCACGCCGGCCAGAGTCCAGCGAAGCGGCCCGGCCAGCCTGTAGGCGAGCCAGCCAACGGCGAACAGCGCGATGAACGCGCCGAGCCGATGCGTCATCTGAATCGCTACCCGCGCGTCGCTCGTCATTTTCCCGCCCAGGTAGTTCGGTCCAACATCCTGGGACAGGTTGAAACCCGCCCGGAAATCCATGTCCGGAAGCAGGCTTCCATGACAGGTCGGAAAATCCGGGCACGCGAGCGCCGCGTAGTTCGAGGATGTCCACCCGCCGAGGGCGACCTGCAACACCACGATCCCGATCGCCGCCGCCACATGCCGCCTGAACCGCCCCGGCACTGGCAACGAACGGACCGCCCCGATCCTGAGGCCGTAAATCCACAACAGGGCGAGCGTTGCGAAACCGCCGAGCAGATGCGCGGTGACGACCTGCGGCCAGAGCTTCAGGGTAACGGTCCACGCGCCGAAGATGCCCTGCGCCACAACCAGCACCACGAAAGCGATGGGGATGGTCAATGGCATGCGTCGTCGCCAGGCCACCGCCCATATGGCCAGCGCAAGCAGCCCGAGCGATGCGGCGAAGTATCGATGCACCATCTCCGCCCATGCCTTGTCCTGCTCCACCGGCGAGTCGGGGAACAACGCTTCGGCCGCGGCGATGTCTTCGGGTGTCGCCGGCACCGAAATGAACCCATAGCAGCCTGGCCAGTCAGGACATCCCAAGCCGGCGTCCACCAAGCGCGTGTATGCGCCCAGCACGACCACGACCGATACAAGCGCGATGCCGCCGAGAACGAGCCATTTCATTCTGTCAGCGAGCCTCCACGGCAACGTCACCCATCGCTCAACCCCAGTGCTGCCTCAACGCCCGCCGTCTCCGGCCGCACCCCGCGCCAGAGAAAGAACGATTCCGCCGCCTGTTCGAAGAGCATTCCCAGCCCGCCGGCAACGCCTGCGGCACCGTGTCGGCGACTCCAGGCACAAAACGGCGTGTCGCCCGCCGGGACGTAGAACATGTCGTAGCAGAACGCGTTTCGAACGGCCCGGGGATCGACCTCGGGAACCTCGCCGGCCATCCCGGCGGACGTGCCGTTGATCACGACATCGTATTCGCCGCTCGCGTCGGTTAGGGCAACGGCGTCGACAGCGTGAAACGCCTGCTGCAACGCGCGCGCCTTGCTCTCCGTACGATTCGCCACCGTAAGCTCCGCCACGCCAGCCCGCGACAGCGGACCCAGGACGCCCCGCACCGCGCCGCCAGCGCCCAGGACAAGCACACGCCGGCCCGCCAGCGGCAATTTCAGGTTTTGTTCAAGATCACGCACCAGCCCGATGCCATCGGTATTGTGCCCGGAGTATCCGTCGTCTTCCGGCACCACGACATTCACCGCCTGGGCCTCGCGGGCGGCGTCATCGACCCGGTCGACCCAGTCGAATGCGTCCTCCTTGAATGGCACCGTGACGTTCAGACCCCGGCCATTGGCGCGAAAGAACTCCGCCGCCGCCGGAGCGAAGGCATCCGCGCGGATCTTCTCGTAGCGAAGCGCCTGACCCGTCGCCGCCGCGAAAATATCGTGTATTCGCGGCGACACGCTGTGCGCGACCGGATTGCCGATGACGGCGTAGCGGTCCATCACCGCAGCACGCTCCCGTCTGCCGCGAGACGTATGCGCGAAGGTCCCGTTCGGCGATTCGTGGCGCCCGGCAGAACGAAATCGACCCGACGTTGAAAGTGCTTGCGCACGCACAGCTCGCTGGTGGCGGGCGGGAACTGGCTCACATTGGCGGATGTAGAGACGATGGGCCTTTCGCAGAGCCGCGCCAGCGCCCGGGCCTGTCGGTGCCCGGGCACACGAACGGCGACCGTGGATCGCCCCCCCGTGATCCAGCGGGGAAAGCGCCGGTTTCCGACGACCCACGTTTCCGGGCCCGGCCAGCTCTCTACGACAGCCCGTCGCGCAGCCGGGGTCAGGCATGCGAGTTCCGCATCGAAACACCCGGCCGAGGCTCCGATGACGAGCAGGCCCTTTTGCCGCGGCCGGCGCTTGATGCGCAGCACTCTCATCACGGCCCGTTCATCGAAAGGATCGCACGCGAGCCCCCAGACACCTTCCAGGGCATGCGCCACGACCCCGCCCCCCGCGATGACATCCGCCGCGGTCTGCAAGTCAAGCACCGCGCCGATACGGCACGACTGCCGCGGCCTCGCCGAGAGGTTGGTCAAGACTCAGGCGTCGCCAGCGAGGTCGTTCTGCACCGATGCGTTCTGACGCGCCACTCCCCGGCGGTTGGCTTCCCGGTCATCGTCCAGCCGCCCGGACAACTCCGGGTCGTTTGCGGCGATGATCTGCGCCGCAAGGTAGCCGGCGTTCTTGGCACCCCCCACGGCCACCGTGGCCACCGGAATGCCGCTCGGCATCTGGACGGTGGAGAGCAGCGCATCGAAGCCCGAAAGTGCGCCGCTGGCGATGGGCACGCCGATGACCGGGCGCACCGTCTGCGCCGCCACCGCTCCCGCGAGGTGCGCCGCCATTCCCGCTCCGCAGATGAATACCGCGCAGTCCCGCGCCAGCGCGTCGGCCACGTACTCCGCCGTCGCAACGGGCGTCCGGTGTGCCGAGGTCACCCGCACCTCGAAGCCAACGTCGAGGTCCGCCAAAACGTCCGCACATCCGCGCATCGTCGGCCAATCGGACTCCGAGCCCATCAATATCGCCACCCAGGACATCAAGTCCTCCAAAATGCTTAAGGGATGGCGCGAATATATCCCCCCCGGTGGGCGGCGACAAACCCTAACAGCTCAAGCTGCACCAGCGCCTCGGACGCCGCTTCCGGAGACAGGCCCGTCGCGCCCACGATGCGGTCCAGCGTGGTGGTTTCCGCGCCGACGAATTCCAGCAGCACCTTGAGCTCCTCCGGCGGTGCGGGAGGTGAGCTTGCGGCGCCACCGCCCTCGTAGCCGATGGCAAACAGCACATCGTCGGCATCTTCGATCAGCGCCGCGCCGCTCTTCAGCAGGCGGTGACACCCTCCTGCCAGCGGACTCGTCACCGGCCCCGGCACCGCCATCACCTCGCGACCTTGCTCGGCGGCCATCCGTGCAGTGATCAACGAGCCGCTTCGCGTGGTCGCTTCAACAACGACAACACCCAGCGTCAAGCCGCTGATCAGGCGGTTGCGCTCGGGGAAGCGGTGTTTGCGGGGACCCGCGTCCGGCGGATATTCGGTGACCACTGCGCCGTCGGCGACAAGGATGTCGCGGGCCAGCCCTTCGTGCGCACGGGGATACACCCGGTCCAGGCCACTGCCCAGCACGGCTACTGTCCGCCCGGACGCCGCCAGCGCGCCGCGATGCGCCGCCGCATCGATGCCGTACGCGAGCCCGCTGACGACCGCCAGGCCGCCGGCAGCCAGGTCACGAGCCAGGCCGTGGGCAAAGTCGCGGCCCGCGCGGGTCGCCCTGCGGCTGCCCACGATCGCCACCCCCGGTTCGCCCAACACGTCCGCTGCGCCACGCAGGTACAGCCTGCTGGGCGGGTCGGGAATGGCTGCCAGCCGTTGTGGCAACGCGGATCTGTCGAGACACTCCATGGCACCGAGATTTGTAGCGCGTTTCGAACGCCGCGTCGGTACGCATGGGCGCATGTTGGCATCAGTCGGCGCCACCGGACCATGTGGGCCAAAGCCTATTGGGCAAGCGCGATCGCAGCCCTTAAAATCATGGTCTCGCGCTGCACCATGGCCTGAGTGATGGCTCCGCTCCGAATCCTCCGATATCCCGACCCCCGGCTGCGCACTCGCGCACAGCCCGTGGGCGAGGTGACGGAAGAGATTCGCGAGCTTGTTGGCGACATGTTCGCGACCATGTATGCCGCACCGGGCGTCGGGCTTTCGGCGAGTCAGGTCGATGTGCACAAGCGAATCATCGTGGTCGACGTCTCGAAGGAGCGGAACGACCCGCATGCTTTCATCAATCCCGAAATCGAGATCATCGGCGGGACGCAACTCCTCGAAGAGGGCTGCCTGTCGATTCCCGGCTTCTATGAGACAGTCTCCCGCGCAGACAGGATTCATGTCCGCGCTCTCGACGAGCATGGCGAACTCTTTTCGCTCGAGGCCGACGGGTTTCTCTCCGTGTGCATCCAGCACGAATGCGATCATCTCGAAGGAAAACTGTTCGTCGACTATCTCTCCAACCTGAAGCGCGGGCGCATCAGAAAGAAACTCGCGAAACAACAGCGCGAAGAACGCGACCGCCGTTGAACCTCGGTTTCGCCGGCACGCCCAGCTTCGCGGTCCGGATCCTGCAGGCGCTGATCGACTCCAGCCACGAGGTGCGGGTGGTGTTCACGCAGCCGGACCGGAGGGCCGGCCGGGGGCGCAGGCTCGTCCCAAGCCCCGCGCGCGCGGTGGCCGAAGACCACGGCCTGAACGTCCGCACTCCCGCTCGCATCGGCAACGACGTGTCGCACCTCGAAGGCCTCGACGTCCTCGTTGTCGCCGCGTACGGACACATTCTTCCCGACGCGGCGCTGCATGCCCCCGAGAGCGGGTGCATCAACGTCCACGCATCGCTGCTGCCGCGGTGGCGAGGCGCAGCGCCGGTGGAGCGCGCCATCATGGCAGGCGATGCGCTGACCGGCGTCAGCATCATGCGGATGGACGCGGGTCTCGACACGGGACCGGTGCTTTTGTCCCGTTCCATCGCCGTCAGCGAGAACGACACGGGAGTATCCCTGACGGCTGCCCTGGCCGATCTCGGCGCCGATGCGCTGCTCGAAACCCTCGCAGCGCTCCACGCGCTCAAACCCGTTCCGCAGGATCACGCCCAGGCCACCCTCGCGCCAAAGATCACCGCCGCGGATGCCGCGATCGACTGGAGGAGTTCCGCGCCGCGCATAGTGCGCCAGGTGCGCGCGCTGGCGCATCGCCGCACCGCCTACGCAATGATCGACGGCGAGCGCGTGCGGGTGCTGGAGGCGCAAGCGGTTTCGCTGCAAAGACCGGCCGTGGCCGGGGATCCTCTCCGGGACCCGTTCCGGTGCCCCGGAACCATTTCGAAGACCCCCGAAGGCGTAGCGGTCGCCTGCGGCGAAGGGGCGCTATTGCTGCAGACCGTTCAGCTTTCCCGCGGCAGGGGGCGGCCGATGACTGCCCGCGATGCCGCCAACGGCTACCCGCAGATTTTCGCCGCCGGCACATGTTTCGATGTCCCCCGCTGATCTCCGGGCAAAGGCGGCCCATGCCCTCGACGCGGTTCGCCGGGGGCGCACGCTGCGGGACGCCATCGAACCCGGCGTGCCCTCGCTCGTGACGGAACTCGCCTACGGCGCTTGCCGGCGCTTTTTTTCGATCCGCTCGGAAGTCGACGCACGGCTCGCGCGACCCATGCGGAAGAGCGATCAGGACGTGTACGCGCTCCTGATGATCGGCGCCTACCAGCTTCGCCACACCGCCATTCCGGATCACGCCGCCGTCTCCGAGACCGTCGCAGCGGCAGCAGCCTTGCGGAAACCCTGGGCGCGGCCACTCCTCAATGCCGTGCTTCGGCGCATCGCCAAGACCCGCGTGAAGCACACCGCCGACCAGGCGCGGCATGATCATCCCCAATGGCTCATCGACGCCTTTCAGGCCGCCCATCCCCAGGCCTGCCCGGAACTATTCGATATCAATAACAGCCGCGCGCCCATGGCGCTTCGAGTCAATACCGCCAGGGTCGACCCGAACCGGTATCGCGGGCAACTCGATGCGGCCGGTCTTCGACACCGACCGGGCATGACGGCGGATTCCGTCATCCTCGAACAGCCCGTGCCCGCAAGCGAATTGCCCGGGTTCAGGCGCGGATGGATCGCCGTGCAGGACGAGGGAGCCCAACTCGCGGCGGCGCTGCTCAATCCGCGTCCGGCGACCGCGGTCCTCGACGCCTGCGCCGCGCCGGGCGGCAAGGCGTTCCATCTCCTGCAACGCGATCCGTCGCTGAGTTTGACAGCGCTTGATCGCGACAAAACGCGTCTCGTTCACCTGAACCGGGAATCCCGACGCCTCGGACACTCCTTTCGCCGCGTCATCGCGGGCGATGCGACCGGGACCGCCTGGTGGGACGGCACATCTTTCGACGCCATTCTGCTCGACGTTCCCTGTTCCGGAACCGGGACGCTGCGGCGCCATCCCGACATCAAGGTCAACCGCCGCCCGGACGGTCTTGCGCGCACCGTCGAGCGCCAGCGCGCCTTGCTCGCCGGCGTATGGCCCACGCTTTCATGCGGCGGCACGCTGCTTTACTGTACCTGTTCCATACTGCCGGCCGAGAATCAGGGCGTGGTGACTGAATTCCTGGAACAGACCCCGGACGCGACGGTGCGACCGATCCGCGCCAATTGGGGCCGAGACGCCGGACTCGGGCGCCTGCTCCTTCCGCGCGAAGGGGGTCCGGACGGGTTCTTCTTCGCGCTTATCGACAAGGCGGGCGCCCGATGAACATCCTTATTCTCGGGGCAGGGCAGGTGGGCGGCACATTGGCGCAGCACCTTGCGAGCGAAGCATTTGATATCACCGTTGTGGACATCGACGCCGCCCGGCTCGAGGAGCTCCGGCGCCGCCTCGACATTCGCACCGTCCTGGGACACGCCTCCCGGCCTGACGTGCTGCGCAGGGCAGGCGTCGAGGATGCAGACATGCTGATCGCGGTGACCCCCTACGACGAAGTCAACATGGTCGCATGCCAGGTGTGCTACACGATGTTCCAGACCGAGCGCAAGATCGCCCGCATTCGCGAGGACTCGTTCCACGCCCGCGCAAGCCTTTTCAGCAGCGAGCACATGCCGATCGACTTCGTTATCAATCCGGAGCGGGTGGTCACCGATCAGATCAGGGAACTGCTGCAGAGGCCCGGCGCGCTGCAGGTTCTGGACTTCGCGAACGGCCGCGTCAAGCTGGTCGCCTTGCGGGTGCGCGAGGATGGGCCGCTGGTCGGCAGCCAACTGCGCCACTTGCGGGGGCGCGTGCCGAAGGCCGACCTGCGCGTCGCAGCCATCTTCCGACGGGGCCGCGCCATCTTGCCCGAGGGCGATACGATGATCGAAGCGGACGACGAGGTCTTCTTCATCGCGGCGACAGAACACATCCGGGCCGTCATGGCGGCGCTCGGGGAGGCGGAACGCCCCTACAAGCGCGTGCTCGTCGCCGGAGGCGGGCGCATCGGCGAATACCTCGCCAGGGCGATCGAATCCCGTTTCTCCGTCAAGGTCATCGAACACGACCAGGACCGCGCCGGCGAGATCGCGCAGCGCCTCGAGTCTGCGGTGGTGATCCTCGGCGATGCCACCGACAGGGAGCTGTTGCTGCAGGAGAACATCGAGCGAGTCGATGTTTTCTGCGCCGTAACGAACGACGACGAGGTGAACATCATGTCGTCGCTGCTCGCCAAGCGCCTGGGCGTAAGGCAGGTGATCACGCTGATCGGCAAGCCCGCCTACATAGACCTCGTCGTCGGCCACGACATCGATATCGCGATCTCGCCGCAGCTTGCAACCACCAGCATGATCCTCGCGCACGTCCGACGCGGCGACGTGACGCAGGTGCACTCCCTCCGGCGCGGCGCCGCAGAAGCCATGGAAGCCGTGGTTCACGGCGGCGCGAAGAGCAGCAAGGTCATCGGCAAGCGCGTGGACAGCCTCCCGCTGCCCGCGGGCACAACGATCGGCGCCATCGTCCGGGACGACGATGTCCTGATCGCGCACGACGATGTCGTGATAGAGCCGGAGGATCACGTCATCCTGTTCCTGACGGACAGGCGCAAACGCCGCATTGCCGAAGTTGGCCGCCTGTTCCAGGCGGACCCGTCCTTCATCTAGCTCGTGGCGTGGCCCGCAGAACGCGCCGAGGCGACTGAAACCCGCAGGACACGACCCTAATGCACTTCGGCGTCATCCTTCGCACCACCGGCGTGCTCCTCAGCCTGTTCAGCATTGCCATGCTGCTGCCGCTGATCGTCGCGTTTATCTATGGCGAGGACACCTTGTCCACGTTTCTCACCGCGTTCCTGATCACGGTCGCCGCCGGCGGCGTTCTCTGGCTTGCTGGCCGCGGCGAGGCGGACCTTCGCAGCCGCGAGGGGTTCCTGATTACCGCGCTCTTCTATGTCGGACTGGGGTTGTTCGGAGCGCTGCCCCTATACCTCTCGCCGGGTCTTGCGGACTCGTTCGCGGATGCCGCCTTCGAGTCGCTCTCCGGGCTCACGACCACAGGCGCGACCGTCCTTGCCGGCCTCGACGAACTGCCGCGCTCCATCCTGTTCTACCGGCAACTCCTGCAGTGGCTGGGGGGCATGGGCATTATCGTCCTGGCGGTCGCCGTGCTGCCCATGCTCGGCGTGGGGGGCATGCAGCTGTACCGAACCGAATCCCCTGGGCCGATCAAGGACACCAAGCTTCGGCCGCGGATCGCCGAGACAGCGAAGGCGCTGTGGCTGATCTACTTCACCATCTCGCTCGCTTGCGGGCTGGCATACTGGATCGCGGGAATGTCGCCGTTCGACGCCATCTGCCATGCGTTCTCCACGGTGGCGATCGGCGGCTTCTCGACCCACGACGCGAGCCTCGGTTACTTCGCCAGCCCCGCCGTGGAGTCCGTCGCCATTTTCTTCATGGTCATCTCGGGCATCAACTTCAGCCTCCACTTTCTCGCCTGGCGCCAGCCGGGGCGGTATTTCCGAGACATGGAAGTACGAACCTACCTCGCGGCCCTCGCCGCGGTGTCCGTCCTGGTGGTCTGGGTTCTCCTGCGGTATCCCGGTTCCGCCGACAATCCCGTGCGCGACGGCATATTCCACGCCGTCTCCATCACCACCACGACCGGGTTCACCACGACGAACTTCAGCGCGTGGCCCTCTTTCGCTCCGTTTCTGCTGCTTTTCGCCGCTTTCGCGGGCGGCTGCGCCGGCTCCACCGCAGGCGGAATCAAGATGATGAGAATCCTCCTGATCTTCCGACAGGGAGTGCGCGAGATTCGGCGGTTGATCCACCCCAACGGCGTGTTTCCGCTGAAAGTCGGAAAGGATGTCATCCCGGACCGGGTCGTCGACAGCATCTGGGGCTTCTTCGCCGCCTACATGGTGATCTTTCTCGGGATGGTCTGTCTGCTGATCGGCGTCTCGGACGTCGATTTCACTACGGCTTTCTCGGCGGTCGGCGCGTGTCTCAACAACCTTGGCCCCGGGCTCGGCTCGGTCGCGGGCAACTACGCCGACCTGCCGGCCGTCGCGAAATGGCTGCTCGTCCTCACCATGCTCCTTGGTCGACTCGAGATCTTTACCCTGCTGGTGCTGTTGACGCCCGCGTACTGGCGCAGTTAAAAGCGGAACCTGTTGTACTCCCACTGGTATTGCGCCGGTTCGCGTTCAACAGCGGCTTCGATCGCAGCGTTCATCGCGGTGGCGCTCACAACCACATCCGGGTCACGAATCCGGTCGTCCAGAAGCGACATGCGCACGTCGAATCCATGCCGCGTCCTTTGGGCTGTCGCGAGAATCGCTCGCGTTTCCTCGTCCAGCAGCCGATGCACGAGGGTCATCGTCATGGCTTCGCGGCCAAAGATCGGCGCTCGCACGCCCGATTTCGGCGGCGGCGTCTGATCCGGCAGGATGGCCACTATGCCTCCGTCCTTAAGGGTGCGCTTCACCTCGCGCAGCCCGCTGAGATCTGCCGGCACCATCGTTGCGCCCCATCTGCCACGCCCCCGGATCGTCTCTGCGTCCAGCCCGGGGATTCTCGGCGGAGCATAGAGGCCCGTCACCCTCGACCGGCGAAAAACATAGGCCAGGATCTCCCAGTTGCCGAAATGCGGCATGATGACGAGCAGGCCTGTCTTCGCCGATCTGACGAGCAGCTCGGCACCCTCGACGATGCGAACCCGACGCGCAAACGCTTCCGGCTTGCCATACCAGGCGAATCCCATCTCCCCGACTAATCGGCCCGTTTCGATCAGGCTCCGGCGGCAGAGCGTTTCTCGCTGCGCTGGAGACAGGCGCGGAAAGCACGCGTCGACATTGATCGCGGTGATACGCGCGGACCGCGTCTTCAACCTCCAGGCCACCGCGCCGATCACGGTTCCGACCGCCCTTGCCGCCCGCAACGGCAGACAGGCCATCACGCGGAAACCCGCGATGAGGCATCGAGCGAGGGCGCGCTTCAGAATGTGCATCTTCCACTCAACGGCGGCGGTCGCCTTGGGTCGCGGCTGGCTTTCCGGACATCCGCCTGTATCCTGCATCCGCGTCCGGAAATGATATATAGGTCAAATTCGGCCAACCAGCCGGGACGCTGTGGATGATGCTGATACCTGCGACGCGAGCCGCGTTGTTCTACCTGGGCTACATCGTCTCTACGATTGTCTGGGGCAGCCTTTCCCTGGCAATCGCCTGGACGATGCCGCCAAAGGCCCGGTTCGTGTTTGTGGTCGGCGCCTGGACACGCTTCGTGTTGTGGTGGCTCTCCGTCACTTGCGGAATACGCACACACGTCAGCGGGCGGGAGCATCTGCCCGACGAGCCCTGCATTCTGCTGGTCAAGCACCAGAGCACCTGGGACACGCTTTTCGCGCAGACCCTATTGCGCCCGCAGACGACCCTGATCAAGCGCGAATTGCTCTGGATCCCCTTTTTCGGCTGGGCCTTCCTGTTGCTCAGGCCGATCGCCATCAACCGTCACGCTCGAATCGACGCGTTCAGGCAACTCATGAACATAGGCGCCAACCGAATAACGGCGGGCTTCTCGATAACGCTGTTTCCGGAAGGAACACGCATGCCCTGGGGCAAGCAGGGCCGGTTTCAGCCGGGCGGCGCGGCCCTGGCGTCATCCGCCGGCGCTCCCGTGCTGGTAGTGGCGCACGACGGCGGGCGTTACTGGCCTGCGCACCGCTTCATCAAGAACCCGGGAACAATCGAAGTGCGAATCTCGCCGCCCATTGACGCCAAGGGAAAAAAATCCCAAGAAATCAATGGGTTAGCGGAAATTTGGTTGCGTCGTGAGATGTCCGAACTGGAGCGGCGAGCAGATGGTTCAACGGGTTAGACGTCCAGATTGACCACTGACAGCGCGTTGTCTTCGATGAACGCGCGGCGCGGCTCCACCTGGTCGCCCATCAGGGTTGTGAACATCCGGTCGGCAGCCACCACATCATCCACGTTCACGAGCAGCATGCGGCGCTCTTCCGGGTCCATGGTTGTTTCCCATAGCTGCTCCGGGTTCATCTCACCAAGACCCTTGTAGCGCGAAAGATCCACGCCGCGCCGCGTCTCGTTCAGCATCCACTCGAATGCCTCAGAGAAAGTGCTCACCTGTTCCGTACGGCTCCCTCTGGCGACGTATGCCCCTTCTTCCAGCAAGCCATCCAGATCGTCGGCCAGTTCGCACAGATCCGCGTACTCCCGAGACACGTAGAACTGGTACCCGAGCCGCGTGTCCACCGTCCCGCTATAGGTAGTGACACGAACATGCGGACAGAAAATGTGGTGCTGCGCATCGTATTCCACGTCCACCGTATAGCTTGGCTCGATTTCCTTCAGGCGCCTTTCAAATGTGTCCGCCCACTCACGAACCGGAGCTTCGCGCGTGATGTCAGAGAGCGTGAGGCGCGGGACATCCAGCAGCGCGCAGGTCACGGCGAGAGGATAGCGCTGCGAGAGCGATGTCAGCCGACCAAGAAGGTCCTGGTATCCCTGGGCGAGCGCTTCGAGGGACGTATCCGCCATCGCCGGGGCGTCCGCGTTGACATGAAGCTTCGTGTTCTCCAGCGCTGACTGCAGAAAATACCGGTCGAGTTCAGCGTCGTCCTTGACGTACTGTTCCTGACGACCGCGCTTGATCTTGTACAGGGGCGGCTGGGCGATGTAGACGTGCCCATTTTCGATCAACTCCACCATATGCCGGAAAAAGAACGTCAACAGCAATGTGCGTATGTGAGATCCGTCGACATCGGCATCCGTCATGATGATGATGCGGTGATAGCGCAGCTTCTCCAGGTCGAATTCGGTGCGGCCGATTCCGCATCCCAGCGCCGTCACCAGCGTCCCGACCTCCTGCGAGGAGAGCATCTTGTCGAACCGCGCCTTCTCGACATTCAGAATCTTGCCTCTGAGCGGCAGGACCGCCTGGGTGCGTCGGTCCCGGCCCTGCTTTGCGGACCCGCCCGCCGAATCTCCTTCCACCAGGTAGAGTTCCGACAGGGCGGGGTCCTTTTCCTGGCAATCCACGAGCTTTCCGGGCAGCCCGGCGATATCCAGCGCGTTCTTCCGACGGGTCATTTCCCGGGCTTTGCGCGCAGCCTCGCGCGCCCGCGCCGCGTCGATCATCTTCATTACGACGGTTCGCGCATCGTTCGGGTGCTCATCGAGATACTCGGAGAACTGTCGTGCCAGTTCCTGCTCGACGGCGCCTTTCACTTCGCTCGAAACCAGCTTTTCCTTCGTCTGCGAGGAGAACTTCGGGTCAGGGACCTTGACTGAAATAACCGCGACAATTCCCTCCCTCGCATCGTCTCCGGTCGTCGAGACCTGGTCTTTCTTCGCGAGACCCTCGCGCTCAATGTATTGATTGAGCGTCCGCGTCAGCGCGCTTCGGAAACCCGCGACATGGGTCCCGCCATCGCCCTGGGGGATATTGTTCGTGTAGGCGAACACCTGCTCCTGGAAGCCATCGTTCCACTGCATGGCGATTTCAACGCCGATGCCGTCTTCCCTCAGCGTGGAAAAGTGAACCATCTCGTTCAGCGACGTCTTGTTCTGGTTCAGGTATTCGACGAACGCCCTCAAGCCCCCCTCATAGAGGAAACGCTCCTCCTTGCCCGCGCGCTCATCGATCAACCAGATGGAGATTCCCGAGTTGAGGAATGCGAGCTCCCGCAATCGCTTGGCGAGGATGTCGTACTGGAAGCTAATGTTGCGGAACGTGTCCGTGGAGGGCCGAAAATAGCACTCGGTGCCGTGCAGGTCCGTTTCTCCCACCGCCGCGAGCGGCGCTTGCGGATCTCCGCAACGATAGGTCTGTTGAAACGTCTCCCCGTCGCGATGGACGGTCAGGCGGAACTCATCCGACAACGCGTTCACCACCGACACGCCGACACCGTGCAGACCCCCGGAGACCTTGTAGCTGCTCTCGTCGAACTTCCCGCCGGCGTGAAGCGTCGTCATGATGACTTCGGCCGCGGATACGCCTTCTTCCGAGTGAATATCGACCGGAATGCCGCGCCCATTGTCGGTTACCGTCACCGCCTCCCCGGGATGGAGGATCACCCTGATTTCGTCGCAATAACCTTCGAGCGCCTCGTCGATCGAGTTATCGACGAGTTCCTGCACCATGTGATGCAGGCCGGTGCCGTCGTCGGTATCCCCGATATACATGCCCGGGCGCTTGCGCACCGGGTCGAGACCGCGCAATACCTTGATGTTTTCGGAGTCGTACTTTGTCGGGTCAGAGGCCATTTCGGAGCCTATTCGGCTGGGTCGGCGGCGGGAGCAATCTGCCCGTGTTTCACGTGAAACACGCGCACCCTATCCGCCGAAACGCTGCGTGCCGCCACGGGCTCATGCGTTGATGTCGCCAGGATCTGACACTCCATTCCGTCCAGAAGCCGCATAAATCGCGCACTGTGATCGTCGTCCAGCTCCGTCCACACGTCATCGATCAAAAACAGGCTTGGCCGGGACTGGTTGGTTAACAACCCTCTGGCCTGACCGATCCTCATGGCGCTCGCCACGAGCTTACCTTGGCCGCGAGATAGCACGCCGGCGGCCGCGTTGCCGTCCGCTTCGAGCCTTACGTCCGCCCGGTGCGGTCCAACTTGCGTGAAGCCCAATTTTACATCGCCAAGGGTATGCGCGCCTACCACTTCCGCGAAAGAATCGCCCTCAAATCCAGGATAGTGGCCCACTCGAATGTCCAGCCCGGGCGCCAGGGCCTCTACACAGGAAATAACCTCGTCGTTTACCGTCTGAACGTACTCCGTCCTCGTTTCGACCACGACTTCTCCCATCTCGATCATGCGATCCGTCCAGGTATCGAGGGTTCGGGAATCTCCGCTTCGCAACAGCGCATTGCGTTGGCGCAAAGCCCGCATATAGCGACGCAACGTCCCGATGTAGTCGTGTTTCACGTGAAACGCTCCCCAGTCCAGCCACTGACGCCGTCCCCGCGGTTCGCCAAATACCAGGTCCGCGAGGTCCGGCAGCAAGAGCTGCAGCGGCAGCAGTCCGGCAACTGCGGACGTTTTTTTGATGGGTTCTTCGTTCACCCGCATGTCGGTGCGACTCGCCCGATCCTTCGACAACGAAATCTGTTCGCGGCCCCGGACAGGATCTCTACACAGCGCCTGCACGGCCAGGCCTAGCTCTCCGTGCCGAACAAGAAACGATACCCTTCGCGATCTGAAGGATCGGCCGCGCAAAAGAAGGTGAAGCGCCTCGAGCACCACCGTCTTGCCGGCCCCATTCGGGCCGATCAGGAAGTTGAAATGCGGCGACAGTTCGAGTGTTGCGACCGCGATGTTTCGGAAGTTTCTGAGCTCGAGGCGCTCGACGATCACGTCGTCATAGGCGCATCGGCATGACTACGAACACGGACTCTTCCGCGCCGCCGGTTTCTATCAGGGCGCTTCCGCCATTGTCGGATATGGAAATACGCACATCTTCCGTATCGACCGCTCCCAGGACGTCCTGAAGGTAATCGACGTTGAAGCCGATTTCGAACGCATCTCCCTGGTAGTCGACGGATATCTCTTCTTCTGCTTCTTCTTGTGTTTCCGCGTTGTTCGCCTTCACGACCAGACGATCCTGTTCGACCGCGAGTCGCACCAGGGGAGCAACACTGCGCCGGTCGCTGCCGATAATCGCCGCCCTTTGGAAAGACTGCCGCAGAGTATCGCGATCACCGGAAAGCTGACGCGCCCCAACCTCTGGAATGACCTTCATGTAGTCGGGGAACTGTCCTTCCACCAACTTTGTCGTCAAGGTGTATCCCCCGTGCATGGCCCGCAGGTAATTCGCCCCCACCGACAGTTCCACCTGCTCTTCCGCGTCGGCCAACAGACGACCGAGCTCCACGACGCCTTTTCGAGGAATGATCGCACGCACGCGATCAGTTCCCTCGGCACCTCCCGGCACGGTGCACATCGCCAACCGGTGCCCGTCGGTCGCAACCGCCCGGATATGGCTGTCGGTCACCTCGAGCAACAACCCGTTCAGGTAGTAGCGCACATCCTGTTGCGCCATGGCGAAGCTGGTCTGGTCCACCAGGCGCCGCAAGTCTCCCGGCGCCACGGAAAGTTCGGTGGCGCCTTCTCCTCCCGTCTCCATTTCCGGATACTCTTCGGACGGCAAGGTCGCAAGCAGGAACCGGCTCCGGCCCGATCGCACGGTCGCCTGGTCAGCCATCTCCACCGTGACCGGCAACTGCTCCTGCAGCGACCGCCATATCTCCGCCAGCTTACGGCCCGGCAAAGTGGCGCGGCCCGGTTGTTGTACTTCAACCCCCTCGCGCACGCGCACGTTCAGTTCGACCTCGAGATCCGTCCCCGTGATCGACAGACCGTCTTCGCTGCAGTCGAAAAGGAGGTGGGACAGGACTGGAAGTATCACTTGGGTCTGCTGCGGCCGCTCCACGACCCCCGCAACCATGGACAGGGCCCTCAGCAATGTGCCTCGGTCAGTGCTGAATTTCATGCTTCGTTCCTGGTGTAATGCGCCGACACTAACTCATCAGCCTCCGACTGAGATTGCGGTAATCCTCCGCAATGTCGCTACTGCTCTGCTTCAGTTCCGCAATTCTTCGGTAGGCATGGAGCACGGTAGTGTGATCGCGGCCACCGAACGCCTCGCCTATTTCCGGCAGCGAGT
Source organism: Pseudomonadales bacterium (assembly GCA_963668365.1). Classification (GTDB taxonomy): domain Bacteria; phylum Pseudomonadota; class Gammaproteobacteria; order Pseudomonadales; family Azotimanducaceae; genus VXNE01. The sequence continues at coordinate 802,394 of OY764266.1, forward strand.
GCTTCGTCAATTCCTTGGTGAGATACATGGCCATCTGCCGCGGCCTGGCTATCGTCCGCGTCTTGCGTCGCAACAGCAGATCCGACTTCTTGATCTTGTAGTACTCGGCAACCACCGTCTGGATGTTGTCGATGCTGATCTGCCGATCATGGATCGCCAACAAGTCCCGCAAAGCTTCCCTGGCCTGCTCGACGTTGACGCGCAAACCCGTATAGCTGGCATACGCATGAATCCTGCGCAGCGCCCCTTCGAGCTCGCGAACGTTGGATCGAATATGGTCGGCGACGAAAAACGCCACTTCGTCATCGAGTTCATAGCCCTCGATTTCCGCCTTCTTCTTCAGAATCGCCACCCGCGTTTCCAGGTCCGGTGGATCCACTTCCGCCGAAACCCCGCAGACAAACCTAGACTTCAGGCGTTCCTCCAGGCCCTCGATGTCGCGCGGATAACGATCACAGGTCAACACCATTTGCCTGCGTTTCTCAATTAAGCCATTGAAAACATGGAAGAATTCGTCTTGGGAACGCGCTTTGTGGGCAAAGAACTGAATGTCGTCGATGAGCAGGATATCGGCCTTTCGATAATATTGCGTAAACGCCTGCATGGTGCCCGTTTGCAACGCTCTCACCATCTCCTGGACGAACGCCTGTGAATGCAGGTAGATGACCCGGGTTCTGGGAGAACGGCGCAAGACCTCGTTGCCCACCGCGTGCATCAAATGCGTCTTGCCCAGTCCCACCCCGCCGTAGAGAAGCAGGGGGTTGTAGGTTTTTCCCGGATTCTTGGCGACATAGTCCGCAGTCGCCACCGCCATTTCGTTCGAGATCCCCTTGACGAAGGTGTCGAAGGTGAAGATCTTGTTGAGCGCTTCCTCGTGGTTGTCTCGCTCTGCTCGCAGTGGCGCCCCGGCCTGTTGGTCGCCACTCCCAACTTCAAGTTCGACCGAAAGCGGACTCCCCGGTTCGCCGTGCCATTCGACCAGTTCAACGATCCGTCCGAGGTATCTTTCCCGGACTCTCTCGCGCACGTAGCGGTTCGGCGCGAGGATGGTCAGCCTTGAATCATCGACCCGCGCCTGCAAGGGGCGAATCCACGTATTGTAGTCATGCGAACTCAACTCCTCGACCAGCCCGCCCAAACACTCCTCCCAAACCACCGCCACCACGGAAATTCCCCCGCCCCGCAGAAATTTTCTTGTCGGCGTCCATTCTAAGCATGAAGGCAACCGTCCGGTACACGAAACAGCAAAAAAACTTCCATACAACAGGAAAAATTAAATTAAAAGAATATGTTAAATTCATTTCGGATCGGCGTCTTCCACCCTCTCAGGACGACCCGAATGGAAAAAGCTGTGAACTCCCACGGAACAACCTGTGGATAAATTTCAGCGGCGACTTTTACCCCGCTCCATACCGGAAAATGCAGCTATTCCAAAGGGGAATGTCACACGAAACCGCGTAGGAAATTTCCTACAACGAGAACCGGTTGGAGGTGATTTCCACAGAGACGGGCTACCCCAACAACAGCAACAATCGTTTATCTTTCAATTCTATTTCTTGTTCTTATTGGTGGTGACCCAGGCGGCGTCGCGTTTCTCCCGGAACGCAGCCATCCCCTCGGCTGCTTCGTCGGAGCCGAACATGCGGCTGCTCCACATGGAGGCATCTTCGAAACCTTCCTCCATGGACAGCGCTGGTATGCGGCGCACCAGCCTTTTGCACTCCGGTACGGCGTTCGGCCCGCCCAGGCTGATCATCGAGATATCCTCATTGACCGCGTCAAGCAGCTTGTCCTTTGGCACCGCGCGGTGCGCCAGACCCATCTCGACTGCTTGTGCGCCGGTGAACCGCTCACCTGTGAGAAACAGCCTCATCGCGTGGTGAGTTCCCAGCTTGGGGATACATACCACCGAGATGACGGCCGGAATCACCCCAATTCGCACCTCGCTAAACGCGAACCGGGCATCCTCGACGGCGATTACGATGTCAGCGGCACCGACGAGTCCCAGCCCGCCGGCGAAAGCCGCGCCATTCACGGCGGCGATGACGGGTTTGGGGCTCTCCATGATCGCCGTGAGCACCTTGAGGTACGGCACTGATCGGCGGCCTCGAATCATTTGCCCCGGGGGACTCTTCAGATCGGCGCCGGAACAGAAAGCCGGTTCAGCGCCGGTGATGACGATGCAGCGCGCGGAAGCGTCCCCGTCAGCGGCCATCAGGTGCTCGTGGAGTTCGGAAACGAGCACGGCGGACAGCGCATTTCGATTCTCCGGTCGATTCAGCGTGATCCACGCCGCGCCATTCCTTACCTCGTACAGTGTGGCCTCTGTCGTCATCGTTCATCCTCCAGCACTGCCAGCAGTGCACCGTTGTCTACCTGGTCTCCGGGCTGCACAAGGATTCGCGCAACCTTGCCCGCTCTCTGCGCGGTTATCCGGTGTTCCATCTTCATCGCCTCCAGGGTCAACAGCAGTTGGCCCCGGCTGACGGAATCGCCCCGGGTCACCCGGACGCTGGTGACATTGCCCGGCATCGGAGCGATGAGCCCCCCTGCGACTGTCGCCAGGGCGCCGGTCGGGAATCGCGGCACCTCGACGATATCGACGTCGCCGTCGGGACCGTGCAACAACCAGCGGTCGGCGTGCCGGCGGACCGCCGCCTGGAAACGGCGACCATCCACTTCGACGTCAACGCCGTCCGTATCCTGGCTGAAGACAGTGACGTGATGGGAATCCTCTTCGATGGTGAAATCGTAGGTGCCGTCCCGCCGGGGGCGGTAATCGACGTTGGTTTCGATATCGCCGATTCGGAAACATGCGGATTGCGGCGGCATCGGGGAATTGCGCCAGCCGCTCGGCAGGTTCTGCAGGACCTTCGCCTCGGCACGCTGGCGGGCCTGACCGTAAATCGTCGCCGCAACCAGGGCGTGGTGCGTTTCCAGCGTCGACAAGGTGCGCCTGGGGTCCGGGCCGACGCGTTCGATGAAGTCCGTCGTGGTGTCGCCACTCAGAAACGCGGGAGTGCGCAGGGCGGCCACGAGAAAGTCCCGGTTGTTGGTCACGCCCTGCAGACGCGTTCTTTCCAGCGTCCTTGCGAGTCGGCTTGCCGCCTCGCGGCGAGTGGGTGCCGCCACAATGACCTTTGCGATCATCGGGTCGAAGTCGACGCTGATGTCGCTGCCGGACTCGATGCCGGAGTCGAACCGCGCGCTCGTCGTTTCGTCGGGTTGCCACTCGAGCACGGATCCCCCTGCGGGAAGAAAATCGCTTGCAGGATCTTCCGCGTACAGCCGCGCTTCGATGGCGTGACCTCGCAGGGAGAGGTCTTCCTGGGTGAAATCCAGCGGTTCGCCCTCGGCGATCCGGAGCTGTTCTCGCACGATGTCGAGGCCCGTGACCATTTCCGTTACGGGGTGCTCGACCTGCAGGCGGGTATTGACCTCCAGGAACCAGAACTCGCCGCCGTCCAGAAGAAACTCCACCGTGCCTGCGGAGGTGTAGCCAATCTTCCGTGCCACCGATAGTGCCGCTTCTCCCATCCTTGCGCGCAGCGCCGCGTCGACGGCCGGGGAAGGCGCTTCTTCAATGATCTTCTGGTGGCGCCGCTGAATGGAGCATTCGCGCTCGAAAAGGTGAACGAGGTTGCCGTGGCCGTCGCCGAGAATCTGGACTTCGACATGCCGCGGTTTCGTGAGCCAGCGCTCGAGAAACACCGTATCGTCGCCGAAAGCAGCGAGGGACTCGCGCTTCGCGGAGGCGACGGCCTCGGCGATGTCTTCGCCCGCCTGCACGATTCGCATTCCTCGTCCGCCACCGCCGGCGGCGGCCTTGACGAGCACCGGAAAGCCTATCTGCCGAGCGGCGGCCGCCAGGTTCGTGTCGTCCACTTCTGTCGCCGGCAGGGTGGGCACTCCCAACTGCCGCATCAGCGCCTTGGCTGCGAGCTTGTCGCCCACCGCGGCTATCGCCTCCCCGGACGGTCCGACCCACCGCAGGCCCGCTTTCACAACACGTTTTGCGAACTCGGCGTTCTCGGACAGGAATCCGTAGCCGGGGTGGACGGCGTCGGCGCCCGCCCGCGCGCAGGCGGAGAGCACCTTTGCCGCGTCAAGGTATGTCTCCCCGGGGAGCGTTCCGTGCAGGGCGATTGCGACGTCGGCCTCGCGCACGAACGGCGCGCCGGCATCGCTGTCAGCGTACACCGCGACGGTGTCGATCCCCATATCGTGGGCGGTGCGCTGAATGCGTCTCGCGATCTCGCCTCGATTGGCGATCAGTAGCCGCCGGATTGGTTTGACCGCTTCTACATCCGCCACGTGCCGAATTCCTTGGTCCCTTCGACCTTGTTGCTGTGGCAGGCGGAAAGCGACATGGTTGCGACCGTGCGCATGTCCCGGGGGTCGATCATTCCGTCGTCCGCGACGCGGGAAGTCGCGTAAAGACCCTTTGAGCGTTCTTCCGCCCAGAATTCCGCCGTCTCGGCGCGTCGCTCATTGGCCGCTTCGTCGAACGCGAGCCCGCGCCGCTCCGCCGCCGCCCGTTGGACGATGGTCATGACGCCAGCCATCTGCTTCGGGCCCATGACCGCGATCTTCGCGGTCGGCCAGGTGTAGGAAAACCGAGTCCCGTATGCGCGACCGCTCATGCCGTAATTCCCGGCGCCGTAGGAAGCGCCGACGATGATCGATAGGTGCGGCACCGTGGAATTGGCCACCGCGTTGATCATCTTGGACCCGTGCTTGGTGATCCCCTGGTGCTCGAAGTCCGTCCCCACGATAAAGCCGGTGATGTTGTGCAGGAACAGCATGGGCACATCGATCTGGTTGCAGAGCTGGATGAACTGCGCGCCCTTTTCGGAGGACTCCGACATGAGCGGCCCGTTGTTGCCGAGAACGCCAACCGGATACCCGTTGACGGAGGCCCAGCCCGTGACCAGCGTGGGGCCATATAGAGGTTTGAACTCCTCGAAACGGGACCCGTCAACGACCCGCGCCATCACTTCCCGCATATCGAAGGGGACGCGGAGGTTCTCATTGACGATGCCGAGCAACTCCTCCGGATCGTAGACGGGGTCGTCGGCGGGCATCGTGGTACCGGGCCCGAGCTTGCGCCAGTTGAGATGCGCGACGACTTCGCGGCACATGCGTATGCCGTCGAGTTCGTCCTGCGCAAGGTAGTCGCCGAGGCCGGAGGTGCGGGTGTGCATGTCGGCGCCGGCGAGATCCTCGTAGTCGGCGTCTTCGCCGGTCGCCATTTTCACCAGCGGCGGGCCACCGAGGGCGACCCTCGATTGTCCCTTGATGAAGATGTTGTAGTCGCTCATGCCGGGCTGGTAGGCGCCGCCGGCGGTGGAAGCGCCGAACACGACGGAGATCGTGGGGATTCGCAGCTTTGAGAGCTCGGTGATTTCGTAGAAGAGCCTGCCGGACTCGGCAAAGTGGGTGATCTCGCGCCGAATCGATGCCTCGGGGTCGCTGCGACCGCCTTCTCCTCGCAGGTCCGCTCCCGCGGATTCGACGAACTGCACGTACGGCAACCGGTTCTGGCGGGCTATTTCCAGCCCGCGCATGAGCTTCTTGGAGTTGAACTGGTTGAACGCTCCCGCGCGAACCGAAGGATCATGGCCGAGAATCACGCATTCCGTGTTCTCGATGACGCCGATGCCGACTATGAACCCGGAACCCACCGCATAGTTCGAGCGCCAGGCGGCCAGGGGGCTGATCTCGAGAAACGGAGAATCGCGGTCGAGCACGAGGCTGATGCGTTCGCGCAACGGCATCTTATCGCGCGACCGAAGGCGGGCCCTGGCCTCTTCGCCACCGCCCTGCGCCGCTTCCTCGTAAAGCCCGTCGAGCTGTGCCAGCGCATCGAGCATGCGCTCGCGATTCTCGCGGTAGGCGTCGGAACGGACGTCCAGCCGCGACTCGATTACCGCCATCTGGTGTGGTTCCCTGCGATTTCGCGGTGAAGCGGACTCTATTGGCGCAAGGCGTCGCTCGATCGCCAGGGGGCGATCTGCCCCTCGTAGACGCCCGGGCCATTTCGGAAGTGGGCCGCTTCTGCGAGAGTTTCCACGAAAGGCATTTCGCGCGGATACACCGCGTCCCCCCGGGGTCGGGGTCCGGCCTTCGAAACGTGTCCCCAAAGGGGATGGCCGACGACTTCTTCGGCGATAGCCGCCGCTTCGATGAGCTTGTCGAGCTTGTAGCCCGTCTCGATGCCCATCTCGTGGCAGAGATCGACGAAGTCTTCCGTCGGCAGGTGGCCGGCGGCGCGCCCGTTGCCGCAGTACGGGCAGCCACCCATGCCGCCGATGGACGTGTCGAATTCGCGCACCCCGAGCTGCAGCGCTTCGTAGTAGCTCGCCATCGTGAGCCCGCGGGTGTTGTGCAGGTGCATGTGAAAGTCGGTGATCTCCGGCCAACGCTCGCGAATTGCAAGGATCGTGTCCCGCACTTCGTGCGGCAGGTTCCAGCCCATGGCTTCCAGGAACGAACAGCGGGTCACGGGAATGCCGGCGGCGCGCCACTTGTCGATCATGTGTTGCAACAGGTCCATGCGCTGTTGCAGGGAGAAGGGACCCTCGAAGTTCGAGCCAAAGGGGTTCCCGATGCCGATGGAGCCATGGTCGGCGTTCGCCTTCTTCGCGGCGGCGATCGTGTCATCCATGGCGGCGATCTGCTGCGCCTGGCTGCGGTTGTAGTTGCGTCGCGCGAAGGTGTCGCAAAGCTCCACGCTGGTGCCGAAGCCGCGCCTGCTCCGTACGTTTATCTTCGGGTAGTACTTGTCGGCGCGCTCGAAACCCACCTTGTTGAATACCGCCGCGGTGTACTTGACGCCGGGTTTCGGCACAAAGCGCTCGGCAATCTCGTCGATGCACGCCATTTGCGGCGTCCACTTCGGATGCGCGAACGAGCCGATCGAGACCCATTTGGCGCCGGTCTCGCCCAGGGCATCGAGGAGCCTGAGCTTGTCATCGACCGGAATGTCGGCGCGCTCGATCTGCAGGCCCTCGCGCATCGTGTCGTCGTTGATGATTACGGACTTCGGCAACATGCTCACAACTCTCCCTCTGGCTGACCGCTATTTTTACCAGAGCGGGACCTGTCGCGTCGAACCGCCGCCCTCCCGGGCGATGTTGCCGCTGGTGCGGGAAGTCCGACATACTGCCGGTTCGGATATTGCGTCGAGGGCGCTGATGGCAACGCCGTATGCCCGGGCAGCGCTGCTGGATCGGGACGGAACCGTGATCGCGGACCGGGGCTATCTGGCCGATCCGGCGGGAGTGAAAATCCTGCCGGGTGCCGCAAAGGGGCTGGCGCGCATGCGTTCCTTCGGGCTCGGGCTCGCAATAGTGACGAACCAGTCGGGCATCGGCCGGGGGTATTTCGACCCGGCGCAGTTGCGGGCGGTCAACCTTCGCATGGAAGAACTGCTCGAGGCCCAGGGCGTCGAGCTGGACGGGATTTACTGCTGCACCTGTCATCCGGACCGAGGCTGCGATTGCCGCAAGCCGAAGCCGGGCCTCGTGCTCCGGGCGAGAGCGGAGCTCGGCTTCGACCCGACCCGGAGTTTTGTCATTGGCGACAAGGGAAGCGATATCGGCCTGGGCCGCGCCGTCTCGGCGCGGACCTTTCTCGTGCGATCGGCGCGCGATGGCGAAGGGACGCAGGAGGGCGCAGACTACGTGGTCGAGAACCTTCTCGATGCCGCGAATCGCATCGAGGAAATCCTGCGCCGCGAGGAGTCGGCATGAAAGAGCCCCAGGCAGAGCGCCTCCAGGCACATTTTCGGGGCGCGATCCAGGCCCAGAAAGGGGCGCTTCTCGAGTGCCAGGCCAGCATCCTCGAGGCGGCGCGGATCGTCGGCGCCGCGTTTGAGAATGGCAACAAGCTCATGCTCTGCGGCAACGGAGGCAGCGCCGCGGACTGCCAGCACATCGCGGCGGAGTTCGTCAATGTGCTGGACAAGGCGTTTGCACGGCCGCCCCTCGCCGCCGTAGCCCTGACCACCGATACGTCCTTTCTGACCGCCGCAGCAAACGATTTCGGTTTTGAGAGCGTTTTCGAGCGCCAGGTGGAAGGGCTCGGCCGGCCGGGCGACGTGCTGTTGGCGATCACGACCAGCGGCCGGTCCCCCAACGTGCTGAGAGCCGCCCGGCGGGCGGCGGAGATGGACATCGCGGTGATCGGGTTTACGGGAGCAGATGGCGGCGACCTGCGAGGCGCGTCGCACCCGTGCATCGTGGTCCCGGCGCAGAGCACGCAGCACATCCAGGAAGTGCATATCGTCATTGGCCACGTGCTTTGCGACTTGGTGCAGCAGGCGCTATTCGACAGCTAGCGGCGTGCGCCGCAAGACGGCACGTAGTGCTGATCAAGGAAGGGCCGACGGGTTTCATGGCGCTAACACGCTGTCGGGCTTGCGGCGCCCGCGGCCAGACCGACAGAGCCACAGGCGGGCTTGGACGGGGGTGGAAGACGTGTTGCCCGAAAGGCCGACCGAATTCATGGAAATTGACAGCCGGAGCGCGAGTTACCTACAATCGCCCGCCCGTTTCCAATCCACCGCAAGCGCCTGATGAAAAGAACATTTCAGCCAAGCGTGATCAAGCGCAAACGAACGCACGGTTTCCGCGCCCGCATGGCGACGCGTGGTGGTCGCAAGGTGTTGGCGGCTCGCCGGGCGAAAGGCCGGAAAAGGCTGTCGGTCTAGCGACCAACTTCGGCTGCGGTCATCCGGTCAGGGGCCGCGACGCGCGATGACATCCACTCCGGAACAGGGCGACAATCGTTTCCCGCCCGAAGCGCGGCTTACCCGCAAGGCGGAATTTGATCGCGTTTTCACAAGGCCTTGTCGCCGTCTTCGCAGCGGCCCGTTACGCCTCATCGCCGCTGAGAATAGAATGTGCGCCTCGCGGCTTGGAATCGTCGCGCCGCGAAGAGCGCTGCGACGCGCCGTCGACCGCAACCGGGCGAAACGCAACATACGCGAATCGTTCCGGCGCGTTCGCGGGAGGTTGCCGAATTGCGACATCGTGATCGTTGTTACCCGCCGCAGCGACGGTCGGGCAATCGATGCAGCCCAGGTCCGGCGGGCAGCGGATGAACTTTGGGAGAGATTGTGCAAGAAACCAGGAACATCCACGCGCCCGCGGCGATCAGGAAGGCGCTGATCGGCATGCTGCACGCGTATCGTCTCGTCATCAGCCCGCTGTTTCCGCCGTGCTGCCGCTACTACCCGAGCTGCTCCGCCTATGCAATGCGGGCGATCAGGCTGCATGGCCCGTTTGTCGGCGGATGGTTGGCGCTAAAGCGCATCGGCAGGTGTCATCCGTGGGCGCCCGGCGGCCATGACCCGGTGCCGCCTCGCGACTTGAGATCCGGCGGGCCGGGCCCAACAGGAGAGCGCCCGTCGTGAACCTGAACCTGCCAAGCACCGAGATCCAGCGCATCATTCTCCTCGTCGCGCTCGGCATCACTGCGTACCTGCTCATACTTACCTGGCACGAGGATTACGGCCGACCGGCACCAAAACCGGCGGAAGCCCCCGCGGTTGAAGAGCTGGGGGCATTGCCGGAAACGCCTGCGGAAGTTGATGAACCATCCGATTACGACTTCGATGTGCCCGAGCCGACAGCCGTTGCGGACGCCCTGGAACCGGCGGATGCAGTAGACCCTGCGGCGGAACGCGCCCGCCTGATCGAGGTGTCGACACCGACGATGACAGCCTGGATCGATCCGCTCGGCGGGGACATCGTCGGCGTCCGCTTGCCGCAGTATCCGGTCAGCCTCGACCAGCCGGACAACCCGTTTGTGCTGCTCGACCGCCGCGCGGACCACACCTACATCGCCCAGAGCGGGCTTGCGGGCCCGGATGGCATCGACTCGCGTTCCGGGCGACCCCGCTACACCTCGGCGCTGAAGTCCTACCGGATAGAGGAGCGGCCGGAGGAAGTCGTGTTGCGCCACGAAGAGGATGGCGTCTACGTGGAGAAACGCTTCCTGTTCGACCCCGCCTCGTACTACGTCGAACTCGAATACGAGATCGACAACCAGGGCGCGCGGCCGATGACGGTGAACCTGTTCGCCCAACTCAAGCGGGATGCGATGCGACCGGAAGCCGGGCAGGGGTTCACGCTCGGCCCGAGGCCCTATCTGGGCGCCGCGCTCACGACCGACGACTCGCGCTACGACAAGGTGGACTTCGAAGATCTCGAGGACGAGGAGCTTCGCGCGGAGGTGAGGGGCGGCTGGATCGCGATGCTGCAGCACTACTTCCTGAGCGCCTGGGTTGCGGACCCGGACCACCGCAACACCTACTATGGCTATCCCAATCGCGGCGGCGACGGGACCTATATCTTCGGCTTCACGGGTCCCGCGTTCACCGTTGCGCCGGGCACGAGGGCGATAGCGGGCGCGGGCTTCTATGCGGGTCCGAAGGACCAGGCCCGCCTGGAAGAGATTGCGCCGAACCTGAATCTCACCGTGGACTACGGGTTCCTCTGGTGGTTGGCGGTGCCCCTCTTCCGCCTGCTTGAGATCATCCAGTCGTTCGCGCAGAACTGGGGCGTGGCGATCATCCTGATGACGCTCGTGATCAAGCTGATCCTCTATCCGCTGTCTCATGCCAGCTACAAGTCGATGGGGAAAATGCGCAAGCTCGCGCCGCAGATGAAGCGCCTGCAGGAGCGCCACGCGGGTGACCGCCAGAAGCTCTCGCAGGAGATGATGGAACTGTACAAAAAGGAAAAGGCGAATCCGCTGGGCGGCTGTCTGCCCATGCTGCTGCAAATGCCGGTGCTGATCGCGATGTACTGGGTGCTCTACGAGAGCGTCGAACTGCGGCAGGCGCCGTTCTTCGGCTGGGTCCACGATCTCTCTGCCATGGACCCGTTCTTCATCCTGCCGATCCTGATGGGCATCTCGACGTATGCGCAGCAAATGCTCAGCCCGACGCCGCCGGATCCCATGATGGCGCGCATGATGAAGATGATGCCGATCATGTTCACGGTGCTGTTCATGTTCTTCCCGGCGGGCCTCGTGCTGTACTGGCTGGTGAACAACCTCCTGTCCATGGCGCAGCAGTGGTTCACGAACTATCGAATGGAGAAGGCGGAAAGCGCCTGACCGTGTGGCGTGCGCCATGCCGACTGTCGACACCATAGCTGCGGTCGCAACGGCCCCAGGGCGGGGCGGCGTGGGCATCGTGCGCGTATCCGGGCCCCTGGCTCGGGAAATCGCGCAGGCGTTGACCGGCAGGAAGCTCGCGCCTCGCAGTGCGGTCTATTGTGATTTTCGGGACTCTGGCGGCGAGGCGCTTGACCGCGGCATAGCGATCCGGTTCGAAGAGCCGCAGTCATTGACCGGCGAGGACGTGCTGGAGCTGCAGGGACACGGCGGCCCGGTGGTGCTCGACATGCTGCTTGAACGGGCGCTGTCCCTCGGCGCCCGGCGTGCGGAACCGGGCGAGTTCACGCAGCGGGCGTTCGTCAACGGCAAGATGGACCTGGCGCAGGCGGAGGCGGTGCTCGATCTCGTCAACAGCGCCACGCGCCAGGCGGCGAGGGGCGCGCTGCGATCCCTGTCGGGCGCGTTCTCGAAGCGCGTGCATGAAATCGCGCGCGAGCTTCTCGAACTGCGCGTCTTCTGCGAGGGCGCGATCGACTTTCCGGACGAGGAGATCGATTTCCTTTCCGAGTCGGATGTCGGAGACAGGCTCGAAGCGGTGCGAAACCGCCTCTCGGCCTTGCGCGCCGACGCTCGCCAGGGGGCGCTTTTGCAGGACGGCCTGAACGTCGTTATCGCGGGCGCGCCGAACGTCGGAAAGTCGAGTCTGCTGAACCGGCTTTCCGGAGAGGACCGCGCCATTGTCACGAACGTGCCTGGAACGACGCGGGATACGCTGGATGCTGACTTCGACCTCGACGGCATGCCCGTGCGCGTGGTCGACACCGCGGGCCTGCGGGAAACAGGCGATGCCGTGGAGACAGAGGGCGTCAACCGCGCGCGCCGCGCGATGGCAATGGCGGATGTCATCCTTTGGGTGGAGGACGACCGGGACACCTCGGGGGGCATTGGGGAGAAACCGGGGGCATGCGGGATGACCGATGCGACCGCTACAACGATCATCGCCAGGAACAAGGCGGACTTGAGGGGACGGACGACCGGTCGCCTCTCGCCGGGCGTCGTGCGCATCTCGGCGCTGACCGGGGACGGTATCGATGCTCTTGCGAAGGAAATTCAGCATGCGGCCGGATACCGGGCGGGCGAAGGGCTATTCACGGCGCGGGCGCGGCATCTGGATGCGCTTGGCAGTGCCGGCGAGGCGCTGGCCGCAGCCGCTGAACGCCTGGGGGCCAATCAGGGCGAGCTGGTTGCCGAAGACCTGCGAGAGGCCCACGAACACCTTGGACTCATCGTCGGACGCGTTTCGCCCGACGACCTCCTGGGGGAAATCTTTGCCAGCTTCTGCATAGGGAAATAAGCTACATGCTGGCAGTGGACAGGCACCCATGACACTCCATAGCGAAACCTACGACGTCATCGTTGTCGGCGGCGGACACGCCGGCACCGAGGCCGCGCTCGCGGCCGCGAGGACGGGTGCCCGCACGCTGCTATTGACCCAGAGCATCGAGACCCTTGGGCAGATGTCCTGCAATCCCGCGATAGGCGGCATCGGCAAGAGCCACCTGGTGAGAGAGATCGATGCGATGGGCGGCGCGATGGCGCTGGCGACGGACGCTGCCGGAATCCAGTTCCGTACGCTCAATGCGAGCAAGGGGCCGGCGGTGCGGGCGACGCGCGCCCAGGCGGACCGCACCCTCTACCGCAATGCGATTCGCGGGATGCTGGAGGCGCAGGAGAATCTCGCCATATTCCAGCAGTCGGTCGTCGACATCGATATCCGAAAGGGCCGTGTCGAGGGCGTTCTCACGGCGATGGGCCTCGCGTTCTCCGCGCCTGCGGTCGTGCTGACGACGGGAACGTTTCTTGGTGGACGCATCCATATCGGCCTTGAGAGCCACGCCGGCGGCCGCGCCGGAGATCCTGCCTCGAACGCCCTCGCCGCCCGCTTGCGCGCCCTGCCGTTCGCCGTGGACAGGCTCAAGACCGGAACCCCGCCGCGGATCGCCGGCGACACCGTTGACTTCGCCCGCATGCAACCGCAGTGGGGTGACGAGCCCTGCCCGACCATGTCTTTCGTCTCGGATGGGAGCGAGCATCCGCGCCAGGTGGCGTGCCACATCGCCGCCACGAACGCGACGACGCACCGGATCATCCGCGGCGGACTCGACCGCTCGCCCATGTACGCCGGGGAAATCGAGGGAGTCGGGCCTCGGTATTGCCCGTCCATCGAGGACAAGGTGGTGCGGTTCGCCGACCGAAGCTCGCACCAGATTTTCGTCGAGCCGGAAGGCCTCGACACGCACGAGCTCTATCCCAACGGCATATCCACCAGCCTGCCTTTCGAAGTGCAGTTCGCGCTGGTCCGAAGCATCGAGGGCTTCGGACAGGCGCGGATCACCCGGCCCGGCTATGCCATCGAGTACGATTTCTTCGACCCGCGCGGGCTCGAGCCATCGCTTGAGACGAAGGCCGTTTCGGGGCTGTATTTCGCAGGCCAGATCAACGGCACCACGGGCTACGAGGAGGCGGCGGCCCAGGGGTTGCTGGCGGGGCTGAATGCCGCGCGCCAGGTGGCGGGCGGCGATCCGTGGACGCCGCAGAGGCACGAAGCGTATCTTGGCGTCCTCGTTGACGACCTTGTCACCCTCGGCACGAACGAGCCGTACCGCATGTTCAGCAGTCGCGCGGAGTATCGGCTGCGACTGCGCCAGGACAACGCGGATCTCCGATTGACGCCTGTTGCGAGGGAGTTGGGCCTGGTGGACGCAGACCGCTGGCGCAGGTTCGTCGCGAAGCGCGACGCGATAGGCGGGGCCGCCGCCGCCCTGAGAGCCACATCCCTGGCCCCGGGCAGCGAACTCGCTGCGCGACTGGAGGCCCGATGCGGAGAAGCCGTCGCGAAGGAAACGAATCTTCTCGACTATCTCAAGCGTCCCGCGGTGACGGCGGCGGACCTCGTGGCCGTCGATGCGGTGGATGCGGACATTCCCGCGTTAGCCCTCGAGCAGGCGGAGATCCAGGCGAAGTACGACGGCTACATCAAGCGCCAGGATCGAGAGATCGCGAAGGTCAAAGCACAGGAGGGCGTCGTTTTGCCCGCCGGACTCGACTACGAGAGCATCGAAGGGCTGTCCAACGAACTGAAGGAAAAACTCTCGCTGGCGAGGCCGGCGACGCTCGCGCGGGCATCCCGGATCCCCGGGATCACGCCTGCGGCCCTGTCCCTGCTCCTGATCCACGCGAAGCGGCTTGGCGCCCGGGTCGACGGAGGGCCCGGGGAAGAGCCCCAGCCCATCGGGGAGCGCGCAGCGCGTCGGACCGCGTGAATCTCGACGCGCGCGCTCGAATGCGTCTCGATGCGTTCAGCGAACTCGTCCGGCATTGGAACCGCGCCTATAGCCTCGTCAGCCGTCGGGATGCGGACCGCCTGGAAACGCGGCATATCGCCGACAGCCTGTCCCTCGCGCCGTGGATCGAAGGAACGCGGCTTGCGGACGTGGGCTCCGGCGCCGGGTTCCCGGGCATCCCGCTCGCGATCGCCGGACCGCGGTGGCGGGTGACCCTGGTGGAGCGCAGCGAAAAGAAGGCGCGGTTCTTGCGGCAGGCGTTGATCGAACTCGCGATCGAAAATGCCGAGGTGGTGCTGGAAGATGCCCGGGGCTTCAATCCCGACTCGCTGTTCGACACCGTTACGGCCCGCGCGGTGGCGAAGCCAATGGAGGCCTGGGAGATGACGCGGCACCTCCTGCGGCCCGGGGGATGCGCATTGCTGCAGTCTTCGTCTTCCCTGGCAGGCCTCGCTTTCGCCGGGGGGCGGATCCGCCGCGCCGAAGCGGTTGTCGTGGGCGACGGCGAACCGCCTCGGCACATCACGGCTGTTCAGCGCCTGGACGACGCATGCACGTCATAGCGGTCGCGAACCAGAAGGGCGGGGTCGGCAAGACCACCACCAGCGTCAACCTGTCGGCGTCCCTCGCGCTGACCGGGGCGCGCATGCTGCTGATCGATCTCGACCCGCAGGGAAACGCGACCATAGGCTGCGGAATCGACAAGGGGGCGCTGGAGAGATCGACCTGCGAATGGCTTGTGGGCGAGGCCGGGCTGGAAGACATTGCGCTCGAATGCGTGGCCGGGATCGTCCTGGCGCCCTCCAACGCGGACCTGACTGCGGCGGAAGTCGAATTGCTGGCCGCAGAGGACCGCGTCGGGCGTCTGCGCGAAAGCCTGGCGCCGGCAACCCACTGGTTCGACTATGTCATCATCGATTGTCCCCCCGCCCTCAACGTCCTGACGTTGAACGCGCTGATGGCGGCGGACGGCGTGCTGATTCCGACCCAGTGCGAGTACTACGCCCTCGAAGGCCTCGTCGCATTGCTCGACACCCTGGAGGGCGCGCGCGAGCGCGGCAATCCGGATCTCGCGATCGAAGGAGTGCTGCGGACGATGTACGACCCCCGCGTTCGCCTCACGGTCGAAGTGTCCCGCCAGTTGATCGACCACTTCGGCGACCGGGTATTCCGCACCGTGATCCCGCGTAACGTGCGGCTCGCGGAGGCGCCGAGCCACGGCCTTCCCGCGATCTTCTACGACCGGCGCTCGACGGGGGCCACGGCTTACATGGCGCTCGCGGAAGAAATCGCCGCCAAACGGGGAACCGCTTCGTAGCCACGTTTTCCGTTTCGGACCAGCGGGATTCGAAGAACTACAATCGTGCGGGCTATCACCGTCCGGAGCCGTCCCGTGAAAGGATTCATGCCGCTCGCGTTCGAGGAGCGCCCCGTGGCCGATATGAAGGCCAGGGCCGAAGAGTTCTACGCGCTCATGCGCCGTCGCCGCACGGTGCGCGACTTTTCTGACCGCGAAATCCCCGGCGATGTCATCGAGCATGCGCTGCTGACCGCCGGAAGCGCCCCGAGCGGCGCCCACCGTCAGCCCTGGCACTTCGTGGTCGTCACGGATCCCGGGAAGAAAGCCGCCATCCGCGAAGCGGCCGAGCACGAGGAGCGGGAGTTCTATGGCCGTCGCGCGACGAAGGAGTGGCTCGACGCGCTTGCTCCCCTCGGAACCGATGCCAGCAAGCCGTTTCTCACCACGGCGCCGGTGCTGATCGCCGTGTTCCTGCGCCGATTCGCATTCGTCCCGGCCGGCGAAGAGGAGGAGGGGAAGCGCCTGAAGAACTACTATACGTCCGAGTCGGTGGGCATCGCGACCGGGCTGCTGATCGCCGCGCTGCACAATGCGGGACTCGCGACGCTGACGCACACGCCGAGCCCCATGCGTTTCCTGAATACGCTGCTCGACCGCCCGCGCGATGAACGCCCCTATCTCCTGCTGATTGCCGGCTATCCGGCGCCGGATGCCGAGGTTCCGGTGCTGGAACGGTATGGATTGGAGGACTTGGCGACGTTCGTGTGACGCGACCTAGAGCTTTGCCTCCGCGAGGGCCGCTCCGTGGCCGCAATACCACAGAATGACTATAGTCTCACGTCGGCTTTCGAGGGTTGCGATCAAATGGTCGATGCGCGCCTTAGCGTTCGATTTGGGACTGTTCGTATCAGGGTCAGTTGGCACCCCTGCATCGGGTTCAAGAAAGCACAAAAGGACGGTGGCGTCGAAGACCGCCATTAGAGAGTTTCGTCAGTGCCGCGAAACTTCCGAAGTTCCGTCAGCGGGTCTTCGATCTCTTTCCAGCCGCTGTCTTCGATGCCGCGTAACCTCTCGACGACCTCGCCGAGAGGAGCGTCGTCCAGCTCATAGAAATCCGCAATAAGGCGTCGAGCCTATCTCGAACTTCAGGGACTGCCTCAAACTCGACTCGTTGCACTAACACCGTGCTTCCGCGTTCAAGGCCCACGAAGTGCCCCGATCGGTCCTGCCAAGAAGCTGCGCCAAGGCAGCCATGTACTCGGCCAGGCGCGACATGGGGAGGGTATCCGGGCTGTATGCCTCGATAACAAACCGATACTCACATCCATCGGTCATGGCCGTGTGCCTCCGAGAGGGCCACTGCTGATCACGGTGTCTACGATCTTATTACGTCGTGACAGCGGATGCAGCGAGCGGCCCGGTAGCTCGCCAATTGGCTGGCTGCAAGGTATGCGACACCCAAGGCGCCACTGTCTGAGGCTTTACAGAAGGGCCAGCGACACCGGGTCGAAACGATCCCGCAACTAATGGCGCCGCGCCTTGTGGATTTTCGCCATCAGGGCGAACAGCTCTGCCGGTTCCACGATGGGGTCCGGGTATCCGAATTCGCGGTAGAGCGTCGCGACGTTGACGACGATGCGTTCGCCATCGCCCCACGCGTCGTAGTCCGTCATGGAGATGTCCATGGCGGCATCAAATATCGGCATGTCGGCGTCGAACCTCTTTCGCGCCTCGTTGCGCACGTAGACGAGATAGTCTCGCACCGCCCGGACCCCGCGATGGTCCGTGATGGGGCCATGTCCCGGGACGATGGTCTCGAGATCCAGGCCGAGCATGTAGTCGCAGGCGTCAATCCAGTTGCCGACGGGGCCGGCCCAGAGGATCGGGTGGCCCTCGATGAAGAGGATGTCGCCGGTGAACATCAGCCTGTCGGCGGGAATGTGAACGAGGATGTCGCCGCGGGTGTGGCAGGGCCCGACCCGCTTCAGCGCGATGTCCTTGTCGCCGCAGGCGACCTGCAGCGTGTCGTTGAAGGTGCGGGTCGGCAAGGTCTGCTCGATGTTCTCGAAGTCGAAATCACTGAAGCAGTGCTGCAGGAACTCGCCCACCTCGCCCAGGCCCGGCGCCAGCCGCATCATCTGCGCGAGGCGCTCGGGCGAGTCGTCGGCGAGTTCCTCCGCGGTCGCCCTGGAGGAGATGATCTCGGCGTCCGCGACGAGTTCGTTGCCGTTGCAGTGGTCGCCGTTGGCGTGGGTGTTGACGAGGGTGTCGATGTGCGCCGCCGCAGGGTCCGCGGCGCGCATTGCATCGAGCATTTCGCGCGTCAGCCGGACGTCGAACAGGGTGTCGACAAGCAGCGCCTCGTCCCCCGACACGATCAACCCGGCGTTGCTCCAGCCCCAGCCGCCATCGGGTTGCAGCCACGCGTAGCCGCCGGTCCCGAGATCATGCAGGCCGCGGTCGAAGGGCCTGATTCCGAGAGACATGACACCTCCTGCCGTTTGCGTGGAGTGGTTGCCGATAATGCGACAAGTCGCGTGCCTTAAGGAAGTCGGGAGCGACGAATTGCGGCGGGCCGCTCTCGCGATTGGCGAAATGTCATATCTTGGCTGAACGCCGGGGCTATACTCGGTGCGCCGATGGATGAAGCGTCGCGATGAACATCCTGACCCTGGTGTGGCGGCGCACCAGCGGTGCCCTGCGCGACCTGGCACCCATCATCGCGGTCATCGCGTTCTTCCAGATCGTGGTCCTGCAGCAGCCGTTCCCGAACCTCGCCAATGTCGTCGTCGGGCTGATTTGCGTGGTCGCGGGGCTCACGCTCTTCATGCAGGGGTTGGAGAGCGGCCTGTTTCCCCTTGGCGAAGCGATCGCGCAGGCCTTCGCGCGCAAGGGCAGCACGGCCGCGCTCCTGGCGTTCGCATTTTGCCTGGGGTTCGGCACGACGGTGGCCGAGCCGGCGCTGATCGCGATCGCGGCGAAAGCGGCCGAAGTTGCCGCCGAGGCGGGCGCCATAGCGCCCGAAGCGGCGGCGCAGGAAGCGTACGCTTTCAATTTGCGCATGGTGGTCGCGTTATCTGTGGGTGTCGCCATCGTGCTGGGCGTGTTGCGCATCCTCATGGGCTGGCCCATCCACCGGTTCATAATCGGCGGCTACGTGCTCGTCACCGCCCTGACCGCTTTCGCCCCCGACGAGATCATCGGCGTCGCCTACGATGCGGGCGGAGTGGCCACCAGCACGATCACCGTGCCGCTCGTGACCGCGCTCGGCGTCGGCCTCGCCAGCGCCATCAAGGGCCGCAATCCGATGACGGACGGCTTCGGCCTGATCGCCTTCGCGGTCCTGAACCCGATGATTTTCGTGCTCACCTTCGGATTGGTCGCGTGAACGCCGCCGCCGATTTCGCAGTGGATTTCCTCGGCACGGTGGCCGGCACCGTGTTCGATGTGGCGCCGATCATCGCCATTCTCGCTATCTTCCAGGTCGTGGTGCTGAGGCAGCGCCCGCCGAACCTGCGCGGCATCGTCACCGGGTTTGTCTGCGTGCTGCTGGGCCTGGCCCTGTTCCTGATCGGCCTCGAGCAGGCGCTCTTTCCCATCGGCGAGACGATGGCCCGGCAGTTGACCGAGGCGAGCGTCGGCGGCGCGCCCCCCGAAGCGGGCGTGGATTGGCGCGACTACGCCCTCGTGTACGTTTTCGCTGCCGCTATCGGCTTCGCGACGACCGTGGCGGAGCCGCCGCTGATCGCCGTGGCGCTGAAGGCGGAACAGGTCTCCGGTGGGGCGGTGAGCGCTTGGGGGCTGCGCATCGCGGTGGCCATCGGCGTCGCCGCCGGCGTATCCCTCGGCTGTTTCCGCATCGTCACCGGCACGCCGCTGCCGTGGTACATCATCGCCGCCTACGTGGTGGTAATCGTGCAGACCTTCCGCGCCAGCAGGACCATCATTCCGCTCGCCTACGACTGCGGCGGCGTGACGACATCCACGGTCACCGTGCCGGTGGTGGCGGCGCTCGGCCTCGGCCTCGCGGCCAGCGTGCCGGGGCGCAGCCCGCTGATCGACGGGTTCGGTCTGATTGCGTTTGCGAGCGTCTTCCCCATCATGTCCGTGTTGGGGTATGCGATGGTCGCCAACTGGGTTAAGGACAGGCGCGTCATGAAACGCAGGCAACGCCGACGAGGCATGCCAATGGAGGATTTGAAGCCATGAGAATGAAACTCATCGTCGCGTTGGTAGGCGACGACAAGACCGACACAGTAGTCGAGGCCGCACGCGCGGGCGGCGCCACCGGGGTTACGATCGTCACAAGCGCGCGCGGGGAAGGGCTCGCGCCGAAGCACTCCTTCTTCGGGCTGGACCTGACTGCACACGGGAACGTCGTTATGTTCCTGGTAGTTGAAACGCGGGCGCGGGACATACTCGAGCAGATCCGGAGCGCGGCGGGCCTTGACGAGGAGCCCGGTGCCGGCGTCGCCTTCCAGATCGCCGTCGAGGACGCGGTGGGTCTGTCCTCGCAATTGTCGGTAATGCGGGAAGAGCTGGAGGAAGAACTATGAGCGAGGAACGAGAAGCGAGGGTCGAGGGGGTCATGGTAACCGACCTTTACAGCATCGATGGCCTGGCCACGGTCAGCGAAGCCATACAGATGATGAAACAGCACCACGTCAGTTCGCTCGTGGTTGACCGGCGTGACGGGGATGACGAAGTGGGCCTCGTGGAAGTGGCTGACATAGCGCAAGAGGTGATCGGCCCCAACCGGGCTCCGGATCGAGCCAGTGTCTACGAAGTGATGACGAAGCCGGTGGTGACGCTGCCCCCCGGTATGCTTGTACGCTACGCCGTGCGACTGCTCACGCGCCATGGCCTGTCGCGCGCCGTGGTCGTGGACGAGTCACGCAACGCCGTGGGCATGGTGACGCTGCGGGACCTGGTTCTGGGGCGTCGGGAGGATTAGTTTGGCCGGTTGGCTGGCGCTGCCTACGCCGAGTTGGTGAGCGATGCGCGCTAGCCATGAAATCCGTCGGAGCCGAAGGCGCGCGCCGTGTTTCACCCCCGCCCAGCGCCCTCTGTCGCACCCATTCCACCCGTCCCGCACGCAGGCTGTTAGTGGATGCCCGCCTTCTCGGAAAGCTCCTTGACGAGTTCGCCGACAACGTGTTTGGCATCCCCGAATAGCATCCAGGTCTTGTCGTCGAAGTAGAGGGCGTTGTCGATGCCGGCGAAACCGGGATTCTTGGAGCGCTTGATGGCAAAAACCGTTCGCGCCTTCTGCGCCTCGATGATGGGCATCCCGTAGATCGGGCTTGACTCGTCCAGGGCGGCGGCCGGATTGACGACATCGTTCGCGCCGATCACCAGGGCGACGTCGCACTGGGGCATATCCCTGTTGACGTCCTCCATTTCGACCAGGTCGGTGTACGGCACGTCGGCCTCCGCAAGCAGCACGTTCATGTGTCCGGGCATTCGTCCGGCAACCGGATGAATGGCAAAGCGCACGGTCACGCCACGCTTCTTCAAATGGTCGTAGAGTTCCCGCACCCGGTGTTGCGCCTGGGCCACTGCCATGCCGTAGCCGGGGATGATCACGACGTTGTTGGCCTGCTCCATGATCTGGGCAGCGCTCTCGGGCGTGTCCGCCTTGTACACGCCCGGCTCGGCGCCCTCGGGCGCGGATTGCTTGACCGAACCGAAGGCGCCGAACAGCACGTTGAGATACGACCGGTTCATCGCCCTGCACATGATGATCGACAGGATCAAGCCGCTCGATCCGTCCAACGCGCCGGCGGTGATGAGCAGGTTGTTCTCCAGCACGAAACCCATGGCCACGGCCGCAAGGCCGGCATAGGAGTTGAGGATCGCGATGACCGTTGGCATGTCGGCGCCGCCAATGGGGATGATCAGGAGAACGCCGAACATGAGGGCGATGACAATGACGGCCGGAAACAGGAAGACCGCAGCCGGCGCGGTCGGGTTGAGCACCAGCCACGCGCCGATTCCGATCGCGACGAGCAGCAGCGCGATGTTGAACACGTTCTGCAGCGGATAGGTCACCGCGCGTTGCGGAACCCACCTGAGTTCCTGCAGCTTGCCGGCGGCGAAGAGGCTGCCGGTGAGCGTGACGCATCCGAGGATGACCTCCGCAATGATCGCGACCATGCGGAAGGTGGTGAGTTCTTCCGGGCCTTCGGAGAGCCACAGGTAATACTTGCCGATGCCGACAAGCGCGGCCGCAAGACCGCCGAACGCATGCGACAGGGCGGTCCGCTGCGGCGCGGCTGTGAGCGCGACGCGGGACAGCGGGTAGCCGACGGCGATTCCCGCCGCGACCGCGAGCACCAGCCAGCCATGGTTGACCACGAACGGCTGCGCCCAGGTCGCCGCCACGCCGAGCACCATGGCCGCAGCGCCCGCCGCCACGCCCCTGCGCGCCGTCTTGGGATCGTTCATCCAGTGCAGCGAGAAGATGAACAGCGCGGTCGCCGTGAGGTAGAAGAGTTCCACGTATCCCGGGCTCATTCGGATTTGTCCCGCTTGAACATCCGGAGCATGCGGTCGGTGATGAGGAATCCGCTGACGATATTGGTGACGGAAGCGAACAGCGCGATGCCTCCGAGCAGGCGAATCTCAGGCGGGAAGTCCGGCCCCGCGATGAGAATCGCGCCGACGACCGCGATAGCCGAGATCGCATTCGTCAGGGACATCAGCGGCGTATGCAACAGCCGCGACACGCGCCGGATCACGCCGAGCCCGATGAAGGTCGACAACAGGAAAACGAACACCATGGGCCAGTAGTCGACCGAACCCGGTTCATGCCCGGAAGACGCGGTTGTCTCGACGACCGTGCCGGGGTCGGACCACGCGGCGAGCGCGATGCCCGCCGCGCCGATGATTACGGACAGGACGGTGATCGCCCGCTTTGGCAGGTAACGACGACGGTTCACGATGCGGCGCCCTCAGTCCAGCGCATTCAACGCCTCGCGGGTGCGCTCGTGTACGATCTCGCGGTCTCTCGCGATCAGGCAGCCCGCCTGGATCTCGTCCTGCGTGTCGACCTCGAACGTGCCTTCGTCGGAAAACGTCTCGATGAAGTGCGCCACGTTGCGGGAAAACAGCAGGCTCGCATGCTCTGGCATGGTCGCCGGCAGGTTTAGCGGGGCGATGAGCCGCACGCCTTCCACGTCGACGGCTTCTCCCGGCACCGCGTCCTCGCAATTGCCGCCCCCGTCGGCGGCGAGATCGACGATGATCGAGCCGGGACGCATCGAGCGGACCATCTCGGAGGTGACGATCTTCGGCGCAAAGACGCCCCCGATCAGGGCGGTGGTGATGACGACATCCGATCGGGCCACCTCATCGACCAGCATGTCGCGCTGGCGCTCCCGATCTTGCTCGCTGAGCTCCTTGGCATAGCCGCCGCCGGCGGAGGCATCTTCCTCGAGCTCGATGCCAACGTACCTGGCGCCCACGCTTTCGATCTGTTCCTTGACTTCCGGTCGGACATCCGTTGCCGTCACCGTTGCGCCCAAACGCTTGGCGGTGGCGAGCGCCTGCAGTCCGGCCACTGCGGCCCCGATAACGAAGACCCTCGCCGGAAAGACCGTGCCGGCCGCGGAGCTCAGCATCGGCAGGTACCTGGGCAGCTCGGCGGCGGCGAGCAGCACGCCCTTGTACCCGCTGATGCTGCTCATGGAAGACAACGTGTCCATGCCCTGCGCGCGCGTCGTGCGCGGAATTGCGTCGGTGGAGAAGGCGATGGCGCCGGTCTTTGCGAGCGCCTTCATCTCTCGCGGATGCCGTAAAGGCATCAACGACGCCACGATGACCGTGGACGGGTTGATCCAGTCGATTTCGCTACGCTCGCGGGTATTGGACGGGGGATTGATCTTCAGGAGAATGTCCGCAGACTCGACCAACGCCCGGGGATCGGTCTCGATCACGGTATCCGCCGCGACGTAGGCCTCGTCGTCGTACCCGGCGGACGCGCCAGCGCCACCTTCGAGCGCGACGCTGAAGCCTGCCTGGACCAGCTTCGCGCACGACTCCGGAACCAGGGCGACGCGACGCTCCCACGCGTGCGATTCACGCACTACGGCGATCTTCACTTGCTTCCCCGCTGACGGCGCCTCGGGTCGAGGCGCTCAAACGGCGCACCCTAACCGAACTCGGGGGATTCAACAAACATTTTGACATGCCCGGCCGCGGTGGGGATTTGCACGCCAACCCGGGTCGCAGAGCGTTGTTCGCCGAACGGATCGATATGCCGTCTTCGGGAATATGCTACGTTCGCGATTTCCAGGGATTCGCAACGTGTGAGGGGAAATGTCCTACGTGATTGATATGTCGACCTTGAAGAAGGAAGGTGAATTCGGGTCGAAAGAGTGGGGCGAAGCCTGCGCCGCCGCGGCGGTCAAGATCCTCGAGGCTGCGGATCTGCCGGAAGGCTTCGAGTGGGCGTTCACCGAGTGCTATACGCATCCTCCGGCGCGACTCATGGAAGGCGTCCGGCAAAAGGCCGGGTACTACATCATCGTGAAGGATGGAAAGATCACCGGCGGCGACGGTGAACCGGAAGAGGCGCTGGCCATACGCGGTTTCCACATCCGCGCCCGATGGGCCGCCATCTGCAACCAGTCCGGCGCCTTTTACGGGCGCGAGGGCGGGCGAAAACGCCGCGAGGGCGAAATGGCGTTGCGCGCGGCGATCGAGAAGCATGTCGGTCGGGAGAACCCGTACAGCGAAAAGCAGCCTTCCGAGATGTATTGGCCCGACGCGGTCAGCGGCCCGCTGATGGCCGGATCGGAAGAAGGCAATGGCCTGCACAACATCGCGGCCGCCATGCAGGTCCAGTCGCCGGAGTTCGTGGACTTGCCGGTGACCGAGATGCGGGTGCCGATTTTCGAGCAAATGACCGAAGAACAGAAAAAGGACTTCCTCCGGCTCCTGGCGGTCGAGATGTAGCGCTGCGGCGGGCGCGTGGCCCACAGGCGCCCGCGAAAGCTACTCGAAGGGGCTTCATCCGGCGCAGCAGGTGACGCTCCGGCGTCGGCCGACTTGGCGGTCGAGTTGACCAGCTTGTCGCATTTCGGATCGCGCCGCGCAGTCTTCCGGGCGTCGGACCGGTGGTAGGCGTTGACGCCGATCACGCGGTAGTTTCGCGCGCCTCGCCAGGAATATCGCCTCTACAGGCCGAGGGCCACCCGATCGAGCGGCTGCAGCGGCACATCCGGGTCGGGCGAGGGAATCGCCGACAGGAGCAGTCGAGTGTAATCCTCCCGCGGGTTGGTGAAGACCTCCTCCACGGGTCCCGATTCGACGACGCGGCCCCGGTGCATCACGAGGATCCGATCGCAGATGTGACGCACCACGCTCAGGTCATGCGCTACGAACAGGTAAGTGAGGCCCAATTCCTTCTGCAGGTCCTCCAGGAGGTTGATGATCTGGGCCTGCACCGACACGTCCAGCGCGGAGACGGCTTCGTCGCAGACCACCAGCTTCGGGCGCAGGATCAGGGCTCGAGCGATGCCGATCCGTTGCCGCTGTCCGCCCGAGAATGCGTGTGGATACCGCGTCAACGCGTCCGATTCCATCTGCACCCGGGCCAGGATATCCAGCACCGATTCGCGCCTCGATGCCCGGGTGCCGATCTTGTGGATGATGAGGGGCTCCTCCAGGATTTCCTGCACGGTCATGCGCGGGTTCAGCGACGAAAACGGATCCTGGAACACCATCTGCATCTCCTGGCGGAGGGGAATCAGCTCGGCATGGGTCAGGGCGTGCAGCCAATGCGAGCCACCGCTGCCCCTGAAACGGACGGACCCCCGGTCGGGATCGATCGCGCGCAGGATGCAGCGCGCCAGCGTGGTCTTGCCGGAACCGGACTCCCCCACGATGCCGAGCGTCTCCGACGCATCGAGGGAAAAGCTGATGTCATCGATGGCCATGACGCCGTCGAAGGCCTTGCTCAGGCCTTGGACTTCAAGCAATGGCTCAGCCATGTCCGCCTCCTTCGGGCGCCAGGCGCACCTGCCTGCCATCAGGCATTCGCACCAATGGGTGCGGGGTGACGATGTCGGCGTCGCCGATCACGCTGGCCATCGTCTCGAGACGATGGCCCTTCTCCGCCAGACCGGGAATCGCGGCCAGGAGGCCCCGGGTGTAGGGATGGACGGGATCCTTCAGCACCTGGCGCACGCTGCCGATCTCCAGTACGCGCCCCCCGTACATGACCACGACCTGATCGGCCAACTGCGCCACCACGCCGAGGTCGTGGGTGATGAAGAGCACCGTATTCTCAAGATCTCGCTGCAGGTCGCGTATCAGGGTCAGGATCTCTGCCTGAATGGTGACGTCGAGCGCCGTGGTCGGCTCATCGCAGATCAAGAGTTCCGGATTGCAGACCAGGGCCATGGCTATCACGACGCGTTGGCGCATCCCGCCGGAAAACTCGAATGGATACTGGTAGATCCGCCGGGGTACATCGTCGATTCCGACCCGCTCGAGCATGTCCGCCGCCTCCGCCCAGGCCGCCTTCTTCGAGACGTTGCGATGGCAGAGAATCGCCTCGGCAACCTGGTTGCCGACGGTGTAGACGGGCGAGAGCGCGGTCATGGGCTCCTGGAACACCATGCTGACCAGCCCTCCGCGGAGGTCCAGCAGGCGCGGGTCCTTGTCCGGCAGCGAGACGATGTCGAAGGGTTCCGTGCTAGTCGGCGAGAAGTCGATCCGCCCGCTGATGATCTCTCCCGGAGGCTGGATCAGTCGCATGACGCAGTTCGCGGTGACGGACTTGCCGGAGCCGGATTCGCCGACTATGGCGGTGACCTTGCCCCTCGGCACATCGAATCCGACGTCGCGCAGCGCCTGGGTAGTGCCGATGTCGGTCTTGAAATCGACCGCCAGATCGCGGATTTCGAGTACGTTGTCAGGCATTGGGGGGCTTGGTTGTTGCTTCGAAGAAACGCACTGTCGATGTTACACGAGGCGACCGCGCGAGTGACTGCGGTCAAGATCGCAGCATGATTGCCATCGGGCGGGATCGATCCGCCGACTCCCCTCGGGCCCGGTAGTGCTTCCGTTTGAAATCAGCCCCCGGCCCGCATTGCACGGGCCGGGGGCATACAGTCTTCCTCCCGAGCGATGCTATGCGCTACGGTGGCGCGTACGCCGCTTTCGCCACAGGACACTGATGGTTTCCAAAATGATCACAAAGAGCAGCATGCTGCCAGCAAGCACGAGGGTCGAAGACCACGAGGATCGTGTCAGAACAGCGATCATCGCAACAATGAACAATGCGAGCGGAAGACCGACCCTCAGTTCTTTCCAAACAGCTTTCACGTCAATCGTCATCTTCTTCTACCCTGTGACAAGCCGCCGATGCTATGTGCCTTGGTGATTCGTGCGCTGCTTTCGCCACAGCACTTCAATTGTTCTCCACGTAATCACAAAAAGCAGCATGCTGCCAGCAAGCGCGAGCGTTGAATGCCACGAAGACCATGCGAGAACAGATATCCCTGCTGTGACGACCGATGCGACTGGAAGAGTGCGTTTCACTTCTTTCCAAACAGCTGTCACCACATCAATCTTCATCATTGCCACTTTGTGCTGCACATACCGTAGCCAAACCGCCGACCGCCACTTGGCACGCAAGTTTCACACGTTTGTTCTTGATGCGCTTACAACCTTTTTCGAGGGCAAGAACGGTTCCCCCTCCAATACCGAATTGCCCTGCTACGTTACTCATGGCCCTGCGACACGCTGCTTACGCCGCTTCGATAGCCGCCGCCTGAGCTCGCCGCTCATATTCTGCAAGAACGGTGTCGTTCCATAGTGAGTTGCCTGGCTGGAGTCCGAGGCGGTCCACACACTCCGAAACGGTCAATCCCATCTCTCGGCAATCGTCAGGCGTGAGCTTTTTCACTCTTTTTGCCGTGACCTTGATGACTGGCACATCCGCCCAAGCAACCATGCCGGGGCTAAAGACAACATCGCTCCCGCTTGGGAGGGCTACAGCGCTGGACAGTCCAAACGCCAGCGCGAATGCGGTCAACATGCTCTTGGACGCAACACATCGGTTGGAGGAAGCCGGCTGCGGTCCGGTCGCGATGGTTTGGCAGCCAATGGACTTGGCGACTTGGCGGCTCGCTTTGGTTGGAAGCGGCGCCTGCTGTGGCGTCATTCGGGCTCGGCGTGATTGGCGGCGTGGCCGTGCGATTGCCAACCTGATTCGATCCGCGTGGACTGGCTTCCGCGACAAGGGAGCCATTGCGGCGAGACCGCGAGGTATAGTCACCGGTCCACGGCCCCGTCGAAGTAGTCCGTCGCCAGCTCGAACGCGGCGGGACCGAGCTTGAGGCCGATCAGACGGCCGGGGATGTCGTCGGCCGGCGGATGGATGCCGCCCCAGATGCGCGACAGGCTGGTCTGGTCCGACGCGTCCCGGTACGTCGCCCACTGCAGGACCATGTCCACGCCGGGTCCTTCCTCGAACACCAGGAACTCGTTGGCGACGATTTCGAATCCGCTCATGCCGCCCGGAAAGTAAGGGCTGCCCGTCAGCAAGGTCATCAACTCCGCCGCCGTTCGGGAATAGGTCGAATGCCCGGAGACATAGCCGGCGAACGGCGGCGTGACGAAACTCGGCCGCTGATACGGCCACCAGTTTTCCGCGAGGATCCAGTCCACGCCGGCGGCGTCGACCCTTGGGTTGCCGATATGGTCGGGCCCGCGCCACGCCAGCAGCTTGATCTTGCCGACGTGCTCGCCCTCTTCGCCGGCCAGGGTGTCCTCCTCCTCCACGAGTTCGACATAGCCCTCGGAGAGCGGAATGCCGTCCACGTGGTAGGAGGCAAGGTTGGCGTCGCTGCTCTGCCCCCGGTCCGCCATCGCCCTGATCGCGGAAATGGGCCGGATGTAGTCGTACCGGCCCTTGATGCCCCAGGCCGCGATCGCCGCGTCGTGCATGGCGCCGCCCATCATGAAATAGGCCTTGATGTCCCATTCCAGGAGCGAGAGTTCCGGCCCGCCGCCGGCGAAGCGGCGTTCCAGCAGCGGGTGGTCGTTGACCTCGTTCAGGATCACGAACCAGTGGCCGGGCGGCGTCTCGGAGTCCGGGCCGTCCGCCCAGAACTCCGCGAGCACGCGCGCATAGTCTCCCAGCGGCACCATTTGCGGTTCGTAGGGTTGGCCGGTGGCGGGATTGACGTCGTAGCCGACACCGGGGTCGCCGCCGTCGTTGGTGTCGAAAAACGCCGGGTAGTCTTCAAAAGCGGTGGGATAGGACTCGACCGCGATGTTGCCGAGGCTCGCCGGGGAGATGTCGATGCGTTGTGCCCCCTTGCAGACAGGTTCCGTCGAACCTTGCTCGCAGTCGACGTCATCGGGGCCGTCCGGATCGAGATGACTCGACCAGATGGCCACGAGGGAGTGGTTCCACTTGTAGTTGTCCGAAAGTGTGCCGTCGATCGTAGGGGGCGGTCCGGGATCGTGATACACCCAGTAGTCGAACGTTTCGCCCGGGCGCCGGTAGAGCGTGAGGTCCGCCTCGGAGAGCGCGAACGGCACGACTTGCCCCCACTCGGGCCCCAGGTGTTCGATCGTGCCGGTGACGGCATTCCCCGACTGGTCGATGAATTCCCGCAAGGACAGCGGTTGCCAGCGGTTCAGGTCGACGATGTCGGGATTTCCCGGCAGATGCGGTTCGAGCGGGGGGTTCACCGGCATGTAGACGGTGTTCACATAGTCGTTGGCTTCGTTGGCGCCGTCCGCCATGCCGAAGTCGATGTAGCAGCGGGCGACATGGTTGCCCAGGGCTCCGGGCGATCCCGACTTGTAATCGGCGGAGTCGTTGTCGCCGTCGAAGCCGAAGCGTCGCGCCAGGTAACCCATCAGGGCGTCGATGTCCCGCGTGATCCGGCGTTGCCCCGATACTGGCGTGCGCATGAATCGATGCTCGATCAGGCGGTACGCGGCGAAGCTCAATGCCTCCTCGCGCGCCGCTTTCAGTGCCTCGGGGCCTTCGGGGATGGCGAATGCCGCGGAGTCGAACGCACACGACTCGCCGGCCCGCGTGCGCCCCAGCAGCCACGGGACCTCGGTAGTCGCGTAGGCCGCCCAGGTGTCGTACATGGCGGCGGATACGTGAAACAGGTTTCGGGCGTGAACGACGGGACGCGCGAAATCGTTCCGGATCGATTGCAGCAGCGCCTCGTTCCAGCGCCGGGCCACCGAGGCATCCTGGTCCGGGGCCACGCCGGGAACGAAGTTCGCGGTGACGCTGACGCTGTCGGCCGGCATGGTAAACACGGTCTCCGGCGAAAAGACATTGTCGAACGTGCCGCCGCCGCTGCTCGACCAGTGGCTGAAGTGGTAGCCGAAAATGGGTTGCAGGGCGCGAAGCTCCACCGCTTCTCCCTCGGTATAGAAGCCGGCCCCCCTGCCTTGCCGGACGCCCAGCCGCAGTTGCGGAAGGGGTTGCTCGAGCATGAAGAC
Source organism: Pseudomonadales bacterium (assembly GCA_963668365.1). Classification (GTDB taxonomy): domain Bacteria; phylum Pseudomonadota; class Gammaproteobacteria; order Pseudomonadales; family Azotimanducaceae; genus VXNE01. The sequence goes on from OY764266.1 coordinate 832,655, forward strand.
CTGATCGGCCTCGACGTCGTTCTCCCGGCTCACTTCTCCGTCGGGCCAGACCACCCGGATGTCGACGGTCGTCGCGTCGCCCAGGCCGAAATGCGCTTCGAGCGGGTCGTGCGAGGCGTAGTTGTTGGTTCCGCCAACCGTGCGGACCTGTGTCCCATCGGATGTCCTTGCTTCGATCAGGGTGCCGACGCCGGAGGTGTTCGCTCCCAGCGCCGTGACCTTGACCGTGAGGTAATGGTTGTCGTTATCGGTATCGTTTCGGTAGTAGACGATGTGGTTCGCGCTGGCATTGGTGACGACGATATCGATGTCGCCGTCGCGCTCGGCGTCGAAGCATGCGACGCCCCTGCCTTGGCCGGTATCGTCAAGGCCGAAATCCGCCGCGCGTTCTTCGAACGTGCCATCGCCTCGTGAATAGAAGAAGCGCAACGCGTCGTCGCGAAAATCCTTGCCCAGTTCGTCTCCCCAGCCGTTCGCCTGGAAGATGTCGAGGTTGCCGTCGTTGTCGAAGTCGGCGTCACAGGTTCCCCAGCCCCAGCCGCCGTCGGCCACGTTGGCGGTGTCGGTGTTGTCCTCGAATTCGCCGGCCCCGGTATTTCTGTACAGCCTGTTGCCGAATCGGTCGCCGTTCGGGGCGTCGAGGTTGTAGTTCGACGAGACGAACCAGTCGAGGTCGCCATCGTTGTCGTAGTCGCCCAGCGCGGCGCCGGATCCGGCCTGGTCGACGACGATGCTCCGATCAGTGGCTCTGGCGAATGTGCCGTCGCCGTTGTTGAGGAAGACCTGGCTTGCCCCGTCATCGGCGGTCATGAGCAGGTCGCCGTCGCCGTCGTTGTCGATATCGCCCAGGCTGGGCGTGAACGACCTGTCGGTGTCTCCTTCGAGGAGGCCCTCGGCGAGGCCCGTCTCGATGCTTGCGCTCGCGAACGTGCCGTCGCCCCTGTTGCGCCAGACGGTCTCCGTGTCCTCGCCCGCTTCCCGGGCGACGCCCCAGTGCGACAGGAACAGGTCGAGATAGCCGTCGCTGTCGTAGTCGAAGAACGTCGCGGAAACCGTGTTGGAAGCGTTCAACTCGATGCCGGATCCGTTCGTTTCGTCGAAAAAGGCGCCATCGCGATTCTCGAGCATGTAATAGCGCCCGCCTTCCACGGCGCCAAGAAACAGGTCGAGATCGCCATCGCCGTCGATGTCGCCGAAGGCCGGCCCGCTGCCCTTGTGGGTGATGACGGGAGTCATTGCCTCGGTGGTGTCGGCGAAAGTACCGTCGCCCTGGTTCTCGTAAAGACTGTTGGGGTCCAGGTCGCCGCCCACCACGTACAGGTCGACGTCCCCATCCCCGTCGTAGTCTCCCGCGGCGATCCCGCCGCTGAATCGTTCCGGCACGGACAAGTCGTCGAACTCCGCCCTGTACGGCCGGTCGAGCCCGGCGTCTTCAACCTTCACGAAGACGATTTCCGGCGGAGGCGGGGGAGGAGGCGGCGGGGGAGGCGGGGGAGGTCCTGGCGGCGGCGGAGCCGGCGATCCGCCTCCGCCGCCGCAGCCGCCGATGGCGAGACAGGCAACGATAGGTAATAGGTAGTAGCGCGGCATGTGTTCCTCGGTCCCATCATCATTCATAGAAATGGGGGGAGCAACATGATAGGAGAGGAGCGAATGTTCCGGGCCGATGTGTCGGCATCCGGGCGGGAACGTGTATGATCCGCGCCTGATGCGGGACTAGGGCGCGTGGTGTGGGCGCCGGTCTGAAATAGTGGATAAAAGAAGACGCCTCGGACGCGGATTGGACGCAATGCTGGGCGGCGCGCGGGCCGAGATGCCCATCGCCCAGACGCCGGGCTTCGAGGAAGTGGGCGTGGACCAGGTGTATCGAAGCCCGCATCAACCGCGCCTCGAGATCCCGGAGGAAGGGATCGAAGAACTGGCGGCGTCCATCGAGTCCCAGGGGTTGATGCAACCCATAGTCGTGCGGCCCCGGTCCGGGGGCGGTTATGAGCTGATAGCCGGAGAACGACGCTGGCGCGCCGCGCAGAAGGCCGGCGTGGACCGTATCCCGGCGATTGTCAGGGAGGCCGACGACCGCGAAGCGATGGCCATGGCGCTGATCGAGAACATCCAGCGCGAAGCACTGACGCCGCTGGAAGAAGCGTCCGGATTGCGGCGACTGCTGGATGAGTTCGAATTGACGCACGAAGAAGTCGCCGCTGCCGTGGGCAAGTCCCGGCCCGCCGTATCCAACCTGCTGCGCCTGCTGGACCTTGGTCATGTCGCGCGCGAACTCCTGCAGTCCGGCGCCATCGAAATGGGCCATGCCCGCGCGCTGCTGCCGCTGGACGAGACGACGCAGGGACAGATCGCCCGCATCGCGGCGGAAAAAGGACTCTCCGTCCGTCAGACGGAGGCGTTGGCGCGGCGCGCGCAGGCGGCACCGACTTCTTCTACGCCGCCGGCGCGCGATCCCGATACCCTGCGGCTCGAGCGGGAACTGTCGGACAGGCTGGGCGCTCCCGTAGCCATTTCTCACACCGCCAAGGGCAGGGGCCGCGTGGTCATTTCGTATACCACCCTGGACGAACTCGACGGCATTCTGGATCGTCTGCGCTAGTTGGAATGCCTGCGAGATCCGGCGCGCGCAGGCGGGTTTTGCCCGTCGACGGGCGAGGCGCTTCCATCGCGTGTGTGCATCCGTATAATGCGCCCGTCGCGCGCCCCCGGCACCGTTAGCGCGTAAGCGATGGCGGTACCGTTTCGCATCGTGGGCCTACAAGTCGCCGCCGTCGGGGCGGTGTGCCTGTTGATGTTGTTCAGTGGTCTTTCCCAGGCGGCCTCGGCTCTGCTTGGAGGAGCGGTGATCGTGCTGCCGAATGCACTCTTCGCCTTCGGCGCTGCACGGCGGTTGTCCCTCGACGGCGACGATGCACGGCTGCGCGAGGCCCGGCGATTGGTTGGCCATGGCGCGCTCAAGTGGTTGCTGTCAGCGGTCTTGATGGCTGTGGCCGTGTCCCTGGTTGCGTTGGAGCCGCTGGGTTTTTTTGCGGCGCTGACGGTGGCGATCCTGGTGCAGATGATCGCGCCGCTGTTGCCTTGGGTGGACGGCTGAACAGCCCGGAACACATGGGGGAGCGCTTGAAGCAGCGCTCTGACGGAAGACGAGAACAGGCTTGACGCAACGCGAGTGACATGGCCGAAAGCTCAAGCGAATACATTCAGCATCACCTGACCAACCTCACGTATGGTCGCCATCCGGACGGCACATGGGGGTTCGCGTCCACCGCGCAGGAAGCGGCGGACATGGGCTTCGTGGCGGTCAATGTCGACTCGATGGGATGGGCGGTCGCGCTCGGCGTCCTCTTCTGCGCCGTGTTCTGGATCGCGGCGCGACGCGCCACCGCGGGCGTGCCCGGCAGACTGCAGAACGCCGTGGAGATGCTGGTGGACTTCATCGACGACACGGTGTCGTCGATATTCAGTCACCGCAACGAGCTTATCGCGCCGCTCGCGCTCACCATCTTCGTCTGGGTCTTCCTCATGAACCTGATGGACCTGGTGCCGGTGGACTGGATCCCGCAGCTTGCCCACGCGCTCGGCGTTCCCTACATGAAGGTGGTGCCGACCACCGACCCGAACGTGACGATGGGCATGGCGCTTACCGTATTCGCCCTCATCCTGTTCTACAGCATTCGCGAGAAGGGCCCGCTGGGGTTCCTGAAGGAACTTGCCTTCCACCCGTTTCCAAAAATCCTGGCGCCTATCAACCTCATTCTCGAGGGGGTCACGCTGCTGGCGAAGCCCCTGTCGCTCGGCTTGCGGTTGTTCGGCAACCTTTATGCTGGCGAAATGATCTTCATCCTCATCGCCCTCATGTACTCGGGCTGGATGATCGGTATTTTCGGCGGCGTCCTGCAGTGGGCCTGGGCGGTGTTCCATGTGCTGATCATCACTCTGCAGGCTTTCATATTCGCCGTTCTGACGGTCGTGTACCTTGCCCAGGCGTATGAGGTCGAGGAAGAACACTGATCCAGGACGCGGGATGCGAACAACAAGTGGAGTAGTCAACGGCCGAAAGGCGTAGAAGGAGTATCTGAATCGTGGAACTAGCTGTTCTTTTGTATGTCGCTGGCGGCGTAATGATGGGACTTGGCGCGGTCGGCGCCGCCATCGGCGTGGGAGTTCTGGGTGGAAAGTTTCTGGAAGGCGTCGCGCGCCAGCCGGAACTCTTGCCTATGCTCCGAACCCAGCTCTTCATCGTGCTCGGCTTGGTGGACGCCGTGCCGATGATTGCGGTGGGTATCGGTCTGTACGTGATTTTTGCGGTCGGCGGCTAGCGCCATGAAGTCCGTCAGCCCTTCGGGAGTGCTGTCTTTCACCCCCGCCGAAGCCCACCTACGGCCGGCAATGCGCCAAGTAAACAGTTAAGGAGAGGCAAGGCAGATGAACATCACCGCTACACTCCTCGCGCAGTCCGCTGTTTTCCTCATCTTCGTGTGGTTCTGCCATCGGTTCATCTGGCCGTTTATCCGGCAGGCCATGCGGGAGCGGCAGGAGACGATTGCCGAAGGCCTGGAAGCGGCGGAGCAGGCGCAGAAAGACCTGGAGGCCGCACAGGAACGCGCTGACGCGCGGCTGAGCGAAGCCAGGCAAGAGGCGCGGCGGATCGTCGACCAGGCGCGAGGACAGGCTGCGCAGATGATCGAACAGGCGAGAGCCGAGGCACGGGAGGAAGGCGAACGCCTGAAGCAGGCGGCCGCCGCGGAAATGGAACAGGACGTCAACCGCGTCAAGGAGGCGTTGCGGGGGCAGGTCGCCTCGCTCGCGGTGCAGGGCGCGGAACGGATACTGTCCGACAGCATCGACCGCCGCCGCCACGGCGAACTCCTGGACCGGCTCGCGGCGGAGCTTTAGAGGGTCTGATGGCTGAACTCGCTACCCTCGCGCGGCCGTACGCCAATGCGGCGTTCGACATCGCTTCCGAGCGGGGCGAGCAGGACCGCTGGTCGCGAACCCTGGACTTCCTGTCGCGGGCGCTTCGCGAGCCGGGATTGCATGCCCTGGTCGCGTCGCCCGTCGCAGACGCGCAGAAAACCCATGAACTGACTGAACTGTTGCGGCAGGAGTTCGGCGAGGTGACGGAGCCGGTGCGCCGGTTCATGCAGGTTCTCGGGTCGAACAAGCGGTTGGCGCTGCTCCCGGAGATAAGCGAGCAGTTCGAAATGTTGAAGGCCGAGGCGGAGAAGACGCTGGACGTGGAGGTGACTTCAGCCGTGGCGATGACGGACGACGAGGTCGAGCGATTGAGCGCGGCGCTCAAGCGGCGTTTCGAGCAGGACATAGAGGTCAGCACGGCCGTGGACGATAGCTTGATTGGCGGCGCCGTCATTCGCGCCGGCGACACCGTCGTCGACGGCTCGGTGCGGGGCAAGTTGGACAAGCTGGCCGAGTCGCTGGCGAGAACTTAAGCGCAGGCGGCGGGACGCTCGGCCTAGGCGGCCGTTGGCGGGAACGACGCGAACGAGGACAAACCGAATGCAGCAACTCAATCCTTCAGAAATCAGCGACATCATCAAGCAGCGGATCGAGAACCTCGATATCGCGTCCCAGGCGCAGAATGAGGGAACCATCATCGGCGTATCGGACGGGATCATCCGCATCCACGGCCTCGCCGAAGCCCAGTACGGCGAGATGATCGAGTTCTCCGGCGGACTCTACGGCATGGCCTTGAACCTGGAACGCGACTCCGTCGGCGTCGTGGTCCTTGGTGACTACAAGGGCCTGTCCGAAGGCATGACCGCGCGTTGCACGAAGCGGATTCTCGAGGTGCCGGTGGGCCCGGAAATGCTTGGCCGCGTGGTGGACGCCCTGGGAAATCCCATCGATGGCAAAGGCCCGATCGAAGCGCAGGCCACGCTGCCGGTCGAGCGCGTCGCTCCCGGCGTCATCGCGCGCCAATCCGTCCAACAGCCGGTGCAGATGGGGATCAAGTGCATCGACGCGATGGTGCCTGTCGGCCGCGGGCAGCGGGAACTGATCATCGGCGACCGTCAGATCGGCAAGACCGCCATCGCGGTCGACGCGGTCATCAACCAGAAGAACTCGGACATCAAGTGCATCTATGTCGCGATCGGCCAGAAGATGTCGACGATCGCGAACATCGTGCGCACGTTCACGGAAAACGGGGCCATGGACCACACCATCGTCGTGGCGGCGAGCGCTTCGGCGCCGGCCCCGATGCAATTCATCGCGCCCTATGCCGGCTGCGCGATGGGCGAGTACTTCCGCGACCACGGCGAAGACGCGCTGGTGATTTACGACGACCTGACGAAACAGGCCTGGGCGTACCGGCAGATTTCCTCGCTGCTGCGTCGTCCGCCGGGCCGCGAGGCTTACCCCGGCGACGTCTTCTACCTGCACTCGCGGCTGCTGGAGCGGGCGGCGCGAGTCAACGCCGAATACGTGGAGCAGCAGACGGGCGGCGAGGTGAAGGGCCAGACCGGCTCGCTGACGGCGCTGCCGATCATCGAAACGCTGGCTGGCGACATGTCCGCATTCATCCCCACCAATGTCATTTCCATCACGGACGGCCAGATCGTCCTGGAGACGGACCGTTTCAATGCCGGCCTCCGCCCGGCGATGAGTCCGGGGCTGTCGGTGTCGCGGGTTGGAGGCGCCGCCCAGGTGCCCTTGATCAAGCAGATTTCCGGCGGCATCAAGCTGGCGCTGGCGCAGTATCGGGAGCTGGCCGCGTTTTCGCAGTTCGCATCGGATCTCGACGAGGCGACGCGCCGGCAACTTGAACACGGCGAGCGCATCGAGGAACTGATGAAGCAACCCCAGGACGCGCCGATGACGGTGGCGGAAATGGGGGTGTCCCTGTACGCGGCGAACGCGGGATACCTGGAGGACGTGCCCGTGGGGCAGGTGCTCGACTTCGAGCGAGACCTGCTTGCCTACATGCGTACCGAACACGGCGAGTGGATGGCCGAAATCACCGAGTCGGGGGCCTACGGCGACGAGATCGAGGCGCACATGAAAGAAGCGGTGGAAGCATTCAAATCCACGCATAGCTACGGGGACTGACTCGCAAGGGCGAGCGCAGCGTATCGGCAGGACAAGATGGCCGTCGGCAAGGAAATCAGAAAGAAGATCGGAAGCGTGCAGAACACGCAGAAGATCACCGGCGCCATGCAACTCGTGGCGGCGAGCAAGATGCGCCGCACGCGGGAGCGCATGGAACACGGACGTCCGTATTCGAACCATATCCGGCAGGTGATCGGCCACTTGGCGAACTCGAATCCCGAGTACCGGCATACCTACATGAACGCCCGCGAAGTCCGGCGCATGGGCTATGTCGTCGTGTCGACCGACAAGGGGCTCTGCGGCGGTCTGAACGCGAACCTGTTCCGGGAACTGGTGCGCACGATGGCGGAGTGGGACGCCAAGGGCGTCGAGATAGACCTGACGTTGATCGGCAACAAGGCGGCCGCCTTCTTCCGCGCGTTTGGCGGCAATGTCGTCGCGACGATCAACAATATCGGCGAGCAGCCATCGGTCGAGACGCTGATCGGCGGCGTCAAGGTGATGCTCGACGCCTTCGAGGCGGGCGACATCGACCGGCTCGACATCATCTCCAACGAGTTCGTCAATACCATGACCCAGCGGCCGGCCATCAAGCAGCTTCTGCCGCTCGATCCGGAAGACGACGATGCGCTGAAGCGTCGCTGGGACTACATCTACGAGCCGGACGCGAGGCAACTGATCGACGGCCTGGTGACGCGCTTCATCGAGGGGCAGGTCTACCACGCGGTGATCGAGAACACCGCCTGCGAACAGGCCGCCAAGATGATCGCGATGAAGAACGCGACGGATGCCGCGGAAGAACTCATCGACGAACTGACATTGCTGTACAACAACGCGCGCCAGGCGTCGATCACCCAGGAAATCGCGGAGATCGTCGGCGGCGCGGCGGCGGTGTAGCAACAGGGCGCAGTCAAGGAACAATACAGGGGAAGCAACACGCATGAGCAGCGGCAAAATCGTTCAGATCATCGGCGCCGTCATCGACGTCGAATTTCCGCGGGAGGAGGTCCCGAAAGTCTATGACGCCCTCCTCGTCACGGATCGCGGACTAACGCTCGAGGTGCAGCAGCAACTCGGCGATGGCGTTGTGCGCACCATCGCCATGGGGTCGTCCGAGGGCCTCGCGCGCGGCCTCTCGGTCACGAACACGGGACAGCCCATATCCGTCCCGGTGGGCGAGGAAACCCTCGGCCGCATCATGAACGTCCTCGGCGACGCCATCGACGAGAAGGGCGCGATTAACGCCCGCCAGCGTCTGCCCATCCACCGGGATCCGCCGACGTTCGAGGATCAGAAAGGCGACATCGAACTGCTCGAGACGGGAGTGAAAGTCATCGACCTCATGTGCCCCATGGCGAGAGGCGGCAAGGTAGGCCTCTTCGGCGGCGCGGGCGTCGGCAAGACGGTCACCATGCTGGAGCTGATTCGCAATATCGCCATCGAACATTCGGGCCTTTCGGTATTCGCCGGCGTGGGCGAGCGGACCCGCGAAGGCAATGACTTCTACTACGAGATGACGGACGCAGGAGTGCTGGACAAGATCTCCCTGGTCTTCGGCCAGATGAACGAGCCCCCGGGCAACCGGCTGCGGGTGGGACTCACCGGCCTGACGCTCGCCGAGCAGTTCCGCGACGAAGGCCGCGACGTGCTGCTCTTCATCGACAACATCTATCGCTACACCTTGGCCGGCACGGAAGTCTCCGCGCTGCTCGGGCGCATGCCTTCCGCCGTCGGCTACCAGCCGAACCTTGCCGAGGAGATGGGTGCGCTGCAGGAGCGGATCACCACCACCAAGACCGGGTCGATCACGTCCGTCCAGGCCATCTATGTGCCTGCGGACGACCTGACCGACCCGTCGCCGGCGACCACGTTCGCGCACCTCGACTCCACCGTCACCCTGGATCGCGCGATCACGGACCTGGGCATCTACCCGGCGGTGGATCCACTCGATTCGACCAGCCGGCAGCTCGACCCGAATGTCGTGGGCCGGGAGCACTACGAGACCGCGCGCGGCGTGCAGGAAACCCTGCAGCGTTACCAGGAGTTGCGTGACATCATCGCCATTCTGGGCATGGACGAACTGTCGGAGGACGACAAGTCGCTCGTCTATCGCGCGCGCAAGATGCAGCAGTTCTTCTCGCAGCCGATGTTCGTCGCCGAACAGTTCACGGGCCAGCCCGGCCAATACGTTTCGCGCGAGAACACTGTCCGAAGTTTCAAGGCCGTCCTCGACGGCGAAGCCGATGACCTGCCGGAGCAGTCGTTCTACATGGTCGGGGATATCGACAGCGCGCGCGAGAAGGCCCAGACCGTAGAAGCGTAAACAGAGGCATAAGGAGATCTCCCATGGCTTCGACCATGCAATGCGACATCGTGAGCGCCGAGAGAGAAATCTTCTCCGGCCGTGTCACGATGGTCATTGCGACCGGCACCATCGGGGAACTTGGCATACTGCCTGGGCACGCGCCGCTCCTGACCGGCATCCAGCCTGGGCCGGTGACGCTTCGGTTCGAAGACGGCGAAGAGGATGTCTTCTTCGCGTCTGGCGGATTTCTCGAGGTGCAGCCGGGCATCGTGACCGTGCTGGCGGACACCGCATTGCGCGCCGATGACATAGACGAAGCCGCCGCCGTGGAGTCGAGGGACCGGGCAGAGCGCGATCTATCGGAACAGGCCGCCGACTTCGACTTCTCCCTTGCCACGGCGCAGTTGGCGGACGCTGCGGGTCGCCAGCGGACGCTGGAAGAACTGAGGAAACGCCGGCGCTGACGCTGGCACGGGGAGACCCGGCATGACCTTGACCATCTACGGCCCTCCAATGAGCCGGGCGATGCGCACCCTTTGGATGGCGCACGAACTGGGACTCGAATTTCAGCACGAGTACGGCTTCCGGGAGGACGCCCTCGTCCCGACAGAAGACCTCGTGGCGTCGAACCCCATGGGCCAGGTGCCGGCGATCGACGACGATGGCTTCGCGCTCTCCGAGTCTATGGCCATCAACATCTACCTTGCGAAGAAACATGGGAAACTGGCGCCGCGCACGCCCGAGGATGAGGCGAAGACCCTGCGCTGGTCGTTCTGGGTGATGACGGCGGTCGAGGTCACGCTGCTCGACGTGCTGCTGAATGCGCGGGGATTGCGGGGCCGCGAGAAAGACCCGGAAGCCGCAGAGGCGGGCATCGACGTGCTGCAAAAGCCGTTCAATGTGTTGAACGACGCCTTGGCCGACCGCGACTATCTGCTCGGCGATGCGTTCACCGTCGCCGATCTCAACGTCGCGAGCGTCTTTGCCTGGGCGCGGGCGGCCGGCATCGACTTCGCGGCGCAACCGCAACTCGACAGATGGCTCGGACGCTGCCTGGGACGAGAGGCAGCATTGCGCGGGCGGCGCTGACTTTGCTGAAATTCCGGCGTGTCCACCTCGAAGCTTGACTCAGTGACGGCTACCTATCTGGCCCGCAGTAAGTCGTCGCGCATCGCCCCTTCACCTTCACGGTGGGTTCGGTTTGTGATACTGTATAAATCGCCAGCAGAGAGATCCTCGCCTTCCGCACGGGCGCTGGATTGAGCCGATGCCGTACGGTTGGATTTCGCCGGAGAAGGCTTATGTCTTCCGGATCACGCACATTAGGAACGTGCGATGGATACTGGATCACGGCCTGTACTGTAGAAGTGGCGGATTGCCGGATCCGAACTTCGTGACCATCGGAGAGCGGGATATCATTGATCTTCGGAAAGACCACCCGGTGCCGGTAGGTCCAGGCGGAAATCTGGCAGACTACATACCCTTCTACTTCACGCCGTTCTCGCCGATGGCATATAAGGTCAATACCGGTCACGGGATTCCGGCCGTGCGAGCCCGGGAGATCGTTATCCTAGTAGCATCGTTGCGTCGTCTTGCGACCGCAGGCTTGGAGTTTGTCTTCACGGACAGTCATGCGCTGTTGGCCACTGCGACATTCCTGACTTCGTTGGACGATCTTGGCCAGATTGACTGGGAGGGGCTGCGGAATCGTGATTTCAAATACGATGTCGCTGATCCGGGTAAGACGGAACGGTACCAGGCGGAAGCGCTTGTTCATCGATACCTGCCGGTGAACTTGCTCGATGCGGTCGTGTGCTATGGACCAGCCCAGGAAGCGCTTGTAACTGGTTGGGTTCGGGATGCAGGAGCGGCCGTGCGCGTAACGTCAAGTCGGAGGCTGTACTTCTGATGGTGAGATTCGAAGAAGGCAATTTGCTCGACGCTGATGTCGAAGCGTTGGTCAACACGGTCAACACGGTTGGCATCATGGGCAAGGGAATCGCGTTGATGTTCAAGGAGCGGTTCCCCAACAATTTCCGAGAGTACGCGACGGCGTGCAAGGCGGGCGAAGTGCGGCTGGGCGAGATGTTCGTGACAGAGAACCGCAAGTTGTTCGGTCCAAAGTGGATCGTGAACTTCCCGACAAAGGACCACTGGCGTTCCAGAACGAGGCTAGAGTGGATCGAACAGGGAATGGAGGATCTCGTTCGAGTGATCGAAGACAGACGAATCGGTTCAATTGCAGTGCCGCCCTTGGGGTGCGGGAACGGGGGGTTGAATTGGCGAGACGTGAAGCCGGTGATCGAGTCGGCGTTAGCGGAAGTGGATGGCCTCGTCGCGATCATCTACGAACCGACTGAGAAATACCAGAACGTAGCGAAGAGGACCGGTGTCGAAGAGTTGACGCCAGCACGGGCGCTGATCGCGGAAATGGTTCGGCGGTATTGCGTTCTCGGCCTTGGGTGTAGCGTCTTGGAAGTACAGAAGCTCGCGTGGTTCATCATGCGGGGAGCCGAGCAGATGGAGGTCGAAGATCCGCTCAAGCTGTCTTTTGTGGCGCACATCTACGGGCCTTATTCGGACAAGTTGCGGATGCTTCTGAACAACCTGGATGGTAGTTATCTCGGCTGCGACAGACGATTGGCGGACGCTGGGCCAAGGAGCGAGATCTGGTTCAACGCCCGTAAGAAGGAGATCGTCAGGGCCTATTTGAGATCGGAAGCGAAGCGCTATGTACCGGCATTGGAATGGGCAACGGATTTGATCCGAGGTTTCGAGTCTCCCTTGGGCATGGAACTACTGGCTACGGTCGACTGGCTCCTGCGGGAGGATGGTCGGCCAGCAACAGTCGCCGACATCCGGGACGGACTCAGACAATGGGGTCGGGGACGAGACCGCAAGCTGCGGATATTCGATGATCGACTCATTGGCATGGCGTTGGAGAGGTTCCGAGACGACGTCATAGAACAACGAGAGTTCATTTCCTGACAGAGACCTGAACAACGACCGCTTGTTGTTCGACCTGCGGGCTATGAGCGCGGGCGTTGTCCTCGCGTGTTGCGACAAACTGCCGGAATCGACTTCACGGAACAACCGCACCTCGAAGCATGGCTCGGACGCTGCCTCGCTCGCGAAGCGCCGGTGCGAGCACGGCGATGATGCTGAACGGCAAACGTTGAGCAGCGTACCTTGGTGCGCTCAAGCAGCCACAGGTGTCAGGATGCTGATTTACCGGTAATCAGCGCAACGACATCATCCGGCGTTGCGTTAGCCGTCAGCTTCGTTGCCCAGGGACGTCCAGGGTGAAGCACATCCCAGTGTGATCGCGCATGATTTCGGCGACTGCTCTCGGGCTCGTGATTGCCGAACCCGTCGACATGCGTGTTCCAGATCGGCTTGTAGCGCTCGACGAGCGACGACTTGGCAAGCGATATCCACATGTCGTCGACGACGAGATACCGGCAAGAGAAGTCGCTCAGGTTCAAATTGTTGACCTGATCGATTGGGGAATTACGCATTTAAGTTGACAAGTCCTCCCTCTTCCGCTTGGGTTTTCTCTTGGATTTCCGCAGCTTGCGGCGATCCGGCATCAGGGCCTCGCCCACCTTGCCCAGCAATTTCTTCTGTTCCTCGTCCAGAGCCATCTTTCAGGCCGTGAGTTCCGCGTAGGTGATGGTCTTGCCACGCATGTTCCCGAACAGAGAATCGAGGCGGTCCTGGGTGTCGATCTCGACATTGCCCTCGTTGAGCCGGAACTTGAACTCGTCCACATAGGCGCGGGTGTGCTTCTTGCTCCAGCCGTGGTAGACGCCGTGATAGCCGCGCTTGAGGACCGCCCACACGCTCTCGATGCTGTTTGTGTGCACGGTTCCGCGAACATACTCCCCGATGCCGTGGTTGACTTCCTCGTGCGTGTAGAACAGGCCGGTGACGGGATCGTGGACGGAGGAGGCGTCGGTGTAGATCGCCGAACCGATTTCGACGCTGCCGTGAACCGCGTCGATGATCGTGCGCTGGTCCACATGTTCGACCGCCCGGAGTTCCGTTCGACCGCCGCGCTCACGCATCCCGAGCACCGGCTGCTTGCCGATCGCGCCGCGCCCGAGATGCTGGCGCTTTCCCTCGTGCTTGTTGGCCTCCTTCCCGCCCAAGTACGCCTCGTCGATCTCCACCGTGCCGCGCAGGGCCTCCAGCTTGTCGCCGCAGGCGAGGCGCAGCCGGTGCAGCATGTACCAGGCGGTCGTCTGCGTGACGTCCAGTTCTTTCGACAACTGCATCGAGGAAACGCCCTTGCGGGCCGTCACCAGCAGGTAGGCCGCGAACAGCCATTTGCGCGGGTCCACCTTCGCGCTCTCCAGCGGCGTTCCCGTTCGGCAGGTGAAGTACTTGCGGCAGTCTCCGCACCAGTACCGCCCGATATGGCGCTTCTGGGGCGTGATCTTCTCGGCGCCGCCGCAACGGGTGCAGAACGGTTCGTCGCCCCAAGTCAGCCGCTCAAGGTAGCGGATCGCATCCGCCCCCGTCGGGTACTCAGTCATCAACTCGAAGAGACCGAACGTTTTTGCGACGCGCTTGCGCCGCTTCCTCGTCGTAGTTGAATGAGTGGAACGGGTGGCACTGCACATAGACTTCTCCCATCAATTCAAAAAACACGTCGCCTCGTTCCGCGAGCTGGAGGGGCGCCAAGACGGAATAGAATCTTTCGTCCCCGGCGCGGCGTTTTTTGGTTCGCTCGTGGGTCCAAAGGGCGGCGGCGGATAGCCTTGGTCGCGTCATCGGACCGGGCAGGAGCGATACGTTCGACTGGTCTGAAAAGATACGGACATCCTTGCACGGCAAGGCGAAGCGATGGAGAAAGATAAAGGTGGCCGCTGGTCGGGAGAAATGCGGACCGCCCCACCTGATCGCAATCAATGTTTGTGGTCCAGGTTTGCACTGCGAGCCGGAAGTGAGCGATGCCATATTCGGCACGCCGACGCCACCAAGTCAGGGATTTGGAGAGTTTCGGCACGATTTGAGAGGTACGAACGGAGTCATCGTGGTTACCAACGACACATTGGGATACGAAAGAAACGGACAAATCCGCCTTTACCGAAACGCTGGCACAGACATCCCAAAATGCCTTGATTCCCTCCGGTGCACACAACGACTGGGTGATCTGCTCGGGATTGGTCGCTGAGTGCTGCGTGGCGAGAGTTCTTCGTTATTTGTCCTGCCGGGCTGAGTATTCCTGTCCGGCCACGCATTTGGTTGGTCGCGGCAAGCGCTGGCAGAAGCTCGCCGCGTCCCCGCGACACTCTGACTAGTCGCCGTGGCTGCCGCCTGGGGAGTCTTGGAGGCGCGGCCTCGGCGGCGGTAGCCCTGATCGGCGATGTTGTTTGGTGCGCGGTCCGGTAGCGCCGGCGGTGCCGGATTCGTCCGGGTTGGCGCGAACCTCGTCGAGTTCGGGAGCGTTCAGCCAATAGCGCGTGCGCCGCCCTCGCCCGGTGCGCCGCAGCGCCCCTTTCCGGACAAGGTCGGAGAGATCTCGGCTCGCCGTGGCGGACGACGCCCCGGTGATCGTCTGATAGTTCGACGCACTCATGCCACCTTCGAATCCCCGCGGCTCCTCCCGGAACAACCGATAGAGTGCCGTCTCCTGACGGTTGTTCAACCTCTCCTCAAGGGCACGAAAGAGACGGGCCTGCGCCGCATGACGGATCAATCGCAATCGGCCCTGCCCAAGCGCGTCAATGACCGTACGTGCGAACCAGGTTTGCCAAAGGCCGGCGTCCAACGAATACCGGCAACTTTCGAGGGCGCGGTAGTACTCGTCGCGTCTGGCATGGATCGTCCTCGACAGCGGGATTAGGCTGGGACGGCCCAAGCACTTGGCAAGCGCTTTTTCCGCGAGCGCCCTTCCGATGCGACCGTTGCCGTCCTCGAACGGGTGGATGCACTCGAAATAGAGGTGCGCGGCACCGGCGATCGGGAGGGCATCCGCGTCCGTGCCGAGTTCCGTGGTTCGGTTAAACCAGTCGACGAAGGCGTCCATCTCCCTCGCGACTCGCGTTCCCGGGGGCGCCAGGTAGTTGAGGGTCGCGCTCCGCATGGTGCCGCGCTGGACGGTGACGACCTGCGCGGACTCCGGGCCGGATCGGTACCTCCCGAGCTCACGAATCTCTGGACTGCTCGACATCAATGTCAGGCGCCAGTCCCACAGCATCTGGTGACTTAGGGATTCGCCGAACGTGCGATAGACGTCGATGGCCAGTTTGGCAACGCCTCGTTCTGCGGGTGGCGCATGCAGCGAGGCTTCGAGCCCGAAAAAGTGCAGCAGCGACGACCGGATCGATTCGCGTTGCAGCGCTTCCCCCTCGATCGCCGACGTTTGCATCGCCTCGTCCTCGAGCCATTCGAGGTGTACTTCCACATCGTTGGGACCGCCAACGAAGGCCAGGGCGCCGGATTGCCAGGCGGCGTCGGTGACGAAACGCGACACGTAGCCCTGCAGGGCAGCATCGTCCCAGACGAAACCCGGCCAATCGGGCTGGGTCCAAACCCATGATCGTTGGGTTGTCTGATCCATTGAGGCGCTTCTTACAGATCATATTTGGGATAAATTTGATCCGAATGGTAGCAGAAATCGCCTCACATTTCGGCACGAGTACGGCTTCCGGGAGGACGCCCTCGTCCCGACAGAAGACCTCGTGGCGTCGAACCCCATGGGCCAGGTGCCGGCGATCGACGACGATGGCTTCGCGCTCTCCGAGTCCATGGCCATCAACATCTATCTTGCGAAGAAACACGGGAAGCTGGCGCTAGTTCCCCAAACAACTTGATTCATCGGTGGCAACCGAAGTCGCCCCCGCTCTCATTGGAAACGTTACGCGGGAACAATCGGTGCGTTGCCGACCCTACGTGTACCATCCGTGGTGCCCGCCACATCGTACTCGCCTATGAGTGCATCGGTTGGAATGCCCCATTCGGCCGACAACGCCCGGATCATCGGGAGAGTCAATGGCCGTCGATGGTTGAGTACTTCCGAAGCGCGCGGTTGGGATCCGATCAGCGCGGCCAAGTCCTTTTGTCGCAGACCGCGGGCCTCCATGACATGCTTGATGGCGGAGATGGGGTCGGGTGCCGCTATCGGCCATTGCGCTGCCTCGTATGCCTCGACCAGGGTCACTAGCACCTCCAGTTCGTCTCCCGCCGGAGTGTCTGGCGCGGCACCCATCAGACTGTCAACCATGGCGAGCACTGCCTCGTATTCGGCCTCACTCTTGATGGGTTTGAACTGCATAGTGAATCTCCTAGACGGTGGACACGTCGACCATGTCGTATTCGGCGTGCGTCCCCACGAATCTCACGAACCCAATTCGATGCGCGTAGTCAAAGCGGACGACAAGACGAAACCTGTTCCCTCCGATGTTAAACACAACCCGATCATTGCCGACGATACTCGCATTGCCGTAGGTTTCCTTAACGTCTGCGGGCGAAGACCAATCGGCTTTGGCCGCTATTGCGTACCATGCCTTTAGCGGTTGTTCCGCACGATGCTCGCTTTGCCAATACATGCGCAAAGCACGCTTCGCGATGATCCGCATTGCGGAAGCCTAGAACATCCCGATATGGGATGTAAAGTGCGGTGTGCGGCGGGTCGCTCGCGAGAAGAAGCGACGAGCGAAGCATTCCCGCGACCCAACGGACGGCTAAGCATTCCCACCTTCGCGCCCCTATAATCCCTGCATTCCCGGCGTGGATCGCAGAAGGGGGCGTCCGACCATTTCCACACCCACATCGAATCTGGAAATCGTCGTTCTGGCTGCGGGACTGGGCAAACGAATGCGGTCCAGCCAGCCCAAGGTGCTACACGAGATCGCTGGGAAACCGTTGCTCGCGCACGTGCTTGAGACGGCGCGAGATCTTGCTCCGTCGCGGTTGTATGTCGTCGTCGGAGCGGAAGGCGTTAGTGTCAGGGCACGGTGCGCCGATGGCTCGGATATAAACTGGATCGAACAGGCGGAGCAACTCGGTACGGGCCACGCGGTGTCCCAGGCGATACCGCACGTGCATGGCGGCGCGACCGTGCTGGTGGTCTACGGCGATGTGCCTCTGGCGGATGGCCCGACATTGGCGCAATGCGCGCGGGAGAGCGCCAAGGGCAATTGCATCACGGTCGTCACGGCCATCGCTGCAAAACCGTCGGGCCTTGGACGGGTGATCCGCAAGGAGGACGGCAGCGTGGCCGCTATCGTGGAGGAATCTGACGCCACCGATTCCGAGCGCCAGGTCACCGAGATCAATACGGGCATCCTTGCCGCGCCGGCCGCTTCGCTCAAACGGTTACTCGCCGGGCTTGGGAACCACAACGCGCAGGGCGAGTTCTACCTGACGGACATCGTCGCCGCCGCGCGAACCGACGGTGTTTCGGTCAGGGGCATCAAGGCGCCGTCGTTCGATGACTTCGCCGGCGTGAATGACCGCGTACAGCTCGCCGCTGCCGAGCGGCGTTATCAGCAGCGATGTGCGGAAGCGCTGATGCGGGAGGGAGTGACGTTTCGAGACCCCGCGCGGTTTGACCTGCGTGGCCGTCTCAAGGCCGGGGCGGATTGCACCATCGATGTCAATTCCGTGTTCGAAGGCGAAGTGATCCTCGGCGAACGGGTCTCTATCGGACCCAACTGCTTCATACGGGATGCCGTGCTAGGCGATGATGTGTGCGTGGACGCGAATACCGTGATCGACGGCGCGCGCATTGACCGGGGCGCGACGATCGGGCCGTTTGCGCGCCTTCGGCCCGGCACGGAGCTTGGCGAAGGCGTCAAGGTCGGCAACTTCGTGGAGACCAAGAAGGCGCGCCTGGGGGCTGGCACCAAGGCAAGCCACCTCGCGTACGTGGGCGATGCGGAGGTAGGCGAAGACTGCAACATCGGCGCCGGCGCGATCACTTGCAACTATGACGGGGTCGACAAACACGAAACGACTATCGGCGATCACGTCTTCGTCGGCACCAACGCGACGCTCGTGGCGCCCGTCGAGATCGGCGACGACGCCTATGTCGGAGCGGGATCGACGATCACCGTGGCGGTCGAGAAGAGAGACCTTGCGGTAGGGCGCAGCAGGCAGCGCAACATCAAGAAATGGCGTTCGCCCCAGGCCCGGAAGGAACGCGAGAGAAACCGCCCGTCAGACGGGGAGCGCGCGGGGCTTGCCCCTCGCAAGAAAAGGCAGCGCGGGGACAAGTCCCGCGCGGACGAATAGCGTCGTGTGCGGCATTGTCGGCGCGGTGTCCAGCCGCGATGTCTCGGGCATCCTCCTCGAAGGTCTGCAGCGCCTCGAGTACCGGGGCTACGACTCCGCAGGAGTCGCGATCGTCGGTGCCGATGACAACGGATCGGCGAAATTCGTGAACCGGCGTGCGGTCGGCAAGGTGCAGGCGCTTGTCGATAGCCTGGATGATCGGCCTGTGATCGGCACGGCGGGCATCGCGCATACCCGTTGGGCGAGCCATGGCGCGGTAAACGAATGCAACGCCCATCCACACGTCTCCTCCGACCGGATCGCCCTCGTCCACAACGGCATCATCGAGGATTTCGAGCCCCTGCGGGAGGAGTTGATCGAGAACGGATACGAGTTCACGTCCGAGACGGATACGGAGGTCATCGTTCACCTGATCGATCAGTGCTACGAGCGGACGGGAGATCTGCTGGAAGCGGTGCGCGCGGCGCTCAAGCGTCTCGACGGCAAATACGCCATCGGCGTCCTGTGTCGCGATGAGCCGGGCCGCATTGTCGCCGCGCGGGCGGGCACTGCGCTGGTGGTCGGGGTCGGTTTCGGCGAGAACTTCATCGCCTCGGATGTTCTCGCGCTGCGGCCCGTGACGGATCGGTTCATTCTGCTCGAGGAAGGCGACCTGATAGACGTGCGCCGCGAGGGGATAGAGGTGTGGAACGTGAACGACGAGAACGTCGTGCGTTCCACGGTGCGGGTCGAACATGCTCCGGATGAGGCGGACCGGGGCAATTATCGTCACTACATGCAGCGCGAGATTCACCAACAGCCTGGCGCTGTGCGGGCCACGCTGGAAGGACGGATCAGCAGCACGCGAGTGCTTGAGCGCGCGTTCGGCGTGCGCACGACGAGCATCCTCGACGAAACGGAGGCCGTGACCATCGTCGCGTGTGGCACGGCCTATTACGCCGGCTGCGTAGCCAGGCACTGGATCGAGGAATACGTGGGTATCTCCTGCCAGGTGGAGATCGCGAGCGAATGGCGGTATCGCCCCGTCGTGGTGCCCCCTGGCAGCCTGTTCGTGACTACTTCGCAGTCAGGGGAAACGGCAGATACCCTCGCGGCCCTGCGTATCGCAAAGGACATCGGCTTCCGTCATACCCTGGCGATTTGCAACGTCGCGACGAGTTCGATCGTGCGCGAGTCGGACATGGCGATCATGCTGCAAGCGGGCGCGGAGTTCTGTGTTGCGTCGACCAAGGCGTTTACCGCCATGCTGGCTGACTTGCTGATGTTGACGATCCTGCTTGGGCGCCGGCATGGCATGAGCGCGGAGACCGAGGCGGAACTGGTGCAGGCACTGCACTCGCTCGACGACGCCATCGAGGAAGTTCTGCAGCTTGAATCACGTCTGCAAGTGCTTGCGGAGGAGTTCTCCGGTCGCCAGCACGCGCTGTTCCTCGGTCGAGGGCCACAGCTTCCCGTCGCGCTGGAGGGCGCGCTGAAGCTCAAGGAGATTTCCTACATCCACGCGGAAGCCTATCCCGCCGGGGAGCTGAAACACGGGCCGCTCGCGCTGGTAACCGAAGCGATGCCCGTGGTGGCCGTGGCGCCAAACAACGACCTCTTGCGAAAGATTCGGTCGAACCTGCAGGAAGTGCGTGCGCGGGGTGGTCAACTCTACGTCTTCGCCAACGCCGAAGCGGGTTTCCGCGAAGGCCCCGGCATCACCGTGATCGAAGTCCCGAGCGTGCACGATGCCATCGCGCCCATCGTCTACACGGTGCCCCTGCAACTGCTCGCCTACCATGTCGCGGTGTTGAAAGGAACGGACATCGACCAGCCGCGAAACCTGGCGAAGTCCGTCACCGTCGAGTAGCGGTTGGACGTATCAGGCATCATCGGGCCCCTGAACGAGCGGCAGCGGGAAGCCGTCACCGCCCCCCTGGGCAACCTGCTTGTCGTCGCCGGCGCGGGAAGCGGGAAGACCCGCGTGCTGGTGCATCGCATCGCCTGGCTGGTGCAGGTGGAGGGCGTGAGTCCGCAGGGCGTTCTGGCGGTCACGTTCACCAACAAGGCGGCGGCGGAAATGCGGTCCCGGGCGGAGGCCCTGCTCGACATGCCGGAGAGCTTTCAGCCGGGGAGCGCGAGGGGGCACCCCTCGCAAGTAAGCGGCATGTGGGTGGGTACGTTTCACGGTATTGCCCACCGCCTGTTGCGCATGCACTGGGAGGACGCGAAACTGCCGCAGAATTTCCAGATCATCGATGCGGACGATCAGCTCCGCCTGATCCGGCGCGTGATCAAGGCGCAGGACATGGACGAGGGGGCATGGCCCGCGCGCCAAGTCGCCGGGTTCATCAATGCGCAGAAGGACCGAGGCCGAAGACCGGACGAGATCCCAGGCGGCGACGACTTTTCGGCGAGGACACTGAAGAGGCTCTACGAGGCCTACGAAGCCGCCTGCGCCCGGGGCGGCCTGGTGGATTTCGCCGAACTGTTGCTGCGCTGCCACGAACTCATCCGGGACAACGAGGCGCTTCTCACCCACTATCGGCGTCGCTTCGGGCAGCTACTGGTCGACGAGTTCCAGGACACCAACACGATTCAGTACGCGTGGCTGCGGCTGCTTGCCGGGGACACCGGCAATGTCATGGCGGTGGGGGACGACGACCAGTCGATCTATGGTTGGCGCGGCGCCAAGATCGAGAACATTCAAAGGTTCTCCGATGACTTCGAGGACACGCAGATCATTCGGCTGGAACAGAACTACCGCTCGACCAGCAAGATCCTGGACGCGGCCAACGGGCTGATCGGCAACAATCGGGGCCGCCTCGGCAAGTCCCTGTGGACTTCCGCCGGAGACGGCGAGCCGGTCAAGGTCTACGCCGGGTTCAACGAAGTCGACGAAGCGCGATTCGTGGCGGAACGCACCCGCGAGTGGCTGCGGAATGGCGAGCCCGACGAAGTCGCGGTGCTGTACCGGTCGAATGCGCAGTCTCGCGTATTGGAAGAGGCATTTCTGGTGGCCGACATCCCGTATCGCATCTACGGGGGCTTGCGCTTCTTCGAGCGGGCCGAAGTCAAGAACGCGCTGGCCTACATGCGGCTGATGAACCAGCGCCATGCGGATGTCGCCTTCGAGCGGGTGGTCAATACGCCGCCCCGGGGCATCGGCGAACGGACCATCGACAGCGTGCGCGCGTTGGCCCGGGCAAGCGAGATATCGCTCTGGCAGGCGGCGAAGGACGGCATCGCGAGCGGCGAGATCGGCGGCAGGATGGCGACCGTGCTGCGCAACTTCATCGACGAGATCGATACGATGTCGGAGAGGTTGCAAAACGCGGGACTGGACGAGATTGCCCGCCACTGCATCGATGCCAGCGGGCTGCTGGAACACCACGGCAAGGAGCCGGGTGAGCGTGGACTGGCGCGCAAGGAAAACCTGGAGGAACTCGTCACTGCGTGCAGGCAGTTCCGGGCGGCAAGAACTTTTCCCGTGGACCCGCGAGGAGAAGCCGAGGAGGAAGAGTCGGAACTTGACCAGTTCCTCGATCACGCCGCCCTCGAGGCTGGCGAGTACCAGACCGCGGGCGGGTCGGCGGTACAGATGATGACATTGCATTCGGCCAAGGGGCTCGAGTTCCCCCTGGTATTTCTCACCGGCCTGGAAGAGGGGCTGTTCCCGCATCGCAGGTCGGCCGAGGAACCCGGCCGCATGGAGGAGGAGCGCCGCCTCGCCTACGTCGGCGTCACGCGCGCCATGCGGCAGCTCTATCTCACCTATGCGCAGATTCGGCGCTTCTTCGGTACCGAATCGGTCAATCGCCCGTCGCGGTTTCTGCTGGAGGTCCCTGCGGAGACCCTGGAGGAAGTCCGGATGGGCGGAACCGTGTCCCGGCCGGTGCGAAGGACTGGGACCCCAGGGGAGTCTTCGGCGGGGTTGCGCGTGGGACAGCGCGTGCGGCATGGAAAGTTCGGAGAGGGCATCGTGCTGCAGAGCGAGGGAAACGGCGAGCGCGCACGGATTGAGGTGAATTTCATCAAGGAAGGATCGAAATGGTTGATGTTGGGTTACGCGAAGTTGGAGACGTTGGATTGAACCGGGCTTCGCGTTCTTGCGCGTTGGCGTTGGCAGCCGTCGTCGCAGTGCTGCTCGGCGGATGCGCGCCGCAGGAAGATCAGGGGGCTGCGGGGCAAGAGGCGCCTCCGCCGTCCCAGTTCGAGTGGAAGCTGGTTACCACCTGGCCGAAGAATTTGCCCGGCCTGGGAACGGCTCCAGAGCGGCTCGCGGAAACGGTGGACGTGATGTCGGCCGGACGCCTCAAGATCAAGGTTTATGCCGCCAACGAGCTTGTCCCGGCGTTCGAGGTGTTCGACGCCGTGTCCGAAGGCAGTGCCGAAATGGGCCACGGAGCCGCTTATTACTGGCGCGGCAAGGCCCCGATCGCCGCCATTTTCGCGACCGTGCCCTTCGGCATGACGGCCCTGGAGATGAACGCCTGGCTGCACCACGGCGGGGGCCTTGAGTTGTGGCGGGAGCTATATGGCCGATTCGGCGTGATTCCGATGGCGGCGGGCAACTCGGGCGTGCAGATGGCGGGCTGGTTCAACAAGGAAATCAATACCCCCGCCGACCTGCAGGGACTCAAGATGCGTATTCCAGGCCTCGGTGGCGAGGTGTTTCAGCGCGCCGGCGGCGTGGCTGTCAGCTTGCCCGGGAGCGAAATCTTCACGTCGCTGCAAACCGGTGTCATCGACGCCACCGAGTGGGTGGGGCCGTACAACGACCTCGCCTTCGGATTCCAGGAGATCGCGCGCTACTACTACTATCCGGGTTGGCATGAACCCGGTCCGACCATCGAGGCCATCGTCAACCAGGATGCGTTCAACGCGTTGCCGGACGACCTGAAGAAGATCCTGGAGACGGCCTGCCGGGCGACCAACCAGGACATGCTGGACGAATTCACCGCGCGCAACGCCGACTCGCTCAAGACCCTGGTCGAGGAGCACGGCGTGGAGATCCGGCGCCTGCCGGACGAAGTGATCGACGAGTTTCGCAAGCTATCCGCCGAAGTTCTGGCGGAATCCGCGGACGACGAACTGGCGCAGCGCATCCTCGACTCGTACACGGAGTTCCTGAACAGAATGCGCGAGTACCATGCCGTGACGGAGCAGGCCTACCTCAACGCGCGCTAGTAAAGGATTCCGGGCAGCCAGGTCGCGAGTTGGGGGACGGCCACGAGCAGCAGCAGCATGCAGAGTTGCGCGACGATGAACGGAGCGACGCCCCGGTAGATGTCGATGGTCTGAACCTCGGGCGGCGTCACCCCGCGCAGATAAAAGAGCGAGAAGCCGAAGGGCGGCGTGAGGAAGGACGTCTGCAGGTTGACGGCGATCATCACCCCCAGCCAGATCGGATCGATGCCCATGGAGAGCAGCACGGGACCCACGATCGGAACCACGACGTAGGTGATTTCGATGAAATCGAGCACGAAGCCGAGCAGGAATATGGTCACCATCACGATGACCATGGCGCCCCACGCGCCGCCCGGCATGTCGAGAAACACGCCCTGCACCAGTTCGTCGCCGCCGTAGCCCCGGAATACGAGGGAGAACACCGAGGCGCCGACGAGGATCAGGAAGACCATGGACGTGGTCTTGAGCGTGGAGAGCGCGATCTCCCGCAGCACGTTCACCGACAACGCGCGGTAGGCGGCCCCGAGGATCAAGGCCCCCGCCGCTCCGACGCCCGCCGCTTCCGTAGGCGTCGCATAGCCGCCGAGGATGGAGCCGAGCACCGCGACGATAAGGGCGAGGGGCGGCACGAGTCCGAGCAGCAGTTCCCGGCGCGCCTCGGGCAATCCTTCCGGGTCGTCGCCGGTATCGCGGGCTGCGCCGGGCGCGCGCTCCGGCTTGAAGAACGCCACGGCGGCAATGTAGGCCAGGTACATGACCACCAGAACCAGGCCGGGGACTAGCGCCCCGGCGAAGAGATCGCCGACCGATACGGTCTTCGGCGAGAGGACGCCCTGGGTCAGTTGCGCCTGCTGGTACGCGCTCGAAAGCACGTCGCCGAGCAGTACCAGGGCGATGGACGGCGGGATGATCTGGCCCAGGGTTCCGGTGGCGCAAATCGTGCCGGTGGCAAGTTTGCTGTCGTAGCCGTGCCGCAGCATCACCGGCAGGGAGATGAGCCCCATGGTGACCACGGTGGCGCCGACGATGCCGGTGCTCGCCGCCATCAACATGCCGACCACCGTGACGGCCATGCCAAGGCCGCCGCGTATGGAGCCGAGGAGCGTCGACAGGCTCTTGAGCAGTGTCTCGGCGATGTGCGTGCGTTGCAGCGTCACGCCCATCAGCACGAACAGGGGCACCGCGATCAGCGTCTGGTTCGTGATGATGCCGAATATGCGGTTGGGCAGGAACCCGAGATCGCCGAGATCGAAGACGCCGAAGAGGGCGCCGCCGAGGGCGAACAGGAGCGCTACGCCAGCCAGCGTTGGGGCCACCGCGTAGCCGGCGAGCAGCGTGACGAACACCGCCGCGAACATGATGAGCGGCAGGTATTCAGCCATGCGAGTTGTGTCTGGGGATGCCCCCTCCGGCACTCAACCGTTGTATTTCCCGGACGGCGAGCAGGCCGGTCTGCAGCAGGAGCAGGCACGCCGAGGCGGGGATCAGCGTCTTCAGCAGGTAGACGCCGCGGATTCCATCGACTTCCTGCGAGCCTTCCAGGATGGACCAGGAGTTCGTGACGTAGTCGAGGCTGAAGTACGTGAGGGCGAGACAAAGCGGCGTCATGAGGACGATGTGCCCGGCGAGATTGACGATGCTCCGCCTGCGGTCGGACATCCCGCTGTACACAAGGTCGACCCGGACGTGCTCGTCGTGCTGGAGCGTGTAGGAGAAGCCGAGCATGAACACGGCGCCGTGCATGTAGAGCACGGACTCCTGCAGCATGATCGCGCCCATGTCGAACCCGTAGCGGAGGATCAGCGTCACGCAGGTGGCAGCCACCATGGCGAGGGTGAGCCACGCGGTTGAACTGCCGATGCGGTCGATAAGTCGCTCGATCATGCGAGCGAGCGCGCCCCGTACTCGAGCGCGGCGCCGGCGAACAACGCGAAGCCGACCCAGACATTGTTGCGGAACGCCTTGAAGCAGGCGCTCTCTTCGCGCGTGCGGATCAGCCAGTGGTGGTACACGAAGAGCGCGGCAACCGCCACGAGCGCCGCGAAGAACGCGTGGCGGAAACCGGCTTGCACCGCCGCCAGGAACAGAAGGACGAGCGCCCCGCACTGGAGCGCGCCGATCATGGCCCGGTCGGCGGTGCCGAAAAGGATCGCCGAAGACTTGAGTCCTATCTCAAGGTCGAAACGGCGATCGACCATCGCGTACAGGGTGTCGTAGGCGATGGTCCACAGGGCGCTGGCCGCGAACAGGATCCACCCGATGACGGGTACGCTACCGGTAACGGCGGTGAACGCCATCGGGATTCCCCAACTGAAGGCGGCGCCGAGTACGACCTGCGGCAGATGCGTCCATCGCTTCAGAAACGGGTAGGCGATGGAAATCAGGACTCCGAATGCCGCGAGCACCTGGGTCGCCGTGTTGAGCGTCATCACGATGGCGAGCGCGAGGACAAGGAGCACGGCGAAGAGTGCAAATGCCCTGGCTGTCGAGATGCGGCCCAGGGGAAGCGGCCGATCCCGCGTGCGTGCCACATGGCCGTCGAAGTTCCGGTCGGCGATGTCGTTGATCACGCAGCCTGCGGCACGCATGACAAACGTCCCGGCAACGAACGCCAGGAGTATCGACCAGGGCGGAACATCCTCTGCGGCGATCCACAACGCGGCCAGTGTCGGCCACAACAGCAGCAACGTGCCGACCGGCTTGTCGAGGCGCATGAGTTGCGCGTAGGCGGATAGGCGCTGTTTCATGTGATTATGGAGCGGGGACGTTTAGCGATAGCATTCGCCTTTCCGTTCGGCCGCCCGGATTGCGACTTTTGTTCACGGACAGTCGGCGAACCGGGACCCGGCGGGAACCGAAGATGTTAGAACATTGCTGGCAAAGGCGTCGCACATCTCGCCGGCCCCGGCACGTTTTGAAACTCAGGACTTGAGAATCGCCCCGTGAAGAAGTGGCAGTGCATTGTTTGCGGCTGGATCTACGACGAAGCCGAAGGCTGCGAATACGAGGACATCCCGCCGGGAACCCCCTGGGAAGATGTGCCGGACGACTTTGTCTGTCCGGAGTGCGGGGTTGGGAAGGAAGACTTCGAGATGATCGAAGTCGGCTAACTAATTCTCCGTCAGGCCCAGATTCGAAGGCGCGTGTCCGGGTACTACCAGAGCAACGCGGAAGTTCATGGCATTTCCCTTACAAAGACACTTCGGAGCCCGAGAGCTGGCCGATACGTTTGCAGGGTTCGATTCAGCGCTTCCTCCGCACGGCGGGTCTCGGTGCCCAAGACTCCGGTCACGCTGTACGCCGCCAAGTTCAGCAATGCGCCCCCGGCGTGCTTGCCCAGCCCCGACTCCAGTTCAAACGCGGCAACCGGGATATGGCTCCACAGTTCGGCGAAACCCAGCCCGTGTTCGCGATTGCTCGCCGTTGCGCAACGCTCAGTGGCAGGCTCCAGAGGAGGTCTATGCGCGGATGGTAGGCGTCGTCGAGCCTAAGTGAGAGCAAACTGGTGGATACTTCTTGTTCGGCCCTGAAGCCCAGCAGCTCTCCGAGAATCTCGGCGTTGTCGTGGATACGTCTGGATTGCGGGTTCATATCATCGGGTCGTCGAATCAAGACTGGGTCGACATTAACGCCTATCCCGCGATCGGTTGATCTGGTCCCGATCCGGGAGGCCTCGAATCGACTAAACTCCGAGTGTGATCCGGACGGAACGGCGACATGGCGGGGTCGATTCGAGAAGAGCGGATTCCAACCCCTCAATGCGACGTGGCGAAGGCGTTGTTTGATGGGTTGACGGGCGTTGTCGATGAGCGCTACATCTCATTCGGGGATGGTACGGTACTCGCCTCCCGGTGGGGCCACCGTCAATCGTTTGACGTCGACCTGTTTTGTGATCCCACGGTCTACGGCGGACTCACACGCCGGGAACGCTCCCGGATCGAGGAAAGGATCGCGGACATCGTAGATTGTTCACGAGAGCGAACCTGGTGCGAGGACATCGCAACCTACACGGAGATCGGGGACGTCGAAGCTACGGTAATGCCCAGCAGCGTCGTGCTCGAACCGAGTGTGCCCACGCGGTTGGCTGGGACGACGCTCCGGCTGCAAAGCAGCGCACAAATTCTCTATGCGAAAATCGCCTGGCGAATGTACCGGGCTGGAGAAATCACGGTGCGCGACGCCTACGACGTGGTGGCTGCGACCATCCATGACCCTGCGGCACTCGCGCGAGCTTGCGCCCATACGAGTCCACGCGTGCTATCGACCGTGTCCTCCGTCATCGGCGCGTTGCCGAGAGGCTGGTCTGGCAACGACATGAAGGCCTTGATCGAACCGCGGCATCGTTGGTCCGAGGATGGCTTGCGGAAACGGGTGTTAGCGGTTCTTCGGTCGCAACCTATCTCGCATGGGAGCGGGGAGGGGCCGGGAGCATGATCTCCTTGTCGAAATCACCGCAAGGGCTTCGCCCCGACGAGGACTTCGCCCGATACATGGCTCGCCAACCCACTGCTGGGGGGCCACGCCAACCCGACGCTGAGGATGTCGCGGGGGTCATTGCGCGCAAACACTGCGCCGGTCGCAAGGGGCGCGTGGACGGGGCGGGCATATTGGAGTCGCTGAATGGGAAACCGGCCCGGAATGACCATGGAAGTTGTGCGGTGGGCTGGTTGTTATCGAGCCTTGCGCCGCATGAGTGCGCCTTGCTCATCACCCGTTGCGGGGTGAGTCCGCGCTCGCTCGCCCGGCATATCCGCGCGATGCTCGTGCGGAACGAGGACCTCGCGCGCTTTTTGAATCAGTTTACAGCGCGGCGGTGAACCCTGTGGGTCCGGTTGCCGCGCCTCCCCAAAGCGGGTTCTCATGCGCCTCGGCCGGGAACGAAGAGATTCGGACGCGCTTCGTTCATGCCGGAAGCATAGAAAACAGACAGAACCATGCGCCAAGGGAACGGGGACTGTCCCTTGGCATGCGAATCGCTGTTCATCGTTTAGACGCGCTCGGCGGGTTCCGGTATAGACTGTGGGCGGGCGCAGGGCTTCAAAGGGGGAGGTAATGGCGCAAGAAGAAACGAACGGTGGGAGCATGTGGTCCCGAGTCATGAACGCGCCGCTGCACTGGCAGATCGCGGTGGCCCTGGCCTTGGCCGTGCTGGTCAGCCTGGTGGCCGACGCCGATACGACCGTGTTCGGGGTGTCGCTGGTCGAAATCTTCGACTTCTTCGGCGGCCTCTTCCTCAATGCGCTGAAGATGATCGTGGTGCCCCTGATCGTGGCGTCAATCATCATGGGCGTTTACAACATGGCCGGGCGCGAACACTTCGGCCGGGTCGGCGGCAAGACCGTCGGCTTCTACGTCGCGACGGGTCTGATCGCGGTCGTGACCGGCCTGGTGCTCGTCAACGTGATCAATCCCGGCGGCGGCGAGTCGGTCAAGGCGCTGTCCGAGAATATGCCGGACGTGTCGGACCAGTTGACGCGCGTCGAGGGACGCGACGCCGGCGACCTCGTGGACGTGATCGCGCGCGCGATCCCGGACAACATCTTCGCGGCGGCGGTGAACATGGAGCTTCTCGCGCTGATCTTCTTCAGCGTCGTGTTCGGCTATTTCATGTCGCGCATCGAAGGTTCGCCAAGAGACACGCTGACCAACCTCTGGACAGGGATCCACGACGTGATGATCCTGATCACCCGGTGGATACTGAAGTTCGCGCCGTACGGCGTGTTCGCCCTCGTGGGCAAGGCATTGCTGACGGTGCCGCTGGGGACCCTCGTGGAGGCACTCGCCTGGTTCACCCTGACCGTCCTGCTGGCGCTGGCGACGCACTTCTTCGTGACCTTGCCGGCACTCCTGCGTTTCGTCGGCGGCGTCAGGCCGTATGCCTATTACGGCCGGATCATGCCGGCGCAGCTAATGGCCTTCTCCACGGCTTCGTCGTCCGCCACGCTGCCCGTGACGCTCAGCAGCGCACGGCGGGCCGGCATCTCGGAGGGCACCACGAGTTTCGTGCTGCCGCTGGGCGCGACGGTCAACATGGATGGCACGGCGCTGTTCGAGTGCGTGGTCGTCATCTTCATCGCACAGGCATTCGGCGCGGATCTGACTATCGCCGACCAGTTCCTGGTAGTGCTGCTGGCTTTGCTGACCTCCATCGGCGTGGCCGGGATTCCGGCGGCGAGCCTGGTGGCCATCACGTTGATCCTGAGCGTATTGGGCTTGCCGCTCGAAGCGATCGGGCTGTACATCGCCGTGGACAGGATCCTCGACATGTGCCGGACATCCGTGAACGTGACGAGCGACCTGACCGTTACCGCCCTCGTGGCGCGCACCGAGGGCGAGGATTTGCCCGAAGTGCGCGCGGGCGAATCGCGCGAAGAAGCGGCGGCCTGAACTTGGGGGAGGATGGAAGTCGGGCATGGTGAAGGTGTTCATGCGGCCGGAGGACCCTTGGTCCGGACTCGTACCGGAGAACTCCGAAACCCCGGGCACCTACCAGAAATACGTGGACGTGGGCGGAGGCGACTCCGTCTGGCAGAAGGTCAAGTAGCCGAACCAGAAGGGCCTCCCATCGGGGCCCCTTCGATCGCACATGCTAGTCGGGCAGCCCCAGCACCCGTTTGGCGATGATGTTGAGCTGAATCTCCGAGCTTCCGGCGGCGATGGTGTTCGCCTTGACGCGCAGCCAGGCGCGGGTATTCGCCAGTTCTTCCGCCGTGAACGCGGCGCCGTCCCAACCGAGACCCCGGGTGCCGCACATGCGGGTGAGCGTCTCCATGTGGCGGGTGAGCAATTCGGAGTTGTAGTACTTGAACATCGACGTCACGAACGTCGGCGTGGCGCCTTCCCTTTCTTCCGCCGCCCGGCGCTGGGTGAGCTGGAACGCCCGCGCGTCCATGTTGATTCCCAGCACTTCCTCGCGCGTCGCCGCGTCCCCGATCCGGCCGTCGGCCTCACCGGCGTACCGTTTCGCGATGCCGTCGAGCGCAGGCGGCGCCGTCCGTTGTGCCGACGGCATTCGCTCGTGTTGCAGCAGTCGCTTGCCTACCGCCCAACCGTGGTTTTCCCGGTGGACCAGGTCGGCCTTCGGCACGACGACGTCGTCGAAGAAGCACTGGCAGAACTCCTGGCTGCCGTTGATCAGGGTGATCGTCTTCACCGTGATGCCCGGGTCGGCCATCGGGAACAGGACAAGGCTGATGCCTTCCCACTTGGGCACATCGAAGTTCGTCCTGACGAGGCAGAACATCCAGTCCGCGCAGTGCGCGCCGGTGGTCCAGATCTTCGAGCCGTTCACCAGGTAATGGTCGCCGTGATCGTCGGCGCGCGTTTGCAGGGATGCGAGGTCGGACCCTGCGTTCGGTTCCGAATACCCCTGGCACCAGCGGTACGTGCCGCTTGCGATGTTGGGAAGATGGCGCGACTTCTGATCCTCGGTCCCGTACTCGAGCAGTGTCGGGCCGATCATCGTGAGGCCATGCCCGCCGAGCGGTAGCGGCGCGCTCGCGGCGAGCATTGCTTCGCGGAGCACTTTCTGTTCGTCGGCGGTCAAGCCGGCGCCGCCGTATTCCTTCGGCCAGGTGGGCGCCGTGTAGCCGCGCTCGTAGCAAACCTCCGCCCAGCGCAAGGCGTCGGGTGTGATTGTGGGTGTCTTCCTGCCTCCGTTGAAGACCGTTCTCGCACCCCGCAGGTCCGGCGGCAGGTTTGCTTCGATCCACGCGCGCGTCTCGGCGCGAAATTCCGCCAATGCGCTCATGCGTCCCCCTCGCTCATCGCGTCCACTCTATCAAATCGCTTGGTAGGGGGCAGCGCCGGACGACACCGATGAATGGGAAGCGCGCGGGTCGATTGGCCACACCTGGACGGTTGACACTTGGCAATTCCGATGCGTGAGCGGACTGCTCGATTCGCCCATGAGGAATCGATGCGATACGCAACTCGTGTGGTGCGTAGCCGCTGCCGGTCAACGAGGTGACGCTACAGTTCGCCAGCCTTTTCGAGCACGGCGTGAACGACCTCCGTCGACAGCCTGAAGTTGCTTTTCTCAAGCTGATCGAAGAACGGCCGAACACTGGTCACTAACCGATTCTGCTTGGCGGCAAGCAATATGCCGGCGACACCGGCGCACGCAAGCTCATGTGACTTTGCATGCCAACGGCCGACCAATTCGTCCATCAAGACAAGGCAAGGTCCGGAGTGACTTATGGCGAGGTTGAGTGTGCCTGATTCCCCGGCACCCAGGTCCGCGAAGGAGGCCTCGCTGGCGGGGACGTCTGCCAGCTTGATCCATCCCTCATCCATTGCTTCGGCCAGCTCAAGGGTGCCCGGCAGAGTGCCGCCAGCCAAAATCTCGTCCCGAACCGCGGTCGTCACAGTGATTTCCCCGAACAGCTGACGCAGCAAGCAAAAGGCACCCGCCGCTGCGAGACCAATCAGCGGGCTTGCGTCGGCTGCGACGAGTCGTTCTGCCATCTCTCGATTGCCTCGGCGTCCTCACGCAAGGTGGCTGTTGATCCATGCACCACGGGTATGCCGAGCCGCGAGATGTGCTGGATGAATTCAGCGATGCCAAGGCCGGAGAACCGCGCCGCCTGTCCAAGGGAGAGGCTTTGCTCGCGATGCAGCGCCGTAGCGATTGCACGTCGAACACCCGGTTCGCCGAGCAGCGAGTCGTCGCTGAGATGTATCAGTATCGCCTCGGGCTGGTGGCGTCTAAGCACCATGACCGGTTGCTCTCGGGCAGCTCGAAGAGCCGCCGAAGGATTGTCCTTTAGTTGACGAACGCTAACGGCCTTCATTTGTGCCCCCTTTTTGTAGGAACCTGACGTAGGCACAAGTGAAGCGCAAGTTGGATGGAAAGTCGATGCGTTTCGATTGATTGGAAATTCGGCCAGCATCATGGCTTCATTATCGGTTCGCTCAACAGGAGAGACACACGTGGCAGAAACGAAGCCCATCGAGACAATCGACGAGTTCGAGGAGGAATACAGAAAAGGCGCCGGCCAGGCATTGCCGGGCGCGACCTCTTCAAAGGAGGCCAACCTCGACAACATCCAGCGCTGCGGCGACGGCATCGGCGACTACAACCCGTTGTACCGAGACCCGGAGCACGCTGCCAACAGTCGCTTCGGCATGGTCACGGCGATGCCTGCGTTCGTTTACAGCGTCAGCCTCGGAGTCAGCGCGGCGATCAACGGCGCGATCAACGGGGCGCGGGTGGGGGGATTCGCCATGAACTACGCGGGGGGCGAATTGGAGTTCTTCCGCCCGATCTGGCTCGGAGACACGATCACCATCCACGAGCGGGTAGGACCCGTGGTTCGCAAGGAGAGCGGCAGGATCGGACCGTTCTGCATCTGCACCGGGCTCGTGACCTACACCAATCAGCGGCACGAGGTCGTGGCGACCAAGAGAACGCTGATGGCGCGCTACAGGATCCTCGGAGGTGGCACCGAAACGATCACCTACGACCGGGATAACAAGACCGACGTCCAGCAGGAGTCGCCTGACCCGCTGGTCTGGGAGCGGGAACGGCGCGGCGCCGAAACGCGCTACTGGGAAGACGTCGCCGAGGGCGACGAAATGCCGCCGCTGAAGAAAGGCACGTATACCGTCAACGAACTGTATCTCTTCAGCTTCGGCGTCTGCGGCACGCGTCGTGGCACGCGGGCGTCCGTCGGCGATCGCATAGAGTCCCACGGCCGCTACAACGCCGCGTACGCGAAGAGCCGCAGGAGCATGCCCGGCCAGTTCGACTACGGACCGCAGCGCGTGTGCTGGCTGTCGCAGATGGCGACGGACTGGATGGGAGACGACGGCACGCTGAAGAAGATGGTGACCCAGGTCCGCCATCCGAATGTCGTCGGCGACACCAACACGATCCACGGGACCGTCGCAAGCAAGTATGTGCAGGGCGACGAGCACCTGGTGGACCTGGACATTCGCAACGTGAACCAGTCGGGAACCGCGAGCGCCTTTACCCGCGCGACAGTGGCCCTCCCGTCGAGAGGTTGAGGCTGTAGGCAGGGCGCGGCCCTTGAGGAGGGGCCGCGCATTGCCAGCCTTCCCGGCTCGCGCATTCAATAGAGCGGAGAAATCATGTCGAACCCGTTGCGCGTCGGACTGATCGGCGCCGGGCGGATAGCCCATTCCCATATGACCGCGTACCTGGACCATCCGGATCGGGTACAGCTTGTCGCGGTGTGCGACATCGTCGAGCCGGCGGCGCAGGCGTATGCGCAGGAAGCGGGGGTCGATGCCGTCTACACGGACTACGAGAAGATGCTGCGGGAGGTCGACCTCGACGCAGTGGACATCTGCAGCAGTCACGACCAGCACTGGCCGCAGACCCTTGCCGCCGCCGAGGCTGGCAAGCATGCGCTCGTCGAGAAATCGATGGCACACAACCTGCCGGCTTGCCGCGAGATGCTCGAAGCGGCGGACAATGCCGGCGTGACCCTGATGGTGGCCCAGAACCAGCGATACACCGTGGAAACCGCAGCGGTCAAACGGTTCATCGACGAAGGAAATCTTGGAGACATCCAGGCCGTTCGGACCCACGCGATCATGGCCGCAGTGCCGATCAATCCGCGCGGCCACTGGATGAACGACGGCAACGCAGGCGGCGGCGTACTGTTGACCAACACGATCCATCACGTGGATCTGCTGCGCTACTACATCGGCAACGTCAAGCGCGTAACCGGGATATGCAAGTCGGTGCAGCCGGAGATGGTCAACGGTGCCGAGGACCTGGTGGCCGCAACCCTGGAGTTCGAAAACGGCGCAGTCGGCGACGTCTTCGGTAGCTGGACCACCAGCCTGGTCCCCGAGGGCCAGTACTACATGGTTGTTGGCAGCAAGGGGACCCTGCATTCGACGCCGCCGACGCGCGGGCGGCCGGGGGTGGGCCACTTCGGAACTGCCATGTGCGCGCTCAAGTCACCGGTGGAAGCTGGCCAGCGGCGAGGTCCTCCTGCCGAATTCCAGCCCCTTCCAGTGGAGGACGCGGGATTGCCCACGGAGAACGGCGTCGTGAACGAGATCCTGCACTTCGAGGAGTGCTGCAGGACAGGCGCGGAACCGATCAGCGGCGGTCGTGACAACCTCGAGACGATGAAGGTGATCGCTGGCATCCAGGAATCATCCCGGACGGGCAGGGCCATCGACCTGGATACGCTTTAGGGACTCTCCGACACTCCGACACCGATCACATCGCATCAAGTCCGGATGCGGAGATCGTCGAAGGCGTCCGCAGTTTCGACAGCCATCGCGTAGGGAGATCGTCGCACAGGGTTGCAGCCTTGGCCGATTGCGCGTTTTTCGCCGCCTCGTCACGCTCATGAAGCTCATAGAAGCGGTTTGAATGCGTAAACGGGGCCATGGTAGTTTCGACGGCGATGCGCCGAATGGCGCGGCCACGTGAGGCGAACGGGCGGTCCAATGAAGCAGCATCCCCTTATCCCCGCCGAGGATCCGCTGTATCCGAGTTCGGACGGCCTTCCCTTGGCTGAGAACGACTGGCAGTTGGAGGCGATCCTGGACGCTGTCGGGGTGCTGAAGATCCGCTACGGAGGCCGCCCGGACGTCTACGTGTCGGGCGACCTCCTGATCTACTACGAGGAGGGCAACCCGCGCAAGTCGGTCGCGCCGGATGTTTTCGTCGTCTTCGGGGCGGCGAATCACATGCGCAACGTGTACAAGCTGTGGGAGGAGCCGAAGGCGCCGGACTTCGTTCTGGAGGTGGCGTCGGAGAACACCTGGCGCGAGGATTTGGGTCGAAAGCGCACGCTGTACGCGGAACTGGGCGTGCGCGAATACTGGCTGTTCGATCCGAGGAACGAGTACTTCGATCCGCCGCTGCAGGGTCTTGTGTTGCGGGAAGGCGCCTATCGCGCGTTGCCGGCGTTGGTGGACAGCGGCGCCCGGAAGATTCGAAGCGAAGTATTGGGACTCGACTTGTGTGCGCAAAGCGGCGTGATGCGCTTTCGCGACCCCGCGACCGGGCAGTACCTGAAGAGTCACGCGGAGACCGTGGCGACCCTTCGGGTCGCAGAGGCCCGCATCGCTGAACTGGAAGCGCGTCTGCGCTAGCGCCATGAAATCCGTAGCAATCGGGCCTGGAGGGTGTTGCGCTTCTATGCAGAGTTACGGTAACGCAACAGGTCTTCTTGGGTCACTTCGGATGCAGGGACGAGCCGGTAGTGCTTCTCCTGGACCACCTTGATTTCATCGTCGTCAAGAGTGACCTCGAACATCGCGATCAAGTCGCCTTCGGCGAACTGCGTGAGGACGGGGCGACAGATCAAGTCGGGAAGTCTCTCGCCACACCAGAGGAGGTCTTGCTCCGATTGGACGACGGATAACTGGTCGCTGCCTCCCTTGGCCTGAACGGGCATCACGAACTGCCTTCCGGTGCTGTCGACGGCGACGTAGATTTCGTCCACTTCGATCTGACCGATGGATTTAACGGTCGTTCTGAGGTGATTTTGTAGTGAATACGCTGACACGCCCAGGAAGACATCGAGCAATCGGTTGTAGCGGATCTTGGCGAGCAGTGCTTGCTCATCCGACATGGCGTGCGTAGAGACGATCTCGGGGGTGGCGTCGGGAATCTTGATCGTCATGAGCGCGGGATTGGGCACGATTCGATTGACGGTCACCAGACGAAACTTGTATGCGGCCTGTCCCGTGCCGCGGATAGTCCACTCCATTCCGGCTGGTGCCGTGCTGGCGACGGATTCCGGCAGCTCGGTGCGGTAGCGAAACGCGTAAAGAATGTCTCCCAAGTTTCTCGGAACGGGAACACCGAGACTTTGTGCGACGTCGATCAAGTCTTGCCTAAGGAAAGGGACCTCAACGGCGTCAGGATGGTATCGGTCGAGGAAGACTCGTTCGATGATCCTCTGATAGCGGTTCATGCGCTAGCGGCGGCGCGTTCCCGCTCGATGTCCGTCTGCTTTCGTTTCTTGGCGCCGCTCTTCCGGTCGCGCTTGGCGATGGGCACAGGCACGCCCCAATAGGCGGCGGCCTCCGTCATATCCATACTTAGGAGTTTGGGTGCCCCGAGTGGAATAGAGTCAGGAGGGTGCCTCGGCGAGACGGCGAGCGCGTCGCGCACCGAGGCGGCGACCGCTCTCGCCAACGGGGGAGGCACAGAGTTACCAATCTGCCGTGCCCCGTGCCACTTGGTCACATGAAACCGGAACCAGTCCGGGAACCCGTGTAGGCGGGCCATTTCGCGCACGGTCACGCAGCGGTCGTATTTGTAGTGGATCGGTCGAGGACTGGTGAACGCGCCGCGGGCGGAGTCGGTGCCGGCACGAAGAGTGTTGGAGACTCCATTTGCTGCGAGCTTGTAGAACCTGGAGATGGGTTCGACTGTGCCTGGGCGCGTGTTATGGAAACGTCGGCGGGAGATGTCGGTGTGGGCGGTTCTCAGGCTCGCCGTTAGTAGGCGGGGATTCCACTCCCGGATGTAGCCGAAGTGCCAAGCATCGTTAGTGAGGCACCTCATCGATCTCGCGTATTGGCTCAGTCCGGCGGTCTCCGGCTCGATGGGTACGCTGTCTGCGGAGGCTAACTCGTCGAAGTTCTCCGCGTTCGGCAGGTCGTCGAGCGCATCTAGACAGGTCGGTCCTGGCCGGAGAATCTCAAGAAGAGGGTACTGCGGAGTCCTTGCTCCCTTGGTGCCTAGGAGGAAAAGCCGCTGCCTGTCCTGTGGAACGCCGTAGTCGCGGGCGTTCAGAACCTGCCAAGGTAGCGTCACCGAGTAACCCGCTCGCCGGAATTCCATCGTTACTTCGTCGAGAAGCTGGCGGTGCTTCCCGACGGTAAGGCCACGAACGTTCTCAAGCACGAACACGGAGGGCTCCAATTCGATGACCAGGCGCAGGAAATGCCGAACAAGCTGGTTGCGCGGATCGTCGAG
Source organism: Pseudomonadales bacterium (assembly GCA_963668365.1). GTDB lineage: Bacteria > Pseudomonadota > Gammaproteobacteria > Pseudomonadales > Azotimanducaceae > VXNE01. The sequence continues at coordinate 870,364 of OY764266.1, forward strand.
AGCTCGCTTGCCGATCATTGAGAACCCTTGGCAGGGCGCGCCTCCAACCACTACGTCGATAGGGGCCGACAACGCCCGACGGATTTCTTCACCCCGAACCTTGGTGGCATCGACGCAGAGCGCCCGGCAAAGGGGGAAGTTGAAGGCATGCGTGGCCGCATGGACCGGATCGATTTCGATTGCGGCCACCACGTCGAATCCGGCCTGTTCGAACCCCAGGCCCAGTCCACCCACCCCTGCGAAGATGTCGACAACCGTGGGCCGGGTCACGAAACTGCCTCCATTCTTGTTGATTTTCTTTCTCAGTTTTTGCGGGAGCACGAATCTCGACTGCCGCCGATGGTACTGTATATCCCTACAGACAATATGGCAACTCTCTCTCTCTTGACTCGACTAGTCGCGACTTCGGGTAGTCTAGGCCGTAGGCGGCACTACCCTGCGAAAGCCGATTCAGTGCGTCATGACCGAGGTTGACGGCTACTGAGACGGAGGAACTTGTGACTCAGGCCACGAGGCGAGTGTTGGGCATCCAAATGAAGCAGCATCTCCTTATCCCCGCCGAGGATCCGCTGTATCCGAGTTCGGACGGCCTTCCCTTGGCTGAGAACGACTGGCAGTTGGAGGCGATTCTGGACGCTGTCGGGGTTCTGAAGATTCGCTACGAAAGCCACCCGGACGTCTACGTGTCGGGCGACCTCCTGATCTACTACGAGGAGGGCAACCCGTGCAAGTCGGTCGCGCCGGATGTTTTCGTCGTCTTCGGGGCGGCGAATCACAAGCGCAACGTGTACAAGCTCTCCATGCCTACGGTCGGATGACACTACGATGGTGATCCGCGAATTCCTGACAAGCGTCGCGCCATGTCTCTAGATTCGTGAATGGCGCCCGGCTCGGGTGCTGCGGCCACAGCACGAGCTTGATGTGGTTCCCATGCGGCCCTGTACAGTCCCATTCGCGGAATGCATAACGGCTTCGCTGATAGCACTCCAGCGGGTGTTCGGCGTGCGGTTTTGCCGAGTCGAATCCATCGAAAGCCTGCGACAGGAGCCTGACGGCCTCCGGCTTACTCTTCAGCCCCACACAGATCACAAACCTCGGCCTGAGCTTGTCTCGAATGGCCCGCAACACCCACTCGCCAAAGACCGGATCTATCCGCACATCACTGGCCTTGCCACTTCGATTCGGGTCAAGGTTCATGTTGCCGAACAGCGCATACGAATCTTCGCTACTCGTTGTCCCCGACTGGACAACCGTGCGGGCCAGCAAACGTATCTTGCGCCAGAATCCTCTTTTGTCCTCGTAGGTCGTGTGGGGGTGCCTCACTCCCGCCGTTGGAAGCTGGAGAGCCTTTCCGGCAGGGTCCTCAACTCCGCGGTCTGGCGATCCCCCGGGGGAAGGCCCCAGCGTTACCACCAGGGGATTGATCGACGTTGCGTTTCCGTCCGGCCAGACTGGGACGGCCAGACTGGGACGGGGCAACCTTCGCAAAGATCCTCGTGCACGGCGGCAAGCGTCGAGCCGCTCAGCGACTGCGCACTGCTGACGCGCTCACTGATCGAGTCGCCCCAAATTCGGGCGGTTTCAGTCGCGCACAACATCGCCTGGGGACGGCCCGCCGACGCGGTAGGGAGCCAGCCGCTTCAGTAGAGCCTGTGATGGGCTCCGCGAATGGTACTGGCCCTTACTCCTCCAAGAGGACGTGCTCAGCCACGTCGTCTCTTCGCCTGCGATCCTCAACAATTCGTCGTGTTCCACCAGATACCAGTTCTCCCTCACCGGGAAGTTCATCCAAAGGCCCCGCCCGCAGTACTTCCTGTCAATGGTCAGGCGACCCTTGAGCTGAACGCGAAGCGTCTCGTTTCCATCCTTGTGGTAGGCGAGGAAGTCCGCGCCCAGCCAGTCGTCCGCAAGCTTGATGCAGTTGAATCCATAGTCCGCCAGCATCGCGGCGGACTTCTGAAAGTTGAAAATCTCCTTTTGCTTGGCGTTCAAGCTCTCGTAGTCGACTCGCCTCAACTTCATGCTGGAACTCCTGTTTAGCTACAGAGCCTTAACTTACTCATCGGCGGACAGTGACGATTCTCTGCGCTGAGTCTTGGATCGCCCAACCGCACTTATTGCTTTGCTTGCTGGCCATTTTCTCTTCGGACAAGCCCACCTATCGCTCCGTCTGGAGGTGCTGGACGAAAAACCGCTCAATGATCTGAACGACAGTCCTTCCGTGGACGGACTTCGGGTCCGCCACATCCACCATCCGCGCGCCTTCTTCGGCGGTTTTCCGATCGAACGCGTGTCCCAATCCGGGAAACAGGCGCAGGTCGACCGGCCGGCCGAGTCGCTTCAGCCTGTCGTGGAAATCGACGCTGTTCGAGACTGGCACCGCCCTGTCTTCGACGCCATGAATCAACAGGCACGGCGGAAAGTCCTTGAGGTCGTAGGTGATCGGGCTGGCCTTGTCGTAGTCCTCCTTGTTCGACTGCTCACCCATCAGGGCGACGTGATTTGCGCGCTCCCGGTCAAATCGGATTCTCGTCGGCCCATACATCGAACAGACAGCGGCGACCGCACTCGAGTGCGCCGCGTGTCCCCCGCTGCCTTCGAACGTGCAGGGCGCCGCCGCCATGAGCGCGAGATGTCCGCCGGCGGAGTCGCCGACAATGCCGATCCGCTCGGGGTCCACCTCAAGGGAGTCGGCACTGGACCGCAGGAACCGGATGGCGCACTTCACGTCCTCGATCTGCGCCGGCCAGCATGCCTCGGCCGTCAGGCGGTAGTCCGCCAGCAGGCAGACGAAACCGGCCTGTCCGAGCAGTTCGCCGAATCCCCTGACACTCTCCGGCCTGCCCTTGCGCCAGCCGCCGCCGTGCACGACGACGATGGCCGGGCGCAACCCGGCGGCAACGGTCGGCAGGTAAAGATCCCCGAGGAGATCCCGGTCTCCCGCCTTGCCGACGACGACGCGCTTGTGGACCGCTACGCCTTCCACAAAGTTCTATACCTCGCGTTAGCCTTCCAGGTTCCGCGCCGCAGATGGACGGGATATCACCTCAGGGCGTATACCAGATCGGCGAGGTATAGGCCCGCTCCTGCGTCACCATGGAGATCCCGTCCGGCAGATCCGTCAACCCATAGAACTTCGCGTCGTACGCTGTCCAGCGAGGCGTCGGGATCTCCAGCACACGCACGTAATAGAAGGCGCGTTCATCCTTGCGGAAATCGGGATCCGTCCACACCACGGCCAATTCCGGATCGCCGATGCTGTTCGCGTAGGAGGCGTTCTCGAGGTCCACCGTATTGCCTACCGGCCTGACCTCGCCCGCCGCGTTTTCTTCCCGGCCATCGGACAGGGCGACGTTATGGACCTTCTCGTGCAACTCGCCATCCGCACCGCGCCATCCCTTGATCACCTGCACCCGGTCCAGGTTGGCGCCATCCGGATCTTTCACCGCCCGAATCAGGAAACTCGGCGCTTTCTCCCGTGGTGCTTCGGTGAGATCGCCGCCCATCGGCACGCCCTTGGCGTATCCGATTCGGGCCAGGTCCGGTCGCGTTGCATCCTCCGGCGCGTAGTCCCAGCCGCCGAAGAAACGCACGGTCATGCGCGGGCCGGTAGACGCATAGACTTCCCGGCGACGCATTGCGCTGAATAGCGCGTCCCGCGTGTTCTCGGTTGCCCAAACCGCTGCATAGCCTGCAGCGACATACTGCGCCTGGGTCGGCACCCGGAATGGGCTGGGTTCTTTCAATCCCGAACCGCCCCAGAAATTGTTTTCGTCGGCTGCCGAAAGCGAATTGTGGGTATCGGTGCTACCGATCATGCCGAACTTGAAGGGATTGACGCCCAGTTCCGCTTCCTGATCCAGGCCCAGCTTCAGGGCGGAACGGGCATGGGATTGTGCTGCCAGCGCGACAGGGTCCTGCTGCGATAATCCCGAAGCCGCCGGACCCGCGCCTTGTTTCGATCCCGCCGCAGGCTTGTCGCCCTTGGCCGGCGTGCTGGTGAAGCGGTCCCACGTCTCAAAATCGGCGAATTCATCGGTCGGCGATGTCAGCGGGTGGGTCTCACCGTCCCCCTTGGCCTGGGTCACTTCGACGATGGGCTCCCAGCGCGAACGCGTCTGCGCGTAGGCCTTCGTGAAAGGCTGGCCGTCAAGCGTGCTGAGCCGGAACATGTGGCCCCCGCTCAGATTGAAGTTGTGGGGGATGGCAAGCACTTTGCCTCCCGTCTTGTCCTCGTAGTCTTGCAGGTATGACCACAGGTCCGCCGGGTCATTGGTGTCGAAGCGGGACAATGGCACCATTTGGCGGGTCTCGTCGGGACCGCCTTCAAAGAGCACGTTTCGGTGGATCATGTTCGGCTTGTTCTTGGCCGCGTGCGCGCTCCACTCGTAGCCGATGAATGCGGTGAACGTGCCCGGGTCGTTGTGCCGTTCCGCGGCTGTGATGACCTTTTCCCAGACCGCGTGCCGAAAACGCTTGTCGAGGCCATAGTCGGCGGTGTGTGCGCCCCCGACCTTTAGCGAAGCCAGGCGCTGGAACTCGCGATTGTACGCATCGAGGTCCTTCGCCTGGAGTGCTTCCCGTAGAGGCGGAAGGCCGGCAAGTACCGACGCCCAGCGCCGGCTTGTCTCGGTTGCCGGCACCGAGCCATCGCCCACCGCCAGTAGAGGTAATACGCCAAGATTCTCGGCATGATCCGAGACCATGAGAAAGTCCAGCGGCCGGCGCAGACGGGCTTCCCCGCCGCCCGTCCCTCGAACCGTCTCGCCCTTGGCGAATCGATACGCCTCGTCCGGCATCAACCGGGTGCCAAGTATGAAGGCGTCACCCGACATTGCGGTGTGCACGTGCGTATCGCCCCAGTAGACATCGGACGGGAAGGAATCGTCGGCATAAGGCGAATACGTTTCGCCGGCCAGGGCGCCGAGTGGAAGAAAAGCAAGCGCGAGAATTGGGAGAGTCGCTTTGCTGACGTAGGAGGGGATCACGGTCTTCTTTTCCCCTGCTGTTTGGAAGTGCCCCGCAGCCGGCGCCTTCGGCTACGCCCGTGGCCCGACCCCGCTCGTCGAACGCTGCGAAGGATCTGTTGGGGCTCGGATGTCTCTACTTCGAGCGCCGTTCGTCCGAATGCGGCGATGACGCGGACGATAGCGAGATAAACGCCGAACTGGAAGGCGGTTTCGTCGATCTGCAATGTCAAGCCTGACAGTGGCCGCGACTGGTGAGATTGTAGTCGATGGAGGTGTCGACGGCATCGCGATTGTCGAAGCCGTCTGAGTCTTGCGATCAAATCGATGTCTTGGACTTAGCGCTACTAGTACGCCTTCCCTTCCGACGTCACACGCGCGCCACGCCTGATCTGCGGCCGGTGTTCCTCCCCCTGGGTACAGCATCCCGAGATCCGTTGCCCGCTCCAGGCCCACCGGATATCTCGCCAAGCCACTGTTTTTCGGGCTGGCAGGTGGCTTGCCGCCACCCGGTCACTTTTGCTATTTATTCTTGTCCCTCGTCGGGAATTTCCCGATTTCGAACTAAACTAATATGGAAATGCGCTAGACGCCGCCGGTAACGGTGGTATATTGCCCCCTGTTCGGCGATCCGCCGATCCTTCCCGAAGCTTCGCCGGATTACCTTCAACCCCTGCCAGCAGTGCGCCGTTACCGACACTGCAACGCTTCCGCCAAACGAACCAGCACCATGAATCTTACTGACCTGAAATCCAAACCCGTCCCCGAACTGGTCGATATGGCCCGGGAAGTCGGTCTCGACAATCTCGCGCGCCTGCGCAAACAGGAGGTCATTGCCGCAATCCTCCGGAGGGTGGCCAAGAACGGCGAAGACATCTACGGCGAAGGGGTGCTCGAAATCCTTCAGGATGGATTCGGCTTCCTGCGGTCTCCGGACAGCTCCTACCTTGCCGGACCGGACGACATCTACGTCTCGCCGAGCCAGATACGGCGTTTCAGCCTCCGCACGGGCGACAGCATCTCGGGCAAGATCCGCCCGCCGAAGGATCGCGAACACTTCGCGCTGCTCAAGGTTGACCAGATCAACATGGGCGAGCCGAACACCAGGCAATACAAGATCCTGTTCGAAAACCTCACCGCGCTGTTCCCGGAAGAGCGCTTCATGCTCGAGCGCGGCAACGGCAGTACGGCGGACCTCATCGCACGCATCATCGACCTGATCGCGCCCCTCGGAAAGGGTCAGCGGGGCCTCATCGTCTCGCCTCCCAAGGCGGGCAAGACCATCATCCTGCAGAATGTCGCCCAGTCCATCTGCGCGAACAACCCGGAAGCCATCGTCATCGTTCTGCTGATCGACGAGCGTCCGGAAGAAGTCACCGACATGGAGCGCACGGTGGTCGACGCGGAAGTCGTGGCGAGCACCTTCGACGAACCGCCAACGCGCCACGTCCAGGTGGCCGAAATGGTGATCGAAAAGGCCAAGCGCCTGGTGGAACACAAGAAGGACGTGGTCATCCTGCTCGACTCCATCACGCGGCTGGCGCGCGCCTACAACACCATCGTCCCGTCCTCCGGGAAGGTGCTTACCGGCGGCGTCGATGCGCATGCCCTGGAACGGCCGAAGCGCTTCTTCGGCGCGGCGCGAAACGTCGAGGAAGGCGGCAGCCTGTCCATTATCGCGACGGCGCTGATCGACACCGGATCCAAGATGGACGAGGTGATCTACGAGGAGTTCAAGGGCACGGGCAACATGGAGCTGCACCTCGAGCGCAAGATCGCCGAGAAGCGCGTCTACCCGGCCATCAATATTCGCCGATCATCCACGCGCCAGGAAGAACGGCTGCTGCCGCCGGACGAACTGCAACGCGTCTGGATCCTGCGCAAGCTGCTGCACGACATGGACGATATCAACGCCATCGAGTTCCTGGTCGACAAGTTGAAGGACACCAAGACGAACGCCGAGTTCTTCATGCAGATGCGAGGCGGACGCTAAGCAGGCCCATGCGACTTGCCACTTTTGTGGCACTGAAAGAACGGTCTCGAGCAGGGCGACCGCTAGCAGCTGGCCCTCAAGGAACCGCGCACCAGCCCGGCCGCAAAGCTCTCGCCCGTAGCCGCACCACCGACAATCTGTCTGTTTGACTCGTGCTCTTCATGCGTACAGAACCGGTCGTTGTAAGCCCTTGGGGACCCTTGGTGTTCCTGGTCCTCATCGCTATGTGCTGGATGGGGGAGCAGTGGTCCAAAAAGCGGCGCCAATCGGGAGGGGGCAGGACAGGGCATCCGCCGGCGCCGAGGACTTCCTTCTAGCTCGCATGTCGCACCCAGGGCCGCAATGATCCTTCGGGATTGACGTGGCGTGCGCCGTCCGGCAACGCCTGCCCGAGAAACGTGCCTGAGCCCTTCCTGAGATCTACCCACCGGCCCGCGTCGAAGTCGCCGAAGCTCTCTCGGCTGCCGTCTGGCCAGCGGACGACAACATCCGTGATCCGGGTCTCGCCGCCGAGGCCAAAGTGCACGCGCGGATCTCCTGCCGCAAGGTAACTGCCCGCGGTCTGCACGGCCCGATAGACCCTGGTCGGGCCGACAAGACCTGAAATCGCGGCACCGTGAACACTGCTGCCCTCGCGGTTCAGCGCGGCAAAGCCAATCCAGTGTCCGCGGTCGCCGACCCGGTTCATCAGCAGGCTGGCCGGTCCGTCCCGGTTGACAACCAACAGGTCCAGGCCGCCGTCGTTGTCTATATCTCCAAGCGCCAGGCCACGGCTGGCATTGGTCAAGGGCTGGATCGTCCCCCCCGGCGGCTGGACCAGTTCGAATCGAGATCCCCCTCGCCACAGCAGATTCGGTTCCGCATAGCCCGCGGCAATATTCTCCTGGTTCGAACGACTGATGGCGCCGTTGGCTTCAAACAGGTCCAGCGCGGCATCGTTGTCGAAGTCCGCCATCGCCACGCCGAATCGCGTATACCGTTTGCTGTCGGTGGCCAATCCGACTGACACCGTCGCATCCTCGAAATACGAACCGGTGTTGCGGAAGAACGAATCAGTCTCTCCGCCGAGATTCACCACGAGAATGTCCGGGTCGCCATCGTTGTCCGGGTCCGCAGTCGCGACGCCCATGCCCGCCTTGGCGACACCATGCTGATCCACCGCACAACCCCAAAGCTCGGCTTCGTCTTCGAACCGCAGGTCGCCGCGATTCAGCCAGAGCTGATCCATCATGGCGTCGTTGGCAACGAAAATGTCGAACAATCCATCACCGTTGACGTCCGTTCCCACCGCGCCGAGTCCGTTGCCGAAGGCCGCGCCAAGGCCCGCATGTAGAGAGACGTCCGCAAAGGTTCCATCGCCGTTGTTCCGATACAGCCGATCCGGCGCCGGCGCGGCATAGTGATTCGGCGAACAGTAGTCGGCCAGGGCGGTGTTCTTGTTGAAACAGGGCCTTTCCATCGAGGGCCGCCAGTTGACATAGTTGACCACGAACAGATCAAGGTCCCCGTCCAGGTCGAGATCGAGGAACAGCGCCGCCGTCCCCCAACCGGGGTCGGCGACGCCTGCGGCCTCGGAAACGTCTTCAAACTCACCGGCGCCGTTGTTGCGGAGCAGCGCATTGGCGCCGAAGTTCGTCACATAGAGATCGACATCTCCGTCGTCGTCGTAGTCGCCTGTCGCCACCCCCATGCCGTAACCCGTGTCGGCGGCGCCACCGCCGCCGCGGACTTCCTCGAAACGTCCGTCACCGACATTGAGAAACAGCTTGTTGCCGGGTGAATTGTCGGCGAGCAACTCGCCGCCCTGAACCAGGTAAACGTCGAGATCACCGTCATTGTCCAGGTCGGCCAGCGCGGCGCCGCCTCCCATGATTTCCGGAAAGAGATACCGCTCCGATTGACCGGACTGATACTGGAAGACCAGTCCACGCTGCGCCGACTGTTCCTCGAACCAGGGCATCGGCACGCCGTTGGTCGACATTTCGTTTTCGACGCAGCCTGACAGCAAGAGAGAAAACACGCCTGCGCCGATAGTGGATCGCATCACTCCGATCTTCGTTCCATTTCCGCCAACCGGGCAAGGGCGGACTCCACCTCGCGCGCGTGGGTGTCGAGTTGCTGCGCCTGCCGTAGGGCCTCGCGAGCCTCCCCGAAACGATTCGCGAATGCCAGGGCCGCAGACAAGTTCAGGTAACCGACCGTATATGACGGGTCGACGCGCACCGCTTCCTCGTACCTCAGTACCGCCTGCGGCCAGCGTTCTCGCCCGGCTTCCACCTGACCCGCGTACATGAATGCCTCCCGACTTCTCGGGTCGTAGCGGATCGCCGTATCGAACGCCTTCAGGGCCGCATCGGGATTGTCCTGTTCGCGCAGCAGCAAACCTCTCTTGCTGTGCAACATGGCGAGTTCAGGTTCCAGTTTCAGGGCATGATCGACGTGCGTCAGGGCGGCATCGATGTCGCCGCGTTCCCTGTAGTAGTCCGCTATGCCGACGTGGAACGGGTAGTAATCGGGATCGGATTCAATCGCCCCGCGCAGCAGCCGGAACCCCCGAATGGGATCACCGTCACGGCGATAGGCAGTCGCCAGGTTGCTGATGACAACCCTGTTGTCCGGCTGTTGCTCGAGGAGTGTTTCCAATATCGCGATGGCTTCTGCCGGCTCGCCCTGGTGGATCATCTCCTGTGCGCGACTGGCCCGATGAACGAAACTGACCTCGTAACGTCGCTTGCTCTCCTGCCAGGGATCTTCCAACTGCAACGGCCGCAGCGTTTTTCCCCGGGCGAGAGCGATGCGCGCATCGTCGATTCGGGCGGACTCGCGATAGGCACGGCCGAGCAGTTGAAAGACGACAGGGTGTTTGAACTCGCGTGACAATGGCTCCAGCAAAGCCACCGCATCACCCGGGCGCCGCTGATGTAGCGCCACACGCGACTGACCAACGATCGCCGCCGTACCCGCGCCCAGAGACTCCGCCTGCACGAACGCGTCCCGGGCCAGGGCCGGTTCTTCCAGGTCGAGCAACCAAGTGCCTTTCCACACCCAGGCAGGACCGTAGCCGGCGTCGATGGCAATGGCGCGATCCAGCGCGGCAAGGGCAAGTGGTTGCTGGCCTCGGTCTGCAAGAAGCAGTGCATGGAAATACGGCCACCTGGCCGCATTCGGATCAAGGGCCTCGGCTTGTTCATAGCTGGCGAAAGCGGCGCCGGGGAAGCCGTTCACCTCGTATGCCATCCCTAATTCCCCGCGCCGCGAAGCGCTCGTCGGTAGGTCCCGGGCACGTTTCAGCAGCGCTTCCAGGAGTTCGACGACCTCTGATGCGGAATGATCCAGAACCACTTCAACCGGCGGTTCATCCGGCACGGCCGTCTGCGTCTCCATCGAGCAGGAGAACACAGCTATCAGGGATACCAGCAGAGCGAAGAGTCCATGCGCCCGACTCGACATGTGTATCGTCGCCGCCTCGTCCACTAGTCCCCTAGCCCATCCGTGCCGCTTTCTGCGGGTCGTACCACCATCCATCCGGAAACGGGGGCCAGTATTTCGGCTCGAAGTCGGGACGACCGAACTTGTCCCAGTAGACCGTCCTCGGACGCGCCACCGCATCGAGCGGAAGCTGGAAATACTCCCACAGCAGGACACGGTCGAGGGCGCGACAGGTTGCTATCACTTCTCGCATTGTCTTTGCGAGGATCGCCTTTTCGACCAGGATGTCCACCACCGGGTGGCTGATGCCTCCGGGGTTCCTCGATAGCGGCGTTTCGGCCGACTCGGTATGAAAGAACGGCTTCAGCTCGATGACTGGTGGCATCAGGATGGTGCTGTCGCGCAGCATCGCATCGAAATCGAACGTGCGCAGCCTGTTGATGAACTGGTTGGAGTCCGTCAAGCGCAAGCCGGCCACGATGCCCAGTCGCTCCAGTTGCTTGAAATAGGGCAACAGGAGGCGCGCATCCTCGGGGTTCTGCGACAGGAATTGCAGTTGGAACGGTTTGCCGTCCTTGCCGCGCAATACGCCATCCCCGATCGTCCAGCCCGCTTCGACGAGCAGTTTCCGGGCCGCTAACAGATTGGCGCGATGCTGTGCCGGGGTCTTCACCTCCGCCAATCGAAACGGCTGCGTGAATAATTCAGGGGGCAATTGATCCCGGAACTCCTCCAGGAGGGCAAGTTCATCCCCGCTGGGAAGGCCGACGGCGGCAAGTTCCGTGTCCGGCCAGTAACTGTGCGCGCGCTTCGCATAGCTGAATTGCAGCGTCCGGTTCCACCATTCAAAATCCATGGCCAGGGTCAGCGCCCGCCGCACCCGCCGATCCATGAACTGGGCGCGGCGCAGGTTGAACGTGACGATGCGGCGCATCCCGATTTCGATACCGAAGTTGCGGCGAATCTTCCTCAGCCAGCCCTTCTCCAGGGCGGGGGTGTCGTAGGCGCTGTGCCAGTAGCGGAAGTCCTGCTCTGTCCACGCATCGATGAGCCCCTTGCGCAGCGCTTCACGCACCACCGTGGCGTCGCGGTAGACCTCATAGCGCAATACATCGAGATTGTAGCGGCCGCGGGCTGCCGCGATGTCCCGACCCCAATAGTCCTCGACCCGTTCGTACTCCACGTAGCGCCCCTGTTGGATCGACGATATGCGGTACGGTCCGCTGCCGAGCGGGATTCGCATCGTAACCTCGGCAGGATCACGTTCCGACCAGTAGTGCGCCGGCAGAATCGGCATCCACTGAATCGTGATGATATCGCTCGGCGAGAGAGGTTCGCGTAGGTGCACCGCCACATGGCGATCATCGATCTCCTCGACACTCTCGATGAAGGCAAAGAACATCCGGCCTTCGATTTCGGACTTGCGAAGGGCGACGGTGAAGGCCACATCCCTCGACGTGATCGGCACGCCGTCATGCCACCTTGCCCGGGGATGGATTCTGAACACGACGGTCATTTGATCGGGCGTTACCGCAAGACCGTCTGCCAACATGCCATAGAATCCGCTGGGTTCGTCGCTGGCACGTTCCACCAGCCTATCCAGCGTCAGCCAGAATGCGTAGGGTGGCTGTGTGCCGAAGTCGCCTGTCGCGGCGAGCGAATTGAAACTGGTTTGCGTTGGCACCACCCACTTGCCGCCTTTCGGCGCATCGGGATTGACATAGGCGAAATGCTCGAAGTCGGCGGGATATTTGAGGTCGTGGTAGAAGGCGATACCGTGCCGGAATTCCAGCGAGTCAAGAAATTCATTGGCACACACGCTGCCGCCATGTGCGAGCAGGAACGCCGCGATTACGGCAAGCCCGATCCTCGGCCTGTCAGGAGGCCTGTTCCGAGGACCACCCAAATGGCTACTCCTGCCTGATGGTCAGCAACTGATCGGCGTCGACGGCGGTGAGCAAGGTTGTTCCACCGTCTGGCCACCGTACGGTGACGTCGGCGCGGGTCGCGCTGCCCATCCCGAAATGCACCTCGAACGGACCGTGCGAAACGTAGTTGTTCGCTCCACCCAGTTCACGCACCTGCGCGCCATCGTCAGTTGTCAGGGTGATATGGGCACCGACGCCGAATGTGTTCGCGCCCGCAGCGTCGAGCCTGATCGCGAGGTAGTGATTGCTTGTGTCCGTATCGTTTCGGAAGAAGACCACGTTATCGGCGGCGCTGTTGGAGATCACAATGTCGATATCGCTGTCGCGGTCGGCGTCGAAACAAGCGATGCCGCGCCCCTGGCTTCGGTTGTTGATGCCTGATTGTTCGGCGCGCTCCTCAAAGCGAATGCCGGACTCACCCACATTGCGAAACAACCGTACCTGATCGTCGCTATAGTCCTTCTGGATGTCGCTGCGGTCATTTCTCAAATAGCCCCGCCAACCGTTGACATGGGCGAGATCGATGCGGGTGTCATTGTCAAAGTCTGCCGCGCAGGTGCCCCATCCCCATCGATGTCGCTGAAGTTCGCCGTAAAGCTCCAGTCGGTGTTGTCTTCCATCAACCCTTCCGCGATACCCGTCTCGATGCTGCGGCTCTCGAACGTGCGGTCACCGTTGTTTCGCCACACGGTCTCCGTATCTTCTCCGGGTTGTCTCCTCGTTCCCCAATGCGTCAGAAACAGGTCTAGGTAGCCATCCTCGTCGTAGTCGAAGAATGTCGCGGAAATGGCGCCATACGAGTCCAGGATAAAGCACTACGTTCCAGTTTTCTTCGGCAGGAGTCCAGCCCGCTCGCAGGTCAAGCCGCCGGTAGGCAGCCATTGCCTGTGACTCGACGTTCTGCGCGAAAGGGAACCGTTCGCCCGTGTAACTCAGAGTTCCCAATAGCTGCAATGTGCCACCACCCATGTATTCGAGCGGGGTCCTGTAGCTGAGCGTCGCCGCACCCTTGTGTCGGGGCTGTATGGGCAGTCTGCCACCAGCATAATTCTGGGGTTCCCGAACAATGTTGGTCCGCATGGTGTTCGTCTCGACATCAAGGTATTCCCACTCGATGAACCGCACGTTTGGATTGCCCTGCACGATGGCGGAGAACTCGCCCAGATTGGAACCGAGATACGCGTAGAAACCACTCAAGCGCCACTTTTCAGCGATGTAGTAAGTGGATTCCACCTCGAGACCCCAGATCGTGGTACCGTCGATATTGTCGGTGAATTCCACCAGCGGCGATTCCATGGTCGGGTTCGGGTTCGGATGGAATGTCGTAGCCGTATGCTGGAAATTGTCGTATGCCTCGAAGAATGCCCCGGCACGAACGTTCAGACGCCGATCCAGGTAGAGGCCCTTCACGCCGAGTTCGTAGTTGATCAGGGTCTCCTCCTCGATCGGCGGATTGAACCCCGAAGCCGAGTTGAACCCGCCGGCACGGAAGCCCGTGGAGATGCGCCCGTAGTACATGGTGTCTTCCGATAGCGCATAACGGAAATTGACATCGATACGGTCGGTCTTGAAGCGGATTTGCGGCGCGTAGCTGATTTCTTCGGGCGCGTCGTAGTCTTCACCCAGGCCGTGGTTCTTCTGCGCGCCGTCGCCTTCGTAAAAGCCGCCGGTCAAGCGAAAGCTCAAGTACTCGCCGAGTGGTCCGCCAAATGCGGCGTTGTACCGCTGGGTAAACTGATCGGTGAACTCGGTCAGGAGATTGACATCCCATTCGGGCGTGGGTCTCTTCGTGAAATAGCTGATCGAGCCGGCAATGGAATTGCGGCCGTGGAGCGTTCCCTGGGGACCACGACCGACTTCGAGAAGCCGCGCCGGATTTATGGCTCTAGTCGGCGGTTTTCGCCGTTGCGCCCAACTCGGCGTAACGCTTCGCCTTCGCCCATTCCTCGTTGAGGAGACATAGCCGCACCAGGGTCTGGAGCAACACCGGATCGTTCGGCGTCTCTTCCAGCCACTTTTCGGCCGTCGCCAGTTGTTCGGCGGGGCGTCCTGAACGGATTTCGCCATAGAGCGCGATGAGCCGATCATCGGGATTCGCTTCGATGGCGCGCTTGAGTATCCGCACGGCCTCGTCCGGGTCGCTGGCCGCATGCAGACACTCGGCGTATCGCGCGGCGACGGCGGGGGCGCGTTTCATCTTTCGCGAAATCGCGCCCCAGGTCTCGCGCAGATGGCGCGTGGCGTCGGCGCTCCCGGCGCTTGCCTGCAGCCGCCCGCACCAGGCGCGCTGCAGCGCCTCTTCCAGCTCGGCAGCGTCCTGCGCCTTGGACTTGGCGACCGCCGGCGCGAGTTCGATGATCGCATCCCAGTTGCCAAGCTCCTGGTGGCAGGCCAACAACATGGCCAGAACCTGGGGATGGCGCGCCGAATCTCCCTGGAGGGCTTCCAGCGTCTGGAGGCACTGTCGCCATTGACCGCTGTCTGCGAGGAACCGCGCCCGTGTCAGTCCTGCGGCCAGCGTCGCGCCCGACCTCGCGCCGCCCGCGAGATCAAGCAGGCGATCGCGGTCGTCCGCGTCTCCCAGTTCATGCGCGGCCCGCGCCGCGCCGAGATAGTTGACGATGGGCGTGGCGGAATGCTCCGCTGCGTCGGTCAGAGCCTTCCGGGCATCGGACCAGCGGCCCTCGACGGCGTGCAGAACGCCCTGTTCGGTGCGCGTGTTCGCCGCCGTCTCTCTACGCTTCTTCGCCCAGTTGGCGACGTCCGCGCGACCATGCAGTACGCGCTGCACGAGCGTGAGCAGCAGGCGAGCCAGAACCCAGAGTGCCACGAGGCCGAAAAGCGCGAACCAGACGCTCGTTTCGAATACCGCGTTGTCGTACGCGACCATGACGTAGCCAGCGTCCCGCAACATGAGGGAACCGAGCAGCCCGCCGACGACGACCGCGACGACGACGTAGACCAGGGTGCGGACTTTCACCCTTCCTGCCCTTGTTCGACGGGCAGTTCCGAATCCCGCTGGCCGTTCTGAAGTTCACGCAGGCGCGAAAGCGATCTCGAAATATCCGGCATGGGTTGCTCGATGTCGATCCCGCGGAGCCTGTCCAGGTCCTCCGCGATACGCCGCGTTGCCGCGTGGTCGGGGTCGATATATTGGTCGAGCCACTCCCGGGCGGTATTCAGACTTGTCGCGAACAGCGTTTGGTCACCCCTCAGCATCACGAGCTGCGCGCGCTCCAGGGCCAGCCTCAGGTTGAGCTCAAGATAGAGCGCTTCTTCGGGACGTATCAACGGGCGCGGCGCAACGCTTTCCCGCGTCCGAAATTCGAACAGGCCGAAGAAACGTTCTTGCAGTGCCTCGCCAAGGGAGTCCGTCTCCGGTTCGGAAGCCGTGTCAGGTTCGTCACGGGACGCCTCTTTTGAATTATCCGCGGCAGCCTCGAAGTACTCCGGCTGTTTCAAGGGCAGTTCCGGCAAAGCGTCCTTGATGGCTTCCAGCGTAAGGAAGATGGACTGCGCATTGGCGGTTTCGGTGTTCGCGAGGGCCATGCGCTCTTCGGCGATGATCGCGCGGACATCGTGCAGGGCGTAGTCGTCCAGTTCTTCGAGAATGGCATCGGCGGATGCCAGCATCCGATCGGCGGCGCGGGTGTCGCGTTCCATCAGCAAACGGTTGTTCGCGATCCGGAGCAGGTACTCGACCTCCGCGATTCTCCACGCCCCCGGGCCCGGTGACCTGTCGCGCTTGTCCTCGACGGACAACGCGGCCCGGACCCTGTCCAACGACTCGTCCTGGGCAGCTGATGCCTGCGCCAGTTCGCCGAGCTTGGCTCGCATCTCTTCCGCGTCGCTGCGCGACATCGAGCGCGTGCGAGCCACTTCCCGCTCAAGCCGCGCGATGTCGTCGCCCAGGCGGGACGCGATGCCGCCGCCCCCCCCGATTCCTTCGACGCGCCAGTAGAGGTATCCCGCCGCTGCCAAGCTGGCCAGGGAAAGGAGCACAAGGAAGACTGTTCCGAATCCGCGCTTTTTCCGCACCCGCCGCGCCGGTGCGTCGTCAACCGGCGGTTGGTCCGGGATTTCCTCTTGCTTGGACATTGCCAACTCCTCCGGTACGGTGGGTTCTAGTGCGCGATCCCTTCGAGCGCGGCGACCACAGCTTCGTCGCCGGCGCCATCGGTCACGACCACGCGGGCAAAGCCAAGGGCTTGCGCCGACTCCGCCACGCGATCGGACGGTACCAGCATCGCGACATTCGCGCTGCGCGAGGAAGCAAACCACATGTTCGCGACGACCCGCAACGCGGCCGCGCTGCTACCCACGATTGCGTCGATGGCTTGCGCCGAATCCAGCGATCCCGACACTGCGACCCGCCGGTACAGGCACCACTTGACCGTCGGTATGCCGCGCTGCGTCAACCACTGTTCAAGGACGTCGCGACCGCCTTCGCCCGCCGCGATCAGGACGCTCTGCGGCGGATCGGTCGCGAGTGCGGCGATGAGCCCTTCGGAAGAAGATCGGTCCGGCATGCGGGCATCGATGCCGTTCCGTTGCAGGGCCCGCCGCGTGGACTCCCCGATAGCCAATGACGGCGTCGGTTTCCAACCATTGCGCACGGCGAATTCCACCGCATGCGCGGACAGAAAGACCGTCAACGCGAACTGACCCCCTGGTAGCGGCGAGGAGGCCGGTTCGATTTTGAGCACTGGATGCACCCAGGCTTCGAAACCCGCGTCGACCAGGCGTGCGCCCAGGCGGCTTGCGCCTAGCTCCGTCCGTGTCACCCATACACGCATGCCTA
The DNA here is from genome assembly GCA_963668365.1 of Pseudomonadales bacterium. GTDB lineage: Bacteria > Pseudomonadota > Gammaproteobacteria > Pseudomonadales > Azotimanducaceae > VXNE01. Next base: position 887,482 of record OY764266.1, read on the forward strand.
TTCCAGGCGTTGGCCCAAAAGCGCCTCCGCACCCATCGCGTACAGCGCCGCCGCCGCGCGTTCGCCCAACTTCATCGGATCGTCGCCGTGCTCCGATACCCGCAGCACATGCTCACCATTCTCGTCACCCAATAGCGCCGTGAGTGCCATGGCAGATCCCCGGGTCTCCGCGTACGCGCCAAGCGGCGTCGCGCAGTCCCCGCCCAGCGCGCGCACCAGGGTGCGCTCGGCGAGGACGGTCTTCTCCACCAAGGGGTCAACGATCGCGGCCATACGCTCCAGGACATCGCTGCGATCGGCACGATATTCCACGGCGAGCGCGCCCTGTCCCGGTGCCGGCAGGCTGAGGTCGACGGCAAGCCGCTGGCTGATGCGCTCCGCAAGCCCCAGGCGGTCGAGCCCGGCGCACGCCAGCACAAGCGCATCGACATCGCCGTCATCCAGCTTCCGAAGACGCGTGCCCACGTTGCCCCGCATGTCCATCATGGTGAGATCCGGACGCACGAATCGAAGCTGCATCCGCCGCCGCAGGCTCGAAGAGCCTATGCGCGCGCCCTCGGGCAACGTATCGAAAGTCGCCTCGCTCGTGATCAACGCGTCCCGCACGTCCGCACGGGAACCGACGGTGGTGACGGCGAGACCGTCCGGAAGGACGATGGGCACGTCCTTCATGCTGTGCACGGCAATGTCCGCGCGGCCTTCGAGCAAGGCAGTCTCCAGTTCCTTGACGAAGGCGCCCTTTCCCGCAAAGGTCGAGCCGGTCTGCCGGTCTCCCTGGGTGGTCATCCCCAGTAGTTCGAACTGCACGCCCATCTTTTCCCGGAGCAACGAGCCGACCCGTTCCGCCTGGTAGCGGGCAAGGGGACTGTTGCGCGTCGCAATCCTGATGGCATTCAACATGGCACGCCGAACTGTATCCCGATCAAACTCACAAATCGGGTTCGTGCCCTGAATACATGCATTCAGCATATCATCGGGGACTTTCATCTATGGTGAGAAGGAGGACCAATTGGAACGCGCAAACCTGTTTAATCCGTTTTGCACACTGCCCCTTGAACACGAAAACCGCCTGACTTGGGCGTTCCTAGTGGCACTCAAGTGTGATCCGCTCCTCCAGAATTTCCTTCGCGAACTCGTCGAACGGAACTCGTCGAATCAAGGCTGCCTCCTGAAGTCCGAGAGCATAAGAAGTATCTGGGAACCCGCGCGCGTTTCAACACAGACAAAGGGGATCGATTCGAAAACCCGCCGCCTTGTTTCCGTTCTCCTCACCGATGGGGGAATTGAAAGCACAAAGGTGGGGTGGTCGGATCGAGATGCGGTCTACGATGGTGTCATCGAATATCCAAACGGGCTCACCTTTATCGTCGAAAACAAACCCTCACACGGCGATGTGTGGCAAGAACAATTGTCGCCGTCCCGTAGCTCCTATTCAGGGAACTTTTGCGATGTCTGTCTGCATGAGTTAGCGATATGTCTGGAGTGGTCAGAGATCCTTGAAGGCGTCGTGAAATATGTCGATTCCGGTACCGCCGCTTTCAGCAGCCGAGAGATTTGCCGTGATTTTCTGTCGTTTGTGAAAAAGTACCATCCTAGCCTGACTCCGTACCGCACCCTGAAGCTCTGCGGCAATAGACCTCAAGCGCTTCAGAGATGGGCGATATGGTTGTTGAAAGCCTTAGCGGCTGCCAGAGGGTTGGAGTGTCGCGATGACGAGTACTTGTTTCGTCCCGGAAAAATTGCCGAAAGGATAGCGCTTTCGGTAGTAGTCGAACCCGAACTGGCCCTGAAGGTGAGTCTATGGCCAGCAGACACGGTCAATCAGGCTCGTCGTTTCTACAACGAGGCGGACAAGACGAAGTTCCTGGGCCTGGATGAGTGGGAGATTCGACCGAACCTCCACTTCTCCTACGTGAACACACATCTGATTTGGGCTGAATCCAGTTGGGAAAATGATCGATATTTCGACTATTTCTTCGGAAACCAACAGTCCTACGGCCAAATGAACCACGAGAAGCTGGCTCCCTTGGCTGAGAAATGGGAGAACGAGGGCCTGATCACGAGTGTGGACAGGACCGATATCGAATATCAGTTCAACTCCACTAAGCGAGAGACCCTCAATGTCATCCCGGGGTTTTCGGTCTGTCGGGTCTGGAAGCTGAACACTGCGACTGACTTGGAGGAACGGGGACAATTGGAATCACACATCATTGGTGCGCTCGCCGCTCCGTTGGATAGCTGGGGAGAAACGCTGTCGCCGGATTGAGGTGGATGTGTGCCGTATTCGATTGACAACAGATACCTATGACAACTTGACAAGTGTGCGTTTTCGTGTGAGTTTAGCCCGACTTAGCTAATCAAAGTGGCGAAGATGCAGGTGAATATGCACCAAGCCAAATCGCAGCTTTCCAAGCTGGGGAAGCTGGCTTGGGAAGGAGAGGAAGTCGTGATCGCCAGGGCAGGGGATCCCTGGCTTCGTCTGATGCCCTACCACGAACGACCGGAAGAGCGGAAACTCGGCGGGCTGGAGGGCGAGATCTGGATGTCTCCCGACTTCGACGAGGAGGATGAGGAACTCATTGAAGCGATCGAGAACTCGAAGATCTTCCCTGACGCAGATTGACGATGCAGCGGCTGTTGCTCGACACGCATGTATTCCTGTGGTGCCTGTCGAACGTCTCGGAACTGGCCGCTGCCGCCCGAACGCAAATCGCCGATCCGCATAATGACATCTTCGTAAGCGCCATCACCGGTTGGGAGATCGCCGTCAAGCGCGCGAAGGGGCGGCTCACTGCTCCGGACAACCTGGAGACGCTGGTGGCCGAGCGGGGATTTACCCATCTTCCACTGACCTTCCATCACGCGGAGCAGGCGGGCAATCTTCCCATGCATCACCGGGACCCATTCGACCGGCTCCTGATTGCCCAGGCCCAGGCAGAGGGTCTGGTCCTCGTCACGCGGGACGCTCGCGTTCCCCTTTACGGTGTCCGCACGCTGGCGGCTTGAACGGCCCAATGTCCCGCGAACGAAATACCGCTCAGTAGCACATCGGTATAATTCGCGGCCCGAATATCCCCGACTGCCATGTCGGGACGCGCTCCCCCATGACCGATAGAGACGACGACAGCCTGTTGCGCGGACGGTTTTCCGAACCCACCGACGACTTTGTCGCCCGGTTTACCGCCTCGGTTGAATTCGACCGTCGGTTGTACCGCCACGATATAGCCGGATCCATCGCCCATGCGCGGATGCTTGGCGCTATCGGTGTCCTGACCGACGAAGAGCGGGACGCCATCGTTGGTGGCCTCGAAACGATACGTGGCGAGATCGAGTCGGGCGAATTCGAGTGGTCGGATGCGCTCGAAGACATCCACATGCACATCGAGGCGCGCCTGACGGAGCTGGTCGGCGAGGCCGGAAAGAAGCTGCACACGGGGCGGTCGCGCAACGACCAGGTCGCGACCGACATACGCCTGTACCTGCGCGACGAATGCGACGCCATCGCGAATCTCCTGAGCGAGGTCATGACGCGGATCGTCGACCTGGCGGAACGCCACAGCGCCGATCCCATGCCCGGCTTCACGCATCTGCAGACGGCCCAGCCGGTGACGTTCGGCCACCACATGCTGGCCTGGTTCGAAATGGCCCACCGCGACCGGGAGCGATTCCGCGCGTGCCGCGCGCGCCTGAACGTGTCACCGCTCGGTGCGGCTGCCCTTGCCGGAACCACGTTTCCCATAGACCGCGCCGCCACCGCCGACGCGCTCGGCTTCGACGGCATCGCCCGGAACTCCCTCGACGCGGTGAGCGACCGCGATTTCGCCATCGAGTTCTGTTCCTGCGCGGCGATCGCGGCCACGCACCTGTCGCGCTGGTGCGAGGAGATGGTGATCTGGACCTCGCAGCCGTTCGGCTTCGTGGAACTGCCGGATGCGTTCTGCACCGGCTCCAGCATCATGCCGCAGAAGAAGAACCCGGACGTGCCCGAACTGGTGCGCGGCAAGACCGGGCGCATCGTCGGCAACCTGACGAGCCTGCTGGTGCTGATGAAAGGCCAGCCGCTGGCCTACAACAAGGACAACCAGGAAGACAAGGAACCGCTCTTCGACACTGTCGATACGCTTAAGGATTGCCTGCGCGCCATCGGCGATATTGTTGGCGCGATGCAGCCCGATAGATCCCGCATGCGCGAGGCCGCGCAACTTGGGTTCGCCACGGCCACGGACCTGGCGGACTACCTCGTGAAGAAAGGGTTGCCATTCCGCGATGCCCACGAGGCGGTGGGGAGCGCCGTGCAATACGCGCAGGAGAAAGGGTCTGCGCTTTCCGACTTGTCGGTTTCAGAACTTCGCGGATTCTCGCCGGAGATAGACGAAGGCGTGGTGGATGTCCTGTCTCTCGAAGGCTCGCTGGCGGCGCGGGATCACCCGGGCGGAACGGCGCCGAGCCGGGTGGCGGCGGCGGTGTGCGAGGCACGGGAGCGTATCGAGCGCGGCTGACCAATCACGCCGCCGGCATCAGGCACGAGTCCCCCGGTTATACTGCGGCACCTAACCCAAGAGGACATCCATGCGCTGGGCCTTCGTCGCAGCAATGTGCATGATGGTCGCCATGTGCGGTCAGAAGGGTCCGCTGTACCTGCCCGAGGAGAAAGCACAGGTCGTCGCATGTTCAGTCGAACCGACAATGCACTTCACGTTGAAGACGTCTGCCTGACTGCCATCGCCGATGCGGTGGGCACGCCGGCGTACGTTTACTCCCAATCGGACATCGAGGAGCGGTATCGGCGCCTGGCCCGTTCGCTTGGCGATGCCAGCATCTGCTACTCGGTAAAGGCCAACAGCAACCTCGCCATCCTCAGGTTGATGGCGAGCCTCGGCGCCGGGTTCGACATCGTTTCCGGCGGAGAACTGGAGCGTGTGCTCCTCGCGGGGGGTTCGCCCGAACGCGTCATCTTTTCCGGCGTCGGCAAGTCCGTCGCCGAGATCGATTTCGCCATCAAGGCCGGCATCGGGTGCTTCAACGTCGAAAGCGTCCAGGAACTTGAGCGGCTAGAAACGCGGGCCACGCTGCTATCGAAGATCGCGCCCGTATCCGTGCGCGTTAATCCGGATGTCGACGCGCAGACGCATCCCTATATCTCCACCGGACTGAAGCAGAACAAGTTCGGCGTGCCCGAAGCACAGGCGCTCGAGATGTATCGCCGCGCAGCCGCGTCGGACGTGCTCGACGTGCGCGGGATCGACTGCCATATCGGCTCACAGATCGAGGACTCCGCACCCTACATCGCCGCGCGGGATCGTCTGTTCCGCATTGTCGATACGTTGTCGAGCGAGGGCATCGACCTCGAGCATCTCAACCTCGGCGGCGGCTTCAGCATTCGCTACCGGGATGAATCCAGCTTCGATGTTGAAGCATTCAGCCAGGACGTGGCCGAGGCCGTCGCGGTGCGCGGCCTGACCCTGGTAGTCGAACCGGGTCGCTACCTCGTAGCGGACGCAGGCGTCCTGCTCACCCGCGTGGAGTACCTGAAGCCGGCCCCCGACGAGGGCTACCGGAACTTCGCGGTGGTGGACGCGGCGATGAACGACCTGATGCGGCCTGCGCTCTACCAGGCATGGCACCGGGTCGAACCGGTGATCGCCACTTCCACGGCACCGCGACGTTGGGACATCGTCGGACCCGTATGCGAGACAGCGGACTTCCTCGCGCTCGACCGCGACCTCGCGCTCGAAGACGATGCGCTGCTCGCCGTCTTCGGAGCAGGCGCATACGGCATGGCGCTCGCGTCGAACTACAACAGCCGTTCCCGGCCGCCGGAGGTGCTTGTCCAGGGCGATGCGTTTCGCGTGGTGCGGCGGCGCGAGACCGTGCGAGATCAACTGGCGCCGGAAAGCGAATAGGCAGACCGAGGTGGGCAGCATTGTCGCCATCGGCGGCGGCGCCATCCGCACGCTGGCGACCGAGCCGCTCGACCGGGAGATCGTTCTTCTCACGGGCAAGTCCCGGCCGCATGCGCTTCTGATTCCCACCGCCAGCAGCGACGCCACCGATTACCCGCCGGCGTTCGACCGCGTCTATGGCACGCGCCTCGGTTGCACGACCGACGTGCTCTACCTGCTCGGTTCGGCGCCGGAGCCGCGAATGGTCCGCGACAAGATCGAACGTGCGGACATCATCTACGTGGGCGGCGGCAACACGCTCATGATGATGCGCCGGTGGCGACACCTCGGCGTGGATGCGCTACTGCGCGCAGCGTTCGAGCGCGGTGCCGTCATGTGCGGCGTCAGCGCCGGCGCGATCTGCTGGTTCGATCGCGGGCACAGCGATTCGATGGCGTACTACAACTCCGACGACTGGAAATACATCGCGGTCACCGGTCTCGGCCTGGCCAGGGGGATCGCCTGTCCCCACTACAACAGTCACACCAACGGCGTGCCCCGACGCGAGGACTTCCAACAGATGCTGAAGCGCTTGCGGCGTCCGGGGCTTGCGATCGACAACAACTGCGCCGTCGCGTTCACCGATGATGGCTTTCGGGTGCTGAGTACCAGGCGCCGCGCCCGCGCGTATGCGCTGTCGGTCGAGCGCGGGGAAGTGATCGAGCGCAGGCTGACCAAATCCACGCAATACATGCCAGTCGAGTCACTGTCCCCGGCTGAGCAGCGCTGACCGCGAAACGACTGACGTGAACGACCGAGACGTGTCACGTCCAGCAGCGAGATCACAAGTCAAATCTCCAGTTCATCCCGCAGCTTGTCGACCAACTCATTGGTCACGACCGCACCACCTGCGGGGATCGGCCTAAACCCGTAGAACTCCCGACTCGGCCTGTCGGCGACCGTTCCGGTAGCACGATTCCGCAACGCTTCCCGCATCAGGTCCGACATGAATTTTCCTGCCGCCTTGCGTTCCCTCTTGGCCAGTTCCTTCGCCGCCACAAGCACATCGTCATCAATATCAAGAGTGGTTCGCATACAACGGTTCTGTCGCCCAAGGTCGGGCGACAATACTATCGCGCATCGCTCATCACATTGACGATTGACCCAGACACACGGCCAGCATCCATAAGAACATGGATCAACGGACGCCGACGGACATCCCGGAGCCCGGACGATAAGCGACTATAATCACGCGATGAACCTTCGGTTCACGAAGATGCATGGCCTCGGCAACGACTTCATGGTGGTTGACCTGGTCACGCAGGGAGCCAACCTGGATAGCGAGCGCATCAGGGCCTGGAGCGATCGCCGCACCGGCATCGGTTTCGACCAATTGCTGGCGGTGCTGCCGCCCGCGGTTCCCGACGCGGACTTCAACTTTCTCATATACAACAGCGACGGCAGCGAAGCCGAGCAGTGCGGCAACGGCGGTCGCTGCGTGGCTCGGTTTGTGAGGGATCGCGCGCTGACGAAGAAGCGGGGTCTCGCGCTCGACACGGCTGGCGGACGCATGCGCACGCGCCTGCTCAAGGACGGCAGGGTGCGGGTCGAGATGGATGTCCCCAGCCTCGCGCCGCCATGCATCCCGTTCCGGCCTGAACTGACCACGAAAGAAGGATTGAGCTACCGCTTGGCGCTGGACGGAGAATCGGTCGCGTTCACGCCGGTCTCCATGGGCAATCCCCATGCGGTCATCGTGGTGGACGATGTCGACGAGGCGCCCGTGGAGAGCGTAGGCGCGGCTCTGCAGTCGTCCGATGCGTTTCCCGAAGGCGTGAACGTCGGCTTCCTCCAGGTCATGCATCCCGAGAGTGCGCGGCTGCGCGTATTCGAGCGCGGCGCTGGCGAAACCCGGGCGTGCGGCAGCGGCGCGTGCGCGGCAATGGTCGCCGGCAACCTGCACGGAGTTCTGGGGACGCGCGCGACGATTTCGCTTCCCGGTGGCGAAATGGAGATGGCGTTGCCCGGCAAGTGCGGCCGAGTGGCGATGACCGGCCCCGCAGCGAAAGTCTACGAAGGGCGGGTACTTCTATGACTGCAACCCGAATCGCCGCACCATGCGGCGCGCTTCCATGAAACGCGACGACACGGGAATCGCGACTTCACCCGGAAATACGGCCGGTACCGGCAGATCGGGGACTCCGCTTGACGCCTACATCGGCTATCTCACCCACGAAAAACGCAGTTCGCCGCATACGATCGACGCCTATCGGCGCGACCTGGAGGCGTTCAGGGCGAGCGCCGAGATCGACGACTGGCTGGACTGCAGACCGCATCATGTGCGCCGATTCGTCGCGCAGTTGCATGCCCGTGGACGCTCCACCAATACCATCAGCCGCGCCCTCTCGAGCGTGCGCAGCTTCTACGCTTTCCTCGTGCGCCGCAGATTCGCGCAAACGAATCCTGCCGCCGGGGTCAGCGCGCCGAAACACCGCAAGAAGCTGCCGAAGACCCTCGACATAGACAACACCGCGAAGCTCTTCGACTCCAATCCGAAGTCAACGCTTGAAATGCGCGACCGCGCCATGATCGAGCTGTTCTACGGCAGCGGCATGCGCCTGGCGGAGCTGGTAGCCTTGGACATTCGACATCTCGATCTCGCCAACGGTTTTGCGACGGTCACCGGCAAGGGCAACAAGACCCGCGTCGTGCCGCTCGGGTCGCATGCGGTGGAGTCCGTTCGCCGATGGCTCGATACCCGGCGCGGCGTCCGGCCGGCGGATCCGCTCTTCACCGGCCGGGGCGACCGGCGGATCAGCCCGCGCACGGTCCAGGCGCGCCTGAAAAAGCTCTCCATGCACAATCTCGGCACGGACGTGCTCCATCCGCACCTGCTGCGGCACAGCTTCGCGAGCCACCTGCTCGAATCGAGTGGGGATGTCCGGGCGGTGCAGGAACTGCTCGGCCACGCCGACATCTCGACCACGCAGATCTACACCCACCTCGACTTCCAGCACCTGGCCAAGGTGTACGACGCCGCCCATCCGCGCGCCAGGGACCGGTCGAAACAGTGATCAAGCTCGTCACCTTCGATCTCGACAACACCCTGTGGGAGACGGATAGCACCATCCGCCGGGCGGAGGCCGACATGCGCGCGCGGCTGGATCAGCGAGTTCCGGGTTTCTCCGGGCGATTCGACTTCAGCGCGACCAGCGCGTTGCGAGAACAGGTGATAACGGACACTCCGGATATCGCGCACGACGTTACGCGCCTGCGGAAAGAGGTGCTCTTTCGCGCGGCCCGGGAGTGCGGATGCGCCGAAGACGACGCTCGCGCCCACGCCGACGAAGCCTTCGAAGTGTTCCTGCGCGCCCGGCACCGCGTGTCGTACCTCGATGGCGCCCTCGACCTGCTGGAAACTCTCGCACCACGCTTCATCCTGGTCTCGCTCACGAACGGCAATGCCGACTTCAAGCGGCTCGGCCTGGATCGCTACTTCTCGTTCGGCCTTACCGCCGCGGACGTGGGAGCCATGAAGCCGCACCGCGCGATGTTCGATGCCGCCCTCGAGCGAGCCGGCGTCGCTGCGGGCGACGCCGTGCATATCGGCGACCAGCCGATCGACGACGTGCAGGGCGCGAAAGACATCGGCATGCACACGATCTGGTTCAACCCCGACGGCGCGAAAGACGTCGTCGGCGCCGGTGCGCAGGTCGGCCGGCTTCGGGAGATCCCGCAGGCCATCGAACTGCTGGAGGGCTAAGCAGATCGTCGGACTTGCCGCGCTAAACAAGCGGGTGCCGAACAACCATGTGCACGTATCCAAGACCGCCACATGCCGACGCCAACCTGACTGACCAGGAGGTCGATGACCTCGCCGCCTACTACGCCTCCCTTCCGCCTTGTCCGTGAGGCCGCGCCCCGGATCCCAGGAAACGGAAAACGCTGAGCGGAACGTCTGTGGTCAGGTCGTTGGCGTATCCCATGCCGACGAGGCTCGCGCATGGTGCGGGCAATCACCTACGCGGATTTCGGCTTCGTTCCATCGAATGCGACTCGCCTGATTCCTAGACTGGACGCACCGCTCCACAACCGCCACTGACTCGCAATGCCGGGCGGTGCGACCCCGCACAGCCCGTCTGCCGAGTGTCTCCAAGTGCGCTCAGGAAAGTCATGGGGAACGTCGTCAAGCTGCACGATACATACGGGGACGCGTCCCGGTCCGCCCGCTACACGCGAGTCCATACGCGCGCCCAGGACGGCATCGAGACGCCCGCGGTGACGATCGAAGCCCATCGGCCGGGAGGCGCGCCCGGGTTCTCGCTGGTCGGCATGCCGCAGACAGCCGTGCGCGAAGCCCGGGATCGCGTCAAGAGCGCGCTGAAGACGACGCGGCTCGAGTTTCCGAAGGGCCAGCTCGTGGTCAACCTCGCGCCCGCCGATCTCGCCAAACTCGGCGGCCGCTACGACCTTGCCATCGCCATGAGCATCCTGGCGGAAACCAACCAGGTGCCGGACCGCCACCTGGAACACCTCGAATTCATCGGCGAACTGTCGCTCTACGGCGAAGTGCGGCGCGTCCGGGGCTGTTTCGGCGCCGCGCTCGCCGCCCAGAACGCCGGGCGAGGACTCGTATTTCCCTCGGCCAACGCGGCCGAGTTGGCAGGTCTCGTGGATACGCCGCTGTACCCGGTCGAATCCCTGGCGCATGCGGTGGCGATCACGCGAGAGGAAGACCCGGTCCCGTGGGCTGTGCCGGAGCGAATCACACCGTCGCCCCGGGAGCCGATTTCGCTCAACGACGTCAAGGGTCAACTGGCCGCCAAGCGCGCACTTGTGATCGCCGCCGCCGGTGGCCATCACCTCCTCATGCGCGGGCCGCCGGGCGCCGGCAAGACCATGCTCGCCAAACGCCTTGCCAACCTCATGCCCGCGCTGACGAGGACGGAAGCGATCGAAGTCGCCAACGTCTACTCCGTGGCGGGCAGGGAACGACCCCTTGGCGATTCGAGACCGTTTCGCGATCCGCATCACACCGCATCCACGGCCGCCCTCGTCGGCGGCGGCGCACCGGTGGCGCCCGGCGAGGTGACGCTGGCGCATCACGGCGTCCTGTTTCTCGACGAGCTGCCCGAATTCAGGCGGGACGCCCTCGAGGCACTGCGCGAACCGCTGGAGTCGGCGCAGGTCGTGATCGCGCGCGTGAACCAGAAGTGCCGCCTGCCCGCGAGCTTTCAGTTCGTCGCCGCCATGAACCCCTGCCCCTCGGGGTTTGTCTGCGACGAGAAGGACTGCCGCTGCACTCCGCAGCAGATCCACCGATACCGGAGCCGCCTCTCGGGTCCGCTGCTGGACCGGATCGACCTCACGGTAGAGGTCGCGCCGGTCACGGAAGATGATCTATGGAACGACCAATCGCCGGGTCTCGACGAGGCCGACCTTCGCCGCCAGATCGCGGCCGCGCGCGCCATTCAGCTTCGCCGAAGCCAAAAGTACAACCGGGAACTCGACGCTCGCGATGTCGAGCGACACTGTGCCCTCGACCCGGGAGGGCAAGAGTTCCTCCGTCGCGCGGTCAGGCGCCATAAGCTGTCAGCTCGCGCGATCCACCGCGTACAGAAGGTGGCCCGCACCATCGCAGACCTGGCCGAAGAAAGGGACATCGGGGCCTCCCATGTGGCGCAATCACTGAAATATCGCGCCGCTTCGGCAGACTCGCCAGACCAATGACGCCCAAAGAAAGCGAAGAAAGAAGGAAGCGTGAACCGGGAAGAGGAGCGAACGGCCAGGGAGCTGAGGAATCTCGACGCCGCGTTCGCTAAACTGAAAGCGGAAGCGAACAAGCTAGTGTCGTGTGACACGACACCAGAAGCGGAGGTGCGCAGGTTCGATCAGACCGCGCGCACGGACGCAGTCAAGCTGGGGCTGGCGGCATTCGCCACGATTCTTGCCGCGCTGAAGGTCGCTGATACGCTGGATTGGCTATAAGGAGAAGAGCATGTCATTCGACAGACGTGAAATTCTGCCGAGCGGGCTCGAAGTCGACCGGCCGTGGTGGTATACGACCAAGCTCATCATCGCCGTAGTCATAGGCGCGGTCGCGGCAATCGTGGTGGCATCGTTCGTGTAGCGTCGCCCGGTCTTTCCGCTCTACAAACTTCCGCAACCCCGATCCGGATCTTTCAACTGCTCCGCCCATTCCACCGCGCCCTTGCGCTGGCTTGCCGTCACTCCCAAACTTAGCCGTTTACGAAATCAAGAAAGGTGGGGGAGAGCATGGCCATCGTCGAGACGCGCTACGGCAAGGTGGAGGGCTACAGCAACAACGGCATCCACGGTTTCAGGGGCATTCCCTTCGCGGCCCCTCCCGTGGGACAGCGGCGCTGGCTGCCGCCCGAACCGCCCGAGCCATGGGCGGGCGTGCGTGACGCGAAAGACTGGGGCAAGCAGGCGTGGCAGGCGGCGTCTCCGGGCGAGGGTCCGCTCAAATTCGTGTTCAACGCCGCCAACGCCGAGAAACGCGACGAGGACTGCCTGCAGCTCAACGTCTGGACTCCCGGTCTCGACGACGGCAAGCGACCGGTGCTGATGTGGATCCACGGCGGCGGTTTCTCCGGCGGCACCGGGGGCACGCCGGTCTACGACGGCGAGATCATGTCCAGGCGCGGCGATGTCGTGGTGGTCACGATCAACTACCGGATCGGGCCGCTGGGATTCCTCAACCTGAACGGGGTGACGGGCGGGCGCATTCCGTCGACCGGAAACGAGGGGTTGCTGGACCAGGTCGAGGCGCTGAAATGGATTCGCGACAACATCGCGACATTCGGCGGAGACCCCGGAAACGTCACCATCATGGGCGAGTCGGCCGGCGCCATGAGCGTCGGGGCGCTGTTGGCGCTCAAGCCGGCGAAGGGACTCTTCCACCGCGCGATGCCGATCAGCGGTGCGGCGAGCACCGCGAACACGCTCGAACGCGCGGAAGCGATCGGAGAAGGCATCGTGCGGCAGCTCGGCCTGTCCGGAAACGATGTCGACAAGCTGTTCGCGCTCGAGCCAGAAGCGCTGTTGCAGGGCGCCATGGGGTTCAGGCTGCCGGAGGGCGGCATGAGCTTCGCGCCGGTCATCGACGGCGAGAACCTTGCGGAACTGCCGCTGGATGCGGTCAGGCAGGGTGCGGCGGACGGCATTCCGATCCTGGTCGGCACGCAGCGGGACGAGTGGCGGCTGTTTGTCTGCCGAGGCGCGCTGGCGGCGGATCTCGATGAGGCCAGGCTGGTAACCGAGGTTTCGAAAGTCGTCGAAGACGCGCAAGGCGTTATCGACGGCTACCGTCGGATTCTTAGCGACCGCGGCCACCCGACCGATGTGGTTTCAATCCTGGCGGCGATCGAGACCGGGCGCAAGATGCGCATACCGTCGATCGAGCTGGCCGAGGCCATGGCTGTGCGCGGACAGCCGGCATACCAGTACGTGTTCACCCACGAGTCGCCATGGGATGGCGGATACCTGATGGCGTCGCACGCGATCTTCATCGGCTTCCTGTTCGGCACCCACGACTACAGCGACGAGAGCGCCGAATTCTTCGGCAGGGGCGAGGCCGCCGACACGCTCTCCGGGCACCTGCAGGACGCGGTGATCAACCTTGCCAAGAGCGGCAATCCCCGCACCGAGGCGCTTAGCGACTGGGTCGCGTACGACACGGACACACGCTCAACCGCAGTCTTCGGCCATCCGGCGGAGGTCGTCAGCGCACCGTTCGACGAGGAACGCGTGCTCTGGGCCGACCACCCCGTGGGGCTGCCCTTCGGGCCTGACAGGCAGTGAGCCCGTATCGTCCCTGATTGCGCGTGCCGCGTGATGTGTCGTCGAAGAGGCACATCACCGGTACGCCTGGGTCTGTTCGTCGCCGTCAGCGCTGCGCTCGGCGCGGCCCTGGCTCTGGCCGAGCCGACGTTCGAACACGGCGTCTCGTATTTCGGCGAGTTCAAGTACCCGCCTGACTTCGAGCACTTCGACTATGTGAATCCCGATGCGCCCAAGGGCGGGATGCTCGTGCTCGAGAGCAACAGCAATTGGCGCGCGTTCAACCCCGAAGGGGTCGCTACGCCCGGGGCGGGGATCATCATGGGGTCGGCGCCGACCCTCTACGACACGCTCTTCGTCCCGGCGGACGACGAACTCGGAACGTTCTACGGCAGTCTCGCCGAAGCGGTGATGGTGGCCGACGACTTCACCTGGGTGCGCATCCGCCTTCGTCCCGAGGCCCGCTGGCACGACGGCAATCCGGTAACGGCTCGGGATGTCGAATTCACGTTCGACTATCTTCGCGACAAGCTTGAGAAGCCACGCAAGACCCGGGACAACCTGCAGTCGGCCTACTCGGTAATCGAGTCGATCGAGGTACACGACGCTCGCGAACTGACCTTTCACTTGCAAAGACTCAGCGGGGTAAGTGCCGGCGTCGTGATCAGCCTCGGCAAGATCGCGATCCTGCCAAAGCATTATTGGCGCGCGCGGGACATCAACGAACCAGCGCTGACACCGCCGATCGGCAGCGGCCCCTATCGCGTCGCGGACTTCAAGGTGTCGGGGTTCCTCCTGTACGAGCGGGTCCCCGACTATTGGGGTCGGCACCTCGGCGTGCATCGCGGCCGCTATAACTTTGATCGAATCCGCTACGACTACTATCGCGACGCCACGGTCACTCGGGAAGCGTTCCGCAAGGGTCTGATCGACTACCGGCAGGAATCCGACCCGCGGTACTGGCACAACGGCTACAACATTCCGGCGCGTGACAACGGCTGGATCGTGATGCGCCGACACAATTTCGGCACCTATGTCGGATTGATTCGCAGCCTCGTCATCAACACCCGGCGCGACAAGCTGAGCGACGTACGGGTGAGAGAGGCCCTCACCCTCGCGTTCGACTACGACTGGTACGACCGGGTCATCACGCAGGGCTTCTACGCGCGACCCGAAAGCTACTTCTCCCAGACGACCTTTTCCGCCGTCGGCGTGCCCGACGCAGACGAGATCGCGCTGCTGGCGCCGTTTCGCGACAAGCTGCCGCAGCGACTGTTCACGCACCCGTTCGCGCTGACGCGCTCGCACGGCGTGGGGCGCAACCGGAACATTCTGCTGCGTGCGCGGCAGCTCCTGCGCGAAGCGGGCTGGACTGTGCGCGAAGGCGTTCTGACGAACGCGCGCGGGGAGCCGTTCGAACTCTCCTTCATCATCCGTTCGGCCGCCGAGCAGCGCTTCGTAACCCCGTATGCCGATCAACTGCATCGGCTGGGTTTCGTGACCCGCGTGCGCATGATGGAGAGCGCCCAGTACATCAACACGATGAAGGAGTTCGACTTCGATATCTCCCTTCAGGGCGTAGGGATCGGCCAGCCGCCGACGCTCGAGCTCGTCTCCTACTTCCACTCCAGGAATGCGCAGATGCCGCTGGGGTCGAACCACGCGGGGATCCAGAACGACGCGGTGGATGCGATGGTGATGCGGGTGCTGAACGCGCGGTCCAGGAAAGAGCTGACCGCCGCGCAAAGGGCGCTTGACCGTATCCTCCTCTGGAACTTCTACCGGATCCCGCTCATCTCGATCGAGGGACCCCGCGTGCTCTACTGGGACAAGTTCGGCCGTCCGCCGTTCGATGCCGAGTTTCGCACCGGCTTCCCGGATACCTGGTGGTACGACGATGCCAGGGCTGCGCGCATTAGGCTGGCCAATTAGCTGTCCTCTGCGCCGAGGCCAAAGTGCGCTAAGGTGAATGGCATCGGAACACCAAGGGGGATCAACAATGTCCAAGTATCGACGCGTAGTCACGGGCCATGACGACGAAGGCAAGGCCATCATCGCCATGGATGGCGGGCCGGGCATTCAGCGCGGCAATCTGTACGAAATGTGGTGCACCACGAGCATGCCCACCCACAATCGGGAGTTGGTGGATGCCGTGGCAACGCGTCCCGGATTCCTCGAACCCGATCCCGACGGCACGATATTCCGCTTTTTCGAGGTGAGGCCGGAACGCGCGCTTGGAAGCCGCGAGGATCGCGAACGCGAACAGCAGGAACGCCTCGCAGGCATGACCGAAGAAGAAAGGGCGGCGACGGTTTCACGGAGACCGGACACCTCGCGACACCCGGGGATGCACAAGACCAAGACGGTGGACTACATCATCCTGCTCAAGGGCGAGGTGACGATGCTGGTCGACAAGGGCGAAGTCGATCTCAAGCCCTTCGACGTCGTCATACAGCGCGGCACCAACCATGCCTGGGTGAACAAGGGCGACGAGACGGCGGTGCTGGTGGCCGTGATGGTGGAGGCCGAGCCGCTGCCCTGAGCGTGGTCCTTCAGCCTATGGCGCGAGTCGCGATGAACTCCTTCACCGCGTCGACATCCGGCGGCAACACCGTCTTCCGCTCCGGCAGGTCAGCGAGTCCTTCGAGGGTCGGGTGGTGCGCGACATCCTCACCCACGGCGGCATGGACGGATTCGGGGAACTTTGCCGGATGCGCGGTGGCCAGGCACACGACCGGACCCGAAGGTTGAAACCGCCTCGCGGCGGCGACGCCAACGGCGGTATGGGGATCGAGCACGTATCCGTGACGCGCGTAGACCTCGCCGATCATTGCCTTCGTCTCTTCCTCGCTCACGGCGGCGGGCAGGATGCTCTCCTCCATCGGTCGACCGTCTTCCACGCTCGCGGAGCCGTTTGCCAAAAAGTCCGCCATGAACGCCTCTAGCGCTTCGGAACTGCCTAGTCGGTAGTAGAGAAAACGCTCGAAATTGCTCGCTACCTGGATATCCATGGACGGACTGATCGTGCGGCGAACGGGACCCGGGGAATAGACGCCCGTGGCAAAGAACCGGGCCAGGATGTCGTTGCTGTTGGTGGCGAGAATGAGCTTGTCTATCGGTGCGCCCATCGCAAGCGCGAGGTAGCCCGCCAGAATATCTCCGAAATTTCCCGTGGGGACGCTAAAGGTGACCGCCTTCTCGAAGCGCAGCGCCGTATGGAAGTAGTAGACGGTCTGCGCGAGCACCCGTGCCCAGTTCACCGAATTGACCGCCCCGAGATCGAATCGGCCCTTGAACTCCAGGTCGCCGAAAATCGATTTCACGATCCGCTGGCAGTCATCGAAGCTCCCTTCGATCGCCAGGCAGTGCACGTTCCCGTCCGGCGTGGTGGTCATCTGGCGCTCCTGCAGCGCACTTGTCCCGCCGTCCGGATACAGCACGAAGATGCCGATGTTCGCGCGCTGCCGGACCCCGGCGATGGCGGCGCTGCCGGTATCGCCGCTGGTGGCGCAGAGGATGTTCAGGCGACCGCCCCGGGAAGCCAGGATGTGTTCGAATATTCCGCCGAGCACCTGCATCGCGACGTCCTTGAAAGCGAGCGTGGGGCCGTGGAAGAGTTCCAGCACACGCAGGTCGCCCACCTGCACCAGCGGCGTGACATCTTCGTGCCGAAACGCGCCGAAGGCCTTGGCGACAATCCCTTGCAGTACGTCGCGTGGAATGTCGCTCACGAATTCCTCGAACAACTCCACGGCCAGATCGCCGAATTGAAGGCCGCGCCAACCCTCGAGCCGACCACGCAGGTCGGGGATAGACTCGGGCAACAGCAATCCGCCGTCCGGCGCCAGGCCGGTCATGACGGCATCCTGGAACGGCATGGGGGATGTCCGCCCCCTCGTGCTCACGTAGCGCATAAGGCGGCGCATGTTAGCCAGAGGGGTGAGGGAAAAGAAAGGGGCGCGAATCCGCGCCCCTTGAGTGTTTGAGAAAGGAGTTGTTGCTTAGTTCTGAGCGAACTCCGGATAGGCCTCGATGCCGGTCTCCGAAATGTCCGCTCCGACCGCTTCGTCTTCCTCCGAGAGGCGGATGCCCATGGTGAACTTCAGGATCGCCCATACCGCCAGGCTCGCGAGGAATACCCAGGCGAAGATGCCGACGATACCCGTCAACTGACCGACGATGGTCGCATCGGGATTGTTGAAGACCACTGCGAGGATGCCCCATATGCCGACAACGCCGTGCACGCTGATCGCACCGACCGGATCGTCGATCCTGAGCTTGTCGAGCAGGACGATGGAGGGCACCACGATCAGACCCCCGACCGCGCCGATGATCATCGACCAGAAGGCGGTGCCGGAAAGCGGGTCCGCAGTGATGGCGACGAGTCCCGCCAAGGCGCCGTTCAATGCCATGGTGAGGTCGGCCTTGCCGAACCAGATGTGCGCCAGGATCAGGGCAGCGACCAAGCCGCCACAGGCGGCGATGTTGGTGTTCACGAACACCTGGGCGACCGCATTCGCCTCGTCGATGTTCGAGAGTTTCAGTTCGGAACCGCCGTTGAATCCAAACCAGCCAAACCACAGCACGAACATGCCCAGCGTGGCCAGCGGCATGTTGCAGCCCGGGATCGCGTTGACGCGTCCATCCGGGCCGTACTTGCCGGCGCGCGGTCCAAGCAGGAGCACCCCTGCCAGCGCCGCCGCGGCGCCGCACATGTGCACGATTCCGGATCCCGCGAAGTCGGAGTAGCCGGCTTCAGCAAGCCAACCGCCGCCCCAGGTCCACATCCCTTGCACGGGATAGATCAATCCGGTCAGCACGACCGCAAAAATCAAGAAAGCCCAGAGCTTCATGCGCTCCGCCACCGCCCCGGACACGATTGACATCGCCGTGGCTACGAAGACGACCTGGAAGAAGTAGTCGGATCGCTTCGAGTAGTAGGTGTCGCCGCCGCTTGCGAGGGTGCTCTCCACCGTGTTCTCCGCGCCGATCAGGGTGCCGAAACTCGGCAGGATCGAGCCCGTGTCCACATTCTCGTACATGATGTAGTACCCGACCAGCAGGTACATGATGCACGCGATGGAGTAGAGCGAAACGTTCTTCGTCAGGATTTCCGCCGTGTTCTTGGCGCGGACCATGCCGGATTCCAGCATCGAAAAGCCGCAGGCCATGAACATGACGAGCACACCCATCACCAGGAAGTAAAAGGTGTCTAGTGCGTAGTTGGTTTGGATCAAGTCTTCCACGTGGTAAATCTCCCGATTTTCACCGGGCGCACTGATGCCTATACGGCATCTGGCCCGGTTTCACCTGTTCTTATGCGAACAACTTCCTCAAGCGAGGTGACGAACACCTTGCCATCACCCACCTTGCCGGTGTTCGCAGACGTCCTGATGGCATCCAGGCACTGATCGAGCAGATCGTCGCCGATCGCGACCTCGATCTTGACCTTGGGCAGGAAGTCCACCACGTATTCGGCGCCGCGATAGAGCTCGGTATGCCCTTTCTGCCGGCCAAATCCCTTGACCTCGGTCACCGTCATGCCCGCAACGCCGATTTCGGACAGCGCTTCGCGCACGTCGTCGAGTTTGAAAGGCTTGATAATGGTAGTGATGAGTTTCATTGTTCGACCTCACTCATTGTTTGGCTACATGCTTTTCGAAATCGAAAAAATCAGGCGTAGCTCGCAATCGGCACCGCAGACTTCTTCGTCCAGATTTGTTCCGACGACGGCGAGACCAAAGTCCACGCCTCCGGTAGGAACGGTTAGCGTCACACTATAGTCCATGTAGCTGTCCTCGTCCGGCCCGCCGACCTCCTCCGCCATGCTCAACCCCACCTGGAAGTCGAGACTCGCGGCATCGCTCGGTGCCCAGCTATAGCCGACGTAGGGGTAGAAGAACGAAGGCCCGCCCTCGCCGAGGTATGCGGGGGAATAGTTGACGCCCAGGGTGAGCGCGCCGATTCCGATGGAACCTGCGACCTCCATGTAGTCCAGGCTGGACCCCTCGCTCGGATACTCGAAGCGAATGACGCTGATATCGAAGGTGTTGCCGTCACCGAATTCACCCCCGTAACCCGCGTAAAGATCGATCTCGGTGCTCGCGTCGTCGCCGTATTTCAGGTTGGACGCCCAGGTGCCGATGTACAGGCCGGATTCAAATCCGTAGTCGAATCCGCCCTGGATCGCCGGATCGCGGGTCGTTTGAGACCACCCTCTGAAGGAGTAGTCGGTGGCGAGCGTGACGTTGCCGGAGACCTCTCCCGCGGCAGCTCCCGCTCCCATCCAGATCGACACGAACGCTGCTGCGATCGCTATTGCTGTCTTTTTCATAGGGCCAAATACCTCTTTCCCATGCCGGTTTGCCGATGTCGGCGAAAAGCGGGGCCGGTGCATTTCTTTTTAGTCGTTCACCGGTAGCGATTCTGGCCGCATCCCCGCCTAGGTGTCTTAAGCACTTTCCGTGCCAGCCCGGTTCCCCATGGGTTCGTTCTTGCCATTCGGAGGATTTCAGTCGACCCGTCCCACCTGAACGCCCGTCCTTGCCCCGCTCCTGTGCGCTTTTCGCACTAAATTGGTGCAAAACGGCGAATGGCCGTCCACTAGATGACAAGTGAAGACCCTTCAAGGCCGAAAATATTGTTGCGATCCCCACCCTTTTGGTCCTGCAAGCACAGTAGGATTAGCGTTGTCGGAACCATTGCGCAGCGAGCCGATGCGTCGAGACGATTTAGCGCTGTTCTGCCAGGCGATCTCCCAGGGGCTGGGAAAGGTTGCGGCGCGTTTCGTCCGCGACATGGTGACCGGAATCCATCACGCACACTCGGTGCGGCTGATGGACATCGCCCGGATTCTCGACGAAGACATTCCCCTGCATGCGACCCACAAGCGGCTCAGCCGAAACCTGGCCAACGCCGCGACGGGTCAAATCGTGGCTGACAACCTGTTGCGCATGGCATGCAGTCGGGTAACCGACGACACGCGGTTGCTCCTGCAATTATTCGACCTGGAGAAGCGCTACGCAGAAAAAATGGAGTTCCTCTCGCCCCTTGGCCACGACGGCGACGGAAATGGGAAACGGGGCTACCGGCTGTGCGAGGTCATCGCAAACGACACTGGCAACCCTTCATTCCACCCTGTCGCGCTGCGTCCCTGGTCAGGCCGGGCGTCGGAGTCGGCGGATGACGAGGTTCTGACGCTCATCCAACAGGTGCGGCGTGCATCGAAGGGCAACCCACTCATCGTCGAGCGCTCTGAGACACCCTACCCCGGCCTGCTAAGCGCTCTCGTGCGGGACGAGAGTTGCCGATTCGTGCTGGACCAGCGGGAGAACATCGAACTGATCTACCGTCGCCGCCAATACACGGGTTCCGATTTGGCCGACAGGTGTTCCACCCCGTATGCCACAACCATTTACAAGCTCTGGGAGGACGTCGACTACGCCATATTCTGCCACTTCGGCTTCCTGCCCGTCCGACTGCCCGAGTTCCCCGAGCGGCCGTTGTTTCTTGTCGTTGTGCGTTTCGACCTGCAGCACGGCACGTATCCGACGCCACGTCATCTACTGCTGACGTCGGAACCCATGCGGCGCAATCGGCTCGTGCTGTCGAAACTCGTCGAAGCCTTTCTGTCGTTCCGACGAATCGAAATGACCAACCTTGCGCTCAAGACGCAGTACCGTCTGTCCGCAGTACAGGTGCAAAAATTCGATCGCCTGCAGACGTTGCTATCGCTGCTCGAGTGCGCCTGTCATTGGGCCACGCTCGAGGAAGCGAACGCACTCAAACCGCGCGCCGACTTCGCATTCAAGCCGCACGCCGACACGGAGTTGAGACCCTATTTCTTTGAGCCACCGCCAGCCTGACTGGTCAGTCCGCGACGACTGCTACTCGGCGGCGCTCAGGTACTTGATGGCGTCGACCATCTCGATGTCGGAGCAGGTCATGCAGGTCCCCTTCGGGGGCATGGCGCCAAGACCGGTGTTGCTGGTGCGCAACAACTCGTCCATCCCCTTCTCAAGACGCGGCGCCCATTGCTCGGCATCCTGGAACAGCGGCGCCTCTGCCACACCGGTGGCATGACAGGCGAAACAGAACCGGTCATAGACCTCCTGGCCCGACATGGGCTCGTCGGCCACCGGCGCGGCCGCGACGGGGCTCGCAGCCGGAACCGAACCGCACGCTTCGTCGCCTTCGAGACAGGAACTCCCGAAAGGCGCGAGACGACTACGGATATCCTCAAGCGTGTCTTCCGACATCGACCCGGCCGAAACCGGCACTGCAAGAAGTGTCGCCAGCGCGAGCAGCACCCCACAGCCGGTGCCTCCGGCTCCGGGTTTCCACGCAAGTAGTTTCACCATTTACCTCCATTTTCGCCGCCGCGATTGTACTCGATCCAGGACGCGGCAATCGAACGCGGGAGGTTATCCTTGGCCCACGTTCGAAATGGAAGGATCCTCACATGGCATATCCCGAGAACGCGCCGCTTGAGCAGTGGCTGGCCCGGGAAACCCGGGAAGACGTGCTGGAGCCGGAACTGCCCATCATCGATCCCCACCACCACCTGTGGGATTGCCGGGACGCCGACCGCGAGCCGCATGTCCGCTGGGAACAGAAAGTGTACCTGTGCGAGGAGATGTCCCAGGACATCCGCGCCTCGGGGCACAACGTGGTTCAGACGGTCTTTGCCCAGTGCGGGGCGTTCTACCGCGCGGACGGGCCGGAAGGGATGCGGCCCGTCGGCGAGACAGAGTTCGTTCACGGCGTCGCCGCGATGAGCAGGTCCGGCAAGTACGGCGATATGCGCCTGTGCACGGGAATCTTCAGCAGCGCCGATCTTAATCTCGGCAAGTCGGTCGAGCCGGTGCTCGAAGCGCACATGGCCGCCTCGCCCAACTTTCGCGGGATACGCTTCCCACTGCCCGCGGAACTCGACGCCCGATTCGAGGAAGGCTACGCCATCCTCGGGAAATACGACCTCAGCTACGACAACTATTCGCCCGACTACGAGCGCCTTCCCCGACTCGCCAGGCTCGCGAGGGCGCATCCCGACATCACCATCGTCGTCAACCATCTCGGCGGCAAGATCGACCCCGACGCGGGCGCAGGCGCCGTTGCCCGGTGGAAAGAGTGCATCGACGCGATCGCCGCCTGTCCCAACGCCGTCATGAAGTGCGGCGGCGCGCAACAGCGGGTCGGGCCGGCCTGGGAACCCCCGTTTCACATGCATCGGCGCCCGGAGGGGCCGTTGGGGTCGGAGGCGCTCTGTGAGCTGCTCTACCCGTATTACCAGTACGTCATCGAGGCGTTCGGCGTGGAGCGCTGCATGTTCGAGAGCAACTTCCCGGTGGACAAGGAATCCGTCTCGTATCGCACGCTCTGGAACCTGCTCAAGCGCATCGCTTCGAGAATGGGGTTGAGCGAGTCCGAAAAGACGTCGATGTTCAGCGGCACAGCGGCGCGCGTGTATCGCCTGCCGGCGTTGTAGCCTGCCCCGACTTGGGCCGACGGGGGTCAGTCTCAGCCAGCCCCCGCGTCGCGCCCGGCTCTCAGACGGGCGACAATCCACACGACGAGCCCGATCCCTGCCCAGCCGATCACCATCGCCCATTCGTACGGCCACGCCAGGGACGACGGACTGAACGGCATGTACAGCGACAGGAATGCAACGCCGAGCGCTATGGCGATGCCGCCGACGGTGCGCGGATAGCGCACGCGAAACGGGCGCGGCAGGTCCGGGTTCTTCTTCCGCAAGACGAGAAACGCGATCGGCACGAACAGGTAGGCGACGACGACCGCGAGCGAACCCGCATTGATGAGCCACACCAGGATGACCCGGCCGAAAAGTGGCGAGATGCACGACAACACCCCCAGCACGATCACCGCGATCCACGGCGTGCGGTACTTCGGATGCAGGCGCGAGAACGCTCGGGGCAGGACGCCGGACTCCGCCAGCGCGAACATTAGGCGGCTGCCGCAAATGATGAACGCGTTCCAGCTCGTGAGGATGCCACCGACGCCGCCGGCGATCAGCACGGCCCCGGCCCACGATCCGCCCCAGAGCGCCGTTGCCGCGTCGGCGGTTGCGACGGTCGAGGCGGCTCGCGCATCGGCGTCCAGCGCGAGGGCGACGCCGAAGGAGATGGCGCCATACCAGGCGACGGCCATGACCAGGGAGACGATCAGCAGCCACCCGATCCGATTCGCCGGCAGGTCGATTTCCTCTGCGGACTGCGGCAGGACATCGAAGCCGACCATGAGCGCCGGCACCATGATGAGCACCGTGAGGATCCCCGTTGCGGGAATTCCAACGAGAGGTTGAGCGTTGGACCAATCGCCGTTGACGACCGCCCCCGTCAGGAGGATGACTCCGGCCAGCAGAATGGCGCCCGTGATGGCGGTCTGCACGAAGGCCGCGGTGCGGATGCCGATGACATTGATCCAGGTCATGACCACCGTCGCGCCCACGCCTATCGCCACGAAACCCAGGTGAACCGGCGCATCCAGTACGTGCCACAAGGTCGTGATGCGTATCTCCGGAAACAGGTATTCCACCGCCGTCGGCAAGGCCACTGACTCGAACAGGCACACGACCGCATACGCCATCAGGAGCGCCCACGTGCAGACAAACGACCATCCGGGACCCAAGGCCGCGTGCGTGTACACATGCTCGCCGCCCGCCTTGGGCATCGCGGCCACGAGTTCGGAATACGTGAGCCCGATGAAGGCGATGGCCACGCCTCCGGCAGCGAAAGCGATCAATGTCCCGAGCGATCCGGCGTTCTCGACCCAGTGACCGGTCAGCAGCACCCAGCTCCAGCCGATCATCGCGCCGAAGGAGAGCGTCAGCACCTCCCGCGCGCGCAGGACCCTTTTGAATCGACCTTGTGTCGGGCTAGAAGACAATGCTCAAGTCTCGCAGCCGCGCGATCTCATCCGGCGAGAAGCCGGCTTCACCAAGCAGTTCGTCCGTGTGCTCGCCCAGCCCCGGCGTGTGGCGGAACAGGCCAGCGGGCGTATCGCTGAAACGCCCCGGCGGCCTCGCCTGCCGCATCTCGCCGCCCACCGGATGCTCGAATTCGATCACCGCCCGCATCGCCTTCACCTGCGGATCGTCGACGACCTCTTCCCGCCGGTTGATCTTCGCGAACGGAACCTGGTGTCGTTCCAGCCGGTCGCACAAGTCATCCGTTGTGAAGCGCCCATAGGCCTCGTCGATCTGCTGCATCACGTGCGGCATGGGGCCTACGCCGGTCCGCACCGCTTGCTCTTCCTCCGTCAGCGCTTCCGCCAACTCGAGTGCGCGAAACACCCCCTCCCACTCCCGCGTCTGCACGGGCATCGTGGCGATGTAGCCATCCGCGGTCTTCTTCACCTTGCTGGGGCGCCGCCGCAGCGGCAGCGAATCGACATCGTCCCCGACGAATTGCGATTGGGCCATGGCGTCGGGCCAGAGAAAAAAGAGCGCCGAGTCCAGCATCGATACGTCGACTCGTTGGCCGGCGCCGGTCTGTTCCCTGGCGTACAGGGCGGAGCAGATCGCCTGGGCCGCGGTCATCGCCGTGACCTTGTCGCAGATGAGCGTGTTCACCAGCGACGGCTCTCCCGTGGTCGGGTCCGCCTGAAGCGATGCAATGCCGGAAATGGCCTGGATCACCGCATCGTAGACTCGCCGCCCGGCATAGGGCCCCGTCGAGCCCACACCGTTGATGGAGGCGTAGATCAGTCGCGGATTCAGCTTGGAGAGCGACTCGTAGGCCAGACCCAGGCGCTCCATGACGCCGGGCCGGTAGTTCTCCATCAGGATGTCCGCCGAAGCGACGAAGCGATGCAGCACCGACTTGCCCGCTTCCTTCGAGAGGTCGATGACGATGGACCGCTTGTTGCGGTTCAGGGAGGCGAACTGCGCATCCAGTCCGTTGCGCGAAATCCGCATGGGGCCGCGCTGCATGTCGCCGCCGGGAGGTTCGACCTTGACCACATCCGCGCCCTGGTCGCCGAGAATCGATGCCGCCATCGGCCCCGAATACACCGCCGTCAGGTCGATGACGCGTACTCCCGACAGTGATCCGGTCATGCCTGTCCCCCGATGGCAAGATTCTCGCGCGTGGCTGAACCATGTCAGCCTTCGTTGGTGGCCAGGGGTGGAATCGAACCACCGACACGCGGATTTTCAGTCCACTGCTCTACCGACTGAGCTACCTGGCCGGGTGAGACATGCAGCCGCGAATGCGGCCACGCGGTCGAAGGCGCGGCGTATTAAATCGCTTGGACCGGACACGGTCAACACAACCACGCCTACCACTTTGGATGATCGCGCGGTCATGTCCCTTCGAACTTTGACGAGGTCGAAACGCGCCGCGAACGAGTAGCGATGTCCGCCCCGTAAGCTTGTGTCTCTACACGGTGATACGAAGTTGCATGCCCAACGCTCGCGTGATTCGCATCACCGTGGCGAATGTTGGGTTGCCGCGTTCGGATAGCGCCTTGTAGAGTCCCTCGCGGCTCATGCCAGCGTCACGGGCCAGCCCGCTCATGTTCCCCGCCCGCGCGACATCGTTTAGGGCAGCGCGGATCAGGCTGCCGTCACCCGGATCCTCTTCGGCGCACGCCTGCACGTAAAGACGCATGTCTTCCCGGGTTCGCAGGTGCTCGGACGCGTCCCATTTCGTGAATGTTTCGGTCATGTCTGCCTCCAGTCCTTCGCAAGCCGGTCAGCCCGCTCGATGTCCCGGCCGTTGGCTACCCTTGTCGCCACCGCACAAGACCACGACCGTAGTGCCATCTCGCAGGCAATAGAGCCGGTACCCGGGGCCGTGATGCACGCGCAGTTCAAAGACGCCGTCGCCAATCGCCCTAAAGTCGCCAACATTGCCAAGCGACACGTTCCGCAAACGCGCGTTGATCCGCGCCACCGCGACACGATCCCGCAGGCCACGGATCCAGCGCTTGAAAGTCGCGCTTTCGATCACGTCGACCATGATTGAAATGTAAACTGTAGTTTACATTCTGGTCAAGCGCTCCTGTCTCGAATGGATCAGAACTGGCGGAACTTGATGGTTCCGACTTCGGTGATGTGCAGTCCGAGGACACCGACGGTGGTTGGAGCCCCGCCGCCTAGATTGGACATAACGCCGACTCTCCCGAGTCACGCGACTAGGCATCCCTACCACCAGTCAACGCAACGCCCCCAGCACATCTTCCGGCATCGGCACCGAAAACGTTCCGTAGCCGGGCACGGACACTCTGTGCGCGTGCAGCGCGAGGCGCTCATGGGCCTGTTCGTTCGATGCCGGCGACCCGTAGAGATGATCGCCCGCCACCGCGTGACCTATCCAGGAGAGGTGGACGCGAATCTGGTGCGAGCGGCCGGTTATCGGCTGCACGGCCACTGCGGTCCGCGTTTCTCCCCTGGTGATCGCGCGGACGCGGGTCCTGCTCGCGTGGCCGCCCTCGGCGTCGATCGTCCATCCTTCCCGCGTCGGCCGTATTTCCTCGCGCAGGCCCGCGACGCGATAGCGGCTCTTGCGGCCCTGTTTGAGGGGCAGGTCTATGGTGAGGGTGCGTCCGGTCGGCAGGTGGCCGCAGACGACGGCGACATAGTGCTTGCGTATCGCGCGCGCATTGAAGGCGCGGCTGAGGTCCCGCTGCGTCTTGCGATCCAGGGCGACGAGCAACACGCCGCTGGTGCCCTTGTCCAGCCGGTGCACGAGACGCGGACGCGCGTATGCGGCCTTGAGCGCCGGCAGCAGACAGGGGGCGCCGGTGCGATCGTCCAGCACGGAAACACCGCTCGGCTTGTCGATGACGAGCAACCTGCCGTCATCGAAGACGACGTCAAGCATCGGCGAGGTCGCGCGCTATACGCAGCACGGTGCGACAGATCGTCTCGATCTTCTCGAGATCTATGGTTTTCGGCCAGCGGTCGTCCGGGTGGTGGAACCAGGGATTCTTGCCCAGGAGCGAGATGTAGCTCCCGCCTGCGTCAAAGACATTCTGCGCCTCGCCGCCCGGACGGACGCCGA
The DNA here is from genome assembly GCA_963668365.1 of Pseudomonadales bacterium. Classification (GTDB taxonomy): domain Bacteria; phylum Pseudomonadota; class Gammaproteobacteria; order Pseudomonadales; family Azotimanducaceae; genus VXNE01. Next base: position 915,191 of record OY764266.1, read on the forward strand.
TCGGGGTGATTTCCTCGGGCGCGATGCCGAACGCCGCCAGCGACTCGAGACCCATCTCGAAGAGGTCTGGGGATGCCTGGTAGCGAACGCCACTGGCCAGCGTCGCTCCCGCGAGGCGGCAATCCGCCGCCGCGAAGTTGGCGCCGAGGTGAATCCAGGCGCGCGCCTGCTTCGCGAGCTTCGGATGCCCCGCCATGTAGTGCGCCAGGCCGACGTGGCCGAGTTCGTGTCCCGTGTTCGCGGTGAAGAGCACGTCCGAGCGGCCCGGTTCTTTCGCGAAGCGCCGGATGCATGCGAGCCAGGCGGCGATTCCGCCACCGCGCTCGGCGGTGGATGTCCACCAGGAACTGCGCGGGGTCATGATGACGAGCGGGGGCGCATTGGCATCCCGGCCCGGAATTCGCGTCTGTGCGTTGCAGGCTTCGGTGTCCTCGATCGTCGCGTGGGCGACGAAACGCGCGGACGATCCGGCCTCGGCCGCGGCATCCAGCCATTCGCCGTCTTGCGTCGCGACCTGCAGCACCGGCGGCCCGTACGGATTTCCGTACCGTGGGGCGTTCGCCAGCGCGAGTCCGGGAACGATATCGGGAGCGCGTGACCCAGCGATTACGGCGCGATACGCACGGCGCCGCGCAGCCGACAGCGCCCCGGAGGATCCTCCCGGCCCGAACGTCGTGACCGCAATCCCCCCGTCAGTCCCGTCGATCTGCGTCAAAGGACAAGTGAAACCGGCTTCGTCCGTCAGCCCGCCGTCGAACAGTGGCACGCCTTCGGCACGGCGACCGTCGGCCTGTACCGCGCACTCGCGAAGCGCCCGGCGGCGGAACGGAAAGACATCGAGAGTCGGTTCTGCGCCCGCGGCGCGAATCGCGTCCGCCAGCCATTCCGCCGTCGCCAGGTCACCCGACGTTCCGGTCCGGTGCTCGGATATGGCGTCCCAGCCCTCGATGTCGGCCCGGACGTGCGGGACATCCGTTTCCATGGCCCGGCGCTAGTGTCGTGTCACACGAGTTATGACGCTTCAGCGCGTCCCACGGGGTCTGTGGCAAGGCGCGTCCCCGCCGGGAATGGTCGGCTCCATTTCCAAGGGGCGCAACACCGCCACAGGCCCCGTGGGACGCGCCCTTCGGGAGATCGCCATGCACGCCACTGCCGCGTTGTGGCCCTTGCGAATATGCCAGATATTCCCTGCGGACCACGCCTTGCATTGACGCGCATGGCGAACTCTGAAGCGCCAGAACTCGTGTGACACGACACTAGTCAAAGTCCCTGACCAGGCTTTCCCGACTCGCCGCCGCCACCTCTACCCGGCAGGGCAGTTCATCGTGATCGATACCCATGGAAAGCGCCGTCCCTTCCTTCAATGACTCGATCATCGCCGCGTCGAATTCGAAACGCAGGAAATGCACCGCCGCCGTCTTGTCGGCATCGCTTCGGTCCATGTCCTCGTTGGCGATGGCGAACACGGGGTCATGACCATGCGCGCGCGCCCAGACCCGATGCTCGATGCCCACCATGCGCCCCAGGGCCTCGCGACGCTCGGCGACATCCGCGTACTCGATCATCAGCGTCGCCTTGAGGTTCCGGCCATCGGGTATCAGGGGGTTGTACGCCTCGATCTCGGCCTCGATCTCGGCGGGCTCGAATATGCGTTCGGCGCGAAGCATCTCCTGCACCTGGTAGCGCATGGTCAGGGTGTCTTCGAAAATCAGGGTCGCGTGCGGTCCCAGGGGCACGCGGCGCAATCTCTTGTGCGCCATGACGCGTACCCGAAACTGCTCGCGCTCCTGGGCGTAGCGTTCCAGGCTCCAAAGGCTGGCGCGATCCAGCTTCCGCATCAGATGCCGTAGGCCCTGCGCGCCATCGTCACCGGGTGGACGGCGCCCGACTCTCCCTCAAGTCCATGCTCGATCATGCGTCCCGCCAGCGGACAGTCGGAACCGTACACGTCCGCGTCCGCGCTCCTGACGCGGCCGACAACCGGTCGCGCGATCTTCATCGCTGCGTCGTAGGTTTCGGCCTTGATCGCGTAGGTGCCGTCGTGGCCGGAGCAGCGCTCGATCAGTTCGACCTGCGTATCGGGGATCAGCGCCAGGAAGTCACGGGTCTTCGCCCCCGCGTTCTGCACCCGCTGATGGCACGCCGCGTGGTAGGCCACCTTGCCCAGCGGCTGGCGGAAGTCCGTCGACAGGAGCCCCGCCCTGTGGCGCAGCATCAGGTATTCGAACGGATCGAAGAACGCCGCCGCAACGCGGGCGACATCGTCGTCGTCCGGATACATGAGCGGCACTTCCTGGCGGTACATCAGCGTGCAGGACGGCACGATGGACATCAGGTCATAACCGTCCTCCACCGCCCGCAGAAACGACGGCATGTTGGCGTCCTTGGCGCTTGCCACGCCGTCGAGATCGCCCAGTTCGAACCGGGGCATTCCGCAGCACCCCGCGTCCTTCAGGACGCGCACCGCGATGCCGTTGTGGTTCAGGACGGCAACGAGATCCTCGACTGTCTCGGGTTCGCTGAATTCACCGTAACAGGTGACGAACAGCGCGACCTTGCCGCGCGTTCCGTCCGATGCCGCAATGACATCCGCGGCGATCTCGTCGTCGAGACGCGACGAGAGCTTGCGGGAAGAGAAACTCGGCAGCGGCGCTTCGGCATGAATCCCGGCCACCCGCTGGCCGAGCTTTCGCAGCGGCTGGCTGCCTGCCGCTGCGTTGACCACGCCGGCGACTCCCGGGGTCGAGGCGACCTTGAAGAGCGGTTCGGTGGAAGTGATGAGGCGGTCGCGCCACTTCGTGGCGCCCTTGCCGTAGCGGTGCGCCTTCGCCCGCAACATGAGGTGCGGGAAATCCACCGCCCATTCGTGCGGCGGCAGATACGGGCACTTGGTTTCGGCACAGAGGTCGCAGAGATAGCACTGGTCCACGACCTTCACGTAGTCCGCGCGGTCTACTCCGTCGACCTCGAACGTATCCGATTCGTCCACCAGGTCGAAGAGCGTCGGAAACGCCTGGCACAGGTTGACGCAACGTCGACATCCGTGACAGATGTCGAATACCCGCTCAAGCTCCGCGTAGAGCGGCTCCTCCTCGACGAACTCCGGATTGCGCCAGTCTATCGGCCGGCGTTTCGGCGCTTCGAGACTGCCTTCCCTGACTGGTCCCCTGCCCGCCATCAGCTAGCCCCGAAATCCGTTATCCGCACTGGTCTTGTTGCATCAGACCAGGAGCCCCGGAAGATCCGTTACTCCTCCATCGCGGACAGCGCTTTCTGGAACCGGTTGGCATGGCTGCGCTCGGCCTTGGCCAACGTCTCGAACCAGTCGGCGATTTCGTCGAAACCCTCGTCCCGGGCGGTCGCGGCCATGCCGGGATACATGTCGGTGTATTCGTAGGTTTCGCCAGCGATCGCGGCGAGAAGGTTGTTGCTGGTCGTGCCTATCGGCTTGCCGGTGGCGGGATCGCCCACGCTCTCCATGTACTCCAGGTGGCCGTGCGCGTGACCCGTCTCGCCTTCCGCGGTGGAACGGAATACCGCAGCGACGTCGTTCTCGCCCTCAACGTCGGCTTTCTGCGCGAAATAGAGGTAGCGCCGGTTCGCCTGCGATTCGCCAGCGAACGCGTCCTTCAGGTTTTGCAGTGTCTTGCTGTCGTTCAAATCCATTGAGGTGCCTGCTCCGATATCACTTTGCACAACTAAAAGTATACGACTTCGCGCGGCCCGCGCTATTCGAAAAAATGGATGGCGGCGATATATCGTCCCTGTCTCCCGCGCGAAGGGACCGGCAACCCGTCGGTCAGAGCCTGTTGTCGAAACGGGCGAGTCGCCTGTGGTTCCCTTGCAGCCAGTGATCGACGGACAGTTTTCCGCCGCCCGAGAGCGCCAGCGGAATGAACATGGCGAGGAAGATCACGGGCAGCTTGTAGTTGCCGGTGCAAACGCCTTCCGCGCATTCCCGCGATATGCGGTAGCCATCGAAAAGATCGGAGATGGAACCGAACCCGTCGGTCGGCAGGTGCGCCGCATAGATGGCAACCAACGTGACCGCGATGAGCGCGATGGACACGTAGCGGGTCGCGAAGCCGACGATCAACAGCGCCGCGCCGATGAGTTCGAACCACGTCGCGAAAAACCAGTTCACGTCCGCTGACACCAATGAGAAGGGGAACGGGAAATCCAGCCGCGCAAACCAGTTGTCGCCGCCAAATTTCTCCGCGCCGCTGTCGAAGTACTCGTAGCCGAGCAGAAGTCGCAGCGCAAGCAACGAAACGTATCCGCCGGCGACGGTGAGGAATGTCCTCACCCGCTCCTCCAGGTTGAGGATTGGTCGTATCAGTGATTCCATCTTGTCCATCGCTATCTGCTCAATTCACCAAGGTTGCCCAAATTGCCGTTCGTTGTCGATGCTGCCGCGCGCGCCTGTTTTGACACCCTCGATCCGGCAATCCCGGAAGACTGGCGGATACTCGCGGCGAACCTCGCCCTTCGCTGGCGCGCCGGACCGCCGGGGCGCGTCGGCCTCGCCGGAGGCCAGGGCGCGGGGAAGTCCACGCTGTCCAGCGCGATCGTCGCGGCCGGGCGGTGTTTCGGGCTTCGCGTCGTCGCTCTTTCCATCGACGACTTCTACCTCACCAAATCCGAGCGCCAAGCGCTGTCGAAGCGCGTACATCCCCTGCTGGCAACGCGCGGACCGCCAGGCACCCACGATATTCCGCTCTGCAGGTCTGTCATGGATGCGCTCCAGGTCGACGGCGTCGTGACGGCTCCTGTCTTCAACAAGGGATTGGACAACCGGGCGGCCGAAACGCTCGACATTCCGGCGCCCGCCGACATCGTTCTACTGGAAGGCTGGTGCGTCGGCGCGCGGCCCGAGCCTGAGGATCGACTCGATCCGCCGATCAATGCCCTCGAAGCCGAATCGGATTCCGGGGGTCTTTGGCGGCGCTACATCAACCAGGCCCTGGCGACCGACTATGCCCGGCTGTTCGGCGAACTGGATTGCCTCGTCTTCCTTCGCGTGCCGAACCTCGACGCGGTGGTGCGATGGCGATTCGACCAGGAGAGCGAACGGGCTCCCGAACTCCGCCTCGACAAGGCGGCGGTCGCGCATTTCGTCGCCCACTACGAGCGGTTGACGCGCTGGATGCTGGAAGATCTGCCGGGCCGCGCCGATGTGCTCGTCGAACTCGACGAAACGCATCGCGTCTCGGGCTGCGCGTTTGCGGATCGTTAGGACTGGGGCGGGGAGGTACACGGCGCTCGTGGGGCGACGGATTTCATGTCGCCGGTGTCACCGGCATCAATGGCGCATCCGGTTCCATAACGGCCCGTTCAGGAAGGATTCAGGCGGCCTGTTCTAGTCTCTCGTCATCGAATTCAATTGTTGAGAGATGGCCATGCAATTTCGTCGTTTGATCCGGCCAGCGGCGCTGGCAACAGCAGCTTCCCTCACCGTCGGCGCGCATGCGGTCAGCCACTATGACACCGCGCGCGTGATCGACGTCACGCCCGTCTACAAGACGGTGCGTTACGCCGTGCCAGTCGAAGAATGCGGGCCCCAGACCGTTCGGCTGCCGGAGTATCGCGCGCCCGGAACAGCGCAGATCGTCGGTGCCGTTGTCGGCGGCGCCATCGGCAACGCTGTCGGAAACAAGAAGAGGAACAAGCAGGTGGGCGCAGCAGTCGGCGCCGTCCTTGGAGCGAGCATCGCAAGCGACATCGCCAGGGCTTCGCGCGGCGATTCGCGTGTTCGATACGGAACGCGAAACGTCTGCGAGACGTTCACCGAGTACCGGGATCAAGATCGGCTGATCGGCTACGATGTGTGCTACGAGCACGCTGGCCAGACCTATACCGCGCGCATGAAGCGGCATCCCGGCGACGAGATACGCGTTCGCGTGACGCCCATCGATTGACGATCATCCCGCCGGGCTGCCGTCGCTTTGACGGCAGCCCGGATTGCGGCGCCTCCCCTTGGCCCCGTCGCCGCGTATCGCGAGGCAGGGCACCAGGTTGCACCAAATTTGTTGTGCCAATCGCGGCCCATCTGTGCCAAATTTGGCCCGATACCGCCGCGGCACTGACGCCGCACGCATGAGAAAGATATGCGGATTCTGTTGGTCGAGGACGAAATGCTCCTGCGGGCGCAGGTCGACAAGTACCTGCGGGATGCGGGCTTCATCGTCGATCTGGCGCCCGATGGAGAGAAGGGGCTCTACTTCGGCCTCGAGTTCGACTACGACGTTGCCGTCATCGATCTCGGTCTCCCGAAGATGCACGGCATCGACCTGATCGCGGAGCTACGCAAACAGGAACGCGCCTTTCCCATCCTCATTCTGACCGCGCGCCGGGACTGGCAGGACAAGGTGTCCGGGCTCGAAGCCGGCGCCGACGACTACCTGACCAAGCCCTTCCACCTCGAAGAACTGAAGGCGCGCCTCGATGCCCTGATACGGCGCGCCGCGGGATATGCCTCTCCCGTGATCGAGAAAGGGCCGTTGAGCCTCGATCTCGGCGCCAGGGAAGCGCGCCTGCGCGGCGATGCGCTGGAGCTGACGGCGTTCGAGTACCGCGTCCTCGAATATCTCGTCATGAATCCGGCCCGGGTCGTTTCGAAGGCGGAACTGACGGAGCACCTGTATGAGCAGGACTTCGACCGGGACAGCAACGTCATCGAAGTGTTTATCGGGCGCCTGCGCCGCAAGCTCGACCCCGACGGGACGCTCATGCCCATCCGCACGATTCGCGGCGCGGGCTATCGCTTCTCACTCTAATGACCTTCCATGCGCATTAGCCCGCATATGTCACCAAGGGCCGCGATGATCGCGCAGGATTTTTTCCGCGTGCGTGTGCTCGCGAGCGGAAGCATAGCCGCCGCTTATGGTGAAGCGAGCATGTGCACGCACGCGGAAAAAAGACCAGCGAGGGCGCGGCAGCGCCGTCTGTTTCCGGCGCGAACGTCGAAAATGGCACGTACCTCATTGAAATGCAATGAACTTTATTGATTCGACAAGCGCCTTGGTGAGATATGCGGGCTAGCCTGCACGGTCGCCTGATGGCGACGACCGCCATCGCCCTGTGCCTGTTTCTGCTCGCCGCCGGCTGGATTTGGGAGCGATTGTTCACGACCAGCGTACGCGCGAGCGCCGAAGAGCAAATGCTCATCGTGGCATATGGCCTCGTTGACGCGACCAAAAAATATGCGGATGCCGCTGCTTTCCGCGGGACCCTCGCGGGACCTTCCATACTGCTCCCCGACGAACTTGGCGAACCGCGCCTTTCGCGACCGAATTCGGGTCTCTACGCCTATGTAGAGATAGCGGACGGCACGCCGGCGTGGCGGTCGCCATCCATGGCCATCACGTCCGTGGACGCGCCGCCCAGACCCCGGCCACCCCCGGGAGACTCGCGCTTTCACAAGATCGAGATCGACGGCACCGAGCCCCGGTTCCTCCTTGGATATACGGTGATTCTCGAAGAGCTTGAGGACTCGGAGCTGACGTTCTGGGTGCTGAACGATCAGGCCCCGTTCAATGCCGAGATTCGCGAGTTTCGCAGAAGTCTTGTGGTTGGCGTGATCGCCGCCACACTCCTCCTGATAGTTCTGCAACTCGGTACTCTGAGGTGGGGACTGCACCCGTTGCGACGGATGGCGGAGCGAGTCCGGGCGCTGCACGCAGGCGAACGCGGCGATATCGGCGAGGACTACCCCGCCGAACTTGCCCAGCTCGCCCACACGTTGAACCGTTTTGTCGAACACGAGATGGAGAGCAGGGAGCGCTACCGCCGCGCGATGGGCGACCTTGCGCATAGCCTGAAGACGCCGCTCGCCGTCCTGAGGAACGCCCTGATCACTCCGGACAAGCCCGACAAGACGCTCTTCGACGACCAGCTCGATCGCATGGAGGAGACGATCGGCCGTCAACTCTCTCGCGCCGCCGCAATGCCGCCGGTGCTGCCACGCGAACCCGTGGCCGTCATGCCCGTTCTGGAACGCCTGTGCCGCGCGCTCGACAAGGCGTACGCGGATAAACGCGTCTCTGTGGAGATCCGCACAGCACAGGTGCGGGTCCGGGCGGACGAGCGCGACGTGATGGATGTGTTGGGCAATCTGCTTGAAAACGCCTACAAGTATTCGCACTCGAAAGTGCGCATCACGGCGCGGCGCGACACGTGCCCCGCAACCCGCGCCGACGCTGATCCAACCGGGTCAGACGCCGTCGAACTGGATGGTGTCGGCACCGGATCGCGCGACGCCATCCGCATAGTCGTCGAGGACGACGGCGACGGGATTCCGGAAGCGGCGAAGCGATACGTATTCGAACGCGGCGCGCGTGCCGATACCGCCCACTCGGGACATGGCATCGGTCTCGCCGCCTCCGTGGAACTGGCGACCGCCTACGGCGGCACGGTGCAACTCGCCGACAGCGACCTCGGCGGCGCTCGGGTGATCCTAAAGCTGCCCGCCTGACCTCTGTCCAAGACCAATGGCGAGCGTCACCGCTCGCAGGTGCCGCAATCGGCATCGGCCTTGAACGCGGTTCATCCGGGGCGGATGATGGGAGTCGGGGGGAGTCGCAGGCATTTGTGACTACGGAGACGAGGTTATGAAATCAAATGAAACAGCGACGGGGGGATGCTTCCGGCAGTGGCTTCTACCCTTTGTCTTGGTGGCAGTCTTGCTTGTGCAGATCTCTGCGGGCGCTGCCCGGGACGACGATACGCCTTCGTCCGAACAATGGATCGCAATAGATGCGTACAACGAAGCGATGCAAGCCTATTGGACGAAGCAATCGGAGATACGCAATGCGGACATCCCGGACGAGGAGCGGGAACGCTTGCGAAAGGAATTCGGTTTGCCCGACTCCGCGCCCGCCATCGCCGCCGCGATGGCCATCATGCAAACCGACGGCGAACGGCTGGCGGATGCCGCCAGTTTCCTCATGGGTCAAGCGCGCCCGTCGGAGGACGAGCAGCAATCGGTCCTGGACGCGGTGGCGTCACGCATAGGCCCGGACTGGGCACTCGTTGAGGACTACATCAAGTCTCAGGCGGCATTCCTTGCGACCTACGATGCCGACATCGTCAAGCGCCCCACCTGGCACGCGGTCGCCGCTGCGCGAGCCATCATTGACTCGAACCATGAGCGTTCGCTGGAAGCAGCCGAGTTTCTCGTGCAGCAGACCTACGCCATCAATCCGGGGAGCCTGGCGATGATGCTCTCGTCGTGGTGGCTGCCTCCCAGCAGGGATCTCGGCGAAGCCACGCTGTCGAAGCTGACCGGCCCCGACTGGAACGTTGTCCGAAACTACCTCGACGAACTGAACGCGTGGCAGGACGAGGAAGCAGCGATCCGCGAATCCGATCTCGACGAGGAGGACAGGGCGCGTCGGCTGAAGGACCTGGGCGAAGCCCCGAATCCCTATCGAGCCGCAGTCGCTTCGCTCGCCATCGTCGACGCCGGCGGCACCCACGAGAGGACCCTCGAGGCCGCCGAATTCCTGCTCGACCAACCGACGCGCGGCGGCGCCGCCAGGGCGCTCCGGGGCGCAGAAACGCTCGCGGCCCACTTTCCGGACTACGATCAATGGCCGCTCCGGCTCAAGCAGGTCAACGGCCTGTCGTCGGCCTACGGACCCGCCAGATCATTCATCATCGGCCTGTCGGAAACCCTTGATGATCCGCTGGCGCTAGCGACCGCGCGGTATTTCGCCGCGGGCCACCTGATCCAATCCGCGAACAATCCACAGTTGGGCGCCGACGAGCGCATAGCACAACAGAAAAAGGCGGAGGAACTCGCCAACGGCCTGAGCGCCGGCATAGAGGATGAAACCTTCGTCCTGGCGAAGCGGTCGGACGACGGGATGGATGTTCCCATGACGTTCGCGGACGCCGAGGCGGAACTCTTCTACAGCCTCGACTCGACGATGGTCGGGAGCGTCGTCTCCGACGTGACCGGGCGGCGCGTGGACGGCACCGAGGACACGCTCGCCGCCTATGCGGGGCGCGTAGTCCTGGTCGACTTCTGGGCGACCTGGTGCGGGCCCTGCAAGGATGCGTTCCCGAAGCTCCGGAAGATGGTGGAAGAGTTTCCGGAGGATCGCTTTCAGATCATCGGCGTCAGCGTGGACGAAGAACTCGATACGGTGCTGGACTACCTGGCGGACGAACCGCTGGAATGGGTCGTCTGGCATGTCGGCAACGAAAGCGAACTCGTTCGCAGGTGGCGCGTCACCGGCTACCCGACCTACGTGCTGGTCGGTCCCGACGGCACGATCATCAACAAGCATCCGGGCGCCTTCAACGCCGGGTTCAGGGCGGAGATCGAACAAGCCGTGCAGGACGCCGGCGCTGCCGAGAACGATGCGCTTTCTTCGACCGAGCCTTCGAAGCAACATGTTGAAATGCGCCCCGGGAGCGCTGCGGCCGTCGGTTCCTCGTGGTGGCTGCGTCCCAGCAGGGAACTCGGCGAGGCCGCCCTCGAAGGATCGGTCGGCCGAGATCAAGTCGACCGGAAGAACCCCACAACGGGAGGCGGGGCGTCCGAGGATAGCCAGATCAGTGCTCGACGATCCGCCGAATCGCCTCGAAAAAGCGTGATCTGAACGCTTCCGCGCCAGTCTGCCGAACGGCCGCGGCACACCATCGCTCGAGTAGCGAGTCGGGGTCCGCCGGGTCGTGGTCCCGTGCGGACATCCCGGTTTGCAGGCGGGCGACCTGTATCTCCATCCGCAGACCCTGGTCTTCCGGCGGGGACGTCGCTTCCGCCCCGATCTCCGCTTCAACGGCCAATCGTCGCAAGGCGTTGACGTCCAGCGGCACTTCGGCATCGAGACGCGGCTTGAACAGCTCGGCCAGTTCGCCGGCTTCCTTGAGCCATTCGTCCTTCGAACCGCCTTCCCGTTCGACTTCCGCAAGCCTCGCATCCAGCGCATCGATGCGGTCCATTCGCGCAAGCTCGGCCCGGAGGCGTTGCCGCGCCACACGGAACCCAATCTCACGCTCGTGATCGGACAAAGTGCGCTGCGCCCGGCGTTCGACCTCCCTTGGCAATCCCTCCAGGGCATCGATCTTGCCCCGGCAGGCGTTCAGCAGGCGGCGCGCGTCCGCCGCCGAATCGGCCGCCGCGACGGCCTCGGAAAGGTCTTCGATCAGGGCGGACGCCTGGTCCACCGCCTGCGCCAGACGCGAGCGGCGCTCCTCTCGGCCCGCATCGCGGGTGGCAAAGACCCGGTCGCAGATGCCGCGAAACTCCTTCCACATCTCCTGGTCGATTCGACGCCGCGTCGGGCCGACGCGCCTCCAGTCGGACTGCAGCCGTTTCATGGTCTCGGTCTGCTCGCGTATTGGTCCATTCGCTTCAACTGCGGCCCGAGCTTCGTCGACGATGGCTTTCTTGGTCGCCTCGTTGCGCTCCCACTCGGCACGCAGATGACCCGTGATCTTGTCCGTCACGGCCTTGAACCGGGAGTCCGCCCGCCGTCCCGGCGACCTGTCCACGGGCCGGTAGGTCCGCCATTCTTCCCGCGCCCGTCTCAGGATCAGTTCCACGCCCTTGAAGTCTGCTTGCTCCCAGTCGTTCTCTTCGACAAACGCTTCAAGCTGAGCGCAGATCGCGCTGCGCTGCTCAAGATTGAACTTGCGCTCCTGGGCAAGCTGCTCGAAGTGCCGCCGGCAGGGCGCGAAGGCGCGCTCCGCCGCCGCATCGAAGCGCTCCATCAACGCCCGGTCCCTGGCCGACTGGATGCGGCCAAGCGCCTTGACGCGACCTCGCAGCGTCTTGATCCGTTCCATCTGCGCGTTCGGATTCAGCGGATGCTCGGCGAGCGACTCCATCTCTTCGCACAGGGCTTCGCGCTTGCCGCGCAATGCGAAGGCCTGCCAGTCGGCAAGTTCGCGCAATTGACGCGAATGCGAGGCGAGCTTCGTGCTCGGCCTTTGCTGGGAGGATTTCGGAAGGTGTCGAATCCATCGGTTCGCCTCGCTTTGCAGGCGCAGCGCTTCGTTCACCTCGCCTGCTTCCACCGCCTTCTCAAGGGCGCTGATCGAGTTCGCGATTTCTTCCTGTACCCTGGCATAGGCGTCGCGACAGTCTTCGTCCACCGCCTCGAACGCCCCTTGCGCCACCGCCAGCCGCCCGACCCATTCCGGGGCAGGCGAACTTTCCGGCCAGGCGACTTTCGCGCGAAGCGACGCCGCAGCCCGGGCTTGCCGGCGCGCATGCGACTGCAATCGCCATCGCGCCTCGTAGTCGCCATCCGGCGGCGTTTCAAGCCCCGCATGCGCGTTGCGTATCTCTGCTATCTCCGTCCGGCAAGAAACGGCCCGATCCAGGGCCGCGAGAAGATCGCCAAGAACCTCCCGGTATCGCGCGAAGGTGGATGCCGTTTCATCCGGCGGCACCGACTCCTCCGCGAGCGTTCCCCAGCGGTTTCCGATGTTCTGCCACCGCTCTTCCAGTTCGGCCACCGCCTCCACGCTATCCGCTGACTGCGCGATGGCCTCCTGCAACCCTTCCGCCTCGTGCAGCAGGCCATGGAACGAGTCCCTCCCGGACATCGCCGACGGCGAACCCGGCAGTCGGAATCGCGCCTGAAGGTCGGCGGGCGTGTCCGCCGCTTCGCCCGAGGCTTCGAGGTGGCGCGCGCTTTCCTCGAGGCTCTTCGTGAGCGTGTCCCACTCGACCTGCAACGCCTCCCGCTTGGCGTCGAACTGAACATCGCCAGGCGATAGCCGGTTCGACGCTTCGATGAGTTCCTCCGCGCGCGCGAGCAATTCCTCTCGCTCGTGCTTGAGCCGCTTCAGACCATTGAGCTTCTCGCGTACGGCGCGATGCGCGGTCTTGTCGCCGCTGCGCAGCGCATGCGCCAGTACGGTGAGACGACCTTCGCCGCGCACCTCCCCGACCATCGCTACCCGGGTTTGCACATCCGGCAGGCCGGCGATGGCGCTACCCAACTCGTCGTCGTCGATCCTGGAGAGGAGGTCCGGCGAAGGCTCCAGGACAAAGCGGGCGAGCAGAACGCGCGGGTGGGCGGCGAATGCATGGTCGTCGCCAAGCTTCGCAAGGCGGCTTGCGGCGGCGCTTGCTACCTCCGTCTCTTCGAGCAGCGCGCCGAGCGTGTCGACGGATTGCAGACGGGCGATGGCGACCGTGCGCACGCCGGTGTCCGCATCGGTTCGGGCCGCTTGTTCAAGGACTGCCTGTTCCGAATCCTCGAGCGCGAGCAACGCTTCGCGCCTCGATGCCGGATTCGCGTCCGTTGTCTGCGGCTTGCGTTTGAAAAGTCTCGACAGCATGGCTGAATGTCATCCCGGATCCTTCGCGCATGTTCAGTTACACGAATTTGTGTGTCCCGTCGCAGTGCGGCTTGTTGATGCTGTGCTTGCAACCACAGAAGAACACCTTGCCGCTGGTCTCGGCGTCGAAACGTATCGGCGTGAATTCACTGCCTGCGTGCGACCCGTCGCAGAAAGGCTGGCTGGCGCTCTTTCCGCACGCGCACCAGAAGTACTTCATCCCCGCTTCCACTTCGACCGCGAACGGCCCCCTTTGCGCAATGTTTGGCTCGGCCATCGGGATTTACCCCTGAATCTGCATTTGAAACATTCTAACCGCAGAGGTTCCCGCAAATGCCGCATTCGCCGCGGCGCTCTCAAGAAAAAGCTGGCCGGATGGCTGGTTCCAGGAAGCCATTCCAGCCCAATAGCCCGTCGCGTCTGCTAATGTCCGCGTTTCAAGCGGTTTGCAGCGTATTCCGATGGCTAGATGGGACAAGCCCCCCACGAGTTCGATACCTGACTGGTTCTGGGAGGCCGTGGAGACCCCGAGCGAGGAGCGATTCGTAGAGGTCGAGGAATGCGACGTGTGCTACCGGGTCTGGGGAGGCGCCGAAGACGCCGGCAAGCCGGGCATGCTGCTGATTCACGGAATGAACGCCCACAGCCGCTGGTGGGACTTCATCGCGCCCCAGCTTCTCGACGGCTACCGGGTTGCCGCAATGGACCTGACCGGGATGGGCGACTCGGACTACCGCTACACCTACGAAGCTGGAACCTATGCCCGCGAGATCGTCTCGGTGTGCGACGCGGCGGGACTCGACAGCGGCGTGGTGGTCGTCGGCCACAGTTTCGGAGGGGTGATGGCGGTGAAGGCCGCCAACCTGCATCCGGACCGCTTCGGCGCCCTGGTCCTCGTGGATTCGGGCATTCGCCATCCGGAAGAACCCCCGTCGAATCAGCCCTTGATGGGCGGCGGACGCCCGAAGGTGTATCCCGACCGAGAGTCCGCCGAGAACCGTTTTCGCCTGTACCCGCCGCAGCCCTGCGAGAACCGCTACATCATGGAGTACATCGCCAGGCATTCGCTGCTGCGGGTCGACGGCGGCTGGGCCTGGAAGTTCGACGAGGAGCTGCCCCTGACGACAAAGGGCACCAACCGCGAACCCGAAGACTACGCGGGGATCCCGATCCCGGTCGGCATCGTGTACGGTGCCGAGAGCAAGTCCTTCACGGCCGGCACCCTCGACTACACGCTGGAGCTGATCGGGCGCGACGTGCCCGTCGTCGCCGTGGCGGACGCCCAGCACCATGTCTTTCTCGACCAGCCCCTGGCATTCATCGATGCACTCAAGCAGGTACTGGATCGCCTCCCGTCATGACGGGCCTGATCGGCATCTGCCTGCTGCCCGTCCTCGCATGGCTCCTGTCCACCAACCGGAGGGCGGTCAACTGGCGAACCGTCGGGGGAGCCTTCGCATTGCAGGTCGCAGTGGGCGCCGCCGCGCTGTACCTGCCCCCGGGGCGCGCCCTTCTCGAATCCATCTCCGACGCCGCCAGCCAGATACTGGGATACAGCCTGGTGGGCATCGAGTTCGTTTTCGGCAGTCTCGCCTCCGACTCTCTCGGGTTCATCTTCGCCTTCCGGGTGCTGCCGGTCATCATCTTCTTCTCGGCATTGATCGCGGTGCTCTACTACCTTCGCGTCATGACCTGGATCGTGCGCATATTCGGCGGACTGCTGCAGCGCACGCTCGGTTCCAGTCGACCCGAGTCGATGTCCGCGGCGGCCAATGTCGTCGTCGGCATGGCCGACGCACCGCTGGTCGTGCGGCCGTTCATCGCAACCATGACCAGATCGGAGCTGTTCGCCGTTATGGTCGGCGGTCTCGCCACGGTCGCGGGCTCGGTCATGGCCGGCTACGCGGCGGCGGGCATCGAGTTCAAGTACCTGATCGCCGCCTCGTTCATGGCCGCTCCCGGCGGCCTCATGATGGCCAAGCTCCTGGTTCCGGAAACGGACGAACCCAGAAACGACATCGCCGACCTCGACCAAGAACGCCCCGTCAACATATTCGACGCGGCGGGAGATGGCGCGATGCTGGGTCTCCGTGTCGCGTTCGCGGTGGGCGCGATGCTGATCGCCATCATCGGATTGATCGCGTTGCTGAACGGCATCATCGGTTGGGTTGGCGGATTCTTCGGCGCTCCCGATCTGACGTTCCAGCAGATGATCGGCTGGCTGTTCATGCCCGTCGCTTGGATCGTCGGCGTGCCCTGGGCCGAGGCGGCCGAAGCCGGCAGCTTCATTGGCCAGAAACTCGTGCTGAACGAATTCGTCGCCTACCTCGATTTCGCCCCGCGCATCCCCGAGTTTTCCGAAGGTGCCGTTGTCATCGTCACCTTCGCGTTGTGCGGGTTCGCCAACTTCGGCTCCATCGCGATCCTGCTCGGCGGCTTGAGCGCCATCGCGCCGGATCGCCGGGAAGACATCGCCCGGTTCGGCATGCGGGCACTCTTCGCGGCCACGCTCGCGAACCTCATGAGCGCTTCGCTGGCGGGGGTGTTTTTCTGGCTGTAGAGGGGGTGTGCCTAGCTTCCCAAATGGTCACGGGGTTCTCGTCTCAGTCATTTCCGCGCTTTCGAATCAAGCGGCCAGCTTCGCGAAGGCTAAACTGTACGTTTTCGCGCTTCCAGCCCTGCGACAGATGCTGACAATAGAACGCTGGGCAACTTTCGATCTCCGCGCGACCAAACGTCTGCCATCCTCTTGAGTCGCGTTCCTCGTCGCACCATTGGCCTTCCATCCCCATAGCTCGGCTCGCCTTCGTCCCGAATACGAGTACCGCACGAGGGCGCATCACTGCGATCATTCGCCCCACCCAAGCCACTGAGAATTCGCGCCACTCGGCCATCGGGCCGGTTTTTCGCATCCAGCGGTTTGATTCGCCGGTAGGCGCTTCTGGAAAACAGGCCGCAAGTGCCACGGTCCGCGCCTCCAGCGTGTCGAAAAGACCCGCCGCAGTGAACTGGCTACGCAGGGCCCGCCCAAAGCTGAAGTCGTCATCGAGGTAGAGGAGCCTATCCGGCCAACAGCGCATTGACGGCGACCGATCTCCGCCACCGCCCTGAAAGGAGATCAGGCCCAAATCTGGACGCACCATCGGAGGGCCGTACATCACCGTCAGCTTGTGCTTGACGACTGCCTTCAACCGGGGATCTTCGAGACGTTGGAACGTTTCCGCATACATCTGACGAGCGAGGCGTCGTACGTCCTGGTGGCCCGACCTCGTCATTCAACGTCCTTGTTCCGCTCCAGCTGACCGCCAATGCACACGCCTAGCCCAGCCCCGATATCTCACCAAGCGCCAGACCCTTTCCGGGTCAACTCCAGCTCAACGTTCCGCCCGTCTGGTACTCCGTCACCCGGGTCTCGAAGAAGTTCTTCTCCTTCTTGAGGTCCATGACTTCGGACATCCAGGGGAACGGGTTCTTCACGCCCGGGAAGTGCTCGTCGAGGCCGATCTGGACGAGCCGGCGATTGGCGATGAATCGCAGGTAGTCGGCCATCATGTTGGCGTTCATGCCAAGCACGCCGCGCGGCATGGTGTCCCGGGCGTAGCGGATTTCGAGGTCCGTGCCTTCGAGGATCATCTGCTTGGCCAGTTTCTGCATGCCCTCGTCCCACAGGCGCGGGTTCTCCAGCTTGATCTGGTTCACGACGTCGATGCCGAAGTTCACGTGCATGGACTCGTCGCGCAGGATGTACTGGAACTGCTCGGAAGTGCCGGTCATCTTGTTGCGGCGACCCATGGAGAGGATCTGGGTGAAACCGCAGTAGAAGAAGATGCCTTCGAGCACGCAGTAGTACGCGATGAGATTCTTCAGCAGGGTCTTGTCGTCTTCCGGGGTGCCAGTGCGGAAGGTCGGATCGCTGAGTTCCTGGGTGTACTTCAGCGCCCAGGAGGCCTTGTCGGCGACCGAGTCGACCTCGTGATACATGTTGAAGATCTCGCCCTCGTCCATGCCGAGAGACTCGATGCAGTACTGGTAGGCGTGGGTATGGATGGCCTCTTCGAACGCCTGGCGCAGGATGTACTGGCGGCATTCGGGATTGGTGATCAGGCGATAGATCGCGAGCACCAGGTTGTTCGCCACCAGCGAGTCCGCGGTGGAGAAGAACCCGAGGCTGCGCTTGACGATCAGGCGCTCGTCGTCGGTCAGGCCGTTCTCGGACTTCCACAGCATGACGTCCGCGTTCATGTTGATCTCTTGCGGCATCCAGTGGTTCGCGCACGCGTCGAGATACTTCTGCCATGCCCATGCGTACTTGAACGGCACGAGCTGATTGAGATCGGCCCGGCAGTTGATCATGGCCTTCTGGTCCACCGTGACACGGTCGCGGCTCTCTGGCTCGACCGCCACCTCGGGTGCCGCCTCCTCAATGACGGTCGGTGCCGGCGGTTCCGGTTCAGGCGTCGGCTCGGCGATAGACTGCGGCGGTTGCGCCGGTTCGACCCGCGCTTCGCGTGGCTCTTCACGAGCCGTCGCGGCGCTTTCCTCGGCGGCAAGACCACCCACAACGCCTACGTCTTCTTGGTAGTCATCCCAGGACAATACGTTTCGCATCTACGCTCCTCTCTCTATCTCTGATTCCCCTCTATCGTTTTTCGTGTCTTGCGTGCTTCGGTTCGCACTGTCATACCCGGCAGGGTCTGTTGTCCGTTTGCTTCGCGTTCTCCGAGTTGCGATCCGCCTACTGGCAGGCTTCGCATTCCGGATCGTCGATGGCGCATATCTGGGGGGCCGCCCTCCCGGCACCCGAGTCCACCGCGTTCAATGTGCCGGTGCTATCGAGCGTCGACTTCTCCGTCGCCGTCGCGCCTAGCGACCGCAGGTAGTACGTGGTCTTCAGGCCCCGGAGCCACGCCATCCGGTAGGTGATGTCAAGTTTCCGGCCATCGGCATTGGCGATATACAGGTTGAGGGACTGCGACTGGTCGATCCACTTCTGGCGCCGGCTCGCGGCGTCGACGATCCACCTCGGCTCGATTTCGAAGGCCGTCGCGTAGAGTTTCTTCAGATCCTCGGGGACGCGGTCGATTCGATCGACGCTGCCGTCGTAGTACTTGAGATCGTTCACCATCACCGAATCCCACAGGCCGCGCTCCTTGAGGTCGTGCACCAGGTAGGGATTCACGACCGTGAACTCGCCGGACAGGTTCGATTTCACGAACAGGTTCTCGTAGGTCGGTTCGATCGACTGCGACACTCCCACGATGTTTGCGATGGTGGCGGTCGGCGCGATGGCCATGACGTTGGAATTGCGCATGCCGCGCTTGCGCACCTTGTCGCGCATGCCGTCCCAATCCAGCGTGGTGGAGAAGTCGACTTCCAGGCAACCCGCCGGGCGCTCGTCCCCGAGGCGCCTGAGCGCGTCTATGGGCAGGATGCCCCGGCTCCACAGGGAGCCTTCGAAGCTGGCGTAGCTGCCGCGTTCCCTGGCGAGTTTCGACGACGCGTCGAGAGCGCAGTAGGAAATCATTTCCATCGAACGGTCGGCGAACTCCACCGCGCCGTCGGAACCGTAGGGGATGCGCAGTTCGTACAGCGCATCCTGGAACCCCATCACGCCGAGGCCCACCGGGCGGTGCCGCATGTTGGAGCTGCGCGCCTGGGGCACGGAGTAGTAGTTGATGTCGATGACGTTATCGAGCATCCGCACCGCCGTGCGCACCGTCTTCTTGATCTTCTTGATGTCGAGGGAGCGCTTCTTCCTGTCGAGGTGACGCGTCAGGTTCACGGAGCCCAGGTTGCACACGGCGATTTCGTCGGCGGACGTGTTCAGCGTGATCTCGGTGCACAGGTTGGACGAATGCACCACCCCGGTGTGCTGCTGGGGCGAGCGGACGTTGCAACTGTCCTTGAACGTGATCCACGGATGCCCGGTTTCGAACAGCATCGACAGCATCTTGCGCCACAGGTCCCCCGCCGGGATGCGCTTGTGCAGGAGGCTGCCCGGATCCTCGGCGATCATCGCTTCGTACTCCTCGTAGCGCTGCGCGAAAGCGCTGCCGTACAGATCGTGCAGGTCGGGAACCTCGTTCGGCGAGAACAGCGTCCACTCGGCATTGTCGAACACGCGCTGCATGAACAGGTCCGGCACCCAGTTGGCGGTGTTCATGTCGTGGGTGCGGCGGCGGTCGTCGCCGGTGTTCTTGCGCAGCTCGAGAAACTCCTCGATATCGAGGTGCCAGGTTTCGATGTAGGCGCACACGGCGCCCTTGCGCTTGCCGCCGTTGTGGGCGAGACCGCTGGTGGTCATGTAGGACGCATCGCCTTCCACCTTGAGGTCCATCACGAACGGCGTTGGCGGCATCGGCCTGACACTGCGAACGCGGCTGAACACCCAGTTCTTCACGACGAGCCAGTTCCGCTTCGTCAGAGACCTGCAGTTCATCCGCCCGGCCAGTTCCGGCACTGCGGGAATGCGGATGTCGTAGCTCTTTGCGATGCCCCTGAATCCCGTCCTGGAGCCGTCGTCACGGGTCGCCTCGTGGTTCTGGCGGCGCCTGCGGCACTGTCCGGCCGTCGGTACCCCGAGACGCAGCATCTGGTAGCGAACGCCCTCGGCAAGGCCTTCGGATGTGCTGGTGAAGTAGATTTCCTTGCCCCGGCTGACGCCACCGTCGGTTTCCAGCAGTCCCTGCAGCAGGGCCAGTGTCTGCGACCTGGGCAGGTGACTGAAGCGCCGCGCGATCCGCTTCTGTCCGCTGGGCCCGTACAGGTCCTCGCGGGTGAACTCGAGGTTATGCAGCCCGGCTCCCCGGAACTGCCCGGTCGTGCCGTCGCGCTCGAGGCCGATGCCTGCGGACCAGCGAATCTGCCGGTATTGTTCGCCGCGGCCGGTCACCCAAAAGTGAATGCCTCGGGCGTTGAGGTAGTTGGTCACGAAGTCCAGATGGGCGTCTCGCGTCGGGTTGCCCGACACGCCCCACTCGAGTCCGCTTTTCGCACAGTGGCCGTCGCCGAGCAGGATGCCGTACATCCGGGCATCGTCTTCGTCGAAGCCCGCAACAGGCACGACCTCCTGCGGTATGACCTGCGCCACGTAGTCGCCGGTCCGCAGGTCGCCAGCGTCCACCCATTCGGGGTTGGCCTTGCCCTTGGCGATCCAGTCGTAACTCCGGCTAGCGGCCTGTCCCACGGGGATGCCGCGTATGGCCCACAGGGGATGGCCCGCGGTGACCTTGAGCGGTGCAATCGAGTGCTTGACACCCACTTCCACCATCGGATCGGTCTGTTTCTGGTTGTAAACGAAAGTCCTTTCCACCTCGCGGTACGCCCCGCGCTGGCCTAGGACCAGGTCACCGGCAGAGACGTCGCGCAACGCCTTCACGCCGTCGGCGGTGTGCACGCGCGTGTCGGGGTCGAAGCACTGGTTCACCGCCACCGCGGTGTCGTTGACGACCTTGAGGAACGGCACGACGCCCTGGGATTTGCCGTTGGTGCCCTTGATGTACGACCCGAGCGCCCGCACCGGCGTCCAGTCGTTGCCGAGCCCGCCGGCCCACTTGGACAGCAGCGCGTTGTCGCGGATGGCGCTGTAGATGCCGTTGAGGTCGTCCTCCACGGTGGTCAGGAAACAGGACGACAACTGCGGACGCCGCGTGCCCGCGTTGAACAGCGTCGGCGTCGAACTCATGTAGTCGAACGAGGACAGCAGGTTGTAGAACTCGATGGCGCGCTTCTCCGGTTCGTCTTCCTGGACGGCGAGACCCATCGCCACGCGCATGAAAAAGACCTGCGGCAACTCGAACCGGATGTCGTTGGAGTGGATGAAATACCTGTCGTATAGCGTCTGCAGGCCAAGATAGGTGAACTGCAGGTCGCGCTCGGGCTTGAGCGCCGCGCCGAGTTTCTCGAGATCGTATCGCTGCAGTTCGGGAGCGAGCAGCTCGAGCCTGACGCCGCGGGCGACGAAAGCGCCAAGGGCCTCTCCGTAGAGTGTCTTCATTTCCGCCTGGGTGGCCCGATAGTGGGCCGCGCCCGGAACCTGAACGTCGAGGAAGGCGAGGGCCTCCGCGCGCAGTTGGTCGAGGAGCAGGCGCGCGGTGACGTAGGTGTAGTCGGGTTCTTCCTCGATCAGCGTGCGCGCCGTCATGACGAGGGTGGTGGCGACATCGCGCTCGGTGATGCCGTCGTACATGTTGCGCCGGGACTCCTCCATGACGCGTTCGGCGTCGACATCGCTCAAGCCCGCGCAGGCGTCGCCGATGAGGGTCCGCATCCGGCCGGTGTCGAGCGGATGCCGCTCGCCATCCTCGCCCGCCACCTGTATTTCGGGCGCCGATGCGGGCGCTCCTTCCTCGACCGCCTGCTGCTCGCGCATCCGCGCGTGTTCTTCCCGATACAGCACGTAGCTGCGCGCGACCTGGTGTTCGCCGCCGCGCATGAGCGCAAGCTCGACCTGATCCTGTATGTCCTCAATATGGATGGTGCCGCCGGACGGGAACCGTCGCTCGAATACGCCCGTCACCGCCTGCGTGAGTTCCGATACGCGTTCGCGGATTCGCGACGATGCCGCCGCGGTTCCGCCTTCGGCGGCGAGAAACGCCTTCGTAATCGCGACCGCGATCTTGTCGTCGGCGTACGAGACGACGGTGCCGTTGCGCTTGATGACCCGGAGTTGCCCTGGCGCCGTGGTGGCCAGGGATGGGGTGATGGTCTGTGCCGTCACATCGCCGCTTCCGTTGAGCTGATCCGCTTGGCTTGATCGGCTGGTGACGACATCAGATTGCATGCGGTTCTCCCTCTGGGCCCTTGTTCGCGGGCCATTACCAGTGAACCGATGACGCATCGCGCAGCAAGCTGTTCGGGCGCCGCCACCGGTTGCATCACGCCGCCGTTTCGAGCGGCACAAGGCGTCTATGGTAGTGCAGTTCATTTGAGAAAACACTACATTTTGTGTCTGTGATGTTTCTTGCGCACTGAATGTGGAATTTCTGTGGGCAAGCGGTGGCAATCGCGGGGATAGAAGACCGGCGCCATGCAAGCCGCCGCAAGCGCGCCCGACGGCGTACAATGTTTGCCGTGCGGATGGGAGAAATGACGTAAGGCAAGCGATGCTTCGGGCCGCTCTGCTCGCTTCGGTCGCACTGGCGACGCTGCCTGGAAGCCCCTGCTTCGCGCAGGCCACCATGGCGGGAATGATCGAAGCCATAAAGGACGATACGCGCCGCACCGCCTACTACACCGGCGTCGCGGAACTCGATCCCCGCGTGATGGACGCCATGTCGAGCGTCGAGCGCGACAAGTTCGTCCCGTGGTCCGCCAGGATTCGCGCATATGTGAACAAGCCGCTGCCCATCGGCCACGGGCAGACGATATCGCAGCCATTCATCGTCGCGCTCATGACGCACCTCATGCAGCCGCGCGCAGGCGACCGCGTGCTGGAAATCGGAACCGGCTCCGGATACCAGGCGGCCGTCCTCGCCGAGCTCGTCGAGGAGGTCTACACCATCGAGATCATCCCCGAACTCGCGGAAACCGCCTCGAAACGCCTGGTCGATCTCGGCTTCGACAACGTCCACGTCAAGACCGGGGACGGCTGGTACGGCTGGCCGGAGGTAGCACCGTTCGACGCGATCATGGTCACCGCCGTCGGCGAGGACGTGCCCGGCGAACTCGTGCAGCAACTGAAGCCCGGAGGCCGCATGGTCCTGCCGCTGGGTTCGGAGTGGGAACAGCACCTGGTGGTGATAGACAAGGCGGCGGACGGCACGACCACCAGACGCGAAGTGCTGCCGGTGATGTTCGTTCCCCTGACGGGGGACCACTGAATTGGCCGCAATCCGACTGCAAGGGCCCATGCCGAGACTAGTAATGCTCGTCTCCGCCACATACTAGTTGCATGAATTGAAATGTCCGCTCGTGCCCCGAGAAACCGAACGCTATCCTGTACTCAGGATGAACTTCTAGAACTTTCTAAAGGAATTCTGCACGTAGACCAAAAATTGGGGTCCGGTGACATTGACTGTCAGTTGATCGGAGGAGACTTTTTTGAAGTAGCATCTAATCTCCCGAATCATTTTGCTGACTTACTTATACTCGACCCTCCATACAATCTAAGAAAGAACTATAACGGCAACATCTTTAGGAAGCGAGACGCGCAGGATTACGCGTTGTGGTTTGAAAACGCAATTAAATTGCTTATACCGGTCATGAAGCCATCTGCCACCCTGTACGTGTGCTCTGACTGGAGAACATCAGCGCTTGTGTATCCTGTACTGGAAAGACACTTCTTCATACATAACAGAATTACCTGGGAGCGGGAAAAAGGACGCGGGGCAAGGCGCAATTGGAAAAACAACACCGAAGACATCTGGTTCTGCACGATTTCGGAGGATTACCATTTTGACGTGGACGCCGTGAAACTCAAAAGAAAGGTCTTGGCGCCTTACCGAATCAACGGAGAACCAAAAGACTGGAAGCAGGAAGATGAAGGAAACTATCGACTGACGCATCCGTCGAACATTTGGACAGATCTGACGGTGCCATTCTGGTCGATGACCGTGAACACGCCACATCCCACTCAAAAGCCGGAAAAACTAATCGCGAAACTAATACTCGCCAGTTCCAGGGTAGGCGATTTTGTGTTTGACCCTTTCCTGGGCAGCGGGACATCTGCGGTCGTCGCAGAGAAACTTGGCAGACGTTGGTGTGGTATAGATGTAAGTATCGAATATCTTTGCTGGGCACAAAAGCGAATAACTGCGGCTCGAAGGGACCAGACCATCCAAGGATACAGGGACGGTGTGTTTTGGGAGAGAAACTCGTTCCCTCAACAACAAAGGATATCGGAAAAGGAAGTTGCACCAGGGTCCTCACAAGGGACTCTCTTCGAATGAAATCCAGTTTCTATTATCAGGGCCACCACAGGCGGGTGGCGACGAAAATCAAGGAGTACATCAATTCCAGGGATAGTTTTCTCTCCCCACAAACGGCTCGCAGCCCAAGAGCGGTCGGAGACGCACTAGAGTCGTTGGTAGCAGAGGAGTTTGAGGCTCTTCTTGGGGATTGGTGTCAAGAGTATTCGAGTGAATTTGCGCGGCGCGCCATGGCGGATATGGCCTTTACGGACGTAGAAGGTGTCTATTCTGTCATAGATGTAAAGAGCCATTTCGCCGGTTCACCATGTATTGCGGCATCTCGGTCTACGAGATGGCGCGGGCCATGATCGGCTGCAGCATTCGCCTCCGACTGCTGACCGAGTGGATGAACTGCTGATCGCCGCTATGCGAGTCCACCGGCACCCATCACCGAACCTGGGATCTCGGCCCGAGGCCGTAGCCAATGGCCGACACCGGGATCAAGGTAGCCGCACACCTCGAGGAAGGTCTCCGATGCCGACAGAATCATCTCGCCCGCCTATCCGGGGCTCCAGGAGCCCCTGGATAACCTGATGCGAAAACTCCTGGCCGACATTCGTCCGACGCACTGGACGAGCGTGTTCACCGCCGAGTTGCTGGAATTGCTGTGTGGGCAAGGCAGCGTCCTGTCCGGACGGTGCGATACAAACCGCGATAGGTCATGGTTGGCGTTCGGTCCGAATTGCCTGGGGAGAGAATACGCATGCCGCGCCAACCTGCTTGCATCTTACTCGTGTTGCTGGCCCTCCTGCTGTGTCCTGACGCCATCGACGCCGCGGCAAAGGCAGCGGTAGCGGGCGACTGAGATGTCGCGCCGCCGCTCTGGACCACGTCACCGGCGCAGTAGACTCGTTCCCCCGGATTTGGTACAAAGCGCCTCCCCTTTCGACTGTTGAAACGATGTCCCAGATCTGTCAGGTCACCGGCAAGCGCCCGATGAGCGGGAACAACGTCTCGCACGCGCACAACAAGACGCGTCGGCGCTTCAAGCCCAATCTGCACTATCACCGTTTCTGGAGCGAAGGCGAAAAGCGGTTCATCCGGCTGCGCGTTTCGGCGCAGGGCATGCGGCTGATCGACAAGAAGGGAATAGACGCCGTGCTGGCCGATATGCGCAAGCGCGGGGTCCGGGTGTAATCGAGCGGAAATAGCCATGCGAGAGAAGATCAAACTCGAATCCAGCGCCGGTACCGGCCACTACTATACGACCGACAAGAACAAGCGGAATACGCCGAACAAGCTCGAGTTCAAGAAGTATGACCCGGTGGTGCGCAAGCACGTCATATACCGGGAAGCGAAGATCAAGTAGCCGGCGCTTTCGGCCCACGCTCTCCGAGGCTCCCGCTCGGGCTGCCCCGCCAACAGCTATCAATTCACGAGCGGAATCCCCTTGCGCTCGGTCTGTCGATTATGATGCCCGGGTTCCCGGATCGCCTTCCGGCGCAGCCCGATGCCCGAACTCCCTGAAGTAGAAACGACCCTGCGGGGTATCACCCCCAGCCTGCTGAATCGGCGTATCGTCTCGCTCGATGTCCGCGAGCCGCGCCTTCGCTGGCCTGTTCAGATTCCCTCCGAGGTCTGCGGGGAACGCATCGTCCGGCTGACCCGCCGGGCGAAGTACCTGCTGTTGCACGTCGACGCCGGGGCGTTGATATTGCATCTCGGCATGTCGGGGCACCTGAGGATCGTGTCCGGCAATGTGCCCCCCGGCAAACACGATCACCTGGACATCCTGCTCGACCACGGCCTGGCGCTTCGGCTGACCGACCCGAGACGCTTCGGCAGCCTGCACTGGCAGCCCCACCCTGTCGGCGACCACTGGTTGCTGCGCAATCTCGGTGTGGAGCCCCTGTCCGGTGCCTTCACCGGCGACTACCTGTTCGCCAGGTCGAGGAGGCGTCGCGCGGCCGTCAAGAATTTCCTCATGGATGCGCACGTCGTGGTGGGCATCGGCAACATCTACGCCAACGAAGCCCTGTTCAAGGCCGGCGTGCGCCCGAGAACCGCCGCCGGCCGCCTGAGCCGGGCGCGCTACCGGGAGATCGTGGCCAGGATCCGGGAAACGCTGACCACCGCCATCGGTCAGGGCGGCACGACGTTGCGGGACTTCGTCGGAAGCGATGGCAGGCCGGGTTACTTTGCAAACGAGTTGTTGGTATACGGACGCCAGGGGAAGCCGTGCCGACGCTGCGGGTCGCTGCTCAAGGGCCTGCGGGTGGGACAGCGCAGCACCGTGTACTGCCCGAACTGTCAACGATGAGTCGGTCAGGGCTGTTTCGAGGAGGATCCCCCGCTGATGCGACCGGCCGTCCGGCACGCGTCTGAGCAGAACTTCGACGCGCCGTACGGAACGAACCATTCGTTGCAGACCGGACACTGCGCCGGCTGGGATGTCGGCGGTTCGAGTTTGCCCGAACGTCGCGCTTCCAGGAGATTGCAGATCGTCGCATTGCGTTTCGCCATGTCGCGAAACTCCCGGTCGCCCACGTCCAGGAGATCGATGATCGTTCCGACATCGAGTCGCGGCGAGCGCAAGAGAAGCGCGACTGCCTTCTCTTCGAGCGTTATGTTCACATCACCTGGCGTTGCCATGCGACCGCCTCTCGGGGGAGCGGAAGGGATACTGTAAACGGTGTCTTCGCCGTCAGCCAGTGCGAACCCTGGCAGGCGGGACGGACAGGCCCGCGACATCGGTTCGCATCCGGTACACCGACCCCTCCCGATCACCTCCGGTGCCTACGGAGCCATCAGCCGGGGTGCGCGAGGGGGAACCCCTCGCATAAAAAGAGCCCGTCACCACGTAGAGGTCGCGCAAGTCGTCACCGCCGAAGCAGACGCTGGTACACATCGGCACGGGCGTTTCGACGTGCTCGCGCAGCCGTCCGTCCGGCTCGAAAACGCGGACCCCGCCACCGCCGGCGACCGCAAGCCACACCGCACCGTCTTCGGACACCGCAAGCCCGTCGGGCGCCCCCACCTCCACGCTTGCGAACGGTTGTTTCTCCCCGAGGCTGCCATCCTCGGACACCGCGTAGCGGTATACGGTCTGACGCCGGGAGTCCGAGTGGTAGAGAGTGCCGTTGTCCGGCGAGAAGCCGAGACCATTGGTCAATACGATGTCTGTCGCAACGACACGGCTGGTACCGTCGAGATCGATCAGGTGGAGGTCGCCGGGGACTTGCTCCCCCTCCTCGAACACCGGGCTGCCGAGCGAACCCGCATAGATCCGCCCGGCGGCGTCGGTGGTGAGATCATTGTAGCCGAAGTTCCCGTTGTCCAGGTCCCGGTCAAGCAGCACGACGGTGTCACCGCCCGCAAAGCTCTTGAACGAGATGTTGCGACCGCCAACGACCATGCCGTTGCTCTCGTGCAATGCCATGCCGCCGATGCCCCGCCGATAGGGGAAAACCGTCGAGACGCTTCCATCCAGGCCGAGACAATACACCCCGCCATCGTGGACATCGCTGAAGACCAGTCCCCTGTCCGGCACCCAGACCGGACCTTCAACCAGGGTGTAACCGCGGGCCAACCGTTCCATCATGTCGCCAACGCAAGCTTCAGACTGGGGTCCGTTTCGACATCATCAATGATCCTGTTATATGTTGAAATGAACTGGTCCAGAGCGAGCCCCCATCCTCCACTTTCAAAGCGGCCAACTTCATGGATTTTGGAAGCCATGAACTGCTCAATATCAAAAATATCGATGCGATTGCGCAGACCCTTATTTTCGGCAAGACCCTCCGCCAACGACAAATTGCCTCGGGTCGTCACCAAGATTGGTCTCTGACCGGCGTCGAGATTATCCCTACAACGCTTGATTACAGACTCACCTGGTGCCGTTGTGACATGGATCGCCGTGTCCCCGACAAAGAAATCTCCCGGTCGACTTGACGGGGCGTCTGCTGTGGAGAAGCTGTTGTGCTCCACGTTCCCAAGACCGAGCGCACACTCTAGTCTCGCCCCGACAAGATGTTGAAGAACTGCTCCCGCATAGTGGACACCTGTAGCATCTCGCTGCCTCGCTACAGCCTGGTCCAGCAAATCAGCAATCATGTGTCTTAGGCCGTGACTGGCATCTAGTCGCACCGTAAAGGGTTCGCCAGCAAAGAAGTCCTTTACGCGGTCAATCCAGTAGCGCTCGACGATATCGACATCTACGACGCCACAATCGTTATGTTCATTGAGCCAAGCAACGTATTGCCTCATGTTGTTCAGACTACCGCGACTAGTCCTTCCGCCCTCGGCGGCCAGCACTCGGTCGATGCCATGCCGTTTCAGAATGGTCTGAACCGCTCCTCTTCCAAGGCCAAGCACTTGTCCACCACCCTCGGTTACCATGTCGTCCGCATTAAGCGGCAAGCCAATCTTGGAGGCACGGTCGGTCACTACTAGCGCAACGCAGAGTGCTCCTTTGCCGCGAAACGCCCTCTCGGTTGCGAAACGTTCAAGGGCCGTTTCCAATGATTCCGGCACCGTCAGGCTACCTTGGGTTCAACGTCTCTTAGTTCGGGGTTCTTGTTTGCGGCCAAAAGCGGCTCGAGTATGTAGTGGGACAAGTGTCTAACGACCGGGACCACCACACCGTCGCCTGCCAAGTGATAGGCTTGATTGTAGTTATCGGGGAGCAAGTAGTCGTCGGACAATCCCATCAGGCGCGCGGCTTCACGTGGCGACATCAAGCGTGATCGGATTTGATTGCCCTCAACGATCATGATGGTCTGACGGCTCGAACCGCCCCGCGGCGTACGCAAACAACCGGCGACGTTATCGAATCGAATCTCCGCTCGCTGGAGCTTTCGACCATCGCCATCGGCACGAGTCCGTTTGTAGATTGTTCCCACCATCCGTCGACCGGCCAGAGATGCTGCTCTTACTTTCGAGGCATTAGTCGACGACATCATGTCCAGCAACCGTTGGGTCTCGGCATCACTGTGCCAAGAAACTCCGACTGGTGGTTCCTCAACAAGGTCAGAAAGTGTGGTGTTGCGTTTAGGCGGTGAAGGGAGACGCCACCAGAGCCAATTGCCACGAGTATCGGCATCGAGGCTGCGTTGCGCTCGTTCGAGGGATCGGCTTCTCCATTGAACCGAATCGGGACTGACAAGAACCGGCCAGTCGACAAGAGGTCCGGCTAGTTCGCGTGGAACTCTGAGATCACTTCGCGCCGCAATGATGAATAGTCTTGGTCTGGACTGCGGGACAAAGTCAACCGCATCGATGGTCAACGCGCCGAATCGATAATCCGCTTTCGCGAGCGCCGAACTTATCGCAGCGAAATCAGCGCCGCCGTGAGACGTCAGCGCACCGCAGACGTTCTCCAATACGATTGTCGTCGGCGCTCGCCCCTCTCTCCCAAGGTCCTCAACCAATCGCCAGAAGGGCCAAAAAGTGCCAGATCGCTTGCCAGCCAAACCTGCACCGTCCCCCGCAAGCGACAGGTCTTGGCAGGGAAATGACGCCCAAGCCAAATCAGCGAAGCCGGGCAACTCGTCCGTCGTGAGGCTGGCGACATCCCGAATAACCATCGCGCCCTTGCCCCAATTTCGCTCATAGATCTGACCCTTCTTGGCATCAAAATCGTTGGCGATGAGACACGACCATCGGGCACCCAGACCGGCGCGAGCCATCCCGCCCCCGGCAAAAAACTCGTAGAAGGAATACGATTGACGGTCTGCGGGAATCACGGTTCGCAGTATCGCGCTTTTCGGACCCGCAATAAAGAACTTGCGTACTGCCGCTGGCCAAGCTGCAACCTCATACCCGCTAGTGGATTCGCATCCATACAGCGGGCCACTTTCACGACGCTATCGGCGAGCGTTCATACCTCTACCCGGTTCTCCGATGGAGCGCACAGTGCCGCCTCAGGTCGTCATCCAGCCGAACTGCTGCGGTTTGCGTCCCGCCCCGATGCTGATCGGGATGTTGACCATGGCCGGGCCGTCGAACGCCATGGCCTCTTCGAGGGCGCCGCGCAGATCCGCGGGATCTTCCACGTAGAAGCCCTTGCCGCCCAGCGCTTCGACCATGCCCTCGTAGTGGGCACCATAGGTCAGGACCGATGGCGGGACTCGCGCGCCCTTCTCCAGCGGTCCGACGCCACCGCCGATACCGCCGTTGTTGAGCACGATCAGTTTGACCGGCAGGTTGTAGCGAACCATCGTCTCGACCTCCATGCCGGAGAACCCGAATGCACTGTCCCCCTGCACCGAAACGATCGGCTTGCCGGGATTGGTCACTGCCGCCGCCACGGCAAATCCCAGACCGATGCCCATCGTGCCGTAGGTGCCCGCATCGAGCCTGTGGCGCGGTTGGCGATTCGGCATCTGCGTCCTGCCGATGTCCATGGTTGACGCGCCCTCGCCGATGATGATGGCGTCATTCGGAAGCCATTCCACGATGTCCCGATAGGCCCGGTAGTAGTTCATGGGAGACGATTCGTCCTGGCGCATGGCCTCGACCGTCGCGACGTTCGCATCCGCCTTTTCCTTCAGGGTCGTGCGCCAGGGAGTTTCGGCAGGATAGAACCACTGCCTATGCCCAAGCGCCTCGTTCAGTTGGCCGACCACGGCCTTGCCGTCGCCAACAAGCGCCACTTCGGTCGGCACATTGTGGCCGATCTCCTCCTGCTCGATATCGAGCTGGATCACCCGCACGCCCTCCTTGAACCGGGGCGGCAGGCCAAAGTGCATGATCCAGTTGAACCGCGCGCCCATGAGAAAGACGAGATCCGATTCCCTGAGCGCGGTGCTGCGCGCGGCGCCGACGGACAGCGGATGGTCGTCCGGCATGACGCCCTTGCCCATGGGCGAGTTGAGGAACGGCAATTGCGTCCGCTCGATGAATTCGCGCACCTCGTCCTCGGCCCGCGACCACGCCATCCCCTTGCCGAGAATGACGAGCGGGTTCTCGGCCGACTCCAGTGCGTCCAACGCCTTCTCGACGGTTGCCGGGTCCACCTGTGGCCGCGGCGGATCCTCAACCACGACGCTCGCCGGCACGTCGCTCTCTTCGACCTCCTGGCCGATGATGTCGTCCGGGAAATCGAGATAGACCGGCCCGGGGCGACCGTTCAGGGACGTTCGAATCACCTGCTCGACCAAGTACGGAATACGCGTTGCGTCTTCGATGGCGCGCGAGACCTTGCAGTACGGCGCCGCGCGTTCCAGTTGGCGTTCTTCCTGGAATGCCCCCATGCCGTTCTGGTAGGTCGGGGATGCGCCGCCGATGAGAAGCATGGGCCAGCAATTCTGTTCCGCATTGGCGAGACCGGCGAGCGCGTGGATCACGCCGGGGCCCGAAACCACTAGGCACGCCTGCGTACGCCCGGTGAGATAGCCGGCCGCTTGGGCAGCGTAGCTCGCCGCCTGTTCATTGCGCATGCCGATGTACGTCATGCCCTCTTTCTGCGCCGCGGCGGCAATGCCTCCAACCGGGTAGCCGACTATCCCGAACATGTAGTCGACGCCCTGCGCCTTGAGGCTGCGCGCCATCAGCGTGGCGCCATCAACGGTGGCCATGATTGCTCTCCCTTGGTCAAATCGGTCGCGGTAAAAACGCGGCTAACCTATCAGACTGTCGAACTTGGCGCATTAACGGCCGGCGCCGTAGAACGGCGCGCAGTGCGGATTCAAGGCGCGGGATGGCAAGTGGGCTTGGGCGGGGGTGAAATGCGGCGCGCCCGAAGGGCCGGCGGATTTCATGGCCTTGGCGGCAAGACCGGCAGGGTGGCGGGACGGGTGGGATGGGCGAAACAGCGGGCCTGGGCGGCGCGTCCTCTCGTGGAGTTGCGGCTGTTCGGTTAATCTCGCCCCAACCAGGGAGGGACCATGACTGCCGAGACCAACGTTCGCCGCATCATCGAAGCCGCCGCAGCCGCGGGACGCGAAGCGCTGACACCCGATGAGGCCAAGCGCATCTGCGATGCATACGATATCCCGTCCGCCGCCCAGGGCCTCGCCACTTCAGCATCCGAAGCGGTCGCGATGGCAGAAAAGATGGGTTTCCCGGTGGCTGCGAAGATCGTATCTCCCGACATCGCCCACAAGACCGACGCCGGCGGCGTGGCGCTCGATATCGGTGATGCGACGGAACTGGAGAGCGCCTACGACAGGATCCTCGCCAATGCCAGGGTGTTCGACGCGGATGCCGCTGTCGATGGAGTGCTGATACAACGCCAGGTCGAGCGCGCCCAGGACACGCAGGAAGTGATTGTCGGGGCTGTGACCGACCCGGTCTTCGGCAAACTGGTCGCCTTCGGCCTCGGCGGGGTGTTCGTCGAGGCACTGGGCGACATCACGTTTCGGCTGGTGCCAGCCGCGGTCGACGAGGCGTCATCGATGCTGGACGATATCGCCGGTTCCGAAGTCCTCAAGGGCGTGCGCGGCGCCGCGGCGGTCGATCGCAACGCGCTGGCGGCGCTGATCGCCAATGTGAGCCGGCTGGTCGCCGATTTCCCCGAGATCGCGGAGCTGGATCTGAACCCGGTGTTCGCGAGTTCCGACGGAGTCCTCGCCGTGGACCACCACATGCAGCTCGGCCCTCCCGCGGAGCCGCGGTACAGGCCGGGGCACGACGCCATGCTCGACGCCATGCGGCGCATCATGCAGCCCGACGCCGTGGCGGTCATCGGGGCATCCGCCGAAGAGGGGAAGATCGGCAATTCCGTGATGCGCAACCTGATCGACGGGGGCTATGAAGGCGCCATCTATCCCGTCCATCCCCGGGCCGAAACGATACTCGACCACGCCTGCTACCCGAGCGTGACCGAGATTCCCGGGGACATCGACATCGCCATCTTCTGCATACCGGCACCCCTCGTCGCTCGCGTGCTCGCCGATTGCGGCGCGAAGAAGATTCCCGGCGCGGTCCTGATTCCTTCGGGCTTCGCGGAGGTCGGCGAACACGCCCTGCAGGAGGAAATCGTCGCCGTCGCCCGCGAAAACAACGTGCGGTTGATGGGGCCCAACATCTATGGCTTCTACTACACGCACAAGAACCTCTGCGCCACGTTCTGCACGCCCTATACGGAGAAGGGCAAGGTGGCTCTGTCGTCCCAGAGCGGCGGCGTCGGCATGGCCATCGTCGGGTTCAGCCGCTCGGCGAAGATGGGCGTTTCCGCCATCGTCGGCCTCGGCAACAAGGCCGACATCGACGAGGACGACCTGCTGACGTTCTTCGAGCAGGACCCGAACACCGAAGTCGTCGCCATGCACGTCGAGGACCTGAAGGACGGCCGCGCATTCGCCGAAGTCGCGGCCCGGGTGTCAAAGAAAAAGCCCATCGTCGTGCTGAAGGCCGGGCGCACCGGCATGGGCGCGCGCGCCGCGAACTCCCACACCGGCGCGCTCGCGGGCGACGACCGTGTCTACGACGCGGTCCTCCGCCAAAGCGGCGTGATCCGCGCGCATAGTCTCAATGACATGCTCGAGTTCGCGCGCGGACTCCAGGTGCTGCCAACGCCCCAGGGGGAGAATGTCCTCATCCTGACCGGCGCGGGCGGTTCCGGCGTGTTGCTGTCGGATGCCTGCGCCGACAACGACCTGACGCTGATGCCGATGCCAGCCGACCTCGACGCAGCTTTCCGGGAGTTCATTCCGCCATTCGGCGCCGCCGGAAATCCCGTGGACATCACGGGAGGAGAACCGCCCACCACGTACCGCAGCACCATCGACCTCGCACTCAGCGACGAGCGCGTGCATGCGCTTGTGCTGGGCTACTGGCACACCATCATCACGCCGCCGATGGTGTTCGCAGAACTGCTCGCCGAAGCCGTCGACGAGGCGCGGGGCAAGGGGATTGACAAGCCCGTCGTGGCATCCCTCGTCGGCGATGTCGAGATCGAGGAAGCATGCGACTACCTGATGGAGAGGGACATCCTCGCGTATCCGTACACGGCCGAAAAACCCGTCGCCGTACTGGGCGCGAAGTACCGGTGGGCACGCGCGGCGGGACTGCTGTGACCGCGAGTCGGCACTGAGCGCGAGTCAGAGAGTTGTCCAACGCTAGATGAGCCTGGAGGTTCCGGTCTGGTCGATCATTCGGAGGATGATCGTGACGCTACAGACCGAACGGCTCCGCACGGTGGAGCAGATCTAGGCCTTCCTTGGCGGCAACGCGGAGGTGGACTTCAAGCCCGAGGGCCGGGAGGCCGCGTACGGGTTCGCGCGCCGGCTTCTTGAACTCGGTGCCGTTCCGCGCGAAGCTGCGGCGGACGCGGTGCACATCGCCATCGCCGTGACCAACGGCGCCGAGTACCTGGTGACGTGGAACTTCCGTCACATCGCCAATGCGGCCATGAGAGTACGGATTGAACGGGCATGCCGGGAGGCGGGCTACGAACCGCCGGTGATCTGCACACCGAACGAACTGATGGAGACTGGATATGCGGACAAAGGAGACTGATCCGATCATCGCCGAAGTACGGGCGGTCCGGGACGGGTTCGCTGCGCGCGCCGACTACGACGTGGGTGCCATCTTCCAGCGGATCCGCGAAATGCAGGACGAGTCCGGGCGCGAGTACATCACGTATCCCGCTCGCCGGATCGTCGAGGGCTCCGATCAGTCGCTGGCCGTCTGAGCGGTGCGCGATCGCTGTTGACGTGGGGCCAAGGCGAGTTCGCGGACCTCGCGCGCGATGACCAAGGGCATCCGGTGCGCGCGGCGCGTCTTCATGCGCTCGGCGGGGACCGTCCAATAACTTCAGGAGCTACCCCGAAACCTCCCGGAACGCCTGCTTCGAGGGCCGCGCCCACCGCCGGCGAAGGGATTTGGCCGCCGTTGCTGGCGCTCCCTGAAGCGGCCCACGCGGCACAGGGCTTCGATTTCCCGGCTGACCGGCGGACATTCGCCGCAGATGAGGCTCGCGATCCATTCGCCGGCGAGCGCCGACGATGCGACGCCTATGGATCCATGACCGGTGCTGACATAGGTATTCGGGCCTGCCCTGCCGATTACCGGCGTACGATCCGAGGTTACGGCACGAACTCCCCTGAAGAGGCTCCTCGACGCGCCCGGCGCGCGACCGAAGAGCTTTCGGAACCGCGCGGCGTTGGCTTCGGTGGCCTCCCCCGGGGGCCACGGCCGATATTCGTAGGTCGCGCCGACCCAGCAGAATCGGCCCGCAGGCCTGGCGTAGCCATCCGCAAGCACGGGCAGGCGCAACTGGCCATCGTCAAACATGTCGGCCTGACCCGCGAGCGGCGCGACTTCGAGCTCTGGCAGGTATTCGGTGATTCCCGAGCCATTCGCAAGGATCCTGATGCCGCCCTCGGGCTCGCCGGATGTGACGCGTATTCGTGGATGGTCGAGCAGGGACCTGCATAGCGCCGCCCCATCGATGGAGGCACCCGAAGGGAAGTACAGGCCGTCCTCGGCGATATCGATTCCGGCGAGGTCAGAAGCTTCGCGCCGAGATACCCGTTCCACCCAACCCGACGGCAGGACACTACCCAATGCATGCAAACGCTCGGGATCGGCATTGGGTCCCGGTAGCTGCAGCGCTCCAGTCGAGGTGACGCCGTCGCACCCCGAGTAGAACCAGGTCGCGTACGCGTATGCATGGGCGCGCAGCGAAGCCCCGGCGCTGCCATCGTTCAGCAGGCGCGCATGCAGGACTGCGCCGGGGATCGCGGAAGCGCCGTGGGCGACCGCCGCGTCATGCGCGGTCACTTCGACGTTTCTTTCCGCCAGAGCTCGAGCGACCGAGCATCCCGCCAGGCCGGCGCCGACGACCGAAACGGCATGCGGCGGGGATGGCGGCGATATCGGGTCGCCGGGGATCACGCCAACGACAGTGTGCCGCTTGTGACCATGCTGATCGACGCGGGTCACGTCGAATCCGGCCGTCGCGAGCGCGCGCCTGACGACGCCGGCGGCCGTGAAAGTCGTCACCGTCGTCCCGGCGCCGGAGAGTCGCGCGATGGCGGCGCACGTCTCTTGTGCCCAGATGGCGGGGCTGCGGGGCGGAGCGAAGCCATCGAGAAACCAGGCATCGACGGCGCGCGAAGTCCCGGCCTCGAGATCGGCCAACCCGGCAGGGGCATCGCCGAAGTAAAGCGAAAGGCAGACGCGTCCACCCGCCAGGCGGCGGCGGTGCCAGCCGGAAATGCCCGGCGGCAAGACCCGCGACAACTCGCGATGCAGGGGTAACCCGGAACATCCGGCGGCGCGCGCGATATCACCAGCCGAAGGGGGCGCGTGTTCGAAGGCGATATAGTGCAACCGACCGCCGGAACGCCTGAGGAACCGCTCCCCGACGACGGCGAAGTTGAGCCCCGTGCCGAACCCGAGTTCTCCAATCGTGAAGGCGGCAGCCGAGCGGAAACGCTCGTCCAGCCTTGCCGGAGCGATGAAGACGCGCAACGTTTCGTCCGGACCGTCGACGTCATGGTAGATGTCGCCTTCATCGAGAGACGCCGGCCGCGCGCCTTCCCATCGCAACGCGGCGGGGTCCAGAGTCCGGTGGACCGGAGCTTCATCCACGACGCCCAATCCTAAGCACAGCGTTTACCGGACCGAGATCGTACTCTCATGCGCTCGACTTGTGACGGGCAGGTCCCGACAGCAGGGAATCGCCCGGTCAGGGGTCGTCTTGACGCACCGACAGGGCACCGTACAGAATCCGACATTCCCATCGCACGACAAGACGCAAAAGTGGTATCTTTCGCCGTCCGCCGTCGTGGGACCGCAGCGTCCCGGCCGACCGCGAACAACGAGAATTATTTGAGGGGGTCAACCTGGTGAACCTGGCGGATTGGTGGTACGGCATCGTCGGCTTTTCGATACCGGTCATGGTCGTCTATATGCTGGCCATGTGCCACATCACTCTCGTCTCCGTAACCATCTACCTGCACCGGCACTCCGCGCACCGGGCCCTGGAACTGCATCCGGCGGCGCAACACTTCTTCCGTTTCTGGCTATGGCTGACGACGGGCATGTCGACCAAGGTCTGGACGGCGGTTCACCGCAAGCACCATGCTCTGACCGAAACCGAAGACGATCCCCACAGCCCACAGATCCACGGCCTTGCCCCCATACTCTTCCGGGGTGCCGAGTACTACCGCGACGCCATCACCGACGAGACGCTTGAGAAGTACGGCAGGGGCACGCCCAGCGATTGGCTCGAACTGAACCTCTACGGACCCCACTCCATGATGGGCATCGCTTCCCTCGCGGTACTCGACGTGCTGTTGTTCGGCACGCTCGGCGCCACCGTGTGGGCTCTGCAGATGATGTGCATTCCCTTTCTTGCCGCCGGCGTCGTCAACGGTGTCGGTCACTACTGGGGCTATCGGAACTTCGAGTGTCCCGACGCCTCGCGCAATGTCGTGCCGTGGGCGATCCTCATCTGCGGCGAAGAACTGCACAACAACCATCACACCTATCCCAACTCGGCAAAGCTCTCCGTCAAGCCCTGGGAATTCGACATGGGCTGGGCCTGGATTCGCCTTCTGCAAAGACTGGGTTTGGCCAAGCCGCTCTACACGGGTCCCAAGGTCGCGCGCGCGGACGGCAAGACATCCATCGACATGGATACCACCTGGGCCGTATTGAACGACCGATTCCGGGTCATGGCCCGTTACGCGGAAGAAGTGGTCGCGCCCCTGGTCAAGCAGGAACGCAAACACGCTGACGCCTTTACCCGGCGCCTGCTCAGGCGTTCCAAGCACATCCTCTGTCGCCACGACACGTTGGTGAACGAACGCCAGCGGCGGCATATCTCCAAGGTCGTCGGCGCAAGCCCGAAATTGAAGACCATCTACGAAAAGCGGCTGGAACTCGCCCAGTTGTGGTCCGAGAAGGGCCGCGGCGCCGAGCTTATGGAAGCCTTCCGCACTTGGTGCGCCGAGGCGGAGGAAACCGGTATCCAGGCGCTCAGCGACTTCGTCAGAGATCTCAAGTCGTATACGACGCCCACGCCGGCCCGCGCACACATTTCCGACAACTGACGGCCCGCCGCACGACCTGAGCGCAAGCCCGGCTCGTCCCGGCTCGCGGGACTACATTCTTTCGACTGTCCCTATGCCCAACAGGCCCAATCCCTTTCTCAAGGTCTCCCCGGTCAGGGCGCAGAGCTTCAGGCGATGATCGCGCACCGGTGCGGGGGCACTGAGAACCGGGCAGGTCTCGTAGAACCTCGTGAAGTCTCCCGCCAGACCATGCAGATAGCCGGTCAGGTAGTGCGGCAAGGCCTCGCTCGCCACCTGCTCCAACGTCTCCTGGAACCGTAGCAGGGAGACGCCGAGCCGACGTTCCGTCTCGTTCGAGATGGCGGGAGCTTCGGTCAGGCATCGCGGATCGATCCCGCCGCGCCGGAACAGGCTCCGAATGCGCGCATGGGCATACTGCAGGTACAGCGCCGTGTTGCCGTCGAAGTTCAGCATCGCATCCCAGTCGAAGACGTAGTCGCTCGCCCGGTGCTTCGAGACATCGGCGTACTTGACCGCGCCGATGCCGACGACGCGGGCGATACGATCCGCTTCCTCGCCGTCGAGTTCCGGGGTCTTTTTCGTCACCAGGGCCCGCGCGCGACGCACCGCTTCGTCAAGCAGGTCCCCGAGCTTTACAACATCGCCCGAGCGGGTCTTGAAGGGCCTGTTGTCGCGCCCCAGGATCGCGCCGAATGGATGATGCTCCAGCTTGCATGTCTCCCGCGCAAACCCCGCCTTCCTGGCAACCGCGAAGAGCTGGCGAAAGTGCAGGGACTGTCGCGAGTCGACGAAGTACAGTATTCGATCCGCACGGTAGTGCTCCGAACGGTAGCGCACCGCCGCGAGATCCGTGGTCGCGTACAGGTAGCCGCCGTCGCGCTTCTGCACGATCAACGGCGTTTCGAGTTCGTCGAGGAACACGCACTTCGCGCCGTCGTCCACCGTGACCAGGCCGGCGCTTTCGAGATCGGCGACGACACTCGGCAGATCGTCGTTGTAGCGGCTCTCCGCATCGAGGTCCTCATCGCCCAGCGTGATGTCCAGGATCTCGTACACCGAACGGCAATGCGCCAGGGAGATATCTATGAAGCGCCGCCAATATGCGCGCACCTGCTCGTCCCCCCGCTGCAGGGCGACCACCGCGCGGCGCGCGCGGTCCGCGAAATCGTTGTCCGAGTCGAAACGCCTGCGCGCCTGCGCGTAGAACACCTCCAGGTCCTTGAGCTCCGGCGCGGTTTCCCGCGCATCCTCGAGATGGGCTACCAGCATGCCGAACTGCGTGCCCCAGTCTCCCACGTGATTCTGTCGAATCACATGGTGGCCAAGCGCCTCGAGAATGCGTGCCATGGCATCCCCGATCGTCGTCCGCAAGTGCCCCACGTGCATTTCCTTGGCGAGGTTTGGAGCGGAGTAGTCCACGACGATCCTCTCGGGATGCGCGGTTCGCTCGATCTCGAAGCTGCCGAGGTGTGCGCTGACAAACGCGGGAGACAGCGTGATGTTGACGAAGCCGGGACCGGCGACCGCCAGGGTCTCGGCGAAATCCACATCTCCCAACGCTTCCACGACGCCTTCGGCGAGCCTGCGCGGTTGGGTTCGGGCTGTCCTGGCAGCCGCCATGGCGCCATTCGCCTGGTAGTCGCCAAACTCGGGACGCGTGGCAACGCCTATCATCGGCTCGGCGCCAGCAACGCCAGCCGCCTCGAACGCCGCCTCGATGCGCCCGTGCAGGAACGATCGGAGATTCATTCGTCGTGGGTGGAGACTTCCTCCGCCCGCCAACCCCGGCTACGTTCCACGGCCACAAACGTGACGCGCGCGCCTTCGCGCAACTCCCGGTCGCCGGTGCCGTCGTCCCGAATGCTTCGGCGATGCACGAAGACGTCGCCGCCGACATCCCGGATGATGAATCCGAACCCCTTCGTGGGATCGAACCACTTGACGACGCCGCTTTCGCGCTCCCCGCGGGTTTCGCGCTCCCCCCGGGGTTCCCGCTCCCCCCGGGGTTCCCGCTCCCGACGGGGCTCCCGTCTCGCGCGGGGCCGGCGCCCCTTCCTGGGCGCCGGTTCCTCGCGCCTGCCCATCCTCGCAACCGCAAGGGCGGTGACCAGACAGGAAATGAAGGTCAGCACAAGGAGCCCCACGTAGTTGCCTGGGAGCACGCGATGGGAGATTTCGGTAACAAGCGCCGCCGCGAGGGCAGCAATTGCGATAGCAGAGAGAAAGACAGTGGAACGCTTCATGACAATCGACGCGTCGGTGAGGATGTGTCGGCCAATGATAGCGCGGGACGGCCGAACGGACCGCCCGCCCCGTTCGGGCAGGGGCAGAACAGCGCCGGGCTGGCCCTACCCATGCCCCATAAGGGGCACGGGGCTTTGTCGTTGTTGATGACGTTTCAGGGTTGTTACTCCGTGGCAAGCCGATATCCGATACACATGTCGACGAGGATGGCGTCCTCGACAACGACCGCCCCGTCCTGGCCGCGTTCCTGTCCCGCCGGGCCATCAATGGCCGGAACCTCGGTTCCGGCCGTCGTCAACCTCCCCGACGCCGTGTCACCCGCAAGGGCCGCAGCGCAGCGGAGGAGGCGCGTCAGCGCCTTGACACGGTGGCGGCGGTGGCGTTCCCGGTTTCCACGCCACATCTGCGCGGCAAGCGGATTCCGCGGCAAGCGCCCGACTAGGCGCCCCGGTCTTCATCCTTGTTCCGTACGAAGCGCACCAGCCGCGCCGAGCCATGCGCCGACTCCACCGCCCATCCCCCCGACCGGCAGATATGCGATGCCGGATGCTCGTGCCACCCGGCCGTCGTCCGTCCACCAGGCCTCCGACGCCGCAGCCACGGGAAGGTCGTGCCGCGCCAGTTCCCCGATCCGTTGGAACGGAAGTGTGCAGAACGCTCCCGACACACCGGTCAGGTACCCGGCCAGGGTCTGCCGTACTAATTCCACGCCACACTCCAACACGGCGACTGGCATCCACTCGTCCATCATCCATGCGCTGCAATCGACGTTCAACCACGCCGACGAGGCGTTCGCAAACTAGGACGCGATTCCCTCGACACGGCGCTCCGATCGACGCGGAGTTCGGCGAGCCGCTCAGGCGAGCCGCCCCGACAGCCCTGAAACTGCGACGCGCTTCCGCTACGCTTTACGGGCGTGGTCGCATCCGGTCGCAAAACGGGTCGCCACGGTGCCCGCGTTCCCGCAGCCGAACCAGTAATCGCGCTCGTACGCGTTCAGCGTTGTCTGTTGTTACGGGTTTTGTGGCACAATCGTCAACGTGAACTACGTTCACATGGGAACGTAGCAAGGAGCACAGTCACATGGCCAAGAAAGCGAAAACTGTTTCCGTCCCGGACGCCGCGAAAACTCGGCGGGAGTCAGTGAAGCGGACGGTTACGAGAAGCGCGAGGGGCAGCGTTCAGCTTGCCCGAGGCCGTTTTGTGACTCCGGAGGACAAGAGCTTAGACAAGCTCGATCAAGCCTAACTTCACTCCCGCAGCCCTTCCATGAACGTTGCTGAGCAACATAGGCAGCTACGCGTTGCCTACAAGGAAGCCGAAGATGCGATCCATTCCCTTGGCATCGAAGGTTCGGGAGTGGACCTCCTTGCGGTAAACGAGCTTCGGTACGCGGGCTATCACCTTCTGAAGTCGCTTACGGCGTCTAACGATTCCCAGCGTGACGAAGAACTTAGGAGGGCTTCGGGCCATTGCGAGCGAGCCTTGTATGAGGCCCATGACGCCGCGATCTTCTACCGGTTGGAGCAGTACCGGCGGTTCAAGGAGGACTACGCCACCGTAGTAGTTTCGAAAGTGATCGAAAACTACATTGACATCGTAAAGACCATGAGGCGCACGAGGCAGCTACTTGAGGATGCCAGAAAGGCGACAACGGATAGGAGTCAGTATTACTTGGACATACGCAATGTCTACGCTGAGATCGCAGAGGCATCGGAAACGTTGGAAGCCGCACGGGACGAATTGAACAAGCGCCTAGTGCGAGATCAGGTACAAGACAGGCGGTGGTGGGTGCAGGTGGCGGTCGGATTTATCGGCGCATGTTTAGGCGCGGTGGCGATGCTGATCAGTCGCGTCCTTATTGGTCGACCACTTCCCGCCCGTTGGGTGAGGTTTCCGCCGACTACGTTGGCTCCGGCGCTTAGTGAAAGACCCTCGAGGTCACGCTTCTGCTCGATGTTCCGACTCCCTCGCAGCTAATGGCTCTCAGGCACTTCTTCCCCGATGCCAGCACAGTTGCCCACTGAGATGACCAGACTGTCCTTGTAGTCGTCCTTCGGCTTTGATTCGACAAAGCCGTGAACTGTTCCCAAGTGGAACTGTCCGTTTGGCTCGAAGTAGAAGTTGGCATCTTCGCACGCGAAAGTCACCACCCACGTTCCCGTATTTTTGCTGTGAAGTTCCCTGCACTTCATGAACTCTGGGTTCTTATGCCCTACCCGATGGAGTCTGAGGCAGGTTCCATACATCTTGTGATCGCCGCCAGCAAACTCATTGAACATGCGGAATGTAGTCTCCTCAGCGGCAAGCTTCGCGCACGCCATCTTGTCTGATCTTACGGCTTCGACCGGGTCGTTCGGCGATTCGATCTTCGAGACGACGTACGTACCTCCCTTGAACTGGGTACGTACCCATCGACCGTCTTCCCAATTAAAGCCAGTGGCTTGGTCCGTTACACAGACCTGCTGGAGCGAGCCAAGACGCTCTCCTCCTTCACCTGCCTCACGCCCAAACGCGATCACCGAACTGAGGACTATTGGTACGATCCAACGGTAAAGGTCACTCCTCACGGCGGCAAGAGAGCGACATGGAGAGCAGTGACGAACGCGTCGATGCTTCCACACCGTCTGCCCTCCGACTCAAGCTCTGTTACCCAAGCGATGTGCGGCTCACCAATTGGATGCCCCCAGAACCGGAAGGGCGGGCCGAGATCACTACCGGACCACGGCGTTAGTGTTCCCACTTCTCGAAGCCTCTCGTCTCCTGCATCTAGCCTGATGTAACGCGCCCCAGCACTATCTGGTTCGCTAACTGTTACTGTCAGCTGAATTACATGGCTCACAGGCTACCCTTGTTCCCTTGCCATCAACGATCTCCATTGTGCTACGGATCTGGCTGCCCTCCGTCCGTACCGTTCAGGCGCGGTTGCTCACCAGATCATCGACCACGGCGGGTTCGGCCAGCGTGCTGGTGTCGCCCAGGTCCTCGAAGTCGCCGGCGGCGATCTTGCGCAGGATGCGGCGCATGAT
This sequence comes from Pseudomonadales bacterium, assembly GCA_963668365.1. Classification (GTDB taxonomy): domain Bacteria; phylum Pseudomonadota; class Gammaproteobacteria; order Pseudomonadales; family Azotimanducaceae; genus VXNE01. Next base: position 958,604 of record OY764266.1, read on the forward strand.
CTTGCCGGAGCGCGTTTTCGGCAGGCCGGGAGCGAACTGGATGGCGTCGGGTCGCGCGAACGGTCCGATCTCCCGCCGCACAAGCTGAACCAGTTCGTCGCGCAGCTTGTCGGGATCTTCGTCGGTGCCGACCATCAACGTGACATACGCATAGATGCCTTCGCCCTTGATGGCGTGCGGAAATCCGACCACCGCGGCTTCGGCCGCGGACGGGTGCAGGACGAGGGCGCTTTCCACCTCTGCCGTGCCGAGGCGGTGACCGGACACGTTCAGCACGTCGTCGGTGCGGCCGGTTATCCAGTAGTAGCCGTCCGCATCTCGGCGCGCGGCATCGCCCGTAAGGTAGTAGCCGGGATATTGGGCGTAGTAGGTGTCGACGACGCGGCTATGGTCGCCGTAGACGGTGCGAATCTGTCCCGGCCACGATGAGGCGATAGCGAGGCTGCCGGATGCCTCGACCTCGTCGATGGGTTTGCCGTTGCCGTCTAGCAGTACGGGTTGCACACCGAGGAACGGCAGGGTTGCGGATCCCGGCTTCAGGTCGGTGGCGCCGGGAAGCGGCGCGATCATGATGCCGCCGGTCTCGGTCTGCCACCAGGTGTCGACCACGGGACAGCGCCCGTCTCCCACCACCTGGTGGTACCACTCCCATACTTCCGGATTGATCGGCTCCCCGACGGTGCCCAGCACCCTGAGCGATGCGCGTGACGTCGAGGTCACGAAGTCGTCCCCCTGCGCGATCAGTTGCCTGATCGCGGTTGGCGCGGTGTAGAACACGTTGACACCGTGCTTGTCGACCACCTGCCACGCCCTGGAGGCGTCGGGGTAGGTGGGCACGCCTTCGAACATCAGCGTCGTCGCGCCGTTGGCAAGGGGTCCATAGACGATGTACGAGTGCCCGGTAATCCAGCCGACATCGGCCGTGCACCAATAGACGTCACCGTCGTGATAGTCGAATACGAGTCGGTGGGTCATGGCCGCGTACAGCAGGTAGCCGCCCGTGCCGTGCTGCACTCCCTTGGGCTTTCCGGTGCTGCCGGAGGTGTAGAGAATGAAGAGCGGGTCTTCGGCGTCCATCGACTCGCATTCGCACTCGGCAGGCTGGCTGTCCACCAGTTCGTGGTACCAGACGTCGCGACCGTCGCGCCACGGTACCTCGCCCCCGGTGCGGCGCACGGTGAGTACGGTATGCACGTTGGGACACTCGACCAGGGCCTGCTCGGTGTTTTCCTTGAGCGGGACGATGCGTCCGCCGCGAACTCCCTCGTCTGCCGTGATCACCACCCGGCAGTCCGAGTCCAGGATGCGTTCCTTGAGCGATTGCGGGGAGAAGCCGCCGAACACGACAGAGTGCACGGCGCCGATGCGCGCGCATGCCAACATTGCATAGGCGGCCTGCGGCACCATGGGCATGTAGATGCAGACGCGGTCGCCCTTTCTCGCTCCCCGTTGTTTCAGCGCGTTCGCGAGTCGCGACACTTCATCTCGCAGTTGGCTATAAGTGACTGAGAGGGACGCATCGGGGTCGTCCCCTTCCCAGATGATGGCCACTTGGTCGGCGCGTTCCGGGAGATGCCGGTCGATGCAGTTGTGGGCGGCGTTGAGTCTCGCGCCCTTGAACCAGGCTACGCGACCGCTCGGGAAGTCGCTTTCGGAAAGCGTATGCCATCTCTGAAACCAATCGACCTGCTCGGCCTGCTCCGTCCAGAAGCCCCGCGGGTCGGCAATGGAACGCTGATACATCTCCCGGTACGTCTCTCGGTCGATGTGCGCCTTGCGTCTGAAGTCGTCGGGAGCCGGGTAGATCGTCGCCATGTCGTCTTTCCTTGAGCGCCTTGGCCGGGATGGCCAATTGATGCTGATTTAGCGGACTGTCCGACAGATTGCAAATCTGTCGGCGGGACTATCCGCTGCGCGATTTGAACGCGCGGACCAGGCCGGCGGTTGACGCGTCCACGGTGTCATCGGAGCCTGTGCCGAGGGCATCGTAGACGCGGTCAGCAAGCCGCTTGCCGAGTTCGACGCCCCATTGGTCGAAGGGATTGATACGCCAGATCACGCTCTGACAGAACACCTTGTGCTCGTAGAGCGCCAGCAGCATGCCGAGGTTCCGGCCATCGAGGCGGTCGAGCAGGATGGTTGTCGACGGGCGGTTTCCGATGACGGCCCGATGCGCGTCGGTTGAAACGTCTTCCGGCGGGGCGCCTGCCAGCATGGCATCGCCCTGGCCGAGGCAATTGGCGATCAGCCAACGGTGTTGGTCGGCGAGGTCATGGCCGGGGTCGACGACGGCAATGAAGTCCGAGCTGAAGGCGCGCGTTCCCTGGTGCAGCAGTTGATGGAACGCATGCTGGCCGTCGGTTTCCTCGCCGCCCCAGATCACGGGTGCCGTCGGCACGCCCGACCGTTGGCCGTCGTTGCGGACCGACTTGCCGTTGCTCTCCATTTCCAGTTGCTGCAGGAACTGCGGCAGGATCGACAGGCGGTGGTCGTATATCAGCACCGCGTGAGTCGAGGCGCCCAGGAAATTGCTGTTCCAGATGCCGAGCAGCGCCAGCATCGCGGGGAGGCTCTCGGCTGGAGGCGATGCGCGGAAGTGACGGTCCATGTGGTGCGCGCCGTCGGCGAGTTCGCGAAATCCCGCCTCTCCCAGGGCGAGGGCGATCGGCAGCCCGACCGCCGACCAGAGCGAATAGCGACCGCCGACCCAGTCCCACATCGCGAGGCAATGGCGCTCGGGAATCCCGAAGCGGCGCGCGGCGTCGATGTTGGCGGTCACCGCGATGAAATGCCGCCCCACCGCGTCGGCATCTCCGGTGCGTTCGAGCAGCCAGCTTCGGGCATAGCGGGCGTTGGTCATGGTCTCCAGCGTCTCGAAGGACTTCGACGCGACGACGACCAGGGTTTCGTTGGGGTCGAGGTGCATGAACGTTCGGATGGCCGCCGTTCCGTCCACGTTCGAGAGAAAGCGAATCTCCAAATCTCCGCCGAGCGCCCTCACGGCGAGTTCCGGTCCGAGGCGGGAACCTCCGATGCCGATGTGCACCACGGTGGAGAAAGGCTTGCCCGTCGCTCCGCGCAAGCGACCGTCTCGTACGCGACTCGCGAGATCGAACATTCGCTCCTGTTCGGCTTCGATCAGTTCGGCCACGGCTTCCGGCCTTTCGTCGCGGGGCGCGCGAATTGCGGCATGCAGGGCGGCCCGACCTTCCGATGCGTTGACGATGCCGCCCTCGAACAGGTCTTCGATGGCGGACTGCAGGCCGCTTTCGTCGGCGAGGGCGAGGAGCGTGTCGATGATCTCGTCGTCCACGCGCTGCCGGGAAAAGTCCATGAGCAATCCGCCGGTGCTGAGACGCATCGGTCCGGAACACGTTTTGGGAGCACGACCTTCCTGCGCGGAGAGGCCCGCAAGCGTTTTCCAGGACGCCAGGTCTTCCGGACCTGTCACGGCGCGCCTGCGTCGATGTTGTCGATCAGGCGCGCCCGGCCCAGCCTGGCGGCTGCCAGGATGCGAAGACGCTTGGTCCCGGTCCCGGGATTGCGGAGCGTATGCGCATCGCGCACCGCGACGTAGTCGACTTCAAATCCAGCCGCGTCGAGCGTCTGCCGTCCATGTCGCTCGAGAACCCGGTAGCGCCGGTCGCCGTCGCGGATGGCGTCCTGGATTGAACACAGGGTCTGGTACAGGGCGGGCGCGGCCGCGCGTTCGGCGTCCGACAGGTATAGATTCCTGCTCGACAGTGCCAGGCCGTCCGCAGCGCGCCCGGTGGGTACGCCGATGATGGTTGTGGGAATGTTGAGGTTCCGCACCATCGATCGAATCAGCGTGAGTTGCTGCCAGTCCTTTTCGCCGAAAAAGGCGTAGTCGGCTCCAACGATGTTGAACAGCTTGGCGACGACGGTGGCCACGCCATCGAAATGGCCGGGACGGCTGCGCCCGCAAAGTAGCCGGGACAGGGACGGAAGCGTCACTTTCACTTCCTCGCCCGCTGGAGAAAAGACTTCCTGTCCGGGTGGCGCGAAGATGAGATCGACGCCGGCGGATTCCAGCCTTGCCGTGTCGGCGCAAAGCGTTCTGGGATAGTTGTCGAAGTCTTCGCCGGGACCGAATTGCAGCGGATTGACGAAGATGCTGACGACGGTAATAGCGCAGCGTTCTACCGACGCGTTGACGAGTGCCATGTGGCCTTCGTGAAGATTGCCCATGGTCGGCACGAGACCAACTCCCGTCGCGCCCTTCAGCGCGGTTCTGAGAGCCTGGATTGTCCGAACCGTCTCCACGTCTTGAAGCCGAAGATCTCTCGCCGAGCGGCTCAGGTGAAGCAGTGCTCGGGACCGGGGAAAACACCCTCCTTGACTGCCGTAGCGTACGCTTCGAACGCGCCGGGAATGCCCGCCTCGCTCTCGGGGAGGAAGTTCTTGACGAATCTCGGAACGCGCATGGATGGCGGCGTCAGGCCCAGCATGTCGTGCATCACCATGATCTGACCATCCGTGTGCGGCCCCGCGCCGATGCCGATGACGGGAATGCTCAAGCGCTCCGTGATCGCCCTGGCCAATGACACGGGCACACATTCGAGCAACAGGACCGACGCGCCGGCTTGTTCGAGTATCGTCGCTTCCTCGATGATCTCGTTGGCCTGTTCGGGGTTGCGTCCCTGTACGCGAAAGCCTCCGAATCGGTTGATGGATTGGGGCGTCAGTCCCATGTGTGCGCAGACCGGAATCCCGCGCTCGGTGAGCAGGCGCGTCGATTCGGAGAGCCAGGCTCCGCCTTCAAGCTTCACCATGTGTGCGCCGGCGCGCATCAGCGCCGCAGCGCTCTCCAGCGATTGCGACGACGAAGCGTAGGTCATGAAGGGCAGATCGGCCATGATGAGGCTGCCCCTGTTCCCCGTCTTGACGCATTGCATGTGATAGATGACGTCATCGAGCGTGACGGGCAGCGTGCTGTCCCGGCCCTGCAAAACCATGCCGAGGGAGTCGCCCACGAGCAGGACGTCGACGCCTGCGTTGCTGATGAGTTCCGCGAACAGGGCGTCGTATGCCGTCAATGCCGCGAACTTCTCCTGCCGCCTTTTCATGGCCGACAGGGTGTTGATGGAGATCGGCGCGGTACGTTTCCGGCTGCTCATTGCGGACCCTCGCTTACAACAACGTTGGATCGGGATTGAAGTACTGGCGAGTGCCTTCCATTTCGGTCAGCCGTTCCACCAGGGAGTCGAAGTGCTGGTCGTTGCCGAAGTCAACGTTTGCGGCGTTCACGATAAGGAGAGGCGCTTCGTCGTAGTAGTGAAAAAATTTGGTATAGGCCGCGCACAGGGCGGTGAGATAGTTGGCATCCATCTGTTGTTCGAAACCTATCCCGCGCCGTCGGATGCGGCGCAGCAGCACTGACACGGGCGCCTGCAGGTACACGACGAGATCGGGCGACGGGGGTTTCAGATCCAGCGCCTGGTGGATCCGGTCGTAGAGTTCCAGCTCGTTCTCGTCGAGGTTGAGTTGTGCGAACAACCTGTCTTTTTCGATCAGGAAATCGGCGACGAGGACGGACCCCAAGAGGTCGTTTCTGACCTGGGCAACCTGCTGGGCTCGATGCAGGAGGAAGAACAGCTGCGTCGGCAGCGCGTGGCGGCGTCCCTCCCGGTAGAATCGATCCAGGAACGGATTCTCGGTGGACGGCTCCAGCAACAGGGGATAGCCGAAGGACTCCGCCAGCCGCTTGGCGAGCGTCGTCTTGCCGACGCCGATAGGTCCCTCGATCGCGATGTAACCGGGAAGGTCGCGGGCGGAACCCGTCATGCCGGAACTGGCCGAACCAGTGTGCTGCACATTCATGGGTCAGTCCCGTCCCCGGTGCCTTTGGCTCTGGCCCGGCCCCGCCCGCCGACCATGGAAAGCACTACTGGGGACGAACCTGGCGACCATCTGCGGCTCTGCGACCACGGGACCGTCGGCGTCGGCGCCTTCGAGGTTGCGTCCGAGGCTGCGTCGTCTGGCTATTCCCTTCCGCCCCTCGTTCCGTCTGCGCGTCGGTCCACCATTGCACGAGATCAGGGTCCGCTTCGCCGACCTTCGCGCGAATCGCGAGGAAGTCGTAGGCCGCCCGGAATCGGGGATGATCGAGCATGCCCCGCGCCGATTTCCGCTCCAGGCGCGTCTGCAGTCGCCACACATCGCGGATGAAAAAGGTCAGGCGCCGGGGAATTGCGACGGTCAACGCCTGTTCGCCGATGACCGCATGCGCGGCCTTCAGGCGCTCGTCCGCCGCATTCCTTGCGGTGGCAGAGAGTGCGCTGCGCCGTTGGAACTCGGGCCAGCACATGGCGGCAAACAGGAAACCGCTGGTCACCGGCTTGTCCTCCCGGATGCGCTCGTCGGTGCTCTGCAGCGCCGCACGGACGATGGAATCCTCGTTTTCGAACAGCGGAAAGAGGATTTCGGGAAGGCCGAAGCGGTGCATGAGCTCCCACGCAGCAACAGCGTGTCCCCGCATGAACAGCTTGTTGAACTCGTCGAACAGGCGCGACGGCGATATTGCGGTCAATAGTTCGGCGAGCGGCGCAATGGCGCGCTCGGTGTCGGCATGGAATCGAAAATCGAGCTTGGCCGCGAACCTTACCGCTCGCAGGATGCGAACAGGGTCTTCCCGAAAACGCGTCATCGGGTCGCCGATGGTTCGGAGCGTACGATCCTTGATATCGCGCAACCCCTCGCTGTAGTCGAGCAGCACGTCGTCGATGGGATCGTAGTAGAGGGCATTGACAGTAAAATCGCGCCGAAGCGCATCTTCATCTCGCGTCCCGTAGAGATTGTCCCGCAGGATGACGCCATCCGCCGAGCGATTATTCTCATCGAAGCCGGTGTCGCCTTCGTCCGTGTCTTCGGGATTGCCGCGCCGGAAGGTGGAGACTTCTATGAACTCTCTGCGGAACTGCACGTGGGCTATGCGAAATCGTCGTCCAACGAGACGCGCCCGGGAGAAAGCGGCCTTGACTTCCTCCGGCGTGGCATCTGTTGCGACATCGAAGTCCTTTGGCGTTCTGCCAAGCAGCAGATCCCGCACACAGCCACCGACCAGGTAGGCGTCGAAACCCGCTTCGCGCAGCGCCTTGACGACGGTCACCGCGTTCGCCGACAGGACGCTCTGGTCAAGCTGCGGATTGACGGTCTGGAGAGGTGGCGCTTCGCTCAAAGAAATTATCGCTGATCGGGTTTGTCGTAGGGGATGTTAGGTTGCCGGTCGAAAAAGGGGAAGTCCGACGTGCAGGCAAGTGAGCGGCGGAAGGACATCTCCGCCCAGGGCCACTAGTGTCGTGTCACACGAGTTATGACGCTTCAGCGCGTCCCACGGGGTCTGTGGCAAGGCGCGTCCCCGCCGGGAATGGTCGGCTCCATTTCCAAGGGGCGCAACACCGCCACAGGCCACAGTCTTCATGCGAGGGTACCCCTCGCGCTCCCGGGGCGCGCCCTTCGGGAGATCGCCATGCACGCCGGAGCCTTCAGCCGGGGGGCGCGAGGGGGAACCCCTCGCATGCAGACCGCGTTGTGGCCCTTGCGAATATGCCAGATATTCACTGCGGACCACGCCTTGCATTGACGCGCATGGCGAACTCTGAAGCGCCATAACGCGTGTGACACGACACTAGCCGAAATCCCGTCGCGGTCGGCGAGTACGCGTTCGCCGGCGCGGAATGCTGTAGCGCTTGCGCCGCTCCCAGAGGTTCTTTCGGCTGATGCCGAGCTTTGCGGCCAGTTCGGTTTCGGTGAATCGTTCCTGGTTCTCGGTAACGAACCTGACGAAGTAGTCTTCCAGCGAGACATGGTCTCCCGGGTCGTCGGTCGCGCCCGGATCAGGTTCGCCGTCCAACCGGCTGGCGTCCTGCAGTCGACCGGCGTCAATGGCGAGAAGTTCCGCTCCAATTACGCTGTGCCCCGAGAGAATGACAGCGCGCTCAACGGCGTTTTCGAGTTCGCGCAGGTTTCCGGGCCAGTGGTACTCCGCAATGGCAGCAAGCGCGTCGTCGGAGAATCTCAATCCGGACTTGTTCATGGAGACGGCATGCCGGTCAAGCAACCCCTTGGCGAGTTCGACGATGTCCTCGCCGCGTCTTCGCAGCGGCGGGACTGCCAGCGTCACCGAGTTGAAGTGACGGAACAGCTCTTCACGAAACTGTCCGTTCTCCGCCAAACGCCCGATGCTGTGGTGCGTCGATGCTATGACGCGGACATCGGGCAAAGGCGCCGGCGCGATGCCCCCGGTGCCCGACGAGGGCGCGTTTCGCGTTGCAGATCCGCGGAAGAAGTCGATGAGACGATCTTGCGTCGAGAGTGGCAACTCGCCGACTTCCTTCAGAAAAAGGGTGCCGCCGTCCGATGCCTGCAAGAGTCCCGCGGCTGGGGCGCTGACTGGGCCATGGCCGAACAGTTCCGACTCGATAAGCGGCTGGGGGGTGCCCGCACAGTTGAGGGTCATCAGGGGCGCCTGTCGACGCTGGCCGGACGAATGGAGCGCGCGGGCCACGAGTTCCTTGCCGGTTCCGGGCTCCCCTTCGATCAACACGGTCGTCTCGGTCGGCGCGATCCTCTCTATGCTCTGGAACAGTTCCCGCATCGCCGCACAGGAGCCACGCAGCAGCCAGGTATCGTATCGGGGCGGTTGCTGGACCTCTTCGGCATCCAGAGAGATGACGCGTTCAAGCGCCTCCAGCAGTTGGCCGGGTTCGAAAGAGCGCGGCAGGTAGTCGGCCGCGCCTTCTCGAATGGCTTCGACTGCGGCGCGTATGCTCGCCTGGTCGGCGATCATAACGAGAGGGACGTTCTTGTCCGTCGGCAAGACGGCGCCAGGCCCCGGTACCAGGCGCGCGTCGGCCACGACCGCCGCAAACGTGTTGGGGATTGATTGCGGCAATCGCGCAGCCTGGTCGACGGCATAGCCGTTGCGTTCCAGCAGATCGCACAGATGCGCGCGGTATCCGGGGTTCGGCTCCACAACAAGAACGTGCGACATGGAACCGGATGCTACCAAAACACCGTTGGTGCGGAGGGGAACGAAAGGGGAGGGGAAGGGGAGGGGAACGGAAGGGGAACGGAAGGGGAACGGAAGGGGAACGGAAGGGGAGGGGAAGGGGAACGGAAGGGCAAGCCCCTCACAAGAAAGAGCCTTCAGCCGGGGAACGCGACTCCCCAAGGCGGCGCGATGGTGTCCCGGGATCAGATGCTCCGCCAGGTCTCGAGGGTTGCGCCTCGGGGCACCGCCGAAAGTCGCCAGTGCGAGGTCGCCCAATCCAGGAGGACATCCACGGTTGCGAGCATGGGCGGCTCCTGACCCAGGAGATCGAGAACGGAGCGCAGATTCTGCGCGGGAAAGCGATTGTCTATCGCGGTTGCGAGGGTGTGCTTCGATAACTTCACGCCGCTGCGTTCGGCGATCACGGGCACATGGGTGTACCGTGGCGCCGAGAGACCGAGACGTTCAATCAGGAACAGTTGGCGGGGCGTATTGTCAAACAGGTCCGCGCCACGGACGACATCCGTGACTCCCATGGCATCGTCATCGACCACGACGGCGAGCTGGTAGCCGACGATCCGGTCGCGACGGACAATGACGAAGTCGCCGACCGATTCGGCCAGGTCGTGGGCGAAATAGCCGCCCAGACGGTCTTCGAATCCGAACTCGGTCGGGGGGACGCGAATCCGCATCGCCGCGTTGTCGCACCGACGCGCGGGTCGATGCCGACATGTTCCCGGGTAGACAACGTGGTTCCGCAGGTCCCTGCGGCTGCAGGTGCAGCCGAAACACAGCGCTTGGCCGATCAGCGTCTCGATGGCCGCCTCATAGCGGTCCGTGGCCGTGCTCTGGTAGTAGATTCCTCCATCCCAGCACAGGCCGTGACACTCGAGCGTTCGGATAATCCCGTCGACGGCGCCGGGTTCGACGCGTGGTGCGTCGAGGTCATCGATGCGTAGCTTCCATTCGCCTTCGATGCACCGTGCTTCCAGATAGCTGGCAACGGCGGTGAGCAGTGAGCCGAAGTGGAGCGGTCCGGAAGGAGTCGGCGCAAAGCGCCCGACGTATCGCGGACCTTCTTTTTTGCCAGAGGCTTCGCCTTGCGCTCCCCGGATGGAGGCTGAACTCGAACTGGTAGGGATCAGGCGTGAAGCTGCCGTTCGCGCAGCTCCGACAGGGCCTTGCAGTCCACGCACTGCGAGGCGGTTGGCCGAGCTTCCAGGCGGCGCAGGCCGATCTCCACGCCGCAGGTGTCGCAGTACCCGTAGTCTTCCGTGTCGATGCGTTCCAGCGTCTCGGCGATCTTCTTGATGAGCTTGCGTTCGCGGTCGCGGGTCTTGAGTTCGATGCTGAACTCCTCCTCCTGGGTCGCCCGGTCCGCCGGATCGGGAAAATTGGCCGCTTCGTCCTGCATGTGGTTGACGGTTCGATCAACCTCTTCCATGAGTTGTCGACGCCAGTCGAGCAGCATTTTCCGGAAATGGTCCAGTTGCGATTGACCCATATACAGCTCGCCTTCGGCCGGGTCGTAGGGCACGAAGTTCCTGAACGGTGAATCCGCCAAAACGAATGCGGCGGCTTCAAGCCCGGTCGACCCGGTTCCTGACAAGGTTTTCGTGTTCTTTGCGGGCATGGTCCTTCTCGGCTTCAAACCTGCGACTCGCGAAGGCGCGAAAACTATCAAATCAACCACTGGTTGGACAATACTTCTGTTCAATTGACGACGCGCGCGCATGAGATTCGAGCCCCCTTTGTTGCCCGGCGTTTTGAAACGCCGCTACAAGCGCTTCCTCGCGGATGTGGAAATCGCCGGGCGGGGCGTGGTGACCATGCACTGCGCGAACACCGGCGCCATGCTCGGTTGCGATACTCCAGGCAGCCCCGCCTGGTTTTCCACATCTTCGCGAACCCAGCGCAAGTACGCGCATACCCTGGAGATTGTCGAGACGAAAGCGGGGAACCGAATCGGCGTCAACACCGCGCGGGCCAATGCGGTCGTCGCCGAGGCGCTCGCCGAGGGGCGGATTCCGGAACTTCGGACCAGGCTTTTCCGCCGTGAAGTCCCGGTTCCGGCGAGACCCCGCTCTTCGTCCCGCGGAAGGTTCGACTTTGGTCTTTACCGAACCGACACCGACGAGGATCCGGTGGCATATGTGGAAGTCAAGAGCGTCACCCTTGCTCGGGGATGCCTGGGAGCATTTCCGGACGCGGTGAGCGAGCGGGCGAGGCGGCACGTCGAGGCGCTGGCGCGCTGCGTCGCGATCGGCTATCGAAGCGTCCTGCTGTACTGCGTTCCGCACACGGGTATCCGCAGTGTGACGCCGGCGGACGACATCGATCCAGAGTACGGTGCCGCTTTGCGTCGGGCGGCCGACGCTGGCGTGGAGGTCATCGCTTACGGATGTACCGTCTCCCCAAGGGAGATCACCCTCGATCGAGCGCTCGCGGTGCTGCTTTAGAGCAAGCGGGGGACGACACTAGCGCCATGAAACCCGTCGGCGGCTTCGCCGTGCTTCACTCCCCGCCCAAGCCCTCTGTTTCGCCCATCCCTCCGTCCCGCGCCCTTGATCGGCACTGCGTGCCGTTCTGCCGCGCAGTCTGCTAGCCGTGGAATTCGTTGCGCAGCGCCCGGTAAGCGGCGACATTCGGCAGGCGCGCGCCGTATCGGGTCACGAGTTGCGCTGCGGCGTAGTTGGCAAATCTCGCCGCCGCCTCGGTTGCCCCGCCGTGGGTCAGGACATACAGGCAGGCGCCAGCGTAGATGTCGCCCGCCCCGGTCGTATCGTTCGCAGTCACCTGGAATCCCGGGACGGTGCGGCGTCCGGCGCTCGTCGCGACGAGGCATCCAGCGCTGCCGAGCGTGACGTTCACGCACGGGGCCATGTCGCGCAGTTCGTTCACGGCGATGTCGACGCGGTCCGAGCGCGTCCAGGCCAGTGCTTCCTCTTCATTGCAGAAAAGCTGGTCCACGCCATTGCCCAGCATGGCGGTCAGGCCGTCGCGAAAAAACTCGACCATGGCGGGGTCGGACAGGGTCATGCTGGTACGAACGCGTTCGGCCTCGGCTGCCTCCCGCGCTCGCACCGCGGCCGCGCGACCGGAGGTGGAAGAGGAAAGATAGCCTTCGATATAGAGATAGCTGGCTCGGGAGAGCGCCTCGGTGTCGATGGCGCTTGGGTCGAGCGCGTCGGAAACGCCGAGACAGGTGTTCATGGAGCGTTCCGCATCCGGGGTGACAAGGACGAGGCAACGGCCCGTTTTGCCCGGAGCCCGCGGGTCGTGTCGATTGGTATCGACGCCTGCGGCGCCTATTTCGGAAAGGAAATACGCTCCGGCTTCATCGCCGGCAACCCGGCACGAATAGTAGCTCGTGCCACCGAAGCCGCACACGGCATATGCGGTGTTGGCTGCGGACCCCCCGCACATGCGTGTCACTTCGCGCGCGTCCAGGGACTCGAGGAGCGTCTCCATTCGGAGTTCGTCGACCAGTGTCATGTGGCCCTTGGCGATACCGTGTCCGCGCAGGTACGCGTCGTCGACAGAGTGCTCCATGTCGACCAGCGCATTGCCGACGCCATAGACGTCGTAAGGGCCCGGATTCGCTTGTGGCATCAGTCCAGACGCGCGAAGGCGTGTTCGGCCGCCGCCAGGGTGGCGTCGATTTCCGTTTCGGTGTGCGCGCCCGAAACGAAGGCGGATTCGAAAGCGGAGGGAGCGAAATAGACGCCCGCGTCCAGCATCGCGTGAAAGAACCGGTTGTAGCGCACGACATCGCAGCGCGAGACGTCCTCGAAGGATGCGACCCGGGATCCGGATGTGAAGAACATGCTGAACATGCCGCAAACGCTGTTGATGCGAACGGCAACATTGTTCCGGTCCGCAAGCTCCTTGAGTCCCTTCGTGAGCGCCTCGGTTTGTGCGTCCAGTCGGGCATAGAAGGCGTCGTCGAGGGTGTTGAGCAATGTGAGGCCAGCCGTTGTCGCCAGGGGGTTCCCGGACAGTGTGCCGGCCTGGTACACCGGACCTTCGGGTGCGATGTGGTCCATTACCTCTGCGCGTCCACCGAATGCGCCAACCGGTAAACCCCCGCCGATCACCTTTCCAAGGGTGATCAGGTCGGCCGAGACGCCGTATAGCGCCTGGGCACCACCCCGGGCAACGCGAAATCCCGTCATCACCTCGTCGAAGATGAGCAGCGCGCCGGCATCGGCGGTGGTCCCTCGCACGGCTTCGAGGAATCCGGGCAAGGGTGGAATGCAGCCCATGTTTCCCGCGACGGGTTCCATGATGACGGCGGCGACCTGGTCCCCATACTGCGCAAATGCGGTGCGCACGGCCTCCGCGTCGTTGAACGGCAATGTCAGCGTGTGCCGCGCAACGGATTCGGGCACGCCGGGAGAGTTCGGCAAACCCAGTGTCAGAACGCCGCTACCGGCCTTCGCCAGCAGCGCGTCCGAGTGGCCGTGGTAACAGCCGTCGAACTTGATGACGAGATCCCGCGACGTGAAGCCCCGCGAAAGTCGAATGGCCGACATCGTCGCTTCGGTGCCGGAGTTGACCAGCCGCACCTTTTCGACTCCCGGCACCGTGTCGACGATCTTGTCGGCCATTTCCGTTTCGCGTTCAGTGGGCGCGCCAAAGCCAAGGGATTTCTCCGCCTGGTCCCTGATCGCTCGGACTACGGGTTCGAAGCCGTGGCCCTGGATCATCGGCCCCCAGGATGCGACGTAGTCGATGTAGCGGTTGCCGTCGACATCGAAAAGGTGCGGTCCATTCGCCGACGCGAAGAAGACGGGAGAGCCGCCGACTCCCCTGAACGCGCGGACGGGGGAATTGACGCCGCCTGGAATGACTTCCTGGGCGCGACGGTACAGTCGCCTGGATTCGTTTCGTTTCACTTGGGGATGAGCTTCTCGTTCAGTGCATGTCAGAGTGGTTTGACGACGACCAGGATCGCGATCACGACGAGCAGAACGGTCGGTATTTCGTTGAACCACCGAAAGAACGTATCGCTCCTGGTGTTCTCGTCGTTGGCGAACCGCCGCACGAGCCTACCGCAATAGCCGTGATATGCGTACAGCGCCAGCGCGCCCGCGATCTTGACCCACATCCATGCCGCCTCGGCATAGGCGTCCCAGTAGAGCACCAGGAGCCAGACGCCGAGGACAGCCGTGAGTGCGGCGGACGGAGTCATGATTCCACGGTAGAGGCGTCGCTCCATGAGTTTGAATCGTTCGATTCCGGGTTTGTCGGTGGCCGTGGCGTGGTAGACGAACAGCCGGGGCAAGTAGAAAAGGGCTGCGAACCAGGTAACGACGAAGATGAGGTGGAACGCCTTTAGCCAGAGCATCAGCCATCTCCCGGGGGGTCTGCGTTTGCGTGCGCGCGTCCGTTGTCGAACGCGCAAGGACGCCAATAGTATAGTCGGCGTCAGGCAGGTTGCCGGGATCGTCCCCGGTGCGAAATGCTTGCTTCGCAGATCCGACGACTAATGCCAGGAGACCGTCACGGAACATGATGTTTGGCGATCCTCACGTGAAAAGGGCGGCATGGACATCTTTGGTCGCGGTCTTGATCGGGGCCTTCGGGTACGGCTGTTTCGTGCTCGGCAGCAATCGATGTGAAGGCGAAAGCGGGGGCAAGCTGCTTCTGGCGCCGGGTTGCGATGAATCGGATGAATCTGGCTGGTCTGGTGAGCTGGATCTGGCGCAGGTGGTGGATGCGGGCGCGAACGAGGAATTGCGCCGCACGATCAAGACGCTGGGGGACCGGATCCATTCGCTGGAAGAGGAAGCGCGTTTCTACAGGCGGCTTGTGGCGCCGCTGGACGAAGATGCGGGTTTCAACATCGAACGGCTCGAAATCTCAAAGACGCGAGACGCTGACCGATTCGTTTACACGTTGGTTCTGACCCAGGCTGCGGACCGGGACCGATGGATCGAGGGAACTCTCACGCTCGATGTCGTTGGGGAAACGGAAAATGTGCGGCGATCACTGTCACTTGCAGAGTTGTCGGAAGAGAGCGAGTATCCCCTCAAGTTTGGACTTCTCTACTTTGAGGACCTTGGCGGTCAAATGACTTTCCCCAGCGGATTCATGCCCGAAGAGGTCAGGGTCGCGGCGGAGGTGAACACCGGACAGCGGTTCGAACGGGTGTTCGCGTGGTCTGTAAAATAGTCCCGCAAACCAGGGATGAAGTGCGGCATGGCTGATACAGTGACTTGAGGATGAAGTGGTTCAAGCCCGAAGGAAGGGAGAGTTTGGCGGAAGAAAGCGGACTCATGAAGAAAACCAGGGTCGATAGCAGCGACAAGAGCGCTAACCTTGTTGCGCCGGACACGGAGGTGCGAGGCGACATTCATTTCTCTGGTCGGCTGTATGTCAGCGGCACGGTGGTGGGCAAGATTACGACCGCGGAAGAAGCCTCGGCCACGCTGTTCGTAGACGAGGGCGGCAGTGTGGAGGGCGACATTCGAGCGGCGCACGTGGTTATCGCGGGCCGGGTGGAGGGCAACGTGTTTGCCCGGGAGCGCCTGGAGGTCACGGCGACCGGCCGGGTCAGGGGCGAAGTGTCCTACAAGCAGATCGGTGTCGAACTCGGCGGCTTGGTGAACGGCAAGATCCTTTGCCTCGAAGAAGACGAGGATCAAGGCAACGTTCACGTTTTCGAGTTGTCGGGCGACGGCGATCGGGATAGCTGAGACAGCATTATGGTTGACATTGGTTTTTCCGACCGTGCGGCGGGAAAGGTCGCGGAACTCATCGAGGGCGAAGGCAACGAACTGTTGAAGCTTCGCGTCTTCATCACGGGCGGTGGCTGCAGCGGCTTTTCGTACGGTTTTACCTTCGACGAGGAGATCGCAGAGGATGACGCCGTGATCGAGCGGGAAGGCGTCACCATGCTGGTGGACGCGATGAGCTATCAATATCTCGCCGGCGCGGAGATCGACTATAGGGAAGACCTGCAGGGGGCGCAGTTCGTCGTCACCAATCCCAATGCCTCCTCGACCTGCGGTTGCGGGAACTCCTTCGCTATCTGATCTGCCTGTCGGCGGGATAAAACGCGCCGAGCACGCGCGGTCCGGCCGCCCCGGTGACTGTCGGCGAATTCCCCGGCAGGCGCTCGAGGAAGCGGTATGCAAGCCACGCGAAGGCTGCCGCTTCGACGGCATCGCCATCGACGCCCAGGACTTCCGCCTTCATCACTCGCCTCCTCCCCATCCGTCGTCCGAGACGGTGCATGAGGTCGTCGTTCAACCGACCCCCGCCGCATACGACGATGTCGGCGCTCGAAGGCGCCCATCTCTCGATCGCCCAGGAGATGCTTGCGGCGGTGAATTCGGTCAGCGTGGCCTGTACGTCGGCGGGGTCTTCGGAACCCTTGAGGCGCATTCGCAAGTAGTCGAGATTGTAGAAGTCCTTGCCGGTGCTCTTCGGTGGCGGCGAGCGGACAAACCCATCTTGTTCGAGGTCGGTCAGCAGGTCGGGAATGACCTTCCCCGTTGCCGACCACGCTCCGTTCCGGTCGAACGCCAAACCCTGGTGTTCTCTGATCCATGCGTCCAGCAAGGCATTGCCGGGACCCGTGTCAAAACCGGTCCGGAGGTCGGGCGAGAGAATCGTTATGTTGGAGATGCCGCCGATGTTCACCACCACGCGTTCGCCCCTGGGAGGCTTGAGCAGCGCTTCGTGGAAGGGCGGCACCAGCGGGGCTCCCTCGCCGCCGGCCGCCACGTCCCGCCGACGGAAATCGGCGACGGTGTCGATGCCGCTGATCTCGGCGATACGATGGGGATCTCCGATTTGCACGGTGTAGGCGGGTTTCGCGCGCGGGTCGTGTCGAATTGTCTGTCCATGGCTACCGATGGCCCTGACTGGTCGGCCTGCGGCGAACGCGCGGGTGGCCTGACCTATGAATTCGCCCAGTTCGGCATCAGCCCGGGCCGCCAGGTTCACGTCGTCGGTTTCCGGTAGGGCAAGCGCCCGCAGGGAATCGCCGAGGGAACCTGGAATCGGTTCGGTAGTGGCGTCGATGATGCGCGGCACAGCGGGCTCGACATCGATCAATGCGAGGTCTAGTCCGTCAACGCTTGTTCCCGAAATTGCGCCGATGAAAAAAAGAGCCATCGGTGCGACCTGACTCGCTAACGCGCGGCAAGGACCTGTTGCCCCGACAGGTGGTTGTCGAGTTGCGCCAGGATGATTGCCGTCGATTGCTCGAAACGGCTCCGCTCGGAGGCAGGAATGGGTTTCGCTTTCGGCAGATCGACGGTGCGGGGGTTCTGGTGCACTCCGTTCACGAGGAACTCGTAGTGGAGGTGGGGGCCCGTGGCGTAGCCAGTCGCGCCCACGTATCCGATGACCTTGCCCTGCTCGACCTGGGTTCCCCCGCGGATGCCGCGCGCGATCCTGGACAGGTGCAGGTACTTGGTCTCGAAAGTTTCGCCGTGTCGCAACACCACGTAATTGCCGTTTGCGTGGGTGCGGCTGGCGATGCGCACTGTACCGTCGCCGGCGGCCAGCACGGGTGTGCCGACGGGCGCTGCATAGTCGATGCCACGATGCGGCATGGAAGTCTTGAACAGCGGGTGGTGTCGCCTCAGATTGAAGTTCGAACTGATGCGCGTGAATTCGAGCGGCGCCCTGAGGAAATCCTTGCGCATGCTCTCTCCGTCGGGACTGTAAAACTGTCCTTTGCCCGTGCTATCGGCATACAGGACCGCCCGATGCGTTTCTCCCTGGTTGACGAACTGGGCCGCGAGAATCTGCCCGGTGTCAATGAGTTGATCATCCAGGTACAGCTCTTCGAAGAGAATCGAGAATTCGTCGCCGGCCCGAATATCCAGAAGGAAGTCGATGTCCCACTGGAAAATCTTTTCCAGGCGCATGATGAGAGGGTCTTCCAGGCCCGCGCGCTGCCCGGCGACGAACAGCGAATGCTCGATCGCCGCGTGCCTGAAGGCAGCGCGTTTTGTGGGCGTCTTGATTTCATTGTGGACCTCGTACGCTTCCCCGGAGCGTTCGAATATGAGCCGTTCGAGCGGACCGGACGAATAGACGAAGCGAACAAGGTCGTCGTCTTCGTTCGTGATGAACGTCAGCTCGTGGCCCGGATACACTCTATGAAGCCGATCCGCCAGGGGGCCGCTGGCAAGTATCCGTTGCAGGTCTCCGGGCGGGAGGTTTTGTTTCTGGAAGATCGTGGACAGGCTTTCGCCCGGCGTGATGACTACGACCTGCGCGGTCGTTGCTTCGAATTCCGGGGGTAGTTCCGCAGGGTCGCTGCCCATGTCGAGGTCGGACTCGGCGTACGGCGGGTTCGTCTCAAAGGTGGTGGTCGCTTCCGATACGTCTCGGCCGAAAGAGAAAGTGAGGCCAAGTATCGCCGCCACGACCGCGCAGACATAGAGGTGGGATGCCGGAACTTTTCCCCTGCTCAAGCTTTATACTCTTGTTCGACTTCCGCCGCGGGGCAGACTATGGAACTCACGCGAGTGGCAAGGTGCGGAGTATAAAGAAAATGTCTGGTTTTGGAAGCTCGGATGCGTCCTCCCAACGAAGTTTGATCCTGGCCGGCCTCCGTAGAAGGGGACTGGTGGCGCAGGTTTCGGACGAGGCGGGCCTCGAGGATCATCTCGCGGCGCGCGCGCGCCGCGTCTATTGCGGCTTCGACCCTACTGCGGACAGTCTCCAGATCGGAAACCTGGTTCCGCTTCTGACATTGAGGCGATTTCAACGGGCCGGTCACCGGCCCATTCTGCTCGTTGGCGGCGCCACCGGGTTGATCGGCGATCCCGGCGACAAGACAGAAGAGCGCAGTCTCAATCTTCGGGACGCTGTCGCGGACTGGTCCGGGAGGGTGCGTGCGCAAGCGGAGCGGTTTCTCGATTTCGACGGGGAGACGGGAGCGATCGTCGTCAACAACCTCGATTGGATCGGGCAACTTGACGTTGTCACCTTCTTGCGCGATGTCGGAAAACACTTCTCGGTCAACGCGATGATTCAGCGCGAATTTGTCAAGTCGAGGCTGGAGGCCGAGGGGGGCGGCATTTCGTTTGCCGAGTTCAGCTACAGCATCCTGCAGGCGATGGACTTCAAGCAGCTTGTCCAACGGCATGGATGCACCGTTCAGATCGGCGGCAGCGATCAGTGGGGAAATATCGTCAGCGGTGTCGACCTGGTTCGGCGGACGCTGGAGATGAAGGTGTTTGCGCTGACGGTCCCGCTGGTGACAAAGGCCGACGGAACGAAATTCGGCAAGTCAGAGGCTGGAGCCGTCTGGCTCGACGGGGCGAAGACATCGCCCTACACGTTCTATCAGTTCCTGTTCAACACGTCGGATCGAGACGTGATGTCCCGCCTGAGCCAACTGACCTTTCTCGACATCGAGGAGATCGAGGCGGCCGGGAAAGCGGTCGCCGAGAACCCGGGAGCGCGTGACGGTCAGAGGCTCCTGGCAGCGGAAGTCACGCGACTGGTGCACGGGGAACAGGGCCTCGCCTCCGCCAGGCGAATCACCGACGCGCTGTTCAGCGGATCCCTCGAGTCATTGAAGGAGCCGGATTTGGAACAACTCGCTCTCGACGGAATCGGTTGCACCACGATCAATGCCGACGCGGGACTGGTTGCCGTCATGGCGGAAACGCCGCTGGCGCGCTCGAGAACCGCCGCGCGCGGATTGGTGCAAAGCAGGGCCGTTCGTGTCAATGGCCAACTGACCGAAGACATCGAGCGCACGTTGTCGCCGTCGAACGCACTCTTTGGTCGCTACCACCTCATCCGGCGCGGCAAGAAAAGCTGGCATCTGGTTGCCCACGCCTGAGGCGCTGCACCGGGCCCGGGCGTTGATCCCGGCCCACTCGGCAGGCCGGCCCGCGCGCGCCGTTCGCCGTGGCCGAAAGCGACGCCTAAAACGCTGCTTGCCAGCCGCCGATTGGCGCGTATAATGCGCTGCCCTTGGCCCGCGTGAAATGCGCGCGGCCCTGCTCATTGAAAACGAAACAAGCCATTCGTGTGGGCGCTCGTGAACGAAAGAGCCGAGGCAAACTTGTCTTGGGATCGGCGGCGGTCTTTATCGCCATCGAGCCCGAAAACTTCTTTAACTGAAGAGTTTGATCATGGCTCAGATTGAACGTTGGCGGCAGGCCTAATACATGCAAGTCGAACGAGAAAGTCCCTTCGGGGGCGAGTAGAGTGGCGGACGGGTGAGTAACGCGTAGGAATCTACCCAATAGTGGGGGATAACCCGAGGAAACTCGGGCTAATACCGCATGTGATCTCCGGTTTCGACCGGTGATGAAAGCGGGGGATCGACGCGCCGGCGCAAGTCGGTGCCAGACCTCGTGCTATTGGACGAGCCTGCGTTGGATTAGCTTGTTGGTGAGGTAATGGCTCACCAAGGCTACGATCCATAGCTGGTCTGAGAGGACGATCAGCCACACTGGAACTGAGACACGGTCCAGACTCCTACGGGAGGCAGCAGTAGGGAATATTGTGCAATGGGCGAAAGCCTGACACAGCCATGCCGCGTGTGTGAAGAAGGCCCTAGGGTTGTAAAGCACTTTCAGCGGAGAAGAAAAGCCAGGGGCTAATACCCCCGGGTCTTGACGTTACCCGCAGAAGAAGCACCGGCTAACTCCGTGCCAGCAGCCGCGGTAATACGGAGGGTGCGAACGTTAATCGGAATTACTGGGCGTAAAGCGCGCGTAGGCGGTTCGTTAAGTGAGGTGTGAAATCCCCGGGCTCAACCTGGGAACTGCATTTCAAACTGGCGGGCTAGAGTGTAGTAGAGGGAGGCGGAATTTCCTGTGTAGCGGTGAAATGCGTAGATATAGGAAGGAACACCAGTGGCGAAGGCGGCCTCCTGGACTAACACTGACGCTGAGGTGCGAAAGCGTGGGGAGCAAACAGGATTAGATACCCTGGTAGTCCACGCCGTAAACGATGAGAACTAGCCGTTGGGCCCCTTGAGGGCTTGGTGGCGCAGCTAACGCGATAAGTTCTCCGCCTGGGGAGTACGGCCGCAAGGTTAAAACTCAAATGAATTGACGGGGGCCCGCACAAGCGGTGGAGCATGCTGTTCAATTAGAGGCAACGCTAAGAACCTTACCACCATTTGACATCCACGGAACTTTCCAGAGATGGATAGGTGCCTACGGGAACCGTGAGACAGGTGCTGCATGGCTGTCGTCAGCTCGTGTCGTGAGATGTTGGGTTAAGTCCCGTAACGAGCGCAACCCTTATCCTTATTTGCCAGCGGGTAATGCCGGGAACTCTAAGGAGACTGCCGGTGACAAACCGGAGGAAGGCGGGGACGAGGTCAAGTCATCATGGCCCTTATTATGGTGGGCTACAAGCGTGCTACAATGGGAGATACAGAGGGCTGCGATCCCGTGAGGGGGAGCGAATCCCAAAAAATCTCTCGTAGTCCGGATAGGAGTCTGCAACTCGACTCCTTGAAGTCGGAATCGCTAGTAATCGCGAATCAGAACGTCGCGGTGAATACGTTCCCGGGCCTTGTACACACCGCCCGTCACGTCATGGAAGTGGGTTGCACCAGAAGTAGCTAGTCTAACCTTCGGGAGGACGGTTACCACGGTGTGATTCATGACTGGGACGAAGTCGTAACAAGGTAGCCGTAGGGGAACCTGCGGCTGGATCACCTCCTTAAATATGAAGTCCCGCCTGGCTGGCGTTCGCGCCGGCGGGAACGGGACCAGCCTTGACTCGATCGGAATCGAAGTCGACGCGGTAAGCGGCGAAAGTCGCGGACCGCGTAGACGCGCCCACCTCGGTGGGTGCGCCCACACGAATGGTTTGTTGGTGTTGCGGAAGCGATGGCGGTGTGCCACTGGTTTTGTTGTGGACGCACCGAGCCCGGGTCTGTAGCTCAGTTGGTTAGAGCGCACCCCTGATAAGGGTGAGGTCGGTGGTTCAAATCCACCCAGACCCACCAGTATTGCGCGGGGCCGTAGCTCAGCCGGGAGAGCGCCTGCTTTGCAAGCAGGAGGTCGGGAGTTCGATCCTCCTCGGCTCCACCATTCACTTTGCGTTTGGAGCGGACTGTCCGCTCGACACGTGCTCTTTGACAACTTGTATATGATGAAGTCTGTGCGTCAGGTCATTGGATCTTGACGCACAAACGTCGATACCAGGTCTAGCTAAGGTATCGACGTAAAAAACAAATGTGTCTTGGTATCAGTGCAAGCCGGTGACGGCTGGCGCTGTTCCAAACCGGTGTTACTCGGCTATATGTATTGAAGACGCAACGTGCGCTTTCGATTATATGGTCAAGCGAACAAGCGCATTCGGTGGATGCCTAGGCAGTTGAAGGCGATGAAGGACGTCGTAGCTTGCGATAAGCCTCGGGGAGCCGGCTAACAGGCTTTGATCCGAGGATTTCCGAATGGGGAAACCCAACTCCCTTCTGGGAGTTATCGTCAACTGAATACATAGGTTGGCGAAGCGAACCCGGGGAACTGAAATATCTAAGTACCCGGAGGAAAAGAAATCAACCGAGATTCCCTTAGTAGTGACGAGCGAAAGGGGACCAGCCCTTAAGCACATTGGCGCGTTAGCGGAAGCATCTGGAAAGGTGTGCCATAGCGGGTGATAGCCCCGTACGCGAAAACGGACTTTGTGTGAAATCGAGTAGGGCGGGGCACGTGAAACCCTGTCTGAACGTGGGGGGACCATCCTCCAAGGCTAAATACTCTCAACTGACCGATAGTGAACCAGTACCGTGAGGGAAAGGCGAAAAGAACCCCTGTGAGGGGAGTGAAATAGTTCCTGAAACCGGATGCGTACAAGCAGTGGGAGCCGTTAATGCTAGCGCGTGGTTTACCACGCGTTGGTGACGCGGTGACTGCGTACCTTTTGTATAATGGGTCAGCGACTTATTCTTACTGGCAAGGTTAACCGTTTAGGGGAGCCGTAGGGAAACCGAGTCTTAATAGGGCGACATAGTCGGTAACAGTAGACCCGAAACCGGGCGATCTAGCCATGGGCAGGGTGAAGGTCAGGTAACACTGACTGGAGGCCCGAACCCACCAATGGTGAAAAATTGGGGGATGACCTGTGGCTCGGAGTGAAAGGCTAATCAAGCCCGGAGATAGCTGGTTCTCCTCGAAAACTATTTAGGTAGTGCCTCTCGTATCACCGCCGGGGGTAGAGCACTGTTTGGGCTAGGGGGTCACCTCGACTTACCAACCCCATGCAAACTCCGAATACCGGCGAGTGCAGCGAGGGAGACAGACGGCGGGTGCTAACGTCCGTTGTCGAAAGGGAAACAACCCAGACCGCCAGCTAAGGTCCCCAAATCATGGTTAAGTGGGAAACGATGTGGGAAGGCCCAGACAGCCAGGAGGTTGGCTTAGAAGCAGCCATCCTTTAAAGAAAGCGTAACAGCTCACTGGTCAAGTCGGCCTGCGCGGAAGATGTAACGGGGCTTAAACCATGTACCGAAGCTGCGGGCGCGCGCCTTTATGGCGCGCGCGGTAGAGGAGCGTTCTGTAAGCCTGTGAAGGCAGACCGAGAGGTCCGTTGGAGGTATCAGAAGTGCGAATGCTGACATGAGTAACGATAAAGGAGGTGAAAATCCTCCTCGCCGGAAGACCAAGGGTTCCTGCGCAACGCTCATCGGCGCAGGGTAAGTCGGCTCCTAAGGCGAGGCCGAAAGGCGTAGTCGATGGGTAGCTGGTTAATATTCCAGCACCGCTCTTTGCTGCGATGTGGTGACGGAGAAGGCTAGGCGGTCCTGGCGATGGTTGTCCAGGTTCAAGCACGTAGACTGGGGTTTCAGGCAAATCCGGGATCCCAAGGTCGAGATGCGATGACGAACCGGTCCTATACGACCGGGAAGCCGTTGATGCCACGCTTCCGAGAAAAACCTCTAAGCTACAGGCATTGAGCGACCGTACCCCAAACCGACACAGGTGGTCAGGTAGAGAATACCAAGGCGTTTGAGAGAACTCGGGTGAAGGAACTAGGCAAAATAGCACCGTAACTTCGGGAGAAGGTGCGCCGCCGACGGTGACGGGACTTGCTCCCCGAGCTGTTGGAGGTCGAAGATACCAGGTGGCTGCGACTGTTTACTAAAAACACAGCACTCTGCAAACTCGTAAGAGGACGTATAGGGTGTGACGCCTGCCCGGTGCCGGAAGGTTAATTGATCAGGTTAGGCTTCGGCCGAAGCTTGTGATCGAAGCCCCGGTAAACGGCGGCCGTAACTATAACGGTCCTAAGGTAGCGAAATTCCTTGTCGGGTAAGTTCCGACCTGCACGAATGGCGTAACGATGGCCACACTGTCTCCACCCGAGACTCAGTGAAATTGAAATCGCGGTGAAGATGCCGTGTACCCGCGGCTAGACGGTAAGACCCCGTGAACCTTTACTACAGCTTCACACTGGACTTTGACTTAGTTTGTGTAGGATAGGTGGGAGACTTTGAAGCGAGGGCGCTAGCCTTCGTGGAGTCGACCTTGAAATACCACCCTGGCTACGTTGGGGTTCTAACTTGGGCCCATTAGCTGGGTTGAGGACAGTGTGTGGTGGGTAGTTTGACTGGGGCGGTCTCCTCCTAAAGAGTAACGGAGGAGCACGAAGGTGCACTCAGCATGGTCGGAAATCATGCTTAGCGTGTAAAGGCAAAAGTGCGCTTGACTGCGAGACTGACGAGTCGAGCAGGGTCGAAAGACGGTCTTAGTGATCAGGTGGTTCTGTATGGAAGGGCCATCGCTCAACGGACAAAAGGTACTCCGGGGATAACAGGCTGATACCGCCCAATAGTTCACATAGACGGCGGTGTTTGGCACCTCGATGTCGGCTCATCACATCCTGGGGCCGAAGCCGGTCCCAAGGGTATGGCTGTTCGCCATTTAAAGTGGTACGCGAGCTGGGTTTAGAACGTCGTGAGACAGTTCGGTCCCTATCTGCCGTGGGCGTTTGAGATTTGAGAGGAGCTGCTCCTAGTACGAGAGGACCGGAGTGGACGAACCTCTGGTGTTCCGGTTGTTACGCCAGTAGCATTGCCGGGTAGCTATGTTCGGAAGGGATAACCGCTGAAAGCATCTAAGCGGGAAGCCCGCCTCAAGATGAGATCTCACAAATCGTAAGATTTCTGTAGGGCTCTCGAAGACTACGAGAATGATAGGCGGGATGTGTAAGCGCTGCGAGGCGTTGAGCTAACCCGTACTAATTGCCCGTGCGGCTTGACCATATAATCGAGCGCGCACCCCGATCCGGGTGTGTAATGAATATATATGCCAAATGAAAAGTAACACTGTTTTGACACATTTGTGACTTCATCATGCGTTGTTGTTCGAGGACATCGTCGCCGGAGCGAGGTGTCTTCGGGCGAATGGTTTGCCTGACGGCCATAGCGAGTCTGAACCACCTGAATCCATCTCGAACTCAGAAGTGAAAGGGCTCTGCGCCGATGGTAGTGTGGGGACTCCCCATGCGAGAGTAGGACATCGTCAGGCGTTGAAAAAGAAAACCGGCCCCAAGTGGGCCGGTTTTTTTTTTGCGCTAGCAGCGAGCGCCGCAGAACGGCACGTAATGCCGATCAAGGCGCAGGGTGCGGGACGGGCGAAACAGAGGGCTCTGGGCGGGGGTGAAACATGGCACCCGTAGGGTGACCAGCAATTCTCATTTTGGCCTTCAGTCCCCTCAATAAGGAGGGGTCTGCTGGCCGATTTGGCCCGGATTGAGTCCGAAACGCGAGGCGCAACGCGCCTGACGGTGAAGTCAGACGCCAAAATGAGAATTGCTGTAGGGCGACGGATCTCATGGCGCTGGCGGAATTACCCGGCGCGGTGTGGCGTGATCATGGAGCTTCAGGGAGGTCGAGGGCGTTGTAGGCGAAAAGACTGTGAAAGAGTCTGGCGAGAATGAACCGGACGGCCTGGTTTCTCATCCATGCGCTCACGCCGGAAAGATGGAAGATCCTCGCATGGCTGCGCGATCGGCGCTGGACCAGGGCAGTCCTGCCCAGTCTCAAGGACTCGTAGCGAGAGAGAGCGGTCGGAACATCCGTCGTTTCTGCAAGGCACCGGGCGAGTACGGCGGCATCTTCCATCGCCATGGCGGCGCCCTGGGCCATGAACGGCAACGCCGCATGACAGGCGTCGCCGAGAAGCGTAACGCGGTGATCCGTCCAGCGCGGCATCGGCGGCCTGTCGAACAGTGCCCACTTACCGCAGCCGTCGCGTTCTGTCCGGTCGATCAAGGTTTGGACATCCCGGTGCCACCCGGCAAAGTCGTCCTGGAACTCGGCGTGGTCGCCGGGTTCGATCCGGGAGGACGGTTGCCGGTCGTCCAGCCCCGGAACAACACCGACGCAGTTGACCAGGGCGCTGTCGCCGGCATGGTAGTGCACAAAGTGCTTGGCGGGTCCCCACCAGATGGTTACCACCGGACGAAGCATTCCCGCGGGCAGATTTTCTGAGGAGACGAGCGTGCGCCAGGCGGTGTCGCCGCTATACCCGGGCGTCTCGCTACCGAATAGCGCCGTTCGAACGGTCGAATGGATACCGTCGGCACCGACCAGCAGGGATCCGACGTGCCGATTCCCGCTGACGGACACCGCCACGCGGGCGCGACTCTGGTGAACGCGTTCCACTCGTGCATTTGTCTCCAGTTCGATGCGGGCATCGTCATGTGCGGCATTGGCAAGGCAATCGACAAGGTCCCTGCGCAGAACGAGGTAATAGGGGAAGCCGTAGCTTTCCCGAACGCGCTTGCCGAGCGGATAAGCGGCAAGCAACTGGCCGCTCCTCCAGTGCCGAATCTCGATCGCCTCCGGCAGCGAGACGCTTGACCGTAGTGGAGCTTCCAGCGCGAGGTCGTGCATGACCCGGCTCGCGTTCGGGCTGAGCTGCAGGCCGGCACCGGGTTCGTTGAAAGTTGGTGCTTGTTCGAAAAGACGCACCCGGAATCCCCGGCGGGCGACGCAAAGGGCAGTGGTCAAACCGCCGATGCCGCCTCCGGCGACAAGTATCTCGGACATCGCTCGGCCGGCAGCGTCAGTGCGTTTCCGAGTGCGGGCAGGCGGTCGGTCGCCTGCTGGAACGCCATGTCTTGCTCGATGTGCCGCCTGGTTTTCGCAATGCCTGCACCGGTTGGCCAAATTCCGAGCAGATCATACTATCTGACCGGCCGGCAATGGCGTTCTCGTGGCAGGACGGCGGTTGCGGGCGGTCTCCGGACCGCGGGGATCCGGGCTTGTCGTGGGCCGGATCCGCTCTTGAGCTTTTGTCAGGGCCAAAGTAGTGAGTCTTCCCGACGTTTTCGAACAACTTGCTATCGAGGGAGTCGCAAAGGTGGACGCGACTGACAGGCTGCGGCTTGGGAACTATGGAGTAGCCGTCCGCGGGGATCTGGCGATCCTCGATGCCGATGTCGAACTTCTGCGTGCCGAGCGCATACGCGAACAATTGGGCGATCCCGCGCGTGGCTGGATCAAGCGGCTTTGCGTCCGGGCGCATGTCGATTCGACGAATAGCGCGCTGATGCGCGCGGCACTCACGCGCGACATCGATGGAGAGGTTCTACTGGCAGAGGCGCAGACGGCTGGCAGAGGTCGGCGGGGTCGCGAGTGGATGAGTCCGTTCGGCCGCAATCTCGCCATGAGCATGGGCGTGCGCATTGACCGGCCGCTGAGGGAGATTGGCGCAGTGGGGCTAGCCGTGGGAATTGCGGTGGCCGGTGCGTTGACCGAGCTGGGCGTGAAAGACGCGAAACTCAAATGGCCGAACGATATCGTTGTCGATCGGCGCAAACTGTGCGGCATCCTGATCGAACTGCCCGCGGCGAAGGAACCTGCTTGCGTCGTCATCGGGATCGGCATCAATATCGGCGGCTTGCCGGTGTTGGCGCCGTTGGTGGATCAGGCTGTCGCCGATGTCGCCGAGCATGTGCCCGACGCATCGCGAAATCGCTTGGCGGGGATGGTGGTCGACGCGGTCTACAACATGTGCAAGCAGTTCGAGAGGTACGGTTTCGCGCGGATGAGGCCCGCGTACAATGCCCTGCATCGATACCACGGCGAAGACGTGCGCGTCATCGTCGGCACCGAGGAGGTGACCGGTTCCGTCGCCGGAGTTGGCCTCGATGGTGCCTTGCGGTTGCGAACCGGCTCGGATGTCAGGAGTTTCATCGGCGGCGAGGTGTCGTTGCGGACATGACACGTTTGGATGTGGACATCGGCAACACGCGGACGAAGTGGCGTTTCGGGAACGCTCGGGGGGTTGCGTCGGGAGTGGTCCCGCCGACGCTCGCGGATACGCCTGACCGGGTCTGCATTGCGTGTGTGGCGGCTGAACGCGGCGAGGTCGGGGCGCGATTCGAGGAGGCCCTCGGCGTGCGTCCCGAATTTGCCGAGACGAGGGAAAGACTGGCGGGGGTTACCTGCGGGTACGAAAACCCGGACCTGCTTGGCGTTGATCGATGGCTGGCACTGGTCGCCGCATGGAATTCGGCCAGGGAACCCGCCGTGGTGGCCGACATCGGTACCGCGGCGACGCTCGACTTCGTTATGCGCGACGGATGTCATGTCGGTGGCTATATAGTGCCCGGGCTGCGGACGATGGCGAAGACATTGGCCCGCAATACCGCCCGTGTTCAGGTGACCGACGATCCTGCACCGAACCTGTTGCCGGGACGCGATACGGAGCAGGCCGTGCGGCACGGCACGGCCGCCATGCTGACTTCCTTTATTGAATGGTCGGTGGCGCGGTTTTCGCGCGAGTTTGGCGAAGCGCCGGTCCTGTTTCTCACCGGGGGCGATGCGGGCGATCTCGCCGCGAGCCTTTCCTTGCCCGTTCGCGTCGAGCCCGACCTGGTCCTCGATGGCCTGGCCCTGGCATTGCCCTGACGGAACGGGCCGAAACGGGAAGTGTACGGACGGATGTGCGACCGCCTTCGGTGAGAACGTTGTCATTCCTGTTCTGGTTTCTGGTCGCAGGCAATGCCGCGATATTCTCCTTGATCTGGCTGGAGCGGACGCTTGAAGCGATGAACAGCGTCCCGCAGTCACCCGGCCATCGGGCTCCGATCGTTGCCGTGGAATCGTCGGAGTGCGTCGTGCTTGGTCCACTGGACCACGACGATACGGCGCAGGCATTGGCGGAACGGATTCGGCGCGATGGTGGCCGGGCGATCGTCCGGGGTCGGGACATCCTGATTCGTCCCGACTACGTGGTGCATGTGGAACCGTCGATTTCCCGTGACCTGGCCATGCGGATGCTGCGCGAACTCAGGAATCAGGCGATCAATGGACATGTGATCTCGGACGGCAAGTTGGACAATGCCGTAACTGTCGGTGTTTTCGGCCTGCCTGGTCCTGCCGAGACGCGCCGGCAACGAGTCGCGGAGCTGGGCTATGACGTGGATGTCGCCCGGATCGAACGCCACCGCACCATCCATTTGGTGTACGCGGACAGACCTCCTGCCCAAAGCCCGCACGGCATCCCCCTGGCGTCGTGCCGGGACGGCTGATTCTCCGGGTTGTCTGCGGCTGCGGCATCGTCTATCTTTCGCCATCCGCCAGATGGGCGCAGGGGTTCTTGAGCCGCCATAGCTCAGCCGGTAGAGCAGCTCACTTGTAATGAGAAGGTCCAGGGTTCGACTCCTTGTGGCGGCACCAGGTTGGTTTCGTGCGCGGTCTTCGTTCCGGATTGCCGGGGAAATAGAAAATCACGTAAAAAATCAATTCGCTGACGAGTTGACAGCCAGCATGAGCGAGCGCAGAATTGCGCCCCTTTGTCCGGGCGTTTTCGGAGGGGTTCCCGAGTGGCCAAAGGGATCAGACTGTAAATCTGACGGCTAAGCCTTCGTAGGTTCGAATCCTACCCCCTCCACCA
Source organism: Pseudomonadales bacterium (assembly GCA_963668365.1). GTDB lineage: Bacteria > Pseudomonadota > Gammaproteobacteria > Pseudomonadales > Azotimanducaceae > VXNE01. The sequence goes on from OY764266.1 coordinate 988,478, forward strand.
CCTGCGGAGGGTCTTGGGGAAGTGCCGATGATCGCGGGTGATCGCGGGTATAGTTCAGTGGTAGAACCTCAGCCTTCCAAGCTGATGGCGCGGGTTCAATTCCCGCTACCCGCTCCAGACGAGGGAACGCGGGAGAACGCTTGGCGAGCAGAACCGGACAGGGTCGGTCGGTATCGAAACAGAGCGAAGGATTGAACGCTCACATAGCTCAGTCGGTAGAGCGCGTCCTTGGTAAGGACGAGGTCATCGGTTCAAATCCGATTGTGAGCACCAACGCAAGACGGCGATCCGCACGGAATCGGTCGTCATCAGGCGAGGTAGACGGGTAGCGACAGTCGGCGCTGGAAACCCGCAACGAAAACACGAGGAAACACAGCAGGGATCGACAAGGGTCTTAAGAGGAATAACCAAAGTGGCCAAACAGAGATTCGAGCGCACCAAGCCCCATGTGAACGTCGGCACGATCGGTCATGTCGACCATGGCAAGACCACGCTGACAGCGGCCATGACCAAGGTCTGCGCAGCGGCGCGTGGCGGCGACATCAAGGAATTTGACCAGATCGACAACGCACCCGAGGAGCGGGCGCGAGGAATCACGATCGCCACGGCGCACGTGGAATACGAGTCGGATGCGCGGCACTACGCGCATGTGGACTGTCCGGGTCATGCGGACTACGTCAAGAACATGATCACCGGCGCGGCGCAGATGGACGGCGCCATACTCGTCGTATCGGCTGCCGATGGTCCGATGCCCCAGACGCGGGAGCACATACTCCTTTCGCGCCAGGTGGGAGTTCCCAGGATTGTCGTGTACATGAACAAGGCGGACATGGTGGACGACGAGGAACTCCTCGAACTCGTGGAGATGGAAGTCCGGGAACTGCTCGACGACTATGATTTTCCCGGAGACGACACGCCGATCATCATCGGCAGCGCCCTGCGGGCGTTGGAGGGAGATACCTCGGAAATGGGCACGGGCAGCGTGGAGCGGCTGCTGGCGGCACTCGACGAGTACATTCCGCAGCCGGAACGGGCCATCGACCAGCCGTTTCTGATGCCCATCGAGGATGTGTTTTCGATTTCCGGCCGGGGCACGGTGGTGACGGGTCGCGTCGAGCGCGGCATCGTCAAGATGGGTGAGGAAGTGGAAATTGTCGGTATCCGGGAGACCTCCCGGACTACCTGCACCGGCGTCGAGATGTTCCGCAAGCTGCTGGACGAGGGACGCGCCGGTGAGAACATAGGCGTGCTGCTTCGGGGCACCAGGCGCGACGACGTCGAGCGGGGCCAGGTTCTGTCGCGCCCCGGTTCGATTACGCCGCATACGCGATTCAAGGCGGAAGTGTACGTGCTGAGCCGCGACGAGGGAGGGCGGCATACGCCGTTCTTCCAGGGCTACCGCCCGCAGTTTTATTTCCGGACGACGGATGTCACGGGTTCGGTGGAGTTGCCCGCGGATGTGGAGATGGTCCTGCCGGGCGACAACGTGAACATGGACGTGACGCTGATCAGTCCGATCGCGATGGATGAAGGTCTGCGGTTCGCGATCCGGGAAGGCGGACGCACCGTGGGCGCCGGAGTCGTGACCGAGATAGCCGAGTGACGGTAGTCGCCATTTGGCCGCACAGGTAATACAGGCCAGTAGCTCAATTGGCAGAGCAGCGGTCTCCAAAACCGCAGGTTGGGGGTTCGATTCCCTCCTGGCCTGCCAGACGCGCCAGATAAAAAAACGGGGTGCTTCGGACAGCGAAATAGACATGCCAAGGCAGACGACGCGGGAAATCAGGCCGGAGGCCGATCAGCCTCACCCGATACTGAATCGGCTGAAGTGGCTTGCCGTGGCAGCGATGGTCGGGGCGGGCGTCTTCGGCAACTGGTACTTCGGCGAACAGGCGCTGCTGAACCGCGTGCTTGCCCTGGTCGCTCTCGCGGTGTTGGCCGGTTTCGTCGTTTTGCAGACGGAGCGCGGCCGCGCCATGTGGGACCTGGCGAGGGAAGCCCGCACGGAGATTCGCCGGGTGGTCTGGCCGACGCGCCAGGAGACGACGCAGACGACCTTCATGGTAGTCCTCCTGGTGCTGTTGTTCGCCCTGGTGCTGTGGGGTCTCGACTCGTTGTTGAGCTGGTTGGTTTCGTCGGTCATCGGATAGTCGAATGTCGAAACGTTGGTATGTCGTCCACGCGTACTCGGGATTCGAGAAGCGGGTGCAGCGTGCGTTGCAGGAAAGGGTTGAACTGTCGAAGTTCGCCGACTGTTTTGGGGAAATCATGGTCCCGACCGAGGAAGTGGTCGAAATGCGCGCCGGTCGGAAGCGTCGCAGCGAGCGCAAGTTCTTTCCCGGATATGTGCTCGTGCAGATGGAACTGAATGACGAAACGTGGCACCTGGTAAAGGAGACGCCGCGGGTGATGGGCTTTATCGGCGGTAAGGCCGATCAACCGGCGCCGCTGTCGGATGCGGAGGCTACGGCGATTCTCGACCGGATCCGGGTCGGCAGCGAGAAGGTGACGCCGAAGACCCTGTTCGAGGCGGGAGAACTGGTCCGCGTGGTGGACGGCCCGTTCAAGGAGTTCAGCGGGGTTGTCGAGGAAGTGAACTACGAGAAAAGCCGGCTCAATGTGGCGGTGACCATTTTCGGTCGATCAACGCCCGTGGAGCTCGACTTTTCCCAGGTTGAAAAAGGCTGATGGCAAGCGAGCACAACCGCCAGTCACCAGCCCAGTCGCCGGCAAGGTAGGGAATAAACGACCGTGGCGAAAAAAGTACAGGCCTTCATCAAGCTTCAGGTGCCGGCGGGACAAGCGAATCCGAGTCCGCCCGTCGGTCCGGCTCTAGGGCAGCATGGCGTGGCCATCATGGATTTCTGCAAGGCCTTCAACGCCCACACGCAGAACGAAGAGCCGGGTATGCCGATACCTGTCGTGATCACCGTCTATGCCGACCGCAGTTTCACGTTCATCACGAAGACCCCGCCGGCATCCGTCCTTTTGCGCAGGGCTGCGCGCATCGACAAGGGAAGCGCCACGCCGAACACGGAAAAGGTCGCCAGGGTGACGCGCGCGCAACTCGAGGAAATCGCACGGATCAAGGATCCCGACCTGACTGCGGCCGACATGGATGCCGCCGTCCGCACGATCGCCGGTAGTGCGCGCAGCGCCGGTATAGAAGTCGAAGGAGTTGTCTGATGGCCCAGTCGCAACGAAAAATGAGCAAGCGCATGCGCCTGGTCAGGGAAAAGATCGATCGCAAGCGCGCCTATCCCATCACGGAGGCGGTGAAACTGCTCGGAGAGATGTCGAACACGAAATTCAAGGAGTCGGTCGACGTGTCGGTAAACCTCGGTATCGATCCCCGCAAGTCGGACCAGGTTGTGCGTGGCGCGACAACCTTGCCTCACGGAACAGGCAAGGAAGTGCGCGTGGCGGTGTTCGCCCAGGGCGAGAATGCCGAGAAAGCGACGCAGGCCGGTGCTGATCTGGTGGGTCTCGAAGATCTGGCGGAGCAGGTGAAGGGTGGCGAGTTGAATTTCGATGTCGCCATTGCCGCGCCGGATGCAATGCGAGTCGTTGGTCAGCTCGGTCGCATTCTGGGTCCCCGGGGACTGATGCCGAATCCGAGGACCGGCACGGTCACCGCGGACGTGGAGACAGCAGTCCGGAACGCAAAGGCTGGACAGGTCCAGTTTCGGGCGGATCGGGGCGGGATCATTCATGGTTGCGTGGGCAAGGCGGATTTCAACCCCGAACAGATCAAGGAGAACGTGGAAGCGCTGCTTTCCGATCTTCAGAAGGCGAAACCGGGTTCGGCGAAGGGGCAATACGTAAGGCGAGTGACCTTGTCCACGACGATGGGTCCCGGTATTGCCATTGATCAAGCGTCCCTGGAGGTGTGACGGCATGCCCTTCCCGCTTGCACGCAAGGAGGAGATCGTTGCCGAGGTGAACGCCGAGGTCAGGGAGGCTGTTTCTGCGGCGACGGCGGACTATCGGGGTCTGACCGTAGCGGAAATGACCAGCATGCGTGCGGATGCGCGTTCGAGCGGTGTTTCGCTCCGGGTGATTCGAAACACCCTGGCGCGGCGCGCTGTCGAAGGTACCGTCCATGAGTGCATGAAGGAGACGTTCTCGGGGCCGACCCTGCTCGCGCTTTCCAACGATGACCCCGGTGCCGCGGCGCGTCTGCTCAAGAAATACGTCGATGAGTTCAGGTCGCTTGAAGTCACTGCGCTCAGTGTCGATGGGGAACTGCTCGAAGCGGGACAGTTGAACCGCATAGCGTCCCTGCCGACGCTGGATGAGGCCCGCGCCAGGTTGATGCGGACACTTCTGGCGCCGGTGGATGCATTGGCAAGGACGCTGAAGGAAGTGCCCGGCAATGTGGTGCGTGCGCTGGCTGCGGTGCGCGACGCGCGGCAATCGGAAAGCACGGGTTCGGAACCGTAGCGCATGGCGCGCGACGCGAAGGTGGCGGCGGCAGAGATTCGCAGTCGAGATTTTTTCGGTCGGTAGGTGGTAGCGCGGTTTTCGCGCCCCCAAGGGAGACAAACCAAATGGCAATATCAAAAGACGAAGTGCTGGATGCGATTTCGGAGATGAGCGTACTCGAAGTCGTCGATCTGGTTTCCGCGATGGAAGAGAAGTTTGGCGTTTCCGCTGCCGCTCCGGTGGCAGTCGCCGCAGTGCCGACGAACGGTGCCGGAGATGCGGCGGCCGAGGAGGAGCAGACGGAATTCGACGTGATCCTCGCGGGTATCGGTGAGAAGAAGGTCAACGTGATCAAGGCGGTCCGCGCCATTACCGCACTTGGCCTGAAGGAGGCCAAGGCGTTGGTGGACGAAGCGCCGAATCCGGTCAAGGAAGGCGTAAGCAAAGATGAGGCGGATGAAATAAGGACGAAGTTGGAAGAAGCCGGCGCAACCGTAGAGGTCAAGTGACGCAGCGAGGTCGGCGCTTCGGTGTCGTGAAGCTGGGTTCCGCGCGTAAGGCGTCCCCGAAAAGGGCGTGACGGGAACCCGGCCAGCTGAAGACTTCTTGGTACACAAATCACAACAGGACAAGCCAGTGTTCGCTTGCGTTCGTGCAGGCGGGTGCTGGCTTTTTGCCCAAATAACTGGAGACCCGAATGACGTCGTATAGATTCACCGAGAAAAAGCGGATCCGTAAAGATTTCGGCAAGTTGCCGGAGCTCATGGAATTGCCCTATCTCCTGTCGACGCAGCTGGAGTCGTACAACAAGTTCCTGCAGCGCGATATCTCCGCACGTCAGCGCCAGGATGTCGGTCTGCACGCTGCTTTCCGTTCCGTGTTCCCCATTGTCAGCTATTCGGGCAATGCGGCCCTGGAATATGTCGACTACCGCCTCGGAGAGCCAGTCTTCGACGTCAAGGAAAGCGTGCTGCGTGCCACCACTTTTGCCGCGCCGCTGCGCGTAAAGGTTCGATTGATCATCTACGACCGAGAATCGTCGAACAAGGCCGTCAAGGACGTCAAGGAGCAGGAGGTCTACATGGGCGAAGTGCCGCTCATGACCGACAACGGCACCTTCATCGTGAACGGCACCGAGCGGGTGGTCGTCTCACAACTGCATCGGTCGCCTGGCGTTTTCTTCGATCACGACCGTGGCAAGACGCACTCCTCCGGGAAGCTCCTCTACAATGCCCGGGTCATTCCCTATCGCGGCTCCTGGCTCGACTTCGAATTCGATCCGAAGGACCTGGTCTTTGTCCGCATCGACCGCCGGAGGAAGCTGCCGGCCACGGTCATGCTGCGCGCCCTTGGATTCACGTCCGAGGAAATCCTGACGATGTTCTTCGACATGAACGTCTTTCACTTCAAGAAGGATGGCTACTCGGTTGACCTCGTGCCTGAGCGGATGCGCGGCGAGGTTTCCAGCTTCGACATGATGGACCGGGCGGGCAACGTCATCGTCGAGTCGGGTCGGCGCATCACTGCGCGCCATGTCCGTCTGCTGGAAAGGTCCGGTCTGCGACGTCTCGATGTCCCGAGGGAGTACCTCCTCGGTCGCACCCTCGCGCGGGATGTCATCGATCCGGAGACCGGCGAAATCATCGTCCAGTGCAACACGACGATCGATGACGAAATGATGGACAACTTTGGAGAACGGAAGGTCAAGACCGTCGAGACGATCTATACGAACGATCTCGACTGCGGGCCGTATATCTCCGATACGCTGGGCAACGATCCTACGCGGACCCAGCTCGACGCCCTGGTCGAAATCTATCGAATGATGCGTCCAGGCGAGCCGCCGACGAAGGAGGCGGCGGAGAATCTGTTCAAGAATCTCTTCTTTTCGGAAGAACGGTACGATCTCTCCGCCGTCGGACGGATGAAGTTCAACCGCCGCCTTGGTCGAGGCGCGATCGTTGGCTCCGGGACGCTGTCGAACGAAGACATCGTCGAAGTGTTGCGTACCTTGATCGATATTCGAAACGGCAAGGGTTCCGTGGACGACATCGACCATCTCGGCAACCGGCGTGTCAGGTCCGTCGGGGAGATGGCGGAAAACGCGTTCCGTATCGGCCTGATTCGCGTCGAACGGGCGGTCAAGGAACGCCTTTCGCTCGCCGAGTCGGAAGGGCTGATGCCGCAGGACATGATCAACGCGAAACCTGTCGCGGCCTCCATCAAGGAGTTCTTCGGCTCAAGTCAGCTCTCGCAGTTCATGGACCAGCAGAATCCGCTGTCCGAAGTGACGCACAAGCGCAAGGTGTCGGCGTTGGGCCCGGGCGGTCTGACACGAGAGCGCGCGGGTTTCGAAGTGCGCGACGTGCACCCGACCCACTATGGGCGAGTCTGTCCGATCGAAACGCCGGAAGGTCCGAACATCGGCCTGATCAACAGCTTGGCGACGTATGCGCGGACCAATGAATACGGCTTCCTTGAGACCCCCTACCGCAGGGTCGCCGACGGCAAGGTGATCGACGAGATCGAATACCTTTCGGCCATCGACGAAGCCGAGTACGTGATCGCCCAGGCCAACTCCCAGGTGGAGAACGGCGAACTCGTGGAAGACCTGGTCGATGTTCGGCACCAGAACGAGTTCACGAAGACAACCCCGGGCAACGTCGACTACATGGACGTGTCTCCCAAGCAGGTCGTTTCCGTGGCGGCGGCGTTGATCCCGTTTCTTGAGCACGATGACGCCAACAGGGCGTTGATGGGTTCAAACATGCAGCGCCAGGCGGTACCGACGATAAGGACGGAAACGCCGCTTGTCGGCACCGGCATGGAGCGGCACGTGGCGCGGGACTCGGGCGTGTGCGTTATCGCGGAACGCGGCGGCACGGTCGACAGCGTGGATGCGGGCCGCATCATCATTCGGGTCGCGGATGAGGAAACCGGCGCCGGCGAAGCGGGTGTCGACATCTATAACCTGACGAAATTCACGCGCTCGAACCAGAATACCTGCATTAACCAGCGGCCCCTGGTGAGGAAAGGGAACCACATCGCGAAGGGCGACATCCTCGCCGATGGGCCTTCCATCGATATGGGGGAACTGGCTCTCGGCCAGAACATGCGTATCGCGTTCATGCCGTGGAATGGCTACAACTTCGAGGACTCGATACTCATATCCGAGCGGGTCGTGCAGGAGGACCGCTTCACCAGCGTTCACATCCAGGAGTTGTCGTGCATCGCCCGGGACACGAAGCTCGGGCCGGAGGAGATTACCGCCGACATACCGAACGTGGGCGAATCGGCGCTGGGCAAGCTCGACGAGTCGGGCATCGTCTACATCGGGGCCGAAGTGGTCGCCGGCGACGTGCTGGTCGGCAAGGTGACGCCGAAGGGCGAGACCCAGTTGACGCCCGAAGAGAAGCTCTTGCGCGCCATATTCGGCGAGAAGGCGTCGGACGTGAAAGACACGTCTCTGCGAGTGCCCACCGGCGTCAAGGGGACCATCATCGACGTTCGCGTCCTGACGCGTGACGGTGTCGAGAAAGACAAGCGGGCGATGGATCTCGAACGGGAAGAACTCGCCCAGATCAGGAAGGACCTCGACGACGAATACCGTATTGTCGAGACGGCGACCTACCAGCGGCTGCAGAGCGCCTTGAGCGGCAACAAGGTGGCGAGCGCTCCGGGGAAATCCCGGGGCAACACCATTGATGCGGAATACCTGGCCACGCTCCCGAAGGACGACTGGTTCAAGATTCGCATGGCGGTCGACGCTCTGAACGAGCAGCTCGACAAGGCGGAGCGTCAACTCAAGGCGCGCAAGTCAGCGCTCGACGCACGCTTCGAGGACAAGATGGCAAAACTGAAGTCGGGTGACGAAATGGCACCCGGCGTCCTGAAGATCGTCAAGGTGTACCTGGCCATCAAGCGGCACATACAGCCCGGCGACAAGATGGCGGGCAGGCATGGCAACAAGGGCGTGATCTCCGCGATCATGCCGATCGAGGACATGCCGTTCGACGAAAACGGAGAACCGGTGGACATTGTCCTCAATCCGCTCGGCGTGCCGAAGCGGATGAACGTGGGCCAGGTCCTTGAAACCCATCTCGGGTGGGCGGCGAAGGGTATCGGCGAGCGAATCGGGAAGTTGCTTGAAGCGAGGGATGCCAACGGCGGTGCGCCGGCGCGGATCCGTGAGTACCTCGAAGAGGTATACAACGGGTTCGAGGGGCGCACGGAAGACTTCGGTCAACTTGACGACGACGAAGTTCTTGAGCTTGCGGGGAACCTCACCGACGGGTTGCCCATTGCCACGCCGGTCTTCGACGGCGCGAAGGAAGAGGTCATCAAGAAGATGCTCGAACTCTCCGGTCTGCCCACCAGCGGACAGACAACGCTTTACGATGGCCGCACCGGTGAGAAATTCGATTCGCCGGTCACCATCGGCTACATGTACATGATGAAGCTGAACCACTTGGTGGACGACAAGATGCATGCGCGCTCCACCGGTTCGTACAGTCTCGTCACACAGCAGCCGCTGGGCGGCAAGGCGCAGTTTGGCGGTCAGCGATTCGGTGAGATGGAAGTCTGGGCGCTGGAGGCGTACGGCGCAGCGTATACGCTGCAGGAGATGCTGACGGTGAAGTCGGACGACGTGGCCGGCCGAACCAAGATGTACAAGAACATCGTCGGCAATGATTTCAGTATGGAACCCGGCATGCCGGAGTCCTTCAACGTACTGGTCAAGGAGATCAGATCCTTGGGCATTTACGTCGAGTTGGAAAGCGAATAGCGCGGGAGGCATGCGATGAGAGATCTACTCAATCTGTTGAAGCAGCAAAGCGGACTCGAAGAGTTCGATGCGCTGAGAATCGGACTGGCGTCGCCGGAAATGATCAAGTCATGGTCTTTCGGTGAGGTGAAAAAGCCCGAAACCATCAACTACCGGACGTTCAAGCCGGAGCGCGACGGCCTGTTCTGCGCCCGGATATTCGGTCCGGTGCGGGACTACGAGTGCCTGTGCGGCAAGTACAAGCGCCTGAAACACCGGGGCGTAATCTGCGAAAAATGCGGAGTTGAAGTCACCCTGGCGAAAGTGCGCCGCGAGCGCATGGGCCACGTGGACCTTGCGAGCCCGGTAGCCCATATCTGGTTCCTGAAATCCCTGCCGTCGCGAATCGGCCTGCTGCTGGACATGACGCTGCGCGATATCGAGCGAGTGCTCTATTTCGAATCGCATGTTGTCATCGATGCCGGGCTGACGGATCTCGAGGTGGGTCAACTGCTGACCGACGACGAGTATTTCGCCAAGCTCGAAGAGCATGGCGACGAGTTCGTCGCCAAGATGGGCGCCGAGGCGGTTCAGGTGCTCCTGTCCGATCTGGACCTGGACGCGGAGATCGCGCGGCTTCGGGAAGAGATTCCGGCGACCAACTCCGAAACGAAGATCAAGAAGCTGTCCAAGCGGCTGAAGCTGATGGAGGCGTTCGTCAACTCCGGCAACCTGCCGCAATGGATGATCATGAACGTGCTGCCGGTGCTGCCTCCCGACTTGCGGCCGCTGGTGCCGCTCGAGGGCGGGCGCTTTGCCACGTCTGATCTGAACGACCTCTATCGTCGGGTCATCAATCGCAACAACCGTCTGAAGCGCCTGCTGGATCTCAACGCGCCGGACATCATCGTCCGCAACGAGAAACGCATGCTGCAGGAGTCGGTCGATGCGCTGCTCGACAACGGTCGCCGGGGCCGTGCCATCACCGGTTCCAACCGGCGTCCGCTGAAGTCGTTGGCGGACATGATCAAGGGCAAGCAGGGACGTTTTCGACAGAACCTGCTCGGCAAGCGGGTCGACTATTCCGGCCGTTCGGTCATCGTCGTAGGACCCACGCTTCGACTCCACGAATGCGGATTGCCGAAAAAGATGGCGCTGGAACTGTTCAGGCCGTTCATCTTCGGCAAGCTCGAAGAGCGCGGGCTCGCGACGACCATCAAGGCCGCAAAGAAGATGGTCGAGCGCGAGACACCGGAGGTCTGGGACATACTTGCCGAGGTGATCCGCGAGCATCCGGTCCTGCTGAATCGGGCGCCGACCTTGCATCGCCTCGGAATCCAGGCGTTCGAGCCGGTGCTGATCGAAGGCAAGGCCATCCAGCTTCATCCACTGGTCTGCGCGGCGTACAACGCCGACTTCGACGGGGATCAGATGGCCGTTCATGTGCCGCTCACGCTGGAGGCGCAGCTCGAATCCCGGGCGCTCATGATGTCCACCAACAACATCCTTTCCCCCGCGAGCGGCGAACCCATCATCGTGCCGGCGCAGGATGTCGTGCTCGGGCTCTACTACATGACCCGGGAGCGCATCAATGCCCTGGGCGAGGGCATGACATTTGCCGACATCGGAGAGGTGCATCGGGCCTACGAGACGGGCATCGTCGATCTGCATGCGAAGATCCGTGTGCGTATCGAGGACCCGCACGGCGCAGGAATGGTCGAGACGACCACCGGCCGGGCGCTGTTGTACGAGATCGTCCCTCCGGAGTTGCCTTTCGGGTTGGTCAACGAGCCGATGGGCCGGAAGGCGATCTCCAACCTGATCAACGCCTGCTATCGAAACGTGGGCCTGAAAGAGACGGTGATGTTCGCCGACCAACTGATGTACCGGGGCTTCCATGAGTCCACGGTGGCCGGCGCTTCGATCGGCGTTGACGACTTCGTCATCCCGGACGACAAGGCTTCGATCATCGAAAGCGCGGAATCGGAGGTCAAGGAGATCGAATCGCAATTCGCGTCGGGACTCGTGACCCAGGGCGAGAAGTACAACAAGGTCGTGGACATCTGGTCGCGGGCGAACGAAGTCGTCGCGCGATCGATGATGGCCGGCATCTCGGAAGAGACGGTGGCAAACCGGGAAGGCGAACTCGAACGGCAGGACTCGTTCAATTCCGTCTTCATGTACTCCGATTCCGGAGCCCGGGGGTCCCCGGCCCAGATTCGCCAGCTCGCCGGCATGCGAGGCCTGATGCAACGCCCGGATGGCAGCATCATCGAAACGCCGATTACGGCGAACTTCCGCGAGGGGTTGACCGTAAACGAGTACTTCATCTCCACGCACGGCGCGCGCAAGGGCTTGGCCGATACAGCGCTCAAGACCGCTAATTCGGGTTACCTGACGCGCCGTCTTGTCGACGTGGCGCAGGATCTCGTCGTTACCGAAGTCGACTGCGGCACCGACGATGGCCTGTTGATCAGCGCCATGATCGAAGGAGGCGATGTCGTGGAGCCATTGGCGGCGCGAGTTCTCGGGCGCGTGGTCGCCCTGGATACGCTGGATCCGGCGAGTGGCGACGTGGTCGTGCCGGCCGGCGTGATGATGGACGAAGCGTGGGTGGATCGTCTCGAGGCGCTGGGCGTCGACGAACTCCATGTGCGCTCGCCGATCACCTGCAAGACGCGCTACGGCGTCTGTGCGAAGTGCTACGGACGGGATCTGGCACGAGGTCACGAAGTCAATGTCGGCGAGGCGGTGGGAGTCATTGCCGCCCAATCGATCGGCGAGCCGGGCACGCAATTGACCATGCGCACCTTCCACGTGGGTGGCGCGGCGTCGCGCGCCACGGCAAGCGACAACATTCAGGCGAAGCACGGCGGGACAGTTCGCCTGCACAACCTGAAGACGGTCACCCGCGACACGGGCGAACTCGTCGCGGTGTCCCGTTCTGGCGAGATCGCCATCGCCGACACGCGAGGGCGTGAGCGTGAGCGCTACAAGCTGCCGTATGGTGCGGTCATCCTGGTTAGCGAAGCCGTCAACGTTGACGCGGGCCAGTTGATCGCGCGTTGGGACCCGCACATGCATCCGGTCGTGACGGAAGTTGCCGGCAAGGTCGTCTTCCAAGACATGGACGAAGGTGTGACGATCGACCGGCAGACGGACGAACTGACGGGACTCATCAATATCAGCATACTGGATCCAAAGGATCGTCCGAGCGCCGGCAAGGACCTGCGTCCGAGCGTCAGGCTGGTCGATGATGACGGGGAGGGCGTGAATCTCGCCGGGACGGACGTGCCGGCGCACTACCTGCTTCCCAGTGGCGCAATCCTGCACCTCGAAGACGGTGCGCAGGTGGGCGTCGGAGATGTCATCGCGCGGATCCCCCAGGAAGGCTCCAGGGGTGGAGACATCACTGGCGGCCTGCCCCGGGTCGCGGACCTTTTCGAGGCGCGCAAGCCGAAGGAACCCGCCATCCTCGCGGAGGGAGTGGGAACCGTGAGCTTCGGCAAGGAGACGAAGGGCAAGCGCAGGCTCGTCATCACGCCCGCCGACGGCGAAACCGTGGAGACGCTGATTCCGAAGTGGCGGCAGATCTCGGTGTTCGACGGCGAGCACGTGGAACGCGGGGAAGTCGTGTCCGAAGGCCCCCCGAGTTCACACGATATTCTCCGGCTGAAGGGTGTCGAGGAGCTTGCGAAGTACATCATCAACGAGATCCAGGAGGTCTATCGATTGCAGGGCGTCACGATCAATGACAAGCACATTGAAGTGATCGTGCGTCAGATGCTGCGCAAGGCGGAAGTGATCGATCCGGGCGATTCCCAGTTTGTTCGTGGCGAACAGGTCGAGTACGTCTCCGCGATGGAAGAGAACGAAAGACTTGAAGCGGAAGACAAGGCGCCGATCACGTTCGAGCGCATCCTGCTGGGCATCACCAAGGCATCCCTGGCGACAGAGTCCTTCATCTCTGCTGCGTCATTCCAGGAGACCACGCGCGTGCTGACGGAAGCGGCCGTTACAGGCAAGCGAGACAGCCTGCGAGGACTCAAGGAGAACGTGGTCGTTGGTCGGCTGATTCCCGCCGGTACGGGATTGAGCTACCACGCGGATCGCAAGCGCCGTCGAGAAGAAGAGGCGCTCGCAGAGAGCATTACGCCGGACGAGATAGAACAGGCATTGTCCGAAGCGCTGTCCGCCTCGGACCCCGACTAGTGTCGTGTCACACGCGTTATGTCGCTTCAGCGCGTCCCACGGGGTCTGTGGCAAGGCGCGTCCCCGCAGGGAATGGTCGGCTCCCTTTCCAAGGGGCGCAACACCGCCACAGGCCCCGTGGGACGCGCCCTTCGGGAGATCGCCATGCACGCCACTGCCGCGTTGTGGCCCTTGCGAATATGCCAGATATTCACTGCGGACCACGCCTTGCATTGACGCGCATGGCGAACTCTGAAGCGCCAGAACGCGTGTGACACGACACTAGCGTGGACTGAAGTCAGCGCCAACGGCGCGGGTTGACGCCGAAGCCGCCGATCCGCGCCGCGATGCGTTGGAACTTCTGCCTGTCGGCGCCGCGCCAGCGCAAGTCGTCGAGGGACTCGGTCATGGGGACATCCGTGACCAGGACCGCGAGTCTGCGATACAGGGCGGCTTCCTCGCGCATCGCGTCAAGTCTGGCGGCGAGCCTCGTCGCTCCCCGTATCTCCCTGGGCCAGGTTCGAGGGTCGTCGGGGATCGCATCCAGCGTTCGGTAGCGTCGCAGCAGAACGGACGCCGTCTTTCGCCCGAAGCCGGGAATGCCCGGAATGCCGTCCGCGGTGTCGCCGACGAGCGCCAGCCAGTCGGGAATGCTCTCGGGATCGACGCCGTTGCGCGCGCGCACGCCCTGGGCGTCGATCATGCGCCGCCGCACCGTATCGAATTGCACGACGTTATGCGCGTCGTCGACGCACTGTCCAAGATCCTTGTCGGGCGACAGGATGCGCACCTGGTCGACCTCGTCACGCCAGCGCATGGCGCCCGTCGCCAATGCGTCGTCCGCCTCATGGTCGTCCATCGACCAGACGACGATGCCGAGCGCGGCCACCGCATCCTCTATCAGGTCGAACTGTGCGGTGACTGCCGGGTCCAGACCCTCACCGGACTTGTACCCGGAGTAGAGGCGGTTGCGGAACGATTCGACCGGATTGTCGAATGCGACCGCCAGGTGGGTTACATCGTCAACCGGATTCTCAAGAAGCCTGAGCAGCGTGGAGACGACGCCGACGGTTCCCTTCACGTCCTGGCCGGAGGGCGATAGTCGCGGCGGTCGCCTCGCGTAGTGCGCGCGGAACAGCTCGAACGTGCCGTCGATCAAGTGCAGCCGCATTGGACCCGAGGCTCTATGAATGGTTGCGGGAGCTAGCTTGGAAGGTCACTTGCCCCACTCGAAGTACGCGTTCGACACGACCGTTGTCTCGCCCACGCGGGCCTCGAACAGCGCGCGGTCGTCGCCTTCGCGCCAGGCGCGAACCTGCAACGTGTCGCCCAGGAACACCGGAGCCGAGAAGCGCACCTTGATCTTTCGAAAGCGCGCCGCGTCGCCTTCGCAGATCGCATCGAGCAGAACATGCGCACAGTGGCCGAATGTGCACAGTCCATGCAGGATCGGCTGGTCGAATCCCCCGAAACGCGCCGCTTCCGGATCGATGTGCAGCGGGTTGTAATCGCCGGACAATCGGTAGATGTGGGCCTGGTTGTCGGCGATGTGGGCTTCGCGGACGACGTCGGGATCTCTGTCGGGGAGAGTTATCTTCTCGGAATAGGTGCGGCCGGCCCCCTCGAAGGGTTCGATGTCGCCCAGTTTCTCCACGCCCCGGCGAAACGACCCGTTTACCATGCGCACGCAGAGGTTGCCGTCGGCGTCGGTTACTTCGCTTTCGAATTCGACGAAGCCATTGCCCCTCCCGCGCGGGTGGGCGCCAATCACGCGGGATCGCACGCTGACCTCGCCCTCGAGGGGCAACGGACGAAGCATCTCGAGATACCGTTCCGCGTCGATGCTGAGCGGCCCGGGAGAGTTGGGGATCAGGTTCCGATCCAACGGAGCGCCTGCGCCTCCCCAACGAATGGGAAACGTTGGAAATACATTGAACTCGGGGTGTCGCTCGTATACGAAGCGCAGATCCCGCGTACCTATCCCGACCGCGTACAGCAGGACATCGCGCTGGTCGTAGGCGATTTCGACCGGAGGTCCCCATGGGCCCGACTCGTCGTTCGGCAGGGCCGCCTTTGCGTTGTAGGTGGCCATGGTCAGTCCGCAGTGAGCACCAGGGTGCCGGTCGTTGACAACGTCCCGCCCGTGCCGTTCACGACGCATGTCCGGGCGCTCGTCTGCTTGCCCTCAATGCCGTTAACGCCGTCCTCGGCCGTTCCGGACAGTTGCCTATAGGCTTCGACGAGAAGCTGCATGCCGTACATGCCGGAGTGGTTGAACGACAGGCCGCCGCCGTTGGTATTGATTGGCAGGCGGCCGCCAGGCGCGGCGTGGCCTTCCTTCCACAGCGTGTAGCCCTTGCCCCTCGGAGCCAGACCGAGCATCTCGGCGGTGATGGCCGCGGTGATGGTGAAGGAGTCGTAGATCATCGCCATTTCCATGTCATCGGGTCCCAGACCCGCCATTTCATAGGCGGTGGCCGATGACCGCGATGCGGACGTCGCCGTGAAGTCCTCCATTTCCAGCATGTTGGAATGCCCCATGGACTCTCCCGCGCCGGATATCCACACGGGGTTGGTGCGCAGACTGCGAGCGATCTCGGGTCGCGCGACGAGGACGGCACCGCCGTGGTCCGTCACCAGGCAACAGTGGTACAGCGTCAGCGGCCAGGCGATCAACCGCGCATTCATGACATCCTCGACGGTGATCGGTCCGCCGTACGGATTGGTTTCCTTCGAGAACATGATGGCCCGCGGATTCAGCATGGCCCATTGACGTGTCACCACGGAGACGTTGGCGAAGTCCTCCGGCTTCGTCCCAAAGCGGTGCATATGCCGGACCATGGCGTGGGCGTAATTCGATGGCGCGCCGAAGACGCCATAGGGCATCGTCATTTCGGTCGCAGGATCGATTTCCCCTGCGACGTTGCGTCCGCCTCCGCCGCCGGCGCCGCGATAGGACCAGCCCGCCTGGCCGTGACTGACCAGCGCGACATCGATGATGCCCGCATGGATGGCGGAGAGGGCGTGGTGCACGAGGATCTGGAAGGAACACCCGCCGACGGATGTGGTATCGATATAGCGCGGCTTTAGTCCCAGGTGCTCCGCCAGTTGCGACGACCACCCGGCGGAGAACACGCCTTGGATGTCCGAGATGGGAACCCCCGTCAGGTCGGAGACGTTCTTTATGGCTTCGATGTGGTGCTGCAGCGACGTGACCTTGAGCCCGCGTTCGCTGGGATAGCCGATTTCGTTCGATTCGGCCGCGCCGACGATGGCTGCGGCGTTCCTGAGATTTGCTGCCATGATCAGCCCTCCGCCACGCGCCAGAAGGGGATGTGCGTATCTTCGTCGGCTGCTTCGAACTCGACGGTCACCCTGGCGCCGATCTCGATGGATTCGGGGTTGTCCGGATCGACGCCGCGCAGGACGGTCAACATGCGGTCGCCTTCGGCGAGGTCGATGTATGCGGTGACGTAGGGCACCTCCTTTGCCCAGCCGCCGAAGGCGCGGTGCTGCACGGCAAAGGTGTGGATGCGTCCCTCGCCGCTTCCTTCAATCCATTCGATATCGGTCGAGTGGCAGAACGGGCAAATGAGCCTGGGATACCAGTGGACGCGGTTGCAGCTCGTGCACCTCGGGAGCATCAGCTTGCCTTCCTTGGCTCCGTCCCAGAACGGCTGGGTATGTTGCCCGTGCGGGGGTATCGGTTTGTCGTAGGCCAATCTATTCGGTCCGGTTGCGGTCAGGAAAGCTAAACATAGCATGACGCGCGTCGCGTTCGTCGGCATCGAATCCCGCGATGGCATGCGGCAGGGGACGTACGGCGATTTCCGACGCTGGAAGGCGAATTCGCTTCCCCCTGCCGGGGCAAATGGCGTAACGTCTCGCAGCGATGATCGGCGTACAATGGATTCATGGAGCCATCTGACTACATCTTGATCGGTGCCGCAGTGGCCATCCTTGGCTTCCTGTGGAATCTGCAGCGAGAGATGGGCGGATTGCGGGAACGCATGGCGAAGCTCGAAGGCACGGTAGGCCTGCTGGCGAAGGCTGTTCTGGATCGCTCTGTCACGTAAGGTCGAGCGACGGACCCCCATCGGTGTCGGTTTCAGTGGCAGGTTAGTCTTCCAACACGAGCAGTTCCGTACCCTCGTCCACCCGTTGCCCGGGTACGACGTTGACGGTCGTGACCTTGCCGTCCCCGGGAGCGACGATGTTGTGCTCCATCTTCATTGCCTCCAGCACCATCAGGGTCTGACCGGC
Organism: Pseudomonadales bacterium; assembly: GCA_963668365.1. GTDB lineage: Bacteria > Pseudomonadota > Gammaproteobacteria > Pseudomonadales > Azotimanducaceae > VXNE01. Next base: position 1,006,119 of record OY764266.1, read on the forward strand.
CTTGACGTGGTCGCCGGCGGCAACCGCGACAGCGCTGATCGAACCCGGCATGGGCGCGGCTATATTGCCTTGCGGATTGGCGATGCTCTGGAAATCGCCGACGGCTGCGCTCTGCAACTCGATACGCTCGGTGGCGCCGTCCCTGACGATGAACACGTTGGCGCCGATGGAGTAGACGGAGGCCCTTGCCGGTTCTCCGTCGACACGCGCTTCGATTCTATGGTCGTGCCTGACAATCTCACCCACGTCGGCGGCGCCGTCGGGGCTCTCCACTCTATAAACCCCGTCACGACTTCGCACGACGCGGACTTCGAAATTTTTCCGGTTCCGCCGCAGCCGTAGCCTCTGGGCATGCGGCAGATTGAGTTGAAATCCGTCGGTGTTCTCCCAGGGTCCCGCCCCGGCCGGCACGGTTACCAGCGAAGCGACAGCCAGCAGCAGTGGCATGGGATCGTCGGCGGGCGACAACGATGCCGCCGCGTCGGCGGTGAGTCCGGTGGTGTAGGTGCCGCTCGCGAACTCCGGGTGCGCCAGAATGTTGGCGAGATAGCCCACGTTGTGCTCGACGCCGACGATCTCCGTGCGACGCAGCGCTCGTCGCAGGGCGGTGATGGCGGCGGAACGCTCGGGCGCGTGGGCGATGACCTTCGCCATCATCGGGTCGTAGTGCACAGGGACATCCGAGCTGGTCTCGACGCCAGCGTCCACGCGCACATCTCCGGGCCAGGCTACGCGGTGCAGCTTGCCGGAGGACGGCAGGAAGTTGCGTTTCGGGTTCTCGGCGTAGACGCGAACCTCGATCGCATGGCCATCGATCCGCAAGTCCTCCTGTGCGAAGGGGAGGGGCTCTCCCGCAGCGACCTGCAGTTGCAGTTCCACCAGGTCCAGGCCAAGAATCGCCTCCGTCACCGGATGTTCGACCTGCAGGCGCGTGTTCATCTCCATGAAGTAGAAGTCCTCGCCCTCCATGATGAACTCGACCGTGCCGGCGCCGACGTAGTCGATGGCGCGCGCGGCGCGTACCGCCGCCTCGCCCATGGTGGCCCGCAATGCGTCGCTTACGGTGGGCGCGGGCGCTTCTTCCACGACTTTCTGGTGCCGTCGCTGGGTGGAGCAGTCCCGCTCGAACAGGTACACCATGTTTCCGTGGCTATCTCCAAGTACCTGCACCTCTATGTGCTTTGGCTGCTGGATCAGGCGTTCGAGCAGGACCCGGTCATCGCCGAACGCGGCCGTGGCTTCCCGCCGGGCGCCATCGAGCGCCGCCCCGAAGCTCTCGGCGTCGTCAACGCGCCGCATACCGCGTCCGCCGCCACCCGCCGAAGCCTTGATCAATAGCGGGAAACCAAGCTCCTGTGCTTTCTCGGACAGGACTTCGGGATCCTGATCGTCACCCAGGTAGCCGGGAACGACGGGTGTGCCCGCGTCCATGACCAGGTGTTTGGCTTCGATCTTCGAACCCATGGCGCGGATCGCGGAGGACGAGGGACCGACAAAGACGCATCCCGCCTCGGCGCAGGCATCGGCAAATTCCGCGTTCTCGGACAGGAAGCCATACCCGGGATGCACGGCATCCGCCCCGGTGGCGGCGACCGCGCCCATCACCGCCTCGATATCGAGATAACTCGACGCCGCCACCGGCGGACCGATCCGCACGGCGCGGTCAGCCTGTCGAACATGCAGCGCATCGGCGTCCGCATCGGAATAGACGGCGACGGTTTCCAGCCCAAGCCGGCTCGCGGTGCGCATGACGCGGCAGGCGATCTCGCCCCGATTGGCGACAAGCAAGGTCTTGATCACGCCGCTACATCCTGAAGACGCCGAAACGCCCGGGTTGCACCTCGAGTTCCCTTGTCGCGACGGTCAGGGCGAGTCCCAGCACGCGTCGAGTGTCCACGGGATCGATCACGCCGTCGTCCCAGAGTCTCGCGCTGGCGAAGTAGGGGTGTCCTTCGTGCTCGTATTGATCGCGGATGCCGGCCATGAACGCGTCCCTTTCCGGCGCTGGCCAGTCGTTGCCCCGGGCAGCCATGGAGTCGCCCTGAACCGTAGCCAGCACGTGGGCCGCCTGTTCTCCGCCCATTACGGAGATGCGCGAGTTGGGCCATGTCCACAGCATGCGGCCGCCGTAGGCACGGCCGCACATGGCATAGTTTCCGGCGCCGAAGGAACCGCCGATCATCACCGTGAACTTTGGCACGCGCGCGCAAGCGACGGCCGTGACCATCTTCGCCCCATCTTTCGCGATCCCCTCGTTCTCGTACCTGCGCCCTACCATGAAGCCGGTGATGTTCTGCAGGAACACCAGCGGCACTCCGCGCCGGTCTGCGAGCTGGATGAAATGGGTGGCCTTGAGGGCGGACTCGGAGAACAGGATGCCGTTGTTGGCGAGAATCGCGACGGGAATGCCGCTGATGCGGGCGAACCCGCAGACGATCGTCTCCCCGTACAGGGCCTTGAATTCGTGAAAGTCGGAGGCGTCTACGATGCGGGCAATCACCTCCCGGACGTCGTAGGGCGTGCGGCTGTCCGGAGGCAATATGCCGTAGATCTCTTCGGCCGGATAGGCGGGCTCGCGGGACTCGGCGACATCTACCGTGGACCGATAATGCAGGTGGCTGGCGGCCACCGTTTCCCGCGCGAGGGCGAGAGCGTGCTCGTCGTTGGCGGCCAGCAGGTCGGCGACGCCGGAGACACGCGTGTGCACATCCCCGCCCCCCAGGCTTTCGGCATCCACTTCTTCGCCCGTGGCCGCCTTGACCAGGGGTGGGCCGCCGAGAAAGATGGTGCCCTGGTTCTGCACGATGATGGCGACATCGCACATCGCGGGCACATAGGCGCCGCCCGCGGTGCATGACCCCATGACGACGGCGATCTGGGGAATGCCCGCCGCGGACAGGTTCGCCTGGTTGTAGAAGATGCGGCCGAAGTGTTCGCGATCCGGGAAGACATCCGCCTGCAGCGGCAGGAACGCGCCGCCGGAATCCACCAGGTACACGCACGGGAGGTGGTTTTCGAGCGCGATTTCCTGCGCGCGCAGGTGCTTCTTGACCGTGATGGGATAGTAGGTGCCGCCCTTCACCGTCGCGTCGTTTGCAACGACCATGCACTCCTTGCCCTCGACGCGGCCGATGCCGGTGATGATGCCCCCTGAAGGGATCTCGTCGTCGTAAAGCTGGTGGCCGCCCAACTGTCCGATTTCGAGGAACGGCGAACCGGGGTCCAGGAGTCCGTTTACGCGATCCCGAGGCAGCAGCTTTCCGCGGCCGATGTGTCGGTTTCTCGATCTTTCGTCGCCCCCGAGGGCGATGTGGCCCGCCAGTTCGCGCAGCGCGCCGCTCAAGGCGCGGTTGTGTTCCGCATTGTCCTTGAAGGACGGGTCTTCTGTATCGATTGTTGATCGCAGAATTGCCATGCAATCGGCTTCGCTATCCGTAAACGTGCCCCACAGCCGACGCCTTCGGCTCCATGGAACGTGGGAGTTACGCCAGTCTCGCAAGACGCGCTCGACAAGGCAACGTCCCTGCCCAGAGCGTATGATCGATGTATGAAGGCAGAGCGCGTCAAGAACCAATTCCTGTTGGCAATGCCGAACCTGCTCATGGCGGGGACTACTTCAGGGACACGATCACCTACGTCTGCGACCACAACGAAAAGGGCGCCATGGGCATCGTCGTAAACCGGCCGCTCAAGCTGACGGTGGGGGATGTCCTGCAACAGCTCGAGTTGCCGAATACGGCCGATGTCGAGGCGGTGGTCCTGGAGGGCGGACCGGTGCAGCGCAATGCTGCCATCATCCTGCACAGCGACGATGTTCGAGTCGAAAAAAGCGTTGCCGTCGGAGATGGTCTGTCGCTCACCGCAGAAGTAGACATGCTCGCGGCTATCGGTCGGGGCGAAGGGCCGAGCCGATTCGTGGTGGCGCTCGGATACGCCGGCTGGGGCTCCGGCCAGCTTGAAGGCGAATTGGAAGCCAACACCTGGTTGACCTGTCGTGGATCGAAGGCGCTGATCTTCGACGTGCCGTTTGAAGAACGCCTCGACACGGCTGCGAAAGCCCTCGGCATCGACTTTTCGCTGATGTCGGGCCAATCGGGCAACGCCTGAACCAGCGCCAGCGACATACCGGGCGCCATGTTTTGCGCCCGCCCAAGCCCACCTACCATCCCGTCGATCTTGTCGCTTGGCCCGCGACAGGTTGTTGGCGCCGAATGCCTAACTCCTTGCCGCGGCCTCGCGCAGCCGGGCGGGGGTCATCGGCAGGTCTCTCACGCGAACGCCCGCAGCGGCGAATACGGCGTTGGCGAGGGCAGCGGAAACGGGACCCATCGTGGCCTCCCCTGCGCCGAGTGGATCGAGTCCGGGATAGTCCAGGATGACCGTTTCGATACGTGGGACGTCGCTGAAGCGCAGAATCGGATAGCTGTCCCAATCGATGCTGGTTACCCCTTCGACATCGAAAGCCACCGATTCCTTCATACACCAGGACAGGGCTTGTACTGCACCGCCTTCGAGCTGATTGACCAGGCCGTCGGAATCCACCGTCCGCCCTGCGTCGGCGGCGATCCAGACCCGCGAAACCGCAACTGAAGCGTCGTCGGAAACCGTGGCCTCGACGACGACCGCAACGCAGCATTGGAGGTTCTTGTAACGGGCCATGGCCATGCCGCGCGGGCCCTGTAGTCCGCCAGACAGGTCGAGCACCGCATCGAGCACCCGTGTGGCCCGGCTGTCGTGGGCCAGGTGTTGCCGACGAATCTGCGCTGGATCGAGGCCGGCGGCGAAGGCGAGTTCGTCCAGGAAGGACTCGATGGCGAATACGTTCATTTGCGCTCCCAGGCTGCGCAACGAGGAGGTTCGCAGGGGAGAGTTCGCTACCGGGTGGCTGACAATCTGTTGTCGTGGAAACCGGTACAGCGGTTCGGCGTTCCGGTCCATCCCGGATGACGTGAGTGACCTCGCCACGTCATGGCTAGCCTCGAACGGCTGCGCCAGGTGCCAGGCCGCCAGGAGATCTACTCCCGGGTTGGCTGGCGATGGCCGTCCGCCGTGAGGAAAGCTCCAGACATCATGACGCCAATCCAGTATCCCGCCCGATTTGCTGATGTTCGCCGCCAGATCGATGCGCATCGCGGGACCGTAAGGCTCGAACGCATGCTCGTCTTCGCGACGCCACTGCACGACGATCTCGCGTCCGGGCAGAGCGCGGGCGACGAGGGCCGCGTCGAGCGCGGCGTCGTCGGCACCGTTGTGACCGTAGCAGCCCGAACCTTCGACGTGGGATACGGTGACGTCATCGAGAGGCATGTCGAGCACACGGGCAAGGACTCCGCGCAGCGGCTCTATGCCTTGGCTGGCGCAGAGAATCTTCAAGCCGCCGTTGTCGAACCTGGCGGATGCTGCCGAAGGGGCGAGCGAACCGTGCATGATGAAGGGCCGGGAATAGGTGGCCAGCACCTGGCCCTGGTCTGTTACTTGCGAGTGCCCCGCAGCCGGTGCCTTCGGCTCCGGTTTTCTCCTTGCGAGGGGTTCCCCCTCGCGCTCCCCGGCTGAAGGCTGTTTTCTTGCGAGGGGTTCCCCCTCGCGCTCCCCGGCTGAAGGCTCCGGCCCGGCCCCGCTCGGCGCCCATGGATCGACCGCCCCGGGTCGCTGGCGCTCCCCGGAGACGTTTGTTCCATGCGAGGCATCCGCCCTCGCGCTCCCCGAAGAAGGATCGGTGCCATGATGGACCAGGTGTTCGTTGAGCGTTCCGTCGGTTCTGATCTCTCTTTCCTGTCGCCACGCCGCGCGCTGGCGCACCCTGTCCGCGAGCGCGCTTGCCGTGTATTCGTCGGGATGCGCCACGGCGATAAAACTGCCATCGACCACGAGTTCTGCCGGCGATGCAAGACTGATATCGAGTCGCTCCAGCCGGTGGTTCAGCGACGGTGGCCGCACCACGCGCGCGTACAGGTCACCTCGAAGGTCCTGCACGAACACGTGGTCGCCGTGTGACTTGCGATCCACATCCGGACGTGGCTGGCGCCCCCGGCCGACGAGGGAGTAGTCCGCCGGGTTCTTTTCGGGCGTCGCCTCGACTATCTTGAAGTCGAATCTCCCGTGATGCGCGCGCCAATAGTCCATTGGCTGGTTGACGCCGGGCGCCGTGATCTGACCGTCAGCAACGGTCAGGGCATCGGCGGAAACACCCAGTTCCCGAGCGGCTGCGGACAGCATGAGACGGCGCGCCCAGGCTGCGGCCTGGCGCAGTGCGGCGCCGCTGGATTCCAGCGACATCGATCCCGCGGTGAACCCTTCGTTGGGTGTCACGCTGGTCTGCGCAGTAACCATGCGGACGCGTTCAACATCGACATCGAGCTCCTCCGCCACGATCAGCCGCAATGCCGACAGGATTCCCTGCCCGAGTTCGACCTTGCCGGTCATGGCGAGGATCCGGCCGGGCTCGACGGCAATCCAGCGATCCAGGGATGGCGCGGCCTTGAGCGGCGACGGCAGCTTCAAGCCTTCCTTGACCGGTGACATCCAGCGCAACGGTTGCGGTGCGTTTTCGGGAACGGCCCCAAGGGCACGCAAGACCCGCGGATGGGAACCGCACCGGCAGAGTTGACCATCGAGGGCGTCTTCGATCTCTTTCCGGGACGGTCGCGGATTGCGGCGAAACAGCGCCTCGGCGGCGACGACGATGCCGGGCAGGCAGTAGCCGCATTGCGTCGCGTTGGCGGCCACGAGCGTCTGCCGAACGGGCGAGTCGATCCCCGCCGCTGTCTCGATGGAACGACCGCGCATCTGGATCACCGGTGTCGTGCAGCTATAGACCGGTTCACCGTCGACCAGGACACGGCAGGCCCCGCATTGCTCGGCCATGCATCCCAGCTTCGGTCCTGGCGTTCCGAGACTGCGAAGCACGTACAACAGCGGCACATCCGGGTTCGCGTCCACGTGGAGGGGCTCGCCGTTGATGACGAAATCGATCAATGGCATTGGCGTCGACTCGACGTAGGGATCTGCATGGATTCGGGATACCAGAAACACGCATCGCTGGGCAACCTCTCAGAGCGTATGATCGGCTGCCTGGCATGGATGGGTGAAGCCCGATGCCTCACTTGGCGTTCGATTTCGGATTGAAATACATCGGTGTCGCCGTTGCGGAGCGTCGCCACGGCACTGCCACGGCCATTTCCACGATGAAGGCCCGCGACGGAATTCCGGTATGGGACCGGTTCGATACATTGGTGCGCGAGTGGCGACCGGAAGGATTCGTTGTCGGACTGCCGCTCAATATGGACGACAGCGAGAGCGACATGTCCGAAGCCGCTCGACGTTTCGGCGCCAGGCTGCAACGCCGCTACGACATCGGTGTCGAATTCGTGGATGAGCGACTGTCGACGTTTGAGGCGGTCCAGCGCGGGGGCAGCCACGAGACAGCCGCGTTGATCATTGCCGAAACCTGGTTGAACTCGTCCAGCGCAACTCGCTGACCATCATCGAGCCAGGAAACGCGCATCACCAATTTGACCTGGCGGGGTGCCTCGTTGTGCGGGGCTAGCCCGCATATTGCACCAAGCCGCTTGTTGATAAATTTAATATTGTTTTGTTTCAGTAGGTTATTTGCGTTTTGCAGAGCTTCTACCGGAAACAAATCACGCTGGCCGCGCCCTCGCTGGTCTTTTGCCCGCAGGCGCGCACGTGGTCGCTACACCATAAGCGGCGGCTATGCTTCCGCTCCCGAGCACGCGCCTGCGGGCAAAATCCTGCGCGATCATCGCGGCCCTTGGTGCAATATGCGGGCTAAATTATGCTTCGCCGCTTCGCTGGCAGAAATTGGAATCCGCATGCTGAAGTACATCTACCCTCGCGTCTGGCCCATAGCATTCCTGCTCTTCGGCCTTCTCGCCGCGACGGGGACGCACATCAACTACAGTCTGGGCCCCCTGAACATTTCATCCCACAACCTGATGTGGTTCATGATGGCGCTCGCGCACGCGGATGTGTTCTGGCGCGGTCAGGACGCGTTCCCCGGCCGCGGTGGACACCACTGATCGCACGCCGGGATTCGGTCCGATGGGTGGTGTTGTGCCCGTTTAGCCCGCCGCTATATCGAATCCGGCATCCTCGATGGCGGCTTCCAGTCCGGAGCGGTCGATCATGGATGGATCGAAGTCGATGGCGACAATTCCGGTGTCGAGGTGCGCCTGTGCCGTGCTGACGCCGGGGCGGCTCGTGAGGATCCTCTGCACACTGGCGACGCAGCCGTCGCATTGCATGCCTTCGATCTCGATCTCCAGGTGATGCATAACTCCCTCAAGCGAATTACGGTTGCCAACGGCGCAACAGCAGCGAATTTCCGACCACGCTGACGCTGCTGAGAGCCATCGCGGCCGCCGCGATCGTCGGGCTCAGAAGCCCAAGCGCCGCCAGCGGAATACAGACCACATTGTAGGCGAAGGCCCAGAACAGGTTCTGCTTGATCTTGCGAAATGTCGCGCGACTTGCGCTGATGGCACCGGCGACCATGCGCGGATCCGACCGCATGAGGGTCACCCCCGCGGTTTCCATGGCGATGTCCGTGCCCGCGCCCAGGGCGAACCCCACATTTGCCGACGCCAGCGCCGGCGCGTCGTTGATACCGTCTCCAACCATGCCGACAATCCGTCCGCCAGCCGTCATTTCCTCGAGGATCCGTGCCTTCTGGTCCGGTCGTACGCCGCCCTCGGCGTCGTTGATTCCCACCGATTCGGCAACGCGCCGGACTACGGTCTCAGAATCGCCTGACAGCACGGTTGCGCGCACGCCGATGTCGCGCAGCGCATCGATCGCAGCCGGGGCGGTGTCTCTTACGGGGTCATCGATGCCGATGAGACCGAGCAGACGGCCGGATTCGGCGACGAAAACGACAGTGGTGCCTTCGCGCTCCCAGTCCCGCGCCCTCGCGCGTGAAGCGGCGTCGATGGCGACGTGCTCTGCGATGAACTCCGCGTTGCCGAGGCAGGTGAGCGTCCCGTTCACGATGCCGCGCGCGCCCGAGCCGGGCACGGCCTCGAATTCGCGCAATGGCAGCATCGTCAGTCCGACCTCGCTTGCATGTTCCGTGATCGCGCGCGCCAGCGGGTGCTCACTGCCCTGCTGAACGGAAGCGGCGACGGTCAACAGGTGCTGGTCGTCGCCAGTCCCCGCAAATGTTCGCGCGACGCGGGGTCGACCCTCGGTCAGCGTGCCGGTCTTGTCGAATATGACCGTGTCGATGTGGTGCGCCTGCTCGAGGGCATCCACATCCTTGATCAGGATGCCAGCGCGCGCGGCCGCCCCGGTGCCGGTCATGATCGCGGTGGGCGTCGCCAGGCCCAGGGCGCAGGGACAGGCAATGACGAGCACGGACACCGCGGCGATGAGTGATTGCTCCGCATCGCCGGAGACGGCGATCCAGGCAACGAAGGTGCCGAGCGCGATGACGATGACGGTGGGGACGAAGACCGCGCTGATCCTGTCTACCAGGCGTTGCACGGCAGCCTTGCCCGCCTGCGCGTTTTCCACCAGGCGCACGATCCGCGCGAGCGTGGAGTCCTCGCCCACGGTGGTCGCTCGCACCTTCAGCAAGCCGGCGCCGTTGATGGCGCCGCCGGTGACGGTATCGCCGGCGGTCTTTGGCACGGGCACGCTTTCTCCGGTGACCAGGGATTCATCGACATCGCTGGCGCCGTCCACGACCTCGCCATCCACCGGAATCCGCTCTCCGGGACGCACGACCACCATGTCGCCGCTGTCCACTCGAGCTATGCCGGTCTCCACTATCGTCCCGTCGGCCTGTTCCACGCGCACCGTCGGCGGCCGCAGTTCCATCAGCGCGCGAATCGCTCTCGTCGTGCCGCGTTTCGCCCTGTTTTCCAGGTATTTGCCAAGCAGCACCAGGGTGATGATGACCGCGGACGCTTCGAAGTAGAGCTGGCCGCCAGCTTCCTCGCCGAGGGTCTGGAGCAGGTACCAGCTGAATCCATACGCGGCGGTCGTGCCGAGAACCACGAGCACGTCCATGTTCGCCGATCCGCCGCGCAGGGCATTGAACGCGCCGCGGTAGAAACGCGCGCCTATGACGAACTGTATCGGTGTCGCTATCAGGACTTCGAACGCGGGCATCACGTGCAGGTCCTCGTAGCCGAGTACCTGGAACAACATGCCGAGGACGAGTGGCGTGGTGAGTGCCGCGGAAAGGACGACGATACGCCGCTCGTTGGCGGCCTTTGCCTCGTCGAGTTGGACTTGCGCCTCTGGCTCGGCAGGATCGAAGTCGGCGGAATATCCGGCCCGCCGCAACGCGGTCGCCACGTCTTCTGACCGTACCTGGCGCCTGATGATGTCGATGTTCGCGCGTTCCGCCACGAGGTTCACGCTCGCTTCAAGCACGCCGGGGATGCGGCGCAGCGCCTTCTCCACTCGCGTTGCGCAGGCGGCGCAGGTCATGCCCCCGACCGCGAACGCCATGCTGTCCCGCCCAATGGAAAAACCGGCGCCATTCACGGCGTCGGCGAGCGTCTCGACACCCGTCGCGCTGGTCTCGATCTCGAGCGATGCCCGTTCCAGGGCGAGGTTCACCGTGACATCGCGAACGCCCGACACCCGGGAGAGCGCCTTCTCCAGGCGGGTGACGCAGGCGGCGCAGGTCATGCCTTCGATATCGAGTTCGAGCCGTTCGATATCGCGAATTGCCACGACGTTACCCATGTCGCGTTCCGTTGTTGTCAGGTGTTCAGGAGCATCGCGAACATGCCCAGCCAGACCAGGAGCAGGAAGTGCCAGTACATCGCGCAAAGATCCACGCTGACCCGCGCGTCGCGGATATCGGCGGTCCGATACATTCGGTGCGCCGCGCGCCACCATGCGAACAGTCCGCCGAGGAGATGTACGGCATGTACGCCGGTGAGGACGAAGAAGAATCCGTTGGCGGGATTGGTTTGGGCGTAATATCCGAGGTCGACGACCTGGTGCCACACGACCAACTGGCCGATGAGGAATACGATCGTCAATGCGCCGGCGACGAGGAATGCGGTTCGACCGCGCACGACATCGCTTCGGGCGACGGCGGCACGTGCCCGTTCGAAAGCGACGCTGGCGACAATGAGTACGCAGGAATTGAACCAGAGTAGCGTTGGTTCGGGCATTGCGACCCAATCCGTCGAGAACTCGAGGCGCATGTGGTACGCGGCGATGAACAGTGAGAACAGAACGCCGACGACTGCCAGAAAGATCACCAGCGCGACCTTCCTGTTGTGCGCCGTGAATCCGCCGGTGCGCAATTGCGCCACACCCGTCCGGTCTGGCAACCAGGGTTTCTCCGTCAACTTGGCAAAAAGGCCCACGTCGAGATGCCTCGCATGCATGAGTGTCTTGGGAATTGTACTCCCGGTGTCCATCCCGCTGGGAACAAGGCTGCATGACGCGTTGCACTGATGGATGCCAAAGAACTACCGCCTTTTCCCGGACCGCCACTGACGGTCGCGGTGAGCGAATGCCTTACGGGTGCCCATGTCAGGTACGACGGCGGCGACAAACGCGAGGCGCTGCCGCACGCGGCGCTCGATGGCCTGTACGTGTTTCGGGGCATATGCCCGGAAGTGGGCATCGGCCTTGGCGTGCCGCGGGATCCGATTCGCCTGGTGGGCGATCCCGATGCGCCCCGGGCGAGGGTGTTCGGAGACGAATCGGGCGGTTCCGGGTCGCCGACCGACGTGACGGCCCAATTGCGCGCCTATGCGGACAGCCAGTTGCCGGCGCTCGATGAGGTCGATGGCTACGTCTTCATGCAGAGATCGCCAAGCTGCGGGCTAAGCGGTGTCGAATTGTTCAATGGCAACACCCTGGGCGAGGCTCGCGGCGTGTACGCGGCGCAGGTCTTGCGCAGACTGCCCGCGCTGCCTGTGGTGGAGGGCGGGCAGCTATTCGATCCCGCGGCAGGCGCGAACTTCGTGTTGCGTACCCTCGTCTACGCGCATTGGCGGCGAACCAACGCCCAGGGTATGACCGCCGCGAGACTCATCGCCTTTCACACCGCGTACAAGTACCTGGTGATGGCGCACGACGTGCCGGCCTACCGGCAGCTCGGGAATTCTCTCTCTGACCTTTCCGGTGCCGCGGACAGTGTGGCCGAGCCTTACATTCGCGATTTGCTGCGCGCGCTATCGCGGCCCGCTTCCCGGGCTGGCCACACCAATGTGCTGGCGCATTTGCAGGGATACGTCGCACGCGGAGTCGGTGACAGGAAAGAACTCGCGGGTCTGGTTGACGCCTATCGGCGGGGCCGCGTCCCGCTGACGGTGCCGATGTCGCTTCTGCGCAGGCGTTTGCTTGAATCTGGCGCCACCTATGCGTTGAACCAGGCGTATTTGCGATCCGACCTGTGGGCCGCTGTGGACGGCGCTTACAATAGGTTGCAAGAGGCTCGCCATGTCCGCGCGCCGAACCTGTAGGGTGACACGTTGGGACGCGGGGAAACGGCGGGCGGCCGGCTTCAGGGTTCTTGTCGTAACAACAACGCTTAGATGAAAGACACTTCGCAAGTGACCGCTCCCCGCGTCTGCTTCGTCATCCCGACGTACAACGAAGCACCGAACGTGTCGCTGCTCCTCGCGCGCCTCGCCTCGGAATATCCGGGCGAGGAGACAAGGTTCCTGATCGTCGACGACGAGAGTCCGGACGGCACGGCAGACCGCGTCCGGGAGTTTGCGGAGCGGGACTCCCGCGTGCATCTGCTCGAAGGCAAGCGGCGGGGGTTGGGCGCCGCGTATGTGCGGGGTATTTCGCATGCCGTGGACTCGCTCGGCGCCGAAGTCGTCGTGCAGATGGATGCGGACTTTTCCCACGATCCCGCGGACGCGAAAAAGCTGCTGGCTCGCCTGGCGGACGGGGCGGATGCCGCGATTGGAAGCCGGTACATCTCCGGGGGCGCGGTGGACCGGGACTGGAGCGTCGGACGCCGCGTCCTGTCCCGGGGCGGCAACTACCTGGCGCGTCGAATCGCGGGTCTCGTGACGGTTCACGATTGCACTTCGGGCTTCAAGGCGATTTCAGCCGCCGCGTTAAGGGCAATCGATGTGAAGCGCATTCGGGTGCAAGGCTACGCGTTTCAGATCGCGTTGCTGCATCGGCTGATCGAGTCCGGCGCGCGGATCGTGGAAGAGCCGATCTACTTTCGCGATCGAGAACGGGGCCAGACCAAGCTGGGTATCGGGGACTTGATCGAGTTCTTCTACAGCGTCTGGTGGATGCGCGTCGCCGGATACAAGACGTTTCTCAAGTTCTCCCTGGTCGGGCTGTCCGGCGTGCTGGTGAATCTCGGGTCATTCCAGCTCGCCCTCGGACTCGGTGTGCACAAGTTCCTGGCGTCGCCCATCGCGATCGAGCTTTCCATCGTCTCGAACTTCCTGCTCAACAACTATTGGACCTTCGCCGATCGCGCGATGACAGGGCGCGGGCGCATCCGGGGCCTGAAGTACAACCTGGTTTCGCTGACGACACTGGGGCTGAGCTACGCCACCTTTGTCCTGCTTTCGATGTTGTTCCCCGACGCCGCGCCCGTGGTGCTGCAGGGCTGCGGGATCATTCCCGCCACCATCTGCAACTACCTGCTGAATTCCTATTGGACGTTTCGCGCGGGGGAGCCGGAGTCGTAGCACTTGCGGTTCCTCTGCGAACACATCGACGATGCAGCAACGAATCAGGCCGTGTCAGTCGATCCAGATGTCCGGTCGCGTGTCCACGCCGTGCTTCGCGAAGACACCCTCGATCATCTCCATGTCCTCGTCGGACAGCGTGCGTTCGGGTGCGTGCATGTTCGCTTCAACCTCGAATGGGGTGCGCGCGCCGACCAGCGCCACGCCCACCACGGGATTCCTCAAGACCCATGCCAGGGCGAGTTCATAGATCGCCATCCCGCGTTCTGCCGCCAGGGCCTTCAGTTCCTCCACCACGGCCAGGTTGCGCGGAAAGTTCTCCTCGGTGAACAGCGGCAGGTTGAAGGCATCCCCGCGCGAACGCCAGTCCCTTCCCTCGTTGAACCGCGTGTCGGCGCTGAACGTGCCCGTCAGCAGACCGTGGGCCAGCGGGCCGTAGACCATCATCGCGACGTCGTGCTCCCCGCAGTACTGGAACACCTCCGCTTCGAGGCGCCGGTCAAACAGGTTGTATCCGTACTGTCCGACATCCACGCGGCGGGCGGCCATGCAGTCGGCGATCTCGGCTTGCTTGAAGTTGGAGACGCCCACGAAACGCGTCTTTCCCTGCTGGACCAAGTCATCGAGGCCGCGCATCGTTTCCTCGAACGGCGTGTCGCGGTCCGGCCAATGCACGAGGTACACGTCGAGATGGTCGGTATCCAGCGCCTTGAGAGTCGTCTCGATGGATTGCGTCATGCGTTCGGGCGTGGAGTCTCTCGACGTCTTGCCGGTTCCGCCGTAGCCGATGCCGAACTTGCTGACCAGTATGATGTCGTCCCGGTGGGACCCGAGGCCCTTGGCGAGAATGCTTTCGGACCGACCGAAACCATAGCCTTCGGCCGTGTCGAACAGGTTGATGCCGACATCGAGCGCCTTGTGGATAGCGGCGATGACGTCGGACTCGTCGATTCGCCCGTAGCTGCCCCCCAGTTCCCAGCATCCGAAACCGATCGCGGACACGTCGAGGCCCGTACTGCCGAAAGGTCGATACAACATGCGCATGCTCCTCGAGAAGTCAGTGCTCCTGAGCCTACACCGAGCACGACTAAGGCTCTACGTCCCGTTTGACCAAGTGCCAAAATTGACGACTAATTGTATGTCAATTAACGTGGTTATTATTCCAATTTATATTGAAATTCAAACGATTGAAGTGTCAAATAGCATGTCAAATAAACTGCACAATAGGGAGTGATAGCTGGACTGGGACCGATTCAGTTTCGACTACCGTCTGGATCAGAGGAGCATGGGGGCTCTTCTGGTGCAGATTGAAGCGTACAAGGAGGCCGCGCTGAACCTGGTTCTTCCACCGGAATGGAGGGACAGCCTGGATCAGCTGAATCGCGTGAGGGCCATCCACGGCACGACGGCGCTTGAGGGAAACCCCTTGTCAGAGGCACAAGTGGGTCAACAGCTTGAGCAGACGGGAGAGCAACCACAACGACAATCCAGGGAACAGCTGCAAGTGCGGAACGCGGGCCGAGCCCAGGACTGGACAAAGCAACGATTCGGCCCAACGGAGCGACCGATATCGTACGCTGACATCATGCGAATGCACCGGCTCAACACAGTCGGCTCGGATGAGCAAAGCAACACGCCGGGAAAGTTGAGAGAGCACTCGGTTGTTGTGGGTACCGAAGCACTGGGAGGCGTCCACCGCGGAGCGCCACCGGAGAGGCTCGCCGCGCTCATGCACGAATTCATAGAGTTCATCAACTCCGGTGCGCTTCAGGCGATGCATCCCGTCTTGCGCGCGCTGCTGGCGCACTTCTTCCTCGTCACGATCCACCCCTTTGGCGACGGGAACGGACGGGTCTCAAGACTTGTCGAGGCGGGGATACTTTTCCAAGGTGGGTATAACGTCTTCGGATTCTACGGCCTGTCGAACTATTTCTATCGAAACGGGGACCGATACAAGCTCCTCCTGCAGAAGAGCAGGCGAAGGCAGCCTTTCGAACTTGGTGAGTTTGTGATGTTTGGCCTCGAAGGGTTCGCCGGTGAGCTGAAGGGGATCAACAACTTCATCAAGACCAAACTCAACCGCGTCATCTATCGGAACACGCTGGTGACGGCGCTTGGCAAGCGTATCGGTCCCCGTCGTCGCGTCATCAATCAACGTGAATACCGGTTGCTGGAACATCTGGTTGGCGTGACGGAACCGACGGACCCGTTCGCCGATGAGCCGTCAAAACGGATTCCCATTTCCGACTTGGTGCGTGAGCCATACGTCAATGCCATCTATGACGCGGTGACCAGACGCACGTTTTCCCGAGAGCTGGCCCGGCTGGCCGAAATGGGGTTCATCAAGGTCATCGGTCAGCGAAATGATCTGTCGGTCGAGCTGGATTTCAACGCGATTGGGCGGTACTGACAGCCAGTCGGTGAGCGGCGTCTCTGGTTCACAATTGGCCGATGGACTGTGGGCTATACTCGTTTGAACCGGTCGAAGAAGGTCAATCAACGTGGCGAGGCGCCGCGGAGGAACGCGAGGACAACAACCTATGGCAGAAGCGAAAGAGTTCAATCGCAGCGAAGAGAACGTCGGCAATGTGCTCAACATGGAGCACATCAACCTGACCGTGCCGGACCAGCAGGTCGCGGCGCTTTTTTACGTCACGGGGCTCGGCTTTACCCGGGATCCCTACGTCGATTTCGGCACCCGCAACATGTGGATCAACGCCGGCGCGCAGCAGTTCCACCTGCCGAAGAGCACGGCCCAGAAATGGCGCGGCCACATCGGCGTTGTCGTTCCGGACCTCGACGACCTGAAGCGGCGCCTGCAATCCGTTTCGGAACTGCTGGCCGGTACGCAATTCGAGTTCTCGGAGAAGAACGATCACGTCGCCGTCACCTGTCCATGGGGCAACGCCATTCGCGCCTACGCTCCGGAAGCGTTTCCCGGCATTTACCTCGGCATCGCGTATGCGCAAATGGACGTATCTCCCGGCGTTGCGGAGGGTATCGCCGATTTCTACCGGGAAGTATTCCTCGCGCCCGCAGAGGTGCTTGAGAACGAGGGGGGCCGGTGCGTCGAAGTGTCCACGGGACTCGATCAACGGCTGATCTACAACGAGACGACGGAGGAGATTTCAGGCTACGACGGACACCACATCGCCATTTACGTATCGGACTTCTCCAGTCCGCACGATTTCCTGCTCGAGCGAAATCTGGTGACGGAAGAGACGGATCAGCACCAGTATCGCTTCCAGGCCATCGTCGACCCGGATTCCGGCGAAACCCTGGCGGAACTCGAACACGAGGTCCGGAGCCTCCGGCACCCCATGTACATGCGGAACCTGGTGAATCGAAACCCGGCGCAGTCGTTTCGCAATTACATCAACGGGCGCGACGCGTTCTATCCCGGGTGAGCGAGCCGTACTACCTGCCGCTCGCCGATGAGGTAGAGGTATTCGAGGCCGCCTACCACAGCCGTCTGCCGGTACTCCTGAAAGGGCCGACGGGATGTGGCAAGACCCGCTTCGTCGAGCACATGACGTGGCGGCTCTACGAGACCTCCGATGGACCGAGGGGCGATCTTGCCGTGCCTCTGGTCACGGTTTCCTGCCATGAGGATCTGACGGCCACCGATCTGGTCGGGCGGTACCTCCTGCGCGGCGACGAGACCGTTTGGCGGGATGGGCCGTTGACCCAGGCCGCGCGCTCCGGCGCCATCTGTTACCTGGATGAGATCGTGGAAGCGCGCAAGGACACCACCGTGCTGGTGCATTCGCTTACCGACCACCGCCGCATGCTGCCGATCGACAAGACCGGCGAGTTGCTCGTCGCGCATGACGATTTCTTGCTCGTGATCTCCTACAACCCCGGCTATCAGAGCGTCCTCAAGGACTTGAAGACGAGCACGCGGCAGCGGTTTGTCTCCTTGAGCTTCGACTACCCGGAAAGCGATGCCGAGGCGGAAATCATCGCGCATGAATCCGCCGTTGCCGCGGATATCGCGGATCGGCTCGCGGCCATCGGCGTCAAGGTGCGCAACTTGCGCGAACACGGTTTTGAGGAGGGCGTGAGCACCCGGCTCCTGATATACGCGGGAGAACTCATCCGGGGCGGCATCGACCCGCGCCGCGCCGCGGAAATCGCGATCGTGCAGACGGTGTCCGACGATGCGAACGTGCAGAAAGCGGTCGCCGACATCGTCGATATGATCCTGCCCTAGCTCAAGCGTGGTCGACCTTGCCGACGTAGAACGCCCCCTCGCGTTGTTCGCGGAGGGGATCGCTGGTCGCCACTGCCATCTCAAGGTGGGCGACGAGGACGCCGCCGACCCCGGCGTATACCTGCCCGCTCGCATCGATATCTTCGACGACGAGACGCTGAATGCCGCGATATACCGGCTGCGCGTGCTGGTGCAGCTCGGGTTTCGCGAGTTTGGCACGTTCGCCTTCGATATCGACCGCGCCCGGGCCCGAATCCCGGGGCTCGCCGCCCGTCCCCCGCCCCCGGTCCACCGCGAATCGGACCTGACGCTATTCTTCAATCACTTCGATGCGCCGCCGGCGGCCCGATCATTGTTCCATGTGATCGAGTCGGCCCGGGTTGAGGCGCAGACCCTGCGAAGGTATCCCGGGGCGCGCAAGTACAAGGCGGCGCTGGACCCACACCGCGATGCGCCGGTCGACTTCCTGCGCCCGGTGATTGATCGCGTGTGCGCGCCGGACGCGACGGTGTACGACACCGCGGAAGCGGTGATCGAGTGCTACGGCATGTTCGCCGTCGACGTCGAGGAATCCGGGGACGGTGCGTTTCCCGGGCACATGGAGTGGGCCCAGAGGGAGGCTCGCCTCGAAGACTGGGAAAGGGAACTCGACGACGCCAACGCCGAGGTGTCTGCGATGGAAGTTGTCGAGTTGTCGAGTGGCGATCAAGTCAAGGTTGGGCAAGGGAAGGGCGACGGCGATGTTCGTCAAGTCGGACAGGATCTCGTGCGCGCGCGGGACGATTTGCAGCGCCGGATCGACTCGGAGCGTTCCGAACTGCGGCATCGATTCGGCGCGTCGCCCGTCGATGCGCGCAGTTTCCTCTACGACGAGTGGGACTGCCTCGAACGGCGCTACAGGAAAGCCTGGTGCCGGCTGTTCGAAATAGAAATCGATCCCAGGGATGCCGCGGACGACGGTGGGCGCGGTCTCATGCGATCCGTTCGCCCCTACGCGCGGGCGGTGCGGCGACGTTTCGAGCAGATACGGCCGATCGGCTACCAGCGAATACGCAAGGTGGCCGATGGGGACGAGCTGGACCTGGGCGCATTGGTCGACGTTCGCTCTGACCTGCGCGCCGGCGTCTCACCGGACGATCGGGTGTACAGCCAGCGCAAGCGTGCGCGCCGCGACGTCGGCGCCGCATTCCTGGTCGACCTGTCCGCGTCCACTGACGATCCCGTCGAAGCGGCGGAACCTCCGACCAACGACACTGCGCCACAGGACCTTCGCGACCCGTGGTTCGATGACGACGATGCGTCTGCGGACAGGCCGCCCTCGCCGGCAGAGAGCCGGCGCATCATCGACATTCAGAAGGAAGCCGTTGCCTTGATGGCCACTGCGCTCGAGGGCATCGGGGACGAATACGGCGTCTACGGTTTCTCGGGGTACGGGAAAGACTGTATCGAGTTTCATGTCGCGAAAGAGTTCGATGAACCCTTTCGCCGCCGGACCCTTGACGCCATTGCGGCGATGAAGCCAAAGCGCAGCACCCGGATGGGTCCGGCGATTCGCCACGCGGCGGGAAAGCTCGCCGCTGCCGGCGCCGCGCTGAAGGTGCTGATGATCGTGAGCGACGGGTTCCCGCAGGATTGCGACTACGGACCTGAGCGCGGCAACCACGAATACGGGGTGCGCGATACGGCGAAGGCGCTGGAGGAAGCTGAGCGCGCGGGAATCCACACTTTTTGCGTGACCGTCGACCGGTCCGGCCACGACTATCTGCGTCGGATGTGTCCCGAAACGCACTACATGGTGATCGAGGAAACGGAGGGTTTGCCGGCAGCCCTGCAGAAAGCCTACCGGCAATTGACCCAGATCTGAGCGGCGGCGGTTGCCGAAGCAACCCTTGCTCGTCTAGTCGTCGCCCCCCATGATGCCGAACAGGCTCAGCAGGTTCATGAACAACAGGTAGATCGAGACGAACAGGTTGTTCGTGGCGATGATGTAGTTCGTTTCGCCGCCGAGCACGATCGCGCTCGTCTGATACAGCATGAGCGCGCAGGCGATCAGCACCATCATGCCGGAGAGCGCTGCGGCGAATGCCGAGAGATCGAAGAAGAACGAGCAGATGATGACGCCGATTACGACGAAGAACCCGACCACGAGGAACGACCGCAGGAACGAGAAATCCTTCTTGGTCGTGATCGTGTAGAGCGAAAGGCCAAAGAACGTGGCCGCCGTGACGCCGAGCGCCTGCGCGACCACACCGGGGTGAACCGCGGCATAGTAGCTGACGATCGGTCCGGCGACGAAACCGATGAAGCCGGTGAACATGAAGGTCCAGAACAGGCCCCAGACGCTGTTCGCCGTCTTGTTGACCAAGTAGGACAGGCCGAAGAAACCGACAAGATAGACGATGAAACCGGCCATCCCGCCGAAGAACGGCACGTTCAACGCTGCCGCTACGGTTCCGGTGACGCAGGCGAACGCCACCGTGAACGCCAGCAGAATGTAGGTGTTGCGCAGTACCTGGTTGACTTCAACGGCAGGACGCGCGGTGCTTGCAAGGGTTCTGAATTCGGCCATGTGTTCCTTCCAGTGCGTTGGTTATGATCTATATAGGGAAGTCTGTGCGGATTCTCAAGCCGTCGTGGCCAATTGGGTATGTACGGGCTCATTCCGAAAATGCACAAGCCCGCCCGGAGTTGCCTCCGGACGGGCAGTTCGGGGAGCTTGGGATCTGCTTGGCGAGTCGCGAGTTCCGAGTCGCCGTCAGGGTCAGATCGGCGGCGGCGTATGCCAGCCCAAACCCGACGAGCCATCCCCAATCGACAAGAGTCGGGTTCACGAACGGTAGGGCAAACCCCGCGATCACCGTTCCGCCGCATACTCCACGCACCTGAAGGCGCACTTCCTGCCAGCGCTCGCCCTTGCCTGAACGGGCGGAAACGCCTGTAACGTCAGCGACTTACGGCGAGAACGGCTCCCCGCCGTCGCGCGGCTTCCCCGACCAAACGCCGCCGCAGCTGCTTCCTGTACTACGGCTCAGCCGCGCGGCCCGATCAGGGAGCCGCGACATGACCGACCAACCGAAATCCACCTTCGCCCGGCGCGTCCGCGCCGCCAGACCCCGCGACAAGCGCCTCGAAGTCCGCGATGACGCGGTGCAGGGGCTGATGCTGCGCGTCTTCCCGAGCGGCGCGCGCACCTTCGCCCTTGAAGGCATGGTGCGCGGGAGACGCCGCTACGCCACGCTCGGCAACGCTGATTCGATGACGATCCCCGAGGCCCGCAAGCTGATCGCCAGCTACATCGAACCGGCGAAGACCGGGAACGGCCCCCGGACGCCGGGGCATCCGATGGTCGCATTCGCCGGGGAATTCCTCGACCGGCAGGCCCGCCTCTGGAAACCCAAGACCCGGGACTCCAACAAGCGCATCGTGCGCAATGAAATCCTCCCCACTTTCGGCGGTCTGACCGTGGACGCCATCACGGTCGAGCAGGTCCGGGACTGGTTCGCGTCCATGAGCGACCGACCCGGCATCGCCAACCGCGCCATGCCGGTGCTGTCGATGATGATGCACATGGCCGAGCTTTGGGGCTACCGCCGCCACAACACCAACCCCTGCAAGAACACCCGGCGCTACAGGATGAAACCGTTGGAGCGGTTCCTGACCGCCGAGGAAATGGCCCGGCTCAACGCCTTGCTGACCCGCGACGAGTTCTGGTGCCCGCACGTGGTCGCCATCGTCCGGCTGCTGATGCTGACCGGCTGCCGCTTCGGTGAGATCGTATCGCTGGAATGGGACCGGATCAGGGGCAAGCGCATCCACCTTCCCGACTCGAAATCCGGGCCGCGCACGGTCTGGCTGTCGAGCGCCGCGCGGGCCGTGATCGACGCGATTCCGCACTACAGCGCCGATTGCCCGTTCCTGTTTCCGGTGCATCCGCCGACGGCCCATGTTCAGGGCATCGAATACCAGTGGAACCGCATCCGCAACGAGGCGGGTCTGCCCGGCTTGCGGCTTCACGACCTCCGGCACTCGTGGGCGTCCACCGCCGCCATGAACGGCGTGGACATGGTGACGGTCGCCAAGCTGCTCGGTCACGCCCTGGTCGAGACGACCGAACGCTACACCCACCTTTCGGACCAGTCCGTTTCGGCCACCGCCGACCGGGTATCGAACCGCATTCATGCGGCCCTGGCCGGCAGGGGCGCGGAGCGCGAGGGGAGGGAGCGATCATGCCAACGGTTGACCTTACGGCGCGTCTGGCCCGCGACAGCAAGGCCGGCGGGAAAGACATCATCCTGTTCGACAAGTCCGTGCCGGGCTTCGGGCTGCGCATTCACCCGTCGGGCCGCAAGGTCTGGATCGTGCAGGCCCGCATCGACGGGCGCAGCCGCCGCGTTGTCGTCGCCCGGTACGGGGCGATGCGGCTGGCCCAGGCCCGCCGCCGCGCCCGCGACATGCTCGACCGCATCCGCGCGGGCGGGAATCCCGCCGACGACATCCGGCGGGAGAAGCAGGCGCCGACCTTCAAGGAGTTCACCGAGGAATACCTGCGGCGCAGCGATCCGCATTGGAAGCCCTCCGGGCGCGAGACGGTGAGCGTCTACCTCAAGGCCCGCATCCTGCCCGCGTTCGGGAAGATGCTCATCGACCGCATCGGCCCGGAGGACGTGGCCGCATGGTTCGACGCGGCGAGCAAGGACAAGCCCGGCGCGGCCAACCGCGCGCTGGAAATCCTGCGCGCGATGATGTTCCGGGCCGAGGAATGGGGATTGCGCGAGCGCGACACCAACCCGTGCCTGGGCATTGCGATGAACCCGCTCAAGCAAGTTGCGCGGTTCCTCGACACGGACGAACTGGCTCGGCTCGGGCGCGCGCTCGACCATCACCAAGCGCGCTGGCCCGAGGCCGTCGCCGCGATCCGGCTGCTGGCGCTGACCGGCTGCCGCCGCAGCGAAGTGCTCGATCTGCGCTGGCGCGACATCGGCGAGGACGCCCTCAACCTACGCGATTCGAAGACCGGGCCGCGCGCGGTGCCGCTCGGGGAGGCCGCGCGCGCGCATATCGGGGCGATCTCCGGTCCACGCAAGCCGGATGCGCTCCTGTTTCCGAGCTACGCCCACGGCAAGGGTTACGAGTCCATGCGCAATTGTTGGCGCGCGGTCTGCGGCCATGCCAAGCTCGGGAGGCTTCGCCTCCATGACCTTCGGCACACCGCCGCCAGCCAGGCGGTCATGGCGGGCGAGAACCTGCCGCTCGTCGGCAAGCTGCTCGGTCACAAGAGACACCGGACGACGGCGGGGTACGCCCACCTTGCCGACGAGCACCTTGTCGAAGCGGCGGAAAAGGTGGGAGCAATCATCGCCGAGTCCATGAGCGAGAAACGAATTGGTGTCTTGGAAGCGGACTGGCTTTAGTCCAGCCCGATAAGCTCTCCGAAGCTTGTTTCCTGTCGAAGGAATTGAAGGCACTCCGGAGCACCCCTGTCGGGATTCTCATGCAGCCGCACTGGTGCACCTCTCTCGGCTCCCAAGGTCGCGTTGCCGATCACGGCTACACCAGCGACGCGGGACAGAGACGGAGAGAACCTGTCTTGACCGATGATCGGATCAGACTGGCCGTAGATCGCCTCTAGCTCATCATCTGACCAATACTCGGAATGGCAGACGTTTACGGCAATGACGAATGTGGCATCGTCGCGTTTCTTTTCCGCCCAGTCCTTTTCTTTCTTCCAAAGCGCTCTGGAAATCGCCGAAGCGGAGTCCACGGGTCCGCCCCGACTAGGGCCGTGCACTTGGCCCTTGCCGTTCGAACCTATGGGTCGTGCCAAGGAGATATCCAACTTCCAATCGCCTTCGTGGATCGAAGTTCGAGGTCTGTGCCACGAGTGCACTTCTTCGAGGCCGAACACGGCATCTGGCGAGCAGGAGTCCAGAAGTTCCTGCACCGGGCCGATGAGGCGGTTTTTTCCGAGCGTCTTGAGAAGCTCGCCTTCGGCATCCATCCACACGTCGGAATGAGGACAAAGAATTGCTTCTCTAATCTTCCGAACGGCGTCCTGTTCGTTGGCATTGGAGCGGAGAATCCCTTGCTCAATACCGCATACCGTCGCTTCCACGAAGAAGCTTTCTTCGCCATGCGTAACCCCGAAATCAACCGTCCCCTGCGTTCCCACGAAGTCGGGATGAACCTCCACACGGCAACCTAGTCGGCGCAGCACAGAATAGACCTGCAACTCAAAGTACGCGCTCATGAACTCGGCAAACTTCTTCGATTGGAGGCGCTTCCTCAGTTCCTCCCCATGATCATCCGGGTACTCTCGAAACCAATCCTCAATCCACTGGTGGATTTCAATTGCCTCCGTTTGACCTCCGCGTTGCAGGAACTCGAATGTTGTTTCGCCATTCGTTGTCGCCCCTAGCGATTGCGGAACTGCCTTGAACAGTGGTGCATTCATCGCTTCCGTCGTACCCTTTTCTTTGTATTCACCGCCAGCGGCGCGCGCATCTTCTCATACAGCATGAACAGGTGCTCGACGCGCTGGCGTTCGGAAGCGAACCCATTGCGCCGGTAGAGACGATCCACAGCGCGGTCAATCGCCTGATGCGCCTGGCGCAGGTTCGGCGTCATCAGGTCGGGATCGTAGAGGTTGGCCAGCGTCGCTCCCGGATGCGCGGCGCGGGTATCGAGCACCGCTTGCGCGAGCGGTTCCAGCCTCGACAGGTCCGCGTCCCTGGGCGGCAGGGGGAAGGTGTTGTAAACAAGGCCGATGGAGTAGCGGTAATCGCTCTTGAGCCGCCCGCCGATATGGCGCAGCCATGCCATGTGCATCGCCGACGTCAGCAGTGCGAAATCGGCCAAGTTCGCGTCTTGAAGCACGAACACAAGATCGCTCGGGACAGTCGGCGGCTCCATCCATCCAGCCGGTACATACTCCCGCCGTTCTGAACTCACTTTCGGGCACGCCAGAAACGGCGCACCGGGAATGACGTTCACATGGTAGAGCGTCGGCGTCGCCGCGAACTTCCGCGTGGGCGCGCTCTTGCTGGCCGCGCGATAGGCCCGCACGGAAGCGATCCGCTCCCGCACTCGCGGCAACGTCGCCAGCACTTCGGGCGGAGCATCGTGCAGCGCCAGAATCCACCGCTCGCCGCCGTGCAGGTGTTCTCGCGCACCGATGAACGGTCGAAGCCAGGGCGCGGCCCCTGGCTCCGTCTCCAGAAACGCGGCACGCTCCGCGGCGTCGAAGATGTAGTTGCCGCCGTCGATGGGCTTGGAGCCGATAATCAACCGCCCCATCCCGTTGATCGGCGCGCTTTCCTTCCGCACCACCAGATGCGCGTCCGACAGCCCGCCCGCGTCGAACAGGTACGGCGACAGGGCTGCATGGCCGCTCTCCTCCGGCTCGCCGTTGATGTCGGGATAGCTGAACAGCCGCTTCTCGGCTCGTGCAGCCTCCCGCCGGTCGAGGCCGAGAATGACGACGTGCACATGCGCCTTGCCGCGCGCGTCCGATCCCCACGCGAAGGTTCGGTGCGCGAACGCGATCTCAAGCCCGCAGCGTCCGAACAGGACCGGCCACAGTTGGGCGACCTGCTCGCCCTGCGTGAGCGAGTTGGTCGCGACGAAACCGATCCGGGCGTCGCCGCCGCTCACGTACTCCCCGGCCTTGATGAACCACGCGGCGACGTAATCGAGCGTGCCGCCCGTCTTGCCGAGCGCTGCGATTCCCCGCACCTGTTCACGCTGCTCCGGCGTCTGGTATTTCGCGCCCACGAATGGCGGATTGCCGAAGACGAACGAGCAGTCGCCGGGCGGCAGCAAGTCGGACCAGTCCGTTTCCAGCGCGTCGCCGTGGACGATGTGCGGCGACTTCTCAAGCGGGATGCGCGCGTACGTCTGCCCGAACTCCAAGCTCAGCCGGTTGTTCATGATGTGGTCCATCATCCACAAGGCGGTTTCGGCGATCCGGGCCGGGAACTCGCCAAGCTCGATCCCGTAGAACTGGTCCACGTCCACCACCGACAGGTCGGACGCCAAGGCGTCCATCTGCCTCCCCATCTGCGACTTCGGGTAAATCTCCCGCAACGCCTCGATCTCAAGCTCCCGAAGCTCCCGGTAGGCGATGATGAGGAAGTTGCCGCAGCCGCACGCCGGATCGAAGAACGTCAGGCTGCCGAGCTTCGCCTGAAACTGCCGCAGAGCCGCGAGGCGGCCCCGGCCCCGACGCGCCCGCAGTCGCTCGAACTCGGCCCGCAGGTCGTCCATGAACAACGGCTCGATCACCTTGAGGATGTTCTTCTCGGTCGTGTAGTGCGCACCCTTGGCGCGGCGCTCCGCCGGGTCCATCACCGACTGGAACAGCGCGCCGAAGATCGCGGGCGAGAGTTTCGACCAGTCGAACCGGCAGGCATCGAGCAGCGCCCCGCGCATGGGCGTGTCGAACGAGAACGTCCGCAGATGCCCCTTGAACAGGTCGCCGTTGACGTAAGGGAACCTCGCCAGGTCCTCGTCAAGCGTCGTGGCCCGGTCGCCTTCGGGTGTGTCGAGCACCTCGAACAGTTGCGCCAGCCACGGGCCGAGATTGGCCCCGTCCTCGCCGGTTCGCGTCTCAAGGAAATCGAGGAAGATGTCGCGCGGCTCGAACACTCCGGTGTCGTCGGCGAACATGCAGAACACGACGCGCACGAGGAAGCGTTCCAGATCGTGGCCCCCGTGTCCGGCGTCGGCGAGCGCGTCGTGCAGCTGCCCGACCAGCTCGGCCGCCTCGATATTCGCCGGGTCCTGATCGCGGAACGTGCGGCGCTGCACGCCAAGGATGAAACCGAAGGACTCGACATGCGCGGGCAGGTCCGGCAGCGCGAACTCGACAACCGTGCGCTCGTCGAGATCGTGAAGCTTGAAGGTCTGGAAGTCGCTCACCAGAACGAAGCGCGGGCGGTCGCGCTCGCGCAGTGCGTCGAAGTACTCCCCGGCTTGTCCGTAGGCTCTATCGAGATCGCGCCCGGCGCTCTTCTGCTCGACGATGAGAACGCCGGGCCAGAACAGGTCGATGTAGCCCGAGCGGTCGTTCAGCTTCGTGACGTGCTCCTCGTAGCGTGCCACCGAGCTCCGACGAACCCCGAAGACCTCGAAGAAATCGTTGTAGAAGCTCTGTGTTTCGCTGGTCTCGCGAACGGCGTTGTGCCACTCGTCGGCGAACCGCGCCGCCCGGACACGCACTTCGTTCCAGGACAAGCGCATCAGCCCGAGCCGACCGCGCCGACGGCGCGGGCCTCGATCATGCGTGCAGCGCCCCCACGCGCCGATCCGCAGCCGTCCGGTCGCGCCGCGCCCGCGCAAGATCGTAGCTCGCCTGCATCCGCATCCAATGCTCGGCGGTGCCCCATCCGATGTCCTCCAGCGCCAGCGCCATGTTCGCCGACACGCCCGCCTTGCCATTCAGCAGCCGCGACAGCGTGCCGCGCTCGCAGCCGAGACGCGCCGCCGTCTCGGTCACGTTCCAGCCCACATCGTCCATGCTCTCGCGGATCAGTTCGCCCAGGTGCGGCGGGTTCCGCATCGGGCCGACGCGCTCGCTTGCAATGTCGTTCATGGTCAGCGCTCCCCTTCGGTCAGTGGTAGTCGATCAGGTCCACGTCCACGGCCTCGCCGTCCTCGAAGCGGAACACCACGCGCCAGTTGCCGGAGACGCGAACGCTCCACTGGCCCGCACGGTCGCCCTTCAGGGGATGCAGCCGGAAGCCCGGCGCGTCGGCGCTTCGCGGATGCGCCGCCTCTTGCAGCCGGAACAGGATGCGCTTGAGCCGTGGCACCAGACCCGCGGGCACCCGCGCGGGATTGTCCCGCCCGTGCAGCGCCCGCAGTCCCTTGTGCCTGATCCTCATGCCGCACTGTAACGCGCCGCGCCACGCGCCGCAAGACTGCGTTCGCCGTGCCGCCAAGACCGCCGATGCCGATGTGCGACGGTAACATGTGCACCGTTCGGCGCTGCGCTGCGGGAACATGTGAGACGGCTCCCGATGCGCTCCGGTAACGTGTGAAGCCGCAACGCCGCAAGCAGCCATCAGTGCCGCGCCAGCTCCGCTCGCCGCGAGCGGTACGCAGGCGAGTCCCACGGCCGTCCCAACTCCTCCCGTCTTCGCGGCCGGTCCCCACGTCGCACCGGTGGCCTCGGCCGCCGCCGTCGCCGACGAGCAAGTGAATCCCGGTGAGAATCCTCCGCCCTTCATGTGCAAAATGGTATTCGGGATGGAGGTGTTCACCCCGTTTCGGCTCGAACTGGGCTGCGAATTCCTCCATCTTGCGCTGGTTTTGTGGCCCAGCAAGGACTTTTGAATATGCCTGTCAGTCAGCCAGCGAGCGTTGACAATTGTCGATCGTGTTCCGACAATCCGTGCCCCCTGCTGGCTTTTGACGTGTGGCTACGTAGCTCAGCTGGTAAGAGCACGCGACTCATAATCGCGGGGTCGGCGGTTCGAGTCCGCCCGTAGCTACCACATTCCCCGGCGGTGGGCCGCCCGGCCCACTGCCGTTTTCCGGCTACTCTCGTATGATGCGCCGCATGATCGACGCCCGCGTCAGGGACATCGCCCGGGAGATTGCGAAGGCTCGCGGCCGCGCTCTCATCGTGGGCGGCTACGTGCGGGACATGCTGCGCGGCGAGCCGTCGAAGGACCTCGATATCGAGGCCTACGGGATTGATTTGGACGCGTTGCGGAACCTGCTTCAACGACACGGCAGCGTGTTGTCGGTGGGTCGGGCTTTCGGCGTGCTGCGCCTGAAGGAACTCGATGCGGACTTTTCGCTGCCCCGGCGCGACAGCAAGGTCGGGCCGGGGCATCGTGGTTTCGAGGTCAGGTGCGACCCGGACCTCGACTTCAAGACCGCGGCGCGGCGCCGGGACCTCACCGTCAACAGCATGGGTCTCGATATTCTGAGTGGAGAAGTCCTGGATCCCTACGGCGGCCGTCGAGATCTTGCGCGCAGGCTGCTCCGCGCGGTGGATGCGGACACCTTTGCCGAGGACCCGCTGCGCGGCCTGCGCGTGGCGCAGTTCAGCGCGCGCTTCGACATGGGCGCGGATGCGGCGCTGGTGGAACTCTGCGGGCGGCTGGACTTGCGGGAGGTTTCTCCCGAACGCGTGTTCGAGGAGTTCCGCAAGCTGTTGCTCAAAGGCGAACGCCCGTCCATCGGGCTTGAGTTCCTGCGGGACTCGACGCTGTTGCGGTTCTTTCCGGAACTGCAAGCGTTGACGCGAGGCTCGGACGCCCGTGCGTGGTCGCGCACGCTGAATGCACTGGATGCGGCGGCGAAGCTGCGTCGAGGCGACGACGAGGACCTGGTGCTGATGCTCGCAGCGATGTGCCATGCCCTGCAACAAGGGGGCGACGACGCCTCTCGGCGGGGGCCTGACGACGTCAACGCCCTGCTTGCGCGTATGCGCGCGCCGAACGATGTCGTCAAGGCAGTTTCGGCGCTCGTCGAGCACAGCGGCAAGCCGGCCTCGTTCGTTGAAAACGACGCTGCGCCGGGAGACTGCCGGCGTTTGTCGCGAAGGCTTGGCGCGGCGGGCGCGACGTTGGAACTCCTCGCCCGATTGGCGCAGACCGCGGGCACGCCGTCGGAGCGTTTCCTCGCGCGGGCCAGGGATCTCGGGGTCGATCGCAGTGCGCCGGCGGATGTTGTCGGGGGTCGTCACCTGATCGCCAGAGGGTTCGAGCCGGGCCCTCGCCTCGGTGCGATGCTCGAACTTTGCCGGGATGTGCAGGATGAAAAGGGTTGGCTCGATCCGGACCGTATCCTGGACGAGGCGCTAGCCCGCGCGTCAGAAAACCCCTGACGTTCCCGTCATTGGCTCGCCGGGCGAGGAACGCCTACATGTTGTCCGTCCGCGCCGCGCGACCGAGGTAGCCGCCGTGGTGGCGCATGCCCCAATCGCGCTTCGTCACGCCCTTCGACTCCATCAGGGCGAGTGCGATGGCATCGCTGATCGCCAGCATGACGGCCATGGAAGAACTCGGCGTCAGGTCCAGGGGGCAGGCTTCGGAGACGACGCCCATGTCGAGCACGATGTCGGACAGGCCCCTTAATTCCGAATCCGGGTGAGAAGTCACGCCGATGATTTCCGCAACGCCGAGATGGCGCGAGAACTCCATGATCTCCAGCACCTCGGTGGACTTTCCGCTGGTGGAGAACGCGATCATGATGTCGTTCTTGTCCACGAGTCCCAGGTCGCCATGTGCTGCCTCCGCGGGGTGCACGAACACCGCGGGTGTGGCGGTCGAACAGAGCGTCGCAGCGAACTTGCGCGCGATATGGCCAGCCTTGCCAATCCCGGTCGTGATCACCTTCCCCTGGCAGCCCTTCAGTCTTTCGACCGCCGTCACGTAGTCGTCGGTGACGCGAATGCTCCCGATCGCCTCGGCCTCGGCGGCAATCACCGCCTGCATGCGTTGCTTTATGTCCAATCCGGCATCCAGTCTCAAACGTTGCGCCGATGGTCGCTGTCCCGTCGGCTTTTGACAAGGCTGGCTCTCGTGGCGCGTCGGCGCGCTTGCGCGACGGTCTATGGCAGACTGCGGCAACCGGTGACGCCGGCAGGGCCATGAGAATCGTCGTTTTCCAACATGCCAAGGTAGAACATCCGGGGATGTTTCGGAACCTCTTTCGCGAGGATGGCTACACCTGGGATGTGGTCGAACTCGACCGAGGCGACGCGATTCCCGATCTCGACCCCTACGACCTGATGCTCGTCATGGGCGGTCCGCAGGATGTCTGGCAGGAGTCCGAGCACCCGTGGCTGGTTGAAGAGAAGGCGGCGATCAGGCGATTCGTCGTCGAGATGCAGCGCCCCTTCCTCGGCGTCTGCCTGGGCCATCAGCTCCTCGCCGCGGCATTGGGCGGTACGGCAGGACTTTCGAAGACCCCGGAAGTGGGCGTCATGGCGGTGGAACTCACATCCGCGGGCAAGGCGGATCCGCTGTTTCGCGGCATGGGCTCTTCGATAACGGTGCTGCAATGGCACGCTGCGGAGGTCTCGGCGCCGCCTGCGGCGGCGACCGTGCTCGCACGTTCGGAGCACTGCGCCGTGCAGGCGTTCCGGTACGGTCCTCGCGCCTATGGGCTGCAATATCATGTCGAGATCACCGGCGACACGGTGGATGAGTGGACCGGGATTCCGGTGTATGCAGCTGCGCTCGGGCGGGCGCTCGGCGACGATGCGCTTGCGGTCCTGCGCAGCGACGTGGCGGATCGACTCGCATCCTTCGGCGAAGACTGTCGCAACCTGTATCGAAACCTGAAGCGGGTGGCGCACGGATGAACTTGATGCCCCTGCCGCAGAAGGTGGTGCTTCCCGGCAGCGGATTTACGTCCGCGAGCGGACTCGAGACCCGCGGCGCGGCATCCCCGCGGCTGGCGGCGGCGGTATCGCGTTTCGAGCGCCGCTTGGCGTCGATCCTCGGCGAATCTGCGATGCGCGACCCGAAGCGGCGGCGAACCCGGCTCGATATCGTGTCTGGACCCGCCCCGGAGTACCCGGCGCTCGGGGACGACGAGCGCTACCGAATCGAGATCTCGACCGGACGGATATGCATCGAAGCCCCCCGCGAGTGGGGCGTGCTGCGGGCGCTTGCGACCCTGGTCCAACTGGCCCGCCGCCGGGGCCATGACCATTGCTTCCCGCATTGCGTGGTCGAGGATGCTCCGAGGTTCGCCTGGCGCGGCCTGATGATCGACACGGTCCGCCATTTCATCTCCATCGCCGCCCTGGAGCGGACATTGGACCTGATGGAGTTCCACAAGCTCAACGTCTTGCACCTGCACTTGAGTGACGATCAGGGATTTCGGTTCCCGGGTAAGGCGTATCCCGAACTTGCGGACCCCCGCGAACACTACACGCAGGATGAACTCGCGGCCCTGGTGAGACGCGCCGCGGCGCGCGGCATTCGCGTGGTGCCGGAGTTGGACGTGCCGGGACATTCGGCGAGTTGGCTCGCGGTCCATCCGGAGTGGGGACTCGGCGAGCGGGTTTCCGCGGTCAGCAGACGTTTCGGCGTGCACGCGTCCTGTCTCGACCCGGATAACCAGCACGCCATGCGCGCCGTGACCACGCTGTTTGGCGAACTCGCGCAAGTGTTTCCCGACTCGCACGCGCACTTCGGCGGCGACGAAGTCGCGCTCCCGCGCGGACAGGATGCGCGCGCGATGCAAGCTGCGTTCAATTTGCGCATGGCGGAGATCCTGCACGGTTTCGGCAAGTCGCCGATGGCATGGGACGAAGTCATCCAACCGGGTCTGCCCCGGAGCGTCGTCATCCAGAGTTGGCGCGGCGCGCGCGCCCGCGCCCGGGCGCTCCGCGCAGGCTTCGACACCGTGTATTCCGCGCCCTACTATCTGGATCTGTTCTATCCGGCCGATCTGCACTATGCATGCGACCCCGCAACAGATGTGGCGGCGGACTTTGCCGGTGACCCGCGGCTTGCGCAGGTGCGCGATGGCCTGCTGTCCCTGCCGCGCCAATGGGAAGCCGGGACGACGGAGGAGAACGGCACTGAAGAGGGGCGCGTGCTGGGTGGAGAAGCATGCCTGTGGACGGAGTTGGTGACCGACGAGCTGCTCGACACGAGATTGTGGAGCCGCTTGCCCGCCATTGCCGAGCGCTTCTGGTCTCGTGGCGATGTGCGGGACGCGGACGACATGTATCGGAGGCTGGCGGCCACCCATGAGACCCTTGCCCGCATGGGCGCGGTCGATCCGGAAAGGGATGTGCGGCGAAGGCTGATTCGGTCGGGACTGTCGCGGGAGGACGCCATTGGACTGATGCCGCTGATAGAAATGCTTGAACCGGTCAAGTGGTATGCACGACTGCTGGGCGGGGCGAGGCCGGGGACCGTCGATGCCGAACGGCCCTACGATGCGGACACGCCGCTCGATCGCGTGGTCGACTTTATCCCCGCCGAGAGTCTTGCGGCCCGGCGCGTGGCGGCTATGCGCGATATTCATCGCTTGCGGAACATCGTCGCGGGATGGCGTAGTCAGCGTGACCGCGTCGAGCAATGCTCGGGACAGGGCATCGTCGAGGAACTGACCCGCGTGTCGGCGACGCTCTCTCTCCTGGCCGACCAACTCGACGCCCACCTCTGCGGTCGGCAGGCGCACGTTCCCGACGCGGCGCTTGAACCTCATGGGGAGTACATGCTGCCGGTGGCCCTGCATCTTGCCGAGCGTTTCTCCCGGGGGCCAGCGTGTTCGTAATGGAAGTGCCCCTCAGACGTCGCCTGAAGGCGATGACCGCCGTCCTGCTCCCGATGCTGCTGGCGGCATGCGCATCTTCTTCGCCCATGCAGTTGCTTTCCGGCGCCGATATGGTCTACCCGCCTGCCGCGAAGGCCGAAGGCATGGAAGGCCATGTCGTCATTCGCTACGACGTCACCGCGCAGGGCGCGGTGGCCAACCCCGAGGTCGTGGAGGCAGAGCCGGAAGGCGTCTTCGAGGAGGCGGCGCTCGCGTCTATCGCCCAGTGGCGTTTCCGCCCGGCGACGGCGGGCGGAAAGGCCGTAGAGACCTCGGGTGTGGTCAGCACGTTGCGCTTCGGGCTTGCAGAAGACGACTATGCCGACTATTAGCGCGGATACTCGGTTGTCATTCGCTGGCAGCATCGCGGCTGTTTTGCTGGCGGGCTGTGGCGGCGACAGCCTGACGCCCATACTCGGTTGCGAGAACGCCTCCGGCATCGAAGTCGATTGCCGGTTTCAGAATCCGGAAGACCTGGCCCTGGCTCCGGATGGGCGCATCATCGTCAGTCAATTCGGCGGCATGGACGGCAGTCCGGGCAACCTGGTCCTGTATGAACCGGCCACGCGGTCGCTGACCCCGATGTTTCCCGAGCCGTCGGTCGAAGCGGAGCCGGAGTGGGGCGACCCGAGTTGCACTTTTCCCGAGTCGTTCTCGCCCCACGGCATCGACATCGAGACCCGTTTCGATGGACGCCATCAACTTGCGGTCGTCAACCATGCGGGCCGGGAGTCGGTGGAACTGTTCCAGGTCGCCGGGGATGGCGCATTGACGTGGCGTGGCTGCGCCGAAGCTCCCGAAGGCGGCTATCTCAACGATGTCGTCCTGTTGCGTGACGGCGGTTTCTGGGTCACGCGCATGCTGGACCAGGGCAGCGATGCCTGGGCTTTCCTTCGCGCGCAATTCGGTTTCGACACAGGCTGGGCCTACGCCTGGTCGCGGACGGCGGGCTTCGGCAAACTGCCCGGCAGCGATGCGCCGTTCCCGAACGGCATTGAGAAGTCGGACGACGAGCGCCATGCGTATCTCAACACCCTTCGCGGCGTCCGAAAGATCGACACGGCTACGGGAATGATCGCGGCCGAACGCGCCATGAAACCCCTGGACAACAGCCACTGGTCCGAGGATGGACGTCTGCTCGTTGCGTCGCATACGGGTTCCCTGGCGCAAATGTTGGCCTGTCGCTCGGTACCCGAAGGAGCCTGCGGCATGCCCTTCGAGATTGTCGCTCTGGATCCGGGAGACCTGTCCGAACAGGTCATGATCGCGCACGAAGGAGCGCCGCTGGGCGGCGCCACCGTTGCCCTGCGGCACAACGGCGTCTACTACCTGGGTTCGTTCGCCGGCGACCGCCTGGGGATCGTTGATTTGTCTCCGCAGTCGCGCGGCGAGTAGTTGACAGTAGCTGAAAAACCGTAGGAACTCTCGCCATAATGGGTTAACTTTGCGCTTTGTGGACTCCTTCGACGACATTCGTCCCTACCGTGACGAGGAAGTACCTGCGGTACTGAACCGGTTGGTGGAAGACCCGAACGCCTTGCGCGGGGTCGCCGGATTCGTCGCGCCATGGTGTTATCGGCTTGCTCCCGGATTGACGTTGGCGGCGACGAAGCTTGGTCTGACGCGGCAGGTGCGCGGACTCGACTCGGTAGATGCGCTGCAGCTTGCGCTGACCGCGTATTTCGAAAAGCTGATCCGCCGGACCACCACGGGTTTCACGTGGGATGGCGTCGACGCCCTCGACCCTGGCCAGCCGCATCTCTTCGTTTCCAACCATCGCGACATCGCCCTCGACTCCGGTTTCATGAACTACGCGTTGTGGTTGTCGGGCCGCGGGACGACCCAGATCGCAGTGGGGGACAACCTGCTCACGAACGGAACGGCGATCGACCTGATGCGGCTGAACAAGAGCTTTTCGATCGCGCGGGCAGAGACGGGCGCGAAGGCCCAGTTCGCCTCGCTGATGAAGACCTCGAGCTACATCCGGTCCAGCATCGAGGCCGGGGAGTCTGTCTGGATCGCGCAGCGGGAGGGCCGGGCCAAGGATGGCGTCGATCAATCCAATCCGGCGCTGTTCAAGATGTTCCTGCTGGCCTACCGGGACGAGTTCCGCTCCTTCGATGAATGGCTTGAACGGGTGGCTCTCGTGCCGGTGTCGATCTCCTACGAACTCGATCCGTGTGCCGCGATCAAGGCGAAAGAACTGTATTTCATGGATCGCGATGGCAAGTACGACAAGAACGAAGGGGAAGACATCCGCAGCATGGCGATGGGTATCTTTGGCTTCAAGGGCAGGGTGCACGTGTCCTTTGGTGAGCGCGTAGAGGGCGGATTCGAGCAGGCGGAGGACATTGCCGCGCACGTGGATCGGATGATCGTTCGAAATCTCAAGACTTATCCCACGCATGTGCTTGCGCTCGATGGCTGCGCCGAACTGGATCCCCAGGTGAGAAAGGCGTTCAACAGGGCACTCGACGGTTGTCCGAGGGAACACCGCAAGTTCGTGCTGGTGCAGTACGCGAACCAGTTGCGGCACAAGCGCGACCTCGAGCGGAGATTCGAGCTGACACGGAAGTCGCCGACTCGCGCGGATCGGGCTGCGATCGCGGGATCCGCTGAACCGGTCCCGGTCGAAGCCCACGATTTGACTCGCCCGTAGATTCAACCCACTACGGTTGTGTGCGCGCGGCGGCCCAGACGCGCACTTTGCTGGCGCCCGCGTCCAGCAATGTCAGGGAGATTTCGGCCGCCGTCGCCCCGGTGGTCATGACGTCGTCCACGACAGCAATATCCTTTCCGGAGAAGTCCCGGGAGGCCCGGTAGGCGCCCGACAGGTTGCGTCTGCGAGCCGCGGCATCGAGGGATCGTTGCGGCGCGGCGTGGCGGATGCGCTTGAGTCCGCGGTAGTCCGCTGGCACGACGACCTGGCGCGCAATCTGCGCGGCGAGCAGGGCTGCCTGGTTGTATCCGCGCTGAACGCGACGGCGATACGTCAACGGCACCGGCAGGATGAGATCCGGCGGGTCTTCGGCGACCAGCGCATCGCGCATCAGCGTCGCCAGGATGCGTGCCTCGATCAGTCCATTGCCGTGTTTCAGGCCGCGGATCAACCTGGTGAGCGGAGGAGCATAGAGATACGGCACAACGGCGCGCGCATACGGCGGCGGTGCGACCTGGCAGGCGGGGCACGCTCCCTCGCGGGCAGGCGTTGGGATCGCGCAGCGGGGACAGGCACCGACATTCGGTCTCAGGTCCGCTGCGCAAGCTCGGCAGAGGTCCATGGCCTGATCGCCGCGGCCCTGGCATAGAACGCATCTTCCGGGAAGAAGTCTCCAGAGCATCACGATGATCCTGGCCTAGTGGCGGGGAGGTGGGTTTATAACGCGATCAACGCTCCCGGACTGTGGGAAACCCACCATTGAGGGTGTAAGACCTTGGAGTCACAATCCCATGTCTTGATCGCCGCCGGGAAGCCAGTGCATTGAGTACGGGACGTCGGGCATGGATCGCCAGGACGATTGCGCGCCGGCTGACGGCGGCGCTGATTGGCC
Source organism: Pseudomonadales bacterium (assembly GCA_963668365.1). Classification (GTDB taxonomy): domain Bacteria; phylum Pseudomonadota; class Gammaproteobacteria; order Pseudomonadales; family Azotimanducaceae; genus VXNE01. The sequence goes on from OY764266.1 coordinate 1,042,835, forward strand.
TCGTCGTTGCCTCCCTGCTCGTCTATATCGCGATCCCCGTGGATGAGTCGATCGTATCGTCGACCGATAGCGGCTATCTCGACATGCATGTGCATACGGCCGGTGTCGGTGCCGGGGGCAGCGGCGCGTTCATCAACAGGAAGATGCGGGAGAGCTTTCGCTTCCCCATTTACCTGGGTGCGTTCGGCGTCAGCGAAGACGAACTGCACGGCGAGGGTGACGATGTCGTCATCGAGAAGATCAGCGCCCAGGTCGCAGCGTCTCGACGAGTCGACAAGGCCGTGGTTCTGGCGCTGGATGGTGTCATCGATGCCGAGGGGAAGCTGGATCGAGAGGCCACGCAGCTCTACGTGCCGAATGACTTTGTTGCCCGCGAAACGCGCCGCTACGAGAACCTCTGCTTCGGCGCCAGCGTCAATCCCCACCGCTCCGATTCGCTGCGAGCATTGCACGACGTCAAGGCGCAGGGCGCGTTATTGATCAAGTGGATACCCAACATCATGCACATCGATCCGGCAGACGAGGCGATCACCCCGTTTTACCGGGAACTCGTTGCCCTCGACCTTCCCCTGTTGAGCCATGCCGGACACGAGCGTTCGTTTGCAACCGCCAGGAACGAATACGGCGACCCCCGCCGGCTGGCGCTGCCACTCTCCCTTGGCGTCACGGTGATCGCGGCCCACATCGGGACTACGGGCACGAACGAGGGAGAGGGCAACTTCGAGCGAATCCTGCCGATGTTCGACCGCTACGCCAATCTCCATGCAGACATTTCCAGCCTGACACAGGTCAATAAACTTGGATTCCTGAGGCAGGCGCTGGCGGTGCCTGGACTGCACGAGCGATTGGTCTACGGCACGGATTGGCCCCTGCAGTTCTTCCCGCTCGTTTCACCCCACTACCATCTCGACCACATCGACCTGTCCGCCGCAAAGTCGATCGTCGCCATCGACAACCGCTGGGACCGGGACGTGGCCCTCAAGGAAGCGCTCGGCACCCCTCGCCACGTTTTTGCGAAGAGCGCGGAACTATTGGACGTGAATCGCTGCACCGCCGGAAAGGAGGCCGGGGAAGATGCTGCCTCCGAGTAACAGCGCATGGCTCATTAGGAATAATCATGCAGCGTGCGGATGAAGCGCTGCTGCATTGATCGGATGCCGTCTTTCACTCCCGCGCAAGCCTTTCGGCGAGTTTTCCGTAAATGCCGCCGAAATTGCCGTTGGACATGATGACGACATGACACGGCGATGTGCCGGGTCTGGCCAGGCGCGCCGCCAGGTGATCGATGTCGATTTCGACGCTCGCCTCGACCACGCTGCCGCGGGTCAACTCGTTCAGATCCCACTGGATGTTCTCGCCCCGGAACCAGATCACTTCGTCCGCGGGCGCGCAACAGTGCGAGAGTTCGCTACGCAGCGAGCCCAGCGACATGGTGTGCGTGCGCGGCTCGATTACCGCGACGATGCGTTCGGCGCCGACCTTGTGCCGCAGTGCCTGGAGGGTTGCGCGGATGGCGGTGGGATGATGGGCGAAGTCGTCGTACATCCTGACGCCGTCGCGTTCGGCGAATAGCTCGAGGCGTCTCTTTACGCCCTTGAAATGACACAATGCCTCTACGGCGCATTCGGCGGATACACCTGCGTGGCGGGCGGCGGCGATGGCCGCGAGCGCGTTGCAAACATTGAATTCGCCCAGAAGGTCCCAACTCACGCGACCGATCGGGTCGCGGTTCAGGCACACATCGAACGCGCTGGCGGCGGGATCGGCATTCTCCGTGTGCCAGGTGTCGCCGCTGTCGATTGGAAGCCGCCTGCGCTGTCCGGCGGTCGACTCGTAACGGGCAACGGGGGTCCAGCAGCCCATGGCGAGAACCTGGTTTACCGCGCGGTCTCGCGTCGGAGCGACGATCAGTCCTTCGCCGGGTACGGCGCGAACCACATGGTGGAACTGGGTCTGAATCGCCCGCAGGCTGTCGAAGATGTCGGCGTGATCGTATTCCAGGTTATTGATGATCAGCGTTCGCGGTCGGTAGTGGATGAACTTGGAGCGACGATCAAAGTAGGACGTGTCGTACTCGTCGGCTTCGACCACGAAGAACGGCTTGTCGCCCAGGCGCGCGGAAGACTCGAAGTTCCGCGGCGCGCCTCCGATCATGTATCCCGGCGCGAGCCCGGCGTAGTCCAATATCCAGGCGACCATGCTGGCCGTCGTCGTCTTGCCGTGCGTACCTGCCACGGCGATCACCCAGCGACCCGGAAGCACCACGTCTCCCAGCCACTGGGCGCCCGACATGTAAGGGAGGTTCCGGTTCAGGATGTGCTCGATCCCTGGATGGCCGCGGCCCAGTTGTGCGTTGCCAATGATTGCCAGGTCGGGAGGCGGGTCGAGCTGCGCGGGGTCGAAACCCTCGAACACCTTGATATCGGCGTCCGCGAGTTGATCGCTCATGGGAGGATAGAGGGCCTTGTCCGACCCGGACACCTGGTATCCGGCCGCTCGCGCAATGCGGGCGAGCCCTCCCATGAGCGTGCCCCCAATGCCCAGAAAGTAGAGACTGCGGGGCACTATCTCAGAACACCGACGGCGGCGAGGCTGACGAAAAGCGCAAAGATGCCGACTGCGAAAGCGATGACGATTCCGAACAGGAGGGTGGTGTTGAACGCGCGCTGGTAGATGAACCCCCAGACCACGATGCCCCAGGCCTGGAGGAGGAATGTTGCGATAGCCGGCGACACTCCCATCAGCTTGCTGAGTTCGCTTGCGACAACGATGAGGACGCTGATCATCAAATCAGTGCCGATCAATGCGGTCAGTGTCGCCAGGAAACGCTCGTCGAGCTTGCGGATGGATAGTGCGGACCGGGTAACCGCAGCGATGATCGCGATATTGACGAGGCCGACGCCCAGCGCTTGCAACATCGTAAGCGCCTCCGGGTCTTCCGGAAACGTCAAGCGGTGGTAGAGAAGCGCCACCGCGATATCGACGATGAGCAGGACCACCGCGAACCAGACCCGCGCGGGCACCGACTCCGGCCCGGCCCGCAGAATGCAGATGTTCCAGAAGAGCGCCACAAGGGAGACCATGCGAGAAATTGTCGCACAAATGGCCCAAAATCCACGCGGGGAATCCAGGGATCTTGCCGGGAGGGGACGAACGCATGTCGAACACACGAGAGGCGCCGGGCGGCGACTCGCGAAGGAATGCATTCTACGCGCAGTCTGGCGGGGTAACCGCCGTCATCAATGCAACGGCCTGCGGCGTTATCGAGACAGCCAGGCGGCATGGGGACCGGATCGGCAAGGTCTTCGCGGGCCGCAACGGTATCCTGGGCGCGCTTTCCGAAGAACTCATCGACACGAGCGGGGAATCGCCCGCAGCCATAGCGGCGCTGCGCGAAACCCCCGGGGGCGCTTTCGGCTCCTGCCGATACAAACTCGCACCGCCCGAGAAGGACGAGCGCGAGTACGCCCGGCTCATGGCCGTATTCCGCGCCCACGATATCGGCTACTTCTTCTACAACGGCGGTGGCGACTCCCAGGACACGGCGCACAAGGTGGCGAAATTGGGCGAACGCGAAGGCTATCCCATCGCATGTATCGGCATTCCCAAGACCGTCGACAACGATCTTCCCCTTACGGACACCTGTCCCGGGTTCGGTTCCGTGGCTAAGTACGTCGCCGTTTCCATTCGGGAGGCGGCTCTCGATGTCGCGTCCATGTGCGAGACTTCCACCAAGGTGTTCATTCTCGAAGTGATGGGTCGCCACGCGGGGTGGATAGCGGCCGCAGCGGGGCTCGCGCAACACGACCGGCATGACGCTCCGCACCTCATCCTGTTCCCGGAAATACCCTTTGACGAGGAGGATTTCCTGAAGAAGGTCAGGGAGACCGTCGAGGCGAACGGGTACTGTGTCATTGCCGCATCGGAAGGCGCGCGCTACGCCGACGGCCGGTTCCTGGCGGAAGCGGGTACCCGCGACGCGTTTGGGCATACCCAGCTCGGCGGCGTCGCTCCGGTACTGGCGGAGATCGTGAATTTGGCCCTCGGCTACAAGTATCACTGGGCGGTGGCCGACTACCTGCAGCGCTCTGCTCGCCACATCGCCTCCGGTGTCGACGTGGAGCAGGCCTACGCGGTGGGAGAGGCGGCGGTGGAGTTCGCGCTCGCCGGAAAGAACGCCGTCATGGCCGCCGTCGTGCGCACGCACGACAATCCGTACCGCTGGCGCATCGGGGAGGCGCCGCTCGGGCGCGTGGCCAATGTCGAACGAAGGATGCCAAAGGCATATATCAGGAAGGATGGCTACGGCATCACGGCTGCGGCGCGCCGCTACCTGGAGCCACTCATCGCCGGCGAGGCGTATCCGCGGTACGTGAACGGATTGCCGAGCTACGTCTCGCTCAAGAATGAACTGGCGCCGAAAAAACTCGAGACCTGGGCCGGGTGTACGTCTCGATTGTGAGATGAAGGGTCAATTTGCGGCGGCGCGGCGCTGCCAGAAGTCGTCGAAGCGGTCGCTGACGATGCAGGAACGCAGGGCGAGGATGGCGTCGGCGCCGGCCACGGTCCAGCGCATGCCGCCGCGCTTGAGGCGGCAGGCGACGACGTTCCTGCAGGCGCCCTCGACGACGCCGCTGCCGATGCACAGTCCCAGGGCGCGGAACCGGGGATAGTCCATGCGGCGGCGGTTGCCGGCGAAGTAGGCGCGCCCCTTGCGGGCCTCCTCGCAGCGGCCGGCGTGGGCGCCGACGGCCCGGAGCAGGTCGTCGAAGTCGCCGGCGAGGAGCTCGCCGCGGCGCTGCTCCGCCCAGACGCGGGCGAGATCGTTGTCGTCTCCGTAGACGGCCCGGCCGATGTCGAACAGGTGTTCGGCGGCGTGGAACACGTCGACGATCTCGACGGCGCCGGGGAAGTGCTCCGCGGCGATGTTCCAGATCCAGGCCGCGCCGTCGCCGATCACCACGCGGCGTTCGGCGGCGCCGAAGCCGCGCCGCGCGGCCTCGCGCACGACGCGCTGCGCGAAGGGCGCGGGAACGGCGTCGGTGTCGCGCGTGGCGGCGGACTCGATGGCGGCGGAGCAGGTGACCGAGCCGGGGTCGCGCGCCGGGGCGCCGTCGGCGCCGGTCCGCTCGGCGGACCACACCACCGCGAGCTTCGCCTCGCGCGTCCTCGCGGAACCGTCCGGCTGCTTGCCGGCCCGCCCTTCGGTCTCGGCCCCGCGCACCGGCACGCCGGTGCCGTCGAGACCGAGATACAGCGTGGGCGCGGTGGCGGGCCCGGCCGCGGCCCGTTCCCGTTCGTCCGCCGCGATTTCGCGGCCGAGCGCCTCGGCGCGGCGCTCCACCGTCTTGGCGTCGACGTTCAGGCCCGCCAGCTCGTGCAGCAGGGAACCGGCCGCGGCGAAGCTCACCTCGCCCGCCGCGCAGCCGACCATGCGCAGCACCGCCGGCGACAGACCGCCTTTGCCGAAGCCGAGTTCCCGGTCGCGCGGCGCGAAGCCGCGGCCGCAGCCGTCGCAGTGGTACCACGCGCGCGAGAGCTCCATCTCCCCGAGCGCCGTGACGAAGGTCTTCGCGCGCCGCCCGGCGTAGCGCGCCAGGCCGTCGCCGCGGTGGTCGCTTCGGTCCCGCCGAGGGCACGCCAGCCGCGGCCCGCGCTCGTCCGAGCGGTCGGCGTTCAGCCGCGCCGCCAGCGCCCGGCCCATCGCCTCCAGGGCGACCCGGCGGCAGGCGCGTTCCAGCCGCTCGAAGCCGATCCCGTCCAGCACCCCGTCCCCGAGCAGCCGCCCCGCCTCGGCGTCCAGCGCCGTCGCTAGCCGCGCCTCGAACGCGGAGCCCGGCGCCCCCTTTTTCCCGGTGCCCCGGGCGCGTCCCCTTCCAGCCGCGCCTGGCACAGCTCGTCGCCGACGGCGATCAACTCCCGCGTCAACTCCCGGAACCGCCGGCACTCGTCGAGATGCTCCCGCGTCCGCTGCACGGCCTCGTCCGGTATCGTCCAGTTGCGCGTCCTTCCCGCGACGCGCGACACCAGCACCCACTTCGGCCCGTGCCCCGGATCGCCCTCGCGCGCGCAGCGGCAGGTCGGCTTGCCGCACCGGCGGTGGCGCGCCTGCAACGTGCCCGGCCGCAGGTCGCCCACCCCGGCCAACTCCCCCAGCAACGCATCCCGTTGCCCGATGAGAACGTCGATGTCGCGTGGCGCCGCCATGGAACCTCCTTGTCTGGCAAATAGACATATTGCCAGAAGTATCCGCCCAACCCCGCCACAACTCAACCTTCCCTCACTTCAACACATTTTTGACGTACACCCACCTGGGCCGCTTGAGTGGCGCCTCGGGCAGACCAAGCGCAGAATTCAACGTTCTTGACCTCGGGAGACTGATATCAAACTAGGCGTGGCATTCCCCCAGACTGAAATCGGCACGGACCCGGAGGACGTCGCGCGGTTCGCCGCCGCCGCCGAGGAGACCGGCTACGACCATGTCGTCGTTTTCGATCATGTGCTAGGCGCCAACCCGGCAAGCCGCCCCGAATGGCGTGGCGCCTATACGTCGGAGAGCCAGTTCCTTGAGCCGTTCGTGCTCTTCGGCTACCTGGCGGGCCTGACGCGGACGCTGGAATTCGTGACCGCGGTGCTCATCCTGCCGCAACGGCAGACTGCGCTTGTCGCCAAGCAGGCCGCCTGTGTCGATGTGCTGTCGCGGGGCAGGTTGCGGCTGGGCATCGGCACTGGCTGGAACGACGTCGAATACGAAGCGCTTGGGGAGGACTTTCACAATCGGGGTGTGCGCAGCGAAGAGCAGATCGAGGTGATGCGCAGGCTCTGGGCGCGCGAGACGATCGAATACGAGGGCAGGTGGCACAGGATTCCCGATGCCGGGCTCAACCCGCTGCCGTCCCGGCGTTCCATCCCCGTCTGGCTGGGCGGGATGGCGCCGCAGGTGCTGGACCGCGTGGCGCGGCTGGCGGACGGCTGGTTTCCCTTCTATAACGATGACCTTGCGGCGCAGATTGGATCCGTTCGCGCTGCTGCCCGCGCGGCTGGCCGGGACCCCGACGACATCGGTGTGGAGTGTATTCAGCCCCTGGGCGATTGCGGTAGCGCTGAACTGGACCGGCTCAAATCGTTGCGGGACATGGGCGTGACCCATACATCCGTCATCACCATGAACCATGGATTCGACAAGCCCGCCGGGCACGTCGACGCGATCAGGCGCTATTGGGATGCCGTGGCGTCGAACGTCTAGCGCGCTAAGGGCTCTCGCCAAAATAGAATGTCCGATATGATCGGCGTTTGTTATGCTGTCGGCGATGGCTGGTTTGACGCAAGCGGCGGTGACGGAGGCGTTGCGGGGGAAGTACGCGGTGTTGGGGCCGCTGCTGGATGAGCGCACGCGTCGGCTGTGGGCGGCGGCGGAGGCGCGGGCCATCGGGCGTGGCGGCGTGACGCGCGTCGCCGAGGCGACGGGGATGTCGCGGGTCACGGTGCGCGCGGGGTTGCGGGAGCTGGACGCGGGGGCGGCGCCGGTGGGGGCCGCGCGGCAGCGCCGTCCGGGCGGCGGCCGCAAGACGCTGACGGCGCGGGACGCGGGCCTGGTGGACGCGCTGGAGCGGGAACTCGAGCCGGTGACGCGGGGCGACCCGACCGGCCCGTTGCGCTGGACCTGCAGCAGCGCGGCGCGGTTGGCGCGACGGTTGCGGGACGCGGGGCATCCGGTCAGCGAGCGCACGGTGAATCGCCTGCTGCACGAACTGGGCTACAGCCTGCAGGCCAACCGCAAGACGCTCGAAGGACGCCAGCATCCGGACCGCGACGCGCAGTTCCGGCGCATCGACCGACGCGTGCGGGCGTTCCAGCGCCTGGGGCAGCCGGTGGTGTCGGTGGACACGAAGAAGAAGGAGCTGGTCGGCCCGTACCGCAACGGCGGCAGGGAATGGCGTCCGAAGGGACGCCCCGAGGAGGTGAAGGTGCATGACTTCATCGACCGGGACCTCGGCAAGGCGATTCCGTACGGGGTGTACGACCTGACGGCCAACGCCGGCTGGGTGGGCGTCGGCGTGGACCACGACACCTCGGAGTTCGCGGTGGCGACGCTGCGGCGCTGGTGGCGGCAGATGGGTCGCCACGCCTACCCGGAGGCCCGCCGCCTGCTGGTCACGGCGGACGGCGGCGGTTCCAACGGCAGCCGTTCGCGCCTGTGGAAGTACGAGCTGCAGCAGCTGGCCGACACCCTCGGGCTGCGCATCTCGGTGTGTCACTTCCCGCCGGGCACCAGCAAGTGGAACAAGATCGAGCATCGCATGTTCTGCCACATCACCCAGAACTGGCGCGGCCGGCCGCTGGTGAGCCACGAGGTCGTGGTCAACCTGATCGGCGCAACGACCACCAGGGAGGGCCTGGCGATCCGCTCCGAACTCGACGAAGGCCAATACCCGACCGGCCGCCAGATCACCGACGCGCAGATGAACAACCTCGCCATCAAGCGCGACCCCTTCCATGGCGAGTGGAACTACAGCCTCTTGCCAAACACCATGAACGGATAGATTAATTTGGCGAGCTTCCTAAGGCGGTTCGAGGCCTTGCCACCACTGTGCCGGTAGCGGCTCGGAGGCGGGCCATGCCCGGTCCAGGGTATCCCCGGCGAACACCTCTCCGTTCTTGACCACGTAGACGATGTCGTCGGAGTGGCGTATGTCAGCCAGGGGATCGGCATCGAGCACGACGAGGTCGGCGAGCTTTCCAGGCGTGATCGTGCCGATGTCTTCGGCGACTCCGATCATCTCCGCGCCATGCACGGTGGCGGCGCGCAGCGCCTCGTAAGGCGTCAGTCCACCGCTCGCGAGCGCCCACAGTTCCCAGTGGTAGCCGAGTCCCTGCAGTTGGCCGTGCGAACCGACGCCCACATGGCCGCCCGCGCGGATGATCTTGGCGGCCTGGGCGGCGACCCTTTGAAAAACATGCTCGGAGTCGGCGAACCAGGGTACCCGCAGGGTGCGTCCAGCGAGCAGTTGCGGGGGAGTGAAGCGCTTGAGCTTCGTGTCGTTCGCCGGGGATTCCCTGGTGAAGAAGTAGTTTTCCGCTGCGGGCCCGCCGTAGGCCACGAGCAGTGTCGGCGTATAGGCGATGCCGGAGCGCGCCACCAGTTGCACGACATCCGGGTGCAGGTCGATGATGGGGAAATTGTGCTCGTTGCCGCTGAAGCCGTCGATGATGTGGGTCATGTCGAGCTTCATGTCGAGCGCGCCTTCCGTCGTCGGCATGAGTTCCAGCGTTTCCGCGGCCTGCACGATCCACTGGCGCTGTTCGCGGTTGCCGGCGATATAGGACTTGAGGTTGCGCACCCGGTAGTGGTCCTTGTAGCGCGACAGCACCCTGCGCGCGTGTTCGTACGATCCGAAGCGGTTGTCGTTGAATATGCCCGGGCCGGTGGACAGCAGGCGCGGCCCGATCATGCGCCCCGCATCGATCAGGTCCTTGTGGGCGAGGATATCCACAGTGCTTGGCTGCACGTCGATGACCGTCGTCACGCCGTATGCCAGATTCGCCAGGAGAGCCCAGTTGCTCATGTCGATGACGCGTTGCAGCAGCGGAACATGGGCGTGGGTGTCGACGTATCCCGGGACGATGAAACGCCCGGAGACATCGATGACCGAGGCGCCGCGGGGGATTTCGACCTCGTCCGCGCTCCCGACTTGCGTGATACGGCCCCGCTGCATCACGATCACCGCGTCTTCGATGGGTTCGGCGTCGGGTTCCATCGAAATGACGGTGGCGCCGGTCAGTGCCAGCACGCCCTCGGGTTCGTGGCGGGGCAGGTAGATCTCTATCGTGGCGCCCACGACCGACGAATGCTCTTCGGCGATTTCCGGCGAGTCGTCCTGTGCCGGGTCTTCTTTCTCCTCCTTGCCCGACGTGTTGTTGTCCTTGTCCGGGTCGAACTCGACCGAAGCCAGCGCACGCCGGTATACGCGGTTGCCCACGGTCCAGTAGATGGTGCCGCCATCGGCGCTCCAGGCAGCTTCGTCGGCGCCGACATCGGTAAGTTGCGCCATGGGAACGGACGGCGCGTCGATGCTGGTTTCGACATCGGTCAGGTCGCGGCCGAGCAACTTGGCAACATGGAGTTGATTGGCGTGCGTTACCAGCACGGCCCGGCCGTCCGGCGAGATCTGGACATCTCCCGCCGGCACGTCGCCTTCCGCGTAGTAGATGCCGGGGCCTTCCACGCTGAGGTGCGTGCGTCGGTCGGTTCCGTCAAAACGCATCGATGTGAGTGCGGACCGGCCGCCCGAGTGGTAGACGTAGATTCGATCGGGCTCCGGCCCGAAATGGGGCGCCCTGTAGCCGCGGGCCGGCGTCACCACCCGCGTCCTGCCGCCGTCGGCCGGCAACCAGATCAGGCTCGTCCCTTCGGGTTCGCCGAAATCCCAGATGCGGTAAAGGCGGTCATAGCTTGCGGCGCGCAGGGCGACGATTCGCTTGCCATCGGGCGACCACGCCGGATCGCTGTAGAACGCCGCGCGCTGCGTCAGTCGTTGCGGCGCGCCGCGTCCGCTTGCGCGTGCGCGCCAGATATGACCGCCCCCGGGCGACCAGGTGACGTAGACGAGCCATCGCCCGTCGGGGGACCACGCGGGATGAAATGCCGGGATATGCTCGTCGGTAACCGGCGTTTCCTTGCCGGTTGCTTCATCGCGGACGAAAATGCGCGTCAGCGCGGAAAAGGCCAGCCGGTCGCCCGACGGCGAGGGTGCCAGGCCGCGTACGAGGTGCGCCTTCACGGGACCCAGCCCCAGGCGGTAGGGCGAATACAGGCGCGGTCCGATGGACTGGTCGACTTCGAGCGTAAAGGGGATGGTTGAAATCTCTCCCGTCGCCGTGTCGACCCGGCGGATTCCCCCTTCGCGGGTATAGACGACCGCCGATCCGTCCGGCGTGAAGGCATAGCCCGGAAACAGGTCGCGGGTGAATCGCGACTCCTGGTCGTCGCGTTGCGCCGGGTACGCGAGCCAGCGGTCCTCCCCAGTGTCAAGATCCCGCAACCTGAGCCCGCTCTCGCCCCGATAACGGGTCACGTAGACGAGCACGGAACCGTCTGGCGACAACAAGGGACGCATCGCGCTGCCCTGCGCGCGGGTCAGGTAGTCTTCTCTGCCGTCACGCAGGTCGAGCCGCGCTATTTGCCACAGGGGCAGCCGCACGTCGTAGGCAAATCCGCCGTCCTTGCGCGCGTAGTACAGGTGGCGTCCGTCCGGAGAATAGGCGGCGCCGAGCGTGTTCGCGCGATCGTCCGAGGGGGTGTCCGAGCCACTCTTGGCCTCGGTGATCTGAACGCCGCGTCCGCCATCGACGTGATAGGCCCACAACTCGAAGGTCCGCAATCCCCACTTGGTGCGCGATGCGACCACGTGTGTGCCGTCGGGCGACCACGATGGGGACGCGAACTCGATGGTCCCCTTGTCGGAGGACAGCTTGCGCGGTTCGCTGCCATCCGCGTTTGCGACCCACACGTTCTCGCTGCCGTCCCGGTCGCTCACGAAAACGATCCGCTTGCCGTCCGGCGAGAACCTGGGTTGAGAGTCGAACGCCATGCCGCTGGTGATGCGGCGGGCGGTGCCGCCTTCGGCAGGCAGGACATACAGGTCCCCGACCGCCTCCATGACGATGGTCGAACCGTCGGGTGAAACGTCCAGGGACAGCCACGTCACAGCATCCGTTTCAAATGCGATTTGCCGCGACCCCTCAAGCGGGAGTTCTCCGGCCGACACGAGCAGTGACGTCGCGGAGAGGAGCGCCAGCACGGTCATATGCGCTTTGCGGAGGACTGTCATCGCCGGTGGATTCATTGCGGGTGTGCTTGATCGCGCCCGGTCAGCCGTTCTCTTCCAGCCGCCGTTCCGCCATTTCGGCGGCGCGGAAGATGGCTCGACCCTTGTTCATGCTCTCCTTCCACTCGAGATGGGGCAGGGCGTCCGCGACGATACCGCCGCCCGCGTCGATGTAGAGGGAGCCGTCCTTCACTACCGCGGTACGAATTGCGATGGCCGTGTCCATGTTGCCGTTCCAGGACAGGTAGCCGACGGCGCCGCCGTAGATGCCGCGTTTCACGGGTTCCAGTTCGTCGATGATCTCCATCGCGCGAATCTTGGGCGCACCGGACAGCGTGCCTACCGGCAATGTCGCGCGCAATACGTCCATCGCGGTCTTGCCGGCCTTGAGCCGGCCTTCGACGTTGGACGAGATGTGCATGACGTGGGAGTACCGCTCGATAACGAACTGCTCCGTGACCTTCACCGACCCGGTTTCGGCGACGCGTCCCACATCGTTGCGGCCCAGGTCGATCAGCATCAGGTGTTCGGCGATCTCCTTGGGGTCGTTCAGCAACTCGGTTTCAAGCGCGAGGTCCTCTTCCCGTGTATGGCCGCGCCGGCGGGTGCCGGCCAGGGGGCGGTTGACGATCATGCCATCCTCGACCCGCGCGAGGATTTCCGGCGATGAACTGACGATATGGAATTCGCCGAGATGCATGAAATACATGTACGGCGAGGGGTTCAGGCTGCGCAAGGCGCGGTAGAGGTTGATCGGGGCCGCATTGAACGGGATCGACATGCGCTGCGCCAGGACCACCTGCATGACGTCGCCGGCGAGGATGTAGTCCTGGATGCGCTCCACCGCCCGCATGAAGTTGTCCCTGCCGAACTGCGATACGAAATCGTCCTCCCGGGGCGGCTCGGAAGTGGTGGTTTCCGGGATCGGCGGCACTGGCGCCGCCAAGTTGGATGCGAACGTCCTGAGGCGCGCCATCGCACTGGCGTACGCGTCTGGAAGCGCAGGGTCCGCCAGGGTAATGAGCTGCATCCGGCTTCTCAGGTTGTCGAACACGATGACGTCGTTCGACACCATGAGGAGTATGTCCGGTGTCTGCATCCGGTCGGGAGGCGTCGAATGTGCGAGCCGCTTCTCGGTGTAGCGCACGGTGTCGTAGCCGAAATAGCCCACCAAGCCGCCGATGAAACGCGGCAGCTCGGCGGACGCCGAGTCTCCCCTTGGCACATGGAACCGGCCCTGGTACGACTCGATGAACGCAAGCGGGTCGTCGGTTCGGGTCGATTCGACGGTCTTGCCGCCGGTCTCGACGCTGACCGTGTCGCCGACGACGCGGATGACCGTGTCGCATGGCAGGCCGATAATCGAGTAGCGGCCCCACCTCTCTCCTCCCTGGGCGGACTCGAGCAGGTAGCTGTAGGGACCGTCAGCCAGCTTGAGGTAGGTCGAAAGGGGCGTCTCGAGATCCGCCGCGACTTCGCGCACGACGGGAATGCGGTTGTAGCCTGCCGCCGCCAGTCTGTCGAAGTCGTGCTGGTTCATCGTGCTGGAGCAATCGATCCGTGACTGCATGAAGATGCGACCGTTACCGAGCGCAGTAGCGCTCTTAAGGCCCGCATCAAGCCGTGGCGCTAGAGTATCGCAACTGTTGGTGCTGCTTTGCTGTCTAAACTTTGCTGCCTAAACGAGGTTGGCCAAGGAGTCGATCAGACGGTCGGCGCCGAGGTCTTCCGGCGCGATGCCGCCCGGATAGCCGTATCGGACGCAGGCCACGTCGCAGCCGGCTGCTCTGGCGCACTGCACATCGGTGATCGAATCGCCCACGAACAGTGTCCGGGCGGGGTCCACTCCGAGGGAAGCGCAGGCGTACAGCGCGGGGTCGGCGGCAGGCTTGAATACGTCAAGCGTGTCGCCGCAGACGACGATTCCAAAGGGACTGGCAAGGTCCAGCGCGTCGAGCAGGCGGGTAGTCAGGCGGCTCACCTTGTTGGTGACGACACCGAGGCTGGCTCGCGGGCCGAGGGAAGCCAATGACTCGCGAACCCCGGGGTAGGGCGCGCTCTCATCGGCGATGTGCGCGGCGTAATAATCGAGAAACCGATCGAACATGGACTTCGCCAGATGCGCGGGTGGTTCTTCACGGCCTTGATGTGCCAGCGCCTGCTCGATCATCCTGGCGACCCCGTGCCCGACCCAGCGGCGAGTCAGTTCCTCGTCCACCTCCGTGTAGCCATGTTCGGCGAGGCAGACGTTGAGTCCGGCCATGAGGTCGGGCGCGGTGTCGACCAATGTGCCGTCGAGATCGAAAAGATAAGCGTCGTAGATATCCATTCCTGCCGGAGAAGCTGCTTGGCGCAATACCCGGGCACGAACCCTTGCGCCTGACCCGCCTGACGCAAGCGCCTCCTGTAACCTACCATGTCGGAGTTTGCGGGAGGGAACGAATTTGTTTTCACCCACCCCACCTGCTGACGGGGAAGTGCGATCGTGAAGGCAACATGGATCGGCTTGATGTGCTTGACAACCAAAGTCTAAACTTGAAAATACAAATTTGATTTTTGAATTTTCATGGTCAAGTAAATGCAAAGAGCTGCGTTTCTCGAACGCATGGAGACGCTGTTTCGCAGCCATCCGACGGTAGGCGTCCTGGGGCCGCGGCAGTGCGGCAAGACGACGCTCGCACGGGACTACGTCAGGTCGTTGGGGCGGCGTTGGGTGCATTACTTCGACCTCGAGGATCCCGAGGACCTGGCCCGATTGGACGACGCGCGACTGACGCTTGCGCCGTTGCGCGGGCTCGTGGTCATCGACGAAATCCAGCGTCGCCCGGAGTTGTTCCCCCTGCTTCGGGTGCTCGTGGATCGCGCGACGCCCTCGCAACGCTACCTCATCCTAGGCAGCGCGTCGCGGGAACTCATTCGCCAGTCTTCCGAGAGTCTCGCGGGGCGCATCGCTTACGTGGAGTTGCCGCCGTTTACCGCCACCGAAACGGGACCGCTTCCCCGGCTGTGGTTGCGCGGCGGGTTTCCCCGCTCGTGGCTGGCAAGATCCAACGCCGACAGCATGAACTGGCGCAAGGCCTATGTCGCCACTTTCCTCGAACGCGACATTCCCGCGCTGGGGATCGACATGCCGCCAAGGACGATGCGACGCCTTTGGCTGATGCTTGCGCACTCCCACGGGAATGTGCTCAACGCCTCCGACCTTGCCCGCTCGATGGATGTGTCGCAACCGACGATTCGGCGCTATCTGGACATTCTGAGCGGCACCTTTGTGACGCGCCTGCTGCCGCCGTGGCATGCCAATACGCGCAAGCGACAAGTGAAGTCACCGAAGGCGTTCTTCCGCGACTCCGGCATCCTCCACGCATTGCTCGACCTGCCCGACATGGCGGCGCTTCGCAGTCATCCCGCTGTCGGTGCCTCGTGGGAGGGATTCGCGTTGGAACAAGTGACGCACATTGTCGGCGCTTCGCCGGAGGAATGCTATTTCTGGCGCACCCACACCGGCGCGGAGCTGGATCTCTTGATCGTGCGGGGACGCCAGCAACTCGCCTTCGAGTTCAAGTACTCGTCTGCGCCAAAGGTCACTCGCTCCATGCACTCCGCGCTTGACGACCTCGCATTGGACCACCTCACCGTCGTCTGTCCCGGCACAAGCAGCTATCCCTTGGCGTCCCGAATTACCGTGACCAACCTGGAAGACCTTGCGGCCCGACACGGATATTGAAGCCGGCGCGTCATCGGACGGCCGAAGACACGTTACCCGGGGCGAAGCGCGATCGGACCGGGGAGTTGTTGCCGGGACGCGGAGTTAGACGAGCGCCGCCCGAAACGACCGAATGGTCTGCGCGTAGTCGTCCGTGCCGAATATCGCGGTGCCGGCGACAAACATGTCCGCGCCGGCCTGGGCGGCAGAGCCGACGTTGTCGACGTTGATGCCGCCGTCTATTTCAAGCCGCGCGCCGCTTCCCGTCTCATCCAGCCGGCTACGAACCGCGCGTACGGTATCGAGGCTCTCCGGCATGAAGGACTGGCCACCAAAACCGGGGTATACCGACATCACCAACACCAGGTCCAGTTCATCGAGAACCGGTTGGAGTTCCGACACGGGGACACCGGGACTGAGCGCCAGGCCGGCCTTGGCGCCGCTGTCGTGGATGCGTTCGATCGAGTCGCGGACACTGTCGGTCGCATCGGGATGGAAGGTGATGTAGTCCGCGCCCGCGTCGATGAAGTCGCCGATGATGCGGTCCACCGGCTGGACCATGAGGTGCACGTCCACGGTCGCCGTGACGCCGTATCCGCGCAGGGCGCGCAACACCGATGCGCCTACGCTCAGGTTCGGCACGTAGTGGTTGTCCATCACGTCGAAGTGCACTGTGTCGGCACCGGCATCGAGCACGTCAGTGACCTCTTCCCCGAGTCGGGCGAAGTCTGCGGCGAGGATGGACGGGGCGATCCAGTAACCCCCTGTCATGGGCGAATGGGGCGTGTCGGCCAGGTCATTTCACTCCGGGCATCATGAACCCGCAGACGCGATCGTCGGGGACGGCCTCTTCGCACTCGGACATGTCGTTGAAGTCGACGTTCATGAATCCGCGGACGGGAGGCCTTTCAAAGTTCGCTCTTGCGAAGCCGGTTGTCGACGAACCGAAGGAGAAGTCCTCGGTGTGTCTTACCCCCGCCGTCGCCACCGGATTGCCTTCGACGAACCGGGGGGCGTAGCGAAACGCCTTGACCATCGCCAGTGCCGCGTCGTTGAAGCTCGGCTCGGTGGACTCGGCAACGGTCGGGTTCACCACGAAACCCTCCTTGTCGACGGTGAAGGAAAGCGTCACCGTGCCTCTCGCCCGCTTTTTCATTGTGTCCATGGGGACGACCGCGGCTCGCCGGTAAACGGGTTCCGCCTGGGACGACCAGTCCTGTTGCGCTCCCAATAGCAGCAAGTGCTCGGTGGCCGCCTCGCTTTGGCCGAGCTCCTCCAGCGTTTCGACCATCTGCATCCGCACGGTTCGCTCAAGACCGCCCATGCCTTCCCGTTCGGGGTTGTCGAAGGCGATGAGCGCGCCACGGAGATAGTCGAGGGCCTGATCGTGGTGGCTCCTGGCGACCGCCCATCTCGCCTTGTGGTAGGACATCAGGCCGAGTCGGAAGTCGTTCGGTTGCAGCCGTTCGGAATAGATCTCGTAGGTTCTGTCGACGTAAGGCTCGACGAATACGCCGCCGCCGCCCCTAAGCAGGATCGTCATGATCTCGAAGTTTTTCTGTGCCTCGACCAGGTTGTCGTCGTAGCCCTTGCTCAGGCGGGCAACGCGTCGGAAATACTCGAGCGCGTCGTCGGGTGATTTTGCGGCGCGCGCGAGTTGCATCGTGATTGGAACCAGCTCAACGGCGCCGTTGCCGTGATGCGCTGCCAGGACATCCAGTTTCCCGTCCAGAGCCCTGCGCGCTTTCCTGTAATGTCCAACGTCGCTCAGCAACGCGGCGTAGTTGATCGCCAGCTTTGCGGCGTTCACGCTGTCCTTGCCGAACGCTTTCGATCCGAGCCGGTACGCGTCTTTCGCTGCGGCCAGCGCCTGTTCGGTTTCATTGGCTTCAAGGTGTTGCTGGTACGCTCGATAGGCCGCGCTGAAATCGGCACGAACGTCGGCCCAGGCACTCGAAGCCCACACCGCCATGGCAAGCATGAGAAGACCCAATCGGTGTTCGGTGCGATTCGCGAGCATTGTCCTGTCCCCGCTTAAGTGTTCCCCGGGATCATATCGCTCCGAATTTCGCGCATCCAGCCGATAAGGGGTTCCTTCGGGCTTGTGTTCACCGGTCGGCACATTGTTTTGCCCCAATTTTGAGATGGCGTTGACCCCGACCTCAGGTGTCGAGCGGGGAGGGTGGGCGTACTAGCATCTCTTCTTCATCTTCGCGCATGATCATGCGCAGGTAGTCAGGATCATTGCTGGCTGCGTAAGTTCTTTCCGGAATCTGCCCCTTATAGTCCTGCCCCGGCAGGATATACGGTCGACAATGTACGCCATGCAAGCTGATGCGCAGGCCAGGCGTCGCTTTTCGAAAAGATCCATGCCAGGTACAGCCCTGAAAGATGACGAGCGATCCGGCAGGGGCTTCCACGGGTAGGGCTCGGTCGATCGCCTCCTTCTCAGGAGGAAATCGTTGTTCCAGATGGCTCCCGGGAACGTAGGACAGTGCACCGTCTTCTCGGGTGTAGTCGGTCAGCAGCCAGTTCATGTTGGCCACATGCGGCGCGCGACAGTTCCACGGAGAGGGCATGGGACTCTGATCCGCATGCATTCCAGTCGTCATCGCCTTCTCCCAGTTGTCGGGCGTCCGCCACTTGATCCAGGCACTACTATGGGAGAGCCGATGGGTCACGCCAAGCAGGTGAGACATCAGCGCCTTTTTCACTGGATGGGTCAGCACCTGTTCAAACGCTGGGACCTGATCCACCAGGTGAGTGATCAGGACGTGACCGATCTCTGCCGGGCGGCCCCCCAAGGATCGGTCCAGACCCTGGTTCAGATCGAAACGGGCACCGATTCGTTGTTCCGCCACCGCCAACACGGCATCTCGCAGATGCGTGAAGAACTCATCTGGTAGTCCGAGGACTGATTGCGGGACCACCGTCAATCCATGTTCATCCAGTTCATGGGCGTAGGTCTCAAGCCCGAGTCGGGTGAGTTCGCCAGGGTCTGCTTCAACGGGGAGTTCGGCCATACTGTGTGTCCTGTATCGTTTGGTAAGAGTTCGCCCGCCGTCACGCCGGGTCGAGATATGCGGCGTATAGCCGGACGTCCTCCGGGCGCACGCCGCCGAAGTCCACCCGCACCCGGATCGGGCCGGTCACTCCGTCGATGACGTCACGGTTCTGCCAGGTAATCGGCTGAGCCAGGCCGGGTCCGCCGGGACCCTGGCTGGCGCCGCGATCGTATCCCGGAACCGGTCGAAACGCCTGGTCCTGGATCTCGGCGGTGATGGAGATGTGCGCGTTGATGCCTTCCACGTTCACGGCAAGTCGTGCCGCGGCACCCTCCAGGTCGATGGGGGCGGAGACGAAATGCGGGCCCGATCCGTCCCCGTACACCCAGATTCCGCCCTCGTATGGGGAGAAGTAGCCCAGCCTGTCCCGCGGCCAACTGGTAACACGCACTCCGTCGCTCGCCTCCTCCGGCCACGGCGCATACCAGAACAGGGTCTCGTCCCCCACGTTCTCGAAACCCTGGCCCTGGATCAGGGCGGGGAAGTTTAGCGTGAGCGACTCTCTGCGCTTCATCCCCCAGCCGTCTTCGGCGGCTGAAACGATGGGAAAGTCCGGAATCGGCTCGCTGTAGTGGAGGGCGTCGCTGCTGACGGCAAGACCTAAGTCCATGGTCACCATGCGCCGGTCGTTGGATGGATGACCGTTCCACTTGCCGAAGAAGCCAATGATGACGTTGCCGCGGTTCCACAGTGCTGCGCCCAGGTGCACCTGCTCGCCGGTGTTCTTGCCCGCCACCAGTGGCTGGGGAGAGACGTTGCCACGCCGCAGGCCGGAGCAGGTTGCATCGGCCCAGTGTTCAAAGTCGTAGGAGGCGCAGGTGACCAGTTGGCGCACACCCACAGCGTGTTTCCCTCCCTGGCCGGCCAGGTAGTAGCAACCATCCACCTTGGCGCCGCCCGCCATTTCGACCCGGCCTCCCACCGGATTCCTGGGTGACTCCCGCCAGACCAGCCCGTCTGCGCTATATGCGACACAGATGCGCGCCGAGTGCTTGCGCGGTTCGAAGGCCATCTTGAAACGCTTGTCCGGGTCGACCTCGTCGGGCTCGTGAAAGATCACGCACGCCTGCACGTGCATGTCCTCCCCCATGTCCACCAGGTTGTTGTGCTTGCTGCCGTGCCACTCGACCAGCCCGAGGTCGGGCTTCTCCCAAATGCGGCCGTCCTTGCTCCTGGCCAGGCAGACGCGCTGGTGCCAGTGCTCGTCCGGGCCTTGCCCCAGGTACCACATCCACAGCTCGCCGTCGATCGCGAGGACGGTGCCGTAGTATGCAATCCACAAGCTGTCGTGGGCGCCCGCCTCTCCGAGCGGCACCACCGGTTTGTTGCCGTGACCGGCCTGCATGCCTGCGAGGTGCAGCTTCACGCCGTGTTGAAACGGGATGCTGTGGTCGTCGAACGGAAAGAGAACGATGGAGTCGAGGCTGGCGGCGGGTCCGCCGTTGCTGATGCGCATGCTATTCCCTGTCTGTATCTACTCGGCGATACCGGCATCTACCCTGGCATTCTTCTGCTCGTCGAGCCACCAGAGGTTGGGAAAGCCGGACCACCGCATGTATTCGGCCCCGATGGGTGGATGTCCGAACCGGTTCCAGTAACAGACATGCCGTCCAACGGGGTGTCCATCGGGAATGACATAGAAGTTCCACAATAGTACGCGGTCCAGGGCTCGCCCCGCCGTGTTCATTTCTTCTTCGGTCCTGGCCCGGGCGATCTTTTCGACAAGAAAGTCCACAGCCGGATCCTTGATCCCGGCGTAGTTCCACATGTTCGGCGGATCCGCATACTGCGAAGTGAACTGGCTGCGCATTCGGGAGGGATAGGGGACGTTGAACGTGTAGAACTTTCGTATGGTTGCGTCGTAGTCGTAGGATCTCAGCCGATTGATCATCAGGTTGTTATCCACCTTGCGCAGTACGGTGTGGATGCCGAGGCGTTTGAGATTGTCCACGTAGGGCGTCAGCATGAGTTCGAAATCGGAGCGCGAGACGATGAATTCGAAGGCGAATGGTTCACCCGTCTTCTCATTGACGCGCACAAGGTCTTCAACCACCCAGCCGGCTTCGCGCAGTAGCGCGTCGGCCTGTAACAGCGTGTCTCGATTGCGTCCAAAAGGCATATTTTTCGGTAGCCCCACAGGTTGCGTGAAGACCCGCTTCGGCAACCGGTCGCGAAGCGGTTCCAGGATTGCCAGTTCCTCCTTCGACGGCAACCCCCTGGCCCGCAGTCCGGAGCGCACGAAATACGAGTTGTTGCGCTCCAGTCCGTTGTGCCAGAACACGCGGTTGGCCCACTCGAAGTTGTAGGCGAGGGTGAGGGCTTCCCGTACCCGGATGTCCCTGAATAGCGCTTTTCGCATATTCAGCACGACGGCAAAGTGCATGCCATACGCACCGCCCATGGTATATGTCTCGGCCTTGAACAGACCCTTGCGGCGGCCGACAAAGTCATAAGCCGTGTGAAAGCTCTTTTCGTTCTGTTCACGGTAATAGTCGAATACCCCGGCCCTGAGCGCCTGCAACATGACGCTTTGATCGAAGAAATACGTCAGTCGGATGCGGTCGAAGTTGTACATGCCCCTGGTGATGCCCAGGTCCCTGGCCCAATAGTCTTTAACCCGTTCGAATACCAGCTTGTGTCCGGGGTCCACTTCCGCGATCCGGTAGGGTCCATTGCCGAGAGGTGGTTCCATCGTCGTTGCGTCGAACCTGCGATGCTCATAGAAGTGTTTGGCCTGTGGCGTGAACATTGCGGTCTGAATAATCAATTGACCGGTCTTTTCGGCGGCTTCGGTGAAGTGAAACTTGAACGACCAGGGTCCGGTCCGCTCCAGCCGCTCGATGTCCCGATACGCGCTTCGCCAACTGCCGGCGGCTTTGTTCTTATATGCATCGAAGGTCCAGAGTATGTCGTCCACGGTGACCGGCACGCCGTCATGCCAGTACGCGTCCTTGCGCAGCGTGTATTCGACCCAACTGTAGTCGTCCGCGACCTCGATGGTCTCGGCCAGGCGACCGTAGTAGGTCGCCAGCTCGTCTTCCGAATCCATCATCAGCCGCTCATGGGTGATCGAGAAAACGCGCGGGTCGATGTAAAGGGCCAGTATTCCCTTGTCGACAAAAGGATTCAGATTATTGAAGGTGCCAATGCCGGCTACCCTGGCCATCCCTCCTTTCGGCGCGTCCGGGTTCACATAATCGAAATGGTCCATGTCTTTCGGGTATTGGGGTTCCCCGAAATACGCGAAGCCGTGACTGGGCTCGCTGGCGAACATCGACCCGCCGGCGAAGACGGTCAGTCCCAACAGGATGTGCAGGATCAGTGATCTTGTGACGCTCGGGTCCTTGCCGGTCGAGCGACGAATCAGTTCCCGAACTGATCCCAACTGAACTCCGGCTACGATTGGCGTAGTGTGGGCGCGTACGATACGGCGGCTTACAAGTGGTATCGCATGGAAAAACCGCGCACTGGAAGCAAGAAATCCGCCCTGTTGCTGTTCGCCCTGTCGATACACCTTTTGGCGCACGCCGTTGCCGATACGCAACCGCTCGAGTTCCGTTACGGCGTCTCGCAGATACCCGACTACGAACTGAAATATCCCGCCGACTTCCCGCACTTCAACTATCTCAACGTGGACGCCCCGAAGGGCGGTACGCTGGTGCTGCCCTGGCTCAAGCCCTTGAGTACCGTGTCGCCGATGTACCAGCCGGCGGGATTCTATCGTTCCTACGATCACCTGATCGAGCGCGCCGGTGACGAACCCTCGGGCTATTACGGCAGTCTCGCCGAGTCTATCGCCCTCAGCGCCGACCGCCGGCGAATCGTCTTCCGGCTGCGCCCGCAGGCGCGGTGGCACGACGGCAGGCCGATTACCGCAACGGATGTCAAGTTTTCGGTGGAGACCTTTCGCGCTGACATCATGGCCCACGGGTGGGCGGGGGCGCTGGCCTGGATTGCCGGCGTCAACAACCTGAATGCACTCACCGTCGAGATTCGTGCCGACTCGGACATCGCCAGACAACTCTCCATCCTCGGCCACATGCCCATCGTGCCCGCGCATTACTGGCGCGACCGGGATGTGAGTGAACCGACAACGACGCCGCCGCCACAGAGCGGCCCCTACCGACTGACA
Organism: Pseudomonadales bacterium; assembly: GCA_963668365.1. Lineage (GTDB taxonomy): Bacteria > Pseudomonadota > Gammaproteobacteria > Pseudomonadales > Azotimanducaceae > VXNE01. The sequence continues at coordinate 1,065,566 of OY764266.1, forward strand.
GGCGTGTCTCAAGGTCGCTACGTCACATACGAGCGGGTGCCGGATTACTGGGCCAGGGATCTTCCGGTGAATCGTGGCAAATTCAACTTCAATACCATTCGCTACGAACGTTACCTGGACGCGACGGTCGCCCGCGAAGCCCTGCGCGCGGGACTGCTCGACGTGTGGACCGAGACCGACTCGCGGCACTGGCTGTCATCCTACGACGTTCCCGCCCGCGACCGCGGCTGGCTCGTGCTGGGCACACTGGCGTCCGGCAATCAGAGCGGCTCCCGGTATCGCCTGGCGCTGAATGCGAGGCGCCAACCGTTCGACGATATTCGCGTACGCGAGGCGCTGTTCCACGCACTGGATTTCGAGTGGCAAATCCGGGCGTTGCACGGGGGCGAATTGACCCGGGCCAACAGCTTCTTTGCCGACTCCATGTTCGCTTCCTCGGGATTGCCGGGAGAAGCGGAAAAATCGCTTCTCGAACCGCATCTCGGACAGTTGCCCGCCAAGGTAATCACCCACCCCTTTTCCTTCCCCAGCACAGATGGCGTGGGCGTTGATCGTGACGGTTTGTCGAGGTCGCGGGCACTCCTCGCGGAAGCCGGCTATCGGGTCGTAGACGGCGTGATGGTCAACCCTGAAGGCGAACCTTTTGTGATCGAGTTCCTGTCCTTTTCGCGGGCAGACCAGCGCATTCTCCTGCCCTACGCGCGTTCGCTCTCGATACTGGGCATCCAGGGGCATATCCGCATGATCGACAGCACCGGCTACTACAATCGCCGGCGCAACGCTGACTACGACGCTATCCTGGTGTACGGCGGTATCGAGGTGCCGCCCTCCTGGGAGTTGCGACCCTTTTTTCATTCCTCATCGACGCTTTACCTCAACGCCTCCGGCCTTGCCGACCCGGCGGTCGATGCCATGGTCGAGGCAGCGCTCGGTGCGACACACCTCGATGGGTTTGTGACCGCCTGCCGGGCGCTCGATCGTGTTCTGCTATGGAATTATTACCAGTTCCCGCTGGATGCCCTCGGGGACCCCCGCATCGTTTATTGGGACAAATTCGGCAGGCCCGACCTGCCGGAGGAGATGTATGTGGCGCCGTTCCCGGATGGCTGGTGGTTCGATGCGGAGAAGGCAGCGCGAATCAGTTTCTGATTTCGGTGGGCCGAACTCAATTTCAGAAGACCTGCACGTCAATTCCAGCCTTGACCAGTGCTTCCCGCTCGTCGTCGGTCCAGGGGCGGGGCGCAGGTTTGTCGCGCTTCTTTGTCGGCCCGGAACACACAAGGATGTAAGCGCGGCGGGGATTATCCGTCGTGTTCGGGGCAGTATGATGCAGGGTTCGACTGTGGTGGAAGGTTGCGCCTCCCGGTGCAAGAGGACAGGCAACGGCCTTGGTCGGATCGACGTCATGGGTCATCAATCCGTGAATCAACGGGTTGTCGTCGATGTGGCGATGCCAGCGGACTTCCTCTTTGTGCGAGCCCGGAATGAACTGCATGCAGCCACTTTCCACCGTCGCTGTATCCACAGCCAACCAGGCGCTGAGGCTGTTAAGGTATACATCTGGATTCCAATAGGCTTCATCCTGGTGCCACGGCGTTTCGGCGCCGTATTGCGCTGGCTTGAAAATCATGTGCCCGCCCGCGGTGACCTTTTCGTCGACCCCAAGCAGGGCGGTACCGAGCTTGAGCGCATTTTTGTAATACTGGCTTTCGCGAAGTTCTGGATACGTAAAGTCCGGGCCAAGTACTTGGGGTAGCAGGTCGCGTCCAGAGTGTCCCCGTGGTGCCGCCAGATCATAAAACAGACCCTTGTCCTCGCCTGCCCGCCGATCAAAGAGTTGATCGTAGATCTCCTTGATCCACCCCACTTCCTCGTCGGTGGTGATGCGTTCAATGCTCAGAAAACCGTTTTCGCGGTAAGACGCGATCTGCTCCTCTGTAAGGTCAACATCAAATGTGGTGTTTGGTCTCACCTGTATTCTCCTGAATTGACATCGTCATATGCCCTTCGACGATTTGATCATTTGTGCAGGATCGATGAACTTGTGACGCTCGGGTCCTTGCCGGTCGAGCGACGAGTCAGTCGCTGAACTGATCCCAACTGACAATCTCTTCCACCGGTCGCCGGGTAACGGGACCGAAACGCCCCATGGGGTAGCCGACCGGAATCACGCAGGCGAGCTCCATGTTGGCGGGGACGTTGAGGGCCGCGTAGGCAGCCGCTCGATCCCCGAACAACGGCAGGTTGGTCGGGCATGCGGCCAGCTGCAGGGCGCGAGCTGCCAGCAGCAGGTTCTGCACCTTGGGCCAGATGGAGCCGCCGGCAGCGTATCCGTCATGAAAGCTGTCGCCTTTCTGATCCAGCACGAGGCCGCCAACGATGATGGCCGGTACGGATTGAAGGTTGTCGTATTGCCACTTGAATGCGGAGGGTGGTGCATCGGGAGCGAGCGTTACGTAGCGGTCGACTGCGGCACGATTCAGGTCGGCAACCTTCTGCTTGATGTCGGCGCGGGTGATGACGAGCCACCGGTCGTTCTGTTTGTTGCTGGCGCTGGGTCCCTGGTGGGCTGCGTCAACCAGCTTCAACAGAAGCTCTCGTGGTACCGGATCTGGCTTCAGGCGACGCATTGCCCGGCAGTGATACATGGCGTCGAACAGGCCCATGTCGGTCATATTCTCGCTCCTCAAGCGCGTCAGAAGGCTTCCGCGTCAATATTTGCTTTGGCCAGTGCTTCCCGCTGGTCGGCTTGCCACGGGCGGGGCGCAGGTTTGTCCCGCTTCCTTGTTTGCCCGGAGCACACGAGAATGTACGCCCGACGATGGCTGTGCGTGGTGTTGGGTAAGAAGAGCGCACCCTTTCGAGGTGCGCTCTTGAAAAAGCTCCGGACCTATGTAGCTATAGGTTCGGTCTCCAGCGAATCTCCATGCCTACCGAACGCGGTTCCGTCAGCGTGCCCGACGCCGGTGCGCCGGCGATGGTGGATAGATGCAGGTACTCGATCACACCGATTTCATCGAACACGTTTTGCACGAACAGCGTCGTGGCAATGGTTTCGTCTGGAGAGGTCCAGGTGCCGCGAAGGTCGAGTCGCCCGTACGCGGGCAGCGTCGAGATATCGAGGTTGCTGAGATCCGATGCGCGATCATCAACCCAGCTATAGATCCCGAGTAGCTGCAGGTTGCCGCCAATTGCGCCCGACAGCCGCGTTTCGTAGCTTGCGGATACAGCGAACTTGTGATTCGGCTGCATGGGCAACTGGTTGCCGGTCATGTCCGTGGGAAGAATATACTCACTGGTGGTTGGCTCGCCGGTCATGAAATCAATATGATCCCAAGTACCCGTTTGCGGATTGGGGTGTCCCCGAACGACCTCCAAATGCGGGCCAATCTCGGAGTCGAGATAGGCATAGAAACCGCTCAGACGCCAGTTTTCGGTCAGATAGTAGATGAAGTCAACCTCGCCACCCCATATCTTGGTATCACTGATGTTGTTCGTGAACTCAATAATGGGTGACGCAGAAAACTGACTAAACAGTCCGTCGGTGACGCGACCGCTTGCATTCTGAGGCTCGATTGAGCCAGTAATCTGATAGTTTTCGAAATCGTTGTAGAAAACACCGGAAGTCAACCGAAGTCGTCCATCCATGAACATCCCTTTCATGCCGAGTTCATAGTTGATCAACGTCTCTTCTTTAACGAACGTCGGGACCGCATCGGACTTGGGGTTGAAACTACCTGCCCGGTATCCGGTCGAAATCCGCCCGTAGATCAGACGATCTTCATCTGGAGTGTACTCCAGAGAAATGTGGCCAATGGTCTTGTCCCAGACTCGGGGATTGGGGTCTGAATCGTCGAAAATGACTTCGAGGGGTATGCCCTCGACAAAACCAAAGCCGAATATGGCCCAGCCACCGTTAAAGTCCTGAGTCTTCAGATCTTCCGTATAGCGAAGACCGCCGGAGACCAGCCACTGATCGTTGACCTGATAGTCACCGTTGATGAAAAAAGCATCGGTCTCCGAGCTGCCCTTCGACTCGAAACTCAACCATTGGTTGTGGTCGTCACCTTCCGGACATCGCCAGTAGTTACCGGGTACGCCCATTGCCTCCGCTTCCGCCGGCGACGAGGCTGCTCCAAAGATGCCAACAAGAAAGGCAAGCGCATTTGCACAAGTACCGAAACGGCTGGCGGCCGCGGCGTCTTCAGCAGACACATTTGCCCAGGCATTAGTGTAGACCAGCGAAGCTACGATCCACTCCATGACATTCTCGTATGTATAGGCACCGAGGATATAGTTGAACTTGCCGTCCAGGTTCGACACCAGGTGTAACTCGTGAGATGTCTCTTTGTAGCCGTACAAAACTTGATTCGCCTCATCCTTTAGGGGTACTGGCGCGTCGGATGCGATGAGTCGATCACTGGCGCTTGCCACGCGGTTGGTCATGTCTCGGTCTTTCTGAACCTGGGAAAGGTTGTCGGTGTCGCCAAAGTTGTAGCGCAGCGTGTAGTTGTCATTAATGTCGAAGCTGTAAGCGATGGACTGCCTTTCGGCGGTACTACCGCCAACAGCAGACCGGTTCACATTCAGTTCGTTCTTGATATCACCGCATTTCCAGCCGGGCGTGCGAGGCGGACATCCTTCCGGCACGGATGGAACCGGACCTTCCCACCGGTAATGCGCGTTCGGGTTACCAAGAAAATCAGTGGGGCTGGATGTGTCGAAATTGGTCAAAAGCACCTGCGTTCGGGGAACGCCGTCGTCATCCAGCTTGGTGTAGCGTAGATTCAAATCCATTCTATCGGTTTTGAAGCGCAGCTGTGGCGCGATGAACTTCTGGTCCGGCGCATCGTAGTCATCGCCGAAACCAATATTCTTTTGGGCGCCATCACCCTCGTAGTAGCTACCGTTGAGTCGGAAGCTGAAGTTGTTGCTAATCGGGCCACCGAAGGCAACACCGTATCGCTGCGTAAACTGGTCGGTGTACTCCGTATGTACCAGAAGATCCCACTCCTCGGTGGGTCTGGTGGAGTAATAACTGATTGACCCGGCAATCGAGTTCCGGCCGTTCAACGTGCCCTGCGGACCACGTGCGACTTCAACCCGCTCCAGGTCAAACATGTTGGGCGCATCGCCGTAGACCCCGAGCGTGTAGACACCGTCCACATAGGTGGCGACGGCGAGGTCCGGGTGGGTTTCACCGGCGAGTCTCGTGCCAATGCCGCGTATCATCGTACCCTGACCGGTCAGCTGGCCCTCATCCTGAAACTGCAGGCCAGGAACCAGTTGCTCCAGGTCATCCTGATTGGTCATGCCGAGTTCTTCAATCATCTGACTGCTGAAGGCCGTCATGGTGACCGGTACGTCGAGCAGGTTCTCTTCGCGTTTCTCGGCGGTCACGATGACTTCTTCTATGTAGCTCTTCGCCCCGTCATCGGCGTCATCGGCGTCATCGGCCGAATAGATTGGGAGTCCCGTTAGCGCCAATCCCAGTGACGCAATTGGAAAGAATGCCTTCATTGCGTTTTCTCCAAAGTCGCATTTGTAAACGACGGCCAGTATCTCATGTGACCTAGCGCGGAGGGAGAGCAGTCAACATGCCTTCGGGGTGATTGTGCCCCACTTTTTTCGCTTGCCTCAAGGCCCTGGGACGCGTCGGCAAATGGTGCGGAATTGAGCACGGCTATGTCCGTGAATACCAGATCGTCTCAACGCGGTTTTCGATCACCGCGAAATTGGCGGTTTCACGATGGCTGGACGCTGCCCTATCGCGACAGCGGCTCTCCGTGCCCCTGGCGCAATTCGTGGGTGGCGCCTTGCCCGAAGTCACCGAACGCTTCTTCCGCGCCACCGGGCCAGCGCACGACGACGTCGCGGGTCTCGGTTTCGGTTCCGAGACCAAAATGTACCCGCGGATCGCTGGAAGCGAGGTAGCTCGCTGACGGCTGCACGTCGCGTCGCATGCGGGTTGTATTGACGGTCGCCGAGACAATGGCGCCATGGGCATCGCGGCCGCTGGCGTCAAGCACTTTGAAACGCACCCAGTTGCCGCGCGTTGCCCGGTTCATCAGGAGATATGCCGGGGCGTCGCGATTCACCACGACCAGGTCGAGGCCGCCGTCCTCGTCGACGTCACCGACGGCGAGTGCGCGGCTGGTATGGATGAGCGGGGGCGAGACGCCGCCCTGCGGCTTGATTTCCTCGAAGCGGACGGCGCCCGGTCCGATCACGCCACGGTAGAGCACATTGGGTTCGGCATAGCCATCGCCGTCTTCGACGGGCTCGGTCAATCCCACATTGCCGTTTGCCTCGTAGAGGTCCAGCGAGCCATCGTTGTCGAAGTCGGCCAGCGTTACGCCGAACCGCGTATATCGCATGCTGGGCGCGCCAAGACCGGCGCGCCTCGTCGCGTCGGAGAAATAGGCGCCCTCGTTCGTGAAGAAGGAGTCGCTCTGGCCGTGGAGATTCACCACCAGCAGGTCGCTGTCGCCGTCATTGTCCACGTCCGCCGCGGCGACGCCCATGCCGGCCTTCTCGATCCCGTCCGAGTCCATGGCGCAGCTCCACAGCAGGCACGATTCCTCGAAGCGCAGTTCGCCGAGGTTCAGCCACAACTGGTTGACCATGGCGTCGTTGGCGACGAAGACATCCGTGAGCCCGTCGCCGTTGAAGTCGGCGCCCACAACGCCGAGACCATTGCCGAAAGCGACGTTGATTCCGGCGTCGGGGGTGATGTCGGTAAAGGTCCCGTCGCCGTTGTTGCGGTACAGACGGTCCATCGCCGGCACGTCGTAGGCCGTCGGACCGCAGTAGGTCGCCACGAATGCCTTGCCATAGCAATCCTGCTCGATCTCGGGCGTCCAGTTGATGTAGTTGACGACGAAGAGATCGAGGTCGGCATCCGCGTCGAGATCGAGGAACGTTGCCGCCGTGCTCCAGCCCGGATCGCCGACACCTGCGTGCGCCGTAATGTCCATGAACTGCCCCGTGCCATCGTTCTGGAGTAGGATGTTGGCGCCCAGGTTGGTGACATACAGGTCGACGTCGCCGTCGTTGTCGTAGTCCCCCGCGGCGACGCCCATCCCATAGCCCCGGTCGCTGGCGCCCGCAGCATCTTCGACCCTGTCGAAATGCCCGTCTCCGCGATTGAGATAGAGCCGATTCGCGGACATTTCTGCGGGCAGCGTCCGGTCGACGCGGCCGCTCTGGACCAGGTACAGGTCCAGGTCCCCATCGCCATCGAGGTCAGCCAGCGCCGCGCCGCCGCCGATCATCTCCGGCATCATCGGCCGTCCTTCGAAGCCCGAATGGTGCGCGAAGTCGATGCCGCGAACGGCGGCCTCCTCGCTGAACCACGCGGTTTCCGGCGGCGTGCACGCGCAGGCAAGCAGGAGCGCAGGGCAGGCCAGGACGCGGCGCATCATCCCGACGTTTCCGGCTGCTGCAGGGCCTCGAGTTCGCGCAGTCGCAGTTCAGTCACGCGCAGTTCTTCCGGGTCCGCGCCGTATTCCCGCGCATCTCGTTGCGCCTTCCTCGCCTCGTCGATGCGGCCAGTCTCGGTGAGGCTTCGCGCAAGAAAGACGTGGCCAAGCGCGAAGGCCGGTTCAAGCTCGACGACGCGCTCGAACCTATCGACCGCAAGGGTCCAGTTGCCAAGCTCGACCTCGGCCAGACCCAGGTAGAACAGGGTCGTGCGCTTTTCGGGTTCCAGGCCGAGCGCCGACTCGAAAGCGGCTTTTGCCTCGGCGTGGCGTTCCATGCCGAACAGCAGTCTGCCGCGCTGTTCGTGCGCAAAGCCCCTCGCGGGATTCAGTTCCAGGGCTCGGTCCACGTGGTCAAGCGCGAGATCAAGGTCGCGTTGCTGGCGGTAGAGATTCGCAATGGTCAGGTGGAAGGGAGCGAAGTCGGCGTTCAGCGCCAGGCCGCGCTGCACGGTCGCCAGGGCGCGTTCGGGATCGCCTTCCCGGTCGTATGCGATGCTGAAGGAGTTCATCAGGTTGCACGCGAGGAAGGAGTCCTGGTCGCGTCCGCAATTCGCCTCCGGGTGATACCCCTGCAGCCTCTCCAGGATTGCCAGCGCCTCACTGATCCGGCCCGAGGACGAGAGACCCTGCGCCAGTTGGTAGCTGGCATGCCCGCGGACATGCGCGGACCGTTGGTCCCGGCGCGGGTCCACCCAATTCGCGGGTCCGGCATCTCTCCCCCGAATCATGGCCACGCGCGCCTCCTCCATTCGGCCCTGTCCCCGCAATGCTTCTCCGAGGGTCCGGTGGATCTGCGGGCTTTCGGTCGCCAGGGCCAAGGATTCGAGCAATTCGACTGCTTCGTCGTAATGGCCTTGAGCGACCAAGACCTTCGTGCGCCCGAAAGCTGCTGCGTCCCGGGCGCCGAGATCGCTGGCTCGCTCGAATGCGATTGCCGCGTCAGCGGGTCGGTTGAGCTCCAGGAGCCAGGTTCCTTGCCACAACCATGCAGAGGCATAGTCGGCGTCGATGGAGAGCGCCCGCGCGAGCGTCTCGAGGGCCTGCGCATGCTCGTCGGTCGCTGCCAGGAGATGGGCGCTGAAGTAAGGCCAGCGGAAGTCGCCGGGATCGAGGGCTTCGGCCTCGGCGTAAGTGGCGAGCGCTTCGGCCTGAAAGCCGTTGACATCGTAGGCCATCCCCAGGCGGCCCCGCATCGGGGCCGATCCCGGCGTGGTGCGGGCCGCCCGAATCAATGCTTCCAGGTGATCCGCAAGATCCCGGTCGGGAGAATCGATGCCCGCCACGACCGGTTCGTCCGTAACCGACGATTTCCGATCGGAACAGGCGCTGAGGACAATGACGATACAAGTAAGAACGGCAAGGTTGCGCATGCGATCAGAATGGTGCGCTACGGCTTTAGCGGATCATACGGCATGAAATGCCCCACAGTCAGCGCCTCCGGCGCCGCCTGTGGCCCGGTCCCGCTCGTCGCCCATGGATCGACCGCCCCAGGTCGCGGGCGCTCCCTCGATGCGTTTGTCCCATGAAAAAAAAGGGCGCACCGTCGAGGTGCGCCCTTGGATCAGGCTGGCCCCGCGAAGGGGCGCGGTCGTAATTACAACTGGTAGTTGAACGTCAGGCCGACTCGGCGTTCGTCGGTGACACTTCCGTGCACCGGTGCGGTGACGCCGTTGCCGTCCCGAGGCGAATAGCTCTGAACCTGGATCAGGTCGAGCACGTTGGTCACCCAACCCGTAACCGTATACTTGCCGTTCGGAGCTACCCAGTTCGCGCGGAGGTCCCACCTGGTGTAGTCGGGAATCGCGTATATCTCGAGATTGCCTTCGTCGGGATACATCTGGCCACGCCAGCTCATGAGGGTCACAACGTCGAGCGTGCCCAGGCGCGCCGGTATCGGCACATCGTAAACCAGGGCCGTCGAGAGTTTGTGCTCCGGCTGCATCCGTAGCTGGTGGCCGCCAAAGTTGACGGTTCCCGTATCGACGACTTCTATCAGAACCCCGTCAGGTCCTTCTACCATGGTAGTAGATGCGGGCGCGGTTGTGCCTCGAGGAGTACAGCAATACCGGGTCTGGTAGTCGCCGAAACTCGAATACATATACTCATAGAAACCGCGCAGGCTCAGTTTGTCGTTGATCCTCCATGCGCCTTGAAACTCTATGCCGGCAATCTCCGTGCCGTCAACGGCATTGGTCTCGCCAATATAAAGGGACTCGCCAGGACGTCTCTCTTCAACTGTTCGCAGGCGCTGTGACTGGGTCCAGAAGGAACTGAAATCCTGAAAGTACGCGCTCAGCTCCAACTGCACGGTGCTGTCGAAAAACAGTCCCTTGACGCCGCCTTCGTAGTTGATCATCAGTTCCGGGTCGAACGCTTCGCCGAGTTTGTTGCCGAAGCCTGCAAAGCCACCGGCGCGATAGCCCCTGGAGATCCGGCCATACCACATCGTGTTGTCGGACGGCGTATATTCAGCGCCGATATTCCAGGTTGTTACTCGCCAGGTCTTGACCTTGGAATCGGCCAGGGTCCGATCGTCAGGTATGGCGTTTCCGTCGGCGTCGGTTTCGAGACCGATATACCCGCAGCACGGCGCGTCGTATTGCTTGCTTCGTAAGATGGCGTTGACGACGTTGACGACCGTACCGTCGGCCAGTGTACGTTGAGAGGCGGTGCTGAAGTCGTTCTGCACATGCTCCTTGTGGTCGTCGTTGTAGCGGACACCGCCGAAAACTTTCCACTGGTCGTTCAGCATGTATTCCACGTTGCCGTAGATTGCCTGTTGTTCATAGGTCACGTTGCCATAGAAGGCGGCGGATATGCCGCTTCCATTGGCATGAACCGGTCCATTGGTGACGTCACTCCAGTTGGCGGAGTAGTCGGAACCGTAGCAACCGAGGATATAACCCGGCGCCAATTTGTTGCTCGGGTTGCTCGGGTTGACGATGTCGCTGGTCCACCGTCCGCTCTCCCATGGAAATCTCAGTTCCTCGAGGTTCGCTTCGCAGACGGCGGTCGTATCCGTGTAGAAAACCGTATTGTTCAAAGCTGCGGCGCCCGTCCCGACCCCATTGTATATGGAGCGATACACATAAGGTTCATCGCCGGCCAGATTGGTGTAACCAATCGTGTAGTTAAGGGGCCCCTCGTTACTTGACACCAGAAATATCTCGTGACTCTGTTGATCGGAAGTGCGCAGGTAGTTGGATATCGTGTCCTCGTAGACACCGTTGCCCGCCTCATCCAATGAGCAGCGAGGATGCCTTTGCCCCTCCTGGAGTTCACCGGAAATGACGCGAGGATGAATGGCCAGACAACGCCCCCCCCCCTGTCGGTTGGTCTGATCCTGATCGTTGCTGGTATCCGTTCGCGTATCGCGGTTGCCGAAGTGGTAGACGATCTCGTGCGTGTCGTTGAGGGTATAGCGCGCCTCCAGGGTGGCCGCTTCCTGGGAGTTGTTCTCGCTCAGGGGCGCATTCAGTTCGGTCTTCAGTTGCAGGTATTTGCCCTCGCAGACCACGGGCAAACCCGCGTCGCGCGAACCATCGGAATTGAATCCGGGGCAGTCTTCGATAGCCGGGTTCTGGCCCAGTCCATAGTTCGGATTGAGGTAGTAGACGATATTGCCGGCTGAGTCCCGGATACATTCGTTAAATGTAGGCGAGCCGGGGCTCCGGTCTGTTTCACACCGCGGCGTGCCATCGTTGAGGAGATAATACTGCTCCTCTGTATTGCGGGCACCGATGATGAGCGAGACTTTGTGGACGCCCGTATCCGTCAGTTTTCTGTAGCGTCCGGTGATGTCCCAGCGATCATTCTTGAAGCGTAGCTGCGGCGAGTACTGCAGCCGGTCGGGCTGGCCCGCATCGGGCCCCGCGCCGACATTCTCGATCAGGCCGTCGCCGGTCAGGCGGCTTACCGCGAGCCGGTAGGAGAAATTGCTACCCCCTACGGGGCCCCCGAACGCGAGGTTGGACTCGTATGACGCCTGATCGGTGATCTCGGCGGAGGCTTTCAGGTCCCATTCGTCGGTCGGCTTCCTGGTGACGAAGCTGATGGCCCCCGCGATGGCAGTCTTGCCGCCGGTGGTGCCTTGCGGCCCTCGGGCCACTTCGATCCGCTCGACATCGAACATGCCGCCGTCGAGACCGTAGGACACGGGACTATAGACGCCGTCGATGTATACGGCGACCGACGAGTCCTGGAAGAAGTTGACGCGGCGGTCGTTGGCGACGCCGCGCATGACGAGGTGTCCGTCCTCGTTTTTGCCCGCGTGGCTGCGGACGCCGACCTGCAGGCCGGGCACGAGCACCTCGAGGTCGTCGGTGTTCTGGATCCCCAGTTGCTCGATCATGCCGGCGTTGAAGCCGGTGACCGTCATGGCGCGGTCGAGCGAACTCTGTTCGCCGCGCTCGCCGGTCACGATGATCTCTTCGATGTACCTGGTGTCGTCGGCGGCTGCCGCGTCTGCCTCGGCGGCATCGCCCTCGTCGGCCGCATGGGCTGGCAGCCCGAACAGCGTAAGCGCCATTCCCAGTGACGCCATCAATGCGAGTGTCTTCATCATTTCCCCCCCGGAAATTGTATTTCCTCCCGGAAATTGTTTTCTCCCGCAGCAACAGTATTGCGGCAGGCGTGAGAGGATGCTTGTAGCCAATACCCCATGCGCTGTCAATTGTCTTTCGACCGACTGTCAAACGGCTATCCCCCATTTTTTTGGCGCGGTTCCCGAGTGCCGAAACGACACTCCGCCACGCGTGCAGTCGGTGAGCCTGCGAACCGCCTTCAACTGGCCGTGGGAGCTGTCGAACCAAGGTGGGCGAAAACGTCTCTCCCGTAGGGTTGCGGCGGTATCGAGGTAGATTTCGTGGGCGATGTTGAATGGCGCTCGGGCGTGCGGTCGAACGGTTCGGATTGAGCACCGCCATGCCGGTGAACACCAGGTCGTCCGAATCGTTCCCATTGCGCTGAACACGGTTGTCCGCCAGCGCGAAGTCGGCACTTTCGCGATGCGCGGCTTTGGGCGTAAGCCCCAGGCGGGTACCCACGGGAGAGCGGCAGCAGGACCGTCAGGCGGCCCTCGCCCTCCGTGCTTACATCTCGATGCCACAGAGCCGGACGAAATCCGCCTTTTGCTGATCTGTCATATCGGCAAAAACAGGGACTCGCAACGTGGTGACCGGCAGGTCCGCATATTCGGGGGAATCTGTCTGCAATGTGGCGGCGATGTTGTGCAGTCCATTCCCTTCTTCCGCGCCTTCTCCCAGGGCAGCACCGACTTCCGCGGGCCAGGGGCCTACGGGATCCAGCATGACGCTGGGTTTTCCTTCCTTGTTTATGTCCAGGCCGAATGGGTTCTCGCGACCTGCGTAGTCTGCGATTGCTGCAAACAATACCTGTTGGTCAGCGGCCCGTTGCCTCATGCCCTCTCTGCCGTAGAGTGCGGCGGATTGATTGCAGATGGCGGCCCAGGGCACCTTGGCGTGAAAGCCGGGAATCGTCCGTGCTTCCTCGAGAATGCCGTCTCCACCGGTGACTTCCCCTTCTTTGACCATGAGGTAGTAGCCCGCGTGCGTGCGGCCTCCCTCCATCAGTCGTGCAGGTGGGTGGGTGTAATCCTCGCTAAAGGCCCAGGTGATTGAAGCCGGTAGATTGGCGGCTTCAAGGATCTTGATGGCTGCCTCGACGCAGGCTTCGCCCCAGGCTTTTGAGCCAAATTCGCCGACGGGCTTGATGGTTGACATGTCTATGACGGGCATTGACGATCTCCGACTGTTGCTATTTCGCAGGGCACCGATTGTGCCAGATATGTCCTTTGACGATCTGACATGGCGCGCTCGAGCGAACTTTGCTCGCCGCGCTCGCCGGTCACGATGATCTCTTCGATGTATTGCGTGTTCGTCCTGCTCGGTGTTTGCCTCAGCGCATCGCCTCCGTCGGCCGCGTGAACGAACAATCCAGACATCGCAAGCACCGTTTCCAATGGCGCTATTCGTGTAAATCTCTTCGTCTTTCCCTCCGCGGAAAATGTTCCTCCCACAGCAACAGTATTGCTGCAGGTTCTGGATGGTTACTTTTGGCGAATGCCCCGAGTGGGGTGAACTCCTTTTCAAGGGTTTTTAAGCGACTTTTCGCCTGCCTATTGGAAGGTTATCCCCCATTTTATTTGCGATGGCGTTCTAGGCCCCGGGCGAACGGGTCAGACGTTCAGTCGGTGAGCCTGCGAACCGCCTTCAACTGGGCGGGAGACCCGATGTCGAACCATGTGCCGCGAAACACCTCTCCCGACAGGCGCCCCGCCGCCGCGGCGTCGAAATAGAGTTCGTGGGCGATATTGAAAGGGCCGTCGGGCGAGCCGGCGAACAGAGCGGGATTGAGCACGGCCATGCCCGTGAACACCAGGTCGTCGTTGCTGTTTCCGTTGCGCCGAACGCGGCTTTCGACCAGTGCGAAATCGGCAGTGTCACGGTGGGCGGGTTTCGGTGTCAGCACGAGGTGTCCGGCGCACGGTTCGAGCTCGGTGAGCTGGCCAAAGGGATAGTTGGTCCAGATGTCGCCGTTCAACAGCAGGAACGGGGCTGGCCCGAGCATCGGCAATGCGGCTTTCACGCCGCCGCCGGTGTCGAGCAGCGTTGCTTCGCGGCTGTAGTGGACGTTGACGCCGAGGTCGCGCCCGCCTCCGACGCGTTCCTCTATCTGCTCGCCGAGATGATGCAGGTTGATGACGATCTCGGTGATGCCGGCGCGGTGCAGCCAGCGGATCTGGTGCACGATCAGCGCTTCCCCGGCAATCGGCAGCAGGGGCTTGGGTATGCGGTCGGTGAGCGGACGCAGCCGTTCCCCCCGGCCAGCCGCGAGAATCATTGCTTTCATGGCCCTTCTGCCCTGCGTCGCGCGGCGGGCACGACGACGTTCCCGACCCAGGCGTTCAGGTCGGCGAGTTCCCGGTAGCCGCCCGTCACGTCGACGACGCGTTCGAGCGTGGGGACGATGTCGCGCAGATGGCTGTCCCGGCCGTCGCGCAACTTGAGCCGGGCGAAGATCCCGGCGGCCTTGAGGTGGCGCTGCACGCCGGTGAGGTCGAAGGCGCGGCGCAAGTCCCGCGAGTCGAGGCCACAGTCCGAACGCACCCGGTATCTCCCGAGCCATTTTTCGACGGCATCTTCGGGAAAGACGTGGTAGCAGTCCCGGAGCAGGGAGACGAGGTCGTAGGTCACCGGGCCGAACAGCGCGTCCTGAAAGTCGACGATGCCGAGACTCCCATCGTCGCGCAGCAGCAGGTTGCGGCTGTGATAGTCGCGGTGCACGGTGACCATCGGTTGCGCCTGGGTGGCGTCGATCAGGACCTCCCGATTGTCGTCGATGAACGCGGGCGTATCGAGTCCCAGGAATCGCCCCACCAGCCACTCGGTGAAGATGCCGAGTTCGTCGCGAAAGCGCGAAACCTCGTAGCGGGGAATGATGTCGGACGCGACGGACTGGATGCGCAGAAGGGCATCCAGCGCGAGATCCAGGCATTCCTCTTCCCTGCCTTCGGCATAGGCGTGATCGAAACGACGGTCGCCGAAGTCCGAAACGAGCAAGAACCCGCGGGGGTCGAACGCGAATACTTCCGGCACCGGCACTCCGTTTGCGCGAAACAGCGTCGAAAGGGTGCAGAACTGGGCATTGTTCTCCGTCTCCGGCGGCGCGTCCATGGCGATGCGGGAGCCATCGGGAGTCGTCACGCGATAGAACTCGCGTGTGCTTGCCTCCGGTGCGAGCGGCTCGAAAGCGACCAGTGTGCCGATCTGTTCCGCGCACCAGGCTTCCAGTTGCCGAACACGGTCATTCATGAGATGACAACGCCGTCCATCCACTTGCGCCGCCGAAGTCTAACGCGGCATGGCCGCGAGGATTCGGCGGGAACCCGGCGAGACTATGACGCGCGCCCTGCATTTGTCATGCTTCGGGAGTGAAATGGTTCGCCGCTCTCGTCGTTGCCGTTGCGTTCGTCTCGCCGTGCGCAGGGGCCGTTTCGGCCGTCGATACGCATTGGGTTCCGCGGGCGGACCTGGATCCGCGCCGTCGCGCGAGCCTCCCGGCAAACTGCGCCGGCATGTACGTGCAGCGCGAGTTTTCCGCGCCGCTCGGCGAGCCGTCGGCATCCTTCCCTGCCCGTTTGCGCGGCGATCGGCTGGCGCATACGCCGGATGGAAACACGGAGTTCTTCGGCGCGGTTTCCTTCGAGCAGGGCAATCGCAGGATTGTCGGCGACCGGGCGCTGGTTCGCGAGGTCGACGGGGGGCGCGAGATTTCGTTTCCGGATGGCCTGCTCTTCACCGAGCCGGGCGTGGCCCTGGCCGGCACTTCGGCGATGTTCGATGTGGCCGGGGACCGGGTGCGCTTGGAGGATGTCGATTTCGTCCTGTTTGCGCCGGAATTTCGCGGAGCGGCCACCCTCCTGGAGCGGTCGGACGACGCGCTGACCGTCGAGTCGACACAGCTGACTCGATGTGCGCCGGGAACCGAGACGTGGCGCGTCGAAGCCGGGCGCATTGCCATCGCAAAGGGCGATGCGTTTGCCCGCGCCCGTAACGTGGTGGTAAAGCTCAAGGGTGTGCCGATCTTCTATTCGCCCAGGCTGCGTGTTCCCGTTTCCGCCGATCGCCAGACAGGATTCCTGTTCCCCAATGCGGGCTATTCGGGGGATGAGGGGGTCGATCTCGCCACGCCCTTCTACCTGAATCTAGCCCCGAACTACGACGTGACGCTGACTCCTCGCCATGTCTCCGATCGGGGCACCGGCCTGACGACGGAGTTGCGTCACCTCAATGGTATCGCCGAAACGACGGTGGTCGGCGCCGGCTTGCCGGATGATCGCCTATATGCTGGTGAGACCGAGGGCGACGTCGCATCGAATCGCTGGCTATCCCGCGTGCGCCATCGCGGCCGCTTCGGCGGCTTCACAACGTTTGTCGATTACTCCGCGGTGAGCGACGCCGACTATTTCCGGGACCTGGGCGTAGATCAGGATATCGTCGGCCAGGGCCACCTGCGCCGGTTTGTCGAAATTCGTTATGCGGGAGACGGCTTGTCCGCGGGTCTTTCGGCCCAGGCATTCCAGATGCTCGAACAGAGACCGGAGCCGCATCGGCGCGTGCCGACATTGGACCTGACCTATGGCGGTCGGCTCATGGGTTCCCTGGACTGGACGTTCGGAGCGTCGTGGAC
Organism: Pseudomonadales bacterium; assembly: GCA_963668365.1. Classification (GTDB taxonomy): domain Bacteria; phylum Pseudomonadota; class Gammaproteobacteria; order Pseudomonadales; family Azotimanducaceae; genus VXNE01. Next base: position 1,082,260 of record OY764266.1, read on the forward strand.
CGCATTCGACCCGCCGGGGGAGTCGGCCAGCAACCGGGCGCGGTCATTGTCGGGCGAGCGCGCCCACGTTGAGTCGCGCATGCAACTGCCGTTTCACCGCTCTTGGGGATTTCTCAAGCTCGGCGCAGGCTACCGCTATACCAGCTATGCGCTCGAAGCATCTTCGTACACGGCCGATACCACGCCGGAGCGGGCCGTGGCTTTCGCGGATGCGGACGGCAGCCTGTTCTTTGACCGTGACCTCGGCGAGAGCACCGTCTGGACCCTGGAGCCGCGCGGCTACTACCTGTACCAGGGCTACGAGGAGCAGGAGGAACTGCCGTTGTTCGACACGTCCTTCACGACATTCTCCTATCCGCGACTGTTCCGGCGCGACCGATTCTCGGGGCTGGACCGGATCGGCGATGCGAACCAGTTGTCCGTCGGCGTGACGAGCCGGCTACTGGACCGCGCAACCGCAAGGGAGAGGATCCGGGCGAGCGTCGGGAGGATCTTTTTCTTCGAACACCAGCGCGTCACGCTGCGCGGACCGGCGGACGGCATCGACGCGCGCTCCGCCTCTGCTTTCGCCGGCGAACTCGCGGCGCGAATCGGCGCGTTCACCGTGAGAGGGGGCGGCGTCTGGGACTCCGAGCGCGCCGACGCGCGGGAGTTCGGCGTTGCGTTGCGCTATCGGAGCAGCAACGACCGGATATTCAATCTCGCGCGACGCTTGCGCCGGGATGCCGATATCGATCAGGGCGAGGTCTCCGCGATCTGGCCCTTGAGCGCCCGGTGGAGCGCGATCGGCAAGTGGAACTACGACGTGGAGAATGGGCGCAGCAACGAGGTCATTGCCGGGTTTGGATATGCCAGTTGTTGCTGGCAGGCGCGGTTGTTGTATCGTCGCCTCATCGAGCCGGCGCCGGCGGGCGCACTGGCGGAGGTCGAGAGCGACGAGGGCGTGCTGGTGCAATTCGTGCTTCGTGGCCTGGCGGGCGTCGGCGGGCGCGTGGAATCGCTGCTGTCCCGCGGCATACCGGGATACCGCGGGGGTCCTCTCTCGGGAGCGGTCCCGGCAAGACGCTAGCAGCGTGCGCCGTGGAACGGCACGCAGTGCCGATCAAGGCGCAGGGTGCGGGACGGATGGGACGGGCGAAACAGTGGGCTCTGGGCGGGGGTGAAGCACGGCGCGCCCGAAGGGCCGACGGGTTTCATGGCGCCAGCGTGGAAGAGATGTTGCGTTCTGGAATGTCCAGCCCGCATATTCAGGAGGACAGGATGAGGAGCGACCCAATTGAACGTTGAACGATTCGTGGCCGCGGCGGCGGTGGCCCTGACGGCCTCCATCCATGCGGACATCGAAAAACTCGAGGGAATTGTGGCGATCGTTGATGACGATGTCGTGCTGGCATCCGAGCTGGCCGAACGCTACAACACTGTCTACCAGCGAATCATGGAGAGCGATGCGGCGGCAAAGCCGTCGCCGGACGCGATCATGAGTCAGCTCATGGAGCGCCTGATCGTCGAGCGCATCCAGTTGCAGATGGCGAATCAGCGCGGCATCGATATCGACGACGAGACACTGACCCAGCGCGTGGGTGCCTTCGCCGCCGAGAACCGGATGACGCTGGATCAGTTCAGGGAAGCCCTGGAAAAGGAGGGGATGAGCTACCGCAGGTTTCGGGAAGACATACGCCGCGAATTGCAGTTGCAGCGGTTGCAGCAGTCGATGATCCGCCGTCGCGTCTCGATTTCCGACCAGGACGTGGACGACTTGATCGATTCGCCGGCTTTTCGCGAGTTGACCTCCGACGAGTATCGCGTCGGGCACATCCTCCTGGCGCTGGAAAGCGGCGCTTCGGAAGCGACCGTTGACCGGGCGGCGGCGGCAGCGGACGATATCATCGCGCGGCTCAGGAACGGCGCGGATTTCGCGCAGATGGCCGTCGAGCACTCGGCGGCGGCTACCGCGCTCGAGGGCGGCGACCTCGGCTGGCGGCGGGCAGCCGAACTGCCGAGCCTGTTCGGCGAAGCGGTGCTCGGGCTGGCGCCCGGAGAGACTGCGGACCCGATTCGCAACAGCCTGGGTTTTCACATCATCCAGCTCCTGGAAAAACGTGGCGTGAGTCAGCAGCGACAGGTGCAGTCGCTCGTGCGCCACATACTGGTGAAGCCGTCGGCGATCCGAACCCCTGAAGAGACGAGGGATCTTGCCCGTTCGCTCCTCGACCGCATCGTCGCGGGCGAGGACTTCGCCGCAGTTGCCACGGAATATTCCGAAGACGCGGGAAGCGCGATGGCCGGGGGAGAACTGGGTTGGAGCGACGGATCGGAGTACGTGCCCGAGTTTCGCGCGGCGATCGCCGGGCTCGATGTCGGCGAACTGAGCAAGCCGTTCCAAAGCGAGTTCGGCTGGCACATCGCGCAGGTGGTGGATCGCCGCGATCAGGATGTCTCCGACGACGCGCGCCGCAACCTGGCGGTGCAGGTCTTGTACGAGCGCCGCTTCGGCGAAGAACTGCAGGAGTGGCTGCAGGAGATACGCGACGAAGCTTTTGTGGAGTTGCGCACCGGCGGGTGAACGAATCGCTGGCCAGTCAATGACGACATCGCGGTGATGCGGCGAGCAGCTTCGCCGCGCGCGCGCAAGCGGTTCGGTCAGCATTTTCTGACCGACGCATCGGTGGTGGACGCCATTGTTTCGATACTGGCCCTCAACCCTCGGGACCGCGTGATTGAGATTGGCCCGGGCCGGGGTGCGCTCACGACGCCGATCGCGGCCGCATGCGACAACCTGGCGGTGGTCGAAGTGGACCGCGACCTGGCAAGGACATTGCGGCGTCGCTTCCCCGGGGTCGAGGTGATCGAAGCGGACGTGTTGCGGACCGATCTCGCCGGCATTGCGGACGGCCCGGTGCGCATCGTCGGCAATCTGCCCTACAACATCGCCGCCCCGATCATGATGCGCCTGTTCGACGGGTGCGCGAGCGGCCTGCCGCTGCGAGATGCGCATTTCATGCTGCAGGCCGAGATGGCGAACCGCCTCGCGGCGCGCCCCGGCACGCGCGCCAGGGGACGCCTGTCGGTCATGGCGCAGTACCACTGCGAGGTCGAGCCCCTGCTGACGGTTGACGCCGCCGCGTTTTCGCCGCCGCCGAAAGTCACCTCGACGTTCGTTCGTCTGACCCCGCGCACGCCGGACATGGTCGCCAGCGACCTGGGAGCGTTGCAGACGGTGGTGCGGACGGCGTTCGGGCAGCGCCGCAAACGGCTGGGCAATGCCTTACAATCGCTCGATCTGGACCTGCCGGCCTTAGGGATAGATCCGGGTTCACGGGCGGAAGAGATAGGAGTATCCGGTTTCGTTGCGATGTCGAATCAGCTTCACGGGCGGGGCGAATGACCGACTGGGTCCTTTCCGCGCGTCCATGATGTCGAACGGACGCCGACATGCGTCATCCAGTTTCCGCCGGGTTCGCCGAGCCGCGGCATGAGCGACCACGGGTTCAAGGTCACCGTAGAGCCGGCCTACGTCCCGTCGGAGTCGGATCCCGCGGCGAATCGGTATGTCTTCGCCTACACCATCGCGATCGAGAATACCGGTGGCCGGCCGGCGCGACTCATGCGCCGCCACTGGATCATCACGAACGGAGACGGGGAGAAGCAGGAAGTCCACGGTCCGGGCGTCGTGGGCAGGCAGCCGCACCTGGTCCCGGGCGAACGCTTTCGCTACACCAGTGCCGCAATCCTTGAGACGGCGGTGGGCGCCATGCAGGGGCACTACGAATTTCGAGCCGACGACGGCGTCGAATTCCGCGTTCCGATCCCCGTGTTCTCATTGGCGGTGCCCAACGTGGTGCATTGAGGAAAGCCGTCGTGTCGACCTATGTCATCGGTGATCTGCAGGGTTGTTTCGCGCAACTCGAAGCGCTGCTGTCCAAGGTCGGCTATCGCCGCGCCGCGGACCGGCTCTGGTTCGCCGGCGATCTGATCAATCGCGGACCCGAGTCGCTGGCGACGGCCCGTTTCGTCAAGTCTCTGGGCACGTCCGCGGTGACGGTTCTCGGCAATCACGACCTGCACTTTCTCGCCATCGTATTCGGCGGACATCGCCCGATGGCCTCGGACACCTTCGCCGACCTGATGGAGGCGCCGGACCGCCTCGAGATCGCGCACTGGCTGCGCGGTCTTCCCCTCATGCACCGCGAGCACGGTTTTGTCATGGTCCATGCGGGCCTGCCCCACATATGGACGCTCCGCCAGGCGGAAACCCATGCGCGGGAGGTGGAATCGGTCATGCGCGACGACGGCGCGTACGAGAACTTCTTCAGGCAGATGTACGGCAATGTCCCGAGCGTCTGGTCCGATGCGCTGGACGGAATGGACCGCCACCGGATCATCACCAACTACTTCACCCGAATGCGCCTCATGAGCGCCGCGGGCGAGATGGACTTCTCGCACAAGGGCGGACTCGAGGGGGCGCCCGCGGGTTACCGTCCCTGGTTCGAATTCCCGTCCCGGATTCGCGAGCCGATCCTGTTCGGACATTGGGCGGCGCTGGACGGGGCGACGGGCAAACGGGACATGATTGGCCTGGACACCGGCTGCGTCTGGGGTCGTCACCTGACGGCCTATTGCCTGGAGGATCGCAGCATCACCCGGGTGGGATGCACCGAACTGGCGGCGTAAAGCCATAAAATCCGTCTGAGCTTCGCCGGCGCCGTGTTCTACCCCCGCCCAGGCCCCCCGCCTACCACCCCGTCGCTCTTGCCGCTAACACGGCAATTCCGACGCGCTGATGGCGAGACAGCTACTCCGACAGGCTGAATTCCGCGGAGATCGAGCGGGCGTCGCTGGAAGCGGCGGGTTTCGTGACCCGAACGCGCACGCGCGCAAGCGAGAAGGCTTCGGCGATTCGGTGTGCCGTGGTCATCGCCGCGGTCTCGATCAACTGGAAGCGCCCCTCCCGCAGGTGTCGCCGCACGATTTCAGCCACCGCCGAGTAGTCGACGACCGCATCGATCTCGTCGGCGGAGGGCGGATCGACCCAGAATTCGATATCCACGAGCAGCGTTTGGGGAATGCGCCGTTCGCGTTCGCGAACGCCGATGATGGCGGGCGCTTCAAGTTGACTGATCTCGATCTTCACGCGGCTATGAGGGCCTGGCGGGCTCGAGTTCGTGGATGGGCCAACGCGGGCGGGGGGCGATGGCCAGGGGTTCGGTGCTACCGGCGGCGAGCCGTTCGTGGCCGGCGAAGGCGATCATCGCGCCGTTGTCGGTGCAGAGTTCGGGCGGCGCGTAGTACACGGCTGGAACCGACTTCGCCATTCTCTCGCGCAATGAAGTGTTGGCCGCAACGCCGCCCGCCACCACCAGGGCGTCGATCGCGGTGGCCTTGAGGGCTCGCCGGCACTTGATGACGAGCGTATCGACCACGGCGTCCTGGAATGCCAGCGCAACGTCGGCCGCATCCTGCTCCGACAGGGGCTCAAGGTCGCGGACGGTATTGGCCGTGAATGTTTTTAGGCCGCTAAAGCTGAAATCGAGTCCGGGACGGTCAGTCATCGGCCTGGGGAAACGGAATCGTCCAGCGCGCCCGCCGGTCGCCAGCGCGGCGACTACAGGTCCGCCCGGATAGCCCCGTCCCATCATCTTGGCCGCCTTGTCGAAGGCTTCGCCGGCGGCATCGTCGAGGGACTCGCCGAGAAGGGAATAGCTGCCGATGGCATCGACCTGCACGAGTTGCGTATGGCCACCGGAAACGAGCAGCGCCACGAATGGCAACGGCGGCTTCTCGGCGGCGAGCAGGGGCGCCAGCAGGTGCGCCTCCATGTGATGGACGCCGAGTGCGGGAATGCCCCTCGACCACGCCAGCGCGCGGCCGATACCCGCCCCGACCATCAGTGCCCCGATCAATCCCGGACCGGCGGTGTAGGCAACGCCGTCGATGTCGGCGACCTGCCTGCCGGCGTCAGCCAGGGCCTGCTGGATGAGGGGCAGGGTCTTCCGAATGTGGTCCCTCGATGCGATCTCCGGGACGACGCCGCCATATTCCGCGTGCGTGGCGGCCTGGCTATAGAGCACGTTGGCGACCAGGCCGTCGCGCGAGTCGTACAGGGCGATCCCCGTTTCGTCGCAGGATGTTTCGATACCGAGAACGAGCACGTGACCAGCCTTGAACGATAAACGCGGGGTACGACGCCTGATGCCTGAATTTCGCCGGCACGATTGTACTCTCGTCCGCTGAAGGGACGGATTCGGTGGGCTATTGCCGCGCCTATCCGCCGTTGCTACGCTGTTTCGACCGCGGGGGAGCCCTCAGCCGGGGAGCGCGAGGGGGCGACCCCTCGCATAGAGAAAGCCCCTGATCCGACGATGTCCGCGCATTCCTACTGCTACTCGATGGTGCTGGACAACGTGCCGGCGCATCCCTGCCAGGTCGAGAACCTGCTGCTTACGCTGCAGGCCTGCGGCGCGGCGCCCAGGGAGGCGCTTGTGGTCCAGTGCACTGATCGCGTAGGCGCGTCGGTGAGGGACAGGCTTCGGGAGAGCGGCTACACGGTACTGGTCATCGAGCCATACCTGGACGAGAAGTACTGCAACAAGATCGCGCAGCTCGACTACTTCGCGAGCCGGGGGATGGATGGCCGGGAAGGTGTCTTTTTGTTCGATTCCGACACCGTGGCGCTCTCCGAGCTCGACGTGCCCGACCGGGAAAGCATCTGGGGCAAGATTGTCGACCATCACAATCCGCCTCTCTCCACCCTCCGCGGCGTGTTCTCCGCCGCCCGCGTGCCGCTGCCGCGCATCGTGCCGTGCGACTGGAATGCCGGCGACACCATCGAAACGAATTTCAACGGCGGATTGATCTATGTCCCCATGGGCCTGGTGGGCAATCTGCGCGCCGCGTGGCGGCGATGGGCGGAGTTCCTCTTCGATCACAAGGAGCTGTTTCCGGGACCATCCCAGGGCGACCACATCGACCAGGTCTCCTTCGCCATGGCGCTGGCATCGGAAGGATTCAGTTACGGCCATCTGCCGGCGAACTGGAACTACCCCTGCCACGAAAAGCGGCCGACGCCGCTGTCGTTTGATCCGAACCAGGCAATTCGCGTGCTCCACTATCACCAGTGCCTGGACGCGTTCGGCCTGATCGCGCCCGAGGTCGACAACGATGCGGCGTGCGAGGCTGCGGCGAGGCGGGCCAACGCGGTGATCAGCGAGTCGAGCGGGTCGATGTTCTTCGATCACTACAAGCGGGGTACGGCTCGGAGGGCGGTTGCCACCGTCCCCGCGTCCCGGATATCCCTAGCCGGTGCGCGCAATGGGGAGAAGCGGCGGCGAATGATCCTGCACGCGGGCACGCCGAAAACGGGCACCTCCGCGCTGCAGTGGTGCCTGGATGCGAACCGCAACCTGCTGGCGGAACGGGGCTTCTGGTATCCGCCGTCGTCGAACCGGCGCGAACCCAAGCACCAGGAGCTTGTCGCCACACTCATGGCCGGCGACGAGGCGCGCTTTTGCGAGTGCATCGAATCAGCCTTGAAAGACATGCCGCCGGGCGCGCGCACGGTCATCCTGAGCACCGAAGGCATCTTCAATCATTGGTGGGACTATTCGTCCGAGGCGAAAGGCATGCTGCGCGGCCTGGTGGACGAGTTCGACTTCGAACTGTGCATCTGGTTCCGGGCCCCGGCGTCTTTCGCCGCGGCGCTGTACGCGCAATACCTGCGCAACCCTGTCGCGGATGATTCGCCGCGCATATACGGCCGGGACATCGACTTCAGCGACGCCATGCGAGACCCGTGGTTCCGCCGCCATCTCGACTACCTGGGTTTCTACTACGAGGCACGGGCACTGTTCGGGCGAGAGCGCGTAAGGGCCTTCCTGTTCGGGGGAGACACCGTTCGCGCGTTCGAGGAGGCGTACGGGACCGGCGCGTTGTCGAGGGAGAACCTGCCCCGAAACGACTCGATGCGGGAGGCGGGTGTCCGGATGATGCGGATCACCAACCGGTACGTGATGACGCCGGCGGAACACGAACGCATCGAGGAACTGGTGTTCGAGATAGACCGCATGATCGGCGACCGCGCCAGACGGCTTGTGCTGAACCAGGCCGACCGGGAGACCGTGCAGAGGTATGCGGGCAGGGGATGGGAGATCCTGAAGGAAGCCCTGTAGCGCGTTCGCTAGCCCAAGTTTACCAAGCAATTCGAGAAGTCTCTTCAAATCAATAGTCTACGGGCAAGCGGAGGGCGTTAGGGCACTACAGGTGCACCCGACGTCGAAGGGGATGCGGTTCAGACGACGGTTCGGCGGGTGCCTCCGGGGCTGGGGTCGATGCCGAGCGCGTCGTAGATGGCCTTCTGGGCGGGTTCGGCGACGGTCGCGGTGCGCACGTGCAGCGTGCGGCCGTCGTCGCGCCGGAAGGTGGCGGTGACGCGCTGCTGGCCGGCGAGGATGCCGCGCAGCGTGGTCCAGCTGGCGCGCTCGCCGGCGGCGGCGAGCCGGCGGCGGATGACCTGCACGGCCTGGTAGGCGACCACCGTGATGAACAGGTGGCCCTCGGCGCGCACCGGCTTGCGGTGGTGGATCGGGCGAAGGCCGAGTTCGGACTTCAGCGACCGGAACACGGCCTCGAGGTCGGTCAGCGTGGTGTAGGTGCGCCACAGGTCGGCGGCGTCCCAGCCGGCGAGGTTGGTGCGCAGGCAGTAGACGCCCGGATGGGTGGCCATGGAGCCCTCGGCGGGGCGCCGGGTCCAGTTCACCGCCGCCGCGCGGTCGCCGGACTCGTCGGCGACGACCTCGATGTCGTAGTGCCGGGCGACGCGGCCGTGGCGCACCTTGAGGCGGCCGACGCGCTCGCGCACCTTGTCGAGGCGCTTGACCGTGCGCGGCCTGGCGAGCCCCTCGGAGAGCGCGGTGAGCGCCGCCTCGAAGCGCTTCGAGAAGCGCGCCAGGATGGCGTTCTCCTTCTCGGCCCGCTCCGGCGAGTAGCAGTGCAGGCGCACCTCGCCGTCGGCGCGCGACGCCGCCCGCTGCAGATGCACGATGCGCCCGCCGCGGGTGTCGTGGGTCGTCGCTCGCGGCTCACCACCAGGTAGCGGTAGCCGGCGTCCCGCAGCCACGCCACCCGATCCTCGGTGGCGATGCCGCGGTCCATCACCACCAGCGCCCCGTCCGGCGCGCCGAGCGCGGACAGCATGGACTCCAGGGTGTCCTGCTCGCGGACGCTGCCAGAGAACACCTGCGAGCGTCGCACGAAGCCGCTGCCGTCCAGCACCAGGCCCAGGGTGAGCAGCGGGCAGTCGTCGCGCTTCTCCTTGGAGTGGCCGCGCGCCGCCTTCGGGATCCCCGCCGCGGCGCCCTCGAAGTAGGTGTTGGTGAGGTCGTACAGGGTCACCGTCGGCTCGATCCCGAACAGCCCCGCCGCGGCGCCGAACAGGTGTTGCTCGATCGCCTCGCGGTGCGCCATGAGGGCGTCCGAGGCGCGGTAGAGCTGCATCGCCCCCATGGTCTCGAAGTCGACGCCGAGCAGCTCGCCGGCGGCGCTGCGCCCGCGCAGCCAGCGCATCGTGGCCCGCTCCGAGGCCGGGTGCGCCATGCGCGCGACGACCGAGCCGAGCGCCGCGTCGCGCAGCGCGGCGCTGACGCCGAGCGACTCGAGCAGGGCCGGCAGGCCGAGCTCGCCCAGCGCCCACAGCGCGGCGCGCTCGACGCCGACCGAGCGCGGCCGCGCCAGCGCCAGGCTGCCGACGGCGACCGCCTCGACGCCGGCGGCGGCTTCCGCCGGCGCCGCGCCGCGGGCCAGCAGCTGCTCGGCGATGCGCTGCGCCTCGGCCTCCGCGGCGGGCGGCGCGTCGCCGAACAGGTCGCCCTGGCCGTCGAGGATCTGCTCGACGCGCTGGCACAGCAGCGGCCAGTGGTCGCGGTCGATGGCGAAGTGGCGGCCGAGGTTGAGCAGCGTGCGCTGGCGCACGCGGCCGCCGTCGCGCTCGGAGCGGACCAGGCGGTGGGTGTGGTAGACGGCGCCGTCGGTGGCGCGGGTCCTGGTGCGTCGGACGAACATGGGGGCGACGATAGCGGCGGCGGCGGGCCGACGCAAGGCCCTTCCTTAATTTTATGGCACTACATTGGCCTCCGGCGAACTTGAGTCCAATGAAATCAATCACTTGCGGGAAGCGAATCGCCGAAAACAGTCCGATCTGGCCGAAAAACGGCGTCAGATTGGTAAACTTGGGCTAGACTGACCCGCCGCCCAATCAAGACAGGACAACTCTCGCGGACAACTCTCGCGGTTGCAGGCAGGGGTTCCGCCGGGTACGATGCGTAGGTTTTTCCAAGCGAAAGTGTGAAGTGCCGAGCGTAAAGGTAAGAGAGAACGAACCGTTTGACGTCGCCCTGCGGCGATTCAAGCGTTCCTGCGAGAAGGCGGGCATCATGTCGGAGGTGCGTCGCCGCGTATTCTACGAAAAGCCGACGGCAGTTCGTAAGCGCAAGGCCGCTGCGGCGGTCAAGCGCCATCTCAAGAAGCTGCAGCGCGAGGCGCGACGCTTCGAGAGAACCCACTGACGGGAGGCTCTGTCCCCCGTTCCCTGACTTCGCGATTCGCGCGCCGCGCGGCTACTTGGCCGCTTTCACGATCGGACGGGTTTTCCGGCAGCGCGACGTCCAAAGACTAGCCATGAAATCCGCCGGCCCTTCGGGTGCGCCGCATTTCACCCCCGCCCAAGTCCCCTCTTTAGCCCATCCCACCCGTCCCGCACCCGACGCCTTGATCGGCACTTACGCGCGGTTCTACGGCGCAGACTTGCATGGAACAAACGTCTCGGGGGAGCGCCAGCGACCTGAGGCGGTTGCTGCATGGACGACGAGCGGGGCCGGGTCGGAGCCTTCAGCCGGGGAGCGCGAGGGGGCACCCCTCGCAAGGAGAAAACCGGCGCCGAAGGCGCCGGCTGTGGGGCACTCCTAGATGCTGGCGCGGCAGTCCGGACGAGGCGCATCGTCCCCGCCCACGGCACAGGACGAAGCCGCCTTCGTCCGGCGACATCTGAAACGAAACACCATCGCGCAACTCCTGAACGGGATGTTCGGGCAGACGGGTTTCCGCCTGGTGGCGGCACCCACGTTTCTGCCGGCTTTTCTGTTTGGCCTTTCCGGTTCCGAACTGGTGGTCGGGGCGGCCCGTTCCCTGCAGGGTATAGGCACCGTCGTGTCGCCGTTCATCGGCGCTTCCATCATCGGACACCGCCCGCGGGTGCTGAAAACGATGCTCATCACCAACTCACTCATGCGCGTGCAGATTCTCGGCCTGTCCCTGGCTGCCTTCTTCCTTGCCGCCGAAGCGACCGTGCATGCCTTCATGGTGCTCATGACGCTGATGGGCTTCTTCCAGGGCATTTCGCAAGTCGCCACGCACCTGTTGCGGGCCAAGGTGATTCCGGTGAACCGTCGCGGCATCGTTTCTGGCGCCCGCCACTTCCTCGCTGGCCTGGTGGCGGCCGCAGCGTCCTGGGTCTGCGGCAGCTACTTCATCGAGCACAATGTTCTCGGCAACGGCTATGGGGCGGTCTTCCTGCTGGCGTTTTTCGTCGCCGCGATGGGGTTGGCGGCGATGCTGATCACCAGGGAGCCGGAGGCGAGGTACGTGCGCCCGCGGGAATCCCCGCGCAGGATCCTCGTCCGCATCGCCCGGCTCCTGCGCACCGACCCGGCGTTCGCGCGATTCTTCAGCGTGCGTGCGCTCGGTTCCTTCGGCAACATGGCGACGCCTTTTTACATACTGTTCGCCGATTCCCGGATGGAGGTCACGGGCGCGACGCTGGGACTCGTCACCATGGTGTGGATGCTTGCCTCGAACACCACGACGCTGGCTTGGGGAGCGATGGCGGACCGGATGGGCAATCGTGTGGTGCTCATCGCAACCCTTGGCGTCTGGATCGCGGCGCACGTGTACCTGATGTTCATGCAGTCGCTGTTCGACCTGATGCTGTTCTTCGCCGTTGTCGGCATCGCTTCCGGCGGCTTCCACCAGTCGGGCCAGAACATGGTGCTGGAGTTCGGCCGTTCGCGGGACGTGGCGCTGCGTCTCGCGACGTCGGGCACGGCGGTCAATTTCTTTGCCGCCGCGGGTCCGATTTTCGGCGGCCTGATCGTTTCGACGGTGTCGTATATCGCCCTGTTCCTGATCACGATCGGGGTGCAAGTCGCGGCGCTCGTCATCCTGATCCGCTGGGTACCCGAACCACGGCGAAGCCTAACGGCGTGACCAATCCTTGGAAGCCCCACAGCCGGTGCCTTTAGGGTGTGCAATCCCGAGGGTTACGTTACTCGTCAGCTACCCTGGCTCTGCCGCCGCCGGATGCCGCAGCATCCACGCCGCTGCCTCTTGGGCGAGGACCCCGGCCGGTGCCGTTTCGGGGAGTCCGTCGCGATCCAACGTCAAGAGCCGCATACGCGCATCCGGAAACTGCTCGCCGGCTTCCAATAACGCCCGCATTTCGCGCTCCGCCGTGGCCGGGTCCGAGGCATCGGCGCACACTTGGATCAGCTCCCTGCTACCGTCCGCGCCGCGGGCGAGGAAGTCGACCTCGAAGCCCTGCCGCGTGCGAACATAGGTGACTTCCGAGCGTCTGCGCTCAAGCTCGATCAGCACTGCCGTCTCCAGCGCGTGGCCGAGGTTGGCGCGGCCGGTGCGGTCGAAGAGCGGAATTAGGCCAGGGTCGACCGGATACGCCTTGCGCGGGTTCACCATGCGCTGGCGCTCGGACTTGGATTCCATCCAGACCAGACGCACGAGGAAGCAATCCTGCAGGTGGCCCACTAGCTGATGCACCGAGTCCCGGGCGACGGCGATGCCCTGCGACTTCAGGGCCGCATGGAACTTCTCCACGCTGAACAGGCCGCCGGCGTTGGCCAGCATGTGGCGGACGAGCCAGCGGAGGGCGGTTATGTTGGATACGCTATGGCGTTCCACAACATCGCGCAGGATGGCGACGTCGACATAGTCGAGCAAGAGTTGGCGCCTCGAAGCCGCATCCAGCCCCTGCGCTTCGGGGAAACCGCCTTGCGTCAGCCAATCCATGAACGCCCGCTCGTAGCCCAATCGTTCGGGACGGAGCAGCGCTTCGAGGCGGTCTGGCAGGTCCATCCCCTGGTGGCGAAGGGCTTCGTCGAAGGCGAAGGGGTGGATCAGGACGGCCCAGGCGCGACCGCGCAGGGCACTCGCGATCTCCTGGGAGAGCAGGCTGGCCGATGAACCGGTGACGAAGATCTCTGCCTCTCCGCAGTTGTCGAGCAAACGCCGAATGAAGCGCTCCCAACCCGGCACGAGCTGAATTTCATCGAAGCACCACATGGCAGGCTGGACGCTCGAATGGCGCGATTGCTCGTCCAGCACCTGATCCAGTTGCGTGGCCGACAGCCCGACCAGTCGCTCGTCCTCGAACGAGATGAAGGGAACGGTGTCGTCTGCGCGTGTGCCGCCGTCCCGCCCGCCTGCCGCCGCGGCATGTTCCGCCCGTAGCTGGTGCAGGAAGGTGGTCTTGCCAGCGCGACGCATGCCCGTCACGACCGTGGCCTTGCCGGGGAAACGCACGCGCCCGACGACCCGGCGCGAGGTGTACGCGGGAGGAGCGCGGTTCAGGGCCAGTTGCTCCGCGATCACTTGGCGCAGAACGGAGGATTGAATGCTGATGGGGCATGTCTCCTTTTTATAAGGTGAGAATGATACATAATTCTCCTTATTAAAGAGAGAACTTTTGTGCGATACATCCTTCAGTCAAGGAGAATGTCTGCGCTTGGTTTGGATCAGGACGAACCGCGCTACACTGAAAAGTGTCCCATCCGATGGTCGTAAGTGAGGAACGACGCATGCTGAAACCTATTCAACTCGGATCGAATGCCGGACTGCGCACATCGCCGCTTTGCCTCGGCACGATGAATTTCGGTGAGCCGGGACGTGGCCACCAGGGCGACTGGACGCTCGGCATCGATGACGCGCGCCCGATCTTCAAGGCCGCGCTCGACAATGGCCTGTTCTACTTCGACTGTGCGGACGTATACGGTCGCGGCGCTTGCGAAAGGGTGGTCGGAAAACTCCTGCGGGAACTCGTCCGCCGGGATGAATACGTCCTCGCCACGAAGGTTTCGATGCCCATGGGGCGCGGCGCGAATCAGGGCGGGCTCTCGCGCAAGCACATCATGGAAGGCGTCGATGCGAGCCTCGACCGTTTGGGTCTCGACTACGTCGACCATCTTGTCATCCACCGGCATCCCCATGGCATTCCCGGCCACGCGCCGACGCCGGTGGAGGAGACCATGGAAGCGTTGCACGACGTGGTGAAGGCGGGGAAGGCGCTGTATCTCGGTGCGTCGTCGATGTTCGCCTGGCAGTTTGTGGAGTTGCAGATGACGGCGCAGGCGAATGGATGGACCAGGTTCATCTCGATGCAGAACCACTACAACCTGATCTACCGCGAGGAAGAACGGGAGATGAATCCCTACTGCCTGAAAACGGGCGTTGCCGTCATGCCGTGGTCGCCGCTCGCGCGGGGGATTCTTGCCGGATCGTACCGGGGCGGATTCGGCGGCGGAACGACGAACCGCTCCACCGGTCAGGACCGGGGACGGACCGAAGGCCTCTACCGGGGCGATGCGGACTTCGCCATCGCCGAACGCGTGGTGGAGGTCGCCGAAAGATTCGGGCGGTCACCGGCGCAGGTGTCCCTGGCCTGGTTGATGAGCAAACCGGAGGTCAAGGCGCCGGTCGTGGGCGTGTCAAGGATCTCCCAACTCGAGCAGCTCGTCGCCGCCGCCGACATCGAACTGGAGGCGGGCGACATCGCCTACCTGGAAGAGCTGTACCAGCCGTTGGAAAACCTGCTCTCGCTCGGCCATTCCTAGTGTCCATGCCAGGTAATGGCGCTTTCATGCGAATGATGGCCCTGGTGGAAACGGGACCGGACCGCTTCATCGCCCCCGAAGCACCTGAGCGCGAGGGTCGAATGTATGGGGGGCAATTGCTGGCGCAGTCTCTTGCGGTGGCCGAGCGGACCGTCACGGACGACCGCCATGTCCATTCGCTGCACGCGTACTTCCTGGCGCCCGGCGACGTTTCAACGACGGTGGAGATGCAGGTCGAACGGGTGCGCGATGGTCGTTCCTTCAGTTCCCGCAGCGTTGGCGCCTTTCAGGCCGGCAGGGAACTGTTCCGCATGGTGGTCTCATACCACATTGCCGAACGCGGGGAATCGTTCGCGGGCCATCGAAGGCCGGACGTGCCGCCGCCGGAGGAGGTTACCCTGACGTACACGGCGTTCAGCCGCAGCATGGGAGCGCAGCAGGAGTGGGACATCGAGTCGAGGCCGATGGACACGCGATGCATCAATCCTCCCGTAGCTCCCCCCGGTGAGCCGGTCCTGGAGGATCAGCGCATGTGGATGCGAATATCGGAGCGACTGCCAGCGAGTCCCGGGCAGCACCAGGCGGGTCTCGCCTACTTGTCGGATAGCTCACTGGTCGATCACGTCGTACTGCCACACGGCCGTCGATGGCAGGACCCTGCATTGACCGGTACCAGTCTCGATCATGCAATGTGGTTCCACAATCCGGTCCGGGCGGACGAATGGCTGTTGTTCGACCAGGCGGTGGAAGCGACGGGATCCGGCCGAGGCCTCGCCACGGGCCGAATTTTCGATGCCGACGGGACCCTGGCCGCGACCTGTATGCAGGAGGGCTTGATCCGATGGACTTGAACCCGGAGGACGTTCGTGATGCATGACCCGCGTTTCAGTTTCGACCATATCCATCTCATCAGCGAAGACCCCGAGCAGGCCGCGCGCTGGTATTGCGACATCCTCGGCGCCGAAGTGGAGGCCTCCTACGAGCTCAGGGGCGCGCCGCAAATCAATGTTCGCGTCGGCGCGACGACGATCATCATTCGTGGTGATCGAGCGGGAGAGGATCCTTCCCCGCCTCGCGGCATGCGGCACTTCGGCGACTACTCCAGCCACGACGAGTGGGGCGTGGACCACTTCGGTTTCAGGTTCCGCGGCGATCTGCGGGCGTTTTGCGAAGAGATAAAGAAAAAGGGCGCGGTACTCGCGGTCGAACCATGGGAGTTCTCGCCGGGCAGCCTGCTATGTTACGTCGCCGCGCCGGACGGCGTGAGCATCGAGTTGGTCCAGGCTTGACGCTTCGCTCGATCCCGAAGCGTTCCAATCATTCCGCAGGTGGTGGAACTTGGTAGGCGCGATTGGATTCGAACCAACGACCCCCACCATGTCAAGGTGGTGCTCTAAACCAACTGAGCTACGCGCCTGCCGTCGGCGCGGTACCGTATCATTGCGGCCGAGGAGCGATCAACAACGCGTTAAGCGATGCGCCAGGGGTGCTGTGGGAGATCGTCCCGACGCATGCCCGCGCGCCGCGATGTGCGCTATGGTTGGTCTTGGACGCGGCAAGGCATTAGAATCCGCATTCGCCGCGTCGCGCGGTCATGACCGCGCGGGTCGCGGGTATTTGTGAGAAACGGAGAAAGTGCCTATTAAAAGAGCAGCAGCGCGGGCGCAGAAAGAGCGATTGTTGTTGAACGACGACATAAACGCTTCGCGAGTGCGCCTTATCGGTTCCAACGGTGGACAGGTTGGTATCGTTCCTCGGGACGATGCCTTGAGCGAAGCGAGAAGTGAGGGTTTGGACCTGGTGCTGATCGTGCCGGACGCCAATCCCCCCGTGGTCAAGATCATGGACTACGGCAAGCATCTCTTCGATCTGAAGAAAGCTAAGACTGCGCAGCGGAAAAAGCAGAAGCAGATCCAGGTAAAGGAGATGAAGTTCCGGCCGGGCACGGAGGAAGGAGACTACCAGGTAAAGCTGCGCAACCTGGTGCGGTTTCTTGAGGACGGCGACAAGGCCAAGGTGAGCTTGCGCTTTCGAGGACGCGAGATGGCGCATCCAGAGATCGGCCTGGAGCTGTTGAAGCGAATCGAGACTGACCTCGAGGAACACGGATCCGTTGAGACCGCCCCCAAATTCGAAGGCCGCCAGATGACAATGGTGTTGTCGGCGCGAAAACGAAAGAAGGGCTGAACAGAAGCTAAGAACGCCGCGGAGGGCAGGTAGGCAAAACGCTACCCGCAAGCCTCGGCCCTGCCCCCGGCGGGTTCCGTCGGAGAGCAGCGTAGCAGGAAGAGTCTGGATGACCCCGGACTCCGGCGCATCCCTTGACAGTAACCCCGATGTTCGGGGCGTTTTGGGATGCCTTTTACCATGAGATCAGGGCGTCGCAGCGAAGGCGCTGTTGCCCGGGATGGTTCGTAAATGTCGAAAATAAAGACCCACCGGGGCGCCGCCAAGAGGTTTCGGCGCTCGGGCTCCGGCTTCAAGTATCGGCCGGCCAACAAGAATCATATTCTGACGAAGAAGTCGCAGAAGCGAAAACGCCACCTGCGCGCGTTCAAACAGGTGTCCGATGACAACAAGCGGTCGGTGAACCGCATGTTGCCGAAGAAAGCGCGATAGAACCGCCAAGGGGACCCACGTCGGAGTCACGATTGAAAGCGCGCGTAACAGCGCGCAACAGGAGCAAAGATGCCGAGAGTCAAGCGAGGAGTAGTCGCACGGGCGCGCCGCAAGAAGGTGCTGAAGCAGGCGAAGGGCTACTACGGCCAGCGTAGCCGCAGCTTTCGGGTTGCGAAACAGGCCGTCATCAAGGCCGGGCAGTATGCCTACCGGGACCGACGGCAAAAGAAACGCCAGTTTCGGTCGCTGTGGATTGTGCGCATCAATGCACAGGCCCGCGAGCACGGCCTCACCTACGGCCGTTTCATCTCCGGATTGAAGAAGGCGGAGATCGACCTGGACCGCAAGGTGCTTGCCGATCTCGCGCTAAACGAGAAGGAGGCGTTCGGCGCGTTGGCGGCGAAGGCGAAGGAAGCCTTGGCGGCCTGACCCGATAGACCGCACCCGGGCGTGCCCGCACGGCCCGACGGAACGAACAACCATGGATGTGGATGACATCAGGGCCGAAGCCCTAAGTGCGGTCAGTGCTTCCGACAGTCCCGAAAGGCTGGACGAAGTCAGGGTCGAGTACCTCGGGAAAAAGGGCAAGTTGACGCTACTGGCCCGGTCGTTGCGGTTCCTCGATCCCTCCGAGAGGCCGGCGGCGGGCGCTCGGAACAATGCGGCGAAAGACGCCGTGGTACAGGCGATCGAAGCGCGCCGAGCAGCGTTGACGGCGGAGCAACTCGCCAGAACTCTCAGCGAAGATGTAGTGGACGTGACGCTGCCCGGGCGTCGTCAGAGCTCGGGAAGCCTGCATCCGATCACGCAGACGATGCGGCGGATCGAGGACATCTTCCTCGGTGCCGGCTACGGCGTCGTGACGGGCCCGGAGATCGAAGACGACTATCACAACTTCGAAGCGCTCAACCTGCCGCCGCATCATCCGGCCCGAACGATGTGGGATACCTTCTACCTCGAAGGCGGCCACGTCCTGAGAACGCATACGTCTCCCGTGCAGGTGCGCGTCATGGAGAAGACGCGACCCCCAATCCGCATCATCTGTCCCGGCCGGGTGTTTCGGCGCGAGTCCGACCTCACGCATACGCCGATGTTCCACCAGGTGGAGGGATTGGTCGTGGACGAGGGCATCAGCTTCGCCGACCTGAAGGGCACGGTGGTCGGGTTCGTGCGCCGTTTCTATGACAAGGAAGTGGGGGTCCGGTTCCGGCCTTCGTACTTTCCGTTCACCGAGCCGTCCGCCGAGGTCGACGCCCAGTGCGTGCACTGCGAGGGTGCGGGATGCCGCGTTTGCAGCGGCACCGGATGGGTCGAGGTCATGGGGTGCGGGATGGTCCATCCCAACGTGCTCCGAATGTCCGGCATCGATGCGGAGCGCAACACGGGATTCGCGTTCGGCTTCGGGGCGGACAGGCTCGCCGCCTTCTATTTCGGCGTTGACGATCTGCGCCTCTTTTTCGACAACGATGTCCGGTTTCTGTCGCAGTTCTCCTGACTTGGAGGGCTAGGCGCCATGCAGTTCAGCGAACATTGGTTGCGCGAATGGGTCGATCCGGACATCGATACCGAGACCCTCTGCGAACAGCTCACCGGCGCCGGCCTCGAAGTCGACGGAACGGCGGATGCGGCCGCGGCGTTCACGGGCGTAGTGGTGGGGGAGGTGCTGGAAGTCGCGCCCCATCCCGACGCCGAAAAGCTCTTTGTCTGCAGGGTCGCGGACGGATCGGACTCGCACCAGGTGGTCTGCGGCGCGCCGAATACCCGCGCCGGCATGAAATCCCCATTTGCCCGAACGGGCGCGGCATTGCCCGGCGTCGATGTGTGCGCCCGCGAAATCCGGGGCGTGGAATCGAACGGCATGTTGTGCTCGGCGGCGGAACTCGGATTGGGAGACGAGGCGGACGGCATCCTCGAACTCCCCGACACCTGTGCGACGGGTGCCGACGTTCGCGAAATACTGGCGCTCGACGATCGCTGCATAACGTTGGACCTGACACCGAACCGAGGGGATTGCCTGTCGCTCAGGGGCGTCGCCAGGGAAGTCGGAGTGCTCAACGACCTGTCCATCGAGGCACCCGACTGTTCGCCGGTGCCGGCCCGCATCGAGGACCGTTTTCCGGTCGAGATAGTCGCCGGCGAAGGTTGTCCCCGCTATCTCGGGCGCGTCGTGCGCAACGTCGACACCGGCAAGTCGACGCCGCTTTGGATGATGGAGCGCTTGCGCCGCTCGGGTCTCCGTTCCATCGATCCGGTGGTGGACATCACCAACTACGTGATGCTCGAACTCGGCCAGCCGCTGCACGCGTTCGATCTCGACATGCTGCACGAGCGCATCATCGTCCGCATGGCGGAGGAGGACGAGCGGTTCACCCTGCTGGACGGCAGCCAGGTTGACCTGGATGACGAGACGCTGCTGATTACGGACGCGCTCGGACCCGTTGCCATGGCGGGCGTGATGGGTGGCGAGCGTTCGGCCGTGCAGGAGTCGAGCCGGGACATCTTTCTCGAGTGCGCGTTCTTCGCGCCGCTCAAGGTCATGGGCACGGCCCGCCGCTACGGCATGCAGACCGACGCGTCGCAGAGATTCGAACGCGGCGTCGACTACGCGCTGCAGGAGGCCGCGATAGAGCGCGCAACGCGACTGCTGCTGGATGTCGCCGGCGGAGAACCAGGACCGACGGTGGTCACCGAGAGCGCCGGGGATGTGCCGCAACCGGCGAGCGTGCGCCTGCGCCGTTCGCGGCTCGACCTGTTGGTGGGGGAGGAAGTGCCCGAAGCCGAGGTTGACCGGATCTTCTCGCGCCTGGAGTTTTCCCCGCGAAAGACCGACCGGGACGGGCAGGCTGGCTGGCAGATAGCCGCGCCCAGCCATCGTTTCGACATAGCCATCGAAGAGGACCTGGTCGAAGAGGTCTGCCGTGTGCATGGCTATAACCGGGTGGCTGACAGCTATCCGCCTGGCGAACTCTCGCCGAGGACCATTCCGCGGGACTTCGCGGGATTCAGGCCGATGTGCGATGTCCTGGCGGCCCTTGGCTATCGAGAGGCCATCACCTACAGCTTCGTGGCGCCCGAGAGAATGCAGTTGCTCGATCCTGTGCGTTCCCCTGTGCGCATTGCCAACCCGATGTCGCGGGATCAATCCGTCATGCGCTCGAACCTGCTTCCCGGTCTTGTCGGTGCGTTGCAGACGAACCTGGCCCGGCAGCAACGCCGCGTCCGTTTGTTCGAGTACGGACAGTGCTTCCAGAGCGCGAGGACGGAAGAGGTATTCCGCATCGGCGGCATCGCCTGCGGGGAGCGCGCACCGGAGTTCTGGTCGACGCCGTCCGGGGAACTGGACTTCTTCGACGTCAAGGGCGATGTGGAGCGATTGCTGGCGGTGGGCGGCGGTACGTGCGCCTTCGAGCCTGCTTCAGATCCGGTGCTGCATCCGGGCCAGTCCGCGCTCGTCTTGTGCGAGAAGCAGGTCATCGGGCGTCTTGGTCGCCTGCATCCCGAGATAGAGGAATCGCTGGACCTTGGCGTTCAGGCGTTTGTCTTCGAACTTGATGCCCGTGCTCTGGTTGAACAGCGGGAACGGCAGCATGAAGCCATCTCGCGATTTCCCAGCGTGCGGCGCGATCTGGCGGTGGTCATCGACAGGGAGGTTCCCGCCCGAGAGGTGGAATCGGCTGTCCGGGAAATGCTCGGCGAGGTCCTGACCGAGTTCACGGTATTCGATGTCTATGAGGGTGAACGCATTGATTCCAATAAAAAAAGTCTCGGTATCGGGTTGACGTTGCAACACGTATCGCGCACTCTTGTGGATGACGAAACCAATGAGTTTGTCGACGCTGTCGTTAGCTGCCTGGCGGAAAGATTCGGGGCGCGTCTGCGCTGAGAGCGTGGCCAGGGCAAGTCCATAGGCGTAATTGGATACGGGGAATCTGGAAGGGCGTGGGGGATTTCCGGTGGCAGACACCCTGACCAAGGCTCGCATGGCCGAGCGTCTGTTCGACGAGCTTGGCCTCAACAAGCGGGAGGCCAAGGAGATCGTCGAGCTGTTCTTCGAGGAAGTGCGCGCGTCCCTGGCGGACAACACGCGCGTGAAGGTCTCCGGGTTCGGCAACTTCGATCTGCGCGACAAG
Source organism: Pseudomonadales bacterium (assembly GCA_963668365.1). Taxonomy (GTDB): domain Bacteria; phylum Pseudomonadota; class Gammaproteobacteria; order Pseudomonadales; family Azotimanducaceae; genus VXNE01. Next base: position 1,103,897 of record OY764266.1, read on the forward strand.
CGTGAACGCCCGGGACGAAACCCGAAGACCGGCGAAGAGATTCCCATCACGGCTCGCCGCGTCGTCACGTTCCGGCCAGGTCAGAAGCTGAAGGCGCGGGTTGAAGCCTATGCGGGCCCACCAGAATAGCCCGGGTGCATGTAGTCCGCGGCACGGTCGAGAGAAGTTCGCGTTAAGGGGATTGTCGCGTGGCTGCGCAGGCTGACGAGCTCCCCCCGATTCCAAACAGGATCTATTTCACCATTGGTGATGTCGCCAGGCTGTGCGATGTGCAACCGCATGTGCTGCGCTATTGGGAGCGGGAGTTCCCGCAACTCAGCGCGATAAAGCGACGCGGCAACCGCCGCTACTACCAGCGCAAGGACGTCATGCTCGTCCGGCAGATCCGATCGCTGCTTTACGAGCACCTATATACCATTGCGGGTGCTCGCAAACGGCTGTCGGGCGAAGACATGAAGGAAGACACCACGCAGTCGAGGCTGGTCGTCAAGCAACTGATCGGCGAGCTGGAAGAGGTCCTGCGTGACCTGCGCTCCTGACCTGGCCTGTCGAGCGGCTTCGAGACCGGCCGCCTCCAGTCAATCGTGCAGACTCGCCGCGCTCGGCGTAGAATCGCCGCTCCCATCGGGGCGTAGCGCAGTCTGGTAGCGCACCACACTGGGGGTGTGGTGGTCGCCGGTTCAAATCCGGCCGCCCCGACCAGCCTGCTAATCGGGCGCCGGTATCCGCGCCGCCCTTTCTTCGTCGTACCACCAGGATGCGGGGAAGCTGGTGCGAAACTCCGCGTCGTACGGCGGTCGACCGAACTTGTCCCAGTAGACCACGTGCGGCCCCTCGACCTGCATGAGCGGGATCATGTCGAAATTCCAGAGGAGAACGCGGTCGAGAGCCCTCTGCGCCGCCGAGAGTTCGTCGCGCGAGCGCGCGTTGAGGACGCGCAGGATCATTTCATCCGCCGCCGCGCTCCGAATGCCCGAGAGGTTGCGCGTCTGCGGCAGCATGGCATTGCTCGAATGCCAGTAGGAGACGACTTCGACGCCCGGCGGCTGTGCTACGCCGAGCGTGGCAAAGCAGAAGTCGTAGTCGAAGTCCTTCATGATGTTGACGAATTGCGCCGAGTCGACCATGCGAACGCGGGTCTTGAATCCCAGCCGCCGGAGTTGATCCACGTACTGCAGGATCTGGCGCCGGTCGCCGGCCGAGCGGATGAGAAAAGAGAGCGTGAACGGCTCGCCGGCGTTGTTGACGAGGACGCCATCGCGCACCGTCCAGCCGGCCTGTCGGAGCAATTCCCGCGCTTGCAGCAGCCCGGCGCGGTCGCGTCCCATCCCCTCTGACCGTCCCAGTTCGAACGCTTTTGTGAAAAGGCGCTGCGGCAGCGCATCGCGATAAGGCTCCAGCAACGCGAGCTCAGCGGCGTTCGGTCGGCCGAGCGCAGAGAATTCTGGTGGGCCGAAGTAGCTTCGGGGAAGGCTGTGGAATCCCTGGGCGATATTGCGCCCGTACCAGGCGTAGTCGAAGGCCAGCGTCAGCGCTTCCCGCACCCTCGGATCCTGCAGGTTTTCCCGGCGTTCGTTGATGACGATGCCCCGCATCAATCCCACGTAGTACTGGAAGTTGTGGCGGCGCATCACGATCCAGCCCTTGTGGCGGGCGGGGATGTCGTAGCCGTTGAACCAGTATCGCGGGTCGGTTTCCCGTCGATAGTCGACCAGTCCCTTGCGGAACGCTTCGCGCACCACGGTTCCGTCGCGGTAGTAGTCGTAGCGTATGTAGTCGAAATTGTGGCGACCCCGATTGATGCCGAGGTTCCTGCCCCAGTAATCGGGAACGCGTTCGTACAGGAGATAGCGTGACTGTTTGAAATCCTTGACGCGATACGGGCCGCTGCCGAGCGGTGGGGTCAGCGTTGTCCTGGTGGGGTCGTGCTCCCGCCAATAATGTTCCGGCAGTATCGCGATCTTGCCGATGCTCGTGACCACGGCGGCGTTCAGACCATTGATGTCGAGCAGATGGAATGTCAGTTCCCGCTCGCTGTGGACTTCGACCGAGTCGACCATCCCGAACGCCGATTGGAGATTGAAGCCCGAGTTCTCGCGAATGTGGTCGAATGTGAACTTCACATCCGACGCCGTAATGGGCACGCCGTCGTGCCAGTGTGCCTCGCCCCGGAGCCGGATGCGTACCCAACTGAAGTCGTCGGCGACCATGACTCTCTCGGCGAGGTTGCCGTAGAACGTGCCGATCTCGTCGTCCGCCGGAACAAACAGCCCATCGTAGAGAAATGGTTGGGACCCCATGGAATGCTGGACCCCGGGGATCGAGATGCCCTTGTACAGGTAGGGTGTGAAGGAGTTCCAGTTGGCGCCGGTCGCCAGCACGAGCGTGCCGCCCTTGGGCGCGTCCGGGTTGACGTAGTCGAAGTGCTCGAAATCGGGCGGGTACTTGAACTCGCCGAAAAACGAGACGCCGTGCTTGTACGTGGGCTCCGCGACGGCGAGTGTCGCGCAGAATGCGATAGTCGCCTTCAATACATGCCTGCACTCCAAGCCGTTGGTGTTGGACAAACTTCGCCAAGTGCGAAGCCGCTCTATCGGACTTGCCTTAGGTTCAGAACGATTGGGACGCTGAAATGCATCAGGCGTTGGAACACGCACGATGCGCGGGGCAAAGGCGAATTCCCGTCTTGAGGGGTCGCATCAGACGCGCTGTTTTGATGGGCAGGCTGTGCGGTACAAGGCGCAAGTCCAGAATGACGTGTGAAGGGCTGGGGCATTAAGAGCAAATTCTGCCATAAAAATAAATAAAAACGCAATAATTAACTCGCATTAACCAACATTAGCGCGACTGTTTATCCTATTTCAAGTGATTTCTGCAATTTTTTATCTTGCAGCCCCGTAGGCGGGCCACCGCGCTCCGGGACGCTTCCTGCCCGCGCACGTAGCGGCCCGGCATCGCAGGCGACGTCCAGCGCCCGATCACCTGGAGCTCCGCCAGCGACACGCCGCGCTCGGCCAGCGACTGTGCCGCGCCGACGCGGAGCGAGTGACCCGATACGCGCCGGGCGATCCCCGCTTGGGCCGCCCGGCGTTTGATCGCCGCGCGGATGGCGCTGGTTCCCAGACGTGACGCCTTGATGGCGCCGCCATTGACCGGACGGAACACGGGACCGGACTCGATGCCGGCCAGGGTCATCCACCGCCCAAGGCGTCCGGCGGCGTCCTTGCAGACGTGGAGAACTGCGCCCTTTCCATACTGGTCGGTCTTGCTCCGACGGATCTTCACGAGCGCGGAGCCGTCGCGTTGCGGCGACACGTCCTCGGCGTCCAGACGGGAAACCTCCGAGACGCGCAGCAGCGCGTGGGAGGCAACGCCAACCAGAGCCGCATCGCGCGCGCCCCGCGCATCGCCTCGGACCTCGGCGCACTCGCTCATCCTGTCGGCGTCCTCCCAGAGAAGGGGACCGGCTTGTCCGCGCCCCCGATCGGCGCCTTCGCGACGGTACCGCTCGAGCCGCTCGAGCGTCACGGAGCCGACGGGATGCTCGCGGCAACGGCAGCCAGCCCTGTTCAGATCGCGAACGGCGCGCCGGAGGGCGGCGACCACGAGTGCGGCGCTGGCCGGGGCGAGGCCCCGCCGGAACATCTCGTCGAGGTGCCTCGCGAGGAGCCTGGCGGTGGGTGGTCGTCCGTTCAGCCAGTCGTCGAAGCGTCGTAGCGCGCCGGCGTAAGCCTTTCGGGTGGTGGCCGCCAGGGCGGCCGCATGGAGCTGGCCGATCGCCAGCCCCAAGTCGACATGTTTCGAGGCTGCGGCCGCTTCGTGGGTACTCTCCAAACGTTCCGCGAGGCCGCGAACGAAGACGAGCAGCAAAGGCCGTGGGCCGAAGCAATCGCGGATTGGGGGAATCGGCTTGCGATGGTGGGCATGAGGCATGGATCCAAGGGTCATTTCTACGTCTCTCAGCTTCGGTTAATGCGAGTTAAGCATAGCCCGCACGGCAGAGACGCTGCGTTCAGTCATCCGAGAAGGGAGTACAACGCCATGGAGGTTAGACGAAGGTTTTCGACCTGTCGGTTAGCAGCAAGGGGGAAAACGAGCAAGGCGCGATCGGGAAAGGCTGCGTTCGCGGTCTGGAGGTACCCGTTGATGGCCCTGCTGACGCGGGACGACCTGCTCTGTACACGACCCAGCAGTTCTGTCGGAGGCTGGTTTGGCAAGCTTGGCGAGGAAACTCTCTGGGGAGAGACAAAAGTGAAGGGCGTGAAGGCCACGCCGCTTCAGCCAATCGCGCTCGTCTGCGCGTTGCTGTCTGCCGTAACCACGCAGGCCGGGGATACAGTCGCGGGCTATGACAACTTCTCCTGCATGAGCACCATCTCGTTCTCGTTCGACTCTGTTGTCAGCGCTTGTTCAGATCGGGGCATCAAAGCGTATCGGCTTGGGAGCGAGGGCTTCGACACGTGCCATGTCTGTGATGACGACACCCCGCCAACCGGCCCGGGGATAGTGCTGCGGCCCTGTCCGTCGGGCCAGCACGGGCACGGGTTGAATTGCCACGCGGACCACGTGTGCGGGTCCAACCAGATCGGCGGCGGGGCGAAGGACTGCAAGACGTGCCCGGACGGGCAAGAACCCAACGCCGCTCGGACGGCGTGCGTGTCGTCCTACCAAGTGGCGCGGTGCTCCAGGGACCTTGACGTGAATAGGGCAGTTCGGTTCCTTTTGCCGCAACACCCGAACGTAGTGGTGGACAACGGCACGAGCCGGACGCAACGAGGGTTCTTTCCGGCGGATCAGGCAAGGGCGGACGCAGAAGCGATGAGATATGCGACGAGGCTCGGATTCACGACTCCGGTATTCGTCCCTTCGGTCGTTCGAGAGGATCCCGTCGAGGGCGTGTGCACTTACGAGAGCAACGTGACCGCGACGCGTTACGATACGGTCGAAGAGAGGATGCTGCGAACCGTCAACACCCGGCCCCCTTGGCACGAGTACCATGCGTTCGTTCGCAACAGCAGAGATTGGGCTACCCAGGTATTGCAACCATGAAAGCGACAAGTCAGACAGCAACAACAATCCTCCTCTTGGCGGTATTCGGCTCGCTCGCGTTCGCCGACGCCTTGGCGACCGACGCGCCTGGCCCGACGGAGGCCGATTACGAGGCGTTCGCCGAAGATGTTTTGGACCCGGAGTTCCCCGATGCGAAGGTGAGGGAACTGGTGATGCGGGGGCTATCGAACGGCGAGCCGCGCATCGTCGAACTCACCGTCCGCGCCATCGGCGAGCACGCGGTGAGAGGAGCGCTGCACACGCCCGTAGTGACGCGAAGTTTTTCGCTGGTGCCGGGGCTGCACGGGTTCCTGACTGATTATTGGCGCGACGAGCTGGCCGACTTCATCGGCGGTGGAGTCGAGTACAGCGGTGGAGTCGAGTACGTGCCCTTGATTCTCGCCACCCACTTTCCGCCCAATGATGACCTCTACCGCATGATCTGGGAGTTCCACGCGCACTCCGGGAGCGCCTTCGCGACCTTGTTGGCCCTCAATGCGGGACGGTACACGACGCGGGAGGCCGACCGGCTGAGGATGGACAGCCTCACCGGTGATGACATTTTGGCTTTCGCCGCCGGGGCTCTTGGCATCGTCATGTCGAAGCCGAAGGGGGGTCTCGAGGCGGTGGTTTCGTCGCTGAAGCACAACCCTCTCAGCGCGACCATGCCGGTGACAAAGGTAGCAATCCGCGCATACGGGCGCGATGCATTGCCGGTGCTTCGGGACGCCCTTGAAGCCGGCGATCTCCCGGCGGCCGCCGCATCCGTTGTTTCCGGCGGGATCGAGGCGCTTGAGACAGGTGCGGCGACGGGACCCTACGGGGGCATCGCGCAGTAAAAGAAGCTCCCCGGGTGCGGATTCCTCTTGGCGTAGTACTCAATACCGATAATACAGTGACATATATTGTCCTGCGACTGTGGCCCGGGACCGCGTCTGCGTGGCCGGTGCCAGTCTGGTGCGCTACGCCGATGACTTCGTCATCGCCTTCGAAGACCGCCATGACGGCGAACGAGTGCTTGAGGTGCTCGGCAAGCGTCTCGGTCGATACGGGCTCACGCTCCATGCGACCAAGACGCGCTATGTGGACTTCCGGCCGATCCGCCCGGGGGGCGTGACAGGACGGCGATGGCCACGACGTTCGACTATCTCGGCTTCACCCACGTCTGGGGTCGGTCGAGACGGGGCAGGAACCTCGTGCGCCAGATCACGGCGAAGAGTCGCTTCGCCCGCGCGCTGAAGTCGGTGCACGAGTGGTGCAAGAGCCACCGGCACTGGCCGATGTACGCGCAGCACGCGCACCTGTGTCGGGTAATCCGGGGCCACTGCGCCTACTACGGTTGACGGGGAACAGCAAAGGGCTGTCGTGGTTCCGCTTCCAGGTGGCTCGCACCTGGCGCAAGTGGCTCGCACGCCGCGACTGCCTGCGGCGCCTGAACTGGGACCGGATGAACGAGGTTCTCAGACGGTACCCCCTGCCGCCAGCCAGGATCACGCGGCCGTGACACCGCTTCGTGAGCGAAGCTGACAGGTGAGGAACCGAGTGCGTCAATAGCGTACGCCCGGATCTGTGAGGGTCGGGGCGCAGTAGTGCCCCCGCCTACTCGGCCCCCGACATCGGCGTTCACGCTGGTGACTCCGGCACTATAGGTTATTCTCCCTTGTCCACAAATGCCGCGTGCACAGGGAACGGAAACATGTCGGAACCACTGAAGGTTGGCCTCGTGGGTGCCGGGGGCATCGCCAATTCGCACCTCCCGGCCTACCTGGAGTACGCCGACCGGGTACGGGTGACGGCCGTGTGCGACATCATCGAAGACGCCGCAAGCGCGTACGCGAAGAGAGCGAACGCCGATGCGGTCTACACGGACCTGGACACGATGCTGCGGGAAGCCGACATCGAAGCTGTCGACCTGTGTCACAGGCACGACCTGCATGCGCCGCACGCCATCGCCGCCGCGGAGGCCGGCAAGCATGTGATCGTCGAGAAACCGATGGCGAATTCGGTGCAGGACTGCCGCGAGATGGTCGAAGCCGCGGACAAGTCAGGGGTGACGCTGATGGTGGCCCAGCACCTGCGCTACATGCGGACGGCGGCGGCCGCGAAACGCTTGATCGAGGACGGGAAGCTGGGGCAGATCGAAGCGGTGCGTACGCACATGGTCGCGGGCGGATACGGCCGCATGGAACGCCGGGGGCATTGGATGCGGGACCCGAAATACGCGGGCGGCGGCGTCATGATGACCACCCAGGTCCATCATATCGACCTGCTGCGCTACTACGTCGGCGACGTGAAGCGCGTCTATGGCATCTGCAAGACCCTGCAGCCGGACAGGCTGCCCCGGGCGGAAGACCTGGTCGCCGCGACCCTCGAGTTCGAGAGCGGCGCCGTCGGGCACGTGTTCGCAAAGTCGTCGCTTTCTCGCGAGGGCAGGTCCTATTGCCTGATGGGCAGCGAGGGAACCCTGTACGCCGAACTGGCGGTTGAAAGCGACGAGACCCCGACGCCCCATTTCGGCACCCTCATGGTTTCCCTCAAGTCGCCGGAAAAGGAACAGGAATACCTGTCCAACGTGGCGGAGATGCGACGATTCATGCGCCGGGACGCCGAGCGCCGGAACGAGTTCATAAGAAAGCTCCAACCGGACTTTGAGCCGCTGTCGACCGAGGGCACGGGTCTGGCCACCGCCAACGGCTTCGTCAACGAGATCCTGCACTTCGCGGAATGCTGCCGGACCGGGGCGGCGCCGATCAGCAGCGGTCGCGACAACGTCAACACGATCGAGGTCATCATGGGCATCTACGAGTCCTCCCGGACCGGCATGCCGGTTGATCTGGATACGCTGTAGGCCCAACCCCGCGGCGGGGTCGGAAAAGACCTGTCAGGCGCGCCAACTGTCGGTGTAGAGCAAGTCCTTCAGGTCGCGCGGAGACAGCGGCGTGTAGGGGATCAGGTCTTCGCGGGCGCTGACAAAGTCCTCTCTCGGAGCGCAGTAGAAGACGCCGAGCGGCGTGGGCAGGTCCGGATCGTCGACGCGCGCGAGCGCCGCGGCGAGCGCCCAGTTCGTTTCGTCGTGCACGCTCGCCTCGCTCGCGTTGCCGGTGACGCGGAACTCGCCGCGGACCGGTTCGTAGACCAGTCCCCTGTCGTTGTCCGTTCCGAACAGCATGGGCTCGCCGTGGCGCACGATGACCGTGTTCTCGGCCCGGTGCCGCTTGCTGGTCAGGTCGCCGAACGCGTTGTCGTTGTAGACGATGCAGTTCTGCAGCACCTCCACGAAGGCCGCGCCGACAAACGCGTGGGCGCGCAGCAATACCTCCGGCAGGTGGTCCTGCAGGGTGTCCGCCGTGCGCGCGACGAAGCCGCCGTTGCCCCCGAGCGCCAGCGTCGCGGGATTGACCGGCGGGTCGACCGAACCGTCGGGAGTCGATGGCGAGCGCGTCCCCGGAGTGGATGTCGGCGAGTACTGGCCCTTGGTCAGGCCGTAGACGGCGTTGTTGAACAGGATCAGGTTGACATCGACGTTGCGCCGCAGGATGTGCGTCAGGTGGTTGCCGCCGATAGCGAGAAAATCGCCGTCGCCGCCGACGACCCACACGTCGAGTTCGGGATTGGCGAGCTTGATGCCGGTCGCGAGCGACGGCGCGCGCCCGTGAATGCTGTGGAACCCGTAGGTATCGAGATAGTAGGGCAGCCGCGCCGCGCAACCGATGCCCGATACCACGACGACGTCGTCCGGGTTGCGTCCGACTTCAGCCAGGGTCTTGCGCATGGATTTCAGGATGGCGTAGTCGCCACATCCGGGACACCAGCGCACTTCCTGGTCCGTCTCGAAATCCTTCGGCGTCAGCTTGATGACCTGGTTCATCCGGTCTGGCTCTTCGGTTGGGGGAGACCATCGAGCAGCGCGCGCAACGCCGCTTCGATGGTCGCGACCTTGAATGGCTGGCCGCTGGTCTGCGTGATGCTGCTGGCGTCCACGAGGAACTCGCTCCTGATGAGGCGCACGAGTTGGCCGCGGTTCATCTCCACCACGGCGACGTTTCTGAAACGGGCGAGGATTGCGCCGAGGTTGGTTGGCAGCGGCCAGATCTGCCGCAGATGCAGATGACCGACGGAGAAACCGGCGCGTGTCAGTCCACTCACGGCGTCCTCGATGGCGCCGTAGGTGGAGCCCCAGCCGATTACCAGCAGATCACCGCTGGTGGCGCCGCTGTCTATTTCGTGTTCGAGACCCTGTTCTGCCACCCGCGCGATCTTCTCCGCGCGCAGGTCGGTCATGCGCTGGTGGTTCTCGGGGTCGTACGAGATGTTGCCGCTGCCATCGGCGCGCTCCAGTCCGCCGATGCGGTGGGCGAGCGCTGGCGTCCCGGGTTTGGCCCATGGCCGCGCCAGGGTCTCGGAATCCCTCGTGAACGGCTCGAAACCGGCAGGGTCCGATCGGAACGCGGGTGCGATGGAAGGCAGCGCGTCGGTGTCCGGCAGTTCCCAGGGTTCTGCGGCATTGGCGATATAGGCGTCCGACAGGACGATGACCGGCGTCATGTAGGTCGTGGCGATCCGCGCGGCCTCGATCATGATGCGGAAGCACTCCGACGGCGTGGCGGGCGCAAGCACGGGCAGCGGGGCCTCGCCGTGGCGACCGTAGAGCGCGAGATTGAGGTCGGCCTGCTCCGGTTTGGTGGGCATGCCCGTGGACGGCCCCGCGCGTTGTACGTCGATGACGAGAAGAGGCAGTTCCACCGCGACGGCAAGTCCGAGCGCTTCTGTCTTCAGCGACAGTCCGGGTCCGGCACTGGCGGTCACGCCGAGCCCTCCCGCATAGGAGGTCCCGATGGCCGCGGTGATCGCAGCCACCTCGTCTTCGGCCTGGAATGTGACGATGCCCCGGCCCTTGAGCGAGGCAAGGAAATGCAGAAGCGCCGATGCCGGCGTAATGGGATAGGAGGCATACGTGAGTTTCAGTCCCGACAGTGCGGCGACGGCCGCCAGCCCGAGGCCCATCGCGTCGGTACCGGTAATGGTCCGAAACACCCCGTGATGGAGTTCGGCGTCGACGCCATGGGCGGCGTCTCCCGCGTCGAGTTCCATCGTTTCGCCATAGGCGTGGCCGGCGTTCAAGGCCGCGACATTCGAGGCCACGACATCCGGCATGGAGGAGAACTTGCTTTCGATCCACTGGATTGCGGGCGCCCGGTCGCCGCCGAAGAGCCAGAGACTAAGACCTAAGGACCAGAAGTTCTTTGCCCGTCCCGCTTGTTTCCTGCCGACGCCCGTGGGTGCGACCGCCTCCGCGGTGAGGCGCGTGATACCCATGGACATGAGCCGGTACTCGCTGAGGGAGCCGTCTTCCAGCGGGTTCGCGGCGTAGCCCGCGCGTTTGAGGTTGCGCGGGGAGAATGCGTCCGTGTCGACGACGATCCCGCCGCCCCTTCTCAGGGTATGCAGGTTGGTTTTGAGCGCTGCCGGATTGAAGGCGAACAGCACATCCGCCTCGTCGCCGGGGGTGAGTACGCCGTCTCCGCCGAACTGAATCTGAAACGCCGACACGCCGAAGGTGGACCCCGCGGGCGCGCGAATCTCGGCGGGGAAATCCGGCAGCGTCAGCAGGTCGTGGTGCTCCATGGCGACCGCCTTCGCGAATTCGCCTCCGAGCACCTGGATGCCGTCGCCCGAGTCGCCGGCGAAGCGCACGACGGTGCGCGGCCCTGGACCTTCGTTCCCGATCATGGCGCGCGAACCACGTCGTCGGTCATGTCGCGAAACCTCCTGGCAGGGCGCACCGGCATCCTGCGGCAAACGCGCCAACTTAGCAGAATGCTTGAAAAAACTCCAAGAACTGTCCGGTTAGAAGCATATAACCGCCCGACCGTAGAAGGCCTTCGCTCAAGCGCCCGATGCCAGGCTATCTGACCGCTCGATCCGATACTCCAGTCGATCCATCCAGTTGTGGATATGCTGCCGGGTCCACGGAATATCCAGCGCGATGAAGCCGAGACCCACGGGAATCATCCAGAAGCCAATGATCGGCAGGAACCCGAATACGCCGACGATCATCAACAGGATGCCAACAACACTGCGCATTCCCACCGGAACGTAACGAATTCCCCAACGAAGCAGCAGCAGCGTGATCGCTGCCACCATCGTCTTGAGCTCTTCGGAGGTCACGCGCTGACCCCGGTTGCGCCAGGGAATGAGTCGTCGGGCGGTGGCCACGACGATTGTCTTGAGCTCTTCGGAAGTCAGGGATTTACACCAGGATCGGTTGGTCGTCGGGCGCGTCGTGCTGTTCCGGGTGCGCTCGCCGTTCGAGGTCCGGGTCGATGGAAAGAAACCGGTAGCGTCCGTCTTCGCAGAGCGTTCGCTGCAGCCGGTTGCGATGCATCAGCAGATGGCAGTGCGCAATGGCTTCCCCCAGGGCCATCATCGTCTGCCGGGCGTCGAGCTTGCGGCGAAACAGCACGGGCAGCAGTTCTGCGGCGAGCTGCGGCTGGACACAGTGCTCCTCAATGGCCAACAGCCGGTCTTCGTGGTGACTGATCAATTGCCGCAACCGTTCGCGCACGCCGTAGAACGGAAGATTATGCGCGGGCAGGACAAGCGTTTCCGGCGGCGTGTCGAGGAACTTGTCGTGCGATTCCATCCATATGTGCAGTGGGTTCGCTTCCGGTTCCGTGGGATGGACGCTGACGTTGGACGTGATGACGGGGAGGATTTGATCTCCGGAGATGAGGACGCCGAGGCTCTTGCAATGCAGGCAGGCGTGCTCAGGCGAATGGCCGGCACCCACGACCACCTGCCAATCGTGATGTCCGATCGTCAGTATGTCGCCGTCTTCCAGGCGGTGAAAGCCCAGGGGGAACGGCGCTGCCGTGTTGCCGCGTCGCTGCCTCCAACTCCCCGATACGCCGCCCCGCGCTGGCGCGGCGAGCTTCTGGACGTAGTCGTCCTGCATCCCGTAGCGGCGATAGAACTGCACGCCCTGCCAGTCGGCCCCGTACTGCCTGCTCGCATTGCCGCCGAGGGCGAACGCGCGCGCCTGGTAATACTCGGCGCGCGTCATGTGGAACGGGCAGTGAAACTCCGCCGTGATCATGCCCGCCTGGCCGATATGGTCGGGGTGCATGTGCGTGCAGATCACGCCCTTTACCGGGTCTCCGTTGAGTTCGTTGGCGAACAGGTCGCGCCAGAGCGATTCGGTCTCCTCGTTGCCGAGGCCGGTGTCCACCACGTACCAGCCGTCCCTGTCCTCGATCAGGTACAGGTTGATGTGGTTCAGAGACCCGCCCATGGGCATGGTCAGCCAACGCACGCCTTGCGCGACTTCGACGGTGCTTCCGCGGGCGGGATGCGTGGCGTAGGGATAGGTGAGTTCGTTCACCCGCCCGATTATAGCCACATCGGGTGAGCGTTCTGCGCGGTGTTCGGCGAAAGCTGGTACATTGATTTCGACAGAAAAACATTGGGAAACCAGCAAGAGGACACGCATGGCAATGAACGTAAGGCCGGTTCCGCACCTCGATGGCGAGGTGAATGAAATCCGGCTCGCCACGGCGGAAATCATCAATGAAGAGATCCTGCCGGTAGAAGAGAAGCTTTGGGGCTATTCCTTTGACGGATCCAGGGCGTCGCGCGAGTCCATTGCCGAGGCAACCGACCTGCGACGGCAGATTCGGGACAAGGTCAAGCAGCGAAATCTCTGGGCCCCGCACCTGCCCCCGGAGTTCGGCGGCATGGGCCTGTCCTTCCTGCAGCACGCATACATGAACGAAGTGCTCGCCTACAGCCCGGGGGCGGCGTCACTCTTCGGCGTCGTGGCGCCCAACTCCGGCAACCAGAAGATACTCGTCAAGTACGGTTCGCCCGACCAGCACCGGAAATGGCTGATTCCATTGACGGAAGGGCGCATGCAGTCGGGCTTCTCCATGACCGAACCGCACAACGCGGGTTCGGATCCGAGGTCGATCCAGACGCGCGCGGAACTCGACGGCGACGAGTGGGTCATCAACGGCCACAAGTGGTTCACGTCGAACGGTCATGCGGCGGACTTCTTCATCGTCATGTGCCGGACGTCGGACCCGGACGATCCGGGCGGCGTGAACGACAGGATGACGCAGATCATCGTGCCGAAAGACACGCCCGGCGTGAACGTCATTCGCGGCGTGCCGGTCTGGGGCAAGGCGTCGAGTCACTGCGAGATCAAGTACGAGAACGTCCGCGTGCCGAAGGAAAACCAGCTCGGTCGAACGGGCAGCGGCCACCAGGCGGCCCAGGACCGACTCGGCGCCGGCCGCATATACCACTGCATGAACTCTGTCGGATCGATGTGGCGCACCTTCGACCTGATGGTTGAGCGGATCACGACCCGCGTTGTCCACGGCGGCGAAAAGCTCGAAGAGAAGCAGTTCATGCAGGGCTTCATCGCCGACTCCTACATGGACATCCAGGCGTCTCGCCTGATGGTGGTCGACTGCGCCAACAAGATGGAGAGCGGGGCCGACTCGCGCACCGATATCTCGGCTATCAAGATATTCGTGCCGGCGGCGTACCATCGCGTCGTCGACCGCGCGATCCAGGTGTTCGGCGCCAAGGGCGTTTCGGGCGACCTGCCCCTGGCCGGGTTCTACACCGGCGCGCGCACTTTGCGCATCGCCGACGGCCCGGACGAGGTGCACAAGATCCTCATCGCCAAGAATATCCTGCGCCGCTACCACGCGGGCGAGACCTGGGACTTCGGCAATTGAGCGGTTCGATTGCCCTGATTCCGGATAGCGAACACAAGCACAGCTCTCGCTGGCGCCTCTTGGTTTGCTGCGCGGGAATCTTCGGGTCCGCGCTAGAATCGGAAGTCGAAGAATCGGGAGGACCTTGAAATGGCTACTTCATTGGCTGCAATCGTCAGCGGCGTTCGCTTGCGCGACCCCGCCCTGTTCCGTCAGCAGTGCTACGTGGGAGGCGACTGGGTAGACGCCGACTCCGGCGCGACCTTCGATGTCATCGACCCGGCCAGCGGACAAACCGTCGGCGTGGTGCCTTCGTTCGGCACGGCGGAAACCCGGCGCGCCGTGGAAGCGGCCAACGCCGCCTATCCGGGCTGGCGCGCACTGACCGCCAAGGAACGGGCAAGCGTGCTGCGGCGGTGGTACGAATTGATGCTGGAGCACCAGGAGGACCTGGCGATCATCATGACCGCGGAGCAGGGCAAGCCGATGGCGGAGTCTCGCGGCGAGATCCTCTTCGGCGCCTCGTTCATCGAGTGGTTCGCGGAAGAAGCCAAGCGGGCCTACGGGGATGTGATTCCAACGCACCTCGCCGATCGCAGGATCGTAGTCACGAAGGAACCCGTGGGCGTGGTGGCCTCCATCACCCCCTGGAACTTCCCCAACGCCATGATTACGCGCAAGGCGGGCCCCGCGCTTGCCGCGGGCTGCACGGTGGTCGCGCGGCCCGCCTCGTCAACTCCGCTCTCGGCGCTCGCGCTCGGCGAACTCGCAACGCGCGCCGGGATTCCCGCGGGCGTCTTCAACGTGGTCACGGGACCGTCTTCGGCGGTCGGCGGAGAACTGACCGGGAATCCCATCGTGCGCAAACTGTCCTTCACGGGTTCCACGGCGGTGGGCAAGATCCTTCTCGAGCAGTGCGCGGGCACCGTCAAGAAGGTCTCGATGGAACTCGGCGGCAACTCGCCCTTCATCGTTTTCGATGACGCGGACGTCGATGCGGCCGTGGAAGGCGCGATGGCATCCAAGTACCGGAATACCGGACAGACGTGCGTGTGCGCGAACCGTTTTCTCGTCCAGGAGGGGGTGCATGACGAGTTCTGCCGGAAGCTGGCCGCGGCGACCGGCAATCTTCGGGTGGGACCGGGCCTCGAAGGCGAGACCGACCAGGGGCCGTTGATCGACATGGCGGCGGTGGAAAAGGTCGAAGACCACATACAGGACGCCGTCAGCGGCGGCGGCACGGTGGTCGCGGGCGGCCAGCGTCATGCGCTCGGCGGCACGTTCTTCGAGCCGACCGTGATCACCGGCGTGACGCCGGCCATGAAGGTGGCGCGGGAAGAGACTTTTGGCCCCGTCGCCCCGGTGTTCCGCTTCGGCACCGAGGAGGAAGCCATCGAGCTTGCGAACGCTACCGAGTTCGGCCTGGCGGCGTATTTCTACAGCCGCGACATCGGCCGCATCTGGCGGGTCGGCGAGGCGCTCGAGTACGGCATCGTCGGAATCAACGTCGGAATCATCTCCACGGAAATAGCGCCCTTCGGGGGTTTCAAGGAGTCCGGTATCGGCCGCGAAGGATCGAAATACGGCCTCGACGAATTCCTCGAGGTCAAGTACATGTGCGTGGGCGGCCTCGACGACTGAACGGCGGGCCTGTGGAAGCGCCCTTCCACACCTGCTGAAACGTCGCTTGCGGGTTCGGCGCGATGGCCGTCTGGCGGGTCGTGCGCCCTGGGCCCTCCCGGGTTATCCGGGCGTCCTGCGAAGGAGGTTCCCATGAACTCGACCGTCACGACCATTCCGATCGTCAATCTCCTGATCGGGTTCGCGCCGGTGGCGGTGCTGCTCTTGATCATGCGCGCATGGTCGCTGAACCCCTGGCAGGCGATCTATGCGAATCTGCGCATGCTCGTGCAGCTCCTCCTGATCGGCTACGTGCTGACCCTGGTGTTCGAGGCCGAGCAGCCGTGGATCGTCGTAGCGGTCGTTGTGTTCATGATCGCGATGTCCGCCTGGATCGCGCTCCGGCCGCTCTCCGACCGCGGGGCGATGCCCTATGCGACGGTCCTGGTCGGCATAGGCGTCACGGGGGTCGCCGTTCTAGTGCTGGTGACGCAGGTCATCCTCGACCTGCCGAGGTGGTACGAACCGCGTTTCGTCGTCCCCCTGGCCGGGATGGTGTTCGCGAACAGCATGAACACGATCAGCCTGGCGGGGGAGCGGTACCAGACGGAGCGTAGCCGCGGCGTGGAATATCCTGCTGCGAGGCAGGCGGCGATGACCGCCGCGCTCATCCCCCAGATCAACACGTTGCTGGCGGTGGGACTCGTCGCCCTGCCGGGCATGATGACCGGACAGGTCCTGTCGGGTGTCGACCCGCTTGTGGCGGCGCGCTACCAGATCATGGTGATGTGCATGATCTTCTCCACGGCCGGCCTGGCCGCCGCCCTGTACCTGGTGCTAAGGCATTTCTCGACGGAGCGTATGGTCGATCCCGCGCCTTGATCGGTACTTGCGTGCCGTTCTACGGCGGAGCCGCGTAGTTTCCAAAACCCCTTTTAATATCAGTTACCTACGGGTTTAGCACCTAGTCGATCCCACTACGGATCACCTTCCCGATCCGCGATGCCAGGACGCCTTCCGCGGCTTCCCGGCACGGCCTGACGCCCAACGCGTTCTTTCCCGAGCGACCGGCCGCTGATCGTCGCCCGCCGCCGGTGTCGGGTCAAGGGCCGCCAGGGCGTCCGGCTACGCCGGACGCGAACCCTTGAGGCGACGACGGCGGTGCCACGCTGAGCCGGGGAGCCGGCGGACAGCCCCGGACCGCCGCATCGCGCGGCAATGTCGCCGTGTTCCGCACCGTCCTCGCAACCCGCCCGCTCCCTGCCTGAGCGGCGAGCGTCCCTCCTTGCGCAGCGTGCGCGACCACAGCGCGGATCGGTGGTGTGGTCCGGGTTGGTGGGAAGGTTCCGGCAAAGGCGCCGCGGCGGCGTTTGCAGGCCATTGTGGGCGATGCCGCCGAGGGCGGCCCGGGCTCTATCGCCTGCGGCGACCAAGCCCCCTGCGGGGTCTTGGCCCTGGCGGGTGACGATCCCTATCGCTTCCGCCCTCCGGGCGGTGAGGCCGCATCCGCAGCATCGCTGGACGGCGGGTAGCGGCAGTCGAGCAGCGCGATCCCGCACAACTCGTGCAAGAGGTGCGTCGCCAGCGCGTCCACGGTCCAGCGCCAGCCGTCGTCGGGCGCTTCGTTGAACCGCTCCAGCGCCGCACGCACGGCCGCCGTGTCGGCCTTGCCGCCCTCGCACCGCACCATTGCGTGGGGTACGCCGTGTCCCGCCTTGTCCGCGGCCGACTCCCACAGTTCCAGCACCTGCGTTCCGTCGGCTTCGTCCCCGGTCTCCAGTTCGACCGCGAACGCGTGCGCGCCGGCGTCGGCGGGTCCGTCGTCGAGAATCTTCATTCGTTCGTCTCCGTGCTCCCAAGGCACCGAGGCCGCGGTATCCAGCGGACGCCGGCAACCCCGATCCGCAGCCGGCGCCGAAGGGCGCCGGGCCATACGCATCAGCACGCAGAACGTGGTTGACGTGCCGCCTGTTCGCCCGGCGCCGGGGAGCGACCCCGGCCCCATACGAGGAGCTGTTGTATTCAGCGGCTAACCCGGCATGCGGGTTTCCGCGGCTGATGCGTGACCGGGACTATGCGGCGCGGGACGCCGGGCCGTCAACCGGGGCGTGCCGCTCCCCGGCCGCCCGGAACTTGGTATTCGACCACGGCGCCGCTACCGGCGGGAGAGCCGCCCAGGCGCACTGCCGTTCCGCATTGCCCGCTCCAACGACGGATCCGGTCGTCCGTCGTGCGCGCCAGCGTGTCACGCGTGCTCGGCCGGTCAACCCTGCGGGTTCTCCGCGCGCTCCGACCTCGCTGGCGCGAGGTGACCGGCCTGCGCGCGCGTGCCGCCCGTTCGGGACCGACGCACACCGCGTCGCAACCCCGAAACGGAGAACGACATGGACCTACCAACCCTCATCGCCCAGTGGAGCGGCAAGCTCCCCGATGGCTTCGTCCCGCCCGCCGTCATGCGCCGGGAGCCACCCCAGTGCGCGCAGCCCCGTTGTCGCCGGCCGGCATCGCTCAAGGCCAACGGGGAGTACGCGAAGTCCTGCGAGCCCTGCAGGATCCGGAGGGCGAAATCCTGCAAGCGCCGCAGGGCCGCGCTGGTCGCCGAGGGCGGCTGCCGCAGGTGCGCGTACCGCAAACGGCTGGAGGGCGACTTCCTTTGTGCGCGGTGCCGCGAGGACCGCGACATCCAGCGCGCGCAGAAGCGGCAGGATGCCATCGACGCCGCGGCCATCGACGAGTTCGCCGCGCAGCCGGAACGCGTCCACCAGGCTTCCAATCTCGACTGCGGCCTGTCGCCGTTAATGCCGAGAACCTGATAATGCCGAGCGCGTAACGAAAGAGCGTAAAAACAGCGGCGTTGCCGACAGTCGGACTCGGCATTACAACGGACAGTGACTTTGGGCATCTTCGTCCTCCCCATGGAAAACAGGACGACATTCATGCCTGCCACATCGAAGTACCGGCCCTTGGAATACGCCTTGGTCGCAGCCTTCGTTGACGATCTCCGTCATCGAAAAGCGGATTTCAGCGAGTATTTCTTCTACACCCACCGGCGCATCGCCCGTCACTTCCTGATCTGGATCGACCTCACCGGCGTCGAACTGAACAAGGTGGACGCCACCATCATCTACCGCTTTCTGCGACACGATTGCCGTTGCGGCGCATCTTGCGCGCCGGTCCGCATCCAGAGCTGGCGCAAGCGCCGCAGATCACCCCAAATCATGAGGTTCGTGCGATTCCTCGAGCAGTCGGGGCATGTCGAGACCCCCGGCGAACTGGAGGACAATCTGCGGCTGCTGGACGCTTTCCTTGGCGGGTTGCGCGACGTCGGCTACGCGGCCAACACGATCGACGCGTACCGGTACGCATGCACCGCCCTCATTGTCTGGCTCCACCTGTCACGCATTCGCCTTTGCGACCTTACGCCGGATGTCATCGCGCGCTTCGGGAAACGGCAGTTCGCCCCCTGGATCCCAGGGGTGTTTCGTGGTCGGGAGGCGTGGCTACCCGACACCTACGCAACCGAACTGCGCGGCTTCCCGGGACACCTCGTCGCGATCGGGCGGATCGAGGCCGTGGAGCCGGCCCCTGTCCAACCGACACGGCCCGTTCTCCTGGACAGGTTCGCCGGGTGGCTCGAGAACCATCGCGGCATCGGGCCAGGGACGACAAGAAGGCATGTGTGGCTGATCGCCGAGATGATGCCCGAGCTTGGCGACGACCCGCGCACGTATGACACCGCCCTGATCCGGGACGTGCTGCACAGGAACATCCAGCGGCGGTCGCACAGCTACGCCCCGGTCCTGCCAACGACGATGCGCATGTATCTTCGGTTCCTGGCATCCGAAGCGCGCATCCAGCCCGGGCTTGTGGCGGCCGTCCCGTCGGTGCCTCAACAGCGGTTGTCGAGCTTGCCGCGCTACATCGCAAGCGACGATGTCGAACGCGCCATCGCCACATGCAGCGACAACGCGACAGGCTTGCGCGACCGCGCGATCCTGCTGCTGCTCGCACGGCTGGCGCTACGGGCAGGGGATATCGTTGACCTGCGCCTCGCGGACGTTGACTGGGACAGAGCCCGAATCCGTGTCTCCGGCAAGTCACGCCGGGAGGCCGTCCTGCCCTTGCCGCAGGACGCCGGCGATGCGCTTCACGCCTATATCGCCACCGCGCGGCCCAAGGCGGATGTGGACAAGGTGTTCCTCTGCACCAAAGCGCCGTGGCGGGGGTTCCGCGCCTCGAACGCCATCGGTTCCGTCGCGAGACGCGCGCTCGACCGCGCGGGGATCAAGACCTTTGCGGCCCGCGGCGCGCATGTGTTCCGCCATAGCCAGGCGACCGCGTTGCTCAGATCGGGAGCCACCCTGGATGTCATCCAAGCGCTCCTTCGCCACCGGTCGGTGAACACGACGGCGATCTACGCCAAGACCGATGCCGTCATGTTGCAGGAAATCGCCCAGCCCTGGATCGGAGGGACCGAACGATGACCACGACGATCCGCCACCAAATCGCGCGCTTCGTCGAGATCAACCGATCGCTCGGCTACCGGTTCGAGCAGCAGGAAGAGCTGCTGCGGACCTTCGCGCGGTTCGCCGAAGCCCGCAACGAGACCCATGTTCGCTCCGAAACCGCTCTTGAGTGGGCATCCGCATCGAGAACAGCTTCGTCGACGTTCCAGGTCACCAAACTCCGTGTGGTCAGCGACTTCGCCGAATGGCTGCACGCCGAGGACGATCGACACGAGATCCCGCCCCGCGATGCGTTGGGGCCGCTGAACCGGCGGCGACCGCAGCCGCACCTGATGTCGGTTGCGGACATCCGCAAACTGCTGACAGCGGCATTATCGATGGGGCCTGCCGCAACCATCGCCCCGCTGACCTGGCACTACCTGTTCGGTCTCGTCGCCGCGACCGGTCTGCGCATCGGAGAGGCGCTCGCACTGACGCTGGACGACATCACGCCCGACGGCCTCGTCATCCGCGAGGCGAAGTTCGGCAAGACCAGGCTGGTCGCGCTGCACCCGACGAGCCGGGATGCGTTGAACATCTACCTCAAGGCCCGGCTCAAGGAGACGACCCGGGACCGGCACCTGTTCGTGATCGCAACAGGCCGGACACCCGCCTTGGATACTGCAAACGCCGTGTTCCGCAGGCTCTCCGTACAGACGGGCCTGCGCAGACCCGGGTCGGCCCGGGGGCCAACCACGCGCTCGCTACGACACTCGTTCGCCGTGCGGTCGCTGGAGGCGCTGGCCCCCGGCGCCAGACCGGACCGGCACATCCTGGCTCTGGCGACCTATCTCGGACACGTCGATGTCACCAGTTCCTACTGGTATCTGGAGTCCACGCCGGTTCTGCTGCGCGGTATCGCCGAGGCCGTGGAGCAGGCTCACGCCAGCGGAGGATCCCATGACTGACCTCGCCCCACATCTGTCCGCCTTCCTGCAGGAGTACCTCCCCAACGTCAGGCGGTGCAGCCGCCATACCCTGCAAAGCTACACCGAGTGCTTCCGGCTCCTCGTGCCCTATGCGGCCGAGCAGGTCAAGACCCGCCCCTGCGAACTGAAGATCGAGCACTTCACGGGGGCACTGCTGGCGGCGTTCCTCAACTCCCTGGAGAAAGATCGGAACAACAGCGTGAGCACGCGCAATGTCCGGCTGGCCACGATCAAGTCGTTCTTCCGCTATCTGGAACCTCGTGCGCCGAGCTGCCTGAATCTCGCGTTGCAGGTACGCGCCCTGCCGCAGAAAGCGGTCGACAAGCCACTGATCGACTGGCTCGATCGCACCGAAATGCAGGCGGTCCTGGACGCGCCGGATCCCACAACGGTTGCGGGTCTGCGAGACCGGGCAATGCTGCATCTCTGCTACGCCGCCGGCTTGCGCGTGTCCGAGTTGACGACGTTGACCATGGACAGCTTGTCCGGTCCCCAGCTCGAATCGATACGCGTCCTCGGCAAGGGGCGCCGCGAACGCGAACTGCCACTGTGGAAGGAAACGAGGACGGTGCTTCAAAGGTGGCTTGACGTGAGGCCATCGACCTCCAACGAGTACCTGTTCCTCAATGCGCGAGGACGGGCCATGAGCACGGACGGCTTCGCGTACCTGCTCGACAAGCATGTCGCCACGGCGACCAGGACGGTTGCGTCCATCAACGGCAAGCGGGTAACGCCGCATGTGCTTCGTCACTCCGCAGCGATGGCGATCCTGCATGCCACGGGCGACATCCGGAAAGTGTCCCTGTGGCTCGGCCACGCGGACATCAGGACCACCGAGATATACGTCCGCGCAAGCCCGGCCGAAAAGCTGGGCATCCTGGAAACCAACACGCCGCCGTCCATCAGACCCGGGTCGTTCCCCGGTGTCAGGGACAGCTTGATGGCGCTGCTCGGCGGCAAGTGACTCCAGGTGTAATGCCGAGTGAAAGTGCCGGAGAGGCCCTCGTTCCGAAGCCTCTCGCGCTCCACTCGGCATTACCAACGTGTCGACATTAACGGCGAGAGGCCCAGGTCGAGATTGCTCGCGCGATGCACCGTCTCGGGCTTGGCCGCGAACTCGTCAATCACGGCCGCGTCGAGGGCGTCCTGGCGCTTCTGCGCGCGCTCGGCGTCCCGGTCGTCGCGGCACCGCTGGCAGAGGAAGTCGCCCTTGAGCCGCTTGCGATAGGCGCAGCGTCGGCACCCGCCTTCTGCGGTCAGAGCCTTGCGGCGCCGACGACATGACGCCGCTCTTCGATCCAGACAACGCTGGCAGCTCTTGGCCGGCGTCCCGTCCCGCTTGATCGCGACGTTGCCGTTGCATCTCGGCTGCTGACAGCGGGTTTCGGCGGTCTGCGGGATCGTGGCGGGCCGGACGAATCCCGGCGGCAATGCCCCGCTCCACTGGGCGATGAGGAGTTGAAGGTCCATGGTGTTCTCCGTGGTGGCGACGCGGAAGTGCGTCGGTCCACGGATGGCGGCGTGCGCGCACAGGCCGGTCACCTCGCGCCTGCGAGGTCGGAGCGTCAGCGGAGAACCCGGACGGGTTGGCCGGTCGAGCACGCATGCCACCATGGGCGCGACCCGACGCACGGGACGGTCTGTTGGGAATGGCTGGGGCGGGAGGCGCGGGCTACCGCCGGAACGGGACGGATTCGTTGGATGAGGGCCGGGATCGGCGGATAATGCGTGGGCGGAGGGGGACAAATGGACAAAGACGGGTTCGGCAGGCTGCGCGCCTACCTGGACGGCGTTTCGGGCTGCTCGACGTGCATGCTGCCGTTCGAGCGGATGCGGGAACTGACCGGGGAGCCTCTGCCTGAGGAGGCGGCCTCGGCGGCGTGGTGGACCGACTCGGCCGGCTGGGATGTATGGCCGCCGTCGAGCACATTTCGGGCAGCGGGCTGGCACGTCGAGTCGGCACACCCGACCGTGCTGCTGGTGCGGCTGGCCCGTGATCGACGGAAAGCGGCCGACGCCAGGGTGGCGGGGCGAAAGCGGCCAGGATGGTTGGGTCGTTCGGCGAAGCGGTAGACGGGGCGGCGGGACTTCGCGAGAGCGTGCAGGATGCCGACAACCCGCCTCTCGGTGGGAAGAGGCGCATGATCGCGGTCGCCGGGTCAGGGGCGCGTCGGCACCGGTCGGCGCGATTCACGAGGGCTCGGCACTTGCCGGCGTAGTCGCCTAAAGCTGCGCTTTGCTAGCGAACGAAGTGGCTGATACGTAGCATGCACATGCGTGATCTCCCGCATGCAGGACCATCAAGTGGCAGACTCCAACTGGCAACCTCGCGAGACGATGAGACTCATCTACAGACCGTGGGAGACGAACGTCGGTCAGGACGTATACGTGTGCGTGCAGTATTTCAGAGAGGAATACGCCGAGCAGCAGCAAGTACCTGTGTTCCGTCAGAGTTCGCCGTACGTACTGTATCGCCAATTGGGAAACCGAACGGTCGTGCCCGGAAGCGTATGCGAGTCGCTGAGCAACTTGGGGCAACAGCTCGACAGACTCATGGAGTCGCTACGGGTTCAGGTGGCGCATTTGAAGGAAAGCGCAGGGGAAGAGCGTGAACAAGCCTATCGCGAGTACGACCGCCATCTGACCAACAGTCTGGTTCTGATTTCGTGCCTCGCTCGAAACCTGTTCCTCACCTTTCCCAGGCTTTCGGAGGAGTTCAGGCTCCAGATGTTCGACTACGAGGAGAACGACGCCGGCGAGATTCGGGTCAAGGATCTGCTGGATCTTTTCGTACACCATAGGTACATGAATCTGCATAACCAATACATCACTGATTTGGTGTCAGATCGAACGCCCGAACGAACTGTCGCAGCGGCGGAATTCATGGGGCACAAGTTCAAATTCCTAGAATTCATCGCTCGAATCAGGGAGGCTGCCGAGAGTGTGACGATCAAGGATCTTGCAACGCGGCTCCTCGCCGGCGTGAAGTCGCTCCACTTCGATACGACGTTCCAGGATGTCGTTTTCCTTGTTCAGAATACACGCTCCTTTTCGGACCTTATTGAGGCTACCATCCCGACGCGGGCATACGACTTCATGCGGGACATACTGTTCCCCGTATCGGAGATTCCCGGGGCCGAGATCGGAGCCACAGACGGTGGTGACGTCGAGGAAGTGATTGACTTTCGCAATCCCCACGTCGAGATAGGCGAGCGTCTCGACGAGAAAAAGGTCAAGATCAGCGTAAACGGGACGTTCGAGTACAAGAGCGGCGGGCGTGTGCTGTATCGAAAAACGGAAGAGCGGGTGAGGGAACTCGGACACGAGGACTTCTTTCTGGCAGTGATTCAATCGCTTGGGCAGGAAAGGCTCCTGGATCTAACCCGGCGCATCGAACAAATCCGCAAGTGAGATGCGCACTTGCGCTCGCCCAATTGCGTGCTGGGAGGGCTCGGAAGGTGTCGGCAGCCTCGTACGAATGCAACGGGCGAGGTGCTGTTTCTGCGCTTATCCGAGAGACGAGTAGTCCGCAGCGCGCCCCGACATGGACTGCGGCCCGTGTCAGAGTCCGAGATGGTGCGGTAGTCCGGGGTTCGGACCGGCCGCGGATCGGTGGCGACGCGGCTCGCATCCGGCGCCCGGGAAGTCGCGTTGCCCCATGGCGTGATCCGTCCCAAACTCCGTCACCCCGGCTACCGCCCGCGAGCAATGCGGCCGGCGGGAGGTTGATCACGACGAAAACGCTGGCAATCCCGGCAATCGCGCTCGGCTGTCTGGTGGCCCATGGCGCGGGCATTCAGGCCGAGCATTTGGACGCGGAGTTCGACGACGGGCGCGAGGGGGTCGAGCTCGGCCGGCGGATGGCGGACTGGGCCGGCACGATATCAACGACCGCGGATTTGTCGAACAAACAACAACGGAACGACACGCCTGTGGCTTCAGGCGCAGTCTCAGACAATTGGGACAGGGCAGACATCAAGACAGTGCGGTTGACCCCGGAGGTGTTCCCGAGCCTTTCTGCGGACGTGGTTGCAGACCTGACTCGGCGGCGTTGCGTCATCCCGCAACCCTGGTTGGCAACCGAGCCGGCAAACGTCGTCCACGGGCGGTTCACGGTTCCCGGCCGGACGGACGCGGCTGTGCTGTGCTCCAAAGAGCGCGTCTCCTCGATCCTCGTGTACCGTGGGAACTCGACGGACCATGTGGACGAGTTGGCGCCCGTAGCCGACCGCGGCTATCTGCAGGACGTGGGCCGTGGCCGGATCGGGTTCTCGCGTGAGATCGGGGTTGCCGATGCGGAGCGCGTTCGACATGGGGTGCCTCCCACAGCGGCCCGGAGCCACGAGACGGATGTCGACGGGATCGAGGACTTCTTCCTCGAAAAGGCCTCGAGCATCTGGTACTGGCACGATGGGAAGTGGCTCCAGCTAGCGGGGTCGGATTGAGGTCATGCCGTTCCTGCCTGATCACCGGCTTCCCGGATGGCGATGTAGCCGGCCCAGTCGTCCATGAGGGCGCGCCGTTTCTCGAACAGGTCGCTGCGCCGGTAGGCGGCCTCGACCCGGTCGCTGTTGACGTGTGCCAGCGCCAGCTCACAGATCTCGCGGGGGTAGTCGGTGCACTCGGCGGCCCAGTCCCGGAAGCTGGAGCGGAAGCCGTGCGGCACCGCGCCGATCTCCAGGTCGCGCAGCAGCGACGGCATGGTGGACTGGCTGAGCGTCCTCCCGGTCGGCGACGGGAACACCAGCCCGCGCTGATCGGCGAGCTGTCGCGCCTCATCGAGGATTTCGAGCGCCCGGGGCGACAGCGGAACGCGGTGCTCCCTGGCCGCCTTCATGCGCGCGGCGGGAATCGTCCAGACCGCCCCGGCGGTGTCGATCTCCTCCCATCGGGTTCCGCGAACCTCACCGTTGCGGCAGGCGGTGAGCACGAGGAACTCGAACGCGAGCACGGTGCCACGGTACGCCCGCGAGCGGCGCACCCGGTCGAGCGCCGCCCCGACCTCGCCGTGCGGCAGCGCGCGCTGGTGCTGTTGCGGGACCGTGTTCTTCGGCAGCGCGGCCGAGATGGCGTCGCCCGCCGGGTCGTCCTGCCGGAAGCCTTGTGCGACCGCCCACTTCATCACCGCGGCGATGCGCTGGCGGACGCGCTTGGCGGTCACCCGCTTGGTGGACCAGATGGGGAGCAGGACCGCCATGACGTCGGCGGTGTCGATCTCGTCGACGGGCTTGTCGGCCAGGCGCGGCATCGCGTAGTCGCGCAGGCTCGCCCGCCACTGCTGTTCGGACCGGGCGCGGTCCTTCCAGTTCTCCGCGTGAATCGCGATTACCGTCTCAAGCGCTTTCGCGAAGGTCGGAACGGTGGTCGATGTCTGGCGCGGGTCGCGCCCCTCGTCGATCGCGCGGGCGTTCTCGAGCGCGCGTTCGCGGGCCTTGGCCAGGGTGACGACGGGATAGCGGCCGAGGCCGATGGTGGTGCGCCTGCCGCCGATGCGCACGCTCTGGCCCCACGACTTGCACAGGCCCTGGCGGGACGAGGGCTGCACGAGCAGGGTCAGGCCGAGACCGCCGCGCCCGTCGCCGTAACGCCCGGGGACGTTGACGGTTCTGACGAAGGTGGCGGTCAGCATGGTGGATCGTTTCTTCATGTTTCGGTACTCCTGTCACGACGTAATTTTGCGTCGATGCAGTGTGCCGAAATGAGACGCGGAGCGTCAAAAACTTTACGTTTATCAAACGGTTAAGAAAACCTTGGGACATGTCCTGAAACGTCCAAAAGCCCTGGGTTCGGTTTCCCCGCGGCCGCACACGCCGTTTCCCTGCCTACTAGCGGCGATCTACTCCCTGAGATTCCAAGGCGGATCACTCAACATCCCGCTTTCCCTCTCCCGTCCAAGCCGGCCTAAGACCGGATGCTCCATCGTCCATCGTCCGTGCGAGCATCCGGCAAAAGTTCCGAGCGAAAATGTCCAACGCTCCGTGCGACCAAATCTCGTGTGTCCCAGTCCTAATTGAGTCCTAATAAGCCCCAATACTCGTGTGTCCCAGTCCTCGGTGATAGAGTGCGCCCGCCAGAGTCCGTTCCATGTCCAATGCAGAATCCCGATCAGAAACCATTGCGATCTTTCGGATTTCACACCCGCAGCGTGCACGCCGGGGCGAGGCCCGAGCCCAATACGGGCGCCCGGGCGGTGCCGATTTTCCAGACCACGAGCTACGTGTTCGAAGATCCGGAATCCGCCGCTGCGTACTTCAATCTGCAGGAGTACGGGAATACGTATTCGCGCATCATGAATCCGACCGTCGCGGCGTTCGAAGAGCGCGTCGGCAACCTTGAGGGCGGGGTCGGCGCAGTCGGCTTCGCCAGTGGGCTGGCGGCGCAGTCGGCGACGTTCTTCACACTGCTGAATCCCGGCGATCACGTGGTCGCCTCCGCCGCGCTTTACGGCGGCACGGTGACGCAACTCAAGCACCTGTTCCGAAAGATGTGTGTCCGGCTCACGTTCGTTGATCCTGATGCGCCGGAGAACTGGAAGGCGGCGCTCACCGACGAGACGAAGCTCCTGTTCGCCGAGACCATCGGCAATCCCGGCGGCAACGTGCTCGACATCGAACCCGTCGCCGCCATCGCGCATGGCCACGATATTCCCCTCGTGGTGGACAACACCTTCGCCACTCCCTACCTCTGCCGGCCCATCGACTGGGGCGCCGATATCGTCGTGCACTCGGCGACGAAATTTCTCGGCGGCCACGGCACCAGCATCGGCGGCGTGGTGGTGGACTCCGGCGAATTCGACTGGTCGAACGGCAAGTTTCCAGTCATCGCGGATCCTTCGCCGGCCTATCACGGGCTCGCCTTCCACGAAACCTTCGGCGGCTACGGCTACCTGATGAAACTGCGTGCTGAAACCCTACGGGACCTGGGCAGCGCCATGAGCCCGTTCAACGCGTTCCTGTTTATGCTGGGGATTGAAACGCTACCGCTCAGAATGGAGCGACACGTCGCCAACGCCGTCACCTTGGCCGAATGGCTGCGGGGACGCAGCGAAGTGACCGCCGTCCGTTATCCGGGCCTCGACGACAGTCCGTACCGGGATCTGACGGCAAAATACCTGCCCCAAGGGGCCGGCGCCGTGTTCTGCTTCGACCTCGCCGCCGGGCGGGAAGCCGGGCAGGAGTTCATTCGGGGGGTAGAACTCTTCTCGCATCTCGCCAACGTGGGCGACGCCAAGAGCCTCATCATCCACCCGGCCAGCACGACCCACCGGCAGTTGGACGAGGAGGAGCTGGCGGCGGCGGGAATCGGGCCTGGGACGATCCGGCTCTCGGTCGGTATCGAGGACGTGGACGATCTCATCTGGGACCTGGAGGCCGCTTTTGACCGTATCGCCTGAATACCAAGACCCCGAGACGATCCAGCGGATCCTGCACCAGGCACGGACCGTCGCCATCGTCGGCCTCTCGCCGAACGAGTTGCGCGCGAGCAATTTCGTCGGCTTCTACGCCGACCGGCACGGCTATGAAGTGATTCCCGTCAACCCCCGCGCGAACGATATCATGGGCTTCAAGTCCTACCCTTCGCTGACGGATATCCCAGGCACCGTGGACGTCGTCGACGTCTTCCGCGACCCCGCGGCCGCCGTGGAGATCGCCCGGCAGGCCGTCGCCATCAACGCCCGGGCCCTGTGGCTCCAGTTCGGGGTCATCAGCGACGAAGCCGCCGAAATAGCCAGAGCCGGGGGCCTCGACGTCGTCATGGACCGCTGCTTCAAGATAGAACATGCCCGTTACGTCGGCCGCATGCACTGGCTCGGCTTCAACACCCGGGTCATCACGGGACGCCGGCCGGGGCATCTGCTCTAGTGTTCCGTCACAAATAAAAGTTCCACCTAGCCGCTTGTGTGGGGCAGGATGCCATGGAAGGACGCCGCTGGGGGACCTGCGGAGATTCCCATGGGCAAGAAATACATCGTTCGGCTTTCGGAAAGCGGGCGGAAGAACTGCGCCGAGACGGCGCGGAGATTGAGCGGCGGCAGCGAGAAGGTGCGTCGGGCGCAGATTCCGCCGAAGGCGGACGCCGACGGATTTCATGGCGAGCGGGTCCGGGCGATGGCTTGCCGATACAACTCGCCCCGGTCGGCGCCCGTCAACCGCGCCGCGAGACGCGCGGCCCGCGATGGCGGCAGTTCCTCCAGCAGGATGTCGAGCACTTCCCCGCCGGCCAGCAAGGGACTCTCTTCGTCCCTGCCCGCGATGATGCAGACGAACTCGCCCTTTGCGATTTCCATTCCGTCGGCGATGCTGGCGATGGTTCCGTGAACAATCGTCTCGAACATTTTTGTGAGTTCCCGACAGACGACGATTTCGCGTTCCGCCGCCCCCAGGTCGAGCAGGTCCTCCAACGTTGCCGCCATCCGGTGCGGCGCCTCGAAGAACACTGTCGCCTCACGTCGCGCGAGCACGCTCGCCAACACCTCGCGCCGCCGTGGCCGGCGCGCCGGCAGAAATCCTTCGAACGTAAAGCGGTTCGTGGCGATCGGCGAGGCCGAAACGGCGGCGGTCACAGCGCTGACGCCCGGCACGGGAACCACCCTGATGCCGTCCTGGAACGCAAGGCGCACCAGCTCGAACCCCGGATCCGACAACAGGGGAGTGCCGGCATCCGAGACCAGCGCGACATCCGATCCGGCCTTCAGGCGTTCAATCACCCGGCGACTCGCTGTCGTTTCGTTGCGATCATGCAGACTTGCCAGTTCCGCCGGTGACGCGCCGATGTGGCGCAACAGGATACGGCAACGTCTGGTATCTTCGCAGGCCACAATCTCGACCTTTTTGAGGGCATCGACGGCTCGCGCGGTGATGTCCGAAAGGTTTCCAATAGGGGTCGCCACAACAAAGAGGCAACCGGTGTTCCGCAAAGCACTCATGGTCCCGCTCAAGATCCCGCTGGTGATCTCCCTGTCGATTGTCTCAATCTCGGGCTGTCAATCACAGCGTGAAGACCGGCCGGCCGAACCAGACCTTCCCGAAGCCGCAGTGGAGCGGGACACCGCTGCCGCCCGCATCCAGCTCGCCCGGCAGCACATGGCACAGGGATACTTTGGGGCAGCCGCAGCCACACTGCACCAAGTTGACATCGCGACCGTGGCCTCTCCGTCCGAGAGGTTCGAATGGACCGTTCTCGACGCGGAAATCTCGCTGCATCTGGGCGCGTTCCCGGCCGCGGAAGAACGGCTTGGACTTGCCATGCCCACAGACACCTCGCAACGTTCCCGGCTTGCCCTGCTGCTCGCTCGCATCCACGCCGCAAGGGGAGACTACGCCGCCGCGTCTTCGGCCCTTGTGGGCGCGGCGCAACACGATGCAGCCAACGACGGCAAACTCGCGCGCGCGCTGGTCGAGGACGCATGGCGGTACGGCCTGCGTGTTCCAGGACACCTCATCGCCACCGACCTGCGGCGGCTGGGCGAACCTGGCGAACGTGCCTGGTGGCAACTCATCCACGCATTCAACGAAATCCTTACCCCCCGGGGGCAACAGGACGTCTGGGAGCTATGGCGAACCCGCCACCCGCGGCACGTCGCCACGCGCTTCCTCCCGCGCACATTTGTCGACGTCGATCCAGGTCCTGCCCGGATCGCCTTGTTCCTGCCCTTCTCGGGCCGCCTCGCGAACGCGGGAGAAACGGTCCGCGACGGGTTCCTGTCCGGCTATTTCCTTTCCCGGGCAGAGTCCCGGCAGTCGATCCGCATATACGACACCGCTGCGGAATCCGTTACCGCGCTCCATCGGCAAGCGCTCAGGGACGGCGCGGACTTCATCGTCGGCCCATTGTCGAAAGAGAACGCCGCCGACATGTGGACGATCAACCCCGCGGTGCCAACCCTTATCCTGAATACGGTTGCGGTCTCAAACAAGGATCGGCCACATCCGACCCAGTTTGCGTTGACCGTGGAAGACGAAGCGCGGGCGATAGCGCAACGCGTGGCAGCTGATGGCCGGCGCCGGGTGATCGTGCTGCGTAGCGAAGAGAACTGGACCGCTCGGGCTTTCACGGTGCTGTCCGAGCGCCTGGCGTCCGGAGAAGCGTCGAACGCGGGGGCCGGATCGCGGAGTGAAGGACAGCCACTGCCTGCCGGCACTCGACTGGCGGGTGCCGGCGTCTTTCTCGAGGGCGCCGACGTGACCTCGGTCGTCGGCGAGACGCTACTGATCGAGGCGAGCAAGGAACGTCACCAGCGCGTGCAGCGCATGGTTGGCGCCGACATCGAGTTCACGCCCCGTCGGCGCACAGACATCGACGCGGTCATTGCCCTCATCGACGGCAGCCAACTGGCATCGCTGAAGCCGGCGCTTGCATTTCACTTTGCTTCGGATCTGCCGATTTACGCGTCTTCCCAGGCGGCGCGCGATGTCCGCGATCAGGGCGACCTGGAACTGCTTCGAATCTGCGACATGCCCTGGCGGCTGTTTCCTCCGGAAATCAAGGCGCAGATGCGCGAGGCGTTTCCGAACAACCGCGGTACCCGGGATGCGCTGTTCGCGTTCGGACTGGACGCCTATCGCCTCGCCAACCAGATGTCCCGACTGAGCGCATCGACGGACAGCAGGATCATGGGAGTCACCGGCGCTCTCACGCTCGGCCCCGACGACGTCATCCGCCGTGAGCCGGTGTGGGCAATGGCCAGGAATGGTCGGTTCGAGCCGCTGGCTCCCGTTGTGGGGATTCCCCCCGCGCGTGATGCGGACCTGGCGACAACGGGCTGGTAAGCGCGCGGAACGCAAGGCCAGGCGTCACCTTGAGCGCTGCGGCCTGACGACCATCGCGCGGAACTACTCGAGGCCCTACGGCGAGATCGACCTCGTCATGCGGGACGGCTCGGTCCTGGTTTTCGTCGAGGTACGCTACCGGGGTCCCGGATCGTGGATCGACGGAATCCAGTCCGTCGACGCGGCGAAGAGGCGGCGGTTGACAAGAGCCGCCGAAGCCTTCCTGGACGCCCACCCCGAATACGACGCGGACTCATCACGGTTTGACGTGGTGTCGGTGTCGAGGACAAACTTCGGCAGACGACTTGAATGGGTGGCAGATGCCTTCACATCCTGGTAACACCAGCCAACGAATTGCGCCACGGACCGCTCGCTTCTGTTTCTGCGCCGGCTTGGCCTTTCTGACGTCGTGCGCAAGCGAAGATCTGCGCAATCGCACGACCGGCGCTTTCATTGACGATGTCGGTATCGAGCATGTCGTCATGCGGGAGATCAACGCGGACGAGCGACTGAAGGCCGGTCACGTGATCGTTGTCAGCGTAAACGGCGTTGTGCTGCTGGTCGGGCAACTTCCGACGGAAGAACTGAAGAACGCGGCGCAGCGCGCGGCGGAGCGCGTCCGGAAGGTGCGCAGACTCCACAACGAAATCGAGGTTGCCCCGCCCACCAACATCGGCGTGCGCACCAACGACAAGTGGATGAAGACAAAGATAAAGACCGCCCTCCTCTCCAGCGAGGAGGTGGACGGCAACCGCGTCAAGGTGGTCGTGGAAAACAGTGTCGTCTACCTCATGGGCGGCATGACGCGACGGAAGGGAGATGCCGCCGCCGAGGTGGCGCGATCGATCTTCGGTGTGCAGAAAGTGGTGAAGGTGTTCGAGCACGTCGACTAGCCGGAAATTCCCCGCGATTTTACGTTGATTTTCGAGTCAAGTGATTGATTCCTGCGAAGAGTTTGGGTTTTCCTGTGGGGACAATATTCCCATGTAATGGGCTTATCGAAACGCACGGGAGAACTCGGACAAGGAAAATGCCCGCGTGGAACACGACAGGGCCTTGCTGCGTGTGATGACTTCGCTCATGAAGGACGACACCCAGCTCTTCAAGCTGTTCATGGAGGACGAGGGCTTCAAGCGGTGGCTGCCGGAAAAAATGTTCGACCTGACGTACTACGACGGGCGAGCCGCGTAGTTCACCGCCGCACCCGGCATTGAGGCCAGCAGGTGCGGTCTTGTCACCAACGCCGGTCCGTTAGAGCTGGAGAGGGGGCTTCCCCTCAAGTCTGAACCCACCACAATCGGTTATTCTTCCATCCCTCAGCCAAGAAGGAGCCCGTCCGGGGAGAGAACAATGCCCAACCCACTGAAAATCGGCATCGTAGGGGCCGGCGGCATTACCCGCGCACACCTGCCCGCCTATCTGGAACGTCCCGATCGGGTGCAGCTCAACGCCGTCTGCGACCTCGTTGAGCCTCTCGCCCAGGAGCTTGCCGGGAAAGCCGGCATCGACGCCGACGCCGTCTACCTGGACATGGAAAAGATGCTGCGCGAGGCCGACATCGAGGCCGTCGACATCTGCACCACGCACAACGCCCACGCGCCGCTGGCCATCGCCGCCGCCGAAGCCGGCAAGCACGTCATATGCGAGAAACCCATGGCGATTTCCGTGCAGGAGTGCCGGGACATGATCGCAGCCGCCGACAAGGCGGGCGTGACACTGATGGTCGCTCAGCACCTGCGTTATGCGCCCGAAGCCCAGGCCGCAAAACGCCTGCTGGACGAAGGCAAGCTGGGCACGATCGAGGCCGTCCGCACCGAGCTGTTCGGCGGAGGGATGCGGGGACGCCGTCGCCGGCGGCGCCAGGGTGAGCGCTGGATGCAGGACGCGAGGCGGTCCGGGGGCGGCATGATGATGTCCGAACAGGTCCATCACATCGATCTGCTGCGCTACTACGCCGGCAACGTCAAGCGGGTGACCGGGGTCTGCAAGTCGCTGCAGGAACACATGGTCAACGGCGCCGAGGACCTGGTGTCCGCGACCCTCGAGTTCGAGAGCGGCGCCGTCGGCGAAGTCTGGGCCAAGGGCAACGCCATCGTGCCCCACGGACGGACCTACACGATATTCGGCGATCGGGGCGTCTTCTACGCAAGCACGCCGACGAAGGAGCAGCGGCTGGTCGAAATGGACGGCGCCACGCCGTTTCGGCA
This sequence comes from Pseudomonadales bacterium, assembly GCA_963668365.1. Lineage (GTDB taxonomy): Bacteria > Pseudomonadota > Gammaproteobacteria > Pseudomonadales > Azotimanducaceae > VXNE01. Next base: position 1,137,699 of record OY764266.1, read on the forward strand.
TTTCGGCCACATCATGGTCGCGCTGAACGAGGACCTTCCGGAGCTCGATCCGAGCAACCCGGAAGACCGCAGAAAGATGTATTTCGCCGAGCCGCCGTTCAAGGTGCTGCCCACGGACGACATCGATCTGCCCAGCCCCAATTACTTCATCAACGAGATCCTTCACTTCGCGGATTGCTGCAGGTCAGGCGAAGAACCCTTGAGCAGCGGTCGAGACAACATCGGAACGATGAAGATCATCATGGGCATCTACGAGTCGTCCCGGACGGGCGCACCGGTGAATCTGGACGACCTGTAGCGTCGTGTGCCGCCACGCGACTGCGTTCGCGGCCGAGGACTCCACCGATATGCGCTAAAGCAAGCCCATGACCGACGTAGCCGTTGAACACTGGCCGATAGTGGCTGACCCGGACGGGTCCGCCGCCGGCTCTCGATGGCATGGGCCGCCACATCCCGCGCCGACTGCTGCTCGTCGCGCCGACGCTGTTCGGCATCATCCTCAAGAGACCTGGTCTTCTGCCAGTCGCCACGCCACCGTTATGTGCTAAGGTAGGCCCATGAGAATACACATAGCTTTGCCGGACGCCCTGATCGCCGAACTCGATCAGCGCGCCGGCGCCCGCCGTCGAAGCGCCTTCATCTCCGAACTGATCCGGCGCGGACTTGAGGATGAGAGGCGCTGGGACGACATCGAAGCCGCCCTGGCACAACTGCCGGACACCGGCCATGACTGGGATGACGACCCCGCGGAGTGGGTCCGACAGCAACGCCGCGGCGATAGCCGGCGCACCGGCTAACCATGCCGCGGCTGTTGCTGGATTCCACGGCACTCATCGACGCGCTTCGCGGACGACCGACCGCTGCTCGGGTAGCGGGTTTGCGCCGCCTGGGGGTGGAGCCATGGGTCTGCGCCATTTCCGTCGAGGAAATCTGGCGCGGTTTGCGCTCGGGAGAAGAGCCGGTCGCGCAACGGCTGTTTCAGGGGCTGCGGCTGGCGCCCCTTGGCGTCGCGGAAGGTCGCCGGGCGGGAACGTGGCGGCGGGAGTTCGCCGAGCGCGGCGTGACGCTCCACCAGGCCGATTGTCTGATCGCCGCGTCTGCCGCCCGAGTCGGAGCTGCCATAGCGACCGCGAACATCGACGACTTCCCCATGACCGGCGTGGCCGTTGAACACTGGCCGATAGGTGGCTGACCCGGACGGGTCTGCCACCGGTTCCCGATAGCATGGGTCGCTACATCCTGCGCCGGCTGCTGCTCGTCGCGCCGACGCTGGTCGGCATCATCCTGATCAACTTCATCATCGTGCAGTTCGCGCCCGGCGGACCCATCGACCAGATCGTCGCCACCGTGACGGCGGGACCCATGTCGACCACCGCCTCCATCAGCGGCGGAGGCGGTGATTCAGGGGCGGGGGACCTTATGCTGGACGCCGGGCAATCGTCGTCCGCCCACGGGCTGGACCCGGAGTTGATCGCCGACCTCGAACGCCAGTTCGGCTTCGACAAGCCAGCGCACGAACGATTCCTCAACATGCTCTGGAACTACCTGCGGTTCGACTTCGGAGAGAGCTACTTCCAGGACCGTCCCGTGCTCGAACTCGTCCTGGAGCGACTGCCCGTCTCGGTTTCGCTTGGGCTGTGGTCGCTGATCGCCATATACGGCATATCGATACCGCTCGGCGTCGCCAAGGCGGTGCGCGACGGCTCGCGCTTCGACATCTGGACAAGCACCGTCATCTTCATCGGCTACGCGATCCCGGGGTTCCTGTTCGCCATCCTTCTGATCGTGCTCTTCGCCGGGGGCAACTACCTTGACCTGTTCCCGCTGCGGGGGCTCGTTTCCGAAAACTGGCGCGAGATGTCGTGGCCCGACAAGATCGCCGATTACCTCTGGCACCTGGTATTGCCCATCAGCGCCCTGACCATCGGCGGTTTCGCGACGCTGACCATGCTGACCAAGAATTCCTTCCTCGAGGAAGTGAGCAAGCAGTTCGTGCTCACCGCGCGGGCCAAGGGTCTGACAGAGCGCCGCGTGCTCTATGGCCATGTCTTCCGCAACGCGATGCTGATCGTCATCGCCGGCTTTCCCGCGGCGTTCGTGGGCATCCTGTTCACCGGCTCGCTCCTGATCGAGGTGATCTTCTCGCTCGACGGCCTCGGACTCCTCAGCTACGAGGCCGTCGTCAAGCGAGACTATCCAATCCTGTTCGGGACGCTCTACGTGTTCACGCTCATCGGTCTCGTCATGCACCTGGCGGGCGACCTGACCTATGTCCTGGTAGACCCCCGAATCGACTTCGAGGCGCGAGAGTGAGTCCGATCGCGCGCCGCCGCTGGGCCAACTTCAGGGCGAATCGCCGCGGCTGGTATGCCCTGTGGATATTCGCCGCCCTGTTCGGCACCTCGCTCCTTGCGGAGTTCATCGCCAACGACAAGCCCATCCTGCTGTGGATGAACGGCGAACTGCACGCGCCGGTCATCAAACCGCCGACGGAATAGGACCTCGGCGGCGAACTCCCCATCGAGGCGGACTACGCCGACCCCTACGTGCGCGCTCTCATAGAGTCCGCCGGGGGGTGGACGGTCGAGCCGATCGTCCCCTACAGCTACGACACCATCGACCTGTACATCGAGAGCGCGGCGCCCGCCGCGCCGTCCGCGCGGCACTGGCTCGGTACCGACGACAGCGCGAAAGACGTGCTCGCGCGGCTCATTTACGGCTTCCGCCTGTCGGTCAGCTTCGGCATCGTCCTGACCGCGGTGGCGTCTGTCATCGGCATCTGCGTCGGCGCGGCCCAGGGTTTCTTCGGCGGCCTCGTCGACCTGATCGGCCAGCGCGTCGTGGAGATCTGGGCGGGGCTTCCGATACTGCTCGTGCTGATCATCCTGGCGAGCGTGTTCGAGCCGAACGCATTCTCGCTCCTGGTCATTCTCACCCTATTCAGTTGGATGACACTGGTCTCAGTCGTGCGCGCGGAGTTCCTGCGCACGCGCAATTTCGACTACGTCCTCGCCGCCCGGAGTCTCGGCGTATCGAACGTGACGATCATGCGGCGCCACGTGCTGCCCAACGCCACGGTCGCGGCCCTCACGTTCCTTCCATTCATACTCTGCGGCGCCGTAACCACGCTTACCGCCCTGGATTTTCTCGGATTCGGTCTGCCGGCGGGCTCTCCGTCCCTCGGTGAACTGCTCCAGCAGGGCAAGGCCAACCTGCACGCCCCATGGCTCGGCCTCACCGGTTTCTTCACCCTCGCGTTGATGCTGTGCCTGCTGATCTTCATCGGCGAAGCGGTGCGGGACGCTCTCGACCCCAGGCGCGCGGCCCAGGGACCGCCGGGGCTCACCCCGTAACCGACGGCTGTCCGGCGGACGGCATTTCGGATCGCAAACACCGCCGCAACGTTTCATCCAGCGCGGTCAGTTCCAGGCCGAGACTTCCGCAGGCGGGGGCCACGTCGACGTCGTCGTCATGATCGAGCACGTCGAGCATGGCTCTCGTCACGGGCGGATTGACGGACAGCCGTTCCAATGCGGCCGCCAGCGCGCGGCCGAGGGTGACGGGCAAAGACACCAGCACCGGGCGGCGCCCGAGCACGGCGCCGGCACGCTGGATGAGTTCGCGTCGCGTCACGCGCTCGGGGCCAGCCAGCTCGATGAGGTCGGGCGCGTCCGGGGCCTCGAGCAAAGCGAAAATGGCATCGACGACATCGCCCGCATACACCGGCTGTTCAAAGCTGCCCGCCCTGAAGGTGAAGCTCAAGGGACCCCTCGCGCGCCGGAGGAGTGCCAGGGAAGCATAGTCACCCTCCCCGAGCACCATCGGAACGCGCAACACCCGTGTCGTCGCGCGTCCCGAAAGCAACAGGGACTCCGCCGCCGCCTTGGAGGCGAAGCAGGCGTTCGGAGAATCCCGGGCCGCCCCGACCACGCTCACATAAACGACAAGGCGAATGCCATCGAGAGCGTCAAGCGCGCGCGCCGTCCCCTGATGCGCGTCCACATAGCGGTTTTCCGCCGTTTCCTTGATGATGCCGGCAAGGTGCACCACCGCATCGCAGCCGCCGGCGGCTTCCGCCAGGGCATCCGCGTCCCGATAGTCGACCAGGCGAACGACCGCCCCGCTCTCCTCGAGCATCGCCGCCGCGTGATCCGACCGAACCGCCGCGACCACCTCGCAGCCCTCGCGCAGCCGAGCGATCAGCCGTCGCCCGAGATGCCCGTTGGCGCCGGTAATGAGAACCCGTTCGGGAACCCGTTCAAACATGCGAATAACGATAGCAGAGGTTTGGGGACAGCCATGCCAAGGCGTTGGCGACACCCCCCATCGGGGAACTCGGGATTCGGGGACACCCATGGATCTCGTTTGGGGACAGCCACATCCAAGGAAGTTCTGGGGACAGCCATTTCCAAGAGCTGCAATGATCGGTCACGCGCTCCGCGTCCCTCGGTCCGCTTATCGAAGCGCTTCGAGCACCATGCGCGCGTCGATCACATTGCTGCCCCCGGAGCCTTCCGGCGCAAACAAGACGGGAATCACCTCCATCCCGGATGTCCCCGGAACGCGGTTGGCGCCAATCGGTCCTTGAGCGGGCGACCCAGACCACTTCGCTTCGCCGACCAGCAGCCGCCGCCCGTCTATCGACCGGGCCAGGACATCCAGCTCCGGCTCGCTGCCCCTCCAGTAGCGTTGCCCGGATTCAAACGGCCCATATCCTCGAAGCGGCGTTTCCGCCCGATGGAGCGTGGCCGTTGCTATTCGGCATAACTCCTCCCAAGCCTCCCCTTCGAGCGCCGCACGGTGTTTGCGCCAATAGAACAGGCGCGTTTCGCGAGGGGCTTCGGCGAGCGCGGCCCGGTTGGGCGCGACCACGCGAAACCACAGCCGAAGAAATGGATCGGCGATGCGGTAAAGGCTGCGCTTGCCGCTCCTCGGGTTGCTTCCGGGAACGTCACGGGATCCGCCTTCACGTTATGGCGGCGGGAAAGGTATAAACAGGCGAGATGACAGCGAGACAAACGATCTACACGCCCGCGAACGGACTCAGCGTCGCGCGGCTACTGTCGGCGCTGCCGTGCGCCTATGCCGTGGCGGTCTCGAACTGGCCGGTCGCCGTCGCCGCGTTCTGTTTCGCGGTCGCGACGGACATTGCCGACGGACCCCTGGCGAGATGGCGGGGCGAGGCTTCGCGAGTCGGTGGTCTTGTCGATCACTCCACCGACGCCCTGTTCTGCATCGCGGTTCTCGGTGCATTCGCGGCGACGGGCCTGTATCCGGTCCTGTTGCCGTTTGTCATCGGCGGGGCATTCGTGCAGTACGTCGCCGACAGCCGCGTTCTCGCCGGAAAGGAACTTCGCGCAAGCCGCATCGGGCGGTGCAACGGCATCGCCTACTTCGCGCTCGCCGGAACGCCAATCGTGCGAAATACCCTCGACTGGTCCTGGCCGGCCGACCCCCTGCTGTACGGCCTGGGATGGTTGCTCGTCGCAACGACGGCCATTTCGATGATCGACCGACTGCATGCGCTCATTGCCGCGCGGCGGCGTCCGACCGTCGAAGATCGCTGACTCAACGCGGCTGTATGCCGCACAATGTCAGGTCGCGGTGCCGGCCTCCTCTTCCGCGAACAGCTCCCGGTTGGCCCTGGGCAGGAACAGGACCCCGATCAGCGCATTGAACAACACGAAGAACGTGTGCATGACAAGGCTGAATACGCCCACTTCGGGGTAGTCCGGGAACAGCACCGTCCAGAGCACGAGCGCCCCCGCATGGAACGGCAGCGGCAGCGCCGCCGCGAGAAATATCACCGGCAGAAACGCGAGCATCTGGCCAAGGGACACGTCGACCTGGAACAGGTGCAGGGCGACCGTGTAGACAACCACCGCGCCGAGCAGGTTCGGCGCCTTGAACAGGACGGCGAGCAGGTAGTGAACCGGCCGCGCACGGCGAAACGCGACGAGCAGGGACTTGTCGCGCAGCTTCGATCCCTTGAATAGCGCACCGCGAAAATAGGCGATGTGCAGGGGCAGGTAGACAAACGCGAGCGCGAACACGCCCGGCAGAATGACGTCGAGCGGCAAAAGCCTGGACGCTTCGACGACGACGCCGAAGTCGAGCAGCACGCCGCCGGCGGAGAACATCAGCAACTGGTAGATCTCCAGCAGGCCGAGGAAGATCATGCTCGACAGCGCTTCCCAGCCGGCGACGCGGTGGCGCTTCAACAGGTAGAGCGACATCGCTCCCTTGCCGACCTGCTCGCTGACCAGCGAGAGGACATAGGCGCTCGCGCGAATCGGCAGGATGCTGGCGAACTTCAGGTCCGGCGCATTGAACCAGCGCACGACCCGCCATGTGACATGCGCGTCGACCAGGAAGAAGAACACCGAATAGGGAATCATCACCGCGAGCCACAGTGTCCAGTCGGCGCCGGCGAAGAACGCCACCAGGTACTCGACCACGGTCATCCCGTCCCTGGCCGCCGCCGCCGCGATTCGCGTAAAGACATAGTAGAAACAGGCGGCCGCCACGATCCATGTGACCGCGCGGAAGACGTAGCCGCGCCATCGGGGGCTGGCGCTGTCGCCGGATTCGCTCAAGATCCCGTTCCGCTGCCGAATCCGCGGTCAATGTTCCGAACGGCGCCCAGCGCGTACCACAGCACCAGCGTCGTCCCGATGAACAGGACGCCGCACAGTCCCAGTCCGACCTGGATGCTCACGGTCTCGGCAACATAGCTGATGGGAAGCACCCCCAGCGGCATCAGGCCGTGCGTCATCATGTCGATGGACATGATGCGGCCGCGCATGCGCGGCGAGGACTGCAGCACGACGATGGTGCGGTTCATCGACATGCCGACGGCCGAAATGAAGCCCACCGCCCCGACCATCGCCATGGCCCAGAAATCGGTGGAGGAAAGGGCGATGCCGATGAGCGCGAATCCCCAAAGAAACAGCGTGAAGAACAGCCAGAAACCCTTGCGGCGAAGCCCGCCGAGCTTGGACAACGTAAGAGAACCTGCGATCGCACCGACGCCCATGGCTGCCAGCAGCAAGCCGAGATCGTCCGCTCCGCCGCTCAGCACGTCCCGGGCGAACGGAATAATCAACGTCTGAACCGGCGCGCCGAAGACGAAAGATGCGATGGTCAGAAGGATGAGTCCGCCAATCACCGGGGACCGCTGCGCGTAACGGACGCCTGCGGTGACCTCCCGCATCACGCCCATGCTGCGTCGGCGGCGCGTCTTACCCGTGTGATGCATCGACATGACCGTCGCAGATGCAACGAAATACAGACCCGACAACACGAAATAGACGATCCCCACCGCGAAGTGCGAAGTCGTATCGCCGCCCGACAGCAGGTCGATCATGAGACCCGCCACCACGGGGCCGAAGATGCGCGAGATGTTCCACGCCGCCGTGTTGAATGCCATGGCGTTGAACATCAACGGCTCGCCGACGATGTAGGGAATGAACGAATTCCGCGCCGGTATCGACAGCGCGTTCATGGATCCGTTGACCAGTCCGACCCAGATGAAGTGCCAGAACTGGACGTGGCCGGTGATGATGATCACTGCCATGAAAAACGAAATGATCCCGTTTATGGCCTGACCGATGAGGATGATTTCGCGCTTGCGCGAACGGTCGGCGAGCACGCCGCCGACCAGCGACAGGAAGATCTGCGGCAGCGTCGAGGCCAACGACACCCAGGCAAGTTTCACCGGAGACGAGGTCATCTCGTAGACCAGCCAGCCCTGCGCCACGATCTGCATGTTCATGGCGAAGGCGGACCCGACCATGCCGGACCACAACAACCGGTAGTCGCGCAGCTTGAGCGAGGCGAACATCGACCGGTCGACCTGCGCTGCTTCGCTGTCCGACGCCGCGACACTGCCGCGACGCCCGACAAGTCCACGGCGTATGCGCGCCGCGCGCAGCATTCTCAACAAGATTGACCAAAGCCCGATGCCAAACCGTACATCCTACCGCACGCGCCGCCACGGACGCGAAACGGGGGTATCGAAGGGGCGCACGTCAGATTTGTTGGGATTGTGGAACATGAGGGTGTCGGGCGGAAGTCTGTAAGGCATAATGCCTTTACAGAATAACCGGACAGGAGATCCGAACATGCCCAGCGCCGAGAACATCGAAGAACTCGAACGCCGACGCGACGCCCTGATCGGCGAACTCGCGGTGGTCGGCGACTTCCGCCCCGGGTCGCTGGTGGAGACGCGCCGCAAGTGCGGCAAGCCGACATGCCACTGCGCGCGCGCGGGCGATCCGGGCCACCCCGGCTGGGCGCTGATGCGCCGGGTAGGCGGCAAGACGGTGACCCGGGGGGTTCCGCGCGCAGCCTTGGAGGAGACGCGCGCGCAGGTGGCCGAGCACAAGCGTTTCCGGGAGGTGTCTCGCCGGCTGGTGGAGGCGAGCGAGGCGCTGTGTCGGGCGCGGCTGAAGGCCGGCCGGGACGCGGGGCGGGACGCCAAAAAAGGGGGCTCCGCGATTCGCTGACGGCGGCTTTCGCGACCGACATGGCCGCCGAGATCGACGCCCTGGCGGGTGCCGGCGCGGCGGACGGGATCGACTTCGAGGCGCTCGAGACGGCGGTGCGGCGCCAGGCGCTCGGCCTGGCGGCGCGGCTGGTGGAGCGGCGGTTGAACGCGGACCGGCGCGACCGCGCGGGCGCGACGCTGGCGTGCGGCTGCGGAGCCCGGGCGGCGTACGCCGGGCGGCGCGCGAAGACCGTGACCACGGTGCTCGGCGCGCTGCGCCTGGAGCGCGCCTACTACCATTGTCCGGCGTGCAACGCGGGCTTCCACCCGCGCGATCGGGCGCTCGGCGTCGAGGGCACCTCGCTGTCCCCCGGCGTGGTCCGGATGACCGGCCTGGCGGCGGCGCGGGCGAGCTTCGCGGAGACGGGCGCGCTGCTCCACGACCTGGCCGGCGTGAACGTCGACGCCAAGCAGGCGGAGCGCACCGCGGAGGCGCTCGGCCGCGAGATCGCGGCGGACGAGCGCGGCGCTGTCGAGCCCGAGCCGGGCCGGGCGCCGACGATGTACCTGGGGATGGACGGCACCGGCGTGCCGGTGCGCCGGGCGGAGCTCGCGGGACGCGCCGGCAAGCAGGCCGACGGCTCGGCGAAGACCCGGGAAGTGAAGCTGGTCGCGGTCTGGGCGGCCGCGACGGACGCGCGCGGCCGCGAACTGCCCGAGCGGGAGCCCGGCTCGGTCAGCTACTCCGCCGCCGTCGAGAGCGCCGCGACGCGCGACTCCGACGCCGAACTCTCGCCGTTCGCCCGGCGCGCGGAACGCGAGGCGCGGCGGCGCGGCTTCGACCGCGCCCGCCGCCGGGTGGTGCTCGGCGACGGCGCGCCGTGGATCTGGAAGATCGCCGACGAGCTGTTCCCCGGCGCCGTCCAGATCGTCGACCTGTTCCACGCCAAGCAACACCTGTGGGACGTCGCCAAGGCGATCTACGGGCCCGGCACCGACATGGCCGAGCGCTGGGCCAAGCGCCGCCGCGACGAGCTCGACGACGGCCGCCTCGGCGCGCTGCTGCGCGCGCTGCGCCGCCACGAGGGCCGAGACGAGGCGCGACGCTGCATCGACTACCTCCGCCGCAACCGCCACCGCATGCGCTACCCGACGTTCCGCGCCGCCGGACTGTGCGTCGCCTCCGGCGTCGTCGAGGCCAGCTGCAAGCACGTCGTCGGCACCCGCTTCAAGCGACCCGGCATGCACTGGTCCGTGGCCGGCGTCAACGCCATGGCCGCCCTGCGCTGCTGCGTCCTCAGCAACCGCCTCGACGACTTCTGGAGCCGGCGCAAGATCCGCTCCGTCGCCTAATCAACAAATTTGTCGTACACCCGTATCGAAGGCGAAAGTGCCGGTGCCCGAGTCGGGCGGCGGAACCGATCCGCCCAGGCGTCTATGGGCCTATGGCACCGCTCATGAACGTGCGGACGCGGATGCGGTGGTGTGAAATTCCATATCCACTGCAGCCTGATCCAGTACGTTCTCTTTATCTGCCGGATCGTCGACGAGAGCGTACATCAACGCCAGCGCACCGATTGTTGCAAGCGTGAGGATCACGGGTAGGGATGTCAGGAAACGCTTCATGTCGTCCACGTCTTGTCCTCGTCGACCGGTTGTTGTTTCTTTCCCCGGGAGCGGCCCGAGCCGATGCGCGATGCGAAGCTCGGGACGGCGGCTCAACAGACTCTTGCAGTGTCGCCTGCGGCTAACGCGCTGGATCCAGGGGGTCTGGCCACCGCGGCGGGCGGCCAGGGCGCAATTGTAACCGCGATGGCGCCTTCTGGACTAGGTCAGTCCAACAGCGCCTGGTAGACCGCGGTCTTCAACTCGCGCCGAATGGGGTAGGACGACGACGGCCGCAGTTGCGTCATGAACACGACGACGAGATCCTCCAACGGGTCAACCCAGAAGTACGTGCTCGCCGCGCCGCCCCAGCCATAGTCGCCGGGCGAATCGAGCACGTTGGCGGCAGCCGGGTCGAGGACCACCGAGAAACCGAGCCCGAAGCCGATGCCCTCGAACGACGTTTCGCTGAACACGCGCTGGCCCATGCCCGCGAGATCGCGGTTGCCGGGCAGATGGTTCGCGGTCATGTATTCGACCGTCTTGCGACCGAGCAGACGGACCCCGTCGAGTTCGCCGCGTCCGAGGAGCATCTTCGCGAACCGGTGATAGTCATCGATGGTGCCCACCATCCCGCCGCCGCCGGAAAGAAACCTGGGCCGGGTTCCATACGGACGCGTTTCGGAATCGTCCTGCCTGGCGAATCGCCCGCCCTCGAGATACTCGTAGCAGGCGGCGAACCGATCACGCGCGGCCGGCGGAACCTGGAAGTCCGAATCCACCATGCCGAGCGGTTCGGTGATGCGCTCGCGCACGAAGACGTCGAGGTCGGTGTCCGAAAGAACCTGGACCAGGTAGCCGCATACGTCCGTCGCATGGCTGTAGCTCCACCTTGTGCCGGGAGAGAACCGCAACGGAATATCGGCGAGCGCATCCACCATGCCCTGCAGGTCGCCGCCCCCGATCCCGCGCTTGCGGTAGATCGCGTCCACGGGGTGGCTGTGCATGAACCCGTACGTCAGACCCGACGTGTGCGTCAGCAGGTCCTTCACGATCATCGGCCTTTCCGGAGCCGTGGTTGACCAGGAGTTCTCGTCGCCGCCTTCGAACACCTCGAGGTTCTCCCATGAAGGGATATAGCGGGCGACGGGATCGTCGAGCTGAAAGCGGCCTTCTTCGTACAGCATCATGAGCGCGACGCTGGTGATGGGCTTGGTCATGGAATAGAGGCGGAACACCGTGTTCCGCCGCACCGGCAGGGCGCGTTCGACGTCGCGCATGCCGCAGGAGCGGAACCAGAGGTCTTCGCCGCGGGACACGAGGCACGCGTAGCAGGGAATCGCACCGCGATCGACGTATCCTTTCGCCAGCGCGTGGACGTTCTCGATGCGGGTTTCGGAGATTGCCATGTCGTGTCGTCCTGTTCCAGGGAGCGCGGACTCGTCCCGGGGCATAGCCCTACTCCTGGTGACCCTCGACGATCATCACGAGCGACGGCGGGAAGAACAGCACGAACACGGTCGAAAGCGCAAGCCCGGCCAACATGCTGACGACGAACGGAACGAGGAAAACCAGTTCGTCGCTACGCTCGTAGGAGCAGCGGAGACAACCCCAACACCGTAGTCAGGCGGGCCAGGAGTACGGCCCGAAACCGGTGGCGGGCGGCGGCGGACGCCGCCGCGACGGCAGGGAGCATCTCGTCCTGCCGGCGAAGTATGTTGTAGCGGTCCAATAGCACCAGGGCGTCGTTCACGATCATGCCGCCCACTGCGACGACGCCGAATATGGACATGGCGGTGAAGTCCCATCCCAGCACCCAATGGCACCGCTACCAGACCCTGTGCCGAAGCAGGAGCGCGAATGGGAGCACTCGCTGTGGGATACGGGCGCTTCCGGCGCTGCTGATTCCATCTCCACTCCGGGGCGCGCGGCCGTCCGGCGTGCCCCGGCACTTCAACCACAACGAACAGGACGAAAACCATGAACGACCAACACGGCAACCATCACCCCACCACGGAATCCATCGAGGAGCAGATCGAGCGGCTGGACCTGCGGAAGCTTCCGCCTCGTGCTCGATATCGTCAAGTGGTCCGTGGCACCAAGGCGGCACCTGAACAGAATGCTTAAGCAGGCTTGCCGCAGTGGCGCTCCAGCGCTGTTTAGCGCCCCGTCACCACCGGATTTTCGCGACGCTCTTCCGCACCGCGCAACGTCGTTGCCACGTTCTTCTATCGACGTAGTGACGGGGCTACCAGCACCCCAGCACCCAGCAGCCGTCCCGTCTGCAAGCCCCATTTGCCTTCATCTTCGCGCCAACGCAAACTGCACTTTCGTCAAGTGTAGATTTCAACTGGAAACGGCGCACTTTGGGCGGAGACCGTGAATAGCGGTCTCCAAAAAGGGGGATGTCCACGACATGGGATGGTGGAAACGCAGAAGGAAGCACCAACCGCAGGTCCAAGCGGTGTTTCGCAGGATGGCGAGTGTCGCCTTCCCGGGCGGCGACAATCAAATCGCAGAGGAAGCGGCGGAAGTCGTCGATCTGCTTCAGGATCAGGTCTCGCAGGTGCGAGCGCGGGAGATTTTGGTCCACGCCAAGGGCCGAATCTTGATCGCGCTCCGTTCCGCCAGCGACGACAAGGAAGCCGTTCGACGATGCGCTGGCAGCATTCAGAGGCGATGGCCGAAAGAGCTCGATCACGCAACTGCGGAACAGATCGCATCTTTCGCATGCCGTCGTCTAGTTGATCAACACTCCCAGTCCCACCAGGATCTCGACGCCTCGCTCGCCAACACGACCAAGGAAGAGGCGCTCCTGGTCGCCAGAATCACCGCGTACCGGCTGGCACGGCACCTTGGTCGAACCAACGCCCAAGTTCAGCAGGTCTACGATCTGGATCCCATGCTCTACATCATGCGGCTTGCTCAGGATCTCATCACCCCCTGCCTCAAGGGACGACCGAAAAAGATCCAGACTCGCCGCGATGCGCACGATCTCTGCCTCAACCTCGCTAGCTTGCTCGCACTCGCCCCCCACGTCGATGACAACGACGCCAGCTCCGCACCGGATCCGGAGGAGATCGACCGCCTCGCCCGCGAGGAACTAGAACTGACGCTCTCCTTGCTCATGGAGTACGATGAGAGTGCCTCCTATGCGGACTACGATCCGTCGGAAGTGAGGGCGGCCCACGAACTGAATGTCCCATTTGACCTAGCTCTCCGCCTTGGAGAAGTAGGCCTGCTCAAGGACCCTCCCGGCCCAACCGAATCCCGACGCAGGAGCATGAACGACGCCTTTAACCACACCTTGCGGCAGCTAGAGGACGTCTAGGCCCCCCGGGCGACTTCCCCGCGTAATGCCCGAGGAGCGGCGAAACTCGTGGTCTGAATATCGGGGCGGGCGCTTCGCCCGGTCCGCTCAACTCTTGATAACGCGGTACGTCGATCGTTTCCACCCCGCCGCGATGGTCGCCGACTTCCTTGACAGGCCCGACATTCTGGAGGCGTTCCGTCTCATCAACGGCGTGCCGGGAATCGCCGAGGCCGTCATTCGCTGGTACGGCCCACTTCGAGGTACGAGCGATGGATTCACGAAGAATCCCGATTATTCCGGCCCCACGCCGATCGAGATCGTCAAGCCGCTACGCGCTGCCAATCCGGACGAGCAGCGCATGGCCTTACGGTATCTGGTCTACACGCTTGAGAGTGGCAGAACCGGTGCCGCGTGGCGCTATATGGAGTCGCTGTTGCTTGAACCCGCACTCGACGACAATGTCGACGCCATCGTCAGCTGGGGCGACCGCACCCCGTGGGTTCGCAAGTTCGCCCAAGAATGGCGAGCCTTCTGCGAAGCCATGCTCGCCTTCTATATCGATATGCATTACATCGACCGCGAAGATACATCGCGCGGTTTCCTGACTCAGGGGCATCCGCTCATACGCCCCCTACGCAACGACCTTGGAGCGCTCGATCTTTCGTCAGTGAGGAGCGTTGACGACGCCAGCGTCGCGGATGCGCTTCTCGGTTCCGTCGTTCGCAACATCTATGGTGCGGTCAGATCTCAGGCGCTTTTCACGCTCTGGCATTGCACCCTCGGAACCCGCGGTGAGATCGTTCAGGAGGACGAGTCAGTCGACCAGGAGGCCGATGACCGGCGATCCGAACTGATCCGCTTCCACGACTCGGAGATCCGCCGCGACCGCGCCTGGCGCGCCAAGGACGATCTGGTTCAACTCATGGTCCAGTCGCTTTATCGTCGACCGCCGGGTTCATTCTTGGCGTTCATGATCTCTGTAAAGAATGTCATGGCGGCGCTCATCACCGCCGATCCCACGTTCGTGCTCAGAAACTCCACACGCGACACCCTTTCCGCTTTTGTTCTCGGACGCGCCTGGATGGTGCCGGTAGCTGACACTCTGCGAGGCGCCACCGCGTTCTCCGTATCGAGTGACCACGCACGACAGTGGTTCTTGCAGGGCGGCGCGTCGAGCACGCTTCTCGAGACCGCAGCCGAGGACCCCGATCGCGCGGAGCCTCTGTTTCCGTCACTCGCCACCAGAAGCAGACTGAAGCGGTTTACGCGCAACTGCCGGAAAGCCTACATCGTCATCACCGCTCCGGCGCGTGCCCTGGAAGCAGGCACGCGCATCATGCAATTTCGCCGCATGCTCAACGGCGGCACCACGCCCCGTCAAGCCGCGCTCGCGTCGCGCGCAGTCGCCACGGACTTCGCCAACCGGGGCGCGGCCGACGACGCAGTCACCTTCGTCATCAGAACCACTGTCTTCCTGAACGCAGCCATTCAGGGCCTGAACGAATCACGGAAGGTTGCGCTCACGCGCTCCGGCATGGGCGGCAAGACGCGGTTCTGGGGAACCAAAGCGCCAAAGTTCTGGGGAGCAGGCTTCATCGGCCTAACCGCGCTCTCGGCGTTTGCCTGGTATCACTCGACCTCAACGGCCGAGAACCTTGAGAAGTACGAGGCGCTCACGACGTACCACAAGAGTGCGTACCTCCACTTCACTGGCGTCGAGTCCTTTCAGGGCCACTTTCGGATTCCCGTTCCTTTCGAGGTCGGGTTCCTGTTCCAGAAGCTGCCGGAGATGGCCTTCGATGCTGTTGCGGGTCTCGACACGAGCGACACCGACCCCATCACGCGCGGATACCTGCCCCCTACGGCCAGGGAAATCCTTCAGACGTCCTTTCTGCTGAGCAGCCTTCCGGTGCCATCGGCGGTTGCCCCTGCCTTCGATCACCTCCGCAATCGGAACTTCTTCGGAGCCGAGATCGTCCCGTACTACATGATGAGCCGACCGGCTCCTGCTCGACACTTTCGCTCGACGCCGGTGACGTACGTTCGAGCCGGCGAGCGGCTCAACGTCTCGCCACTCGTGGTGAAGCACTACGTCGAGACCTACGGCGGCAACGTAGCCCGGAACGCCATGGCCGCCGCCGAGTGGCTAGCTTGGGACGATGTCGCAAACGGCCCCAAGGCGTTTCCCTCGGGGGCGCTCCGCGCCACCGGCATGGCCGCGTTCGCCACGGCGCCGTTCCGCTCCCGCAGCCGCTGGGCCGACGACTACTACGCCATCGCCGAGCAGGTCGGGCACAAGTGCTACATGGTGCGCAGAATCAGCGGCCCAAGACGCAACGCGTTCATCGCCGACAACACGCCGTGGCTCCGCTTGTGCGGATGGAAAAACGAGGCCGACAAGGCCCTGCGCTATTTCGGTCCCTCAGTGTACGCCCACGGGTTCATGAATCCTGACATCTCGCGAGAAGAGAAGGAACGGAGTATCGCACTTGCTTACCAACGGAGGGACCAGTTCTACAAGCGCGCATACGCCATCGCACGCAACCAGTTGGCGAGTGACGAGTAGCTTTTGCCGCAAGAGAGATCCGGTCTCAAACACGGGGCCGCTGCGACCAGCAAACTCCGCCTATCACCTGTCGCTGTCCACCCGAGTCTCGGATCCGCCGTACCTGCTCCAATCCAAACGGACGCCTGACTTCCTAGCACGCCTGTTGCTGACTGCCATGAACACGGCCTCTTGGCTTGTCGGCGGAAGACCGACAGTTACGCGAAAGAACCCCAATGGCACGAACACCATCAGCAACTCCAACACCTGGAAGGAAGCCGCAAGATTGAACACGAATAGAGTTGTCGCAGTAGCGTAATCCCCATGCGCGAACGCCAAGTAGGCAGGGACGCCCAACGCACAGGCTATCAGAACCGGCAACGAGCCCAGAATCAGGGCCAGGCGTCGAATCGCGTCCAGGTACGTCAAGCCTCTGACAACGTGGAGGACGACATGGGATGCCGCACCAATCCAAATGACGTCCCACCAATTGAGTACGAACGGGGCGATCGCAGACGCAACCACGATTGAGACGGCTGTCGGCATAGCCTCCCAAGTCTCGACGTCTAGCAGTATGTCCTCCATCGAGTGATAGCCGACCAGCGGCTCTAGGACGCTCTCGACCTCTTCCGGATTGAGGCGGATCTTCAAGCCATTCGGCGTGCAAATCGGCACGTCGCCCTCTTCTTCGTTCAAGCACGTTCCGCGATCATACCAGTACGCCGGCAACCGGAGACGCTATTCTCGGTGCGTCGCCTCTGGCGGACGCTTCTTAATCACCATGTTGTTAAGGACAACACACTAGTATCTCTGCATCGGCAATCTAGTCGACAGAATCGTCTTCAATCGCGCTCTTCAAGCCAAAGATGTCAGCGTCCTCGGGATTCACACCGAGTTCTTGCAGTTGTTGTTTGACCAAACGAACATGTTCAGTCATGGCCGAATCAATATTCTGCGCGCATTTCGTAGTCACATTGGCAGGCACATCAATGTCGTCCATTTCAACCGCAATGCTCAATCGTTGTGCCAGATATCCCGGCCGGTCAATCGGAGCAGACCGCACGATTGACATGGAGTCCGCATAGTAGTCCTCAAAGTCGCGGACCATAAACCACGACGATCCTTCTGTTTCCGACAGATACGAAGCAACTCGATCCGAAACATCTCGGTCAAAATCACAGGCAGCGATCCAACCGATCCAATCCTGCTTGTTTTCCTGGTACTCCTTTACTTTCCCGTAGTCGATATAGACAACTGGTACCAGGACCAGTGCGATAACCAGCCCAACGATCATTCGCCTCCATGTGCTAACTGGAACGTCATTCAGCAAGGAGGCTACGACATCTCTTCCGACTTTCGTTGCTTTGCGTGGCGGGCGAGACCGTACACGTCCATCCGATCTCACCACCACGACGGAACCGTACGAAACGCCACGCCACCACTGCCCGATGCCTTTAATCTCTTCCCCTTCGGTAGTAGTAATTGTAAAGCTCCCCGGACCGTGTCGCTTCCCGTACCGGAAATTACCGGCGAAACGAGAGCCTTCCGAGTTGACGGTCGTTCCACGGCCATGAGGCTTCCCATTAACATGCTCACCTTTGTATTCGCTGTCGTCCGGTAGCGATAGCGTCTCATAGACGGGCGCATCCCCAATCAGTGCCCATGCAAAGCCAGCAGTTGTCCGCTTCAACCAAGCGCTCTTTTCTGCGTTGAAGAACCATGCATTCCAAAGGTAGCGGAGCTCTATCGTTAGCAGCAGTGGCAGCGCTGCCGAACTGACTGTTGCGTGTTGTTCCGAAATCCATCCGGAAAGCGCACCCGCGAACACCTTGGCCTTCGTTTCCTCAGAAACTCCTTCAGGTGCCAAGGAAGCGAATTTGGCCATTCCCTGTACCGTACCTTCCACTCCCTCCGGCATGTGGTCTTGGTTATAGCAATTGTCCAACCACCATTTCGCCGCTTCCAAAAGTCCGTGCTCCGTCCAAACTACTGCACATACGTTGACTACCTCCTCTAGGCGATCTTCTTCCACGCCGGTTTCTGAATTCGCCGCCAGGATCTTGGTTTGCAAGATAGAAAAGGCGGCAGCACCGGGCCACTCTTGCAATAGTCTGAATGCGTACTCATTGCGATACGACGCCAGCGGTGCCATCAATTCTTCGAGAAACTCGTTGGGCGCGAGTTGCGCGTTGTTAATCGCATCTAGCTCCTCCCTCACTTCGATTGCTTGGTCGACTCCTGTGCACCGTGCCGCATGGACAATCTGTTCACAGGTCATGGCAGTGCTTTTGACGTCTCTTCGGGCAGCTATCTCGACACTGTCCCACTCAAACGATGTGACCTTGAGCCAGTGCTTCATCATCGCCTGCCCATTCTCAATGCTCCTTCAGCGCAGCGTTTCAGCCACGTTGGCGTAGCTAACCCGCAACACAGAGCCGCCCACACCCCTCCGACAATGGGACGTTGCGCGAGCGCAGTCGTTTTGGCTATTCCGATCAGCTATCATACTGGCCGAATGGAGTTCGTCCCATCCGAGATAGCAGTGTGGTGCTTGGCCGCGGGCGCTCTCGGTCTGTTGACGCATGCGCACGACTTTGCGCTGGTCTGGGCCGCTGCAACGTTGCGCCCGCGAGGCATCGTCGACTGGGCAGTCTCGATACTGGGCTTCGCTTGGACGTTCGCAAAGTGGAATCTCGGAGGCATTCTCCTTTGGGTGATCTGGAACGAACCAACCTTGCATTGGTTTGCGATCGGCGGTGCCGCCGCGAGCATGTTGGTTTGGGGAGTCGTGGAACTTGGGCTTGACCTCACCATGACGGCCGACACCCCGGAAGATCGCGCCTTCGTCTGGGTCTACAACGTACGCAAACTGATCAGCTATCTCTGGTGGGGATTCGGCGTCGGCACGGCCATCTGGGTGTTTCTGATATTCGTCGCAGATTAACAGCTGCCCACTGCTTCGCGGCATGCCCCATGTGCCTCCGTGCGTCGGCTGTGGTGGCCGCATCCTGTGCATCCAGTGGTTCCAGACCCGCGCTCAGTCAGTTTGGCGTCCAGCCGGGGCCACCTCCCTCGAAGGGGGTACTGCTCGGTAACAGCCTCTACCGGGAATCGCGCAATGGCATTTCCCTACCGCTGCACCATCGGCCGCCGCTTCTCCAACCGTCCGATGATCCGGCGGTCGAGTACTTCCTCGAACCGCGCATGCTCGAAGCCCGCGACCACGAAGGCTTCTGGCTCCGGCTGGTGGATGTCGCAGCGGCCTTAAAGGGACGCGGCTGGACCACCGATGGCGAGATCTCCATCACCGTTCGGGCGGATCGCCTGGCCCCGTGGAATGCCGGGAGCTATCGGGTCAACGTCTCAAGCGGTACCGCCGACGTCACGCCGTGCCCGACGACTACCGATGTCGAGATCTCCGTCAAGGCGTTGGCATCGCTCTATACCGGTCGACGATCGGCGCGCGAGCTGTCCGCATGGGGACTGCTCACCGGCGATGCCGACGCCGTTCGCCGGGCTGATAACCTGTTCGCAACGCAGCACGCACCGCACTGCCCCGATCACTTTTAGCCCATGTCTCTGGGAATGATTTTCCTCACCACTCTCGGCCTCCTGGTCGGCCTTGGGGTGCTGTACCTGGCGTGGCGCTTTGTCGACAGCCAGCCGTCAGAACTCGACCTCAGCACGCTACAACTGCGGGAGAAAGTTGAAGACAGCGCCGACGACGAAGAGAAACGTCGGCGTGCCAGGAACCTGGCCCTTGTTGCGATGGCACTCGGTCTTTCAGGGCTCCTCTTCGTGCTGTTCTTCGGGCCATCCAGCCCTTTGCGCTAGGGGTTACGAGAGCGCCACCCGGCAGCGGCATGTAGTACGATTCCGAACCGGGAGCGGGGGCCTATTACCGGCGCGCGAACGGATCGGGGAGGAAACGCATGGATCTCGCCTACGGCGAGGAGTACGAGACATTCCGCGACGAGGTGCGCGCATTTCTTGCCGCGCGCGGCAAGGAAGCACCGCCCCAGTTCTCCCGCGGCAAGTCGGATGCGAAGGCGCGCGCCTGGCAGCAGACTCTGATCGAACACGGCTACGCCGCGCGCACGATCCCGAAGGAATACGGCGGCCATGGCGCCGAACCGGACGTCCTGAAGGCCCACATCATCGCCGAAGAGTTCGCGAAAGCGCGCGTGCGGGCCGGCCACATCGGCGACGACCGGCTGGTGCCCACCCTGCTCGAACTCGGCACGGAGGAACAGAAGCGCGCCTACATCCCGCCGACGATCCGGGGCGAGATGCGCTGGTGCCAGGGCTATTCGGAACCGAACTCCGGCTCCGACCTGGCGTCGCTGTCCACAAGGGCCGAACTCGACGGCGACGAGTTCGTGATCAACGGCCAGAAGATCTGGACCTCGGGCGCGCGGCATGCCGAGATGATGTTCTGCCTGGTCAGGACCGAACCCGACGCGCCGAAGCACCAGGGCATCAGCTACCTGTTGTTCTCCATGGACACCCCGGGCATCGAGGTGCGGCCGCTCGTGACGATGACTGGCGAAGCCACCTTCAACGAGGTGTTCTTCACCGACGTGCGCGTGCCGGCGAGCCAGATCGTCGGACGCCGGGGCGAAGGCTGGCACGTGGCGAACGCCACGCTGAAGCACGAGCGCGGCGGCCTCGGCGACCCGAACCAGGCCGAGACGCGATTCCTGCACATCGTCGACATGATGCGAAACGAGACCATCGACGGGCGGCCGCTGATGGAGTATCCCGCCTATCGCGATCGCCTGCTGAAGCTGCAGGGACAGATGCTCGCGATGCGTTTCAACGGCATGCGGATCTTGAGCCACGCGATCAAGGGCGAGGAACCGGGGCTGCCGCGCTGGATCGTCAAGCTCAACGGTTGCGAATTGAACCACCAGATGGCCGGAATGGCGGTCGATCTCATGGGCGAACTCGGCGTGCTCTACCGCGGCAGCCCGCATATCCGGGACGGCGGCCTGTGGCAGCAGCGCTACATGCTGGACCTCGGTCTCATCATCGGCGGCGGTACCGCGCAGATCCAGAAGAACCTGATCGGCGAGCGCGCGCTGGGGCTGCCCAAGGAACCGAAGATTCCCGAAGGCCTGTCTTAGATGGAGTTCGGCCTGACCGAGGAACAGCGGATGCTCCAGGAGAGCGTCTCCGGATACCTGGAATCCGCCTGCCCCCTGCCCCGCGTTCGCGAAGCCGCCGACGCCGGCGACACGAAACCGGCGGATGTATGGGAAGGTCTCGCGCAGCTCGGCGTACAGGGCATCGTCACGCCGGAAAGCCACGGCGGCGTGGGCTTGAGCATGCTGGAAGCTGCGCTGATCGCAGAGTCGCTGGGCGGTGCGGCGGCGCCCGTGCCGTTCGCGGCGTCCTGCGTGATGGCGCCGGTCGCGTTGACCCAGGCCGGCAGCGCCGCGCAACGGGACGCATGGCTTGGGCGGATCGCGTCCGGCGAAGCGGTGCTCGGCGTCGGCCTGACGGAACAGATAGGACGCCGGGACAGCGCCGGCATCACCGTCGACAATGGACGACTGACCGGCCGTGCCATGTTCGTGCTTGACGGGATGGATGCCGACGCATTCATCGTTGCGGACAACGACGGCGCGATGCATCTCGTGCGCGCAGCCGATACCGAACGGCGCGCGCTGACCACCGTCGATCGCACGCGGTCCGTGGCGGAAGCGACTTTCGATTCCGCTCCCGCGCAAGCGCTGCCGGGTTCCGTCGCCGACCGGGAGCCCCTGCTCGCCACCATAGATGCGGGTCGCCTCATGCTCGCCGCCGATACCCTGGGCGCCGCCCAGACCATGCTCGACCAGGCCGTCGCCTACGCCAGGGAACGCCGCCAGTTCAATCGCGTCATCGGTTCATTTCAGGCCGTCAAGCACCTCTGCGCCGAAATGGCGGCCGCGCTCGAACCCTGCCGGTCACTGGTCTGGTACGCCGCCCACGCTGTGCGCGCAGCGCCCGAAGAATCGCGCCTGATGGCATGCCACGCCAAGGCGCACCTGTCCGAAGTGGGACGTTTCGTCGCGCGCACGGCCACCGAAGTACACGGCGGCATGGGTTTCACCGACCTGCTGGGACTGCACTACTGGTTCAAGCGCATCGGCTTTGACCGGCAACTGCTCGGGGCGCCGGAAATCGTGCGGGAGGAAGCCGCGGTCGCCCAGGGCTGGATTGCGGGTTAGGGGTGCAGATGACAGAAGACGCGGTCGACGTATTGATTATCGGAGCGGGCGCGTCCGGCGCGGCGATCGCATGGAGTCTCGCGGATACCCGCATGCACATCGTGTGTCTCGAGCAGGGCGACTGGATGAACCCCTCCGAGTACCCGAGCGCGCACATGGACTGGGAGTCCCGGGCGACGGAAGCGTTCAGCATCAGCCCCAACCGGCGCGGCCACGCGACCGACTACCCGATCAACGAAACCAACTCGCCCATAGCCGTCGCCAATTTCAATGCCGTCGGCGGCGCCACGATCCTTTACGCCGGACACTTCCCGCGCTTCCACCCGTCCGATTTTCGCGTGCGAACGCTGGACGGGGTAGCCGACGACTGGCCGATCGACTACGAGACGCTGGCGCCCTACTACGACGAGAACGATCGCATGATGGGCGTCTCCGGCCTGGCCGGCGACCCCGCCTATCCGCCGAAGCCCGCGATCATGCCGCCGCTGCCCCTGGGCAGGGCGGGCACCAGGCTGGCCGAAGGATTCAACGCGATGGGTTGGCACTGGTGGCCGTCGGACAGCGCCATCGCGAGCGAGCCCTACGATGGACGGGACAAGTGCATCAATCTCGGCGCCTGCACCGCCGGTTGCGCGCAGGGCGCGAAAGCCAGCACCGACATCACCTACTGGCCGCACGCCATTCGCGCCGGGGTCGAACTCAGGACCCGGTGCCGGGTGCGCGAGATCACGGTGCGCAAGGACGGCATGGCCGGCGGCGCGATCTACTACGATGCCGACGGGGTCGAGCGGGGGATCGCGTCGGAAGTCGTCATCGTCGCGTGCAACGGCGTCGGCACTCCCAGGCTGCTGCTCAATTCGAAGTCGAACCTGTTCCCGGACGGCCTCGCGAACAGCAGCGGTCTCGTCGGCAGGAACCTCATGTTCCACCCCTATTCCGCTATTCGCGGGACGTTCGAGACCGATCTGGATGGCGCCAAGGGGCCCGGGAACTGCATCTGGAGCCAGGAGTTCTACGAAACCGACACGTCCAGGGGTTTCGTTCGCGGCTTCACCTACGAAATCGGCAGGGGCAGGGGCCCGGTCAGCACCGCCGTCGACCACATGCTGTCCGGCAGGGTGGCCTGGGGCGAGAACCACCATCGATCCTATCGCAGCGTCGTGAATCGCATCACCGGAATGGTGGGCATCTGCGAGGATCTGCCGGAGGAGCACAACAGGGTGACGCTCGACCCCGGACTCAAGGACTCCGACGGCATTCCCGCACCCAGGATCGACTACACGTTGAGCGAGAACAGCCGCAGGATGCTCGATTACTCCATTGCGCGGGCGACGGAGGTGCTGGAGGCGGCGGGGGCCGTCGACGTGCAGTCGACCGCTCCGATCCCCCACGGCGGCTGGCACCTGATGGGCACCGCGCGCATGGGAACCGACCCGCAAAAGTCCGTGGTCAATGAATGGGGGCGCAGTCACGACGTGAAGAACCTGTTCATCGTCGATGGCAGCATCTTCGTCACCAGCGCCGGGGTGAACCCAACGCGCACGATCCAGGCGCTCGCGCTCTACGTCGCGGACTCGATGAAGCAGCGTCTCGCCAACCTGTTCGATTAGAAGGGATGAGGAATGCGCGACGTGATCGCCAGCGACAGTCCGTATTCCATTGAGGAGCGCGAAGCGCTGCGCCGGATCGCCGGCATCCTGATCCCCGCGAGCGACGAGCACGGCATTCCGGGAGCGGACGACGACCTGATATTCGCCCGCATTCTGGTGCTGGCGACAGAACGGGCGGAATCGATCAGATCCGGAATCGACGCGCTCATCGCGCTGGCGAAGAAGCGCCACGACGACAGTTTCCCGCGGTTGAGCGAAACACAGCAGACCGCCCTGCTGCGCGACGAGGCAAATTCCGCATTTCTTCGGGAGGTGATCCGCTGCACGGCCACCTCCTACTATCAGGACGGTCGCGTGCTGGAATCGATCGACCTGAAATCGACGCCGCCCTTCCCCGGCGGCCACGAGATCGAACAGGGCGACTGGTCCCTGCTCGACGCGGTGAAGGCGCGCGCACCGTTCTACAGAAGAGTGTAGAAGGCTCGAAAGAGAGATCGATGCCGGTCAGCGCTGGACGCGCCCCGGTCTGTCGAGGAAATCGAGGCGGACAGACTTCCCGTTGCGGTCGATGACGATGTCCCTGAACTCGTCCGGATCCTTGAACCGGGATGCGGGGTTGCCATCCCTCTTGAGTGCGACGGTGAGGCGGGACAACCAGAAGGTGAGCGCAGCGTAGAGCAGAAAGCCCGCAAAGAGATCGGTCTCAACGTGGTTGAGCGGGCGAACCCGGTGATAGGCGTCGATCAGGGCCGCGGCGCGCGCGCGGTCGAGAACCCCGCCCGGATCGCTGCACCAGTCATTCACCGCCACCGCCACGTCGTAGACATGGTAGCCGCGCGCCGCGTGGTGGAAGTCGATGACGCCAGTCAGTCTTGGCCCGTCGAAGAGCACGTTGTCGCGAAAGAGATCCCCGTGCACGAGGCCCGAGGGCAGTTCTGCGACCTCGTCCCCGCCCAGCAATTCCACAACCCGCTCGACGGCTCCGGAGACGAGCCGCGCGTCGGCTGCCGGCATGCGGCGCCGGACCTCCGTCTCGCGGTCGCGCAGCCAACGCGCATCGCGGGGATAGGCGGGCACCTCGAAACCGGGAGCGCGGGTTGCCCGATGAAAGTTGCCGATGAAACCGCCAAGCGACTTCAACTGGTTCGCGGAAGGATTGTCAACGTGCGCTCCCGGGAGCATCGGCGCCAGCATGGCCTTCTTGCCTTCAATCCACTCGACGGCGTCTCCCCCGACGTTTCGGATTACCGGAGCAACAGGCAGGCAGGCCTCATGGCAGAGATCGAGCAGCGGGACGTAGCTCGATCCCGCGTTGGAGGGCTGCTCGAGGACCGTCAGCACCCAACCGCTCAGCACACCGTCTCTTGAGGTGGTGACGAAATAGTTGCTGTTCTCGATGCCGTGGGAGGCGGGCCGGTGGTCACGCAGATGGCCAACGTCGTAGCGCGAGAGCAGTTTCTCGAGAGCGTCCGCGTCCAATAGGCTGACTGTCGGCACGACTACCTCAACGATGGGTGCGACGAACTGCCGCGAAGACTCGACAGTTTCCGGAGGACGCGGCCCGACGTCGGATACTACGGTTCGAGAAGACGCGCTTCGAGTTCGGCGATGCGTGCCTCGGCGGCCCGGAGGGCAGCCCTTTCCTCAACGAGAGCCGCCGTCGTCTCGGACAGGGTCGTTTTCGTCTCGGACAGGGCCGCTGCCGACTCCGCAAGGCTGTGAAGATACTCGCCGGTCGAGGGGTCGAAAAAACGCAGCGCCTCGTTCTCCGCGCGCAACTCAAGACCGAGCACATCACTGCGAATCGTTCGCTCCCCGTTCTCCATGGACACTGGCAACGGGCGGTACGCGCGTCCCCGCAAGCCAAGTCCCCGCAGGGCGGGATCCCAGTACTCGTTCTTCGGATCGAATAGCCAGTACTCGCGCACGCCCAGTTCCGCGTAGAGAGAGCGCTTGCGGCCCACGTCCTGCTTCCAGGTGCTTTCGGACGCCACCTCCAGAACGAAGTCCGGCGCCTTCGGCTCCTCCCAGAGCTTGTACACCATCCGGTTGTGCTTCGCCGCCCCGAATACGACGAAGACATCGGGCGCCACCGACTTGCGCGGGTTGCCCTCCTCGTAATAGATCAGCAGGTCGCTCGATACGTAGACGTCCGGTCGCCCCAGGTAGCGAAGGCTCAGCGCGCTGAAGGCGTCGAAGATCGCCTTTAGCTGCCAGTCGTTCTCAGCCAACGGCAGACCGTCGTAACTCGGGTAGAGCGGATCTTCGACGGGAAGAACGGGATTTGGCTTCATGGATACGCCCTTTGGCCGGGCCCCGCCGCGCCGTTCGGCGCATCGCCAGCGAACATATCATGGCCTCGTACGCATGCAAATCTCAGCGCTTGCGGGCACCGCGTCAGATCGGACAAACTTGCTGCGAGCCAACCTCGGGTAAACGTCCATGGCCGACGCCCTGTCGTCGTTCCGCATCTGCGACTTCACCGGCATACTCGCCGGCGCCGGCGCGACGAAATGGCTTGCGGGTTTCGGCGCCGAGGTGATCCGCATCGAGGATCCCGTCAACGAAGGCCGCTGGGATATCCTGCGCGGCAGGCAGCCGTGGGTCGACGAACGGCGCGGCATCAACCTGGGCGGCGCCTTCAACAACCACAATGTCGGCAAGCTCGGCATCACGCTGAATCTCCGCACCGAGAAGGCCAGGGAGATCCTCGAGCGGCTCGTCGCGGTCTCCGACGTCGTGACCGAGAACTTCTCCAAGGGCGTGATGGAACGCTGGGGCTTCGGCTACGAGCGCCTGAAGGCCATCAAGCCGGACATCATCTATGTTTCCAACTGCGGCTTCGGGCACACCGGGCCGTACAGCGAGTTCAAGAGCTTCGGGCCCGTTGTGCAGGCCATATCGGGACTGACGTTCACCTCGGGGCTTCCCGACCGGCCGCCCGCCGGCTGGGGCTATTCGTACATGGACCATACCGGCGCCTACTACCATGCCATGGCGATCCTGCTGGCGCTCATCCACCGCCATCGAACAGGCGAAGGCCAGTGGGTGGATCTTTCCTGCACCGACGCCGCCCTGACGCTCCACGGCCCCGCCCTGCTCGACTGGACGGTGAACGGTCGCCCGACGCGGCGCGAGGGACGCCCGCATGCGAACCGCAGCTTCTGGCCTCCCATGGCGCCCCACGGCATCTATCCGAGCCGGGGCGACGATGACTGGGTCGCCATCGCCTGCCGGAACCAGGACGACTGGGAACGGCTGCGCGGCGTAGTGGATGAGGACTGGTGCCGGGATCCGCAGTTTGCCGACGCGCCATCCCGCCACGCGTCCCAGGATGTCCTCGACGAACACTTGAGCGCGTGGACGGCCCAGCGAACCAAATCTGCTGTCCAGGCGCTCCTGCGCGACGCCGGCGTGCCCGTCTCGGCGGTACTGAAGCCCGAGGAGCGGATCGACGTCGACCCCAGCACCGGCGCGTTTGGACTCTGGCCGACCGTCACCCACCCCGAAATCGGCGAGATACGCGTCGACGGGCAGCCGGTGCACTTCTCGGAAACCGACTGGCATTACGAGAGGAGCGGTCCCTGTCTCGGCGAGCACAACGAACAGGTGCTGACCGAACTGCTCGGTTTCACCTCCGAGGAAGTCGCAAGCTTCCAGGAAGAAGGCGTCCTGTGACCGGCGCCAACGGCAACTCCAGGCCGCGGCCGGGGGCGCTGCGGGGCGTTCGGGTCGTCGAACTGGCGCGCGACCCGATCGCGTTCGCCGGCAAGCTCCTGGGCGACATGGGCGCCGATGTAATCCTGGTCGAACCGCCCGGCGGCGATCCGGCGCGCGGGTACCCGCCGTTCGCCGACGACGAGCCCGGCGAAGACCGGAGCCTCTACTGGTGGCACTACCATACGAGCAAGCGCGGCGTGGTCATCGATCTCGACGACGAAGCGGGCCGCGACCGCTTTCGCGCCCTTGTCGCGACAGCAGACGTGCTGCTCGAAGCGGAACCGCGCCAGCGGCTGGCGAGCTTAAGCATCGACCACGAAGATCTGAAGTCGCTTCGTGGCGATCTCGTCCACGTCGCAGTGACCCCTTACGGCCGCGCCGATCCGAAGAGCGATCTGCCGTTCACCGACTTGACGCTCATGGCAGCGGGCGGACCGCCCTGGAGCTGCGGCTACGACGACCATTCGCTGCCGCCCATTCGCGGCCCGCTGCAGGGGTTCCACATCGCATGCCACTTCGCCGTCATGTCGACCCTCACCGCGTTGCTGCATCGCGCCATTTCGGGCACAGGCCAGTTCATCGACGTCAGCATGACGGCGGCCGGCAACGTGACCACCGAGGGCGCTTCCTACAACTGGCTGATAGCGCGAAACACCGTGCAGCGGCAGACCGGCCGCCACGCCTCCGTCCAGCCGTCGGTGGAGACGCAGCAGTTGTGCGCGGACGGGCGCTACGCCAACACCGGCGTCGGGCCGCGCCAGGCCAGGGGATTCGCCGCACTCGACAAGTGGCTGAAAGAACTCGGCCTCGACGCCGAGTTGCCCGAAGCCGTGTTCCTGGAGCTGGGCGCCCGCTACGAAGGCCCTCTCGACATCTCCAGAATCGGCGAAGACGACGAGATCACCGCTATCTTCGGGGCCAGCCGCGCCGCCCTCAGGCTCATCGCATCGAAGCTCTCGGCGCAGGAGTTCTTCGTTGGCTGCCAGCGTGCCGGACTCACCGCCGGTGCAGTCAACTCCCCGGAGGAAGCATTCGAGGACGAGCACTTCAAGTCACACGGCTTCCAGGTTCCGGTGTTCCACGAGGATCTCGGCCGCGACGTCGTGTACCCCGGGGCGCCTATCCGGTTGCCCGAATGCCCGTGGTCCATTTCCCGCCGCGCGCCCAGACTCGGCGAGCACGACGACGAGGTGTTCGCGGAACTTGCCTCACAAGTGGACGGGGGCGATAAAGCCCCAATCGTCAAACGGTCTTGATGCAAAGAAGCTGTTCAAGCCCAACGAAGTCAGTCGGATTCCTCGTGTAGAGGGCAAGTTCGTTAGACGCCGCGGTTGAAGCGATCAGCAAGTCGGCCAAGCGGGACCTGGTTGATCGTCCGGAGACGCGCATGGCGGAGAAAACGCGGCCGTACATGCGGGCGGCGTTCGTATCGAACGGTAGCGGATCCCAGGTTTGGGTTGCCCATTGGAGTCGATCCTGGCGGTTCGCTCGTTCAACATCGCTGCGAGCGGCATGGGGTCCGGCCGCCAGTTCGGCCAACGTGACAGCCGCGATGGCGGATTCGTCGGGCAAGAGATCGACGTCAATCAAATCCATGTCGATCACCACGGAGGTATCCAATAGTCCCCGGGTCGGGGCTGCTACCGCCTCAGCCATCGACAGACTGATCTAGCACGGCATCCACATCGTCGCGGAACTGCGCGGCATCGATGGGCGGAGCGCAAGACGCGGCCTCGGCAATGACCGCCCTGGGTGCGAATCGGCGGGGCTGGACGGGACGGAGTTCCGCAATCGGGTCTCCGTTGCGAGTGACGACGATGTGGTACCCCGCCCGCACCTCCCGAAGTACGGCCGCAGATGCATTTCGAAGCTCTCGTTGGCTGATGGTCCTTTTCATGGATCAGGACCGTAGCACATTTGCTACGCCGTGGCCAAAAAACAAATGGCCAGCGAACTCCAACGTCGATCAGGCGAGCTTCACGATCATCTTGCCGACGTTCTCGCCACGGAAAAGCCCGATGAACGCATCCGGCGCGTTCCCGATGCCTTCCCGGATCGTCTCCCGCCAGACGATCTCACCGCTTTCGAGCCAGGAGACCATCTCCTCCTCGAACGGCTCGCGCAGTTCCGGAAAGTTCCCCACGACGAACCCGCGCAAGGTCAGGCGCAATCCGATGGCAACCAGCAGGTTGCGTGGCCCCGGCGCCGGCTCCGTATCGTTGTAGCGCGAGATTCCGCCGCATATCGCAATGCGGCCCAGCAGCCTCATGTGCGCGAGCGCCGCCTCCAGGTGATCGCCCCCGACGTTGTCGAAATAGACATCGAGTCCATCCGGCGCACCTTCGCGAAGGTGCGAGAGCAGGTCCCCGTCGCGGTAGTCGAAGGCATGGTCGAAACCGATCTCGCGGCAGAAAGCCACCTTTTCCGCCGAGCCCGCGCTGCCGACGATGCGGCAGCCCTTCAGGCGGGCGATCTGACCCGCGATGCTGCCGACGGCTCCCGCAGCGCCGGAGACAAAAACCGTCTCCCCTTCGCGCATTTCTGCCGCCCCAAGCAGACCGTCATAAGCTGTTCTGCCGGTCATGCCGAGTGGTCCCATGTGTACGGTGACCGGCAATGATGTCTCCGGCAACCTATCCAGGCCGTTGCCGTCCGACACGAATCCCTCGCGCCATCCCAGGTTGCTCGCCACCAGATCGCCCTCCCGGAAGCCATCGTTCCGGGAAGCCGCGACCCTGCCGATAGCGCTGCCGTGCATGGCCTCATTGAGCCTTTGGCCACCCGGGGCCTCGTTCATGCGCCCGCGCATGTAGGGGTCGACGCTGATGTAGAGGTTCTGGACCAGCACCTCCCCTGCCCCGGGATCGGGAAGCTGCCGATCCACAAAGACAAAGTCCTCCCGCACGGGCAAGCCGTTCGGGCGGCGCGCCAGATGAACCTCCGTGGACGTCAGTGCCATTGCCACTTTCTCAGTCGCTGTGAAGTTGGCAATTCTACCGCGTGAAAACACTCCGACAGTACCTGTCGGCCCGCGTTCTCGCGCGCACCGTGTCTGAGGCGGCACCTTTGGAACACCGACGCGACGCGGAACCGTCACCCAACGCATTTTCGAACGCGATAGACTTCGCCCGCCTCGCCCACCTGGAGGTCTCATGCGAAACCTGCTGCGACTCTGCGCCCTGCTCCTCCCTATCTGCGCGATGCCCGTCTGGGCGAGCGGCACCATCGAGGCGGACAGCACCGCCGGCGAAGCCACGCCCTGGACCAGCCTGACGCCGAACGATGCCGACGACCTGTTCCGCTTCGTCATCGTCGCCGACCGCACCGGCGGCGAGAGGCCGGGGGTCTTTCCCGCGGCGATGCCGAAGATCAATCTGCTCGAGCCGGCTTTCGTGGTCAGCGTCGGCGACCTGATCGAGGGCTACACCGAGGATCAGGCACAACTCGACCGCGAGTGGGACGAGTTCGAGCGGTTCGTCGGTGAACTCGAAACGCCGTTCTTCTACGCCGCCGGCAACCACGACATGAGCAACGCCCTGATGGCCGAAACCTGGCAGCGGCGCTTCGGCCCCTCGTACTACAGGTTCGTGTACAAGGACGTGTTGTTCCTCGTTCTGAACTCCGAACTGTTCGGAATGGTGAGCGACCCGAATTCCGCCGTCCCGGGACCTTGGACGCAGGAGGAGCAACTTGCCTTCATCGAGCGCACCCTTGCCGAGCATCCCGATCCGCGCTGGACAATCGTGATCATCCACCAGCCTCTCTGGGACTACACGGAGGTGCGCGGCGACTGGCCGCTGGTGGAAGAAATGCTGGGTGAACGCGACTACACGGTGTTCGCCGGACATTTCCACCGCTATGTGAAGCACGTCCGCAACGACCGCAAATACATCACGTTGGCTACTACCGGCGGCATCAGCAACATGCGCGGTCCCGTCTACGGTGAGTTCGACCACATTGCCTGGGTCACCATGACCGGCAACGGACCGCGCATCGCAAACCTGCTGCTCGACGGCATCCACGACGAGAATGTCGCCACGGCGGCTTCCCGCACGGCGGTTCAACGACTGACCCGCGCCGTCGTCTCGCTTCCCCTGCTCGGCGAGGGCGACGATTTCAAGAGCGGCCCGGTCGCGTTCCTGGTACGCAATCCCCTCGACGCCGAGCTTCGCGTCTCGCCCCTGGCGCAAGGCGGGCCGCATCTGCGAGTCAGCGGGGGCCTGAAAGATCTCGTCCTCGCTCCCGGCGACGAGGAGCGCGTCGAAGTGCAGCTCGAAGCAGACACGCCCATCGCGTATGGCGCACTCGCGCCGGGCCGCATAACCTGGTCCATGGAAACCGCCTTCGACGGGCGGCCCCTGGCCGTTCAATCGAAATCCGCCCTGCTTCCGGTCGCGCCGCTGCCGCTGCCGGCGGGAACGCCGCCCACCGTGGACGGCGACCTGACCGACTGGAAGGCCTTGCCATTCGTGGTCGAACGGCAGGGGGACATAGCCTCTCGCGCCACCGCGCCGGAGGACGTTTCTTTCCGCTTCGGCTTGCTGGAAGCGCAAGGCGACGTCTACTTCGGCATAGCGGTCACCGACGACAAGATTGACGCCTCCGAGCACGATAGCCCGCGTTATCAGGATCACGCGCGCGTCACCGTGGATGGCCGGCCCGATCCCGAGCGCTCGCGGAACTACCCGCTGTTCGAGGCCATGCGCGCGGGTCACCTTGAACAGATCGCCCACGACTACATGACGTTGGCGGACGCCCGCGAGGACAAGGTCATCGCCTTTCTCGACGATGCGCGAGCGGCAGTCGAGTGGCGAACTATCCGAACGGCGAACGGGTACAACGCCGAAGCGAAGGTTTCCGGAGCATTCCTGGACGCCGCGCGAGGCGAGCGTTGGGATGTGCTCCGAATCGGCGTCACCGTGGCCGACTTCGACCCGGACGAGACGACGCGCACATACCTCAACTGGCAACCGTGGCGAATGGGCACCGCTCCGGTGGCCGCATCGGGCACGTTCGTGCGCTCGGCCCCACCTCAACCGGACCCGGAGTGATCAGGCGGCGCAACCCCAGTAGAAGGGAATGTTGAGCCCGGAACCGATGCCGACCTCCAGAACCCGCCCTTCCGCGTGCGGGACCACTTTCTCGCGCTGCCTGCTGACAGGCGTGACCGCGCAACTCCGGTCAATGCAGCGGGGCAGGATCCGGTCGCTGTAGAAGCCCATTTCCGATCTCGGGAAACGTGCGGACCATCCTGCCGCAAATCACCTGCGCACGGCCCGACGTTGCCCGCCACCCGGAGTTGCGGCACTCTAGTGTCGACAAAACGGGCGAGTGGGGAGATGGAGATGGGAGAGAGGTCGCAAGGCGCGGGAATCGCCACCATCGGCTGGATTCTCTTCGCGGCCGGGCTGGTGGTCGCCGCCGTGCTGGGTTTCGACGCCTTTATGCAGGCGCCGACGCTCGCCAAAATCATTCTTGCAGGAATCTACGGCGGACTGGGCGTGCTGCTGCTGTCGGTGTTGCGCCAGCGGCTCATCGAACGCAAGACCGACAAGTACCTGGACGTGGAGATCTGACCCATGATTGTCGTCACATCCGAGACCATCACCGGCAAACGCATCGTCAAGACGCTCGGTCTTGTCAGGGGCAACACGGTTCGCGCGCGCCACATCGGACGCGACATCATGGCCGGGCTAAGGAACATCGTCGGGGGCGAGATTCACGAGTACGCCAAGCTCATCGCCGAGAGCCGCGAGCAGTCCCTCGACCGCATGATCGCCGAAGCCGCGAAACTGGGCGCGAACGCCATCGTCGCCACGCGCTTCACTACCTCCATGATGATGGGCGGGGCGGCCGAACTACTCGCTGTGGGCACGGCCGTCATGGTCGAAGACGAAGCCTGAGCGACACTATGAAGTACGACCTCGTCATAAAGAACGGTTCCATCGTCGACGGGTCCGGCTCGCCTGCTTACCAAGCGGACATGGGCGTCGTCGATGGCAGAATCGCCTGTATCGGCCGGATCCCCGAGAAGGGAAGCGACAACATCGACGCCGAGGGCCACGTCGTCGCCCCCGGATTCGTAGACGGCCACACCCACATGGATGCCCAGGTTTTCTGGGACCCGATCGGATCCTGTTCCTGCTATCACGGCGTCACCAGCGTCGTCATGGGCAACTGCGGCTTCACGCTGGCCCCCTGCCGGGAATCCGAGGCGGACCTCGTGTTCCGCAACCTTGAAAGGGCCGAGGACATCTCCCGCAAGGCCATGCTGGCCGGCATCCGCTGGCAGTGGGAGAGCTACCCCGAATACCTGGATGCCGTGGAGACCGTCCCCAAGGGGATCAACTACGCCGGATACATCGGGCACTCCGCCTTGCGCACCTACGTCATGGGAGAGCGGGCATTCACCGATCCCGCGAACGACGACGACCTCGCCCGCATGTGCGCCATCGTCCAGCAGGCGGTGCGCGCCGGCGCCGTGGGATTCACCACGTCCCGCACGCCCAATCACGAGACCTCCGATCACAAGCCTGTGGCCAGCCGCATCGCCCAATGGAGCGAAGTGCGCGCCATCGTCAACGCGATGCGCGAAACGGGCGCGGGAATGTTCGAGATCGCGGGCGAACCGGACCCCGAGAATACGGGCGATTATCAGCGCCGGCTGAAACAGCTATGTCTCGAGTCCGGCGCGCCGATCACCTGGGGCCTGTTCAGTTCCCGCCAGGCGCCCGACAAGTGGCGGCGCTCGCTCGACCTGCTCGATGAAACCGTCGCCGACGGCGGATGCATGTTCGCCCAGGTGCATTCGCGCGCTCTGAACGTGCTGTACACGTTCGAGTCGTACACGCCCCTGGATCCGTGGTACGTCTGGCGCGACATTCGTGCGCTGCCGCTCGCCGAACAGAAGGCGAAACTGCGGGATCCCGCCATCAAGGCGGAGTTGGTGGACGTTGCCGGACGCCCCAGCGAACGCCACAAGCGGCGCGGCGTCCATCTGCCGCCGCCGGACTGGGACTGGATTTTCATCATGGATTCGACGTCCTCCGAGAACGAACGGCGCATGTCGGAGGTCGCAGCCGAGCGGGGCGTGCCACCGGCCGAACTGATGATCGACCTCGCGCTGGAAAACGATTTCAAGATCCTGTTCCGCAAACCGCTGAATAACGACGTGGACGACCACGTCCTCGATATGATGCGCCATCCGCATACCGTGGTGACGTTCTCCGATTCCGGCGCCCACGTCTCCCAGATCATGGACAGTTCGCTGCAAACGCACGTCTTCAGCCACTGGGTGCGGGAGAAACAGGCGCTGACCCTCGAACAGGCGGTGCGCATGGTGACCTCTGTGCCGGCCAGGCGCTGGGGCCTCAAGGACCGGGGTCTGCTGCGTCCGGGTTTCGCTGCGGACGTGACCGTCTTCGACCCGGCCACGATCGCGCCGCGCATGCCAGAGGTGGTGCGCGACCTGCCCGGGGGCGCCAGGCGATTCAAACAGACGGCGGACGGAATCAAGGCCACCGTTGTCAACGGCGCGGTCCTGTTGCGCGACAACGCGCACACGGGCGCCGTTCCCGGTCGACTGCTGCGCGGACCCCTCGCCAGCGCCTGACGGGCCACCAACGGCCCGGGGAATCCAGGCTACGCGGCCTGCTCCAGGTTCGGGTCGTACTCTCCGAGGGTCGCGGCACCGTTGAGACGCGCCCGCAAAGCGAGCTGGCGCTGCGCCTCCTCGCCGTTCTCAGCCTTGCCGTCCCATGCCCAGAGCGCGGGGTCCTGCAATGCCCGGCCGTAGGAGAAGCTCAGCCGCCACGGGAGGTCGACGCCACTTGCGTTCATGGTGTTCAGGCGCACCGTCGACTGCAAAGCCGTCTGTCCGCCGGACAGGAACACTACGCCAGGCAGCCCCGCGGGCACCGTGTCGCGCAGGCAGTCGATCGTCTTCTCCGCGATCTCCTCATCGCTGGCCTGGTCTGGACAGTCCTTGCCCGACAACACCATCGACGCCTTGAGCACTGTCCCTTCGATGTGGACATTCTGGCGGGCAAGCGCGGAAAACAAGGCGCTGAGCGTCGCGCGGGAAGCGAAATCGCAAGTCTCGATATCGTGCCCGCCGTCGATCAGGATCTCCGGCTCGACGATGGGCACGATGCCGGCGTCCTGGCAGAACGACGCGTACATCGCAAGCGCCCACATGTTCGCTTCGATGCAGGCATTGGTCGGGATACCGTCGCCGATCGTGATCACCGCCCGCCACTTGGCGAACCGCGCGCCGAGGTCGCGGTATTCGATCAGCCGCTCGGCGAGTCCGTCGAGCCCCTGGGTGTACTTTTCTTCCGGATGCAGCGGCATGTCGAGCGTACCCTTGTCGACCTTGATGCCCGGAAGGCTCCCGGACGCGGCAATGATGTCCGCGAACCTGTTTCCGGCATCGGTCGCCTGACGGATGGTTTCGTCGAAGAGAATGTAGCCGGACAGGTGCTCCGCCGCTCCCGGCGCGGTGATCAGCAGACCGCGGTACGCCCGACGGCTGCTCTCGCTGCAGTCGACGCCGATGGAATCGAATCGGCGCTTGCAGGTCGGGTGACTCTCATCCATCGCGAGAATGCCTCTGCCAGGCGCCACCATGGCGTTCGCAGTCTCTTCCAGCGTCTGCCGGTTCATGCTCCACTCCTTGCTCCGTGCTCGCCGATGGCGCGTTGCCGCCAGTATATCTTCGCCGGAGACACTTGGAGAGGCTGGCTGCAACCGTGCAACGCCGCGGGGCAGAGCCGACTCTCCCGACCTGGCGAAACGCTACAGCCGCGACGGCCATCAGCCGCCCGACTCCCGGATGACGTACCATGTCGCATGGCAGACGATCACCGCAGAGCTGCAGGCCTGAGTCGAGCCCCGTTGCGCCGCCGAAGGACGAACCGATGAAGATGACGACGGAAAGACAGAACGGCATCTTGTCCGTCCGCGTGGATGGCCGCCTCGATGGTTCCAATGCCATCGCCTTCCAGGAGGCCGCTCGAGCCGCCGTCGAGGATTCCGACCGTGCCATGATCCTGGATTGCGCGGACACGAGCTACATCAGCAGCGCGGGTCTTCGCGCCGTTCTCACGACCGCCAAGTCCCTTTCGAACCGGGACGTGCAATTCGCGCTCTGTGCTTTGTCAAACGATGTCCTCGACGTGTTCGAGAAAAGCGGCTTCGACAAGATCATCGCAATTCACCGGTCGAAGGCGGAGGCGCTCGGTTCCCTCGATGATCAATGAGGTGCAAACGGACCCGCGACGGCGTCGGTCCGGACGCGGCAACGTTCAGCTGCCGATCGCCTCGCGCGCCTTCTGCACCAGCGCTTTGCCCGCACTCGAGGTCGCCTCGGCGAGCAACTCTATCCACTGCTGGCCGTGAGACGCGACGCGGTGGGCCAGGCCGATCCGCCGAGAAGGCTGGGGCGAGGCAAAGCGAAGAAACTGTATGCCGGGCGCCGCCGCCTGTTCGCAGAGCGCAGCCGTCTCGGGAAGCAGAGCAAAGCCCGCGCCGCTCGCGACAAGTCTCGACAGCGTGGCGAGCGACTCCGTGCCGCGATGCACCTCCTGCATGCGCCACATCAGGCTGGCGCCCAGCACCTGGTCGGCAAAGCAATGGCCGTTTCCCAACGTGAGCAACGGACCGATATCGGCCCGCGCCAGATCCGCGGGCCGCAGGTCATCGCCCAGTGATCGACGAATCGAGGCAAGCCGCTCGCCTCGGCCGGCAAGCAAGAAACAATCCTCGAACAGGTCCCGCTCCGGAAGTTCCAGTATTCCGAGCGGCAGGGAGACGATAGCGGCATCGAGACGGCCGGCGAGAAGGCCTGAAACGAGATCCTGGCCCGGAGCTTCCTGAACATCCATCTCGACGCGCGGCGTGGTGACCCGCAGACGTTCAAGGATTCCCGGAAGCAGATAGGGAGCGAGCGTCGAGACTATCCCCACGGAAACACGAAGCGGCCCCTCATCGAACCGCTTTCCCATCGTCTCGAGAAGCAGTGTTTCGTCCAGAATCCTGAGCGTCTGCTCATGGGCATCCCGGCCAAGCGGGGTGAGAAGGAAACCGCGGCTTTCCCGCTCCACCAATCGTCCGCCCAATGACGTCTCGAGTTCGCGAATCTGCAAAGACAGCGCCGGCTGGGACACATGAACGCTCTCCGCCGCCCGGCTGAACGAGCCGTGTTCGACCAACGCCTGAAAATAACGTAGCTGACGTAAGGTGACGGGCATTTTTGGTCCTTACTCCGCGAAGCCGTCCAAGATGAAGTGCGTCGGAGGTATGGAATGACTTTGCCAGTCCAGACGATAATTTCCAATACCGTTTTCTTCGGTGACTTATAATAAATTCCAATGTCGCGATGCAACAGGGGCTTACGGCGTCAGCAACTTGCCCGGATTCATCACGCCTTTCGGATCGAAAACAGCCTTCAATTGCCGCATCAAGGCGATTTCGCCGGGGCTGCGGGAATAGTGCAGGAAATCGCGTTTCAGTAGCCCGACGCCGTGCTCCGCCGAGATGCTGCCGCGGCGGTTACGGATCGCCTCGAACAGGGCCGGGCTGATCCCGTGGCACCGCTCGTGGAAGGCATCGACGGAAAGGTTCTCCGGCTTGAGGATGTTGAGGTGCAGGTTGCCGTCTCCGATGTGACCGAACCAGCACACCTCGAAGCCGGGATAGTGCGCCCCGACCAGTCGGTCGATGTCGTCCAGGAACGCCGGCACGTCGGAAACGCGCACGGCGATGTCGTTCTTGTAGGGCGTGTGGGGAGCGATGCTCTCCGTAATGCCCTCTCGCAAGGCCCACAACGACCGCGCCTGCGCATCCGATCGGCTGACGACGCCGTCGCCGACCCAACCCTCGCGCACGACGGTCTCAAACGCGCCGAGCGCGGCCTCCTCGTCGTCGGCATCGAACTCGACCAGGGCATAGAAGTTCGCCGGCTTTGCGAACGGGCGCGCGACGTCCCGGTGGTCAAGCACCTTGGTCAGCGCAAGCTCGGAGAAGAACTCGAAGGCCGATAGGGTCAGGACGCGCTGGAAACTCTGCAGGACGTTCAGCACATCGGCAAAGCGGTCGATGGCAAGCACCATGACGCGTGCCGGCGCGGGCGCGGGCAACAGGCGGATGTCCGCCTCGAGGATGAAACCAAGCGTACCCTCCGCGCCGATGAAGAGGTGGCGCAGGTCATAGCCTGTCGCGTTCTTGACCAGACCGTTATTGCACTCGATCACGTCGCCGGCGCCGGTGACGACGGTCAGTCCGGCGACCCAGTCCCGCGTCAGTCCGTAGCGGATCACCTTGATGCCGCCGGCGTTGGTCGAAATGTTGCCGCCGATCTGGCTCGAGCCGCTCGACGCGAAATCGACCGGATAAAACAGGTCGCGTTCCGCTGCGTATTCCTGCAGCGTCCGCGTCACCACGCCGGCCTCGCAGCGCACGATGCGGTCCGCCGCGTTGAAGTCGAGCACCCGGTTCATGCGATCGAACGACACGACAATCTCGCCGTCGGACGCCACCGCGCCCCCGGACAACCCCGTGCGTCCGCCCGATGGAACAAGGCGCAGGCCGCGCGCGTTGGCGAGCCGCGTCAGTCGCACGACATCGTCGATCAACCGCGGAAACACGATCGCGCTCGGCGCCACCCTGAACGCACGCGTCCAGTCTCCGCCCCACGCCGCCAGATCCTCCGGGGCCGTCTTCACGCGGGCCGGGGTGAATATTTCTTCCAACTGGCG
Source organism: Pseudomonadales bacterium (assembly GCA_963668365.1). Lineage (GTDB taxonomy): Bacteria > Pseudomonadota > Gammaproteobacteria > Pseudomonadales > Azotimanducaceae > VXNE01. The sequence continues at coordinate 1,176,951 of OY764266.1, forward strand.
TCGCATCGTGTCAATGCGCGTCACGCGGGATCCTCGACCTGCCTGGCAACCCTGTAGGCCCGAGCATGGGGCGGGCTACAGGCGCGCATCGAAAAAGCGCCACATCCGCTGTCGAATCGCCTCGGTTTCGTTGACCAGGTGATGCCGGGCCTCCGGAATTTCCAGCAGTTCGATGTTGTAGATGCGCTGCAGCACCGGAATGTTGTAGGCGCCATCGACGGTCATGTCGCGCCCTCCCTGCACCACGAGCGGCCGCAGGGACGACGGCTCGCTGGTCTCGAAGCGGCACATCCATTCGACCATGGCCGTCACCCATTGCACGGGCAGCCGGCGGCATTGCAGTGGATCCCTCTGCAACAACTCGATGAACTCCGGGTTCTCCGTATTGTTGACCCAACCGCGACCGACGCTTCTGACCAGGTGTTTCGCCGCCCTGTAGACGAAACGGTTCCAGCGCCAGTTCGTCGGCCGCACCAGGGGCGCCAGCAAGGCCGTGCCGGCAAAGGACCGGGAAAGAGGGCGCGCCGCGTACTGCATCACGACGGCGGCGCCCATGCTCTGCGCGACCACGCACACGGGTTCGGGCAGACGGGACTCCGCCGCGCCGACCACGGTTTCAAGGGCGTCGACATAATGATCGAACGACTCGATGGTCGCCGCCGCACCCGTAGACAGGCCATGGCCCTGCTGGTCGTAGGCGAGCACGCGGCGACCGGTGCCCAAAAGGTAGCGGATGAGATGGCCGTACAGGCCGACGTGGTCATAGTAGCCATGCACCACGACGGCGGATCCCCTCGGCGTACCCGCAGGTTCGAATACCTGGGCAGCGAGCCGGTGTTCGCCGTGAGAGACGAGAAAGAAATCCTGGTCCAGGTCGAGGTCGTAGAAACTGCGGTACGCCGGGGAGAACCCCGACTCCGGACGGTACTCGCCTTCACCGCGCACGTGCTTTGAGGATCTCGACCGCTGGCAGCGTTCCGCGCTCCACGAACTCCAGAAACGCGCCGCCGCCGGTGGATATGCAGGAGATGTCCTCGCGAACGCCATACTTGTCGATCGCGGCGATGGTGTCGCCGCCGCCGGCGATGGAAAACGCCTTCGCCGCGGCCACGCCTTCGGCAATCAACCGGGTGCCTTCGCCAAACTGATCGAATTCGAATACGCCGAGGGGACCGTTCCATATGATCGTGCCGGCATCCGCGAGCGCGTCCCTCCAGGCGCGGGCCGTGCCGGGTCCGATGTCGAGGATCATGTCACGCTCCCCCACTTCAGACGGACGGCGCAGCGCCGCGGGGATCTGCGCGTCGATGGCGGGGGCGGTCATGACGTCCACCGGCAGCGGCACGTCGACGCGCTTCGCGATGCGGCGCGCGGTCTCCAGCAGCGACGGTTCCACCAGCGACGCGCCCACGGGATTTCCCGCAGCGAGGGCGAACGTGTTGGCGATGCCGCCGCCGACAATGAGCCGGTCCACGATCCCTGACAGCGACTCCAGCAACTCGAGTTTCGTCGACACCTTGGCGCCGCCGACGATCGCCACCAACGGCCGCGCCGGCGAGTCGAGCGCTCGGCCCAGCGCCGTCAGCTCGCGGGACAGCAACGGCCCGGCGCACACGGCAGGAGCGTACTTCGCAACCCCGTGGGTCGATGCATGCGCTCGGTGGGCGGTTGCGAACGCGTCCATCACGAACACGTCGCACAGGCTTGCCAGGGCCCGGGCCAGGCCGTCGTCGTTCGCCGCTTCGCCCGCTTCGAAACGCACGTTTTCCAGCAAGGCCGCGGCGCCCGGGGATACATCCACTCCATCACGCCAGTCGCGGACAAGGGGAACAGCGCAGCCGAGCGCCCGCGCAAGGTGCGCGGCCACCGGCGCCAGGGACAGCGCGGGATCGAACTCGCCTTCCCCGGGCCGGCCCAGATGCGACATGAGGATCACCGCCGCGCCGCGCTCGATGCAGGTTCGAATCGTCGGTAGCGCCGCCACGATGCGCGCATCGTTGGCGACCGTCGCGCCGTCTAGCGGGACGTTGAAGTCCTCCCGGATGAGCACCCGCTTGCCGGAGAGCACGTGGTCATCGAGATGCGTGACATCCGTCATGCGGAGAGTTCCGATAACGATGCGTGGCGGCACGGGCCGGGGGCGCTCATGGGCACCGTAGGATGCTCGGACCGAGGTCTGGCCGCAAGCGCCATGCCGTCAGTGCCATGCCGTCGGACCTTCCGTGGAACAAACGATTCTGGAAGCATCAGCGACCGGGAGCGGTTGTTGCATGGGCGACGAGCGGGCCAGGCCGCCTGCGGCGCCGCAGGCGCTGGCTGTGGGGCACTCAGATCGAAAGCAGATGCGCGGCAGAGCGGACGGTGAACGTCAGCAGATCGTGACGTGTTCGATAGGGCTCGCTCACCGTCGGAGTCACCACGATGCAGTTCGCACCCGCCGCATAACCGAAAAACGCTATGGGATAGAATGCGCGCCTTCATCCTCAAAGGCGCTTGCCGGTCGGAGCCTTGATGGCCGATTTCAGTGTATTCACTTCCGAGTCCGTGTCCGAGGGCCATCCGGACAAGGTGGCGGACCAGATCTCCGATGCGATCGTCGACGCCATGATCGACCAGGACATCGATTCCCGGGTGGCGTGCGAGACGCTGATCAAGGACGAGCTTGTGGTCCTCGCCGGAGAGGTGCGTTCGAACGCCTCGGTCGATGTGGAGCGCCTGGCGAGAGAAGTCATCTCCGACATCGGCTACAACGATCTCGCCTGCGGATTCGACCTGGAAAACTGCAAGATCATCAACGCGCTGGGCGCCCAATCGGTCGACATCGCCATGGGCGTGGACGCAACCGACGACCGCGACCAGGGGGCTGGCGACCAGGGGCTGATGTTTGGCTATGCCGTGAACGAGACCGACGTGCTCATGCCTGCGCCCATCACCTACGCGCACCGGCTTGTCGCGCGACAGGCCCACGCCCGGCGCAACTCCCTCTCCTTCCTCCGTCCCGATGCAAAGAGCCAGCTTTCATTCCGCTACCGCCAGGGTCGACCCGTGGCCGTGGATGCCGTCGTCCTGTCTACCCAGCACGCCCCCGATGTTTCGCAGAAGACGCTGACGGAGGCGGTGATGGAGGAGATCATCAAGCCCGTGGTGCCGGGAAACTGGATGACGTCGGACACCAAGGTGTTCATCAATCCCACCGGCCGGTTCACCATCGGCGGCCCCGCCGGCGATTGCGGACTCACCGGTCGCAAGATCATCGTCGACACCTACGGCGGCATGGCGCGCCACGGCGGCGGCGCGTTCTCGGGCAAGGATCCGTCGAAGGTCGACCGATCCGCCGCCTATGCCGGCCGATACGTCGCCAAGAACATCGTCGCCGCCGGCATCGCCGAACGCTGCGAGATCCAGGTCAGCTACGCCATCGGCGTGGCCGAACCGACCTCGATCGGCGTCGACACCTTCGGCACCGGCAAACTCGATGAGGCGACGATCATTCATCTCGTGCGAGAAAATTTCGACTTGCGCCCGAGGGGTCTGATCGACATGCTGGATCTGAAGCGGCCAATCTATCGGCAGACCGCCGCCTATGGCCATTTCGGACGCACGGAGGAGAGCTTCGCATGGGAACGAACCGACAGGGCGGAGGCGTTGGCGGCAGCGTTGTAGCGTTGGTCGAAAACGCAACGTGACATGCGGGTCAGTTTCGAGTTCTTTCCACCGCGCACGGCGCAGGGACGAGCCAACCTCAAACGCACCGCGGCGCGATTGCGCAGCGGCAGTCCCGAGTTCTTCTCCGTAACCTACGGCGCCGGCGGCTCCACGCGGGACCGCACATCAGAGACCGTCCTGACTCTCCGCGAGGCCGGGTTCAACACGGCGCCGCACCTGTCCTGGGGGGAAGACACCGCCGCGGCCATCGAGCATCGCATCGCCGGCTACCTTCGAATGGGTGTCAACCGCATCGTCGCCCTGCGCGGCGATATCCCGGCGGAGACCGGATCGCCTTCGGGCGTGCGTTACGCGGAGGAGTTGGTTCGCCACATCCGCCGGAGCTTCGGCGACGACATTCACATCGAAGTCGGCTGCTATCCCGAAGTCCATCCCGACGCATCGTCGCCCGACGCCGATGTCGCCTTCCTGAAACGCAAGGTCGACGCCGGCGCCGACAGTTGCATCACGCAGTACTTCTACAATCCCGACAGCTACTTCTATTTCGTCGACCGCTGCCGCGAGCAGGGCATCGGGGTTCCCATCGTGGCCGGCGTCATGCCGATCACAAACTACGAGGGCCTGGCCCGCTTCTCGGACAATTGCGGCGCCGAGATTCCCCGCTGGATACGCCTGCGTCTACTGGCCCACAAGGACGACCCCGCATCCCTGCGCGCATTCGGCGCCGACGTGGTGACGGGCCTCTGCGCCAAACTGCTCGGCGGCGGCGCACCGGGGCTGCACTTCTACACGCTGAACAGGGCGGAACCCACCGAGGCCATCCTGCGCTCCCTGAACCTGATGCAAGAGGCGCCGCCGGTCCGCCGCGTCGCTGAAACTTGACCTCCATGATCGACGGCGGGGCTGGACCGGGGGCGCGCCTGCCAGGGCGCTGATCGACATGGCTCACATCGCTTTCCTGATGGATCCCATCGCCTCGGTGAACCTCGAGAAGGACAGCACGCTGGCGATGATCCGGGCCGCTCTGCGGCGCGGCTGGCGCGTCAGCCACTTCGAACAGCGGGACCTGACCTGGAAGGACGACCGCCCCGTGGCGACGCTGCGCGAACTCTCCATCGAGGCCGGCTTTCTCGCAGACCTCGACCCCGATCGAGCCGGCGCGCACTGGTACCGGCTGGGCGAAGCCGCCGAGGTCGACCTGGCGACGCTGGACGTCGTCATGGTGCGCAAGGATCCACCGTTCGACATGGAATACATCTACGCGACCTACCTGCTCGAGCGCGCGGAAGCCCGCGGCGCCCTGGTGGTGAACGCGCCCGGGAGCCTGCGCGACTGCAACGAGAAGTTCTTCGCCACCGAGTTCCCGGACTGCGTTCCGCCACTCATTGTCGGCAAGCGTCCCGATCAACTGCTCGCGTTCCACGCGGAGCACGGCGACGTGGTGTTCAAGCCGCTCGACGGCATGGGCGGCACCGACATCTTTCGCGTCCGCCCCGACGACCCCAACCTGCGCGTCGTGATCGAGAGCCTGACGAACCTGGGCCGACGTCGGATCATGGCGCAAAAGTACATTCCCGAGATCGAGGACGGCGACAAGCGCATACTCCTCATCGACGGGGAACCCGTCGACTACGCCCTGGCGCGCATACCGATGACCGGCGAATCGCGCGGCAACCTCGCCGCCGGCGGCACCGGGGTCGGTCGGCGCCTCACCGCACGGGACCGGTTCATCGCCGGCCGCGTCGGTCCCGAGTTGAAGCGCCGCGGACTGCTGTTCGCCGGCATCGACGTGATCGGCGACTACCTGACGGAGATCAACGTCACCTGCCCGACCTGCATAAGGGAACTGGATGCGCAGTTCTCCCTCGACATCGCGTCGCTGCTGTTGGACAGGGTAGAGGCAGGGCTCGCGAACCGATGAGCGATCCGACGACCGGGATCACGGCCCCTGCCGCGATGCCCCCCATTCCCAGGCCCCGCCAGGGCATCGCCGCCGCGCTGCTGCTCTCGCTGGCGGTGCATGCGGTGGTGTTGCTGGGCTTGAGCGAATGGTTCGAACAATCCCCCGAATCGCCATCCATCGTCAGGGCTACCCTTGCCACGGCGAGCCGATCGGCTGCGACCCCGGCGCCGCCAGCGCCTGCTGCCGAACCCCAGGGGGAAAGTCCGGTTGCCGAAACCCCCCCGGACCCACGCGCCGCGGAAGTGAATCCGGCCTCGGAAACATCCCGACAGCCTGCCGCCAACCCGGTCGCGCCCATGGACGCCGCCCTCGAAGGGCCAACCCTGGATTACGCCGCAACCGTGCGCCAGATCGTGGACCTGGACGCCCGCAGCGCTGGCGCGCGGCCACGCATCCGCCGGATAGTCGAGGACCGCACCGAGACCTCCGAGGACGACTGGTACCTGGAATCCTGGCGGCGCAAGGTGGAACGCATCGGCAAGCTCAATTATCCCGACGAGGCGCGGGCGCGAAAGATCTACGGCAGCCTGCGGCTCCTGGTCGTCATCGAGCCGGACGGATCCTTGCGCGACGTGCGCGTGATCGACTCCTCCGGACACGAGGTCCTGGACGACGCCGCCGTGCGAATCGTTCGCCTTGCCGCGCCCTACGCGCCGTTTCCGCCCGCCATGCGGGACGACACGGACGTGCTTGAGATCGTCCGCACCTGGCAGTTCAGGAAGCGCGGAAGCATCTCGCCTTCGTAGCCCCGCTGGACGCCTGCGTGTCCCCGCGCATCAACATCGGGACGAGTTCGAGCATTCGGGCCGCCGCCATGGGTCGTTTCCCGCTGTCCCCGCCAACCACCCAATGGTTGATATCGGGCGCGGCCCCGTCAAGCGCAGCAGCCACCACACTTGACCCGAGGCGGATTTCCTGATGAGTTAAGGAAACGCGGGCGCGTAGCTCAGTTGGTCAGAGCGCCGTCTTCACATGGCGGAAGTCGCTGGTTCGAGTCCAGCCGCGCCCACCAAGTCCGCAGGGTCCGTTCCGGGGAATGGTTCGCCCTCGCCCCGGGCAAGCGCGGACGCAGGGGACATCGGTCAGCGCGATAATCACCTTGAAATACAGAACGTATATACAAGGATCGAGATTCTGGAATCTCCTCGGAACCACACAGAATGACGCAACCAACAGACCTGACCCGCCGCCTCGCCGCGGAGTTCGCAGGCACGGCGCTGCTGCTGGCGGTCGTGGTGGGGTCCGGCATCATGGGCGAGCGCCTCGCGGACGGCAACGCGGCCATCGCCCTCCTCGGCAACACCATCGCGACCGGCGCCATCCTGGTCGTTCTGATCCTGGTCTTCGGCCCCATTTCGGGCGCGCACTTCAACCCCGCGGTGACCTTGAGTTTCGCGCTGCAGCGCGCAATCTCACGGTTGGACGCGCTCGCCTTCGTCGCCGTCCAGGCGGCGGGCGCCATGGCTGGAGTCTGGCTCGCGCACCTGATGTTCAGCGAGCCCATCCTCATGACAGGCACGAACGCGCGTACCGGAATCGGCCAATGGGTCGCGGAAGCGGTGGCGACGTTCGGCCTTGTGGCGACTATCATGGCGTGTGTGCGGACCCGACCGCAGGTCGTCCCCTACGCGGTTGGCCTCTTCATCACCGCCGGCTACTGGTTCACGTCATCCACGAGCTTCGCCAATCCCGCCGTGACCTTCGGAAGGAGTTTCACGGACACTTTTTCCGGCATCCGGCCCATGGACGCACCCGCCTTCATTGCCTTCCAGATCGCCGGCTCCGTCATCGCCACGGCCTTTTGCGTCTGGCTGTTCAAGCAGTTCGCATCGAGCAAGGACTAATCCGGAATCGGCGCGCGGCTATCGGGTGGTTGCTCGCTCTCGTTCCCCTGGGAGTGACCGCAGACGAGGCGCTGGTCGCGGTAGCCGCCAACTTCGCGGCGCCGCTGGCCGAAGTCGAACGCGCTTTCGAAGAGACGACGCCGCATCGGCTGCGCGTGGCCGCGGGTTCCACCGGCAAGCTCTATGCCCAGATCCTGCACGGCGCCCCATTCGACATCCTGCTGGCCGCCGACAGCCAACGCCCCGAACTGCTTGAGCGCGCCGGCCTTACGGTCCCGGGCTCGCGCCGCACTTACGCCACCGGACGGCTGACGCTGTGGAGCGCCGACCCGGAACGCATCCAGGGCGATGTCCCCGCGCTGCTTGCCGCCGGGGGCTTCAGGCGACTGGCCATGGCGAATCCGGCGTTGGCGCCCTATGGCGCGGCGGCGGAGGAAGTGCTACAGGGATTCGGACTCTACGCAGCGCTGCGCGAGAAGATCGTGACTGCGGAGAACATTGGCCAGACATACGCCATGGTAGCCACGGGCAACGCTGAAATCGGTTTTGTCGCCGCATCGGGATTATGGGCCGTCGACGGGGGCAGCCGATGGGACGTGCCCGCCGACAGGCACGCGCCAATCAGGCAGGATGCCGTGCTGCTCGCACGCGCCGCGGACAACGTCGCCGCGCGCGAATTCCTCGATTTCCTTCGCCACGACCGTGCGCGGGCGATCATTTCCGGCTTTGGCTACGGAGTCGACTAGTGGCGGAACTCGGTCCGATCTGGCTGACGGCAAAGCTGGCGGGTGTCACCACCCTGTTGCTGCTCGCCCTCGGAACACCGCTTGCCTGGTGGCTGGCGCATACGCGCAACCGGATCAAGCCCGCCGTCGAAGCGCTGACCGCCCTGCCCCTGGTGCTGCCGCCCACCGTGCTCGGTTTCTACCTCCTCATCCTGCTGCATCCGGAATCCGCCATCGGGTCCCTCTGGATCCGGGCAACCGGCGATTCCCTGACATTCTCCTTCTCGGGCCTGGTGGTCGCCTCGGTCGTGTATTCCCTGCCCTTCATGGTCCAGCCGCTGCAAACCGCGTTCGCGGCGGTGGGACGCGCGCCGCTCGAGGCCGCCGCGAGCCTGCGGGCAAGTCCCCTCGACGCATTCGCAAGCGTAGCCGTCCCCCTCTCGGCCAGGGGATTCCTGACCGCCTCCGTGCTCACCTTCGCCCATACCGTGGGGGAGTTCGGCGTGGTGCTCATGGTCGGCGGCAACATCCCGGACGAGACCCGGGTCGTCTCCATCGCGATCTACGAACACGTCGAGACATTGCGATACGCCGATGCCCACATGCTGTCGGCCGGGCTGCTCGCGTTTTCTTTCCTCGTACTCCTCATCGTGTACAGCATCAATCGCCGGTTCCCGATCCATGCCGTCTGAAACCCTCGAACTGGACGTCGCGGCAAGACTGGGGGCGTTCGACCTGGAAGCGACCGTCGAGTTGCCCCTGGACGGCATCACCGCCGTGTTCGGACCAAGCGGCGGCGGCAAGACCACGCTGCTCAGAACGATCGCCGGGTTCGAAAGCGCGCGCGGGCACATCGCCGTGCGGGAAGAGCATTGGCTCGACAGTTCCCGCCGCATCGACGTGCCGCCCCACCGGCGTCCCGTCGGTTGCGTGTTCCAGGACGCGCGGCTGTTCGGTCATCTGCGCGTGCGCGGCAATCTGCGCTACGCCGCGCGACGCGCCCTTCCCCGCGGCGCGGCGGTGGACGAGGTCGTCGACGCGTTCGACCTCGGCCCCCTGCTCTCCCGCCCCGTCGCCGGGCTGTCGGGCGGCGAACGGCAGCGGGTGGCGCTCGCCCGCGCGCTGCTAACGAACGCAAGGCTCCTGCTACTCGACGAACCGCTGTCCGCCCTCGATACGGAGCGCAAGGCCGACATCCTGTCGTACCTCGAAACCCTGCCCGTGCCGATGCTCTACGTCAGCCATGCCATCGACGAAGTCGCCCTGCTGGCGGAACGCACCCTGGTGCTGGCCGACGGCCGCGTGCGCGCCTTCGGTGCAACGAGGGAAGTCCTGGAACGCCTCGACATCCAGTCCATCACCGGCCGCTTCGAAGCCGGCGCCCTGGTGTTGGCGCGCGTGGCGGAACACGACCCGCAGTATCAGCTCACGACGCTCAATGTCGGCGGACAGCGCATCGTCATGCCGATGTCGGCGCGGCTGGCCGAGGGCGAGTTCGCGCGGGTGCGCGTACGAGCGCGCGATGTCGCCCTGGCAACCGCCCGGCCGCGGGCGTTGAGCATTCGGAACGTGCTTCGGGGGACCCTGATCGACCTCGTCAGGGAAGAAGACTCGCCCTTTGCCGAAGCCCTGATCGAGATCGGCGATCAGCATCTGCGGGCGCGCATCACGCGCGCGGCGGCGGACGACCTTGAGTTGAGCGTCGGCCAGGGCATCTACGCCCTGGTCAAGAGCGCCACGTTCGACGACTCGCCGTTTTGACCTGACCGCCCTTTCGAGGACAATGCCGAGGATCCGGGCAATCCGACCGCACTGTTGGAGGAGCAACATGAGCACCGCGGAGCAAGAGGCCATCCTGGACATTCGACCCTTGACCGGCGCCCTGGGCGCCGAAGTGCGGGGCCTGGACGTCGCATCCCTCGACGACGACGGTTTCGCCGCCGTCCACGCATTGCTGCTGCAATACGGCGCCCTCGCCATCCACGGACAGGGTCACCTCACCCTCGGCCAGTTGCGGGAGTTCGGCATGCGCTGGGGCAAGCTCCACGTGCATGGATTCTCGCCCCTGGAGGGCTTTGACGACGCGCTCCTCGTCCGCGCCGATCCGGGCCACCCCGCCGTTTCGGACCAGTGGCACACGGACTCCACCTGGCACGAAATCCCGCCGAAGATCACCATGTTGCTTGCGCGCGAAGTTCCCCCCGTCGGCGGCGATACGGTATTCGCATCGCAGTACAGGGCCTATGAAGGCCTGTCCGATTCCATGAAGGAGTTTGTCGATCCCCTGGACGCGCGGCACGACGGACGCAACATCGATCCGAACCTTGCCAAGCAACCCGTGACGCACCCCGTGGTCATCACCCATCCGGAAACCGGCCGCAAGGCGCTCTACGTGAACGGGGGCTACACCAAGAGCATCGTGCAGCTCGCCGATCGGGAGAGCGAGGCGCTGCTCCGTTTTCTGTTTGCGCACTGCACCCAGCAGAGCTATCAGGCACGGCTACGCTACCGGCCGGGCACGCTCGCGATATGGGACCAGCGATGCATTCAGCACGCCGGGGCGAACGACTTCAGCGGCGAGGCCCGTGAACTGCACCGCGTTGCGATATGTTGGGACGAGCGCCCGTCACGGTTGTGAGAACCACGCGACCCCCACAGCAGCCAACGATCTGGTTAAGGCGACGGACGCTCTCTACCGTGTCTCCAATCGGACCGACTTCGGCGCATTGCAGCCCTCGGCAGCCAGAGCGGCGGGCCAGGGCGGCGACCAGGCAAGTCGAACTCTCGAAGCTACCGAACGAGGCCATGGTTGGGTCGATTTGGCACTAGTGTCGTGTCAGATCACCGTGTCTTGAGACGGAGCTCGAACAATCGGCCAGCAATCGGCGTTTGGACCACCCGGATCAGTCGATAGGCGATAGCAGTTCCGGTGCGGTGACCAGCTGTCGAACGCCGTGAGACCCTGTTTCGTTGAACACATTCCCCTGTTCCGCCCAGCGGTGCAGGGAGTTGATGTCGAGCCTTGCGCACTGCGGCCGCACGTTCCACGTCACCCTGGCTGCCGAACACTTGCTCTGATCGTACGACGGACCGGTCGTAGAACCCCGAAACAGCACCGGGTCGCCCGTCGTCGACGGAATGGCCTTGGCCTGGTGCCGACCGTCGACGATGTTTCCGCCGTACGTCATCGTGGTGAAATCGAGCGCGTCCGGATCGTTGACGACGAGAAATATCTGGGCCTCCACGCGCAACAGCGGGTCGCCGCAGCCTTCCGGCACGCAGGCGCCGAGTCCCTCGCCGGGCGTTGCCTCGCACGACGTGTGAACCCAATGCACTTCGATGGTGTCGCCCGGCGCGACTCCCTGGTAGGCGCCCGGTGCCGGCGCAAGTTCAGCCTCGCCGAGGCCCGGTGTGTCGTTGCAGGCAAAGCCGCCGTCGGCGGCGTTGCTGACGAGCACGCTGAAGCCCGGACCCTTGTGTTCGGCATTGGTGTGCGTGTGGATGTTGCAGAGGTGCATTTCGCTGGCTGGCGGCGCCATCGGGAACGCCTCCGTGTTCAGGCCCGAGGTGCTACTGATATCGCGTGGCGTCTGCGGGCCCATGCCGATGCAGAGATCCGTACCTTCCGGTTGCACTCCGGCGTCGGCGGAAGGCTCGGATGCAGACGTCTCCCTTGCGCCGTGGACGCTGACCAAAAGAGCGAACGCAACGCACAAACCATTACGAGGAAATTTCATGAGGGTGGCACCTATTGCGCCAGATCAACCCGTGTCTTGAATCACGTCGACCTGGTCCTTCGGGACATAGAAATACGATCCGGGCCGGAAATCGTAGCCCAGATCACCCAGCAGCCGCCGCTGGCGCGGCGAGCAGCGCTCGAGGATGTCGGGGATGGCGTCAAAGTCGTAGCACCGGACCCAGAGCTGGCAGTAGTTGTACAGCAGGCACTTGCGCGCGCGGCTCGATTCGTTGCGCGCGGGGCCGTGCCACAACGCGTGCGGGAACAGGTAGACGTCCCCGGCCTTGCCGGTGAGTTGGGCGGCGCCGGGCGAATAGGGCGTCATCTGGCGCTCGCCTTCGCAGGGAATCTGGCGCAGGTGACTGCCGGGGAAGACGGTCAGGTTGCCGCAGTTCTCTCCGGCCACATCGGTCAGGAGGTACATCGCCTTCATGGCGATCGGCGGACTTGACTCGCCGACCCGTATTCTTCGCAGGGACTCGCCGCCATCGGTGTGCGTATATCCCTGGAAATCGCTCGCCGCCGCCCGCACCACCGCCTGCGTCATGCTGAGCAGGATGTACGGACCCATGATGTCGACGATGTAGTCGAACACCGGCGAGCGATCCATCAGGTCGATGAACTCCTGGTCGTAGATCAGGAGGTCGCGCCGGTCCATGAAACCGGACGGGTCCAGGTCCTCGGCGTGGTCGAGCCAGCCGTAGTGCCCCCGAGGCAACTCCGGTCTGCGGTCCGGTTCCCATCCCGGCACCGTGCGGATCCGGTCTATCTCGCTCGAAAAGAACTCGACCTGATCGGCGTCAAGCACCCCTTCCAGGTGAAGGCAACCGTCCGTTGTCCATTGTCGGCGTTGTTCGGCAGTCAGCGTGCGCATGGGTTCGTTTCCCGCCGGTCAGCATACAACTTTCGCGCGTTGCTGCGAGTCCAGTGCCACATTCCGTGCTCGCCCGCCTTTTTCAACGGTGCGGCCGGTCGCCTCTCGGGCAGGTTCAGTGCCCTCACATCTATCCGGCTTGCATGGAAGTACGCCTCCGGCGACGGGGGAAATGCTGGCACTTACTTACGCGTCAGCGGTCGGGGAAGCACCCCCGGCTGAAGGCTCCTATCCGGCTCCGGTTTGGCGTACACGACTTGCAGGCATAGGCAGTCTGCCCCGTCGCCGGCGGTCTGCGGGGCGGCTTCCATCATCGACCCGACCGAGCACCCGGGGACGGTAACCTGACCAATGCCGACAGGTATCGGCTAGGATCTGGGCCCGAGCCGCTCGGCCCACCGGCGTGCGTGGATCCAGAGGGCGCGCAACGGGACGCCACACTCTGCGTGAACGTCAAGGAAGTCGCGCGGATCGAGCGGCCGTTCGCGATCCGCCCGCAAGCGCCCACGCAACAACAACCACAATCGATTCGCCATGTTGTCATCGAGGTCGGCGGGCCGCCCGACGCCGCTTTCGACATCGAGAGCGCGCCTGAGTTGCGTGTATTCCCGGTTGGCCATCCCGAACAGCGCCCGCATCATGTCCCAGGGCGCGTCAGCTCGAATCAACGCGCGCTGAAGCTCCTCTTCCTTCCGCATGTCGGCCAGGAGTTCTATCACGCGCCGAAACAGCGAGCCGTCGAGCCGGATCTCGAGGCAGTGCGCGGATAGCGAACCAGCGCGCTGCACGTCGCCAAGGTTCAGGGTCCCCAACGCCTCCAGCTCCGCCGGCCCGAATCCCATGCCCCGCAGCGCGAGCAGATCCCCCTCGCCGAGACATCGGGTGGCGTAGAGCATGACCGACGCCATCAACTCACCCTCTTTGGTCGCGCCTCGCGTGCCGGCCAACTTTCGCTCCCACGCCGCCTAACGGTTGCCGCCGCCCGACCCGACCCGCGACAGGCGCGCCTGGAGTTCGAGGGCGACGGCTTGCGCGGTCCGATCACCCCGCACGGCCATCTCCTCCACCAGCGCGCGGCGCAGGTCCAAGAGCGCCCAGCCCGGTCCATCGTAGCGCCCGCATAGCGTGCGGAAGACCCTGTCGTACTCCTCGATCGCGTCGATCGACCAATCCCGCCACAGCGTCCGCGCCCCCCGGTCGAGGGAACGCATACTTTCGATATCGGAGCGGCTGAGTCCGTGTGCCGCGAGCGGCAGCGCCGACAACACGCGATCAGCGACGTAGGTCGCCAGTGCGATCGTCCCGCAGTCGACCTCGAAGCCCAGGGCCCCGAGCCGAAGGACAAGCCGCCGTTCATTGAGCGCCGCATCCGCCTCGCGCTCCAGCATGGCCTTGAGGTTGGCCACCGCCGCCGCCAGATCGACGAACGCGACGGCGCCGCGCAGCGCGTTCTCCTTCAGGTGGGATAGCAGCAACTCGGCTTCGCCCCGCCACGGCCGCAACAGGCATGGCGCCACGGCGAAGCGGGCCTCGCCCGTTTCCGCCGCCAGTTCCTTGAGGATACGGAGCCGCGTGCTGCCTCCTCCCCACAACACGTAGCCAGCGGCACCCTGCCGCCGCGTGACTGCGAGCGGCTGCGTCAGGCCATCGCGACGGATCGCCGCCTTGAGACGCCCGTAGGCCGGGTTCTCTGCGCGTCTTGGGTGGCACTGGCAAGCGGCGATGCGGCGAACCTCAATGCGGCGCAACTCGAGATCGCCGCGCTCGCCCGTAGTGTCGTCAGGTCCAAGGGCAGCGTGGTTTGACCCGGGAAGCCGCCCGGCGCCACCGTCTTTGCCGCACCTCATTCGGACGACACCGTGACGGTCAGGTCGCGGAGGCCCGGACGCAGATCGCAAATCTCCACGCCAAGCGCCGCGACGCAATAGGTCAGCGAGTAGGTGTAGGACCCGGCGGCCTTCGCCACGTAGGCGCGGGTGAGCGCCGGGCCTTCATAGCTGAGCGCGCCGTCCTCGAGCAGCCGGTAGGCCGAGGCACCGGCGATCGGCGTCCAGCGCACCGCATAGGACCCGTCCGGCGAGGGATTCGGGCGCGCGGTGAGCGCCGCCGACTCCACGGTGATCGACGGCACGGCGCATCCGGCGCCCGACAGCGCCAGGACCAGCCCGGCGAGCCGTCCGGATGCGCCGCGGATGGCGGGAAACCTCTGCGCGCCGAGACCCTTCCGGGCGCGCGGGCGTCCCCGCTCGAGGCGCACCTCGGCGGACATCGGTATCGCGGGGATGATCGGAATGCGTCCCATGTGCCAAGTTTCGTTGCCGGGGGACAGCCATGCCAGCGAAAACCCCGTCGCGCCGCGGCGGAATATTCCTGGGCGAGACCTTCGATTCGCCGCGCGCTCATGCGGATGTTCGCCGCGACTACGTCGCCGAGTCCATGTCGTTCCAGGAATGCGGCAGCTTTCGGTTGCATTGGTGCAACGCCCCACTTCGGCCGGCCGCGCATGTGAGATCGACCCGCACCTTGGACGTGATATTCGCCCGCATGGCCATGTGATGCTGCCCGTATTCATGGGTCGATAGTAAGGGCAACCGCCCTTAACCGCAACAAGCGATGGCATCTTGGTCAGAATAAGGGCAGAATCCCTTATGTGAATACCATCGAAGACATCCAGCAGATCATCGAAGGTGCGCTAAAAGATGCCGGGATCTCTGCCCGCAAGGCTTCCTTGCTCGCCTGCGGAAGAGAAGATCTGATCAGGGACATCAGGCGTGGAAGAATGCCGTCCTATGACCGAGTCGTCAGGATACTGGAAGTGCTTGGAATATCGATCAAGATCGCCGGTCATCGCGTTGCGCGCAGCGATCCGGACGCCTCCGGCCCGGATTCCCCGCCGGGATCGCTCGCGCCGGTCGAGCTGAAGGACGCGCTGGGGTTGCCCGCCGGCGCAACGCTGGCCGAGGCCATCGCGGAGATCGAGTCCCTAAGCGGGCACCACCCCGGCGCGAAGCTGCGCGAGATGGCGGACCTGCTGGATAAGCTGGCCGAGCGGCAGGCCGAGCTGGCCAACCGCTGGGAGCGGGGCCGTGAAATCCCGCGGGCAAGTCCCGGCGACAAGGCGCTGGCGCATCGCGAGATCCTGGACAACGTCGTCGACCTGCCAGGCGCGCGGCACATCGAGATCCGCGAGGCGGACGTGGCGGCGGGAGGAGGCGCGATCAATCTCGACGAGCCCCCGGTCAAGGGGTATCTCGCGTTCCAGCGCACATGGCTGGATCGCCACGCGCTCGACCCGACCCGATGCGTCGTGATTGATGTCCGGGGCGAGTCGATGGAGCCGACGCTACCGGACGGCTGCTCGATCCTCGTCGACCGCGGTCGGAGGCGGTGGCGGAAAGGACGGATATTCGTGTTCCTGACCGGCGACGGCCTGATCGTCAAGCGCGCCGACGAAGGCGAGACGGGCGAACGGCTGTTGGCGAGCGACCACCCCGCGTGGGCACCGGTGGTCTTTCCCGGCGATGCGAGCATCCTGGGCGAGGTCGCGTGGACCGCGCGGACTCTGCAGCGGTGAGACTGATAGCTCAAGAGACCAAAACGACGTTGCCTTTCGGCCGTTCAGCCGCGGCGAGGACTCGGGCTTTCGGCGGACCGTTCCGAGGTTGATGCGCCCACCGCCAGCTTCCGGCCTTGCCACGCCCTACCGGCAGTCGCGACAGCAGCGCCTCCGTCACCGCCCGCCCCGCTTTGATCGCATCCATCACCCGCCCCGCGGGCCCCGCTTCCACCTGGACCAGATCGATGTCCTCGGAGTAGCGCGCCGCAGGCGTGAGATACAGCTTGTACAGAGCCGTCCCGCCGCGGAAGGCGAGAGACCGGGCAAGCACGGGGTGCGAGAACATCTCGACCAGCGCGCGGCTGATCACCAGATCCTGCTCGACCTGAGCATCCTCGACCCAGGGCGCGGTCGTGCGCCATACCGTGACGTAATCCCGCGGGATCACGCTTCCGCCTCGATGTGCGCATCGACAACTTCTTCCATTCGGCAGCCTTGACAGAAAGCGTCGGATACGTGTTCGTACTTGTGTGGGCCGGGCAGGATCCAGTTCTCATACCAATCTTCCTCTGTTCGTTCCGGTGAAGCAGGTGGCGAAACCGGCTCATCGGCGACCGAATGGTCTTCGAGCGTAATCGTGCGGGTGACGTTGTAGCTGTACGAGTACGGCTGGTAGTCCACGCCCCAGAAGTAGGCGTAGCTCAGGTCGTAGACGTAGTCGTTGCCCCCCGGGCCATGCCGACCCGCCGACCCTTGTCCACACCGGCACCGCGTAGCGGTAAGGAACCGCCATGACGCCGTGCACCGTCACCGTCGTGGTCACCGTCATGGTCCGCGTGGTCGAGCCGCCGCCGGCGCCGCCCCCGGCCATGCACATCGCCGGGCCGAAAATTGGGCACATCGGCCCCGCCTGCACCAGCCCCGTCGGATCCACGTAGCTCAGCGGGTTGTTGCCGACGTAGCTGTATAGGTTCCACGACTGGCTGGAAGTGGGATCCCCGACAATGGGGTCGGGGCTGAGGAACCTTCCCAGGCGCGGGTCGTACATGCGCCCGTTCATGTGGACCAGTCCGGTGCGGTCCAGGTGCTCGTGCCTCGTGAATCCCCGCGACACGCGCTCGCCGCGGGCGCCCAGAAGGGCCTCGATCTCCGCCCCGGTCAGCCGCGCCGTCCAGTCCGGCCTGCGCCGCTCCCCGTGCGGGTCGTAACCGAGCACCGCCAGCTCGTTGCCCGATGCGTCCGTCACCGACTCCACCGAGCCCAGGTGGTCACGGTGCGCGTACTCGAACACCGATGTCGCGGTGGCCATCATGCCCGCGGGAGTCGTCCTCACATGCACCACCGAGTCGCCGATGCGCGTCCGCTCCACCGTGTCGCCGCCGACCGTGACCGTCTTCTCGTACGCGCCCGCGTAGTACTTGCGCGACGTCTTCATCGTCGTTGCATTGCCGGAGGTGACCGACCACTCGCTCTTCTTGAAGTGGCGCGCCCCGTCCGGACCGTAGTGGAAGCTGTCCCGCGCTGGCGCGAGCCGAGAGGCCAGCCGAGGTGAAGCGGGAGCGGGTTACGCGATCGCGGACAGCAACGAATCCGCTGTCTGAATCAAGATCGGACTGAAGCAGTAGTGCCAGTTCACGGCCCTACGCACGGTCGTTTGCCGGGCGGCCGGATGGGCGTTGTTTCAGCAACAGACTCATCGCGTGGACCTATTCAAGAGACAAACTTGCGAAGAGTCCACCTCTTTCCTCGCCGCGCAAGGCGGAGTGCCGCCCTCGGTCTAGCCGAGATGACGCTTGCGAGGACTTTGGCGTGTGTCCGAGTTGGCCAACCTCGCCTTCGTCCCCCCTGCGTCAACCAGCAGGCCGTCGGCCCGGAACACCCTCCCGGGCCTCACGGCACCGTCACTGCGTCGCGGTCCAGCCCCAGACGATCCACGAACTTCAGGTACCAATCGTGCATCTCGCTGTCCCCAACGCCGCGGTCCTTGAACATTTTCAAGTCATCGACCACCGAGTAGCCCATACTATCCTCCAGCATCGGGTCGGCACCTTGCTCCAGCAGATAACACGCGATCTCGAAGTCTCTATAAGACCTAGCGTTATGCAGCGGCGTCGCCATGGAGCCCCGCTCCCGCGCGTGGATGTCGGCACCCGCCCCGACCAGCAGCCGAACGTTCTCCATCCGAGACATCATTATTGCTTCGTGGATGATCGTCCTAGCGCCGTACACGTCGAGTGCGTTCGGATTGCCCCCGTGCCGCAGCAGCGACGCCAGGTACGCCGGATCATCCAAATGAGCCGCCAAGTGCATGACGGGTTTCAAGAACAGCTGCTCGATCTTACCCGTGTACTCCCCGGCCGGAGGGCGTTCGATGTCCGCTCCGTGCTCGAGCAGCGTCTCGAAGCACTCGAGGCAAAACCGGCCGAGGGACCACTTGAGCAGGTCCATCCCCTCGCGCCCCCGCGCATTCACGTCCAGACCCTCGGCGATCCTCCTTTCCAGGCCTCTCGCGTTGCCTCGGCGGATCGCCTTCGCCGCCGCGACCACCTCCGGCGTCGTGAAGTAATAGTCCGCGCTCTCCGGGCGGAACTGAACCGCGCAGCCCGTGTTCATCCCGATTCCCAGTGCGCCGACCGCGGCCAACCGCGCCATTGTACGCCGCATGGATATCCTCCGCCGCGTCTCGTCTACCAGTTCGGGAAGGCCAGGTAGGAGTGCCGCTCCCAGAACGGCCCCGTGTGCCGATAGGGGTGCTCGATGCGCGTCCCCGCGGCCTCCGGCAGGAACGGGACGAGGTCCTGCACCACGCTCAGCGGGTCGCCCCGGATGTAGTGGGCGCGAATCTCGCCGGGTGCGCCCGTGCGGTAGCGGGAGTGCAGGCCCGCCGCGTTGAATGTGATAGCCCGCAGGCCGGTGGCAAACGAAGCCGCCGACGCCAGGCCGCCGCCCAGCGAATGGCCGACGAGGGTCACGTTGCCGCCCAACTTGTCGAATACGGCCCGGGCCAGTTTTCTGGCCTGCTCGTATTGCGAGGAGCGGAAGCCCAAGGCCTGGCGGAGGTTCGCCCACCAGTTGCGAAGACTTCCTCCCTGAGTGCCCCGAAACACGAGATAGTAGTGGCCCCCGATCTTGTGCAGCGCCGCCGCGAATCCATCCTGTGGGTCGTATTCTATCCCCTCCTCTTCGAATAGCCCGCCTGTGTCATCGGATTGGACTCTCACCGAAGCCAACAACGCGGCAAGGTCGGGGCGGGTCCCCGGGTTATCAATCGGCTGGTCCGCCACGCTCTCGTCCAGTGCCTTGAGCGTATTTATCCCGTCGGCGCGCATGCTTTCGGCAAGACCGTAGCCCGGCCCGAAGTCCCACGGGTCGATGGGCGAGTTGTTCCACGACGATGAGCCCCACCAGAACGAGTAGTCCAACCACCACCATCGATTCCCGCACCGGCACGCGGTGACGACAATCACCTCCAACTCGGTCTCCCCGGTCGGGTCGACGTAGCTCAAGGGGTTGTTTCTGGCGTAGCTGTAGAGGTTCCAGGACCGGCTTGAGGTCGGGTCCCCGACAATGGGATCCGGGCTCAGGAACCGCCCCAGGCGCGGGTCGTACATCCGGCCGTTCATGTGGACCAGTCCGGTGCGGTCCAGGTGCTCGTGCCTCGTGAATCCCCGCGACACGCGCTCGCCGCGGGCGCCCAGCAGGGCCTCGGTCTCCGCTTTGGTCAGCCGCGCCGTCCAGTCCGGCCTGCGCCGCTCCCCGTGCGGGTCGTAACCGAGCACAACCAGCTTGTTGCCCGATGCGTCCGTCACCGACTCCACCGAGCCCAGGTGGTCCCGGTGCGCGTACTCGAACACCGATGTCGCGGTGGCCATCATGCCCGCGGGAGTCGTCCTCACGTGCACCACCGAGTCGCCGATGCGCGTCCGCTCCACCGTGTCGCCGCCGACCGTGACCGTCTTCTCGTACGCGCCCGCGTAGTACTTGCGCGACGTCTTCATCGTCGTTGCATTGCCGGAGGTGACCGACCACTCGCTCTTCTTGAAGTGGCGCGCCCCGTCCGGACCGTAGTGGAAGCTGTCCCGCGCCGTCGGCGTGGCCGTCTCCGCGCTGTCGCCCACCGTCACTTTCTCGGCGAGCCCGCGCGCGTTCCACTCGATGAACGTGTCGTCCACCCCGGCGCACGGATCGACCTCGTCCGTGTCGTCCGGGTCGGCGCAGGCGTACGCCTCGATGTGGCCGCTCGCGTCGTGCGTGAGCGCATGCTTCGCGCCGCCGATGATGGCGGAGGAGAGCCAGTTCGTCGTCGTCGGATAGGCGTAGTCCGTCACGCTGTCGTCCGCCGACGCGTCGTCGGTCTTGGTCTTGAGGTTGCCGCGAAGGTCGTAGCCGAACGCCAGCGTCCGGCTCGCGGTCGAGGAGTCCCCCAGGTGGGTCGCCGCCCCGGTCAGCCGGTTCAGGTAGTCGTAGTCGAACTCCTCTTTCCGCTTGGACCGGCTCCCGGCCGCCCCCGCGACGCGGCTCTCGAGCGAGCCGTCGCTGCGCCAGGCGTGGGCGCTGTCCTGGATCTTCGCCGCGCCGCGGGTCGTGTCGATATCGGTCAGGCGCCCCAGCGCGTCGTAGGACCGACTCGTCCGCACGCCGTTGCCGTAGGTCTCCGCCTTCGGCCGGCCGCGGGCGGTCTGCCCCGTCACAGTCACCAGCGCCGTCGCGCCGTGCTTCAGCTTCGCGAGATAGCCCCGGTCGTTGTATTCGTGCTCGACCGTCACCGACGACGGGTGAGTCGTCGACGCCAGCCGCCCGTAGGCGTCGTAGGCGTGGCCGCGCGTCAGCGTCGTGGTCGCGTTGGCGTCGTCTACGATCGCCGTCGTCACCGTCGTCAGCCGCGTGTCCGCGTTGTACGCGTACGTCTCCGCGAACTCGCCGCCGAACGCGCAGGACGCGGCGCTCGCCAGGACCGTGTCCCGGTCGTGGCTTCGACGCTTGAGCAGGCCTTTGGCGTTGGCCGGGTCGTACTCCCAGGTCGCCGTGCCGCCGCGGTCCGCCGCGCAGGTGCGCCGCCCCAGCTTGTCGTAGGCGTAGCGGGTCGCGCCGCGCGCGTCGGCGCGCCCGGTCAGCTCGCCGTGGCCGTTGTGGGCGAACCTGACGCTCGCCTTGCCGATGCCCGCGGTCACGGTCGCCCCCAGGTTCGGGTTCTCGACGCTCTCGCGGTTGCCGGCGGCGTCGTAGGCGAATGTCGTCGTCTGGCCGCCGGTCGTGACCGTCTTCAGCCTTCCGGCGCCGTCGTGGGCGTAGCGCGTCTCGACCCGCTTCGACGCGGCCTCGGCCGCCCCCTCGGTGGTCGACACCAGTTCGCCGAGCACGTTGCGCGTCCGCTTCGTCTTGCGCCTCGCCAGCACCTGGTTCCCGTTCGCGGCCTTCACGGTCTCCGTGACCGTCGCCGTCACACCGTTGCGTACGTAACTCCCGTCGCGCCGCCGTCCGGCCGGGCAACGCCCGTCGGCCGGTCGCGGATGTCATAGGCGTAGCGCGTGTACCGCGCCGTCTCGCCCGCGTGATAGGGCTCGCTCTCGCACGCCATCCGGCCGCGCGCGTCGTGGAACACGTCCACCCGCCGGTCGACGCCGCCGAACCCCTCGACGGACGTGCGTATGGCGCGCCCGAACATGTCCAGGTAGGCGGTGGAGTCCGGCATGTCCGGGGCCGCGGTCGTGACCTTCATGACGGGGGCCACCGAGTAGCGGGTGCCGCAGTCGGCGGCCGTCGCCGACACCGCGGCGCACGCGCCGTCGTCGCACGGGGCGTAGGCGGTCGTGGTCTTCACGTCCTCCGTTGTCGTGACGCCGTCCTTTGTGATCTCCACGCTGTCCCAGTGGCGCGTGCGCGAGATCTCGCGGCCGAGGCCGTCGTAGGCGTACGAGGTGCGCCGGTTGTTGGCGTCCGTGGTCGTCGCCGGCACGCCCAGGCCCACATGGTGCGTCGCGCGCTCCGTGTGATCCAGCGGGTTCTGCCAGGATGTGGGGAAGCGGCCCGCGGCAAATCCCAGCACCTCCCAGGTCCGCGCAGAGTCCTCTGTCGTCTCCGACGATTGCCCTCCCGCGTCTGGCGCCGGCACTCCTTCGGTCTCCGAGGCCGTCTTGCGATTGCCCCGCGTGTCGTAGCCGTAGTCGGTCTTGTGCTGGAGCTTGTGGCCCGGGAAACGCGTCACCACGTCCGGCGCCAGCGTGCCCGCGATCCGCGTGCGGCCGACCGTCTCGGTCCAGTCCGGCGTCGCGTCGGTTGCGCCGCCGTCGCCGCGATAGTGCTTGACCCCGATGTCGTCGACGAACCCCAGCACCCAGTCGGTCTCGTCGTTGTCGAACGACAGCGTCCGCTGCGTCGTCCGCTGGATGCCGGTCAGCGTGTGCGACTGGCCGGCGCCCCAGTCGGATCCGCCGTCAGCGTCGCCGGTCGCCATGTGTGCCGTGCGCGTCTCGCGCACCACCTGGTCCACGAGCCCCGCATCCAGCGTCAGCGTCTCGGTGGTCTGCACCGCGCCGAGGGTGGAGGTGCCCTCGTAGAGCCACTCCATCGTCTCCTCCGCGTGCGGCAGCGTCGTCGTCACGGTCGAGCCCGCGTGCGACACCGTCTTCTCCGCGTAGCGCACCGCGCGCTTCGACAGCGGCGTCTTGGCTCTCCTGACGCTCGCGGGGCTCACGTACTCGCCGTCGTACCGCACCACCTGCGCGGGGCGGCCGAAGTGCGGATAGTCGAGCCGGTACTGCGTGTAGGTCACGATGCCCGACGCCGAGTCCGTCTCGCGGATCGCGTGGAACCCCAGGAAGCCCCAGTTGCGCGTGCTCTCGACGCCGCGGCCGAGATACGCGTAGCGGGTCTGGCGCGTGCCGCCGATGCCGTCGCTGCGCGTCACGCTCGTCACCACCGGCTTGACGTCGCCGTTCTTCGCCGGCAGCGCCCGCGTGTTCGCCGGCAGGCTGGTGGCGCCGAAAGGCGTGTCGTTCGTGCCCAGCACGAAGTCGTGCGTGCCGGATTCGGTCATCGTCCCGATCGCGAACGTCGTCGCCGCCCCCATGGGGTCGGTCAGTTGGCTGACCCAGGTTCCGCCGGCGGCGTCCAACCAGCCGATCTCCAGGGGCGACAGGCAGTGGTACGTGCCGGACGGCTCGTAGCCGCAGGTCTGCAGCGCGCTCAGGCGAACTTGGCCAGCGCTCGTTCTCTTGTACGCCAGCCGGTAGTCGCGCACCAGCGAGTCGCCGAGTCGCAGATGGATGTACGTCAGCCGCTGCGGCTGGCCGAGGAAGAAGCTTCCCACCTGCGTCGAGTCCAGGTCGTCCCGCGGCTTGTAGACGAACTCGATCATCGCGTCTTCCGCGTCGCCGTAGGTGATTTTCCTCGGATGCCGCGCCAGCTTGGTGTCGTCCTCGTAGTACTTGTACGTCATGACGTTGCCGAACGCGTCCGTCTGCTTGTTGATCGACCACAGGAAAGCCGCCGCCGGCTGCGCGGCCTCGGTGCCGCTCGCCACCCGCGCCGGCTTCCAAAGCTGGCTGTCGGCGGTGCGGCCGTACTCGCGCACCGTGCCGTCCGGCAAATGCACCTCGAACCAGTCGCCCGTCGCGCTGTCCTTCAGCACGACCTTCGCGAAGCTCTCCCTCGCCGCGCGGTACTCTGCGGGAGCTTGAAGATGCGTGCCGCTGATCTTCGTCAGGGGCTCGCCGTCCAGGCACAGCGCGTCGTCGCTGTTGAACGAGATGCCGTCGCTGTCGCCCGTCCCCTTCACGCAGCGGCGGATGGTCGAGAACCCTCCGACGCGCCAGCCGTAGCCGATCATGTCCGCCGGCAGCTCCTGGTCCGACCGGTGCCGCTCGCGGCCGCCGCTGTAGTCGATCGACAGCCTCGGCGCGAGCCCGTTGACTCCCGGCACCGGCGCGATCGGCACGTTGACATAGGCGTCGCCGCCCTTGGTGACTCCGGACCTGTACGGCAGATTGCCGGGGGTTATCGGCAGAATCACCCTGGCCGTCACGCGGCCGAGCTCCACGCATTCCTCCAACTCTCCCAGCGGCGTTTCGCAACGCTCCACCAGATAGTGGTAGTTGCCCGTCGCCTTGCCGGTGTATTCCACGCTGGTCCCCAGGTGGTAGCTCGACAGGGGCGGGTCGCCGGGAGCGCCGCTCTCGAGGACCCGATACCTGTCGGCCAGCAGCGTCCCTTGCCAGGACAGGGTGTAGCTGCCCGTGGTGCTCGGGTTCGGCGTCACCTTCACGAAGCCCACCGTCACCGAAACCGTCCCGGTGTCACTGGCGGTGCCATCGGAGACCGTATAGTCGAAAGTGTAGGTGCCGGGAGGCCCGCTCTGGGGCGTGTAGGCGACCAGCGTGTTGTTGCCGCCGGCGTCGCTGGTGATCGTCGCCGGGCCGTTTGTCGGCGTCGTCACGGCCGTTACCGTCAGGTCGTCGCCGTCCGCGTCCGTGTCGTTCGCCAGCACGGCGATCACCGCCGCCGTCTCGAACGCCGTCCGCGTCGCGTCGTCCACCGCCAGCGGCGGCGCGTTGACCGCCACGCTGACGCTGGCAGTGTCGGCGTCCGTGCCGTCCGAGATCGTGTAGTCGAACGTGTCCGCGCCGGAGTAGCCGCTCTGCGGCGTGTACGTGACCCGCGTGTTGTCTCCGTCGGCGTCCGCGGTGATCGCCGCCGCGCCGTTCGACGGCGTCGTCACCGCCGTCACCGTCAGGTCGTCGCCGTCGGCGTCCGCGGTGATCGCCGCCGCGCCGTTCGACGGCGTCGTCACCGCCGTCACCGTCAGGTCGTCGCCGTCCGCGTCCGTGTCGTTCGCCAGCACGGCGATCACCGCCGCCGTCTCGAACGCCGTCCGCGCCGCGTCGTCCACCGCCAGCGGCGGCGCGTTGACCGTCGCGCTGGCCGTGGCGCTTGCGCTTCCGCTGGTACCGGGGCCTGTGCAGGTCACCGTAACCTTGAAAGTGCCGGCGCTTGATGGCGTGTAGGTCTTCGTCCCTTCGGTCGCCGTCGAGTCGATCGAGGGCGTCCCGCTGCATCGGCTCGTGTTGCTGGAATTCCAGCTCAGCGTGACGCTGTCGCCGAGCGTGATGACGCTCTGGTCGAATTTGGCCTCCACCTCCGGAGGCCCATTGACGGTCACGCTCACACTGGCGGCGTCGCTGTCGGTGCCGTCGGATACCGTGTAATCGAACGTGTCCGCGCCGGAGTATCCGCTCTGCGGTGTGTAGGTGACTCGTGTGTTGTTGCTGGTGACCTTTGCCGTGCCGCTTGCTGGCGTGGTCACGGCCGTCACCGTCAGAACATCGTCGTCCGCGTCCGTGTCGTTGGCGAGAACATCGATCACTTTTGCCGTTTGGAACGGTGTCCGCGCCGCGTCGTCCGCCGCCGCCGGCGCGTTGTTGAGCGACACCGCCACCGACTCCGTCGACGACCATCCGCCGCAGTTGCTCGTTCCGGCGCAGGCCCGCACCCGGTAGCCGTGGGTGCCGTCCGTCTTGCCGGTGATGTTCCTCGATGTGCCGCTCCCGGTGTGGATGTCGCGGAAGCTGCCGCTCCCCGACTTCTCCTGCAGCGTGTAG
Source organism: Pseudomonadales bacterium (assembly GCA_963668365.1). GTDB lineage: Bacteria > Pseudomonadota > Gammaproteobacteria > Pseudomonadales > Azotimanducaceae > VXNE01. The sequence goes on from OY764266.1 coordinate 1,202,914, forward strand.
GCCGCAGCCCCGGACACCCTCGTCCACGACACCCTGTAGGCGCCGTCCGAGTCCGTCGGCGGCACCGTCAGCGTCGGCGCCGCCGGCCTGACCCTCACGCTGTCGCTGTCGCTGGCGCTGCCGCCCGCCCCCGTGCACGTCACCCTGACGCTGAAGGTGCCGGCGCTCGTCGGCGTGTACGTCCTGGACCCCGACGTCGCCGTCGAGCCCAATGCCCGCGAGCCGCCGCACCGGGTGGCGTTGGTCGACGACCAGCTCAGCGTTGCGCTCTCGCCCAGCGCGATCGAACTCTCGCCGAACGACGCGCTCACCGTCGGCGCCGGGGTCGGCGGCGGCGCCGGCGAAACGGTCACCGTCAGCGCCGCATAGACCGACCCGTGGCACATCTCCTCGTCGAAGATGAACTCGCAGTAGCCGACGGTGTACTTGTAGCTGCCGGCCGCCTTGCCCCTGAACGACCAGGAGGTCCCCGCGCCGTCGTAGACCACCCTGCCGTCCTCGTACAGCTGATGGCTCGAGGCGTTGAGAACCCCGGTCCACGACACCGTGTAGCTGCCGTCGGTCGACGGGTTCTCGCTCGACGCGATGCTCGCCCACGACGTTGTGGCGAGCGCCATCCCGGCGACCGCGATCGCGAAGCCCGCGAGGCGGGCGATCCTGCTGGTTGTTTCGGGTTCTGTTGCCAAGGTGTCCTGCTCCGTCCGTCCGGTCCGCACAGCGCGGAACCGGGAATGGCGGGCATTCTGCGAAGGGCCCGAGCGTCAAGAACAGAGAAAACCTCGACATACCCGTGTCGGGATTTGCGGCTTTTTCGCCGTCGGCGGCGCGAACGGACCGGGTTGGGTCCGCGGTGGCGGAGCCTATTGCTCCCGCCGATGCGCACGACTCGCCACACCGACGGATGGTCGAGATTCGCGTGGCGCGTCCGTCCGGAGTCCGCGATGGCGAATCCCGCAAAGCGGGTGACCAATCACGTCGGAATGCGCTTCGGAACGGAAGCGTCGGGGCTGTCCGGGGATCGGACAGCCCGACCGTTTCAGCGTCCCCAACCGGCGGTCAGCCGCCGGGCCGGTCAGAACAGTTCCAGTTGCCGGTCGTCGCCGACGGCCTGCTCGAAGGACAGTCCGAGCGTGTCCAGCACGGGTTCCGCCACGGGACGTACCTGTTTCTGCACGTAGTGCTCGCGGTCGAGTTCGGCGGTGATGTTGTCCAGCGGTTCGGGGCCGCCGCGGGTCATGACGTACGAGATCAGCCGTCCGGGGTCCGAACGCGCCTTGCGCGCAGCCGCGACATGCGGCGGCGTATTCGCCGTGTAGGACTTGAGATCCTTTCGCAGTCCCTTGCGGTAGACCAGGGCGTCGTCAAAGCCGCCGCCGCGCACTTCGCGCACGACCTGCGCCAGGTAATCGTCCACCGGCGCATCGGCAAAGAGCCGCGCGTACAGTTCCCGCTGCACCGTCTTCGCCAGATCGGTCCAATCGCGGCGGACCACTTCCATGCCGACGAACTCCACCGCGTCGCCGCCGTAGGGCACGCCGGTATAGCGCTTGCGCGCGCCAGCGGACCCGTGCCGCACGGACGGCAGGAACAACCGCGTGTAGAGCTTCTCGAACTCCAGTTCGAGCCGGCTCTCGACGTTCCACTCATCGCGCACGTAGCCCGCAATCGCCGCGTTGATCTCCCGTACGAGACCCTCGCCGCGACCATGCGCCCCATCGGGGTCGGCGAGGCCGGAAAGGACGAACAGGCTGTCCGTATCGCCGTACAGCACATCGAAACCCCTGTCCTCGAACCACGCCTTGGACCACAGCAGGAAGTGTCGGCTCTGGCCGGTGATGGCGTTCGCTATGGCGGGATTGTGGAAACGGCAGGCGGGGGTGCCGAGGACGCCGTAGAACGAGTTCATGAGGATCTTGATCGCCTGGGAGGCGATGTCGTCTTCGGCGCGTTTGGCCGTGTCCCGGGCCTCGGCCAGCCGGTCCAGCATCTGCGGCAGGATGGCGTCGCCACGACGGAACGCGGCGCCGGTCGTCGTCCGGATCACGTCGTCGCCGGTGCCCACGCCGGCGACGAACGCGAGCGGGTCGATGTTGAACGTGCGCATCACGCTCGGGTACAGGCTCTTGAAGTCGAACACCCAGACGTTCCTGTGCAGGCCGGTGGCCGGCTCGAGGACATGGCCGCCGGTCTGGGAGGCCGAGACGCGCGCGTTACCCGACCGCACGGTGGGCGCCACGATGTCCCGCTTGTGGAGTTCCGACAGGTAGACGAAGTCGAACGAGGCGATGCTTGCGGATACGCGGTCCGGCTGCATCCCGGTGAGCCGGCTGCGAGCGAGCGCCAGGGGCACCAGCCGCATCGCTTCGATAATCTCGAGAGCGAGGCGCGAATCCGTGCGGGCGTACAGCGCGAATCCCTCGAGGTCGGTCCTGTAGCGGCGGATGATTTCGTCCGCGCGGTCGCGGACATCGCCCTCGACGGCCTTGCCCTCTCCCAGGACAGCGCGGGACACCGTCTCGAGGGAATAGTCGTCGAAGCGCGCGAACGCGCCGCGCACCAGGTCCATGCCGTCGAGCACAAGGCGTCCCGGGATCGACGCCTGGCCGCTGCCGAAATAGCCGCGCGCGGGGCGGATTCGCACGTTGCCCGGTTCGCGTCCAAGATCGAGGGGTTGCTTCACGCGAGCCGCGATACGCGACAGGACGCGCAGGTCGAAGTCGACGACGTTCCATCCCGTGAGGATGTCCGGGTCGATCTCCGCGACGCGGCCGCAAAATGCCTTCAGGGCCGCAGCTTCGTCGACACACGCGATCGCGTGTTCGGGCATCTCGCGACCGCTGGAATCGACGATGTAGACCTCGTCGAAATCGCGGCCGTATAGCGAAATGGCCAGCAGTCTGCGGGCCTTGGGATCGGTCTCTATATCAAACGACAGGATCCCGGGCTCGACCTCCGCTTCCGCCGGCGCGACCTCCGGATCGTCGAATATCCAGTCGACGCCTTCGCCGCGCTCGGCGCGCCCGTCAATTTCGAGACCGCCCCGGATGTTGTGGTCGATGAGAAATCCCACGGCGAAACGGACATCCGCCTCGAACGTGTCGATGCCTTGGGCGTGCAGTCGGTCGCGCAGCGCCGGCGCGTCGGGGGGCGTCTGGACATCGATGCGCGTGACGCGGGCGCCGGAGAACGTCCTCCTGGACGTGGGGCACTGATGCGTCGCGCCGATCTCGCGCGCCCGCGCCGCATCCGCCGACGCCACGTAGAAGCTCGGAGTCCGGCGGCGGTCGCGCACGAGGAAGGTCTCGCCCTCTTCCAGCCGCCCGAACAGGTGCACGACGGGCACACGGTCGCGAATCCGGTAGCTCGCCTGCATGACGAAGCCCCGTACTCTCATGCGAGGCGAAGACTTCGGGCCGCGTTCATGCGTCAATACTAACGCCAGCGCGTCATGAACGACGACGCGCAGCGGGGTTCGCCGACAAGTATGGCGCTACGGCCACATATGCGTGCCGCCGCACACCGCGATCGCCTGCCCCGTAATGTACGTGCTGGCGTCCGACGCCAGGAACACGGCAATGCCCTTCAGGTCTTCGGGTTCGCCGAGTCGGCGCAGCGGCGTGCTGGTCTCCGCGTTGCGTTGCGCCTCGGGGTTGTCCCAGAGGGCCCTGGCGAAGTCCGTCTTGACGATGCCCGGACAGATGGCGTTCACGCGCACGCCCGACGGGCCGTATTCAAGCGCGAGATTGCGCACCAGGGCGATGTCCGCGAGTTTCGAGATGGCGTAGGTGCCGAGGTTCTGAGAGGCCGAAAACGCGCCGGTGGACGAAGTGATCATCATGCTGCCCCCGCCCTTCTCGACCATGTCCGGCGCGACCATGCGGCACAGCCAATGGTTGGAGCGCACGTTGGTCTCCATGATCTTGTCGAACGCGGAATCCGGAATCTCGGACATCGGGCCGTAGAAGGGATTGACCCCGGCATTGGCGACCAGTATATCGATGGGGCCGAGACGCGAACGGGTCTCGGCGACGAGGGCTTCCAACTGATCCTTGTGGCCGATGTTGCAGGCGACCGCGATGGCCGACCCGCGTGGGCATCTGTCGTTGATCTGCGCCACCGCCGCTTCGCATTGCTCGATCTTGCGGCTCGACACGGCCACCCTGGCGCCGTGTTCCGCAAGGCCCTCCGCCATGCTGAGGCCCATCCCCTTGGACGCGCCGGTCAGCAGGGCCACCTGGCCCGTCAGGTCAAACAGCGATGTCTCCACGCTCATAGTTGGCTCCAGTCCCGGTCGATTCGCTTAGGTTACGGTCTCGGTCCTCCGGACCACAACGAAATTTGTCGAAGCGACCCTATCAAGCCGGCCCTGGATTTCCTCCCGCTCCTCCGCGATGGCCGTCCCCTCAAGCTGTTTCATATCATCTCCGCGGTCGTTTCCATCACGATAGCAGACACGGCGCTTGCCCTGTGCCGTCACGTTGAAATTCCAGGTTCCGACCCCATTGATGGATCGAGGGAAACCGTGCCCGGCACGGTTCCGGCAACGATCCATTACCGAGCAGATGCACATTACAACGCGACAGGACACAGCAGGTTTTCGCGGCGGAAAAAGTCGGCCGTTGCGACGCCTGGCCCGCAATTTCTGGACCAGCGTACAGCGGACCGGATCGCCGCGAGTCACGCCCAACACCCTCGCCCTGCCCCGTCCGGGGATGCGGGGGCCACGGGCTCGCAGCGAAGCCCATGCCTGTCGCGCCCCGGATCGTTCCGAGAACTCCCGCGCCTCATGCGTGCCGACCTGCGAAGACGGCGGGGGTGATGGTGACCAGACCGGGTGCGACGCGCTCGCGCCGGCAGCGCACGTCTGCTGTCAAGCGATGGCCTGACTCCCGCCTGCCAATCTCAGGAACACAGCCGCCAACTTCGGACCCGCCCCAGCGTCCCCGTGCTTGAAGAACGCGAACCCCTCGCGGGGGGGCCGGTCTTGATCGCGCGGGCCAGCCACCGCGCCAGGGCGCCTTCGTCGTACGCCTCCCGGCGCAGTCGAAAGTACAGCCAGTCCGTTGTCGCCAGGACCGCCGGCAAATCCGTTCTCCCGTCGTCGGACACGCAGATGGCCGCTTCGCGACGGCGCAGCACATCCATGACTTCCTCATCGAACCGGGAGGCATGGCGAAACTCGAATGCAGCCGGGAGTTCTCTCGGCCATCCGCCATGGCAAAACGGAGACCACGGGGAGCTTCACAACGTCGCATCCGGAACCTTTTTTCGCCAGAATTGACCGCCCTCACCGCAACGACGGACCCACGGCAGTGGAAGCAAACATAACCTGGCAAAGGGACGTGGTGTTCTCCGCCCGCGCCGCCAGCGGCCACGAAGTCACCATCGACGGCCCGCCGGAACTGGGAGGGACGAATGCCGGGGCGCGGCCGATGGAACTGATGCTCTGCGGAGTCGGCGGCTGCACCGCCTTCGATGTGGTCCACATTCTTCAGCGTGGCCGCGCCGAAGTGTCCAAGTGCGAAACACGCGTGACTGCGGAGCGTGCCGAGACGGATCCGAAGGTGTTCACCGACGTCCACATTCAATTCACCCTGGCGGGCGAGGGCCTCACGGAACGCAAGGTCGCGCGCGCGCTGGAACTCTCGGCGACAAGGTATTGCTCCGCCTCGATCCTGTTGCAGCGCGCCGGCGTTACCGTGACCCACGGATTCGAACTGGAATGACCTCCGGGAGACGACCACCACCGACGGCGGGGCTGCGCCATGTGGCGCTTTTCGCGCGCAACTTCGAGGCGACCGTCCGGTTTTACACCGACGTCATGGGCATGCGCATCGAGTGGCGACCCGATGCCGATAACTGCTACCTCACGAACGGCAACGACAACCTGGCGTTGCACCGAACGACCCGGGAACCTGGAGAAGACCAGAGGCTCGATCACATAGGCTTCATCATCGACCGGATCGAAGATGTGGATGCGTGGCACGCGTTCCTTGTCGCGAGGGAGGTTGAGATCGTCAACCCGCCGAAGACGCATCGGGACGGCGCCCGCAGCCTTTACTGCAGGGACCCGGAAGGCACGGCCGTACAGCTCATCTATCACCCGCCACTGAGCGGCGGAGGACACGACGCTGAATCACGCTAGCAGTCTGTCGGACTTGCCGCGCCAGCGACAAGATCGACAGAGTGGCAGGCGGGCTCCGGGCGGGGGTGAAAGACGGCGCGCCCGAAGGGCCGACGGCTTTCATGGCACTAGATCCGATAGGTAGTCTCCGTCATCAACTTGGAAGCCAGGGTCATGGCTTCCTTGACCGGTTCGGGGAATTCGACGCCCCCCTCGCGCTTCGCGTTCTCGCCATGGCGCGTCTCGTCGGCACGCATCTCCTCGAGGATCGCCCGGCTGCGTTCATCGGTTTCGGGCAGATCACCGATGTGCCGGTCAAGGTGACGCTTGACCTGGTCTTCCGTAGCCTCGACAAACCCGAGGCTCACCTTGTCGCCCAGGACGCCGACGGCGGCACCCAACGCGAACGAAGCCGCATAGAACACCGGGTCCAGCACGCTCGGGCGACCATCGAGCTCGTCCAGCCTCTCCCGGCACCAGGCCAGGTGGTCGTTCTCTTCGGCAGCGGCGGTCCTCAGGGATTCGCGGACTTGCGGGTCGCGCGCCGTCAATGCCTGGCCTTCGTACAGCGCCTGGGCGCAGATCTCGCCCGCGTGGTTCACTCGCATCAGACCCGCCGCGTGTTTGCGCTCGGTTTCGGTCAGCGTGCCCTCTTCGGCCTCCGGCGTCGGACGCTCCGCGCCGCCCCCGCCGGTCAGCGCCCGCAACGCGCGGTCGAATACGCCGATCAGGTCGTCCGTTCCGCTCATGGGTGTGCCTCGACTCGCATTCTGATTCGAATTCGAGGGTATACCCTCGCGCCAATGTTGCAAAGCTGCTGCCTGTTTGCGCTCGTGCTTGGTTTCATCTATCGGGCGGTGAAATAAGGCCAAGTCTGTCCGGCGCGACTGCCTCGCTTCCGACGCTCGATATGCCAAAGCACTTGTTGCCTGGTTTCCGTCAGCGTGCCCTACAGATCGATGCGGAAACCGAACCGGATCCGGTGGACAGACCGGGATGCCGAGGGAAACGCCGCGGCGACGTTGCGGAAACTGTTGAACCGGTAGACGCAGTCGCTCCGCCGCGCACACGTCGTCCGGGGCGCATCGCCGGTCAGCGCCGGGGCGGCGTCGATACCGAGAGCCGCGACATCCGCGACCGAGACGAGGTCCGCGCGGACTATCGCCGCCTGCCCGAAACCTGGTCCCGCGTCGTAGGTGCCCCACTCGTCGTTCAGGAGGTTGAGGACATTTTCGATGTCGAGCACCAAGCTTGCGCGATTCTCTCCCACCCACCGGTTGAGGGCACGGATGCCCGGCAGTTCCAGGCGCAACCGCAGGTCCCATACCTGGTTGATGCCCGCGTCCGCGGAGTACGGCGCGTGGATGCCGGACTCGACACCGTTGGCGCCGAGATAGGCAAAGAAGGCATCCCGGTCGAAGCGGGCGCCGTACGCTACGGCCGGATCATCGCCGCGCGCGGGGACGTATAGCGGGTTGTTGTCGTAAGGGCTCTCCCCGGCGCCCGCGCGGCCGAAGAGTGCGTTGCCACGGTCGACGTCGAACGTGTACGTGAAGCGGTCGCCGGACCACGCGCGGCCGAAAACGTCGGCACGAACCCGGAATCCCCGCCCGAAAGCGCGTTCGTAGCCGGCGTTCAGCTTGATCGAATGGGTGACCTGGTAGGGGGAGGTGCGCGCGGACGGACGGTTGCGGTCGGCGTCCGCGATGCCGCGCCAGTTGGAGATGCCGCGCGAGGAAAGGCCTTCCGTGACCGCCTCCACGTCCTGCCACGCATAGCTCACCTGCAGGTCAAGGCCCGTGTCGTAGCGCTTGCCCAGCGCCGCAGTCAGAATCCTGCTGGCACCTTCGCCTTGATTGTCGAGCGCCACGAGGTTGAGGATCCCGAGGTCGTCGAGATCCGCGTAGATCGTCCGGCCGTCGGGCGCGACGCCCGTGGGTCCGGTCGCCGCAAGGCGCGTTTGCGCGAGGTTGGTCCAGAGGAAGCCGTTGCCCGTCCAGGCCAGGAGAGCCTGCGCCGTAAGCGTGTACCCCGTCCCGAGGTTCAGGCCGGCGAAGGCGAGATCGAGATCGCGCTCGACGCGCAGCGAGGCCTTCCAGTCCGAAGGCACCTTGAAGTCGGGCGCGATGGCGTCGACGGGCGCGGGGCTGCCCGCGGACACCGCAGCGCGCAGTTCCGCCGGCACCGTCGTCGGCGAAACCCCGGTTGCGGTGACGCGCGCGAAGACCGTCGGCACCTGGAACGCGTTGGACGTCCAGACCTTGGGATCGCCGCCGGAGAACCGCCCGAGCCCGCCGCTCACGACGGTGCGGTGCAGGCCCGTCCACCGAAAGCTCAGCCGGGGCATCAGGAGATCGAGGCCGTCGAGGCTCCTGTCGGTGCGGATGCCGTAGGTCTCGGCAACCGTCCGACTGAACGCTGGCGGGTCGTCCTGGGTGAAGCGCTCGTAGCGCAGGCCTGCCGTGAGTTCCAGGTTCGGCCGCGGCTGCCAAGTGTCCTGCGCAAAGAACGTTATCTTGCCATGGCCCCACGCCGCCGCGCCGTCGGCGACGTCGTTGGACGGCACGTTGACATAGTCGACGCGGGCCGTGCGGCTCGTGATGGCGGCGAAATCGGAGAATACGAACCGGCCGTTCGAATTCGGCATGAAGAGGTTGAAAAGGTCGAAGGACTCGCGCTCGCCGCCGATCCTCAAGATGTGGTCGCCGAGGACGTAGTCGAGCGCGCCGTGGAGCTGCAGGCGCTCGTCATCGTAGACATTGGCGTGGCGGAACCGGTCGCAGCCGGCGACCACGTCCACGCTGCCCGTGATCAGCCCCTCAAGCGGGGTGCCGGAAACGCCGGCCGCGTCGAGGCTGTCGAACTCCAATGCGCCGACGCCCCGGGCGCGGCAATCCTGGCTGCGCGAGAACGCCTTGAGGTTGGCCCGCAGGGTGGTCGAGGCGCGATCGGTCCAGTCGGAGAAGATCTGTACGGTGTAGGCGGTGAGGTCGACCGGGATGTCGATCCACGCCGAGGTCAGCCGGTCGGCGGCGACGGACGTTCCCGTCTCCCGGCTGCGCTGGTACGTGAACGAAGCCCGGTGTGCCGCGTCCGCGTTCCAGTCGAACTTGAGGAGCGAGCGTTTCGACCCCTCCGGCGTCGCCGCCGATGCCGGCCGCCCGCCGGGATCGTAGCCGTATATGTCGCGCACCACGTCGCGCAGCGCCTCGAAGAGGCCGGGCTGGATGCCGCGACTCGCGTCGAACGCAGTGAAGTCGACCGGCGACACGGCGTCGAACTCGTCGTAGGACAGGAATACGAAGAACCGGTCAGCGACGAGCGGCCCGCCGGCGGAGATGCCGTGCTCCTTCTCCTCGAAGGCGGCGGGGGCGTGCTTCCTGCCGCCATCATACGTGTCTCCGACCTGGTCGCTGCCGTGAAAGTAATAGAACGCCGCGCCGTCCCATTCGTTGGTGCCCGACTTGGTCGTGATGTTGACGAGGCCGCCGGTGAAGCCCGAGGCGCTCACGGAATAGTCCGACGCGACCACGGACGCGGACTCGACCGCGTCGAGGTTGACCGGCGAGCGGCTGGTCGCATAGGTGCTCGTGCCGAGGCCGAAGTCGTCCTGCTGCAGCGATCCGTCGATGGCGAGGCCGTTGAAGCGCGGGTTGACCCCGCCGACGGAAAGATTTCCCTCGCCGGTCGACTGCGCGAGCGGGTCACGCAGCAGCGTGCGGATGACGTCGCGCGTGACCGATGGCTGGTCGGCGATGTCGGCCGCCGTGAACGCGGACCCGACCCCGTTGTTGAGATCCCGCGCGGGCACCCGCGCGCTCGCCGTGACGACGACCTCTTCCACGTCGACGGGCACCAAGCTGATGGCGAGGGGCGCCTGCGTGCCAGGCTTCAGTGCGATCGGCGCGAGTTCGCGTTCACGGTAGCCGCTCCGCGCGATGCGGATCCTGTAGGGGCCGCCCACCCGCAGCCCCGGTTGGTAGAAGGTGCCGTTCTCGGTCGTCACCGCTGCCCGAACCGTGCCCGAGGGCGTATGCGCGATCTCGACCCGAGCCGCCGGGATCGGCTCGCCCGCGACGGTGTGGACGTGGCCGCGCAGGGTGGCTGCCGTCGTGTCCGCGCTCGCGGCGGATGCGGCAAGCGCCCCTGCAGCGCCGAGGAGAACGCAGATCAGGCGGGTCGCGGACTGTTGCATGGTCGAAGGGATCCGGTTGAGCGCAGCCCGGCGATTATAGGACTCCGACACGGGGTGGCCGACCGAGACGAGTTCGCGAACGGCCCCGGATCGCCGAGCACCGCCCCATGTGACACGAGCCTCAAAGGCGCAGGTTCCGGATCATCGGAGGACAGTCTTTGCGCCGGATGCCGAACCGCCGCGCGCTAGCCCGAAGTTCCAGCGATTTGACCCGTTCATTGAAGTTAAGCGACTGATAGCAATACGGAAACAGTGTTTTCGGATTGTCGAATTATTCCCATGTAATAGATTACAGCAGATCGAGTTCGGGCTGCTGTGCGACGCCGGGGGCTGTCCGGTGGCGGCGGAGGTGTTCGACGGCGACACCGCGGATCCGGCGACGGTGGGCGCGCGGGTCGACAAGCTGCGGCATCGGTTCGGGTTCTCCAGGGTGGTGCTGGTGGGCGACCGCGGGATGCTGGCCGAGGCGCGCATCCGCGAGGACGTGAGGCCGTCCGGCCTGGACTGGATCAGCGCGCTGCGGGGTCCGGCGGTGCGCTCCCTGGTGGAGTCCGGCGCGGTGCGGATGTCGCTGTTCGACGAGACCGACCTGGTGGAGGTGCGCAGCGACGCCTATCCGGGCGAGCGCCTCATGGTGTGCCGCAATCCGCTGCTGGCCGAGGAGCGGGCGCACAAGCGGGAAGAGCTGCTCCGGGCCACCGAGGCGCTGCTCGATCCCATCGCGGCGGCCGCGCGGCGGGACAAGCGGCGCCTGAAGGGCGCGGACAAGATCGGCCTGCGCGCGGGCAAGGTCGTCGGCAAATACAAGATGGCCAAGCACTTCGATTTGGATATCCAAGAGGACGCGTTCGGCTATCGGCGAAAGCCCGAGTCCATCGCCGCGGAGGCGGCGCTGGACGGCTTGTGCGTCGTGCGCACCAGCCTGCCCGCGGGCGAACTCGACGCCGAGGGCGCCGGGCGCGCCTACAAGCGCCTGAGCGCGGTGGAGCGCACCTTCCGCAGCCTGAAGACCGCGGACCTGAAGGTGCGGCCGGTGTTCCACCGAACCGCCGACCGGGCGCGCGCGCGTGTTCCTGTGCATGCTGGCCTATCATGTGGAATGGCACATGCGCGCCAGGCGCAGGGCCGTCTCGATGTCGGCACCCTGCGTGCGCTTGTCGCCCCCAGCCAGCAACACGACAACCGTCTGGCCCTGCCGCTTGAAGTACACCCGGTAGCCCGGTCCGTAGTCGACCCGCAGTTCCGAGACGCCTTCGCCCACGGGCCTCAAAGTTCGGTTATGCGGAGTTCGACACGCCGGGCGCGGGTTTCGCTGTCGCGCGAGACCTGGAGCGAGCAGGCCGGCACACCGGTATCGGTTTCGCGGTGGAAGACCTGGACTCCGCCCATGTGCGCCTGTCGGAAGCTGGTGTTGAGTTCACGCGACCGCCGACGCGCGAACCCTGGGGCGGCTACATGGCGACCTTTGCCGACCCCGACGGCGATACCTTCTACCTGGATCAGGTCCCGGCGGACTGAACAGCATGGAACTTGGCTATCGGCTCCTCGATCCAGGCGATCGTGGCCATGCGCCCCGTTGCTCCGTCGCGACGATACGAGAAGAACCTGTCCTCGTGGAAAGTGCAGGCGTTTGATCGGTAAACCTCGGGCACGCCCGCTGACCCAAGCCTGCCTGCCACATACGCCGGCAGATCGAACAGCCATTTGCCCTCAGCCCCGGTCGCCGTGAATGTGCGGGGGGCGTTCGCCCAGATGGCAGCCCTTTCGTATACATCGGCGCCGACTTCGTAGCACCGTCCGCAGATGCCGGGGCCGAGCCACGCCTTCAGTTCGCTCGCTTCGACCGGCAATTCGCCGAGCGTCGCTTCGATGACGCCGTCGACCGTACCCCGCCAACCGCAGTGAATCACGGCAACGACGCTGCATGCGATACCGGCGACAACGACCGGTATGCAATCCGCAGTCGTTACCGCGACGGCCACTCCGGAAACATCGGTCCACACGGCATCGGCCTCGACGGCATCGCCGACACGCCTGGCATGGTGGACCCTGGTCCCATGCACTTGGCGTAGCCACTGCACGGGGGTCTGGCCAATAGCGGAAGACAGGCGGGCGCGGTTCTCGGCAAGGCGTTCCGGCGCCTTGGATCGGCCCAGGTCCAGTTCGTCGTCGGCGCCGGGGCCTCCCCGGGTGGTTGACACCGCGCGAATCCTGCCCGGTTCGGAGAAATCGGCTTCGAGCAGATCGAGCGGCATCGTCTATTCGGCGTCGAACAGTTCCGCTGCCCGCGCGCGCAGGTCCACCTTGCGGATCTTGCCGGACGCGGTCATCGGAAAGGCGTCGACGAAGACCACGTGGCGGGGGATCTTGAAACTCGCGACCTTGCCCCGGCAGTAGGCGATCACTGCGTCTTCGTCGACCTCGGCGCCGGCCTTCGGTTCGACGAACGCCACGGGCGCCTCGGCCAGGCGCCGATCCGCGATGCCGACCACGGCCACCTGCTGGACGTCCGGGTGTTCGAGCAGGAATCCTTCGACCTCCATGGGGTCGACGTTTTCGCCTCCCACCTTGAGCATGTCCTTGTAGCGCCCGATGAAGCGGATGTAGCCGTCCGCGCGGCGTTCTCCCATGTCGCCGGTGCGGAACCAGCCGTCCTCGTCGTAGGACTCCGCCGTCTCCTTCGGCTTCTTGTAGTAGCCGAGCATCAGGCAGTAGCCGCGAACGCGGATTTCGCCGGGCGCGCCATCGGGTTGTTCGCGCCCGGTGTCGGGGTCGACGACCTTTATGTCATAGCCGGGCGCGGGATATCCCGACGTTTCCGCGCGATGCTCCTCATCGTCGTCCAGCGCGCCGAGCATGGCGCCCACCCATACCTCGGTCATGCCGTATCCGGACACGGCGCGCATCGGCTTGAGGAGGCGGAAGCTTCGGCGGATGACGGGGGTCGAGTTGTGCATGCCGGCCCCGAACAGGCCGGTGCGCAGGCTGGAAACGTCCCGGGGCCTCGCTTCCTGCGCGTCGCAGAGCCCCTGCACATGGGTGTCGAATCCGTTGGCCATGGTGGCCCGTTCGCGTTCCACGAGGTCGAGCACCTCGTCGGGGTCGAAGGTTTCCGTCACGACGTGGCGGGCGCCGGAAACCATCGAAAGGAGCGAGCCTTCGGAATAGCCGAACGCGTGGAACAGGGGCAGGTAGTTGAGGATCACGTCCCTTTCGGTAGCCCCTAATCGGTAAGCCCGTTCTTCGGTATTGCGGATCAGGTTGTGGTTGTGCAGCACGCCCTTGGGAAATCCGGTCGTGCCCGAGGTGTACATGATGAAGACGGGATCGTCCGGGTCCACCGCGTCCGCCCTGGCTTCGAGGTCCGCATCCGGAATGCGGTCGGCGTCGTCGAGCGCGGCGTCCCAGGCGACGGTTCCCGGATAGTCTCCGTCGCCGACAATGACGACGCGATTCAGCATGGGGAAGTCGCTATCGTCGACGACATTGCCCGCTTCGGGCAGTGAGACTACTTCGCGCACCATCGCCAGGTAGTCGATGGGTCCGGAGACATCGTGCGTGATCAGCATGGCGCTGTCCGACTGGCGCAGGACGTATTCGAGATCGTTGGTCCGAAACCGCGTGTTGACGGGCACCTGCACCGCGCCGATCTTGGCCAGGCCGAACATGAAGAAGAGCCATTCGGCGCGATTGTTGAGCCACAGGGAGACGTGGTCGCCGGCTTCGACGCCCAACGCCATGAGCGCCTTCGCCGCCAGGTCCACCTGGTCGGCAACCTCGGAGAACGTGTAGCGCGCATCGCGGAAGACCAGGGCTTCCCGGGATCCGAAGCGGTCGGCCATCTCCCCCGGGAGATCGCCGACCCGTCGCTTCGGATACCAGTCGGTCATCGTCGTTTCCTTCGCGTTTCCCCGACCGATGATAGGACAGGCGCTCGACGCGGCGCGACGTTGCGCATCCGTCCCGCTGTGCGCGCTAATCGGCCATGACGTATCGCTCCGGCAGGTTTTCGGGCTGATACGCGTTGGCTGAATGGCCCATTCGCGCGATCACGCTGCCGTGTATCCGGGCGCCTTCGGGGATTTCTCGTGGGCCGCGGCCGCGTATCCGCCAGAACCCCGTATCGGAGCGGTGTCCCTTGCCATGGGGGTTGGGTTGCAGCCTTTCCTCCGTCGGCATCGTGAGGCGAAGCCCGCCCGCCGACGCCTTGCCGAGCATCCAGTGCAGGGAGATGTTGGACAGCCCGCGGTCGTCGTACCAGCCCCCGACGTCGGAATGGACGCCGGCGAACCAGACCTGTTCGATCGTCTGTCCTTCGATTGCCCGCGACTCGTCCCAGGGGCTCGGCAGGAAGTCCTCGCGCCTCTCGTCGATGGCGAGGGCGTGGTATCCGAAGCTGACCTCGGGATCGAGGGCCGCGTCGTGGAAGCGTTTGCCCGCATTCATGACCAGCGATTCGACCGTGTCCCAGACGCCGATGCAGTGAATCGGACAACGTCGCCCGAACGCCTCGAGGAATCCGCTGGCGACCCCCTCGTTGTTCTCGGTGTTGTAGATCTTCGACGCGTACTCGATCAGGTTGTCATGGCCCGCGCGCAGCAGCCCGCACTTGAAAATCATCCCGGCGAGGGAACGCGCCGTGAAGGCCCCTCGACTGAATCCGAACAGGTAGACGTGATCGCCCTCCTGGTAGTGGTTTGCGAGGAAACGGTAGGCGTCCTCCACGTTCTTCTGCAGGCCGTGCCCGGTGGCCTGGTCTCCCATCGCGCGCAGTTGCCCGCGCTCTTCGTTGTACTCCCAGCCGCCGGTGCCCACGCCGGGATCGTAGTAGGCGACCTGGCGTTCATCCTTGTCGAGCGCGAGATAGGTTTCGACAACGTTGGTGTTGTTCTGGCCGAACTCGTTGCCGGTGCCGTCGCAGCAGATGGCGATGTTCTTCATGGGTGTTCTCAGGTCCCCGGGAGCGGGCTTACGAAGGATAACTTACGTCGCTGCTGCGGGATCGATCAGGGCGCGCGTAACTTCCCACAGAATTCGCGCATGGATAGAGGAAAACGCCCATTTCGCCCTGGACGCAGCACTCGTAGAGTGGGTTTCACCACCAAGCGAAATACGGAGTACTTTCATGAGAGAGTTGACCATGGTTGAGACCCGGGAAGCGGCAGGGGGTGTGCTTCCTGTCTTGGTTGCGCTCGCGGCAGCCGTTGTCGGTTACTACATCTACGATCCTGTTGCCCCGAAGAAAAAGGAGGGGGGCGAAAACAAGCAGGACGAATCCGGAGGGTGACGCTTGAGCGCCAAGGCGCGCTAAGGCGTGAAGAAGGGCCCGGCCACCGACTCTGGTGTGGCGAGTCCGGGGCGGACGGCGTCAGCCGCGATCAAGGGGTTCCCAGACGATCTCGGCGACGCCGTCTTCGCGGGCAGCGGTCCGCGCCAGGACGAACATGTAGTCGGATAGCCTGTTGAGATACGCGCCGACGCCGGCTTCGACGAGGTCTGCGAGGTTCTCCGCCTCGGCCCAGAACGCGCGTTCCGCCCGGCGCACGGCGCTGCGCGCCACATGGGCGCGGGCGACGGTCTCGTCGCCGCCGGGCAGCACGAACTCCTTGAGGGGCGGAAGTTCCCTGTTCAGTTTCCGCGTCTCGGCCTCGAGCTCCGCCACGAGGGGTTGCCAGTCCACGGCGGTGCCGCCGACGGCGACGGCGCCGCCGACATCGAACAGGCGGGACTGAATCTGCGTCAGCGCTGGCCTGTGGTGTTCGGAAATTCGTGCGGCCAGCAAACCGATGAAGCTGTTTGCCTCGTCCAGTGCCCCGATGAGCTCGAGGCGGGGATGGTGCTTGGGAAGGCGTTCCGGGCCGGCCAGCGAGGTCTCGCCGCGGTCGCCGGTGCGCGTCACGACGCGGCTGATTCGGTTACGCACTGGGCTCCTTCGCTTCGGCCATGCGGCGCGTCAGCCAATATATCAGGAACAGGACGGGCACCCCGATCGCCGTGGTGATGGCGAAGAAGGTGGGATAGCCGACCGCCTCGCTGATTTGTCCGGAATAGCCGGCCAGCACCTTGGGAAACAGCGTCATGAGGGAACTGAATATGGCGTACTGCGTGGCCGTGAAGGACAGGCTCGTGAGGCTCGACAGGTAGGCTATGAACGCTGCGGTCGCGAGCCCCGCACTCAGGTTGTCGATCGCGACGACGATATACAGGAGTTGCAGGTCCCCCGGCGAGGCGGCGAGGGCGATGAACAGCAGGTTGGTGCCCATGGCGAGCGCCCCGCCGAGCAGCAGCACTCGAATCACCCGGAACTTGAGGGCGAGATAGCCGCCCAGCAAGCTGCCAAGTATGATCATCCCGATGCCGAAGAGCCCGCTCGCGGTGCCGATCTCGATCTTGGTGTAGCCCATGTCGATATAGAACACGTTGGCGAGCGCTCCCAGCACGATATCGGATACGCGATAGAAGCCGACCAGTAGCAGTATCGGTAGCGCAATGCGCCCGTAGCGCGCGAAGAAGTCGGCGACGGGCGCGATATAGGTGTCGTTCATCATTTGCTGGCGAACGACGCCCACCGAAACCAACAGCCTGGCTACGCCCAGCGCGAGCGCGACCGCAGCGCCGAGGCGCATCGCTTCTGCAAGGAATCCGGCAAGCGTACCGTGTATCCCCGCCGTATCGGACAACCAGGCGTCGACGTGGGCTACCGCGCTGGACGACGTCGCGAATGCGGTGATGATCGTTACGACCACGACGGCAAACAGCAGCAGAAAACGCGCGTAGTCGGAGGTGTTGTGAAAGTAGTGCGACGGGTTCCTGCGAACCGGTTCGGTGATGGTAAGCGTGGTCGCGACGCCCACCAGCATCGCGGCGGCCATGCAGAGATAGGTCCACTTCCAAGCATCGTGGAGATAGTTTTCCGCGGTGGTGCCGAAAACGGTGGCGAGGAAAAGGGCCGCGGCGCCTGCGACCACCATCCCGCACCGATAGCCGGCCATGTACGCGCCGGACAGTACGCCGAGCATCGACTCGGACCCATCGGCGGCCTCGATGCGATAGGCGTCGACGACGATGTCCTGGGTGGCGGCAGAGAACCCGAGCGCCACGGCGCCCAGGGCCATTACCTGGAGCCCTTGCGGCGTGGCGGGATCGCTGTGCGCCATCAGGATGATGGCTCCGATGACAGCGCACTGCGCGACCAGCATCCATGCCCGGCGTTGCCCGAGGCGACCGCTCAGGGCTGGAAGCGGGAGCTTGTCGACCAGCGGCGCCCACACGAATTTGAAAGAATAGCCAAGCGCCGCCCAACTGAAATAGGTCACCGTTGCGCGTTCGAGGCCAACTTCCCGCAGCCAGATCGAAAGCGTGGAGAAGATGAGAAGCAGCGGCAGGCCGGCCGCAAAGCCGAGAAACAGGAGTGCGGCGACCTTTGGGTGAAGGAAATCCCGAAGCCCCAGGGCTTGCGGCTCCGCAGAATGTTCCACTAGGCGCCTGCCGGTCTCAGCGAAAGCGGCATGGTATCAGCCCGCGCTCCAGCGAAATCGCTTGAGGTTCACGCGGCCGTCCTGGAACACCACGCCCTCCGACTCGAGAAGCGCCTGCTGGCGGGACGAATCCGCGATCGAGATGCGCCCCGCCGCATTGATGACCCGATGCCACGGCAGCTTCGTTCCCGCGGGCAGTTGCGACAGCGTCAGTCCGACCTGGCGCGCGCCTCCGGGCAGGCCGGCGAGTTCGGCGATCTGGCCGTAGGTCGCGACGGTTCCGCAGGGAATTTCCGCGGTGACCTGCCAGATTCGCTGGCGAAGGTTTACGCTTGCCTTGGTCGGCCGTGTGCCGGGGGTGTCCATGGGTAAGTGGTTACTGGTCTTCGTCCTCACGCCTCTGATTGAAATGAGAAATTGGGGTTGAATATCGACAAACTGCCCCTATCATATGCACGCCTCCGACTTGGCACTCTCAACCAAAGAGTGCTAATCGGGAGTCGGCCCTTTGCTGGGCAGGAACAGCAGACTTGGGTGAAGGCGCGGCCAAGCGCGTCGATTGAGAACAACATCTAGGGAGAATCAGGACATGAACATTCGACCCCTCCATGATCGCGTGGTCGTGCGTCGCGTGGAAGAAGACGCAACGTCCGCTGGCGGAATCGTGCTGCCGGACACGGCGTCGGAAAAGCCGTCTCAGGGCGATGTGCTCGCCGTGGGACCCGGCAAGGCACTCGATGACGGCAGCGTGCGCGCGGTCGACCTGAAGGTCGGCGACAGGGTGGTATTCGGCCAGTACGGCGGAAACACGGTGAAAGTCGATGGGGAGGAGCTCCTCATCCTCTCCGAAAACGAAATCTTCGGCGTGCTGGAAGACTGATCCACGCACGGCGGACTGAGACGGACTGAGACGAACAGAGGAATCCAGGAGAAATAATCAATGAGCGCGAAGGAAGTACATTTTGCAGACGATGCGCGGGGCCGAATGCTGGAAGGGGTGAATATCCTCTCCAACGCGGTGAAAGTGACGCTTGGGCCGAAGGGCCGCAACGTCGTACTCGACAAGTCGTTCGGCGCACCCACTGTCACGAAGGACGGCGTTTCCGTGGCCAAGGAAATCGAACTCAAGGACAAGTTCGAGAACATGGGCGCGCAGATGGTCAAGGAAGTCGCGAGCCAGACATCCGACGAAGCCGGCGACGGCACGACGACCGCGACCGTGCTGGCGCAATCGATTCTGACCGAAGGTTTGAAGTCGGTTGCCGCGGGCATGAACCCGATGGACCTCAAGCGGGGGATCGACAAGGCGGTCACCGCCGCCGTTCAGCACATCGGCGCCATCTCGACGCCGTGCGAGGACTCGACGTCCATCGCCCAGGTGGGAACGGTATCCGCCAACAACGACACCGCGGTCGGCGCAATCATCGCCGAGGCGATGGAGAAGGTCGGCAAGGAAGGCGTTATCACGGTGGAAGAGGGCAGCGGACTCGAGAACGAACTCGAGGTGGTCGAAGGCATGCAGTTCGACCGCGGCTACCTGTCGCCGTATTTCATCAACAACCAGGAATCCATGTCGGCGGAACTGGAAGACCCCTTTGTCCTGCTCTGCGACAAGAAGATCTCCAACATTCGCGACATGCTGCCGGTGCTTGAGAATGTCGCCAAGGCGGGCAAGCCGCTGATGGTGATCGCCGAAGACATCGAAGGCGAAGCGCTGGCGACGCTGGTGGTCAACAACATGCGCGGCATCGTGAAGATCGCCGCCGCCAAGGCGCCGGGATTCGGCGACCGCCGCAAGGCCATGCTGCAGGACATCGCGATCCTGACCGGCGCGACGGTCATCTCCGAGGAAGTCGGCCTGACCCTCGAAGGCGCGGGCCTGGACGATCTCGGCACCGCCAAGCGCATTTCCTGCACCAAGGAAAACACGACCATCGTCGATGGCGCGGGCACCAAGGTGGACATCGAAGGGCGCATCAAGCAGATCCGCCAGGAGATCGAAGACACCTCGTCCGACTACGACCGCGAGAAGCTGCAGGAACGCCTGGCCAAACTGGCCGGCGGCGTTGCGGTGATCAAGGTCGGCGCGCCGACGGAAGTCGAAATGAAAGAGAAGAAGGCCCGCGTGGAAGACGCGCTGCACTCGACGCGCGCCGCGGTGGAAGAAGGCATCGTGGCGGGTGGGGGCGTTGCCCTGGTTCGCGCGCTGCAGAACATCGAGGACCTCGAGGGCGACAACGAGGACCAGAACGTGGGCATCAACATCGCCAAGCGCGCGATGACCTCGCCCCTGCGTCAGATCGCGACTAACTCGGGTGACGAGGGTGCCGTGGTGCTCGACAAGGTGCGCGGACTTCCCGACAACCACGGGTTCAACGGCGCCACCGGCGAATACGGCGACATGATCGAGATGGGCATTCCCGATCCGGCCAAGGTCGTCCGCACGGCGTTGCAGTCGGCCGCTTCGGTGGCGGGTCTCATGATCACGACCGAAGCCATGGTTGCCGAGGCGCCGGACGACAATCCGCCCTCAATGCCGCCAGGTGGCGGCGGCATGCCGGATATGGGCGGCATGATGTAGGGTTGCCCCCCCTGGAAGAACCCCGCTTCGGCGGGGTTTTTCTTGCGCGCCTGTTTTTCGCGACCCGGCGGGGGGCTGAACGGCCGGATTGCGCGGCGCGGCGGGGCGCGAGTATTATCGGACGAACAACAACGAACGGGGTCGGACGATGGAAGAAGTCATCAGTTACCTGGCGCGGTGGGGCCACATGGTGGCGGGCGTTGCCTGGATAGGCCTGCTCTACTACTTCAACTTTGTGCAGACGGAGTATTTCAAGGAGGCCGAAGACAACGCTCGGGTGGACGCCTTCACCAAGCTGGCGCCGCGGGCGCTCTGGTGGTTCCGTTGGGCTGCGGCACTGACGTTCGTCACAGGCCTGATACTGCTCTACTTCATCATGGCGGGTCTCAGCGTGGACATCGTCCTTGGCGCTGTGATGGCGACCCTGATGTTCCTCAACGTCTGGCTCATCATCTGGCCGAACCAGAAGATCGTCATCGCTTCCAACGAACAGATCAAGGGCGGCGGCGAAGCGCTTCCGGAAGCTGCGGCGGCCGCGCCCAAAGCGGCGCTGGCGTCTCGAACCAATACGCTCTTTTCGCTGCCCATGTTGTTCCTGATGGGGGCGCATTCGCATTTTGGCTCGGGCGCGTTCGACGACAAGATGACCGCCCTTGTGGTGGGTCTCGTCATCATCGCGGCGTTGGAAGTCAACGCGATCTTCGGCAAGCAGGGCCCCATGACGTCGGTACGCGGGGTGATCGTCAGCAGCCTGGTGCTGACCGCGGTGTTCTGGGGCATCGTGAAGATACTGTAGCTATTGCATTTTTCGGCGCTCGCTCAGCGGGGCGAGCGCCGATCCCGCTTCCCCAGCGGCGTCGTTCTGCCTAAACTTCCGTTGTTTTCGCAACGCGTGAGTTCCGTACCTTGAGCGAGCCGGTTCAACCCCAGTCCGATCTCCCGATAGCAGCGACTCCCGGTGATTTGCCGCGGCGCCCGCGTGGTCGCCCGCCCAGGGGTGGCGGCAACGGCGGCGGCGCGGGGAGAGGCATCGGCATCGTTCTCGCGTTGATGATCGCGGGCTTCGGCATCGGCGGCTGGTTCGTCTTCAACCAGCAGCAGGAACTGCTGGCAAGCGAGCGTGCACGGGCGGGAGCCGAAGAGCGGCTGGAGTACTTGGAGGCGCGCCTGCGCGCGACGGATGAAACCATGACCGAGGCGGGGGAAGACACCGACGAGCAACTGAATTTCTGGGAGTCGGAAATCCGCAAGGTCTGGGACATCGCGAACAAGCGCAACAAGAAGTGGATCCAGGACAACCAGGCGGCCGTCACCAGGCATCAGTCCGCCCTGAACAGCGTGGAGTCGAGCCTGGCGGACCTCAGGAGCGCCGTGTCCCGCAACGATACCAAGCTGCAGCAGCAGGGGGAGATCATCGATCGGTTGGCCGATGTGCAGCAGCAGGTTCGAACCCTCGTTCGTCAACAGCGGGACCTGGTCGATTCGGTCAATACGTCGCGGCAGGTGGTCGCAACCCTGAAGGCGTCGTTGGAGCCGCGCATCAAGAGCCTGGAAGATGCGATCGACGCGATCGACGGCTCCCGGCAGCAGTCGGGCGTTCAATACAGCCGGTTGCGAGCGCGCCTCGAGGCGCTGGAGCGTCAACTCGAGGAGAATGCCCCCGGCCCGGTTCTCGAGTAGCGACGATCCGCGCCGCAACTACTCGGCGGCGCGGGTCTCGGCCACGCGGCGGTCCTTCGCCCGCCACAGTTCGTCGACCCATCGGTTGAGAACCTCGCGCCTGTCGCTCCCCGTGCAGGTCAAAGGTTCCGGCACCGCGAGGGTGTCGACCGTCACATCGATGCGGCGACAGCGGCCGCAGAGGAAATCCCAGAATCCCGGCACCTCGCCGCGGTAGCGGATGGTCACGTCCACGAGCGCGGTCGCGCGGTCGCCAAGCGCCGTCGCGACATAGCCGATGCCGCCCGGCCTGGGTCTCAGCAGGTGGCGGTAGGGAGACCCCTGGGCGGCATGTTTCGCCGCCGTGAAACGCGTGCCTTCGAGAAAGCTCAGCACGGAAGTCGGACGCTCGGCGAAGCCTTGGCAGGCCTTGAGCGTCGCGTTCCTGTCGCGCTCGGCGAGTTCCGGGTTCTGCTCGAGCCGTTCGCGGCCGTAGCGCCGCACGTAGGGAAACCCCAGGAGCCACATCGCGACCCCCGCCAGCGGCACCCAGATCAGTTCCCGCTTGGTGAAGAACTTGAGCGGCGGAATGCGGCCGAGCAACGTGTTCTGCAGGACGATGATGTCGACCCACGACTGGTGATTGCTGACCACCAGGTACCAGCCGTTTCGGGCGAGCTTCTCGGCGTCGCCGAAGCGCGCGTCGATGACGGAGAGCCGAAGCGCCCGCACGAGCAGTCGGTTGCTCACCACCCAGCCGTCGATGATCCGATCCATCAGGCCGCCGATCGCGCTCCGCATCCTTCCGCCCGGCATCGCCAGGCGCACGCACCCCATGAGATACAGCGGCACACACCAGAGCGTGGTGTGGACCGCAATCCAGGCCATCGAAATGCCGCCGCGCAGCGTATCCATGCCGCGCATCTTTAGCACACGAACACACCGCGCGCCACGCGGCCACGGACACCCACGTTCGGGACACCCACCTCACCTTCGGGACAGCCCCGTTCGACACCCATCCGGGACACCCGCGTTCGGGACAGGCACGTTCGGGACACCCATGTCGGGATGGTCGGACACCCGGGCTGCTCGCGCTTGCGAAAGCGCGTACCATGGCTCGCGCATGGAAGAACCCGCCGAAACCTTCCTCTGGTACGACATCGAAACAACGGGAACCTCGCCCGCGAATGACCGGATCGTGCAGTTCGCGAGTCTGCGGACTGACTTCGATCTCGAGCCCGTCGAACCGCCGTTTTCCACCTACATCCAGATGGGCCCCGAAATCGTGCCGTGGCCCGAGTCTTTCCTGGTGACGGGAATCGCCCCGGAGACCCTGGCGGCAGGTTGCTCCGAATGGGAGGCGATCACCGAGATCCATCGCATCTTCGATGCCGGGCGCACATGCGTGGTGGGCTACAACAACCTGCTTTTCGACGACGAGTTCATCCGCCACACCCTCTACAGAAACCTGTTCGACCCCTACGCGAGGGAGTGGCGCGACGGCAATTCCCGCTGGGACATCATCGACCTGGTCCGCGCTGCCGCCGCGTTGCGGCCCGAGGGCGTGGAGTGGCCCGTCATCGACGACAGGCCTTCGTTTCGCCTGCAGGCAATCGCCGAAGCAAACGGCCTGACCCACGAGATTCCTCACGACGCCCTGTCCGACGTGCGCGCCACCATCGAGGTCGCCCGCCTGGTCAGGAAGCACCAGCCGAAGCTGTACCAGTGGAGCCTCGGCCTGCGGTCGAGGGGCGCCGCGCGCCGCCTGCTCCTGCCGTTCGGACAGCGGATCTGCATCCACGCCGCGCGGTCCTTCGGAAACGCGCGCTACGGAACCGCGCCGGTGTTGTCGATCGCGCAGCACCCGGAAATCGAAGCCAGCGTCATCGTGGCCGATCTCGGCCGAGATGTTTCCGCGCTCATCGAGAACTCCGCGGAAGATCTCGCGGAGGCGCTGTTCGCAAAGGAGGCGGCAGAACGCCCGCCGTTGCACCAGGTGCGACTGAACCGATGCCCGTTCCTTGCGCCGCTGACGGTGCTGCGCCCGCCGGATGCCAGGCGCCTGGGCCTGGACCGCGATCTCCTGCTCGAGCGGCAGGCTGCACTGACCGCGACGCCGGACCTCGACAGGAAGATCGCGAATGTCTATGCCCGGCGCGACAGCGCCCGCAACGATGAAACCCGCGATGTGGAGGAACGCCTATACGAAGGCTTTACGTCGGATGCGGACCGGCTCCGCTGTGAGAACCTCCGGCGCGAACTGCGCTCCGGGGGCCCCTGGCCGGACATTTCCTTCACCGATGCCCGCCTGCAGGCGCTTGCCTACCGGTTGCGTGCACGCCTGCGTCCGGAGTCTCTGGACGCCTCTCATCGAGAGGCTTGGCGACGCCACGTCGTCGACCGACTGACCATGGAACATCCCAGGCGACTGACCGTTGCCGAGTATCGGCGCGATGTGGAGGAAAGACTGGCCGACAGCGAGGGCGACGGCGAGATCCTGGGCGCGCTGCAAGCGTACGGCCTGGAACTCGAGCGCCGCACCCTCGAATGACTGACTCCTGCGTCAGTTTCTCGAGCGTAGGCAAGCGCTTTGCCGGCGACTGGGTGTTTCGCGACATCACCTTCTCGTGCCCGTCCGGTGAAACGACCGCCATCGTGGGCGAGAGCGGCAGCGGAAAGACGACGCTGCTGCAACTCGTGAACGGTGTCCTGCGACCGAACCAAGGCACCGTTCAGGTGCTGGGCGAAGAGGTTCCCGCGGAAGGCATCGAGGCATTCCGCCGTCGCATTGGCTACGCCGTGCAGGGCGCGGGCCTGTTCCCTCACATGACGGTGCGTCAGAACGTCGACTTGCTCGCGAGGCTCGAAGGTTGGTCGCGCGACGCCATCGAAGCCCGCTTCGCGGAACTGCTGGAGGAGATGGGTCTCGACACGTCCCTGGCCGACCGGTACCCGAATCAGCTCTCCGGCGGCCAGCAGCAGCGCGTCGGGCTGTGCCGGGCCCTCATGCTGAAACCGGGCCTCCTGCTGCTCGACGAACCGTTCTCGGCGGTCGACCCCATCACGCGGATAGAACTGTACGAGCAGTTCGTTCACGCGCAAAGGCACGAAGGCGTGAGCGCGCTCCTGGTCACCCACGACATGCGCGAGGCAGTGAAGCTGGCGCAACACCTGGTCATCGTCGGATCGGGCGAAGTTCTGCAGGCTGGAGAGACCCCGGCGGTGCTGGCGGCGCCGCGCCCGGGCTACGTCGCCCGCCTCGTGGCAACGCACCTGTGATTGGCCGCCTGTCGACCATTCTGTTCGCGCTGTACGGAGCGGCGAGTGCGGCGGAACCCATCGTCGTCGCGAGCAAGAACTTCAACGAGTCCTACATCCTGGGTGAAGTGGCCGCCCAACTGCTCGAGTCCGGCGGGTTCGAGGTGGAGCGCCGCATGGGCCTCGGCGGCACCCTGATCTGCTACGAGGCGCTCGTGGCCGGGGAGATCGACGTCTACATCGAATATACCGGCACCCTGTCGCAGGCCATCCTGAAGTCCGAAGCGAAGCTCGGCTTCGATGATCTGAACGCGGCCATCGCCCCCCTTGGACTGCAACTGCTGCCGCCGTTCGGCTTCAACAATACCTACGCGCTGGCGTTGCCGCGCGCGTTCGCCGAGGACCTCGACCTGAATACGATCTCCGACCTCGCGGCGGGCGACGATCTCAAGGTCGCCGTGAGCCACGAGTTTCTCGAACGCGAGGACGGCTGGCCGGGTCTCTCCCGCGTCTACGGATTCGAGTGGGTGCCGCAGGGGATCGAGCACGGACTGGCCTACCAGGCGCTGGCGGATGGCGCCATCCATGTCACGGACGCCTACTCCACGGACGGCGAGTTGACGCGCTACGATCTCAAGGTGCTGGCCGATGACAGGGACTTCTTTCCCAGCTACCTGGCCGCCCCGCT
Source organism: Pseudomonadales bacterium (assembly GCA_963668365.1). GTDB lineage: Bacteria > Pseudomonadota > Gammaproteobacteria > Pseudomonadales > Azotimanducaceae > VXNE01. Next base: position 1,228,897 of record OY764266.1, read on the forward strand.
GGTGCGCGCGGACCTGCCCGCGTCCGCGAAGGCAAGGCTCGGGCTCGTGGCGAACACCCTTGACGACGCGGGCATGCAGGCGATAAATGCCTCGGTCATGTTCGGGGGAGCGGACTTTGCCGAAGCCGCCGCCGGCTACCTCGACGGCATCGGCGTGGAGACCGATGCGGTTGGATCCCGTTTCTGGCAGCAACTGCGCCGGAACACGGCCCGGCACGTCCTGCTGACCGCCATCGCGCTGGCCGCGGCGACCTGCGTCGGCATCGCCCTCGGTCTCATCGTGTTCCGCATCGCCTGGCTGTCGCGCGTGGTGGTCTACATGACCGGACTGATGCAGACGATTCCATCCATCGCGCTGCTGGCGCTCATGATTCCGCTATTCGGCATCGGCGTCGTACCCGCCATCGCGGCGCTATTCCTTTATTCCCTGCTACCCATCGTCCGCAACACCGTCACCGCGCTGGTCACCGTCGATCCGGTGTTGCAGCGCGTCTCCAGGGCGATGGGATTGACGCGAGGCCAGGAGTTGCGCCACGTATTCGTGCCGCTGTCGATGCCGAGCATGCTGGCCGGCATTCGCACGGCGGCGGTGATCTGCATCGGCACGGCGACGCTCGCGGCGTTCATCGGCGCCGGCGGGTTGGGCGACCCCATTGTCACGGGTCTGAGCCTGAACGACACCGGCCTGATCATGCAGGGTGCGATCCCGGCGGCGCTTCTCGCCGTGGTGACAGAACTGGCATTCGAGGGAATCGAAAGGGCGGTGGTGCCGAAACACCTCCGGACGTCGGAACGCTGAACACGCTCGCCACGTGGCCCTGCAAGGACATCGACCTGGATTGGGCGGACTGGATCTTTGCTCTTGGCGCGTGCCTGTCGCCGCCGCCAGTGCATGAAGTCTCCAGGCGGGTGGAGCGCCTGTGGTCGACGGAGTCGGACAGCCTCGCGTGCCTGACGGTCCGCTCCGCGTTCGACCTGTACCTGCGGGCGCAACGCTGGGAAGCCGGCTCCGAGATCGTCTTTTCCGCGTTGACCGTGCCGGACATGCCCCGCGTCGCCCGGCATCACGGATTGCGCCCGGTTCCACTCGACATCGATCCGACGACAGCGGCCTGGGACGTTGGCGCGCTTGAGCAATGCGTGACCCCGCGCACGCGGGCAGTCGTGCTCGCGCACCTCTTTGGCGGGCGCGTCGATCTGGGTCCTGCGGTCGAAATCGCGCGACGTCACGGCTTCGTGGTCGTGGAGGACTGCGCCCAGGCCTACACGGGTCCGGACTGGACCGGCCATCCGCAAGCGGACCTCTCGCTGTTCTCCTTCGGACCCATGAAGACGGCCACCGCCCTCGGCGGTGCGCTGGCGCGGGTGCGCGACCCGGAGACATGCGCCGCGATGAAACGCATCTCCGCCCGGGACGCCGTCCAGCCCACGGGCGAGTATCTCCGTCGCGTCCTGCTCTACGGGGTCTTGAAGGCCGCATCGCATCCGCGCGCGTTCGGCATCGTCATTGCCATGGCCAATGCCCTTGGCGCGGACTCGAGCCAATGGATCCACGGCCTGACCCGGAACGTGGCCAATAACGCGTTCATCGCGAGCATCCGCCGGCGTCCGTGCGCGGCGCTACTCGGAATGCTCGACCGCAGGCTGGAACGGGGATCCGCACCGGTTGCCCGACGCGTCGAGGCTGGCCGCACTTTGATGGCGGCACTCGGACCCGATGTAGAAGTTCCAGGACGCGCGGCCGAGCCGCACGGCTACTGGATGTTCCCGGTGCTCTCGGACGATCCCGTAACGCTGTCCGCCTCGCTCCGTGATCGTGGTTTCGATGCCATGTCGGGACGCTTGTCCGCCGTGTCCGACGGGGAGACTGCAACGCCCGGCGCCGACCGGCTGTCCGACGCCCTCTACATTCCGTTCGACCCCGCCATGCCGCGCGAAGAACTGGAGAGGCTGGGCAGATGGGTCCGGAGCAATTGAAGTCCAGGGTGCGAAGGGCGCCGGTTAAGCAAACACTGGTAGGCCCGCGCTGGACCCGCCTCGTGCTTTCCGCACTGTTGGTGTCATCCGTTGCGATCAGCCGCGCTCGCTCGATATGAGGGCCCGCAACGGGACACGCCTCGAAGCAGTGCCGGACGCGGTCATGGACGAGGTGCTCGCCCGCCTCGCCACGATCCTGGAGTGAATCGGGACGTGTCCTCGGTGCGGACTGGGCGCAGACCACGCCGAAGTATCAAGAATCGGTCCGTCGGCAAAGTGCTATGCGGCGGCGAACCTGTTTTGGTCGGGTCGTCGCGCGATGCGGCCCTTCATGCGGACGGACGGCCTGCGCTTCAGGCGTTGCGAGACTGGATCGATCTCGATACCGACGGATTCCAGTGCGGTTAGTCCGAGAATCGGCTCGATGTGGTCGTTGCCGAAACCGACGGTGGCCCCGACGATCTCGCCCATGAACTCGACTTCGGCAACGGCGATGTCCACGGTCTCCTCGCGGCCATCCGCAAGTTCGTAAGTTCGACGTCCCTTCGGCTGTATGCCGATTTCTCGCAGAGCGCGACCTGGGACGACACAGTCGGTCGATCCCATATCGACCAGGAACAAGCCGTCCCAGGACCGCTCGGGTTCGGCCGGATTACGGATGGTGACGGTGACCTGGACGACGCCCATGGAGATTTCCTTTCCTCAAGGTAGCTGACTGGCCGAGTTGTACTCCATGGATTCTGTTGCGGCAAGAAGACAGTCGCGGTATCGGGTACATGGCGCCAACGGCGCTCCGGTTGCCAATTGCTTTGCCATCGATGGAAGCTGTACAGATGAGTCCACGCAGCCACAGGAAGGCGCTTGGCCGCTTGCGTTACGTACTTCAGGTGTAGCGATCTGCGGTCATCGGTCTTGCCGGTGCCTTGGTGCCCGTCCGTGCCACGGTCCTGTTTTCATTCGCGCCAGGGCTCGCGCGCCTCGTATTTCGCGAGCCTGCCCATCAACTCCTCGCGCAGATTCTCGGTTTCCGCGGAAATGGCGGAGATGGCGCTGCGCTGGGTCGCAACGGCGCGCGCGAAGTCGCCTTTCTCGGCGTAGGCCGCGGCCAGGGTGTCGAGCGTGCCGGGACTCTCGTCCTGGGCGACGGCGCGCTGCGCCAGGTGCAACGCGAGGACGCCGTTTCGGATGCGGTCGTGCCTTGACGTCGCGAGAATCCATGCCGCGTTGTTTTCGCTGTCGGCGTGCCCGACGCTCGCGGCCCGCTCAAACCAGTAAAGGGCGGTCGCGATCCTGTCCTCCTGCGCGGGCTCGAAGATGAGGCTCGCCAGCCGGTATTGTGCGACGGGATCGTCCTCTTCGGCCGCGCGGCGGTACCAGTTCCTGGCGGTCTCGAGGTCGACGTCCGTGCCTGTCCCGGTTTCGTACAGGTAGCCGAGCGCGGTATACGCGCTCGTGACCTCCTGTTCCGCCGCTTCGTTGTACAGCGCCAATGCGCGGGCGACATCCCGATCCACCTCGTCGTCGAAAAGATGCAGGTGCGCCAGCGCCGCCTTGGCATCCGCGGAACCTTCCTCGGCGAGGATCGAGAAGCGGCGGGCGGCTTCCTTGCTGTCCGGTTCGCCGAATTCGCCGTCTCGATACATGTACGCGATCGCAAGCGAGGCGGCGATGCTTCCTTCTTCCGCCGCGGCTTCGTACCAGCGCCTTGCCTCTTCCGGGTCTGGCTCATCGGCGACCGTGCCCCGAAAACTCTGCGCCAAGTATTCATAAGCGGGCTGATAGCCGTCCTCGGCCGCCCGCAATAGCCAGTCCCTCCCTTCGTCGATGTCCTCATCCATGAGCGCCACGCCGACGTAGACCCGCGAATAGCCGTCGCCACGCTGCGCCGCTTCGCGCGCAACAAGAAGCAACGCCTCGTCCTTGTTCTGCGCAACGCCGAGCCCTTGGTCGTAGAGATAGGAAAGTGCCGAGAGCGCCGCCGTCTGATCGGGATCGAACTCCAGCGCGCGCACGTAGTCGAGCGCAGCCGATACGTACAGCCGCTCCGCTTCGAACGTGAACGCCCGCGTCACGTAAGCGCGCGCGCGTCCCTCGCGGCTGATCCACGGACTGATCAGCACGGGTTCGAGGTATGCGCGCGCCAGAGCATAGTTGCGCGCTTCGACATACTCTGCAGCCCGCTCGGCGTACTGCTGGATGCGTTCCGACGGATCCGCACTGGCCCCCAGAGAAACCAGTAGAATCAACAACTTGATTGATATTTCCCGCATTCGCCCGAGTCCGCCGCCGTGCGCATTGTAGCCTGTGCGGCCCGGATTCGACCCTGCTATACTCGGCGCCCTTTTCCTGCAGGAGCAGCGAAAAATTTGGGGGCGATGCGGTTTCGACGGCGGTAATGACGTCCAAGGTGCATGCCGAGAGGGTAGTGACTCTCGTTAATCAATCGCTGCAACTTTTTATAGTTGCCAACGACGAAAACTACGCCCTAGCCGCTTGACGGCTAACCCCGATGTCTCGATGCCTGTGGCGTGACATCGGGGGGGCAAGTTCACAGGATCGCGCGAGGCAAGCGCTCCGGTGCCGAACGCTAAAACTTAGGGGATCGCTCATCGACACCCTGTTCGCCGGGTCGTCGAAGGGGCTAAAGCAATAGACGAAACTATGCATGTAGAGCCGAAGACCGAGTGCCGGCGGACGCGGGTTCAACTCCCGCCGCCTCCACCACATCTAGATATTAACTAATTGTTATGTATACATTATTTGCATGCTGCAAGATCGGTAATCACTTAGAATACGCAAACACCGATAGGTCGGGCGGGCGGGACGGGCGCCGCACGGAGCATGGAGATCGATGGCGCAGGCTGCTTCGAGGTCGTCAAATTGGATGATTCAACCGGCACGGTGAAGCAGCACCAGCGTATGGAACAAGCCGCGTGATCGGTGGGGAGATGGGCTGTCCACCGGCCAGATTACGACCACCGTCGTCTTGGCGACTATGAAGTCGGCTTCATTGTCGCGGAGCGAACATCAAACACCCAAGAGGATGAAGGTCGCCCAACATGATCATAAGACCCGCTACCGGCAACGACCGTTCCAACGTCTGCCAACTATGGGAAACGGTCTTCCCCGATGATCCTCCGCACAACGCGCCGCTTACGGTATTCGACGCCAAGCTCGCAGTGCAGGACGACATGCTGTTGGTCGCGGTTGAAGAAGATGCTGTAGTCGGCACCGCGATGGCGGGATACGATGGTCACCGCGGTTGGCTGCACAAAGTGGCTGTCTTGCCGGAGTACCAGCATCGAGGTGTAGCCGCGGCTCTTGTCCGTCATGCCATCAGTGCGTTACGGACTGCCGGCTGCACAAAAGTCAATCTTCAGATTCGGCGCACAAACTCCGAAGTTCGCGGATTCTACGAGGCGCTCGGCTTCGAGGTTGAGGAGCGCCTGAGCATGGCAAGGCACATCGTTCCGCAGGGACCGCAAACCTAAACGGTCGTAATCGCATCGACGGTATCTCGCCCAAGCAAAGGCGTGGCGTAGTCACTCAGGCTTGACCTCTGAGTGCCCGAGCCCTATGACTCGAAATCCTCCGGCCCATGCCGTTCCGCCACCTGCTCCTCTTCCGGTCCCCAGGGCCTGTTGACCCGCCGGCCGCGCTGCACGCCCGGGCGCGCCTCGATTTCCTCGGCCCAGCGCACCGCGTGCGTATATGAGGCGACATCGAGGAACTCTGCCGCACCGTAGAGGTTGTGCAGCAGGAGCGCGCCGTACCAGCCGTAGTTGGCGATGTCGGCGATCGTGTAGTCGTCGCCAACGAGGAACCTGTTTTCGGCCAGGCGCTGGTTGAGCACGTCGAGCAGGCGTTTCGTCTCCATGGCGAAACGGTTGATGCAGTACTCGATCTTCTCCTCTCTGAAGGCGTAGAAGTGGCCGAAGCCGCCGCCGATGTAGGGGGCGCTGCCCATCTGAAAGAACAGCCAGGAGAGGCATTCGGTGCGGGCGCGGGGTTCGGTCGGCAGGAGGGCGCCGAATTTCTCGGCGAGGTAGAGAAGGATCGAGCCCGATTCGAACACGCGGGTCGGCGGCGAGGTGCTGTGATCGGCGAGCGCGGGGATCTTCGAGTTCGGGTTGAGGGCCACGAAGCCGCTGCCGAACTGGTCGCCGTCGCCGATGTTGATCAGGTAGGCGTCGTATTCGGCTTCGGCGATACCGAGTTCGAGCAGCTCTTCGAGCATGACGGTCACCTTGATCCCGTTAGGCGTTGCCAGCGAGTAGAGCTGCAGGGAGTGTTTGCCGACAGGAAGCGTCTTGTCGTGCGTGGCGCCGGCGAGCGGGCGGTTGGTGCCGCCAGCTTCCTTGTCCCACTGCCAGACCGGCGGGGGCGTATAGGGGGATGAGTCTGTCATGATCGTCTCTTGCAGGTTGAAAAACTGGTGATCTGGGCGCACAAGGCGGGGCTTGGCTGGAGCGGCGATCTACTGCGTTGATGAATCCTCCACGGCCGTGTGCGCCGACGCCATGCCTGGCGAACGAGCGCGCTTGTTCTACTGACTTGGCACGAAGTCCGGTACTTTCATCAGCAGATCTGTCACGTCCCGCTTCTCTCTCGCATTCAGCTCCTGGTAGGCCGGCGCCCGATGCAGGCGTTCGCAAGCGGGCCTGGTGTCCCGTTTGGGTACCACGTCCGGTGTCGCGTAATTTGTGGCCATCATGCCGCGCTTGTGGTCACTGCGATTGTAGCCGGCCCGGTGCCAGGTTCGCGCGTCATAGAGAATCATGCTGCCACTGGGGGCTTCGAGAACCGTGGCTTGTGGTCCGCTGTAAGGCAGTTCACCGTTCTGCAGCGGGGCGTTCCATTCATCGGGGGGTCCCGAGTCAACGAGGTGCGATCCCGGCGTGAACATCGTTGCGCCGTTCAGGTGGGTGAAATCCGATACGAAGGTGTTGCGATTGCAGGCCTTGGGAGGCCCCTTGCGGGGGAATACGGGCTGGGGACTCGACGATCGCGTATACGGAATGTCGGAATGCCATCGCCGGCCGGCCTGCGCCAGGGTTTCAGGAGGCAGGACGTTGAATCCCGGCGGGTGGCCCAAGTGAATGTCGCGGGTCTCCAGGAACGCACGAAGCACCCAGAGCGATACCGGTTCCGCGACCGCCTTGCCGACGGCGGCGTCCTGACAGATCTTCGGCATGCCGTTGTTCTGCTCGAGATGCTCGTAGGGACCCGTGCATGCAACCCGCTCCAGCCGTTCGACGATCTCCGGAGGAAGGATGGAGTTGAGACACACCCAGCCATGCTGCTCCAGGTGCGCCAGGTATTCGGACGGCAGCTTTTCCGGACCGCGGCTGATGCGAAAGGTCACGTCATCTGAACCCACGGGCAACGTGAAAGTGTCACTACCGGTGTCGGCCGCCAAGTCCTTGCCGGTTACGACGTGGCTGACGCCACGGGTCGTTCGATCCCAGATGACTCGGTCATCGGCTTCGTCGAACAGCGCGGGATCACCATTGCCGTCAAGACCGAGCATGCTGCCGTCGGCTGCAACTAGCAGTACGTAGTGATGTTCGGGACGCTCGAGCGTGACAATGCTCGGCTTGAGTTCCCGTGAATCTACCATTGCCCTGACTCCTTGCGCGGCACAACGATCATCGCCTGGATGATATCCCCCGGGGAAACAGAACCGAACTCTTGGCTGACGCGACAAGCAAGCATCGGCCGAGTGATCCGAAGGAGGCCTCTATGCAACTGACTATTTTGCAGCCAACTGACAAAAAGTCTTGACTATTTTTCAGTCGAGTGGAAAATAGTCGCATCCGGTCAATCTCCAGGCGAAGTGGAAAGATACCTGAAGCAAGCCCTTCTCGCAGACCTTGAGAGAAAGGTCATCCTGCTCACGGGGCCTCGGCAATCCGGCAAGACGATGCTTTCGCGCATGCTGAGCGAGGATCACCAGTACCTCAATCACGACCTCGCGGAACACCGGTTGCTGATCGCCAGGAAGCGATGGGATCGGGAGAAGTCGCTGATCATCTTCGATGAACTGCACAAGATGAACGATTGGAAGTCCTGGCTCAAGGGGATATACGACGTCGAGGGCATACCGCCCCGTTTGCTGGTCACGGGTAGCGCGAAACTCGACGCCTTCCGCAAGACCGGCGATTCCCTCGCGGGTCGGCATTTTCAGTTCATGCTGCATCCGCTCGATGTCAAGGAAGCGGCAGACAATACCGATCTCGAATCCGACGAGATCTTCCGCAGATTGATGACAGTAGGCGGCTTTCCGGAGCCGTTCCTGGATGGTAGCGAGCGCTACTACAATCGTTGGAAGCGCTCCCACATCGACCTCATTCTGAAGGAGGATCTGCTCACGCTGACCGCGGTGCGGGACATTCAGACGATCGAGATCCTGATCGAAATGCTCCGGTCGCGGGTGGGAAGCCCTGTCTCGGTCAACTCGCTCGCCAGGGACCTACAGAAAAGCCCCAACACGATCCAGAACTGGATGCGACTGCTGGCGGATCTTTACGTCATCTTCGCGGTGCCCCCGTATCACAGGAACATCGCGCGTGCGTTGCTCAAGCAGCCGAAGTACTACTTCTACGACAACGCCATGGTCATCGGAGACGACAGCGTCAAGTTGGAGAACCTGGTCGCTTGTGCGCTCCTGAAGGAAGTCCATCGCCTGGAGGATGTCGAAGGGGAGCGGCTTGGCATTTGCTATATCCGCGACAAGGAGGGGAGGGAGGTCGACTTCGTCGCCACGAAGAATCGAGTGCCGCAGCATCTCATCGAAGTGAAATGGGCCGATACCGAGCTGAGCGCCAATCTTCGGCGATTCCTGAAGGACGAACCGGTCAGGCGAACGCAACTTGTGGCGGAAATGGCGGAAGCGGAATCGTATCCAAGCGGGGAACGAGTCGTTCCAGCCCGCCAGTTCCTGCGGGACTTGCCGCTCCTGGATACGCGAACCAAAGGGATCGCGGCACACGCCTGAAAACTGCGGTCTCGAGGCAGGTTGCCGTCGGGAGCACATCTCGCACCAGACTCAGGCGGGCACTCCGATCAAGGTGGAGCGCATCGTCGCCGGATAGATTGCCATCCGGTTGTTCTGTCCGTCGGCACCGTTGCGCAGGTGGCACTAGCACACAGAAGTTGTGCATAATAGTTCGCAATTCACGTGATGGATGAATTATGACCTTCGGTGCACCACAGCAGGGCTTGGCGCTCGCCAACGAACTGATCGCCGAGGGACGTTCGACGTTCACTTTCAGGGAGGTCGAGCAACGTCTCGGCAAATCTAAATCGGCCACGGCCAACCTCCTCAAACGCATGGAGATAGCCGGGCTGATTGATCGCGTGCGACGCGGACACTATGCCTTGCGCCAGCTAGGGGTGCTCGGCACGCCTGCGGCCGCCGAGGACATTGCGCTTTCCGTCAGTGCGGCGTTTATCGGGATGCCGCATCGTATTGCCTATCGAAGCGCTCTGTACGAGCACGACCTGATCGTCCACCCGGCACGCACCATCCAAGTTGCAGCCATACGCCGAGTGCGGACGAAGACGATCTCCGGCCGCGGGCTCAACGTGGTCATCGAGCCCCTGGAGAAACTCGATGTTGGTCGAATTCGGTGCGGCAATTCCTACGTCGCGGACTTGCATCGCGCCGTCCTGGATGCGGCGGACCGTCCGCGACTCGTCGGCGGGGTGGAGGTGTTGGCGGAGGCGGTCGCAACTGCTGCGCCCAACTTGAACCCCGATATCCTCATCGACTACGCCCGCCGCTTGGGCTACGCGGCGCCGCTCCGTCGGCTTGGCTCGATGGCCGACACCTTGACGCTGGACCCGCTCGCGGGAGCATTCGCGCCCATAAAAAAGATCACTGCGGATCTGGACCTCGAGCCGGGATCGGACGAACCCGTAGCTTGGCGCGATAAACGATGGCGCGTGCGCTGGCCACGGACCGCGGATGAACTGCAAGCCGTCGTCGCCCAATGAGCAATCGAGCACAAATCACCCGACAGGCAGCGCGCGACGGGGTACCCGCGCCTACTGTGGAGCGAGATTACGTACTCGCCCACATTGTCGCAGGCCTTGGCAGCCTAGGTGATGACCACGGATTGGTATTTAAAGGCGGCACGGCACTCCGGTTGTGCTATTTCGACGACTATCGCTATTCGGCCGATCTCGACTTCTCGGTGGTCGACGGCAATCTCGCCGCCGCTTACGGGACCATTGAGGCAGCGCTTGCGGTGGTGACCGGCGCGGTGCGGGCGCTGACATTGACCAATGAGGAGCCCCGTCGCATCCGCTACCAGGGACCGCTAGGTCGCGAGCGGTCTCTGAAGCTCGATATCGTGGTCGATGAACTCGTCCTAAACGTAGATACCATCGGTCTGTTACCGCGTTGGCCCGACCTGCCCGAGACCCACGATATTCGGGTGTATTCGCTTGCGGAGATTGCCGGCGAGAAACTGCGCTGCATCATGCAACGTCTGCAGTGCAGAGATCTGTTTGACCTTTGGCTGCTGTTCGAGCACGCAGGTGTAAATCCGATCGACGCATCCGAGACATTCCGCCCCAAGGCGGAACACCGAAGCTTGGACCCCGCGCACTTTGACGCCAGTTATCGGGCGCGTCTTGAACGTTACCGACGCCGTTGGACGAACGAGCTCGAAATCCATGTGGCCGGTGAGGTGCCGCACTTTGAGCAAGTCGAACGCGCCGTTTCCCGGCACCTTCGGGAGGCCAATCTGATATAGGCCGTCGCACGGAATAGATCAGCGGAGAACGGATCGTTCCCGACTTGCCGGACTGGTGCGGGTGGTTCGGCCCACGACCCGCAACGCTTCACGCCCGACTGTCACCTGCCACCGGGGCGTTGAAGGTGGACCTGGCGGTCCACCAGCCCCGCGATGGCCTGTGCGAAGCGCAGTGAGATGGAGGGGCACATGCACTAATATGACGAACTGGCGGGTTTCGTCGTTACTGCATTAGGATTTAGCTGAAATGCAAATCAGACCCTTCGACAACGACTGCGGCGCGGAGATCGACGGCGTCGAACTGCAGTCCATGTCCGATGAAGAGGTGGAGGCCATCGCCGATGCACAGGCGGCATACGGCGTGGTATTTCTCCACGGCCAGGCGTTGACCCCCGATGATCAGTTGGCGGCGGCGCGGCGATTCGGCCCGATCAATGTCAATCGTTTCTTCGCGCCCGTTCCGGGACATCCGCAGGTCGCCATGGTGCTGAAGGAGCCTCGCCACGAGCGCAATATCGGCGGCGGCTGGCACACCGACCACTCCTACGACCAGGTGCCGGCGCTCGGTTCGATGCTGTTCGCGCTTGAGGTGCCGAGCGCCGGTGGCGATACCATGTTCGCGAGCATGTACAAGGCCTACGAGGCGCTTTCCACGGGTCTCAGGCGAACCCTGGCGGGATTGAGCGCCGAGCACTCGAGCCGCCACGTCTTCGGCAGGAGCGCTTACCCCAAACGGGACGACGACCGCTACCACAACGCCGAGAAAGCCACGCAGGACGCCGTGCATCCGGTGGTGATACGTCACCCGCGCACGGGCAGGCCGGCGCTCTACGTGAATCCCGCGTTCACCGTGCGCATCGCCGGCTGGACGGATGAAGAGTCGCGCCCGCTACTCGAGTATCTCTATGGGGTCGCTGCGCGGGAAGAACACACCTGCCGGTTCCGCTGGGAGGCCGGCAGCGTCGCGTTCTGGGACAACCGCGCCACCTGGCACTACGCGCTCGACGACTACCCCGGGGAACGACGCCTGATGCACAGGGTGACGGTGGACGGCGAAACCCTGGCCCCGTATCTCACGGAACAATAAGACCGGCGCGAACTCAACACCCTGGCGGCTGGGGCTGCATTGGTGCTTGCATCGCCTGAAGTTGCCGGATCGGCAGACAGTCCGGCACAGCGCGCTGGCATCAACTCCAGGAGCCTTCAGCCGGGGGTGCTTCCCCAGCCGCTGACGCGTGAGGAAGTGCCGGCATTTTCCCCCTTCGCTGGAGGCGTACTTCCATGCAAGAGTTGCGAGTGATCATCAACGATTACGAGGCCCGGGTCTTCACCGGTTCAAGCGGAGATACGCTCCCTTATCGCTTGTTCATTCCTCGTGACTACAGCGCGGGCAAGAAATATCCCCTGGTGCTGTTCCACCATGGTGCCGGTGGGCGGGGTAACGACAACCTGGCCAATCTCGAAGGCCCTTGCCCCCTGGAATGGGCCGACGCTGAACATCAAGCCAGACATCCCTGCTTTGTCGTTGCGCCGCAGATTCCGAGACATGCCGAACGGGACGTTCAGAGTGCGCACGGTGGGCGTGTGCTGAGAACGCGTGTCATGCGGGTGCTTATCCGGACCATCCACGAGATTCTTGACGGACTCGAGGAGGAGTTCTCCATCGATACCCGCCGCGAGTATGTTACGGGCTTGTCCATGGGCGGCGAATGCGCCTGGATGTCGCTTGTTGAACGACCTGACCGCTTCGCCGCAGCGGTGCCCATCTGTGCCGGCGACAGGTTCATTGGCCTGTCCCCCGCTGAACTTGGCCAACGATTCGCCCGGTTCCCCTTGTGGATTTTTCACGGCGACGACGATCAGGTCATCTCGGTGGAGGTTTCACGAGAGCTGGTGAAGGCTCTGCAGGATGCGGGCGGAGAGCCCAGGTACACGGAATACCCGGGGGTGAATCACGCGAGTTGGCTGCTTGCGTACCGTGATCCAGACCTGATCGAATGGTTGTTCGCCCAGTCATCGCCGCCAACCTCGGGACCCGAACACCCATGAGTCAAGAGTCTGAGAAAGCCGCCATAGCGTCCGTGCACGCGTTTATCGAAGCGTTCAATGCGCAGGACCACGAGCGTCATGCCCAGATGCTGAACTATCCGCACATCCGCCTGGCCAATGGCAGGTTCACCAGGATCGAAAGCGCTGAGATATTTGCTGAGCTTTCAAAGCGCGGCGAGTCGAGGCTTGCCGAGGAGGGATGGCATCACACCACCGTGGCCAGCCTCGAAGTGGTGCACAGCGGCAATGACAAGGTCCATATCGCGCTACGAAACGATCGTTGCCATGCCGACGGTTCGGTGTATCACAGCTTCGATACGTTCTGGATTGCGACCCTGGTCGAGGGGCACTGGGGCATTCAGTTCCGCTCCAGCTTTCTGCACGCGAGCCAGGTCGGTGCCGGAGTAGCCAACCGACTGCTACCATGATGATTAGACCACCCTTTCCCGCGACTGTTTGACGCCGGCACGCACTACTTCCTGTGCCGTTGTCCGGTTAACGATCGCGGTGCTGGTCGACAGATTTGACATTCCGATCCTGGCTAACAAAGGAACCGACAGATGATTTTCAGTGGATGGACGAACCCCCTGGCGTTGCTGCAACTGGAGCTGGTACAGCGAGACTACGAGGGCCACCCCGTACCGGAAGACCTGAAGCAACAGGTTGCTGCGCTGGACGACGAAAGAGACGCGATGAACTTCGAGGCGGTGGACACGCTCTACAAGGCGCTCGACAGGCTGCCAAGGGATCCGAAGTTCAGCTATGTCCAGCCCAACGACCTGGAAGGCATTCGCAGGGAACGTCCGGATGGTCCGAGACAGCTCGGCGGCCTTGCTGAAATCGACCTGCTGGACAAGTTTCACGGCGCCTGGACCGGGCGTGCCGTCGGCTGCGCCCTGGGCAAGCCGGTCGAAGGCATCGGAATCATGGGACGACAGGGCATGCGTGGGCGGAAGGCCATCAGGACGTACCTGGAAAACCGGCAGCACTGGCCGCTCGACTATTACTTCAGTGGCGTGGACGCCGGAGACGACCTGCAGATTGGCTGCCCCCTGTCCCAGCGCGAGAACATCGCTTTCATGGAACCGGACGACGATATCCACTACACCCTGGTCGCCCTGCGGGTCCTTGAAGACTACGGTCCCGGCTTCAAGTGGCGCGATGTGGCCAGCGTCTGGAACCAGAGCCTGCCCTACTCGGCGATCTGCACGGCCGAAGCACAGGCGATCATGAACTACAACAATGCGGTTCCGAAGAAAGCGCGGTCGGACTGGGTGACACCCGAATACACCAGCATCAACCGGAATCCCTACCGGGAATGGATCGGCGCCCAGATCCGCGCGGACGGCTGGGGCTACGCGTGCGCCGGCAATCCCGAACTAGCGGCGGAATTCGCGTATCGGGATGCCTGCTGGACACACCGGGCCAACGGCATCTACGGCGAAATGATGTTTGCCGCCATCATGGCGGCGGCGTTTGTCGTCAGCGATCCCATCGAGTTGATCAACATCGGCCTGTCGGAGATTCCACGCAACAGCAGACTGGCCGAGGCCTGCCGGGCCGCATTGGCGGAGGCGCCGGACTGCGAGGACTATCACGCCTACATGGACTGGGTCGAAGAGCATTACGGCGACTTGAGCGGCGTGCACACGGTCAACAACGCCCTGGTCGTGATCGGCTCCATGATCTTTGGTCAGATGGACTTCCACCAGTCTGTCTGCCGCTCGGTGGAAGGCGGCTGGGACACGGACTGCAATGGTGCGACCTGCGGTTCCATCGTGGGCATAGCCAATGGCTCGACGGCACTGGATTCCACCCTGATCGCTCCGCTGAACGACACCATCAGGCCCAACGTGATCGGGTTTCAGGAAATCAGCATGACCGAACTGGCGGAACGGACGTTGAAGGTGCAGCGGACGGTTGCCGCCAACGCGTAATCCGTCCCGAGTTCATTCCGACTTCTACCGCGCGAACTCCCCGGTCTGCGCCTTGCGCTGAATCCAAAACCCGATGGCGGTGCCGGCGGTGATGCCATTTATGTGGGTGTGAATCGCGACATCCGCCATCCAGGGACGGTGCCAGCCGGCCAGCGTCGTCACGACACCTGCAAGGAGAACCACGCCGACCGCAGCGGCAAACCACGGCGCACGTTTGGCGAGCGCGAACACGCCAAGTGCGGCGAGGCCATGCAATACGCCCGAAAACCCGGCATGGCTTGACCCGATAGCAGGAAGAAGGCTCGCAGCGCTGATGGCAGCTGCGATGGCCAACGCACCCCAAAGCACCGTCAGGGGCCGGAAGTGTTCGAGCAGGACGGCTGTCACCAGGCCAGCGCCCACGGCGTTCATCAGCGCGTGCCTGGTGTCGAGGTGGGTCAGGTGCGAGGTCGCGAGCCGCCAGATTTCTCCCTCGAGAACTGCACTCTGATCGAATGCCAGGGCGTCGAGCCAAAGCGAGGCGACCAGGAACACCACCGCCGCCGCGGCTGTCCCCGCCAGGAAGCGGGTTGATCGAACGCGCAACGCCGGTCGCCGGCTGGCGCCGGTCTCCACGATGAGTTAGACCGCGCGGTTCCTTCGCCGGATCCCTCGGGGCGCAAACAACGCCACGAGTGCCAGCGTGCAAAGCAGGAATAGCGGCGCGGACGAACCGCTGTAGTCCCTGGAATAGGCGATCTGGACCGACTTGTCCGCCTTGACCCGTTCCCCGAACTTGTCGATTTCCGTTTCGAGGTTCTCGGACATCTTCGCGACCGCGCTCTCGAAGCTCACGTCGCTGATCCGCTTTTGGCCACTTTCCGAGCCGATTGCGGTGGACTGCTGGCTGGCGTGGTCGTAACCGGGTGCGCGTAACAGGAGTTTCCGCGTTCGGATGTCGAATACCGCCGTATCGAGCATGGTGCTTACGCTGTTCTTGGACGCGGGAATCACGTAGCTGCCGATGATCGTCCAGTAGAGGACCGAGAGCGGTGTGTCCTCCGTGTTCACGACTTGATCCCAGGAAACCAGGGCGAATACATCGAGGTCATGCAGCCGGCTGGTCTGTTCAAGTGCCTGGAAGCCGCCCCCGCTGCCCAGGTAGTTCGACGGAATGACCTGGATGTCTTCGACGTAGTCGACCCCTTCGAAGGCGGCCTTCACCTTCTCCAGCAGCTCTACTTTTCTGGCTTCCGTGGGTTGGAGACCTCCCCCCCAGGAGCGCCTGGAGGCCGGGACGAAGGCGATGCCGACCCGCAGCGGCAGTTCAAGGCGGGGAGTGGTCTCGGGATCGATGACCGGGCGTTGATCTCCCGGGTAGAGGTAGTCCACCAGGCTGGAACTGGTACTGCGTTCGGTGGTGCCGTAGAACGCCGCAGAACAACCGCACAGCGCGACGATTGCCGCGAGCACGACCAAGCGATATGTGCTGCTGAGGATCATCCTTGACTCTCTTTTGCCCCCAGGGTGTTCCCCCTATCGTGCACCTGAACTGGGGCGTACACAACGACAATGGCGCACCCGGGTATCAGGGACCGGGTCCGCGCGGACTTGGTAGTGCCGTGGCCGGGTCATTTTGATCGGCGCCACGCGCCCATTTCTGGGGGAAAACCCCACTTAGAGGATTGCAAGCAATTCCCTTTGGGTGTAACAACCGCGCTACAGAGCCTACGCTGGCAGGGTCGGGCGGAATAGCTCGACCAACGTCTGCCTTTGCGATTGCCGCCGTTGCACGGCGGCAAGAGTCTTCGGTGGCGGCTGTTTGCGTGGGGATGGCATGTAAATGGAGAAAGACATGGAGAGACTCGTGAAACTCACATCAACCGCGTCTTTGGGCATGGCACTCGTCCTTTTCGGACTGCCCGCCTACTCGGCCGACGGCGCCGACGCTGACGCCCAGGATGACGACACCGAATACATCGAAGAGATTCTCGTCACCGGCGAACGGGGCGAGACCAACGTGCTCGACCGCGCCATGACGGTCACCGGTTTCAATGACCTGATCATCGAGAGACTCGGTGTGCAGAATGCCGATGACCTGGAGGTGCTGGTCCCTGGTCTGCAGAAAGGTAACCGTACTCAGGGTGGCGGTAAGGGTGAGGACGGTCACTATGTCATGCGTGGTATAGGAAACGACCGGAGCGTCAACTTCTACTCGGACGTTTCCGTGGCTTATTATATCGACGGCGTTTATACGAACCTGAGCTACGCAACGGATAGTACGTTCGACATGGAGCGAGTCGAAGTGAGCCGGGGGCCACAGGGCACTACCGGGGGCAAGGCGTCCATCGCCGGCGCCATCAATCTCTGGTCGCGCAAGCCGACGGATACCTTCGACATGCGCGTGAACGCGGAGGTCACCGATATCTCGACACAGCGCCTCCAGACCGCCTTCGGCGGACCCATTGGCGACTCCGATTTCAGCTATCGTCTGGGCCTCTCCACCTACACCGGTGACGGCAGGATCGAAAACGTCTATCCCGGTGGCGTTGACGGCGGCAAGCCGGATCAGGTCATCTGGACGCCGCGTCTGCGCTGGACCAACGACCGCTGGGACATTACCGCCCGCTACACCTACCAGACAGACGACGGTACACCCTGGGTATCACTGCCATTGGGGGCGCGCGACACGGTCAATGAGTTCCTGCTGGACCGCAACGGCGAACCCGCTATATGGCGGGACCCCATCACCGGCGAGGATGTACTACAGGTGAATCCGTTCTTTGGCGCCAATGCCGCGCCATCGGTCACTAACTGTTCGAACATCAGCAACGACGGCACACGGGATGAATTCGGTATCATCTGCGACCCCGATGAGTTGCAGTGGAAGATCGCTTTCAACGCACCGATCTACGAGGATGCTGAATCGGAAAACTTCTCCGTGGAATCAATATTCGCGCTAACTGACAGCCTCGATGTGACCTATAAGTTTGGCTATCACGATGTCGTCAGGGAGACCCTGGACGACCCTGACCAGCTGCCCCGTGAGGGTGGCGGTGTCTGCCCTGCCAATCACCCTAAAGTATTGGGCGGTATGCTCCAGGCGGGCCAGACCAGCCAATATTGTGCCCTGGATGGTGGCGGCAACGGTACCTTCAACGACACCCGCCTCAACCGCGCCCGCCTGTCGGAGCAGACCAGTCATGAAATCACGCTGACCTCAAACTATGACGGTAAGTTCAATTTCACGGTGGGTGTCAATTACCTGGACGGCGAGCGGCCGTCCAATAGCAGGACCTGGGACTTCGGTGCAGGTACCCGGGGTACTCGTGGTAACGACTGGCTGTACAACGACACCTCGGCTGCCTGTCAAGCGAATATCGAGGCCCTTTATGGCTCCGGGGGTAGCCTGAGCGGCGGACAGAATTTCCTGTTGCGTGATCTCTACACCCATGATGAAGCTCGGGCCCGAGCCGCTAAACTGCAAAACCTGTACGCCTGTCCGGGTGACCCGGCACTGACGAACTTCTCAGTGAGTGGCCTTACAAATTTCCATGCGAATCTCAATGGTCAAAGGGTTGCTTTCACGGCAACTAACTGGAACGAGTCCATGGGCATCTACTTCAATGGCGAATACGTCATGAACGATACCTGGACATTCTTCGGTGGTATTCGTCGTGATGAAGACAAAAAAGGGCAGCAGCAGCAGGGTAATGGCACCGCCTTTGGTCTTTCCGGTGTGGATTTCTCCCGCTGCAACCATACCTCGACCTGTGAGGATTATTTTGCGGTCGTGCAGTTTACCGTGCGTGGTAGCGACATCATTCCCAGCAAGGCCCTGGGGAAATGGAGCGACACGACCTGGAACATTGGCACGCAGTATCGTCCTAATGACGATGTCATGATCTACGGCCGTATCTCCACCGGCTATCGGCCGGGTGGTTCCAAGGGAGCGTACAGTCTGATGGAAGGCGCAGGCCTGGATGAATTCTGGTTTGAAGCCGAGCAAATGACCAACTACGAACTTGGCGTGAAGGGGCTTTATTTCGATAATGCGCTGCAGTTGTCCGCGACGGTTTTCTTCCAGGACTTCGAAAAGTACTGGGTAGTCTCCGGCCGCTTCAAGACCGCTGCTGAAATTGAGATGGATCCTGAGGGTGGCGTAACAACCAGATCGACCCAGGCGATTGACGGCACCACAATTAACGGTATCGAGCTTGAAGGCGCCTGGAGAATTAACGATCGCCTCTCGCTGCGCGGGTTCTACAACTACCTGGATACCAACATTGGTCCCTTTCTCTCGATCTACCCATTCAGCCTTCCCGGCGCCCAAGTCGGGTGGCAGTTCCATGAGTATATTGACGGCAATGGCGATCCACAGGTTCATCGTTACTGGGGAACCGGTATCGAGGTCGAGTTCGAAGGCAAGCAGTTGCCGAACTCGCCGAAGCACAAGACGTCTCTGACGCTGGCTTACGATGTACCGATCCGTGCAGACTGGGGCACGCTCGAGCTGCTGACGATCGCAAACTATCGCAGCAAGCAGTACGTGGAACACGGTAACGTCGAGGCGTACGCGGTATCTGACTACACCCGTTGGGACCTCAGGGCGAACTGGCAGTCAGCCAATTCCGCCTGGCGGGTATCCGGCTATGTGCAGAATACGCTTGACCAGGCCGCGCTGCACCAGTGGTCACCGCGGGAAGGTGTCGGCAGTCCCTATGGCACCATGGTCGAACCCAGAGAAATTGGCATTCAGGTCAGGTGGCAACTCAACTAGGACGATTGGCGAGAACGCCACAGACCGACACGCCATAGTCAACCAATAGCGCACCGCGGGCCACGGCCCCCGGTGCGCTTTTTTTCCAGTGAGCGGGTCGGGACACGACACTAGCCCGGATACGCACAGTTAACGAAAAGGAGCCGGACGATGCGCCCTATCTTGGCCCGCAAATTTCACCAACTTCCTGCTGCGGACGCCGATGCATCCGTCCTGCGTGGCCGTGCTCCCTCCAGTCGATTTGACGTACCGTCAAGTACGCCTACATCGCCTTGCGGTCCGCGCGACCACGCAGCCCGGCGCCTCGACGCCCTCGCGACGAAAGTTGGTGAAATTTGCGGGCTGGCCTTGATCTCTATGCTGGCAACCGTCGCGAATGCCTCGGAGCCGTACTCTCCACCCGTCAGGCAGGATTACCCGAACAACGTCTACTGGGGCGACACCCATGTGCACACGTACCTTTCGGGGGACGCATTCGGCATGGGCACCCGGGCAACGCCCGATCAGGCCTATCGATTCGCCAAGGGAGAGACCATACGCGCCACCGGCGGCGGCGAGGCGCGATTGCGTCGCCCGCTCGACTTTCTCATGGTGTCCGATCACGCCGAGAACCTTGGCGTCGCGCCGCGTCTCGCCACCGGCGATGCCGACATGCTGAAAACGGCGGATAGCCAGCGCCATTTCGAAGTGCTCTCCGGCACGCCGGCGGTATCCGATGTCCTGGGGGCGAAGAGCCTCGAGGAGTACAACGACGGCAACCAGACGCTGGGTATGGCCAAAACCCCAAGGGGCGACTACGGAATCGACGACGACTTCAGGCTCGACGTGTGGCGGAGCGTCGTCGCCATCGCCGAGGAGCACAACGATCCCGGCAGGTTCACCACCTTTGTCGGCTACGAGTACAGCAGCAGTTCTCCCACCATGTTGCACCGCAACGTCATGTTCGCGGGGGCGCCCGAACACACCATGTCGCGGCGACCGTTTTCGGCGTACGACAGTTCGAACCCGGAGGACCTGTGGGCTCACCTCGAGCGCTACCGGGAGGAGACCGGCAGCGATGCCATCTCCATTCCCCATAACAGCAATCTCAGCCGCGGCAACATGTTCGGGACCGTCGACTACGAAGGCAAACCGCTGACCCGCGACTATGCCAGGATCCGGTCGTCCATCGAGCCCATCGTCGAAGTGACCCAGATCAAGGGCGACAGCGAGACCTTGGGGTCCCTTTCTCCCGACGATGAGTTCGCCGACCACGAAACGTGGGGCAATTTCTCCGCTTCGAAAGGCCTAGCAAGCGAACTGCCGCCGGAGGAACTGGCAAAGCGATCCTACGTTCGCAGCGCGCTCAAGACCGGTCTCGGCTTCGCCACCGAACTCGGGGCCAACCCCTACAAGTTCGGGATGATCGGCTCGACGGACTCCCACACGGGTCTCGCCACCGCGGATGAAGACAACTTCTGGGGCAAGATGGGCGCCAACGAACCCAACCCGTGGCGCCGGATGACCCAGGCCATTTACGCTTCCGCTGGCTACGCGGCGGTCTGGGCCACCGAGAACACGCGCGACGCGATCTTCGCCGCCATGAAGCGGCGCGAGGTCTATGCGACCACCGGCCCGCGCATCACGTTGCGCTTTTTCGGTGGATGGGACTACGAGGGCGATGACGCGCTGAGTCCGAACCTGGCCGAGATCGGCTACCGCAAGGGCGTGCCCATGGGAGGCGACCTGGTTCTGCCATCGGAAAGCGCGGCGCCCAGCTTCCTGCTGAGGGCCGTCAAGGACCCCGACGGGGCGAACCTGGACCGCGTGCAGGTCATCAAGGGATGGCGCGACGCGAACGGCGAACTGCACGAGAAGGTCTACGACGTCGCTTGGTCCGGCGACCGCGCCAGGACCGATGATGGCAAACTCCCCCCCGTCGGATCGACCGTCGACATCGAGGCGGCGAGCTATCTCAATTCCATCGGCAGTCCAGCCCTCGCGACCACCTGGACGGACCCGGACTTCGATCGCAGCGAAGCCGCGTTCTACTATGTGCGGGTGATCCAGATACCGACGCCGCGCTGGACGACCTACGACGCGAATTTCTATGGCGCCGAGGAGTTCAAGCAGACCCCAACGGACGTGATTCAGGAGCGCGCCTACTCCTCGCCGATCTGGTATACGCCTTAGTCTAAGTCTAAGGCTAATCAGCCGACCTTCCGGGACGCGTACTGACGTCAATGACGCAGACGTGAATCTTGCGCCTCTGCTGCCCGGTTAGCGTGGTTTCGATCTGCTGCTTCAGGTCATCCGGGGTGGCGGGTCGTGTGCCATTCGGTGATCGTTGCGTGCAATCTCGGCCGAACCAGAGGACGACATATATGCCGTGGCCATTCGTGGCTGGATCGCTCGCGTACTTGGCCATCAGCTGGGTTTTTGGCGCATGCCACAGTTCGGCGTTGTTGTTGCGCTTCACCTCGATGGGGACGTGATAGTCCTCGTTCGCGACGCGGATATCGGCCCTGGCATCGTTTGGGTATCGTCCCTCCGGCTCGACGCCGAGGGTCGGGGGCAGGACTCGGCGAAGCTCTCGCAGTAGTGCGCGGGTGCATGACTGCTCGGGCTTTGGTGTGGTGGGTCTGCCATAACCGTCCTCGTTCCAGTGTTGCTTCCAGTCGTCGGTGTTTCCGGATCGCACCCGCCTCGCGATGTGGTCAAGGCGATCCAGCACCAATGCTGTGAGATCGCCGGGATTCACAGGTGCGCCGCCGTCGAGGGCTTCGATTACCTGCTCAAACGTCGGGTGGCGGTACTCATGATCGCGGCGGATTACACGTTGGTCATCGAGCGCACGCGTGAGCGCGTGGTGCCAACGGGCGAGTTGGGCATCTCCAAGAAGATTCTCCAGCGCGGCGGTTGCACTGGCGTCGGGATTGCCTGCGAGAACGCGTATGCAGTCGTTCACGAGAATGGATGCTTCCATCCTGAGCGCCACAATGCCTTCGATCCAATCGCTCGGATTGATGAAGCGGCCGGCAAGGCGGACCAGCAGCGCGGGGAGGCGGGTTCCGGAAGACGCGATAGGCGAGACCGTTCTCTCTGTGGGACAAAAGAAACTCGCCAGATGGAGCGTGCGCGCTTGTTGGCGACCAGAGCATACGAACTCCGTGGCGGCAGGCGCGAAGGTGGTGGTCGCCACCGCGCAACCGGCGGCAATCCAGCGGCCGCGCTGGCGGGGCGGCATGCTCTTTTGCGAGAGCCTGTCGGTGATCAGCTGTTTGAAATCGGCGGCGTCGGCGTGTTGGAACGCGGCCAGAAGAAGATGATTGAGATCCCCGAGTTGGTCGTTGTTGGCGCGCATGGGAAACGCGCGAAGCAAGGGAAGGCTCGCGTGTCTTGCGACCCGGACGTGCGCGGGATCGAATGCCAGGTGCCAGAGGTTGGTGTTCGCGGGGTCGATGCCTTGTCGGAGCATGGCCGCCGCGAACTGGACCTGAACTTCGGCAACGGTGGCGGGCTGCTCGGCAATGAGCTGTTGATACCAGTTCGGTTCGTAGTTGCCGTGGGCGTGGCCGAAGTAGGCGGCGAGCGCCTTGTGCTTATGCTCCGATGTCCATGAGGAGTGGACCAGGGAACCCGTTCGTTCCGCCTCGGCCAGGCCCGCCAGATAGGGCCAACAGAGGTAGTGCATCTCCAACCGAAGGCGGTACTCCAGAATAGTCTCCGCGTCCGGCATGTCGTCACGATCCACGGTCAGCCGCAGGCCCGTCCTCACCGCATCGAGTAAAGCTGGATCCTTATCGACAAGTTCTTCGAGACGCTTTGTCGCGCTCTGGGGCGAAAAGTGGAAGAAGTCGCCGAAATAGACACGCGCGATTCGGAATAGCAACGCCGGGGATGCCCGGTTGTTGCGTAGTGCGTCTTCGTCGGCCTTCAAGGCGTCGAGTTCACGTCTGTCCCTTAGCTTCTGCTCTTCGACTCGGGCCCGCTGCGCCTGTTCGAGTCGGGCGCGTTCCGGTGGGGGGGGTGTGGGCTCGAGCAGGCTGTCCAGGAAACTCGTGAGTTCCGCATCCTCGGCAACCAGATCACGCACGCGTCGGAGATCGAGTGCGCCCGATTGCACAACGAATCTCAGCAGCGACTCGGAGACGCGGTGCCGCGTGCAGGACATTGATTTCGCCGCTAGCGCACAGGCTTCGTAGACGTCGGGGGATACCGCAGCCCCGAACAACCTCTGGAATGCCTCGTACGGTGCATACCAATGCTCGTCCGGGAATCGTCGAATCCCTTCGAGCAGGAGTTCCGGGTGTCGGCCAGGGTGGTCTTCGATCCAGCGACGTATCGAAGGCGTGCGCCGCTCGGTGGAGTCTTCGCTTACGTGGAGGCGCGCTGCGGCATCGAGCCAGTCGTAAAGCCTGCCGATGGAAAGGCCGTCGCCATGACTTTCGAGTCCTCGGACAAGCAAGCGGGCCACGCAGGAGGCCAATGTCGGATCGCTCGCCTGTCCCAGTTCAGTAAGGCGGGCGCTGCACGCGTCGAGGATTTCTGCCACTTGGGAGGATGACGCCTTCTCCGGCAGGTCGGTCGTCCAGAATCTCATGTAGGGACCGCCCAACAGTTCGTTCCCCTCCTTGAAGTAGTTCCATATCGTTGACGAGGCGATTCTCTGGGGATAGAGGGCGGACAGGAGTTTGCCGAGCAACTCGTCATCCGGGTCACCCAATCGGCGTTCATGAACGTCGTGCAGCAGTGCAACAAGCTCCGAGTCATCGTCTCGCGTGTAGTGGATGAGGGCGTCCAAGGCGGCAGTTCGAACACGGGGCCACCGGGTACCGTCCCGAACGATGTCGAGAAAGGTCGGAGCAAAGCTTGGCAGTGGCGGAGCATTTCGGAGTACGCGGAGGACGAAGTCAACACTGAGGGGGCCGTCGGCGCCTTCCGGTGGGTTGGTGAGAATGCCCTCGATTGCGTCGTACATCTCTGCTGTGGCGAGCGATGCGAATGCGCGGGCCGTCCTGTAGGTGGGTTCGAGTTTGCGCGGTTCCCTTACCAAGGCGTCGAACAGATCGCGCTGCTCCTCGGGGGAGAACGCCTGGGTGTCCCCGTAGAGAGCCACCCCGGTCGGATCACGTTCGATGAGCTGCTGTCGAGCGATCTCGGAGTGTACGGCAAGCCAGGCGGACAGCCCCCTTAGCTCGGAGACGACGCATCCATCGGAACCGGAAATGAGTGCCAGGACACGACCGAAAGGAAGGCCATCGCTAATGCGCGATGCAATGTCGCGAGCGGCGGCGTATTCGGCGATGTGGCGATGGATGGGTTCGGCGCGGTCTGGTTCCCCATGTCGGAACAGGTACGACCCGACCGCCTGGTGACAGGCTTCGTGCGGGCTGATCGCGGCGATGTAGGGATAGTCTTCATTGGCTCTTGCCGCCGTGGTAGCGCAGCCCCGAGCGCCAGAGACGAGTAGTGCGGCGCAAAGGCTGCCTGCTGTGTTGAGGATGAGACATGGGTCTTGGGGTGGCCGGATGCTCGAAAGATCTTCGTTGTGCTCGTTAGCCATCGCGAGGCAGGCTCTCTCGAACGTCTCGGTTCGGCTTGCCGGCCAGATGCCGTCCCGTACCGCGTGGACCAGCAGGATAAGGGTTTGGGGGTTGGCGAGTAGCCCCGCCAAGTGACGCTCTTTCGCTTCTTGGAGAAAGGCCTGCGCGTCGCCGACGTCAAGCTGGCTCTCCAGGAGCTTGGCGGATCTTTTCGCGTCGAGCGGGTCGAGACGCAGCATGGTGATTCCGCCGGACGGGGACACGGCCGAAAGCCGCTTGCGGTCTGTGGTGAGCCAGTCGGCGGGTCGACACGATAGCCGGAAATGGGGCTTGCCGAGTTTGTCGAGGTTGCGCCTGATGCGGTCGAACGGCGTGTGTGGATCGGACTGGCCGACCCGTATTTCGTCGAGGCCGTCGATGAACAGGGTCTTGCCAGCCCACTCGGGGTGATGGTCTGCATCGAAGGTCGCGAAGTCGCGAGCATCGACCTCTATGGCGCCTTGGCCAAGGGCGCGTGCCTCTGTCCCGAATACGGTGGTCTTGCCCATGCCCGGATCGCCAAGGAGAACGTACGCGGGGCAACTCCTATACTCAGCGAGCGGCTTTGGATCTGCGGGTGAAGAGGTCGCGCCGTTGTCGTCACGGAGTTCAGTGCAGGTGCGCGGAACGACAATCACGGGTCGTCGAACCAGTGATTGACCGGGTTGGTGAAGAACTCTTCCAGTGGCGTGCCGCCTTCGCCGACGAGCATCGCGCGTTGTGGTTTGAACTTCTGCTGAAAGGCTTCCAGTCCTTGTAACCGCCTGATCTGTTGCCCGCTCTTGACCTCGATGGCGATCATTCGCGGCCCGCGGCGCAGGACGAAGTCCACTTCCATAAGCCGTTCCCTCCAGTAGTGGGTTCGGGTATTGCGGGATGCCGTGTTGAGGATGTGGGCACCAACCGCGCTCTCCACCAGACGCCCCCAGAACGAGCGGTCCGCTTGAGCTTGCGCGAACGTATATCCGGAGTCCGCGGTCATGAGGGCGGTGTTGAAAACGTTGAGCTTGGGACTCGACGCGCGGGCGCGGTGCCGTGACGGGTGGAATTTCGGCAAACCCGCGAGGAGGCCTGCGGTGGAGAGCAGGTCAAGATAGCGGGCGAGCGTCGTGGCGTTGCCCGCGTCGTGGAGTTGGCCGAGCATCTTGTAGTACGGCAGGATTTGTCCGGAGTACTCCGCGCCGACCTCGAAGAGCTGTTTCAGAAGGGCGGGTTTGTCGACCCTCGTCATGGCTAGAATGTCCTTTTCGATGTTCGGCGCGACGAGGCTCCGAGAACGTATTCGCGCCAGCGCGCCTCGTTGCGAATGAACCGGGCGCTGCCTGGGTAGCCGCCGAAGTAGATGTACTCGGCCAAGTTGAAGTCAAAGGCGTCAGCCATCTCGCCGAACGCCCAGTGCGTTACGTAAACCGGCTCGAATCGGCCGGCGAGGCTCTCGGTTAGGCCGGACTGGACAAGGAGCGGTGCCGACCCGAGAAGGATCACATGCAACTGGCGATTCTCCGCTCGGTCGGCGTCCCAAAGGCCTTTTACGGTGGAGGACCAATCGGGAATTGTCTGGATTTCGTCGAGTGCGAGGACGAAGCCGCGTGGGTTTCCGTCCGCCTCCCGACGCGCCTGCCGCCACGTTTCGACCAGCCATTCGGCATCTGGTTTGCGAGGCAAACGGAGCGCGGCCTCCGCCTCCGTAGAGGGGACCCCCCCGGCGTCCACCTCGTCGAGCCGCAGGTGGCGGCTGGGGCGACCGGAGCGCCGCAACGCTTGGGCCACCAGCGTGGTCTTGCCGGTCTGGCGAGGTCCGAACACCGCGATGATATGGTGTGGGTGCTCGGCGAGTCGGTCCGCCAGCGTCCCGACTTGGGATCGTTGGAAGGCATCCATGACACTAGAAAATACGCTTGTGATAATTTTTATTCAATACGATTATTCTATTGGCGGAAAGCGAGGATGGGTACTTGACTCCGGCCAAGCGGTGACGGGCACCCATTAGGGATGCTACGCGGTGGGCATTCTCCGGCAACTGGCGCTTGGCCTTCTGGGTCGACGAGGGCGAAGTGGACTACCTCGACCACTGAGGAGGACAACTAGAAACGATGCGTGACCGTCCAGATCGTCATTCGGGCTCTTCGCGTCCGGAGGGCAGGACCCTGCCTTCCGGATAGTCGGCACCTTCCGCGCTCCTGTCGACCGATGCATTCCAGGCATCGAGTTCGGCCTTCATTCGTGCCGCGATTTCCGGTTCCTTCTCCATCAGGTTGTCTTGCTCGGAGGGGTCTTCGACCACGTTGAACAGTTCGTGCTCCCGAGACAATGACTCGAACGCTTCGGCGTCCCACACGCCGTCGACCACATCGCCTTTGTGTAGTCACGGTAGTAGATGAGCTTGTAGTCGTTGTCCAGCCAGCCGTACTGGCCCCCTACCCTGAATCCCAGGGGACGACTTCTCCCCGCGGGCTCGGAAGTGAAGACCGGCATCAGGGAAACGCCGTCATGCACCGCATTGATGTCGTCCGGATCAAGGCTCGCCACTTCGATCAGCGTCGGGAACATGTCGAGCGTACTGGCGGGAAAATTCGATGTCCTCGGCTTCAGGTGGCCGGGCCATTCGATGATGCCGGGGACGCGAATGCCGCCTTCGTGGAAGGCGTGCTTGGACCCGCGAAGATGGCCGGTGGAATCCGGATTGATGCCCGGATATACGTTTCCGGCCGCGCTTGTCACCGTAAACGTGGGCAGACCGCCGTTGTCGCTGCAGAACCAGACGAGCGTGTGGTCGGCTATACCCAGATCTCTCAAACCCCGACGCAGGTTGCCGATGGACCTGTCCATGGCGACGATCTCGCCATGGTGGACACGGGAGGCTTCCGACAAGTCGGCGAACGCCTCCATGTCCTCGTCTTGGGCCTCGAATGGCCGGTGAGGAGACGCGTACCAGATCATGACGAAGGCGGGCTTGTCCTGTTTGTGCGCCCGCTCGATGAACTTCAAGGCTTCGTCGACCAGAACTTCAGACGACTCCCCGTCGATGCGCTCCGGTGTGCCGTTGCGACTCAGCAGCGGATCGAGGTTGAACTGATTGGTGGCGCTGAGCCAGTAATCGAACCCGAGTTCACCGGGGTTGTGCGGGTCGGACAGTGGCATCGGATTGTCGGCGTCGGGAGAAGCCATGGCGTTGAGATGCCATTTGCCGAAGTGCGCGGTGGTGTATCTGGCATTGCGAAAGGCGACGGAAAGTGTTTTCTCCTGCTTGTTGATGGCGCTGCCAACGGTGAACACTCCCGTGCGGTCGTTGGTCCTGCCGGTCAGCACCGTCGCACGAGTGGTGGAGCACTCGGGAGCCCCCGAATAGAAGCGGTCCATGCGCAGCCCATTCTCGGCCATGGCATCCAGATTGGGTGTCTCAAGGACCGGGTGGTCGTAATAGCCGGTCTGTGCCCAACCCATGTCGTCGGCCATGACCAGAATCACGTTGGGGGCCGCGAGTGCGTGGACGGATATCAGGCAGGCAATCATGCCGATGGTCAGTCGTGGCATCAGGTCACTTCTCCTTCGCCGGGATGGGATGCAACTCGCGTAAAGGGACTTACCGGATCCGGGAAGGACCACCGTACCCAATTCCACTGGAACATGTCCTTCGTCGCATCGTTCCAGCCGATCAGACGCGCCTTCATTTGTTCGAGGACATCTGCATGTCCGGGATCCTCGCTGAGGTTATTCATCTCCGCGGGATCCGCCTCCAGATCGTAGAGTTCGTCCAGATCGTGGGGTATGTACACATACTTCCAGCGTTCGGTGCGAACCATCCGCTGGGTGCTGTAGCCCCAGACTTCGCCATGGCTTTCGCAATAGACGCTGTCCGGCCAGCCGGCGGGCCTTTCGCCATGAACCAGCGGCACCAGGCTCTTCGCGTCGAGTTCCTCCGGGATTTCCCCTTCGCCCCATTCGATAAACGTGGGCATCAGATCCATCAGGCGAACGAATTCCGGCACCTGTCGGGCCTCGACCCCCGGGATCCTTGCCAGCAGCGGGATGCGAAAGACCTCGTCGTACATGGTCCCGGACTTTTCGAAATGCTTGTGGCTGCCCGTGGCGTCGCCGTGGTCCGTGGAAAACACGAAAATCGTGTCGTCCTCGATTCCACATTCCCGGATGGCATCCAGCACGCGCCCCACGCAGTCATCGATCAGGGTGACGTCACCGTAGTACTTGGCAACCACGTTCCGCCACCAGGACCAGTCCTTGTCCTCGAGATTCCATTCCCGGTGCTTGCGCAGGTGCGCCGCGGGCTTGCCCTCGAATGTCTCGTCGAAGTTCGGCCAGGGCGGAATGGATTCCGGGTCGTACATCGAGGCGTAGGGTTCGGGAACGATATTCGGGAAATGGGGCGCCACGTCGTCGATGCGCAGGAAGAACGGCTGGTCTCCCCGGGCTCTCTCTCGCAGCATTTCCAGGCCGACATTGGTCACCTGCCAGGTCTTGCCCTCTTCGTGGGAATGGGGATTGGTGCCGGCAACCGCGAAATCGCTCCCGGGAAATCCGATCGTTGATTCCGTGCCGGGAACGACTCCCCAGGCCCCGCGTCCCTGCCTGTGGCGGTCGAAGCCGAATTCCTCCGGCCCCAGGTCTTGATGTACATGCCACTTGCCCGCATAGTCCAGCGCGTATCCCGCCTTTTTCAAACGGTCACTGAAAGTGGGAGTGTCGGTGGAAAGTCCCCGGCACCAGGCGGGTGCGATGTGGGTATTGATCATCACCCCGTGATTGTGGGGGTAAAGCCCCGACATCAGGGAAGCGCGCGAGGGCGAACATACCGGGCTGACCGTGTAGGCCTGGTCGAACCGCGTGCCTTCGGCGGCGAGCCTGTCCAGGTTGGGGGTCTTGCAGATCTCGTTTCCGTAGCAGCCCAGCGCATCGCGCCTCAACTGGTCGGTCATGAACAGGACTATGTTTGGCGGCATATCGGGGTCCTTACAGCAGGGTAATCTTCATCGCGGCAGTCCTTTTTGCAGCCCGACCGTGATCGCCGCCACCTTTTCGCCGACGACGAACATGCACTCTTCGAACTTGGGCAGCCTGCGTTCGTTGAACGGTCTGCTGAACGCGAAGGGCTCTTTGGGCAACCCGATGAAAGTCTTGTCGAGTCTGTCATTGGAGTTGAGGTCGTGGTAGATGAAAGCGGCGTATTCGCCGGGTTCGAGTTCGAGGCGGGTCACCAGTGGACCGTCGTCCCGGCGTTCGGTGATGTCGACAGACCGCTCCCCGGCGAAGTTGTTGGAATTGCCGTCCAGCCAGTTGGTCGCATTGAAGACGATAATGTGCACCGTGCCCCTGTTCACCTCGATGTTGTCGACTGTGACGGTGAGATCCGCGGCGAGTGCGGCGGAACCGAGGACGGAAATGCACGCGGTGACGACATTGGGGAATCCCCGACCCCAGCGTGATGTCCTTCGCTTCATCGAACTTGCCCTCCTTATTGTGCTCCCGCGAGTTCGAGCAGATCTTCGAGCATGACGGTCACCTTGATCCCGTTGGGAGTTGCCAGGGAGTGTTTACCGACAGGAAGCGTCTTGTCGTGTGTGGCGCCGGCGAGCGGGCGGTTGGGTGCCGCCGCTTTCCTTGTCCCACTGCCAGACCGGCGGGGGCGTATAGGGGAATGCGTCTGTCATGACTGTCTCTTGTCAGGTTCAAGTTGTGACCCGGGGCACAAAGCAGGTCCTGGTTGGAACGGCGCCTGTCGCTTCAATGATCCCACGACGCCGGTCGCTCAACGACCTGGGACCGAACTCAAGGTTCGGGCAAATCGATGTGGCTGGGCCAAGCGGAGCAAGTATCTGCGATTTTTTCCGGCAGCAACACCCGTCGTGTTCCATGCCCCGCGTCTCCCGGGAACTTCTGAAGCGGTTTCGTGATCGACAATCAGGCCATGAGGTGACCGACAATGCGGGGCGCACCTTCAAATCCCATCGCGCCAGGCCCACGCAAATTCTGTTTACCGTTTTGGTAAACAAAAATATGATAAGCTCCCGTGGACATCGACTTTGAAGACGACTACTTGGCACGGCTTTGTAACGATAGTCGGCTTGCCGCCCGCAGGCTGGGGACGAATAGTGCCCAAAGACTTCGCGCAAGACTCGCAGACCTCAAGGCGGCAGCCGTTGTCACTGAACTCGTGGCGGGAAGCCCTCACCCTTTGACGGGCGATCGCGTTGGACAGTTTTCACTGAGGTTGCACAGAGGACACAGGCTTGTGTTCCGACCGGCCCATGACCCCGTTCCGATTCGGCCCGATGACGGCATTGACTGGAGCCGCGTCACAGCCGTGATCGTTGTAGAGATCGGTGACTACCACTAGTGTCGTGTCACACGCGTTATGGCGCTTCAGAGTTCGCCATGCGCGTCAATGCAAGGCGTGGTCCGCAGTGAATATCTGGCATATTCGCAAGGGCCACAACGCCGCAGTGGCGTGCATGGCGATCTCCCGAAGGGCGCGCCCCGGGAGCGCGAGGGGTACCCTCGCATGAAGACTGCGGCCTGTGGCGGTGTTGCGCCCCTTGGAAATGGAGCCGACCATTCCCTGCGGGGACGCGCCTTGCCACAGACCCCGTGGGACGTGCTGAAGCGACATAACGCGTGTGACACGACACTAGGGACAATTGCTAGGGAAAGATGCAATGAGCGAGGCGGTGACGATGTCCTTTAGCCCTGATTGGGTCTCACCTCCCGGAGATACCATCGCCGACCTGTTGGAGGAGCGAAGCTGGACGCAGGCTGAGCTCGCAATTCGGCTTGGCGCTTCCAGGAAGTTCGTCAATCAACTCCTATCGGGCGAAGCGTCGATTAACGAAGCAACTGCGCTAAAACTCGAGCGGGTGCTTGGTAGCACGATCCAATTCTGGCTGAATCGTGAAGCTGAGTATCGCGCTGCCTTGGCGAAGCGACGGGAAATCGAAACGCTCCGAAATGAAATTACGTGGCTGGATGAAGTTCCAGTGGCGGCGATGAGGAGAATGGGGTGGATCGGACCGCAACGTGACAAGGTAGAGACGGTCAGCGAGTGCTTGAGGTTCTTTAGTGTTGGTTCCGTGGAAGCCTGGAGGGCCTGGGCAAGCGGACTCAAGCTGACGGCCTATCGGATGTCGGACAGGGCCGGTCCCAACTTAGGTGCGATTGCGGCTTGGTTGAGGCACGGAGAGTTACAGGCCGAAAGGATTGATTGCGCGTCCTATTCGCCGGATGCGTTTCGGTCGCGGCTACTGGAGCTTCGGGCTCATACGCTCGAAACAGATCCAGAGGTCTTTGTGCCGCGTTTGCAGGGCTTGTGTGCGGGCGCGGGGGTTGCGGTGGTCCTGGCGCCAACTCCGAACGGATGTCCTGCGAGTGGCGCTACAAGGTGGCTTTCACCACAGAAGGCTCTGCTGATGTTGAGCTTGCGTTACAAGTCCAACGACCAGTTGTGGTTTTCCCTGTTCCACGAAGCGGGCCACATTCTTCGTCATGGCAAGAAAGAGATATTCCTGGAGTTCGATCACGGAGACCGGCAGGCGGAGGAGGCGGAAGCAGATCGTTTTGCGGCCAATTTGCTAATCCCACCAGAACATCATCAAGAACTCTTCGGCTTGGGACCGAACAAGCGGAAAGTCGTGGCTTTCGCCGAGAAGGTTGGTGTCGCGCCGGGGATTGTCGTTGGCCGTTTGCAGCACGAAGGTCTTGTGCCCTACACGCACCTGAACGGCCTCAAGGTCAGGTACACTTGGCAATGAAATCCTTCGAAGTCGGGACTCGAGAGAGCCAAAGGGTGCCGACGCCGTTTCGATCACAGATGGGCGACGCCGTGCGTGCAAAGCTCGCAGATCTTGATCTTAGCGAAGAGACCATGCCCGATGCCGTTGCTTGGGTGCGGTGAGCGGAAACGAGGCAAATGCTCACGTCTAATGACGAGTGAGCGGTGCACAGCACGTCGACCCGCAACTTGAACCCGCCACGCGACGGATCCTGCCCCTTGGCGTGCGCTCAATTTCTGATCTTCCGGCATGTGTATGATTACGGCGTATGCCCTCGCACGAGTGGAGCAAGTCCGAGGTGGAGGCCACTGTCCAGGACTACCTGGACATGCTCTCGTGTGAGCTGCGCCGCGAACCTTTCAACAAGGCTGCGCACAACCGCGCGCTTCGCGAAACGCTGGACGGTCGCTCGCGTGGTGCGGTCGAGCGAAAGCATCAGAACATCAGCGCGGTCCTGATCGGTTTCGGGTTCCCCTCCATCGACGGCTACAAGCCGCTCAGAAATGTGCAGCCTGTTAGCTATCGGGCGCATCTGTAGCGGAAGACAGCGGGCGCGTTCCCGTCGTGGCATCGCGGCTTCTCCCGAGTGCCCGTTGAAGCTTCCGGTCGATATCGGCGTACCATAGGTGGACTTGGGTATGGAGGTTGGCGTGCGTGGGGCCAGGTCCTGGGTAGTGATACTCCTCCTTGGCGCGGCTTGTAGCGATGAAGATCCCGCGGATTCGTCTCGGGGCGGGTTTGGCGGGGCTCCGCTGGTGGTTACCGAAACGGCAGCGGTCCGCTCCATAGCGGACATCGTCGAGGCGATCGGCACGACGCAGGCGAACGAGTCCGTGACCATTACCGCGAAAGTCACCGATTCGATCCGACACGTTCGCTTCGACGACGGCGACTTCGTCCAGGAAGGCGATGTCCTGGTCGAGCTTACCAACGAAGAGCAGACCGCCTTGTTACAGGAGGAGGAAGCCGTCAGGCAGGACGCCCAGAACCGGTACGATCGGCTGAAGAACCTTCTCGAACAGCGCAGCATCCCCGTATCCGACGTGGACGAGGCCCAGTCCCGGCTGTCCGAGGCGCGGGCTCGTTACCAGGCCCTCGTCGCGCGTCTGGACGACCGACTGATCCGTGCCCCCTTCACGGGCCTGCTTGGTTTCCGTGAGGTGAGTGCCGGAACGCTCATTACCCCGGGTACGTCCATCACGACCCTGGACGATATTTCGGTGATCAAGCTCGACTTTGCGTTGCCCGAGGTGCATCTGGGCGTCGTTCATCCGGGACTCTCGCTGACGGCCGCGAGCGCGGCGTTCCCCGGCCGGACCTTCGCCGCTACGGTTCGGACGGTCGGCTCGCGAGTCAACCCGGTAACCCGGGCGGTGACCATACGGGCGCATATCGACAATCTGGATGCGCTCTTGCGGCCGGGCATGTTGATGACGGTGAAGCTGACCACTGCGAGTCGCGACGCCCTGATGGTGCCCGAGACGGCCTTGTTGCAGCGCGGCATGGAGACGTTCGTCTACGCGGTGACGGATGGACGCGCGGCGATGACGACGATCGACCTCGGCATCCGCCGCGATGGCTGGGCGGAAGCGCGTACGGGCATCGCGCCGGGCCAGGAAGTGGTCGTCGAGGGTGTCATGAAGGTTCGGGACGGTGGCCCGGTGCGCCGTGCCGGACCGGGCGAGGCGAATCCCGGCGGCGCTCCGCGGGCGAGCGTCGGATCAGGCTAGAGCCATGTGGTTGTCCGACACGTCCGTCAAGCGACCGGTATTTGCCACCGTCATCAGCCTGGCCCTGGTGGCCTTCGGCGTCCTTTCGTTCAACCTCCTGCCGCTGCGGGAATATCCGGACGTGACGCCGCCGGTCATTTCCATCAGCACCTCCTATCCCGGTGCGTCGTCGGACGTCATTGAAAGCCGGGTCACCACGGTCATCGAGGATCAGATCAGCGGCATCGAAGGCGTAAAGGCATTGCGTTCGTCGAGTACCGACGGCAGCTCGCGCATCAACCTGGAGTTCGACCTCGACCGCGATATCGACTCCGCCGCGAACGATGTCCGCGACCGGATCTCGCGGGCCGTGCGCTGGTTGCCCGAGGACGTGCGTCCGCCGGAGATCCGCAAACAGGACTCCGATGCACGCCCGGCCATGTACATCAACGTGCGGAGTTCGGTGCTGAACCGGATGGAACTGACCGACTACACCGAGCGCTACATCGCCGATCGCTTCGCGGCGATTCCCGGCGTTGCCAATGCCGGCGTACGCGGGGCCCGTCCGGCAATGCGGATCTGGGTGGACCGGCTGGCACTCGCGGCCCGGAACCTCACCGTCACCGACATTGAGTCGGCATTGCGCCGGGAAAACCTGGAACTCCCGGCGGGCCGTCTCGAGACCGCAGATCGGGAACTCACGGTTCGGCTCGCGCGCGGCTACGAGTCCGCCGAGGACTTCCGCGAGTTGGTGGTCGCGCGAGGGGAGGACGGTCACCTGGTGCGTCTGGGCGAGGTTGCGACCGTCGAGGTGGCGCCCCTGGACCACCGCTCGATCTTCCGCGCGAACGGCCTGCCGACGGTCAGCATCGGAATCATCAAGCAGTCGAAGGCGAATACGCTCGAGACGCTGGAGCAGGTGGGGGCCGAGATCGACAAGATCAACGACGCGATTCCGGACCACATGCACGTCTCGAAGGGATCCGACGACTCGGTGTTCATCCGCGCGGCGATCAACTCGGTCTACCGCACCATCGCCGTCACCACCGTGCTGGTGAGCCTGGTCATCCTCGTGTTCCTGGGCTCTATCCGGACCATGGCGATACCGGTTGTCACGATCCCGGTGTGCCTCGTCTCGGCCTTCATCGCCCTGGCGGCATTCGGGTTCACCGTGAACCTGATCACCCTGCTCGCCCTCGTGCTGTCCATCGGGCTCGTGGTGGACGACGCCATCGTCGTGCTGGAGAACATCCATCGGCGAATCGACGAGGGGGAGACGCCCCTGGTCGCCGCGTACAACGGGACGCGGCAGGTCGGTTTCGCGGTGATCGCGACAACCGCGGTGTTGGTGGCCGTGTTCACGCCGATCATGTTCCTCACCGACAACATCGGCGTCATCTTCGGTGAACTGGCGGTGACCATTGCCGCGGCGGTGGTGTTCTCAAGTGTCCTCGCGCTGTCGCTGACCCCGGTGATGTGCTCCAAGTTACTGCGCGCTTCGGGCCGCGAAAACCGGCTGACGCGGTGGATCGACGGCGGCTTCTCCCGGCTTAGACGCGGCTACATCAGCGTCTTGCGCGTACTCATCCGGCAGCGCTGGGTGGCGGTGCTGGCGGCGGCCGGCACGTTGACCGGTGCCTGGTTCCTGCTCGAGGCGGTGCCGCGGGAGTACGTCCCGGTGGAAGACCAGGGCGCGTTCATGGCGATGTTCTCGGGGCCGGAGGGCATGGGCATCGAGCGCATGAAGCGCGAAGCCCTGAAACTCGAGGTTCCGGCCCGGCAGATGATCGACGAGGGCCTCGCGCAGGTCGTCGTGATGGCCGTTCCCGGGTGGGGCGGCAACTCGTCCAACAGCGGCGTGATCATGGTCGTCCTGAAGCCGTGGGGCGAGCGCGAGATCAGCACCAGTGACGCCGCGGCGCGCGTCAACGCGGCGTGGCGGAACGTGCCCGACGTGCGCGCGTTCGCGTTCGTGCGTTCGGGCCTGTCCCGCATGGGCGGAGGCCGGCCCGTTCAGTTCGTGCTCGGCGGTCCCGACTACGAGACCCTCGCCGAATGGCGGGACCTCATCTTCGAGCGGGCGCGCGAGTTCCCGGGCCTTCAGCGCGTCGACAGCGACCTGAAGGAGACCCAGCCCCAGGCCGTGGTGCGAATCGACAAGAACCGCGCGGCCGCGCTTGGCGTCTCGGTCCAGAACATCGGCAGGACGCTTTCGACGATGATGAGCGAGCAGCGGATCACGACCTACGTCAAGGACGGCGAGGAGTACGACGTCATCCTGCAGGCCCGTGACGACCAGCGCGCGTCCGCCGAGGACCTCTCGAACATCTACGTGCGATCGGATTCCACGGGCGAGCTGATCCCCCTGGCCAACCTCATTCATGTCGACGAACGGGCCGGCCCCGGCTCGCTCAACCGCTACAACCGGCTGCGTGCCGTCACCATCACGGCAGGCCTGGCCCCGGGCACCGTCCTGGGCGAAGCGCTGGAGTTTCTGGAACAGGTCGTCCGGGAGTCGTTCCCGGACCAGGCGCGGATCGACTACCAGGGCGAATCCCTCGAATACAAGGAGACGAGCGGCAGCCTGGCGTTCACCTTCGGCCTGGCGCTGCTCATCGTCTTCCTGGTGCTTGCCGCGCAGTTCGAGAGCTTCGTGCATCCGCTGGTCATCCTCGTCACGGTGCCGCTGGCGGTGGCGGGCGCGTTGCTCGGTCTCTACCTGACGGGACTGTCGATCAACATCTTCAGCCAGATCGGCATCGTCATGCTGATCGGGATCGCCGCCAAGAACGGGGTCCTGATCGTCGAGTTCATCAACCAGATGCGCGATGCCGGCCGCGCGTTCGAAGAAGCGATCATCGAGGCGTCGGGCATTCGCCTGCGGCCCGTCGTCATGACCACGATCTCCACGATCATGGGCTCGATCCCGCTGATTCTCGCGACGGGGGCGGGCTCGGAAAGCCGCATGGTGCTCGGCGTCGTGGTGTTCTCCGGGGTGTCGCTCGCGACCTTCCTGACGCTGTTCATCGTGCCGTCGTTCTACGCGCTGCTCGCGCGGCGGACCGGATCGCCGCAGTCCGTGTCGCGCCGGCTGGCGAGCCTCCTGGGAAGCGCCCGTTAGCTGTACCTGGCGCGGGAGATGGCCAGTGACGGGGTGACGGCAAACGGCATCGCCCCGCCTACGTGAAAACACCGATGGTGATCGAACAGTTGAGGGAGGCGTAGCCCGCATATATCACCAAGGCGCTTGTCGAGTGATTGATTGTCGTTACGTTTCAATCAGATGCATTCGTTTCGTGGAGGTTCTGCCGGGTACGGACCGCGCTGCCGCGCCCTCGCTGGTCTTTTTTCCGCGTGCGGGCACATGCTCGCTACGCCATAAGCGGCGGCTATGCTTCTGCTCGCGAGCACCCGCACGCGAAAAAAATCCTGCGCGATCATCGCGGCCCTTGGTGAGGTATGCGGGCTGAGTACCTGTGCCAATGAACTTACTGGCGCAGGCCCACGGGTGACCCGACCTTGGCATCATCGAACCACCAGGTGTCGATGACGCGAGCGAGTCCGTCCGTCAGGTATGCGAAACTGGCCACAGCGTCCTTGGGGCGCCCGAACTTATCCCAATACAGGAAACGTTCCTCCTCCGGCATGTTGAGGGGAATGTGATAGAACCCCCATAGCAGGACACGGTCCAGCGCCCGGCAGGCAACTGATGCGGTTTCCATATCCGGTGTACGCTGGGCACGCTTGATCAGGAAATCGACCGCCGGATCACTAATACCCGCAAGATTGGCCCCTGTTCCCGGCTCGGCATATTCGGAACTGAAATAGTAGTGCAATGACGCCATCGGTGGGTTAACAAAGGAGATGTCATTCAGGAACATGTCGAATTGCCGTTGTTGCCTCACCCTGACCGTCTGGACGGTTTCGAGCAGCCGCAAACGCGCGTCAATGCCCAGAGTACGAAGCGATTGGATATAGGGAAGCAGCAGCCGTCTCGCCCAGGCATGCTGCGTTGCGATCTCCAGCGTAAAAGGCTGACCCCGCGCATTCTTCAGGCGACCATCGACGATCACCCAGCCCGCGTCTGCCAACAGCTGACGGGCCCGGTCCAGCACAGCCCGGTTCAGACCGTGCCCGGTCGATACGGGCAATGCAAAGCGTTCCGTGAAAATGCGTTCAGGGATCTGGTCACGAAACGGTGCCAGCAGCGCCACCTCCTCCTCGCTGGGTAATCCCGTCGCCGCAAGTGTCGAGCCCGCAAAGTAGCTCACTGCCCTGCGCTGGGAATCATGCTGAAGCACACGATTCTGCCACTCGAAGTCGTAGGCCAGGGTCAACGCTTCCCTCACCCGGGGGTCACGCAACATCTCGCGTTCGGTATTGAATACCAACGACCACTGCCGCCCAATGATCCTGGCAACCTGACGCGTATCCTTCAAGAGACGACCTGACTGCAGCGCGGGAATGTCATTTGCGGCATGCCAGTAGCGAACATCTCTTTCCACGTAAAGGTCGAATAAGCTCTTGCGGAACGCTTCCCGTGCCACCGTGGCGTCCCGGTACACTTCGTAGCGGATCCTGTCGAAGTTGTGACGACCACGGTTTACCGGCAGATCACGAGCCCAGTAGCCCTTGACGCGCTCGTACTGGACATGGTCTCGATTGTGACCGGCAACCCGATAAGGCCCGTTGCCAAGTGGTACCTTGAGCGAGACTTCATATGGGTCACCGCGGCCCGCATAGTAATGTGCCGGTTTAACCGGAAACGTGGTTATCGCCAACAGATTGAAATGGGTGAACACGTCACGATGGCGGATCACCAGTTCTCTGTCGTTTAGAACCTCGAACGACTCGATCCAGGAATCAAGATAAGCCTTGCTGATCGCGGCAGTAGTGAACGACGCCAGAGCATCGTAAGAAAAACGCACGTCACGGGTGGTAATCGGAGCACCGTCGTGCCAGCGCGCCTCCGGGTTCAATCTGATGAACAGCGACTTTCGATCCGCCGAAAGCGCGATTCCGTCCGCAAGCAGACCATACACCGCTGACAGTTCATCCGCCGACCTCACGAACAACCTATCGTTGGTCCTGTGCAGACCTGGGGCAGGTCCCGCGTCCATACCCCCGGCGCCAGAGAAGTTTCGGATCGGGTGCGTCGTCGACAGCGTCAGGCTCCCGCCCTTGGGTGCGAACGGATTCGAATACGCGAAATGCGTGAAATCAGCGCGATATTTCAGGTCGTGCAGGAGTGAAATCCCGTGCTGGTACTGAGGTGTCTCGGCAAGACAAACCGATGACAGCAAGAACAGGGCGACCACCAGCCTCATGTGGCCCCCCGGTGATGTCGCGACTATAGGGGGAGAGATGCGAATCACCAGGGGCTGCCATCGGTCTAGAGCACTAGCTGCGCACTACAGTCTCCAGCGTACACCGGCCTGGAATCGACGGCCGGCATGGGACGCCTGCACGATGTGCTCCATCGTGCTCCTCCCCAGCCGGTCGTAGTAGTAGACGTTCTCGTCCGTCAGGTTGATGCCTTCCAGCATAATCGAGATGTTGTCGTTCACTGAATAGCCGAAGGACGCATCCCATTGGTCGTACTCGTCGACGAACCTGGGGTTTGCCGAGGCGTTGAAATTTGAATCCAGGAAGTCATCCCGGAAGTTGTAGGATACCCGACCACTCCACGGTCCCTTCTCGTAGAACAAGGTGAAGTTGATCGTGTTTTCGGACAATCCCGGAATACTGTAGGTCGCCCCGGTTAACTCGTTCGCGAAATCGGAACCGGAATCGATGAACGTATAGTTGGCGATCACGCCGAGACCATCCAGGGGCGCCGGCAGCAGATGCGCAAACGTGCGCTGAAACGCCAGTTCAATACCGACCAGGTCCGACTTCCCGGTGGTGTTAACCGGTCTGAAGGCAACTAACACGAGGGGTTGGTTGGTCTCAGGATCGATGATACCAGGCCATGGGGTTGGGGTTTGTTCCTGCTGAACGAACGCTTCGATATCCTTGGCAAAAAGGCCAAAGGAGGCAATCGAGTAGTCGTCAAAATACCATTCCACCGCCAGGTCGAACTGCACTGCGGTGGTCGGGTCCAGCGTGCCGTTGCCGCCACGCGTGGTACGACTGTTCGCCTGAACGGTTTGTCGCGGACTCAGGTCAAGAAACCTTGGGCGAGTCAGCACTTTTGCTGCCGCAACCCGCACGACAATGTCGTCTGTGGGATCGAATCGCAGATTCAGGGAGGGCAATGTCTCCGAATACTCATGACCGATGTCGAGAAACTCAGGTGCGGAGGTAATGATCTGAGGCTGCTGTGGGTCGCTATAATCGATATCGATGGGTTGCGAGATTTCCCCCACCGACCCGGTGTTGTTGTCCACATAGCGCACGCCGATGTTACCCGTATACGGCGTATTGCCGAGTTCACCAGCAAACGTCACCATGGCATAAATCGCGTTGCCATCGTCGTCGTGGTTGAGGTCTTCGTTGAAAGGCAGGCTAAAGTCCGGGAAGTTGGCGATGGACTCCGCCGTATGCCCCTGCCAGCCGAAAGTTTCCGCCGGTGTGAGGTTTCCCATGGCATTCGCCAGAAACGCACGGTTGGGGGCAGGCGTGTTCGCCGGGGCACTCAGCCCGAGTCCAGAGAGGAAGTCTGCATTTGCCGGGTGTGCACTGACACCGCCGCTTTCCGATGTCGGCAGCCCGCACCAATTACAGGTACCAAGATATCGAGACCTGTCACGGCGATCCTGCCGGTACGTTCTGGCACCAACCTCGATCGTTTCCAGCCAGTCCCCGTCAAACTCGTAAGTGACATCCACTCGCAATTGAGAAAGCCGATCATCGATTAAATGGCCCGCTCTCGTCGCCCAAACCAGCGTATACCAGTCGGGGTCAGATATCGGGGAAGTCGAGGTTATCGACGGCAATCTGCCCGCACCAAACTTCTCCCAGGTCATCTGCGTGCTCCTGTTTCGCATCAGAGCACCCGAAAGGGAAATGGGCGCTTCCGTGTCAGAGATCGACGCATCGAAGTTGATGGCAAGGTTGTCTGTCGCCTGGAACTTCAGATTGACACCCATATTCACGTTTTCTGTATCGACGACCTCTTCCTGGTTCGAAAGGAATAAACCCGCACCGGCGGTAGAAATCTTGGTGAATATAATCTCACCATTGTCTTCTATAAACTCTGCTTCGGTGATGTTTCCATTCCCCTGGCGGACGCGGTAGTCCCGCCAGTAATCCTGCTCTTTCTCCTTGTTGTTGGTGTACAGCACATCGAATGTGATATCGAGCTGGTCCGACGGTTGCCACTGCAGGGACGAGGAGACGTTCAGGCGATCACGGTCAGTGGTATGCAATTCCGCGTTGATCTGGTTCGCGTACCAACCGGTACCTATTTCCTCGCCGTCGATGCTGACTGTTCTTTTACCATGCCCCCATCCCTGAAAGTTGTCTGTGCGAAAGACTCGATTGTTCCACTGCGCTGACATCATGAAACCGAGGTTATCGGTTAACACGTCGCTGT
The DNA here is from genome assembly GCA_963668365.1 of Pseudomonadales bacterium. Lineage (GTDB taxonomy): Bacteria > Pseudomonadota > Gammaproteobacteria > Pseudomonadales > Azotimanducaceae > VXNE01. Next base: position 1,270,972 of record OY764266.1, read on the forward strand.
ACATCGCGAACACACCGGGCGCCGTGTCGTTCGCCAGCTCATTTCGCGTGGAGTCGAAAGAGACGGCGGCGTGCCGCTTGCCCAGTTCAAGGGGTCTGCGCGGCTGGATGTCCACGAAACCGCCGAGGCCGCCCTCGACGTGATCCGCCCGTGGCGACTTATGAACCTCCACGGCCTGCACCAGCCCGGACTGGAATTGGTTAAAGCCGACCGCGCGTGACTTGGCGTTGTTTACACCCATACCGCTGAAGTCTCCCGGAGCGACGTTGGACGCCGAAACACGCCCATGGACCGTCGTCTGCACGAATTGCGGACCGAGTCCGCGAACGCTGACAAACGCGCCCTCGCCCGACTTGCGGTCGATGGCGACGCCGCTCACCCGTTGCAGGGATTCGGCCAGGTTCTGATCCGGAAATGCGCCGATGTCTTCCGCGGTAATCGCGTCGACAAAGTGATCGGCGTTGCGCTTCCGTTCCAGCGATCGCTGGAGGCTGCCCCGGATACCCGTGACAACAATTTCTTCGATTACTTCCTCATCTGCATCTGTTGCATCTGCAGCTTGTGCTTCCGCCGCGCCTGTTGCCGGCGCCAGCACGACCGCGGCCAGAAATGCCGTCGCTCGTTTGAAAAATGACTGCTTGTTTTGCATGGTTTCGCTCTCCGTCAGTGACTCCTCTGGTTTGATCGCCGCCGATGCGTTGCTGGGTCGTACGACGATCACTCCTCGTTTTATCAGGTCGAAAGCCAACGGGGTGTCAGCGAGGATATGCGCGAGCGCCTCCTCTACGGTGAACGGACCCTTTATCCCTGGGGTCCGGACCTGCTCCACATCATTGGACTGAAACAACGTCAGGAATTCGGTTTGTTCGGCCAGCGCCTTGAGGGCGACATCGGCTGTCCCGGCGGGAATATCAAGCTCGAATGTCGGTCCATCAGCCGGGGCCGATATGCCTGTCATCAACAACACAGTCAGCAGGCAGAACCGAATTACGGTTCTTACAGTCCGCAAATGTCTCCCCTCACAACTTACGGCCTACTTCACTAGTAGGTATGAAGAAAAAAACCCGCCAATTATTCCTGGGTGTCAACTGCACGGCTCAACATTACGGTGTCCGTGCCCACCCGGGTCATCCGGATATCCCCGTGGATCGTCAGCGCCTCCAGGAGCAATTCGGTCTCGCCCACGCGAAACAGGCCATCGAATTCCCTTTGCTGTAACTCCGGGTCCAGTATCGAGATACGCATCCCGGTATGGCGGCTGACTTCCGATACCACTTCTGTGAGCGGCGACCGGTAGAAGTACAGCAGGCCCTCGCGCCATGCGAGTTTATGCCGCAGGCCGCTATCGCTGATTGGCCTGATGTCCGGTTGCGGCGCCTTCTCGATCTCGTTCGCCGGCAGTTTCAGCGTCTGCTTCTCCCGCAGTTGAATGGGTTCTGCGCTTTCTACCGCCGGGCCGACATCTGCTGCCCGTATTGTCATGGAGGATACCGCCACCATGCCTTCGGTGACCGAAACTTCCACGTCCTCGTCCCCCAGCCGAACAACGAAGGCGGTGCCGACCGCTGTTATCCGGCGACTGCCCGCGTTGACCACGAAGGGTCTGTCAGGATCCTTGGCAACGGTAAACAACGCCTCGCCCCTGAGCAACGTGATTTCACGCACTTGCGGGGTGAACGAAATCTCCAACCGGCTGTCGGTATTCAGCGAAACGTGGGAGCCATCGGCCAGTGTATGTTCCGCATACTCACCGACCCGGGTAACCAGCGAACGCTCCGGCTCGCCCTGGTTGAACTGGGCAAAAAGGACCAGCACAGCAACGAACAGCATGGCCAGGCCCAAAGCCGGATACAGCATTCTCCCTCGTCGCTTCCTCAGCACCGGCTCGAAGGTAGCGGCCGCCTCCTCAAGCGGGCCCGCAAAGTCGTTCATGACGTTCATCGACGCCGACAGCTCTGCGACGCTCCGAATTTCCGCCACATGCCTGTGGCTTCTGCCCATCCATTCGCGCAGCGCCGCCAGGTCCGCGCTGTCCATTTCACCAGTTTCCAGTTGCGCCAGCCAGGCAGCAGCTTCCAGGCGGATGACTTCGGTGCTGTGGGTCGCTCGCTTCATGTTCGTTCGTGCCCTTTTAGAGACGTGGGGACGACCGCGAGGTGGTCGCCCACGGATTCATCATCGAAATCCTCGCGGCAGCGTTTCATCCCCGCCACAACGTGTTTTTCGATGGTACTGATGGAAATCCCCAGCTTCGCGGAGATTTCCCGGTGGCTGTAGCCATAGACCTTTTTCAAGACAAACACTCGCTGACACCGCCTCGGCAGTTTGAGAACCGACGCGACGAAGCGCTGCATACGCTCGTGATCGTCGGCAATCTGCTCCACCGAGGGCCCGTCCTCGACAAAGTCGTCCGGCGTAAACTCATCCACAAGATCCAGCACCGACCTGGACCGCGCATCAATCTGTGTGCGCACGATATTCCGGGCGACGCCGAACACGAATGCATCTGGCGTCTCGATGCGCCGGACCTTTTCAGCCTCCAGCGCACGGGTGATGGTTTCCTGGCAGATTTCCTCCAGGATGTGCGTATCGTTGAAGTACCGCCGGATGAATGCACGAATAAAGCGCTCTTTCAAACGAAATGCGTCCAAGACCGCTGACGTTTTGCGTACATTCATGATGTATTGAGTATGGTTTTCGGGAGAAACCCGCTAGTGGGATCGAAATAGTGACGGAGCAAACCCACCCCGGGCAAGCGGATAGGACGAATAATCGCCCGAAACGGGATGGTTGCGAAGTACGGTTGATTGACGACACCGGGCCCGGTCACCCCGGCCCCTGGACTCCAAGTATCTCGGTCGGATTCATTTCGTATCGTCGCGCCAGGATGCGGGCGCGCTTGTAGCTCTCCCTGGCCGCGTCCCGATCGCCTAGCCGGTCGTGGATGTCGCCCTGCAGTTCGTAGAATCGGTGATCCCTGCGGTATAGGCGGATGGCTTGCGATACGAGTTCCAGGGACTCGGCGGGCATCTCTGCCCGGTAGGCGCGTTGCGCGAGGATGTAGTAGGCGTAGCCGTCGCGAATCCGCGAATGCGCCATGCGCCGTTCGTAGAAGCGCGCGTTGACGCCCTGTCCGAGCGCTTCGTGGGCGCTCGCGAGTCCCCGGATGGCCGGGCTGTGGTCGACGTCGAGGGACAATCCCCGGCGGTATGCGGCGATCGCGTGGTCGAAATGGCCCCGCCGAGCGTAGAACACGCCGAGATTGGTCCAGAGATCCGGGTTGTCGGGCGTCTGGTCGATCGCCTTGCGAAGGTAGACCAGCGCGCTGCGTTGGTCGCCTTCCCTCGCATGGGAGAAGGCGAGGTTGTTGTAGTGCAGTCCGAGGGCGTAGCGGTCGTCCACGGCGTTCCGGTCGTGAATGCTGTTGGCGTACTCCCTGCTGAACTCGATCGTGATCGGGCTGCGTCCGGGTACGCCGGTCACCCTTACGTTGATGTGCCTGTTCAACACGACCATGCCGTCGACGCTGTCGTAGTCCGGGGGTATGTCGACCAATTGGTATTGCGCATCGAAGCCCGCTTCCCGCGCCAGAGCGATGAACAGGCTCGAGAACGAGAGGCAGTTGCCGCGTCTCTCGACGAATGCCTCCCGGGCCGTCAGGTTCGCGTACGCGTCGTAGCGGCTCGGCACGTCACCGACATCGCGCATCCGCTGGAGCAATCTCCAGAAGCGCCGGGACTTGCTGGGAACTTGCTGGAGGTCCGCGACGAACTCGCGCATGTCCTCGTTGGTGGCGACGATATCGATATCGGGATGCTCGGCGCCCGTAATCGCTTCGCCCAGGATCGCCTCGCCCGAGAGCAGGTCGGCATCGGAAATGGCGTCGTCGGTGAAATCGACGGTCGTCTGACACCCCGCAGCCGCAAGGAGGAGCATCCCAACCACCCAGCCGATGTGACCGGACCGCCGCATTCGATACCTCAATCCGCGAAGGGCGATGTCTTGACCGAAAGGCCATTCTAAAAGCGATCGCGGCGCAATCAAGCGTCCTGCCCATGTGTGAGAATAGGATCGCATTCGCTGGGACTGGTTTGGCTGGGAGATTGGGACGATGAGACTGGGTGGACCCACTTTCGACATCGAGGAAGAACCGGGGGCGCTGGTGACCTACCACCAGGAAAACGGTTTTTCCGCCGCCTTCATGCGGGAGGTGGAGGACAAGGTAAAGCGCGATGAGATCCTCGCCGCGTATGGGGAAGCGAACATCCTTCCCGCGGAACTTGGCGCCTATCGCCTGAACATTCTGCAGACCGATGCGACTCGCCGACAGGAAAACCTGGACGAAATATCCCGCAAGCTCGCGTACGCGGACGAGGCGGGGATTCGCTGCTGCGTCATCCACGGCGGTTCGTATGAGCCCGAAGGCTGGGGTACGCCGAACCCGGACAACCAGAGCGAGCGCGCCTTCGAGGACACGGTCACGGCTGTTCAGGCCATCCTGGATCGCGTGCAGCCAAAGCAGGCGAAGCTCACCCTGGAGCCAGAAAGGTGGCTGTTGCCCGATGAACCCGGGGTCTACCTGAGGCTGGTCGAAGCCATCGACCGACCCGGCTTCGGCGTCCACCTGGATCCGGTCAACATCATTGCAAGCCCAAAGACCTTCTATGACAGTGGCGCGTTGCTGAAAGAGTGCTTCGGCACGCTCGGCCCGCACATCCTGAGCTGCCACACGAAGGATGTCGTCACGGTCGACAGGTATCCCTATCACCTGATTGAGACCTACACGGGCAACGGCATGCTGGACCACGACGTCTATCTCGCCGAACTGGACAGACTGGACGCGGACGTGTCGTTGATGATCGAACACCTGACCGCGGAACAACTGCCGAAGGCGCGCGACTTCCTGTTCGAACGGGCCGAAGAACTGGGCCTGGCTTTCGTGATGCCGGTGAAGTGATCGCGAATTCACGGATGGCTAGTCGAAATCCTGAACAACCGAATCTGCTCTTTATCTTGTCCGATGACCAGGGCGCGTGGGCCATGGGCTGTGCCGGAAACGAGGAAATCAGATCGCCCAACCTGGACCGGCTGGCGCGGGAAGGAATCCGCTTCGACAATTTCTTCTGTGCCTCGCCGGTGTGTTCGCCCGCCCGCGCATCGATCCTTACCGGTCGGATTCCCTCACAGCATGGCGTGCATGACTTTGTGAGCATGCCGCACGATCGGGAGGGCAAGCCCAATCTCGATGTGCCGGCGAACAGTATTCACTTTCTGGCCGGCATGCCGAGCTATGCGGACTTGCTGGCCGAAGTCGGCTACGACACCTGCCTTTCCGGCAAGTGGCACTTAGGCGATTGCCTGCAGCCACGCTGCGGCTTCCAGGAGTGGTATCCGATGCCCTATGGCCAGTCGAGCTACAGGGATGTCCCCATGGTCGAAAGCGGTGCAGTCAGGTTGCACGGGAATACCTATGCGACCGATCTCTTTACCGACAATGCGCTGGAGTTTCTGGAGGGCCAAGTTGACGAGGACCGGCCCTTCTGCCTGACCCTGACCTACACGGCGCCGCACAGGCCGTGGGGAAGAGAGCATCACCCGGAGGAGACCTGGGATGACTATTACAACAACTGCCCCTTCGAATCGACGCCCGGCCTGGACGAGCCGGTGCCGCCGGGCTTTCAGCGATACACGTTCGAAAGGCCGTCGACAGGCGCTTCGACCACCATCGATTCCGAAAAGCGAAAGCAACACCTGACCGGTTATTTCGCTTCGATCGAAGAGATGGACCGCAATGTCGGTCGCTTGCTGGACTGGCTGGAATCCCGGGATCTCAGGCGCGATACGCTGGTGGTGTTCATGGGTGACAACGGCATGAACATGGGCCATCACGGCATCTACGGCAAAGGTAACGCAACCTGGCCGCAGAACCTGTTCGATACCAGCGTCAAGGTCCCCTGCCTGATCAGTCGGCCGGGACATGTCCCGGAAAACCAGGTCAATACCGATCTGCTGAGCCAGTACGACTGTCTGCCTACGTTCCTGGACTACGCCGGCGCCGCGGACCGTGTGCCGGACGGGTTGCCCGGACGATCGTTCGCGCCATTGCTGGCGGGTCAGGCCGGCGGGGAAAGAAAGAGCATTTTCGTGTTCGACGAGTATGGGCCGGTACGCATGATCCGCTCGCGGGAATGGAAACTCATCTGGCGCTACCCGGCGGGCGCCCATGAGCTCTACAACGTGGCGGAAGATCCGGAGGAGCGCGTCAATCTATTCATTCAGCCCGGATACGCGGACCGCATCCGCGCGCTGCGCCGGGAACTGGACGACTGGTTCTCGAGATACGTGGACCGAGAACTCGACGGCAGCAGACTGCCGGTTACCGGATACGGTCAACGGGATCATGCGACGAAAGCAGATGCCTTCGACTATCGACCCAGGAATTGAGCGCGGTGCAGTCAACGGCTTGATGGGGTAACGAGATCATGACCGATATGGTGTGCGGATAGGACGGTTATTGATCTTTTTTGGGGAAACCGAGGGTCAACGTTCAGCGCTGATTCGCCTCGAATCTCGACGAATACCCTTTGGGCTACACAGTCGGTTGTCTCGTGGTTTTTGATATTCGCCCATATTGTGAGCAATAATCGCCATAAATATGAGCAAATTTACCTACATCCCACGTTTCGCCGCCGGTCTGCTCCGCAAAGCGCTCGCCGTATCCCCGGTCGTCGTCCTCATGGGCGCCCGGCAGACAGGCAAGAGCACGCTGGTGCAACACGAACCCTCGCTCTCGGATCATCTTTACCTCACCCTCGACGACCCCGATGTTCGCGAACAGGCGCGTCTTGCGCCGGACGATCTGGTTCGGAGTGCGCCGCGCCTGGCGTTGGACGAGGTGCAGCGGGAGCCCGACCTGCTTCTCGCCGTGAAGCGCGTCGTGGATTCCGACAGGCCACGCAAGAACGGCCGCTTCGTGCTCACCGGTTCAGCCAACCTGCTTTTGATGCAACGCGTTTCCGAGTCCCTGGCCGGTCGTGCGACGTACGTCAATCTCTGGCCCCTCACCCGACGGGAACGGCTCGGCAGGGGTGTGCCCGGAATCTGGTCGGCCCTGCTATCGACTCCGGTGGACAAGTGGGCCGCACTCTTGGATGGTGAGGAGGATGCGCCCGCTGACTGGCGCACGTCGGTACGTGATAGCGGCTATCCCGTCCCCGCTCTGGAGTTACCCGACCAGGAAGCTCGGGCCCTCTGGTTTGACGGCTATGTTCGCACCTATCTGGAACGCGACCTTCAGGTGCTCTCGGCAGTCAGCGACCTCGTGGACTTCCGGCGCCTCATGCGCGCAGCCAGCCACCGTCTCGGCGGCTTGGTGAACCAGGCTGAAATCGCGCGCGACACCCGAATTCCCCGTGCCACCGTCCAGCGCCACCTCAACCTGCTCGAAACTTCCTTCCAGACGATCCGGCTACCCGCGTATTCGGTCAACCGGACGAAGCGCCTGATAAAAGGCCCCAAGCTCTATTGGAGCGACCCGGCCCTCGCACTCTGGCTCGGCGGCGCGAACGAACTCACGGGTGCCCACCTGGAGAACCTGGTGCTGGTGGACCTGCTCGTGTGGCGTGAGGGACAGATCCCCACTCCAGAGGTGCTCTACTGGCGCACGACAACGGATCGCGAAGTCGATTTCGTGATCGAATCCGGTGATCGCCTGCTGGCCGTCGAGGTCAAAGCTGGCGCCCCGCGGTACGCAGATACGACCGGACTGCGCCTGTTTCGGGAGGAATACGGGGATCAGTTCGCCGGCGGCCTGCTTCTGCACGGCGGTAACGAGGTCCTGCAAATGAGCGAGGGGATTCTCGCTGCACCCTGGTGGCGGATCCTGTAACGGGCGCTGGCGCAATTCCGCCGGTCCGACTTCCGGCACAGCAACCTGGGTTTTGAACTCTTCGCGAAGAATTCCAGGCGAGTATTCATGAAATCTCCCGACTAGACAGAACGCGCCGGAAGACAGCTAAGTCCCTACTCAATATCCAATACTGCGCGCTCTAGCCTGCCAAGACGTGCGTAGACTTCTTTGTCGATGACCGCGGGCACGTCGGTTGACGACGGGCGATGCGAGCGTGAAAAGAACGCATGCTGTGCGCGTCGCAGTTTATTGGTGCAATTCTGTGTGCCGCTGTGCCACAAATGGGCGTTGTAAACGATGCAGGAACCGGCGCTACCGGTGACCTTCACCTCGCCCTCGACGGGCGCGTTGGGGTCGCGGGGCTCACCGCCTACCAGATCACCACTTGGGTGCACGCCCCAGCGATGCGAGCCCGGCACCACGCGCGTCGGGCCATTGTCCTCGGCAAACTCGTCGATCATCCACACGGCATTCACGACCTGAGGTTCTCCCTTTACGCCCCACACGAAATCCGAGTGGATTCCCTGGTGGCCGTAGCCTGGCATTGGGCAGTGATAGTTGGATCCGATGTATTTCAGGTGGACACCCAGGATATGTCTTACTGCGGCAAGCAACCTTGGGTGCATGAAGAGTGGGTCCAGGAGACCGTCGCGATTCATTGGCTTGACCACGGTGTCTGCGAGCCGACCAATCCCCCGTTTCTCTGCGTTCTCCGGGCGGGCGCCTTCTTCCTCTATTGCCGCGTCGTAGCGATCACGCATTTTTTGCAGTTGATCCGCATCGAGTAGCGGCCCGAGATTGACGTAACCATCGCCGTCGAGCGACTCTTTCTCTGCATCAGAAAGTACGCCGTTGTCGTCATCGGTGAGGCCAAGCTGGTCCATCGCGAATTCGATCTCAGTCAGCGGAAGTCGATTGCGCGCCCCGCCCAGGAACATATCCAGGACCTTGAAAGCACCATGGTCGACATGACCATTGGCACGGTACTCATCCAGGGCGGCGCGTCGGCCGGCGTCTGTTTCCGCCGCGTTCCAGATCTCAGTGGCGATCACACACCGTTTTTGGTTCTCGCGACGCTGCTGCGCGCTCATCACGCTGAGAATGTGTCGCGGCTTCGATAGATCCTCAGGTATCTCATCGATCTGGGCCGCTCGAAAGTACCGGGCTATCTCCTCGCTTACTTCCATTGGATTGGCCTACGTCATTTGGAAAAACAAAGTCGCACTCGTGAAGTGTATGCGACAAGGGGCTTCACTCAAGGATGGCCTGCTGAATCACCTTCTCGAACGCTGCGGCACAAAGATCGAGCAGTTGTGTTCACGCAGGACGAAGGGGGTCGGTGCGAAAACCAAATCTGGGGGATTCCATCCCGTTCAAGATATTGAATTGGCGGGCGAATCCCATATTCTGTACCGGGTCCACCGGGTTTAGCGCTGCGAAGTTCACTTCGATATCGGCGTTGTGGCACGCCCCAAACGAAGGAACACGCCATGTCGGATACGGAGATCTTCGAGCGGCTGGAGTCGAACGTGCGCTCGTACTGTCGGTCTTTCCCGACCGTCTTCGACAAGGCCCAAGGTTCCCTCATGTATGCGGCGGACGGCACGCGTTACATCGATTTTCTGGCGGGCGCCGGTGCGCTCAACTACGGGCACAACGAACCTTCGATCAAACGCAAGCTCATGGACTACCTCGATTCCGACTCCATCGTCCATGGGCTGGACCTCTACACCGTGGCCAAGAGAGATTTCCTCGGGGCGATGGATCGGCACGTACTCGCGCCCAACGATTACGTGTACAAAATGCAGTTCTGTGGCCCCACGGGAGCGAACGCGGTCGAAGCGGCACTCAAGATCGCGCGCAAGGCGATGGGGCGTACGGGTATTTTCTCTTTCATGGGCGGCTATCACGGAATGTCCCTGGGCAGTCTGTCGGCGACCGGAAACCGCTACCATCGCGGAGGTTCGGGAATCCCTCTGCAGGGCGTCAGTTTCATGCCCTACCCACACGGCTTCATGCGCACCTTCGACTCCATCGACTACATGGAGGCGGTACTCGAAGACGAATCCTCCGGCATCGACAAGCCGGCTGCCATGATTTTCGAGACGATACAGGCGGAGGGCGGCGTCATCGTCGCTGACAGCGCTTGGATACGTCGCCTCGCCGGTCTGTGCAAACGCCACGACATACTGTTGATCTGCGACGACGTTCAGGTCGGGTGCGGACGAACAGGCCCGTTTCTGTCATTCGAGCGGGCCGGAATCACGCCCGATATCGTCGTGCTCTCGAAGTCGATCAGCGGCTATGGACTTCCGCTTGCGGTCGTGTTGTTGACGCCTGCGCTCGATCTCTGGATGCCGGCAGAGCACAACGGCACGTTCCGTGGCAACCAGTTGGCATTCGTCGCCGGTACGGCGGCGCTGGAGTACTGGAAACGAGAGAACGTCCGGGTCGAAGTCGAGCGAAAAGGAGAGTTCGTCCAGAAGTTCTTGGACGAGCGCATCCAACAGATAAATCCCCACATCAAGACCCGAGGGATGGGCCTTATTTGGGGTATAGATCTCACGGATGCCGGGGATCCCAATGCGGTCGTTGCGGAATGCTTCGAGCGTGGCTTGATCATCGAGTCCGCCGGGCGCAAGGGCCGGGTCGTCAAGGGGTGTACGTCAAAAATGTGTTGAAGTGAGGGAAGGTTGAGTTGTGGCGGGGTTGGGCGGATACTTCTGGCAATATGTCTATTTGCCAGACAAGGAGGTTCCATGGCGGCGCCACGCGACATCGACGTTCTCATCGGGCAACGGGATGCGTTGCTGGGGGAGTTGGCCGGGGTGGGCGACCTGCGGCCGGGCACGTTGCAGGCGCGCCACCGCCGGTGCGGCAAGCCGACCTGCCGCTGCGCGCGCGAGGGCGATCCGGGGCACGGGCCGAAGTGGGTGCTGGTGTCGCGCGTCGCGGGAAGGACGCGCAACTGGACGATACCGGACGAGGCCGTGCAGCGGACGCGGGAGCATCTCGACGAGTGCCGGCGGTTCCGGGAGTTGACGCGGGAGTTGATCGCCGTCGGCGACGAGCTGTGCCAGGCGCGGCTGGAAGGGGACGCGCCCGGGGCACCGGGAAAAAGGGGGCGCCGGGCTCCGCGTTCGAGGCGCGGCTAGCGACGGCGCTGGACGCCGAGGCGGGGCGGCTGCTCGGGGACGGGGTGCTGGACGGGATCGGCTTCGAGCGGCTGGAACGCGCCTGCCGCCGGGTCGCCCTGGAGGCGATGGGCCGGGCGCTGGCGGCGCGGCTGAACGCCGACCGCTCGGACGAGCGCGGGCCGCGGCTGGCGTGCCCTCGGCGGGACCGAAGCGACCACCGCGGCGACGGCCTGGCGCGCTACGCCGGGCGGCGCGCGAAGACCTTCGTCACGGCGCTCGGGGAGATGGAGCTCTCGCGCGCGTGGTACCACTGCGACGGCTGCGGCCGCGGCTTCGCGCCGCGCGACCGGGAACTCGGCTTCGGCAAAGGCGGTCTGTCGCCGGCGGTGCTGCGCATGGTCGGCTGCGCGGCGGGCGAGGTGAGCTTCGCCGCGGCCGGTTCCCTGCTGCACGAGCTGGCGGGCCTGAACGTCGACGCCAAGACGGTGGAGCGCCGCGCCGAGGCGCTCGGCCGCGAAATCGCGGCGGACGAACGGGAACGGGCCGCGGCCGGGCCCGCCACCGCGCCCACGCTGTATCTCGGTCTCGACGGCACCGGCGTGCCGGTGCGCGGGGCCGAGACCGAAGGGCGGGCCGGCAAGCAGCCGGACGGTTCCGCGAGGACGCGCGAGGCGAAGCTCGCGGTGGTGTGGTCCGCCGAGCGGACCGGCGCCGACGGCGCCCCGGCGCGCGACCCCGGCTCGGTCACCTGCTCCGCCGCCATCGAGTCCGCCGCCACGCGCGACACCGACGCCGTTCCCGCGCCCTTCGCGCAGCGCGTCGTGCGCGAGGCCGCGCGGCGCGGCTTCGGCGCCGCCGAACGCCGCGTGGTGATCGGCGACGGCGCGGCCTGGATCTGGAACATCGCCGCGGAGCACTTCCCCGGCGCCGTCGAGATCGTCGACGTGTTCCACGCCGCCGAACACCTGTTCGACATCGGCCGGGCCGTCTACGGAGACGACAACGATCTCGCCCGCGTCTGGGCGGAGCAGCGCCGCGGCGAGCTCCTCGCCGGCGACTTCGACGACCTGCTCCGGGCCGTCGGCGCCCACGCCGGCCGCTGCGAGGAGGCCCGCAAGGGGCGCGCCTACTTCGCCGGCAACCGCCGCCGCATGGACTATCCCCGGTTCCGCGCCCTGGGACTGTGCATCGGCAGCGGCGTCGTCGAGGGCGCCTGCAGGAACGTCGTCGCCTGCCGCCTCAAGCGCGGCGGCATGCGCTGGACCGTGGCCGGCGCCGACGCCATCCTCGCCCTGCGTTCCTGCATCGTCAGCGACCGCTTCGACGACTTCTGGCAGCGCCGCGCCGCCGCAAATTGACCCTTCATCTCACAATCGAGACGTACACCCGTCGTCAAGCTGTTGCCCGCGCTCAATATTCCCATGGAACTGCTTGAGGAAGGCTGTGTCATCCTCGGCGACGCCATTCAGAAAACAATGATTCAAGGTGCTGCGAGCCCCGCATCGAATTGACGGCGGGCTCGCACCGGGCACGCCGGGAGATCATATGAAATCCATCAGGTTAGACGAACATCAACAAGGACTCCCCCCGATGAACACGAACGTTACCGCCATCACCCCCATCGACACCACAAACGACGCCCTGGAAACCGTCGGCGGCAAGGGCCGCTCCCTCGCCCAGATGACCCGGGCGGGGTTTGAGGTGCCGGAGGGCTTCCTGCTGTCGACCGCCGCTTACAGGGATTTCGTGGCGGACAACGAACTCGGTGTGCGCATCCTCGAACTCGCCTGTCCGGAGATCATCGACGGGCGCGCGTCCTTCGAGTCGGCGTCGCGATCGATCCAGGCGCTCATCACCGGATGCGAGCTTTCCGCCGGGCTGAAAGCAGAACTCGCGGCCGCCTACCAGGCGCTCCCGGGTGACGATCCCGCCGTGGCGGTGCGATCGTCGGCGAACGCGGAAGACCTGCCGGGGTTGTCCTTCGCCGGACAGCAGGAAACCTACCTCAACGTCAGCGGGCCTGAGGCCCTCCTCGAAGCGGTGCGCAACTGTTGGGCTTCTCTGTGGACGGCCCAGGCGATCAGCTACCGCAACGAGATGGGCATCGAGTCCGACGCCGTGGCCATGGCGGTGGTGGTACAGATCATGGTGCCGGCGGATGTTGCCGGCATCCTGTTCACGGCGAATCCGGCTACCGGCGAGCGCGGCGAGATGATCGTCAATGCCAGTTTCGGCCTCGGCGAGGCCGTGGTGGGCGGTCAGGTCACGCCGGATACGTTCATCGTCGACCGGTCGACGCTTACGGCCAGAGAAACCATGATCGGCACGAAGGAGCAGAAGATCGTCTCCGACGGCAGCCAGGGCACGCGCCTGGTGGACGTGGACGAGGGCGAACGCGATGCATCGTCCATGCCCGACGAACTCCTGACCGAGTTGGCCGAACTCGCCGCCGGGGTGGAGGAGCACTTCGACGGCCAGCCGCAGGACATCGAGTGGGCCGTCGCAGATGGCAAGCTCTGGCTCCTTCAATCGCGGCCCATCACGAACCTGCCGCCCCAGCCCATCGAGGTGGAATGGGAGGCGCCTCCCGGGATCTTCGGCCTGGTGCGCCGGCAGATCGTCGAGAACATCCCGGATCCGACCTGCCCGCTGTTCGATGAGCTCTATATTCACAGTGGGCTCGCCAACAGCCGTACCGGCAGATCCATGTACACCACCCTCAACGGCTTCGCGTTTCAGATCTTCGGCACCAGTTCGGACAAGACCGACGAGGAGTTCCGAGCCAACCTGAGGCGTGCCCGGGACGAGGAAGCCAGAAAACCGGAAGTCAAAGCCCAGGAAGCCCAAGATCTGAACCTGTTCCTCAAGTCCCTGTCCGACGACGAGCGCGCCCAGTTCAAAGTTATGGCAGCCGCACTCGCCAGTGAAAATCTTCCCCACGCAATCACCATGCCGGAGAGCGACAATCCCACCTACATCGCGTTCAACAAGACCTTCACCAACGACCGTCAACACAAGGACTTCTGGGATCGCGCGCTGCCCGAGCTTCAGGACGCCACCAGGAAGTGGGAGGCGGCGGACCTCGCGGCCACCGATGACGAAGCGCTGCTCGCAGGCATAGCCGAACTCGCCAAGGCGGAGGGCTGGTACTGGACCAGCAACGGCGGACACACCTTCGGCGTGGCGAAATCCGTGGACGATCAGCTCCAAGCTTTCCTGAGGGAGGCCTTGCCGGACCATCACTTCACCAGCGGCCAGTTCCTGTCCGGCTTCAAATCCCGGATTATGCAGGCGAACGACGACATGTTCGCGATCGCCTCCCTGATCAAGGCGGCACCCGCGCTCTACGAAGTGGTGATCGCCACGCCCGCGCGGCGCCTGATGGCAGTTCTCCGGCAACGCAATGACACCGCCGAGATTCTGGAAGCCATCGATACCTACCTCGCGACCTACGGTCACCAGGGCTACAGCCTCGACTTCTGCGAGCCAACCCAGCAGGAAGACCCGTCCGCCATGTTCGTGACCTTGAAGAACATGGTGCAGCGGGCCGACTACGACCCGGCCGGGCACGAGGCGGAGGCGACGCGCAAACGGGAAACGGCCCTCGCCGAGATCCGCGAACTCTTGCCGCCGTTCGAATACTGGCAGTTCCGTTACCGGATGTGGTTCGCCTACCAGTTCTACCCCATGCGCGAGGAGTCCTGCTTCGTGCTCGGCACGGCCTGGCCCGCGCTGCGGCGCGTGGCGGCCGAGTTGGGGCAACGGCTGGTGGACATCGGGACCCTGAGCGAGCCGAATGACCTCTACTTCCTCACGAGCGATGAGATCAAGCCCGCCCTGGCAGCGCGCGGGCGCGGCGAGGCAATGCCGGAGTATCTCGCCCTGACAGCAGAACGCCGCGAACTCAGGGAGGCGCGCAAACGCCTGCACCCGCCGGGCACGATACCGGACGAAGCCAGGGAGAACCCCGGCTTGAAGTTCAAGGAGACCCAGTTCAAGAACGACGACTCGAGCGATACCCTGCGCGGCATCCCGGTGAGTCCCGGCACGATCGCCGCGCCGGCTAGCCGGATCATGAACGCCCAGGAGTTCGACCAGATGCAACCGGGGTCCATCCTAGTCTGCCCCATGACATCCCCCGCCTGGACCCAGCTCTTCGCCCATGCTGTGGGGCTCGTGACCGACATCGGGGGCATCCTCGGCCATGGCTCCATCGTGGCCAGGGAATACGGCATTCCCGCGGTGGTCGGCACCGGCAACGTCACCCAGCGGATCGAGAGCGGTCAGACCCTGGAGGTGGACGGAGACGCGGGCACCGTTGTCATCCAGACAGGCGCCTGATCTGACTATGGCACTCAGTTCGACCAGGACCCGGAAGGTTGGCCCATTCCGTTCCCCATCCAGGATCCAGTTGGTGTTGATGAACGGAGACGGGAACTGGGCCTGAATTCACTTGAAGAACGCATCGACGAGATGCGCGAACGAGAAAAAACGAGACGGGAAGCCGTATCCAAAGCACGATAGGCCCGGTGTAGATACCGGCAAATTCTATTGATTGATGAGTCCGCCGCGGACTGGGATATCGATGGTTGCGAAGCGCTGGAACGCCGCCTCACTCGTTCGCCTTACGGCGTACACCGTCGATGAGTTGACGGGACAGGCGATAGCCGACGCCCGCCAGTTCCTTGAGGACCGGACTCACGGCAGCGAGCAGGCCCCGTGACTTCGCGGCAAGCAGCACCCCCGCCACACCCACCAGGGGCAGTCCGGCGCGCTGGGCGATCTTCCGGCCTTTGGCATCGTCGATCAGGAGGAATCTCGCCTTCCGTTCCAGGCACAGGGCGATGGCTTCGGCTTCTCCCGCGTCCACAATGCGGACAAGATTTGCGGCTTGCGCATCGTCCGCGAGCGGGGTGACGCGCAACCAGCCCGCCGACAGCGCTTCCCCGATCCGGGTGGCCCCGGGCCGACCCGACCCGCTCTGAACTTCCTGATGGACCGCTGGCGGAATGAGACCGTCGCCGAACAGGCTGCGAAGCAACTGTAGCTTCTCGACCCTGGCGAGGGCGATCAGCGGGCCGGCATCGGCGACGAACGGGGGTTCTTTATCGGGGACGGACTTCCCGCTCGCCTCGACCGAGGGCTCCCCGCGATGATTCACAAGGCGTCATGTAACTCGTCCTCGAGTTCCGATGGCGGGTAGTCCACCGCCGCCACGCCGGCCTTGCCGAGCAGGTCCATGAAATCTTCCGCACTCAGGTCGGCCACCTTGGCGGCTTGTGACAGCGTCAATTGGCGTTGTTCGAACAGTTGCAGCGCGAGTGACCGATGCACGCCGACATCGAGAAGGCGGTCGTCGAAGGGAACGGCGAGGATGGTTGGCCGCCCGTGCTTGGTGACGATCGCCAGCCGCCCGTCCTCGGCGTTCCGGAGCAGTTCGCCGGAACGCTGCCTCAGGTCTCGAACGCTGAATGAGGTAGGCAAACCCATGTGATCACCTCCATGATTGTGTACACGAATCGTAGCACAATTCTGCCCCCGCGAGGACGGGGATTGCCTGGCGCGTTCCATTGAGCGCCCCGTAGCCCGTCAAGCCATGCCTTTGCACCCGGGCAACGCGATGATTCGATGGGTTATTCTTGGTCCCTTGATGGCGCATCCCGAGGGGACGATATTTGGTCCCCCCGATGCGCGACGAAATAGGAGATGACGCTTTCCAATGAGTGACCCCATCCTGCTCACCGACGAAGCGATGCAACATTTCATCCGCGAGGGTTACGTCACCGTCCAGTCGGCGCTTCCGAAGTCGTACCACGACGCCATGTACGCGCGCCTCGAGCCGCTGGAGGAAGACGGCCTCGTCGGGCACAACAACCTGCTGCCGATGGTGCCCGAGCTTCGCGAGTTGCTGGACGAGCCGGTCGTGCGCGGCGCCCTGCTATCGATCCTGGGGCCGGACTACTACCTGCATTTCCATCGTCACGATCACGTGAACCCTCCGGAAAAAGTGCGGACCATGACGGCCTGGCACCTGGGCGACGGCCGATTGCACAAGGACGGCGAACGCCACGCGCACTTCATGGTGGACGGACGCCGTCACCACGCGACGCGGTTCGTCATGCTCTTCTACTACCCCCAGGACACCACCCTGGAAATGGGGCCGACGGGGATCGCGCCCCGCAGCCAGTATCTTCTGCGCAGCGCGTTGGACGAAGACGACAGGATCCCGCTCCCCGGCGATGCCGGAACGGTCATGATCGTGCATTTCGACATCGCCCACGGGCGCTATGGGGCGAACACGGCGGACGTGAACCGCCACATGGTGAAGTTCCTGTACACGCGAAACCTGGACCCGGTGGCGCCCAGCTGGAATCACGAAAGCGCGGAATGGGCCGCTTCGCGGGATCCCCAGGAACCCATCTGGCAGTACATCTGGAACTGGCACCGCGGGGCCGCGGGGAGCAGTACGCATCGATCGGAGCAGGATACGGATGGCCTAGTCGAGTTGCTCCGCGGCGCGAACGTCGCCGAGGCTATCGGGGCGGCCTACGCGCTCGGCAATCTCGGCGTGGCCGAGCCGCTGCTGGAGGCATTGACGAGTTCCGATGTCGATTTGCGCTGCGTCGCCGGATACGGCTTTCCGCCGCTCGGGGCGGCGGCAGTGGCGCCGCTTCTCGGTCTCTTGGACGGGGCGGGCCCCGAGCGTTGCATCCAGGTCGCGGACATCCTCGGCGACATCGGTCCGCGCGCCGCCGATGCGCTGCCTGTCCTCATCCAGCTCTGTCACCATGACGATCCGCGCGTGCGTCATTACGCCATCGAGTCCGTCGGCATAGTCGGCCAGGCGGGGTTCGCGGCGCCGATGGAACTGGTCGACGCAATCCGGGATCCCGATGCGATCGTTCGGCACCATGCGGCGCTTTCCGCAGCGCGCTTCGGTCCGAAAGCGGCCGCGCTTCCCGGGATCGTGGACGCCCTGAAGGACAACCTCTATCACGACCATCACCACGTGCGGGGATGGTCCATCGAGGCGCTGCAACGGTTGGGCACGGCGGATGGAATCGACGCGGCGCTCAAGTACCTGATGGCGACACGCTGGGATTACGCGCACACGTCGGGAGAACCCTGGCACTACGACCAGCGGCGGTAGCGTCCGGGCGTCGAAGAATGACATGACCGCAACACCGTTGAAGATCGAAGTCCCGGACGCCGCGTTGGCGGACTTGCGCGAGCGTCTCGCGCGCACGCGTTGGCCCGCCGAGATCGAAGGCGGCGGCTGGAATTACGGCACGAATCGGGCCTATCTGCAGGAGTTGTGCGCCTACTGGGCAGACGGCTTCGACTGGCGCCGGCAGGAAGCCGCACTCAACCGGCACGACCATTTCCTGCGCGAGGTCGACGGCTTCCGGCTGCACTACAGCTAGTCAATGACGGTAATGGCAGCCGTGACCGGTACCCGCTCCGGCGGATAGCAATAGTCGGCGTCACAAACCTGAATGCGCAGTTGACCCGATACGTCAAGCTCTCCGGGACCGGCATCCTCTTCGACGGTCAGCCGGGCCTGTATCACGGCGCCATCCTCAAAAACCGGCAGCGGATCCACGGAGTACCATTCGATTACTTCGGTGGGTCGCGGGTAAATCACTTGTTCCCACAGTACGCCGTCAACTGAATCGGGGAAAAAAGTCGTTGGAATCAAGGCGGAATCCGCCGGCGAGTCCGAGTTTGCGTGCGTGCCGGGAACGAGGTCCAACTCAATCTTCATGAGGGCTTGCACCCCGGCCCGCAACTTCCCGGGATTGACGGATGCGATGACGCCAGCAGTAGCGGGCTCCACGTCTTCCGCCCGCCCGGTATCCGGTGCAACAACGTCGGAAAGGAGCCCGCCAGCCGCGCCCTTTTCCGGCAATAGCGATTCAACCTGGAGTTCCAGTGTCCTGACTTTCGTTCCTGAGATCGGCGGGAGTCTGAGGACCTTGCGCCCCTGGGTATCCAGAAGGAAATTCGTCGGCATGCCTCGGGCCTGGAACTCCGTCCGGGCAAAATCCATATTGCTTCGCAACTGGACAAAGTCGAATCCATTGCCCGTCGCGTACGGCAGGACGAACTGGTCTTCTTCCGGGTGCACGTTTAACGCAAGAATCTCGAATCCCTCGGGGCCGTACTTCTCCAGCACCTTTTGCAATTCGGGATTTTCGCCCCGGCAGGGCCCGCAGAACGGGTACCAGAAGTTCAGGAGCACGACCTTGCCCTTGAAGTCCGAAAGTGACACCCGCTCGCCGTTGTCGTACCGCTCGAAGGTGTAGTCCTCGATTTCCTCCGCGTCCTCTTCCAGCACATCCCTGATCTCGGCTCTGGTTGTCTTTTCGTCCTTTCCGAGTTTCTCCGCGTAAGAAAGTGCTGCCGCCCAAACCCTGTCCGTGGGTTCCTTCGCCGCCAGCCGAAGCAGATACGCATAGGCTTCGACGGTTTGACCGGCGCCGTGCAGCGCCCCGGCACTGGTCTCATGGAACACATTGGCATTGGTGAATCGTGGAATCGTCGTGTCTTGCAGCAACTCCGCGGCCTGCCGAAACTGTCCGTCGGCGATCAGTTGGTTGCCCTTGATCACGTTTTTCTGGAACGTCAGCCGCTCGTTCCAGATTTTCGCGCCCCAGCCGTCCGGTTCATCGGCGGTCGCCGCAACCATTTGCTCGGCTATGGCGAGGGCCTTTTCCGGCTGCGTCTCCGAGTACAGGTCGGCCAGCAGTCCCATTCCGGAAGCGGACCAACTGAACTCTTCGGGCGGGTAGGCCGCGCGCAGCCGCTCAAGCAGGGAAATCTGCTCTTCGCGCTCCTCGGTGCGGTACGCAAGCCAGTACAGCGCCTGCGCGCCTCGCTCGCTCTCGGGGAATCGCTCGGCAACTTCAAGGGACTTTTTTCGCCCCACCGCCGGGTCGGTCTGGTTCAGCCTCGACGCGTAGTAGAACGCCTTGTCGGGACTGTTCGGCGCTGTTTCCACCGCTTTCTTCAACAGCTGCAACTCCCGGTCCTTGTCTCCGCTTACATCGGCCATTAACGCCAGGGTGCTGTAGCCGTCGGCAAGGCCCGGATCCATGGCGATCGCCTCGTTCGTGTACTGTCTGACCTTGTCATAGTCCCGATACATGTAGAGCTGGCCAATCGCCCACTTGAATGCTGCGACATCGGACGAATCCTGTGACCACTCCTGGTAGAGAGCGAGTAGATTCTCGAAGGACGCATCCGCGGCGGCTTCCATTGCCGCATCGCGCTCACCTTCATCCAGTTCGGCGCTGATTTCCGATCTGCCGAGATCCTGGAACGCGAAGATGAACCGCCGATGCGCCTGGGTGTTGTTGGGGTCGTGCTCGATTGCGGTTCGGAAGTGCGTAACGGCGGCGGCGAGGCTTCGCTCCCGAAACGCCCGCTCACCCTCGTCATAGCTGGCCTTGGATGCCGCGGCAGCGTCGCTCGACGGTCCGTCATTGGCGACCTCCCGCGCGCCAGACGTCGCAGCAAGACAACCGCTCGCAATGATGAGAGTGGCAAAAGTCACTTTCCTGGTAAGCATCTTCCGGCTCCTGTTGGCAGGCGGTCTTTGCGGAACGTTCGATTAAGGACACCCTTGCCGCGTATGTCCAGCACGCCCTGTTTTTTCACGCGGGCGCCTTGTACGTCCGTTCCTTGTCGATCACGTTCATCAGCGGCTCGCCCGCCTGGTAGCGTCTAAGGTTCTCCGTGAAAATTCCGGTCACACGATCCGCGTAGCGGGGCGTGGCGCCGGCGTAGTGCGCGGTGATCATCACGTTGCGCATGTCCCACAGGGGCGAGTCGGCGGGCAGGGGCTCCTGGGCGAAGACATCGAGGCCCGCTCCCGAAATCCAGCCCTCCTGGAGCGCCCGGATCAGAACCTCCTCCTGAACGATTTGTCCCCGTGCGATGTTGATGAAGTAGGCCGTCTCTTTCATGGCCCGGAACTCCGGTTCCCCCATCATGCCGCGCGTCTCCTCCGTGAGCGGTGCGGCCAGCACCACCCAGTCCGACTCCTCGAGCAGCTCGAGCAGCCCGTCGGGGCCAAGCATCCGGTCGACGTATGGAGAAGTGCGCGATGGGTCGCGTCGCAGGCCGAGTACGCGCATGTTGAGGCCCTGCGCCTTCTCGGCGGTCTTCAGGCCGATGGGACCGAGTCCGATGATGCCCATGGTGGCGCCGTCGATCTCCTCGCAGCGTCCGCGCTGAAACCACTCGTGATCGCGCTGGGCCTTGGCGAAGCGGTGCATGCGGCGCGTCAGCACGAACATCAGGGCGAGTATGTGCTCGGCGATCGGGACCGCGGCCACGCCGGAGGCGTTGGTCACCACGATGTCGCTCTGGGCGACCTCGGGCAGGCGGAGCAGCCAGTCCATCCCGGCCCCGATGGTTTGAATCCACCGCAGACGCGGCACGGAAGCCAAGTCTCCGATGTCGCGCAATCCAAACGCCACCTCGACCCTCGGCCCCAGCTCGGCGCGGCGCGACTCCCACTCCTCGGGCGTGTCGACCCTGACGACCTCGGTTCCCGGCACTGCGGCGCGGATCGCTTCGATGTGGCCATCGCTCAGGAGTTCGGAATGCACGATCACAGTGCCCAATTCGTCGTTACGCATACGTTGCCTCCGGGGAAAGGATCCAATTGTTGCACGAGTCGACTCGGGCAGGCGCATCGTTCATGAGCCGATCCGCTACAGATCGGCGAAGGGTAGCGCGGTCACGCCGGAACCCAGGGGCAGGCGTATGTCGCCGGGATGCACTACGTACCCGGACGTCGCCTTGCCTTTCGCATCTGCCTGAAAGTTCTTGATGGTCGCGGCCATGGCCGGTTTCGGCGTAGCGGATAGCTTGACCTCGATCGGGACGAGCCCCGATTCGGTCTCGACCACGAAATCCACTTCCGATCCGGACATGGTCCGCCAGAAATAGATTCTCGGCTCCAAGCCGCGATGGGTCAGCGTCTTGACGATTTCGGAGAGCACCGCCGTTTCCATGATGGCGCCGCCCATAGGTCCCGAGGCGGCATGTTCGGGGTCCTTGAGGCCCGCCAGGTGGCAGAGCGTACCGACATCGGTGAAATACACCTTCGGCGTCTTGACGAGCCGTTTTCCGATGTTGGCGAAATACGGGCGCAACACGATCACCTGGTAGGTGGCCTCAAGCACGGAGAGCCATGCCTTGATGGTGTTGACCGCTACCCCGAGGTCCCGGGCGACATCTGTCAGATTCACTAGCTGCGCACTTCTGGCTGCCAGGATGCGGAGAAAGTTCTGGTACTGGATCAGGTCCCCAACCTGCCGGAGCGTGCGCACGTCCCGTTCGAGATAGGTCTGGATGTAGCTGGCATGCCAGAGGGAACTATCGCGGTCGGGTTGTATCGCAAGTTCCGGATACCCGCCGCGAAGGAATCGCTTCCACAGGTCGCCGAAAGCAAGTGTCGACCTTGACGATGTCTCGCGCTTGCGCTCCCAGGCAAGGGGAATTTGCGACCGTCCCTCCGCTTCCCGTCTGGATAGCGGCAACAGGCGGAGAATGGCCGCGCGACCTGCAAGCGATTCCGTCACCTTCTCCGCGAGCAGCAGGTTCTGCGAGCCGGTCAACAGGTATTGACCGCTCTTGGCGCGGTTCGCGTCGATCTTTTCCTTGATGTAGGGAAACAGGTCGGGGGCATACTGCACTTCGTCGAATATGGCCGGCGGCGGGTACATTTCCAGGAAGCCACGCGGGTCTTCTGCGGCGGCTGCGCGAACGTCCGGCGGCTCCAGGGAAACATACCGGCAACGACTCCCGAAGAGATGCTGCAGTAGGGTAGTCTTGCCGGACTGTCGCGGCCCGGTCAGGACGACGGCCGGGAACTCGGACGCCGCCTCTTTGAGGACGGATTCCAGCGAACGTTTGATGTACGGCAAATCCATAAGTCGAAATAATGCATTTAGAATGCAAATAGTCAATAAAAATATCGCGTGTCTGGCGGATGTCGATAACCATTCCGGATGAACGCTCCGGACTCCATGCCGTGCGTGGCGCTTGGGCACAATCCAGGGCATTGTCCGGGAGGGCTGAGCCGTGAGTGACGCGCTAAGACATCAAGTGGCGGTCATCGTGGGCGCCAGCAGCGGCATTGGCAGGGAGACGGCACTTGCGTTTGCAGGGGCTGGCGCCGCCATCGTGCTCGCTGCGCGTAGCCAGGACAGGCTCCATGCCCTGGTCGAGGAGATCGGCAGTGACTCGATGGTCTGCCCGATGGACGTCGAGGACACGATGTCGATCCGTCGATCGATAGAAAGGACTGTCGAGCGATTTGGCCGCATCGACGTGCTCGTGTACGCAACTGGCACGAATATCCCCGACCGTACCTTGGACGAACTGACCCCGGAAACCTGGGACATGATGCTCGCCACCAATCTGAGCGGCGCCTTCCACTGCACACAGGCCGTGCTCCCGACCATGCGGGGGCAGGGTGGAGGACTCATCGTCTACCTGTCGAGTGTCGCGGTGCAGCTTCCGGATGCCTCCGGTGTGTCCTACCAAGCCGCCAAACACGGGCTGGTGGGCCTGGCGCACGGGACGTTCAAGGAGGAGCAGGACAGCGGCATTCGTACCACGGTGATTTTTCCCGGACTCACGGATACATCACTGGTGCTCAAACGACCGACGCCGACGCCGCCCGAAGTGATATCCCACGCGTTGCAACCGGAGGACGTGGCCGAGGCGTGCCTGTTCGTGGCATCGCTGCCGGCGCGGGCGCGGGTACCCGAACTCATGCTGATGCCCTCGCGCCTGTAGCGCGTAGCCCGGCGCTATTGATATTGCGCGGAGCGAAGCGCAAAGTCGGACAGATTGGACCCGTGAACGACAACAGCGAGGTTCGAAAAAGATGGAAGGACCAGGCACCAGATCCACACTCGAACCCGAGGAGCTGGACCTCTTTCGGCACAACGGCTTCATTAAACTGCCGACAAGGTTGTCGGCGGACCTGGTGGAGGGCTTGAAGGCCGCGGCGCTGGAGGACATCCGTAACGAGGTCGAGCCGGTCGCGCGTCGCGATGGCGACGTGGACCGAATATCCGGCCTCTGGGATCGGGGCGGCGTCTTCCAGCAAGCCATCGCGTGCGACGAGATTCTTGGTCCCCTGGAGTCCCTGCTGGGGCCGAACATCGAGTTCATGCTGAATCGCCATAACCACATCTACTTGCGGGACAGCAAGTCTATGGCGTCGATCGAACTGCATCGGGATTGCCGGGTGTGGTCGCGGAACCTGCTCTCGGTGCTGGTCTACCTGGAAGACACGAACCTGGAGAACGGTTGCACCTACGTGGTTCCGGGTTCTCACCACCTGCCGACGCTTTCCAACTTTGCGTATATTCGCGAACGGGGAGCCCTCAGCCGGGGAGCGCGAGGGGGTTCCCCTCGCAAGAAGAGAGCCCTCAGCCGGGGAGCGCGAGGGGGTTCCCCTCGCAAGAAAGAGGAACTGTTTGAGATCGCCTGGTCCCAGTCGATCCCGCTGCCCATGCCCGCTGGCGGCCTGCTCGCCATGGATGGATTGCTGCTGCATGCGGCAGGCAGGAACCAGACCAATGGCACCCGCATGAGCATGACGCTCGGCTACCACAGCGCCGACGAGTTCTCGCTGCCGGATGATCGCAAGCACGTGCTGGTGCGCGGCGAGCGCACCTACGGCGGCAACGACGTGCGCAGCATGGATCGTTACTCCCAATCCGGGAGTGAACGGACAGAGGTGTATTAGCCTAAGTGCCTACCCGGCGCTGACCCAAGGGCTCAAACGCACCCTGGCAATCTGCATGCGACGTCGACAAGCCGCGCGCGCTTTGATCCTGTCGGAGGCGGACCAGTGCGTACTGCTCCTGCGAATGCAGCGGCCGGACCGGCCGGGCGACTTCTGGCTGCTGCCGGGCGGCGGCATCAAGCCTGACGAGGACCGTTTGGATGCCTTGCGCCGCGAGGTCTGGGAAGAGACCGGATTTGTCGTGTCTGACGAGCCACGTTTGCTGTGGCGGCGCGTGCACCGGTTCGGTCGCGGCCTGGACGAGGGACTCCCGGCCACCGAGCAGCACGAGGACATCTACCTCGTGCTGGCGCGGCGTTTCGAGCCAACCGCGCGCAACAACCCGGAACCCAGCGAGGTGGGCATCTTTCGCGAGTTCCGCTGGTGGTCGGTGACGGAAATGCGGGCCGCCACCGGTCATCAGTTCGCGCCGAGATCATTGGCGCACCTCGTGGAAGAACTCGTCGCCGACGGACCGCCCGCGGAACCGATTTCGTTGCGCGACTAGCGAACGTGGCGAAAGTCGCAATCTTCCGATCACGGTTGCGGATGAACGTCCCCTTGTTTCCGGACCGCTAACCCCGCGTCGGTAGCGCGACAGTCGCGCGTGAGAACGCGCTCGCCGTGCCGGACTGGTTCACGTTGCGGATGTCCAGGTCCACGAGGTGCTCGTCACCCTGGACATATTTGCTCGCGACCGTCCCGTAGATCGTGTTGGTGTCGCCGACGATGTTCGGATGCCGGACCTGGGTCACCAACTTCTTCAACGTTCCGTCGTCACCCATCCAGTCGGTGCACATCTGCGTCAGCCAGCAGACCCGTTGCGGGCCGAAGTCGAACTGGCCCGGCATGCTGCGGCGCTTCTTGGCGTGGTCCGCGTCGAAGCGGTCGTGGGACTCGAGGCGGCCGCCGAGCGACGCGCGCGTGCTCCGCCGCGTGCCCATCGCCCCAAAGGTGAACAGGAAGAGTTCGTTGACGGTGTAGGTGCCTTTCTTCAATGGCGGCATTTCGTCGCCTTCGACCACGTCTTCCCAGTAGCGCGGCTCCGCGCCGCGGCGTTCCCTCTCCCACACGAGCGGGTCCGGCGACTCCTGCTGCACGTCGGTCTTGTTCTCGCGGTCGTAGGTGATCGTTTCGGTGCCGCCCCCAAGGATCCTGTAGCGCGCCATCAGCGTTCGCTTGGTTGCCACTACCTCGTGCCGCTGATTGGTGTATGTCACCAGTCCCGTGCAGATGCAGAACGGACCGATGCGCCCACTCTCCTTCCTGACGACGGGACCTACCTGCTCTTGCACGTATATGGTGTCCCCAAGCCAGATCGGCCGAAAGAACTCCAGCTCGCCACCGGCATAGTTCATGGCGAAGCTCCCCACGCGCGAGCCGTCGATGGCGCCGTTGATCGCCGCGCCGACCCCGAGGCTCGTGCAGTACACGAACGCGGGCATGGCGGTGACCATGCCGAAGCGGCTGTTCGCTGCGTACTCCGGATCCCGATACAACGGGTTGTAGTCGCCGATCCCGTCGCCGGCGCGGCGGATATTGTCGAGGTTCGCCAGTTTCGAAGCCCGGGACGGCAGGAGCGTCCCCGCGCCCTTTCTGTATTCGTCTTCGAACTCGTCGAGTGTCGTGATCTCTGGTAGGGCAGCCACTTGTATCCTCCCGTGTTTGGTTGTGTTGTCGATCAGGCCGCAATGCAGACCGTGTTGCAGATTGAAACACATTCGACCCACGATGGAAGCGTTGCGCGACGCCTTGGACGACCTGACGGTGCTGTTCACGGACATGGTCGAGTCCACTTGCATTGAGTGTCGTGATCGCAAGATCGACTCAGGCAGTCTTCTAGCACCCGATCATTGGGAACACACGAGGGACGAACACATCCTTGTGCCGGGCTTCACGTTCTCGGACCAGCATCTGTTGACGATCACGCACCGGATTTCCCTCAACGGCTACGTGCACGGCACGGACGACTTCAACGTCGGCGTCTCTTGTCATTGGGTGTTTGATTCCGACGCCATGTCGAGGTCCCTCGTGATCGACGACGAGCCATTGGACGGTCCGGAGCGGGTCGGCTATTCGGAGCTGGGGGTTCGCAGCGTTCGAATTGATCGCGTCTGCACCATCGTGCTGAGGCAGGCAAGGACCGCGATCGAAGCGCGTTAGTGGACCCTTCAATAGTGTTGCGGCCGTACAGCGTGCCCTGCGGTCCGCGCAGAACCTCGATGCGTCAACCCAAGTGGTTCAATGCTCGGGAGGGGCCCCAAGGCAATTCAACGGCAAATATTTGACGAAAAAATTCTACGCAAATATCGCGGGTTTGGTGGGGCGGAGTAGCGACGGTGCGGTCGTTTCACCCTCTCGAGTGTGTCGAAGCCCTCACGGTCGTTGGACCCTCGCCGCGCGGTTACGGGACCGCCCGGATCGAGACGAGATCCCTGTGTCCTGCGCTCAACGTCCCCCGAAGTTCGCCCGCCGTCTCTCAAGCCGCGCGCGCTTCCCTTCGACGGCGTCCTGGCTATCCCGTACTTGCCGAACGAGGTTGTCGACGTCGGCGTGAAAGATGCCATCCCGGAACGTCATCTCGCGCAGGAGCAGCGCCTTGATCGCGCGAACCGAGAGCGGCGCATTCTGTACGAGACGATCCACCAGGGCATCGACGGCGGCCTCGAGTTCATCGGGTTGTGCAACCCGAGCGATCATCCCCAGCGCGTGGAGCTTTGTCGCCGGCAGCGGGTCCCCGAGCAGGAGTATCTCGCGCGTGCCGACCGGCCCGGCGACGTCGAGCAGTTTCTTCGCCAGGAACCAGGTGGGCGCCAGGCCGATCTGCGCGAGCGACATGCCGAAGCGGGCGTTCGTCGACGCGACGACGAAGTCGCAGTGCAGGGCGATCTCGCAGCCGCCGGCGATGGCGTGCCCCTGCACGACGGCGATCACCGGCAGCGGATAGGTCTCGACCGCGTGAAACACCGGCTCGACGGAGACGTTCATGGACCCGCCGATATCCCGCCCGGCGCAGAAGGAGCGACCCGCGCCGCGCAGGATCGTCACGCGCTCCCTGTTGGGAGGGGTGGCGGAGAACGCGGCCCGCAATTCATCGAGCATCTCGTCGCTCATCGCGTTGAGCTTTTCGGGCCTGTTCATGGTGACGGTGCGCACCGCCCCTTCCGTGGCTATCTCGACGAGCATTGTTCCCTCCCCCTGAGCGATTGCGACACTCTACTCGAAAGGTGTCGCGAACGTTAAGTCGCCGCGCCGGTGAATCCGCGTGGAGCAGACTCCCTTGCCCGTGGCGCGGAAGCGCCCAGGTGCCGGCTGGACGGAAGGACTCGATGCCGCACGAGAAAGAGGCACGATCATCGCGCCTGGCACGCACCGATCGGGGATCGATCCGACTACGGATGCGATGCCCGAGCAGGTCAAGCCCCTGTATCACCACTGGGTCAGCTCGCAGGTCAACCCCGCCCGAACCTCGGTGCCCGCTTCTCCATGAACGCCGCCAGCGCTTCGGCGTGGTCGGGGTGGCGCCGCGCGATCTGGTCGCGGATGCCCTCGCGCTCGCCGACCCGGTCGATGTCGGGATCGAGCGGATTCTGACGCAGCAGCTCCTTCACGAACATCACGGCCTGGGGCGGATTGTTGGCGATCTCCGTGGCCTTCTCGACGGCGGCTTCGAGGAGGTTGTCGGGTTCCGTGACCTTGATCACCAGGCCCATCCTGAGGGCTTCGTCGGCGGGCACCATGCGGCCCGTCAGGCACATGTCGGCGGCGTTTCCGAGACCCACGAGCTGCGCCAGCAGGCGCGTGGATCCGAGCTCCGGCATCAGGCCCACCCTGATGAACCGGATGCTGAAGAGGGCGTCGGTCGATGCGATGCGGATGTCGAACGGCAGGATGAACGTCAGTCCCTATGCCATGTCCTAGCCCTCTTTCGCGTCCGGATGGGGAGCTTCAAGTTTAGCTTTGTTCGGGGCGTGGCCCGCTTCATTGGCCAGTTCTGCCAGGGGCAGCACGGTGACCTTTTCGTCGAGTTGGTAGCGGGACGGGCCGGGATAGACGATCCACAGGTGTTGCAGGGGCAGGTCCCGCAAGACGGCTCGGATACTCCTCGTCATGCGGGGCGCGTCCTGGTACTTGAACTCCACTCCCCAGAGCGCGCCGCCTGCCTGCCACACGAAATCCAGTTCCGAGCCGGTGTGAGTGCGCCAGAAGTATGGCCGGACCGCCCCCATCAGCCGGATCGCCTGCTCCATGGCGAAGCCCTCCCACGATGCGCCGAGCTTCGGATGAGACTCAAGTTGGCCGATGGTCTCGATGGTGTGCAGCGCGTGAAACAGGCCACTGTCGCGGATGTACAGCTTGGGTGCCTTGACCAGCCTCTTGCCGACATTCGCGTGCCACGGGAGCAACAGGCGGATCATGAAAGTACCGCTCAGTATTTCGAGGTAGCGGCGAACGGTGTGATCGGATACGCCGAATGATCTCCCCAGTTCTGAGAGGTTGAGCGTCTGACCGTGGTAATGGCTCACCATCACCCAGAATCGACGCAGCGTCTCCGCCGGGATGGAGATTCCGAGGGCGGGAATGTCACGTTCCAGGTGGCTGCGGATGAAGTCTTCCCGCCACAGAGCGGAGGCAGCGTCGTCTTCGGAAAGATAGCTTCGGGGGAACCCCCCGCGCAGCCACAACCTGCGCCACTCAAGGGTGCCTGTCTCGTCCACCGTAAAGGGGCCAAGGTCGTGATGCGCGACGCGGCCCGCGAGGCTCTCGGAGACCTCCTTCACCAACTCCGGCGAGGCGCTGCCGAGCAGCAGATAACGCGTGGATCGTTGCCGATCTGCGAGGACGCGGAGCAATGGAAAGAGTTCCGGCTTGCGTTGCACCTCATCGATCACGACCGTGCCGGTCAAGCTCTCCAGGGCGGTTTGCGGCTCGTCGAGCCGGGCTAGGCCTGCCCGTGCCCCACAAGTATCTGCTGGACTTCAAGATGCCGTTGCGCTACGGTACGCGGCATGGAGGTTCAGACCCAGGTTGGAGGTCGCCTGCGGGCTGACATTGGCCAGCTTCAAGACGTGCTGAACACGGCGGTTTCGGAGGGTGTCACGGGGCTCGGGCAGGTTGCCGATCGGGTGTGCGAGGCGTTCGAGCTGCGCGACGGGCGCGGCCGTCTGCAGCGCGCGAGTTGCTGCCGGGCATTGCGCGGGCTGGAGGCGGCGGGTCAGGTCGCGCTACCGGCGCCGCGAAGGGTGGGCGGTGCTGGGCGCGGACCGCGCCAGCTTGCGGAGTGCGTGGCGCCGGCCAGGGATGTCCCCGGCGAGGCGGGTGAGTTGCGAGAGCTTGCGCTGATTCGGGTCGACAGCGACGAACATCGCCTGATCTGGAATACCCTGATGGCGCGCGAGCACCCGCGTGGTGCGGGTCCTTTCGTCGGCCATCAGTTGCGCTATCTGGTCGGCTCGGCGCATGGCTGGCTGGGGGCGGTGGGGTTCGCGGCCTCGGCGCGGCGGCTGCGGGCTCGCGACGCCTGGATCGGCTGGGACGATGCGCGCCGCCGCGCGCGGCTGCATCGCGTGGCGGGGTTGTGCCGGTTTCTGATTCGTCCCGGCGTCCGCTGCCGCAACCTGGCCTCGCATGTGCTGGGCCGGGTGGTGCGGCGGGTGGGCGAGGACTTCGAGCGCCTGCACGGTTACCGGCCCTGGCTGCTGGAGACGTTCGTCGACGAGCGCGAGCACACGGGGGCGAGCTTTCGCGCGGCGAACTGGGTGCGGGTCGGCGCGACGCGCGGGCGCGGGCGCCAGGACCGTGCCCATGCCGCCCGCGAGACACCCAAGGCGGTGTATCTGTACGAACTCGACCGGGTCTGGCGGCGGCGTCTCGCGGCGCCGCCGCCCGCGGCGCTGGCGCCCGGCGAGGGGCTCGACGCCGCGTCCTGGGCGGCCAACGAGTTCGGCGGCGCGCCCCTGGGCGACGCCCGCCTGAGCGCGCGCCTGGTCGAGAGCGCGCGGCATATGGCACAGTGTCCGATGCGCGCCATCACCGGCGCCACGAACGGAGCGCGCGCCTTGGTCAAGGGACACTACCGGCTCATCGATCAACCCGCCGACGGCGAGGTGACGGTGGCGAACATTCTCAAGCCGCACCGCGAGCGCACGTTGCGGCGCCTGCGCTCGGAGTCCACGGTCCTGTGCATTCAGGACGCCACCACGTTGAACTTCGCCCGCCGCGGGCGAACGCAAGGGCTGGGGACGATCGGCTCGAACCAGACCGGCGCGGCGGTGCGCGGCCTGCATCTGCACGCGACCCTGGCGGTCAATGACGAGGGGACGCCGCTGGGCGTGCTGCGCGCCGGGTTCGACGCCCCGGCGCCCGCCGGTCCCGAGGCGCGCGCTCGCAAGCCGCGCGAGGCGCGCAAGTCGTTTCGCTGGATCGAGGGGTTGCGCGACTGTGCCGAGGCGGCCCGGGAACTGCCCGACACCCGCGTGGTGTGCGCCATGGACCGCGAGGCCGACTTCCTGGACCTGTTCGTCGAACGGCGCGAGCATGCCCCGACGGTCGAGTTGCTGGTGCGCGCCAAGGTCGACCGCGTCCTGGGGCGGGTTACCGACGACGACGGCAACCCGGTCTCGCGGCGCCTGTTCGAGACGATGCGCAACGCCCGGGTGCGCGGCGCCTGCACCGTCGAGGTCACGCGGCAAAGCGCGCGCGCCAAGGCCAGCAAGCGGGCCGGAAAGACCAAGCGCCCCGCCCGCTCGGCCGAGATGACGCTGCGCTACGAGCCGGTCGCGCTGCCGTGCCCCGGGGCGGCGCCGGTCGAGGTGTGGGTGGTGCACGCCCGCGAGGAGCAGCCGCCCGCGAACGCCAAGCCGCTGGAGTGGTTCGTGCTCACCACCCTGCCCGTGACCGGCGTCGACGACGCGCGGCGCATCCTCCACTACTACGCCATGCGCTGGCGCATCGAGGACTACTTCCGCATCCTCAAATCCGGCTGCAAGGTCGAGGAACTGCAGCACCACACCGCCGAGCGCCTCGAGCGCGCCATCGCCATCAACATGGTCGTCGGCTGGCGCATCCAACTGATGCTCCGTCTCGGCCGCGAGATGCCCGAGTTGCCCCCCGAATTGCTGTTCTCCGACATCGAACTGCGCGTGCTCGCCGCCTTCGCCCGCTCGCGCAACCTCGACCCGCCCTCGCAGCTCGGCGAGACCGTGCAACTGCTCGCGCGCCTCGGCGGCTGGCTCGGCCGCACGCGCGACCCACCCGGCGCGCAACTCCTGTGGCATGGCCACATCCAGCTCACATACATGACCATCGGTTTCCAACTACGCGACGAACTCGGATGATTTCACCAGCATGACAGAGTCCAGCGAACACTTGTGGGGCACGGGCAGGTCTAGCCAGCGCTCGGCGGACATCTCCCCGAGCTTGCAGGCCAGATAGTCGAACGTCAGGTAGGTGCGGCGTTCGGTGCCAAGCGCGAGGGACGCGGGCGCAGTGGCGGCGTCGCGCAGGAAGATCACCACCGGAACCACGCGGTCGGTGTCGAACAGCTCGGCGAGGTCGAGGCAATAGTGGGCCAACCGGAGCAACGAGAACTTTTGCGAGTTGGACTCTTCTTCCAACGCGAAGACGATGGCCTCGCGGTGGCCGTCGGGCCATTCCGCCAGCAGCGGCGCGTCGAGTTCGCGGAAGCGTTCGCCGAGGCGCTCCTGCAGTTGTTCCTGTCGTATGGGGATGACCCTCGCGACGTCTTGCGGCTGGGGCGCTTCCTCGGCGGCGAAGAACGCCAGCGCGTCGCGTGGATAGTCCAAAATCAGGTTCTTGAAGTTCTGGTCGTGGCTGATGGCGTTCGCCATGCGAGTTGCGCCCTTGTGGGTTCTACTACAGGATCGGTCAAGCGCTGGTGGCTACGCCACGGGTGATCGCTGATTTCCTGGTGCGTTATCGCCCCCTGATCCGGTCAGCCGGAACCTCGCTATCGATTTCACCGAATGGTCCGCGATTTGCGGCCCACGAGACTACCGGATGACGGTGCCAGCTTGCGGCGTGCCCACGACCTCGATCAGCGGCCCAAGGTGCTTCTCGTAGCGTTTCCAGCGGTCGACAGAGACCTTGTAGACCGGGTGCCTGACCTGGATGCTGCTTGGACTCATGACGGCCCGGGTGTTCTTGTAGAACTCGAGACACCTCGCATCCCATGGAAGATCGAGGTAATCGATTAGCGCCTTGCTGACCGTCTCCGGGTCACGCACCAGCTCCTCGTAGCGCACTTCGAAGATGCTGTCGGGAAAGAGAGCTTCCCAGTGGTCCATCAGGTGCCGGTAATCGAGGTAGAACTGGCCGAGTTCCCGCAGGTCGAAGGAGCAGGTCAGCGCCTGGAAGTAATGGAAATAGAGGGATACGCAGGTGTCGAGCGCGTTGCGGCTGCAATGCACGACGTAGGCATTGGGAAAGAGCGTCTTGATCAGCCCGATGCGGACGAAATTCCCGGGCAGCTTGTCGACGACGCGCGCGGCCGTTTCCGACCGCAGCCGCAGTTCTTCCAGGTACCGGGCGGAGAATTCATTCACGGTTTCCTGGTCGATGAGGGACATGCAGTCGGGCGCGGGTTTTTCTGATCGAAACCGGTGGGCGATGGCATGGTTGACGCCGGCGAACGACTCGAGTTCCCCCGCGCCATGGATCGAGCCGTGGCTGCTGAGAATCTGCTCGACTAGGGTGGTGCCGGACCTCGGCAGCCCGACGATGAAGACAGGCAGATCGGAGTCGCATCCCACGCCGCGTTTGCGTTCGAAGAAGTCCTTCGAATACGTCTCGATGAGCTTCTCGAACAGCCGCGTATTGTCGCGGGGATCGTAGGCGAGCGATCGGCGCCTGAGCGCATTGGCCTGCCGGTAGTGATCGAATGCGAGATCGGACGCCGTGTGAGCGTCGAGCACATTGCCCAGGGCGAAGTGGCAATGTATCGCGTCGTCCTCGGGCAGCGTGGGGTCGTCGAGGAGTCTCCGAATCCTGGGAATCAGGTCGAGCGGCGGCCGTATCATCGAGAGGTGGTAGTAGGCGGCGCCGCAAACGGGTTGGATCGAGAGGAACTGGCTGAGATGCCTCGAGGCGAGACCCATTCTGCCCTCCTGTCTCAGCGTCAATGCAAGACTGATGTGCGCATCGACATCGTCCGGCATGTAGTGGATGGCCTCCTGGATCTGGTGCATGGCATCCACCGTTCTCTCGAGCTGCCGGTAGACCAGGGCGAGGTCGATGCGCGCATCTGCGTAGTCGGGGCGCAGTTCTATTGCCCTCTTGAGACAATCGATGGCCTTCTGCGATCGTCCCATTCGATTGAGCGCCACGCCAAGGTGCCTGTAGAGAACGGCGTTATCCGACAAGACGGCCAGGGTTCGCTCGTATAGCTCAGCCGCGTCCGCGAGGAGCTGTGCCGCAAGGTAGACGTTTCCCAGCTTGATCGTGGTGTCGACGTCTTCGGGTTCCAGCGCGAGGGCATTCCGATAGGCGCTGGACGCTTCCTCCCACCGTTCGAGCCGGGTGCAGGCGTCGCCCAACTGGATGTGCGTGGCTCGATTGTCGTCCTGCACGCTGCAGGCCAGGAACTGCGCGATCCAGACCGCCAGCACGGATGCGTCGGTCGGTTGATCCAGGGACCGCATGCCGGGTTCGAAGGCCGCACCGAGAAGAGGGCGGCGCTTCTGCATCAGGAACTCGGCGTATCCCTTGGTGAACTCGGGATGTCCCTGCACTGCAAGCATGTGATCACCGACCGCGAAAGCGGCGCATGGGCAGAACTTGCTCGATGCCAGCAGACGCGCGCCGGCCGGCAGCGCCTCTACCTGGTCCTGGTGGCTCGCCAGCAGACGGAATGCCGGCATTGCGGGACGCATCCAGGACTCCTGACGCACGACCTTCCAAGTGTGAACGCCGACACCCCATCCGCCCGGCGCCCGGCCGACGGCGCCGCCGAGGGCTTGGGCGATCAACTGGTGGCCGAAGCAGATGCCGACCGTTCTGGCGCCGGTAACGTGCAGTTCGCGCACGAACCCGAGAAGGCGCGCGATCCACGGATCGTCGTCGTAGACGCTGGCGCGGCTGCCGGTGATGAGATACCCGTCGCAGTCTTCGATGCGGCGCGGATAGCGCTCGCGGCGAACATCGAAGAACTCGAACGTCGCTTCGTCCTCCATGCCGACCCTGAGGGTGTCCGCGAACATCGCCGGATAGTCGCCGAACCTGGCTCGGTGCTCGGGATCGACCCGGTCGGCCTGCAATATGCCAATGTGCATCGGACGTTTCTCGAAGTGGTGATAAAGCGGAATGTCGTTGGGATGCCGCTCGTGCTCTCGTGTCGTTTGCCGTAAGTTTAGGGCACTTCGGCACGATTCACGGAGTCTGTTCCATGCTGTCCGTGACCGCCATCGGGGCTCTGGGGGACCCGATATGAAAAATCTGCACTCGGGGAGTGTTGCGTATGTTGTTTTCTGATCGTTCCTGAAGGGGGCAATGACCGAAGGGCATGATAGACTTGCGCACCAATCCAGAAGGCGTATTAAAGGCGCGCGTTTCCAGGCATGGCGTCCATTGAATCGTATTGCCCATGAATCCAGTCGCATCGACTAACGGCCACAGTTCGACTACCCGGTTCTATGCGGGCTCGAAGCGCGTGCTTGACGTTCTTCTCAGCGGTTTCCTGATGGTCGTCCTGCCGCCGCTGTACCTGATTGTCTCGGTTCTGCTGCGTTGCGGGAGCCCTCAGCCGGGGAGCGCGAGGGGTGTCCCCTCGCAAGAAGAGAGCCCTCAGCCGGGGAGCGCGAGGGGGAACCCCTCGCAAGAAGAGAGCCCTCAGCCGGGGAGCGCGAGGGGTGTCCCCTCGCAAGAAAACAGCCCTCGGCCGGGGAGTGCGCACCCCTCGCAAGAAAAGGTAGACGTCTTGTTCAGGCAAGGGCGCGTCGGACGCTCGGGCGCGGAATTCACGCTGCTCAAGTTCACGACGATGGCGAACGGAAGCGCGGTGGCCGGAGATATCACCTATGGCGACGATCCGCGGGTTCTGCCGGTGGGACGGTGGTTGAGCGCGCTGAAGATCGATGAGCTGCCGCAGCTATGGAACACCTTCGTGGGCGAGATGAGCCTGGTCGGTCCCCGGCCGCTCACGCCGCGCGCGTTCCATTGCTACTCGCCCCGGGTACAGGAGATCGTGAAGAGCATGCGGCCCGGCGTAACCGGCGTCGGATCGCTGGTGTTCCGCAATGAAGACCGAATCCTCGCCCAGGCCCCGGGAGACCCGAAGGAATACTACGACGAGGTCATCATTCCGCTCAAAGGGCAACTCGAGACGTGGTATTTCGCGCACAGGAGCCTGTACATCGACCTTTTGATACTGGCCTGCACCCTCGTCGCGGTGCCATGGCCCCGCTCAAGGCTGCATCTGAAGCTGCGGGGCGTTGCGGACATCGTCGGACATTCGCCGCTGGCCAGCCATTTCGGCATCTCGCCTCTGCGCAACGGCAGCGCCCGGCGCGTGGCCAATGGCCGCCGTTCATGACGGCGCGGAGTTCGCGGTCAGGAAGCGAACTCCCGCAACATCACCAGAATCTGTTGGCTGATTTCCCCGGGCGCCAGTTCCCCGTCGCGCTCGAACACCTGGACGATCTGCGAGTCGCCGCTTGCGTCTATGCGGATATCGAGAAACCGAGCCTCGTCGTCGGTTGGCCAGAGGCGAGACAGCAGCGACTTGCGCTGGCCTCCGAGGACGTCCTTGGTGATCTTGACCTGGAACAGACCGTCGCTGCGCTCCCTGTTTCCGATCTCCACCTCCGCGCGTTGCAAGGCTTGTTGGACGACGGCCCACGCCCGGTCGAAATCGACGTTGAGGCGCAGTCTCGGATAACCCTGTCCGTCGCGGTCGATGACCGCCTTGTTCGCGGTGGATATGCGGCTGGCGAGCATGGATACGGACTGCGTCGTGATGCCGGCGGCGTAGTAGCCTCCAAACTCGGATAGCAGCGCTTCTTCCACGTCGTCCAGGGCAGACGTGGCTGGCCAATCGGCCGTTGGCTGAGCCAGCGCATCGTTTTCGTGGCGGATGTGGACCTCGGAAGAGCCATACCGGATGCCTTGCTCGATCTTGAAGCGAATCCGGTCTCGGCCGGCGGCCTCCTGCTTGTGCTCGCCGATGGCCCCGCGAACCACGTCCCTGTGATCTCCGCCGCCGACCGACAGCCAGGCACCGTCTATGCGGCCTTCTTCCGGCTGCTCCGATGCGATGTCGATGCCGTTGTCGATCAGGAACTGTTCGACGACGGGCCACACCGTCGAAGGTTCGTCGGCGATGATCAGCCAACGGCGCTCGCCAAGCTTCTGGATCTTGACCGGTTCCTGCGCCTCGCCAAAGATGGCGTCCGGTTTCGGCGCCTCGTCGGGATAGTGCCGGGCGAGGGGCTTGGCCTCGATTTCGGGGATGGGCCAGGTATTCCTTATGCGTTCCGCCGACATGTCGGCGGGAACGATCAGGGGTTCGGTTTGCTCAGCTTCGATGTAGTCGTTCGATGTGTTGCGAACGAGGCCCGAGTCGTCGTTGAGCCACCTGCAACCGGTCATGGCGATGAGAAGGACCGCCGCCGCGGCGGTCAGGCGATGCAGTGCCGGCGTGGTCAAAGCGCGCCGGCGCGGGCAAGGCGCGCCTTGAGTTCGTCGACGTGCCCGGCGGACAGACGTACGAGGGGCAGGCGGATCCCCGTATCCGCGCGGCCCATCAGGTGAAGCGCCCATTTTGTCGGCATGGGGCTGGTCTCGACGAAGAGGATTTCGTGTATCGGCTGCAGTTTTTCGTCCAGTTCGCGCGCACGGGATGTATCGCCGTCAAGAAACGCCGTACAGAACTCTGACATCTGTCGCGGCAATACGTTCGCCGTTACCGAAATGCAGCCGACGGCGCCGAGTTCCATCATCTGCAGGTTCTGGGCGTCCTCGCCCGACAGGACGATGAAGTCGTCGTCTCCGACTGCCTTGCGCACTTCTCCGACACGCCCTGCGTCGCCGCAGGCTTCCTTGATGCCGATGACGTTCTCGAGTTGGGCGACCCGGGCCACGGTTTCCGCTTGCATGTCGCAGGAAGTGCGCGGCGGCACGTTGTAGAGCACGATGGGCACGTCCACGGCGTCGGAGATTGCGCGATAGTGCTGGTACAGGCCTTCGGGCGTGGGCTTGTTGTAGTACGGGGTCACCAGGAGGCACGCGTTGGCGCCGGCCTTCGCGGCCGCGGCGGTGAGCTCGATCGCCTCGGCGGTGGAGTTGGAGCCGGTGCCGGCGATGATGGGGATGCGGCCGTCCACGCGGCGGAGGGCGTGTTCCACGACCTGCTTGTGCTCGTCGTGGTCAAGGGTGGCGGACTCGCCGGTGGTCCCGACGGGCAAGATGCCGTGCGTGCCGGATTCGAGGTGCCAGTCGATCAGGCCGTCCATGGCCGACCAGTCCACGTCGCCGTTCGCCTTCATGGGCGTGATCAACGCGACAATGCTCCCGCGCAGCATGCTAGGTGTCCACCGAGTAAGGAGCCGCCATGGTAAATCCGGGTCGTGCCTTCCACAAGGCGTCCGGCGGCGAGCTGTCCGGCGGCGAGCGAGGAGGGACGGGCTAGGTCTCCGGCGCTTCGGCGACCACGGTGCGCGGCCAGGCGTTGATGATCGCCTTGACCAGCGTTGCGAGGGGAATGGCGAAGAGGATGCCCCAGAACCCCCACAGCCCGCCGAACGCCAGCACCGCCACGATGATCGTGATCGGGTGCAGGTCGTTCGTCTCGGAAAAAAGGACCGGCACGAGCACGTTGCCGTCCAGCGCCTGGATGACGCCGTAGGCGGCCATGACGTATGCGAAATCCCAGGACCAGCCGTACTGCAGGAATCCCACGGCGGCGACCGGGACGGTGACCACCGCCGCGCCGACAAAGGGCACGAGCACGGAAATGCCGACGATGAAGCCGAGCAGCGCGGCGTAGTTGAGACCGAGGAACAGGAAAGCGATGTACGTCACGGTGCCGACGATGAGTATCTCGATGCTCTTGCCGCGGATATAGTTGGCGATCTGTTCGTTCATCTCGCGTCCCACGCTGTCGAGCAGCGTCCTGTGCCTCGGCAGCAGGGAAAGGGCGCGCGCGACCATCCTTTTGCCATCCTTCAGGAAGAAGAACACGGAGATGGGCAACAGGATCAGGTAGATGATGATGGCGAAGATGTTCGGCACCTGTGCGACCAGGCCCTGCAACGCCACTTTTCCTATCTCCGTCAGTTCG
This sequence comes from Pseudomonadales bacterium, assembly GCA_963668365.1. Lineage (GTDB taxonomy): Bacteria > Pseudomonadota > Gammaproteobacteria > Pseudomonadales > Azotimanducaceae > VXNE01. Next base: position 1,310,127 of record OY764266.1, read on the forward strand.
GCGTTCAGCGCGGCGAGCCAGCTATCGGCGGCCATCGGCGAAAAAATGCCCGGAAAATCCGACGAAATGTCTCCCGTCAGGACCCGCAGCCGGTCGATGACGCCCGGCAAGGCATTGACCAATTCGGTCAACTGCCGCCAGATCAACGGTGCGATCCCGATGACGAGGGCGATGGCGCCGCCGGCGAATAGCGCGAACACGATCCATACCGCCGCCAGCCGGGGCACATGCCAGGCGACGAGTCGGTCGACGAGACCGCTGAGGAGAAAGGCGAATATCAATCCGGCCAGGACCGGCGCCAGGTAGGTGCCGAAAAAGAACAGCACCGCAAACCCGACGAGCAGCAGGACGACCAGGTAGATGGCCTCCTCGTTCGAGAAATGCTCATTGATCCACCCGCCGATGACTTCGAGGAAGCGCATCGGGACTCAGCCGTCTTTCTTCTCGAGGAGGTAGAAGTAGCTGCCGTCCTCCTGCCGCGACTCCAGCAGCGCATTGCCGCTCTGCGCGCTGAACACCTCGAAGTCCCGGACGGACCCGGGATCGGTGGCGATGACCCGCAGCAGCGCTCCGGGCGGCATTCCGTTCAGGGCCTGCTTCGCCTTCAGCAGCGGCATGGGGCAGGTCAGTCCGCTCGCGTCGAGCAGTGTTTCTGTCACCTCGGCCATGGCGCGAAAGCATAGCAGGTGGAGTTGCCGGAAGGCGCGTGATCGGCGGCTGCGGCTATCCGTTCGGTCTGCGGCTACTTGGGAGATGTTTCACGCGTTGCGCAGTCTTCAGCCGTTCCGCCAGTCGTCGTCCGGCATGATGCGTACCATGAACTCGTCAAATAACGGCACTGTGAACGCAGTGTCGCCGTGGCTCGGACTCAGGATCATGCCCTTGGCGATGAGTTGGGCACGTACCGGACCGAGGGATGAAACGCCGCGTCGCAGTTGCGCGGCAATGTCACCGGAGCGGTGGGGCCCGGGACCGAGCGCCGCCATGGCACGGAGGTAGCGCCGCTCCGTTGGCGTCAAGCGATCGAAACGTACCCGAAAGAAGCTCTCGTCGAGGGCCGCAACGACGCGGCCGGCGGCGTTGTCGACATCTTCGATGCCAATAGGTGAATCGGATGCCGAGTCCCACACGTGCTTTCCCCACTCCTGAAGAAAGTAGGGATAGCCTCGCGACTCCTCGACAATCCGCTGCAGCGCGGCCGGGTCGATTTCCAAGCCTTCGGCGGCGACGGGTTTTATGATCGCGGTCTTGGCGGCTGCACGAGACAACGGACCGAGTTCGGGGAACTCGAACATCCTTTCCGCGTAGGACTTGGCTCTGCCGACCCTGGCCCTGAGCTGCGGCAGACCGGCACCGATGAGAATCACCGGAAGCCGACGTTGCGCCAAGCGATGGAGTGCGCTGACCAGTGCGGCCAACTCCGATTCGTCGACATACTGAAGTTCGTCGATGAACAGGGCGAGAGCTTTTCGGCCCGCTCCGGCCGCGGTTCCGACCGTCTCCAGCAGGCTTCGCAGGTCGTATTCCAAGTCGCCGCTGTCGGCCAAACCGGGTTCTGCCTCGAAGTCGAACCCGACCTCGATGTCATCGTATTTGACCTTGAGCGCCGACGCGAACCCGGCCAGGGCCCGCAGACCGCGCTGGCCGAGGTTCCGGGCTTGCTCGATTCTCGACAGCGCGAGCAGGGCTTGCCGGACCTGGGGCGCGAGCAACGCCGGCAGGGATCGTTCCTCGGGCGCTTCGACGCCGAGCGTGAGCACACCTTCCGCTTCCGCCTCCTCCCGCATCCGGTCGAGCAACACCGTTTTACCAACGCCCCGAAGACCGACCATCAATACGCCCTTGGCGGCGTACCGTCGCTGCGTTCTCGCGATGGCGATGCGAACCTGGTCTCGAAGCCCGTCCCGCCCGGCAAGTTCAGGCGGTGGTGTGCCAGCACCGGGCGCAAATGGATTGGTGATGGGATCCATGATCTATTGACACCCAATAAATGTAGGGAGTTTATCCTATATTTTTATGTATTTTCTTCGTTTGTACGACATTCGAGGCGTACGTGTTCAAGGAACGATCCATGGTCACTTTACCTCCCCCGGACGTTGCGCGAGCCGACAGTTCATGGCCGATAGGCCGTGCCCCCGGCATGGGCATGCCGCCTGCACCAGACGAGTTGCCGGATATGGGCAACGTGTCCTCGGCTATCCGGCGGCGAGGGGCTGGCGGAGCAGGTCCAGCAACTCGTCGGCGTTCAATCGACCAGCGGCGTCCGCGCCTTCAAGCAACTGATCGGCGAGGTCGCGTTTTCGATGATGCAAGTCGACGATCTGTTCCTCGATGGTGCCTTCCGTGACCAGTCGGTAGATGGTGACCGGACGCGTCTGGCCAATCCGGTGTGCGCGGTCCGAAGCTTGGTCTTCCACCGCCGGGTTCCACCATGGGTCCATGTGAATCACGTAGTCTGCGGCGGTCAGGTTAAGCCCGATGCCGCCCGCCTTGAGAGAGATCAGGAACACGTCGCCCTGGCCCGCCTGGAACGCGGCGATGCGCTGGGCGCGCGCCCCGGCGGGGGTTCCGCCGTCGAGGTACTGGTAGGCGACGCCAGACTTGTTGAGGTGCTCCTCGACGAGCTTGAGATGCATGACGAATTGCGAGAACACCAGCACCTTGTGGCGGTTCTGCAGCAGTTCCTCAAGGGTGCGGGCGAAGGTCTCGAGCTTCGAGCTGGCGGGCGCGGCGGCATCGGAATCGATCACGAGCCTGGGATTGCAGCAAGCGAGCCGGAGCCGCGTCAGGTGTGCGAGAAGCTGCAGCCGTCGCGGGCCTTCGCGCACGCTCGGGTCTTCGGCACTGGCGGCTTGCAGCTCTTCCAGTGCGCGTTGTCGCAGCACTTCATAGAGGGCGGTCTCTTGCGGCGACATCTCCACGTGCAGGGTGATCTCGGTGCGCTCCGGCAGGTCGTCGAGCACCTCGGTCTTGAGCCGCCGAAGAATGAATGGCGCGATGATGCGCCGCAGTCGCGCCTGGGCGTCCATGTCACCGTCGCGTTCGACCGGAAAGCCGAAGTTGCGGCGGAACTGTTCCTGAGACCCGAGCAGGCCGGGGTTGAGGAAACTGTATAGAGAGAACAGATCCATCAGGTTGTTCTGGATGGGTGTGCCAGTCGTGACTAGGCGGAATTTCGCCTTCAGGCGCCGCGCGGCGCGGGCGCGCTTGGTGGTCGGATTCTTGATGGCTTGCGCTTCGTCGAGCACTGCGCTGTGCCATTCGACGGCAGCCAGTTGATCGATGTCGTTCTGCAGCACGCCGTAGGTGGTGACGTAGAGGTCGAACGGTGCCGGATCGTCGTCGAGCAAGGAAGCGCGGGAAGTCGCGACGCCGGTATACGCCTTGACGTTCAGAGTCGGCGCGAAGCGGCGCGCTTCGTCGATCCAGTTGGCCGTTACCGACGTGGGCGCAACAACCAGCGCTGGCCCGTCCGGAGCCCTGTCGAGCAACAGTGCCAGGGTCTGCACCGTCTTGCCGAGTCCCATGTCGTCGGCGAGGCACGCGCCCGCGCCCCAGCGGCTCAGGCGGGCGAGCCAATTGTAGCCGTCGCGTTGATACGGGCGCAGCTCCGCTTGCAGCGTGCTGGGCAAGTCCGGTTCGAAGGATTGCGCCGCCTGAAGGTTGCCGCGCAATTCGCGCCAGCCGTCATCGGCGTCGAGTTCCGCGCCCTCGATCATTTCCTCGAGCCCGAGCGCCGCCAGCGGGTGCAGCCGAATATCGCCTCCCGCCGCCGGTACGGACAAGCTCGCGAAGTGGTCGAGTTGCTGTCGAAATGCCTTGGTCAGCGCGAGGAATTCGCCGTTGCCGAGTTCCAGAAAGCGTGAATTGGGACTGGCTTCGAGCAAGGCGAAGAGTCGCTTGAGATCGAGCACCCGTTGATCGTCGACGACGAGCTTGCCGGACGCCTGCATCCATTCGTCGGCGGACTTGACCGTCAAGGCCAGGGACGATGTGGATTTTCGGGCGACGATGCGGAACGGCTCGCCCTGCGGCCATTTGCAGCGCGCGCCCGCGGATTCCAGTTGCTCCAGCAACTCCAGGCATTGGACGGAGTCTGACAACATCATCGGCTCGTATTCGGTAGGCCGAGCCGCGAGCCATCCGCACCGCTCCAGCAAGTGCGTCTCGGCGTTCTGTTCGGCCGCGAGATCGCGCCGCGCCTGCACGCTTTGGCCGTTCCGGCTGGCGAACACGGTGACGCCGCCTTCGCCCGGAGGAAAGCAAATGCCTGAATCGGCAATCGGTTCGACCACCAGTGCCGCAATCAGGCCCGCATCGGCGGGCTCCAGTCGCACCCAGGGTTCCGCATCCGCGTCGACCTGGGCTGCGGTGGCCGCGCCATCTGTCGTGGCGCTATGCACACGGACTTGGGAAGCCAGCGCGGAGACCGCTTCCAGCAGGCGCGCCTTGCCGTTCGCGGGCAGCACCAGCCCTTCCTCCGGAATCACCTCGAACAGTTGCTGGTGATCGGTTGTAAAGCGCGTCACTTCATAGCGCCGGTCCGATACCGACCTCACGCCGTATTCGTCGGTCTCCCAACCGCGCGGTTCGATGGTCACCACCGCGCTGCCGTCGGTTGCTTCGTCGACGAACAGGCCGGGTTCTCGGCGCACGATTTCTACCGGTTCGCCATTCGCGTTGAAGACGTGCGGGTGTCCGGCAAGTGCGAACATCCCGCTCTCGCCCAGTTCGTAGCGCATGCCGCCGCTCCAAGCGTACTCGGCCGAAATCTTCCCTGCCGCGTCGCGATCCTGGGGGAGCAGGAAGTCCATGCCGGCCGCTTCCGTAGCCAGACGCTTCAAGGCCACCTTGCGGCCCTTGCTCCAACTGCCGTTCTTGTTTTGCCGCTGCTCGCGCGCCGTGAGTTCGATGTCGTATTCGTCGTCCAACTCCCAGACCAGTCGCCTTTTGGCGGCATGGACATCGCGTTTGCCGCCCGACTTCCTGTTGGCCTCGTAGGCGAGTTGCTCCAACGCTCTCAACGACTGCTCCCACTCCGGCACGGGAGCTACGCTGACGGCCAGGCTCTTCGTGCCCAGCTTGTCGTGCAATGGTTCGGAATCGGCAAGATTGGCGATGTCTTCCCAGTCGCCGTAGGTCTCGGCGTATCGCCGAAGCGTTGAGTCGCATTCCGCGACGATCCACGCGAATCCGTTCGCCGCCGCGCGTGCTCGATAATCCAGCATCGCCCGCAACCAGTCATCGACGGGTATGGCGGCGAAATTGTCGGCCCAGCAGGTCAAGATCCCTTCCAGCAGGACGTCGAGCCGGGGAGCATATTGGGTGCCGACAACAGCGGGGTGCCCGGAAAGTATGCGCGCGGCCTTGGTCACGAACGCGAGCTCGCTGCCACTCTCGACATTCAGCCGATTGGCGGTGTGCACGAGTTGGTCTAGCTGGGCATGCGACGCTGGCGAGTCGATCCGCACCAGAGACAGGAGCGACAGCGCGAACGCGGGCATGTTGGGGAACACAAGGCGTTTGCGCGTTCCCGCTTTCTCCGCGACAAGCGCCGCGTCAAGGTGTCTCTGCGCCGCGTCATAGTCGGTGCGCAGGGTGGCTATCAGGGCGCGCGTCGCCGCGAGGCCGGTTGTTGCGGGTTTGGTCGCGCGAGCGGTCGGGGGCAACGCGTCGAATACCGCCTCCGCCTCTTCGAACCGCCCTTGGAGAAGCCGAATGAACGCGATTTCTGGCGCATGCACGTGGGGCTCCGCGCTGAGTGCTTGGCAAGCTTCGATGACCGGCGCCGACGGCGCGGCGGTATCGTGTACGTGGCGCAGGCAACCCGAAAGCGCGTTCTCGAGATGGCGTTTCGGCAACGCCTCCAGAATGTCGGTCGCGACCGGTTCCGCCAAGAGTCGCCAGTGATCTGCCGTGAGCACGCCACCGATCAGCTCTTCGAGGCGGTTGAAGTCGCCAGCGACGACATGGCAGCGGAACAGCATCTCCTTTTCTTGCGGATCGTAGTACCACGAGCGCCCCTGTACCGACCTGAACGCGGTCATGATCGGTCGCAGCCGGTGCGCCGCATGCGCCTCGCGCGTCAACTGCAGCGCCCAGCGCGGCATGGCGCGGAGGCCTTCTCCCGCATGGCGCTCGCAAATGCCCGCATCGGCGAGTTCGTGGTTGCATTGCCGGATTTGCTCCGCGGCGAGAATCCGTCCGCCTAACTTCACCCCGGCTTGGGACAGGACCTTTTGGATACGTCCGGCGCCCATGGCGTAGGGCGCGATGACGCCGTAGGCCTCGGCCACCAAGCGAGCGGCGGGAGAAAGGGCTTGACAGGAATCAGAGTTGGATCGCACGCGAAAAGGATGGCAACAGGCGTGGGCTTGGTCAACGCGTTTGCGCGCGGTCGCATGATGCGGACCATGAGTAGATGGGGTTGCACGGCGCAATTTGACGCCGTTCGCGGTGCATTTGCTTTCCTGCGGTTTGCATCGCCGAACCTCCGTTCTGATACGATCTCGGCCATGAGAATCCTCGCGTTGCTGGCGTTCGCAGTCGGGCTGACTGGCCTTCCTTCGTTGCATGCTGCGGCGCCGGCGCCGGACGCGTTGCCGGAACTGGGCGATGCGTCCTCGGCGATCGTCTCGCCCGCGGAGGAGCGCCGGCTCGGCCAGATGTTCCTGAAACAGGTGCGGTCGCAGATTCCCGCGGCCGACGACGAGATACTCAAGTACTACGTCGCCACGCAGTTGCGGCAGCTCGCGCAGCATTCGGACCTGAAGGACGCGACCCTCTATCCGGTGCTGATCGACAACCCCGCGATCAACGCGTTTGCCGTGCCCGGCGGGGTGGTGGGCGTGCACCTGGGGCTGCTGCTCCATGCCCGCGACGTGCATGAATATTCCGCCGTGATGGCGCACGAACTCGCGCATCTGGGTCAGCGCCACTTCGCGCGGGATGTCGAAGCGCAAAGGCAGGCGACATTGCCCATGCTCGTGGGCCTGCTGGCCGGCGCCGTGCTCATGGCCGCGAGCGGCGACGTTGACGCTGGTCTGGCGACGATGTCGGGGACGCAGGCGGCTGTGCTGCAGAACCAGCTTCGATACAGCCGCAGCCGCGAACAGGAAGCAGACCGCATCGGCATCAACACCATGGTCAGGGCGGACCTGGATCCTCACGGCATGGAACGCATGTTTGCCCGGATGCAGCGCGCCTATCGCTTCCGGGAGACGATGCCGGAATTCCTCCTGACCCACCCGATCACGGAGTCGCGGATAGCCGATGCCCGCAACCAGGCGGCGCAGCATCCCGAGCGGAGCAGGGTGGTTTCGCGCGACTACCAGTTCATGCGCGCGCGGGTGCTGGTCCGCTTCGCCCAGTCGCCGCAAGACGCGCTCGCGCGGGCGCGGGACGACGACGTGTCGGCGGTGGCCAGGGACTATCGCCTGGCGCTTGCCCGGTCGGGCGCGGGCGAGCATATCGAAGCGGTGCTCGACATGAAGCGGCTTCTCGACTCGAATCCCGGCAGCATCCTGCTGGCGGCCTCGTACGGGGAAGCGTTGATAGCGGCTGACCGCGGCGCGGACGCCGCGGCGTTTCTCGCCCATCAGCTGGTCATCAACCCGGACAACCAGCCGCTTGCGATGCTCTATGCCAGGGCGTTATCGGAGATTGATCGCCACGGCGACGCCAAAGAGGTCCTGATCCGGCAGAGTCGCGCGCACGGGGACGACATGGACGTGTGGTACGCACTCGCGGAGACGGCGGGCCTGGCGGGCGATATCGTGGCAGTGCACCGCGCCCGGGCGGAATTCTTCGCGATGCGCGGCGCTTACCAAAAGGCCATCCAGCACCTCGAATACGCCCGCGGACTGGTGGAGGACAACTACCAGCTCACGGCGGGTCTTACCCAACGCATCCTGGATCTGCGGACGGAGTTCGAAGCGTTCAAGGGCTGATTGGCCGAGCCCTTTTCGACCTATTCCACCGCGGCGCCCACGGCGTCGAACACTTCCTCGAAGGGGGGCCGCTCCCGATAATCTTCCATCGCGGCCTTGTAAAGGATGGTGCGCGAAGTGTCGATCAGCATGATGCCCGGATGCGGTATGCCGAAGCCGGGATGGCCGGATCCGTACTCTTCGTTCCGAATGCCTATTGCTGCCACGTACTCCCCGTCAGGGTCGGAGAGCAGCGCATAGCCCAGCTCCTGGTCCGATGCGAATTCCGACAACACTTCGTGGTCGTCGTACGTCATCCCGACGACGGCGACACCGATGGCTTCAAAACGATCCCTCCACCCGTTCAGCTCCACGAGCTGAGCCTTGCAATAGGGTCACCAATTCGCGGAACGGTTGAACAGGATCAGAACACCCTTTTCGCCCATCAGCTCGGGAAGTGTAAGCGTCTCGCCGGAATGGGAAGTGAACTCATCGTCGGGAATCTGCGTGCCGGCGGCGGGACCCCACCCGTCGCTGTACTCCGAGGCCATCGCCAGACTCGCGACCAGGACGGCCAGTACACAGGACAGCCTCATTGCCGTTGTCCGAAGTCCAGCATTCGGCGCAGCGGCACCATCGCGCGCGCGCCGATCGCTTCGTCGACGAAGATCTCGCTGTCCTGGCGTTGCAGGGACTCGTTCAAGGTCCGGAGCTCGTTCATGGCCATCCAGGGGCAGTGCGCGCAGCTGATGCACGTGGCCCCGGTGCCGGCGGTCGGCGCTTCGATGAAGCGCTTGTGCGGCGACAGCTTGCGGAGCTGGTGGAAAATGCCGCGATCCGTGGCGACGATGAACGTGTCGTTGGGCATCTCCCGCGACGCCGCGATGATCTGGCTCGTCGAGCCGACGCAGTCCGCGATGCCGATCACGGCGGCCGGCGATTCCGGATGCACCAGTACGCCGGCGTCCGGATAGACCTCGATCAACTGCTTGAGCTTGTCGTACTTGAACTCTTCGTGGACGATGCAGGCGCCCGTCCACAACAGCATGTCCGCGCCGGTCTGCTGCTGGATGTAGGCGCCGAGGTGCTTGTCCGGCGCCCAGAGGATGCGTTCGCCGTTCGCGCTCAGATGTTCGACGATGCGCAGTCCCACGCTCGACGTCACGACCCAGTCCGACATCGCCTTGACGCGCGCCGATGTGTTCGCATAGACGACCACGGTGCGGTCCGGGTGCTCCTGGACGAAGGCTTCGAACTCGTCCGGCGGGCAGCCGATGTCGAGAGAGCAGGTGGACTCGAGGGTGGGCATGAGCACCCGCTTTTCGGGAGACAGTATCTTCGCCGTCTCTCCCATGAAGCTGACGCCCGCCACGACCAGCGTCGAAGCGGAGTGGTCGCGGCCGAACCTTGCCATCTCCAGCGAGTCGGAGACGCATCCGCCCGTCTCCTGGGCGAGGTCCTGGATGTCGGCGTCGACGTAGTAGTGCGCGACGAGGACCGCATCGAGGGTTTCGAGCTTTGCGCGGATGTCCTCCTTCAGCGCCATGCGCTCCGCCGCCGCCAGCGCGGCGGGTTCGTGCCTCGGTATCTCGGCGGACGTTAGACTGTAGTTCGCGCGCATAGCCAGAGTGTAACGCAATTTCCCGAGCGTCAACTCGGGCTCCGGAAAGGTTGAACCGGCGGTGTTGACGCGGCGCAACCACACCGTCGTGAGGTGACGACAGATTTGAAACGCATCGCTTTTCTCGCCGCTCCCGGTGACCCCGCCAACGACAATCGCGAACGCTTGCCCGCCGCGTTCGATGCCGTGGGTTGGGAAGTCGCGTTCCTCTCTCATGAATCGCTGGCGTTGACCGCCGCGGGCGTGGCCGCGAGCGATCCCGGCGGCCGCATGGTTCCCCTGGCGCCGTTCGACCTCGTGTGGATCCTTGGATTCGGCGCGCGGGAGACGTTCCTCGACCGCATGCAACTGCTGAAGACGCTGGATCAGTCCCGATTCGTCAATACGGTGGATGCCTTCTTGTATCTGCACGGCAAGTTCGACCTGGCGGAGTTCGGTCCCGAGACCCATGCAAGCGCCGATGTCGACAGGCTCATGGCCATCGTCGCCCGGGGCGGCCGCTGGGTGGCCAAGCCCACGGCGGGGAGTTTTGGCCGCGACGTCTTCCTCCTCGGCGCCGACGACATCCATTGCCGCGCCGTGTTCGAACACCTGACCGGTCGCGGCGCGGGACGTTACTGCCTGTTGCAGCGCTACGTGGAGGAAGCGGAATACAACGAGAAACGCGTGGTCGTCGCTGGCGGGGAAATCATCGGTGCGTATGCGAAGACGGGGGGCAACCTGGCAACCGGAGCGATTGCGCGTCGGGAATTACTCGACGCCGACAAAACCGCGCTGGTCCGGAGAGTCATCACGCACCTGAGTTCGCGCGGCGCGAGATTCGCCGGCATCGATCTCGCGGCGCCTTACGTGCTCGAAGCGAACGTGGCGAATCCGGGGGGCCTCGGCACGCTGGAGCAGCTTACCGGCGTTGATCCCGCGCCCGCAGTGGTGGAGGCCGTGACGCGGGGTCTATTGCGCTCCCCGTAACACACTTTAACCAGCCGGCGCGACCTGGAAGCCCTGTTGGCGGAAATCGCGGTCCAGCGCGATTGCCTGGGTCAGGCCGTGCCGACGCATGATCTCGAAGCTGGCGCAGTCGACAAGCGAGAGGCTGCGCCGGCCGGCGGACAAAAGCGCCGACAGGGCGGTCTCGTGGATTGTCTCGTCCACCCACAGGGTGTTGAGCAGCGGTACGAACGCCGCCGCCAGGTCGCGCGACGCAGCCAGGCCCAGGCGGCGCTGCACGAGTGCGAAGGTCTCGACGAGCACATAGTTGGACGTAAACAGTGGGTCGCCGACGTCGATTGCCGAGTCGAACGCGCCCACGACGTCCCGGTGCCGGGGCTGGTCCGCATCGATAATGGCGAGGATGGCCGATGTGTCGACGAACTGGCTCATTGGTCGAAGGCGTCGTCGAGGTGCCGGTCGTGGTGCTCAGCGAGATCGGGGCAGTCCGACCGGTAGCGTCCGATCAGGCTGCGAGCCCGGCGCACGCGTTCGGCGCGGTCCACTCGCGGCCGGCGGACCAGGTACTCCGCGACGCTCTGCCGTACGAGGTCCGCTACCGAACGTTCCTCCTGGCGTGCGAGACCCCTGAGCGTTGTCAACTGCTCCTCGGTGAGTTGAATCTGAGTGCGTATCATGATGCTATATTCAGCAACATGATGGCATTCTATCCAACAGACGTGTCCCGTCAATCCATTCCGCTGCGGTAGAACTCGACCAAGAAGCGGGATCGGGCCAAAAACGCCTTCCCCGACTACGACGCCGCGACAGTCCCCTCAAGCTCGTTGCGCTCGCGATCCCGCACCATGGCCTCGATGCGGTCGAACAAGGTGATATACAGCACGCCCCCCGCTTCGCCATGTGGAGCATGCCGAGCATGACCAGCTTCGGATAGTCCTTTTCCGGCGGTGCCGCCATCGCTTCCCGACGCGCCTTGTGGGTTACTCCACGGTGTTCCAGCCGATACCGATTCCCATACGGAAGCGGTTGCCGGACAGGATCGCGAGCTGGGCCGCCTGTTTCGCCACCAGGGCGGTCTGACGTTGGGGCAGGACGAGCACGCAGGTGCCGAAGACGATTTTCGAGGTGACCGCCGCCATGTACGAGAAAAGCGTGAAGGGCTCGTGAAAGGCCACGTCCTTGTCGTAGGGGCCGTCCCATCCGCCGGGCCGGTCGGGGTCCGCGCCGAGGATGTGGTCGTAGATCATCATGTGGTCGGCACCCAGTTCCTCGGCGCCTTGGGCGTAGTCGCGGATGGTGATCGGGTCCGCGCCGATCTCGTCGTGGGGAAAGACGACGCCGAGCTTGACCGGATCGGATTGCGTTGCTGGACTCCTTTTGAGGCGACAGGCGCCATGATATATGGTGACAACGACACAAGACGCAAAGCCGCCATCAGGGACTCGGATGAACTTGAGGGCAACTCCGGCAGTGCGTGCTGGATCGGTCGTGCTGCCTTTTGGCGACCTCCGGAGGCTGGATCGAAAGAGACCTTGAAGGCTGTATGGAACCACAGTACTATCAGCGTGTTGTGCTCCCCTTGTCCTGCGTGTACGAGACACCAAAATGGCTAGCGATCTACTCTCCTCCGTGTTGAGCGAACCGACCCGTAGTGAAGATGCCGGTAGCAAGCGTGGATCGCGCCGCCTCGTAGGCAATGCCAGCAAGCGCCGCCGAAAGATGATCGCCTTCGGGTGGTACGGCGGCAAGTATGTGCATCTGGATTTCATCTTGCCCCATCTGCCCGTCGATGCTGAACATTTCTGCGATGTCTATGGTGGTTCGGCCGCGGTGATGATCAATCGCGTCCCTGCGCCGGTGGAAACTTACAACGACCTCGACTCCGAGTTAGTCAACTTCTTTGCTGTCTTGCGCAGGCAACCTGACGAACTCATCCGGGAGATTGGCTTAACGCCGTTCTCGCGCGAAGAACTCGTCAAGGCATGCACTCCGACGCCCGATCTCGGAGCGTTGGAACGGGCCCGGCGTTTCTACGTTCGGGCGCGGCAGACTCGCACCGGACTTGCGCAGACCAGCAGCGAAGGGCGGTGGGCGCATTGCGTTTTGACTTCCAGGGCCGGGATGGCTGGTGCGGTGTCCCGTTGGCTTGGGGCTGTCGAGGGGCTGCCCGAAATCGCCCAGCGATTGCAGCGGGTGCAGATTGAGAATGCGCCCGCTCTGGAAGTCATCGAGCGATACGACACGCCGAAGACTCTGTTCTATCTGGATCCTCCTTATGTCCACGATAGTCGCGGAGACTCTTCGGCGTACGGTCACGAGATGACCGACGAGGACCATCGGGATCTCGCTGCCCTGCTGGATGGGATCGAAGGACGAGCTGTATTGTCCGGATACCGTTCTTCGCTTTATGAGGAGTTGTTTGCCGATTGGTGCCGCGTCGATGCGCCGGAGAAACTGTGCAACTCTTCCAAGGAGAAGAGAACCGAAACGTTGTGGATGAATTTCGACCCGACTCCCCACAATGGTTGTGTGGACGTATCGTGAGACCATGCGCCACAGCGAGCGGGACTAACGGTCCTGCTCTCGTGGGTGGAACGTTCGGCGTCCCCGCTGGCTGATGCCGATAGATCGAGAAAAGGCGGCGGCCCTTTTCGTTGTCACCGGGCGACGATTCGGGCTTTGGGATGAGGTCACTCGGCGAGCCTCGACTGCTTCGGACGCGGCTGTCGGGTCGGTAGGCGACTTGGAGTGCCGCGATGAAGGCGTCCTCGTCTACGCGGTCGAAGTCAAGGAAAGATCACTAACTTTGGCAGACGTTCGATCATTCGAAGAAAAGCTCAGCCAAACCGCGGTGACTGAGGCGATCATCAGCGCTCCGGGAGTTCACGCCGAAGAGGCCGACTCCGTGGATCGCAAGATCCATTCGATGTGGACTCGGGGTGTCAATTTGTATCGTCTTTCGTTGGAAGAACTGCTGTCGATCACCATGAGCCTGGCAGGTGAGGAATGTCGATGTGACTTCATCGTGGAAGTAGGTAGGCAGCTTGATGAACGCGCTCTTCCATCGGGGCGTCGGGCGTGGCGGGATTTGCTTACCGAAGTTCTTGACGGCATTCAGTCAACGCAACCGGCAGAGAATTGACCGCCGCCGTCGTCTCACCAGGCCCTTTCGCCCGGCGCGGGCGGTTCCTGCGGTTCGCCGGCAAAGCACTGGGCCATGTTCATCCACGCATTCGCCGTCTCGCCGACGACGGTCAGGTTGCAATCCGCGATGTTCCTGCCCTGCGTTACGACATGGGCGAACTCGACGGCGGACCCCATGACGCAGTTTGTCTCCGAGCCATCGTTCCACTCCCAGACCGCACCCGAGGGTGCGTCGAGGCGCACGTACGGCGCGGGCGCCGGGACTTCGAGACCGCGATTGATGAATGTCCAGCCGAAGGTTCGAACGCCGAGGTGGCAGACATTCCTGATGCGGTCGGTATTCTCGCGCCTGACGCGCACCAGGTCGTAGATGTCCTGGCCGTGTGCCCACGTTTCCATCTGGCGGGCGGTGGCCATCATGCGGATGCCCATGTCGGGACCGAACCAGGGCACCCGCCGCTCGGGGTCCGCTTGTTTCAGCGCCTCGCAGAGCGTGGCGAAATCCGCGCGCCAGCGTTCTAGCAGCGGTCTGCCCCGCGGATAGCCGGGATGAATGCGTCTGCTCGCGATCCACCGGGTCGCCCACTCCCGGTATGCGTCGGGATCCTTGAGGGAGACAACGGCCCAGCGGTCGGCATCGTGCAGGTGCCGGACGACCCAGTTCACGGTGCGAGACTTGAACGGTGTGGGCAGCGCCCATTGGTCATCGCTCAACGTGTCGAGCAGTTCGAAAAGCGCTTCGCCTTCCTCGCGCAGGTCTTCGACTTGCTGCAGCGTCATGGTCGCTGCCGTCGGAACCCGATGAGCGAGGCCTTGGGCGAGTCGGGGTCGCCGACATAGAGCGCCCGCGCGCCGCTTCGGACCGCGAGCAGGGCTTCGAGGTCGCCGCTGATGTTGGCGACCTCGGTGCAATTGATACCGGCAGACACGAAGGTCGCGAGGAGGTCTCCGCCGAGATCGTAAAGGTGCATCGGTTTCAGCGTGATCCCCGCCAGCGTCGAAGCGTCGCACCGGGCGACGAAGGCGCGAAAGTGCGCCGGCAGGTTGAGTTCCCGCTCCGAGATGTCGAGTTTGCCGAGCTCGATAACGCCGGGACCCACCTGCATCGCGGAAGTGAAAAGCCCCCGGTGATAGTCCGCGCGACCGATGATGTCGAGCACGCCGTCGCGCAGCCCGAGGATGCGCGTATAGCCGTGATTCGACAGTTCCGACACGACGGTGCCGTCGATCTGCAGCAGCCCGAGCGGCGCGATGGGCCTGAATTCGGACACGAAACCGCTGCCGAGCACGATCTCCATGCCCGAGGATATCTGGCCCCGGGCCGTGACGCCGCCCCGGGAGCGGTTCCCGACCCCCGCGATCACGGGTTCGAAGAACGCATGGTCGAGTTCGAGCGCCATGGCGCCGTCGCCGACCCGATGACAGGAAGCGCCGTCGATGCCGCGGGCCAGGTCGCACAGGAGATCCGGCCACTCCGCGGAGATCACCGGCCGCGTTTCGTCGGAGACGAGTACGGCGGGCAGCGATGTGGCTGGCGACTGGCGTGGGGAAACCTCCTTCACGGGATCGCAAGCGGTCATGTGCGCGCATAGAACGACGACGATCGCTATCCGCATTCGAGAGGCTCCCGTTCGAGCAGTCCGAAGCGGGACTCCATCGTGAGCGTGGGCTGGTCCATGGCGCCACGGTATCGAATGCCGCGCGTCGCGCCAAGCCCTGAACCCAAAGCGCGTCACACCGCGGTCCGGGCGCGGCGGGATCTCACTTGCCTGGCTGCGTCAATTCGTCCAGGTTCCCGCCTCTGCCCTGTCGCGGCTTCTGATCCCTGATTCGGGCGCTTCGGCAGCATTCGCCATCATCGGAGATCGGCACATGCCATGCGTCGAAGATGTTGAATCATGCGCTGCCTTGCCGGACAGAGGTTCCGTATTTGGCCGATTCGGAAGCTTTCCCGTGATCGGCTATATTGTCGGGCGATGCCTTGGGTCCGTCCAACCTCTTTCGGACCAGGTTGGCGACTCGGTGGCGAATACGAGGGTTGGAGTGGAATCCTGTCAATTCAGGGCGCGGCTAACGGGACGGTTCGATGATGGCGACTCGGCGCGGCCTGGCGTCTGGGACTGTCGAAATACCCGCATCTCCGCGTTCGAAATCGGGGCTCGATACCGCACTGAGACCCCGGCAGCGCGTCTTGGCGCGCCAAGTGGCTGTTGCAATGCCGACGCCTGAAGGGCACAACGTCGAAGACCGCGTTCGCAACGAGATTCTGGCCCGCCTGACCGCTATCGAGACTGAGTGCGAAGTCATCGTTCTGTACGCATGCGAATCGGGTAGTCGGGCCTGGGGATTCGAGTCGCCCGATTCCGACTATGATGTTCGCTTCGTCTATGCCCGCCCCCGCGACTGGTACCTGTCGTTTGACGTCGAGCGTCAGCGAGACGTTATCGAGAGACCTATTGTCGATGACATCGACCTGCATGGCTGGGACATTCGCAAGGCCCTGCATCTGTTCACCCGGACGAACGGAGCGTTGATCGAATG
This sequence comes from Pseudomonadales bacterium, assembly GCA_963668365.1. Taxonomy (GTDB): domain Bacteria; phylum Pseudomonadota; class Gammaproteobacteria; order Pseudomonadales; family Azotimanducaceae; genus VXNE01. The sequence goes on from OY764266.1 coordinate 1,326,309, forward strand.
GCTGAACAGCCCCTTGCGTTACGTCGAGCGGGAGGGTTTTGCAGGGGATCTTCGGCGCCTGGTGCCGGTGCACTTCAACCCGACTGCGCTCTGCTATCACTACAGCCATATGGCCAAGCGGAACGCCCGCGAATATCTGCTTGGGGGTCGCGTTCGGCTGAAGAAGTATTTTTACGTGCTGCGACCGCTGCTGGCGATTCGCCACATCGAACGAGGGCTCGGCGTTCCACCGGTGCGGTTCGAGCGCCTCGTGGACGCCGTGGCGCCAAAAGGGATCAGACCGGGCATTGCCGGGTTGCTCGAAGAAAAACGGGTGACCTCCGAGATTGGGACGGGCAAGCCGATTCCGGAACTCGGGTGCTTTATCGAAGCCGAACTTGATCGCCATGGAGACGCGTTCTCCGGCTTGGGACGACCCGATTTGCTCGGATCGGAGGAGTTGCGAAACCGACTCAACCGGATTTTTCGTGAAGCGATGTGCGAAACAGTCGCTACCGGCCGACGCTGACGTGCTCGGCCCGGTGAATCATCTGCGTATTCGCGCCGGGATACTGCGTTTGCTCGCGGTCAGATCAAGGCAGTCTGTCGGCGACGCGTGATCAGCGCCGCCGCCAGGGCGGGACGGCTTCCCAGTCGAAGGGTTCGATGCCGCCGTCCGTGATGAGCCAGACCGAGGCGCCGGCCTCGCCGTCGTCGAGATCGAGGAAGCCGATGGTGCCGTACTGGGTGTCGTAGTTGTGCGGGTAGGTCGGCGACCCCGGATTGACGCACAGGATGCCGTCCACGACCTCGATCGCTTCCGTGTGGGTGTCCCCGTAGACGATGACGTCGGGGCGCTTGTCGGGGAAGTAGCGTTCGACCCACCTGGCGACCGTTAGGTAGGGCGGACGCTCCTCGGTCGGAATGTAGTGGGTCAGGCCCACGTTGAGGTTCTCCAGCTCGAACGACCACGCCTCCCGGACCCGCGGATCGTCCGGCTGCACGGGCCGTCCGCCGGAGCCGTCCTCGCCGTTGCCGCGGGCGGCGTATACGGGCGCCAGCTTCTCCAGCGTGTCAAGAACCCAGAACTCGTGGATGTCCCCGCCGTGAAAGATATAGTCGACGCCGTCGAACGCCTCGTAAACCTGGGGCCACAGGTGGTCCATCGCTTCGGGTATATGCGTGTCGGACACGAGGCCGATCTTGAGACTCAATACGGGGTTCCGTTCAAGGAATGCGCGCCACAGTACGTGAACGCGAGGGTGACGGCAATGCGGGGATTCGTGCCGTACTGGGGTACCCTATCGCACCTTTGAAAGACCGGAGACGACGGTGCTGGATTGGGAACAGGCGCGCGCGCGGGCCAACGGCGACGGCGAGTTCCGCATGCACGCGCGTTTCTGGAACAGCAGGATTCGGCTGAAGATGGGCGACAGGCGCTACCAGGTGGTGGTCGCCTCCGGCGAAATCGTCTCGATTGAACGGTGGTACCGGGGAACCGCATGCGATCTGTTCATCATGGCGCCCGAGAAGGACTGGGAGGCGATGCTTGAGGCGTTGCCCAGGCCTTTCTACCAGGATCTCTATCCGGCGACCCTGCATCACGGTTTCGATGTCGCCGGCGACATCGGGCACTACTGTGCCTACTATCCGGCCATCCGGCGTCTCATCGAGGTGATGCGCGACGTGCACAACGGCGTCGGGGCGGAGTCGGCGGCATGACGCAACGACGTTTCGACGCCGCGGTAGGCCGCTACGTGCATCTGGAACTCGACGGCGTCGAATACCGGGTGTACTTCGAGGAGACGGGTTCCGGCGTGCCCTTGCTCCTGCAGCACACCGCTGGCGCCGACGGCCGGCAATGGCGCCATGTGCTGGAGGACGCGGGGCTGCGCGAGAATTTCCGCCTGATCGCCTACGACCTTCCGTACCACGGCAAGTCGGTACCGCCGACCGGGACCACCTGGTGGCGCGAACCCTACAGGCTGACCAAGGATTTCCTGATGCGCGTGCCGGTGACCCTGGCGAAGACGCTCGACCTGGACAACCCGGTGTACATGGGCAGTTCCATCGGCGGTCACCTGGCGGTGGATCTCGCCATCCACCACGCCGCGGATTTCCGCGCGCTGATCGGCCTCGAGACCGCTGCGCACACGCCGGGCGGCTTCAACGACGAGTTCTACCACCCCGAGATCGGCAACGACTTCAAGGCGCACCTCATGTACGGCATGATGGCCCCGACCAGCCCGGAGGCGTTTCGTCGCGAGACGGCGTGGGTGTACAGCCAGGGCGCGCCCGCGGTCTTCAAGGGCGACCTCTACTATTACTCTGTGGACCACGATGTGCGCAACAGCGCGGCGGGCATCGACACCCGGTCCTGCCCGCTCTATATCCTGAACGGGGAATACGACTGGAGCGGCACGCCCGCCCTCGGCGAGGAACTCGCGGCGATGATTCCCGGCGCGCGCTACCGCACGATGACGGGACTCGGCCACTTCCCCATGAGCGAGAATCCGGAGCGGTTCCTGCAGGAGATTCGCCCGGTGCTGGACGAAATCCTGGTCCAGGGTTCTTAAGCCTTCCACGCGAGCGCATGCCGATGCTTGAGAAGTACGTCAAGAAGATCCTCGCATCGAGGGTCTATGACCTCGCGGTGGAGACGCCCTTGCAGCGCGCCAACACCATTTCCGCGCGCCTCGGCCACGAAGTCTGGCTGAAGCGGGAGGACATGCAGCCCGCCTTTTCCTTCAAGGTGCGCGGCGCGTACAACAAGATCGCCCAGCTTTCCGATGAGCAGCGCGCGCGGGACGTGGTCGCCGCCTCGGCGGGCAATCATGCCCAGGGCGTGGCGCTGGCGGCGGACAGGCTCGGCATCAAGGCGCATATCGTCATGGGTCGCAACACGCCCAGCATCAAGATCGATGCGGTGCGCAACCTCGGCGGCCACGTGGTGCTGCACGGCGATACCTACGGAGATGCGGCGAAGCATGCCGCCGGGCTGTCCGAAAGCTGGGGCTATGTGCCGGTGCATCCGTACGACGACGTGGATGTCATCGCCGGCCAGGGCACGGTGGGCATGGAGATCCTGAACCAGAAGCCGGGACTCGACGCCATCTTCGTCCCGGTGGGCGGGGGCGGTCTCATCGCCGGAATCGCGGCGTACGTCAAGTATCTGCGCCCCGGAACGCAGGTCATCGGGGTGGAAGCCGAAGGTTCCGCGTGCCTGGCGGCGGCGCTCAAGGCGGGGCGGCGCGTTCGCCTGCCGTTCGACACCCTGGACATGTTCGCGGACGGCGTGTCCGTGGCGCAGATCGGACGGGAGCCGTTCAGGATCGCCCGGACCTGCGTCGACGGGGTTGTCGTCGTTTCGATCGACGAGATTTGCGCCGCCATCAAGGATGTGTTCGACGACACGCGCCTGATCGCCGAACCCGCGGGCGCCCTGGCCGTGGCGGGACTCAAGAAATACGCCCAAGGCAGCGGCGGGGATGATGCCCGGCGGTACGTCGCCATCGTCAGCGGCGCCAACGTCAACTTCGACCGGCTCCGGCACATCTCCGAGCGCGCCGAACTGGGCGAGCGCCGCGAGGTGATTCTGGGTGTCACCATCGACGAGAAGGCGGGCAGCTTTCGGCGCTTCTGCAGGACGCTGGGCAAGCGTTCGGTGACGGAGTTCAACTACCGCTTCGCGGCGGCAGACGAGGCGCACGTCTATGTCGGCCTGGAAATACGCCCCGGAGAGGACACGCACGCCGCCGCCGAAGACCTCGCGCGCGCCGGCTATCGCGTGACCGACATGACGGACAACGAGGCCGCCAAGCTGCACGTGCGCCACATGGTCGGCGGCCGAACCTTCGGCGGCAAACCGGAGCTGGTCTACCGGTTCGAGTTTCCCGAACGCCCCGGCGCGCTATTGCGTTTCCTCAACGGGCTCGGAAGCCGCTGGAATATCACGATGTTCCACTACCGAAACCACGGCGCCGCGTGGGGCAGGGTGCTAGTCGGGTTCGAGGGGGAAGGCGCGGACCGGGAGGGGCTCTCGACGTACCTGGACCGCATCGGATACCGGTACTGGGAGGAGACGGGCAACCCGGCGGTGAACCTGTTTCTGCGTTAGCGCCATGAAATCCGTCGCGGCTTCGCCTGCGCCGTGTTTCACCCCGGCCCAGGCCCTCTGTTTCGCCCATCCCGCCCGTCCCGGATCCCGCGCCTTGATCGGCACTTGCGTGCCGTTCTTCGGCGCACTCCCAGGTCCCACCCGGCGATTCTTTCCCGGATCGGTAACCGATTGGTTTACAATCAGTTATCAGCCTTCCACCGGCAGGAAGGCCACTTTTCTGACACTCCATCGCGCGTATGCACAAGGTATTCATAGACGGCCAGGCGGGGACGACCGGGATTGAGATCGCGGGACGGCTCAGGTCGCGCGGCGATCTGGAACTGCTCGAGATTCCCGATGCCGAGCGCAAGGCTCCGGCGAGCCGCCGCGCGTATTTCGATGCGGCGGACCTGGCGATCCTGTGCCTGCCGGACGACGCGGCGCGGGAAGCGGTGGCGCTCGCGCCATCGGCGCGCATCCTCGATGCGAGCACGGCGCACCGCACAGCGGACGGCTGGGTATACGGACTGCCGGAACTCGATGGTGAGACGACACGGGAAGCGATCGGGAAGGCGCAACGCGTCAGCAATCCCGGTTGCTATCCGACGGGCTTCATCCTGCTGGTGCGGCCGCTCATCGATGCCGGCATCGTCGCGCCGGAACTCCCGCTTCGGGTCAACGCCGTCTCGGGATACTCGGGCGGCGGCAAGGCGATGATCGCCGATTACTCCGCGCGGGACGAACCGGACTTGCGTGTGCGGCCGTACGGACTGCACCTGTCGCACAAGCACGTGCCGGAGATGCGCCGCTACGCCGGCACCCGTCGAGCGCCGCTGTTCGCGCCGATGGTCGGACATTTCTTCAAGGGCATGCTGACCCAGGTGCCGCTGTTCCTGGATGAACTCGAGAACGGCGCGAGTGCTTCCGACGTGTGCGATGCGCTTGCCACGCGTTACGCCGGCGAACCTTTCGTGCGCGTGCTGCCGCTGGATGCGGAATGCGCGCAGGAGGCGGGATTCCTCGGCGCCACCGCGTGCAACGACACCAACCGGATTGAACTCATGGTCTTCGCGGGTTCCGAACACGTCCTGCTGTCCGCCCGCTACGACAACCTGGGCAAGGGCGCCGCCGGCGCCGCGGTGCAGAACATGAACCTGATGCTCGGTGTCGAGGAAACCGCGGGCTTGCCCGCATAACCCTCCAGACCCCCAAAGGACCATGGCGTAATCCGCGAGGTGCGTTGCGGGTACAATGCGCGCCGCATCGAAACTTCGGGGAACGCCCCTTCGGCCATTGCTGTCAAAACGTCGGGACCGGATCAAACGCAATGCAATACGCGCAACTCGACATCGCGGACCTCGAACGCGAGATGGCGACGCTTGCCCAACGCTATTCGGCGGTGAGCGATTCCAACCTCTCGCTGGACCTGACGCGAGGCAAACCGGCACCGGAGCAACTGGATCTCTCCAATGCGCTCGACGGCATCCTCGAGGGCGACTACCTGTCGCCCTCCGGCATCGATGCGCGCAACTATGGCGACCTGCGGGGACTCCCCGAAGCGCGCGAACTCGGCGCGGAAATCCTCGGGCTTCCCGCGGAGCGGATCATCGCCGCCGGTCCCAGCAGCCTGACGCTGATGTACCAGGTGATGGACGCCGCGTACCACTACGGACTGAGCGGCCCGCCGTGGGCCGGCGAGGCGCCGGTCAAGGCGATATGTCCGGTGCCCGGCTACGACCGGCACTTCACCCTCACGGAGTCCTTCGGCATCGAGATGATCAATGTGCCGATGACGGCGTCCGGACCGGACATGGACCGGGTGGAGGCGCTGGTTGAAGCCGATCCTTGCATCAAGTGCATATGGTGCGTGCCGAAGTACTCGAATCCCTCGGGCTGCGTCTATTCGCCGGAAACCGTCGGCAGAATCGCGTCGCTCGCGAAGCGCGCGTCGGCGACCGGATTCATGGTGTTCTGGGACAACGCCTACGCCGTGCACGACTTCGAATTCCCCCGGGCCGACCTCGACGACGTGCTCGCGCGTGCCGAGGCCTGTGGAAGCGGCGACAACGTGGTCCTTTTCGGATCGACGTCGAAGATCACGTTCGCCGGCGGGGGTGTCGGCTTTGTCGCCGGCAGCCCGGCGACCTTGGACAAGCTGGAGGCCCGGCTGTCGGTGATGCTGATCGGCCACGACAAGGTAAACCAACTGCGCCACGCGCGGTTCCTTGGCGGCCGGGTCGAGGCGCACATGCGGGCGCACGCCGACCTGGTCCGGCCCAAGTTCGAAGCCGTGGATCGAATTCTCCACGCGTCTCTGGCCGGTCTCGGCATTGCCGAGTGGTCGCGTCCCCGAGGCGGCTACTTCATCGTCCTGGACACGATCCCGGGACTCGCGGCGGAGGTGGTGAGCCTGGCCGGGCGGGCCGGCGTGAGGCTGACGCCGGCCGGCGCGACACATCCCTACGGGCGGGACCCCGACGACCGGACCATTCGATTGGCGCCGACGTTCGCCTCCCTGGGCGAGGTGGAGGCGGCGACGGAAGTGTTGGCGCTGTGCATTCGCCTCGCGAGCGCGCGGCGAATCCGCGCGGGCAGGGACACATGTCAGAGATAGGTAGATAGATATGGATGTGAGGCGGCGAATCCGCGCGGGCAGGGACACATGACCGACGACACCTTCGCCGGCTACGGACTGCCGGAGCCGTTGCAGCGTGCGATCACCGACCTGGGTTTCGAGCGCTGCACGCCCGTGCAGAGCGAGGTGCTGCCCTATAGCCTCTCGGATTACGACATCACCGGCCAGGCGCAGACGGGCACCGGCAAGACCGCCGCCTTCCTCATCACCATACTGACGCGGCACGTGGAGTATCCGCTCGAACGGCCGAATCCGCCGGGAACGCCGCGGGCGCTGATCCTCGCCCCGACGCGGGAACTGGCATTGCAGATCGAAGCCGACGCCATCGATCTGTCTGCGCATCTCGACGCCCAGATCGTCGCGGTGTTCGGCGGTCTCGATTTCAACCGCCAGATCGATCGCCTGCGCGGCGCGGAGGTGGACATCCTGGTTGCCACCCCTGGACGCCTGCTTGACTTCTGCGGCCGCGGCGTCGTCAATCTGCGGCGCGTCGAAACGCTGGTGATCGACGAGGCGGACCGCATGTTGGACATCGGCTTCATCCCCGACGTTCGCCGCATCGTCTACCAGACCCCGCACAAGCGGCACCGGCAGACGCTGTTTTTCAGCGCGACCTTCAACGACGAAGTGATGCGCCTCGCGGGGCAATGGACCATGGATCCGGTTCACGTCGCCATCGAACCGGAATCCATTGCCGCCGAAGCCGTGGAACAACACTTCTGGATGCTGTCGGACGCGGAAAAGCGCGATGCCATCGTCAGTTTCGTTCGTCGCCACAAGCCGGGGCAGGCGCTCGTCTTCGTCAATCGACGCGACGCCGTACACAGACTCGTGCGGTACCTCAGCAGGCGGGGAATCCAATGCGAGGGATTGGCGGGAGATATACCCCAGCGACGGCGGCTGGCGACGCTGAACCGGTTCAAGCGCGGCGAACTGGGCCTGGTGGTCGCGACGGATGTCGCGGGGCGTGGCATTCACGTCGAGGGCATTACCCACGTCGTGAACTACGACCTGCCGGAAGAGGCGGAGTATTACGTTCACCGGATCGGTCGCACCGGACGCGCGGGGGCGAGCGGAACTTCGATCAGCTTTGTTTCGGAGAGCGACGCCTTCAACCTGCCGGCCATCGAGGAGTTTCTGGGCCACGCCGTGGAATGTACCCTGCCGGATATTTGACCGGCCGCCTCGGATATCCTCGGGTCTCGACGCGGTGACTGCGAAGATCAGCGCGGACCGGGTGGTATTCTATGCGGACGCCGTTGACCCGGATGAGAACACCGGGGCGTTGACCGGTCGGCCATATCGGAGGTTGCGGAAGGCATAGTCGTAATGGATCGGCGTTGGGAATCCATCAGGAACTATGAAGTCCCGCCAAGCGAACTGGCCGACGGCGAGTTGCGCGCCCTGTCGGGCGTCTGGACGGAACAGAAGGATACGCTTGGCGAATCCACTGCTGTCGATCACTTCAACGAACGACTAAGGCGTGAATGGGCTATCGAAACGGGTCTCATCGAGCGTTTGTACACGCTTGATCGGGGGATCACCGAGCTGATGATTGAACGGGGCGTGGATGCGGCATTCTTGTCCAGCCGCGCCTCCGATAACCCTGACCGCACGATCGCCCTGATCGGCGACCAGCGGGAAGCCATTGATAGCCTGTTCGCCTTCGTCAAGGGTGCCCGACCACTCTCGACGAGCTACATCAAGGAACTACACAGCCTGTTTACCCGCAACCAGGACCATGCGGAGGGGCGAGACCAGTTCGGGCGACGCACCGAGATTCCGTTGATTCACGGCGATTACAAGCGACGCCCGAACAATCCGACCAGCCCCGACGGTTCGATCTACGAATATTGCCCACCGGAGCATGTCGCTGCGGAAATGGACCAACTGATCGTATGGCATGGTGAACATGCGGATGTTCCGCCGGAAGTGGAAGCCGCGTGGTTGCATCATCGGTTCGTCCAGATTCATCCATTTCAGGATGGAAACGGCCGCTTGGCCCGCGCGCTGGCGACGTTGATCTTCATCAAGGCGGATTGGCTCCCGCTGGTGGTCCGCGACGATGAACGGGACAAGTACATCGCCGCACTCGAAGCCGCCGACGATGGTGACCTGAAACCCTTGGTGCAGTTCTTCGCGGCGGTGCAACGACGCCAATTCATCAATGTAATCGGAATCGCGCGAGATATCAGGCAGTCCTTGCGCGTTGACGCGCGCATCGAATCCATCCGCCAGCAGCTTGCGGCAAGGCGGGATGCCTTGGCCAAAGAGTGGGGGACGGCGGTCGAAAATGCCGAACGGCTGCGGGAAATGACCAAGACCAGGGTCACGGAGGTCTGCGACAAACTTGCCGCTACCGTTGGTGACTATCAGGAGTTCAGGTTTTTCGCGGACGATGAGACGGATAAAGGCGGTAGAAGCCACTATTTTCATCGACAAATCGTCACTTCGGCCAAGGCCCTGGACTATTACGCGAACACTAGGCAACACCGTTCCTGGGTACGTTTGGGCATAGGCGATGGAAGGCAAAGCAACGTGCTGTTCTCGTTTCACGGAATCGGGCAGCAATTCCAGGGCGTGCTGGCGTGTTCTGCGTCCTGGTTTCAGCGAGTACCGTCGGACGAAGGGACAGAGACGGCGGGAGACTCTCCGCTGTGCGACGAGGTGTTCCAGATCAACTACAAGGAGGACATCGCCGAGATTGAGGTTCGCTACGCGGATTGGTTGGAACGTGCGCTCGAGCGCGGGTTAGCCATGTGGGAAAGGACGACGCTTTGATGATTGATCCAGGGCCGACGTATCCGCCATTGGCCCCATGACCGCTAAGACCCAGGTTGCCGTCGTCCAGATGTGCGCCACCGCGGATGTGGAGCGCAATCTCCGCGCCACGGAGGCGCTGGTGGCGGCTGCGGCCGCGGCGGGAGCGGAGGCGGTGTTCGCGCCGGAGACGTTCGCGTTCATCGGTCCCGGGCGTGTCCGGGCCGAAATACTTGAGCCGCTGCCCGAAGGCGGTCCCATATTCGAGCGATGCCGGGCGGTGGCGACGGGCAACGGCGTGCATTTCGTGTTCGGGTTCCACGAAACGGGACCGCGGGGACGCGCCTATAACACCTGCGTACACCTGGATCCGGCGGGCGAGATGCGCGCGATGTACCGCAAGATCCACCTGTTCGACGTGGACTTGGCGGACGGAACGCGCCTCCTGGAATCGAGATACACCGAGCCGGGCGACGCTCCGGTGGCCACGGAATTGCCGTTCGGCACCCTTGGCCTGTCTATCTGCTACGACCTGCGCTTCCCGCACTTGTATCAGCGGCTGGTCGATCTTGGCGCCGTCGCAATCGCGGCGCCGGCTGCTTTCACCAGCACCACGGGGCCGGATCACTGGCATGTATTGCTGCGGGCGCGGGCGATCGAGTGCCAGGCGTACGTCATCGCGGCGGCCCAGCACGGTGAGCATGGCCACGCCAATCGCTCCTCTTACGGCCACGCGCTGATCGTCGACCCCTGGGGAGATGTCATCGCGGAGTGTCCCGAGCGCGGCGACAGTTTCGCTATTGCCGCCATCGATCCCCGGCGCGTCGAGACGGTGCGGCGCGAACTGCCGAGCATCGCCAATCGGAAGCCCATAGGGGACCGCCGAACGGCGGCATCGGCAGTCCCGAATGCCGGCTGAGAAGTCTCGCACCCGCAACCCCTGGGTGATTGCGGCCGCCTTCGTCGTGATCGCCGCCGGCATCAAGGCGGCTGAAGCCATCATGGTGCCGTTTCTCCTCGCGGCCTTCATTGCCACCGTCGCCGCTACGCCCATGTTCTGGCTGCATCGGCGCCGGGTTCCCATTGGCCTCGCGATCCCGGCGGTCATTGCCGGGCTATTGATCGTCCTGTTCGGTCTCGGTGCCGTGGTCGCGCAACAGGTGGCGGTGTTCGCGACCGCCTTGCCCGGGTACGAGGCGAAAGCGACGGCGTTTGCGCAGCGCGTCCTCGAAGGGCTGGGCGCCATGGGCATAGATTTTTCGGTCGACTGGATCCTGGACGCCTTCGATCCGGCCGTGGCTTTTTCCATGGCGGGCAACACGCTGCGCGGTTTTCAGAACGTGCTCTCCAACGGTTTCCTGATCCTCCTGACAGTCATTTTCATCCTGGCGGAGGCATCGAGTTTTCCGCGAAAGCTGCGCGAGACGCTCAAGGCTCCCGAACGCGACATGCCCTACTTCGAGCGATTCGCGGAGAACGTCAATCGGTATATCGCCCTCAAGACCACCACCAGCATGGGGACGGGCATCGCGGTTGGGGGGGCGATGGCGGTGATAGGCGTCGACGTTCCCATCCTCTGCGGCCTGCTTGCCTTCATGCTGAACTACGTGCCGACCATCGGCAGCATCATCGCCGCGGTGCCGGCGGTGTTGCTCGCGCTCGTGGAACTGGGTCCTGCGCACGCGGGGATCGCCGTCTCATGCTACGTGGCGATCAACGTGATCGTCGGCAACGTGGTCGAGCCGAAGTTCATGGGCCGGGCGTTGAGCCTGTCGACGCTGGTCGTATTCGTGTCCCTGGTGTTCTGGGGCTGGATGCTGGGTCCGGTGGGAATGCTGCTGTCGGTGCCCCTGACGATGACGGCGAAGCTGGCGCTGGAAGCGAACCCCGAGAGCGAGTGGCTGGCGCACCTGCTCGGGCCCGCCGATGCGCCCGCGCGGGCGGCGGACGAAGACCCGGAAGAGGCCGAACCGTGAGCTACGAGCGCGAGAGCATCCGCCGCATGGAGGGCTACCGCTACGGCGAACAGCCCGAAGACCTGGACGTGGTCAAGCTCAACACCAACGAGAACCCGTATCCCCCGAGTCCGGCTGTTGCCGCGGCGTTAAGGCGGTTCGATGCCGCCGCGTTGCGCCGCTATCCCCCCGCCGAGTCGGAGGCTTTCCGCCGCCTGGCGGCGGCGCAACTCGGCCTGGCGCCGGCGGAAGTCCTGGTGACCCACGGCGGCGACGAGGGTCTCAGACTCGCGTTCACGACCTTCGTCGATCCGGGCGCGGTGTTCGCCATGGGCTATCCGAGCTATTCGCTCTACGAAGTCCTGGCGCGCGTGCAGGGGTGCCGGATCGAGTCGATCCCGCTTGCCGACGACTGGTCGCTGCCCGCGGACTTCTGCGCGAGGGCGAACCGCGCCGACGCAAGCCTGACCTGTGTCGTGAATCCCCATGCGCCGAGCGGAGTATTGCTGGACGTGGACACCGTCGCCGGAATTGCCGGCGAGGTCGAAGGGGTGGTGCTGATCGACGAGGCGTACGTGGATTTCGTGGACCCGGCGCTCGGCCACGATGCCACGCGACTCATCCGTGAATTCGACAATCTCCTGTTGCTGCGCACGCTGAGCAAGGGTTACTCGCTGGCGGGGCTGCGTTTCGGTTTCCTGCTGGGGAGTCCGGGCCTGCTGGAGCCGATCGCCACGAAGACGCGGGACAGCTACAACCAGGACCTGCTCGCGCAGACCCTCGCCTGCGCCGCGTACGCCGATCAGCAATACGCCCGCAGCGCCTGGCGCCGCGTCCGGTCCGCGCGCGAAGCTCTGGCCGGCGGTCTGGCCGAACTCGGCTTCAGGGGTCCAGCGTCACAGACGAACTTTCTCCTCGCGGCGCCACCGTCGAACTGGTCGCTCGACGCGCGCGCGACATACGAACAACTGAAGGCCCGGGGTATCCTCGTGCGCCACTTCGATACGTCGAGGCTTGGCGGTATGCTGCGCATCACCGCAGGCACTCCGGAACAGAATTCCCTGTTGCTGGAAGCGTTGCGGGCGATTGGAGAGGTCGATCATGCTGCTCAAGAGTAAGGAAATCGAGGCCATGGTGCCCCGGCCCCATCGGCATCAGTTCAACGACAACGCCGTCCGGATGACGCGAGCGCTATCGGATGCGGTCGGCATGAAACGCATCGGCATCCACCTTGTGCGCCTGCCGCCCGGGCGCGATAGCACGGAGTTTCACTATCACGACTCGGACGAGGAGTTTCTCTACATATTGTCGGGCCGCGGGATCGCGGAGATCGGGGACGAGCATTTCGAAGTGGGACCCGGAGACTTCATGGGGTTCGAAGCGCCGTCGCAACCGCACTCGATGAACAATCCGTTCGACGAAGACCTCGTCTATCTCATGGGCGGCGAGCGCAACCTGTCGGATGTCGTGCATTACCCGCGCATCGAGCGCACGCTGGTGAAGAGCGGGAGCCGCCGCGCCTGGGCGGAGTGGGAAAACCTGCACGAGTTGCACTGGGACGGGAAGAGATAAGCGGCGACAGGCTCGGAGGCCAGTGCCGCCCTCGCCGTCCAGCAGGGCAAAAAGAAACGGACGACCGTCGAGGTGGCCGATGCCGCCTCGCCGTCGCCCGTGTGGTGTTCGCTGGACCTGCGCTGATGCGGCAAGTCCAACAGCGCGTTACTTGACCTTGAACATCCCGCCGGCGGGGCCGCCGCCCCTGCCGATGGACCACTGCCAGAAGCCGGGGGTGACGCAGGGATCCGGCAACATGCGGGAGAACTTGTCCTCGGGCCGCATGTAGGTCGTGATCATGCCGGCTTCCCATTCGACAAAGTAGTTCTTGTCGGGATTGGTGTCGACCGGGCCGCGCCCCTGGCGCATCAGGCAACCGGTGCCGCCGTCGATGGCGAATGAAATGGTATTGCCGCCCTCGGTGCCTTGCGCCTTCAGCTTCTTGACCGTGGCTTCATCCACGCCGCCGGGACTGAAGTCCATGGACAGCCGGACCTTGCCCTCGTAGACGACTTCCGACCTGTCCTTCTCCACCGTCATCTCGTCGCACACGTACTTGGGCCAGCCCCAGCAGTTGCCTTCGAGGCAGGTATAGAAGTTGGGCACTGGAACGCTGATCACGAGCCAGGACTCGATCCCGTCGGGACACAGTGCCTTGACCATCACCCGACCTTCCATGAAGGGCGCCACGCCCCGGTTCATGTCCCAGTAGGAGAGCATGATTTCCGGCTTCTCCGGCATCTTGAGCGGCGCGTACATGTACGACTCGTAAAGGTCGAGGTCGACGGGCTCGATGATGGCGCAGTGGCCATAGGATCCGGCCCCGGCCTTCGCCAGTTCCGCGCAATCTTCGTCGGTAAGCGCCGGACGGGTCGCGCCGCCGCCGCCCATGTCCATGCCAACGATCACGTCCCGATCCTTGTCGGCGACCCAGTTGGCGACGTTTTCGAGCAGGATTCTGGCGAGGATCTCGCGATCCTGCTCTTCCTTCATGTCGGTGAAACGCATCTGCTTGCCTGATGCGTGTTTTTCTTTCGGAAAGGTAACCATCGTACCCATGCGCAGTAGTCCTCGCTTTATCTGTTCGCGGAGTCCGACACGACCGATCAGTCGGACCTCTCCATGCCATCGCGGCGCTATCGTAAGCTCCCCCGATCGGCCAATGGCTTCGATGATGTTAACTGACCGCTCTTCGGAGGGTCAACGACTCGACTCGCTCGCTCGTTCGCTCGCTCCGCCCCCGCGCCGGGGCCGCCTGCCGTGGTCGGGCGCGTTCGCGCGGTCCGAGCACCGCGGAAGGGTTCATGGCCGAACGTTCCTTGCGGGCGTCAATGGACCGAAACCTGTTCCGAGACGACGGTCCGCGAACCGCAGGGCGCGGCACATTTCCGGGGCCGCCGGCGTGCCCGGCTGATTCCGATCCGGATCCAGGCTGAATGACAGGTAGCCGCCGATCGGGTTGTGTCCGACCGCCAGTGTCGCTTCCGGCGCCTCGTCCCCGCGCGCCTCTTCATGCACGGGGACACTTCCCTGTTCCGGTGGTTCGAACATTTCCTTGTGCTGGTTCATGGTCGCGAAGCGTGGATCAGGATGTTCCCAGCAATTCCCGCGCGGCCGCGGCGATGTGGGCGGGCATCGGCGAGGGCCGGCGCCTGGCCTTGTCGAGGTGTACGCCCGCCTGCGTCAGGCTGGCCAACTCGGTGCCTTCGTGCGCATCCATGAGCCGATGCTCGATACGCAGCGACGTGCGTCCGACGTGGCTCAGGGCGGACTGCGCCTTGAGCGGCGTGCCCGGCACCGCGCGCACTGCGAATCGGGCGTCGAAGCTGAACGTGGCGAATCCGACATTGCTTTCCCGTGCGTAGCTGGCCGTGATCCCTATCGCGCTGCGCAGGTGCTCGCCGGCGGCGGAGAACCTCAGTATGTAGGCGTGGGAACTCGCCCTGCCCGCGAGCCCGCAATCTTCGGCGGTGAGCATGTCGACCCCGGTGTCGAGCCAGCGGACCGTCGCGGGCGGCGGCGTCGGCGGTGCGTGCGGCGGGTTGTCCCAGTCCGCATCGGCCAGCCCCCCGGCAGCATCGGGAATCGGCGCGGACATGAACTGGTCGAAGTGCGTGCAGACCGTGCCCGTCTCGGCGTCGATCAGGCGGTGCGCCAGGCGGTCAGTGTCGATCCGGGCGGTTTCGATCCGGTAGATGTCGCCCTTTCGCAGTTCCCGATCGAACCGCGTGAGACATCGGAGCATGGTCGGCGCGGCGGGGTCGGCGGGGTCGAGCCCGGCCCCGCGCAGGACGACATCGGTCGCGCGGTCGAGCTTCTGGTAGTAGTACGCCACCGTGAAATGGTCGACGATGTCGCACTCCCATGGCGGGACGGCGCCCATGAACGTGATGCGTGGCCTGGTCATGCGTTCTCCCGACGCTGTGTGCGGCTTTAAGGAACGGAGCTAGAGGTTGGCGATGCGTTCCATCGTGGTGGCGCCTTCCGGATAGCGCCCGGCGATGATCTCCTTCGCCAGCGCCTGGATGCGTCCCAGCGGAACCGGTCGGTAGCCGAGTTGTTCCACCGACACGTTGATGTGCGGCGAGCGGGTCGGGGCCGCGTCATGCGTATGCCCGTGGACGTTGGCCCAGCCGTCCGGAACCGTTGCCAGGGGCAGGTGCGTGAAGACGAGCGGCGCTTCGCCGTTGAGCCACGCGACGGAGCAGGTGTCGTCAAAGCCGTCGACGCGCAGCGCCCCCGAACCGGTCAGGTCGTGGTTGCCGACCACCAGGACCTTCGCTCGCCCCGCGCCGCCGCGTATGCGTTGCCAGGTGTCTTCGCAGAGCGCCGTTCGCATGGCAATGTCGCCCACGAAGATCAGGGTGTCGTCCTCGCCGACCGAGGCTTCCCAGTTGGCGTAAAGATGCGCGTTCATCGCTTCGGCGTCCTCGAACGGGCGATTCGTGTAGCGGATGATGTTCTCGTGGCCGAGGTGCAGGTCCGACCACACCCACGTCGTGTCGGCGGGCGCCGCCAGGCTGCGGGCGGGAAGGTCGTCGCATGCGCGCAGCATTGCCCGGAACATCCGTCGCGTCCGCCGCGATCCCCTGCCGGCGCTGTCCGCCTCCAGTTGTGTCTCGTACAACCGCTTGAACGATTTGGGGTCTGCTTCAGGCATGGCCTTCCCGACCGTTCATGGCCGCGACATCGGGCAGCACCTTGTCGATCAGGGCGCGCGTCTGGGATAGCATGTCGTCGGTCCCGCTGGCAATGGGCCGCAGAACGAACTTGTGCGCGCCGGCCGCATGAAAGCGCCGGAGCAGGGCCATGATTTCGTCGGCGCCGCCGACGGCGGTGTAGCCCCCGGGGTCGCGGCCGAGGCGCTCCCGAAGGACCTGGGCATTGCGTTGGACAATCGGTTCAGACGGGGTTCCGAATCGAAATCCGAAACCCGCGCCGTAGTGATCTTCGTCGATCACGCGGCCGAGTTCCGTGCTGCGCGCCTTGATCGCGGCAATCACGGGGGCCACTTCGTGGGCGGCATCGATGCCGGCCTGCCAGCCGGTGCCCCAGCGGGCGGTGCGTTCGATCGCCTGCGGCGCGGAGCCGCCGGTCCAGAGAGGAAGCGGTTGCTGCGCAGGCCTGGGGCTGATGCTGGCGGCCTCGAGTTGATGGAACTCGCCGTCGAAATCCACCGCTTCCTCGGTCCAGAGCCGGGTAAGGATCTCGAGCCCTTCGTTCGCCCTCTTGCCGCGCCTGCGCGTGGGTTTCCCGGTGGCCGCATAGTCGCGGGAGCGGGCGCTGCCGATGCCGAAGGCGGGCAGCAGCCGGCCTTCGGACAGCACGTCGATCGTCGCGCACTGCTTGGCCGTGATCACCGGATCGCGCAGTCCGAGGCTCGCCACGTTCATGCCGAACTTGACGTGGCGGGTGGCGCCGGCGAGGGCGGCCATGACGGACATGCACTCGAGGGCCGGTTGGGTGCTGATGATGCGGTCGGATTGCCAGATGGAATCGACACCGCCGGCGTCGCAGAGGTCCACCCACTTCCAGAACCCGCGGGCGTCGTCGAAGGTGAAGTTCGCTATGCCGATGCCGGCGCCGATTGACATGATGTCTCCTTGTTGCGTTCCGTCGGGCTGCGTCGATGGCGCACAGTCCAGTGTGCCGCAATTCGCCGGGTGCCGCATTCAGCCCGGGGGTTCGCTATTGTTCTCGCTGGCGGGCGCAACCTGCAAGTTGCCCTGCCGCAGGTTCATGCAACGGGATTGCGCCAGGTCAGGCCCGAGAAACGCGCGAAATCGCTGTCGTTGGAATGCAGTTCCGCCTGGTGTTCGATGGCGAGAGCCGCAAGGTGGGCATCCGTAACCAGATTGGGACCAATGGGCTTGGCCAGAAGGCCAGCCAGGATGTCCATATGCGTTGGCCCCGGCAAGACGATGCGCACGTTCGGCCGTACGAGCCAGGACTTGCAGTGTTCGGCCGCTTCCGAAGCCGACATTGGCTTCGCCAAGATGTCAAACTTTTCATGTCTTTCGCGGGGGGCTGTTTCGGATCGCGGCGCGGCTGGCAGGAGGCGAACCGGGCGCACGGTGTGGCGAAACGCGGGCCCGCCCGGGGCGTTTCAGGATCGCGAGAACCAGCGCCGGACCTTGCCCAGGGCCCGTTCCCCGACACCGCTGTTGAGAAAGCTCTCGGTGACGGTTTCGCGATCAGTCGAGAAGTTCCGCCAAAGGGCCTCGGCATACGGCCGGCTCGACGCTGCCAGGGTCGGATACAGGCCCTCTTCGTCGATTCTTGTCAACATGGTCCGGTAGTGGTCCAGCACGACCCCGTCGAGCAGGGTGCCGGCGACGCGGACGCTGGTCAGGGCGCCGCCGCCGAGCTTTGCGAACTTGTCGAGGGAACCGAGTGTCAGCGCTCCGGAGATCGCGAGCGGACTCGTGTTCTCGCGCCGCGCGATCGAACGCATGCGCTCCCAGAGCTGACTGATTTCGTCTTCGGAGAGCATCTGGCCGGGGTCGATGCCGCCGAGCTTTTCCCTCGTCTGCCGAACGGTCTCCCGGAGTCCCTCGACGGATAGCGGCGGCGTGTCGAACGCCGAGGCGGTTTCTTCGCTGGCGCTGGCGGCGGCATCCAGCAGGTCGTCCACCTGGTGGATCGCGGCGGCATCTTTGATCACGCCCTGGGCCTGGAGTTCCTCCGCCAGCTCGCGAAGGTATGCCTTGGATCCATACGCGATGTCGCTGACGACGGCGAGGAGCAGCATGGGCGACACGTGGATCGTCGCGAGGCTTGCCAGTTCGATGAAATTGCCGACGGTCTTGCGCGCGACGTAGTTCTCCACCCGGTCGTCCCCCGACCGGTCCGGGCGCGCGACGCCGCCAACGTCCTCGGCCAGGAAGTCGAGCATCTGTCCGACGAAAATCTGGTATGTGCGCGCATTGCGAAACGTTTGCGGAATCAGCGCCGCGGCCGACTCCCGCAGCGCGCCGCCGATGACGCCGGCGGTGCCGCGAAGCGCCCGCTCGGGTAGCGACAGGCCGTATGCGAGGCGGTCCCGAATGCTTGAACTGCTCGGAGGATCGGGCTCGCCGGACGGCACGAGGCTGCGGGTCTCGGGAGACGGATCCCGCTGGGTTGTGTCCCGCCGGGTTGCGCTCGCGGCACCTGTCCGCTGCCCTGGGCGAGAGACCTCCTCGGGTGTGTCAGCGTCCATCCGCGACGGTCCCGTCGGATGCCAGGCCGTTGTAGAGATAGTCGCGCGTCAGCGGCACGACGTCGTTGCGATGCGCGAGTTGGAGCTGCAAAACGACCAGCCTGCCGATCTCGAACGAAGTCGCGCAGACGGTGAGATAGAACTCCCACATGCGGCAGAACCGCTCGCCGTGGCTACGTTGAAATGTCTCGCGGGAAGCCTGGAAACGCCGATTCCATTCCCGCAGGGTGGACGCGTAGTGGCGGCGCCACACTTCGGTGTCGCTTAAGACCAGGTCGCTCCCCTCGATGGCGCGCACCACTTCGGATGCGGCGGGAATATACCCTCCGGGAAAGATATGGCGAGCGATCCACGGGTTGGTGGGCACGGGGGGCGCCGTGTGCCCTATGGTGTGAACGAGCGCCACGCCGTCGGGCGCCAGCAGGCTTCGGACCTGTTCGAAGAATCGGTCGAAATTGCGCCGGCCGACGTGTTCGAACATGCCCACGGACACCACGCCGTCGTATTCGCCGCGATGTCGGCGATAGTCCTCGAGCCTGAACTCCACCCGCTCGGACAGGCCCCGCCGCTGCGCCTCGGCGCTGGCGGCGCGGGCCTGCTCGGTGGACAGCGTCAGGCCCGTGACATGCGCGCCGGCGCGTTCCGCCAGGTGCATGGCGAGGCTGCCCCAGCCGCTGCCGATGTCCAGCACCCGGGCGCCGGGCTCGAGGCGCAGCTTGCTGCGGATATGCTCGCTCTTGGCAATCTGGGCCGCTTCCAGCGTCATGCCGTGTTCGCGGAAGTAGGCGCAGGAGTAGTGCATGTTGCGGTCCAGGAACGCGCGGAACAGGGCCTCGTCCAGGTTGTAGTGATGACTGACGTTGGAGAGGCTCGCCCGCACCGTGTTCCATGAGCTGAAGAGCGTGGTGACCGGTCCCAGCAGGGCCGCCGCGCGCCGCCCCGAGACGGCGGCTTCGACGTTGGTCCGCAGGATCGTGAGAAGGTCGACGAGTTCGCCCTCCTCGACGTCCCACTCCTCGTTCATGTAGGTCTCGCCGAGGTTCGCGTCCGGGTTCATGAGGATCTTGAGCATCGTCCGCGGCCTGCGGATTCTCCAGGTCGCGCGAGGGCTGCCGTCGCCGAAGGTCCGACGCGTGCCGTCCGGTGTGACCAGCGTCAGCGTTCCGCGGCGTACATGCTCTTGCAGAAGCTTGGCGAACATGGCGAAAAAGGTTATGGCAGACGATCGTGTCTGGCAAATCACGGGCGGGGCCGCATTCCCAACCGCCTGCGAGAGACTCCAGGAGGTTGGCGGGAAGCGCGCTCCGGCAGGCGGAAATGTCGTGGCGCTCGCGGATGGTCTCGATGGATGCCGCTGATGGAGCCCCGACGCTCATGAAGGCGTAAAGTACCAGCGGTCTCACCCGTGCCGTCCACGTGCATGAAGTCATTGTCCGGGTTCCGGGCGTGTGGATCTCGCGCGGCTCGGGCCACGAGCACCTGGCGGCGATCCGCTCCGGCGTATTGACGGGTGCGGGCGCTGCGGCGAGTTCCTGTATCTCGAAAACGGCGTGCCCATTCGTCCGCCCGGCACGCACTACGGCGGCCTTGCCCTGGCGATGTTCTACGCGGGCATCGAGGTGAAGCTGTTCGACTCGTGTGACACGACACTAAGCCACCGCAGCCTGGCGGCTCGGCACATCGATGTCCGCGCCCACGCTCGCCAGGCGTTCGGGCACGTTGACATAGCCCCGTTCGATGAATCGCGTGCCGAAGATCGTGGTCTCGCCGTCGGCGATCAATGCCGCCAGCAGGTAGGCGAATCCGGCGCGCAGGTCGGGAATCTCGATTTGCCGACCTGCGAGGGGCGTGGCGCCCTGGACGATGGCGCTGTGCGGAAAGTTGCGGTCGGTGAAACGGCATGCCTTGCCGCCGAGGCAATCGTTGGTCAGCGTGATGTTGGCGCCCATGGCGTTCAGCGTGCTCGTATAGCCGAATCGCTTCTCGTACACGGTCTCATGCACGACGGAGACGCCGTGGGCCTGGGTCAGTAGCGTCACCATGGGCTGCTGCCAGTCCGTCATGAACCCGGGATGCACGCCGGTCTCTATGTGGATAGGTTTCAGGGCTTCGCGGGCGCGGAAGAAGGTGATGCCAGCGGCGTCCACTTCGAACCCGCCGCCGATCTTTCGCAGGGTATTGAGAAACGTGATCACGGCGGCCTGGTCCGCCCCTTCGATGCGAAGCCGGCCCTCGGTCGCGACGGACGCCATCGCGAAGGACGCCACTTCGATACGGTCGCGAACCGGGTCATGGTGCGCGCCGTGAAGCTCCTCAACCCCTTCGATGACGATCTTCCGGTCGGTATCGATCTGGATGAGGGCCCCCATCTTCTGCAGGAAGAGCACGGTATCGACGATCTCGGGCTCCACCGCCGCGTTGTTGATCACCGTGGTCCCTTCGGCGAGGCATGCCGCGAAAATGGCGTTCTCGGTCGCGCCGACACTGGGGTAGGGGAGCGCCAGCACCGTGCCCCGAAGCCGACCCGCCCGGGCGGTATAGCCGTCGTCGTCCTCGTCTATTTCCGCGCCCATCTTCTGCAGCAGGTCGATGTGGAAGTCGATGGGCCGTTCCCCGATGTTGCAGCCGCCGACCACGGGCACGCGCGCCGTCCCCGCCCGATGGAGCAGGGGAGCGATCAACAGGATCGGGATTCGGTTGACCCCGGAATAGCGCTCGCTGATCTCGGTCGATGCGATGCGGGGCGTAGCCAGGTCGATGGAGCCGTCATCCCGCCGGTCATACGTCGCGCCGATCTCCGTCAGCATGTCGAGGACGACATCGATCTCGGTGATGTCCGGCACATCGTGCAGCCGGCAGGGATCCGGCGTGAGAAGGGAAGCGACGAGTTGCTTGGTCACCGCGTTCTTCGCGGCCTGGGCGCGAATGGCTCCGCGCAACGGGCGATGTCCGCGTATCCGGTACACGTTGAGATTGGCGTCGGACACCGATTCGACGTCAGTCGGGAACAAGGACGTGATTTAACGGCAAAACCAGGGGGAATGGAAGCAGAAGCCACCCGCGGCAGCGGCGTGTCCGATGCCACATTCCGGCCATGCGGCGAAGGTATACTGACCGCCATTCATCGGGGCAACTGGTGGGCCGCACCATGGACCTCGCGCAGGGCAACGGCGACACGCAATGGACAACCAGGCCAAGGCCATCTACGTCCTTTACGCGATTAGCATCGTGTTCGGCGTGACCGTGATCGTCGGCGTCGTGCTGGCGTACATGGGGCGTGCGGAGGCGCCGAACTGGCTTAAGAGTCACTACCGTTTCCAGATTCGCACTTTCTGGCTCCTGGTGCTGTTCTCCTTTATCGGCGCCGTGCTGCTGCTGGTCTGGGTCGGCTATCTCGTTCTGGTGGCCACGGCGGTGTGGCTGATCGCGCGTTGCCTGAAGGGGTGGCGCCACCTGGACCGGCGCGAACCGGTCGGCCGCCTCGAGACATGGCTGTTCTGATGCCGGCGCCCGCGCTCGCGGGTGGGCCGGCTTTGCGATTGCAATGCCGCGCGCGGTTCGATAAATACGTTGCCATGAGGATTGTTGCCGCTGGACTCTGCGCCGCGCTTTGCGGTTGCGCGTCGGTCATGTCGTCGGTGGCCGAAGGGCTGGCGGAGGACATGTCGGACGCGCTGCTCAACACCGAAGACCTGCAGGTTGCCCGCGAGGGGTCCGCCGCCTTCCTGATCATGCTCGAGGGATTCCTGCGCGGCAGTCCGGACAGCATTCCCCTGATGCAGGCGGCGGTGACGTTGAACGGCGCGTACGCCGCCGCCTTTGTCGACGACGAGGAGCGCCAGCGCAGGTTCGCCGAACGGGCATTCGAACTGGCGCAGCGGGCATCCTGCGCCAGGCTGTCATGGGCCTGTACCGCGCGCACCGACGACATCGAGGTTCTTGAAGCCAATTTGCGCACCCTCGATCAGGACGATGTCTCGCTGGCGTATTCCCTGGCCTCGGCCTGGGGGGGCTGGATCTCGGCGAACAGCGCAGATTGGGGCGCGGTCGCGGAACTTGGACGGGCGAAGGCCGTCATGACCCGTATCGCCCAGGTGGACGAGACCCACGACAATGCCGGCCCCAGGCTCTATTTGGGGGTCATGGAGACCCTCGCGCCCCCGTCCATGGGCGGCAGGCCGGAGGTGGGCCGCGCCCACTTCGAGCGCGCCATTGAACTTGCCGAAGGCCGGTATCTCATGCCTCGGGTGTTCTTCGCGGAGTACTACGCGCGGTTGATGTTTGACCGTGAGTTACATGACCGGGAGCTCAATGCCGTGCTGCAGGCGGATCCCAGGGTGGAGGGATCGACGCTGGCCAACCGAATCGCGCAGGAACGCGCCCGCGAATTGCTGGAGTCTGCGGATGGATATTTCTGACAGCGGGCGAGTCAGGCTGGCCTGGTTCGGCGCGCGCGTCGTGTTCGTAACGGCGTTGCTGGCGGTCTGCTCGCCGCCGGCGGGCGCCGCGACGATAAAGCTGGCGACGGAGTCGCCGGCGGGTACGGTCTGGATGACGCTGCTCCGCGAAGCGGGTGCTGCGATCGAACAGGAAACGTCGGGACGCGTCGAGCTGAAGATCTATCCCGGCGGGGTCATGGGGGACGATGCGACGGTCATGCGCAAGATGCGTATCGGCCAGCTCCAGGCCGCGATCCTGACGACGGGCACTTTCGGTCAGATTTTCCCGGATGCCCAGATCTATAACCTGCCCATGCAGTTCGCCAGCTTCGAGGAGGTGGACTACGTGCGCGAACGGCTCGACGGGGTGTTGCGCCAGGGGCTGGAGGACAAGGGATTCATTTGCCCGGGTTTGGCCGAGGTTGGCATGGCCTATGCGATGAGCAGGCGTCCGGTACGTTCGATCAGCGATGCCTCAGGCATCAAGCTCTGGACGCCGGTCGGCAACGTCGCTGCGGCGAAGGCCATCACTGCGTTCGGCATCTCGCCGGTCCCGCTCTCCATCGCGGACGTCCTGGCGGGGCTGCAGACCGGTCTGGTCGATGCCGTTGCGTCACCGCTCGTGGGAGCCCTCGCGCTGCAGTGGCATAACCAGCTCGACTACGTGCTCGACCTGCCCTTCATGTACATCTATGCGGTGATGGTGCTGCCGGAACGGGCGTTCAGGCGGATCGACGATGCCGATCAGGAGATCGTGCGCCGCCTGCTCGGAGAGGCTGTCCGCGCCGCCGATGCGGGCAATCGCGCGGATCACCATGCCGTCCGGGGAGTCTTGGAGCAACAGGGCCTTGAATTCATCCAGCCTTCGGCGCTGGAGGTTCGGGAGTGGAGGGCCGGTGCCGATGCGGCGTCGCGGAACTGGCTTGCGAGTGGCCTCGTGAGCGCGGATTATCACGATCTTCTGACCTCTCACCTGGCCGAGTTCAGGAAGGCTGGCGGGGGCACTCCGGAGGATTCGTCCGGACAAACGCGTGCTGAATGACGTCGCACGCGCGCTGCGACGGATAGAGTCCGGGCTGCTCGTGGCGCTGCTGCTGGCGATGATCGGCGTCGCCGTGTACCAGGTCGCGGCGCGAAACCTGTTCGGCACCAGTCTGACCTGGGGCGACGGCATGGTGCGCGTGGCATTGCTGTGGGTGACGATGATCGGCGCGATGGCCGCAGGGCCGGCCGGACACATTCGCGTCGATGTGGTCAACCGGTTCGCGAGCGAGCGAGTCGCGCGGCGGCTGGCACGCGTCACGAACCTGTTCACGGCGATACTCTGCTTTGCGCTGGGTTGGTACTCGATGACCCTGATCGCCTGGGACTACGCCGACGGCACCCCCGGTTTCGGCCCGGTGCCCGCCTGGATTTGTGAACTCGTCATACCCGTCGCCTCCGGCGTGATGGGTCTGCGCTATCTCATCGCTTCGTTTCAGCGGTCGCGGCAGGGTGGGCCGGAGACGCGGCCATGATCGCCGCACTCGCCATCGGCATCGTGGCCCTGGCACTCCTGGGGGCGCCGCTGTTCGCCGTCGTGATGGCGGCGGCGATGCTCGGTTTCTTCGCCGCGGGCGTCGATCTGGCTGTCATACCCATCGAGCTGTACCGCATCGCCGACACGCCGCTGCTGGTGGCGCTGCCGTTCTTTACTTTCGCGGGCTATGTCATGGTCGCGGCCAAGACGTCCGAACGGCTGATGAACCTTACCCGGGCGCTGTTCGGATGGATGCCGTCAGGCCTTCCGATTGTCGGATTCGTCGCCTGTGCGATCTTTACCGCGCTGACCGGCGCATCCGGCGTAACGATCGTCGCCGTCGGCGCGCTGCTCCTGCCGATGCTCACGGCCAACGGCTATTCGGAGCGCTACAGCCTGGGGCTGGTGACGACCTCGGGCAGCCTCGGCCTGCTGATAGTGCCGTCGGTGCCGCTCATCCTGTACGGCATCGTCGCCCAGCAGATGGAGGTGGGCGAGCCGTTCACCATCCAGCAACTGTTTCTCGCAGGGTTGTTGCCGGCGCTGCTGATGATCTTGATGCTGTCCGGGTGGACCGCGCTGCGTCACGGCGGCGCGCCCAGCACGCCATTCGAATGGCCTGCCCTCCGGGAAGCGGTCAAGGCGGCGCGGTGGGAACTGCCGCTGCCGTTCTTCGTCCTGGGCGGCATCTACTCCGGCCTGTTCGCCATTTCCGAAGCCGCCGCGATGACGGCGCTCTACGTGCTGGTCGCGGAGGTGTTCCTCTACAAGGAAGTCGCCATCAAGCGGCTGGCGGGAATCGTTCGCGAGTCGATGGTGATGGTGGGCAGCATCATCCTGATCCTCGGAGTGGCGCTCGCGTTCACGAACTTCCTGGTGGATGCCGAGGTGCCGCAGCACCTGTTCGAATTCGTCCAGGCCAGCATCAGCAGTCCGCTGACTTTCCTGATTCTGCTCAACATCATCCTGCTGATCCTCGGCGCCGTGCTCGATGTCTATGCGGCCGTGATCATCATGGTGCCGCTGCTGCTGCCGGTGGCCGTCGGCTACGGCATCCATCCGGTGCATCTCGGCATCATCTTCCTCGCCAACCTGCAGATCGGCTACTTTACGCCGCCGATCGGCATGAACCTCTTCATCGCGAGCTACAGGTTCGAAAGACCCGTGCTCGAACTCTATGCGGCATGCCTCCCGTTCATGGGGGTGCTGCTGATCGCGCTGCTTCTGATCACCTACGTGCCCGCACTGTCGCTCTGGTTCCTGTAGCGCGCATATCTCACCAAGGCGCTTGTTGAATCAACAAAGGTAATCGTATTTCAATGGGGTACGTCCTTTTTCGACGTTCGGACGGGAAACAGGCCGCGCTGCCGCGTCCTCGCTGGTCTTTTTTCCGTGTGCGCGCACGTGCTCGCTACACCATAAGCGGCGGCTATGCTTCCGCTCGCGAGCACGCGCACACGAAAAAAATCCTGCGCGATCATCGCGGCCCTTGGTGACATATGCGCGCTAGCGCGACCGCTTACTCGACTTCGGGCCTATTTCGCGCGCGAATATCGGCCTTTGTCCATATCCCTCGCCACGGGGCCACCCGAAAATGTGGGCAACATGGCGGCTATGGAATCGAGGGTGTGAGGGTATGGAAGCGCGGTATTTCCTGGCGCGGCATCGACCGCGGCTGATCGAGATCGCCAAGGGTGCGTCGCTGGCGCTGCAGGGGAACGCAGACCTGACGCAATTGCTTGAAGATATCTACCGGGATTTCGACTCGGTGCCGGACAAGCCCGGCAAGCGCGAGTCCTTGCCGGGAGAGGACGTGTTCTGGTGGTGCGTGACGATCCTGGAAGAACTCGAAGAAGCGGTTCGCCCCGGTCCGAAGACGGACCCGTACCTCCTGATGATGATCGAGCAACTGCACGAGATGGGAGGGCGACTCGAGCGCAGCGAGCCCCTGCCGTCGCGGTTCGGCATTCACTGGTTCGACGACGTCGACGACGACTTCGACGTATCGCAGGACGAAAACCTGTCTGACTGCTTCAGAGACTGAGGCGAGCGGTCAAATCCGGTCAGGTCCGGACTGCGCCGTACTCCGCTCGCACCAGCTCGAAGCGGATCTTCGGCAGGAGACCGAAAACAGCCAGTCCGGGCTTGTCCGGCAGCCGCAGGTGGCCGGCGTCCGCGGGCACCTGGTTCCAGGTTGGGTCGACGGGAAGCCACCAGCCGTCGATCGCCACTTCGCTCCAGTTGTGCAGCGCGAACGACTCCGTCTCGATGTCGTACGCGAGTCCGGTGACGGTTCGCGCGGCGAACCCGAGCGCGCGCGCCATCGTCGTCAGCAGGTTGGCGTATTCGGTGCAGTCGCCGCGCCGCTCGCGCAATATGTTCGAAACACTGCGTCCGGAGTCCTCCTCGGTGTAATCGATGTAGCCGTGAACGAAGCGCACGAGCGCTTCGACCTGGCTGGCGGGATCGGTCAACCCCGATGCCGCGCGCCGCGCGAGAAGCACGACGGCGGGGTCGTCGGCGGGGTGCGCCCTGGTCGCGCCCGACAGCGCCGGAAGATCGCTTCCATCGACGCGTTGCCAGGCGTCGCGCCGGCTCTCCAGCACGAAGTCGCCGTCGTCATCTCGGCGCAGCATCGTCCACGAGGCCGCATCGATCGAATCTTCGGCGCGCACGCGCAGAAGGAGGCGCGTCAGGTCGCGGGGCGTCTCAAGCGGCCTGTCGATCGCGACATCGTACATCCGGGCGTCGGATTGCGGCGGATCCGCTCGCCAGGCGCGTGCTGTCCAGGGAACGCGCTTCAGGTTCATGTCGAACAGGTTGGCGACGCTCAGGCGCACCGGAAGGTGGTGGGCGTCCAGTTGAACCATCGCCCCGTCGCGATTCCGAAGGCGATAGCCCGTGTCATCGCGGTCGATCACGCGCCAGGACTCGCGCTTGAGGGACGGCCGGTCGAAGTCGATCGACTTCGAATCAAGCGTCGCGCCGACGGCCTGATCCCGATCCAGCCACATCTCGACGGCGAGATAGTCCTGCAGCCCATAGTCCCAGTCGAGTTCCGTGGTGTGGCCGTTCAGCGAGGCGGCGAGGCGCCCCGCGCGCCGCTCGATGCCGACATGCATCGAATGGTCGGCGCTCAAGTAGGCGTTTTCCGCGGCCAGGAGCGGGTAGGGGGCTTGCGCATCGAAAACGAACGTTTCGGCAATGCGCGTTTGTGGACCCGTGCCCAGCCGGAAGACCAGTTCCGAGTCGAAACGGTATCCCCCGCGGAACATGCGCCCGAAGGTGCGGAAGTGGCCGATGTCGGCGCCGTGCAGGCTTACGCTGTACCACCGCTCGGCCTGCAGCCGTTTGGCCGTCTGCTGGGTGGGATCGGGCGGGCCGCCGAGCCATGCGGCCATGCCCAGGGCGGCGACGGTGGCGGCGACGAACCCCAGGCGATGGAGGACAGGGCGCATGCGGGCGATTGTATACGCGCACTGCGGGCGCGGCGCATTGTTTACAATGCCGCCGCAAACCGTGTAGCGACAGAACAGAAGGGGACGGCTTCGTTGGAAGACCTTCGCGACTTCATTCGTGACCGCGTGCGCCGCGATCTCGCCGACGGCGTCGTCGAGGGCGTGGTCACGCGCTTTCCGCCGGAGCCGAACGGCTACCTGACCATCGGCCACGCGAAATCCATCTGCCTGAATTTCGGCATCGCCGAGGAGTTCGGCGGCAACACCTATCTGCGCTTCGATGACACCAACCCGCTGAAGGAGAGCCGGGAGTTCGTGGACGCCATCAGGCGCAACATCGATTGGCTCGGCTTCGGCTGGGGTACGGTGACCTTCGCGTCGGACTATTTCGACGATCTGTACCGCTTTGCCGAAGAACTCATCGACAAGGGCCTGGCCTACGTCGACAGCCAGAGCGCGGAAGACGTCGCGGCCACGCGAGGCAGCTTCATGGAACCCGGACGGGAAAGTCCCTGCCGGGACCGTCCCGTCGAAGAGAACCGCGACCTGTTCAGGCGCATGCGCGCAGGCGAATTCGAGGACGGCGAGCATGTTCTTCGGGCGAAGATCGACATGGGCGCGGCCAACATCTTGATGCGCGACCCGGTCCTGTACCGGATCCGTCACGCCACCCACCATCGCACCGGCGACGACTGGTGCATCTATCCGATGTACGACTTCACGCATTGCCTTTGCGATGCGCTCGAGGGCGTCACGCACTCGCTCTGCACGCTCGAGTTCGAGAACAACCGGGAACTCTACGACTGGGTTCTCGACAACACCGGCGTCGAGTTCCACCCGCCGCAGATAGAGTTCTCGCGGCTCAACCTCGAGTACACGGTCATGTCGACGCGCTTCTTTCGAATGCTCGTCGAGCGCGGCGGCGTCGCGGGATGGGACGACCCCCGGCTGCCGACGCTCTCCGGCCTGCGCCGCCGGGGCTATACGCCGGAGATGATTCGCGACTTCTGCAGTCGCATCGGGGTCACGAAGCAGGAGAACCGCGTCGAAATGGAACTGCTGGAGTTCTGCGCGCGCAACGCCCTGGAAGACGCCGCGCCGCGCGGAATGGCGGTGCTCGATCCCCTTCCTGTGACGATCACCAACTATCCGTCCGACGAGGACGAGGCGCTGGAAGCGCCCTGGCACCAGAAACGGCCGGAACTGGGCACGCGCCGGATCACCTTCGGCCGTTCGGTCGCGATCGAACACGACGACTTCATGGAATCGCCGCCGCGCAGGTACCGGCGGCTGTCTCCCGGAGAGATGGTGCGACTGCGCCACGGCTTCATCATCCGCTGCGACGAAGTGATACGGGACTCGGCGGGCGAGGCGGTGGAACTGCGCTGCACATATTTCCCGGAATCGAAGAGCGGGAGCGACACGAGCGGGCTAAGACCGAAAGGCGTGGTGCACTGGGTGAGCAGGTCTTCCGGCGTGCCTGCGGACGTGCGTCTCTACGACCGTCTGTTCAGCGTTGCCGCTCCCTCGCCGGACGAGATGGAGTCGCAACTGAATCCCGAGTCCCTCGTCGCCAGGAAGGCGATCGTCGAACCCGCCCTCGTCGAGGCCGAGGCATCGCGGTTCCAGTTCGAGCGGCTGGGCTATTTCTACAAGGACCCGGTCGGGCACTCGGCGACTACGCCGGTGTTCAACAGGATCGTGACCCTGCGGGACTCGTATCGGCCCTGAGGCCCGCGAGCAGTATCATGGGTGGGTTAGCCCAAGGGCTTGATTCCATGACAGTATCTCTACGGACCGGCAAAGGACAATGAACACGACACGGATCGTTCTCGTGGGATTCCTGCTCGCTGTCTCCGGACACGCAGACGAGGTAGGCGATGCGGGTCACCGCGAATGGAAGCGCATCGACCACGAAGGCGGTGGATTTGAGGAAGGATTTACAGTGGACGGGAAACGACACGGTTTCTGGCAGTCCACCTTCGGGGACACTTCGTACAGGATGTACTACATTCGCGGCCGCGACATGGACAATGCCTTCCGAATCGAAGTCGAGAGTGCGGCGTCATTACGGAAGCTCATGCGCGAGGCGGAAGTGGAGGTGAACGACCTGGTTTTGATGCCAGGAACGACGACGAAAGGACGGCACTGAACCAGGCCGCCGTGAAGGCGAGGTCGATCTCGGTCGTGCGAGCCCTGATCGGGCGCGGGGCGGACGTCAACTCGCGCGACCGGTTCGGTCGCACCCCGCTGCACTCCCTGGCGGAGCCAGGGGAGCACACGGCGCCACGGGTCGAGTTGGCGATGATTCCAGCAATCCACATCCTGTCCGAAGACGAGTCACGCCGCCGAGGGTCGCACATTCGGCCTGCTGCTGCTCAGGAACGGAGCAGACCCGAACCTGCTGGATGATCACGGGAAGAGGCCGTTGGACCTGAACGCAGACGGTTGGCTGCCGGACACGCCGTTTCACCGGCGACTCGCAAGACAGACCCGGGACAAATTGAATCTTTCCGTGCGAAGGGCGATGATGGCCTTTTGGTCCTCAGGGAAGATGCCATGAAGAAGCGCACGGCGATGGTTGCCGTCGGTATCCTGGCGATGCTTGCCGGGGTGTCGCCCTTCGGGGCCGACTCGGCGCTGACCAACGAGGACGTCGTGTCCAGGGCGATGCCCGGTAGCACGTTCCGCGAGCCGCTTCGTTCGGGGGGCGAGGGTCCGGAGATGGTGGTGATTCCGGCGGGCGGTTTCCGCATGGGCTGCTCGTCGAACGACCGTAGTAGTTGTCCCGGCAAAGAGAAACCGGTTCACGAAGTCAGGATCCCGGCGGCGTTCGCGCTGTCCGTTCACGAGGTGACGTTTGACGACTACGACCGGTTCACGTACCCGAACAAGGTGGACGACGAAGGCTGGGGTCGTGGAAGCCGTCCGGCCATCAATGTGTCGTGGGATGACGCGAAGGAGTACGTGGCCTGGCTGTCGAGCGAGACGGGAGCGGACTACCGCTTGCCGAGCGAGGCGGAGTGGGAGTACGCGGCCCGGGCGGGGACGGTGACGAAGTACAGCTGGGGCAACGAGATCGGGTCGAACCGGGCGAACTGTGACGGTTGCGGGAGTCAATGGGATGATGAGCGAACAGCGCCGGTGGGATCGTTCCGACCGAACGCGTTCGGTCTGTACGACATGCACGGAAACGTGTACGAGTGGGTGGAGGACTGCTGGAATAGCGGCTATTCGGGTGCGCCGTCGGACGGCAGCCCGTGGCTTCGCAGGGGCAGGTATTGCGCGGATCGCGTTTTGCGCGGCGGCTCCTGGGGCTACTACCCGAGGTACATCGGCGCCGCGAACCGGCTCAGGGCCACCGGCTACAGCAGGGTCAACCACTTCGGGTTCCGCGTGGCCCGGACGCTCACCCCTTGAATCTTTACGGCCTTACGTCTTCGGGGTTCCAAGGGGCGGAGCCCCTTGGTCTCGACTTTTGGCGATTCAAATGATCGGACGGGGAGCATTTCCTGAAGTTCCCTGACGAATCGAAGGCCCGCGCGAGTGGCGCGAATCGGGTCCGCGCGACCGGACCCGCCCTGGAGGCGCACTACCGCTTCGTCCTGTGGGTCGTGCCCGCCGTGGAGCGCTTTCCGCGCAAGCAGAAATTTCTCCTGGGCGAACGCATACGGGCGATCGCGCTCGATGTGCTGGAGCGCCTGATTGAAGCGACGTATACAAGGAATCGAAGAGGACATCTCGCTGCGGCGAACCTCGGCCTCGAGAAGCTCCGTTTCCTTCTGGAGTTGGACGGGATTCCGAGTGAAATGCGGCCGCAACTCAACACTGCGGTAGGCTTGGTCGGAAGCGAACGCGGCGCACCCGAAGCGGCGACGTATTTGGCGGCGCTGGCCGAGTTTCAGGCGTACAACTCCGCCAGGTCTTCCCAGAAGTCCGCGTAGGTCTTCGCCACGCAACCGGGGTCGAGGATGGCGCAACCGTCGACCTGGCTCGCGAAGACGGCGAGCGACATGGCCATCCTGTGATCGTCGTAGGTCTCGAATTGCGCCGGGCGGGGCGCCGGTGCGGGCTGAATACGGACCCAGTCGGGACCTTCTTCGACCTCCACCCCGGCCTTTCGGAGCTCGCGCGCGGGACAGGCGATACGGTCGCACTCCTTGTGCCGCAACGTCCCGAGGCCCGTGATGTGCGTGGGCCCGGGGAGGAAGGGGGCCATCGCCATGACCGTGGGGGCTGCGTCCGGCATGTCCTGCATGTCCACTTGGCCTATGGCCTGCAGTTCGGCCGGACCCCTGAGGGAAACGGTCTCCCGCGTGGTCTGGACGTCGGCGCCGAGCCGGCGGCAGATGTCGAACACCGCGAAATCTCCCTGGGTGGTGCCCGTCCCCAGATTGGCGAAACGCACCGCCGAGGCGTGCAGGGTGGCGAGCGCCGCGAAGTACGTGGCGGCGGAAGCATCGCCCTCGATTGCGACCTTCCCGCCGAGATAGGGGGCGGGGTCGATGCGAATGGCGTTTCTCCGGGAGGGACATCCTCGCGCCGCCTTTCTTTGCGAGGAGCCCACGATGCGGACCGGCACGCCTCTCCCCGCCATTTCGGTCCGCGTGATCTCGACATAGGAAGCGGATACCGGCGCGTCCTTCGGCCGCAGGGTCAGTCCGTTCGGCAGGCGCGGGGCGATCAGCATCAACCCCGACAGGTACTGGCTGGAAACGCGGGTGCCGACCTCCACTTCGCCCGCCCACTCGTCGGGCCCGGAGACGGCAATGGGCAGGTGCCCGTCCTCGTCCGCGGCCAGCGCTTCGCAGCCAAGTTGCCGCAACGCCTCGATCATGTCGCGATTGGGCCGGACGCGAAGCGAGGGCCCTCCGTCGATGTGCGTCACGTCGCGACGCAATGCGGCGACCGCCAGCAGAAAACGCAGCGACACGCCGCTCAGGCTCACATCGATGTGGACGTTCCCGGAGGCGAGGGTTGCCGGCGGATCCACGACCAGGCGCGAGCGACCGCCTGCCTCGACGCGGACGCCCAACCGCGACAGTGAGCGGACCATGGCGTCGATGTCGTCGCATCGGGGAATGCCGACGAGCTCCGTGGGTCCGGACGCGAGCGCCGACATGACGAGGTGACGCAGCGCGATGGATTTGCTGCCGGGAAGCGTCAGTTCGATGTCGAACGGCTTCGTAACCTTGCCGATGTCTCGCTGCCCGTCCATGCCGAAATCGCCTGTGGAAGACTGCCCCGGACGGGTGCCACCGGTTATTCGAGCACCGTCTCCCGCGCGGGGTCCCTGGAGCCAGTATCGCACCTGGATCGGGGGCGGTCACGTTCTGGAGGGGCGGCAGCCTTGACGTCCAGGGAGGCGAGGGGCGCGGCACGCTTACAGGTCGAGGGCAATGAGTAGCTCCTCGACGGTCATCTCATGGTGTCGAGCCACGCTCTTCAGAATACTTGAGAGGGTCTTCGCCCTGATCTGACCGTGTGACGGGATCACCTCGTGATGCTCACCGTTGACCTGGGTCGTGATTCGGACGTGGGCGAGCGTTGTCGAACCGTGACGTAACCGAGACGCCGAAGTGCCTGCTGAAGTTTGGCGCCGCTGACATCGCGGGCAGCCTCACGCCGCCATGATCTCATCGCGCACGAAGTGGAGCCGAATCACGCTTGGCCGATCCATGGTGTTGTCGAAGTAGCAGTCAACGGCTTCCTTCACGTTGTGGCGGATGTCTTCGACACCGTCCCCCTGCGTATGAATGCCGTATCCGAGCGCCCTCGCCGAATAGCCGCCGTCCACTTCGTCCTCGGTCACTTCGAAGATGATCTCGGTGTTGGACATTGCTCGCTCCTTGGCCCCTTCTGCCAGATGGTGGTCCGTGCCGTTCGGATTGCCGTGCGCCGCCGCCACCCGGTGCGCAACTCGGACTCAGAGCGCTAGTCTATATTTGCCGGGTAGAGGGCGCGAGCGGCGAGGCGTGTCAGGATGACGCAAATCCTTGGCACTCAGGCACTTCTGGACGGTTCGGTACCCTCACCGGCTTCGCGCGTGACATGGTGGTCGCATGGTTCCATGAGCGCACGGTGTTTATCGCAGCGGGTTCCCGAGTGCTTCCACAACGGTGTTGCGTTGGCGGCGGAGCGGTAGAATGGTGAATCCAACCCAATCACGAGGACAAGCCATGGCTGAAGCCGCGACGGCGGACGTAGACGCCGATCTGAACAACCTGACGATGAGCGAAGAGGCGCAGCCCTTGCTGGACGCCGTGAGACAGTTCATCGAGGAGGAAGTCAACCCACAGGCGCCGGCCTATTTCGAAGCCGCCGGAGAACACGGAGACCGCTGGAGCCTTTCTCCGCGCCAGGAGCAGGTACTGGGCGGCCTGAAGCGGGAGGCGAAGTCCCGCGGGTTGTGGAACTTTTTCCTGCCCGACTCGGAGACCGGCGAAGGGCTCAAGAACCTCGACTATGCGTACATCGCGGCGGAACTCGGCAAGAGTCCGCTTTCCTCGGAAAGCCTGAACTGCAGCGCGCCGGATACCGGCAACATGGAAGTGCTCGAGCGCTATGCCACGCCGGAGCAGAAGGAGAAGTGGCTGAAACCGCTGCTCGCCGGCGAGATCCGGTCCTGCTTCGGCATGACGGAGCCGAACCTGGCCTCATCGGACGCGAAGAACATCGGCACGCGCGCGCGCCTGGAAGGAGACGAATGGGTCATCGACGGCGAGAAGTACTACATCTCCGGCGCGGGGGACAAGCGTTGCAAGATCATGATCTGCATGGTCAAGACCAGCCCGGATGCGGCGCCGCACCGGCAGCAGTCCCAGATACTCGTACCGATGGACACGCCCGGCGTGAACGTCATCGAACCCATGACGGTCTTCGGCCACGACGACGCGCCCCACGGCCACATGCACATCATGCTGGAGGACGTCCGCGTGCCGAAGGAGAACTGCCTCTTGGGCGAAGGCCGGGGTTTCGAGATATCCCAGGCCCGCCTGGGCCCGGGTCGGATTCACCACTGCATGCGCTCCATCGGCCAGGCGGAACGGGCGCTCGACCTGCTCGTGCGCCGCGGCATCTCGCGGGAGGCGTTCGGTCGTCCGATACTCCAGTTGGGCAAAAACATCGAACTCGTGTCGCGCGCCCGCATCGAGATCGAGGCCATGCGTCTCATGGTTCTCAAGGCCGCGAAGGCGATGGACGTGCTGGGCAATCGCGAGGCGCGGGTGTGGGTGCACATGGTGAAGGCCATGGTGCCGGAGCGGGTGTGCCAGATCATCGACCAGGCGATTCAGCTCCACGGCGCCACGGGCGTTTCGCAATGGACGCCGCTGGCGGGCATGTACACGGGACAGCGGACCTTGAGGATCGCGGACGGCCCGGACGAAGTGCATCACCTCGTGGTCGGCCGCGCGGAAATGCACAAGTACCAGGGTACCGCCTGAAACGGCGTTTCACGGATGCGTGCGTGGATTTGCGTCCTGGTGGAGCCGGGGGGGTTCGAACCCCCGACCTCGACATTGCGAACGTCGCGCTCTCCCAACTGAGCTACGGCCCCGGGTTGGACGGAAAGTGTTGAAGGTGCGCGATTTTGCCGGAATGCCGCTTGAGAATCCAACGCGGCGGGGGCGGCGCGGGAGATGACGAAGGGAATCACTTTCGGCGCCTTCGACCTCTTTCACGCAGGCCATGTGATGATGATGCGGGAGGCGAAGACCGTCTGCGACCACCTGATCGTCGGCCTGCAGAGCGACCCCTCCATCGATCGGCCGCTGAAGAACAAGCCGGTGCAGAGCATCGTCGAACGCCACATACAGGTCGCGGCATGCCGCTACGTCGACGAGATCATCGTCTACAGCACCGAGGCGCAACTGCTCGACATCCTCGAACACGTCGACTGGGACGTGCGGATACTCGGGGAGGAGTACCGGGACAGGGAGTTCACCGGACGCGAGGAAACGCTCGGCCGCTGCTACTTCAACCAGCGCCCGCACGCGTTCTCGAGCACGGAACTGCGAGACCGCGTCGCGGCGCGCGCGGGCGAACGGTCGGCCGGAGAGTAGACGCCATGGCCACCAGCATCGAAAGCACCGACCTGCGGGTCGAACGGCTGCTCGATGCGCCGATCATCGACGCCTCCACCGATCCGAGTATCGGCACGAATATCCAGGGGCCGTCCCTCATTCGCGCGCCGGACTGGCTGGAAGCGCCCCTGGGCCGGTACTACCTCTACTTCGCCGACCACAAGGGCAGCTATATCCGACTCGCATACGCCGATGCGCTTACGGGGCCTTGGAATGTCCACGCGCCGGCTAGCCCTGCCCGTGCCCCACAAGTATCTGCTGGACTTCAAGATGCCGTTGCGCTACGGTACGCGGCATGGAGGTTCAGACCCAGGTTGGAGGTCGCCTGCGGGCTGACATTGGCCAGCTTCAAGACGTGCTGAACACGGCGGTTTCGGAGGGTGTCACGGGGCTCGGGCAGGTTGCCGATCGGGTGTGCGAGGCGTTCGAGCTGCGCGACGGGCGCGGCCGTCTGCAGCGCGCGAGTTGCTGCCGGGCATTGCGCGGGCTGGAGGCGGCGGGTCAGGTCGCGCTACCGGCGCCGCGAAGGGTGGGCGGTGCTGGGCGCGGACCGCGCCAGCTTGCGGAGTGCGTGGCGCCGGCCAGGGATGTCCCCGGCGAGGCGGGTGAGTTGCGAGAGCTTGCGCTGATTCGGGTCGACAGCGACGAACATCGCCTGATCTGGAATACCCTGATGGCGCGCGAGCACCCGCGTGGTGCGGGTCCTTTCGTCGGCCATCAGTTGCGCTATCTGGTCGGCTCGGCGCATGGCTGGCTGGGGGCGGTGGGGTTCGCGGCCTCGGCGCGGCGGCTGCGGGCTCGCGACGCCTGGATCGGCTGGGACGATGCGCGCCGCCGCGCGCGGCTGCATCGCGTGGCGGGGTTGTGCCGGTTTCTGATTCGTCCCGGCGTCCGCTGCCGCAACCTGGCCTCGCATGTGCTGGGCCGGGTGGTGCGGCGGGTGGGCGAGGACTTCGAGCGCCTGCACGGTTACCGGCCCTGGCTGCTGGAGACGTTCGTCGACGAGCGCGAGCACACGGGGGCGAGCTTTCGCGCGGCGAACTGGGTGCGGGTCGGCGCGACGCGCGGGCGCGGGCGCCAGGACCGTGCCCATGCCGCCCGCGAGACACCCAAGGCGGTGTATCTGTACGAACTCGACCGGGTCTGGCGGCGG
Organism: Pseudomonadales bacterium; assembly: GCA_963668365.1. GTDB lineage: Bacteria > Pseudomonadota > Gammaproteobacteria > Pseudomonadales > Azotimanducaceae > VXNE01. The sequence goes on from OY764266.1 coordinate 1,363,645, forward strand.
CGTCTCGCGGCGCCGCCGCCCGCGGCGCTGGCGCCCGGCGAGGGGCTCGACGCCGCGTCCTGGGCGGCCAACGAGTTCGGCGGCGCGCCCCTGGGCGACGCCCGCCTGAGCGCGCGCCTGGTCGAGAGCGCGCGGCATATGGCACAGTGTCCGATGCGCGCCATCACCGGCGCCACGAACGGAGCGCGCGCCTTGGTCAAGGGACACTACCGGCTCATCGATCAACCCGCCGACGGCGAGGTGACGGTGGCGAACATTCTCAAGCCGCACCGCGAGCGCACGTTGCGGCGCCTGCGCTCGGAGTCCACGGTCCTGTGCATTCAGGACGCCACCACGTTGAACTTCGCCCGCCGCGGGCGAACGCAAGGGCTGGGGACGATCGGCTCGAACCAGACCGGCGCGGCGGTGCGCGGCCTGCATCTGCACGCGACCCTGGCGGTCAATGACGAGGGGACGCCGCTGGGCGTGCTGCGCGCCGGGTTCGACGCCCCGGCGCCCGCCGGTCCCGAGGCGCGCGCTCGCAAGCCGCGCGAGGCGCGCAAGTCGTTTCGCTGGATCGAGGGGTTGCGCGACTGTGCCGAGGCGGCCCGGGAACTGCCCGACACCCGCGTGGTGTGCGCCATGGACCGCGAGGCCGACTTCCTGGACCTGTTCGTCGAACGGCGCGAGCATGCCCCGACGGTCGAGTTGCTGGTGCGCGCCAAGGTCGACCGCGTCCTGGGGCGGGTTACCGACGACGACGGCAACCCGGTCTCGCGGCGCCTGTTCGAGACGATGCGCAACGCCCGGGTGCGCGGCGCCTGCACCGTCGAGGTCACGCGGCAAAGCGCGCGCGCCAAGGCCAGCAAGCGGGCCGGAAAGACCAAGCGCCCCGCCCGCTCGGCCGAGATGACGCTGCGCTACGAGCCGGTCGCGCTGCCGTGCCCCGGGGCGGCGCCGGTCGAGGTGTGGGTGGTGCACGCCCGCGAGGAGCAGCCGCCCGCGAACGCCAAGCCGCTGGAGTGGTTCGTGCTCACCACCCTGCCCGTGACCGGCGTCGACGACGCGCGGCGCATCCTCCACTACTACGCCATGCGCTGGCGCATCGAGGACTACTTCCGCATCCTCAAATCCGGCTGCAAGGTCGAGGAACTGCAGCACCACACCGCCGAGCGCCTCGAGCGCGCCATCGCCATCAACATGGTCGTCGGCTGGCGCATCCAACTGATGCTCCGTCTCGGCCGCGAGATGCCCGAGTTGCCCCCCGAATTGCTGTTCTCCGACATCGAACTGCGCGTGCTCGCCGCCTTCGCCCGCTCGCGCAACCTCGACCCGCCCTCGCAGCTCGGCGAGACCGTGCAACTGCTCGCGCGCCTCGGCGGCTGGCTCGGCCGCACGCGCGACCCACCCGGCGCGCAACTCCTGTGGCATGGCCACATCCAGCTCACATACATGACCATCGGTTTCCAACTACGCGACGAACTCGGATGATTTCACCAGCATGACAGAGTCCAGCGAACACTTGTGGGGCACGGGCAGGGCTAGGCTCCTCGGGTCTTCGAGGTCAAAAAAGTGCTAGGCCTTCAATGATCGAGCGAGTGTCGTCTTGCCGCATTGCCGTGGACCGAGCAGGGTCGTGATGGGCGCACGGCGGAGCCCGGCCCGAACAGCTTCCAGTTCACGCGGACGAGGCAGATGACGCATGGACGCAAGGTAACATGAAATATCGAAGGTATTATTCGAATTTTCATGTTTCATTGGTTGGCGGACGAATTGGGCCCCTTGCCATCGCGTAAGATAACCGAGAAGCCGCCCTTGAGAACCCGAACGATGCCCGAAGCCCTGTCTTCCTTCCGCATCTGCGACTTCACCGGCCAACTGGCGGGGGCGGGGGCGACGAAGTGGCTCGCTTCCTTCGGCGCCGAGGTGATTCGCATCGAAGACCCGGTGAACCAGGGCCGCTGGGACATCCTGCGCAGCAGGGCGCCCACCGTCGACGGAAACAGCAGCGTCAACCTCAGCGGCAGCTTCAACAACCACAACACGAAGAAGCACGGCATCACGCTGAACCTGAGGACGGAGCGCGGCAAGGAGATTCTCGCCGAGCTTGTCAAGATCTCCGATGTCGTGACCGAGAACTTCTCCAAGGGCGTGCTCGAGCGGTGGGGATTCGGTTACGAGCGGCTAAAGGAGCTCAGGCCCGACATCATCTATGTCTCCCACAGCGGTTTCGGCCACCGCGGACCGTATGGCGACTTCAAGTCGTGGGGACCTGTAGTGCAGGCGATTTCCGGGCTGACGTTCGCGTCGGGGTTGCGTGACCAGGAGCCGGCCGGGTGGGGCTATTCCTTCATGGACCACACCGGGGCCTATTACATGGCGATGGCGGTCCTGCTCGCCATCATCCACCGGCAGCGTACCGGCGAAGGGCAATGGGTGGACCTCGCGGGTACCGAGGCCGCCCTCACGTTGCACGGTCCGGCGCTGCTCGACTGGACCGTCAATCACCGGCCGACACGGCGTCCGGGGCATCCGGACAGCAACCGCAACCTCTGGCCGCCCATGGCGCCGCACGGCGTCTACCCGTGCGCCGGGGACGACGACTGGGTTGCTATCGCGTGCCGGAACGAGGGCGAATGGGAAGCGCTGATCGACCTCATTGACGAGGAATGGTGCGCGGATCCGGCGTTCGCCGATCTCGATGGACGTCTCGCCGAGCAGGACGCCCTGGACGAGCATCTCGGCCGATGGACGGCCCAGCGGACCAAATTCGAGGTCCAGGACGCGCTGCATGAAATCCGGGTGCCGGCCGCCGCGGTGCAGAAACCCCAGGAGCGCATCGATCTCGATCCGAGCACCGAGAACTTTGGACTCTGGCGCAAGGTCGTGCATCCCGAGATAGGCCCGGTGCGCGTGGAGGGTCACCCGGTGCATTTCTCGAAGACCGACTGGTCGATCGAGCGTGGGGGGCCATGCCTCGGCGAGCACACCGAAGAGGTCCTGGGCCGCTTGCTGGGCATGGGTTCTGAAGAGGTCGACGAACTGCGGGAGGAAGGCGTCATATGACCGCGCTGACAGGAATTCGCGTGATCGAGCTTGCCCGCGAGCCGATCGCCTTCGTCGGCAAGCTCTGCGGCGACATGGGCGCGGACGTGATCCTCGTGGAGCCGCCGGGCGGCGACCCTTGCCGGGGCTATCCGCCGTTCCTCGACGACACGCCCGGCGAGGACCGGAGCCTGTACTGGTGGCACTACAACAGCAGCAAGCGGAGCGTGGTGATCGATCTGGACGACGAGGACGGGCGAGACCGATTTCGGGCGCTCGTCGCCACGGCCGATGTTCTCGTCGAGGGCGAGCCGCCCGCCCGGCTTGCGGCGCTCGGTCTGGACTACGACGATCTGATCAAGCAGCGGGCGGACCTGATTCATGTCTCGGTCACGCCATTCGGCCGCAACGATCCGAAGAGCGACTTGCCGGCGACCGACCTGACGCTCCTGGCGGGCGGCGGGCCGATGTGGAGTTGCGGCTACGACGATCACTCGCTGCCGCCGGTGCGCGGGCCGCAGCAGGGGTATCAGACCGCGGCGAACTTCGCGTTTCTCTCAGTGCTGACTGCGTTGGCGTATCGGGGCGTCAGCGGCGAGGGCCAGTTCATCGACTTGAGCCAGCACGCCGCGTTGAACGTCACGACGGAAGGCTCGAGCATCCGCTGGCTCACCGCTCAAACCACCGTGCAGCGCCAGACGGGGCGCCACGCGTCGGTCACGCCAACCACGAAAACCAGCCAGCTCTGCGCGGACGGACGGCTCGCATCCACCGGCGCCGGCGCGCGCAACCAGGAGCAGTTCGCCCTGCTGCACGAATGGCTGAAAGAGCTTGACCTCGAAAGCCAGTTGCCGGAAGCGGTGTTCCTGGAGATGGGCGCCAACTGGGAGGGATACCTCAACATGGGCCTTATCGGCGAGGACGACGCGGTGACAGCCATTTTCGGCGCGGGACGGGAGGCGATGAAGCTGATCGCGTCCACGCTGACGGCCCAGGAGTTCTTCGTTCAAAGCCAACGCAAGGGCTTTACGTCCGCCGTCATCAATGCGCCGGAGGAGGCGTTCGAGGACGAGCACATCAAGGCGCGCGGATTCCATGTGGACGTCTACCACGAAGATATCGACCGCACCATCACATACCCGGGCGCGCCGTATCCGTTGCCGGCCAGTCCCTGGCGGATTTCGCGCCGCGCACCCAAGCTCGGCGAGCACGATGACGACGTCTGCTCGGATCTGACGCCGGATCGATAATCGACGTTACGACGATATTGAGTCTGAGTCTGGACAGTCCAACAGTCTTGCGATATACGATAATCGACGGGGAAGAACGGAAGCGGCTGTGAAGATGGCAGGCAGGCGGAAGAATAAGGACGACAAATTGAATCGTCCCACGCTGCGGCAAGGTCCGTTCGTGTCCTCGACTCCTGAGGCGACCGAGGAAACGTGCACGGTCGATCCGGTTTTCTGACCGACATCGAAGAGTTGATATCCGACGCGAGATGATTTGAGAGGTACATTGGGATGAAGACAACACGGGCATGTGCCGCGTCGAAGGGCATATTCGCCGCAGGTTTTGTTCTGTTTGCGCCGATGGCAATTGGCGCGGAGTCGCAGTCGCAGACGCTCGATAGTGGCGATACGTCATGGATGCTAACCTCAACAGTTCTGGGGTTGATGATGACGGTGCCGGGGATCGCCCTGTTTTACGGCGGGATGGTCCGGCGCAAGAACATGCTGTCAATCGCCGGACAATGCTTCGCTCTTTGCTGTCTCGTCAGCTTGATCTGGATCGTCGTCGGTTACAGCCTCGCCTTTACCAGTGACAATCCCTACATAGGCAGCCTGGATCTGTTGCTCCTCGCGGATCTGGATCTTGATGGAGTGCGGCAGTCGTTTCCCGAACCGTTGTTCGTCGTATTTCAGCTCGGCTTCGCGGTCGTGTCGGCTGCTCTTATAACCGGCGCGGTGGCGGACCGGATGAGATTCTCTGCTCTGCTGTGCTTTGTGGGGATATGGTCGATCGTCGTCTATGCTCCGGTTGTCCACTGGATCTGGGGCGGCGGATTCCTGAGGCAGGAAGGCGTGCTCGACTACGCCGGCGGGACGATCGTGCATATCAACGCCGGTGTGGCTGGTCTGATCGCGTGTCTCGTCGTGGGGAAACGACGAGGATACGGAACCCAGAACATGGCGCCGCACAACCCCTTGTTCAGCATTATCGGCGTATCGCTCCTATGGATCGGCTGGTTCGGATTCAGTGCGGGCTCCGCGTTGTCGGCCGGCAAGAGTGCGGCCGTCGTCATGTTGGTCACCCAGGCTTCGGCGGCTGCGGGCGGCATGGCTTGGATGCTCTATGAGTGGTGGATCATGAAAAAGCCAAGCGTGCTTGGGCTGGTGTCCGGCGCGGTTTCGGGACTCGTGGCGGTGACGCCCGCGGCGGGATATGTTTCTCCCGGAAGCGCGATCTGCATCGGTATCGTAGCCGGATTCGTTTGTTGCTGGGCATGCGCCTGGCTCAAATATAGCCTGCGTTACGACGACGCTCTGGATGTGTTCGGCATACATGGCATTGGGGGTATAGTCGGAGCGCTACTTACCGGCGTTTTTGCCATGCAGGCCATCGGCGGCGCGAACGGAGCGATCGAGGGGAACGTCTTTCAGGTGTGGGTGCAGTTTCAAGGCATATTGGTGGTGGCGCTTTGGAGCGGCGTTGCCTCACTGGTCATCCTCTATGCGATGAAGCCGTTTACGAAGCTGCGCGTCAGTGAACACGAAGAGGCCGAGGGCCTTGATAGCAGTCAACATGGCGAGGCGATTGGAGCGGATTCTTGACGTGCCTTCGCTCGATTCGAGTCGACGGGAATGCGAGACACGGGATTTGATCCGGATGTGAATGGCGCAAATGGCGGGAACGCGCAAAACTGAATCGGAGGTGGCGACTGCTGGGCCAGAAACGAACGTTTACCGTCTGAACGTACGTCAGCAAGAGCTGGCACCACAGTTCAGAGTGGGGCATTTCGAACTCCGCGAAGTTCTGGGCACCAGTAGAAGCGGCATCACGTATTCGGCCTGGGACCATGATCGCGGGACGCAGGTCGCGATCAAGGAGTTCCTGTTCTCCGAGGTCGCCGCCCGTCAGCAGGACGGCTCGGTGGCACCCCGGTCTCCTGCTGTTGAGCGGTCATTCGCCGAGTTGCTGGAGCAGTTCCTTAATGCCGCCAGAGCCCTGGCGGATGTGCGTCACGACAACATCGTACGCATTCTGGGTGTCACGGAGACGAACGGCACCGGCTACGTCGCGATGGACCACGCCGGGGGGATCACGCTGGACGCGATATTGCCGCGGACCGGCGCGTTGGGAAAACAGGAGCTGGACGCGATCGTGGCGCCGCTGCTTGACGGCTTGGAGGCGCTGCACAATGCGGGGTTGCTTCACCTGGAACTACGACCCGACAAAATCGCGTTGCGGGCCGACGGTTCTCCGTTGATATTGGCAAGTGGCGCCACGCGGCAGGGATTCGGGGCGGCCAGACAGACTTTCGGCTACCGACCCAGAGCTGGACGCCTGCTCCACTCCCCGTCGTCGTATGCGCCAATTGAACTTTACTCGAACGAAACCAAATGGTGGGGTCCCTGGACAGACATATATGGCTTGGGCACGATCTTTTACGAATGCGTTTCTGGCGAGGTGCCCCCCCCCGCCCCGGAAAGGATGATAGCGGATTCGATCGGTACTCTGAGTGAACTCGATTGCGGGGACTTCCATCCTGCGATCTTTCGCGGTATTCAAGCTTCCATGACAATTCGACCTGCAGACCGACCGCAGCAAGTCGGGGCCTGGCGGAACTTGCTGACGGACGCAGAGCCGGGGCGTCACGGTGTCGGCGGCAAGCTCGCCAGAACGTCGGCTAGAGGCGCGCGGTTGTCCGCGGGTGGGTCAACGGAAGCTCCTCGCGCCGCAGTTGGACCAAAGCGCTGGGCCAAACCCGCGCTCGGGCTGCTTGCAGCGGCCGGACTGATCGCTTATTTCGATTCGAAGATTCTGCGATCTCCGGTTGAAGGGGAAGCACCCGCGCAGCGAAGCGCTGAATGGCAATCGCCGATTGCTCGCTCGACCGAGCGAATCACGAGTCGGACGTCGCCGGATTCGGCGACGTTGCCCGTCCCCGTGATTGCCGAGGACTATCCTCCGATAGCCGAACAGGCACGAAAAGCGGCTCTGACTGTCGAAACCACTCCCTCGAATGCGGAAGTCTGGCTGGCCGGACGATTTGTGGGCAAGACGCCTCTCGTGCTTGTAGACCAACCCGCGGGGATGTTCGAGGTCGTGCTCAATCACCCGCATTTCGAAAGGGTGGTGCTTGCGGACCAGCGCTTGGAGGCGGATAAGGAATTGCGCATTGATCGAATCCTCACGCGCGGGACGGGTAATCTGATGATTACGACAGATCCTGCTGGCGCTTGGGTGGAGAGGGATGATCGACGGTTGATCGATAGCACCCCCGGACTTTTGAGGGACTTGCCAGCTGGACTTGTCGAACTGAGGGTCGGTGCGCCGGGCCGCGAGTCGGTGAAGGTCTTTGCCGAAGTACCCAAGGACTCAACCGGGTATCTCGCCCACGAACTCGTCGTGATCGTGGAACCGGTGGAACCCTGACTGCGGCAATGAAACCGCGCGATGCGACCATGGTTGTTCCCCTGTCAGGCCTGGGCGGTCTGGCAAAGCAAGCGGGCCAAGCGGGCCAGATCAATTGATCAATTGACTACTGAGGTGAGCCAGCGTATACAAATCCATTCGCTTCGGGTAAGGCCTTGCAGGCGGACACGTATGAGATTGGATTCGGGTGCCTACCGAGCTGACATCCCGAGGCCGGCATCGAAATCGGTTTCGAATCGAGGTGCGAAACAGTTCAGGAGATCTCTCGGCATATTGCTGGTGGCGAGCCAGATCGGATGGTCCCCGGCGGTTGCCGAAGAGCGGGAAGAGCGGGAAGATGGCTGGCTCGATAAGGTATCCGAATGGTTGAAATCGGAAACGACCGGCACCGTACCGCCTAAGTCCTTGCGAAATCAGGAGGAGTCGCGGCAGTCATCGCCAGCCGATGGAGCGGCCAACCGGTTGCCGACTCCCGGCGTAGTTTACGGGGTGGTTCAGGATCTGATCGCGGAGACAGCTCTGCTCCGAGAGGGTCTGGGCGTGCACGGTGTCCCGCCGGAACCGGAACTTCAGCAAGAACGTCTTCCGATTCATGTCTATGCCAAGGCTCTGGAAGTCCTGTCGAAGGTCGTCAGGATTCAGACCCGGTTTGGCGTGTCGGCGGCACAATCAGGCCGGATCCCTTTCAAGGAAGTCGGTTGGAGTGATGTGGAACAGAGTGTCCTTCACGTCCTCGATGAACTCCGAAAGGTCAAGGTGCGGTGGGAGATAGAGGGAGAGATTGAGTCGGCGCCCCTGGAAGTCGGGATGACCCCGGCGCAGGTCTACGGACGCCTGTCTTATGCGTCGTCCCTGCTTGACGGACTCCTCGGCAGGCCGCTGACGCCCGACGATGTCTTTTTGAACTGCGCGCGCATTCTGGGCGAACTGGAACTTGTCGCCTCGGACCTTGGAGTCGCCCTTGATCTCGAAGTTCCCGAAGTGGACGGAATCAAGGGCTGGAAGGACGTGGCGCGGCACGTCAAGCTTGCGACTTCGAGGATTATCCACCTGCAGACGAGATTGGGCATGAACGCTTCCAGCATGCCAAAGTTGACCATGGTTCGAGTGACGCCGTCGGAAGTGTTCGACTACTCCAACACCCTCCTGGCCGAGACGGCGCGCATCAAATTTCGTCTCGGCATAGATGCGTCTCCCGAGGAACCGTCCGACTCGGATGGGAAGACCGTCGCCGACGTAGGCAATCTGGTGCTACGTATCGTGAAAGCTCTGGATGCCATAACTGCTGCTGTCGCAGGCTGACCGATTTCGTCAGGTCGCACAAGGTCGATGAAGCAACAATGAAAACGTCCCCATCATCGTTCGATGACCACGCCCGAGTCGCTCTTTGTTCCACGATGCTTCTGGTCTGCCTGGTGGCTGCGCTCGCAGCCGTCGCCGAAGAGGCGAGCCCCGAGTCGTCCGCCCAACCGGACCAACTTGAACGCCAATGGCGAACATCCGAAGGGTTGGCCGCGCGAAATGCAACGCCGGACCACTTGTCCCGTGCCGTTGAGGACCTCATAGGGGAGGTTAACATTCTTCGAGATGCGCTTGGGGTTGGCGATTATCCCTGGGAGGGTGAGCCGCAGGCTGACCGCGACCCGGTCCATCTGTATGCCAAGACGCTGGAACTCCGCACCAAGGTCCGACGCATTCAGCGCCGTTTCGGCATGCCGGAGGCGTCGGCGGGCCGGATTCCCGCAAAGAGAGTCACGCTAGACGATGTGCTCGGCAGCATGGGGCATCTGGTCCGGGAAATTCGGGCGATCAAGTCGCAGGTGGGCGTTGATCGCGAAATCGAGCCCGCCCCATTGGTTTTCGGAAACACGTCGAGCATGGTGTACAAGAGGCTGGCTGACGCTTCGTTCCTGTTGGACGGGGTGCGGGGCCAGGCCTTGACGATCAACGATGTCTACCGGAACGGCTCCATCGTTCTGGCTGAGATGGAACTTGCCGCCGAGGTGCTGGGCACGCCCCTGGAATCGAAGATGCCGATGGTCGAGGACATGCGGACGACCGAGGACCCCAAAATGGTGACGGAACTGGCTCGCTCGGTCCTGGGGGCGAACCGGAAGGCGATTTATTTGCAATCCAAGCTGGGCATGTATCCCTCTCGCGAACAGGACCTGATCCTGGTCCGGCTGACTCTTTCGGATGCCTATGATCTAACCAACACGCTGGTTGCGGAGATGGGCCGGATCAACTTCTATCTCCGTATTGACGAAGTGCCGAGCGAAGGCCCGGAGCCGACGGAAAAGGGACTGCAGGATCTGCTTCAACTGGCTCTGCTCATCAATGAGAATCTGGACCGGATCAGCAATGGGATCACGGAGGAGTTTCTGATTCGACTGAGGGAACGGCACGGCGCCATGGAACGAGCCCGCCTGAACCGGGAGATCGAACGCCAACAGCAGGAGGAGGCTGAACGGGCGCTGGAACTCGATCGCCAGCGTCGATTGGAAGCGGAGCGGCAAAAGGAGGTCGAACGCCTGCGCGAAGCGGAGGCGGAAGCGGAGGCGGAAGCGGAGGCGGAAACGGAAGCGGAGGCGGAAGCGGAAGCGGAAGTGGAGGCGGAAGCGGAAGCGGAGGCGGAAAAGGAGCGGGAGATAGAGCGCCTGCGTGAAGCGGAGGCGGAATTGCGTAGGGAACGGGAACTCGAGCGCCAGGCGGAGGAAGAAAAGAAACGCCTGGAAGACGATCCGCCGCCGCCCGATTCCGCACTTGAAGATTCGACGCCAGAGCCAGAGGACGCCAGAGCCAGAGAAGAAGTCTCCGAGGACGCAACCGCGGCGGAGCGCACGTTGCCTCCCTGTCCGATCCTGTCTGCCTCCAACGCGGGTGACCTGGGCCCGAGGTACCCGCAAGGCGGTCGGATCAACTACGGAAATGCCGTCATCACGGTAGCTTTTGCTGTAGACGAAGCGGGTCGGACAATCAATGAGGAAGTCGCGGTGGTGCCGGAACGATCCAGCGCGGATCGACCTATACACTTTGATCGGTTTGCGAACGCGGCCGTGCGACGGGTTCAGAGATGGTCTGCCGCGTTCCCGGATGGATTCGATGAGACGTCCTGTCGCATGGCGCAGAAAACGTCGGTCACGGTTCGCTTCGTCCTTGATTGATAGCTATGGATTCCACGATCCGGACCGATGTCGATGACCATTCGCAGTTGCTCCGCATGCGCATGACTTTCACGACGCGGTCCCCTTCGGGCACCGGAATACAAGAGCCGTGTTCGGCGCCATCCGAGCTACAGGTCGGCGAGATCCATCACCTTTCCCGTCCGTGACGACTCGAATATTCCGAAGATGATCTTCATCGTCTCGAGGTTGTCGTGCCCGCTGCTGATCGGCTCGTCGCCCGTCCTGCAGCACTCCTCCCAATGCAGGATTTCGTTGATGAAATAATCGTCGCCGGGCAGGTCGTTGTCGCCTGTCGGCAACGGCTGGAAGGACGGCCTGCGCATCATCAAGGCGAGCCGCTCCCTGGTCAGGGGACGCCGCAGGGGCCCTGATTGCATTGCTCGGGTCTGCTCCTCCTCCTGCTTGCGGTCTCTTACGCCGTACATGATGGTGCCGAACTGCCGAACCGGGGCCTCGAGTGACTGGTCCAGGGTGGGTGGCGTCGAGTGCACGGTCCCTTCGCTGCCGAAGATCATGTACGACATCCCCTCCGGCGACACGGGCGTCGACCAGCTCGCCATCACATCGCCCACCGCCCCGTTCTCGAACTCGAGCGTCGCGGCGACCAGGTCGTCGGCCCCGTGGAGGAAATTCGGCTGAATCGACCTGGACAATCCCATGACCCGCTTGACGTTGCCCACGTAGAATCGCAGCAGGTCCAGGTGGTGAACGCTCTGGACCAGCATGACGCCGCCGCCCGCCCTGCCGTCTTTCATCCAGTCGTCCGGCCTCCTGTCGCCGCCCCCGCCCCCTATGGTGTGGGTCCGAACGGCCCGGATCTCGCCCAGGTTGCCCTCGTCGATGAAACGCTTCACCGCGCGGGATTCGGGCGAGTACCGAAGGTGCTGGGCAACCATCAGGGTCACCCCCGCCTTGTCGGCGGCTTCGATCATGTCCTTGCACCCCCGCAGCGTGTGCGCCATCGCCTTCTCGACGATCACGTGCTTGCCGGCATTGGCGGCGGCGATGGTCAACGGCGCGTGCGACGAATGGCCGGTGCAGATGTCGACCGCGTCGATGTCGGCCTTTCGCAGCATCTCTTCGAAGTCGAGGTAGATCTGGTCGACGCCGGCCTTCTTCGCGTACTCCTGCGCAAGCGGCTCAACGATGTCGCATACCGCCGTGAGGCGCACCCGGTCGGGACGCTCGAGGTAGGGGATCATGTGCCGATTGGAAATGCCGCCGGTGCCGATCAGGCCGACTTTCATTGGTGCTGCCATGTTTTCCTTCCCTTGTTTCGTTTCTCAGGCGTGTGTTGTCTGCGTACGAGCAACCAGTGGTGATGGTCGCGAAGTGTCCGCGCGGCCATCATACATTCCCTTCCCACAATCCCGGCATGGCGCCACCGATGCGAGACTCCGGGCCATTGGTCACCGCTGCGTCTTCGCCTGAGCCCGTGCAGACTTCACGCAAGCACCCGCGCAACAGGGCTCCATTGATTGCTGTAGACCAGGGTGCGATCCAGAAGGCGTGGAAGAATTCCATTCATCGCTTGAGTGACAATCATCCATGCTGTGGATGGATACACAATTGCTGGCTCCCATTCGAACCGTCGCCTACACCGGTGCCGACAGGCGTAGAATTGGGACGGTTACGAGGGGAGGAGGACAATCATGGCAGTAGCAATCGCCAATTCCGAGTCCGGGCTTGATCGCGTATGGAACGAAATATGTGAGCTCGGGCTGCAGACGTACGTCGCAGATCTCGACACTCACGGCTACACCGTCATCCCGCCGGAGATCGCATCTCCGAACGGCCTGGCCGACCGGATGCTCGCGGCATGTCTCGACATCGCCGAGCGGCGCAACGGTGAACGGCCCGACATGGAGACCGGCTCGACGCACGCCAACCTGCCGATCACCCCGAGGGGGTCCTCGGTCAAGGAAGGTCGCCCCAAGGGCCGCATGCCGTTGGGTCAGAGAGATGCGCCCGACTCGCCGGTGGGTGACATCATGCATTCGATCTTCTTCGAGGACGAGGTCTTCGAAGATGCGCTGATGAACCCGGTGCTGCTGGCAATGGCCACGTATCTGTGCGGTTACAGCGTGGTGCTTTCGGGCATGGGCTGCTGGATGAAAGGGCCGAACAAGAGCACTTTCAGGCTGCATACCGACACGCCGCTGGCGTCACCGCTGCCGCCGCAGTCCATGGTGTGCGAGTTGATGTACGTGCTGACCGACTTCAACCGGGAGAACGGCGGCACGGCGTTCGTGCCGGGCAGCCACAGGTTGTGCCGCAACCCGGATGGCCGCGAAGCCATCATCGGCGAAGGCGGCAACGAGGACGTCGTCCCGGTCGAGGCCAGGGCGGGCTCGCTGGTCGTCTGGACCGGCAAGACCTGGCACGGCTCGTACAACCGCACGGCGCCTGGGCTGCGGGTGAGCGTGCCGGTCTACATGGTGCGACCGTTCATACGCACGCAGGAGAATTTCATCGGGCGAGTCCCGCAGGAGATGCTCGACCGGCACCCGTCGCGGTTCGCGATCCTGTTGCAGCAGGGCGTCGTGCCCGGCTACGAGAATCCGATCGACGAAGCGGCCAAGGCGTCCTACGCCGAGCAGTTCGTGTCGGCGTATGCGGACGAGTTGGGAGGAGTGCTCCAGGCGAAGGACCTCTACAACTGATCGACAACTGAGCGCTGGCTGGCACATCTGGGTGCCAGAACCCGCGCTGGCAGCGTTTTCGTTACGCGCAATGGTGGATGTCCTACAGACATCGGATCAGACGCCCGCCATAGTGGTATCTTCGCGCCGACGGAAACACCGACGATGGAACCCTCCGTGATCGACACCTTGCGCTATGCCGACCGGTTGAAGGCGGCCGGGGTGGAAACCCGCCAGGCGGAAGCCATGTCCCGCGCCCTCAACGACGAACTGGCCGCCGGCGTCGCGACGAAGCAGGATCTCGACCGCGCCGTGGACGAGTTGAGGGGAGAGATCGCCAAGGTCGATGCCAAGGTCGACGCGTTGGACGCGAAGGTCGATGCCAAGTTCGACGCGTTGGACGCGAAGTTCGATGCCAAGGTCGACGCATTGGACGCCAAGTTCGGCGCGTTGAGCGGGAAATTTGAAACGCAGGGCCGGTACGTCTTCCTGGTCCTGGGGTTGATCGCTGCGCTTGGGCTATACAACGCGGTCGCGCCGCATTTGGCCGCGACGACGCCGCAGACCGAATCGGAATCCGCGGAATCGGCGCACGCCTGACCGGAGCAGCATTGCGGGCGTGACGGTGAATCCGCCTGACCGCCTCAATAGACGTTCTTGTTCATGGCCCCCAACGGGGCGCTGAGCCGGGTGTGCTTGTAGCGGGGTCCCTGCGAGTCCGTCCATCCCATCCAGTCGTCGGCGCCCACCAGGTGCGCGAATTCGACCGGATTGCGGTCGAGCATTTCCTGCGTCATGTTGGCGAGGAAGTCCTCCTGCGGCTTCAGTCGCTTGTTGCACACGTAGGTGGTGAGGTTCAGCCGCAGACCGTCGGTCAGCTTGGGATAGGCGCGCCGTGCCAGGTATTGCCGTGCCACAGGATGAGTGAGCCTTCCGTGGCTTCCACCGGCACCGCTACGTCTTCGCCTTCGCCCTCGACGGGGAGGCGACAATACTTGTGGCTGCCCGGAACCATCGCGATGGCGCCGTGCTCCAGTGTGTAGTCCGTGAGCGCCCAGACGGAGTTGAAGACATCGCCGCAGGAGGGCATGCGGCCATTATGTGCCGAGATTGGCCAGGAATCGCTTGAAGAGTCCGTCATGGATGGCTTGCAGCGCCTTGCGGCGGTCGATGGTATCTCCGTCGGGAACCTGAAGGGCGAGCAGCAGATCGTAGGCGCGCTCAGGGTCGGTATCTCCGTGCCGCAGGTGCAATCTGTCCGCGTTCTGCGGTGCATGGACCACCGTCCAGGCGGGGAACCAGGGCGGAGAGATGGGCGGATCAAGATCATCGTCGCGGGCTTCGAACCAAGCCTTTTGCAACGGCCGATTGGGGAAATCCGGGCTCGCGATGACCTCCTCGAAATAGCCGGGGTCGCTCCAGCACAGCGCGAAATAGCGACGTAGGGCGAGGTCGCGGTGATTCAGGTTCCACTCGGCCTCGGCCAGACGCGCCATCAGGACCGGCTGGTTCAGATGATCGCGCTCGTCGACGACAGCCCGCTTCGTCCGTTCCCAGTCGCGGGCGCGGCCATATGCCCAGCTTGTATGACGAGTCGGATGTTCCGCGTCGAATGCCCGTCCCGAGAGCGCGTGTCCGAGGTCCAGCCATAACTTCTGCATGAAGCCGACCGCGCGATCTCTAAGCACGGCGATTGCCGCTGGCACCCAACGATGGCCCATGACGTGCAGGCGGGCGAGTGCTTCTTCCCGGTCCGAGGGCGGATCCGCCATTAGCGCGGCCATCAGTTCGCGACCGTTTTCGAGCGTCGAATGTTGCGGATCGATCTCCTCGAGGCGCGACAGCGCACGCTTGACCTCGGCAATGTCGCGAGACAGTAGCGCTTCGGTCAGTTCATGCCTTGCGTGGGTGTCCTGCGCATGCAGAAAGATATCGCCTTGACGGGGATGTTCTGCGGCCCGGAACTCCGTACGCAGCAACGCGTCGAGATGCGCATTCGCGGATGCGAGCAGGTCCTTGCCCGCGATCTCGCCGGTTCCGACCAGCGGGTGCCGCACTGGCGTCAGATCGGCCCGCGTTCTCGCCCATTGGTCGATTTGCTCGACGAGCCTGCGGGTCGCCTGGACGCCTTCGGTCAGGGCGGCGTCGAGCGACGCCCGTTCTCCTTGGCGCCATGCGTCATGGCCGTCTCGGGTGAGGCGTCCGGTTTCGAGCAGCAGTTCAACAGGCGAGTAGACGCCTTGCGCGGCGATCAGATCGTCCACCATTCGCGCAAATGGCGGGTGCGTGGCCACGCGACCTGCCGTCCGTTTCCTACAAATCGGCCAGGTCGACCGCCCTGCCGGTCCGGGAGGACTCGTAGATGGCGAACAGTACCTTCATCGACTCGATGTTGTCATGACCGCTGCTGGTGGGTTCCTTGCCGGTCCTGCAGCAGTCGGCGAAGTACAGGACCTCGTTGGCGAAGAAGTTGGCGGTCGGTTGATCCGCCTCGATGGTTGGAAGCGGATCGAAAGACGGATGCAACAGCTTTTGCAGGTCGTCATCGTTGCGGAAGTCTAGGTCTTCGTCGGGATTCTTGAGGGCGTACTTGATGGTGCCGAAGTGCGGAATAGGGCTCTCCGCGCTCCGGGGATTTTCCGGTGAAGTCGAATGGACCGTGCCCTCGCTGCCGAAGATCAGGTAGGCCGCTCTTTCGGGGGTCTCGTTCGTGGTCCAGCTGGCGAACAGGCCGCCGACCGCGCCGTTCTCGAATTCGAGGGTCGCGGCGCACAGGTCTTCGGCGCCGTTGATCATGCGCGGCTGCGCGGTCTTGCGAACCGCCATCACCCGCGTGACGTTGCCGATGTAGTAGCGCAGCAGGTCGATGTGGTGGATGGAATTGAGCATCAGGACGCCGCCGCCCATATTGAAGTCGCTGCTCCAGGTCTTGCCGCCGCGGCCACCGCCGCCGCCACCCATGGTCACGTGGGTGCGAACCGCCCGGATCTCCCCGAGGTTGCCCGCGTCGATGAGTCGCTTCACCGCGCTGGCTTCACGCGAGTGACGCAGGTGGTGCGCGATCATCAGGGTCACCCCCGCCCTGTCGGTGGCCTCGATCATGTCGCGGCAGCCCTGCAGGGTGTTCGACATCGCCTTCTCGACGAGCACGTGCTTGCCGGCCTCGGCGGCGGCAATGGTGCACGGGGCGTGGGCCGCGTGGTTGTTGCAGATGTCCACAGCTTCGATGTCGGCGTTGTGCAGCATGTCGTCGTAGCTTGTGTAGACGGCTTCGACACCCGCGTTTTTCGCGTAGTCCCGCGCGAGCGGCTCCACCATGTCGCAGACGGCTGTGAGCTGCACCCGGTCGGGATGCGTGAGGTAAGGCGTCATGTGGACTCTTGCGATGCCGCCGCAGCCCAGCAGGCCGACTTTCAGTGGCGTGGACATGTTCCCTGGATCTCCCTTTCGTCTATAGGTCGGCGAGGTCGACGGCTCTGCCGGTCCGGGACGATTCGCAAATGGCGAAGACCACCTTCATCGACTCGATGTTGTCCCGGCCGCTGCTGGTGGGCTCCTTGCCGGTACTGACGCACTCGGCGAAGTGCAAGACCTCGTTGACGAAGAGGTTCACCGTCGGTTGATCGGCCTCCCTGGTGGGAAGGGCCTCGAATGGCGGATGTCTCAGCCTTTGCAGATCGGCATCGTTGCGTCGATCGAGGTTCTCGTCCGGGTCCTTCAGCGCATGCATGATGGTGCCGAAATGCGAAGTCGGGCTCTCGCGGCTCCTGGGGTTGACCGGTGGAGTTGAATGCACCGTGCCCTTGGTGCCGAACAACAGGTAGGCCGCTCGCTCGGGAGTGATGTCGGTCGTCCAGCTTGCGAACAGCCCGCCGACCGCGCCGTTCTCCAACTCGAGGGTGGCGGCGACCACGTCTTCGGCGCCGTTGACCATGTGCGGCTGCGCGGACTTGCAGACGCCCATCACGCGCTTGACGTTGCCGACGTAGTAGCGCAGCAGATCGATGTGATGGATGGAGTTGAGCTGCAGGACGCCGCCGCCCGGCTCGGCATCGCACATCCAGCCTCTCTTCGGGCCGCCCATCGTGACGTGGGTGCGAACCGCCTGGATCTCTCCGAGTCGGCCCTCGTCGATGAACCGTTTTACTGCGTTGGCTTCACGGGAGTGACGCAGTTGATGCGCGATCATCAGGGTCACTCCCGCCTTGTCCGCCGCTTCGACCATGTCGCGGCAGGCCTGCAGCGTGTTCGCCATCGCCTTCTCGACGAGGACATGCTTGCCGGCCCGCACCGCGGCGATGGTGCATGGCGCGTGTGCGGCGTGGTTGGTGCAGATGTCCACGGCATCGATGTCGGCGTTCTTCAGCATGTCGTCGAAATCCGTGTAGACGTCTTCGACACCCGCGTCCTTCGCGTACTCCCGCGCGAGCGGCTCCACCATGTCGCAGACGGCCGTCATCCGCACCTGGTCGGGATGCGTGAGGTAGGGGGTCATGTGATTCCTCGCGATGCCGCGGGTGCCCAGCATGCCGACCTTCAGGGGCGCGGACATGTTTTCGATCTCTCCAGGCTGCTATTGATCATCAAACAGAGTACCCGATTTGATCGGGATACCGGTGTCTGTCGGGGCTGGTGCAGCGAAATCACGGGACAAGGCGGGCGGATTCCGGCGCGTTGGCCCCCATCGCCGGAGATTCGGGTTAAGCTATGGGGTCGGAGTGACACGGGGTACCGCGCCGGGGCACAATGAACCAGAATGGAATAGAGGGCTGAAGAGGAGGTCACATGGGTAAGATCGTTACATACCCCCCCGAAAAGCATGCCGACGGCAAGCAGATGCAAAGGGGCCAGATAAAAACAGAGATGGATCGAGAGATCCTGGCCAGAATCCTGGTCGAAAACGTCGCCCGATGGATCGACGACCCTGACCGGGACGAGATCGTCGGCATGGACCTGCCTCGTGGGGCGCCGACCAAGAGGCTCACGATGGAAGAGGCCGAGGAGATGGCCAAGCGGGGAGAAGGCTCATTCGGCCACACCACTGTCATCAAGCCCGCCGATCTCGACCTCTACGAGTCGTACATGTACCCGCCGCTCACGATGCCGGACGAGCCGGCGGTGATGGTTTCCTACTGGGACATGAACCGAGGGCCGGTCAACTTCATGGAAGGCCGGGTGATGGTCAAGGCCAAGTGTCCTGACGGGCTCGAATCCTGGCTGGTGATCAGCGTGCCGGTGCCGAACTTCTATACCGCTGTGGAAGGCAACGTCTGGGGATGGCCCAAGTACGTGTGCGACGAGATGACGGTGGAACGCGACCGCTCCGAGATCATCTACGAAGGCAAGGTCAGATTGTCCATGGACTTCACGCCGGGTGGCGTCGATGAAGCCACCATTCAGAAGCTCAAGGATCAAGGCACCGAAGGGGGCAATACCTGTTCCTTCCACGTCAAGGGTGGCGGCATGCAACTGATCCGGCAGGGACGCGGTGGTCCGAGAAATCCTGCGGACACTTATTTCGCGGAATGGGAAGCGGGCCTCATCAAGACTTACTTCCGGCCTGAAGACCGGCACGCCGGCCTGATTCCGGAAAATTGCGTATCGCCGGGCGTCTGGCAGCGCTCGATCCGCCTCGGCGGCGGCGGCGGCGCGATGTACAAGGTCAAGAGCACGCCTGCCAAGTAGGCTTTACTCGCTGAACGGAGGCTCCAGCCCCGGCTCTTGCCGGGGTTGGAGCTTTTTTTTGGAGATCAACAAGGTGCCATCTTTCCGCATATCCATGGCGACAACCGGCGGTACCAGACAGTGAGCCGCACGAAGGAAGAGTTAACACAGGCGTTCAGGCCCGCGGATTTCCCACGGTCGGCGAAATACGACGTCGATTGGACAATTCGGCACATGATGGGACCCAATGTCCTGTGGCTGACCGAGTCCTTGAGCGGGTTGATGGATCTCAAGCCCGGGATGCGCGTTCTGGATCTTGGCTGCGGCACGGCGATCAGTTCCATTTTTCTCGCCAAAGAGTTTGACCTGCAGGTATGGGCGACCGATCTCTGGGTCCCGGCCAGCAACAACTGGGAGCGAATCCGCGAAGCGGGTCTGGAGGATCGGGTGTTTCCCATCTACGCGGAAGCCCGCAGCCTGCCGTTCGCGGCAGAGTTCTTCGATGCCATCGTGAGCATGGACGCATACCACTACTTCGGAACCGATGACCTGTACCTTGGCAACCACCTTGTTCGGTTCGTCAGGCCCGAAGGACAGGTCGGGATTGTCGTCCCGGGCCTCGTCCAGGAGTTCCCTTCTGGTGATCCGCCCGAACACCTCGAACCGCATTGGTACTGGGACTTCTCAAGCTTTCACAGTCCCCGATGGTGGCGCCGGAACTGGGAACGGAGCGGCCTCATGACAGTGGAACTGGCGGACATGCTGCCAGACGGCTGGAAACACTGGATGACCTCCGATTCAGTATCGGGGGAATGGAAGGGCGAGGGGTCTCACGTCGAGATGCTGCGTGTGGACGCGGGCAGGAACCTCGGATTCACACGCATGGTCGCGCGAAAAAGGCCGGAGCCCCGAGGCCACAGCCTGTCGGGCGTAGGCTAACCCGCATATATCACCAAGGCGCTTGTCGAGTGATTGGTTGTCATTGCGTTTCAATCAGATGCATTCGTTTCGTGGAGGTTCTGCCGGGTACAGACTGCGCTGCCGCGCCCTCGCTGGTCTTTTTTCCGCGTGCGGGCACATGCTCGCTACGCCATAAGCGGCGGCTATGCTTCCGCTCGCGAGCACCCGCACGCGAAAAAAATCCTGCGCGATCATCGCGGCCCTTGGTGAGATATGCGGGCTTAAGGGTAGCCAACGCCCATCTCGTCCAGCCGCCGGAGTGTTCCCCGGTCAGTCCGTGCGCCAGCGGTCGAGCGCCTGCGCATCGAGTTCCATTCCGAGTCCCGGCCCCTGAGGCAGCGGGATGCGACCGTCCCTGACCTTGAGGCGCGTCTCGGGTGTCACCAGTCGCTCGAAGTTGTAGATGTCCTGCTCGAGCGCGAAATACTCCACCGTGATGCTGTTGTGCGCCGCCGCCACCAGGTGGGCGTGCACGTTCGCGTGCCAGTGCGGCGCCACCGGCAGATTGAATGCGGCCGCCGCGTGGGCGACCTTCATGTATTCGGTAATGCCGCCCAGGACGCCGGCATCGGGTTGCAGGATGTCGGCCGCCTGGTGCGCGATGAGGTCGCGGAAATCCCACCGGGTCGCGTGGATTTCGCCGGTCGCCACGGGTGTTTCGAGCGTCCGTGCGATCTCGGCATGGCCGGCGATGTCATCGGGGGAGAGCGGTTCTTCCAGCCACCAGATGTCATGGTCCTCCACCGCCCTTGCGAACTGGATGGCCTCGAAGGGCCAGCGCCAGGCATTGTTGGCGTCGAGCGCGAGTCGGCTGGCGGGGCCGATCGTCTCCCGGGCTGTCCGCACCCGATCGACGTCCACCTCGATGGCTGCGCCGCCCACCTTGATCTTGAAGTCGGTGAAGCCGAGTTCCTTGTAGAACAGGACTTCGTCGCGGACGTTCTCAAGCGGGTCGCCCGGACGGTAGTAGCCGCCGGAGGCATAGGCCGGAACTTCGTCGGCCCAGCCGCCGAGGAGTTGGTATAGCGGCAGGCCCGCGATCTTGCCCAGCAGATCCCAGAGCGCGGTGTCGACGGCGGATATGGCCCGCAAGGCCGCGCCACGGCGTCCGCCCAGCAGCACTTCCTGGTACATCGCCGCCCAATGGCGCTCGATGAGCCTCGGGTCCTGGCCGAGCAGCAGGGGATGGAACGCTTCCCGCACAAATTCGTACGTTGACGCCCCGCCCACCGTGCCGGCGTAGGTATAGCCGACCCCCGTGTGGCCGGCATCGGTCTCGATCCAGACCAGGATGTATTCCCGCGCGCTGAGTTGGCGCGTGGCAATGGCGGTGGGCCTTTCGACCGGTACGCGCGCTACCGCAGTGCGAACATCGGTGATTTTCATGGCTTCAATTCTCCTTCAGCGCGGCGATTCCCGCATCTACCCGGGCGCTCTTCTCCTCGTCGAACCACCACAGGTAAGGCATTCCCTGCCAGTTCATGTGCGGTCCGCCGAGGGGAGGATGACCGAAACGGTCCCAGTACACCATGTGCCGCCCGATAGGATGGCCATCTGGGATCACGTAGAAGCCGTGGAGCAACACGCGATCGAGGGCGCGACCGGCCGTGTTCAATACCTCCTCTGAGCGCGCCTTGGCGATCGTCTCCACCAGGGAGTCGACCACGGGGTTCGTGATGCCGGCGTAGTTGGTCATGTTGGGCCTGTCCGCATACGGGGATGTAAACGCGTGGCGCATGCGGGTGGGAAACGGCACCTTGTAGGTGTAGACCTTGCGTATGGTCGCGTCGAAGTCGTATTCGCGCAGACGGTTGGTCATCGCGTTGCTCTCGACCCTGCGAAGCGACGCATCTATCCCCAAGCGCGAGAGATTCTCGACGAAGGGCGTCAGCATTCGCAGGTGCTCATGACGGGTAACGACGAACTCGAGTTCCAGCGGTTCGCCCGTGACCGCATGCACGCGTCTGAAGTCCTGGATGACCCAGCCCGCTTCCTCGAGCAGTGCATCGGCCCGGAGCAACGTGTCCCTATTGCGGCCGAAAGGATCGTTCTTCGGCAACTCGACAGGTTCCGTGAAGACACTCTCGGGAACCTGTCCACGAAAGGGTTCCAGCAACGCAAGCTCTTCGGCGGAGGGTGGTCCAAAGGCTTGCATCCCGGAGCGGACGAAAAAGCTGTTGTTGCGATTCATTCCATCGTGCCAGAAGACCCGGTTGGCCCACTCGAAGTTGTACGCCAGCGTCAGCGCTTCGCGCACCCGAATGTCATCCAGCGGCTCCCTGCGGGAGTTCAGCACCACGCCGAAGTGCATGCCGTAGGCGAACCCCATCCTGTAGGTCTCTTTCTTGAAGAGTCCCTTTCGGTAAGCCTCGAAATCGTAGGACGTGGCCCAGTCGGACTCGTTCTCTTCGAAGAAGTAGTCGAACACGCCGGCGCGCAGGGCCTGCAGCATCACGCGCTTGTCGAAGAACCACATGACCTCGACCTCGTCGAAGTTGAAATGGCCAGCGGCGAAGTTGAGGTCACGGCCCCAGTAGTCCTCGACCCGCTCGAACACCACCTTGTAGCCGGGGTCTACCTCGCCGATGCGATACGCGCCGTTTCCCAGCGGAGGTTCGAGGGTGGTCTCGTCGAACGCCCTGGATTCCCAGTAGTGTCTGGGCAGCGGCGCAAAAGTCGCCGTCTCGATGACAAGCTGTGGGGTCTTTTCCGCCGTATCGCTGAAGTGGAACGTGAAGGACCAGTCGTCGATCCGCTCCAGGTCAACGATGTCTTGGTACAGGCTCCTCCACATCGGCGACCCCTTGCTCTTGATCATGTCGAAGGTCCACAAAACGTCTTCGATGGTCACGGGTCGACCGTCGTGCCAGTAGGCGTTCTCGCGCAGCTTGTAGGTCACCCGACTGAAGTCACCCGCAACCGCTACGCTTTCGGCGAGCCAAGCGTAATAGGCGGCCAGTTCGTCCTCGCACTTGCGCATCAGGGGGTCGAGGATGAAAGAACCCGCAGATCCGCCTCTCGGGCTGATGTAGTGGGCGAGAAGACCCTTGTCGACGTACGGGTTCAGGTTGTTGAAGGTGCCGATGCTCGGCAGCTTGATGCGGCCGCCCTTGGGCGCATCCGGATTGGCGTAGTCGAAGTGCGCGATGTCGGCCCCGTACTTCAAATCGCCAAAATACGAGAGGCCGTGGCTCGGTTCCCCGGACCGCGCCGGGGCCGTCGCCAGGACCATGACGCACAGCAGGACAAGTGTCGGCCGCCTGGGACTTGTCGGTTGCATCGCCTGAGGCGGCCCCCTAGTTCTCCTTCAGTGCGGCGATGCCCGCGTCTACCCGCGCGCTCTTCTCCTCGTCGAACCACCACAGGTACGGAATTCCCTGCCAGTTCATGTGCGGGACGCCCAGCGGCGGATGACCGAAACGGTCCCAGTACACCATGTGGCGTCCGACGGGATGACCGTCGGGAATCACGTAGAAGTTGTGGAGCAAAACGCGATCCAGGGCGCGCCCCGCGGTGTTCATCAGCTTCTCGGAACGCGCCTTGGTGACGGTCTCCACCAGGGAATCGACCACCGGATTGTCGATGCCAGCGTAGTTGGGCATGGTGGGCGTGTCCACATACGGGGAGGTGAACATTTCTCTCATGCGCGTAGGGAAAGGCACCTTCCAGGTGTAGACCTTGCGCACGGTCGCGTCGAAGTCGTATTGGCGCAGGCGATTGGTCATCGCGTTGCTTTCTATCCTGCGCAACTGCGCGTCGATCCCGAGACGCGCCAGGTTCTCCACGAAGGGCGTCAGCATTCGTTCGTGCTCGTGGCTGGTGACTATGAACTCGAGCGCAAGCGGTTCGCCCGTGACGGTATGCACGCGCCTGAAGTCGTGGATGACATAGCCCGCTTCCTCCAGCAATGCATTGGCCCGGAGCAACGTCTCGCGATTCCGGCCGAAAGAGTCGTTCTTGGGCAACTCGATGGGGCCCGTGAAGACGCTCTCGGGAACCTGCCCGCGATAGTTTTCGAGCAACGCAATCTCTTCATCGGAGGGCGATCCAAAGGCCTGCAGTCCCGAGCGCACGAAAAAGCTGTTGTTGCGGATCATTCCATCGTGCCAGAAGACCCTATTGGCCCACTCGAAGTTGTAGGCCAGCGTCAGCGCCTCGCGCACGCGAATGTCATCCAGCGGCGGTCTTCGGGTGTTCAGTACCACGCCGAAGTGCATGCCGTAGGCGAATCCCATCCTGTAGGTCTCTTTCTTGAAGAGCCCCCTCCGATAACCTTCGAAATCGTAGGCGGTCGCCCAGTCGGATTCGTTCTCTTCGAACCAGTAGTCGAACACGCCGGCGCGCAGTGCCTGCAGCATCACGCGCTTGTCGAAGAACCACATGATCTCGACCTCGTCGAAGTTGAAGTGGCCGGCGGCGAAGTTGAGGTCACGGCCCCAGTAGTCCTCGACCCGCTCGAACACCACCTTGTAGCCGGGGTCTACCTCGCCGATGCGATACGCGCCGTTGCCGAGCGGAGGTTCGAGACTGGTCTCTTCGAACGCCCGGGTTTCCCAGTAGTGTTTGGGTATCGGCGCAAAAGTGGCGGTCTCGATTACGAGTTGCGGGGTCTTTTCGGCCTCTTCACTGAAGTGGAATGTGAAGGACCAGTCATCGATCTGCTCGATCCGAACGATGTCCTTGTACGACATTCTCCACTCGGGCGACCCTCTGGTCTTGATCGTGTCGA
Organism: Pseudomonadales bacterium; assembly: GCA_963668365.1. GTDB lineage: Bacteria > Pseudomonadota > Gammaproteobacteria > Pseudomonadales > Azotimanducaceae > VXNE01. Next base: position 1,388,505 of record OY764266.1, read on the forward strand.
AGGTCCACAGGACGTCCTCGATCGTCACGGGTCTGCCGTCGTGCCAGTAGGCGTTTTCGCGCAGCTTGTACGTCACCCGACTGTAGTCGTCGGCGACCGCCACGCTTTCGGCGAGCCAGGCGTAATACGATGCCAGTTCGTCATCCGACTTGCGCATCAGGGGGTCGAGGATGTGCGAGCCGAGTCCCCCTCTCGGACTGATGTTGTAGGCGGTGCGGCCCTTGTGCGCATACGGGTTCAGGTTGTTGAACGTGCCAATGCCGGGCAGCCTGATGCGTCCGCCCTTGGGCGCATCCGGATTGGCGTAGTCGAAGTGGGCGACGTCGGGCCCATACTTCAGGTCGCCGAAGTACGAGATGCCATGGCTGGGTTTCTCCGACCAGGCCGGCTGCGCCACGAGGGCGATGGCGCAGACCAGGACGGGTGCCAACCACTGGAGACGTGTCTGCCGCAGGATCCGCATGACGGGACTAGTTGCTCCAGCCGCCATCGATGACCTGTGCCGTGCCGGTGGTGAATGCCGACTCCTCCGAAGCGAGGTAAACGGCGAGTGCCGCGATCTCCGAAGGCGCGCCCACGCGTCCCATGGGCTGACGCGCGACGAATGCCTCTCGTGCCGCGTCGGGATCGTCCGCGGCGGATACCCGGTCACGCCAGGATGGCGTGTCCACCGTCCCCGGGCAGATTGCGTTGCAGCGGACGCCCGCCGTCACGTAGTCCGCTGCGACGGATTTGGTCATGCCGATGATGGCCGCCTTGGTCGCGCCGTAGACGAAGCGGTCCGGAGCGCCCTTGATGCTCGACGCCACGGACGACATGTTGACGATGCTGCCGGAACCCCGCGCCACCATGCCCGGAATGAACGCCCGCATCATCCGGTACATCGAGGTGACGTTGAGTTCGAACGAGAACTGCCAGGCGTCGTCGTCGCAGTCGAGGATCGTCCCGTGGTGTACGAAGCCCGCGCAGTTGAACAGCACGTCCGGCGTGTCGATCTCTTCGGCGAGCGCCGCGATCGCGGCGGCGTCGGTGACGTCGAGCACCCGCGTTTCGCAGGCGGTGAGGCTCGACAACGTTTCGGGATTGATGTCGGTTGCCAGCACCCGGGCGCCCTCGCGCGCAAATGTTTCGGACACGGTCCGACCGATGCCCTGGCCGGCGGCGGTGGTGAGCGCAAATGTGCCGTTCAGTCTCATGCTTGCGTCGCGTCAGGACCTTGCGCCCTGCGCGCCTAGGAACTTCTCGGCCTGGCGCAGGGCCGTGCCGCCGATCTCCTTCGGCGCGTGCCACTCCTGGCGGTGCGCGTTGGCCTGGTCGATGATCCGCTGAATCGAGTCCAGCGAGTGTTCGTGGATCACCATGCCGGGCGCGCCCTCGACGCCGGGACCGGCGCGAATCTCCAGGTACTCCGCCCCTTCCGGGCCGCCGGAGTACTTGTACGGATGTCCGTTGGGGAGAAAGAAAGCCGACCCGGGCGCCAGCCGCCGCCGGCCCATGACAAGCTCGCCGGCCACCACCAGGTAGAGGCAGTCGCCGTGGGCGGGATGGCTGTGGCTGAAAACCGGAAAGTGCGGTCCGATCCAGGTGTGGGACAGGCTCATGCCGGTCGGGTTGAGCTGGCGCATGGTCTTGGGGTCGCGATCGCCCTGGCAGAAGATTCCGGTGATCACCATGCCTCCGGCGAGGGCTTCCAGCATCTCGGCGAGCTTCTTTCGGACCGTCGCTTCGCCGTACTTCTCGGCGAGTTTGCCGATCTCCCAGTTCTCCACCGCCTTGTCCGCGTCGACTCCCTCCCACGTATAGCCCGCACTCATCGGTGGATTGGCAACGATTTCGAACGGACCGCGCTCCGAGACGTAGCGCTTCGGCCTTGTGGCGGTGCCCTCGATGCTAGTCATGCGGCTCCCCTCTTTGCCACACCTTAACCCGATGCCTTAGGCGTAGATCACGCCATCGGCCACCAGCGCCTCGATGTCATCGCTAGTGAGAGAAAGGTCCTCGGCGACGACCTCGCGCGAGTGCTGGCCCAGGGTCGGCGCAGGCTTTATCGGCACTTCGCTTTCCGAAAGCCGGGGCGCCCACCCGAGAATCTTGACCCTGCCGAGCGCCGGGTGATCGATCTCGTGCACGAAGCCGCGCTCGAGGAGATGCGGGTTCTCGAACAGGTCCTTGGTATCCAGGACCGCGCTCGCGGGCACATCCGCTTCGCAGAGTTCGCGCATGGCGGTGTACTTGTCTCGCTCGCCGAGCCAGGCGGCAATCTCCCTGGTCAGCGCCGGGTCGTTTTCCGTGCGTGCGTCCTTGCTCGCGAACCTCGGATCTTCGAGCAGATCGGGCCGGTCCATCACTTCGCACAGGCGCTCCCACATGGGATCCGTGGTTCCCATCAGGAACAGGTAGTCGTTCGGTCCGTCGCCCTTGCACTTGTACAGCCTCGAGGTCGGCGAACGGCCGTTGCCTGTCCGCAGCGAGGCCCTCTCGCCATAGTTCCCGTGGGAAATGGCGGTCCTGAGGTAGTAGGTCATCGATTCCTGCATCGACATCTCGATGAGTTGACCCTTGCCGGTGTTGAGCTTCTGCACGTACGCCGCGGCGACCGCGAGCGCCGTTTGCACGCCTGTGCCCGCATCGCCCATGGTCGGTCCCGGCCGCATCGGTGGCCCATCGGGAAATCCGGTGATGGAGAACGCGCCGGCGGCGGCCTGGGCGACCATGTCGAAGCACTTGTAGTCGGACCATGGGCCGTCCAGCCCGAATCCCTTGATGCGCGTGTAGATGATTCCCGGGTTGATCGCTTTCAGGACGTCGTAGCCGAGTCCAAGCCGCTCCATCGACCCCGGGCTGTAGTTTTCCACGAACACGTCGTAGTTCGGCACCATGTCAAGAACCAGTTCGAGTCCCTTGGGCTTGCGCAGGTCGATTGCGATGCTGCGCTTGTTGCTGTTCCAGAAAACGAAGTAGCCACCGTTCGCGCGCGGCCCGCCGCGCCCGGGATCGCCCGTGGGCGGCTCCACCTTGACCACATCCGCCCCAAGCCACGCAAGCGCCTGGGTGCAGGACGTCCCCGCCTCGTACTGTGTCACATCAAGAACTCGCATCCCCTCGAGCGCGCCCATCTCAGATCTCCCCATCCGTCTCCGTCCACATGTTTGTCGCACGCCCCTTGCGACAAGTCAACGCGCGGTGCCCGCGGCAGATGGGAATTCGGTCTTGCTGGCAGGGGGTGTGTCCGGTTTCCCGACCCCGTCCTGTGGTCGGGAAACGGTCGTCAGGGCGTTCGCCATCCGTTGCCGCGCGGTATCCTTTCGCTTCGGCTTTTTCTGATCCTCCGGTATGCCCGGAGACGCGTGGAGAATTATGAGCGATGCACTCAAGCTGGCGATCGTCGGTTGTGGCGGCCACGCGAGATACAACCTGGCACCGCTATGGCGGGACATCCCCGAGGTGGAGCCAGTCGGTGCCTGCGACGTTAACGCGGACTTGCTGGCAAGTTTTGCGCAAGCCTTCGGGATAGGGAATACCTATTCCAATCTAGGGGAGATGCTCGCGGAACAGCGGCCCGACATCCTCATCGATGCGTCGTGGCCCTCGTCTCACCAGCAAAATGTCCTCGAAGGCGTCCATGGCGGGGTTCGGGCCATCTTTGTCGAAAAACCGTTCGCTATCGACGCTAGCCAGGCTGAAGCGATGGTCCAGGCAGCGAAGTCCGCTGGCGTCATCCTGATGGAAGGGCTCATGTTTCATTACCAGCCGCAGATACTCGCCGTGAAGCAGCGCGTCCTCGAGGGCGCGGTCGGGGACGTTCGCTTCGTCCGGGCGACCTTCTCGTCCCCCATGGTGCCGCGAGGCAACTGGCGCCTGCGCGCCGAACTCGGGGGCGGTGCGGCCATGGATCTCGGTTGCTATTGCGTAAGCTGCATCCGCTATCTCGCGGGAGCCGAACCGCTTTCCGTGTCCGTCGCCGGAACTCTGGCCACCGGGACACAGGCCTGGGAGACCCTCGTCGGCAGCCTGCATTTCGATGACGGTGTGACGGCGCAGTTCGACTGCGGCTTCGGTTGGCCCTGGCGGGTGGCCTACGAGGTTGTCGGCAGCGAAGGCGCGATCATGGTTCCGGTGGGCGACTGGTCGATTCCGAAGGAGATCGGCGAGGGTCTTGAGACCAGCTTCACGCTGACTCGCGGCGACCCCCATGAAGATTTCCACCAGGAGACTGTCAAGGTGCCCGGCGTCAATCCCTACCGCGCGCAGCTATTGGACCTCTGCAATGCCCTGTCCAACGGCGAGCCGACGCGTCTCACGGCCGACGACGCGCTCGCAAACATGCGCGTCATCGATGCGATCCATGCGTCGGCTGCAACAGGTCGGCGCGCCGACGTCGCCGCGTGACGCCCGGAGCGGAAACGTCTGTTAGGGTGCCGGCGTACTCCTGCTGCTGTTGTTCAAGAGACTGGGCCCGGCGGAAGCGACCCGGGTCGAGTGCGCACGGGCGGCGGGCGAGGTGATCCCGGAAGTTGGCTAAGAACTTCCATATTTCCTTTCCAAATGTGGATTGGTAAGTCATACTCTCAAAAAGTAAGCAATACGGTTTATTTGCCATGGTCGAGTCTGTATTGACATCCAAGGGCCAGACGACAATTCCGAAGGCGGTCCGAGATGCCTTGGCAGTGCGGGCGGGTGACCGGATTCGATATGTCGTATCGGACGGGGAGGTGCTTATCCTGGCTGTACGACCGATTGGCGGCTTGTTTGGCGCATTGAAGCACCAAGGACCTTCCGTGACATTGGCCGACATGGAGCGAGCGATCATAGAAGGTGCCACTGGAGGAAATTCCCCCGAAAAGGGTTCTCCCGAAGGTCCCGCGGAGAGTGCCACGCGCCCGTGATCTCTCTGGATACCAATATCCTGGTCCGTTATCTGGTCAACGACGACGCCGAGCAGTCGGCCGCTGCGCGGGCGCTTGCAAGTACACTCACCGCCGAAGAGCCGGCTTTCGTCTGCCGCGAGGTTCTCGTCGAGCTCGTGTGGGTGCTGGAACGATCCTGCGGCTTCTCCCGCGACGCGATTTCGACCACCCTGCTCGATATGCTGTCCAGGGAAGGGATCGTTCTTGAGACCTCGGACGACGTTGCGCGGGCGGCCTTGGGCTACCGACGCGGCAGTGCCGACTTTTCGGACTTGATGATCGCGGCGGCAAGTCGGCGTGAGGGAGCGCTTCCTCTCTACACTTTTGATCGGCGGGCCTCGCGTCTCGAAGGGGTGCGACTACTCGACGCGTAAATCGAGCCGGCGAGAACTAGCCCAAGTTTACCAATCTGACGCCGTTTTTCGGCCAGATCGGACTGTTTTCGGCGATTCGCTTCCCGCAAGTGATTGATTTCATTGGACTCAAGTTCGCCGGAGGCCAATGTAGTGCCATAAAATTAAGGAAGGGCCTTGCGTCGGCCCGCCGCCGCCGCTATCGTCGCCCCCATGTTCGTCCGACGCACCAGGACCCGCGCCACCGACGGCGCCGTCTACCACACCCACCGCCTGGTCCGCTCCGAGCGCGACGGCGGCCGCGTGCGCCAGCGCACGCTGCTCAACCTCGGCCGCCACTTCGCCATCGACCGCGACCACTGGCCGCTGCTGTGCCAGCGCGTCGAGCAGATCCTCGACGGCCAGGGCGACCTGTTCGGCGACGCGCCGCCCGCCGCGGAGGCCGAGGCGCAGCGCATCGCCGAGCAGCTGCTGGCCCGCGGCGCGGCGCCGGCGGAAGCCGCCGCCGGCGTCGAGGCGGTCGCCGTCGGCAGCCTGGCGCTGGCGCGGCCGCGCTCGGTCGGCGTCGAGCGCGCCGCGCTGTGGGCGCTGGGCGAGCTCGGCCTGCCGGCCCTGCTCGAGTCGCTCGGCGTCAGCGCCGCGCTGCGCGACGCGGCGCTCGGCTCGGTCGTCGCGCGCATGGCGCACCCGGCCTCGGAGCGGGCCACGATGCGCTGGCTGCGCGGGCGCAGCGCCGCCGGCGAGCTGCTCGGCGTCGACTTCGAGACCATGGGGGCGATGCAGCTCTACCGCGCCTCGGACGCCCTCATGGCGCACCGCGAGGCGATCGAGCAACACCTGTTCGGCGCCGCGGCGGGGCTGTTCGGGATCGAGCCGACGGTGACCCTGTACGACCTCACCAACACCTACTTCGAGGGCGCCGCGGCGGGGATCCCGAAGGCGGCGCGCGGCCACTCCAAGGAGAAGCGCGACGACTGCCCGCTGCTCACCCTGGGCCTGGTGCTGGACGGCAGCGGCTTCGTGCGACGCTCGCAGGTGTTCTCTGGCAGCGTCCGCGAGCAGGACACCCTGGAGTCCATGCTGTCCGCGCTCGGCGCGCCGGACGGGGCGCTGGTGGTGATGGACCGCGGCATCGCCACCGAGGATCGGGTGGCGTGGCTGCGGGACGCCGGCTACCGCTACCTGGTGGTGAGCCGCGAGCGACGACCCACGACACCCGCGGCGGGCGCATCGTGCATCTGCAGCGGGCGGCGTCGCGCGCCGACGGCGAGGTGCGCCTGCACTGCTACTCGCCGGAGCGGGCCGAGAAGGAGAACGCCATCCTGGCGCGCTTCTCGAAGCGCTTCGAGGCGGCGCTCACCGCGCTCTCCGAGGGGCTCGCCAGGCCGCGCACGGTCAAGCGCCTCGACAAGGTGCGCGAGCGCGTCGGCCGCCTCAAGGTGCGCCACGGCCGCGTCGCCCGGCACTACGACATCGAGGTCGTCGCCGACGAGTCCGGCGACCGCGCGGCGGCGGTGAACTGGACCCGGCGCCCCGCCGAGGGCTCCATGGCCACCCATCCGGGCGTCTACTGCCTGCGCACCAACCTCGCCGGCTGGGACGCCGCCGACCTGTGGCGCACCTACACCACGCTGACCGACCTCGAGGCCGTGTTCCGGTCGCTGAAGTCCGAACTCGGCCTTCGCCCGATCCACCACCGCAAGCCGGTGCGCGCCGAGGGCCACCTGTTCATCACGGTGGTCGCCTACCAGGCCGTGCAGGTCATCCGCCGCCGGCTCGCCGCCGCCGGCGAGCGCGCCAGCTGGACCACGCTGCGCGGCATCCTCGCCGGCCAGCAGCGCGTCACCGCCACCTTCCGGCGCGACGACGGCCGCACGCTGCACGTGCGCACCGCGACCGTCGCCGAACCCGCCCAGAAGGCCATCTACGACGCGCTCGGCATCGACCCCAGCCCCGGAGGCACCCGCCGAACCGTCGTCTGAACCGCATCCCCTTCGACGTCGGGTGCACCTGTAGTGCCCTAACGCCCTCCGCTTGCCCGTAGACTATTGATTTGAAGAGACTTCTCGAATTGCTTGGTAAACTTGGGCTAGGAACATCCTTCTCGTTCGCCGGGTATCACCAGTATGGTTGCGACCGGGTGACGCGTGCCGAGGGCGCGTTGCCTCGGGTGTACTATCGTTGTCACGGACAAGTACTCGCGGTCGAAACCAATGCGTGACACCCCCATCCTCCTCACGGATGAAGAGATGCAGAGCTTCATCCGGGAGGGCTACATCACCCTCCAATCGACGCTCCCGAAGTCATATCACGACGACATGTGCGTGCGCCTGGAGCCGCTCGACGAACAACTGGGCCCGGCGCACAACAACATCCTGCCGGTGGTGCCCCAACTGCGGGAACTGCTGGACGACCCGGCCGTCCACGGCGCCCTGGTTTCGATCCTCGGTCCGGACTACTACCTGCACTTCCATCGGCATGACCAGGTCAACTTTCCCCAGTCCGTGCAAGCCATCGAGCCGTGGCACCTCGGCGACGGCAGATTGCACAAGGACGGCGACTACCACTCGCACCACATGGTGGACGGGCGGCGCCATCACGCGACGCGTTTCCTGATGATGTTCTACTACCCGCAGGACGTGTCCCTGGAGATGGGCCCGACCGCGGTCGCGCCGCGCAGCCAGTATTTCCCGCGACGTGCCCTCGAGATGCAGCGGGCGGTTCTGCGCAGGCGCACGCAGGACTTGCGGAACAGGGTGGAGGCGGAAACCCAGGCCAGCATCGACAGCGACCCTGACGCCAAAGCCCGGTACGAGCGCGACCTTGCGGCATTTCGCGTGGAGAACGCCGCGCTCTTCGAAGAAGTGGAAGCCCTCGACGCCCCCTGGCAGGCGACGAGGACTCCCATCATCGCCGATGCGGGCACCGTCACCATCGTGCACCACGATATCGCCCACGGTCGCTTCGGAATGAACACCACCAGTAGTCCCCGGCACATGGTGAAGTTCCTGTTCACGCGCGACCAGGAACCAAGGGCCCCAACCTGGGACCACAGGAGTCCCGAGTGGATTGCCTCGGGAGACCCGGAGGAGCCCATCTGGGAATACGTCTGGAACTGGTATCGGGGCGTACCGACGCAGGGAATCAATCGCGCCGTCGACGACACCGACGCGCTCGTACAGGCCTTGCGCAGCATGGATGACGCCGAGGCGATCGGCGCCGCCTATACGCTGGGCAATATCGGCGCGATCGAACCGCTGGTGGAAGCGCTGACGAGTCCCGATGTCGCACTGCGCTGCATTGCCGGATACGGCTTTACGCCGCTGGGGTCTGCGGCGGTCGCACCGCTACTCGATCTTGTCGACGGTGCTGCCCCGGAGCTTCTCGCTGCGATTGCCGACATCCTGGGCGACATCGGCCCGGGCGCCATCGATGCGCTGCCAACCCTCACCCGACTCCTGCGCCACAGGGATCCGCGGGTGCGCCAGTATGCCGCCGAAGCCATTGGCACGGTCACCCAGGCGGGCGCAGAAGCGCCGGCAGAACTGGTTGACGCGGTCGGAGACGACGATGCCCTCGTGCGGCAGTACGCGGCCATATCGGTCGCGCGCCTCGGAACACGCGCCGGTTCGCTTCCCGGAGTGGTGGAGGCGCTCAGGGAGAATCTCGGCCACGGCCATCACCATGTGCGGGGATGGTCCATCGAGGCGCTGCGACGATTGGGTACGCCGGATGCGTTCGACGCTGCCCTCGACTACCTGATGACGGTGCGCTGGGATTACGCACCGTGGTCGGGCGAGCCCTGGGAGTACGACCTGAAACGCGCACCGACGCGGGATCGGCACCTGCTTCTCAACTCCTGGGACTCCTGACGGCGGACCTTGGACCCGGAGACTGAAGGCACCTCCTGCCGCGCTACTGGCGAGGTCTCATGTGCCCAGTCGGTACTCTAGCAGGGCCGACTGACCCGTGACGTCGATGATCCGTACCAGCAGTTCCAGTCCTTCGGCATCGGTGACACGCAGGTCTTCTCCGGGCGCAAAAGACACCGGCTGCGTCTCTCCGTCGTTGATGGCGATATTGGATGTATACAGATAGGTTCTGCCTAGCGGATCCCTTATCGGATTCAGCCTCCCCGCCAAACCGGGAATCTCCCCCGTTGCCTCCGGAAAGATGACGGCGCCGCCGCCCGGCAATGTGTCGAGGTCGACATGTAGCATGCGCTCGGCGGGGATCCAGCCATGCTCCAGGTACGAGCGGTGTCCCTCGGTTGCCACGTAAACAGTCATTGGTAAATGAAGCGAATGCAGATCCAGTATGGCCTCGCCATTCTCGTCGGTGGTCCAGCGTCTCCAGGTCCTGTTCGGGAACAGCGCAAGAATGGCTGCGCCGGCGAGAGGGCGCCCTCCCGCGAAAACCGAAACGATGTGTTCCCGGCTCGGCAGACATGCGGCGCGCATCATCCTCCAGGGTATGAGCCGCCCCTCCTTGCGCTGCTGGAACTGGTCGCCGCCATAGGCGACCGAGGCGTCGCAATCGACCGGTGCATCGGCAAAGTGGCGCCGAACTCGCCGGATGCCGTCGAACAGGCTCGAAGACGCTGTAGCAGAGGACTTGGCCTCCACCAAGGAAAGGCCGTCCGTCCGGTCGATGACGAGATCGACCTCGGCGCCGTTGCGATCCCGGTAGAACGACACGCCGCCAGTCAGTCCCCGGTTCGTCCGGTGCTTGAGCATCTCCGATACGACCCAGGTTTCGAAGATCGGCCCGCGCAATGGATGGGAATGAAGCTGTTCCGGCTGCCGGATGCCCAAAAGCCAGCAGACCAGGCCCGTGTCGTGGAAGTAGAGCTTGGGCATCTTGACCAGGCGCTTGCGAGGATGCGCATGAAACGCCGGTACGCGAAAGACGATGAAACTGGCTTCCAGCACGCTCAGCCAGGTCTTGGCGGTGGGTTGTGAAACGCCGCAATCCCCCGCCAGTGTCGAGTAGTTGAGCAACTGCGCGGTGCGCCCCGCGCACAATTCGACGAAGCGTTGGAACATCGCGAGGTCGCCGACGTTGGTAATCGTCCTGACGTCTCGCTCGAGATAGGTGGCGACATAGGAGCGCAGCCAGTCTGACGGGTTGAGCGCTCTGTCGAAGATGCGCGGGTAGCCTCCTGCAAAGAGCGTCTCCTCGAGGGTCGATGGATGCCCGTCAAAGCGAACGAGCTCGCCTCGAGTCAGCGGCAGCAGGTTGTGGACCTCGGTTCTGCCTGCCAGGGACTGGCTGATTGACTCCAGGAGAGACAGATTCTGCGATCCGCTGAGAATCCAGCGCCCGGGCGTCGGATTGTCGTCGATGACGCCCTGCAGGTAGGAGAGCAGGTCGGGGACGCGCTGCACCTCGTCGAGAATGGCGCCATCCGGCAATTGGGACAGGAATGCTATGGGGTCTTCGGTCGCGAACAGGCGCTGGTCGGGCGCTTCGAGAGTCACGTACGGGTGCTGCGGAAACACGGCTCGGCAAAGCGTGGTCTTGCCGCTTTGCCGAGGACCCGTAACCGTCACGGCGGGTGCTTGTGTGGCGGCCCGCGCCAACCTGGGTGCGAGATCCCGGACAATCATAGCGAAGGAACCTTAGCACCAGGAATAGGCTAATTCAAAATTGGATTTTCAATCAGCCTATTTTTCAAGCCCGTGATGGGAGTGGAAAACGAACCCGCCGCCGATCACGCGTAGAGGTCTTTCGCGCCTCCGCCGTACTCGCTCGCGTAAGCGGAGATGTACTTCTCGGCGTACGCCGCCTTCTCGGCCCGGTCTTCTTCCGTGTGGTAGCCGGGGATGACCGACTGCTGCGTCAGGATCGCGAATCGCGTGGGGTTGCGGTCGAGGGTTTCCTGCGGAATCTTGCCGATGAAGTCCTCCAGCGTCCGGATGTACGGCCGCACCATGTAGTTCGTGACGCTCACCCGGAGGCCCGGCGTCCTGCGATTGAACGCCCCGTGCCAGAGGTTGCCGTGCCACACGATCAGGGAACCGGCTTTGCCCTCCACCGGCACCGCCTGCGCATTGCCGAAGTCGCCGGGGTTGGCCGGTACGATACATTCGTTGCCGATCGGGTGGCGGCACCACTTGTGGCTGCCGGGAACGATCGCGGTGCCGCCGTTCTCCCGGTTGAAATCGGTCAGCCAGTAGGTGCTCTGGCATACGACGGACTGCTGCGTCAGCGGTGATGCCATCGGATTGTCCGTGTGCAGCCTGAACGTGGTTTCGTTCGGCCCCTTCATCCAGCAGGCCATGGTCGACAGCACCGCGTTGTAGCCGCAGAGGTACGTCGCCAGCGCGAGCATCACGGGGTTCATCAGGGATTCTTCGAACACCGGGTTCTCGAGCAGGAGCGAGTGCATCACGTCGCCGACGGGCGAATCGCGATCGGTGCTGCTGGCGCCCCGCATGCGGCTTTTGGGTCGTCCCACCTTGACTGGGGCAGCCATGGACTGGACCTGCATGTGGGCGTGGGTGGAGCCGGTCTCGAGGTCCGGTCGCTCGCCGTTGCGCCGCTCGGCGATGTCGAGCATGGCGTCGAGCATCCGGTCCGCGAGGCCGTTCGGACTCGCGATCTCGGGTGGGATAATCGTGTAGCCGTAAGCGTCGAGATCGGCGACATAGGACTGCAGTCCAAGCTCGCAGATGTCGTTCCACGCACGGTCGAGACCAGTCTCAAGGGTGTTCGCTGCTTCCGCCATGGTGCTCCCTCCCCGATACACTCTGCGCATTCTACGCCCGCCCGCGGAGCCTCGCGATCACGGAAGTCAACCGGTTTCGGACAATCGGGTATTCTTCCCACCCGAAGGCAAGGGGGAAAACATGTCCGAACCAATGAGGGTTGGCCTGGTCGGCACCGGGGGCATATCCAATCGACACATGAACGCCTACCTCGCGCATCCCGAGCGTGTGCACCTCACGGCGGTGTGCGACATCGTCGAGTCCCGGGCGCAGGAATACGCGCAAAAGGCCAGGGTCGAAGAGATCTACCTGGACTACGGCGAGATGCTGCAAAAGGCTGACATCGATGCCGTCGATATCTGCACCAGTCACGACCTGCATGCGCCGCAGGCCGTCGCCGCCGCCGCCGTCGGCAAGCATGTGCTCGTCGAGAAGGCGATGGCCCACACGCTGCAGGGCTGCCGGAACATGATCGAAGCCGCCGACACCTCGGGCGCGACGCTGATGGTCGCGCAGCACCTGCGATACTCCCCCGAAGCGCCCGCGGTAAAACGCTTCATCGACGAGGGCCACCTCGGCGAGGTCCAGGCGGTTCGAACCCACGCGATCATGGGCGGGGGCCGCCGCCCGCGCAAGAGCTGGATGAGCGATGGCAAACACGGCGGCGGCATCCTCATGGTCAATTCCGTCCACCACCTGGATCTGCTGCGCTACTACGTCGGCGACGTCAAGCGGGTGAACGGAGTCTGCAGGACTATCGAGTCGCAGATGGCCAACGGTGCCGAAGACCTCTTCTTCGCGACGCTCGAATTCGAGAACGGCGTCATCGGCGATGTGTACGGCAACTGGACCACGCGCCTGGCGCCCGAGGGAATGTCGTACATGGTCTACGGCAGCAAGGGCAGCCTGCACTCGACTCCGCCATTGCCCGAGAATGCCAGGGGGGTGAACCAGTTCGGCCCCATCATGTTCGCCCTCAAGACCGAGGAGAAAGACCGGACACGATCGCAGCTTCCCGTCATGCAGGCGGCGGGCGAGGAGTTCTCCGCGGAGAAGGTCCGGGAGTTGCTGGATCCGGGTTTCGAGCCGCTCCCCACGAGGGAAGACGATCAACCCAGCCCCGATTTCTTCATCAACGAGATCCTGCACTGGGAGGAATGCTGCAGAACAGGCGCAGAGCCCATCAGCAGCGGCCGGGACAACCTCGGGACAATGAAGATCATCTTCGGCATCCTGGAATCGTCCCGCACGGGCAGGACCGTCGATCTGGACGATCTCTAGCGCCCGCGTGTTTCATCATTCTTCAAGGTAATTTAGTTCCATGAACGTCGGAATCTTCAACTTCATCACCGAATACTCCATGCCCGTCACCGACCTCGCGCGCGAGGTCGAGGATCGTGGCTTCGACTCCCTGTGGGTCCCCGAGCACACGCACATCCCGACATCGCGCCTCTCGCCCTATCCGGAGGGCACGGAGCTGCCGGAGGAGTACAAGCACACGCTCGATCCGTTCGTGACGCTCTCGGCTGCCGCTGCGGTCACGTCGAAGATCAAGCTCGGCACGAGCATCATCCTCATCATCGAGCGCGACACCATCACCACCGCCAAGGCTGCGGCGACCCTCGATTTCCAGTCGGGAGGACGCCTCCAGTTCGGCATGGGCGGCGGTTGGAATCGCGAAGAAGCCGAGAATCACGGCACGGAGTGGGACACGCGGTTCAAGCGGCTCGAGGAGCAGATGCAGGCCATAAAGAAGATCTGGACGGAAGACGAGGCGGAGTTCCACGGCGATCACGTCGACTTCGATCCGATCTGGGCTTGGCCGAAACCGATTTCCGATCCGCACCCGCCCCTGTTTCTCGGCGGCGAGACCATTCACACCCTGCGCCGGATCGTGAAGTACGGCGACGGGTGGTTGCCGCGCGCGGGCTGGCCCGAACAGGTGCTCGAAGGCGTGGGCAAGCTGCGGCAACTGGCCGAGGAAGCCGGCAGGGACCCCTCGACGATCAACATCTCGATCTTCGCGCTGCTGCCCGACGACGACTACTGGCCGTCTCGATTCATCGACGAGGGCGTTGATCGCATCATCTTCTGGCTGCCTCCCCAGGATGCCGATGCGATGCGCCGCATGATGGACAAGGTCCAGCGCTACATCGACTGAGGGCCGCGCATGCGTTGAAGGGAACAGCGCGTTGGCTCCTCCCCCGGCGGTCTGAGGCGGACATGGCTTGGCGGTGCACCGGTGGCATGCCAACTCGAAGCCCGAAATTTGCGGGATGCTCTCAGGCCACTATGATCGATACGTCGTACCTGGCGATGTTCGGGTCGCGGGTCAACAACGTCAGATCGCCAAGCTGGGCTTGCACGACCAGCAATCGGTCGAACGGATCTCGATGGTGCATGGGCAACTCGGCGTATGCCACAAGATGCGAAATCTCGATGCCCAGAACCTCGTAGTCATCCGCGATGATCTCGAAGAAGTTGTCGGGCAGTTCGAGCTTGCCGATGGATCGCTTGATGGCGCACTCCCACAAGGTTGCCATGCTCACATACAGCGTCGTGTCGTTTGATTCGAATACGGTCCGGGCTTCTTCCGACAACAGTGCCGGCGCAGCTCGCGCCCAGAGCAGCGCGTGCGTGTCCAGCAGATACCTCATGAACGCGGCTTAATGCGGCTTGATGCCCAGTGCCTCCTCAAGGTCGGGAGGCCACTCATCGAAATCTTCGCTGATCCGGATTTGACCAGCGAGGTCACCGAGCTTCCTCGGCTGAACTCGGGTTCCAAAACGAACGACTCTCGCTACCGGCTTCCCCATTCGGGTAACGACAAATTCTTCGCCTTGGGTGGCTCGCTCGACAATCTCCGAGAAACGCGCCTTGGCATCGCTGAGGGTGACGGTGAATTCCATAGAGACATGCAGTTGGTCTGACTTGGTTAGACTATATTCCTCGATAGTATGCGGCGCAACGGGCGCCGGTTGCTTCGGTTCGGGAAACCTGCCCGCGACAACCATCGAGGCACCCGGACGTTACTGCCTACTCGAACGAGAGGTCGGGGATGTCGCGGATCGGAAGCACGGTGATGCGCTCATCCAAGGCATAGGTTTCATCGCCGGGATAGATCACCCACAGGTGCTTGAGGCTGAGGTCCCTCAGGGCGGTGCGCATGGACCTCGTCGTGCCAGGTGCGTCGCTGTACTTGAATTCGAAGCCGAAGCGTTCGCCGCCGACACTGACCAGCAGGTCGAGTTCCGCCCCCGCGTGCGTCGCCCAGAAATACGCATCGCGACGGGCGGAACAGGACAGGACCTGCTCGATGCCGAAACCCTCGAACGAAGCACCTACCTTCGGGTGACCGAGCAAGGCGTTCTCGGTGCCGAGACCCAGGAGCGCATGCAGTATTCCGGTGTCGCGCACGTAGATTTTCGGTGCCCTCACCTGGCGCTTTTTGAGGTTTTCGAACCAGGGGGGCAGGACGCGGACCATCTGGGCCGCAGCCAGAATGTCGAGGTATCGTCGAGCGGCGGCTTGACCCGCGCCGATGGCCCGGGCGAACTCGGCGGCGTTCCAGACCTGGCCGTGATAGTGGGCGACCATGGTCCAGAACCGGCGCAGCGCCTCTGCGGGCACCGCGATTCCGAGCTGCGGGAGGTCCTGGAACAGGAAAGTCTCCGCGAACGTCTCTCGCCACAGGAACGAAGTTTCCTCGTCGGGAGCGAGATGACTGCGGGGAAATCCGCCCCGCTGCCACAGCGAACGCCAGGCTGATCGCGAAACTTCTGAGAGGTCAAACCCGAACAGGTCTATCAGTCCGACGCGACCGGCCAGGGACTCCGACGCGCCCGCCGCCAATGCCGGTGAGGCGCTGCCAAGGAGCAGGAACTGCGCTGGCGCGTCAAGGCGATCGAGGAGTACCCGCAGTGTTTCGAACAGGTCCGGCTGGCGCTGGATTTCATCGATGACCACGAGACCGGTCAGGGGAGACAGGGCCTGCTCGGGCGTCTGCAGGCGGCGCCGGTCTGCCGTGCGTTCTAGGTCGAACCAGGTGACGGAGTTGTCCGGGTTCTTCGCCGCATGGTCCTTGCCGAGCAGTTCCGCGAGCGTTGTCTTGCCGCATTGGCGCGGGCCGGTAAGCGCTACCGCGGGATGTACGCGGAAGGATTGGGCAATGCGGCTGATCGCTTGAGAACGAGGAATCAGCATGGTTCCGACCATATTCCTTGAAAATCCACATGTCAAAGTTAGATTTTCAAGGAATCTAGGCGAATCTCATGCATATTCCGGCGCAAACGGTATGGTCTTGACGCCAGCGCAAGGTTGCGCTTTGTTTCGCCTGTCCCGTAACGGAACCTACCATGCTCAGAGCAGCCCAGATCGCGTCCTACCGAGACAGCGGTTACCTGGCCATCGAAGATGTTCTGACCGCCGCCGAGTTGGAGGAACTGCGGCGGGTGACAGACGAGTTCGTCGAGAGGTCCCGGGCAGTCACCGCCAACGACGAGATCTTCGATCTTGAGCCGGGGCATAGCGCGGCAAAGCCCAGCCTGCGCCGCATCAAGCACCCCCTCACCAGGCACCCGGTCTACGCGAAGTACGCCCGCCACGAGCGCATCCTGGACATCGTGGAGAACCTCCTGGGGCCGAACTTGAGGTCCCACAACAACAAGGTGAACATGAAGAACCACGGCGACGGTTCCGCCGTGGAGTGGCACCAGGACTGGGCGTTCTATCCGCACACCAACGACGACCTGCTCGAAGTGGGGATCGCGCTGGACGACATGACGGCGGAAAACGGCGCGTTGATGGTCATGCCCGGCAGCCACCGGGGACAGACGTGGAACCATCACCAGGATGGCCTCTTCGTGGGCGCCATCACGGACCCGGCGTTCTCGGGCGACGGAGCGGTGCCGGTCACGGTCGGGGCGGGCGGCATCACCCTGCACCACGTGCGAATGGTGCACGGCTCCAGGCCCAATCGTTCCATGAAGCCGCGCCGTATGTTCTTCATCGGGTTCTGCGCCACCGATGCGTGGCCGCTCGTTCCCTCGGGGGACTCGCTGGAGGATCTCAACAGCCGGGTGGTGAGGGGCGAGCCCACGCTGGAGCCCCGAATGAAGGACCTGCCGGTTCGCCTGAGCCTTCCCCGGGTAGAAGGCGGCAGCATCTACGAACAGCAGGAGAAACTTCGGCGCCCCCGGCTCGCTTCCGGCCGTTGACCAGGTTTTACGCCAGGAGCTCCGCCACCTTGCTGTAGACGGTGTATCCGGCGAACGAGATGTACATGGCCGACGCGAGCACCATGAACACGATGTTGACCCATCCGGGGCGCGCCGACTCCGGCAGGTAGGTGAGATTCATGTAGAGGATGACCGGCACGTAGACCGCCATCACGAATCCGCCCATCAGCGCGGCGATGAACAGGAAGTCGAGCCCCGCGATGTCGTACCTGCCGAAGAACCATACGCTGAAGACGCCGATCACCATGGTCGTGATGACCAGCACCAGGTACCACTGTTCGAGGTTCAGCCACCGCCCGAACTTGAAGTTCGTGTGCAGCAGGTCGGAAAAGATGCGGCTGCCGCCGTCGATGCCGCCGAGTTGCGTGCTGAACAGGGCCGCCATGCCCACGATCAGGAACAGGTAGCGGCCGAAGGTGCCCATGCTCTGTTCGAGGATTGACGCGAGGTCCCACACCAGGCTGCCCCGGTCGGGCACAAGGCCGATCGGGTGCAGGACGGCGAGGGCGCCGAAGATGAACAGGAACATGGTGAAGCTGCCGAGAATCCAGAAGAACAGCGTCTGGTCGATCACCACGTAGCGAAACCAGTCCCTGAATCGACGCCGGTTGTCCGGGGTGTCGGCATAGACATACCCCGTGTCCGTCTCCCTGACTTCGTGCTTGTGGGCGGGACTCATGAGCGAAGGCATCCGCGCACCCATGCCGATGTCCTTCTCGCGCAGGTAGTAGGCGTAGTACAGGTTGCCGAGCCCGCCCGCGCCGGCGAACACCACCGCGCCGAAAAACCGGTTGAACGTCAGTTGGTCGCGAACCGACCCGTCGTCGGCCAGGACATCCACGGGGAAGTCCGGAAAGCTGAAGACGCTGACGACCCCGTCCCACATGGCCATGAAGATCTCTTTCGACCCGATCTCCCAGACCACGTAGATGAGACCCGCGACGATGACCGCGATCAGACCCATGATGCAGCGCTCGACGGCCGTGTAGATCACCTTGGGGCCGAACAGGATCATTGCCACCAGGGCGAACACCAGTGCGGTCCAGAGCCACGGCGGGCTGTCGTGGCCCGGACCGAAAATGAGATCGCGCAGCGCGATACCGGTTTCGCGGGCCCATCCGGGCAGGAACTTGCCCACGAAGATCACGAACACGAACAGGTACACGAGCAGTTTGATGGCGCGGGCCATACCCGTGAAGGGACTCTCGCCCGTGACGATCGTCCATCGCCCGATCTCGATGTTGACCCACAGTTGAAGGAAAATGCCGATGGCGGCGGCCCACAGGAGCTGGGCGCCGACGACGGACGTGATCCAGGGCCACATGATCAGTTCGCCGGAACCGATGGCGAGTCCGGCCAGCACCACGCCTGGCCCGATCATCTTGAGGATCGGCCTCTTGCGCTCCGGTAGCTCCGCTTCCTGCAGCGGCTGGATCGGGATCGGCATGGCGCTAGCCTAGCCGATAAGCTATCGCGAATCAGTTCATGGTCGTGGGGGCGCGAGTCAAGGGGGCCCGAAACGCGGGGTCTCTGGAGAGGTTAGAATGAGGGGCTTGGACGCTGGCAGGGGGACTGGTGCCAGGCCCTCGCCGGGGGACAGGAGAGGAACTATGGACATTGGCTTTTTGACCTTTTGGGGCGCGAAGCCCGGCGAGTCGCTGGCCCAGGGCTATGCCAACGACCTGGACAAGATCGCCGCCGCCGACGAGATGGGCTGGGACACGGTGTGGGCCGGCGGCACCCCGCTGGGAGGATCCAATCCGCTGCTGATGTCCTGCGGGGTCGCCGCCCGAACGCGCCGGATCCGGATCGGCACCGCCGTGCATCTTCCGCACCTTCGGGCCCCGGACGAAGAATTCACGACCGATGTCCCGGAAGGCGCCTCCAGGATAGACAGACGCGGGGAGAGCGCGGACCGATACAAGTATGTCCTCGAGAGTCTGCCGGCGGCGGACCCCATCCAGACCGCCGAGCAGATTGCCATCATCGACCAGGTCAGCGACGGTCGCTTCATCTACGGCGCGGGTGGCAATACGATCGGCGACCCGCGGCGCCAGAGACATTTCCTCGAGTACCTGGCCGTGATGAAGCAGGCCTGGGCGGAGGACGAGTTCTCGGGATATCACGGCGAGTTCTACGACTACCCGATACTGGACCCGCCCGGACGGGTCAGCCCGAAGCCCGTGCAGCAGCCCTATCCGCAGATCGTGCTGCCCCTGGACAGCCAGCAGAGTTTCGTGCCCATGGGGAAAAGCGGATATTGGATCGCCATTGGCGGCGGCAGTTCGCACAACGAGCGCGGCGATGCGGTGTTGAAGCGGGATGTCGCGAACTACCGGCAGGCGTGGAGGGACGCTGGCCACGGCGGAGAGCCCAAGGTGGTGATCCGCATCAGCGCTCACGTCGGGCCGACGCGCGCGGCCGCCAACCGCGCTATCGAACGCGCAGACAAGATGCACCGGGAACATGCCGCAAGGACGGGGCGTCCCCCCCGGACAGAGGGGCCCGAGCGCGGATCCAACCTGTTCGGAACGCCGGACGAGGTCGTGGACCGCATTCACGAACTGAAGGAAGACTTCGGCGCCGACGAAATCATGTGCATGATGATGGATTACGTGCTCTCGCGCGAAGAGGTGAGAGAGACCATGCAACTCATGGCCGACGAGGTCATCCCCCGCGTCAAGTGAGGAAGGCGAAGTGAAACCCGATGGCATAAGACTCACCGACGAGCAGGTCCGGCGGTTTGTCTGCGACGGCGTGGTCGTGCTCGACAGCAGCCTCGAACCCGAGGTCCATCGTGAGATCTACGACAAGCTCCATTGGAACAGCACTAGGGAGTTCAACATGGGCAACAACGTGTTGCCCCGCGTCGCCGAGCTGCAGCAGGTACTGGATGACCCGGTCATCCATGGCGCGGTGCAAAGCGTGCTCGGCGACGACTACATCTTCCATCCGCATCGATACATGCACGTCGCCGAGCCCCTCGACGAGACGGAGCGATCCCTGGCGCTCGCTGGCCATGAGAACGGGCCGCCCATGGGCGAAGGATCCTCCGCAAACAGCGCCTGGCACCAGGACGGACAGATCCCGAAGGGCCGGACGCGGCATCACCGGCCGCGGATCGCCATGATTCTCTACTTCCCGCAGGACACGCCGGTCGAGCGCGGCCCCACTCGGGTCATTCCGGGCACGCACCTGCAGCCTTTCGTGCAGCAGAGCGATCATCCGTTCGCCATGGTCCACGATGGCATCAAGGCGGGCACGTGCTTCCTGATTCATTTCGATATCGCCCACGCGGCGCTCAGCAACCTGACGGATTCGACGCGCTACATGCTCAAGTTCATCTACCTGCGCAGGCGCAACCCGGTGGCGCCGAGCTGGAACGGCGGCGACGAGGAGTGGCGGACGCCGAAGACGCGCCTCGCCAGGTACGACCACAGCCAGGCCTGGTCCTGCATCTGGGACTGGATGCGCGCCGCGCCGCGTTCCAACGGCGAAGCGGGGTCAAACGAGATCCAGCGGCTGGTCGGTTCGCTCAACTCCGCCGATCAGCCCGTCCGGCTCGAAGCCATCTATGCGCTGGCCGCGATCGGCGCCGAAGCGATCGGGCCGCTGCGGGAGAGCTTGCTGCAAACCGCTGGCCAGCAGCGCGAAATCGCGCGTCCGTACCACAAGAGCAGGGCGGGCGCCTTCGTACCGATTGACGATGCCAACGACCGCCGTTTCAGTGACCATGCCTTCGTGCCGCAGGACGAGGCGTACGCGCTGGGAGCCATGGGCGAGGTCGCATTGGATACGCTGATGGAACTGGTCAGGCACGACGACGACTGGATCAGGCTCAACGCCGCCTACGCGCTGGGCGAGATCGGCGCGCCCGCCGCCTGTGCCGTGCCGGACCTGGCGGCGCTGCTGGACCACGAACTCCACCAGATGGCGCGAGTGAGCCTGGATGCGATGGCCTACATCGGCGCCAATATCCGCGCCGCCCTGCCCGCCATTCGCAAGCTCCTGACCGTCGACAATCCGGATTGGACGGTGACAGGCACCAGTCGTTGGAGCGGCCAAATTCAGGTGAGGTTCAATGCGATGTGCGCGCTCCTGAACTCGGATATCCCGGCCGACGAGATAGATGACCTGCTGGTTACCTGCCTCGACGATGAATCGGCCTATATCCACGCGCTGGCGCTCGAAGCCCTCACGCGGCCGCGCGCTGGCGAGGATCGCCCGGGGCTACGTCACGCCATCGACTATCTCCACACGCATCGCTGGGACCACATGCTGGCAAACGGCAAGTACGTATTTTGATTTGCGACGGGCGCTCTTGAGTGAGACCTAAAGGCAACAGGCTCGCCAGCAGGCTGGACGACGAGCATGTTCGGCGCTACATCTGCGATGGCGTGCTGGTGCTCGACAGCGGCATCGAACCCGAGGTCCATCAACAGATCTTCGACAAGCTCGAGTGGAACGCCGAGCACGAGTTCTACATGGGGAACAACGTGCTGCCCCGGATTGCCGAGTTGCAGCAGATACTGGACGCCCCGGTCATCCAAGGGGCCCTGACCAGCATCCTCGGCGAAGGCTACATCCTGAGTCCTCACCGATCCCGCCACGTCAGCGAACCACTCGACGAGGCCGAGCGGAAACTGATGCTTACCGGTAGCGAGCATGGCGCGCCCATGGGAGAAGGCTCGTCGGGGAACAGCGCCTGGCACCAGGACGGACACATTCCGATGTCCCGGGCGCGCTATCACGTGCCCCGGGTCGCCATGATCCTCTACTTCCCGCAGGACACCCCGGTCGAGCGCGGCCCGACCCGGGTCATTCCGGGGACGCACCTGCAGCCGTACCTCAGAAAGAGCGACTATCCGTACGCGTTCGTTGCCGATGGCATCAAGGCGGGCACGTGCCTCCTGATCGATTTCGATATCGCGCACGCGGCGCTGACCAACCTTACCGATTCGACCCGCTACATGATCAAGTTCATTTGCCTGCGCACGCGCAATCCGGCGGGGCCAACCTGGGACGGTGGCGAGGTGGGTTGGCAGCCTCCGAAGGCACGCCTGGGCCAGTACGACCACACCAGGGCTTGGTCCTGCGTCTGGGACTGGATGCGCGCCGCGCCGCGTCCCGCAGTCAACAGCGCAGCTGGATCAAACGAGATGCCGCGACTGATCGGGTCGCTCAACGGCACGGATCAGCCGGCCCGCCTCGAAGCCATCTACGAACTGGCCGCGATGGGTGCCGACGCCATCGCGCCGCTCAAGGAAAGCCTGCTCACCAACGCCGGCCAGGAGCGCGAATTCACCTGTCCGTACATACTCGACAAGTGGGGCGAGTACGTGCCTGTCGGCGATCCCAACGAGCGCCGCTGGAACGACGTCGCCTACACGCTGCAGGACGAGGCGTACGCGCTCGGGGCCATGGGCGAGGTCGCCGTGGGTCCGCTGATGGAACTGCTCGGGCATGAAGACGCCTGGATCAAGATCAACGCCGCCTTCGCCCTCGGCGAGATCGGCGCGCCCGCCGCCTGCGCCGTCCCCGACCTCGCGGAGCTTGTTGACCACGAACTTCACCAGGTGGCGCGGGCGAGCCTCGATGCGATGGCCTGTATAGGGACCAACATCCGCGCGGCCTTGCCCGCTATCCGCAAGGTGCTGACGGTGGACAATCCCGCCTGGCAGGAGGGAAGGGTCGCCGGCCAGCGGTACGGCGAGGTCGGGGTCCGGTTCAATGCGCTGTGCGCCCTGCTGAACTCCGACATTGACATGGACGAAGTGGACGACCTGATGGTTGCCTGCCTCGACAACGTCAATGGCTACGTGCAGGCCCTGGCGGTGGAAGCGCTCACGCGGCCGCGCAACGGCGAGGATCGCCCCGGACTGACGCAGGCGCTTCACTATCTGAAAGCGCATCGCTGGGACCACACGCTGAACGACCAGCGCCTGCTCTGACTCGTGGACCGTAGCTGTTTGGACCCCAACGGGTCGTTCAGACAAGAACATCAGCGCGCAGAGCATCGGCCGCGAATTTCAAAGCTGCATGAATCCCTTCGGTGGTTAGCCGGGGATGGACCGCGAGTATTTGTTCAATTGTCTCGCCAGCAGCAAGCTTTTCCAGAATCAGTTCAACGGTTATGCGTGTTCCAGAGACCACCGGCTTCCCCATGAGAACGGCGGGGTCAGATCGAATAAGGTCGGTTTCCATATTCTGCTCCTCGCTAGTCTGTCCACGGTGTGTTGCGCGAACTATCCCTCCAAGCGGAACGAGTGATCGCACTTCATTTTCCTGGTGCCGGGAGCGTCGAGATCCCAGCTACAGATCGGCCAGGTCGACGGCCTTGCCCGTCCGCGAGGACTCGAAGATCCCGAAGATGATCTTCATGGTCTCGAGGTTGTCCCGACCGCTGCTGGTGGGTTCCTCGCCCGTTCGGCAGCAGTCGCCGAAGTGCAGGATCTCGTTCACGATGGGAACGGGGGTCGGTAGATCCGTGTAATCCGGTTCCAGGGGCTCGAAGGACGGACGGCTCCGGGTCCTGAATGTCCGCGGGGCGCCCGGCGGACGTGGAGCAGGCGCCTGCACCTCGTCCGCGGATCTGAGACAGCACATCACGGCGCCGAATTGCTCCCGCTGCTGCTCCGGCGTCTCGGGCCGGGTGGTGTGCAGGGTGCCGTCGCGACCGTAGATGACATACGACATCGGTTCGTGTGACGGCGACGTGGTCCAGTTGCCGAACACGGTCCCGATGGCGCCGTTCTCGAATTCCAGCGTTGCCGCGACCATGTCGTCGCAGTCGTTGATCATTTGCGGCTGCAGCGACTTGCAGACTCCGGTCACGCGCCTGACGTCGCCGATATAGAAACGCAGGAGATCGAGGTGGTGGACGGTGTTGGTCAGCAGGATGCCGCCGCCCTGCCTGCCGTCGGTCATCCAGTGGCCGGCGGGTTTCGAGCCCACGATACTGATGACCGCGTGGGTCTGGATGGCGCGGATCTCGCCCAGCTTTCCTCCGTCGAGGAATCGTTTCACGGCCCGGGCGTTGGGGCCATGGCGGAGATGCTGTGCGACCATGAGG
Organism: Pseudomonadales bacterium; assembly: GCA_963668365.1. Taxonomy (GTDB): domain Bacteria; phylum Pseudomonadota; class Gammaproteobacteria; order Pseudomonadales; family Azotimanducaceae; genus VXNE01. Next base: position 1,412,784 of record OY764266.1, read on the forward strand.
GTCACGCCCGCCTCGTCGGCGGCGTCGATCATGTCCCGGCAGTCCTGCAGCGTGTGCGCCATCGCTTTCTCGACGAGCACATGCTTGCCGGCACGGGCCGCCGCGATCGCCGGGGCGGCGTGCTGATCGTGGCCGGTGCAGATGTCCACGGCATCGATGTCGGCGTCGCGCAGCATGTCGTCGAGGGCCGTGAAGACGGCTTCGACGCCCGCTCTCTGGGCGTAGTCCCTCGCCGCCGCTTCGATGACATCGCACACGGCAGTGAGCCGCACCCGCTCCGAATGCTCCAGGTACGCGGCCATGTGGGAGTTGGAAATGCTCCCGCTGCCGACCATCCCGACTTTCAGCGGCTTGGCCATATTCCTCGTCTCCCGACCTGCGGCTTTGGGCGGCAAGAATAACCCGACTATGATCGGCGAACCGATCACGACACCGGAACCCCCCAAACCGCGTGACCACGATGTGAGAAACTTATCCCGGCATGGACGAACGCTCGACCTACTCTTTCCACTTTCTGTCGGACCTGACGCCAAGACCGTGGCGACCCGAATCGAGCAATGCCCTACGACCGCTCGGACTCTTCGTTGGACAGGGCGCGAACGCGATCGAGGTCGTGGTTGCTAACCTCTACGGCCTCCACGAGCATCAACTCGTCCACATCTTTCAGACCTTTCATAAGGGATGGGACTACCACTCGCGGCTCGATGGTGTTCTCCGGCACTTCCGAGCATGGAGCAACCGCAGTTGATCCTCCGAGTCGACGTGAATCCCGAACGGTTGCGTTGGGCGTGTGACCGGGCGGGACTGGATGCGGATCGATTGACGCAGAGGTTTCCCAAATACCCGGAGTGGGAATCTGGCGCTACCAAGCCAACCCTGAAACAGCTTGAAGCGGTCGCCAAGGCAACGCATGCGCCCATCGGCATGTTCTTCGTGTCCGCGCCCTGGGACGAGCCGGTCCCGATTCCAGATTTCCGTGTCATGGGCAATCGACCTATCTCCCGACCCAGCGTTGACTTGCTCGACACTGTGTATCTGTGCCAACAGCGCCAAGACTGGTATCGGGATTTCGCTCGCCTCGAGCGTATCGAACCGCCGGCTCTGGTCCGAATAGCCACGACCGGGAGCGATGTCCAGGCGACTGCTCGGACGATGCGGGAGGCGCTGGGGTTCGACGTGGATCAGCGCGGCGGGTTGTCTACCTGGGAAGACGCGCTCCGCCTCTTCATCGCTCAGGCCGACGCCTGCGGGATTCTGGTGATGGTCGACGGGATCGTCGCCAACAACACCAGCCGCAGACTGGACCCGACGGAGTTTCGAGGATTTGCCTTGGCAGATGACTTGGCGCCGCTCGTGTTCGTCAACGGCGCCGATACCAAGGCGGCGCAGATGTTCACGCTGGCCCACGAGCTCGCGCACATCTGTCTGGGGGAGTCAGCGCTTTCCGACATCGAGGCAGCGATTAGGCCATCGCACAGCATCGAACGCTGGTGTGATCGCGTCGCTGCGGAACTGCTCTTACCCCGTGCGAAGTTGGCCGACCAGTTCCGGGCGGGCTTCGATCTGTCCGAAGTCAATCGCTTGGCACGACATTTCAAGGTAAGCACATTGGTCGTGTTGCGCAGGGTCTTCGATTCGGGTGGGTTAGATCGAGAAGCCTTCGAAGCCGCGTACCAAGACGAACTCGATCACCTCGCGAACGTGTCGCAAGGTGCCAGCAACTTCCACCCGCCGCTGAAAATGCGGGTCGGAAGGCGTTTCGGCAAGGCTTTGGTGGACAGTACGCTCGCGGGCAGGACCTCGTTTACCGAGTCTTTCCGCCTTCTCGGCATCAAGAAAATCTCGACGTTGCGAAACATCGCCGCCAGCTTTGACGCGGGGCCGTAAGTGGCTTATCTCCTCGATGCCGATGTCTTCATTCGGGGCGAAGTTTATCGGTTCCGAACTCGACAACGGCACTTTCGCAGTCTGAGCCGCGAAGGTTTCGGGTGGCCTAACTTACAACTCAAGCACCCCGAAACGCTCTTTCAGCAACCTCCGGTAGTGCTCCTTCTGATCCGACGGCAGGAAAGAACAGGCGATGCGCGCGCGCCATGCGGGAGCGGCACTCGCCAATTCGTCGAGAACGGTATCGATCACCTTGTTCGGTAGTTTCAGCCTCTCCCCGGCGAAATAGCCTATCCAGGTCTTGCGGCCGAAACGGCGTTTCTTCCCTTGCAGGGGTAGCGCGATCTCTTCGATGGAATCGATGCGTTTGCCGAGAGCGAGGTAGGCAACCGTGGTGCTGAGGAAGTCGTAGGCGGGCGCGAGTTCGACTTTGCCTTGCCGGCTGATCAGCGAGAAGTTCTTGAGGTGCATGTCCTCGTTGCCCACGAGAAAGTTGAACAGGCTTCTTTTCAGGAGCTTCACTTTTTCGATGGCTGGAAACGTGCAGTACGTGTCCAATAGTCCCGCCAGCCGCTCCATGCTGAAGTCGTATTTGGTCTCGCGGCTCAAACCTCCGAGTTGGGCGAAGTCTTCCACCGCGACCCTGCGGCTGTGTCCCGTTCGGTCGAAGCGGCGCACGAAGTAGGACCAGGTGCCGTCGACGCTGCGCACGATCCCGCTCACCGGCACCTCGATCCCGCAGAGCTTCGCCAGGTGCATGGTGAGGCCCTCGTTTTCCGGCAGGTTGGGGTACACCCCGTGCTGCGGCTTCAACACGAACCGGCCGCCCTGATCTACGATCATGAACACCCCCGCTTTCGCGTTGAGCCGCACGCTCAGCTTGGGTTGAACACCCTGTATCGACATCTTGCCGGCGCGGACAGCCGCTTCCTGCCGCTGCCGTGCCGCGTCGTACGGAAAGTCGTTCAGACGTTCGAGATTGGGCGACAGCAAACGCAGCCCCGCACGGGAATATCTCGCCTCGCCGCACGGCTCGTACGTGATGGGACAACGATTCACACCGTCTCCTCGACGATGGTTACCGCTCCAACGACATCCTCGCCCACTGCCACGAGCTGCCCGAACACGTCGCCTCGATCAAGCTTGCGTTGGCGCAGCAGTCCATCGAGCATCTCTCCTTCCGGGAGCAATCCCTCGAAGAAGGGCGGGAACCGCTCGAACCGGTATTCCCGTTGCGTTATCGGCATGGTCAGCGACACCGGGGCGCCGCCGTAGGTGTCGAAATAGCGGAAGACGAAGCGGGCCGCCCCGTGCTCCTCAAGCACGCCTGCCGGTTCGCCGTGTACGCAGACCGTTGCCCGTCTCACCGAATCGAGTCCTCATCACGTTCCGCGGGCGGGTTCCCGGACGGGTCGGTCAAGGCAGTCCTGCATTCGGCCATCAATGGGCCATCGAGTACCAGGTCGATGTTGAGGACGTGCAAAACCGCCATCAGGGTGGCCAGCCGAACCGTGGGTTTGCCTTTTTCGATATCGAACACGGAGGTCTTGCCGACCCCGGCCAGGTCTGCCAGGGAACGCTGACTCAAGCCGCCGCGTCTCCGATGGAACCTCACTGCATTCCCGATCAGATTCGACGAAGTTACGTTCATGAATTTTCGTATATTTGTACCGGCATGGCGGTATATTGGAGCCGCAATGATTCGAGATCAAGTGTTTTCGCTAATATTTACCGCCAAGGCGGCAATTCAGATCTGGACGATTGGAAAACCGGTCAGCATCGCCACGAACGTGCCCATTATTACCGCTATAACGGTAATTCCACACTTATCTGGCAACTGCGAATGTAGGTAGACTTGTACGGGGCCAGATCCTTTGGCCCTTGGAGCCCGAGGGGAATTTTGTTGAACTGCAGGCGCGATCAAACGCGTTATCGACACTGCTACGGACGAATTGCTCTCTCGAGAGGGAGTGATCGCCGATGACGCAATCGCCTCGCGTAGTCGAACTTGGCAGCGGCTTTTCCGCGGCGTACGCCGCGAAGCTGCTGGGCGACCACGGCGCCGACGTGGTGAAAGTCGAAACCCCCGAGGGCGACAGGAGCCGGCGGCGCGGGCCGTTTCCGAACGACAGGAACGACCCGGAGCAAAGCGGAGCGTTCCTGGCGCTCAACCTGAACAAGCGCGGCGTCTGCCTCGACTTCGACACCCGGAGCGGCCTTGCCGAACTGCAGAAGCTCCTCGGCTGGGCCGATATCCTGGTGCACAACTATCCGCGTCTGCTGGCACAGGCGCTCGGTCTGGATCCGGCGACGCTGAAGGCGGAACACCCCGATCTCGTGGCGCTCTCCATCACACCCTTCGGCATCACGGGACCCTACCGCGACTTTGCCGCGGAGGAGATCACCGTCTCGAACGCGGGCGGTTGGGCGAATCTCTGTCCGCGCTCGCACACCGACCCCTCCTTGCCGCCGCTCAAGGTGTTCGGGAACCAGTCCGCGATGATGGCGGGCATTGCCGGCGCGACCGCCGCGCTTGCCACGTTCCGCGACGCGCGGCGGTCGGGGGTGGGCGACCACATCGATCTATCCGAGCAGGCCTACGTCGCGTCGGGCCTGGAAGGCGCCATCCCGGGGTATACCTACCAGGGCGTGGTTCGCAGGCGCTACGAACTGAATCACTGGGGCATCTTCGACGCCCGGGACGGACTGATCCTCATGCTTAGCATGGAGGAGAGCCAATGGGAGCGGATCGTGGAGCTCATGGGCCATCCGGATTGGGTCCAGCTTCCAATCTTTGAGAACCAGCGCACCCGGCACCAGAACTACGATGCCCTCCGCCACTTCTACCAGGAGTTCATCTCGGGGTGGAATGCGTTCGAACTCTTCCATGCGGGCCAGGCCCGGCGCATCTGCCTCGCGCCGGTGATGAACTTCGAGCAGGTCGCGTCGGATAAGCACCTGCGGGCTCGAGACGGTTTCGTGACCGTCGACCACCCGGAGACCGGGCCGGTCGAATACCTGGCGCCGGCGGTGCTGACGCCGTCCGGACGCGCAGAGATTCGCCGTCCCTCGCCGCGCCTCGGCGAACACAACGACGAAGTGCTCGCCGAGGTGGAGTCCGCGCCGAACGCGCGGGCGAAGGTAGACGCTGCAAAGCAAGGGGTACGCCGTCCGCTCGAGGGCGTTCGGGTCGTCGACCTGTCGTGGGTCTGGGCGGGACCTTTCGCCGCGATGCACCTCGCGCACCTCGGCGCCGAGGTCATACGCTGCGAGTCTTCCACGCGTCCGGATCTCTACCGCAGGGGCGGGATGTCGAACCCGCCGGACGGCATGGAGCCGTCACTGAATCGCGCGAGCATGTTCAACCAGTGGAACCAGGGCAAGAAGAGCGTTGCGGTCGATCTCAGCGATCCGCGGGGCATCGAAATCGTCAAGGGCTTTGTCGCCGAATCGGACGCCGTCGTGCAGAACTTCGCGACCGGCGTGATGGCCCGCCTGGGACTGGGTTACGAGGAACTCAAACGCATCAACCCGCGCATCATCCTCGCGAGCATCAGCGGCTACGGTCAGGTCGGGCCTTATCGCGAGTACCTGGCGTACGGTCCGGCGCTGGTGCCGCTCACGGGGCTGGCGTCGGTGACGGGATTCATCGGCGGCAAGCCCGAACTGTTCGGCCCCTCGATACCCGATCCGACCGCCGGCATGACGACTGCCTGGGCCGTCGTATCTGCGCTCGAGCAGCGCGAGCAGACAGGCGTCGGCGATCACCTCGACATCTCGCTCTGGGAGGCGACCGGAGTGCTGGCGCTCGAAGCCTGGATGCAGTACGCATTCGACGGCACCCAGCCGGAACGCATGGGCAATCGGGACCCTTGGATGGCGCCCCATGGATGTTTCGCCTGCCGGGGAGAGGACGAGTGGGTGTCCATCGCGTGCGCGGACGATGTCGATTGGCTGAAGCTCGCGGCGCTCATCGATCCCGCGCTTGGCGACGACGCGCGCTTCGCCGATCTGGAGGCCCGCAAGACCAACGAGGATGCGCTGGAACAGATCGTTTCGGAATGGACCGCCGGCCAGGACCGATGGGAAGTCACCTGGCTGCTCCAGGGCCAGGGCGTGGCGGCATTTCCGAGCTTCACGACCGAGGACATCGTGCAGGATCCGCATCTCAACGCGCGCGGCTTCATCGAGCGGCTCGAGCACCCGGAGGTCGGTCGCCGCGCCCACGTGGGCATCCCGTGGCGGCATGATCGACGGCCCAACGGCGTCCGCGTCCCGGCGCCCTGCCTTGGGGCGGATACCGACACGTTGCTGTCCGAAGTCCTCGGTTACGACGCGGCCAGGATCAAGGAACTGCGCGAGGGCGGTGTGCTACGCTAGCATTTCGACGGAACGAAAGACGACGCACGGCCGGTGTCGGTGTTTTCGGGGATTGGACGGGCTACCGGGGAAATGATTCGCGAAAAGCTTGAGTTGATCAAGAACGGGTACGGCCCCATGTCGGTAGCCAGAAGAAAGCGTACTAGGCTCACAACTGACAGGATGCGTTCATCAATTCGACAAATGTGCCGTGTCGATACAATTCCTGTCGAGCCACAGAAAGAAGACTCATATTCCGAGACTCTTGACATATCAACCAAGCAAAGTAAGAGTTCGCTTCGACCCGTTCTGGGTCAGTTGCTGTTGAGCGCGAGAGCCGATGTTCTTTGCTACGGATGTACGTAGTCGCCGTGGATCGAGGAAGTTAGATGAAGACCCCGAATACGAGCATTGTGTTGGCGACCCCAAGTGGTGACCTACATCGGCTCATGTTCGACGAGCGGCAGCTTTTCGGGGGTGATCTTGATCGGGTGGAGTTGGCAGCTGGGCCGGTTGGAACTTTCACTTACGCATCGGGGAAATTTGAATTCACAGTAGGTCCTGACCGGATCTTTCTGGGAAACGGGGGAGACGAGATCCTGCCGGAGGACGTCGAGCAGGCTGCTGCCAGCATTCTGACATCACTCTCGCAACATCAGGTGACTGGTTCCATCACGGCCGTTGGCTTGAACATGGAGCGCGAAATCATTCCAAGCGCTGATGCCTTAGAAGGTACCGCTTTTTGTGCGTCGCTAGTCGATGACGATATGGTCTCTACGTTGGTCGGATCGACGGAGCCACCGCTCCTGCTCCTGCGTTCGATATTCGCGCAAGGCGAACTGCGTTATGAAGTACGAATCGAGCCTCACTTCTCGACAGGGGGCAAGCATCTGTACCTGTCGGTCAACGTGAATCAGGACACCACGGATGCAGACGATCTGGAAGCGAAGGTACTTGGGCCCCTAGCAGGTGTCCGGTCTTACATGGAGGATCTGCTAGAGCGATGTACTGTGACGATGCGGGGGAAGATCCAATGACGCGTGCAGAAGTGATCCAGTTCGAACTGGAGCCCCTCACAACAACACCGAGAGCGCAGCCAGGACCTGATCGTGACAGAGCCCTTCTAGCGAATCTCAAGAGGTTGGTGGACCTTACGCTGCGACGATGGGATTTCGATCACAAGCTGAGCAACGCCCCTGACACGGTGACGGGCTTGAGTGGAATGGATGCCGGTTCTCGAGACGAGACATACCGACAGTTCTTCATTTCAAGCAAGGACGCGTGGCCCTTGCTTGGTTTCACCGGGTTGGACGAGTCGTCGACATACCCGACGCACATGGTCGTCGATCCCACAACTCAGTTCGAGTTATTGCAGGAACTTGACGATCTAGAGACGTCCCAAGAACTCCACCCGCAGGTGGTTGCCAACGCCCGCACGCTTATTCCGAAACTGTGGGATATTCATCCAGTTCGCTTTGATGTCTACGTTAGCGAACGCAACGGAATCGTCATTGAGGCACCTACGCGGCCAGGTGGATCGGTTGGCGTGGAATGTTGCGAGCGGGATATCGTCTATTGCTTCGTCACCATTGATGGCAACAACCGTTACGCGAAGTTCTACCAAATGGACGGCTTGCCTGACCCGTTCATCACCAAAGCCCTCCGAGACCTTGCGGCTCGATAGTCGATTCGATCGTGGGGCCGCTTCAACAGAGCGAGGGGCTCTGGAGAGACGTGTACTTTCGGGGAGAAAGGGTGGCCATTGAGAAGCGGCGCGTGAATCGTGCGTCGAAGGGGGCCTTCGGTCGACCCCCGTACAACGAGATCTCTGTAAATCGCTACGACAGCGTCGACTTGGCCGAATGCACTGAAGCCGGAGACCGACGGGCCGAGCCCATTGATGGTGCCGGTGGCGTACTAGGCTGGCTGGTCATTCCCGGCGACATTGCAATACGTGGTGGTCGGGAGGCCAAGGCCGACCCGCAACGCGACAACCCTTACCACGCCAACATCGTGTTTCCGAAAGTTGTGGCAAGTTGGGAGGACGCAGAAGTGCATACTCGCGATTTCTTGGTCAACGGCACGTGGCAGGATGCGGTCTAGATCGAAGGCGCTTTCCTGACTACCTAAACTCCCCTGACTCGTCGTCACATTCCCGTCGTGCCTCTGGGTTTTGGTGCTGACTGACTGATTTGGTGGTGGTCTGCGAGAATTTTCATTCGGGCGTAGAATGGTCACATAGTCAGGGGAGGACTCAAATCATGGCAGAACCAGCACAACTAGCCGAAGAGGTAGAACCACTTGGACCTCGCGAACGCGCGTGGAAGGAAATCTCCGATCTCGGCCTGCAGAGCTACGTGGCGGATCTCGACGTTCACGGCTACTGCGTCATGCCGCCGGAGATCGCGAATCCGAACAATCTGTCCGGGCGGTTGCTCGAAGCCTTGCTCAATGTCGCCGAACGGCGCAACGGCGAACGCCCCGATGTCGTCACCGGCGCCACCCACGCCTACAAGCCAGCCTTGCTGCACGGCTATGACTCGGCGCGATATGGCAAGGACGGATCCGAAATCGAAGCCGGAAAGGAAGCGACCGATCCTGCGCTTCTGAATCAGGACGACGCTGTCGATTCGCCGTTCGGCGATGGCATGGCGTTGATCTTCAACGAGGAAGAGGTGTTCGCGGAGGCGGTGATGAATCCGCCGCTGCTCGCCCTGGTTACGTACCTGGTGGGCCACAGCGGGGTGCTTTCGTCCATGGGCTGCTGGATGAAAGGTCCATGCAGGAGCAACTTCGCGCTGCACTCGGACTCGGGGTTGCCGAATCCGCTGCCGTCGATCGCCTACCAGGCCCAATTCACGTACGTGTTGACCGATTTCGATCGGGAGAACGGGGCGACGTGTATCGTGCCGGGCAGCCACAAGTGGTGCCGCCGGCCGACGGAGGCGGAAGCCGCCCTCCTTCCGTACGAGGAAGGAGGCAAGGATCAAGCTGTCGTGATAGAGGCGCCGCCGGGCTCGCTGGTCTGCTGGCATGGCAACACCTGGCACGGTGCCTTCAACCGCATAGCGCCGGGACTGCGGGTCAGCATGACGGTCTACTTCGTGCGGCAGTTCATGCGGCCACTTGAGGACTACATCGGCCGGGTGCCGCAGAAGCTGCTCGACAGGCACGGGCCGCGGTTCGCGATGGCGCTCCAGCAAGGATGTGTGCCGGGGGCGACGACCCAGGCCTCGCGCGTGGCGAATACGGCGAGCGCAGAGAAGGTCCGCTCCGCCTACGAGCGGGAGGTCGGGGTCGATTTGGGGTCGAAGGGCGACCACTACGCCTAGTGTCGTGTCACGCGAGTTATGACGCTTCAGCGCGTCCCACGGGGTCTGTGGCAAGGCGCGTCCCCGCCGGGAATGGTCGGCTCCATTTCCAAGGGGCGCAACACCGCCACAGGCCCCGTGGGGTGCGCCCTTCGGGAGTTCGCCATGCACGCCACTGCCGCGTTGTGGCCCTTGCGAATATGCCAGATATTCACTGCGGACCACGCCTTGCATTGACGCGCATGGCGAACTCTGAAGCGCCATAACTCGCGTGACACGACACTAAGCGACCACGGGCCCAAACGCCCGCGACGACATTCCGACGCGGCAGGCCGTGGAGCTTTGCCGCCTGTCGGGTCGTGCTGTCGGGCGTAGAATGGCCGCATGGTCGGAGAGGAACTTGAGCCATGGCAGAAGCAGCGACCGCGCTGGAGCCCCGTGATCGGGCATGGAACGACATTTGTGAACTAGGCCTCGAGGACTATGTCGCGGATCTCGACGCGAAGGGCTTCTGTGTCATCCCGCCCGAGATCGCGAACCCGAACAACCTCGCCGAGCGGATGCTGGCGGCGCTGCTCGATATCGCCGAGCAGCGCAACGGCGAGCGTCCCGATGTGGTGACCGGCGCCACGCACGCCAACCGACCGCCTTTGCTGCAGGGTTTCGACGGGCAGAAGTTCGCCAAGGAAGCGGAAAAAGAAGCGAAGAAAGAAGGGAAAGACGCGCCACCTCCGATCATGCTGAAGGAGCCCAACGTCGTCGATTCGCCGTTCGGCGACCGGATGAACCTGATCCTCTATGACGACGAGGTGTTCGCCGAGGCGCTGATGAACCCGCCGCTGCTCGCGCTGGTCACGTACCTGATCGGCTACAGCGCGGTGCTGTCGTCCATGGGCTGCTGGATGAAAGGGCCGAACAAGAGCAACTTCCCGCTGCACTCGGACTCGGCGGTGCCGGAACCGCTCCCGCCGCAGGCCTACCAGGCCCAGTGCACGTATCTCCTGACCGACTTCAATCGGGAGAACGGCGCAACGTGCGCCGTGCCGGGCAGCCACAAGTGGTGCCGCAAGCCCACGGAGAAGGAAGCCGACCTCCTGCCGTACGAGGAAGGTGGCAAGGACCAGGCCGTGATCCTCGAAGCCCCGGCAGGCTCGTTGGCCATATGGCACGGGAATACCTGGCACGGCGCGTTCAATCGCACCGCGCCGGGGCTGCGAGTGAGCGCGACGGTCTACCTTGTGCGACCGTTCATTCGGCCGATCGAGGACTACATCGGCAAGGTGCCGCAGAAGTTGATCGACAAGTACGGCCCGCGACTCGCGATCCTGCTCCAGCATGGGTGCGTTCCCGAGTACTCGACCCAGGGCGACCGCGTGTCATTCACCCAGCGCGCGAGGAAGTACGTTGCCGCGTACGAGGAATCGCTCGGAAGTGCGCTGGGGTCGAAGAAGGACCTCTACCACTAGGCCGCTTCGACTATCGCGGGTGCGCAGGCCCGCATGGCAGCTCGGACCGAGTCGAGGCCCGGCCTCGCGGCCACCACGCGAACGATTGCGATGTCGAGCCCTTCGGCCAACCGCTTGAACGCCGCCGCCGCACCGTCCGCCGGTCCGAAATAGCCCACTGCGCGCAACAGGTGCTCTGGAAAGGCTTCCGCCACGTCATCGGGGCTCGCGCCCTCGATCCGCATCGCGTCCAGTTCCGCCAGTTCGTCTGAGAACCCCATGCGCTCGAAGTGGGCGCGGTACCCGAACTGGCGCTCGCGCTCCGTCGGGACGCTGCCGCCCAGCGCGTATCCGGCCGTGGCCTTGGCCAGTGCGACACGGGCAAGATCGACGTCGTCGTCGACGCAGATGCGGATGTACTCGGCCATCTTGATCTCCGACGGTTCGCGGCCGGCCCGGGCGGCGCCCGCATTGATCCGCTCACGGCTCCAGGCAACCTGCTCCGGCGTACACCAGTTGAGCGATGCCCCGTCTGCAAGCTCCCCCGAGAGTTCCAGCATTCTCGGACCCAGGGCGCCCAGGTAGACCGGTGTCCGGGGCGGCGGGGATATGCCGAGGCGCATGTTTCGCAGCGTGACCGTCTCTCCTTCGTAGTCGACCAATTCCCCCGTCACCAATCCTCGGATGACTGTCAGGTAGTCGCGCATGAGCGCCAGGGCGGATATGCGGCCCAATCCCACGGCACGCCGGGCCGCGGGCCTGTGAGCGGCGCCGGTACCGATGCCCATGACGAATCGTCCGCCTGTGATCTCGCTGACCGTGCCTCCGGCCATGGCGAAAGACACGGGCGTCCGGTACATGACGGGCGAAACGCCGATACCGGTTCCGATGCCCTCCGTCACGGCTTCCCGGCTTGCCATCCAGCGCTGGACACAGAGATGAAAGGAGTCCTGTCCCGCGCCCTCCGGCGTCCAGATGCTCTCGTAGCCCAGCTCCGCCGCTTCCCGGGACAGTACTGCCTGGTCCGCCCACCCCATGCCCAGCCTTGCATCAAGGCCTACGCCGATTTCCATGCCTCATCTCCGATTCTGGCCCGGCCACGCCGATCGCGCCGCACCGGGTGCATAATATACGTGCCGAAACACTGCTGGTTTCGGCTGGGGATGCGAGGATCACAGCATGAAGCCCGAGGGCATCAAACTGACGGACGAGCAGGTCCGGCGGTTCATCTGCGATGGCGTGGTCGTGCTCGATAGCGGTCTCGCGCCCGAGGTCCACCAGGAGATCTTCGACAAGATCCAGTGGAACAACACGCATGAATTCAACATGGGCAACAACGTGTTGCCCCGGATTGCGGAATTGCAGCAGATCCTGGATGCGCCGGTTATCCACGGCGCGGTGCAGAGTGTCCTCGGCGATGACTACATGTTGCACCCCCACCGCTTCATGCACGCCAGCGAGCCGCTCGACAAGGACCAGCGAATCCTCGCGCTGAACGGCAGCGAGCACGGTCCGCCCATGGGCAAGGGATCATCGGGAAACAGCTGCTGGCACCAGGATGGGCAGATTCCGATGTCGCGGGCGCGCTATCACGTGCCCCGGCTCGCCATGATCCTCTACTTTCCGCAGGACACTCCGGCCGAGCGCGGTCCCACCCGGGTCATTCCGGGCACGCATCTGCAGCCCTACCTCAGGAAAAGCGATTTCCCGTTCGCATTCGTCGGCGATGAGATCAAGGCGGGCACATGCCTCCTGATCGCTTTCGACATCGCTCACGCCGCGCTCGGCAACCGGACCGATGCGAGCCGCTACATGGTCAAGTTCGTGTTCCTGCGCACGCGGAATCCGGTCGGGCCGAGCCGGGACGGCGGCGAGGTGGAATGGCGACCGCCGGCGGCGCGCCTTGGCCGGTACGACCACAGCAAGGCCTGGTCGTATATCTGGGACTGGATGCGGGGAGCGCCGCGTTTCCCGAACCACGAGGCCTCGGCTTCGAAGGACATGCAGAAGTGGATGGACCTACTCCACGACACCAACCAGGAGATTCGGCTCAAAGCCATCTACACCCTGGCGGCGATGGGCGCGGATGCCATCGAACCGCTGCGGGAAAGCCTGCTCTCAAATGCCGGCCAGCAGCGTGAATTCACATGTCCCTACATGATCGACAAGTCGGGCGCTTTCGTGCCGATCGGTGATCCGAACGTGCGCCGCTGGAACGATGTCGCCTATACGCTGCAGGACGAGGCGTATGCGCTGGGCGCCATGGGGGAAGTCGCCGTGCAACCCCTCATGGAACTGCTCGGCCACGACGACGCCTGGATCAAGATCAACGCCGCCTTCGCCCTCGGCGAGATCGGTCCGCCCGCCGCCCGCGCCATGCCCGAACTGGCGAAGCTGCTGGACCACGAACTGCACCAGGTCGCGCGGGCGACGCTGGACGCGATGGGCTGCATAGGCACCAACATGCGCGCCGCGTTGCCCGCGATCCGCAGGGTGCTAACGGTGGAGAACCCGGCCTGGCGGCAGCCCATGGGCTCAAGCGGCGACAGGTGCGGCGAGATGGGGGTCCGATTCAATGCGCTGTATGCCCTGCTGAGTTCCGATGTCTCCATGGACGAGGTGGACGACGTGCTGGTCACCTGCCTCGACGATGTATTCGGATACGTGCAGGCCCTGGCGCTCGAAGGCCTCACTCGGCCGCGTAACGGCGAAGACCGGGCTGGACTGCTGCATGCGCTCGACTACCTGAAGACGCATTGCTGGGACCATACGCTGGCGAACGGCCAGCGCGTCTTCTAGTGTCCGCAACGATGGAGGGGGAACGCCGGTTGAAGCCCAACGGCATCAAGTTGACAGACGAGCAGGTTCGACGGTTCATCTGCGACGGCGTGATCCTGCTCGACAGCGGCCTCCCCCCCGAGTTCCACCAGGACATCTTCGAGAAGATGGAGTGGAGCAACCGGCGGGAATTCAACATGGGCAACAACGTGTTGCCCCGGATCGCCGAGCTGCGGGAGCTACTCGATGACCCGGTGGTCCACGGCGCCGTGCAAAGCGTGCTCGGCGACGACTACATGCTGCATCCGCACCGCTACATGCACGCCAACGAACCGCTCGCGGAAGCGGAACGAACGCTTTCGCTGACCGGGTTCGAGCACAATCCGCCGGTGGGCGAAGGGTCCACGGCAAACAGCGGCTGGCACCAGGATGGACAGTGCCCGCTCGGCCGGTTCCGGCATCATGTGCCCCGGATCGCGATGATCATCTACTTTCCGCAGGACACCCCGGCCGTGCGCGGTCCGACGCGGGTCATTCCAGGCACGCACCTGCACGCCCTCCTGTTTGAAAGCGACTTTCCGTTCGGGCTCGTCGGCGACCGGATCAAGGCCGGTACCTGCATGCTGACCGCTTTTGATATCGCCCACGGGGCGCTCAGCAACCGGACCGATTCGAGCCGGTACATGTTCAAGTTCTGCTACCTGCGCACGCGCAACCCGACCGGGCCAAGCTGGGACGGAGGAGAGGTCGGTTGGCGGCCACCTGAAGCGCGCCTCGCGCAATTCGACCACAGCCGGGCCTGGTCCTATATCTGGGACTGGATGCGTGGGGTCCCGCGATTCGCAAGCCGCGCCGACGCGGCGTCCGGCGACGCGCGGAAATGGATGGGCAAGCTCAACGGTGCCGACCAGAAGGCCCGGCTTGAAGCGATTTACGGGCTGGCGGCCATGGGTGCCGAAGCCATTGAGCCGCTGCGAGCAAGCCTGCTCCGATTCGCCGGCCTGCGGCGCGAAATTCCTCCGCCGTACCACCCGAAACGGAGAGCGCGGGACTCGTTCATGCCGGATGACGAAAGTCGTCTTGTGCGCCACTGGAATGACGGTGCCGTTGTGCCGCAGGACGAGGCGTATGCGTTGGGCGCCATGGGGGAGGTCGCCGTGGGCCCGCTCCTGGAGTTGCTCGGGCACGACGACGACTGGATCAAGATCAACGCCGCCTTCGCCCTCGGCGAGATCGGCGCGCCCGCCGCCTGCGCCATGCCCGAACTGGCGAAGCTGCTGGAACACAGACTCCCACAGGTGGCGCGGGCGAGCCTGGACGCGATGGCCTTTATCGGCACGAATACCCGCGTTGCCCTGCCATCCATCCACAGACTGCTCACCGTGAACAATCCGGACTGGCAGGAGCCAAGCCCGCGCGCCGGTTGGACCGGCGAGAACCAGGCCCGGTTCAACGCCATGTGCGCCTTGTTGAACTCGGATATTCCCGTCGAGGAACTTGACGACCTGCTGGTATCGAGCCTCGAAGACGAGACGGGCTACGTGCATGCGATGGCGCTGGAAGCGCTCACCGAGCGGCGGCATGGGGAGGATCGGGCAGGGCTACGACGCGCGCTCGACTACCTGATGACGCATCGCTGGGACCATACGCTGGCCAACGACTTCCGCGTCTACTAAGACTAAGCGGGGGTCAAAGCCCGAACCGGTAGCGCAGCTTGACGATCAGGAGGTCGGCCAAGGGAGAGCGGCGAACGGCTCGCCATAAAGTTGGCCGAAACTGTCTCTCGGAGACGCCATGGGATCGTCCAGGTCGTAGGCGTTCGGAATACTGCTTCCCCGGACAAGAAACGTCAGCTGCGAGGGGGCGGTTCGTCGAAGTCGCGGCCCTGCCGCTTGGCCTCGGCGCGACGCCGGTTCCACGCTATCCATTCCGCATGTGCTTGTGTTCTGCCTTGTTCAAGGCCTTGCTCAACGCCTTGCTCAATGCCTTGCTCAATGCCTTCGGCACGGCCCTCCGCCTTGTGCTTCTCGATCACTGGGATCACGTATCGGTTCACCATTGCTTGATAGAGCGACATTGCAGTTCCTCCCATCAGGTTCACGGGTCGCGTCAGCAACATGGCCAGCATGGCCGCTCCGCTGCCAACCTTGCCGAACTCTCCCAGCACGGCCAAGGCGAAGTCGACCGCAATCTGCCAGCCGACAAGCGGAACGTCCGCTTGTTCCATCAACTTATAGCTGATGCGCGCCAACGCGACAAGCCACAGCACGGCGACAATGCGGAAGAACGTGCCGGCGTCGCGTGCCTGAATGCTCCAGATCGAGACGTGATCTTCCAACCGGGGCATCGGCGACGGCAGCAGCCAGCGCACCCACTTCCAAACCATGAGACTCTTTCGACAGCTCGTGGACTCGCCACAATAGGACGTGGCGGTGCGGTCAGTCTGTAGGAGAACCCTGCATCATGGAGTGCGAAGGTGCGGGAAATGGCGTCCGAGACCGGCTTATGCCGACGCCGACCCTTCGTAGGCGTTGCCGTCGAATGCGTCTACGGTAGCGAACGCCTGCACCGGGTTGCGCCTCAGCCGGGTGAGTTGCTTGACGGGTTTGCCGATCGGCAACATGGCGGCGACCGCGTGGCGCTCGGGAATCCCGAACAACGCTTTCACTTCCGGCTCCATGCCGACGACAAACGTCGTCAGCGTGCCGCCGAGTCCCTCGTTCCGCGCCGCGAGCAGGATGTTCCAGACGAACGGGTAGATCGAAGCGCCGGGGATGACGGCGATGCGGGACAGGTGCTGGTCCATGGCGGCAACCACCGACAGGTCGACGGTTACCAGCAAGAGCAGGGGCGCGTGGGTCAGCCGTTCGATAAGGCCCGGCGGAATCGGCGTTGCGTCGATGGTCGCCTGGTCAATCCGCGCAGGTTCGATGGTGTTCCACGGGTTCGCGCCAGCCTTTGCCTCCGCCAGGTATCGCCTGTAGGTGGGTTCGATCAACGGGCCGAGGGCCGCGCGCTTGGCCTCGTCGCGGACCACGATCACGCGCCAGCCCTGCCGGTTGCCGCCGCTCGGCGCGAAGCGCGCGTTGTCGAGGATGCGGTGCAGGACCTCGTCGGGCACGGGGTCGCCGGTGAAATCGCGCGCCGAAAAGGTCGTCCGCATGGCTGCGTAGGTTTCCATCGGGCCTCACCTGGTTGTCGTCAGTGGCGCGAACGGTACCCGCTTGACCGGCGAGCGTAAACGCTCTCCCGACCTCACCGCGCGTCTTCGAGTAGATTCTCGCGAATAGCGTCCTGCATGCCATCGTCGACACCATGGTTGCGCAGGAAGTTGAGCGGGCCGCCGTGCTGTTCTTCCACGCCGTCGAGGAATACGCAGATGGCGTCCTCGCGCACGCCGGCGGAACGCGTGAACGCCTCGCGGCTCATGCCCTCGGGGAAACCCGGGCCGCGCGCGACGAATTCCACATGGCGCGGCACGTCGCGGTTGGTGAGCGCGAAGTCGGCCTCTATCACGGCGCGGTCGACGCCGAGTATCGACAGCAGTAGCGCGGTGATCACGCCGGTGCGGTCCTTTCCCGCCGTGCAGTGCAACAGGACAGGATAGGACGCGTTGTCGGCCAACACTTCGAAGACGCGGCGCCACGGCTCGGCGGAATACTGGAAATACGCGAGATAGCGTTCTCCTAAGGTGCCGGTCTCGCGGTTGAGTTGTTCGTAGCTGCCGTCCGGAAGCACGGACAGTCCGACGTAGCGGGCGCCGAGCGCCTCGAAGGGACCGCGGCCGCAACTGCGCACTTCATCCGGCCGGCGCAGGTCGATCTGCGTCCTGATCCCGAGTTTTGCCGCGCGATGCACGTCGCCTGGCGTCATCCGGTCCTGGCGACCGGCGCGGAAATAGCGGCCCCACCTGATGGCGCGGCCGTCGGCGGTGCGATAGCCGCCTATGTCACGAAAGTTGAAACAGCCTTCGAAGGGGTGATGGCGCGCCTCGAAGTCGTCGATGATGCCGTTCGTCATGGGATTCCCGTCAGTGTGGTTCCAGCGTGGACGAGTAGGGGCCGTCGCGCAAGTTCCGGTGATTTGTCTGTCGCGACCGGTCTATAGTGCTGCCTGCACGGGAGGACGTGATGAACGAGTTGAAGGGAAAGGTTGCGGTTGTCACGGGAGCCAGCCGGGGAATCGGGGAAGCCAGCGCCCGCGCGCTCGACGCGGCAGGCGCGAGAGTCGTGCTCACTGCACGCACCGTTTCGGATCTGAACAGGGTGGCGGGCGATCTTTCCAACGATCCCATCACACTGGAAGCCGATCTGTCGGCGCCGCGCGCGGGAACGGAACTGGCCGAGCGGATCCTGACTGCCGTTGGCGGCGTGGACATCCTGGTCAACAACGCCGGCATACCGATGCGGCGAAAACCCGACGAATTGACCGAGGAGGACTTCGATCGCGTGTTCTCCATCAACGTTCGCTCGCTCTTGATGCTCACCCTGGGACTCGGTCCGTCGATGATCGCCCGCGGCGGCGGTTCGGTCATCAATATCTCGTCCATCGCAAGCCTTCGCGGTCCCCTCGGCAGGGTGGCGTATGCGGGTACAAAGGGCGCCGTCGACGCGATGACACGGGCGCTCGCGGCGGATTGGGGCCCGGATGGCATTCGCGTGAACGCGCTTAGCCCCGGCCTTATCGTCACTTCGATCTGGGAGGCGGACCGCCGCGATGTGCCGGGCCTCGCAGAGCAACTGGAAGAACGGATCGGGCTCAAGCGCTGGGGCTACGGCGCGGATGTCGCCGATGTCGTCGTGTTCTTCGCGAGCGATGCTTCGCGCTATGTGACCGGAGAGGTCGTGGCCGTGGACGGCGGCATGGCGAGAGTGAGCAGCGCGCAGCGACGGAAAGACTGATGCGGGCAGGAGACGCAGCATGACGACGCTCTACCGCAATGGACGAATCTTCGATGGCGAACGCATGATCGACGGCCACGCCGTGCTCGTCGAAGATGGACGCATCCGCCGGGTCGCGCCGCAAAGCGAGTTCGACGGCTTTGCCGGCGACGAGGTCGATTGCTCGGAAGGTACCTTGTTGCCCGGCCTCATCGATTGCCACGTGCATCTGCTGTTCCGCGGCGAGCCCGACCCGATGACGGTGCTCGACAAGCTGGACGCCGCGCACGCCGTTGTTCGCGCGCTGGAACATGCCGCCGACACCCTGCGCGGAGGAATCACGTCGGTGCGCGATTGCGGGGGCCGCGAATACCAGGAGTTCGCGGTGCGCGACGCCTGCAACGAGGGGCGGTTCCCCGGTCCCACCGTTCGCGCCGCCGGCAAGATGATCTGCATGACCGGCGGACACGGGAACCGCGTCGGTCGCGTCGCGGACGGTCCGGACGAGGTCGTGAAGGCGGTGCGGGAACAGGTCCACGCGGGATGCGATCACATTGCAATTTTTGCTGTATCAAAATACAGTATTGGGAGAAGAGTTGGATCCCTCGAAGCCTCGAAGCGATTGGTCGAGTTTGCCCGTGTCACTTCCCCAGATGCTCCAAGACTTACGGCGTATTGCGATTGTCGGACGCGTACAAAAAGACATTCGAACGCGCAGAAATCTGGTGTTGGGCGTGGACCGTCGCACCGCCATGGAAGCCATCGACTGGGGCCAGGCAGAGTTCGACCAGCCAGTTGGAGACCTCTCTCCCGAGGATCGTGTGCTGCTTTACGCATACTGGAACCAGCGCCGACACCTTGAAGAACTTACCGAGGCGTTCAACCAGTTGTTCAGCATGAACCGGCCGACTGAACCCTTGATCGCAATCGACCTGGGATGCGGGCCGTTCACCGGCGGACTCGCTCTTGCAGGACAACTCGGTAATGAAGAGCGGTTTGACTACATTGGTGTGGATCGCTCGCAATCAATGCGCGAGTTTGGCGAACAACTGGCCGTTGTCGCGGAGTCTTTACCTGGAACGCCCCAGGTCGAACGACATTGGGCTGCGGACATCTCCTCGGTCGCGTGGCACGAGCCACTTGGATGGCGACCGGTCATCGTGATTGTGTCCTTCCTTTTGGCGAGCCCAACCCTACAGGTCGAAGCGCTAATGGTCGAATTGGAGCATCTCTTGCAAAGGTTGAGTCGTGGTGCGACTACCGTTCTTTACACTAACTCCCCGAAGGCAGGTCCAAATCGCGGTTTCCCCAAGTTTAGCGAGGCTCTAAAGGACGCCGATTTCCGGAGGGTGGCTGACGAAATCGGGACGATTGAGACGGAACGCAGAACACTGGAGCTACGGTACGCTTTGTTTCATCGCGGCCAACAGCACACTCTTCGGCTAGGAGGCCATTGACGTGCGTCTGCCGACTTGGGATGAAGTCAACAGCGATGAGGAGCAACTCAACGTGCTGGAGACGCCTCTCGACGAGTCCCTATTCGTGGCGGGGCCACCCGGTTCTGGGAAGACATCTCTGGCCGTATGGCGTGCGGCCACCTTGGCGGAGTGGTACAAGAAACAGATTCCGGTTGTCACCTATAACCGCATGCTTCGACGGACTCTGAAACTCGCCGCAGACGACAACGAGATCGGAATCGACGTTTCAACGATGCAGAGCTTCGTCTGGCAGGACTACCAGCGTCGAACGCACAATAGTCCGCCAACGGTTCCGCCGGATCCATTTGCATACCGGTGGCAGTCCATGATCGACCGCTTGCAAGGCACCGAACCGGACTACAACAGTCTTGTCGTGGATGAGGCACAGGATCTTCCCGCGGAGTTTTTCCTCTACGCTTCGCGGTACGTCGCCGGTACTATGGCGGTTTTCGCCGACGACGATCAAGCACTCAGCCGGCAACGGTCAACACTTGAACAGATCAAGATGGCCGCTGGTCTACCCCATCCAAAAATTCTAGGGGAAAATCACCGAAACACGCCGGAGATCGCGCGGCTAGCCGAGCATTTCCATTCGGGTCGCCTACCTGCTGCCACCATTCGCAGATCACACACAGGTGACGTTCCTCGCTTGGTCCGATCAGGCAGCATTACCTCGACGACCAGGCGGATCGCCAACGAATTCCAGAATCGGGGCGGAAGCATTGGCGTAATCGTCGAGCAGAACTCCACCGGCAGATCTACGTATGAATCGCTGAGAGACAAACTTCCGGGAAGCCGGGTTGCGAGGTACGCGAACGAGCTCAGGAACGAAGACTCGATCGATGTCCGCTTACCGGGAATCACGGTTCTGAACAAGGAGTCAGTCAAGGGCCAGGAGTTCGACACGGTGTTCATCTTGGAGCTTGACCGGTTCATTCCCTGTACCAGCGATTCAGAGCTCAGGACCATGTATATGATGTGCTCTCGCGCCCGCGACAATCTGTATCTTGTCTATGGCCCCGAACCGCTCTCGACAGAGGCGGAGGCTGCGCTGCCATGGTCAGATGTCTTGGAGCGATGATGCTTCCCCAAGAGCAAACCACGCTCGATTTGCCCGAGCCGCAAGCCAGCCTTTGGCTCGGACTCGCTTCGGATAACAGACGGCTGTTCGAGGGTTTGCAAGACGGCTGGCTCCAGCCGCTGCCATCACGAACTGGTTCGCTTGTCGGTGTTAACTCCTATAGGCGCGAGCACCAGGAAGTGGACGGTAACCGCATACCGGTTCGAATCCAAATCGACGTTGCCAAGCTGCCAGACTTGAAAGTCGTCGCCTTTCGCAACAACAAATGGCGGTACATTACTCTTTCGCAGGTCTCGGAGTCGGACGTGGCCGTGTATTGGCCGGGCGTATTACCTTTGATCTCGGCCTGCAATCTCACTGTCTCGTCGGACGAGCAGCGGGTCCGTTTGTTGAGCATCGGCAAACGCTTTTCGAACATCGAAGTTCCGGACGTAAGCGTCGCCAGCGACGACAATGTGGAAGCGACCCAATTGCCTGTTCCGCCTCCCGAGGTCGACGTCGAACTCGTTATTCCTCCGGAGCAAGACTCGATACGTGGTGCCATGAGTATGGCCTTGTGGGCCGTGCCGCGGATCGACCCCTGGATGCGTGTTCTCACCGCGAGCTTGTCCCCCCAATCCAAAGGGCTGCGGAAACATGCCAACGTAGTTGACGCGAGCTGGTGGCGGTTCCCTCCATGGGCCCCAACAAACGATGCCAAACCGAACGATGTACAGGAACGACTCTGGTTGGCTGCCTTGCGCGTGCTTGGATCGAACGACTGTCCACGGCCGGGAGAAGCGGCGGACAGGATTGCCGCAATGGCCCTGCAGGATTGTATTGCGTACGAGGCAAGTATCGTCGAGGCATGGCGCCTAGCCACGCAGCGAGTCCTGCGCGCGGAAGCCGCGATCGAATTCGCCGACTGGCGGGATCGCCCCGTCGAGTTGGCCATTCAATTGGTACTGTCGCGTCCTGAGCCGACGGCGTTCAAAACATGGTTTGTCGAGGATCAAGTCAATCTGGCTCCCGCCGTGGCATGGTCTGGAGCCACCCTGTGCGGTCTATATCGCGGCTACAAGAAGCTCGACACCCGCTTTCGCGGCAAACAAGTTCAACGTGAAGTGGTTGCGGTACAGGCCCTGCGAATGACTTCGAGTGGAACCGGCGTGAGTTGGCCGTATGTGTCCGACGACCCTCCCGAATGGCGAAAGGACAACGGAAACTTCGTCCTGTCTTGGGGCGGCTGGGAATTCGCTTGCAAGCATCAGCAGGAACGTGGCAAATGGTATGCGACGGACTTGGGAATCGACGCAGTGCAACGGGATGCCATTGCCCTAGCCAAAGAAAGGGGGTGGCCTTGCCTATCAAGGGTCATGTCGCTCCGAGAAGGTGTGAGGTTGATCACCGGTTCCGGCATGGTTGACGTCGACGAGCGGACTATGATCGTCCGTGGAAACGTTCGGGTCGGATTGTTGCTGGGTGACACCGTTGAAGATCTCATCGATGGCGAGGCCTTCCGGCGCCTGGTTGCTGTGGAACCGGGTCGACTGCCTGTGCCTCCATCATCAGAAGGTAATGTCAAATCGAATGAGGCGACACAAGGCATTCCAGGACTGAAGCTAGTTCGGGACTTTCTGACTGAGGCCGAGGAAAAAGAAATCCTTGCCAAGATTGAAACAAACGACTGGAGCAACGAACTACAAAGGCGTGTTCAACACTACGGTTGGCGCTACGATTACAAATCGAGGCAAGTCGACCCATCGATGCATATCGGTCCGCTACCCGATTGGGCCAACAGAGTTGGGCAGCGCCTAGTCGATGAAGGTTACCTTCGAATACTACCGGACCAAGTCATCGTCAACGAATACAGGGGGAATCAGGGAATCGCACCCCATATTGACAGTGAATCGAGCTTCGCCGATGGCGTGGCGATGATCAGCTTGCTGGAAACGTGGGAGATGGTGTTCAAAAAGCGGCGTAGCCCGGAAAAGGGTATACACAAACTCGAACAGCGCAGCGCGACTATACTGACCGGCGAGGCCCGGTACGGATGGACGCATGCGATCCCGAAGCGCAAGAGCGAGCCCGGTGCGGTCAAACCGGGCAACAAGAAACCAAGCAGAATACCTCGTGACCGTCGAATTTCACTCACGTTCCGCAAGGTGGTTGCCACAATTGTGGATCCTGACGATGAACGAGCCGGCAGCACGGCTGGAACACGAAAGTGAGCGGGTGGGGAAACCGAGCACATAGACGCAGGTAAGCGAATCGACGCATGTCGGTGAGCGGTGGCCTGTGCGAAATGGTCTTGCGCTTTTTGCTTTTTTTCCAAAACTGCTTGGAGGCATCCGAAACTCTGGACGGTTAGGACGGTACCTCGTCCGTTCGGAAATGTTTAACTTCTCCCTTATCCTGATCTTGGATCACGTATGCAGCCATTCGGCACTGGCTCGTTAGAATTAGGCGGCAAATGGCGAGGACATCTTGGCCGAAATTGGCCGCGCACGGAAAGATCGCCGCGGTCGAAGCAACGTCATGGCTTCAATTGTCTGTGACTCAGGCTGCTAGTTGGCCTGATCGTTGAGCTTGGACTGATCCGCTGGTTTGTGGCGACGCTGCTCGGGCCATCGCCACTCACAGCTTGACGAAACCACAGGAGACGCAGCATGACGACACTCTACCGCAATGGACGAATCTTCGATGGCGAACGCATGATCGACGGCCACGCCGTGCTCGTCGAAGATGGACGCATCCGCCGAGTCGCGCCGCAAGGCGAGTTCGACGGCTTTGCCGGCGACGAGGTCGATTGCTCGGAAGGTACCTTGTTGCCCGGCCTCATCGATTGCCACGTGCATCTGCTGTTCCGCGGCGAGCCCGACCCGATGACGGTGCTCGACAAGCTGGACGCCGCGCACGCCGTTGTTCGCGCGCTGGAACATGCCGCCGACACCCTGCGCGGAGGAATCACGTCGGTGCGCGATTGCGGGGGACGCGAATACCAGGAGTTCGCGGTGCGCGACGCCTGCAACGAGGGACGCTTCCCCGGGCCCACCGTTCGCGCCGCCGGCAAGATGATCTGCATGACCGGCGGGCACGGAAACCGCGTCGGTCGCGTGGCGGACGGCCCGGACGAGGTCGTGAAGGCGATCCGGGAACAGATCCATGCGGGCTGCGATCTCGTCAAGATCATGGCGACCGGCGGCGTGATGACTCCCGGCGTCAATCCGGAGGACGCGCACTACTCCGCCGAGGAAATGGCCGTCGGCATCGCCGAGGCGAAGCGCTTCCACCGTCCGACGGCCAGCCACGCCCAGGGCTCGGAGGGCATTCTCAATGCCACCCGCGGCGGCGTCACCTCCATCGAACACGGCATCTTCATGAACGAGGAGTGCTGCCGGGAGATGGTGGAACGGGACACGTTCCTGGTGCCCACCCTGGCCGCGCTGCGCAATATCCTCGGCAACGTCGAAGCGGGCATCCCGGACTACGTGGTCGAGAAGGCGGCCCGTTGCGCCGAGGCGCACGAGCGATCGGTACGCATGTTCCGGGACGCGGGCGGTCGCATCGCCCTGGGAACGGATGCGGGGACGCCGTTCAACCTGCACGGTGAAAACGCCGAGGAGCTTCGGTATATGGTGGAAGTCGGTTTGACCAATATCGAGGCGTTGCGGGCCGGCACGTCGAACGCCGCCGACCTCATGGGCCTGGACGACCGGGGACGCATCGTCGAAGGCGCGGCGGCGGATCTGCTGCTGGTCGACGGCGATCCTTCCCGGGACATCGCGGCGGCGGCGGACCGCGGTCGTCATCGCCGGGTGGTCAAGAACGGGGCGGTTGTCACCGGTCGGCCACGACAAGGGTAGCCCGAGCATGTAGTCTGTGTGGCTGTTCGGCTCAGGCCAGGGAAGGAAAGCATGCAGGTATTGAAACGCGTCGGCGTCGTTTCGTCGGCGAAAGTCACCGGAGTCCTGGCCGCGTTCTTCGGCGTTCTCCTCGGGATTGGGTTCGCGTTCGCCGGAGGCGGCTTGGGCTCCTACGGCGGCGTGCCGGGATGGCTCATCGGACTGATTGGCTGGCCCATCCTCTACGCCCTGGCCGGCGTCATCGGCGGTGCGATCTACGCCGCGCTCTACAATCTCGCTGCCGGGCTGGTCGGCGGTATCGAGATCGAACTCGAATAGGATCTCCGCCGCCCTTCCGGCGGATTTCATGGCGCCGGCACGCGCTACCTGCTGTTCGCAACCTCCAGCAGGCGTTCCTTGAGTTCGGGCGAGACGGTCTTCAGGCCGAAGTTGATGTCGTCGCCGATCTCGCAGCCGCCGAGGGACGCCAGCCGCGAATTCGTCATGTAGGCGCAGATGCCGAACACGAGTTGCGTCAACTGTTTGTGCGTGAACTTCTCGCTCATGGCGGTCAGCGTCGGTTCGGCGGGACGACCGTCCAGCACGACTTCGTTGGTGAACCGCAGCACGAGCTTCTCGGTTTCGTCGAACACGTCGGATTTCAGATCGCCGGCGATGATCGCCTCCAGTTGGGCCTGCGTCCCGCCCCGGCGCAGCATGGTGACAGCGTGGTTTCCCCATTCGTAGGACGAGTCGGCGAGGACGCTGGCGTGCACGACCGCCATCTCCTTCAGCAGCAGCGGCATGCCGTCCTCTTCTTCCTGCCAGACCGTGTGGTTGAACAGCTTGTAGTTCAGAAATGCCTGGGGCGCGTGTGCCCAGACGTGGAATATGGCGAGGTCGAAAGGCAACGCGTCCCAGGCTTCTCTCAGTTCGGGGTCAGCCTCTTCTTTCGGCAACAGGGGAATGTGCTTCATCGTGTTTCACTCCACCAAGTCCATCAACTCGATTTCGGGTCTGCCACCGGAAACCGGGCCGAGCTTGGCGCTTGTTGCCTTGAAGGCGTCGGATTGGCCGTGTTGCGCCAACGCGGCCGCATCTTCGTACTGCTCCATGACGAAGTAGGCCGTGGGATCGTTTCGCGACTTGAACAGCAGGTAGAAGTCGCAGCCGGGTTCGTTGTCCTTTACGACCTGCTGCAATGCCTTGAACCCCGCTTCGAACTGGGCGTTCGTGCCTTCCTTGCATCTCAGTTTCGCGACGATTCCTATGCTCATGGCAACTCCTTGATGGCGGCGCTCGGGTCATATGCCCGGCAAACGACGTATGTGACAGAGTGACCTACGGGTCACCGCGACGACGGAAAGTCTTATGCCTTGGAACCGCCGAGCCGCCGAGTATAAGGGCGGCTCCGTCGTCAATGCGACCTTGAGCGAGGCGGTCCCACGCTCGTCGTGCTAATCGGTGCCATGTTTCGGTAACACGCGCGACCGGAGGAAGCGCCGCATTTGAAGTTTCATCGCAGGACGGGGAGATCTTCCGGGTCAACGAGAATTCGTATCGTTCGTGACTCTCGGGGAACGCGCTCGATCAGCTCTGCCTGCTCGAGTTTGAGAACCATTTGATGGACGGATGGCGGAGTCACTTGGAAGTGGCGCTGCATGTCGGCTTCGGAGGGAGGTCTCCGATTGATCCTCGTATAGGCATGGATGAAGGCCAGGTACTGTCCCTGTTTTGGAGTGAAGCGGGGCGCGCGAGAAAGGCGATGACCGCCAGTGGTTTGCACCTGTTCGTTAGCCCTTCGCTTTTGCCGCGTCCCAGGCCGCGAACGAACTGCCTTCCTCCGCGAGCCGCTGCAGCAACGGCGCCGGGCGCCAGGCGTCTCCGTACGCCTGGTGGTACGCCAGGATGTCCCGGTATACGTTGTCCAGCCCGACCTGGTCCGCGTAATACATCGGCCCGCCCCGGTATTTCGGGAAGCCGTAGCCGTAGACGTACACCACGTCGATGTCGCTGGCCCGCAGGGCGATGCCGTCGTCGAGCAACTGGGCGCCGATGTTGATGAGCGGATACAGGCATCGCTTCAGGATTTCGCCCTCGTCGAATTCCTCGCGCTCGAAGCCGAGTTCGGCGCGGGTCTGGGCGATGACCTGGGCGACCGCGGGGTCCGGCTGTCCCTGGCGGCTGCCCTCGGGGTAGGTGTAGAAGCCGGCGTTCGTCTTCTGCCCGAGGCGGCCGAGTTCGCATAGCTTGTCCGGCACGATGGCGGCGAGCGGCTTGTCCTTGTCGCCTGACATCTTGCGCGCGCGCCAGCGGAGGTCGAGGCCGACCAGGTCGGCCATCGCGAACGGACCCATGTTGAAACCGAAGTCGTAGATCACCTTGTCCACCTGCTCGGGCAGTGCCCCGTGCAGGATGATCTCGCCGGCCTGGCGGGTGTAGCCGCCGAGCATGTGATTGCCTATGAATCCGGGCGCGTTCAGGGCCATGACCGGGATCTTGCCGATGGCCTTGCCGAGCGCCATGGCCGTAGCGAGGGATTCCTTGCTGGTTTCGACGCCGCGCACCACCTCGAGCATCTGCATGATGTTGGCGGGGCTGAAGAAGTGCGCGCCGACCACGTCGCCGGGACGCCTGGTCATCGCCGCCATCTGGTCCAGGTCGAGACCCGACGTGTTGCTGGCGAGCACCGCGCCTTCCTTCATCGTGGCGTCGAGCTTCGCGAAGATCTCCTTCTTCAGATCCAGGTTCTCGTAGACGGCTTCGATGACGATATCCGCGTCGGCGACGGCATCGTAGTCCAGCACGCCCTCGATGAGGCCGAGGCGCTCGTCACGCTCCGACTCGCCGATCCGGCCGCTCCTGACCATGCGGCCGTAGTTGTGCTCGATGACCGCCAACCCCTTGTCGAGCGCCTCCTGGCTCACTTCCAGCACCTTCACCGGGATGCCGGCGTCGGCGAAGCTCATGGCGATGCCGCCTCCCATCAATCCGCCGCCGATGGTCGCAGCGCTGCTTATCGTTTTCGTCGGCGTGTCGGCGGGCACGTCCGGAATCCGCGTTGCCTGGCGCTCGGAAAAGAAGACGTGGATCATCGCCGCGCGCTGCGGGTGGGCCACGCAACGCAGAAAGTTCGCGTGTTCGGCGCGCATGGCCTCGTCGAAGTCCTCGATCTCGACGGCCCCCCTGATCGAGTCGAAAGCCATCCGGCCGTTGAACTGGCCGCGCATCCGCCGCGCCAGGTAAGCCTCTCCGGCCTTGAATACGTCGGGGTTGGCGCGGTCGGCGTCGATCTTGTCGCGCTTGTGGCGAATGAGGGGATACGGGCCTCCCTCGGCGACCCTCGCTTTCGCGAACGCTATGGCGCCAGTGACCAGGTCGTCCTCGATGATCGCGTCGATGAGGCCGACTTCAAGTGCCTCTTCAGTATCGAAGGGATCGCCGGAAAGGATCGCCTGCGTGGCGCGCTCCACGCCGATCAGCCTGGGCACGCGCTGGGTGCCGCCATCGCCGGGCAGCAGTCCGATCTTGATCTCGGGCAGGCCGACCGGTGCGCCGGGCGCGGCGACCCGGTAATGGCAATACAGCGCCACTTCGAAGCCGCCGCCGAAGCAGGTGCCGTTGATGGCTGCGACAACGGGCTTTTCGCTTTCCTCGATGTATTCGGTCGCCCGCCGTTTGGGCTGCTCGTCCGGGTTCTGCGCCGTGCCGAATTCGCGGATGTCGGCGCCGGCGATGAATGCGCGCCCCTTGCCCGTGATGACGACAGCTTCCACGGCCTCGTCGGCGAGCGCGGTTTCCATGTGTTGCGACAGGTAGAAACGTACACCGGTGCTCAACGGGTTCACTGGCGGGTTGTCTATTGTGAGAACCGCAACGCCGTCACGCACTTCGTAATGGACCGTTCCTAATAGGGCCACAATCGTTCCTCGCTGATGGAATGGCGGCGAGTATACGGATGTCTATGCGACCACGATACGATCACATTTGGCGTTAGCACATCGCGTAAAGCGCTTCGCGTTGGCGGACGCTGCCGATATCTGCAAAAATCGCTTTTTTTCAGGGGCACTGCGGGTGAGCGTAGCCCAGCGGCAGACACGCATCGTCTACGATGCCTTCATGGACCTGGTGGGCGCGGGCAAGACCCTCGTCGACACCGGCGACGTGGCGGCGTACATGCGTGACCGCGATCACCCGATGGACGCGTGGGAGATCCGCGGCGAGTTCTACCAGCTTCGGGAGATGGGACTGATAGACCTTGATGCCGATAGCGCCCAGTGGTTTTCGGTCCCGGGCGGGGACTTCGAAACGGCCCGGGCTACAGCTCAGGACGGCGCCGAGACGAATGGACAGGCGGAGAGCCAGTGAGTTCGGTTCCAGGCAGGAAGAGGCCATGGCAGTCCTTCCGAAAGCGCTTCCAACCGTTGGGTCGCGAGCGTGAGTGACGCGACGGACGATACGCCCGAAGAAGCATCGAACGACGCTTCGATCGACTTCGAGGACGCGCTGGCGCAGCTCGAAGATCTTGTCGAGAAGATGGAAACCGGCTCCCTGAGCCTGGAGGAGTCGCTGCGCGCCTTCGAGCGCGGTGTCCGCCTCGCCCGTCACTGCCAGACGGTTCTCGAGCAGGCGGAACTCCGGGTCAAGGCGCTGCTTCAGGACGGGAGCGAAGTGCCGGTGCCCGACAGCGGCGCAGGTGAAGATGACCTTTGACCGCGCGAAGTTCGCGACCGCCATAGAAACCGTCCTCGAAGAACACCTGCCCCGGAACTCGGATCTCGCGCCGCACCTCGTGGAGGCTTTGCGCTACATGGCGTTGGGCGGGGGGAAACGTCTGCGGCCAGCGATTGTCTGCGGCACCTGTGTCGCGCTCGGCGGGTCAATGGAGGCCGCGCTCGATCCGGCGGCGGCCGTCGAATACCTTCACACCTATTCCCTGATACACGACGACTTGCCGGCCATGGACGATGACGACATGCGTCGGGGCCGTCCCTCGTGTCACGCCGCGTTCGACGAGGCGACGGCCATCCTGGCCGGCGACGCCATGCAGGCCCTTGCGTTCCAGGTGATCGCCGGCGCGGAAAACGTGCCCCCGACGACCCGGGTGCGGATGATCGAACTCCTCGCCGCGGCGGTGGGCTGGCAGGGAATGGTGGGTGGCCAGGCATTCGACATCTCGGCGACCGGCGCGGAAATCCTGCCGATCGACCGGATAGCGCAGATGCATGCGGCCAAGACCGGCGCGCTGTTCAGGGCCTCCGTCCAACTGGGCGGCTTGACTGCCGAGCCCGACATCGACGCGACCAGGTTCCAGGCGCTCACCGCGTTCGGCGAAGACGTGGGTGCGGCGTTTCAGATCGTCGACGACATTCTCGACCTGACGCAGTCGAGCGAGACATTGGGCAAGAACGCGGGCTCCGATGCGGAGCAGGGAAAGAACACGGTGCCGGCGGCTGTGGGTCTGAACCGGACGCGGGCGATGGCGATGCAGGCGCACGAGCGCGCGCTGGGTCACCTGGAGTCGCTGGGTCTTTCGGACGGCCCGCTCGTGGAACTCGCGGACGCCGCGGTGAACCGTATCTCGTAAAGGGGCTTGGGCGGGGTGAGAGCCTGGCCTTATGCCGCAACGGCGAATCCGGCCTGGCTTAGCAGCCACAGCACGATGTGCGCCGCGATTGCGGCCAGGATCCCCGCGATGATGTCGTCGAGCATCACGCCAATTCCGCCCGGAACGCGGCGGTCCGCCCAGGACACCGGCCAGGGTTTGAAGATGTCGAACAGGCGAAACAGCAGGAAACCTGCCGCCACGACGAAGACGTCGGACGGAAGGCTCGCCAGGGCCAGCCAGACGCCCGCCACTTCGTCGAGAACGATCGCCGGGTCGTCGCCGAGGCCGCGTCTTGCGCAGAGACGCTGCAGGAGCCATGTGCCGGCGACGATCAACGCCCCCGCAGCGACGAACTGAACGATGAGAGGCGCATGTGCAAACGCTATCCACCAGATCATCGCCCCGAGCAGTGATCCATAGGTGCCGGTTGGGCCGGGAAGCAGCCCGACGCCGAAACCCGTGGCCACAAGAGTGGCGGGCTCCCGAAGATCTCTGATCGAGACGACGCTAGAAATGCTGGTATCCCTTTGCCTTGTTGATCGGGAGGACCCTGCCCCGGTCGAGGAGGGCAACGCCGTCTCCCTCGACGATCTCACCGATTGCGGTGACTGGCTCGTCGACGTCGGGGAGTTCGCTGGCCGTGAACAGCAGTTCGTAGTCGTCGCCGCAGGTGAGCGCGGTCTGCGGCTCGACGCCCTCGGCGACAGGCATGGCTTCCAATGTCAGCCGCGCGCCAACGCCGCTCGCGCGGCAAATGTGCGAGAGGTCCGCCAGCAGCCCGTCGGAGATATCGATGGCGGCGGATGCCTTGCGCCGCAACGCCTGACCGAGATCTATGCGCGGCTCAACGCGGTAGAAGCGGAGATCGCGGGCGCGAAGCGCTGCGTGACCGACGCCCAGCGTGCCGGAGACGAAGACCGCGTCTCCCGCCTTTGCCCCGGAGCGCAACAGGTGTTCTCCGGCCGGCACAAGTCCATGCGCGGTGATGGAAACGGCGAGGGGTCCGCGCGCGATGTTGCCGCCGACGATGGACGTCCCGAAGCGCGTCGCATACTCGGCGATGCCCCGCGCGCAGGCTTCTATCCAGGCGATATCGGCGTGGGGGGCGGTGAGCGATACCACGCAAAAGCTCGGTTCGGCGCCCATTGCCGCCAGGTCGGAAAGATTGACGCCCATGGCACGGCATCCCACGAGGTCCCCCGGAGCATCCGCAGGAAAATGCCGACCGGCGACGAGCGTGTCCGTTGTCACCGCGAGTTCAAATCCCGGCGGGACCGAAACGATGGCGGCGTCGTCGCCCGGACCGACCAGCACGCAGTCGGCCCGCGCTGCAGGCCCAAGTATCTGCGTGATCCGGTCGATGATCTCGAATTCGTTCATTGCACTTCCTGCGCCCGAAAATCACGCGCGACGCGGTCCAAAACGCCGTTGACGTACTTGTAGCTGTCTTCCGCGCCGAATGTCTTAGCGAGGCTGATGTACTCGTCAAGCACGACCTTGAACGGAACGTCCGGGCAGGCGCTGAGTTCGAACGTCCCGGCACGGAGAATTGCGCGCTCGACCTGGTTGAGGTCGTTGACCTTGCGGTCGAGATAGGGAGCGAAGGCGCTGTCGAGGTCTTCGGTTTCGGCGATGATGCCGTGCAGGCATCGGTCGAAGAACGCCCGGTCGGCTTTCTTCAATGTCCCGCTGTCCGCGAACTGCGAGCGAATCTCGCTGGCGTCGTGCTGGGCGATCTGCCATTGGTAGATCGCCTGAACCAGCGCGCGCCTGGCGTGCCGGCGAGGCCACGCGGCCATAGGCTAGCGACCCGCGCCAAGGAACGGCACGCAGTACCGATCAAGGCGCAGGATCATAGTTGGGTTTGGGCGGGCGTGAGAGACGGCGCGCCCGAAGGATTTCATGGCGCTAGATCCTGGCCAAGAGATCGGCCATCTCCAGCGCCGCCCGCGCGGCATCGCCGCCCTTGTCGCCAGCCGCCGGATCGGCGCGCTCGATGGCCTGTTGCATGGTATCTGTCGTCAAAACGCCGAATACCATGGGCGTGCCGGTGTCGAGCGCCGCGCGCTGCAGGCCGCTCGCGCATTCTCCGGCGACGAAATCGAAGTGCGCGGTTTCGCCCCTGACGACGACGCCGAGGGCGATCACCGCGTTCGTGTCCGGGTGACGCTCGGCGTAGCACTTGGCCGCAAGGGGCAATTCAAAAGAGCCGGGCACGCGTATCACCGGCATGCGATCCGCGTCGACCTGGTGCTTCCGCAGGACGTTCAGGGCGCCCGCGATCATCGAATCGACCACGGATTGATTGAAGCGCGCCGCGATGATCGCGAAACTCTTGCCACTTCCGTTGAGTGGGCGTTGTTCGGGTTTTTCGTCGGCCATGCGGCAATACGCTACTTGCGAACGACGAGACGCAGGTCCTCGCCGATCATCTCCGATCGGGCGATTCTACCTGCAACGGCTTGGGCCATGCTCTGCAGCGGCAGTTGTGCCAACGGCCGCGCGTCGCTGCCGAGGAGCTTCGGCGCCATGTAGAGGACCCATTCGTCCCACAGGCCCTCGGCGAGAAACGCGCCGGTCAGGACCGGGCCGGCCTCGACCATGACCTCGTTGCATTGCATTGCGCCGAGATGGTCGAGCAGGAGGGAATGGTCGACCCGCTCCTGCTCCTGCCGGTGCACCTGGGCGTGCGGATGTCGTTCGGGGCCGTCCCTGCCGCAGGCGATCAGCGCCGGGCCTTCGCCCGTGAGGATCTCGGCATTCTCCGGAATGTCGCCGCGCGAACTCACGATGACGCGTAACGGTTGCCTTGTCCGGCCGCCGGCGGAGAATCGCGGGTCTCGCACCGTGAGTTTCGGATCGTCGTCCCGCACGGTCCCGGCGCCGGTTACGATGGCGCAGCTCCTGGCGCGCCAGTGCTGCACATCGGCGCGTGCCGCCTCGCCCGTGATCCAGCGGCTCTCGCCGCTCGCCATTGCCGTGCGGCCGTCGAGGGAGATGGCGGTCTTCAGACGCACCCAGGGCTGTCCGGCGCGCATTCGCTTGATCCACCCCGGATTGAGTTCGCGGGCTGCGGACATCTCTTCGATGTCCACCCGCACGCCGGCTTCACGCAGTCGCGCGAACCCCCGGCCGTTGACGCCCGGGTTCGGATCGGCCAGGGGCGCCACCACGCGCCGAATGCCGGCCTCGATCAATGCATCGGCGCACGGCGGCGTCTCGCCCCGTATCGAACAGGGTTCCAGGGAGACGTAGGCCGTGGCGCCTTCGGCGGGACGGGGCGACTCCGGCCTATGCGACCTGGCGTCCTCGAGCGCGTCCGCCTCCGCGTGCGCTTCGCCGCGCCACATGTGCCAGCCGCGTCCGAGGACGATGCCGTCGCGTACGAGCAGGCATCCGACGCGGGGGTTGGGGGAACAGGTGTAGAGGCCGCGTTCCGCCAGTTCGATCGCCGCGCGAAGGTAGAGGCGGTCCGCCGCCGAGATCATCCGTCGCGTACCGTACTCAGATCCCGCACTACCTCGGAGAAGTCCTGCACGTCCTGGAAGTCCCGGTACACCGAGGCGAAGCGGACGTAAGCGACGCCGTCCATGTTTCGGAGCTCGGCCATGACCGCCTCGCCGACGACGCGGGAGGGCAATTCGCGCTCGCCGGTGGTGCGCAGCTTGTGCTTGATGCGGTTGACGGCGTTTTCCACGTCTTCGGTGTCCACGGGCCGTTTCTCAAGGGCGCGCAGGATGCCGCTTCGCAGCTTGTCTTCGTTGAACGGTTCGCGTCCGCCGTCGCTCTTCTTGATGCGCGGCATGACGAGTTCGGCCGTCTCGTAAGTGGTATAGCGCTCCGCGCAGGTGAGGCACTGTCGGCGACGGCGCACCTGGTTGCCTTCCGCGACCAGCCGGGAGTCGATGACCTTGGTGTCGTCGGCACCACAGAAGGGGCAGTGCACGGTTCAGCCGTTGGCCGCGTATACGGGAAAGGCGCGACACAGGTCGAGGACCTTCATCCGCACCGACGCGATCATGTTGTCGTTGCCGATGTCGTCCAGGATGTCGCACATCCAGGTCGTGAGCGTTCGGAATTCGCCCTCGCCGAATCCGCGCCGGGTGGCGGCGGGAGAACCGATCCGCAAGCCCGACGTGACGAACGGCGACCTGGGATCGTTGGGGACGGCGTTCTTGTTGACGGTAATGTTGGCGCGCCCGAGCGCAGCGTCGGCGGCCTTGCCGGTCATTTTCTTGTCGATCAGGTCGACGAGGAACAGGTGATTGTCGGTGCCGCCGGACACCACGCGATAGCCCCGGTCGATGAAGCCGTTGGCCATGGTCCTCGCATTCGCCACCACGCGCTCCTGGTATTGCTTGAATTCCGCCGTTGCCGCCTCCTTGAAGCACACGGCCTTGGCGGCGATCACGTGCATCAGCGGGCCGCCCTGGGAGCCGGGGAACAGCGCGGAGTTGAGCTTTTTCTCAAGCGGCGGGTTGGCGTGGGCGAGAATGATGCCGCCGCGCGGGCCGGCCAGGGTCTTGTGGGTGGTGGAGGTCGTGACGTCGGCGATGGGAACGGGATTCGGATACAGCCCGGCGGCGACCAGTCCCGCGACATGCGCCATGTCGACGACCAGGTAGGCGTCCACGCTGTGGGCGATCTCTCGAAATCGCTCCCAGTCCATTTTCCGGCTATAGGCGGAGAATCCGGCCATAAGAAGCTTCGGCCGGTGCTCGTCGGCGAGGGCCTGCACGACGTCGTAGTCGACCTGGCCGGTATCGGCGTCCACGCCGTACTGGACCGTGCGATAGAGCTTGCCGGAGAAGTTCACCGGCGACCCGTGCGTCAGGTGGCCGCCGTCGGCCAGGCTCATGCCGAGGACGCAATCGCCAGCTTCGAGCAGCGCGAGGTATACCGCCGCGTTCGCCTGGGAACCGGAGTGCGGCTGGACGTTGGCGTAATCCGCGCCGAAAAGCGCCTTCACGCGGTCGATGGCGAGTTGCTCGACGATGTCGACGTTCTCGCATCCACCGTAGTAGCGCCGCGCCGGATAGCCCTCGGCGTACTTGTTCGTCAGCGCGCTGCCTTGCGCCGCGAGCACGCGCGGGCTCGCGTAATTCTCCGACGCGATGAGTTCGATATGCTCTTCCTGGCGCCGATTTTCCTGTTCGATCGCGAGCCAAACCTCGTCGTCGAAGCCCCGAATCGACAATCCTTCCGCGAACATCCTTGAGCCTTCCGTCCCTGTGGTTTGCTGACCGCGGCACATTGTAACGCCCGGCGGGTGCCGCGAGGCGTGAACCTCGCTCATCCGGGGACTGCTGCGGCTTCAAGGAGGCATCGCGGAACGCCCAAAGGGTGTGCGCTCGACGTTAGAATGCCCGTTCGTGGAAACCGTAAAGACGGCCGATGAATTGGCACGATCACATACATAGCTCACCGTCTGTTCTGTCGGGAAAACCCGTGGTACGGGGCACGAGGTTGTCGGTGGACTTCCTGCTCAGGTTGCTGGCCGCGGGATGGACGGAGGACCAGGTGCTGCAAAATTATCCACAAGTGTCGGGCGAGGCCCTGCGGGCGCTGTTCGCTTTTGCGGCCGAGTGCGCGAAAGAGGAGACCGTCCATCGATTCACCGACCGTGCGGCGTCGTGAGACTGCTTGCGAACGAGAACATTCCATTGGCTACCGTAGAGGCTCTGCGGGAAGCGGGCGAGGATGTTCTGTCCGTTACGGAGGACTCGCCCGGAGCATCGGATGAGGTCGTCATACGGTGGGCAAGGCGGGAAGGAAGAATCGTCGTCACTTTCGATCGGGACTATGGCGAGCTTGTATTCCATCACCGGCTGCCGCCGACGGCAGGCGTGCTATATATGCGTTTCGAGCCGGAAAGTCCGATCGAACCCGCAGTCGTCATCGCGCGGCTGAAGGAAGATGGTGTTGAGCTCGAAGGTCATTTCACCGTGGTCAACCGTGACGGCATACGACAAAGACCCATACGAACAGGAGACAAGACGTGATCGTCGAGCAGATCTGGACGGGCAATGCCCTGCGCAATTTCAATTACCTGATCGCCTGTCCGGAGAGCGGCGAGGCGCTCGCCGTGGATCCGCTCGACTTCGAGAAGTGCCTGTCGCGCGCGAAGGATCGCGGTTGGGACATCACCCAGATCCTCAATACCCACGAACACGGCGACCACACGGGCGGCAACGGGCCGGTCATAGAGGCTACGGGTGCCGCGCTGCTCGCCCACAGGAACGCCGGACCGCGGATCGATGGCATCGATGTCGGTTTGAGCGCCGGTGACGTCGTCACCGTCGGCAAGACCGTCGAACTGCTCGCGCTAGACACCCCCGGACATACGATGAGCCACATCTGCCTGTTGTCGAAGACGGACGCACCCGCGCTATTCTGCGGCGATACGCTGTTCAACGCGGGTGCCGGCAACTGCCACGGCGGCGGTCACCCGGAGGAACTCTACCAGACCTTCTCGGACCAGCTCGACGAACTGCCGGACGACACCCTCATATATCCCGGGCACGACTACATCACCAACAACCTTGCGTTCACGCTGGACCGCGAACCCGACAACGATGCGGCGGCGAAGCTGTTGCGCGAGCTCGAAGGGACGCACGATCCGGACGA
Organism: Pseudomonadales bacterium; assembly: GCA_963668365.1. Taxonomy (GTDB): domain Bacteria; phylum Pseudomonadota; class Gammaproteobacteria; order Pseudomonadales; family Azotimanducaceae; genus VXNE01. The sequence goes on from OY764266.1 coordinate 1,450,062, forward strand.
CCCCATGGTCACGACCATCGCCCAGGAACGCGAGATCAACACATTCTTTCGCCTTGCCAGCGCGACCGTGGTGAAGCGGCTCAGGGAAACGTTCCCCGACCTGTCCGAGAAACCCTCGCCGAGAGAGGTGTTCCTGGGGCTGCGCGAACTGCGAAATAGCTGGTAGGCGAGCAGGGAGAATACTGGGTCGAAAGCGCGCGCTGTACGCGGAATTGGGGGTGCGCGAGTACTGGCTGTTCGACCCGAGGGACGAGTATTTCGATCCCGTGCTGCAGGGCCTCGGCTTGAGGGGGCGCGCCTACCGTCCGTTGCCGGCGCGCGAACGATTCGAAGCGAGGTTCTCGGTCTGGACCTGCGTGTCGAGAACCAGGCGTTGCGCTTTCGCGACCCCGGGAGCGGGCAGGAGCTCCAGACCCTCGCCGACGCGACGACGGCCATGAGGCGGGCGGCCTCGGCGCTTGCCGAGGAGCAAGCCGCCCGCCGGGTCGCCGAGGCCCGCATCGCCGAACTGGAAGCGCGTCTGCGCGAACCGTAGCAATTCCGGCAGCACACAAGGGGCACGCATGCACCAACATGCACCAAGACAGTGCATTGGGGCTCGGCGTATCACATGGTGCTGCACCAAAAGGTGCCGATTCCGGTGGCGTACGGTGCCATCGCCGTCGATGGCACGATGATTGCTTTGCAAGAGGCGTGAGACAGGACAGTCCGCGCGATGAGCGGGGCTGGGTTCACATAGAAAAGCTAGGGTTCCGGCCTTCCTCTAGGCGTCTGGTCCGAGAGCTTTCGGCCTCCCCTTGGAGCGGGCTCGCCGTACTGCCACGGCGGGCCCCTCCCTTAGCGAGGTTACACGGAGGGACAAAAGCCCGGGAGACTGTTTGTCTCCACGTGTGTAACAAGGCTAGGGAAAATCATGAACATTCGTTTTCTGAAACCGTTCTGCGTCACGGCGATGGCCGTGGTGCTGTCTTTCGCGCTCCCCGCTTCGGCCAAGGACGACTACAAGATCGCCTGGAGCATCTACGTCGGCTGGATGCCGTGGGGCTACGCCGCCGATGCCGGCATCGTCGACAAGTGGGCGGAGAAGTACGGGATCACGATCGAAGTCGTCCAAATCAACGAGTACGTTCCGTCCATCATCCAGTACACATCGGGCGAGTTCGACGGCTGCACCATGACGAACATGGATGCCCTGACGATTCCGGCGGCGGGCGGAGTGGACTCGACTGCGTTGATCGTTGGCGACTTCTCAAGCGGCAACGACGGGATATTGCTGAAGGGCGCGAACGCAAGTCTCGCCGACATCGAGGGTCGGCAGGTGAACCTAGTGGAGCTTTCCGTGTCGCACTACACGCTCGCCCGCGCGCTCGACTCCATCGGCCTGTCGGAGCGGGATGTGCGCGTCGTCAATACTTCGGACGCCGACATGGTGGCGGCTTTCACCACGGATGACGTCACATCGGTCGTCACCTGGAATCCGCTGTTGTCGGAAATCCTGGCGATGCCCGATGTCACCAACGTCTTCGACTCGTCCATGATTCCGGGCGAGATCATCGACATGCTGGTGGTGAACACCGAAACCCTGGCTGCGGACCCGCGCCTCGGCAAGGCCCTGGCGGGCGCCTGGTACGAAACCATGGCCGTCATGTCCGATGCGGGCGCGGCTGGCGACGAAGCCAAGACCCTGATGGCGACGGCCTCCGGGACGGACCTTGCGGGATACAACGCGCAGCTTGCGGCGACGCGCATGTTCTTCGAGCCACAATCCGCCGTCGAGTTCTTGCGCTCGGATGACGTCGTCACCACGATGAAGAACGTGGCTGCCTTTTCGTTCAAGCATGGCCTCTTGGGTGAGGGTGCGCCGAACAGCGAATTCATCGGCATCGCCTATCCCGGCGGCAAGGTCGTCGGTTCGACGAGCAACGTGAAGCTCAGGTTCGACGACACCTACATGAACATGGCGGCCACCGGAGAGCTGTAACCGGCGCATCCCGCGGAGCGGATGGAAGATGCGCCTCATCAACCAGCGTCCAAGCAGGGGCGCGGCGATCATCGTCGCGGCCCTGCCGTTCGCGGCGCTCGTGGTCATCTATCTGACCTTTTCGGACATTCGTCTTGAGGCCAACCCCCAGGACAAGCTGCTGCCTAGCGTGGAGAGCTTCGCCGACGCAATACAGCGCATGGCGTTTGAGCCAAGCGTGCGAACGGGGAAGATCCTGCTATGGGCGGATACGGCGGCGAGCCTGCAGCGGTTGTTCATCGGCATCGGTGTCAGCGCGCTCGCGGGATTCACCTTCGGCGTTCTGAACGGGATGATCCCGTGGTTCTCCGCGGCGTGGTCTCCGCTGGTGCGGGTTCTGTCGATGATTCCGCCGATAGCGATTCTGCCGATACTGTTCATCATGTTTGGCCTGGGGGAACTGTCCAAGGTGGTGTTGATCGTCTTCGGCACCGCACCCTTCATCATGCGCGACATGGAGCAGCGCGTGCGGGAACTTCCGGGGGAGCAGATCGTCAAGGCACAGACGCTGGACGCGAACACGTGGCAGATCGCCGTGCGGGTCGTAGCGCCGCAGGTGATGCCGCGCCTTATGGACGCCGTTCGCCTCTCGCTTGGCGCCGCCTGGCTGTTCCTGATCGCGGCGGAAGCCATCGCGTCGACGGAAGGTCTCGGCTATCGGATCTTTCTTGTCCGACGATACCTGGCCATGGACGTCATCCTGCCTTACGTAGCGTGGATCACGCTGCTCGCGTTTCTGCTCGATGCGGCATTCCGAAAGCTCAATGCGTTCCTGTTTCCGTGGTACGGGACGAACCGATGACGAGCGGGACGGCGCAGACAGGCGACAGCCGCGGAGCACTCATACGCGTTTCGCAGCTATGGAAAAGCTATCCCGGCACGGCGGTTCTGGAACGGATCAACCTGGTGGTGGAGCGGAACGAGTTCGTCACCGTGGTGGGCGCATCCGGTTGCGGCAAGACGACGTTCTTCAAGCTGTTGCTCGGCGAGGAGCAACCGACGCGGGGCACCATCTTTGTTGCTGGCAAGCCGCTCGCGCCGGAACCCGGCAAGGACCGCGGCGTGGTCTTTCAGCGCTATTCCGTGTTTCCGCACCTCACCGTGCTGGAAAACGTCCTGGTGGGACTGGAACTGCGCCGTTCGAAGTTCCTTTGCCGGAGCTTCGGCCGCCGCCGGCGCGACGAGATAGAGCAATGCGAGCGCATGCTCGAACGGGTGGGGCTGCTGTCGTCCGCGAACGCTTACCCGGATGCACTGTCGGGGGGCATGCAGCAGCGGCTGGCGCTGTCGCAGACGCTCATCACGGGTCCGGAAATCCTCTTGCTGGACGAACCGTTCGGCGCGCTGGATCCGGGCATTCGCGCCGACATGCACGGACTGGTGCGGGAGTTGTACAGCGAACTCAAGCTCACGGTATTGATGATCACGCACGACCTGTCGGAAGGATTCCGCCTGGGCACGCGCTTGCTCGTGTTCGACAAGGTGCGCGTCGATCCCCACGAGCCGGATGCCTACGGCGCCACCATCACCTACGACGTGCCGGTGAGCAGGAATCGGAACAACGGAAACGAACCGACGATCGCGGCGCTGGAGTCCGGTGTGTAAGAACCAGAAGGAAGAAGGGGAGCAACAGACATGAGCGATGTGCAGTATCGGGACACCTTGCCCGGCGGAACCCACTGGTCGTTCCTGGCGCGACAGGGGACGACGCTGGAACTCACCGATGTCGAGGGCGGGGGAAACGTCGGGATGATTTTCTACAACCCCGCCAACCCGCTTGAGCGGCTCAACTTGCCGGATACGCTCAAGTGCCAGCACACCTTCAAGCTGACCGCGGGACATTGCCTCTATTCGGACATGGGACGGATCTTCTGCTCGATAACGGCCGACAGCGTGGGCTGGCACGACGCGTCGAGCGGAACCTGCAATGCCGGAATCGTCGCGGAGAAGTGGGGAAGCAGCAGCTACCAGGAAGCGCGCAACAACTTCTACAGGAATGGCCGCGACTGCTTCCTGGTCGAACTCGGCAAATACGGGCTCGGCCGACGCGACATGGCGGCCAACGTGAACTGGTTCAGTCGCGTCGATGTCACGGAGGACGGCAACATGGCGCTCGCCGCGGGGCACTCGGCGCCGGGCGCGAACCTGACCCTGCGTTTCGAGATGGATACGCTGGTATTGATGCACACCTGCCCGCATCCACTCGATGCGTCGCCCGAGTATCCAAGGAAGCCGATCGCGTATGCCCTCGGCGTGGCGCCGCCGGTGGCCGCCGACGATCCGTGCCGGCTCTCGCGGGAAGAGAACGGCCGGGGTTTCCAGAACAACGCGCTGTATCTCCTGGGAACAGACGCCTCCGTCAGCCTGGGAGCGTCGTCATGATGCGGGAAAGCCCTCGCGCGGTGGAAGACGCGTATCGCGTGGAGGTTGTCGGCGCCGGTGACTACTGGCTGCAGGAGGCGCGCGCGGGCGAAACGCTGCGCATCACCGACCTGAAGGGCAACCAGGCGGTGGACACGCTGTTCTTCAATGCCGATCACCCGCACGAGCGGTACAGCGCGTTCGACACGGTGCGCGAGCAGCGCAACCTGTACCTGACCGCGGGCACGACGCTGGTTTCCGACGAGGGCAGCCCCATGCTGGACATCGTCGGCGATACCTGCGGCCGCCACGACACCCTGGGCGGCGCATGCGCGGGCGAGAGCAATACGGTTCGCTATGCGCTGGAAAAGAAGACCATGCACTCCTGCCGCGACAGTTGGCTTCTGGCGGTGAACACGCATACGAGATGGGGGCTCACCAAGCGTGACCTGACCCACAACATCAACTTCTTCATGAATGTGCCGGTGACCCCCGCGGGTGGCCTGACGTTCGAAGACGGCATCAGCGCGCCCGGCAAGTACGTCGAGTTGACGGCGCGGATGAATGTGCTGGTGATGATTTCGAATTGCCCGCAGCTCAACAATCCCTGCAACGGCTACAACCCGACACCCATCGAACTCGCTGTCTGGTCGCGTTGACATGTTCGAGAAGGTGTTGATCGCCAATCGCGGCGCCATCGCCGTGCGCATAGCGCGCACCCTGCGGCGCATGGGGGTGGGCAGCGTCGGCGTCTACGCGGAATCGGACCGCGATTCGCTGCATCTTTCGGCGGTGGACGAAGCCCTGCCCCTGGGCGACGGCGGCGCGCCCGACACCTACATGAACGAGGCCAGGCTGTTCGAGATCATCGACCGCACGGGCGCCGCGGCGGTGCATCCTGGGTATGGCTTCCTGAGCGAGAACGCCGGGTTCGCCGAGCGCCTCGCCGAGCGCGGCGTCGTCTTCGTCGGGCCGCGTCCGGAGCACCTCCGCCGCTTCGGCCTGAAACACGAAGCGCGCGCCATCGCGCGGAAAGCCGGCGTCAACCTGATGCCCGGGAGCGGACTGCTCGGCAGCGTCGAACATGCGCGGCACGAGGCCGATCGCATCGGCTATCCGGCGATGCTGAAGAGCACCGCTGGCGGCGGCGGCATCGGCATGGATCGCGTGGACGACGCAGATGGGCTGGAGCGGGCGTTCGATAGCATTCAGCGCCTGGCGGCCACCAACTTCGGTGACGGCGACCTGTACCTCGAGAAGCTGATCGCATCGCCGCGGCATGTGGAGGTGCAGGCGTTTGGCGACGGGCGCGGCGACGTGCTGATCGTCGGCGACCGGGACTGCAGCCTGCAGCGCCGACACCAGAAAGTGATCGAGGAATGCCCGGCGCCGAACCTGCCTTCCGCCGTGCGCCGGGATCTGCACCGGCAAGCCCGCGACCTCCTCGCCAGCGTGGATTACCGCATGGCGGGCACGGTCGAGTTTCTCTACGACGCCGAGGCCCAAGCCTTCTACTTTCTCGAAGTGAACACGCGGCTGCAGGTGGAGCACGGCGTGACGGAGTGCGTCTACGACGTCGACCTCGTGGAATGGATGCTGCGCCTGGCGGCGGACGAGATGCCGTCCCTCGCGGACGTGATGTCCGCTGGCTCCCTGGGACATGCGGTGCAGGCGCGGGTCTACGCGGAAGATCCGAATCACGGGTTTCGCCCGACCCCCGGCGACGTCGCGCGCGCCGAATTCCCCGACCGGGAGGGTCTGCGGGTGGACACCTGGCTTCGCTCCGGAGCCAGCGTCTCGCCGTATTTCGACCCCATGCTGGCGAAAGTCATCTGCCACGCGCTGACACGGGCCGATGCGCTTGACGGGCTGTCGGCGGCGTTGCGCGACAGCAGCGTCTACGGCATCGAGACCAACCTCGACTATCTCGGCGCAGCGCTGAATCTTCCGGCATTGCGCGAGGCGCGGATGACCACGGCGAGCCTCGCGCAACTGGACTATGCGCCGACGACCTTCGATGTGCTGGATGGCGGCGCGTCCACCACCGTGCAGTCCTTGCCCGGGAGACAGGGATACTGGAACGTCGGCGTGCCTCCCTCGGGTCCGATGGATGACCTTTCGTTCCGGCTGGGCAACCGCCTGATCGGCAACGCGCCGGACGCGGCGGGCCTCGAGATCGTCGTTCAGGGGCCGCAACTGACCTTCAATACCGCTGCCACATGCGTGATCGCGGGCCCGCCCTCGGAAGCCGATCTCGACGGCGCGCCCGTTCCGTCCTGGTCGACGTTCGCGGTGGAGCGCGGGCAGACGTTGCGGATCGGGCGTATCGAAAAGGGCGTCCGCGCGTACCTGCTGGTTGGCGGAGGTATCGACGTGCCGGCGGTGATGGGTTCCACTGCGACCTTCGCGCTGGGCGGAATCGGCGGCTTCAACGGCAGGCCGCTGCGCGCCGGAGACTCGGTGCACATCATGCCGGAGGCGGCGCAACGGTGTGAGCTGTCCCCGAACAGGCGTCCGGACTACGAGGCGCGCGGAACGATCCGCGTAATCATGGGTCCGCACGCGGCACCCGATTTCTTCACCGACTCGGACATCGAGACGTTCCTCTCGGCGCAGTGGAAAGTGCACTACAACTCGAGCCGCACGGGGGTGAGGCTTACGGGGCCGCAACCCGCCTGGGCGCGGCCGGACGGCGGCGAGGCCGGCCTGCACCCCTCGAATGTCCACGACAATGCGTACGCCTTCGGCAGCGTCGACTTCACCGGCGACATGCCGGTCGTTCTGGGACCGGACGGTCCGAGCCTTGGCGGCTTCGTCTGCCCCGCGGCGGTGGTCAATGCCGATCGCTGGAAGCTTGGCCAGCTCGCGCCCGGCGACGCGGTCCGATTCGTCCCGATCACCGAGGCACAAGCCGCGCGCCTTGAGAAAGAACTCGATGCCTGCATCGAAGACCTGGACCGCTTTCCCGGCGCTCCTGTTGCCGCGGCCAGGCAGGATCCGGTGATCCGGCGCGCCGGCGGGGAACCGCCAGCGGACACGGACTTTGTCATTCGACGTGCTGGCCAGGAGTGGCTGCTGGTCGAGTTCGGCCCCCATGTGCTCGACATCGCGCTGCACCTCAAAGCGCACGCTTTCGCGGCGCGGCTTGCGCGGGAAGCGGTGCCCGGCATCGTCGAGAGCACCCTCGGCATTCGGTCGCTGCAGATCCGTTTCGACCATACCCGGTGGAATGCCGAATCGCTCGCCGCGCGGCTTGTATCCGTGCTGGAGGAAGCCGACCCCGTCGACGCCATGGCGCCGGAATCGCGCATCGTGCGGCTGCCCCTGTCGTGGGACGACCCCGCCTGCGGGAAGGCGGTGGAGCGGTACATGCGCGTGGTTCGCGAGGATGCGCCCTGGTGTCCTGACAATGTCGAGTTCATTCGGCGCATCAACGGGCTCGACGATGCGAGTGCCGTCAAGGACATCGTGTTCGACGCGAGCTATCTCGTGATGGGCCTGGGCGACGTGTATCTCGGAGCCCCGGTGGCGACGCCGCTCGATCCCAGGCACCGGCTCGTTACCACGAAGTACAACCCCGCGCGCACCTGGACGGCGGAGAACTCCGTCGGCATCGGCGGTTCGTACCTCTGCATCTATGGCATGGAAGGGCCGGGCGGCTACCAGTTCGTGGGCCGGACCCTGCAGGTCTGGAACCGTCACCGGATAGGCTCGGCGTTCGATGAGCATTGGCTCTTGCGACCGTTCGACCAGATCCGGTTCTACGAGGTCGACGCCGACGCGCTGCTCGAAATGCGCGAAGCGTTCCCGCGCGGCGAGCTCGAGCTGGACATCCAGACCACCCGATTCGATTACGGCGACTACGTGAAATTCCTCGATGCGAACGCAGGCGAGATCGAATCCTTTACCGACAAGCGCAAGCGCGCGTTCGACGCGGAGCTTGCGGGTTGGCGCGAGCGGGGTCTGCTGACGTTCGAGACGACCCTCGCCGAGGGCGGGGCGGATCAAGAGGAGGCGCAGGTCGCTCCCGGCGCGACGGTGGTGGCCAGTCCCATGGCCGGCTCCATCTGGTCGGTGCGGGCGGATTCGTCGCGTCCCGTCGCCCGCGATGAAGTGCTGGTCGTGGTGGAGGCGATGAAATCGGAGTTCGAGATTCGTGCGCCGGTGGCCGGAAAGGTGGCCCTGTCCGTGTCCAGGGGCCAGTTGGTCGCGCCGGGACAGAGACTCGCCGTGATCGAGCCGGCATGAGGCCATGAATCTGTCCATCGCGGGTTTGTCCGACGCATACGCAACAGGCGCGGTCACGCCGTCTCACGTCCTGGAGCATGTCGGGGAAGCCATACGACGGGGCGCGGATCACTGCGCGTGGATACACATGCTCGACGACGAGGTGTTGGCAAGGCGCCTCGAGGCGCTCGAGACGCTTGATCCGGCCAGACATCCCCTGTGGGGCGTGCCGTTCGCGATCAAGGACAACATCGACCTCGCCGGCAGCCCGACGACGGCAGCATGTCCCGCCTATTCGTATGTTCCGGAAGTGTCCGCGACAGTCGTCGACCGCTTGCTGGCTGCGGGCGCGGTCCCCCTTGGCAAGAGCAATCTGGATCAGTTCGCCACCGGTCTGGTGGGCGCGCGTTCGCCCTACGGCGTGATGCGCAACGCCATCGATCCCGACTACATCGCGGGCGGAAGCAGCGGCGGCTCGGCGGTGGCGGCGGCACTCGGGATGTGCAGTTTCGCCCTCGGCACCGATACGGCGGGGTCGGGTCGGATTCCCGCGGCGTTCAATGGACTGGTCGGCTTCAAGCCGTCGTTCGGCTGGTGGTCGGCGAGGGGAGTCGTGCCGGCCTGCCGCACCCTCGACTGCGTTTCGGTTTTCGCCCGGTCCGTCGCGGACGCGCGCGCGGTCGCCGACGTTGCCGGAGGTTTCGACTTCGATGACCCCTATGCCCGGCGGATCGATTTCGCCGGCTTCGATGTTTCGCGACCCCGCGCGGGCGTGATCGACGCGGGACGCGTATCCGCGTGCGACGCCGATCACGCGGCCGCCTACCGCGCCTTTCTCGCGACGGTCGCGGACACCCAGGTCGAAATCGATCCGGCCCCGCTGTTCATGGCTGGCCGGCTCCTCTACGAAGGCCCGTGGATATCGGAACGGTTCGCCGTGCTGGAGACTTTCATGGCGCGTCACTACGAAGACATGCATCCGGTCACCCGAGACATCATCGGGGGAGGGGAGAGGGCTTCGGCTGCTTCAGCGTTCCGGGCGCAGTATCAACTCGCGGAGCTGAAGCGCGAGACTTCTCGCATATTCGAAACGGTGGACCTCCTCATCCTTCCGACCGCGCCGACGATATTCACTGTCGAGGAGGTCGAGCGCGACCCGGTGGCGACCAACAGTCGACTCGGGATCTTTGCGAACTTCGTCAATCTGCTCGACCTCTGCGGACTGGCGATCCCGGCTGGCAGGATCATGAACGGGTCCCCGAACGGGTTGCCGTTCGGCGTCACGCTGATCGCGCCGGCGGGCCGGGATCACGCCTTGCTGGACTACGGTGCCCGACTGCTGGGCGAGCCCGCCGCCACGGGCGCGCGCCCGGGAGAAACCCACATCGCGGTCTGCGGCGCACACCTTTCGGGTCAGCCGCGCAACGGCGAATTGACCCGCCGCGGCGGTTATCTCGTTCGCAGCGCGCGCACCGGCGCCTGCTATCGCCTCTACGCGCTGCCCGACGGCAATCGACCCGCGATGATTCGCGACGAGACCGGCGGAGCCGGCATCGAGGTGGAAGTGTGGTCGCTCCCCTCGTCCAATGTCGGTCCCTTCCTCGCCGGTGTCGCCCCGCCCCTGGGGCTCGGCAGGATCGAATTGTCGGGTGGGGAATGGGTGAGCGGTTTCATCGCAGAACCCGTGGCGACGGCGGACGCGACCGAGATCACCCGCTTTGGCGGCTGGCGCGCATACCGGGCGTCGGTGACGGAAAGCAAGCGCGCTCCTTGATCGGCACGGACTCGTCACGTTGACTCCGAAGAAATGATGAGTCCACTCACACGGCGCTTGGCTTCCTCGTAGACGTCGTCAGGTAGTGGGCCTTTTCCTGCTGCGCGGACATTGTCCGCCAGATGATCCGGATTCAACGTGCCGACTATCGTGGTGCTCACATGTGGGTGGCTGAGGGTGAAGCGCAGCAAGAATTCCAGCATCGACATACCGTTGAGTAAATCGTCGAAATTTGCCTTGGCCGGTACTGCTCGGATGCCGCGCCCCACATCGCAGCGAATGACTGTACCCGCTCCCGCCCGCGATGCTCTGGTGATCCACTCGTGGTGCTCCGGATGCGCCAGCGAATACGGAATCTGAAACGCATCGAACACGCCCATTCGAACCTGTTCCCTGAGGTTCGGCAGGTCCCCCGACATGCCAGTGAAGCGGACCTTGCCCTCGGCGTTCAATACGTCGAGTTCTGCAACCGAGTCGTTTTCCTCGAGCACGGATCGTGTGGGATTGTGGTGGAACTGCACGAGGTCCAGGTGGTCGGTCTTCATGCGTTTGAGGCTTAGTTCGACACAAGCGCGGATGTTCTGTCGCGTGAAGACGTGGGGAGGCCTCTCGCCGGACGCCGATCGGCGCTGGTTGATCGGGCAGCCGCATTTGCTCGCGAGAAAGTACTGGTCGCGACGATGGGAGATCGCTTCGCCGATCAGGGTTTCCGAATTGCCGTAGTCCGGCGAGGTATCGATAAAGTTGATGCCGGCATCGAGGACGGCATTCAATACGCGCTTCGCCGGCGCTGCCTCAATCGAGCGCCCCCTGAGGCCGTCCGTCAGTTCCATCGCGCCATAGCCGAGCCTGGTGACCTCGACACCAGTCCGCCCGAGCATCGTTCTTGGGAGTTCACTCATCCTGCATGCTCCGGGGCCTGTTCCGGGATTGGCTTCGGATACTGACTGCGATTCATCATACTTTCTTCGGTGGGTGACACCGCCGACCCAGGCGCGTGTCGACGAATGGCGGACGACGTCCAAAAGCGGGATGATGGAGTGCGCGGAACGACGCGGATGGAGAAACAATGTCGGATGCAGAATGGGCGTTTCCGGAGGAGTTGCAGCCGAGTCCCGAGGATGTGAGCTTTGATCTCGACGATGCGCTAAACGCCCTGGTCAGCCTGCGGGCGGAGGTCCCGGACGACGCCTTTACCGCATCGGCGCTCGGAACCGAACGTGTCGGCAACGGCGTTGTCATCGACGAGGACGGCCTGGTCCTGACCATCGGCTACCTGATCGCGGAAGCGAGCAGCATTTGGCTGACGAGCAACCAGGGATTACCGGTCGCTGCATATTCCCTCGCCTACGATCACGTCACCGGGTTCGGGCTGGTCCGCGCCGTGGAACCGCTGGGAGCCACGTTTCTCCAGCGCGGCACCGCCGATTCATGCAGACGCGGTGATCGAGTGTTCGTCATCGGTCACGGCGGACGGGCGCATGCCCTGAAGGCCAACCTGATCGACAAGCGGGAGTTCGCAGGCTATTGGGAATACCTGCTCGACGAAGCCCTGTTCACCGCGCCCGCGCATCCGGAATGGGGCGGCGCGGCGCTGGTTGGAGAAGACGGCAAGCTCCTGGGCGTCGGTTCCCTGCTGGTGCAGGAGATCGTCGGGGACGAGAACGTGCAGGGCAACATGCTCGTCCCGGTCGACCTGTTGAACGACACGCTTGACGACCTCTTAACCACTGGACGTTCTGCCGTGCGGCCGCGACCCTGGCTCGGCATGTTCACCATGGAATCCGAAAGCCGACTCGTGGTCAGCGGGCTTGCGCGCCGTGGTCCCGCGGCAGCGGCGGGGATAAGGCCGGGCGACGTGGTTCGGGAGGTCGACGGCGAACGCGTGCTGACCCTCGCGCAGATGCTCTCCGCGATCTGGAGACTTGGCCCGGCCGGGGTGACCGTTCCCCTGACGCTGTCGCGCGCGGGCCGGGTGCAAAGCTACAGGATCGACTCCGCGGACCGCGCCGATTTCCTGAAGAAGCCCGTACTGCATTGAGTTCGCGGGCTTGCCGAGCCTTGGGAGAGCCTCTTCGCGGACGGACCGCTCCAGGCCGACGGGCGAGTAGGCAAAGCCCCGGTCAGTTGCTGCGCAGCACCCGTCCCGGGCGTGCGCCCGTCAATTCGTCGTCCCGAAGAACGACCTCGCCGTTGCACAGCGTCGCCTTGTAGCCGACGGCGCGCTGGATAAAGCGCGGTGCGCCGAACGGGAAGTCGTGAACGATCTTCGGCATCCGTTCTTCCAACCGGTCCAGGTCGAAGACATTGATATCGGCACGCTTGCCCACGGCCAGGGTGCCCCGGTCGTCGAGACCGAGCACATCCGCAGGCACCGCGGTGATCCGGCGAATGGCCTCCTGCAGGCTGTAGACCCCCGCGTCGCGATGCCAGTGGGAGAGGATGAAGGTCGACCATCCAGAGTCGATCATCTGGCTCACGTGCGCGCCGGCGTCTCCCAGCCCGGGCATCGCCCAATCCATCGTGATCAGCTTCTGCAGGGCTTCGAGGTCGGTGTTGAAAGCCCGGAGATGGAACAGCGCCTTGCCGTCGGTCTGGTCGCTAATGCGCAACCACGTCTCGACGGGGTGCTCCCCCGCGGCTTGCGCCACGTGATACAGGCTCTCGTTCGGCTGGTGGGTGTAGCGCGGCCGTTGTGCATCGCCCATCCAGAACCAGCGTTTCATCGCCTGCATCACCGGTTCGCCCTGGGCCTTGACCTCATCGATCAATTGCCGCCGGGTTTCGGGATTCCGAATTGCCTGCAGGCGCCCATCGAACTCCTGTTCGCGTAGCGCGTTCCACGCGGGGGTGCGGAAGAAGTTATTGGTCGCCAATCCCCCGACGCCCCCGCCGCTTCTCGGTACGGTGATGGAGGTCACCTTGAGGCCTTCGGCGCGCATTGCTTTCACCTTTTCGTTCAGGCGTTCCGCGCCGATCTCGACCGCCGTGCTGAATAATGCGCCGCGAGTGACGCGCGCCTCGTCGGCGATGAGCGCTGTTTCCTCTTCGAACTCCTGGAAGCTCGAGACGGTCTGCATGAGACCGCCGTGCGCGCCGACTTCCCTCGCCACCGCCCGCAGTTCGTCGCGATGCGCGAATGTGCCGGGAATCGAACGGCCGTCGGGCAGGCGGTGCTGCGGCAGGCGGTTGGTGGAGAAGCCCACCGCGCCTTCCTTGACCGACTGCCCGGCCAGCGCCGCGATCTGCCGGATTTCGTCTTCGGTGGCGGGTTCTTCAACCGCGCGCTCGCCCATCACGTAGAACCGCGTGGCGCAATGGCCGACCAGCCCGCAGACATTGATCGAGGGGCCAAGCGCCTCGATGGCGTCGAGATAGCCGCCGTAGGACTCCCAGTTCCACGGCAGGCCATGCAGGATGGCGCTCTTGGGGATGTCCTCGACGGTCTCCATCATGCCGGCCAGAAACTCCCTGTCGGCAGGTTTGCACGGCGCGAACGTCACGCCGCAGTTGCCGAGCAGGGCCGTTGTGACCCCGTGCCACGACACGGAGGTGACCTGCGGATCCCATCCGATCTGGGCATCGAGATGCGTATGCAGGTCTACGAAGCCGGGCGATACGACCAATCCGTCGGCTTGAATCTCTTCCTTGCCCTTGCCGTCGACCTTGCCGATCGCGACGATTTGATCGCCGTCCACCGCGATGTCCGCGCGGAAGGGCTCGCTGCCCGTGCCGTCGACGATGTTGCCGCCGCGAATGACTAGATCGTGCCCCATGTTTGCCCCGACTTTGTTGGTGTTCCGTTTGCCGGGATAATAGGGAATGCGCTGGCCGACTACCATCGCCTTCGGCGGCGTCCGGGACTTGCTCAAAATTCGAGCCGGAGTCGTTTGAATGGGCGACGTCGAGCAGGATCGAGGGACGAATCGAATGCATGACCGCTGCGGAAGGCCGGATGACCGATAGATCGGAAGCGCTGGTGCTGTTAAGGCGCTTGCTCGACGACCAGGGCGCCGAGTTCCGGGACGGGCAATGGGAGGCCATCAAAGCCCTGGTCAACCGCCGAGAGCAGTTGCTCCTCGTGCAGCGAACCGGCTGGGGAAAGAGCGCCGTCTACTTTGTTGCCACTCGGATGCTTCGAGAAAGAGGTTTTGGGGCGACGTTGATCGTGTCGCCCTTGCTGGCCTTGATGCGCAATCAGGTCGCGGCCGCCGAACGCATGGGAGTCCGGGCGTTGACCATCAATTCCACCAATCGGTCCGAGTGGCCGCGTTTGCGGCGAACCGTGTTGGCGCACGAGGCGGACGCCCTGCTGATCTCTCCCGAGCGCTTGGCCAACGACAGTTTCGTGGACGAACTGCTGCTGCCGATCTCGGAGCGGGTCGGATTGCTGGTCGTGGACGAGGCGCACTGCATATCGGACTGGGGCCACGACTTCCGCCCCGACTATCGACGGCTTGTAAACGTGCTGCGGCGAATGCCCGCGAACATGCCGGTAGCGGGCACGACGGCGACGGCCAATGATCGTGTGATCGACGATGTGACGAGTCAGCTCGGGCGTTTAAGGGTTCAACGAGGGCATTTGATGCGCGAGAGTCTGCAGCTGCAGACGGTACGCTTGTCGACGCAGGCGGAGCGGCTCGCCTGGCTCGCGGAACACATCGATGAACTCCCCGGCACCGGCATCATTTATGCGCTGACCACGCGTGACGCCGAGCAGGTATCCGCCTGGCTGAACGAACAGGGTATTCGCGTTCGCCCCTACCACGCGAGTGTCAGTCACGAGCGATGGGACGATTCGAACGCATACCGCCGCCGCCTCGAGCGCGCCCTGGACCGCAACGAAGTCAAGGCGCTGGTCGCGACCACGGCGCTCGGCATGGGCTACGACAAGCCGGACCTCGGGTTCGTTGTCCATTATCAGGCGCCGGGTTCGATCATTTCGTACTACCAACAGGTCGGGCGGGCGGGTCGCGGCATTGTTCGGGCGGTTGGCGTGCTCCTGTCGGGCAAGGAAGACGGCGAAATACACGACTACTTCCGGCGCACCGCGTTTCCCGAGGAGCGGTGGGTAAGGGAGGTGCTCCAGACGCTCGAGAACGTAGAGGGCATGAATGTTCGCGAACTGGAGCAAGCGTTGAATCTTCGTCAAGGGCAGATCGACAAGGTTCTCAAGGTATTGTCCGTCGACAACCCCGCGCCGATCATCAGGGAAGGCGGCAGATGGCGACGTACGCCGGTTCCCTATCGGCTGGACGTGGACCGGATTGCCCGATTGAACGCGCAAAGGGAAGTGGAATGGGAAGAAGTCCAGTCTTTCGTTGACGAGCGGGAATGCCTGATGCAGTTCCTGGCGGAATCGCTTGACGACCCTCGCCCCGAACCCTGCGGCAGATGCGCGTGCTGCCTGGGCAATCCCGTCATCGATACATCGATTCCCCGCGAAACGGTGGCCCGGGCGGCACGTTTTCTCCGTCGGGCGGAGGTTCCGCTCAAATGCAACATACAGGTCGCGAAGGGATCGTTTCGGGAATATGGCTGGTCCGGGAATCTTCCCCCGGAAATCCGTGCGGCGCCGGGACGGATCATGTCGCGATGGGGCGATGCCGGGTGGGGAGAAGTCGTGGCGCGCGACAAGAGAGACGGTCGTTTTCGACCCGACCTTGTTTGCGCGGCGGCGGAGATGATCAGGGAACGATGGCAGCCGGACCCCTGGCCGCGTTGGGTCACCTGCGTGCCGTCGGATCGTCATCCGACGCTGGTTGCCGACTTCGCCGGAAGTCTCGCCGAAGCGCTGTCGCTGCCCTTCGTTTCGGCGGTTGCCAAGGTCGGGCACAACGCGCCCCAAAACGAGCAGCGGAACAGATTCCATCAGTGCCATAATCTCGACGGGGCGTTTGCCGTCGAGGGTCGGGTCCCGGAGGGCGGCGTCCTGTTGGTGGACGATGTGGTGGATTCGGGATGGACGCTGACAGTCATCTCCGCCCTGCTGCGGGAAGCAGGCTGCGCCTCAGTGTGGCCGTTCGCGCTGGCCACGGCAGGCGCGGGAAGCTGAAATGGATGTGACCCGTCAAGCCAAGGCGGTCATGCTTCTTACCGTCGCGTTTGGCAAGGGCGAAGCGGGGGCCGCGAATCCGCTGACACCGACGGAGTGGGGCGGATTCGCAAGGTGGCTGAACGACAGTGGCCGCTCGCCAGAGGATCTGCTGGAGAGCGGCGTTTCGAGTCTGCTTCGGGATTGGGAACACGAGAAAGTTACCGTAGAGCGTCTCCAGGCGCTGCTTGCCCGGGGAGCGGCGCTCGCGATCGCGCTGGAGAAGTGGCAGCGAGCGGGACTATGGGTGTTGACGCGGTCGGATCCCGCGTACCCGGCGCGGTTGAAGAAACATCTTCGGCAGACGGCGCCGGCGGTGCTGTTTGGCTGCGGCAACGACAAGCTGCTCAATGCAAGCGGCATAGCGATAGTTGGATCGAGACGTGCGAACCATGCCGATATTTCCTTCGCGGGCCGTATTGGTCGCCGAGCCGCCGAAACCGGAAGGTTGGTGGTGTCCGGCGGCGCCGCAGGCGTCGACCGGGCCGCGATGCTGGGCGCGCTCCACGCCGAGGGGACCGCTATCGGCGTTCTGGCGGACAGCCTGCTTCGTTCCGCGACTTCGGCGAAGTATCGCGAGCACCTCATCTCCGGGAACCTTGCGCTCATCTCGCCGTTCAACCCTGAAGCACGCTTTCGCGTGGGCCATGCCATGGCGCGCAACCGGTACATCTACTGCCTGGCTCGACGCGCGATCATTGTCGCCAGCACTCCTGACCGGGGCGGAACCTGGACCGGCGCCGTCGAGAACCTGAGACATGGATGGACCCCCCTCTGGATCAAGCCGACAGAATGTCCAGGGTCCGGCAACCCCCGTCTTGTCGAGCGTGGCGGGTCTTGGCTTGAGAACCTCAACGATCTTTTCGAGACTGTGCCGGCGGATGGAGATAGCGGTAGCATCGGTCCGGCAACGGATTCGGACACGACGCCAGGAGGGTAGGCATGGAGGTTTCGCTCCTCACCGATGATTTTCTGCGCCGCGCAGTGGGCCTCTATCCAAACAAGCCCGCGGTCGTGGACGGTAACCGGCGCTACACGTATGCGGAGTTGCAGGCGCGGGTAAACCGGCTGTCTCATGCGCTCCTGGGTCTTGGCGTACAGCCTGACGACCGCGTCTGCATCCTGAGCCCGAACTCCCACTTCTTTCTCGAGAGCTTCTACGCCACGAGCCAGATCGGCGCTGTTCTGGTACCGCTCAACTACCGACTGCTGGCGGCGGACCACGAATACATCCTGAATCACGCCGGCGTGACCGTCGTGCTGGTGGACTACGAGTACACGCGGGTCGTTGACGACATTCGCGGCAACCTCTCAACGGTGCGCCATTTCGTGGTTGCCGAGGATCGCGACGAAACGTCCGCGGCCGCAGCGCCCCAGGGTTGGCTCGACTGGGAATCCCTGATTGCGGAACAGCCCGATGCCGCCCCCGCACCAGTCGAACGCAGCGAGAACGACCTCGTTTCGATCAACTACACGTCGGGCACGACCGCGCGACCCAAGGGCGTGATGATGACGCACCGGAATGTCTACGTGAACGCCTACAACCTCACGACGCACCTGGATGTCCGCCACGACGACGTCGAACTGTGGACGCTGCCGATGTTCCACTGCAACGGTTGGGGAGGCGTCTACGCCCTTACCGGGGTGGGCGGCACACACGTGGTCCTGCGGGCCGTCGACGCGGCCGATATCTTTCGTCTCATTGAGAAAGAGAGAGTGACATTCGCCTGCATGGCGCCGGCCGTGCTGCGGACCATTCTCGACTACCCGGACAAGGACCGGCACGACATCACGACGAGGCCGCGCTTCGTCGTTGCGGGAGCGCCGCCGCCCGCGGCGTTCATCGAGAGGCTCGAAGAAGAACTCGGTTGGGAGTTCATCCAGATCTACGGTCTGACCGAGACGGCCCCGATCCTGACGGTATCCCGTCCCGACCATGAAACAGCGCGAACCGACTATGCGCGCCGGGCGCGGGCGGGTGTGCCGGCGGTGGGTGTCGATATCGTGCTGCGTGACGAACACGGCCGGCCCGTGGACAAGGACGGCGTTAGCGTCGGCGAGGTCTGCGCCCGAACCAACGTCGTCTTCAAAGGCTACTGGGAGCAGCCGGAGGAGACCGGGAAGGCGATACAGAACGGGTATTTCCACACGGGGGACCTGGCCGTCTGGGACGGCGGCAGCAACATTCACATCGTCGACCGCAAGAAAGACGTGATCATCTCGGGGGGCGAGAACATCAGTTCGCCCGACATCGAGGATGCGCTCTACCGTCATCCGGCCGTGATGGAGTGCGCGGTGATCGGCGTCCCCCACCGGAAATGGGGCGAGACGCCAAAGGCACTGGTCGTTCTGCGCGAAGGCGAGGAGGCGACCGAAGCGGAGATCATCGAGTTCTGCCGCGAGCGCCTGGCCCACTTCAAGTGTCCCACCTCGGTCGAGTTCCGCGACGAGTTGCCGCGCACCGCCACGGGCAAACTGCAGAAATTCAGGCTGCGCGAACCCTATTGGGAAGGAGAACGTCGGGTAGGCTGATCGCGGCGGCCCGAGGACAGGCTACCGCGGGTCGATACGGGCGAGTCCGATAGTCCATCGCTCTTCGCCGAGCGTGTGCTCGGCGGAGAACGCGGGCGACCAGTCCGGCTCGCCCCATCTGGTCGCCAGGGTCTCTTCCATCACGTAGGCCCGGTGCTGATCGAGTGACGCGTCGATGTTGGGCGATCCGTCGATCCTGAGCGCGATGCGATCGGAGACGTCGAGCCCCGCCTGTTTTCTTGCATCCTGCGCGGTGCGCACCAGTTCCCGCGCAAGGCCCTCTCGCACCAGGTCCTCGGTCAATGTCGTGTCGAGGCCCACGAGAAATCCGCTTTCTTCCGCGCAGGCATAGCCTTCC
This sequence comes from Pseudomonadales bacterium, assembly GCA_963668365.1. Classification (GTDB taxonomy): domain Bacteria; phylum Pseudomonadota; class Gammaproteobacteria; order Pseudomonadales; family Azotimanducaceae; genus VXNE01. Next base: position 1,469,428 of record OY764266.1, read on the forward strand.
GCTGACGTCGATTCGACCAGCAGGTCGTCCGGTTCGAAGGTCAGTGTCTCGTCGTCTATCGTCATTTCGAACGATCTGCCGCCGGCCACGGCCGCAGCGATGGCGCGCCCGTCCGCCTCAGCCAGCGCATTGCGGATCGCGGGCACGCGTCGACCGTAGCGTTTGCCGATGCGCGGCAGGTTCGGCCGGACGCGGTAGCTCAGGAGATCGGCATCCGAGGCAAGGACTTCCACGGATTTGACGTTGAGTTCCTCGCCGATCTGATCCTCGTGCCGCGCAAGAATGCCGGCGTGCGCGGGGTCGGGTGTGCGAACCAGCAGTCGTGAGAGCGGCTGACGCACGCGCAGGCCGCTGGCATTGCGCGCCGCCCGCCCGAGTCCGACCACGCGCTGCACGACTTCGATCTCGTCGATCAGGGCATCGTCGCGGGCCGCGGGGTCAGGCGCGGGCCACTCGCTCATGTGCACGCTGATCGGCGCCGTCTGGTCGACTCCGCGCACGAGGTTCTGATGCACCGCTTCGCTCAGGAAAGGCATGAACGGCGCCATCAGCCGATTCACCGTGTGCAGGCACTCGTACAGCGTGAGATACGCGGCCTGCTTGTCCCGGCCCTCGGCGGCCTTCCAGAACCGGCGGCGGTTGCGGCGCACGTACCAGTTGCTCAAGGCGTCGACGAACGACTCTATCGCCCGGCCCGCGGCCAGCACGTCGTACGACTCCAGCGCCCGCGTCGTGAGCGACACAGCCTCATGCAACGCCGCGAGCGCCCAGCGGTCTATCTCGGGACGCTCGGCGAGGGGCACATCGCTGCGGACATCGACTTCGTCAAGCTTCGCGTACATGACGAAGAACGCGTAAGTGTTCCAGTAGGTGTTGATGAAACCCGCCACGACTTCGCGAACCAGGTCCACAGACACGCGTTTTTGCGCCTCCGGCGCCTGGCGGCACGCCAGGTACCACCGCAAAGGGTCGGCGCCGACGCGATCGAAGACCTCGTACGGATCGAGAATGTTGCCCAGGGACTTCGACATCTTCTTGCCGTCCTGGTCGACGACATGGGCCAGGCAGATGCAGTTCTTGTAGGCGACGCTATCCGACACGAGGGCGGCGATGGCGTGCAGCGAGTAGAACCAGCCGCGGGTCTGGTCGATCGCCTCGCAGATGTAGTCGGCGGGGAAGCGGCTCTCAAGCAGTTCGGCGTTCTCGAACGGATAGTGGAACTGCGCATAGGACATCGCCCCCGAATCGAACCAGCAGTCGATCACCTCGGGGACGCGCCGGTACTCGCGACCGTTGTCGGGGTGGGTGAAGGAAACCTCGTCCACGGCGGGACGGTGGAGATCGACGTCGGCCAGGCTCCGGCCGCAGAGCGACTCGAGTTCCGCCAACGAGCCGATGCACATGTAATCGCCGTCGCCGTCGGTCCAGACGGGCAGCGGCGTGCCCCAGAAGCGCTCTCGCGAGAGCGCCCAGTCGACGTTGTTCTCGAGCCAGTTGCCGAAGCGGCCGTCGCGGATCGTTTGCGGCACCCAGTTGATGGACCGATTCAACTCCGCCATGCGGTCCCGGAAGCGGCTGGTTTCGATGAACCACGCGTCCTTCGCGTAGTAGATCAGAGGATCGCCGGTGCGCCAGCCGTGCGGATAGTTGTGCAGGACCCGCTCGGAGCGATACATGAGCCCGCGTTCTTCGAGCAGGGCGATGAGCGTCGGGTCGGCATCCTTGAAGAACTGCCCGGCCACGGGTTCCACCGCCGGCACGAAACAGCCATCGAGGCCGACGCCGTGAACAACGGGTACGCCGTTTCGCTGGCACAGTCGAAGGTCGTCTTCCCCGTACGCCGGTGCGCAATGGACGAGGCCGGTCCCTTCGTCGACGGTCACGAAGTCCGCCGTCCATACGCGACAGATGGGACCGTCGGCGGGGAGATAATCGAACGGGCGCGCGTAGGCCATTCCGGCGAGATCGCTGCCCTTGACCCGCTTCTCGACGGTGTAGTCGGCATCGCGCAGCGCGGGCTCGGCGAGGGCCTCGGCAAGGATGAGCGTTTCTCCGCCGGTGCGCGCGTAGATGTAGTCGACATCGGGATGCGCGGCGAGCGCCAGATTCGACGGCAGGGTCCAGGGCGTGGTCGTCCAGACGAGGAACGATGTGTCCCGCGCGCCTTCCACCGGAAAGCGCACGTAGACGGATGGGTCGTCGACTTCCCTGTAGCCGAGCGCGACTTCCTGCGACGAGAGGGTGGCGCCTATGCGCGGATCGTAGGGAACGACCTTGTAGCCCCGGTAGAGGAGCCCCTTGTCCCATATTTGCCGGAGCAGCCACCAGACCGACTCTATGTAGGCGTTGTCGAAGGTGGAGTAGGCGTCGGACAGGTTCACCCAGAAGCCCATGCGCTCGGTCATCCGCTCCCAGTCGTCGATGTAGAGCTGTACCGACTCCCGGCACCTGCGGGTGAACTCCGCCACGCCGACCTGGCGTTCGATCTCGGCCTTGTCGAATATGCCGAGTTCCTTCTCTATTTCATGTTCGACAGGCAGCCCGTGGGTGTCCCAGCCGGCCTTGCGGGGGCAGTGATATCCCTGCATGTGCTTGAAGCGGGGGAAGATGTCCTTGAACGTGCGCGCAAGGACATGGTGGATGCCGGGCCTGCCGTTGGCGGTGGGCGGCCCCTCGTTCCAGACATACAGCGGTCGGCCCTCGCTCTGTTCCTGGGCCGCGTTGAACACGTCATGCTCGCGCCACAGCTCGAGTACTGCCCCTTCAAGCCGCGTGCCGTCATAGCGGCTCGGCACATCCTCGAATCCCATCGGGAACCCCATCTTCAGTCATTCTCCGAACCAAACAAAAAACCCCGACAACGGACGCTGCGAACCGTCGCCGATTCGTCACGCATCTGTTCCCGGGGCGAAGGTTCGACCATCCTGCGGCCCAACGTCGCGGTACCACCCGTGTTCGCGCGCGCCTCGCGACGCGCGCCTCAGCGGTCACGGCACTCCATCGGCGCGATGACCCGGCCCGGTTACGGGGGCCAACCGTCCGAGTCTACTGAAATGCGACGCATTCGTTCGGTCGGCGGCTCCAGGGCGATTTTCTTCGGCGGCGCACCGCGGAGCTTCCACCATCCTCCGCTCGCTTCACGGCCGCTTCGGTCCGACTACTCGTCCCCATCAATGCCTTTGCGATAGCCGACTCCTCTCCACTTGGCGGGGCGTGCCTCGAGGCGGAAGGATCCGGCGACGCGATCTTAACAATGCGGAAGTTTGTAAGCCACCGGACATGCGGCGGCGGCGATGGATTCGAGCGTTGCGCTCGACGCCACAGAATTCCAGTTTTCCTGCTAGACTGATCCGCGGACAACGTCGTACAGCGCGGGCTGGACCCGAACGCCGGGCCACCCGCCGAATACGAGAGCCGCAATGCCTGGCGTGGGATAGCTTCCCGTGCCTATTGGCGAATAGGCGGGAAACTCTCACAGCCCCGCTGTGGCGTTGTCCACGACCCGGCACCCGCGTCAGGTGATGCCTCGACCTGGAACCGAACTCCCGCCCCGCCTGGATGGAGCGAATGAACGAAACGGAATACCTGAAAGGGAGGCTCGAAGCCCTCTCGCTGATCGTCGGCGCCATCTTCACCGGAACGCCCGACAAGGATGCAACGTTCGCGCCCAAGCTCATTCATCTCGCGAATCGGTACTTCATGGACACGCCCCCCGACATGCAAAGCGAGGATTTCCGCAGCGGCTTCCACAGGGAATTCGACCGAATGCTCGCGACTCTCGATACGCCGGACGGCGGTGCGCTGTCGAGCTGACATGGCCGACGCGTCGATTCTCAGTGTCTGGATGGCATCGCCCCAAGGCCGGAAACGTGATGTAGGTACGCCCATACCTACCTAAACCAGTAGTATGGGTCATTCGACCTGGCTATTGACCAACTACTGTTTGTCGGTCCGTTACTATCGAATCTTCGCGTTGCGCGTTCGCATCGCCGCAGCGACAATTTCGCACCCGATGGACTGATCCCGACCTTGGCAGGCCTCAATCGGGTAACCCGTTCTTCAATGTCGAAGCGTGGGTTGGATTGGGATCGCATCACCCCAGCATTCGTGCCGACGGGTTGCCCGTGCGCAGCCTGTCGATGCGTATGGCCAATGTACTTGCGATAGACGGCACATGGACTTGCAGCGCGTTCTTGAAGGAAACCCGAAACGTCGCTTCGCCGGGCGGCTAGCGTCGACGGTCGTTTGCCTCGCCCTTGCAACGGCTGTCCAGGGCGAACCCATCAAGCCGATTCCCGAGGACAATGGAACGGATGCCGACAAGGCCGCGCTCGGCAGAATGCTGTTCCACGACACGCGGCTTTCGAAGGACGATACCGTGTCGTGCGCGAGTTGCCACGAACTCTCTTCCGGCGGCGACGACGGTCGACGCGTTTCCGTGGGCATCGACGATTCGCCCGGCCTCGTGAACTCGCCGACAGTGTTCAACGCGGGTTTCAACTTCAAACAGTTCTGGGACGGCCGCGCCGATACGCTCTCCGACCAGATCGACGGTCCGGTGCAGTCTGCGATCGAAATGGGCAGTCTCTGGCCCGAGGTGGTGGCCAAGCTGTTTCAGGACGAGCAGTACCCCGGACTCTTCGCGGACATCTATCCCGATAGCATCAACCGCACGAACATCAAGGACGCGCTGGCGGAATTCATCCGCTCCCTGACCACGCCGAACAGCCGCTTCGACCGCTGGTTGAAGGGTGAGTCCGATGCCATCACGCCGCTGGAAAAGCGCGGCTACACGTTGTTCAAGTTCTACGGTTGCGTGTCCTGCCACCAGGGCGCGAACGTGGGCGGCAACATGTTTCAGGTGTTCGGAGTGATCAACGAGTTTTTCAAACGTCGCGGCAACATCACGGAAGCTGACATGGGCCGCTACAACATCACGGGCAACGAAGCCGACATGCACGCATTCAAGGTTCCGAGTTTGAGAATGGCGGCCCACACCGCACCGTATCTGCACGATGGCAGCGCCGCCACGTTGCGCGATGCGGTGGACGCCATGTTCGAGTTCCAGTTGGGGCGGGAAGCGCCGGACGAAGACAAGGACGCAATCGTTGCATTTATCGAGACGCTGGCGGGAGAGTCCGAGGAGCTGACACAGTGAAGTCCAACAATTCCATCAAGATAGCGACCGTAGTGTCCCTCGTGCTTGTCGCGGCGACCGTGTTTCTGTATTGGCTTGTCCGCAACAACGACCCGGGGGATTACCGCTCGTCCATTTCCCGCGTGCAGCAGATCCAGCAACTGGCGGCGGACTGGAGCATAGAAACGGCCCGCGTCAGATCAGATCCGCTGGCCGATTTCGACTCCCTCGTGGCATTCATCCCGCAGATGAACCAGCTCACGGGCACGCTTCTGGCCACGGTTCGGAGCATTCCCGACGTCCCGGACAGATTGGTGAACGACGTGAGCGCCTTCGTCAGCGCGGTCGACGCCAAGGAAGAACGTATCGAGCGCTTCAAGACGGGATATGCCGTCATCAGGAACTCTACGCGCTACCTGCCGCTGGCGGCGTCGAATATCGTGCAGGCGCCGAATATCGAACCCGAACTGCTGGGGGAAGTGTCGACTCTGGCGAACGAGATCGACGCCTACCTGGCGGCTCCCACCGATGCCACGAAAGGTCGCCTGACGGTTGCACTGGAACGCCTGGGCGCGAGCACAGCCGCGTTGCCGCCGCCGCTGCCGAACTATTTCGCGAACTTCATCTCCCACGCCGAGGTGTTGCTCGAGCGCCAGGCGCCCACCGACGAACTGTTCTCGCTGGCCACGTCCAACGAGATATCGGAGCTGGCGACGAAGCTCATCGACGATCTGGGATTCGAGCTGGACAGGAAAACGCACCGCAACGACTACTACCTGAACGGCATCCTGGCGGCAGTCGGAGCCTTGTTGCTGCTGTGGATCGTATTCGCATTGAGCAGAACCCGAGCCACTGTCGCGGAGGCGGTCGGCGCGGGTGCCGAATCGGCAACCGCTGCCGAGCGTTCCGTAGCGGTCGCCGGGGAACCGGAGACGGCCGGCGCTGAACCGGCGGCAAGGGCCAACGAGGCGGCTGACGACGATGTCTCCGCGAATGCCAGGCTCTTGATGTCACACAAGATACTCGTGGACATCGTCGGCAAGCGGCTTGCCGCGACCGCCGACGAGATCGCAACGGATATGGAATCGCTCAGCGAGGAGAACGACAAGATCGAGGAGTCTCAGAGCGATGCGGAACGTGCGGGTGTCGTGGCGTCGGCCAACACCATCGTCGGCAGGGTGCGCGCCCGGGCATCGGAAATCGCGGAGGTCTCGGAACGCCTGTCGGCCTTTTCCAAGCGCCAGGGCGAGGTGAGCTACAGCTTGCTCGACATCAACGATTGCATCGAGGAAGTCGTCGCCGCCGCGCAGGCCGAAGACGTCGCGACGGTCGAGGTGGATCGCGGCGACGTGCCCGACATCTTCGCATCGAGGACGGAAATCTGCCTGATGCTGGAAAAAGTTGTCGAGAACTCGGCGCAGGCAATTCAGGAGAAGGAGGAAGACGACAGGGGCGAAATCCGGATTGCGACGAGCGGAGAGAACGACAAGGCGTCCATCACGATTATCGATAACGGTGTCGGCATGTCGGCGGACGTGCGCGAAAGCATGTTCGAACCCTTCTATACCGCGACCAATGGTCGAACCGGCGTGGGGCTGACGTCTACGAACTACCTGGTGGAGAAATACGGCGGGACGATTTCGGTCAGTTCCATGCCGGGCGGAGGAACAGTGACGCGAATAACGCTGCCGGGCATGCCGGCGTAACTCATGGATAGGCTATTTCAATGAGCGCGAGATATAGATGGGCGGCGCGAAAGCCCGAGATGCGGGAACCGGACTTCGGACGTGTTCGGTGGAACCTCCTGTTGTTCATTCTTTTGCCGATTCCGGTGCTTCTCTTCCTTGGGCCGTATCTGCGAAGTACGCTCAACGGCACGTCGGAGGATGATGTTTGCCTGGTCCAGCCGAACGACATCGCGGGTCACGCCGTCTATTTGCTTGACCTTCGCAAGCCCCTGAGCCCCGCGTATGGTTCGCTTCCCGGCAACCTGCTGCGCGATGTGACCCGCGATCTCGAGGCGAACACCGAACTGAAGGTATTCGCGCTCACGCGATATGCCGAATCGCCCCGAATGCTGCTCGGGCGCCTGTGCAAGCCTTACGACAACGCGGATCTGGTGGTCGCCACCGCCAAGGACCAGGGCAACGGCAACGGGCCGCGGGACTGCGACGATGTGCCGGCCCAGGCGTCCCCATCATTGCGCGACGATGCCAGCCGGTTCTGCTCGCAGCGCGATGCCCTGCAGCGCCGGATCGATGTGCTCGTCGAGCAGGGTCAGGACAGCCGGGTTGCCAATGCCCACCTGGTCGAGGCGCTGGAGGACACCTTCAGCGATCTCGAAGACATCGCGGGATCGCGATCACTTTATGTATTTTCGGACATGATGCAGCACTCCGGGTGGTATTCGCACCTGGATCTTCGTTGGGAAGACTGGGACTTCGGGCATTTCGTGGAGTCGCGCGAGGGAGAGACCGCCCTGATGGGCGCTCCCATACAGGCGCGTTCGGATCTTCGGGTGAAGCTCTTCTACGTACCTCGTCCGGGCGCAACGGAGAGTCTGCGGCTGAGGATGGCGCACAAACAGTTCTGGGAAGACTACTTCGCTGGCGCGGAACTGGATTTCGAAGATCGCGCGACGATGCTGGAATACGCCCATGACCCCCTGATGAACGTGCCTTCGGCGGCAGAGATCGCTGCGCAGGAGCGCGAGCGCGTCCGATACGAACGCGAAGCGGTGGATCGGCTGCGTGCCACGATGGAGGAAGAGAAGCTCGCGCTCGAGTCGGTGCGCCGGCGATTGACCGACCAGACGCAGCATTTGGAAGCGCTCAGAAGCGAGTTGCGCCAACAGCAGAGCCGGTTGCGGGAAGAGGAGTCCCGGCTCGCGGCGCGAAGCGATCCCGGTGGAGTTGCCCTCGACTAGACCTCGCTGCGAACAGCGCCGCCGGCTCCGACTCGGGTTGCCGGATGTCGCTATCATGGACCCTTGTCCGCAGAGCCGAGGGAAAGCGTAGATGAGAAGCAAGCAATGGTTGCGCCTGTGCGGCTTCGCCCTGGCGTGGTTGGCGGGAATGGCGGTCGCCGAGCCCGCCCCGCAACAGCCGAACATCCTTTGGATCTACGTCGAGGATCAGAGTTCCTGGTACGGAACCTACGGCGAAACGCGAGTAGAGACGCCGAACATCGACGCGCTCGCGCGCGAGGGCGTCGTGTTCGAGCGGGCGTACGCGGCGAATCCCGTTTGCAGTCCCAGCCGGTCGGCGCAGATCACGGGCATGTATCCGATTCGCATCGGCGCGCACGACCAGCGATCGGGTCGCGTCCCATACGCGCAGATTCATCTGCCGGAGAACGTCGAGACAGTCCCGGAACTGTTTCGGCAAGCTGGCTACGCGACCTACAACAACGGCAAGGACGACTACAACTTCAGCTACGACCGGTTGGATTTGTACTCCATCGGGAACGACACGTCGCAGACAAAGATGCCGCGAGAAGGACAGGAGCCAGGCGCTGACACGGGCGGGAAATCGAGCACATCGGCCGATAAGAGCGTTGTCCCATCGTACACGGCTGAAATGAAGGGCCTGAGGGGCGGCGGCGACTGGCGTGACGTCGCGGACGGCACGCCGTTTTTTGGCCAGCAAGGCACGCAAGGCGGCAAGGCCATCGCCGCCATGGAAGCGGGGTTGCCGAAGTTGGGTGTCAAGCCTGTCGATCCGGCGTCGGTCGTGGTCCCGCCGCAATACCCCGACATTCCCGATATCCGGAACAGGATCGCGGACCACTTGGGCACCGTCGTCATGACCGACCAGGCTGTGGGAGAACTGCTCGCGAGGCTCAAGGCCGACGGACTGTGGGAAAACACGGTTGTCTTCCTGTTCAGCGACCACGGTTCGAACCTGCCGCGCAGCAAGGAGTACTGCTACGTGGAAGGCTTGCACGTGCCGCTCATCATCGCGGCGCCGGGATTGAAGGACATCGTAAAGCCCGGCACGCGCCGGTCCGATGCCGTGAGCCTGATGGACGTGGCGGCGACCTCGCTCGCCCTCGCGGGGCTGGAGATTCCGGAATCCATGGATGCGAAGAACCTTTTCGCCCCGGACTACCGGCGCCCGTATGTGTTTTCTTCGCAGGACCGCATGTCGAACATGATCGACCGCGTACGCTCGGTGATGGGCGATCGCTTCCACTACATCCGCAACTTCATGACCGACCGGCCGCTGTACCAGATGGGCTATCGGGAGAGGGCTGGCTGGTTTGGCCAGATTCGGGCCATGTACGAACGCGGTGAACTGACGCCCGCACAGGCGGCGCTCTATGGACCGCGGCCGGCGGAAGAGCTTTATGACCTGCAAAACGATCCTGACGAAGTGGTCAACCTGGCCGGCGATGCGGCCTACGCGGAACACCTGGATGCTATGCGCGCCGCGCTCGATGATTGGATCGCGGACACGGATGACAAGGGGCAGTATCCGAGGTCCGACGCGGCGATACGGGAAGTCGTCGAACGTTTCCCCGCGGAATGGCTCACGGGCCCGGAGTTCGCCTCGCCGTAGCGAGAGTCCATCCAGTCTTGACACGTTCGAGGCGCGTCACCACACTCGTTTGACACGTCAACGGGAAACCCCATGAGACCTTTCGGCGCGGGCGTCGTGCGCCTCTTTTTCTTGACCGTGCTTGTCGCATCTGGGCTGGGCACAGCCTCGGGCGCGACGGTCGATGGCCCGCGACTGACGTGGGACGTCTCGCTGTGGGGCAAGCCGCGCGCCGGCACCGCGGTCGCGGACGCGTTGGCCGCGGTCGTCGAGAAAAGGACCGGCGGCGCCTGGCGGATGACGCTGCACTACGGCGAAGCGCTGTCCAAATCTCGGGAGAACCTCGACGGCATCGCCATCGAAGCGTTCCAGGCGGCGATGTTCTGCAACTTCTATCATCCGCGGAAGAACCCGGCGCTGATGGTGTTGACCATGCCGTTCCTGCCGATGGCGGACTGGGACGCCAACCGCCGCATTCGCGAAGCCGTGTATGCCCACCCGGCGGTCGCCAGGGAAATGGCGCGGTGGAACGCCATGATCTACACCTCCACCTTCCTGCCGCAGTACGAACTCCTCGGCCGAGGTGAACCGCCCGCCGGTCTCGATGGCTGGAAGGGCTTGACCGTGCGCGCCGGAGGCGGTCTGGGCCAGGCCATGAAGCTGCTCGGCGCAACGCCTGCCAGTTCCACGGCCACGGAGGTCTATACGGGCGTGCAGCAGGGCACCATGGACGCCGCGTCGTTCCCGTTCACCTATGGCCATGTCTCCTACCGTATCCACGAGGTGTCCGAGTGGTTCACGGGAAACCTCTCCCCTGGAACGGCCGACTGTCCGCTCGTGTTCGGCATCAGCGCCTACGAGGCGCTCCCGCCACAGTACAAGCAACTGTTGGCGGACGTGAAGGAGGAGGTTATCGCCGCACAGATCCAGGCGTACGTCGATGTTGATGCCGAAAACCTGCCGATGCTGAAGGAAACGCTTCGGGAGATCCGCTATACCGAGGCGCAACTGGCCCAGTTCCGTGCGCGGGCGGGGCGACCGGTGATCGACGCCTGGATCTCCGAGAACGCGAGTCGATTCGACTCTTCGGGATTGGTGGAAGCCGTATTCGAAGCGGTGGGGCAGACCTACCCGTAAGGCCGAGCCCCGATTGAATAAGTCCCAACGACTTTCCATGGACGACGAGCGGGACCGGGCCGGAGCCCTCAGCCGCGGAGCGCGAGGGGGCACCCCTCGCAAGAAGAGAGCCCTCAGCCGCGGAGCGCGAGGGTGTCCCTCGCAGAGAAAGGCAGCGAGAGGGGATGCCCCTCGCAGGAAATACACCGGCGCCGAAGGCGCCGGCTGTGGGGCACCGTGAACGACACCTTCGGTCGCCGCCTGCAATGGACTGACCGCCACCTCGGCCTGGTCGAGAACGGCCTCAACCTCTGCGCGGGCATACTGATCTTCGCGCTGATGTTGCTCGGCGTCGCCCAGATACTCCTGCGCACGGTGTTCGACGCGCCGATCTTCGGCTACATCGATGTCGTGGAAGTGTCGATGGTGGGCTTCGCCGTCCTGTCCATCGCCTACGTGCAGCGCGTCGGGGCGCATGTGCGCATGGAAATCCTGGTTGCCCGTCTCAGGGGCCGCTGGCTTTGGTTGACCGAGATGCTGGGAACGGCGCTGGCCGCGTTCATCGTCGGCGTGCTCATTCCCTATTCATGGCGGCACTTCGAGCGCGCGTTCGACTTCGGCGACAGCACGATCGACATCGAACTCGTGACCTGGCCGGCGAAACTCATTGTCCCCGTGGCCCTGTCCGTCCTGCTGATCCGGTTGCTGGTCCAGTTGGCGGGTTACTGGCGCTTGGTGCTGCATCCATGGATGGAACCTGTCGCGGTGCCGACCATCCAGGACGCGGCCGCCCAGGCGGAAGCCGAGATTCGACTTTCGGACAGCGACAGCGAGGCGTTGCGATGAGCGGGATCAGCGAACTATGGGCGGGCATAGCGGGCGTCATCCTGCTTGTCACCTTGGTCGCCCTTGGGGTTCGCGTCTACATCGCCGCCGCGCTGACCGGTTTTCTTGGGCTGCTGGCGCTGAAGGGATGGAACGTGGCGGCGGCCGTGGCGGGCACCATTCCGCATTCCAAGACCGTAACCTATCCGCTGTCCGTTCTGCCGCTCTTCATCCTCATCGGCTTCTTGGCTTTCCACGCCGGCCTGACGACGCGATTGTTCGAGGCGGCACGCCGTTGGGTGGGGTGGGTGCCCGGGGGACTGGCGGTGTCCACGGTGTTCGCCAGCGCCGGCTTCGCTGCGGTATCCGGTGCGTCGACGGCGACGGCCGCGGTGTTTTCCCGGGTCGCCATTCCGGACATGCTCCAGAACCGCTACAGCAAACGCCTGACGGCGGGCGTCATCGCGGCGGGCGGCACGCTGGCATCGCTGATACCGCCGTCCGCGATCCTCGTGATCTACGCCATCATCGTCGAGGAGTCGGTGGGCAAGCTGTTGCTTGCGGGGTTGCTTCCCGGTGTCGTCTCGGTCCTGATCTATGCCGGCCTGATCGTCGGCATGTGCGCATTCCGCCCCGACCTCGGGCGCTCGATCGGCGGCTTCACGTGGCGGCAGCGCTTCGCCAGTCTGCCCGGCGCGCTGCCCATATTCCTGGTCGTCGGCATCATCTTCGGGGCGCTCTACTCCGGCGCCGCGACGCCCACCGAAGCCGGCGCCCTCGGCGCCGCCGTGGTGTTCTGCCTCTACGCCATCCGCGCGTACAGGGAGCGTTCCGTCAAGCAGATGGGCAGCCGCCTTCGGGAAGCCCTGATGGAGACCGCCAAGCTCACGGTAATGATATTCACGCTGATCTGGGGCGTATTCCTGTTCGTGCGCTTCCTCGGTTTCGCCGGACTGCCGGGAGCTTTCGCGGACTGGGTGGTCACCCTCGACATGCCCCCGCTTCTGATTGTCGTCTGCATCCTGCTGGCCTACGCCGTGCTCGGCATGTTCATGGACGCCATCGGCATGCTGGTGCTGACGCTGCCGGTGGTATATCCGGCCGTGATCGCGCTCGGCTACGACCCCATCTGGTTCGGCATCGTGGTCGTCAAGATGGCGGAAATATGCCTCATCACGCCGCCCATCGGACTCAACTGTTTCGTTGTCGCGGGTGTCGCGCGGGGTTTGCGCGACGACAGCGGCACCTCGCTCGCGATACCGCTGCAGGATGTGTTTCGCGGCATCGGCCCGTTCTTTGTTGCCGACGTGCTGACCGTCGCCGTGTTGCTGGCGGTGCCCGAAATCGTCCTGTGGCTACCGAGAATGATGGGGTGAGCGAACGCGGACCCCATGATGAGTTTGTTCCGGTGGCATGAAGCATGTCTAATTCACGAAACAAGCGATTCTGACTCTGCGGCGGCGTGGGTCCAGGCCCGCACCTTTTCCAATACTTCTGTGCTGACATTATCTGCGAAATCGACGATACGGCACCTATCAAATAGTATACCGGCGTCCCGCGCCATGGTAGACCAATGACTTCGAGACAGTGCCTCTGCCACAAAAAACATACGTACTGGAGGTACAACTGGAGAAGATCGCAGCCATTTTTCGCAGAACGTGCGAGGTTGAAGTTGCGTCAATGTATCGTGATAACTTGTACCCGTTTTGCATTGACCGAAAGCAATGAGCTTTCCGGGCTTACCATCCGCGAAATGTTTCCAAGCCACTACATCCAGTTTTCCGTCCTTGGCGGTCGGTGGGTCCAAATCACGGTTCTCGAAGCCACCACCTTCTTCCAATTGTCCGCATAGAGTGTCAATTTTTGCAGCGAAATTCTTGTCCTTCGAAGACGTTCCGAAGACTAAGCAGTCGGCGCGCGCACCGAGGTATCCCCGAGCTACTTCTGCGGCGAGTTGTTCCAAAAGATGGGTGCCATCAATTTGCGCGTGAGTACGGTTGTCCTTCATGTTGAGCCGAGTCGCCAACAGTAGGTATTTGTAGATCAATTGCTGGTGCTGCAAGCCCCTGGTGCTAACACGAAGTGTATGTCCATATCCTACGACTTCAAATGGGTAGCCATTTCTGCATGCATCGAGTCTTTGCTCGGCCTCGAGGTACGCTTCGTCGATGACTCTGTCGTATTCGTCTTCTTCGGGTACCCCGTCAGCATAGTCGTTTTCGTCAAGTCTACCAATGAGCTTGGCCAATTCCGTCTTGGCCATACTACGGTTCCGCCAAGCAGCCATCTCAGCGAAATCCATGAGTTCGTTTGCATTTGAATTAACGGTTGGTGCTTCGGGCCATTTGAACATCAACCGCCCTCCGTGGCACTTGCTGTCTTTCCACGGTTTCGTTTTCGTGCCATTTCCGAGTGAAGGTCACTTGCCAGAACCACGACGTCGTTGGCAACCGCAAGAAGTTCGTTAGATCCGTCATATCCTGTGGATAGCATGCCGCGGGCTTTCTGCAAATGGGTCTTGGCGTCAAGCAAAGAGCGTTCGAAAACAGTCGACGATGGACGGCTTGACTCGTAAGCGGTTGCTAGACCATGGCGACCTCGAAGAACAGCGATGGCTTCTCTATGTTCCAAAACGGAATTGAGCTGCCGAAGATGAGGATTCTGTGTCTCGATAACGGGAGGAATTCTCTCCTTTTTGCTTCCATACAACCAGAGGCAAAGCTCGCGTAGTTCATCCTTCTTTTCGGTTGGGACCGGCTCCAACTGCTCTTCTGTCTCCGGCCGCAGGCCAATAAAGTCACTGATTCCAGGATAGCTGAGGCCGGTGTAAAGGTGCGAAAACGAAAAGTGGCTTCGCCATCGATCATCTCGACTAAAAATGCCTAGGCCTTCCGCCTGTTCTATCACCATTAGTCCGCGAAATAGCCTTTGGACGGTTCTGTGCGTATCTCCGATTTGGCCTGCGATTTCCTCGAGCTTTATCCCAAATACTCGATGCACATCGGAGATGTAACGTGCTTTAGCGTAGCTAGTCCACTTAGCAGGACCGTTAACGTGCTTGAAGCCAAGATAGCGCCAAGCGGACTCCCGTGTATCCATCAGCACGGGAAGCGTGTCTAGAGCGTCTCTGGAACTCCTCGAAATCTTTGGTACATCCGCATCGATTTCTTTAGCAAGTTGAGGATCAAGCAGAACTTTGACTGCAGCGAGACGGCGATTTCCCTCAATGACCACATTTTGGCCATCCTCGTGAGCAACTATTATTGGCTCATGCTGAAAGAAACCACTGGCCGCTATGGACATTACTAGCTCTTTAACGTCCATGGTTTCCCACAAGACGCGAACGACTTCAGCTTCTGACGTGGTAGGTGTCAGGTTGAACTCTGTTAGTCGAGGGTTCTTGAAGTCAAACGCGAGATCGGAGGTCTTCAGTGACGTGCCGACATTGGTATCCATCCAATAAATCCCTCTAGAGCGGGCTGTTTCTAACTTTGTTGGTGGGGAGCATTAGCAGATCCTTTGTGCGCCCAGACAGGTCGCAGCTTCCCGGTGAGCGAATCCAAGAATTGGTCTCGTCGTACTGTTTCAGCGGCAAGAAGTTTGTCGCTTGAATCCTCCAACGTAAGCACTTCCCAATGGGCGCGCCTTAGTTGCAGATTTCCCGCATCGTCGCGCGACAAGTCGACCACCATCCAGACAATGTCGCCATCACCAAGGTCGTGGCTAGGGTTTGGACTTGGCCCGCCTATGGATTCGAAAAATTGCCGATCCACGACGACGGCCATTTTCGATCCCCAGCGACGGAGAGTTGGAACCTTGATCTGGAGTTGTGGCATCAGGCGCTTTGCGCTTGAGGAGCGCCAATCCGGTCTGCGAATAGCGTCTGGAAACGGTGGCCTAGCGTTGGTTGAAGATCGAATGCTCTCAAAATCCGAACGCATGCCTCGACCGGAAAAGTAGACGGCTTGGATTTCCAGCCCGTACCAATCGATGTCGCGACTTGAAGTCCTGGCTACAACGAGATCGATCTTTCCGGCTGGCTTGTCGGTGCGAGTGCCGCGCATGAAAGCGACCTCTCGGGCAAGCAGGGTCTCATCGGGTTGGAACCCAACGATTTCGGCGAGCCATCGAATCGGCAATTCATCTTGGGAAAACCGTGCGGGACAGACTACCACTGGATTTCCTTCCTCAGCGCCGATCTGACCATCCGCATCCTGGCGATAGCGTTGTATGGTGCAAACGCCGCCGCTCTTGCGGCATGGCGGTGTTCCTGTTTGGAACGGACATGGGATCTGGCGGCGTTCCTCTCTTTCACTCAATGCAGTGTCTGCCAGAGCTTGTCTGTCGTTTGGCGGCAGACCCAAGAACGGTTTGCCGTACCACTCACAGATGCCGAAACGTGTGGCTACCATTGCGGAGACCGTTCTAAAAGACTGCTCGCCGAGTGACAACCAACTCGGGCACTCTGGCGTGGTGAGTGTTTTTCATGGTGACTTGGACCACATTGAAACCGTGCTTCTCGATCAAGGCAACGATTGGAGGGGCATAGTCGTATGTCATGAGAAAATCTGCGTTGCTCTTGGCGAGGATCGTGAATAGTGCTGAGTGGTCTACTTCATTGTGAGCATATAGCCTTTTGCCAGCTCGTTTGCCGCCGGCAGTGTACGGAGGGTCGATGAACGCGACGGTATTCGCCGCTACGCCATCGAGCAGGGTCTCCAGCAACTGCAAGCCATCTGTCTCGCAGAACCCGATATGTTTGGAATACTTGCTGATTGCGTCGAGACGCTTGGCGGTGGTCTCGGGATACCACCGAGAAGCGATGCCCCTCCCATTTTCGCCGGTCCGGTTAAGTGATGCTCCTGGCGCCAATATGCCGCCCCGTCGAGTCCTGTTGAGTACGAGAGTTCGAAAGCCGTGTTCGACGATGTCACGAGGCCGAGTCGTAGCGAGGGTGGTCACAGCGTCCCGAGTTGGGTCGAAGGAGCGAACACGACTCTTGACTAATGGGCCGTAGCGGAGGGCAGCGTGCCAAAAAGCCGCAACATCCCGATCAATCTCGGCCATGAGACAACGGTCAACTAGACCTTCCATGACGGCGGTAAGGGAAACGGTTCCACCCCCGGCAAAGGGCTCAATGAGCAATCTCGGCTTGTTCTTTTGGCTCTGCAGCCAAGCTCGAACGTGAGGGATCAGCCAAGTCTTGCCACCCGGATATCGTAGCGGGCTGCGCTGGGGAACCGACGCAACATTAACCGCGGGTATTGAAGATGTCCTGATTGGGTCAACTCCAGACACGTCGAAGAGATCGAATGACTGCACCGCATGATCCTGCTATCGCCAGCACGGCCACGCGCAAGATCATCAGACTCGACTGTGAGAGATCGGGCAGGATCACGAAATTCGACACTTGCCGCATGAACTCCAAGGTCTGTCCCTAATACCGGTACGATAGCGCATCGTGCACATACGCGGAAAGACGAAGATCGCTTTAGTGTTCGGATCGTTGCTGCTGAGATCCTCGCAGGACCGTACGTGTCAGGTTAGTGATGTGCCGTGGATGTTTCTGTAGGCCATCGCCGCCGTTGGGCTAGGATTCTGCCCATTCTTGGGGGAGCCTTTGCTAATGCTGACACCTCTGCAATTGGGCCAAACCGGTGCAGGAAGTGTTTCGGGGCATCGGCCCGTTCTTTGTTGCCGACGTGCTGACAGTCGCCGTGTTGCTGGCGTGGCCGGGCATTGTTCTTTGGCTGCCCCGGATGATGGGGTGAGCGGCGCGGTCGAAGGCCTCGGGGAATGACATCCTCGGGCAACGTGGATGTCGTCATCATCGGCGGCGGCCACAACGGTCTCGTCTGCGCCTGCTACCTCGCCAAGGCCGGATTGAGCGTGCGCGTGCTGGAACGGCGGTCCATCGTCGGCGGTGCCGCGGTGACGGAAGAGTTCCATCCTGGTTTCCGCAATTCGACGGCCAGTTACACCGTGAGTCTGCTCGCTCCGGAAGTCATCCGCGATCTGCGCCTCAAGTCCCACGGTCTTCGCTTCGTGCCCCGGCCGCAGGCGAATTTTCTGCCGTTGTCGGAACGCGAGTCGTTGACGATCCACAACGATGACGCAGCGACCGCTCGCGAGTTCGCCCGCTTCTCGGCCAACGACGGCCGCGCCCTCGCAGGCTTTCGCGCCATGGTTCGAGAGGTGGGGGACATCGTGCGCCGACAGATGGGCCGTACGCCGCCGAACGTGGGCGGCGGCGTCATGGACTGGGTCAATGCGGGACTCGCCGCCATCAGCGTTGTGGGATTGTCGATGGAGCGTCGTCGTGATCTCAACGACCTGTTTCTGAAACCCGTCGCGGACCTCCTCGACATGTGGTTCGAGAACGACCACGTAAAGGCGGCGCTGGCGTTCGATGCCGTGGTGGGCAACTTCGCGTCGCCCCACGCTCCCGGCACCGCCTACGGCCTCCTGCATCACGCGCTGGGAGAGATCGACGGGGTCCGCGGCGCCTGGGTCCACGCGATTGGCGGGATGGGCGCGATCAGCGAGGCGATGCTGGCGGAAGCGCTGGCGCTGGGAGTGAATGTCGAAACGGAGTCCGAGGTGACCGAAGTGGTTGTGGAGGATGGCCGCGCGGCCGGCGTCGTGCTTGCCGACGGTTCGACGCGCCGAGGTCGCGCGATCGCAGCCAATGCCGCGCCGAAACACCTTTATCTCGATCTTGTTCGTGATGTGCACCTTGGCGATGAGTTCCTGCGTCGCATACGTGCCACGCGCACCGAGTCGGCGGTCTTGCGCATGAACGTGGCGCTGGCGGAACTGCCAGACTTCGCTTGCCGGCCGGGGATCGAGGCTGCGGATCACCACCGCTCCGGGATCGTCATCGGTCCGACCATGGAGTACCTGGAGAACGCCTATCTCGATGCCCGTCGCGCCGACTTCTCACAGTTACCGGTGATAGAAATGCTCATCCCGTCCACCTTGGATGATTCCCTCGCACCCCCCGGACGCCACGTCGCGAGCCTGTTCTGCCAGCACTTCCCCCGCGACCGGGACTGGGAAACGTGCCGGGATGCCGCCGCCGATACGGTATTCGCCACCATCGACCGCTTTGCGCCGAACTTCAGCGATGCGGTGATCGCCCGGCAGGTGCTGACACCAGCGGACCTGGAGCAACGCTTCGGGCTACCCGGGGGCGACATCTTCCACGGCGCCATGACCCCCGACCAGTTGTGGTCGAACCGGCCAATCATGGGCTATGCCGCATACCGGGGTCCGATCTCCGGGCTCTACCATTGCGGTGCCGGCGCACACCCCGGCGGCGGGGTGACAGGCCTGCCGGGCCGAAACGCGGCGCGGGAGATAGTGCGGGACCTGACCACGCGCCGGCGCCGGTTTTGACCAGGGCCAGGTTCGGGATACTGGGAATGTCAATTTGATTATTCAATCATCAATTTGACATTGTTGCATTGGGCCGGGAAAATCTTTGCCCATGCTCGCCCGCCACCTATCCGAGTCCGTGCTGTCCGCAGCGGCCCAGAATCCCGTCGTGACGCTCATGGGGCCGAGGCAATCGGGCAAGACGACCCTCTGCCAGATGCTGTTCCCCGACCACGAGTATCTCTCCCTTGAAGCTCCCGATGTCAGGTCGCGAGCCATTGAGGATCCACGCGGTTTCCTTGCCTCGGAAAACGACTTGGTTATCGACGAGATACAACGGGCGCCCGACCTGTTGTCATACATACAGGTCGCCGTCGACGAGAATCCGCGCCCCGGGCGATTTGTCCTCGCGGGTTCACAGAATATGCTGCTGATGGAATCGGTCTCGCAGACGCTCGCCGGTCGTACCGCGTTGCTGCGGCTGTTTCCGTTTTCGTTGCCGGAGTTGCTTGAAAGGGACCTGTTCGATCCTGCGCGGTTGCCGGAGTCGACGGCCGCCGTGCCCAAAGCCGACCGCTGGGAGATTCTGTTTCGAGGATTCTATCCGCGGATACACGACCGGAACCTGTCGCCTCGCGAATGGCTCGGCGACTACTTTCGAACCTACGTCGAACGTGATCTCAGCGAAGTCCTGGCGGTGTCGGACCTGCGCGCTTTCGAGAATTTTGTCCGGCTGGCCGCTGCCAGCACCGCGACGGAACTGAACCTGAGCCGGCTGGCGAGCGATGTCGGCGTAGGTCAGCAAACCGCTCGCCGGTGGCTGAATGTCCTGGAGATCGGCTATCTGGCCACCGCCTTGCCGCCACATCACGCCAACTTCCGCAAGCGGCTGCGCAAACGATCTCGCCTGCACTTTCTCGACACCGGGCTTGTTTGCTATCTACTGGACATCCCGGACGCACACACGTTGGCGCGGCACCCGCTGAGGGGAGCGATCTTCGAGTCGTTCGTCGTGTCTGAACTCATCAAGAGTTTCGCCAATCGCCGCCGCGAGGCGCCAATCTACTTCTGGCGCGATGCGACTGCTCACGAGATCGATGCGCTGATCGACCTGGGCGGCAGACTCGTCCCCGTCGAGGTCAAATCCGGGGAGACCGTTCCCGCCGACGCGGTGCGGAACCTGGAGTGGTGGACGGGCCTTGCGGATAACCCGACCACCGGCGGTTTGCTTGTCCACGGCGGCAAGACGCGGTTTCGATTCAAGGGATTCGACGTGCTGCCCTGGTTCCTCGGTTGAAGTCACGCGAGCGGGTCGCGCCAATGGGGTGTGCGTTGCCTTCCAAAACTCCTGCGTACGATCTTGCGAGCATGGCCTTATTCCGGTCCAAGGACAGGGCCTGTCGATCACCCTGATCCAGCGGTTCGGTTCGGCGCTGAGCCTCAGTTCTGCGTTTATCCTGTCCATATCCATATTCTCCAATGTCGAAGCAAATACCATAGCCATCTGGATAGCCGCTGCGCATGAACTGGCAGCTCAAAATTACGCCGCCGCCCGTTCACTGTTCTCGCGGGCGTCAGTTCTTGGTGAAGAAGGTAGCAGCGAAGAGGCGGCATTGATGCATCAAGGTTGGTTGCTCGTCATCGATACTCTACAAGGTGATGTCGAGGCGGGGTCAGAACTCAAGGCACTGCGGGAGCGGATGACGAAACTGAGTGAAGATGGCGAATTTTATGCCGGGCAGTATGACGATGCCCTGAAGGTATTCGATAAATAAAAGGCGGGTATCCGTCAATAAACGGCCGACCCCGCAACTAGAGATAGCGGCGGTCTGGTTGCCGTCTGCGGGAAAAGGCCCCCAACTATCTGGACATCCGACGACCTTTTGCAGGACGAGGATCCGTATACGGCTCCGCGGCGATCTGGTCCAGCATCAGGTGCCATTACCGGATCTTTCGGCGGTTCGTGCTGCCCAGGAGGAGGCGGACGTCGCTCCCCAGGTGCGTCATCGGGGCGGCGTCCCGAGGTCGTCGCGGATCACGTAAAGCGGGGCGCTCGTCAGGTCGCGGATCTGCTCGTGCAGAAATTCCGGCTTGAGATCCGCGCGCTCCAGTTCATCTGCCGTAAACATGATCATGCGGTCGTCCATCGGCGTTCGCGCTCAGTTCCAGCCGGAGGTGCAGGCGCCGTCATGTGAGACGCCATCGATGAGGTGGGCGACCCCGGTGGAGCCGCCGGCCCGGTCGATGCGGTAGATCACGTGATGCGGCTGGTAGATGTCCGCGATCCGATCCTCCCAGCCGAGCAGGGCCGCGACCAGGACGCGGTTGATCGTGGAATGGGCGACGATCAGCGTGGTGCGCCGGTCCAGCCGGCCGGCCACCGCGCGCGCCCGCACGAGCATGTCGGCCATCGACTCGCCGTCCGGCGGTCGGTAGTGCAGGCGGTCCTCCCCGCGCCGCGCCAGCTCGCCCGGGTAAGCCGCCTCCACCTCGGCCCGGGTCAGTCCTTGCCAGCGGCCGAAGTCGGACTCGGCCAGGTCGGGGTCGATCTCGGCCGCCAGGCCGAGGGCGCGCTCCGCCACGCGCTCGGTCGCCCGCGCCCGACCGAGCGGGCTGCACAGCAGGCGCTCCACGCCACGGCCGCGCATCGTCTCCGCGGTCGAGCGGGCCTGCGCCCGGCCCGTGTCGGTGAGTGGTGAGTCGAGCCGGCCCTGGTACCGGCCCTCGGTGTTCCAGACCGTCTCTCCGTGACGGGCAATATAGACGTTCACGGATCAGGCGAAGTCGCGATTGCCGGTGATGCGCGTGCCGTCGCGGGCGAACTCCTCGACGTAGCGCCGGATCCGCTCGCGCACCTCGGCGAGGTCGTGATTGCCGGGCTTTCGCTCCACGCCGCCACCATCTGTGAAGCCGCCCAACGCGATAAGCGCACCTTCAGGTAACACTCAGGATGATATCCTTTAGTTCAATTAGAGTTGCGATTCGATAGCTGGCCTGTGAGAAGTCATGTGATTTTGTGAAATCGTTATAGACAATGGTACAGTCAATACCGGCCGCCACGGCTGAGTTCAGCCCTCTGGATGAATCCTCTACAACCAGGGTCTCTTCTTTGGTGGCGCCGAAGCTCTTTAAACCAGTTAGGTATGGTTCCGGGTGCGGCTTGGCGAGTTTGTAGTCTTCTCGAACAAGGATGAAATCCATGAATTTTCTAATCTTGCGCTTTTCATGGATAATTTCAAAATCCGCACGTTTTGCGGTCGTCACGATGGCCATGTGGACGTATTTTGACAGTTCAGCAAGAGTTTCAACAACGCCTTCAATCTCGATGGCTTCTGTTCTCAGGTATTCCTGATAATAGACATTGCGGACCTCGCGCTGCCTGTCGATTGTCTGTTCATCAATACCTGCCGCTCTGGCTTGGGCCCAAGTGCCCATGCTCTGGGTCATGTCCCGGAGGTACTGATCTTTGTCCAAAGTAAATCCGATCTCAGCCAGGGCGCGTTCTCCGGCCTTGTGATACCAGAATTCGGTATCCACCAGAACGCCATCATGATCGAAAAGTATGTATTTTTTCATTCTTTTTTTGGCCGCTACTCCCCCCACCGACCACTCCACCTCACGCTAGGCGACGTACCGCGTGCCCTCGGGAAGCGACCCCACCGGCGCTGGGGCGGAGGCCATCGGGCAAGTCCACCCGCTGTGGCTTACGTTGAGATGGGTGGAACGAAAAACCTACGCGACGGATTGAAATTCCGGCCAGCGAGTGTCATCCCATCGACGAGTCTGAAGGTAGTCGATCGCCTGACGAATACCCCTTGGGCCACCACGACGAGTCAAGATCTCAAGTGCTACAGCAGGTAGGCCGATATTGGAGGTTGGTTTCTGAAGTATCTCCAGCAGAAGATCTTCCATGTCGTCTATGTCCAGATCGGAGAGCAGCAGCGCGTGGACTGCCTTGAGGTGAATCCTATCGCCAACGATAGCCTCCCCGAACTTCAGATTCGTGCCCCAGCTTTCACGAGGCATCAGTAGTAGCTTTTCGATCGCGGGCAGGGCGGCAATGGTGTTGCCGCCAATACAGGCGATGGCATCGAGCACCGCCCGAATGATGCGATCATCGGACGTGTCCAGGATAGCTGCCAATTTTGGTACGGCGCGGCCCGCCGGACTGCCGATTTCGCCCAGTGCAAACGCCGCATTGATGACGATCCAGGGGTCTTCTCGGTCGAGTAGCCGCAGCAAAGGGTCCATGGCGATTTCGCCCAGGCAGGAAAGCGCGTATGCCTCGTCCTGAACGACATACGCACCGTCGCCCCAGCGCCGCTCGAGCGGATCGCCTCGAGTTTCAACGGCGCCATCGGCTTTCCGAAAATAGCGCGGCAGGATTCGATTCAGACCTTCAACGCGCATGAGGCTCGACAGCAGGGGTTCGAGAGCAGGTTCACCCATCGCCCCCAGCAGGTAAATCGCCGCAAGTCGCGCTTGTTGGTTTGCGCCATTGAGATTGGAAAGGTGGCGGTCGATGTCTTTCGGGGGTTCGAATCCAGTGTTCCGAATGCCTCGCATCCAGTCCCACACATGGGCCCAGGTCTCGTGATGCGCATAGCGTCCCAGGTACGCGTCGGGTGCCTGCCAATCATGGGTCCCGCCGTTCCAACTGGGCTCCCGCGGATTGCGTGTTCTTCTAAAGTTGAACTTGACCATGTGCCGGGTCTGATCGGTGAGATTGGTCATGCCGGCATGCTCGATATCAATGGCTGCCAATAGGCAACTGCCGGCTTTCACCTGGTCAGGTACGTAAGCAAAGGCATGATCCGCATCCGTGATTTGATCGTAGTAGTGGGAGCCGGGAATGACCCTGGTCGGTCCTCTCTCGACTGGCGTGTCTTGAGGGAAGTAGAACAAGAACAGGAAGCGAGGCACGTGATATCGGGTATGGTCGAGTTTGTCTTTGTGCCAAATCGTAAAACTCCTGGAGCCTTCGCCCACGGGCGGTCCATTCTCATCGCCGCTCAGTTCCAGGTTGCGTTCCTCTGGCGCAAGCGGTTCACTGGGTACCGAGAGTCTGTGCGGGCTCAGCATATAGTCGTCACCGAGGATGCTTTGCAGGGCGCCCTTGATGGTGGGTGAATCAATAATCTGCTGAAGCTCCGATACCCGAGGCAGAATATTGTTGCGAACGTCGCTGTCATGCGTATTCACGTATTGGACTTTGTCGAGAATAGTCTGATGCAGGCCGGCGTCCGGGACGCTATCGAGCAACAACACACCGTCACAGATGAATCGACGCATTTGTTCGTCACTGAGTCTGATCGTTGACATGAATGTTCGTGACGCCAGGGAATGTGGCTGGAATTGTAGTTTGGCTCGCTTGTCTGAATCCACTTGGAACGGCATGTGCGCCTCGGCGGCGCGCGCCTGTCCATCGATCAATCAGCCGGGCCGGAACACCAAGCTGTCCTTGGAGGCGCGGCTGTTCTAGCCGCGCTCTCAAGGAGACGTTCGTTGAGTCGACGCGTTGCGAGGTTGACCCGCGAGTCAGGCTGCCTGTAGTTCCGCCAGTTTGGCCACCGCCGCCGCGGGGTCGGGCAGCGTGCCCTGGTGAATCTCCGTATGCCGCACGACGCCTTCGGGGTCGATGATGATGAGCGCGCGGTTCACGATGCCCGACGACTCATTGAAAATCCCGAGGGAACTCGCGACGCCGCCGTGGGGCCAGAAGTCCGCCAGCAACGGGTGCCGCATGCCGCCCATGGAAGTGGACCAGGCGTTCAGGGCCGGGCCGGAATCCACGCTCAAGCCCATGAGCGCAGCGCCAGCATTGGTAAATTGATTCAACGCACGGTTGAAGTTGGTGGTCTGGCTGCTTCAGCCGCCGGTGAAGGCCAGGGGAAAGGTATGCAATACGACCCACTTTTCGCCCTTGAACTGGCTGAGCGACACCTCTTCGCCCGCGTGGCTTCTGAGGGCGAAATCCGGAGCTGTGGTTCCGACTTCGATCATTGGATCCTCCCGTGTGTTCTGTGGCAGAGCATACATCCAAAGACGCTCCGAGCGGACAATCTTGCGAAGCCGCTCGTGCCCTCCAGACTGTTCGACGCATTCGGTTCCAGCTCTCGAATCTTGAGAAGGGGCGTTCGACTTTTGCGTTGACACATGGCGTCCATACTGTATGTTCATACAAACCATATCGAACCAGATGAGTTGGCGCGTGCTTCGCTCAACGTATTTCGCGCACAGCAACGAGTTGCCGAATCGGAAGGATTGGCACCTTCTTTCCGACCACCTTCAGGGTACGGGTGATCGTGCGGCGGAGTCTCTCCACAGCACGGGTTGTGGCGACTTTGGGAGGGCGGCTGGCGTACTTCACGACTTGGGCAAGTACACCCGCGAGTTCCAGAGACGACTAGCCGGGGGTCCTCGCTGCGACCATGCAACGGCAGGTGCCAAGGTGGCAATAGAACGATATGGCGAACGCCTCGGCAAAATTCTTGCGTTCTGCATCGCGGGCCACCATGCCGGCCTCGCCAATGGCGTGAATGGTGAACGCATCAGCGCACTTGCTGACCGTCTTGACAGCCGGATCCCTTCTCTCGATCCGATGTGGAGGGACGAAATCGCCCTCACGGAGTTGGCCTTGCCGCGTCTGGTACCACGCGACCGGGAGACAATGGGATTTTCCCTTGCCTTCTTCATCCGCATGGTGTTCTCGGCGCTGGTGGATGCAGATTTCCTCGACACCGAGGCCTACTATGCGGGTTTGGAAGGGAAGCCCCGACCACGCGGTCAACACCCTGGGCTGAATGTTCTCTTGCAGCGGCTGGATGCTCACCTGGAAGCACTGGCAGCTGGTGCGGTGCGCAGTGAGGTGAATGATCTGCGGAAAGAAGTGCTCGACCATGCCCGGGGAAAGGCTGGCGAATCGCCAGGGCTATT
This sequence comes from Pseudomonadales bacterium, assembly GCA_963668365.1. Classification (GTDB taxonomy): domain Bacteria; phylum Pseudomonadota; class Gammaproteobacteria; order Pseudomonadales; family Azotimanducaceae; genus VXNE01. The sequence goes on from OY764266.1 coordinate 1,495,357, forward strand.
CACGCTGACTGTTCCCACCGGCGGAGGCAAGACGCTGACGTCGCTTGCCTTCTCCCTTGACCATGCGGTGCGGCATGGCCGAACCCGGGTGATATATGTCATTCCCTACATGAGCATCATCGAACAGACGGCGGCGGTGTTCCGCGATGCTCTGGCGACCGAGGGTGAAGACGCGGGATTCGTGGTCGAGCATCACAGCTCTTTCGACGAAGAGCGGATCGGGAACCGGGAGGCGAGAGACAAGCTGCGGCTTGCCATGGAGAACTGGGATGCTCCGATCATCGTCACCACTGCGGTGCAGTTCTTCGAGACGTTGTTCGCGAACCGCCCCTCGCGGTGCCGCAAACTGCACAACATTGCGAATAGCGTGGTTATCCTGGACGAAGCGCAGACACTGCCGATAGGGTTCCTGAGACCCTGTGTAACGGCGCTAGACGAACTTGCCCGGAATTGGCGGACCAGCGTTGTGCTCTGTACAGCGACGCAACCGGCACTAGCCAAGCAGGACGGTTTTCCCGGTGGCTTCGACAGGCTGCGTGAACTGGCCCCTGAGCCGAGACGCCTCTACCAAGCCCTCAAACGTACGCGGATAAACCAACTCGGAACGATGGACGACGCATCGCTGTCGAGACGCCTACGCGAGTCGGGGCAAGCCTTGTCCATCGTAAACACGCGGCGTCACGCACGAGACCTTTACGAGTCGCTTGGGAATATCGATGGCGCCTTTCACCTGACGACATTGATGTGCGCTCGGCATCGCCGGGAGAGACTCGAAGTGGTGCGCAAACGTCTGAAGAAGGGTGACCCGGTGATCTTGGTCGCCACATCTCTGGTCGAGGCGGGAGTTGATGTCGACTTTCCAGTAGTGTGGCGGGCCGAAGCCGGGCTGGAATCCATCATCCAGGCGGCTGGTCGTTGCAACCGAGAGGGGAGTACGACCGTTGGCAAGGTCTACGTGTTCGAGCCGGCGGATGCGGAAGGTCGCAGGGCGCCTCCGGAGATTGCCCAGTTCGCCAGCGCAGCACGAACTGTAATGAGGCGCTTCAAGGATCCGCTATCCCTGGACGCGATCAATGCCTATTTCTCCGAGTTGTATTGGATCAAGGGCGAAGAGGCCCTCGATGACAAACAGATCCTGCGACTCCTCGGCGAGCGTAGACGAGACCTCGACTTCCCTTTCGAGACAATAGCGGGGAAGTTCCGATTGATCGAATCCCCGATGGTTCCGATTATCGTTCCTTACCATGGTACGAACGATGATGATGAGACTGTCACGCATCTGTTGGAGGAACTCAAGTGGGTGAATCGCCCGGGACTCTGTGCGCGTCGGCTCCAGCCCTACGTCGTGCAGATCCAGCCATTTGTTCGAGCTGCCCTTCTAGCTGCCGGTGCGGCAGAGATTGTCCGCAAGGACGAATTCGCCGATCAGTTCGTTGTGCTCGCGAATTCGGACCTGTATCGGAGGGACGTCGGCCTGACTTGGGACGATCCGACTTTTCGGACACCCGAAGGGTTAATTCACTAAGGTTCGGTGATGATCGTCGGAGGAACAGGGGACACATGCGGCCATGAAAGTCCGCGAAGTCATTCGCATATTGGAGGACAACGGCTTTCGATTCGTCTGGCAGCCATCGACGTTTCACCGGCATTGTCCGTGGACAAACTCGGCACGTCACGATTGCAGGAAAGGAGAGCGACGACATCACGAAGCCGACGCTCGCGTCGATCAAGCGACAATCCGGTCTGGATGGGCGCGAATTTCGACCTCGTTAGGCACTGACGGGTGCTGGCGAAGGAGATTGCAGGACAAACCCACGAAATCGACTGTCGTGGCGACGAAGGCCCTCCCACGACATCAATACGGCCATCCTGGCGCGCACATGCCACGGCGCTCTGCGGGTCAGGAGGCGTCGTTGCTCGTCCGTTGGCATCTCCCGAATGCCCTCCAGGTAGAGTTCAATGCACGTAGCCAAAGACGCCTTCGCCTCCTGGAACGATGCGCCGTCGGCGGCGACATCGAGATCCGTACAGATCGCATGCCATTGGCGACCACACTTTCGAGCGTAACATCGCAATGTGAGGTTCACGAACAGCTCCCTCGGTTCCCCTGTGAGGATATTGTGAGACGCGATCAACGTACCATCGGTTCATTTCGTTTGCCAGAGCCGCTTTGCGTCGCGTGGGGATTTCCATGGCGTACGGAGTGAGGCTGAATTTGGACTGATATGACAATGGTGCGTCCGCGCCCGAGGAGCAGTCTGCGCCACCCGCGCGGATAGTCCCTCGACGCGGTCGACCTGGTAGTTCACGGGTAAACCCGTTCATTCGGACTGTGAGCTTCCATGCGTCGCTTTCTCCGCAGGGACGAGACAAGCCAGACTCTCGGCAGCCGGCAACGCGAACGGGAGTTCCGGTGCATCGAGCCGCGACTCGACGTACTGCCGCGCATCCGCAAGGAGATCCGCTCCGTCGTATGCCGGTTGCGCCTCTTCATTGCTAGAATCGCGGTTGACGCCACAGACGGCCATCCGTCCCCATGCCCCCCAGACAACCGCAACCCGCCCGGAAGAAGACCGACACGCTCATAGGCATCGACGAATCCGAACTCTGGTCCATGGCCGACGCGCTCCGCAGCTCCATGGACGCCGCCGAGTACAAGCATGTCGTGCTCGAGCTGATCTTCCTCAAGTACATCTCGGACGCCTTCGAGGAGCGCCATGCCGCCGTGCTCGCCGAGTGGGGCTCGGAAGCGGCTGAGGATTCCGACGAATACACAGCCGAGAGCATCTTCTGGGTTCCGCCGGAAGCCCGCTGGGCGCATCTCAAGGCGCAGGCCAGACAATCCGCCATCGGCCAGCTGGTGGACGACGCCATGGCCGGCGTCGAGCGCGACAACCCCGCGCTCCGCGACATCCTTCCCAGGGACTACGCCCGCCCCGCAATGGACAGGCAGCGCCTCGGTCAACTGATCGACATGATCGGCAACATCGCGGTCGGGGACGAGGCCGCCCGTTCCAACGACGTCCTCGGCCGCGTCTACGAGCACTTCCTCGGACAGTTCGCCGGCGCCGAAGGCAGGAAGGGCGGCGAATTCTACACGCCGCGCTGCGTCGTCAGGCTCCTGGTGGAGATGCTCGAACCCTACTCCGGCCGGGTTTACGATCCCTGCTGCGGCTCCTCCGGGATGTTCGTGCAATCGGTGGAGTTCATCGACGCCCGCGAATTGGGCAGCATGGTAGACCGAACGCACCGGGAACTGACCGCCGAAGACATCGACCGGATCGCGGATACCTATCATCGCTGGCGCTGCGTTGAGCGAGACTACGAGGACGAACCCGGCTTCTGCCGGAGCGTGCCGCTCGAGGAGTTGCGCCGACACGACCATGTGCTGACCCCGGGGCGCCATGTGGGCGCGCCGCCGGCCGAAGACGACGGCGAACCGTTCGCCGACAAGATGCAGCGGCTGGTCGCAGAGTTGCGCGACCAGCAGGCCGAGGGCGCGCGGCTCGACGCCGCCATCAGCGCCAATCTGGACTCGTTGGGCTTCGGGGCGCCCCGCGAGTGAGCATCGACACCACCTTTCTGCGGCGTTGCATCGCGTCGCTTGAGCGCGCGGTCGAGGGCATCGAGCGGCTCGACGACAGCGGCGATGTCATGTACGACATCTTCCGCGCCGCCTGCGTCAAGGAGTTCGAACTGGTCCTCGAACAGGGCGGCAAGCTTCTGCGCAAACGCCTCGCCGCCTACTTCGCCAGCAACCGCCAGGCGGACCGGCTGAACTTCAAGGATCTGTTTCGCCACGCCACCCGTCACGACCTCATTGCGACCGACGCGGTTGAAAGATGGCTCGGATATCGGGACCACCGGAACGACACCGCCCATGACTACGGCGAGGATTTCGCCGAAGCGACTCTCCCGCTGTTGCCGGGATTCATCGAAGACGCCAAGTCGCTGGCCGACATGATCGAACAGGCCGACGATGGCTGACCAGCTGCACCTTTCGCCGCGCCACCGGGGCGTTCTCGAAGCGCTGCTGCGAGAACACCTGCCGGGTGTCGAGGCGTGGGCCTATGGAAGCCGGGTCAATGGTCGCAGCCATGACGGGAGCGACCTCGACCTCGCGTTGCGCGCCCCGGGGCTGGCTAAGATCCCGGCCGAGCAACTGGCCGACTTCAAGGACGCGGTTTGCGAGTCGACGATCCCGTTTCTCGTCGAGGCGCGGGACTGGGCACGGTTGCCCGAGCGGTTTCAGCGAGAGATTGAGCGAGACCATGTGGATCTCGCTTCCGACGCCAAGTGCCGAAGTTCGGGCGGTTGGCGGACTGGGCGCTGAGGAGAACTCGCAATCTTGGAGTATGGACGGGCACTCCAAGGCTACCGCGAATGCAGCGGACCGTACCGAGTTTTCGGCACCAATGGTCCTATCGGCTGGAATACCGAGGCCCTCTGCGAGCGCCCAAGCGTGATCGTGGGCCGCAAGGGCGCGTATCGGGGTATCCATTTCTCCGCCAGTTCATTCTCCGTCATTGACACGGCGTTCTATCTCAAGCCGAGGGTGGAGATGGACACAAGGTGGGCCTACTACGCACTCCTCGCCCAAGACATCAACGGCATGGCATAGCGGGTCTGCGATCCCCTCGACGAGTCGCGAAGAGTTCTATCGACTGCCCGTATCCGTCCCGCCCATCGCGGACCAACGCGCCATCGCTGGCCTTCTCGGTGCGCTGGATGACAAGATCGCACTAAACCGCCGCATGACCGAGGCGATGGCGCGGGCACTGTTCAAGTCGTGGTTCGGCGGCGCAAGTCATCGAGGATCTCATCGACCTGGCTCGCGCCATGCGCGAGGCCAACGCACATGGCGACGAACTCGGCCTCAACGAGGACGAGCTTGCGTTCTACGACGCGCTCGAAACCAACGGCAGCGCCGTGCAGGTCCTCGGCGACGAAACGCTATGCGTCATCGCCCGCGAACTCGTCGCCACCGTACGCGCCAACGTCACCATCGACTGGACGCTCCGAGAGAACGTTCGCGCCAATCTCCGACGCCTGGTCAGGCGCATCCTGCGAAAGCACGGCTACCCGCCGGACAAGCGGGAGAGCGCCACCAAGACGGTGATCGAGCAGGCGGAGTTGCTGTCGGCAGGTTGGGTCGTCTGACCGCCACCCGCGTCCTTGTAGACGTCAACCAAGAGGGTCCGGATCGCCTTGGTCTCGCCGAGCGGGCTTCGGACGATGCCTGCATCGGGCCGGACGTCGACGTCGGACAAGTATTGCTACGGCAGTCGGTGCTCCACCCCCAGCTCCGCACACGTCTCGGTGAACCAGGCGATCACTTCCGGATGGTAGGGAATGCCGTTCGCAGTGCGATCGTTCTCCGCGTCCTGCTCCGGCATGCCGGAATAGAGAACGCGATCCACTCCCGGCGCTGGCGTGCAGGTCCGCAATCGCTCGAGGTAGGCGTCCATGTTCTGCGTGAACGTCTCCGGCTCGGTGAACGCCTTGGTGTCGAGAGCCATGAAGAAGTGGGTCGCGCGCCTTCTGCGGTTGGGGCCCCCGCCGTCGCCGCCGAGAATCGAGGTCAGAATCTCCACCATCACCATGAGGCCGTACCCCTTGTGCGAACCGGTTTCCCGCGTGGCGCCCAACGGTAAATGTATGAATTTGTCCGGCACGGGCGACTCTTCCATGATCGGTGTGCCGTCCGCGCGCGCCACCCATCCCGGTCCCAGGTTGGTGCCCATCCGACGCAGTAGCTGAATCTTGTTGCCCGCCACGGAACTCATGGCCCCGTCGAATATGAACGGCGTTTCCTCGTCGGCCGGCGCTGCGATGGCGATGGGGTTCAGGCCGAGCAAGGGTTCAGCGCCCCCGGTCGGCGCCCCGGAGACGCCCCCGGAGGTCATCGATATGCCGATCATCGCGTGGTCGAGCGCACGATGCGCGAAATAGGCCGCCGCCCCGTAGTGGCCCCCGTTGTAGGCCACTGCGACGCCGACGCCGTACTGGCCCGCCCGGTCGATGGCGAGGTCCATCACCGGCGGTCCGACCGCCAGTCCGAGCCCGCCGTCGCAGTCCACCGCCAGCGCGGCGCCCAGATCTCGCGTGATCTTCCACTCCGGCGCCGGATTGACCATGCCATCCTGAAAACGCGTGACGTACGCCCGCATCATGTTGCTGACGCCATGCGTGTCGACGCCCCGCACATCGGCGTAGATCAGCACGTCCGTGGCTTGCACCGCATCCTTCTCCGGCATGCCGCAGGCCCTGAATAGATTCTCCACGGTGAAGCGCATGTCATCCGGCGCCACCCGCACGGCGATATCGTCAGTCACCTTGAAACGGTCGAGCATGGATTTCTCCTTGGCGGCGGGCAGAAGTCGGCATTTTGGGCCAAGCCGCCGCCGTTGTCAGGTCGGGATTCGGGCGACCGGCTAGCGCCTGCCCTCGCAGCAAACGATCGGAAAGCTTGGACCCATCGAATGATCTCTCCCGCGAGCCGCCGAAGTCGATTCGCATCTCCCGGATCACGCGCCGTTGCCTCAGCTTGGCGCGGGGTCGCTCATCGTTCCGGGATATCGCCGTCAGTCAAGTACCCGTCAAGTAAATAACTTATTGTTATTTCTTGTTTTATTTATCTAAACCAAGGCTAAGATCAAGTGCCGATCAAGTAAATCGCGGTTGGGAATCACCTTGAGACCACCAAGGCACATAACGCATCATCCTCGGTGCGGCCGATGGATCGAAGGGCGCAATGACACCGGCTTGCACTGCGGCACGGATGAGCCTGGACACCCAGGCCCGGTTGTTTTCCCGAATATCGAATCGTTCCCGCAATGAAGCGTTGGTGAGGAAGTCGCGATTCACGTAGCGCAAGCACGCGTGCTGGTAAACGGCCCGGATCTTCTCCGCGGCATCCATATCGCGGGCGTCCCTGTGAGCGAACAGTACCGTCCGCGTGCTTCCCGGCGGAACCTCGAACAACGGTGGCGGGTTGTGGCGACGTTCTATCTCGTTGACGACCTTGTCGATGCCGGTGCCGCGCTCCTCGCAGATTCCGAACCGGCGCATGAGCGATGCGAGCCCTTCGTTCCGGGACTTCGGCGACGTGTCCAGAAAACGTTCCGTGGCGACTAGCGGCTCGCCCGGATTGGTGATCTCGACGCGGTCGTCGAATATCTCCAGCATCGGCCCGGCACCCGTCGCGTGGAAGTCCTGATGGATAAGCGCATTCGCCAGGAGTTCGCGCACGGCCAACTCGGGAAATGCGGGCGTCGTCTTGCGCAACCCGCCGACGATGTCCTCTCGACAGGGGAGCAGGTCCATGACACGGTCAACCAAGCCATCGAACCCCGACGCATAGCCTTGGGCGCCTTCAATCTCCCGCAGCGCAGAGAGACGTCCGGTACCGCGGTACTGGACAAGACGCAAAGTCTTTCGGGCCAATCCTCTGATTTCAGAGAGATTTCTTGCAAGCAACACGGCACCCAAGTTGGTAATGTCCCAGCCCCCGGCGTCGCAACGCTGGATCACCCGATCATCGAGAAGTGCCTCCAGGATGGCGTCCTCCCGAATGGGCCGCGGCAGCCCGAGCAAATCGAAATAGGTCGAGTGGTCCAGCAACTCCAGGACTTCGGGACCAGAGACCCGCTCAACCGCGACGCCTTCTTCGAAGGGCGTGCGATCAAACGCCCTCCATAGTGCCCTCTCCTTTTCCGGGAATTCCCGAAGCTGCTTGACGTAGCTGCCGACCCGCACGAACTCCCGACCGGAGAAACGCACGGGATGCCGGGTCGTTCCCGAAATCTCCAGGACCACCACGTCCCGGTCGTCGATCACCAAGTTGACAAAACGAAAGTCAAGCTTGGGTTCAAGCAAGCGAAGCAGCCAGTTTTCCAGTTCCTCTCGACCAACACGGGCGCTGCGAGGATCGAAGCGGGTGCCTTCTATTGCGTGATCTTCGTCGCGAATACCCCACACGACGTAGGCGAACGGTTTACCTTCCAGGGCGGCGGAGTTCGCCAGGGCCGAGATGTTCTCGCCAATCTGCTGGGGATCGGCGTTGTTGCGTTTGAATTCGACCCACTCGGTTTCGCGCGGATACTTGCAGAACTCTCGGACGAGGCCGACGAGGTAGTCATCAGAGTGACGGGTACTCATGGTATGCGCGCGCGCCAACAGATCTTCTCGAATTGCCCCTAGAGTCTGCGGGCATTCGCGCTTTCGATCAAGTACCCGTCAAGTAAACAACTTTTTGATATATAAGAGTATTTCCCCTCGAAAGGCGATATTCGGCAAATGCCGATCAAGTAAACGGGCAGTGATCAAGCCAACCGGACGGTTTTTGCTGTCGTGTCGAACTGGCCGGATGCCGTTTTCCCTCGGCGCTTCGGATAAAATTCCGCTGTCACGCGCGGAGGCGGCGATGTCAGGAACTGTTACCGCGGAAATCCGGTTCATCAATCCCGAGTGGAAGCACCGCAAGGTTCCTCCAGTCATCGGCGACCGGGCTTCCCGGCGCGCTCACACCACCAAGCACACGGTATCCGTCGAGGACGCGCGTGGCACCCAAATAAGTCTCGACACGGCCGGGTTCACGCTGACTCAGCACACGACGCGCGTGTCCGATTTCGGGAACGAATCGGCGATCAAGTCCACCTACTACGAGGAAGTCGCCAACGTCGTAAAGCGACTCGTCGGCGCGGACGAGGTATTCGTCACGCACCATCTGCTGCGAAACGAGAACAGGTCGGACTTTCTCACCGCCTACGCGCGTTTTGCGCACTGCGATTACGACATCACCGACCCCGGGCCCTACAGCGAGCGCGCCCTCTCCGAGCGGCGCGAAGCGCTGGATGCGTCCCGGCACTGGACGTTCGCGTGGTACAACACCTGGCAGCCGATCGACCGCGCCGCGATCAGGAACCCACTGGCGCTGATCGACGCCCGCAGCATCGACCCCAAGGACATCCTGCCCTACCACTACTCCGGTTCCTATGCCACCGGCCGGGGCTCCATGCCATTGTTCGGTCCCGACCTGCGTTTCTGGCACGTCCCGGGCATGACCCAAGAGGAGATGCTGGTTTTCAAGCAACTCGATACGCGCCCGGGCAAAGCCCTCGTGTGTCCCCACACCTCGTTCGAAATCGAAGCGCCTCCCGGTACTCCGGCACGGCGCAGCATCGAGGTGCGCTGGATGTGCGCATTCGCGAGTTAGTCCCCCCGTTCCGGCTCGACTATTCGACGGGCCTTCGTCCTCGCTGCAACAGTTCCCGCGCAACCTCCAGGCGCGAATCGGCTCGTCCCGAGACCAGAGCGGAATCGTAGGCGTTCTCGCAGGCAGCGTTGAACGCATCGGTGCCTGGACGGGGATAATCGCGATCGTTCGCAACCCATAGTCCGGATGCTTGGAGGTCCGCGACCAAACTTCTGTACGAGCGCAGGAAAACGCTTCGGGCAGACGAAGTAGTGACGCCGTAAGCCTGCTCCACGTCGTAGCATGCATAGCGGCAGCTGTAGGCTTCGAACAACTCCGCCTGAACATTGGCGCACCCGGTCTGCTTCCAATCGGTCAGGAAGCTGGTCCATTCCTCATCGGTCCACGTCACGCTATCACGCCAGTTCGTCCAGAACTGGTCCCGCCAGGCAATGTTCCACAAGCGACGGCCGCCGCCGTCTTCGGCCATGCACATGCGATAGCAATTTCCAACCTCCTTCCGGCCTTCTTCGGCTTTGGTCAACGTCTGTGCGCTTGCGCCCGACGCCAGAAACAGACAGACGGCGATGGCAAAAAAGGAGGACTTCATCGGATCTTTCGGTTCGGCGCTTAGATGAACCGTAGCGCAGGTGGAATGAACCGCGCCTGAACCGATGGAAAGACGCTGAGCCCTGCGGCCTCCTTTCGCCGTCAGGGAATATTGCCGATCAGGGCGCTCGCGATCTGCTCCAGGACATCGTAGCGAGTGTGGAAGTTCGGCAGGATCATGACCTGGTCGAGGCCCGCCTCGGACAGTGACGAGAGGATATCGATCAACTCGTCGCGGGTGCCAATCAGGGCCGACGCGCGCAGCACCTCGGGGGTCAGGAAGCGCTCCTCCTCGGGCACCACCCAGCAGTTGTGGCCCCGATGGATGAACTGATGTCGTCGTTCTGCGGGGACCTCTTCCATCATTGCCGTGTAGTCGCCCCAGACGCCGGCAAAGACATTGGACGGTTGCCGTCCGAAGTTGCGCAACTGGTCGTACTGGTAGTGCACGCCCGCCATCGCCATGGCGCCGCACTGGCTCTTCACGCGGTCAGAGTCCACGGCCTCGCCGGGTTCCAGCACCACGATGGTGGTCAGGGCGGTCATGTAGTACGTATCGCGGTCAATCTTTCGCCCCGCCTTCGCCGCGCCCGACTCGATCATGTCCCGGACGCGCCGCAGGGCCGCGCCGGAACCGCGGCCGGAGATCACCGCGCCGTCCCCGTGTTCCCCCGCGAGTCCGAGCGAACGGGGCCCAAACCCGGAGATGTACAGGGGGATGGGGTCCTTGAAGTTGACGAAGCCCGTGTCCGGCATGATGTGCATGATCGGCTGGCCGTCGTCGTTCACGGCCTCCTCGCCACGCAGCAGGGGCTTCAGCGTGCGCAGGTAGCGATCGAACTCCCGGATCCGATGGGGCGGTTTACCCATGACGCGCATGGCCGTGTTCCCTGCGCCCACGCCGAAAAAGGTGCGTCCCGGCGCAAGCGCGTTGATCGTGGCGATGCCCGCCGCGTTCACCGATGCGGGACGCGTACCGGTGATGGCGACGCCGGTGCCGAGCTTGATGCGCGAGGTCCGCGTCGCTGCCAAAGCCAGCGTCGCGTAGCAGTCGGACCACAGCATCTGGCTGTCCGCGAACCAGGCGTGGCTGTAGCCAAGCGCTTCCGCGCGCTCCACGTAGCCCATGTCGCCGATGTGGGAGGCGATACAAATCCCGATGTCCATGGGGCTCCTATCTTCCCTGCCGTTGGCGATGCGGATCAGGCGTCGGCGAAGTCCTCGATGCGGGACCGCCAGGCAAGCACCTCTTCCGGCGTTCGCGCCGGCGCGGCCATGTCGGGCCTATCATCGACCGGTATCAGCACCCGGTCGGCATCGATCATCTTGATTTCCTTCAGATCCTGCGGGCAGCTCAACGAAATTTCGATCGCGCCGGGATCGCGGCCGCATGCCTGGGCAGTCTCCCGCGCCAGACGAACCAGATCTTCGGGCCTGCCGCGCGCCGGAAAAAAGCCATCGCCCAGGCGGCCCGCACGCCGCGCCGCGGCCTTCGAGTGGCCCCCGACGTGAATCGGTACCGTGCCTGCAACCGGCTGCGGTCGGCAGTAGGCGCCGTCGAACTGAATGAACTCGCCCTGAAACGACGGCCGCTCCTCGGACCAGAGCGAACGCATCACCGCCACGTACTCGTCGGTGCGGGCGGCGCGGTCATGGAACGAAGCGCCGATAGCTTCGAACTCTTCCCTGAGCCAGCCGACGCCGATGCCGAGCAGGACGCGTCCATTCGACATGAAATCCAGCGTGGCGACCTGCTTGGCGGTGACCACCGGACTGAGCTGCGGCAGGATCAGCACGCCGGTGCCGAATTTGATCCTCTCGGTCCGGGCGGCCACGTAGGCCATCCAGATCAACGGATCGGGCCGGGGAAAGTCGAACACGTTTCCGCGCAGGCGACCATCCGGGGAATAGGGATACCTCGAGGCATGGTTCTCGGGAATCACCGTGTGCTGGACGGTCCAGGCGGACTCGAAACCCGCTTCCTCGGCGGCCTGCACCAGCTCCACGGCGCGCGCCGCGTCGATATAGGGCCCGGTGTTGCAGTAACGCAGTCCGAATTTCATTGTCTCGCCAATCAGCCGGCGAAAGATTCGATGCGTGACCGCCAGGCCAGCACCTCTTCGGGCGTGCGCGCGGGCGCAGCCATGGCGGGGGTTCGGTTCACGGGCACGAGGATGCGGTCCGCGTCGATCGTGTCCAGTTCGGACAGGTCCTCGGGGCAGCTCAACGTGATTTCCAGCGCATCGGGGTCGCGTCCGGACGACTCGGCCGTCTCCCGCGCCAGGCGCACGAGTTCCCGCGGATCGCCCCGCGCCGGGAAGAAGCCCTCGGCCAGGCGGCCGGCGCGTCTCGCCGATGCCTTCGAATGGCCGCCGACGTGGATGGGCACCGTGCCCCCCTCGGGCTGGGGCCGGCAATAGGCGCCGTCGAAGTTGATGAATTCGCCCTGGAACGATGGCCGGTCCTGCGACCAGAGCGCCCGCATCACCTCGACGTATTCGTCGTTGCGGGCGGCGCGGTCGTCGAACGAGGCGCCGATGGCCTCGAATTCTTCCCTCAGCCAGCCGACGCCGATGCCGAGCAGGGTGCGGCCGCCGGACATGAAGTCCAGGGTGGCGACCTGCTTGGCGGTGACCACGGGACTGAGCTGCGGCAGGATCAGGATGCCGGTGCCGAGCTTGATCCTGCTTGTCGCGGCCGCGACATAGGCCATCCAGATCAACGGATCGGGTATCGGAAAGTCGAACCTGCCGCCGCGCATGCGCCCGTCCTCGGAATACGGATACCGGGATACGTGGTTTTCCGGCACGACGGTGTGCTGGACCGTCCAGGCCGACTCGAAACCCGCCTCCTCGGCGGCTTGCACCAACTCTACGGCGAGCGCCGCGTCCACGTAGCGTCCAGTGTTGCAGTAGCGCAGTCCGAATTTCATCCGTTTCCCCTCTCGATTGCTTCGTTGTCCTCAGGCGAAGCGCGCCGGCGACCGCGAGTCCTCCGCTCGCGTCCTGACGTCGATCAGCACCGTCTTGCCGTCCGCGTTCAGGCGCTTCGCCTGTTCCAGCGCAGGCGCCATTTCCGCCGCCTGCGTGACGTGGATGCCCTCCGCGCCCATCGCCTTGGCAAGGCCGGCGTAGTCGCCCTGCATGTGCGAAACGCCGAACTGCTCGCGCGCCGTCGGGAAGCCGCCGGGGTAGGTCGCCATGATGCCGTTGTTGAGCAGGATGGTGGTGATGGGAATGCCCGCGCGGGCCGAGGTTTCGATGTCGAGGCCGGACATGCCGAAAGCGCCGTCGCCCATGAGGTTCACGCACATGCGTTCGGGTGCCGCCATCTTGGCGCCGATCATCAGCGGGATGGAGAAGCCGAGGTGCGTGGTCTTGCCCCATCCGACGTAGCTGTGCGGCGTGGTGGCGGTGTAGAACGGTACGATCTGATCACGCGGGGCGCCAGCGTCGTGAGTGACGACGCTATTTTCGTTGTCCAGCACCTCGTTCATCTCGTGAATGACGCGGTACGGCGACAACGGGCCGTCGTCGTTGGTCAGGTATGGGCGCCACTGGGCCATCCATGCCTCGCGCGCTTCGGCAACCCGCGCCCTTGTGCCGTTGTCGCGCCCGCCTTCGCCGATCAGGCCCTTGACAGCGTCGATCATGGCTTCGAGCGTCAACCTGGCGTCGCCGACCAGGCCGATGGCGGCGGCGGTGTCCTTGTTGATCTCCTCGTCGGCGATCACCGAGTGGATGAGGAACTTGTCGCGCGAGAAGCTCTGGCCGTAAGGCGTCCAGGTAAGCGACGAGCCGACAGCGAACAGCACGTCGCAGTTGTCGAGCCATTGGCGCGCCGGTCCCGTTGTCGACGAGACGCCCGCCCCGACGGATAGCGGATGGCGCTCGTCGATGGCCGACTTGCCCGGCATCGAGGTGAATACCGGCACGTCGAGCAACTCGGCAAGGGTCTGCAGTTCCTCGCAGGCGCCGGCCGTCATGACGCCCGATCCCGCCCAGATCAGGGGCTCCTTCGCCTCGACCAGTTTTCTTGCCGCATCGGCGATCGCCCCGGCGGACGGCGCGTACATGGCCGCCGTCGGTGACGCGTAAGCGGGCGCGCCGTCGGGAATCGGCTGCGAGCAGACATCCGCCGGCATCTCCACGAGCACCGGTCCGGGACGGCCGGTGCGCAAGGCGTGGAAGGCGCGGCGCATGATATCGCCCGTCTGGTCCGGTCGCATGATGACGTCGACGTGCTTGAGCAACGGTTCCCAAGTCTTGCCGGCAAAGAAGTTGGGGCGAACGAACAGCTTGTCCAGGGCATTCCCGCCAGGCAGCAGCAGTATCGGGGAGTTGTCTCCGTTCGCCTGGGCCAAGCCACCCATCGCATTCTCGGCGCCAGCCTGGGACTGTACCGCGACGACGCCGAAGCGCTTGCGGTCGGACAGCCTCGAGTAGCCGTCGGCCGCCATCACCGCGCCGCGCTCGTGGCGAAAGGCCACCGGACGGATGCCTTGCTTGGCGACCGCCTCGATCAGCGGGTTGGACGGGAAACAGGACATCCAGGTAACGCCTTCCTGTTTAAGTATGCTGGCGACGTATTCGACGCTGTTCATGAAGCGGCTCCGACAATTGACCAAGCGCCGAATGGTACCCCAGTCGCCTGTTGCGGGTCCGCAAACGGTTACCATTCGGCCATGATCGAAGGACGTTCCCAGCGTTTGTTACCGGCCTCGCCGGCCAGGACGACGGCGATCATCGCAGTCATGTCGTGTTTATCCCTGGCTGCAGCGGCAGACCCCTGTAACGCGCGGTTCGGGGAAGAGGCGCTGAAAAAGGCCGAAATAGGGGAGATCGAAGGTTGGCCACTCGAGGCCGACGTTCCCTACTCCGTAGCCTCCACCCGCATCGTTCGCCAGCCAATCTTCAATACGGAAGACGCCGCGGAGAACCGGCCGCTGTTCCGCCTCGCGAATCGCTGGCACGCGAACACGACCGAACGCACGATTCGAACGCTGCTGCTGTTCGCGGACGGCGAGACGGTCGATGCCGGCCGCCTCGCGGAAAGCGAACGGCTGCTGCGCGCGAAGAGGTTTCTCTACGACGCGCGGGTGATCGCGAACCGGGTCTGCGAAAGGACCGTCGACATCGTCGTCGTCACCAGGGACGTCTGGTCGCTCCTGCCGACGGCGAGCGTCACCCGCACCGGCGGGGAGAACGAATACGACCTCGGCATGTCCGAGCACAACGTGTTCGGCACCGGAATCGAGATCGACGCGGAACTGTTCAAGACCCTGGACCGTTCCGGGGCGAGCGCGGGTTTCACGAATCCCAACCTCGGCAACAGCCGCGTCGGGCTGGGACTGCGGGTAGAGACCACCGAAGACGGTGACGGCGCGCGGGCCTTCATCGGTCAGCCGTTCTATGCGCTCGACGCGCGGCGGGCCTGGAATGTCACCGCCACCGCATCGGAATCCCGGCGCCGCCTGTACGACGCAGGCGAGGAGATTGCCTCTTTCGGGCTCGACTATCGTCGCGCCGTCCTGTCGCGGGGCTGGTCGAAGGGCCTGGTGGACGGGTTTGCGAACCGCCTGAGCGCGGGCGTCACGTTCGAGGAGTGGTCTTTCAAGGATGTCCCAGGATCGTTGCCGGACCTCGAAGACCGTGAATTCGCCTACCCCTTCGTCACGTTCCAGCGCATCGGCGACGACTATTCCAGGGTGCGAAACCTGAACCGCGTGCAGACAACGGAGGATGTCTTTCTGGGCCGCCAATACGATCTGCTGCTCGGCTACTCCCCGCGCCAGGGACATGTGGTCTACAACGCCGCATTTCGCGACGGCCGCGGCATCGGCAGCGAAGCTTCCGACATACTGCTCTACGGTGCGCGGGTGTCGGGGTTCTGGAACCGGGACAGCGGTCGCGCGGAGAACCTGATCGCCCAGGCGTGGACGCGCTACCGGCGCGCCCGGACGCCCAGGTGGGGACTCTTCATCGACGCCGAAGCGACCCTCGCCGAGCAGTTGACGCCGGATCGGCAAATCCTCGCCGGCGGCGACTCGGGGATGCGCGGCTACCCGAACCGCTTCCAGGCCGGCGCGCGCCGGTTCCGCATCACGGCCGAGGAACGGTACTACTCCGGGCTGTACCTCTGGCGCGTGGTGCGGGTCGCAGGAGCGGCATTCGTCGACGTCGGCGGGGCCTGGGACTCCGCACGCGACAACCCGGTGCTGGCCAATGTCGGTTTCGGCTTGCGGTTCGAGTCGACGCGCACGGACCGAAGCCGCGTCTATCACATCGACTTCGCCTTCCCGGTGGTCTCGCAACCCGGCGCGCGCGGACTGGAAATCACGCTGACAGGCAAGCGCAGCCTTTGAGGCGATGCAGCCCCGCTACTTCATTCGATAGCGGATCGGCAGGCTCTTGAGGCCGCCCACGAACGTGGACTGCGAGTAGCGCGGCTCGCCGTTCAGCTCGACGTGCGCGACCCGGCGCAGCAGTTCCTGGAACAGCGCCGACATCTCCATTCTCGCCAGGTGCTGCCCCAGGCAGGCGTGCGCGCCGAATCCGAAGGCCAGGTGCCTGACGCCCGGTCGATCCACCCGGAATGTGAACGGGTCGTCGAACGCGGCCGCATCGCGGTTCGCCGACGGATACCAGAGGATGCACGACTCGCCGGCGGCGATATCGGTGCCGGCCACCCTGCAGTCCGCCGTGGCCGTGCGCATGAAGTGCCGGACGGGTGTCACCCAGCGCACGACTTCGTTGATCGCGTTCGGCATGTGGCGTTCCGGATCGCCGCGGAGTTTTTCCATTTCGTCCGGGTGTTCGATCAGCGCCAGCAGGCCACCGGCGACGGATGAACTGGTGGTGTCGTGCCCGGCGGTGGCGATGATGATGTAGTAGCCGTTCGTCTCGTGTTCGGGAACGGCCTCTGCGTCGATGCGCGCGTTGGCGATCAGGCTGGCCACATCGTCGGTGGGGTTGGCCCGGCGGCGTCGGCTCAACTCGGCGAAATATGCCTCGAAGTCCGCTATCACCGCCGGGAGCGCGGTGACTTCGAAGGAGCGCCGCGTGTCCGGGTCGGAACTGCCGAACATTTCCTGGGTCAGCTTCATCGTGAACGGCTCGTCCCGCTCCGGGATGCCGAGGATCGACATGATCACGCGCAGCGGATACCAGATCGCGATATCCTTGACGAAGTCGCACTCGCCCCCCAGTTCGCCGAGGCGATCGACGTATTCCCTGGCCAGTTGCTCGATGCGTTCCGTGAGTGCGAGCAGGTTGGACCTTGAAAACCACTCCTGGGTCAGCGCCCGGTAGCGGCTGTGGTCCGGATCGTCCATCGTCACCAGGGAGCGAACGAGGTGGCGCCGTCCCATGAGTTGCTCGACGATGGCATTCAGGAGCCTGGGCGTGAGGAGCGGCCGCGGATCGTTGATGAACAGCGCCTTGTCGGCTTCGATGTGCCGGATATCCGCATGGCGGCCAACGGACCAGAACGGATCGAATCCGTCGGGAGACATCCTGCGGATCGGCGCGTTCTCGCGAAGCCAGGCAAACTGCGCGTGCACCCAGTTCTCGTCCGCCCAGCGCGAAGGATCAACGATGGCGGCATCCAGTTCCGGCGACTCGGTGAAGATCGGCGATTCCATGTCCCTGACCGGCGCGCGGCCTCCCAGCGAACCCTCTCCCCAGCGACCGATTCTACCCAATCCGCGTGCCCCCCGATCTCTGGATCCCGGCCGGCCCGGCCGGGATTCTTTCATGGAACTTCCTGTGGAGAACGCCAGCAAGGCAATGCAATGGAAATGGCTACTTCATATTGATAGGTTAGGGTAGTCCGCCTTCGAATGAAGGCGCTCCGGCCGATGAACTTCGTTCGCGCATAACGTGTAACCCGCAGCCAGGCGACTGCAGAGCAATGACCTACAATACCTACAATATAAATAGGCGATCGGATCGAGCTTCTCGATCCCTGCCGTGATCGGAAGCCCGCATCGGAACACCGTGGATCGAACCCTCGAATTTCAGAAGGCGGCGCGCCGGATAGGTCGCGAGGCGCTGGTAGATTCGCTGGAAGCCGCCAAGCAGGGACATGCCCCGGGGCAATTGCAGATCGCCGCGACAATGACTTGGGCCGCATTCTCTTGCCCCGATGCAATCGATGCGGTCTATGACAACATCGCCAGCGTGTGGCTGGGGGACGACGACCCGCAAGAAATGCCCGAACGACTGGCGGAAGCGCCGCTCGATTCGCAGTTCTGGAAGGACTTTTGGGCCACGACCAGGGAATCCAGTCAACAGATCATCCCCTCGGATTTCCAGAACCGGGTGGTGGACATTGCTCTGGCGTCCAGACCGAGGTTCATCAACATCGCCGAGCGCTACGTGAAAAATCACCCCAACCTCGGCGCCGTGTTGGCGAGACCGGTGCGCGACAGCCTCGATCCGGTCGCGTTGGGCGCCTGCCCTGCGAACAGCCTGGGCAAAACGCTACACGGGATGATCGTCGGGCACGGCTACAGCCAGGCCATTGTCGACATGCGACTACAGCAGTTGCGTCACCTGCCCGAGTCGCTCTTGCGCGTGAATTCCCGCGTGGTCAAGATGCATCGACCGTGGAACCTTGTCGCCGGATACGACACCGGCGACTCGCATCAAATCGCGTACGGCGCCTTCCAGCTAGCCCAGTTCGGGCTCAACCATGCGGCGATGATCCTCGCCAGCTTCGCCGCGATCTCGTGCCTCGTCGCGCCGACGGGGTTCTACATCCTGCTCTACCTCATCGCGGAAGGCTGGCGGCACGGGCAGCAAACACCCAACTTCATGGAGATCGACTGGGAGTCCGAATGGGTTCACTCCGTCGACACGATCAGGGAACGCCACGGCATTGCGCCGTTCCGCAGCGTCTTCAGCAAGAACTTGTTCGAGGTGTTTGGAACGGCGGCAGGTTAGCCCGGGGCCGCGTAATTCAACAACAGGGGCAGCGGAGGAATCAACGTCCGGAAAGCTCCCCGCCGGCGACAGCTAATCGCCCGCAGCCAACTTCGCAAGTCCCGCCTCGACGCGATGGGCCTTCGCCTCGTCCCACCACCAGGCGTCAAGGTAGGGGACCTTCGTCAGCGCATCGTTTCGCACCTCGCCGAACTTGTCCCAGTAGACGAGACGGAAGCCCGGCTGCGAGCCCAGGGGAATGAAGTAGAAGCTCCACAGCAGGACCCTGTCCAGCGCGCGGGTCGCGGCGTAGAGATCTTCCGCCGTGTCCGCCTCGATGATCGACCGGACCAGGCTGTCCACGACAGGGCTGCGCACGCGCGCCCAGTTCTGGCCGTAGTCGTGGTCCGCGGCATCGCTCCCGAACCAGTTGCGAAGCTGCAGGCCCGGGGTAAAGGTCGGACCGAGGCGCACGGAGTTGCCGTCAAACTTTCCGGTCCGGCTGCGATAGAGCCATTGCGACACCTCGGGCGACACGCCTGTCGTCCCGATGCCAACGCGGTCCAGGTTCCTGACCAGGGAAAGGTTCTGGCGTATCGAGTAGTAGGACACGCCGATGAAGTCGAGAGTGAACGGTTCGCCAGTTTCCGCGTTGCGCATGATTCCGTCCCGAACGTGCCAGCCCGCCTCCTCGAACAACGCGAGGGCGCGCTTGATGTTCTGTCGCTCGTGGCCAAAGCCGTCGCCCGGAGGCTGCCTGAATTCCTCCGTGAACACGCGCGGCGGCACCTGGTCGCGCCAGGGTTCGAGGAGCGCAAGTTCCTTCTCGCTCGGCAGCCCTCGATGCGCCATCGGCGAGTTCTGGAAGAAGCTCACGCCCGGCTTGTAAAAGCCGTAGAACAGGACGCGATTGGTCCATGCGAAGTCGTACAGCAGCCATAGCGCTTCGCGGATCCGCACATCCCGCAGGTGAGGTCGATCGAGATTCCAGAATATCGGCCACCACAATCCTTCGACCCGTGCCAGCGGACGCAACTCCCGCTTGAAAAGGCCGGCCCTTACCGCCGGAAAGTCGTACTGCGTCGCCCAATTCTTCGATACGCCCTCCTGCCGAACGTCGATCACGTCGCCTTTGTGGGCCTCGATCATGACCTGCTCGTCGGCGAAGTGGTCGAACTTGACGCGTTGAAAGTTGTATCGGCCCTTGTTGACCGGTATGTCCCGTCCCCAGTAGTTCTCATGTCTCTCGTATACCAGCACGCGACCGATCTCTGCGTATGCCAATCGATACGGCCCGCTGCCGAGCGGCGCCTTTACCGTTGTCTTTCCGATATCACGGCCGGACCAATAGTGTTTCGGCAGGATGCTGAAGGAACCCAACGTGAACGGGAACGTGGGATTGACTTCGACGTCCCGCTTGCGCACGAAACACAATTCGCGGTCGCCGAACGCAAACACCCGATCAAGGTCCGCCAGCGACGTGCGCACGGCGACAGAACCGTGCTTCCGCATCGCCTCGAAGGTGAACAACACGTCGTCCACGGTGACCGGCGCGCCGTCGTGCCAGGTCGCGCCCTCCCGAAGCCTGAATGCGACCCATTCGAACCCGGGACCCGCGACGACGCCCTGGGCCAGTCGACCGTAGTAGCTCACGGGCTCGTCGATCGCGGGTTCCAGCAGCGTGTCGTAGACAAGTCTCCTGCCTATGTCATAGCCGGCCGCGAGGCGACCCTTCTCGATGATGCTGTTGTAGTTGTCGAACGTGCCGAGGACCGCTTCGCGCAGTTCGCCGGCCTTGGGAGCGTCCGGATTGACGTACGCAAAATGCGTGAAGTCGCTCTCGTACCGAAGGCCAAGCAGGTGGGAGATTCCGTGCGCGTAGCGGGGATTGGCGCAGGGCTCCTCGCCGACGGCGGGCATCGCCCAAACGCCAGCGATGGCGATCAGCACGGAACCGAGCAGTGTCTTGCTTCGCGGCCGTACAGGCGGGGATGCGCGGGACGACACTAATGTCCCGCCTTCATCCGCTCGAACATGCGATAGCGGCTGTCGTCCATCCCCATGGCCCCCCGCAGGTCTCCTGCGCTCCCACGTTCTCCGTCGCGACGTACAGTCCGAGCCCGTGCACGTCCGGAGACGACTCCACCTTCTGCTAGCGGATCGCCACGGGGTTGATGATCATCTGCACCGCGCCGCGAACCTTCGCGTGGCCCAGCACGAACAGGAACTCGAAAGCGCCGTCGCGCACGAGCGGCCCGGTGTTCATCGTTTCCAGTATGTAAATGCCGTTTTCCTTCAACAGGATGACATGGCCCTGGAACGGCCGGGCCGGATTCGGCGGCGGCACGACATCGACGCCCCACGTGTCCGCGCCGACCGCTACGACGTTCTTGCTCGCGAGATAGCTCGCGACCTCCTCCGTCTGGCCCGGCTCCGCCGACACCCAGGCTTGCGGGTCAGCCTCGAGCTTGGCCTCGGTCCAGCCCGTGTGGAACAGCACGACATCTCCTTCGCGCACCGGCGTTCCCTGCTTCTTCTCCACCGCCCGCACATCATCGACGTCGAAGAACTGGCCCGCCTCCATGGACTCGACGCCGAAGTGCCCCGCCATGTCGAGCACGATGCCGCGGGCGACGATGGGGGGAATCTTGTCGATGCCGAGCCTGGTCAATCCGGTGAGAAAGGCAAAGTCCCTGGCGTCGTTGCAGTTGTAGTACATGCCATCCTCAGAGCCGACGTGGCCGAGCCCGTCGATCTGGGATCCGATGCCGAACCAGCCCTGGAAGACATCGTCGTTATAGGTGCTGTTGGGGAAATTGGGGCGCCCCAGCTGCTGATTGGGCTGCACGACCTGCAGCATGAGGCCGCGCGGCGGGAACGCCGGCGTGGACGAATCAATGGTGATGCCGAGGCTGTAGGTCTTGCCCGTCGTGATGAGTTCGGAGGCGGCCAGCACGGACTCCGCCGTGATGAGGTTCGCGCTCCCTATTTCGTCGTCCGCGCCCCAGCGCGACGGTTCGCACCCATCCTCGGCGACCGCGCCGGTCGCAAAGACGAGTGCGAAGAGTATCGGCAGGCCCGTGGCCCGCCAGGCATTTTCGCTATCCATGATCAATCCTTGTCCTTGTAAGTGTCGGTTCCGCGGTACGGGCCGTCGCGCCACTGCAGGGCGCCCCTGAGTCCTTCCTCCTGCATCTTGTCCTGCCACTGGTAGCCGAACTCGGTGAATTGCCCCGCCGCGTCAAGATCGGTGGAACTCCGGACCGAGGAGTAGATCCCCATGTTCTCGTAGAAGCGGTTCATGTTGACCTTGAGTATGGCCAGCTGATCCGCCGTCATGATGCCGATCCGGTCCGCCAGGGCGAGGGTGTTCTCCTCGAGTTTCTCCTTCGGCCACGCGTAGTTGATCATGCCGATCTCGGCTGCTTCCCGGCCGGTGACGTTCTCGCCGGTGTAATAAAGTTCCTTCGCTTTGCGCATGCCGATCACCAGCGGCCAGATGACGCCGGTGCGCGACGTCCCGAGACCGCGCAGGCCGGGATGCCCAAGCTGCGCTTCCTCGTCGGCCACGACGAGGTCCGCCATCATGGCGAGTTCGCAGCCCCCGGCGATCGCGTATCCCGACACCTGCGCGATGGTGATCTTCGCCATGTTCCAGAAATACATGTGGATGTCGGTGATCTGCTGCATCCCGGTACGGATTCCCATCAGCAGGCGGCGGCCCTTGTCATCCCTCTGCCGATGCTGCCGCACCACCGCGTCCGACCCGCGGCCCCGGGTCAGGTCATAGCCGGCGCTGAATGCCCGGCCCTCTCCCCGCACGATGATCACGTGCACGGACGAATCCGCCTCGAGGTCGTGCAGCGCATCGTTGAATTCGAACATCAACTCCTGCGACAGCGCGTTCAGCTTTTCCGGCCGGTTCAGCGTGATGCGCCCGACCCGGTCGTCGGTGCCGAGCCGGTCGATGTAGATGTATTGATAGTCAGCCACTTCGTTCCCCTTTCTGCTTTCGACAGGCCGGCTATCAGTCTGCCGGACTTGCCGCACCAGCGGCAAGACGGAAGAATGCCGGGCGCGGAAACGCCACGAATAACCCGCATATCTCATAAACCGAGACGATAGTCGCATATCGGGAGGATATCGGCCGGGTTTCGATGGCCGATGGGCGGATTGGCGACCCGGCGAGGACATCACGGCGTGTCGGCAAGCGATCAGAGCGGCGGGCGGGGCGCCGGGGCCCGGCGGCGACCGGTTTTCGGCGCTGTCCGCCCCGGCGGCGGTTCGGTCGCGCACAATCGATCAAGCGCGTCGTTCGCGCGCTTCTCGGCGGAAAGAGACGTGACGACGAAGCGCGGATTGTCCTTCGCGCCGGCGGCACCGGGCAGCGCCTCCGCCTTCGCCACCACCCGCCGCTCGCGCGTCCAGCCGCGCTACAGTCTGTCGTGGTGGGGGAATCCGTGCCGTTCGTATTTTTTATTTATTAATCAATATTATGGATCACATTCTCCCATCTTTATACACTCTTGTATGAGTATTTCGGGCTAGACGGAGGTAACCGTTCGGGCAACCCGGTATCTGGGCGTTACCTGGGATGGCTGAGGTGCCGGAGACACCGCTATCCACCGCGTTCCTCCGCAAGGGTGCGTGGAATAGCAGCGCAACGTACCGGCACGACCGAACGATTACAGACGGAGCGCGGCTTGCAGGCCGGGAAGAGTTGATCATCCAACCGTCTGTACAAAGACACGGAGATTTAGAAAAAAGCTCAAAAATCACCTGACAAAGGCAAGTTTTTTTTCATGATCCTTGTCGGCGTCGCAAACGACCGGTTTGAGGCGTACAAAACAGGGTGGGCACCAAGCCTACCCAAAACAAATATCGACCAGGAGAAACCCCATGAGGTTACTCAACGACAACGAAATGATTGCCGTGGCCGGCGGAGCGCAAAAACCTCCCAAGCCACCCAAGCCGAAACCTCAGCCACCGAGGCCACCGGTCCCGCCGCCCGACCCGTATCCCCCGATTCCCGGGCCGATCATCGAGCCGCCTGACCTTTCGGCGACCATTGGCGGAGACTAGTGGTTCAACGCGGGCAAGTTGACTTCATCCTGCCTGCCAGCGGCGCGGTTTCGCGGAGCGCCTCGAGCCGCTCCGTGGCCGCGCTGCTTGTTTTCTATTTGATCATCCCGGGCGTTTCAGAGGGCGCCGGGGACTTGATCCATGACAATCCGGAACGGGTGATGGACGCAGTCGCGCGAGCGGCGAGCAACGGTGATTTCGGGTCGGCGTGGACCAACTTCCAACGCGCCTACCGCCTGATGCGTGATTCATCGGAAGCGATCAAGACAGTCGACAGCTACTGCCGTGATACGGAATGCCCGTTCATTGGCGATGTCGCGTGGATACTCGGCAAGGAAAAATCTGATCTGGCGTTGCTCAACGGAATCTGCAGCGACGAGAGCGACCCATGCGCACGGCTGGTCGCGGAAGCGCAGTTGGCCAAGGGATTTCTGGACGAGACGCCGACACCGCGACCCTTCTCCCACGAGGCGGAAATCCACTTTATTCGCGCGGAACAGGGGGATCCACGTCCCTGGACGCTAGTCGCGATAGGGCACAAGGCGCGGTGGGGACTGATCAGCAGCGGGAATCGAGTCGTCGAGTTCTCCGCACGGTCCCCGGTGCTCGGTCCAAGAGACTATGAGACTCTGGGCGAGCCCATAGGCCGAGATTCGAACACCGTCGGGACGGGGCTTACTTACGGACAGGCTGTGCTCCGCGAATTCACTTTGGGAGCGGTAACCGAGAGCTGCATCCCGGCGGCCGCCCGCGATGAAGACATGGGGTACGTCCGCATGGGGATGAACGCGCTGCTGCGTTACTCGAAAGTGTGCTTTTCCTGGTCCGACGCGACCCTGCACTTGGGACAGCTCGGCCCTTGCACCGGCGGCGAGCAGCCTTTCGCGGCTTCGCTAACGGCCAAGGGGGTGCCGGTAGTAGAAACGGCTCAAGGCGATGGCCCTCCGCTACGGGTGCTGGTACACACGGGCACCGCCAAAACACACTGCGGGGATCGGCTTGGGAGCACCGGGTTTTTTCGCTTTGGAAACCATCCCGGTCTTGAGGCGAGATGTTCGCAAGAAGCCTCCGTCGCGCGGTTGAACGGGCGTTGGGACGCCGAAATCGGCATGGATAGCTTGATGAAATTCAACGCGTTCGGGTGGGAGCTGAATCCGTTTCGGATGTATTTCGTCACGCAAGGGGCCATGGGCAAGTCAGCCCGCAGTGACAAGCAAGGAGTTGCGGGGCGCAGCTATACCGAGAGACTATTGGACGAAACGGTACGCGCCGCCAGTCGGGGCGACTTTCAGGCGGCGCGGGATGGTTACAATCGTCTTTTTACGCTCATGCGCACTTCCAAACGGGCGAGGACGATGCACCAAGCCTACTGTAGCCGTCCGGGGGGCTGCCCCGATATTGGAGTACTGGCGTGGATACTTGGCAAGGGGAAGCCCGAACTCTCGTTTCTTGATGGACGCTGCGAAGACAGGACTGATCCCACATGTGCGCATTGGCTTGAGCGCGTGGACCTGCTCAAAGCCTATCTGAACGAGGAACCGGAGAACAGCCCGTATCCCCCTCACGACGTCGAGATCGAGTTCATTCACGCCGACCTGAATGACCTGCGTCCCTGGATGATCACCCAAGTGGGCGGGAAACCCATATGGGCGATGATGGATACAGGCGGGGATGTCACGTTCATTCCCAAGCGTTCTTCCATTCTGACGCAGGCTGACCATCTGACCTACGGCGAGTTGCGGGCTGTGACGGAAGCGGACGGGATCGTCCGCGAACACCAGGACGCGGTGCTGCATGATTTCACGCTCGGCTTGTTTGCGCAGGACAAAGTTCCCTCGAAGACGCGGCACCCGATGGGAGATTTAATCGAGATAGGAATGAGCGTACTGCTTCGTTATCGGCAGGTGTGCTTTTCCTGGTCCGATGCGACCCTCCACCTGGACAGACTGGGTCCTTGCGCCGCCGGGGAGATGCCTTTTGCTGCCGAACTTTCACCCCGCGGGCAACCGTTCGTGCAGGTCGGCGTCGGGGACGGACAGCCGTTGCGCGCACTGGTGGATACCGGCGCGCCCGAGACCGATTGCCAGGATCGATTCATTCAACGCACGGGCGGCGGTGTGTTCCGGTTCGGCGAACATCCTGACCTCGTGGCACGGTGTGGGGATGGCAGCCCGTCGTTGCGGCCGGCGAAGTGGGTGGATGCGGTTATCGGTATGGATGTGTTGTCGGGTTTCGAGGCGGTCGGATGGGAGTTAAATCCGTTCAGGATGTATTTCGTACCCAAATCAGCCGACAGTGCATCGCTAATGCGGCAGTTAGGCACTGCGGATCTGGCGCGGGAAAGCTCGTTCAGGGGACACCTCAACGGGTCAATCTCTAGGGCTATACGAGACGTACACGATGTACGAGCCCAGCGGCGCTTGACGTTCGTGGTCCGGAGCCGTCAACAGCCCAAGCAAACGGATCAAAGGTGATGCAGTGTCGTCGAGCCTTTTTCGGGAAGAGGCCTTTTCTCGATTCCAAGCGTCCCTCTGGCAGCCACCGCTGCTGTCCAAACCAGTTTCCGGCCTTTTGCTGTCCGCCGTCGCAGCCCTGACGGCGGGTGGGCTTATAGCGTTCGCGGTTTCGTTCAGCTTTGCACGCAAGGAGCAGGCGACTGGGCATTTGGCGCCAGTGGCGGGGTGGTCCCGAGTCAGTGCCCGGTCCTTCGCAGTAGTGCGCCGCCGTCATGTTGAAGCGGGCGATCCAGTGGAGACAGGCGATGTGCTCTATGAACTCGCTTCCAGCGATGGCCTGCGCCAGGGGATGTCGGTGGAGCGCAAACTCTTGCAAGACATTCAAGGGCGACGTAAGGCGCTTAACGCCCGCCTGAAGGCAATCGACGCACAGTTGGAGAATGATCGCGAGCTCGAAGACAAGGAGGGCGCTTCGGATGTGCAGCAGGCCCTGTATCTGGAAGCGCAGATCGCATCTCTTGAAGCGCGCGTAGGGATCTCGCAGCGCCAACACCGCGATGGCCTTCGGCTGAAAGCGTCGGGGGCAGTGGCCCACGCGACGCTTCTAGAGTTAGCGGACCGCGTGGAGTCGCGTTCGGCGCTCTTGGCTGCGACCCGGCGTGAACTGGCCCGAGTTCGATCCGCTCAGGACATGCGGCGGCAGCAATACGCGCGTCTGGCGCTTGACCGCGAGGAGGCCCGTGCCACCGTGGTCGAACAATTGCACGGTGTGGCAATGGAAGAAGCACGTATTCGCGTCCGCGATTCAACGCACGTCTTGGCACCACGAAGCGGGCGCGTCGCGTCGATTCGCGCTGGTGCAGGTGACTGGGTCCGGCCTGGAGATGAGCTGCTCGATATCCTGCCGAACGACATGGGCCTCAAGGCGCGGTTATTTGTGAGCTCTGCCGCGATGGGCTCTATGGAAGTGGGCCAGGAGGTGCGTGTTTACCTGGACGCGTTTCCGTACGAGCGCCACGGCGCCCACTCGGGACGTGTGTCATCTATCTCCGAGACGACACTCGGGCATGGGGCGCATGGTGATGCTGAGAGGGCGGGGCGGGAATTCTTCCGAATCGACGTGGAGTTCCCGGATGGCTTCAACCTTTCCCCCTCACAGCGGCAATCATTGCGTCCCGGAATGGTGGTTAGCGCCGACATCGTCCACGACTACGGCACGGTAGTGGACTGGCTCTTCGAACCCCTCCGCGGCGCCGTAAGCCGCCTGTAGCGGCGTTTCATGAGGATTCCAGTCATTCTGCAGTCAGACCGCGCCGAGTGCGGACTGGCGTGTCTGGCGATGGTGGCGGCATTTCACGGTCACCGCGAGACGTTGCGCGAATATCGGTCGAGGTTCCATGTGTCACAACGCGGTGGGACGCTTGCGAACCTGCGCGACTATGCCGAGCAGCTCGGGTTCCAGTGTCGTGCGGTTCGCGCGGAACTCGACGAACTGCCGCAACTACGGAGACTCGCCATTCTTCATTGGGATCTCAACCACTTCGTCGTATTAAAGGCCACAGGACGCAACAGCGTGCGAATCGTCGATCCGGCCGTCGGGACACGTCGCTTGAGCATTGTGGAGGCTAGTGAACGATTCACCGGCGTAGCGATGGAATTGATGCCGACGATGGAGTTGAAGCGAAGAACGGCCACGGAGTCTGTGGGGCTGAAATCGTTTCTGCCCGCCTTTCGCGGACTTGGAGCATCTTTGGGCGCGACATTCGTCATGACGCTGGCGCTACAGGCGTTCGGGCTGGCGATGCCCCTCCATACGCAGTTCACAGTCGACCAAGGCGTCCGGCAAGGCGACATGGACATCGTTGTCGCACTCGCGGTCGGGTTTGGTCTGGTCGGACTAGTTTCCGCCACGACCCAATGGCTTCGGACACTACTCGTCCAATATGTCGGAAATACCCTCGCGTTCCGGATGATGACAGGTCTCGCGCATCACCTGTTGCGGCTTCCGGACTCGTGGTTCGTTGCCCGCCATCCCGGCGACGTGATCTCGCGGTTCGCATCGACCGCGCCCGTGGGGGAATTCTTGATGACTGGCGCATTCGCCATTCTCGTGGACTTGGCATGGCCATCGGCGCACTGGCCATACTATTTGCTTACGCTTGGAACCTAGCCTTAATCCTGTGCGCGTTCCTGGTTGTGCTTGTCGTGATCCGCTTCGCGACGTTCGGGCATCTGCGCAACCTGACCCACGAGATGATCGCAGCGGAAGCGGACCAAGACTCCAGCTTTATCGAGAATGTGGAGCGGCACCGCGCGATCAAACTACTAGGAGCGGAGGACTTGCGAGAGGATGCCTGGGGGGAGCGCTATGTCCGATCCATCAACGCGGGCGTGCGACTTGTTCGTTTCGGCGCCCACGTCGAATTTGTATCCGCGGCGATCGGTTCGGTTCAGACGGTAGTCATGCTCATGCTTGGTGCGGGCAACGTGATCGATGGGACGTTCACCTTAGGAATGCTGTTCGCCTTCTCCTCCTACAGCGGCCTGTTCTCCGCGCGCGCATACGCGCTGATCGAATCGCTCGTACAGCTTCGTATGTTGCGGCTGCACCGGGAGCGCATTGCAGACCTCGAGATTCCGACGATGAGGCGAGGAAGCCCGCGGGATCTTGGGGGCCACATCGAAATTCAATCGCTTTGCTTCGCGTACGGCGACGATGGGCCTAGCGTACTCGAGGACGTGAACCTGACTGTCGCTCCGGGAGAATTCGTGGCCATCGAGGGAGAATCGGGTGCTGGGAAATCGACGCTGATCAGGTTGCTGTGCAAGCTGCTGACGCAGAATAGTGGCACGATCCTAATTGACGGAGTCGATACGCGCAGACTGCCTGGACGTGCGAGACTACCGTCGGCGTTTGGGCGTGGTGATGCAAGACGACGACTTGTTCTCCGGTTCTCTGGTAGAGAACATCGCCGTAGAACAAGGTGATCCGGATATGGGTCGCGTCGAGGATGCGGCGCGCATGGCGTGCATACATGACGACATTGAGCGGATGCCTATGCAGTACCTGACGTTGGTCGGTCACATGGGTTCCACGCTTTCCGGCGGCCAGCGCCAGCGCGTGATGATCGCCCGCGCCATCTACCGCCAGCCCGCACTGATTCTCTTGGACGAAGGCACAGCGCATCTGAATGACGAGATCCAGCAACGCGTGCTCGACAGTCTGAGAGAGACTGGCGCTACTATTGTCGCCGCAACCCATGATGAGCGCGTGTTGGAGTGCGCAGACCGGCGGATATCGCTAGGCACCCTTCGATGATCTTTAGTTTCGTCAAGTACAGGGGAAGCGTTGAAGTCGGTTCAGAGGATTGTACGCGCGGGCAAGCTCTAAGGTACTCGCCGAGTACGGCGGAAGAGCGCTAAGCGCTTGCGTCCGGCTGGCTTGGCGCCTGATCAACACCGAGAGTGAGGCGATCATTCTCCGCCGCGTCGTGTTCCAGACCGTCCAAGCGGCTTGCATGCCCTGAGGCAACTGGAGTAGAACGAGGTAAGACCCAGGCAAGGGGAACACGACAAGGAGGATTAGGAACGATGGATACCAGAGTGTACGCCGGCACCGTCGGCTGGGGCGTCTGGGGCAGCGATGATCTCGGAGAAACCTGGCACCGGGCCTTCCGCGGCGTCTACGCCGAGTGCCGCATCTGGTCGATGTCAAGCCACCCGGAGGAACCCGATGTCGTGTGGGCAGGCTCCGACCGCGGCGTCCTTCGCCAGGGTCCGGACGATCACGCCGAAGTGGTGCCGTCCCCCGCGGACGGCATGTGCATCTGGGCGTTCGCCCAGTCTCCGAGGGATCCGAAGGTCCTGGTCATCGGCACCCATCCCGGCGCCCTGTTCCGGTCCGACGACGGCGGAGCGAACTGGCGCGAATTGCCCGTTCAATTGGTCGAGGAGTGTCTCATCGGACCCCCGCGCATCACGCGCATCAGGTTCGATCCGATCGACGACGACACCATCTGGGCGAGCGCGGAAATCGACGCCGTTCACCGCAGCAGTGACGGCGGAGAAACCTGGGAGCGTCTCGAAAATGGGTTCGATTTCCCGGACATTCATGACATTGCCATCCTTGACGACAACGGCTCCCGCAGGCTGCTGGCAGCGACGGCTCGCGGCCTCTACAAGTCGACCGACGAGGGTGCAAGCTGGCACTTTCAGGCGCTCGACTCGCCGTGGCAGTACACCCGCGGCATGAAGCCCCGCGCCGACCTCGACGGCACCCTGTTCCTTTGCAACGGCGACGGACCTCCAGGGTCCCGGGGCACGCTATGGCGAAGCCGGGACTGGGGCGAGACCTGGGAGGACGCGCGCCTGCCGCCGACCAACTCTACGCCGTGGATGGTCGCGACGAACGAAGCGGATCCGAACCTGCTGTTCTGCTGCACCAACCTCGGTCAGATGTACCGCAGCGATGACGGCGGCGAGGCCTGGACGAAGCTGCCCCGGGAGTTCGGCGAAATCCGCACGATGCTCTGGCAACCGGCCGGCTAGGAGATCATCCGCTCTCCGCCGGCTGCGCTTCGGGACGGGTCAGGTAGCCCGGCCCCACCAGCGTCTGCCACGCCACGCGTACCCAACGGACCAGCGCGAACGCAAGCCACAGGGACCAGGCCCACATGGCCACGCGGTAGACCCAGGTCGGCAGCGAGACCACCCAGGACGTGGGTAGAGTTTCGCCGCTGTGGTCCGCATACCACCGATAGGTCGACTCGTTAGACCCATAGCCCGTGACCTGCATTTCCGGCTGGCCCAGCAGGGCGGCCGGTATCGACCAGACGAGGGCGCCGAGCGCCACGAGGCCGGCGAGAGTGAGTACGACCTGGACAAGTCCGTATGTCGTGTCATTCAGCGACTCTAGCGTCTGCCGGGACCGCCACCAGATCACGATGAACCAGGCCGCGAGCAGCAACACGCCGGACAGGTTGCACAGCGATAGTCCCACCGACAACAGCAGCGCATCCGTTGTCGTCAGCGGAAAGTTCGGCAGCCTGGAGAGAGCGAGCGCCAGGGCCGCAACCACCGCGACCACGCCCCAGAACAGCAATGCGGCGCCGAGCGTCGGCCCACCCAGCAGGATGGTCCAGCGGTCGCGCGGAAACTCGACGCGCATGTCGATGTTGTTTGCCGGGCGCGCCAGCGTGATCTCCGGCGTCTGGAAATGGACGCCCAAATCCTCTCCTGCTCGCCAGCCGACCTGGTAACGCACCACGCCCGGAACGATGGGCAACGAGATTTCGCCGGCTTCGGGAAGCGGCTGGCTCTCGCCCTCGATCGCTATGCTCTGAACCTGCGCGCCAGGGGGAAGCCGAACAGGAAACTCTCCCCCCTGCGTTGCGCGCAACGTCAAGACCACGTCGGCGGCGTAGGCGCGGCTACCGGGGCGCACCGTTGTCTGGACCGATTCCACCGTCACGGTATCGCCGGCGACAGCCAGCGGCTTCTCGATGTGAAGCCGCACCGACTCGCCCGATCTGGGTTGAAAGGTGATCCCCTGGTGACCGCTGTTGACCGGGGTCAGCCCCTCGTGCCTGAGGTGCCAGAAATCCGATCCATGCGCGTTCCACACTTCCCGCCAGCGGTCCACGGACGGCGCCGCGAGTTCGACCGTGTCGGCCACTTCGAAGCGGCTAAGCCATGCGACGGCTGAAGTGCCCGGGCCGAACGGCGCTGTCACGACGCCGTCAGCGACGCGGAAATCGTCCGACAGCAGGGTTTCGCCCGCAAGCAGCGGCACTTCGACTTCAAACCCGCCCTCAGCCGGCGCCAGGCGTTTCACGACGGTGCGAACAGTCGGTTCGAACTGGAAGCGAAGATTCCGTCGCACCTCCACATACGGCTGGACCGACGCGGCCACCAGCGCGGCGGACTCGAAGGATGAGGATGGGCCGGAGTCAGACTCCAGCCGCTCGAGCTGAATGTTGTCGCCCGCAAGGGTGCCGTCGGCGATACCGTAGACGCGCCAGCCGCGCGCGTCAGCCGTGATGGAACCGGGACGGATGGGAAAGTGGATGTCCAGGCGGCGCAGGTCCGCCACGGCAACCTCCATCCGCACGGAGTGCACGCCGGGACCGAGCAGCGCGGCCAAACGCCCCTGGGCGTCGCGCGACAGCGGCATACGGGTCGTCCCGACTGCCACCGAGGAGGGTTGCGCAACACGGTCGCTGAGCGGCAGCGGCACCGCGAAGGTGCCTCCGACATGCATGTCCAGCGCAAGTCGAAGCGAATCGCCGTCGACCTCTACCGCCACGCTGCTCACGCTCGCGCAGTCCGGCAGGCATTCGGGTTTCTCCAGCAGGCGTTCTTCCAGCGTCTCCAACAGCTCCGCGTCGGGAAGTTGCGCGGCCGCGTCCGGCGCCAGCATGAAGAGTCCGAGCGCTGGCGCCAGGCGCGCGAGCCAGGGCGGGGATCTCGGCAGGCTCGGCCGCGACAACAGGATGAAGAAGCCGAGAACGAGCAGCGACAGCAGCGCCCCTGTCGCGCTCAGGAAGCGCGTTGCGGGAGGCGGCAACAACGCCAGGTCAAGGGGCTCGTCCGCTTCAACCGGGCCGTCCCAGACCAGGCGCGCCACGTTCCACGACCACTGCGGCGAGCCCGGTCCCGTCTGAATGCGAATGTTCTCCGACTCCTGACCCAATCCCGGCGCGGTGACGACAATCTCCTCGACCGGCACTTCCTGGACCTCGGTACGGTGCTCCCGGGATAACGAATCCACATCCACGGCACGCGGAGCTTCGAATGCAGCCTCCCTGTCCCGCCCTTTCGCCAACCCCGCGAACCGGACCGCGTCCGGCACGGCTTCAAGTTGCGGGTATATCGCCTGGCGGGCGTGGCCGACCGCGAAGTAGATGCAGACCACCGCGACCGGCACGAACGCGATCCAGTACGTCGCCCGGAAGACTTTCAGGGCCGGCTCGTGACGCACTGCGCCAAGCAGGGCGGCGACTCCCGCGAGCACGAGCCATCCCCAGGTCGGCGCGGGATTGTCCTGGTACGACAGCAGCACGGCCAGAGCGACCACCGTCGCCCATGCGGGATTGGCCGCGCGCCAGACGAGAATGAGGAGCAGGACCACGATGAATGCGTCCCACAGGCGCCACTTGTCCAGCCACGCCTCGGGCACTCTGTCGGGGCCGCCGGCCCAGAGCAGGCGCCATCCCGGGGGCAGGTGAAGCAGCGCGTCAAGCGACGCGGCATCGACTCGCCAGCCGCTGGCCGACAAGCGGTCCCCCGCCGCACTGACAGCCTTGATGTCCGCGGGTCCCGCAGTCAACTCGACGCCCGGCTCGCCGTCTCCCAGCCGAGTCACGAGACGGGGCCGTCCGTTGATGTCGATCCTTCCCGGAACGTAATCCGCCGCGATCCGCGTGTCGCGAGCCACCCTCGCCGCGATGTTGTCCTCGACGACGAATCCGCTGCCGTCGAAGTCGAGCCAGAGCTTGCGCGATATGTCGAACCGTCCCGGACTCGGATTGACATCGCCGCGTTGCTGTTCGACCAGGCGCAGCGTTTCTCCCGCGGCCAGCGAATAGCCCGGCACATCGGTCCATGGCGCGTCGACCTGCGCGAGATCCACCCCCGCGACGCCCTCGACGCGAACGATTCGCAGGTGGCGCTTGGCTTCGAATCCCCAGGTTTCGGTCGACGGCCAGCGTCCCGACGGCTCCGGCATGGAGAAGGCATCGAGATGCCGCACCGCCCGCGCGTCCAGGGCGATAGTCCACTCCCCACGCTGCACCTGCACGCTCAGGCGACCGTCTTCCTCGATGCGGGCGGGCAGTTGCGGCTGCAATGCCGTGACGACGAAGTCCGGCGGCAGGGCCACGCCCAGGTCGACGATCCGGCCGTCTCCCCCGACGGAGAGCGAAATCACGGTGGTCAGCTTCTGGGGCACGTCGTCGACCAGACGCCTGTAGACGCGGACTTCCAGCGTCTCGCGGCTCTCGTCCTCTTCGACTCTCTCTCCAAGCCACAGCCGATCCCCGTCCAGATTTGTCCGGACCGGCTCGCCGTTGCGCGAAACGGTGACCAGGCCGATACCCGGCGGAATGTCGACAAACTCCGGTTCGCCGCTCCACGCAAGAGCCCCCGTCACGTAATGACGACCGACGGGCAGACGCAATCGCGGCAAGGGGCCGCCGAGCACCACCGCGGGACGGCCGTCGACGCGGATGTCACTCGGCCGATGCTTCCCCGCCGCCGGCAACGGCACGTCGGACTCGGCGAACAACTGCGCCTCCAACCGGAACGTCGCGCCTTCTTCGCCGATATCGAACCCGAGTTCGCGAATCCAGGCGCACCCCGTACGTTCTCCGTCGGTCGCCGTCATCGGACAGGCCACCTCGGGATGCTCGTGCAGCACCCACTCCCGCCATTCGCGGAGCTCATCGGGGACATACAGATCGGTCGCAGGCTGGCCGAGGGCGCTGGAAGCCAGCGCAAGCGCCTGGACGAAACAGCAGATGGGCGTGCGCCCCCCGCCGAATACTCTCATCTCAACGCCTCGCCAACGTCTTCTTGCGGGCAAGCGTACTTCACTCCCGACGCAAGCGCTTCACCCGACGGGTGAGTTCGGCAGCCATGCCAGGCGACTAGAGATCGGGAATGGCGACTTCGATCACGTCTTCCAGGCGATCGACCAGGGTGATCTCCATGTCCTCGCGAACCAGCTCCGGCAGTCTGGAAAGTTCGGGTTCATTCTCGCGGGGCAGGATGACGTGCCGGATACCGGTGCGGTGCGCCGCCAGGATCTTTTCGCGCACGCCCCCGACCGGCAGCACCAGGCCGGAAAGCGTGAGTTCGCCGGTCATGGCGATGTCGTCCCGGACGTGCTTGTCGCTGTAGGCGGACGCCAGCGCCGTCGCCATCGTGATGCCGGCGGAGGGTCCGTCCTTCGGCACCGCGCCTGCCGGCACATGGACATGCACGCCGCAATCCTCGATCCGCTTGCGATCGATGCGGAGCAGTTCCGCCGCGGACCAGATATAGGACCGCGCCGCCTTGATGGACTCCTGCATCACCTGGCCGAGATGGCCGGTGATCGTGACCTTTTCGTCCTTGTGGGTGAGGGCCGCCTCCACGTAGAGCACGTCGCCGCCGGACTCGGTCCAGGCAAGCCCGGGAGCAACGCCTGCGGACAGATTCTCCCGTCCCTTCTCCGACTTGAACTTGGGGGGTCCGAGCAAGTCGTTCAACTGGTCCTGGTCCACGCGCGCGCGCGCGTCCTCCTGCACGACTTCCCTCGCCTTCTTGCGGGCGATCCGCCCGACGGTGCGCTCCAGTTCCCGCACACCGGCTTCGCGGGTATACCGGCGAATGATCGCCTGCAGCGCTTCCTCGTCGAAAACGAAGTCCTCCTCCTTGAGGCCCGCGTTTTCCCGTTGGCGCGGAATCAGGTAGCGGTTTGCGATTTCCTTCTTTTCCTGCTCGCTGTAGCCCGTGAGTTCCAGCACTTCCATGCGATCGAGCAACGGGCGCGGAATGCCCTCCAGGGTGTTCCCCGTGGTGATGAAAAAAACCTTCGAGAGGTCGAACGCGAGATTCAGGTAGTTGTCCCGGAACTCCCTGTTCTGCGCCGGGTCGAGGATCTCCATCAGCGCCGCCGCCGGGTCGCCGCGGAAATCGCGCCCGAGCTTGTCGATTTCATCCAGCATGAGGACCGGGTTGCGCACGCCCGCCCGCCGCACGGACTGCAGGATCCGCCCGGGCATCGCGCCGATGTACGTGCGCCGGTGGCCGCGAAGTTCCGCCTCGTCGTGCAGGCCCCCCAAGCTCATGCGCTCGAACTTCCGGCCCATCGCCCGGGCGATGGATTGACCCAGCGACGTCTTGCCTACGCCGGGCGGGCCGACGAAACAGAGGATCGAGGCCTTGGCGTCCGGGTTGAGCTGCAGCACGGCGAGCGATTCCAGGATGCGTTCCTTGACGTCCTCGAGCCCGTAGTGGTCCTCGTCCAGGACCTTTTGCGCATGGTTCAGGTCGAGGGTGTCCTCGGTGATGACGTTCCAGGGCAGTTCGGCGACAAGTTCGAGGTAGCTGCGCGCCACCTGGTAGTCCGCTGCGTTCGGCGACATCCGGGAGAGGCGCTTGAGTTCGCGATCCACCTCCTTCTGCGCCGCCTCGGGCAGGTTGGACTGGCTCAGTTGTTCCTTGATTTCCGCGATGTCGTCGTCGCCCTCGCTCTCTCCGAGCGCCTGCTCGATGGCCCGCTTCTGTTGTCGCAACAGTTGTTCGCGCTGCTGCTTGTCGAGGTCCTCGCGCGTCTGGCTGGCGATTTCCTGGCGCAGTTCCATCACGGAAGCCTGGTGGGTCAGCTTGGCGAGCATGAGTTCCAGCAGTTCCATGGTGGTCTGCGTCTCGAGGATCTTCTGCTGATCCGGCAACTCGATGCTCTGCTGCGCGAAGCTCGCGATACGGTATAGCTGCGTGATCGGATTGTCGTTGCCGCCCATGAATTGGGCGAACACCTGGTCGCCGTTCTGCGAGTCCAGCAGGTTGGCGATGCGTCGCGCCGCGTCGAACGTTTCCGACAGCAGCGCATCCACGCGGGCGTCGCTGCCGCTACCCGAGGCCGAAAGCGCCGGAAGTTCCTCGTATCCCAGCTCGAGATAGTCCGTTCCCGGCCCCTGCTCCCCGAGGCGCACCCGGACCAGCCCCCGCACCACGACCACCGCGCCGCCGTCGCCCTGCTCGACGCGGGTGATCTTGCAGATCGTTCCGACCTCGTGCAGATCGTCGATGGTCGGTTCGTTGGTGTCCGGCTCGCGCTGCAGCACCGTGATCAGCCGGTGATCGCCGTCGAGCGCCGCTTTCAGAGCGCTCAGGGATTGCGCCCTCCCCACCTTGATCGAAACAAACAGTTCCGGAAAGACGAGGGTGTCGCGCAACGGCAGCAGGGGTAGCAGTTTCACGGCAAGACTCTATCGCATTCCATCGGTCTTAATGTGGGCGCATAGGGACTGTATTTCAACTTTGGCCCCTGGAACAACGTCTTTGTTTGCCGGCGTGCTGTCCGGCCGAAGTGTAATGCAATACGAATTCCGCATGGACGCGGCCCCTTGATCCCCTGATAAGAATCTGGTTGAGAGAGAGAAAGTTGTTCTGCGCCATTGTGTGCTGCCGTGGAGGCGACCGGCTCCATTTTGTGACGGATTCTCCTGCCGAACGTCAGCCAATCTCTTCCGCGGGCCGATCAAGACTCCCGATGTCTCGCCGCCCGGCCGTGGTTGGTCGGGCGCCGCCCTTCGAGTCGCGCCCTCGTCGCGACGACCCTCTTCGCGCTGGGGACGCTGTCGGCACCGGCCTGCGCGGAGACGCTGGTGAGCAACCTCCATCTGGTCGACGGCGCCGACCTTTCGCTGTCGGGCGCGGTGCGGATGCAGGAGTTCACGACCGGGAAGGAGGGCGCGACCCTGGGCGGGATCGAGATCAGGTTCTCGAGCGCGAGCGGCGGGCTGGACGCGCCGAAAGCGACCCTGCGCCGCCGGGAAGGATCGGGCCATGTTCTCGTGGCCGAGCTGGCCGGTCCCGGCAAGCTGGCGACCGGCGACAACGAATTCCTCGCGCCGGCAAGCACGGTTCTCGAAGCCGACACCGCATACGCCGTGCGCGTGCAGGGCGGGGGTTCCGGCATCGCCGTCAGGGGCACGGCGGACGACGGCGAGACCGGGGAGGACGGATGGAGCATCGGCGACGACAGCCTGCGCGGGGCGGTCGGCGCGTCGAGCCACCGGACCGTTTCCGCCGCCCTGATGATCCGCGTGAGCGAGGCCCGGGCGGGCCGAAGGTCCGACCCGTTTCAGCCGCCGCTGCCGCCGAATCTCACCCTGAGCGAGACGAGGAGCGACGACGGCGACTGGACCGTGGGCTGGAGCGGAGCGGAGGTGGGCGACTTCTACAGCCACGTCGAACTGCGGGAGACTTCGCCGGGCGGCGCCGTCTCTACGACGACATATTACGCGGCGCCGGGCAGCGCGGCCATTTCGGGCAAGACGGCGCCGGGCGCCTACAGCTACCGCGCCCGGGGATGCCGAAATATTTGCAGCGGGTGGTCCGGCAGCCTGACGGTGACCTACGCGCCGAACAGCCGACCGGCGGTGGGCGCGATCTCCGACCTGACGGTGGCGCGCGGCTCGACGGCGACCCGGACGACGCCTCCGTGGCGACGGTCTCCGTGTCCGGCAAGAAGCTGGCGGTGCGCGGGGTTGCCAGGGGCACGGCGACCATCGAGGTGACGGCGACGGACGACAGCGGCGCTTCGAACGCGACGTCGGCGCCGGTCGAATTCGACGCGACGGTTCCGAACAGCCGACCGGCGGTGGGCGCGAT
This sequence comes from Pseudomonadales bacterium, assembly GCA_963668365.1. Lineage (GTDB taxonomy): Bacteria > Pseudomonadota > Gammaproteobacteria > Pseudomonadales > Azotimanducaceae > VXNE01. Next base: position 1,534,005 of record OY764266.1, read on the forward strand.
CTCCGACCTGACGGTGGCGCGCGGATCGACGGCGACCCGGACGGCGACTCCGGCGACGCGCACAAGGTGTCGGCGACTTCGGACGACGCCTCCGTGGCGACGGTCTCCGTGTCCGGCAAGAAGCTGGCGGTGCGCGGGGTTGCCAGGGGCACGGCGACCATCGAGGTGACGGCGACGGACGACAGCGGGGCGTCGAACGCGACGTCGGCCGCGGTGGAGTTCGAGGTGACGGTGCCGAACAGCCGGCCGGCGGTGGGGTCGATCTCCGACCTGACGGTCTCCCTGGGGTCGACGGCGACCCGGACGGCGGCGGTGACGGACGGGGACGGCGGCGACGCGCACACGGTGTCGGCCAGTTCGAGCGACACGGGGGTGGCGAAGGTGTCGGTGTCGGGGAAAACCCTGACGCTCTCCGGCGCCGGGGCGGGAAGCGCGAGGATCGCGGTGACGGCGACAGACGACAGCGGGGCGTCGAACGCCACGTCGTCGCCGGCGACGTTCTCCGTGACGGTGGCGCCGCCGGCACCGTCGAACAACCAGCCGGCGGTGTCGCCCATCGCGGACCAGAAAGTCATGGTCGGCGCGGATCACGCGGTGGACGTCGCAGTGACGGTGACGGACGCGGACGCCAACGACGCGCACACGGTGTCGGCCAGTTCGAACGACACGGAGGTGGCGACGGTATCGGTGTCGGGCAAGACCCTGACGGTCGCGGGCGTGTCGGCGGGGGGCGCGACGATCACGGTGACAGCGACGGACGATAGCGAGGCATCGAACGCGACCTCGGAGGCGGTGACGTTCATGGCGTCGGTGCGCCAGTACACCGGCCAACTGCGCGCGAGTCCGAACCCGTCCGCCGACGGCTCCTACGCGCTGTCGTGGGACGCCCGCGACGGCTACCCCTTCCACATCCTTCTGGAGGGGGCTGCGGACGCGACTTCAAAGAAGGTGGCATACGCCGGCGAGAGTCGGGGGCTTCTCGTCGTCGGCAAGGCGGCCGGCAAGCACCGCTACGAGCTTCACCACTGCAAGGTCACGATGGTCTCGATGCCGTTCCCTCTGACGCTGACGTCGTGCGCCGGGACGGACATACCGGATGTCACGGTGACGGTGAACGCGCCGGTCGGGGCTTCGAATATTGTCGCGAGGACCGAGGCCGGCGCGACGCCGTACCGGACGGGGGTGACGCAGGGCGGCGACGCGTGGGTCAACATCCCGATAGAGCCGGCGCCCGGGGTGAACGGCCTGGTCCCGATGGTGTCGATCGACTACAGCGGCGGACGCGACGGGGAACTGGCGGAACAGTCGCAGCCTTGGGACACGCTGGGCTACGGCTGGCACTTGAGCGGCTTCTCCACCGTCCGCCGCTGCTTCGTGAACCAGTCGGGGTCCGCGGCCGACCTGCTCGCCACGGATAACCTGTGCCTGGACGGCGAGCCGCTGGTGCTGACCAGCGGGTCGGCGCTGCGGCCGGACGCCGAGTACCGGCTGCTGCGGGAACGGTTCGTCAAGGTGACGGTGAAGGGGTCGGCACCGCGCATCTGGTTCGAGGCGAAGGGTCCGGACGGCTCGGTCTCGGAGTACGGCAGGACGGAGGACAGCGAGCTGCACTACACCACCGCGTACTCCAACGGAACGGCGATGATGTCGAAGGCGTTCCAGTGGTCGATCAACAAGCGGACCGACGCGTTCGGCAACAGCATGTCGTACGCATACCACGAGGACGAGTCCGCGGGGGTGCGGCATCCGCTGCGGGTGGAGTACGGCAACGGGGGCGACGCCGCGATCGAGTTCGGGCATGTGCACCGCAGCGACCTGTCCCCGGTGATGCTCGGCTCGAGTTCCACGCGCGCGCAGGCTCAGAACCTGCTGCTGCGGGAGGTGCGCGTGCTGCGCGACGCGAGCGTCGGCACGAACGGTGCCTTGAGCGGCACCCTGGTGAGGGCGTATCGGCTGCAGACCGAGACCGACGGCACCAGGCGTCGGCTGGACCGGGCGCAGTTGTGCGGCTACGACGAGAAGGGGGCCGGGGAGGAGTGCCTGGCGCCGATCGACATCGACTGGACGGCGCCGGACGACGACCTGTCGGCGGTCGTGAATCGGCTCACCGACTCTCTCGGACGGAAGACGGAGTTCGAGTACGGCGTCCTCGAGGAGGCGGGGCGCCACGCGTTCCTGTTCGCCGAGCGGCCGTTCGGCAACGCGCCCGCGAGCGTCGCGGGCGCGACGGGACTCGACGCCGACGAGGTGCTGAAGGCGGTCGTGACGAAGATGAAGCGGGCCAACGGCCTTGTGGACGCCGAAACGACGACATCCGGCTGGCACGAGACGAGCTACGCGTACCAGGGCAGGGGCCGCAAGAGCGACAAACACTGGGGATTCCTGGGCTTCGACGCGACGCGATCGACGGACGAGGCGTCCGGGGCGGTGACGTACCGGCGCTACCGGATGGACTTCCCGCACTACGGCGAGGTCGGCGCGGCGTACGAGTACGACGGCGTGTACAGCTCCTCGGCCGAGGCCATGTACCAGCGGGTGACGACGCGCACCGTCGAGAACATCGGCCACGGCGGCGCGCTCGCGGCGCAGACGAAGCTGGCGCGGGTGGACGACGTGTACGAGTTCCGCTACGAGGGCGGCGCCCGGATCGGGGCGACGAAGACGGATCACGCGCTGAAGCTCACATCGGGGCTTCCGGCAAGCGCCGGCAGCACCGTCACGGTGTACCATTCGCTGGCGCCGCCGGCCGGCGGCTCGTCCGCCACGTGGGGCGCGGCGCCGAGCGGGACCGGGAGTTCTCCGCAGCGCAAGACGGCGGCGGCGACGACGTTCGAGAACCGCACAACCGGCGGGAAGTGGGTGATCGGGTTCGCGAGCCGGATCGAGGAGAAGCACCACCGCGGCGGAGTTTCGGCGGCCGACGTGACCGCGGTCACGACCTTCGGGCGGTCCGGCAACGCCGCGAACACCCTTCTGCCGAGCTGGATGGTGCGCTATCGGGGCGACAGCGAGCACGAGTTGAGGACGGCCTACTCCTACGACGCGGACGGCAACGTGGCCGGCGTCACGCAGGGCGCGGGCGCGTCCGCGCGCGCCGAGACGGCGTCGAAGTTCATCGACGGGCGCTATCCGGGGACGCTGACCAACGCGGCGGGCCATGCGGAGACACTGACCTACGACGCCCGCTTCGGCCTGGTCAAGACGCTGACCGACGCCAACGGCCGGACCACCACGCTGAAGTACGACGCGTTCGGTCGGGAGAAGCGGCGCGAGACGCCGGACGGGGTCGTGATCGAGACGTTCCGCGAGAGGTGCTCCTCGATGACGTGCGCGGTCGTGTCGGCGGGCACGGCATCGGTGCGGCCGGTGATGCGGATCCGGCGGACGTCGACCGCGGGGCCGACGACGTGGCGGTACCTGGACAAGCTCGGGCGGACGATCCGGACCGAGACGGAGGGATTCGCGGAGAACTCGCGGATCCGCCGGGACACGCGGTACGACGCTCGCGGCCGCGTCCGGCTGTCGAGCCAGCCGTACTACAAGACGGGAGGCACGGCCTATTATCACAAGTACGCCTACGACGCCCGCGGCCGGGTGACGCGGGAGGACCTCCCCGACGGCGGCTTCACGGTGATGGCCTACGCGGTGGACGACATGAACCGCAACCGGATCAGGGCGACGGCGACGGAGACGGTGCGCGGGCCGGACGGCATGGTCGCGGCGACGCGCAAGACGGTCGGCCTGTACAACGCGATGGGGGAACTGGTGGAGCGCGTCGAGGGCGCGAACGCGACCGCCGCGACGGACAAGGCGACGGTGACGATCGCCTACAACGGCGCGGGCCAGCCGACGACCCACGCCGCGGCGGGGTCGGCCACGACGTTCCGCCACGACTCTGCGGGGTTCCGCGACCGCGTGTCGAGCCCGAACCTCGGCGCTGTGACTTTCGAGTACACGGAGTTCGGGGAGCTGGCGAGCCGCGAGGACGGCAAGGGGACGACGACCTGGACCTACGACGCCCTGGGCCGGGCGACGAAGCGCATCGACCCCGGCGGGGTGGCCGAGTGGACCCACGATCCGGCGAACGGGCGCGGGTCGCTCGGCTCTCGCTGCCACACCGCGCACCGGGCCGCGGCGGTCTCGTCGTGCCGGACGTCGGCGGCGCCGGACTTCAAGGAGACGCTGGCGTACAACGGCGACGCGCGCGTGAGCAAGGCGACGACCGTGATCGGGACGCCCGCCGGGCCCCGGACCTACGAGCGCGCGTACGCGTACCACTCCGACGGCCGGCTGAAGACGGTCGCCCACCCCTCCGGGCTGACGGCGCTTTACGGCTACAACGCCCGCGGCTACCGGACGACGGTGTGGGACGCTTCGACCGGCACCGCGCTGGAGACGCGCGCGGCGATGGACGCCCGCGGCAACGTGACCGGGGTGACCTACGGCAACGGCGTGAAGACGACGCGCGTCTTCGACCCGAAGACGGGGCGGGCGAAGGACATCGACACGGTCTCGGGCGGCGGGGCGAAGATCCAGGACAACGCCCACGCCTGGCGCAGCGACGGCCTGCTGGAGAGCCGCGCGAGCCACGTCGGCGGGAACAACGCCAGGCTCGAGGAGTTCGCCCGCGACCCGCTGGGCCGCCTGACCAAGGCGACGACGAAGCTCGGCGGCGTCGCGAAGCGCACCCTCGCCTACGCGTACGACGCGACGGGCAATCTGACGAAGAAGACCAGCTCGGTGGGCGCGGACATCGGCGTGTCGGCGTACGGCTACGACGCGTCGAAGCCGCACCGGCTGGCGAGCGCGACAATCGGCGGCGAGTCCCACAAGTTCGTCCACGACGCGAACGGCAACATCGAGAAGTACGACTGCGTTCCGGCGACGTGCGACGACAGGTTCGTCGAGTGGAACGGCCGCAACCTGCCGAGGCGGATCACGGTGGGCGGGAGCAAGGCGGACGCCACGCCGACGGCGCGGGACGAGTTCGCGTACGGCCCGGACGGGGCCCGGTACCACCGGAAGTCGACGCATACGGACGCCGACGATGCGGTTCGGACCGAGCATGCCTATTACGTCGGCGCCTTCGAGGAGCTGCTGCCGCCCTCGGGGGCGGCGCACGCGTCGATCCGGCGGACGCGGGTGACGGACGCGGTGCGGCACGTGAAGACGACGACCGCGGGGAAGGACGACGACGGCAAGGAGAAGACCACCACGGCGAAGTACGTGGACTACATCCACAAGGACCATCTGGGCTCGGTGGAGGCCGTGACGGGCGCGGCCGGCGCGCGCACGCGCACTCTCGCGTACGACCCGTTCGGCGGCCGGCGCAAGGCGGACTGGACGGCGGCGCTGACGCCGGCGGAAATCTCCGCATTGGCGGGGTCGCCGGGCCCGCGCGAGCGCGGCCACACGGGCCACGAGCACCTGGACCGGACGGGGCTGATCCATCGCGGAGGTCGCGTGTACGACCCGGCGCTGGGCCGGTTCCTGAGCCCGGACCCGCTGGTCGGGAACCGGGGCTCGGCGCAGTCGTGGAACGCCTACAGCTACGTGTCGAACAGCCCGATGAGCTTCGTCGACCCGAGCGGGCTGTCGCAGGCGCCCGCGCGGCAGGGCTGCGTCATGGTCGGCTTTTCATGCGGGCAGCAGGGCGGTGGCGCTGCCAGCGGCGGGTTCGGGGTGGAGAGCGTGGTGTCGACGTACCGCTACCGGTATGTGGACGTGTTCGTCTCCGCGCGGATCGTTTTCGGCGGGATCCGCGGCGGCGGCAACGGCCCGGGCGTTCTCGACGGCTGGTGGGACTTCATGGACCCGTTCGTGGAGTTGTACCGAACGTATGTCACCCGCGAGGGCATCGGAGAAGTGACGAGCCAGGTGGCGGCGGTCGGCACGCCCGACATCACGGGCAGGGACCTTGACCGTGGGACAGGGCGACTCAACCGCCGCCAGATCGAGCGCCGAGTTTCGTTCGAGACTGGGGTGGATGAAACGGGGGCGCATTGGTATATCGGGCGAGGACTCATTTGCCGGTCTTCAAGGGTGTACGTCTCGATTGTGAGATGAAGGGTCAATTTGCGGCGGCGCGGCGCTGCCAGAAGTCGTCGAAGCGGTCGCTGACGATGCAGGAACGCAGGGCGAGGATGGCGTCGGCGCCGGCCACGGTCCAGCGCATGCCGCCGCGCTTGAGGCGGCAGGCGACGACGTTCCTGCAGGCGCCCTCGACGACGCCGCTGCCGATGCACAGTCCCAGGGCGCGGAACCGGGGATAGTCCATGCGGCGGCGGTTGCCGGCGAAGTAGGCGCGCCCCTTGCGGGCCTCCTCGCAGCGGCCGGCGTGGGCGCCGACGGCCCGGAGCAGGTCGTCGAAGTCGCCGGCGAGGAGCTCGCCGCGGCGCTGCTCCGCCCAGACGCGGGCGAGATCGTTGTCGTCTCCGTAGACGGCCCGGCCGATGTCGAACAGGTGTTCGGCGGCGTGGAACACGTCGACGATCTCGACGGCGCCGGGGAAGTGCTCCGCGGCGATGTTCCAGATCCAGGCCGCGCCGTCGCCGATCACCACGCGGCGTTCGGCGGCGCCGAAGCCGCGCCGCGCGGCCTCGCGCACGACGCGCTGCGCGAAGGGCGCGGGAACGGCGTCGGTGTCGCGCGTGGCGGCGGACTCGATGGCGGCGGAGCAGGTGACCGAGCCGGGGTCGCGCGCCGGGGCGCCGTCGGCGCCGGTCCGCTCGGCGGACCACACCACCGCGAGCTTCGCCTCGCGCGTCCTCGCGGAACCGTCCGGCTGCTTGCCGGCCCGCCCTTCGGTCTCGGCCCCGCGCACCGGCACGCCGGTGCCGTCGAGACCGAGATACAGCGTGGGCGCGGTGGCGGGCCCGGCCGCGGCCCGTTCCCGTTCGTCCGCCGCGATTTCGCGGCCGAGCGCCTCGGCGCGGCGCTCCACCGTCTTGGCGTCGACGTTCAGGCCCGCCAGCTCGTGCAGCAGGGAACCGGCCGCGGCGAAGCTCACCTCGCCCGCCGCGCAGCCGACCATGCGCAGCACCGCCGGCGACAGACCGCCTTTGCCGAAGCCGAGTTCCCGGTCGCGCGGCGCGAAGCCGCGGCCGCAGCCGTCGCAGTGGTACCACGCGCGCGAGAGCTCCATCTCCCCGAGCGCCGTGACGAAGGTCTTCGCGCGCCGCCCGGCGTAGCGCGCCAGGCCGTCGCCGCGGTGGTCGCTTCGGTCCCGCCGAGGGCACGCCAGCCGCGGCCCGCGCTCGTCCGAGCGGTCGGCGTTCAGCCGCGCCGCCAGCGCCCGGCCCATCGCCTCCAGGGCGACCCGGCGGCAGGCGCGTTCCAGCCGCTCGAAGCCGATCCCGTCCAGCACCCCGTCCCCGAGCAGCCGCCCCGCCTCGGCGTCCAGCGCCGTCGCTAGCCGCGCCTCGAACGCGGAGCCCGGCGCCCCCTTTTTCCCGGTGCCCCGGGCGCGTCCCCTTCCAGCCGCGCCTGGCACAGCTCGTCGCCGACGGCGATCAACTCCCGCGTCAACTCCCGGAACCGCCGGCACTCGTCGAGATGCTCCCGCGTCCGCTGCACGGCCTCGTCCGGTATCGTCCAGTTGCGCGTCCTTCCCGCGACGCGCGACACCAGCACCCACTTCGGCCCGTGCCCCGGATCGCCCTCGCGCGCGCAGCGGCAGGTCGGCTTGCCGCACCGGCGGTGGCGCGCCTGCAACGTGCCCGGCCGCAGGTCGCCCACCCCGGCCAACTCCCCCAGCAACGCATCCCGTTGCCCGATGAGAACGTCGATGTCGCGTGGCGCCGCCATGGAACCTCCTTGTCTGGCAAATAGACATATTGCCAGAAGTATCCGCCCAACCCCGCCACAACTCAACCTTCCCTCACTTCAACACATTTTTGACGTACACCCGGTCTTCAACGGAGGGTTGCGATGACGACTTGGCCGAGGCGGTGTTCGATCATGTCAATCGAAACGACGTTCCGCCATTTGCCGATGACTTGGGCAGTGGCGAGAAAATATTGATTGGCAATAACCGGATATACCATAGGGAAATCCCAGAAGAGCGAAGAACCGTCAACGAGGCCTTGAAGGGGAAACATATACTCGAGGGAACTGTAGAGCACCGCGTCTATCAGGAGAACGGAGACCTCTACTACGAGATTCTCGGCAAGGGGATACCCGGAGAACGCCGCCCCGGGTTGGGCAACGTCGGGGGTCATGTTATGTTTCTGCCCGGAGTGTATCGGGCCGTCAGAATCTATGGCAGGTAGCGGGATGTTCAGGCGGTTGCTCGTCCCTATTCTCCTATCGGCCCCGCTGATTTCCTGCGGCGAGTATTGGGAGCCGTACCGCTTCTACAGCGCGGACTTCTCGCCAGCGATGGTCGAAGGCACCGAGAACTTCGTTCGTGAAGTCGCCGAGAAGCACGGCCTGTATCTAGATGAGGGCAGATGGATATACGAACCCAAACTGAACGATATGGAATCATCCTTGATGCTTTGGCTGTTTCGCGACGAGCAGGCGCTCCACGACCAGAATTGGATTCTGACGGTGCGCATCTGGGTTGACGGAGGAACGATTTCCATCAGTGCTGTTGACCCCGACCTCAGCGGTATGCCGATCCGATTTCTGGATCACTTGGTGAGCGAACTAGTCGCCGGGCTTGAAAATCGGCTGAATCTGAGGTTCTGCCGGATGTCGCCGAGGTGGTCGGTGTGCGAGATTGAAGGGGCGCCGCGCCTGCTCTACAAGGCGGACTTCGACCCGTCCCTGACGGCGGGCGCCAGATCCCTGATGTACGACACGGCAGAGGCACGAGGGATCCACATGTTATGGATAGGAAGCCTCGATGGGGAGCGGGACGCGACGGACGATGGCGCGTTCGAGGTTCAAATGGACCACGGGCGTACGTTCAAGCGGGGTAAACCGGAAGTGGTCGTATCGAACATGGCCAAAACGTCGGTCGTGACGCTGGCGGCGTTCGACCACGATGAGACTCCGTTCGAGGACGTGGAGGATTTGGCGCGGGAGGTGAAGCGCGCGCTGGAGCGCGACGTTGGGCTTGATTTCTGCCGGGCGAATCCGGCCACTTCGCTGTGCGACGCGGAGCACGACGCGCTCGAAGCGCGGCGGCAGGCGTGGCTCGCTGCCCGCGGGTCCGACGCGCCAGAGAGGTTGGAGGCGTTCCTGGCCGCGCATCCGGAGAGTCCCTACGCTCCAGCCGCGTGGCGGCGGCTGGAGCGGCTTCGGTCCTCGACGGCGATTCCGGCGGTGCCGGATGCTGACCCGGTGGGGGCGGGGCCGGCGGCGGGGGAGACGTTCGCGGATTCGCTGCGCTCGGGCGGAGCGGGGCCGGAGATGGCGGCGATTCCGACGGGCAGCTTCCTGATGGGCTGCGCGTCGAAGCCGGAGTGCGAGGACAAGGAGGGTCCGGTCCGAGAAGTATCGATCGCGCGGCCGTTCGCGATGTCGACGAAAGAGGTCACTTACGAGGAGTACTATCGCTTCGCGAACCCGCGGGGGCGTTTGGATGAGCCTTGGTCGGGGCGTCCGGCGGCGCATGCGTCGTGGGGCGAGGCCTCGGCGTATGCACAGTGGCTGTCGGCCGAGACGGGCGCGAGATACCGCCTGCCGAGCGAGGCCGAATGGGAGTACGCGGCGCGCGCGGGCAGCACGACGACTTATGCTTGGGGCAATGGGGTAGGGAAGGAACGAGCGAGATACCGCCGCTCTCCGTGGCCAACCGCGGAGATGCTCTCGGCGCCGGTCGGCTCATATGCGGCGAACGCGTGGGGCCTGCGCGACATGCACGGCAACGCGGCCGAGTGGGTGTCCGACTGCTGGAATCCGGACTACCTGGGTGCGCCGGCGGACGGATCGAGCTGGACGACGGGGGACTGCTCGATGCGGGTGGTGAGGGGCGGGTCTTGGACATCGGCCCCGCAATTCGTGCGCTCCCCGTCCCGAGCCAGGAAGCCGGCCGGGAACCGCTACCTCGATATTGGCTTTCGCGTTGTGCGGGAATTGTCATGGGCGGACAATCCGGATTCGGAGTGAGTGCGGCACCGAGACCGTGAGGTTGGTTGCTGCCGCATTCCGTCCGTTCGCCTCCATTTGCGGCGGTGTCGGTCTGCCTACAACGGGTATGTCTCGGAGGAAGGACGGAGGACAGCGAGCTGCATTTCACGACTCGGTCAGCGTCTCGCTGTGGCTCTTCGCGTTGGTCAGCGTCCCCGGATAGCGGCTGTCGATGAAGTTCGACGCCGACTCCGCGCGCGAGGTCGCGCCCGAGCGTACTCCAACGGAACGGCGATGATGTCGAAGGCGTTCCAATGGTCGATCAACAACCGGACCGCGACGCTGAAGTACGACGCGTTCGGCCGGGAGACCCGGCGCACCACGCCGGACGGCGTCGTGAGCGAGACGTTCCACGAGAAGTGCTCCGTCATGACGTGCGCGGTCGTGTCGGCGTCGCGAAGCGCACCCTCGCCTACGCGTACGACGCGACGGGCAATCTGACGAAGAAGACCAGCTCGGTGGGCGCGGACATCGGCGTGTCGGCGTACGGCTACGACGCGTCGAAGCCGCACCGGCTGGCGAGCGCGACAATCGGCGGCGAGTCCCACAAGTTCGTCCACGACGCGAACGGCAACATCGAGAAGTACGACTGCGTTCCGGCGACGTGCGACGACAGGTTCGTCGAGTGGAACGGCCGCAACCTGCCGAGGCGGATCACGGTGGGCGGGAGCAAGGCGGACGCCACGCCGACGGCGCGGGACGAGTTCGCGTACGGCCCGGACGGGGCCCGGTACCACCGGAAGTCGACGCATACGGACGCCGACGATACGGTTCGGACCGAGCATGCCTATTACGTCGGCGCCTTCGAGGAGCTGCTGCCGCCCTCGGGGGCGGCGCACGCGTCGATCCGGCGGACGCGGGTGACGGACGCGGTGCGGCACGTGAAGACGACGACCGCGGGGAAGGACGACGACGGCAAGGAGAAGACCACCACGGCGAAGTACGTGGACTACATCCACAAGGACCATCTGGGCTCGGTGGAGGCCGTGACGGGCGCGGCCGGCGCGCGCACGCGCACTCTCGCGTACGACCCGTTCGGCGGCCGGCGCAAGGCGGACTGGACGGCGGCGCTGACGCCGGCGGAAATCTCCGCATTGGCGGGGTCGTCGGATCCGCGCGAGCGCGGCCACACGGGCCACGAGCATCTGGACCGGACGGGGCTGATCCATCGCGGGGGGCGCGTGTACGACCCGACGCTGGGCCGGTTCCTGAGCCCGGACCCGCTGGTGGGGAACCCGGGCTCGGCGCAGGCGTGGAACGCCTACAGCTACGTCTCGAACAGCCCGATGAGCTTCGTCGACCCGAGCGGGCTGTCGCAGGCGCCCGCCGGCTGCAGCCTCGGCGGCATGACGTGCATGCCGCGGGCCGGCGGCTTCGGCCTGGCGAGCGCGGTCTCCACCCACCGCTTCCAATGGGTGGACATCTTCTTCTCCGCCGCCTCCGCCTGGTTCAACCCGGCCACCGAGCCCTGGATCAACTATCGGGGAGGCGGCGGGGTCGGCGACAGCGCGTGGGGCTCCCACGATTCCCAGGATGCCTTTTGTTTCGGGATGACCCTTTTCTTCGGCACGGTCACCTTCCAGGTGCACGACGAGATATTCGTGCTGAACATTCCCAACATCACGGGAGTGGACATCGAAGTGATTAGAGATGGCTCAGGAATGGAAAACGAGTGCTTGTGTAAAGGAGCAGCTAGAGTATTAAAGGGCAACATCGATCTCGTTGGCTACGAAGAAGGGGGTCTCAGCGGCACCACGGTTGGTAAGATTGCGGTCCGTCGGGATACGGCTGCGGTCGACCCTGGGCAGCGGGAGGGAGGCAAGCCGGCCCTTCGCCGTCACAGGGATGAAATACAGATTCTGAATGAGAGAGGAGAGCCATTGGCCACGAGCGTCTCGGATGTAATAGGAGAAGAAGACATTCCAGTTGGATATCCAAACATCAGGGCGTACTTGAAAGCCAAACACCCAAACATGTTGCTTATTGAACTACATGACAGTGATCGTGACCTGGGTATAATTAAGGTTCAGGTCTGCGTGCCAGCCGGTTTATCTTGCCCAGAAGGAACTAGAGCGAATGAGTAGATTCAATTGTTTCAGAATTCCGTACCGATTGCGCCCATGAAGATCAGATGCGATAGAGGAGGGTTTCTCCCCCGGCTAAGGTCCATTGGGTATCGTATAGGTGGTTCAATACTATTGCTAACATTGGGCCCCGCTCTACCTTCCCACGCTGCAGGGTCCCAGGATGTATACCTTTGGTTCTGTGACCCGGGCGAGATCTCTGGCATCTTGAATATCGAAGTTCGGGTCCGGGGTCATTTGGTCGATCTAACGCAGGTGACTTACTGCAAAAGGAACACCCGAAGCAGAACAACGGAAGAGGCACGGAGCATACGATTCTATTTTTTTGACACAGAGTCTGTATTTTCTGACAAAGAAACGATCATAAGGGGGGATATTTGGCAGGCGGGGGAAGAAACAGACGCGGTGCTTCTTGGGGTATCTTTTGTCTCCAACGGTACAATCTTAGTGAATACACTTCACCCAGCTCTATTGGGCGACGAGTTCGTTTCTTCGCCCAAGGAGGGGCTGGTTATTGTTACATCAGCACTTTGATTTCATGAGCAAACGGATCGCTGCTGAAGGCGGAGTTGGGTCGATGGGTGCCAAGTAACCTCGAGTTCGATTTGGCTTGCGACGCGTAGGGAAGGTCTGAACAGATCGACGCTGATATCATATGTGGAATGGTCACGGATGACATGGGCGAGCTACGGAACAGTCGACATTTTCGGAACTGGAGCACGACATGAGGAGTATGCTGCGCGTTCACTGCGTGCGGTTGTTCAGCCGAGCGCAATGGCATCAAGCCATAGAGAATTTCAAGCGATACTACGATGTAGAAATAACAGCGAGCTTGGTTGCTATAGCCCCGGTCCAGTTTGGCGGTATGGATGTCCACGAAGGCAAAGAAATGGTTCGCCACACTTAGGAGACATTTCGGGACATGTGGACGGAAAACTGATCTTCGACAACGTTGCAGACGTGGTAGGTGGAAAGACACCGATATCCGGGATGAACGTTCGGGACGCACTGAGGCATCTCAATCCTGACACTCTGATTTTGGAATTGCCTGGCGGCAAAGAAGACCTTGGCGCAATACCCATAGAGGGCACCATTCCTGTGCACCGGGTTGTCCAGTCGGAACGGAATAGTGTTGGTCTTCGCGATAGTCGTAATAGCTGTAACAAGTAATTTTCTTGCTGATGAGCCGGTCTGGCCTCGGATCGTAGATCTTGAAACGGAGTACCAATTCGAATGTCCCAACGAAGCTCACATTGATTTGAACTTAACGGATGAAAACGGTACTCCGCAATATCTGTTGGAATACTGCGTATTCGGCCGCGTCCCGATAGTGCAAGTCGGCCAGACGCTCATCCCAGTCCTCGCTGTCAAGACCGCTCGGGTCGAATCGCGGAAGGAACGGGCGATCCGCGGTCGCGGACATTTCGACCTGGAAGGCGTATGCGGTATCTGCCATATCGTCGTCTTCCGCCGCTTGGCGTCGGTTGACCACGAACACGGAAACGGCGCGGGCAGCGGTTACGCCCTCGGGTTGGCGGAGCCGAGCCAGGCAAACGACCTCAAGAATCCCATCGACGACGGTAGAAAGGCGCGCTTGCCGCTGCCTCGCTCCGGCTCCCGCGCATCGTCCGCGCCCTGCGGCGGTTCGACCGGCTCGTCGATTTCCTCTTCAACGTCCTGGGCTCGCTGCCCTTGCGGCGCGTCGGACGGCACCAGGAAGCCGGTCAGATACCAGCGCGATGGCGCTTGCGGCAAGCGTTCGCGCTGAAGAGTTTCATCGTCGGGTCTTGGCCCGATCAGGTCGAGCCGCAGCGCGTCCACAAGACGAGCGCGGATTTCCGCGCTATCGCATGGCGACTCGTCTATCGAGGTCTCCGGGACGCGATTCGCGGCCACGCTGTCAGGGCTGCCGCCCAACTTTCGCCGCGATGCGCTCATGAGTCAAAAGGCCTTGTTTAGACCGGCTTGCGCGAGCACGGCGTTCGCGGTGTGCCGCGACTTGATGTTGCCGTCCACTGGGAAATGCTTGCCGGAAATGGGGCTGAACCAGATTTCGTGGTCCCCTCGCCCCTGACGTACCCGTCGGCAACCCGCTTCCCGCAATTTCCCTTTCAGCGGTCTCGTAAAGCTGGCCACTATCCCGCCAAACGAATCGTTTCCAGTCTGCTTGACATCATGCGCAGGGGAATCGCTTCAACCGTCGTTTTATCGAAGAGATTCCGGTTGAGGTCGTACAGTTCCGGCACGAGCTGGCGGATTTTCTCCTGCAACTCGCGCTCCGAGGCCGCCTCGGCAACCAGGCCCGGAAAGTTGGTGTCCGAGACGTACCAGACACCGGCTTCCTCGTCCCGGGAAATCTCCGCAAAATAGTTATGATCCATGTCGCCTCCGGGGCCGTTCCGCCGAGGTAACGGAATTATGCCCGTTTGTCCCTGTTGTCGGCCATTGTCGGCCATTGCCTTCGACCGGGGCTTCGCAGCCATCCGTTCCTTGATTGCGCGTTCTGCGTTCAGGGCCAGGAGCCTTGCGAGCACTTCGTCGCGGACTTCGTCCGGCCAGCGGTAGCGGTAGGGTTTTTTCTTCTTGCCCTAGGTCTCTTCCTCGATCTCGTAGTCCAGCAGGAACTCGCAATCGGTGGGGATGTCGGTCCAGCCGTAGGCGTCGAGGACGGCGCGATCCATCGCGGCGTGCAGTTCGCGCAGCGTTCCGATACACGAGTCGCGCTCGTCCGGATCGTGCTGGACCCTGCGTTTTCCGGACGACAGCGAGCACGAGTTGAGGACGGCCTACGTCTACGACGCGAACGGCAACGTGACCGGCGTCGCGCTGGGCACGGGCGCGGCCTCGCGCGCGGAGTCGGCGTCGAACTTCATCGACAGCCGCTTTCCGGGGACGCTGACCAACGCGAAGAGCCACAGCGAGACGCTGACCTACGACGCCCGCTTCGGCCTGGCCGAGACGCTGACCGACGCCAACGGCCGGACCACCACGCTGAAGTACGACGCGTTCGGTCGGGAGAAGCGGCGCGAGACGCCGGACGGCGCGGTGATCGAGACGTTCCGCGAGAGGTGCTCCTCGATGACGTGCGCGGTCGTGTCGACGGGCACGGCATCGGTGAGGCCGGTGATGCGGATCCGGCGGACGTCGACCGCCGGGCCGACGACGTGGCGGTATCTGGACAAGCTGGGCCGCACGATCCGAACCGAGACGGAGGGCTTCGCGGAGAACGCGCGGATTCGCCGGGACACGCGGTACGACGCTCGCGGCCGCGTCCGGCTGTCGAGCCAGCCGTACTACAAGACGGGCGGCACGGCCTATTATCACAAGTACGCCTACGACGCCCGCGGCCGGGTGACGCGGGAGGACCTCCCCGACGGCGGCTTCACGGTGATGGCCTACGCGGTGGACGACATGAACCGCAATCGGATCAAGGCGACGGCGACGGAGACGATGCACAAGCCCGGCGGCACGGGCGCCTCGACGTTCGCGGCGACGCGGAAGACGGTCAGCCGGTACAACGTGATGGGGGAACTGGTGGAGCGCGTCGAGGGCGCGAACGCGACCGCCGCGGCCGACAAGGCGACAGTGATGATCGCATACAACGGCGCGGGCCAGCCGACGACCCACGCCGCGACGGGTTCGGCCACGACGTTCCGCCACGACTCGGCGGGGTTCCGCGACCGGGTGTCGAGCCCGAACTTCGGCACGGTCGACTTCGAGTACACGGAGTTCGGGGAGCTGTCGAGCCGCAAGGACGGCAAGGGGACGACGACCTGGACCCGCGACGCCCTGGGCCGGCCGACGAAGCGCAAGGATCCGGACGGGGTGGCGCAGTGGTTCCACGATCCGGCGAACGCGCGCGGGGCGCTGGCGCGCCGGTGCCACCACGAGAGCGCGACGGCGGTGTCGTGCGACGGCCTGGCGGCGCCGGACTTCAAGGAGACGCTGGCGTACAACAGCGGAGCGCGCGTGCGGGAAGCTACGACCAGGATCAACGCCGGGAGTCTGGCCAGGACCTACGCGCGGGGCTATCGGACGATCCTGGAGAAGCGCACGGCGATGGACGCGCACGGCAACGTGACCGGGGTGACCTACGGCAACGGCGTGAAGACGACGCGCGGGTTCGACCCGAAGACGGGGCGACCGACGGACATCGACACGGTCTCGGGCGGAGGGACGAAGATCCAGGACAGCGCCTACGCCTGGCGCAGCGACGGCCTGCTGGAGAGCCGCGCGAGCCACGTCGGCGGGAACAACGCGAAGCGGGAGGAGTTCGCCCGGGATCCGCTGGGGCGGCTGACCACTGCGACGACGAAGCTGGGCAACAGCGCGACCGCGACCCGGACGCTGAGCCAGACGTACCACGCGAACGGCAACCTGAAGACCAGGGCCAGCTCGGTCGAAGCGGACATCGACGTGACGGCGTACGCCTACGACGCGTCGAAACCGCACCGGATGACGGGCGCGACGATCGGGGGCCGGTCCCACAAGTTCGTCCACGACGCCGACGGCAACATCACGAAGTACGACTGCACCGCCAAGACGGGCTGCGGCGACGACAGGCACATCGAGTGGAACGGCCGCAACCTGCCCAAGCGGATCACGGTGGGCGACAGCAAGGCGGACGCCACGCCGGCGGCGCGGGACGAGTTCGCGTACGGCCCGGACGGGGCGCGCTACCACCGCAAGACGACCTACATGGACGGCGAAACCCTGCGGACGGAGCACACGTACCACGTCGGCCCGTTCGAGGAGCTGCTGCCGCGCTCGGGGGCGGCGCACGCGTCGATCCGGCAGACGCGGGTGGCGGACGCGGTGCGTCACATGAAGACGACGACCGTGGGGACGGACGACGACGGCAAGGAGACGACCACCACGGCGAAGTACGTGGACTACATCCACAAGGACCACCTGGGCTCGGTGGAGGGCGTGACGGGCGCGGACGGCGCGCGCACTCGGACGCTGGCGCACGACCCGTTCGGCGGCCGGCGCAAGTCGGACTGGACGGCGGCGCTGACGCCGGCGGAAATCTCCGCATTGGCGGGGTCGTCGGATCCGCGCGAGAGCGGGCACGCGGGCCACGAGCACCTGGACCGGACGGGGCTGATCCATCGGACATCTGAAGCCCCTGCTCCGCCATCAACAAGCGGCCAGCGGCAGTGAACATCTCTCGGCATGTGCTTAACAGGGAATTGAGGATGCGGTCGCGCGTCGTCATGGCGCGAGGCGCTATCATGCCCCGCGGGGGACGCCCCTGGAGGAAAACGGCAAGTGGACTTGCATCGCGCGCAGTTGCGCAACATGGCGGCGCTGCAGGACAGGCACAATCGCCAGGTGCATGCCGACTGGCGCAGCCAGGGCTACGAGTACTACCGCGCCGTGTGGATCGAGTGCGCCGAGTTGCTCGACCACATCGGCTGGAAATGGTGGCGCCGGCAACAGCCCGATGTCGAGCAGGTCCGTCTCGAGGTGGTCGACATCTGGCATTTCGGCCTTTCGGACCTGCTGCGCGCGGACGCCGTCAACGATGCACTGGCGGATCGCATGGCTTCCCGAGCCGTCGCCATCGAAGGTGCCGATCTTCGCTGGGCCGTGGAGACGCTGGCGCTCGCGGCGCTCGAACGCAAGGCTTTCGACATCGACGCCTTCCTCGACGTCATGAACGCGCTGCCGATGGGGCTCGACGAACTGCACGACATCTACGTCGGCAAGAACGTCCTGAACGCGTTCCGCCAGGACCACGGCTACCGCGACGGCAGCTACGTGAAGATATGGAACGGCCGCGAGGACAACGCGCACCTCGCGGAGATCGCCGACAGCCTCGACATCGCGCGGCCAAGCTACGCCGAAGACCTGTACGCGGCCCTCGAGGCCCGTTACGCGGCGACGACCGGGGAATGAACTGACTTCATACATGCCGAACATCGGATCCGACAGTCGCGCAGCTTCGTAGCGCAGCCCGGTCGGTACCGGTCATCGGCCGAGCCTGCGATCACGAGTCTGCTGCGGATTCCGCCAGGATCCGCACACACAACTCGACGCATTCGTCGCAGACGAAAACGCCAAGACCCGCGATGAGCTTGCGCACTTCGTGTTGCGACTTGTTGCAGAAGGTACAGCACAAGCGCAGCGGTTCGTCGACGGCGCCACTCGCCGACTCGCCGATGTTTCCGGCTCCGAATCGGGCTCAAGCAATTGTGGTTCCGCAAAAAGGTCCGGTCGAGCCTTCCGCAAGCGCCTGGTCAGTCGCTCGATTCGGCGGACGCCGCTTGATGCTCCTCCATCAACGACTCGTCCGGCGCCATGCGTGTCGAGATGCTCACAAACGCTCGCTGCGCCTCCGTACGGGCGTCACGAACCTCGATGAACGACTTGAGTCGGCGCCAGCTCTTGAAGCCGCGTTCGCGGGCGATGACGAGTTGCGCCTGCTGCAGCTTCAAGGTCGACGGATCATCGAAGCAGGGCTCGATGCGCTGCCGCGCATCGGACTCGCCAGCTTTGGCGTCTCTGCGCAACGCCTTGGCGTGGTCTTTCAGGGATTCAAGGCTGATGCCCGCGAGCAACGCCTTCAGTTCGGGATTAGCGGCCATGGTGACCTCCTTTCATTCCCGTCCAGTATCCGCGCCCTTGGACTGAAAAGAGGACATGTGTCGAAAAGTACTGCTCAGATGGGGACGCGCCCCTTCCCGCGGATCGGCGGCGCTCTGACGCACGACCGAAAACGTAGCACAAGGACTGGCGCTCGAAAAGTCGACTGTCGCGACGGCGGCTTTTCCCGCGCGTCTTGTACGGCTACCTGATCAGCTTCGTCCCGGGGAACTGGGCGAACCAGCCGAACCAGAAGGCGCGATAGGCGGGGACCCGCTCAAGTCGCACGTCCCCGGAAACGAGCGCGTCTTCCGTCACTTTCCACGTCTTGCCGCCGTCGTCCAGCACCCGGTCGTCGTCCAGCAGCCGCTCGAATCTTCGATCGCCGGTGTCGAAGACGCGGTTGGCACCCGCCGACGTCGTGACGATGGTCAGCGTGCGACCTGCCAGCCCTGTCCGAAACATGGGGTTCTTCCGGAGGAACCGGGCGCTGATCGCCAGAGCTTCCTCCTCGCCCGGGGGCGACGCCGGCGAGAGCAGGATGGCCAGCACTTCATCCTTGTTCCTGAGGCGCCTGTCACGCTCGGTCACGTCGAACATCAGCGCATCGTTCGAGAAGTAGTCCCGGTAGGCGCGGCCCTCCCGGTAGTCGCGCTCGTGGCCCGTGTCCAGCGACAGGACCGTGGTGTCCGGGTGCGTGGCCTTCCATTCGCCCCAGCGAGTCGTCACGATCGGGAGGAACTCGAGCCTGAGGCCCGAGCCCGCCAGTTCGCCGATCACCGGTTCTCCGAGCAGCGTGGACCACAGGCTCCCGGTCTCGTGATCGAACATCAGCTTGTTCGAGCGGTAGAGGAGTCCGCTGGTGCCGAAAGTCCGATGCTCGTTCCCGACCACGCTGCGATATGGAATGGCGGTGCCGCACAGTGTGCAGTAGACGAGGGTGACCTCTACGCCGCCGACCCGGTCCAGCGCCATCTCGTGCCACGCCAGTATCCGCTTGGGGTAGGCACGGGCTTCGCCGTTGATGGACAGCCCGAAGACGACGTGCCTGTCCCGGAGGTAGCCGGCCTTCCCGGCGGGAATGTGCTCCGGGTGATCCAGCGGCGGGATGCCGTTGACCTTCACCCCGCCCCATTGGACCTCGTCAAGCCGGATCAGGGATCGGGCCCCCTCCGGGAAGAAGCTGCCCATGCGGGGATCGATGAGGCTGTAGACCGTCCGCTTGAAAGCTAGGTATTCGGGGTGCGGGTCGTAGGGCTGCCGCCAGACCCATCTCATCCATCGTTGCGTGTCTTCCCCAAACGATCGTCCCGTCTCCCTCCTGAGGAAACGGAACATCTCGGTCCGGGTCTCGGGAAAGGGGGCGACTACAGCCAGTTCGACGATCATCGGCGTATAGGCATCGTCCCAGGATACGCCTATGGCATCCAGAATCGGCCGCGCATTGTCGCCCCATTGGTCGGCAGCCTGCATGAAGAGGTCAAGCGGCGGCGCCTGCTTTCTCCAGTCGTCGACCGACTCGGCGCGGGCCTCCTGGACAGGCAGCGCGGCCAGCCCAAAAAACAGCGCCGGAAGGCACGCGGCGATCGACCGGATTCCACGTCGACCGAGGGGCCAGTTCTTGCGCCCCGCCTTGATGCGCGTCTCGCGAACTTCCGTTGCGGCGCATACTCCAATGTCGTGAACCTTTGTCAATTCCGCGCGAACATGGGACCGTCGTGTCAGCATCCGTCGGGAGTTTGCGCCCCGCCCTACGGGCGGGCAAGCCGTCGCCGGCGACGCCCTGAGCGTAACTGTTCGGTCGTGCCGGGACGCCGCGCAGCTATTCGCCTCCCGCCATCCTCCTGCGCGAAGGCTGGCGCGAGGGCGGCAAGGTCAGGAAGCGCACCCTCGCCAACCTCTCCAAATGGCCCCCGACGCTCGTCGAGGGCCTGGCGTGCTGCTCAAGGGCGGCGCCGCGGTCGCCCGCCTCGACGACTCCTTCGACATCGTGCGCTCCCGGCCCCACGGCCATGTCGCCGCCGCGCTCGGGACGCTGCGCGAGCTGCGGCTGGACCGGACGATCACCGGCGCGGACTCGCCCGAGCGCCGCCGCGCGCTGGCGCTGATCGTCGCCCGGATCCTCGATCCCGGCTCGAAACTGGCGACCGCCCGGGGGCTGGCCGAAGCCACCGCGCGCGACTCTCTGGCCGAGACGCTGGGGCTGGAGGACTGCGGCGAGGACGATCTCCACGCCGCCATGGACTGGCTGCTCGAGCGCCAGAACGCGATCGAGCGGCGCTTGGCCAAGCGGCATCTCAAGGACGGCGCCCTGGTGCTCCACGACCTGACGTCGGCGTGGCTGGAAGGGCGCCACTGCCCGCTGGCCAGGCGCGGACACTCCCGCGACGGCAAGAAGGGCAAGCTGCAGATCGAGTTCGGGCTGCTGTGCGACGCCGGGGGCTGTCCGGTGGCGGCGGAGGTGTTCGACGGCAACACCGCGGATCCGGCGACGGTCGCCAGGAACCGCGTCGCGCCCCGATTGCCCGGCGCCGAACCGTTCGAGGTCCTCACCCGGCCCACCGCGCTGCAGCGCGAAGCCTTCAAGCTCCTCGGCGTGCGTCCGGAACGTTCCCAGTAGCGTCCCCCTCGACTTTTTGAATCATCCGGAAAATCAATAGGTTGGATAAAACATCATCTGGAAGTTCAGACTAGCCCATGAAACCCGTCGGGCCTTTGGTAATCGTTCGGGCAACCCGGTATCTGGGCGTTACCTGGGATGGCTGAGGTGCCGGAGACACCGCTATCCACCGCGTTCCTCCGCAAGGGTGCGTGGAATAGCAGCGCAACGTACCGGCACGACCGAACGATTACGGCCTTTGGGCGCGTGTTTCACCCCCGCCCAGGCTCACCTACGATCCCGCGCCTTGATCGGCACTACGTGCCGTCCTGCGGCGCAATCTCCTAATCGGCCATCGGCACCGCCGACATGCCCATGCGCGTCAACGCGATCAACGCGTATCCCCGATCGCCCGCAGCGCCGCCGCGAATGGCCACGCGACCGTCGGGGTCGAGTCTGCCCGCGGCTTCGCGAAGCGCGTCGACCGGCGTCGTGTCGAGGTCCAGCGTCTGTGCGATCGGGTCCGCGACATCCGGGACCGGGTACTCGCCGATGAGAGCCCGGACCGCATCTCCCGGAATTACGAGCAAGACCGTATTGCGCCTCGTCCGATACTCGCCTTCGCCGATCTTGCGCCCGGCAAAGACGATGTCCTCGCCAAAGAAATCTCCCGCCTGAATGCTTGCTCCGGCGCGCTCCACCGCACCTTCCTTGACGATGAACACGGCGTCTTCGGCGGACACGCGATCGCCCGCCAGCAGTCGGCGCTCTTCCGCGCTGCGCAGCAGCCTCTGCCAGGAAACCGCCGACATGACTTTCACCAGCGGCGATGCGAGCAGCCGGTCGAGCCACAACTCCACCGGGCCGACGTCCGGCTCTGGAAGACCGTCCGACCGCAGCAGGAATTCGATGGGCGCCAGGTCCACCGACAATACGCGGGTGCCGGCGCGCGTCTCCAGGGCGATATCGTCTCCGGGCCGGTAGATTTCGCCTTCGACGCGCCTTCGCCCCCCGCCCGGTTCGACCGCCTCGACCGCGCCTTCGAGGAGGTAGAGGCATCGGTCCAGGCGCCGTCCGCGCCGCAGCAGCCAGCGGTTCGCCGGCAATTCGATCAGGCTCGCGTGTTTCGACGCCATCGCGAGGGTTCGCTCGTCAAGCCCGGCAAACCGTTCGAAGCGTTTGAGCAGGTGCGCCAACATGGACACATCGTCTCAAACCCCCGGTCGTTTCTCTGTCAGCCGTTTTCCCTTTCTATCGCGCGAAATGCGATGTCGTTTCTGTAGTACGCATCCCTCCAGGCGATACGCCCGACGCGGTCGTACGCCAACGTCCGGGCGGCGCTGACGGAGTCGCCAAGGGCGGTGACGCAGAGGACCCTTCCACCGGCGGTGACGACGCGGCCGCCCTCCAGAGCCGTACCGGCCTGAAATACCTTTGTGCCGGCCATCGTGGCATCGATGCCGGAGATGCCATGGCCGCTCTCATAGGCGAGCGGATAGCCTCCCGCAGCCATGACGACGCCAACGGCGGCCTTTTCGTCCCATCGCAGGTCCGCGCCCTGCAGATCGCCCGCCAGCGCCCGCCGGCACAGTTCGACAAGGTCGCTCTCAAGCCGCATCAACACGGGCTGCGCCTCCGGGTCGCCGAAGCGGCAGTTGAACTCGATGACCTTGACCGACCCGCCGGGCATGACCATGAGTCCCGCGTACAGGAAGCCCTGGTAGGGCGCGTTTTCGGCGGCCATGCCCCTGACGGTGGGATGGATCACCTCGCGCATGATCCGGGCGTGGACTTCCGGCGTTACGACCGGCGCCGGCGAGTAGGCGCCCATGCCCCCGGTATTCGGCCCGAGGTCGCCGTCGTCGCGCCGCTTGTGGTCCTGGGAGGTCGCGAACGGAACCACGTTCGCGCCGTCCGAGACGCATATGAAACTCGCCTCCTCGCCGTCGAGATACTCCTCGATCACGATCTCGCGGCCCGCGTCGCCAAAGCTGTCACCGCCCAGCATGCCCTCGGCGGCGGCGACCGCCTCGGCCTCGTCGAAGGCAACGGTGACGCCCTTGCCCGCCGCCAGCCCGCTGGCCTTGATGACGATCGGCGCGCCGCGGCGGCGGATGTGGTCCCGCGCCGCGCTAATATCGGTGAAGGATTCGTAGCCCGCCGTCGGAATGCCGTTGCGGATGAGGAACTCCTTCGTGAAGACCTTCGATCCCTCCAGTCGCGCCGCGGCCTTCGACGGCCCGAAGCAGTCGAGTCCCCGCGCGTCGAAGTAGTCGCGCACACCGTCCACCAGGGGCGCTTCCGGCCCGACAATGGTCAGGGCGCAACCGTTGCCGGCGGCGAAGTCCGCCAGCGCGCCGAAGTCGTCGACATCGATGTCGACGTTTTCGGTTTTCGCCTCGCCGGCCGTACCCGCGTTGCCGGGCGCCACGTAGACGCGCTCGACCGCTTGCGATCTCGCCGCCGACCAGGCGAGCGCGTGCTCCCGTCCGCCGCTTCCGATGATCAGGACATGCATGCCGACTCCCGAATCAGTGCCTGAAATGCCGAATCGACGTGAACACCATCGCCAGGCCGTGCTCGTCGGCGGCGGCGATCACCTCGTCGTCCCGGATGGAACCACCCGGCTGTATGACTGCGCCTATTCCCGCCGCGGCCGCGGCGTCGATGCCGTCGCGAAACGGGAAGAACGCGTCCGACGCCATCACCGCCCCCGACACCGCGATTCCCTCGTCCCGGGCCTTCATCGCCGCGATCCGCGCGCTGACCACGCGACTCATCTGTCCCGCGCCCACGCCCACCGTGGCACCGTCGCGCGCGAACACGATGGCATTCGACTTCACGAACCATGCCACGCGCCACGCGAACAGGAGGTCGGACATCTCCTGCGCCGCGGGAACGCGTTTGGTCACGATCTCCATGGTCGCTTCGTCAAAGCACAGGGTGTCCGCATCCTGCACCAGCACGCCACCGCCGACGCGTTTGAGATTCATCTGGCCCGCCGTCTGCGCAGGGTCTCCGACCTCCAGCAATCGCAGGTTCTTCCTGGCCCGGGCAGCCTCCGCCGCAGCCGCCTCAACCCGCGGTGCCACCACCACCTCCGCGAACTGCCTGTCCAGCAGCGCCTCAAGCGTTTGCGCGTCCAGCGTCCGGTTGAAGGCAATGATCCCGCCAAAAGCCGATGTCGGATCGGTAGCGAAAGCGCGGTCGTACGCGGCGCCGATGCCAGTCGCCAATGCAACGCCGCACGGGTTGCCGTGCTTGACGATGACGCAGGCGGGCTCAGCGAAAGACCGGACGCACTCCAGCGCGGCGTCGGTATCCGCTAGGTTGTTGTACGACAGGGCCCGCCCCTGGATCTGGGTAAGACGCGCGAGCGTTCCCCGGGGCGGATTCGCTTCGACGTAGAACGCCGCGCGCTGATGCGGATTCTCGCCGTAGCGAAGGTCGCTCTTCTTGTTCAGGCCGAGCGTCAACGCCTGCGGGAAGTCCTCCGTCGACGCCACCGGATCGCTCGCGAACCAGGCGGCGATTCCGGCGTCGTAGCGCGCGGTGTGCGCGAATGCCTTGGCGGCAAACCGCGCGCGCTGCGCCAGGGTCGAGCCGCCACTCTCGAGTGCCTCGACGACCTCCGGATAGTCGTCCGGATCGACTACCGCCAGAACCGCAGCGTGGTTCTTCGCGGCCGCGCGCAGCATCGCCGGACCGCCTATGTCAATGTTCTCGATGGCGATTTCACGCGTACAGTCTTCGCGGGCAGTCGCCGCCTCGAACGGGTACAGGTTGACCACCACCAGGTCGATGCGCGGAATCCCCTGCGCCCGCATCACCTCCGCGTCGGCTTCGCGCCTGCCGAGGATGCCGCCATGCACCTTGGGATGCAGCGTCTTGACACGGCCATCCATGATCTCCGGGAAGCCCGTATAGTCGGCGACCTCCGTCACCTCGATGCCCGCCTCGGCGAGGGCCGCCCGCGTGCCGCCGGTGGAAAGCAGTTCGATGCCGGAGCCGGCAAGGGCGCGAGCCAACTCGATCACGCCGGTCTTGTCGGAGACGCTCAGGAGCGCCCTCTCGACCTGCAGCTTCGTGTTCATACACCGTCAGGGGATCGGCTAAAGGCCAATGGTACCGCGCACGCCGCGCACCATGAAATCGGCAATGCGGTGCTCTGCGTCCTTAACGCCCGAATCGGCAACGCGCTGATGTCCATTCGTCCGCTGATCCGCGGGCAGGTGATTTGAAAAGTGTCGATATCGATGCCACTATTCGGCACCGATATCAACACCGAAGTCCCTATGCGCTACGTGACCATGACCGAGTTCAAGCAACAGGCCAGTCGAATTCTCGACGCAAGGGAGCCGACCGCCATCCTGCGCAATAGCAAAGTGGAAGGTACTACCTCCCGGTCGAATCCCTTGCCTTCAAAACGATGGACGATGCCCGGGTAGCGGAACTGACCCAGTCGATACTCGATCAGCGATCCGACGTGCTTGCCTATCTCGCGAAGCGGTGATTGCGCTTCCAACGGAACAGCAGGTCGCCGACCTGCATGAGCAGCTACTCTCAAGACACGGCGGAATACCGGGATCCCGGGCCGGCACATCGGTCGGTGCCGTTCTCGGTCGAGTTCAGACAAATCTCGCATACCAGTTCGAGGATCCGACTGTGGCCCAGGTCGCGGCTTTCGCGGTGTACGCGCTTACGGTCGGACATCCATTCAATGATGCGAACAAACGCACGGCGCTGGCCGTTGGCGACCTCATCCTGTTGATGAACCGTGAGAACGTCGTAGCCGGCACAGATCAGATGGAGCTTGGCGACCTGGTCATTGAGCTTGCTGCCGGGAACATCGACCAGGACCGCTTCATGGACGGCTATATCGAACTACTCGGCCGAGTCGGCCCGCGCGCATAGCGGCAGGCTCGCTGCATGGCGCCCCGCCAGCGACGTCACCTACACCAACAGCTTCTCGCTGCGATAGCGCCACACCGCCAGCAGACCGAACAGTGCGCCGATCGCCACCGTGCTGGCGGCGGAAACGGCGAAATAAAGCGGATCGATGGACTCGGCCTTGACAATGCTCGTGATCAGCAGGTGTTGCGAGAGGCTCGGCACCAGCATCATGGGGATGGTGGGCTGCATCGGATTCAGGATGATCAGGAGGATCGGCAGGGTCGGCAGCAGCATCGCGATCCCGCTGTAGCTCTGCGCTTCCTTGAAGCTCTTGGTAAACGCGGTCACGGCATTCAGCAGGCCCGCGCCGAGAACGGCGATGGGAACGAGCACGGCGAACGCCATCGCGCACTCGACCAGTCCGAGATCGGCATCCATTCTCACCTCGGCCAGCGGGAGGTAGTCCACGGCAACCGCGAACGCCGCGATCCCGATGATCAGCGCAACGGCCATGAAGAACGCCGTCGCCGCGAACTTTCCGGCGACCAGCGCGCCGCGCGAGACGGGAAGCGTGAGCAGCGGCTCGAGCGATCCGCGCTCGCGCTCTCCCGCGGTGGAGTCGACCGCCACGTGCAGGCCGCCGAGAAAACAGGCGAACAGCAGGAAGTAGGTGAATGCCCCCAGGAGCAGGACCGAGCGTCCCGAAGGGGTCGACACGTCGTCGTTGAGAATCGCCAGCGGGCGGGCCACGCCAGGGTCCACGCCGCGCAACTGCAGGCGCAACATTCCCACCAGGCTGCTGTAGCCGCGCAGCGCTCCCCGGACCCGCGCGACCGCCGTCTGGGCCGAGGCGTTGGCCCTGTCCGACACGATCCACACCCGGGCCGCTTTCCCTTCGCCCAGGGCCGCCCCGAACTGCTTGTCGATGACAAGGCCGACTTCTGTTTCGCCCCGCCGCACGGACGCCCGCAATTCCTCCCGACTATCGAAGGCAGCCCCTTTCGCCTCGATCAGGTGCTGGCCGAGGTAGGCGACCAGGTTGGGCGCGCCAGCAGCGTTCACGACGGGGATCTCGATCGCCGCCTCGCCCTCGTCAATCGTGCGCTCGACCGTGAAGTTCATGAAGACAGCGAACAACGCGGGGCCGAACAAGGCGCCCGCCAGGCTCGAGAGCACCGCTCGCCGGTCGCGCAGCGTGTCGCGGACTTCTTTCCGAGCCACGGTGAAGGTCGCGTTCAATTCGACTTCCGTTCCGAGCTGATCGCGGCAACGAACGCGTCTTCCAGGTCACCGCAGCCTGTCTCGCGGAGGATTTCGTCCGGCGTTCCCGATATGGCCACCCGCCCTTCGGAGATGATCATGAGTTCGTCGCACAGCATCGCGACCTCCTGCATGACATGACTCGAGAACAAAACGCATCTGCCATCCCGCCTGAGGTCCAGGATCACGTCCCGCAGGGCGCGTGTCGCCACCACGTCGAGACCGTTTGTCGGTTCGTCCAGGATGACGGTCTGCGGCCGATGGACGAGCGCGCGCGCCAGCGCCACGCGGATGCGTTGCCCGTGCGAGAAGCCCTTCGCGCGCCGGTCCGAGAGGTCGCCGATGCCGAGCCTATCGATTACGGTGCGCGTGGCCCTGCCCGCCTCGCGGCGCGGCATTCCCTGCATCTCGGCGTAATAGGCGATGTTCTCGCGCGCGGAGAGATTCGGATACAAGCCCGAGAGATGGGGCAGAGCGCCGATCTGCCTGCGGACATCCAGGGGCCTCGCGGCGACATCGACGCCGTCAACGCGAGCCTGCCCGCTGTCGGCCTTTATAACGGTGCAAAGTACGCGCAGCGTGGTCGACTTGCCGGCGCCGTTCGGCCCGACCAGCCCGGTGACACGTCCATCGTCCGCGCGGAAGCCCACATCGTCCATGGCGACGACATCGCCGAAACGCTTCGTCAGGCCCTCGGCCTCGATCATGGCGGGGGTCCCATGGGCGAAGTGAAGATCGGGAATCCGTCGACCGCTTCCAGGCAGGGGTCATCGAACACCGCCGGGTCGGCCTGATCGACGAACGTCCCCAACCGCTGCGGCACGCAGCCCGTCGTAAGCTGTCCGTGGGCCTGGTGCTTCAGGGTCACATGTCGATAGTTGGTCAGGCCCGGCACCGACATCTCGGCGTAATTGGGCGGCGTGACCGGATCGTTTTCGCCCGAAAGCAGGATCACCGGCACCGCGGATTCGACGGGGCTCGCGAAGTCGTCGTCGATGAAACCTCGGGGCCACGACTCGCAGATCTGTCCGAGCGCGTCAATCTGTGCCGATCCCAGGAAAGTCTCCTCCAGAACCGCCCTGTCCAACCGGCCCCAGAACGGCACATCTTCGGTACACACGACGGCGAAGTGCATGCCGAAACTGATGGCTCCGTGGACGTCCTCGCTCACCATCTGCACCTGCGCCGCCAACGGCCCGTAATCGCCTTCCGAGGCCGCGCGCACCAGTATCGGAATCACCGCCGCCGTCTGCGGCGAGTACGTGAGCAGCCGCACCATGCCGGCAACCAGATCATCGGTGAGGGTCAACATCGTGGCAGCGCCGGTCCTGGGATGCGGGACCTCGATCGTCGGCGGCGATGCTTTCAGGCGCGCCAGGAGTTCCCCGAGGCGGTCGCCCAGGTCCGGATACTGTTCCGCGCAGGCGGGCGCCGCCGCGCAGCGCGCGAGCAACCTGTCCAGCGCGCGTTGGCCATCGATGGCCATGCCTGGGCCAAGGGCGAGACCCGGCGGCACCACGCCATCCAGGACGACGGTGCGCACGCGCTCCGGGTACCGCTTCAGGTAGTGCTGGGCAACCCGGGTGCCGTAGGAGATCCCGTAGATGTTGAGCGAAGGGTAGCCGAGCGTCTCCCGGATGAGTTCGAGATCGCGCACCGCGGCACTCGTGGTGAAGTAAGCCGGATCGTGCGTCAACCCGTCCGCGCATTCGGCGCCGAGACGAACGAATGTCTTCGTGTCGAGATAGACCTCGTCGCGTTCGATGTTCTCGCAGCGCAGGGGCGTGGACGAGCCGGTGCCGCGCTGGTCCACCATGACGATGTCGCGCGTTCGGCGAACCCTCGAGAACGCCGATGCCATCTGCGCATAGAAGATCGTCGAAGCCTGGCCGGGGCCGCCCGCGATCACGATGAACGGATCCGGTTCCGGCGTGCCTGCCAGCGCAGCATTCCGCGCCACGAACAGCTCGATGCGCGGGCCCTCCGGTTTGTCGTGATCCATCGGCACCTCCAGCGTGGCGCACTTCACCGACACTTCGGAACGGTCGCCGACTGCGGTCAGGACGCAGGGCTCGAAATCTAGCGCCGCCAGTGGAGCAGGCGCGAGCAGCAGCAGTGATGCAGTGGCGCCGCGGCGCGCCGCGTCGATCAAACGCTTCAAATCAGTTCCGTGAAGGTGCTTGAGAGCGAGCGAGGATGCTCACCGCAAGCTCTCGCGCCTGTCAAGCGACGTGACGTCGACGTCCTCGCCAGAGGGGTCGGGCAGCTCGCAGCCGAGCACGTCGCACGCAAACTCGTAGATGGACCGAAGTTGCGGATCCAATGCCCAGCGGTCGAACCGATATGCGAATACCTGAAACACGAGCGCTGACAACGCAACCACCACTCCGACCCAGAACAGTGCGGCCCGGCGCCAGCCGTGCCGCCTGCCCTTCGGCGACGGGACGTCCGCGTTTTCGACATCCGAAGGACCGGTCTGCGCGGACTCGGCGGGCAAGGCGCGGCTGAAATCGAACAGCGCGAGGCAGACGCCGCATCGCACCTGCCCGCCAGCCGCAGCTAGCTGGTCCTGGCGCGCGCGGAAACGCGTATGGCAACGGGGACACTCAACCGTCAGCGGTTCTTGCGAAGACTCGGACACGTTCTCAGATGCGTTTCCCGTCCAGGAGCGCCCACCCCTCCAGCCTCTGCGGTGCGCGGAACTCGAAATCCGGGTAGGCGCGCATCACCTCCCCGGCTTCGTCCGCCAGGATGCCGGTCAGGACCAGCGCCCCCCCGGCGGCCACGTGGCCCGAAAGCCGAGGCGCCAGTTCCACCAGTGTACCGGAGAGGATGTTCGACATGACGACATCGAAAGCCGCATTGACACCGTCGGCCTCGCCGCGAGCCCGAACGTCGCTCCGCCAGAACGCATCGCTATGCCGCGCGTCGAAGCGCGCGCCGTTGCGCGCCGCGTTCGTCTCGGTCGCCATCAACGCCTGGGGGTCATGATCAACGCCGACGACGCGCCCGGCGCCCAGCAGCCTGGCAGCGATCGCCAGGATGCCCGAGCCGCAACCGTAGTCCAGCATTGAAACCTCCCGCAAGTCCCTTGCCGCGAGCCACTCCAGACACAGCCGCGTCGTCGGATGGCTTCCCGTTCCAAAGGCGAGTCCCGGGTCGAGGCGCATGACCACTGGATCACTCGTCGAACTTCGATCCGGCGCATCCCTGCCGGCGACATCCGTTGCGTCCGGGTCCGATGGAACGATGGTGAGGCGGCCGAACCTCCTCACCACGGCAAACCGTCGCCAGGCGTTCAGCCAATCCGCGTCCGCCAGAAAATCGATGTCGACCCCCCGACCGGGGAACGCCGAACGCAGCGCGGCAAGGTCCGCGCCGAGTTCGAACAGTCCCGCGACCCGCACCTTCGGCCAGGCATCCGGATCGGGTTCTTCCCGCGGATCGGGCTCGAGCAGCGGTTTGTCGCCGTCATCCAGGTACGTCACCGCAACGGCCCCGAGAGCGGACAGCCTCTCACCGGCAGCTTCGGCAGTTCGCCCCGACGCAGCGATTTCCATCCGTATCCAGGGCATTGACGTCGTATCTCGAGCGGGCGCGACCCGGGACGCTACTCCGCTTCCAGCATCCGGACGGCCGCCCGCATCGCGCAGTCGTAGCCGAACGCTCCCAGGCCCGAAATGACGCCGCGCGCGATGTCGGAGAAGTAGGAGCTTCGGCGAAAATCCTCGCGCGCGTACACGTTCGACAGGTGAACCTCGATGAAGGGAATGTCCACCGCAAGCAGCGCGTCGCGCAAGGCGACACTGGTGTGCGTGAAGGCCGCCGGATTGACGACGATGAACTCGACGCCTTCGCTCTTCGCGCGCTGCACCGCGTCGACCAGGTCATGCTCGGCGTTGCTCTGGAAGGCGTCCACGACATGGCCGCGTTCTTCGGCGTATTGCCTTGCGCGGGCATTGATGCCGTCCAGGGTGTCGGCCCCGTAGATGTCCGGCTCCCGCGTGCCGAGCAGGTTCAGGTTCGGGCCATGCAACAGCAGAATACGCGCCACCACGCGGTCTCCCTCCGCTCGCGCGCCAGGGCGCGGGCTCACGATCAGGTTAGCTTCGGGATCATACAGTGCTGCCGTCGCCGGCGTGAGCGCTGTTGGTGTCTCCTCACTCTCCCGCGAGGTACTTTCGCGCCATCCGCAGCATCGACTCCTCGTCCGTGAGCCGCGCCAGGTCTTCGATCTCGACCCACGCCAGGTCGATCGACTCCGGGCTGACGCGCAGACGCTCGGGCGACGAAGCGCGAAGAGCGAATCGCACGTCGTAGTGCAGGTGCGCCGGCTCGCCCTTCGAAGCCGGAATCGTGTGAATGTCGATGTCGAGCACCGCCCCGCCGATCGGCCGCACGACCAGGCCCGATTCCTCCCGCGCCTCCCGCAGGGCCACCGCCAGCGCATCCGGCTCGCCGTCGCTGTGGCCGCCGAGCTGCAGCCACTTGCCGAGCTTGCGATGGTGGGTCAGCAGCACCCTGGTGCCGCCCGGATCGACGACCCAGGCAGACCCGGTGACATGGCCGTCGTCATAGCAGTCGCGCTCGAAACAACGCGGCTCGGTCTCGATGAAGCGGCGCGCGCGCGCGGCATCCTGTTCTTCGGGGTAGCGGACCCGATACGCGTCGATCAGGCGCAGGATCTTCCGGGCGGTCATTCCGTGGCCGCCCTGGAAACGCCGGACGCGGGGCGGGAGGATCCGGCACGCAGCGGGCGCGAGACGGCGGGATCTCTCCGGGGTGTTCCCAGGAAGCGTCGCGCTCTCCTCTCGATCCGGTCCAGGTCCGCGATCTGGCACTCCCAGATGACCATGACGCGCCAGCCGCGCACGCGCAGGGCCCGCTCGTTTCGCCGGTCGCGCGTGCGATTGCCCTTCAGCTTGGGAACCCAGTAGGCCACCCGGGACTTGGGCATTCGCGCGTGCTTGCAACCGTCATGCAGGTGCCAGAAACAGCCGTGCACGAAGATCACGCTCGACCTTCCCGGAAACACGAGGTCCGGGCTGCCCGGCAGGTCCGAACGATGCAGCCGGTAGCGATAGCCCATCCCGTGCAGGAGTTTGCGCACGGCCATTTCCGGCTTGGTGTCCCGATTCCTTATGCGGGACATCAGGGCGCTTCGCGCCTCGACGCTAAGGGTGTCTACCATGCCTCATGCGACGCGCGCTCCCTTCGTGCTCCCGGGAAGGTTATCCGTGTCGAACAGCGCCGCGAGCTGTTCCGTCATCGCGCCGCCGAGTTGCTCGGCGTCGGTGATGGTCACGGCGCGGCGATAGTGATGCGTCACGTCGTGGCCGATGCCGATGGCGATGAGTTCGACGGTCGAGTAGTTCTCGATCTGGTCGATGGCGTATCTCAGGTGCTGTTCGAGGTAGCTGTTCGGATTCACCAGCAGCGTCGAGTTGTCCACCGGCAGTCCGTCGGAAATCACCATCAGCACGCGGCGATGCTCCGGACGGACGACGAGACGGTTGTGCGCCCAGATGAGCGCCTCGCCATCGATGTTCTCCTTCAGCAGTTCTTCGCGCATCATCAGCCCGAGGTTGCGCCGGGTGCGGCGCCACGGATCGTCCGCCGCCTTGTAGACGATGTGCCGCAGGTCGTTCAGGCGGCCGGGACCGGCGGGCTTGCCGTTGTTGATCCACTCCTCCCGCGACTGGCCCCCGCGCCATGCGCGCGTCGTGAAGCCGAGGATCTCCACCGACACGGAGCATCGCTCCAGCGTCCGCCCGAGGATATCGGCGCACATCGCGGCGATGGTGATCGAACGGCCGCGCATGGAGCCGGAGCTGTCGATCAGCATGGTGACGACCGTGTCGCGAAAGTTGGTCTCTTTCTCCTGCTTGTAGCTGAGCGGATTCATGGGATCGACGACGACCTGGGCCAGCCGCGAAGTGTCGAGGATGCCCTCGTCCAGATCGAACTCCCAGGCGCGCATCTGCTTGGCGAGCAATCGGCGCTGCAGCCGGTTGGCGAGTTTCGACGTGGCGTGCTGCAGCGGCACAAGCTGCTGGTCGAGCAACGCGCGCAGGCGGATGAGTTCCTCCAGGTCGCACAGGTCCTGGGCCAGGATGACCTCGTCGAACTCCGTGGTATAGGGTTGGTAGTCGACATCGATGCGGATGCGGCCCATCTCGTCCGGCACGACCTTGGGCGCGTCCTCGTCATCCGCATCCGCCTCGAGTTCGCTCATGTCCATGTCGGCGTCCATCTCGACGATGGTGGTCTCGCCATCGTCGTCTTCATCGCCCATGGTGTCGTCTTCCAGAACGACATCTTCGAGCGACGCTTCGGAGTCGGACTCCGAAGCGTCCTCGATGGACTCCGGATCGGACCCGTCGTCGCCGATGTCCTGGTCCTCGAAATCCGCGACCACACCCAGATCCTTCAGCATCGTGCGACACGCGTCGGCGTACTCCGCCTGGTCGAGCAGCTTGTCGCGCAGGAGATCCATGTGCTTGCCGGCGCGCTCCTCCACGTAGTCGCGCCAGAAACGCACCACGTTCTCCGCGGACGGCGGCAACTCCCGCCCGGTGATCCGCTGTCGCACGATCAGCCCGACCGCAACGCTCAAGGGTGCTTCCGTTTCGGCGGTGATCGTGTCGAACGCCGCCTGGCGGCACAGTGCTTCGAGGGCAGCGTCGAGGTTGCGCGCCACGCCTTCCATTCGCAACGTGCCGATGGATGCGATGCGCGCGTCCTCCACCCACTGGAACATCTCCTGCGCCGGGCCCGCGCTCGGCGCCCGCGCGCGGTGGGTCGCGTCGTCGTGGTATCGGAGCTTCAGCGCGAACTCGTCGCTGACCCCGCGCACGGCGTTCAGCTCGTCATCGGCGCAGCCGATGTTCGGCAACGGCAACTGCACGACGTTGCCGCGGAGCGCCGGGCTGCCCTTGCCGAAGTTGACCTCCAGGTCTTCGTTGTCCGCCAGCGCACGCATCGTCGCCGCCGTCGCTCGCTTGAAGGGCTCCAGCGGGCTGTCCTGTTCAGCCATGGGCAAAGACCCCTTCGCTCACTGTCGGAGCGTCAGACCTTGCGTCGCGTCGCCGAGATCCTCGCCCATGCAGCGCTGGTAGTACTCCGCCACGACCGGGCGTTCGAGTTCGTCGCACTTGTTCAGGAAGGAAACGCGGAAACCGAAGCCGATGTCGTTGAAGATGTCCGCATTCTCCGCCCAGGTCAGCACCGTCCTCGGTGACATGACGACCGAAATGTCGCCGTTGACGAATCCCTTTCGGGTGAGGTCCGCGACAGACACCATGCTGGAAATGATGCGTCTGCCCTCGTCGCTTTCCTGCCAGGACTTCGCCTTGCCGTAGACGATCTCCACTTCCTGTTCGTGTTCCAGGTAGTTCAGCGCGGTCACGATGTTCCAGCGGTCCATCTGGCCCTGGTTGATCTGCTGCGTACCGTGGTACAGGCCCGTGGCATCGCCGAGGCCCACGGTGTTGGTGGTCGAGAACAGCCGGAATGCCGGGTGCGGCCGCACCACGCGGTTCTGGTCGAGCAGGGTGAGCTTGCCCTCGACCTCCAGCACGCGCTGGATAACGAACATGACGTCCGGACGACCGGCGTCGTATTCGTCGAAACACAGCGCCGTCGGATGCTGCAAGGCCCACGGCAGGATGCCTTCCTTGAACGCCGTGACCTGCAGGCCGTCTTCGACAACGATGGCGTCCTTGCCGACGAGGTCGATGCGGCTGATATGGCTATCGAGGTTGACGCGGATGCACGGCCAGTTCAGCCGGGCGGCCACCTGCTCCACGTGCGTCGATTTTCCCGTTCCGTGATACCCCTGGATCATCACCCGGCGGTTGTGCGCGAACCCCGCGAGGATTGAGAGCGTCGTGTCGCGATCGAACTGGTAGGCGTCGTCGATGTCCGGCACGTAGTCGGTGCGCTCGCTGAAGGCGGGCACACTGAGATCCTGGTCCAACCCGAACACGTTACTCACGTTGACCGTGGTATCCGGCATCATGTCGGGCGACAAACCCGATTCGTGAACACTCATTGACAACGTGGGTCCTCAACTCTGGGTGCCGGTATTTAATCACTTCCATGGAACGACCAACAGCACCAACGCCGCGTGTTTAGCACGCTTGGCGCGGCCTATCGCACCAGTCGTCGACCCGGCCGCGATCCCGGCCCCCACCCGTGTTGATGCCGTCGAGGCGCACCCATGTCGATCATCCACGCACGACTGCCGCGGACCGCTTTCAAATCAGATCACTTACGATTCCCAGAACTCGGCCTTCAATTTGTCCAATCGAACCAAGCGGTTGTGCCCGTGATCGTCGGTACGTCGATGTAGACGTGTGGCCGTGTAGAGTCGGATTTGGGTCGCGGTGATACCACGAGCGTACCGTCAACCTTGTCGATCACGAAGGCTGACAGCCAGAAACGGTATTTCTTTTGTTGCCAGTGGACTATATGGTCCTGAGTGACCTTTGGATCGAGATAAGACCCCTCGTGGTATCGTTTCAAATCCGTGATGGTCAGGATCAGCGCCGCGCAACTACCGCGCCACGGTGAATCTTCGTCCTTGTCGATATAGGACTCGTAATCGTCCCTCGATGCTTCCCAACCCGAAGCACCCAACGCTTCAACGTAGCCGTTCTTGTAGGGGTGCGTATGGAAGTCACCGATCAACTCCAGGTGGGGCCACCGACCTTCCAAGACTTGCCGCTTGGCCTCAGTTACACGGTCATTCAGAGTGACGGATTGGTAAGAACGCTCGGCATATGTGTCGGTCGACGCGTGTTCGACAATTCAGAGCTTCTTCACGCAACACGATGAACACCAAGGTGCTCGGACGCCGACGTACCAGGGGCAGGTTTGGCACCATCACGCTCCGATCCACGCGTTCTTTCATTGGCTTTACGATCAGCCGCGACCTTGCGGGCGTCGGCCAGCTTGACGAGGTCGGCGCTGCCCAGTCCTAGGTCCACGCGCCTGCCGTGGATCGTCAGCCGTTGTATCCACTGCGCGATACCGCTCTTACGGACGCGCAGCATGAGGCCGTTGCCGTCCACGTAGTTGCCGACGCCGGCGGAGCGCACGCATCGTATTCTGTGTTTCCGTCCAGGAAGCCAGTTCGAGTCCCATGCCGAAGCTCAATCGCAACGCCCTGTCCGCACAGATGGTACACCACGCCGGCCTTGGCAGCTTCGCTCGTGGACGGCAACGGCCTCATGCTGCGGGTGCGCGACAGCGGCTCCCGCTCCTGGGTCCAGCACATCATGGTCCACGGTCGCCGCGTCGACATCGGTCTCGGCAACGCCGAACTAGTGAGCCTCGCGGACGCGCGGCGCATCGCGGCGGACAACCGGGCCGTGGCGCGCACCGGCGGGGATCCGCGCCGCGCCCGCACCATCTCCTTCGCGGAAGCCGAGCCGCGGGCGATGGCGGAGACGTGGCGGCGCGGCACGGCCTCGAAGGCCAGGAGGCGTGGCGACCCAACACGTACGGCTACAGCCGGGCCCAGTCGGCGGCGCGGAGGCGGCGTCCCAGGATGGCCTCGACCTCGCGCAGCATCATGCGTAGCTGCGGCACGGAGTACTCATCGTTCGACGGCAGCGCCAAGCGGTGGCCGTCGAGCACCATGAACTGGTGCCGGGAGCCGGACCAGGGACCGCCGAAGCCGAGCGCACGCAGGCGGCGGACGAAGACGCGGCGGCTACACGGCGTCCAGCGGTTCACGGACGGGCTCGGCATTCAGATCGATGCCAGCGAGCACGGGGATGTCGTGGCCCAGCTTCAGGCCCAGCACCAACCAGTCCTCGAAGGTCGAGCGCAGCAGCCGCTGGCAGCCGGTCAGCGTCGGGTCGAACGCGACCACCCCGCGGCACGCGCGGACGCGCCCCGCGAACGTGCCGTCGTCGAGCTTGTCGTAGGCGGCCCCGGCCATGGCGTGGTCGATGTAGTCGGTGAGAACGCACGGCGCCAGAGCGGCCGGAGCGCCCTTCGGGACCGTTTCGTGTTCGCCGGTGGCCATGGTCCGGCATTGTACGCCACATGCCCGGCGGGCTCACGTCGCATGCACGGTCTGAGGCACCACTATGCTCAATCCCGCTACGAGGAGTTGACGGGGTGGAAGGCGCCGGTCGCGGGCGGGCCGCGCCAGCGGTCGCTGACGGGGGCGAGAGGACGTCAGACGACGCCGACGTGGCGGGCAGCGATGTAGGCGAGGGCCACCGCGGTGCCGATCACGGATCACTTGACGATGCCCAGCGCCCGGGGTTCTTGGCGTGGATCAAGGCGGTGACGCACGGATTCCGTAATGGAAGCGGCGCTGGCGCACACGATGAAGACCAAGGCGAGGTCGCGTTACGCCCGCAAGGACCTCTTCGGGAAGCGCTGAGAGCTGATGGAGCCATGGGCAGAGTACCTCGCACAGCGAGCCAAAGCAGCTTATCGAGAGAGCGGCGACCGCTACTTCTGCGCACGCACGCGAAGTTGAAGGTTCAGCCAAGGGGGTGGAGTCAGTCGAAATCCTCGAACGGAAGGTCGATCCGGGGAAGGGTCTCCTTGACCGCTTGGCAGACGGCGGAGGCTGGGACGCCGGCATAATGGGGAGAGAAGGCATCGTTGGGACGGTCAATGGTCAAGTCGCGAGAGACGATTCCGACAACGTAACCGTCAGACAAGACAACGGGCCCGCCGCTATTGCCGGGTCGTGCAATGGCGGAGTTAAAGGAGGGTTTCGTTGCTAAATGAGACGACATGGGGATTGGTGACAGTTCCGGGTTGGATAATGGGGACTGCATCGCGTATGCACGGCACTTGAGGGTAGCCGAGTGTGTAAACGGTCTCAGCGGCGACCGGCGGGCGAAAGACTGCCCCTGCAGCGGGTATTGGCGCACCGTCGACCTCAATGATGGCGACATCGGTGTCATCGCGGGTGTGGATCGTCAACTCGGAGTCGGCGTCAAAGGTACTTCGTTGAAATGACTGTTGTTTGTCCAACGACAGGCCATCTAGCACATGCTTAGGGTGGACCGATGAGTTTTCGATAGTGGTCGTAGTGTTGGACGTCGAAGAATCGGGTGGCGGTGATGAGGAGCTTCAGTCTGGAAGACAGGCTCCATGGGGCGTTCATGGTGTTGGGACCCACGAGTTCCATGCGAAAATGAGTCCATTGGAGACGGGGGTGCCAATAGTAGCAGTGGGAACCGGTTTCGACGCTTGTCTGGAAGGCGGAGCATCGGCTGGTAACCGGATGGGGTCGTCTCCGCACGCGCAGGCGCCACGCTTGCCAGGGCATGTGATCACGGACGGCCGCGTGCCCCGGCAAGAAAGGTGGGATCAGTAGCGATGGAAGCGGCGATATGCATAGCTCCACATATCGCCGCAAGAGGGGGCACTGGTCCGCAAGTTAGAGGGTGTCGTTTTGTTGGCCAGCGGACATGATAAAAAGTGAAAAAACCTTTAGAAACGGTAGGTTACGAAAATCGGCTTCGCTGCCATGGATAAACGCTTCCGGGAGCGCCCCGCGGCGGGGAGCGGTTGTCGCATGGTCGACGAGTAGAGACCGGGCACAGGTCGGCCCTCGGATCGCTGTGCTACGCTGAACTGGAAACCGAACGACCTGTCGGTGGATCGATCATGGACCCGACGTATTCCTCCCTGAACTTCGGCCTGGGCGAGACACTCGACCTTCTGCGCGACACGGTGAGCCGTTTCGCGAGCGCGGAAATCGCGCCCCGAGCCGCCGCGATAGATTCCGACAACGCCTTTCCACGCGACCTCTGGCCGCAACTCGGCGAACTGGGCCTGCTTGGCATTACCGCGGGGACAGACTGGGGCGGCGCCGGGATGGGCTATCTCGCGCACTGCGTCGCGATGGAGGAGATATCGAGGGCTTCGGCTTCCGTGGGACTCTCCTACGGCGCCCACTCCAACCTCTGCGTCAACCAGATAGAGCGGCACGGGACGCCGGAACAGAAGCAGCGCTACCTGCCGGCGCTCATCAGCGGCGAACATGTCGGAGCGCTCGCGATGAGCGAGGCGGGCGCCGGGTCGGACGTGGCTTCCATGCGGCTCGCGGCACGCCGGACGGGCGATGTCTACATGCTGAACGGCACCAAGATGTGGATCACGAACGGTCCCGATGCGGACACTTACGTGGTCTACGCGAAAACGCAGCCCGAAGCCGGCGCCCAAGGCATCACGGCTTTCATCGTCGAACGCGAAACGCCGGGTTTCACGCGTTCCCCGGGACTGCAGAAGCTCGGCATGCGCGGTTCCGGCACCTGCGAACTTGTGTTTGAGGACGCCGAAGTGCCGGCGGCGAATGTCCTCGGCAGCGAGAACGGAGGGGTCGGCGTCCTGATGAGCGGCCTCGACTTCGAACGCGTGGTCCTGGCGGCCGGGCCCGTCGGCATCATGCGGGCATGTCTCGATACCGTCGTTCCCTATGTCCACGACCGCGAGCAGTTCGGCGAGCCCATCGGCCGGTTCCAGCTCGTGCAGGCGAAGCTCGCCGACATGTATACGCGCACGAACGCATGCCGCGCCTATCTCTATGCCGTCGCGAGCGCCTGCGACCGGGGCGAAACCACGCGCAAGGATGCTGCCGGCGCCATCCTGTGCTGCGCGGAGACCGCAACCGCGCTCACCCTCGACGCCATACAGCTACTCGGCGGCAACGGCTACATCGACGAGTATCCGACCGGTCGCCTCCTGCGCGATGCCAAGCTGTACGAGATCGGCGCCGGGACCTCGGAGATTCGACGCTGGCTGATCGGACGCGAGATCTTCGAAGAGTCGGGTTAGCGCCGCTAGCTTAGCTGGGCAAGGGGTAGTACCACACCGCGTCTGCGTTGGTTTCTCCCTCTGCCATCAGTGCAACCGAACGCGGTGCGCTTGTCCGATCTGCCGGACAACCTGCTCGTCCACACCCGCTTGCGCCGCGAACTTCGGCCAAGATGCGACTGCGGAGACCACTTCATCCACGATCCGCTTGGCGCCCGGTCTGCGCAGGCCCGAACTCTCGGCGAAGCGTTCCAGGTCCGCGCACTCGAATGCGTCCCGTTTCCCTGCCACGCTCATCTGGTGCTCGCGCGTCCACGTCCCCGCAGGGTTGTACGCATAGGCCACGTCGTACGCGGGCGATAGCCGCCAAACGCCGCGCCGATCCATCAGGAACGCGATGTTCTTCACGTGATCGTCCTGGTTGCGCGCCACGACGTTGAACACCGTGCGCCGGTACTGTTCCTCCACGGCCGACATGCCGAGCCCGAGCGTCCGGATGGTCTGCATAACCTGCTCGTAAGCGTAGGCGCCTGCCACGTTGTAGTCGAAGTGACGCGCCGCCCCGAACGTCTGCACGTGGATCTTGCGCCCTTGGGCATCGCGGTCGAAGCGTCGGGTCATGAAATGGCTCCGCCCGCCTTCGTGGTGAAGCCTGCACTCCGTCATCTCGATCCCGGCGGCACGCGCCATCAGGTGGTAGGCGTACTCGATGCGTCCGTACCCCAGCGGGTCGGACAGTTCCCGCGCCTCGTCGACCGCGACACCGTCGAACTTCAGCAACCAGTCCTCGAACCCATCCCCCTGGTCCGCCTGGCCGGACCGGAACTCGCACGTTTCCGGGCTCCAGGCCAGCACCGCCTTCGCCCGCGCGCCGCCCGCCGACGTGCCCACGCTGAGAATGTCCTCCAACGCCGCGCGGTCGTCGCGACCGTCCAACCGCCCCGCCGAGCGTCCGCGCTCCTCGAGTGCGCGATTCGCGAGTTCAACCAGCTGCGCGACCTCGATCCGACGCATCCGGTCCTGTCGGCGCAGTCCCGGTTCGAACTCGAGCGCCCCGACCCCGCGCCGACCGATATAGCAAAGCCGGTCCACGGGATTGAAATCCTCCGCGGCGCGCACCGTTTCCGCCAGCCATACGTCGATCAGCGCGTTGCCGTAGCGATCCGGCAGCGCGTCGGCCAGGAGTCCCGGAAGCCCCTTGAAGGCTTCGACCCCGAGTTCCGGGAACGCGTAGGGCGCCTCCCGCGCGGGCATGGCGATCGGCGAGACCTCGATGCCGGCCAACACGAAGCGCGGATCGTATTGGAAGACCCCGAGGCCGCGCGCCGCATCCCACGACACCGCCCCGATTCGGCGCCCCCACAGCATCACGCTCGCGTCAGTCATCCGGCCCGTCCGACCACGACCAGGACTCCTCGCGCCCGCGGCTCTTCGATGGCCGCGCGCGCCGGCGTTCCCGCCCGCGGGACTCCACGCGTTCGATCGGCCGGATGTCCTGCTCCGGAATGCCGCTCAT
The DNA here is from genome assembly GCA_963668365.1 of Pseudomonadales bacterium. GTDB lineage: Bacteria > Pseudomonadota > Gammaproteobacteria > Pseudomonadales > Azotimanducaceae > VXNE01. The sequence continues at coordinate 1,575,817 of OY764266.1, forward strand.
CAACCCTTCGGCGAGCCCAAGCGCAATCGCGATCCTCAGCACGCTGTCCAAGCTGCTCGGCTCGCCCGTTTCCACCCGACGCAACGTCCGCAACCCGATCCCCGCGTTCGCCGCGAGCGCCGCCTGGGTCACGTTCCTCGCGAGACGCTGCCGAGCCAACCGGACGCCCAGTTCCGCCCGCAGCGAGCGCGACGTCACATCGCTTTGAGTCGTATTACCAGCTATATTCGGCCTTATAAATGCGGATTGTCCTATTTATCAGCCTTATATTACCTATAATGTGAGGACCACCTCAATGGTCGGCACCATTAAAGCGACGCGAGATCCAGTCCTCACCGGATCGATAACAACTCCGTCCTACGCTTCTTCAATCGCTATCGCCCGCACCCAGGTCCCTTCCATGCGCTCGACGTTGAGCGGCAGGCTCATGAAAAAGCAGCGATCCCGCTTGAGGGCTTCGATATTGACCAGCGGATACACGATGGGGATGTTGTTGCCGGTCATCGCCCGGTGCGTGGGGCAGTTGTCGGGTTCGGGATCGAGGGACCTGGTTTCCCAGCGGATCCCGGGCACGCCCACGCAGAGCGCCTTGATCTTCTTCTCCTCGGCGAGCCAATAGGCGGTATCCCCCTCGATCCAGGGTGTGTCGTCGTCCCTATTGGTGCTGCCCATGATCAGGATATCGCCTTCCCTCACGCTGGACAGGTGCTCCGGCAGGATCGCTTCCCCTTTCAGATGGTCGAGCTGGCAGACACAGGCCTCGCCGTAGTAGGCGTCCACCGGCATCTCCCAGATGCCTTTCATTCCGTCGGGCAACTCCGTCCAGTTGTCGTTGTGCCCGATGCCCAGTTGCACGTGCGACCCCATGTGGCCGCTGACGCCGCCACCGGGCCAGGCCGCGACGGTGCCCACGTTGCACGCCACCAGGTGCTCGATGGTGCCGTCCTTTTCGTTGTAGGTCTCCTCGACGATCCAGGGCATGTTGTAGACGTCTCGCCTGCCTTCCTCGACAGTCTGGTCCATGCGGGTCACCCGCGAGACCAGCTCCCAGCTCAAGTCGACGATTCTGTGTCCTTCAAGGCTGATCATGATTCTCCCCCTTCTTCTTCCAGGGCGATGGCCCTGATGAAACTGGCTTCCGACTTCACGAACCGCAGCGGCAAGCCGACGTAATACACCCGGTCTTTGGTCAACTTGTCGATGTTGACCAGCGGATGCGCTATGGGCACGTTGGCGCCCAGCAGCATGCGCCGGATGGGCGAGTTGTCGGGCGCCGCCAACTTCAGGTCGTACTGCCACTCGATGCCCGGCACGCCGATGCCGAGCATCTTGATCCTGCGATCCTGGATCAGCCATTCGCAGGTGGCCGCGGACAGCCACGGCTGCTCGAGGCCGACAAAGGGACTCGTCATCAGGACGATGTCCCCCACCTCGACGTTCGAGAGATGTTCCGGTTTGATTTCCTGGCCGCGCACGTCCCCTTCCCGGCTCCTGACTCTCCATCCCTCGCCAAGGGGATATTCACTCGGGTCGGTGATGGCGCGCGGCTCGAGATCCTCGAGATTGCATACCGCCGCCTGTCCCATAAAGGTCGTGAGCGGCATCTCCCATATCCCCTTCATGCCGTCGGGCACGCCCGTCCAGTGACTGATATGGCCCTTGCCGCCCTGCACGTGGGCGCCGTGGTGCGTGGTCATGCGTTCCTGGTGCCATACCTCGTCGCCGCCGGGCGGCGCCGAATACAGGGTAAACAGCGAATTGTCCCCCGGGAACCTGCCCTCCTGCATGACCCAGGGCCTGCCGTACGGGTCGGTATTGCCTTCCTCCAGCGAGCCATCCACCCGATAGACCCGGGCCTTGAGGCGCGGACTCAACTCCACAGGCCTGTAACCCTCGAAACTGAACATAGCGTTTCCTTAACTTGAAAAGTCGTTTGAATTTGGCCGAAGCCAATCAGATGTAGCGCCCGTAACTCACCCTGCGGGCGCGGTCGAAGAACTCGTCCCACTGCGCGCCGGTGAGACGGCTGGGTTCACCGACCTGGCGGGAGAGCAGATACTGCCGGCACATGATCTCGAGGCGCTGTGCCAGCTCGACGCCCGATTTCAGGTTTCCCGCCCGACAGATCATGCCGTGGTTGCCCAGAAGACATGCGTTCCGGTCCTTCAGGGCGGATGCCGCATCGTGGGCAAGCGTCTCGGTGCCAAACGTCGAGTACGGCACGCAAGGCACGTCGTCGCCACCGAAGGTCCCCACCAGGTAGTGGAAACCCGGCAGCGGCTCGTTCTGGCAGGACAGGGCCACGCAATAGTCCGAGTGCGTATGCACCACCGCCTGCGCCCTTTCGTGCTGCCGGTAGATCTCCGCGTGCATTCGCCACTCGGACGACGGCTTGACGTCGCCTTCCCAGTCGCCGTCCAGCGAGACGCGCACGATGCGTTCCGGCGCGATGTTCGCCTCGGACGCGCCGCTGGGCGAAATCAGCATGCCGTCCTCGAAACGACAGCTCAGGTTGCCCGAGGACAGCTCGTTCAATCCGAGACTCGCCGAATAGCGATAGCACGCCGTGACCTCTTCCCTGACACTCTGCTCGTCGCTCATTTTGCGGACTCCCCACGCTGTTCTGACCGTCTCATGCGCGCGAGAGCATACTCAAAGAACGTCTCGTTCCCCAGGCCGCCCGCCTTGGTGACCATTGCCAGCGGTCCCGGCGCGCGGCTGAAACAGTAACCGCCCGACAGGTCGTCGAAGGAACCCACCTCCACCTGCCGGATACCGAGCGCGGAAAAAACCTGGCCACTCGTCTCTCCACCCGCAACCACGAGCTTGCGCACGCCGAGTTCGTAGAGAATCTTCGCGGCCTCGCCCAGCAGGCCGTCCGCTCGCGCCGCCGCTCCGTCCTTGCCGAGCGCCTTCTGCGCGCGTTCGACCCCGGCCACGTCCGCCGAAGTGGACACGGCCACCGGACCGCGGGGCAGATGCTCCGCCGCCCAGCCCCTGATCTCGTCGAGCAATGCATCCTCCGATCGCTCGAGATCGATGCGAAATACCGCGTGGCGGCTCTCGAAATAGTCGACCTGGCGCAGCGTCGGCGGCGCGCAGCTGCCGGCAATGACCGCCTCGTATCCGGGCGCCGGGGGCAGCACCGTCCGGTCCCCCGGGGGATGATCCGCCGGCAGCCACTGGCGCGCCAGGAACCCGGGCAGCGCATCGCCGCCCGTGGTCACCGCCCAGTCGTTCACCAGTTCGGCGACCCTGGTGACATCGTCGTCGTCGACGGAGTCGATCACGAACGCGTGCGTGCCCGAAGCAACCTGCGCGTCCACGTATTCGCGCGCCCCCTGAAGGCCGCCATGCAGCACGCGGTGGGGGATCAGTCCAACCGGTCCCGTCATCTGGGGCTCGAGCACTTGCATGAGGTTGGCATTGGTCATGGGCGTCACGGGGTCGTAGCGCTTGAAAGACTCGGACAGCAACTGGCGGCCCACGAACAGGCGCCCCTGGAACACCGTGACGTTGTATTCCGGGAAGGCGGGCGCAAAGATCACCCGGTCGGCACCTGTCACCGCCAAGAGCGCTTCGGCGGCGGGTCCGATGTTGCCCTCGTCGGTGCAATCGAACGTCGCGCAGTACTTGTAGTAGATGCGCTTCGTATCGATGGCCCGCAGCGCGCTGCCGATCATGCTCACTTCCCTGCGGGAATCCCGAGCGGGGATGAGGCGGAGTTTCTTGCCCACCACCACCGCATCGCTCTCGGCATCGAGGTCGCCCAGCGCCTCGGCGGAAGTGACCAGGGGACAGCGGACACCTTCCCGCTCGAGCAGGCTCGCGACCATCATCCCGCCGGTCAGGTCATCCGCTATGATTCCGAGTTCGAGCGCCATGCAATTCCTCCTTTTCGCCAGTATCTCGCGAACAGGGGGACGCGCTCAATTCGACCGGAAACTAGATTCCCCCGTTTACGGAGAGGGTCCTTACATTGCAGTACACGAATCCCGAGACCCTGGTTGCCGACTTTGTCAGCCGCGGATTCGTCGCGCTCGCGCCGGAGAGTCTCGGCGTTTGTCCCGGATTGCACGAACGCATCTTCGAACTGGAGCGGCGTGCGCGTCACGAGAGGAAACGCATCACCGCGGCCCTGATTCCGGAAGTGCTCGATATCATCAACGCGCCCTGTGTCGTCGAAGCCTGTGAGCGCTTGGTCGGAAGAGACTGGGCGGTCGTGCCCTTCACCCACAACGCGCCCTACCTCAGCGACGCCTTCGATCAATGGTGGCACAAGGACGACAACGGCCCGTACAACATGCGCAAGGCGCGGCATCACCACGCGATCCAGATCGAGTTGCTGTATTACCCGCAGGCCGTGCGCGAGGACATGGGACCCACGGCGATCGTTCCCTATTCGCAATACTGGACCTTCAATCACGAAGAGAATCACGACAACTTCGCCGGCGCCGACCACCTCGACTTCGACTACATCATGGAGGGCATGGATCGGATCGCCGTGAGCGGCGAGCACTCGAACTACGATCGGGAGGACATTTGCCTGCAGCGAACGGCGCACGACGAGCGAATGCGCGATGCCATCCGCAAGACCGGCTGGCCCCTCGTGGCCCCGTTCGAGGTCGGGCCGCTGCGGGCCGGCAGTGTCGTCCTGTGCTCGCACAACCTGTTCCACCGCCGCAACCATCGCCGCGACGACTGGAAGACCTGGGAGGCGAACCCGCGCTTCATGTGGCGCTTCTGGCTCTACCGCACCACCGAGCCGGAAGCGGGAGACGCCCCTGAGGTTGAATGGCGCGGATCGGGCGTCGATCCGATGACAGGAATCGAACTCGGCGAGGCTGTAGCGACATCGGCGCCAGTCTGGCGTTACCAGGACCATTGGCTACGGTCCGGTCGGCCCCCGCCAAAGGTCGAGCGCGCCGCAGAGACGGCGATCCCGCGTCTCTACGAACGCGGCGACGCGTCCGAACCCACGCGAATCGCCGCGGCCTACGAACTGGCGTCTGTTGCGAACGAGTCGAGCGCAGTCGCCGCGCTTGGCGAAGGCCTCGCGAGTGACCGCGAGAGCGTGCGTCGCGCCGCGACCTACGGACTCGTCGCCCTCGGAGAAGCGGCCACGCCGACGCTGCTCGAAGCCGTGGCATCGCCGGTCCGGTGGGTGCGCAAGGCGGGGGCGTTTGGTCTCGGGGCGGCAGGCGCCCCGACCGCAGAAGTCGTGCAGGCGTTGCGCGAACGGCTCCTCGACGACGAATCCGTTTACGTACGTTCGGTAGCGGCGGACGCGCTGGGATGTCTCGCCCGCCGCGCCGCTGCGCTCGATCGGGAGGAGGATTTGCTGACGGCTTGCTGCGACGCGCTGATCGACTCGCTCAAGCGGGAAAAGAACCGGCTCGCGATGAACGTGGCGCAGAACCGCAGCATCAAGTTCGTCCGCCCGACGGATGATTGCGATGTCTGCGAAGGCATCGGCGTCGACTACCGGGAGCAACGTTTCGAGCAAGTCCGATCCGTCGTCCGGGAGAACGCGCTGTGGTCCATGGTGATCCTCGCTACGCATCTCCCCGCACTGGACGAGCGCGCGGTGCGGATGCTGGAGTCCATCGTGCGGGAAGACACCAACGTCTTCGCGGTCGGACTCGCCATGGATGCGCTGAACCGCGCGGGACGGCTCTCGCAGGCGATGCTGCAATGGTCACCGCTGGCGGATTGGGAATCGCTGTCACGGTGCAGGAGCACGCTTGACGTCCGGGTGCTTCAGCGAGCCGGCTGAGGCGTCGTAGCCTGGCTCTGGCAGATTCTCTCCAGGACCCTCAGCCGCAAGGCCTCCACATCGGCTTGATATTCGGCAAGGCCGGCGAGATTCCTGGTTTCGAGCGGGTCGTTTCTTCGATCGAAGAGCAGGTACGCCTGGCCCTCCCTGTTGAGGGCAATCTTCCAGTCGTCGTTCATCAACAGGAACTCACCCGAGATCTCTGACAGGCCATCCTCGCGATGGTCGCCGCCGGCAAGCGCGCCCGTCAGGGATCTTGCGAACTGCTGGTAGTCGAGGGCACCGCCCGCGAGTTCCACCAGCGTCGGACCGACATCGCAGTTTTCCGCGATGCTGTCGTTGACGATGCCGCCCTGGCCCCCCGGAACCCGCACCACGAGGGGCACGCGCAACGCCCCGTCGTAGAAATTCATCTTGTAGATGAGGCCATGGTCGCCGTTCATCTCGCCATGGTCCGATGTGAAGGCGATGACCGTATTGTCCATCTCGCCGCGCGCCTCGATGACCTCGAGAATCTCGCCGATCTGGCGGTCGATCAGGGTGACATTGCCCGCGTAGTTCGCCCGCATGGCACCGATGTCGCCCTCTTCGAAGTCGGGACAGAAGCGTCCCTTGCGAAGGTGATCGAGCCAGCCATCCGGCCGCGGCGCCTGATCGAACGCATCGGCAATCGGTTCGGGCATCGCGCCGGGTTCATACATGCCGGCAAAGGGTTCCGGGGCATCCCACGGCTCATGCGGCCCGCCAAAACTGACCCAGCAGAACCAGGGCTCGTCCCGGTTGTAGGACTCGAGGTAGCGTTTCGCCTTCTGCCCGACGTAAACGTCGTAGTAGTCCTCTAGCGGCAGAACGGACGGTCGGGCCACGTAAGGCTTGTTGGCGAAGCGCTCCTTGACGTCCGCCCGGTAGGCCTCGAGCAATCCCTTCTCTTGCCACGCCGCGGTCATGTGGCTCAGCACCTCGGCGCTCGCTCTCGGTCCGCCGATTTCATCGACGTCATCCAGGCCCCAGGCATGCAACAGATCCTCTTTCTCCCGCAGATCGCCGACGTGGGGATGCAGGTGTGTCTTGCCGAACAGGCTGGTGCGATAGCCGAGCTTGCGGATCTCTCCCATCCAGTTATCGGCGTCCGCCGGCATGGTGTTCGACTGATGGGTCCACACGCCGTTGCTGTGGGGGTACTTGCCGGTCGCCAGCGTCAGCCGCGCGGGCACGCAGACAGGCGTGGTGGTGATGCACTGGGTAAACCGCACGCCATCGGCGGCGATGCGATCCAGATTGGGGGTCCGCACCCAGTCGCCGCTGGTGCCCATGGCGTCCCAGCGCTGCTGGTCGGTCATCAGGAACAGGATGTTGGGCGTACCCGTTTCCACTACAACTTGGCCCTCAGCATTGTGGCGATCTCGCCCTTGCCCTTCTCCACCTCGTCCCGGTCCGGCATCGGAATCCCGAACATCGACGCGATGTATTCGGTGGTGGCCCAATCCAGCTCTGCGGCCGTAAGCGCCGTGCTGCCGTCGTCGTTCACCGCCTTGAGGTCGGCACCTGCGGCAAGAAGCATCTTCGCGATGTCCACCCGTCCCAGGAATGCCGCAAGAATCAGCGCCGTGGTGCCACTTCTCGGGTCATGTGCGTTCGGGTCCGCACCTTTGCCCAGGGCTACCTTCAAGGCAGCCGCGTTGCCTCCCACGATCAGCCTCGCCAGGGCGTCCCAGCCGTAGGGAGACGCGCCTCCCAGCATGGCGACGATCTCTTTTCGGCCCGCCTCCACCGTGGCCCGGTTCACCGGCAATCGCAGCGTGGCGGCGACCTCCTCCGTGGTGGCCCAGTCCATCATGGCGATGTCCAGGGCCGACTGTCCTGAGTGGTTGCGAATGGAGGTATCGCTGCCGAAACCCATCAGCATCTTCGCCATCCGATCCCCACCCAGGAAAGCCGCCGCTGCCAGGGCGGTGCCGCCGTTGCCGTTGCGCGCGTTCACGTTGGCGCCGTTGGCGAGAAGCCACTTGACCGATCCGAACTGTTCGGTGACCACGGCAACCGTCAGCGCCGTCACCTGCGCTCCCGGCATCAGGCCGTCGAGGTCGACGCCAGCGCGTTTGTTCGCCTCCAGGTCGGCCAGGGCGCCCTCGGCGGAGGCTTGCCAGATGTCCATGGTCGGTCCCGAAAGTTCCTCTTCCGCTACCGGCGGCGCGGTCTGAGTTTGCGGCGCGCAAGCCGCGAGCATGAATAGGGCCAGCGCCAAAAGAGGGGAACTCCACCCTGGGAACAAACGTATCCGGGGAGCGCCAGCTGGCAAGAACGATGTCACAGTCATTTCCTCGAGTTCTGCGAGTGGGGAAACATTATGCTCGGAACCTCTCCCCGCAGCATGTGCATGGGCCGTTTGGTTATTCTCACAACGGAATCCCGGAGCCCAGTGCTGTAAGCTGCGGCCCGCCGGGTTGAGTGAACAAAGGGGGGTCTCCATGCCGCTGACCGTCACGCCAATCGATGCCACGCTTGGAGCCGTCGTGTCGGGTGTCGATCTCGCCTCGCTCGACGACGCCACCTGGGAGGAGATCCACAGCGCCTTCCTCACCTACGGCGTGCTGGTCTTTCCGGGCCAATCGCTCGACGAGGAGTCCCAGGGCGCTTTTGCCCGGCGCTTCGGCAGGATCGAAAGGCTGTCGTCGAGGCAGACCGGCGGCACGGTTCAGTTCTCCAACCAGAAGCCGGACGGCACGCTCATGCGACCGGACGAGGAGCGCTACCGCATTCTCAAGGGCAACGAGGGCTGGCACACCGACAGCACCTACATGCCGCTCGCCGCCAAGGCGTCCATGCTGATGGCCCTCGTCGTGCCGCCGGCGGGCGGCGAAACCGAGTTCGCCGACATGCGCGCCGGGTACGATGCGCTCGACGCCGACACCCGGCGGACGCTTGAAGGACTCTCGGCGTACCACTCCCTCTACTACTCGCAGGCGCGGTTGGGCTACAGGCACACGACCGACAACCTGTACGGGTTCCACGACAAGGGCGCGCCGCTGCGCCGGATCATCAAGACGCACCCCGAAACCGGCCGCAAGTCCATCTACACGGGTCGTCACGCCTACGGCATTCCGGGGATGAGCGCGGCCGAGTCAGAGTCGCTGCTCGACGGATTGATGGCCGAGGCCTGCCAGCCGCCGCGCACCTACCTGCACCGCTGGACCCCAGGCGACCTGGCCGTCTGGGACAACCGCTGCCTGATGCATCGCGCCCGTCCCTACAACACGGGCCGTCCGCGGGTGCTGCGCGCGTCCCGGATTTCCGGCGAGCCGGAGAGCGAGTTGGCGCCCACGTTCGCCGATCAGCGGGCGGCGGCGTTCCATCCATCGTCAACCAACAAGTCTTCGCTGACAGCGTCCTGACAACGATGCACCGCCGCCTTCTCGCCGTCGCCCTGGCCGAGATGCGGTCCTCGCGGCGCCTGGCCCGCACCTGGCTGTTCTTCATCCTCGTTGCGGTGACGGGACTGGCATCGTACCTGTACTACGGGGTGGCACACGCATTCGGCTCGCGGGTCCTGGTCACGACAGGAATGATCCTCAGCCCGAAAGCACTCTCCACATCCCTGGGGAGTTCGATGCTCTTCTGGTTGCAGGTATGCCTCATCTTCCTCGCTTTCGATGTGCTTGCCCGAGACCGGCGCGACCGCATCCACGAGGTGCTGAGTTCTCGACCCTTGAGCAACCTCGATTTGCTTGTCGGGAGAACCCTGGGCCTGACGCTGCTGGCATGGATTCCGGTACTGGCCATCGCCATCCTGATATTAGTCCTGGGAGTCGTCGGCGCCGAGTTCGGCTGGTGGATCAGCGACGTGGAGCCGGTGTCGTTCATCGCGATGCTACTCGTCGATGTCCCCGTATCGCTGGTGGTGTGGTGCGTGCTGATCATCCTGCTGGCGGTCGTGCTGCGAAATCGTCTCGTTGTTGCCATCGCCGGGTTTGCCCTCGCGGGACTGTTCGGCTGGGCTGCAACGGTCACACCCCTGTACCTGATGCCGCTGTTCGGCTTCGGTCCGAACCTGGTGCCATCCGACATGATGCCGGTGTTCCTCGACGGTACGGCTTTCGCGCAGCGTCTCTCCGCGCTGGCCATTTCGGCCGGTCTGCTCGTCGTCGCCGCCGTGCTCTACCCGCGCCTGGACGGAGCTTCCAAAGCCGTCCGGCTCGCGACGGGCGCGGCGCTCGTCGGCATCGGCGCCGCCGGTCTCGTCGGCATCGCGGTCTCCGCCACGGACGATCTGACTGTCCGCGAGAACTGGGCGGACGTCCACCGCCCGCTCGCCAGTCTCCCCCGCGCCGACCTGGAGCACATCACCGGCAACGTGGCCATCGAGCCCGGCGAGCTTCTGCGAATCGACATTGACATGCGGCTGCAGCCGCCGCCCGATGCGGGAGGCGAGCTGCTGCTCAGCTTCAACCCCGGCATGGATATCGAAACGCTGCGGGTCAATGGAGAGGAGGTCGCTTTCAGCCATGAGTACGGCCTGCTGACAGTGCAAGCGCCTTCGCCCGGGAACGCACCGCTGACCCTTTCGCTTGCCGCGGCGGGGATTCCCGACCCGCGGTTCGCGTATCTCGACAGCGCCATCGACCCGGACAAGGTCACCGGCACGGACTTCTCGGTAGCCCAACTGGGCCGGGACGCCGGCCTTTTCGACGACGATTACGTCGCGCTGATGCCCGGCACGCGCTGGCTGCCCCTGGCCGGATCGAACTTCGGCGACGAAGCGCCGTCCCTGGGCCGGGACTTCTTCACAGCGGACATCAGCGTGCAGGCGCCACCCGGCTGGACAGTGGCGGGTCCCGGCGACCGCCAGGCCATCGAAGGCAGCGACCGCGTTCGTTTCCATCCGGCCGCGCCGGTGCCTGCCGTCGCCCTGTTCGCCGCCCGGTTCGAACGACGCGCGATGGGCGCGGGCGGCGTGCTGTTTGAACTGCTCACCCATCCTGCGCACGCCGACAGCCTGGAGTTCTTCGCCGACGCCGGCGACGAACTGGCGCTGCGGCTGGAGGAAATGTTCAATGCGGCCGCAGATGCCGGGCTGGCGTATCCCTACGAAACCCTGAGCGTGGTGGAAATCCCGTCGAGATTGCGCGGCTACGGCGGCGGTTGGCGGCTGGATACGGTGCTGGCGCAGCCGGGCATTCTCCTGCTACGGGAATTCAGTCTGCCCATCGCGCGTTTCGATCTCGTCGATACCAGGGAGTTCGAGGATCGCGAGGGTGGCCCGGCCGCCGCCAAGATCGACATGCTGGCGCGTTCGCTGGAAAACGATTTCGCCGGCGGCAACGTCTTCCACGGTGCGGCGCGGAACTTCCTGCGCTACCAGACCGGCGCTACCGGACCCGGCGCTGCGGCGATCAATTTCGTCCTCGACAGCCTCGCCAATCGCGTAGTGACGAGTCGGCCCGGCTACTTTTCGGCTTATCGCATTTCCGCAGATTTCCAGCACGCCACCGGGGCGGCGATGGCAAGCATCTTCGGCGGACCAACCATGTCGGTCTCGGACGCCGTTTACAAAGCGGCGACGAGCCGCCCCTCCGTGTGGGACCGGATCCTCGCCCAGCCGTTGTCGCAACTCGATGTCGACGACGACCCGGAGCGGGCGCTCAACGCGCTCATGCTCAAGGCGACATCCATTGCCAATGTCCTGTTCGACGCGCTCGGACCGATTCGCTCGGCCGCCCTGCTCGCCGAACTCCGGGAGCGATACACGGGCAAGAACTTCACGGCCGAGGACCTTGAGCACGTCGCCGCCTACCTGGGAATCGACCTCACCGGCCTGCTCGGGGAGTGGCTGCACGAGACTCACCTGCCCGGTTTCCTGACTTCCGCCGCACGGGTGCGGCGCCTATCCGACGGGGAAGACGGAACTCCTCGCTACCAGGTGCTCGTGGACGTGCGCAACGACGAACCCGCTCCGGGACTGTTCCGCCTCGTCTGCACAACGGAAGACCGGACCGACGCCACGCAACCGGTTCGCCTCGCCGCGAATGCATCCGTGGAAGTGGGCATGGTCACCTCCTCGCCACCCAGCAAACTTGCACTGGACCCCTACCTCTCGCTGAACCGCCTGAGGGTCACGGTATCGCTGCCGGAGATCGACGTCGAGGAAGCGTCGGATTCGGAACCCATCCATGGTTCCCGGCCGAGCGACTGGCTTCCGCCGACGCCCGCCGGCGTCATCGTGGACGATCTCGACGGGGGATTCACGGCGGAGTCCGATACCGAAGACGGCATCGGCATGCGCGTTCTTGGCTCACTCGCCGGCATCGATGCCGAGATGGACCAGGGCCTCCTTCTGTTCACCCCGCCCTTCCATACGGGGGGACAAGGCTGGGTGCGGCAGGTGACGGCCAGCGGCTGGGGGAAGTACCGCCGCACCACGGCCCGCGCGACGGGTACCGGCTCCGCCAAGGCGGTCTTCTCCGCGACCCTGCCGTCCACCGGAACATGGCGCCTCGATTACCACCTGCCCATCGACCCAAAGCAAAAAGGCATTTTCATTGACCGGCAGGGACAGTACGACATGAAGCTGGTCGTTGGAGAGCGCGAACAACCGGTTGAATTCGACGCATCCATCGCGGAACAAGGCTGGAACAACCTGGGCGACTTCGAGGTCGAGTCTGCCGACGTCCGCCTCGTGGTCTCGAACCTCGCCTCCTCGGGCTTCGTCATCTACGCGGACGCGATCCGCTGGACACCTGTGAAGGCAGAATGATGAGCGGCTCCTTGCGCTGATCAGCTATTGTAGCTATTGTAGTCGTCGTGATGTTGGAAACTACAGCCCGTAACGCGAAAAACCGGTTCGGCCAATTCCTTGATGCGGCCCGACGTGCCCCTGTGCGCGTCACCAAGAACGGTCGCGCGGTTACAGTAATGATGTCGGTCGAACACTACGAGCGACTTCGCGGCGCCGCGTGGGAACGGCTGACGGCGACGATGGACGCCATGGGCGCGGAAGCGTCAGAGCGCGGCTTGACGGATGCAAAGCTGCAAGCGCTTCTGGCGGATGAGAGTTAGGCGAGCAGTTCTCGATCCCAACGTTCTGATCAGTGCGGCGCTTCGGCCAGCGGGACCGCCGCGTCAGGTGATCGATGCCGTGCTCCGTGAGAACGGCGAACTACTGTTTTCCGACCAGACCTTCGACGAACTCCAAACTCGAATCTGGCGCCCGAAATTCGACCGTTACATCAGCCGCAATTCCAGGGGCATATACCTGGCACAACTGAAAACGGTCACAGCGTGGGTTTCCATAGCCCAGGCCAAGATGGGCTGTCGAGACCCGGACGACGACATGCTCCTTGAAACGGCGTTGATGGGCGATGCCGACTGCCTGGTTACAGGTGACCGCGACCTTCTGGAGATGACGCCTTTCCATGGCATTCCAATTCTGACCCCGACGGAAGTTCTGGATCGGCTGGGCTGAGCCGCTCTTTCGGAAGTACAACAGCCGCTACAATGGCTACACGACAAACGGGAGGCCGAACCGTGGGCGAAATCAGCCACCGCACCGTGGAGACGAACGGCATCAACATGCATGTCGCCGAAGCCGGCGAAGGCCCGCTCGTCATCCTCTGCCACGGCTTCCCGGAGTCCTGGTACTCGTGGCGCCATCAACTCCCGGCTCTCGCCGCGCGGGGCTATCGCGCAGTCGCGCCCGACCAGCGCGGCTATGGACGCACCGGCGCGCCGGCCCGCCTCGATGCGTATACCCAGTTCCACCTGGTCGGCGACATCGTCGGTCTCGTGCGCGCCCTCGGCGAAGATACGGCCGTGATCGTCGGACATGACTGGGGCGCGCCGGTCGCGTGGAACGCCGCCATGTGGCGCCCGGACATCTTCCGCGCTGTCATCGGGATGAGCGTGCCTGCCACCGACCGGCCGCAGGGGGTTCCCACGGCGTTCATGAAACAGAGGTTCGGGGACAGCTTCTTCTACATGCTCTACTTCCAGACGCCGGGCGTCGCCGAGCACGAACTGCAAAAGGACGTTCGGCGGACCTTGCGCATGCTGCTGCACTCCGCGTCCGGCGCGGGAATCGAAAACGCCTTCCCGCGGCTTCCGAAGACGGCGGGCTTCCTCGATCAGATGGCCGAACCCGAGGCGCTGCCGGACTGGCTCGCCGAGGAAGATCTCGACTATTTCACCGAAGAGTTCCTGCGCGCCGGTTTCCGCGGCGGACTCAACTGGTATCGCAACATCGACCGCAACTGGGAGCTCGCGGCGCCGTTCGCGGGCAGACGCATCGAACAGCCGGCCCTGTTCATCACCGGCGACCGGGACCTGACCCTGGCGATGCCGGGATACGAGAAGCGAATGCGCGCAGTGGTGCCGAACCTGCGGGCCGTCGTCTCCTTCCCGGGGGTCGGACACTGGACGCAGCAGGAGAAGCCGGACGAGACCAACGAAGCGATACTGGGATTCCTCGACTCGCTGCACTGACGAGGGCATGTACACATGAAACCGCGCGTAACCGGCCTGGAGGTCCTCCCCGTCACCGTCAGCGCGCGCACGACCTGGCGATTCGTGCGCCTGTCCACCAACGTCGGCGTCAGCGGTCTCGGCGAGGCGTCCGCTGGCGACCCCGAAGTGTCCGACCTGGAAGAGTTCTACGGCCTGCTCGGAGATTCGCTGTCCATTCAAGCCTATCGCCGCGCCGGTCTGCCACGGGCCGCCGCCGGCGGGGTTCGCGCAGCCTCGGCGTTCAGCGCCATCGAACAGGCGCTCTGGGACATACGCGGCAAGCTCCTGGGAGCGCCCGTGCACGAACTCCTGGGCGGTCGGCTGCGCGATGCGGTGGATCTCTACGCCAACGTCAACCGGATGACGGACAATCGCGTGCCGGAAGGATTCGCCAAAAGCGCGGCACTCGCGCGCGATGCGGGATTCCGGGCAGTCAAGGCAGCGCCGTTCGACGGCTTTCCATCGCCACAAGCACCATCCGAGGCGATCGAGGCCGCGACCACCGCGGGCATAGACGCCATGCTCGCAATCCGTGAGGCCGTCGGCAAGGACGTGGCGGTCAAGGTCGACTGCCACAGCGCCTTCGACTTCTCCCGCGCGGTGTCCGCCGCCGAACGGATGCGGCCCGCGAATCTCGACTGGTTCGAAGAGCCTCTGCCGGTCGATGACGTGAACGGTATCCGGGCGGTGCGTGACGCCATCGACCGGCGCCTGGCGGGAGGGGAACGCGGATTCGGCCTGCCAGGCTTCCTCCCGCTCATCACGGCCGGCGCCGTGGACGTCCTGATGCCCGATGTCACGCTCTGCGGCGGCGTGCTGGAGATGCTGCACATCGCCCGCGCCGCCGAGGCGCACGGCATGACCATCTCGCCCCACAACGCGCGCGGTCCGGTGGCGACGGCGGTGGCGCTTTCGGTCTGCGCCGCCGCCGCCAACGCGGAGAGCCTGGAACTCCAGTGGGGCGAGGCGGACTGGCGCAGCACCCTCGTCGACCCTCCCGAGCGGATCGAAGGAGGCATGCTCGCCGTACACGACGGGCCGGGGTTCGGGATCGAACTCAGTATCTGAACGGATCTCCACCAGGACGCTTGAGAGAGTCGCGAAGGCAACCGGCAACCGGCTTCGGATCAGTTTCGAACCGATCTGAAGAAGGCGTCCTCGCTCCCCGGGAGAACCTGGTTCGCTATCGAGTCTGAAGCGCCAGAATGCGGTCTACGCGAAACATGCGCTCCTCTCCCCGCATTCGGCAGAAGGCGCGCATGCCGAGAAAGGACCTGCCCCGGTAGGACTGCGGCCCGACGCTCAGGGGCACGACGAGCCGCTCGCTCATCGTGTCGTCGGTCTTGAGGTAGGTCATTTCGATCTCGGCGCCATCCCGGATCGCGCGCTGGATCACCGCCTCTTTCTCCAACGCCGGCATCGCCTGTTCGGACTCCCGGTAGCGATACCCGGTGAGAAACTTCTGGATACGCCAGTCCGCCCGAATCGAACTCCGTTTGACGGGGCGCCGCAGCACGATCCCCTCAAACGAAGTGCAGCGGCTCAGCGCAACGTAGGTCTGTCCGGCGGCGAAGGCGCCGCGCTCCAGGTCGATGACGACGTTGTCGAATGTCTTGCCCTGGCTCTTGTGAATCGTGACGGCCCAGGCCAGCCGGAAGGGAAGCTGGGCGAACCGGCCGACGGATTCGGAGGAGATCTCTCCCGCCTCAACGACGAAACGTATGACCTCCCACGTGTGCGGCTCGACCTCCACCGTGCCTTCGCCCCGCAGGCGAATCTTCACGCCACGCCTGCCCTCCTCCCACGCCGCGACCGACTCGATCATGCCGAGGCTGCCATTGACCCAGCGGCCCACCGAGTCGTTGTTCAGCATCATGACCTGGGCGCCCGCCTTGAACGCGAGTTCCGTCGCCGTCGGGTAGTGCTCGCGCCCGAAGTCTCCGGAAATCTCCGCCCTGGACAAGCAACTCCGGCCAGGCAGGAAAGCCAACCGGTCGCCGTTGATGCGGTCCGCATTCCGGTTGGTGGTCGTCAGGCTGATGCAAAAGACGTCGTCCGGCGGTTCGAATGCGGGATCAACGCGCGCGTTCAGATGCGCGACATCGGCGTCGTCCACGGAATCGTTGCGCACGCTGTTGAGCAACGCGACGAAGTCCGCATCTTCCTGCCGGTAGACTTTCGTCAGTTCGACGATCTCGAGTTCGCCTTCGGCCAATGCCCTAGCGCTGAAGAAGTACGGCGTCTCGTAGACGCTTCGAAATATCTCGCGTTCGCTGCCGGTGACAACCGGAGGCAGTTGGTACAGGTCTCCGACGAACACCATCTGCACGCCCCCGAACGGGGCGCCGCCCTGCGGCCCGTGCTTGCGCAGGAACATGTCCACGCAGTCAAGCAGGTCCGCGCGCAGCATCGACGCCTCGTCGATGATGACGGTCCTGAGCTTCCTGTAGATCTGCGGATGCCGCGGTTTGCGCCGGCTGTTGCGCACCTTCTCCGGCGTGACGTCGATGCCGAAATTGAAGAAGCGGTGGACCGTCTCGCCGCCGACGTTGAGCGCCGCGACTCCGGTGGGCGCGAGGATGACCGGAGTGTCCGTCGCGTGCTCTCGATAGTACTCGAGCAGGGTCGACTTGCCCGTGCCCGCCTTTCCTGTGATGAAGAGGTTGCCCCGACCGCTGGCGATGCGTTCAAGTGCGCGGGCAAACTCGGGATTGATTTCTATTGCCTGCATCTCAACGGATCACCGCGCGGGGCGCCATATGCACGCGCCTGCCTTCCACAAGCCACGCATTACGGACGTTCAGCCGGCACGGAACGGATTAATGTGACGCGCGGTCGTCATTGAGATGTGCTTCGTGTTCCGAGAAACCACGACGAGGTCTCTCTCAAGTGCCGTGGCAGCAATCAGTCCATCAACATCCGGAACTGGATCTGGTATCCCAAGGCGTCCCCACCTCTGGGCAATTCCTCGATCCACGCCGATGATGCGATCCCGGAATCCCCTCACTGTTTGATCCAACCACTTGTCAAGCGCCAGCGCCGACGAAGGATCACGCCTTCGAACTCGCTCTACTCCGCGCCGAAGTTCACCAATCGTCAGGACGCTGAGAAACAGCTCCGACGCGTCGCGTTTGTGAAACCAATCAACAACGTGAGCATTCGCTCGATCACGTTTGCGAAGCTCGGATAGCACATTCGTATCGATGAGATAGTTCACAATTCGATTCGGCGAGACCCTGACCGGTCGCGATCAAAGTCAGCGTCGTCGCCGACTTCGGGCATGGCAAGCAAATGGTCAATGAACGAATCCGCCGACTTGGAAATCGACTTCTCCACATGCTCCATGCCGCTTGCCGACAACTCCCAGGTACCCCGGGGCGAGTCATCGCGCAGATATCCTTCCTTCACCAGATTGCTTCGCTCCCAACACGTCGCGTTCCACCATCTCTCCTCGCCGGTGGACACATGTTCCAGGTCGCCCGGCAAAAGGGCAGACATCATCCTGTTTTTCATGGCAGGACGTAGGTCGGTCACCCGTGCGGAGCCGCCCATATCGTAGAGAGCCTCCAGCAGTGGCTTTCGAAACTCCTTCTGCGGAAGTTTCGGGGAGGCAGGTCGCCTACGGGGATCGCGCAGCGCGGGCACAGCTGTTTTTGGGAGATCCGAACCCGTGCGTTTCGTCGTTTCTTCGGCCGCATCCAGCGCCTTCGCGAGCGCAGACTCCGCAGTGTCCTCCAGAGGTTCAGCCCACGCCTTGAGACGTTGCATGGTTGCGTCCGATATTCTGATCACGGGCATGGCTCGCCATGCTCCCATATTGTTACAAGGAAACATTGTATCTATATATGCACTTGTATCAAGAGTCAACGCATGGGATAGCGCAGGTGGTCGGCTTCCCCAGCCAGCGTCCGGGTGCGTCCACCCGCCAATCTCACCAGGACGCGTTCCAGCGACTGCCAGGCGTCGCCGCGCAACGCGCCCTTGGCCTGCATGTCGAGCAGCGCGCATTCGGACAGCGCATGCTCGAGGCCACCGGCACCGAGACGATCGCCAAGCCGCCTGAGCGCGCGAGCCCGCTGCGGCGGCAGGTAAACGCGCGCGCCCCGAGCGAGGCGCAGGGCATTGCGGAGCTGGGAGTTGACGGCGCCGAGCACCATGAATACCGGCGCCCCCTCCTGGCGCAGCACGCGCACCATCTTGCGCACACGCGCAGGCTGGCCGTCGAAGGCAGCATCGATGAGTTCGAAGGCGTTGAAGTGCGACGCGTCTTCCACGGCGGCCCGCAGGGTCTCGGCGTCCACCGGCGATTTCACGCCGGCGAGCTTCAGCTTCTCTATTTCCTGCGCCCCGGCGAGGAGATTTCCCTCCACCCGATCCGCCAGCAACGCGATCGCATCCCGCGTCAACTCGATGCCGGCGGTTCGACAGCGGCTCGTCAGCCAGCCCGGCAGTTCCCTGGCGGTCAGCGGCCAGACCAGCAGCACGGCGCCGGCGGCATCGATAGCCTTGAACCAGGCCGCGGAACGCTGGCGCGCTTCCAGCCTCCCGGTCCGAATGAGCAGCAGCACATCGTCGAACGGGTTCGCCACGTAGCGGCGCAGCGCGTCCGACGCCTTTCGGTCGAAGCCCCTCGGCGGGACCCGCAGGTCGAGGACGCGGCGCTCGGCGAAGAGTGATCGGTTGGCAGCTTCCGCCTGCATTGCCTGCCAGTCCGTCGCGGTGCCCTCGTCGATTACCTTGCGTTCGGTGAATCCGCGCGCCGCCGCCGCCTGCACGATGGCTGCACACGATTCCTCGACCAGGAGCGTTTCTTCTCCGGCGACCAGGTAGACGGCCTGCAAGTCGCCCGCCAGGTTCCGTTCGAGATCCCTAAGCCTTATCTGCACGCGATATGGCACTCAAGGTGAGTATGATCTGTTGCACCAGCTCGTTTCTCAGTTCCAGCGCGATCAGCGACTGCTCCTCGCGGGTCGCCGCCGGATTGTTCTGGTCCAGGCGAAATGTCCGTTCGGCGCTGATCCTTCGCTCGCCGACGAGTTCCCTGCCCTCCCCGTCCTGCGCCGCGAAAGCGAGGCTCAGGGTGACTTCGTACTCCGCCGTCCGCGCGCCTCGCGTGGTCGAAACGCCCCGGCGCAGTTCGCGCTGGTCGGACAAAAGGATCACCGCGCCAGCCGCCGACTGGTCTGCAACGATCACAAGCCCGGCCTGTTCAAGCGCCCGGCGCAGTTCGGCATCTATGGTGACGCTCGCGTCGGGCTCGAGGTGCACACGCTCGAACGTGGCGGTGAGATCCCAGGAACGCAGTTGGAAACCACAGCCCGCGGCGAGTGCCGCGACCAGCAGCAGGACAGCCCCGTTGAGCCGGCCCATCTTGCGCAACGGCGTCACCCCACGACCAGGTTGAGCAGCTTGCCGGGAACGAATATGACCTT
The DNA here is from genome assembly GCA_963668365.1 of Pseudomonadales bacterium. Taxonomy (GTDB): domain Bacteria; phylum Pseudomonadota; class Gammaproteobacteria; order Pseudomonadales; family Azotimanducaceae; genus VXNE01. The sequence continues at coordinate 1,595,521 of OY764266.1, forward strand.
GCGCACGGTTCCGGCGGCCAGGTGCCGCGCCACGTTCTCGTTCCCCCGCGCGGCCTCGAGCACGGCGTCCTCGGAAGCGTCCCGCGGCATTTCGACGACTCCGCGCAGCCTGCCGTTGACCTGCACCGGAATCTCCGCCGTTTCCCCGACGAGCTTGACCGGGTCGTAGTCCGGCCAGGTCGCGTTGCCGAAGATCCCGTCCGCATGCCCCATGCGGGCATAAAGCTCTTCGGCGATGTGCGGCGCATACGGCGCCAGCAGCAGAAGCAGCGGTTCGAGCTCGCTCCGACGCGGCGTCCGACCGCCCGCCCGAACCGTGTTCAGGTACCCCATCATGGCGGCGATGGCGGTATTGAACTGCAGCGCCGGCGTCTGTTCCGTGACCTGCTTGATAGTCCTGTGGAGCTCGCGCTCAACTTCTCCGTCCGGCGGGCCTTCCTCGCTCGCGAGCACGCCCTGCCAAAGGCGATTGAGGAATCCCCGCGGACCCTGCAGGCCCGTCGACTGCCAATCGCCGCCCTGTTCGTAGGGCCCGAGGAACAGGAGATAGAGGCGCATCGTGTCCGCGCCGAAACGTTCGATGATATCGTTCGGCAGCACGACGGCGCCCCGGCTCTTCGACATCTTGCGCCCTTCGCTCAGGACCAGGCCGTGGGCGCGGAACCGGGTGAACGGTTCGTCGAAGTCCAGCACACCCACATCATGCAGGGCCATCGTCAGAAAACGCGCGTACATGAGATGCAGGACGGCGTGCTCGTTGCCGCCGATATAGCTGTCCACGGGCAGCCATTTTTTCGTCAGTTCCGGGTCCAGCGCCAAGTCGTCCCGGCGCGCGCTGGGATAGCGCAGGAAGTACCAGCCACTGCAGAGAAAATTGTCGGTGACGTCGGTGTCGCGGCGCGCGGACGACCCGCAGTCTGGACAGGTCGTCTCGAACCAGTCCCTGGCTCGGCGCAGCGGACTGACGCCCGAATCGTCCGGCCTGAAGTCTCGCAGATACGGAAGCTCCACCGGCAGATCCGATTCCGGCACCGGCACGGGACCGCAATCGGCGCAGTGGATGATCGGGATCGGCGGACCCCAGTATCGCTGGCGCGACACGCACCAGTCGTGCAGCCGATAGTTCACATGGGTACGCGCTGCGCCTTTTTCGCCGGCGAGCCAATCGACCACGGCCCGCTTGCCATCGGCAACGGACAACCCGTCGAAACGGCCCGAATTGACCATGACCCCGTCACCGACGTAGGCCTCGGTCAGGGGTGCCGAAGGATCTTCGTCTTCGGCCGGCGCGATCACCCGCACGATGGGCAGGCCGAAGGTCTCGGCGAACTCGAAATCCCGCGTATCGTGTCCGGGCACGGCCATGATCGCCCCGGCGCCGTACTCCATCAGCACGTAGTCGGCTATCCAGATCGGGATGCGGGCATCCGTCGCCGGGTTGATCGCGTAGCTGCCGAGAAAGACGCCGGTCTTTTCCTTGTCGACCTTTTGCCGCTCGACCAGGTCACGGGCGGTTACCTGCGCCCTGTACTCCTCCACGTCCGCCGACCTGTCCGGCGTGGCAATCGAATCCACCAGGGGATGCTCCGGCGCCAACACCATGTACGTCGCGCCGAACAGGGTATCGGGACGGGTTGTGAAGACGTTGATCACCGCGTCGTGCTCGGCTACGGGGAAATCGATCCGCGCGCCCTCGCTACGGCCGATCCAGTTGGTCTGCGCCTTTCTGGTCACTTCCGACCAGTCGAGGCCTTCGATGTTGTCGAGCAGCCGCTGGGCATAGCGCGTGATCTTGAAGAACCACTGCGGCAGCGAGCGTTGCTCCACCGCCGAGTCGCAGCGCTCGCACAGTCCCTGGATCACCTGCTCGTTGGCGAGGACGGTCTTGCATGACGGACACCAGTTCGCCGGCGCCTCGCGGCGTTCCGCCAGGCCGCCGCGGAAGAGTTTCAGGAACACCCACTGGGTCCACCTGTAGTAGTCGACCCGGGTCGTGTTGACCTCGTGGTTCCAGTCGTACATGCCGCCGAATTGCCGCAGGACCCGCGTGAAGTTGGCGATGTTCTGCGGAATGAGATCGTTTGGATTGGCCCCGACCTTGAGCGCGTAGTTCTCCGAGTGGATGCCGAAGGCGTCGAATCCGATCGGCTCGAACACGTCCTTGCCGCGCAGCCGCCAGTAGCGGCCGTTCACGTCCGCGCCGGTGTAGGCAAAGATGTTGCCGATGTGCAGCCCATCCGCCGAGGGATAGGGAAACATCATCAGGTTGTAGTAGGGATCGCGGGCGTTTTTCAGATCGTCGTCGGTGAACAGGTTCACGCCGCGCCGGTCCCATTCGTCCTGCCACTTGCGCTCGACGGCTCGAGGATCGTAGCGCTCTGTTTCGACGGTCACGATGTGTTGCGGGTAGTGGAAAATCGGGCGGCAACCCTACCACCAATGACGACCGCGAGGAACAGGATCAGCGGCGCCGCGACGAGGATCGAGCCGAATCGGGCGAACGGGGTGACGCCGGTGGAGCCGCGGAAGCCGCCGGCCAGCACTCCCCGCTCGAACTGGGGCAGGCTGGCGGTGACCCGTCCCTTCTCGTCGATGATCGCGGTAACGCCGTTGTTCGTCGCCCGCAAGACGTAGCGGCCGTTTTCCAGCGCCCGCATCCGGGCGATCTGCATGTGCTGCAGCGGACCGATGGATTCGCCGAACCAGGTGTCGTTGCTCAGGGTGACCAGCACGTCGGCCACCTTGCCCTGCCGGCGCACCAGTTCCGGGTAGGCGATCTCGTAGCAGATCGCCATGCCCAGCATGATGCCGTTCGCGCCGTTGAGCGGCGGCTGCCCCGACCCGCCGGGGCTCAGGACGGACATGGGCAGATCGAAAAAGCCGATCAATCCGCGCAGCAGATTATCGAACGGCACGAAATCGCCAAACGGCACCAGGCGCTGCTTCCGGTACAGGCCGCTTCCGGCGCCCGTGGCGAGCGCCGCGTTGTAGTACCTGGCACCGGCGAGGCTGTCCTCGCGCACGGCGACCCCAAGCACGAGAGCACCCTCGGCGCGTGCGGACATGGCGGAGAGAAACTCCTCGGCGGCGGCGGTGTTCGCGTAGAAGACGCCCTCGGACCAGACGACGAGATCCCGGTCCCAGAACGGCGCCGACAGCGACGCGTAGCGCTCGAAGGTCATCGCCGCATCGGGCTGCCACTTGATCTCCTGGGGAATGTCGCCCTGCACCAGCGCAACCCGTTGCGCCTGGCCGGGTTCGGTCCAGTTCACGCCGGCGAGGAGCCAGGCGGCGATCCATGGCAACGCGGCTATCGCCCACGATGTCCACTCTCGCCAGGAGACGAGACATGCCGCCGTAAGCACGGCGGCGAAACTGACAAGCAGGACCCCGCCCGCGGGCGCCAGCGCGTCGAGCGGCGTATCGAGCATCGCGTAACCGGCGAACAGCCACGGAAATCCAGTGAGGAACCAGGTGAGAAGCCACTCGAATAGCACCCAGGCCGCTGCGAACCAGGCCGCGGCAAGGGTTGCCTGCGTCGGGCAAAAGCGGACGAAGAGCCATGCCCCGGCGGCGGAGAAAAGCGCCATGCCCGCGACAAACACGGCAACGAGGAATGCCGCCAACGGCGGCGGCGCGTCCCCGTATACGTTTATGCTCACATAGATCCACGAAGCGCCAAACCCGTACTTGCCGACGCCGAACAGCCAGCCGTCGCGCAGCGGCCTGGCCCCGCTGCGGGTCAGCACCCAATACAGCCCGGCTGCGGAGACCAGCATGAGGGGCCAGACGTCGTAAGGGGCGAGGCCGAAAGGCAGCAGCGCGCCCGCCGCGAGGCTCGCGGCTGGCCGCGCGCGGAACGCCTCGATGATGGCTCGGACCGGAAAACGGCGACTCTGGGGGTTCATGCAACAACGGCCGCCGCGTCCGCCGGACACGGCACTAGTGGCAATTCATCACTCTCGACTGCCCCGGCCAGGCTCGATCATGTAGGGGTTGTCGAATCCGAGCGCGCGCAGGACATCGACTTCCGCCCGCTCCATGTCGCGCGCCTGCGCCTCGGTTTCATGGTCCAAGCCCCTGAGATGCAGGACTCCATGCACGACCATGTGCGCGAAGTGCGCATCGACGGGCTTGTTCTGCGCCCTCGCCTCGCGCGCGACCACCGCCGCGCAGATCGCAATGTCGCCCAGGATGTCGGGCATTTCCGCCGCAAAGGAGAGCACGTTCGTCGCCGCGCGCGCGCCGCGGAAACGCGCGTTGAGGCCCCGGGCCTCGGTTTCGTCGACCACGCGAATGCAGAGGCTGCGTCCATCGCCGGCCATTGCGGCCCGGGCCCAGGCGATCAGGGCATCCCGGGGCGGCGACGGCGCGGCCCGGATCTGCACGTCGATCCGAGAGGCATTGGTCATCGGCGCGTCGCGCGTCGAGACGGCGTTCACGCCGCGCCGTCCTGCTTGTCCCGGCTGCCGCGTCTTGTCGCGTCGTCCCGCGCGTATGCTTCCACGATGCGCTGGACCACGGGGTGGCGGACCACATCCTTTGATCCGAAGCGCGTGAAACTCAATCCTTCAACGTCCTTCAGAACGTTCAACACGTGGATGAGCCCCGAACGCTCCCCGGCAAGGTCGATCTGGGTAATGTCTCCCGTGATGACTGCGGTGGATCCGAAGCCGATGCGCGTCAGGAACATCTTCATCTGCTCGATGGTCGAGTTCTGACTCTCGTCCAGGATGATGAAGGCATTGTTGAGCGTGCGGCCCCGCATGTAGGCCAGCGGGGCGACCTCGATGACATTGCGCTCGATGTACTTGTCGACCCGGTCCATGCCAAGCATCTCGTAGAGGGCGTCGTAGAGCGGCCGCAGGTACGGATCGATCTTCTGTGCCAGGTCTCCGGGGAGAAATCCAAGCTTTTCGCCCGCCTCCACCGCGGGCCTCACCAGCACTATGCGCCGCACCTGCTGGTCCTCGAGTGCCTCGACCGCACAGGCAACCGCGAGATAGGTCTTGCCCGTGCCCGCGGGACCGACGCCGAAGTTCACGTCGCACGACCGTATCAGCTCGACATATCTCTGCTGGTTGCCGCCTCGAGGCTTGATGGTGTTTCGCCTTGTCCGGATCAGCGGCTGGTCGGCGTTGACGTCGCCGTCCGCCAACAGCTCCTCGACCCCGGATTGCTGCAGGTACAGGTGCACGGTGTCCGGCGCGATCACATCCGCGCCCTTCGTTTCGAGATAGAGTTCCGACAGCAGCGCGCGCGCGGCGCGGACCCGCATCCTCGGGCCGCTGATCTGGAATTGGTTGCCGCGACTCTTGATCCGAATGCCGAGCCTGCGCTCAAGTTGCTTCAGGTTCTGGTCAAACGGACCGCACAACGCCGCCAAACGGCGCGTGTCGTTGGGTTCCAGGTTTACTTGCGTGGTGAGTGCCACCACGGGCGATGGGTCGTCGCTCAAGAGTGCCTTATATCCGTTCCCCGTCGCGTAGCATATCGGCCCGCATCACCGTGTCAACGCGTGTCCCGCGAAGCGAGTTCGGCAGCGCTTCGTCGATACGCACGTCGGCGAAATCGCCGATCAGGGCGTCGTCGGCGCGGAAGTTCACCACGCGGTTGTTCTCGGTTCGGCCCTGGAGCTGACCGGGGTCCCGCTTCGAACGCCCGATAACGAGTACGCGCTGCGCGCTGCCGACCATCGCCGCGGCATGCGCCGAGGCCTGGCGGCGGAGCAGGTCCTGGAGAATCGCAAGACGATGCTGCTTGACGCTTGCCGGCGTCCCGTCCGCCAGGCTCGCGGCGGGCGTCCCGGGCCGCGGGCTGTAGATGAAGCTGAACGAAATGTCGTAGTCGAGTTCCTCGATCAGGGCGAGCGTCTGCTCGAAATCACGCTCGGTCTCGCCCGGAAATCCGACGATGAAGTCCGAGGACAGGGCGATGCCGGGGCGCACTTCCCGCAGGCATCGGATCTTCTGCTTGTACTCGAGGACGGTGTGGCCGCGTTTCATCCCCGCGAGAACCCGGTCAGAACCGGCCTGCACCGGCAGGTGCAGGTGGCTCACGAGTTCCGGAATGTCCCGGTACGCCTCGATCAGCGTGTCGCCGAACTCCACCGGGTGCGAGGTGGTGAACCGGATCCGGTCGATGCCGTCGATTTCCGAAGCGTAGGTGATGAGTTCGGCCAGGTCCGCCGTTCCGTCGCCTATCGATCCCCGGTACGCGTTCACGTTCTGGCCGAGAAAGTTGATTTCGCGCACGCCCTGGCGACTCAGCGCAAGGACCTCGGCCATGACGTCCTCCACGGGCCGGCTCACCTCCTCGCCACGCGTATACGGGACGACACAGAACGTGCAGTACTTGCTGCATCCTTCCATCGCCGAAACAAAGGCGGTCGGGCCATCCGCGCGGGGTTCCGGCAGGCGATCGAACTTCTCGATCTCCGGAAAGCTGACATCGACGACGGCCTGTTTCGAGCGCTCGGCGGCGTCGAGGAGTTCGGGCAGCCGGTGCAGGGTTTGCGGACCGAATACCACGTCCACGTACGGAGCACGCGCGCTGATCGCCTCGCCCTCCTGGCTCGCTACGCAGCCACCCACGCCGATCAGCACCCCGGGACGCCGCGCCTTGAACCGCTTCCAGCGGCCGAGTTGATGAAAGACCTTTTCCTGCGCCTTCTCCCGGATCGAGCAGGTGTTCAGCAACAGCACGTCGGCATCGCCCGGATCGTCCACCGCCACGGCGCCATGGCTGTCGCGCAGCAAATCCGCCATCCGCGACGAGTCGTAGACGTTCATCTGGCAGCCGTGGGTCTTGATGTGGAACTTGATGCGAATCTCCGCCGTCGCCACGACGCGGCATTGGAACACATATGGCGCAATGGCGGAACTCAGGCCAGGATGGTCACCCATGACCGTGGCGGACACGGAACCGTCCTGCGCGTTCTCCGCCGCGCAAGAGATCGCCCCGGGCGTCGGGAACCTGTTCGACAGACAACCCGACAGGCACCAGTTCGCCGGCCTGTCCGGTGACTACAGCGCCGATTTTCCGCTGAACCGCCCTGCCGGCAGCTATCATGTCCGCCTTGGAGTGAACCCTTAAAGCACCTGTCAGTGCCACGCATCAGCCGAAACGACGCCGGATTGCGCGCCTGGGCGCTGGTGCTGCCGTTGCTCGCCTTTATCGGCGTCACCTTCATCGCTCCCCTCGGCGCGATGCTGACGCGCAGCGTGCAGGAACCCGTGGTCGCGGACGCGCTGCCCAACACGGTGCGCGCGTTGGCCGACTGGGACGGCCGCGGGACGCCCGCGGAACCGGTCTTCCGGGCCTCGGTCCACGAGTTCCTGGAAGCGCGCGAAACCCGCGCGCTAGGACGGGTGGCGACCCGCATCAACCGGGTCCAGGGCGGTCTGCGCAGCGTCATCACCCGGAGCGCCCGCAGGTTGGACAGCCTGGCAGAGTCGAGCAACAGCCCCTGCTTCGCACCCGCCGAGAGCAGGCCTTACGATACCGGCGAAGCGCAGACACCCTGCCGCGACCTCCTGGCAGGCATCGATGACGCCTGGAGCGAGGTCACCACTTGGCTCGCCATTCGCCGGGCCGGCGAGAGATTCACGGCCAGGCACTACCTGCACGCGCTCGACCTCGACCGCGATCTTGAGGGCGAGATCGTCCCGCAGCCGCCCGAATTGCGGATTTACCTCCCGCTTCTGACCCGCACGCTCATCGTCAGCCTCGGCATCACGGCGCTATGCCTTGTGCTCGGCTACCCCATCGCGCATCTCATCGCGCAGGCGCCGCCGGGTCGAGCCAATCTGCTGCTCCTGCTCGTGCTGGTGCCGTTCTGGACATCCCTGCTGGTGCGCACGACCTCCTGGATCGTGCTGCTGCAATCCCAGGGGGTCGTCAACGACGTCCTGGTCGCGATCGGCGTGATCGGCGACGACGAGCGCCTCGCGATGATCTACAACATGACGGGCACGGTCGTCGCGATGACGCATGTCCTGCTGCCGTTCATGGTCCTGCCGCTGTATTCGATCATGCGGTCGATACCGCCGCAGTACATGCGAGCCGCAGAGGCCCTCGGGGCGAGCTTTCCGCAGGCGTTCTTCCGCGTGTACTGGCCGCAGACGCTGCCCGGGGTCAGCGCGGGATCGCTGCTGGTGTTCATCCTTGCCATCGGCTACTACATCACGCCGGCCCTGGTCGGCGGGCGCACCGGCCAGCTCATATCCAACATGATCGCCTACCACATGCAGCAGTCCCTCAACTGGGGACTCGCCGCCGCGCTCGGCGGAATCCTGCTCGTCTGCGTGATCGCGCTGTACTTCCTCTATGATCGCATCGTGGGCGTCGAGCGGATGCGGCTGGGTTGAAACGCACGACGCGCCGAGACGGATGTCACACCAACGACCGCAGGCATGCGGAAATTCGCCGTTTTCGCGGTCGCGATGATCGCGTCGTGGCTCGTCGGCTGGCACGTCTCGCCCACCTGGACGGTGGAGGAGATCTCCATCGACGCGCACACGGACGAGGCCGGTGCGCCGTATTACCTGTTCGAGGGCGACCCCGCCTACTTCTACGCCGCGCCCGTGGACCGGTCCGCGCTGGACCCCGAACGCGTGCGCGCGTCCGGCGAAGCACCTCCGGTGAAGGAAGAGTTCGTCTCCGCGCAAGAGGCGCGCGACGGTCAAACGCAGACCGTCTACTGCCAGCGCATCGCAAAGGCGCACTGGGGATTCCGGTCCCTCTTGCCACCGCTTGTGGCGGTCCTTCTGTGCTGGATGACGCGGGAGCCGGTATCGTCGCTCCCGGGCGGCATCGCCTCCGGGGCGCTCATCCTCAGCCGCTACGACCTCACCGGCGAAGTGCTAATCCCGTCGCTCGCCACGACGAGTTCCGCGGCGCTGCTGGTCCTGTACCTGTGGCTTCCGGGCGGCCTCATGGTCATCTGGCGCCGCGCAGGCTTTCGCGGAGTTCATCACCGTGCGGTTCGTCCGCGGCCAGCGCACCGCCAAGCTCGTCGCTTGGTTCCTGGGCGTCATCTTCTTCCAGGGCGGCACGGTCAGCACGGTGCTCGTCGGCACCACGGCTCTCCCATCTCCGACACGACGGTTCTGAGTTCGGTCTGCACGGGCTGCGACCTCATGGACCACGTCAAGACGCAGATACCCCAGGCATCCGTCGCCGCCGGCCTCGCGGTCATTTGCTGGACGGTCGTCGCCTACTTCACCGGCTGATGTTGGCCTAACCCGCAACGCTCACATCTGCGAGTGAAACTTGCGGACTGACCGGGGTTGTGCGCGACTTCGCGCGGGCGCTCAAGGAGGTGCTTCGATACCGATTTGCCCGGCGAACGCGGCGAAGTGACGAACATTCCACGTGACAATTGTGGAAGCGTGTGCCTTGAGTGCCGCCATGGCCATGAGCACGTCATACATTTGCCCTCCCATCAGCCCATGGCGCTGCGCTTCGCGGAGGGACTTCCAAGTCTCGTGAGCGGTCAGTTGTACGACGGGCGTATTGCGCCAGTTCAATTCGATCAGTGCGATCGCATCCGTAGCGCGCAATCGGTTCGGCGCCGGTAGGCGGGTCAGGACCGCATAGGTTTCCGCGAGTGAGTGAGCGGCGAGCACCAGTTGTTCGTTGGCGTCTGCGCGGCGTTCGAGTTCTGCCCGAGTTCTTTCATGGTGTTCATGCCACGAGCAGACCGCTGCGACCAGCCCGCTGGTATCGCAGAGATAACGCCTCATTCGCCGAGTCGATCAGAATCGATTCCAGACCGAATCTCGGCGATGGTCTCATCAACATCCGACTTCGTCAGTGCCGCTCCGTCCTCTCGCGGAAACGCCACTACCAGGGTGCCTGACTGGTCTAGCGTCACCGACAGGGGTACCGGCTCAATCTCGACACGACCGTCCAACAGCCGAAATCGCACCTGCGTTCCGGGCTGCAGATGGGCCGCTTCTCGAATGCGCTTGGGCACCACCAAGCGCCCGGCGGCATCAATGGTTGTTTTCATGGTATGAAAAATACCATTGGATTTACCATCGCTCAAGGCGCTCTGGTTTCGGCGCTTGGCCGACGGTTGCCGACCAGTGCGTTTCATGCCGGTTCTCCCGACGCCACAGTCCACCGAGCTGACCCGGTTCACGAATGGTCCCGCGCAAGCCCTTGCCAAGAAGAAGGACCAGGAAGAAGTCGTCGCCTGGTTCACCGGCTGATAGGCTTGCCGGCTTCCTGCAACAAGACAACGCGAGAGGTTTGACCATGGCACCTGTTCCACGAGGCGGCACTGTCGCCGTCACCGGCGCCGCCGGATTTATCGGAGGGTGGGTAGTCAGGGACCTGCTGGACCGCGGCTACCGCGTCCGGGCCTGCGTGCGCGACGAAGGCGACGCGGTCAAGACGGGCTTCCTGAAGGCCATGCCCGGCTATGTTTCGGGCCGGCTGACCCTGCATTCGGCTGACCTGAACAACCCCGGGTGTTTCGACGATATCTTCAAGGGGTGCCACGGAGTCGCGCACGTCTCCCACGTCAACGACTACGGCAACGCCGAGTACATCAAGATGGTCTGCGACCACATCATCAAGAGCGTGAACGGATCGGATTCCGTCAACCGGGTTGTCGTGACCTCCAGCATCGCCGCGGTGGTTTCCGAAAGGAACTTCGACGAAATGGTCAAGCGGCCGGTGATCTACGAAGACCGTTATCCGGACCGGGGCGATCCGAGGCTCTCCGGCTATTCGCAGAGCAAACAGCAGGCGGAACACACCTTCGCCGAAGCGGCGGAGCAGAGCGGCATGTGGGACTCGATCACCTGCTGCCCCGCCGACAATGTCGGACCCATACAGTCGGCGCACCAGGGAGACAGGGGACCCTGGCAAGGGTTGATGAAAAGGATGCTGCTGGGGGAATGCAATCCCGCCGTCCACGGTTACAGGCCGTGGCATACCGTGGACGTTCGCGACACCGCGGCGGTCCAGATCGCCATACTCGAAAGCGTCATGGTCAAAAATGGCGAGCGCTACATCGCCTACAACGCCGAGAGGATCGATGTCGAGGAGGTGTGCGCGCGCATCGACCGCCTGCTTCCGGAACTCGGATACGCAACGCCCGACACGACGGAGGATCTGGACGAAGCGGGCCTGGCGCGGAGAAGAGAACGCAGGGCGGTCTATTTCGGGACCGACCTGCGCAACGATCGCACGCGCGCGCTGTTCGGCATCGACTACCGCGACCTGAACGACTCGCTTCGGGATATGGCGGAGTCGCTGATCGGCGTGGGCGAAGTCGAGCCGGTCCTGCGTCCCGGGTTCTCCCTGAACAGGCCGTAAGCCCCGATCGCTCCGGCCACGAAGGGACGGAGCGTGGACCGCCGAGACAGCTCGGACATGTCGAGCGGCCCGTGTATACCCGACAACTGGGAACCCTCGGAGCGTGCCACGCTGGTCTACCTCCAGGGCGACAGGTCGGTGCTCCTGATACGCAAGCTGCGTGGTCACGGCGCGGGGAAGGTCAATGCGCCGGGAGGCCGGGTGGAGACGGGCGAGTCCGTCGAAGCGTGCGCGGTTCGCGAAGTCGCCGAAGAGGTCGGCGTCCGCGTAGCGGCGCTCGAACTGCGCGCGCTGCTGCGCTACGACGACCCCACCGAAGCCTTCGCAATGCAAGGATTCGCCTTCGTTTCATCGAGTTTCGAGGGAAGCCCGGCCCGTACCGCGGAAGCCGATCCGTTCTGGTGCCGCATCGACGAGATTCCCTACGACGAGATGTGGGAGAACGACCGCATCTGGCTGCCGAAGGTACTGCGTGGCGAGCGGATTCGCGCGGATTTCCGGTTCTGCGGGGGTCGCCTCGTGGCGCACTCGCTCATCCGCGATTCGACGATCTCCGCATGAGCATGTTCCTTCGCAACGGGAACCCCATCGTCGTCCAGCCGCCCGCTTCCGGCGCGTATACTCGGACCCCATCGTCGCCCCTCTCGGGTATCGCATGAACCGCACCGCCCCGCGCAGGCTCCCATGACAAAAACGCTCGCCGTGCGCCAGCTACTTGGGGATGCCGTGCGCGCGTACGGCGCCATGGATTTCGACGCCGGCGAGGAAGGCATATCTCCCCGGCGTCTACCGGGCTGGACGCGCCCGCAGTTGCCGGCGCCGGTGGACGTGATGGCGCGCATGGCTTCGGGGGTGAGGCTGCAGTTCAGCACCGACACGAGGAACCTGGGGCTTTCGTTTCTCGCAACGACGAGGCACATGGCCGGCCGGCCGCGCAGACCCGTCGCCTTCAACCTGGAGACGGGCGGCCGGATCCATTCGGCCCGCTCGGACCTCGGCAACGACGTCATCCTGAATCCCGAAGCGCCGGGAGGTTTCGAGTTCATTCGGGGCGAACCGGACACCATCTGGTTCACCGACCTCGCCGGTGGATCCAAGGCATGCGAACTGTGGCTGCCGCACAATGCTTCCGTCGAGTTGCGGACACTCATCGTCGACGACGGGGCACAGCTTGCGCCGACAACCGACGCCCGCGCCAAGTGGATCCACTACGGCAGTTCCATCAGTCAGTGCGCGGAGGCGGAAGAACCCGCCTACATCTGGCCCGCGGTGGCGGCCCGACGCGCAGATGTCGCGGTGCAGAACCTGGGTCTCGCGGGCCAATGCCACCTGGATCAGTTCGTTGCCCGCACCATCCGCGATGCCGACGCCGACCTGGTCAGCATCAAGACCGGGATCAACATCGTCAACGCGGATTCGATGCGCGAACGCGTGTTCGCCCCCGCCCTGCACGGCTTCCTCGATACGATCCGCGAAGGCAAGCCCGACACGCCCATCATCGCCATATCTCCCATCTTCTGTCCGAGCGCCGAAACCCGTCCCGGGCCGATGGCGCGGGGTGCGTCCGGCAAATTCTCGACCTTCGACGGACTCGATGCGATACGCAACGGCTGCATGTCGCTTCGGCGCGTGCGCGAGATCATGGCCGAAGTCATCGATACGCGCCGCGATTCGGGCGATGCGAACCTGCGCTACGTCGACGGACTCGCGCTGTTCGGCGCCGACGACGCGGACGACCTGCCGGACGACCTGCATCCCAATGCGGCCGGCTACATACGCATCGGCGAACGATTCGCACCGACGCTCGCGCGCTGGGCCGGGCCCGCCGCTCGTTGAGGAACCTTTTCGTCGGCGCCTGGCTGTTCGGGCTCGCGGCGGCGCTCGGCGCAGCCGCAGAGGTGGACGCGCTCAAATATCAGCACGGTATCTCGCTCATTCACGAGCTCAAGTATCGAGCGGATTTTCGCGCTTTCGACTACATGAATCCGGCGGCGCCCAAGGGGGGCGCGCTGCGGCTTTCGACCACCACCCCGATCCGAAGCTTCTCCGATGTCTGGGACGAAGAAGTGCTCCCCGCCCCCGGGATGAACCGCACCTACGACTACCTCCTGCACCGGGCGGGCGACGAACTGGGCGGCTTCTACGGGCACCTGGCGCAGGGCGTGGCGCTTGCTTCCGACCGGCGTTCGCTGCATCTCCGACTGCACCCCGATGCCCGCTGGCACGACGGCGAGCCGATCACGCCGGAAGACGTGAAGTTCACGTTCGACCACGTGCTCCGCACAACCCAGGGGAAGGTCTACATGGGATGGCTCGCGGCGGTGGAGATCGCCGGCGCCCGCGAGTTGGCGTTTCGCCACAAGCGCAGGTTCATCACCGAAGACCTGCAGTGGCTCACCTACGTGAGCATACTTCCCGCACACTACTGGAAGGACCGCAATCCGAACGCCACGACATCCGCGCCGCCGCTCGGGAGCGGGCCCTACCGCGTGGCCGGGCATGATCGATCCCACGTTCGATTCGAGCGCGTGCCGGACTACTGGGGACGCAACCTGCCGATCAACCTGGGGCGGCACAACTTCGACGAAATCACCTACGACCTGTATCGGGACGACACGGTGGCGCGGGAGGCGTTCCGCAAGGGGTTGCTCGACTTTCGCCTCGAAGGCGAAATCCGCCGCTGGATTGCCTACGACGGCGAGGGAAGGTTCGCGAAGGACATCCTCCCCTGGCGGAGTCTTGCCGGAGCCCAGTGGGCGATCACGCTGAACACGCGAAAGCCTCGCTTGAGGGACGTCCGCGCGCGGGAAGCGCTGACCCTCGCGGTGGATTTCGATTGGCAGAACCGGGTGTTCCACCACGGCCTGTATGCGCGCGCGGACAGCTATTTCGCCAATTCGCGATTCGCCGCGCGGGGAGTTCCATCCGGCCCGGAACTCACGATGCTGCAACGCTTCCGGGGGCGGATTCCGGAGCGGGTGTTCACCGATGTCTTTGAACTGCCGCATTCCACCGGCACCGGCCGCAACCGGGCGGCGCTGCGACGCGCGCGCGACCTGCTCGACGCGGCGGGATGGCGAATGGCCGGCGGCGTCCTTGTCGATGGGAAGGGCGCCCCGTTCAGGCTGCAATTGCTTGCCCGGACACAGGCCGACCAGCGCACGCTGCTGCCCTATGTCGATTCCCTCAAGCGACTGGGGATAGACGCGCACCTCAAGATCGTCGACGACGCGCGTTTCATCCACCTGATCGGAGCGCGGGAATTCGACGCCGTGCTGCGGGAACACGGCTTCCTCACGCCGCCCGCGAGGCAGCTTCGAAACTACTTCGCGTCCCGCGGCGCCGACGAGCCAGTGACGGGCAACCTGGCGGGAATCAGCGATCCCGCGGTGGACGCCTTGATCGAACGCGCGGAAAGCGCCGAGACGCTGGGCGAAATGGTCGTCGCCTGCCGGGCCCTGGACCGCGTGCTGCTATGGCAGTTCTACAACATCCCGCTCGATGCCATGCACGAACCGCGCATGGTGTACTGGAACAAGTTCGGGCGGCCGGAGCACGAGGATGCCGCCGTCTACAGTCCGCCGCGGCAGGACGCCTGGTGGCAGGACGCCGACAAGGCCCGGCAACTCGCCCGCGACGCCTGCGTTGAATGCTGAAAGGTGTTGAAGGCGCAGGTTGCCCAAGGAACAATGCACCGTGCAGAACCAGAAACCGGAACCATGCCGATAAATCCTCTCGAGGCCCGTCATCCCCGGCGACGCGCTGACCGCGTCCATGTGGGCCGACGGCGGCAAGGCGCTGTTCCGAACGGCGAACCAGCGTGGCGAAATCGTCATCGACCAGGGCGTCTGCACCTACGATTGACCCGTTGAAGGCGGCGCGCCACCGATAGCAAGAGAGGAGTTTCAAGACATGGTCAGGATCATCACCGGCATCGGCGTGACGGCGGTCGTGCTGTTCATATTCGGGTTCCTCTACTGGGGGATCAGTCCGCTTCCCTACACAGCGTTGAATTCAACGGCCGACCAGGAAGCGGCACTTGGGGACATCAAGCGCCATTTCCCCGAGACGGGCGCCTACCTTGTTCCAACAGCCGACAACATGGAGCTTCTCGCCCAGGGCTCGCAAGCCATGGTTTACGTGGACCACGGCGTGCCCCCTTCGCAGCCGGACCCTCGGGCCATGGCATTTGGCTTCGTGCACAACATCTTGATTGCGCTCGTCGTGTTCCTGCTCTTGCGGCACCAGGAAGGCATGTCGCAGCACCTGAAGACCGGCGCGCTGGCCGGTCTGGCCGCCGTCGTTGTCATCGAGGGCACCGATGTCGCATGGTGGCTCTATCCGCTGTCCTGGAAGATGCACGGCGCCGTGTATCACCTTCTCTGCTTCGTCCTGGCCGCCGCGTTGCTGAGCAAATTCATGCCGGCAAGGCAGCAGCACTCCTGAACAGGGTCCCCATGAAGCGCGCGCTATCCCGCCTCGTGG
This sequence comes from Pseudomonadales bacterium, assembly GCA_963668365.1. Lineage (GTDB taxonomy): Bacteria > Pseudomonadota > Gammaproteobacteria > Pseudomonadales > Azotimanducaceae > VXNE01. Next base: position 1,611,337 of record OY764266.1, read on the forward strand.
CCAGCATCCTGGTCCTCGGGGCAGCCAGCCCGAACGCCTCCGGCCTCACTGCGGAGGGTCTCGTCGCCGGCGCGCTGGACCTGATGCGGGGCGCCACTTCCCACATCGAGTTCACGATGCGAATCAAGCGTCCCGACTGGGAGCGTTCGACCTCCATCGCGGCATGGAGCCGGGGGCGCGAAGACACGCTGATACGCTTCACCGCGCCGGCCAAGGACGCCGGCAACGCGCTGCTGAAGGTCGGCGACAACATGTGGACGTACGCGCCCAGGCTGAACCGGACCATCCGGCTACCGTACAGCATGCGCTCGCAAAGTTGGGGGGGCTCCGACTTCTCCTACAACGACCTGTCCCGCAGCGACCAGGTGTTGCGACACTACGATCTCTCCATCGTCGACGAGAAACAGGACGGCGAACACACGATCTACACGATCGAGGCGGTGCCGCACGAGAACGCACCGGTGGTGTGGGGCAAGGAAATCTGGGTGCTGCGCGATGACTACGTGATGCTGGAACAGGTCTTCTATGACCAGTTGCAGGTCGCGTTGAAACGCATGACGACCCTCGAAATCGGCGCCATGGGAGGACGGACACTGGCCACGCGGATGCGCATGGAGCGCCTGGACGAGCCGGACCACTGGACCGAAGTCACCACCGACTCGGCCGATTTTGACATCGAGCTGTCCGAACGCATGTTTACCCTGTTCTCGCTGAAGTCGGACACCACCTGATGCCCGCTTCCGCCAGCGCGAGCCGGGGACTGTTCGCGGTCGTCGCGTGGCGGAACCTCTGGCGCAATCCGCGCCGCACATGGCTCACCGCCGGTGGCATCGCTTTTGCGACGGCGCTGGTCGTGTTCTTCTCGTCCTTTCAGGTCGGCAGCTACGACGGCATGATCGACATGGCGACGCGCCTCGTCAGCAGCCATATCCAGGTGCAGCATCCGGAATTCCACGACGATCCCCGCATGCGTTACACGGTGCCCGATGGCATTGCATTGACCGAACGCCTGGCCGGCCTGCCCGGCGTCGCCGGAGCCGCGCCGCGCGCAGAGGCGTTCGCCCTGCTGTCCACCGAGGAGCGCAGTTTCGGCGGCCTGGTGCTTGGCGTGGATCCCGACCGCGAACCGCAGGTGTCCGATCTGTCGAAGGCACTGGCGCAGGGCGAATACCTGCCGGGACCCGACGATGCCTTTATCGGCGTCGCGCTTGCCCGCAACCTCGACATCGCGATCGACGACGAAATCCTCGTGCTCGGCACCGCCAGGGAAGGCAGCGTCGGCGCCCTCGCCCTCCGGGTGGGCGGGATATTCAGTACCGGGCACGAGGACACCGACCGCTCGCTCATCCTCGTGCCCCTGAGAACGCTGCAGGAGGGTTTCGACCTGGGCGACGAAGTCCACCGGATCCTGGTGGCGGCGGATTCGATCAGCGACATCGACGACGTGGCGGGACGCATCGAACTCGCGCTCGGCGAGGGCTATCGCGCGCTCAAGTGGAACGAACTGATGCCGGAGATCGAGCAGGGCATACAGATCGACTGGGTCAGCGCGCAGTTGATGTACTGGCTGCTCCTGATCCTGGTGGCGTTCGCCATCGTCAACACGCTCATGATGACCGTCTTCGAGCGCACCCGGGAGTTCGGCATGCTGCTGGCCATCGGCATGCGCCCCGCATCGATCATGGGCATGCTGCAGGTCGAGGCGATTGCCATGTGGGCCATCGGCGCGAGCATCGGCCTTGCCATAGCGCTGAGCGTGATCGCCTGGCTGAGCCAGACAGGAATCGCGTTCGGCGAGATAGCCGAGGGAATGGACGAGATTTCGGCCCAGTATTTCATGCCCGAGCGGATGTACCCGGGGTTTGCAGTCGGGGCCATGGCCATGTCGCCGGCGGTCCTGGGTCTCGCCACCCTCGCCGCCGCATTCGGCACATCGTTGCGATTGCGCAGGATTCGCCCCGTCGATGCACTGCGGACGGAGGATTAGCAGCAGGTGAAGTTCACGCTGCTCGTGCAACTCAGTTGGCGCAACCTGTGGCGCCACCGGCGTCGCACGTTGATCCTGATCACGACCATCTGTGTTGCCGTCGGCTCGGTCCTGGTCCTCAATGCGCTGCTGCGCGGCATGCAGATGAGCATGGTCGAGACCGCGATAGACAACCTCAACGGCCATTTCAAGGTCGTAGCACCCGGCTATCTCGACGATCCGGGCATCAAGAAGAGTTTCAGCTTCGAACCATCCGGCCATCCTGAATTGGCCTCCTACGGCATCCGCGGCTGGACGTCCCGCGTGCGCGTGCCCGCGGTGATCAGGAGCGAGCGCGAAACCAGGGGGGTGCAGTTCGTCGGCGTCGTCCCGGGCAGCGAGGACATTTCCTTCCTCGGTGATGTCGAGATTGACGGAGAGTACCTGTCGGGCTCCGACGACAGGCGCATCCTCGTCGGCCACGCCCTTGCGCAACAATTGGAAACCGGCGTCGGCCGGCGCGTCGTGTTGATCACGCAAGGTGTCGATGGCGGCAACCGGGAGTCCGGCTACCGCATCGCGGGTGTTTACGACGCCGTCGGCACGGGGATCGAAAAGGCGTTCGTGTTCACCGGCATCACTAGCCTGCAGGAATTGCTCGCCATCGATGCCGTGACCGAGGTGTCCGTACGATTGACGGAGGGAGTTCAAGGCCCGCCGGTACTGCACCGCCTGACGCGCACTTTCACCGACCTCGACGTCAGAACTTGGCAGGACCTCGAGCCGCAAGCCGCGATGATGCACGAGATGGCCGACGCGACCGTCTCCATCTGGTTCCTCATCGTCATGGGCGCGCTCATATTCGGTCTCGTCAATACGCTGGTCACCGCGGTCATGGAGCGGATTCGGGAACTGGGCATGCTCCGGGCCATCGGCATGCGGCGCGGCGCCGTGATCGCCCAGGTGGTAATCGAGTCCATGATCACGATGGCGATCGGCATTTCCGTAGGCGTCGTGCTGGGACTCCTGGGCTATTTCTGGCTCGCGGACGGTATCGACCTTTCGGCGTTCTCCGAAGGCCTGGAATTGACTGGCATGAGGCCCGAACTGGTTCCCAGGCTGTGGGCGCAGGATGTCGTCCTCGTGGTGGGCCTGAGCCTGGCGCTCGGCTTCCTCGCCAGCATCTATCCGGCACAGCGCGCCGTGAGAATCCAGCCGCTGGACGCGATGCGGCGATAGGGGAGCGCAGGAGGTTCCATGTCCGATCTGGTTGTCGACTGCCAGGGCGTCACAAGGGTGTACGGCGACGATGCCGTGCCCGTACGCGCGCTGCAGGGCGTGGATTTCGGCGTCGCCGCGGGCGAGTGGACGGCATTGGCGGGGCCTTCGGGGTCCGGCAAATCCACGCTCCTGCACCTCGTCGGCGGCCTCGACCGACCAACCGATGGCACGGTCGTGGTCGACGGCGAAGAACTGAGCGACCTGTCGGAGTCGCAGCTATCCGACCTGCGGCTGCGAAAGGTCGGCTTCGTCTTCCAGGCCTACAACCTGATCCCGGTGCTGTCCGCCGTGGAGAACGTCGAGTTCATCATGCAACTGCAGGGTACGGATCCCGCGGAAAGGCGCGAACGGGCGCTATCGGTCCTCGATCAACTGGGGCTCGGCGACATCGGTGAACGGCGCCCCGGCGAACTGTCCGGGGGGCAGCAGCAACGCGTGGCCGTGGCGCGCGCCATCGTCACCAATCCGGTCCTGCTGCTGGCCGACGAACCCAGCGCGAACCTCGACTCCGCGACGACGCTGGAGCTGCTTGCACTCCTGCGCACCATCAACGAAGAGCGCGGCGTCACCATCGTGACCGCGACCCACGATCCGATCGTCATGGGCCATGCCAGCCGGCGGGTCCTGCTGCGGGATGGCCGGATCGAATCCGACGAACCGGCGGCATCGCCACCCTCGAACGCTTGAAACACGTCTTCCTGTGGACATGGGTCGTCGCCGGAATCGCCGCCGGGAACGAGGCGCGCGCGGAATCCGAGCTGACCGCCCGGTTCAAGTGGTTTTCATCCGTTGCGGCGTTGCCCGACGCTGATGCACAGCGCCGCGAGTCCGGGACGCCGGCCTTCGATCACAACGCCGACCTGCGGGTCCTGTTGCGCCGCAGCGCCGGCAGACTGCGTTTCATCGGCGACTATTCCCTGACCTGGGTAGCGGGGGATTCGTTTGCGTTCGGCGATTCCGCGCACCTGGACGAGCGGCCTACGGAAGACTCGAGCCGGTTGATGAACCTGACGCAGACGCTGGACGACGGAACGCGACATCTCACCGTCCACCGCTTCGACCGTCTCGCGGTCGAATACCGCGACGAACGTCTAGCGATCACGTTGGGGCGCCAGGCGGTGAGTTGGGGCAGCGGCCATGTGTTTCAGCCCATGGACCTGTTCAATCCGTTTGCGCCGACGGCGGTGGATAGGGACTACAAGCCGGGCGACGACATTCTGCTGATCGAACGCGCGTTTGCCCACAGCGCGCTGCAATTGCTCCATGTGGCGCGTCGCGACACGCATGGGCGCGCCAGCGACGACAGCTACGCTGCCATGTGGCACGGGTTCTTCGGCGCAAGCGAGGTGGAACTCATGGGCGCGCGCCACTACCGGGACGACCTGCTTGGAATGACGTTCAAGATTCCGATAGGCCCCGCACTGCTGCGCACCGATGTCGTCGGGACGCGGCTTGCGCAGGATGGCGACCGGCGCATCTCGGGCATCGTCAATATCGATTGCGCGTTTGAGCTATTCCAGCGAACCGGTCTCGTCTTCGCCGAGTACTTCCACAATGACTTCGGCGTCGACACCCTGACGCCGACGCTTCCCGCACCGCTGCAGGATCGACTGTCGAGAGGCGAGCTGTTCAATGTCATGCGCGACTACCTCGCCGCGGGCGCCACCTATCAGTGGCATCCGCTGTGGTCGCAAAGCCTCGCCTGGATTGGCAATCTCAACGACGGATCGAGCCTGGTGCAGACCTCATTGACTTACGAGCCGTCGGATTCCGCGCGTGTTCAGGCGGGCCTCGTGGCGGCCCTGGGCAGCACGGGGGACGAGTTCGGAGGGATCCCCGACGACGACGGCACCACCACCGGCGGCGGAACCCGCGCGTTCATCCGCATCCTTTATTACTGGTGACCGGTCGCGTTTCCCTACGGTCAGCGAGCCTCGCCGTCGAGAGCCGCCAGGCGCTCGACCGCAAGTTCATGAAGAATCTGCTGGAACGCGTCCTGTGGCGGCAACCCGATCGCGCGCGCGAGCAGACTCCGCGCTTCGGAACGCCCCTTCCTGCGTTCGAGCATCAGGAGGCCCTTTGCATATTCGATCAACACGACGTTTCTGTCGGGCGCAAGCGCCATCGCCTTTTCGAAGTGGGCGAACGCGGTCTTCTTGTTCGCCCCGAGCACAGCGCGAGCCATCATCCCGCCCTTGCCGATCGCTTCCGCATGCCAGGAGGCCAGGCTCAAGTGCGCCCCGAAATGACTCGGGTCCAACTCGACTGCCCGTTCGATCAACGCGCGCACCTGCTTCGGGTATCCCTCCCGCATCGCCTTCATCGGGGCGAAAAGCTGGGAGTAGCGGCCCGTGGCGTGGGCCGACTGGAGATGCGCCTCCGCATTATCCGGGCCCAGTTCGATGGCCGTCTCCGCCGAGCGCATCGCACGTTGCAGCAACGGCGCCTTCTCCTCGTCCTGTGCAAGATAGTGGGCGTAGGTCGCAAGCGCTTCGGCCGCCAGCGCATGTCCCGAAGCAGTTCCCAGCGCATCGCCCAAATCGGCCGCCTCGATGTATCGCCCTTCGGAAAACGCGGCGCGCGCAGCCTCGATGGACTCGGCGGCGGCACTTGCCGACAGGAACGCGTGGGCGATGGTCAGGCACGCCAGAAGCGTGGCTTTGGTCATGGAATTCTCTTCGACGGCAAGAACCCACACTCTAATCGTTTCCCGGCAAACCGCGCACCGCGCAGAACTACCAACAGTGCCTCGGCGCGTTCCGGCGCGCCGGCGAAATGACGATGGTGAATCACCTCACGGGGAAAAGCACGGTTCTGCGCTGGACCGACTACCAGTTCGGAACCGACTTCGATGCCAGCGACTTCAACCAGACAGGACTGAGACGGGCGCGTTGATGTCGGGACGAGCCACTCTTCGCCGAGTGGCCCGCGCGTCCCGCAAGCGTCCGGCGACGACAGCCGCCGCAATGCCCATTCTTGCCTTCCAGCCCGTATAGCCCGGCTGCGCATTCCATCCGCTGCGGCGCTGGAAGACTACCCGCCAGCGGCGATGGCGCGCGCAGCCATGTGGCCAGAGCGCACGGCGCCTTCGATTGTCGCGGGCAGCCCGGTATCGATCCAATCCCCCGCCAGGTACACGTTGGGAAATGGCCCGCGCGTTCCCGGACGTCGACGCACTTCTTCCGGCGTCTGCGCGTAGGTGGCGCGCCTTTCCTTCACGACGCGATACGTCGGCGGTGACTCGCGGCCGAAACCGAGCGCGATGGCGACATCGTTCCAGGTTTTCCGCGCGATGGCTTCGGCCGGCTCCGCGGCAAGGGCGTCGGCGGCGCTCACCGTCACCGATGCGATATCGCCCCTGACGAACAACCACTGCGCGACGCCTCCGATCAGCCCGAGAAACGGCAGGTCCTCCGGCAGCCCGGAGCAGGCCGACAAGCGAAAATGCACATTGACGATGGCGTGGCTTCGCTTCGGCACGGTCAGCGCGGGCACCAGGCTGGCCGCAGCGGCAGGCGGCACCGCCAGCACCACGGTTTCACCCGGTGCCAGGACGACGGTTTCCACGCCAAAATCCAGAGCCGCAGCTCTGCCCTCGCTGCACGCGATCCGGCGCAATCGCCGCCCGAGCCGAACGACTGCGCCTCGCCGCCGCAACACCCGAAGCGCCGGGTCCACGAATGCCGAGGATAGTCCATTTCCGGCAATCCGGGGACGGCAGGCGGTCTCGCCCCTGGCGAACGTGCCGCGCAATACCGGCCACAACAGGCGCGCCGCGCCGGTCTTCGCGGGCGTGTTCAACGCTGCCACGGCCAGGGGCTCCCAGAACCGTTCGAACAGGACACCACTGTCACCGACGCAGTCGGCGACGGTGCGGCGCGGTCCCGCGACGGCGAACGACAGCGCCGAGATGTAGTTCCAGGCGCTGGTATTGGGCACACGCCGTCGCGCGCTCAGAATCCACCAGGGCAGCAGTCCCCGATTGGGACGCACACACCATCGCTGGCCCGAGCGAACGTCGAGAAACGGAAAGCGGGCCTCGGCGGGACCGACCAACTCGGCGGCGGCGCCGATATCTCGCAGGTGGCGTGCTACGGCTCTGTTGCCGCTCAATAGCAAATGGTTGCCGTTGTCTATCATGCAACCGAGTTTTGTATCGACATAGGACCGGCAGCGTCCTCCGGCCCGGCCGCCCGCTTCGTAGAGCGTGACTGACCGCCCCGCCAAGACCAGGGACACCGCGGCGGCGAGACCCGCCAGGCCGGCGCCCACGATGTGCGTTCGGGCCACTGGTGCCACCGCTAGAGCAATCCGAAGCGCAGCGCGAGCCACATCTTTCGCGTACGCGTCACACCGATCCGTTCATCAATCTCGTTCCAGCCACGGGCTTGAAGCCGTTCAAGCGTCTCTCGATATACCGCCATCATGACAACGGCCGGTTTCATCTTCCGGGATCGGAGTTCCCTTATCAGCCTGTCGGCTTCGCCGTAGTAGCCGAGTGCGAGTTCAGCCAGTTCGTCACAGACGTCTGCAAACCGCAGGTGCAAGAATATCGCGTCGAGCGATCCGGCGTCGACGCCGTGCTTGGCGAGCAAGTCGAGCGGCACGTACAGGCGCATCAATGCCGCATCTTCTTTCAGGTCACGCAAGATGTTGGTCAACTGGAACGCGCTCCCAAGCGCCTCGGCGATACGCGGCCCCGGATCCTGGGGCACCCCGAACGCATGGACCGACAACATGCCCACGGCGCCGGCGACCCTGCGGCAATAGTTGAGCAAGTCGTCCAGGGTCTGCATTCGAACAGTCGGCGCCGCATCCGTCTCCATGCCGTCGATGACGGCGAGGAATTCGTCCTGTGGCAGGTCGAAACGCTGTACCGACGGCAGCAACGCCCGTGTGGTGGGGCGGTTGGGGCATCCGGCGTAAAGGCTGCAGATTTCTTCCCGCCATGCCGCAAGCTCGCGCCTTTTTTGGTCGATTTCTCCCGGTTCGTCGGCGATGTCGTCCACTTCGCGGCAGAACGCATAAATCGCATACATGGCGCGCCGCCGCGCCGCCGGCAGCACCCGCATGCCCCACAGGAACGATGAACTCGACTCCGCGACGACCCGATTCACATGCTCCCAGGGATTCGATGCAGTCCGGGTGGGATCGCGGGCAACGGTCCGAGAGCGCATCGTCAATACCCGGCCAGTTTGGAATCAGATCGCTACTGACGGCGACATCGAAGGAAAAGAATGGCGGGCTTGGAAGCTGCACCGTAAAACGGCACGCAAGTGCCGATCAGGGTGCAGATTCGTGACGGGCGGGATTGGCGAAACAGAGGGCTTGGGCGGGGGTGAAAGACGGCGTAGGCGAAGCCGCCGACGGATTTCATGGCGCTAGCCGCTTCGACGTCGTGGAGGGAATACGCTTCGAAACAGCACTCGACCGATGCCGTATCCGCAACACGCGGCATATTGCATCTTGGTCAGTACGACCCGTTCCTCGATGGGATCCCGCCGGCGCAGTTCGGCGCTCAGCTTCTGGGCAATCGCGACAACCACGGCCGCATCCATGGCGAAACGCGGATTCCTGATCCTGCCGGGCAATCGAGCAGCCACGTCCAACAGTCCATCGGTGGCGTCAAGGCAGAGATCGAACACCCGACGCAAAGCCTTCGTCGAGCGTTTGCCGTTAAGCGCGTGGACATCGACGCCTGCCTCATCCATCCAGTTGCCGGGCAGGTAAACCCGGTTCAGGGCCTTGTAGTCATCCTGGCAATCCTGCACGTGGTTAAGCACCTGCAGCGCGTTGCAAAGGGCATCGGAAGTCGGATACACGTTTGTCGACTCGCCGTGAAGGTCGACGAGGTAGCGGCCGACGGGCGCCGCAGAAAGATTGCAATAGCTGATCAGGTCGTCCCAGTTGTCGTAGCGGAGCTTGGTCGCATCCTGCTTGAAGGCCTGCACCAGGTCGACGCAATGCCGATCCGTCACCCGCGTCGCAGCGAGGCTGCGGCTCAACTCGTACGCCTTTCGGAAGGCCGGGTTCATCGAGCCGACGCCACTGACCGCCTTGGCGAAGCCGTCCAGCCGTTCGATCTTGTCGTCGGGATCGAGCTCCGGGTTGTCGGCAATGTCGTCGATCGCCCGCGCATAGGCGTAGAACGTTGCAATGTGCGATCGCAAACGCGCTGGCAATATTCGGGTGACAACGGGAAAATTCTCGGCAGCCGCGGTTTTTCCCGATGGTGTCTCCACCGCAGTGGCTTCGTTCATCGCACCCCCTCGGCGCGACATTAGCCCGAAGGGTCCCGTTACTTCAACCATCGAACCCGTCCGATAAGAAATCCGTATCAGGGCTGTAAGAAATTCCTCTACAGAAGCCGGGAGCGACTTAGCCCACCACGTCCGGCGCGCCGGACCTCTGAGCGGCGTCCACGTTGGAACGGTGCGCTTCCATGAGTTGCGGCATGTAGTCGTCGAGTTCATCGACCGTCCAGAGGCCGCTATCGCGCTTCTCGAAACTCCGGATGACCGCCGGTTGCTGCATGATCCCGACGATGCCGCGGCCACATTGGAGTATCTGACCCGAGATGCCCGCGGCATCTTCGGTGCAGAGCCAGGCGACCACCGGCGCCACATGCTGCGGGCCGCCGGTTTCCATCTCCTGTTGCGTCACCTGCTCGCCCCGCGCCTCGCGCAGGGGAATCGTCATGCGTGTCATCGCGCCGGGCGAGATCGTGTTCACGGTGCAGCCGTACTTGGCGAGTTCGAGCGCCAGCACTCGCGAAAAGCCCGCTATTCCCGCCTTTGCCGCTCCGTAGTTCGATTGTCCGAAGTTGCCGAACAGGCCGGAGACGCTGGAGAAGTTGATGAGGCGGCAACCCGTGCGACCCGTCTCCCGCACGTACCTTGCGAAAGGGCGCGAACAGCAATAGTGACCGCGGAGATGCACGTCGATGACAGCGTCCCAGTCCGCCGCTTCCAGGTTGAAGATGGACCGATCGCGCAGGATGCCGGCATTGTTGACCAGGATGTCCATGCCGCCAAAGTTGTCGAGCGCCGAGGCGAGCATGGACTCGCCGCCTTCCACCGTGGCGACGGACTGCGTATTCGCCACGGCCTTGCCGCCAGCCGCTTTGATTTCAGCGGCGACTTCTTCAGCGATGTTGCTGCCGCCGGTGCCGTCCGTCGCGCCGCCGAGATCGTTGACGACCACGTGCGCTCCCTCGGCCCCGAGCAGCAGCGCGATTTCGCGCCCGATGCCTCGACCCGCACCCGTCACTACAGCAACCTTGTCATCCAAACGTCCCATCAATGTCCCCTCACTAGGTTCTCGCTTCGCGCCAAGCCAACGATGTCGGCGATCCTGAGACCGCCATTGTCCCAAAACCGTCGCTTTCTACGTCCAGCCTTTCCTGCGGGGAGTAGCGCCTCGCACTCGCCGGCTGAAGGCCCGTTCAGTTCCCGACTCGTCGGCGGCGAAGGGTGACAGACCAGCCGGGTTTCGGCAACACGGGGTCGATGCCGGGATGACGGCTGTTGCCCGTCCAGCTGCTATCGTTCAGTATCCGAATGGGCCATCCAGGCCGCAAGGAAGAGACATGCATTTGAGGTCACTGCTCTCGATGGCCGCAGTTATCGTGTCCGCGCAAGCGGCTTCGGCTGCGACCCCGGAAGTGGTTCGCGGGACCAAGGGCATGATCGTCTCGCGTTCGGAAATCGCTTCGAATGTCGGTGCGGACATGATTGCAGCTGGCGGCAACGCCATCGATGCGGCGGTGGCGGTCGGCTTTACGCTCGCCGTGACGTACCCGTCCGCAGGCAACCTGGGCGGCGGCGGCTTCATGGTGATCTGCCTTGCCGATGGCGAGGTCGTTGCCAACGACCACCGCGAACGCGCCCCGGCGGCCGCGCATCGAGACATGTTCCTCGACGATGACGGCAATGTCGTCGATGGTCTATCCACCGATTCGCATCTCGCCGCCGGCGTTCCCGGCACCGTCGCCGGTCTGCTCGACATCCACGGCAGATACGGCGCCTTGACGCTTCCCGACGTGATCGATCCCGCCATCGTCCTGGCGCGCGACGGTTTCCCGCTGACCCCCGATCTCGCCGATGACATTCGAAGCCACCTGTCCGACTTCGCCAGGCACCCCGCCTCTCTCGCGGTCTTTGCCAGGCCCGACGGAACGCCTCACCAGGAAGGCGACATCTTCGTCCAGGAAGACCTGGCAGCAACGCTTGAACGCATCAGGGACGGGGGACGGGACGGGTTCTACAAGGGGACCACGGCCGACCTGCTGGTGGCCGAAATGCAACGCGGCGGCGGGAGCATCACCCAGGCGGACCTCGACGCCTACCGCTCGGTCTGGCGCAAGCCAATCACCGGCTCCTACCGGGGGTTCGAAGTCGTCTCGATGCCGCCGCCGTCGTCGGGCGGCGTCGTGTTGATGCAGATGCTGAACATGCTCGAAGGCTACAACCTTCGTGCCATGCGCCCCGGCAGCGCAAGATCGATACACCTCATGGTGGAGGCGGCGCGGCGGGCGTACGCCGACCGCGCGACGCACCTGGGAGATGCCGACTTCTACCCGGTGCCCGTCGACAGGCTGATCGACAAGGCGTATGCGGTCGTGCGCTTCGGAGACTTCGATCCGAGGCGCGCTTCGAGGTCGGAGGACATCGGTGCCGGCCTCTGGGCTGAAACAGGCGGCCAAACCACCCACGTGTCGATCATGGACGCCGCCGGAAACGCCGTGGCATATACGACCACGCTCAACTTTTCCTACGGCGCGAAAATCGTCGTCCCCGGCGCCGGGTTTCTCCTCAACAACGAGATGGACGACTTCGCCGCGAGAGAAGACGCGCCAAACGCCTATGGGCTCCTCGGCGGCGAAGCGAATTCGATAGCGCCCGGCAAGCGCATGTTGAGTTCGATGTCGCCCACCATCTTGCTCTGGGACGGTTCGCCGATGGTCGTTACCGGTTCGCCCGGCGGCAGCACGATCATCACCACGGTGCTGCAGGTGATCGTCAACGGAGTCGACCACCGCATGGGCCTCGCCCAGGCTGTCGGCCGGCCCCGCTTCCACCACCAGTGGCAGCCGGACCGCGTTCTGTTCGAACCCGGCTTCCCGGAAGAGACGCTGACGGAGCTCCGATCCATGCGCCACCGTGAACTCGTCGTCCTGCCATCCGGGCGCATAGGCAATGCGAACTCGATCATGCGCGTGCGCAACGTGCTATTGGGTGTCGCCGATCCGCGGTCCGACGGCGCCGCGGCGGGAATCTGACCCCAGCGCGGCACAAAAGCTCCTCGCCTTGGGGTTACTTGTCTCTTTTTCAAGTACTTGGAATCGATCCGGTCATCCCCAAATCCCTGTTCAACCAAGACTGCTTCAGGAGTAAATGTGATGAACCTGGTCCACTGGGATTCGATTCGAGACTTCGACAACCTGTTCCGCGCGGGTCCGGTCGTGCCGGGTATCCGGGAGCGCGCCTCCAACTGGCTGCCCGCCATCGACGTGCGCGAATCAAACGATGCGTATCGCGTCGACGTGGAACTGCCGGCGGTGGCCCCGGAAGACGTTGAAGTGAGCTGCAAGGACGGCTTGCTGACGATCTCAGGCGAGCGCAGGCACGAGCGCGAGAACGGCGACGAGCGGGTACATCGCTCGGAACGGCGGTTCGGACGCTTCGCCCGCAGCTTTCGACTGCCGGACGATGCTGATCGGGACTCCATCGAAGCGACTGCGGCACAGGGCGTGGTCACGATCTCCGTCGCCAAGCGCGAGAACGCGCGGGCGCGATCCATCGAGGTCAAGACCGCCAACTGATCCGTTCCATCGACGCGCTCCGGCTTCTGACCAGGGCGCGTCGATACCATCGTCCGAGACCGGCGGACGCAATGTCCTCGCAAACCAGGGAATTCGTCAAAAGACCTTTTGCAGTACGGCGAGGAGACTCATGCTCGCGAACACCACCGCGCCCAATTTGATGGTCATGCGTTGTTCGAGCGCGGCCAGGTCCGCCTTCGTCGCCATCGTCGACATCACGCCGTCCAGGTCGGCCCTGAGCGGCTGAAACGCCAGTTCGAGGTCCGCCTTCGTCGCCATCGTCGACATCATGCCGTCCAAGTCGGCCCTGAGCGGCTGAAGGTCCGCCTTCGTCGCCAGCGTTTTGTCCAGCGCGGTACCGACGGTTTCCACAACCGCCTCGGCCTGGGAATCGCTGAAACCGGCGACGGTCAGGGACTTCACGGCTCTGTGCGTATCGAATGCGGGAGGAGCCATGGCGTCATTCTAACACCCGATTCGAGTCGGCTCGGAGGGCGGGATTACGGTATTTCTTGTAAGCATTTCGCCCGTCGGGGCTTGACGGCTTACGGGTCGACGTCCTGACATGAGGGATTGCCGTGACAGCGCCCGCCGGGCGCTCAAGGACATCGCGCAACGTTCGGCAGAGGTAGTGCGGACCGCCGCCCGCGCCCATGTCCTGTGGCCGCCGGCAAGTTCACGAAACACGCCAAGAACCTCGTTTGGATCGGGTTCGCCAACGATATCGCGGGCTGGAAGCGGATTCGAGATGATCGGAGCGGTCAACGGGGCGGCGGATGTCCGGACGTTGACGAGTTTGCGGTTCGCGGGCGTGCAGCACCGCGCGACCCTCAAATCCAGGATACGCTTTCGACGCCCGCCGAAGCGCGATTGCTTCGGAACCCCATCGCGTGGAAAATGACTTCCGTGCGTTTCGCAATCTCCTTTCTGTGGCTCGAAGTCGGCGCCGCCGCGTCCGCCGGATACTTCGACGCCGATGGCCGAGACGAACTGCTTTCGCGACACGACGGCAACGGGGCGTGGGTCTACAACGATATCGAGAACGGAGTCGGACGCCGACAGGAGTTGGCGCTAGACGTGCCCGATGCTGATCGTTTCGCCTCAGTCGCAGATCTGGACGGCGACGGGCGCGACGACATCCTCATGCGGGGGCTGGCGGACTCGCCGCGGCACCCCGAACCAATCGTTCCTTGCTGTCTCCGCCGATGCATTGCGGCATCGACATGACACACGCCGCCCAAGCGTCGGCTCACGACCGCAACGCTCGACCCCATGGGGGCGCGCGGTCCGTCGCCGCGCGCCTTCCGTCATGGAAGTGATTGCCGGCGTCGGCCGCGGTTGGCCCGGCGACGTGTCAGCGCAGGCGCGTGCAGCGGAAGCTAGCGGATTCGACTGCATCACCTGTGGCGAACTCGCCCACGACTCCATGCTGACGATGGCGCTCGCGGCCACCGCCACCGACCGCATCCGTTTGCAGACGTCAGTGACCATCGCCTTTCCGCGCAGTCCCATGGTGCTGGCCATGCAGGCATGGGACATTCAGCACCTGTCCGGGGGCAGATTCACCCTCGGCCTCGGCAGCCAGGTAAAGGGCCACAACGAGCGCCGCTTCGGCGGCACCTGGACCGCGCCCGCACCGCGCATGCGCGAATACATCCAGATGATGCACGCGGTATGGGATTCCTGGCAGCATGGCACGACGCCCGAATTCCTGGGCCGGCACTACACCTTCACGCTCATGACGCCCAACTTCAACCCGGGACCCATCGCGTACGACCGCCCGCGCGTCGGTCTTGCCGTGGTGGGTCCGGGCATGGCGGGCGTGGCGGGCGAAGTTGCCGATGTCGTCATGCCGCACGGCGGGATCATGTCCGACAGGTACATGCGCACGACGATGTTGCCGCGGATTCGGACGGGTCTGATCAAATCCGGCCGGTCTTGGACCGACGTGGAGATCGGCGCGAGCGGCTACCTCGTGCTAGGCGACAACGACAGCGACATCGAACAGCGCGTGGAGGAAATGCGCCGGCCGCTGTCCTTCTACGGTTCGACCCGCACCTACCACAAGGTCCTGGCCCTGCACGGACTCGAGGAACTCGGCCAGAAACTGCACGCGCTCTCGCGCCAGGGCAAATGGGAGGAAATGCGCGAGACCGTGACTCCCGACGCCGTGCTGGCACTGGCCCAGACGTCGACCTACGACGCCTTGCCGGACTTCCTGCGCACACATCGGGAATACGCGTCTCGAACCGCCCTCGACATGCCGAGGGAAACCCCCGAGCAGGAAGAGCGGTTTCAGGACATACTGCGTCGAGTGCAAGCCGTCGACAATCCCCGCGTCCCGCGAGGACTGGAAATGAATAACTGAGGATCAGGAGGCAATCCGTGTTGCGTCTCAATGTGAATGGAAAAGTCCGCGAAGTCAGCGATGCCGAAGCGTCGACGCCGCTCCTGTGGGTGCTGCGCGACGAGCTGGGTTTGACCGGCACGAAGTTTGGCTGCGGTGTGAGCATATGCGGCGCATGCACCGTGCTTCTCGACGGGACACCCGTCCGGTCGTGCTCGACGGTCGCGTCCGCCGCCTCCGGCCGCAACATCACGACCATTGAAGGACTGGCTTCCGAGGACGGCGAGCTGACGCCGGTGCAACAGGCGTGGATCGATATCGATGTGGCCCAGTGCGGATACTGTCAGACGGGGCAGATCATGGGCGCCACGGCCCTGCTCAAGACCAATCCTGATCCGAGCGACGAGGAGATCGACACGGCGATGGCAGGCAACATCTGTCGCTGCGGCACGTACCTGCGGATCCGCAAGGCGATCAAGCAGGCCGCCGCAAACATGGGAGAGTCGGCATGAGCAGCTCGCCATATACAGCCATGAATGCTGTCTTCGACGCCATCGCGCGCCAGGCGCCGGTGCCGGCCGCTCGCCTGATCAAGTTCTCCCGGCGCCGGTTCATGCAGGCGACCGGCATCGCGGGCGGCGGACTGATGCTGGGTTTCGTCCTCAAGGCCAAACCGGCCCACGCGACGCCCGGCGCGTTGCAGCCGAACGCATTTCTGCGCATCGACGCCGACGGCATCCTGCTGTATGCAAAGAACCCCGAAATCGGCCAGGGCGTGAAGACATCCCTGCCGATGATCGTCGCCGAAGAACTCGACGCCGCCTGGGACGACGTTGCCGTCGAGCAGGCGCCCATCGACGCCGAGGCGTACGGAATGCAATTCGCCGGCGGCTCCACGTCGATACCGATGAACTGGGACACCCTGCGCCAGGCCGGCGCCGCGGCGCGGGCCATGCTGGTCGCCGCCGCCGCCAAACAGCTCGATGTCCCGCTGGCGGAACTCTCCACGCAGGACAGCTTCGTCGCTCACGCGGCGACCGGCAGACGCCTGGCCTACACTGAGCTGGCCGCCTCGGCGGCAGAATTCCCGGTACCCGACGCCGCGGCCCTGAAGCTCAAGGACCGGCGCCACTACCAATTGCTCGGAACGCGCGTCACCGGCATAGACAACGACGCACTCGTCCGTGGCCAGCCGCTCTTCGGCATCGACCAGACCGTGCCCGGCATGAAGTACGCCGTGTACCAGAAGTGTCCGGCCGTGGGCGGCTCCGTTGCGTCAGCCAACATCGATGCGGTCAGGAAGATGCCCGGAGTCCGCGATGCCTTCGTGCTCGAGGGCAACGGCAAGTTCGCAGAACTGTTGCCGGGGGTCGCCATCGTTGCCGATTCGACCTGGGCGGCGATCCGCGCGAAACGGGAACTCGAGGTCGAATGGAACCTCGACGATGCCGCGAAGGACAGTTGGAGCAATGCCGAGAAGAAGGCGGAGAAGCTCCGGAAAGTCCCCGGGGAGAAACGCGTGGCGGATGACGGCGACGTGGATGCCGCCTTCGCCGGCGCTGCGCAGAGTCTCGACGCCTTCTATGCCTACCGCTTCGTCAGCCACGCGCAACTCGAGCCGCAGAACTGCACCGCGTGGTGGCGCGACGGCGCGGTCGAGCTTTGGGCGCCCACGCAGACGCCGGGAAGCGGAATACGGGCGGTGGCGGGCGTGCTCGGCATCGACCCGTCGAAGGTGACCGTGCACCAGGCCCGGATCGGCGGAGGCTTCGGGCGCCGGCTCTACAACGACTTCATGACCGAGGCCGCTGCCATCTCCAAGCGCTTCGGCGGCCCGATCAAACTTCAGTGGACGCGCGAGGACGACATGTCGCACGACCTGTTCCGTGCCGGCGGCTTCCACCAGTTGCGCGCGAGCCTGGACGAAGAGGGCCGGATTTCCGGCTGGCGCGATCATTTCATCACGTTCACGCACGACGGTGATCGACCGGTGAGCGGCGGAGACATGTCCCGCGGCGTGTTTCCGGCTGGGCTTCTTGCCAACTGCCGGATAGAGCAGACCGCCCTCGACTGGAAGACGCCGTGCGGCGCGTGGCGGGCGCCGGGATCGAACGTGTTCGGCTTTGTCGTGCAGAGTTTCGTTCACGAACTGGCGGCCGCCGCGGGGCGCGATCACCTGGAGGTCCTGCTCGAAATGCTCGGCGAACCCCGGTGGACGGGGAAAGGCGACATGCGGTCGCTGCACACCGGACGGGCAGCGGATGTGATCAAGCTCGCGGCGAAGAAAGCCGGTTGGGGCCGGTCCATGCCCGAAGGCCGCGGACTGGGGCTTGCCTTCTACTTCAGCCATGCCGGACATTTCGCGGAAGTCGCCGACGTCAGCGTCGATGCCAACAGGAAGATCACCGTCCACAACGTGACGGTGGCGGCGGATGTCGGCCCCATCATCAACCTGAGCGGAGCCGAGAACCAGGTCGAGGGCTCGGTCGTGGACGGCCTGTCAACCATGCTCGGACAGTCCGTCACGTTCGAGGACGGCGTCGTACAGCAATCGAACTTCGACAGCTATCCGATGTTGCGGATGCCACACACGCCTAACGTCGACGTGTACTTCATCGACAGCGACCACCACCCGACGGGACTGGGCGAACCCGCCCTGCCGCCGCTGGCGCCTGCCGTGTGCAACGCGATCTACGCCGCGACCGGCGAGCGCATCCGCACGTTGCCGATTTCGCTCGAGGGGTATTCCGTATAGCGGGCGCTACGAGGTTGGGGCGCCCGGGACGCAAGCCCGACGCCTTCAAACACCTTCGGCAGACGGGTCTATAACCTCAACCCCGGTTGGCTCGAAGTGCCGAACGTTTCGGGTAACGACCGATAGTCCATGTTCAAGTGCCGTCGCCGCGATGAGGAGATCGACGCCTTCATGCCCGATGGCACCAGAAAGCCGACCCCAGCGCCGCGCCGTCGGCAAATCGACGGCCAGGACCCGGTCGCCATAGAGGACGAGCATGTCATCCAGCCAGGCAGACAGGGCGCGCGCAAACGCTGGATCGTGACGTTCCTGGCGGATGATTCCCCGTTCGATCTCTGCCACGGACACAACACTGAGGTACAAGTCCGCAGTCCTTTGTCTCGATAGCCAGCGAACCACGCCGGGATGACGTTCCCGACGGCGCAGAGCCGACAGGACATCCGTGTCGATCAGGAACATTCGAAGTCTGTCGGTCGCAAACCGATGCGGGTCCGCTCGAAGCCGCCGTCATCCTGCGGCATTGCCAGCAGCAGTTCCGGGAAGCTTGGCGCTTTTGCTTTCTCGAGATGCCGGAGACGCTCGTATTCTTCGGCCGCGATGACCACGACTGCGGGCTTGCCCCGCCGCGACACGCTTTGCGGGGTTCCCTCGATTGCCGCGCTGACCACCGCGCTAAAGCGGTTCTTCGCGTCCTGTAGTGACCAACTGGGCATCGGATCCTTCCTGGACAGCTCATCTGGCTAGATTGTTACGCTGGCCAGTATGGGCGTCAAGCGCCCTATTCCGCGTAGGAAGTCCGCGCGAGGGCGACCGCCATCGTCAAGGCACTGCCGACCGCGAGAAGGCTCGCGAGGGCGAAGGCAGCACCGGGGAAGTACACCGGCGCGGCCGGCGATGAAAACCAGGCGAATAGTTGCGTCATCACCACCGGGCTGACGATGAACGTGCTGCTCGCGACGCTGCCGAGGACACCCTGCAACTCGCCCTGGGCGTTGGCCGGAATCTGTCGGGACATGATGGCGTTCATCGCCGGCATGATCAGTCCGGAACCGGCGCCGACGACGATCCACACGTACATCATCCATCCCGCCGGCGACAGCGCGTAGCCGAGGAAGGCCACGGCGGTCAGCGAAAGCCCGACATAGGCGGTGCGCTGCGATCCCCACAGCGGGATGATCTTGCGGATCAGGAAACCCTGCACGAACAGCATGCACACGCCGACGACACCCAGCGAAAATCCGACGTCCCGGGGTCCCCAGCCGTAGCGGTCCATGGTGTAGAACGCCCAGACCGCGGGGAGCGAGTCGTGGGCCAGCATGTAAAGGAAGTAAGCGCCAAGCACTCCTGCGACGACCGGGAAACGCCCCACCTGGCGAATCGCTCCCAGCGGGTTCGCGCGCGCGAGTTGAAACGGCCGCCGATCCTTCAACGCCAGCGTTTCCGGCATCGCGATCAAGCCGAACAGCGCATTGGCGAAAGCGATGCCGGCGGTGACAAAGAACGGCGTGCGCGGCCCGAATTCCGCCAGGAAACCGCCGATCACCGGTCCCAGGATGAAGCCGACGCCGAACGCGGCGCCAATCAGGCCGAAGTTCTGCGCGCGCTTTTCCGGGGGGAAGACGTCCGCGATGCAGGCGTTCGCGATACCGAAGCTCGTCGCGGAAGTGCCGGCGATGATGCGCCCGAGAAAGAGCCAGGCGAGGGTGGGCGCAAGGCCCATGACGAGGTAGTCGAAGCCGAAGACGAACAACGACACGAGCAGTACCGGCCGTCGTCCGAAACGGTCCGACAGGTTGCCCGCCAGCGGCGAGAACATGAACTGCATCGAAGCGTAGGCGAACGCCAGCCAACCGCCGTAGCGCGCCGCCTCGTGCAACGGGTCGCCGGTGATGTCGACGATCAGTTCCGGGAGAACCGGCAGGATGATGCCGAAGCCAATGGAGTTCAGAAGGACGGTGATGAAGACGAACGTGACCGCCCACCGGACGCTGGTGGTTGCCTTCGCCATCAGACCGGGTGGCGACGAACGCGGCGGCCAGATCTTTCGTTCGGGTCAGCCATACGCCATGATAGGCGCAACGTTCGCGACAGGAGCACGCGATGACGATCGAACTCAACCACACCATCGTTCCGAGCCGCGACAAGGCCGCCTCGGCACAGTTCTACCAGGAGATGTTCGACTTCGAATACAACGGTTCCTGGGGTCACTTCGAACCGGTCCGCATCACGAACCAGGGCCTGACCCTCGATTTCGACAACCGCGAGTCATTCGAGCGCCATCACTACGCCTTCAAGGTGAGCGAGGATGAGTTCGACACGATCTTCGCGCGCATCGGGAAGCGCGAACTCACGTACGGCAGCGGGCCTTTCTCGCCCGAGGACGGAGAGATCAATCACTGGAACGGCGGTCGCGGAGTCTACTTCAGGGATCCGGACGGCCACCTGCTTGAACTGCTGACACGCGACTACGCATAAGGCGTTTGCCGCCCCCTTGCGAACCGAGAGTTCCCAACATGCGCACATGTACGCCACGGCCAGCGTCCGGAGTCCCTTCCTCGCGCTGACCTACGTTGCTTGATTCACGGTACTGTTGCGATCGGGCGCACCTGGGCGCGGCGCATCAGGCGGCGGGCTGCGGGATCGAAAGCGGCCCGCCGATGCATGACGCTGCGGTTGTCCCAGACGAGCACGTCGCCCACCTCCCACTCCTGGGTCCAGGTGTCCCCTTCCAGCGCCACGTAGCGCCACACCGCATCGAGGAACGCCTCGCTCTCGGCGAGCCCCAGGCCTTCCACATAGGCGTCCTGCCGGCGGCCGAGGTACAGCGCGTCGACACCGGTTTCGGGGTGGCGCAACACCATCGGGTGACATGCGCCGGGCGCGTCGCGCGGATCGTCCACATCATGATGGCCCCTGCGCAGCTCGCCCACGCTGTCGTGCGCGGCGTCGTGCTTCAGGCGCGCGCGCCTGGCCCGGCGCTCGAGGTTCTGCGGCAACGACCGCAGCGCGCCGATCAAGTTGCAGAAATGGGTGGCGCCGCCTTCCTCCGGTATTTCCACAGCAAAGAGGATGCTCGCCGTGGGGGGATGCTCGATGTACGACATGTCCGTGTGCCAGGCTGCCTCCGCGGCGCCAAGGCCGCCGATAGGACGTCCATCGACGACGATATTCGAGATGGTTGCCAGGTACGGACTCGGGGCCTTCTCGCGCTCTTCCCTCGTGACCCAGCCCATCGGCCGGTGTTCGAGGGGGCCAAACCGGCGCGCGAAACGCATCAAGGCGTCGTCGTCCAGACGTTGACCGCGGATTCGCAGTACCGCCCGATCCAGCCAGGCGGCGTAGATTTCGGAAAACTCCGCATCCGGGACAGTAGAGATGTCCACCTCGACGATGTCCGCGCCGAATGAAGCGCCAGCAAAAGGCACGCACTGCATGGTTCGAAGTGTAGCGCGCTACCCGATGTCAGGCATCGGCGCTATCCAGCAGGGCCTGGGCGGCGGCGAAGTCCAAGGTACCTTCGTACAACGCCGAACCCGCGATGACCCCGAGCAGCCGGTCAAGATGCAGCGCCCGCAGCCGGCGAAGGTCGTCCTCGTCGCGCACGCCACCGGACGCGATGATGGCCAAGCCGCTGGCGAGCGCGACAGCAGCCGTCGCACTCGCATTGATACCGGACAACATGCCGTCGCGCTCGATATCGGTGAACACGATGGCAAAGAGCGCAAGTTCCGAAACGCCCTCCGCAACGTCGAGGGCGCTGGTGTCGCTCGTCTCGTCCCATGCCGCCGTCGCGGCGCGGCCGGCACGTGCGTCGAGACCGAGAATGACCCGGTCGGGAAAGCGCGCGGCGGCGGCACGCAGGAACGCCGGATCTTCGATCGCCCGCGTGCCGACGATGACCTGGGACACGCCCGAATCCAGGTAGCCCTCGATCTCCGCAAGTGTCCGGATACCGCCGCCCACTTGCACCGGCACGTCTCCCGCCGCCGATGCGATCCCCCGCACCAGCTCCGCGCTGACCCGCGTTCCGGCGAATGCGCCGTCAAGGTCCACCACGTGAAGGCGGCGCGCCCCCAGTCCGATCCACCGCTGGGCCATCGCGACCGGATCGTCTCCGTACACCGACGCGGAGTGCTTGATGCCCTGTCGAAGTTGCACGCAACGCCCGCCCTGGATGTCGATGGCGGGAATGAGGATCAAAGCGCGCCCTTGGTGGAAGGCAACTCCTGGCTGCGCGGATCCGGCGTCAGCGCCATGCGCAGCGCCCGCCCGAACGCCTTGAATATCGTCTCCGCCTGGTGATGGGCGTTGCGGCCCTTCAGGTTATCGATGTGCAGCGTGAGCTGGGCGTGGTTGACGAAACCCTGAAAGAACTCATGCAGGAGGTCCACGTCGAACGCGCCCACGCGCGGCCGAACGAACTCCACGCCATAGGTCAGCCCGGGACGACCGGAGAAATCCACGACGACGCGAGAGAGAGCCTCGTCCAGGGGAACGTAGGCATGTCCGTAGCGGGCGATGCCCTTCTTGTCGCCCACCGCCCTGGCAATGGCCTGTCCCAGGGTGATGCCGACATCCTCGATGGTGTGGTGCGCGTCGACCTCGAGATCGCCCTTGGCGTCGATCTCGAGGTCAATCAGACCGTGACGGGCCACCTGGTGGAGCATGTGCTCGAAGAACGGCAGGCCCGTATCAAGCCTGGACGTCCCCTCGCCATCGAGGTTGACGGCCACGCTGATCCTTGTTTCCAGGGTGTCCCGCGACACCGATGCGCATCGGTCCATGCCGCGGATTATAGGGAATCGGTCTCTGCCGATGTGGAGGAACCCGTCAGGAGCCTGATTTGAGGCGGTCCGCAAGACTCCCGTAGGGGAGGAAACGGTTGTTCGTGTTGGCCCTGATCCACGCACTCAGGCCCTCCGGGTAGTCGCCGCGCGCCCGCAGTGCGCGAGCGATGGGAATCACCGGCGATTTAGACCCGGCTTCGAAACCGGGCAGCCGCGCCTCCGCCAAGGTCAGGAACCGAATCCAGTCGACCAGTTCTTCCGAAGATGCCGCGTCGACCCGCGCAGCCCAGACGGCGTTGCCCGCTGTCATCAGCGGCGCCAGTTCGCCCCGCTCGCCGGCGGTCAGACCCAGGTCCTGGGAGTCGAGATGTCGGCAAGCCTTGCGGATCAGCTCGACCTGCCGCTCGCCCAGGGTCGGGGCAGCCGTCGGGTCCCACGTTCCCACATCGTCCATGCGGTTAGTATAGGCACGGTTTGATTCGCTTCGCGTGGAAACCGGGTCCCGATCATGAGGACAGCGACGGACGTGCATCGGGATGACGCCACATCCGTGGCTGGCCTCCTGCTCGCCTGGTACGAACGTCATGGGCGCAGGAACCTGCCCTGGCGAACCTGCAAGTCGCCATACCGCGTATGGCTGTCCGAAGTGATGCTGCAGCAGACCCAGGTCGCGACGGTGATCCCCTACTTCGAACGATTCATCGCGAGGTTTCCCGATATCGAATCGTTGGCGGCCGGCGACCGCGATGAAGTACTGCACCTATGGACCGGACTTGGCTATTACGCACGGGCGCGAAACCTGCACCGCGCCGCCCGGCTCGCAGACGGCGCTTTGCCCGATACAGCGGCCGGGTTGACGGCACTTCCCGGAATCGGGCGCTCGACTGCGGCCGCCATCCTCGCGATCGGTTTCGGTCGGCGCGCGGTGATACTCGAAGCGAACGTCAAGCGGGTCCTCACTCGCTTGCACGCGCTCCAAGGCGAGTCCGCCTCCGAAAAATCTCTCTGGCAGCACGCCGACACACACACTCCGGCCCAGCATGCCGGCGACTACGCGCAAGCCATCATGGACTTCGGCGCGACGCACTGTCGGCGGTCGAAGCCGCTTTGCTCCACTTGTCCCCTGTCAACCCGCTGTCTCGCCTATGCGCAGAACCTGCAGCACGTTCTCCCCGAAGCCCGACGCAGAAAGACGCTTCCTGTCCGCGCTGTACGGGTGCTCTTGCTGATCGACGACGACGGGGCGTGCCTGCTCGAAAGGCGTCCCGACGACGGCGTCTGGGGTGGGCTCTGGTCATTGCCGGAGTTGCCTGCGGAAGACGATGCCGCGACGCGCGTGCGTGAGTGGGCCGTGGAGGTCGAAAGCGACGAGACACTGCCCCCGTTTCGTCATTCCTTCACGCATTTCCACCTGGATATCACGCCGCAACGCCTGCGGATACGCCGCCGGACCGATGCGGTCCACGACGCTGATCGATACGCCTGGTTTACTCCGGACGACGAACGGAGACTAGGCTTGTCGGCCGTCGCGGTTAGACTACTCGCCCGCACCCGGGATGAGTCAGGGCTGATGGACCACGAAGAAATGCAAAGGTCTCCGGCATGAGGCAGGTGCTCTGCCGAAAGTACGGCGAGCGGCTTCCGGGCCTGTCCGCGCCTCCGATCCCCGGACCGATGGGCCAGGACATCTTTGAGAACGTGTCCGCCAGAGCCTGGGCCGAGTGGCAGGCCGTCCAGACCATGCTCATCAACGAGCGCCACCTGAACCTCATCGAAGCCGATGCGCGCAGGTTCCTGGCCGACCAGATGAAGAGGTTCCTCGCCAACGAACCGTACGAGACACCATCGGGCTACACGCCGCCGGATGCGAGCGACCCGGAAGCGCCTTGAGGCAAGCCAGAGACGCCCACGACCGCCCGGGACCCAAGGCGTTCAATCAGCAATACCGTTCCATTCGGGAATGCGCTGGTCGCGGGCGAGGCGCAGCCGCTGCAGGCTCATCGCGTCAAAGATATCCGCAAGGTCGAAATTCGATTGGTCAAGCGTCGGCAACCGCGCCAACGCCTCCAGACGAAACCGCTCGTCCAGGATTGAATCGCCACGATAGGCCGATTCCCACCAGTCCATGATGCGGTCTGACGCGCCACGCAGGGTGGAATCGTCGGGCAAGAGTTCGCGCTTCCTGTGCTGGTTGACTGTGCGCTGCGCGGGCAGCAGGTTCCACAGGTCGTCGCACGGCCAGGCGGACCATGGGAAGCAGTGATCGATATCGACGTTTCGTCCACGCAGTCGATTACCGGTCCACACGCAGAACAACTGGCCCCCCTCAAGCAAGGCAGAAAGTCCCCCAGCCACCCATTGACGCGGGAAGCGTCGACCGACTCGTAGCGAGCCGCCGCCTCCCTGATCATCGACTCGCCGCGACCGCGACGATCATCGTCGTTTGCCGACATGTCCCGAACTTATCCCAACCTCCGTGCCATCGCCACGGCGAACACAGGATTCCTCGCCGACGAGCGGTATGCGATACCATCCGGCCGCCGGAGCGCCGTAACGAATGTCAGCACTCATCCGGCACGTTCTTGCGAGACAAACGGCCAAAAACGGAGGCAACCCATGGCGTATTTCACCCGCGGCGACGTATCGATCTACTACGAAGTCCACGGCGAGGGATTCCCGGTGCTGCTTATCGCTCCCGGCGGCATGCGTTCCGCCATCGAATTCTGGGCGGACGGTCCGTTCAATCCCGTCGCGACGCTGTCGGAGCATTTCCGCGTCATCGCAATGGATCAGCGCAACGCTGGACGCTCGAAGGCGCCGGTAACGGGGAACGACGGCTGGCACACCTACACCGCCGACCAGGTCGCCCTGCTCGACCATCTCGACGTTGAACAGGCGCACCTGATGGGGGCCTGCATCGGCGGGCCGTACATATTCGGCATCATCCAGGCCGCGCCAGACCGCGTTGCGGCGGCCGTGATTCAGCAGTCCATCGGCTACGACGGGAATCGCGAGATCTTCTACGCCATGTTCCAAGGCTGGGCCGACGCGATCATGGACGAACATCCGGAAGCGGACGAGGAAGCGTGGCGCAGCTTCCGCTCCAACATGTACGACGGCGACTTCGACTTCAACGTCGGCGAAGGTTTCGTCAAGACCTGCCAGACGCCCCTGCTCGTCCTGATGGGAGACGATGCCTACCATCCGCAGGCCATATCCAGGGCGATCGCCGCATCCGCTCCCAATGCGCAACTGATCGAGCGGTGGAAGTCGCCGGAGGACGGCACTGCCGACAAGGTCAACGCGTTCCTCAAGGCGCACACGCCGTAAGTGGAGCCGAACGCCTTCCGATTCGCGCCGGTCCTCTTCTCCCTCGTCATCCTCGGCGCCTGCTCGATGGACGACGGGGGACAGGAGTCCTTCGACAAGAACGTCGAGAGCTGCATCTGCCGGACGCTGGCGTTCGAGGCCGACAGCTTTTCCGGCATCTCCTACGCCGACATGATCGAGCGGTGCAACACCACGGTGCACGACGCCAATCCCGCGCGCTATCCCCCGACGACCACCTCGGCACCCAACGTGAAGACATTGCGCTGTCCGGACGATGTGGCCGATTGGCGGGAAGCCGCGCAGGATCGCGCGGATGGATTGTTGGAACATCCATAGACCCGATAGTGATAGGCGGCAAGCGTGCCAAGCTGATAGCCTTTTGCTGCTCAGATCAGAGGAGGAAGCCATGGCATTGAGAATCAACTCCGAAGCCCCCGACTTCGTCGCCCAGACGACGCAGGGCGAAATCAGCTTTCACGACTGGATCGGCGATGGTTGGGCGATCCTGTTCTCGCATCCGAAGGACTTCACGCCGGTGTGCACGACGGAACTCGGCTACATGGCCGGTCTCGAGCCCGAATTCAAGGCCCGCGACTGCAAGGTCATCGGGCTTTCGGTGGACCCGGTCGACAACCACGCGGAGTGGGCCAAAGACATCGAGGAAACCCAGGGCAATGTCGTCAGCTACCCGTTGATCGGCGATCCCAGCCTGAACGTCGCCAAGCTCTATGACATGTTGCCGGAAGACGCCGGCGACACCTCGGAGGGTCGGACGCCCGTCGACAATGCCACGGTGCGCTCCGTCTTCGTCATCGGACCGGACAAGACGATCAAGGCGATGCTGACCTATCCCATGAGCACCGGACGGAACTTCGACGAAGTGCTGCGCCTGCTCGACTCGTGCCAGCTCACCGCCAAACACCAGGTGGCGACGCCGGTGAACTGGAAACACGGCGAAGACGTCATCATCGTGCCCGCGGTTTCGGACGCGGAAGCGAAGGAGCGCTATCCGGACGGCTGGGAATCGCCGAAGCCGTATATCCGCATCGTCCCGCAACCGTAAAGCGGCAACGCCCGCGAGGGGCGCGACCTGTGATGCCACGACGTCGGCCCCTCCACGTTGCCCGGAACGGGTTGGGATAGAATCCCCGGTTTTCCCGGGAATGGATGCATGGACGCCAAGCCCACCGTATTCAACGTAGAGCTTCCGTCGTTTGCCACCGACGTCGTCGAGCGGTCGAAAGAAGTCCCGGTCGTCCTCCTGTTCTGGACCGACCAGATTCCGCCTGCCGCGGACACGAAGCGACACCTCGAGACACTCGCCACTCAATACCAGGGCAAGTTCGCGCTTGCCCTGTGTGATGTCTCCCAGACACCTGAACTCGCCCAGCAACTGCGGGTCCAGGGCCTTCCCAGCATCCGCGTGGTCGCCAACGGCCAGATTGCGCACCAACTGGACGGTCCCCAGGGCGAATCCGTCCTGCGCCAGATGATCGACGAGTTGACGATGTCCGGCAGCGAGCGCCTGAAAGAGGGACTCGAGCGTCTCATCGCCTTCCGCGACTGGGACGGCGCCCTCTCCCTGATACGCCAAGCCCTCACGGAAGAACCCAACAACCCCGGGTTCCGCGTGGAGCTGGCGGATCTGTTGGTGCGCAAGGGCGAACTGAGCGAAGCGCGCACCGCGCTCGACTCCATTGCCGAAGACACCCCCGAGCGCGACCGGCCCGCGGCTCGCCTGGAAATCGCCGAGGCTGCCGCCGCCATCGATGGCGGCGTTCATCCACGCAGGCGACCCGATGCCACCGATCTCGACGCGCTATACGAAACGGCGATCTCGGAGGCGGCGGCGGAGAACTACGAGGCGGCTCTCGAACACTGCATGACCATCCTCCGGACCGACCGCAAATTCCGGGAAGATATCGGACGCAAGACGATGATCACGATCATGACGGCCATGGGAAAGGGATCGGAACTGGCGCAAAGATACCGCCGCCGCATGTTCGCATTCATGCACTAGTGCCTTGTACCGCAAGGGATTCCAACCTTCGGCAAGAGCAAAGACCGCCAACAGGTCGGAGTTCGGGTACCAAGGTTTTATCCATACCCAAGCGGTGTCTCCTTGTCAGATCACGACTTAAGCAAATGTTTCAATCTGTTAGCGCATATTGAATTCATAAGATATTGAAAACACACAAAATCACGTTTTCTCGCGGCTAACGGGTCGTTCTCGCAAATCACCTGAGTCCAGAGAATTCAGAGCCATGTCAATAAGTTATACAGAGAGTTATCCACAGCGATCCCCATCCCGAGAGGGCGTTTTTGGGGCATTCTCAACGCGCTGGCGTGGGCACGCGGGGTAACGTGCCTCACGCCTCTCCCGCGCAAGTCGCCGGTGCGCTCGGTCGCGCCGCCGGGCGATGCGCGTTCGCCCCGCCCGTCCATCACGTCTACAACCCGCTCGACTACGCTTTCGAAGCGCACAGGCAATATCTCGAGCGCTATTGCCGCCGTGAAGCCGAGATTCTCCTCGTAGGCATGAACCCCGGGCCGTTCGGCATGGTACAGACCGGCGTTCCGTTCGGTGAAGTCTCTGCCGTGCGCGACTGGCTCGGCATCACGAGGGGCGTCAACCCGCCTCGGAAACAACATCCGCGGCGGCCCGTCGACGGTTTTTCCTGCGCCCGCAGCGAGGTGAGCGGACAGCGTCTCTGGGGCTGGGCCAGAGCGCGATTTGGCACTCCCAATGCCTTCTTCCGGCGGTTCTTCATCTGGAACTACTGTCCTCTCGCGTTCCTCGAGGCGTCCGGCCGCAACCGGACACCCGACAGACTCCCCGCGGGCGAGCGCGCTCCGCTATACGACGCCTGCGACCGGGGCCTGGCGGACATCGTGCGCTTCCTCGAACCGGAACTGATCCTCGGCATCGGACGCTTTGGCGAAGAGCGCGCCCGCGCTGTTCTGGGCGACGCGGTTCGGGTCGGTCACATCCTGCATCCGAGTCCAGCCAGCCCTGCCGCCAATCGCGGCTGGGCGCCGCAGGTGGAAAAACAACTGGCCGAGCTCGACGTCGAGCTGCCCTGATGGACGATACGCTCGTTCGATGCGCGTGGGCGGGGGATGACCCGCTCATGCGACGCTACCACGACGAGGAGTGGGGCGTCCCGTTGCACGGCGATCGCGCGCTGTTCGAACTGCTTGTGCTCGAAAGCGCCCAGGCGGGGCTTTCCTGGCGCACGGTCCTGCACCGGCGCGAAGGCTACCGCGCCGCCTTCGAAGGCTTCGACATTGCCCGCGTCGCGGCGTACGGACAATCCGATCGCGAACGGCTGCTCGCCGACGCGCGCATCATCCGCAACCGGGCCAAGATCGATGCCGCCATCGCCAATGCCCGGGCAATCCTGGACGTGCAAGCCAAGCACGGCTCGCTCGACGATTTCCTCTGGAGCTTCATAAGCGGGACGCCCCGCCGAAACTCCTTTGGCGAAGTCTCCGAGCTGCCCGCGCAGACGGAGGAGTCGAGAGCGATGAGCAAGGCACTACGAAGCTACGGCTTCTCCTTCGTCGGCCCGACGATCTGCTATGCCTTCATGCAGTCGGCCGGGCTCGTCAACGACCACGTCACGAGCTGCTTCCGCTACGGACAAGACGGGCTGCCTCAATCCATGTAACTCGTTGATTTCATTGGACCCGGTGCAAAGAACAAATTAGCCGTGCCGATCGGTAATCGACTTGGGAAGAACTGGTGGGCCCACCAGGACTCGAACCTGGGACCGATCGATTATGAGTCGAGTGCTCTGACCAACTGAGCTATGGGCCCACTACGGATAGTCTACCGCCTGCCCGGATTCTGCTCCAAGCTGCCGACAACCTGAACGGAAGGCCGCCTGGCGCCATGAAATCCGACGACCCTTCGGGCACGCCGCATTTCATCCCCGTCCAGGCCCGCCTGCGAACCTCCGCCTTGATCGGCACTACGTGCCGTTCTACGTACGGCGCAGGATCCCGGCCTTAACGCGTGTCGCCGAGTTCGTCGAGGAAGCCGCGCAGGTGCTCGGACCGGCTCGGATGGCGCAGCTTCCTGAGCGCCTTGGCCTCGATCTGGCGGATGCGCTCGCGCGTGACGTCGAACTGTTTGCCGACCTCCTCAAGCGTGTGGTCGGTATTCATGTCGATGCCGAACCGCATGCGCAACACCTTCGCTTCGCGCGTGGTCAGGTCCCCGAGCACGGAGCGGGTTGCTTCCTTCAGCCCTTCGCTCGTCGCAAGCTCGACCGGGGAACCGACCGTGGAGTCCTCGATGAAATCCCCGAGATGGGAGTCTTCGTCGTCGCCCACGGGCGTTTCCATGGAGATCGGCTCCTTCGCTATCTTCAGCACGCGCCGGACCTTCTCCTCGGGCATTTCCATGCGTTCGCCGAGTTCTTCCGGCGTCGGATCGCGGCCCATCTCCTGCAGCATCTGCCTCGAAATGCGGTTGAGCTTGTTGATCGTCTCGATCATGTGCACCGGAATGCGGATCGTGCGCGCCTGATCCGCGATCGAGCGCGTGATCGCCTGGCGGATCCACCAGGTCGCGTAGGTCGAAAACTTGTAGCCCCGACGGTACTCGAACTTGTCCACCGCCTTCATCAGGCCGATGTTGCCTTCCTGGATCAGGTCCAGGAACTGCAGACCGCGGTTGGTGTACTTCTTCGCGATGGAAATGACGAGGCGCAGGTTCGCCTCGACCATGTCCTTCTTCGCCCGCCGCGCCTTGGCCTCGCCCACGGCCATGCCGCGGTTGATCTCCTTGATCTCGCCGATGGTAATTCCGGACTGGGAAGCGATGTTCCTCAGTCTCTTCTGCAGTCGGGCGATCTCGGGCTTGTTCGCATCGAGGGCCTTGCTGTAGGAGTGCTTGCCCTTGATGTGGCGGTTGACCCAGGTGATCGATGTCTCGTGCCCCTGGAACTCCTTCAGGAAGGTCCGCCGCGGCATGCCTGCTTCCTTGACGCACACGTCCATGATCGCGGTCTCGTAGCGTCGCACCTGGGCTCGCGCCACGCGCGGCTTCAAGACCAGCTCTTCCTGGTGCTTCGGCACGAGTTTGAACGGCGACATGGCGACCGAGACCGCGTCCCGAGACCGCTTCGCGGCACTCGACAGGCGGCCCTCGGACTCCGCAGCCTTTTGCGCGCGTTCGCACGCATCCCGCAACGCGCCGAATCGCTTGGCCGCCTCTACCGGGTCGGGCCCTTTCTTTTCGTTGTCGTCGTCGCTGCCGTTCTTCGTTGCCTGGGTGCGCGCATCCACTTGCGCCGCACGCGGCACGTTTTCGGCGGGATCGAGATAGCCGACGAGCAGATCGGACAGCTTGTCCTGTTCTACTACCGTGTCATAGGCATTGAGAAGGTACTCCACCGTTCCGGGGAAGTAGGCGAGCGCCGACAGCACATCGCGAATCCCTTCCTCGATGCGCTTGGCGATGGCGATCTCGCCTTCGCGGGTCAAGAGATCGACGGTGCCCATTTCGCGCATGTACATGCGCACCGGATCGGTCGTCCGGCCGACTTCCGTCTCGACCGCCGCAAGGGCCGCCGCCGCTTCTTCGGCGGCAAGCTCGTCGGCGGTGTTCTCCTCCGCATTCATCAACTCGTCGGGGTCCGGCGCCGTCTCGTACACCGTGATCCCCATGTCGTTGATCATGCGGATGATGTCTTCGATCTGATCGGGATCGGAGATATCTTCCGGCAGGTGATCATTGACCTCGGCGTAGGTCAGGAAGCCCTGTTCCTTGCCCTTCGCGATCAGGTCCTTCAGTCGTGATTGCTGCTGTTCAGTCTCGGTCGCCATAACCCCTCGATTTGGAACGACTTGCCCTTGGGCGGACAAACACTCGATTATACATGCTTCCCTATGCCGTCTGCTGCATGGGATTTCTTCCATCAGCAATTCTCATTTTGGCGTCTGACTTCACCGTCAGGCGCGTTGCGCCTCGCGTTTCGGACTCAATCCGGGCCAAATCGGCCAGCAGACCCCTCCTTTTGAGGGGACTGAAGGCCAAAATGAGAATTGCTGTTCTTCCATTCCCGGCCATTTACTTGGCCGGGACACCCTCCGTTTCGGACGACGTCTCGACGTCAGCGTCGTCCGCCTGGCCGCGAGCGGCCCGCGCCGCGCTCAGGTATCGCGCGATGTTCTCCTTTGTGGGGGCATTCCTGATCGAATCAACCAGCGCGCGGAGGCGGCGGCGCGCACGCTCCTCCACGTAGTGCTTGACGCCGCCGACAAATTCCGCCTCCAGCGCCTCGGCATCGAGCATCTGTTCCGAATCGGCCAGGTCGCGCAGTTCGTCGTAGACGGGTTCGTGGACGAAACGCGCCAGAAGGACCGAGGCATCGGCGCCCGCATCCTTCCACGCCCACCGTGCCACGCGCAGGAACAGCGAGTCATCGTCGGATTCGTCGAACAGGTCGTCGACCAGGGACTGATCCAGCTTGCCGAATAGCGAAGGCTCCTGCAGCAGGCAGCGCAGCAGCCGCTGATCCAGTCCCGACGCGCGCGCCACCGGTGGCGGGCCCGGGTCCGGCGGCGGCTCTTCCATCCATGGTTGCCCCATTTCCGCGGACGGCGGATCCAGCGTATCGGGAGTGACTCCCGCGATGTCGGCGAGGCGCCCCACCAGCAAGTCTCTCAACACGCCTTTCGGGATGCGGAAGACATGCGGTTTGGCGAGTTCCCACAGACGCGCGCGCGCGTCCATGGATCCGAGGTCAATGCCCTTGGACAACTCTTCAACAAGATAGTCCCCGGCCGCCGTCGAACCCTCGATGCGTTCCTCCAGGCTCGCCCTGCCCTCGCTCCTGACGAGGCTGTCGGGGTCTTCGCCTTCCGGCAGGAGAACGAACTTGCACTGGCGGCCAGCCCGCAATGACGGGAGACTCGCCTCGAGCGCGCGCCACGCCGCCTGCCTGCCCGCCCGGTCACCGTCAAAGCAGCACACGACTTCGAATGTGTTTCGATAGAGCTTCTCGAAGTGCCCCGTGCCGACGGCCGTGCCCAGGGTGGCCACGGCGTTCGGTATTTCGTTCTGGGCGAGGGCGACCACGTCCATGTATCCCTCGACGACGATCAGCCGTTCAAGCGCCCGTCCATGGCCGCGGCTCGTGGCGCGCCTGGCTTCATACAGTCCATAGAGTTCGCGCGCCTTTTGGAACACGGGCGTTTCCGGCGAGTTGAGATACTTGGGACCTTCCTCCGCATCGGGCATGAGGCGGCCGCCGAAGGCCACCACCCGTCCTCTCGAATCGCGAATCGGGAACATGATCCGGGCCCTGAATCGATCATAGGTCCGCCCCGAATCGCTGCGCGCCACCAGCCCCGCCGCGACCATCTTTTCCGGGTCCGCGTCCAGCCTGGTCTTGAGGTAGTCCCATCCCGGCGGCGCGTAGCCGATGCCGAACCTCGCCGCGATTCTGCCATCGAGGCCGCGCTGCTTCAGATAGTCGATGGCCTCGGGATGTTCGCGCAGCGCCTGGCAATACAGCTTCGCCGCCTCCTCGAGCAGCGGATACAGACCCGAGTCGACTTTCTCGATCCGCGCGCCGCCTTCTCTCGGAACCTCGACGTGGGCGATGGCCGCCAGGGCCTCGACGGCCTCGACGAACTCCATGCGGTCGTGCTCCATCAGGAATGTGATCGCCGTGCCGCCGGCGCCACAGCCGAAACACTTGTAGCCACCCCGTTCCGGACTGACGTTGAACGAGGGGGTCTTCTCCTGGTGAAAGGGGCAGCAGGCCTTGTAGGACTTGCCGGCCTTGGTCAATTTCACGCGGGAGTCGATCAGGTCGACGATGTCGGTCCGCTCAAGCAGATCGTTGATGAAGGACTGCGGAATACGACCAGCCATTGGTGGGTGAGGTTAACGCTTCCGGGGTGCGAAAGGTAGGACTAGAGCGGCGCCGGGACGGTGCTGTCGTCGTCGGCGCAGAACTGTTCCGCCATGCGTTTCCGCCACTCGTGGTATGAAGACGGCTCGGTGATGGATCGCATGGCGCGGTCAAGGAGTTGCGGGTCGAGGGATGGGGCGATCTCCGGCGGTGAGTAACTGTGCACGGAAACCGACCAGATGGACATGGCGATGCCGGCCAATCTATCGCGAGCGGCCCGGAAACCCGTGAGAGGCACGCGCAGTATGTCGTGCCGATGCTCGCGTTGGCATCCCGAAGGGGCTGGCACGGTGTCTGTGACGGATAGACTGAGCACTTCGCCGACATCGAGCAGGTGGGCCGCATCCTCGCGAATGCCCTCCCTCCCCTACGCGTATCGGAAACTGTGGAGGTGAGGCATGGGTCGAACGTCATGTCGGAAAGAACCTCGCCGTCGACTTTCAATACGGCGTGGCGGCGCACAACCGGATCATGGTGGGACTCGATACGGAGTTCCATGTGGTCGCTTGCGGCATGCACGAACATGCACATGTAGAGGTGGCGTTGGCCGTGGATTTCCTTGACTTGGGGCCATGCCGACAAGGGCTGGGTACGTCTCTCCGCCCACTACGGGGGCTCTGCGGATAGCGTGGTCGATGATTTCCCATTGGTTGCTCTCGTCCTGGGTCCCGTGCTCGGTAGCGGCGGGGGGCCGGTCCGAGTCGAAATCGGACCAGAGCGCGGTACGAATCGGGGGACGGAACTGCTGTCGAAAGGCGGCTTGAGCGGCGCTCGCGGCGGCCAGGAGCTTCAGAGTGCAGTCTCGAATCCGTACCCGGCTCGCGAAGAGGTAGCGGATGAGCAGGAGGGAGCCTGCGGAAAGGAGAGCGAGCGAAACTGCGGGGGGTACCTTGGCCAACAAGCCCCACCATGCGGCGGCGAGCCCAGGATCGCGGGCCAGGGGCCGTTGACGAAACGCGAGAACATGGTTGGCATGATGCCACCGTGCCGGCGAAGCACTCAAACGATTGTCGTCGCGATAGACCCCGAACGTGATGGCGGGCCCAGCGATTCGGTAGAGGGCAGGACGTCAAGAAGGCTTGATTGCATCGCAATCGCCGCGTAGATTGGCGGTTTGGCAGCGTGTGGGGCAGAAGCCGTGGCGAGCATCACGATTCGTAATCTGGACAACGACGTGAAGACCCGGCTGCGCGTGCGTGCGGCGGACAACGGTCGTTCGATGGAAGAGGAGGCGCGGCTGATCCTGCGCGATGCCGTTGGACGGAAGCCGGGACCCCGCAATCTGGCAGCGGCGATACGTGCCCGGATCGAGCCGCTTGGCGGAGTGGACCTCGAGTTGCCGCCGCGGATGCCGGCGCGCGAGCCGCCGTCGTTCGACTGAACCCTGCGATGGCCGTCCTGTTGGATACGAACGTGGTGTCCGAACTGCTGCGCCCGTCGCCGAACCCGGCGGTGGAAGGCTGGGTTGCGGATCGGGTGGCGGCGGAGCTGCATTTCTCGGCGGTTGGCGAGGCGGAGTTGCGCTACAGCGTTGCGGTTCTGCCGGCGGGCCGACGCAGGGATGCGCTTGCGGAGGCGATCGAGGCGATCCTGAGGGAGGAC
Organism: Pseudomonadales bacterium; assembly: GCA_963668365.1. GTDB lineage: Bacteria > Pseudomonadota > Gammaproteobacteria > Pseudomonadales > Azotimanducaceae > VXNE01. The sequence continues at coordinate 1,647,159 of OY764266.1, forward strand.
TTTGAGAACCGCGTGCTGCCTTTCGACCGGGATGCCGCGCGCCAATACGCGGACATCGCCGCTGCGCGGCGCGCGTCCGGTCGACCCGTCGCGCCAGCCGACTGCCAGATCGCAGCCATCGCGCGGTCCCGCGGCATGGCGCTCGCCACGCGCAACACCCGCGACTTCGTGGGGATGGGACTGGACCTGTTCGATCCGTGGGTCGCCGAGTGAGGGGCACGACCGAGGCTTTTGCGCGTGAAGATCGACGCGCTTCTGAAGGACGCGGGGTGGGACCTGACGGACGGTTCGAGCGTGATGTTCGAGTACGCGCTGGAGGACGGGACGCAGGCCGACTACGCACTCTGCGACCGTCAGGGGCACCCCAATGGCGGCGCTGGAAGCGAAACGGGCGAGTACGGATCCGATTTCCGCACAGGACCAGGGGCGCCACTACCGGAACAGTTCGGCGTGCCCTTCGTGTTCCTCTCCAACGGGGAGGAGATGTGGTTTCTCGACCGGGAGACCGACGCTCACGCGCGCCAGATAGCAGGCTTCTACTCGCAGGACGGTCTGGAGCGCCGGATCGCCCCACGGGGCGTTCGCCGCGACCTTTCGACCGTGGAGACGGATCGGCGGATCGTGGACCGCGACTACCAGAACGAGTGCATCGAGGCGCTGTGCGGCAAGATCTCCCACGGACGCCGCGACCTGCTGGTCGAGATGGCGACAGGGACGGGCAAGACACGGACAGCCGCGTCTTTGTGGGGCCAGCGGGGCGGAATGGCGAAAGACGCGGGGAGACGCGGTGGGGCCGATTCGCGGTTTGCGGGCTTCCTATGCGGAGCCCGATGAGGGACCAGATGAGGGACCCTTCCCTCTCATAGACGATTTAATACAACAAAAACAAGTATTTACAAGACATATATGGCGGAGAGGCAGGGATTCGAACCCTGGGTGCCCGCAAGGGCACACCTGATTTCGAGTCAGGCCCGTTCGACCAACTCCGGCACCTCTCCGAACGGTGCGGTACGCCAGGAGCATCACAACTCCACAGCGTCGCCGCAAGCGTCAAATTCTCTTCGACTTCTTCGCGTGAGTCTATCGGGACCGTAATGGCGGAGAGGCAGGGACTATTCGCCGCTTCCAGCGGCTCACCCCTTTCGGGGCCGCTCGGCGACTGCGTCGCCTGCGTTCTCTCACCGCCTGGCGGCGGCTCGAGTCGAACCCTGGGTGCCCGCACGGGGATGCCTATCGCTGCAAGTGCGGCATCACCTCCGCCGCAAACAGATGCGTCCCTTCTATCCGCGGGGCATCGGAGATGTTGACCACAAACATGTCCGCGCCCTGATCGATTTCTTTGAGCAGGGTTTCCGTGACCTGCTCCGGCGTTCCGACCAGGCTATTGCCACCGGACCTGACATTGGGATCGGCTTTCAGGCGGTTGAGTTCTTTTTCGTTCTCGGCAATGAAGACGACTCTGCATATGACTTGCCTGATTTCGTCGTAGTCACGGCCAACCGCGCGACAGTGGGACTTGAGAATCTCCTGCTTGTGGCGATAGGTCTCCAAGTCTTCGAAAACATGGTTCCACCAATCGGCCTGTTCAGCCACGACGCGCAAGGTGTATTTCTCGCCTGAGCCGCCAACCATCACCGGCGGTATCGGATCCGGTACCGGCTCACAGTAGGCATCCTTGATCTGATAGTGCTGGCCCTCGAAGTTGGCCGGGGCCACCGTCCACATCAGGCGACAGATTCCTATGGCCTCGGCCAGTTGCGCGATGCGTTCTCTCGCCGTCGGGAATGGCCAGCCATACGAGAGATATTCGGCCTCGTTCCAACCGGCGCCTATGCCCAACACGACGCGTCCGCCGGAAATGGCCTGTGCGGTAGCCACCATTTTCGCGAGATGGGCCGGATTGCGAAAACTGTTGCACAGGACCTGGTGGCCGACGGTCTTGTCCGGATAGCGCCCCAGGGCAAAGGACAACAGGGTCCAGCCTTCGCCGACCTTGTGACCGTTGTTCTGCACATGGTCGGGGACCCACAGTGAATCGAATGGAGCCAGGACCTCGTCCAGATAAGGGAAGATCCGCTCCACCAGGCGGGACCAGACATTGAGACCTACAGGGATTGACATGCGAACCTCCTGCCCACTCAGCGGCGGGGCTCGTGGGTTCCGTGCGAGTGGTCATAGCGCTCGTGATGCTGGCGCAGCAGGTCGACCCCATAGTCGCCCCCGTTGGGGGTGCGCACGATGGTGTGGATGTGGTTGCGGGACGGCACGGGGTTGTCGAATACCACACCCGGGTGATGGTCGAACTCGATCAGGACAACGGGACTGTGCACCCGGTAGTAGAAGGGTCCGTCGTCGGACGTCGCTCCCATCCAGGAGAACCAAGTCTCGTCAAGGTGCGCGTTCACCTCCCGCATCTTGATGTCGGCGTGATGGTCCCGGGTCCAGCCTACGTACGTACCGATCAACGACAGCAGCAGGCGGCGCTGGGCATCGCTGAAGTCGCTGGCCGTAACGCCTTCGTACGGCACGACCGCATTGTCGTGGCCGGTCCCGCCCACCATGCGGCCGTCGAAGGGGTGCTTGAGTTCCTGTGGCAGATCGTCGGGGTGAATGGACGGGCGCGTCACCGCTCTCGACTGTTGTGAGTCGTCCAGCGAACGAATGAGATCGAGTCCGGCCCGCTCTTCGGTGACAAAAACCCTGGTTCCTTCCAGCAGCCCATTGCCCCCGTCGCAAGGCTCCGATCCCAGGAACGTTGGAGTCATCACGAGGTGATCGCCAATCACCATGCAGTTGATGTTCAGGTGATGACCGTCGAGCTGCCATCCCCAGGGTTCGGAGTCGGATGGCTGGCCGAAGATGGAAAGGAAGTACGGCCACTCGCCGAACTCGTCCGGACTCTCGGAGACGACGGCGAGCAGGCCGTTCAGACGCATGACATCGCGAGCCTGGCCGAACCCTCGGGCGGACAGGGTTGCTGCGAGCAGGTCAAGTGCCAGCTTCCGGGTCGCGTCGGACAGATCCTCCAGCATGATCCCGTGGCGCCAGCAATTGAGATGAATGTTGTTCCAGGTTCGCCACTCGTCCGCGTCGATCGAGTGCAGAGTTTGGCGTCGTTGCTCGACCGTCAGCGCCTGCAGAAAGGTGCCGGCCGCCTCGGTGATCGGCTTTGTCGATACGCCGGTCGCCGCCAGCGGGTAAAGACCTTCCCGCGCAACACCGTCGGTCGTGATGCCTCGGACGGGGTCGCCCAGCGTGGACAGGCGATCGTCAAGCAGGCGCGAGAGGCCCGGACTCTGTTCAACACGCGTCCGGGCCGACATGTGCCCGCCCTTGCGGACCGGAAGTCTCGTCCAATGCTCGGTCATTCTTGCCTGGCTCCTTCGTGTTGTCGGTTGCGTGTCACTCGCGTTGGCAGGGATTCCACTCCGTGATTCGAAACATGATAGTGCGACTGGCGGTCGGTGCGAAACGACCCGGGCGGAGATGATGACAGGTTCGCCCGCGCGTCTCGGTCGGCCACCTGCAGATTGTCTCGCCGCGAAAGAGTTCTGACTTCCGCCGAGCATCGCGCGGCCACTCTCGCGCCCCGCTTCCCGCGCAGGGCGTCGATTCGGTTGATGCGCGCCGGTTCGACCGAACCTACAACTCCTGGTTGGTCTCTGACCTTCGGGTGGCGATATGTCTGTCGTGCCTTCGCCCGATCTCTCGGCGCTGTCGGTCAGCAGCTTCAACCGCTATACACGCACCCATCGGAATGGGTCCGTGGTCTCGACCGTCGCTTCAACCCGCTGTCGCACGGAAGGTTGATGCTGAGTTTCATTGGACCGCGCCGGTGCTAACCATGCGCGATGGCGGCCAAGTTCACCCGGCTACCTTGGCTAACCTCAGTCCCCGAAGTCCTCCCGAAATCGGTCAATCTGATGCATGCGTTCATGCAGCACAGTGACGATACCGATGTCGCCGTTGCCGAGCGTCTTCCAGTAGACGAGATGCTTCTCATACCGGAAGACGTAGCCATTCACGCCCAACTCGGCCGGGATCGGACGCGAGGCGACACCCCCTGCCGCGATCCGGTCAAAGGCTTCGAAAAGGCCAGTGATGCAGGCATCGGCTTGGGCCGATCCCCGCCTGGAGCGGGAGTAGCGGTAGATTTCATCGATGCGTAAAGACGCCGCCTGCTGGACGCGGACGGCCGTCATGCGCCGGTGCGTGCCTTGTTTCTCGCAATGACCTCTGACGCCGAGAGAGGATGATACGAGTCGTCCGGTGCCGCGAAGGCGCGTGCCAACTCGGCTTTAAGGCGTTCGAATGTCTCCGATTCCGACCGCTCCTTGTCCCGCCGAATGAGATCGCGAATGTATTCGCTGATGTTCTCGTAGGATCCGGTCTCGCCGACATTGGCCGCGACGAAATCGCGGAGCGTGCCACTGAGTCTAACTGTCATCGTCATCGTGCTTGGCAACGCCTGGACTCCGTGGAGAATGATCGTATGGAATATAACCAATATTGAACACGAGTTTCGAACGGCAGTTTCTGAGCTTCGGCACGCGGTGCCAATGCTCCATGGTCATTGACGCCCATCCCTGTATTCAATGAACCCCATGCACAGTGGCGAACCGTCTCGTCACCAACAGCCCGACGATGCCGGGTCACGCGCGCGTGAAGTCCACCAACCCGTGACTTCGCACTACTCTTTTCTCGATTCCGGTCGGTTGTTCGCAGAATACGATCAGGTTGCTCTGGGTCACATCACGCGCGCTTGGTACCCGCATGCCGTCCGCGCCCAGGAATGCACACGCCTCGGCAACCTCCTGTGATCGCGGGTACTCCCTCTCACGCTCCACGTAGCTAAGCAGCCCGTACCCTTCCGCCCGCAACCCAACATCCACCAACGCTTCGATACTGGCAAAGCGTATGACGGACTTGAGCGAGACCCATAGTTCGAACAGTTCGTAACGCACCCTCGACGGCGGAAACGGCTGTCCCTGGTAGAGGTGGAACCGCCGTTCGGCGACCGCGGCCTCTCTCGTCTCCGAGGTGTACAGTACATCCAGCGTCCCATCATCCCATCGTCCCCCGGGCCGCCCGCACACGAGCGGATCGTGTCCCGCTCGCACCGATCTCCACACGGTTCCTTCAAACGGCGCGCTCGGCAGTGCTTCGATCAGGTCCAGTAATGACTGATCGCGGATTCCCCTGGGACTCCCCAGGCTTTTCCGGGCCATGCTCAGAGGTACGCGTCTGCATCGAGGCGATCAAGTATCGCAATGACCTCCTCGGTTCGCTGGTCATGGATCAGGTCGATCGCACGATTCCCATCCAGTTGCGGATGCCTCGAGTAGAGCCAGGCTCGGACTTCCTCGTGTCCGTAATACTCGCCAAGCCTCATCACCACGTAGGACAGGTCCGACATGATGAGTTGCGTCTGCGGATGCGGCGATTTCTGACCACTGTTCCATCGCGACACGGTCGCCTTCGACACGCCCGTGAAGTTTGCGATGTCCGTACCCTTCAACCCTCCGGTTTCTTGCAAACGTGTCAGAAACTGCACCACGGGTTTCGGTTGTGCCTGACTCATGTCTCGGTCTCCATTCGCCATCACTGCAAACGCAACATTTGTGTTTCAAGGAGAATACTTAATGTAACAACTATGTCAACTTCCCGGCTCTCGACGGACCGATGTCTGCCGATGGGTGCTTCCTCGTATAGCAAAAGCCCTACTTGACCGAAATGGCCAACCGCCAACGCGGGCGATTTAGAATGTGCGCAGTGCGACCGGGAATTTGCTCGTATGCGCACGACTGGCCACCATCCGACGCACAGGACTGTTAGGGGGACGGCCAGACAGAGGGGATGCGGGGAAATGAAGAACAAGGTCTTGCCCAATTTCGAGGCGGCGGTGGCGGACGTGCCGGATGGGTCCACGATCATGGTCCCGGGATTCGGCACGCCGGGGACGCCGAGAAATCTCATGTCGGCGCTGGTCGATCAGGGTGCGACGAATCTGGCCACCATCTCCAACAGCGTCAACCGGGACATCGCAGTTCTGGTTGAGGCTGGCCGCATACGCAAGGTGTTTTGCGCCTTTACTGCGCCGACGCATCCGTCCCGAGACACGCCGTTTGTGCGCATGTACAACAACGACGAGATCGATGCGGAGCTGGTGCCGCAGGGGACGCTCGCCGAGCGCATCCGGGCGGCGGGCGCCGGGATCGGCGCGTTCTATACGCCCACCAGCGTGGGGACCGAACTGGCCGAAGACAAGGAGCACCGTGAGATCAACGGCCGCATGCATGTGCTGGAATATGCCTTGCTGGCGGACTACGCCTTTATTCGCGCCTGGCGCGCCGATACGTTCGGCAATTTGCAATTTCGCTTCGCGCAGCGCAATTTCAATCCGATCATGGCGATGGCGGCGGAGGTGACCGTCGTCGAAGTGGAGCATGAGATCGTCGACGTCGGGGGAATCGACCCGGACTGCGTCCATGTGCCGGGCGTCTACGTCGACCGCATCGTGCAGATTCCCCCCGACGGAATTTTCGATTAGGGGGCCATCGTGACCGAGGAGAGCTGTCATGGCGGATAAACCGAGACTGTCGCGCCAGGCCATGTGCGATCGCATCGCGATGGAATTCCAGGACGGGTGGGTCGTCAACCTGGGCGTGGGCATTCCGACGTTGTGTTCGAATTACGTCGACCCGTCCAGAGACATCATCTACCACTCCGAAAACGGGGTGATCGGATACGGACCCCTCGCGGCCGAGGGCCAAGAGATTCCGCATCTCGTGAACGCCGGCGCGCAGAAGGTGACCGCCGCGCCCGGGATGGCGATCGTGCACCACGCGGACTCGTTTGCGCTGATTCGCGGCGGCATGATCGATGCGACGGTCATGGGCGCCTACGAGGTCTCCGAAAACGGGGACTTCGCCAACTGGCGCTTCCCCAACCGCAAGGGCGGAGGGATCGGCGGCGCGATGGATCTCGCGGCCTGCGCCAAGCGGGTGTTCATCGCGCTCGTGCACAACACGCGCGATGGCAAGCCGAAACTGCTGCATCGCTGTCAACTGCCCATCACCGCGCCGGGAGTGGTGACGATGGTGGTGACGGACCTGGGGTTGTTTGACTTGACGCCGCAGGGGTTTCAGGTGCGCGAACTCGCCCCGGGATGGACGCCCGAGGAGGTGCAGGCGCACACCGAGGCGGAGCTAGTGGTTCCCGATAATGTCCCCGAATTTCGGTTGCGGGACTCGAACTAGCGGCGATCGCCTGGGCGGGAAACGTCCTACAGCGCCTTCAGGGCTTCGTCGGGTAGGGTCAGATCATCCACTCCCCCCCAGACACTCGTTCATCTGTTCGAGCGCGCACGGCCCGATAATCGCTGAGGGGACTGTTCGGTTACTCGTTTCGTTACGTGCCGCGTAGCGGGTTTTCAGGGCTTCCGACGGCACTTCCTGAAACGTAGCGGACCAGGCGTGCGGTTTCAAAAACCGGTAGCGGCGCCTTGGGCGCGGTGGGCTGAGCGAACCTGTGGAACGTACTGGGCAGGCTTTGGCGGTCTGCGCGAAAGGGATCGTCACCCGGCAGGGACAAGACCCCGGAGGGGGCTTGGTCGCCGAAGGCGATAGAGCCTGGCCCCCGAAGGGGGGTCGCCCTCCCAAAGATGAGTCGTAGTGGTGTAACGCGCCGGACTCCTCGGCTTGCGTTGGCGTCTCTCGGGACCGGCAGTTATCCCGGAGTCGATGGGAGGCGATGCTTCGGGTATCTAAAGATCTACGGGCGAGCCGACAGTTGACTTTCGTGCCAGGCATGACGGGCGTGGTAGGAAATGGACCGCGGCGGCAGCCTCTCGGCGAAGAGGACGAGGTTGTCCCTCGAGGGGTTTCGGGCCGAAGACGCCATCAAGCCCATCGGGCTGTCCGGGCGGTTGAAAATGGCGCTCGCCAAGTTCTGGGTCGGCGCCAGCGTCCCCCGTAGGCCATAGTAATGCCAGTCGCCGGTCATTTCCTGAACGGTCGTCTCCACGGCGTCGAGGCGTGCGGGGCGGGCATCTATGATCGAGGCGACGGGACCGAGTTCGATCCGGTACTCGACCACGACGTGCCGGTTGCCAAGCGACGGGATCGCATCGCCGAACCAGTGGCCGAGCACATCGCGGGCCTCGAATCGCGCGAGGAGCCCGTCGGGCGCGAAGTACATGATCTGGAGGTGGCCGGGGTTGAACCGGTTCGGGCTGGGCCGGAAGAGCGGCGGCTCGTACTGGTACCGTTCGTCGACGGAACGGAACCAGGCGACTTCCTCGAGGTGGACGGCGGGTAGCTCGCCAGCGCGAGCGTGGTTCAACTAAACGAACCCCGAATGGCCGTCTCAGCGGCGGTGACGACAGCCTCAAGGCGTTCGCGCGAACGCTCGCCGCCGGTGAGCATCTCCTCGGGAGACTTTCCGTCGAGATCGAGATGGCGCGCGTGGAGCCAGCGTTGCTCATCCGACGCGAGGTCCACTTGGTCAGTCGTCACATGAAACTCTTCGGTCGCAACGATGGAATCGTGGAGATCCATGACGACGTTGCCCTTCTGCTCGTCGGTTGGCTCGACCCAGAAACCGGGCGGGACACCTTCGGACTCGGAAGGCGGAGCGTCGCCGCAGAAGAGCCGATGGATGCGATCACGCAGTGCCTGCTCCGTAGGATCGGTTTTTTTCGGGGCTGGTTGAGTAGCCATGCTCGGAGTCTATTGAGAGAGGAGCCCCCTTTCAACTTGGCATGGGGCGGCGGGCTTTCGGGGCGGGAAGCTGTGGAGCGACGGCGCGCGCGCGGCGGTAGACTTCGACGGATCGTCGCAGAGTCGCAGAAGACAGCACTGCAGGGAAGGAAGACTCGGAGCGGCGGCAGCCGGGACCGATGCGGGATACGGCGGAAGAGAGTGGCATACGGCGTTCGCTGCCCAGACAGACGAGAGCGAAATACGCGAGTTCAAGGAAGAGACGATGACGGCGTTGGCCGAGGGACGGACGGCGCTGTTTGTGCTGTTCGACTTCGAGTTTCTGCCTATGCGGGCTCACTCGAGGGAAGGCATCGCGCTCTGGAATGACCTGGAGTGGGAGGGTGTGGGTGACACGTTGCTGACGAACTCCATGTGCAAACCCACGTCGATAGGTCGAGGGCGGATGAGCGCGTCGCTGCCGGCGGGCGGCAGAATGGCTGAGATACTCGATGGAGGCTGTTACCGCAATCGAGCGATGGGGTGGCTGATGTGCGCGGTAACGCCCGCCGGTGAAATCCTTGAAGTCGCGCTAGAAAACGCCGGCTCAATTGTCGAGTACACCGCAAAGGATGACATCGTCACGTTCTTTGCCGAAGACGACCGACTCGACTCCCAGCGGGAGCTGGACACTCAACACAAGACCAAGGTCACCGCGATCAGAAAGAGGTTCAAGGAGGATCTAGTTCAATCCGTGCCCTCTGCGTTGCCCGGTTGGGCAAACACCTTGGTAGGGATGCTGGTAGGCAACGTCCTGAGCATCGTCGGGGATTTGCTCAAGCTGGCTCTAGCGACACGTAGCAGGCGATCTTTCATACAACGCTGGCGAGCTCGGAAGAGACTGTTTGTATTCACGACGGAACCACGCATTCCAGGGTTTCTCTGGCGGCATATAAAGGCGTACGGCATACGGGCTGACACTCTCGAGGAGGCAAGAGCAAAGCTTTACGGCGTGATGGACATCAAGGCGTGGGACTTTCCGAGGGGCGTCATGATGGTGTTCGTCACGGTCCAGAGTCTACATCGCCGTCCGGGACAAGATCCATATGGGCGACGTCCAGGCTCGCTCCTGCAGCGTAGGCTCCTTCTCCGCGCGCAACGGGAGGCCCAATCGAATCGCATCCCAGGTCGACCACCGGCAGGTTGGGTTCTCGAGCACACGCACGTAGTAAAAGGCGCGCTCGTCGGGGTCGAAGTCTGGATCCTCCCACATCGTCTTCAATTCAACGTCTCCCTTGTCGAAATCGAAGTCGCAGGTGGCGAGGTCCACGCTGGCCCCGTTGTCGGGACAGCGATGGCCGTCGGTGCTCGGTTCGAGGCCATCGCCGCATGCAACGTCATAGACTTGCTCCCGCCGGGTGCCATCTTCGAGCCAGCCCTTGACGATCTGCAGGCGCTGCAGCCACGCACTCGAGGGATCCCGCAACGCCCAGGCAAAAAAGCGCGGCGCGCCATGTGGGCGCGCCTCGAGATCGCCGCCCATCGGGACCCCGGTGGCATACAGCCGGCTGGCGTCGGCCGCGTCGAGATCGTAGCCGGCGAAGAACTTCACGCGGATCCGCGGGCCGCTGGTGGCGAAGGTCTCCTTGCGCCGGAGCGCCGCATAGATCGCTTCACGCGTGTTGGCCTCGGCCCACACGGCCGCCAGCCCCGATGCGCTCCAGTCGAATCCGGTGGTGGTCGAACCAGGCCGCCGGTTCAGTTCCGGATTGTCCTCGTCAAGTATCGCCAAACGCCACTCGGGACGCCCATCGACAATGCCAATCTTGCCGTGATACGTGGGCTCCTCGTAGGCCCCACCCGTGTTGTGGGTATCGCTGGAGCCGATGAATCCGAACCGGTACGGATTGAATCCCTGGCTGTGCTGCAGCTCGAGTCCCATCAGCAACGCATCGCGCACGTACGCGCCCTTGATCTCGTCAATGCTCCTGTCGCGCACCTCGAAGTTGGCCCACTCGTCGTTCGGCGACAGCAGCGGATGCGTCTCGGACGTTCCCTTCACCTGGGTCATTTCCACGATCGGCTCGTTGCGCATCCGGACTTCCGCATAGGCCGCATCCATCGGCTCTCCGGCGAACGTGGTAGTCTGGAAGAAGTTGCCTCGGCTCAGATTGGTATTGTGGGGAATCGCCAGCGCCTCGATGCCCTGTGCCCGCAACCGCTCCAGCCAGGCCCACAGGTCTTCCGGATTGAGGGAATCGAAGGCGGCGAAAGGCAGCTCGGGTACGCGCGCGCCCTTGAAGATGACATTGCGGTGCAGCATGCCATCCGGCGCCGAGGTGTACTCGAAGCCGACGAAAGTCGTGAATTTACCCGGCGCATAATGGCGTTCGGCCGCCTCAATGGTCCGTTGCCACGCGTCTCGACGTATCGACTGCGCAAGTCCGGGATCGAGCTCGCCGTCGTGGAGGGCCCGCCCGAAGGCACTGTAAGCCTCGATCACAAAGTCGGGGGTGACCTCGCCGGGACTCGTAACGGAAGACGGGTCGGCCGATTCGCCAAGCGCCGTGATGTTGCCCAGATACTCGGCGTGGTCGGTGACGGCCAGGAAGTCCAGCGGCGCACCGCGCATGCGGATGGCCTGGCCGGCCGGATGCCGCAGTGGGGCGCCCTTGGCGTACGCGTAGGCCTCGTCCGGCCCCGTGCGTGCGCCGGACTTGTAGGCATCGGCCGAGTACTTCGTGTGCACGTGCAGGTCTCCGAAGTAGGCATTTCGGACCGGCGGTTCCGCCCCCGCCTGGAGGGTGAAAGACGAAGCCGCGACCGCCAATGCACCGAGCGCGCCAGCCCTCATGCGCCGGCCCGATGGCGTCGGACCAGAGAGGCGCCCCAGTGTCGATAGCGGAGTCAGCAACATATCAATCCCCCGTTTCTGCTTGCCGGACTCGTGTCCGTCCCTGTCCGCGTCAAGCCGTCGTTCGATGTGCCGAAGTTCATGGCGCCAAGACAGATCCGGCTCACCTTGAGTCCGGATCTGCCGAGGTTGACGTATTCCATCAATCCGAACTTGGTCTATATCGCCGTCCGCGGCAAGATCCATATGGGCGACGTCCAGGCTCGCTCCTGCAGCGTAGGCGGCTTCTCCGCGCGCAACGGGACGCCCAACCGAATCGCGTCCCAGGTCGACCACCGGCAGGTTGGGTTCTCGAGCACCCGCACGTAATAGAAGGCGCGCTCGTCGGGGTCGAAGTCCGGATCCTCCCACATCGTCTTCAATTCAACGGCTCCCTTGTCGAAGTCGAAGTCGCAGGTGGCGAGGTCCACGCTGGCCCCGTTGTCGGGACAGCGGTGGCTGTCGGGGCTCGGCTCGAGGCCATCGGCGCACGCAACGTCATAGACTTGCTCCCGCCGGACGCCATCATCGAGCCAGCCCTTGACGATCTGCAGGCGCTGCAGCCACGCACTCGAGGGATCCCGCAACGCCCAGGCAAAAAAGCGGGGCGCACCATGTGGGCGCGCCTCGAGATCGCCGCCCATCGGGACCCCGGTGGCGTACAGCCCGCTTGTGTCGGCCGCGTCGAGATCGTAGCCGGCGAAGAATTTCACGCGGATCCGCGTGCCGCTGGTGCCGAAGGTCTCCTTGCGCCGCAGCGCCGCATAGATCGCTTCGCGCGTGTTGGCCTCGGCCCAGACGGCAGCCAGCCCCGACGCGCTCCAGTCGAATCCGGTGGTGGTGATACCGGGCAACCGGTTCAGTTCAGGATTGTCCTTGTCGGGAATCGTGAAACGCCACTCGGGACGCCCATCGAGAATGCCAATCTTGCCGTGATACGTGGGCTCCTCGTAGGCCCCACCCGTGTTGTGGGTATCGCTGGAGCCGATGAATCCGAACCGGTACGGATTGAATCCCTGGCTGTGCCGCAGCTCGAGCCCCATCAGCAACGCGTCGCGCACGTACGCGCCCTTGATCTCGTCACTGCTCCTGTCGCGCACCTCGAAGTTGGCCCACTCGTCGTTCGGCGACAGCAGCGGATGCGTCTCGGACGTTCCCTTCACCTGCGTCATTTCCACGATCGGCTCGTTGCGCATCCGGAGTTGCGCATAGGCCGCATCCATCGGCCCTCCGGCGAACGTGGTGGTTTGGAAGAAGTTCCCTCGGCTCAGATTGGTATTGTGGGGAATCGCCAGCGCCTCGATGCCTTGCGCCCGCAACCGGTCCAGCCAGGCCCACAGGTCTTCCGGATTGAGGGAATCGTAGGCGGCGAAAGGCAGCTCGGGTACGCGCGCGCCCTTGAAGATGACGTTGCGGTGCAGCATGCCATCCGGCGCCGAGGTGTACTCGAAGCCGACGAAAGTCGTGAATTCACCCGGCGCGTAGTGGCGTTCGGCCGCCTCGATGGTCCGTTGCCACGCGTCTCGGCGCATCTCCTCTTGCGCAAGCACAGGATCGATCTCGGCGGCGTTGATGGCCCGGTTGAAGGCGCTGTAAGCCTCGATCGCAAAATCAGGGTTGTCGCCCGACTCCGAATCGGGCAATAGGTCGGCCGAGTCGTCAAGCGCTGCGACGCTACCTAGATACTCGGCGTGGTCGGTGACGGCCAGGAAGTCCAGCGGCGCACCGCGCATGCGGACGGTCTGGCCGGCCGGATGCCGCAGTGGGGCGCCCTTGGCGTATGCGTACGCCTCGTCCGGCCCCGTGCGCGCGCCGAACCTGTAGGCGTCGGCCGAGTACTTCGTATGCACGTGCAGGTCTCCGAAGTAGGCATTTCGGGTCGGCGATTCCGCGCCCGCCTGGATGGCGAAAAACGAAGCCGCGACCGCCAATGTGCCGAGCGCGCCAGTCATCATGCGCCGGCCCGATGGAGTCGGACCAGAGAGGCGCCCCAGTGTCGATAGTGCAGTCAGCAACATGTCAATCCCCCGTGTCTGCTTGCCAAATTCGTGTCCGTCCCTGTCCGCGTCAAGCCATCGTAACCATCGCATGACCCGCACGCATGTTCCATCATCAGAAGATCAGCACCGTGCGCGACACGAACCAATAGGACGCGATGCTACCGATGCCGTAAAGCGGTGCGTTGATGAGCCATTGCGGCAAGGAGCCTTCAGCCGGGGGTGCTTCCCCAGCCGCTGACGCGTGAGGAAGTGCCGGCATTTCCCCCGTCGCCGGAGGCGTACTTCCATGCAAGACCTTCGCATGGCGCACGCAGGCAACCACCGTGAGCGCGGCGGCGACGATCACCAGCTGGCCGATCTCGACGCCCAGGTTGAACAGGAATAGCGCCCAAAGCGCATTTGCCTTCGGCAGGCCAGTGTCGGCGAGCGCGCCGGCAAAGCCGAAACCGTGCAGGAGTCCGAAAACGAACGCTACGATCCAGGTATGGCGGGCGGTGATGGTCGCCTCGGCACCACGCAGACGTTCTACGGCCAGAAGCAGGATCGACAATGCGATCACGGCCTCCACGGGTGCTTGTGAGAGCCGCACGATCTCGAGCGCCGCCAAGCCGAGCGTAATGCTGTGTGCGATCGTGAACGCGGTAATCGCCTTGATGAGCGGGCCGGGTTTCGTGAGGAAAAACATCAACCCGATCACAAACAGAATGTGGTCGAAGCCGAACAGCAGATGTTCGACTCCGAGTGTCAGATAACCAGGCAGATTCGCGCGTCCTTTCGAGTCAACCGTGAAATAGGGCGCCTCCGGTCGCAGCAAAGCCGAGACGGACGTCCCGTCGAGCGGCGCAACGTTGACCAGCACATCGGTGAGCGTGCTCGACAGGCCCTCGATGCCGATTACGGATCCCACCAGGCCTCCTGGTCCGCAATCGGCCGTCCAGTGTTGAATCAACGCCGCATTGCGAACATCGTCGACGCTGCGGACCTCGAGCACGCAGTGCTCGGGCAGCACGGGCTCGAGTGGCAGGCGGCGATTGCCGAGCAACGGCTGCTTCCACAACACCTCGAAGACGTCGGGGCTGATTTCCGTGATCCCGAGGTAGGCCGGCCGGACCTCGTGGCCGGTTGCCGAAGCGGCGCAAAAGACGGCGGTCGCAAGCAGCCACCGGGACCTCAACGTTCGACCTCGATCTCGTACCGCGAACGCAACGACTCGTAGTAGCGCGCGTTTGCATCTGCACGGCGTTTCGCGTCGAGGTCGTTCACGACCTTCTCTTTCACCTCTTGGTAGCCAGGTGCGCGTGCCTGGGTCCGTTGGTCGACGCGCACCAGGTGGTAGCCGTAGGCGGACTCGACCGGGCCTTGCCAACCGTCTACGGTGAGCTTGGCCAGTGATTCGGAGAATCTGGGACCGAAGTCCTTGCGAACGTCGGCCTCGGAGACGTTAGCGAAGGTGTCCTGCAACATGAAAGGATCGCCGAGTGTGCGCCAGTTGGTCTCGTCGACATGGTGTGCTGCCGCGGTCGCATCCTCGCGCGGCGTCGCACGCGCATCGGGACTGAAGTAAACGTGCGAGAAGGAATATCGCGCCGGCATTCGGTAGCGCTCGGCGTTCGTTTGGAAAAACTCGATAGACTCCGCATCGGTCGGCGGCTCGAGTAGCGCGAGATCCTCGGTCAAAAACGTCAGCTTTTGAGCGAGACGGCGCCGGATGATGACGTCGTTATCGTCGAGACCAAGTTTCCGCGCTTCCCGGACCAGTATCTCTTCCCGAACATGCGCGTCGATCAAGCCGTCGAGCTCCGTGTGAGTCGGCGGCCGGCCCATTTGCGATTGCCATTGATTTTGCAGCCGTTCGATATCCAGCGGTCCGACGCGCAGGAGTTCCGGGCCGCTCGAACGCCACGCATCTGCGCCAAAGATCGCGGCGCCGATCAACAGGAATGCCACCAACGGGTCCTTGAGGTATTTCACCGCGCTGTTTGAACAGAAAAGTACGGTGTTGTTGGCATGTCACTTCGTTGTTGAGCCCGGGCGGAGTGTAGATTATGCAGAGACACCGCAACAAAGGGCTCGAGCCCTCGTCCTGGCAACCTCAAGGCCCGGTCACCGAAGGGCACACGGAAACAGCCCGCACCTTTCGGTGCGGGCTGCGCCATGGTCCAACTCGACAAGCGCTGAGGGCTATTGGTTATAGCTGAACTGCAACCCGAGTGTTCGCGGTGGGTTGAAGCCGTTGTAGCCGCTGCTGCCGAGCGTAAAGGGGGCGATCGCATCGGTGACATTCTGCAAAAAGACGCCGACCTCATAGTTGTCCCGGGCCAGCAACAGCTTCAGATTCAGGAACCGATTGGTTGGCGTCGGCCGCTCGTTGTTTTCGCTCCTGAACAACTTCGTACCCCGGTAGTAGGAATCGGCACGCAGCGTCGCATCGAAGCCGGCGAGCTCGAAGTCATACATCAACGAGGCGAAATAGGAGTGTACAGGCGTGAAGCTAATGCGGTTGCCCGCGTCGATGTTGACCCGTACCCCCGCACCCGCTATCTCCCCGCCCGACTGCTGCGTCTGGGTTTCCGCATCGGGGACATACGCGCCGCCCGCATGCAAGCGCAACGAGTCGGTCAGTCTGCCCCGCAGCTCAAATTCATAGCCTTGGGATGCGGCCTTGCCGATGTTGGCATTGACGTCCGGGTTATACGGCGTGGTGAGCAACGGGTTATCGGGATCCGGCAGAGCCGGGAAATTGGTGCCGGTGCGGACCACGGCATTATTGATGTCCGTGGCATACACGCTCGCGATGATGTCGAGCCGTCCATCCAGGACCTGCGCCTTGACCCCCAGCTCCCAGGACTCTATATCGTCGCCTTCGAAGTTCACTAGTTGGTTGGCGGCTTCAGCTAGCTCCGCGGCGCCAGCGACGCCCCGGGCGGCGGCATCCTCATAGTCGTCCACTCGGGACACGAGCCCTGTGTTTATGCCTCCAGTGCGGAACGCCTCTGCATACGTGAGGTAGACCATCGTATCGTCGTTGGGCCGCCAGCTAAGGGTGACCTTCGGCGCCAATTTATCTTGCGTCGCCGGCTCGGCGCGTGGGTTCGTCTCGCTCTGCGGTACCCACATGCCTCCCGGGCCGCGAAACAACTCCACCGTACTTTCCGCGTAGCGCACTCCGGCCAGGACATGGAACTGATCGCTTATGCGATAGCCCACCTCGCCGAAGATGGCCTGCGAATCCCGGTCTTGATAGCTGGCGCTGCTCCTGCGCCCGACACCTTGCAAAAGATTGTGGACCTGCCGCATCTGCTCGAGCGTCATGACATCGGGGTTGAACGTGAAGCCCCCGGTGCAGACCACAGGATCCCCATTCTCCGTAACCGCAGGAACACCGGCGGCAGTGTTCGCGTAGGCGGTTCCACTTACCACCCCCAGTGAGCCGCAAGGCTCCCAAAGCCTTGGATCAGGATCGATGTCGATGCGCTGGATGTAGACACCGACGCTCCAGTCCAACCGGCTGTCCGTGTTGGAGACGAGGCGCGCCTCAGTGGCCCAGCGTTCATTAAGGCTCGAATTGGCGCGGACACTGCTACGGCCCCAGAATCCACCGGTCCCGCAACCTACTAACGCACATGCAGCATCGGTTCGTCTGTCCCAAAGTCCCCCGTCGATGGTCCCGAAGGCACCGCCGACGCTCTGCTCCTCCGCAAAGGTGATGTCGTGCTCGTAAAACCCCGAGGCCGCCATCAAGTCTGCCCACGGCAGCTCCCACTCGGCGCTGAGGTTGATGATCGTCGACCACGAATTTCCACCGTCTTTCAATTGCGGCGAGGCCATGTGCGTCACGTAGACGTGGGACGGGCCGTCTTTGTATCTCTGAGTCTCTCCGTCGAACGTACCGTTCTCCCCAGTTTCGCAACCCCCTATGATGGGATATTGCGGTACTTGGGGGAGTTGGTCACCCCGAGGGAAATTGCCGTCTGCGGGGCGTTCCTCCGAGAAGCAGTGAAAGGCAATCCCAGGGCCGCCGATATCGCTTTCGACATAGTAATACGTCGCATTGAGCGTTAGCGTGTCGGTGGGATAGAAGGCGAGTTGGGCCCGTACTCCCCTCTCGTCGATCCCATCGACATCCTCAATGATTTCCGGCCCCACCTTATCGAGGATACCGGCCTTATTTCGCGCATAGGGGGTTATACGCGCCGCCAGCCGCTCCCCGAGCGGGACATTGATCATGGAGTCGATGCGCCACCCCATGTCACCAGAATGCGACGGGTCCGAAATCCTCGTCGTGAACGCCCAGTCGAAGCCCGCCGGATTGGGCTTCTTGGTGATGTAGCGGATCGCCCCCGCCATGCTGCCTTCGCCGTAGAGCGTGCCCTGCGGCCCCTTGAGCACCTCGATGCGCTCCAGGTCGAAATTCGGAAGCCGCGGCTGCCGGGAGCTCGTGCCCGTGACGGGTACGTTGTCCACATAAATCGACACCGGCGAGGTCGGGGCCCGGAACTGGGCGATCCCGCGCGCCACGACTCTGTGCCAGGTGTTCGTGGCGTTGCCGTAGTTCAATCCGGGGATCGCCAGAAACAGGCTTGTGATGTCCTCGACGCCCCGCTGCTCGATGTCGACATCCGTCAATGCCGAGATGGTCAGCGGCGTGTCCATCAGTTGGGTGTCGCGGTACGTGGCGGTGACCACGATCTCCTCGACGATTGAACCGTCTTCGGCCGCTTCTTCGTCGGTTTGGGCCGACGCGGGCAGGCAGAAGATCGTGCCGATCGCGGCCAACGCCGCAATGATGAACCGTCCCCGGTTCATAGAATAGGTAGTCATCAATATCCCCTCCAGTCTGGTCGTAAGGATCAAACCGGCGACGTTGCATCGCCCGGGGGGCGGGGTTGCTACACCACTCGCCGACGAGCGATGCCGCGCCGACGGTGTCCTCTCACGTAACAGGACCATTGTACCCCCCCCCCTGCGCGAAGCTGTCAACACCTCGCACTGTCCATTGTTGTCAACAAATAGAAGTGTCCGGTTCTATGGCGCTAGTCGGTCAATGTGGGTCCTTGGCCCGCGAAGCTTGTGGCCGAGGGACGAATCCCCGCTCAGAGACTCGCCAGGTCCACTGCCTTGCCGGTGCGTGCCGACTCGTAGATTCCAAACAGCACCTTCATCGAACCCAGGATGTCCTTGCCGCTGCTGATCGGCTCCTTGCCCTCCCGGGAGCACTCGGCGAAGTGCAGAATCTCATTGGTGAAGCAGTCGTCGCTGGGCAGCCCCCAGGTGCCGGGCGCAAGCTGGTGATAGTGGCCCATGATGTCTTCCATACTCCGCATCGGCCTTCCCGGCTCGCGCCGGTTCATCACGGGTTCGGTTCCCGGCTCGTCGCGCTCCGGAGACGAGACCACGACCGGACCGAAGTGGTCGCCCCGATAGATCGGGAATACCGGCAGGGAGTGCAGGGCGCCCTTGTCCCCAAGGAGCGTGTACTGCTGGGATACCGGCCCCCGCACCGCACACCAGGAGCAGAGCACCGTCCCCACAGCTCCGTTCTCGAACTCGAGCGTGGCACAGAGAATGTCTTCGGCATTGTTCTTGAGTCGGGGCGAGACTGTCCTCGTGACGCCGTTGACGCGCTTCACGTCCCCGACGAGGTGCCTCACGAGGTCCACTTCGTGAATCGTGTTGGTCATGCCGATACCTCCGCCGGCATTCCCATCAAGCATCCAGTGCCCTTCCCGCAGTCTCCCGACGGCGTTCATCAGGATGTCGATACGCGCCGCCCGGATCTCTCCGAGTTCCCCCGCCGCCAGGAGCTGCCGCACTGCCTCTGTTGACGGCGAGAAACGCAGCATGTGGGCGATCATGAAGGTAACGCCCGCCTTGTCGGCGGCGGCGATCATGTCGCGGCACTCCTGCATGTTGTTGCCCATGGGCTTTTCGACGAGGGCATGTTTGCCGGCCTCGGCCGCCGCAATCACGATCGGCGCGTGGGTATGGTGACTGGTGCAGATGTCTACCCCGTCGATATCCGCTTCCCGCAACATCTTCTCGTAGTCGAGATAGATGTCATCGACGTTGGCTTCTTTGGCGCGTTCCCGCGCCGCCTCTTCAACGATATCGCAGACAGCGGTCAGCTTTACCTGTTCCGGAAACTGCTCGTATACGGGCAGGTGCGCCCGCGATATTCCGCCCGTTCCTATCAGCCCGATCTTGAATGGTTCCGACATTGTTCTCTCCTTGTCTGATTAAGCGCTCGCGCTCGAGCGCGCCGACACTTCCGCGTGCCAGCGCGCCACGTTCTCGCAGTTCTCCGGCACGGGGACGCGGGCCGCCATCGAGGCGAAATCGACGGCGCAGAGTGCCGTGATGTCCGCGATGGTGAACGCGTCTCCCGCAACATATTGGGACTGGCCGAGATGCGCGTTCAGCCTGTGGTAGAAGCGCAGCAGGGATGCCTGGCCGCGTTCGACCAGGGCGGGGATGGCGTCGACCTCGCCCACGTTCCCACCGAGTCCCCGCTTCGAGAACCTCGGGTAGGCGTTTCGAAACGTCTCGGCGGCGCTCAGGAGACCTTCGAACTCCATGTGCCGCTGGCGCGCTTCGATCTGTGCCTTGCTCACGGCATCCGTGCCCATCAACGGGGGCTCGGGGTGCGTTTCCTCGAGATAGCGGCAGATGGCGACCGACTCGTCGAGAACCGTGCCGTCGTCGAGCACGAGCGTGGGCAGCAGGCCCCGGGGATTCACAGCGAGGAAGTCGTCGCTCAAGTTCTCTCCCAGGACGATATTGAGTTGCTCGGTCTCGCAGGAGATGCCCTTCTCCGCCATGAAGATGCGGACGCGGCGCGGGTTCGGCGCCGGCTCGCTGTCGTAGAGCTTCATCGGTTGCCTCTCGGAGAATGCCGGTACTGGAACGGGGCGGCAGACTATCACACGCCCGTCGCCACGGACGCCGGCGCTACGGTGCCGGGTCCGCGAACCTGAAACGCTTCTCCTCGGGCGGATAGCAGAATCCGAAGTCCGCGCAGCCCTGGTACCCAATCGCCACTTCGATGTCGCCATCGCCCCGGTCGAGGATCGGCACGCGCACGGTGACCTCGCCGTAGTACACCTCCACGTCGCCGAAGAACTCGTCGGTCTTCGGTTCACCGGCGGGAATGACCGGGCTGCCGAGTACGCCGTCTTCACCCGAGAAAGCGAACCGGTGCCGGTACAGGTAATAGCCGTCGGGCATGCGCCAGGCCGCGACCAGGAAGCCGTCTTCGGAAAGCTCAGCCGAAAGGGCAAAAGCCTGGTCGACTGCCAGGACTTCCCGCCGTTCCCGTTTCACGGCAAGCGGGTCAGGCCCCGATTTCAGTTCCGTTGCCGCGCGCGCGGACGGGCACGCCAGGACGAGAGCCAGGAGCATGGCGGTTCCGATTCGGCGCACAGGCATGCGTGCCAATATGGCATCACCGAGACGCCAATTGAAGTGTTCTTCCCGCCGCTATATGTTCCGGTCCTTTCCGCCGTACGATCTACCGTTGGACCGATCCGTCCTGTTTCGAACCTGCCTGGCGCTGCTCGCGGCCGCGCTGCTGATCGGCTGCCCGCAGAGGCCGCCGGTGGAAGTCGTCGAGCAAGCGGCCCCGCCGCCTGTCGTCGAACCACCTGACGTCAACCCCATCCTGGACCGCGCGGAGGCCGCATTTTCCGAAGACCGATTGCTCGGCGCGCCGGACGATGCGCACGCACTGTACCTCGCGGCGCTCGAGATCGAACCCGACAATCCGGACGCCCTGTATGGCATCGAACGCATCACCGAGACGTTCATCCAGCGGGCGCGAGAGGCCATCCGCCAGGAGCGCTGGACAGTCGCGCGGCTCCTGCTCGAGCGGGCCGCGAGGGCCGATGCGAACCACCCTTCCCTGCCTTCCGCGAACACCCAGCTCCATCAGTTGCACAACGCCGAACGCCTGCAGTTGGATCTGTCCCGGGACAATGCGCGCGCGAGGGGCCAGGCCTCGGCCGCCGCGTTGGCCCGTTTCGGTGTTCACGCACGCATGCCCAACGCGCGCGTTATCATCCGCGCCGGATCCGACGTCGAAGGGCGCTGGATTTACGCGCGGTTGAACGATGCTCGCGGCGACAGGCGAATCCGCGGCGAGATCGTGATCGGCCACCCGCCGCGCGTCGTTGTTTTCCTGCTGCCGGAGACGGCGCCCTAGGACGCGCTCGTTCTCCAAGGAGGCAAGTTGAACTGGAAATTCTGGCAGGCCAGCCCGGAGACGTCCGCGCAGGCCAACTGGGTTGCGCGCGCCGCGGGGATCGCCGTCGGCGCGTACCTGCTCATCGTCACGTTCTTCTGGTGGTGGTGGGATGCGGAGCCCGATACCTTCGACGTGGTCGAAGTCGCGCGCGAGGCTGCTAACGCGTCGGGCGAAGACCTCGTCACCGGCGCCATCACGACCTCCACGCTCATTCGCATGGGCGAGATTCTGCTCGACAAGCGGGGCGGCTACCTCGCGAACGACCTGTTCCCG
Source organism: Pseudomonadales bacterium (assembly GCA_963668365.1). Lineage (GTDB taxonomy): Bacteria > Pseudomonadota > Gammaproteobacteria > Pseudomonadales > Azotimanducaceae > VXNE01. The sequence goes on from OY764266.1 coordinate 1,669,263, forward strand.
CCCAGCGTGTGGATGGACAACGTGCCGAACTGGGAGTTCGGCGTCATCGTGCAGATGCGGGACATGAGCCGCGTCATGCGGGCCGACCTGAGCCGCTCGCAGAGCCAGTCCACCGAGGATCCCGACCTTTCACTCGCCGAGGGCAAGTTCTTCTTCAACAACGATAGCTGGATATTCCCGCGAACCGAGGATGAGTACCGCGACGGCGTGGAGTACCTGCGGGGCTACAGGGCGCGCCTCTCCGACGCGGACCGGCCGGAGGCGCAGTTCTACGCCCGCGCCGACAACCTGCGCGCCTGGCTGACCGCCGTCGAAACGCGGCTCGGCAGCCTGTCGCAGCGGCTATCCGCGAGCGTCGGCAAGCGGCAGCTCGATGTGGGCCTGGCGGGCGACCGAGCGGCGGCGCAGTCAACGCCGACGCCGTCCGACGCGGCACTGCAGACAAGCTGGTTCGAAATCGACGACGTGTTCTACGAAGCCCGCGGCCAAGCGTGGGCGCTGCTGCACATGCTGCGCGCCGTGGAACGCGATTTCGCCGAGGTGCTGGAGGACAAGAACGCCCGCGTCAGCCTGCTGCAGATCGTGCGCGAACTCGAGGGTACGCAGAAGACGATCTGGAGCCCCATGATCCTGAACGGCACCGGTTTCGGCTTCACCGCGAACCATTCGCTGGTCATGGCGTCGTACATCTCCCGCGCCAACGCGGCGATCATCGACCTGCGAGCCTTGCTGGCACAGGGCTAAGCGCTGGCTTCGGGTCTCAGTCTTTTGTTTTGGAGGCAAGAATAGTGAGTCAATGCGGCGGTGCAGCAAACAAGAATCTGCCAGAGGAAGGCGGGATTTCGTCCGTCTACAAGGAACCGCTCGACTCCTGCTGCGGTGACTCGGGCAATGACGGCGACGAGACTGAGACAGATCCCATCCTGTCCCTTCACGGCCTGGGCAAGGACATCTGGGCGGACGAGGAAGCCGATGATTACGTGCGGCGTCTTCGGGGAGAGTGGCGGTGAGTCATCGCCAACCCCAGCGCCCAGAAAAGAGCTTGACAGGCGACTCGACCGGATCCTCAAGCAAGGGTCTAATAGCACATCCGCAAGGGATACGTCGCCGGAGAGGCTGAGACTTCAGGCACAAGCCCGACGCGACATCGCAAGGTCCAACTTTGGGTGCTCCTCGCGCTTGTTCGAAACCGCGCCTTCGGTATCATGTCGCGCCCAATCGACCCATAGCGATACACCGTGCGCCGAGCGTGGCGCCCGTCGGTCCGCCATCGCCGCGCACGGTGGCCCCGAGGCGGACCGCTAGCGGTCCATCACAGAGAATCAACGTTTAAGGGGAGCCATGCTGGAGCAAACGATCCTTCCGCCCGTGTTCGGCCTCGTCGGACTTGCGTGCGCCTTCATCGTCTATGCGCTGGTCAAGCGATATGCCGAAGGCGAGGACAACGTCCGCAACATCGCCGATCAGATCCATCTCGGCGCGATGATTTTCATGCGCCGCGAGTACCTGATGCTGGCGCTCTTCGCCGGGGTTCTGATCATCATCCTGCTTGCTTCGCCGGGACTCGGTCCTTCGACCGCCATCGCCTTCATCGTCGGCGCGCTGTCTTCGGCCGGCGCCGGGTGGATCGGCATGTATACGGCCACCAAGGCCAACGTGCGCACGACTACGGCGGCGCACACGCAGGGTGCCCCTGAGGCACTCTCGGTCGCCTTCTTCGGCGGCTCCATCATGGGCCTGGCGGTGGCTTCCCTCGGCCTTCTCGGCCTGGGCATCGTCTACTACTTCTTCGGCGGCGATCCGCATACGGCGCACCACATACACGGATTCGGCATGGGCGCCTCCAGCGTCGCGCTGTTCTCCCGTGTCGGCGGCGGCATCTATACCAAGAGCGCCGACGTCGGCGCCGACCTGGTCGGCAAGCTCGAGCAGGGCATCCCGGAGGACGATCCCCGCAACCCCGGCGTCATAGCCGACAACGTCGGCGACAACGTCGGGGATATAGCCGGCATGGGCTCCGACATCTTCGAGTCCTACTGCGGCGCCATGATCGCGTCCATCGCCATCGCGGCGACCCTGAGCCTCGTCATGCTCGACAACCTGACCACCGGCCTCGCGGAACCCGACGCCCGCGGCGCGCTCATGTTCCTGCCGCTGGCGCTCGCCTCCACCGGCCTCATCTGCTCGATCATCGGCATCGGCATCGTGCGCAGCCGTTCGTCCTCGAACGCCGCGCTCGCCTTGCGCATCGGGATGATGGTCTCGCCGGTCATGTTCGTCGCCGCGGCCTATTTCGTCATCAACAACCTGCTCGACGTTTCGACGGCCATCTGGTGGTCCGTCGTGGCCGGCGCCGCCGGGGGCATGATTATCGGTCTCACCACGGAGTACTACACGTCGTCGAAACCCATCGAACGCATCGCCAAGGCGGGAGAAACCGGGCCTGCCACCGTCATGATCACCGGCCTCGCGGTGGGCATGCAGTCCGTGGTCATACCGCTCCTCGCCATCTGCGGCATCATCTTCGTCTCGACGGAACTCGCCGGACTCTACGGCGTCGGCATCGCCGCAGTGGGGCTTCTAGCCACCGTGGGCATGACCATGGCCGTGGATGCCTACGGGCCGGTTGCCGACAACGCCGGCGGCATCGCGGAGATGGCCGGCCTCGGCGAAGACACCCGCGCGATTACGGACTCGCTGGACGAACTCGGCAACACCACCGCCGCCATGGGCAAGGGCTTCGCCATCGGCGCCGCGGCGCTGGCCGCGCTCGCCATCATCGCCGCCTTCGTAGAAACCGTTTCCTACAACCGCGGCGGCGACTTCTCGCTGCACATCGGCAACCCCGAGGTTCTGATCGGACTCTTCCTCGGCGGCCTGATCCCGTTCCTGATCGCCTCCATCACCATGACCTCGGTCGGCGACGCCGCCATGGAGATGATTCAGGAAATCCGGCGGCAGTTCAGGGAAATCCCCGGTCTGCTCGAGGGCACCGCGGAGCCGGACAACGCCAAGTGCATAGACATCGCGACGTCCGCCGCACTCAAGCGCATGCTGCTGCCGGGCGCCATCGCCGTGGCGGTGCCGCCGGTCATCGGATTCGGCATCGGCGCGGAAGCGCTGGGCGGCGCGCTCGGCGGCGCCCTGCTAGGCTGCGTCTTGATGGCGCTCACCATGGCCAACGCCGGCGGCGCCTGGGACAACGCGAAGAAGTTTGTCGAGAAAGGCAATCTCGGCGGCAAGGGTTCCGACGTTCACGCCGCGACGGTCGTCGGCGACACGGTCGGAGACCCGTTCAAGGACACCTCCGGGCCGAGCATGAACATCCTGATCAACGTCATGGCGATCGTCAGTCTGGTGATCGCGCCGCTGCTGTAGGTGAAGGGCGCGGGACTCAGTTAGGCGGGACCTCGAAAAGGACGTCAGGAAAGGGAACCGAAAGACCTGCGTCCAATTCAGGCACTCCGACGGGCCCCGCCTCCGTCGATAACAGCCTCAAGGAATTCGCCGAAGCTCGGACTACGTTGTGCGATGGTATTCGGATCGAGAGAGCGAGCGATATCCTCGGAAACACGGGCCGTATAAACACGAGTTCCAAGCAAATGCTTGAGATGTAGCTTCGGGTTCGGAATCTCGTCTGGTTTCGACGTGTCCACACTACCAAGGCTTCTTCCCAAGAAAGCCCTCAATCGTTCGGCGTTGGCGAAATACCAAGCTTCGAGGTGTTGCTGAGCATAAGCAAACAGAATCTCCACGCGGATGTTTGGCAGACGAGGGGGCAATTCAACCTTGAAGATCTGAATAAGCTCCGCAGGATCTGATTGATCCACGTCGACAAGCACGACGAATTTGTCTGGCGGCGTGTCTGAATCCGCGAACCAAGCGGCCTTGATCAGCCTCTCCACCATTTCGGTGCTCAGAGCAAACCCCGGGGTGGGATCCCCCGTGGGCTGTGCCGACTACTGGCCCCGGGTCCGCTCCGAACCGATCCACTCCCGGGCGCGGCGTATGTGTTCCAGCGGCCGGAATATCGACGAGAACATGTCGCGCACGACGCCGTTCTCGTCCAGCAGGTAGGTGACCCGTCCGGGGACCGGCCCGGTGAACGCGCCATACAGGCGGCGAACCCTGTTGCCGGGATCGCTCAGGACGGGGAAGGGGAGAGAATGGTGATCGGCGAAGCGTTCGTGGGATTCGCCCCGACCGCTGTTGACACCGACCACTTCCGTGCCCGATGCGACGAACTCGTCGTAGTGGTCGCGAAACCCGCGGGCCTGCATCGTACAGCCCAGCGACTCGTCCATCGGATAGAAGAACAGCACCACCTTGCGGCCGCGCAGGGAACTGAGCGAAAAGGTCTCTCCGCCCGCCGCCGGCAGGACGAAATCGGGGGCCTCGTTGCCAACGGCTATTCTCGTCTTGCGCGCGACCATATCCATGCTGGGAGAGTCGGGTGATGAAAAGCATACCTATTCCCGGGCTGCGGGACACGACGACGCTAGTAGATCTTCGGCACGATGCGCCACGGCACCTGCGCCCGGTATTGCTCCCACAGCGGTCCATGATTCCAGGCGCAGCGCCGTCGTCATCGCGCGCGCGGAAAGAGAGCAGCGCCACGTAGTAGAGGGGGTACAGTCGGGGGCCGAGCATGAGCGGCCAGCCGAGAGAGAGGGCGAGACCGCAGGCCATGGGGAACTCGCCGAGGTAGGCGAGGAAGTGATGCGCCGCGAACGAGAGCAGATTGAGTTCGAGATGGACGGCGCCGACCAGGTAGAGGAGCATCTTGGCGTCGGCCCTGCCGCCGAACATCTGGGATCGGCGCGCCGACCCAGGTAGAGGTCTTGCAGCAGGGCTTGCCCCTTTCCCGGTGCCGACAATGCGACAGCGGCGGCAATCGCCAGGCCCGGCACGAAAGCGCCCGCGACGCCGGACCAGCGATGCTGCCAGAGCCAGTCCCGCGGCATCGCGCCGCTGAAGCCGGCGGCGAGCCAGAGGCCGATGCTGACGGCGAACACAAGCGGACCGTTCAGGCGGTACAGTTTTGGAATCGATTGTTAGCGTCGGAGTACTGGATTACATTCTCCATGTGCCAGTATTGATCCCATTGAGCAACGCGCCGGCGGTTGTATGTCATGCTGGCTCGGGTTCGAATCCGGCCCATTCAGACGGTCCCCGGAATGCGTGCCAGGCGGGTCTCGACGCCATCGCCCGCGGTAACGGCGCGCTGGACGCCGCCATCGCGGCGACGCAGTGTCTCGAAGACGACGTACGCTTTAACGCCGGAACCGGCTCGAACCTCCGCCTGGACGGGACCATCCAGATGGATGCGTCATGCATGACGAGCGGCGGGAACTTTGCCGCAGTGGCTGCCATCGAGCGGGTCAGGAACCCCGTCGCTGTCGCCGAACGCCTGCTTGGGACCCCTCAAATAGTGCTTGTGGCGGACGGTGCCACTGCATTTGCCCGTCGCTGCGGCTTTGCCGACCATGATCCGGTGACACCGGCAGCGCAGTCGCGGCTCCGGAAAGTACTGGCCGTTACCGGTGCGCTTGGGGAATGGTCGAGGTCCGAGCTGGAACGGGCCTGGAACTACGATACGCCGTTACGCGAGGCCCTGGGCTGTGACACGGTAGGCAGTGTCGCATGGGATGGTAAGGGATTTGCGTGCGGCCTCAGCACCGGGGGCACAACGACGGTTCTGCGCGGGCGTGTGGGTGATGTCCCCTTGCCCGGTTGCGGCTTGTTTGCCGGTGTACACGGCGCCATCGCCGCGACGGGCGACGGCGAATACATCGCCAGATCTCTGCTGGCCTATCGGGCCTACGCCGAGCTTGAGCGGGGGCGAAGCCCGGAGCAGGTTGTGGAATGGGCTCTCGACGAACTCGCCGAAGGCGTGGACATTGGAGTCATCGTCATGAATCAGACCGGCTTCGCGGGAGGCGCCAGGCGAGGCATGGCCTGGCACGGCCAGTGCGGCCGTGCATAAACCTGTGTTGCAGGTATCCATGGATAGAGTTACGGTGAATGCGTGCGCCCCAGAGCGCACCCGATCCGCGGGTAGGGCCATGCCCATCTGGTTGTAGAGATACGACACGATCCTCTTTTCTGTCCAAGGTGCGGATATTGGGCTTGATGAAAGGAGGTCATTCATGACTACCCGATATCCAGGTTCGAACCTGGAGAACCTCAAGAAGCAGGCAAAGTCACTGCTGAAGTCTGTCCGGGACAACGACCGGGCCGCGCTCGAGCGCGTCGCGCCGTACGTCAAGGACAGAGCGAACTTCAAACTCAATGATGCCCAACTCGTCATTGCGCGCGAACTCGGCTACGCGAGTTGGGCCAGGCTCAAGACGTTCCTCGTGGAATCCGTTGGCGCATTCGTCGCCGCGGCCAACAACGGCGACATCGACGTCGCAAGAGCGATGCTGGCCCGAGAGCCACACCTGGCCCAGGCGCCAAGGGCGCTTTTTCGTGCAGCCGCAATGGGCAAGATCGACATGGTTCGCCTGCTCGTCGAGCATGGCGCCGATGTAAACGCCGCGACGGCAGAAGACATTTCCTACGTCGGCACTCCGCTGCTCGCGACGACCGAAATGCTGAACGAAGCGCCGGACACGGTCGCGCTGCTGCTTGAACTCGGCGCCGACCCCAATCTCGAAGCGGGCGGTGAGACGCCGCTTCGTATGGCCATGGGGACATATGCGCGCAAGCCCGACAAGCATGCGGTCATCGAGTTGCTGCTCGACGCCGGCGCGACGCACGATCAGCCCGAGGCGGTCATGGCGATCCAGCGCGGCCGTATCGATCTGCTGACGGCGCTGCTCGATGCGGACCCGCAGCTCGTGCATCGGCGCTTCGAAGAGGTCGACTGCCTGTGGCTCCCGTTCAACCGTCCCGGGCCAACACTGCTGCACATCGCCGCGGATTACAATGAGGTCGAGATGGGGCGACTGCTGTTGTCACGCGGCGCTGATATCAACGCACGCGCCGGGGGCAGCCACGGCCAGAGCCCGATCTTTCACACCGTCGCATCCTGGTCGGCAATCTCGCCGGGTGGCCACTGCTTGCCGTTTCTCGAACTGTTGCTGGCGCACGGTGCGGACCTGGCGCTGCGCGCCAGCGTGCAGTTCGAGACCCTGGGCGCATCCAACTGCGAGGGACAAGTGCGCGACGTCACACCGCTCGAATTCGCCCTGGCATTCGCCGATGGACCGGAATGGCGAAACAGCCAGCCAGCAGTTGTGCTGCTTCAACAGCAGGAGGTATAGAAGGACCAATGGCAAGAGAAGAATGGCAAGAATGGCAAGTGAGTGAGTGTTGACAAGCCGTGAGCGGCCCCTATACTCGCGCGCCTCCCATCGGGACAAGCGGATTTTGGGGAACGTGAATTCATTGATTCTGGCAACAGCAAAGCGTCCTCTCGGCGCCCATTTGCCGAGTGCGTCGCTACCGTCGCAGTCCATCGACTGCGGCGGTGCGCGTGCGTGCGAGGACGAAACCACGGTGCGTTGACTTTCCTTGAAGTAGTTCCTGGAAGGCGGCGCTTTCGACCTTCCAGGGAAGAGAGCCCTGGTCGGTTATCGAACAGGGCTTTTTTTATGGCTTGACGAAACATCTGGATCGCGCCGCGCCGGGTTTCCGGTGCGGCGAGGGCCGAGGCGAATGCCTCGTCCGACCTGGGGTTGGGCGGCGTGCGGCGTTCTGATGGCGCGGGTTCTCGAATCCCGCCCGGCGCACTCACGCTACCCATCGCACGGTGTGTACCGAGCGGTCTGTGCGCACCCAACCTGTGGAATTGGCTCAATAGGTAGAGCACCGGTTTTGGGAACTGGGCGTTGCCGGTTCGATTCCGGCATTCCAATTGTCGACTTCCTTCAAAGAGGTCACACGGCTGATAGCCGTGCATATCGCTGGTAACGGGCGTTATTCGTTACACGGGCGCCCGCTCCCGGTGCCTGCCCTTGAATGGCAGGCGCGGCAACGAGGGAGCCGACGGGTGGGCTGGCTTGGCTCCTGCCGAGCCAGCGGCAGTCGTATCCGGCGGATCGCCCGCGAGGCGTCGCTTGAACGCTTCATCCCTCTCGAGGGACTTGAGGCGAGAGAGCGTCGCCCGCGCGCGGTACGTCCGATGCGTCGGCACCATCGGTCCGCGACGGTGTTGTGGGAGCGGGCGCATTTTTTTGGAGAGAGAAGAGGAGGGCAGGCCATGTTGTTTGTTCAGAAATTCATCGTGCTGAAGCACGAACGCGGACTCCTGTTCAAGGACGGAGACTTCATCCGTTTTCTTGAACCGGGTACGTACCGCTTTCGCGGGCTTCGCCGACGCTACAACGTAGAGCGTTTCGACCTGGCGGAGCCGATGTTCGCGCACCGGCTCGTCGACTACCTGGTCGAGGCCGAGCGCGCGGACATCGATCGGTTGTTCACGCTGGTCGAAACGGATGCCAGCGAAGTGGCGGTCGTATACCAGAACGCGCGCATCGCCGAGGTCATCGGTCCGGCGGAGCGAAGGCTCTACTGGAAGGGTCCGGTGGAGACGCGCGTGGACCGGTTCGACCTGGACGCGGGACTCGCACTTGACGCGAAGCTCGCCCGGGAACTCGCATCCTTGAGCCCTCTTCGAGGATTGGGCCAGTACGGCGTTCATACGCGCGAGGTGCCGGACGGGCACGTCGGGCTGCTGTATGTCGACGGCAAGCTGACCGGTTCGCTGGAGCCGGGCGCGCACGCGTTCTGGACATACGGACCCGCCGTGAAGGTCGAGGTCGTGGACCTGCGCGTGAAGACGCTGGACGTGCAGGGTCAGGAAATCCTGACCCGAGACAAGGTCAGCCTGCGCGTCAACCTGACGGCGACCTACCGGTTCGTGGACGCGGAAAAGGCCGTGCGCGCGGCGAAGGATCCGCTGGATCACCTGTACAAGGAGATCCAGTTCGGTCTGCGTGCCGCCGTCGGCACGCGCACGCTCGATGCGTTGCTGGAGGACAAGTCGGTGATCGACCGGATTGTCGCCGAGCGCGTCGGCGAACGCTTCGCCGAGATCGGCATCGCCGTCGAAAGCGTCGGCGTCAAGGACATCATTTTGCCGGGCGACATGAAAGACCTGCTCGGCAAGGTGGTGGAAGCCGAGAAAGCGGCGCAGGCCAACGTGATCCGACGTCGCGAGGAAACCAACGCGACGCGGTCGCTGCTCAACACGGCCAAGGTCATGGAGAACAACGCCGTGGCGCTGCGGCTGAAAGAGCTGGAGACGCTGGAAAAGGTCACCGAGAAGGTCGGCAACCTGTCGGTCTACGGCGGCCTGGACAGCGTGCTGAACGAACTGGTTCGCCTGAAGCAGTGAGTTCACGCTGGGGGAGCGGGCGGATGCCGCCTGCTCCCCCTTTTTTCTGTTGACGGGCAATGACGAAAGTGACTCTGTTGACAGGAGCGGCCGGTGTCGCCGACTAGCAAGAAATACACGGAAGATCTCGATCCGGTCCGGTTCGGTTCGGTTCGGTTCGGTTCGGTTCGGGGCGATGCTCGACGGGAACGGACGGGAACGGGCTTCCTAACGCCATCGTGACGCGGCACACTTGCGCCCGGCAAGTCTCAAGGTCACCGTTGGAGGATCCAACAAGGAGTACCCATGCCCGACTACGACGGCACGATCACCCTTTCCATCCCCGTGCAGGATCTCGATGCATCACTGGCATGGTTCTCCGACAAGCTGGGCTTCCAGGAAATGTTCAAGGTCGCCGAAGCTGGCTGGGCTGAGGTAAGCACACCCGCCGAGGGCGTCACCATCGGCCTCAACCAGGGCGCTGAGGGGACCGGCGGTGCGACGCCCGTGTTCGGGGTCGAAGACATCGACGCCGCGCGCGCCGAACTTGAGGCCAAAGGCGTGCAGTTCGAAGGCGAAACGATTGAGCTTCCCGGCATGGTCAAGCTGGCGACGTTCCTCGACCCGAACGGCAATCGCTACATGTTCGCCCAATCGCTGATGGACGGATAAGCCGCGACGCTCGGATTGGGGGACAGTCGATGCCGAAGCCGACCAGGAAGAAGTACATCGAGGATCTTGATCCGGTCGAGTTCATGGCGGTCCTGGACGAGGGTGGCCGCAAATTCAACGAGGAATGCGACCGGTTGGGGATATCGCGCGTGATCGAGATCGATGGCGAGACCGTGCTTTATCACCCCGACGGGTCGTACACGCCGATGCCGGACCCGGATGATCGAGAAGCCGTCCTGGCCCTGTTCCGGCAGTACAAGGTCTCGCTGGATGGCGTTCGATACCACTGACCGGCCGCGCTTCACCCTGTTTGCGGGCCCGAACGGGTCGGGCAAGACCACGGCGTACCGCCGCTTTCTGGATGCGGGCTATGAGGCCGGCGAATACCTGAATGCGGACGATATCGCGAGACGGTTGGCGGCGACCTAGAGCCAGACCGCGGCGGAAGTGCGGGCTGGACGAGAAGTGATCCGGCGTACGCGATCCCTGATCGCGGCCCGAAAGCCGTTCGTGCGGGAAACCACGCTGTCGAGCCAGGAGATCCTTCGCAGCGTTTCCTCCGCGCGTGCGGCGGGCTTTCGTATCGTCGTGGTGTTCATCGGCATCCAGTCGACAAAGACAGCCAGGAGCCGAGTCACGTTTCGCGTCGCATCGGGAGGTCACGACATTTCGCGACAGGCCCAGGAAAAGCGGCTTCCCCGTTCGTTGGAAAACGCGCGCCGAGTCGCCGGCATCGCTGACGTTGTCTACTTCCTGGACAACTCGGGGCAGCAGCACAAACTGGTGGCGACCGTGTGCGAGGGCACGATCACTTTTCTGGATCATTCGCAGGCCGATTGGCTGGATCGGGCGATAGCGGGTTTGCCACGAGCGCCGTCACTCGTCTCGCGGGACGAGGCCCTGAAACGGTTGCGCGAGGCGGAGAGATTGTCTGACAGCCTGCGCGTCAGGGAGGGCGAGACCACCTGCTCGGCTTGATCTCAAGGGGCGAGTGCGGATCGCCGCTCCACCTTTGCGTGGCCCTGGCTGGCAGCTCGGAATGAACGTCTCCCGCTTTTTGCGGATTTCCTGCACTTTCCGGTTAATGTGCTCCCCTACCATTTGTTCGTCTGCAGCGAAACGTGGAGTTGTCCGTGGGCGTGGAAGAGTCCGAGTCGCCTCCCTCAACCAAGAGCATGCGGGGTATTGGACTCAATCCGCGCTCCGTTTCACTGCGGTTCGTCGTCGTCGCCCTCCTCATAGGCGCGTCGATGATTCCGCTCGGGCTCGTGCGGTGCACTGTTCAAGATCGGGAGCTTTATCGCGACGAGGCGGTCGAGGACATTGCCCATTCCTGGGGCCAGGCGCAGCGCATCGTCGGTCCCATTTTGCTCATTCCTATCGCTGATGGCCCGAGCGAACGTCGCGAGGTCGGCAAGAAAGTGGTGTCTTCAGAGCGGGTAGACATCCGCATCGTTGACGACAGCCGAAGCGAGCGTCGCGAGGAGTACGTCGCGGTGATGCCCGAGCACATGAATCTCCGAATTGAGACCGGTTACGAGATGCGTCGGCGAGGGATCTTCGGGGTTCCCGCATTCAGTCTGGCCATCGTTGCAGAGGGAGCGTTCGCGCCCCTCGATGTGGAAGAACTCCGCAACCGGAACGGTGATCTGCGCCTGGACCTCGCCTCGATCGGCATCGGCATATCCGATCCGCGCGGGATTCGCGATGCGACCCTCGTGTGGCGCGATGGCAAGGTGGACTTGACTGCCGCTTCAGGTGGAGGGCCAGTCAGGAGCGGCCTGAACGGTGAATTGGGGGATGCCGCGGTGCCTGGCGGTGACTTTTCCCTCTCGCTCGACATGCGGGGCACGAGTCGGTTCTCGGCGGTGCCGGTGGGTGACCGCTCGACGGTGGCAATGAAATCGACGTGGCCGCACCCAAGTTTCGATGGCCGCGTGCTGCCGGATAAGCACGACATCAGTGACGATGGTTTCACGGCCTCCTGGACCATGCGCGACCTGGCGCGCGGATTCCCCGGGGTGATGCGCGTTACGTCGATTAGCGGAGACTACTTCAAGGAGAAGGACGTGGGTTTCACCGTCTTCGAGCCCGTCGACCTGTACAGCAGCGTTGCCCGGAGCATCAAGTATGGTGTGCTGTTCGTGGTATTGACCCTGGTGAGCGTGCTCTGCCTCGAGTTGGCGACCGGCATTCGATTTCACTTCGTGCAGTACGGCGTGACGAGCGTTGCCCTGGTGATCTTTTTCCTGACGCTACTGGCGCTTGCGGAACACATCGGGTTTACGCTGGGCTATGTTGCGGCGGCCGTCTTGCTCACCGGCATGATCAGTTGGTATGCGTTTGGTTCGACGGGCAACCGACGGCTCGCACTTGCGGCGTTCGGCTCGCTCGCGGCCTTGTACGCCGTGCTCTACACGCTCCTGCGATTGGAGTCCTTTGCGCTCCTTGTCGGAGCAGCGGTGCTGCTTGCGGCCCTGGCGATGCTCATGCGCGTGACGCGCGGGCTGACGCCGACTGCCGAAGCAGAAGCGCCCGATTAACGGATCGCCGTATCAGATCGCCTTCGCTTCGCGCAGGGCGGAGATTTCCGCGTTGGTAAGGCCGGCTTCCCGCAGCACCTCATCCGTGTGCTCGCCGAGTTCGGGCACGGCGGCGTTCGGTTCCAGGGGCGTCTCGCTCATGCGGATAGGCGTTGCCACGATCCCGCGGCTGTCGCCGTCACTGTCCGGCGCTTCCGTGAAATAGCCGTTTTCCCAGGTGCCGGGATCGGCCAGCGCCTGTCGATGGTCGCGCACCGGGGCGTACCGAACGCCGGTGTCACGCAGGGCGTCGCACCACGCGTCGGTAGTCCGGGTCCTGAACACCTGCGCCAGTTCTTCACGCAGCCAGGTATGAACCTCCGGCGTCATTTCCCTGTCCCGCAGACGCTCGTCGACGGTCAGGTCGGGGCGTTCGAGGGCGATGAAGAACGCGTCCTTTTCGCGGCCACGCACCCCGACGATGGCGATCCAGCCATCGGCCGTCGGGAAGAGGTCGTAGATGGTCCTGATCATCGGATGACCGAGGTTCGCGCGGCCGGCGACCCGATCGGTCAGCATGAGATGGGTGTATTCGGCGGCTTGCGCCCATATCTGTCCCCCGAGAAGCGACACGTCAACCTGTTGCCCGCGGCTGGTGTGGTTCCTGTGGTGCAGCGCCGACAGGATTCCCGCGACCATGTTCAGCGAGGCGATGTGATCGGCGATGAAGATGGCGACGGGAGACGCCGGATCGCCGTCGCGTCCCGTGGTGCTCACCAGTCCGCCGGCGGCTTGCGCCGCGAGGTCTGCACCCTGGCGCGCAGCGTCGGGTCCCAATGATCCGAAAGTGCTTCCCTGGGCACAGATGATGCGCGGATTGACGGCGGCGAGATCGTCCTGGCCGAGTCCCCACTTTTCCATGGTGCCGGGTGTGAAATTGGTGATCACCACATCGGCGTCTCGAACTAGGCGCTTGAAGACCCCGGCACCCTCGGGATGGCCGAGGTTCAGGGAAACGCCGCGTTTGCCGCGGTTGCAGGCGCTGAAGACGGCACTGCGCGGATCGCCCGGCTCGACCTTGATGTTGCGACTGTGGTCGCCGTACCCGGGGAGTTCGATCTTGATGACATCGGCGCCCATGTCGCCCAGCAGGAGCGATGCCTGGGGCCCCTGTATCAACAGGCCCGCCTCGAGTACCCGAATGCCGTCTAGTGGCCCTGCCACGATTGCTCCTCCCGTATCTCTCCTTGCGCGGAACTCCCCGGGGCGCCTGCGGGCTCAGGGTTCTCCTCTCCGCGCAGGGCGTCGAGAAATGCCGCGCCGTAGCGCTCAAGTTTAGCTTGGCCGACGCCGTGTATGGCCAGCATCTCCTCGAGGGAGACCGGACGCCGATGCAGCATCTCCTTCAGCGTGGCGTCGTGGAAGATCACGTAGGGCGGCACGCCCGCCTCCTCCGCCAGGTCCCGACGGCACTGCCGAAGCGTTTCCCACAGGCCCTGGTCCTTTGGATCGACTTCGAATACTTCCCGCCGGCTGACGGTCCGGGCACGGGCTTTGACGGATGCATCCTTGCGTAGCCGCACGGTCCTTTCGCCGCGCAGCACGCCCCTGGCGTCGGCCGTCAGACGCAGCGCCCCGAAGCGCGCGTCGTCGGCGCGCACGAATCCCTGGACCATGAGCTGGCGCACGAACGAGCGCCACTCGGTGACCGACAGGTCGGCCCCGATACCGTAGGTGCTCAACCGTTCGTGCCCCCACTGGCGAATCTTCTCCGTGTCTTTGCCGCGCAGGACGTCGATCACGTGGCCCGCGCCGAAGCGCTGGCCCGTGCGATAGATGGCGGAGAGGAGCTTCTGCGCCGCAGTGGTGCCGTCCTGCGTTTCGGGCGGCGTCAGGCATACGTCGCAGTTGCCGCAGTCCTCGGGGAGATCGTCGCCGAAGTGCCGAAGCAGCGCGCGGCGTCGGCAGGTCGTCACCTCGCACCAGCCGAGAAGGGCGTCGAGCTTGCCGCGATCGATCCGCTTGTGCTGATCGTCGGCCTCGGACATGTCTACCATCTGGCGCATTCGAACCACGTCCTGAAGGCCGTAGACCATCCATGCCTCCGCCGGGTCGCCGTCGCGCCCGGCCCGGCCGGTCTCCTGGTAGTAGGCCTCGACGCTCTTCGGCAGGTCGACGTGGGCGACGAAACGGACATCGGGCTTGTCGATGCCCATGCCGAACGCGATGGTGGCGACGACGATCACGCCGTCTTCGCGCAGGAACCGGCCCTGAGATGCGGCGCGGACGTCGCCGGGCAAGCCGGCATGGTAGGGCAGCGCGGTGAACCCGCGCGCGTTCAGCATTTCCGCGATCGATTCCGTTTTCTTGCGCGTCATCGCGTAGACGATTCCCGCTTCGCCTCGGCGCTCTTCGAGAAAGGCGCGCAGCTGGGCGTTGGCGTCGGTCTTCGCGCGCACGGTGTAGCGGATGTTGGGCCGGTCGAAACCGCTGACAAAGCGCTCGGCCCCAGAGTCGAACGCGAGCTTCGCCAGGATGTCGTCGCGCGTGGTGGCGTCCGCCGTGGCCGTCAGCGCCATGCGCGGAACGCCCGGGAACCGGTCGCGCAATACGTCGAGACCGAGATAGTCCTGGCGGAAGTCGTGGCCCCATTGCGATACGCAGTGGGCCTCGTCGATGGCGATCAGGGACAGGTCGACGCCCGCGAGAAGAGACAATGTGTCCTCCTGCAGCAGACGCTCCGGCGCGAGATACAGCAAGTCTAGCGCACCGGCCCGCACTGCTTCGATGATGCGCCACTGCTCGTCGTGCGCGAGGGTCGAATTCAGGAACGCGGCGCGCACGCCGAGTTGCCGCAGGGCTCCGACCTGGTCCTGCATCAACGCGATGAGCGGCGAGACGACGACACCGGTTCCCGGCCGAATGATGGAGGGCAACTGGTAGCACAGGGACTTGCCGGCGCCCGTGGGCATGACGACCAGGGTGTCGCGGCCCGCGAGCGCGGCGGCGAGGACCTCTTCCTGGGCGTCGCGAAAGTCGGTATAGCCGTAGATCTCCCGCAGCAGGTCGCGCGCGTGCTGGATCATGCGCGTTCCCGTGTGTGTTCCATTGGGTCCGAGAGTTCCTTCGCTCCGCTCACTCGGCGGAATGCAAATCGCGTATTCGCCCATGGTCTTCCAGCTTGTCCGACGCGGCTTGGGCGATCATTTTCGCTCGGCAACTCGGTTCGTCGCGCCAAAGATAGAGACCACTCGATCCAAGTACTTTCGGATGTCCAGCGAAAGCGCTCTCAACGCCAGAACCGGGAACCTTGGATACTCGTCGGCATGGGCACCTGCGGTCAGCATTCGACAGGCGGACCGAAGAGCAACCAGCAAGAACATGCAGGATTCGATACCTTTGTCCGCAACAGGGCTGGTCGGCCTGTTCAGGACGCCTACGAGTGGTAGATCGCCGAAGCCGCGCCCCTCAACCCCCAACGCTTTCGCCAGTGCGCGCGCTACGTTCGGCAAGTCCGCAGAGCTGCAGGAGTTCATATGCCCCCAAAGACGTGCGACGATGCTGTCGTTTCTTCCCGGTCTGGTACTGGGCCGGTAACGGGATACGTTCCCTGATAGCTCCTTCAGCTTTTGTTCACTCGTTTCCAAACAATCTGCCAAACCGCCGTCGAATACCCTGTCGTTGAGGCTCTGTATGGTCCTCTTAGTCGACGACATCTGCGCGAGTCGCTCCACAAGCACGACGTCTAGCTCATACAACAATCTCGAGAGATCGCCAAGTGCTGCCACTTCGTCGCTCAACGGCACGCCCGTCGACCAAGTCAAATCCTGAACCGTCGTTGCAACCAGCGCACCCCGCACTCGCTCAACGGGCCACCAGTCGGGTAGTTGCACGGGCGACGACGCATCCGCGATGTTCAACTCGCGGCGTGCCAACAGGACCAAGTCAACGCCCACCGCTCCGTCACCTATCGCTTCGATCTCCGTCCGCGCAGCTTCGAGCATGTCCGCAACATCCGTCATGACCGAGTTCGCGTCGTTGAACACGCCCGGATCGCGCACGACCCAAGGAACAGTCGCGCGATCTCCGCCGACGGCCCGCACGGCGAGATCTTTCGCAAAGCGGTCACGGCTCTCGTCGAAGACCAGGATCCAGAATACGCGCAGATCCTCTCCGGAAGGACGTCGCCGAATCTCGTCGGTTACTTGCCCGGTGCCAAGCACAGACGCTCCTAATCGACTTGCGGGCGCGCGGATGCCGCCAATCTTCCGAGAACCCGGATTCTCGAACTGACCGACTCGCCATCGAAGGACAGGAAGTTGGCCATCGCCGCCTGCATGAGAATCTCAGTCCACGGCCTGATTTCTCGACCGTTCGGCTTCGGCACACGATCCACCAGTGCCCGAAATCCATCCTTGTCAACAGACCCCTCACCAAGGTAGTGCAGTATCCAGTACACGGCATATACCCACGGATTCGTCTTGAATGCCCGAGTTGACATATTCCTCGTAATATAGTCGCGGAAGAAGGCGAACTCTGGTTGCAGGGCGACGCCCCCGTTGTCGAGCTTCGCCTCCCTGAACCGTACGAAGTCATGGTCGTCAACAGCGTCGGAAGCGCTCCAGCGCCGCTCGATGAGCCACTCGACGAACGCGACCAGTACGTTTACGGTCAACCAAGGATGTCCGGCCACTTCCTCGAACAACTCGTTTGCGAACCCCGACGAAAATTCCAGTCTTCCGCCGAATACTCTGCCGATCAGCTCTGCGAATTCGCCCGACGTCGTGTTAACGCGGTGTTCGAACAGCGGAAACGCCTCCTGTTTCACGTACGGAGCCAGTTGATTCTGGTCCATCAACACGAAGTGTGCGTCTGGTTGCTGGCCGAGGAAAACGACTAGATTGTGTATCGAAAAAGCAAGAAGCTGGTTCAAGAAAGGCTCGAGGAGATTGAGACGAACCTTTTCGTTGTCCTCGTTGGCGCGAAAGTGGCGAAACAGCGACTCGTACTCGTCGAGTATCAGCACTATCCTGTCGCTCTCCTTCTTGCCGGCGTCATCGACATCCGGGATGCATGACCTGACGAGGTCGAAGACGAAACCGTCGTCAATCGCTACGTCGTTCGTCTTGGCGTCCTTTAATGCGTTTCTAAAACCCCGCATGAACGCGTCGCTGGCATACCCCGTCTTCGCGCCGCAAGTTTCCTTGAGGACCAACGTCCGGTCCGATCCCGACTCGAGATCCACGCAGGCGGTGGTCTTTCCGCTGCGCCGTATGCTGCACCATAGCCGGACCCCACTGCCCTCTCGGTCAGACACACGAAGCAAATCGCGCACGCTCGTTCGAGTGACGTGAAAGTGCCGGACCTCGTCCGGTTTCTGTAATGGAAATTCCCGAGCAAAGTTGTACGTTAACGGTCCGCCACCTCGCCATGCGCTTACGTATTGCAGGAACACGTCGTCCAAGATCCGGAAACACCGATTGGTCTTTTCGTCAGGCTTGTCGCCGGCGAATACAAGCGCATCGACCATTCCGGGCTTTTTCTTCATAGACGACGTCGCGTCCGGTCTCATCGGCGCGACGATCAGCCTCACCCGATTCCGCCAACAGTCCTCTATATCCGCCGTCGATGCATCTTCGAGAAACGATGCCACGCGAGGCGTCGTGTTGTTGGCGGGCCCCGGCGGCCTAAGGTAGATGTCCAACCGGCGCTTCGGCGACTCGGCGAACTGGCACTCGACAGGCATCGGCGCAATCGCTGGTCGTTGCCCTTCTCCGAGCCAGTCGATGGCATGCAATACGGGTGCTACCGAAGCGTCGATGGCGTCCGCCAATAAGCCGGTACCCATTCGTTTGCGTACGCTCGCCGCGTCACGATGCGTCATGAATCCCAGGTAGCTCAGCCATGCCTGGGGGGCATCGTCTAGGCATCTGCCGCCGGATGCCGATCCGAAGGTTGCCGAAGCGAACCCGTTGACTATCCCGGCGAACGCGCCAGAACACACTGATCGAAGTACGGTTGCGTCGTGCGCGTCTGCGCTCGATATCCGCTCCGAATAGAATTCAAGGGGCAGTCTCAGGAACGAACGCAATCCATTGAGCGCCTTGTGCAGGGCTTCCTCATGTTCAACGTGGTTGTCTCGGGCGAACGAATAGCCCTGCGAGAAGATCTGGTTGGCATGCTCGGACAACGCACGTCCCCATGCTTCGGACGCGGTATGGGGTGAGGCTTCGTTCTTGGCGTCCTTGATTGCGGCGGCGAGGTCTCTGTCCAGGCAATCCTTGTAGGACGTCGTCCATTGGAAAAGGTGTTTGCGCTGCAGGTTGTCCAGCGAGCTGCGAAAGGCCGCGAGGTTCGGCGAGTGGTAGTCGATCAGGTACTCGGCTTGGCGTTCGACGATCTCTGGGGGGGGGGCGACCTCTGTTGGCGGCGAGCTTGCCGTCAAGCAGTTCCTTCAGTTCCCGATAGCGGCGCATTGCGCGCCCGCCCGATTTCGCGGGCGGCCTGGGTTCGAACTCGCGGATCAGTTCGCAGAAATCTTGCTGCCAAGTCGTGAGTTCGACGCGACCCAAGTTTCCGATCAGCATCCTTACCATATCCGCCGGATGTTCCTTATGGCCCTTGGCCATCGCATCGCGGATCTCCCTGAGGTGGTCTTCTATGGCCGTCGCCGTTGGCATCTCCAGACTCCGTCCGCCCGTATCCAGTCGGGAACGGGCATTCCGTTCCATCAGCAAGGCTTGACGCTGCATGCAGTGGGACAATGATAAGGCATTGGAGTCGGCGAGTTCTCGCGGCCATCCGGCGAGGTGTCGGGTCCGTGGGCGACGTTCCAATCGAGGCCGACGAGCCAGTCGCGTGCCGCTTCCTCTACGGAGTTTCGCTGAAACTCATCGCGGAGCTTTGCTGACGCAATTCCCCGTGCGAGGGGAATGTGGGGGTACCCGTCGCTCAAAGCGGCTGGTGCCCGGATCCGTCACCAACTTGGCGATTGGGTTGAAGGAGGCGGCCAATCTGCGACGAGGCGTAGTGGCCGCGGCTATCCGTCTGTGGCGTCGGCTGCGATTCTAGCAACGCGCCGAGTGATCGTCTCTTTGGCGCTGGCCCATGCGGCTGACCACAGGCATAGGTTGCGCCCGTACTGCGGGCCACAGCTTGGTCGGAGGTGACCGCCACCCTGACCTTGCGAGTCCTCTCGCACGCTGACCAAGAACCCCGTCTCTCTCACGCCCCCCGCAGACACGACTCCACCAGGGGTCCGGTCACATTGAGGCTGTCGTTTATCAGGGTGATGATGCCGTGGCCGCTGCAGACCTCGTCCGGGGCGGGGTTTGTATGTACGCCGCGCTGGTCGAAATATCCCATCGGGATGCCGGCGTTGCCGCGGGCGAAACTCACCACCACGTCGCGCCAGAGAAGCCCCTCGAATTGCGCGTCGAAACGGGCGAGCCGTCCGGCTTCGTGGGTGAACATCGTTTCCAGCACCTGCTCGACGCCGGGCGCGGTCAAGGCGCGCACGACGAATTCCGGGTAGGCGCGGATCGGCCGGATCACGGTGGTGGCGCCGGCTTCGAGGATGCGTTGGCGGTTTGCGTCATCCACCACCTCGGCCACGATGGTGGCCCGCGTTCCCAGCTCGCGGATGCGGCCGAGGATGTCGTACGTGTGCGCGTCCGAGCGGGCATCGTAGATTTCGTCGGCGACGATGATGATGCAGCGCGCGTGGCTGACATTGGCCGCGGCCAGGTTCTCGGAGTTCTCGGCCATGGCGCAATACAGGGTGACGCCGGCATCGACGAGTTCGTTGCCCAGGCCGTCCTCGAAGTCGGGCGTCAGCAACTGTATCGGAATGTCGCTGAGGCGCGGCGCGCGCCGGACGTGGTCCACCAGCCGCGGCAGGTAGTTCTCGGCGTCCCGGGACGGGACGTTGATTACCAGCAGATGATCTTTCATGTTGCTCCACCTGATTTCTCCGCGCCGCCGGCGATCCCGTTGCAGCGCGCGATAGTCGAATATGTACGTGGCGATCTGCGCCAGCAGGAAGGTTCCGAAGACATAGATGCACACCACCGTGGCCAATCGACCGGCGGCTGTGACAGCGGAAGCGTCGCCGTAGCCGACGGTCGTCGCGGTGGTCATCGTGAGCCACGCGGCATCGCCGGGGGTCATGTCCTCGAACACGATCATCGCCACCACGTGCAGGCAGAACAGTCCCGCGAACAGGGCGGCCGTCAGATAGAGGCGCCGCTTGATCGCGCCGGCGACGTACCGCGTGTAGCGCAGGTATCGCCGTCGGCGCAGGAGTCGCCAGAGCATAGGGGCAGGCAAGGGGGTTATCGCGACAGTCGCATCGCCGAAGAGACTATCAGGGCGATGCCGAGTGCTTCAATGCGACGGGATGATGGGACGGGATGATGGCTTACGCGTCGTCCAGTTGTGACTCGATCTCTTCCAGCACGCAACGTTTCAGGACTTGCGGGTCGGCGTCCGGCTTGGCGTAACGCTCTGCGAGGACGCGGAGGTCGGAATCGCTGAAGGACAGGCTGATGCGCGGGCGCTGTATCTTGGAGAAGGGCAGCCCCACGAGTTTTCTCACGTAGTCGGAATAGCTCAGGTCCGCTGCCGCGGCGGCGAGGCGGACCTTGCGCAGCAGCGACTGGCGGAACTCGAAGTGAACCTGGATCTTCCGCAGCGCCTGCCGTTCAGCCTGAAACCGTCCCGGCTTCGGTTCGCGGGCGGCGCGACGCGAAGATGCTCTCATCCCTGGCCCGGCCACATCGACTCGATGACGTCCGGCGGGCAGTTCACTTCGGCGAAAACTTCCGTCTCGCCGTCGGCCGAGACCTCTACGCTGAGGCCATAGCGACCGGAGTCGTCCTCGCATTCGTGGCAACGCAGTTCCTCGGCGTCGTCGTCCTGCAGCCGCGATGGCGTTTCGCCGCGACAATCGCGGTCATAGTAGTAACCCTCGGCCCACTTCTTCGTCTGCGCGTAGCGGTCCGCTATCCATCCCTCGTACTTTGGTGGGGGATCGGTCACCTCAAGTTCGGCGAAGTCTTCGTCCCACAGCGCGGCGAACGCATCCTCGTCGAAGAGCCGCAACACATCGGCTCGGGGCACCGTTCGGGAAAGGGACATTTCGCTTGCGTCGCCGGCGTCGAACCCGAGATAGATTCGGTCTCCGCCGGTTCCGTCCAGGGTCAGTTCGGCGTAGAGGCCGTCTTCGAAGTGGTACGCGCCCACCGCGCTGACCTCGAACGTCTGTCCCTGGACCTCGGGCGGCAGGAGCAGGCGGTGCTTGAACGTCAGGAGGTCGCCGGCCGCGAGATCGCCCGGACCGGACAGTTGGCGCGGCGAGTCGTCGTCGCGCTTGCCGAAACGGCTCCTGAGTATCTTCCGCAGCACGACTGGTCAGCCCGATTGCCTGGCCTTGAGCCGCGCGAGAACGTCCGATCCCGCCGATGCGCCCGAAGCGCCGATTCCCTTGGCCTTCAGTTTCGCGTCGATGTCGTCGACACCTTCCTGCGACTCCATCCATTCCCCGGCTTCCATGCGGTCCTGCCAGTTCTGCTGCTTGGCCTTGACGCGGTCGAGCGCCTGGGACACCCGGTGTCCCTTCGATCCCGTCGCCGCGAAGTTGCGCGAGACGCTTTCCGTGGCGCGCTGCAGCTCCTGTACCGTTCGCACCTTGTCCAGTTCACGCTTGTTCTTCTGGATGGTTCGCTCCCGGGCCTTGATCATGGCGTGGATCTTGTTGACCTCCCCGTTCAGTGCCGCCTGTTCGCCGGCCTTGTCGTCGCGCTCGCCTTCCAGTTCGGCAATGCGCTCGGCGACCTCCGTCGCGAGCGCCTCCTCGCCGGCGTTAAGTGCCGCGATAGCCTTCTGCTCGTAGTCGGCGATGTCCGCGCCCAAGGTGGACAGGTCCCGCTTGAGGCCAATCTCGGAACTCTTCATGCGCGTCAGGCTCTGCTTCGCGCTGGCTATCGCCGATTCGGCGTCGCGAATCTCCTGTTCGAGAATGCGGATGGCGTTGGCGTCTACGATGGCCTCGCCGACTTCGTTTGCGCCGCCTCTCACGGCCTGCATCAGGTCTTTCAGTACACCCATGTTGTTTGCCTCTCTCGTGTTGCTTTGCTTCGGTTTGTCGCGTAAATCCCCTGAATTCGGTTCAGGCCAGCAGGTGTTCCACGGCTTCGAGCACGTCGATGGTGTTTTCCGCCTGGACCTCAAGTTCGTGGGCGATCACCTCGAACCGTGTCGACAGCGCCATGGCGCCGAAGAGAATGTAGGTCTCTCCCTGCAAGCCGATGGATGACAGTGGCACGGCGGGGCTCAGGCGCAGGAAGATCGCATTGAGTTCCTCGATATTGTCGGGCTCGACTTCGGAAATGTTGAAAAGGGGTGTCACCGCGAGGATCTGCGTCTCCGTCTGGGTGACGTGGATGGGGAATTCGTCGTTGTTCGAGCAGGTGACCTCCAGGATATCTTGCTCCGTCACGAGCGCATCGAAGGTGGTGCCTTCCTCGCCGTCGAAATCATTCAGCCGGAAGGCCAGCTCGTCCAAGGTCATCGCGTATCTCCCAGTTTCCTTTGTGGTCGTTCCCGCCGACAGCGGTAACCCTCGAAAGCACACTATGACATATTATGTCATCGGTCAAGCGTTAGTTGGACGGGCGTTCGCTGAAGCACTCGAAGGGTCTTCGATCAACGGGCCAGGCGTTCGAGGAGGAGGCTGGACAGGTCGCGCCGCGCGTCGAGGACCGCGGTGACGTAGACGTTGCGCGCGTCGTACCGATACACGATCCGCCAGGGGCCCTCGACCAGTTCCCGGTAGGTCTGCACACCGGCCGCTCTCAACTCCGGAACGATGCGCCCTCGCTGGGGCATGGGCCCGAGACTCAGGCAACGGCGCTCCATCCGTTCCAATACTGCGAGCGCATTGGACGGCGTGTTCTCGGCGATGAACTGGACAATCTGCTGAAGGTCGAGTCTTGCGGCGTCCGTCCACCGGACCTGACGGTCAGCCATCGCTGGCCGTCAACTGTCCCTTGATGTCTCGGAACACCTCGTCCTGAGGCGTGGTGCGGCCTGCCGAGATGTCTATCTCGCCCTGGACCATGAGCTTCAGCATCAACAGGGCGTCCTGCAGGCGCTGGTGCGATTCGTAGTCCTGTACGACCGCGCTGGCTGCGCCGCGTTGCGTCAGCACGACCACCTGTTCGGAGGACTTCATCTCCGCAAGCATCTGCGCCGCCCTGGCCTTGAATTCGCTCAGGCTTACGATGGACGTTGGCACTAGACGACCCTTTTTTGGTCTGAATTCGGTTCGATTGTACGGAATTGCCGAGAGTCCGCAAATCTATCGGTGCGCGAAATTTGCGTACTCGGCCTTGACTTTGGGGACCATAAGATCATTATCGCGCGCTTCGTTCCGCCAGCCCCCTTGCGGAGGGTCTTTCGGCGGCTCGGCATGTTGGCACTGGAGAGGCTCCCATGTTCGACCGAGCGGTCTCGTTTACCGAGGTTTTTCTTTTTGTCTGGAGCTACTGGCGGCAGCAACCGGCGAAGTTCGCCCTGATCCTTGCCGGCGTGGTGGTGAGCATCCTGCTCGAAGTCCAGATTCCCGACCGGTCCGCGGAACTGGTGACCGCGGTGTTGCACATCGGGGAAGGTCCCTCTGCCCTTGCGCAGGCCTGGAGCGCGGCTTTCTGGCTGCTTGGAATCCTGGCCCTCGTATCCCTGGTGCAACAGGGATACTTTCGGGTGTGGATGTACTTCGCCGCCGGAGCCATGCAGGTGATAGTCATGGATGGTTTCCGCGCGTTGCAGCGGTTCAGTGCGGACTGGCATGCGAACGCGTTCGCGGGGGCCACGGTGCGCAAGGTCACGCGGGGCATGTGGGCCTACGACAACTTTGCCGACGTCGTGGTCGTGCAACTCGGCCCGACGTTGATCCTGCTCGTCGCGCTGTCGATCGGGATGTTTCTGCGCGAGCCCATGATGGGGCTTTACTTCGCGGTTTCCGTTGCGCTGTTCGTCGGCGTCAGCGTATGGATGTCCCTGTCGTGGGTGGCTCCAGCAAACCGGCTTTCCAACGATGCGGATACGAAGATGGGCGGAGCGCTGGCCGATTCGATTACCTGCAACTCTGTGGTCAAGGCATTCGGAGCGGAACATCGCGAAGACCGCCTGCTGCACGACGTGTCTTCGGATTGGCGGCGACGCGCCTGCGCGGCGTGGACGAGGAGCATGGATCCGGTCGCCGTGCAGTCGGTGCTCATCATCGCGATGCTCGGCGGGCTGTTGGCGATCGCGCTGGGCCGCGCGGCCGACGGCGCCACCGTGCTGGCCGACATGGTCTACGTCATCACGGCGTACTTCATCGTCAACGGGTATCTGCGCGAACTCGGCTGGGAAATCCGCAGCCTGCAGCGGGCGGTGAACGAGTTGGACGATCTTGTGAAGATCTCCAGGACGGCGCCGCAGGTATCGAACCGTCCGAACGCTCCCGATTTCCAGCCGGGTGCGGGCACGATTCGATTTCGAAACGTTGGTTTCACGTACAGCAATCAGCCGAAGGCGATCTTCGACGACTTCTGTCTTGAAATCGCTGCCGGGGAGAAGGTCGCGCTGGTCGGCGAGTCCGGTTCCGGCAAGACCACGTTTGTGAAACTGCTGCAGCGTCTCTACGACGTCGAGACGGGCTGCGTCCTCGTCGATGGCCAGGACATTGCGAGGGTCATGCAGGAAAGCCTGCGCCGGGGCATCGCCCTGGTGCCGCAGGAGCCTATCCTGTTTCACCGCTCGCTACGGGAGAACATCGCGTATGGGCGACCCGAGGCAACCTTCGACGAAGTGGTCGCGGCGTCGAAGAAGGCGCACGCGGACGATTTCATCGGCAGGCTTGCGGCAGGCTACGACACGCTGGTCGGGGAGCGAGGCGTCAAGCTCTCCGGCGGCGAGCGGCAGCGCGTGGCGATCGCGCGCGCGATCCTCGCCGATGCGCCTATCCTGATCCTCGACGAGGCCACCTCGAGCCTCGACTCGATCACGGAGTACCTGATCCAGGATGCGATCGCCAACCTCCTGAAGGGTCGTACCGCCATCGTCGTGGCGCACCGCCTATCGACGGTGCGGAACGTGGACCGGATCCTCGTCTTCGACAGCGGCCGGATCGTGGAAGAGGGGAATCACGAGGAGCTGATGGCACGGCCCCGGGGCCACTACCGGCGCCTGTTCGACATGCAGTCGCTCGGTTTCATCGACGAGCTGGAGGCCAGGGCCGAGATCGCCTGAACGCTGGCTATCTCGGTCGGTTGCCGGAGCGGCCGGCGAAGAAAACGCCCCGGTATTCCTGCAGTGCTTCCTGGTGGTAGCCATAGACGACGTGGCTGCCGAGGCGGTTGATCCGCACGTCGTCGAGGTCCGCGTAGTAGCCGTTGGGGAAGGCGAATGCGGCCAGGATCTGCTCGCGGTCGAGCCAGCCGTCCGGCGTCGGCCCGGCATCGGCGTCGGCAATGCGTTCTGAAGCGGGTTTCCCGCGCAGGGTGCCGATGGTCCATCCCCATTCGCCGAAACTCGGCACGTTGGCGTGAAACTGCTCGGTGTCGAAGCCGACGTGCGAGACCGTCTTGCCGATCGAGAGGAAGGCCGCCTTGGCATGGAACGGTGATGTCGACTGCAGGGCGAGCACACCGTCGGGCGACAGCAACTGGCCGATCCGGGCATAGAAATAGTCGCTGTAGAGACGGTTCAGGTCCGGGTGGCCGGGGTCCGGCAGGTCGACCACCACGACGTCGAAGGTCTCGCCTTCGGCGGCAAGCCTTTCGACCTCGATGAACGCGTCGGCCTGGACGACGACGACGCGGGGATCGGCGAACGCGCCCTCGTTGAGTCCGACCAGGGTTTGGCTCAGCCATGCGGGCGCGTTCGGGTCTTCGCCGGAGAACAGGCCGACGAGCTCGGCATCGATGTCGATCAGCGTGACCGAGTCCGGATTCCAACGGAGCAGGTCGCGAAGCGCCAGACCGTCGCCGCCGCCGAGGACCAATAGCCGTTCGCGCCGGTAAGTGGCCACCATCGCCGGGGACGTGAGGTAGGCGTGATAGATCCGCTCGTCGTTGGACGCGAACTGCAGGCGGCCGTTCAGGTACAGGCTGAGCACGTCCGGCTTGCCCCGGGCCACGTGCCGCTTGGTGATTACGGCGTTCTGATAGGGGGTCTGCAGCCGGTAGGCCACGCGGTCCTGGAACAGCGTGTCGCCGAGCCGCGTGGTCCACTGCGTGCCGAATACGGCCAGCACGACGAGCAGGCCGGCGAGCAGGCCGTGTCCGATCCAGAGCCGCGAGGAGGGTCGCAGCCGACGGCGGTAGATGGAAAGGAAGGCGATGCCGACCAGCGTGTTGACAGCGGCGGTGCCCACCGCCGCATAGATGATCGGAATCCGGAGACAGATCGCGACCCATATGGCGGCGCCGATGCCCGCCCCGATGTAGTCCGCGCCGTACATGGCGCCCAAGTTGTGTTCCAGGCGGCGCTGGTGGATGTGCTCGCGCACCCGCGCGATGAGCGGTATCTCCATGCCGATCAGGAACCCGATGATGAACCCGACCACGAACGGCAGTACGCGCGCCGACTGGAGCAGCATTGCGGCGAGCCCCCCGTCGACGACGATGGCGGCGTCGAGGTTGTAGACCGCGCGCAGCCATTCGGGCAGGGAGTAGGCAAGGGCCACCGCGCCGGACAGGAGCAGAATGGACGTCCCGCCGAGGATGCCGATCCCCAGTTCCAGCCAGGCGAAACCCCTGTAGATCGAAGAGATCCATCTCGCGGCCAGCGCGCCGCACCCCATGGCGACGATCATCAGGCCGATCATCGCGTACACCGTCGGCTCGACGGCGCCCAGAATGCGGCCGGCGTAGTGCGCGAGGAGGTACTCGTAGACCAGTCCGCAGGCGGCGACCAGTCCTATGGCGCCGATCAGTACCGTATCGTGGCGGCGAACGCGTGCGCTGTCGTTAACCATTCAACCCGGCCCCGACAAAACCTTGTCCTCGCAGTGCTCGCGACGAGAAACTGCCGGACAGCCGTGCTGAACCTCGCGTTGTATGTCTCAGGTTTCAGCCGATGACCGCATGCATCACCAGCCCGACGCCGATGAACACCGCCGCTTCGATGGCGGCCACGCCTATGTTCGCCTGAACGTCGACTTCCTCGACGACATCGATGCCGTGCAGGATGGCGCGTTGCGCCAGCATCGACAGCAGCAGCAACACGCCGGCGAGAACGACCGCCAGGCCGAACAGAGCGGCGTACAGGACGATCATCGCGGCGTCAGGCGGCACCAGGTAGACGATCATTCCACCCGCCGCGGACACCGCAAGGGCGGTGCCGATCAGGTGACCGGCATAGCGGACCCCGAGCGCCGTGTTGCCGCCGTCGATCGCGGCCTGCCACTTGGCGCCCTCGTTGCGTTTCGCGTAGATGAGCCCTCGCAGCCGCGTGACCCCGAGCAGGACGATCTGTGCCAGCAGGAACACGATGACCACCGTCGCCACGGCGGTGGCGAGATCACCCTCCGAATAGCCGATCGCGGCGTTCACGAGGACGCCGATGGCGATCAGGTTTGCGGCCTGGGCCGTACCGGCGGCGGCGTTGCCGCCGTTGATCGCGTCTTTCAGGGAGAACTCGTTGAAGACGACCCAGTCGTTGATGAGCATTCCGACCTTCAACAGCACCAGTCCGAGCACCGCGTAGAGCGCGACCACGCCAAGTTCCTCGGCGAAATCGATAGCGGGGTCGCCGGCGGTGGCGGCCGCCAGCACCAGCGCCACCGCGCCAGCGCCACCAGCGAGGGTCAGCCCGAAGGCGAGGTTGTCCTTTTCGGCGAGTTCGTTCCGCGAATCGACGCCGAACAGCAGTCCGGACACGTACCGCAGGGCGCATATCGCCGCGACGGCAACCACGAGGTCCAGCACGACGATGGCCCAGATCCAGATACTCACCGAGTCGAACATTTGCTTGACCTCTCTATTTGCCTCTGATGGGACCTCGCGAACCGCCGCCGAATCCGCGCGTGGACGAAAAGCCGCCGCGTCCACTGGCGAATGCCTTCTGTTTGACGATTCGGGAGGAAGCGCCCTGGCGCTGCCTCACGTAGGGGCTGCGAAAGGTCCGGCCTTCCGATGCGAACTTGCGCCTCGCGCCGGACTCGACCTGGTTCTGTCGCCGCCTGTCCGACGGCGACGTGTAGGTGTCGCGTCCCCAGTCGTGGTAGTAGCTGTAGTCGCGCCGGCCGGACCAGGCGCCGTAGCCGATGCGGGGACCTCCGAGGAGGCTGCTGATCAGCGCGTACTGGCCGTACCAGACCCAGAACGAGGTGCCGCTCGAATCGGTGCGCCAGGAGCCGTAATGGGGATTGCCGACCAACTGACCGCCAGGGCCCTGGGAGTCCGCGGCGTTGGCGCGGCGCGAGGCGCTGGCGCTGATGGAATCGACCCGAGGCAGCATGCCGTCGGACAAGTCGGCGAGAGCATTGAGCGGGTCGCTGAGCGCGCGGCTGTATTCTTCCGGGTCGGCTGCCGCGCGTAGCGATGCGTACTCCGAGAGGATGGGTTCGTAAGCCTTCGCGGGCGCGTCGGGCGGCGGCAATGCGGAGCGGTTTTCCTGAAGCCGCTTGGTGAGCCCCTGGTACAGCCTGCCGTCGGTAGTTCCTTCGCGTCGCAAGACGTCGGCAATCGGTTCCAGTTCGGGCTTGGCGCGGGTGAGCCGGTCGGCGTACGACAGGATCAGGGCCGCGTTGGGGACGCGGTTTCGCGCGAGATCCTGGCGCAGCCGCGACAGCATCGAGACAACTTCATCCTCCGCGCGTTCGGCCCGCTCGCGCGCCGCCGCCCCGCTGTCGCATCCCGCGAGAGAGAGAAGTGCCGCACAAAGCACGCCTGCGACCAGGGCATTGGGACGGAGCATTGCGGGGACGCGCGTCACTTGACCGCTGCCTCCTCTGTCTCATGGTGACTCGACGCCGTTTCCGGGGCCGGGCGATCCAGGGCGCGAATGCTCAGCCGGGCGTCCGGTACCGCGCACGCGATCTCCTCCGCCGCGCGGTCGGCATTGCAGGTGCCGCACATGAACACATCGAATGCGGCGTACGACCGCTCGGGCCAGGTGTGAACCGTGATGTGAGATTCGGCCAGCAGCGCAACGCCGGTGACGCCCCCATCGGTTCCGAACCCGTGCATATGGCACGACAGCACGTTCGCGCCTCCCGCCGTTGCGGCACGGCGCAGCAGGCGCTTGAGCGCCGGGACATCCAGACCGGCGTGGCCGCCGAAAGACTCGATCAGGACATGGCGACCGCCAGCGTTCTTGGACAACGACATATTATGACATCCTATGGGCAACGCACCTGTCGCGCAACAGCGCGGGGAACTCCCGGTCAGCCTCGGTCCGAACGGTATTGTAGTCTTCTTGCCTCGTTGCAGTTGGGGCGCGTCGACCATGGGTTCCACCAGAACCGTGCGAGGATCGGTATCGGGCCGCGTGCAGGGCGTGGCCTATCGAATATCGCTGCTGCGAGAGGCCACCTCCCTGGGTCTATCCGGATGGGTGCGGAACAGTCCCGACGGGCGGGTCCTGTTTCTCGCGAGCGGAGCGCCGGGGTCCGTCGAAACGCTGCTGGATTGGGCGCGGCGCGGTCCGGCGCTCGCTCGGGTGGACGCGGTGGAGGTGGAAGATGTCGACGAGCGGCCGCCGGCCACCTTTGAGATTCGGTACTAGTGTCGTGTCACACGAGTTATGACGCTTCAGCGCGTCCCACGGGGTCTGTGGCAAGGCGCGTCCCCGCAGGGAATGGTCGGCTCCATTTCCAAGGGGCGCAACACCGCCACAGGCCGCAGTCTTCATGCGAGGGTGCCCCTCGCGCTCCCGGGGGGCGCCCTTCGGGAGATCGCCATGCGCGCCGGAGCCTTCAGCCGGGGTGCGCGAGGGGGAACCCCTCGCATGCAAACCGCGTTGTGGCCCTTGCGAATATGCCAGATATTCACTGCGGACCACGCCTTGCATTGACGCGCATGGCGAACTCTGAAGTACCAGAAACTTGCGGGACACGACACTAGTTTCGCCGTGCTTGCGGAATTCACGTGGAACCCGGCACCAACCAGCTTCTCGCCGCGTACCTGTAGAAGGTGCGAGGCATTTCGTGCGTGTTGCCGTTCGAGCGGGAAGATGGTGACGCAATGGGAGTTCGGGTAGAGTACGATTTGACGACCGATCCCGACTGTGGTTGCCACTTGAGAGGAACCGTCGGGTCGTTGCGGTGCGGTCACTGGGCGGAGCAGTGGCGCTGGCTGGTTGTTCGTCATGGCGGGCAGCCCAAGGGGGACAGACATGATAAAGAGGAAGATGTCGGCGGCGGCGGTCGTGCTGTGCGCCGGTCTCTGGCTGGGCGGCGCGGCTCACGGAGACTATCTGGCCTATGCGGTGGGCGAGCAGTCGAAGCTGCCGCTGCCGGAGTCCATCGACCACATCGAGGCGAGGTACCTCGTCAACCTCGAGTGGGGCGACTACGGCGGCGGGCGCTCGCGGGTGGCGGTGCTGCCGGTGGACAACACGAGCTCCGCGTCGAGCTTCCAGGTCGTCGCGCGCGACGGCGAGAACGTCGCCTGGGAAACGGAACACGCCAGCATGGTGCCGGTGAACGGAATCGAGGCGATCGTCACCGACGTGATGAACCGCACCGGCCGCTTCCGGCTGGTGGAGCGCCAGGCGCTGGACTCGGTGCTGCGGGAACAGGATCTCGTCACCTCCGAGCGGGTCTCGAAGCCGTCGGGCGCGAAGACCGGGAACGTGCTCGGAGCGAAGTACCTGGTGCAGGTCGTCGTGACGGACTACGAAGCGAACGTGTCCGAAAGGAAGGGCGGCGGGCTCGGCGGCTTGGTTTCCAACCGCCTGCCGGCGGTGATCGGCGCCGTCGGCGTCAAGTCCGGGCAGGGGCGCGTGGGCATGAACTTCCGGCTGATCGACGCCGAGACCAGCGAGGTCGTGTACACGCGGCAGATCGAGTCGGTCATCCGCGAGCGCGGACTGGCGTTGGGCGGTCTCGCGATTTCCGGCGGCGGCATTCTTGGCGGCTTTTTCGCGGGCTACTCGCGGACGCCCATCGGGCAGGCGGTGATCGCGGGGACGAACAAGGGCATCTATGAACTGGTGAAGCAGATCGGTGCGGAACCGGCATCGGGCAGCGTGGTGCGGGCACAGGACGGCCGCGTATGGGTCAACCTGGGGCGCGGCATGGTCGCGGTGGGCGACGAGCTGCGCATCGTTGCGCGAGGCGAGGACCTGATCGATCCCGACACCGGGTTGAGTCTCGGCAGCATGGATACGGAACTCGGCACCGCGCGGGTGGCGTCGGTGCAGGAGCAGTTTAGCATTGCCGAGACGGTTGCGATGAACGGGACGCCGAGTCGCGGGGACCGGGTGGTCTCGACCGCAGCGCCACCGGGCATCGAGTTCGCGCAGGAGTGGCAACAACCGAAGCGCGGCAAGTTCTGACGGGAAGCCGGACGAACGGACCCGGATCTTCGTCGAGGGTTCGTTGCGGATGTCGGCCTCGCTCACGCCGTTGCGGCGAACGCCGCGCGGGCGGGATGCCCTCGTCGCGCTGGTGCATGTCGAGGGCTCGAAGACGGTTGCCGGCGCGACGGTGGCGAGGGGCAGGTGCCGGAGATGCCAGCGGCCTACCCGCGCACGGCGCGGTCAACCGATCTCGAACGATAGGCGGGTGCGGATGTCGTCGAGGTCCGGCGCGCCGTCGAGTTCGGTGCGAGCGTAGACGGCGTACTCGTCGATAGCGGCACTGTGGTTCGCCTCCGGCAACGGCTGGCTCGACGGCGACGAACCGCAACAACGCCTGTTCGACGGGGAACTGGTCGTCGCCGCAGCTCGCCGACTTTCGGAACCGGCGCGTGGATGAGGAACCGGCCGCGGTCGTACCGTATCCGCCGGAGTCTCCCAACGCGCCTAACGTCGTGGAACTTGACGCGGGGCAACTGCTCCACCGCATTCACGACCAGTGATTTGCTGGAAATGAGTTCAATCCGTGCAGAGGGGGGCCGACCCGTTTCGCTCCGATCAGGGACGGGGCAGGTCGCTGCATTCCTTCTCTCTACGCGGGATCCGCTGTGGACTCAGCGATCCACGAGACCGTCTTCCACGATGTTCCGCCAAGCGCGAAACGCAAGACCGTGCCGAAGAGCGCCATCGACAGGTGCGGCCACAGCACGCTCCTCGTACGCCGCACCCTCCAGCTCGCAAGCCTGCGTGCGCCGGACCTCATGCGGCTGGGTGTCGGCCGCGAGACCCTGATCGGCAGCCTGCCGACGCGATACGGCAGAACGGCGCTCTGGGCCAAGGCCATCCATGATCGGTCCGATGACGTGGACGATGTGGGCGGGATGGTCTGGATTTCGAACCTGTGCGACCCGGATGCTGCGCTGCTGCTCTTCGGCGACCGCGTAGTTCCGGCAGACCTCCTGGTTGCCGGGGTCCGGGCAGGATCTGAAGGGTCGTTCCTGGACGATGTGCGCAGGGCCGGCCGGCGCAGCGATATCTGGACCACGCTATAGCCGCGACAGGGGCTGCCGCCTGCGTGGCGTCAGGATTCCGACGCGGGCTGGTACCTGGTCGTTCCGGGGCGGATGTTCAGGAATCGGACTCCCTGGTCCCCGACGGTGAACTTGTACTCGGAGTTCTTGCGGATGAGCAGAATGCTCTGCGGGCCCATCACCTTGTCCCCCATGCGGAGTTCCCCTTCGACCACGTACATCACCTCATCCTCGGAGTGGCTGTGGAGCTCGGTCTCGAAGCCCGGTTCGAAATTCATAATGAACGCACAAATTCCATCTTTCGTGTTCTCTCCCACGATCTGCGCTCCTGTCGTGTGCCCTTTCTTTATCCTCTGGGCCAGCCAGGGCGCGTCTTCTACGCTCGTGATAGTGATTGTGCTCATATCTCACCTCCCGGTGGCCAGAATACCCGTTTCACAAGATCGTCGCACGACGCGTCGCTGTCGGCCGGGCGCCGATTGGGCGATACTAACGGGAGAGGAACGGCACGGCCTGGAGCACGAGGAGGAACACCATGAGCGAAGCACAATTCGACAGAACCGAAGAGAACATCGGCAACGTGCTCATCCTGCAGCACATCAACCTGTGCGTCCCGGACCTGTACCTCGCGACCATCTTCTACGTGTCGGGCATCGGCCTGACGCGCGACCCCTATGTCGACTTCGGCGGGCCCATCATGTGGGTGAACGCGGGCGAGCAGCAGTTCCACCTGTTGCAGAACACGGCCCAGAAGTGGCGCGGCCATATCGGCGTGGTGGTGCCGAGTCTCGACGACCTGAGGACCCGCCTCGAACGGGTCGGCAAGACCCTGGCCGATACCGAGTTCGCCTGGAGCGAAGCGGACGGTTTCGTCCAGGTGACGTGCCCCTGGGGCAATGACATCCGCGTCTTCGGACCCGACAGCTTCCCGGGCTGCTACCTCGGCATCCCGTACGCCGAGATGCTCGTCGCTCCGGGCGCCGCCGAAGGCATCGCGAAGTTCTACGAGCGCATCCTGAACGCGCCGGCAACGGTCGCGGACGACAATGAAGGCAGGCGCACCGAGGTCTCGATGGGCTTCGGTCAGCAA
Source organism: Pseudomonadales bacterium (assembly GCA_963668365.1). Taxonomy (GTDB): domain Bacteria; phylum Pseudomonadota; class Gammaproteobacteria; order Pseudomonadales; family Azotimanducaceae; genus VXNE01. The sequence continues at coordinate 1,703,472 of OY764266.1, forward strand.
CTCATCTACCAGGAGACCGATGGCGCCATCCCCGAATACGACGGCCACCACATCGCCATACACATCGCCGACTTCTCCGGGCCGCATGCGTATCTCGCCGAGCACGACCTTCTGACCGAGGAATCGGACCAGCACCAGTATCGATTCCAGGCGGTCGTGGACCCGGACAGCGGCGAGACGCTGGCGGAACTCGAGCACGAGGTGCGCAGCCTCAGGCACCCGATGTTCAAGCGCAACCTGGTGAACCGCAATCCCGGGCAGACGTTCTTCAATTACGTCGAAGGGCGCGACGCGTTCTACCCGGGGTGAACGCGCCGCCATGCGTTACGTGGCGGGGAGCCGGATCTCCGCGCCAAGCTGGCGGACGACGGCCAGGCTGTCGCTGACGACCTCGTAGTCCACGAGCATTCCGTCCTGCAGCCGGAACATGCTCACGTTCCTGGCCTCGATCGGTTTGCCCGTAGGCTGCAAGCCCCACATTTCCATGGTATGCGTCGTGCGCAGGTGCCATACGCCGACGACCTCGTCGTCCGAGGCGATGATGCGCTCGACATCAATCTCGAAGTCGTCGAGGCGCGCGCGAAACCTGGACACATGCCTCTTGAGGGCGGCCGGTCCGCGAATGGTCTGCGAATGGTCGACCATGTCCTCGGCGGCGAACCCGTCGATCAGCTCCAGCTTGCCCCGGGCCACCACCTCCGTGAGATAGCAGCGCATCACTTCTTCGCAACGTTGTCGCGTCATGGCCTTGCTCCCCGGTAGACTGCTCGATCATACGCTGCACAACTCAGGTCAGGTGCGGTCAGGCATCAAGCCTGGCTGAGCCCAGGAACACCGCCCGATATGCGCAATACCGTCGTCGCGATACTTGGACTGCTGCTGACCGCCGCGTGCGGCGGCGGGGGATCGAGCCCCCCCTCGCCGCCGGCGCCGCCTCCTGCGCCACCGCCGCAACCTCCCGCCCCGCCTCAGGGCGAAGCTCGATTCACCGACGTGACAGTGCGGTCCGGCATCAACTACCAGCATGGCTACCTGAATCCCACCGCGGGGTCGGAGCCGGAAGAGTTCGGCGGCGGCGTGGCGAGTGGCGACTTTGACGGCGACGGTTGGATAGACCTTTTCGTTCTGCGCGGCGACATCGGGCCAAACCTGCTCTACCGCAACCTGGGCGACAACGTGTTCGAGGAAGTCGCCGAAGCGGCCGGTGTGGCGTACACCCGGTCTTCGGGCCAGAACTACCGGCATAGCGGACCGGCATTCGCCGATATGGACGGCGACGGCGACCTCGACCTGTTCATAGGCGGTATCGAACACGATCCGAGCTTCCTGTTCCATAACGAGGGCGATGGCACCTTCACGGACGTGACCGCGGAGTCCGGAATCGACACTATCGCCTCCAAGTACACGCTCTCGGCGGCGTTTGGCGACTATGACCTCGACGGCGACCTGGACATGTTCCTCACCCATTGGGGCACACGCCGGGGCATCGGCGAGCCCGTCAACACCGAACACCTCTGGCGAAACGACACGCGACACGGCGTCATCAGGTTCATCGACGTGAGCCTGGAGGCCGGCATTTCGCCGAGCATCATTTCGCCGGACCCGCACAAGTCGCTCGGCGGCGCCGGGTTCGACTACACGTTTTCTCCGACTTTTGCCCGCATCGACGACGATCGGTTCCCCGACCTGGTGATCTCGGGGGACTTTCTCACCTCGATGTTCTATCTCAACAACCGCGACGGCAGCTTCCGAAACGCCACCGACCGCAACGTGTTAATGGATCAGAACGGCATGGGCACCGCCGTGGGGGACTACGACGCGGACGGTGACCTCGACTGGTTCGTCACGTCCATCTGGAGCCGGCAGGACGAACACGGCGAGCAGGCATTCGAACTGGGCAACCGGCTCTACAACAACGTGGGCGGCGCGTTCGTAGATGTCACCGACGCCGCCGGCGTGCACGACGGCGGCTGGGGCTGGGCCGCGTGCTTCGCCGACTTCGACAACGACACCGACCTGGATATCTACCACACCAACGGCTGGAGCGTGTCCTTCGAGCCGGATAACTTCCACGCGGACGAGAGTCGACTGTTCGTGGCCGCGGGCGACGGCACGTTCATCGAGGACGCCACGACCGCCGGAATCGCGGACAATGAACGCGGCTATGCGGCCGTCTGCGCGGATTTCGACAACGACGGCGACGTGGACGTGTTCCAGGCCCACCGCGACCCGGACAACGCCGCCACCCTGTGGCGCAACGACACAACAGGCAACCAGTACCTGAGAGTGCGCCTTGTCGGTCTGCCTCCGAACACGGAAGCGGCCGGTGCCCGAATCCGGGCGACAGTGGGGGAAAAAGAACTACTGCGCGAGATCGTTATCGGCAGCAACTTCACGTCGCAGAACCCGACAGTGCAGGTGTTCGGCCTCGGCGGCGCATCGGTTGTCGACAGGCTCGTCGTCGAATGGCCCGACGGCCGCGAGACCACGCAAACACAGGTCGCCGCCGGACAGACGCTGGTGCTGGAGCATCCCGACCTGTAACGACGGGTCCGTCCGGCGCTTAGGAAGCTCGCCAAATTAATCTATCCGTTCATGGTGTTTGGCAAGAGGCTGTAGTTCCACTCGCCATGGAAGGGGTCGCGCTTGATGGCGAGGTTGTTCATCTGCGCGTCGGTGATCTGGCGGCCGGTCGGGTATTGGCCTTCGTCGAGTTCGGAGCGGATCGCCAGGCCCTCCCTGGTGGTCGTTGCGCCGATCAGGTTGACCACGACCTCGTGGCTCACCAGCGGCCGGCCGCGCCAGTTCTGGGTGATGTGGCAGAACATGCGATGCTCGATCTTGTTCCACTTGCTGGTGCCCGGCGGGAAGTGACACACCGAGATGCGCAGCCCGAGGGTGTCGGCCAGCTGCTGCAGCTCGTACTTCCACAGGCGCGAACGGCTGCCGTTGGAACCGCCGCCGTCCGCCGTGACCAGCAGGCGGCGGGCCTCCGGGTAGGCGTGGCGACCCATCTGCCGCCACCAGCGCCGCAGCGTCGCCACCGCGAACTCCGAGGTGTCGTGGTCCACGCCGACGCCCACCCAGCCGGCGTTGGCCGTCAGGTCGTACACCCCGTACGGAATCGCCTTGCCGAGGTCCCGGTCGATGAAGTCATGCACCTTCACCTCCTCGGGGCGTCCCTTCGGACGCCATTCCCTGCCGCCGTTGCGGTACGGGCCGACCAGCTCCTTCTTCTTCGTGTCCACCGACACCACCGGCTGCCCCAGGCGCTGGAACGCCCGCACGCGTCGGTCGATGCGCCGGAACTGCGCGTCGCGGTCCGGATGCTGGCGTCCTTCGAGCGTCTTGCGGTTGGCCTGCAGGCTGTAGCCCAGTTCGTGCAGCAGGCGATTCACCGTGCGCTCGCTGACCGGATGCCCCGCGTCCCGCAACCGTCGCGCCAACCGCGCCGCGCTGCTGCAGGTCCAGCGCAACGGGCCGGTCGGGTCGCCCCGCGTCACCGGCTCGAGTTCCCGCTCCAGCGCGTCCACCAGGCCCGCGTCCCGCGCCGTCAGCGTCTTGCGGCCGCCGCCCGGACGGCGCTGCCGCGCGGCCCCCACCGGCGCCGCCCCCGCGTCCAGCTCCCGCAACCCCGCGCGCACCGTGACCCGCGACATCCCCGTCGCCTCGGCGACGCGCGTCACGCCGCCACGCCCGATGGCCCGCGCCTCCGCCGCCGCCCACAGCCGACGCGTGCGCTCATCCAGCAGCGGCCCCAACACCGCGTACTTCCCCCGCAACGCCTCCGTCACCGCCGCTTGCGTCAAACCAGCCATCGCCGACAGCATAACAAACGCCGATCATATCGGACATTCTATTTTGGCGAGAGCCCTTACCGATCTCCGCAGCCAATCCGACAACTGGTCGGACGCAGTCAGCTGGCGCGAGCGAGCGGACTCCGCAACACCTGTCCCGACTGGGCACCGGTGTGCTCGTTGTTGCGCAACATCACCTGGCCGTTGACCACCGTCGCGGCGATGCCGTCGGCGGTCTGCTTGTAGCGCATCGAGCCACCCGGCAGATCGCGCTCGACGGTGGGCAGGCGCGGCCCGACCGTGTTCGGATCGAACACGAGAAGGTCCGCGGCGAGCCCGACTCGCACCAGGCCGCGGTCGTACAGGCCCCACTGCCTGGAAATGTCGTAGGTCAACAGCCGCACCGCTTCTTCCATCGTCAGCTTCTGCTCCGCGCGCACCCAGTGGCTCAGGACGTGGCTTTGCAGCGAGCTGTCCATGAGTTGCGCGACGTGGGCGCCGGAGTCCGACAGGGTCACCACCGTGTGCGGGTGTTTCATGATCTCCAGCACGTGATCCTGGTTCAGATTCGTCGCAGGGCGCCGCCACAGCGCCTTGAGGTCGGTTTCGAGCGCCAGATCGATGAAGAGTTGCGCGGGGTGGACACCGCGCTCGGCGGCGACGTCCGACATGCTGCGCTGGTCGCGATCGATCAGCGTGTCCATGATGAGTATCCGGTCCCAATCCGGCGGACGCGTGTCGAGGCCGCCGAAGGAGTTGCGGAACGCCTTGCCTTCCGGATTGTCGGCGATGCCGAGGAGCCTGGCCCGGACGGCCGGATCCCCGAGCTTGACCTTCTGCTCCTCGAGCGGCAGCGCCCGGATCTCCCGCCAGTGATCCCAGGTATCGAAGGGCGTGCGGGCCTCGAAGCTGAACATGACATCCAGGGTGCGCGAGTGCGCCTGGGCGAACATGCGTCCGCCGGCGGCGGCGACTTCGTCCAGCAGCGCCAGTTTTCCACGCCAGTAGGGCTCCCCCCCGTCCCCGGCGGCCACGCCCCACGTCATGGGCACGCCGGACTCGATGCTGAGCTGCCTGATGCGGTCGTGGTAGTCGCGGGTCCCCTCGGGGTCTCCAACGGTGATGTCGCCGGCAATCTCGAACACGCCGGCGCCGGTTTCGCCCATGGCGTTGACGATGGCGCGAACCTCGCTCCAGTCGGAGACGGCGCTCGCCACCGGCTTGTCGGTGAACAGGCGATGCGTGCGCGAGGTCGAGAAGCCGATCGCGCCCGCGCGCACGGCCTCCTGCACGATCCGGCACATGGCGGCGAGTTCGTCTTCGGTCGCCTGCTCGGTGAACGCGCGTTCGCCCATGACGTAGGTGCGAAGCGCAGAGTGGCCGATGTAGCCGGCATAGTTGATGCCTTTCGGCACGGCCTCCACCGCATCGAGATAGTCGGGGTAGGTCTCCCAGGTCCACTTGATGCCTTCCTGCATCGACTCGCGGGCGATGTCCTCGGCCCGCTCGAGGTTTCGGATCGCGAGATCCTGCTGTTCCTCGGGACAGGGCGCGAGGGTGAACCCGCAGTTGCCCATCACCACGCTGGTGACGCCGTGGTAGCAGGAAGACGAGCCGATGCGATCCCAGAACACCTGGGCGTCCATGTGGGTGTGGCCATCGATGAAGCCCGGGCTCACGACGTGGCCCTCGGCGTCGATGGTCTCGGCGCCGTTTTCGCGGATGCGGCCGATCAGCGCAATCTTGCCGCCGGAGATTCCGACGTCGGCATGGAACGCCGGCGCGCCCGATCCATCGATGATGGAACCGTTCTTGATGACCAGATCGTATGGCATAGCTTCCTCTCCTGCTGCTTTGCTTACGTCGATTAATGCGCGGTCTGTGCGAGCGGCCCGCGCAGTACCCGCCCCGGCTGGGCGCCGGTGTGTTCGTTGTTCCGCAACAGCACCTGGCCGTTCACGATGGTCGCGGCGATGCCGCGCCCGGTCTGCTTCAGGCGCATCTCGCCCGCCGGGAGGTCGTGCTCCACCGTAGGCATGTTCCCGCCGATGGTCTCCGGATCGAACACCACGAGATCCGCGGCGAGCCCCATCCGCAACAGCCCGCGATCGTGCAGGCCCCATCGCGTCGCCGGCTCGTAGGTCAGCATGCGCACCGCCTCTTCCAGCGTCAGCTCCTGCTTCTTGCGCACCCAGTGGCTGAAGACGTGCGTCTGCAGCGAGCTGTCCATGATCATGCCGACATGGGCGCCCGAATCCGAGAACGTCACCACCGTGTGCGGATGACGCATCATCTTCAGCACGTGATCGTCGTTCTCGTTGGCGGTGGCGCTGCGCCAGATGAGCTTGAGATCATGCTCGAGGGCGAGGTCGATCATGAGTTCGACGGGCTTCACCCCGCGTTCGGCAGCGACTTCTGCAAAGGAACGATGCTCGCCCTCGACCGTGTCCATGATGAGCAGCCGGCTCCAGTTCGGCGGCCGCGCCGGGGAGATGCCGCCCCAGGAGTTGGGGAACAGCTTGTCGCCGGGGTTGGTGGCGATGTCGACAAGCTTGGCCCTGATGGCCGGATCCCTGAGCTTGACCTTCTGCTCTTCGATCGGCAGTGACCGAACTTCGCGCCAGTGGTCCCAACCGTCGAACGGCGTGCGGGATTCGAAGCTCTGGAGCAGGTTCAGCGAGCGCGAGTGCACCTGGGCGAACATGTTCCCGCCCGCGGCGGCCACATCGTCCAGCAGCCGGAGATATGTCCGCCAGTCCTGCGGCTCGCCCGGGCCGCTGATGAGTCCCCATGTATAGGGCACGCCGGACTCGACGGCGAGCTGCAACTGGCGACCGAAATAGTCGTCCTTGAGCACCGGGTCCCGATAGGTCTGCTCGCCAGCCATCTCGAAGACACCGGCGCCAGTCTCGCTCATGGCGTTGACGATGGCGCGAACCTCGCTCCAGTCGGCGACCGCGCTGGCCACCATCTTGTCGCTGTAGAGCGTGTGGATGCGCGAGGTCGAGAATCCGATGGCGCCGGCGCGCACGGCCTCCCGCACGTTGTGCGCCATGGCGGCGAGTTCGTCTTCGGTCGCCTGCTCGGTGAATGCGCGCTCGCCCATGACGTAAGTGCGAAGCGCCGAGTGGCCGATATATCCCGCGTAGTTTATGCCTTTCGGCAGGGCGTCCAGGGTATCGAGGTAATCGGGATAGGTTTCCCAGCTCCACTTGATGCCGGCCCGCATCGAATCCGGAGAGATGTCCTCGGCCCGCTCGAGATTACGGAACACCAGCTCCGCCTCTTCTTCCCGCGCCGGCGCCAGCGTGAACCCGCAGTTGCCCATCACCACGCTGGTGACGCCGTGGTAGCAGGAGCACGAGCCGAGCTTGTCCCAGAAAACCTGGGCGTCCATGTGCGTGTGGCCGTCGATGAAGCCCGGGGCCACCACGTGGCCTTCGGCGTCGATGGTTTCGGCGCCGTCCTCCCGGATACGGCCGATCATCGCTATCTTGCCGTCGGCAATTCCGACATCCGCGTGAACGGCAGGTGTGCCCGAACCGTCGATGACGGAACCGTTCTTGATCACCAGGTCGTATCGCATCCTCTCCCCTGCAAATCCATGACCGGAACAGGCTAGCTTATCACGCAGGCGGCTGGCACCGTTTAACGCCGCAGAAGCCGCAGAAGGACGATTTGGGCGAGGACGCGTCGTATCCGAACTCCTCGGCCCCGCATTCGTGCGGGCCGTTTCGGGCCGTCGCTTCGCGGCGGTCGAGCCCTCTGACGATGCCGTCAAGCCGCGAGCGGATGCCTCCAGTTCAAGCCCTGGAATCAATCACAGGCAGCGTTGGCTTGAAGGCTCGCAGTAGACGTTGACAGCTTCGCGCCACAGGCGTACAAGGATTCGGTTACGTGAGAGAACGCTGGCGGCGCGGCATCGCCCGTCGGTGAGTGGTGTAACAACTGTCCCCCTCTGGGCGATGCGACCTCGCTGGTTGGTCCTTGCGGCCAAGCTGGAGGGAAACCAATGACTACCTGTTGCACGAGCCGGTCACGGCTCGCCATTGCGGCATTGGCCGCGATCGGCACGACTTTCTGCCTACCCGCGGCGGCGCAATCCGACGAAGAAGCGACCGAAGACAGTTCGCTGGTCGAGGAGATCGTGGTCACCGCCACGTACCGCGACACCCAACTGATGGACACGCCGCTGACCATCTCGGCATTGACGGATGTCGACATCGAGCAGCGCGGCGTCGAGGACATCAAGAACCTGTTCCTGGCAATCCCGGGATTGAATTACGGCAACGCCACGCAGACCTGGCACAGGATCACGGCGCGCGGAGTCGCGCAGTTCAGGTCCCCGACCGGACCGATCGCCATGTATGTGGACAACATCCCCGTGCAGGGCACGGGCACCCGGCAGCCGCTGCTTCCGAACTTCGACCTGGAGCGCATCGAGGTGCTCAAGGGGCCGCAGGGCTCGCTCTACGGCGAGGGCAGCATGGCGGGGGCAGTCCGCTACATCACCAGGAAACCCAACCCCGCAGCCTTCGACTATGCCATCAAGGCGCGGCTCGAGGACCAGACCCAGTCCAGCGACCTGGGCCACCGCATTGACGCCATGGTCAACATCCCGTTCGGCGAGAACCTGGCGGCGCGCATCACGCCCTACTCGCGGAACAAACCCGGTCTGCTCGACAAGTACGGGCCCGAGGTCATCGAGGATGTCGACTACGTCGATGAGCAGGGAATCAGGGCGCAACTCGCGTTCTATCCCAACGACGACCTCACCATCAATGCGACCTACTACCATGTCTATGCCGATATCGGCGGACCCGGGATTGCCCACCATTGCTACGTGGATCGGCGCCCCGCAGGCAACATCCCCGACAATGACAGGGAACCCGAAGTCCCGCCCTATCCCGTCGTGGAGGGTTGCGAAAGCGGCCCCAACGGTACGCTCGACGGGGAGACCGGACTGTTCAAGGCCGGACCCGACAAGGTCTACAGGACGCACATGGCCTCGAACCAGTTCAACGACGGCGGAGAGTCGTGGTCGACGATCATCAACCTCACCGCCGAATGGTCGCTGGGCTGGGCCGACCTGATCCTATCCACCGGGGACTATCAGCACGACATCACCTATGGCGAGGAGACGAGATCGGGCTTCGTCCGGCCGGGATCGACCTGGCCCGTCGCCGTCGATGCCGCATGCGAGATCGTCGGTTGCCCGCCCGGCAGTTTCTGGGCCCGCAGCGCCGTCCGGGCGCATTCGGACGTCAACGAACGCCAGGCGCATGAAATACGCCTGGTCTCCACCACGGACAGCCGGTTGCAGTGGAGCGTCGGCGCGTTCAGTCAGGACCTCCAGAACTCGGACGATCCAAAGAGCTGGGAGCACTGCGGCGCACTTGGGCCGAAGCACGGTGTCATCTACGGCGGTCCCCAGCATCCCGACATCACCTGCCAGCGCAACGGCCTGAGTTTCGATCCCGCGAAGATGTCGCTCGATCAGATGCGGGCGGTCCACCGCCTCCTGCAACAGAGCCTCATGCGGACGGGGGGCGCGGGTTATACCGTGCGCGATGAGCAGGCCCTCTTCGGCGAGGTGAGCTACGCCTTGAGCGAGGCGTTCGAAATCCTGGGGGGCGTGCGCTACGCCGAGAGTTCGTTCGCCGCATACGGCGGCCCGAGCGGCCGGTGGGTGCCGCTTTCCGAGGCAACGCAACGCGGCGAAACGCAGACGCAGGAAAAGGCGGCACCGAAGGTCACCCTCACGTGGCGGCCCAACGACAACGTCATGATCTATGGCACGTGGGCGACCGCGTTCCGTGCCGGCGGCGTGAACTCCGGGCTCACGCGCCGCGTCGTCGAGTACGAGGAACTCGCCGCGCAGGGTGTCGCTCAGGCCGCGGAACTCGCCGAACGCGCCAGGGACCTGCTGACATTCGGCGGCGACGACATAGAGTCCCTGGAACTCGGAGTAAAGGCGACGGTCCTGGATGGACGCCTCGACCTCACGTTGAACGCGTACAACATGAAAATGAACAATGCCGTCGTCTCAACCGCTACCTCGTTCCCGGCTATCGAGAATCCTGACAGCCCTCTGCCGATAGCCGACGCCTATACCGAAAACGTCACCGACAACGTCGGCCAGGCGTCATCCCGCGGTGTGGAATTCGAGGTGCGCGGCCAACTGACCAACGCACTGAGCCTGCACGCGGGCGGTGCGTGGGTACCCGACGCCGAAACCCAGACGCAGGAGGCGGGCCGATTTGTAGGCGGCGTGCAGCTTGTCCGCATCCAGGCGGGCAACCGCATCCGCTTTACGCCGACATTGAGCTACTTCGCCTCGTTGATGTATGACTTCGATCTGATGGGTCACGACGCCAAGTTGCGTGGCGACGTCTACCACAGGGGCAAGGAGGTGTTCAGGACCGAGAACAACCTGCGGCCGACGCCAACCTACACGTTCCTGAACCTGAAGCTCCTGCTCAGCCGCGACAACTACGAGTACGGCATCTACATCAAGAACGTCAACGATGCGATCGCCCCGTTTGCGATCGGCGACAGCGGCTATCACGGCTTCAACCCGCCGCGGTCGTTCGGGCTGGAGTTCAGCTACACCAAGTAGCACCCAGTACCTTCCGAGTTGACCCTTGGCAGCCCGCACCGCCTGGTGCGGGCTGTGATTCTGTGATTGGTCGCATTGACAGCGAGGCGTCGTTTGGTGTACGTAGGGGAGTGTAGTTACGTGAGAGGACACCGTCGGCGCGGCATTCGCGGCCGGCGAGTGGTGTAACAACCACCCCCTGGGGATGCAACGTCACCGGCTCCGGTCTCAAGAAAACCGAAGAGGGGGAAACTGATGACTACGTATTCCACAAGCTGGCGCAGCTTGAGCATTGCGGCATTTGCCGCGATCGGCATGGTGCTCTGCCTGCCGGCGACCGCCCAGTCCGACGAAGAAGAGGACGGCGCGGCCGAAGACGAGGAGATGGTCGAGGAGATTGTGGTCACCGCCACGTACCGCGACACGATGCTGATGGACACGCCGATGTCCATCTCGGCCATAACGGACGTCGAGATCGAGATGCGGGGCGTCGAGGACATACAGTCGCTGTACCTGTCGATACCCGGACTGAACTACGGCGTAGCGACGCAGACGTACCACCGGGTCAACGCGCGGGGCATCGATTCCCTGGCGTGGGGCGACACGGGTGCGGTTTCGACGTACGTCGACAACCTGCCCATAGCGGGCTACGACGGCTACCGGGCGCCGCTGGCGCCGAACTTCGACCTGGAGAGGATCGAGGTTCTCAGGGGACCACAGGGTACGCTCTACGGCGAAGGCTCCGTGGCGGGAACGATCCGCTACATCACCAAGAAGCCGAACCCCGAAGGGTTCGACTACTCCTTCACCGGGAAGGCCTACAAGATGCAGTATTCCGGCGACCCGGGACACCGCATCGACGGCATGGTCAATCTCCCGCTAGGGGAGCGGCTGGCGGCGCGCATCACCGGCTTCTCGCGCTACAGGGCGGGACTCATCGATCGCGTGACCGGGGGGCTGCAAGTCATCGAGAAGGATGTCGACTATATCGACGACGGCGGCTTCCGCGCCCAGATCGCGTGGTATCCCAGCGATTCGGTCTCGGTCAACGCGCTGGCCTACTACGTGGGAAGCGACGTCGGCGGTCCCGGGATTACTTTCCACTGCTTCCGAGACTATCGCCCGGTGACTACAACGCTCGCGGAAAACGATTCCGAGCGACGGCCTCAAATCCCGCGATACATGAACCCGGAGGACTGCGAAACCGGTCCGAACGGCGCCTGGGACGGGAAGACCGCAAAATGGAAGGCGGGAGGAGACAGTCTTTACCAGACGCACCTCTCCGCCCCGAACGCTGTCAGTGGCGGAGCGTCCAAGACCTGGATCTACAACTTCAGCCTCCATTGGGAGGGACCGTGGGCGGACCTGACCGCGACCACGTCGGTCTACGACCACCGGATCAGGTGGACGGGCGAGCGGGCGCCCCGCTTTGTCGTGGATCAGGGTTTGGACCGGGAAATCGACAGGATCTGCGCGGAGATCGTAGGCTGCGCGCCGCACGCATTGCACAACGAAGTCGGCACATGGGTCTGGCAGGCTACCGACCGCGCCTCCCAGGAGATCCGCCTGGTCTCGAACTGGGACCGCCGGCTGCAGTGGACCATCGGCGTATACGCCGCCGACACCGTCATCGCGCCCACGGACGACCACTACGGTGCCGGAAATTGCCCGGACCACGTCACCTACAAGGCCCCGGACATTGAGTGCGGCAGGTGGGCGCTCGCGTTCGACCCCGCCGTGTCGATCCCGCACCAGCAGGCGATCATACGGGAACTGAACAAGGGTCCCGGCCGTCCCGACGGAATTTCATATCGGTCCCGGGTGGAGGCGGCCGTCTTCGGCGAAGTGAGCTACCGTCTGGGCGATTCGTTGGAACTCATCGCCGGGATACGGTACGCCGAGATCGAGACCGGTGTGGATATCGGCCCGACTGGTGTTTGGGTGCCGAGAAGCGAGGCGAACTCAGTCAACGTGTACGCCACCGACAAGGCCGACGCGCCCAAGTTCACCGTCAAATGGCGACCCACCGACGACATGATGGTCTACGCCATGTGGGCGAGCGGGTTCCGCGCCGGCTCCCTGAACCACCGGATGGGCCAGCGCGTCGTCGAGTTCGACGAACTGCGCCAGCGCGGCATCCCCGGCGCCGAAGACTTGTATCACCTCGCCCAGCGCTACCTGAGCGCGGGAGGCGACCGGATGGACACCTACGAGCTCGGTATCAAGGCGGACGTTCTTGACGGTCGGATAAGCTTCACGGCCAACGCGTACCTGATGGACTGGACAAACGCGCTGATCTTCACGGACGCCAGGTTCGACGAGCTTACTGACCCCGCAACCGGGGCGGTCGTGTCCAAGATCGACTCCATACCCGGCCTGCTCAACGCCGGCGCGGTCCAGACCGCCGGTTTCGAGTTCGAGGCGCGGGGCCAACTGACCGACGCGTTGAGCTTCCAGTTGAGCGGCGAATATGTCCCGAGAGCGGAAAACGAGGTAGAGATTCGTCCCGGAAACACCCCGGGCGTGCGTACGAGCGTGCCGTCCTGGGCCACTTACCCGCCCGGCAACCGCATGCGCGGTACGCCGGTGTACGCCGGATTCGCCTCGTTGTCGTATGACTTCGAGCTTGCCGGCTACGACGCCCTGCTGCGTTCGGATATGGTCATCCGCGGCACCAAGAATTTCAGGACAATCGCCAACAAGCGGCCTACGCCCACCTGGGAGACCTTTGGCGTGAAGCTCCTGCTGAGCCGCGACAACTACCAGTACGGCGCCTATATCGAGAACATCCTCGATCATCCGGCCCCGTCCAACATTGGTGACGGCGGATATGTCGGCTGGCACCATCCGAGAACATTCGGCGTGCAGGTGAATTACAACCTGTAGCACCCAGCACTTTGCCGAGTTAAACCTCGCAGCCCGCACCGCTCGGTGCGGGCTGTTTTTTTGGCTCTTGCCAACCGCACTCGCGACAGGTTACGCATCCCGGAAGGCGATGTGTTCCAGATCAGACACATTTGGTACTCGATTTGGGTGCCGTCGGATAGCGAAGCGACCGGTATCGGGCGCAATGTAGGTCATCCACCCAACGTACCTCTGTGGTGACGAGGTGAACAACCGGTTGGCGATTCGCCTTAAGCTCCCCGCTAGGTATTGCGTGTCGTGGGACTCAAGTCCGCTCTATCTATCAAACCTTTCCCGGCTACGCGTTCAACAAAAAGAATGACCTCCTCAGCTCGGAGTCGACCATTCCGAAACGCACATACAATCTGATTGAACAGTTCCCTGCGGTTCGCCACCGTGTTAATAATCCACACAGTGCTCACTTCCAGCACATCGCAGCCGAACATATCTTTCAGAATGTTGTCTGCTTTGTCGTAATCAGTAGATTCGCCGCCAATTAAATCGTAGCAGACCACGTAGGCATCACTTTGTTCTTCACCTAGCTCTGACATGGTTCACATTCCATTGAGTTCTGGTCGCGATCCTGCTCCGTTTTGTGGCGGACACATGAGGTATTGGACAGCCTACGTCAACGCCGATCAGTCTTTGCGATTATCCAATCGGAAACCACTGCTCTATGTCCGTCGACTCGCTCGACGACCAAACGTTCAAGTCTTGGAACAGATGACCCTGCCGCTCATTCTAAACCGCCCCCACGGGTGTCTTATGGGGAATGTCTCCAGGGATTCTCTCTGAAGAAGCGCCCCGGGGGGTGTCGTGACACTTGCATGGCTCAGGGGCATTGGGCAGTCGCTGAGGTCACTTCATAGTGGCGGTAGTGAATATTGCCGGGCGCTCCGTGATTGCGTCGCGGAGTACCGGGTTGCCGGTAGTGCTCATGGAATAATGTGCCGACGGGTGGGATGCATGGGCGACATCTGTGTCGTGCTGGCGTCGATGAATAGCCGCTTCAAAGGGGTTCTCAAGCGAGGGGCGCATGAAGGATAGAACGTTTTGACCATCATGATCTTTTCGCTCAAAATGGTCGCATAAAGACGACGAGCCCCTATCGATGAAGCAAGGCATTCCTGCCGCCGAGGCGAAGACGAACTTCGGCGCACTTCTGGAGAAGGTACAACGCGAGCCCCTCATGATCTCGAAGAAAGGCCGCCCCGTCGCCGTGATGATGTCAATGGACGAGTTCGAGGCTCATCAGCAAATCAAGCTCGAGCAACTGCGCCGCGAGGTGCAGGCCGGTCTTCGGGACCTCGAAGCAGGAGAGGTCGTCAGCGGCGCTGAAGCCTTTGCAGCCATGGGTCGAGAACTTGGGGATTGATGCCCCGCTACGACTTTACGCGTCGGGCGCTGGCGGACCTGCGCGATATAGCTCGCTACACCAGGACAACGTGGGGCCATAGGCAGGCCCAGCTCTATCGTAAGGAGCTCGAGCTCGGTGTCCAGAAACTCGCGCTTTCGCCCGGTATCGGTCGTGAGCGACCAGATGTGGGCCCCTCGGTGCGGTCGTTCCTGATCGCTCGGCATGTTGTCTTCTATGTCGAGTGCGACGGCGGAATCACGGTGCTCCGGATGCTTCACCCGACCATGGATGTTGCGCATGCTTTTTCAGACGATGAATCGTGACTTGCCCGAAATGCGGCGACATCCGCAGGATTTCAAGCGCTGTTCACGAACTCCGACCACGGGGCTCTTGGTCGGCTCGCCTGCGGGCAAGGACTGCGGCTACGATGCTCTGTGGCACCGATGTCCACGCGGCCGATTTGTCTACCGCAGGTCTTCCAGGATGCGGCGCGCAGCGACGGCGCGGATGCCCTCTGCGAGCGGAAACGTCTCTTCGCCCGCATGGATCACGTCCAGCCGTTCGAGTTCCAGATCCTCGGCGGCGTTTCGCATGGAACGCGTAACGGCCGGCGAACTGGTGCGCTTCACCTCCAGACCCCGAAGTCGGCCGCCGCGGTTCACGATCAGGTCGATCTCGGCACCCGAGTGGACGGCCCAGAAGTAACACTGCCGGTCCTCTGCCCCGAGTGCGCGGATCGCATTCTCGAGGACGAAGCCTTCCCAGGAGGCACCCACCTTGGGGTGTCGTTCGAGTCGCTCTCGACTGTCGATGTCCAGCAAGCGGTGAAGCAAACCCGAGTCTCGGACGTATACCTTGGGCGATTTGACCTGGCGTTTGCCCAGATTCGCGCTCCAGGGCTTGAGGCTCCGCACCATGAATGTCGCTTCCAGCGCGTCCAGGTAGCGGCGGACGGTGTGGTGCGAGACGCCGAAAGCGCGGGCGAGTTCCGAACCGTTCCAGACCTGGGCATGGTAGTGGGCGAGCATGCTCCAGAACCGTTCGAGAGTTGCGGCCGGAATTGTGATTCCGAGTTGTGCGATGTCTCGCTCAAGGAACGTGCTGACGAAATCGCTCCGCCAACGATAGCTGCCAGCATCGCTGCGCGCCGTGAAGGACGCCGGGAAGCCGCCCCGCAGCCAGAGTTGATCCATCCGCTCCGGCCCGGTCTCGGCCAGCGAGAAGACCGGTAGTTCGTAATAGGCGATGCGACCGGCGAGCGACTCCGAACCCTGTCGCAGCAAGTCGGGAGACGCGCTGCCGAGAACCAGGAAACGGGCCGGAAGTGGCCAGCGGTCGGCAAGCACGCGCAAGGTCGGGAACAGGTCGGGACGCCGTTGCACCTCGTCGAGGACGACCAGGCCCTCGAGTTCGGAAAGCGCCAGCATCGGATCGCCCAAGCGCGCAAGATCCGTTGAGGACTCCAGATCGAAGAGGTGCGTCGGAGCCCGATGCTGTCGTGCGAGTTCCCGTGCGAGGGTGGTCTTGCCGACCTGACGGGCACCGACGAGGGCAACGACAGGACTGTCAGCCAACAGTGCCTGGATGCTGCGCAAATGCTCGATGCGAGGCAACATGGCGACAAAATATCACGAAAATTGGAAGTTACACATCCAATTTTCAAATATATGGAATGAGCCGGAGGATGACTGCATCCAGCCCCGCCGCTCTTCGGCGTTGCGCATTGGCCGAATCGAGCACCATCAAAACGCCGCCGGGCTATCGTTCCGGAACCGCACGCGGCCGACGCTGCGCATGAGCATGTCTCAACACATCGCGGTCAGGACTCGCAACCCGGCACAGTGAGGTCCTGAGGGTCACTCCGTCAACGCTGTGACCCTGTTTCGCCACCTTCAGCCCCTTTCGCGTACTACGGTGGCGGCGGAATGGCAACTTCTCGATGCAGGTAGTTGCCCAGCAGGCCGCCCAATCCCACCGTTAAGGGCAGCGCGAGAGGGAGGGAATACGCTACCAGCGTGGGAATGCTCTGGCCGTGATTGTCGGGGTTCGGATCGACCAGCAGACTTGAACATGCCAACGCGGGAAAAGCTCCAACCAGGACACCACACATGATGGGGAGCCGCGATGGGAACATCGCCGTGCAGACGCCAAGAACGATAATCGGGACGGCGGGGAGAACCCCGTGATGGACGAAATCCCAACGAGCGATTTCTGGGTTTGGGGAGCCTTCCTGGTGGGCCAGCCACAGTATCAGTTAACCGACCGTCGCGACGCCAACACCAAGGGATCGCGCCAGCCTCGACGCGGACAGCGAGACTCGAGGATCGACATTCGAGGCGTTCTCGGCCCGCGAAGGTTGGGACAACCGCTGTCCCAAGGTAGCTCCGATCAGCATGTTCACAGGTACAACCAGCGGCAGGAGAAAGGCAACTCCAGCGCGACCCAAGTCCACGCCCGCGTCGTTCGGATGCGTCATGCCGATCAGCGGAAGGAACAAAGGCGCTGACAAGGCGCCGAGGACTCTCGGCAGCTGGGACGGCCAAGTGATGGCACAAATGCCAAGAGTCACCAACGAGCCACCTGGCATGAAGCCCCAATAGACAATCCTGAATATTGCCGAAGCGTCGGCGTTATCGAGAAAGCTGCGGACCGACAAAAACGCGCCGAGCAGAATCGCGAACGTTCCCACGCCACATGCACACCAATTACCTTGAGGGCTAGCCCAAGTTTACCAATCTGACGCCGTTTTTCGGCCAGATCGGACTGTTTTCGGCGATTCGCTTCCCGCAAGTGATTGATTTCATTGGACTCAAGTTCGCCGGAGGCCAATGTAGTGCCATAAAATTAAGGAAGGGCCTTGCGTCGGCCCGCCGCCGCCGCTATCGTCGCCCCCATGTTCGTCCGACGCACCAGGACCCGCGCCACCGACGGCGCCGTCTACCACACCCACCGCCTGGTCCGCTCCGAGCGCGACGGCGGCCGCGTGCGCCAGCGCACGCTGCTCAACCTCGGCCGCCACTTCGACATCGACCGCGACCGCTGGCCGCTGCTGTGCCAGCGCGTCGAGGCCGTCCTCGACGGCCAGGGCGACCTGTTCGGCGACGCGCCGCCCGCCGCGGAGGCCGAGGCGCAGCGCATCGCCGCGCAGCTGCTCGCCCGCGGCGCGGCGCCCGCGGAAGCCGCCGCCGGCGTCGAGGCGGTCGCCGTCGGCAGCCTGACGCTGGCGCGGCCGCGCTCCGTCGGCGTCGAGCGCGCCGCGCTGTGGGCGCTGGGCGAGCTCGGCCTGCCGGCGCTGCTGGAGTCGCTCGGCGTCAGCGCCGCGCTGCGCGACGCGGCGCTCGGCTCGGTCGTCGCGCGCATGGCGCACCCGGCCTCGGAGCGGGCCACGATGCGCTGGCTGCGCGGGCGCAGCGCCGCCGGCGAGCTGCTCGGCGTCGACTTCGAGACCATGGGGGCGATGCAGCTCTACCGCGCCTCGGACGCCCTCATGGCGCACCGCGAGGCGATCGAGGAGCACCTGTTCGACGCCGCGGCGGGGCTGTTCGGGATCGAGCCGACGGTGACCCTCCACGACCTGACCAACACCTACTTCGAGGGCGCCGCCGCGAAGATCCCGAAGGCGGCGCGCGGCCACTCCAAGGAGAAGCGCGACGACTGCCCGCTGCTCACCCTGGGCCTGGTGCTGGACGGCAGCGGCTTCGTGCGACGCTCGCAGGTGTTCTCTGGCAGCGTCCGCGAGCAGGACACCCTGGAGTCCATGCTGTCCGCGCTCGGCGCGCCGGACGGGGCGCTGGTGGTGATGGACCGCGGCATCGCCACCGAGGATCGGGTGGCGTGGCTGCGGGACGCCGGCTACCGCTACCTGGTGGTGAGCCGCGAGCGACGGCGCACGTTCGACGCCGCCGCGGCGACGACCCACGACACCCGCGGCGGGCGCATCGTGCATCTGCAGCGGGCGGCGTCGCGCGCCGACGGCGAGGTGCGCCTGCACTGCTACTCGCCGGAGCGGGCCGAGAAGGAGAACGCCATCCTGGCGCGCTTCTCGAAGCGCTTCGAGGCGGCGCTCACCGCGCTCTCCGAGGGGCTCGCCAGGCCGCGCACGGTCAAGCGCCTCGACAAGGTGCGCGAGCGCGTCGGCCGCCTCAAGGTGCGCCACGGCCGCGTCGCCCGGCACTACGACATCGAGGTCGTCGCCGACGAGTCCGGCGACCGCGCGGCGGCGGTGAACTGGACCCGGCGCCCCGCCGAGGGCTCCATGGCCACCCATCCGGGCGTCTACTGCCTGCGCACCAACCTCGCCGGCTGGGACGCCGCCGACCTGTGGCGCACCTACACCACGCTGACCGACCTCGAGGCCGTGTTCCGGTCGCTGAAGTCCGAACTCGGCCTTCGCCCGATCCACCACCGCAAGCCGGTGCGCGCCGAGGGCCACCTGTTCATCACGGTGGTCGCCTACCAGGCCGTGCAGGTCATCCGCCGCCGGCTCGCCGCCGCCGGCGAGCGCGCCAGCTGGACCACGCTGCGCGGCATCCTCGCCGGCCAGCAGCGCGTCACCGCCACCTTCCGGCGCGACGACGGCCGCACGCTGCACGTGCGCACCGCGACCGTCGCCGAACCCGCCCAGAAGGCCATCTACGACGCGCTCGGCATCGACCCCAGCCCCGGAGGCACCCGCCGAACCGTCGTCTGAACCGCATCCCCTTCGACGTCGGGTGCACCTGTAGTGCCCTAACGCCCTCCGCTTGCCCGTAGACTATTGATTTGAAGAGACTTCTCGAATTGCTTGGTAAACTTGGGCTAGCAAACCGCTCGGCCAAGAGACGCATCGTTCTCTTCAAGACAATTCCAGAGCTTTAGCTTTAGTGGCCATCCAACCTTCGTCTTTCCAAACACCGGATCCGAAAAGGGCGTCATTCTCCCGAGCAAGTCACAGTCAGCCCGGGCTTCGTTCAGTCTATAATCATGTAGCCGCGATCGGCTTGATCGACAATTTGCTTGGCTCGGTCTGACGCTGAGGGATGGGGTGGCCTGCGAACAATCAACCAGGGCGAAACACTAGGGTAAGCGATCTGCCTGAGGCTCCGGTAAAGCAATTCGTCGAAAATTTTCCCCTCCTCCCCCTCACCAAGATAGCCAAGATTGCGGGTGAGGACATCCACCGCATCCATACTACCTTGCCGGACAAGACCGTCCGCGACAATCGACCTAAACGACAGACTATTTTCCTGAAGAACCTCTTCGAGCATTGGTACTGCGAACGTCTCAAGGATCAAACTAAGCGCCAGTGTACTTAGCTCTCCCATTCCATGGGATGACGGCTCCATGGCACCTGAAAAAAACTCTCTAGCTCGTCGCTTCAATCGATCATCATCATAAGCCGATACCCGCAGCGCGGTCAAATTGCTTCGTTTGTACTTCGTGCCAATGGATCCTTCGGGCACTTCAACAGCAATACGATAATCTCCCATCTCCTCAAACATGTGCCACTCGCTCACCACGATATGATAAGACCCAGTCTCACCAGGCTCCAAATCCAACCCAGTGTAAAAATTCAACCCGCCTCGTGCTAGAGAAGTTCCGAGAACCCGGTGCTCGTTGCCGTCCGGTGCCACGATGTATATCCCTAAATCAAATTTTCCCCTCAGCGTATAACTTTCATTCGACTTATTAAACAACCGCATCTCTATGATTACCGGTTCTCCGTACGAAACTTGGTTCTCGTCTATCGACAACAACAAGTCAATAGAGCGTGATTGCTCCGCGATAAGGGCCAAAATTGAAAAAAGCAGATACTTCACACTTACCCTCCCAACAATTGTCAATAAATAGGAATAGGATCTATAGTTGCCGACCTACCCGCCTTTGTTATTGTGTATTTATATTGACCATTACCCTTCCGCTCGACCCTGCGTTCGATCCGATGATTCTGTAGTGTGACCCACTCGTTATTGGTCGCGCAAGGGCACCTATATTCGTAACGTTGTGTAGAAGTAACTGACGCGTTAGCCAGCCTCCGACCGAATGTTCCCGGATAATGGGTATCACTAAACCGGCCAAAAGACGCAGATCCAGTTACTGTCGTCGGATTAGGTGTAGCTTGGTTCCAGGGCGGATCGGGAAAACGAAATCTCGGGGCGCTGCCATGATAGATAACAAATTCCCTTATCCGACACGATGAAATATCATCAAGATTGCCGGTCGCAGAACCCCACGTATAGTAAAAGGTTAGCACCCCATTACTCGAATCATAAGACACCTCCCGAAAATTCGTCAGATCGGGACACACCACAGTCGCTTGACAGCCGCAATCCGTGTAATCAAAACATCCACACGAGAAACAGGGAATGCAGCAATTAACGGAGCGGTATTCGTTGGACTGGAATATCGGGTTGGATGGTTTCTCGAATTGACTCATGGCTGCTAGCGTGTCTCGCTTCTGGAGTAGGGTTGATGAAACGCGCAATAGGCTCTCCGCATACACTAGCTTGGGTACGCCTATTTCCAGTGGGTCAAGAACGATTGTATCGAACGTTAATTCATCGAATGTTAGAACTCCATAGTCTGGCTGTGACGATCCATGGGAGTCTCTAGCCAGAACGGCGAGCCGGCTGTTGAATAAGGCACGATCACGTTCGTTGGCGTCTTGGGCGTCTTGATCGATCTTGATCACTTGGCCTGTTGGCTCCAAGACGAAGGACTGAGCGATACCCCGTTCACTGTACATCAATATAGCTCGCTCGCTTCCGAAATCGAACATGGTCACACGGCCCGACGGGCCATATGTGATGTCGACGGACTGGCTAAAATTCGGATAGACAATCCGTTCAATCCGGTTCAGGTCGCCGACTTCAACTAACGTCTGATCCGAAGACCCATCTCGGTTGTGTACTTGGACTTTTCGGATATTGCCGCTCGCGTCGTACAGGTACCGCACGAATGCACCGTTATCGTATTCGACGAGTCGTCGATTGCCGAGTTCGTCGTACGTGTATCGATTGATGGTCCCATTAGCGTATCTCACCGATACAATTCGACCTGCAGAGTTGCGGTCTATTTGAACCGAATCAGCGCTGGAATGTAATGCGATCGGCGCTCCGGCGTTGTCATAGTCGGCAGAAATAGCGGTGTCTTCACCGTCGCCGACATAGAAGACATTCCCACGCTCGGAATAGCCGTATTCGAACCGCCGGCCGTTCGAATGGGATATATTGACGAACCTATCGGCGTAGTCGACAAATGTGTACATTGTTCCGCCGTACGATGAGCTGGAGACGAGGCGTCCCTCAGCGTCATATTCGAACTCGCGGGCGACGAGATGTCCTTCGGTGTCGTGGTCGAACTCACCAGCGAGATAGTGCGCTTGATCCGGGAACGATTCAACGATCCTGGACACATAGCCTGAACTTCCGTAAACGAACGAGAACGAACCGTCCGTTCGGATGAGCTGATGTACGCGCCGTTGTTTATCAAAGGCAATTCTCCACGAGATGCCCCCGCTCGACTCAAGGCCGACGGTGGCACCCTCGGCGTTGTGTTCAAATGCGTGCGTTTGGCCACCATCGTCCGTCACGACCGTCTTCCGGGGCGCGTAGCTGAAGAAAAACGTGCGGCCCGTTTGCGACTCGACGACTCTCCCGCCATCGTCGTACTTGGCGCGAAGAACCAGCTTGCCGTTCGGACCTGTAGACGCCGTGAGTCGCCCGATTTCGCCGTAGTGGTATTCCCAGTCGTTGCCCGCGACATCGCGGACGGTTCCCAAGCGTCCTTTCGCATCGTACACATACGAAACCGCACGCCCGTCCCGGTCGGTCGCGCGGGTGATTCTGCCGTGATCGTCGCGTTCGATCCGGATGGCCGATCCGCGCTCGTCACGAAGTGCCTTCAACGCGCCGTCCTCGTACTCGTATTGGAGGAATGCACCGTCATCAAACAGCCTGCTGGCAATCTGAAACGGAGCATCCGAAGTGCGCCGGTAGTACCGGCGCGTCACCTCGCCGTCGCGTGTCCACGTTGCTTCGTTCCCGCTAATCGCGATGCCCACGCCATCGTGGTCGGGCATGGTCCCCGCGTAGCTGCCGTCCGGGACGCGTCGAAACTCGTAACGAGCCCCCGATCCGTCCACGTACACAAGACCATCCGCTGTGGGGAGCAATTCGGACGCCAGCGCCAGGCGCCAACCCGGGCCGAAATCCGCGCTCTCGACGATGCGGGAATCGTATACGCGAGCGAAGCGAATCAGTTCTCGGCCCCACACCACCAAGTCGCGGCGACGAAAGGTCAGATTCCCCGAGCTGAGGTTGACCAAACCCACCTGCAGGCCGTCGAACATCGATTGCGGGTTGGGAAAGAGGACATTGACGCGCCGCCTGGCACCAATTTCGCGGAGCAGGGCGGAGATCGTCTCGGCACTGATTGAAGTCGCCTCTGGCGACGTTGGAGTTCCGTCGGATTCCGGGCCGGCGTCTTGAGCAACGGCGGACCGTACCGGGCGGGACGTCGCCGCAACCACAATCTCCTCGACCAAACAAGAAATTCATCGTTAACCAACTGATCAGAAATGTGCTCTATTTCTATTTCCGCCATGGATAGCACTTTTTCTGGCACTTCGCTCTGTCGGAGGGACAGCCTTCATTTCTTCAAACCACCCATCTGAGGGATCAGGGGCTGTGTGAGGTAATCCGACCACAACTGCATCAGTTCCCGGCGCTTGTTCAGGAGATCGCTTCGGAAGTAGGCGGCCTCGACTCTGTTGGAGACCTGGTGGGCCAGCGCCGCCTCCATGACGGCATGCGGCGCGGATGTCTGTTCTGCGGCCCAGTCGCGGAAAGACGACCTGAACCCGTGTGGAACGGCTGGAATGCGCAGACCGTGGAGCAACTGGTTGAAGGTGGCGTGGTGCAAGGTCTTGCCTCGGCGGCTGGGGAACACCAGGCCCGCCCGCGGATCAAGCTCTCGCGCCGCCGCCAGGATGTCCATTGCCGCCGTGCTGAGAGGCACCCGGTGCTCCACGCCCGCCTTCATACGCATCGCCGGGACGACCCAAAGCGCCTGGTCGAGGTCCATCTCCGACCAAGTCGCTCCGCGAACCTCGCCGTTTCGCGCCGCAGTGAGGACGAGGAAGCGAAACGCCCGCTTCGCGCCGGTCCACGCGCGGGATCGTTCCATGATCGCGAGTGCCCGCGAGACCTCGGCGTACGGCAGCGCCGCCAGCTTTCGCGCGCGCTGGGCATCCCCGCGCCGGTTGGGCAATGCGGCGCCGGCGGCGTCGACCGGATTGTCGACGCGGTGACCCTCCGCGATGGCGAGTTTGAAAACGGAGGCCAGGCGACGCTTGACCTTCACCGCGGTTTCGCGCTTCGTGTTCCAGAGCGGAGTCAGCACCGCAATGCACTGAGCGCTTGTTATGGAGTCGACGGGCAGATCCATGAGAGCCGTCGCGTGTCGGCGCAGTCCGCTGCGCCAGTCGCGCACAGTCTTGTCCGGATTGCGCCATGTGGGAGCATCGCGTTCGAGCACGACTTCGACTGTCCGGGCAACAGTGGGGATGTCAGCCCTTCGTCTCCGCGGATCGCCGCCGGATCTCGCGACCCGTGCGTTCCCCAAGGCCGCCAAGCGGGCCTCGGACAGCGAGACCAGGGGGTAGCCGCCGAGTCCAATATTGGTGGGTCTTCCGCCAATACGCAGGCGCTGGTACCAGTGCTTGACGCCGTTCGATCGAACCGCGAGGGTGAGCCCATGACCACCGCGACCGTCACCGTACGTCCGGGTGCGCTGGGGTGTACGTCAGATTTGTGAGACGGCAGTCGGTTTTCGACATGCGCGGCGTTCCCAGAAGTCGTCGAAGCGGTTGCTGAGGATGGCGCAACGCAGGGCGACGATGGCGTTGGCGCCGTCGACGGTCCAGTGCATGCCGCCGCGCTTGAGGCGGCTGCCGACGATGTTCCTGCAGGCGCCCTCGACGACGCCGGTGGCGACGCACAGCCCCATGCCGCGGAACTCCGGGTACCGCATGCGGTGGCGGTTGGCGTCGATGTAGTCGATGCACTTTCGGGCGTCGTCGCAGGAGTCGGCGTGGGCGCGCAGGGCGGCGAGGATGTCGTCGAGGCGGCCCTGGTCGAGTTCGTCGCGGCGTGTCTTCCCCCACCGGTCGGCGAGATCGGTGCCTGCCCCGTAGACGGCTTTGGCGACCTCGGACAGATGCTGCTTGGCGTGGAAGATGTCCACTATCTGGATGGCGCCGGGGGCGCGCGCGGCGAAGGGCG
Organism: Pseudomonadales bacterium; assembly: GCA_963668365.1. Classification (GTDB taxonomy): domain Bacteria; phylum Pseudomonadota; class Gammaproteobacteria; order Pseudomonadales; family Azotimanducaceae; genus VXNE01. The sequence continues at coordinate 1,728,390 of OY764266.1, forward strand.
GCGGTTCGGCGTCGGTGTCGCGGCCGGCGACGGTCTCGATGGCGGCGCTGTAGGTGGCGGAGCCGGGGTCGCGCGCGGGGCGGCCGTTCCGGTCGAGCGTCTCGGCCGACCAGACGGCGACGATCTTGGCCTCGCGCGTCCTGGCGGAGCCGTCGGGCTGCTTGCCCTTGCGTCCGGCGGTTTCGGCCTTGCGCACCGGCACGCCCGTGCCGTCGAGGCCGAGATAGAGGGTCCGGGCATCGGAGGGCTCGGGCTCGACGACGGCCATCTCGTCGTCGGCGACCTCGCGCCCGAGCGCCTCGGCGTGGCGCTCCACCGACTTGGCGTCGATGTCGAGTCCCGCCAACTCGCGCAGCAGTTCGCTCGTTTCGCCGAAGCTGACGCGCGCCGCCGCCAGGCCGGCCATGCGCAAGGCCGCCGCCGACAGGGAGGTTCCCTCCAGGCCGAGTGCGCCCCGCACGCGCACGGCCGGCCGGAACCCTTCTCGTCCGTCCGGTCCGCGTTCAGGCGCGCGGCGAGCGCCTTGCCCACGACCTCGAGCGCCAGCCGCCTCGCCGCCGCCTCGACCGCCTCGAAGTCGATGCCGTCCGCCGGCCCCGCGCCGATCAGCCGCTCGACCTCGGCCCCGAGTTCCGCCGCGACGGTTTCCGCGAAGCCCCCTTTTTCGCGGCTGCGTCCGCGTCCCGCCCGGCCGTCAGCCGCGCGTGACACAACGCCTCGCTGACCTCGATCAACTCCGCCGTCAGCTGCCGGAACCGATGGTACTCCGCGATCTGCGCGCGGGTCTCGCCGAAGCCTTGTCCAACGTGACATGAGCCTGAAGGGGAAGCGTAAATCCAACGAGGCATGAGCCTGTGGAGCGGCGTCGGGGATCATCGGAGGATGATCGTGACGCTACAGACGCAACGGGTTCAGACCCTGGAACAGGTTCGCGCCTTCGTGGAGGGCAGCGAGGCGGTGGACTTTGCCGGCGGCGACCGCGCGGGGGTTTATGCGCTGGTCCGCCGCACGCTGGTGAGATTGAGGTACCACCGCCTGGGCAAGGCGGACAAGGGGCTGGTGAGGCGGTATCTGGCGAAGGTGACCGGGCTGTCGCGGGCGCAACTGACGCGCCTGATCGGGCAGCATCGCCGGACCGGGCGGATCGAGGACCGGCGCGGCGGGTCGCCGAGGCGGCCGTTCGAGCGCCGCTACGCGCCCGCCGACATCCGCCTGCTGGCGCGAGTCGACGCGGAGCTGGGCCAGATGTCGGGGGCGGCCACGCGCGCGGTGCTGCGCCGGCAATGGCGGGTGTTCGGCGACGCGCGCTTCGAACGCCTGGCGGGGCTGTCCAACGGCCACCTGTACAACCTGCGCCGCTCGCGCACCTACCGCAACGTGCGCCGGGTGTGGGACCGCACGCGCGCGGTCGCCGTGCCGATCGGCGTCCGGCGCCGGCCCGAGCCGCGGGGCCGGCCGGGATTTGTGCGGGTGGACACGGTCCATCAGGGCGACCTGGACGGGGTCAAGGGGGTGTACCACATCAACGTCGTCGACGAGGTCACCCAGTGGCAGCACGTGGGCACGGTGGCGGCGATCTCGGAAGCCTTCCTGATTCCGGTGCTCGAGGCGCTGATCGAGGCGTTTCCCTTCGACGTCAAGGGATTCCACGCCGACAACGGCTCCGAGTACGTCAACCACCGGGTCGCGAACCTGTTGAACAAGCTGCACGTCGGCCAGTTCACGAAGTCCCGCGCGCGGCGCAGCAACGACAACGCCCTGGTCGAGAGCAAGAACGCCTCGGTGGTCCGCAAGTGGCTCGGCCACGCCCACATCCCGGCGCACTTCGCCGAACCCGTCAACGCCTTCAACCGGGACTGGCTGTCGCCGTTCCTGAACTATCACCGGCCCTGCCTTTTCCCCGCCGAGGAGATCGACGACAAGGGCCGCGTGCGCAAGCGCTACCGCGACGCCGACGTGATGACCCCCTGCGAGAAGCTCAAGTCGCTTGAGAACGCCGAGCGCCACCTCGCCCCGGGCGTCACTTTCGAGGCGCTCGACCGGACCGCGCACGCGCAAAGCGACCTGGCGGCCGCGGCGGCGCTGAACCGGGCGCGCCGGGATCTCTTCCCGCGGATCGGCCGGGAGAACACCGCCGCCTGAGTCCCGTGGAGTTGTGGACGAGTCCTGCGGACCGGCGCGCGCCCTTCGGGCCGCGTGGACAGCCCGTGGACAACGCTGGCGCGTTGCCCACCGCCTGACCACACTCGCGCGCCTCTCGCCCACAACTCCACGGGACCGACAACAAGTTTTTTCATCAAAAAATCGCAACGGGCGGGCGCTTGCGCGCCGCGCGCCCGTGGGTCAAGATCACCTTTCTTTCAACACCGATTCCGACTCCGCCCACGACTCAGTCAACCTCTCCGTTCAGGCTCATTTCGGTATTGGATTAGACTGCCGACCGCCGCCTCGGGAATGCTCCAGTTGCGCCGCCGCCCGCCGACGGTGCGGGTGAGCACCCACTTGGGCCCGTGGCCCGGATCGCCTTCCCGCGCGCAATGACACGTCGGCTTGCCGCACCTGCGGTGGCGCGCCTGCAAAGTGCCGGGCCGGAAGTCGCCGACCGCCGCGAGGGCCTGGCAAAGCGCACCGCGTCGTTCGGCCGCGTCGTTCTGGTCTTGGGACATGGGTTCTCTCCATTCTGGCAGATTCAAATCTGCCAGAATGGGGCGCCGAACGCCAGCAGAACCGTTCGTCTCTGCAATCCGCCACAAATCTGACGTACACCCGGTGCGCTGTTCGGCCTTGACAGTACGGACGAAGGTGGCGTTGAGTCGTTGTGGCATGGGATTCTGGCAGTCCATTTGGCACTTGGATTGTGCATCACCCGTTCCTTCGGGGGTGTGCTACTCGTGTCATCGCGGAACGACATCCTGCAGTTTCAAAGAAGCTCACCCATCGACGTCAAGCTGAACCCCCGCTAACTCGGCGGGCTGGCTGGAGGTCACGGCTAATTTGTTCTTTGCACCGGGTTCAATGAAATCAACGAGTTACATGGATTGAGGCGCCCCTTCGCCCAGTTTTGCGTTGATCCGAAAATGCGCTTCAATATCAGGGCTTTACGTTATCCGGCCACTATCAGGGATGTCAGAGAACAAATTCGCCCTGGGCTGGAGGTTCTCGCAACGGATTTATCAACCACCTTCGTATAGACTAAAAGCGTCGCATGGCCTTTGGATGTCATGCGGCACCATCACTCGTTCTATTTGGAGAGATTTGATGAGTAATTCCTGCAAGAACCGTGGATGGCTCCCCATTGCGGCACTGGCCGCAATCGGCACGATCTTCTGCCTGCCTGCGTCAGCCCAGTCCGACGAAGACGAGGGAGAAGCCGCCGAAGACGATCCCATGGTCGAGGAGATCGTGGTCACCGCCACGTACCGCGACACCGATCTGATGGACACGCCCCTGACCATCTCGGCGCTCACCGACGTCGAGATCGAGCAACGGGGTATCGAGGACATCTCGAACCTGTACCTGTCGATCCCCGGATTGAATTACGGCATGGCCACGCAGACATACCACAGGGTTTCGGCGCGCGGCATCGATAACCTTTCATTCGGCATGTCGCCGTCGGTTTCGACCTATGTGGACAACCTGCCCATATCGGGCTTCAACGAATATCGGCAGCCGCTGGCGCCGGTGTTCGACCTCGAACGCATTGAAGTGCTGAAGGGACCGCAGGGCACGCTCTACGGCGAAGGCAGCATGGCGGGGGCGATCCGCTACATCACCAAGGGGCCGAGCCCCGAGGGCTTCGACTACGCCGTGACGGCGAGGGCCTATAGCCCGCAGTACTCCAACGACATCGGGCACCGCATCGACGGCATGGTCAATATCCCGCTCGGCGAGCAGTTGGCGGCGCGCATCACCGGCTACTCACGCTACAAGGCCGGGATCATGGATCAGGTGTCGGAATCCGAGATCGGAGAGGACGTCAATTTCGTCGATGAGATCGGCGGCCGGTTCCAACTCGCCTTCTTCCCCACCGACAGTCTTGAGATCTCGGGGTTTGCCCACCTGGTCTCGACCGATATCGGCGGTCCCGGGATTGCCCACCACTGCTACGTGGACCAGCGTCCCAACAATGGATCCCTGCCCAATGACGTAGGCGGGCGGGGCCCCGAGAATCCGCGCTGGACGCCCCTGAGAGGGGGTTGCGAGTCCGGCCCGAACGGCACCTGGGACGGCAAGACCGCGAAATACAACGAGGGTGGCGGGGCTGTCTACGACACCCACCTGTCCGCGCCGGCATTTGTCGGAGTCGACGGCGGCGCGTCTGAATCGAGCATTTTCCACGTGAGCCTCGAATGGGAAGGACCCTGGGCGGACCTGATCATGTCCTCGTCGTTCTACGACACCGAGATCGCCTACGCCGAAGAGCAGAGGGGAGGCTTCTCCCTGCTCACGACTGGCCGCTTCTTCCGGGCATGGGATGCTGCATGCGCACAGGTGGAAGGTTGCCAGCGGGGCGTCGACGCCTATGACAAGGACGGCCCGATCGACGCCCGCAGCAGCGCCTCGGGCGGCTGGAGCTATACCGAGCGATCGGCCCACGAGGTGCGCCTGATCTCCAACTCGGACGGCCGGTGGCAGTGGACCGCCGGCGCCTATGTCACGGATACCGAGACCGGACCGCTTGAGAAGAACTGGGGCCCCTGCGGCGCGACCGGGCCCTGGGCCTTGACCACTTACACAGCCCCCGACATCACCTGTGTGAGCGCACGCTACGCGTTCGATCCCCGGGTGCCGGTCCCCGTCCAGCAGGATGTCATGCGCATCCTCCTGACCACATTGGACAGGCCGGGCGGCGCCATATATGAGACGCGCTCCGAGGAGGCCATATTCGGCGAGGTGAGCTATCGGATCAGCGATCAGTGGGAAATCCTGGCCGGATTGCGCTGGGCCGACACGGGTGCTTCCGTGCATGCCGGCCCCGGCGGCAGGTATTCGACGCTTGAAGAGGCGTCACGAAACCTCACGGTAGATACCAAGGACGCTGAGGAACTGGACACGGGGGCCTATGCGCCGAAGGTCTCCCTCAACTGGCGGCCCCGGGACGGCGTCCTGGTCTACGCCATGGTGGCGAGCGGGTTCCGCGCAAGTGGCGTGAACCGATGGGTCGCGGGCACCGCCGAAACTTATCGGCAGGCCGTCGCCCGAGGAGTCCCGGGCGCCCAGGAGAGGCTTGACGACGTGACGGAGCGACTGACGTTCCGCGGCGACCAGATCAGAACCTACGAGCTCGGGCTCAAGGCCTCGATCGGGGAAATCGACTTCACCGCGGCGGCGTACCGAATGAACATGAAGGACGCCGTGATCAGTGACACGGACGTGGTTCCGGGCCTGGTCGATCCAGAGACTGGATTGAACCTGGTCAACGTCAGCTATGCATTCGCCCGCAAGAACGCCGGCGAAGCCCAGTCGACTGGACTGGAACTTGAGGCGCGCGGCCAACTGACAGACAGGCTGAGCTTCCACATCGGTGGCGCGTGGGTCCCGGATGCGGAAGTCCAAGCCCAGGCAGTATCCCGAATCGACCCGCAAGCGGTTCAGCGTGTCAACGTCAAGGAAGGCAACCGCATGCAGATAACGCCGGTATACAGCGGGTCCGCCTCACTGGTGTACGACTTCGAACTCGCCGGCTACGATGCCTTGTTGCGTGGAGATCTCAGCTTCACCGACACGCTGTTCAGGAGCACAAACAACGAGCGGCCGTCCCCAACCTGGGAGTTGCTGAACGTGAAGCTCCTGCTGAGTCGCGACGAGTACGAATACGGCTTCTACATCAACAATATCTTCGATCACCCGGCCCCGTTCGGGATTGGAGATAGCGGGTATCACGGCTTCCACAACCCGCGGACATTCGGCGTGCAGTTCAACTACAACCTGTAGCACTAGTACTCTGCCGAATTAACCCTTTGCAGCCCGCACCGCATGGTGCGGGCTGTTTTTTTGCGCGACCGGTTCAAGACGCGCCCTCCCGTTGTCGTGCAAGTTCACGACGTTGTTCCTATTCTTGGGCATGTTCAGACAATCAGGGGGAGCCATGAGGCTGAAAGACCTGGCGTGTGTAGTGGTCGGCGCCGGTCAGACGCCCGGCGAGACGATCGGCAATGGTCGAGCCGCCGCGATCACCTACGCCCGAGAGGGCGCTCGCGTGCTGCTGGTCGACATCGACGAAGCGCTGGCCGTCGAGACGCAATCGATGATTGCCGACGAAGGTTTCGGCGCCGAGGTCATGACGGCCGACGTCAAGCGAGAGGACGACTGCCGTGCCATCTCGACTACCGCAGTCGATCATTTCGGGCGCATCGACGTGCTGCACTACAACGTCGGCAAGAGCCAGGGCGACGGCGAAGTGACCGAACTCGGGCGCGAGAACTGGACCGACATCATGGAGATGAACCTCACCGGCTTCTATCTCTGCTGCAAGCACGCGCTGCCGATCATGCGCGAGCAGAAGTCCGGAGTGATAACCGCCATATCCTCGATGGCGGCCCACGGCGCGCACATGAACATGACCTACGGCGTCTCGAAATCCGGCATGAACTCGCTGGTCCAGTCCATGGCAATCCACAACGCCAGCCACGGCATTCGCATCAACGCGATCATGCCCGGCCTTATGGATACGCCGATGGCGATCGAGCGGCGCGCGAGCGAGCAGAACCGTTCCCGCGACGAGATCCGGGCCGACCGCGCGCGCCAGGTCCCGCTCCTGGGCCGGCAGGGCACCGGCTGGGACGTGGCCAACGCGGCGCTCTTCCTCGCGTCCTCCGAGGCCAGCTACATCACCGGAATCTGTCTTCCCGTCGACGGTGGACTATCGGCGCGAGCACACCTGTGATCAACACCGCCCGCGGGGCGGCAACCGCGATCCCCATGCGCGCCAGCGCGAAGTCCCTCAGGTTGTGCGTCACGATGAAGTCAGCGTCGCCGTTGCGGGCAGCTTCAAGCACCATTCCATCATTGGCATCGCGCAGTTGAACTACAACTTGTAGCACTCGGCACTCTGCCGAGTTGATCCTTGACAGCCCGCACCAACCGGTGCGGGCTGTTTCTTGTGCCTTGATTAACCTGCGGCTTTTGGCTGACCGGGCTTCGCGCGTGTTTCGACTTCAGCTATCGACATCCAGCCGCGCGAGGGCATCGGCGAAGTTCTCCATCGTGACGATGACCGGTTCGACCGCGTGGGGGAATGACTCGTAGAAGTCATCGAGCGCGCGCCGGTGTCGTTCCGCGGTGTCGTCCAACGTGACCTGAATGGGCCTCGGACCGTCGCCGGTATGAATCACGAAGTCCACTTCCCCGGTCATCCGCCAATAGAACACTTCCGAGAAGCGCTTCTTGAGAGCGACGAACGTCGCGCACTCAAGCGCTTTTCCCAGGTCGCTCCCGGTGCGCGTCACCGCTACGCGCCGCAGGGCGGTATCGACGGGATAATACTTCCGGTTCCTCTGCGCCCGTCTACGTTCCGAGTACGCGAACCAGGGACACGGGAACAGCAGGTATGCCTGCTCGCAGGCGTCGAGGTATGCGGATACGGTCTCGACAGCAACTCCGCTCGCAGCGGCGATACGACGCTTGCTGAGTTCGGAACCGGCCGACTCGAAGACCATCTGCACGATCTGCCGAAGCGCCAGCGACGATCTGGCGCCGACTCGCTCGCGCACGTCACGGTGCAGGATGTCGAGAAAGTACTGCCGCAACAACATGTCCCCCGCATCGCTGATGATCGGTTCCGGAAAGCCGCCCCAATGGAAATAGTCAGCCAAGGTTGCCTCCGCCTTCACTCGTCGGAACTCCGCAAAGTCGAACGGGAAGAGCTCGATGGTGACGTGTCTGCCAGTGAGCAACGACGACAACTCACCGGAGAGGAGATGGGCATTGGAGCCGCTGACCACGAACTGGAGACGGCTGGGACGTTCCAGCTTCGACCGCAGCCATCGTTCCCAGCCATCCACCCATTGAATCTCGTCCAGGAAGACCGTCAGCGCGCCCGCATCCGGACGCGCCTCGCTGAAGGCACGCGTCAACCGTTCGAGCGTTTCGAAGCGGAGATAGCCGGCAAGTCTGGGATCCTCGAAGTTGACGAATAAACAGTCGCACCGCTTGAGCCGATACCGTCCGATCAACTGGGTGAGCAATGTGGACTTGCCGCAGCGACGGACGCCCTGGATCACCAAAGCCACGCGGCTGGACAAAGATTCAGGCAGCTTGACGGATCGCGGGATCGACGGGGGCGGCGGTTGGTCCCAAAAGCTCCAGGCGGCGGCGATATCCAAAAGGGTCTTGTCTTCCATTTGTCGAGTTAACTCTACAATCTAATAAGCATCGAGTTTACTCGACACATTGTGCAGCGTCCAATTAACTCGACATCTTGGGAGACCAAGCGCCAAGTGCAGTGCAAGTTCTCGGGGTTGTTCCCATGCTAGGAGGCTGTCCGAGAATACGATTTCTCGCAAAACACAATTTATAAGTCATTGATTTACAAAAAGTAAAATTTCATAAAATCGCGATTTTTCGAGTTCTCGGACAGCCTCCTAGATACTTCAGAGACGGCCCCCGAGGAGTCATGAGCCTGAAAGGCCAGGCGCGTGTAGTGGTCGGCGCCGGTCAGACGCCGGGCGAAACGATCGGCAACGGGCGCGCCGCAGCGATCATCCATGCCCGCGAGGGTGCGCGTCTGCTGCTCGCCGACATCGACGCGGCACGCGTCGACGAGACGCAGTCGATGATTACCGAAAAAGGTTTTGACGCGGAAATCATGACGGCAGACGTCAAACGCGAGGACGACTGCCGCGCCATCATGACTACCGCGGTCGAGCGTTTCAGGCGCATCGACGTGCCGCACTACAACGTCGGCAAGAGCCGGGGCGACGGCGAAGTGACCGAACTCCGGCGCGAGCACTGGACCGACATCATGGAGATGAACCGGAATCTGTCTTCCCGTCGACGGCGGTCTATCGGCGCGAGCACACCTGTGATCAATCAAGCATCCGACAACTCGTCACCCGGGATTGGCCGCACATCCGGAGCGGCCTCAAGATAGCGCGTCAGGTCTCCCGACCGAGCCTTGTCGGCGCGACGCTCGAGAAACTCCGCCGCCGTCTCGATAGCGCCGATTTTCTGCGCTACCGCAGTAGCGATCCATTGATTGAGTGAGACGCCGTCGGCCTTTGCCAGACGTGCCGCCGTCTCTTTCAACGAAACCGGCAGCTTCAAGGGATATTTGTATCGGACTGGTTCGCTCACTTTCGTAGTCTCCTCAACACCTCCCGCGGGGTGGCAACCGCGACCCCCAGGGTGCGCGCCAGCGCGAAGTCCCTCAGGTTGTGCGTCACGATGAAGTCAGCGTCGCCGTTGCTGGCGGCTTCAAGCACCATTTCATCATTGGCATCGCGCAACACCGGGCGCGTTTTGAAATGCACGTCAATCGGTTCGGCAATGGCAGCGAATGCGTTCATGACGGCCTCCACATCTTCCGGGGCATGCCCCGTTGCCTCGCGCACCTCACCTCTATTCAGCACCGCCTCGTATTCCAGAAACAACGCCGTCGAGCAAAGCAGTGTGACTTTCCCGGCCGCAGCTTGCCGCAGCAGTTCATTACTCGCTCCCGAAGCGCTACGGAAGGCGGCGACCACTATGTTGGTGTCAACCACGAGTCTCACTAGAAGATCACCATAGTGATATCCCGGAAGATGTCAAGTTGGCGGGGGCGGTGCGTATCGCGCCAGAACCATCCAATGGCGCGCCGACCAGCAAGTTGCGGTGCAGCACGCATCACACCACCCACTCGCTTGCACATGGAGACCGCCCGGCCATAACATCGATCCATCGGGTTATGGAGGGGATAGCCATGTTGGAGCGGATCGAGTTTCGTCCTGAAGTCGAGAATCTCGTTCGATTCGTCGAAGAGACGGACCCGGACGACATTGTCGAAAAGACCGTTGCCAAGCTCCGAAACGGGGTATCGGGCCATGAACTCCTGACGGCGAACGCATTGGCCGTCGTGCGTTCCAACGACGTGCCCCCGTCGCACCACGGCGGGCCCGTGCATCCGATCTGCGGCGTTCACGCGGTGCACGGCATCGCCAAGCGCCTTCCCGGCGAACTGTCCATGCTCCCCCTCATCCAGCACACGGCGCTGTGCAACCACCATGTGCACTCGCCGTACATGGGACCCTACCTGATGCCCAGGATCGATGCGCTGCAGGCATCCCCGGAAGCGGTGGAGCCCGGCATCCGGCCCCACAACGTCACGTCGCGCGTCAACATCCCGAGCCCGAACGAACCGAACGCGATCAGCGACACCAAGGCGGCGTTCCTGCACTGCATCCGGGCGATGGAAGCACCTCTCGGAGAACGGTATTACCTGTGGCTCCTCGACCGGCTGTCACACGGCGAAATGCTCGACCTGCTCCTGCCGCTCGCTGTCAGCCGCAACAACTGGGACGACCACTACTTCCTCTATCCGGTGTACACCTTCCGGACGCTGGACTGTCTCGGCTGGGAATGGGCGGACGTGCTGCTGCGCCCGGCGGTGCGCTACCAGGCGCGGCTGATGGGTCGGCTCACCATCGGAGACCCCCTCGACTTTGTCTGGGTGGAGAGCCTGCTCGACAAGTACAAGCTGCTCGAGATCAACATCCCGACCGCAACCTCCGACGGCGAGACCGAACGTATCGGTGAACTCGCCATGCAGCTCGGACAATGCGAGGACTACTTCGACACCATCGAACCGATGGCACAGGCGCTTGCCGGCGGCCTGTCGCTCGAGGGCGCGGGAGAAGCGCTGTCTATCGGCGCAGCTGCCGCATACCTCTCTACCAGCTACGGCAACCCGATGGATTCCCACCTGCACACGGGCTCCACCAACCGCCGCTACGTGCTGCGGCAGGAAGGCGTCAGCCTGAAGAACAAAGTGCTGTCCCTGCTCACTGGATTCACCGGTCCCGAAGTTCTGCTAGGGGCACGGAAGATCGACTGGAGCTGCAACATCGAGCCTGGCAGGACCGCTTCGCTGCCCGAGCGCAGCCAGGAACAATTGCTGGATGCGATTACGGACAACATCGACAATCAGCCGTACATCGACTGGCACCAGATCAACAGCGTCGCGAATGTCGTTCCGCCCGAGGGGATCAAGGAAGGGGTCGCGATGGCGCGCCAATACGCCGAGAAGGGCTACGATCCCATCCCCTACTTCGAGCGGCTCGGCGAGATATCCTGCCGGGACGATTTCACGGAAATGCACTCGCTCAAGCACTTCCAGGCGATCGTGGACGAGTACTACGCGACGCGGGAGCCCTACCGCTGGCTGCACCTGGCATCGGCGACCAAGTCCGCCGGGATCATTCAGACCGGCCGCGAGCACAGCGTTTACCGGCAGACGAAAGATCTGTTGAAAGCCGCCTGAATGCGACGAGAAGCGCGGAGCTTTTCCTCGCGTCCTCCGGGCAAGCTCATCACCGGCATATGCCTGCCGGGAGACAGCGGCCTCTCGGCGCAAGGTGAAATGCAGGATTGAGCCAGACGTTACGCGACTGACGGCAGACTTTCCCGAATAATCCTCGGGTGTCTTGCCGCGATTCGTAACAGTGCCACCGCAGGCCCTTCAGGTTTTCTTCTTCCCTGCTCCCAGTTGCGCAAGGTATGGATGCTAATTCCCAACGCGCGAGCGAATTCTGACTGAGTCAATCCCACGAAGGTCCGGAGCGCCACAATGTCCTCTCCTGACCCGAAGCGACCATCCATTAGTCTCCTTCGCAGGTGGGCAGAAATCGCGTGCTTGAACTGTTCGTCGGTCAGGTCCGGAATGTCACTCATCTGTATTGATCCATTTGTGAATGGTAGAGGCTCCGTTCGCGCCTGTTGGCGAATCTTGCCCCAATGATCCGAATGCGATCTTCGTCTGGCTCTGCGTATACAACCACGATAACTCCCCTATCAATCGGCCCGACCGCAATAAACCGATCCTCAGCGTCAGAATGGGTCACATCGAAGATTTCCAGATAGTTGTCGCTCGACTCGAACAACCGACGCGCCTCCACAAACGACAAGCCATGCCTTCTTCGGCTGCCTCGATCCTTGACATCATCCCACTCGAATTCCACTGACAGGAGGATAAGCCATTGGCTGAGTACGTCAATGGCTTATTGTTCAGGAATCGTATGCTGATCACTCGATGGTTACCCAAGGCAGCTTCGGAGCCGCGGGCCTACCAGCTCACCCAGTGGTGGAACAGGGGCTTTACCTCGTCGGGCATGGCGCGGTAGGCCTCTACGGGAACACGAGGCATCGGCGGCGCCGCGGTGCGTCCGAATTCCTCCGCCATGCGCCTGCCCTCCGACGACTCGGGGTCGAGCGGCTGCAGGTTGAGCCACCAGGGCGAATAGCACACCTTCACGGTCACCCGCGGATCGTTACCGTGATGCTCGGGATTCGTGTGCCACAAGCGACTGTCGAACACGAGGACGCTTCCGACCTTCCAGGGCACGTGCATCTCCGTCGCGCGCGGTGTGTCAGGGTCGACCCGGTCGTCGACGAACGGGTCGACGAGGGACCGGTGGCTTCCCGGCGCGACGATGGTTCCCACGGTGTCCCGCGTGCGCGGCGAGAGCATCCAGACAGTCGTCAAGGCCAGACAGGTGTCGGGAAACGGCGCCTTGATTCCCGCGCTTCGAGGTAGCCACACGGTGCCGAAAGGCCAATCGATATGCAGCGGCCCGCGGCTGGTGCCCGGCTCCAGGATGAGCGGGGTCGTCCAGGCGACGCGGTAGAAACGTCCCCAGAGCGCATCGAGCAGCGCCGTCATCCGCCGGTTGGCGACGTACCGAACGAAGTCGGCGTTGTGGGCGAGGAAGTTCCTGTCCTCGAGGTACTCGCTCGACTCCACCGTCCGGGTGACGCTCTTGAGCACTCCCTCGACTTGCCCCTCGGGGATCATGTCGTCCAGGACGCACCAGCCGTCGACGGCCAGGCGCAACGCGTCCGCGCTGGCCGCCGACACAGTCGCCCTCATCGCAGCGTCGCCACGTCGCGGCGGCTATGCGGCGTTCGGGAGCTTCCGGCTCTCCATGGCTGCAAGCACCCTGGGGGGCGACAGCGGCAGGTCCCTCATCCTCACGCCGATCGCGTTGCCGACCGCGCAAGCCACCGCCGCCAGCGGGGGGATGATCGGTGCTTCGCCGACGCCGCGCACGCCGAACGGATGCATCGAGTTCGGCACCTCGACGATGATCGTATCGATCATCGGCAGGTCGGATGCGACCGGGACGCGGTAGTCGAGAAAGCCGGGGTTCTCCAGCGCACCGTTCTCGTCGTACATGAACTCCTCGTTCAGCGCCCAGCCGATGCCCTGCACCGCGCCGCCCTGGAACTGGCCCTCGACGTACGACGGGTGGATGGCGCAGCCGGCATCCTGTATGGCGGTGTAGCGAAGAACGGTGGTCTTGCCGGTGTCCGGGTCGACCTCGACGTCGCAGAGGTGTACCGAGAAGCAGGGCCCCAGACCGCTCTCCGCCCGCAGCGACGCGCTGCCCGCAATCGGTCCGCCGGTGTCTGGCGCGTTCCGACAGATATCCTTGATCGTCAACTCCTCCTCGCGGGTGGTGTTGATGGCCTTCCCATCGCGCCACTCGACCTGTTCGGGAGTGACGTTCCATCCCGATGCCGCGCGCTCCTTGAACTGCTGGATGACCTCGTGGGCCGCGCGCGTCACCGCCTGCCCCGAGGCGTTGATCGTCCGGCTGCCGCCGGCGCCGTCGGTGTGGGCGACGCTGTTGGTATCCGGAATCTCGGCCCTGACGTCGTTGACGGAGATGCCAAGCGTTTCCGCCGCGATCATGGCAAGCGCTATCCGCGTGCCGGAAAGATCGGCGCTCCCGGTCAACACCGATGCCGACCCGTTCTTGTTCATGACGATCGACGCACTCGATGTGCCGCCGCCGTTGCGCCAGAAGCCCATGGCCACCGAACGGCCCTGGTTTCGGCCGAGCGGCACTTGGTAGTGGGCCGACGCCTTCGCCTTTTCGAGGCACTCGACGAGACCGAGTTCGCGAAACCGGCCGATGATGTTGGTGCCGCCGGAGCGCAAGGCATTCTTGAGCCGAAGCTCGATCGGATCGATGCCAAGCTCGTCTGCGAGCTCGTTCATGACACTTTCGGTGGCGAAGGTCGCCTGAGGTGCGCCCGGCCCGCGATAGGCGCGAACCTTTGGCTTGTTGACGACCGCCGAAAGCCCCTCGATGCGGACGTTGGGTACGTCATAGGCCGAAAAGACGCAGCGCATGCCGCCGCCCAAAGGCGCTCCCGGGAACGCGCCCGACTCGTATGCGAGGAACGCCTGCATCGCCGTGATCTTGCCATCGCGCTTGGCACCGATCTTGACGGTCGACTTGCTGGCGGCGCCGGGGCCCGCACAACGAAACACGTCTTCGCGCGTCATGCGCATCTTGACCGGACGTCCGGAGAGCTTGGACAGCATCAGCGCCATGGCTTCGAGATACACGGCGGTCTTGCCGCCAAAGCCCCCGCCGATCTCCGTCGCTATCACCTTCAGCTTGTCGACGTCCATGTCCATCTGGTCCGCCAGGTTGTCGCGAATGTTGAAATGGCCCTGCGTGGTGGTCCAGATGGTCGACTGGGCACCTTCGTCATAGGACGCAAGACATGCCGACGGTTCGATGTAGCCCTGGTGAATCGTCGGCGTCGTGAACGAGCGTTCGATGATCACGTCCGCCTCCGCGAAACCGGCCTCCACGTCGCCGAACTCGTTGAGTTCCCGCTCGTAGACGTTCGAGAATTTCCCGTCTTCTTCAAATTCTTCGTGCAGCAGCACGTCGCCCTTCAGGGCATCGTCGAGGTTCATCACCGGCGGCAACAGTTCGTAGTCAACCTCGATGACGTCGGCCGCCGCCCGGGCTTGAGCCCGGGTCGATGCCGCCACGGCCGCAACGGCGTGCCCGTGGTAGAGCACCTTTTCATGGGCAAGGTTGTCGCGGGCGATAGTGCCCTGCCCGCCAAACGGCAACCGCGGGAAATCTGCCGCCGTCACCACTGCGAATACACCGTCCAGGGCCATCGCCTTCGACGTGTCGATCGACTTGATTCGCGCGTGCGCATGGGAACTGCGCAGCACTTCCCCGTACAACGTTCCAGGAAGGGTGACGTCGGCGCCGAACTGCGCCTTGCCCGTTACTTTTTCCCAACCATCGTGACGAATTGGCCGTTTGCCGATTTCAGCATAGTCGTTCATGTCGCATCGAAATTTCAGTCTGTTTCAGTTTCCGAGCATATCAGCCTGCGCCAAAGAACGGCACGCAGACGAGCTGGGGTCCAGGGC
The DNA here is from genome assembly GCA_963668365.1 of Pseudomonadales bacterium. Lineage (GTDB taxonomy): Bacteria > Pseudomonadota > Gammaproteobacteria > Pseudomonadales > Azotimanducaceae > VXNE01. Next base: position 1,743,772 of record OY764266.1, read on the forward strand.
CATTCAAAAGTCGTCCTGACGGTGTGTGATTGGCGTCTCGGCTCGATTTGTCGCTGGCCATTCAAAAGTCGTTGCGGTGGAACGGCGACATGGGCGGGCCGGACGGAAATGGCGTTGGTCGCTGGCTGCGGGACGTGGAGGTCCGCGCGGAGCGCGGAGCGGAGGAGCGCCGGCGCTGGGACGCGCTGATGCGCGAGCATCACTACCTGCCCTTCCGCGGGCTGTTCGGCAAGTCGCTGCGGCATGTGGCGGTGCGCGGGGAGGCTTGGCTGGCGCTGCTGGGCTGGCAGGCCGGGGCCTTCAAGGCGGGGTCCGCGACGCGTGGATCGGCTGGACGCGGGAGCAGCAGTTCTCGCGGCTGCGCCTGATCGCGAACAACGCCCGCTTCAAGACCTCTTCCTCGCCATTCGGTGCAGCGACGACGGCGAATACAGGGTCACATTTGAAGCCTGTGTTACATACGGCCGGGAGACACAATGTTACGATGAAACCACTGAGTGGGACACCATATGTTGCACAGATGTTGCACAGAACACTGAGGAAGCGGCCACGCCCAAAGTACCGCTGGCTTTACGAAGCGACGACGCCGGAAGAAGTTCAGCGACTTATCGAGCGTAAGCAACAGCGTCAAAAGCGAGCCAAGAAAACAAAATGAGAGGGCCGATTTGACCGGGATATTGCGCCTTTGCCGGTTACCTTTTCGAAACCATCGTGACGAATTGGCCGTTGGTCGATCTCAGCAGTCGGTTCACATCGCGTAGGAGATTCAGTTAACTTCAGTGTCCGGGTCTAGCGCGTCGGAGAATGGGAGGTACCGCTCGGACAAGAAGTCTACATCTGCTCCACGGCCACCGCCCTGCCCGAATCGATTGACTCGTAGAGCGCCAATATCGATGCCATGTTTCGCAGGGCGTCGTCTGCCGGGAATTCCGGTTGTTTGCCGGTGAGGATGCACTCCGAGAACTCGTCGAGCTGCACTTGGAAGCGGTCGGTGCTGGTCATTTCCATGACCTCGGGCTCCGCGTCACCCCTGACCACGGTCACGGGAGGGGTCTCGGTGAAGACCCCATCGAGAGCGATCTTGCCTTTGGTGCCGAACACTTCGAGCAGCCCCCGCTGCGGACCTTCGAGACAGCACCAGAGGTGGCCCACGGCGCCATTGGGGAATTGCAGGAGCGCGTTGGCCGTGGTGTCGAACCCGACGCCGGGGCGTTTGCGCTCGAGCGCCATGGCGAGCACCGGCTCGACACCCATCGCATACCGCAGGGCATACACGCCGTAACACCCGAATCCCATGAGGCTGCCTTCTCCGCGGGGATCGCCGGGGCGACCTTCCCGGTCGTCGTCCATGGTGAACGAGAGCCCGGCTTCGAGGTGGATCACCTCGCCGATCTCGCCGTCCGCCACGAGTCTGCGGATCGTGCGCATCTGCTTGTTCCATCGGGGCGTGAACCCTTCGATGAGAACGACGTTGTTGGCATCCGCCGCCGCGATCATCTCCCGCGCTTCCGCCATGGTCACGGAGAAAGGTTTTTCGCAGATGACGTGTTTGCCGGCTTCGGCGGCCCTGATGGTCCACTCGTGGTGCATGGCGTTCGGCAACGTGTTGATCACGGCGTCGACCTCGTCGCTATCGAGCATCTCCTGGTAGCTGCCGAACGCGAGCGGAATGCCGTGTTCGCTTGCCGCCGCCTGCGCGGCCTCAAGGTTGCGGCTGCTGACAGCGACCAGCTCCGAGTTCGGTGACGTTCTTGCGGCGGGCACATGGGCGTAGAAACCGATCGTCGCTGTGCTGATGAGTCCATATCTGACTTTCTCCGGCATCCGGGGTTTCTCCTTCAACTTGTGGGCCGTCGTCAATATATGCCACCCTTCCGGCGGACGCTCGATCACACCGCCTTGCGCAGGGGTCGCTCCCGAGCGAATACATCCCCGTCGGGACTTCCAGCCAAGGCAAGCAAAGAAACGGAGGGATCATGTCCAGACCACTCAAGGTGGGCTTGGTGGGCACCGGGCGAATCGCAAACCGGCACATGGCCCCTTACCTGCAGCATCCGGATCGGGTCCGGCTGACGGCCGTGTGCGATGTGGTCGAACCCGCGGCACGGGACTACGCCAAAAGGGCCGGCGTCGATGACGTCTACCTGGACCTCGACGACATGCTGCGCCGGGCCGACATCGATGCCGTCGATATCTGCACCCGGCACGATCTGCATGCGCCGCAGGCCATCGCCGCATCACAGGCCGGCAGACACGTGCTGGTCGAGAAAGCCATGGCGAATTCGGTGCGGGAATGCCGGGACATGATCGAGGCCTCCGACCGCGCGGGCGTGACCCTGATGGTCGCGCAGCACCTGCGCTACTCGCGGCACGCCGCCGCAGCCAAGCGCTTCATCGATGGCGGCGGACTGGGTGAGATCGAGGCGGTCCGGCACCAGTCCACGTCAGGCGGGAACATGCCCGACGACACGGGCCATTGGATGCGCGACGCGAAGTATGCGGGCGGCGGCATGCTGATGGTCACGGTGGTGCACCATCTCGACCTGTTGCGTTACTTCGTCGGCAACGTCAAGCGCGTGACGGCGATCTGCCGGACGCTGCGGCCATACCGGCTGAACGGGGCCGAAGACGAGGTCACCGCGATCCTCGAGTTCGAGAACGGCGCCATCGGCAACGTGTTCACCAAGGGGAACGCGCGGTCTCCCGAGCCGGCCTACTACCTGGTGTACGGCAACAAGGGCACGCTCGCTTCGACGCCGCCCGAACCGACGCGGAAGATGGCGATCACCCAGTTCGGTCGCCATAGGGTTTCTCTCAACACCGGCGAGGTGCTCGACCCACACGACGAGGGCGACCTGAAGAAGATCCTGCAGCCGGAGTTCGAGCCCCTCCCCGCAGATCCCGCCGATCAACACAGCGACGACTACTTCGTCAACGAGGTTCTCCACTTCGAGGAGTGTTGCCGCACGGGCCGGGAGCCGATCAGCAGCGGCCGGGACAACATCGAGACGATCAAGCTCATCATGGCAATCTACGAGTCTTCCCGGACGGGCAAGCCCGTCGATCTGGATACGCTATAGGCCCGGATCAGCCGTAGGCGTCGCTCTTCCGCCCTACCCCGACCCCGGACTCCGCCCGATACGCGGAAACGAACTGCTCGGCTCGCGCCGTACCCGACACGCGGTCGCCCTGGGTCGAAAAACCGGGCACGCACCCCTGCTGCAGCACGATGGCGATCCGTTGCCCGTACCTGTCGACCAGTTCCTCGAGTTTCTTCTCCGGGATCTTGCCGATGAAGTCCTCCAGCGGCCGCATGAACGGACGATAGAAGTAGACCGTCACGCTGACGCGAATCCCCGGCGCGGTGCGATTGAACGCGCCGTGCCAGGTGTTGCCTTGCCAGATGATCAACGAACCCGCCGGCGCCTCGCACGCGAGAGCCTGCTCGCTGCCGCCCTCCTCGTAGGGAAGGAGGATCGCCTCCTCGCCCTCCGGGTTGCGGTTCCACTTGTGACTGCCCGGCACGATGCAGGTCGCGCCGTTCTCCCGATTGAAATCGGTCAACACATAGGTGCATTGCGCCGCGTAGCTTTGCGCCGGCAGCGGCTCCGGGATTCCGCCCGAATCCGTGTGCAGCGGGAAGTTGCTCTTGCAGGGCCCCTTCATCCAGCAGCCCATGGCCGACAGCACCGCGCTATAGCCGAGCAGGTAGGTCACCAGCGCAATCATCGGCGGATTCATCAGCGCCTCGGCGAACACGTCATCCTCGAAGAAGATCGAGTGCATCCGATCGCCGAAGGGCGAATCGACCGCGTCGGGGTGCGGCGCAGCGATGTCCGGAATCTCCTCCTCGACCTGTGACCGGCCGTACTGCTCGTTCTTTGCGCCGAAACGCATGTTGGGTTGGAAGGCATGGGTCGCGCCGGTCACTACATCGGGACGCTCGCCGTTGCGGCGCTCGGCGATATCGATCAGGGCGTCCAGCATCCGCCCGGCAAGGTTGTTCGGATTCGCGATCTCGGGCGGGATCACGCAGAACCCGTGGGCGTCGAGACTTGCGACGTGTCTCTGCAGGCCGAGGGCACGAATATCGCTCCATGCGCTCTCGCGCGGTTCAAGCATGCTTGCTGCTTCTGCCATGATGTATTTCCTCCCCGGGATTTATCCTATCACTCCGGGTCAGGATTCTTGTCTGTAACGATATTGACGGGACGGAGACGGAGACTGAAGGGCACGGGGGAATCTTCCGACATGAGGGCGGGGCCGAGCATTCTGCCGCGCATTCCGCGCATCGCGAGCACGTGATTGCGATCAACGCCATAGTCGCGTCCGATACGGATGGCCTCGTCATCGCTTGCCACTTGGAATAACAACGGCCAGACCGAGTTCTTGCGTAGCTCCGGGTCTTCTATCTCGTCGATCACTTCGATGACGTGATCGAGGTCCGGGTCTGTTTCGAAATGCACCAGGGAGGATGCGATCGAGGCAATGGCCTGATCGCGTGGCCTGCCAGGCGAGAGGTCGCGTGCCCATTCCAACGCGGATTCCGCATCGTTTCGAGCCCACAATCCGGAGACCATGGGTGCCAGGTCGTCGCGTACCGACTCGTTCCCGATCCCTTCCAACAAGGCGACCGCGGCTTCGGGATTCCGGAAGTCGAGCGACGCCACAACCGATTCATAGGAGGCCAGTCGAATCCGCTCGGGTAGCGTTTCAATCAACTCCATGGCGGCGCCGACATCTTCCTGCGCGAACCGCCGCACCACGCTCACCATCAGATCGGGGTAGGCAGGCTCACCCTCGTATCGCGACACCCACGCCAGCAACTCTTCTTTCGACCCTTCCGTCGCGCCCGCAAGCCCGGTCAAGAAGAGAGCGCGTTTGCTGCCTGTCAACGTGTCCGCAAAGGCGTTTGCCGCTTCGAAGTCGCTCTGTCCCCAGCGCCGGGCGAGACTGTTCAGGCCGTCGCCTGAAAACCGAACGTTCTTCCCCGCGAGCCAACGTGCCGCTGCCTCCGGGTCCGTCCTCGACCAGGCTTTCGTCAGCTCGTGAATCGCGGATTCCCTCAACGGTGCGGGCAGGCCGTCAATCATCTCCGCCGCGGCCAACGGGTCATCCGCAGCCAGGCGGTTCACAAGCCTGGACAGGCGCTGGTACTGACTCCCCATTCCCGTCCCGGCCATGATCGATTCAAGCTCGGCGCGAGGATCCTGCTCGGCGAGTTCGTGCTGATCCACCGCCTCCAACATCGCATCGCGGTATATCGACCCCGAAAGGTGCGTCTCGATCATCTCGCGCGCGGCGTCGGGATCAAACACCGCAATGGCCCGTGCAACCGCCGCGATCGACTGGTTCCGATCGGGGATACCCTCCAGTAGCGATGGGTTATCAACGAATATCTCTGGATACGCGAACAAGGCGAGCTGCGTCATCCGGTCGGCCACTTCACCAAGCTGCGGATCATCCCGCACGGCCATGATCGCCGCAGCACCGTCGGCGGCGAGCCACGCGTTCATCGCGACGCGAATGGCACGGTTCCGTTCCGCGGGAGGTTGCTGCAGCGCATGCAATAGCTGAGCGCGTGGATTCGAGGCCACCGCCTCGTCTGCTGCCGCAAATTCATATTTCGGGAAGGTAGTGCTAGCGGTCCGCTCAGAGATCACAGAGGCATGGTCGTCCGGCGCGCTGGCTCGGCCGGCAAAGAAGCCTATGGCAGCGGCGGCCACCGTCAGAACAACAACGGCGACCGTCAGAACAATAGTGGAGGTCCCCATACCATCACCTTACCTCCCGCTCGTGCCATTCGATCATCCACGAGCGAGGATGCGGCTGTTAAGGACGCGCGCCCTCAATTCGCGCGCGCCAACCAAAAAATGCAGAGGACGCCTTGTCGGCTTAGTGGTAGGGGTCGCTCTTGTTCCGCGTTTTTACCCCGTGGGCCTTTTCATAAGCGTCGATGTACTGGTCCGCTCTCGCCGTGTACGAGACGCGGTCACCCTGGGTCGAGTAGCCGGGGACGCACCCCTGCTGCAACACCATCGCGACCCGCGGCCCATACTTGTCGATCAGGTCCTCAAGCATCTCCTCGGGAATCTTGTCGATGAAGTCCTCCAGCGGGCGCATGAACGGCCGGTTGAAGTAGACGGTCACGCTGACGCGAATCCCGGGCGCTGTGCGATTGAACGCGCCATGCCAGGCGTTGCCATGCCAGATGACGATCGAACCCGCCGGCGCATCGCACGCGACGGCCTGCTCGCTGCCGCCCTGCTCATAGGGAAGCAGGGTCTTCTCGTCGCCGATCGGGTTGCGGTTCCACCGGTGACTACCCGGTACCAGGCATGTGGCGCCGTTCTCCCGACTGAAATCGGTCAGCAGGTACGTGCACTGCGCCGCATAGGCTTGCTGCGGCAACGGCGACGGCATTCCGCCACAGTCCGTGTGCAACGGGAAGTTGCTCTTGCATGGACCCTTCATCCAGCAGCCCATGTTCGACAGTACCGCGCTGTAGCCCAGCAGGTAAGTGACCATCGCGAGCATCGCCGGGTTCATCAGCGCTTCTGCGAATACCGGGTCCTCGTAGAAGATCGAGTGCATCCGATCGCCGAAGGGCGAATCCTCCTTCCCCAGGTCCGCCGGCGATTTGAGGGCCGGCGTCTGGTCGTTCAACTGGGACCGGCCATACCGCTCGTTCTTGGCACCGTAAAGAAATTTGGGTTGATAGGCATGCGTCGCGCCGGTCTCGAGGTCGGGACGCTCTCCGTTGCGCTTCTCGGCGAGGTCCACCAGCGCATTGAGCATTCGCTCGGCGAGGTTGTTCGGATTCGCGATCTCCGGCGGGAGCGTGCAAAAACCGTCGTGGTCCATATCCGCGACGTACTTCTCCAGCCCCATTTCACTGATTTCGTCCCATATTCGGTCGCGGGGTGCGGCCGCAATTTCTGCTACTGCTGCCATGACGTTCCTCCTCCAGTCTCCATGATCTGGATTCTACAACTAATCTTGCACTCCACGCTTGGATGGTGTAGCGCACGACTTGCTGCTCCGGCGAACCAGGTCCGCGCTCACCTCTCAGGAGCAGTCTCGCTCCGCAAATTTCCACCTGCCGTCGACGCGTTTCATCGTATTGCGGTACTGGCCTCTGCCACCGACCTCGTTGCCCCGGACGAATATGGACTCGACCAGCATGGTGGCGTCGTCGCCGTCGCCCTCGATCAGGAAATTCGTTGTCCAGTGCTGGCCGCCCGGCGGGCCGAACGACCGGATGAACTCAACCAGGGCATCGCGGCCACGGACATCGTGATTGGGGGGCGCGTAGAACCGTCCGTCTTCCGTGAACGTGTCGGCCCACGCTTCGGCATCCCGGCGGTCGATGGCGTGGTTGTACGTTGCGACCAGTTCGATCATTTCCACGCGGTCTTCAGCGGTCAGCGTCATTGCCGTCTCCTCTGGCTAGCGTGCGGTCGGACTTGCCGCGCTAGCGGCGAGATCGACAGCCCGTTGGGTGGGCTTGGGCGGGGGTGAAAGACGGCACCCGCTGGGGTGACGGATTTCATGGCGCTCGATCAACCACGACATAGCGGCTCGCGATGCGCCACTCACCGTCGACCTTTCTGTAGGTGTCGCTATAGGTACCCGTCGCCGCCACCGCCTTCTGGTAGTAGACCGCGAAGTACATGATCCCCTTCGCTTGCGTGCTCGTGCCTTCGATGATGTGGTTGGTGGTCCAGTGCAGCGAGTCCCGGGGATCGGCCGCGCCGCGCAGCTTCCGAATGAACTCCTCCCGGCCGACGGTCCTTTCTCCGCCCTCGTACTCGTAGACGGCGTCGTCCGTATAGCAGTCCGCCCGTCCTTCGGGGTCGCGATGATCGACGGTGCGGCCGGCCCGATGGATCACGTCCATGATCGCCACCCGGTCCGCCGCGCTGAGCGACCCGTCGTCTTCGGTTTCCGCTCCAGATCGCGTAGGTTCGATGTTTTCGTAGCGCTGATGCACGAGTTGCCACCGGCCGTCGCGTTGCTTCGCCAGCCTGCTCACAAAGTTCCCCGACACGCGCAGTCCGCCGCCCTTCTCGACGACCGCGACCGAGGCGGTGCAGCGCGCCGTGCCGCCGTCTCCATCGATCGCCAGGCTATTGACCAGGTGCCTCCTCGGCGCGCGCGGGCGAACCGGGCGCTCCGCGTCCGCGATCTGCGCCCTGCCGCGCGCCTGCCAGGAACCCGCGATCTCGAGGATGCCGTCGGGCGCGAACAACGCGGCTATGGCATCGCAATCTCTCGCGTCCGACGCGTGGAAATACCGCGCCAGCAGTTCCGAAATGGCGAAACGGTCTTCAAGGGACAGAGGCACGGTTTCCTCCCGGTGGTATCAGGGCCAGAGCACGGCGCAGGCGCGAATCAGTTGTAGATGTCGTCCTTCGGCCGGAACCGCACGCCGGACTCCTTCGCGTAAGCGGCGTTATGTTTCTCCGCCCGCGCGTCCTTGTCCCAGCCGTCGTCCTGATTCCGATAGCCGGCCGCGACTCCCTGCTGCGTCAGAATCCCGAAGCGCGGCGGGTGCCGGTCGAGCATTTCCTGGGGGATGATGTCGCGCAGGTCCTCCTGCGTGCGCATGAAGTCGCGGGCCATGTAGTTCGCCACGCTCACGCGCAGGCCGGGCGCCCTGCGGTTGTAGGCGCCGTGCCAGGTGTTGCCGTGCCAGATCAGCAGGGAGCCGGCCCTGGCCTCGACCGGCACCACGGCCGGGTTGCCGAAGTCGCCCGGATTGGCGGGGACGATGCACTCGTCGCCGACCGGCTGGCGGCACCACTTGTGGCTGCCCGGCACGAACGCGGTCGCGCCCTTCTCCCGATCGAAGTCGGTCAGTACATAGGTGCATTGGCACACGAAGGGGAACGGTCCCAGCAGTTCGTCGGGGACCGACATGTCCGTGTGCAGGTTGAACGTGCTCCTGTTCGGCCCCCGCATCCAGCAGCCCATGGACGACAGTGTCGCGCTGTAGCCGCACATGTACGTCGCGATCGCCACCAGCACCGGGTTCATGAGGCCCTCTTCGAAGACCTCGTCCTCGAACAGGATCGAGTTCATCAGGTCGCCATGGGGCGAGTCGGCATCAAAAGCGGCGGCCTTTTCCAGCCCCAGTTTGAGCTTGCGATCCCTTCGCGTCCGAAAGGAATCGAATCCCGATTGGTAGGGCGTCATGCTCGCGTGGGTGGAGCCTCCCTCGAAATCCGGCCGCTCGCCATTTCGCCGCTCGGCGACATCGAGACAGGCCTTGAGCATCCGCTTCGCGAGGCCCTTCGGCATCGCGGTCTCGGGCGGGATCACCGTATAGCCGTTGGCATCGAGATCCGCGACGTACTCCTCGATGCCGAGCCGGACAATCTCGTTCCAAATGCGATCCCGGGAAGTCGGAGTCTCGGTTGCTGCTTCGGCCATGACTGTGTCCCCCTATCGATGTCCTGAATCCTACACCCGCGACCAATTGGTCACGATCGGCTGCCGCTCACAATTCGCGAATCCGCAAGGAACGGAACTCCAGCGCGCCGGTTTCCCCCTGGATGCCGATGTGCCCGGAAGCATTCGTGATGTTGTCGGCCTGCAACAGCTCCACACCGTTCAACGCGGTGGTGACCCTGTCGCCGACCGCCCTGATAAAGAGCGTCTGCCACTCTCCGGTGGGTCTTGACGTCTCTCGCGCCAGCGCATCGTTGTAGTTGGTTTCGCCGGCGGGCGTTCCATGGCGGAAAAGCGCGCCGACGGGAGGGTACGGGCTGCCGCCGAGCGGGTTCAGAATCTGCACCTGGTAGCAGCTATCGGGCCAGCCCCGCGAAAACGGCTCCGTGCCCATGACCCGAATGAAAATGCCGCTATCGGCATCATCGGTCATGAAACGAAACTCGAGCTCGAGCTCGAAATCCGCGTACTCGCGATCCGACTTGAGCCATCCGTCGGGCTCCTCGACCACGAGCACGCCGTCGACGATCGTGAAGTTGTCGTGTTCCGTGTCCTTGATCGTCCATCCGTCAAAAGTGCCGGAGAAAAGTTCTGTGTAACTCAAGTGCAGCGTGCCCGGTAGTCCCCAAAGAAACGATGCTACTACGAACAAAAACCCCGTTCATATCGCCCAACATGTGTAATGTATATACACATGCTCATGATACAGGAGCAATGATCGTGACTAGAGTGCAGTTGGTGATCCCCGATGAGGATCGGGACCGGTTCGTGCATCAGGCGAAACGCGAGGGCATGTCACTGAGCAGGTGGCTCAGAACCGCCGCTCATGATCGGCTGCGACAACAGCAACGTTCCGATCCTCTGGAGTCGTCTGCGGACCTTGACGCGTTCTTTCGCGCCTGCGACGAGTTGGAGGGTCCCATGGTGGAGCCCGATTGGGAGGAGCACCTGATGGTGATCAATGAGGCCCTTGAACGCGGTGCCTCCAAAACGTGATTTTCGTTGACACGAACGTGTTCATGTACGCAATCGGACGACCCCATCCGCTGCGCGACCCTGCCCGGCAGTTCTTCTACGAAAGCAACCGAAACCGTACTCCGCTGTGTACGTCTGCGGAGGTTCTGCAGGAACTGGCGCATGCCTATCTTCCAGTCGCGCGGCTGCAGACGTTGGATGCCGCCCTGTCACTGGTTGTTCGCTCCGCTATCCGGGTTTGGCCGCTTGAACTTGAGGATGTGACCCTGGCGCGCCAACTCCACGAGCAGTTTCCCGCGCTCGGCGCGCGGGATCTCTGCCATGTCGCGTGTTGCCGCCGGCACGGTGTCGGTGAACTAAAGATTTTCGATCAAGCGCTTCGCGCCTCGGCCGGATTGTCGCCAGACTGAGGCGCCGTTCACTCTGTCGCCCGCAATCGGCTCAAGTGGCCCGGCCATGCGAGAAGCCGATGGTCGGCGGTCACCAGTTGGCGGCCCTTGAGCGCAGTGGCGACGATCAGGCGGTCGGCGGGGTCGCCGTGCAGGTCTTGCAGAAGTCCCGCCCGGATCCCCACCTCGCCATCCACCGCGATCTCGACCAGGCCCTCGTCAAGCAAGCTCGCGCGCCATGCGCCGATGTCAGCCAACAGCGAAAGCCGCCTCTTGTTCTCCAGCATCGCGACCTCCCAGAACGTGATCGCGGATACGGCTGCTTCACCCCTGGCCCAGGAACGGTCTACGGCTTTTCGGGTCTGCTCACCGATCCTGCGGTCATCGGACAACAGCCAGACCAGGACATGCGTGTCGAGCAGGATCATGGATCCAATACCCGATCAGGGTCGGCCTCGGCCTCCCATGCGACGCCTGTCGGCTCGACGATGTCACCCAATATCCGAATCTTGTCCCGGTCACGTCCGAATGGCGCTCTCGGCTTTTTCCGGTAGGGTACTAGCCGGGAGATCGGACGCCCGTTCTTGGTAATGACGATCTCCTTGCCGCTTTCCGCGACCTCGTCCATCAGCTTCAGACACCTGGCCTTGAATTCCGACGCCTTCAAGGTCTCGCTGACTCCTGCTTCGCTGCGGTCGCTTTTCATGACATTTCTCTTGCATGGGCTTCGCAGCATTTATTGTACATGGTCATGACCATGGTCAGAATACATGATGATTCCGCGGGTACCCTTGGGCCCGACCCAACTCTGATAAGCTGACGGCGGAACCTCGTTCAAAGTCCGATGCTTGTGGGAGGAGCAGCATGAGCGCCGTTGAGCAATCCGCTGACCTCGACGTTCGACCCTTGACCGGCGCCCTGGGTGCGGAAGTGCGCGGCCTGGATGTGGAGACCCTCGACGACGAGGGTTTCGCCACCGTGCACGCGCTGCTGCTGGAATACAGCGCTCTCGCACTACACGGACAGGGACATCTCACGGTGCCCAAACTTCGGGAGTTCGGCTTGCGCTGGGGCAAGCTCGACGTGCACGGGTTCACGCCTTTCCAGGGCTTCGACGACGTGCTCCAGATTCGCGCCGATCCCGATCGCCCGCTGATCACGGAGCAATGGCACGCGGACGCGACCTGGCAGGAACTTCCTCCCAAGATCACGATGCTGCTTGCCCGACAGTTGCCCGCGGTGGGCGGTGACACGATGTTCGCGTCGCAGTACAAGGCCTATGAAGACCTGTCCGACGCGATGAAGGCGTTCCTCGACCCGCTGGATGTCGAGCACGACGGCCGCATCATCGACCCGACGCTCACCAACAAGTCAGTGACGCATCCCCTGGTGATCACCCATCCGGAAACGGGCCGGAAGGCGATCTTCGTGAACCTCAACTACGCCCAGCGCGTCGTGCAGCTCGAAGCCCACGAGAGCCGGGCGCTGCTCGACTTCCTGTTCCTGCACTGCTCCCGGAACCGCTACCAGGCGCGCTTTCGCTACGAACCCGGCACATTGGTCATCTGGGACCAGCGATGCCTGCTGCACGCCGGGGCCGCCGATTTCATCCACGAGGTGCGAGAGCTGCATCGCATCGCGGTGATGTGCGACGAGCGGCCGTCGCGCTGAGCCTTTATTTCTCGACTCGCGACCCGGCTTGACGCCCGGCCGCTGCTCCGTCACGACCGGTTGCGCCTGTCGTTGACACCCAAGCGTTCCAACGAGCGGCTCATAAACTGCACTGCGCGGGTTAGTCGCACCTGGGACACATGGGTTGCGTTCGGATCGAGTTCCGCCTGCTCGCGTTCCTGGACCAGTCTCTCGATGCGATTGAACATTCCAACGTAAAACACGCCCGCCGTCAGAGAGAACAGGCCCGCAATCGGGAAGAAGTACACCCAACCCACCGCGTCTGCGAGAAAGCCGGTAACGAGCTGCCCTGTCGCGACGCCGAAGCCCGCAAGGCTCGACTGGAGCGCGTAATCTGTGCCGGCCTGAGCCTTGGATGCCCAGCGAAAGCGCGAAATGGTAACCGGATAGCTGAAGAGCCCCGTGACGAAACCCATCACCGAGACCATCACGATCAGCACCGGAACGGGGGGAAGGGACGTCAGCGCGAACGTGCAGTACATGGCAGCCTCTATCGGTATGACACAGACGCCGATCAGCGCTGTCCGGCGCAACCCGATCTTCTGGACCAGCAACGGTGTTGCAATGGCGGTCAGGGTGGAACTGGCGAAATCGCCAAAGGGAAAGAGGCCATATGCGACCATACTCAGCCCCTTGTCGGCATAGAAGGCGCCTATCATCGGTCCAACGAACCCGGCCCCGAATCCCCAGAAGAAGGCGAATGGCAGGATATAAAGAGACTCCGGCCTCAACAGTGTCAGCAGGATGTTGGCATGGTCACCGCGCGCCTGACGCCTCCGCCGCGCCTCGGGCGGGGGGTGTTCGCGACGAATCATGGCTGGCGTAACCGCGAACAGCAGGAGCGCCGATGCGGACATCATCGTCGGCCTCCATCCGATTATTGGAACCAGGGCAACCGTGCTGCCGCCCGCCAGATTGGCGACTCCCGCCAGCCAGTTGATCATGGACGTCCCGGTCGGCCGCTCTCTCTCGCTCATGGCTTCCGCGGCATACGCATCTATGGCGGTGTCCTGGGCAACCATCACGATCGCCTTGAACAGGAGTATTCCGGTGATGACGTACACGGCGGCCACCGACGGCGGGATGAACGCGAGGACCGCGTAGGCGATCGTTCCGACCAGGGTGCAGGGCAGGATCCAGCTCTTCCGATAACCGAAACGTTCGCTGCCGAAATTGTCCACAGCGATCGACATCAGCCACCTGAACGAATTCGGATAGGTCGGCAACGCGAGCAGCCAGAACATGTCCAGCGGCAAACCCTGCTTCCTGAACATGAAGGGCAGAGCCCTGCCCGTGAACGACTGCGGGAAGCTTTGCGCCATGTTCAACACGCCGATGGTGACCAGCTTCTTGAGGTCAATGCGCTCGGTATCTGGTTCCCGTGCTGCCATCGCGGATCTTCGGTCCTCCCCCAGTGCCCCAAACGACCGCAATACTCCCCTGGCGAGCCGTCAGGTTCGTGCTGACCGACTCGCGTTCGATAACTACGCTTGGGCTTGAATCGAGGCAGTCTATACCATCCCCCGAAGGCGCGAGCCTATCGGACGCTATCGAAGCCCTCCCTGCGGCTGATAGGCTTGGTGCATCTATTGCGGGAGGCCAGCATGAAGCTAGGGGTCAGTTTCCAGTACCCGGAAAAGCTCACGCCGTCGCACCTGAGCTATCTCAGGAACATGGGCGTCGAGACCATCGAAGTGCGGATGTTCGCCGAGACCTACAACTTCGATGACCTTCTGCGCGTCCAGGACAAGGTCACGAAGGCCGGGCTCGATATCCACGAGGTCATGCTCCAGGACATGTACAACCGGCCATCCATCACCACCGGAGGCGCCGACCGCGACAGGGACATCGAGGTCTTCCAGAACTTCCTGCGCGACCTTGGCAAGGCCGGCATCCGGCATACGACCTATGCGTGGCACTCGGGCGGCGCCGGCATGACCGGCGAGACGACCTCGCGCGGCGCGCGGACACGGTTGTTCGAACAGGCCGCGGCGCTGGCCACGCCGAACGTCTACGACCGCACCTACTCCGACGACGACATGTGGGAGACCTATTTCTACTTCATGGAGCGCATGCTCCCCGTCGCGCAGGAGGCCGATGTGCGCCTCCAGTTGCATCCGAACGACCCGCCCCTGACGCACCAGGGCGTCGCCCGGATATTCCGCGATGTCGCATCGTTCCGGCACGCCTTCGACGCGGTGGATCACAACCCGTACAGCGCGACCCTGTTCTGCGTCGGCACCTTCTCGGAAATGCCGGGAGAAGACGGCACCGGCGAGGACATCGTGGCGGCGATTCGCGAATTCGGGCCGGCGGGCCACATCACCCAGGTGCACCTGCGCAATACGTCGAACCCCATTCCGAACTTCCAGGAGACGTTCCCGGACAACGGCTACCTCGACCTGCTCAAGATCGTCTGCGCGCTGCGAGAGGTCGGGTTCGACGGCATGATCACGCCGGACCACATCCTCGACTGCGGCGACGGCAAGGGCACGGGCTCCCTCGGAGAGGCGTACGCGCTCGGTTATATCCGGGCGCTCATCAAGGCGAGCGAAGCCATGGTGGGTGCGTCCTGACCGGGATGCAGCACGAAATTAGTGTCAGAAGGCCCAGCGGAACGAGCGGGGAGCACCTACGCATCCTGAAACCGATAGTGGTTGAAGTTGATCGCCGACTGCCAGCCACTCTCCAAAGCGGCCAGATAAAGGGGCAGATCCGCCGTAAGCAAAGGCCTGTTCGACGACACCGCTTCCAGAAGCACAACATCGGTCAACCCGAGCGCCACGAACATGCGGTGGCCCGCCACGCCCTTACTCGCGACTACTGTCTCTCGACTCTCTTCGAGCAGACCTCGTAACGTCCGGAGCAGCATTGACCGCTCAGGCTCCCCATGCTGCGCCAACAGGTTCGAAGCCTCCGTCAGCGTGTTCGGCGTGACAAACACCTGACGAGCCTGGTCAACAAATCGACATAGAACATCGTAATCCTCGACCGTGTATTCCCGAAGCCGCCGATGCTTGGCGATCATGGCCCGTCCCGTCAGACCGGCCACCAGCAAGACGATGAGACTCGTATCGAGGTAAACCCCGTCACGCACTGCTGCTAATACCTGTACCGCCAACATCGCGATGCCGTAAGGATTGAACCGTCCCGGTTTTGTCGTCGATGCGCAGCTGCTTGTAGATCCGCACGGATCCACCCAACGTACGCAGCACACCGCTCGACGCGGGCCACACCCGAGTGAAACCGATGGTGACCAACCAAGAACCGCCTTGGATCTCAACTTCCTCGAGGCCAATCTCCGTGATCGGCTCGGCATCGAACATCTCCGCGACGTAACTCTTTGCCAACTCCACCGCTTCGCGCGCTTCCATGAGACGCTCTGTCTCTTACTTGGATCGAAAGAATATATCCGGATACTCGGGCATTCCATGGCGCGCTTACGACCGCCTCTCCCGCGGGTGAGTGCGCCGATCTGTACAAACGGGGTTGAACATCCTGACTGTCCTCAATGGCGCCGAAGCGGCCGGGAGGGGACACGGCTACCGGACGAAAGGCACAGAAATAGCGTCGAGTTCCTGACGCACCGATTCGTCCAATGTCCAGCCGACACCGCCAAGGTTGTCGTCGAGGTGTTCCACCGTGTCGCTGCCCGTGATAGCCAGCGTGACTTCCGGATGAGACAGCACCCATGCGATGGCCAACTGCGCGGGCGTCTTGCCGAGTTCGGCCGCGAGTTCAATGACGGTGGCCATGACCTTCTGCGCCGCATCGCCCGCCATCGCGGCAAATTGCTCTCGGGGACGGGACGCCCATAGCGATCCCGGCGGCGGCGGAGCGCCCGGCCCATAGAGCCCGCTCAGCAGTCCGATGTGCAGCGGACTGTATGCCATCGCGCCGAGGCCGGCATCCCGCAGGAACGGAAACATCTCCTTTTCCAGGTGCCGATTGAGCAGGCTGTACATGTTCTGCACCGCCATGTAGGGAACCGCGTTCAGCCGGTCCGCCACCCAGAGAGCCTTGCAGACCTGCCAGGCCTCGTGGTTGCAGCAGCCGACGTAGCGGACCTTGCCGGAGTGCACAAGATCGTCCAGTGCCCTGACGCTCTCCTCCAGCGGCGATAGCTCGTCGAATCGGTGCACGAGGTAGAAGTCGATGTGGTCCGTATCGATCTGCCGCAGCGACCGTTCCACCTCTCGCATGATGTGGTATCGCGACAGCCCCTCGTCGTTCTGCCCCGGACCGATCCTGCTCGCCACCTTCGACGAGATCAGGACATCGTCCCGCTTGCCCTTGATCGCCTTGCCCAGGACGGCTTCGGAAGTTCTGACGTTCGCCCGATCGTCCATGAACCCGTAGATATTTGCGCAGTCGATGAAGTTGATGCCCTGGTCAATTGCGTGTTCGATCGCCCTCTGGGCTTCGGCGGGGTCGTTCTGACCCCGCAGTCCCAGACCGAACGCCAATCGACTGACGCGAACTCCCGCTTTTCCAAAGTTCACATATTCCATGGTCTACGTTTCCTCTCAGGTCCCCCTCAGGTCAAAAAAAGCAGGCAAACGGGCCTTGGCACGGTGGTCTCGCAGACGACATCCCGCGGCCTCCCCTCATCCAGCGCAAACACGACGACGTTGTCCGAGCTCTGGTTGGCGGCAAGCAGCCACCGGCCGCTGAGATCGAGTCCGAAGTACCGGGGATGCGCGCCACGCGTCGAAACGTGCTCGGGTTCGGCGAGTCGACCCGCTTCGTCGATGGAGAAGCTCACGATGCTGTCGTGGCCACGATTGCTGCCGTAGATGAAGCGGCCGTCCGACGAGACCATGATCTCCGAAGTGGTGCTGGAGTCCTCGAAGTCGTCCGGCAACGTCGAAACGGTCTGAAGGATGCGCATCGGGTTGTCAGCGTTCCATTCCAGCGCATCGATCGTATTGCCGAGCTCATTGATGACATACAGGATCGGCAACGTCGGATGTCTTTCAACGTGTCGCGGACCCGCACCGGCGGCGAGTTGGGTCATGCTGGGTCCACCCACGAATGCACCTGTGGCATCGACGCGATACCGATAAAGCCGGTCGTTGCCGAGGTCCGGGACTAGCATGTCGCGGTCTGTTACGAGATACGTCTGATGGGCGTGTGCGCTTTTTTGGCGGATCGGGTTAGGGCCGTCGCCGGTGTGCTGCGCGAAATCAACGCGGTCGCCGATCGCGCCGTCGTCAATCCGAAATGTCGCTACGCTCCCGGTCGAGTAATTTGCCACCGACAACCAGTCGGCGGTCGCGGCCAGATGACAGGGATAGGCGCCGTCCGTGGGAACGGAATTCAGGAACTTGAGGCCGCCGTCAGTCAGAGTGAACGCGGATACCCGGCCCGGATCCAGTTCGTTCACCGAATAGACGAATTCGCCGTACTGGGTGAGAAACGCCGGACTTTGCGCCTCGGCCGCAACCCCGACCACGGAGAACTCGCCGGTCGCGTCGTCGAACGTCGCTTCGTAGATTCCCCTCGATCCACCAGGTTCGGGTTCGCGCGGCGTGTAAGTGCCGATGAGAACGCGGTTAGCTGTCATTTGGCAGGCCACTCTCGTAAACGGGTAAGCATATCGGGCAGGGAACGTCGTATGCGAACTCGCCGCGGGAATCGCATCTGACCAGTCACGGTCGAGGTGCGGATTGTCCATCTCGTGCGAAAATGTCCCCGAGTTTTCCCTGAGAGTCCCTTATGAGCGGCCAAAGACTCGGCATGATCGTCGTCGCGCTTCGCGTGACCGAACAGCACCTTGAGGCCATCCGCGCCGCCGCGCCGGAGGCCGAGATTGTCAAGATAGGCGGCCGCGAGGAGTGGCGCGACCGCCGCGCCGAGCTGGAACCAAAAGTCGAGGTTCTCGCCGGCGTGCAGAGCGACCTGGACCCCGCCTCCATGCCCCGGCTGCGCTGGATGCAGACCGGCGGGGCGGGCAACGACTGGTTGCTCCGATCTCCCCACATCGCCAATAGCGACGTCGTGCTCACCAACGGGTCCGGCGTCGCCGCGATCCCGATCGCCGAGCATGTGCTGGCCTTGATGTTCACGCTGTGTCGCAACTTTCACGGCTTTGCCCGGGCGCAGCGCGATCATGTGTGGTTTCGTGGCGGGCGGCTCGGCGAAGTCGACGGCAGCACGATGGGAATCGTCGGCCTCGGCGCGATCGGCGAGAAGACGGCGGAAAAGGCAAAGGGGCTGAACATGCGCGTACTGGGACTGCGCCGCGACCCGACGCGTTCCTCGCCGCATGTCGATCGGATGCTGGGTCCGGACGGGTTGTTCGAGTTGCTCGAGTCGTCGGACTGGGTGGTCCTCGCCAGCGCGCTCACGCCCGAGACGCGCAATCTGATCGGCGAGCCTGAACTCAGACAGATGAAGGACACCGCCTGCCTGATCAACATAGCCCGGGGCCAGATAGTGCAGGAAGAGATCCTGGTCCAGGCGCTTGAGGAAGGCTGGATCGCGGGAGCGGGCCTCGATGTCTTCGCGCAGGAGCCGCTGCCGCCGGACTCGCCCCTCTGGGACATGCCGAACGTCGTGATCACGTCGCACCACTCGGGTTCCACGCCGCACTACAATGACCGCCTCGTCGAGATTTTCATCGAGAACCTGCGACGCTACCGGGCAGGCCAGCCGATGATCAACGTCGTGGACAAACAGCTCACCTATTAGGGAGACGAAGATGCCGGACACCGTCAGATACGGACTCATCAGCACCGCGCGGATCGGCTTCTCGGCCCACATGCCCGCAGCGAATGCATCGGCCAACTCCGAGATCGTCGCCGTCAGCAGCCGCGACCTCGCAACCGCCGAAGCGGCGGCGAAGGAGCACGGCATTCCACTCTCGTTCGGCAGCTACCAGGAGATGATCGAGAGCGACGAGATCGACGCCGTCATCAACACGCTGCCGAACTCCATGCACCACGAGTGGACCATCAGGGCGGCGCAGGCCGGGAAGCACATCCTGTGCGAAAAGCCCCTCTCGGCGACGATGGCGGAAGCCCGCGAGATGAAGGCCGCGGCCGAAGCCAACAACGTGGTGCTGGTCGAAGCATTCACTCCGCGCTGGACCAGGCAGTCGCGCACGGTCCGCAAGCTCATCGCCGACGGCGAGATCGGAGATGTGACGTACCTCGAGTCCAGTCTCGCCTTCAGGATGAGCAATCCGGACGATATCCGTCTCAGCAAGCCGCTGGCGGGAGGAAGCCTGATGGATGTGGGTTGCTACGCCGTGTACGCGGTGCGGTATGCCATGGGCGTAGAACCCGTATCGGCAATGGCATTCGACCGCAAGCGCCCCGGCGTGGAGGTCGACACGACGATGAGCGGCCTGCTGCGGTTCCCGAACGGCGCGGTCGGTCACATCTGGTGCAGTTTCGACGGGCCGCGACGGATCGTGTTCGACGCGGTCGGCACCGAGGGCACGATTTCCGTGAACGGCGCATTCAGGGAGACGGCGCCCGTGACCGTCACGCGGGGTGACGAAGAGCCGCAAGTGATGCCGATGACCAGCGGGAATCGTTTCGAGGTGCAGATCGACGAGTTCTCGGAGTGCGTCCTTAACGGGAAACAGCCGGAGTTTCCGCCGGATGACGCGCTACGCAACATGGCCGCGATACTGGCCCTTTACGAGTCGGTGGACACCGGCAGGGCGGTGGAAGTGGAGCAAATCCCGCCCGGCTGATCGGCCGATCCATCATGTCCCCCGCGTCAAGCCCAACAAGGTCAGAGCATCCTGAAGCTGGGAGTCGCATGTAGCGGCACGCTCAAGATCTAGTAGGTTGAACCGTCTTTCCAGCGCTCTGGCTGACATCGGTTTGCGGTATTCCGGCCATACCCGTTGCAACAGCCTCTCCGCATCATCCGGCACCACTAATCGCGCCTCGTGACCAGTGTGAAGCCGCAGAAGCAACCCTTCGAGATTAGGGGCGAGGAAGACCAATTGCAAAACCTCGCGACCGATGACCCTGTCCGGGTCGCGTCCCGAGGCACGATCCTGTCCAAGTCGGTCGGCATCGAGAAATACCAGAGCTCCTTTGTCGTGCCCCATAGAATCGATGTGCCGCCGACGGCGATCGACCGCAAATTCAACTACGGAACGGGTATCTCCGCCCCCCGCGACGACTACATCGAGATGGACATGAAGGCCTTGTTCATCACAGAGCCTTTGCAACTACCCTGCAAGCGCGCGCTCACCGGAACCCTCCGCAGCGACGAAGATTCGATTGCGCCGCGGAACGGACCGGCGCCGCGCCACGATTCAGCCAAAAGTGGGCAGCCCGCCGAGGGCGCCGCTGCGGTAGATTTTTCGAAGATCGCCGCTCCTACGCACCCCTTGGACATCGCGCACACCGTAGGCCCGCGTGGCACCAGCCTGGTCCTTCTCGACGATGAAGACCTCTTCCTTTTCGAGATTGTCGAGGGCCGATAGGCTGTGGAGAGAACAGATGAGTTGCGCGTTGCCGGAATTCGTGTCTTCCCGTCGGAACCAGCCCAAGATCTCATCTACCAAGTCAGCGTGCAAATCATTGTCGAGTGCGTCGAGGATCGCCAGTCCTCCGGTCTCAAGTGCAAAATTCAGCGCTGGAAAAATCTGCACTACATGGCGTGTCCCGGCCGATTCCCCTTCAAAGGGGACGTTCATGCCGAGACCGGAGTGGGCGAAGAACAGACGCCACTTTCCGTCTACCGAATGCTCCACGTTCATGTCTTCGATCCCAAGATCGAAACGCTCCAACCTGTCCGAGATTCGGTCCTTGACTTGCGGATTGTCACGGAAATAGTGAGCTACCGCCTCGAAATCGGCACGTATCGGATCAACCGCAGAGACGTTCATCTGCACTTGACTGAGACTGTCGACGATCACTGAAAACTCCGAAACGCCCATCCTTGACAGCGTTGAAAGCACGGAAGCGTTGGAAGGAATGGAGGCGAGTCGACCATCGCTCGGCTTGATCGAGAGTTCCTTAGCGATATGGACTGGGCGATCAGGGCGACGTTCCATAAGACGCCTCGGCCTCCCACGGGGGAAGTCGCGAAGTGCTTCGTATCCCACTGCGTTGGGAAAAAAACTGTTCGGCTCCCGTAGGAGTTCCAAGGTGTATCGAAACACGCGATTAGGTTCGCCCGGACGCAGGTTCCACCAGGGGGCATCAAATTCCACTTCAACGCGCGTGGGCTTCGCCAAGGCTTCACTAGAAGCGAATGCAGGGAACTGGGCGATGGGACCCGGCGAGTATCCATAGGAATGCGCAGCGAAGCGTATCGTATCCGCGAGGGCCCGCAACCAGCCGGTCTTACCGGATCCATTGGGGCCGACCAGCGCGATGACCGCAGGAACACGGAGACCGGGTTTCGAGGTGGGGCGGCGCAACCACGCACTTTCGGGCGTTGTCCCCGGGACGCGCAAATCGAGCACGATCTCATTCCGCATGGATTGATAATTTCTGACGCAAATCCAATGAAACATTTGGCTATCCCGACATTTTTGTGTCGACTTTGCATATTAATTTGTCAAAACACGCAAATTTTGTCAATCAATCAAGGCGGACGGAAGTCGATAGTCATGGACGCTTCTGCGGAGCCGCGACGGGGGTTTTGGCGGCATCCCAAAGAGGTCGGGAGTTCCAGACAACCGGGGATTCCCGAACCACAAAAGCTCAGGCTATGGATTCCGAATCCTAGTCCTGGTGTCTGTCAGCGAGCAACTAACTGCGCACCGCGAGAACCTAACGAAGTTGCACCTACCCTGTCGTCGATCCGCTCGGCGGGCGCAGGGTCGACAATACATTGGTGGCGGTGCCGATCATCGACGAGATATCGCTCAGGTTCGCGGGCACGATCAACGTGTTGCCTTCCTTGGCCAGATTGCCGAAGCGTTCCAGGTAGTCCTCCGCGACGCGAAGCTGCATGGCCTTGTCGCCGCCGTCGCTGTTCAGCGCGTCGGCCACCTTCCGCAGTCCTTCCGCAGTGGCCTCTGCGATCGCGAGGATAGCCGCGGCTTCTCCCTGCGCCTCGTTGATCTGCTGCTCCCTGACCGCTTCCGACTCCTTGATGACGCGCTGCTTCTCGCCGTCAGCCTCGTTGATCTTCGCATCCCGGTCGCCTTCGGACTGCAGCACCGTCGCCCGCTTCTCCCGTTCGGCGCGCATCTGCTTCTCCATGGCGGATACCACGTCGTGTGGCGGATTGATGTTCTTGATCTCGTAGCGAAGCACCTTTACGCCCCAGGGTTCGGAAGCCTGGTCGAGTTCCTCGACCACACGCAGGTTGATGTGGCTGCGTTCCTCGAACGTCTTGTCCAGTTCGATCCGGCCGATCTCGCTACGCAGCGTCGTCTGCGCGAGTTGCGCGATGGCGAACAGGTAGTCTCCGATACCGTATGAAGCGTTGCGCGCGTCCATGACCTGCAGGTAGAGGACGCCGTCCACGCCGACCTGCACGTTGTCCGACGTGATGCAGATCTGCTCTGCCACATCGATTGCCTGTTCCTTGAGCGTGTGCTTGTACGCCACCCGGTCGAGAAACGGGATCAGGACGTGGAATCCTGCGGTCAGGGTCCGAGAGTACTTGCCCAGGTTCTCTACCACGTACGCCGCTTGCTGGGGAACGATGACCGCCGTCTTGATGACGACAATGACGGCCAGTACCGCGACCACGATGGCGACAATCAATCCTGTGTCCATGAAAATTCCCATGATTACCTCGATACCTGGTCGGACGCTCCTGACGAATCCGCCGACATCGCCACAATATTGACCGCTGCACCGCTCAAGCCCACTATCCGAGCCCGCGTACCGGCGTCAATCGCCACGGTCCCCACGTTGGTCGCGGTCCACTCGCTGCCCCTCATGGCTACGCGGGTTTTGCCGCCAGCGGGCACGTCGTCCGCGACTTCGACCACCTCCCCCACCGTCGAGTTGTCGAATCCCTGCGCACCGCCCCGCAACCGGTCGTAGAGCTTGCGCCGAAAGAACACCATGGATGCCACGGCGAGGACACCGTAGAGAACCCATTGCCCCCAGACCGGGAAGGTCGGGTCGCCCAAAACCGCGATGCCGACCAGAACGGCTGCGGCGCCCAGGAAAACGAGGTAGAAGGCCGCGTCGATGGCTGCCAACTCCAGCACCATCAACACGACGCCAGCAATCAGCCAAGCCCACCAAGGCATCACGAATCCACCGAGCAACGAAGTCCGAGTCAGCTTGCCTCACCGTGGTATCGATGACAAGCGAACTAGGCGTCGACCACCTCGATGTCGAACGCGGCGGACATCAGCGCCCTGGTATAGGGCGTCTTCGGGGCCGTGAAGACGTCTTTCGCGGCGCCCTGTTCGACGATGACGCCGTCCTTCATCACGATGATCTCGTCCGCCAGCGCGCGGACCACCTTCAGGTCGTGGCTGATGAAGATATAGGCGATCGAATGGCGCCGCTGAAGGTCTCGCAGCAGGTCCACGATCTGCGCCTGCACGGACATGTCGAGCGACGACGTCGGCTCATCGAGAACGATCAGGTTCGGTTGCAGCACGATGGCGCGGGCGATGGCGATGCGCTGGCGCTGGCCGCCGGAAAACTCGTGCGGATAGCGGTCCTGCATGGCCGGGTCGATACCCACTTCCCGCAGCGCCTCGGCAACGATTTCCCGCCTTTGAAGGATGGACAGTTCCGGCCGATGCACGCGCAATCCGGCGCCGATGATCTGATCGACCGACAGCCTCGGCGACAGGCTGCCGTATGGATCCTGGAAGACGATCTGCATCCGCTTGCGCATCGGGCGTATCGCCTTGGATTTCAGTCCCTGGATCTCCTGCCCCTCGAGTTCGATCCCGCCGGTACTCTTGATCAACCGCAGCATGGCGAGCGCGAGCGTCGTCTTGCCGGAGCCGGACTCGCCGACTATGCCAAGCGTGTGTCCCGCGCGAATTGTCACGGAGACCTCGTCCACGGCCTTCAGCACGCGGCGCCGCGCGAACATCCCCTTGGCCAGGTTGAAGTGCACGCTGACGTCATCGGCGCGCATGACCACCGGCGCGTTCGGGTCCGATGGCGTCGCCACTCCTTTCGGCTCCGCCGCCAGCAGGTGCTTCGTATAGGCGTGCCTCGGCGCGTTGAATATCTGGGTCGCAGGACCCTGCTCCACCAGTCGGCCGTCGGTCATGACGCAGATGCGGTCCGCCATCTTGCGCACGATGCCGAGGTCGTGGGTAATGAGCAGCAGCGACATGTTGAGTTGCCGCTTCAGATCGTCGAGTAGCGCGAGTATCTGCGCCTGCACCGTCACGTCGAGGGCCGTGGTGGGTTCGTCGGCGATCAGCAGGTCCGGTTCGTTCGCCAGCGCCATGGCGATCATGACGCGTTGCCGCTGCCCTCCCGAGAGTTCGTGCGGGTAGGCTCGCAGCCGTTCCTCCGCACGTTGCAGACCCACCAGGTTCAGGAGTTCCAGTGCCCGCGCCCGCGCCGCGTCCCTGTCCATCGCGCGGTGCACGAACAGGATTTCGCCGATCTGCTTTTCGATGTGGTGAAGCGGGTTGAGCGACGTCATCGGTTCCTGGAACACCATGCCCACGCGGTCGCCGCGAATCTTCAGCATTTCGTCCTCGTCGGCCCCTATCACCTCCTGGCCATCGACCTCAACCGAGCCGCGGGGGTGAGTGGCCTGCGGATAAGGCAGCAACTGCATGACCGACAGCGCGGTGACCGACTTGCCGGAACCCGACTCGCCAACGAGCGCCAGCGATTCGCCGCGGTCGATGTGGAAGCTGACGCCACGAACGACCTCCTCGCCCCCAAAGGCGACCGCCAGGTCATTCACATCGAGAATTCGGTCGCTCATCGGGTTGCCCGCCTCGGATCGAATGCGTCGCGCACACCCTCGCCCACGAATACGAACAGGGTCAGCATGACAGCCAGGGTAAAGAAGCCCGCGAGTCCGAGCCAGGGCGCCTGCATGTTGGCCTTGCCCTGGGCCAGCAGTTCACCAAGGGACGGATACCCCGCCGGCAAGCCGAAGCCGAGAAAGTCCAGGGACGTCAACGTGACGATCGATCCGCTCAGCAGGAACGGCAGATAAGTGAGCGTCGCGACCATCGCATTCGGCAGCAAGTGTTTCCTCATGATGACGGAGTCCGACTCGCCCAGAGCCCGCGCGGCGCGCACGTAATCGAAGTTGCGCGTGCGCAGGCATTCGGCGCGGACCACCGCGACCAGATACATCCAGTTGAACAGCAGCAACAGCAGCAGCAGCGCAACGGGGTTCGGTTCGATCAGGCTCGACAGGATGATGATGAGGAACAGTTGCGGCAGCCCTGCCCAGACCTCGACCAGCCGTTGGCCGAAAAGGTCGATGCGGCCGCCGAAATACCCCTGGGTGGCGCCCACGGCAATACCGATGAGGGAGCTGAAGAATGTCAGTGCCAGGCCGAACAGGACGGAAAGACGAAACCCGTAGATGATGCGGGCGGCGACGTCCCGCCCGATGTCGTCGGTGCCCAGCAGATGGCGCATCGACGGCGCCTCCGGCACCGCGCCCTCGGTATACAGGTCGATCGTCTCGAAGCTGAACTCGATGGGCGGGAACACCCACCAGCCGTCTCCGTCCTTGATCAGATCCTGAACGAAGGGCTCGAGGTACTCCGCTTCGGTCTCGAATACGCCGCCGAACTCCGTTTCCGGGTATTCGAACAGGACCGGGAAATAGAGTTCGCCCTTGTAGCCCATCACCAGCGGAGCATCATTCGCGATTAACTCGGCGAACATGCTGAGCACCACCATGCTGGAGATGATCCACAGGCTCCAGTAACCGCGCTTGTTGGCCTTGAAGTTCTCCCACCGGCGCCGCGTGAGGGGCGACATGCGAAACCGTTCGCCCGTCCCGACCGAACCGTCCGTCTCCGGCGCCACCAGGCGCGTGGCCACCTATGTTTCCCTCGTTTCGAAATCTATGCGGGGATCGACGAACGTGTAGGTGATGTCGCCGACAAGCTGCATCACGAGGCCGATGAAGGTAAAGCAGAACAGTGTCCCGAACATGATGGGATAGTCGCGCCTCAACGTTGCCTCGAAACCGAGCAGACCCAGGCCATCGAGCGAGAAGATCACTTCGATCAATAGCGCGCTGGTAAAGAGAATGCCGATGAATGCGGCCGGGAACCCCGCGATCACGATGAGCATCGCGTTGCGGAAGACGTGGCCGTAGAGCACGCGCCTCTGGTTCAGTCCCTTGGCCCGCGCGGTGAGAACGAACTGCTTCGAAAGCTCTTCCAGGAAGCAGTTCTTCGTCAGCATGGTCAACATCGCAAAGCCGCCGATGGTGAGAGATGCCACCGGCAACGCCAGGTGCCAGAAGTAATCCGCGATCTTGCCGAAGAAGGACAGGTCGTCGAAGTTGGTGGATGTCAGCCCCTTGAGCGGAAACCAGTCGAAATAGGACCCGCCCGCGAAGAGCACGATGAGAAAGACGGCGAAGAGAAAGCCCGGAACCGCGTAGCCGACGAAGATGACGCCGCTGGTCCAGGCATCGAAACGCGTGCCGTCCCGCACCGCCTTGGCAATTCCGAGCGGTATCGAGATCGTGTAGATGAGAATCAGCGACCAGAAACCGAGCGACAGCGACACCGGCAGCCGTTCGATCACGAGATCCACCACCGGACGGTTCTGGTAGTAGCTCTCGCCGAAGTCCAGGGTGAGGTAGTCCTTCACCATCTTGAAATAGCGTTCATGGATCGGCCGGTCGAACCCGAACTGCTTCTCGATGGCCGCGATCAGCTCGGGGTCCAGACCCTGGGCGCCCGCGTACTGGGTGCGCGCCGTGTCGGCCATGTCAAGCTGCGGCTGCGCATCGACCGCTCCGGCGATCCGGGCGGTGGCCTCGACGTTCTGGCCGGTGAGGTTCGCGATCATCTGGTCGACCGGACCGCCGGGGGCGAGCTGCACGATGAAAAAGTTGATCGTGATGATCCCGACCAACGTCGGAAAGATCAGCAGCAGCCGCCTTGCAATGTAACGAAGCACGCGCGTCCCCCTTGCGCCTTGAGAAGTTCATCCCCCGGTGCGGAAGTCGGAAGGAGGGAGCCGACCCTCCGAACGCGCGAGCCTACCAGCTTGTCGGACTTGACGCATTCGGCAAAATCGACGAGACGACGGGCGGGCCTCGTCGGGGTCGAATCACGGCGCCCGCAAGGGCGACGGATCACATGGCGCGGGTGCGGGCAAACGGAATCCGCCCATCGTCCTCATCGGAGCGGGTCGGTTTTCAGTTCGACCAGCGTGACTCCGTCCGTCGGCGCCGGTTGCATGACGACGCATCTGAGCGGAACCCGGTCATCGGGCGTCCCTGCCCTGGCGAGGGCGGACGTGGTCCCAACGTTCAAGGAAGGAAGACCATAGCCATCTGCCGCACCGGCGTTCACCGCATAGCCCAGGTCCGCCAAGGACTGGACGGTGATCGCGCTTATGGGAAGCCGCGGTGCGGACGACAGGAAGGTGCCGATCATGAGTTCACCGTAGCCGAACACGGAAATTCGCCAATGGGCGTCGACTTGACCCGCATCGCTGTCGTTCTCCACCGGCACCTTCGCACCCGCATAGCGCGTCCCGCCGGCCGCGTCGAAGGCCGCGATCGCTTTCGCGCCGGTGAAGTGCGTGTCCGGCAGCGGGGAATTGGGGTCGGCACCTGCCGCGGAATCACTCAAGAAACCGCCCCAACGGTTGCCGAACCCGAGGGCGTGGGCCATTTCGTGCAGCACGAGATTGTGAAGAAGGGCGGAAGAAATGCGTCCGATGTCGTCGTCGTCCAGCCTGATGACCGATATGACCGGCAATCCCGACGACCTGCGAACCCATCTGGCGCCCGCGCTACCCAGCACGCCTCCCGGGCCGTCGATAGCTACAACTTCGACCTGGATCCTGATGTCGTCGATGATGCCCTCGCTCGAGTCCGATATGTAAACAGCGTCGATGTTGTTCGCAATGACATTCTCCCAGCGCGCGACCGCCGCCTGCATCGCGCTGTCGACTGCGCTTCCACGCGAAGTCCTCCAGATGATCTCGATGTTGAAGGAACTGGTGTCCATGGGGTCGCGCCGCCAGTCCTCCGTATTGCTCTGTCCTCCGTCGCAGGTGTAGCGCATGGTGCCTTCCCGCGTCGAGACGAAGGTGACCTCGATAGTGCAGCTACCGCCGTACCGGCTCGAATCGTCATAGGTCTGCGTGACGGTCCCCGTATTCGGCCCGGTGTTCGCATACGTGTAGTCCCCCCGATGTCGATCGCTCTCCAGGAAGCGACCGCCCGGCAGGAACTGGATGAAATAGCTTCGGGTCGACAGGAAGTTCGGGACGAAGAGCGCATCGAAGGCGCTCTGGTTCGCCGGGGCCACATTTGCAGCCGGGTCGGGTGGTCGGGGCGGAGGAGGAGGAGAAGGTTGGCCTCCGCCCCCTCCAGAACCCGGAGTGCGTCCATGGGACGTATCCGACCATGCGCCCACACCTTCGTCATTGATGGCGCGTACTCGCACCTCGTACAGCGTCTGCGGCGCCAAGCCCGTGATCGTCGCCCGCGTTGCCGTTCCCTCGTGGCCCGCGTCCAGAAAGTTCTCCGCGCCTTGTGGCCGATACTCCACGTCGTAATCCAATATCGCGGGGCCCGTGTTCATCGGCGCGTCCCAATCCACCCTTAGCCCCGTCGAGCCGAACTCCGACAGCGCTGGCTCGACCGGCTGGCCCGGCGGCTCATTTACATCCAGCACCACGATCCGGACCGCAATCCGCGCCGTCCCCGAACCCGCGTGAGCGGCCTCCACCTCCACCAAATGGCTCGATCGCGTCTCATGGTCGTACATCGCCCCCTCGCGCGTTCGGAGCTGACCGTTCGAGGGGTCGATCGCGAACGCCTCCGCGTCCTCGCCCGCAAGGCTATAGCGAAGCGTCCCCCTACTGATCGTCGCCGCGACGGGTTCGCCAATGGCTTCGCCCGGTGGAGCGTTCTCCTCCACCTCGCGATCTGCGCGCTCTCCCTCCAGAAACCTCGGCGGCGCAAGCAGCGTGGCGCCGACTGCCGACGGCGACCAGTTCCCCTCCCCCGCCTCGCTCTCCGCCCGCACCCGAACCTCGTACTCCGTGATCTCCGCGAGACCCGTGATGGTCGTCTCGGTGGCGGCGCCGTCGTGGCTCCATTCGGCATAGCGCGAAACCCCCGCCGCCCGGTACTGCACGTCGTAGTCCGAAATCTCGAACACCAGGCTGTCCGGCGCTGTCCAGGACACCGTCAGGCTGTCGTGCGTTATGTCCGACAGGTTCGGCTCCGCCGGCCGCTCCGGCGCCTGGCGCCACCAGCGCGATCGCGTCAGCCAGCGCAACAGGCCGTCATCGAGTTCGGCGCTCGCCTCCGCCGCGCTGGCGACCCCGGATTGGACACCGGCCACGGCAAGGAACGAAATAACCGCCGCAAACAAGGCTGCAATCATCCGCTTCATGGCCTACCGCCTGGCCGAGCCGGGAGATCGGTCGATTGCCGGCGAACCCCGGACCCCCGCATCGTTCCGTCGAAGAGACCCTGTCGCACAGAAGTACCCGCCCGCGCGGGACGAGTACGAGCCGCTTCGCCAACTGCCCGAAAAGCCGTCGGCCGTGATCTCAAGCACCTCCAGCACCAGGTAGGCGCCATCGGGGAGCACCGTATCCCGCCTGTTCGCCGCCGACCCCAGGCGCAGCAGGATGTTCCGCGCCCCGTCCCGGTCGAACTCCAGCACGAGAACACCTGGGGCAGCCGGGGCATCGTTGCCGATGTCGCCCACTTCGTGGGCACCCACCGCCCGCAGATCCACGTCCGCCACGCCGTATAGCGGCGTGGATGCGCCTCCGAGCGACCCGAGTTCCGGTGCCTGCGGATAAAGCGCAACAGTGCCCCGTACCGAACCGGTATCGACAGCGTCGACCCGTCGTACCAGCGTCAACTCGTAACGCCCCGCATGGTCAGCCAGGGTGGCATCCGAACCCGGCACTTCCGACGACGGGACACACGAAGAAAAAACGGGTTGGAGAGCATCGTCCGCAAGGGACGGTGCGGCAGTCGACCACCCGATCGCCAAGGCCAATCCCGCTAATGCCGATTCCGTCAATTTCGTCCGATGATTCCGACCGCAGAGAGACAATCTCACCGAAAACTCCCCAATTCAAGCACAACTGGAGGATAGAGTCTTCGATTCCGGGGACGGGTATCCTAGTGTCGTGTCACACGCGTTCTGGCGCTTCAGAGTTCGCCATGCGCGTCAATGCAAGGCGTGGTCCGCAGGGAATATCTGGCATATTCGCAAGGGCCACAACGCGGCAGTGGCGTGCATGGCGAACTCCCGAAGGGCGCGCCCCACGGGGCCTGTGGCGGTGTTGCGCCCCTTGGAAATGGAGCCCACCATTCCCTGCGGGGACGCGCCTTGCCGCAGACCCCGTGGGACGCGCTGAAGCGTCATAACGCGTGTGACACGACACTAGGCTCTCATTCGCGGGGTCTCTAGGCCGATGTGGCTCGGACAATGTTGAAACTCATGAAAGCACTGCTGTGCAACCAGGTGCTGATCGGGTCTTTCCTTATCCTCGCTTTCTGCGCCGCGCTCGCACTCTTCATGGCCGTGCTTTCCTGGCTGAATTACCGCGACCAGTACGGCATCAGCCTGGCGGACTTCTTCAAGTTGGTGTTCTAGACCGTCGCCCGGGGCGACCAGAGTTGACGCACGGCATCCATCGGCGCGAAGACAACTTCCGGCGTCCGGGCGAATAGCATGGTCTGGCGCGAGTCCACGTCGTACTCCGGCCAGTCCGGCACCTCTTCGTTCGCCGTCGCCGTTGCGCGCGAAGGCGAGATAGCTCGCCATGACACGACGCGACAAGCGTTCCACCGCTTCGCCCGTGCCACAGAAACGTTGATTCGAGACAACCGCCCCAGACAAACGGAATGTCGAGCGAGTGGCAGGCTTGCAGGCGGCCTTCGCGCGCCGGCGACTCGTGGTCGAACCGGTACATCCACACCGGCGCCTTCGCGGTCGATGCGCCCGAATCCGTCGCCTCCACCGACCGCCCGCCTTCTGCGGCGTGGGCGCGCAAGCGGCATTCGGCGGTGCGGATGGCCGGAATCCGGAACGTCCGGTCGGTGACGATCGCCGCCCAGATGTCGATCGGCTCGGTACGCAGGCCCGCGGCCGTTCGATCCTGGACACAGCACTCGACCGCGTCCGCCGCACGGGCACCGAACGGGCCGCGCGCCAGTCGCGCCAGTCGCGCCGCGTCCATGTTCGCCATTTCCCTGTCGAACGCCGTGAACAGCGTCGACTCGTCCCGGGTGTGGCCGATCATCAGCGGCATGCTGTCGGTCGTGTCGCGCGCAAGAACCGTCGCCGCATCTTCCGCGATCACGTCGCCGTCCCGGGTAGGGCCCCAAACCGTACCCGCCATGCCCACCTGGTGGCCGAGAATATCGGTCGCCGATACTTCGCGTAGCCGTCCGTAACTCGTCTCAACCACGCTCAATTTCGACCTCCAGAATCTGTTCCCGCCATCGCTCAGGCGAGCACTGTCTTCGCCGCCTTGCCGGGTTCCTCGCGCGCCAGCTTCGGCAGCAGATAGCCGGGCAGCCTCTCACCCATCGCGTCATGGATTTGCCGGGCACGCGCCTGGGTTACATGGAACCCGTGCGTGCCGAGAACCGCGTCCGGCATGTGCAGGTAATACGGCAGAACGCCCTGCTCGAACAGTCGTTCGGACAACGCACAGAGTGTCGGCGCCGCGTCGTTGACACCGCGCAGCAGGACGCTCTGGTTAAGTAGTGTGCTGCCTCGAATTCGCGCCAGGCAGGCAAACGCTCGGGCCGTATCCGCGTCGAGTTCATGCGGGTGGTTGGCATGCGCGACGATGACGACGCGCAGGCGCGTGGAATCGAGGACATCGAGCAGGTCCTGGGTGATGCGGGACGGCAGCACGATGGGCAGGCGCGTGTGGATACGCAGGCGTTGGACATGGCTGATTTCGTCGAGGCCCCGAATCAACCGGCCCAGCGAGGCGTCGGTCAGCACTAGCGGATCGCCTCCGGACAGTATGATCTCGGTGATCTGACTATCCTCTCGCAATGTCGCAAGTGCCGCCTCGCGACGGTCAGGACCGTGATCCTCATAGGGGAAGTGCCTGCGAAAACAGTATCGGCAGTGGATCGCGCACGCTGACGTCGCGATCAGAAGGGCGCGACCCCGGTACTTCTGGATTACGGCGGGCGCACGCGCGAAGTCCTTCTCATGTAGCGGATCGACCCTGAATCGCGTCCCGTCGGGGAGCACGGATACAGGTTCGTTCTCCGTCGCTGTCGGCAACACCTGGCGCAACAGTGGATCATGGGGGTCGTTCCGCCGCATGCGTGAGACGAATCCCCGCGGAACGCGCAGCGGGAACCCGGCATTCGCACCGTTCTCGAGGTCGCCAAGCGGCAATCCCAGCACGCGACCCAGTTCCGCCGGGGAAGAAACGGCGTCCCTCAGTTCGCTCCGCCAGACGTGCGGCTGCCAGGGAACGGGATCGGCAAGAACCATGCTGTCGGACCGGCCAGGGTGGCCATCCATTCTAAACGCCGAGCTTTGCCACCAACGAGCCTATGTTCAACCGAATCGGATTCAAATAAAACGACCCGGCCCGTCGACGCGTATCGAGGCACGACATGGCCAAAGTCCCTATCGTTCTTGAGACATGTCTCACACGGAATCCGGCGTTTGACCTGCTTCGCGCCAGCCCCGGTGTTGCTAAAACCCCCGAGTGAATAAAACAATTCGGCTTGGCGCCGAGAGGCCATCGCCCTTCAGTGAAGTCCGCATGACTTTTCAGCGATATCCCACGCGAACCGAGGCGACCTGTCCCTTTTCGCGCACAACTCAGACCCCCGACAATTGTCTCTCACTCATCAACCACATCTGGAGTTATCAATGAGAGAGTTAACTATTACCGAAGCCGAACAGGCAGCGGGCGGGCTTGGCGTTGTTTTGACACTAGTCCTCACTTTGGTCGCGTCGTACGTCTATGAAGAGGCGGGCGGGTCTGAGGGAATCAACAGGGCGGCCAAAGCCGTCTCAGACCACATGGAAGACAGTCTTGAGAAGTACGGGCCACCGTGTAACGGGACTGACCCGTCCCTGTGCATGGCAGGATAGCTTCTCGAAGCCTTGCGCGTATTGGCGAAAAGTGACAATTGCACCAAGGTCCAATGCGTAACTTAGCTGGATGCCTTGAGTTGGGCGAAGACTCGGGTGGTCGGTCGATGCGACGCGTGCGAGCGCGAACCCTCAAGTTACCCGATTAACCGAGTCCTCGCTCACCGCCAACAAAGTACCTTTCATCATCAAAGTTAAGCCTGGGACTAACCAATGACGCGCAGACTCGTCTTGTTGTTTGCAGGATGGTTCACGACGACGACCGCGTTGGATCTTATATCCACATGGGTCGGGGTCGTCCGG
This sequence comes from Pseudomonadales bacterium, assembly GCA_963668365.1. Taxonomy (GTDB): domain Bacteria; phylum Pseudomonadota; class Gammaproteobacteria; order Pseudomonadales; family Azotimanducaceae; genus VXNE01. The sequence goes on from OY764266.1 coordinate 1,777,783, forward strand.
ATGGGCTACACCGAAAAGAACCCGTACACCGACTTGAGTTCAGTGGAGGGAGCGGTCATTCCGGAGATCATCGCGCTATCAATCGGTATGGCGATGGTGGCCCTGGGCGCAGAGCTCAAGAAGACGTTGCTCCATGACGCTTCCCGGGCAGATTTCAAGACCTTCAGAAAGACAGTATTCGTGCGGAAGCAGTTTCTTTCTATTCTGATAGCCCTACCAATGTTGCTTGCCGTTGTGCGGGCGGTGGTCGTGCTCAGCAACACGCTGATCATTTTCACCGGATATAGCCTCTTCGTTGAGAAGGAGTTCTCCCATTTTTCGTGGGATCGACTGGTCATGATGATCTACGCGCTGATACTGGTTCGACCCACCTACTACTTAATCTACCGCAACTGCCGGGCGTCAGCCCCGTAGTCGTCCCAGGCGTGGCTCTTGCCTTTCCCAGTACGTACCTGATCTATCACGTCTGCCGGGCTTCAACACCTTAGTCGCCGAGCGGGGCACCGCACAGAGTCGGTCCTCGACGCAGACAGCGGTCCCGTTTCGGCCTCACCGTCCGAACCTGACGAACAGAGCCCCACCTTGATGGCGCGTGAGGTCGGATTTGACACCTGCATCATGCGACGGCAAGTTGCAATTCGACTTGGCGTCAGGCGTGTCCGCCTAGCAAGTCTTCCGACACAAGGATAGGGAATACGACAATGACCGCCGACACACTGATTCTGACCGAACGCCGCGGCAAGAAGGACGGCATTCTCTGGCTCACGCTCAACCGTCCGGAAAGACTGAACGCCCTCACCTTTCCGTTGCTGCGGAAACTGCGCGAGATTCTGGTCGACGCTCGCTTCGATCGGTCCGTCCGCTGCATTGTCATCACGGGCGCCGGGAGGGGTTTCTGCTCGGGCATGGACATGAGCGGTGCCGCGAATCCGGATCGGGAGCCACCGCCCGCCGACAGTAGCATCGATCCCGAAGGGAGTCGTCTGAATTTCCGCCACGAGACCGAGACCTATATCGCGCTCAAACGCGTTGAGGTACCGATCATCGCCATGATCAACGGGCCCGCCGTCGGGGCGGGTTTTGACCTGGTGAGCCACTGCGACCTTGCCGTCGGTTCCACCGCGGCCCGCTACCAGGTCGCCTACGTCAAGCGGGGCGTGTTCGCCGACCTTGGCGGTTTCTGGTCGTTGCCGAAGATCCTGGGGTGGCGCAAGGCGATGGAGCTCATGATGACCGGAAGGTTCATGAGCGCCGAGGAAGCGCACGAAGCCGGTCTGACCAACTACCTGGTGGAACCCGACGCGTTGGAGCAGAGGACCATGGAACTGGCGCTCGAGGTCGAGGCGGGGCCACCCATCGCCCAGAAACTCGGAAAAACACTGGCCCTGCGCACCGCCAACCTGGACTTCGACAGCGCCATGCAATGGTCCGAATCCGCCCTTCCGCTAGCGACTCTTTCGCGCGACTCCATCGAAGGCATGAAGGCCTTTAGAGAAAAGCGGGAAACGGACTTCCTAGGCTACTAACGGGGGAAGGTTCGGGGTCAGTCCTCCCTGGCCTCACGATTGATCCGGGAAGGCCTCGTCACAAACAGAGGTTCGTCTTCGGCCTCCCCCGCACCCAGCGCTTCTGGCCTCGGGGCGCGCCAGGCCGTGATCTCCCTCGCCGTGCGCCAACCTTCGTAGTCCCGGTCCAGCAACACGAAGAATGCCCGTTCTTCGTTGCCAAAGACCTCGACGCACACGAGGGCATCTTCGTTGCGATACCCGGCGCGCGATATCGAAATGACCGGCGCGCCGAACTCCGCGCGCAGAGCCCAGGCAGACTTGTCCGGATCGTCGACTAAACGCACCCGGTCCGAGTATTGGGAAAAGTCGAAGCCCTCGTCGCCACTGTTGGCGACCAGGAACCGTTCGAACAGCGCCGCGGGAACCGCTTCCTTCATGACACCCTCCGACCGGCAATCCGACGGTCGGCTGAGGACGACCACATCGCCCAAGGGAAATACGAACCCCGAGAAGAGGCTCGCCATGATGTCGGCTTCCCGCGGCGGTTCCAGCGGAGGCGGGCGCATCAGGTGGATGCCCCCCGCGAAAACGAGCAGGAGGGCCGCGCCGGCGGCGAGTCTGAATTTCACGAACGACGCACGGCGCGGCGACCGCTCCTACACGCGGTGCCTCAAGCCCCTCTATCGTTGTCCAAGCAGCGGTTACGCCGGCTCAGGGTAGATGATCTCCCCTCCGCGAACGGTGCAGACCTTCTGCCGCACGGCGTCACCGCCGCCGCCGATCCACCTCGAATAGAAGCCGGGAGCAGTAGCGTTCTCAGGTATCAGCTTCGACCATGGATCTTCCGGCCTGATGTGGACCGTGACCATGCCGGGCTCCCAGGCAAGTTCTCTCGCCGGTTGACCTCCGCCTCTGCCGGTACCTCTGAGCAGGACCGAACCACCCTGTATCCAGTGCCACGATATCGAACTGCCCCCTTCGACCCTTCCCAGGGCCCGCAAGGCGGCTTCGTCTTCCACGGGACCGGGGGTGAAATCGAGGGAGTAGCGAACACTGCCCTCGTACCTGGCCTCGGCCCTTCGCGGCGTGAAGGTGATCTGATCCGCCACGTACTTGGGCCAGCCCCAGACGACGCCCTCACGCGTGTGGTACAGCGTCGGCACGGGGGCGCTCAACAACAACCAGGACTCGATCCCGTCGGGGCACAGGGCCTTGACCGTGATCCTGCCTTCCTGGAAGCGCGTCAGGTCGCTGGCCTCCCTGTTCATGTCGAGGAGCGTCGTGCCCACCATCGGGACCTCCGGCATTTCCAGAGGCGGCGGCAGGAACGAGCGGTACACATCCAGGTCCGCCGGCTCGTGCGCGGTAAAGATACCTTGCGTCCCGGCGCCCATTTCGATCAGCTTCTCTAACTGCTCCGGCGTCGCAGGCGGTATCTCCGGGTTTCCGGGGCCTCGACCCAGGTTGACAAGTTCCCTCGCGTGGGGATCCTCGGCAAATCGGGCAACCGCGTCCATCAATGCGTTCGAGCGGCGTTGGCGAATTGCCGATAGCTTCCTGTCCAATTCAGCATCGCCTTTCCCGAAATCCTGGTTGTCCATCGGGGTTCTCTGTGGCAATTCTGAAGCTGCTCCTGCGTATTCCTCCGGAATGAAAACGCTTTTGATCATGATAAGTCCTCCCAGTAATTTGAATCGATTCTGTTATATCACGACCCGTCGCGCGGGGACCCGTTCGGGGACCCGTACTGCGCGACGACGCCCTCCTCCAGCAGTCCGCAAACGGTTGCGTCGTCAAGGCCGAGTTCTTCGAGAAGCTTCGCGCTGTGCTCCCCGGCGAGACAGGCGCCAGCATAGTGTCCACCCCGCTCGAAGCGCACCAGGGGTCCCTGGCGCTTGTACTCTCCCCACTGCGCGTGATCCGCGGTCACGACAAGCTCCTCCGCCTGCGCGTGCGGGTCCCGCAGCAGGAACTCCGCGGGCCAGTGCGCATCCGCGCGCACGCAGGCGATGCCATTGCCGTTGAGGCGCGCCTCCCAGGCGTCCGCATCGTCGGTGCGGAACTTCGCCTCGAGCGCCCGCTCACCTCCCGCACCCAGCCGCGCGCGGGCTTCGTCGTCGTCCGCGTGGAGGAATACCCAGCCGGATTTGCACTCGTACAATCGGCACCAGGGCCCGAGACCAAGACTTTTCTCGTCCACCGCCGGCCGTTCCGGTTTGCCCGGATAGGAAATGAAGTCGTCCCAGTTCGCATACGCGTTGGCACCGAACATGTCGACGAATATCCGCTGTCCCCTGCCGGTCAGATCCCGTGCCAGGAGACCCAGGGAGGCGGTGGTCGCAATGACCACCGACGTGTTCGGATCAGGATTCGTGTCGTTCGCCCGGAACAGCTTGCGGGCGACCTCGCGCACTTCGTCGAGATCGAGCGGCCCGTCCGGCGGCAACCCCCCCATCTGCCAGACGACTCCGCCCATCGCCGCCCCGGGTATCGGATGCGTCGAAGGGCGTCGCGCCCCGGGCCCGCTGCGCCCGTATCCGTTCGCCGACAGGTAGACAAGGTCCGGATTGACGCCCGCGAGGGTGTCGTAGTCGAGGCCCAGTCTCTCCGGCACCCCCGGACGGTAGTTGTGAATCAGGATGTCGGCCTTTGCCACGAGTTTCTTCGCGATCGACCGCGCCTTCGCCGATTTCAGGTCAAGACAGATGCTCTCCTTTCCGGTGTTGCACCGAGCCGCGCCCAGTCCAGCCATCATTTCCCGAAACGGGTCGCCGCCGACGGGTTCGAACTTGATCACCCGAGCACCCATGTCCGCCAGGATCGAAGCGCCCAGCGGTGCGGCGATAATGGTTGCCGCTTCGATGACGGTCACGCCTTCCAGGGGCCGCGTCGGGGCAGGCGTCTCCTTCGATCCACGGCGCTGGCGAGCAGACGACCCCGCGCGCAACAGTTCGCGCGCTCGTGCGAAACTGACAGGTTGGGCCGCCCCGCCGATTCGCGCTGGCGTCTGTGTCAGGTCGGCGAGCGGTCCGAGTTGCGCGATCCCATCGAAGGTCACGACGTGACCGTTGGCAACGACATCCGGATCGGCCATCGCCGCTTGCGTGGTCTGGTAGGGATGCGCCGCCACCCCTCCATGACCGATGAATTTCTCCATCCACTCGTCGAGACTGGCCGATTGGATCGTCTCGAGCATCCGGTTACGCAAATCTTCGACTTCGGGCGAACCATCGCTGGGCGTTCGATCGCCCGGTGTCTTTAGGCCCGCGACGGCGAGGAAATTCTCATGCAGGTGCGGCAAAAGATTGCCCAACTGGATCCAGCGGCCGTCCTTTGTGCGGACGCTGTGGTAGTAAAGGCGCGGCATCACGGTCACCGGGTCCGTCGCCGTCTCGGGCATCGACAGGAGGCCGCGTTCGCGTAGCTGCGCCATCTGCACCCCGTTCACGTCGTAGGGCAGCAGGCCCCGCATCAGCGAAGTATCGAAAGCGAAACCCCGCCCGGACGTCCGACGTCCGTGCAGGCTTGCAAGCAACGCCGCCGCGACGCTTTGCGATGCGGTATGCGTTGCCACCTGCACCGCCGCGTAGCAAGGACCCCGCCTGGGGGCTACGCCTTCCAGGCTCATCATCCGACCGAACTTGGCCGCCACGACCGACTCGACGGCCGCATAGTCCCGGTAAGGACCGTCCTCGCCGAAACCCGATACGACGCCGTACACGAGATCGGCCCGATCTTCCGACAAGCTGTCGTAGTCGAGGCCGAGCGCCTGCCGACGTTGCCGATCCAACGTCGTCACGACCGCATCCGCACCGTCGACGATGAGCGAATGCAACCTGCCAACCGCTTGTGGATCGTCGAAGTCGACCTCCAGCGTCGATTTGCCGCGCAACCACGTCTGCGACGACGGCATCGCGCGAAACGGATCCCCCCCAAGCGGCTCCACCTTGACGACCTCGGCGCCGAAGTCCGCAAGCACCATGGTCGCGAGTCCCGTCACCGGGCCAAGCCCCAGGTCGATGATCGCAATGCCCTGCAGTGGTCCGCTCACTTTCCCTACCGACGCCTCACCTTCCCGGGGATGGTATCCCAATGCCAGACGTTCTTGATCGAGCAGGACATTCCCACAAGCCATAACCATATTGCGAACCGGTTTGGCGGCGACAGAGAAAATCCATTAGGTTTCGTTGCTCACCAAAACACCGGGGTCACATGATGTCGTCAACAGATCAGTTCCTGGCCAGCAACGCTCGCTATGCCGACGCCTTCGAGAAAGGCGACCTGCCGATACCGCCGGCGAAGGGCGCCGCGATCGTCGCCTGCATGGACGCCCGCATCGATCCCGCGCGGTTGTTGGGCCTGGAGGAGGGCGATGCGCACGTCATACGCAACGCCGGCGGCGTCGTCACCGACGATGTCCTTCGGTCTCTCGTCATATCGCAGCGCCTGCTCGGAACCGAGGAGATCATCCTTATCCACCATACCGATTGCGGCATGGTCACTTTCAGGGACGATTCCGTGAAGGACCAGATCGAAGCCGACACCGGCATCCGCCCCAGTTTCTCCCTCGAAGCGTTCGCCGACGCGGAAGAGGACGTGCGCCAGAGCATCCGCCGCATTCAGGCCAATCCGTTCGTTCCCGTGAAGGACAAGATCCGCAGCTTTGTCTACGACGTGAAGACCGGGCAACTCAACGAAGTCGAATAGCAGTCCTACCGCACGGAGAGATTTCGCTGCCGCTAGGTGCCTGCGCCGTACAGTCGCCTGTAACCGACTAGGCACCAGTTCACTAGAGTCCACAAGGTGCCGAACTGTCTTTTAACTCGCTGATAAATCATATCTTTCTGGTAAATTATGCGCGGTGATACAGGATTGGAAGGATTCGTAGAGTATCGCTGCGTCTGTGCATTGTAGTGGGATCGTTTGTGTTCTTCCTACACATTCGGTAGGCTGGGGATACGCCTTTCGGATACGACTCGATGCCCAAACTACGCCGCAACGCCCTCTCCGCCGCCATGGTGCGCACCGCCGGCCCCGGCAGCTACGTCGACGGCAACGGCCTCATGCTGCGCGTCAAGGCGCGTGGGACGCGCCAGTGGGTGCAGCGCCTCACCATCCACGGCCGCCGCGTCGATCTCGGACTCGGTAGCGCGGAACTGGTCTCGCTTGCGGATGCGCGGCGGACCGCGGCCGACAACCGGGCGATCGCCAGGACGGGCGGAGACCCCCGGCGGGTTCGGGTGCCGACCTTCGCCACGGCGGAGAAAGCCTGCTTCGCCGAGAAGCTCGAGACGTGGCGCACAAAGAGTCCGGCGCGCAACTGGCGTGTGGCGGTGGACAAGTACGTGCTGCCGAAGCTCGGCGGCGTGCCGGTGGACAGGATCCGCACGGCGGCGGTGTACGAAGTGCTGCGCCCGATGGCGCTGGCCGGCAAGCACGCCACGGTGAAGACGACGGGAGCGGCGATCACAGCCGTGCTGGACTGGGCTCGGATCAACGAGTACCGGTCGGAGGGCTCGCCGGTGGAGACGGTGCGCCGCCGCCTGCCGAGACGGGCGGCGGGGCCGAAGCACCACGACGCCCTTCACTTCTCGGAGGTGGGCAAGGCGCTGGCGAAGATCGACGCCACCAACTGCGCGCCGTCGACGAAGCGGGCGATCCGGTTCACGGCGCTAACGGCGGCGCGGCAGATCGAAGTTCGGCGGGCAACCTGGGAGCAGTTGGACCTTGAGGCCGCGGTGTGGGTGAAGCCGGCGGAGTCGATGAAGACGGGCAAGGCGCACCGGGTGCCGCTGTCAACCCAAGCGCAGGACGTGCTCCGGATGGCACGCGCCGACCGCCGCGGCGGCGCTCTGGTGTTCCCGGGCTCGCGTCCCGGGACGATGCTGGGCGACAAGGTGATGACCCAGGCGCTGCGCACGGCGGGGATCGCGGCCTCGGGCCACGGCTTCCGCTCCAGCTTCAAGGACTGGGCGCGACACCACGACGTGGACGAGCTGCTTTCGGAGTTCGCCCTGGCGCACGTCGAGGGCTCGGCGACGGTGGCCGCCTACGCCCGCGACGACCTGCTGGAGAAGCGGCGGCCGGTCATGCAGCGGTGGGCCGACTGCATCGCGGGGTAGCGGCGCGTTGGCAGCCCGGATATGGGGTGCCGACAATGGCGGAGATCAACGCCACCGGACACAGCTTCCGGTCGAGCTTCAAGGACTGGGCGCTGCCACGAGGGCGTCGACGAACTGCTCTCGCCAACTGGACTCTACGGGGCGTTCCTTGACGCGTAGAGGGTGGCAGTATCTACTACGGGGGAGTTCAAGGCTTTAGGGAGTCGGTGCGGATGGCTGTGGTTGTGAGCCTCATCAACATGAAAGGAGGCGTGGGGAAGACCACAGTGGCGTCGCAGTTGGCGCATGCAGCGGCCGCTGACGGGCTGCGCGTCTTAGCGGTTGATTTGGACCCGCAGTCGAACCTGAGCCACAGCATTCTGGGGCCGGAACAGTACGTGCGGCATGTGAGGGCGAATAGACCGACCGTGGTTCAGATTCTTGAAGACTACATTCCGCCGGGTGGCGATGAAGGCGGTCCGAGAAGGATTAACGTCAACGACGTTATTCTGAGGCGGGTCGGGTATGGTCGGAACAATAGACTGGACCTTGTTGCATCGCGGCTTGAACTGAGCCGCACTCTCAAGAACCCAACTGGCAAAGAACGGAGGCTAGCGCTGCCCGTGCCCCACAAGTGTTCGCTGGACTCTGTCATGCTGGTGAAATCATCCGAGTTCGTCGCGTAGTTGGAAACCGATGGTCATGTATGTGAGCTGGATGTGGCCATGCCACAGGAGTTGCGCGCCGGGTGGGTCGCGCGTGCGGCCGAGCCAGCCGCCGAGGCGCGCGAGCAGTTGCACGGTCTCGCCGAGCTGCGAGGGCGGGTCGAGGTTGCGCGAGCGGGCGAAGCTGGCGAGCACGCGCAGTTCGATGTCGGAGAACAGCAATTCGGGGGGCAACTCGGGCATCTCGCGGCCGAGACGGAGCATCAGTTGGATGCGCCAGCCGACGACCATGTTGATGGCGATGGCGCGCTCGAGGCGCTCGGCGGTGTGGTGCTGCAGTTCCTCGACCTTGCAGCCGGATTTGAGGATGCGGAAGTAGTCCTCGATGCGCCAGCGCATGGCGTAGTAGTGGAGGATGCGCCGCGCGTCGTCGACGCCGGTCACGGGCAGGGTGGTGAGCACGAACCACTCCAGCGGCTTGGCGTTCGCGGGCGGCTGCTCCTCGCGGGCGTGCACCACCCACACCTCGACCGGCGCCGCCCCGGGGCACGGCAGCGCGACCGGCTCGTAGCGCAGCGTCATCTCGGCCGAGCGGGCGGGGCGCTTGGTCTTTCCGGCCCGCTTGCTGGCCTTGGCGCGCGCGCTTTGCCGCGTGACCTCGACGGTGCAGGCGCCGCGCACCCGGGCGTTGCGCATCGTCTCGAACAGGCGCCGCGAGACCGGGTTGCCGTCGTCGTCGGTAACCCGCCCCAGGACGCGGTCGACCTTGGCGCGCACCAGCAACTCGACCGTCGGGGCATGCTCGCGCCGTTCGACGAACAGGTCCAGGAAGTCGGCCTCGCGGTCCATGGCGCACACCACGCGGGTGTCGGGCAGTTCCCGGGCCGCCTCGGCACAGTCGCGCAACCCCTCGATCCAGCGAAACGACTTGCGCGCCTCGCGCGGCTTGCGAGCGCGCGCCTCGGGACCGGCGGGCGCCGGGGCGTCGAACCCGGCGCGCAGCACGCCCAGCGGCGTCCCCTCGTCATTGACCGCCAGGGTCGCGTGCAGATGCAGGCCGCGCACCGCCGCGCCGGTCTGGTTCGAGCCGATCGTCCCCAGCCCTTGCGTTCGCCCGCGGCGGGCGAAGTTCAACGTGGTGGCGTCCTGAATGCACAGGACCGTGGACTCCGAGCGCAGGCGCCGCAACGTGCGCTCGCGGTGCGGCTTGAGAATGTTCGCCACCGTCACCTCGCCGTCGGCGGGTTGATCGATGAGCCGGTAGTGTCCCTTGACCAAGGCGCGCGCTCCGTTCGTGGCGCCGGTGATGGCGCGCATCGGACACTGTGCCATATGCCGCGCGCTCTCGACCAGGCGCGCGCTCAGGCGGGCGTCGCCCAGGGGCGCGCCGCCGAACTCGTTGGCCGCCCAGGACGCGGCGTCGAGCCCCTCGCCGGGCGCCAGCGCCGCGGGCGGCGGCGCCGCGAGACGCCGCCGCCAGACCCGGTCGAGTTCGTACAGATACACCGCCTTGGGTGTCTCGCGGGCGGCATGGGCACGGTCCTGGCGCCCGCGCCCGCGCGTCGCGCCGACCCGCACCCAGTTCGCCGCGCGAAAGCTCGCCCCCGTGTGCTCGCGCTCGTCGACGAACGTCTCCAGCAGCCAGGGCCGGTAACCGTGCAGGCGCTCGAAGTCCTCGCCCACCCGCCGCACCACCCGGCCCAGCACATGCGAGGCCAGGTTGCGGCAGCGGACGCCGGGACGAATCAGAAACCGGCACAACCCCGCCACGCGATGCAGCCGCGCGCGGCGGCGCGCATCGTCCCAGCCGATCCAGGCGTCGCGAGCCCGCAGCCGCCGCGCCGAGGCCGCGAACCCCACCGCCCCCAGCCAGCCATGCGCCGAGCCGACCAGATAGCGCAACTGATGGCCGACGAAAGGACCCGCACCACGCGGGTGCTCGCGCGCCATCAGGGTATTCCAGATCAGGCGATGTTCGTCGCTGTCGACCCGAATCAGCGCAAGCTCTCGCAACTCACCCGCCTCGCCGGGGACATCCCTGGCCGGCGCCACGCACTCCGCAAGCTGGCGCGGTCCGCGCCCAGCACCGCCCACCCTTCGCGGCGCCGGTAGCGCGACCTGACCCGCCGCCTCCAGCCCGCGCAATGCCCGGCAGCAACTCGCGCGCTGCAGACGGCCGCGCCCGTCGCGCAGCTCGAACGCCTCGCACACCCGATCGGCAACCTGCCCGAGCCCCGTGACACCCTCCGAAACCGCCGTGTTCAGCACGTCTTGAAGCTGGCCAATGTCAGCCCGCAGGCGACCTCCAACCTGGGTCTGAACCTCCATGCCGCGTACCGTAGCGCAACGGCATCTTGAAGTCCAGCAGATACTTGTGGGGCACGGGCAGAGCTAGGCCGCGACGACACCGCTATGGGTCTGAGGCATTGCATCGACGAGATTTCGAGACTTTGTGCCGACGACGCCGGTGCCCTGCCGTCCGTCGACGCCATTGCGCACCACATGAGCGGGCGACCATTCGGAATGAAGCGGACTCCCGCCATTGTGCTATGCGTCATTACGTTGTTGGCGGACAGGGACCGGCACGAACTTTATGAAGACCATCGGTTTGTTCCGCATTGGGGGCCGCAGACGCTCCTGCGCGTTCTGAAAGCTCCCTCGAGGTTCGCGATCTCCACGGCATCCATGTCCCCCATCAGCGGACGTTTCATGCAGCAATATTGTCGGGCGCTGGGGGCGGGCGGGGCGGAGAGTGACGCGCTCGTTGTGGTCGCTCGGAAGGTGCTGTTGCGCCACGCTGCACTGTCCGTCTACGCTCGACAAACAGAGTCCGTCTCAATGGAGGCACGAGCATTGCGACGAGCGTTGGAAACTGCGAGGTCTCCCGCCGACATGCTCTTTCGAGCCATCCCGGACGCCTTGGGCCACCCGTCGCTGCCGTCAGATGGTGCGGAGAGGGGACGTTTTCTCACCGCGGTCGAGCGGGTTTGGGATGAGCTTGAGTCGGCGGACACCGAACTGCTTGAACGCTTGGGGCACGTGGCCTTCGAAACGCTCGGGTGCGCAAGCACCCACGACACACGGGCACAATGCCGCGATTACGCTGGGCGCATGGTCGCGGACAGCCGGATGCATCACGGTTTTGAGCAGTTTCTCGATCGTTTAGTCGACGACTCGATATCGGACGACAGAGGATGGTTCTCCAAGGTGCTTGATGGTGGTTTGGGGATTCCCACGCCCATCCACTCTTGGGGCGACGGGCATGCATCGCAGGCAGAGTTTCTGCTCCGAAGGAACTTGCTGGCAATGCAGCGCGCCGGACGCCTGCTTGCCGAACTGCAGTTGGAGGAGGAGGCACGACCATTCGCTCTATTTTGGCCCAACCCAGACTGGCAGCAATTCGGCAGTGACGTCCAAACTCTCAGCCAGAGACTGTCCGCGATGGTTCGGGAGATTCCCAGGGATGAGCGCGTACCGGTCATAGTCAATTTAGCCAGAGAGTTTCGCGGAGTGGCATGAGAACACGACACATCATCGGCATCTCCGGTGGCAAGGACTCCGCAGCGCTCGCAATCTACCTGACTCGAAAGCGTTCGGACTGGCGGTACTTTCGGAAGTTGGCGGAGAGCGCGGGATGTGCCGAAGCGGCGCAGGAGATAGAGGACGCGAAACGCGCGCCCGACGTCGAGTGCTTCTTCACGGACACTGGGAAGGAGCTGCCGGAGGTCTACCAATACCTCGACGTCCTCGAAAAGTACTTGGATCAGCCCATCAGACGGCTTTCGCCGTTCCCCTTAGGTGACGATGCCAACACCGCCCCGTTCGACCACTTTCTGTGGGCAGAACACGGAGGGCTGCTCCCATCGAGACGGCAACGCTGGTGCACCTACAAGATGAAGATCAAGCCCATGGGCGCGTTCGTCGGAACGGCCCCGACCATCAACTACGTTGGTATCCGGGCGGACGAGATGGCTCGCTCGAAGCTCAGTTCCCTGAGCAACGTCACGCCCGTCTATCCCTTCGTCCGCGATGGGCTGGTCCGCCAAGACATCGTGGCGCTCCTTGAGGAAACGACCGGGCTTCCTGACTATTACGCTTGGCGGTCTCGATCAGGGTGTTATTTCTGCTTCTTTCAGCGCAAGGGTGAGTGGCTTGGCTTGCGGAAACACCACCCAGATCTGTTCCAAAAGGCGATGGCCTACGAGGCCGAGACGTACGACCCAGACACTGGGCGAATGTACACATGGATGGACAAGATGTCCCTAAAGGAATTGGACACCGAGGCGCGCAACGGCGTCCACCGAAGCTCAAGCGAACTGATAGCAACGGACGCCGAGGTGTCATGGCAAGAGCGGATGTTGGGCCAGAATTTATCGGACGATAGTCCGTACGATCACGCATGCGCCATCTGTTCGCTCTGATCGATTGGCACCAGTGATAGCTTTCGGCGTCAGACGAACTCTCCTTCTGAACCCAGCATCATGCCCGGGGTCAAACGCGGCTCGTCGTCCGGAGCCGATGGGCCCATAGTGGTGTTCTCACCGAAGTGCCCGAGCCATCGGGCCAGCAGGCGGATATCGGTGTCAGCGACCTTGTTGAGGTCGCGCGTAACCCGCCGCTCTATGAGCGCGCGTAACTCAGACGGGCCCATCTGGGTCATTCGGGTATCAAACTCTACCCTGACAACCCGAAAAGCGGTCATGTCTCGTAGCGCCTTGCGGATCTCGGTTCGCGCTGAGCGCGAGCCGCAGTGGACTCGGACGCGCTCACGATCACGCCGAGTCCAGTCATCGTCGGCAGTGAGCCCCGCCGTCGCCCTGAGAAACGACTCCGGGTCTGACCTCGGGAGCCAAATGGGCACATCCGTGCCGCCCTCATTCGCCGCTCCCTTGACTTGCCCTTCGGTGATATCCGGGCCGACCGGAGAGGCAGGCGTTGATTCTTGACGAACGATATCTACCGCTTCTAGGATCGCAGGAGCGTTGGCATCGACTTCATGAAGCACTTCCAGATTGGGGTCGGCACCCATGCCAAGGCCCTGCCTGGTCGCATTGGCCGAGCCGATGAGCGCCCTGTCATCGGCCACGTACAGCTTTGCATGCAGCCGAGGGCACGCGAACAGTGGAACGTTGTGTTCTGCCGTCACATCCCACACGCGCCAATCAGACGCCCCGGAGGCTAGGTCGCTAATCGCCCACCTCGTGTACACCGCTCGCCGCACACCTGCCTTGGTAGCTCCAAGCAGTTCTGCGACGGCGCTGCTGCCGACGTAGGCGGAAATAATCCATACCCGGTCGTAGGCGCCCGCGAACAGATTCCTAACCTGTGAGATCCAAGGGGTCAATACTCTTCATCCCGGAAGATTGCTGCGGCTTTACGACTCCACGCAAGAAGGTGACGTCGGAGATCCTCAGCTTCCTTGTCGTCGTACTGGTCGGCCTCGGCCATAAGGCGTGCAAAGGCTGCTACCAAGCTACGGACAACCCTCAGTGCGTCTTGCATCGTTGGCGGATCGGCTGCTTCGTCGGGGTCGTCTTCAACTAGGAGCTTTGCCAACACGTCACTAATCGGGTGCTTCTGGTGGAAGTGGATAACCATGTGGTTTCCGACAGCAATGTGAAACATCTCCGCGGGCGTGGCGTAAATGTCCCTCGAATAGTCCAATTTGAGGTCATGCGCTTCCACCTCCCCCGGGCGCACATCCTTGGCCAACTGGTCACCTGACATTGAGTCCCCGTAGGCAGCCACGGTGCCCTCGTGGTCCTCAGACGGCTCTCTCGTATCCATCGAAAGCGGACGGTCACCCTCCACCATTCGCGCTCCGACCGTGACCAGTTCAGAGGTGGGCGCCACCGTCGGGTCGCTCGGACGGTCGGGGCCGGGCTTCTTCTTGCGGGTGTTCTTTCGTTGGAGCCTCACGCGACGTTGCATCTCGCGAAGCTGGTCCTTAATGTTAAAGGCGACCTTTAGTCTTTCTACGTAGACTTTGTCCTCTTCTGCTCCGTCCTCCTCCAGCTCGCGGATCTCGGACTTAAGCTCCTCTATGGGCCACGATGCGAGGTCGGCTAGTCCCCGGGCTTGTTGCTTATCGGTCGTTATCCCGAAGATTTCGTCTAAATCTGTATCGAAGTCCACACTCACGCCAACCCAACGGTCCACGGTCTTGTCTTCGCGCAGCCAATTCGGGTCCAGATCGATCTCCCTACCAGCGCGCAGAATTGACACGCCCTTTAGCCTGTTTGCCAGTTTGCCGTACGGGGCTTCCCCGGGATCCCTGAAGGTGTCATTCAGTCTCCTGTCTTCTGTCACGAAATCGCGTCGATAGGACGAGGTCAGGATGTACATGCCGAGCGCCCTATCCTGCGACGAACCGTGCGGGACGCAAATAGGGTATCCGTCATGACCTCCGGTGGCGTTCCTACCCGTGTCTCCAACGTGCCCTGTGTATGGTTGGAACAATGTCAAATCGCCGGTGAACCCCCAATCAGTCAACTCGTCCGTGGACCAATTCTCCAAGAACATCGGATCGATGGGGAGCGCCTCCCGAGTCTCGGTTGTCTCGCTCTGTTCGTTATATACGTTAATGACGATCTTCAGCGTCTTGTACTTCAAAAACTCGCGGTGTATGCGGCCGCAAAGCCAAACGAGCTGATCCTGGATGGTCTTTGCGCGGTTTCGGGTTTCAACACCACGCCAGATGACTAGGGTGCCGTGTTTCATCGCCGTGATCGGGGCAGACATTCCATCAAAGGCTTTGTGACCCCACGCTGGCAGGGCCTTCGGTTGCGGGTTCGGCAGACGGTTCCTTCCTAGGATTTTCGCGTCACCCTCTAATGACAGTCCGGTCGAAGGTATTGCCTCCCCATCGGCGACCTCGTCATTCTGCCAAGACATGACCAGAACGTCCGAGGCTTGGCTAAAGGAGGCGGCAAGGAGACCCACGCCGAACTTGCCGAGACGTTGGCCGCGCTTCCCGCCGCTATCGTCACCCGCATGGAAGCCGTACTGCAGGCAGTGCTTGAGAACTGGCGAGTCCATTCCATTGCCGTTGTCAAGCACAGCGATGGTGTGGGGTGTACGTCAAAAATGTGTTGAAGTGAGGGAAGGTTGAGTTGTGGCGGGGTTGGGCGGATACTTCTGGCAATATGTCTATTTGCCAGACAAGGAGGTTCCATGGCGGCGCCACGCGACATCGACGTTCTCATCGGGCAACGGGATGCGTTGCTGGGGGAGTTGGCCGGGGTGGGCGACCTGCGGCCGGGCACGTTGCAGGCGCGCCACCGCCGGTGCGGCAAGCCGACCTGCCGCTGCGCGCGCGAGGGCGATCCGGGGCACGGGCCGAAGTGGGTGCTGGTGTCGCGCGTCGCGGGAAGGACGCGCAACTGGACGATACCGGACGAGGCCGTGCAGCGGACGCGGGAGCATCTCGACGAGTGCCGGCGGTTCCGGGAGTTGACGCGGGAGTTGATCGCCGTCGGCGACGAGCTGTGCCAGGCGCGGCTGGAAGGGGACGCGCCCGGGGCACCGGGAAAAAGGGGGCGCCGGGCTCCGCGTTCGAGGCGCGGCTAGCGACGGCGCTGGACGCCGAGGCGGGGCGGCTGCTCGGGGACGGGGTGCTGGACGGGATCGGCTTCGAGCGGCTGGAACGCGCCTGCCGCCGGGTCGCCCTGGAGGCGATGGGCCGGGCGCTGGCGGCGCGGCTGAACGCCGACCGCTCGGACGAGCGCGGGCCGCGGCTGGCGTGCCCTCGGCGGGACCGAAGCGACCACCGCGGCGACGGCCTGGCGCGCTACGCCGGGCGGCGCGCGAAGACCTTCGTCACGGCGCTCGGGGAGATGGAGCTCTCGCGCGCGTGGTACCACTGCGACGGCTGCGGCCGCGGCTTCGCGCCGCGCGACCGGGAACTCGGCTTCGGCAAAGGCGGTCTGTCGCCGGCGGTGCTGCGCATGGTCGGCTGCGCGGCGGGCGAGGTGAGCTTCGCCGCGGCCGGTTCCCTGCTGCACGAGCTGGCGGGCCTGAACGTCGACGCCAAGACGGTGGAGCGCCGCGCCGAGGCGCTCGGCCGCGAAATCGCGGCGGACGAACGGGAACGGGCCGCGGCCGGGCCCGCCACCGCGCCCACGCTGTATCTCGGTCTCGACGGCACCGGCGTGCCGGTGCGCGGGGCCGAGACCGAAGGGCGGGCCGGCAAGCAGCCGGACGGTTCCGCGAGGACGCGCGAGGCGAAGCTCGCGGTGGTGTGGTCCGCCGAGCGGACCGGCGCCGACGGCGCCCCGGCGCGCGACCCCGGCTCGGTCACCTGCTCCGCCGCCATCGAGTCCGCCGCCACGCGCGACACCGACGCCGTTCCCGCGCCCTTCGCGCAGCGCGTCGTGCGCGAGGCCGCGCGGCGCGGCTTCGGCGCCGCCGAACGCCGCGTGGTGATCGGCGACGGCGCGGCCTGGATCTGGAACATCGCCGCGGAGCACTTCCCCGGCGCCGTCGAGATCGTCGACGTGTTCCACGCCGCCGAACACCTGTTCGACATCGGCCGGGCCGTCTACGGAGACGACAACGATCTCGCCCGCGTCTGGGCGGAGCAGCGCCGCGGCGAGCTCCTCGCCGGCGACTTCGACGACCTGCTCCGGGCCGTCGGCGCCCACGCCGGCCGCTGCGAGGAGGCCCGCAAGGGGCGCGCCTACTTCGCCGGCAACCGCCGCCGCATGGACTATCCCCGGTTCCGCGCCCTGGGACTGTGCATCGGCAGCGGCGTCGTCGAGGGCGCCTGCAGGAACGTCGTCGCCTGCCGCCTCAAGCGCGGCGGCATGCGCTGGACCGTGGCCGGCGCCGACGCCATCCTCGCCCTGCGTTCCTGCATCGTCAGCGACCGCTTCGACGACTTCTGGCAGCGCCGCGCCGCCGCAAATTGACCCTTCATCTCACAATCGAGACGTACACCCGATGGTGTGGGGTTGGCGGCGGTTTTTGTCGACCACCAGGGCAAATTCCGATCTCGGTCGCTTTCGCGTCTGCGCTGTTGTCGATAAGTTCTGCAACCGCACGCGAAGTGTTCCGGTACGGGCCGGATTTCGCGAGTTGGACGTACGGCCCTGCAGGTATGATGACGTCACTGTCGTACATGATGGATTCTCTCCTGCTCGAGCATCATTCAGGTAAGGGGTCCCAGATTCGATCCCACTGACAGAAAAGGTCTGCGAGGGTCCCAAAATCCACGTATGAGTCGTCTACTATCATCCGAATTTCAGCACCGGATGTGCCTCCTGACTTCGGTCCGCGAAGGGCGCGGCCGATCATCTGTTGCAGTCGAACGGCGCTCGTGGTCGGCTTGCCAACCACTGCAGCGCTAATTTGGGGGACGTCGAATCCTGCCGTCAGCACATTACAGTTGAAGATGGCTTGGGGAGAAGGGAGGTCGGATATTGGTTTGCTGAATGTGCGGATGTAGTGTGAACGGTGGTCACTCCGGGTCTGCCCGGAAACGGCGTAGCTGTGCGCATGTCCACAGGCTTTCATCATCGTGGAGCACTCTAGCGCCGAAGCGACCGACGGGGTGAAGGCGATTACGCGCTTGTGGCCACCTTCAAAAAGCTCGCGCGTGATCTCGACGATCTTTTGGTTTCGGGCAGCGTCTTCGCCTAACGCGGTAAGGGCTACGTCAGAGTAGTCGGATCCGCCGTCGGTTGGAGGAGGAGTGCCACCGAATGGATGCGTAACCACCGTAGCGTCGGCCAGGTAGCCGCGTGACACCAGAAACTGGACGGGGTTGCCGCCGTCGCCAATCCCTACCTTGTGCCCACGATACATATCCGCGAGCGCCTCGCTCTCGTCTGGATCAGCTCGGCCAGGCGTGGCGCTCAGCCCCAAAAGTGGTCGGTCGGCCCCGTCCACAGTCACCAAGGTCTCGACGATAGCACGATACGAAGGCGCGACCGAGTGGTGCGCCTCATCGAAGACAATGAGACCGACCCGTCGCCGAAGGGACTGGTTGATCCAAGGATCATCAGCAATGGCTCGGCCCGCCATCTGCAGCCCTGCCACCAGCATGGTGTTGCGTTCTATGGTAGTGCCATATTCGAAGCTCTCCCCTTCCCCGTGCCACTGGATGACCGCAGCCTCGACGTCGCCGTGGTGCTTCCACGCTGCCTTGAAGTCCTGTGCGGCCTGTCCAATGAGTTCCTTTGTGGGGGTAAGCCACAGCACCATCTGCCCCTCCCTTTCGCGCAGCCAGCTCGAAATCGCTGACATGGCCATGCGCGTCTTGCCGGCGCCTGTCGGGGCATGCAATAGTGCCCGGCCGTGATTCTGGAGCGTGTCCAGGATTTGATCGACTGCGATCTTCTGGTAGGGGTATAGGCCGTACTCGGGGCGGACAAGATCGAAGGGGGCTTGGGCGACTGTCAACGAGCGGGGGACCAGAGATTGAAGACCGGGGGCAGCGTACGTTACGAGCCTCCCGCGCGCAACCGGCCGCGAGCCTTGTCCAAGAAGTGAGCCTGAACGGAAGGGTTGATTCCAGCGCGAAGCGAGTCTGAAGAGTGGCGGCGGGGATCATCGGAGGATGACCTAGGGCTGAAATCCGCTGGATTACGGGGCCGGATTAGGTGTTGGGCGAGCGGCACGTGATGCCGAATTGGCGGCTGAGACAGACGCGAAAACGGACCGTTTCCGGAGAAGCGTTCGGGTGATCAGCAATGGAACACGACTATCGGATGCGACGTGCCTGTGGAGTCTCGGACGGGAGCGCATGAGAACAGGTCCTCTAACGGATTGGCTTGAGGTTTGTTCGATGACAGTGGATTTGCCAGGGTCTGGCCCAAACGCGGAGTGGAACGTGCATCGTTCGTTGGAACTGCTGCAGGGCCTTGAGGCTGCGGCGATGGATCTCATTGAGACGATGGATGGGCACATTTCTTTACGAGATTCGAACGGCGAAAAGCACCCCAACATGATGGGGAACGCCATTGCGGCTGTCATGTTGACGGCATATGCGGCTGAGATCGCGTTGAAGACGTTGCATGCGCAGTTGAAGCCCAACGAGAGGCCCCCTCGCGGCCATGAACTGCTTGATCTGTATGACAAACTGGACTCCGAGACGAAGAGGGAAGCCCAAGAAACGCTTGTTGGGCTGGAGCCATTGGGCGAGCCTGACTGGATCGGGGAGAATCCGGAGTTGAGGGCCCTCATCAAGCAGGGAAGTGCCAATTTCACCGAGTGGCGGTACGTTCCAGAGCCTGGAAGCAAGGATGGCGGAGTCCCGAAAGCACTGGTCAACGTGGTCCAGGTACTGCGGGCGTTGTGTCTCCGACGGATACCGGCCTTGCAGACGTAGCTGCTAGGGGGTGAGTCGCGCGGCTTGTCACGGGCTTTAGTTTTGGCGAGTCGCGCTGCCGGAGCTGGTCACCTTGGGTGACCGGCGTGCCGCGCCTCCGAACCGCGGGAACGGTTTTATTGGGTCTCCATCGTTCGTAGTCGTGAGGCTACAGACGGAAAGCTCGACACCGTGGTGGATATCGGCGTTCAAGGGTCTTGAACGGCAGCGAGGAGGCGAACTTCGGGCCGACTGACTCTCAATGGCGCGAGCGGGTTCGGCGGGATTAGGGTCGATCTCGCGACACTTCGAGGGGTCGTCGAGGGTGACAACAGCACCGTGGCGAGCGTTGCGTATCGCCTCCTACTCCGGCGTGAGTCGGTTATGGGACTGGGCCGGGAGGTTGCCGCTGTCCTAGTCGAATTCGGATGGCACACCAGCCTTAGCGCCGCAACTGAGCGGGCTACTTGACGGGTCGCACGAAGGGGGAGCCACGCCGCAATGACGCGCCCCGAATTCAGTTGCTCTCCGGTGTATCGTCGAGTTCGGTGTCCGCCTGTCTGCGTTTCGCGCGCTTCCCGACCTAATTGCCGACCACGCCTCCTAGCAGTGCGCCGACCAAGAGTACTGGCCAAGTGCCGGCAATGGCGATTCCTGTGGCGGCGATGCCAATGCTAGTGCCGATGTATGGGCCGATGCCGGCGCCCGCGGTTCCCCCCAGCACCTTGCCGATCATCTTTTTCTTCACGGATTCGGTCTCCTGATTACGGTGTGCTTGGGCAATCGAGAGTTTGGACGCGGTGGCAATCGTGCCGGGGCGTCCGGGCACAGTCTGCGCGATGCCGAACGGGTGTCTAGCGCAACAGCAAGTTCCACGGGGCTACTGTCAGAGTTTTGGACGGTTTCCGCCCATCCGGCAACATCGGTAGCCCGATACCCGGTGGAATCTAGCGAACCCAAGTCTAAGGTATGGATACGCTTTTCGAGTTTCAATCGTGTGGCTTCGCCCGTTTGGCGGCCAGTTCGGACGGGGTTGGTAGACGCGGCAGTCAACGCGCGTTCGCGATCATGATGGCCTTGGCGGTGGGCGAAATTCTGGACGGGCGCGCGAGCAAATCGCGACCCAGGTCTGGGGGTGGAGGCGGTGTGTTCGACCACGCCAAATGGGAATCGTTTTAATCTGTGACGCTGGACCGCGCCGTCCAGGCACCTACAATCGCACGGTTTGCCTCGGGGATTTCGGTATGAGGACCACAAACGACGGAGGCGACGAAAAGCCGCAGGAACCTAGGCTGGGATGGGCGGCGTTGTCGCGCACAAGATTGAACAAGGCCGAGGCTCAACTCGAGCAGGGAAAGGAAGGGGTTCGTGACGAGGTCGGCGTGCTGGCGTTGCACACGGGATACGCGGATCGGTTCTTTCCGGGAACTTCGACGCAGCAAAGGCGGCTGCGATACGCGTTGTTCGTGCCGTGGCAGATTAAGCGTCTGCTGCACGGGAAGACGTCGGCCGTGCAGGCGCGCGGCGAACTCGAGCGGCGTGAGATGCAGCTGGCAATTCGACTCAGTGGCGAGGAGTACGGTGTGATCGGGGCGCAGAACGCGGCCGAGGGTCGGCCCGTGTCGATACCTCCTTCGAGCGCGTACTGGGTGGCGCTCAGGGAATGGGGCGTGGTGAATTCGTTGCCGCATGGGGTAGCCCCTACGCGCCAAGATGTGTTCAGGCATTGGGACAAGTGGGGCGAGGGTCGCCCGCGTCGGCGATCTACGGACGACGAGGGGCGGGAACTGACCGTTTTTCCTCGCCTGTTCGTCAACGGATTGCCGAAAGCGCCGCCGTACTTTGCTGGGAGAGATTCGTTGGATTTCGAGTTGGAGGACGGCGAGCGGCAATTCATGCGGGCGCGGCTCATGGAAACTACGCGGTCATGCGACGG
This sequence comes from Pseudomonadales bacterium, assembly GCA_963668365.1. Classification (GTDB taxonomy): domain Bacteria; phylum Pseudomonadota; class Gammaproteobacteria; order Pseudomonadales; family Azotimanducaceae; genus VXNE01. The sequence goes on from OY764266.1 coordinate 1,799,301, forward strand.
AAGGCCGTCGTTGCTGGCGGCGCTGGCGTCTGCGGGGACCGTTCCGAAGGAACGCGAGCAGCTGTGGTCGCGCCGGATTGCGGGGCTGGCGGATATGTCGGACCGAACGGCGATCGAACGAGCACGCGGAGCAGCGTCGCTGTCCGCCGTTGCTCGGGCACTTTACTCAGCTGCGGTGGAGGCCCTACTTGAGCGCGACGGCGTGGCTGCCGCGACGGACCGGCATCGGAAGCACTTGATGTCGGTGACGGCCGAACACGGGGCGCGAGCGTTGAGTCTGCAATTGGAGTGCTTGGCGTCGGATGGAATCTACTTGGACGGGAGGTTGCTGGGTGTGCTGCGACACGTTCAACAATGGGTTACGGCAGACGGGAAGAACCCCTTGGAACGGACGGCGTACCGGGCGCTGGTAGATTGGGAATGCGGACGGAAAGGTTCGCGTTCCAAGCTGCCGAGGTCACAGAAGGGCCGGGAGGCGAGACGTGAGTGGGGAGATCCGGGTCGCGCGGAGCCGATCGGTTATCGATGGTGGGTGGTGAGGAGTCTGTTGCAAGACTTGGCCGGGAGCTGACATGGGGTTTAAGCAGACGGACAGTCTCGCGGTGTTGGAGGAACTCGTGCCGAGGCCTGGCTGGCGAACGGATGTAGCGTTGTTCTCTTCGTACTCCGTCGACCTGGTTGCTGTGGCAGCCGTAGCCATGGCGTTGGCCGCGGAAGGAGACGACGACGAGCGAATGTGGAAGGGATCTCTCGCCCGCTCCTGCGAAAAGATGAGGGACAGGTACCGGGTGGTGTGTCAGGGTGGTCGGGTGGCTGTCCCGCCGTCGGGTGCTCTAAACGGACTTGTCGTAGCGGACCAGTGGGTGCGGCAGGTTCCGTACGACGGGAACAGGCGTTCGTGGCACGCGAAGCTCGGCATCGTACGGTACGTGCCGGAGGAACCGGACGAGAGCGGGGAACCGGCACGGTGGCTGCTCTGGATGGGAAGCCGCAATCTCACACGCGACACTTCGTGGGACAGCGCGATGACCGCGACGGGTCGCTCGTCGCGGGCGCCGGACGGGGTGGACCGGTCAGTTGCCGAGGCGGCCGCGATCGTTGCGGGATACGCCGCATTGCCGGGATGGACGGAAGACGTGCAACGGGAACTGGGGAAAGTGCACTGGACTTGGCCGGCAGAAATCGACGAAGTGGTGGCGTTCCGATTGTGGACGGCTGGCGACGCGGCGATGGTGCTGCCTGAGTTGCCGACGGACAGCAGCCGGATCGTGGCGTTGTGTCCGTTCGTCGACCCGAGCATGGCCAAGGCGATCGGCCGGGCAACGGCCGCACCGCAGCGCAACCTGATTACGACGCCGGGTACGCTGGCGGCGCTAGCAACCGACCGGACGGTGCTCGGGGCGTTCACGAGCGTCCACCAAATGGAGTCGGCAACACCCGTCGAAGAGGGGGATTTGGAAGTAGACGAGACGGGCGACGACGAGATGGCGGAGGTTCACAGAGGCCTGCATGCGAAGCTGGTTTGGGCGCGTAGCGGATCGGGCGACGAGCTGTGGCTGGGCAGCGCGAACCTGACGCGGCGGGGATGGACCGGGGCGAACGCGGAGTTGGTGGCGCACCTGCGTGTAAAGGCGTTGGTCGGGGACGACATTGCCGAACTGGCAGACGGGCTCGAGGAAGTGGTTCTGGATGAGCTTGTGCCGGACGATTCGGATGCCGAGATGGAGGGGGAGGCCCAGTTGGACGAGCTGCGGAATCGGATCGCCGGATCGTGGTCGGGCGAGCTTTCATGGATAGACGGCACGGGGCGCTTGCGTTGTTCGACATCATCGCCGCCGATCGAGAAAGCTGACGGGGCTGAATTGTGGGCGCGGCTGCTGGCGCAGGATGCGGCTGATGCAGTGGCGTGGACGCCTGGTCAGCGCGAGGTCGTGTTCGGTGAAACGGAGTCACACAAGCTGACGGAACTCCTGGTGCTAGAGCTGCGCTGGGAGGCGGACACGGATGTCCAGGTGTCGTGGGTGGAACGGGCGGCATTAGATCCGCCGCCGGGCGAGGAGCGGGACCGAAACGCATTGGGAAGGCTGATGGGACCAAGGGCCCTGCTAACGTGGATCAGGTCCATCCTGGATGAATTCAGCAGCGAAGGGGACGAGTCGCCGTGGCCGGAAGGCGAACGGTCGCGAGCGCGAACGGACGACGGGGCGGCGTTTACGTTGCCGCCGGTCCCGACGCTCGAGTCGGTATTGCGGGCGTGGATTCGGGACCCAAGACGGGTCTTGCAGGTGGATCGTGTGTTGCGGAACTGGGCGACGGCGGCGAAGCCAGCCCTGGAGGAGGACGAGGAGGCGGCCAATGCGCTGGAGAAGTTCCAGGAGGCGTGGGGAGTTGTACGCGATGGGCTCGAAACGCACGCCGGATAAATGAGCGAGCCGAAGGAGTTCCAGCGACGGACGATCGCGCGTGTACTTCGCGCGTTTGATCGGCGGCGGGCCGTCCGGCGCTTCCTCGTGGCGGACGAGGTCGGTCTCGGAAAAACCATCGTCGCGCGCGGCGTCATGGAGCAGATGCTTGCCAGGAAGCGATGCGAAAATGAAGGACCACTACGGGTCTTCTACATGTGCAACTCCCTGGCAATCGCGGCGCAGAACCGGGGCAATCTGTTGAAGGCTCTGCCCGAAGGAACCGAGACTGAGGACGCTGTGTGTCGGGTGGACAGGCTTACGTTGGTGGCGACACAAGAGTTGCCGGACGAGAGTCCGTTGCATCTCTATACATTGACGCCGGACACCAGCATGCCCGACCGCAGGGGCCGTGCCAAGGCGGGTACAGCCCATGAACGGGCGTTGATCCACAATATTCTAGGTTCCCGCTATCCGGCATTGGTAGGTCGAGGAGACGGTGAGTGGCTGCAACAGCGCGCATGGTCCAGCTGGGAGGCATGGAAGAGGTTTTCGGGGTGTCAGGCGAGCGGCGGCCTCGTCCGGGATTTCTTGGTTCAGTTGCGCCAGGAAATGGGATTGACGGCGGGCCAGCCGCTGCCCCATTACTTACGAAAGCGAATCGAGACCGACGGGGATCGGGAGGTTATCAAGCTGCTCCGGGTAGTGTTGGCGAAAACAGGCCTAGAGCGCGTGCAACCCGATCTGGTGATTCTGGACGAGTTTCAGCGATACAGAGACATCCTCGATCGCGACGGGCTGTCAGCGATTGCCAATTGGATGCTTCGTCCGGAGGGACCTTCGGTGCTGCTCCTGTCCGCGACGCCGTACCGGATTTACGGCGGCGGGGCGGATTTGTGGGAGTCGGGGACGAGCCACCACCGGGACTTCTATGGGTTGGTCGAGTGGTTGTTTGGAGGCGAAGGGCGGGGAGAGCAGGCGAAAGAGGATGTGGAACGAGAGTTCAGCGCCTATCGAAATTCCTTGATGTCGGCTGATCCATTTGGGGAACGGACTCTGGATGCCAGGAGGGCTATCGAGGACCGGCTGCGACCGGTGATCGCGAGGACGGAGCGTCTCTTCGCGAAGCATCAGGAGACGGTCCCAATCGACGCGGCGGTCGGCAAGGACGACCTGCAGGTGTTTCAGGATCTTGTACGGTGTTTCCGAGCTGGAGCTGAAGGGGAGAGTCGTAGTGGCGGCGCGGCGATAGCGTACTGGTCGAGCGTTCCGTTGCCGCTGCAAATGCTTGGACCCGACTACAAGGCGTGGAAGGCATGGTCGGACGCAGGCGGGAACGAGAGGCCGAGCCGGTCACTGCTGCTCACGAAGCAGCGGCGCGACCGGTTCGCGGCACCGAAGCGATGGCCGCACTACAAGCTCAGGGCGGCTGCCGAGCGGCTCGATGCCGCGAGCATGGCTGTTCCGTGGGTCGCGCCGTCGATGCCATGGTGGTCGCTTGGGAAGCGGTGGGCCCCGCCCGGTCCGGAAAAGGCGCTTTTTTTCAGCAGGTTCCGCGCCGTCCCTCGGGTAATCGCTGGACTAATGAGCTACGACGTCGAGAGGCGTCGTTTGTACGGGGGCGGGCAGAACTACGGTCAGGCAAGCAGCAGGACGTTAATCGGGCATCAGCGGGAGAACCTGGCGTTCTTCCATCCGTCGCCCGTGTTGTCGAGGTTGGTGGATCCCTGGCGGCTCGAGGCCGAAGCGCCGGACGCCGTGGCCGGGAAGGCATTGCCAGAATTGAAAGCGGGACTTAGGGAGATGGGCGTTGCGATAACACGCAACCGCGGTCGAAACCCGCGACCGTTGCCCGAACTGCTCGTACGGCTTGAGCGATCGGCCGAGACGTGGGACCGGAGTCTGAAAGCCTGGTTGCAGGCTGGGGAACTTGGCCCGCGTCGCTCCGATGGCAGTGGGGTGGTTTCGCAGGCGATTAACAAGTGGGACCGCGCTGTCAAGGGAGGATTGGAGAGCGTCAGCGAGTCGGAGGTGCGTCGGCTTGCGGAGTTGGCGGTGGGGTCGCCCGGGAGTGTGGTGGCGCGCAGCCTAGAGCGCCACTGCTCCGGCTTCCTGGATGACGACAGCGCGCTCCAAGATACGGTTCGACTGTCATGGGAGGGCTTGCGGGGGTACTTCAACAACACGTGGATGGATTTTGCCGGTGGGATGCGTGGGCCGAAGAGACGGTCATTCCGCGAACGCATAGGATGGGCGGTGTTACACGGCAACTTGGAGTCCGTTCTGGACGAGCACCTCTGGGTGACGGGCGTGCTCAGACATCTGGCGCCAACCGAGCTGGCTGGTGAACTGTGGAAAGCAGTATCGCTAAGGACGTCATCGATTGGCGTCCACAACCAACCCGCGCCAAGATTCAATCTTCGTACGCACGTGGCATTCGCATTCGCGCCCGGAACCAGCCGCTCGTTGCCGGGGGTGGAAGGGACATCAAAGGTAAGGACGGAGGACATCAGGGAGTCGTTCAATAGTCCATTTTGGCCGTTCGTGGTTGCCAGCACGTCGGTTGGGCAGGAAGGTTTAGATTTCCACGCTTGGTGTCGGACGGTGGTACATTGGGACCTCCCGGGGAACGCGGTGGATCTCGAGCAGCGTGAAGGCCGCGTGGATCGTTACGCGGGATTGTCGACCCGACTGGCCGCGGTCGAGAGGTTCAAGCTGGGACGGAACGACGTGCTTCGAGGGGGTAGCCCGTGGGAGGTGCTGGCCAGCCGAGCGGAGTCGGCTAGCGGCGATGGGAGTTTGGGCGGTCTGTCGCCATGGTGGGTCTCGGATGACGCGCAGGTCAACCGAGTTGTCTTCCAAGTGCCCATTAGCGAGTCGCAGGCACACTTCGAGAGATTGAAGACGCAACGCTTGTTGTACCGCTTGGCGTTGGGGCAGCCAAACCAGGCAGACTTCGTCCGGTCGTTGGAGAGACGCTTTCAAGGAGGAGTGGGTGCCGATTTCGATCGCGAGCGGGTCGTGGAGGCAACAATCAACCTCGGTGAGGTGGGTTTTCGGTCTCCAGTTGTGCGTTGGACGAAAAGGTGAGGCGACGCGATCGGCGGCGGGGGGTCGTTCTCCAATCGCCGCGGGAAGTGCCTGCGGTCGGAATGAGCAGGTCGTGGGCTACGACCCGCGTGGGTCGGCTGTTGAAGGGGCTTGGTCGTCGTCTGGTGCGCTGGTTCCGTGCCGTTGCGGCCGAGGACCGGGGCGAAAAGGACGCGGCTAACGGGGCCGCTCAGCTGCTGAGTGGCGAGCTAGGCGTGCGAGTCGGCGTTGGCAAGGCCGAAGGAAAGGTCGAAGGGAAGGTCGAAGGCGCCAAAACGATGAGCGTCTTGGTAGAGAATTCGTACTCTCCTACCAGCGAGCAGATTGATGGACGAGTTGTGGAGCGCAGCGTCTGGTACAGGGATGACCGTTTTTTCGGGCAAAAGCTCTCTGAACGGATGTCGGGTGGATTGAAGGACTGCCGCTTCGAGCGAAGCCTTGAGGACGACTTCGGCATTGATGCGAGCCTAGACCTTTCGGCCCTCGAAACAGCTGGAGTCAAGATAGGAGGGAAGTTTCAAAGCCACGTCGCGGGAAAGTGGGTCATACAGGCGCGGTTTTGAACGTATCTTTGCCGGTCGTGGGTTCCGTTTTCTGGCGGCCTCGGAACCCCAACAAGCGCATAGCGCCCCGTCACTACGCGGCGAGTCGCGAAAGATCGCATTGCTGATGCGGTGCGTTACAGCAGGTGCGGTAATCCGGTAGTGACGGGGCGCTAAATCGGCATTCAGGCCCGTGGCATCAAGGGTCTGCTAAACACGCGGTTAGTGCGGGATTAATGACGGGGTGGTACAGTCCGCCGCACTCACTCGCCGCCTCATGGGGGCGTTGCCGGACGAAGTGTCCGGCGTGAGACGGCACCGGAAGGTGTCCCACGTGCCTCGCCGCAATCGCGCGGCAGCGCGGTCGACGCGCCGCAAGGGCACCGAGCGCCACGTCGCGGTCGCGCGCGAACGGGGGCGACTCCCCAACGGCCATTGCGCTGCGGCGCGCGGGAGACCGCGCGGGCCTGGCGAACAGTCGGGCGTGCAGATGGCGACAGGCCGTGGCACGAGGTCTCGTGCGCGACGGAGGAGCGATCCGATGTCGTGTCCCGTATCGGGGCGGCGCAAGAGGCCGGCGTGCCGAATGGCTGGCGGGACAGGTGTCGAGAGGCACGCCGCGGCCGCCGCATGCGACGGCAAGGGAATACGCGTCGAAGGGCTCAAGCCGCAATTCGTTGCGGGGTCCGGACTGCCAGGCTGGCAGAGCCGGATCGCCCAGCAAAACTGAACCGTACGCCGGCCCGGGCCGCTTGACGCGGCGCCGGGCGCGGCAGATTCCCTTCCGTTCCCGCCGAAAAAACTTCCAGAAGCGCACCCGGCGTCGCTCCGGCGCACGGCGCATCAAGCGGTCTCCCGCTTACCGAATTGCTCAACACGCGGTCTTTGACCGGGCCGCTGGCGGCGGCTATAGCGTGCCAACGAGGGGAGGACGTTGCCCGGCCGTTTGCCGGGGATGGCGAGGTCGGCAAGCGAGACGGAGGTTGCGGTGCGCGACCTGAACTACGACCTGAAGCGCCTGCAGGCGGCGCACGACGACGGCTCCCACGGGACGCGCACGGCGCGCTCCTACGCGCTGGCGCAGATCGCGGACACCCTGCACGATCTCGGCTTCAAGGGCCTCCGGGCGACCGGGCTGAAGCGCAAGCACGTCGCGGCGCTGGTCAAGGAGTGGAAGCGCCAGGGCCGCTCGGTCGGCACATTGAAAAACCGCATGGCGCATGTGCGCTGGTGGGCGAAACACATCGGGCGTCCGGGCGTGGTGCCGGTCAACGGCGCCCTTGGCATCGCCAACCGCGAGTATGTGACCAACGAGGACAAGAGCCAGGTTCTCGACCCGGACAGGCTGGCACTCGTCAGGGACGCGCACGTCGCCATGGCGCTGCGCCTCGAGGCGGAGTTCGGCCGGCGCCGCGAGGAGGCGATCAAGTTCACGCCCGCGCGCGACGACAGGGGCGACCGCATCCGGCTGAAGGGCTCGACGACCAAGGGCGGCAGGCCGCGCGAGGTGCCGGTTCTGAAGGACAGCCAGCGCAAGCTGCTCGACGAGGCGCGCCGTCTGGCGGGGAGCGGCGCGCTGATCCCGCCGGAGCGCAACTACAAACAGCAGATCAAGGTGTACGAGAGCCAGACGCGGGAGGCGGGCCTGTACCGCATGCACGGTCTGAGACACCACTATGCTCAATCGCGCTACGAGGAGCTGACGGGCTGGAAGGCGCCGGCGGCCGGGGGGCCGCCACAGCGGTCGCTGACGGGGGCGAGTCGGCGGATGGACACCGAGGCGCGGCAGACGATCGCGGCGGAACTGGGGCACGGGAGGCGCGAGGTGTCGTCGATCTATTGTGGTGTGTAAAGTTTTATGTGTAGTTGCCATCACGTTTGCTTTTAGATCAGTGATTTAAGCTTCTATTACTCCACATAAAATTTGATGATCGATCTCCCGGCGGCCACACCGGCCGCCCTTCACCAGGAGATCGATCTTGGATTCACACAACAAGGCAATACTGGATTACCTCCCACTCGGACGTCTCGTTGCGCGCGCTCTGCGCTATCTGGAACGCATCCGTTACAGCAGAAGATCGCTGAGGCGGTACGACGCGATCTGGGGCCACCTCATCAGCTTCGCTGGTGAGAGGGACTTCGGGGACGAGTTTTCGGAGGATCTTGCGGCGGGCTTCCTGGAAGTCTGCCGCTCCCACGATGACGCGCGCCGCGGCTGGCGACTCCACGCCGCGTTCGGCGTCAGGATGCTCGGCGACTTTCGCCGCGACGGGCGCATCGAACGTTCCCGAACCGACAGGTGCAAGCTGAACATCCCGCCGGCGATGAGGAAGCCGTTGCGGGATTACGAAGCCTACGGCATTGAGCGCCGCCACCTCCGTCCGTCGACGATTGACGCGCGTACCGCAGAACTTGCCAGGTTCCTGGACTTCATGGGCTCGAGGGGTGTGCAGACGCTGCCGCAGCTGCAGGCCGCCGACCTGACGGCTTACGTGGCGTGGCTCGAACGGTACCGGCCGAAGACCATCTCGCGCATCGTCTCCAGTATGCGCCAGTTCCTCCGGTTCCTGACCATGCGTGGCATCCTGCTCCAGAACCTTGGCGACACGCTGCCCAAGGTCCGTGTCACCCAGAACGCTGCCATTCCGTCGGTCTGGGATTCGGAACTCGTCGTCAAGCTGCTGCAGGCCGTCGATCGCAGTTCGCCGGTGGGCAAGCGCGACTACGCGATGCTGTTACTGGCCTCGCGCCTGGGGCTGCGTTCCGGCGATCTTCGCACGCTGAGACTGGACGACCTCGACTGGGGAGCGTCGACCATCGGTATCACGCAGTCGAAGACGACCGACCCACTGCATCTGCCGATCTCCGAGGAGGTCGGTGAGGCGCTGATCGACTACTTGCGCTTCGGTCGGCCGAAGACGGAGCACCGGGAAGTGTTCCTGCGGCTCAAGCGGCCGATCGGGCCGTTCGGAGCGGACAGCGGTCTGCACCATGTCGTCAACCGCTGGCGGGAGCTGGCGGGCATCCGGTTCAGGACCGCGCAGCGCCACGGCATCCACTCGCTACGCCACACGCTCGCAACTCAACTCCTGCGCGAGCAGACGCCGGTTCACGTGATCTCCGAGATCCTGGGGCACGCCAGCACGGCGTCGACCCTCATCTACGCGAAGGCCGATACGGAGACGCTGCGAGGCGCGGCGCTGAACACCGAGGAGCTGCACGATGTCGAGTAGCAAGCCCAAGTTTTCGTTCAAGAGTTCGCTCGCACCCCTCATGGAGCAGTTCGTGCAGGAGAAGCGCGCTATCGGCTACAAGTACGAAGTCGGAGCTGTCGCGCTCATGCATCTGGACCGGTTCCTGGCCGACCAGGCGCCGGAGGACGGCGAGTTGTCTCGTTCGACCGTGCAGAAGTGGCTCGCCAAGGATCCGCAGGAGCATCCACGTACGCAACAGACACGGTTCGGCGCGGCCCGCCAGTTTGCGGAGTTCCTGTGCCGACACGGCCATCCGGCCTACGTACCCGACGCGTCGTTGTGGGCCAAGGGAGGCACCAGCTACCAGCCCCGCATTTTCACGCATGCGGAAGTTCGGCAGTTGCTGCAAGAGGCGGATCGGATGGCGCCATCGGCGGGATCGCCACTCAGGCATCTGGTCATGCCCGAGGTCTTCCGTCTGCTGTACGGCTGTGGATTCCGGATCGGCGAAGTCCTGAAGCTGCGGATCGACGACGTCGACCTCAACCGCGGCGTACTCACCGTGCGCGAAGGGAAGTTCGGCAAGGACCGCTTGGTGCCGCCCGCGCTGCCGCTCGTCGAGCGACTGCGCTCCTACGACGCCGCGGTCAGCGCGGTGGCCGGCGCAAGACCCGGCGATGCGTTCTTCTTCCCGTCGGTCCACGGCGGCCCGTATCGCATTGGGGCGATCTATGTCGCGTTCCGGCGACTGCTGTTCGGTTGCGGGATTCCGCATCGCGGCAAGGGCAAGGGGCCGCGTGTCCACGACCTGCGCCACACATTTGCCGTGCACGCCATGCTGCGCTGGTACCGCGAGGGCGCGGATCTCGATGCCAAGCTGCCGGTCCTCGCAACCTATCTGGGCCATCGGTCGCTTATGGGCACCGAGCGCTACCTGCATCTGACGGCGGAGCTGTTCCCGGAAGTCGCGGTGCGCGTGAACGCGGCATTCGGCGATGTCATTCCACCATGGAGCGCGCCGTGATGAAGCCGACCGATCTCTCCGTGCACCTGACCGGCTTCCTGAGCCACCACCTCGCCGCGCAGCGCAACCTGAGCCCGAACACGATCCGGGCCTACCGCGATACGTTCACGCTGCTGCTCCGGTACTGCCGCGACCAGCGGGGGATGCCCCTCGAACGCCTGTGCCTCAAGCAGATCGACGTCCCGCTGGTGGAGGCGTTCCTCGATCATCTGGAACACGACAGGCATTGCTCGATCCGTACGCGCAACTACCGGCTCGCTGCCCTCCATGCGTTCTTCCGGTACGTGCAGTCGGAGGTCCCGGACCACCTGCTGCAGTGCCAGCGGATCATCGCCATTCCGTTGCGGCGCCACCCGCGCGCGACCGTAGGCTACTTGGCGAAGGAGGACCTCGCCAGGATCCTCGAGCAGCCCGATGTCCACACCAGCGCCGGCCGCAGGGACGCTGTTCTCCTCAGCGTGCTCTACGACACCGGCGCGCGGGTCCAGGAGTTGATTGACATGAGCGCCGGCGACGTGCGGCTGGAACCGCCCGCGCAGGTCCGCCTGTTCGGCAAGGGCCGGAAGATGCGCGCCGTGCCGCTGATGGACGCCACAGCGAAGCTGCTCCGCGACCATCTGCGCGAGAACGGCCTGGACCGGCCCGAGCGGTTCGAACAGCCGCTGTTCGAGAACCGCCAGGGTGGGCGGCTGTCCCGATGGGGCGTGCGGTACATCCTGGACAAGCATGTTCAGGCAGTGCGCAACGCTCATCCTGCGTTCGCCCAGTCGGTCACCCCGCACACGCTGCGGCACACGAAGGGAATGCACCTGCTCCAGAGCGGCGTCTCGCTGGAGATCATCAGGGACTTTCTCGGTCACGAGCATGTCGTGACCACCCAGATCTACGCCCGGGCGAACCTCGAGATGAAGCGCAAGGCCCTTGCGAACGTCGCCGAGGACTCCACCTTTCCGGATATCCCGTCCTGGCAGAAGGACGGCACATTGCTTGAGTGGCTTCGCTCGCTGTGACGTTTCCGAGGCCACATGCGGCCCCCAACGCGCGGGACCCTCCCGCTTTCGGGCAAATTTTATGTGTAGTTCAGCGAAGCCGAGACGTTTCCCGACAGTGACTTGAGCGCGCAACTCCACATAAACACTCACGCACCACAATACACGATATGTGGAGCTACACATATGTTCTATTGTGGTGCGTGAGGCGGGCCGGAGGGGCTCGCCCGCGGGCGGAGGAAGGGACCGGGACGCGCAACCGCGACATTGCGCGCCCCGGCGAGGAGGCGGGATCAGCAGCGCCTATAGCGCCATGCGCTCTCGAACAGCGGCCTCGCCCATTCGCGCTCTTCGCGCGGCTCCGGGTCCGGCAACGGCGACCAGTAGGCGGCTGACGGTTGCGGCTTCGGGCGGGCGTTCCACGGGGTAATGTCGAGCTCGACATTACCCCGTTAATGTCGACACGTTGGTAATGCCGAGTGGAGCGCGAGAGGCTTCGGAACGAGGGCCTCTCCGGCACTTTCACTCGGCATTACACCTGGAGTCACTTGCCGCCGAGCAGCGCCATCAAGCTGTCCCTGACACCGGGGAACGACCCGGGTCTGATGGACGGCGGCGTGTTGGTTTCCAGGATGCCCAGCTTTTCGGCCGGGCTTGCGCGGACGTATATCTCGGTGGTCCTGATGTCCGCGTGGCCGAGCCACAGGGACACTTTCCGGATGTCGCCCGTGGCATGCAGGATCGCCATCGCTGCGGAGTGACGAAGCACATGCGGCGTTACCCGCTTGCCGTTGATGGACGCAACCGTCCTGGTCGCCGTGGCGACATGCTTGTCGAGCAGGTACGCGAAGCCGTCCGTGCTCATGGCCCGTCCTCGCGCATTGAGGAACAGGTACTCGTTGGAGGTCGATGGCCTCACGTCAAGCCACCTTTGAAGCACCGTCCTCGTTTCCTTCCACAGTGGCAGTTCGCGTTCGCGGCGCCCCTTGCCGAGGACGCGTATCGATTCGAGCTGGGGACCGGACAAGCTGTCCATGGTCAACGTCGTCAACTCGGACACGCGCAAGCCGGCGGCGTAGCAGAGATGCAGCATTGCCCGGTCTCGCAGACCCGCAACCGTTGTGGGATCCGGCGCGTCCAGGACCGCCTGCATTTCGGTGCGATCGAGCCAGTCGATCAGTGGCTTGTCGACCGCTTTCTGCGGCAGGGCGCGTACCTGCAACGCGAGATTCAGGCAGCTCGGCGCACGAGGTTCCAGATAGCGGAAGAACGACTTGATCGTGGCCAGCCGGACATTGCGCGTGCTCACGCTGTTGTTCCGATCTTTCTCCAGGGAGTTGAGGAACGCCGCCAGCAGTGCCCCCGTGAAGTGCTCGATCTTCAGTTCGCAGGGGCGGGTCTTGACCTGCTCGGCCGCATAGGGCACGAGGAGCCGGAAGCACTCGGTGTAGCTTTGCAGGGTATGGCGGCTGCACCGCCTGACGTTGGGGAGGTACTCCTGCAGGAAGGCGGACAGATGTGGGGCGAGGTCAGTCATGGGATCCTCCGCTGGCGTGAGCCTGCTCCACGGCCTCGGCGATACCGCGCAGCAGAACCGGCGTGGACTCCAGATACCAGTAGGAACTGGTGACATCGACGTGTCCGAGATAGGTCGCCAGAGCCAGGATGTGCCGGTCCGGTCTGGCGCCGGGGGCCAGCGCCTCCAGCGACCGCACGGCGAACGAGTGTCGTAGCGAGCGCGTGGTTGGCCCCCGGGCCGACCCGGGTCTGCGCAGGCCCGTCTGTACGGAGAGCCTGCGGAACACGGCGTTTGCAGTATCCAAGGCGGGTGTCCGGCCTGTTGCGATCACGAACAGGTGCCGGTCCCGGGTCGTCTCCTTGAGCCGGGCCTTGAGGTAGATGTTCAACGCATCCCGGCTCGTCGGGTGCAGCGCGACCAGCCTGGTCTTGCCGAACTTCGCCTCGCGGATGACGAGGCCGTCGGGCGTGATGTCGTCCAGCGTCAGTGCGAGCGCCTCTCCGATGCGCAGACCGGTCGCGGCGACGAGACCGAACAGGTAGTGCCAGGTCAGCGGGGCGATGGTTGCGGCAGGCCCCATCGATAATGCCGCTGTCAGCAGTTTGCGGATGTCCGCAACCGACATCAGGTGCGGCTGCGGTCGCCGCCGGTTCAGCGGCCCCAACGCATCGCGGGGCGGGATCTCGTGTCGATCGTCCTCGGCGTGCAGCCATTCGGCGAAGTCGCTGACCACACGGAGTTTGGTGACCTGGAACGTCGACGAAGCTGTTCTCGATGCGGATGCCCACTCAAGAGCGGTTTCGGAGCGAACATGGGTCTCGTTGCGGGCTTCGGCGAACCGCGCGAAGGTCCGCAGCAGCTCTTCCTGCTGCTCGAACCGGTAGCCGAGCGATCGGTTGATCTCGACGAAGCGCGCGATTTGGTGGCGGATCGTCGTGGTCATCGTTCGGTCCCTCCGATCCAGGGCTGGGCGATTTCCTGCAACATGACGGCATCGGTCTTGGCGTAGATCGCCGTCGTGTTCACCGACCGGTGGCGAAGGAGCGCTTGGATGACATCCAGGGTGGCTCCCGATCTGAGCAACGCGGTCGCCTGGCTATGGCGGAACACATGCGCGCCGCGGGCCGCAAAGGTCTTGATCCCCGCGCGGTCGAGCGCGCGTCTCGCGACGGAACCGATGGCGTTCGAGGCGCGGAACCCCCGCCACGGCGCTTTGGTGCAGAGGAACACCTTGTCCACATCCGCCTTGGGCCGCGCGGTGGCGATATAGGCGTGAAGCGCATCGCCGGCGTCCTGCGGCAAGGGCAGGACGGCCTCCCGGCGTGACTTGCCGGAGACACGGATTCGGGCTCTGTCCCAGTCAACGTCCGCGAGGCGCAGGTCAACGATATCCCCTGCCCGTAGCGCCAGCCGTGCGAGCAGCAGCAGGATCGCGCGGTCGCGCAAGCCTGTCGCGTTGTCGCTGCATGTGGCGATGGCGCGTTCGACATCGTCGCTTGCGATGTAGCGCGGCAAGCTCGACAACCGCTGTTGAGGCACCGACGGGACGGCCGCCACAAGCCCGGGCTGGATGCGCGCTTCGGATGCCAGGAACCGAAGATACATGCGCATCGTCGTTGGCAGGACCGGGGCGTAGCTGTGCGACCGCCGCTGGATGTTCCTGTGCAGCACGTCCCGGATCAGGGCGGTGTCATACGTGCGCGGGTCGTCGCCAAGCTCGGGCATCATCTCGGCGATCAGCCACACATGCCTTCTTGTCGTCCCTGGCCCGATGCCGCGATGGTTCTCGAGCCACCCGGCGAACCTGTCCAGGAGAACGGGCCGTGTCGGTTGGACAGGGGCCGGCTCCACGGCCTCGATCCGCCCGATCGCGACGAGGTGTCCCGGGAAGCCGCGCAGTTCGGTTGCGTAGGTGTCGGGTAGCCACGCCTCCCGACCACGAAACACCCCTGGGATCCAGGGGGCGAACTGCCGTTTCCCGAAGCGCGCGATGACATCCGGCGTAAGGTCGCAAAGGCGAATGCGTGACAGGTGGAGCCAGACAATGAGGGCGGTGCATGCGTACCGGTACGCGTCGATCGTGTTGGCCGCGTAGCCGACGTCGCGCAACCCGCCAAGGAAAGCGTCCAGCAGCCGCAGATTGTCCTCCAGTTCGCCGGGGGTCTCGACATGCCCCGACTGCTCGAGGAATCGCACGAACCTCATGATTTGGGGTGATCTGCGGCGCTTGCGCCAGCTCTGGATGCGGACCGGCGCGCAAGATGCGCCGCAACGGCAATCGTGTCGCAGAAAGCGGTAGATGATGGTGGCGTCCACCTTGTTCAGTTCGACGCCGGTGAGGTCGATCCAGATCAGGAAGTGACGGGCGATGCGCCGGTGGGTGTAGAAGAAATACTCGCTGAAATCCGCTTTTCGATGACGGAGATCGTCAACGAAGGCTGCGACCAAGGCGTATTCCAAGGGCCGGTACTTCGATGTGGCAGGCATGAATGTCGTCCTGTTTTCCATGGGGAGGACGAAGATGCCCAAAGTCACTGTCCGTTGTAATGCCGAGTCCGACTGTCGGCAACGCCGCTGTTTTTACGCTCTTTCGTTACGCGCTCGGCATTATCAGGTTCTCGGCATTAACGGCGTAATGTCGAGCTCGACATTACCCCGTGGAACGCACGAAAGCGGCCAGAGCCCTCGGCAGCATACTGGTCGCCGCTGCCGGACCCGGAGCCGCGTGAGGAACGCGGGTGGGCGCACTCGCTGTGGGATTCGGGTTGGCGGTATAAGCGCCACTAGCCCCCGCCACGAGGCGCGTCGGCTCCGGTCGGCGCGCCTCGGCCTTCCAGACGCGCTGTAGAGCCCCCCTACGGCGCGGAGCGGCCCGTCAGGGGCGACGGGTACCGTCGGCGCAGCAGACCCTTGACGGGCCGCTCCGTGCCGCCACGCTGCTACTTGGGATGGCGACCGCGGCTCCCTCCGGGTCGACGGTGCCCGCCTTGTCGGCCATGTCCCCGCGCAGCACCACCGCGGGCGCCATCCCTGCCCGTGCGGCGAGCACACCGGATCCGCGTCACCGGAGCGCACAGCGCGGCAGAAAGCACCTGCCGGTCTCCCGCAACACATCGTTTAAGCATTTGATAAACATGAAGTAATTGCACCTGTTCCCCGTACGGTGTAAGACGCTCCTATGCACCCGTCTTCGAACTTCACCACGGCCCGGTAGCCGCTTCCGCAGCCCGCCCGATGACCAAACCGACGTCCGTTTCGAGCAACGGTAACACCTTCGACGCCGCCGCCGAGGCCGCGCGCCTGAAGGCCGACACCCGGGCCCGCCGTCGCCGCCGCCGCACCGCCTCCCGCCTCGACCGCCACACGCACGAACTGCTCGCGCTGTACGACGCGGGCGCCAGCGTCGCCGAGCTGCAGCGCTGGCTCGAAGCGCGCCGCGTGCGCGTCCACCAGACCACCGTCGGCCGCTGGCTGCGCCGCCGCGGCTGAAGCCGACCGATCCCGTGCCGAGGTTCCGCAAGTCCCGGTCGCCCGAGCAGCAGGCCAGGGCCGCCGTCGGCCGTCTGGTCAACCTCGGCGTCCTGCGCCGCAATCCCCATGCGCCGGCGTCCGTCGGCACGGTGCGCAACATCCGCCAGTGCCTGACCCAGATCGCCCGCCACCTCGCCGGGGACGGCCTCGAACTGCTCGATCTCACCCCGACCAGGGCCGACGCCTACCTCCGCTCGCGCGCCGCCGATCTCGGCCAGAAGGCCCTCGACGGGCACCGGCAGGCGCTCCAGAAGTTCCTGATCCATGTCCGCGGGTCGCTGCCCGTCGGCGGCAAGCTGACCATCGTCCGCTCGCTCAAGCCGTCCCTCAAAGGCGGGCGGGCCTACGCCCCGCACCAGGTCCCGATGGTCGCCGCCCGGCAGACGGCGCCCAACGCGCTCGCCACCCTGATCGCCCACGCGGCCGGGCTGCGCGCCCACGAACTGCTGACGCTGGCCCGGCCCGCCGAGCAGGCCCCCGACGTCCGGCCCGCGCGCCCGGAGAAGTTCGACGGTCGGCCGGGAACCGACTACACGGTTCTCGGCAAGGGCGGCCTGGTGCGCCTCGTCCGCGTTCCCGACGATCTGGCCGAGCGCCTCGAGGAGCGCCGCTTGGACGAACCGGCGCCCGTCACCGACCGCGGCATCCGCTACGTGTCCCGGTACGAAGTCGGCGGCGGCGAGGCGTGGAGCCGCAGCTTCTCCCGCGCCTCGCACGGCGCGCTCGGCTGGAGCCGCGGCGCCCACGGTGTACGTCACAGCTTTGCCCAACAGCGCATGGCCGAACTGCAGCGCCACCTCGTCTACGACGACGCGCTGGAGGTCGTCAGCCACGAGCTTGGGCATTTCCGCCCGCTTGTCACCGAGGAATACCTGAGGTGAGCCGCCGGCTGACGCTCCACCTCACGGCGCGCCACAACGCGGCCCTCGACCGGATCCTGGGCAGCGACGAGAGGGACAACGACGACCAGAGACGGCGCGCGGTCGAACAGCTCATCCTCGACAGTGCGCGCGAACCGGAGGATCGGGCAGGCGCGCAGAACGCCGCCGTCGTCGAGCCTCCCGGCTTCACGGACGGGTCCGCCGCCCGGAACGACATCGAAAGCACCGTCAGGCTGATCGACCGGCTGAAGGAATCCCGCGACCGGTACCGGGATCTCGCCGTGCGCGCCGAGGCCGCCCTCCTGGGCGTGCCGGTGCGCGACGACTACGGCAGCATCGAACGCCGCCTCGAACGGGCGCTTCGAGCCAAGGGCTTCCGGATGCCCGCCGCGTCCGGTCCGCGGCGACCCGGGGATCGACCGCCCGCCGGGAGTCGCCGCAGGGGAGGCCGGTAGCCCGTGTTCGTCCTCTTCCTGATCGTCGCCCTGATCGCGGGAGCCGTCCTGCTGGCCCTGAACGCCCGCGAGCGTGTCGAGGGTCTCCTGCTCTATGACAAGGCCACCGGCGCCGCCGTTCTCGAAGGCTGGGCCATCCTCGCCCAGCACTCGGTCATCGTCGGCATCCTCGCCACCGTGGTGTTCCTGCTGGCGCTCGCCATCGGCCTCTCCACCTCCGAACTGCACATCCGCGCCGCGCTCCGCCTCCGTCGGGAATGGCTCGACCGCAGGTACCGCGACGACCAGCTCGGCGTCGCCCGCGACGACTGCCGGCGCCTCCGGAAGCAGCTCGCGGACGCCCAGCGGCAACTGGTCGCCGTCAAGGGCCAGCGCGCCAAGTTCCGGCGGTCCCTGCGCCAGGTCACGCGGGAGCGCGACCGCGCGCTGAAGGCCGCCGCGGAGGCTGCGGCGGCGCGCGAGCCGCCCGGTTCCGCGCCGTCCGACGCGGACTAGCCGCGACCGCAGCCGAATACGCGGCATCCCGCTCCCAGCCGCCGGGCCGCGACATCGTCGTGAAACGTGCGCTGCGCCCCGACGCTGTGGGACGGACTTGAAAGTCGCGTCCCACAGCGTCGGGGCGGGATTTTCCGCCAAACCGCGCACGATCTCGCGCGCAGCCCTTCAGCGCACCGGTTTGCCAAGCACTCGGCACGTCTGTAGAGTCCGCGCCGAACCTCAAAACCGACCCTCATTCAGGGCCGTCAGACGCCGGGATCTGCAACCCGGACATGGAGTCCCCCGCCAGGCAGAACAACGGGGAGAAGTTCCGCACGGAACCATCGATTCACAGCACGCCGCGGGTGATCCAGCGGCCTGCATCGAATCGCCAGCGACCCCGGCTGACCACAACGGGAGACGGCCCCACAAGGGCCGGCGATCGCCGCAGACCGCAGGTAACCCAGCGGTTCGCTTCGATCCACAGCACCCCGGCTGACCAAAACGGGAGGCGCCCACAAGGCGTTGCAGACGTTCCACTGGCCAAACGGAACCGCCGCCCGCGACAAGGGCAAGCGCGAGAGCAGTGCCGGCGCCGTCCGCAAGGACGAAACAGGGTGCGAACAGGATGACCGGATTGGTACCCGCGATTCCGCTCAGCACCGACCGAGCGACAAGCATCGGTCGGATGCGAGGACTTTCTTACGTCATCGCTGTCGCTTGTCCCCAACCAGCCGACCGGCTGCCGGCGTAGCGTGCCCGATTCCTGCCCATCCAGCCCGCCGATCCCGAACCTAGCTGCGGCCACCCGCACTCCGCCCGTCGCCCGAAAACGGCCCCTTCGAAGCCCGATCCGGTCGAGACCGGCGCCCGGATCGCGCTCCACAGTGCCCTGGTCTTCCAAAACGCGACCCAATCATCGAACGACGCCACTCTCCTCGCGCCGCCAGCATGATCCCGCTCCCCCGCGCTCTCGGACACCGCCAGGACCGCCGCCTGCGATTAGGCGCACCGAACAATCCTCGTACGCCGCTGCCGCCCTGACCTCCGGTGCTGCATTGAACGACGTGACGGAGTGGGATAGACTGCCACCCGCACGCGGAGACGCCCCCATCGGCCTTCGTGCCTTCTGCAACCTCGGAGATTGGTCCCTTGGATCGCGACACTGCCGAACAGATCAGCCAGCTCGTTCGAATAGGGCTGCGTGACTCCGACTCGTTCCGCCTTCAAGAGCAACTTGAAACTCCGCTCGTCGATTTCCATCATTGGGCTGACGGAAAGGACTGCGTTGGCGCATTCCGTGTTTCCTCCGACGCGAGCGAACTATATCTGCTCCTCATCCAGTGGGCGCGCCAGCACCCCTCGCGATTTGCTCTGATCGCATATGAGGCTAGCCGGTCGGGCGTCCTGTTCGAGGCACACGAAATTCGCGACGACCATTTGAGTTGGGCCTATCGCCCCGCCAAGCGAGACAGACGCAACGCTGAACGAAAAGCGAGGTTCGACACCCTCGCGCCCGAACGGGGCCTGCCGTTGGTGGGCACGCACGTGGCCATTCCCGTTCCCTCGAACCCGGCCGGCGTAGAACGGTTCCTGTCGACCGTTTTCCTGCTAGCCGATGTACGCACCGAAGCGGACAACTTGGACCAGCAATCGGAAGGCCATCTCCGCCAGCAGAGGCTCGACGAGACGTCCAATGCCGAGCCTCGTTGCTGGCTAATGGCACTTGGTCCGGGTGCCAAGCACTGGGAGGAATGCCGCCGCGAAGGCATCGCTTGCCTCGGGTGGGACGACATTGGCGACATCACCGAGTATGAGAGTCGAGAGGCCATCGACCTCGGCCGGAACGACTCGTTGGCCTGCGGGCAGTTCTGTCATGACATGGAGCCGGGCGACACCATTTTCGCGAAGCTTGGAACCACCGCCGTCGTTGGCCACGGCACAGTAACCTCCGCCTACCGTTTCGACCCCGCCCGCCCGGTGTACAAGAACGTCCGCGACGTTGAGTGGCACTCCAACTTCCCTGAAGGCGTCCGCGTCCGCGACAAACGCCTGGTCACCAAGACTCTCACCGACGTGTCGGCCTACCCCAACCAAGTGGACGCCCTCAAGCGGGCCGTCGGCATTCTCCGGCCCCTCCCCGAACCGCAAGGCGAGCCGCCGTACACTGTTGGCTCCATTCTGGAGGACGGCTGCTTTCTGGATCAGGACGAACTCGACTCACTCCTGAACAGACTGGAGACCAAGAAGAACCTCATTCTCCAAGGCCCGCCGGGAACCGGCAAGACCTGGTTGGCCAAACGTCTGGCTTACGCGCTGATAGGCCACCGAGACCGCGAACGCATCTGCAGCGTGCAGTTTCATCCGACGCTGTCGTACGAGGACTTCGTTCTCGGCTGGCGCCCGTGCAAGAACGGGCTCGAACTAACGAAAGGCATCTTCCTCCGCGCGATCGAGTCGGCTTCCACCGACCCCGAGACTCCGTTCGTAGTGGTCATCGAAGAGATCAATCGCGGCAACCCCGCCCAGATCTTCGGAGAACTCATCACGCTGCTCGAAGCGGACAAGCGGTCCGAAGACGAATCGCTGGAACTTTCCTATGCGACCGGAGACGAAACTACGCGCGTCCATGTCCCCGAGAACCTCCACGTCATCGGCACCATGAACATCGCGGATCGCTCCCTTGCGCTTGTCGACCTCGCGCTGCGTCGTCGCTTCGCATTCGCCACCCTCAAGCCGAGGATCGACGGAGCTTGGCACCGTTGGGTCACAGAGCAATTGGGAGTCGGTGCGGATGCCGCAGACGACATCCAAGGCCGCATGGCGGCGCTCAACGAGGCGATTGCGAAGTCGCTTGGCGAACAGTTCTGCGTAGGGCACAGCTACGTGACGCCCGCCCACAGGCTCAATCCCGATGACGTCAATGGTTGGTTCCTCGACGTGGTCGAGACCGAGCTTGCGCCGCTGCTTGAGGAGTACTGGTTCGACGACGCCGGTCGAGCCAGACAGGAGCGCGACCGCCTGCTCGACGGCTGGTGAGCCAGAACGCCCCTCGAAGCCACCGTGCCACTGGGGCGAACGGCGGCATTCCGCTTCGCAACGTCTGGCTGCTCATGCTGTACGCATCGGACCTCTTTCGGATGCGGGGCACGGACCTTCTTGACGTCGAGGAAATGCCTGAAGACCTGCCGGACGTCATCGCCGAGTTGCTCGCCCACGCGGTAGAACAGCGCTTAAGGCGCAACCTTCATCGCGCCTACGAACCGCGAACAGCCGTCCTTGACCGTGTACGGGGGACCATAGACCTTTTGGCCACCGAGTCTCGGCAACTCATCCGACAGGGCAAGGTTGCGTGTCGCTACGAGGATCTCACCATCGACACGCTGCGCAATCGCTACGTCCGAGGCGCACTCGAATCGGTCGCGCACGAAGTCTCGACTCTCCCCCTTGCGCACCGCTGTCGCGCTCTCGCTCGGCACCTCCGCTCCATGGGTGTTCGCGATCGAGTGCCCTCAACTCGTGAGGCAAGCGCGGATCGTTTCGGACGCCACGACGCCGACGACCGCTTCATGGTCGCGGTTGCCCGCCTGGCCTTCGACCTGGCCTTGCCCACCGAGACCCGCGGCGAGCATTTGCTGGGGCTGGCAGATCGCGATGTGCATTGGCTCCGCAAGCTCTTCGAGCGCGCGGTCTACGGCTTCTACAAGGTCGCGCTCCCGCACCAAGACTGGACCGTCTCGCATGGGCGCGTCCTTCACTGGCCGGTCCAAGCCAGCACGCCTGGACTTGCGGCCATCCTCCCCAGGATGGAGACGGACATTGAGCTGTTCCACAAGCACACCAGCCGAAAGATCGTGATCGACACGAAGTTCACGTCCCTGCTCAAACCCGCGCAGTTCCGAGACGCCCTACGTAGCGGATACCTCTACCAGATCTACGCCTATCTTCGTTCCCAGGTCGACGTCCCCCCGCCCGCCCAGCTCGCCGAAGGCGTGCTTCTGCACCCAACCACGGGGCACACCATCGACGAAGCCGCGCGCATCCAGGGCCATGTCCTCCGGTTCACCACTGTGAATCTGACCGGACCTCCTTCGGGTTTTCGGACTGACCTATTGCGCATCGTGGATGAGCCAGTCCTTTCGCACTGACACGGGCTCGTCACCGGTTGGCTGGCCAAACGCCTCGACTTCCGAGATGAGTCGCTCTCCGCCGACCCCCAAGGGCGATCCTCCGCAATGGACCGCAAGAGCGTTTTCCGCGCGACGTCCGCCGCCAGACAGACTTGCCCTGCTGCCGCCAGTCCATCACACTAGCGACCGGGATGAACGATCCGATCTCCACTACAGTTGCCGACAAGCCGCCTCTCGACGATCAGGCTCAAACCGCCCCCGCCAATCACCGCTGCACGAACGTCGTCCACCCTTCGCGCCAGCCGCCACCGTCCTCCTACCGCCGCCTGTCGGATTCCTCTCCTCGCGTCCACGCAATTCTTGGACCGTTGCTGATCTGCGGGGACGCGCGGCGAGCGCTTAGCCTGCTGCCAACGGCATCCGTCCAGACCGTAGTGACCTCGCCGCCCTATTGGTCCTTGAGGGACTACCAGATCCCGGACCAAATTGGCCGTGACGACAGCCTTGGTTCCTACATCCGCAGCATCGTCGAGACCTTCGCCGAACTGCGGCGCGTCCTTCGCCCGGACGGAACCGTGTGGCTCAACGTCGGCGACTCCTACACCTCTGGCAATAGACGCTACCGGGCTCCAGATCGCAAGAATCGCGCACGCGCAATGCACGTGCGGCCCCGAACACCGGACGGACTGAAACCCAAGGATCTGATCGGTGTCCCCTGGCGCCTGGCGTTCGCGCTACAAGATGCCGGCTGGTGGGTTCGGAGCGAGATCATCTGGCACAAGCCCAATGCGCACCCCGAGTCCGTGCGAGACCGCCCCACGAAAGCCCACGAAACGGTGTTTCTGCTCTCCAAAGAACAGGACTACTACTACGACGTCGCCGCTGTCTCCGGCCCCAACGGTCGGAGGCTGCGCAACGTGTGGGAGATCCCAACCGAACCGCTGAAGCGAATCAACGGTCAAGACGACGACCACCCGGCCATGATGCCCCTTTCTCTCGCGCGGCGATGTGTGGCGATCACGAGCAAGTCCGATGATGTCGTGCTCGATCCCTACGCAGGCTCCGGAACGACGCTGCTCGCGGCTGCGGAGCTTGGCCGCCAGTGGGTCGGCATCGAACTCAATCCGTCGTTCGTGGACCTCACTGAACGACGGCTCGGCCTGTGACGCTCGACGAACTCAAGGCGAGGCTTGACTCTTTCTCGCCAGCTAAAATCGCCTTTGTTGCGACGGTCGTCGAGTCCCTGTCGAACCCAACACAGGCCAACATCCGCTCCGAAGGTACTTGGCTCACCGAATCTCCCGAGTGGATCGAATACTTCGGACTCGCACTCTCAGTCCACCACGCCGCAACGACCGTTCCGCTCGGCTTGACTTCATTCGAGACCGTATTCCGGAACGCCTGCTCCCATGTCGAGTGGGCAGTGACGCCTCCGGGTTCTGCGACTCAGCGTTTTGTCGACCTCTCAGTTCGTGTTGCCTCCAACCGCGCAAGACACCTTTCCCTAAAATCCACCGCCGCCAAGACGCTCTCTCAAACGACCGTTCACATCTCGAAGCTGACCGAAGCCGCGTGGATACAGGACACGCGCACACCCGCCGCCCGACGAGAGGCCACGCTCGAGCTATTTGCCTCCTACCAGCGTGTCGTCACTTCGATTCTCATGCTACGCGCCTTCCGTGCGGGTGACGACGATCAGGCCCCGCGCCTGTACCAGCTCGTCGAGATTCCTGCATCACTGTTCGACTCCATCCAGCATGAACCCGTTAGCGCCTTCCAGAGCGATGCTCCTGTGATTCCGTGTAGGGACTCCGATGGCCGTACGGTCGCCCGTGTCGCCTTGGACCGATCTGACGCGAAGATCACCATTCGTAGCGTCAAGCTCGATGCCTGTACGGTCCACGCAGAATGGGCTCGCACGTAGCCAGCGCGCAGGAGCACATGCCGGTCGACGAACAGCCTGCCACTGCTCCCGACCCGCTCCTCAGGGAACTTCGCGCGATAGTTGAAGCGAGATTGCAGCCTGAAGGATGGATCGACTTGCCCGCAGCCTGCGATCAGATCAGTCTTCCCGAGGCACAAGCCGACGAAGCTCCGACTAAGCGCAAGTACATCAGGAGCCGCTTGGCAAAGCTGGCGCCGGACGAAGTACGCGCCGTTGCCGCCCAATATGTACGCTGCTACCCGCTTGGCGACGATCGTAACGATGCAACGTACCGCCTTGAGGAACTGCTCTGGAAAGCCCTGGGTCCAAACGTCTCGAAACGCGTGCGCCGTGAACTTGCCGACGCACTTGACGGAGTTGAACTATTCATCGAGCCCACCGCGTTTCTTGAGTTGCTTGAAAGTCTCTTTGTGCTCGACGCGGATGGCCTCTCGTTTATCAGCGAGCGCGACACTCTTCATTGGAATATCCGACAGCATGTGATTCGGAATCCCGAGGACTGGTCGGTGGCGAAACTCTTCCAGGAACTCGGCGCACTTGACTGCTCCAGCAAACGGTTTCGGAAGCTCATTGAAGCCCTCGCCGGACCCGACGCGCGGCCGAACGAAACAAGCCAAAGGTCGTTCGTGTCCGCAGCCAACTCAGTGCTGACGCGACACGGCTTCGAACTAGTTGAAACGGACGTAGTCGACGGCTATCCGTCGTTCTCGTTCATGAGACCGGGCGATCCCTCGCAGGGCAGGCCAAAGAACATCATATTTGCATCCACCGTCAAACCGGACTTGCGATTCCGCAATGCAGTCGACAATGACATCGAAATCGTGACCCACGCCGACAAGGTTCTCGTTTTTGACGAGCCCATAGGCGACGGGATGCGCTGGTGCGATCTCCAGTCCTGGTGGGCGCGGTTGAAGACTATCGACAACCCAGACTACGCCAAGCGGACGCTCTACGAGCGATTGTGGGTTAGTCTGCCCAGATCTTCGCCTCCGCAGCGTCTGCTGTTCAGAACTTTCTTCGAGCACTTTGCGGAGCGAGTGCCGAACCTACCCGCGCTGATCCCCGAGGTCTGGCTACACTACGATCCGAGGACCATCCAGCAGAGAGGCAAGGACGCTTTGCTCCGCCAGCGCATGGACTTCTTGCTGCTGCTCCCCGCCGGCGTCCGCATCGTGCTGGAGGTCGATGGCCAGCAGCACTACGCCGAAAGTGGTCGGCCTTCACCGCGGCGCTACGCCGAGCTGGCCAAAGCCGACCGTGAGCTCAAGCTGTGCGGCTACGACGTTTACCGATTTGGAGGGGCCGAACTATGCGGAGAGACCGGAAAGCGGCTCGTCGCATCGTTTCTGGACGACCTCTTCTGTAAACACAACGTTCTGTAGGCTTCAGCCTGCGACTGGAAGGAGCGCAAGCGATCACCCGGCAACCTCACAAGCCCAGGACATACGCATTTCGCGTGCCCGGCGTGTAGCGGTGTGGCGGTGTGGCGCGTTGGCGCACCGGCGCACAAAGTCCGGATGCTAAACGAGTCGTTCAAGGAGGAGGGACTTGCGCTGTTCTGAGAGCGGGCACCCATAAGGGATTGCGAGGGCCGCGTTTTTTCTTCACCCCCGGAATGCGGGGTTTTCGGGCGTTTTCCGGGCCGGTCGGCGGTTGTCGGCCGATTTTCACCCCAAGCGCGTGCGGTGCCGTCTCGGGTGCGCGTCGGACCTGGGAAAAGGGGTCGCCATGGGGCAGGATGTTCTTTCGAAGTAACGACCGCCGCTCCACGGAGGGAGACGACCATGGCGACCCGGCAGAGTGTGCTTTTTTCCTGGGACGATGTCGAGCGGCTGCCGGAGCTGAAGCGGCTGGGGTTCGTGCTGGACAACCTGCCGGACGGGGATCTGGTGGCGGCGCTGGAGGCGCGCCGCGGGCGGGGGCGCGACGAGTACCCGGTGTCGGCGATGTGGCGTGCGCTGGTGGCGGGGATGGTGTTCGGGCACGAGTCGTCGGCGTCGCTGCTGCGCGAGCTGGGGCGCAACCCGGCGCTGCTTTCGCTGTGCGGCTTCGACCCGCTGGGCCGGCAGTCGGCGCCGAAGCGGACGCTGGCGCGTCGCGCGGACGGCGCGGCGGAGGGCGTCTGCGAGGCGAGCCCGCGGCGGGACGGGGTGCCGACGGCGTGGGCGTTCTCGCGGTTCCTGTCGAGCGTGGCGGAGCTGGAGGAGAGGAGCGGCGCGGTGTCGGGCATGGTGGACGCGCTGCGCCGCCGTCTGATGGCGGAGCTGCCGGGCTGCGGGCGGCACCTGGGCTACGACGGCAAGGCGGTGCCGAGCAAGTCGACGGGGCGGACGAGCGCGCGCACGGGGAAGACGTCGGATCCGGACGCGGACTGGGGGCGCCACGAGACCCGCGGCGTGGACGGTCGCAGCGGCAAGGCGTGGACGAGGGTGAAGAGCTGGTTCGGCTACGGCCTGCACCTGATCGCGGACGTGGAGCACGAGCTGCCGGTGTGGTTCGAGGTGGAGCGGGCTTCGCGCTCGGAGGCGAAGGTGCTGGACGCCGGCGTCGACGAGCTGTTCGGCGCGGAGCCGGAACTGGCGGCGGACTGCGAGGACTTCTGCGCGGACCGGGGCCTGGACGCGGGGCCGCTGAAGGGGAAGCTGTGGGACGCCCACGGGGTGCGGCCGCTGATCGACGTGCGGGAGATGTGGCGGGAGGAGAAGGAGATGCCGGACCGCGACCCGGCGAAGCCGATCCTGCGCCCGCTGTCGGCCCGCGGGGACGGCAACGTGCTGCACAGCGAGAAGGGCGAGGTGTTCTGCCGCTGCCCGGCGACGGGCGAGGAGCGGCCGATGGCGTTCCAGGGCTTCGAGGCGGACCGGGGCGCGCTGAAGTACCGCTGCCCGGCGGCGGCGTGCGGGCTGGAGTGCGCGGGGCGCGAGGCGTGCCTGCGCGACGCCGGCTCGAGGGCGGGAGACCACGGGCGGGTGGTGCGCGTCGACCTGGCGACCGCCGACCGGCGGATGTTCACGCCGACGCCGTGGGGCAGCCCGTCGTGGAGGCGGGGCTACAACCGCCGCGGCGCGCTGGAGCGGATCAACGCGCGGCTGGACAACAGCTTCGGGTTCGAGCGCCACTTCGTGCGCGGGCGGGCGAAGATGAAGGCGCGGCTGGGTCTGGCGCTGGCGGTGATGATGGCGCTGGCGCTCGGCTCGGTGGCGGCGGGCCGGCCGGAGCGGATGCGCTCGCTGGTGGATCCGGGGCTGCCGCTGGCGGCGTAGCGCCGCCGCTCCCTCCGAACCGGATCGACGCGCCCGTCGAGGATCGCCCGCGCGCGCGGCCCCCGCAAATGCGAACTGTTCTCATTTGGAGGGCCGAAATCCGTCCCGGAGGGTCGCCCGGAGTCCGCTGGCCGCGCAGATCCGGCACCCCGCGGCCGCGATCCGCCGTCGCACGCGGTCGCCCGAACACGAATGCTCGCCGGAAAACCCCACAGCGCAAGTCCCTCGACGTTCGAGGGACTTGCGCTGTTCTGAGAGCGGGCACCCATAAGGGATTGCGAGGGCCGCGTTTTTTCTTCACCCCCGGAATGCGGGGTTTTCGGGCGTTTTCCGGGCCGGTCGGCGGTTGTCGGCCGATTTTCACCCCAAGCGCGCGCGGCGCCGTCTCGGGTGCGCGTCGGACCTGGGAAAAGGGGTCGCCATGGGGCAGGATGTTCTTTCGAAGTAACGACCGCCGCTCCACGGAGGGAGACGACCATGGCGACCCGGCAGAGTGTGCTTTTTTCCTGGGACGATGTCGAGCGGCTGCCGGAGCTGAAGCGGCTGGGGTTCGTGCTGGACAACCTGCCGGACGGGGATCTGGTGGCGGCGCTGGAGGCGCGCCGCGGGCGGGGGCGCGACGAGTACCCGGTGTCGGCGATGTGGCGTGCGCTGGTGGCGGGGATGGTGTTCGGGCACGAGTCGTCGGCGTCGCTGCTGCGCGAGCTGGGGCGCAACCCGGCGCTGCTTTCGCTGTGCGGCTTCGACCCGCTGGGCCGGCAGTCGGCGCCGAAGCGGACGCTGGCGCGTCGCGCGGACGGCGCGGCGGAGGGCGTCTGCGAGGCGAGCCCGCGGCGGGACGGGGTGCCGACGGCGTGGGCGTTCTCGCGGTTCCTGTCGAGCGTGGCGGAGCTGGAGGAGAGGAGCGGCGCGGTGTCGGGCATGGTGGACGCGCTGCGCCGCCGTCTGATGGCGGAGCTGCCGGGCTGCGGGCGGCACCTGGGCTACGACGGCAAGGCGGTGCCGAGCAAGTCGACGGGGCGGACGAGCGCGCGCACGGGGAAGACGTCGGATCCGGACGCGGACTGGGGGCGCCACGAGACCCGCGGCGTGGACGGTCGCAGCGGCAAGGCGTGGACGAGGGTGAAGAGCTGGTTCGGCTACGGCCTGCACCTGATCGCGGACGTGGAGCACGAGCTGCCGGTGTGGTTCGAGGTGGAGCGGGCTTCGCGCTCGGAGGCGAAGGTGCTGGACGCCGGCGTCGACGAGCTGTTCGGCGCGGAGCCGGAACTGGCGGCGGACTGCGAGGACTTCTGCGCGGACCGGGGCCTGGACGCGGGGCCGCTGAAGGGGAAGCTGTGGGACGCCCACGGGGTGCGGCCGCTGATCGACGTGCGGGAGATGTGGCGGGAGGAGAAGGAGATGCCGGACCGCGACCCGGCGAAGCCGATCCTGCGCCCGCTGTCGGCCCGCGGGGACGGCAACGTGCTGCACAGCGAGAAGGGCGAGGTGTTCTGCCGCTGCCCGGCGACGGGCGAGGAGCGGCCGATGGCGTTCCAGGGCTTCGAGGCGGACCGGGGCGCGCTGAAGTACCGCTGCCCGGCGGCGGCGTGCGGGCTGGAGTGCGCGGGGCGCGAGGCGTGCCTGCGCGACGCCGGCTCGAGGGCGGGAGACCACGGGCGGGTGGTGCGCGTCGACCTGGCGACCGCCGACCGGCGGATGTTCACGCCGACGCCGTGGGGCAGCCCGTCGTGGAGGCGGGGCTACAACCGCCGCGGCGCGCTGGAGCGGATCAACGCGCGGCTGGACAACAGCTTCGGGTTCGAGCGCCACTTCGTGCGCGGGCGGGCGAAGATGAAGGCGCGGCTGGGTCTGGCGCTGGCGGTGATGATGGCGCTGGCGCTCGGCTCGGTGGCGGCGGGCCGGCCGGAGCGGATGCGCTCGCTGGTGGATCCGGGGCTGCCGCTGGCGGCGTAGCGCCGCCGCACCCTCCGAACCGGATCGACGCGCCCGTCGAGGATCGCCCGCGCGCGCGGCCCCCGCAAATGCGAGCCATTCTCATTTGGAAGGCTGAAACCCGTCCCGCTGGCCGCCCGCGGCCGCCCGCCGCGTGCATCCGGCACCCCGGCGACCGATCGCCCGCCGTCGCATGCGGTCGCCGCGACACGAACGCTCGCCGGAAAACCCCACAGCGCAAGTCCCTCAAGGAGTAACCACTGTTGCCACCAGCGTGGAAATGTAGTTAAATCAGCAAGTTGATGCCAGTCTGTCGGTGACGCGGGGGAAGCGATCAATCGGCCAGTCAAGCGGGGAGATTCTTCTGGCTCGGGCATGCGGAGGCATGCCCGAGAGTCAGGCGGGTAGGGGTACTTCGCGACGTCGCATGCCGCGGTCCGTCATCCACTGTTCTAGCAGTGCTTTCGAGCCGTAGGCGCGCTGGCGTTTGGCGAGTGACATCATTTTCGCGATCCACAGGGCCTCGCGGTCCGTTGATGCTTCAAAAACTGTCTCCAACCGTTTGATGTAGGCCGCGAGGGTCATGCCAAGACGCGGCGGGTGCTCGGTGTGGGCCGCTCCGCGCTTGGGGTTGCGGGTCAGGCCGGACGCCAAGGGGCGCAGGTAATCCGCTAGTGCGGCCGGGCTGTTCTCCTGCAGCCTGGTGCTGATCGAAGCGTGCTGACACTCGGCGAGCCGCCGTGCCAGCTTTGCCCTCACCGGATTCAGATCCACATAGGCCATGGCCGCCAGCACTGCCTCCTCGTTCAGCAGCGCGCCGGAATAAAACCGCTGTTCAAAGAAGTGACCCTTGCAACCGTCCTCTTCGTTGGCCCGCCGTGCGATTGGCTGCTTCAAGTGCTTCATGAAGGACGACAGTGATCCCAGAGTCCGCCGTGCCCGTTCCAGCCGCTCCGGGTCGCCCAGCAGTAGCTCCCGAACTTCCGGCTTCCACTCCTCCACCACGGCGCCCCGCTCTGTCGGCGGGAATGCGTCCACCCACCGCGCTGCTACCTCCTCGGGGCTCCAACCCTCGCATGCCTTTGGATCGTAGTACACAACCAGGTGGAAGTGGTTGCTCATCACGGCATAGGCATCAATCTCCACCGCGAAGCAGCGCGCTAGTGCGAGCATGCGCTCCACGAGCCAGCGTTTGCGGTGCGAGTAGTCCTTCCGAGTGCGCTTGTCGTATCCGCACAGCCACGCGCGGCGCACGCAGCTCGACACCAGGTGATAGCTGAGAGCTGCAGTGTTGTCGACGAGTTGGTATCGGGGCGTTGCCATGGGTGCAAGTGTGGTCGATCCCCGAGTTGTGGACGACAGGACATTTCGCCACTTCCTGTGCGATACACGGCAACCTGGATGGACGCGTTCAACGCGCGTCGTGCGTGGAAATCTCCAATGCCGTGTGGGACGGGAAGTCCGTGTGTCTCATGTGCGACCGGGACACACGCCCTTGTGATCTCACGGAGCAGCCGCAGTTTTTACGCGCGACCTTAAGGGGATGCTCACACCCGATTCGGGCAAGATCTCCGTCGCCGCGTGCGATGCAAATGCCGTGTGTCCCAGACCTGAATGAGTCCTATGTTGAGGGCTGGTCTGTCCCCACGACTTCGAGCAGACCGTCGGCGATCAGCAGTTGGGCGGCGGCCAGTACGGATTCGGCGACCCGCGCGGGATCGGCCTCGTTGGCGCGGGCGATGCGCTCGGAGATCGCGCGCAGGACTTCGCCCTCGGCGTAGTGTGCGAGGCTCGCGACGAGCCCGCTGACCGGTAGCTCGTCGCGGCCGGGGCCGTCGATGACATAGCCTGGCTCGAAGCGCCCGTCGCCCAGGACCATGTCCCGCCGTACGTCGATGCCGGAAGCTCGCCGAACGCGGGTCGTCGCCAAGGGGCGCATGCGCCGGGCGCGCCGGGCGGCGGTCTCGGTGTCCAGCGCGCGGAGGAAAGCGCTTGGCAGCACGCCGTGGCTGAGCACGGAGCGCTCGTAGCCGGCGGCATTCTGTCCGGACACGGCACGGACAAACGCGGCACGCGGCGCATCACCTGCCGCGCCGGCGATCCGGCGCGCCTCCCAGAAATACGAGTCGGCGGTCCGATTCGACGCGTAGAACAGCTTCGCCAGTTCCCGGAAGTGCGTGTACTGGTTCCCGTAGAGGCGTTCGTAGGCGGCGCCCGCCGCGGCGCGCAGGTCGGGCGTCGACAGCGCCGTGGCGACGTAGGCGGCCGCGAGATGCGCGCCGGTCACTGCGAGATGTACGCCGGTGGAGAACAGGGGGTCGATAAAGCACGCAGCGTCGCCGACCAGCACGAAGTCGTCGCCGGCCGTGGACCTGGCGCTGTAGGACCAGTCGCGCACGGCCGTGGGACCCTGCCGTAGCGCCGCGCCTCCGAGCAGGGCGTGTGTCCGTCTGCTCGAAGCGACCTGCTCGGCGAAGAATCGTTTTAGCCCGAGACGCCGAATCTCCCCGGCCCCGTAGTCCCGATCCACCACCGCGCCGACGCTGGACACCCCGCCCGCCAGCGGAATCTTCCACAGCCAGCCGTGCGCCGTCGCTTCGATGAATATGTTCCCGTCGTCGGGTGGCTCCAGGTGTCGCCCGCCGTCGAAATAGCCGTAGACGGCGAGATTGCGGAAGGCGCTGTCCCATTTCCGCCAGCCCCGCGCGGTCGCGACGAGCGCACGCTGGCCGGACGCATCGACGACCATGGCGGCTTCCGCGCGCCCGCCGCCCGCGAGCGTTACCGAGCCCGAGTCCACCGAGACCACCGCCTCTCCGAAGTGCACGGCGCAGCCGCAGTCCGCCGCATGGTCCAGCAGTATCTGGTCGAACTGGGGCCGCCACACCTGGTAGGCGTGGGGAAACCGCCTGTTGGTTTCCTTGAAGTGCCAGCTCCAGGGCTCCGCGTCCCTGCCCCAGGACATCGTGGCACCCCATTTCTTGACGAAGCCCGCCGCTTCCACCGCCGGCAGCACGCCGATGTCGTCCAGCACTGCCAGCGTGGCGGGCAAAAGGGACTCGCCGACGTGCGCGCGGGGAAATCTCTCGGCCTCGAAGAGAGCGACATCGAAACCCTGTCGCGCGAGGAGGGCGGCGGTGACGCTTCCCGCCGGACCGCCGCCTACGACGATGATGTCAATCGGCTGCGGCCTGCTCGGCGGCCCCTGTGTCCGACTGCTCGATGGTCTCGTTGGTTGAGGGATCCGTTTCGAACGGTCCCTTGAGATCCAGTTCCTGGCCGATCTCGCGCACCGCGGGGATGACTTCTTCTCCCATGAGCCGCAGCGAGCGCATGCTGTCCTCGTGAGACATGGCGCCGTCGCCGTCCCAGAAGAAAATGGTGCCGGGCCGCAGGGTTTCGAGCACGTGGCGCACCCGCTTGATGACCGACTTCGGGGTGCCCGAAATGATGCTGTATTTCTTCGTCAGGTCGGCGTAGGGATCCTTCGGCGGGGCAGGAATGGTTGTCTCCTCGCCGCGCGCCCGCTGTTGCGCGATGAACTGCTCCGCCCGGCCCCGAGACCTGGCCGCGGCGAAACTCGTGAGCGTGGGAAGCAGGTTGTTGCGCTGGGTCAGCCCCGGCAGGTTCTGGATGAACGGCCGAACAATGCCCTGGTTGCCTTCGAGGAACGGGTTGCTCGGCCCCTGCACGTACTTTCTGCCGGCTTCGTCCGCCAGCGCCTCGGTCTCGTCGACGTGCACCTTGAACAGGTATCCCCGGTGCTGGGTCCCGGCCTCATAGCCGTTCTCCTTGGCCACCTCGTCGTAGTAGCCGTAGGACTCCCTGGTCGGTCCGAGCTCCGTCGCCAGCATGACGTAGGGATACCGGTGTTTCGCCGCCCAGGCGACCGTGTTGCGGCTCATGACCCCGGGAATCCATATCTGCGGATGCGGCGACTGGTAGGGCCGCGACCAGGGGTTCACGTAGCGGTAGTGGTAGTGCTCGCCTTCCCAGCGGAACGGTCCGTCCCGGGTCCACGCCGCGATGATGAAGTCGTGCGCCTCCTGGAACCGGTCCCAGTTGTACGGCGGCACGGCGTTGTGCGCGACGCTCTCGCGGCCGGTTCCGCGCACCCAGCCCGTCACCAGGCGGCCGCGGGAGATCATGTCGATGGTGGAGAGGTCTTCCGCCAGCCACAGCGGGTCGTCCCAGATCGGCAGGATGTTGCCGAGCAGCACGATCTTCGCGCGCTTGGTGATGCGCGCGAGGATGGCGGCTTCGAGGTTCACCACCTGTCCCATGCAGAACGGCGTGGAGTGGTGTTCGTTCAGCATCAGGCCGTCGAACCCCATTTCCTCCGCGTACAGCTTCTCGTCGAGGTAGCGGTTGTACAGGTCGGAGCCGAGCCTGGGGTCGTAGGAGCCGTTGGACATGCCGAGGTCCATGACCGCCCTGCCGGTATTGCCGAAGTAGCCGGAGTTGGGATCCTGGTAGGGACGCTCCGTGAAGTAGCCGATGAACATGTCTGAACTTATTGAACGGCGTCGCGACCGATAGCGCCAATACTATCAGCAGATTTCCGCGAGGGCGGGGACACGCAGGATTGACGAAGGCGAGGCTGGCCTGGGCCGCACGCAGTGCCGATAAAGGCGTAGGATCATAGATGGGCTTGGGCGGGGATCAAGACACGGCGCCCGTCAGGGCGACGGGTTTTGTGGCGCTAGCCTCCCGTCCCGTCGACGTGGGCGGAGACCAGGTCCGCGACTCGGTCCGGTTCTTCGATCTCGACCACGTGACCCGCATCCTCGACCATCTCGACCGTGGCGTTGGGCAGGCTTGCCGCGTACAGCCCGGCGCACTCGACCGGCACGATCTTGTCGCGCCCGCCCCAGACGATGAGCGTCGGCGTGGCCACGTCGCCGAGCAGTGGCTGAAGACGGCGGCTGAACATGTACGGCTTCCAGGTCACGCGCGCGGTCATCTCCCTCGACATGTCCCACAGTTCCCGCACATCGTCGCCGGGTTCTTCTCCGACCCAGGCGACATAGCTCTCCCGGTCGCGAAAGCTCTGCTCGATGTAGTCCCGGTGCGACGCCATCATCTGGTCGAAGATTTGGCCGTTCTCCGGTTTGAGGCCCGCGGCGCCGATCAGCACCAGCGCGCGCAGCCGGCGGGGCTGCATGGCGGCGAGTTCGGCCGCGACGTAACCGCCGAACCCCGTGCCGACAAGTGCCGCCGGACCGATGTCCAGCGCGTCGAGAACGTGGCCGCAGAGAATCGCGATGTCGCGCGGCTCGCGGGCCCATGCCGGGCGCACCGAGCCGCCCCAGCCGGGCATGTCGGGCACGATCACCCGATGCCGTTGCGCCAGCGCCGCGTGCACCGGCAGCCAGCCGGGGCTGCCCCAGGAATGATGCAGCAGCACGATGTCGCTGCCGCTGCC
Source organism: Pseudomonadales bacterium (assembly GCA_963668365.1). Classification (GTDB taxonomy): domain Bacteria; phylum Pseudomonadota; class Gammaproteobacteria; order Pseudomonadales; family Azotimanducaceae; genus VXNE01. The sequence continues at coordinate 1,834,103 of OY764266.1, forward strand.
GCCCTCCAGCAGGTGGACCTTGCCGGTGGCGAGCTCGATCTCGCGTTCCTGGTATGCGTCGCTCAACTCTTTGCTCCCCGTAGTGCTGGCGCTAGTGTAACTCGCACGCGGGCGTTGGAAACGACGGGAATCAGGCGCAATATGGCCCCGGTGCCCGGAGAAGCGAAGGAACGATGACGGTCATACATGCGCGGGATCTGACCAGGAGCATCGCAGACGCGCTGCAGTACGTCTCCTGCTACCACCCGCCGGATTTCATCCGCGCCATGGCCGCCGCCCACGAGCGCGAGGAGAACCCTGCGGCCAGGGGCGCGTTGCGCCAGGTGCTGGTCAATTCCCGCATGTGCGCCCTCGGCAAGCGCCCGATCTGCCAGGACACGGGCATCGTCAACGTCTTTCTGGACGTGGGCATGGATGTCGCCTGGGAGGGCGGCGCAAGCGTCGATGACATGGTCAACGAGGGCGTCCGGCGCGCCTATCTCGATGCCGACAACATCCTGCGTCCTTCCATCGTCGGCGACCCCGACGCTGACCGCGCGAATACCCGCGACAACACGCCGGCCGTGATCCACTACCGCATCGTCCCTGGGGACAAGCTGACGGTGGAAGTCGCGGCCAAGGGCGGCGGCAGCGAAGCCAAGGCCATGTTCGCGATGCTGAACCCGTCCGACTCCGTCGTCGACTGGATCCTCGACGCGGTTCCGAGGATGGGCGCCGGCTGGTGTCCGCCGGGGCTGCTCGGCGTCGGCATCGGCGGCACGCCGGAGAAAGCGATGCTGCTCGCGAAGGAGGCGTTGATGCAGCCCGTCGACATCCACGACCTCATCGCCCGAGGTCCAGCGAACCGCGCGGAAGCGCTGCGCCTGGAACTCTTCGAGAAGGTCAACGCCTTGGGTATTGGCGCGCAGGGCCTGGGCGGTCTGACGACGGTGCTCGATGTCAAGGTGGCCGACCATCCCACCCACGCCGTCAACAAGCCCGTGGCGGTGATACCGAACTGCACCGCGACGCGCCACATCCGCTTCGTGCTGGACGGCACGGGTCCGGCGGAGTTCGCGCCTCCGGATCTCGACGACTGGCCGGACATCGCCCTGGATTCCGCCGGAGACGCCCGCCGCGTCGATCTGGACTCGACGACCAGGGCGGATATCGCGACCTGGCGCGCCGGCGAAACGCTGCTCCTGTCCGGCAAGCTGCTGACCGGTCGCGACGCGGCCCACAAGCGCCTGGTAGACATGATGGAGCGGGGCGAGAAACTCCCCGTCGACTTCACGAATCGCTTCATCTACTACGTCGGCCCGGTCGATCCCGTGCGCGACGAAGTCGTCGGACCCGCGGGCCCGACCACGGCCACGCGCATGGACAAGTTCACGCGGGTCATGCTCGAGCGAACGGGCCTGATCGGGATGATCGGCAAGGCGGAACGCGGCCCGGCGGGAATCGAAGCGATCCGGGATCACGGCGCCGTATCGCTCATCGCCGTGGGCGGCGCCGCCTACCTGGTGTCGAAAGCGATCACGAAGTCGACGCTGCTCGCGTTCGAGGACCTCGGCATGGAGGCCATCTACGAGTTCGAGGTGCGCGACATGCCCGTCACGGTGTCGGTGGACGCCCAGGGCGAGTCCGTGCATATCCGGGGCCCGCGCCTATGGCGCGCGAAGATCGCCGACCGGATCGCCGCGGTGAACACGTAGCCGACCGCCGACGGGTCCGGACACCGTTCACAGCACCGGGGCGAACGTGATCAGCGGCAACAGCGCCGATGCGATGGACATCACGTGGCTGAACACCGGCACGCCCAGGACGCCGAGCAGGATCAGGCCCAGGAGTGCGTACACGCCGTAGCGGGCGTTGTAGTACCGGTAGGTTTCGGCGGCGGCGCGCGGGAGGAAATGCGGCAGGATGTAATGGCCGTCCAGCGGGCCGATGGGGATCAGGTTGAACACCATCAGCAGCAGGTTCACCCGCACGAGGAGGAGGACGAAGGTCTCGGTTCCCGGGTTGAATGCGGCGTCGACTCCCGCGCCGCGGAGCAGCAGGAATACATTCCATACGATGAGCGCGAGCAGCAGGTTCATGCCGGGCCCCGCTGCCGCGACCCACAGGTCGGCGCGCCTGGAACGGAAGTTGCGCGGATCCGTGGGCACCGGTTTCGCGTAGCCGAACCCGACCATGATCACCATCAGCAGGCCCACGACATCGATGTGGGCGACGGGGTTCACAGTCAGCCGTCCGGCGCGTTCCGCTGTGTCGTCGCCGTATAGCTTGGCGACGAAGGCATGGCCGAACTCGTGAAACGACAGCGAAGCGACGAGTGCCGCGATCACCAGCGTGAACAGCAGTATTTCGCCGCGGTAGACGAGTTCGATCATGTGTCCGGGTCGGTTGTCCGCGTACGCATGCTTTGACCCACGAACAGGCGCGCCGTTGCGCCGCCGGCGATCAGTCCGAACAGGTGCGCTTCCCACGAGATGCCGCCGCCCTGGGGCACGATGCCCCAGATCGTGCCGCCGTAGAGGAGGAGGACGACGAGCGATGCCAAGAGGGAGGTGAGCGCCCGTTCGTACAGTCCGCGTACGACGAGGAAACCGACGAGGCCGAACACCAGGCCGCTGGCCCCCACGTGGACGGCTTCGCGGCCGAGCAGCCACACGCTGAGACCGCCGACCGCGATGATCCACGCGACCGTGATCAGGTAGTACCGCGCTCCGCGGACCAGCACGATGGCGGCGAGAGGGATCAGCGACAGCGTGTTCGCGACGAGGTGCCATAGCGACCCGTGCACGAAAGGCATGCCGATCACGCCGGGCAGGCCGTCCACGCGCCGAGGCGTCAGCGCCAGGAAGTAGAATGCGCTCGGGTCGGCGAAGGCGTACAGCGACACCGCCCAGACCAGGCCCAGGCCCCCGAACAGTACGGCGGCGCGCTGGGCGACGGCGGATTTCATCGGCAAGACTCCCGTCCCGGAATGGCCAAGCCAATGGTAACCTCGATCCTTGGCTGCCGCTGCTCGACGCGCAACCGAACAGCAATTCTTATTTTGGCCTTCAGTCCCCTCAAAAGGAGGGGTCTGCTGGCCGATTTGGCCCGGATTGAGTCCGAAACGCGAGGCGCAACGCGCCTGACGGTGAAGTCAGACGCCAAAATGAGAATTGCCGGCAACCGAAAGCAGTGTCGAAAAGTTCGGCCACATGGTGGCCGTTCATCCTGCGGGTCCTGCTTCAATGTACGTCGGCGGGATCACGCTATGATCGACCTTGGACGGGGTCCATGGAATCGGACCCGCTAACCGAGTCGCCCGGATGGATCGACGCACGCTCCTGACCACCACCGCCGCAGCCGCCTTGCTTGCCCCGGGGCTCGCGGTTCGTGCCGCCCCTAAACGGCGGGTCGTAAAGGACTACTCGGGGCTCGACGCCGTTCCCGTCGCGCTTGAGCGGCGTCCGATCACCACGGAGGAGGTGAGCGATGCCATCGGTGGCTGGTCCGGTGCGATATCCATCGGTGGCGGCCGCTACAGCATGGGAGGCCAGATCGCCGCCCCGGACTCGCTGCATCTCGACATGCGCGGCATGAACCGCGTGCTGTCGCTTGACCCGGCGAGACGCGTCGTGCGCGTGCAGGCCGGGATCTCCTGGCGCGATCTCCTCGACGCGATCGATCCGCACGACCTGTCGGTCGGCATCATGCAGAGCTACAGCAACTTCACGGTGGGAGGGTCGGTTTCGGTCAACTGTCACGGCCGCTATGTCGGCAGGGGGCCGCTGGTGAACTCCGTGCGCGCGGTGCAGATGGTCCGCGCCGACGGTCGGGTACTGGAGCTGAAGCCGGATTCGCCGATCTTTCGGGGCCTGTTCGGCGGCTACGGAGGGCTCGGCGTGGTGACCGAAGTCGAACTCGATCTCGAGGCCAACACGCGCATGCGCCGCGTCGTCGAGACGGTCGAACTCGAGGGCTACCCGGATCGCTTTGCGAGCAGGATCGCGCCGGAGCCGCGCGTCGTGCTGCACAACGCGGATCTGAGGCCGCCGGGGTTCGACGAACCGCGGCTGATCACCTGGATCTCGACGGAAGAGGCCGCGACGGTTCCGGAACGCTTGATTGTGCGCGACCGGGACTACAGCGACAACCAGACCCTGCTCTGGATGGTGTCCGAACTGCCCGGCGGCAAGCGGCTGCGCCGCGGCATCGAGGACCGGGTGCTGGAACGGGAGTCCATCGTCTGGCGCAACTACGAGGCCAGTCTCGACACCGACTCCCTGGAGCCCAAGACCCGTCTCTTTTCCACCTACCTGCTGCAGGAGTATTTCATCCCCGTCGGCAATTTCCTGTCCTTCGCGCGTACGCTGTCGGACGTGCTGCGCCGGCGGCGGGTCAACGCCCTGAACGTCTCGATCCGCCACTCTCCGCGCGACTCGCGGTCACTCCTGACATGGGCGCCGACGGACGTCTTCTCGTTCGTGCTCTACTACAAGCAGCGCGTCAGCGAACGCGCGAGCAGGGAAGCGGGCATCTGGACGCGGGAGTTGATCGACGCCGCGCTCGCCAACGGCGGCCGATACTATCTGCCCTATCGCCTCCACGCCGCCCGCTCGCAGTTCGAGCAGGCCTACCCCGAGATGCGGGATTTCGTGGCGCTGAAGTCCCGGGTCGATCCGCCGGGGAAGTTCCGCAACCTGCTCTGGGACAAGTACCTGTAGCGCATACGGACTACAATCGCCCCGCGTACCCCGGGACCAAAGGAACATCGGTCACACCATAGAGGAGGTCGCAGCCGACGAGATGCAGCGGCGCCACAACGAGGTGATGGAAGGGTCGTAGCCGATTCGTCGGCGGTGGGGCGGGGCGCTCGCCCGGCTCAGGCGAGCCCCATCTCCCGGTAGGAGCGCACCACCTTTTCGAGGGCGACGGCGTACGCCGCCGTGCGCAGGTCGTCGATGGCGTCGGATGTGAGCATGGTCTCGCGGATCGCGCCGTAGGCGTTGCGCATGGTGTCCTCGAGGCCGGAGCGGACCAGGTCGAGTTCTTCGGTGCCGCGCAGCAGGGGCGCCTTGAGGGACTCGGGCACCGGCTTGCCCGTGGCGGTCTCGATCATTTCGACGATGCGCCGGTTGCGCTGCATTTCGAGCTGGCGGGAAAGGCGGCCGAAACGCATGTGCGAGACGTTGGAGACCCACTCGAAATAGCTCAGGGTGACGCCGCCGGCGTTGACCAGGAGATCGGGGAGAATCGTCTTGCCGCTCTGCAGCAGCGTCTGTTCGGCGGCGAAGGTCACGGGACCGTTGGCCGCCTCCACGATGAGGGGCGCCCGAATGCGCGCCGCGTTGTCGGTGGTGACCTGGTTCTCGATTGCGGCGGGGATCAGGATGTCGCAATCCGCGGCGAGGACCGAACGGCCGTCGGCGACGAAACAGGCGTCGGGGAAGTCCCGGACGCCGCCCGTGCGACCCAGGAACTCGGCGACGGCATCGGGCTCGAGGCCCGTGTCGGACGCGATCGCGCCATCGCGCTCGACGACGGCTGCCAGCCGCACGCCTTCGTCCTCGACCAGATAGCGCGCCGCGTTGAAGCCGACGTCCCCGAATCCCTGGACGATGATGCGCTTGCCCTCCAGGCCGCCTTCGAGCCCGCAGCGGGCCACGTCCTCGGGGTGGCCGAAGAACTCGCGTACGACGTAGTGGACGCCGCGTCCGGTGGCCTGGCGCCGGCCCCGCATCCCACCCTGGGTCGCGGGCTTGCCGGTGACGCACGCGAGTGCGTCGATGTCGGACGGGTAGAGCGCCCGGTACTCGTCCGCCATCCAGGCCATTTCGCGTTCGCCGGTGCCCATGTCGGGCGCCGGCACGTCGCGGCTCGGGCTGATATAGCCATGGTCCGCGAGTTCCTGTGTGAAACGGCGGGTGATGAGTTCCAGTTCGTCCTCGTCGTAGTCCTTGGGGCGGATCGCGAGGCCGCCCTTGGCGCCGCCGAACGGCACGTCGACCAGCGCGCACTTGAACGTCATGAGCGCCGCGAGCGCCTCCACTTCCTGCTGGTCGACGATGGGCGCGTAGCGCACGCCGCCCTTCACGGGCAGCCGGTGCTCGCTGTGCACGGCCCGCCAGCCGCAGAATGTCCGGTAGCTTCCGCGCAGCCGCACGGGGAAGCGCAACTGGATGACGGAATTGCACTCGCGGATGGTCTCGACGAGATCCGGCGGGACATCGAGGGCGCGCGCGGCGCGGTCGAACATGCTGCGCACGCTGCCAAGGAAGTTGGTCTCGGTCGAAGGATTCACGCGGACTCCTCTGCCAGGGGCCGTCGAGGCGCGCGAGCGTACGACGCGGGCGCGTTCAGGACAACCTCAGACCCGGCGCACCGCGCGGTCGACCCAAATGCGTTCGGTCGCCGGGTGGTAGCGGGCGTAAAACGGCCGGGCGAGGTTCTGGCAGAACTCGTGCATGCGGGTGCGCGCGTCGTGCAGTGAGGCTGCGACGAAGTAGCTCGGCTGGTATTCGGTCACGGGGTACGTGCGCTCGGCGGCCTGGACCGGGTCCCAGGGCTCGCGTCGGCTGCCGGAGTCGTCGCGGCAGGCATGTTCGAGTTCACCGTAGCTCGACAGGAGACCGGCGCCGTAGGCCTTGATGTCACCCGCCTCGGCGAGCAGACCGAACTCGATGGAGAACCAGTAGCAGCGGGCGAGGCGCTCCATGTCGGCGTCGTCCGCGCCGAGACTCGCAAGGCCGATCTCCTGCGACAAATCGGCGAAGTCCGGGTCGGCGAACATGGGCGCGTGGCCGATGAGTTCGTGGCAGACATCGGGTTCCGGCGTGTAGAACGGTCTCGAGCCGTGGCGGATGTACTGCGTCGCGAAGAACACGCGGAAGGCGAGGCCGTTCAGAAAGTCGCGCGGGCGCAGCAAACCGGCGACGGGACGCAGCCTGAACCCGGTGCGCGCGGCGAGGAAGGCGCTGACGTCGCTGCCCTGGGGAATGTGCTCGGCGTACCCGCAGTCGCGCGTGAGTTCGGCCAGCGAACGGCGGTACGCGGCGCACGCGTGGGCTCCGTGCAGGGGTGCCAGGCGTTGGTAGACCTCGCGCCAGGTGGCGTCCTCCTCGGTCGTGTAGTCGACCACGGGAAAGTCGCGGCCGTGCCGATACTCGCGCGCCAGCCGGTCGATGGCCGCGCGCCGCTGCCGGTAGGCGGGGTCGCGGAATCCCGGATGGTCGGCGTCGAGCGCGACCCCCGCATCCAGCGTGTTGTTGGCGACGAGGTCCAGTTCCCCGACTTCGCGCGGAAACCACGGCACGTCGCGATGATCGAGCACGATGACGTGGACCGCCTCCGCCTGCAGCGTGGCGATCACGGCTTCAACCGCCGGTTCGCCGCGCTCGCCGATGCAATCCACGTAGAAGTCGAAGGTTTCCCCCCGCCGCGGCCGCGACTCGATGTGCGTCAGGCTCACCCCGTGTCGGGTGAAGGGATGCAGCGCCGCTTCAAGCGCTCCGGGCCTGTCTCCGGCGAGTTCGATGAGCAGCGACAGCCGCGGCTCTGTGGTGGTTTCCCTTGCAGCGTTCACCAGGTGTCGTGTCCTGGAATGTCCGGCGCGACCCGTTCACCCGCCCACGCGGCCGCCGCCGATAGTCGCGTCGGGGCCGGTGAGGAGGCGGGCGATGTCCGCCGAGTATTTGACCTCGGAGTCGTCTTCCGGTGCATAGCCCAGCACCCGGCGGGCGGACTCGAGCGACCAGAACGCCCGGGTGTTTCCGGAAATGCCGTAGACGACGAGCCACGGCACGCCGTCGGCCCGTTCGATGTCCGGCGTCTCGATCGCCTTGATGAAGAGCTGTCGCAGGTCCCGCTGGCTGAAGTGCGCGCCGAGCTCGCGCTTGAAATTGGCCAGGCCCGGGCCGCCGGCATGCTGCTGTGAAGGGGTTGCTTGTTCGCCATGCGGACGTTGTCGCACTCCGCGTCGAAGCGGTCGATCTCCTCGGGGGCGCGCGAGCGCCGGTATCCGAGGTGCACGACGGCATCGGCGCCGTCGAACAGGTGCGCGTACCTGGATCGGTCGGCATCGACCAGGTCGGCGATCTCGACGCCGGGGATTTCCGCGCCGCCCCGGCCCTGCGACTGGACGTCGATCATTCTGAGTTCGTACCGGTCCCGAAACGCATCAAGCAGTTGCGATGCGACGTAGCCGCAGGCGCCGGTCAGTAGCACTACCGCCTTTCCCATGGTTGCCCTCCCGTGAAGCTGACGGCCGCCGGTCACCCGAGCCGCAGAATCCCCGCCTCGGCCATCACGAAGGCGGCGACGTTGAACACGACATGCGCGAGTATGCACGCTTCGATGCCGTGCTTCCTCGCCAGCCAGCCAAGGGCCAGTCCGGCGGGAAAGACCTGTGCCAGCTTGACCCAGTCGGGTTCCAGCGTGCCGACGTGGCCAAGCGACCAGAGCGTTGCGGACAGCAGGATGGCCAGCCAGTAACGGAGGTCCCACCAGCCGAAGATCCGCGCAATATAGTTCTGGATGCCGAGACGGAACACCAGTTCCTCGCCCAGCGCCGCCACCGAGACACCCAGCATCGCGATGGCCGCGCTGTCAGTGACGTCGAACTGTCCGAAAAGGCGTCTGGCGGCGTCGGTCATCTCCGGACTGGTGAGATTGAACAGGAGAACGGAATAAGCGCTCCATGTTCCGGCGAGCAGCAGGCCTAACGACACGGGCGCGAATGGGGAAGGCCGTACGCAATTCTCCCGCGCCCCCAGGTCCGGTCGCAGGAGCGGGAAGGCAACGACACCGGCCGCCGCGCAGCACGAGAGGCCGACAGCGGTGAACAAAAACGTCCTTAGAACGTCGATGGGCAACATCACGGCGAGCAGCCACGTGACCCCTATCGCCGGGACCAAAACGGCGATTATCGCGACGGCATAGACGCCGACGATTGCCCACGCGAACCGCGAGCAACTGCGAATTTCCTTGTGCCTGGAGATCCAGTGGACGCCCGCGGCGATGAAGAACCCGAGCATGGCGATGCCGTAGATCGCCGCCAGGACGAACGTCATCCGGAGCACCTGGACAAGCGGGGCCGGGTCAAGGGCGGCGTCGACCGGGACGCGTGTTCCAGGGTCGACGAACGGGGCTGCGGATCGGGGGCTATTCGATCAGTCCTTCCTCTCGCAACTGCGCGGTTACGCGTTCCTGAATCACCGGGTTGATCTTGGTCAGCCACCGCATGGTCACCTGCATGCTTTCCGACATCAGTTGCGGCATGACTTCGATCGACTTCCTGCCGACCGGCGTCTCGTAGAAGGCGATCATCTGGCGGATGTCCTCCTGCGAGAAGTACTTGGCGTAGATCGTGTTCATTTCATCCATGAAGTCGCCGTCGGAGAACATCCCGCTGACTGTCTCGAAAGCGATCTCCATCGCGACCTCCGCGCAACGTCGAGCAGCCTCCGGCTCTTCGGCGCCGATCGTTTGCGCAATCTGCTGTCCGATCATGCTTCCCATCTGTTCCATCAGTTCCGGGTTACTGGCCCCCGTCAGCTCCATCAGGCGTTCGATGTCGGCTCGCACATCCGGCGAGGGCGCATCCTCCTCTCCGGCAGACGCCGCGGCGCAGGTCGCGGTTGCGACGACGAGAAAACCGGTTCGGATGGCCCGCAGCCATCGGCTCGCACATATTGACATTCCAATACCCCGCTCAAGTTCAATAGCCAGTCATTATGCCGTCGCACGGCTGGACAAGTCGCCCAACCCGGGCACATTTACGTCGAATCGTGGACCATGTTTTGGGACACTCTGTGCCTGGACCCATCGGTGTCACCTTGAGGAATGGAACCATGAACCTGCTTTTCGTGTTCTCGGATCAGCAGCGCTACACCGCGCTCGGCGCCAACGGCAACCCGGTGGTGCAGACGCCGAACCTCGACCGCATGGCGGCCGAGGGGATGGTCTGCGACAACATGTTCTCCAACCACCCGCTGTGCTCGCCGTTCCGGGCAATCCTGCTGACCGGCCGATACGGCTGGAAGAACGGCGTGATCTGCAACGAGTACGAACCGTTTCGCGATATTCCGACCATCCCCGGCACCCTCCGCTCGGCGGGCTACCACACGGGCCACGTCGGCGTCTGGCACCTCGGCATCCCGCCCTATACGCCCGAAAACCGCTATGGACTGGACTACCTGGGGGCGGTGGAGGGGATCGGCGGCAACTACTACGACCAGCGCTACTACGAGAACGAGCACGGCCCCACGCGCCACCCCGGCTGGACACCCGTCGTGGAGACGGACCTCGCCATACGCTTCATGGAAACGCATCGGGCGAAGCGCGAGAACGATCCGTTCGCGCTGTTCGTCTCCTGGCGCCCGCCGCACTGGCCGTACCCGCAGTATCCCGACGAATACGGGCTCTACGATCCCGCCGATGTCGATTTGCCGGACAACGTGCCGGACCAGATGGCGGACTTCGCGAGACGCGAGATCGCCGACTACTACGGCTGCTGCACCGGCCTCGACGCGCAGATGGGCAGGTTGCTCGATGCGTTGAACCGCCTGGACCTGGCCGACGACACCATCGTCTGCTACTCCTCCGACCACGGCGACCACCTGTCGAGTCACGGTTACGGCAAGCCCAAGGACAGCTGGATGCACCCATCCATGCGCGCCTCCAAGGCGACGCCCTACGACGAGTCCGCCCACACGCCGTTCCTGGTCCGTTGGCCCGGGGGCACGAGTCCCGGCAGCCGCAGCCAGGCTTTCATGGGCACCATCGACCTGGTGCCGAGCCTGCTCGGCGCCTGCGGCGTTCTGCTGCCCGAAGGTCTGCAGGGCAGGGACATCTCCCGCGTGTGGCGGGGCGAGCCCGCGCCGGAGGATCCCGAACACACGCCGGGCGCCAGCGAATCCGTGTACCTGATGAACATGGCCAATGGCTGGCCCAATCGCCTGGAATGGGTGGGCCGCTGGCGTGGCGTTCGGACCGAGCGTTACACCTACGCGCGCTGGTTCGACCACGAACGCGGCCCCTGGCTGTTCGACCGCCACGAGGACCCCCTCGAGACGCGAAACATCTTCGGCGCCGCCGAGGCGCGGCCCGCCGTCGAGGAGATGGAAACGCGCCTGCATCGCTGGATGGAGGCGACGGGCGATCCCTTCGAGTACGGCAAGCGCGGCCCCCGGGGCTTCCTCGACATCGGCCAGCGCTGGGCCAACCAGAAGTTCTACGGGCACTGGAGCCCCGCCTGAGCACGCCGGACGCAATAGCGGCCTGATCGCCACGGGCGCGCGGCCCGGGAGGGCGTTGTTGGCGAGCCGTGCTTCCCTGCGGAACCTGCAGGCTGTGCCGGAAGATCTCCAGCGTGCCCCGGTTCCGGCTAACGGGGCGAGTCGCTGCCGTATCGGTGCTGAAGGGCCCTTGTCTGCGGCGAGTCCGGCGCGATTCGGGACAACCGTTCCAGGTATTGCTGGACTTCCGGTAGCGCGCCGTCGTCGATGTAGAGGACGAGTGTCGCGAGCAGGTTGAAGTTCCACGGCCAGCGCTCGAGAGCCCGGCGCAGGGCATCGATGGCGTCCTTGCGCCGCCCCAGAGAGTCCAGCGCGACGGCATGGATGTACGCGAACCCGGGTTCGGCGTCGGGGCCGTCGAGCGCCCTGGCAAGCGGCGCCAGCGCTTCTTCGTGGCGCTGCGTTCGCACCAGGTGCAGCGCGAACGCGACGTTGACAATGGCGCTCTCCGGATACGCTGCGAGCGCACGCGCGAGGAGCGCCCCGGCATCCGCCTCCCGGCCCTGGCTGCGCCGCAGGTCGGCGAGGTCCACCAGGGCGGGCAGGGATGTCGGGTCCATGCGGAGTGCGCGTTCGAGACCTTGTTCCGCCCCCCGCGGCTGTCCGAGCCGCTGGTCCAGCCGGGCCAGCGCGTTCTGCGATGCGGCGAGATATGCCGATGCCGAGAGCGCGCGCCGATAGTCGGCGTATACTTCGCCGCCGGCCTCAGCGGCGGCTGGCGGCATGTCGCGGTGCACGTCGGAAAGGGCGATGCCCAACTCGAAACGCACGCCCGGGTGGCTGTCCTTCAAGAGTTCCGCCAGCAGCGCCCAGCGGGCGCCACCGCCAAGGCCCAGCGTTCCGCCGACGGCGCCGCGCCGCACGAGCGGATCGGGATCGGCGAGCCAGCGCGGCAGGAGGCGCTCGGCGTCGCCGGACGGCAGGTTCGACGCCTGCGCCAGCAGGCTCGCCCTGACCAGCGCGGACAGCTCCGGGTTTTCGAGCGCGGCGGTGAGCGCTGCCGCGGCGCCCGGATCGCCCCGGCGCAGGTCCCGGTAGACCCGTGACCAGTGCGACGAATCTTGCGCGACGTTCCAGTCGCGCAGCGCCGCTGCGGCCCATGCATTGTCTCGATCCCGGTGGCAGTCGACGCAGGCGTTCGGAACGCCGAGTTCCGCCGACAGGTCCGGTCGCGGGATCGGGAAGGAGTGGTCGCGGCGGTCGTCGACCCCCATGTAGGTTTTCGACGGCATGTGGCAGTCGACGCAGCGGCTTCCGGCCGTTCCCGGGGTGTGGCGGTGGTGGGTTGCCGCGTCATAGACGTCCGCCTGGTGGCACTGGGCGCACACGGCGTTGCCGTCGGCGACCAGCGCCCCGCTGTGCGGGTCGTGGCAGTTGACGCAGGTGACGCCCCGGACATGCATCCTGCTCTGTAGGAAGGAGCCGAGCACGTACACCTCCTCCCGGATCTGGCCGTCCGGGAAGTAGCGGACATCGTTCAGGAGTTCCAGCCGGTACGCTTCGTGGTACGGCTTGCCGGCGGGATCGGCCGTCAGCGGCGTGCGCAGCGAATGGCAGCCCCCGCACATGTCGATGTCGCTTTCGTCCCGCGGTCCGTGGGGTTGCGCGATGGGGTTGCCGGGCTGGAAGCGCCACTCGAGGCGCGAGCCGGAGGGCAGCGCAAAACCCGCCCGCCGCGCGTCCGCGAGAGCGCCGGATCGCGCCAGTCGGACATGCTCGCTGGCGGGACCGTGACACGCTTCGCAGGCGACGTTGATCTCGGCGTAGTCGGCCCCGAACCGTTCGTTCTTCGCGTCGAACGTGCTTACGACGTGGGTCGAGTGGCAGTCGGCGCAGTGGCTTGCCCAGTTCATCGCGTGCCCCGTCCAGAAGAACGGATGCCCCGGAGTGATCTTCTCGTCGGGCTGCAGGTGGTACCAGCGCTGGCCCCCGGCCTCCTGGGGGCGGTTGTCCCAGGCCACACCGAACGCCTGCAGCGCGCCGTCGTCGCGGGCGACAAGGTACTGCTGCAAGGGGCGGTGCCCGAAGACGTAGCGTACGGGGAACGCGGCGCGTGCGCCCGAGCGGCCCACCGTATCGACGACGTAGCCGTCGCCGTCGTTGCGGAAGAATGTCTCGATGCCGTGGAAAGCTACCCGTGCGTCCGCGAAGTCCCCGGCCACCGACTCGAGCGAGGGCCGCTGCATGGACTTGAAGTGGTCCGAGCGCTGCCACGCGGCGGTCTGGCCGGCGTGGCACTCCGTACAGTCATCGCTGCCGACATAGCCGACCGGGCCGTTCGTCGATGCCCCGGGCGCAGCGGTCGCGGCAAGGCAGGCGAGGGCGGCCAGCACCGCCGTTCGCGGGCGCGGCCTGCGCCCGGACGCAAGGGACCGGGAGGGCAATGGGTCTGGTGCCTGGGGCGTGAAACAGGGACTCCCCCGGCGCTTCTCTCGCGCGGACATAGGTGATATGGTACTGCAATATCATCAATATGGGTGACCCGTATGAAGACCACGATAGAGCTTCCCGACGAGTTGCTCGAGCAGGTCCGGCGCGTGGCCCGGAAGGAGGGCGCCACCCTCCGCGGACTGGTCGAAGAAGGCCTGCAGCGCAGCCTCGAAGCCCGCCGCAAGATGGTGCGGCGGCACCTGGACTTTCCGAGCTACGGCGGCAGCGGGCTCACGGCCGAGTTCCAGGGCGCGCCGTGGAATCGGATCAGGGACGAGGTCTACCGCGAGCACGGCGCGTGATAGCCATCGACACGAACCTGCTCGTCTATGCGCATCGCCCGGAAATCCCCTTCCACGGGCGCGCGCGCGAGGTGCTCGCCGGCGCGGTGGGCGGAGCGGAACCCGTGTCGGTTCCCTGGCCATGCGTCCACGAGTTTCTCGCGGTCGTCTCGAACCCGAGGATATTCAGGGATCCGACGCCGATGAATCTGGCCCTGGACGCCATGGCACGCCTCCTCGACAGTCTCGGCGGCGGATTCCTGGCCGAGGGAGATGGCTACCTGCCCGCCCTGGAGCGGATCGCCCGCCCGGCGCTCCTGCAAGGGGCGGTCGTGCACGACGCCCGGATCGCGGCGCTCTGCCTGTACCACGGCGTGCGCGTGCTCTGGTCCGCGGACCGCGACTTCTCGCGATTCCCGGACCTGGCAGTGGCCAACCCGCTCCCGGCCGGTTGAGCGCGGCGGCTTGGACTCTCGCCGTGCAAGCGACGTGGACCGCTGGCAAGGCGAAACCGTCGTTGCCTTTGACGGGCGTGCAGATTCCGCTCGCCCCGGCATTTCGATGCAGCAATTCTCATTTTGGCGTCCGACTTCACCGTCAGGCGCGTTGCGCCTCGAGTTTCGGACTCGATCCGGGCCAAATCGGCCAGCAGACCCCTCCTTTCGAGGGGACTGAAGGCCAAAATGAGAATTGCTGATTTCGATGGCACTCACTTCAAAAATTGTCAGAAACAGAGATATATTTTCTGACAATCGAGAGGTATCGCCATGGAACGACTGAGCGAAACGGTACTGCGGCACGCGCAGAGTCAGCCCGAAGGCGCTCCGGTGCTGGCGAAGGGGCTGTTGCATCTCGGAAGCCGGGCGGCGGTCGACCAGGTCCTCTCGCGCCTAGTCCGGCGCGGCGCGCTGCTGCGGGCGGGACGGGGCGTGTATGTCCTGCCGGTAGAGAGCCGGTTCGGCCGCCGCTCACCGTCGGTTGAAAAAACCGTCGAAGGACTCGCGGCAGCGCGCGGAGAGCGCATCGCGAACAGCGGTGCCATGGCAGCGTACATGCTCGGCCTGACCACGCAGGTGCCCGTCAAGCGCGTCTTTCTGACGTCGGGGTCGAGCCGGACGTTGACGCTCGGCCGCGAGCCGATCGAACTGCGCCATGCCCCGCCGTAGCAACTGGTGCTGGCGGGCCGGCGTGCCGGCGAAGCGGTCCGCGCGCTCGCATGGCTGGGGCGTGACAGGGCCGGCGCGGCGGCGGGGGTGGTGAGGCAGCTATTCAGCGAGGAGGAGCGCCGGGAACTCGGTAGCGTGAGCGCCCAGATGCCGGGATGGCTGGCCGGGCCGGTGAGCGCGGCGGCGCATGGCTGAGCTGTTTCTGGATCTGGCCCACGGCGATCGCCGGGAGGTTCTCGATGTTGCGGCCAGCGTATCCGGCCGGCTCGCTTATCTGCTGGAAAAGGACGTCTGGGTCGTGTGGTCGCTCGAGACCTTGTTCGCGGGCCCGCTCGGGGCATCGCTCGTTTTCAAGGGCGGCACGTCGCTGTCCAAGACCTACGGGGCGATTCGGCGCTTCTCGGAGGATGTCGACCTGACCCACGACATTCGAGCGCTTGTACCGGAGTTGGTGCGGAATCGCCGGCATGCTCTGCCGCCGAACCGGAGCCAGGAACGAAAGTGGACAAAGGCGGTGCGCGAAGCCTTGCGCAAGTGGGCGCATGATGTCGCCTAGCCGGCCGTTGCGTCGGCGTTGCGGGTCGTCGAGCCCGATGGAGAGGTCGAGGTCAAAGACGCCGACGTGTGCATCCGCCACGTCCCGTTGAACGAGGGAACAAGCTACGGGCGACCGGAGGTGAGGCTGGAGTTCGGCGGCCGGGCGACGGGGGAGCCGAGTGCGCCGATGCCGATCCGCTGCGATGCGGCGGACCATGTGCCGGGCGTCGAGTTCCCGACGGCCCAGCCGCGCGTCCTGCAGGCGGAGCGGACGTTCTGGGAAAAGGCGACGGCGGTGCACGTATTCTGCGTGCAGCGGCGGGTCTGCGGCGAGGGGTTCGCCCGGCACTGGCACGATCTGGCGCGGCTCGACGACGCTGGCATTGTGGCCCGCGCTCTGGCGGACGGCGGGATCGCGGAGGGGGTTGCGGCGCACAAGGAAGCGTTCTTCCGCGAGAAGGACGCATCGGGAGACTGGGTCGACTACCGGGCGGTGGTCGCGGGCGGTTTGAGGCTCGTTCCGGTGGGAGACGCGCTCGTGGCGTTGGCGGAGGACTACGCGCGGATGGTGGATGGCGGGTGGCTGCTCGACGATGCGGAGCCGTTCGACGCATTGATGGATGCGTGCCATGCGATTGAGGTCCGGGCCAACAGGCGCGATTGAACGCGTCCATTCGATGATTGCGATCGACCAGTGCAACCTCAAGTCTTGGTAACTGTTCGGTCGTGCCGGGACGCCGCGCAGCTATTTCACGCATCCTCGCCGAGGAACGCAACGAAGAGCGATATGTCGGGCACCTCGGGCATCCCAGGAAACGCCCGAATACCGGATTGCCCGAACGGTTACAAGTCTTGTGCCGACAGAATAACCGGTGCTTGGGGAGAGACTCGCAGAAATATCTTAACTAAATGATATTTAACGATTATTCAGGTATTCAATCTTTGCCCTACCCACGATCTTACCCACATCAAGAAGGCTCGATCCGCCGTCACCGGCAGGGCGACCGGCCCACCGGCCCCCGACTTACTTGCCACAATCGTTCGTTCGGCATGTGACGCCACTGACACGAACACGACCCTTTAGTAGCGTTCCCGGCATCCACTGCTCCTTGCCGAACCGCCGCACCGATTCTGCCACTTCGCCAAACCGGGCTCCCTGCGATCGCCCACGCCTCTTTTTCGCCGAGCCGGCGATATACTGATGCCTTACTGAGCCGCGCGCCGCCGATCCTGCCCGGCAAGTTCCGGTTCTCCCGACCCCGGATCACCCACGTCGTCCCGCGCGGTCCTGCCGCCGCTCAGTCGCTCGACCGCCCGGACGAGAGCGCGGCCTCGACGTCCCGCGCCAGGTTGTACACGCTAGCGAAGTCGTACTGGCGGCCGAGCCTGGCGACGTAGTAACGGCCGTGGGCCAGCCAGTGCCGGTAGCCGAACGCGCGGCGGATATCCTCCACGAGCCTCGCCGCCATGTCGCCGTGGATCTTCCACGCCTCGAGCAGATCCTCCGATAGCCGAACTCTTGCCCCCTTGTCCCGGTAGAGTTCCCGGAACGTCCGCGATAGCCCGTCCCTGTACCTCGCGTAGCAGCGCCGCAGATAGTCGACCCGGAACGCCGCCTCGATCGAGGCCAGCACCATCATGGCTGACGCCGCGCCTGCCTCGTACAGCCGCTCGTCGCGCTCCGCCAAGACTTCCTCCTCGGTGTACAACGCGAATCTCATCTCGAAACCGGGGCTCGCCTCCATGTAGTAGAAGTGGATTGCCTCTTCGACCACTGCGTGATGTTCGGCCACCTGGTTCGCTGCGAGATGCGTTCCCGACAACGATACCCGTCTAGCCATCCGAAACTTCCATGATTGCGTCCCGGAACGAGTCCTCGCCGAACGCGACGACGACGCTCTCCGGGGGCGGGGTCTCGATGTACCAGCCCGCTTCCTCGACATCGCCCCGCACCATCGAGCGGCTCGACTCTTCACTGACGCCGCCGTGTTCGATTCTGGTGGTGAGAACCGGCCCGCCCTTGGCGAGCAGCACGATCTTGAGGGTTCCGCGTGGCCCCGACAGGTCCACCCGGCCGCTGGCGCCGATGAGCAGTGTGCCGACGGGCTTCGCCACGATCTTTTCGCGACCGATCTTGAAGGTCAGCTTGTCGGCCTCGTAGCTCCCGAGATGATCCTCCCTCAGTTGTATTCGCGCGCGTTCGATCTTGATCTCGCCCGGCTGCGTATAGGGCTTGAGATGGTCTTCCATCCTCGCGTACAACGCATCAAGCTCTCGGAGCCAGTCCACCCGGCGCTTCGTCCAGTCGATGACCTTTCCGGACTCGGACTGGTCCGGCGCGGTCTTTCGCCTTATGAACTCGCTGAAATCCTGTTCGGCCATAGCCTCGCCTCATTGCCGCCGCTCTGATTGCCGCCGCTCTGATTGCCTATTATCCCACGCAACGGCACGAGGCCAAAGCCGTTCGCCGCTCCCGTCGCCCGGCGGAACTCGGCGACCGCCGAGCGCCTTTACACGATTCGTCCGCCCGCAATCCCTGCAGTCCTTGCTCCGAAGGCGACCTCGCGAACGGCGTTGAACCCGTTGGGCACCGTCTCGCCACCACAACAACGGACACGTTTACCTGCTAGCCCCTGACGAACAGGCAGTTGGCCGAGTCCCATTTCAGTGGACTGGCTTGATCATCCCTAGCCCTACCGAGTAGTCATAAAAAGGGCTGGACAATGGGCCTGTCGTCCTGTACACCTGCGCCACCATGGCCCAGTCCCAGATCAGCCGCACGCTGCGCGACGAGGCGGCACGTTTGCGGATCGTCGCTATTCTGTCGCAGGAGCGGTTCGACAGCCGGCGGGCCTTTGCCCGCAGGATCTGCGGGGAGTTCTCCTTCGTCGACACGCGCGGCCGTCTGCAGCTTGCGGGCTGCATGAAGGCGCTGGCGACGCTGGCTCGGGCGTCGCCGGAGATTGTCCTGCCGGCACCACGGGCAGCGGTGGCGAACAGGCCGCGCCAGCTTGAGGCCGCGGTTGACGAGCCGGTCGATGTTCCACGACACCCGGCCCGGATCCGGGATCTCGATATCCGGATGGTGACGCAGCGCTGTGAGCGTGAAGTGTGGAACACGCTGATGGCGCACGAACATCCCCATGGCATGACGACCTTTGCCGGTTGTCAGGTGCGCCACCTCGTGGGCTCGGCCCATGGCTGGCTGGGTTGCGTCGGGTTCTCTGCCGCGGCCCTGCGGGTGTCGGCGCGTGATCACTGGATGGCGTGGAGCGATGCAGTGCGCCGTGACCACCTGCACCGGGCTGTTTGCCTGAGCCGCTTCCTGATCCGTCCTTCGGTTTTCTGTGCGCACCTGGCGAGCCATGCGCTGGGGCGGGTGCTGCGGCGTCTGCCGCGGGACTTCGAGGCCCGCTACGGCTATCGTCCCTGGCTGGTGGAGAGCTTTGCCGATGCCGGTGTGGCGGGCACCTGTCTGAGAGCGGCCAACTTCCTCATGGTCGGCCGCACCGCGGGGCGGGGCCGTCAGGATGCGAGGAAGCAGCGTGGGCAGACGGTCAAGACGGTGTTCATGCACGCCTTGGCAGCGGACTGGCGTCGCCGGCTCGGGGTCGAGTGGGTTGATCATGCCCCGGTGCTGGAGCCGGGAGCGGGCCTGAACGCGGCCGCGTGGGCCGCCAACGAGTTTGGAGGAGCGCCGTTGGGTGACAAGCGACTGTCGGCACGTCTGGTGAAGAGCGCGGGTCTTCTGGCGTCCTACCCGGGAGGGAAGATCAACGCCAGCAGCGCCAGTGGCGGCAAGGAGATCACCGGGTTCTACCGTCTGATCGAGGCGCCCGCGGAGTCGGACGTCACGGTTCCGGCGATTCTTGCGCCGCACCGGGAGCGCAGCGTGCAGCGGATCCGTGGTCAGACCACGGTGCTGGCGCTGCGGGACGGCACCGATCTGAGCTTCTCGACGCGCCCCGGCTGCGACGGCCTGGAGGTCATCGGCAAGAACCAGACCGGCGCGAAGAGCCTGGGGTTGTCGCTGCATGCGACCCTGGCCGTGGCCGGGACCGGTCTGCCGCTTGGGGTGCTGGACCTGAACTTCGATCAGGAGGTGTCCCGGGAGGGGACACGGCGTCAGACACGGCGCTGGCTTGACGGGTTCGGCGATGTGGCGCGGGCGGCACGGGAGGTCACGGGCAAGACCAGGATCATCTATGTCTGCGACCGGGAGGCGGACCGCTTCGAGCTGTTCGATCAGCAGCGCCGCCATCCACGGGTGGAGTTGCTGGTCCGTGCCACGCACGACCGGGTTCTGGGACCATCGAAGCTCTTTGCCGTCATGCGCGGTGGCGAGCCCGATGGCCTGATCGATGTCGAGATCGACGGACTCACGGCACGGCCCAAGTCCTCCAGGAAGAAGGCGCGTCCGGCACGCCGCAAGCGCCTGGCCACCTGTGACCTGCGGTTCCGCCGCGTCACCCTGCCGGCGACACAGACCATGAAAGGGCGCGCACCGATGACGGTCTGGGCGGTCCACATCGTGGAACGCCACCCACCCGAAGACGAGGACCCCGTCCAGTGGTTCCTGCTGACCACGTGTCAGGTCGAGACACCGTCACAGGCCGCCGACATCGTCGGCTTCTACCTCCAGAGATGGCGCATCGAGGACTTCTTCCGGGTGCTCAAATCAGGCTGCGGGGTGGAGCACCTGCTGTTCCGCACGGCAGACAGATTGCGGCGGGCCATCGCCATCAATGCCGTCATCGCCTGGCGCATCATGGTCATGACGCTGCTCGGACGCCAGGTGCCCGACTGCGAACCGCAACTGATGTTCACCGACCACGAACTCGCCTTCCTGCGCGACTATGCCCACCAGCACGGCCTGTCGGCACCGGAAGGACTCGGCGATGCCGTACGCCTGGTGGCCCACCTCGGCGGCTATCGCAACCGCAAGCACGATCCCGACCCCGGTCATCAGGTCATGTGGCATGGGCAGACCCGTCTCACCAGTGCCTCGCTGGGCCACCGAATCGGGCTCCAGACCGGCTTCGAAACCGGGTTCAAGGAAGGCCGCAAACACGCCCTGAGGCAGAAAACCTAACCCGTTGCCACGTCAATATGTGACTACTCGGTAGCCCTAGCCCGCTCCATGAACCGCCGAAGATCGAGACCTCCTGGACGCGCTGCCGCCTGATCCAGCCGCCGTTCCGCCCGCCTCAACACGTCAGCCACCAGATCCGAATCCGGGGTCTTGCCGTGAAGGTAGGACGCGAATCCGGTCAGCAGGTTGGGCGCTTCGCGCAGCCAGTCATTCAGCGGGTCTATCGCCTCCTGAGGCAAGCCGTTTTCGTTCCGTTCCAGCGTCCGTTCCTGCACAGCCTCGATGATCCCAGACAACCGAATCCGGTCATGTAGCCGCCTTGCCACATAGTGCATGCCGTGATCGGTGAGCGTCTCGTTCACCAGAATCTCGACCACGAGGCCGGCGACCTCAACGAGCGCAGCCGGATGAATCGCCGACAACTGCTTGCGGGGCCGCTCAACCAACAAGTAGCGCCAATCGTTGTAGGAGCGGCCCACGCGGCGCAGGAACTCCGATGCGCTGGAATTGGCGATCTCCTCAAAGAGGGATCTGTACGCGGCGAACCCCAGTTCGATCACCGCCTTGTCCGCTTCAGGCAACCACTTGTACAGCTTGTCGATATGGTGACCAGCGAATCCGTGTCGCTCGGCCCGGGGATCACCGCGTCGGTGCAGGAGCGCTTTGATGGCTTGTTCGACGAGCGAATAGCCGCACACGATCGCCATCCAGTCCGATGCCCTCTGGTGGTGATTGGAATCGATCGAATCCACCAAGCGATAGTTGTCGCCAAGGTGCAGCTTGAGACGTTCCGACGCCTTGTTGAGCCCGTCGACTCGGAACTTCTCTTCCCGCCATTGCTTTTCACGCTTGGCATCGGTCGGTATCGCACCCTCGCTTTGAGCCGGGGCTGTCCGGGCAGAACGTTCGTCTGGCTGTGGGAAATCCGGGCCTTCACCGGTCGGCAGGGCCAGAATACTCACGAGCGCCTTGACGACGGCCAGCAGCGCCTCGGGATGCGTCGTCGACAGATCCTCTGGCGGCAGTTCAATGAGCAGATAGCGCCAACCCTCGTAGTCGCGGGCAACGCTGCCCAGAAACTCTGCAACTCCTGCCCAGGGCATTCCGCCATATCGTCCCGCAAAAGCCAGCAACCCCTGCTCGGCGGCGCGTTTGTCCCCGGGCGGCAGCGCGTCGTACAGGGTGCCCAAGTCGTGCCCGGCGACCCCATGTAGCTCGGCCTCAGCCTTCCCTCGTTTCCGCAAGACGGCTTTCAGCGCCTGTTCGACCAACGAGTGTGCGCAGGTCATTGCGATCCAAGCCGACACGTTCTCGGCGTGCGCAACGAAGTCCCGCTGGACCGGTTGCTGAGCGTAGTGACGTTCCCAGGTGGCAATAGCCTCCCGCAACTGAGCCGTCAACTTCTCTTCATCCCACCACGCGGTCCCGTCGACCCGGGTTGGTTCGTCCTTCATCTTGCTGACCTCGCCGACCAACGCGTCAATCCTTCGAAAAGCCTGTCCAATCGCCAAACTGACTGGGAGCAATCGTCCTCCGCATAGCCACCTTCGACTTCTTGATCCTCGCGCATTGAATCCACTGTGTCCGTAGCGACGCGGAACCGCCCGCCGTCCCCAGTTCCGGCCATCCCGTCTCAGGGACAGTTCGAATCTCGTAAGTCGGCTGGAAAGGACGTCCGTAGCGGGCCGGGGAACCGACTTGTCAGGCAGCAGCCCTCATCCTGCTCGCCGGCGAGTGTCACCCTGCCTTTTTTCCAGCACCGCGACGGCTTGATCCCGGGACACCGAAGGGAAGTCCTGTAGGAATTCATCGAGCTGATCGCCCGCTTCGAGGTACTCCATGAGTACGTGCACCGGGACCCTCGTGCGGGCGAACACGGGCGTGCCGCCGAGGATGTCGGGATTCCTGTCGATCGGTTCGTCGTTCATGGTTACCCGTCGCTGGCGCAGCGTTCGGCTTGTCTTCCCTGACAGGCTAGCTGCTGGGCGAGGAAATGCAACGTGAGCGGACCCCCGTCAGCCGTCCGGCCATGCGGAACCGGCGACGGCGGCAACCTCGCCGGGCTACCTTTCTTGGGCGTTGCTTATGTTGAGTAGCCCGTTATGGAGAGTTGGCCGGCGAGTCGTGCAGACGCCGCGGCCCCGGTCGGTTGGATACTCACCATAACCACGTTCTCCTGACGGTTCCCGACTGGGACAACAACAGGAGAACCATATGTCCAAAGACACCAGCCAACCTGGGCTCCTCGACGATCTCATCGTCGAGTTCGAGCAGAGCTTGAGGCGAGACGGCTTGAACGCCAGCGCTCCGCGGTACGCCCGGGGCGCCAGACACTTCGTGCTCTGGCTCGAGAACGTGGGCGGGCGGCTCGCGGACGCTGACGATGCCATGCTTCGCATCTTTGCCCGCCATTCATGCAAGTGCGCGGGCTTCGCGGATCGCAGCTGGCCCGCCCCTACGCCCCGGCTATCCGCGTACGGAGCGGTTCGGTTCGTGCGGTTCCTGGAAGCGCGGGGTCTCGTTCGCCATCCGGGAGAGGTGGTGGAAGGCTTCCATCTGGCGGAAGCGTACGCTCGATCCCTGCTAGCCCAGGGCTTCCAGCCGTCCACGGCGGACACCTACCGGCGCACCTTCACCCACCTCGTCGTTTGGCTGCACCAGTGCAGGATCCCGTTGAACCGGGTCGATGCCGACGTGGCAGCGAGTTTTGCCTCGCACGACTGCCTGTGTCTGGGACCACCGTGGCGTCCTCCGGTCAAGCCATTGCGCGGCGGTCGAAGGGTCGCGGCCAGGGTCTTGCGCTTCGCGGACTTCCGGGCCGGTGGCGATGCCCGGGCAGGACACCCCGTGTGCCAACCCACCCCGCCGGATCCGCGCTTGGCCCCGTTCCGGCAGTGGTTGTTGCGGGAGCGTGGCATCACGGAGTGCAGCGCGGACGTCTACATCCGCACTCTGCGTTCGCTGCTGAACGCATCGGGCACGACGTCGCTCAGTACGACGCGGCACTTCTCAGGGACGCGGTCCTGCGGCAGTTCGAGGGCGTGTCGTGGAAGCGTGCTCAAGGTCTGACCACCGCCTTCCGCGCCTATCTGCGCCACCTCGCCTCGACCGGCCAGTGCGATGCGGGACTGCTGGGTGCGGTACCGACGGCGCGCAACTGGGCGCTCGCGGCCTTGCCGAAGCACCTTCCGCCGGAAGACATCGAACGGGCAATCGCCACGTGCGATCCCTCCACGGCGATCGGCGTCCGGAACCGTGCCATCCTGCTGCTGCTTGCACGGCTCGGTCTCCGCGCAGGCGAGGTGAGCCGGCTTCGTCTGAACGACATGGACTGGGCGCGCGCCCGCCTCGTCGTATCCGGCAAGTACGGGGTCTTCTCGGGCCTGCCGCTTCCGCAGGATGTCGGCGATGCTCTGCTGGAATACATCGAGCATGTCCGGCCGCGGGTGGAGGAGGAGAAGGTGTTCCTCCGCATCCTCGGAGCGTCTCGACCCCTCGACGGCCACACCATCTCGACAGTGGCCCGACGCGCGCTGCGGCGAGCGGGCGTCCGCGGACCGGGGCGCCGCGGCGCCCATGCCTTCCGACACTCGGTCGCGACCGGACTGGTGCGGTCGGGCGCAACGCTGGACCTCGCAGGGACGCTGCTTCGCCATCGGGCGCCGGCCAGCACCGCGATCTACGCCAAGGTCGACGTTGCCATGCTGAAGGAGGTGGCCGAACCGTGGATGGGGGATCTCCGATGACACTGAGATCCGGTGCGGAACGCTACATCGCGTTCAAACGGGGCCAGGGCTACAAGATGGATAGCGAGGAGCGTCTTCTCCGTCGCTACGTCAGCTACGCCGAGGCCCACGGGGACGACGTCACGGTCGCCGTCAGAATGGTCGAGTGGGCCGGGGCAGCGCCTTCGCCGTCAACTGTGCGGACCCGGCTGAGCGCGCTCCGCTGCTTCGCGCGATGGGTCCGCGCGGAGGACGAGCGTCACGAGGTTCCACCCAGCGCGATCGGCCCCGGGCAGAAGGTCCGACCGGCACCGCACCTGCTGTCGCAAGCGGACATCCGCCGGCTGATCGACGCCGCGCTATCGATCGGCCCCCCTGGCTCGATCACGCCGCACACGTTCCACTTCACTGTTCGGACTCATGGTCGTGACGGGACTTCGCAGGTCGGAAGCCGTGGCGTTGCGGCTTGGGGACGTGACGTCGGACGGGCTGCTGGTCAGGGAAACCAAGTTCCGCAAGAGCAGGCTGGTTCCGCTGCACGGCAGCACGTGGTGTGCGCTGGAGCGGTACCTGCAACTGCGCGCAAGCGCGGGGAGCGGTGGCGATCACCTGTTCGTGCTGCAGAACGGGAGGCCGCCAAGCCCGGACAGCGTGACGAAAACCTTCACCGACCTCGCCTGCCAGCTCGGGTTGCGGCGGGGACCTGGGAAGGGCGGCGGCTTCCGCCTGCACGATCCGAGGCACTGCTTCGCTGTCCGGGCACTCGAGCGCGCGAGCACGGCGAGCCGGGACGGCGCGAATCGCCACATGCTGGCGCTGAGCACGTATCTCGGCCACGGCGACATCGCTTCGACCTGCTGGTACCTGGAAGCCACGCCGGCGTTGATGCGGCAGGTCGCCTTGGCGGCGGAACAGCGATACGACGGGAGGAGTGCAACATGACGCCGTTGGCAACACACCTGGGTGCCTTCCTCCGCGAATACCTGCCCCGCGATCGGCGGGCGAGCCCGCGCACGGTCGAGAGCTACGCGTACGCCTTCCAGATGCTCGCCTGCTTCGCTTCCGAGCGCCTCGGGGTGCGGCCCTGCAACCTGGTCGTCGAGCAACTGACCGCGCCGCTGGTGCTGGACTTCCTCGACGCCCTGCAGCGCGAACGCGGCAACTCGGTCAGCGCCCGCAATGCGCGGCTTGCCGCGATCAAGTCGTTCTTCCGCTACCTGGAGTACCGGGTGCCCGCATGCCTCGACATCGCCGGACAGATCCACGCCGTACCGCCGAAACGGCGCGATCTGCCCCTGATCGACTATCTCGACAGTGACGAGGTCCAGTCCCTGCTCGACGCGCCGGATGCCGGCACCCGCGCCGGTGTCCGGGATCGTGCGATGCTGCATCTCACCTACGCGGCGGGGCTGCCATGCACCGACCTCGATGCAGCGCTGGACACCGTCCTCGTCCGCGGAAAAGGCCGTCGCCAGAGGCGGCTGCCCCTGTGGAAGCAGACCCGGGCCGTGCTTCGCGACTGGCTGGCGGTGAGACCGACAGGTGCCGACGAGCATCTGTTCCTCAACTCGCGCGGCTTCGCCATGAGCCGGCATGGCTTCGCCCATCGTCTGGCGCTGCACGTCGAAAGCGCTCGGCGGCGGACGCCCTCCATGGTTGGGAAACGGGTGTCTCCGCACGTGCTCCGACACTCGTGCGCAATGCATACACTGGTGGCCACAGGGGACATCCGCAAGGTGTCCCTGTGGCTGGGCCACGCCAGCATCCAGAGCACCGAGGCCTACCTCCGGGTGGACCCGGTCGAGAAGCTCGAGATCCTGGCGGCGAAGCTGCCGCCCAGCATCGTCAAGGGCTCGTTCACCGGCGCGACCGACCGCCTGCTCGCCGTCCTCGCCGACGCGCAAAGGGCGTAGTTATGTGAAGCGTCCCGGCCCGGAAACCGGCGCTACTGCCGGGCGGGACGCTCACACTCACCATAACGGGCTACTCAACATAAGCAGCGTTATGTAGAGATCAACATAACGCCGCCTTGCGGCTCGCGCTCTATCGCCTACGGCGACCGAGCCCGCAGGCGGTCTCGTCCCTTCGGGTAATGATCGCTAACGCTTGCGCCCTCCGGGCGCCGATGCCGACGTGGCATCGAAAGTGGTCTGCCCGAACGCTCACCGACGGCACGACCCCGACGTATGCCTGATTGACGACCAACTGTTACTGGCCGCGTCCATGACTTCCACACGGTTCCACCAATCCGTGCCGGGACATCCCGCTCGCGTGGCAGCACTGTCTCGCCGCACCGGGGCGATAGGGCACACGTCCGTCGATGTGTCCCAGGTTGTCACGCGTGCTCGCGCGGTCAACCAGACGGTTCTCCGCTTCGCTCCGACCTCGCTGGCGCGAGGCGACCGCCCTGCGCGCGCGCCGCCCGTTCAGGCACCGACGCACTTCGCGTCGCAACACCTGAACAGGAGACCGACATGGACCTTCCAACCCTCGTCGCTTAGTGGAGCGGCAGACTTCCCGAGGGCTTCGTACCGCCCGCCAGCCTCCGCCGGACCCCGGCCACATAATGCTCGCTCAAGCGCTGCCGGAGGCCGGCGGCCGTCAAGAAGGACGGGACCTTCGCTCACGCCTGCTTATGTGGAGCTACACATAAACTTGGTCCCGGTCGGCGTGACGTTGAGGTACAGCGTGTCTCCATCGCCGTAACGACCAGGAAGCATGGCTCTTCGAACCTCTGCGGCGGTCAGTTTTCCCCACCGTATACCCACATTCATACCCACACGATGGGCGAGATTCTGCGCGAAGTCGAGGAACGCGTCAAGACTCCATGTTTATCACTTTATAAGTAAAAACAATGTCTTATTGGACCAAACGAGACGAAGGGGAACGCCATGAAATGTTGGGTTTGGTGCCTGGGGAGAGACTCGAACTCTCACAGGGTCGCCCCTACCAGATTTTGAGTCTGGCGCGTCTACCAATTTCGCCACCCAGGCGGGAAGCTGGCGGGTCGGCAATGTATCCGCGACCCAAGCGGGGGTCAACGTCGGCATTTGAAGTGCGGCGCGCGTCCGACTCTTTGAATCGCCTGGCCGTCGGGTCAGCTATGCGGCGGAACTGGAGCCTATCCTGGGCGGACTGACGGATTCGCCATCCCTCCGAGCTCACCCACTGTCATGTCTTGGTGGACACTGTGGGGGCTTCGGCGTCCGCCGCTTCGTTCCGGCCCTTCGGCACCGGCGCGAAATAACCGACGATGAGCAGCAGCAGGCCGACACCGAGGAAAGACACCACCCGGCTCAGCGTGCCGACGTTGCCGAGTTCCACGACAAACAGCTTCAGGATCACGACAGCCATCACGACAGCCCCGCCGATCCAGACATCCCGGCGTTCCCGAATCGCGCCGACCACCATGCCGGCGAGCCCCGCGGCTCCCCAAACCAGCGACAGTCCCGCCTGGAAGATCGCAGATCCGGCAAGGTCGGTGGCCGTGAACGGAACACCGGCGAAGTGGTGGACCCCGCGCGCCACTTCCATCGACAGGAGAACGAGGCTGACCACGGCGAGCATTGGCAGGATGGCTCGCGTATCGGAACGCCGCGCCTTTAGGTCGAGAGCAAACCAGACCGCGACACCCGTCACGACCGCCGCAATCGTCAGCGGGTTGAGCAGCGGAAGATAGGGGAGCGGCGTTGCGGCCCCGTCGGAGCTCAGGCTGGCGGCCAGGACCAACAGGCCCGCGGCGCCCGCCACCGCCGGAACCCCCCAAGTTGAATACGAACGCCAATGTTGCTCAAGCGGCCACGGCAGTTTCCCGCGCGCCATACCGGTCGCCAACGCCAGCGCGGCCGCCGTCGCGCCGGCGGCCGCAAGGGGCCAGTCGCCTCCGGCCACGCTCCCCACGAGCCAATGGACTTCGCTTGCGATCAGCACCGTCAATGCCCAGTAGGCGCCTATATGCAGGTACGGCGTGAGCCTGGGATAGGCGCCCTCCCGGTAGTAAAGGAATCCATATTGGACGCCCAGCGCGAACGGCCAGGCGAGCCAGCCATAGTTCTCCAGGAGATGCGGTTGCGCGTCCAACCCGAGGTTGAGGAAGAGCGTCACCACCATGAGGGGCAGCAGCACGAGGGCGAGGGAGTCGAGTCGCCGCCATCCCAGCATCTTCGCGACGAGCATGGTCGCGACCGCCGAGAGCGCGACCGCGCCGAGCCAGGCGCTGCGCCCGCCGTCGACCACGAAATCTTCAATTTCCCAGCCGACCGTCCAGAACCACCACGCGCCCGCCCAGATCAGCATGATGCGCGTCCACGCGCGTTGAGCGCGCGGCGATAGCGTGCCGTGATCGAAGATCCAGGCGACCGTCCAGCCGGCCAGCGCCAGCACCGCACCGGTCAGGAAAGGACCGTTCAGCAAAGGCGTGTCGACGTCGCCGGGCAGCCCCGCCCGAACGTGCGCCGCCGCGGCGGCGAATTGCAGCGCGGCGCCGGCAAAAGCCAGCAGCCGCGACCCGTTGCGCATGCCGAACCAGGCCAGCGTCGCGCCCTGCGCCGCCCAGGCGGCGCACGTCCAGCGGTCATCCAGCGCAAGCGGAAACGCCAACGCCAGGAATACGAACGCCAACCCGATGAAGCACATCGCCAGCGCGCGCAGATCGCTGGTCCGCCACAGCCCCGCGCCAAGCACGGCATAAAGCGCCGCCAGACCTCCGGCCGTCCACGCGAGCCCGGTTTCGCTCTCCACTAGCCGCGTCTGCAAGGTGAACCCGATAAGCGGCGTGCCGAAGACCACGGCGCTGTCGACGAAGCCGTGCAGGTTGGGCGGGCGGCGCAGGGCGAACAGCACCGCGATGCCGATGTACATCAGCACGAACAGCACGAGGAAGGGCTCGGTCGTGGCGAAGTGCTCGGGTAGATAGGCCTCGTAGCCCCATATGCCGGCAATCACAAAGGTGAACGCGAAGCCAAGCAGGTTGAGCATCCGCCACGCCTTGAACCAGGCGACGGTCAGGATTGCCGCGTTCAGCACGGCGTAGTAGCTGAATAGCGCGACGTGGTCTCCCGTCTCCGTGGCGGCGAGAAGGGGCGCGAGGAATCCCCCCGCGACGCCCAGCACTATCAGCGTGCGGGAGTTCTGGATCACGGCGACGAAGCCCGTCGCCACCGTGACGACCACCATGGCCCCAAACGCAACCGTCGCCGGCACAAGCGCGTAGAACTCGAACGCCGCGTAGGTTGTGAGATAGAGAACGCCCAGGCCCCCGCCCTGGAGGCTGAGCGCGTAAATCTCCCGGTCCTTCCGCAGACGCCAGCCGACACCGAACAGGGCGAGGCCGAATAGCGCCAACCCCGCCAGCCGGGCCCATACGGGAAACGTGAACAGCTCGTGGTCGATGGCGTAGTTGATGAAGAAGCCGACGCCGAAGAGAACGACTACGACTCCGACTTTCACCGGCACGTTGCCGGTCGTGAACCACTTTTTCGCCGCTTCGATAGTCCGGTCCACGGCGGATGGGCCGGACTCCGGTTCGGACTTTGCGCGGGCCGGTGCCTGTGCCCATATGTCGTCATCCGTTTCCCGACGGGACGAAGGAGTTTGCGACGGCCCCCCGGTATCCGCTGCTGCGGCCTCACCCGCGACGGGGATCGCGCTGGACAGCTCCGCCTCCGGTTCGTGCACCCCCGGCTGTTCGCGCCGACCAAGCGGCGCATCGGCCCCGCGCGCCGCTTCCAGTTCCTGGGCTATCTCAACTTCCCTGACGCGAAAACTGAGGTGAAGGACCCACCCCCCGAGGCCGCCAATCAGCCCCCAGTAGAGAAGCGACGGCCCAAAATCATCGGTCGCGGCGCTGGCCAGCAAGCCGACGATCAGGCCCAGGACCATGCCGATCAGAACATAGGGCGCCAAATCCATCTCCCGCATGGTGCGTGTAAGCGATTCTAGTCCGTCTGCGGATTTCGGTGCCGATCGGCAGGTGCGGCCGGCCGACACCCGTGTCCGGGCCGCCGGCGGCTGCCGTTGGCCGGTATGGGGCATACCTGCCGATTGCCAACCACATTGGATTGCCATAGCTTTTGTCGGACAAGACTCGGGGTCGGATTTGACGGACCGCGACCGGACATCGCTGACCGACGCCTTCCTGCCCGCAAGGCTGCGCCCCCGTGGCCGAGCGGGTAATTCGACGGGATCTGGTAGCGCCGTCAAGCGTTGCGATGACGCGCCTCGCGACAGAGAGCAGAGGGAAGCAGTGGCGACGCGGTGCAAGTTCTCGGATCGTGAGCCGATCAGGCAAACCGCCTCGCGGATGCTGCGGCAGGCAGGATGACAGGTGGGTTTGGACGGGGGTGAATCATGGCATCCGGCGGGGCGACAGGTTTTATGGCGCCCGGGTCGGGCTCTGCTCGTCGCCTGGTTGTCGGCCGGCGCGGTTACGGCCATCGCCGGGACCGACCTCGACCTCGACGAGCTGTCCTTCGGGCACGGCATCGCGTTCTTCCACGAGCTCAAGTACCCGAGCGACTTCACCCATCTCGACTATCTGCACCCCAATGCGCCGAAGGGCGGTGCGCTGGTGCTGTCGACCGGAAGCGCGTTCAACAATCTGGCCCCGCTCGTCGAGGGGGCGGTCGGTGTGCCAACGGGGTTCGGGTTCAGTTCCGATACGTTGCTCATTCGTGCCGGCGACGAGATCAGCGCGTTCTACGGGCGCCTCGCCGACGGCATCGCCGTCGCCGATGACCGCCTCGCGATCGTGTTTCGAATTCATCCCGACGCCCGCTGGCGCGATGGCGTTCCCATCACCAGCGACGACGTGGTGTTCACGCTGGACGCGCTGCGGCAACAGATCCAGTCCGGCATGTACTTCGACTTCGTCCGGGACGTGGAAGCGCTCGATGATCGACACGTGGCGGTGCACCTGCACACGCCCCTGACGCTCAACAACGTGGTCATGATGCAGTTCACCGCCATCCTCCCCGCGCACTACTGGCGGCAACGGGATCCGACCCAGGTGACGTTGGAGCCGCCGGTGTCCAGCGGTCCGTACGAGATCGCGGACATCAAGCAAGCTCGCCACGTCACCTGGAAAAGGGATCCGGACTACTGGGGGCGCGACATTCCCGTCAATCGCGGCCGATACAATTTCGACACCGTCCGCTACGACGTCTACCGCGACGCCACTGTGACCCGCGAGGCGTTCCGCAAGGGCCTGATCGACATCTTCACGGAGCCCGACGTGCGCTACTGGCACCGGTCCTACGACATCCCCGCCCTCGACAAGGGCTGGATACGCAAGATCCACCGGAAGTTCGGCATCGAGGTGGGGGTGCGAAGCGCGATCGCTCTCAATGTCCGCCGGGACAAGTTCCAGGACCGGCGCGTCCGGCGTGCGCTGACGCTGGCGATGGATTTCGAGTGGCAGAACCGGACGCTGCACCACGGCTATCGCAAACGGGCCCACAGCTACTGGCCGGACACGATGCTCGCGGCAACGGACCTGCCGAGCCGGGACGAACTCGCGCTGCTCGAACCCCACCGGGCAGACCTGCCGCCCGAGCTATTCGCGCGTCCGTTTCGCTTTCAGGAGGTCGCGACGCCGCAAGCCCGCCGCGAGACCCTGCTCCAGGCCCGTCAACTGTTGCGCGAGGCCGGATGGCGGGTCGAGGGCGGAGCGCTTCGCAATGGCGCCGGCGACGCCTTCGAACTGGCGTTTCTCTCCCAGAATCCCGAAGACGCACGAATCCTGCTGCCCTATCTCGAGTCGCTGAAGCAACTCGGGATCGAAGGCAGCATCCAACTCGTGGATTCGACGCGCTATATCAACCTGGCGCGGGGTTTCCAATTCGACGCCGTGCTGATGAACCGGGACATCCTCATGCCGCCGGTCATCGAACTGAAGGCGACCTACCACTCGGAAGCCGCCACCGTCCCCCTGACCCGGAACCTGGCCGGGATCGCGGATCCGGTGCTCGACAGTCTCGTGATCCAGGCCAATCTCGCGACCACGCTCGATCAGATGGTGGCCGCCTGCCGGGCGATCGATCGTGTGCTGCTCTGGCAGTACTACCAGATTCCCTTGTACGCCGTCGGCCCGCGCCGAACGGTGCACTGGGACAAGTTCGGCATCCCCGCCTTCGAGCCGGACTACTGGCCCGCGTTTCCGGACGGCTGGTGGTACGACCGCGAGAAGGCGGCGCGGATCGCGGACAACGACTGAACCGCCACAACTCGAATCGACTTGCGCAGACGCCGCGTTCGGTGGTCTGCACCCGGCGGCGGGCGGTTTCCCCATCCGATCATTGGGAACACCCATCGATCGTTGGGGACACCCACCCCCGTGGACGCCCATCGCGCTACAATCCCGCTTCCGTTGGTCGGTCAAGCCAATGCGACGCTCAGACTTCTCCTATCACCTGCCGAAACGCCTCATTGCCCGGACGCCGCTGCCGGCGCGGACGGACAGTCGGCTGCTGGAACTCAAGGGCGATGCGGTCGCGCACCGGCAGTTCCGCGAGATCGTCGACCTGCTGCGCCCGGAAGATCTCCTCGTGGTCAACGACACGCGCGTCATCAAGGCCCGGTTGCGCGCGGTCAAGGATTCCGGTGGCCGGGCGGAAGTCCTTGTCGAGCGGATCGATGGCTTCGACAGCGCGCTTTGCCAGGTGCGAGTCAGCAAGGCCCTGCACCCCGGTCGCTCACTCATGGTCGACGGCGAGGTTGTGACCGTGATCGAGCGTCGCGGCGAGTTCTACCTGCTTCGGTTCCCCGGCGACGTGCTGGAGTTTCTCGATGCCCACGGCAGCACGCCGCTGCCGCCGTACATCTCGCGTCCGGCGAACGCCGAGGACGAGATGCGCTATCAGACCGTGTACGGCAAGCACCCCGGGGCCGTCGCTGCGCCGACCGCGGGGCTGCACTTCGACGCGGCGCTGTTGCGCGCGATCGGCGACAAGGGCGCGGAGGTCGCGCCCGTCACCCTGCACGTGGGCGCCGGCACGTTTCAGCCGGTCCGCACCGAAGACCTGTCCGAGCACCGCATGCACGAAGAACGCTACGAGGTGCCGGAAGCGACGGCGAAAGCCGTCAACGCGTGCGGCGGCCGGGTCGTCGCCGTGGGCACCACGGTCGTGCGGACGCTCGAATCGGCGGCGGACGACGACGGCAGCGTGCGACCCGGCACCGGAGAGACGGCCCTCTTCATCGCGCCGGGATACGAGTTCCGCGTTGTCGACGCCCTCGTCACCAACTTCCACCTGCCGCAATCGACGTTGCTGATGCTGGTCTCCGCGTTCGCCGGCCACGCCCGCGTCATGCGCGCCTACGCCGAGGCGGTGCGGGAAAACTATCGCCTCTTCAGCTACGGCGACGCGATGTTCTGCGAGCGGGCATGACGATGGCGTTCGAAGTCTTCGCCACCGACGGCGCCGCGCGCCGGGGACGGCTCGTCACTCCCCGGGGCGAGGTCGAAACGCCCGTGTTCATGCCCTGCGGCACCTACGGCTCGGTCAAGGCGATGACCCCGGAAGCGCTCGCCGGGGTCGGCACGCGGATCGTGCTCGGCAATACGTTCCACCTGATGCTCCGTCCGGGCGACGCCGAGATCGCCGCGCTCGGCGGACTGCATGCCTTCATGCAGTGGCCGGGACCGATCCTGACCGACTCCGGCGGCTACCAGGTGTTCAGCCTCGCGGAGATGCGGAAGGTGGAAGAGGGCGGCGTGGCCTTCCGGTCGCCGATCAACGGCGATGCCCTGTTCCTTTCCCCCGAACGCTCCATCGAAGCGCAGCACAATCTCGGCGCGGACTTCGTTATGGCCTTCGACGAGTGCACCCCGCATCCGGTGTCCCGCCAGGCCGCCCGCGACTCGATGCGGCTGTCGATGCGCTGGGCGAAACAGTGCCGGGACGCCCACGGCGCCCATGCCGGCGCTCTGTTCGGCATCGTTCAGGGGGGCATGTACGACGATCTGAGGCGCGAAAGCCTGGGGGCCCTGGTCGACATCGGCTTCGACGGCTACGCCATCGGCGGCCTCTCCGTCGGCGAGTCGAAGGCCGAGATGAACGCCGTCCTCGACGCGTTGATGCCGCACATGCCGCATGCCGCGCCGCGATACCTCATGGGTGTCGGCACCCCGGCCGACATCCTCCGGTCGGTGCGGCTCGGGGTCGACATGCTCGATTGCGTGCTGCCGACGCGGAACGCCAGGAACGGCTACGCGTTCACCTCCCGGGGCACCGTGAAGATACGCAACGCGGCCCATCGCCACGCCGACGCGCCGCTGGACGACGCCTGCGCGTGCAGCACGTGCGCGCGGTTCTCCCGCGCCTACCTGCATCACCTCGACCGTTGCGGCGAAATCCTCGGCTCGATTCTCATGACCACCCACAACCTGCACTACTACCACGCGCTGATGGGCAAATTGCGCGAGGCCATTGAACAGGGTACATTGCAGCGCCTCTCCCGAGCCCTGTTGGCTGGCTGGAACCCAAGCGAATGATCCACTTTGAGAGCGTTGCGTACGCGGCAGAGGCCGGCAGGGGCTTTGCGGGCTTCGACATACTTTTGCTGGTCGGCTTCGTCGCCATCTTCTACTTCCTGTTGTGGCGGCCGCAGGCCAAGCGCCGCAAGGAGCACCAGGCGCTGATGGCGAGCATCTCCAAGGGCGACGAAGTGGTGACCGCCGGCGGCATCCTGGGCCAGGTAACGAAGGTCGAGGACGATGTCATCATGGTGAGAGTCGCGGGCAACATCGAGGTGCGACTGCAGAAAAGCGCCGTCGGTTCGACCCTGCCGAAGGGGACCCTCAAAGCCCTCGATGAGAAATGAACCGCGACGCGCGCGTCGACCCTGCCCGGGCGGCGCCAACCAGCGGTAGAAGAACGTGATTGGCGAAGACCTCCTGGGCGGGCGGCGCCCGACGCGCCGTCCGCTGAATCGTTACCCGCTCTGGCGCTACGTGATGATCTGCATCGTCGTCCTGCTGGGGATGATCTACGCGGCGCCGAACCTGTATCCGCCCGACTACGCGCTGCAGATCGCGCCGGAGAACCAGGAACTGCACGTCAGCCAGTCGCTCATCGACGCTTCCGTCGCCGCGCTGGAAGACGCCGGCGTCGCCGTGATCCGCGGCGAAGTCACGCCATCGGGCGGCTTGATCCGGGTCGAGACCAACGAGGACCAGCTCAGGGGTCGCCCCATCCTGGACAACCTGCTGAACCCCAGCAACACGGCGCGCGCCTACGTCATCGCACTGAACCTGGCCTCGACGACCCCCGAATGGCTCGAGTCCATCGGCGGCAAGCCGATGGCGAAAGGCCTCGACCTCTCCGGCGGCATCCACTTCGTGCTCGAGGTCGACATCGACAGCGCCATCGGCAAACGCCTGGAAGACGAAGCGAAAAACGTCAAGAATCAGCTCCGCGACGCCCGCATCCGCTACGCGCGCACCCAGGATCTGGTGCGGGACCAGGCCATCAGGATCGGCTTCACCGACGCTGCGATGCGCGATCGCGCGATCGAACTGCTCGCGGAGGACTATGGGCTCCCCAACTACCAGATGAGCGAAGACCTGGTCGACGGCCGGCCGGGCGTGGTCATCGAGGTCGACTCGTCCTACATCGACGAGATCGAGAACTACGCCATCACGCAGAACATGATCAGCCTGCGCAACCG
The DNA here is from genome assembly GCA_963668365.1 of Pseudomonadales bacterium. Classification (GTDB taxonomy): domain Bacteria; phylum Pseudomonadota; class Gammaproteobacteria; order Pseudomonadales; family Azotimanducaceae; genus VXNE01. Next base: position 1,870,271 of record OY764266.1, read on the forward strand.
GGTCAACGAACTCGGCGTCTCGGAGCCGATCGTGCAGCGCCTCGGGCGCGCGCGCATCGTGGTCGACCTTCCCGGCGTGCAGGACTCGTCGGAGGCCAAGCGCATCCTCGACAAGTTCGCCAATCTCGAGATCCGCCTCGCGGCGTTGCCGGAGGACCGTCCCTCGGAAGTCGAGGAAATGCCGTACGAGGGCCGCATGCAGCGCCTTCAGAGAGAAGTGGTGGTCACCGGCGACCGCGTGACCAACGCGATGCAGGACTACGATCCGGAAACGCAGTTGCCGCAGGTCAGCATCACCCTCGACAGCATCGGTGGCGATCGCATGCACGAGGCCACGGCACCCAATATCGGGCACCCGATGGCCATCGTCTTCATCGAGCAGAAGCCGATCAAGCAGGACGACGGCTCCGTGCTGCTGCGCGATGACCGGCGGCTGATCAGCGTCGCCACGATCAAGGCCGCCCTCGGCTACCGCTTTCGGATCACCGGCCTGTCGATGCGCGAGGCGCAGGATCTCGCGCTGCTGCTGCGGGCGGGCGCGCTGGCGGCGCCGATGCGCATCGTCGAGGAACGCACCGTCGGCGCCTCCCTTGGCGAGCAGAACATCGAACGCGGGATGTACGCCGTGGTCGCGGGCTTCCTCCTTGTGCTTCTCTTCATGCCCCTGTACTACAAGGTGTTCGGCCTGGTCGCCGACTTCGCGCTGACATTGAACCTGGTCATCCTGGTCGCCGTGATGTCGCTCCTCGGCGCGACGCTGACGCTGCCGGGCATCGCCGGGATCGTTCTCACCGTCGGCATGGCGGTGGACGCCAACGTGCTGATCTTCTCCCGCATCCGCGAGGAACTGACCCGCAGTCCTCCGCAGCAGGCGATCCAGGCCGGCTACGACCGCGCCTTCCTCACCATCCTGGACGCCAACGTGACGACACTGTTCGTCGCGCTGATCCTGCTCACCATCGGCAGCGGTCCGGTCGCGGGCTTCGCGGTGACGCTGGCCATCGGCATCGTGACCTCGATGTTCACGGCCATCATGGGTTCGCGGGCCGTGATCAACCTCATATACGGCGGCCGGACGCTCAAAAAGCTCCACATCTGAAGCGGTGGACGAATGAGAAAGACCAATTTCGATTTCATGGGCAAGCGGATGATCGCTTCGGGCGTGTCCGGGTGCCTCCTCCTCGTGTCGATCGTCGCCCTCGTGTTCTTCGGCCTCAATCGAGGCCTCGACTTCACCGGCGGCGCGCTGGTCGAGGTCGGCTTCGACGACCCGGTGGTGCCGCAGGACGTGCGCCAGCGCCTTGAAGGTGCCGGATTCCTCCAGGCGGTGGTGCAGAACTTCGGTTCGGAGACGGAGGTGCTGATTCGCGTTCCGCCCCGGGCAGGCGTGGACCAGTCCACGGTCGGCGACGATATCCTGGCGCTGCTCCGGGACACCTACGGCGGCGTGGCGCTCCGCCGCTCGGAGGTGGTCGGACCCGCCGTCGGCGAGGAACTGACGGAGAAGGGGGGCATCGCCATGCTTGTCGCGCTGGCGGTGGTCATGCTCTACATCATGTTCCGCTTCACGGGCAAGTTCGCGATCGGCGCGGTGACGGCCCTGGCCCACGACGTGATCGTGGCGCTCGGTGCCTTTGCCGTGTTCCGCTGGACCTTCAACCTGGCCGAACTGGCGGCGATCCTCGCCGTCATCGGCTATTCGCTGAACGACACCATCGTCGTCTCGGACCGGATCCGGGAGAACTTCCGCATCGTCCGCCGGGGCAAGCCCATCGACATCATCAACCGGTCCCTGAACGAGATGCTCGGTCGGACGCTGGTGACATCGCTGACGACCCTGCTCGTCCTGCTCGCGCTCCTGCTGGCGGCCGGAGAACAGATTCGCGGCTTTGCCACGGCGCTCACCATCGGCGTGGTCGTCGGCACTTACTCCTCGATCTATGTCGCGGCGAACATGCTGCTCGCGCTCGGCATATCGAAAGAGGACCTGACGCTGCCGGAGAAAGAGGCGGAAGACGACACGCCCGTTGTTTAGGAAGCAAGCTCCTTTCCTCCCGAGGCGTGGACGAGTCTCAACAAATCCTTGAATATCCGGGGGTTCGCCGCCATCAGGTGACCGTTCTCCATGAAGCGGTCGCCGCCGGCGGCATCGCTGACAAAACCGCCGGCTTCGCGCACGATCACCGCCCCCGCGGCCATGTCCCAGGGCTGCAGTCCGACCTGCACGAACGCGTCGGTGCGCCCGGCGCCGACGTAGGCGAGGTCGAGGGCGGCGGCGCCCATGCGGCGGATGGACCGGCACGACCCCTGCAGTGCCCGGTGCATCTCGGTGTATTGCTCGAGGTGGGTTTCCACCATGCGGTACGGAATGCCGGTGGCGATGATCGCGTTCTCGAGCCGCGGTCGTTCGGAGACGCGCAGCCGCCTGCCGTTGAGACGCGCGCCGGCGCCCCGGGTCGCCGAGAACTCCTCGTTTCGCACCGGATCCAGGATCAGCCCGTGCTCGAGCACGTTGCTTCGCCGGACGCCGATGGAAATGCAGAAATGCGGGATCCCGGCGAGGAAATTGCTCGTGCCGTCGAGCGGATCGATGATCCACACGAACTCGGCGTCCGCGTTCGCCGCGCCATGTTCCTCGCCGACGATGCCGTGATCCGGATAGGTGCGCAGGATCGTGTCGATGATCGTGTCCTCGGCGGCGCGGTCGATCTCCGAGACGAAGTCGTTCTTCGCCTTTTCCTCGACCTTGAGGGTCCCGATGCGGTCCATCGCCCGAACGATGAGACGTCCGGCCCGGCGCGCAGCGCGCGAGGCGATGTTGATGATGGGATGCATGAAGCAGGACCGTCCGAAGCGAGGCGCGGTGTCATTCTAACTTGGATCGTCCCGCGGTACGCCGCCCGGAGGAGCCTGTATGATGCGCCGCGCAATCCCGCGGCACGAACCGACCGGCTTCGCCGGGCGCCGCGCCCTTCGCACAGGCAACGGGAGATCGCAGGAGCCCATGGCCGACGTTCGCATCGTGCTGGTCGAACCCAGCCATCCCGGAAATATCGGCGGCGCCGCCCGGGCGATGAAGACGATGGGCCTCGCGTCCCTCTACCTGGTGCGCCCCGCGCGTTTCCCGGACCCGCAGGCGGACTGGCGCGCGGCCCGCGCCGTGGATGTCCTGGCCGAGGCAAAGGTGGTCGACAGCGTCGACGAAGCCATCGGCGACCGCGTGCTTGCGGTCGGCACCAGCACCAGAAGCCGGCGCATCCCGATCCCTCTCGCCGACGCCCGGACCGTGGCGGAACGCCTCGCGTCGGAATACGCCGACGAACCCGTGGCCATCCTCTTCGGCCGCGAAACCAGCGGCCTGACGAACGAAGAACTGCAGCGTTGCCAAATGCACCTGTCGATCCCGGCCAACCCGGAATATCCCTCCCTCAACCTCGCGATGTCGGTGCAGGTCGTCTGCTACGAACTGTTCAAGGCGCGGTCCGCGCCCCAGGCGACCGCCGCCCCGGCCAGCGAACCCGGTCTCGCTTCTCTAGACGAGGTCGAAGGGTTCCTCGCCCACTTCGAGAAGGTCCTCACGCGAATCGACTTTCTCAAGCCCAGCGCCCCCCGGCAGGCGATGCCCCGCCTTCGGCGCATGTTCAGCCGCATCGGACTGGAGCAGACGGAAGTCGGCATGCTGCGCGGCATCCTGACCCACATCGAGAAATCGAGCCCTTCCGGTCGTGAAGAGGAAGACTCGGGGCGACCTTGACGAGCCCCGGGCCGCCGCGCGCGCGCCGTTCCGGGCGGAAGAAGGCCGCTCTCCGTCACCGCCTGGACCGGTTCGGAATCGGCTGTGCTGCGGCGTCGGAGACGAAGCGCACGCCGAAGTCCGGAGGCGGCGTCGGCGCATCGCGATTCAAGCGCCGCATCACCGTGGGATGGAACCGGTTCGTCATGACGGGGGCGTACTCCTCCCAGCGCCGAACTGCGTTCGTCGGACTTGGCCTGCGCAAGATGCGGACCGGTCCGAAGCGACGCTCCTCCACATAGCCGGGAGGCGCGAGGTCCGCGTTCTCGGTCACAAGGTGCGTGACGGCCTGCTGCAGCGGTGTCTCGGCGAGCAGGACCGGTCCCGACCGGGCATCGTAGAAGGGAATCGGGGAGTGCAGGTAGAAGTAGCCGGGTGTATTGAAGTAGTAGCGGTCAACGTGCCAGATGCTGCGGACGCTGGGATCTCCCGCGAGATGGCGGTATGCCGCGAACACCGGGTCCTGATCGCGCACAAAGCGCACCGCCCCGGTTTCGCGAGACCACGCTTGGTAGAGCGACCCTTGAAACGGCAGCGCATTGAGAAGGCCGCCCACGGCCACGGCCCCGGCCACGAGGCCGACCGCGCCTCGGGCGAGATTCGGGCGCGAAACAGCGGATGCGAATCCCACGGCGAGGTCGGAGCCGATCAAGAGCCACAGGGGAACGAGCACGAAGACAAATCGGTATTCCTTGTGCGCCTGCAGGGAATGCAGGACCACCACGATAGCGGCCAGAGATAGCAGGAGGGCGTACCTGCGCGCGTTGACAAGCGCTGCCAGGAAGGTCGCGGCGGCGAGTCCCGCGCTGGCGGCGGTCAGCCACGCGGCGTATTGCCAGCTCGCGCTCTCGCCCGCGCGCATGCCCTCAACGAGAACGTTGTAGCGGAAGTTGGTGATGTAGGAGTGGAGCATCCTCCCATCCCAGGTTGCGCCGTCGAATATGGCGACGGCGAATGCGAACGCGGCCGACAGCGCCACCAGGGCGATCCGGCGGTCGCTTCGGACGAACACGAGCGCGAGGAGAACGAGAGCGAGCGGCGCGTATTGCGGGCGGATGGCGGCGACGGCGACGGCGAGCATCGCCGGCAGCCAGGAGAAGCGGATTCCGTGTGGGCGGACGCTGGCGGCGAGGAGCAGCACGAACAATCCCGTAGCGACGAATTCCGTCATCGGCTTGTGCGCGAAACCGATGAGTTCGTACCAGAACGCACCTGCGAGGAGCGCGACGCGCGCGGCCGCTTCGCCAAAGTGACGGCGGCCAAAGACGTACATTCCGGCGGGCACAGCGAGCGAGATGGCGCAGAAAGCGAGCTTGACCCCGCCGATGTACCAGGCCGGTTCGCCGAGGCCGACAGCGTTCAGGGCCGCAAGGATGGCGGCGACGAAACCCGGCACCAGCCAGGAGCGGGCGCCGAAGAAGAACTCCCAATAGACGATGCCATTGCCGAAGACCAGCCGATGGGCCGGTTCGAGGTACTGCATGATCTCGTCGGGATGAATGACGAAGTCGCCGGAGAGAGCGATCGCGGCGCGCGCCGCGAAGGCGACCGCGAGGATCGGAGCCAGCGCGCGCCAGACAGGTTGCCCGGGATGAACCGGATGCAGCAGTGATTGCGCGAGCTTCCCGGAGACAAGGGAGACCGAACGCGCACGGCGACCAGCCGCAACGCTCCGAAGTCCGGTCGGTCCGTCCTCGGAAGCCGTCATTGGAGCAGCGGGGAAGTTCGGCGGCGGCTCGTCATGCGGCGGGTCGAACGAATCGGGTGTCGACGTCCAACTGGTCCACCCCTGGAAGAATCGAAGCCGGTCCGTCGAGAAGTATACACGGGGAGAACCTGGGGCCGCGCAGGACACCCATCCGGTTTGGGACACCCATCGTGATCAATAGTGGCACCCGGACGAGATCCCCCCAGGGCGAATTTGTTCTCGGACATCCCTGATAGTGGCAGGATAACGTAAAGCCCTGATATTGAAGCGCATTTTCGGGTCAACGGAAAACTGGGCGAAGGGGTGCCTCAATCCATGTAACTCGTTGATTTCATTGGACCCGGTGCAAAGAACAAATTAGCCGTGGAGATCCCCCTCAGCAGCTAGACCGAAATCCTTGGGTGCTGCATACTTGAAGGCTGATTTCGTGATGCAAGTCCGTGGATCATGCGGTTGACGACGAGAGGCCGCTATGCGGTCACCGCGGTGCTGGATCTGGCGCTGCACGCCGAGGACGGGCCGGTAACGCTGGCGGACGTCGCCGAGCGTCAGGGCATCTCTCAAGCGTATCTCGAGCAACTGTTCCGCCGACTCAAGCAGGACGGCCTGGTCATCGGGGCGCGCGGCCCCGGGGGCGGCTACCGGCTTGCCCGGTCACTCGAGGACACCAGCGTCTCGGACATCATCAGCGCCGTGGGGGAAGGCGTCGATGCCACCCGTTGCGGGGGCGCCGGCGATTGCCAGGAGGGCGAGATCTGCCTCACGCACGAACTGTGGGCCGATCTCTCGCAGCAGATCGACCTGTTCCTGAAGCGCATCACCTTCGCGACGCTGGTCGAGCGACGCGACATTCGCAACATCGCCCGCCGGCAGGATCCGAAGAACCTGATCGACGCCCAGATGCTCTGATCGGCGATCGGGGCAGCCGCGCCGATTCACGATTATCGGCTTCGGTCCCGTCGGTGTTCGGGTAAAATTTCCCCTCTTATGCCAGCCAAGATTCCGAGCAAGGCCGTCTACCTGGACTATTCGGCCACCACGCCCGTAGACCCGCGCGTTGCGGAGCGCATGGGCGCGTGCCTGCTCAACGACGGCGCCTTCGGCAATCCCGCGTCGCGCAGCCACGCGTACGGCTGGGAAGCGGAAGAACTGGTCGAAGAGGCGCGCACCGAGGTCGCCGGGCTGTTCAACGCCGACCCCCGCGAGATCGTCTGGACGTCGGGCGCGACGGAGTCGGACAACCTCGCCATCAAGGGCGTGATCGAGGCGTCGGGCGGCGAGCGCGTCGTCACTTCCACCTACGAGCACAAGGCGGTGCTCGACACCTGCGCCCACCTCGGGTCCCTGGGGGTGGAAGTCACCTATGTCGATCCGGACGACCGGGGCATCGTCTCGCCCGAGGCGGTGGCCGACGCCATTGACGCGGATACCGCCATCGTCTCGATCATGCATGCGAACAACGAGATCGGCGTGGTCAACGACATCCGCGCCATCGGCGCGATCTGCCGCGAGAGGGGCGTGCCGTTCCACACCGACGCGGCTCAGAGCGTCGGCAAGATCGACATCGACGTCCAGCGCGACAACATCGATCTCATGAGCGTTTCCGGCCACAAGATATACGGGCCGAAGGGCATCGGCGTGCTGTTCGTGCGACGCCATCCGTTCCTGCCCCTCGCTCCGCAGATACACGGCGGCGGTCACGAGCGCGGGATGCGCTCCGGAACGCTTGCCACCCACCAGATCGTCGGCATCGGCGAGGCGTGCGTCATCTGCCGCGAAGAACTCGACCGGGATGACGCCGAGAACAGGCGCATCCGCTCGTTGCGCGACCGCCTCTGGTCGCACCTGCGGCAATTGCCGAAGACCCGGTTGAACGGCGATGAGGACCGGCGCCTGCCGGGCAACCTGAACGTGTCGTTCGGCGACGTCGATGGCGACACGCTGTTGACAGCGCTCGACGACCTGGCGGTTTCCACCGGCTCCGCCTGCACCTCCGCCACCGTCGAGCCGTCCTACGTCCTGAAGGCGCTTGGCGTTCCCGACGATCTGGCCCATGCGTCGATCCGGTTCACCGTGGGCCGCTATACCGCCAGCGATGACGTGGACTACGCTGCGCGCCGCGTCGCCACCACCGTGGAGAAGCTGCGCGCCGCCCGCGTATAATGCAGCGGGCATCTCCGGTCGACCTCATGCCCCCAAGTCCATATCCAGGAGAGGCCAATGCCAGTAGAGCGCACGCTGTCCATTGTCAAACCCGATGCCGTGGCCCGCAATGTCATCGGCGAGATCATCAGCCGCTTCGAAAAGGCCGGATTGCGCGTCGTCGCCGCGAAGATGACGCGACTGTCTGCCGCCGCCGCCGCCGGCTTCTACGCCGAGCACAAGGGCAAGCCCTTCTACGAGAAGCTGCTCGACTACATGAGTTCGGGGCCGGTGGTGCTCCAGGTGCTGGAAGGCGAGGACGCCATCGCGCTGAACCGCCGCCTGATGGGCGCGACTGATCCGGCCAAGGCGGATCCCGGCACCATCCGAGCGGACTTCGCCGATTCGCTCGACGCCAACGCCGTACACGGTTCGGACTCGCCGGCGAGCGCGGCACGTGAAATCGCGTACTTCTTCGATGGCGCGGAAATCTGTGTGCGGACATGAACGCCCCCCGCGTCAATCTGTTGGGGTTCGATCGGGCCGGGCTTGAGCGATATCTCGCCGGGTTGGGCGAAAAGCCCTTCCGCGCACGCATATTGCTGCGCTGGATCCACAAGCGCGGCGAAACCCGCTTCGAGGACATGACGGACTTGTCGAAGTCCTTGCGCGCGCGCCTCGCCGACGAGGCGGAGATTCGCCCGCCGGAGGTGGTCGAGCGCCGCGATGCGGGCGACGGCGTCACCAAGTGGTCCGTGGCCGTCGCCGGCGGCAACGCGGTGGAGACGGTCCTGATTCCAGACCGCGGACGGCATACGCTGTGCATCTCGTCTCAGGCGGGCTGCGCCCTGGACTGCGCGTTTTGCGCCACCGGCAAGCAGGGGTTCGACGGCAACCTGACGCCAGCCGAGATCGCAGGCCAGGTGTGGCTCGCGGCGCGCGAACTGGAGCGCCGCGGCGGCGAACGCGGCCTCACCAACGTCGTGTTCATGGGCATGGGCGAGCCCCTCCTCAATTTCGACGCCAGCGTCGCGGTGGCGAATCTGCTCATGGACGACCTTGCCTACGGCCTGTCCAAGCGGCGCGTGACCATCAGCACGGCGGGCGTCGTGCCGAAAATCCGGTCGCTCACCGAATACACGGACTGCGCCCTGGCCGTCAGCCTGCACGCGTCGGACGACGCCTTGCGCGACTGGCTTGTTCCCCTCAACCGGCGCTATCCCCTGGCGGAGTTGATAGACGCCTGCCGGACGTACCTGTCCCGCGTCGGCGAGCGCCGGTCGGTGACCTTCGAATATGCGCTGATGAAAGGCGTCAACGACAGCCTGGCCCACGCGGCGGCGCTGGCCGGTCTCTTGCGCAACCTCCGCTGCAAGATCAACCTGATACCGTTCAACCCGTTTCCCGACGCAGATTTCGAACGTCCCGACGCGAGCGCGATCACGGCGTTCCAGACCTGCCTGCTGAACGCCGGCTACACGGCCACGCTGCGGGCGACCCGAGGCGACGAGATAGCCGCGGCGTGCGGCCAGCTCACCGGCGCTGTGCGAGACCGCACCAACAGGCGGGCGCGATATATCGCCCGCCTTCGGCAACAACCGGTTTCTGCCCTGCCGGAAGTGCCCGCCCCATGAGCGAATCGGATTCGCCGGGCTCCGCACTGCGCACGGCGCGGGAGGAGCTGGGCCTCGAAATGCTGGAGGTTGCAAGCGCCCTGAAAGTGTCATGGGCGGTCGTGGCGAATATCGAAGACGAAAAGTTCGACGAACTGCCGGCGAGGGTGTTTGTGCGCGCGTACCTGCGCAGCTATGCCGAGCTTGTGGGACTCGACCCCCGGAAGTTGCTGCGGACGTACGACCAAAAGACGGACCCCGGTCAGACAGAGGAAGCCGCGACGCGGCGTTTGCGCGGAGTTGCGGGTTCGATGGCGACATTCGCGAGAGAACTGAGGGTGGGGCACTGGCAATCGTGGGTGTTTGGCGGCACGGTGGTCCTTTTTTCCGCGCTGGCGGGCCTGTTCCTCTGGTTCGCCTGGCCATCCGACGCGCCGATTGCCTCCGCGCCGGCCGAGGAGCGAAACGAGGCTTCCGTTGACGATACTCCGCAGCCGGCTTCTTCCGTGGACGATGCGGTTCCCGACGATGCGTCGGAGCCGGTTTCCGACGAGCCGATCGAACCTCGGGCGAACGAATCCCTCGCCCTGGGCGAGCCGCCCGTTTCCGGCGGTGCGGCGGTCCCGGACCGATCGCCGACCGGCCCGCCGGACAGTTCTCCAGACGCCGCGCCGAACGGCTCTCCCGACGGACGGCCGGACTCCCCGTCGAACGGTTCCGAGGAGGAATCCGTTGCCTTGTCAAACCCGCTTACCTATGTGCCCGGCGATGAACACGTGCTCGCCTTTCAGTTCGCACGGGACTCTTGGGTGGAGGTGATTGACGCCTCGGGTGCGCGTCTGCACCAGGCTCTGGAACGCGCCGAAGACCAGTTGGACGTGCGCGGAGCGGCGCCGTTCACCATCACGCTCGGCTACGCGCCGGGCGTGCGACTCGAGTACAACGGCGAGCCGGTAATGCTCGCGCAGCACACGAACGACAACAACGTCGCCAAGCTGGTGCTTGGCCTGTGAGCCGGCAATACCAGGCCGTTCGAGGCATGCGCGATCTCGCGGGTGGAGACGCGGCGGAGCTGCGGCAGGTTGAGGATCAATGCATGGCCGTGGCGCGCGCCTTCGGGTTCGAGGAGATCCGCCTGCCCCTGGTGGAGTCCGAAGAACTCTTCAGCCGCGGGATTGGTGTGGGGACCGATATCGTGTCCAAGGAGATGTATGCCTTCGACGACCGCAGGGGCAAGCGCCTGGCGCTGCGTCCGGAGGGAACCGCCGGTTGCGCGCGCGCCTGCATCGAGCGCGGCCTGCTGCACAATCAGACCCAGCGGCTCTGGTATTCCGGTCCGATGTTCCGCTACGAGCGCCCGCAACAGGGCCGCTACCGCCAGCACGACCAGTTCGGGGCGGAAATCTTCGGCGTTGCCGGAGCGGAGGCGGACGCGGAGCTGATTCAGATGACGGCGGCAATCTGGGAAGCCCTCGGCATCGGTCATGCAGTGCGGCTGGAGATCAACGCCATCGGATCCGGCGCCTCGCGAGCCACGTACCTCGAAGCGCTGGTCGCCCACCTCTCACCGTACGAGAGTGAACTCGACGGCGACAGCCGCGCGCGCCTTCGCATGAACCCGTTGCGCATCCTGGACAGCAAGGTGGCGTCCACGCAGCGCATCCTTGAGGAGGCCCCGAACCTGGCGGACTACCTGGATGCCACCGAGCGAGAGCAGTTCCAGTCGCTGCGGGAACTGCTCGACGCGCTGGGACTGTCCTACCGCGTGAATCCTCGGTTGGTACGGGGCTTCGACTACTACACGCATACGGTGGTCGAGTGGGCAACGGAGGGAATTGGCGCCCAGGACGCGGTGGGCGGTGGCGGCCGTTACGACGGACTGATCGAGCTTCTTGGCGGGAGACCCACACCGGCAGCCGGATTCGCCATCGGAATGGATCGCGTCGCGCTGTTGCGCCGGGCGGCCGCCGAAGGTTCGCCGTATCGCTCGACGGACGTGTACGTCGTCGTGCAGGACGGGAAGCACATGCCGGAAGCAATGGCGGCCGCGCAGGCGCTGCGCGGCCGCGTGCCGGGGTTGCGGGTTCGTCTGCACGCGGGAGGGGGCGGTCTGTCGGCCCAGTTCCGGCGCGCCGACCGCAGCGGCGCACATTGGGCAATGATTGTCGGCGAGGCTGAAATAGCCCAGAATCGCATCTCCCTGAAATGGCTGCGCGAGGATCGCCCGCAGGCGTTCGCTTTGATCGAGGAAGCGGCGGCGATGATTCGCGACGCGCAAGCGGACGGATGTTGATCGCGTGTCTGAGTATCGTACTGACGAGGAATGGGTCGAGTGGATCCGGAACTGGTGGTCGCGCCACGGCCTTGCCTTGATCGCCGGCATCGTGCTGGCGGTGGTTGGCGTGATTGGCTGGCGCTGGTACCAGGACTATCGACAGGACCAGGCCGAAGGGGCTTCCCGCGAGTACAGCGCGTACCTGACCGCCCGCGCCCTGGGCGGCGACGCGTCCGAAGATGCCGCCAATCTCGCACAAGCGCGCGAAGGCACGGCGTATCACATCTTCGCGCTCTTGCACGAGGCGAGTGACGCGGTCGGGAGCGAGGACTTCGAGCGCGCGGCCGCGTTGTTGTCGGCGAGCATGGACTACGCGGAGGACGACGTCCTCCGCGACCTGGTGGCGGTCCGGCTTGCGAGAGTCCAGCGACAGCTCGGCGAACTTGACGAAGCGCTCGAGATCCTGGCGGGCGTGCTGAGTCCGGGGTTCGCCAGGCAGGTCGCGGAACTCACGGGCGACATCCTGTTGCAGGAAGGCGACAACCTCGGTGCGCGCCAGGCATATCAATCTGCCCTCGACCACGAATCGACGGCCGGCGCCGGCGATATGCTGCTGGAGTTGAAACTCGCCACTGTGGCGGTCGGGGAACCCGCCGCGCCCGCGGAACCCGCCGCCGCCGGCCTCGAAACGGAAGGTCTCTCGGAATGAAATACGTTTTTCGGCTCGGCCCCGTCCTTGCGCTGTTGTCGGTGGTCGGATGCAGTTGGTTCGACTGGGTGCCGGGGATTGGCGGCGGAAAGAAAGAGGATCCCGCCAAGCCGGTTCCGCTGGTCGAGTTTGCCGAGGAAGCCGACGTGGTGCGGTTGTGGCAGGCGTCCGTGGGCAAGGGCCTCGGCCGCAAGTACCTGCGGCTGTCGCCGGCCATCCTCGCCGACCGCGTCTACGCGGCGGACGCCTACGGCACTGTCGCCGCATTCGACCGCTTCACGGGAAGGAACGCGTGGCGCACCAGTATCGGCAAGCCGGATGGCAGCGCGGGTTTCAAATTCTGGGACCGGCGCGACCCGTCCTTCCTGACGGGCGGCGTCGGCGCGGCCAGCGGACGGGTTTTGGTCGGGACCACGCGGGGCGAAGTCGTCGCGCTGGACGCGGCGGACGGGTCCGCCTTGTGGCGAGCCGGAGCCAGCAGCGAAGTGCTGTCGCGCCCGGTCGGCGCCGAAGACCTGGTGGTCGTGCAGACCGCGGACGGTCGGATCGCCGCGCTCAACAGCGCCGACGGCTCGCCGCGCTGGAGCTTCGACACCCAGCCGCCGATATTGACCCTGCGCGGCACCGCCGAGCCCACGCTGCGCGGCGGGCTGGTGTATGCGGGATTCGCCACCGGCAAGGTCGCGGCGTTCCGCGCCGAAAACGGGGACCTCATCTGGGAGCAGCGCGTCATGCTGCCGGAAGGCCGTTCCGAACTGGGTCGGATGGTGGATATCGACGGTTCTCCCCTGTTCCTGCGCGGCGTCCTCTACGCGGTCAGCTTCCAGGGGCGCCTGAAGGCGTTCAGGGGGACCGATGGCGCCCCGATGTGGGAGATGGAGATGTCTTCGTTTCTCGACCTCGCCGAAGGCTACGGCCAGCTCTACGTCGTGTCGGACGAAGGTGTCGTCAGCGCTGTCGAACAGTCTGACTCGACGTTGGTGTGGCAGCAGGAAGGTCTGCGCAATCGGGGCCTGACCAGTCCCGTGGCGTTCAGCAACTACGTCGTGGTGGGTGACGCCGACGGATACCTGCATGTGCTTGCCCAGAGCGACGGCCGTTTCGTCGCCCGGCGCAAGGTCGGCGACGGCCTCCGTTCCGGCATGACGGTCGCGGACAACGTCGTCTACGTGCTCACCAACGATGGCCGGTTGAACGCGCTGGAGATCAGGCGCAGGACATGACCGTCGTCGTCCTCGTGGGCCGGCCGAACGTTGGGAAATCCACCCTGTTCAACCGGCTGACGGCGGCCCGCGACGCGCTGGTCGCGAACCGACCCGGACTCACCCGCGACCGCCAGTACGGCATTGCCGACCTCGACGGGCGCGCCGTGGTCCTCGTCGACACTGGCGGCCTCGCCAACGATGTCGATGACCCTTCGATGGCATCGCTGGTGGCCGAGCAGGCGAACGTCGCGATCGACGAGTCCGACTGGGTGGTGTTCCTTGTCAACGCTCGCGAAGGCCTCACCGCGGCGGACGAAGAGATCGCCGCCGACCTCCGCCGCCGCGGCGCCCGCCCGCTGCTCGTCGCGAACAAGATAGACGGCGTCCCGCCCGAAACCGCGCTCGCCGACTTCTCCCGCCTCGGCTTCGGCGCCCCCCTGCTCATGTCCGCAGCCCACGGCCGCGGCATCGCCGCCTTCCGGGAGGGCCTGGCGGAATGCATCGCCTCTGACGCCGGGGACACCCATCGCGGAAAGGACACCCATCCTCCCGAGGAGGACACCCATGTTGCGAAGGACACCCATCCCGCTGGCGCGGGGGACACCCATCCCGACACGGACAGGTGGGATGCAGGGCGTTCCTCCGAGATGCCGAAGGTGGCGGTGGTGGGGCGTCCGAATGTCGGCAAGTCGACGCTCGTCAATCGGCTCCTTGGCGATACCCGCCAGATCGTCTCCGAGACGCCGGGGACGACGCGCGATGCGGTGTGCGTGCCTTTCCGGCGGGGAAACTCCGACTATCTGCTGATCGATACGGCCGGCGTGCGCCGCCGGGGCCGCGTTCACGACATGGTCGAGAAGTTCTCTGTCGCGAAGACGCTCGAAGCGTTGAGCCGAGCGGATGTCGCGCTCGTCCTGATCGATGCCCGCGAAGGCCTGGTGGATCAGGATTTGAACATTCTGCGGTATGCCGCCGACGCGGGAACGGGTCTGGTCCTGGCGGTAAACAAGTGGGACGGGATCTCGCCGCAGGAGCGGGCGGTGGTTCGCAAGGGCATGGATCGCCGCATGCGGTTCGCGTCCTGGGTCCCGGCCAGATTCATCTCCGCCTTGCGCGGCACGGGCGTCGCCGGGCTTATGCGCCTGGTCGACGAAATCCATGCGGCCGCGGGACGGGACGCGTCGCCCGCCCGGTTGACCCGCATCCTCACCCAGGCGACGGAGGACCACCCGCCGCCCGCCGTGGGCGGCCGACCGATCAAGCTCCGCTTTGCCCACAGGGTCGGTTCGCGTCCGCTCGTCATCGCCGTGCACGGAAACCGCACCGGCGTCCTGCCTGCATCCTACGTCCGCTATCTGGAGAACACCTATCGCGACGCATTGTCGCTCGCGGGCGTGCCCATCAAGATCGTCTTGCAGTCGGGCAGCAACCCGTTCTCGGGCAGGCGCAACGAACTCACCCGCAGGCAGCGCATCCGACGCCGGCGCGTCATTCGCCGCGACCGGCGTCGCTGATCGTCCCGACCGCCGCCCCGGACGCGCCTCGAAGTGGGACAGGCACCTCCCGGCCCCATCGGCGCAAGCGGCGCAAGCGACAGCCGTTGGCGTCAAGGACAGCCATCTCCCGTCGCCGACACGTTCCAGTCCTGCATCGCGGTGTCGCGATGCAGTAGTCGCGTTGGTTTGAGAGGACGCTTGAAGCCCGCGCTATTCGATGCGCTCGATTTCGCCCAGGACCTGTATGAGTGCGAGAGGGTCCACCTTTGCCCCGTGCATGCTCACGGTCCAATGCAGGTGTGGCCCGGTGGCGCGCCCGGTTGCGCCGACGGAGCCGAACGTCTCGCCGCGGACCAGCGAGTCGCCTTCCTCGACCTGAACTTCATGCAGGTGGCAGTACATGGTCACCAGGCCCGATCCATGGTCGATCATCACGGTGTTGCCGTTGAAAAAGAAGTTCCCGGTGACCACCACGGTCCCTGCGGCGGGCGCGATCATCGGCGTCCCCGTATTCGCGGCGATATCGAGTCCCTGGTGGGGACTGCGAGGTTGTCCGTTCAGGATCCGCTTGCGCCCGAACGGGCTCGACATCTCCCCGTCCACAGGTAGCAGGAACGGGTGCAAGTCTTCCCGGGCAGGGCTAGCCAATGCGTAAGCGGCCCGCATTCTTGCCGTTTCCCTGCCGATGCGGACCAGGTCCTCCGATCTCGGATTGACCATGCGGTCGTTTGCGATGGTCAGGCGCTGGACGGGAAATTCTTTCGGCTCCACGTTGAAGGAGACCTTGATATCGCCCGTTCGCGTGCCGATGTCGACGCTGTGCTCCCCGGGCGATGTTTCCAGGGGCAGTCCTATCAGCGCATGGTCGCGATGGACCACGGCGGGGCGGCCGTCGAAATGCGCGCCGACGGCGTGCTCGGGCAACGGCACGGCCACCACGCCTCCCGGAACGCCGGAACCGACGACCGCGACGAGTAACGGCAGCAGCAGGTTCACGGGTCATCCGCGGGTCGCGGGCCCGCGGTCACCGTCGCGTCGATGGTCCCCGACGCCAGGTGGGCCTGAATGGTCTCGCCCGCCCGAGCCTCCCCTGCGTCGGTAATCACGGCGCCCCAGCGCGTGCCGTCCGGACGCGAGACGATCGCGTATCCGCGGTCCAGCGTATCCAGCGGGCCGACGGCGCGAAGGGCGCGTCCCAGGCCCGCGACGGCCGCTTGCGAAACGCCCAGCCTGCGTTGCGCCGCCGCGCCCAGTTCTTCCCGAACGCGCGCGACGCGGTCGGCCGCCCGTTCGATCAGAACATCGGGATTGGCGCGCGCCAGCAACCGGCGGGCGGCATCGAGGCGCGCGCCCGAGACGCCCGTGCGACGTTCGATCATGCGTACGAGGCGCTCGCGCAACTCGTCCGCCCTCTGCATTCGCTGCTCCAGCGACCGGGCCGGGTGGACCAGCCTGCGGCGGGTCGCCGCAAGCACGCGCCGTTCCGATTGAAACCGGTCCAGGGCGCGCCCCGCCAGCGTGCCGGCACGGCGGCGGACGCGAAGGAGGAGTTCCGCTCGATCGGGCGTCACCATTTCCGCCGCAGCGGAGGGGGTGGGCGCCCGCTGGTCCGCGACGAAATCGGCAATGGTGACGTCGGTCTCGTGCCCCACCGCGGAGACGATCGGAATCGGACACTGCGCCATGCGTCGCGCCAGCGCCGCCGAGTTGAACGCCATGAGGTCTTCGAGCGAACCTCCGCCCCGAGTCAGGAGCAGGATATCCGGCCGCGGCTTCGAAGCTTCCGCGCGGTCGATCGCCCCGATGATCTCGGGGACGGCCTCGGCACCCTGCACGGCAGCCGCGTAACAGGTTGCCCGAAGACAGGGAAACCTCCGCCGGAGCACCGCCAGCACATCCTGCAGCGCCGCTCCAGAAAGCGAACTGACGATGCCTGCGTGCCTCGGGAATCGGGGCAAAGCCCGCTTGCGATCAGCTGCGAACAGTCCTTCGCGCGCGAGTTCGATCTTCAGTCGCTCGAACGCGGCCCTCAACTCGCCCTCGCCGGCCGGTTCCACCGCATCGACGATGGCCTGAAAGTCGCCGCGGGCCTCGTACAGGGACAGCCGGCACCGCACGACGACGAGCGCACCGTCCCGCAAGGGTCTGCGCACGAAACGGTTCCGGTTGGCGAACATCGCGCACCGGATCTGCGCCTGTCCATCCTTCAGGGTGAAGTACCAGTGGCCCGCGCGGCCGGGACTGCGGAAGTTGGACACCTCGCCCTCGACCAGGATCGGGGGAAAGCCCTGCTCGATCAGGCGCCGGACCGCGGCCGTCAGTTCGCTGACCGAATAGACGTGCCGCGCAGGTGCGAGTTCGTGCATGGGCCGTTTTGTAGCACACGCATCGTGTGATTTGGAAGGCTGCCGCTGAAATGCTCGCTGGAGCTGAACACCCTGGTGAGGGGCGGCCGGGAAGGACGTCCGGATTCACTTCGCGTGGACCATCCTCGAAGGGGAAAGGCACCGAGAGTTGGAGCGCCTCTGCTTCGATAGCTTCCATGCCCTGGAGCGCCTCGGATAGTGCTATCGTAGGCCGTCGAGCTGGCCAGGCAGTCGTCGCGTTCTCGGTTGAGACGCGAAGGAAAGTCCGGGCTCCACAGGACAGGGCGCCAGGTAACTCCTGGGGGGCGCGAGCCCACGGAAAGTGCAGCAGAGAGCAGACCGCCCGCCGTGCGCGGCGGGTAAGGGTGAAAGGGTGCGGTAAGAGCGCACCGCGTTCGGCGGTAACGTCGGCGGCTAGGTAAACCCCGCCCGGAGCAAGGCCAAATAGGAATCTCTACGCGTGGTCCGCGCTGGATTCGGGTAGGCCGCTAGAGGCGATCGATGACGGTCGTCCCAGATGAATGACTGTCCACGACAGAACCCGGCTTATCGGCCGGCTCGACTCCATTCGTCGTGCCCCACAGCTGGCGCCATTTGCGCCGGCTTTCTTGCGAGGGGTGCCCCCCTCGCGCTCCCCGGCTGAGGGCTGTTTTCTTGCGAGGGGTGCCCCCCTCGCGCTCCCCGGCTGAGGGCTGTTTTCTTGCGAGGGGTGCCCCCCTCGCGCTCCCCGGCTGAGGGCTGTTTTCTTGCGAGGGGTGCCCCCCTCGCGCTCCCCGGCTGAGGGCTGTTTTCTTGCGAGGGGTGCCCCCCTCGCGCTCCCCGGCTGAGGGCTGTTTTCTTGCGAGGGGTGCCCCCCTCGCGCTCCCCGGCTGAGGGCTGTTTTCTTGCGAGGGGTGCCCCCCTCGCGCTCCCCGGCTGAGGGCTGTTTTCTTGCGAGGGGTATCCCCCTCGCGCTCCCCGGCTGAGGGCTGTTTTCTTGCGAGGGGTATCCCCCTCGCGCTCCCCGGCTGAGGGCTCCGCCCCGGCCCCGCTCGTCGTTCATTCAGCAAAACGCTCCGGGTCGCTGGCGCTTTCTGGAGGCGCTCGCTCCATGGAGGGTACTTACCCGGTCGATTATTTGACTTGACCGCTTCCCGCAAGGCATTTATCGTCGGGGGTCGTGGTGGGAGAAAGTGGGATCAAGTAGGTTAAAAGGGTATTCGATGGGTATACACGGATAGGCGGAGGTCGTTCATCATCATGTTCCGCGGCAGCAACTCAGTCACTCTTGACGCCAGAGGACGCATGGCTCTGCCGGCGCGTTTTCGCCAAGCTGTGCTGGACCACTGCCGTGGCAAGGTCGTCATCACGATTGACATAAACGAGCGGTGCCTCGTGCTGTATCCGTTGCCCGAATGGGAGGAAATCGAATCCCAACTGCAATCGCTCGCCAACATGCAGCCTTCCGCGCGCGCCATCCAGAGGCTTTTGATCGGGCACGCGACGGATATCGAGCTCGATGGCCACGGTCGTGCGCGGATACCTTCGACACTGCGCGAGTTCGCGGGCCTGGAAAAGCGTCTCATGGTGGTCGGCATCGGCAAGAAGATCGAGATCTGGTCCGAAGAGCGTTGGCACGCCGGCCGGGAGAACTGGTCCGCCGCCGTTCATGAACGGACCTCGGAACTGACCGACTCGGCGGGCCTGGATGCCCTGTCCATCTGATGCCATGCCCCATACCCCCGTGTTGCTGGACGAAATCGTGTCATCGGTGGCGACGGACCCAACGGGCGCGTACGTGGATGCGACCTATGGCGGCGGCGGCCATAGCCGCGGGCTGCTTGCCAGGCTGCAGCCCCAGGCGCGGCTTCTGGCAATGGACCGCGACGAGATCGCCGTCACGAACGCACGGCGCCTCGCCGAGACGGACTCGCGCGTCATGGTCGAGCACGCATCGTTCTCGCGGATCGGCGAGGTTGCGCGACTTCGTGGGCTCCGGCAGATCAGCGGCGTCATGATGGATATCGGCGTGTCCGGACACCAGCTCGATGACCCCGAACGCGGGTTCAGCTACATGCGCGACGGGCCGCTCGACATGCGGATGGACCGCAAGCAAGGCGTCACGGCCGCGCAATGGCTGAATTCCGCCGAAGAGGAGGACCTGGTCGAAGTGTTTCGACGCTATGGCGAAGAACGCCAGGCGGCCCGGGTGGCGCGCGCCGTTGTCAGGAGGCGCCCGTTGGCAAGGACTCTCGATCTCGTGGCTGCGATCCGGGAGGCGGCGATGGGGCACCAGGTGCATCGCCAGACGCTGGCGCGCGTGTTCCAGGCGGTGCGAATTCACGTCAACGATGAAATCGATCAGCTCGATGAAGGCCTGGACGTCGCGTTCGCATGTCTCGATTCCGGGGGCCGTCTCGGAGTGATCTCCTTTCACAGCATAGAGCATCGAATGGTTCGCCGCCGTTTCCGAGCGTGGGTTCAGGGTGATCCGGTGCTGCGGCGCGTATCGATCCCGGGGGAACCGGGCGGCGCCGCACGTCATATCGTGCGCAACGCGCGGCCATCGGGCGCTGAGGTCGCCGCGAATCCCCGGGCGCGGAGCGCGATGCTGCAGGTCGTGGAGAAGTGCGCGTGATGAAGCGTCCGAAGGCGAGAGAGTGGATATTCGGCGCGGTGATCTGCGCCTTCGCCGCCGCGTCCGGCGTGCAGGTCGCGAGCAAATCCGACGAAATGCGGGGCGCCTATACGCGGTTGAGCGAAGAGCAGGCGCGTCGCGACGCTTTGCTCGAGGAATACAGCCGCCTGTTGCTGGAGCGGGGAACGCTCTCGTCGTACCGGAACGTGGATCGAATTGCGAACGATGCGCTGTCCATGCATTTCCCGGAGGAGGTCACCTGGATACGGCAGTGAAGTGGCGCCACTATATGCTCGTTGCGTTCTTCGCGATCTCGATCGCCGGGCTGCTTGCGCGCGTCGCTTACCTGAGCGTGACCGAGCGGCGAGATTTCCTCAAGCAGCGCGGCGAGGCCATTGCCGTGCGCACGGTGAGCATACCCGCACATAGGGGGGTTATCTACGACCGGCACCGGGAACTGCTGGCTATCAGCACGCCTGTTCACTCGATCTGGATCGATCCAAGCGAGACGACACTTTCCGCCGACGATTTGGCGGCGCTTGGCCAGGCCCTGAAGGTTTCGCCTGAAGTGCTCGAACGTCGCATCGCGATGTCGGGGACGCGATTCGCCTACCTCAAGCGACACGTCAGTCCGGAGATTGCCAGGGCAATCGAGAATCTTGGCATCGCCGGCGTGCGATCGCTTTCCGAGTACAGGCGGTTCTATCCCGCCGCCGAAACCACGGCGCACCTCGTCGGCATGACGAACATCGACGATGCGGGCCAGGAAGGCATCGAGTACACATTCGATTCATTCCTCAAGGGGAAGCCGGGAAGCAAGCGTGTGTTGCTCGACAATAACCGGCGCACGGTCGAGGAACTCGGATTCCTCGACTTGCCGGACTTCGGCAAGGACATCACGGTAAGTCTCGATCTCAGGCTGCAGTTTTCGGCCTATCGCGAATTGAAGTCGGCGGTGGAACACAACAACGCCGAATCGGGTTCGCTGGTCATGCTCGATGCGAACACCGGTGAGGTCCTGGCGCTTGCGAACCAGCCGTCCTACAACCCGAACAACGCGGCCGAACGAACGTCTTCCGGTGTTCGCAACCGCGCGGTGACCGACACCTACGAGCCGGGGTCGACCGTCAAGCCACTGGCGGCGTTGGCGGCCCTGGAAAGCGGCCGATATACGCCGATGACACAAGTGGATACGACGCCGGGATACGTCAGGGTGGGGAGGAAGTTGATCGAGGATCCCAGCAATCGAGGCGTGCTCACGCTTTCCCAGGTGCTGGCGAAGTCCAGCCAGGTAGGCATGACGAAGATAGCCCTGGATCTGCCCGAGGATGCGGTGTACGACGTGATGGCGAGGGCGGGCTTCGCGGAACCGCCCGGGTCCGGCCTGCCCGGCGAGACTTTTGGCGTGCTCACTGCCCAGGATCTCGACAAGCCGATCGGTCGCGCGACCCTGGCGTACGGGTACGGTGTCACGGTCACCCCCATGCAGCTTGCCCGCTGTTACCAGATACTGGCCTCGGGCGGCGTGCGGCGCCCGGTGGAAGTGCTCCGCCAGACGACGGATCTGGCTGGCATCCGAGTGTTCGAAGAACGCCACGTGCGCGAGGTGTCGCGCATGCTCGAGCAGGTCGTAAGCGTGGCCGGAACGGCGCCGAAGGCGAAGGTCCGGGGCTATCGTGTGGCTGGCAAGACGGGGACGACGCGCAAGATCTCCGAACGCGGCTACGATGAACAGCGGCATGTCGCCCTGTTCGCGGGTTTCGCTCCCGCGGCGAACCCGAAGATCGTGCTGGTGGTCGTGATCAACGAACCTCGCGGTGCGGCAATCGGTGGCGGCAGCGTCGCCGCTCCGGTGTTTGCACGGATCATGGCGCGCGCACTGCGCATCCTTGGCGTTGCCCCCGATCATCTCGATCCACCTGCAGGGGGGCGCGTCGCATGACGTCGGCCAGAACTCTGGACCAGCTGCTCGGCGCGGGCGGCGCAACAGTCGTGACCGG
The DNA here is from genome assembly GCA_963668365.1 of Pseudomonadales bacterium. Taxonomy (GTDB): domain Bacteria; phylum Pseudomonadota; class Gammaproteobacteria; order Pseudomonadales; family Azotimanducaceae; genus VXNE01. The sequence continues at coordinate 1,892,195 of OY764266.1, forward strand.
CGTCGCCAACGATTCCAGGCGGGTATCGCCGGGAGACCTGTTCCTCGCCTGCGCGGGCGAGGCGGACGACGGGCATCGGCATGTCGGCGAGGCGATCGCCCGGGGCGCGGCGGCGGTGTGCTCCGAACGACCGGTCGCCGCCTGTGTCCCGAATGTCGTGTTGAGCGATCTCCGGGTCCGACAGGGGGAGATCGCCGCGCAATACTTCGGCGATCCGAGCGCCGCCCTGACCTGTATCGGCATCACGGGCACGAACGGCAAGACATCGGTCGCTTATCAATGCGCCTCGCTGTTGGACGATGCGGCCTATATGGGCACCATCGGGTGGGGCGATATCTCGCGCCTGTCCCGCACCAGGCTGACCACCGAGGATGCGGTAACCGTGCAGCGCCGGCTCGGTGCATTGCGCGGCGAAGGGCACGCCGCGGTGGCGATGGAAATCAGTTCGCACGCGTTGGAGCAGGATCGCGTGGCGGCGGTGCAGTTCGACATCGCGGTGCTCACCAACCTGACGCGCGACCATCTCGACTACCACGCCACCATGGAACGGTATGCCGCGGCGAAACGGAAGCTGTTCGAGATGCCCTCCGTCGGCGCCGTCATCGTCAACGTCGACGACTCCTTTGGTCGAAGCATCGCAGCGGAAACCGAGGTCGAAACGATCGGCTACGGCGAGTCCGGCAACGCCGACGTGTCGTGGTCGGACGCGGGCTTTCATCCGCACGGCATAACGGGCCGCTGGCATACGCCCTGGGGCGACAGCCGCTTCTGGCTGCCGCTGTATGGCGAATTCTCCATATACAACGCTGCGGCGACCCTGTCTGCGGTCTGTCTCGCTGGCAAGCCGTTGAACGAGACGGTGGCGGACATGCGTTGCATGGTGCCGGTGCCGGGCCGGATGCAGCGCGTGGCGTCGTCCGACTGTTCGGGCCCTTCGGTCTTCATCGACTACGCGCATACCCCGGCGGCGCTCGCCGCCGCTCTCGCCGCCGTGCGCCGTCATCTCGGCGGTCGCCTCATCTGTGTCTTTGGCTGCGGCGGCAATCGTGATCCGGGCAAGCGGTCGATGATGGCGAAGGCGGTCGAAGCGGGAGCGGACGCGGCGATCATCACTTCGGACAACCCCCGCACGGAAGACTCGGACTCGATCATTGCCGACATCGTCGCCGGGTTTGCCTCACCGGACTTCCCCGGCGTCGAACCGAATCGGCCGGCGGCGGTGAGGCTCGCCATCGAGCGCGCGCAACCCGGCGATGTCGTACTGGTGGCGGGCAAGGGCCACGAAGACTTCCAGGACATCGCGGGAGAACGAATCCCGCACAGCGACCTGCGCTTCGCACAGGCCGCGCTGGACGCCAGGACCGGCTAAATGCTGCTGCGCCTTACCGAGTTCCTGGCCGAATACTTCGGGGCGCTTGGCGTCTTCCAGTACATCACCTTCCGCACCATGGTGAGTGCGCTGACCGCGTTGGCGCTATCGCTTGCGCTCGGGCCGGTCATGATTCGCAGGCTTGCCCGCCTGCAGATCGGCCAGAGCGTTCGCGAGGACGGGCCGGAGAGTCACCTGCAAAAGGCGGGCACGCCGACCATGGGCGGCGCCATGATTCTCGTGACCACGCTGTTGACGACGGTCCTGTGGTGCGATCCGGCCAACCGGCACGTATGGATCGTGTTGGCGGTCACGCTGTCCTTCGGCGCGATCGGCTGGTACGACGATTATCTCAAGGTGTCGGAGGGCGATGCCAGGGGCCTGTCGGCGCGGTGGAAGTACTTCTGGCAATCCGTGGTGGGTCTGACCGCCGCCATCGTGCTGTACGCACTCGCTGCGACGCCGTCCGACACGAGCCTCATCGTGCCCTTCTTCAAGGAGGTGGCCATCCCGCTGGGCATGGGGTTCATCCTTCTCACCTACCTGATGGTCGTCGGCATGAGCAACGCGGTGAACCTGACCGATGGTCTCGACGGCCTGGCCATTCTCCCGGCGGTGATGGTGAGTGCCGGGCTGGGGTTCATCGCCTACCTGGCGGGCCACATCGAATTCGCGAACTACCTGCGCATTCCGTACGTTGCCGGCGCGGGCGAGCTGGCCGTGTTTTGCGGCGCGCTCATCGGTTCCGGTCTCGGTTTCCTCTGGTTCAACACGTATCCCGCGCAGGTGTTCATGGGAGACGTGGGCGCCCTTGCGCTGGGCGCGGCCCTGGGCCTGGTGGCCGTCATCATCCGCCATGAGATCGTTCTGCTCATCATGGGCGGCCTGTTCGTGCTGGAAACCGTCTCCGTGATCATGCAAGTGGCATCTTTCAAGACCACCGGCAGGCGGGTCTTCCGCATGGCGCCGATCCATCACCACTTCGAACTCAAGGGCTGGCCCGAACCCCGGGTCATCGTGCGGTTCTGGATCATTGCCCTGGTCCTCGTGCTCATCGGCCTGTCGACATTGAAGATTCGATGAGCGGGGATCGGACGTTGATCATCGGACTTGGCGCGACGGGCTATTCCTGCCTGAAGCACCTCCATGGTCGCGTGCCCGTCGCTGTCTGCGATACGCGGGAGAATCCGCCCTATGGCGCTGCCGCGCGGACCGGGTTTGCCGACGTGGAGGTTCTCGACCCGGCGGCGGTGGAATTTTCCGACTTCGACCGCGCCGTCATCAGTCCCGGCATGGGTCTCGACCACTGTCTCGCCCGGGCGGCGCGTGAAGCGGGCCTTGAGATCCTCGGCGACATCGATCTGTTCCTGGAGCGCGCAGTCGCGCCAGTGATCGCCATCACCGGCACCAATGGCAAGAGCACGGTGGCATCGATGGTGGGGCAACTCCTCGATCAGCCGCCGAACGAAGTCCGGGTCGGCGGAAACCTGGGCGTGCCGGCGCTTGACCTGCTCGATTCCACCGTCGACTGGTACGTGCTCGAGTTGTCCAGCTTTCAACTCGAACGCATGGGCTCGGGGACGTTCGACATAGGCGCCGTGCTCAACGTCAGCGCCGACCACCTCGATCGCCACCTGTCGTTCGAGGACTATCGCCAGGCCAAGCGCCGCGTCTACCGCGGCTGCCGCGCCGCCGTCCACAACGGGCTGGACAGCAATACGCGACCGCCGCCGGATGTTCCCGCCATAGCCCTGAACGAAAACCCCGACTGGCGCGTGGCGGGAGATGAGTTGATCATCGACGGCGCGTCATTCCCGCTGTCGTCGTTCCAACTCCGAGGTCGCCATAACGCTTTCAACGTTGTCGCGGCGTGCGCGATCGCTTCATTGACGGGAGGCGAAGTCCGTCCCGAGCATCTGTTCGATTTCCGAGGTCTTCCGCACCGCTCGGCATTCGTGGGCAAGGTGGGGTCGGTGCGCTGTATCGACGACTCCAAGGCGACCAACGTGGGCGCCTGCTCGGCGGCGCTCGCCGGGTTCGGCGAGGAAGGACGGGATGTCGTGCTGATAGCGGGAGGAGACGGCAAGAACGCGTCGTTCGAGCCGTTGAAGCGTCCGGTCGCGCGTTATGCGAAACACGTCGTGCTGATCGGAAGGGATGCTCCGCGCATCGAGGCTGCGCTGGACGGCGTGGTACCGGTCAGCCGGGCGAGCGACATGGATCGAGCCGTTGCGAAGGCGCTGGCGGCGGCCCGCGGGCGTGGCATCGTGCTGTTGTCGCCAGCCTGCGCCAGCTTCGACATGTTCGACGACTTCGAAGCCCGCGGCGATGCGTTCGCGGCGGCAGTCCAGAGGGCGGCAGGTTCGCATGGTTGACCGTTTTGGCACCACCGTACTGATGGCGTGGTTTGCCGCGCTGGCCACCGGCGTCGTGATGGTGGCGTCGGCCGCCACGACCGATGCGTATATCGCCAGACATTGTATTTTCGTCGCGGCGGCGCTGGTGGTATTCGCAATGATCGCGAACGTTCCGCTGCATGTCTGGGAATCGTTGCATCGCTGGTGCCTGGTCGCTGCCGTTGCCGTGTGCGCCCTGGTGCTCGTTCCGGGCGTCGGTCTCGAGGAGGGTGGCGCGCATCGATGGATCTGGCTCGGGGCGTTCACGCTGCAGCCGTCGGAGGCAGCGAAGTTCCTGCTGGCGATCTATCTCGCGGCGTATTTCGCGCGCGCCGGAGACAGCGTGCGGAGCGACATCTGGGCATTCCTGCGACCCCTCGCGTGGGTTGGCGTTCTCGCCGGATTGGTGTTGATCGAACCCGATTTCGGCACAACCCTGCTGCTGGCGCTGCTGGCAGGCGGACTCATGTTCCTGGCGGGAGCGCGCCTGCGGCACTTTCTCAGCGTGGCGGGCGCGGCGGCGGTCGCCCTCATCGTTCTTCTGCGGCTGGAGGTGTACAGGGAAGAGCGCCTGGTAGCGTTTCTGGACCCCTGGTCTTTGCCCCATAGCGGTGGCTACCAGTTGACCCAGGCGCTGATCGCATTTGGACGCGGCGAGTGGTTTGGCGTTGGCCTGGGCGAGGGAGTGCAGAAGCTCTCCTATCTTCCGGAAGCGCACAACGACTTCATCTTTGCGGTCATTGCCGAAGAACTGGGATTGATCGGCGCCGGCGCCGTGTTCCTGCTCCTCGCCTTCCTCGTGTTTTGCAGCTTCTCTATCGCGCGGACCGCCGCGGAGCAGGGAAGGATGTTCGGCGCGTACGTGGCCTACGGCGCGGGATTGGTCATCGGTGCCCAGGTGCTGATCAATGTCGGCGTCAATACGGGTGTCCTGCCGACCACGGGTCTGACGTTGCCGTTCATAAGCTTCGGCGGCAACAGCCTGCTCGTTTGCGCCGGGCTGATGGCGCTGGCTTTCAGGACCCACCTGGAGGGCGACGGGCGTGCGAGGCGGTGAAATGGACACGAGGATGCGGCGCGTCAAGAGCATTCACTTTGTCGGCATCGGCGGTTCCGGCATGTGCGGTATCGCGGAGGTTCTCATGAACCAGGGCTATGCCGTCACGGGTTCGGATATCGCGCGCTCCGCCAACACGGAACGTCTGGCGAAACAGGGTATTCCGATCAACATCGGCCATGACGGCGACAGGGCGGGCCGCGCCGATGTCGTCGTGGTCTCCGCCGCGATCGGCGAGAAGAACCCCGAGGTCGCCATGGCGCGGGAGCGGCGCGTGCCCGTGGTGTCGCGGGCGACGATGCTTGGCGAACTCATGCGCTATCGGCATGGCATCGCGGTTGCCGGCACCCATGGCAAGACGACCACGACGAGCCTGATCACGGCGATCTTTCAACACGCGGGGCTGGATCCCACCTACGTGATCGGTGGCTTGCTGAAGAGCGAAGGCCGCAACGCCAGGCTCGGCGCGGGGCGATACATCGTCGCGGAGGCGGACGAGAGCGACGCTTCGTTCCTGTTTCTGCAGCCGATGACGGTCGTCGTGACGAATATCGACCGCGACCACCTGTCGTCCTACGGCAATGACTTCGAGCGGCTGAAACGCGGCTTTCTCGACTTCGTCGGCCGGCTGCCCTTCTACGGCGCGGCCGTCCTGTGCGTCGACGACGACAACGTGCGTTCGATGATCGGCGATTTCGCCCGCCCGGCGCTGACCTACGGTCTGCGCGACGACGCGGACTTTCGGGCTGTGGATGTGGTCGCGAGCGGAATGCGCTGGACCTTTACCGCGAGCCGGCCGAATGGCGCGGACCTTGCGATCGATCTGCCGATGCCGGGCTTGCACAACGTCCTGAACGCGCTCGCCGCGATTGCCGTCGCGACGGAGGAGGGTGTCCGCGACGACCGCATCATCGACGGGCTCCGACGGTTCCGGGGCGTCGGCAGGCGGTTCGAGGTTGCATCGCGCAGGGTGAACGGCAAGTTCATCACCCTGGTCGACGACTACGGACATCATCCGACGGAAGTGCGGACAGTCATCGAAACGGCCCGCGGCGTCTGGCCCCAACGGCGCCTCGTGATGGTCTATCAACCCCATCGGTACACGCGCACCCAGGAGTTGTATGACGACTTCGTCAAGGTGCTGCCGCTCGTGGACCTGTTGCTGATCGTCGAGGTGTATGCGGCCGGCGAGGACATGATCGCGGGTGCCGATGGCAGGGCGCTGTGTCGCGGCGTGCGGCGCTTCGGGGGCATGAATCCCCTGTTTACGGAAACGCCGGAAGAGGCGCTGGAAATGTTGGGATCGCTGCTCCGGGACGACGACGTGCTCATCGTTCAGGGGGCTGGGAATGTGAGCCGGGTTTCCCGGAGACTGGAGGAGTCGAGCAATGCGGCGTAAATCGTACGGTCCTGTCAGGTCGCTGATCGCGGCCTTGATGATGGTGGCGGTCGTGGCAATGGCCACCACCGCAGTGTGGCGCTACCTCGATACTCCGGTCGAATTCGTGAGGATCGCCGGGGATCTCACCGAGATCGAGCGGCAGGAGATCCGCGCCGCGGTGATCGAGACGCTGGACTCGGCCGTCGCCGGCGTAGTTGGCGTGGTCGAGGCGATCGAAGCGCTCGGCTGGACGCGGGATACGCGCGTGAGTCGAATCGGGCCGGGCGTGATCGATGTGTCGGTCAGGCGAGAGTCGCTGGCGGCGCGCTGGGGCAACGCGAAATATGTCACGACCGGCGGCGAGGTCGTCGGCGCGCCGGGGTTGCCGGTGGAGGAGGAAACGCTCCCTAGACTTTCCGGAACCCTTTCCACCAGCGCCGAGGCGATGCAGGTGTACGGCAAGTTGAGCGCCCGGCTGGCGGATGTTGGACTGACGCTGAAGACCCTCCAGGAGACCGAGGTCGGCGGCTGGGAATTGATCCTTGAGGACGACGTTGTCGTGATGCTTGGCGCCCAGGACATCAACGGGCGTCTCGATCGGGTGGTGGCGGTCTACGAGGACGCGCTGGCCGTTCAGATGGAAAGGGTTGATCGAATCGATGCGCGCTACGGCAGTGGCGTAGCTGTTCGTTGGCGGGGCGAACTAGCGGAAGAAGCACTGCTGGCCAGGAACTAGCGTCGTGACACGGCGCCAGCCAACAAGCGAAGCGAGGAACCAGTAGTGGCGGACAACGGCAGAAAGAAGATCATCGGGCTCGACATCGGCACCAGCAAGGTGGCTTCCCTGGTCGGAGAGGTCAACCCCGAGGGCGGCGTCGAGGTTGTCGGAATCGGTTCGCATCCTTCCACCGGGCTGAGGAAGGGCGTGGTGGTGGATATCGAATCCACCGTCCAGTCGATTCGGCGGGCGGTGGAGGAAGCGGAGCTGATGGGCGGGTGCAGGATCGATTCCGTCTACGCCGGCATCGCCGGCAGCCATGTGCAGAGCCTGAATTCGCACGGAATTGTCGCCATACGCGACAACGAGGTGCAGCAGCAGGATGTCGATCGGGTGATCGACGCTGCCGGAGCGGTAGCGATTCCGGCGGATCAGAAGATTCTGCATGTGCTCACGCAGGAATATCTGATCGACAGCCAGGACGGCGTAAAGGAGCCCCTCGGCATGTCGGGCGTGAGAATGGAAGCGAAGGTCCACCTCGTGAGCTGCGCCGTAAACGCCGCGCAGAACATAGAGAAATGCATTGAGCGCTGCGGCCTCGCGGTGAACGAAGTGATCCTGGAGCAACTGGCGTCGAGCTACTCCGTGCTGACGGACGACGAGCGGGAGTTGGGCGTCTGCCTGGTCGACATCGGTGGCGGAACCACCGACATCGCCGTCTTCACGGACGGGGCGATTCGCCACACGGCCGTGATTCCCATCGCCGGCGCGCAGATCACCAACGACATCGCGATGGCGCTGCGGACGCCGACCAGGCACGCGGAGGAAATCAAGATCAAGTATGCGTGCGCCCTGAACAGGCTGGTGCACCCCGAGGAGACCATCATGGTCCCGGGTGTCGGGGAGAAACCGCGCCGCGACCTGCCGCGCCACGCGTTGGCCGAGGTCGTGGAGCCGCGATACGAAGAGTTGTTCACGCTTGTCAGAACGGAACTGCGCCGCAGCGGGTTCGAAGACATGCTGGGCGCCGGGATCGTGTTGACGGGCGGATCCTCGAAGATGGAGGGGACGGTCGAGCTGGCGGAAGAGATCTTCGGCATGCCGGTATCCGTCGGGGCTCCGAGAGCCGTGGAAGGGCTGCCCGACATCGTCCGCAATCCCATCTATGCGACCGGCGTGGGATTGCTCGTATATGGACAGCAGCGTGAGAACGGCGGTCGGAACGGCAAGTCAGGCTCGCGAGGGTTTTTCAGCCGCATCGGCAAGTGGTTCGGCGAAAACGTCTGAAATTATTTAAAAAGAAGTGAGGAGCAGGTAGATGTTTGAACTCGTGGACAGCGCCCCCGAGGGCGCGATTATCAGGGTGATTGGTGTCGGCGGCGGCGGCGGCAATGCGGTGCAGCACATGTTGAAACACCAGGTGGAAGGTGTCGATTTCATCGCTGCCAACACGGATGCGCAGGCGCTGAAGAGCGTGAACGCCAACACGATCCTGCAGCTGGGCGCCTCGGTCACCAAGGGGCTGGGCGCTGGCGCGGATCCCGAGACCGGGAGGCAGTCGGCGCTTGAGGACCGGGATCGAATCGCCGAGATACTCAACGGCGCGGACATGGTCTTCATCACCGCCGGAATGGGCGGTGGCACGGGGACGGGCGCGGCGCCCATCGTCGCGGAGGTGGCCAGGGAACTCGACATCCTGACGGTCGCCGTGGTGACCCGGCCTTTCTCGTTCGAGAAACGCACCTTGACCGCGGAAAAGGGCCTCCGGGAACTCGAGCGTCACGTCGACTCCCTGATCGTCATTCCGAACGACAAGCTTCCTTCGGTGCTGGGCGAGAAAACGCTGGTGACGGACGCGTTCGCGGCGGCCAACGATGTGCTGCTCGGTGCGGTGCAGGGAATCTCGGACCTGATCATCCGGCCCGGACTGATGAACACGGACTTCGCGGACGTGCGCACGGTCATGGCCGAGATGGGCAAGGCGATGATGGGGACCGGCCGGGCGACGGGCGAGACCCGCGCCCGGGATGCGGCGGAAGCCGCGATTCGATGTCCGCTGCTCGAAGACATTGAACTGGAGGGAGCGCGCGGAGCGCTCGTCAACGTCGTGGCGGGATCCAATCTCAATCTCGGCGAGGTCTTCGAGGTGGGCAACACGGTCGAAGAGTTCACCTCGAGGGAATGCAAGGTCGTCCTCGGGATGGTCGTTGATCCGGAGTGGGGCGACGACCTGAAGGTGACCGTGGTCGTCACCGGACTCAACGATACAGCCGAGGACCCCGAGCCCGAGGGTCCGGCCATCGTCGAGGAGAAGGTCGCCGTGGCGGATGACGACGAACCCGTCGACTATGCGGAACTCGATCTCCCGACGTATCGCCGCAAGGGCGACGCGTGGCGCGGCAGCCGCGTCCCCGATCCCGAGGACGCTGGCCAGGAGAGCTACCTGGATATCCAGGCGTTCCTGAACCGCACAAAGCAGTAGCTGCCCGCATGGTATGGGGCGATCTTCGCCTGCGGGAACCCGGCGACCAACTGCCGGCCCAGCACGGTCCGGTCCATGCGCCGCGCCGGATTCGGGGCCCGTGGTTGCGGTGGGCCTGGGCGGGACGAAACACGGCGCCCGAAGGGGGACGGATCTGGGCGACGATTTCGTGGCACTAAGTCGAACCAGTCGGTATGAGGTCGATGCCCATTCTTGTGAAGTCTTCGTCGAAGGCGAACGCCTGGTCGATGCGGTGGTCTTGCATCAGGGTGATGCTCGCCCAGTCGGTCAGGCTGACCTGTCGGCGCGATGCAGCTAACAGGGCATTGATCGCGCGGTGTAGCAAGTCTTCGTCGACCCAGATGATTCGCAGCAATGGCAGGACATCCAAATAGAAGACCCGCACTGCTCCAATTCCGACTCTGGTCTGAAGTAACGCCACGGTCTCAAGCAATACGAAAGACGACGTCACCAACGTTGCGCCGAGTTTGCCCAAAGACTCCGCCGCCATGCGGGCGTCCTCGTGATTGTCGTCTTCTTCGACGAGGAGAGCGTAGATGGCCGACGTGTCGACGAATACGTCACTCATTCAAGGGCGTCCGACAAGTACGCGTCATGGCGCGTAGAGACGTCTGTAACGCCGTCGTTCGAGTGACAGGACCCGGCCGCCGCGAGGAAACGGTTCCAGTCAGCACTCGCTCGTTCTCCGGCAAGAATTTGATCCACGCCCTCGCGAACGAGTTGGGCAACTGATACCGCGCGCCGCGCCGCCAACGTCTTCAGACGCTCGTATTGGACGGGTTCGAGCTGGATCTGGGTTCGGATCATGGGATGGCATGTGGGCGCTAGTATGCATACACGATAACACAACATGACGTATGGGCCGTCGCGGTCGCGGCGTTCCCGCCGTATGCGGACTACCGGGAAAGGGCGGCACCCACCCGGACGATCCCGGTGTTCATCGCCGAGCCCGCATAGACCAGCGGAGACCGTCAGCCGAATTCCTTCGCCAGCGCCGCGATGTGCGCCGGCGTGGTGCCGCAGCAACCGCCGACCAGGACAACGCCGCGCTCGGCCCAGCCCCGGGCGTGTTCCACCAGGCGGTCGGGCGTTGCATCGGCATCGAACGACCAGTTCGGGGATGCGAACTCGCCGACTTCGGGGTACACCCCGATGGGTCCCGGCCAGCGCTCGCGCACCATGGTGATTGCCTGCGGCACGGCGCCGGCGTCGCTGTGCATGATGTTGACCACGCTGGGCCCCATCGGGATGAGCGTGTCCAGTGGCCTGGCGAAGTCCACGTTGGGCAGGTCAAAACTCACGAGGCCGCTGTCGCGCTGCTTGCAGCTTACCCCCAGCCAGACAGGAAGGCCGGTCTCAAGCGCCGCGTCCATCGCCCGGGCCGCATGGCGGGTGTCCTGCATCATCTCCAGGGCGATGAGGTCCACGCCGCTGTCGGCGAGAATCGCCGCAAGTTCCCGGAGCCCCGCCAGTTCGAGGTCGGGATCGGGGTAGTTGGCGGCGTTCATTCCCGGCGGCAGGTTGGAGATTGATCCGGCCACGGCGACGTCGCGGCCGGACGCGTCCCGCGCCTCGATCGCGAGTCGCACGGCGTTGCGGTTGATGGTCTCGAATTCCCCGCCGAGCCCCGCTGGCTCAAGCAGAAACCTGGCGGTGCCGAATGTATTTGTGATGATTACCTCGGCCCCTGCGGCGATATAGTCCTCGTGCACCGCGCGCACCACGTCGGGGTGGCTGTGGGCGGCCAGCCCCGACCAGGCAGCCTCGCTCATCGGCACGCCCCGCCTCTGGAGTTCGGAACCAGTCCCCCCATCTATGACAACAATCTGATTAAGTTCGATTTTTTCTTGCCAAGACACGATGGCATCCTCGCACGGCGGGCATACTCGGGACGAGCCGTCGGGATGCTACAGGAAACTCGACCGCGCCCTGCGGCTGCCGCTGCTCCACTTTGGCTGGCCCTTCCGAAGCGGCGCCGGTGCTGGCCTGCCCGAACGACGTCCGCTTGCCAGGACGATCTTATCGAGTCGCCCGAATACTCACTTTTTCTACATTCGAGAAGTCTGCCAGCCGGCGCAACGCCGGCAGCAGGTCCGGTATCCGGAAGCGCAGGCGGGTCGCCCAGGCGGCGCTGCTGGCGTGCACTGTCAGCCTCTGCCCATGAATGTTCGCGACCTCGAAGCGCGGCGCCTCTTCCGGCGGCAGCAACGCGCGGAACTGGTTGGTCCACGATGTCCGCTGTTGCGTGCGGTTCACCAGCCTGCCCAGCTGATGCGCCGCCGAGTTTCGCCGCGAATGGCGATTGTCCAGGATTTCATCTATGTTACGGACAGGCATCCGTATCGACTCGATGAACAAGACGATCCACATCATAGCTTCCGGCGACGGTCACCGTCGAGTTCGCGCCTTCACGATCCCGCAGGCTCCGGTGGTCGGATTTATCGTCTTTCTTGGTCTGTTCATCCTCGTCAACGCCGCCCTTTTTTTCCGCCACGCATCGACGGAGGCACTGAACCACGCGACCGTGGCGAGCTGGAATGATCGACTCGGCCAGCAGCGCGAGAAGATTGATCGGCTTTCGCGCCAGGCGCGGGATCAGGTGTTGGCCGCGGGCCGGAAACTTGCCGACATGCAGGCGCGCCTGTTGCGCATGGAAGCGCTGGCGGAACGGGTGTCCGAAATGCCGCAGGTTGCTGGCCTCATTGAGGGTGAGTTCCGCTTCGACGTCCCGGCGGCGACCGGCGGTCCGCACATGGATCCAGGCGTCGAGGACGTGACGGCATCGGACTACCTTGCCAGGATCGACCGGTTGTCGGCCCAACTGCGAGAGCGTGAACGCGAAATGAGGATGCTCGAATCGATGCTCGCTCGGGGCAGTTTCGACAACCAGATCATGCCCGCCGGCGGGCCGCTGGACGATGGCTGGATATCCTCGCGCTACGGCTCGCGCATCGACCCTATTTCGGGACGGCCGGCGTGGCACGGCGGCGTCGACTTCAGCGGCAGGCGTGGCAGTGACGTCAGGGCCGTCGCCGGCGGGGTCGTCACGTTTGCGGGAACCACCGGCGCCTACGGGAACATGGTGGAGATCGAACACGGCGAGGGAATCTCCACGCGGTATGCGCACCACGAATCGGTTCAGGTCGAGCCAGGCGAAGTCGTCAAGAAGGGCCAGACGATCGCGCGTCTCGGAAGCACCGGCCGCTCCACCGGCCCCCACGTCCACTTTGAAGTCCTGAGGGACGGCCGTCGTTTCGATCCCGCGGAGTACCTGGCGCCGCGCTGACCCTCATGTCGCGGCGGCGTGAGCCGCGAACAATTTAGGACATCGCCTACCGGGATACCGGACTAACTCCATATGCGCTGCCCGGTCGGAGGCATATCGTACGGACGATGCCGCCGCTCTTCCGCAAAGAGGTGCTCGAGGCGCAACGTCAGCGCCTGCACGGAGATGTTCTGATCGTCACGCCGCTATCCATCGCCGTGGTCACGGGATGGTTGCTGGTGACGCTGCTGACGGTTGGAACCTTTGCATTTCTCGGCACCTATGCCCGAACGGAGCGCGTGCCGGGCTACCTGGTGCCGTCGAAGGGCTTGGTCAAGGTGGCGCCGCCCCGCTCGGGCGTCTTGCGCGACGCCCGCGCGCGAGTGCGAGAGGAGGTCGAAGCGGGACAGGTCCTGGCCGTGGTTCAGAGCGAAGCGCCGTCGCTGGCCGGTGACACCGCCGCCGCCATCGCCCTGCAGTCCCTTGGCGATCAGGAGCGCCTGCTCGAGCGCCAGATACGTCTCGAACAGGATCGCATGGTTCGGGAACGTTCCCGGCTCGAGGCCGCGCGGGACAGCCTGAACGCGCAGATCGCGTCTTTCGAAGAGCAGCGGGAGTTGCAACGCGAACTCACGGGGTCCGCGCGCTCGGCATTCGAAAAGGTCCAGGGGATGCTCGAGGGAGGCTTCATCTCGGTCGTCGAATCGGAGCGGCGACGGCAATCCTGGCTGGCCCACCACCTGGAGGAGAAGCGACAGGCCCGGCAGTTGACCGAACTGCGTGCGCGCCTGACGGATGTCGACCACCAACTGGCGGTGCTTCCGCAGGAGGTCGCGTTGCGCATGTCCAGGCTGGAGAGCCAGGTCGCGGACATCGAGCAGCGGGAAGCGGAGCTGGAGGGCCGTCGCGCGTACGTGGTCAAGGCCCCGGTCGCCGGTACCATCGCCTCGATTCGCGATATCCCCGGCGCGGTCGTTTCTCCGCAACAGCCGCTGGCATCCATACTTCCCGCCGGCAGCGAACTCGAGGCGGAACTCTTCGTTCCCAGCAGGGCGGCGGGATTCGTTGCGGCGGGCCAGCCGGTTCGCCTGCTGTATGCCGCGTTTCCCTACCAGCGATTCGGCACCCACGAGGGGATGATCCGTCACGTCGCGCCAGCGATAACCCCCGCCACGGAGGCGGATGTCCCGTTCAACCTCGCGGAACCCTGCTATCGCGTTGCGGTGCGGCTCGGATCGCAGGAAGTGATGGCTTTTGGCCGCAGCTTCGGGCTCCAGCCGGGCATGTTGCTGGAAGGCAACATCATCCTGGAGCGGCGCTCGTTTTTCAGTTGGTTGACCGAGCCGTTCCGGGCAGTGCGCCATTGATGGATCGGGAGGATCTGAGGCTCCTCAACTTCGGGGCGCGAAAACTGCCGATCGTTCGCCAGAACGAGACGACGGAGTGCGGCCTGGCGTGCCTCGCGATGGTCGCGGGATTCCATGGGCTCAAGACGGACATAGCGGCGCTCAGAAGGCGCTTTCCGATTAGCGCGGCAGGCGTCACGCTGTCGGCGATCATGGAGATGGCCGCTCGCCTGGGCATGGGTTGCCGGGCGCTCAAGGTCCCGCTCGAGGACATTCGCAAGGTGCAGACGCCCGCCATCATCCACTGGGACCTGAACCATTTTGTCGTGCTGAAGTCCGCGCGCGCGAAGTCGATGGTCGTCCACGATCCCGCGTCGGGTGCGCGTCGGTACACGCGAGACGCGTTCTCTGCGCACTTTACCGGCGTCGCGCTGGAACTCCATCCAACGAAGCAGTTCGAGAGGGCCGAGGAGCGCACCCGGCTGCGTCTGAACCATTTGTGGACCCGCATTCGCGGTCTCAAGCGGACGTTGGCGCAAGCCCTGGTTCTGTCGGCGATCCTGCAGTTGTTCGTCCTGGTCAGCCCGTTCTACCTGCAACTGACGGTGGACGAAGTGCTGGTGAAGTTCGATGCCGACCTGCTCTTTGTGCTCGCCTTCGCCTTCGGCGCGCTCGCCGTTCTGAACGCCGTTGCCGGACTGCTTCGCGGCTATGTGCTGCTCTATTTCGGCAACATGCTGAACTACCAGATGGTGTGCAATCTCTTCGCCCACCTGATCCGGTTGCGGGCGGACTTTTTCGAAAAGCGCCACATGGGCGACATCGTTTCGCGTTTCGGTTCCGTGGAGCCGATCCGGTCGCTGTTCACGGAGGGGCTTGTTGCGACCGCGATCGACGGCGTCATGGCGGTCGCGACCCTCGTCATGATGTTCGTCTACAGTCCCGTGCTCGCCTCGATCGCCCTTGTCGCCCTGGCGCTATACCTGGTTCTGCGCGTCGTTTCCTATCCGCCGCTGCGCGCCAGGAGCGAGGACGCCATCGTCCACCACGCCAGGGAACAGTCGTTCTTCATGGAGACCGTGCGCGGCGTGCAGAGCATCAAGCTCTTTGGACGCGAGACGGACAGAAGACGCGTGTGGCAGAACCGTTTCGCCGACGCGGTCAACGCGGACGTGCGCGTGCACAAGCTGGGCATCTGGTTCACGCTCGGAAACAGCATGATCTTCGGTATCGAGCACGTCGTCCTCATATACGTCGCGGCGAAGATGACCCTCGGCGGGGAGTTCACGGTCGGCATGATCTTCGCGTACATGGCGTACAAGCGGCAGTTCACGGACAAGGCCATTGCGCTGGTCGAACGCCTGATCGAGTTCCGGATGCTTGACCTGCATCTTTCCCGCATCTCGGATATCGCCCTGGCCGAGCAGGAGCCCGCAGCATTGCCGTCGGCGACCAGAGGCGACGGCCCGTTTTGCGGCGCCCTCAGCCTTGATGGTGTTTCCTTTCGGTACGGCGAAGGCCTGCCCGAGGTGCTGGGCGGAGTCGGTATCGACATCGCCGCCGGCGAGACCGTAGCTTTCGTCGGCTCCTCGGGAAGCGGCAAGACAACCCTGATGAAGATCATGCTGGGTCTGTTCGAGCCCACTCGGGGCCGGGTCCTGGTCGACGGGCGCGCCCTGGCGGACGTCGGCGTCGGAGAGTACCGCCGTCATGTCGGGTCGGTGATGCAGGAGGACGCCTTGTTCGCGGGGTCCATCGCCGAGAACATCGCGTTCTTCGACTCGGAAATCGACATGGCGGGGGTGGTGCGCGCGGCCACGCTGGCTTGCATTCACCGTGAAATCACCGCGAAACCCATGCAGTACGAGACCCTCGTCGGCGATATGGGCTCGGCGCTTTCCGGGGGCGAAAAGCAGCGCGTGCTGCTTGCGCGGGCGTTGTATCGCCAGCCGAAGATACTATTCATGGACGAAGGGACGTCGAGCCTCGATGTCGTGACCGAGCGCGAGGTCAACGCGTCGATCAGGTCGTTGGGCATAACGCGCATCATCGTCGCGCACCGGCCCGAAACGATTCGAACGGCGGACCGCGTGGCCACTCTGGTCGATGGCAGGCTCCAGCCGGTGGAGCCGACAGCATCAGGCGCCGGTCAAAACCGGTAGAATCCCGCATGATTGTCAAGGTCGCATTGCGATGGATGTCGGACTCTTCAAGAAAGTCTTCGGTACGAAGAACACGCGCGAGCTCAAGCGCATGCAGAAGACCGTGGCCGGGGTCAATGCGCTGGAGCCGTCGGTCCGGGATCTCTCGGATGCCGACCTGAAAGCCAGGACGGCGGATTTCAAGAGCGCGCTGGCGTCGGGCGCCACCCTCGACGCGATCCTGCCCGAGGTGTTCGCGGCTGCCCGCGAGGCATCGCGGCGCGCCCGCGACATGCGCCACTTCGACGTGCAGATCATCGGCGGCATCGTGTTGCACGAAGGTCGCATCGCGGAGATGCGCACGGGCGAAGGCAAGACCGTGGTTGCCGTGCTCGCCGCCTACCTGAATGCGCTCGGCGGCGAGGGCGTGCATATCGTGACCGTCAACGACTACCTGGCGCGCCGGGACGCCGCCTGGATGGGTCCGATCTACGAGGCGCTCGGCATGACGGTGGGGGTCGTGCAGTCGGGGCAGGATGCGGTGTCGAAACGCGCGGCCTACCAGGCGGACGTCACCTACGGCACGAACAACGAGTTCGGCTTCGACTACCTGCGCGACAACATGGCCTTCAGGCACGAGGACAAGGTCCAGCGTTCGCTTGAATTCGCCGTCGTCGACGAGGTCGACTCGATACTCGTCGACGAGGCGCGCACGCCGCTCATCATTTCCGGCCCGGCGCAGGAAAGCACGGAACTGTACGTCTCTATCAACAGGCTTGCGCCGAGGCTGAAACAGCAGGAGATGGTCGAATCCGATCTGCCGACGCGTTTCGGCGGCGAGGAGGTGGAAGACACCGGCGACTTCTTCATCGACGAGAAGAACCGGCAGGTGGAACTGACCGAGCGGGGGCACGGATTCGTCGAGGACGAACTCATCCGCATAGGCCTGCTTGCCGAAGGCGAGAGCCTGTACGCGCCGGCGCATCTCGGCCTGCTTCACCACGTGCACGCGGCGCTGAAGGCGCATGCACTGTTCAAGCGCGACGTGCACTACATGGTGCAGAACGGCGAGATCGTCATCGTCGACGAGCACACGGGCCGCGCCATGCCGGGCAGGCGCTGGTCGGAGGGCATACACCAGGCGATCGAAGCGAAGGAGGGGCTCGGCATCCAGAACGAGTCACAGACGCTCGCTTCCACGACTTTCCAGAACTACTTCCGGCTGTACGGCAAGCTGTCCGGGATGACCGGCACCGCGGACACCGAGGCGTTCGAGTTTCGCCAGATCTACGGTCTCGATGTCGTCGTCATTCCCACCCACGCGCCGATGATTCGGGATGACCGAAACGATCTCGTCTACCTCACCACCGACGAGAAGTACGATGCCATCGTCGATGACATCAACGAGTGCAACGAAACGGGACGGCCGGTGCTTGTCGGCACCACGTCCATCGAGTCCTCGGAACGCCTGTCGAAAGAGCTGCAGCGGCGCAAGATCCGCCACAGCGTGCTGAACGCGAAGCAGCACGAGCGGGAAGCGGAAATCGTCGCCCAGGCGGGCCGTGCGGGGGTCGTCACCATCGCCACGAACATGGCTGGCCGGGGTACGGACATCGTTCTCGGCGGCAACCTGGAAGTAGAACTCGAAGCGGCGGCGGAAGACGAGCACGCGGGCATTCGCGCAAGTTGGCGGGAGCGCCATGACGCCGTCGTCGAGGCGGGGGGCCTGCACATCATCGGCACCGAGCGCCACGAGTCGAGGCGGATCGACAACCAGCTTCGGGGCCGCTCCGGTCGCCAGGGCGACCCGGGTTCGTCGCGCTTCTACCTGTCGATGGAAGACAACCTCATGCGCATCTTCACGACGGACCGGATGCGCGGCTTCATGCAGAACCTGGGGCTGGAGAAGGGAGAGGCGATCGAGGCGCGCATGGTGAGCAACTCCATCGAGAAGGCCCAGCGCAAGGTCGAGGGCCGCAACTTCGACATCCGCAAGAATCTCCTGGAGTACGACGATGTGGCCAACGACCAGCGCCAGGTGGTCTATCGGCTGCGCAACGACCTCATGGGGACCGCCGACCTTTCCGAGGCCATTCAGACCATCCGCGATGACGTGATCGAGGATCTGATCGATGGCTATGTCCCGCCGCAGAGCATCGAGGATCAGTGGGACATCGAGGGGCTCGAGCAGGTCCTGGCTGCGGAGCTGAACTCCACCCAGCCGATTGCGCGTTGGCTGGAGCAGGACGAGACGCTGAGCGAGGAACCCTTGCGCGCGCAGATCCGCGAGCAGATCAAGACCGAGTACGAGCGAAAGGAGGTCGAGTGGCGCGCGCAGGGCATCGACATGCGCCTGATAGAAAAGCAGATCATGCTGACGGTCCTGGATCAGAAGTGGAAGGAACACCTCGCCACCATGGATCACCTGCGCCAGGGAATCCACCTGCGGGCGTACGCGCAGAAGCAGCCGAAACAGGAGTACAAGAGGGAAGCCTTCGAACTGTTCCAGGAGTTGCTCGACAACATCAACCGGGATGTCGTGAGGCTGCTGTCCAGGGTCCAGCTTGAACATGAGCGGGACGTGGAAGAGATGGCGCGTCGCCGGCGCGAGGAGCAGGAGCGGCGCATGCGTTTTCAGCACGCCACCGCCAACGCGCTCGACGGCGAAGCGGATGGCCGGGCGGAGCCGAGCCGGCCCGAGACGTTCGTCAGGGAAGAACGCAAGGTGGGCCGCAACGAGCGCTGTCCGTGCGGGTCGGGCAAGAAGTACAAGCACTGCCACGGCAAGGCGGCCTGACCATGGCTGTCAACCTGCCGCCGGCCGGAGAGCTGAGGGCGGTCCCGGGAATCCGTATCGGGACGGCTGCTGCCGGCATCAAGTATCGAGAGCGGGACGATGTCGCCCTGTTCGCTCTCGGGCGCGGTTCGACCGTCGGCGGCGTATTCACCCGGAGCAGCTTTCGGGCGGCACCCGTCGCGGTGGCGGCAGAACGCCTGGGAGCAGCCCGGGGCCTCGTCGTCAACAGCGGCAACGCCAACGCGGCCACCGGAGACCGTGGGCTTGAGGATGCGCGGTCGAGCTGCGCGCTGGCCGCCGATGTCCTCGGATGCGAAGCGAACGAGGTGTTGCCCTTCTCCACCGGCGTGATCGGTGAGTTCCTGCCGATGGACAGGATGGCAGAAGGAATCCGGCGGGCGGGAAACGCGCTCAGGGACGATGCCTGGCTGCTGGCCGCGCGGGCCATCATGACCACCGATACGCAGCCCAAGGGCGTGTCGGGGCGTTTCGAGATCGGTGGCGCGCACGTTACCGCCACGGCGATCGTCAAGGGATCGGGCATGATCCGGCCGGACATGGCGACGCTGCTGGCGTTCCTCGGCACCGACGCGGCGCTTTCCCCCGACAGGGCGCAGGATCTGGCGCGGGACCTCGGCGAACGCAGCTTCAACCGGTTGACGATAGACGGCGACACATCGACCAACGACTCGTTCGTCGTCGCGGCTACGGGCCGCGCTGGCGTCGGCGACGAGCATTACGATGCGCTGCTCGCCAGGCTGACACCGTTGGTGGTCGACCTTGCGGAACGCACCGTGCGAGACGGCGAGGGTGCTACGAGGTTCGTGACCGTGACCGTGCAGGGCGGAGCATCCGCCGGCGAATGTCTGCGCGCGGCCTACACCGTCGCGCATTCGCCCCTGGTCAAGACCGCGCTGTTTGCCGGCGATCCCAACTGGGGCCGGTTCTGCATGGCCATCGGCCGCGCTGGCGTGGAGGGCCTCGACCCGGCGGGCGTCTCACTGCATCTCGACGAGGTCTGCGTCGCGGATGGCGGGCTGGTCGCCGCGTCCTATACGGAAGAACAGGGGGCTGCGGTGATGGCGCGCGACGAGTTCACGGTCCGCATCGACCTTGGCCGGGGCGACTGCGCGGAGACCGTCTGGACATCGGACCTGTCCTACGAATACGTCCGGATCAACGCCGAGTACAGAACCTGACTCGATGGGTGGCCCGGGGGCGCCTCTCGGAGCGACGCGTGTTCTGGCTTCAGTCTTCGCCCATGTCGTCGGTCGGCGCGTTGTCGAATGCGGAATCGCCCTCGATTCGATAGCTTTCGTCCGCCCACCCGCCGAAATCGATCAGCCTGCATCGTTCGGAGCAGAACGGTCGATACCTGTCCGCCGCTGACCACTTGACGGGTTTGCGGCATGTCGGGCAAGGCAGGATTCGGATCGGGTCGGACATGGCTTTGCGGTACCGGGAGCGGGGCCGGCGGGAGCCGCGCGCCGCTCGTCAGATGGCGATCAACTGTTCTCGGAACAATAGCGTAACCCACCCCGAGGCGGCGAGGAACGGTCCGAACGGAATCGGTTGATCGCGCTTTATCGCGCGCCTTATGAGCGCGACCGCGGCGTAAAGCAATCCGGCGATCGACGCGAGCAGTACCACCGCGGGGAGCGCCTGCCATCCTAGCCAGGCGCCAAGCGCCGCCAGCAGCTTGAAGTCGCCATGGCCCATGCCCTCGCGGCCGGTGAGCAGCCTGAATGCCCAGTAAACGATCCAGAGCGCCGTGTAGCCGACGACGGCGCCTATGATCGAGTCCGCCGGGGAGACATGACCGAAAACGAGCGCCGTCAGAACCCCAACCCAAAGCAGCGGGATGGTGATCTCGTCGGGAAGGAGGTGCGTCTCCATGTCTATGCAGCCGAGCGCGATCAGGCTCAACGTGTAGAAGAGCAGGGCGACGGTGAGCCACTCGTAGCCGAAAATCTGCAGTACGCCGAGGCCGGCCAGGACCGTGACCGCTTCCACCAGCGGGTACCGCAAGGGAATTCGCCAGCCGCAGCGGGAACATCGCCCGCGCAGGATGAGCCAGCTCAGGATCGGAATGTTGTGCCAGGGTCCGATGGGGCGTTCGCACTGCGGACACCGGGAACGGGGCGCGGCCAGGTTGAATCGGCTTTCGGATTCGGAGGGCTCGAGCGGCATCTCTAGCAGCTCGCGGGCGTGGGCTCGCCAGTCGCGCTCGAGCATGATCGGCAGGCGGTGGATGACGACGTTGAGAAAGCTGCCGATGGCCAGGAACAGGATGGCCAGCAGGATGGGAAGCGCCCAACCGAGATTCAGGAGCATCGGCAACCCGCCGGGAGATCGTTACGCGCCTGGCTGAACATCCGGATCAGAGTCCGCCCGCGACCGCGCCGAGCTGAAAGATCGGCAGGTACATTGCGATGACGAGCCCCCCGATGAGGACGCCCAGCACCGCCATGATCATCGGTTCGAGCAGCGAAGTCAGGCTCTCCACCGTGTCGTCGACCTGGTCCTCGTAGTACGCGGCGGATCGGTCGAGCATGTCGTCCAGGGTGCCCGACTCCTCGCCCACGGCGATCATCTGCACGACGACGGCGGGAAAGACCCGGCCGGTGCGCATGGCTGCGCTGATCTGGCGCCCGCCGGCGACTTCCTCGCAGATTCGATGCATCTCCCGCGCGAACACCGAGTTGCCCGCCGCCGCCGCCACCGAGTTCAGCGCTTCGATCAACGGAACGCCCGCCGAAATGGTGGTCGCCATCGTGCGCGCGCAGCGCGCCACGGCGGACTTGCGGGAGATTCCTCCGATGATGGGGAGCCGCAGGACAAGTCGGTCCATCGCTTCCCGCGCGGGCGCCGCGCGGCGCGCGGCGTGAAATCCCGCCGGGAGCACGGCGACGGAGACGAGGAGCGCCAGCCACCACTCCTGCGCAAACTCGGAAATGGCGATGACGAGGAGCGTCGCAGCCGGCAACTCGGCACCGAAACCGGCGAATATCTGTTCGAATTGAGGCACCACCTTGATCAGCAGGATACCGGATACAGCCAGGGCAACGCATATCACGGCGATGGGATACACCATCGCCTTCCTGAGTTTCGACCTGAGCCCCTCGGTCTTTTCCTTGTGCGTGGCGATGCGATGCAGCATCGCTTCGAGGGCGCCCGCGCGCTCTCCCGCCTCCACCAGGCTGCAGAACAGCGTGTCGAATTGCGCCGGATGCCTGCGGAGCGCCGTCGCGAAAGACTCGCCGGCCGACACATCGTTGCGGATCCCCCGAACCAGGTCGGCCATTCGCCGCTTTTCGGCGCCGCTCGCGACGATGTCGAAGGCCTGCACCAGGGCCACGCCGGAGCGCAGCATTGTGGCAAGCTGGCGCGTGAAGAACGCGATATCGGAGGTTTTCAGGCGTCCCCCCAGTCGGCTTGCGGAAGGCTTTCGCTTTCGTTGCAGGCGCGACGGTTGAATCCCCTGGCGCCTGAGCGCGGCGCGGGCCATCTGCGGATTCGGACTGACGATCTCGCCGCTGGCGGCGGCGCCCTGGCGGTCTCGCCCCGCCCAGGCGAAGACATGCGTACCGGACATCAGTGCCGCGCCGGCTGCGTTCGCATCGCGTTGCGGCTCAAGACGATGGCTGCCCGGCAAGCGTGATGCGGTTGATCTCGGCGAGGGAAGTTGCGCCGCGCATCACCTTTTTGATCCCGGCCGCCCTCAGGTCGTCGAAGCCGTGTCTCTTCGCCTGCTCGGCAAACCGGACGCTGTCGCCCGCCTCGAGCGCGATACCCGACATTTCCGGCGTCATCTCTACCGCTTCGTATACGCCCGCGCGGCCCCGGTAGCCGTTCCGGCATTTTCCGCAACCCTGGGGATTGGCCTCGTATACGATGAACCCGTCTTCGACATCGGTCTGCGGGAAGCCCTCCCTCAGCAGTGCCTCGCGCGGCACATCGATGGGCCGCTTGCAGGCGGGGCACAGGAGCCTCGCCAGCCGCTGGGCGATGACCAGGCTGACCGATGTCGCCAGGTTGAACGGGGCCACGCCCATGTTGCGCATGCGCGTCAGCGTCTCGGCGGCGGAGTTCGTGTGCAGCGTGGACAGGACGAGGTGTCCGGTCTGCGAAGCCTTGACCGCCATTTCGGCGGTCTCGAGATCACGGATCTCTCCGACCATGACGACATCCGGGTCCTGGCGCAGGAACGACCTGAGGGCGGTGGCGAAGTCGAGGCCTACCCTGGCGTTGACGTGGACCTGGTTGATGCCGTCGATGTGCATTTCCACGGGGTCTTCCGCCGTCGCGATGTTCCGGGTGGCGTCGTTCAGAAGATTGAGGCCGGCGTAGAGCGTCATCGTCTTGCCGCTGCCGGTGGGCCCGGTGACGAGGATCATCCCTTGCGGCCTGTTCAACGCGTCGAGATAGCTCTGTTCCTGCGCGGGCTCGAAGCCGAGTTCTTCGATGCCGATGCGTGTGCGTGACTGGTCGAGGATCCTGAGCACGATCTTCTCTCCGAACAGGGTCGGCAGCGTGTTCATGCGCAGGTCGATGGACCGCGTTTTCGACAACGTCATCTTGATACGCCCGTCCTGGGGGATGCGGCGCTCGGAAATGTCGAGCGCGGCCATGACCTTGAGCCGCGCGGCAAGCCGATTGCCGAGGTTGGACGGCGGCGCCGACATCTCGCGCAGGATGCCGTCGGTTCGAAAACGCACGCGGTAACGCGCCTCGTAGGGTTCGAAGTGGATGTCGGAGGCGCCGGCCCTGATGGCGTCGAGCAGGGTCCGGTTCACGAACCGAACGATGGGCGTGTCGTCGGCCTGTTCGGCTTCCTCCACCGGCGGCGCGTCGGTTTCCACGGCTTCCAGGTCTATCTCGTCCGACAGGTCGCCGACGCCGTGGTCGAACGTCGGAGCATTGGCGCGTTCCCGCGCGAAGTACCGTTCGATCGCGTTGTCCAGCTTGTCCGCTGCTGCGACCGTCGGTTCGATGTCGATCCCGGTCGCGAGCTTGATCGCATCGAGCGCGCGAACATCGGCCGGGTCTGCCAGGGCGACATGCAGCGAGTCGCCGCGCCGGACGAGGGGCAGGACCCGGTGACGCCGAATGAGCCCTTCATCGAAGTCCTGCGTCAGCGCATCGGGGTCGAGAGCCGCAACGTCGATGGCGGGCACGCCGAACTCCCGACTTGCGCACATCGCGATCGCATCCGGCTCGACCAGGCCGCGGCGCAACAGGTGTTCCACCAGCGGCTGGGCATTTCGCCTTGCCGCGTCGAATGCTTCGCGCGCCTCGCGGGCGGGCAGGACGCCGTCGTTGACCAGGCGCTGGGCCAGACCGGTCAGGGGTGGTTGCGTGGTTGCCATGATTCGTGGTGCGGCGCGGTTTGCCCGCAAGTGTAGGCGGGTGCGGGGTGCGCGTCGGCGGGACAAACGCGATGATTCTTGTGCGACATGCCGGGTTTTCGATGATCGGAAGTTTCCCACAGCCCCGCCGTCATCGCCGTCGCCAGGCAGGAGCGATCTCTCACAGCGAACAGTGACGCTGGCTGGCTTTACGAACCCGACTGTCGGTTTAGCATATCGGGCATGGCAGTGAATCGAGGCGCGCGCATGATGCATGAAACCGCTCAATTCAGGAGGACGGCATCTCGGGTCCGGCAACCCGCGCGACGCGCGGGAGGTCTCAGCCTGATCGAGTTGATGATCGTCGTGGCCATCGCGGGCATCCTCGCCGCCGTGTCGTTGCCGCTTTATCAGAACTACGTGCTCAACGCCAACATGACGAAGCTGAATGCCCACTACGAGGAAGGCGCTCGCTTCGTCGAGAACGAGCTGCGCAAGATCCGTTCGGAACTCGCGATGAACATCCGTACCCCCGCGGATCAGGATGGACTCCTGTCGGAGGCGTACTGGGTCGCGCAACTCTCCGGGCGGGGTGGAGGCACGGCGCCCGGCGGCGGTCCTCCCTATATCGCGGGCCTGACGGGAAACGACACCCTGGGGCAGGTCGGCGTAGCCGAAGCGGGAGGGGTCGCGACCGGCGACTACGCGGTGACCCTGACCCGGCCCGCGTACGGCGATTTTCCCGCGGCGGCCCAGCGCACGATCCTCTGGTCGGAACTCTGATCGCTGCTTCGGGCGAGGGCGAGGGAGAGAGGGAGAGAAAGATGCGCGTACGCGGGTGTGCCGGCTTCAGCCTGGTGGAGTTGATGGTCGCCATCGCCATTCTCGGGGTGATCGTCGCGATTGCCGCGCCGCTCTACAGGGGCTACGTCGAATCGGCAGCGACGGGCGCGCTGATCAACAACGTCGCGACGATGGAAGTCTTCCAGGAGGACGTGATGCTGCGCACCGGCTCCTATGCCGAAGGAACCTACGACGCCGGGGCTGGAGAGACATCCCTGACCGATGCCACGGGTTGGCGCCCCCAGTCGGATACGGGCGCGGTATACGTCGTCGAAGAAGCCACTGCGTCGAGCTATCGCGTCACGGCGACGGACGCCCAGGGCCATCGGGTCTGCCGGATCATGCCGGCAAGGACGCCGTGCTGAAGGTTTTGCTTCCCGTGACCGCCGTGTTGCGCGAGACATTGTCGAGACGTACAGTTCCGGGGGCAGACGCCAACGGCCGGAGCGGACAATCACCAGCGAGTGTGGATTTTGAGGGATGACCTGAGCATGGTCGGTTGCGGGCGACATGGAGACCAATGATGGAGTGGACGGTCATTTCGCTCGGCCTGTCGTACCTCGGCGTCGGCATCGCGTTCATGGGGCTCATGTCGCGCATGTTCAGAAGTCAGTTCGAAGGCATCAACAGGCGGTTCGAGGCCATGGATCAACGCTTCGAGACGATAGACAAGCGCTTCGACAGGGTTGAGGACAAGATCGACGACCTCGCCAGGGATCACCAGAGCCTGGCCCGGGAACTGTCGGAGTTTCGAGGCGAAATGCGGGGCCGCCTCGGCGATCCTCAGTCAGTGACTTCCTAGCCTTCGCGTCCCGTCTGTTTCCGGTATCCTTCGCACCCGTTCGGGCCAATGTGCTGCGCCGGGATAGCTCAGTTGGCAGAGCACCGCATTCGTAATGCGGGAGTCCGGAGTTCGAGTCTCCGTCCCGGCACCAAACTCCAGTTCTCAAGACATGCCGCAGGAGGGACGAGCGGTTCCGGACCAGGGGCGTCAACTGAACCGCATCGAGAGGTCGACCGGTTCGACGTGCTTGGTGATGTCGCCGACCGAGATGTAGTCGACCCCGCGGCGCGCGATCGCGGCGACATCGTCGAGCCGGATTCCACCGGAAACCTCGATCTTGACCCGGCCCCCGTTGCTTCGGACCGCTTCCGCCGTCTCCTCGAGGGAGAAATTGTCGAGCAGGACGATGTCCGGCCCGGCGCGAAGAGCTTCGCCGAACTGGTCCATGTCCTCTACTTCTATCTCCACGATGAGGTCGGGCCGGGCATCCCGCGCGCGCCGCACCGCGACCGCGATGCCGCCCGCCGCCGCGATGTGGTTCTCCTTGATCAGGTACGCATCGAATAGCCCGGCGCGATGATTGCGGACGCCCCCGACGGCCGCGGCGTACTTCTGGGCGGCCCGCAGGCCGGGAATCGTCTTGCGCGTGTCGAGGACCTGGGTCTTTGTGCCGGCAACAGCTAGGGAATATGCGCGCGCGCGCGCGGCGGTCCCTGACAGGAGTTGGGCGAAGTTCAGAATCGTCCGCTCGGCTGTCAGCAGGCTTCGCGCGGCACCCGAGAACTCCATCAGGGGACCGCCGGGGGTCAACTCGGCACCGTCCCTGGCAATGCGTTCGACGCGGATGTCCGGGTCAACCTGTCGGCACGTTTCAACGACCCAGGGCGCTCCGCAAAACACGCCCCGGCTTCGGGATACCACCACCGCGCGAGCTTGGGCATCGCGACCCACGAGTTCCGCGGTCACGTCGCCGTCGCCGACATCTTCCGCGAGGGCGGCGCGGACATTTGCCGCGATGATCGCAGGGGAGGGCGGGGGCGGCTGGGGATGGTGTTGCATGGAGTGTCGCTTGCGTATGATCGCGCTGTGATTGTAAGCCCCGATCATTGGTTGACGAAGGCCCGCCGCGTGCGGTCGCCGAATCAGAACGCCCGGCCCGACCCCGAGGACATAAGCTTGGTGGTCGTCCACGGCATTTCGCTGCCCCCGGGCGAATTCGGCACCGGCGCGGTCGCGCGGTTGTTCTGCAACACCCTGGACTGCTCCGGCGATCCACGCCTGGCCGACCTCGCGGGGGTCCGCGTCTCCGCTCACCTCTTCGTGAGTCGCTCCGGCAGCGTCACGCAGTTCGTCGCCTTTGATCGCCGCGCGTGGCACGCTGGCATCTCGCGCTGGCGCGGCCGCGCCGGTTGCAACGACTTTTCCATCGGCATCGAACTCGAAGGCACCGACGACACCGGCTACACGAGCGGCCAATACGGCGTTCTCACGGACATCCTCGACGCCCTGATCGCCCGTTATCCGCGCATCGACCGCAGCGCGGCGGTGGGCCACAGCGAAATCGCGCCAGGACGCAAGACCGACCCCGGCCCGCACTTCGATTGGCCACGCGTGCATGGGGGGTTGTTTCGGAGCCCTCAGCCGGGGAGCGCGAGGGGTGTCCCCTCGCATGAAAACAGCCCTCAGCCGGGGAGCGCGAGGGGTGTCCCCTCGCATGAAAACAGCCCTCAGCCCGGGAGCGCGAGGGTGCCCCTCGCAGAAGATAGCAGCGCGAGGGGGAACCCCTCGCACAAGACATGACCGGACTGCGGATAGGAATCGACCTCGGCGGCACCAAGATCGAAGGGGTGTTGATGGATTCTCGCGGAGAAGTGATGCATCGCGAGCGCCGGTCCGCGCCCCAGGGCGACTACGAGGCGACGCTCGGTGCGCTGTGCGGGTTTGTCGACGCTCTCGATGCGCGCGCCGGCGGCTCCTGTCCGGTGGGCATCGGCACGCCCGGCGCGTGGGTGGCGCGGCGCCACGTGCTCAAGAACTGCAATGCGACCTGGCTGAACGGACGCGCGCTGCTCGATGACCTGGTGCTGCGCCTGGGTTCCCGGGTGCGTATCGCCAACGACGCCAACTGCTTTGCCTTGTCGGAGGCGCGCGACGGCGCGGGCCGGGGGGCGCGCGTCGTGTTCGGCGTCATTCTCGGCACCGGGGTGGGCGGGGGCATCGTGATCGGCGGCAGTCTGCTGGATGGCGCGAACGCGGTCGGCGGCGAATGGGGCCACACGCCGATGCCCTATCTCCACGCGGACCGCGTCGTCGATCCCCGCTTGAGGGAGTGCGAAGCGCGCCTCGGCAATCGCACGTGCTATTGCGGGCGTGTGGATTGCGTCGAAACCTGGCTCTCCGGTCCGGGACTGGCGCAGACATACGAGCAGCTCGAAGGCGCCGCGCGCGCGCCGGAGGAAATCGCGGCGCTGGATACGCCCGCCCTGGACCTCTACTTCGCGATGCTCGCGCGCGCTCTGGCGCAGATCGTCAATGTCGTCGATCCGGATGTCATCGTGCTCGGCGGCGGCGTTTCCAATATCAAGCGGATATACGAACGGGTGCCGGAACTCATGCCCCGGTACGGGTTCTCGCACGAAGGCGAGACCTCGCTCCGGCCGGCGAAATTCGGCGATGCGAGCGGGGTGCTCGGTGCAGCGCGGCTCAACGGTTGAAATCTTCTGCCGGGCCAGCGGTCTTATGGAATGGCGCCAGAGCCCCGTCAGATTCCCGGAGGGGCCGGCATACCCCTATATAATGCGCGCACACGGCCATACGCGCTGACCTGAGCGGATCGCGATGGAATACACGAGGCAGGTCGAGGACATCGATCCCGACGAGACCCAGGAGTGGCTAGACGCACTCGAGTCGGTCATACGGGAACAGGGGATTGATCGGGCCAACCTGTTGATGGAGCGCCTGTCGTCCCGCCTGTCGCAGACGGGCGAACGATTGCCCTACGTATTGACCACGCCGTATCGAAACACGATCCCGCCCACGCAGGAGGCGTTCATGCCCGGCGACCTGTTCATGGAGCGCCGGATTCGCTCGCTGATTCGCTGGAACGCCCTGGCCATGGTCCTCCGTGCCAACAAGGGCGATGGCGACCTCGGCGGACACATCTCCACTTTCGCCTCGGCGGCCACCCTGTACGACGTGGGCTTCAATTACTTCTTTCGAGGTCCGACCGACGCGCATGCGGGGGACCTGATCTACTTCCAGGGGCACAGCGCCCCCGGGATCTACGCGCGCTCGTTTCTCGAAGGCCGCCTGACCGAAGAGCAACTGGACCGTTTTCGTCGGGAGGTCGACGGCGGCGGACTCTCGTCGTACCCGCATCCCTGGCTCATGCCCGGCTATTGGCAGTTCCCCACGGTGTCGATGGGCCTCGGACCCATCCAGGCGATCTACCAGGCCCACATCATGAAATACCTCGACCGGCGCGGCCTGATTCCCATGGGCGACCGGAAGGTCTGGGCTTTCATCGGCGACGGCGAGTGCGACGAGCCGGAATCGCTCGGCGTGCTGTCGCTGGCGGGGCGCGAGCGGCTCGACAACCTCATCTTCGTCGTGAACTGCAACCTGCAGCGACTGGACGGCCCGGTTCGCGGCAACGGCAAGATCATCCAGGAACTGGAAGGGGAGTTCCGCGGCGCGGGCTGGAACGTGATCAAGGTGGTGTGGGGGCGCCACTGGGATCCGATCCTGGCGAAGGACACCGCGGGACTGCTGCAGCAGCGGATGGACGAGGCCGTCGACGGCGAGTACCAGAACTACAAGGCCAAGGGCGGCGGCTATACCCGGGAGCACTTCTTCGGTCGTCACCCGGAGGTCCGGGCCCTGGTCGAGCACCTCTCGGACGACGACATCATGCGCCTGAATCGCGGCGGCCACGACCCCTTCAAGGTGTTCGCCGCCTATCACGCGGCGGTGAACCACGAGGACGAGCCCACCGTGATCCTCGCGAAGACCGTCAAGGGATACGGCATGGGCGATGCCGGCGAATCGGAGAACACCACCCACCAGGTCAAGAAGCTCGACCTCGAGGGCCTCAAACACTTCCGCGACCGCTTCGATGTGCCGCTCTCCGACGAGGAACTCGCCGGCGTGCCGTACTACCGCCCGGCGGACGACGCGCCCGAGACGATCTATCTCAAGAAGCAGCGGGAGCGGCTCGGCGGGCCCATTCCGAAGCGTATGCTAGACGACACCCGCATCGCAGCGCCGGATTTGGCATTGTTCAAAAGCCAGCTCGACGGTTCCGGCGACCGGGCCATTTCGACGACCATGGCCTTCGTGCGCATCCTGTCGACGCTGGTGCGCCACAAGGACATCGGCGAACGCGTCGTGCCCATCGTTCCCGACGAAGCGCGCACGTTCGGGATGGAAGGCATGTTTCGCCAGCTCGCGATCTATTCGTCGGAAGGTCAGTTGTATGAACCCGAGGACGCAGGTGAGATCGCCGCGTACCGGGAATCCAGGGACGGGCAGGTGCTGGAGGAGGGCATCAACGAGGCGGGAGCGTTCTCCGCCTGGCTCGCCGCCGCAACGTCGTACAGCACGCACCGCTACACGCTGATTCCGTTCTATATCTTCTACTCCATGTTCGGCTTTCAGCGCGTGGGAGATCTCGCCTGGGCGGCGGGTGACATGCAGGCCAGGGGATTCCTGCTGGGCGGGACGGCGGGGCGCACGACGCTGAACGGGGAGGGCCTGCAGCACCAGGATGGCCACAGCCACCTGCTGGCCTCGGCGATTCCGAATTGCGTGGCCTACGATCCGTGCTATGCCTATGAGCTTGCGGTCATCATCCACGAGGGGCTCGTGCGCATGTACGCGGAGCGCGAGCGCGCCTTCTTCTACATCACGGTGATGAACGAGAACTACCCCCAGCCGCCCATGCCGAAAGGCAAGGCCGTGCGCGAGGGGATCGTGAAGGGCATGTATCGGCTGCGCACGTTCGGGGACTTCGCCGACGGCGATCCGAAGCGCGTGCGTCTACTCGGGAGCGGGACCGTCCTGCGAGAGGCGCTGAAGGCGGCGGAACGGTTGCTGGAGGAGCATGGCGTTTCTTCGCAAGTGTGGAGCGTGACCAGCTTCACGGAGCTCGCGCGGGACGGCGCGGATGTGGAACGCTGGAACCTGCTGCACCCCGGCGAGAAGCCGCGTCGATCCTGGGTCGCCGAATGCCTTGAAGGCGACGTCCCGGTGGTGGCCTCGACGGACTACGTCAGGAGGCATGCCGAATCCATCCGACCACACTTCGATGCACCGTACAGGGTGCTGGGGACCGACGGCTTCGGACGCAGCGACACGCGCGAGAAGCTGCGTCATTTCTTTGAAGTGGACGAGAAGTTCGTCGCGCTTGCCGCGCTTGAGCAACTTGCCAGGCGCCAGATCCTGGCTTCCGCTGAAGTGTGCGCCGCGATAGAAATGATGGGCATCGACCCGGACAAGCCGAATCCGAGAATCTCATGAGCCGAGCTACGGAACATGAAACCGACGTGGTCATCCCCGACATCGGCGAAGCCGAGGATGTGGAGGTCATTGAACTTTGCGTCGCGCCCGGCGACACCGTCGCCGTGGATGACCCGCTCATCGTGATCGAGTCCGACAAGGCGTCCATGGAAGTGCCGTCCCCGTTCGCGGGCACGTTGCACGATCTGAAGGTCGTGCTGGGGGACGTCGTGAACGCCGGTGATGTCATCGCAACTATTGCGGCAAAGGCGGACGGACTGGCCGGCGAGGCCGCGGAACCGACGGGAGACAGGCCCGAAGGAGCGGCGGGCGCGGGAGCAGCCGTTGTGGCCACCGCCGCACCCGACGCTGCCCGACCTGCCGCCAATGCGCCGGCCGCGAGCGTCCCGAAACCGGACGATGCTCCCGGAAACCGCGTTTATGCGGGTCCCGCGGTGCGCCGCCTTGCCCGCGAACTCGGCGCGGATCTCGAGGCCATACGCGGTTCCGGATCGGGCGGGCGCATCGTCAAGGACGACGTCAAGGAGTTCGTCAAGGCGAGAATGACCGGCAACGGCCCGGCGGCATCGCTTCCCGGCGTGCCCGGGATCGACTTCGCGAGGTTCGGCCCGGTGGAGGAGGCGCCGTTGACCCGGCTGCAGGCGCGGGGCGGAAGGAACCTCCATGGCAGTTGGCTGAACGTCGTGCACGTGACGCAGCACGACGAAGCGGACGTGACCGAGCTGGAGGCCTTTCGCAAGTCTCTCGCGACCGAAGGCGAAGCGCGTGGCGTGAAACTGACGCCCCTGCCCTTCATCGTCAAGGCCTGCGCCGAGAACCTGGGCAAGTTCCCGCGTCTCAACGCGTCGCTCAATGCCCGCGCCGATGGGTTGATCCTCAAGCGCTACCGCCACATCGGATTCGCGGTCGATACCGGGGACGGCCTGATCGTGCCCGTGATCCGCGATGTCGATCAGAAGGGCGTGTGGCAACTCGCAGCCGAGATCGCCGAGTTGTCGACCGCGGCGCGCGAACGCAAGATCAGGCCGGACGACCTGCAGGGCGGTTGCTTCACGGTATCGAGCCTCGGCCGCGTCGGGGGCACGGGATTCACGCCCATCGTCAACGCTCCGGAGGTCGGCATCCTGGGCGTGGGGCGCCTCGCCATGAAGCCGCTCTGGGACGGCATCGAGTTTCAGCCGCGGGCCGTGCTGCCGCTGGCGCTCTCCTACGACCACCGCGCGATCAACGGCGTCGAAGGAGGCTCCTTCATGGTCGAACTGACGCGCCTGCTCGGAGACATCCGCCGACTCGTTCTGTAGCCCCGACGTTTCTGCCGGTGTCCTTTGCGGCGTCTGCGAGGATGATCGGACGCGGGCCTTGGGGACACGACACTAGTGTCGGAGAGCTTCCATGGAGTGTCGAACATGCGGTGGTTTGTGTGAGAAGGGGTAGTTGGACGTGGTCGTCCGAGGTTGGAGACTTGAGGCTTAAAGACGCATAATTCGCAATATACCGACCTTAAACTGAGTTAATTCTCGATACGTGGCGGGAGAGGTGCGTAAATGCCCAGAAATTCGCCTGCTCGGCTCGTGGATGCCATGCCTGAGGCATTCGTATCCAATACCGCTATCAGCCGCGAAGTCTCGCGCCGGCTGGAGTCCGGCCATTTGCGCAAGCTTGCCTCCCGCCTTTACACCACGAACTTCACGGATGCTGCCGAAGCCGTGGTGCGACGCAATCTCTGGCACATTGTTGCCGGCTATTTCCCCGGAGCGCTCATTGCGGACCGTACGGCACTCGAAAACGAGCCGGCTCCGGACGGATCGATCTGTCTCGTCACGGATCGCGGAGGTACTGTTTCCTTGCCCGGCATCACCCTGCGACCGCGTCGGGGCGTCGGCCCGCTGCCGACGGATCGCGCATTCCTTGGCGGTTTGTTCCTGAGTTCCACGCCGCGGGCTTACCTGGACAATCTGCGACCATCGCGCGCCCGCGCGGGTCGCGTGGCCCGTACTCTGCCCCGGCGCGAAATCGAGGGTCGCCTCGAAAACCTGATCCAGCGGGCCGGAGTGGAAGCGGCTAACCGGTTGCGCGATGAGGCGCGAACGATAGCGCCAGATCTGCACAGAAATACGGAAGCCCTGCTGTTGGATGGTCTGATTGGCGCGATGGCGGGTACGCGCGAAGCGCCGTTGACCGCATCGACGGCGCTTGCGCGTCGACGTGGACGACCCTATGACCCGGCGCGCCTCGCTCTTTTCGAGAAGTTGCATGCAGCGTTGCGCAGGGAACCGGTTGCGATGCGCCGCAGCGCGCTGCGGGACGGCGGCCAAGCCGCTACGCTGGCCTTTTTCGATGCGTACTTCTCCAACTTCATTGAAGGCACGGAGTTTGCCGTTGACGAAGCCGCAGATATCGTTTTCCGGGGCCGGATACCTGCGGAACGTCCGGTCGACGCGCACGACATTGCTGGCGTCTGGCGTTTGGTTTCCGACCCGTCCGAAATGCGCCGCGTGCCTCGCGACGCGGAAGAGTTGCTGGCCATTCTGCGCCGTCGTCACGCGACGATTCTGCAATACCGGCCGGATGTGCGTCCGGGCGAATTCAAGCTGGCCCAAAACCGTGCGGGAGCCACCGTTTTCGTGCATCCCGATGAGGTCGTCGGCACCCTGGAACAAGGCTTCGCCCTGTATCGGAGCCTCGAAACTGCTTTCGAGCGCGCCGCCTTCATGTTGTTCCTGATCGGTGAGGTGCATCCATTCGCGGATGGGAACGGCCGATTGGCACGCATCATGATGAATGCGGAGCTCGTGAGCCTGGGCGAAGAGCGTATCGTCATCCCCACGGTGTTTCGTGGCGATTACCTGGCGGCCATGCGCGCGCTGACCCATAACGGCGTCACCGAACCGCTCATTCTGATGCTGGATTACGCCCAGCGGTGGACCGCCGCGGTGGACTGGCGCACTGTGGAAACAACTGCCCGGCAGCTCGCGACATGCAACGCATTTCTCGACTCGGAGACGGCCGGGCGGGACGGTTTGCGCCTGCGTCTGCCGCACGACCTTGGGCCGCGGGACGGGTGGTAAGCTTGCGCCGTTTGCGAATGACTACTCAAGGGAGCGGACATGGCTGACATCACGCAGGTGCTGGCCGGGATCACCGGCCCGGGCGGCGTGCTGACAGGGGAGGACGTGTCGAGTCGTCCGGCGGGGATCTGGCGCTCCGACGCCATCGCGGCCAAGGCCATCGTCCGCCCACGCGACACGGCGGAAGTCGCCGCCGTGCTGAAGGCCTGCAACGACGCGGGACAGAGCGTCATCGCGCAGGGCGGGCTCACCGGCCTGGTGCAGAGCGCCATCACCGAACCCCGCGACGTCATGCTATCCCTCGAACGGATGAACCGCGTCGAAAGGGTGGATCGCATCAACCGGACCATGACGGTGCAGGCGGGGGTTCCGCTGCAGGTCGTGCAGGAGACGGCCGACGAGCACGGACTGCTCTATCCCCTGGACCTCGGCGCCCGGGGAAGCTGCACCGTGGGCGGCAATATCTCGACCAACGCCGGCGGCAACCGGGTCATTCGCTACGGAATGACGCGGGACATGGTGCTTGGCCTCGAAGCCGTGCTCGCCGACGGCACCGTGGTCTCGTCGATGAACCAGATGATCAAGAACAACGCCGGCTACGATCTGAAGCAGTTGTTCATCGGCAGCGAGGGAAGTCTCGGTGTCGTCACCCGCGCCGTGCTGCGCCTGCGGGAAAGGCCGCGCAGCCAGGAGACGCTGTTCGCGGCGGTGGACAGTTTCGACAAGCTGCCGGAACTGCTGAAGCACATGGATGCGCGGCTGGGCGGGGCGCTGTCGGCATTCGAAGTGCTGTGGTCCGAGTTTTACAAGCTCGTCACGACGCCGCCGGCGAAGCAGAAACCGCCGCTGGCCCAGTCCTATCCGTACTACGCGCTGATCGAAGCCATGGGAGGCGACGCGGACAACGACGGGATTCGCGCGCAGGCGGCGCTGACGGAGGCGTACGAGTCGGGACTGGCGGCCGATGCGGTCGTCGCGCAGAACGAGGCTCAGCGGCGCGAAATCTGGGCGATGCGTGACGATGTCGAGCAGTGCAACCGCTTCCCCCCGCTGTTCATCTTCGACGTGGGACTCCCGATACCGGACATGGAAGCCTACGTCGGCGACGTGAACCGCCTTCTGGACGCCTCCTTCGATACGTACCGCAACTTCACATTCGGCCACCTGGGCGACGGCAACCTGCATTTCGGCATCAGCGCCGGCGACGACGAGAGCGCGCGGGAGGCGGTCGAACGCGCGGTCTACGAACCCCTTGCGAACATCGGCGGGACCGTGTCCGCGGAACATGGCATCGGCCTCGAAAAGAAGTCCTACCTGCTGATTTCGCGCACGCCGGAGGAAGTGGCCGTGATGCGTACCCTGAAGCAGGCGCTCGACCCCAGGGGCATTCTGAATCCGGGCAAGATCTTCGACAACCGCGCCGCGCCGCAGGCGCATTAGCGCGCCGGAGACGCGGGAGGGACGTCTCGAATGATCTCCCGAAGACACCTGCTCGCGGCAACCGCCGTGGCCCCGTGGATGACCGGGGCTTCGGCGCCTCGCGAGATCGCACCATGGCTGGTCGAAACGTCGCCCCGGTCCCTGCTCGCAAACCTGGTCGCCCGCATTCAAGCGGGTTTGCAGCCGGCCGAACTTCTCCGGG
Source organism: Pseudomonadales bacterium (assembly GCA_963668365.1). Taxonomy (GTDB): domain Bacteria; phylum Pseudomonadota; class Gammaproteobacteria; order Pseudomonadales; family Azotimanducaceae; genus VXNE01. The sequence goes on from OY764266.1 coordinate 1,928,370, forward strand.
GGCTTGCGATTGCCGCGTGCCGCGAAGTGAGTCCCTATCCCCACGTCGGGTTCAGGTACCACGCCGTCATGATGCTGCGGTCCGTCGAACTGACCGTCGCCGGTATGCCCGACGAGCGCCGCTGGCTGCCCTTGCTCTGGACTGCGGCCTACTTCAAGAGGGCCTCCGCCCAGCAGGACTACTTTCGCCCCTGGGCGCTCCCGGCGATTGGCGAATCCGACTCCAACTCTTCCGCGCTGGCAGCCGCATTGGTCGCATGGGACCGCGATGCGGCGGACCGCGCTGCGCATGGCATGGTCATCGGCGGACAGGCCGGTTCGGCGCTGCAGACGCTCATGCTCCATGCCGCCCGCGACTTCCGCGCCATCGGCCACAAGACCATAGCCGCCGCCAACGCGCGCCGGTTGTGCGCTTCGCTGGGGACGGGCCCGTTGCTGGCCGACCCCGTGGTGCGTTCGCTGGCGCTCGCGGTGCAGAACAGGGAGGGCAATGACGACCCGGCGCACCATGAATACGTGGCGGACCGCGACTGGGAGGCGAATCGCGCCATCGCCGCGGCCCTTCCGGAGGACTGGAGCCAGGGAAACGACGACCAGGCGGCCGCGCGGACCCTTCTGCAGGAGTTCCGAACCGCGAGCAGCGAAGGGGTGGTGGCGGCCTCGGTCGACCTGCTCGAGCGCGGCATCGGCGCGGATACGATATGGGAGGCCGTCGCGATGTGTGCGGCCGAACTGGTAATGCGCCGGAACAACATCGTCGCCGTGCACGCCAACACGACGGCGGACGCGATGCGATATTGCTACGCGGCGTCCAACGCGGATGCCGCCCGGCGCCTGCTGCTCCTGCAGGCGGTCGCCTTCATGCCGCGTTTCCGGGACCTCGCGTCCCCGCGAGCCAACACGAGCAACCGGCGCATCGATACCGTCGAACCGCTCCCGGCTGCGAGCCTCGACGAAATATTCGAGACGCTTGGTCAGAGCCGATACCGCGCAGTGCGCCAGGCGCTCGGTTGGCTCGAGACCGGCGGGAATCCGGTGGCGCTGGCCGACCGGCTGCGCTGGTATGCGACCCTCAAGAACAGGGGAACGCACGACATCAAGTTCACCGAGGCCATGCTTGAGAACCACCGGCAGCTTCGTTTCGGCTGGCGGAACCGGCTCCTCGCGGCCAGTCTCATGTACGCCAACGCGAGCAGCGTGCCGGACGATGAAACCGTGCTCCGCGCGCGGACGCTCCTGCGACAGGCGGCGGGGACGACGCAAGACCGCGCTGCGCGAATCTAGCCCCGTCGCATCCAGGCGGAACGCGGCCCGGATGCATCGCGTGGAAGAAAATCCGCGTCGGCGGCGTCCAAAGGGCAGGACGGGTGTGAACAGTGCGCGAGACCGACGACAAGACATTGCTGAAGCGGTTCTACCGCCATGGAGACGACGACGCTCTCGCGGCATTCGTCAGCCGCCATCGCGCCTGGGCGGTCGCAAAGGCGCGGGAGTACTACGCGGAAGAAGCCGAAGACGTGGTGCAGACATCGATTCTGCGCCTGATGGATTCGACGCCGACGAACGGCGAGGTGGCGAATCCATTGGGCTGGTGGAGCGTGATCATTTCGACTGCGGCCATGGATGCCTTGCGAAGGACGATGCGCCGTCGTCGCCGGGAACGGGAGAGTCTCCGTTTGCGTGAGCCTGACGGCGGGCCGGCGGTCGTCGATGTGGCCGAGACCGTCGCGCGCGCGCGGCTGCTCGACACCGTGGCGGCGGAGATCGACGCGCTGGAGGACCACTTCCGGGGTCCGCTCCTGAAGCGCTATTTCGAAGGTTTGAGCTACCGGGAAATCGCCGAGGCGCTGAACTGCAGGCCCGGCACGGTGGCTTCCCGCCTTTCGCGAGGTCTCGCGCGACTGCGCGATGCCCTGGTGGCGAAAGGCGTTCTTGAATTGTCATCGCAGGACCTTGGGGGAGATACAGCCATGCCGGACACCTTGAACGGGAACAGGGCGTTTGTGGAACGGTGGCGCGACGTATGGATCGTCCACCATTCCAAAGGCGCTTGCGGACTGGGACGCATCTCGGCGAGGCTGGAGTCCGATGGCACGGTCAACGTGCACCAGCGGATGGACATCCCTCTGGAATCCTCTAACGGGGATCGCCCGGAGTCCGCGGACGTGCGTCTCTGGTTCGAAATGGACCTGGTGCTCACGGACGCCGAGGACTTTTCCTGGCGCACATTCCGCAGCGCCGAAGGAGCGACGCCCAAGGCGGCGTCGATCATGGCGAAGAAAGGGATGGCATACGACGAGGACCTTGTCTTCATGGCGACGCAGACCGGCGCTCTGTCCATGAATGCCAAGCGAGGGGAACCGACGCTGGACTTTAATGAAGAAGGAGACGGCCCTATCGTTCCCGACGCCTTGATGGAGCTTTATGCTTGCACGAGGCCATGTGATCGCGAGTCGAATTGGCCCGTTCGCATACTCGGTTTTAGCCGTGATCTCGCTGGCCGTCACTGGGGCATGATGTCGCTCGTCGGGCGCTATGTGGGACGCAAGGGTCCTCCGACGGGATTGAGTCATGCCTACGAGATCAGGCTTCCCGACCCGACGGGCAGGTCGTTCTGGATCTGGACGGAGGAAGACGGACGTTTCGTCGGCTTTGGCGACGAACGGGAATCCATGGTCGCGGCGGAGGACGAGGCGACGGCGCGCGCCTTCATCGCGGCGCAACGGTCGTAGGCACCTCGACCGTTGTCGCTACTGGAGGAAGTGACGTTCTTCCAGTTCCGGCAACACGGATGCGATGCGGGCGTAGTCCGGGTCGCGGTGAAAGAGAATCAGATCGGTCAGCCCGCACCATCACACTAGCACGCTCGGCCAATCTCGACCTGGCCGATTGTTTTGTGCCAACATTGATGTTACAAACCGTCGTACATTTTGAACTACGCATCGTATACGATAATGTCAACTCTCAGCATCCGCTTGTCGGAACGTTTGGACGAGCAATTAACTGCGGAATCCCGTTTGGCAGGACAGCCGAAATCTCTGATGGCACGCAATGCACTGGAGCAATTCCTGGACAATCGCCGTCGTGAACGATTCCTCGCTCAAATGACCCGCGCGGCTACCGTGATCGATTCCGACGAAACCGCCACCCTCGTTGAGGAAGCCTTGCCGTTTGATAACGAGGCTTTGGAGTTGACTGAAGGCGGCGCCGCAGCAATCGAATAGCCGACGGACCCGTTCAGGAATGAGAACTTCGATTCGGCGGGGACAGGTATGGATAGCCAACCTGAACCCGAACCGCGGTCGCGAGGTGGGAAAGATCCGGCCTGTGCTAGTCATCCAGGGTGATTGGCTGAGTGACGCGCAGAAACGCACGGTCGTCGTTCTGCCGCTGACCAGCCGGGTCCGCCTCGATGCCGAGCCCCTGCGGGTAACCATTCGTGCCCGTGGGGGATTGCGCGTGGACTCCCAGGTGATCGTCGACCAACCCCGCACTCTCGACCGCGAGCGTCTCGGCGACGGTCCCCTGACGGAACTCTCGGATACCGAGATGACGGATGTCGAACGCAGCCTGCTTGCCGTGCTGGGCGTTAGCGGCAGTATCGAATGACCCTCTTTGCCCCTCAATGCTGACCTGCTTAGCGGACTCCAATGCGGAGACGGTCGAAGTAATCCGTATCGGCCACACCCGCCGCCGCCGATTCGGCGCCTTCGAGAAGAAGGTCGCGCAAGCGCTGGCGGTCCCGATCCTGGCGGATCAGTTCGCGGTCATATTCGCTGGAGGCGCCGTTGCCGCGCGTCACAACCTTGGTCGTCGGCGAAGGACTTGAGGGCATCGGGAAGCGCGTTGGTCATCGTCGTCATGGTACGACCCTATCGGCATTGGCACAATTCGGCAAGAACGGTCGTCAGGCGTCAGGCGGACCCGCAGATCCCGATGCTTGCGCATCGAACTCTTTCAAAGTCTGATGTACCAAATGCCCGTGTCATCTTTAATTGCTGGCGCATTGCTTGCCCGGTGGCTTTCCGACGGACGCAAGGCTGTCTGGCTCACGCATCGCAAGGAACTTGCGACGCAGACAAGCCGGATGCTGACCGACGCCAGCGTGTCGGCAATTGCCGACGTGAACTGGACTCCGGGAGAGGATGCCCCGGCCATGGCTGGCGGCACCGTTGTCCTCATGGCCCAAACAGTGGGTCGTCGATCTGCGCGATGCACGGTCTGGAACCGCTATGGTCCCAAAGACCTGTTGGTCATCGACGAAGCCCACCATGCTGCGGCCGACGGTTGGACACGGGCAATGCGACAGTGGCCCGGTTCCGTCGTCGGCATGACCGCTACCCCGTGGCGGCTGTCCGAGAAGGAAGGCTTCGAGCACCTGTTTGACGACCTGATCCGCGGCCCTCAAACTGCCGAGTTGCAGGACCGTGGTTTTCTGTGCCGGTCGCACGTGATCGTTCCGCCCTCGGAACAGCAAATCGCCGGCGGTACCCTTGCTCGGACTGGTGACTATACGGAAGGGGGAATTGAACGGGCGAACCGGAACCGCCCAGATGTAATGACTGCAGGTGCTCTGGCCTTCTGGCGTAAACATGCGATTGGCCAGCCTACCATCGCATATGCCGTGTCCGTCGATCACGCGCACAACTTGGTAGCTATCTTCAACGACGCTGGCATTCCGTCGGCAGCCATCGTGACTGACACGAGTCCGGAACAAAGGAATCGGGCGATTGCAGAGTTTCGGGAAGGTCGCATCCGAGTGCTGGTCAACGTCTTGGTGGCAACCGAAGGTTTTGACCTGCCCGATGCTTCTTGCATCATCATCGCCCGCCCGACGATGAGCTTGGCCTTGTATCTGCAAATGGTAGGCCGGGGCCTCCGGCCAAAGTCCGATGGGGCAACTGCCTCATCCTAGATCTGCCCGCCAACTCCATGATCCACGGCCTTGCCGAGGACAATCGGGAATGGTATTTGGAACCCCGCGGCGAGCAACAGTCCGGGGATTCTCCGGTTGTCCGGTGTCCCGCGTGCGAGGCGGCTTCCCCCGCAGCCAGCCATGAATGCCCGGTTTGCGGCTATTTGTTCGGCAAGGAGTGTGGCCGCTGTGGCCGGTGGCGTGCCCACAAACACTGGCGATACGAGAGTCACTGTGGCGATGCCCATCAGTTGGTCTGCGACTTGTGTCACATTGACGCCCACATCCAGGCGCACTTGCCGGTTACACCCCCGCTGGACGAACTCGTCGACGTTATTCACCCGGAGGATGAAATGAGCTTTTCGCGCGATGTTGAGATTGATGACAGCCTCGCCCATCGGTTATCCACACTGTTCGGAGAGTTGCTCGAAATAGAGCGATAGAGCATCGCGGGCGCTGACGACGCTCGACGGAAAGAATTGCTTTTCCTGATCGAACAAAGGAACACATTACTGGAATACGAGCGCAAACTTGAGGAGCGCTTTGACGAATATGTCGCTGCTCTACCGGAAACGGAACACCCCAAGAACTTTGTCCAACGCGTGAATATGTTCAATCGATGGGTAGAGGGATTCCGCGCTGATTTGGCTCTCTGGCAAGACGAACTTTGCGAAATCGATAACCGCCCCGTTGACAATCAAGCGATACTTGTAAGCGCACGCATCAAGACTATGTACTTGTTAACGCAACAGGCCAGGGCAAAGGGGCTTCTCCCAAAGGATCTGATCATGCCGCCTGATGGCAGTGAAGACGGTGTCACCCTAGAAAACCCATCCCCGGGCGCAAATTCGTTGCGTTATTACATAGTCTCGGGACGAAAAGGCATATGTGCGAGATGCGATGTATATGGCAAACGAAGGGTTGTCGTTTTGGCTGGATAAATCTAAAAGACAAGAACGGCAATACGTTGAAAAGCAACGACTCCCTGGGACCAGTGGAGTGACGCAGCGGCGCGGGCAAGTGGCCTACGTCCTACCGATTGCACACGAATCCAACCGAGGCGACACGGACATTGCGGAAGGTTGGCGAATGGTCGATTCGGGCACCCACGTCTCGCAGTGTACCGTCCGTCGCTACACTGCTGTGTAGACACTTCCTCCCCGGGATGATTGGCATTGTCGAAGTTGGCGGTGCCTGTCTTCCGACACGCGAACATTTCCGCAGAGCGGCGAGCGCTGTAGGATAGTTGCCTCACTCCCTGTGGGAAATCAGTCATGCGGGCGCTATTCGCGATCTGTTTCGCGCTTTCGGCAAGTGTCGCACTCTCGGACCCCTGCGACGCCGGCTCTTGCCTCAATGCCGTCGTCGTCGGCATCACCGATGGCGATACCGTCACCCTGCTTGTCGAGAAGGCGGGACGCCCTTCCCAGGAGCGCTTGCGACTGACCGAAATCGACACGCCGGAACGCGCCCAGCCGTGGGGCACCAGGTCGAGGCAGGCGCTGGCGGAGAAGGTGTTTCGGCGCCAGGTTCGCGTACTGCCCGAAGGCAGGGACCACTACGAACGTTTGCTGGGGAAGATCTACCTCAACGGGCGCGACATCAATCGCGAGATGGTGCGGGACGGTCATGCATGGGTGTATCGGCGGTACCTTTCCGACAAGTCGCTGCTCGACGACGAACGGTACGCGCGGGAAGCTGGCGCGGGTCTCTGGTCGTTGCCGCGGGCGCAACATGTCCCGCCTTGGGAGTGGCGGCGTAGCGGTCGCGGAGCAAACGCCGCCGGGCTTGCGTCCGCGCCCCAGGCGACTTCTTTTACCTGCGGCCGGAAAACCTATTGTCGCGAGATGACTTCCTGCGCTGAGGCGCGTTTCTACCTCCGGCGATGTGGTCTGACGACTATCGACGGCGATGACGACGGAGTCCCCTGCGAGAAGATCTGCCGCGCGTCAAGATAGGCGCGCCACGCCACGCACCCGCACGTCCGACGACTTGAGGACATGGATTGGTATTCCATTCCCTCGAGTTAGGAGGAAATTTATCGAATAAAAACAATGACAAAAGGTCTATATACTAGTAATGTATACAGTATTTACAGCCCTCCGCATCAAGGCCTCCAAGCATGTACGTCCCGACCGAAGAAGCCGTCCGACATCTCGACTTCGTCCTCGAACCAGCCTTCGATCCTCTCATCCTCGATGCAGACTCCGACCACCTCGATTTCATCCCCGGCGACCCCGCCGAGCTGCGCCGCACCGTCACCCGCATGGCGGCCCACATCAACCTCTCCGATTGGCGCTTCGTCAAGCTCATTGCCGCCATGGACCGCACCCGGGGCTGGCGGGAAGGCGGCTACTGCAATCTCGGCAACTAGCTGGACCACCGCTGCGGCCTGGGGCCCCGCGCCTCCCGGGAGCGCATCCGCATCGGCCGGGCGCTTGCGCGACTGCCGCATATCAACGCCGTGTTCCGGGACGGGGTGATCAACTATTCCAAGGTGCGGGCCGTCACCCGGGTGGCGACGCCGGACACCGAACGGCAGCGGCACGAACTCGGTGAAGCCTCCGGTCCGCTTCTGCAGTGCGTGAACGCGTAGCAGGTGCCGTGCCCAATGCTTGGGCTGATCGACATGGCCGTACATAATCGTGGCGGTGGTGCGGAACCCGACTTGGTGAGCCGTCTCCATCACTTCAAGCCATTGCTCGGTATTGATCTTGTCGGGGCAGATGACGGCGCGAACGTCGTGTTCCGCCGCACCGCCCGGCAGCGCATCGAGTCCCGCGTCCCGCGAGACTTCCAGATGCTCCCTGACGCTTGACGTGGAGGTTTCATCAGTCTCGTCGATGCGGAGAAAATCGGACATAATGTCCGCAGAATTTGCGGGAAAGAGATGAACTACATCTGGGAGCACGAACAATGGCCTGCTCTGCGTTGGGACGACTGTGTCTTGGTGCGGCTTCTGGCCCATGTCAGCCGTGAGCAGGGTCGGCTCCTCGGCAAAATGGAGGGGCTGGGTTTCGATCTCCGCAGTGAGGCTCATCTGCACACGCTGACCGAGGACGTGGTCAAGACAAGCGAGATCGAGGGCGAAAGACTTGAGCGTGAACAGGTCCGATCCTCGATCGCCCGGCGGCTCGGCATGGATATTGGCGGTCTGGTCCCTGCGGACAGGAATGTCGATGGGGTAGTGGAGATGACGCTGGACGCTACCGGAGATCCCAACGAGCCGCTCACGGTGGAGCGGTTGTTTGCTTGGCATTCGGCGCTTTTCCCGACCAGCAGGAGTGGTATGACCCGGATCACTGTTGGGAACTGGCGTACAGACGCGACCGGACCGATGCAGGTGGTATCGGGTCCCATCGGCAAAGAGCGGGTCCACTATCAGGCGCCGCCTGCGGAGCGGCTCCCCGAAGAAATGGAGACATTCTGATCGAACGCGGTGCGCTGCGGAGAGACCCTGGCGGTGGCCGCAGTACGAGTTATTCGTTGGATCGCGGCACTCGGACGAATCGACCGGCGACCGGGCATTCCGCCGGTTTCCCGGAACGGGACGCCCGGGTCATCTCGGTCGTTTGCCCCTGTTGCGGACCTACGCGTGCGGCCAAATTATCCGACACAGCAATGCCCCCGCCATCTGTCGAGGAGGAGGCAACCGCAGTCGCCCGGCGGAAATCCCTACGGCGCCGGAAGCTCGTTCCTGACCAGTTCGCGTGTCCTGACCCGCTCGTACTTGCGTGCCGGCGTGTTGACGATCTCTGCGAGTTCATCGGCGGCAAGTCCCGCCTGGATGCGCTCGGGATCGACATCGCCGTAGACCGTCGAGCGCTGCCTCGGCACACGTCCGGCGGACTCGATCAAGGACCGCATGCGTTCGGGCGAGGTCTCCTGGCCGTGGCTCGCGCCGGCGGCGCGGGTGATGCTCTCGTTCATGAGCGTGCCGCCGAGGTCGTTGCAACCGGCATTCAGGGCGGCGACCACGCCTTCGTGGCCCATCTTCACCCAGCTGGCCTGGATGTTGGTGATGTGCGGGTGCAGCGCGAGCCGGGCGACCGCGTGCACCAGGATCGCCTCGCGGAACGTGGGTCCGCGGCGGGCGCCGCCCCTGAGATAGAGCGGAGCTTCCATGTGCACGAACGGCAACGGCACGAACTCGGTGAAACCCCCGGTCCGCTTCTGCAGCGCGCGGATGCGCAACAGGTGCCGCGCCCAGTGTTTCGGTTGATCGACGTGGCCGTACATGATCGTGGCGGTGGTGCGGAATCCGACTTCGTGCGCGGTCTCCATCACTTCGAGCCACTGCTCGGTGTTGATCTTGTCGGGGCAGATCACGGCGCGCACCTCGTCGTCGAGGATTTCCGCCGCGGTGCCGGGCAGCGTATCGAGCCCGGCATCCCGCAGCGCCTCGAGATGCGCCCTGACGCTCGAGTTCGATGTGGCGGCGCCTTGCCACACTTCCAGCGGAGAGAAGGCATGCACGTGCATGGAAGGGACCGCTTCCTTCACGGCGCGGGCGATCTCCATGTAGGTCTCGCCGGTGTACTCCGGGTGGATACCGCCCTGCAGGCACACCTCGGTGCCACCCCGATCCCACGCTTCGCGCACGCGCCGCTGGATTTCATCGCGTCCGAGATCGTACGGGCGCCCGCGCAGATTCTCGGCCAGCTTGCCCTTTGAGAAGGCGCAGAAGCGGCACTTGAAGTAGCAGATGTTGGTGTAGTTGATGTTGCGGTTGACGACGTAGCTTACGACGTCGCCGTTGACTTCGGCGCGGCGCCGGTCTGCCGCCTGGACGACGGCGTTGAAGTCGTCACCGCGGGCGCGGATCAGGCGCACCAGTTCCGCCTCGCCCAGGTCCTCGCCCCCTGCCGCGCGGTCGAGCACTTCGCGCAGGTCGGGTGAGATGTTGCCCTCGGGAAGGGGCGTGCGGATGCGGTCGAGCGTGGCCTCGGGCGGCGCGTCGAGGGTCCCGGGCGACCAGTCATCGGTGCGCGGAAAACCCTCGCCGTCGATCATGTCGAGAACGCGCCGCCCGAGGCCGGGATCGACCCAGCGGTCGGACGCGCTTGCGTAGGCGGGATAGATGGTCAGGCGTTCCCGCAGGTGCTTGCCGGCCCCGGCCGTCTCGCGCGCCAGTTCCTCGACATGGGGCCAGGGCGCTTCGGGATTGACGAAGTCGGGTGTCAGCGGGGAGACGCCGCCCCAGTCGTTGATGCCGGCCGCCACGATCTGCCGCAGCACTCCGGGACTCAGGTTGGGCGGCGCCTGGATGCTCATCGACGGCCCGAAGACGATGCGCGCGACGGCAATGGTCCAGAGCAATTCGTCGAGACTCGGCTCCGGCGCATGGCGCATCTTGGTGTCCGGCTTGGCGCGGAAGTTCTGAATGATGACTTCTTGGATGTGGCCGTGCTGTTCGTGCGCGTCGCGAATCGCCAGCAGCGATTCGATGCGCTCGAGGCGGGTCTCGCCGATGCCGATCAGGATCCCGGTCGTGAAGGGCACGCCCGCGGCCCCGCCATCGGCGAGCGTCTTCAGGCGCACGGCGGGGACCTTGTCCGGGGAGCCGTAGTGCGGCATGCCGCGCCGGGTCAGTCGCTCCGAGGCGGACTCGAGCATGATGCCCATCGACGGCGATACGGGCCGTAGCGAGTCGATCTCATCCGGCGTCATGTTGCCGGGATTGAGGTGCGGCAGCAGCCCCGTCTCGTCAAGGACTGCTGCTGCTGCGTCGCGCAGATAGGCGATCGTCGTCTCGTAGCCCATTCGCGCCAGGGCGCCGCGCGCCGCCCGATATCGCAGTTCCGGTTTTTCGCCCAGGGTGAAGAGCGCTTCCTTGCAGCCCAGCGCGGCGCCGCGCCGGGCGACTTCGAGCACCTGGTCGAGCGTCATGTAGGGCGCGTCGAGCCGGGACGGCGTCCGGGCGAAGGTGCAGTAGTGGCAGACGTCGCGGCAGAGATGCGTCAGCGGAATGAAAACCTTGCGCGAATAGGTGACGACATTCAGGGACCCGCGATCGCGCAGCGTCGCAGCGACCTCGGCCAGCGCCCTCGTGTCCGGGAAGTCCGCCAGGGCGAGCGCGCCGTCGGCGTCGGGCAGTTCGCCGTCTGCTGCGGCAGCCAGTGTCAGTTCGGCGCGCACGGTGTCCTTCGAGCTCCGGATCAAACGCTAATTATGGGTGGCAGCCAGCCGCGATGCCACACCGGTTTCCACGAGATAACGCCCGCTGCGCGTGTCCGAACCGGTGGCGGCGAACGCGCGCAGGCCGTCGATCGTGTCGATATCGAGCGCGAAGCCGGGCAGGCGAACGACGCGCGGCTCGAATCCCGCCGCGCGCGCGAGGATCCTGTGCGGCTGGAAGCTCCTGCCGTCGAACTGGTAGGCCATCGCATTCGGCGGGGTGGCGATGATGCAGTTGGTGCCGATATCGTGGCGGTCGGGCAGGAGGGTAACGTCCGTGTGCCCCCGGAGGGCATCGTTCACTTCGTGGCCGGTAAGAAGGGGCAGATCGCCGTGGACGATCATGGTGCCTTCGGCGCGAGCGGCGACGAAAGCGCTCGCTTCGGTGACGGCGCCCGTCAGGTCGTCGGCCGTGTCGGCAAAAACATCCACGTCGAATTCCCGGGCCAGTGCGGCGGCGGTAGGCGAGCGCGACACGATCAACACGCCGCAGAGCGACGCCTGCGTGAGCGCGTCCAGCACGTCTCGCAGCATGGCCAGGGTGAGATCGCGGCGCTCGCGCTCGGACAGGTATTCGCCGAGCCGCCCCTTCGCCCCGTCCAGACCCTTGAAGGGCACCAGTGCCCAGATGCGGGGAGCTGTCGCGAGGGGCATAGGACTCAGGCGCCGGCGAAAGCGAGCACGTCGCGGGCCAGCGCGATGCGATCCTCGAGGCTCGACATCACGGTCCGGGTCACTGCGGTGGCGAGCCCCAGGTCGGCTATCTCCGACTCCCGGCCGGCGTCGCACTCATCGAGGACGAAGCCGGTGATCAGGTCGCGGTAGTGCCGGGCTACCGCCGACGCCGACGCCGGAATGTCGAGTTCGCGCATCATCTTCGCCGTCGGCCCCTTGATGGCCCGTCCGCCCACGATGGGGGAGACCGCGATGATCGGTACCCCGGCCGACGCGAGCAGTCCGCGCATGCCCGGCACACCCAGGATCGGATCGACGGAAACGAATGGGTTGGAAGGGCAGATCACAATTGCGCTCAGCGGATGTGACGCGCTCGCGCCGACCAGGCCCGCGATGTCGGGACTGATTCTGGCGTCGGCGATGCCGTCGAACTCGAAACCGGTCACGGCGGGCTTGCAGCGGTCGCGCACGAAATAGTGCTGAAAGGCGAGCGCTCCATCCGGCGTCAGCACGCGCGTTCCGACCGGGTCGTCGGACATTGGCAGGACCGATTGGATCACGCCCAGACGTTCGCAGATCTCCCGCGTGACTTCGGTCAGCGTGGCGCCCTCGGCCAGGCGCTCCCGGCGGTAGACGTGCAGCGCGAGATCGCGGTCGCCGAGGCGGAACCACGTCTGCATGCCGAGATCTTGCGCGGCGTCCATGAAGTGCCAGCTCTCGTCGCGCCGCCCCCAGCCGGTATCGACGTTCGCCTCTCCGGACAGGGTATAGACCAGCGTGTCCACGTCCGGCGAGATGTGAAAGCCCAGGTGTTCGAAGTCGTCTCCCGTATTGACGACAAAGGCGACCTCGTCGGGCTCGAGAATGTTCGCGAAACCGAGCGCGAGCTTGGCGCCGCCGATGCCGCCGGTAAGCGCGAGCACCCTCATGGAGCGACCTCCGGTGGTTTCATTGGAACAGGTCTTCGCCCAAGGGCCGGTTGATTGCCGCCGCGTTGCCTGCCGGCGACTCCGGCGCAAAGCCCCTGACCAACGCTGCCGGAATCCGCTCCGTCGTTTCGCCCATCACGAGAACGGCGGCGGTCGCGATGCCGTCGGCGCGGTTGACGAGGGTGATCTTGAGTTCACGCCCGAACAGGTCGGAGTCCCCCCGGCGGTCATCGAAAACCCGGATACCGGCGGCTCCGATCGCGATCGCGGTGGTGCCGAGGCGCCAGGGGCGGTTCGCGCTGTCGCTGATGATCACGCCAACGCGCTTGCCGGTCTCATCGAAAATGCGCGCATGCAATGCCGATGCCGAAGCGTCCGGGTCCAGCGGAAGCAACAGCGCGACGTCGCCGCAGCCCTGGTCGACGTTGGATTGATCGATGCCCGCGTTGGCGCTGACAAACCCGAGCCGATGGCGGACGATGAGCACGCCGGGCCTTTTTCTCACCACGGCCACGGACTCATCGAGGATCAACTGCACCAGGCGGGGGTCTTTATCCGTCTGGGCCGCTAGCGCGACGGCGTTGGCGGAGGGCGAGACATCGGCCAGTCGCGCGAGGCGGCCCTCGGCCTTGGAAACGATCTTCTGCGCGACGACGAGCACGTCGCCGTCGCGAAGCGGGCTCTGCGGGTCGATGGCGCGCAGGAGCATCGCGCAGAGATCATCGCCGGGGCGCACCAGCGGCAGGCCTTCGATGCCCTTGACGCTGAGCGCCATCTACTCCTGGTGCCCCTGGCCGACGATCTTGATGCCCGAATGCGATATATCGTGGCGGCGGTTGATCTGGATGAGGATGCTGGTGAGGGCTTCCGCCGCCGCGGCGTTTTCGATCGGCCCGGCGTGCCACCCGGTCAGGCCCGCTTCCGCGGCCAGTTCGATGGCCTTGTCCCTGGCGGCGCGCTTGTTGCCCGCGACGAGCACGTCGCATTCGATCTGGATGTCCTGCTGCAGCAGGTGCGCCGCGATGTTCTGGAACGCGGAGACGACCATGACGTCCGCGCCCAGGAAATCCTGTGCGCGCTTCCCAGCGGACCCGGCGTCCGGCAATTGCACCGTGCCGACCCGGGGCGGAACCAGCGGCACGGACACGTCGATGAGGATCTTGCCCGCAAGGCCCGCGCGCACGGTCTCAAGGGTCGAGATCTGATGCTCCGCGGGCACCGTCAGCACGACGATATCTCCCGTCGCCGCCGCGTCGGCGTTCTCCATCGCGCGCGCCGGGGTTTCGGGACTGATCTTCCGCAGGTTCGCAACGGCAGCCTTCGCCTTTTCCAGCGTCCTGGAGCCGATCACGATCTCGTGACCGGCTCTCGACCAGCGTATGGCCAGGCCCGTGCCCAGATCGCCCGTACCGCCCAGTATGGCGATGGATTCCTTGCCGGACATGGACTCCCTCCGGGGAAAAGCGGCGATTATCAAGTGTCTGGCCGCCAGCGGCAACGCTGCGTCCGCAAAGCCCAAGACTATTCAAAAGGGGACACTTTAACTTTGCAGAAAGAGGACATTACGGCTTGGGCTAACAATCTCTATTTTTCCCGCTCGGCGACGGGAAGATCGGACGTGCCGACGAGAAGGCGTGGCTCGATCCTGGCGCCGGCCCGTTCGGAGATGGCTGTGATTTCAGCGTGGCTCGCCTTGGCGGCGGTGGCCGTGAGAAGCGGGTGACTGACTGTGGCGTCAACGGACAACATCCTTCCAGGGTCTCTACCTTAGCGGATATCCGTCTGAAACACGGACCGCGCCCGCCACAGCGCGACGGCGGGCAACATGAACACTGCCATGGCCGCGATGCCCACGCTCCAGCCGGCGCCGCGTTCGTCGATCAGGTTCCAGACCAGCATGCTCAACGCGACCTGGGCCGCGTACACCGCGGCCCACGGCCACATCCAGCGCGCCATCTTCCAGAATCCGCAGGCGCCTGCGGCGTAGACCAGCCAATGCAGGAGTCCCGTCGCCTTGGCCCACCAGCCGTGCAGCACGAAGCCGAACCAGACCTCCTCGTCCGCCGCGACGGGCTTTACGAACAGGTCGTACGGCAGGTAGACGAAGGTCATGTAGAGGCAGAACAGGAAGATGAGATTCATCCACCAGGAACGCATATCCGTTGCGGCGCGCGCATGCGGCCATGTGCCGCCGGGGCATGGTCGGTTATGCTGCGAGCGGACGTATCGGCGGCGGCCTCGCCGCGGGAGTAACGAATGAAACGCATCGCGCTGATCCTGGTGGCGGTCGTCATCGTGATCTACGTCGCCTTGATCTTCATCCCCATCGATCCGGTGGAACGCCGCCCGGGCACGGGCCTGAGCGGTGACCTCGCGTCGGCGCAGGACACCGACTGGTCGTTCCTGCAGGGCCGCACGCAAGCCTGGCTGGAGACGCGGACGTGGTATCTGGTTCCGCACTCCATCACGGTCAGCGCCTGGGCGGACGCCGGCGACCTGTACGTGGGCTGCGTCCGCTGCGATACGAAGACATGGCCGAAGCATGTGGCCCGGGATGACCGCGTGCGGCTGAAGATAGGCGACGAAATCCATGAGCGCCGCGCCGCGCGGATCACCGACCCCGCCGAGCGCGAGAGGATCATGGGCGGACGCGGCGAGCGTCCCGGCTACGCCCTGTTCCGGATGGATCCGCGTTGACGGCGCTGAAACTGCCGAGACCGGCGGACTACAACGTCGGGCACGCGGCTTCCCAACCCGTTCCGGAAGACATCGTCGTACCGCCGGCGATGGTCTACGAGGACCCCGGTTTTGCCACGTCGGACGTAGCGCTCAATACTCGCGAGATCGCCTTCTTCAAAGACCGGGGATATCTCGTCAAACGCGGACTGATAGACGATCCCGAGACGTTCGGGCGGGTCTTCAATTACGTCTGGCGCCACGTCCCGCGTGGCATTCTCCAGCGCGGCGATTCGGACACTTGGCTCGATGCCCCCGGCGAAAAGTGGACCGAAGAGGACGCGCTGAGAGTGGGCCTGCTCGCGAGCACCAACTGGAAGATGCGGTCGCGGCAAGGCATCGGCACCGAAGACTTCCTGGTGGAGTCGATCGCGAACCATCCCTCCATACGCGCCATCGCGGAGGCGTTCATCGGGTCCCCCGTGAAGTGCCCAGGACGCGTGCGAGGCATCTACTGTGTGTTCCCCGAAGCGCCGGGTGCCGCCGGCCGATATCGTCCCCATGCGGACAATGCGGCGGCGCACCTGTCGGCCATGGTGATCGCGGACAGTATTCCGCCGGGCACGGGCGGTTTCACCGTCTGGCCGGGCTCCCACCGTCGCTTGCATCCGCACTGGAATACGGTGCATGGCGGAGTCATCTCGTCGGAAAAAAAGGATAGCTATCGCCATGCCAGGGATGCCGTATTGCGTGACACGACGCCGGTGGAATTCACGGGCGTCGCGGGCGATGCGATCTTCTGGCATCCGCGCCTCGTGCATTCGGCCGGCATCAACCGCTCGGCGGACCGCGGCGCACCCCGGGTCCGCGTCATCGTGCCCTGCGACTACGAGCGCGCGGACCGCACGCATTTCGACGACATGGACTTCGGCCCGGGGGCGCGCTACCAGTGGTGGATAGACACGCGCAACTTTGTCGAGGATGTCGCGCCGACCGCAGACAACATGTGGCGCGACTGGGCGATTTGATGCCGAGTCTCGGTGTGCGCAATCATTCTTGGGGCGTCCGTAGTGCTCCTGAAGTCCGTCGGCCCTTCGGGCGCGCCGTGTTTCGCCCCCGCCCGAATCCCTCTGTTTCGTCCATCTCACCCGTCCCGCATCCCGCGCCTTGATCGGCGCCGGTGCCGTTCTGCGGCGCAGGCTGATAGCTTTAATTCGTGATTCGAAGCCGAGCGAAAACACCGGGACCTGGCTCCCCTGCGGGCACCACTTGGTTCTGTGTGCGACGAAACGGCAGGGCGCGCAAGCGCGGATGGCTGCGGGACGCCTCGACGCACGATCTGGCGAACCGCGTCGGAGCACGGCGTGGAGAAGTCGTCGAGGCATGTCTCGCCGACGACTTTCGGGTCGTTCCCTTGGACCGCTTCAACGAAACGTTCATTCACCGTGCTCGAGGGATCCTCGGTATCGAGTTGATCCATGGTCGAACGGTGGAACGGACCGCGCCCACCCAGATGATTGCTTCAAATCGGCGCTTCAGCCGTGTTCTTGAGCGGTTCCTGAAACGCAACGCCATCAAGCGTCGTGACTTCGAACGGTTCGGGACGGCGCGCGCGTTTTCCGCGAGGCAGTTCCTGATTCCGGCAGGCGGTGAACCTGCGGAGATGTTTCGCGGCTCGACGCTGGTGACGGTCCCATGTGGGGGTGTGGAGGAACTCGCGGCCCCGCTGGCCGACGGAATCGGTGGCTGGATGCTCGCCAACCTGGGCAAAAGGGGAGAGATCCCCTACAAGTACTGGCCGAGCCGCGGGGAGGAGTCTCCGGCCGACAACGCCATTCGGCGATTCCTGGCGACCGTGGCGCTCGCACGCCTGGGTGACTTGCGGAACAGCGCGGAGATGCGCGCCGCCGCAGTGCGCAACTTGCGGTTCAACCTTGCCAGGTACTTCCGACCGCTTGGCGATGGTCGAGGAGCCATCGTGGAAGGCACTGGAGCGAAGCTCGGAGCAGCTGCCCTCGCGGG
This sequence comes from Pseudomonadales bacterium, assembly GCA_963668365.1. Taxonomy (GTDB): domain Bacteria; phylum Pseudomonadota; class Gammaproteobacteria; order Pseudomonadales; family Azotimanducaceae; genus VXNE01. The sequence continues at coordinate 1,945,763 of OY764266.1, forward strand.
CCTCGCGATCCTCGAGAGCCCTGCGCGCGACGAGTTTGTCGAGGAATTGAACATGCTTGCCGCGGGTGTGAATTCGTTGTTCCACCGCAAACTTGGGTTTCGGACTTTCTTCTTCCCGGAGGAGCGCGATGGGGAGAACTGGAACTTCTATTCGGGGGAGGCTCTCCTGTTCTGGGCGGAATCGATACGTCAAGGAGCACCCTTTGCGCCGTCGCTGCGGCGCTACACGCACGTGTTCAGGCGTTGTCGCGAACGACACCGTCGCGCCCGAAATCCGGCTTTCGTGCCCTGGCACAGCCAAGCCAACGTGTCGATGTTTGCGCAGACTGGGAAACGGATTTTTGCCGACTTCGTGCTGGAGATGAACGACTGGCTTTTGCCGATGCAGCAATGGGACAACTTGCCACCGGACCTGCGGGGTCGCTTCTATGATCCCAGACACCCGAATTTTGGACCTCCCCATGCGGCATCCACCGGCGTGCACCTCGAAGGCCTTGCGGATGCCCTGAGCCTGGTCCGGTCCCTCGGTGACCCAGTTCGCGCCACCTCATACGAAAGAGCGATCGCTCGCGGACTCCGATCATTGCGCCAACTACAGTTTCGGGGGCCGCTCGACACCTACTACATATCAAGGAAAGAACGCGTCCTCGGTGCCCTGCGCGTGGAGGCGTACGATAACGCGGTCCGTATCGACTCCGCCGCGCACGCTCTTGCCGCGGCGGTCAAGGTGCTGCGGTTCACCGAAATGGACTCGGGATAGAGACGCGCTGGCATCCGCATCGCGATTGGAATCCGGGCGTGCCAGCGGGCACGCAGTTGTGGTCGCGTCAGCTCAGACTTGCGCGTCAGCCGGTCGTCTTGCCTCGATGTAGTGGCCGCGTCCAGGCATGGGGAGTAGGTCGAAAATCAGATGTATGCGGGTCTCCTGGTCAAGGTTGCGGGCGGCATGCCGGATCTTGTTGTTGAATACCCAAAGCTCTCCCTCGCGCATGACGACCGTGTGATCTCCCGCTTGTAGCCAGCTCCCGCCGGGGCTCCGCAACACTAGGTGATAGCGGTCGCGAACCCGATAGTAGTCGCCGGCATCCCGGTGGGGATACACGCGTTTCCCCGCAGGGAGGGCGACGAGTGTCGCGCGTCCGAGAGACCCGCCCGACGACTCGGCAATTCGGTGCAGGAACTCGACCACGCTCGGGAATCGTCCGGCAGCGGCTGCTACCACGCTCTCGTGGACGTTGTTGGCGTTCTTTTCGCCCGCAGGCAGGGGTTTCTTTGCGACCCGGATGAATATGTTGCGCGTATGCCGTTGGCATCGGACCTTGCGTTGGCGGCTGGTATCCGCGAACCACATCTCGGGTGCTGCGTCGACCTCAGCGAGCAACGGCACAACGTCGATCCGGTTTCCGACTCTCTTGAAGTTCGACGTCATTCGGAATTCGTTTCACTTTCGGGTCGGATCATTGGCCAGATGCGGTTCAGGAGACGCATGAATGACGGCTGATCCGCCTCTTCGGCTGGATCGACTTGCCCCGCTTCGTCGCCATCCCCGTCGCCGTCGCCATCCCCGTCGCCATCCCCGTCGCCGTCGCCGTCGCCATCCCCGTCGCCGTCGCCATCCCCGTCGCCATCCCCGTCGCCGTCGCCGTCGCCATCCCCATCCCCGTCGCCATCGCCGTCGCCGTCGCCGTCGCCATCCCCGTCGCCATCCCCGTCGCCATCCCCGTCGCCGTCGCCGTCGCCATCCCCATCCCCGTCGCCGTCGCCATCCCCATCCCCGTCGCCATCGCCGTCGCCGTCGCCATCGCCGCCGTCTGCGGCGTGCGCAGTGCTGGACAGTGGGAAAGAGACGGGTGTCTTGCCTGGAAGCCGGTCGGTGATGATGGCGAGGATTGCGGCGCTCAGGAAAACCAGGGTGCGCCGAATGGTTTTGGACATCTTTGAAGTCATGAGACGCTCGTTGCCGTCAGGAGGTGGGGAAGGATGATCGGATCCGTCCGCGCGGATCCCGCGTACTGTGCCCGGGCCGAATTTCCCGAGCGGAACCGAGCGCGATCGAACACTGCGAAAGCGAGTGTGGCCGTGTCAGGTCCGGCTGTCCCCTCAGTCATCTTCGACGTCGTGGCGCGTCACGTCGATACGCGATACATAACATCGGTTGTCGTGCTTCTTCTCGTCGGTTACCCAGACGTACACCTTGCGGTCAGTGACGAATGCCACCATGGCGGAGTCGAACATTCGCTGGGCTGCCGTGGCGTCCGTATGCTCGCCGTTGCAACTGAACGTCACCCAGTTCGAATCGCAGTCGAGACCGAGATCAGTCCTCAGGTCAATATCCACATGGACCATGCATCCCCCGAAGCGTTCGTCATCGGTGACCAGCGTCCGGGTAATGCTGGTCAGGGTCGTTTCGGTCGCCGCGTGGCAGGGCGCAATGACTGCGGCCAATACGAGTCCTGTCACTCGCTTGAGCATCGGTTGGGACCTCCTTGTTTTCGGAAAACCAATCTCCACGGCGACTGGGCGGTCAAGGCAAGCGCCGCGACGCGCGACGGAGGCTTTCCGCTCATATTTCGACCAATCCCGCAGAGCGTCATTCAGATGGGAAATCAATATCCACCCGCTTTGACGGGTTCCGATGCGCCAATCAATCGGTCGCTCCCCTTTTTCGCGCCGATCTTGGGTGCTGGTTCCAGCGGGTCGGGAGCCTGCGCCGAAGAGCGGTACGCAAGTGCCCGATCAGGGCACAGGATCGTAGGTGGGCTCGGGCGAAGGTGAAACACGGCGCACCCGAAGGGATGCTGGGTTTCTTGACCCTAGTCAAACTCCCAGCGCACCCCTAGCAACGGGGCGAGGGGGATCATTGGCTTTGGCTTGGCATGCATGGTGAATTCGTCGCCAGACGCACTCCGCTCGAGCGTGTACTGGATGCCGCCGAGGTTTTCGCGATTCATCGCATTGACCACATGCAAGAAAGCCGTCAAGGAATGGCGATTCCACTTCCAGGAACGCGCGAGGCGTACATCGACGGAAGCGAACGCGGGGAAGCGTTCCGAGTTGAGGTGGGCGAGCGGATCAGCATCCTCCTGCAGCAATGGACGCAAGGGAGTTGTTCTCCATCCTGAGTGCCAGAGTAACGCCGTGGACGCGGACCACGCTCCCCCGGTCCATCCGACGCCGGCCGAGACCGAGTCGGACTGCTCCCACGGCCTCGGCGTCCAGCCACCGTTCATCCAATCCCTGGCGGACGAATGGGTGTAGGCCAGCCATCCATTCAGCCGTTCGTCTCTCCGGTACCGGAGCGTGACCTCGAATCCATCCGTACGCGAACGTGAAGGCCGGACCTCCACGCGGTCCGAAGCGAGTTCGGGCAGCAATACCATCGGGTTGAAGAGGTTCTCGAAACGTCTTTTCGGGCTCGAGTAGCGCTTGTCGAATGCTTCGACGTGAAGATCGAATCCGGTACCGCCGAAGGTGTGCCTGACGCCGGCCAGAACATGGCGCGACCGTTGCGGCGTCTGGAAGCTGGTGATGCCATCCCCGACCGACAGTTGGTGGACACCTTCCGACTGCGAGAATGAACCTGTTGCTATGCGTAGCACGGTACCGGGTCCCAGGTCGAGAAGGACCGAGAAACGCGGATTCACTTGTTGCGCGGCATCTCCATGCTCTCCGTAGTCCTGACGGTCCCATCTGAGGCCGGCCTGAAGCGCCACGGGGATCCACGGGCGGTATCGAACGGATACGTATCCGTCGGTCCGGCGCAGTTGCGGGTCCAGGCGAATGTTCAGTGCGATGGGCTCCGGCATCCCCAACAGCACACCGATGGCGCCACGCCGGCCCTCGGCTTCATAGCGGTAGTACCCGTCCTGGCGTTCGAAGCCGATACCGAATTCGGCCGACAGGGTCGCCGAACTGTAGGTCGTTCGTTGCGAGAAGCTCCATAGGTCGAACCGGCGCCGATCATCCAGCATTCCATACACCTTGGCGGACTCCCGGGAATCCGATCCCAGGGCCCCGTCCCGTTCGTGCCGGATCGATCCGGTCCACAACGAAGTAGAGGTGGTCCAGCGCGAGGTCCAGTTTCTCTCCAGGCGGGCCCACCAGTATTGGTTCCGGTATGTCGAGTGCGCCGTCTCGTAGCCCTTCCTGAACTCAATGTCATCGTTGTAATAGATGACGCCAAGCTCAAGCCGACTTTCGGCACCGGGTTTCCAGCGGACGAGACCGTATCCGTCGTCGTGCGACGGTGTTCCGGCGTTCGGGTTTACGTTCCTGGTCAAGGCATCCAGGTTGCCGCGCCGTACTGACCCTGCCCATGCCCCCCGGTTGCCTCCCAGGGTCCCCTGGCCGGCGGCGCTCGCGTTGAGAAAACTCCACGCGAATTCGGCCCGGTTGCCAATGGTGGGGTCCACGGATTCGATGTCCAGCACACCGCTCAGGCTGTCGCCGTAGCGGGCAGGGAATCCACCGGCGTAGACGTGGATCTCCTTTATGGCGTGTGGCGCGAGACCCGAGAAAACCGACTGGAAATCGCGAAGATGGAATGGCTCCAGCAATCTCATGCCGTTGAAGAGAACCACTGTTTCTTCCCGCAGACCGCCACGGACGTGCGGGATCGCCGAGAGGCCGTTGCTCCTCATGGCTATCAGGCGGTTGGTGATTCTCAGCGGGTCATTATCGAGTTCGGGAGCCACTCGTCCCAGGTCCCGCACCAGTTGGTAATCAGCGTGCTCCCCGTCGGCTCGGGCTGTCCCACCTCGGTCAACGACCAAGACCACTTCATCCGCCTCGCTCAGGGGCTCAAGGGCGAGGTGCGCAATTGAGGCAGTGTTTTTGCCGTTTGGGACGATGAGTGTTTCGTAACCCGACATCGACACTGACAACGGTCCCCTGGCGACCTCCGGCAATCGGAATCGACCATCGTCGCCGGCGGTTGTGGCAGTGCTACCGGTCTCGATTCGTGCTCCCGCCAGCGGTTGGCCGGTCGTGGCATCGGTCACTCGCCCGCGCACCGAGAGCGGTCTGGGCACGCCGTGCCTGACGATCCGGTAGACGCCTTCGGCATGGCCGGGCCGCAGGGTCAACCCCTCGTGCTCGAGGCTGCCCCGTAGCCGTCCGATGGAATCGTTCTCGCCGGGTTCCTGTCGCAGGCGGGTCCCTTCGCGCACCAGTTCGGCTGAGTAGACAAACTCGAACCCGGCAGACCGATAGTCTGCCAGCACGTCGTTCAGCAGCCTGCCCAGAAGCGGGATGGGCTGACCTTGGGGAGTTTCATCCGCGCAGACCACTGAACAGGCGAGGACGGCAAATGACAGGACGACGCGGGAAAGGCTGAGTGTCAAGGTGCTGTTTTTGATGTTCGCGGCGCCGAAATGGCCACAGCTTTCGATTCTATCCCCATTTTGATGGCGCGTTGCCGGAACGCTCGCGAACCCCGCGTCACGGTCGCAAAGCTCGGTATGGGCCGGCAACGGAAACCTGGCGGGACGGGGGAGGTTCGGAAACTAGTGAGTCGGGGAATTCACTCGCGTCTGAACCCTACGATCAGTCTGTTGTCCTTCGCATGGGAAACCCGAAATGACGGTGCTGTCTCCACGATGCCCATGACATCGGTGCGGTTCAGGTCCACGGCCGAGATCCGAGGCCCGTGGAGGCGAACGGTCAACGCGTGAAGGCGAACCGCATCGCTCTCGAAGACGAGGGCCAGCCCCAGTTCCCTCGAAGCCCAATGAACAAACTCCAGGACGGAAGCTGATTCGAGGTCAAAGTCGGGTTGCACCTTGTGAATCCAGGCCCAGCGAGCATCGGCCGTTGCTAATGGTCGCCGGGAAACTTCTGCGAGGTCCTCGATTTCGACGACCTCTCCGATCCCGTGGATTGCCGATGCGGTGGCGAATGCGTCTCCCATCGACAACCGAACCGTGCCCTCCCTCACGGCGATCGACGTCCTGCGATCCTCGACGGAGACTCCGAATTGCGTACCGACATTGTGCGCCCTCACGCCTTCTGGCGTCGTGATTTCGACGTTACCGTTTGCGGCCGACCGGGAACCGGCGCCGCTCTCAAGGAAGGCGTTGGAGTCCACAAAGAGTCGACCGCGGCGGAGCATCACCTCGTCCCGGTCCGCGAGCGTTACCTGCGAGTCGGTGTCGAGACGCAGCGCAACGTTGCCGCCAAGTCGGATCATCAGGCGACCCGAGGAAGAGGTGCTGATGGCGGCTCCCGCATCAAGGCCAGTCCCCGGGGTGACGTTTCCACGGACGGTGTATCCGCCACTTTGGTGCAGGATCTGCGCTATCGCCTGCTGCCCTGGTTCGCGCACCAGGAAGTGCTGGGCGGCGATGTAGGCCAGGCCCGTGACCATCGCCGCTGACGCCGCCAATGCCCATGGCGCCGCGGGTCGGCTCATCCATTTCCGTTCTGGAAGTTCCTGCCAGGCACGGTAGATTGCGCCTCGAACGCGGCGGCGGGCATCCTCGGACGGTTCTTCCGTCGGACGTATTCCCGACAGCAGGTCGTGGATGTCCCGGTCGACTTCCGTGGCTTCAACGATCCTGTCCCTCGTCCCTTGACTAGCCAACGCCTAGCCCTCCCCTAGCTCGGTCCATTGTTCCCGGAAGCGACGTCGCGCGCGGGCGAGCAGCGACTGCGTGGCAGTCGTTCCCAGTCCCAGCCGGACGCCGATCTCGGCCACGGAGTATCCATGGATGTACTTCCATTCAAGCGCCAGCGCATACCGAAGCGGTAGCTGATCGAGTGCGAGGTGGACCACTTCTCGCGTGGCTCGGCTCTCGTCCGTGTCCCGGGCCTCCCCGTCGGCGAGACTCTCGTCAGCATCCATCGGACGCAAGTCGCCGCTCTGGAGGCGCCTGGCATACGGACTCCGGTACCAATCGGCGATCTCGTTTCGGCATATTCCGCAGAGCCAGGTGAAGAGCGCCGCTTCGCCCCGGTAGGTTTGGAGCTTTGTGACGGCCTTGACGAGTGTTTCCTGCACGATGTCCTCGCATTGGTCCGGATACGGAACCCGCGTCGCGCAGAAACGAAACAGGTGGCCGAAGTTCGCATTGAAAAACTCCTCGAATGCACGCGGGTCCTTGCGAAGGAGCCTCCGAACCAGTCTTCGATCCGTGACATGGAGCATGAAGGCGCGACGCCAGGTCCCGTCAAGGTCCCGGCGAAAGTCTCCGCTTGAGGGCGCCCCAGCGTGTCCCGGTTCCGGGTCCAGCCGGCAGCGCGGTTGCCGGGGTCCGTGCAGTTGATCCAATCAAACCCGGACACCAAGCTGCATGTGGGTGATCTGATTCATGCGGAGCACCCGCTTCTCCCGTACCCAATTTCAAATGGTCCCGAGCTATGGACGTTGCGATCATACGTAATCAATCGCTCGGGAGGGTGGAGTGGCCCTCGGTTGCATGGGTGGATTCGCACGCGAAATGCATCCAGAATCGTTTTGCGCGCGGGCAGCGCGGCCCATAGAATTCCCCTGCATTGCTCGAGGAGAAGCGGATGCTCAACAACATTGCCTATGGCGTCGCGGCGCTCGTCATCCTGATGCTGCTGTTCGGCTGCTTCGTGATTGTCGAAAGCGGCCATGTCGGCGTCGTGCGCAGGCTTGGCGCCGTGCAGATGGATGCCTTGCCGGAAGGAATACACGGCAAGATTCCGCTGGTCGACAGCGTCATAGAAGTCGACATCCGGCTGCGCAAGGCGGAAAGCGAGGCCCAGGCCGCCTCCAAGGACCTGCAGGTCGTGCGCACCCAGGTCGCGGTGCAATATTCGATGAACGGCCAGGTCATGCCCCTGACCTTCCAGAAGATCGGCACCCGTAGCGTGGTCGAGACCACCCTGGTGTCGCCGGCCATCATGGAGTCGGTGAAGGCGGTGACGGCGCTCTACACGGCGGAGGACCTCGTGACGAACCGGGCAGAGGTCAAGAACAAGATCCAGCTCGCGATCGAAGACTTCATCAATACGACGCTGCAGCAGAAGGATGTTGGCGGCGCGCTTAGCCTGGCCAACGTCGCCATTACCGACTTCGACTTCTCCGACGAGTTCAACCGCGCGATCGAAGAGAAGGTCAAGGCCGAGCAGGAAGCCTTGAAGGCGAAGAACGAGAAGCTTCGGCGCGTGACACAGGCGGAAGCGGCGGCGGCGGAGCGGACGCTGGCCGCGGACGCGGAGGCGTACCAGATAGAGGTCGCATCGAAGGCGCGGGCGGAGGCGATCCGCCGCGAAGCGGAAGCGCTGCGCGACAATCCCTCGCTGATCCAGCTACGCATCGCCGAAAAGTGGGACGGGCAGTTGCCGCAGGTATCCGGCGGCAACGCGATTCCATTGCTGAATATCGACGCCCCGAAGAACCAGTGACCGTGTTTCGGAGGGCGACATGGCGATAAAGAACATTTTTGCCGAAGTGCAGGCGGTCAAGCAGGGCATCGAGAACCTGACCATCGCGCAGTTCAAGTCCGAGCAGGAGCAGAATCCCGACCTTCTATTGCTGGATATCCGCGAGATCCAGGAGCGGGTCGATCTGGGGACGATTCCCGGCGCCCTGCACGCGCCTCGGGGCATGCTCGAATTCTGGGCCGACCCGGCGAGCGTCTACTTCCGTGACTGGTTCAGGGAAGACCGCCGGACGGTGCTTTTCTGCGCCGCCGGTGGCCGCTCCGCGCTCGCGGTCAAGGCATTGCGGGACATGGGGTTCAAGGACGTTGCCCACCTGGAAGTCGGTTTCGACGGCTGGCGGGAGGGGGGCGAAGCGGTGGAGGACGTCGGCGCAACGAGTCGCTGGGTGCGGCGCGAATCGGGTTAAGCGCGCATCGCATATTGCATCACCTGCATCTGTCATCAAGGGCCGCAATGATCGCGAGGCCTTGAACTACCCGGAAACCAGGTACGACTTCGCCGCCCGCAACTCGTGACCCGCGGTCGCGCCGTGAACGCGATGCCCGCGCTCGAAGGGATCGCCCGGTCCGCCGATGGGTCCCCACACCTCCACCGTGCCCTGTATGGACGTCACGGCGGCGTATCCCGCCCGGACGGCGGCAAGGTCGGTGTTGCCGTCGGGTGCGTGTCCGGTGTCTTCGAATTCGAAATGGAGCCAGTCGTTCTCTACCTTTGAAACCACTCCGCGAACGCTGTTGAAGGTGGCCAGTCCGGTCCAGCGGATGCCCCGGACGTCATCGGGCGGCACGCCGGGCACGTTGAGGTTCAGGAGCCCCCTTTCGGGACCGTTGACCACCGCGGGGAGCACCTCGACAGCCAGTGCTGCGGCGGTTTGCCAGTGCCACGGCTCGGATCGGGCGAGGCTCACGGAAAGTGCGCGAAGGCCGAAGTTCTGGGCTGCCAGCGCCGCGCCGATAGTCCCGCTGTGCAACGCGGACCTGCCGGTGTTGAGCCCTGCGTTGATACCCGAGATGACGATGTCCGGACGGGGTGAAAAGGCTTCGAGGTTGCTCGCCATCACGCATAGCGCCGGCGGTCCGTCGATCGCGTAGACGCGACCCGCGAGTCCGCCGATGGAAGTCCGGGTCAGGGCGACGGGATGGTCGGGCGATATGCGACCGAGCGCGGCGCCGGTGCCGGAAGCGTCATGATCGGGGGCGACCACGAGAACCTCGTAGCCCGCCTGTTCGACGTGGCGCGCCAGCGCGTGGATGCCGGGACTGTCGACGCCGTCGTCGTTGGTAATCAGAACTCGCGTGGCCGTCATGTCTCATCCGTTTTGCGGTTGGAAGCAGTCGCACTTCCGAGTCCACCATGGCTGTGGTTCGAGCGCATCGCCGGTCTGGCGCGGGCGTCGGGGAGCGACCAGCAGCGGATGATACCTTGAGTGTCGGAGGGAGGAGCCACGCCCGTGTCGGACGGGAGCCGTGTTACGCTCCGAAAGCGTTTTTTGAACCGGGTGCCGCGTTGTGGACGGCGAAACCCAGTTCGTCCTAAACACCTTTTCCTTCCTGTTCTGGGGCGCGCTGGTGATGTGGATGTGCGCGGGCTTCACGATGCTTGAAGCCGGATCGGTGCGCACGAAAAACGCCTCGGTCGTCTGCCTGAAGAATGTCGGTCTCTATGCCATCGCGGGGCTGACCTTCTACCTTGTCGGTTACAACATCATGTTTGCCGGCGTGGAAGAGACGGGATTCCTGGGCTACGGCTCCACCGGGGCGGAGAGGCCGCTGCTTGCCGGCGACGCATCGAGCGCTGCGCCCGTGACGGCGCATGGCCATTCGAGCATGTCCCACTGGTTCTTCCAGATGGTGTTCGTGGGTTCCACCGCGTCCATCGTGTCCGGGACCCTCGCCGAACGCGTGAGGTTGTCGTCGTTCTTCGTGTTTATCGTCGTGCTGACGGCGGTGATTTACCCCGTCATCGGTGCCTGGACGTGGGGTGGCGGCTGGCTGGCCAGGATGGGCTTCCAGGACTTCGCCGGATCGACCGTGGTGCATTCGACCGGCGGATGGGCGGCGCTCGCGGGGGCGCTTGTCGTCGGGGCGCGCAGCGGGAAGTTCCGCGCGGATGGATCCGTCAAGATCACGCCTCCCTCCAACGTGCCGGCGGTGACCCTCGGTGTGTTCATCATCTGGCTCGGCTTTCTCGGCTTCAACGGCGGCTCGCAGGCGGCCCTTTCCGGCGTCGTCGATGCCCTCACGATCAGCAATGTCATCGTCAACACGAACCTCGCCGCTTCCGCCGGCGTGCTCGTCGCGGTGACGTTCTCTCGCCAGGTCTTCGGTCGGACCGACCTGCTCGCGGTTCTGAACGGCGCGATCGGCGGGTTGGTGGCGATTACGGCCGGGCCGGCCATCGTGGACCCATACTGGGCCATCGCCATCGGTGGCATCGGCGGCGGGGTGACCATGATCGGCATGAAGATCATGATGCTTCTCAAGATCGACGACGAGGTGGGCGCCATTTCGGCGCACATGGGTGCGGGCATCTGGGGCACGCTTGCGGCCTGCATCGCGGCCGGCGCGGATCTCGCGGCGCAGACGGCGGGCATCGCGGCCATAGGAATCTTCGCATTCGGGGTTTCGATCGCTACGTGGAAGGTGATCGACTGGACGATCGGCGCGCGCATCGCACCCGATGTCGAGGTCATGGGACAGGATGTCGCCGAACTCGGCATCGAGGCGTTTCCCGAGTTCGTTCCGGCCCCGGAAGACTGACTGGTTCCGGGTGAGATTCCCGGGATGCGGTCGCGTCGGGCACGACTGGGATAAAATAGCGCTAATTCGACATAGACATAGAGGAAGCGCGTTCGTGGAAGCAGGGGATTGGAGAGAGCACGTAGACCAGATCAAGCGGGACTTTCTCCGTGACGGCTGTGTCATCATCCCGGGCTTCCTTTCGCGCACGGGACTGGCGGAGCTTCGGGCCCGCACCGAGCGCTGCATGGACAAGCCCCTGTCCGGGTGGATTGGCCCGGTGAGAAAGGGCCTCCAGGACGTCGATCCCTGGTTCGATGAACAACTGCGCCACGGACAACAGGTCGGGTTGATCGAGACGCTGCTCGACGATGCGATTGAACCCGCGACAGCGGGCTTCTTCGATCGGCTTCCAGGCGAGACCAAGGCGATCCTCCCCCACTTTGACGCCATTGGGCATCGAAGGGAGGGAGCGACGATCTGGATTGCCCTCGACCGCGCGGACGAGGAAAACGGCTGCCTGCGCTACGTCAGGGGGACACACAGGCTGGAATTGCCGAGCAGGCTGGACCTCGAATTCGACGCCCAAAGCGAAGGCGCCATTGCGGTCGAGGTCAATCCGGGCGATGCGGCCATCCACAACTCGCTCACGGTGCATTGGTCGGAGCCGAACCGGAGCGATCGCCCGCGCAAGGCGATTTCCTACTTCTATTGGGCCGCCTCGTCGAAGGGCGACGGCAAATATGGCGATTACATGAAGCACGTGAAGCGGGCAAAGCGGATCGAGGGCGAATGAACAATGCAGACCGTTAGGCTGGGCCGCACCGGCCTCGAAGTGGGCGTCGCGGGGCTTGGCTGCGGCGGCCATAGCCGGCTCGGAACTGGGACCGGTCACGACGAAAGCCACGCCGCGGGCATCGTCCGGCGGGCGATGGACCTCGGCATCGACTTCATCGACACGGCACGCGTCTACGGCACCGAGCCCGCGGTGGGGAAGGCCATCAGGGGACGTCGCGACCAGGTGGTGATCTCCACCAAGGTCGGCCCGGGTTTTGGCGAGTCGCTGCTGACGCCCGAAGGTCTCACGGAGAACCTGGAAAAGAGCCTCCGGGCGCTCGGCACGGATTACGTCGACGTCTATCACCTGCACGGAATGCGGCCGGAGCACTATCCGCACTGCCTGGAATATCTCGTCCCGGAAATGCAGCGTCAGCGCGACGCCGGCAAGATTCGCTTCCTCGGCGTGACCGAGACATTCATCCGCGACCCGCAACACCGGATGTTCGAACAAGTGCTCCCGGACGATCATTTCGACGTGATCATGGTGGGATTCAGCATGCTCAATCCCTCGGCGCGCGAACGGGTGTTCGCACAGACGCTCGAGAAGGACGTGGGCACCCTGATCATGTTCGCCGTGCGCCGGGCCCTGAGCCGGCCCGAAGCCCTGCGGGAACTCCTGGCGGGGCTGGTCGAAGAAGGCACGGTCGATGCTTCGCTGTCCGGCGACGATCCCCTCGGATTCGTGGCGGCCCATCCCGATGTCGAGTCGCTGGTGCAGGCGGCCTACCGTTTCTGCCGGCACGAGCCGGGGGCGCATGTCATTCTCACGGGCACGGGCAACGCCGCGCACCTCGAGGCCAACGTCGCCCATATCCAGGCGCCGAAACTGCCGGACGAGATCGCGGACCGCCTGGGGACGCTATTCGACGGCGTCGATTCGGTGTCGGGGAACTGATCGCCCCGCGTCGGCAATGCCCCGGATGGTGAATGCCCTGATCGACCCTGAGCCGGACCGAGTGGGTTTGTGGACAAGCGCGGCGTAGCAGGAGAACCATTCGCCAAGCGCTTTGCCGAGCGGGTGCTCGCGGCCCGCTGGCGGGTGATCCTGGCCACGCTGGCCTGGGTTGCGATCGCGTCGGGCGGCATTGCCCTGCTCGAATTCTCTGCCGACTACCGGATCTTCTTCGACGAAGACAATCCGCAGCTTCTGGCGCTGGAGGAGTTGGAGAACACCTACGGGAAGAACGAGAACATCGCGTTCCTGGTTGTCCCGGACGACGCTGACGCCACCTCCGGGGACGCGCTCTCGGCCACCGTCTGGCTCACGCAGGCCGCCTGGCAGACGCCATATTCGAGGCGCGTCGACTCGCTCGCCAACTTTCAGCACACGACCGCCGACGGCGATGATCTGTACGTGCGGGACCTCGTCGATCCCGCGCAACTGGATTCGGCAGAAGCGCGATCACGAATCCGCGCCATCGCCTCGTCCGACCCGCGCATCGCCGGCGCCATCCTGGCCGACAAGGGCGATGTCAGCGTCGTAAATGTCACGATCGAGCTGCCGCAGGGGGACCTGCTGGAGGCGGTGGCGGAAGTGGCGGAATTCGCGAGATCGGTCGCCCTGGAGGCGGAAGAACGATTTCCCGGCATAGACCTTCGCGTCGTCGGCACGGTCATGATCAACCAGACCTTCGTGGAAGCCTCGATCGATAGCCAGATGGTCTTCCTTCCGGCGAGCCTGCTGCTCATGGCCCTGATCCTCGGCGTCCTTATCCGGGGCTGGGCGGGCGTGGTGGCGACCGGGACGGTGATCGTCTTTTCCATTCTCGCGTCATTGGGCCTCGGCGTCTGGGTCGGCTTGCCCTTTTCCCCGCCGATCTCGCCGGCGCCGACCATCGTGCTGATGATCGTCGTGGCGAACTGCGTGCACCTGCTGGTCGCGATGCAGCAGCGACTGCGTGCGGGGGATGCAGAGCCTTCAGCCGGGGAGCGCGAGGGGGATACCCCTCGCAAGAAGAGGCACGATGCGATCGTCGAAGCCGTCAGGCTCAACCTGCATCCGGTGTTCCTTGCGAGCCTCACGACGGCGCTCGGGTTCCTGAGCATGAACTTTTCCGAGGTTCCGCCCTACCGCCATCTCGGCAACTTCGTCGCTTTCGGAATCGGCGCCTCCTTCATTCTCTCGGTCACCTTCCTGCCGGCCCTGCTTTCGCTTTTGCCGATGCGCGCCGCGCCGCGAGAGAAGCGGCGGCTTCGCGGACCCTCGATGCGGCGCCTGGCCGATATCGCGCTGCGCTACAGGAAGCCGTTGTTCTGGGGATGGGTCGTAATTGTGCCCGCGATGATCCTGGCCATTCCGCGAAACGAGCTTAACGACGTCCTGGTGCACTTCTTCGATGAGAGCGTCGAGTTTCGCCAAGATACGGATTTCATGGATGAGCGCCTGAGCGGCAATACCCTGCTCGAGTACTCGCTGCGCGCATCCGTCGAGGGTGGTGTCACCGATCCCCGTTTCCTCGCCGATGTCTCCGACTTCGCGAGCTGGTATCGGGAGCAGCCGTCGGTGCGCCATGTGGCGGTGATCACCGACACGTTCCGGCAACTCAACCAGAGCATGCATGGCGACGACCCGGCCTTCTACCGGATTCCGGAAAGCCAGGAACTGGCGGCGCAATACCTGTTGCTTTACGAGCTTTCGCTTCCGCAGGGGCTGGATCTCAACAATCAGATCGACAGGTCGAGGTCGGCCACGCGCATGTCGGTGTCGGCGGAGACACTGTATTCGAAGGATCTGCTTGCACTGAACGCGCGTGCCGAGGCGTGGCTCGCCGAGAACGCGGCGCATGTTGCCGAGGTCAACAGTAGCGGTCCCGCAGCGCTGTTTGCCTACATCGGGCAGCGCAACATTCGCGCCATGCTGGTGGGAACAGTGGTGGTGCTCCTGGCCATTTCCGCCATTCTCCTCATCGCGCTGCGATCACTGCGGCTGGGCCTGGTGAGCATCGTTCCCAACCTGATTCCCGCGGTGCTGGGCTTCGGCGTCTGGGGCTTGACGGTGGGACAGGTGGGACTCTCGCTATCCGTCGTGGTGGCCATGACCGTGGGCATCGTGGTCGACGATACCGTGCATTTTCTGAGCAAGTACCGCCGCGCCCGGCGCGAATACGGCGAGAGCCCGGAGGAAGCGGTGCGCTACGCCTTCGACACGGCTGGCCGGGCCCTGGTCACGACCACCGTCGTGCTGGTCGCCGGATTCCTGATATTCGTGTTTTCTCCGTTCGTTCCCACCGCGCAGGTCGGGGTCCTGACCGCCATGATCATCGGCTTTGCGCTCATCGCCGACCTGACCCTCCTGCCGGCGCTGTTGATGGCGGTGGACCGGGGCCGGGGGAGGCCGACCGAACCTTGATCGGCGCTCGCGTGCCGTACTGCGGCGCAAGCTTCCGGGGCCACGACACCGGTCTCGGCGAGTTTGCATATACTTGTCTGGTCTCCTCAAGGCGGCTACATGCTCGTTCGTGTTCAATAATCCATTCGACTCGTTCCACAACACCGTTGCCGAGGCAAAGGAAGAGCGCGAACAACTCGACCGGCTGCTGACGATCTCCACTCCCCGGGAGCGCCTGCTTGTCGTCGGCATCGCCCTCCTTTTGTGCATCATCGCGGCATGGCTCTTTTTTGGCAGCGTAGCCCGTCACCTGACGCTCGACGGTGCGCTCGTCGGGCTCGGCGACGGCGAGAGTTCAATGGAAGTGCTCGTCTGGATCGAGAACGATGTCGCGTCGGAGATCGAACCCGGCATGCCGGCGGTGGTCGAGTTGGCCACGCCGGGCTTGCGGGCGGTGATCGGGCCGGCCATGACGGATGGCGCGGCGGACACGCTTGACGGTGAAGTCGTGAGTGTCGCGGCTTTGCCTGTATCCGATCCGATGGCGGCGTTGGCGCCGGCGACCCCGCACCGCGTCGCGATTGCACTCGATGGATGGCATCTGTTCCCCGAAGGTCGGGAATGCCGGATCGTGATCGAACTCGGCAGGCAGGCTCCGGTCGCCCTTTTCGGAATGAGGCGGCAATAACATGGTGGCGCGCGCCTCGAGCGCCCGAAATAGCGACAAGGCCGCAAAGCGGAGGGTGGCCACACCCATCCTGTTGCAGATGCACGCGACCGAGTGCGGCGCCGCCTGTCTCGGCAGCGTACTGGGTTACTTCGGGCGCTGGGTGCCGCTCACCGAGTTGCGCGAGAAGTGCGAGGTGAGCCGGGACGGTAGCAGCGCCGCGAGCATCGTGCGGGCCGCCAGGCACTACGGTCTCGAATGCGGCGGGCTCAGCGTACGCGCCGAGGCTCTGAAAATGCTGCAGTTGCCGCTGATCGTTTTCTGGCAATTCAGCCATTTCCTGGTCGTCGAAGGATTCGATGACCGCTACTTCTATCTCAATGATCCCGCCACGGGCCGGCGCAGGCTCTCCGCTGAAGAGTTCGACAAGGGCTACAGCGGAATCGCGCTCAGGTTCGAGCGCGGCGCCGATTTTGGAACCGGGGGCGAGCGCCCCGGCCTGCTCGAGCAATTGGGCACCTTGCTCGCCGGATCGTGGAATGTGCTTGCGGGCGCGATTGCCTGCGGACTCATGTTGACGTTGCTGGCGCTTGTCGTGCCCGTGGCGCTCGGCGTATTCGTCGATGATGTCCTGGAAAGTCACGGGCCCTGGGGCGGGTTGGTGGCAGCCCTGCTCGGCGGAGGCGTCCTGGTATACGTCCTGTCCCTGCTGAAGCATCGGTTCCTGCAACGGCTCTCGGTCCGTGTTTCGGTGATCGGCTACAACCGGGGCCTGTCAAGGCTGCTGCGTCTGCCGGTGGAGTTTTTCGACCACAGGCTGGTCGGCGACGTGACGGACCGCGTCTCATCCATCGACCGGGTGGCGAAGAACCTGACCGAGCAGTTCCTCGTGCTCATCATCGACATGGCAATGAGCGCAGTGCTGCTCATCGCGATGCTCGCCCACGACGTCCGGCTCGCGCTGATCGTGCTGCTGCTGGGTCTCCTGCACGGCATGCTGGCCCGTTTCCTCAATGCGCGCCGGGCGGTCCGAGTCGAGGCGATGCGGCGCGAACAGGGGTTGCTCATCGGTGTCGGCATGCAGATGTTGAGTCATGCGGACAACCTGCGCGTGACGGGATCCGATGACCGGTTTTTCTCGCGCTGGAGCGGACAGCAGGCGCGGGAGCTTCACGCGCGCCAACTGTGTTCCGAACTGGGCCGGTTGGATGCCGCGCTCCCGGGCGTGATCGCCGCGCTTCGGAGCGCGGCGATCCTGGGGCTGGGGGCAGCCATGGTCATGGCTGGAGAAATGACCCTGGGAACGCTGGTCGGGCTCTATATCCTGGCCGAGATGCTCCTCGCGCCCGTGGGGCGCTTTCTGGAGTTCGCCGAGAAAAGCCAGGCGCTCGATACCGACTTGCAGCGACTGGAAGACATCTCCAGGACGCCACCTGATCCCGTTTTCAGCCGCCGAAGCCCGGAATCGGCTTCGATCCCCACGTTCAACGGCCGCCTCCAGCTTGCGGGCCAGCTCGAACTCAAGGATGTCACTTTCGGTTTCAACAGGAGCCGGCCGCCCCTGATCAAGGACTTCAACCTCGTGATCAAACCGGGGCAGCGGGTCGCGGTGGTCGGTCCCAGCGGTTCCGGCAAGTCGACCCTCGCGCGCCTCGTCTCGGGCATCTATCGGCCCTGGTCGGGCGAGATCCTGTTTGATGGCCATCCGCGCAGCGATATTCCCGAGGAAGTGCTGCGGCGTTCCGTTTCCATGGTGGACCAGGATGTCGTGCTCTTCTCCGCGTCCGTGCGGGACAACATCACCCTGTGGAACCCGGCCGTTCCGGATGAAGCCATCATTGCAGCCACGCGGGACGCCTGCATCCATGAGGAGCTTCTCGTCAGGCCGCAGGGATATTCCACCCTGGTCGAGGAGGGCGGGGTGAATTTCAGCGGCGGCCAGCGGCAACGGTTGGAAATCGCCCGTGCCCTGGTGGGCAATCCGACCGTGCTTGTCCTGGACGAGGCGACCAGCGCCCTCGATGCCGCGACGGAGGAATTCGTCGATGATGCCCTGCGCCGCCGCGGCGTCACCTGCCTGATCGTCGCGCACCGGCTCAGCACCGTGCGGGATTGCGACGAGATCGTCGTGCTCGACAAGGGCGTGGAAGTGCAGCGCGGCACGCACGACGAGTTGATCGCCGACGCCGATGGCACGTATCACAAGCTGGTCAGGTCGGGCTGATGCGGGACGCGGGCGCCGAGTACGCATCCATAGCGGAACTCGCGGCCCGCGCCGGCGCATCCGTGCCCTGCGCCGGCAACCAGCCGGTGACACTCGATGACTCGGACAGTGTCTGGTTCATTGATCAGGGCACCGTCGACCTGTTCCTGGTCGAGTTCAGGGACGGGGTGGAACAGGCGGCGCCGCAGCATCTGCTGCGCCGCGAGTCGGGCGGGTTCCTGCCGGGCGTCGCTCCGGACGAGCAGGACCAGGACAAGGACACGACACTCAGCCTGATTGCCAAGGGTTTGCCCGGTACCCTCCTGAAACGCCTGCCGGCGTCCAGGATGTCCGAAGTCGATCCGGCGGAACTGGCGGAACAGGCCGATACCTGGCTGACGGCCATGACCGACACGCTTTCGCGCTTCGTTGGCCACCTCCCGCGTCCGAGCGCGCTTGCCGAGCCCGATGCGACGCTGACTCTGGCCCCCTGCACGCTATCCGTCCGTCGGGGGGTCGTATGGGTATCCGGGCCGCCGCGGGGAGCCGGCCTGTTCATGGATGTCCTCGACGAAACGGAAATTGCCCAGGCGGGCGGCCCGCCCGAAGCGGCAATACCGCTGACGCGGTCAAGCTGGCTCACCCTGTTCGACGATGCGACGCTCTCGAGCGCGTCGACTGCATCGCTGGCACGGCAAGGCGTGCTGCTGCCCGCGCTTGCCTCGTTTCACGCAGTCGCGTTCGCCCTGGAACGCATCAACCGCCGACTCGCCGTGGTCGATGATGCGAATCTCGAACGCGCGAGGACCTCGAGTCGGCGCGCGGCCGAAGAAGCGGCGCGGCAGCGGCTCTTCAACATCTACGACCTGCCGGTTGATCGGGATGCCAGTGTCGAGGACACGTCCCTGGCGGATGCCCTGGGGATCGTCGGCCGCCGCGAGGGAATCGATTTCAAAATTCCGGCGCGCTCGGGACTTTCCGATACCCCGGTCGGCCTCGTCGATATTCTCGATGCGTCGGGGG
The DNA here is from genome assembly GCA_963668365.1 of Pseudomonadales bacterium. Lineage (GTDB taxonomy): Bacteria > Pseudomonadota > Gammaproteobacteria > Pseudomonadales > Azotimanducaceae > VXNE01. The sequence goes on from OY764266.1 coordinate 1,964,971, forward strand.
TGCGCGCCCGGCGCGTGCGGTTCAGGGCCGAGGGCAACTGGTGGCGCGGAGACAGCAATGCGATGCTGGCGTTCCGCGCCGAGGATGGACAGCCGGTCGCGTTGCTGCCGGGCGCATTCGGACGCTATCGGGAAGTCGACCCGGTCAGCAAGCGCAGTGTCCGGATCACCGCTGCTCGCGCCGGCGCGCTCGCGCAGGAAGCGTGGATGTTCTATCGGCCGTTGCCGTCGGGGAACGCCAAACCGGCAGACCTGCTGAGAATCGCCCTGCACGGCTCGGCCGCGGACCTGCTGCGGCTTGTCGCCGCCGGGCTTCCGGGCGGCCTGATCAAGCTGGTCCCGGCACTCGCGCTTGGATTCGTTGCGAATCACGTGGTGGCGGGCGGAAGCACCGGGGCGCTTTACGCAGTGGCTGTTGCGTTGGCGGCGTTCGGCCTGCTCGGCGCGCTGCTGCACCTTTTTCAGGGAACGGCGATGATGCGCCTCGAGGGGCGCGCGTCCCGCGTCGAGGCCGCTTTCTGGGATCGCCTCATGCGCCTCCCGCCAAGCATTCTGCACCGCCATCCGGCGGGCGACCTGGCCATGTCCGGAATGACGTTCCAGAATCTTCGCGACGGTTTGCAGGGGGTCGTTGCAGACAGCGTGCTCGCGGTCGTTTTTCTGCTTCCGGTCTTTGGCGCCATCTTCTTCTACGATGCCGCCCTGGGCGTGATCGCACTCGTGTTCAGTCTCGCCTCGCTGCTGGTCACCGTGGCGCTTGGGCTGCGCCAGCTCTCACCTTGCGGGCGGATGCTCGACGCAACACGTCGGGTGGCCGGCCGGCTGTTCCAGATCGTGGGCGGTATCGCCAAGCTGCGCGTGGAAAACGCGGAAGGGTCGGCTTTCGCCATATGGGCGCGGGATTATCGCGAGCAGAAGCGCGCCGAACTCGAACTGGGCGCGATCGAGGGACATTCTCGGGCGTTTGGCGCCGCACTCCCTTTCCTTGCCGCCGGGGTACTGCTCTTCGCGGTGGTCACGGTTGGCGACCGCAACGTTCCGGTCGGTGACTTCCTCGTCGTTTACACGGTCTTCATCATCTTCCAGGGAGCCATCGCGCGGCTCGGCGAGTCCTTCGGCACGATTGCCGCCATGCTGCCGGCGTTCGATCAGATGCGCCCGCTGCTCACCGCGATTCCCGAAGCCGAGGTGGAAGGGGAGCCGGTCGAACGGCTGGGCGGCGAGGTTCTTTTCGATCGCGTTTCCTTCCGCTACGATCCCGACGGCCCGTTGATTCTCGACGATGTCACGATTCGCGCCCGCCCCGGCGAGTTCATCGCGATTGCCGGCGAGTCTGGCGCCGGCAAGAGCACCCTGTTCCGGCTCGCGCTTGGAATCGACCGGCCATCCGCCGGCGCGGTCTATTACGACGGACGTGATCTCAGGCATCTGAACCTGAAACAGGTGCGCCGGAAAATTGGCGCCGTGCCGCAGTCGGTGCGCCTTCATCCCCAGGACCTTTGGGACAATATCGTCGCGCACCACGAGGAGCCGACCACCGACCAGGTGTGGCAAACGGCCCGTGCCGCCGGGATCGAAAGCGAAATCAAGGCCATGCCCATGGGCATGATGACGATGGTCGGGGCCAGCGGAGCGGTCCTTTCGGGGGGAGAGAGCCAGCGCGTCACCATCGCGCGTTCACTGATGGGCAGCCCCCGCATCATGCTGCTTGACGAGGCGACCAACTGGCTCGACAACGAAAGCCAGGCCCAGGTCATGCAGAACCTCGCGCTCCTGACCTCGACCCGGATCGTCATCGCCCATCGCCTGTCGACGCTGGAACAGGCCGACCGCATCTACGTCATGCAGGCCGGAAAGGTCGTTCAGAGCGGCTCCTTCAAGGAACTCATGGAGGTGGACGGGGTGTTCAGGGAACTGGTCAGAAGGCAGGTCGCCTGAGGGTCCGCGCACTCCATCCGAGCATTTGCGGGAGGCACCAATGAAAGGACCCATCGACGCGATGCGACGCCTCCTCTCGAGAGCCGGTGAAGACAGCGAGTTTCGTGCGCGCCTGCTCAGGAGTCCGAAGGAAGCGATAGAGCAGGAATACGGCGTGACGCTGGCCGAGGCCCAGGAGATTCACGCGCACGAAGAGACCGACGGCGCGACGCATCTCGTGCTTCCACCCCGTAGCAAACGCACGGAGGAAGAACGGGAGGCGGCGAGGACCGGCGCGGCTTCGCTCGAGTTTCTCAGGAAGACGATGCACGACCCCGCTCCCCCTGTTCGACCTCCCCTGGAACCGGCGTCTACGGGGTTGCGCAGCGTTTCGTCCGCGACGCTCGCCGAAGCGGCCAGGGAAAGCATTCGCCGCGGCCTGGTCTTCGTCGAATCGACCCTCGACGGGAACGGGGCCTGGCACTGCATCCGTTTCAATGTCGCCGACCCCGACATCCCGCGGCATTTCGAGAGGCCCGCGTTCGTTTCGGCCCTCTGCGTACTGGCGCTCGAAAGTTGCGGCGAAGCGCGGGCCAGGGCCATCTGCGGCGCTACCAGGACCCACCTGGTCAATACCATGGAGTATCCGGGGCTATGGCGCTACTACCGTCATCTGCCCCAGGACCTCGACAGCACGTCACTCTGTTCGCTCGTTCTTGCATCCCACCCCTGGATTCTGCTCGGAAGGAACGTTCCCCGGATACTGGCGAATCGCGACGAGGAGGGCCGTTTCCTGACCTGGGCGCTGGCGGAAGACGAACCCGATGTCGTGTCGACCTTTCGCATCGAAGCCGACCCCGTCGTCAATGCGAACGTCATCGCGTACCTCGGGGACCACCCCGAGACCAGGGACGCCGGGGCGTGGCTGGAAGCCCTGGTCACCCTCGGCAGCCTTGACGGCTCGTCGAAGTGGTATCCCGACACGGTGGCGATCTACTACGCGATCACCCGCGCCATGACGCGCGCGCAACCGGCCCTCGAACGACTGCGCCCGGTACTAGCGGATCGAATATTGAGCCTGCGCGGCGACAGGGGCGAGTTCGGCAATATCCTGCAGACGGCCCAGGCCGTGGCCGCGCTCCACAACGTCGGCGGCCTTGACAGGATCGACGCGAAACGCGAAGCGGAAAGGCTCATGGGTTCGCAACGCGAGGACGGCAGTTGGCCGGAGCTTCTCGCCTTCGGTGACCAATCGTTGAAGTGGGGTGTCGTAGGGCAGATAGGACACGGCTCCGAAGCCGTGACCTCGGCGTTTTGCATCGAGGCTCTGGGGCGTCTCATCGATGCCTTGAAGATGTGAGCGAAAGCGAAATGCAGGTCGTCCAGTCCGGTGATACCATGACCCGCGACGCAAGGGTCCATTAGAGAAGCTGCGATGCCCCAGGATACCGCCGCAGCTGGTGGCTCAAACAAGGCCGATATCACGCAGCATATCGAGCCGTCGATCCTTAACGCCCTTCCGCATTACCTGCCATTGGGCATCTTTCCACTGATTCTCCTCGCTGCGGTCTACGGCGGCTGGTGGCTCTTGCCGGCGTTCCTCTACATGAGTGTCGCCGGACCGCTCGACAAGGCGCTGGGTGTCGACGGGCGCAACATGGATCCGTTGAGGACGCCGGAACGCCGCCTGCGCTGGCACAATCTGCCGGTGTGGTCCTGGGCGTTTCTGTGGCCGCCGACCCTCATCTTCGGCATGTGGCAGATTCTTGTCGCGAACCCGTTCGCCATCTGGGAAGAGGTGCTCCTGGTAATCATTCTGACCATGGAAGCACAGGCGGTATTCGTTGTCGGTCACGAGCTGATTCATCGCCGTTCTACCTGGGAAAGGCGACTCGGTGAATTCCTCCTTTCCTCCGCCTCCTATCCGCAATACGCGACGGAACATCTGTATATCCACCATGCCAAGGTCGGCACGCCGCATGATGCGGGATCCGCCCCCAAGGGCGAGAGTTTCTGGCGGTACTTCCCCAAGGAAGTTGCAAGCAACCTGACCAATTCCTGGAAGGCTTCCGGCGAACGCCTGGCGCGGCGCCGTCTGCCCGCGTGGCATTACAGCAATCCTTTCTGGCGCTACGGCTTGAGCCTCGCGTTCTGGCATGGACTGGTGTTCTGGATGGGCGGCATCCGGGCGGTGCCGGTGTTTGCCTTCCTGGGCCTCTCCTGCGTCTTTTCCATGAAGATAAGCAACTACTTTCAACACTACGGTCTGCGCCGCGTGCGCCTGCCGAACGGCCGTTGGGAAAAGGTGCAGCCGCGCCATTCCTGGAACGCCGACTGGAAGTTCAGCAACTGGATGTTCTTCAACATGCAGCGGCATGCGGATCATCATGCGATGGCGAGCCGCCACTATCCGCTGCTGCAGATCGGCAGCCCCGATGAATCGCCGCGGTTGCCGGGAACCTACGGCGACATGATGAATCTGGTGCTGCGGCCGAAGCGCTGGTTCGAGAAGATGGATCCGCTGGTCGATCAATGGCGCAGGCACTTCTACCCCGAGATCGACGACTGGAGCGGGTACGACAGTCCGGTCACCGCTGCGCGCCCCGACGCCTTCGAGGCCATCGTCGAGATCTTCGGCGCCGCCCCGCGGCTCGCCGGTTGGATCGAACGCAATCCGGAACTGCTCGACAACCTCAAGGACCGGGAGTTCACCGACCTCGACCTGCCGAAAGGGTTCGGACCGGATGAGGAATCCGAAGCGATCGCGCGGCGCGGGCTGGCGAGACTCTACTGGACGATCGAGATGGGCGTTGCCGAAATGAAGGACCTGATCGCCGAACTGCCGATGGCCGATGCGAAGGAATCCGCTGAAATCGTGCGCAACTGGTCGAACGACAGGGCATTTCAGATCGGCATGCACGTCGTGCGCGGCAACCTGTCGCCGGCGGAGGCGCGGACAGCGCTGTCCAATCTCGCCGAGGCGTCGATTGCGACGGTGCTTGCCGCCGTGGAGGCGGACGTTGTCGACCGGCGCGGGTCTGGCGATGGCGGCGTGACCGCAATAGCCCTGGGCGATCTCGCCAGCCGGGAAGCGTTCCCGGGCGTTGCGACCCGCATGCTATTTGTCCACGACGGCGACGAAACTGAACGCCTGTGCCGGCGCTTCTGCGAAGCCGTGAGGGATCTGGCCGAGGACAGCCTGTTGTTCTCCCCGATCCCCCGCGATGATCTCCTTGTGTCGCCGCTTTCCGATCTGGCCGAGCTTGGCGGTGATGTTTTTGCCGCTGGCGAAGTGCCAGCGCTTACGAGGGCGCGCTGCGTGTTCGAGTGCGGCGATACCAGAATCGGTCAACGCTTCCTCGAGGCGCGGCGGGATGTCCTGGTCGAAGCCGGCGAAAATGCGACCCTCGGCGCGCAGCTTCGTGAGCCGGCGGAAAGCTCCGCCGAAAGAGGCGTGTCCACATATGTGGCCATGCGTGGCGGCCTGGACGATGTCGAGAAAGCGGCGCGACTCCTGCAGACGGTGCAGATGGCGAAGGCAAGAGACAGCCTCGATGACTCCGCCCCGACCGCCGCCGCGGTGTTCGCGGACGCCGGCGTAGAGCCGCTGGCGCGGGCCGCGACCCTATGGCGCGACTTGCAGGGGATCCTGCGGCTCGTCGGCGATGAAGGGTTCGATGTCGACGCGGCGGGGTCCAAGGTCAAGTCCCTGGTCGCGAGCGCTTGCGGACACGCGGATTTCGATGACCTGGACTCGGCGGTTGCCGAAGCCGCGTCGCGCGCCGCCGACCAGATTGCTTCCCTTGCCGCGCGCGCTTGATGGAATCGGCTGATCCGGCCGCGAATCGACGTGCAAGCCCAGACAGACACACTTCGCCGACGCGGGATACTGACGAGAACCGCTCCCGCGGACCAAGGGATCGTTGAGCGTCCCGCACTCACCCCGCACCTGAAGTTCCACGCGGTCGGAGAACAGCAGACGCTGCTGGTGTCCGAATCGTTCAATACCCTGATGCACGGCCAGCTCACTTGCGATCTTCTGCCGTTGCTCGACGGGCAGCGCCCATTGGACGAGATTGTCGCCGCCCTTCGCGGCCGGCATGACGCTGCCGACGTGCGCGCAGCGGTCGTTTCGCTCTCCGCACGGGGCTATGTCGTCTCCGCGGATTACCGCATGGATCGAAGCCGGGCCGCGTACTGGTCATCGCTTGGCGCTTCGCCGCGGTGGGCGGAACAGCGGCTCAAGGAGTCGCGCGTCGCGGTCGCCGGCGACAACGACCGGTTGATCCGACACCTCAGCGCATCCGGTGTCGGCGTGGGGCGGGACGATCCGAATCTCGCGGTGGTCGTTTGCGACGACTATCTCGAAGCGCGCCTCGCGCAAGTGAACCAACGCCAGCTCGCATCCCGAGCGCCGTGGATGCCGGTGCGCCCGCGCGGTATCGAGCCGCTGTTCGGACCCGTCTTTCGGGGGGAAGAGGAGGCGCCTTGCTGGGCCTGCCTGGCCTATCGCCTGCGCAGCCACCAGGAAGTGCACAATTTCCTGCGCAATTCCGCCGGCGAGGAGGCTGCGTTCAGGGCGTTCGCGGCGGATCCGGCGGTGCTCGAAGCGCTATGCGGACTGATTGCCGCGGAGATCGCCAAGTGGCTGGTGCTGGAACAGGCTGCCCCCATCCACGAACACGCGATCTCGATGCACCTCGGCACGTTTTCAAGTTCCCGGCATCGGGTGCTGCGCCGGCCGCAGTGCGCAGCCTGTGGTGACGACGCTTTGCATCGTCCGGATCGGCCGCCGGTTGCCCTGCGTCTGGAATCCAGTCCCAAGTGCGTCAGCAACAGCGGCGGCGCGCGCACCGCGGCCCCGGAAGTCACGCTGGCGAAATACCGCCACTTGGTGAGCCCGGTCAGCGGTGTCGTGACCTGGCTCCGGCGCACCACCGACGAGACCGATTCCTGGCTGCATGTCCATTGGGCCGGAAGCAATCTCGGCATGCGAAGCCGGACCCTGGGTTCGCTCCGGCGCAGCCTGCGCAGCAAGAGCGCCGGCAAGGGCAGCACACGCGAGCAATCCGAGATCAGCGCGCTCTGCGAGGCGGTGGAGCGCTATTCGGGCGCTTATCACGGGGACGAGATCCGAGCGCGCAGACGGTTCGTCGAGTTCGCCGGGGAAGACGCCATCCACCCCAACGATGCGCAGCTCTTCAGCGACCATCAGCTCGACGACGCCGAGAGCATCAACGCGAAGGGCCACCCGTACAACGTTGTCCCGCCGCGTCTCGACCCGGACGCTGAAATCGACTGGACACCGGTCTGGTCGCTGACGCAGGAGCGGCACCGCCATTTGCCGACGTCGATGCTCTACAGCATGGCGCCCGAACAGCGCGGTCCTTCGGACCTGATCGCCGATTCCAATGGCTGTGCCGCGGGCAACACCGTGGAAGAGGCGATCCTGCAGGGCTTCTATGAGCTGGCGGAAAGAGATGCCTTCGCCATCTGGTGGTACTACCGACTGCGCGTGCCGGCGGTCGACCTTTCGAGCTTCGACGACGCGTACCTTGCTTCGGCCGCCGAACATTACGCCCGGTATGAGCGGAACGTGTGGATCCTCGACGTGACCTCCGATATCCGGATCCCCGCGTTCGTTGCGCTCTCGCGCCGGCCGGACGCGAAAACCGAGGACATCATTTACGGCGCCGGCGCCCATGCGGACCCGCGCATCGCGGCCTTGAGGGCGATCTGCGAACTGAACCAGTGCCTGACCTGGCTGCCGCGCCCGGGAAGTGGCGACGGTCGGCCCATGATCGATGATCCGCTCGCACTCTGGTGGTGGAAGACCGCTCGCCTCGCCGACTGTGAGTGGCTTGCGCCCAGGACGGGCGCGCCGCTGCGCACGGCGTCGGACTATCCAGCGATCGAATCTGCGGACACCCGTGACGACGTGGAGTATTGCCGCGCGCTCGTCGAAGCGAAGGGCCTCGAGTTCCTGGTGCTGGACCAGACCCGGCCCGACATCGGCATGCCCGTGGTGCGGGTCATCGTGCCCGGCATGCGCCACTTCTGGGCGAGATTCGCGCCCGGGCGCCTGTACGACGTGCCGGTCGGCATGGGACGGCGCAAACACCCTCTGGCTGAAGCCGATTTGAATCCCGCACCGGTGATTGCGTGAGAAGACCACATGGATATTGACGAGGCAGTCACGCTCACCCAGGATCGACTCGCCGACGAAGGCGGGACCATGGGCGACCTGCTCGGGCACTTCCGAAACAGGGTTTCGCCCGTACTGGTGGGAGACCCGGAATGGGAGCGCATCCTCGAATGCGCGAGGAATCTTCCGATCACGATGGGCGCCCTTCCATTCGGCTTCGAACTGCCGCTGCATGAACGCCGGCCGGAGGCGGACTTCGGCGCGTCGCTTGCGAGCGGCACCAGGTCGGCGGAGTTCTTCCGACAGCGCGCGCGAACCGATGGGGCGGATGAGACCGCGAAAGCCGTCGTGCGGCTGTTCGGAGAAATGGATGCCGAAAACTCCGCTCTGCGCGCGATCGTCGGCCCCAAGTTGATGCTGGAATATGACATCGGCTCGGCGCGGGAAGGAGAAGATCCACTTCCAGGAATGTTCCTGCGGCCGGGCGAGCGCCCGATCATCGGCGCCGGCGGACAGGAGCACGATGTCTCCACGGTGGTGGACGCGCTCGTTTCCTGCGTAGGTTGGGAGCCCAATGAGGCCGAGCGGAAGCACGTCGAACGCGTCTACCTCGCGCAGCCGGAAGACACGCGCCTCGATTCGTTCGGTGTCTTCCCGTCTCGCGAACGGTCCATCCGCCTGGCAATCATGGGCTTCAGGACGCGGCAGGAACTGTGCGCCTATCTTGAAGACACGGGGTGGCCGGGTCGGATGTCAGCCGCGGAATCCGTGATTTCACGCTTCAGGGAACGCGCGAACATTGTCAGGTCCGGAGCGAATATCGACGTGCGGGAGGAGGGTCTCGGTCCGACGCTCGGCCTGACGCTCATCGTCAAGCAACGATACACAAAGGACTCGCGCTATTGGCTCGACGGCCTGACCGATTGGGACCCGTTCCTCGCGGCCCTCGGCCACGAGGACATCGTGGTGCCGGAGAAGCTTCGTGCGCTTGCCGGCTGGGTTTCGAGGCCGACCACGCTATTCGCGAAGTCGGGGCGCTATGTGCTGTTGCGCGGCATTCACCACATAAAGCTGGTGATATCCGGAACCGGTCTTCGCGAGGCCAAGGCCTATGTGTTCCTGGTGCTTTCCGGAGCGGTGTCCCGCTGACCAACGTCTGAGCCGGACACACACGCAAACTCCGACCGCCCCGCTTGCTGCCGGGGCGACGGGGACTAGTGTCGTGTCACACGACACTAGTGTCAAATGCGGATGGTTCCGCATTGGGCCGGGTACTTGCCGGCCGCCGGGCCTACCAGCAGCAGCAGAGGCCAGCCGAGATGGCTTCGAGTTGCTCCTCGGTGATGTTCGGATCGGGCGGCAACGCGAGGTGCACGGTCTGCATATCGCTCTCGTGAACCTGGATCGTCATCGACTCGGGAATCGAAATGCCCAATTCCGCACTGATCGCATTCTTCGGATCTGCAAGAAGCTGTTGCCTGAATTCCGCGTCCAGGGCGGACTTCTCAACAATCTGCTGCAGCATTTCGTCGCCACTTCTCATGGTCATCCTCCGTTTGTTACCGGCGCGGCGAACCGCGCCAACAAATGCGTGAACCACGCTATATGACCTTCTCGCGACGCGCAACTTCACCAAGCCCTTTTTTCGCCTTTTGGCGACAATACAAATACAGGGGTAAAGTTTTTCTAATGGACGGACTTCCGGGGGCTATCCGGGAACCAAGGTAGAATGCAACGTGTCCATCGCGGAACCTGTGCGGATGCTCCCTGACTTTGAAACCGCCGGAAATGGTTGGTCGGCCAAGGCTGGACGAATGGTCTCGCACGCCTTGGGGGGGGGTGCTCCATCCGGCGTTCTGGTTCTGGTTCTGGCCGGAGTCTGCTGGCCAGGTTCACGTGCCCTTGCCCAGGAGGAATCGGCGGAGGACAAGGGCCTGATCATTGCGCGTGAGGCAAACGCCCGCAACGAGGGTTTCGGGGATTTCACCGCCGGCCTGACGATGGTGCTGCGCGACCGGCAAGGTCGGGAGAGCGTCCGCCAGATGCGCTTCAAGGTGCTGGAGGTGACGGGGGATGGCGACAAGAGCCTGTTCACGTTCGACCAACCCCGAGACGTGCGGGGAACCGCGCTCCTGACCCATGCCCATATCAACACCCAGGACGACCAGTGGCTGTACCTGCCGGCCCTGAAAAGGGTCAAGCGCATCAGCGCCGGGCGGCGTTCGGGGTCGTTCATGGGCAGCGAGTTTTCCTACGAAGACATGAGTTCTCCGGAGGTGGAGGAGTACACCTACAAGTATCTTCGCGACGAATCCTGTGGCGAACTCATGTGTACGGTGACCGAGCAGGTCCCCCTGGATGAGAAATCCGGCTACAGCCGCAAGGTCGTCTGGCAGGACACGGAAGAGCTTCGAGCCTGGAAGATGGAGCTTTACGACCGAAGGGGCTCGCATCTGAAGACCCTCACCTTTGCGAACTATCGGCAGTACCTCGATCGGTACTGGCGGGCGGGAGAACAGACGATGGTGAATCACCTGACCGGCACGAGCACCGTGCTTCACTGGACAGACTTTCGGTTCGGCACGAATCTCGATGACAGTGAATTCACCCAGACCGCACTTCGACGCGTGCGCTGATGCGATTCGGCGGCGCAATCGCGGCCCTCGTGCTCATGGCCGCTCCAGGCGCCGAGGCGCAGGCTCTCGACTTTTCGGGCGACCTGAGCGCGCAGGCGCGTTGGTATCCGCAATCGCCGGCCTTCGCGGGTCAGCGGTCGGGCACTGCGGGGCTGGTCGTTGAGCCGACGCTTTACGGAGAGATCGCACAAACAACCAGCTTCACGCTCACCCCGCTCTATCGATACGACAGCGCGGATTCCCAGCGTACGCATGCCGACGTGCGCGAGGCCTACGTGTTGATGTATGGAGACTTGGGCGAGAATTCCTGGGAGCTTCGCTTGGGACTGGACCGCGTCTTCTGGGGCGTGGCCGAACTTCACAACCCCGTGGACATCGTCAACCAGCTCGACCTTGTCGAGCACCCGCGCGATCGACCCAAGCTGGGACAGCCCATGGTGCACCTGACGATTTCCGGTGACTGGGGCATCGCCGAGTCATTCCTGTTGCCGTATCACCGCAAGCGCACTTTCCCGGGGCCTTCGGGGCGACTTCGCGGCAGCCGCCTGATCGTCGATGACGCCCTGTACGAGAGCGGTGCCGAGGAACGCCATCTTGACGTCGCGGCCCGCTACAGCAACAGCCTGGGGCTGCTCGATTTCGGCTTGACCGCCTTCGTCGGCACGAATCGCGAGCCGTACTTCGTGCCGTCGTTCGAGGCGGGCTTCCCTCCGAACGAAGCCTCGCCGCCGATTCCGTACTACGGGCAGATCCGGCAATTCGGTGTCGATGCGCAACTCACGACCGGATCCCTGCTCTACAAGATGGAAGCCACGCACCGCAGCGGAGCGCGCAACCTCCTGGGTCGGGAAGAGGATTACCGCGCCCTCGTCCTTGGCCTGGAGCACACCGTCTATGCGCTGTTTGGTTCCCAGGCGGACCTGACCCTGCTCTCCGAGTGGCTCTACGACGATCGCGGGCGGCGCGCTACGAGCGTGTGGGGGAACGACCTGTTCATCGCAGGCTTCCTTGCGTTCAACGATGTGCAAGGCACCGAACTGGTGGGAGGTATCCTCGGCGATCTGGACCACGATTACCGTGCGTTGAACCTGGAACTGAAGCGCCGCCTTTCGGAGAGCTGGTCCATGCGCCTCGAAGCGATCGTGAACCTGAGCGCGGACCCGGAGGACCTGACCTATGATGGACGCCGCGACAGCTTCCTGGGCGTCGATTTCACCTACAGCTTCTGACGGGGCAGCTTGGCTGGCGCCCGACCAAATGCAGGTCTTGGCCCATTTCGGGCCAGTGCGCTCCCCTTCGCGCATGCAAACCCGTTTGGCGAGCGCTATCGTAAGGGGCAGTCGACCGACTTCGGGAAGTCATCTGGTGTGATTCGGCCGGGCAGCACATCCTTGCGCAAGATCGCGGTGGTGGGGCGAGGCACCGCAGGCGCCCTGGCCGCTGCCAGCGTGACGCGGCTTCACCCCGACAGCGACCACGAGCTGCATCACATCTACGACTCTCGCATCCCGGTCATCGGCGTGGGTGAGGGCAGTTGGCCGAGCCTTGTTCAGGAGTTGCACCAACTGACCAATTTGCCGCACGAGACCGTCCAGCAGCGTCTGAACGGAACCCGCAAGTACGGTGTCGCATTCGAGGGATGGGGTCGGCGCGATCGGGACTTCACGCATTACTTCACGCCGCAACAGGTGTCCTATGCCTACCACCTGTCCGCCGATTTCATGGGGGACCTGCTGCAGATGAGCACGCGGGCCCGCCATATCGACGAGAGGGTGCTCGAGATCGCCAGGGTCGAGGGCGGGGCGCGGGTGGAGTTCGAGGACCGGGCGCCGGAACGCTACGACCTGGTCTTCGATGCCCGCGGGTTTCCCAGGGAACTCGACGCCGACGAGCACATCGACATTTCCTTCATCCCCACCAATACGGCCGTCATCCGCCGCTGTCCGGCGATCATCGAATCAGGGCAGGACGGGCCGGTCCTGCAACACACCTACACCCGCGCGGTGGCGCGCCCGCACGGTTGGGTATTCGTCATCCCGCTCACGGTGCACACGTCCTACGGGTACATCTTCAACCGCGATGTCACCAGCCTCGAGGAAGTCGAGTCGGACTTTGACGCGTTCCTCGCGTCCGACGGCGCATCGGAATTCGAGCAGCGCGCCGTGATCCCGTTTCCCAATTTCGTCCACCGCCAGATTTTCGATGGCGCCATCGCCCGCGTGGGGAACGCGGCGGCGTTCATGGAGCCGTTGGAAGCGACGGCGATCGTATCCGCCCAGTTGCAGATCGGGATGGCGCTCCAGATACGTCTCAGCCGGCCGGTCGAACATCTTGAGCGCGATGCGCCGGTGGTCAATCGGTTTCTCGTCAGCAACATGCTCTGCTACGGCCTGTTCGTGGGATGGCACTACTCGTGCGGTTCGAGGTACGACAGCGAGTTCTGGCGCCGCGCGCGCGAACACGTTTGGCCGCAGCACCGCGAGGCGGCGGCGCCCGAGGCGGTCGATTGCGCTGCGCTTGAGAAGTTCGACGAAACGATTGCACTGTTGAACCAGCCCGTGATCGACAAGGGGGACTGGCATCGGATGTGCGCGGTCCCTCTCACGAGCTATGCCCAGATGTCGCAGGGTCTTGGCTGCTAACCTCTTCCCGGAGGCGCTTGTTCAATAACAGTGGCGTCTGCGCCAGCGTCTGTACTCTTCGAAGCCGTGCCGTTCCAGCAAGCGGTCGCGCTTGAACGCCTGCACCGCGCACACGGCGGACAGGATCAGGAACGGTATCCCGGGCAGAAGGGGGATAACGACGCCGACGAGGCCGATGACGAGGCAGACAAGCCCCATGGCGAACCAGCAGATGCGTATCAGCGCGGAGCGTTCGTACATGGATATTCCTTGTGATCGATTGAGGAGGTAAGACGCAACTCTCGTGCCAACGCTGGGTGGTCTACAAAAGACACTACTTTTCAATAAGTTGGTAGTTTTTCTGATTGACGTTGTGGCCCACAGGAAGCGTCAGGTTCGTGTATTTCGCCGATTCTTGGCGAAGAACGCTCAACACTGACACGAGCACGAAGCTGTCTCCCAACGTCCGGCTCCCTTTTCCGAGACCGCTATACTCCGTGAGTTGAACAAGAGGCCGGGGGAACATCATGGAATCGGTTCTGAGCGACTACCTGATCTCGGTCGACGAGCTCGAGAGCATCCTCGGTGACTCCGATTTGCGGCTCTTCGAGACCGCTGCCAACCTCGAACCCAGGGGTCCCGGCATGGAGCGCGAATTGGGGCGGGTCGCCTTTGATCGCGGGCACATTCCGGGCGCGCAGTTTCTCGACCTTGCCGGCGACGCGGCCGACACAACCAGCGGACTCGAATTCACCCTGCCGGAACCCGCCGCGCTGGAGGAACTGTTCCGGAGCCTCGGCATCAACATGGGCAGCCGCGTCGTGCTCTACAGCAGCAGCAGCGTGATGTGGTCGACGCGCGCCTGGTGGTTGCTTCACTACCTCGGCTACGAGCGTATGTCGGTGCTGGACGGTGGCTTCGGCGCTTGGTGCGCTGGCGGTCGGCCGGTAGAAACGGCCGTACCGCGCTTTCCCCGCGGCGATTTTGAGGCGCGTCCGCGTCCGGACGTCTTTGCGGACAAGCGGACGGTGGCCGACGCTATCGGCGACCCTTCCGTATGCACGGTGAACTCGCTCGGCGCCGCGATGCATCGGGGCGAAACGCGGTCCAGCTATGCCCGCCAGGGACGCATCGCCGGCAGCGGCAATCTCCCGTTCAATGAACTTCTGACCGAAGGACGGTTCAAGTCGACGGACGAGATGCGAGAGGTTCTCGAGGCGTCAGGCATGCTGGACGCCGATCGGGTCATCACGTACTGCGGCGCGGGTATCGCGGCGACGATCGATGCCTTCGCCTGCATCCTGGTGGGCCGGGACCGGGTAGCGGTTTACGATGGATCCCTGTCGGAATGGGCTCTTGACCCGGACGCGCCGATGGAGACCGGCGGCTGAGCGCAGCCGGTGTGGGTCGCCGGCATTGCTCCGTCAGTCCCTGGGTGTGCCCGGCGGCCGGGCCAGCCTCATGTTTCTGGGCGAATCCGCAGAAAGCTTGCGAAGCGAGGTATTCCGTTGCTGGTCTTGCCGTAGTGCTTGTACGTGACAGTCGTACCGATGGGCGGCGGCCTGCGGCGCATTTCGTCGGAGAATCCCGTGCCGAGCCTGAAACGGCGGCCGTCGGGCATCTCGACCAGGAGCGAGCCGAGCATCCCGGTGTATTTGCCGCGGCCGGGTAGATGGGCGACGACCACGGCTTCGGCATCCTGGTAGACCTTCAGCTTGAGCAGGTCGTTGGAGCGTCCTCGCCGGTAGTGCGAGTCGCCCTTGCGCAACATCAGACCTTCGCCGCCGCTGGCCACGATCCGATCGAGCATGGCCATCAATTCGGTCTCGTCTGCGACCCGGAACTGCTCTACCAGTCCAATTCTTGAAGTCTCCGCGGCGCCGAGCAGTTTCCTGAGACGAGCCAGGCGTTGATCGAAGGTGCCCGCGTGTTCCGGCAGGTCGAAGACCATGTAGCGCACGCCGCGCCACGCGTCCTCCGACTTTGGCTGCCGGCGAACGATGCTGGACAGTCTCTCGAAAGTACCGTGGCCCATCCACAGTTCGCCGTCGAGCGCGTCGTTTGGAAATCCTTCGACGAACGCTGCGGGCGCGTTGAAGCGGTTGCCCTGGCGCGAGTAAAGCGCCTCTCCGTCCCACCGCGCGCGGATGCCGTCGAGTTTCTCGCTGACCCAATATGCCTCGAGATCGACGTTGTCCCGGTAGACGTTGGCAAGGGACAGGGCTGGCGGCTCGGCGGCCGTGGCATTCCAGAAAAGAAGGACAACGGCGGCGACGCGGAGCGTGCGATACATGGCGAACCTCGAAACGGGCGAACACGAGGTGGCAAGAATTGCCGGTTTCGCGCGTAAGCGGCAGCGGACAACAGCCGGACTTCGCGTGAGAATTTCCCTATAGGAAACGGGGTGTACCATCGTCCGTTGAACGAAGCGGCCAGCACGATGACTTTCGATCACGCCAGCTTGAGGGCGCGGGCACACAAGATAGAAGCTAAAGGCGCGGATGGGTTGGGCTTGCGCGTGCACAGAGCGCTGAGTTGGCTGGCGGCGGCGGAACGCTCGGAGGACGATGACGACGCCAGGTTCATATTTCTCTGGATTTCGCTTAACGCGGCGTACGCGGACGAGATCCAGCGGGAATCGGCCCCCGAACAGGCAATTTTGGATCGATTCCTGAAACGCTTGGTCGAACTGGACACCGACAACCTGCTTTACGACCTGGTCTGGTCGAAGTTCACGGGCCCCTTTCGCGTGTTGCTCGACAACCAGTTCGTGTTTCAGCCGTTCTGGGATCATCAGAACGGCAAGATCGACGAGGATCGCTGGCGGAGAAGCTTCGAGAGTGCGAAGACGGTGGCGCGCAGGGCGCTGGGAGACAGGCGGCAGACGGCCACGGTGCTCGCCATCGTCCTGGCTCGCCTCTACACGCTGCGCAACCAGCTCATGCACGGCGGCGCGACCTGGCGCAGCAGCGTGAACCGGGACCAGATTCGCGATGGTACGGCCATCCTTGTCGACCTCGTCCCGCGTGTCATCCACCTGTTGATCGAAAACCCCCACGAGGACTGGGGCGAGCCGTGCTACCCGGTGGTGCGCGACGACGATTGAGCCCTATCGGCTCCGCTTCACTTCAGTGCGGCCAGATCGCGCGCGTTCTCTATTCGGCCGCGATCCGTGATCCAGCTTGTGACGAGTTCGGCCGGGGTGACGTCGAATGCGGGGTTGCTGACGTGTACGCCGCGGGGCGCCCGAATCGATCCGGTGACCTCGGTGGCGTCGCGTTGCTCGATTTCGACATTGGTGCCGGTCTTCGTGTCGGGATCGAAGGTCGAAGACGGGAAGGCCACGTGGAAGGGAATGCCGTGGTAGCGGCTGGCGATGGCGATGCCCCGCGTACCGATCTTGTTCACCACGTCGCCATTGGCGGTGACGCGGTCCGCCCCCACGATCACGCTTTGGATCGTCCCCTCCGACATCAGGTGCGAGACCATGCTGTCGCATATGAGGGTGACGTCGATACCGGACTGAACCAGTTCCCAGGCCGTCAGCCGCGCCCCCTGCAGCAGCGGCCGCGTCTCGTCGACGAACACCCTGAAACGTACGCCGGCCTCATGCGCGAGGTATAACGGCGCGGTCGCGGTTCCGAGGGAGGAAACGGCGAGGGCGCCCGCGTTGCAGTGCGTCAGGACGGCGGTCGCCGGCTCGATCAGTCGCATGCCGTGCTCGCCGATCGCGCGACACATTTCCGCGTCCTCGCGATGGATGGCCTCGGCTTCGGCGACGGCATCGTTCGCCCGGAGCACGCGATTCACCGCCCAGGCGAGGTTCACTGCCGTGGGACGCGCCCCGATCAGCAGGCGCGCCGCGCGTGCCATGTCCTCACCCGTGCGGGACGCGAGCGCCATGCCGTACGCCGCAGCGATGCCGATGGCGGGTGCTCCGCGCACTTTCATCCCGGCGATGGATGCGGCCACCATCGCGGCGCTCGTCTGCTCCTCGTAGGCAACTTCCTCGGGAAGCTTGCGCTGGTCGAGCAGCCACAAGCCGCCTCGCTCCCATCGAATAGCTGCCGGGACGCTCATGGCCAGATACCTACGGGAGGGGCATCAACCAGTTTGCTTTGGCAGGCATGGGATAACACGGGAAGTCTGAAGAAGATCGACTCGGCGTCAATTCGGGACGGGTCCGTCACCTCAAGGCGAGCGCAAAGCGAATGGCCTCTGCTACTCGGTGCATCTTTTCCGTTGACAGAGTCGTCAGCAGCGGACCCAGTCTTGCCTGCGGTACCGTCTGCAAGTGATCGCAGTTCACCGCGCAGGCGCGTGGCACGCCCTCGTCCGGGGACAACACCGCCTCGCTGGGGATACCTCGGATATTGGTTGTGATGGGAGCGACGGTGACCTCATGCAGGCTGCCGATGACCGAATCTCGCGTTAGGATCAGCACTGGCCTGCGTTTGTCTGGTGGGGCGAACCGGTGCCATCGTATCTCGCCGCGACGCACTATCAATCTTTCCAAGCGTCCCAGCCATCATCGCCCCATGCGCGATCCTCGTCCCGAATGGAAAACTCCTGGGGCGTAGGCGGTATTCGGCGGTATCCGGCCTTTTGGCGCTCTTCCGCTTCCGACTCCTCGTAGCGCGCCAAGGCAGCACGCAGTGCTTGGCGTGCGAATCCTGAGCGCGTCGACCCAATGCGCTTTGCCCGTTCGTCGACGCGCTCCACGAGTTCGTCATCAATCGTTATTTGAATGGTCCTCATAGCTATACATTAACCTATTGGAATGACTATTCATATGTGGAAAGGGTGTTAGCGCGTGCTACGCGCCTGATCGAGTGCGCTACGGGAATCTCCCAGCGCACAGAGCAGCAGATCCACATCCGCGTCGGTGTGCGCTGCGGTCAGCGTGATCCGCAGCCTTGAAGTGCCTTCCGGCACCGACGGCGGGCGAATGGCCGTGCAAAGGCAACCGCGCTCTTCGAGGCCCCGGCTCATGTCCAACGCCGCCTGCGGGTCGCCGACGATCAGCGGCTGGATGGGAGATGCCGACTGCGGCAGGGTGAATCCCAGGCGTGTCGCTCCGTCCCGGAATCGTTGGACCAGGGTTTCCAGCCTGTCGCGCCGCCAGGTCTCGGCCCTCGCTATGGCGAGACTGGCGAGTGTTGCGACGGCGATCGCGGGCGGCATTGCGGTGGTATAGATGTAGTTGCGGGAACGCTGGATGAGCGTTTCGATCAGCGTTTCGCTGCCGGCGACGAAAGCGCCGGACGTGCCGAACGCCTTGCCGAAAGTCCCGACCAGCACCGGCACGTCCTCTACCGAATATCTGGCCGGATCGACCAGGCCGACGCCTTCGGTGCCGTGCACGCCCATGCCGTGGGCGTCGTCGACCATGATCCAGGCATCCCGTCGTCGGGCGACAGTGACCAGTTCATCCAGCCTGCACCGGTCCCCGTCCATGCTGAAAGTGCCGTCGCTGACGATCAGTTTGCGGTCGGCATCGCTCGCGAGTTGCCGGTCCAGGTCGTCGCAGTCCAGGTGGGCGTACCAGGCGAACCGCGCACGGCTTATCCATCCGCCGTCCAGTAGCGAGGCGTGGTTCAAACGGTCCTCGCAAACCAGGTCGCCAACGGACATCAGCGCGTTGATGACGCCGACATTCGCCGCGTAGCCGCTGGAATATACGAGAGCCCTCGGACGCCCGGTGAACTCGGCGAGCGTGGCTTCGAGCTCATCGTGGGCCTCGGTGTGGCCACAGACGAGGTGCGATGCGCCGGCTCCCACCCCCCAGCGCTCGACGCCCGACTTGAGCGCCTCGGCGATACGGTGATCGCCGGCGAGCCCGAGATAGTCGTTGCTGCAGAAGTTGAGCAACTCGCGCCCGTCGACCCGGATGGTGCGACCCTGCCGGCTGCCGACATTGCGACGCTTCCTGTACATGTTCCCGGCACGCAGGGCGTCGAGTTTTTGCTGAAGGTCGCTGAATCCCGGCATGGTGCCTCGATCATAGCGCGCGAACGCGCGACGCCGCGATATGCCCCTCGGCCCGAGGGCGAAGGCGCGCGCGAAAAGAAGCGAAGTGCAGGCGTCGAAGAGAGTCGATCTGCCATCGACTCGGAATACCGGTTCGGGCCAAGGTTTGGGGATTGGTCGCCCTTGACAATATTCCATATACGGAATACATCTGGATGAGTTGAGGAAGGATGGGTTGATCGAATGAGCGAACGAAATGTCTTTGGTGACCTCACCAGGGAATTTGCGGCGGAGCGCCGTGCGCGCATTGAGGCGAAGAAGACGGAGCTTCGTGCGGCCATGGCGCTGCATGAACTTCGCAAGGCAAGAGCAATGACGCAGAAGGCCATCGGCGAAGCGCTGAACGTCAACCAGCCTGCGGTCGCCAAGCTGGAGCGGCGGACGGACATGTATGTTTCCAACTTGCGCGCCTACATTGAAGCCGTCGGCGGCGAGCTCAGTATCGTTGCCCGATTTCCGCAGGGTGATGTTGCGATCACAAATTTCTCCGACACCGCAAGATAGGCGCACCTCCCACGCCGATTAGAGACTTCGACTCCGTCTGAACGGGTTGATCTGCCATCGACTCGGGATACCCCTTCGGCCTACGGTCGTTGGATGGTTGCACCGCGATCCGATGCCGGCATGGAGAACGCTCCGTGCGGCGCACGGCACTGCGGCGCCAAGCGGATGGCAGAGGCAGACCGGTTCATTGCGGCCACCTGGACGGAAACGGCGTCGGGGTTCGGCGTCCCGTCCTGGGTGCTGCTCGCCTTCGGCGTCGTCGCCGGAGTCGCACATCTCATCGGTATTGCCGAGTTTTCCGGCGCGCCGCTCAGGCTGACATCGGAGTTCGTGGCGCAGCACATCGCCGAGGCATTCCGCGGCCCGGCGTACCTATTGCTCATCCTTTGCGGCGGCGAAATCGTTGATCGGGATACGGCGGCGGGCGTCGTACCGAAGGTTGCGGCGCTGGGGGTCGTCGTTCTTGCCGCATTGACCGCATTCGGGGCCGCCGCCATCGCCGCCCAGGTGGCATGGGGCCGGCCGCCTCTCGACCCTGTTCTCTGCGCGTATGCCGTCTACATCAACTTCGGCTGGCACGTGTTCCTCCTGGCGGCGGCGTCCATCGCCATTCGGGTCGCATTGCGCAACGCGGCCAGCACCGGCGCGTTTGCCGGCGCGCCGGCGATCAGGGATGTCTTTCGCAGCAAGTGGTTCGGCATGCTGGTCGCCGCGGCGTTCTTCCTCGCCGTATGGGCACCGGGCGACGCGCCGTTCGGTCCGGCGCCCGTACGCTACTCGGGGATGAACGGCTACGGCCACTATCTTGGCCGGTTCTACGCGTCGGGACTTTGCTGGACGGCCCTCACGGTGCTCCTCGTGCTCGCTGTCCACGCGTGGACCCGTGGCGGCGGGTCGGTCCGGAAGCGATGGCGACTCCCGGAAGAAGTCGTCAATATCGGCGCTCCAGCCGTCGTGGTGTGGGCCGCCACCGCCTTTTGGATCTGCGTCAACACCGGCGAGCCGAATTCGACCGCCGCCTCCCCCGCGGAACCCCACGTCCGGGCCGGGGTTCCGTACGTGGTGGCAATGGACCTCACCATTGACCTCTACCCGGAGGCGCGTCGCGTCGAGAGCGGGGGTTCGATGCTGCTGGCCAACACCGGGTCCGAACCGATAAGGGAACTCAGGCTCTTCTTCCCCAGGGAAGTCCAAGTCGAGAATGTCGACATCGCGTCGATAGTGGAACCTGGCGCCGAGCCGGGCGTCCATCGCTATGTCTTCGCGCGGCCGCTCAGGTTCGGAGAACGCGTCAGAATGGAATTCTCACTGACCTGGAGGGACCGTGGATTGGGCAGGGACAGGCGTCCGCTCCGGCTGGTCGAAAACGGCACGTTCATCGAGAGCGCGGACATCCTGCCATCCTTCGGCCGCGAACCGACCCTCGCAAGCCAAGGGCTTGGATCGACGCGCATCAGGATGGTCATCGGGACCAGTCTGGACCAGGTTGCCGTCGGGCCGGGGTTGCTCCTGCGCGAATGGAAGGAGAACGCGCGGCGCTATTTCGAATACGCAACGGACTTCGGCAATGGTCCGCCCGATCCGCGCTCGAAGGCGCCCGGATCGGTGTCGCCAGGCTTCTCCGTTCACTCCGGCAGGTACGCGATGACCCGCAGCCGCTGGAGCGACACGGTCGTGGAGGTCTACCACCACCCGGAGCATGGTCGGAACGTCGGCTCGATGCTCCGATGCGTCAGGCAGTCCCTCGGGCATGCCGCGCGGTCATCGTGGCCATACCCGGGTGGATTGCTGCGGATTGTCGAAATTCCTTATCGGGGCGAAGCGCGCGTGTTTCCCCTCACGGTCCTGTTCTCCGAACGAGGGGAATTCGCATTCGACGTTCGCCGCGGTGCGGTGCTCGATGCGCTTTGCGCCAGCGTTGCCCGGGGAGTCGCGCAGGCTTCGCGACGCTAGAAGCTGAACCGGTCGCCGGTGAACGCGGAAAACGTGGCGCGCGCATCCGGATGGAAAGCGTCGACCGGAGCGATGGGCGCGATGATGTGCGTATGGATTCCGGCGGCGGCATCCGCGCGAATGCCTTCCCGCACTTTCTCCGCGCTGCCGATGAGAGCGATCTCGTCGATCATTTCTTCGGAGAAGGCGGCAGCTGTCCGGGCACGGTCGCGGTTCGCCCAGCCTTCCAGCAGTTCGGCGGCCGCACCCTCGTAGCCGCTCCACGCCAGGAACTTGTTGTAGACCGGATTGGCGTAGTAGGGAGCGTATCCGGATCGGAAACGGTCATAGCCCGCCTGCTTGTCGTCCGTGACCAGGACAACCTTGCGGTTGACGATCTCTATGTCCTCCCAGTTCTTTCCGGCGCGTGCGGCGCCGATCCTGACATGCTCCATCATCTTCGGCAGCGCCTTCCTCGGCCACAGGTTGAACACGACGCCGTCGCCATGCTCTGCCGCCATTTCGATCATCCTGGGTCGCAGCGCGGCGAGGTACAGCGGCGGCGGATGGTCCATGGGCGCTTGCCGATAACCGTTGCTGGATAGGGTTTCGAGGTCGAAACTGGTGCGGTCGCCGCTCAGCATGTGGCGCACGATGATCGCCGTCTCCTTCACGCGCGTCAGCGGCTTTTCCAGAGGGATGCCATTGAAACGGGTCATGATCGCCTCGCTGGAGGAGCCGAGACCCATGACAAAACGTCCCGGGTACACTTGTCCCAGCACGTTCGCGGTGGCCGCCAGGACCGACGGCGCGCGGGTGTAGACGGGTGTGACCGCACATCCCACGCGCATCCGCTTGATGCGGCCGCCGAGGGCCGCCAGCATCGTCAACGAGTCCGGCGACCCGGCATCGGAGAACCAGGCATCCTGGTAGCCGTTTGCCTCGGCCCATTGCACGACGTCGGCGTTCTCCTCCAAACGGTTCGAAACGGGCATGGTCACCGCTATGCGCTTCTCAAGTGGCATCGTCTTCCTCTGTCGGGGATGTGATCGCGGCGAGCGTCTCACTTTGCGGCGGCTCGACGCAACCGTATATTCTTGTCGCCGCCCTCACGACGGGATGTACCCATGAGCGAAGCCGAACTCACGCCGGTGCGGGAAGGACACCGCTTCGATGAAGGCGCGCTGCGCGCCTACATGGTCGATCACGTGGACGGGTATGGCGGAGAACCGCTGACGGTTCGCCAGTTCGAAGGCGGCCAGAGCAACCCGACGTTTTTTCTCGAAACGCCGGGGGGCGAATACGTCATGCGGAAACAGCCGCCGGGGGAACTGTTGCCGTCGGCGCACCAGGTGGACCGCGAATACCGGGTGATGGACGCCCTCGCGGCTACCGACGTGCCGGTGCCGGAGATGCATTGCCTGTGCGAGGACGCGAGCGTGATCGGCACGAAGTTCTATGTCATGGAGCATGTGCGGGGTCGACTCCTGACGGAGAACCTGATGCCCGCCGCGAGCCGTGAAGAGCGCCGCGAAATCTACCTCGACATGGTTCGCACCCTCGCGCGGCTGCACAGCGTCGACCCGGGAACGGTGGGCCTCGGCGAATTCGGCAGGCCCGGCAACTACTTCGCGCGGCAGATCAACCGTTGGAGCCGGCAGTACATCGCGTCCGAGACGGAGACGATCGAGGCGATGAACGCCCTGATCGAGTGGCTGCCCGACAACGTGCCGGACGACGTGCCGCCGGTCATCGTGCACGGCGACTATCGGTTGGGCAACCTGATCATCCACGCCGAGGAGCCGCGCGTCGCCGCCATCCTCGACTGGGAACTGTCGACGCTGGGCGACGGCCTGGCGGACCTGAGCTATTGGTGCCAGGAATTCCACGGCGATCCGCAGGGGCAGGGCCTGCCCGGAGCGGACCTCGAAGCGTTGAACATCCCGAACGAACAGGACCTCGTCGACGCCTACTGCCGGGAGGCGAAACGGCCCTCCATCGACAACTGGCCGTTCTATATCGCGTTCAACATGTTCCGCTCCGCGGGAATCGTCCAGGGCGTCTACAAGCGAGGCCTCGACGGCAACGCGAGTTCGACGCACGCGCTGGAGTACAGGACCATGGCTCGAGAGCGCGCCGAGCGCGGATGGGGGATCGTTCAGGGCATGTTGCGGTAGCTGCGGTAAGTTGCGGCGGACGTCGGTCAACCGTGGCCCAGAACGCCGTAGTCTCCGTCGAGAATCAATCGAATGGAGACGTAGAGTCCGACCAGGGGCAACAGGACCCATAGAGAATTGGCCGCATGGACGTGGAGCACCGCTTCCATGAGACCGAGCCGTCTATGCCGCCCGGAGACGAAGAAGCTCGCCCAGTACCCCGACGTGACGTAGACCCACTGCCAGAAGAGCATGGCGCCGAGCGCGCCGGCCACGGCGGGCGGCAGGAACGGGATCGTAAACGTGGCGTAGAGCACCAGCGAAGGCAGGGGCGTAATGAAGCCATTGGCGATGTCGCAGGTGAAGCCGAACGTGCGCCTGTCGGCGTAAGAGCCGTCGTACAACGAGTAGCTCGCCCAGATGTCCGCCCAAAAGGTCATGGAGAAGGCGTTGCGCGTCGTCACGCGCTGCTGAAGAAACAACATTGCGGAAGATCGCTGGCGCCGTTCCCGCTGCTCGCGCCAGAAGTCGACCCGCCGCTCGATGTAGTCCCTCTGAAAGTAGAGGCAGATCTCCCAGAAGCACGCCAGGAAGTTCAGCGAAAAGAACAGGCTCAGCAGGACGTGGAGGGGATCGAGCTCTCCGTACGCCAGCAGACGGATGACTATGCCGGCGAGGCAGGAGACTGTGATGGCGAGGATGCAGAACAGCCAGACGGGCATCGATTGCTTCGGTGTCCTAATGTCGTGTCACGCGAGTTATGACGCTTCAGCGCGTCCCACGGGGTCTGTGGCAAGGCGCGTCCCGCAGGGAATGGTCGGCTCCATTTCCAAGGGGCGCAACACCGCCACAGGCCACAGTCTTCATGCGAGGGTACCCCTCGCGCTCCCGGGGCGCGCCCTTCGGGAGATCGCCATGCACGCCGGAGCCTTCAGCCGGGGTGCGCGAGGGGGAACTCCTCGCATGCAAACCGCGTTGTGGCCCTTGAAAATATGCCAGATATTCCCTGCGGACCGCGCCTTGTATTGACGCGCATGGCGAACTCTGAAGCGCCAGAACTCGCGTGACACGACACTAGAGCATCTCCTGCGCGATCAGCTCGAGGGCCTCGTTTGATCCGCCGCCGATCATCATCGTGGAGACGTTCGCGCCTCTCCAGCGTTGCAGCCGCTCCCGTATGCGGTCGGCCGGGCCGACCAGGTGACACGCGTCGATCAATTCGGCCGGCACCGCAGCCATCGCCTCGTCGCGCTTGCCTGCGAGGTAAAGGTCCTGGATCCTCGCGGCGGCTTCCTCGAATCCCATGGCCCTGACGTAGTTGTTGTAGAAGTTTCGGTTGCGCGCGCCCATGCCGCCGATGTAGAGCGCCATCGCGCCGCGGATGGGGCGCATGCACTCTTCCACGCTGTCGCCCATGACGACCGTGACGAAGGGCGCGACATCGAACTCGGCGGCGGACCTGCCGGAAGCTGCGAGGCCCGCGCGAATCGGTCGGTCGAATACGGAGTACTTTTCGGGGTCCATCCAGATCGGGAAGAATCCGTCTGTGACTTCCGCGGCCGCCCGCACGCCTCTCGGCGTGATGCTGGCGGCATAGATGGGAATGTCTTCGTCGCAGTGCAGGATGCTCTTCAGCGGTATGCCGAGACCCATGGCGCCGGGACCGGAGAACGGAAGCTGGTACTCGTCGCCGTCGAAGACCGCGGGCGCCTCCCGCGCGAGAATCTTGCGGATGATCGCGACGTACTCCTTGAGCCGCGTGACCGGTTTGCCATACGGGACGCCGTGCCAGCCCTCCACGACCTGGGGACCCGACGCGCCGAGACCGAGGATGAATCGGCCGCCCGAGAGTTGCGCCAGGGTCATGGCGGTCATCGCTGTCATCGCCGGGGTCCGGGCCGGCATCTGCATGATCGCGGTGCCGACGCGCATGCGCTTGGTTTGCGCCAGGATCCAGGCGGCCGGCGCGACCGCATCCGAGCCGTAGGCTTCGGAAGTCCAGACGGAGTCGTAGCCGAGCGCCTCGGCATGGCGTATCCGGTCGATGGAGATTTGAATGCGGCGACCTCCGTAGCCGCCCAACAGGCCGAGTTTCATGCTTTCTCCCCGGGCTCTACGCGGCGACCCGCGACAGGTAGTCGATGATGTCGTTCGATTCGTACAGCCAGGTCGTCTCTCCGGACGCGTTGGTGATCTTCAGGCACGGCACCGTGGGTCGTCCCCCGCCGACCAGGAGTTCGCGAAAGGCGGCCATGTCGCGCATGGTGTCGCGCATGGGCATATCGATGCCGGCACGGTCGAGGAATGTCCGCACGCGGTGACAGAATGGGCAGCCCGCGTACTGGTAGAGCACGTACTGTTCGTTCATGCGTTGAATTGTGACACACTCGGCGCATGGCACGGAGAATCCGCAAGACGGAAGAAAAGCTTCGCCTCATTCGCTATGCCAGCATGGGGTTTGTCGCGCTGTTCGTCGTGGTGGTCGCGGTCGTCGGGATCATCTACGGCACCGCCGTCGATGTCGGTGGCGAGGCTGCGGAGGATTCCCATTACCGAGTCGTCGAAGGTGCGCGTGAGTCCCGGGCGCGAACGGTGGAGGTGGTCGAGTTCTTTTCCTATGGCTGCGTGCATTGTCGCGACTTCGATCCGATGCTCGAAGCATGGAAAGGCACGTTGCCCCAGGGAGCGAGCTTCCGTCGCGCGCATGTCGGGTTCGCCGGCGGGGCCGAGGTGCTGGCGCGGGCGCATGTCGTGCTCGGGCGGGCGGGTGCGCTCGACGCGAATCACGAACGCCTGTTCCGCGCCATGCACGACCGCAACCGTGAGTTCACCGACCGCGGGAGGCTCGCCGATTTCGTCGACGGCTATGGCGTCGAGCGGAACGCGTTTCTGGCGGCGATCGACGAGCCAGGTGTTCGCAGGAGAGTTGCGCAGATCGATCAGACGTTCCGGGAGGCGGGTCTCCTGGCCGTTCCGGCGCTCGTCGTCGCGGACAAGTACGTCGTCAACATGGACATCGGCCGAAAGCAGGCCCTGGATGTCGTGGACCAGCTGGTGGCGAAAGAACTCGAAGCGCGGCGGGCGGAAGAACAGGCTTCGGACGACGACGGATCGGGTTAGCGCCGGTTGCCGGCGACCTGCCGGAACCGCGTAACGATCACGGCCTCGGCTGTTTCAGTTGCGCGAGCGAGAGCGCGACGTAGATCCGGGTGTCCCGGAGGCTGCCGTCGTTCGCGATCAGGTCCCCCTTCTGCAGCGTGGCGAAGGTGAAACCGAGCCGTTCGGCGACGCGCCAACTGCGCCGATTGAGGTCGTCCACCCGAATCTCGACCCGCTTGGCGCCCAACGCGAACAACGCCTTCGCGAGCCACCAGGTCGACTCGCTGACGTAACCCTTGCCCGTTTCACCTGTTCTGCACCAATAGCCGATTTCGAATCCGGGAAGGTTCCAATCGATCCGCGGCATTCCGGTGGCGCCTACAAAACCGCCGGTTTCGCGATGCAGGATCAGCAGTTCCGCGCTGCTGCCGTTGTTGTAGCGCACGGCCCCGTCGCGGGCGAACGCCTCGGACTGCTCCATGGTCGGGAGTGTCGTCGCCCACTGCATCCACGGGGAGAGTTCCGCGAACGATTCGTGCACGGCCTGGTTGATCATCGCCCCGTCTCCGGCCCGAGGCCGGCGCAGCAGCAGGCGGGGCGTGAGGATTTCCTCGGGCAGTCTCATTGCAGCAGCTGCAGCCAGTGGACGACCGGCACATCGCCGCCGTCGCCGAGATGCATCTGGCAGCCGATGTTGGCGGTGGCGATGACGTCGGGTCGGTGTTCCATCAAGGCGGCCGTCTTGCGTTGTTTCAGTTCGCTCGCGATCTCGGGCTGCAGCAATGCGTAGCTTCCCGCGGACCCGCAGCAGAGGTGTCCGTCCCGCACCGGGAGAAGTTCGTAACCGGCGCCGGTCAGCAGGTTTTCGACGCGGCCGATGATCTTCTGTCCGTGCTGCAACGTGCACGGCGCGTGCCAGGCGACCCGATGCAGGTCGTCGCGCTTGCTGAATTCGAACCCCTGAAGGAGTTCGGAGACATCGCAGACTTTCGCGGCGAAGCCCCTGGCGGCGGCCGCGTGGTCCGGCGCGGTGGCCAGAACACGATCATACTCCTTCAATGTCACGCCACAGCCGGTGGCCGTGGAGACGATGCGCTCGGCTGAAGACCAGTCCATTCGGTCGAGGTTGTCCCGCATGGCGGAGCGGGCGGCTTCGGCCTGCCCGAGATGCAGGCTCAGGCCGCCGCAGCAGCCTTCGTTCGGATCGAGGCGTGCCGAAACGCCCCGGGCCGCGAGCAGTTCCTTCAGGTGCACGTTCACCTCCGGCGTCATCACGCGCTGCACGCAGCCCTGCAGCAGCAGCACTTCGCCCTCGCCGCCGCATGTGTCTTCCGCTGCCGGAGGGCGCACCATGGCCCGCAGGTGCCGCGGCGCCAGGCGCCGCAGCGGCGACGCGGCCCGGAGCCAGCGACGCAACGTGCGGGGATTGGGGATGATGTGCGTGAGCCACCAGCGCACCAGGCGCGCGAAGAGGCTCCGCCTGCGGGAGTCTTCGAGAAACTCGCGACCGATTTCGAGCAGTTCGCCGTACTTCACGCCGGACGGACAGGTCGTTTCGCACGCGCGGCAGGTCAGGCAGCGGTCCAGATGCGTGGTGGCCGCCGCGTTCGGGGTTGCGGTCTCCAGCATGTCCTTGATCAGGTAGATGCGTCCGCGGGGGCCGTCGAGTTCGTTGCCGAGGACCTGGTAGGTCGGGCAGGTCGCGTTGCAGAACCCGCAGTGCACGCAGGACCGCAGTATCGCGTCCGCGCGCTCGCCCTCCGGCGTCGCCAGGAACTCTGCCGAGAGGTCAGTCCGCACGGGGCAGGAGTTCCGGGTTCAGGATGTTAGCGGGATCGAAGGCGGCCTTCACGCGGCGCATGTACTTCGCCACTGGTGCGGCGACTTGTCCGGGCAGCCCCGGAAAGGGCATGGCGTATCCGCCAGCGGAACTTGCTTTCGCCCTGACCGCGTCGGCTTTGGCGTCAGTTCGCCACCATACTCTCGCTCCCGCCCACTCGGCCAAGGTGTCGGGCTCGTCGAAGGCCGTGCCCGGGGGCAGCGAGAGCATCCACAGTCGTCCCGGACCCAGGAAAAAGGGATGCGCATGATCGCGCACGGACTGAAAGAACGCATCGTCTTCGACCTCGAGGTCCAGGTCGAGACTTTGCCCGGCGTGTGTGACGCCTTCATTGCTGCCGGACAGTCGAATGCGCAGCACGCCGCCGCAGTATGCCGTGGCCGTTACCGGCAGCGGCTGATGGAGCAGGCCACGAGTCAGCGCCGCGGCCACTTCGGGCACGCACTCGCGTGCCAGCGTCACGGCGGTCTGCGGGATGGGTCGCACGCGTAGGCTGACCTCGAGCAGGAGACCAAGCGTGCCGCAGGCGCCGACCATGAGCCTCGATACGTCGTATCCGGCGACGTTTTTCAACACCTGTCCGCCGAACGCCAGGCGCTGTCCTAGGCCGTTGACGATGGTGACGCCGAGCAGGGCGTCGCGAACCGAGCCGAACCAGGGTCGGCCCGGTCCCGAAAGCCCCGCGGCCACCGCTCCGCCGAGCGTGCCCCGACCTTCGAACAAGGGCGGCTCGAACGGCAGTGCCTGGCCGGAAGCTTCGAGGACCGCTTCGATGTCGTGCAGTCTTGAACCCGACCGGGCGGTGACGACCAGTTCGTCCGGACGATAGTCAACCACTCCTTCGTGGCCGGCCGTACAGACCCGTTCCGGTTCGGCGGGGAAATTCAGCTTGCTGCCGCTGCCGGCGATGGTTATGCAATGTCCACTATTGCTGGCGGCAGCCACCGATTCCGTGAGCGAC
Organism: Pseudomonadales bacterium; assembly: GCA_963668365.1. Taxonomy (GTDB): domain Bacteria; phylum Pseudomonadota; class Gammaproteobacteria; order Pseudomonadales; family Azotimanducaceae; genus VXNE01. Next base: position 1,994,811 of record OY764266.1, read on the forward strand.
TCGGTGTGATCGACTCCCTGCGTCGACACTAGAACCGTTCCAGTGTCGCGTGGGGCAGCGCGCCGCCGCGGACATGCATGCCGCCAAGCTCGGAGCAGCGGGCGAGGGTCGGAATGGCCTTGCCGGGATTCATCAGGCCGGCGGGGTCGAAGGCTTTTTTCAGGCGATGGAACTGCTCGAGTTCGGCATCCGTGAACTGGGCACACATGGCGTCCAGTTTCTCCACGCCGACACCGTGCTCCCCGGTAACGGTGCCGCCCCGGGCGACGCAGAGCTTGAGAATCTCGCTGCCGAACTCCTCGGCCCTCTGAATTTCTCCGGGCCGGTTTGAATCGTACAGGATGAGAGGATGCAGGTTGCCGTCCCCGGCGTGAAAGACGTTCGCGACGGAGAGCCCGAAGCGCTCCGAGAGGGCGCCGATTTCCGCCAGGACCCGTCCCAGTTCCCGCCGCGGAATGGTGCCGTCCATGCAGTAGTAGTCCGGCGCTATCCGACCCGCGGCGGGGAAGGCCGCCTTGCGTCCGCGCCACAGGGCCTCGCGCTCGGCCGCATCCGAAGCGATTCTCACCTCCACCGCGCCGGCTTCGTCGAGTATGTCGCGCACGATGTCGACGTCGGCCCTTACGCCCGCCTCGGTGCCATCGAGTTCGCACAGGAGGATCGCCGCCGCATCGCGCGGATACCCCGCATTCACATAGTCCTCGGCGGCATTGATCGCGAGCGCGTCCATCATTTCCAGTCCCGCTGGAATGACTCCGCCGCGAATGATCGCGGCGACGGCGTCGCCGGCGCGGCGGATATCATCGAAGGCGGCCAGCAGCACGCGCTTCGCGAACGGTTCGGGGAGGAGTTTCACAACGACTTCGGTGACGACGCCGAGCATTCCTTCCGACCCGACCATGGTGGCCATAAGGTCGTATCCGGGCGCGTCGAGCGTCTTGCCGCCGAGGACCAGCTCGTCGCCTTCGAGGGTCTGCACCGTCATGCCAAGAACATTGTTGAGCGTGAGGCCGTACTTCAGGCAGTGCACGCCGCCGGAGTTTTCTGCCACGTTGCCGCCGATACTGCAGGCGATCTGGGACGACGGGTCGGGCGCATAGTAGAGCCCAAGGGGCGCAGCGGCTTCGGTGATCCGTGCATTGGGGACGCCGGGTTGGACCCGCGCGGCACAGGCCTCCCCGTCCAGTTCGAGAATCCGGTTCATCTTCGTGAGGGTCAACAGGACGCCGTCCGACAGGGGACGCGCGCCGCCGGAAAGGCCGGTTCCCGCGCCGCGCGTGACTACCGGCACGGCGTTGTCGCAACAGACTTGCAGGACGGCGCGGACTTGCTCGACGGTTTCGGGAAGTGCCACGACCCAGGGCTTTTGCCTGATCGCTGTCAGGCCGTCGGTTTCGAATGGCGTCAACGCGCGGGTGTCGGTAACGACGCTGTCGGCGGGTAGTCGATCCCGCAGGAGTTTGATGACTCGGGGGTTGCGCATGAGGCGTGTAACGCCCTCCTCTGGGTTGTCGCCAGCGCGACGGAATTATACGCGGCGCGGGGGCGGGCAAGGAACGCCTGGCACAGTGGGTGGTTCCCATGGAGGTGCGAGTGAGGTCAAATACGGAAAGACCCCAAGCCGTCAGGTGGTTTCCATGAGAAGTTGGCCGATGTGGCTGGTGCTCGCCGTGTGGGGCGCATTCCCGGTCATTGCCGACGAAGCGTCGGTGATGGTGCTCGAGGGCGACCTTTCCGCCTTCTACACAAACGGCGAGTTCGTGTTGCGCGACCCGGCGCGCGTGGGCGGCGGTGCCGGTGCCGTGATGATGGTGGGTGCTGCTTCGTCGGAATCGGGCGACAGGCCAACCCCCGCTGTGCCGGGCGAACTCGCCAGGGTTCCGGTCGACGCGGATGGCAGGTTCCGCCTGGAGGTTGCGGTCGACAAACCTCGCAGTGTCTTTTTCCACATCGAGAACGCGGTCGGTCCCGAGGGCCAGCGCTGGGCGCCGGTCAGCGGACTCCGATTCATCCTGGAGCCGGGCGAGTTGCAACTGCGAATGTCCTCAAGCAGCCGTTTCGTCGTGAAGGGCGGCTACTACAACGATGCCGTGTACAACGCGTGGCGGCTGTCGGACAAGTACATGGCTGCGGACGCCGAGTACCAGGAGTTGAAGATGCCCGAGGAAGGGGCGTCGAAAGAGGCGGAAGAACTGCGCTGGGACCGCATGATCCAGGCGCAAAGAGAGGTGACGAGGCTGGAGATGGAGGGAACGTCCAGGGTCGCCCGCACCCACCCGGACCCGCTGGTGCGGCGGATCGCGATCGAGTCGGCGTGGCTTTTCGGTCCATGGATGCTCGAGGCCCTGCGCGGACTTGCCCAATTGACGCCGGACGATCCGTGGGTGATCGACAGACTGGCGGGGGCGGAGGCCGCCGAGGCGAGTTGGGCGCAGGAGCAGCAGTTGGGAGTCGGCGACATGAGCCTCGACTTCACTGCGGAAACGCTCGGGGGCGAATCGGTGCAACTGGAGGAAGTGCGGGCTGACAATCGTTACGTATTGCTCGATTTCTGGGCGTCCTGGTGCGGCTCCTGCCGGGTGGAGTTTCCGCACATGAAGGAAGCGTACGAACTTTTCAACGACAAGGGTTTCGAGATCGTCTCGTTCACCATCGACGATGATCGGGAAGCCTGGGAGGAGGCGTCCGCCGACGAGGATCTGCCCTGGATCGACGTGGGAATGGGCCAAGGGGCTCCGGCGGCCGCCGCCTACAAGGTCCGGGGTGTGCCGGACAGCTACCTGATCGATGCCCGGACCGGCGAGATCCTGGCCACCGACCTGCGTCGCCATCATCTCCGCAAGAAGCTAGAGGAGCTGTTCGCGGAGGTCGCAGGCGACAGCCACGTGATCGATGGCGCCGTGACGGTCGCGGTCACTACCGGGGAGGTGATCCTCACCCGTCCTCGTCTTTCTCGCATCATGCGTGGAACTGGCAAGAGCCCTGATCGCCGAGTAGGGCCACGGACGCAGGACACGTGATCCGTCGCGCATCGCACCGCGTTGAGAGTCGATCTCACGTCGACCGTTATTCGCGTTGATGAGTCGCTCCCTCGGGATGTCGTCGTTCCGGCGCGAGAGGGCTCGGGTTTTGCCATGACGACCCATTGGGTTCTCGCGGTCGCGGCCGCGGAGTTCCGACAAGCACGGCGGTTGAGCCGAACGTGGCTGTTGGGGTTGTTCGTGGTTGTCGGGGGATTGTTCGGCTATCTCATCGGTGCCGAGTCGTTCGGCGGGCCCGTCCTGCCGGGTGTCGGGATGCTGTCGCTTTGGGTGTTGCTCATCGGCGTGATCTTTCTGGCCTTCGACATCCGCGCGCGGGATGAGCGGGATCGGATGGTGGCGGTGCTCGACACGCGACCCATCCCGAACATCGTGCTGCTTGGCGGTCGATTGCTGGGCATCGCGCTCATCGCCTGGCTGCCGCTGGCCGTCTGGGCGCTACTGCTGCAGGGCACGGGAATGATCGTCGAGGGGATGAACCTGTCTGAAAACCGCGCCACGCCCGAGCCGGTCTCACTCGCGACCTTCGTGTTCTTCGATGCGCCTTCAGCCATTCTCGTTTGGGGAGCGTTGGTAGTACTCCTGGCCGCCGGGTTGAGAAACCGGCCGGTCGTGTGTCTCGTTGCGCTGGCATTGCTGGCCTCGGCATTCTGGGCGTTGTTCAACACGCCGCTGTACCTGTTGCCGGTGGCCTCCGGTATCGCGAACCTCGGCCTGCCGGGTTCGGAAATTCTGCCACGCATCCCCTCGTTGGTCGACGTTGCGCAGCGTGTGGCGATGCTGGTCCTTGGTGTCGCGTTGGTGACGATGGCCGCGGCGGTGTTTCCTCGTCGCGACTCGAGGTCGCGCCTGCCCTACATCGCGTGGGGGGCAGCCCTCCTGCTGGCAAGTGGTGCCGGTTTCGCGGGGTTGGTCCTGCATGCCCACGGCGAGCGCGCGCAACGCGTTGCCTGGGCGCAAGCCCACGGCGCAATTCAGCATTCGCCGAGGCCGGACCTTGAGCGCGTAACGGGAGAGATTCAGATCGATCCCGGGCGGAACCTGACGATCATGATCGACCTCGATTTCCGGGTACCGGGGGAGGCCGTCGCGACCGACCTTCGTTTCAGCCTCAACCCGGCCATGCGAGTGGACTCGGTTCGCCTGGACGGCTCGGACACCCCCTTCGAGCATGGCTTGGGCGTCCTGGTGCTACACCCGGCCAGGGCGTTGCCACCGGGGACACGAGCCAAGCTGTCGATTCGCGCCCAGGGCATACCCGACCCGCGCTTCGCCTACCTCGACAGTTCGGTATGGGCATTGGACGAGACGCTGCTCGGTATGCCCATCGTGCTGCAGGGCGAGCAGGCGTCGATCTTCGATGAGCGCTTCGTGGCGCTGACACCGGCGGTTCGCTGGTTACCGATGCCCGGTGCGAACTTCGGCACGGACAATCCGGCGGTTCATCCCCCCGATTTCCACCACATCGACCTTCTCGTCAAGTTGCCGGACGGGTGGCACGCCGCGGGACCGGGGCGCACGTTGGATTCAACCGAGATGCGTTTTCGCCCGAGCGTGCCGTTGGCTGAATTCCCGCTGATCGCAGCCCCTTTCGAACGAAGGTCATTGACGGTCGACGGCGTCCAATACGAGTTGCTGATTCATCCGATGCACTTGGCCAGCGTCGAGCGCTTCACCTCCGAAGAGAATCTCGAAGGAACCCTCGAGCACTTCAGAGCCCGACTCGCGGCGATTCCCGGATTGGCCTACCCCCACCGCGTTTTCAGCCTGGTCGAAGTGCCGGCCCAGCTTCGGCGCTACGGGGGCGGTCGGTTCCTGGACACGGTCCAGTCGTTGCCCGGCGTGCAGATGTTGCCGGAGCATGGTTTTCCTAGCACGCGACCCGTCGCTCGAGGTGTCGGGTCGGCCGCCAGCGACGTGGTTCTGGAGTGGGATCTCGCTTACGCGGAGCGCTTCGGTCCGCACCGACTCCCGCTCACGGCCGGCGGTGCACGCAACCTCCTGACCTTCCTGACCAGCGCTTCGGGAGAGGGTGCGGTCGCCGCGAACTACCTGCTCGAGTCGCTGATGGCGTTGCAATGGCGCGGTGCCCGGACCGTGGCACCCGGTCACTGGCTGGAACTCGGTTTCCAACCCGGTGCACCGGTGCCGCTTCGCGTGATACACCGGCTCCTGGGTGCGGCGAGATTCAGCTTCAACTGGTACCTGTTCCACCCGATGGAGCTGGAGGACCGGAGCGCCGAGTTGTCGTTCATCGGATTCGACCCAACGGCATCCCGGGAACATGCTGACATCCTGATCCACAAGGGCAATCTCATCGCCTTGGCCATCGAGCGGCTGATGGGACCGGAGAAGCTCGCCGAGTTCCTCGCCTTGATGCGGTCGCGCCACGGCGGTGGCATTTTCGAACTCGACGACTTCATGGCGGCGATGACGGAAACAGACCCGGCCATGGCCCCCCACATCGGGCATTTCATGTACGAGTCGACATTGCCGGGATTCCTCGCTTCCGATCTTCGCATCGAACGTCTCGCCGACGACGAGAACGGCCAATCGCGCTACCAGCTTTCCGTCCACGTGCGCAACGACGAGGACGCACCGGGCGTTGCCGGAATCTCATTTCTGTCTTCTTACGCACGACGCGCCACCGCTTCGGCGTTCGAGTGGGGTGACTTCTCCCCCGTCCCTGGCAACACCTCGCTGGAACTCGGCGTCGTGACCCAATCGCCGCCCCGTGAAGTACGTCTCGAGACCTACCTGTCACAGAACCGGCGCATCATGCGGCTGGCACTACCCGAGATCGATTCGGAGACCATTGCCCCGGGTGAACCGTTTCGGGGTGCCCGGCCGAGCGATTGGGTCCCGCCGGAACTCGGCATCGTCGTCGATGATCTGGACCCGGGTTTCTCGGTCGTGCACCCGCGCCGGACAAGCCTTCGGATGGATTTCGGTGGCGAGGAGGAAGATCGCGCGATCGTTGCGGAATACTACGGCGACGCCAGCGAACGCCGTTGGCGACGTCAGGAACACCCCGATACGGTGAGTTGGGGCAAGTACCGGCGGACGTTGACGCGCATCCGCGCCGGCGCGGGGGAGGCTAGTGCCTCGTTCCGCACGGAACTGCCGACGTCAGGGGTGTGGCGTCTTTACTACCACCTGCCGGGGTCGTCTGCGAGCAAGAGAACCCGGTCCGAGATATCCCGGTTTTGGCGAGCCCCCGATAGCTTGGGGACGCTTGAGCTGGAGATCGTAGCGGTCGAGCGGCGCCCGCCCGTGGACTTCGATGCAACCATCGCCGTGCCAGGCTGGAACGACGTTGGCACGTTCGAACTTCCCGCCGGTCCCGTGACGGTCGTGGTCTCCGACGCCACGACCGGCGACATCGTGGTGGCGGACGCCGTGCGGTGGGAACTGGTTTCGCTGGAGAGTCCCGACGGGTGAACGACGGCGCGGGCACTCGCGTCCATTTGGGCAGTCGGCGTGCTTGGTGCCGGTTCTCCGGTTTTACTTATCGTTCCGATCATTCGTTCTCCTTGCCGAGGTCAAGTTGCCAAACCCAGGCGAATGCAACATGGAGTCGACGCCTGTGTAGAATCGGAGTTCGGAAGGCATCGTAAGCGACGTGATCCTGGTAGACGCGGACGGCGTGATTGTCGAGAGGTATGTGCACGGCGACCATCTGCTCGCCAAAATCTCCGAGTTGCACGGCGAATAGGAGCCACGCGAATGGGATCGAGGACTGTCATCAAGGATGCCCGGATCGTCAATGAGGGGACGGTCGTCGAGGGCGACCTCGCCGTTCGGGATGGACGCATCGAGCGGATCGGGGGGAGCTTTTCGGGCGACGTCGAGATCGACGCCGCGGGCGCATGGCTGATCCCGGGGATGATCGACGACCAGGTCCACTTTCGCGAGCCCGGATTCGAGCACAAGGCCACCATCGCGACGGAGTCGGCGGCGGCGCTGGCGGGTGGCGTTACGAGCTACATGGAGATGCCCAACTGCGTGCCGCAGACCATCGACGCGGGCGCGCTGGAGGACAAGCATCGACGCGCGGCGGCCAAATCCGCGGCCAACTACGCTTTCTACTTCGGGGCGACCAACGACAACCTCGAAGCGATCAAGGCGGTGGACCCGCTGAAGGCCTGCGGCGTCAAGGTGTTCATGGGCGCGTCCACGGGCAACATGCTGGTGGACGACGAAGAGACCCTGGAGGGCATCTTCGCGTCGAGCCCGCTGGTCATCGCGACCCACTGCGAGGACACGCCGACGATCCTCGCCAACGAGATGCGCGCACGAAAGGAATACGGCGATGCGATCCCGATAGAGATGCATCCCCGGATCCGTTCCGAGGAGGCGTGCTACAAGTCGTCGAGTCTCGCCGTGGAACTCGCCACCCGCCACGGCAGCAGGCTGCATGTCCTGCACCTGACCACCGCGCGGGAACTGGAACTGTTCGAAACGGGTCCCGTCGAAGGCAAGCGCATCACCGCCGAGGTCTGCGTGCACCACCTGTTCTTCGACGAGACGGACTACGCGACCCGCGGCGCCGGCATCAAGTGCAATCCGGCGATCAAGACGCCGGACGACAGGCGCGCGTTGCGGGCGGCGGTGCTGGAGGACCGCATCGACATCGTGGCGACGGACCACGCGCCGCATACGGACGAAGAGAAGCGCGCGCGCTATATCGACGCGCCGTCCGGTATGCCGCTGGTGCAGCACGCGCTGCTTTCGCTGCTTGAGCACATGCCGGTGGAGACGGTCGTGCAGAAGACGGCCCACGCGCCGGCGGCGAGATTCGGCGTCAGGGAGCGGGGCTATCTCCGGGAAGGATATTGGGCGGACCTGGTGTTGATCGACCCGGCCCGGACGACGGTGGTCGACGAGCAGCAACTGTTCTACAAGTGCGGCTGGTCACCGTTTTCGGGGGTGACTTTCGCATCGCGGGTCACGCACACGTTCCTCAACGGGCACCTGGTGTTTGCGCATGGCGAGTTGCGGGACAGATCCCGCGCCATGGCATTGGAGTTTGATCGTTAAACTCCGGTCACTGGCCAGGATCCAACGGCTCCCAGCGGATCGCATCCGCGAACACCACGTTGCCCGTCGTCCTGTTCGAGACTTCGAATCCTCCAATAGCGGATTCGTGCTGAATTCGAGCGCTGTCTGGTCCCGGATGGAGAAACCCCGATCGAGGTCGTCCATGTGGATTGCCTCGTCCGCAGGCGGGCGCCAATCACTCGTCCTGACGCCTGTCCAGCCCGCGTCGGCATGCTGTACCTCGTTGGACTACTGGACGGAGACCGATACCTCGTCCCGAGCGATCAAGTCACAAGGGGCGATCGAGAAGGATGCAGACACAGCGCAGATCGAACATTGCGAAACGCGGCTACTTGCACTCAAAGCGGAAGGCTAAACTGGAGGTCCGATTCTGTCTCGACGAAGTCCTCTTTCTGAGGGATTTCTGCATGAGGTGAACACCCATCCTGTCGAGCTATGACCGCTGTTAGCCGCTTACCAACCCACTCCGCTACCGGAGGCGTCACAGCGTTGCCGATTGCGTGATATCGAAGGCTATCGATACGCTCAATTTGGTGCTCGTCAAAAGCTGAGGGCAAGGTCCAGTTCTCGGGAAAACCTTGCACTCGCTCGACCTCGTTCGGAGTAAAACGACGCACCCGTCCATCGGGGTACCAGACGTAGTTTCGAGACCAGTCCGTGCCCGTATGGCGGGCGGATTCCGCATAGATGCAGTGGGCAAGACTCTTTACCAGGGGGCCTCGGCCAGAATCTCCAATGACCGTCTGAAAGAGGGAGGGAGATTTCTTCCCATTTGATCGACGCGCCTTAGGATTCCAGTCGCCGCATTGGGACTCAAAAAGTACTTCTCCGGAACTTCGCCAATCTCGATGCAGGGCAACAATGTAGACGCGACGGCGTTGCTGGGGGACTCCGAAGTCTTTGCTATTAAGCACACGCCACGCGACACCATACCCGAGTTTGTCCAGCGCTTTGAGTACGATTGCGAAGTCTCGTCCTCCATGGCTAGAGAGAAGGCCGTGCACGTTTTCGAGGACAATGGCTCTTGGGTTGCGTCCTCGAACGAGTCGCACAAACTCATGAAAGAGTCCAGATTGACTTCCCTTAAGCCCAGAGCGCGGCCCCATTCTTGCCAACGAAAGGTCTTGGCAGGGGAACCCTGCCGCCCAAACGTCTGCTTTTGGGATTTCGGAGTCATCGAGCTTCCTTATGTCCTCGTCTATTGGCAGGTCCGGCCAGTGTTGCCGTAGGATGTCGCGGCAAAAGGGATTGATCTCACAGTGGAAGCAGATCTTGAATCCCGCCCGCTCCTGGCCAAGGTCAAGGCCTCCAATTCCCGAGAAGAACGATGCGACGGAGTACGACAGCTGAATTCCCCCTTGGAACTCAAGCCAAACGGCATTACTTTACCTACCCATAGTGTAGCGTAGAGCAGCCAACTACTAAATAGGGGATTTTCATTCTAAGGTAATCCTCGCCTTCGAGACGAGACCTGTTCACCGGGAGTTTCTCACATGACGACGTGCGCGATAAGGTGGAGACCGTCAGGCGGGCGGGGAGAGTTCGAGTTTGTTCCTTCCGATTCGTTGCTTGATCGTGAAATCATCGTTGACTTCGAGGCGTTCGGTATCCGAGTCCCAGCCGAGGTCAGGGGTGTGTACGCCCAGGGAAAGCCTCGCCTTCGAAAATTCGAAAGAGACAATCGCAGCAAGTTGCATCTCCCTCAGCTCGTTATGGCTGTGGCCGGACTGCCCGAGCCTGCGCGATCAGAAAAATCCCAAGCAATCGCCTTTCCGTTGGAGAACAGAGCCTTCGTGATGGACGAAATGAAGTTCGACGTTGTCGAGGATGATGGCATGTCGGTGGTCTTGAGGCCGCTTCGTGTCGCCATTCTGCACGGCAATTTCGAGATTGATTTGATTGACCGACTAGACGCCATCGCCGAAGACTCGAACGCCATTGAGGAACTTGGAGGTTCCAATCGCAAACTTGCGGAGGCTATTTGTGACTGAACTTGCCATGGTGTGCGCGAGCTGCCACCGCATAATCCACTCTCAGAAGCCCTGCCTTACGATCAACGAAGTGCGAGACTTTCTGACGACCGCCGTTAGATGAACTGAGGTACAGATCCACCAACGGAATCGATTGGGTCGACTTATGCGCGAAGGTGCCCATGCCGACGACTTCCCTATCCGTTGGCGATCGGCGTCGCCTCGACGATGATCGAGTGGGACGCGGCGCGATCGAGATCCTCGGGAACGGGTGTCCCGTCCTTGCCGAGGCCGACGTCGTGGTACACGGCGTCTCCGGGGAACTCCGCGAGGTAGCTGGCCAGTAGCGTCCGGACGGTCGCGGGATCGTCATCTATGACGCTTGCGGAGCAGGGAACGTCGCGACCCCTGATGCGCAGCACCACGGCGGGTTCGTGCTTCAGGTTCGGCCACCACCCGGCGTCCCTGCTCGTGTGGCAGCGAATCTTCTCGCCGTCCCGGACGTAGCGTACCGGCGTCGTGTAGGTGCGCCCCGTCACCCGTCCCTTGAACGAGATCAGCATCAGGCTCCCGCTCACAAGGGGGTGCAGAGGCGAGCGAAGCAGCAACCGCATGGCGCGGTTGATGATGACGAACAGGGGTTCGGGAATTCTCATGTGCTGCCTGCCTCGGAAAAAGCGCGCTCCGCTTCCGAGCGCGCCCACTTGTAGTCCGCCTTGCCGTTGGGAGCGCGTCTGACCTCTTCCACGAACAGTACGCGCCTGGGCGACTTGTAGCCGGCCAGATGGTCGTGGGCGAAGTCGATCAGATTCTGCTCTGTGATCGGATTGCGGGTGGATGCGACCGCGACGACGCGCTGGCCGAAGCGTTCGTCGGCAATGCCGACGACGAGACAGTCGTATACGTCTGAATGGCGCTTGAGCGCCTCTTCCACCTCTTCCGGATAGACCTTTTCGCCGGCGGTATTGATGCAGTTGCTGCCGCGGCCCAGGAGCGTGATGGCGCCGTCGGACTCCACCGTCGCCCGGTCGCCGGCGAAGCTGTACCAGATGCCATCGATTTCCTTGAACGTCTCGGCGGACTTTTCGGGGTCCTTGTAGTAGCCGAAGGCCGCGGTGCGGCCGCTGGCCAGTCTCCCGACTTCCCCGGCCCCGGGTTCGACATCGCGACCATCGTCCGTGAACACCCGCACTCCGGAGTTGATCTTGAACCTGGCTGTCTCGACTGGGTTGTCGCGCGTCGCCACGGACGTGCCCAGCCCGCCTTCGGTCGAGCCCATGGTGTCCAGCAGCGTCATGTCCTGGTGCTCGAGCAGACTCGCCTTCACCTCCGCGCTCCACATGACGCCGCTCGAGACGATCTGTTGCAGCGAGGAGATGTCGTAGGGATTGCCTCGCGCCTTCGCATCGTTCAGCGCTTCCAGCATGGGCTTGGCGAACGCGTCGCCGACGATGGTGACGCCGGTGCAGCGGTTTCGCTCCACTTCGTTCCATATCAGGTGCGGGTCGAGGCCCAGCTTCGATATCGTCACCACCGTTCCTCCCGCCAGCAGCGGCATCATGGCACCGAGCCACATGCCGGTCCCGTGCATCAGTGGACAGGCGGTCAGGGCGACCGGCGGGTCTCCCCGCTCCGCCAGCGCCTCGATGAATGCCGGCACGTCCTCGACCTGTTTCGGCGCGGCGGAGCGGCTGCCGACAGCGAAGGCCGCGAGTCCGAAGACGAACGGGTGGTGGTGGTGCATGACGCCCTTCGGCATCCCGGTGGTGCCCCCGGTGTAGAGCATGTAGATGTCGTCGCCGGACCGTTGCTCGCGGACCATCGGCGGGTTGTCCCGGATGACCTGTTCGTAGTCGAAGACGTCGGCGAGGAGCGATTCGGTGCCGTCGTCGACCTGGATGTACGTCCTGACCCTTGGCAGGCGGCCGCGGATTTCCCAGATGCGCGCCGCGTAGCAGGCCTGGAAGAACACGACTTCGGCGTCGGCGTTGTCGAGCAGGTAGACGAGTTCGTCGAACGTGTAGCGATAGTTGACGTTCACGGCGACGCCGCGCGCCTTGAAGATGCCGTATTGGGCTTCGAGGTACGCGTTCGAATTGTGCAGGTAGATGGCGGCCTTGGAGTCGGGGCGGACGCCGCGCGACCGCAGGAAGCTTGCGATCCGCGCCGCCCGTTCGTCGTATTCGCGCCAGCTCCGCCTCACCTCGCCGCAAATGAGGGCGTCGCGGTCGGGAACCACATCGGATATGGCTTCCCAGAAGGAGGCGAAGTGCAGGTCCATTCCCGACATTTTGAGGAGATTGGCCCGAGGGCACAACCGGGGTACGCTCTCACGCGATGTACCTCCTCGAGTATCGCGTTCCCATCGGCGCCGCTTTGCTGGTCTTTTCGTTCGCGTCGCTATTCGTCCTCACGAGCCAGAGCGGATCGAGCATTCCGACCTATGTGCTCGCCATCCTGATCCTCGCAGGATGCGGCCGCTGGTCGGGACTCTGGCTTGATCGGACATTTCTCTGCGCCGTGGCGCTCGTCGGCTATCTGGCGATCTCGAGCCTGTGGTCCGACCCGTTCGACGCCCGGGACGCCCTCAGCCAAGCGAACAAGGCGCTGCTCGTGGTGTCGTTCATCGTCGCTGCGGCCGAGGGTCTGCGCACCGACTGGTTCTTTCGACGGCTGACCCTGACGATTGCCGTGTTCGGCGGCGCGGCGGCGGCGGTGGCGCTGTTCCGGTTCTTCGCCTTCCCCCCGGACGACGGCCGCCTGGCTGGCCTCGGCCAACTGTACCTCCAAGTGCCGGCAGCCCTGATTTTCGGCGTGGCGCTGTTGTGTTCGCTCTACTGGGTATTCGAAGCGCCGTCGCTGCGCTGGCGAGCGTTGGCCGTGCTGAATGCGCTATGTCTTTCTTCGGCGGTGCTATGGACGGACTCCCGCAACGCCTGGGTGGCCGTGCCGTTCGCCTGCGTCGTCTACCTGGTCTCCCGGAGAACGAGGGCGGCGTCCACGTTCGCCCTGATCGTCATCGCCCTGGCCGTTTCGGCAATGGCTCTCCTGGGGGCGTTGCTCATGAGCCCGGCAAGCGAACTCGTGCTGCCGCGCGGCGACAGCTATCGACCTGCGATCTGGGCGGAAATCCTGTCCCGTGCGGGGGCGGGCGGACCCTGGTTCGGCAGCGGCGTGCTAACGGACGAGGATGTCCTTGTCGGCTGCTACCTGCTGGTACACCCGCACAACTTGTACCTCGCGGTGTTGTACCAGGGGGGCGTTGTCGCCGTCGCGCTGTTCGCCGCCCTGCTGGTTCTGTCGATGCGAACGCTGTTGGCGAACTTCGCCCGGCAGGAGGCGAAACTCGCGCTGGGCATCTTCGCGTTGGCGCTGCCCGCGTATCTCCTCGATGGCCACGAACTGGTGGCAAAGATCGGCTGGACGTGGATGCTCATCTGGTTGCCTGTCGCAATCAGCATCGCTTCAAGCAGCGGCGGCCGACTCTATGACGCGAATCGTTTCGGCGGCGGCTAGATCCCAGGAAAACTCTCCGGCCCGCCGTCGGGCGGCCCCGGCCAATCGTGACCGGAGCGCGGTGTCGGTCATCATGCGTTTGAGCCCGCGGGCGATGTCGTCCGTGGATGTCGGATCGACCAGCAGCCCGGCGTCGCCGGCGACCTCCGGCATGGCCGATGTGTTGCCGGCAATCACGGGCTTGCCGAAAGTCATCGCCTCGATGATCGGCAGGCCACATCCTTCATAGAGGCTTGGCATCGCGATAAAGTCGCAACCGGCGTACTGTCGGAGCAGATCGCCATCTTCCAGTGCTCCCAGCGCATGGACGCGTGATTCCAGTCCATTGCCCCGGATCAGCGCGCTCGCCTTTGGCATGCGCCAGCCCGGGCCTCCAACGAGGTGCAGGTCATGTTCGACGTCGTTGCGGATGCGGGCAAATGCCGTGAGCAGGCGCTGGAGGTTCTTTCTCGGCTCGACCGTTCCGACAAAGAGACCGAAAGGTCGGGGAGAGGAGATGGCCTCGATCCCGGATGCCGTCGCGAACGATGCCGGGTGCACGACCGTAGTCTTGTCCGCCGCCTCGGGAAAGTAGTGTTCGATGGAGCGTCGGGTCGCGCGCGATACGGTGATAACGCGGGTGGCCTGCCTGATCGTGCGCGGCATCGTCGCGCGCTCGAGGAGATATCCCAGTCGCCGCATCGTCTCCGGCGCGTGTTTCCACACCAGGTCGTGGATGGTGACAACGCTGGGCATCGGCATCCGAAGCGGAACGCGGTGGCGCGGGGACCAGAAAACGTCGGCCCGGTCCAGCGCCGCCCATCTTGGGAACAGCACCTGGGCATGCAGTTCCTGCAGGCGGTCCGGCGTCCGGACGACAACATTCGACAGGTCGGCGAAGGAGGCTGGATCGATCTCCCTTGTGGACTCGGGCCCGTAGAGGAACCATTCGTGGGGCGACTGCCGCAGCATTCGCGGCAGCAGTTCAGCCAGATAGCGACCGATACCCGTCTTCGGCGCGGCCAGCGGGCGGGCGTCGACCGCGATCTTCACCGGCCGCAGATCAGATGCGCGCGCCATTGCTTCGCTGCCTGTGGGCCTCGAGGGACTCCCGTCCGAGACTGCGATAGATCTCGGCGTAGCGTTCGCCCATCAGGTCGCCGGTGAAGAGTCGATCGAAACGCTGCCGGGCGCGCCCTCCCATGGCTTCGGCCAGCTCCGGACAGCCGTGGATGCGGTCCATGGCCCGGCGCAGTGCGGCGGGGGACCCGGGGTCCACGACCAGCCCGGTTTCGCCGCCGATGTTCACGTGGCTGGTTCCCGATCCCGCTTCGGTTGAAATCAGGGCCTTGCCGAACATGGCGCCTTCCAGCAGCCCGACCCCGAATGCCTCCGTCCGCAGGTAGGACGGAAAAACCACGCTTCGGCAAAGAGATAGCAGGGCCACCTTTTGCTCGTTGGACACGTAGCCGGTGAAGGACACGTTGTCGAGTCGCAGCCGCCTTGCCTGGTCGAGCAGTTCCCGCTCTGTGGGTCCCGACCCCGCGATGACGACCCGGAAAGGCGCGTTGGCGATGGCATCGAGGAGAATGTGCAGACCCTTGTAGTAGCGCAGAACGCCAACGAACAGAAAGAACCCTTCGCCGTACTTGCCGCGCATCTCGGCACGAATGTCCGGCGAGACCGCGGGATAGGTGTGTTCGTTCAAACCGATGGGGACGATCTCCACCTTGTCCCGAAAGCGGCGCAGCACGTCGCTGGTCGCGAAGTAGTTGGGGGAGGTGCCCACGATGCGGTCGACGGTGCGCAGGAAACGGTTCATTACCGGGCGGTAAACCAGCCGCAGGATGCGCTGCCGGACAATGTCGGAATGGTAGGTCAGAACCGTCGGGCGCCTGACCCGGGAGGTCAGGTGCAGGACATCGCCGAAAGGCCAGGGGAAGTGATAGTGGATAAGGTCGGACCACTCGGCCAGGCGCTCGTGCATGGCGCGGGCCTGCAGCGACATCCCGCAGGATGCGACGTCGATGTCGCGGCGGGCGCGGTACACCTTGACCTCGTTGTGGCGAAGTACCTGGGGCAGGGGGTTGGCGCTCAGCGCGAGGAGGCGGTTGTCGATGTCGCGTGACTTGGTATAGAGGCAAATCTGGCGGATGACCTCTTCGATTCCGCCCTGGCTGTCGGGGAAGTAGGTTCGGTAGACGTGTAGAACGCGCAATGGTGTCCCCGGCATGGCCCTCCGCGCCCCGCCCGCACCTCACATTGGCCGAACGCAACGCGATAGAATGATAGCAACAGTGTGCGGACCGGCGAAACTCTCAAGCCGGTTTCTCATCGGAGAAAGGAGGAGCAGGCACTTGGAATCCATCCTTCCCGTGGTGTTGGCGGGAGGCTCGGGAACGCGGCTGTGGCCGCTGTCGCGCGGGCGCTACCCCAAGCATTTCCTATCCCTCACCAGCGACCGATCAATGCTGCAGGAGACGCTGTTGCGCGTGGCGCGCCTCGATGCGATGCCTCCCTGCATCGTCTGCAACGAGGAGCATCGGTTCCTCGTGGCCGAACACTGTCGCGAGATCGCCCAGCATTGCGGCGCCATCCTGCTGGAGCAGGTGGCCTGCGGCACCGCGCCGGCAGCCGGTCTGGCAGCGTGTCACGCATTGCGGCGCGGCGAGGACCCCGTGCTGCTGATCGTGCCTTCGGACCACCATATCGAACTCCCGGATGCCTTCTGCAACGTTGTCAGGTCGGCATTGGATGCCGCCGATTCCGGCCAGCTGATCGCCTTCGGCGTGCGGCCATCGGGTCCGGACACCGGCTACGGCTACATCCGCGCAGGCGAGGGGCTCGGCGACGGGGTCCGTCGAATCGCCGAGTTCTACGAGAAGCCCGACGTGACGACGGCGAAGGAGTACGTGCAATCGGGCGACTTCTACTGGAACAGCGGCATATTCCTGTGCAGGGCGAGCGCGTACGTGGAGGAACTCGGTCGCCATCGGCCCGACATGCTTGGCAGCTGCCGGGCGGCGGTGGATTCCGGTTCGGACCACCGGGACTTCTTCCGACCCGGCCCGGAGTTCGCGAACTCGCCGAAGGATTCAATCGACTACGGCATCATGGAGAAGACGGACAGGGCCGTGATGCTGCCGCTGGACGTCGGCTGGTCCGATGTCGGATCGTGGTCGGCGCTGCACGAGATCCGCGCGCGCAACGAGGACAACAATGCCATCGAGGGCGATGTCATCACCGTCGATACCAAGAACTCCCTGGTGCAGGCGGACAAGCGGCTCGTGGTCACGGTCGGCGTGGACGGTTTGATGGTCGTGGACACCGCCGACGCGGTGCTGGTCGCGGGAGAAGGCCATACCCAGAAGGTCAAGGAAGTCGTCGGGCGCATGAAGGATCTGGCGTATACGCAGTCCGAGGCGCATACGCGCGTCGATCGTCCTTGGGGAAGTTACGAGGTGGTGGAGGCGGGCGAGCACTACCAGGTCAAGAAGATCACGGTCAACCCGGGCGCCCGGTTGTCGTTGCAGGCGCATCGCCACCGGTCGGAGCACTGGATCGTTGTGCGTGGAACGGCCAGGGTGACCTGCGGGGACGCCACATCGACGCTGTCGGCCAACGAAGCGACCTACATTCCGGTGGGCAGCATGCATCGGATCAGCAATCCGGGAACGGTGCCGATGGAATTGATCGAGGTGCAGGTCGGCGCCTACCTCGGAGAGGACGACATCGTTCGATTCGATGACGACTATGAACGCTTCGATGAAGACCGGCCTCTCCCGGGGCCTGGCGGCAGCGCATGAGCGTGATCTTGTCGCACGGCGACCGTTAGCGCGATTCGAATCCTTACATGACGCGCATGCGAAACTGCGTCCTCGTCACGGGGGCGGGCGGATACATCGGCACGACGCTGGTGCCCATGCTGCTTGGCGAGGGCCACAAGGTCAGGGCCGTGGATCGGTTCTTCTTCGGTCGTGAGCTGCTGGCCGAGCATCCGGATCTCGAAGTCATCGTCGAAGACACGCGCAAGCTGACGCCGGTTCACTTCCAGGGAGTCGACGCGGTCATTGACCTGGCGGCGATTTCCAACGATCCCTCCGGCGAGCTGTTTCAAAAAGCGACGCTCGCGATCAATTACCGCGCGCGCGTGCGCGCGTCTCGCCTCGCCAGGCAGGCTGGGGTTACCCGATATGTTCTGCCTTCTTCATGCAGCATCTATGGTGCGCAGGAGCAGGGTTTCATCGCCGACGAAACAAGTCCCACAAACCCGCTCACGACCTATGCGCGGGCCAACGAGATGGCCGAGGAGGGCGTCCTGGCGCTCGCCGACGAGTCTTTCTGCGTCGTCGTCCTGCGGCAATCGACCGTGTACGGCCTCTCGCCGCGCATGCGTTTCGACCTGGCTGTCAACGGCATGACGTACGGCGCATGGAAAACGGGGAAACTGCCGCTGATGAGAGACGGCACGCAATGGCGTCCGATGGTCCATGTGCGTGACACCTCGCGAGCGCTGATGTACATGCTGGAGGCGGATCCCGCAACGGTGAACGGCGAGATCTACAATGTCGGCTCGGCATCGAACTCCTACCAGATTCGTGTCCTTGGGGAGGCCGTGGCGGCGTGTGTGCCCGGGGACGTCGAGATCGAGTGGTATGGTGATCCGGATCTTCGCAGCTACCGTGTCGCCTTCGGGAAGATCGAGGCCCTCGGCTATCGCGCCGAGAAGACGGCCGAAGACGGCGTCGCGGAAATCTGCGAAGCACTCGAGGCCGGGACAGTCGACAGGACCGTCCAGACGATCACCCTTGACTGGTACAAGGCACTGGTGCGTTGGCACAGGATCCTGGACGATGTCGAAATGTACGGCGGAATCGTCGATATTTGATGCTTGCGGCAAGTCGGGGCGACCTGGAATCGCCCGCAGGCAGATGGAAGAGAAACTGACCGGGCCGACCGCATGAAGGGAATCATTCTCGCAGGGGGTGCGGGGACCCGCCTGCACCCCGTAACGCTGGCGGTTTCGAAACAACTGCTGCCCGTGTACAACAAGCCGATGATCTTCTACCCCATAAGCGTGCTCATGCTCGCCGGGATCCGGGAGATTCTGGTCATCTCGTCACCCGATTGTCTCGAAAGCTACAGACGCCTCCTGGGCGACGGCAGCCGACTGGGCATGCGGTTCTGCTATGCCCCTCAGCGGAGCCCCGATGGGGTGGCCCAGGCTTTCCTGATCGGCGAGGACTTCATCGGCGGCGACGCCTGCGCGCTGGCCCTCGGAGACAACATCTTTTTCGGTAACGGACTCACGGAACGATTGCGCGCGGCCGTCTCCCGCCGGCGAGGCGCCACGGTATTCGGCTATCGTGTGCCCGACCCCGAGCGCTACGGAGTGGTGGATTTCGACGAGGACGGACGCGCGACCTCCATCGAAGAGAAACCGTCGCGGCCACGATCCGATTGGGCGGTTACGGGCCTCTATTTCTACGACAGCGACGTCGTCCGGGTCGCGGCCGACGTGCGGCCAAGCGATCGCGGTGAACTCGAGATCAGCGACGTCAATCGCCATTACCTGGAGCGCGGGGACCTGCACGTCGAGTGCCTGGGACGCGGCTTTACCTGGTTCGATGCGGGAACCCACGACAGCCTGGTCGAGGCCTCCACGTTCGTTCAGACGCTGGAGAGGCGGCACGGCGAGCGCATAGCGGTGCTGGAGGAAGTGGCCTTCCTGAATGGCTGGATCAGCCGCGAGGAACTGCAAGGGCTCGGTCGGGAACTCGGCGCCAGCAGCTACGGAGAGTACTTGCTGCGGCTGTTGCAGGACTAGCCCTCGTGGTGTCCGCGACCTTGCGTCAGTATGCGAAGCGGCTACGGGAACTCGCGCATGCCATCTGGCGCCTGTCTGGGGCACTGCGGGCGAGGGGAGGGGGGCGAGACCTCCTGCGGGCGTTGGTGCGCGCGGGCGGACTCCGGCGCGCTTGCGGGGTCTTGATCGACTACACATCGCTCTCGCCGGGGGAGCAGTTCCGGCGCTATCGGCGATGGATCGAGGTTGCCGAGGCGGGGAGAGAGGAGCATCCGGTCAAGGTCGCGTTGGCCGTCTCCCTGTGCGGACTCGATGACGATGAGCGCGGCTTCGCGGTGGCAAACGTGACCGAAACCGCACGCAATACCAGGGTATTCGTTGAAGACGAGCCTTCTTCCCCCGGTTCCCTCGGCGACCTTCGCGCTCGCGGCGTCGACGCGCATCCGATGGCGACTTTGACGGGCGAAGACGGGTTGCCGCCCGACGCGCTGGGCATCGTGTTCCTTGGCCGCGCGTGCTGCCTGCACCCGCACGGCCTCGGCGCCATCACGCGCGCGCTCGAAACGGGGGCGGATGTCGTCTACGGGGACTCGGATCGGATCGATGTCAGGGGGGTTCGCCGACTGCCCTCCTTCAAGCCCGACTTCTCGCCGGATCTCTTGTTCCACCAGAACTACCTCTCGGACTGCGTGGGCATGACGCGCCGCACCTGGAACGGGCAATGGTGCTTTCAGGACCCGTACGGTTCGGTGCTTCGCGCGGTACAGGGCGCGAGTCGGATCGAACATCTGTCCGTGGTTCTGAGCCATAGGCTGGCGGAAGCGAAAAAGCCGCCGTCGGCACCGCTTGAGTGCCTGGAGAACCTGCTGCGCAGCCGCTACGGGCCCTGCGCGAGGGTGGAAACGACTTCCTCCGGGTGGCGCTGCCGCTTCGGTACTGAAGGGCGGGCGCATGTGACGGTGGTGATTCCGACGCGTGATCGCCTGGACCTGCTGGCACCCTGCGTGGACAGCCTGTATGAGACGAATGCGGAAAGCCGTTTCGACGTGATCGTCGTGGACAACGGTTCGAGGCTGCCGGAGACCCGTGACTGGCTGCGGCGGACGGAACTCGAGCGGAAGAACTTCCGGCTGCTGCCGGCGGACATCGAGTTCAATTGGTCCCGTCTCAACAACCTTGCCCTGGCCGAGGCCGCCGGAGATGTGCTCGTCTTCCTGAACAACGACACCGTGTCGGTCACCGAAGGATGGCTCGCGCGCATGGCCGAGTACGCCGCCAGGGACGACGTGGGCGTTGTCGGGCCGCTGTTGCTGTTCGAGGATGGAACGATTCAGCACGCGGGCGTGGTCGTCGGCTACGGCGGGCGCGCGGGTCATGTCTACAGCGGCGTCCGGCCGGAGGAAACGACCGGCATATTCGTTTCGCCCACGGTTTCGCGCAACGTGGCGACGGTGACCGGGGCGTGTCTCGCCGTCGGCCGCGATGTCATCGATGCGATAGGAGTCTTCAACGAGGCGTATCGAATCGTCGGCAGCGACACCGAATTCTGCCTGCGCGCGCACCTTGCGGGCTTGAGCAACGTCTACCTGCCGGAAGTCGTCCTGCTGCACCACGAGTCCCGGTCGAGAAGCCGCTCCGATCCTCCGTCCGACAACGACCTGTTGGAACGCTTCATTGCCGAGCACATTCCGCGGGATCCTTTCTACAACCCGAACCTGACCCTGTCTTCGCTGCATCCAAGCTTGTCCGCCGAGACCCGGGTGGCCGCGGACAGGTAGCCTGGCGGTCGGGTGGTTCTTTCCGTCAGCCGGATCAGGCGGGACGAAACTCGGCGTCGAGATCGCGGTCGTCGCAGAAGTAGAAGAACGCGTCGCGCAGTTCCGCGATCCGCACGGTGGACGGTATCTCTACCTCCATCGCGAGGGAGAATATCGGCGTGCCCGTATGCGGCGCCCGCTCCGTCACGGTGTCGAGGCTGTGTATGTTGATGTCGCGCGACGAAAAGAAGCTCGCCACGGCGTGCACGATCCCGGGATGGTCCATGGCGGTGACGTTGACGGTATAGGGCAGACAGCCCTCGACCCCTTCGCGGTCGCTGGTGCCGCGGAACAGGTATGCAAGCCCGTTGGCCTCGGCGAGCTGGGCGAGCTTTTCTTCGAGGCGCGCCAGTGCCAGGCCGCCGCCCGATATGCTCATGAGCACCGCGAACTCGCCTCCCAGCACCGACATGCGGCTGTCCTCGATGGACAGCTTGAGGTCGTGCGCGAGCTTGGCGAGATCGTTGACCAGGCCAGGCCTGTCTTCGCCGATAGCGGCGATGACCGCGCGTGTCACAGGCGCTCCGAAAGGTACGCCGGCAGGTCGCTCACCGCGATGCGGCATTGGTCCATGGTGTCGCGATCGCGCACCGTCACGGTGTCGTCCTCCTCGATCGTCTGGAAGTCGACCGTCACGCAGAACGGCGTCCCGACCTCGTCGTGACGCCGGTAGCCCTTGCCGATGTTGCCGGTATGCTCGTAGAGCACGCGGCCGAGCCCCAGCGCCTGCAGCGCCTGCTTGATGTCCCGCGCCTTGGCGACGATGCCTTCATGGTTGCGTTTGAGCGGTATCACGGCGGCCTTGATCGGCGCCAGGTGCGGTTTCAGGCCGAGCACCGCGCGGCGCCTGCCATTGTCGAGTTCCTCGACACGATAGGCCTCGTTGAGCAGCGCGAGCACCCCGCGGTCGACCCCGGCGGAAGGTTCGATCACGTAGGGCACCGTCCACTTGCCCGAAGCCGAATCCGGCGTCGCGAGCCGCGCCGTCGATTCCGCGTTCGGCATGACCTCGGCGTCGATGGACAGTTCCGACTGGCCCCTGGT
This sequence comes from Pseudomonadales bacterium, assembly GCA_963668365.1. Lineage (GTDB taxonomy): Bacteria > Pseudomonadota > Gammaproteobacteria > Pseudomonadales > Azotimanducaceae > VXNE01. The sequence continues at coordinate 2,017,045 of OY764266.1, forward strand.
GTGGGATCCGAGATCGAAGTCGGTGCGGTTGGCGATCCCCTCGAGTTCTTCCACGCCGTGGGGGAAGCGGTACATGATGTCGACGGTCGCCTTCGAATAGTGCGCCAGTTCGTCACCGGGCACGTGGTATAGCCGCAGGTTGTTCGGGTCCACCCCCTGGTCCTGCCACCAGTCGAGGCGCGCCTGCACCCAGGTCTCGTGCCAGTCCTCGTCGGTCCCCGGCTCGACGAAGAACTCGAGCTCCATCTGCTCGAATTCGCGCACGCGGAAGATGAAGTTCCGGGGCGTGATCTCGTTGCGGAACGCCTTTCCGATCTGGGCGATGCCGAACGGCGGGCGGCGCGAGGTCGAGTCGAGCACATGCTTGAAGTTGGTGAAGATCGACTGCGCCGTCTCGGGTCGCAGATAGGCGAACGCGGAGCCGTCGTCCACCGGGCCGATGGCCGTCCTGAACATCAGGTTGAACGGCCGCGGCTCGGTCAGGTCGTCGGAGCCGCAGCGGGGACAGCGGCCATCGAGGTGGTCGGCGCGCCAACGCGACTTGCACGCGCGGCAGTCCACGAGCGGATCGGCGAATGTGTCCTCGTGGCCGGAGTGGTGCAGGACCTGGCGGTTGGTCAGGATGGCGGAATCCAGCCCTTCGACGTCGTCTCGCTGATACACGACGGCGCGCCACCAGGCGGCCTTCAGGTTGTTCTTCAGCTCGACGCCCAGCGGGCCGTAGTCGTATACGCCCTGCAGCCCGCCGTAGATGTCGCTCGCCGGGAAGATGAACCCGCGCCGCTTGCACAGGGCAACCAGTTCGTCCATGGACTGCGTGGGCATTTCAGACTCCGGGATTCATCGCGAGCTTGGGGCGGCGGGACTATACCGCAACCGCAATGTCGTGTCGGCGGGAGGGCGCGCTCGGGATCAGAAATGCATCAGATTCGCGCGCCCGCGTCGTTGAAGATCTGCACGATGCGGCGGCAGTTCTTCAGGTTGTTGTGCGTGTTGCTGACGACGCCGATGCGCATACGTGCCGAACCGCGTCCAAAGCGGGACTGGGACTATGCGGCGCGTTCCAGGATGTGGATCCCGCGGGCGCTGCCGAGGCCGATCACATGGGTCAGGCCGAGTCGCGCGCCTTCCACCTGGCGCTCGCCCGCATTGGACAACGCGATGGCGCGCATCTGCTCGCGCGCTCCGCGCTCCGCACTTCGCGCACGCCTGCCGCGCATCCAGGAATATCGCGCCGCGCACTTCGCGCTTGCGGCCTTCGAGGCATGGGTCTCCCGAATCGGGAATTTTCAGGCAAGGGGACGCTGGCAGCGGCTTGGCGGACATCGAACGCTTTCCGGGGCACAAAAGCCAAATCGAGCGCACACCTTCGGTTTCAGCGGATGAAACCTCTCTTCCGCAGCAACTCCATCACCTGCGTCGCGCATTCGTTCGCGCTGAGGGAGGCCGTGTCGAGCACGAGATCCGCCGCCGCCGGCGCTTCGAACTCGGAACTGACGCCGGGGAAGCTCGGAATCTCGCCGCGCTCCGCCGCCTCAAAGAGCCCGCTTTCGTCGCGGCGCTTCAGTTCCTCCATGGGCGCGGTCAGGAACACCTCGAGGAACCGTTCGGAGCCGACGACCGCCCGGGCGCGTTCGCGCACGCGGTCGAGGGGCACGACGAACGCCGTCAGGCAAATCAGGCCGGCGTCGTTGATCTGCCGCGCGGATTCCGCGGCGCGACGCACGTTCTCGGAGCGGTCCTCGGCGGAAAAACCGAGATCGCGGCTCAGACCCAAGCGGAAGTTCTGGCCGTCGATCACCGTGGCGAGCCGCCCCTCGTCGAACAGCTTGCGCTCGACGGCCTGGGCGATCACCGTCTTGCCGCTCTTCGACAGCCCGGTAAACAGCACCGTGACCGGCGTCTGTCCCAGGCGCCGCGCCTTTTCTTCCGCGGTGACCGCGGGGTTGGCGGCGGTCAAGGCGCCATGAGGCGTCTCGTCCCAGTGCGAACGCGATGCCTGGCCACCGGGGATCTGGATCATGCCGGCGCCGACCGTGATGTTGGAGACGCGGTCGATGACGATGAAGGAACCGGTGGCCCGGCTCTCTTCATACGCGTCATGGGCGATCGGCTCCGAGAGAACCAGCCGGACGCGGCCGATCTCGTTCAGGGCGAGGGTCGATGCGGGCGCGGGTTCCAGGGTGTTGACATCGACCCGGTCCCGCAGCGTTTCGACGCGGCAGAAGACCTGTTTGGTGCCCTGCTTGAGAACGTACTGCCTGCCCGGCGTCATCTCGGTTTCGCTCATCCACACCAGTGTCGCGTCGATCGTGTCCGAGACTCGGGGCTGGTTCGCGGGACTTGCCAGCACGTCACCGCGGCTGATGTCGATCTGGTCCGCGAGGGTGAGCGTCACCGCCATGGGCGGAACCGCTTCCTCGATGTCTCCGTCCATCGAGACGATGCGCGTCACCTCGGTCTCAAGGCCGGACGGCAGGACGACGACGGCGTCGCCCGTCCGCACCGCGCCGCTCGCCACGCTGCCGCTATAGCCGCGAAAAGACGCGTCCGGCCTGTTCACGCGCTGCACCGGCATGCGGAAGTTGTCGATGCCGCCGCCCGGCGCGATGTGCATGTTCTCAAGCACATGCATCAGGGATGCGCCGCGGTACCACGGCATGTTTTCGGATCGCTCGACGACGTTGTCGCCGCGCAGCGCGGACATGGGAATGAAGTTGAGATCCTCCACCCGGAGACGGGAGGCGAACGCTTCGTAGTCTTCACGGATGGCCGAGAAGGCTGTCTCGTCGTAGTCCGCCAGGTCCATCTTGTTCACGGCGACGACGAGGTGCCGGATGCCGAGCAGGCGCGCGATGAACGTGTGTCGCCGGGTCTGCGTCAGCACCCCGTTCGCAGCGTCGATAAGAATGATGGCGGCGTCGCAGGTGGACGCGCCCGTGGCCATGTTGCGCGTGTACTGCTCGTGGCCGGGGGTGTCCGCGATGATGTACTTGCGCCTGGCCGTGGAAAAGTAGCGGTAGGCCACGTCGATGGTGATGCCCTGTTCGCGTTCCGCCTGCAGACCATCCAGAACAAGCGCGAGATCCAGTTCGCCCGCCCGGGAGCCGCCGGTTCTGCTTTCGCGCTCGACGGCTTCGAGCTGGTCTTCATGGATCAACTGCGAGTCGTGCAACAGGCGTCCGATGAGGGTGCTCTTGCCGTCGTCGACCGAGCCGCAGGTCAGTATGCGCAGGATCTCCTTGCGTTCGTGCTGGGCGAGGTAGGCATCGATGTCCCGTTCGATCAGTTGGCGCTGATCGGAGTCCGGCGTCGTTGGCTCCAGCATCAGAAGTATCCTTCGCGCTTCTTCTGCTCCATCGAACTCACGGCATCGTGGTCGATCAGCCGGCCCTGCCTTTCGGAATGCGTTGCCAGCAGCATCTCCTGGATCACTTCCGGCAGGGTCCGCGCGGTGGATTCGATGGCGCCGGACAGCGGGTAGCAGCCGAGGGTCCTGAACCGCACCATGCGTTGCCGGGGCTCTTCGCCGGGCTCGAGCTGCATGCGTTCGTCGTCCGCCATGATCAAAGTCCCTTCGCGCTCGACCACCGGCCGCTCCGCGGCAAGGTAGAGCGAGACGATCTCGATGTTCTCCGACAGGATGTACTGCCAGACGTCGATCTCGGTCCAGTTCGACAGGGGAAAGACGCGCACTTCCTCGCCGCGGTTGATGTTGCCGTTGTACAGGTTCCAGAGTTCGGGGCGCTGGCTCTTGGGGTCCCAGCGGTGGTTGCGGTCGCGTATGGAGTAGACGCGCTCCTTGGCCCGCGAGCGCTCCTCGTCCCGCCGGGCGCCGCCGAACGCCGCGTCGAAGCCATGATCGTCCAGGGCCTGCAGCAGCGCCTGGGTCTTCATGATGTCGGTGTATTTCTTGCTGCCGTAAGTGAACGGCGTGACGTTGTCGGCGACCCCCTGGGTATTCGTGTGGACGATGAGATCGAGACCGTGCTCGCGCGCTATCCGGTCCCGGAACGCGATCATTTCGCGGAACTTCCAGGTCGTATCGACGTGCAGCAGCGGAAAGGGCAGCCTTCCGGGAAAGAACGCCTTGCGCGCGAGGTGCAGCAGGACCGACGAATCCTTGCCGATCGAATAGAGCATGACCGGGTTCTCGAACTCCGCCGCGACCTCGCGGATGATGTGAATGCTCTCCGCTTCTAGCTGCTTGATGTGCGTCAAGGCCGGCATGGGCGCAATTCTAATGCCAGAGTCGCGTCCGCAATGGGCGGTGGATAAGCCGATTTCGTCTTTGGTTAGAAGCTTTTCGGAGCGTCTATGAGGAGGACTCGGTATCGAGCCACCTCGTGATGCGGACTCTCGGATTGGTAGGCGTAGAGGGGGATCGGCGTCGACGAGCAGGTCGCCTCGCGATGGGCGGCTTTCGACCCGCCAGTCGCTAGGGCAGGCAATCCAGCATCCCTTCGAGGTCGCAGACGGTCTGACTTCCGCTCTGCACGAGGTCGCTGCTGCGGCACACCAGAAACCGCTGGTTGGCCTCGATCAGGTCGGCATTCCGGTTCAGCGATGCAAGGTCGTCGCGGCTCGGCCGGCTCGTCAATTTGACTTCGATCGCCCAGCGTTCTCCCCGGAGTTCCAGAACCAGGTCGATTTCGCGCTGGTCGCTGGTGCGCAGGTAGAAGGCGTTGTGCGCCGTTCCCTTGATCTCCAGCGCGCTGATCACCTGTTGAATGACATACCCTTCCCAGCTTGCCCCAACCCAAGGCTGGCTGAGTAGCGAATCGGCGTCCTCGACGTTCATCATCGAGTGCAGCAAACCCGTGTCCCGCCAATAAATCTTGGGTCGCTTCACCAGGCGCTTCCTGATGTTCGCGTGATATGCCTCGAGCCTGCGGAGCAGGAAAGCGCCGACCAGGTAGACGACATAGGAGTTTATCGTGTGGTAGGACAGTCCGAGGCTGTTGCCGATCTGAGTCGCGTTCCACTCTTGTCCGTGCGCGGACGCAAGCATCCGCAGGAGACGCAGCATGGTTTGCGGCGTCGCTGCCAAGCCCCAGTTTGGCAGGTCGCGCTGTCTGAGGAGATCGAGATAGTCGCGCTGCCATGTCGGAAACGTTCTTCCGTTGAGTACCCCGCCGTCGGGGAATCCGCCCATCAACCAGTGGCGGCTGCGTTGCGCATTCGAGTTGAGTTCGTCCCACGCAAGCGGGGCGAGTTCGACGATGGATAGCCTTCCGGCCAAGGACTCCGAAACGCGGGTCATCAGCGTGGGCGAGACCGAACCGAGTAGCAGAAACCGGCCGGCCCGCTGACGATCCCTGTCGATCTCCCCGCGGAGCCGCGCGAAGACCTCAGGCCATTCCTGGGCTTCGTCGAGCACCAGTAGGCCGCGTCCCGCAACGACTTCGTCCCATTGGACGTCGAGCCGCAGGCGATCGGATTCCTGCTCCAGGTCGTAATAGCGTTTGCCGAGCCGACGCGCGCGAGTCGTCTTGCCGGATTGCCGGGGCCCAACGAGAGCGACGGCGGGGTAGTCGCGGAGGCGTTGAGCGATCAGGGGAGAGATCGTGCGCTTGAGCATTCTTGCATTTTAGAAATAGATTTCTGTTTTGTAAGTCCGTTCGAGCATTTCCCTCCTCCATGGATGGCGCGCTCGGCCGGGCCCCAGGCGATGCCGCAGACAGCGAAAAGCGGCGCCGCATCTCCATCGAGACGGTCGACTGCCACGTCTCTGCCCGCGACCAACGCGTTTCCCTTTCCTCGACACGCTGGCCTTCCGGACTGGATATCGTTTACTATCGTCGATAGTAAACGATATTACAGGAGGCAAGCCGATGACCCCTCCCGAGACGTATGCCGAGCAGCGGTACTTCCACGTTCACGGCCTGAAGGCGACATCACCGGCGCGGTTGAATGCCGCCCTCAAAGCGGCGATCAACGAACTCGAGGTCGCGTTGTACGGCCCCAGCCGGACGGAGCTGACGGACACCGAGGTTGCCATGTTGGAGAAGGCTGGCGTCGACCTCGACGAACGGCCGGACGACATCGATCCGCTGCTGGATTATGCGACGGAATTCGCTGCAATTCGGGCAACGAGCCTGACGCCTCTGGCGTTAGCTCGAGTGCTGGGCGTCACACCGGTGCGCGTTAGGCAGATGATCCGGGACGGCAGTCTCTTCGCGATTCGGATCGAAGGCCGCTTGCATATCCCGGCCTACCAGCTTGCGGGCCAGGCGCTCGTGCCGAACATTGGTCGGGTGAACCAGGCGATTGCCGGCCTCGACGCCGTCTCCGTGCAACGCTGGGTCACCACCCCCGATCCCGATCTGCAAGGAATGGCACCGATCAACTGGCTGAAGGCGGGACGCGATGTCCATGCCGTGCTCAAGGTCGTTCCGGAGCGTTGATGGCACCGTTGGCGGCAACGGCGAAGGTTCCCCAGCACCCGGATCCCGCGAGACTCGAAGCCACCGACCCCGAGTGGCGGGTGGTCGAGCCCGGCGAGCAGGTGTGGCGAGTGTACTTCCGCGACGGCGAGCATCCGTCGCGGTGGAACCAGTTCCGTACGTTCGGCCCAACCGACGCACGGTTCGACCACCAGATCGAGGGCCCGCAGGGCATCGGCCGCGCCGTCATGTACCTTGCCCTGAATCCGATTACGTGCGTTGCGGAGGTCTTCCAGAAGACGCGCGTGGTCCACCGCACCCACCGCCAACCCGCGCTGGTCGGGTTTGCCGTAACCTCGCCGCTCAAGCTGCTGGATCTGACCCGATCGTTCCCGACGCGCATCGGTGCGTCAATGGGGTTGATGACGGGTGCTCGCTCCGTAGGGCGGAACTGGGCCAGGGGCCTCTATGCCGCCTACCCTGAGGCGCAGGGTCTCGCTTACCCTTCATCAATGCACGCCAACGCGGAGGCGATCGTCCTGAACGAACGCACCGAGCCGGCAAAGGCGTTCCCACACTCCCCTGGTTTCCACAAGGCCCTCGCCGACCCCAGCGCGCTGACCGTACTCAAGAACGCCGCCCGTCAAATCGGCTATGTGATTCGCTAGAAGCGTTCGCCAGAACTATGCGTTAATGGGAATGGACAGAACGAACCACGTATACAGGAGATCTCCATGATATTCGGTGCCCAGATCAGCCAATACAACACTCGGTGGTCTGACGTTGTCGCAGTCGCGAAGACGGTGGAAGCGGGTCGATGGCAAAGCCTGTGGGTCTCCGATCACTTCATGCCGCCGGGGCAGGGCGGGCATGGTTGGGCCATGGAGGGCTGGACGCTGCTCACGGCGCTGGCGATGATCACCGATCGGTTGCGTCTGGGAATTCTCGCGACCGGCAATACGTACCGCAACCCGGCGCTCTTGGCAAAGATCGCGACCACCCTCGATCACATATCGGGCGGTCGGGTGGAACTGGGACTGGGCGCCGCCTGGTACGAACAGGAACATACAGCCTACGGCTGGGACTTTCCGTCGTTGCGGGAACGCAGTGACCGGTTGGAAGAGGCGACGCACCTGATCCGTCTGCTGCTCACCAAGGATCCGGAAGCATATGTGAACTTTTCCGGCAAGCACTATCAGTTGAACGACGCGCCCATGTCGCCTAGAACCGCTCAGGACAGACCGATTCCGATCCTGATCGGCGGCAACGGCGAAAAGCGCACCTTGAGGACCTGCGCGCGCTACGGCGATACCAGTAACCTGGACTTCTGGCACCCAGGCGGTGTGGACGTGTACAAACGGAAGCAACAGGTGATCGATCGCCACTGCGAGGACTTTGGGCGCGATCCGGCAGAAGTCCGCCGCACGGTCTGCCTGCCGACCCGGTTGTTCGACAATGATGAGGAATGGAAGAAATCACCGGGCCAGCCCTGGTACTGCTGGGGCACTGTCAACGCTGTCCAGGACTATCTGGGCGGCTATATCGAAGCCGGCGCCGACGAGATCATGTTGTGCGGCTTCGGGAACAATACGGCGGCAATTCAGAGGTTCGAGTCGGAGGTCTTGTCGGTCTTCTAGATCGCGTCGACCCGATCAATCCGTTTCCTCGACTTCCGCGTCCTTGAGGTGTTCCGGTTCTGGCCACGCGCGCCAGCATCGATTGCCGGCCTGTGGTTTCTGGCCCTGGGTGCCCAACAGGCGACCGCAGCCGTCATCGATTACGACGCCCTCGAGTTCCGTCACGGAATCTCGCAAATACCCAACTACGACCTGAAGTACCCCGACGATTTCGCGCACTTCGACTACGTCAACCCCGATGCCCCGAAAGGGGGCGCGCTGACGCTGGCCTATACCTACAGCATGGTCAGCGCGACACCAACATCCAAACCGCCGGGATTCGGGCTGTCGTACGACTACCTGCTCAAGCGCGCCGGGGACGAACTCTCCGGGTTTTACGGCAGTCTCGCCGAGTCGGTGGCACTGAGCGCCGACCGGCGAAGCGTCGTATTTCGACTGCGACCCGAGGCCCGCTGGCACGACGGGAAGCCGATCACCTCGACGGATGTCAAGTTCTCGCTGGACACGTTCCGCAAGGACTATATGTCTTCGGGATGGGGAGGGGTTCTCGACTGGATTACCGGGGTCGAGGCGCCGGGTCCGCTGACGGTTACGGTTCACGGCGACTCCGATGTGGCCAAGCAAGTCCACATCATGGGCTTCATTCCGATTGTTCCGGCGCACTACTGGGGCGAGCGTGACGTCACCCAACCGACGCATGAACCGCCGTTGCAGAGCGGCCCGTATCGACTGACAAAGGTATCCCGGCAGGGCCGGTACTTCAGCTACACCAGGGTTCCCGACTACTGGGGACGTGACCTGCCGATCAATCGCGGCAGGTTCAACTTCGACACGATTCACTACGAGCGCCATCTCGACGCCGTCGTCGCCCGCGAAGCGGTGCGCGCAGGCCTGATCGACGTCTGGACCGAGAGTGACTCCCGCCACTGGCTGTTTTCCTACGACGTTCCGGCCGGCGAGCGCGGCTGGCTGCGGAAGGGCACCCTGGGTTCCGGGTCCGTACGTGGTTCCCGAGTTCGCCTCGTACTCAACACCCGCAGACAGCCGTTCGGCGATCCCCTTGTGCGGGAAGCCCTGGCCCACGCGTTCGATTTCGAGTGGCAGAACCGGGTCCTCCACGGCGGTGTACTACGACGCGCCCACAGCTTTTTTGCAGACTCTATGTTCGCCTCATCGGGATTGCCGGACGCCGCGGAAGTGGCGCTGCTCGAACCCTATCGTGCGCGGTTGCCCGAGGCTGTGTTCAATCGGGTCTTCTCGTTTCCCCGCTCCGACGGCATCGGTGTCGACCGCCAGGGCCTGTCAAGGGCTCGGCAACTGCTCGAGGAAGCCGGTTTCGGGATGCAAGGCAACACCCTGGTAGACACGAGGGGTGAGCCCTTCACCATCGAGTTTCTTTCTGCCTCGCCAACCGATGTGCGCACTCTGTTGCCATACGTGCATGCGCTCACCACGCTGGGTATCCAGGCGAATATCGGGATGGTCGAGAGCGTCAGGCTCACCAATCGGCGGCGCAGTGGGGACTTTGACGCCCTTATCCTGCTGGGATTTATGGAGGTCCCGCCATCCTGGCAGCTACGACCCTATTTTCACTCCGCATCGACGACGTTCTGGAACCCGTCCGGCATCGACCATCCTGCGGTCGATGCGCTGGTCGATGCGGCCCTGGGTGCGACAGACCTCCACGCGTTCGTGAGTGCCCTGCGCGCGCTCGACCGCGTGCTGCTCTGGAACTACTACCAGTTCCCCCTCGAAACCCTCGACGACACGCGCATCGTCTATTGGGACAAGTTCGGACGACCCGACCAGCCCGACGAGATGTACATTGCGCCGTTCCCGGACGGCTGGTGGTTCGACGAGGAGAAGGCAGGCCGCATCGACGTGGGACGGTAACCATCCCGTGTGCTCCGGAACCGTCTCGCCCGGGCGGAATCGTCAAGGGAGCCGAATGGCAGGTCGCGATGTGCGTTCCCCGCCGGAAAGCCGAAGACGTTGACCGGACCCGCCCACATCGCGACGAAGTTCTCGACCGATTCGATCTCTCACACGACGTAACGACGACGGCGATTCGGGGGAAACGCACTTTGCGAACATTAGAAACGTGAAGGGGCCACGGTAACATGGGTCGTCGTATCAACTACGGCGATCGGGTGCGCCGTTACGATGGACCTCAATCTATGATCGACCTGTTGAAGCAGATTCTGTTGGCGGATCGAAGATGGGTGACCGTCGCCCGCGTCTGCATTTTCGTTGTTTGGCTATGTCAGATGTGGTGGCATGGCAGTCAAGGTAGGCTGGTGGCCGGCTCGGACGAATTTTATTACCACTGTATAGTCGGACTGATCATGTTAGGGATGTTCTGGCCGCGACGGCGTAGGCCAGACACGGCTTCCTAGGGAAAGTGGCATCGACGAGTATCCACGCCGGGCTGTCACTCGTGACCCTCGGGTAGACGCAATAGGCGCTCGCCGCGCCAGACACGAACGATTCGCACCCTGCGGATATCGCGACAGTCGACGATCCGGAACGGTCGGTGAATGAGTTCGCGAAGGAACGTCTGATCGAATTCAGGCACCACGAGACCGATGTCTGGATGGTCGGCCAAGGCCTGCCTGCACACGTTGCAGAACCTCTGCAATCAGCCTCTCTCCGGCCTCCGGCACGCCTTGCTCCAGGCATGTACTTCCCCAAGGTCAGCACGTGCCGATTCGGCAAAGCTGATGGTGATGTGGGGCATAAAGCTATTTCAGACCGAGCCGCTCTCTGGCCTCGTCGAAATCGACTTCCCGTCCCGCGTCCAGATCCGCAAGCCCGGCTACCACCGCGCGCATGAAGTCGCGTTCCTCCTGGGCTCGCTCATAGTCGCGACGGACTGGACGACGGCAACGCCCCGACCCCGGTTCGTGACCAGCACCGGCCGGTGTACGTCGGTCGTATGTTTCACCACGCGCCCCGGATTCACCTTCAGGTCCGATAGGGGAACGAGATCCTCCGAGAACTTGATCGTCACCCTACGGCTCCAAAAAACCAGTCAGAAGCACCAACAATGGCCCGTGTTACAAGACCTTTCCAATGGTCATTTGAGGCAATGCAGATCACGCCTCCGCGTTGACCGTCGCTCGGTGCCGCTCTGCGGTTCAGGCTCCCAGGTCACCGGCGCACCATCGAATTCCGTTCTGCACGATTGTCCGAAACGCCGGGTTCTGCCAGCTCTTGGGGTCGTGACCGAGCTGCAGGCAGAAAACCCTCGAGTTTCCGTGGACCCGGGTCCAGGCCAGGGTGCGCATGGAATGTTCTTTCGATGTCGTCAGCAGGACGTCGCAGTCATCGCTGCAATCACCCATGGCGAAGGTCTCGTCGTATATCTCGAAGCCATCGAGCCCGACGGAGGCAGGGTGGTCATGGTTCACGTCTACCTGATAGGAACCGAGCCAGATATCCGCGCTAAAGCGCCGATCGGGCAGCCCGATGATCTCTCCCCACCAATCGTCCTCCCGGTAGTTCAGCAGCGCGTGATGCAACACGAAAACGGGCTGACCGCTATCGAACAGATGCTCGATGCACGCGCGGGATTTCCCCTCCGGCAATCCCCGCAGCATCGTGTAGAACAGCGTCACGTCGTAGCTGTCGCGAACCTCCTCGTCGCCGTCTTCGAAGCCGGCGGAAGTCAGCCAGTCGTCAAAGCTCTGCATATACGGTCTGATTCCATCGAGACCATAGATGAAGTCGTGGAAAGGCCGGACGTGAAAAGGGTGGCTTCCCGTGAGAACGGCGACTGCTGGTTCCTGGCTCAAGTCAAACTGTCCCTCGATTGGTGATCTTCATGTTACCCCGCAGTCGAGGAAGTCGGCACTCCCATGGGCGTCGGCGGTGAAGTACCCAGCCCGGGTGACCGGGACGTGGACGCGCAGGGAACAAATCCGTCGGGACGAAGCCTGTCTTCGCCCACCCGCCGCGCCACTTGGGGCGATCAGCGATAGGGGGACCAGTAGTTCTGCTTGTCCGACTTGAACTTGTATCGACGGCGAGGGTGGGGCAGGGGATCCTGGGCGCGCAATGTCCACCCCAATAGCTTGGCCAGCATCGTGGATTGGATGTCCGCATGGTCCGGGTGATCGAAGAGGTTGTTCAGTTCAACGGGATCCTCCGCCAGGTTGTAGAGTTGCCCGCGCTCCTGCATGTCAAAGACCAGTTTCCAGTCGCCTCTCCGTATCGCGCGCATGGTCCCGCTTTGCGACCAGCCGTTTAGCTCATCGAAGCCGATCGCCGGATTCAGTCCATCTGCATAGGCGTCATAGTCATCGTCAGCCGTGTGGTGCAACCCTCCAAAACCGTGCTCCGCATAGGCACTGTCGAATTCTTCCTCGGGATACGCATTGCCCCTCAGCAACGCCCACAGGCTGCGCCCCTGTACTCCGCGCGGAATGTCCGTCCCTATCGCTTCGCATAGTGTCGGCATGATGTCCGCGATCGTGACATGCGCCGGATGGGGTTGGTCGGACCTCCGAATATCCGGACCCACGAAAAAAAACGGGATGCGAATGAGCACCTCGGGCAATTCCGCGCCTTTGCGGACCAGCCCGTATTCGCCGACATAGTCGCCATGGTCCGAGAGGAAGATCACAATCGTGTTGTCCCGCAGTCCCTTCGCCTCCAGGTGGTCGATGAAGCGTTTGACCTGGTCGTCGATCAATCGGAGCATCCCCAGGTAGTTGGATCGCGCGCGCGGGAGTTGCTCCGCATAGTCGGGGAATCCTGTCTCGCCGATATGGCGCAACCATTGATATTTGAAACCTTTCGCTTCAAGCGCGGACTCATCGGACAGCGTTGGGGGCAGGGTTTCTGGCGGGAACATGGAGAAATAGGGTTCGGGCGCCTGGTACGGATTGTGCGGTTCGGGAAACGACAACCATAGGAAGAAGGGGTCGGAGTCACCCGAGAGCCCATCGATCCAGTTCGTGGCGGCGGTCACGGCGCGGGCTGGACATTGGACTTCCACGCCATGGGGTGCGGGATTGAAGTCCGCCCGCATTCGAAGACTCGCCAGGTACTCGTCGAATGCGATTTCGTCAGCCGTTCGGTTCTTGCCGAATCCACCGTGGTGGGCCAGGGGAAAATGGTAGTCCATCCGGTCTGCGTCAAGATGCGAGTGGTTCTTTCCGCAAAGCGCGGTTCGGTAACCCTGCCGGCGCATGACTTGGTAGAGGTCGGTCTCGAAAAAGGCGTCTTCCCCGTTGTGGTTCGTCCGCGCCCGAGTCGCGCCGGGATAGCGGCCCGTCAACATGCTCACGCGTGCCGGGAGGCAAGCGGGCATCGTGGTGTAGCCCCGGTCGAACCAGGTGCCCTGTGCGGCGAGACTGTCCAGAAAGGGCGTGGTATCGAGTTGAAATCCTTCACGCCTGGACACATCGGCCCGTTGCTGATCCGTCATGATTACGACGATGTTCGGTTTCGTGGCCATGGTTGAATCCGTTTGGGGTCAGCGAAGTCTCCAGGTGGGATGACGTCCCGGTCGAACGGTTCGATGCCGTCGTCGGTGGTGAGCCAAACCGATGCGTCGGCGCGATTCCCTTTCACATCGAGGAAGTCGATAGTCCCGTACTGGATTGGTGATCTTCATGTTACCCCGGTGTCGCCGAACTACGCGGCCTCTACGGCATACGGCACCGTCAGCACGGTTCGGCGTCCACCTGACGGCGCGATACGCGCGGCTCGCCGACGGCGCGGCCTCGATCCCGGCGGTGTTCCTGTTCGAGACGCGCGAGGCGACGAAAGGAACGCTATGGGGGAGCGTTTACGACAAGAAAAGTGATTTATACGACACAAAACGTTTTTTGCGTCAAATAGATTGACTTTATATGTCGCATAAGAGTTTTTGCGACATATAATCCGCCACATGCCGAAGCGGATCTCCGAACAAGAGCTTGACGCTATTCTCACCGCCGTGGCGGCCTATCCGGAAGGCGTGCAGGTCGGTGCCATCCGCGAGAGACTGCCCTATGAACTGCCGCCGCGAACGCTGCAGCGACGCCTCGCCCTGCTGGTGGAACAGAAGTGGCTGATCGCGGAAGGGCAGCGCAAAGGCCGTCGCTATCGCGTCCCCGTAACCGGCATCGGTAGTTCGGTCACGGGTAGCGCGATCGCCGAGGCGCGTGGTGAGGTCTATGTGCCGCTCTCGCCAGAGGCGGAGGCGGTCAGGCAGGAGATTCGCGCGCCGATCCAGCAACGGCGGCCGGTGGGCTACCAGCGCGCCTTCCTGGATGACTACCGGCGCAACGCCACCTACTACTTGCCGGCGGAAACGCGCCAACGCCTGCTCGACAGGGGTCGCCCGCCCCATGGCGAGCGCCCGGCGGGAACCTACGCCCGGACGATCTACAGCCGCCTGCTGATCGATCTGTCCTGGAACTCCAGCCGTCTGGAAGGCAATACCTATTCCCTGCTGGAAACCGAGCGCCTGCTGGAGCTGGGCGAGGCCGCCGAGGGCAAGGATGGGCCGGAAGCGCAGATGATCCTGAACCACAAGGTGGCCATCGAGCTGCTCGTCGACCAGGCCGACGAGATCGGCTTCAACCGGTACACCATCCTGAACCTGCACGCCCTGCTCGCGGACAACCTGCTTGGCGACCCGCAGGCCGGCGGCCGCCTGCGGAGCATTCCGCTAGGCATCGCCGGCACGGTCTACCATCCGCTGGAAGTGCCGCAGCTCATCGACGAGTGCTTCGAGAAAATTCTGGATACCGCGGCCGCGATCACGGACCCCTTCGAGCAGGCATTCTTCGCCCTCGTGCACCTCTCCTACCTGCAGGGTTTCGAGGACGTCAACAAGCGGGTCTCCCGCCTCGCGGCGAATATCCCGCTGGTCCGCGGCAATCTCTGTCCCCTGTCCTTCGTGGACGTGCCGGAGCGAGCCTACATCGACGGCGTGTTGGCCATCTACGAGCTGAATCGCGTCGAGCTACTGCGCGACGTGTTCGTCTGGGCCTACGAGCGCTCCAGCGCGCGGTACTCGGCAGTCCGCCAGTCCCTGGGTGAGCCCGACCCGTTCCGCTTGCGTTACCGGGCGCTGGTCGCCGAAGTGGTCGCCGCAGTGGTGGGCACGGGAATGGGCAAGCAGGCCGCGACTGCCCTGGCGCGGCAACGCGCGGCGGAGCAGGTGTCCCCGGCGGACCAGGCGCGATTCGTCGAAGTCGTGGAGACCGAGATAATGAGCCTCCACGAAGGCAACATCGCGCGCTACCGCCTGCGGCCGGCCGAATACCAGGCGTGGCGGCAAGGCTGGCGTTGACGGGGATCGAGGATTCCAACACCAACAAGCGTCTCCGGGCAGCGCCAGCGACCGTGGGCGGTCGTTGCATGGACGACGAGTGGGGCCGGGCCGGAGCCCTCAGCCGGGGAGCGCGAGGGGCGTCCCCTCGCAAGAAAAGAGACGGAGCCGGAGGCGCCGACCGTGGGGCACTTGCATGGAATAAGCATGTGATGCAAGTCGATCTGCGTTTTTCTGCAACGGTATGCGCTCCGGGTCGTCTAAAAATATCATGGCTTATCAATTAGATAAGTCCAATTCTGGCTATGCAAAAGGGTGCCATCCGGTGTCATTCGATACCAACGGATGCCGCTCCCTTTTGTGGGTCCAATAGCGGGGCGCGCGTCATGCAGTCGAGTTGGTGTCGGTGGTTCGGACTACGGCATCCTTATAGCCCCTTGCTGTGCCGGGTGCGCCCCGGTGTGCGTAAGCTAGCGCCCTGCCGGACAGGGGTACCGATGCGGGGGTTGAGCGGCAACGGTGGCGTGACGCCGTGGGAGATGGTGCAGGACCACTGGGCCGTAGGAGACCGTACGCCTATTGGCGGTTGAACGACGCTAGATTCGTCGAACGTGATGGAGGCGACGGCCCGTCGAACTCGCCGCGCTACAGAACACATGCCCCGGTTTCCTTAGCGGCCCCTTCGACTTCAGCGACCACTTCTCTAAGAAACTGGTTGCGGTCGAGTGTGGGCACGATATCTGGGACGGGGGCGGCGGGGTCGTAGATCTCGTTACCGATGATGCGCGCTCTAACGAATGTCGAGCCCCGCCCCGATTTCTGATAGGCGCGCTCCCAATCCTTGATGCGGTCACGCCACACGCGACGAGTAGCGAGAGCGAGCAAACGACCGCTGAGGTTGTCGGCCAGGGCGTCGTACTTCGTCTGCATCTCTTCCTCGGCCGGGACTGGGCCTTCCCATCGCAACGGGCTCTGGATGAAGATGTAGATGCGGTCCCGCAATTCCAGCCGCAGGTCGGCGACGGGCCGTAAAGTGTCGTACTCGTCCTTCCCCATGGCGGCGAGCCGGCGATTCAATGCCTTGACCCTCGTCCAGTGCTCCTTGGTGAAGCCAGGCTTGGACTCAAGACCAAGCAACGGTCTCCACGCATCCCGAAAGGCTCCTGCGGCGCTACGGATCGCAAGCACAAGATTCATGCGGTCATAGACTGGACGCGACTCGGTAGGCAGCGGCTTCTCGACGACGTGATCGATGGCTGACAGGAGCTTCAGGAGCTGGCGGATCGTACGACGGCCCGCCGCGGCGTCGACTGAAAGCGGCTCCTGCAGGTTCTCCAAGAAGAACCGGGCCGTTTCGAGGCGCTTTCGGAGGATCCGCTCCGCGTAGGGTCCAAGGTCTTCACCGAAGGCAGCCAGGACGTTCTCCGCAGAGGCTAAGACGTGCTGAGCTTTCTCGTTGGTACTTGGAAGGTTGTCTCCCTTGACCTCGTCGAAGTGTGTAAAGGCAAGGATCAGTTTACGGCCGTTGCCCGTCGCGACAAGTTCGCGCATTGCTGCGAGTGGTGCCGCCTGCATCGGCTGTGTCGCGTTGTCCACGAGGACCACAGCGTCGACCACTTCGATGAGCCGGCTCACTCCCGTGGATATGGAGGAGGACGATTTCGGCGTGTGGCCCAAGCCCTCGCCGTCGAATAGGACAAGTTCGGGTTGCTGCCCGTCCTGCCACTTGGGAGAGAACGGACCGGCGACGCGCACCCCATTCACGAGCGGCGTCAATAGACGTCCGTACCACGGTGCATAGTTGCTTGAGAACCGAGAGACCGCTCTGATGAACTCTTTGCGTTCGCCATCAGGCCACTCTGCCTTCCAGGTGAGCGGCCAGCCTTGTCGATTTCGGGCGACGGCGCCGGGAGGGAGCAAGTCGAAGCGTTTCTCGATCTCGTCCATGAGGGCATCGGCGATTTCGTGGAAGGTCTCGTCGTCCCTCAGCATGGCGTCGAGCTCCTCTTCCAACAGCTCGTCAAGCGCGCGTTTGTCGTCTTCCTCTTCCGCACTCAGGTCGAGTTCGGCATGCAGTCGCATCCTGAGGTGCTCAGCCAGTTCTCGCAGGCGCTTCACCGACGACCCGAGAAGCTCATCCGTAACTGACAGATCGAGCGCGCTGCGCTCCTCCTCGGAGAACAACTCGGCATCTTCCCGCGACATGGCGTTTTCGTCCTCGTCCTCGTCGTTGAAATCGGTGACGGTTTTTTCGGGCTTCGGGCCGTTGCCGAGCACGTAGCTGAACCGGAAGCGCTGATTGACATGGTTCAACAGGGCCCGCAGGACGATCGAGTCAGCGGCTTTGTCGGCATCCCGGACAACGACGCGGACCGCGGCCGAGATGCACTCGTTCAGATACTCACGCACTTCGTCGCTCGACGCGAAAGTCACGACCGCTCGCCATGGCCCGTCGGCGATGACGATTTCGGTGTCGGCGATGGTCGTCTTCGAGGTCGATGTTGACGGGAACCGTTCTTCCGTTGGGTCGGTGCCGATGAGCTGCCGAAGGAGGGTCGTCTTGCCGGCCCCTGTTGTGCCGAGCAGCAGGACGTGCCGATAGCCGTTCGGGTCACGCGACGGCAGGGGAACTGCCTCGTCGCGAAGCCTGCGGAAGTCGAACTCCTGGGGCGTCATCTTGTCGAAGTAGATATCGACGACGCGAGGATCGAAACGTCGTTCGGCGTCGGCGCGAGCTGCCGGGGCGCGGTATCTGGAATCCGCCAGCAGCGTGTTCAGTTCATCCCTGAGCGTCGCTGCCTCAGCCTCATCACGGGTCCCCAAGCCTCGACGAACCCTGATCCCAGGTTTCCCTGTCGTCTCGTCCAGTCTCGCGGGATGCCGGAATATGATCGAATATCCTGACCGCCCTTGGGACTGGCTCAGGCTTGCAGAGTAAACGCGAGTTACCATGACGGACCCCTGTTGTTCCGATGTTGTACCTAGAACTCTACTCCCGTCGGGAAGGTCCCGTCAACGGTTTTCTGAACAACACCGGAACAACGCGGTCTTGTAAGGTTCGAGGGGGGGTTACCGAGTCGATGCGCGAATCGCACGGACGGCGAGCAAGGGCAGCGGTGTACGGCCAGTTGGGGACCGACGCTCGGAATTCGGGCGCGACAATGGGGCCGCGTCGTTTTGGTGCGCCAGATTTGTACATCGGCCAGCCGCTTGCGGGCTCTCGAGCCCCGGGACGCCATCGCCGCCGAACAAGAGGCCGCCGGCCCATGTCGCGAGACACGCCGCGGTCGCCGCATGTGACGGCACCGCAACTGCATCTTGGGGCTGCACGCAGCAATGCGGGTCCGGATCGTCCTCGTCGAAGGTCGGGGGATCGCCCAGCAAAACTGAACCGTACGCCGGCCCGAGCCGCTGACGCGGCGCCGGGCGCGCCAGATTCCCTTCCGTTCCCGCCGAAAAGACTTCCAGAGGCGCGCCCGGCGTCGCTGCGGCGCATGGTGTTCCGCGCGGTCCGCGTTCGGTCGCAACACCTCGGCAACATCCGGTTTGTGGTAGTTTGTCGTTCTCTAGGATCCATCGTAGGCCTCGGCAACCCACTCTAGTGTAGTGTCCTTAACAAAATGATGATTAAGAACCGTCGGCCAATGCGGCGCGGCCGCGTTCGACCTTGACCATGATCTCGCCGAGCGATTTGGTCCACACCAGCGGCCGCGGATTCTCGTTGTGACGCTGCAGATACTCCCGCAGACACTTCTCGAGATGCGGCACGGAGGTGAAGGCGCCGCGCCGGATCTGCTTGTCGGTCAGCGTCGCGAAGAACCGCTCGACCAGATTCGCCCACGAGGCGCTGGTCGGCGTGAAGTGCAGGAAGATGCGCTGCTTGCGCTCGATCCAGTCGAGCACCTTGTCGTGCTTGTGGGTCGCGTAGTTGTCGAGCACGATGTGGATCTCCTGGTCCGCGGGCACCGCCTTGTCGACCTCGCGCAGGAACCTCAGCACTTCCTGGTGGCGGTGCTTGCGATAGGTCCTGCCGATCACCTTGCCGCTGGCCACCTCCAGCGCGGCGAACAGCGTGGTCGTGCCGTGCCGCTTGTAGTCGTGCGTCATCGTCCCGCCCCGGCCCTTCTTCATCGGCAGGCCCGGCTGCGTCCGGTCCAGCGCCTGGATCTGGCTCTTCTCGTCGAAGCTGAACACCGCCGCGTTCTCCGGCGGGTCGAGGTACAGCCCCACCACGTCGCGCAGCTTCTCCTCGAAGCGCGGGTCGCTGCTCAGCTTGAAGGTGCGGATCAGGTGCGGCTTGAGGCCGTGCGACCGCCACACCCGGTTGACGAAGCTGTGGGTCGTGCCCAAGTGGCGCGCCATCGACCGGCACGACCAGTGCGTCGCGTCCTCCGGCACCGTCTGCGTCGTCGCCTCGATCACCCGGGCCCGCAACGCCGCCTGCGCCCGGCTGTCCTTGCCGCCATGGTTGGCGCCGCGCGGCCGCTCCTTCTCGATCGCCCGCGGCCCCTCCTCGGCGTAGCGGGTCCGCCATCGCCCCACCTTGTTCGCGTCGATCCCCAGCTCGGCGGCGATCTCCTTGTTCGACATCCCCCCGGCCGCCATCAGGACGATCCGCGAACGTTCCCGCAGGCGCACCGGCGCGCTGCGCGACGACGCCCACTTGTCCAGCGTCCGCCGCTCCTCGTCCGACAGTGCAATCGGTGCCGCAACCCGCATCGGACAGCCCCCAGAAACGATGCCCTCAGCATAATCCCCTGACGCGTTATAAACAATGTTTTAATTAGGACACCACACTAGGGGACGACCCTCACCAGCGGGAAGTGGTCCCATCTCGGTATCGACAGATCGGTAGCCATACCAGTAGCGAGCCATGCCAACACCCGATAACCCATCACCAATTCAAGACGAAGTACGGGAGGAGTACTTCGAGAGCCAAGCGACAGGCATTGAACTAGAAGACGCTGAACATCTGCCTGGGGACGAAGTGGAGCCTTGGGATCCGGAGAAGATACGAATCCACACGAAGCACTACTCGCTGCGTCAAATCGTAGACATGATCCGCGACCAAGACATCGACCTCGCGCCTGACTTTCAGCGCAACTATGTTTGGAAGGATTGGCAGCGGTGGGGGTTGATCGAATCGCTTCTTCTGGGGATCCCGCTGCCATCGTTCTACTTCAACGAGGACGAGACGGGGCGGCTTCAGGTAGTTGACGGTATCCAGCGATTGACGACGATCCTTCGATATGTAACCGACCCAAAGGACAAGCTGGGCAAGGTGGACTACCTTCACGAACTGGAAGGTCAGGGATTCAGGGACCTTGATGCGCTGTTCCGCCGTCGTTTGAACGGCGCACAGTTTGTTGCCCACGTAATCGACCCAAACACCCCGTATCGGGTCAAGTTTGACATCTTTCGCCGAATCAATACTGGCGGCAGCCCACTGAGCTCCCAGGAGATCCGCCACTGCATGAGCAGGAATCGGTCACGCGAGTTCCTCAAAAAGTTGGTCAATGACAAGAGCTTCATCACAGCGACCGGGGGGGCTCTGAGGGGCCACCCAAGGATGGCGGACAGGGAGGTGGCACTCCGATGCGTCGCCTTCCGCATATACGACGCTGATGATTACGCAATGATTGGCAGCTTCGACGAGTTCTTGGGCCGCGCGACGGAATATCTCGACGATTCAGCGGATGGCGACCTCGAGACACTCCAAAGGGATTTCGTTCGTGGGATGGAAAACGCGTATAGCGTGTTCGGCGATCACGCCTTTCGGAAGTGGCCATGGGAACAGACTCGCCGAAGTCCGATCAACCGTGCGCTGTTCGAGAGTTGGGGATCCGTGTTGGCCGAATACAAACGTAGCGCCGTACGTCGCCGCGCCGGGAGATTGGCGAGTTGTGCACGGGATATGATGACCCACGACTGGGACTTCATCAGTTCGATCAGTGGGAGCACGGGCGATGCAGGCAACGTTCGAACCCGGCTTCGCAAGGTTCGCGAGGCGGCAGAGGAGGTGATTCTGTGATCACGGAGGTTCGCCTGGAGAACTTCAAGCGGTTTCGAGACCTGAGTCTGAACGCCGCAAATCTAACGGTTCTAACGGGTGCCAACGGTGCCGGAAAGACCTCGGTTCTTCACGCGCTCCTTCTGGCCCGGCAGATGTCGAGGCAACTGGACAAGAACCATGTCGAGTTGAACGGCGTCGACACGCTGGAGTTGGGCGGGGCCGAGGACGTCATTCATCGGGAGGCCAGCGAGGACTTGGCTGCGGTCGAGTTGCTGGATGCGCAGGGCAGCCACTGGCGCTGGTCTTTTCGCGCCTCAGAGAGCAACGGTAGCCAGACGCTGAACGCGATCGTGGTTGACCGGGCCGGCAACTTCCCCGGGCCAATCGCCGGACCTGCGCCGCGGTTCTGCTACTTGGGCGCCGAACGCCTCGGCCCTCGTGACGTACTGAGCGCAAGTGCCGCGGACGTTGCCGAACTAGATGTCGGTTCGCGAGGCGAGTTCGTGGCACAGGTTCTGGCATCGGCTGACAGGTCGGCGGTCAGCGAGGGTCGTTTCGAGGGTTCCAAGACCGACTCGCAGGTGGCCGGGCTTCTACATCAGACGGAGAGTTGGATGACCAAGATCGTCCGACCGATTCAGATCGAAGCTGAGTGGTTCCCGAACACGTCCGTCACCCGCCTGCGTTTCAAGGCGCCAGGCGCTCTGACCGAGTGGACGCGTGCGCCGAACGCGGGCTTCGGCATCTCCTATGCCCTCCCAATCGTCGTCGCAGCGCTACGTGCTGAAACTGGCGGTTTGCTACTCGTGGAGAATCCAGAAGCCCATCTGCACCCCGCAGGCCAGTCAAGCATAGGCGGTTTTCTCGCGCAGATTGCGGCGGATGGCGTGCAGATATTCGTCGAAACCCACAGCGACCACGTGCTGAACGGCATCCGATTGGCAGTCGCCGACGGTCGCGCGCCTCTTGTTCCCGAGCAGGTCGCGATCCACTTCTTCCGGGCCGAAGGGCAAGCTGGGCCCATGCTTGAGTCCATGGAACTTCGGGAAACGGGCCAGCTTTCAGCTTGGCCTAACGGGTTCTTCGACCAAACGCAAGTCGATCTCGCCGCGTTGGCCTCGCAGCGGCGGCGCAGGCCGTGACCGCCCGATTCGTGCTGGAGGAGTCGTCCTGGGCTGCCGCGACCGAAGTCGGCATAGAGGAGTTTTCGAGGGCAGTTGACCAGTTGGTCGAGCGGCTTGACCTAGCACGCGAGCGAAAAGAAGGGGTTGTCAAGCACCGTGACTACTACAACTCGGACCTTGGGAACGGGGTTCAACTCTACTCCGCTCTGTTCGAGCCGGACTGCGCGGTGCGACTGGAACACGACGTCGTGAGCCAGCTCAGGTTGGCCCTCGATCATGCGAATGACTTCGAGGACCCCGAACTCGTCGAATACGATGTGGAGTTTTCGGGCGGCGTCTGGTTCTCGCCGGGGGTGGCCTGGGCACACGCCCGATGTACACAGGGTGATCAGGTGGCGGTTCTGCCACTTGCGTCACCCGAAGTGCCGCGTGGTCCTGTCCCGGTTGTCGTGGCGGGTGTTTCGACCAGTGTGTTTTTCGTGACCGAAGAGTCAGACCACGTTGGGTTCTTTCGTGCGGTCATACGGCGGGAAAAGGCGGATGAAGGAATGTTCGAGCGACTGGCTCCCTCCGCCTTCCCGGCGCTAGACTGGGCCGATGGAGTTTGGCGCGGGCTGAGAGACTTTAGCCGCCCCTACATCGAAGTTCGCGACGAACTGATTCGGTGCTTGGGAGGTCTCAGCGATCATGGCGCAACGTGCTTTCACGAGTTCTCCGACCACGACCCGGACCATCTGTCGAGTGTCCTGAGCGCTAAAGTGGGCTGTGACACGTCGGATGAGAATGGACGCACGAAAAAACACAAGCTTTGCAAGCGTGATCGCACTCGACGCCATCGAGGGACCGACAAGGTGTTCTGGTGGCACCTTAAGCTACGACCGCACGTAGACAGGATCTACTTCCTGCATGAGCCCCAGTCAGCGGACTTTCCATCGGGCCGCGTGGTTGTCGGGATCCTAAAGGACCACTGCACCTTGCCGAACTGACGCGCGCACCTTTCCAGGCGGTCCCCAATATGTGGTTTAGCCGCCCTCCACTGGGTAACGTGCGCCCCTACTTTGGCGCCGAGTGTCCTGCCGAGTTCCACTGGGTGTCGGATCGCACGGATGCCGACAATACAGGTTCGAGCGGGACTCACGGCGTTAGCCGCCTAACGCCCGCGACACCTGCCTAGCGGTATGACGGCCTGGAGAGACGGGCGACGGTCTTGCTGATTTTGCTACATAATTCCCACCGATTTGGCCTTGGTCACCGGATCGGAGATGAGTCCTTTGCGGAGAAGGTGCCCCATAGCCGCTGAATGGAACTATTTCCAGGGGCGCGCACCCGATATCGTCCTGTGACGTTCGTGTATCCGCACATAGAGGAGCGCCAGGACGGCTTCGTTGATCTTGTTTCGTCGTTCCATGGCGCGATGTTAGTGCCCGCGCGCAGGATGCCTATTCTCGGAGCCTCGAGCGGCAATCTGTAGTTCGGGTGTCAGAGCGTCGTAGGAGGCGGCATTGATTCGCGGGTCTTGTAGGTGTCGTTTTGTTGGCCAGCGGGCATCAAAAAAGTAAAAAACCGCTAAAAACATGGAGTTATGATAAGTGCCTTCGCTGCCATGGAACAAGCGTTTCCGGGAGCGTTAGCGACCGGGGGCGGTTGTTGCATGGACGACGAGTGGGGCCGGGCCACGGGCGAAAGCCGGAAGCGCCGGCCGTGGGGCACTGCTATGCTCCCGACACGTTCAACTTTCCGGCGCCGCCCATTCGCACGTTGCGTGTTTGCGGTTCCGGATTCGACGGGAGCTGTGGATGGCCTTCGCGGGTCGCTGGGTGTCTTGCATCGCGATCGTCCTGACCGGATTCGCCGCAGGCGCGGAACCCGACGAGGCGGTTCCGGAGAAAAAACCTCTCGACGTCGAGAGTGTCTACTACGCGCAGCACGGACTCGTGCGCGCCGCCCTTGACCGCGTGCGACCCTCCTCGGACGACAACGCCGAGATCTACTTCGTGGGCTTTGCCCCGGACGCGGCGGAGGACGTGTTCGAAAGCGAGGTCAAGCACGTCGAGGCGCTGTTCCGGGAGAAGCTTGCAGCCCAGGGTCGCACCGTGTTGCTCGTCAACAGCCGCAATACCATCGACGAACTGCCCCTGGCCAACGGTCCGAACCTCAACACCGTACTCAAGGGGATGGCCGCAAGAATGGGTCCCGAAGACCTGCTGTTCCTGCATATCACTAGCCACGGTTCGAAAAAGCACCGGCTGTCGGTGTCGTTCGAGAACCTGGGGCTGAACGATCTTTCGGCCGGGGAACTCGGCGAGATCGTCGACGGTGCGGGACTGCCGTGGCGCGTTGTCGTGGTCTCGGCGTGCTTCTCCGGCGGTTTCATCAAGGCCCTGAAGTCGCCGCGCGCCATGGTCATCACCGCGGCCAGCGCGAGACGCACGTCGTTCGGTTGCGAGAATGGGCGCGAGTACACCTATTTCGGGGCCGCTTTCTACCGCGATAGCCTGATCGACGCGGACTTCCGCGCCGCCTTCGACCGGGCCGTGCCGCTGGTGCGCGAGCGCGAGAAGGAGCAGGACTACAAGCATTCGAGGCCGCGGATCTGGATCGGCAAGGAGATCGCTGCCAGGCTGCCGCAGGCGTGGAAACCGTCCGGCCCGGGCACGGCAGAAGGCAGGTAGATACCCTTAGGGTTCCTTGACCCGTTGTTTGCAATGACGAAAGTAAGGAATTATTGTTTCATTGTATTCTTTCCTTGAGGAGTTGACTGTGCTCGCGAAATTGACGGCCAAGAACCAGTTGACCCTTCCCAAGGCCATAGTCTCCGCCGTCGGGGTCACCGAGTACTTCGATGTGACTGAGGAGAATGGCCGGATCATGCTCACGCCTGTGCGCATCAACCGCGCCGACGCGGTGCGCGCCAAGCTCGCCGAACTCGGCATTGCAGAGAACGACGTAGCCGATGCGGTGGCTTGGGCGCGTCGGCCTTAGCCCGCATATATCACCAAGGCGCTTGTCGAGTGATTGATTGTCATTGCGTTTCAATCAGATGCATTCGTTTCGTGAAGGTTCTACCGGGTACAGACTGCGCTGCCGCGCCCTCGCTGGTCTTTTTTCCGCGTGCGGGCACGTGCTCGCTACACCATAAGCGGCGGCTATGTTTCCGCTCGCGAGCACCCGCACGCGAAAAAAATCCTGCGCGATCATCGCGGCCCTTGGTGAGATATGCGGGTTAGCGTCGTGTCACGACACTCGTGACGGTTCGCCGCGTAGTTCTCGACACGAACGTCCTGGTTTCAGCCCTGGTGTTTCATGCAGGGTCGTTGTCCTGGTTGCGGGGTGCCTGGCAATCGAAGCGGATTCTGCCGCTCGCCAGCCGGGGAACCGTAGAGGAGCTGATTCGTGTATTCGCCTATCCCCGCTTTCGGCTTTCGCCCGATGAACGCACGGACCTTCTCGCCGACTATCTTCCCTGGTGCGAGGCCGTTGCCGTTTCGGACTCGCCGATGGAGATTCCCCGCTGCCGGGATCCGTCCGACCGCGCCTTCCTGGAGCTTGCGCTGGCCGGCCATGCCGACGCGTTGATCTCCGGTGACGCCGACCTGCTGGTGCTCGCGGACTCGTTCCCTGTCCCCATCCTTGCGCCCGCTGCATTCAAGGAGCGGCTGGTTGCTGCGCCCCGACGGCCGGATAGATAGAGGTTTCCACACTTCACAATGGCACGGTGGCGTTGGTCGCGGAACAATGCGGCGCGAGACGACGAATCGAACAATGAGAGGAGGGAATCGTGAGAATCATCGTCAACGGCCAGCAGGCGTTCGGGCGTGCCGTCCTGGAGGCGCTACTTGAGCGTGGCGAAGACGTGGTCGCCGTGTTCACGGCGCCGGACAACGAGGGTGGCCCGCCGGACCCTTTGAAGGAGTGCGCGATCGAACGCGGCCTGCCCGTGTTCCAGCCGAGGTCGTTCCGCCGGCCCCGTGTCTGGGATGCAATGCGCGAACTCAGGCCGGACCTGGGCGTGATGGCTTACGTCACGCTGTTCGTTCCCGAGGAAGCACTCAATATCCCCACCTTGGGCACGATCCAGTATCACCCCTCGCTGCTGCCGATGCACAAGGGGCCGAGTGCCATCAACTGGCCGATCATCCTCGGCGAAACGAGGACGGGCTTAAGCATCTTCTGGCCGGACAACGGCCTCGACACGGGCCCGATCCTGCTCCAGAAGGAAGTCGACATCGGGCCGGACGACACCCTCGGCAGCGTGTATTTCAACCACCTGTTCCCGCTCGGCGTGGATGCCATGATCGAGTCGGTGGAGCTGGTGCGCGACGGCAAGGCGCCGAAGATCGACCAGGATCCCGGTGCCGGCAGCTACGAAGGCTGGTGCCGCGCCGAGCAGGCGGAGCTCGACTGGTCGAAGCCCGTGGCCGACGTCTATAACCTGATCCGCGGCTGCAATCCGCAGCCGGGTGCCTGGACGCTGTGCAATGGGAAGCGGCTGCAGCTATTCGATACCCGTCGCGGCGTCGAAACCGACGCCCGACCGGGCACGGTGCTGCGCGTCGGCGACAAGGGCATGGAAGTGGCGGCGGACGGCGGCAGCGTCGAGGTGCTGCGTGTGCGCCCGAGGGGCGGGGGGAAGATCCCCGCCGGCGAGTTCGCCAGTTCCGCGGGACTGGAACCCGGCCGCTTGCTCGGGTAGCGCTGATTCTGGGCGCTGCCCTTCAGACCGGGCCCGGATATTGGACCAAGCCGCCCGTCACCCCGTCGCGCGTGCCGATTGCAGCGTGACGAACCGATGGTAGTGACCGTCGGCGTCCGCCATCAGCGCCTCGTGGCTGCCCTGCTCGAGGATCTTGCCGTCGTCGAGGAACACGATCTTGTCGGCGTTGGCGATGGTCGACAGTCGATGCGCGATGATGACGACCAGCCGGTCCTTCGCGGCCTCGTGCAATGCCTGGACCAGGTATGACTCGGTCTCCGGGTCGAGCGCCGAAGTCGGCTCGTCCAGCACGAGGACGCTCGCCGGCTTGATCAAGCCGCGCGCGATGGCGATGCGCTGTTTCTGCCCGACGGAGATCTTGCTGGTCACCGTGCCGAGTCGCGTGTCGTAACCCTCCGGCAGCCTGCTGATGAAATCGTGCGCCCCGGCAATCCCGGCGGCGCGCTCGACTTCTTCCCGCGTCGCGTCCGGTTTGCCGTAGCGGATGTTGTCGCGGATCGAATCCGAAAAGAGCTGCGTCTCCTGAAACACGTAGGACACCTGGTCGCGCAGACTCTTGAGAGAGATGTCGTTGATGTCGCGCCCATCGATACGAATGGTGCCTGCGCTCGCATCGTGATATCCCGGGATCAGGTAGGCCAGGCTGGTCTTGCCCGCCCCGGTCGGGCCCACCAGCGCCGTAATCTCGCCCACGTCCAGCGTCAGGTCGATGTCGCGCAGCGCCTCGCGACCGTCGGGATAGGCCATGCCGACGCCGGACATCTCGATGCCGCGGTCGATTGAACCCAACTCCGCACCGTGACGCGCCGTTTCGCTCGGCAGGTCCATGAGGAAGAACACCCGGCGGATTCCCGGAATGTCCGCCTGAATGCGGATCCAGAGGTAAGGCAGCGCCGTGACCGAGCCCGAGAGCCAGGCGTAATAGAAGAACAGCACTCCGTAGTCGCCCGGTGTCAGTACGCCTTCGATGACTCGGGAGCTAATGAAGTAGAAGGCGATCAGGCCCATCAGCCCCCTTGCCATGCCGTTGGCGACCCCGTACATCACGCCCACCAGCACTTCGGCCCGGTGGCGTTTGAACGATTCGTCGCTGTGACCGCGGAAACGCTGTCGTTCGCGCCTGTTTCCGCCGAGGCTCTGCACCGCCAGCACGTTGCTGATGCCTTCCTCGATGTTCCCCGTGGTCACCGACCCCGCCGCGCGGCTCGCCTGGCTGCGACGGCGCATGGCGCGCGGGAACGGCAGCATGGCCAGGAACTGCATCGGCAGGATGCAGATGGCGAGCCAGACGATTTCGGGCGCCTGCCCATAATTGAACGACATCACCACGAGCACCAGCGTGCCCGTGAATATGGCGCCGACCGGCGACATGATGGTCTGGAAGAAGACGTTGGTCAGCGCCGGCGTGTCATACATGACCCGATACAGGCTGTCGCCGATTTTCTGGTCGTTCAGGAGCGGCAGCGGCAGCGTCTGGATGCGCTCGAACAGTTGCGAGCGCAGCAGGTGATTGAGCGCCTGGCTGAGGCGCAGTTGCAGACGGAACTCGATGAATCCCACCAGGCCGGCGAACTTGCTGTACGCCGCGTTCGCCTCGTTCTCGGTCTGGGTCGCCTTGTCGTGGCCCTGGGCCATCCCCGCATCGGTCTGATCGTTGGAGCCGCCGGTCGACCCGAAGCCGCCGATCAGCAACACCATCGCGACGCCGAGGCACAGCACCCACACCATCATTTCGAACGGCGTTCGGCCATCCAGGAACGAGACGAACGGCCTGAAGTAGGCCGGGAATGCGTCCGGGGCCACGGCCTTCGCCAGGATCACGTTGTCGATGACGATCTTGATCGGCCAGGGCAGGACGAGCGGGGTCATCAGCGACATGGCAAAGAGCACGAACTTGGCGGCGAAGCGATAGGGAAAATGCTTGATGTAGGTCATCGCCCTGCCGATGACGCGGCAGGTATCGCGAAAATTGAGGTCCGTATCCGAATCCAGCGGACTTGCCGCCGCATCCAGCGACCGCTCATGCGCATCGAGGGATTTGCCGATGACGACGGACTCGCTCACTGCGACTCTCCCGTCGTGCCCCGCGCCAGGTCGGCCTCGGTTTCGACGAAGCGCCGGTAGCGGCCGTCATCGAGTTGCATCAACTCGTCATGGCTGCCGGACTCGAGAATTTCGCCGCCATCCAGGTAGAGGATCTGGTCCGCCCGCTGGATGGTCGAAATGCGGTGCGTGATGAGGAATATGACTCTTCCCGCGCCCCAGGCCGCCAGCCGTTCCAGCACCCGATGTTCGGTTTCGGCGTCCAGCGCCGCCGTGGGCTCGTCCAGGATCAGGATCGGCGCGTCGCGCACCACCGCCCGGGCGATCGACAGCCGCTGCCGCTGACCCGTGGACAGCCGTCCGCCGCGGTCGCCGAGCATGGTGTCCAGTCCTTCCGGCAGCCCCGCGATGTAGTCGTCGGCGCAAGCGACGCGCAGCGCTTCGAGAACCTGCGCATCGGTGGCGTCCGGCACCACGTAGCGAATGTTGTCGCCCACGCTCATTCCGAACAGCACATTCTCCTGCAGGGCGATGGAGACGTTGGCGCGCAGACTCTCCACGTCGAGCGCGCGCACATCGTTGCCATCGATGCTGACCGCTCCCGTGTCCGGATCGAACAGTCTCGTCAGCAGGCTGACCAGCGTGCTCTTGCCGCTGCCGGTGGGGCCGACGATGGCGTTGATGGAGCTGGCGGGCGCGGTGAAAGTCACGTCTCGCAGCACGGGCCTTGCCGATTCGTAGGCGAAGCTCACGTGCTCGAAGCGGATCTCTTTCTCGAACTCCGGCATGGGTATCGGATCGACCGCATTCTTCACGTCGGGTTCGATATCGAGGATCGCAAACACCCGGTCGAGGCCCATTGCCATGTCCTGGGCGGAGGTCCAGTCGCGCACCAGTCCCCGCACCTGTCCGCTGGCCTTGAAGAACTCGCCCTGCGCCCACTGGAACGCGGCCAGGTTCCAGCGCACGAAGGAGAGTCCTATCAGTCCGATCAGCACCGCGGCAAAGGTCTCTCGACCCGTATTGGCCCAGATCGCCATGAGGAATTCGCCGCCAAGCAGGATCGCCGCTGCCAGCGTGAACATGATGATGCCGACGATGGCGACCAGCGAGCGCACCCTGTGGGCTGCATTGAACGCGACGACGCTGTCTTCTTCGAAGCGCCGCTGCTCATCCGCCTCGCGCCCGTACGCCTTGGTGACCTTGACCGCGCCGAGGACCTCCTGGATGCGCGAGGTCAGGTCGGAATTGGTCTCCCGGGCTACCAGGGAACGCGTCCTTACCCGCGGCGAAAACCAGCGCGCCCAGCCGAGTGCGAAGATGGCGATGGTGACGCCCATCAGGCCCAGGATCGGGTCCAGCGCCGCGACAAAAAAGATGGTCATCGTGTACTGCGTCACCTGGGTGACGACGCTGACCAGCATGCCGATGATGGCGGTGACCTGCGCCGAGTCCTGGTAGATGCGGTACACCGAATCGCCGACCCGGTGGTCGCCGTGATAGCGCAGCGACAACTGGTGCCAGCGCTCGACCAGGGCCAGGCGCAGGTCCTGGTTGATCTGCTGCATGATCCAGACGTTGTAGTAGGGCAGCGCCACCGTGAACGGAAAGGTCAGCAGGCCGACAGTGACGATGATGACCATGTAGGTCCACTGCAGTTCCTGGCGCTGCGCCTCCGTGAGCGTTTCCAGCGCGCCGGCGGCAAGGTCTTCGCGGCCGATAAAGCCCGCCAGGAACGGCGTCAGCGGCTCGGCCTGGAGAATCGACTGGTTCAGCAGGTCGATGGTAAAAAGACCGGTCACGATCCCCGCCAGCATCGACCCCCAGACGATGATGTAGTAGTACACGAGGTGACAGCCGAGGCGCAGGCGAAGCTGCAGCTCACCCTCGACGAAGCGATACTGCAGCAGCCACATGAACAGGCAGCCGAAGCTGACCAGCCCGACGAATACGTTGTCCCGCCAGCCGGTCACGGCAAGAATGGCAAACAGGTTGGTGGCGACACCGAGGATGACCAGCGCAACGGCGCTCCAGACGAACGTCTGGCCTCGTACGAACATGAGTGCCCAGACCAGGAGCGTCATCAGGATCGCGGCATAGATAAGGTAGTCGTATTGCCAGTCCTCGCCGTGGCTGATGAGCCCCGTCAGCAGCCCGACGGCAAACAGCGCGGTAACGAGAAACGGGACGTAGCGGTAGTTCCAGTCGGTGGTCCCCGCCCGCTGCCAGCTGGACCAACTGACGACGGCGCGTTCGCGCCAGTAGCCCAGCACCATCGGCACCAGGTATGGCCAGGTGCGAATGAAGATGCGCAGGACATCGGTGAAGCCGCGGACCTGCTCGACCTCGTCGCGGTCGCGCGCCGGGGGTATCGGCCCGGCGCCCCACACCGGGATCGCGTCCAGGCGGCGTCGATCCCGCGCTTCGCTATCGAGGTCTATGGTGCTCATCGCTGCGTTCCCAACATTGGCTGGCCCAACACTGGCGGGCACATAAGACCACAAAGGTCCCGAAGCTGACGGATGCGCTGCTCAGACGTCACCCAATAATTGGGACAGATTGCGCTAGCGTTCCAATAGTCGAATCGCTCCAGGCAGTGCCAGGGCCGCCAGCGCCGTGATCACGAGCGCCTGGTGCTGCGCCAGCCAGGCGGGATCGTTCCATCGCGTGGCAGCGACAACGAGTCCTTCGGAGAGCGCGACAGCCAGTTCGAAGAGAGGGCCGAGCGCCAATACGCCTCCGACCGCCGCCGCTGCTCCAAGTACGATGCGGCGCAGCCACAGGCGCCGCCTGATGCGGCGCAGAACGGTGCCGCTGAATCCCTCGTCCGCAAGCGGCGGGTTGAGCGTCTGAAACAACACCCAGGCCTTCAATTCGGATGCATGGTGCCGCCTTGGCCGGGTTCGATGGGGTGCGACTTCCGGATTGGCTGGAGGCGCGAAGGTGGACCCGGGCGCGTGGCCGCTACCGCACTAAGTGCTTGCGCCTTGATCGGCGCTTGCCAGATCACCGGCGCACCAGCGAATTTCGTTTTGGAAGATTGTCCGAAACGCCGAGTTCGCCAACTCCGCGCGACTAAATCTGGCGACTTGCCCGGCTGACGGCTGACTCCGGGCACCGCCCTTGCAGCGCAGATTCTCGGGACATGCGCTGCGGGTACTATTCCGAGAAATGGGAGGTCAGTCTGTCGAAGAGCTCGAGTTGGCGCTGGTCTTCAGCGGAATCGCCCAGGGAAGCTCGGAATTCCTCCGTCAGTCGCTGCGCGAGCCCTTCTTGACCAGCGTGCTGCAGCTGTCCGACATATACCGCCACGATGAAGCCGTCCGAAGGGTCCAGTTCATAGGACTTGGAAAAGTACTCGAGCGCAAGGGCTTGATGTGCGGCCTCGGGCGACCCGGACAGGTCCCTCGCCGCTGAACTGTACGTTCGCGCGTCCACGGTAGTGCCTGCGGTCGAAATTCGACGCTCCCATTCAGTCGCTACCGCGCCCCAATCCTCGCTCGCAACAAGGTCCATCATCTGGAACGTGCTGCGCATTCGCTCCGGGCGGAGCGCACTCTCGGGGTCTCGCGCAAGATCGTAGGCGACGGCTTTGGACAAGGGTTCTTCCCCAAGTTCGTCGAGCAAGGCTCGATAGCTTCCGTCTCCGAGCTGCGCCGCATCCAGCCCCGAGTACCAGGTGGCGCCAAGAACGAATTGACTCATGGCCGCCTCGGAAGAAACCGAAACGAATGCATCGTAGTTGTCGATCACGAATTCAACCAGGGAATCGCCCCTAGGGGTCTTGTCCCAATACGTCGCGATCAGGCGCGCATCGGTTTCGTTGACCAGGTCCGAATGATCCCGACTCGCAAAGTAGTCGCCCGCTACCTTCTTTAGCTCCGCATATCGCTCGTAATCGAAATCGCCGCCCATGCTCTGATTGACAATCGCCGCATCCAGGTACTCTTGCACCACCGGTGGCGATGGGTCGCCCGCGTCGAAGCGCGCCTTTATCGTCTCGAACTGCGACTCGGTCTCGCCCAGCATCTGGCTGAACAAGGCGATGAACTGATCTCCGGACATGCCGCTCGTGGCGCGACCGATCTCCGCACCTTCGCTGTCGAGAATCAGGTACGTTGGATACGACCTCACCTCATAGCGCGCTGCGATTTCCGGTCCCATGAGGGATTCATCTTCAGCATCCAGCTTGTAGTTCACGAATCGTGCGTTGAAGTAATCGCCAACTTCGGGCAGGGGAAAAACAGTCTCCTGCATGACGATGCACGGCCCGCACCACGTTGTGTAGACGTCCACAAAAACCTTCTTGCCCTGTTCCCGAGATTTTGCGAGCGCATCGTCGAAGCTGCCATGAAAGAACTCCATGCCGGGCTCTGTATGGGTGGCGGTGGGGTCACCTTCCGCTTTTCCCGGATCGCCGCAAGCGCCTAACGCCAGCAATGCGCCGATACGCCAGGCTCTTGCCATCCCCGTCACCACTCTTGTCCGGTTCATCGCAGGTTCTGCATCAATGTCACAGCAGGTCAAGGGACTTCGACAGCTCGAGGTAGCCGGTGCGACCCATGATGTCCACGCGTCGCGGGTCGAATGGTTGGCGCTGATCGACAAACGGGAAATCCGCGTCCGTGAGATTCCGGATGCCTCCATCGACTCGCCAGCCCTCGCCAAACTCGTAGCTCCCGGTCAGATCGAACCAGGTATAGCCATCGACCTGATCCTGCACCCGCGAGATATTGTTTTCGTAGCTGCTCGAATAGTTCATGTTGAGCGTTGCCGCCCAGGGCCCATTGCTCCAGGCGAACCAGGCTCGATACTTGAGGCGGTCGGGCCCACTCAGGGTCTCCTGCGATTCGACAGCCTCTCCGCCGGGCAGGAATGTCACGCTGCGCTCGTAGGTGTAGGTGCCGGAAGCCCCAAGCTGGACATGACCCCAGTCGGGATCGAAGTCGTAACTTATGTCGAGATCCCCTGCGCGAGCCGTCTCCAGCGAGAAATTCACCGGGAAAAGGTTCCACTGCACGATGTTGCCGCTTGCGTCACGTCCTGCGGCGACCCCCACGAATTCCTCCGGAACATCGAACAGCACGGACGAGGTCCGTGCCACGACCTGCTGCGTATCGACTTCCGAATAGGTGGCGGAGATTCGCAAGCCGGTCAGGGCACCTTCGGGAGCGTAGTCGAATCCCACGGTCAAGGTATCCGAGACTTCCGGCTCGAGATCGGGGTTGCCTCCAGAGTTCGTCGGATAGATCCGAAAGGGTGAACCCGTGTCGGGATCGGTGAACACGCCGGCGCCGGCGAGCAGGCCTGGAATGATGGTGGAGAAGTAGGTGACCCTCGGGTCTGGCGCCCCGAAGAGCTGATCGAGTCTCGGCGCCTTGAAAGTGTCCCCGACATTTGCGCGGATCTTGAGGCCGGGGGTGATGTGCCAGGCGACGCCGATGGACGGTGAGGTTTCGGCAAACTTCCGCTGCTCGTTGCTACTGCCGACACCTCCGAACGGACCATTGATGACATATTCTTCCCATCGGGCCGCCGCCCTGAATTCTAGGGCATGTATCCCCGGCATGGAGTTGCCGTCGCCGACGATCGGAATCATGACCTCGGAATAGAGCGCGTTCACCTCCCGCTCCGGTGCTGTCTCGAGCAGGGTGGTTGCGAGATATCCCGAAAACGTCCGAGAGTCCTTTCGGTAGTCAAAACCGAGCACGCCCGCGATGTCCCCCCACGGCAACGAAAAGAGGTCGCCGTTCGCGGAGATGGAATACTGCGTGGTGTCGTTCGTGTCGCTTGTCGGTAGCGACCAGGGATGCGTGGAGACCTCGAACAGGTTGGCGACGGCCGCTTCGGTCTGCTGCGATCCGTCGCCAAAGAGATTCAATGCGGTTGCCGGATTCGAATCGGCCAGACGTGCTGCGAGCTCCGTCAGGTTGGGGCCGTCGAACGCGCGAATCCATGCTTCCTCCTCGGCATACTTGACGAACGTATCGATTTGCCAGTTTCTGAACGGCAGTTCGGCAATGGCTCCGAGCACCACCCCGTAGCTATCGGTCGCGGATTGATTCGTGGAGGGCTCGATCAGGCCGTTTTCCGTCTCGGTCTGAAAGCGATAGCCGGCGAGCAGGGGGACGCCGGTATCGTTGAACGCGTTGCTGGGGGGTACGAGCGCATTCCTGGCAAAGATCCCGCCGCGCTCGGCGTAACTCTCATAGCTGGCGTAGTTGAATTCCAGGTAGCCGTCTATGGACTCGGCGAGCCTCTGTTCGATGGACAGGAAGGCCGTTGTTGACTCCCGCTCGTCGGTCAGATGTCTGGGAACGGAATCGTATGGCGCGAGATTCGCCATGGATATGTCCGCAAGGGCCACCGGCACTGACCCGTCTCTTGAGGGATCGACGCCGCCGAGAGGCTGAAAGGTCAGCGCGTTTCTGATCACGAGGGGATGGAAGGGTCCTGGTTGCGTTCTCTGGTCCGATCCGCCGAGGGAGGTGTAGTCGAGCGTGGTGAAGCCCGTCTCTGCGGCGACGACCGGATCAATCGTCTCGATCCGAAGGCTGCCGCTCAGGGACCCCGACCCCCAGCCTACGCCAAAGGTTGGGGCGATCAGCATGGAATCGCCGCCATTGCCGCCACTGGTGTACCGCATGGCGAGTCTTTCCTCGGCGTCATAGCCTTGCTTGAGAATGAAGTTGATGACGCCGGCGACCGCATCGCCGCCGTAAATGGCGGCGGCGCCATCAGTGAGCACCTCGACCCGCTCGATGGCCGAGAATGGAATCGAGTTGAGATTGATGTTGGATCCCTGGATCGTCGGAGTTGTCGCGGTTCGGCGCCCATTGATCAGCACCAATGTGCCATCCGAGCCGAGACCCCTCAGGTTCGCGGTCGCGACACCGAGCGTGCCTACGCTGCTGGAGTTGTCTATTGCGGAGGTTTGCGTGTGTCCCGCGTAGTTTTGCGGCAGGGCACGGACAAACCCCTCGACGCTGTTGATCCCCATGCGTTCCATGTCGTTTATCGTGAACACCTGCACGGGCGAAGTTGGGCTCGAGTCACGCAGTCGGGTGCCTGTCACCACGATTTCGTCGACCGGTCCGATATCCGGGTCGGGGGATGGCTCCTCCGTGTCCGGCGCGGTTGCGCCCGACGGTTCCAGGGGCTCCTCGGAATTCTGAAGCTGGGCCAGCAGGACCGGTTGCGCCCCCGTGTTGTAAACCACTGCCTGTGGCTGGGCCGCTGTTGCGTTCTCCTGCTTCACGACAACAAAGTTCTGCGCCTTGAATTCGTACACCAGTTCGGTGGTGTCGAGTGATTTTTCGATTGCCGACTGAACCGACTGGCTGCCGCGTACTTCTGGAGATTGACTCTCCTCGACGGCATCCGGAACGAACACGATCTGCACGTCACCGACCTCTGCTATTTCGAGCAGCGTCTGGTCTGTAGCTTGAGAATCGATGTCGAAATCAACTTCCTGGGCGCTCGCGAAGTTGAACGCCAACAGTCCGCAAACAGCGGCACCAGGGAGGGCGAGCCGAGTCGCCCAATCGGAAATCAAGGCGTTGAGAATCATGTTCATCCTGCTAAAGGCTGTGACGTTGTTTCTGGCCGCCGGGACCAGCGTTCCTGTAGAACGGCTGGGATGGCCACATCCTCAACGGAAAATGTCGCTTTGGGGCCTGTTACGTTCTGACCGGACTAGCAATCAGCACAAAGCGGTCTGGATGCCGAACAACCTTGATGGGATGAATGTCTTCAAGGGACGAGAGCAGCAGCTCCACCTGGCCCGTCATTTCGACCTGATCGAGGTTCAGGACTGCGCTGATGCGCAGGTCGGCGATCGTGCTGTCCTCGATCAGAACCTTCACCCGGCTGTAGCGATTGACCTCGCTGATCACGTCCATCAGGGTCTGATCCTCGAAACGGACCCGGCCGCTGCGCCAACTCTGCAATCGTTCGACTTCACCGATCCTGTCTTCCTGGATGGTTTGCTGGTCCTGTTCAAACGTGGCCACGGAGCCGGCGCCGAGAATCAGGCTCCCGGCTTCGAACCTCGCCAGGGACTCGGTCTGTCGCGGGAAACGAATGTTGTCGTCGCTGACGGCGACCCTCCCCTCCGCCACCGCGATCTCCAGTCGGTGACCTGCCAGGTGGACGCTGAATTTCGTGCCGAGCGCGGTGACCACGTGATCGCCGGCCCTTATGGTCAAGGTCCGCTCGGGGTCTTTCGCGACCGCGAGGAAGATCTCCCCGAAGTCCAGCAGGATCCGCCTCCCCAGGGAATCGAAGTCCACCAGTATGCGCGAGCCCGAATTGAGCGTAACGCTGGAGCCATCCCGCAGCACGAAGGTCCGCTGGTCTCCGAGGGCTGTTTCGAGAATTTGAGCCTCGTCGGTCGTGCCCAGGAACGTCCTGCCCAACACGCCCGTCACCACCGCCAAGACCACTGCCGCCGCCAACCCAAGCCAGCGGTGATCGAATCCCGTCCGCGTCCTGGCGCGCAAAGCGCCCCGGGTCAGGGCCGCGATGTCCTTGTCACCGACCAGGTCTCCGGACAGATCCCACAGATGCAACAGGTGTTCGTACGCCTGGCGATGGCCAGGGTCTGCGGCCAGCCACCTGTGCAGCTCAGACGCATCCGCGGCAGTCATGTCTCCGGAATACAGGCGCATTACGAACCATTGGGCACGACGTTCCGCGTGACTCGTGGAGTTGGTCTTTGTCCTGTCAGTGCGCGCTTTCATCGTGCTTTTTCAACTCGCTCTTTCGTTGCTCACTGGTCCCGGTCGACGCGGCGTCGTATTTCCGCGAGCGCCCGCATGATGTGCTTCTCCACCATGCTGACGGATACATTCATCGTGTCGGCGACTTCCCGGTAACTTAAGCCCTCGAACCGGTTGAGCACGAACGCGTCTCGACATTCGGGACTCAACCGCATGATGGCGGCCTTGACGTTTCCCAGTTGTTCCTGCGCCGAGACGACATCTTCTGCCGAACTCTCCAGACCTCGCGCTCTTGCCCGATCCCTCGTCAGGTCGTCGTACTTCTGTCGCGTAACGGCTTTCCTGTAGCTGTCCCTGATGACGTTTGTCGCAATCGAGAACAGATAGGATCTGACACTGTCGAGGCTTCGCGAGAGCCTCTCTTCCACGTCCTGTTGACGCGCTACGCGCAAGAAGGTCTCCTGAACCACGTCTTCGTGGTCGGGATGTGCGGACAGGCGCGCGCCGACGAATCGCCGCAACGCCGGTCCGTGCTCCAGCGCGATGCGCTGCAGCGCGTCCGATACGCCGTCCTTCCTTGGAAATTGAACAACTTTCGACGCGTTGCTCGCCATCAATGCCCGGTCTTCATGCAAGATGCGTCCCGTATAACGGACAAAGTGCTCAGTGCCTCAAGATCCATTTTGGCAATCCAGTGATCAATTGAGGCCGAGATTGGCCTGTCGCCAGATCGTGAAGTCCCAGGAAACCTCCTCCCGATACTCCATTGAGGCCGTCGCCGAATCGAGATCCAGGTCAGAAAACGGCGTGACTCCTTCGATGGCGACCTGCGCATCTTCCAGTTTGCAGGCCAGGCCGGACTCCTTGCCCAGGAATAGCGAAAATTCGGCATGTCCCGTGCCCACAATCGCTCGCCGCTGATCATATGGACGAGAGGAGCAGGTCCTCGGGGCGCTTATGGCAACGCTGCCTTTTGCGAAGTGGATCTCTCCCACCAGTGCGTGTCCGTCCGATTCGACCGAGGAAGGAAGGGTGCTGTATCCAGCAAATGTGGCTACATCGTTGGTCTTCATGAATCGAGTCAACGGTTCGTCCTCGCCGCCGATGTGCAGGACGTACGAGTCCCAGCGATCCGTGCCGGCAACTGCTATGGGCGCCTGGGATCCATCGAGAGCAATGAGGACGCGCCCAGCCTGGTATGGACCGTAGAGACGGGCTACGGACGGTGCCGACCGGCAGCCGTACATCTCGATGGTAAGTGTGCCCCGACCTGTCGATGGGTCCAGTCGCGGCGCGAAGTTGGGTCCCAGGATGGATTGCAATGTTGGGCCGACGACCGCGTAGCTGACGCTTAGGGCTCTCGCCAAAATAGAATGTCCGATATGATCGGCGTTTGTTATGCTGTCGGCGATGGCTGGTTTGACGCAAGCGGCGGTGACGGAGGCGTTGCGGGGGAAGTACGCGGTGTTGGGGCCGCTGCTGGATGAGCGCACGCGTCGGCTGTGGGCGGCGGCGGAGGCGCGGGCCATCGGGCGTGGCGGCGTGACGCGCGTCGCCGAGGCGACGGGGATGTCGCGGGTCACGGTGCGCGCGGGGTTGCGGGAGCTGGACGCGGGGGCGGCGCCGGTGGGGGCCGCGCGGCAGCGCCGTCCGGGCGGCGGCCGCAAGACGCTGACGGCGCGGGACGCGGGCCTGGTGGACGCGCTGGAGCGGGAACTCGAGCCGGTGACGCGGGGCGACCCGACCGGCCCGTTGCGCTGGACCTGCAGCAGCGCGGCGCGGTTGGCGCGACGGTTGCGGGACGCGGGGCATCCGGTCAGCGAGCGCACGGTGAATCGCCTGCTGCACGAACTGGGCTACAGCCTGCAGGCCAACCGCAAGACGCTCGAAGGACGCCAGCATCCGGACCGCGACGCGCAGTTCCGGCGCATCGACCGACGCGTGCGGGCGTTCCAGCGCCTGGGGCAGCCGGTGGTGTCGGTGGACACGAAGAAGAAGGAGCTGGTCGGCCCGTACCGCAACGGCGGCAGGGAATGGCGTCCGAAGGGACGCCCCGAGGAGGTGAAGGTGCATGACTTCATCGACCGGGACCTCGGCAAGGCGATTCCGTACGGGGTGTACGACCTGACGGCCAACGCCGGCTGGGTGGGCGTCGGCGTGGACCACGACACCTCGGAGTTCGCGGTGGCGACGCTGCGGCGCTGGTGGCGGCAGATGGGTCGCCACGCCTACCCGGAGGCCCGCCGCCTGCTGGTCACGGCGGACGGCGGCGGTTCCAACGGCAGCCGTTCGCGCCTGTGGAAGTACGAGCTGCAGCAGCTGGCCGACACCCTCGGGCTGCGCATCTCGGTGTGTCACTTCCCGCCGGGCACCAGCAAGTGGAACAAGATCGAGCATCGCATGTTCTGCCACATCACCCAGAACTGGCGCGGCCGGCCGCTGGTGAGCCACGAGGTCGTGGTCAACCTGATCGGCGCAACGACCACCAGGGAGGGCCTGGCGATCCGCTCCGAACTCGACGAAGGCCAATACCCGACCGGCCGCCAGATCACCGACGCGCAGATGAACAACCTCGCCATCAAGCGCGACCCCTTCCATGGCGAGTGGAACTACAGCCTCTTGCCAAACACCATGAACGGATAGATTAATTTGGCGAGCTTCCTTAGCGCTTCGCAACGGTTTGCGCTGTTGGCGACCCAATTGTCGAGATCCCGGATCTGCTCTGTCGTGCATCCGCCCAGGAACGGGACGCAGACAGTCAGAATCCCGGCAAGCAAGGCCGACAGGTTGCTTCCCACAATTTCCAACCACATCTGTCGTTCGCCCATGGTACTCGGAATCCTGGCGGGTGATGAGCGTGCGGCAGACCGCCATGGCCGCAGACCCAGGCCCCTCGCTTTCTCGCATATTTCTCCTTCGCGCCTGGCAGCACGATTGTATTCTTGCGAGTGGAAGATGCGCCAAGCGAGACACTGGATGCGGTACAGGCCTTTGGGAATATCGGGAATCGACGCCTCCATCGTCGGGCTTGGCACGGCGGCGATTGGCGGCGGCGACACGTTTGAAGGCCCGGACGACAAAGAATCCGTCAAGGCGATCCACGCGGCCCTCGACTGTGGCGTCACGCTCATCGACACCGCGCCCTCTTACGGCTGGGGGCACAGCGAAGAGGTCGTCGGCAAGGCCATCCGGGGACGGCGCGACCAGGTGGTCATTGCCACGAAGTGCGGCGTCTGGTGGGAGGACGAGCGAGGCTCGTACAATGGCGTGAAGGACGGCAGGGAGAATTACGTCAGCCTGCGTCCCGACACCATCGCCATCGAGGTCGAGAACAGTCTCAGGCGGCTCGGCGTGGACCATATCGATCTTCTGCAGTGCCACAAGCCGGCCATGCCGCCCGAGGACACGCCCATCCCCGAGACCATGGGCTGTCTCATGGATCTGAGGGACCGGGGGAAAATCCGCGCGATCGGCGTGTCCAACGTGTCGCTCGATCAGCTCGATGCTTACCGCGAGGCGGGTGATCTCGCCAGCGACCAGTTTCGCTACAGCATGATCTTGCGTGATCGCGAAGCAGACATCCTGCCGTACTGCGCAGAGCACAACATTGCAACGTTGACCTATTGGTCGCTCGAGCAGGGTCTCCTCACCGGCAAGGTGGGATTGGACCGCGTGTTCAGGGAGGACGATTTCCGCAGTGCCGCGGGCGAATGGCTCCCCTGGTTCAGACTCGAGAACCGGCAACGCCTGCTCGACATGTTTGCCGGCTGGGCCGACCTGACCGAGAAGCATGACTGTACGATCGCCCAACTGACAGTCGCATGGACCGCGGCCCAATCCGGCGCAACTCACGTGCTCTGCGGTGTTCGAACCGTCGAGCAGGGTATCCAGAACGCGGGCGCGGGCGCCCTGGAACTGGAGGCAGACGAAATCCAACGCGTCCGGGACGACCTGGTCGCCCTGGGCGATCCGGTCTGAGAGGCGTCTTTATTCACTGCGTCAGAAGGAAGGCCTTGATGAAGGGAATGCTGAAAGTCATAGGATGTGGCGCGGGCCTGGCCTTGTGCCTGGGAGTCGTTGGTTGCAGCTCTCAGTACGATACGGGGGAGCAGGGGCTTCCCTCCGCGAATGCCAAGGCAAACGACATCGAGGAAGCAAAGCCCATGCCTGGGAAAGATGAGGATTTGGCCAAGAAAGAACTCATGGAAAAAATGGTGACCACGAGGACTCCAACTCCGTTAGAGGGCGCCATCGTCCACTATGAGGAGTTTCCGTCCGAGCTTATACGGGTTCGCCCGGTGGATGTCTGGCTGCCCGAGGGCTACGACCCCGCATCGACCGACCGATATCCGGTGATCTATATGCACGATGGCCAGATGATGTTTGACCACAGCGCTTCGCCTTATGCCGGAATGGACCTGTTCTGGGATGTGGACAAGGCGATAGCGCGGCTCGTTCGCGATGGCGAGATCGGCCCCGCCATTGTCGTGTCGATCTGGATGGCCGACTGGGCGAAGGGTGCGCGAGGGGCTGAGTACATGCCGCAGAAACCCGTGACCGACAAGGTCCTGCAGTTGATGAAGGAGAGGGGGCAGAGCTTCGCTGTCGAGGACGGCGGAGAGGAAATGACGGCCGACAACTACCTGAAATTCATTGTCGATGAACTCAAACCGTTCATCGACGAGAACTACCGCACGCAATCGGACCGAAGCAACACCTTCATCATCGGCTCCAGCATGGGCGGCTTGATCTCCGCATACGCTATCGCGGAGTACCCGGGTGTTTTCGGCGGCGCGGCCTGCATGTCGTCTCACTGGCCCGCCGGGGATGGTGTCGTCGTGCAGTGGCTCAAGCACCACTTGCCCTC
The DNA here is from genome assembly GCA_963668365.1 of Pseudomonadales bacterium. GTDB lineage: Bacteria > Pseudomonadota > Gammaproteobacteria > Pseudomonadales > Azotimanducaceae > VXNE01. The sequence goes on from OY764266.1 coordinate 2,059,816, forward strand.
GGCCGGATCACACAGGATCTATTTCGATCTCGGGACCGAGACCCTTGATGCCGACTATGGACCGTATCAACGGCAGATGGACGAAGTGATGCGCCAGCACGGCTACACGGCCGGCGAGGACTGGGTCACGCTGCGGTTCGAGGGCGCCGATCATTCACCGAGAGCCTGGCGCGAGCGGCTGCACATTCCGTTGAAGTTTCTCCTGGGCCAGCCCTGAGTCGAGAGATCGGGAACGCCGCCGCGACCGCGTCAGGAGAGATCGGCCAGCTTGTTGCTCTCGATCAGTTCGAAGTCGATCTGCGCCCCCAGCCCGGGATCGTTGTAGGCGTGGACATGGCCGTTCTCGTCCAGCTCGATCTCGTTCAGAATCGCGTGTTTCTGCACGTCGTCGGGCAGCAGCACTTCGAAGAACTGGCAGTTCTTCATCGCCATGATCATGTGCAGGTTGGCGATGTTGTTGAGCGAGTTGCTGCCGTGGTGCACCTCGTAGTTCATCTGGAACGCCTCGGCCAGGTGCGCTGTTTTCATGCAGGACGTGATGCCGCCCTTGATGAAGACGTCGCCCCGCAGGTAGTCCGTGGCCTGTTCCATCACCCAGGGCGCATAGGACGTGGGACCGGCAAATGGCAGTTCCGTGGCCATGATCGGAATGTGCAGCGCCTGCTTCAGCTTGACGTATGAGTAGAGATCGTCGTTGGCGAGCGGGTCCTCGTACCAGTAGAACCCCATTTCCTGGGCGGCCACGCCGACCCTGACCGCGTCGGGATAGTCGTAGGACCACGTGGAATCCAGCATGACGCGGTAATCGTCGCCGACAGCCTTGCGGACCGCATCGCAGATCTTGATGTCTTCGGCCGCGATGCCCGGCGGATGAATCTTGTAGGCGGCCCAGTTGGCTTCCTTGTGGCGCACGGCTTCCTCGGCGTAGGCCTCGGGAGAGTCGAGCACCGCCGAACTCGCGTACGCGGGCACGCTGTCGCGGTAGGAGCCCAGCAGCTTGTGTGCCGGCACGCCCGCGGCCTTGCCGGCCAGGTCGTGCAGGGCGACGTCCACGGCGCCCACAACCGGCATGCGCCCCCTCGCCCGTCGCATCAGGTTCTGCCAGATGCGCTCGCGCGCCAGGGGATCCTCGCCCATCAACATGGGCTTGACCGCGGAGATCAGGAACGGCGCATCGTCCCTCGCCGATCCCAGCGCGGAACCAAGAAAGCCGTTTCCTTCGATTCCATCGTCCGTGCGGATGCGGAGCAGGGCCATCTGCGTGCTGCGGGTGCCGGAACTGGCGACTGTCTTGGTGTAACGGGTCGGCGGAATGTTTTTCCACTCCCACACCGTGACGCTGACATCTGTGATTCTCATAGCAAGGATTCCTTCTCGTATCTGGAGGGCGGGGGTAGAAAACTATCTTCAGGGGGCGCCAAGCGTTTGCTTCAGCAGCGCGTTCACCTGTCTCGGATCGGCCTTGCCGCGGGTCTCGCGCATGACCTGGCCGACGAAGAAGCCCAGCAGCCTGGCCTTGCCCGCTCGCAGTTCGGCGACCTGCGCCGGATGTTCGTCGACGATGCGCGCGACGATGCGGGCGAGTTCGTCGGTGTCGCGCATCTGCCGCAGTCCCTTCGCGTCGATGATCGCGTCGATGTCGCCGCCTTCCTCCCAAATCGCGTCGAAAACGGTCTTTGCCGCGGTGTTGGAGATCGTGCCGTCTTCGATGCGCCCGATGAGTTGCGCCACTCGGGCGGCCGAGACCGGGCACCGCGCGATGTCCGTTTCGTGGCGATTCAGCATGGCGGCGACGTGGTCCATGACCCAGTTGGCGGCAAGCCTGGCGTCGGCGCCCGTTTCGATGATCGCGTCGAAAAAGGCGGCGGTGTCGGGATCGCTCGCAAGCGCGCGCGCGGCATAGTCGGTCAGGCCAAGGTCATCGACGTAGCGCGCCCGCTTCGCCCAGGGCAGTTCCGGCAAGCGCGCGCGCGCCTCCTGCAGCAGGTCCGGCGTGACGCGAACCGGCAGCAGGTCGGGGTCGGGGAAATAGCGATAGTCGTCGGACAGTTCCTTGCCCCGCATCGGTCGCGTTTCATCTCGTTCCGCGTCGTAAAGACGCGTCTCGCGTACGATCCGGCCGCCGGACTCCAGGACATCGACCTGGCGTTCGATCTCGTGGCGCAGGGCGCGTTCGACGAAGCGGAAGGAGTTCAGGTTCTTGATTTCCGTGCGTTCGCCCAGTTCGCTGGCGCCGACGGGACGCACCGAAACATTCGCGTCGCACCGCATCGATCCCTCGTTCAGGTTGCCGTCGCAGATTCTCAAGGTGCGCACAAGGACATGCATCTCGCGGAAGAAGGCCGCCGCCTCTTCGGGCGTGCGCAGGTCGGGGTCGGAAACCACCTCGAGCAGGGGCGTTCCGGCGCGGTTGAGATCGACCCCGGTCAAGCCGGCGAACGCATCGTGCAGTGACTTGCCGGCGTCTTCCTCCAGGTGCGCCCGGGTGATGCCAATCACTCGGGCTGTCCCCGTGCCGTCGGCAGAATCCAGGGTGATTGTGCCGCGACCGACGATGGGTTGCTCGAATTGACTGATCTGGTAGCCCTTCGGCAGGTCCGGATAGAAGTAGTTCTTGCGGTCGAAGCGGCAGGTCGGGGCGATCTCGCCGTCGATGGCGAGGCCGAACGTCAATGCCATGCGAACGGCCTCCCGGTTGAGCACCGGCAACACTCCCGGCAAGCCGAGGTCCACCGGGCAGGCCTGCGTGTTCGGGTCGGCGCCGAACGCTGTCGCGGCGCCTGAGAAAATTTTCGACCGCGTGGCGAGTTGCACATGGATCTCGAGCCCGACGACGCTCTCAAACTGCATCGGTGCCCTCCCGCTCCGCGCGGAAGCCGACATCGAACGGGATGTCGGGATGCTGGCGGTGCCAGTCGGTTCGTCGCTGGTATTGCGCGGCGAGGTTGAGGATCCTGCCTTCCTCGAAATGCGGCGCGATGAGCTGCAGCCCTACCGGCAACCGGTCGAGCATGCCGCAGGGCATGGACATTGCGGGCAGCCCGGAGAGACTCGCGGGAATCGTGAACACGTCTTGGCGGTACATTTCCACCGGGTCGGTAACGGCGCCGAGTTCGAAGGCGACACCCGGCGTCACGGGCGCGGCGATCACGTCGACCTTGTCGAACGCATCCAGAAAGTCCTGGCGAATCAGGCGCCGGACGCGTTGCGCCTGCAGGTAGTAGGCGTCGTAGTAGCCGATGGAGAGGGCGTAGGTGCCGGTCAGGATGCGCCTTTTGACCTCGGCGCCGAAACCCTCGGCGCGGGACCGGCGGTAAAGCTCGTCGATGTCTTCGGAAGCCTCGGCGCGGTACCCGAACCGGACCCCGTCGTAGCGCGACAGGTTGGCGGAGGCTTCCGCGCTTGCGATGACATAGTAGGCCGACACCGCCGCGCGGGTGTGGGGCAGGGAGAGGGTCGTCAAGGCGTGGCCGGCGGCCTCCAGTTCGCGCGTGGCCGCTTCGAGCCGCGCGCCCATGCCGGCATCCAGGTTGTCCCAGTACTCGGCCGGCAGGCCGATGGTCATCGCTTCGGGGCCGCGGAACGCGGTGGGTCCCGTGTCCGTGCTCGTGGAGTCTCGCGGGTCGTGCCCCTCCATGATCTTGAGCAGGGTGGCCACGTCGTCCGCGTCGCGGGCGAAGGCCCCGCCCTGGTCGAGGCTCGACGCGAATGCCACCATGCCATACCGCGATACGCGGCCGTACGTGGGCTTGAGCCCGGTCACGCCGCAGAACGCGGCGGGCTGGCGAATGGATCCTCCGGTATCCGTGCCGGTGGCGCACGGCACGAGCCCGGCGCTGACTGCGGCTGCCGATCCCCCGGATGACCCGCCGGGCGCTCGTCCCGGATCCCATGGGTTGCGCGCGGGGCCAAACCAACTGGTCTCATTGGACGATCCCATCGCGAATTCATCCATGTTCGTCTTGCCGAGACACACCGCGCCGGCGGCGGCCAGCTTTCTGACGACGGTGGCGTCGTACGGCGCGATGAAGTTCGCGAGCATTCGGGATCCGCAGGTCGTGCGCACACCCTCGACGCAGAAAACGTCCTTGTGCGCGAGCGGCACGCCCGTCAACGGTCCGGCTTCGCCGCGCGCGATGCGCGCATCGGCGGCTTTCGCGGCGGCCAACGCGTCTTCACGAGCGACGGTGATGAAGCAGTTGAGACTTGCGCTGGCATCGATCTCGGAGAGGCAGTGCTCGGTCAGTTCGACGGCGCTGTAGCGTTTGTCGCGGAGGCCGCGCCGCAGTCCGGCGATGGATTCATGCGCGCTCACTGCGATGGTTCACTCCACGACCCTGGGCACCAGGTAGAAGCCGTCACGCGTTGCCGGCGCGATTTCCTGGTAGGTTTCGCGGTCCACCGACTCTGTCACGATGTCATCGCGGAGCGGCTGGTCGGTATCGAGGGGATGCGCCAGCGGGGCCGCGTCGCCGGTGTCGATGGCGCGCATCTCGTCTATCAGCGCGACGATCCTGTTGAGGTCGTCCAGGGCGGGACCCACCTCCTCGGGCGTCAGTTCAAGCTGACTCAGGCGCGCGAGTCGGGCGAGGGTTTCGCGGTCCATCGGGAGCACAGGCGGTGTCGGCGAGATCGCAGACTCTACTACATCCGGCGGATCATTCTCATCCGGCGAGGCGTCCTGTCGGCATATCTGCCCGGACGCAAGCCGCTCGGGGGAGCCGGCCCGAGGCTTCTTTCTTGCTGTAAGGTAATGCCATTGTTAGAGTGCATCAGCTAATCCAGTCGCGAGTTCTCTCCTTACGATGTTCAAGGCCATTCGCGGAATATTCTCGAAAGATCTTTCCATTGATCTTGGCACGGCCAACACTCTCATCTACGTGCGCGGCAAGGGCATTGTTCTCGATGAGCCTTCGGTAGTGGCGATTCGAGACAGCAACAACCAGCGCAGCGTTGCGGCGGTCGGCGCGCAGGCGAAACGCATGCTCGGACGCACCCCTGGCAGCATCACCGCCATTCGACCGTTGCGCGACGGCGTCATTGCCGACTTCGTCGTCACCGAAAAGATGCTTCAGTATTTCATCAGGAAGGTCCACGAGAACGCCTTTATCCGTCCGAGTCCGCGCGTGCTGGTATGTGTGCCGTGCCAGTCCACCGAGTTGGAGCGGCGGGCAATCACGGAGTCGGCGGAGTCGGCTGGAGCGCGGGACGTGCGCTTGATCGAAGAACCCATGGCCGCCGCCCTGGGTGCCGGCCTGCCGGTGCATGAAGCCTGGGGCACGATGGTGGTCGATGTCGGTGGGGGCACCACCGAGATCGCGATCATTTCACTGAACAGCATTGTTTACAGCGAGACGGTTCGCGTTGGGGGCGACCGTTTCGACGAGGCCATCGCCAACTATGTTCGACGGACCAAGGGCAGCCTGATCGGCGAGGCGACGGCGGAGCGCATCAAGCAGGAGATCGGTGCCGCGTTTCCGCTGGACGAGAAACTCGAGATCGACGTGCGCGGACGAAACCTGGCAGAAGGCGTGCCCCGCAGTCTCACGCTGGACAGCACGGCGATACTCGAGGCGTTGCAGGATCCCCTCTCCATGATCGTTCAGCACGTCAAGACAGCGTTGGAACAGACGCCGCCCGAGCTCTCGTCGGACATCGGCGAAACGGGGTTCGTGTTGACCGGTGGCGGGGCCCTTTTGCGGGGCCTGGATACGTTGCTTTCGGAAGAGACCGGGCTGCCCGTGGTGGTGGCGGAGGATCCGTTGACCTGCGTCGCGAGGGGTGGGGGCCGGGCCCTCGAACTCATGGACGAAGGCATGGATGCGGAGATGCTTGTCTACCGATGACCCGGTTCGTTGCGAGGGGATGCCTCTCGCGCACCCCGGCTGAAGGCTTTTCCATGCGAGGGGACGCCCCTCGCGCACCCCGGCTGAAGGCTGTTTTCATGCGAGGGGACGCCCCTCGCGCACCCCGGCTGAAGGCTCTGTGAAAGGCCTGTTCGCGCGAGAAGCGAGCGCCGGATACCTGCTTGCTGGCCTTGCCACCCTGTCGGTTCTGCTTGTTTTCGTCGAAGCGAACACGCGTTTTCTGGTTCCTGTCCGGTCGGTGATCGGCACCGTTGCGCAACCCGTATATGTGCTGGCAAATGTGCCTGCGAACATCTGGAAGGCCGGCGGCTGGTTTTCAGACGTCGTCTCTGATCGCACGGGAATGCGCGCGCGGATATCGCAACTGGAGGAACGGGTGGCAGACCTGTCTGCGGTCTCTCAGCAGCTTGCCTCCATGCGCGAGGAGAACAACCGGCTGCGCGAGCTTCTCGGCAGCAGTGCGCGAGTGCCGGGGCAAAGACTCATCGCCGAACTGGTCGCGGTGGTGCCGGACGTACAGAAGCACCGGGTCGTGATCAACAAGGGTACGGCCGATGGTGTCGCGGTGGGCGCGGCGGTGATCGACACCCGCGGCCTGTATGGACAGATCATCGAGACGGCCCGAATGACGAGCGTCGTGTTGCTTATCACCGATACAACCCATGCGGTTCCCGCCGAAGTCGGCCGCAACAACATTCGCGTGATTGCCGCGGGACTAGGCGAGTATGACCATCTCGAACTGGAGGCTGTCCCGAAGTCGGCTGACATTCGTGAGGGCGACATCCTGTACAGTTCCGGACTGGGCGGACGCTTCCCGCAAGGCTACCCGGTGGGCACGGTCATTGAAGTTGAACGGTTGCGAACGGAGATTTTTGCCTTCGTCAAAGTGAGACCGGCGGCGAACCTGGATCGCAGTCGCCATGTCCTGGTCGTGTCCCGGCTCCCCGTCGGAGAGCCGGAGTGATTCCCTTTCGCGGCGGATGGGCAGTTGTCCTGACGCTCCTGCTTGCCCTGACGCTTTCCGTGACGCAGGTTCCGTTCCATACGCCCTGGTGGTTCGCCCTGCTGCGACCCGAGTGGGTCCTGCTTGCCGTGTTCTATTGGGGCGTGGAGCGGCCCGATCGGGTTCCCATGATCTTCGTATGGCTCCTTGGTCTCGTTCTCGATGTCTTGCAAGGAGGTCCTCTCGGCATCAACGGGCTTTGCCTGGCGGCGGTCGTCTCCGTGGCCTGGTCGTTCTACGAACGCATTCGAATGTACTCCCGCATACAGCAGGCGGTCGTGCTGTTCTTTCTGGCGCTTGGACTGGAAGGGGTCAAGAGCATCGCGGCAGCGCTGGTGCAGGGTACGCCGATATCGGTTACGTTGGTCGTGCCCGCCGTCATCACGATGCTCATGTGGCCGCTCGTTGCGGAGTTGATTCAGCGCTTTACACGACGCCTGGCCTGGGGATGACCGGGCGTTTCATCTAGCTGGCGGAGCGGTCGTTGGCGGCACTCGCACGAACTGCACTATTACTGACCACTGTGCTGGTGGCGTGTTTCGCGCTGCTACAGGCCGGGGGGCGCCTGCTCTTCGCACATCTTGCCGAGTTCGAAGATCGCGTCAATGCGAGTCTCGAGGAGCGGGGCGTTTCGATTGAAGGCATTGAGGGATCCTGGCGGTATCTGAACCCATCGGTCTCCGCTGCCATGCTCAGCTTCGGCGGAGGCAAAATCGAGGGGTTGGAGCTTGAACTCGATGTTCTCGAGAGCCTTTGGCGCAACCGGCTCGTGGCGCGCCGACTGCACGTCGCGTCGTCGCGTCTGCATTTCGTGCGGACGCCTTCCGGCTGGCAACTGGGTGGCGAAGCCGGCGACATGGAGCTGGGTGAATTCCTGAGGCACACCGACGAACTGAAGCTGGCCGGTCGAATCGAGCTGCAGGGATACTCCGCGGCGGGCGCCCTGTACGCCGAGGTCTCGGCGACGAATCGTGGTGATCGGCATCGGTGGCAGGCGACTGTCGTTCCGGCGAGCGCCGGGGAGCGCGAGGGTGGACCCCTCGCAGGAAAAGGACAGGAGCCGAGGGTGCCGGCCGTGTCGCAAGAAAGCTGCGGCTGCATTCTCGTCGACCTGGATCTGACCGTAGGCGGCGACCAACCCGCGGGCGCCGCCCGGTTTCTTGCCGATGGCTTATCGCTTGCCGGCGGACTTGCCAGGGCGCTTTCCCTGCCGGAGTTTCGGCTTGACATCGACGGACATTGGACCGGCGACGGTGCTCGGGCCGCAGTCGTGGCGGACGCACGGATATCGAGTGGGATCGAGCGGCCGCTGGACGTCGTCGTTGCGACCGTGGCGCAAGCGTTGGATGGCGACAGCATGTATCGAGGCGTCGCCTCGGTGCGGGCGACGGCGGGCGAGGCCGTCGTCGGGATCGACGGAATCAACGTGCGCGGCGATGGCGACGGGGTCGGATTCTGGTTCGATGGCACCGACATTGCCGCGGTGAACGCGTTGCTCGCTTCCGGGATGGGGGCGCACGGGCACTGGTTCGACGGTGTCGCCGCCGCCGGCAGAATGGAGGCGGTTCGGGTCCACCTGGGCAGGCGCGGCTTCGCCTACGAAGCGCGTCTCGAAAACGTCTCCACGTCGAATTATCGGGGAGTTCCACAAGTGGTGAATGGCTGCGGGTCCCTGCGAGGCCATCTTCGATCCTTTCGGATCGACTTTCGCTGCGAGGCCGTACGTTTCGGTCTGCCGCAGTACTTCGACAGCTCGTTGGACTACGATGTCGCGTCAGGAGACATCACATTCTGGTTCGAGCGGGGCTACCTGGGGGTGCGCGGCAACGTGGCGGTCGCGGGGGGCGCCGCCGCCGGGGGAGGCGGCTTTGCCCTCACCCGGCCACGGGACCCCCTGGAAGGGCGATTGGTCCTCCTCGGGCTGGCGGACGGCGTGGGCATGGATATGATCAAGCGCCACTTGCCGCAGGAACTGGGCAGTGGTCTCAGGGATTGGCTGAAGTCGAGCCTGGTTGCCGGGCAATTGAACGCTGCTTCGACCGTCTATCACGGGCACACGCAGACCCGCCCCGGGTTGCCCAACCGCCGCTTTGAGGTCGCCGGACTGGTGGTCGACGGAACGGTGGACTACCACGAGGACTGGCCGGCGGCCCAGGCTCTGCGGGGAAGCGTCACCATCACCGGGAGCGAGGCGCGCGCGCGCGTAGTCGAAGGTGTCGTGTTCGGGAGCGTGATCAGCGACTCCACCCTCCGGACGCCGCTGAGCGGCGGGTACGTGGACATTGCGCTGAACGCGCAGGCGCCTGCCGGAAAGGCCCTGGACTTCGTGCGGACGACGCCACTCGCTGACGAACTGCACTTCGTGTCCCAGGTCTGGCGGGGCGACGGCGCACTGGAAATCGAAGGCGGACTGCGGATTCCGATCGACGACGAGTCCGATCACGTCGACCTTGACCTCGCGCTCGAACTCGACGACGTCATGCTCGACCTGGCCGACCTCGGGTTGTTGTTTGCGCGGCTGAACGGCAGCGCGCATTTCCGGTCTCCGCACCACCTGTCCGCCACTGCCGTCGAGGGATCCCTGTTCGGTTTCCCCGTGCACGTTTCGTCATTGACTTCCGAAGAAGCGAACATCATCGATATTCGTGGAACGGCTGATGTCGCAGACGTCTACCGCATGCTCGAAATCCGGAACTACCCGGAGGCGGCCGGCGTGTTCGGGTTCAATGCGCGGCTATGGGCTTTCGCGGAACCGTCCCGAGCTCCGGAACTGACCATCGAATCCGATGGGGTGGGAGTCGCCCTGGACCTGCCGCCGCCCTTGCACAAGTCTGCGAGCGAGCCTCGCCGACTCGAACTCGAACTGGTGTTCGACGATGACTACACCCGCGCAGACGTGCGCGGCGAGAGGTTTGCAGGCTGGTTCCACGCCCGCGGCGGCGACCTCGTGCGCGGCGCGATCGGCATCGGCGTTCCGACGGGGCGCCCCGACTTCTCGTCGTCGGACATTCGCCTGTCCGGACAACTGAAAACGATTCGGATCGAGGGGGACGGTTCCGCCCGGATTCCGCCGTCTGTGCCATGGCGACTCGAAAACCTCGCGGTCGAGAGCCTCTGGCTCGGCGACATCGAACTCACGGATGTGGTGCTCAACGGGATCGCCGCCCGGGAGGAGGCTGCCATCGGGATCGACAGCAACGAGGTCCGGGGCACGGTTGTAGCGGCCGGCGAGGAACCCCTTCTCGTGGCGCTGGATGAAGTCCGTTTCCCCGCGGGGGAGTCCGAAGGCGACCTGCTGGACGTCTCGGTGTTCGACGAGGTCCCTGCTGCCGACGTCATGATCGGCAAGGCCCTGGTCGGCGAAGACGAGCATGGCAGTTGGCAGTTCGGCATTCGGCGCGACGATGGCAGCATTCGCCTGACGAACCTCCTGGGCGATATCAAGGGCATGCGCATCGAAGCCGCTGACGACGTGGTTTGGACGAGGGAATCCGACACGTCCTATTTCAATGGTCGGGTCACCGCGGGCGACCTTGCGCTCGTGTTGCCGCAGTGGGGCTATGCGCCCAGCGTCGAGAGCGCCAGTGTCGACATCGAGGCGACGGTGGAGTGGCCGGGTTCGCCGCTCAACTTCGAACCGGGCGACCTTGGCGGCAGCATGCGAATGGCGATCGACACGGGCAGATTCCTCGATGTGGACGAAGTTGCGGGCACGAAGATCCTCGCATTGCTCAATTTCACAAATGTCGCGCGACGCCTGGCGCTCGACTTTTCCGATGTCTTCGAACGGGGGATCGGCTTTGATCGGATCCGGGCAAACGGCGATCTCGACGACGGCGTCCTGTCGTTTGTCGAACCGATGGAAATACACGGGCCGGGTTCGGATTTCAGGATCAACGGCACGGTGGACCTCGCGGACGGCACGCTGAACAACGAGATGATCGTCACGTTGCCGCTGTCGTCGAGTTTGCCGTGGTACGCCGCCTGGCTGGCCACGACCGAACCGGTGTCGGCCGTCGGCGTGCTGGTGGGACGCCAGATCTTCAAGGAACAGATCAAGACGCTCTCGAGTGCCAAGTATCGGATCACGGGCACGATAGAGGAGCCCAACCCGGAGTTCGTTGATATATTCAGGAGCGAAATGGAGCACCCGGGGGAGGTGGAGTGACGCAACTCGTTGAGACCGCCAAGCGGGACCTGTGGGAGGCGGGCGAAATTGGCGAGCAGGATGTATCGCGTCTGATCGGACGGCTCATGCACCGGCAGGTGGATGCGGGCGAACTGTTCTTCCAGCAGAGGCGTCTGGAGTCCTGGACCCTGGAGGACGGGATCGTCAAGGACGGCGCCTTCAGCGTCGATAGGGGGGCGGGAGTGCGTGCCGTCAGCGGCGAGAAGACAGGGTTCGCCTACGCTGACGATATCGTCCTGCCCGCGCTGGGCAAGGCTGCGGATGCGGCGCGCACGATCGCCCGTACCGGAGGTGACGGCTCGATTCAGGCCTATCGCCGGCGCGATGTGACGCCGCGCTACTCGGACATCGATCCCCTGGCGTCGTTCCCGGACCGGGACAAGGTGGCGCTTCTGGGGCGCGCGGATGCATTCGCGCGCGGGCTGGACCCCTGCGTCAAGCAGGTGACGGCACGTCTCGCGGCGAGCTTTGAGACGAACCTGGTGGTGGGCAGCGACGGCACCTTCGCGGGCGACGTGCGCCCGCTGGTGCGCTTCGACGTTGCCGTGATCGTCGAGAGGGATGGCCGGCGAGAACGCGGTTTCGCGGGTGGAGGCGGGCGTCACGATTTCTCTTGGATCCTGTCCGACGGCGCGGATGAGGAAACGCGGAAATACGCGCGCGAAGCGGTGCGGCAGGCGCTCGTGAATCTCGACGCCGTGGACGCGCCGGCAGGTTCGATGCCGGTGGTCCTCGCGCCGGGGTGGGCCGGGGTGCTGCTGCATGAAGCCGTTGGGCATGGTCTGGAGGGGGATTTCAACCGCAAGGGAACGTCCGCCTATGCGGGAAGGATGGGCGAGAAAGTAGCGTCAGACCTGTGCACGGTCGTCGATGACGCGACAATGGATGGCAGGCGCGGATCGCTCAACCTCGACGATGAAGGCACAGCGGGCCAGCGCACCGTGCTCATCGAAAACGGTGTGCTCAAGGGATACATGCAGGACAAGCTCAACGCGCGCCTGATGAAGATGGCGCCCACCGGCAACGGGCGCCGGGAATCCTACGCTTGCCTGCCCATGCCTCGAATGACGAATACTCTATTGCTGGCGGGAGGGTCCGATCCGGAGGAGATCATCGCCAGTGTCGGTGACGGTGTGTATGCCGTCAGCTTCGGAGGCGGGCAGGTGGACATCACGTCCGGACGGTTCGTTTTCTCCGCCACGGAGGCGTACAGGATCGAGAACGGCAGGATCGCGACGCCGATCAGGGGAATGAGCCTGGTGGGCAGCGGGCCTGAGGTCATGACCCGGGTGTCGATGGTCGGCAACGACCTGGCTCTCGATCAAGGGATCGGCACCTGCGGAAAGGAGGGACAGACCGTGCCCGTCGGGGTCGGGCAACCGACGGTCAAGATCGACGAGATCACCGTCGGCGGCACCGCCTGAGGCATGGACTCCGTGGACGTCGGCGATCTCGAGTCGGATCTCAAGGGGCTGGTCGGCGACATCCTCGAAGAAGCGAGAAGGCAGGGGGCGACGGCCGCGGAGGTCTCCGTGGGCGACGACGAGGGACTGACCGTCCTGGTGCGCCAGCGCGACATCGAGACCGTCGAGTTCAGCCAGGATCGCGGTTTCGGCATCACGGTGCATGTGGGCGCCCGCAAGGGGACGGCCACCACCTCGGACAGCAGGCCCGACGCGGTGCGCGCCACGGTACGGGCAGCCCTCGGCATTGCGCGCCACACCGAAGAAGACGAATGCAATGGTCTTGCCGACCCGGAAAGAATGGCGCGGCATCTGCCGGACCTCGATCTGCATCACCCGTGGTCCGCGGATGCGGACGCGCTTCGGGACCTGGCGCTCGAGACCGAAGCCGCCGCGCTGGACTACGATGATCGGATAGTCAATTCCGAGGGCGCGGAGGTCTCGACGCAGCGTTCCTGCCGCGTCTACGGCAACACCCACGGCTTCGTGGGCGCCGTGACGGGGACGCGGCATGGCGTCCACTGCGCGGTGGTCGCATCGGAAGATTCGGGAATGGAGAGGGATCACTGGTACAGCATGACCCGCGACCCGGCGGACCTGGAGGACCATGCGGGTGTTGGCAGGGAGGCCGCCAGGCGCGCCTTGGCCAGACTGGGCGCGAAGCCGATAAGGACCGGCAAATGGCCGGTGCTGTTCAGCCCGCGCATGGCGGCCGGTCTGATCGGGCACCTCATGGGCGCCATAAGCGGCGGCGCCCTGTACCGTCGCGCGTCGTACCTGACGGATTCACTCGGCAAGCGGATCGCGGCGAAGGCGGTAACCCTCTCGGAACACCCGCACCTGCCCAAGGCGCTGGGCAGCGCGGGTTTCGATGGCGACGGCGTCGCCACCGGCAGCAAGGCGTTTGTGCGGAACGGGCGCCTGGAACGCTATGTCCTCGGTTCCTACTCGGCCCGGCGCCTGGGGTTGGAGACCACCGGCAACGCGGGAGGCGTGTTCAATCTTCGACTGGAGACCGATACGGTTTGCCCTGCGGCGCTGATGCGGGAGATGGGGACCGGCCTCGTCGTAACCGAACTGATGGGCCAGGGGGTCGACATCGTCTCGGGACACTATTCGCGCGCCGCGGCGGGCATATGGATCGAGGGTGGCGAACCAGCGTATCCGGTGGAGAAGGTGACCATCGCGTCGACACTCGACGACATGTTCCACGGCATCGTCGCCGCCGGCGATGACGTCGATCGCCGCGGCAACATCCACACCGGATCCATACTGGTCCGGTCCATGACCGTGGCGAACTGAAGCGGCGCTATTGCTCTTCGCCGAAACGGTCTGCGATCAGGGCCGAGATCGCTTCGAACGCGTCTTCCTCCTCGTCGCCGCTGGTCCGCAGAGTCAGGATTGTCCCCTGGCCGGCGGCGAGCATTATCACCTTCATGATGCTCTTGGCGTCCACGCTCTTCTCTTCGACGCAGAGTTCGATGCTGCAGGTGAACGTCTTCGCGAGGTTGACGAGCTTCGCCGCGGCGCGGGCATGAAGCCCCAAGGCGTTGACGATGACGACTTGACCATCGGTCACGGCGCTTGCTCCGAGCACGTGGTCCTGGTCACGAAGAGTCTCGGGGCATCAGTCCGTTCACGCCGCGACCGCGCCATCGACCATGGCCATCACTTCCCGGAACAACGCATCATCATCCCGGGCACGGCGCAGACGCATCGGGTTCTCCGGTTCGTTCAGCAGGCTCACCAAAGCGCTGAGGATGTCCAGGTGGTCCTGGGCGGCATCGCGGGGCACGACCAGGGCGAACATCAGGTCGACGCGACGGTCGTCCGGCGCGTCGAAATCTATGGGCCGAGCGAGGCGCATGAAGGCGGCGAGGGGCTGTTCGCACCGCATTCGGCAATGCGGAACCGCGATGCCGCCACCAAGCCCGGTGCTGCCCAGGCGCTCGCGCGCCAGCAGTTCGCGCAAAAGCTGCCTGGCATCCAGATCGGGGTCGCGTTCCGCGATGATCTGCGCTGCCCGTTCAAGCGCTGCCTTCTTGGATGCGGCGCGCACGTCGGTGCGGGTGCAGTCGGCATGGAGAACGTTGCGAAGGTCGATCATTGCGATTTGTCCGAAGTCATGCGAGCCGGGTCACCCCGCCCTGGTGCGGTGGTCCGCCGTCTTCTCCTTGTGCTTCAGCACCTGGCGATCGAGCTTGCTCGACAACGCATCGATGGCGGCGTAGAGGTCCGCATCGTCCGCGCTGGCGAAGAGCTCGGTTCCGTGCGCGTGAACCGTCGCTTCCGCCCGCTGCACCAGCTTGTCGACGGACAGGACCACGCGGACATTGGTGATGTGGTCGTAGTGACGTTCCAGGCGTCCGATCTTGTTGACCACGTAGGCCCGAATGGGATCGGTGATTTCGAGGTGATGTCCGGAAATGCTCAGTTGCATGAAAACTCCCTATGGTGTGGATTGCCGACGGTTGAGCGCAATGGGCATGTCGGGCCGGGTTCGGGTGGGGCGCGGGCCTGGAGAGTGGTTGTCAAGGCGATCAGACCAGTCTCTTGCGGGCGTTGGAAGACGGTATCGCCATGGACTCCCGGTATTTGGCGACAGTCCGGCGAGCCACGTCGATGTTGCGTTCCGCCAGCATCGACGCGATCCGGCTGTCGCTCAACGGCCGGCTTGGATTCTCGGCGGCGACGACTTTCCTGATCAATGCGCGGATCGCGGTGCTCGACACTTCTCCGCCCGTCGCCGTGGCGACGTGGCTTGAGAAGAAGTACTTCAACTCGAATATTCCCCGCGGAGTCCGCATGTACTTGCGCGTCGTCACGCGCGAAATCGTTGATTCGTGCATGCCCACGGCGCTCGCGATGTCCGCGAGGACGAGCGGCTTCATCGCCTCTTCCCCGCGGTCCAGGAATCCTCTCTGGCGCTCGACGATTTCGGTCGCCACCTTGAGCAGGGTTTCGTTGCGGTTCTTGAGGCTCTTCAGAAACCAGCGGGCATCCTGCAGGTTGTTGCGCAGAAACGTGTTGTCGGCGCTGGAGTCCGCGCGTCGCACGAGGCCGGCGTAGGCGTCGTTGATGCGCAGCCTCGGCACGGAATCGCCGTTCAGTTCCACCAGCCAGCGCCCGTTGTCCTTGCTGACGAAGACGTCAGGCTCGATGTACTCGCAGTCGAAGTCTCCAACCGCCGCCCCGGGTCGCGGATTCAGTGAACGAATCAGTTCGATGGCCCGCCTCAACGCTTCCACGTCGAGTTTCGAAGCGCGTGCGAGGGCGTTGAAATCGCTCCCTGCGAGCCGCTCGAAATGCCCCGAGACCAGGCTGATCGCGTCGTCCCTGGAGGCGGTGTCCGGCGGCAACTGGTCGAGTTGCAGGAGGAGACATTCGCGCAGGTCCCTTGCGCCGATTCCGACCGGTTCGAACTGCTGCACGCGCGTCAACGCCGCCTCCACTTCGTCGGCAGAGATGCCCGGGGGATCGAATGCGCCGACGAGGGACTCGGCAATGTCCTCGAGATCCACCTGCAGCATCCCGTCGGCGTCGATGGCTTCGACGATCGCTGCCGCGACAAGTTTCCCCCGAGCTGTCATCGGCGCCAGATTCAATTGCCACAGGAGGTGGTCGGTGAGAGACTCGGTGGCGGGGTTGTCGAACTCCATGCCGTCGGGCGGAGCCGGTCCGGTCGGAGCGGACGGCGCCTGGTAGACGTCGTCCCAACTGGTGTCGACCGGGAGTTCCTCGGGAATGCCGACATCTACCACGAAGTCGTCTCCCTCGTCGTCCGGCGGCGACGGTGGATCTTCACGGCGTTCCCACTCGGGATCGCTACCCAGGTCCTCTGCCGGGACATCGACGGTGTCGTCATCCTCCGCGAGTTCGAGCATTGGATTTGTTTCGACAGCTTCCCGTATCTCGAGGTTCAACTCCATCGCCGAGAGTTGCATCAGGCGTATCGCCTGCTGCAACTGCGGCGTCATCGCCATCTGTTGGCCGAGTCTGAGGGACAGGGACTGTTTCATTCGGCGACTAGCGGTTCTCCCAGGCTTGCACTCTACAGCTTGAACCGCTCTCCAAGGTACACGCTCCTCACGGTCTCGTCGGATAGTATGGCGTCGGCGTCCCCCGCCGCAATGACGTGCCCGTCGTTGACGATGTAGGCGCGGTCGCAGATGTCGAGGGTCTCCCTGACGTTGTGGTCGGTGATGAGCACGCCGATCCGTCTTTGCGCCAGATCGCGGATCTCATCCTTGATGGCGGCGACGGAGATCGGGTCGACTCCGGAGAAGGGCTCGTCGAGCAGCATGAAAGTGGGCTCCGTCGCCAGTGCCCGGGCGATCTCGACGCGGCGTCGCTCTCCGCCCGACAACTGTTCGCCCATGGCGTCCTGGACGTCGTTCAGGCGAAACTCGTCCAGCAGGCGATCGACGAGCCGACGCCTCGATCGCCGGTTCAGATCCCGGCGCAGTTCGGCGACGGCCTTCAGGTTGTCTCTCACGGATAGCTTTCGGAACACGCTCGCTTCCTGCGGCAGGTAGCCGATTCCCGCGCGCGCCCGCACATGCGTCGGGGCGCCGCTCAGGTCCGCGCCGTCGAGAAGAATCGATCCGGCATCCATCCTTACCAATCCGACGATCATGTAGAAGCACGTGGTCTTGCCCGCGCCGTTGGGTCCGAGCAGCCCGACGATTTCTCCGCTGGACAGCGAAAGGTCCAGCCCTTCGACAACGTTTCGGCCGCGGTAGCGCTTTGTCAGGTTGGTCGCCGAGAGTTGGGAACGGCGCCCTGAATCCTGTCCGGGGGGAGAGATGGCCACGGGTTATGCGGCTTCAGCCTGCGGGGGGTCTTCCCTCGCGCTGTTGTCTTCATGCGAGGGGACACCCCTCGCGCTCCCCGGCTGAGGGCTGTCTTCATGCGAGGGGACGCCCCTCGCGCTCCCCGGCTGAGGGCTGTCTTCATGCGAGGGGACGCCCCTCGCGCTCCCCGGCTGAGGGCTGTTTTCATGCGAGGGGACGCCCCTCGCGCTCCCCGGCTGAGGGCTGTCTTCATGCGAGGGGACGCCCCTCGCGCTCCCCGGCTGAGGGCTGTTTTCATGCGAGGGGACGCCCCTCGCGCTCCCCGGCTGAAGGCTGTTTTCATGCGAGGGGACACCCCTCGCGCTCCCCGGCTGAAGGCTGTTTTCATGCGAGGGGACACCCCTCGCGCTCCCCGGCTGAAGGCTCTCCGGCTGCAGGATCATTTCGACGCCGTCTTTTTCGCCGAAGGCCTCCACTTTGCCCTGGCGCAGGTCGTACCTGATGACCTCGCCCCGAAACTCGTCGCTGCCGCGCGAAAGCCATGCGCGTCCGCTCAGCTCGATCTGGTCGTCTTCGGGGCGGTAGATGATGCTCGTCGCACGGGCCTCGACGAACGCGGCGCCGGGTTCGAACTGTTGGCGGTAGCGCGCGGGATCCCCCTCGGCGCTGATCAGGGTGATCCGGTCGCCAACCCTCTCGAAGACGACCCGGTCCGCCTCCAGGCGCATCGAACCCTGGTCGATTTGCACGGAACCTGTGGCGACCACGCGCTTGGTCGCGGAGTCGGAGGATGCGTCATCGGCGGGCGAGACACTTCCCCCGACAAGGTCCCCTTCCACGTTGTCGGCGCGGAAGTGCATCGGCTGCTCAGAATCCTCCGGCAGCCCGCGGACGTCCGCTGTGGAGGCAAACGCCAGCAGCGCGAACCAGAAAGGTCCGAACCGCCTGAGATCTCTCGTGCGCGTCAGAGCACCCGATTCCGTCGTGGCTCGACGACGACGTGGACCCGCTGGGCTGGTCCGGATAGCAGCTTCACCCATCCGCGTTCCATGTCGGCCTCGAATCCCGCGGCCGTCGTCCTGCTGCCGGAAGTCTCGATCATAACAGCATGATCCGTCTGGGCGTATTGCCGCGCCGGATAGACATCGAGCTCGGTCGTCGTCAATGAGAACCGCTGCCCGTCGTCATACTGTCGCGTGAGCTCCACATTGTCGCTGAGACGCAGGCGTTCGTCTTTTGCGCCGTCTTTCGCGGACGCTTGCCGGATCTCTCCGTGCGAGGCGTTCGCCATCCAGGGCGGGCCCGATTCCTGGTGCAGCCGCATGGCTGGATTCTCGAAATACGTGACGCTGCGTTCCTCGAACTGCCTGATCCGGTCGGCCTCGAGGCGGTAGCGAACGCCGCCCTTGGCGCCGAATCTGGTGATGGCCGCGCGCTCCATGTAGATGTCGGGCTCGTCCGCCAGCTCCGGCGGCAACGGGGCCGGCGTTCGCTCGCCGGAGTACATGTAGACCAGGGTCAGCACCAGCGCGGATATGGCGGCGGCAGCGAACCGACGGGTCATCGGGGCGAGGCGCCCGCCGCGGTCAGGGCGGACTCCCAGCGGCCCCTGGCGATCAGGATGAGATGACAGATTTCGCGCACGGCTCCGGCCCCGGCGGCGGTCGTCGTGACGTAGTCCGCGCGGGCGGCGACCTCCGGGTGGGCCTCGGGGACCGACAGCCGCATGCCGACGCGGGCGAACAGCGCCAGGTCCGGTATGTCGTCTCCGGCGTGGGCCATCCGTTCTGCCGTGATGCCGGATGCGCCGCGGAGCGCGTCCAGCGCGACCGCCTTGTCTTCGAAGCCCTGGTAGGCGTAGGCGACACCCAGTTCGGACGCGCGTCTTGCCGTGGCTTCGGACTTCCGGCCGGTAATGATGGCGACCGGGATGCCCGCCGCTTGCAGCATCTTGATGGCGGCCCCGTCCTGCGCGTAGAAGGCCTTCATTCCGGACCCCCCGGTGCGGGGGCGGGAAGGGGTATGGTCCGAGAGGTCGCCGGAATCCTCGTAGTAAAGGCGTCCATCGGTCATCACGCCGTCCACATCCAGGATGAGAAGGTCGACGCCGCGCGCCAGGTCGAGCGCGGACGGGGGAAATATCTCGGCGCCGGGGTGAGTCATGCCTGGGTATACAGCAGCGTGTTGTAGCCGATCCAGCTCAGGATCATGACGCAACCCTCGAAGCGGGTGATGATCGGCCGCGAGCCGAATCCGTAGGCGAACAGCACGAGCAGCAGGGTCAACGCCGCCATGGTGCCGAAGTCCCGCCACAACACGTGGGTTTCGAAGCCCACGGGGGTGATCAGCGCGGGCACTGCCAGTACCGCGACTATATTGAGGATGTTCGAGCCGACCACGTTGCCGATGGCGATGTCCGGATGGCCCTTGATCGCCGCGGCGAGGGTCGCGGCGAGTTCCGGCAGGCTGGTGCCGACCGCGATGACCGTCAGGCCGATGATCAGTTCGCTGACGCCAAGGTGCTCCGCGGCTTCCGTCGCCGCCCAGACGAGTGTCTGTGCCGACGCGAGCAGCACGCCGAGGCCGACGACCAGATAGACCAGGGCGCGCGCCATCGGCATGTCTTCCAGTTCCTCCAGCTCCTCCTGGATCGAGTCCGGTAGCTGCTCAGGCTTCCGCCGGTCCCGCACGAGGCGATGGATGATCAGGCTCAGTCCGGCCAGCAGCAGCAGGCCGTCGACGATCCCGAGGTGGAGGTCGTACAGGCACAGCAGGGCGAGCAGGGTCGCACCGATCAGCCAGGGCAGTTCGACTTTCAGCACCGAAGCCGCGAACGGCAGCGGGGCGACGATCGCCGTCACCCCGAGCACTAGCCCGATGTTCGCGATGTTCGATCCGATGGCGTTGCCGATCGCGAGGATGGAGGTGCCTTCCATGGCCGCGGCGAGCGCCACCAGGATTTCCGGAGCGGATGTGCCGATGGATACGACGGTCAGGCCTATGAGGATCTTGGACGCCCCGAGATTGTTCGCTGTCGCCGCCGCGCCCGCCACGAACCGGTCCGCACTCCAGACCAGAGCGATAAAGCCAACGATCAAAGCCAGTACGGGAAGCCACATAGAAGGATTTCGCGGAATGGTTGTTCCGTGTGTCTCAAGCATTGCAACATGGCAGTGCTGCGTCAATCCGACGGTCTGGCGCGCCGCCCGGGAGAATGCGATGTTCCGTGGCATGCCTGTCCAACAGCGTGCGATCCGGGCGGCGGGCAAGTCTAATCCAATACCGAGATGAGCCTGAACGGAGAGGCTGACTGAGTCGTGGGCGGAGTCGGAATCGGTATTGAAAGAAAGGTGATCTTGACCCACGGGCGCGCGGCGCGCAAGCGCCCGCCCGTTGCGGTTTTTTGATGAATAAACTTGTTGTCGGTCCTGTGGAGTTGTGGGCGAGAGGCGCGCGAGTGTGGTCAGGCGGTGGGCAACGCGCCAGCGTTGTCCACGGGCTGTCCACACGGCCCGAAGGGCGCGCGCCGGTCCGCAGGACTCGTCCACAAATCCACAGGACTCAGGCGGCGGTGTTCTCCCGGCCGATCAGCAGGAAGAGATCCCGGCGCGCCCGGTTCAGCGCCGCCGCGGCCGCCAGGTCGCTTTGCGCGTGCGCGGTCCGGTCGAGCGCCTCGAAAGTGACGCCCGGGGCGAGGTGGCGCTCGGCGTTCTCAAGCGACTTGAGCTTCTCGCAGGGGGTCATCACGTCGGCGTCGCGGTAGCGCTTGCGCACGCGGCCCTTGTCGTCGATCTCCTCGGCGGGGAAAAGGCAGGGCCGGTGATAGTTCAGGAACGGCGACAGCCAGTCCCGGTTGAAGGCGTTGACGGGTTCGGCGAAGTGCGCCGGGATGTGGGCGTGGCCGAGCCACTTGCGGACCACCGAGGCGTTCTTGCTCTCGACCAGGGCGTTGTCGTTGCTGCGCCGCGCGCGGGACTTCGTGAACTGGCCGACGTGCAGCTTGTTCAACAGGTTCGCGACCCGGCGGTTGACGTACTCGGAGCCGTTGTCGGCGTGGAATCCCTTGACGTCGAAGGGAAACGCCTCGATCAGCGCCTCGAGCACCGGAATCAGGAAGGCTTCCGAGATCGCCGCCACCGTGCCCACGTGCTGCCACTGGGTGACCTCGTCGACGACGTTGATGTGGTACACCCCCTTGACCCCGTCCAGGTCGCCCTGATGGACCGTGTCCACCCGCACAAATCCCGGCCGGCCCCGCGGCTCGGGCCGGCGCCGGACGCCGATCGGCACGGCGACCGCGCGCGTGCGGTCCCACACCCGGCGCACGTTGCGGTAGGTGCGCGAGCGGCGCAGGTTGTACAGGTGGCCGTTGGACAGCCCCGCCAGGCGTTCGAAGCGCGCGTCGCCGAACACCCGCCATTGCCGGCGCAGCACCGCGCGCGTGGCCGCCCCCGACATCTGGCCCAGCTCCGCGTCGACTCGCGCCAGCAGGCGGATGTCGGCGGGCGCGTAGCGGCGCTCGAACGGCCGCCTCGGCGACCCGCCGCGCCGGTCCTCGATCCGCCCGGTCCGGCGATGCTGCCCGATCAGGCGCGTCAGTTGCGCCCGCGACAGCCCGGTCACCTTCGCCAGATACCGCCTCACCAGCCCCTTGTCCGCCTTGCCCAGGCGGTGGTACCTCAATCTCACCAGCGTGCGGCGGACCAGCGCGTAGACCCCCGCGCGGTCGCCGCCGGCAAAGTCCACCGCCTCGCTGCCCTCCACGAAGGCGCGAACCTGTTCCAGGGTCTGAACCCGTTGCGTCTGTAGCGTCACGATCATCCTCCGATGATCCCCGACGCCGCTCCACAGGCTCATGCCTCGTTGGATTTACGCTTCCCCTTCAGGCTCATGTCACGTTGGACAAGGCTGGGCAGAGCCGGACACGACCCGGCGTGGTAACCTCGGCGCCGTCATGAACGCGCCTGTCGAACAGAAAACGCTTGCAAACCGAATCCGCGATCACCTCGGCGAGGCCGAGGTCGAGGTCGAGGTCGCGGGTGAGGGAAACCGTTTCGATGTCCGGGTCAAGAGTTCCGCCTTCGAGGGCCTGAGCCGCGTCAGGCGGCAGCAGCTTGTATACGAGGCCATCGGCGACCTGATTCGCGACGGGTCCGTGCACGCGGTCACCATCCGCACCGTAGCCGCAGGCGACCCATAGGCTGCCGGCGATGATCGGCGTGAGCCGCCTGGACACGGCATCCCGCGACTTCGACGACGCGCTGGACAGGCTCATCCATTGGGATGGCCCGGCGATGGGCGAGATCGAGCGTGCCGTTGCCGGGGTGCTCGAGGATGTGCGCGCGCGCGGCGACGCCGCCGTGGTCGAGTACACGGCCCGATTCGATGGGGTCACGGCGCCCGATGTCGCTGCCCTGCGCCTCGACGCCGGGACGCTTTCCGAATGCCGGCAGCGCTTGCCCGAATCCGATCGCAAGGCTCTCGCCGACGCCTCCCGGCGCATCCGGCGCTACCACGAGCGACAACTCGAACAGGGTGGCGCGTTCGAATACGACGATGGTCTGGGCAATCGGCTGGGTCAGCGCGTCGCGCCTCTCGATCGCGTCGGCGTATATGTGCCCGGCGGTCAGGCCGCGTACCCGTCGACGGTCCTGATGACGGTGATTCCGGCGCGGGTGGCGGGCGTTCGCGAGGTCGCGGTGACCGTGCCGACGCCGCGCGGAGAGCGAAATGCGCACGTCCTGGCGGCGCTGGACATGGTCGGCGTGAACGAAGTATTTGCCATCGGCGGGGCGCAGGCGATAGGGGCACTGGCGTTCGGTACCGAGACGATAGGCAGAGTGGACAAGATCGTGGGTCCCGGCGGCGCCCATGTCGCCGCGGCCAAGCGGCAGGTCTTCGGTCACGTGGGAATCGACAGCATCGCCGGTCCAAGCGAGGTGTTGATCGTTGCCGACGGCAGCGTGCCGGCGCATTGGACGGCCCTCGACCTGTTTTCGCAGTCCGAGCACGACGCGGCCGCGCAGGCGCTGCTGCTTTCGCCCGACGCGAGCTACCTCGAGGCGGTGGCGGACCGGATGGAGGCGGCGCTGCCGGACATGGCGCGCCGGGAGATCATCGCGGCGTCCCTTGGCGCCCGGGGCGCGTTGATCAAGACCCGGGACCTCGACGAGGCCGTGACCATTGCGAACCGCGTTGCACCGGAACACCTGCAGCTTGCGGTGGCGGATCCCGAGGCGCTGCTGCCTCGCGTCGTGAATGCGGGGGCGGTGTTTCTCGGCGGCTACGCGGCGGAAGTCCTCGGCGACTACAGTGCGGGCCCCAGCCACGTGCTGCCCACCTTCGGCACGGCGCGGTACGCATCGCCCCTGGGCGTGATCGATTTCACGAAGCGCAGCTCGATTATCCGCATCGATCCGGGGGGTGTGCGCGACCTGGCACGAACCGCCGCTGCCCTGGCCGAAGCGGAGGGACTCGGTGCCCACGCCCTGGCGGCGCTGGCCCGACTCGACGACGATTCGCCCTGACGGCGCGCGGCATGTCCCCAGGGGAAGCCCACCAGCGAAATGTCGCCTGCCGGGGTTTCGAACGCGACCCCGGACAGGCGCGGTCGGTGGCGGCGCTGGATGCGATACATGGGCGTCTCGTGCGGGAGCGGAGGCGGTCATGGCCGCGGCTTCCCTGGCTTCGGCGCGCACCTTCGGCGACCGGCCTCTACCTGTGGGGCGGGGTGGGCCGGGGCAAGACCTACCTGATGGACTTGTTTTTCGAGTGCTTGCCGTTCACGGCGAAGCACCGGATGCATTTCCATCGTTTCATGCTGCGCGTGCACGGTGAACTGAAGCAACTGCAGGGCGTCCCCAACCCCCTGGCTCACGTGGCGGAGCGCATCGCGGACGAGGGCCGCGTGCTGTGTTTCGATGAATTCTCGGTTTCCGACATCGGCGATGCCATGATCCTGGGCGAACTGCTGGGCGCCCTGTTCGATCGGGGCGTCACCGTGGTCGCGACATCCAACGTCGAACCATCGCGGCTTTACGAGAACGGCCTGCAGCGGCGCCGTTTCCTGCCGGCCATCGAACGCATCGAGTCGCATATGAAGGTGTTGCGGATCGTCGATGGAGTCGACTATCGCCTGCGGGTGCTCGCTTCGGCGGATACATACCTCCATCCAGCATCGGATGAGACCGAGAAGCTGCTTGCCGTATCGTTCGCTGCCCTGGCGCCGCATGGAGAGATCGGGATCTTGATCGAGGTCAACAGCCGCCGCATTCGGTCCAGGGGTGCGGGCGACGGGGCTGCCTGGTTCGATTTCGGGGACATTTGTGACGGACCGCGCAGCGCGAACGACTACATCGAGGTGTCGCGGGAATTTCACACCGTCCTGGTAAGCGGCGTACCGCGCTTCGACGCCGACAGCGAGGACCTGGCGCGACGTTTCGTCGCCCTGGTGGACGAGTTCTATGACCGCGGCGTCAACCTGATGCTGTCGGCGGCTTGCGATATCGGCGGCCTCTATCGCGGGCAGCTCCTGCGAATGGAGTTCGAGCGAACGCGGAGCCGTTTGCGCGAAATGCGCTCCTCGGAATATCTCGGACGTACGCATACGCCGTGACCGATATCCGAAGTCCCGCAGCGCGGCATGGTTTTCCGGATCTGGCGCGTCCAGCAGCGGGGCCGTCGCGAGGCGTTGACACGAGGCGGTGGGTGTACGACAAATTTGTTGATTAGGCGACGGAGCGGATCTTGCGCCGGCTCCAGAAGTCGTCGAGGCGGTTGCTGAGGACGCAGCAGCGCAGGGCGGCCATGGCGTTGACGCCGGCCACGGACCAGTGCATGCCGGGTCGCTTGAAGCGGGTGCCGACGACGTGCTTGCAGCTGGCCTCGACGACGCCGGAGGCGACGCACAGTCCGGCGGCGCGGAACGTCGGGTAGCGCATGCGGTGGCGGTTGCGGCGGAGGTAGTCGATGCAGCGTCGCGCCTCGTCTCGGCCCTCGTGGCGGCGCAGCGCGCGCAGCAGCGCGCCGAGGCGGCCGTCGTCGAGCTCGTCGCGGCGGCGCTTGGCCCAGCGCTCGGCCATGTCGGTGCCGGGCCCGTAGATCGCCTTGGCGACGTCCCACAGGTGTTGCTTGGCGTGGAACAGGTCGACGATCTGGACGGCGCCGGGGAACAGCTCGTCGGCGATCTTCCAGATCCACGGCGCGCCGTCGCCGAGCACCACCCGGCGGCGGGCGCGGTCGAAGCCGCGCCGCCGCGCCTCGCGTTCCGCGCGCCGGGCGAACGGCGAGAGTTCGGCGTCGGAGTCGCGCGTCGCGGCGCTCTCGACGGCGGCGGAGTAGCTGACCGAGCCGGGCTCCCGCTCGGGCAGTTCGCGGCCGCGCGCGTCCGTCGCGGCCGCCCAGACCGCGACCAGCTTCACTTCCCGGGTCTTCGCCGAGCCGTCGGCCTGCTTGCCGGCGCGTCCCGCGAGCTCCGCCCGGCGCACCGGCACGCCGGTGCCGTCCATCCCCAGGTACATCGTCGGCGCCCGGCCCGGCTCGGGCTCGACAGCGCCGCGCTCGTCCGCCGCGATCTCGCGGCCGAGCGCCTCCGCGGTGCGCTCCGCCTGCTTGGCGTCGACGTTCACGCCGGCCAGGTCGTGGAGCAGCGCGCCCGTCTCCGCGAAGCTCGCCCGCGCCGCCGCCAGGCCGGTCATCCGGACCACGCCGGGGGACAGCGAGGTGCCCTCGACGCCGAGCGCCCGATCGCGCGGGTGGAAGCCCGCGTTGCACGCCGGACAATGGTAGTAGGCGCGCTCCAGGCGCAGCGCGCCGAGCACCGTGGTCACGGTCTTCGCGCGCCGCCCGGCGTACGCCGCCCGGGCTCCGCAGCCGCACGCCAGCGTCGCGCCCGCGCGGTCGCGCCGGTCCGCGTTCAACCGCCGCTCCACCAGCCGCGCCGCCAGGCCGAGCGCCTGGCGCCGCACCGCCGTCTCGAGCGCCTCGAAGTCGATCCCGTCCGCCGCGCCGGCACCCGCCAGGGCGTCGATCTCGGCGGCCATGTCGGTCGCGAAAGCCGCCGTCAGCGAATCGCGGAGCCCCCTTTTTTGGCGTCCCGCCCCGCGTCCCGGCCGGCCTTCAGCCGCGCCCGACACAGCGCCTCGCTCGCCTCCACCAGCCGGCGAGACACCTCCCGGAAACGCTTGTGCTCGGCCACCTGCGCGCGCGTCTCCTCCAAGGCTGCGCGCGGAACCCCCCGGGTCACCGTCTTGCCGCCTACCCGGCGCATCAGCGCCCAGCCGGGGTGGCCCGGATCGCCCGCGCGCGCGCAGTGGCATGTCGGCTTGCCGCACTTGCGGCGCGTCTCCACCAGCGACCCGGGGCGGAAGTCGCCGACCACCGCGAGTTCGCCGATCAGGGCGTCGCGTCGGCGTTCGAGTTCTTCGATGTTCTCGGCGCTGGGCATGTTCGGATCTCCTGTCCGGTTATTCTGTAAAGGCATTATGCCTTACAGACTTCCGCCCGACACCCTCATGTTCCACAATCCCAACAAATCTGACGTGCGCCCCGAGGCGGTGGTTCGGTTGCGATTGGCGGGTCTCGCCGTTAAAATCGCGCCTCCGAATTCCAGGCCCTCCGCATGAAGACCCTGAGCGTGCGTCCGCAGGACGTCGAGCACGACTGGTATGTCGTAGACGCTGAAGATCAGACGCTTGGGCGACTGGCGGCGGCGCTCGCGCGGCGGTTGCGCGGCAAGCACAAGGCGTCGTACACGCCCCACGTGGATACCGGGGACTTCATAGTCGTAGTGAATGCGGAGAAGGTCCGCGTGACGGGCAGGAAGCGCACCGACAAGATCTACTATCGACACAGCGGATATCCGGGCGGCATCAAGGCGGCGCGGTTCGAGGAGATGATCGCGAAGCATCCCGAGCGGGTGATCGAGAATGCCGTCAAGGGCATGCTCCCTCGCAATCCACTCGGCAGGGCCGTTTTTCGTAAACTCAAGGTCTACGCCGGATCCGATCACCCCCATTCCGCGCAACAGCCGAAACCGCTGCGGTTGCTCGGATAGAGGTTCTCGAGGCGCGGTCGGAGTCAGGCACAGGCAAGCGGAGACAGGACGAATGGCAGAGCCTTACAGCTATGGTACGGGTCGCCGCAAGACATCCACGGCGCGGGTGTTCATGCGGTCGGGCAACGGGCGCATCGTCGTCAACGGTCGGCCCATCGATGAGTATTTTGGTCGCGAAACTGCCCGCATGATCATTCGGCAACCCCTGGAGGTGGCCGATGTCGTGGACCGATTCGATATCAACGTGACGGTCAGGGGCGGCGGCGCGTCCGGTCAGGCGGGGGCGATACGGCACGGTGTGGCCCGCGCGTTGGTCGAGTACGACGAGACCCTGCGCTCGGACCTGCGGCGCGCGGGTTTCATCACGCGCGATGCGAGAGAGGTGGAGCGAAAGAAAGTGGGTCTGCGCAAGGCGCGCAAGCGCCCGCAATTCTCCAAGCGCTAGCAGGGCTTGCGCGTGCGTGAAACACGGCGCGCCCCTTCGGGTATGACGGATTTCATGGCGCGAGCAGAAGTATGATAGAGGCCCCGGGCACGGCAGAATACGTCGCCGTCGGCAAGCACCGCAGGCGCGGCCCCGGGAACGTGTCGATGGAGTTGAGGGAGAGATCTCCGCTTGAGTGATGTAGAGACCGACGACCCGCGCCCCGACGAGGGTGATGCGGGCGATGTGGACAAGACACGGCGGCGATTGCTGGTTGGCTCGACCGCGATCGTCGGCGGAATCGGCGTCGCCGGAGCCGCGATACCGTTCGTCAAGTCATGGAACCCCAGCGCGAAGGCGCGCGCTCTCGGCGCGCCCATCGAGGTGGACATCTCGAAACTGAATCCGGGGGAGATGCTCGGTCCCATTCCTGCCTGGCGCGGTCGGCCGGTGTTCGTGGTGCGACGAACCCCGGAGACGGTCGAACAACTCACTTCCCAAAGCGACGAACTCGCGGATCCGGACTCCGACAACGCGGAGATGCAACCGGCGTACGCAAAGAACGCGTGGCGTTCGCGGCGGCCGGAGATCGGCGTCTACCTCGGATTGTGTACGCACCTCGGCTGCTCGCCCAAGTTCCGCGGCGAGGAAGGAACGTTTTTCTGCGTCTGTCACGGGTCGGTTTTCGACCTGGCGGGGCGCGTTTTCAAGAACAAGCCGGCGCCGGACAATCTGCCTGTGCCGCCTTACCGCTTCGAAACGGAAAACCTGATCGTCATCGGCGAGGACGAGGAGCACGCTTAGCATGGCGGAGTCTACGGGGCTTCCCGAGCGCTGGGCCCGATTCGTGGGCTGGCTCGACGAGCGCATGCCGCTCACCGAGACCGTCGAGTACCACGCGACGAAATACTACGCTCCGAAGAACCTGAACTTCTGGTACTACTTCGGCGCTTTCGCTCTGTTCGTCCTTGTCGTGCAGATCGTCAGCGGCATCTGGCTGACGATGATGTACGTGCCGAGCGGAGACGGCGCGTTTGCGTCGGTGGAGTACATCATGCGCGACGTGGAGTACGGATACCTCTTGCGCTATATCCACTCGACCGGCGCTTCGGCATTCTTCCTGGTCATTTACCTGCACATGTTCCGCGGGCTGGCATACGGTTCCTACCGGCAGCCGAGGGAACTCCTCTGGCTCGTCGGCATGGCGATCTACCTGATCCTCATGATGGAGGGGTTTTTCGGTTACCTCCTGCCCTGGGGCAACATGTCCTACTGGGGCGCGCAGGTGATCGTTTCGCTGGTCGGCGCCGTGCCGGTGGTCGGTCCGGACCTGATGCAGTGGGTCCGGGGCGATTACCTCATGTCGGAAATCACCTTGAACCGCTTCTTTTCGCTGCACGTCGTCGCGCTGCCCCTATTGCTGGTCGGTCTCGTCTTCCTGCACGTGGTGATGCTGCACCACGTCGGCTCGAACAACCCGGATGGCATCGAGATCAAGAAGCACAAGGACGCGTCCGGCGTGCCGCTGGACGGCATACCCTTCCACCCCTACTACTCGGTGCACGACTTTCGCGCGCTCATCGTGTTCCTGTTCGCGTTTTGCGTAGTCGTGTTCTATGCGCCGGAAATGTTCGGATACTTCATCGAGAAACCGAACTTCGAGCAGGCCGATCCTCTGAAGACGCCGGAACACATTGCACCAGTCTGGTACTACACGCCCTTCTACGCGATGCTGCGGGCGACCACATTCCCCCTGCTGGGCCTGCCAGCGAAGTTCTGGGGCCTGATAGTGATGGGCGGCGCCGTACTGATCCCGGCGATCCTGCCGTGGCTTGACCGCAGCCGCGTTCGCTCGATTCGGCACAAGGGCGCTTTGTCCAAGTGGATGCTGGCGATTTTCGTGGTCAGCTTCCTCGTTCTCGGCTACCTGGGAACAATTCCGTCTTCGCCCACGGCCACGGCGGCGGCCCAGGTCTTCACGCTGCTCTACTTCGCGTATTTTCTTCTCATGCCCTGGTACACGCGCGCCGAGCGCACCAAGCCCGTGCCGGAACGGGTAACGTGATCCTCCGGCCGGCCCGTTCCCTGAACCGCTCGGGACGTTTCCCGCGTGGGGCGCGCGGCATCACCGGGCGCGTGGTTCTCGCCCTGTCTTTCTGGCTGGGGGCCGGAGCCGGCGCTGCCGAATCGGACTGGCCGATGCGTTCAATGCAACCCGACCTGCGCGACGCGCCGTCGCTGCAGCGGGGCGCCAAGCACTACGTCAACTATTGCCTGGGATGCCATTCCCTGAAGTTCCAGCGCTATGAACGTACCGCGGTGGACCTCGGCGTGCCGGAAGACCTGTTCCTGGAAAACCTGATCTTCACCGGACAGAAGATCGGCGGGTTGATGGCAACGTCAATGCCGCTGGAAGAGGCCAAAGCCTGGTTCGGAGCGCCGCCGCCGGACCTCACCATGGTGGCGCGGGTCAGGGGGGTGGACTGGCTGTACAACTACCTGTTGACGTTTTACGTCGACCCTGATCGACCCTTCGGCGTCAACAACAAGATCTTTCCCAATGTCGGCATGCCGAACGTCCTGATGGAGCTTCAGGGCAGGCAGGAGGAAGCCGGATGCGGCCTTGCGCCCCTGGATCTGATGGACGGCGAGAAATCGGTGCTGGAGGGGTTCGTGGCGCTGAAGTCGGCGGATCAGGAAGCCCGGCAGGGTGAGATAAAGGGCCGCGCCCGCTGCGACAGCCTGGAGGTGGAAGCGGGAACAGGGCTTCTCGGCGAGGACGAGTTCGAGCAGGCGGTATACGACATCGTCAACTTTCTCTACTACGTCGGCGAGCCGACGCGACTTGAACGCGAGCGCCTGGGGCTGTACGTCCTTCTGTTCCTGGGCATCCTTTTCGTCTTCGCGCACCTCCTCAATCGCGAGTATTGGAAAGACATCCACTGATCCTGCGCGAGGTACCCATGAGTATTGTCACGAGACGCTCGTCGATGACGTTGTTTTCGGATGCGGCGGACCACTACAGCCATCGCGTTCGGATGGTCGTCGCGGAAAAGGGCGTGAACGTGGAAATCGTGGATGTCAGTCCGGGCAAGAAACCCGAGGACCTGGCCGAAATCAATCCCTACAACACACTGCCTACGCTGCTGGACCGTGAATTGGTCCTGTTCGAGAGCACGGTCATCATGGAATACCTCGACGAGCGGTTTCCCCACCCGCCGCTGCTTCCCGTCTACCCGGTGGCGCGGGCGCAGAGCCGTTCACTCATTCACCGCATCGAAAAGGACTGGACCAGGAGCGTCGACCTGCTCATGTCCGGAAGAAGCCGTGAATCGACGTTGGCGAAGGCGCGCAAGGAGTTGACCGAAAGCCTGATCACCGTCGCGCCGATATTCGCGGACAAGCCGTTTTTCATGAGCGACGAGTTCACCCTCGTCGATTGCTGCGTGGCGCCCATCCTCTGGCGCCTGAAGTACATGGGGATCAAGCTTCCCGAGCGTCAGGCGCGACCGATGCGCAGGTACATGCGCGAAATTTTCTCCCGCGCGTCTTTTCGCGGCAGCCTCACCGAAACCGAGATGGAAATGTACGACTGACGTGAACTCTTCCCGGCCCTACCTCATCAACGCGCTCATCGACTGGATCTCGGACAACGACTGTACCCCCTTCGTTATCGTTGCGGCCGATGTCGACGGTGTGGAAGTGCCCGACGAGTACGTGGAATCGAATCGAATCGTGCTCAATATCTCGCCGCGCGCGGTGCGCAATTTCGGTATCGCCGAGGAGGCGATGACGTTCGACTCCCGCTTCGGCGGTCGACCTTTTCGCGTCGTGGCGCCGCTCGCGGCGGTCGTCGCCGTGTATGCAAAGGAGACGGGCCAGGGCATGGCCTTCGAAGTGGGCACGACATCGTTGCGTCCCACGGGAGGCGATGCCCCCAAACGCGATGGTCAGACGCGGCCGACCCTGAGCGTGGTTCGCTAACGTCCGGATCCTGCCTGTCGCGCTCCGCCGAGTACGCGCCTTGCCGCATCCGCCACGCTGGCGCCGTCGAAGAACTCCGGATTGGTCTTTCCCCAGAAGCGCACCGGGTTGTCGAACACGGAACGTCTGAACTGTTGCCGATTGATCTTGCCGTCTTCCCGTCTTCGACCAGTTCAAAGGCTTCGGGCAGAACGCCGGCCATGTCCTGCGCGTCGAGCAATATTGCCCCGTGCCCGCGAGCAAGCCGACCGCAACGGCGCGCTTGCAACGAGGACCGAGATAGACCATTTTTCGGGCCTTGTCCCAGCAACGGCATTGCCCCCGGAGTCGAGGAGATGATCAAGACCATCGCCGTCATCGAGGGTGACGATGCCGCGCCGGAGGCGGTCCGTCCGACGATCGATCTCCTCCAGTCGCTCAACATCGGCCTGGAGTTCGTCTATCCCGTCGTGGGCGAGGAAGCCGAGAAGCAGACGGGAAGCGTCTTTCCGGACGTGGCGAAGCGGATGATCGACGACGCCGACACGACGTTTTTCGGTTCCACCAGCGGCAAGTCCGGGGGCGCGCTCAGGTACCTGCGCTGGGGCAAAGAGACCTACGCCAACGTCCGTCCCTGCCTGCACCTGCCGGGCTGCGCGAGTCCGTTGCGCGATCCGGACGGCATCGACTTCGTCATAGTGCGCGAGAATCTCGAGGATCTTTACGTCGGTTGCGAAGGACCGCTCGGCGACCTCGCGCCCCTCGGACTGGTTGGCCGGACCATAGGGCGCCCCGTGCACGAACTCGGCGACGGCAGGTACGCGATCAAGGTCATTACGCGCGAAGCGACGGAGCGTGTCGTTCGCTTTGCCTTCGGCCTGGCGCGCAAGCGCCGCAACCAGGTCACCTGCGCGACCAAGCACAACATGCTTCGCGGCAGCGACGGGTTCTTCCTCGAAGTCGCGCGCGAAGTATCGGGCGAATTTCCGGATGTCGCGTTCGACGCGTTCATCGTCGACGACTTTGCCTGCCGCATGATCCGCGAACCCAAACGGTTCGATGTCGTGGTCATGCCGAACCTGTACGGCGATGTCCTCTCGGACGCCGCCGCCGGCCTGCTCGGCAGTCTGGGCCTCGCCGCCAGCGGGTGCTTCGGGGACGGCTACGCGTACTTCGAACCCGCCCACGGCACCGCGCCGGACATTGCGGGGCGCAACATCATCAACCCGACGGCGTCGCTGTTGAGCGCGGTCATGATGCTGGAGCACCTCGGATTTGCGCGCGAGGCCGTTCGCATCAGGGACGCGCTGTTCCGGGTCTATGCGGATGCCCGCGACAGGGGGACCGGCGCGCTTACCCCCGACCAGGGCGGCTCGGCGACGACGACCGGGTTCTGCGCCCGGGTGGCGGCCGCCCTGTGACGCCGTATTGGGAAGTCCATCCAGGCAACGGGCCGTTCCTGTTGCTCCTTCACGGCTTCCTTTGCAGCCGCGCGCAATGGACGCCGAACCTCGCGGCGTTGCGCACGGTGTGCCGCCCGGTTCTGGCCGAACTCTATGGCCACGGCCGCTCACCGAGTCCGGAAGACGTCCGCGCCTATGCCCCGGAGTCCTACGTGGAGGCGCTGGACGCGATCCGCGCCGAACTCGGTGCCGAGTCCTGGTTCGTCGGCGGGGGATCTCTCGGGGGCGCCCTCGCCCTGCGTTACTCCCTGATCCGTCCGGAGGTCGTTCGAGGCGTCATCTTCACCAACTCCATGGCGGCGTTCGCGCCCACTGACCGGGTCGGCCAGCGGGCGGAGGAAGGCGCGCGATCGGCCGAGCGCGTGCGGATGGGCGGGATGCAGGAGATAGATCGAATACGGGTCCACCCGAGACATGCCCGGCGCCTGCCGAGGAAGATTCACGAGGCGTTGCTCAAGGATGCCCGGCAGCTTGACCCCGAAGGCGTCGCCAACACCGTACGCTACACCACGCCCAGGGCGTCCGTGCGCGACGAATTGGGCGCCATTCGCGTGCCCGCGCTGCTTGCGTGCGGGCGCTTCGAAAGACGATTCCAGCCGCACCGCGACTTCGCCGCCGCCGCGATGCCCGGTCTCGCCGTGGTCGACATGGATGCCGGCCATGCGGTGAACATGCAGGCCGCCGGCCAATTCAACAGTGCCGTAATCGACTTCCTGTCGGGTTCCGTGAGAACCTTCGACCAAAGGGGCCGCCCGCGGGACACCGACATGACGGTATCGACCGTCCGATAGAGGCCACGTGACGCATATTGTCGACACGCTGATCGAGGAGCGCGCTTCGCGGTTGATGCGTCATCCGCTGGTCTGGCGCCTGATCATGCGGACGCTCCAACGCGCGCTCGGCTACCATGAGGCCGTGGCGATGGCCGACACCATCGCTTCGATGTCCGGCGCCGAGGTGTTCGAATACATGAGCGATTTGCTGGCCCTGGATGTCGCCGTGGACGGCCTCGAGGAGATCCCCGACCGGGGTGCCGTGGTCGTCATGCCGAATCATCCGACCGGCGTCGCCGATGGCGTCGCCGTCTACGACGCGCTGAAGCGGGTGCGGGAGGACATCGTGTTCTTCGCCAATCGGGACGCGCTCAGGGTCTCTCCCGGAATGGAAGACATGATCATCCCGGTGGAGTGGGTCGAGGAGAAGCGCACCCTCACCAGACAACGCGAAACATTGCGCGCGGCGACGGCGGCTTTTCGCCGGCAACAAGTCATCGTCCTGTTCCCCTCGGGACGCCTGGCGCGGCCAAGCTTCCAGGGCCTGATGGAACGGCCCTGGCAAACCACTGCGATCAGCCTGGCGAAGAAGCACAACGCTCCGGTCATCCCAATGCATATCCGGGCCCACAATTCGTGGTTGTTCTATCTCTTCTGGCTGCTGCACGACGAACTGCGCGACATCACGGTGTTTCGCGAGTTATTGAACAAGAAAGAAGTCGCCTACGAGGTCCGTATCGGTGCAATGTTCGAACCCGAGGGCGACGTGAAGGCGTTGACCGATGACCTGCGCCGGTTCGTCACCGAGCAGATGCCAAGGGGCGCTCGAACCTGGCGCGGCATGGAGCAGCAGTCGAGCGCGAGCCTCTCGTCGGGCTGAGCCTGCAGGATTTCGGAATTTTGGACGAAGAAACAATGATCGACACCCCATACCGGTCAGGGATCGATGATGTTGCAAGGGCGGCGCTGCTTTTTGCCCTCTGGCTGTACCCCGCCGCGGCGGTGGCCGAATCGTATTCGCCCAACGTCGACGACGCGTACCCGGACAACGTCTACTGGGGCGACACGCACGTGCACTCGTATCTCTCCGGCGACGCGTTCGCCCTGGGATCCAGGCTCACGCCCGACGACGCCTATCGTTTCGCGAAAGGCGAAACCGTGCAGTCGACGAGCGGCCAGCCGGCGCGTCTCAGCCGCCCGCTGGACTTCCTGATGGTGGCGGACCACGCGGCGAACCTCGGAGTCCTGCCGCTCCTCGCCGAGAATCCTGCCGCATTGCCCGAGACGGAGAGCGCAAGCAACTCGGCGCAGATCATCGCCGGCCTGCCGCCGCTTCCGGATGTTCTGGGCGCCGGCACGGCCGAGGAGTTCAATTCCCTGCGGAGTCCTCTCGGTGCCGCCAAGGCAGCCTGGCTTTACGACTACGCCATCGATGAGGACTTTCGCCGTGACATGTGGAGCGACGTGATCCGCGTGGCCGAGAAGCACAACGATCCGGGCACATTCACGACCTTCGCCGGCTATGAGTGGTCCGGTTCGAAGGCGAGCGGGCGGTCCGGGCTGCACCGGAATGTCGTGTACAGAGACGGGCCGGCACTGACAGGGCAGACATTGCCGTTCTCCACCTTCGACAGCAAAAACCCGGAAGACCTCTGGGCGCATCTTGCGGACTACGAAGAGCGGCTGGGCGGAAACGTGATCTCCATTCCGCACAACAGCAATCTCAGCGGCGGCCATATGTTCAGCCCGAGCGACTACGAGGGCCGGCCGCTGACGCCGTCGTACGCTCGGACAAGGGCGCGGTTCGAACCCATCGTCGAGGTGACGCAACTCAAGGGAGATAGCGAAACGCACCCGCTGGCGTCGCCGGACGATACGTTTTCGGAATTCGAACGAAGGTGGCGAAGGCCCGCACCGGCCGACGCGAAGCAAACAGCGGAGGAACTCGTCGCTACGGCGCGGCAGTCCTATGCCCGACCGGCCCTTGGCATGGGCTTGGACCTGGCTGCCGAGTTGGGCGTGAACCCCTTCAAGTTCGGCATGATCGGCAGCACGGACGTCCACACCGGCCTCGCGACGGCGGACGAAGACAATTTCTGGGGCAAGATGGGAATGAACGAACCGAACCGCTACCGCGCGGTGTTCAGTTCGAACTATGCCGCATCGGGCTACGCGGCGGTGTGGGCGCGGGAGAACACGCGCCGTGCCCTGTTCGACGCCATGAAGCGTCGCGAAGTCTATGCCACGACGGGTCCCCGCATGGCGGTGCGCTTCTTCGCCGGCTGGGATTTTGAGCAAGGCGATGCCGCGAGTCCGAGCCTGGCGGCCATCGGCTACCGCAAGGGCGTGCCCATGGGCGGCGATCTGACCGCCGCGCCAGAAGGCACGGCGCCGAGCTTCCTGGTGCGCGCGGTCAAGGATCCCGACGGCGCCAACCTGGACCGGGTGCAGGTCGTGAAGGGTTGGCGGGACCGGGACGGAAAGATGTTTGAGCGGGTGTGCGACGTTGCGCTTTCGGACGGCAGGACGCCGGGTGTGGACGGCACATCAGCGGACCCGGTCGGCAGCACCGTGGATGTCGGCAACGCTGCGTACCTGAACAGCATCGGGGCCGTCGAACTCGGTACGGTGTGGCGCGACCCCGACTTCGACCCGGATGTGCCGGCGTTCTATTACGCGCGGGTGCTGCAGATCCCGACGCCCCGCTGGACCGTATACGACGCCGGTTTCTATGGACTCGATATCTCGAAGATACCCGAAGAATATCCCCTGGTGATCCAGGAAAGGGCCTATACCTCGCCCATCTGGTACACGCCGCAGTGACGGCAACCGGGGCGGGGCCTTACTGAGACTGAGACCCTTCCAGCGCCGCGCTGATCGGCCGTACGCACTTGGTCGCTGCGTCCCCGCAACTGGCCAGGATGTCCATCGCGTCGGCCTCCACCACGCGGATGCGGCGTTCGCCCTTCTCGGTCCGAATGACCACCTGGCCCGCTTCGCAGCCTACGAGTTCCAGCATTTCCTCGTCGAGCGCCATCTCCGCCGCCTGTGCCTCGGCCGGCAACACGGAACGACCGCGAACGTGGTCCCGCGCGACGCGGCCCGACTCGATATCGGCGACGAAGCCGGCAACGTCTTCCGGCCGCACGCGGCCATACAACACGCCCTGCGGCAGGGTCAGGACGTTCGGCGCGAACCGGTGTCCGCCGAGATGCGTCGTCTGCCATGCGCACGCGCCGACGACTTCGCGCAGTCGCACATACGCGGGGCGCCCGAAGCGCGCGCAGCAGAGGTCGCGCTGGCCGTTGGTGCAGACAAAGTACTGTGGCGCATCGACGCGCTGCATGAATGAAGTCGCGCCATCGGCGACGTCGAGGTCAGTTATCGCGTCGTAGCCAACCGAATCAAACCGGTAGAGACCCTCCACCGTGCCGACGAACAGCGAGATCTCCTCGCGGTCGAGTTCCGGTCGCCGAATGAACTGCAGCCGGGGTTTCAAGCCGCATTCGGTCACCGACGCCATCTGCCGGTCCAGCCACGTCTTGATCTTCGGCGACAGGTCGTTGTCGGTGACCGCTTTCGCGCGCCAGACGGGGTTGTATTCGAGCAGCAGCCAGACATCGACGCGGTCGGCGGTGCCGGCCATGGGCTCGCCCGCGGCCAGGGATAGGTCGGAACAGTAGTGCCGTTCGTTCACGGCGGGGCATGATAGATCGAGGGGGAGAGGATCGCCAACGCTACGCGGTCGCCAGGTGAGCTTGCAAAGGGTCGCCAATAGGCGGGTTCGACGGCGCACTAGTGTCGTGTCACACGCGTTATGGCGCTTCAGAGTTCGCCATGCGCGTCAATGCAAGGCGTGGTCCGCAGTGAATATCTGGCATATTCGCAAGGGCCACAACGCGGCAGTGGCGTGCATGGCGAACTCCCGAAGGGCGCGCCCCACGGGGCCTGTGGCGGTGTTGCGCCCCTTGGAAATGGAGCCGACCATTCCCGGCGGGGACGCGCCTTGCCACAGACCCCGTGGGACGCGCTGAAGCGTCATAACGCGTGTGACACGACACTAGAGTGGAATCGCCGGCAGGCGCTTTAGTCGCTCGTCGCGCGGGTCCACCTGGAAGCCGCCGGATTCCAGCGCCGTCACGCCGAGCAACGGTTGGGCGCCTTCGTCACCGTAGATGACCGTTCCGCCGACTTTTTCCCCCTCGAATTCGAGCTCGGCTATCGTAATGTCCAGGGCTGTGCGGCTGCCGTCGGCCAAGATGTACTCACGACTCCCTCTTGGGGCAAGTCCGATCGCTTCGAGAAGCGACCGTGGCACAAGGGAATCGAAAGCGCCGGTGTCCGCGACGAAGGTGCCGGTCCAAGTTCTGTCCGGCTCGGCCGGATTGCGTATAGTTACATCAACGTAGGTGGTGCCCACTTCGGTTTCTCCCCTCAATTGATTTCAATGGCGGGCAGGATATGGGAACACGCGAGTTCACGGAAGCCGCCATTGACCCCTGACATAGTGCAGTTTTTGCCCATGGTCCCCGTGCGACACACGCCTGGTCTGACTTGCCCGTTTGTCTGTGGCCATAGGCGCTGGCCGGTTGCAAGGCGACGCAGCCTGTACGGCGTTGGATTCCTCTCGCTTATGGGCGTTGTCAGCGGCGGGGCGCACGCCGAGGATGCGGGCGCCGCCGAGGCGTCGCAGCGGCTCGTTGAGGTGGTGGTCACGGTCGGCACCCGGGTCAAGGCGCGCGCCGCCGGCGACACCGCCGTGCCGGTGGACGTGTTCGGCTCGGAGCAGGTCGAGAGCGTCAACTCCTCCGACCTGGTCGAGGTGCTGAGCGCCATCATTCCGTCCTTCAGCGTCCGCCGCCAGCCGATTTCCGACGGCGCCTCGTTTGTCCGGCCGGCGCATTTGCGCGGTCTCGATTCGCACCACGTGCTGGTCCTCGTCGACGGCAAGCGACGACATCGCGCGGCGCTCGTGCAGCTCGGGGGCTTCGGCGCGCACGGGGCGGACGTCGGCAGCATCCCCTCTATCGCCCTGGATGCGGTGGAGGTGTTGCGCGACGGCGCGGCGGCCCAGTATGGCTCCGACGCCATCGCGGGCGTCGTCAACTTCAGGCTCAGGACGAACGACTCGGGGTTCGACGTGCGTGCCCGCGCCGGGGGATACGCGCGGGGCGACGGGGAGGAGCTGACCCTGGAAGGGAATGCGGGCTTTCCTCTCGAATTTGGCCGCCTTGACGGCGGGTTCGTCAACATTAGCGGACAGGTTTCGGATGCTGCGCCCAGCAGCCGGTCGCAGCCCTACGACATTGCCATCGGGAGCTCCGGCATCACGCCGCTCGGGGCAACAGGCAGCCGGTCGACCGTGGACGGCGTCACGTACTACGGCCCGGACGCCCTGACCTACACGTACTCGGCCACCGGGGAACTGTTGCAGGCGGCTCGCGGCAGCGACGGCATACCCGACGACCTGGATACGCGGTTCGCCGACAACTTCCATCGCGTCGGCGGCGGGCGGCGTTTCCGCAGCCCCGCGCAAATATGGGGCCAGCCCGAGCGCGCGCAGGGCCTATTCGTTGTCAATGCCTCGCTGCCGGTGCTGGCGCCGGTGCGGATGCCGGAGACCGCGCCGGCCATTGAGGCCCAACTGTACGGGTTCGCAAGCTACGCGAACAAGGACCAGACCGGCGGCTTCTTTTATCGGCGTCCCGGCGTAAGCCAATTGCTGCCGGTGCGACTCGAGGACGGTTCGATCCACGATCCTCGCGCACACCTGTATCCGGCAGGTTTCACGCCCCAGTTCTCCGGCGACGTGACCGATTACGCGATCCGAGGGGGGGTGCGGGGGGAACGCCGGAGCGTCCTGGCGTTCGATCTGACGTTCGACCTGTCGGTGGGCTTCGGCGGCAACGAAATCCGCTACGGCATCGCGAACACCATGAATCCGTCCATGGGACCGCGAACCCCGACCCGATTTCGTCCGGGCGGACTTGTCAACGATGAATTCGCCGTGAACGCTGATTTCGTCATCCCGTGGAAGACGGGTCTCGCCAACCCGCTGAACGTCGCCTTCGGATTCGAGTACCGCAGCGAAGGCTATCGGATAGAGGAGGGCGACCCGCCTTCCTACGAGATCGGACCTTTCGCGCGCCCCGACCCGTTCAATTTCGAGATTACCCAGGCGGAAGTGGATGCCGACCCCGCAGACGCCCTCATCGTGGTGGAGTGCCGCATACCGGGCCTCGAGGCCCTCGGTACTCTTTGTCCCAACGGCGACCCCGTCAACAATGCCGTACCCGTGGGTTCGAACGGTTTCCCCGGCTACCCGCCCCTGTTCACTTCGGCAGTGGACCGGCGCAGCTACGCGGGCTACCTCGACATCGAGGTCGATCTCACCGAGCGGTGGCTGGCGGACGTCGCGGCGCGATATGAGAACTTCTCGGACTTCGGCGATGTCAGCACCTGGAAGTTGGCAATGCGGCGCCGCCTGACCGACAGCGTCAATCTGCGGGCGTCCCTTGGAACCGGTTTCCGCGCCCCGACGCCAGGGCAGATCTCGACGACCAACGTATCGACGCGGATCGATCCCGACGGCTTTCCGAGGGCGGAGGGCGTCTTCCCTTCCACGCATCCGGCCGCGGCGATGTTTGGCGGCCTGCCGCTGGACGCCGAGCACTCGCATGCCTGGACCCTGGGCGCCGCTGCCACCTTCTTCGAAGGCTTCGCCCTGACGCTCGACCTGTATCGCGTCCGTCTCGACAGCCGCATCGTGCTGTCCTCCCAGTTCGCCGTGGAACCCGCGAACGCGGCTCGACTCGTTGCTCTCGGCGTCCCCGGCGCGAGCGACATCGCGCAGGTGCGCTTTTTCACGAACGACGTGGATACCGAGACCCGCGGCATCGACCTGGTCGCCTCATGGCAGACCGACTGGTCTTTCGGCAGCACTTCGCTGCAGGCCGCGGTGAACCTCAACCGCACGGACTTCGCCCGCCGCGGCCTGCACGTCGACGCCGAGGCGGAGCACGATATCGAGAAGGGCGTACCGGGCACGACCGCCGTCGTCACGGCGAGCCACGCCCGGGGCCGCCTCGACCTGATGTTGCGCGCGCGGTACTACGGACAATACGAGAACGCCCTGGACGCAAGCCTCGCGAGGGTCCAGAGGTTCGGGCGCGAAGTGATGGTGGACGTGGAAGCGTCCTGGACGTTGCGGGACCGGTATGCCATCAAGCTCGGAGCGCAGAACCTGTTCGACAACTATCCGGACCCCGGCGAGTTCGAGGTCTGTTGCGGCCGCATCTACCGCAGTGACTCGGTGCCACCCTGGCAGGGCGCCCTCGTCTACCTGCAGGCGAGCGTCTCGTCGCGCTGACGAAAAGCGACCACGCCGGCCGGAGCGCCGGGCCTGCCCGTTGATACCCGCGGAAGCGGGTCGGTCTCACTTGACCCGGGGCATGACCTCGTCGGCCATGACCTGGGTGGAACTCACTCGTGCGCGATTCAAGCCGCTGGATGCACTGCCACGACCAAACGTTTCCCTAGCACGTCAAGCGCGGCGGCGACGTGATCGATGTGTGAACGGTAGTCCAAGTCGAGCAATCGATTTACCGTGATCTCCATGGTTCCGAGCCGCTTTGCCAGAATGACATCGTCGATCTGCTGCTCACGCATCGCTCGGTACAGTGCTAGTTTTGCCGTGACAATCGGAGACAGTTCGATGAGTGGAGAGTGATTTGCTCCGGACGGATTCGGTATCGGACGCCCAGCGTGGATGTAGCCGGCAAGAGCCGCCACGAGGCAGTCATATGCTTCATCGAGGGCTTTCTGCTCAGTGTCGCCTTCGGTCAGTGCCTCAGGGACATCGGGAAACGACACCAGAACAGTTTCGCCGAGAGACTGAACGCTGACCGGGTAGGCCAGTCGCTCTGAAACGGTCGCTTGGCTATCCATCGATGCAAGTCTAAATGTCCTGTGCCGACAATCCTAGCTGATTGAGCATGGTGGCGAGCAAGCTTTGGCTGATTTCCTTCTTTCGATCCTTGACGGTAGTGAATCGTTCGCCGTGATAAAGCCGCCCGTGACTGCCCTTGCCCCGTCGTGAGTCAAAGCGAACCGGTTCGCTACGTTTCCTCCAAGCCTCCGTACACGCCGCACGAACTCCGAACCCGTCATGCCCCGCCCCGTGGACTTAGGGGACCCATTCGGGAACGTGTTTTCCTTACCAATCGACACAGCCGTACGGTGTCCTTCGTATCCTGCTTTTTTTCCACGTGCAAATTGGTCATCCGATCATTCCGTGCTCAACGAGTACCCGGGCATCGAAACGGCCTTTTTCTGGGCCGCTGCGGACTCTTCGACCTTGCGGAATTCGGGCTCCAGTTGCTGAAGTCGTGCCACTAGTCCCGAGAGGTCATACTCATTCGATAACTTTCCGCCATGGACTCCAACCCTCGGCGTACGCCGAACGAGGCCTGCCTGTTCAAGATCTGCTATGTGGGGAGTTGCACTTGCCTCGGACTGATACCCAAATCGTCCAGGCGAAGCCCCATGCGCATGCTTGCCAGCAGGGGCGCGTCACTTGACCCTGGGCATGACCTCGTCGGCCATGACCTGCATGGTCCGCACGATATCTTCGCGGGAGAGGGTGCGTCCCATCCATGTGCACATGAGTTCGTCGGCGCCGAAGTCTTCCTCGAGCTCGTGAATGCGATCCACCACCTCCGCCGCCGTCCCGACGAGGTTGGATCCGCGCTCGGGACCACCCTTGGCGGGGGTTTGCCCTCTCGCCGCCATCCTTTCCGCGCGGGCCCTGTCGGCGGCTTCCCGGACGCGGTCAGCCTCCGCCTGCGTCGCTGCCACGTGGGTCGTGATGCGAATCACCACCTTCGGCTCGCCGGGATTGCCCGCGTCTTTCCATGCCTGGCGGTAGTTTCCGACGTCCCGCTTCAGCACCGCGTCCCCGCGCTCGTTGTGCGAGCTGCCGCCGCCGATGGCGATGCAGTAGCCGTTTCTGCCCATGGGTATGAAGTTCTGCTGGCTGTCCAGCGGCAGCAGAATCTGCGGATGGGGCTTCTGCACTGGTTTCGGGTTGATGCGCGAAACACCGGGAAGCGGCGGGTAATTGAAGAATTCGCCCTCGTATCCGGAAAACTGGTCCTCCGTCCAGACCTTTTTCATCACTTCCAGGTACTCGAGGAAGTGCCTCTGGCGCCGCGCGTCGCCGGTGGTATTGCCGCCCGCACCGTAGATGAAGCGGCCGTTGCTGACCTGGTCGATGATGGCGATCTGCTCGGCGACATGGATGGGGTTCGCTTGCGGCAGGTTCTCGAAAACGTACTGGTAGCGTTCTCCCGCCTGCCCCCTCCTGTCTATCCTCGATCCGCCTTCCGCCACCTCGGTCTCGAACTTCTCGCCGGGCGCCCGCAGGTGCGGCAGGTGCACCGCGGTCCCGATCCTAATCCGGCGCGTGACCGCGGCGATGGCGGGCGCTATCTGCAGTGGTTGAATGCCCCCCAGGGGGACGCCTCCGACCCACACCGAGTCCATTCCGATCTCGTCGGCGGCGGCGACCTCCTTTAGGTTGGCGGCGTAGCCCTCCGTTACCGACTCATCGGGCTTCGCGCCCCAGAAAGTCAAGTAGCCGATATCCATATTTCCCCTCCATGCGCCATGAAATCCGCCGGCCCTTCGGACGCGCCGCATTTCACCCCGCCCAGGCCCACCCAGGATCGCGCGCCTTGACCGGCACTGGCGTGCCGTTCTACGGCGCCGGCTCCTAGCGTCTCCATTCTACTCCCCAATTGGCCGCGTTCCGCGCCGGCGTTCGCTGTGGAGGAATGCCGGTCGAACGAAAGTGTCAGGTGTCCAGCACGGCGCGGATTCTGGCGGCGTTCGCCGCCAGCTCGCCGGCATCGGCCATGGTTCGCGCGTGAAAGGTCAGCCCTTCGCCGGCGTAGCGCGGTATCACATGGAAGTGGATGTGGAACACGGTCTGTCCCGCGTCGACGCCGTTCAGTTGCGCGATCATGAGCCCCGCCGGATCAAATGCCGCCTTGACCGCCTTCGCCACCCGCTGCGTGGTGGCCGCGAGATGCGCGAGCCCCTCCGCGCTCAGGTCGAGGATGTTCTCCGCGGGTTCGCGGGGAATGATGAGCGTATGCCCCGGGCTTTGCGGCATCAGGTCCATGAAGGCCATGCAGTGTTCCTCGTCGAGCACCACGTGGGCGCTCGCCTCGCCGCGCAGGATCTTGGCAAAAATGTTGTCGGCGTCGTAGGCCATCGGGGGATCGTATCAATCTCTGCCAGCGTCAGACACTTCGCTCCACGTAAATCCCCCGGTGATCGTGCGCCAGGTCCAGGTGCCGTCCGAGGGCCTCGAGGTAGGGGCTCTGCCTCGCAGGCAGGTCGTTGATGGTCTCGATCACAGCCCGTCGACCTCTGCGGAGGATCGGCGCCAGGTCAATGCCGAGCGCGTCGAGTCCGGGATCGTCGGGCTCGAGGAGAATGCGCAGCCTT
Organism: Pseudomonadales bacterium; assembly: GCA_963668365.1. Lineage (GTDB taxonomy): Bacteria > Pseudomonadota > Gammaproteobacteria > Pseudomonadales > Azotimanducaceae > VXNE01. The sequence continues at coordinate 2,104,320 of OY764266.1, forward strand.
CTGCCTCCATTCTCGACGACAAGGGCCAGTTCGCCCGCATGGAAGCCCAGGTGGTTCTGCGCACGGCGCTGTGGAAGGCCTTCCCATTTGAGGCCCAGACCGGTCGGAGCGATCGGGTCGACCGCGTTGACCCAGAACGTCGCCCGACGGGCAGTGGGGAGGTGGCCCAGTTCGCGCACCGCCCCGGGGAGGGCGAACTGGGGTCCGGCGAGGTCCTCGAAGAAGAGACCCGCCGCCACTTCGCCGGAGAGTTCCATGACGCGCAGCGCGCGAAACAGGTCGCGCCAGCGGAATACGCCGCCTTCGCGCGCCGCGATGTCCCGGTTCACGATGCCGTACCGGTCCAGCAGGACGCGGCCCAGGTCCTTGGCGGTCTCGAGCGCTTCCACGGGATCCGGCGCCCCGTCTTCGGACGGCGGCTCCCCGCTCGCGAGCATCCAGTTGCCCGGCCATCCCCGCGCGACACGGCGCGCCCGGGCGCGGGCGAGGCGACGGTTCGATACGCTGGGTACCTCGCTCCGGCTGTGGAGCTTGCCGGCCAGCCGAAAGCGTTGCGCCGCGCCAGCCTTCAGTGGCAGCACGCCGTCCGCGACGATGTGTCCGCCCCAGACCGCCTTCCAGAAGAGGGCATTGAACGCTTCGGCATCCAGGTCGGAGGCGTCCATGAGCTGCGCGAACGTGTATCTTGCGGCCGGGTCCGTGAACAGCGAAGTGATCCCGCTCGTCGCGGCGGCGGGTGGCGCCAGCGCGTCCAGCGCGTCCTCGAAACCGAACGTGATGCGTTCCCGGCCCGCTCCGCGCCAGGTCAGCCCGTAGTTCGCGATGGCCGAGGAGAGCATTTCGGGCTCGAAGCCCGCGAGCCGCGCGCGCCAGGCGTCTTCCAGCCAGAAGGGAAGGGGCGCGACAAAGCCCCGAAGCTGTTCCGCGACATCGAGCAGCCGATTTTCCGACGCCTTGGCGCCCACGCGCTGCCACGCGGCAATGAACGCCGGCAAGGCGCGCACCGGCTGCGGTTCCAGCGCCGGTCGTCGTGCCGCGCGCTGAAAGCGGATGAGCGTTTCGAGATTCTCGGCGTCGCAGAAGTGGCTGGCATCCGATCCATCCACCAGTGGTCCTTCAACAAGGGTCTCCGAATCCACCAGCGACGCGAGGACGGCATCGAGCGCGCCGGGTTCGACCGGGAACAGCGCGCGCAGTTCGTCGATGGTGCGCGGGCCATAGAAGCGGATGAACTCGGCGAACAACTGCGTGGCGTCCCTGGGATCCTGGCGATCTCCCGGAGCGCGGGCCTTGCCGAACAAGGTGGTCTCGATGTGCGCGGCGTCTTCGGCGTGGAAGAGCCAGGTTCCGCTTCCCCGCGCCATGCGGATGACCTCGTCCGGCATATCCCAGGACGCGTCCGCCAGCAGCGCGGACGACTCTGCTTCGGGCAACAGCACGCGCTCCTTCACCCATTCGGCAAGATCTTCGGCATCCTGCGGCGCGTAGCCGGGGGCGGTGCGCAGCGCCTTCGATTCGAAATCCGCGATCACCCCGGGCGCGATGGTGGGGCGCAGGCGCTGGTCGTGCACCGCCTGGCGGATGAGGTCCTCGGAGAGCGCCGACGGCGCGCCTCGTTCGGGCGTGTCGTCGGCATACATGTAGCGGTTCAACTGGTCATAGGCGATGCCGGCGGCGAACGGCGTGGGTGCGGATGTCTCGGCGGTCGAAGTGGCGATGCCGCCGGACTCGAGGTCGGCCAGGGCCTCGCGCGCGGCCGGCATGTCGAACTCGTCGCTGAGGCAGGCTCGCCAGGTCTCGAGCAGGATGGGGAAGTTGTCGAGGCGCCTGACGGCGGTGAGGAGCTTTTTCGCCTGCATGCGCGTTAGCCACAGCGGCATGCGCTGATTGAATCGCTGGCGGGTCAGGAGCAGGGCGCGGCCCGCGCACTCGCGAAACCGCGCGCCGAAAAAGCCGCTGCCCTCCAGCGACTCCCGCAGCAGCGATTCGAAGTTGGCGGTCGTCACGAGCGAGAGTAGCGAGTTCGGGTCGACGCCGTCCTGCACCTGCGCGACGATGGCGAAATTGTCGGCATGAATGTCGGCTTCGGTGTCGAAGCGCCGGCGCCACGCGGCCTCCATGGCGAGCGCGACGGGACGGTTCACGCGACCGCCCCAGGGGGTATGCAGGACGATCTGCTGATTGCGGTCCGGACCCGCATAGCCGCCAGGTCCCGTGCGGATGTGCTCCACCAGCAGATGATGCCGGTGCGGAAGGTCCCGGCCCGAAACCTCCCGCTGGCGCGCCAAATAGTCGAGCAGTTCCTCGGCGGCGATGGCCTCGAAAGCCAGCTTGTCGCGCAGATGGCTTTCGAGTTCATCTTCCGCTGCGGCGGCCAGCAGTCCGTTCGCGAATTCCAGGAAGTCTCCGACGCGCTGGGAGAAGTAGAAACTGCGCTCGATGTTCTCCGCGCGCCAGAATGGCGGTGCGCCGGCGCCCGGCTCGGCCGACCTGACCAGGACATCGTTGTGCGTGATGCGCTCGATGCGCCAGTTCTGGGTGCCGAGGGTGAAGTTCTGTCCGATGGTCGCCTCCCAGACGAACTCCTCGTCGAGTTCTCCAATGAGGGCGCCCGACTCCGCGTGGCGGAGCTGGTAATAGCCGCGGTCGGGGATCGTTCCGCCGGCGTTGTACAGGGCGAATACGGCGCTCCTGCGCGCCTTCAGGGTGTTGCGAATGCGGTCGAAGGAGACGCGCGGCTTGAGGTCCCGGATACGGGTGCCGGCGTAGCGGCCGGCGAGCATTTCGACGACCAGGTCGAACTGCTGACGATCCAGCGATGCGTATGGACCGGCGCGGCGAATCGTCCGGTATGCCCCGTCGACGGTGCGCGTCTCCGATGCGGTCATCGAGACCAGGACCTGCGCCAGCACGTCGAGCGGATTCGAGATGACCGTCAGCGGCTCGATATCGCGGCCCCGCACCGCGTTCGCTATGGCGGCGGCGTCGAGGAAATCGCGCGCATGCGTGGGGAACAGCGCTCCCCGACTCGTGTCGCCGACGTTGTGGCCGGCGCGTCCGATGCGCTGCACCGACGAAGCGAGGGACGGCGGCGACTGCACCAGCACCACTTCGTCCAGGTCCCCGATATCGATCCCCATCTCCAGCGAATTGGTCGCGACGATGGCTTTCAGTTCGCCGTCCTTGAACCGGCGCTCCACCTCCGTTCGGACCTCGCGCGACAGGGAACCGTGATGGGCATACGCGATCGGGCTGACCACGTCGTCGTTCAGCTTGAGGGTGATCTTCTCCGTCAGTCGCCGGCTGTTGGCGAAGATCAGCGTCGAGCGGTTCGCATCGATCACGTCCCTGAACACGTCGGACAGCGGGTCCCACACCTTTTTCCCGTTCTCTGCGGCGTCACGCGCCGCTTTGGGAAAGCGCACGGCCAGTTCGATCTTCTTGTCCGTCGCCGAACGCACCGCGCCGACCTCGCGCGGCCGGTCGCGGATGTCGCTGCCGCCGACAAAACGCGCGACGGCTTCGATGGGCCGCACCGTCGCGGACAGCGCGATGCGCTGGAACTCGCCCGCGAGTTCCACCAGCCGTTCGAGGCTCGTCGCGAGCGAGGCGCCGCGGCGGTTTTCGACGATGGAGTGAATCTCGTCGAGGATCACGGTCTCCACGGTCGACAGGGCCTGCCGTCCGCGCGTGGTGGTCAGCAGCAGAAGCAGGCTTTCCGGCGTCGTGATGAGGATTTCCGGCGGCCGGCGCAGCAGGCGCTGGCGTTCTCCCTGGGGCGTGTCGCCGCTGCGCGTCGCGGCGCGCACGCTCGGGAAGGTTTCCCCGCGGGCGTCGAAGACATCGCGAAGCTGCCGCAAGGGGTCGGTGAGATTGCGCTGGATGTCGTTGTTCAGGGCCTTCAGCGGGGAAACGTAGAGCACGCGCGTCGCTCCGGGCAGCGAGGCGCCGGTGGCGAACGCGTTGAGGGCCCAGAGGAAGGCCGTGAGCGTCTTGCCGCTGCCGGTCGGCGCGGTGATGACCAGGTGTTCGCCCGCCGCGATCCTGGGCCAGCTTTGCGCCTGGACGTCGGTCGGCGCCTCGAACCGGGAGGCGAACCAGGCCGCAACTGTTGGGTGAAAAGCGATATCTAGGGTCGCTGATTGCGAATTCGGCGGCATAGGAGCGTGACCCTCAAACTGGAGTCAGCAGAAGGCCCTGGTCGAGGATTTACCATGGGCGACTCAAGATCGATCGTTTCTCCTTGTCATCGAGCACATGCGCGCAGGACTCCCAATCAACTGGTTGTACTTCGCGGTACCGCAAATCGAACGGATGTCTCTGCGGCACCATGTCTATCGTTCGTTTTGCTTCCTCCTGCTTGCCCAGCGCCACTTGAATCCAGACGTCTTCCAATGTGTCGGGTAATTGGCCGAAGAGTCGAGAGATGTTCTCAAGACGCTTGGAAAGCAGTTCGTGAACGCGATCCTCCACGGACCCCGCATATCGCATGTTGTAGATATCCACTTCTGACCGAACCTGACCGATACGCTGAATCCGCCCCTTGCGCTGTTCCAGTCGCGAAGGGCTCCACGGTAGGTCCAAGTTGATGAGAGTCCCGAGCCGTTGCAGGTTCAGCCCCTCCGATGCGGCGTCGGTGCCAAGCAGCAGATGCACTTCACCCCTGCGAACGGCGTCCTTCAACGCATCTCTTGGCAGGGATCCGAATTCGCCTTGATGCATGATGCCGGAGCGATCGGCACCGGCGTAGATGCCGATATGTTCTTCCTTGATCTCGTCCGCGAGTTGATTGGCGAGCCACCATATCGAGTCAAGATACTGGCTGAACACGATGCACCCTCTCTCAAGCCAACCGTCGTTGAGGAGCAGGCGCCGAACGACGGCGTACTTCGGATCCCGCTCCAGATTCGACTCCATTGCTCGACCGACACGCAGCAGAGCATCGCGCTCCTGGGTCGTCAGCGTGCGTAGCTGATCGGTCGGCTCTTCGTCGTCATTGGCGACTTCCGTCCATCCATCGAGGATTCTTTCGACGGTCAAACGCGCCGCTTCCATGGTGCTCCCCATCCTGCGAAGCAGCATCGTGCGGAAGAACCCCGTGTTGGCGCGTAGAGCTAGAAGTTCGCAGAACGTCTCGGCGTCGTGGTAGGCGTCCTCGAGGAACGGTGGCAGCCTGATGGCGTCAGCTTTAGATTCGCCGTGCAACCGAACACGGACGGGGTGGAGAAGTGGTGCACCGGTTGCGGGATCAATGGTGCTTTCCAAGTGATCCCGAGTCCGCCGGACGATAGCCCGAATGTAGGGATTGTGCTGTTCGACGAACCGGGGAAAACCGTTCTCGATCCGTTGCTTGTCGGGCGCGCGCAGCGTGTCGACAGTGTGACCCGCAGCGTAGGCATGGTCGTCGGACAGCGAAAGGGAACGGCGCAAAATCTCGAAATCCGACCCCTCAGATGCCGGAGGAAGCGGATTACGCACCCAATCCCAGCGCTCATGGAAGCCGGTGGGTGAAGACGTCGTCCCGAGCAACAGGTCGAGGGATCGTCTGGCATTGCGCCAATGACTGCCCGGCGAGCCAAGCACTGCGTCGGACCCTCGTGCCAGCACGTCAAGCAAGTCGTGGGCTTCGATTGGATGCAGTTGTACAGGTGTCGCGGTGGCGAGCAAGAGGCTCTTGGTGCGCGACGCGATCCTTCGCATGAACGCCAAGAGATTGTTCGGCTTGCCAAGTCCGTACGTTCGGATGTTGCGTCGCCGCGCACGATGCGCCTCGTCGAGGATCACGCACTCGAACTGCATGTTTGCCAGATACTCGGCAGCGCCCGCCCGTCGTGCAATCAGCCCGGTGGAGACGATTCCCACGCGGCGCGGACAGCGTCGAATGGCGTCATCGCTGTTCATCGGATGTGCGATGCCGCGTTCGTCAACCCATTGGCGACCGTCCCAGATCGCCGATGGCAGCTCAAGTAGCGTGTCGAGTTCATCCTGCCATTGCCCAAGCAGCGATTTCGGCGCAAGAACAAGGACCGGGAGGTCACCGACCAGCGCCATGAGCTGCGCGGCCATCGCCAACTGTAGCGTCTTGCCGAGGCCGACCTCATCCGCCAGCACGAACCTTGCGCCGTGGGGTTCCCGATGTGCTTCGAAAGCGAGCTTCACGAAGTGCTTCTGATGCTCCCAAAGGCCGACTTCCTTGCGGTACACCGGTGCCTCGACCATCGTCGCCGCAGGATCGGGTTCCTGCCGCCACCGCGCAATATCCCGGATCAACTCGCGACGAGCCAAGCGGTCGAGATCAGTGACGACGAAGTCCGCCAAAGGGACCGCGAACGGCGACGACCAGAGCGCGTCGAACTCTTCCTGAACCCATGCGACGGCCTCTGCCGAGTCGTCCTCCCAGACGAGTTCATAGTTGAGCCGGAACGCCGACTTTGACTCGTTCGCGCTGCCCAGAAAAGCTGTTTGCCGTCCATCGGCCAGAGTGACAACGCCAGCCTTGCCATGGATCAATCCAAGTACATCATCCGGCAGCACGCGAATTTCCATCTTTTTCGAGCGGAGTAAGTCGTATAGTCGTTGGAAACGCGGTTTGGCTTTTTCGTTCAGATCTTCGGGTCGGGATTCGCACCACTCCCGCCGCATGGCGGCTTGAGCCGCTTTAGCTATTTCCACATCGGCTCGCGATAGACGGGAGTTGCAGATCACCCGAATCCGACCTGCGACGCTTTCCAAGGATTCGCCGGCGACTTCGAGTATCGAAGAGGAGAAATAGCCTGCGATGCGGTCATAGTTCCTGGCGGCCGCCAGACGGGTGTTGAAGAACCCCGAGTCGAGCGGGTGACGGCGGGAGGAGTGACGACGGACCATTTGCCGCGACAATCAGAAAGCCGCCTCGAACCCGAGGAAAGCGTGATGTAGGTCTATCGGTTCCTGCGGCATCGGCCTTGCGTGGAGGCTGCTGCGCGCCCAATCCAAGGCAGCGACCGTACAGGGCCGGAGTTGATCGGCGACCCGGCCTCGGCCAGAAAGGTACCCGTTGATCCCGGCAGTCGCGGCGTCGGCATCGCCGGATAGCAGATAGCCGACCATGAACCCCACGGCGTGCCGGGCCGCGTACTTCCCTTCCTTGAAGCGGTCGATACCGCTCACGACGTAGCGGCGGCAGAGCTCGGCCCTTTCGCCCGCGACCCGCTTGCACTCGATAATCGCGTGATGGTCATGCTCGTCGTACTCGTCCCACAGATCCCGGAAAAACATGGACAGGTCGGTGCGTCCGTCCGGGATATCCGTGTCTTGACGAGAACGTGTCTCCGTGCCTGCGCGGACTGCGAGCTGTCTCGGCACGTGTCGATCCGCGACAGATCGCATGCCGTCGCGAAGCCGTTCGGTGAGGGGAACCTCCAACATGGAGGGATCGATCAATCCCTGATCGAGCGCGACAGTCCAACCGTCCATCAGGATCCGAAAGATCGTGGCGCACTGGTCGCCGCGTATTGCTACGAACGACATCCTGGTGCTGTCGAGGTTGCGGTCGATCGTCATCCCGCGATGGCCCTGAAACTCTCCCTCAACACTTCCCGAGCGTCGCCTAGTGCAGCGGATGCGAGCCAATGTCGGCGACCGGCAGGCCTGATGTAAACGACCTCGTTGTCGTTACCCAACCGAAGCTCTCCGTGGGCTGCGAGTTCCTCCATGACCGAAACCCCAAGGCGCGCGCCGATGCCGGCCAGCTCATCCGTCAAGGTGCCGTTGGGTTCGACAGACACGACACGGGACGGCGGCGGATGTTGCTCGACCACGAACCGGACGATGCGAAGGGGTGCCGAGCGGGGCAGATCCATGATCTCCCCCCGCAGCCGACGTTTGTTGGCCGCTTGGAACCACGGGTCCGCAACCGAGACAAAGGCGCGCGCGTAAGATTCCAGTTCCGGCTTCCCAACGGGCTTGACCGACGCTAGTCTCCCAGCTTCCCATTGCCAGCTTGCGCGGAAGAGCCCGTCTCGAACTACAAGTCGCTCGGGGGCATCGAGTTGGTAGATATCGAAGATCGCCTCGTCGAGTTCCCGCCAGCCTTCGCCGGTAGGTTCGGATCGCTCGAAGCCCGTTGCCAACGCCAGCACCCGTTGCCCGGCGGGCGATGCAACAACCTCGGCTAGGTCGGGCACGGGGAGCGACTTGATGTCACCCAAGACGATCCGCCGCTTCCACAGACCGAACTCCGAGGATGCCATCATGAAGTACCAAGTAGCGAAGGCTGACATGAGGATGGCAACTACAAGATCGGCGAGGTCGGTTTGGCTGTCGGCGAAAGACGCACCGTCGAGTGCGTCGGTGTATACCACGTCGTGTCTTGCGACAGCCGCGTGCATGCGAGGACCGCTGCCGAGGGAAGGCACCATGAACTCCTCGATCAGCAATACCGGAGCTTTATAGATCGCGGCGTCTCTCGGTCGAGCCGCCGTGTGCTCCCCCCACTTGCGGGACGACGGCAAGACCGCGAAGGGCCGGAGGCTACCCCGTTCGATAAGCGGCATTCCGATCAAGTGCGTTGCGTCCCCACCCGACCCCCGCTTGAGTCCTTCCGAGAACCGAACGCCGAGCGCCTCCAGACTTTCGGCGAGTGGTGAGACGGGGGTCGGCGGATCGTCAAGCAAGAGGCGATCATGCGATTTGCCGTAAAACGTCGCCTTCAGCAGTTCCGGATGGCGACGCCAGGTTGCCAAGCGCAGCGATGTGACGTTACTTGGCATGATTTCGATGGCGTGACTCCTGCCGGCTGGCGACCACTCCGTTTGGACGAGTTCCATTTGATCGGCATTTTGACTCCTGAACCGAGCCAACAGGACCATCGCCGGCATGCTGGCTTGGCGAAAGAGCCAGGACGAAAGATCCGATAGATTCGCCAGCGTGACTGGCGACAGTTCCTCGACCAATGCCTGCACGGTGGCCAACCGCATCTTTTGGCGGGAAAAGAACGCAGTGGCGCTCAGTACCATCCCAAATCTCGTTTCGTCGTGGGCGAAGGCCGTGGCCCGGGACAGGTACCGCAGGCTGGTTGCGCCCTTGAACGGCGGCATGCCGGCCTGCTGGTGACTATCGTCCCTTCCCCAAGGCGGGTTGCCGACGATCAGATCGAACGACCTCAGTCCGCGCTTGGTCGTAAGCCTTTCCCCGCCTGCGGCAGTCGTCTCCGCGTCGAAGGCATTGCCCACGAGCAGCGTGTTGCCCCGCAGTTCCCTGAATCGGAGCGAACGCGTTGAACCCGGGTCCGGGTCCAGTTCCAAGGCGGCTAGAACTAGGCTGAACGCGGCCACTTGAACAGCGGGCTCGCTGATGTCGACGCCGAAGATCTGGCGGTAGAGCGTTTCGCGGATCATGGCGCGGCTCAACGGGACGCGTTGCGCCTTCAGCCGAACGAGCCTTCGAAGCGCCTCGACCAGAAAGATGCCGGAGCCGCACGTCAAGTCCAGAACGGTCTCATTCCCGGTGAGACCCTGCATCACTTCGTCCAGCACCAGCGAAACCACGGCGGGTGGTGTGTAGTGCACGCCCGTGCTGCTCGTCCTCGGGTCTCCGGCTGCCGTTCTCGCGTGGACGAACTGCTCGTAGATGGCGCTGAGCAGCTCGACGGGGATGACGTCGAACCTGTAGGGGAACAGGTCGGGTTGGCCCGTACGCGGATCCTCGCCCTCCAGGAAACGCGCGACGCGTTCGAGATGGGCTGCGCCGGGGATATCGGTGGACGACGGAAACATGTCGCCGTTGAACCTGTCCCGGAACCAGCCAAAGAGCCTTCGGGCGGTATCCTGATCGCGCAGCACATCCTCAAGACGACTCTTGCCGTATCGCCGGAGGAGTTGCTGTTCGGTCACGATCTTCCGGTCCACGAGGAACCTCGCGAACACGGATCGGCCAATCAGGCCTTGAGCTTGGATCACAGGCAAGCCATCGCTAACCAAGTCGGCTTGCAGGACACCAAGATGGTCCAGCAGTCGCCGATCAACCGCGTTCTGTCGGTTGACGCGTGTCTCGTCGCGCCAGAATTGGCCGGTCTCCATTACCAAGCGCCCTGCGAATCCGTCGAGCTTAGGTAGCTGGCTATGGTTGTAGGTGTTGAGTTTGGGCACTCTGCCTGCGCGCCTCGGGACGGCGAATCCGTTATAGACATCGACCTGATCGGGACAGACAACCCACAGCAACGGCGACGCGCCTTCGTTCCACACCTCTTGCTGCCAACTGGCGACTTGGGGATCTTCGGGGCCGTCGGGGGCGAATTTGAAGTAAACGGTTACACCGTCGGTCCGGTTGCGCCAGCGGACGTCCGGGCGGAACGACAGGGGACGACGGCCGGTTGCGTGCTCCTCACCGATTACGACACTCGGTGCTGCGGGCCTGCCGTCCGACAAATAGCCCGTCGCTTCGAGCACCCGCTGCAGGGGCGCGGCAAGCTCAGACATGGTCGTTCTCCACGGCACCGGCGACCACGCGGGCGGCGACCACGTCTTCGCGCCAGTGGTCGATCTCGATGGCGGCGAGATAGCGCAGTACGCCGATCAACGCCTCGCGCTGCGACCAATAGCCGGGGAGCTCCGTTCGTAGCCAGGTGAGGGCACCGCTGGTGTTGTCGTCCTCCACGGTCCGCCAAACGGCGTACAGGGCGTGGCGGACGAGGGTGCTGCCGAAAGGCGTCTCGCGAAGGTCCCGGTGCTGGAATTCCGATGCGGTCTTGAGCCGCGTCTCGTTGGCCTTTCCCGTCCGGAGCAGGAAGCGATAGTCGCGTACGCCGAAGCCGCGCGCGAACTCCTGGTAGACGCCCGCGCGGTAGTCGCCGTGGCTCTCGACTTCGAGACCCTTCACGTAGAGCTTCTCCTCGGGGGCGAGCCGTCGCCAGAGATGAGCGGGTAGACCGATGGGGATCAGGACGTTGCTGGCGGTTCGCACTGCGTCTTCGATGATCGCTTCGATGGGATTGTCGTCGCCCGTACGCCGCTCCTGCTCAAGTTGGCGGCGGATGTCGATGTCCTCGATGGCTGCGTACTTCGTGAGCACCCGCAACGCGGCGGCGTAGGCGGCAAGCTGGTAGTCGGCATCGGAGAAATTCGGGGCTTCCTCGTCGTCGAGCCGTAGCATTGAGTCGAGCTGCCGTTCCACCTCCGCTTCGATTTCGGGAACCACCTCGTCGGAGAACGCCGTCTCTCGGGAAGTCTGCTTGCGGAGCACCATTAGAACCGTGCCCTGGACGTAGTTGCCTTGCTTGACGCCGAATGGCGTTTCCGTCCCGATGGTCCATGCCGTGACGACCCGCAGGCCCGACGCCCAGAGGATAAGGGTCAAGTCGGCCCAGATCGAAGCGTTCTGGTGCGTGAACATTACGACTTGAATGCCGTTGTCGGGCATTCGGGTCGCGAGATTGCGATAGCCTTCCACCATGCTGCGCCGGAAGTCGGCGCTGGCGCCCCGAACAGCCAAGGCGCGCTTGCTGTCGGCGTACCAGGCCGGGAATATTCTTGGCAATCCCTTTTCGTACCAGGCGAGGAAGAACTCCGACAACTCGTGGTAATTGATGGCATCCGCATAGGGCGGATCGGTGATCCACAGCTCGACTGATCGGTCGATGGACCGGACATCGTCTGGCTCCACCGCCGAGCCACCGCTCACTCGTACATCTCGGAACACCAAGAACCAAGAGTCCGCCAGTGCGGTTATGCCACGACAGCCGAAATTGGCTAGCGTGTTGAGCGCTTGGTTGCTGAAGGTCTGAACGACCTTCTCGTGCGCCCCGTCCGTCCACCATCGCGACAGCCTGCTGTTCCAATCCGCGACCCGGCCGATGCCAAGCAGGCAGGCGACCTTCTCCGGTACGGCGAATGCTGGGGATGCCGAGACCTCCGCGAATTGGCCGATCATCAGGAGTTGGCGCGGCGTGAACAGATGATGCCAATGTGTCCAGCCACGCTCACGGGTTAACCGTGCGGTTTCGTTTCCCGCGACAATCCTCCGGCTTGGAACGTGCCCTTGATCCTGCCAATCAGCGAACCGCTCTTGGAGCAAAGCTAATGCATGGGCTTCTCGCTGACGGTCGGATTCGCCGACGGATCGATAGAGCATTCCCGGCACCGAGTCTGCCAACGCCTTTACGCACCGCGCCCGGGCGTCGACTACATTTCGCGCCAGCTTCACTCGTTGCGCGGCTGCGGTCAGTTCCCGCTTCAGTGAGCCAGCTTCCTTCGCTGTATCCAATCGGCGTCGCGCTACTTCGAGCGCGTGGTCCTCGGCGATCCAGTCGCGCCGCCGAAGCTGCCCGGCTTCGCGTCGCTTGCTCGGTTCGAGCAACGTCACCAAGCCAGTGATCGCCTGATCGAGATCGACCCAGTCGGGGACCGGGGCCGCGTCGCCGCGCTGTTCCGACCACAGCAACGCGTCGAGCGACGGCGGTCGCCAGCGGACGCAATACAGCCGTTCTTGGAACACGTCGCCCTTGCGCGGTATCAGATCATCGTTCTCCCACAGCCGCAATCCGTAGCCGCGACCATCCCGTCCCTGCTGATCTCCCCGAATGGATCTCATCGATGTGGACGCGCTGCAGTGCGGACACTCCAACCGCGATTGCCTGACCGTCCCTGCCCGGGCCGCTGCCCGGACGCTTTGATCGACCCCGGAGCGGATATCGATGTCGAAACGCCGTTCGGCAGGCCGTTCGAGCAGCGTCGCGACGGTTCGCGTCTTTTCGCCGATCACCCAGCTCGGTGCCATCGGCACGCGCCAGCCGCACTCCGGGCAGGCGGTTTCGGTGCAATAGAGGAAGGCATCGGCCCGCCAGCCGGCATCGTTGTGCTCGATCTGCCACGCGGTCACCTGCCGGTCCACGTCGTCGAACACTGCCTGCTGTGCCCGCTGTACCCGTTCGGCTGCCTTTTCGCCACCGCCGACAATGTTGAGCGCACCCCAAGTCAGGAGCGCCGCCACCGGATTGAGGTCCGATCCGAACGCCTCGCAGCCTATCCGGGCCGCCTCGAATGGCACGCTACCACCCCCGCAGAAGGCGTCGCCGACCCTCGGCATGTGACCGAAACGGTGCTGACCCAATTGGCGCACCAGTTCCGACAGGCTGGATGCAGACGTGCCGAGATGTTCGTTGATCGTTCGCCAGGATTCTTCGGAGGGGCCTTCGATCTGTTCCGGCCGGTCGCAGAACTTAAGCTTGTCGTCGTAGCCCAGGCGGTCGAAGACGAGCATTTGCAAGCGTTGCCTCGCGGGGGTCTTGGTCCCCTTCTTCAGCTTCGGCCGATTCGGATCGGTGTCGTCGTCGAACCAGACTAGCCGTTCCTTATTCGACAGTTGCCGATATACGTCCTTTAGCGGAATGTTGCGGTTCTTGCGCCGCCGCAGGCCGTCGTCGTCCATGGTCAACAAGGCGAGAAACACGTCCCGGTCCTTCTTCGGATCGTCGGACGCTGGCATCAATAACCCGAGAATGAGGGCCCGTACCATGACGAGCGGCTTGCGGCCCCACCACTTGCCAAGGCCCGTCAATGTCTGGCTGTAGTTGGCTTTGCGTTCCTTGTAGCTCTCCTTCGAGAGCCTTGATACGGGAAATTGCGTCTCGATGAAGCTCGGGCTGGCGGCTGCGGTGGTTGTGTCGTGCCCGGACGCCTCCACAAGCGTTTCCAACAATGAAAAAGATGCCGACTCGGGCGACAAGATCAGTCTCCCGTCCCGCGGACCACCTTCCGCTGGGCGGGGGTACCGCGCCGAGACGGCCACTTGTCGCGAGGATCCTCCGCAGCTACCAGTCGAAACAACTCGCCTTGCCGGTCGCGGTCGATCCCGACCACCGGATTCTCTGTCAAGGCGAATCGCACAGCCTTCCGCCAGCCTTTGTTCCTGCCGTGCACCACATGCCCCGTCGCCGCGTTCGTCATCGTGAACAGCCACCACCGCTCTTCTGGGGCGAGCCCAAGCCAGTTCTTGATCGCGGTGGGAATGAGGGCGGGGTCGGCATCTTCCACGGCCCAGGCGAGCAGCGTCAGCTCTTTGCCGAGCAGGCGGGTTACGAAGTTGTCCCCGCGTTTCCAGCGTCCCGACGGCAGACCCTGCTTCCTTAGCCGGCGATTAAACTCCACGCGTACATCGTTGGCGATCGCGTCCCATTTTGGGCGCGCCAGAGTCGCCCGGAACCGGGCGTCCGCGACGCCTGAGCCCAAGGGAACGTGCGTACGGTCGGGACCGAAGCTCAGATGCTCGGCAACGAGTACATCCTTGCGGTGACCGCCGGGGATCGTGACCACGAAGTGGTGTTCCGACTCGTCGGGTCGGAAACCGAAACCTCGCGGCCTGGCTTCTGGATTTGCCACCCTCGCTGCGCTCACGGATCCACGTCTTCGCGTCGGTATTGGGCCTTGATTTCTGCGACGTAGTCCTGGAACGACTGGCCGCTGTCGAAGAGGAGGCGCTTGGCCGCAAGGGTCACTTCGCCGTCGGCAACGAGACCGCGCAGCACTTCGACGGTGCGTTCGATGCGTTCGTGGTCAAGCTCCACGTCGTCGGAGAGATTGAGCTCGCTCCAAGTACCGCTTGTCGCTTGGACGTTGAAGCGTAGGCCTCCCGCACTGCCGTGATGTTTGCCCAATCGGGCAATGAAACCGTAGGCCGTGCGCGTAGTGTTGAACTCGAATTCCGTCGCGGGTGTCCACGCCGCCGGTTTCGCCCCGTCGATGGGTCTGGCGACCTGCTTTTCTGTTATGTCGCGTCGGTGCGGTTCGGATGCGATCCCGTCTCGCTCGGCCACGGCGAGAACGATGCGCGTGCCCTCTGGAATCGCGAACGGCCCGTCGTAGACGCCTCCGGCAACCTTCGGATCGGACCCGTCGGTGGTGTAGCGGACGGTCGCTGCTGGTGCCGAACGGAGTTCGATCATGCGCCGTTCGCCGTCCAGAAACTCGCGGGATTTTAGGGTGATGCGGTTCGTCCACGCTACGGGATCGCCGGTTTCGTGCTCGCGGGTGGAATCGACGGCGAGGAAAGAGATCTGGATCTCCGCCGTTTCGATGTCTCTCTCTACCCGCTTCGACGCCGGGGTCGGACTGCCACCGATTTCCATGTAGAGCGTGTCGGCGTTGACAGGCGAGAGGCGCAGCTTCGCGATGCCGGTGTTGTCGTCCCTGCTCAACTCCTGGATGCGAACCGTCGTTGCCGGCTTGGGAAACGGCCCCTTGTTGACGTAGCTTCCTTCCGCGCGCCAGATGTCCTTGTGAAAGCAATCCGCCTTCATCCTGTCGAGGGCGTCGGGATGGTGCCATTGCCACAGCGGGGATGTCGCCGCGCGGCGCGTGATCTCCGACCAAGGCATCGACTGCTGGGTGAACAGCCGGGCTTCCACTTTCCTTCGGAATGTCTCGCTGGCGATGTCCGTGGTGTATTTCTGCTTGCCAGCGAGCGCGTCCCGCACTTGTTGCTCGCCGTCGTAGTGGTTCTCGCGGAATTCCATCAGGAAATCCACCGTCGAAAGCCGGTCTCGCGTGGGGTAGTACAGTGTTGTGAAGGTCTCCCGGATGGCGCTGTGGAACTGGGTCAGAAATCTTGGCAGGAGCTGATCGCGCGCCTGCTGCATTTGCACGTCTCCGTCAGTCACGCCTTCTTCGTGCATCTCGTGAATGATCTGGTTGATCGCCTTGAGTTCGCGGGCGCGTTCGAGCAGCGAGTCGAACGCACGCTGTCCGGTCAGGAAGCAGATTCGATTGCGGTAGGTGTGCTGTTCATAAAGCGTGCGGAGGTCCGGGTTCAGGCCATTGGGATGCGGGTCTGCCACGACAAGGGTCACGCGATTTGGATCGATGTCGATTTCGTCCACAGCCGGCAAAGGAACCAAGCGCTGGTAGCAATTTCCTTCGGTTGGCTCGAATATCTCGGCTAGGCGTTCCCTCAGTTCCCTGGTTGCCTGGTCCCGGACGTAGGCACTGGCTGTGGTGTTAACTCGGGCGATGAGGTTCTGGACGTTGCGCATGTGCAAGCGTCCGTCGTTGGTCGTATGCAGGTACCACGCAGCGGTGGCCAGACGCCCGATGACGTCGTTTTGCAACTTGGATACGTCGCGGCTTGGTGCGCACAGGTTAGCGATGGTCTCTGGGATGGTCAGCCCCTTGACGGCGTTCGGCACGTTGGCAAGGGATGCGATCAGCAAGAGCCGCATGACGTCTTGGGCGTCTTCCTCGCCGCCCAAGTTCGTGTCGATGGTCTCGGCGACTGCGTTGCCGTTCGAGGCGATGTCCTTGGCGATTGCGTTCTCGAGTGTGGGGTTGATCTGGTTGATCTCGGTAAGCGTTTCGCGGCTCCCAAGGTCAAGGTTGTGGCTGGCGATGAGATGCGGGTCGCGATCGGAGTTCCAAATCCGCGATACCACGATTCGCATCAGGCGGATCAACCCGCGCGTTTGCTGGAATCCTTGGTTCTCTCGGAACCGCCCGTAGAGGTCCCGGATGGCGGGATGGAACGGGTAGGATTCCATGATCTGGCTGGCGAAGTGCTCTGGAGAGGCGTTGGTCACGTCCATCTGCCTGGCCTCGCGGATGGCTTGGGCGTACCCCTGCGCCACGGATTCGATCTCTCCGTCGGGGGGAAGCGTCTTGAAGATGCGCTTGCGCAGAATGTGATAGAACTCGTCCGTGTTCATGCGCACGGGTTCCAGAGGCGTAGCGCTGCGGCCCGTCTCGGCTTCCAGGTTGTCCAATGCCGCGTTGACTTGTGCCGCGCCAGCATCGTAGGACGCTCTTAGGTCGGAGATCACCAAGCAGACGTTGCGCAGCTCGTCTCGCCCTACGGCGACCAGAAGGTTCGAGAGCGCAGTCGTGGTGACATTCGCCAAATCCGAGTTGCCGATGCTCTTGGAGGCGGCATTGACAAGGTAGGGCTGCAACTCGTCCAGCATGATGACCAGCGGTGCGCCGCGAAGGAGGTTCACCCACGCTGTCTGGCCAGGTGCCGACAGAGGCGCGTAGTAGTCGGCGAACTGCTCCTTTTTGCCGAGCTGTTCCGCGACAGCGCCCCAGATGCCGAGCGGCGCATCACTCTCGCGTCCGGTGAAAGCCACGACGCGCACCGGACCGAGGTCCGCATTGGGCGCGTAGAAGCCGTCCATGACGTCCGCCCTATGCTCGGGATGTTTCGCGAGCAGACCAAGCGCCAGCAGGTTGTGTGTTTTCCCGCCGCCCATGGCCTGAGTCAACTTGAACACACCTTGGGCCGACTGTCCCTCCAACCGCCGGAAACCCTCCGTGAGCAGCGTCTTCATGCCCTCGGTGACATAGTTCTCGGCGAAGAAGTTTTCAGAATCGATGCGGTTCTGGATCAGGTCGGTCAGGTCAAGTACGGTGTCCCGCCTTGCGAGGTCGAAGGTTCCGGGGCGCGGAACGCAAGCCTGTTTGATGGTCAGCACAGTGGTCTTTTTCTGTCGTGTCGGCGGCGTCTTGCCCCGCCGGTCGGAGTCACCGCTGTCCGGCCTCTATTGTAGCGCAGTGGTCCCGAAGTGTCCGATTCAGCCGACATTCCGGTTGCAAAGCGCCGATGGTTGGACGTGCGCATCCACAGTGAACCAGTCCGTCTTCCGTTGAAGTGGTGTGGCTGAATGGCAAGCGATCTGCGCTCCGGTAAGACACTAACGCTCAAGGTTGTGAGATATCCGCTCTGACCGAGTGGCTGCGAGCAATTTGTGTGGCAGACTTGGCAGCGTTCGCATTGTTCCGGTCATGGTGCGAGCCAATCGAAGGAGAGTCCGAAAATGGCTGATGTGAAGGAATTGGTCCTGCGAGATGTGCGTTGCTTCGAGGGTGCGCAACACGGCAGCCTGCGGCCCATCACGTTACTCGTCGGCGAAAACAGTACCGGCAAATCTACGTTCTTGGGGTGCTATAGCGTGTTGCACCGCGTGCTGTCGGGAATCGATTTCGATGGACGGCTGGACTTCAACGAAGAGCCTTTCTTTTTGGGTTCGTTTCGCGATATCGTTCGCTCACGACGCGGCCGCAGCGGCCGCATCGATCAGTTTCAACTCGGTTTCGTCCTTCCGCCGATGAGTCGGGGCAGAAACCGATCCTACGAGTTCTTGACGACCTTCTCGGAGCGCGGTTCGCAACCTATCGTCTCGTCATTCCTATGGCGGTTCGATGCCGAGTCCTTTCTGGAGACAAAGCGAAGTGATGACGACGAGGTCGTCGTAAGTATTCCGAACTATCAGGCGAAGATCGACCTTCCGTTCCCGGATGCGGCGTTCATGCTGAATGTCCTGATTGACGCGGATTACTTTATTCGTCGGAATCCGAAATTTCAGGCGATCATCGATTACCTTGACGAATTGCTCCCCGGTCGGCGTAGCAAGACAAGCCAACGTCCGCGGGCTGAACGACTTTTTGATCTGTTGCCGAACCTACCGGACTTGATCCCGGTTGCGCCGCTCCGCTCGAAACCCAAGCGTACCTACGATCCTGTTCGCGAGACGGCGGCCCCGGACGGGGAACACATCCCGATGTTGATGATGCGACTGGATCACACCGCCAAGAGTCATTGGAATGCGCTCCACGACGGTTTGGTGGAGTTCGGCAGTCAGTCGGGGTTGTTTTCGGACATCAAGGTCAAGCGCCACGGAAAGCAGATGAGCGACCCATTCCAGTTGCAGGTCAAGGTGCGCTCCGGGTCTCACGCGAACATCATGGATGTCGGCTACGGTGTTAGCCAGAGCCTGCCGATTCTGGTCGACATCATGGCCGCCGACGAGTTGGGGCGTCGCGGGGGTATGCTTCGGCGCCGCGGAGGAGGGCGCACCTTCTTGTTGCAGCAGCCGGAGGTCCACTTGCACCCGCGCGGACAGGCGGAGCTTGCCAGCCTGTTCGTCGAGTCGTTCAAGCGTGGCGGTAACCACTTCATCGTGGAAACCCATAGCGACTACATCGTGGACCGGGTTCGCATTTCCGTCAGGAAGGGAGTCCTGAAGGGTGACGAAGTGTCCATTCTCTATTTCGAGCCGAAGGGGAATGCGGTGACGATTCACAACATGACTTTGGACAACGATGGAAATCTCTGTGGCGCGCCAACGGGTTACCGAGATTTCTTCGCGCGCGAGGCGGATCAATTGCTCGGTTTCTCTGACTGAGCGCACCGCTACACGTATGTGCATTATCGTTGACAACGACAGGCTTGGGAGGTTCCTCAGCGATTCGACCGATGATGATTCCGCTCCCATAAGGACGTGGCTAGACAGGGGCTGGGGAATAGTCGTGTACGCCACGGAGGAAAGGTTTCGAAAGGAAGTTGCGCGGTCGGCCAGACACAGGCTCGCCGAATATGTTCGTGCAGGCAAAGCCAGACATATACCCATTGAAGAATTCGGCGACGACGTACGTGAGCTACGAGCAAGCGGTCGTTTACGGTCCAACGACCCGCACGTGCTTGCGCTCGCAAGGGCAAGTGGCGCACGGCTTCTCTACACGGGAGATGGCGACCTCATGGATGACTTCAGGGACAAGGCGTTAATCGACAATCCGCGGGGCAAGGTCTATTCCGGTGCCTCCAACCGCAGCCTGCTCACGAGGTCGGCATGTCAGACGTAGGCTTTGGTGATTGTCTTCATGCGATAGCGGCTGTCTTGTGCTCCGATCCGATGCAAATTTGATCCGCTACCCGCCCGCCAATCCCAGGGCGACGAGGAAGAACGTGTATTCCTCCGCGACCTCGTACAGCGCGTCGTAGCGTCCGGACTTGCCCCCGTGGCCGGCCCCCATGTTGGTCTTCAGCACGAGGGAGTTGTCGTCCGTTTTCAACGTTCTGAGCTTGGCGACGTACTTGGCCGGCTCCCAGTACGTCACGCGCGGGTCGTTCAGTCCCCCGGTGACCAGCATGGGCGGATAGGCCCCGGGCGAGAGCTGATCGTAGGGCGAGTAGGAGCGGATGAATTCGAACGCGTCCCGGTCCGTGATCGGGTTCCCCCACTCGGGCCACTCGCCCGGTGTGAGGGGCAGGGAATCGTCGAGCATGGTGTTGAGCACGTCGACGAAGGGCACGTGCGCGGCAACGGCGCCCCATAGTTCGGGCGCCTGGTTCACGACCGCGCCCATGAGTTCACCGCCGGCGCTTCCGCCCCTGATGGCTATGCGGCCCGGCTTCGCGAGGCCCTCGTCGATCAGGTGCCGGGCGACATCGACGAAGTCATTGAAGGTGTTGGTCCGCAACCCGAGCTTGCCCTGCTCGTACCAGTCGCGGCCCAGTTCCGTGCCGCCCCGGATGTGCGCGATGGCGAAGATGAAGCCGCGGTCGAGAATCGAAATCCGGCTGGTGGAGAACGACGGGTCGATGGCGTGGCCGTACGCCCCGTAGCCGTAGAGATACAGCGGCGCGCTGCCATCCGTGGGCGTGTCCTTCCGGTGCACGATGGAGACAGGGACCGACGCCCCGTCGCGCGCGGGTGCCGAGATCCGGTAGGTGCGGTACGCCCCGGCATCGTAGCCGCTCGGTATCTCGCGGACCTTCCTGACAGCAAGTTCGCCGGTGTCCATGTCGTGGTCGTACACGGTGTCCGGCGTGACCATGGACGCATACGACAGCCGGACCACATCGGTGTCGTACTCGGCATTGGCGCCGAAGCCGACGCTGTATACGCTTTCGGGAAAGACGATGCGGCGTTCTTCTCCCTCCCGGTCCAGGATGCGCAGCTGGTCGATGCCGGCGACCCGCTCCTCGATGGCTATCCAGCGGTCGAAGCACGTGAAGCCGAGGAGGTAGGTGTCGTCGGAGCCTTCGACGAGCGTGGCCCAGGCGGACTCGCCGAAGTCGTTCGCGGGTGACGTCGCGAGCCGAAAGTTCCTGTGTTCATCGTTGCTGCGGACAACGAACCGGTCGCCTTGGTGGTCGATGTCATATTCGTGGCCGACGCGCCGCGCGGCGACAAGCAGGGGTTCGCCGCGCGGTTTGTCCGACGGCAGCAGGTACGACTCGCTGGTCACCTGGTCGCCGGTCGAGATGATGACGTAGCGTTCTGACGAGGCCTCGCCGAGATCGACCCAGAAACCGCTGTCCGACTCTTCGTAGACCACCTCGTCCCGCTCCACCGGCTCCCCCAGCGTGTGTCGGCGCACCTGGTGGGAGCGCCAGTTCTCGTTCATCACGGCGTAGAACAGCGTCCGGTCGTCCGCGGCCCACACCGCGTCGCCGAGCGTGCTCTCGATGGCCTCGGGCATCACGGCGCCGTTCGCCAGGTCCTTGATGAACATGGTGTAGCGCTCGGCGCCGCTCGTATCGGTGCTGTACGCCAGGTGGCGGCCGTCGTGGCTGACCGAGAACGAGCCGAGGGCGAAGTAGTCGTGACCTTCGGCCAGGGCGGTCTCGTCGAGGACCGTCTCCACGGCGTCGGGCTCGTCCGCGGGCCAGCGGGTCCACGTCCGGTACTGGGCGCCAGGCTCGAACCGCCACTGGTAGAAGTGGTTTCCGTCCTTGACCGGCACCGACTCATCGTCGGGCTTCTGCCGGGCCTTGATCTCCTCGAAGAGCGTCTCCGTGAGTTCCCTGTGGGGTTCCATGACGGCGTCGAAGTAGCGGTTTTCCGCTTCGAGATAGGCGATCACGTCGGCGTCGTCGACGGTCGGATAACTCTGGTCCCTGAGCCAGTGGTACGGATCGTCCACCTCGATCCCGTGATGGGTGAATACGTGCGGCCGGCGGTCGGCCACGGGCGGCGTCGCCGGCTTGGCTGTCTCAGACATGTCGGTGCTCCCGGTGCAGCCGGCGAGGGCCGCGCAGACCAACGGCGCTGCGAAGCGCAGCGCCTCGCGTGGAATGTGTGTCTTCAACGATCCTGTTTCCGGCGGTCGCTGCGGCCAATGTTGGAGAGTCGCAATAGCCGTGTCGACTAGTCGGGCAGGCCGAGGACGCGTTTGGCGATGATATTGCGTTGAATCTCGTTCGATCCGCTGTAGATGGAGGAGGCGCGGTCGGCGAGCCAGGTCCGCGTGTCCTCGAAGAGCTGGCTTTCGGACCCTTCCTCCCAGGCGAGGCTCCGCGTGCCGCGCATGCCGATGAAGAGCGACGACCTTTCCTGTCGAAGTTCGGTGCCGTAGGTCTTGAAGATCGATGTGATCGGTCCGGGCGTGCCGCCGCCCCGGGCCTCTTCCACGGCGCGCAGTTGCGTCAGGCGGAACGCGTGGTCGTTCATGTTGTGCGCGACCACCTGGCTGCGCAAGGCCGGGTTGGCGATGCGCCCGCCGTCGTCGCCGGCGCAGCGCTTGGCCTCGTCCTGCAGTGTCGGCCTGGGATCGGTCGCCGCGCCGCCGACCAGCGATGCCATGCTGCCGCGCTCGTGCTGCAGCAACCGCTTGCCCACGGTCCAGCCCTGGTTCAGTTCTCCGACCAGGTCGTCCTTGCGCGCGATGGCGTCGACAAAGAAGGTCTCGCAGAAGGGCGATGCGCCACTGATGAGCCGAATGGGCCGGACCGTGATGCCCGGCTGATCCATGTCCATCAGCACGAAGCTGATGCCGACGTGCTTGGGAACGTCCGGGTCGGTGCGGACCAGCGCGAAGATCCAGTCGGCAAAGTGCGCGCCGGAGGTCCAGATCTTCTGGCCGTTGACGAGAAAGTGGTCGCCATTGTCCTCGGCGCGCGTGCGCAGGCTCGCGAGATCCGAGCCGGAGCCCGGTTCGCTGTAGCCCTGGCACCAGCGGACCTCGCCGCGGACGATGGGCGGTATGTGGCGCCGCTTCTGGTCTTCGGTGCCGAACTCGAGCAGGGTCGGGCCGATGAGGTTGACGCCCATGCCGGTCAGCGGCGCGCGCGCATGGATGCGTTGCATCTCGGCCACCAGCGCCATGGACTCTTCGTTCGTGAGGCCCCCGCCGCCGTACTCCACGGGCCAGGTCGGCGCGGTCCAGCCTTTCTCCACCATGCGGTCGCGCCAGAGGAGCGTGTCGGGATCGTCTATGGGCAGCTTCGAGCCGCCGGCCGGTATCTCCCCGGGCCCGCGGGCGCCCGGCGGACAGTTCTGATCGAGCCATGCCCTGGTGTCTTCGCGGAAATCATCAAGTGCGGCCATCTCCCCTCCCGATGCGCGGTGCGTTGCCGGCCCTGGTCGTCGTTCCTAAAATTAGCACGCCTGACGCGGGCGGGGGTAAGGTCGTCGGCGGAGCTTTCGGAGGTGTCGAGGATGTGCGGGCGATTGAACGTCGTTTCGGACCCGCTCGTTGCGATATTCGTCGAACTGACGGGGGAACCCTATCCCGGCGAGGACAACCGCAACGCCGCCCCGACCGAGCAGGTCTGGATTATCGGCCACTCCCGCGACGACTCGCGGCGCGCGACATCGGCCCGCTGGTGGCTGACGCCGTACTGGTCGAAGACCCTGAGCACGCGCTACGCCATGTTCAACGCCCGCTCGGAGACCCTTGCCACGAGCCCCGCGTTCAGGGAGCCGTTCCGCCGCCGCCGTTGCGTCGTGCCCGTCTGCGGCTTCTACGAGTGGGCCGGCACCGGGTGCGGAAGGATGCCCTACTACGTCAGGCCGGCGGGAGAAAAGCCGATGCTGCTCGGCGGCGTCTGGGACCGGTGGCGCGACCCCGAGAGCGGCGTCGCCAGCGTGGGGTTCGCGGTGGTGACCGCGCCCGCCCATCCGAATCTCGCCTTCGTCCACGACCGGCAGCCGTTCATGCTGTCTTTCGACGCCGCCTGCGCGTGGATGGACCGGCGCACCCCGACGCAAGACCTTGCGGCGATGCTGGGTTCCGCGCTGCCAGACGCGCTGGACGTGGTGCCGGTGTCCACCCACGTCAACAACGCCCGCAACAAGGAGCCGCTCTGCACCGAGCCGATAGGGGAGGTGGTCGCGGTCGAGGCCGATTGAAATCCGTCTTCAGGATTGGTGGGCGAGCGCGAGAAATTCGGCGGGCGAAACAACCTGAATTCCTCGCCATGGATTGAGCGAGAGCACATCGGCGTCGCCACTGACGATGACATCGCTTTCGGAGTCGAGGGCCAAGGCAAGGAGCCGGTTGTCGCTCGGGTCCCTGCAATCTGTCACCTCCGAGATTACCGAGACGAGGGTCGTCACTTGAAGGAGGCGTCGAAGCACTAAGCGATCCTCCTTCCAAAACGCAGATGCCGCTTTGTACGATTGTGCGTGTCGAAAGTAACCGGCCTGTCAATGCGCTGCATCTCAATTGACCTGGAAGTTGGGAAACGCGACGGACGTATATTTGCTTTCGCCGCGGTCGATGAAGGAACGGGAGCGGCGCTGACGTTCCCGAAAGGGAACCTTCGCTCCGCCGGCCTGCATGCGGCGTTGGCGCAACTGGATGACTTCGCCGCGGGCGGCGACTGTCTTGTCGGTCATAACCTGATCGACTTCGACATTCATCATCTTGCAGCAGCCGCGCCCGAACTTCGCTTGTTGGCCATGCCAATGTTGGACACCTTGCGATTGAGCCCGCTGGCGTTCCCCGCCAACCCGTACCACCACCTCGTCAAGCACTATCAAGATGGCGGCTTGGTGCGCGGCCAGATCAACGACCCCAAACTCGACGCTCGACGGGCCCTTGAACTCCTCACCGACGAGCGCAACGCACTATCCCGCGTCGCCCCCGACCTCCTTGTTGCCTGGCACTGGCTGACTACGAAATCTGACGGGGGCAAAGGGTTCGATACCTTCTTTTCGGGACTGAGGGATGCTCCCCGCCCAGCCGATACGGAAGCTGGAGACGCGATCAGCCGACGCTTGGCCGGGAATGTCTGCGTCGGTCGGGGGCGGCAGGCCACGGCGGACGGGCGGGCCGGTTGGCCGCTGGCCTACGCGCTCGCGTGGCTTTCCGTCGCCGGCGGCAATTCGGTCATGCCGCCCTGGGTGCGCCATCGGTTTCCGGCAGCCGGGGTCCTCGTTCGGCATCTTCGGGACGTGCCATGCAGGGATGCCGGCTGCGCTTGGTGTCGCGAACGCCACGATGCGGTGAAGGAACTCAAACGGTGGTTCGGCTTCGACGATTATCGCGCCAGGCCGGCGACGGACGCTGGCCACTCGATGCAGCGGGCGATCGTGGAAAAGGCCATGGCCGGAGACCATGTTTTCGGCCTGCTGCCCACCGGCGCCGGCAAGTCGCTCTGCTACCAGATCCCGGCGTTATCCCGCTACGACAAGACCGGTGCGCTCACCGTGGTGATCTCGCCGCTGGTCGCGCTTATGGCCGACCAGGTCGCCGGCCTCGAAGCGCGGGGCATCGGCTCGTGCGTTACGGTGAACGGCATGTTGTCCATGCCGGAACGCGCCGACGCGCTCGACCGGGTGCGCTTGGGCGATGCCGCGATTCTGCTGATCTCGCCGGAACAACTGCGCAACCGTTCGCTCAGACGGACGCTCGAACTGCGGGAGATCGGCGCCTGGGTGCTTGACGAAGCGCACTGCCTGTCGCGTTGGGGCCACGACTTTCGCCCCGACTACCGGTATGTCGGGCGCTTCATCCGGGAACGCGCGGGCGATTCGGCGCCGCCGCCGGTGATGTGCCTGACGGCTACGGCGAAACCTGATGTAGTGGCGGAGATACAAGCCTACTTTCGCGATGAGCTCGCCATAGATCTCTACACCTTCGACGGCGGCGCCCGACGCGAGAACCTGGATTTTGTGGTGCTGCGCACGGACCGCGCCGGTAAACTGGATGATATCCACCAGGTGCTGTTGGCCGATCTGCCGCCGGAGCAGCCCGGCGGGGCGATTGTCTATTGCGCCACGCGGCGGCATTGCGAAGACGTGGCGGAATACCTCAGTCGAAAAGGTCTCGCCGCCGCGCATTTCCACGCCGGGTTGCCGCCGGAGACGAAAAAGAACACCCAGCAGCGATTCATCGGCGGCGAGTTGCGGGTCATCGCCGCCACCAACGCTTTTGGCATGGGCATAGACAAGCCCGATGTGCGGCTGGTGATTCATGCCGACATCCCCGGATCATTGGAAAACTACCTGCAGGAAGCGGGTCGCGCCGGGCGGGACCGGGAGTTCGCGCGCTGCGTTTTGTTCTACACCGATGAAGATGTGGAACGGCAGTTCGGGATGTCGGCGCGATCGAGGCTCACCCGCCGGGAAATCCACGGCATTCTCCGAGCGCTACGGAATATTGATCGCAAACGCCAACTGGAAGGGGAGGTGGTGGCGACCCCGGGCGAAGTGTTGGTCGAAGACGAGGACAATGCGTTCGAGCGCGACAGCGCGACGGACGACACGCGGGTGAAAACGGCGGTCGCGTGGCTTGAGGAGGCCGCCCTCCTGAGGCGCGAGGAGAACAGCGTGCAGGTATTCCCCTCGTCGTTGCGGGTGGACTCCGTGGTCGAGGCGCGGGACCGGCTCGCGGCCAGGAAGAACTTGACTCAAGCCCGCCGCGCGACCTTGCTAAAGCTGGTGCGCGCGCTGATCGCGGCGGACCCGGACGAGGGCGTGACCACCGACGAATTGATGGGCGTGGCGGGACTCGATTCGGCGGGCGTGCGCCACGCCCTGCACGACCTGGAGTCTCTGGGCCTCGTGACCAACGACACGGCATTGACGGCGTTCGTTCACGCCGGCGTCGCGCGCTCTTCCGAGCGGCGGTTGCAGGAGGCCCGCGATCTGGAGACAAGCCTCATCGATCACATGCGGGAATCGGCACCGGATCTCCAAATTGGGGACCGCTCCGTCATGCATTTGCGCGTTGCGTCGCAGAAACTGAAAGACGGCGGCGTCACCCATGCGTTGCCGGACCGGGTGCTCCGGACTCTGCGTAGCATCTCCCAGGACGGACGCGGCGACGACCGGGCGGAGGGAGGGTCAGGCGGCAGCATCGACGTGCGCCGCCAGGACCGGGAGACCGCTACCGTGACGCTGCGGCGGGGATGGCGGGCGCTCGTGCGCACGGCGGAGCTTCGCCGTTCCGCGGCGGGTCTTTTGCTCGACCACTTGCTGTCGGTGCTGCCACAGGGCCTTCGCGGCACGGACCTGCTCGCCGAAACAACGATGGGCGCGCTGCGCTCGGTTCTCGCGGACGACCTGGTGTTGAAAAGCGAAGGTTGGGACCTCGGCAAGCTGCTTGATCGCAGCCTGATCTGGCTTCACGAACAGGAAGTGATTCGGCTCAACAAGGGCCTTGCCGTGTTCCGTCCGGCCATGACCATCCATTTGTCGGACCAGCGCCACTCGGGCGGACGTCGGCGCGGATTCGCCGACGCGGATTTTGAACCCCTAAGGCTGCACTACCAGGAACAGGTGCTGCAAGTTCACGTCATGGCCGAGTTCGCCGCGCGGGGACTCGAGGCCATGGCCGATGCGGTCCGTCTGGCAATGGACTATTTCGGCATGGAGCGGCGGGCATTCCTCGATCGCTGGCTACCGAATCGGCACGCCGAGATCGCTCGCGAGACGACGCCGGGCACTTGGCGTGCCATCGTCGAAGAATTGAGCCCCGTTCAACGGCGCATCGTCGCCGATAGCCGAGAGCAGACCAACGTGCTGGTGCTCGCCGGACCAGGTTCGGGCAAGACCCGTGTGCTGGTGCATCGCATCGCCTACCTGCTGCGGGTCAGGCGGGAAAATCCACGAGGAATTCTGGCGCTCGCCTACAACCGCCACGCGGCCGTCCAGATTCGCCGACGCCTTCTGGACATGGTCGGTGACGATGCCCGGGGGGTCACGGTGCTCACCTGCCACGCGCTCGCGATGCGTCTCGTCGGCGCGAGTTTCGGCGCCGTAAGGGGCATGGAAGAAACAAGGTCCGATGACGTCTTCGCGGAGGTCCTGCGCGATGCGGTGGCACTGTTGAGCGGCGATGGCTTGCCGCCGGAGGAAGCGGATACGCAGCGGGAAAGGTTGTTGGCCGGGTTTCGCTGGATCTGCGTAGACGAATACCAGGACATCGACCCGGATCAGTACGAACTGATTTCCGCCTTGGCGGGGCGCACCCTGGAAGAAGCGGATAGCAAGTTGACGCTGTTCGCGGTGGGCGACGACGACCAGAATATCTATGGCTTCAAGGGCGCGTCGGTGGCTTTCATCCGTCGCTTCAACGAAGACTATTCCGCCCGTCCAGCCTGGCTGACGGAGAACTACCGGTCATCGGCCCACATCGTCAACGCGGCCAATGCACTTATCGAACCTGCGCGGGAGCGCATGAAGGAAAGGCATCCCATCGAGGTCGACCGGGCCCGAAAGAACGAAGCGCGGGGCGGCGAGTGGACCGCGCGCGACCCCGTCGGTCAAGGCCGGGTGCAGATACTCCCGGCCGGACCCGACTACAGGACCCAGGCGATAGCGGCGATCATGGAGTTCCGGCGCCTGGAAGCACTTTCGGCGACCGCGGGCGATTGGGATTGGCGTAAATGCGCCGTCGTCGCGCGGCAATGGCAAACGCTGGACCCCGTGCGGAGCCTGTGCGAACTGGAGAACATTCCCGCGCAGATGGCCAACGACGATACAGGCTACTTCTGGCGGCTGCGCGAAACCCGACGATTGCTCGAATGGCTGCATGGCCGCGGCGGGCGCCTGGTGGGTGCAATGGCCCTTGATGACTGGGTGAACGCGCAGCCCGATGGGTACTGGATGGATACCCTCCGGGAGGCCATCGCCGACTATCGACTTGAAGCTGGCGACGCCGAGAACCCCGTGGAGAGCTTCGTCGAGTGGCTCGCCGAATGGGGCAGGGAGTTTCGCCGCCGCCAGAACGGGCTCCTGATGCTCACGGCCCACCGCGCCAAGGGTCTGGAGTTCGACCATGTCATCATCCTCGACGGCGACTGGCGTCGCACAAGCCGCGGTGAGGACCCGGATGCGTGGCGGCGCCTCTACTATGTTGCCATGACGCGCGCCAGGAAGACCCTGGCCCTGGCGCGAACGACCGCATCCAGGCAGACGGAAGAACGCAGGGGATTGGAGGTGCGTGACGAAGAAATGGGCGTTTCGCCGATGCCGGAACTGCGAGGCAACCGATCAGTATTGAAGCGCCCCTCCGTCACATATCCGCAAGTGCCGCCGGAACTCGACCTTCGTCGACAGTCGTTGCAGCTTGGGGACATCGACCTGGGTTTCGCAGGGCGACGTACTCCCAGGCACCCCATCCATGGTGCCATTCGCCGACTGGTTCCCGGCGACCAACTGTGGGTACGCACCGACACGACCCCTTGGGAGATAACAACCCGAACCGGGTTGCCGGTCGGCCGGTTGGCAAGGCAATACACACCGCGGGGCCAATTCCACTCTGCCCAGGTGAAGGCGGTCGTGCATTGGTGCCGCGAGGACAGCGAACCCGAATACCTGGACCACCTCCGCTGCAATGAATGGGAGGTGGTAGTACCGGAGTTCGTTTTTTCCTGATCTGCGGGACATCGAGTCCTGTCATTGATCAATGTCGATGCTAGCATTACTATTTGCGTAGAAAGAATATTTCCGTAAGGATAAGATCGTTGGAAATCGCAAAGATCACGAGCAAGGGCCAAGTGACGATTCCAAAAGCCATCCGGCTGAAGATGGCCGTCGGGGAGGGTGATCGCCTGGGGTTCGAAGTGGATAGTGAGGGCGCGCTACACGCTTTCCCGATTCGAGACGCCGAGAAACCGTTGCGAGGATTTCTCGGGCAACACGCGACCGGCGAACCGATCGACAGCGAACGCATTGACGAAGGCATTCGCCGGCGGACGGTCGGGAAGTTCGCCCGGAGATGATCGCTTTCGACACCGATGTGCTTCTGCGCCTGCTGTTGGACGACGACGAGACCCAGTCCAGGCAGGTCGAAGCCGTCGTCGGTCAGGTGGCTGAGGCCGGCGACAGAATCCTGCTTGGGGACATTGTCCTGTGCGAGTTGTCCTGGGTCCTGCGATCCGTTTACGAGTTCGCGAAGGCGGATATCGTCGCTACGATCCGCCGACTGTTGACCGGTGAGGAGTTTGCATTCGTGGATCGGCGAGCCGTCAGTCAGTCTCTCGAGAGTTACGCGAATGGCGGCGCGGACTTTTCCGACTACCTGATAGGGCAGTCGGCAACGGCCGCCGGCGCGACGACGACATACGCGTTTGATCGAGCCTTGCGCCGTTCGGTCGGATTCAGCCATCCGGCACCGGTACGATGATCTGTTCGCGTTGGAGGGCCGGGTTTGAAAAGGATGACTTGTCCCCGGCATATGTGATTTTCTTTTCCCGATCCCCAACGAGGCTCCCAACATGGAAGTGATGAACCCCTGCGGCGTATTCGAGGTGAAGTCGGCACCGCTGACGCCGCGCGCGGCGCTGGATGCGGACGCCACCGTCGGCCTGCTGGCCAACGACAAGAAGAACGCCGATGTGCTGCTCAAATGCGTGCAGCGGCACCTGTCCGAGCGTCTGGGGATCAGCAACTTTCGCTGGCTTCGCAAGGAAGCCACGAGACCGGCCGACCTCACGGAGGAGTTCACTCGCGGTTGCGACGCTGTCGTTGCCGCGGTCTGCGACTGAGGCTCGTGCACGTCGTGGTGTATCCATGACTCGATCGAGCTTGAGAAGCTCGACATCCCGACGGTGGCGATCTGCACCGACGAGTTCTTCGCGCTCGCGAAAGCCGAGGCCCACGGCTGGGGCCTGCCGGGGCTCCCGATCGTGGTCGTGCCGCATCCGCTGGCCCGGCGCAACGACGAGGAGTGCGAGCGCTTCGCGGCGGACTCCATCGAAGAGATCGCCTCGGCGCTGACCGGCGACGCGGTCGAACTGGAAGCCGCCTACCGGGACAAGCGCATCGAGACCCGGGGGCGACTGCGGCATCGCTCGCTGTTCGAGTCCGACTTCAATGCGCCGGACGCGCCGGAAATCATCAGGGCGCCGGACCGGCTGGACACCGTGAACCGGCTGTTCTATCAGCGCGGATGGACCGATGGATTGCCGATCGTTCCTCCGACTCCGGAACGCTGTCGCGCGCTTTTGGGCGAACTCGATCCCGGGGAACTCCTCGGTCTGGTCGAGCCGCGCCTCGGCCGCGCGACCATCGGCAAGGCCGTCGCCAACGCGGCGATGGCCGGCTGCCGGCCGGAACACGTCCCCGTGGTGGCGGCGGCGACCCGGGCGATGTGCGATCCGCGGTTCAATCTCAAGGCGCTGCAGTCGACCACGCACCCGTGCACCGTGATGTGCCTCGTGGGCGGCCCGATCTCGGAGGAACTGGATCTCAACGCGAGCTACAACGCCATGGGGCAGGGGCAACAGGCGAATGCGGTGATCGGTCGCGCGGTCCGGCTCGTCCTGACCAATATCGGCGGTGCCGCGCCCGGCGTCCTCGACCGCTCGACCATGGGGTCTCCGGCCAAGTATTCGTTCTGTTTCGCGGAGAATGCAGAAGCGAACCCCTGGGAGACGTTGCATGCCGAACTGGGGCTCGACGACGATGCGAGCTACGTCACGGTGTTCGGCGCGGAAGGTCCGCACAACGTCAATGACCACCACGGGCGGACCGGGGAAGAGATTCTGCTGACGATCGCGGGCACGCTGGCATCGCCCGGAGCCAACAACTTCTACCTCGGAGGACAGGCCGTGGTCGTCATCGGACCCGAACATGCGGAGGTGATCGCAAGGGACGGCTTCAGCAAGGCCGACGTGAAACGCTACCTGAGCGACCGCGCGATCATTCCCCGTAGTCTTCTTTCCGAAGCGTCCATCGACCTGCTCGAGGCGCGCTTGCCGCACCACCTGCTCGGCCCGCGCGGACGCGACGGCGCGCGTTTCATCAGCGATCCCGACAACCTGATCGTGCTTGTCGCGGGGGGCGCGGGCCGGCACTCGGCAATCATGCCGACGTTCGGACGTTCCACCGAAGCGGTGACCGAACGCATCTGACTCCGGCTACCGCGCTTGCGACACCTGCTCCCTGGCCCAGCGATAGTCGGCCTTGCCGGCGGGGCTGCGCAGGATCTCGTCGACGAATACGAACGCTTTCGGCAGCTTGTAGCGGGCGATGTGGCGGCCGCATTCGTCGAGCAGCGCCTCCTCGGTGACCTCGATGCCGTCCTTGAGCCTGACGATGGCGACGACTTCGTTGCCCCAGCGTTCGGATGGACGTCCGGCGACCACCGCGTCGAACACCGCATCGTGGTGTTTCAGCGCGTGTTCGACCTCCTCCGCGAAGATCTTCTCGCCGCCGGAGTTGATGGTGGCCGACTCGCGGCCGTGCAGTTCCAGCGTGCTGTCTTCGAGCAGGCGCACCTTGTCGCCCGGCACCGAGTAGCGCACGCCGTCCACGACCGGAAACGTCTCGGCGGTCTTCGCTTCGTCGTCCAGGTAGCCGAGCGGAATGTTGCCGGCGCGCGCCCACCAGCCGAGACCGTCGTGGCCAGGTTCGAGCTTGCGGGTGAGGTCCTCCGACAACACGGCGTTGTGCGGCGAGAGCCTGAACCGTCCGCTTTCCGCGCCGGTCGCCGCGGTGCTGACCTGCGATCCCTGGCCGCCGGTCTCGGACGAGCCGGCGGTATCGATGATGCGTATCTGCGGCAGGCGCCCGAGGAGTTCCGCCTTGAGCTTGGCGGTCATGATGGCGCCGCCGGTCATGATGTAGCGCAGGGACTTGAGGTCGCGTTCCCGGCGCGCCAGTTCGTCCGCCAGCGGCCGGCCGAAGGCGTCGCCCACCAGCAGCAGGTTGCTCACGCGCTCGGCTTCGATCAGGTCGAGGATGTCGGCGGCGTCGAAGCGGCGAACCTCGTTCTGGATGACCACCGTGCCTCCCGTGTTGAAGGCCTGCAGCGCCACCCAGTGCCCGGCGCCGTGCATGAACGGCGGCGCTGGAAGATGCCTTCGATCGCTCGCTTGCGCCCGGGAAACGTACTGGTCGATGGCCTGCAGCACTTCGCCGTTGGTGCGCCGCGCGCCCAGGGTCGCGATCAATATGTCGCATTGCCGCCACAGCACGCCCTTTGGCATGCCCGTGGTGCCCCCCGTGTAGAGCATGTAGAGATCGTCCGGCGACCACTCGCAGCGCGGCTTCTCCTCGCTCGACCCGGCCAGGGCGGCTTCGTATTCGACGGCGCCTTCGAGCAGGGGCGCCGGCTCGTCGTTCACCTGGATCAGGAGTTGCAATGACGGCACCTGGTCGCGCACGTGCCGCACGTGGTCCGCCAGGGAGCTGTGGTACAGGAGCGCCCGCGTCTTCGCGTTGTTCAACAGGTAAACGAGTTCCTCGTCGACGTAGCGGTAGTTGACGTTGAACGGCGCCACCCGCGCCTTGTATGCGCCGAGCATCCCCTCGAGGAACTCGTTGCCGTTGTAGAGGTAGATCCCGAGGTGGTCCTGGCCGCTGCGCCAGTCGTCGAGCGCGTCGCGTTCCGCGTGGCAGCCGAGGCCGCGTTCGATGAGAAGGTTCGCGAAACGCCGCGTGCGGCGCGTGAAGTCCGCGTAGGTGAAGCGGCGGTCGCGGAAGACGATGGCCTCCCGGTCCGGGATTGCTTCCGAGATGGCTTCGTGGACGGCGGCCAGGTTGTAGTACAAGGATCTCCCTCCGCAGTGGTTCGCACGGCGAACCCACCGCTCGTATTGCTGCAAATTGGGTGAAACCAAACTCGCGGTTGAAGGTCCAACTACTCTAGCATGGCGCGATCCAGGTCTCCGAACCTGTACGTTGCGCAATCTCACAATCGGCTTCCCTGAACCTGTATTGGATTTTTCATTGAATTCTTTCCCGACTGTATACAAGGGTTGCAGTGGCCACTAGGGCAAAAGAAGTTCCCGGTCTGACGGGAATGGATGCGGTCTCTCCGGCCGCGCCGCGGGCCGGTCCCCCTGCTTCGCGCCGCGGCTTCTTCGGACGCCATCCGTGGTGGACAGCGATCATCGCCGTGATCGCGTTGTCCGCCGGCGGATGGTGGCTGGCTTCCCGCGGCGCGGCGGGTGACGCGTTGCCGCAGTTGCTGGTCACGGTGGTTCGCGGCGACATCGAGAACGCCGTCACCGCGGGGGGCACGATAAAGCCGAGCGCATTTGTCGATGTGGGCGCCCAGGCGAGCGGCCAGTTGCAGAAGATCCATGTGGTCGTCGGGCAGGCCGTTGCCGAGGGCGACCTGCTGGCCGAGATCGACGCGACCGTGCAGATCAACAAGGTGGAGCAGGGCAGGGCCCAGTTGCGTGCCACCGAAGCCCAGAGGGAGGCGACCGAATCGGGACTGACCCTGGCCAGGGCGAACGCCGCGCGCCAGGAACGGCTGTTGGCGGCCGAAGCCACGAGCCAGGCCGAGTACGACAGCGCCATGAACGCATTGGTGTCCGCCCGCACGCAACTCGTGGTCCTGGAATCGCAGATCGAACAGAGCAGGGCAAGCCTGGCCAGCGACGAGGCGGAACTCGGCTATACGCGCATTTATGCGCCGGTCTCGGGCACGGTAGTCTCCATCGAACGGTCGGAAGGCGAAACGCTGAATGTCAGGCAGCAGACCCCGACAGTTCTGCGAATCGCCGATCTGTCGACGATGTCCGTGCACGCCGGCGTATCCGAGGCGGATGTGGGGCAGCTGGAAATCGGCACGCCCGTCTACTTCAAGACCCTTGGCAGCGGCGAGCGGCGCTGGCAAGGGTCGGTGGAGCAGATCGTCCCCACGCCGCAGATCGAAAACAACGTCGTGCTTTATCCCGTCATATTCAGCGTGTCGAACGATGACGGCGTCCTGTTGCCGGACATGACCGCCCAGGTCTTCTTCGTGGTGTCCGCCGTGCGCGACGTGCTCAAGGTGCCGGTGGGCGCGCTGCGCGATGTCCGGGACGGCACCGCCACCGTGCAGGTGATGGGCGAGGAAGGTTCGCCGGAAAGTCGGACCGTGCGGCTGGGTCTCGTGAGCCGCATTTCCGCGGAAGTTGTCTCCGGCCTCGAACCCGGAGAGGAAGTCGTGGCTGGTATCGCCGAGGCGGGAGGCGGAAACGCGCGCTTTGGTCGCGCACCTTCCAAGGTGGGGATTTGAGCGCCGCAATGCGTGAACCGCCCGCGGATGCCGCGCAGTCGGATTCGCTGATCGAACTCGAGGACGTGCGCCGCATCTACGTGACCGAAGGCGGCGTGGCCGTTCCCGCGCTGCGGGGTGTCTCCCTGTCCATTCGCGCGGGCGAGTTCGTGTCCATCGTCGGACAGTCGGGCTCGGGCAAGTCCACGTTGATGCACCTGATCGGCTGCCTCGACCAGCCGACCAGTGGCACCTACCGTATCGGCGGGCGTGACGTCAGGAGCTTCGACCCGAACGGACTCGCGTGGCTGCGCCGGGAAGTCTTCGGCTTCGTCTTCCAGGGCTACAACCTGCTGCCCGCGGCGACGGCCGAAGAGAACGTCGAGATTCCGGCGATCTACGCGGGTCTTCCCCAGGCCCGCCGACGGTCTCGGGCGCTGCAACTGTTGCACTCTCTCGGTCTCGACGATCGTGCCGATCACTTGCCGAGCCAGCTTT
The DNA here is from genome assembly GCA_963668365.1 of Pseudomonadales bacterium. Classification (GTDB taxonomy): domain Bacteria; phylum Pseudomonadota; class Gammaproteobacteria; order Pseudomonadales; family Azotimanducaceae; genus VXNE01. The sequence goes on from OY764266.1 coordinate 2,139,725, forward strand.
CCGGGGGCGAGCAGCAGCGCGTATCGGTCGCGCGGGCGTTGATGAACGGCGGGCGCGTGATCCTCGCGGACGAGCCCACCGGTGCGCTCGACTCCGGCAGCGGCAGCGAACTGATGGCGCTGTTTGAAGAACTCTCCCGGCAGGGCCACACGGTGATCGTGATAACGCACGACGCCGTCGTCGCCGAGCATGCGGACCGGCGGATCGAGTTGCTGGACGGCATGATCGTCAGCGACACGCCCACGCGCGGCATCGCGCGTGCGGCGCAACAGGCGCAGCCCAGCCTGGATACGCCCGATGATGGCGCGCAGACCGCGTCTTCCCTTGCCGACACCTGGGAGGCGGTCCGCATGGCCATGCGATCGCTCAGGACCAATCCATTGCGCACGTTCCTGACGCTGCTCGGCGTCGTCATCGGGGTCGCGTCGGTCATCACGATGCTGGCAGTGGGCGAAGGCGCGAAGGAGCGGGTGGTGGACGAAATCACCTCGGCGGGCGCGAATCGACTATCCGTTTGGCGGGACGGGGGCAGGCAGGCGGCGCGTTTCACCTTCGAGGATCTCGATGCCGTGATGGCAGAGGTGCCGAACGTGGAGTCGGTGATGCCGGAACTCAGGGGAAACGAAACGCTGCGATACGGCAATGTCGACCGTGAAGATGTCGTCGTCATGGGCGCGTATCACGACTATCCCGACGCCGACAACTGGCCCGTCGCGAGCGGTGTGTTCTTTTCCGAACAGGACGACCGAACCCTGACGCCGGTCGTCGTCCTGGGCGCGTCGGTGGTCGACGCCCTGTTCCCGGACGGCGATCCCCTGGGCAAATACGTCCTGATCAAAAACACGCCACTGCTGGTGATAGGCACCATGACCCGGAAAGGCGGCTGGATACAGGGGGACCGCGATAATGTCGCCTTCGTTCCCGCCCGCACGAGTGCGATTCGGCTCATGGGCCAGAAGACGTTATGGGGGTTTCAGGTTCGGGTCGAGGACACGAATCTGATCGATCAGATCGAGGCTGCGGTCAGGTCGCTGCTCGAGGCGCGCCATGGCGAAGGAACCTTCAATATCTTCAATGCCATCGAAATGCAGGAGCAGATGAGCGAAGCCGTGGCCATGGCGACGATGATTCTTGGCGCCATCGGCTCCATTGCCCTGCTCGTGGGCGGCATCGGCATCATGAACATCATGCTGATATCGGTCACCGAGAGAACCCGCGAGATCGGTATTCGGCTCGCAACGGGGGCGCGGCGGAGCGACATCCTCGTGCAGTTTCTCGTCGAGGCAATGGTCGTATCCGCCGTGGGCGGTCTCATCGGCATCGTCATCGGCGTCGGCATTGGCGGGCTCCTGAAGACGATCGTTCCGGATCTGTGGATGTCGTTTACCGGCATGCCGATGATCGTGGCATTCGGTTGCGCGGCCGGGACCGGGCTGGTCTTCGGTTTTGCGCCTGCCCGCAACGCCGCCCGCCTGAACCCGGTCGACGCCCTGGCGCATGACTAGGGTAGCTCTCCCGCTGGCCGCGGTGCTGCTTGCCGGATGCGCCGCCGTGGAAATCCCGGGGCTGGCACAGTCGGATATTCCCGTCGCCTGGGACAGCGCGCCCGACGACGGCGCGCCGCCCGAGGAAGGGTGGTGGACGCAGTTCGCCGACGACGAGCTGTCTGCCATCATCGCGGAAGTCAAGACCGCCAACCTCGATCTCGGCACGGTCGCGCGCAACCTGGAAGCGGCGCAGCTGGCCTTGCGTGAGGCGGGGCTCGACCTGACGCCCATGCCCTCGGTATCGGCGCAGGCAAGTGTCGGGACGGACAGCAGGTCGGATTCCACGACCACCTCGACGTCGGTTGGCGCCACGCTGGGCTATGCCGGCATTCTGAGCAAGCCCGCTCGCTACGCCGCGGCCCTTGCGCGCTACGACGCCGACGCGGCCCTTGCCGCGGACGCCGCGCTGAACATCCTGGGCACTGCCGCGTCGGCCTATTTTCGTGTTCTCATCAACAGGGATCTCATCGTCGCCGCACGGCAGAACCTCGAAAACGCAGAACAGATCGCCCGAATCGTGCAGGCGCGGGTGGATGCCGGAACCATCACTCCCATCGATGCTCTGCAGCAGTCCATCGCGGTAGAGAGACAGCGCAACGCCGTAAGGAACCTCGTCCAGGAGGAGTTCGCGGCGCGGGCCGCCCTCGCGCTCCTGCTCGGGCGCTCGGTGCGCGATTTCGATATCTCCGCGCAGACCCTCGAGGGCATCCGGGTTCCCCGCGTGAAGCCGGGAATGCCGGCCGGGTTGCTCACGAGGCGGCCGGATCTCGTGCAGGCGGAAGCCAATCTGCGCGCCGCCCATGCCAACGTGCGTCTTGCGCGCGCGGCATTCCTGCCGGACATCGCCCTGACCGCCTCCGGCAACGTCGCAAGCGATTCGCTCGGCACCCTGCTCGAAGCGCCGGACGCCTTTCTCGCGACCGCCGCAAGCCTGGCGCAGACCCTGGTGGACGACGGCCGGCGCTCCCGCAACGTCCGCCGGGCGGAACTCTCGATGGAGTCGAGCCTGGCCGCGTACCGCAAGGCGGCACTCGCGGCCTTCAACGACATCGAGGTGCGGCTGAAGAGCATCGCGCTGCTCAACTCCCAGGAAGCCGTGGCGCTCGAGGACCGCCGCCGCGCCGAAGAGTCGTTCCGCATCGCCGAGTTGCGCTACAGCGAGGGCGTGGCCGACTACCAGACGGTCCTGCTTTCGCAGGATGCCCTGTTCTCCGCCCGCAACGCCTATCTCAACAACAAGCTGGCCCGCCTGAACGCGACGGTGGCGCTTTACCAGGCGCTGGGAGGGGGCTGGGAATATTCTTCCGACGGCGCGGGGTCTAGTCCCTAGCCCTCAAGGCGCGTCAAGGGAGTAGTTCACCAATCTTCGCCGCGCGGGGGATAATGTCCGCGTGCGACACAGGAAAGCGACGATGTGAGGCAGTCGATGTCCCTGCCTGAACAGCAGATCAAAAGGCCGGTCGATTACCCTGCGGCCCCGGGTTTCTGGGACACGGTGCGGCTGCTTGGCCGGCTCCTCGGCCAGGTCATTGAGCGCGACCGCGGCCACGATTTCCTCGACCGTATTGAAACTATACGCGCGCTCGCGAAGTCGGCTCGAAACGAAGGTACGTGGACGGGGTTGCACCGCTACCTCGCGGAAATACCGAGCTACGAGGTCACGGACGTCGCAGCCGCCTTCAACCAGTTTCTCAATCTCGCGAACATCGCGGAGCAGGACTACCAGGTCCAGAGTCTCGAGGAGGATGCGGATTCGGCCTGGGCGCAGTTGTTCGACCGGCTGTCCCCCGAGCGCGTCGTCGAATCCATCGCCTCCATGCGGGTCGAACTGGTGCTCACTCCGCACCCGACGGAAGTGCTCCGCCGGACCCTGATGCTCAAGTACGACGCGATCGGCGCCGAGTTGAAACGGCCAGCGCCGAGTGCCGCGCGCCTGGAGCGGCTGATCGCCGAAGCGTGGCACACGGAGGACATCCGCCACCGCCAGCCGGAGCCGCAGGACGACGCCAGGTGGGGCTTCGCGGTGGTCGAGAACTCGTTGTGGGAAGCATTGCCGGCCTGCCTGCGGGACATCGACGAGGCCCTGGTTCGCCGCAACCTTCCGCCATTGCCTCCGAACGCCGCCCCGGTCGCTGTCGCGTCGTCGATGGGTGGCGATCGCGACGGCAATCCGGAAGTCGATGCCGCCGTGACGAGGGAAGTGCTCATGCTGGCGCGCTGGATGGCCGCGGACCTGTACCTGAGAGACATCGACACGCTGCAGACCGACCTGTCCATGGCGGAGTGCAACGGCCCGCTGCGCAAGCGCGTCGGCGACGATCCCGAACCCTACCGGGCCCTGTTGCGCACCGTTCGCGAGCGCCTGCTGGCCACGCGCGCCTGGGCGGAAACGCTGGATCCCGCGCCGCCGCCCGATGTCTACCGCACGACAGAGGACCTGTGCGAACCCCTGGCGCTGTGCGATGCGTCGCTGCGCGATGTCGGCATGGAGATCATCGCCGACGGTCCGCTCAAGGACACGCTGCGCCGCGTCAAGACGTTTGGCGTCACGCTGGTGAACCTGGACGTGCGCCAGGGCGCGGACCGCCATACCGCGGTGCTGGACGAAGTCACGCGCTACCTGGGAGCGGGCGAACGTTCCGGCGGCTACGCCGACTGGAGCGAAGACGAGCGGTGCGCATTCCTCCTCGATGAACTGCGGGGCCGACGTCCCCTGTTCCCCAAGGTCTGGCCGGTCAGCCCGGAGTCCCGGGAGGTGCTCGACACCTGCGCGGTCATCGCCGAGCAGAACGGCGACGGCGTGTCCGAATACATCGTTTCCAGGGCCAGATATCCGAGTGACGTCCTGGCAGTGGTCCTCCTTCTGAGAGAGAGCGGATTGCGGGCGAACCTCCCGGTGGTGCCGCTGTTCGAGACGTTGGACGATCTCGACCGCGCCGCCGAGGCCATCGATACGCTGCATTCCATCCCATGGTATGCGGAGTACGCCGGCGGCGAACAGCAGGTCATGATCGGCTATTCGGACTCGGCCAAGGACGCGGGCATGATGGCGGCCTCCTGGGCCCTGTACCAGGTGAAGGAGCGACTGGCGGAAGTGGCGGAATCCCGCGGAATCCGGCTTTCGCTGTTCCACGGCCGCGGCGGCGCGATCGGGCGCGGTCGGGTTGCCGCGCAGCCCGCGATCCTGGCGCAGCCGCCGAACACCGTGGGCGGGCGACTGCGGGTTACGGAGCAGGGGGAGACGATCCGATCCAAGCTCGGCGATCCGGCGCTCGCGCGGGAAACGGTGATGCGCTATCTCGTCGGCACTATCGAGGCGAGTCTCGCCCCGCCGCCGGTGCCGACAGCGGAATTGCGCGCCACCATGACCCGGTTGGCCGACCGCGCGCGCGCAAGCTATCGGGCTCTTGTCGACCGGTCGGACTTCGTCGACTACTTTTGCCAGATCACCCCCCTGGAAGAACTCGAGACCCTGGCGCTCGGGAGCGACCCGGAAGAACGCTCGACCGTTGCCAGCATAGACGGCATGAGTTCGATTCCCTGGGTCTTCGCCTGGACCCAGGTGAGGCTGATGCTGCCCATGTGGCTCGGCACCGATGCGGTCCTCGCCGCGCTGCGCGAGGATGAACGCAAGGACCGGTTCGATGTCCTCATGGAGTGGCCGTTCTTTCGCATGCAGATGGATGGGCTCGAGTTGCTCCTGGCGAAGACCGATCCCGCGCTCGTCGATTTCTACGCCGAACGCCTGGCGCCGAAATCGCACGGCGCCATTCACGACGCCGTTCGAGAAAGGGCGACTGGAGCGAAGCAAAACCTGCTCGCGCTGCGCCGGCGGAAGGAACTGCTGGCGGACAACCGGATGGCCCAGGACTCCATCCGTGTCCGGAACACCTACCTTGACCCGCTGCACCTGCTGCAGGCGGAGCTGATAGGGCGCCTGCGGGAGAACCACGACGACCAGGTCGCCCAGGCGCTGAAGATCACCATGGCCGGGATCGCGAGCGGTCTGCGCCACACGGGTTAGCGCCATGAAATCCGTCACGGCTTCGCCTGTGCCGTGTTTCACCCCCGCCCAAGCCCACCTGTCACTCTGTCGATCTTGCGCCTGACGCCGCAAGCGGGACGGACTGCAACCAAGGGGGCTTGCGCAGGGACACAACGCGACGTCCGGGCGGACGCGGCATCCTGTGGCGCTAACCCGGATCGCCGTCGGCGCCCCGTTTCGGGCGGGTCCGCCTGAGCATCGCCGGACCGTGACCCTTGTCGATCTGCCGCAGTTCCGGATAGGCCCTGCCGAGCAGTGCGGTGGTCAGCGCCAGCATGGACGCGCTGATGAGAAGGCCGGTCTCTATACCGACGAATTCCGCCGCCGCGCTGATGGGTATAACTCCGAGCGGCGTCAACGCGAACGTCATCATATTGATCGACATGACGCGGCCACGCAGCCCCGACGGGACTGCCAGTTGCACGATGCTCATGTTGAGCGAGCCCATGATCGAGCCGAACAGTCCCGTGAAGAGACCGAGGAACATGGCCCAGAATGTCGTGGTGGACAGGGCGAAAGCCGCCAGCGCCAACGCCCATAGATAGGCGGAGGCGAACATAACGCGGCCCTTCCTGCTGATGTCGCCGAGCCGGGCGAGCGTCAGGGAACCCGTCAGCGCACCCACGCCCATGGCCGTGAGAATGAGGCCGAGATCCTGCGGACCGCCTCCGATCGCGTCGGCGTTGAAGGCGGGCAGCAACATCTGGGAAGAGAATCCGAACGTCATGGGGCCGATGCCCATGATGAGGAGCCCCACCACGATGCGCTCCCGCTTCATGTATCGGAATCCGTCCCCCACGTCCGTCAATACGCCGGTGTCGCGCTGTCGGGCGGGATTGCGCCTGTAGCGCATCATGGACGTGGCGATCACGGACGCGGTGAAGAGTCCGCCGATGACGTAGTAGACGATGCCGACGCCGGTCGCGGACGTGGTGTCTCCCGCCGCGAACGCTGCGATCAATGCGCCGGCCAGCGTCGGTCCAAGTATGCGCGCGAGGTTGAACGTGGAACTCTGCAGCGCCATGGCGTTGACGACGTAGCGGCGGCCCACGATTTCCGGAATGATCGACGACCGCGCCGGCATGCTGAGAGACATCACCGTGCCGTTGAACAGGCCGAACCAGATGAAATACCAGAACGTGACGAGCCCCTGGTAGACGACGGTCGCCAGCACGAACATGGCGGCGGTGCTCAGGATCTGGGCGGTGATGATGATCCTTTTCTTGCCCATGCGGTCGGCGATCACGCCGCCCACCAGCGAGAACAGCACCGACGGCAGCATGGTCGACAGCATGACCCAGGTCAGGGCCAGCGGCGATCTCGTCATGTCGTAGATGAGCCAGCCGCGGGCAACCATCTCCATCTGCATGGCAAAGGAAGCCGAGAGGTTGGAGAGCCAGACGTACCGGAAGTCCGCGAGAAGGAGTGAGGTGAACATCCCTCGCGGATAGAAGGTCGCTCGGCGCGAACTGTCCTCGGCTTCAGTCATGCGGGCATGGCGGCGGGCGGTCGCCGGATGTGGGATCCTGACGGGTGCTTATTCGATGTGGCCGGATCAGACGTTCAGGCGGTACCCCAGGCGACGGCGTTTCGCACCAGGGTCTCGAATGCGCCGTTTTCCCAACTGCCGCGAAACCGCAGGGGCGTCCTTCGGCTCTCGTCAACGGACTCGTCCACGAAAGGCTGCGAATTGGATCGCGGCGAGTGGCAGTGGCCGAGGGCGACGTAAGCCACGGCGCCGCCCCCGGCAGGCTTGACATAGCCGAGCACGCGGGTCTTTCCGTCGGGTAGAAGCGACGTGTCGGCGTCGTAGTGGAAACCGAAACCGGGCGGCGACGGGTCGCGCGGCAACTCCGTGGTCAGCAGGACCTCGGCATCGCCGATGGGTTCGACCATGTAAAGCTCGTCTTCGGTTTCGAAAGTCGGAGGCAATCCTTCGGTCAGGGGGTGCCGGTCGCGCACCGCCACTTCGAACCGGCGTACCGGCGGGTGGTTCAGAAAAAAACAGCCGAGCGTCTCGTGATGCGCCTCCCGGACCATCCGGCGTTGCGAGGATCCCTCGATGCGGGCGGCACGTCCCCCGCTGGTGCCGTGCAGGGCGAACCAGCGTCCTCCACCCTCGAGCCACTCGTTCAAGGTGCCGAGTTGCCTCGAATCGGGGTATGGCCCCGCGACATACGTGATGAGGAGGCGCGTATCGACCAGCCACTTGTCGAGATTGCCGAAGTCGCCGGCGACGGTGGTCGCGATGTCTTCGTGCTCCGCCAGGAAGCCGAGGAGCCGCAAACGCGCGTAGTCCATGTCGTGCCCGGCACTGGAACCGGGGGGATAACCGCCGGCAACGAGATGCGCGCGCTTCGCCATATTCCAAATCTCCCGTTCGCAAGGGCGTGACCGCGCCCCCGTGCCGCATTAAACCAACCGCCACTCGCACGCGCCACCACCACCTTGGGGACACCCACCCCTTGGGGACGCCCATCCCGTGGGGACACCCACCCCCTGGGAATACCACCCTGGGGACACCCATCCCCTGGGGGGACACCCATCCCTGTGTGCGCCATGGCGAAGCGCGCCAAAACGCGCAAACATAGGGGCGAATCTCAGGGGGGTGACGATGACGAACGAATCTGTACTGGTGATGACGCCGCCTATCAACGATGGGCTGCGCGACTGGGCGCGGCGGTTGCGGGTCGATGTTCCGGGGCTGGATGTTGTCGTGGCGGAGGATGATGCGGCGGCGCGGGAGGCCCTGTCGGGAGCGGAAGCTGTGTACGGCTGGGTGTCGCCGGAGATGCTGCCCGCGGCGAAGAGACTGCGGTGGCTGCAGAGTCCCTTCGCCGCACCTTTTGCGGGCTACTACTACCGTGAACTGATCGATCATCCGGTGACCGTGACCAACGCGCGCGGGATATACTCGGACCACATCTCCCACCACATCATGATGTTCATGCTGGCGTTGTCCCGCGGCCTGCCGTACTGGACGGCGGCACAGCGCGATGCTAGGTGGGACTCGCGCGCCCGCAAGCACGGCTACCTCAGCATCCCGGGTTGCACCGTGCTCATCAACGGCGTCGGCGGCATCGGCGCCGAAACCGCTAGGCTGTGCGCGGCGTTCGGGGCGAAGGTCATCGGCGTGGACCCGCGTCCGGAGCACGACTATCCGGCGGAGATGCACGCCCCGGAAGAGCTGGACGACCTGCTGCCGGGTGCGGACTTCGTGGTGACCACCGCGCCGCACACCCCGGAAACGGAGTTCATGTGGAATGCCGACCGCTTTCGGCGCATGAAGTCGTCGGCGTACTTCATCAATATCGGTCGCGGCATGACGTGCGGGCTGGCCGACCTGACCGCCGCGCTCAGCGGCGGCGAACTGGCCGGCGCGGGCCTCGATGTATTCGAGATAGAGCCGCTGCCGGCGGACCACCCGCTCTGGCGCCTGGACAACGTGCTCATCACGCCCCATGTCGCGACCGGGGGCGCCGCCGACATCGTCGAGCGCCGCTACGCGCTGCTCAGGGACAACGCGCGGCGATTCGTCGCGGGAGAGGCGCTGGACAACGTCGTCGACAAGGCGCGCTGGTACTGAAACCGGCCCTTGCCGTGGACTCCCAAGTGGCTGCACAATCGAATCAGTGTCAGGAGTTGGACCAATGAAAACAGTCAGGGACGTGATGCGGCACAGGGGCCGGGGCGTGATCTACTCGGTCTTGCCGATCGCGAGCGTATACGAGGCCATCGAGAAGATGGCGGAAGAGCACGTCGGGGCGCTTCCCGTACTGCAGGACGGCAAGCTGGTGGGCGTCGTCTCCGAACGCGATTACGCCCGCAAGGTGATCCTCAAGGACAAGTCGTCCAAGCAGACCAGGGTGTCGGAGATCATGACGCAGGACGTCGTCACGGTGGCGTCCAGCGACCGGGTGGAGTCGTGCATGGAACTCATGCAACGCCACCACATTCGCCACCTGGTCGTCGTGGACTCGGGGGTCGTCATCGGCATGCTGTCGCTGCGCGACCTTTTGACCGAGGTCATGGCGGAACAGGCGTCGCTCATCGACCAGTTGGAGCACTACATTCGCGGCGAACAATAACGGATCATCGCTCGGCCCGCGTGCGGCGTGCTGCAGCCGCCTGCCGCTAACGTGATCGCCGGTTGCGCGGGACCCGGATGTCATGGTCCCAGATTGCCAGTTCGTTTACGGCATAGACGTACCTGTATCCCCGCGGTCTCCGGCTCCGGTAGATGCGGTTGTCGGAGTCCAGAACCCAGGTCGTCCCGGGATCGATTCGCATCGCCAGAACGGCATGATGGGAGCGGTGGCTGCGATCGTAGACCACGACTACGCGCATGTCCTCCGCGGCGAATCCGAAGTGGCGCAATAGCAGGTATTTCGCCGTCGCGAAGTCTTCGCAGTCGCCGCCTTTCTCGAGGAACTCCAGCAGTGTCGCCCAGTGGGACGGGATCGAAAGAGTCCCGCTCTCGTCCCGGATGATCTTGCGCCGGTCCTTGTTGTAGCGCTTGCGGTTGACATACCGATTGACGAGCTGGACCTGTTTTTCGCTCGGCAGCGCCGCTCCCCTGGCCAGGATCACGTGCAGTGACTTGGTCCGCCACGAGCACGCCGCCTTGTCGTCGATGCAACCCCGCAGGCTCTCGAGCTGTTCCGCGTGCCGCGACAGCATCTCGGTCCACGCCGGCCACGCCCCCGATTCGGCGAGAAACTTCGCCGATTCGAACGTGTAGGGCGTGGCGTTGATTGCCGTGCACAGGCAACAGCAGACGAGGATAGGGAGGCCACGGCGAAGGATTTGACCGATCCCTGCGGAGCGAATCGATGCGATCCTTCCGGGATCCCGGGTCATTCGCCGAGCCACCGATCCTGCCATCCCGCATCCGGCTGCGCTTCGGCAAACGACCAGCGTTCGCCGAACCTGCCGTCGTAGACGATCGCTCGCACCGGCTTGCGCCCCAGAGGGCCATGTCTGTCGGTCGGGTACCCGATGGGCAGGACGCAATAGATTTCGTTGTTGTCGGGAATGCCGAGCATTTCGCGCAGGGCGTCCTCCCTTGAGAGCGGGAAGTTGAATATCGAACCGGACAGGCCCAGGCCCCGGGCTCCCAGCAGCAGATTCTGCACCGCCGGGAACGTGCTTCCCCCCGGCGTGCTGTGTCGTCCCTTGAGACCAAGGACGACGATGATCACGGGCGTTTCCGCCAGGTGATGCACGAGGTGTTCGACGCTCTTGAGCGACAGCCGCTGCGACCGGGGGAGGGAGTCCATGCCGTCGGCATGCTCGGCAAAGCGCGCCTGGTAGCGGCGCCAGGGAATTTCTGCCCACTCCTGCATCTTTCGCTTGTGGTCCCGATCGCGTACCAGGACAAAGCGCCAGTCCTGCGCGTTCTGCCCCGACGGTGCCCGAATCGCGGCGTCCATCAGTTGAAACAGCACGTCGTCCGGGATGGGGTCCGGCTTGAAACGCCGTAGCGCGCGAGCGCTGTAGATCGTCGCGAACAAGCCCGGATCGTGGTGCATGACCGCCTCCCTACGGCACTGCCGAAAACTCGGAGACGCGGGCGCGCATGACGTCGCGCTGCTCGTTGATGAGCCGCAAGGTGGTCTCGTCTTCCCATGCGATCGCTTCGAGCTGTCTTGCGACGGAGGGCTTGACCTCGAGCCTGCTGGCATTGCCGGCAAGCCAGTTGTCTCCGGTTTCGGGCCGGTCGAATAGCCACAGGGCGCTGTAGGTCGAGACGGCGAGTCGCATGGCGTCGGGCGACAGGTCCGCACCGGTGGCCATGACCACATCCTCCCGCCGGCCGACAAGGGTCAGGATGTTCTCGCGGTCGAGGTGTTGGGTGTCCAGCCGATAGAGCTTGACGCCAGGTTCCCACGAAGCGTGCTCGCCGGGCCGGCGATGTTTCGTCAGGAAATAGAGCTTGCCGTCCGCCGCGAATACGGCTTCGCAGTCGAAGTGCCATTGTTCGGCGGGGAAACGCCGCTGATCGGGATAGCGGATCGGAATGAACTTGAGCGCGCGCATCGTCGTTACGGTCCGCGGGTCCGCTTCATTGACCGCGTAGACGCCGAGATCGCGGCGGGCGTTGCCGTTGTTGCCGACGTCGGCGAGGTACAGCACGCCGTCCGCGAGCGCGATGTCCTCCCAGTCCGTGTGCCAGGCGTTGTCGATCCGGTGTCCGGGCCACTTGTCGGCGGACATGCGCAGGAAGGACGGCTTGACCGGACGCGAATCCCGATCGATGGCGTAAACGCGGGGGAGGTCCCCGCTGTCGTTGTGCACCCAGTAGAAGTCGCCGTAGCTCGACTTCACGATCCCACTGATTTCCGGAAGCTCCGGATGGGACACCTGCCCGGCCGGCTCGACGGCGCCTGCGGGTAGCGCCAGGGCAGCCAGCGCGGAAAGCCACATTGGTGCAGTTCTCATTGCGCTTCCAACAATGAAGGACGAAACGCGCACTTTGGCGGAAACGCGCGGGGGGCGCAAACGGCTGATGCCTCCGGCGTTCATGCGCTGTGGCCGCCGCTGGCTAGACGCCCTCCATTCCGGCCACCCCGCAATCCGGCGTAGGATGACGACCCGGGGACCCGTAGGACGGAATTCGCGTGTGTCCCGATTCTCTCGTCCCGATTCTCTCGCGGGACGCGCCGATACAGTCTAATCCAATACCGAAATGAGCCTGAACGGAGAGGTTGACTGAGTCGTGGGCGGAGTCGGAATCGGTATTGAAAGAAAGGTGATCTTGACCCACGGGCGCGCGGCGCGCAAGCGCCCGCCCGTTGCGATTTTTTGATGAAAAAACTTGTTGTCGGTCCCGTGGAGTTGTGGGCGAGAGGCGCGCGAGTGTGGTCAGGCGGTGGGCAACGCGCCAGCGTTGTCCACGGGCTGTCCACGCGGCCCGAAGGGCGCGCGCCGGTCCGCAGGACTCGTCCACAACTCCACGGGACTCAGGCGGCGGTGTTCTCCCGGCCGATCAGCAGGAAGAGATCCCGGCGCGCCCGGTTCAGCGCCGCCGCGGCCGCCAGGTCGCTTTGCGCGTGCGCGGTCCGGTCGAGCGCCTCGAAAGTGACGCCCGGGGCGAGGTGGCGCTCGGCGTTCTCAAGCGACTTGAGCTTCTCGCAGGGGGTCATCACGTCGGCGTCGCGGTAGCGCTTGCGCACGCGGCCCTTGTCGTCGATCTCCTCGGCGGGGAAAAGGCAGGGCCGGTGATAGTTCAGGAACGGCGACAGCCAGTCCCGGTTGAAGGCGTTGACGGGTTCGGCGAAGTGCGCCGGGATGTGGGCGTGGCCGAGCCACTTGCGGACCACCGAGGCGTTCTTGCTCTCGACCAGGGCGTTGTCGTTGCTGCGCCGCGCGCGGGACTTCGTGAACTGGCCGACGTGCAGCTTGTTCAACAGGTTCGCGACCCGGTGGTTGACGTACTCGGAGCCGTTGTCGGCGTGGAATCCCTTGACGTCGAAGGGAAACGCCTCGATCAGCGCCTCGAGCACCGGAATCAGGAAGGCTTCCGAGATCGCCGCCACCGTGCCCACGTGCTGCCACTGGGTGACCTCGTCGACGACGTTGATGTGGTACACCCCCTTGACCCCGTCCAGGTCGCCCTGATGGACCGTGTCCACCCGCACAAATCCCGGCCGGCCCCGCGGCTCGGGCCGGCGCCGGACGCCGATCGGCACGGCGACCGCGCGCGTGCGGTCCCACACCCGGCGCACGTTGCGGTAGGTGCGCGAGCGGCGCAGGTTGTACAGGTGGCCGTTGGACAGCCCCGCCAGGCGTTCGAAGCGCGCGTCGCCGAACACCCGCCATTGCCGGCGCAGCACCGCGCGCGTGGCCGCCCCCGACATCTGGCCCAGCTCCGCGTCGACTCGCGCCAGCAGGCGGATGTCGGCGGGCGCGTAGCGGCGCTCGAACGGCCGCCTCGGCGACCCGCCGCGCCGGTCCTCGATCCGCCCGGTCCGACGATGCTGCCCGATCAGGCGCGTCAGTTGCGCCCGCGACAGCCCGGTCACCTTCGCCAGATACCGCCTCACCAGCCCCTTGTCCGCCTTGCCCAGGCGGTGGTACCTCAATCTCACCAGCGTGCGGCGGACCAGCGCATAAACCCCCGCGCGGTCGCCGCCGGCAAAGTCCAGCGCCTCGCTGCCCTCCACGAAGGCGCGAACCTGTTCCAGGGTCTGAACCCGTTGCGTCTGTAGCGTCACGATCATCCTCCGATGATCCCCGACGCCGCTCCACAGGCTCATGCCTCGTTGGATTTACGCTTCCCCTTCAGGCTCATGTCACGTTGGACAAGGCTGATACCGCCTGGTTGCGGCAATACGGGCTACAATCCGCGCACCGGAGCGCCCCTGGCCCCGGCGCTCGCTGGAGACGTTTGTTCGATGGAATATCTGGTCGCCGGTCCCGACGAGGCTCCCGCCATCCGGGCACCGGACCGCGAACCCCTGTCCTATGCCGCGCTCAAGTCACAGACAGCGCGCACGGGCGGGGTGCTCCGGGGCGCCGGCATCGGTCCGGAGGACCGGGTCGCCATCGTGTTGCCGAACGGGCCGGCCATGGCTGCTGCCTTCGTCTGCATGGCGCCGTGGTGTGCCGTCGCGCCGCTGAACCCCGCGTACAAACCCGACGAGTTCGACTTCTACCTGTCTGATCTCGACGCGTCGGCATTGATCTTCGCCGAAGGCGCCGACGGACCGGCTCTGGAGGCGGCCACACAACGAGGTTTGCGCGTCTTGCGCCTGCGAGAGGGGAGTCGGGCGGGCGTGTTCTCGCTGTCGACGGATCGCGAGGCCCCGGCCGAACCGCGAAGGGACAACGCGACGGCGCTCGTCCTGCATACCTCGGGCACCACTTCGCGGCCGAAGATGGTCCCCCTGACCCTGGCGAACCTTCGAGCGTCGGCGCGCAATATCGCCCGCACGCTGTCGCTGTCTTCCGCGGATACGTGCCTCAACGTCATGCCCTTGTTCCACATTCACGGGCTGATGGCGCCGGTCCTCGCGAGCCTCTCGAGCGGCGCTTCGGTGGTTTGCGCGCCGGGCTTCGATGCGTTGCGCTTTTTCGCCTGGCTCGAGGCGACGGCGCCGACCTGGTACAGCGCGGTGCCGACGATGCACCAGGCGATCCTCGCGCGCGCCCCCCGCAACCGCGAGCGGATCGGCAACGCGGCGTTGCGGTTCATCCGCTCGTCTTCGGCCTCGCTGCCCCCGCCCGTGATGACGGCCCTCGAGGAAACGTTCGGCGCGCCGGTCATCGAGGCCTACGCGATGACCGAGGCGGCGCACCAGATGTGCTCGAATCCCCTGCCGCCGGCGGCGCGCAAGGCCGGATTCGTCGGTCCCGCGGCGGGCCCGAAAGTGGCCATCATGGATACGCAAGGCGTGGCGCTCGAACCCGGAGAGGAAGGCGAGATCGTCATTCGGGGAGAGAATGTCATGGCCGGGTACCTGGCAAACGCCGAAGCCAACGCCCAGGCGTTTTACGGCGATTGGTTCCGCACCGGGGACCAGGGCTACGTGGACTGCGACGGCTACGTCAAGGTGACTGGCCGTCTGAAGGAGATTATCAACCGGGGCGGCGAGAAGATCGCTCCCCTGGAGGTGGACGAGATACTGCTGGACCACCCCGCCGTGGCGGAAGTATGCACGTTCGCGATGCCGCATCGCCGGCTGGGCGAAGACGTCGCCGCGGTGGTCGTCCGGACCGAGGGCCATGCGGTGGATGCCGACGCGCTCAAGCGATTCGCGGCGTTGCGGCTGGCGGATTTCAAGGTGCCCCGGACCATCGTATTCGTCGACGCGATTCCCAAGGGCGCGACCGGAAAGATCCAGCGCATCGGGCTCGCCGCGGCACTGGGATTGGGCGAGTGAACGCCGGTTCAGGCTGTTTTTCGGTGTTTTCGGGACTCCGCCGATGACGAGAATCTGCGTATACGGCGCCGGCGCGATCGGCGGCTACCTCGCCGTACGCCTGGCGCAGACCGGCTGCGACGTGTCGGTCGTCGCCCGGGGGCCGCATCTCGCCGCCATGACGGCGCAAGGCCTGCGGCTCGAAACGGGCGATGAGCGGCTGACTGTCGAGGTGACCGCGACCGACGATCCGGCGACGCTTGGGCGTCAGGACTGCGTCATCGTGACCCTGAAGGGGCATTCGGTCCCGGCCGTCGTCGAACCGATGCAGCCGCTGCTCGGACCGGAAACCGCCGTGGTCAGCGCGGTCAATGGGATTCCCTGGTGGTACTTCCATCGCCTCGACTCGCAATTTGGCGAACGCCATGTCGAGAGCGTCGATCCCGGAGGAACCGTGTGGCGGGGCATCGGACCGGAGCGCGCCGTCGGCTGCGTGGTGTATCCGTCCTGCGAAGTGGTCGAACCGGGCGTCGTGCGCCACCTTTCGGGAGACAGGTTCGTTCTGGGGGAACCGTCGGGCGAGCGCAGCGAACGCATCGGCGCACTCTCGTCCGTGCTCTCCGACGCGGGATTGAGGGCGCCGCTGCGCAGACGGCTGCGCGACGAGATTTGGATCAAGCTCTGGGGCAACGTAGCCTTCAACCCCTTGAGCGCCCTCACCGGAGCGATGCTCGACGTATTGGCCACGGACCCCGGCACGCGCAGCGTGGCCCGCGCGATGATGGTCGAGGCCCAGGCCGTGGGCGAAGCGTTCGGCGCCCGTTTCGCCATCGATGTCGAACGGCGCATCGACGGCGCCGCGAATGTCGGTGCGCACCGCACCTCGATGCTGCAGGATCTGGAACTCGGCCGTCCCCTGGAGAACGAGGCGATTGTCGGCACCGTGCAGGAACTCGGGGCGCTGGCAGACATCCCCACGCCCACCATCGACCTGGTTCACCACCTTTTGCGCCAACGGATTTCCACCAGGGATCTCGCTGCCAGCTAATCCCGCCACGGCGAACTCGGATCTACGGGTGGTATTGGCGTTCCACTTCGTCCTGGAGTGCGGCGTCACGCGCTACGATCAGACCGGAACGGGTCCATGCGAGCAGGGATTTCAATGGAAATCTGCGGCCCGGGCATTGGGTGCGGACGCCGCGCACCTGGCGATGCCCCCCGAAATCCACGTCCGGATAGCGCTGCTTGATCTGCAGGAGCAGGTCTTTCAGCGCTCCGATCTGGCGATCTCCTGGCGGTGTATCGGAGAAGGATCCCTCAAGCCCGATTTCTATCGAGTTCGCATGGCTCGCGCGCTCGGACTCCGGCAGCAGCGCCTCGGTTTGCCCGGTTTCGGACAGGCGATAGTGCAGCCGGCTATCGCAGGCCGCGTGGTGGATGAGCGCGAACTTGATTGGACCGCGTCGCAATTTGCCTGCTCCTGAAAGGCGAGACCGAGGCTAAAGCTAACTCCCCTTGCAGGACTTTGCACATGAGGTTCCCTGGTCCAGGGCGGTTCACGCATCCGCGCGCCAGTGCGAGACGCGGCCGATCTCTATCCTGATGGCGGACATGATGGGTACGGATGCGTACTGCGGATACTTCTCGCGAAGCGCCTCCAGCGCGTTGGCGAAACCCGTTTCCTCGGACCTGACGAGGATCGCACGACCGTCCACGCGCACCCACCAGAGCGCCAGCCAGTCTTCCTCGTAGTGGTCGATCAAGAGGCTGACCCGGGGATTTGCGCGAATGTTCTCGAGCCGTTTCAGTCGGGCGTGCCGCTTCGGCTTGCCATCCACCGGCACCCACAGGGTGTCATCGCATTGGGCGAACACCACGGGAACAAGGTGCGGTTTGCCGCCGTCGAGGGTGGCGAGACGCGCGACCCTCGCGCGAGCCAACGCATCCGCAGCGAACGCACGCCGATGTTGCTTTTTGGACATGCCCGGTTGCTCGAAGGCGGCGAGGGCAGCCGCCGGACTTTGTAGGCTATCATGGCGGTGCGTGCTATCCGGCGCCGCCGCTCCGGAATTGCGCTGCCCCGTCAACGCAGGAGACACCATGGCCGAAGCGCTAGATCTTAATAAAGATAACAATTTCAAATATATAGGCACGCGACCCGTGCGGCCGGACGGCGTCGAGAAGGTGACCGGACGCGCCAACTTCGGGGCCGACTTCAACCTGCCCGGCATGATCCACGGCAAGGTCGCGCGCAGCCCCCACGCGCACGCGCGCATCCGCTCCATCGATACGTCGAAGGCGGAAGCGATCCCCGGGGTGATGGCCGTCGTCACCGCTGCCGACTTTCCAGACCGCAGGAAGCTCGGCTTCGGGCAGCGGGCATTCAACGAAAACCTTCTGGCGAGCAAAAAGGTGCTTTATCACGGCCATGCGGTCGCGGCTGTTGCGGCGGTTTCGAACCGGGTCGCGGAGCTCGCCGCGGCCGCCGTCGAGGTGGACTACGAGGTGCTCGAGTCCGTCACCGACGCGATCGAGGCCATGGCGCCGGACGCGCCGCTGCTGCACGAGGACATGTTCACGCAGGGTTTGCCGGAGACTCCGAAGAAACCCTCCAACGTTCCCAAGTGCGGCCTCATCACGAAGGGCGACGTGGACGTCGGTTTCGCCGAGGCCGACGAGATCGTCGAGCGCACGTTCGTCACGCCCATGGTGCACCAGGGCTATATCGAACCGCATGCCTGCGTCGGCAGCTACAAGGAAGACGGACAGTCCACGTTGTGGTGTTGCACCCAGGGGCATTTCGGCGTGCGCGACCAGACCGCCATGGTCTTGGGCGTGGACGTGGGCGATATCCGCGTCATCGCCAGCGAGATCGGCGGCGGTTTCGGCGGCAAGACCACGATCTACCTGGAGCCGCTGGCGTTGAAGCTGTCGCAGAAGAGCGGCCGGCCGGTGAAAATGGTCATGACGCGGGAGGAAGTGTTTCGTGCCACCGGCCCGGCATCGGGCACCGTCAACACGATCAGGATCGGCTGCAAGCGGGACGGCACCGTCACGGCCATGTCCGCCAGGCTGATCTTCGATGCGGGCGCCTTCGCGGGCAGTGCGATGGGGGCGGGCGCGATGTGCATTTTCGCCCCCTACGACGTGGACCACGTGCGGATCGAGTCCCGCGAAGCGGTGACGAACCGCCCGCGGGTCGCCGCCTATCGCGCGCCGGGCGCCCCCCAGGCGATGTACGCCGGCGAGTCCGTCATGGACGAACTGGCGCAGCGGATCGGCATGGACCCGATCGACTTCCGCCTGAAGAACGCCGCCGATACCGGCACCCATGCGGCCTACGGCCCGACGTTCGGAGCCATCGGCCTCAAGGCCTGTCTCCTGGCCGCGAAAATCCACCCGAACTACAACGCCGAGCTGCCCCAGGGTCACGGCCGCGGCGTCGCGGTGGGCTTCTGGTTCAACGGCGGCAACACCTCGAGCGCCGAGGTGCACCTGACCGATTCCGGCATCGTCAAGATCGTGGAAGGCAGCCCCGATATCGGCGGCAGCCGCGCGTCCATGGCGTTGATGGCGGCGGAGACCCTCGGCGTGCCCTACGAGCGGGTGCGCGTCCAGGTCGCGGACACCGACAGCACCGGATATTGCGCCACGACGGGAGGAAGCCGGGTCACGTTCGCGACGGGACTGGCCGTGGTGCGTGCCTGCGAGGATGTGATCGGCCAACTGCGCGCCCGCGCCGCCGCGACCTGGGACATCGACGTCGACCAGGTGGAATGGAGGGACGGCTCGGCGCGACCGGTCGAGGGCGTCAACATCGAGGCGGCGCCGCTTTCGATTCGAGAACTTGCGGCGGACTCCGCCCGCACCGGCGGCCCCATCTCCGGGCGCGCTTCGCTCAATGCGCAGGGTCCGGGTCCGGCGTTTTCGGTGAACCTGGCCGATGTCGAAATGGATCGGGAGACCGGCCGCGCGACGGTTACGAGCTTCACCGCCATTCAGGACGCGGGCAAGGCGATTCACCCCGACTACGTGGAAGGCCAGATGCAGGGCGGGGCGGTCCAGGGCATCGGCTGGGCGCTGAACGAGGAATACCTCTACGACAACAACGGCGTGATGGACAACCCGGGTTTCCTGGACTACCGCGTGCCCGTCGCTTCGGATTTGCCCATGATCGACACCGAGATCGTCGAGGTGCCGAACCCGAACCACCCCTACGGCGTGCGGGGCTGCGGAGAGACGCCCATCGTCGCGCCGCTCGCCGCGGTCGGAAACGCGGTGAGCCGCGCCCTCGGGACGCGGATGACGGAACTGCCCATGTCGCCACCCAAGGTGCTCGAGGTGATTTCCGGGAACGGGGGGGACTGACGCTTGTTTGTCGGTTGGATGCGCTTCGCAGGGGTATGGAAGACCCTCCGCTATACGTTCGCCAACCGCACCTCGTAGTCGAGCAACCGTCCTTCATTTTCGATCAGTGCCGGCGACTCTGGTGACCATTCAAGGCGTTGAGTGGCTGACTTCAGGTCGGGGGCTCCGTAGACAAAGCGCTCGTCGTACCGCCGATACAGCGTGCTGATTTGGTCTTCAGTCCACCGAAGACGGTCGCTTCGCCGCCCGTAGCCGT
Organism: Pseudomonadales bacterium; assembly: GCA_963668365.1. GTDB lineage: Bacteria > Pseudomonadota > Gammaproteobacteria > Pseudomonadales > Azotimanducaceae > VXNE01. The sequence continues at coordinate 2,159,804 of OY764266.1, forward strand.
TGACGGATCGAAATGAATCAGATTCTGTCTGCGCCGCCGGGTGACACGAAACGGCGGTCGTGGTTTGAGTTCATCGGGATGAAAACCCCCTTCGAGCACGAGACGGCATGTCACGTACCAATGCAGCGGCTTGATGTGTTGTTGACTTTGGGTACGACCGTCGTAAACGGCAAAGTGTCTGAACGCTTCCCCTTGGCTGGCCCACCGACATGAGTCTGCCTTCTTACGCGCTGGCATGATGCCTCCAACTCCTCATGGTCGAAATGGCGGTGCCAGTCTCGCCATCGGAAAGGAAGGCGGGTTTTACGGGGCTGGGCAATACGATTCGGTTTGCCTCGCCGGGTTCGAGTTTCAATACGCCGCCGCCGAGCGGATGACCTTCAAGTTCGCAACTGAGTTGAACAAAGGGCGTTGCCCAAGCGTCGAGAAGGGGACGGCATGCCTTCTTCTGTTGAATGTGGACGCAATGCACGGCATTTGTGCATGCCACTCTCGCCGAGTTGCGAACCAGGCTCGGAGCGACGCTGGACATGTAGGTCAGAAAGAAATCGGGGATCCGTATATGCGGCACTGAGTACCAGGGATCGCGCGTCCGACACTTGTACGCCTTCCGTGCCTCGTTTCCCTGATCGGTTTCCAGGTACTTCTCTACGCTTGGCGGCAGATCCGCGTTCTTCGGAATCTTGAGCAGCAACATGGCCTCGTCGGTCCGTCGCCACCGGTTCACGGTCCGGCGGGTGAGCTGCCGCGCCGGCAGCAGGCGACTGTTGCGCACCGTAGGGCAGAGCAGATTGGAGGGGATGTCCCAAGCGGTCGTTTCCGAAGGTCTCAGGTGGAAGAAGTCGTTGGCGCCGGTAACGTAGCCAATGCCGATTGAAGCGATGTCGCCGAACCGCATGGCATCCGAGTCGGACGCGACCGCAAGGTATCCGTCTCGAACCGACTGCGGCAGCAGATAAGGTCGCAGACGGCAGTTCCAAAGTTCGCGCCAATCGGTAATGGACACCGACATGTCCGAGCGGGTTGGTTCAGTGGAAGGTTCGAAACGATCTCGAATGGAAAAACGCAACTCGGACGCCGTCCCGCCGAATCCGTCGGCGTAAAGCAGCCAGCAGTCTTCGGAGAGTTCCGGGAAGAGCTTCTCTCTAACGGCGACGATCTGCACGACCGAGAAGTTCCCGACAACATACTCGATCAGTGGTGCCGCATAGGGAGCGTGGCCGATCTCTGCGGGAACCACGAATGCCATGCGCCCGCCGCGCTTCAAAAGGCTGGCGGTGGCAACCAGGAACGGCGCCCAGGACGATGTCAACGCGGAAAAGTTCGCGCCGAGCGATGCGCATAGGTCGAGCGCGCGCTTGCGAGACGCTCCTTTGAAGATCTGGTATCGAATGAAGGGTGGATTGCCGACCGCACAATCGAAGCGTTCTTGGGTACGAGCCGCCCAGTCAAAAAAGTCCCCGTGGTGGACGGGCGCGTGTGGCGCTCGCTCCAAGGCTTGCTCGACACTCCGGGCGTCCTGCTCTATGCCGACGCTGTTCTGATGAAAAGCAATGAACCTTCCGTCTCCGCAAGCAGGGTCGAGCAGGCGATCCCCGCCAGTGCGCACCGCCCATCGAACAAGCGAGGAAACGACGCTCTCGGGCGTGTAGTAGGCACCGTTGCGTTTCCGCGCAAGCGGTGTCATCGGCGTCGGTGTTGTTCTGGTCCGCAACGGGCGCTTGTCGGTTCGGGAGCCAGGGAAATGTGACAACGCATTGTCTCACGGGGCTCCCTTGTTGTCAGAAAATGTTGCTGACAAGGCCAGTTCTTGACACGGCCTCCGTCGCGAGACTTTGGTCTCTTTACAGGCCTATCGACTCCGTTAGGCTTTGTCGGATCCAACTGATGTCGCGCCCGTACAAACAGGTGCGCCACACGGGGAGAGGACATCCCTTGAACAAACGCTCTTTCGACCTGAAGGAAGACATTCCTTGAACAACGCCCAAAGACTCAGCTACGCGGTCGGCGACTTCGGCATCAACCTGTACTTCATGTCGGCGTTGACCTTCCTTCTGTTCTTCTACACGGAGGTGTACGGACTGTCGGCCGCCGTCGCGGGCGGCGTGTTCCTGGTGGCCAGGGTCGTCGATGCGGTCACCGATCCCATCATGGGATTCGTCGCGGATCGCACGCGCAGCCGCCGGGGAAGGTTCCGGCCCTACGTGCTCTATGGTCCGGTTCCGCTGGGGTTGATCACCGTCGCGATGTTCACCGTCCCCGGTTTCGGAGACTTCGGCAAGGTGGTCTGGGCGTATGTAACCTACACGCTGTTCGGCATTGTCTATACCGTCGTCACGATCCCCTACGCGGCCATGACGGCGGTGATGACCGACGACTACCAGGAGCGGACGCGCCTGACGACGTTGCGTATCGGCTGCGCCTTCGGAGGCGGCATAGCCGTTTCGGCCGGCCTTGCGCAGTTGGTGGATTGGCTCGGCGGCGGGGCCAACGGGTTTCAGGCGGCAATGATCCTGTTCTCCGTCGTGGCGACGGCCCTGTTGTGGGTCACTTTCGCGGGCACCGATGAGCGCGTCGCCCCCGCGCGCTCGGCGCACAAACTCTCGCTTGCCGATGGCGCCCGGGCGCTGGCGGCAAACCCGCCCCTGATCGTCGTCGTGCTGCTTTTCACCCTGGGCATGCTCGCGTTTACCGTGCGCATGACCGCTGCCCCGTACTATTTCAAGTACAACATGGGCCGCGAAGACCTGTTGGCGCTGTACTTCGCCGTGACCTTGCCGGTGATGTATCTGGGATTGGTCGCGGTGCCCTGGTTGTCCCGGCGCTTTGGCAAGGCCGGCGGCATTCGGGTCGGCGCTGTCTTCGCGATGATCGGCGCCGTCGGCTTCTATTTCACGCCCCCGGACGACGTCGTGATGGTATTCGTATGGGCGTCGGTGCTGGCGATTGGCGGCGCCCCGATCGCCGTGCTCGGTTGGGCGATGATCCCGGACACCGTGGAGTACGCCGAGTGGCGCACCGGCGTGCGGGCCGCCGGCCTGACCATTGCCGAGGCCAGCTTCTTCCAGAAGTTGGCCAAGGCGGCGGGGGGAGCGGGTGTTGCCGCGCTGCTGGCGGCGTTCGGATACGTCGCCAACACGGCGCAGTCCGAGACGACGCTCGCGGCAATCCTGTGGACCATGTCCCTGGTGCCGTTTTTCATTCAGATCCTGCTCATCGCCGTTTCGCTCGCCTATCGCTTGGACGAGCGCGCGCATGCGCGTATTGTCGGCGAACTGAAGGATCGACAGGACAATCCGGTATGAAGGCATGCCTTGCGCTTCTCGTCTCCCTCGCTGCGACCTTGAGCCACGGCGCGACCGGCGACATTCCGCCGGCGCTGGTCGGCGAAGCCGGACCTCCGGACGGCGAAACGCTTAGCTACCACGGGGAGGCAACGGGTTATCTGGCGGTGCCGGAAGGCGCCGGCCCGCACCCCAGCGTGATCCTGATCCACGAATGGAACGGCCTGGTGGACCGGGTCCGCCAGGTGGCGGACGCGTTCGCGGCGGAGGGCTATGTCGCCCTCGCGGCGGATCTCTACAGCGGCCGCACGGGCGCCAATCCGCAGGAGAACATGGCGCTGGTGCGCGAGACGCTGGCGGACCCGGATGCCATCATCGCGAACCTCGACGCGGCTGCCGCATACCTCGACCAGCGGCCGGACACGACGGGCAAGGTCGCCGCCATCGGCTGGTGCTACGGCGGCGGTGTCGCCCTGAGCTATGCCCTCGGCAGCGAGCACCACGATGCGACCGCGATCTTCTACGGGCGCCTGCTCGACGATCCGGAGCAGTTGAAGAAAATCGGCCACGAGGTGTATGGCACCTTCGCCGGGCAGGACCGGGGCATCCCGGTGGAAGCGGTGGACCGGTTCGTCGAGGCGCTACGCGCGGCCGGCGTCGAGAACGATGTCCACATCTACGATCCCGTGCAGCATGGTTTCTGGCTGTACGTGGATCGCGATCCGGAGGTCAATAGGGAACCGGCGGCGGACGCCTGGCGGCGCCTCAAGGCCTATCTCGAGCGGACGCTGGACTAAGCTTATCGGTGCGAGGATCGCCATGCTCCGCATCGCGGCCGTTGACTATCGGCTCCGCGATCAACGCCGCCGACGGGCGAGATGCACGATGTGGCCGGGATGCAGGCCGACCCGGGTCCGACCTCCGACCTAACGCCGCTGTTGGCCCAGTGACGGCACGTCCCGGAATTGATCCAGCGATTCGGGGTTGGCGAGGACTGTCGCGTTGCCGGGTTCGCGTCCGTGGATGACCTCGCGCACGGCAAGCTCCGCGATCTTTCCGCTCATTGTCCGGGGCACGTCGTTGACCTGCAGGACCAGCGCCGGCACGTGTCGCGGTGACGCGTTCCGGCGGATACGGTCCCTGATTTCGCCACGCAGGGTCTTGTCCAGAGTGACTCCCTCTCGCAGCACGACGAACAGGATGATGCGCACGTCGTCACGCCATGACTGGGCCACGCAGACCGACTCGACGACGGCGTCCATCGACTCGACCTGGCGGTAGATCTCCGCGGTGCCGATGCGGACGCCGCCCGGATTCAGCACTGCGTCGCTGCGCCCGTGAATGATCATCCCCCCGTGGTCGGTGAACTCGGCGAAGTCGCCATGCGCCCAGACATTGTCGAACTTCTCGAAGTAGGCGGCGCGGAACTTCACGTCATGGGGATCATTCCAGAATCCAGTGGGTCGCGACGGGAACGATTTTGTGCAGACCAGTTCGCCCTTGCTCCCCGTAGGCAACGGTTGGCCGTCCTCGTCGAACACGTCCATGGCCATTCCGAGCCCCTTGCACTGCAACTCCCCCGGGTAGATCGGCAGAATCGGGTTGCCGAGCGCGAAACACGAGACGATATCGGTGCCGCCTGAAATGGAGGCGAGGGCCACATCGGCTTTGAAGTCCCGATAAACGTAGTGAAACGACTCCGGGGCGAGGGGCGAGCCGGTGGAAAGAATCGACCGCAGTTGCGGCAGGCGATGGCTCTCGCGGGGCTTGACGCCGAATTTCTCGAGTGCCGATAGATACTTGGCGCTGACGCCGAATATCGTGATCCCTTCCGCATCGATGAGGTCGATCAGTTCGCTGCGGCGAGGATGGAACGGAGAGCCGTCGTACAGCACGATCGCGCAGCCGCTGGCGAGACCCGATACGAGCCAGTTCCACATCATCCAGCCGCAGGTGGTGAAATAGAACAGGGTATCGTCGGGTTTCACGTCCGTGTGCAGGCGATGCTCCTTGAGGTGTTGCAGCAGCGTTCCGCCCACGCCGTGGACTATGCACTTCGGCTTGCCGGTGGTGCCGGACGAATAGAGCACGTAGAGCGGGTCGTCGAAGCCGCGCGGCGCGAAAGAGATCGCTTCTTCCGGGCGCTCTGCGGTCATCCGTTGAATGTCGCCGATCCACAGCAACGCCTTGATCGAGTCGATACGTTTCCGAACCTCCCGGGCCTTGGCGGACACATCGAACTTCTTGCCGCCGTACTGGTATTCGCTGCATGCGATGAGCAACTTCGGCCGGGTCTGGCCGAACCGGTCCAGCGCGCCCCGGGCGCCGAAATCCGGCGAGCACGATGTCCATATCGCTCCAAGGCTCGCCGCGGCAAGAGTGCAAATCACGGCTTCGGGCACGTTCGGCAGCCAACCGGCGATGCGGTCTCCGGGCGCAACGCCCCTCTCCTGGAACTCCGCGGCAACCCTCGCGACGGAGCGATAGAGTTCCGCGTGCGTGATCGCCCGGCGCTCGCCGCTCTCCAGGACGCCGACGATGGCGGTGCGGCCATCTTTCCACCGCAGGAGGTTTTCCGCGAAGTTGATTTCGGCACCCCGGAACCAGCGCGAGCCGAGAAAGTCATCCCCATTTTCCAGTGCCCGCGAGGCCTTGGCGGTCGAGACGACGTCGCAATAATCCCAAAGCGCCTGCCAGAACGCGCCGCGGTGCTCTATGGACCACGCATGCAGCGTGTCGTAGTCATCGAACCCGTGGAGTCGCATGAACTCCGCCAGGTTGGACCTTTCCGCCGATTCGGCGGTTGGCGTCATCAATGGTTGGCTCATTTCAATGCGCGCGCGCCGGTCGCGTCGGGGAGGGTTCCATGGCATGGGCGGATTCTTCGCCAAAGGTCCGGACGTTGCAAGAACGGCAATCAGGGCAACAGAGTCGGGACACCCATGGGGTGCCAGCGACGACAGCGCGGGACACTCTCGGCAACGGGGACACCCGCAACAGCGGGGACAGCCATCATCATGGGACGGTCGTGAACCGGGGCAGCCATGCGGGGCAGCGCGGGGACACCCATGAGACGGAAGCGTCTGCGTTCGCGCGCGCCGCGCCTGCTCTCCGAGCTTTGTGCGAGCAATGCGCCCGCTATAATCGGCGAATGATCGAAAGCGGCCCAACATCGCACGTCTACTTTTCGCAGCGCCTGCGGCTGCACCACGTCGACCGGGGCAACGAAGAGGCGCCACCGATGCCGCTCGTGCACGGCGGCCGGGACCATTGCCGGAACTGGGATTGGGTCGCCCGGGACCTGAGCAGAGACTACCACGTCATCGCGCCCGATCTGCGCGGCCACGGCGATTCGCAATGGATGATCGGCGGCAGCTACAACACCGTCGACCATGTCTACGACATTGCCCAGCTCCTCTATCAGAAGAAGATGACGCCGGCGACCGTCATCGGCCACTCGCCCGGCGCGTCGGTATCGTTGTTGCATGCGGGGCTGTCCACTGTTGGAGAATTCCTCGCGGAGTCGCCGTCCGCAGCCAGCGCGAGGCCCGGTGCCTCGCAAGAGGGCAGCCTTGCCTGACGCCGCGACGGCAGCCAGAACCGGCATCATCGAAGGCCTCCACGCCCGGCCGGATCGAGGCGTCGTCCATGTCACGGGAGGTGGTTCGCTCCTGGTGTCGGACCTGCTCCAGGTGCCGGGAGCTTCGGCCACATTGCTAGAGGCCCGCGTCCCGTACGCGCAGGCCTCGCTCTCATCCCTTCTGGGCGCGCCGCCGGAGCAGGCGTGCAGCGCCGGGACCGCACGGGATCTCGCGATGCGCGCCTTCCTGCGCGCGAACGAGCTTGCTCCGCGAGCGAAGACGTTCGGCTTCGCGATCACCGCGAGCCTGGGTTCGACGCGCCCGAAGAGAGGTGAACATCGGGCGCATTGCGCTCTGCAGACATCCGCGTGGACGCGCACAACAACGCTTCGCCTGACGAAGGGCGGACGCGGCCGCGATGCGGAGGAGCGTCTCGTTGCCGATGTCGCGCTATTCGCCCTGGCGGAAGCCTTCGGCATGCCCACTCCGCCGGTGGGGCTCGGAGAAGGAGACACGCTGCAGACCCATGCCACAGAGGGCGACGCGGACATGCGGGCGCTGCTGTCCGGCGCGTGTCCGGCCATCGGCCCCGGTACGCCCGCCGCGATTCTTCCCGGGTCCTTCAATCCGCTCCACGCAGGCCACCGGCGGATGGCGCAAGCAGCGGCCGCATGGTTGGGCGAACCCGTCGCGTACGAGCTTTGCATACGCAACGTCGACAAGCCGCCGCTCAATTTCCACGACATGCGCACCCGCGGGGAACAGTTCGGCGCGTCGGAGGATGTCTGGTTGACGAATGCCTCCACCTTCGTCGAGAAGGCGCGCGTCTTCGGCGCGGTGACGTTCATCGTCGGCGCCGACACGATGCGCCGCATCGCGGATGCCAAGTACTACGAGGACAGCGATGTGAGCGCGGCGGTCACCGAACTCGCCCGGATCGGATGTCGATTCCTGGTCTTCGGCCGCGTGGACGGTGTCCGCTTCGTCACTCTGGACGACCTCGACTTGCCGAAGGGGCTGCGCGACCTGTGCGACGGCCTCGGTGAGACGGAGTTCCGCAGCGACATTTCTTCGACGGCGCTGCGGGCTCGCGGAGGCAACGACAACTGACTGCAAGGCGTTTTTTGGGCGGGAGTCTGGTACCGTTGCCCGCTAACGCGATCCGGCACGGGTAAAGAGAGGTCGAAGACGCTTTTGGCCGCGTCAGAGCTAGAGCAGGTGGAACCAGGGCAGGGCCAGCCCAAGCGGCTGGGCGAGATGCTGGTCGAACGGAATGCCGTGCAGCAGGCCGACATCGACCGGGCATTGCAGATTCAGCGCACGGTGGGCGGGCGGCTCGGCTCGCTCCTGGTCCGCACGGGTGCTATTTCCGAAGAGGCGATGCTGCGCGCGCTGGCGGAGCAGATCGGAGCCCTGTATCTCGCCGACGCCGAGGACCTGCCGGACAAGATGGACATGTACCGCTTCATGTCGGAGTCGTCCATCAAGCTGGAGTGGTTCCTCGACAACGCCGTCCTGATGTGGCGGCGGGGCGAGGACATTTTCTGTCTTGCCCGCGACATGCCCGATCCGAGCGTGACCCAGACGCTCGAGTACTTCTACCAGGCGTCCGACCAGTCTTCCGGCGCCGCGCCCCCCATCCGCTTCTGCCTCGCCGCGAACCATCACCTGGACCGCGCGCTGGACGCCATCCGCGAGGAGCGGGCGATGGAGAACCTTTTCGCCGGCGACGCGCAGCAACTGCGCGACCTCGCCGAGCAGGCGCCGGTGATCGAACTGGTGAACAACCTCCTGTCGCAGGCCGTGGACCTGGGAGCGTCCGACATTCACGTCGAGCCGACCGAAGAGTCTTTCGCCGTGCGCATGCGCCTCGATGGCGTGCTGCACAGGCGGCTGACGCAGTCGAAGGACCGCTTCGCCGCCGTCGCGTCGCGCATCAAGCTGATTTCGGGCCTTGACATCGCCGAGCGCAGGCTGCCGCAGGACGGCCGGATCACGGAGCGCATTTCGGGCCGCGAGATGGACATCCGCGTATCCACCGTGCCGTGCGCGTTCGGCGAGTCCATCGTGCTGCGCATGCTCGCCAAGGAGCGCGACGACCTGGTCTTCGACAATCTCGGCATGGAGCGCGACCACCTTGACATGTTCCGCGGCTGGCTCGTGTCCACCAACGGCATCGTGCTCGTCACGGGTCCGACGGGCTCCGGCAAGTCCACCACGCTCGCCGCCGCGCTCGAGGAAATCGACGACGGCGTCAAGAAGATCATCACCGTGGAAGACCCGGTGGAATACCAGATGCCGGACATCACCCAGATGCAGGTGCACTCGGAGATCGGCTTCACTTTCGCCCGCGCGCTGCGCGCCATTCTGCGGCAGGATCCGGACGTCATCATGATCGGCGAGATCCGCGACCTGGAGACGGCGGAAATCGCCATCCGCTCGGCGCTGACCGGCCACGTGGTGATGTCCACGGTGCACACCAACGACGCCATATCGAGCTTCACGCGCCTGATCGACATGGGTGTCGAGCCGTTCCTGGTGGCGGCGCCCGTGCGCGGCGTGCAGGCCCAGCGCCTGGTGCGCAAGGCCTGTCCCAACTGTTCGGTGTCGATTCCGCGGCCCGCGCTGGTGGACGGCTACCTCGACGCGCTCCCGGAAAGCAGGCTCGGGAGCAACTGGGTCCGGGTTTCAGGCTGCGACCACTGTCGCAACACGGGCTATCGCGGCCGCACGGGCATCTACGAACTGGTGCCGATGACGGAGCGCCTGCAGGACCTGATCGTCTCGGGCGCGCACGTTAACGAGCTGAAGCGGGCGGCGCGGGAACTGGGCACGCACTGCCGCACCCTGGTCGAGGACGGCCTCATCAAGGCCTCGCGCGGCGAGACCACGGTGGAGGAGTTGATGCGGGCCATGGTGATAGACGCCGAGGCCAGCTAGTGCGCCGTCGGGACGAGACCGGGATTCCTTCCCAGCCCTGCCGAACATAGAGCGCGCTCGAGATGCCGGAATACGACTACGAGACCGTCGACAGCAACGGCCAGGCGAGCCGGGGCCGCGTCGAGGCCGCGTCCCGCGCGGATGTCGTGCGCCAGCTCACGCGCGGCGGCAGCACGGTCGTCGCCGTCGACGAGTACCGGGCGCCGGCGGTGGGCGGATTGCGCCGGGGCCTGAGGGCCCGGGACGTGGCGATCGCCTTCAACGAACTCGCCACGCTGCTCGAATCCGGCGTGGCCCTGGGTGACGCGGTGACGGCCCAGGGCCGTGGCACGCATCACCCCCGTCTCGCGGCGGCCTTCGACGGCATGGCGCGCGACCTCATGCGCGGGCAAAGCTACCTGGAAGTGCTGCGCGGCAGCGCCTTGCCCCTTCCCGAGTACGTCTACCAACTGGTCGAAGCCGGCGAACTCCGCGGCCGGCTGGCAGAAGCCTTGCGCGGGGCGGTGCAACAGATGGAGTACGACCTCAGGGTCGCGTCGGACATCCGGGGAGCGCTCGCGTACCCGGCGATACTGATCGTCGCGGGCCTCGCGGCCGTGCTCGTCGTCTTCGCCTTCGTCGTCCCGCAGTTCGCCAACCTGCTCGAGTCCGGCGACGACCTGCCGTTTCTGGCGTCGGTGGTCCTCAACACCGGCGCCTGGTTCAACGCCAACGCCTGGCTGTTTGCGGGCCTCGTCGCTGTGGTGGTCGCGGTGGCCGTGGCGCTGATGCGACGCGAGGGATTCCGCCGCCGGCTGACCGACATTGTCGCCGCGCTGCCGCTGGTGCGCGGCTGGTTCTCGGAAGTCGACACCGCCAAGTGGGCCTCCGTCATGGGCGCGATGCTGCAGAGCCGCGTGGAACTCATGGACGCGCTGAACCTCGCGTCCCGGGGCGTGCGGATCAGCCGCCGCAAGGAGATGCTGGACCGGGCTGTCGACGACGTGAGAAGCGGAGTGGCGCTTTCGGAAGCCCTTGAGAAGCAGGACGCGCTGACGCCGACAGGCTACAATTTGATCCGCGTCGGCGAACAGTCCGGGCGCATGGCGGAAATGATGCGGGCGTTGGCGAACTTGTACGAAGAGAACAGCGCGCGGCGAATGCGGCGCGTTCTCACGTTCATCGAGCCGGCGGCCATACTGCTGATCGGCGGGTTTCTCGGAGCCATCATGATCGGCATGATATTGGCGATAACGAATGTCAACAGGATCGTGCTTTAGGCGCCACGCGAGCAAGCGCCGCGCGAACGGCCGCGTGAGGGGGTTCTCCCTGATCGAGCTGATGATCGTCCTGGTGATCCTCGGCCTGCTTGCGGGCCTGGTCGGGCCGCAACTCATGAAGCAGCTCGAAGGTTCCAAGGTCGACGTCGCCGCGACGCAAGTCAAGATGCTGCGCAGCGCGCTTCAGACCTACAGGATCGATGTGGGCGCCTATCCGACCACCGACCAGGGTCTGGCCGCCCTGATGTCGCCGCCTGACGAAGTCGCCGAGTATTGGCGCGGTCCCTACCTGCAGGACGAATTGCCGGTCGACCCGTGGCGGGCTCCCTATCAATACGAAGCGCCGGTGAACAATCTCCAGGGCTTCGTCCTTTACTCCTACGGCGCGGACTCGGCCGAGGGCGGGGAAGGCGACTATGCGGACATCGGATTCCTGCCGGAAGGAAGCTCCTAGTGTGCTGTCTCATGAATAACTTTGCGTTTGCGGTAGCGCATTTTTGTCGCTGGCAAGGCGCGTCCGACGAACAGTGGTAGGCCCCACGTGAGGAGGCGCAACGCCGCCAGCGGCGAAAAGGCGCAGCGCAAACGCGAAGGTATTTGTGAGACAGCACACTAGCTTCCGGCGCGGTTTCACCCTGCTCGAGCTGCTGATCGTGCTGGCCCTTCTGGGCCTCGCGACGGCGATAGCGATGCCGAACCTCGAGCGGCTCTACGCCAGCGCGACGCGGGCGAGCGAGCGGGACTACGTCCTGGACCAGGTGGCCGCTCTCGGCCGCGAAGCCATGCTGAACGGCCGCGCGTACGTCGTATTCGGCAACGCGCCGCCGCCGGACCCCGGCGACCTCACGCGGCATGCGGACTACGAGACCTATCTCGTGGATGTCCCGGAGGGTTGGCGCCTCGCGCTCGAAAAGCCCCTGGTCGTGCTGGCCAACGGCGTTTGCCTCGGCGGGGCGCTGACGCTCTCCCACGAAAGCGACGAGGCGGGCGCGGTATACGTGGAACTCGCGCCGCCGTACTGCCGCGTCGACGCGAAAAGCTGAGCTTGGGTCTTTGGCGACGGGCATTGCGCGTCGCTACCACGCATCCCCTGATCGCCGGGATTGGTGTCGCACCTGCGGGTCATTGAACCGATGGCTGTCCCTGCGGCGTAGATTCCACTCGCGTGCGTTGCCGGCTCCTATGGGTGCCGTCGTCCACCGTGCCTCGCCGATCAGTCGTCACGCCCCGTGTCCCTGGAGCGCGGGGCGCCACGTCCGGCCGATGTCGCTGGCCGTTGTCGACGTTGTCGACGGTGCGGTCGGCGTGGGTGTTGGTTAGAATCCCCGCCATGGCCAAGACTGTTGTGACTGGGGACGCCGCCTCGCGGCCATCGGCTGGAGGCGCCGCCCCCATAGTCCCCATGCGGGTCGAGCGGCCGCTTGACGCCGGCGCGGTGTCGTATGGCGCCGCATCGCCCGAACTGGAGTTTCCCGGCTGCGAAACGATTCGCTTGACGGGAGACGGGATTGACGCCTTCGAGGGGCGGTTGGAGTTCTGGGACGCCGACGCGGAACTCGCCTGGGCGGTTCGCGAACCCGCCAGTCCGGTCCACGAGAGTTCGGCGCACGGGTTGGCGGCGCTTGTGGAGCGTATCGCCGCCGCGCGCGGTTCGCCGATCAAGTGCTACGGCGCGATGGACCTGATGCAACGCGACGGGAACGGCGCGCCGCGGCGGATCATGCAGGCGGACCAGTCCTTGTATCTCCGGCCGAACCGCGTCGTTCTGCCAGGGCCGCGGGCGATGGTCGTTGGTGAGCACGCGCTGCCGGATGTGGTGCTGGAGGTGGACCACACGACGGACGTGCGCCGGGGCAAGCTCGTGCAGTACGAGGCGTGGGGATTCCCGGAGGCGTGGGTGGAGGTGCCGGACCAGTCAGCGGTCAGCCGACCGCAGGGCTTGGTTCCGGGACTGTCGATTCATGTGCTTGAGCGCGGCAGGTACGGGAAATCGGCCGAAAGCCGGGCATTTCCGGGCTGGACGGCGGGGGAGATCCACGCGGCGATGAACGAGACGACGCCTTCGGCGCGCACCTACAGGATTCTGGAACGCGTCGGGACGCTGTTGGGCGCGGCCGAAGGCACGGGTCCGCACGACGACCCGCTTCTGCGGTCGCAACGTCGACAGGGTTTCGAAGCGGGCCACGCAGAGGGACGCTCAGAGGAGCGTTTGGCAATTGTGCTCGAAGTGCTGCGGTCGCGGGGCATTGCGATTTCGAAGGCAGACCTGGACAAGTTTCCCGCGCTCACGGAGTTGTCCGAGGCCGCGGTTGTCTCGGCGTCCCTCGATTCGGCGTCGGCCGCAGACTTTGGGCGGCGTGTCCACCAGCAGTTCCTTCGGGAGCGCACACGGAAATAAGCACTCAAGCCGATCGGCCAGCCGGATCCGGGCGCGCGTTCCGCCGCCGCCGGCGCACGGCATGCGACAAACCCGGGCTGTCCGGCGGCCGTCCAACCTTCAAGCGGATCCGTCGCATCGCCGGCTTCACCCTGCTTGAAGCCACCGTGGCCCTCGCCATTTTTGCCGCCGGGGGCATGGCTCTGTACGGTCTCTTCAACAACAACCTGATCGGGCTCGGCAAGGCGGCCGACGTGTCGCGGCGCGAGCCCGCCGTGCTCGCCGCCGTCGAGCACCTGGCCTCGATCAACATCCGCGAGCAGCCCGCCGGCCGACTGGAAATCGGCGGTTTCGACATCTCCTGGTCGTCGAGCCTGGTCGAACCGGCGCGCCAGGGACAGTCCGTTTCCGGCCACCTGGGCGATTTCGAAATCGGCCTCTACGACGTTGACATCGAACTCGCGCGAGACGGTCGGCCGGATAGCGCCCATCGCATGCGGCTTGTGGGCTACCAGAGGGTGCGCGGGTTGGAGGGCTTCGCCGAGTAGCGGGAAGATGATCGTTCTTCGCGCCAACCGCTCAAAGCCCCGCCGCCGGCGCATTCGGCTCCGCCGGATCGCTCGGCGCCACGCGTCTCCCATGGAACCATCACCGCCCGCTGCTCGCGCTTCCGGAGGCAGTTCCCCCACGAGAGTGCCGCGCCGGATGGCCAGCGGCTTGACGTTGCTGGAAACGCTGGTCGTGTTCGTGCTCGCGTCTCTGGTGGGCACGCTCCTGATCCAGGGCTCGGGCTTCTTCCTCGGCCAGTACGACACCGTGAAGCGCATCGGACGCGAGGCCTCATCGGCGGCGCTGCAACAGCGATGGTTCGCATCGACCGTCCATGCCATGGTGCCCTATCTGCCCGCGGACCGGCGCTTCGTCGGCGGCTCCGCGTCCTTCCAGGGCATCACAATGCAGCCGCTGCGGGCGACTTCGGGGGCTCCCGCCGCCGTCCGATGGTCCATCGTCGAAGGCGAGGAGGGCATCGCCGTCGTCTACACCGAGCAGCCATCGTCGTGCCCATCGGATCCTCAGGGGATGAACCGGACCGCGACGCGGGAACGCATCACTGCCGAAAGGGACAGCCGGGGCGGAAGCAATATCCCGGGCGGCGTCGATATCGGGTGCGTCGCAGGTGCCGCCCTCGTCGAGGACACCCACTGGACGGTGCTCGAGTCCGACGAACCCCTCACCTTCGAGTATGCGGGCCGTGATCGCGCCTGGCGCGACCGCTGGCGGTTCGAAGACGCGCGGGAATGGATTCCGCGCCGGGTCCGCCTCGTCACATCCGCCGGCGAAACTGTCTGGAACGCGAGCTTCAGCCTCTACCCGGAGCCGGTCGGTAACCCGAGGGACTTCAGGTGACCCGCCGATTCGGGGACACCCGCCGCATTGGGGACACCCGTCCCGTCCCTCGATCGGGCCGGGGCTTCGTGCTCATCGCGACGCTCTGGACGCTGGCGGCGATGGCTGTCCTCGCGGCGTACATCGACAGCGTCGCGTCCGCCGACATGGAGCGCGCCGCCGCTGCGGAGGTTTCGCTCGAACGCGAGCTCGCGCGGCGGAGCACGGAGGCAACGGTCGCGTATCTCCTGTCGACGGGGCGCATGAATTATCGTGGTCTCATGCTGGAGCCCGAGCAGTCCTTCAGCGACGTGGAAGGCAACAGGGGCCCCGACCGAAGTGTGGGCGTGATTGCGGTTTCCGGTGAAACCTATGCCGGCCCGGGCGGCGCGCGGTTCTCGATCCAGGATGAGAACGGCCTCGTGTCCGTCAACTTCCCGCGCAGCGACAACTTTGCGGCCGCGCTGTCGCACGTGGGAGTGTCGTCCGCCGACATCGACCGCATCGTCCCCAGGGTGGATGACTACGTCGACATGGACGACGACCTTTCGCTGAGCGGCGCCGAGCGCTTCGACTACGACAGGTCCGCCAATCCCGCGCCGGCCGGTCGTGCCGCAACGTCCAACCAGACCGCCGCGCCCCGCCGCGCGCGAGACTCGATGCGCAACGGCGACCGCGCGTCGGACACCCGGGGTTCCGGCACCACCGGGACCGACGGGCGCCCGGATCTCTCGCTCCGGCTGCCCAATCCATCGAACTGGTCGATGGCAACGCCCCTGGAACTGAAGCGTGTCCTCGGCGTCGGCGATCTCATTGACCCGGACCAGTGGCGCCGCCTCCTGCCGATGCTCACCACGCGCCAGGCGAGCGGCTATAGCTTCAACACCATGCGTCCCGACGTCCTCGCCGCAGTCCTCGAGTTGGATCAGGGCGCGGTCGGCAACATCCGCGCCGAGCGCGCCGAGCGCTCGGTGGCGAGCCTGAACCGGATCGCCATGCTGACGGGCATCCATGTGGATGTCGATCCCATGGACGTGCCAGCGTTTCCTTCCCGCTTCCTTAGAATATCCATCTGGCATAATGCCAGCGGTTTGCGGTCCATCGCCGGCATGGCGCTGACCCCTTTCGGCGACGCCCCCTGGCGCATTGACTACCGCTATACGGAGCCAACGGCACCCAGACAAGCACCGGAGTCCACGCAGGCCCGGTCAGAGCCTACAGGAGCCAATCGAGACCCCACGGAGCCCGCGATTGCCAACGATTCGAGCGATACCGGCGTTCTCCAGGCTGCGACGCCGCTTCTCCAATAAGCCCAACGTCATCCGGACGCGCCACGGCACGGAGCGTCTGCCTTTCAGGTCGCTCCATTCCCACTGGATCGTCGGCCGCGGCCTCTGCATGTATCGCTCGGAGGACTTCGGCAACGTGCCGCGCAACCGGCGCCGAGCCGCGCTCGACCTCAAGCTGCCGCTGTGGAGCCCGTTCGCCCGCACCGGCCATCACTGCGTCTGGGAGGGCGGCAGGGCCATGGTCTGGTTCTGGGACGCGGAGGCGATAGCCGCCGACCCGGGGGCGTCCGACTATATCGCGATCGCGGCTTCGAAAACCCCGCCCCGCGTCCGCCCGGAGACGGTCTTTCTCCCCCGCCTATCCGATGGCGTCGTCCTGCGGGCATGCCGCGAAGGCTTCGAACTGCAGCACTGGCGCGACCGCGTGCTGGAACACTCCTACTGGCTTCGCCAGCGTCCGGACCAGGCGCGGGTCGAGAGCGTCCTGGCCCAATGGGGCGTCGTGGCCGAAGCGCCGGAACCCACCGTCGCTGGCCAGGAATGGGACGGCCAGGGCTCCGCGAAGGCCCCGACCCACGAACCCTGGTCCAGCACGCCGACGCCGCGGGAGTGGCTGGAGACCAACGAGCGCGAGCTGGCGACCGCCGTGCTGCTCGTCCTCGTCCTGACCGCGACCTGGCACGAGGCTCGCTACTGGCAAGTCCGCAATCTCCAGCGGACGGCCGAGGCGGAATTCGCCGCGCTGCAACAGGACCTCGATCCCATCCTCTCGGCCCGCAACGAACTGCTGGCGCTGCGGGAACGCAACCTCGCCGTGGCGGAAATCCTGAGCGAGCCTTCGCAGGCCTACCTCATGGGCCTCGTCGACGCTGCCATCCCCAGCGCGGACGCGCGCTTCCGCCAGTGGTCCTACCAGCAGCGCGAACTCACGGTGGTGGTCGAAGACGAGAGCGCGGACCCCATCGCCTACGTCCGCTCCCTCGAGGCCGAACCCATGTTCGAGCAGGTCAAGGCGAGTCAGGGCCGCAGGGAAAGCGAGATACAGATGACGCTCGTGGTCCGCCCATGACTCCGCGCCTGCAAAGCGCTCTTGCCACGCTGCGCGCGGAATTCGCCAACAACATCCGGGTGCGCCTCGGAGTCTGGTGCGTGCTGGCGATCATTCTTCTCTACTGGACGGTCGTCCGCGCCGATGATCTTGCCGCCGCGCGCGCGGAGTATGCCGGCGAGATGGCCCGCGTCGAGCGCGCGCAGAGTGCCGGCGCGGAGGAAGACTGGCCGGGGCTGCTCGATGCCGAGCAACGCGCCAGCGCAGAATTCACCGAGAACTTCTGGGAGGCCGAGACCGAAGGCGTTGCCAGGGCGAGCCTGCTCCGCGCCCTGAACGAGCTTGCCGCCGAGGTCGATCTTCGCGACGTGCGGGTCCAGCCCGGCGTGACGCAACCCGTCGCGAACGCGCCCGACGTGTGGCGCGTGCAGGCGCGCCTTGTCGCCCGCCACACTATCGCCGCCGAACTGCGCCTGCTTCACGCTCTCGCGACCCACGAAAAGAAGCTCGTGATCGACCGCCTGGACCTCGGCCGGACCCGGCCCCGCGTCAACATCCTCGTATCCGCTTACTTCGTGGGTCTCGCGCCGGAGTCCGAGTAGCGCCCGCCGCACACGAGGCGGCCGCTCGTTTGACCCCCGCCGCTTGGCGGCCCGCCGCGACCTTCGCGAATAACATGTGACACACGATGTCGTGAGCGGTGGTCGCTCTCTCGACGATATCTGCAAACGCGCGTCTGGGCTGCGGCCCCTGCAGGAGACGCCAACGGACAAGGCTCAACGCAACCTGAGCTGCGCTATCCGCGCCGGATCCCGCGAGATTCGCGCGAGCCGGGCGAGCAGCGTGATCGACACCACGGCCAGTCCGACCACGAGCCCCCACCACATGCCGTGGACGCCGATCCCGGCAAGATTCTGGAACCCGAAGCAGAGCGCCACCCCCGCCGGCAGTCCCACCACCCAGTAGGCGACGATGGCGATCGCCATCGGCGCGCGGGTGTCCTTGTAGCCGCGCAGGGTGCCCATCACGGTCGCCTGTGTGGAGTCGAACACCTGGAACAGGGCGCCGAGCAGGACCAGCCCCGCGGCTAGCTGGATGACGTCCGCTTTCTTCGTGTAGAGGGCGACGAGGTCGAAACGCCAGACCAGCAGCGCGGCGGCGAAGACGACGCCCCAGACGACCGCGGCGGAGGTGGCGGCCCAGGCCGACCTGCTGGCGCCGGCGAGATCGTTCGCGCCGACGTTGAACCCGACGCGAATGGTCGCCGCCATGCCGAGCGCCAGCGGCACCATGAACGAGACGCCCATGATGTTGAACGCGACCTGGTGCGCGGCGACGGTCTCGACCCCGAGGCGCCCGATCAGGAGCGTCGCCCCGGAGAAGAAGGCCACTTCCACGAACAGCGCCAGGCCGATGGGAAGCCCCAGCCGCAGCAGGCGTCCGATCACGGCCGGCTCCGGCGGCGAGAACGCGGAGAAGACGCCGGACGCCCGCGCCCTGGAGGCCGACACGACGACGATCATGGCGGCGAGCGACGAGGCCATCACGATGGCCGTCGACCAGCCGCAGCCGACGCCGCCCATGGCGGGGATGCCGAGCGCCGGCTGGCCGTATATGAAGAGCCGGTTGAGCAGCACCTTGAGGGCCAGCATGGAGAGTCCGATGATCATCGCCGGCCGCGTCCAGGACATGCCTTCGCAAAGGCAGCGCAGGGCGCCGTAGGCCATGATGGCCGGCAGGCCGAGGCTCGCGGCGCCGAGGTAGCCCGACGCCACCGGGATTGCGCGCGCATCGACGCCGAGCAGGTGAAACACGGGTGCCACGAACTGCAGCAGCACGGCCAGCGCAGCGCCGCCGCACACGCCGACCCACAGCGCCTGGCGCACCACCGCGCCGGCGTCGCCGAGGCGCCCCTCGCCGTGCAGTTGCGACACGGAGGGCGTGACGGCCATCACGATCCCGGACATCAGGAGCATCAGCGGCCAGTACAGGTTGCCGCCGAGGGCGATGCCCGCGAGGTCGGTGGCGCTCACGCGTCCCGCCATGATGGCGTCGGCGACGCCCATGCCCATCTGCGCGAGCTGGGTGACGATGATGGGCGCGGCGAGCACGCCGAGCGAGCGGAACTCCGCCAGCAGGGGCCAGCGATTCATGGGCTGCATCGGGTCTGGAGCGAGAGGCGGCGCATACTACAACACGGACACGCGAAGATGCGGACCAGCGGTCAGCGCATCTGGGGTTTTCGGGCGTTTCGGGAGGTTTCCCGGGGTTCTCTTAACCGTTTGATAAACAAATAGTTTTTGGCGCTTCAAGGGTCACCGGGGCACACTCCGTCAATTTCTGGTTTGTAACGAACGGAGTAACCAAACATGAAAATCAGACCCCTCATGAATCCGGCCTTGGGGACGCAGCCCATTCCAGTGCAGACCTCGCCAACAACGCCGACCAAGCTGCTAAGTCGACTGCATCTCTAGACGTCGAACTCCAAAAGCTGGGCCCTGTCCTCCAGCCCCTATATTCCGGCACCGAGGCGTTGACGAGCCTGCTCGAGCCCTTGAAGGAGTTCAACGCGTACATTCGCGCTAGTGACGGTACGGGACAGACCGCAACGGCGCTACAGCAGATCGCCGACATACTCCAGACCATAACGGCCGTGGCGGACGCCTCGACTCAACGTGCTGCGAAGGCTGCAAGCCTGCTGGACTCTTTTGCCCAGAGCGTAGACACGACCGAAAGCGAAACCCGGCGCGCCACGCAAGCGCTTGAAGCCCTTGCCATCGCGGTGGAAGCTCGCGTCGACACCCTTCGCGAGAACCAGAAATCGGGCTTTGCTTTCTGGAACCGAGGGCGATGAGCAGCTACCGCCGCGGGGCGGTTCTAGGGCTAACGGTCGCCGAAGCGTTCATCCTATTCACCTTCCTTCTGCTCATTGCGCTGCTAGGCCTCAGCCAGCCCGACGACCCGCAGCTTGAGTCCGATCCATCAAGCCCGCCACGAATCTGGGTCCGTCCAGAGGAGATTGAGACGCTGGTAAACTCAGCGAAGCAGGCGCGCGAGGCCCAGGACCAAGCCGAACGCGCGCTCGCCGCGGCACAACAAGAACGCGATCAGGCACGCGAAAACGCAGATCGGGCGCAGCGGACTGCGGAAGCGGCTGCGCAAGGCCGTGCCGCGGCGGAACATGAACGCGACCAAGCGCACCAGAAGGCGGATCTGGCGGACAAGGACCTGGACCACGCTGAGCAAGCCCTCGCCATCGCGAAACGCGACCTGGAGCTGTTTCGCCGCAAGGGCGAGAACCCACCGTGTTGGTATCAAATCGTCAAGGCTGGCGACAACAAGACCCGGGAGAAACCGTACTACCTGTTCAACGTCGCGATTCACGAAGACAGCATCGAGTTGGCACCTAGGCCACCTCCGCCGGGTCGCGCCGCCGACGATGGCGATACGGCATACGTGGAGGAGTGGAGACGGTTGCGCATAGCAGAACTGCCTTACGGAAAACGGCTATCCGACGAAGAGTTCACCGATGCCGTAACCGATTTGGTCGCGCGAGGCAGGAACAGCCAAGTTCGCAGCTACGAGTGTGTTTTCAGTGTGATGGTCTGGGACAAGACCCCCGACCACGCCAAGGAGAGGTGGAAGTATGCCCACGACCGCATCATTGAAGGCTCGTTTAGTGCCTACACTGTTCAGGATCTCGAATGGACCGGGACCGATTGATGGGCCATCTGCCACGAGCCCGCATGCGGCTCGGTGAGTAGGATCGTGATCGCCGGCACGTAGGCACCCTCCCTTTACCGCCCACCGTCAACTCGGCGATGACGCTTCTGCGGGACCTAGGCGTCAACGGCACAAAGGACCTCTCCGTCAACACCGACCAAAGTCAATATACCCTGTGCAGCCACCCAGCAGCTCCGGCGGCTTTGTTGGGAAGGCACGTTCCCTCCCGCCTGTCCCTAGTCCGATGTCCCTTCGCCCTAGTCGAAGCTTGGCACAGCCCACGGCAGTCTGGCCAAATATGCTCGCAATATGCAATCATATTGACCTCATCCAAGGAACACGGCCATGGCCAACGTAACTGTCCGGAACATTGACGACGAGGTCATCGCCTCGCTGAAGGCGCAGGCAAGGGCCAATCACCGCTCGCTGGAAGGCGAGATTCGCCACGTTCTCGCTCAACAGGCGCTCCGCTCGACGCGACTTGAGGAGTTCCGGGAGCGTACGGAGCGACTCCAGTCGCTCACCGAGGGTCTCCCTCAGACAGACAGCGTCGCCCTGATCCGAGAAGACCGCGACCGGTGAAGCTCATCGTCGACGCAAGCGTCGCCGTCAAGTGGTTCTTCGCCGAGACTCATTCGCACGAAGCGCGGCAGCTCCTCGCCCCGCGCATCGTCCTCCATGCGCCCGACTTCATCCTCACCGAGATCGCCAACGTCATCTGGAAGAAGGCCCGCCGCAAGGAGATTCCATCGCCTCAGCCCTACATTGACGAGTTGGCGAACATCACGGATGCCGTTGCACTGCAACCTTCGACCGAGCTTGTAATCAAGGCAACGGCCTTGGCCGTTCAAATCGACCATCCCGTGTACGACTGCCTCTATCTCGCCTGTGCCGAAGCATGGGGGGCACCACTGGTAACCGCGGACGAGAGGTTGGCTCAGCGGGCCAGAGAGACACATCCGACGGTTGACGTCTGGAACATCAGCGAGGCCGAAATCGCTCAGCGTATTGCCACGGCCGCTACCGCGCTCGTCATCCAAGACGACACGGTTCAACGGGCCATCGACGCGTACGACGCCTTCAGAAAGACCGCTGATTCCGTCATCGAATCCGTGCAACGAAGGCCCAGCGGCGTTCGGATACTCTCACCGGAGGACCAAGACGCCTACTTCGAGACTCCAGCGTACCGCCAATTGGTCAAGTTTATTGGCGGCCTCACTCTCGACGAACGAGTCGACCTGAAGGCGCTCGCATGGTACGGCCGCCAAATTTCGCCGGGGGCCACTTGGGGCTACTTTCTAGATCATGCCTGTAGGATGGGTGCCGACGACCTCGACTACGAGGCGTCGTTGGGTCGCCACTGGCGCTCTGGCTTTGATCGTCTACGCCAAGACCTCGAACAGCCCGACTGACTGCTGTTTGGCTCCTGGCATTGTCCCTTGGCGTCGCTCCCGTGCGGGGGCAACGCGACCCGAGCCGCACCGTGGAACTGCTTCCCTTCGTCGCTTCGGCCTCCAGCAAGGTGCTCAAAGTCCCACGCCGAAACCAGTAAAGGAGGTAGTACTCGCGCAGGACATCCGGATAAAAATGTAGTTAAATCAGCGACTTGTCGGCAGCGTGACTCGGACCAGCGGTCCGCGAGATGTTTTCGGTCCCGCTGGGGAACCGCGCCCGATCTTTGACCCCCGGGACATTTCCCACGCGAAAAAGCGGCGATTCGCCACGCGAGGAACGGTCGATGTCCGTTACCCCGCCGTGTTTTTCCACGTTACGGTCGCGGCCATGCAACCCGATCCCACCTACAAGCAGATCTTCGCCCACGAGTTCATGGTCGAGGAGTTGATGCGCTGGTTCGTGGCCGACCTCCGCGGCGCGCACGAACTCGTCGACGCGCTCGACTTCGGCAGGATGCTGCGGCTGCAGGAACAGTCCGTGACCGGCGATCCCGAAAAGTCGGTCAGGTACGCCGATGACATGGTATGGCGCGTGATGTTTCGTGGTCGGTTGGAAGACGAGGGCGACCATGCGTGGCTGTATCTGGTGCTGGTGCTTGAGTTCCAGGCCGAGGTCGACTTCTTGATGCCGCTACGCATTCGCAACTACGTGGACAACTTCCACATGGAGAAACTGCGAGGCAAGAAGTTCCTCTCCGCGAGTCGATTGTCGCCGGTCCTGCCTATCGTCATTTACAACGGAAATTCCCCATGGAGTGCTGCGCCCAGGGTGATCGACCTGGTGACTCCGGGCGCCACGCGGAACGAACGGGGACGTTCGAATATCGCTTCTCGCGCAGATTCCCTGTTCGCGGGCGATGGCTACCTGTTGCTTGACACGCATCGGCTGGCGGCGGACGATTTGCGAATGGACAACGCTGCGGCGCTGCTGGCCGGGTTGGAAAACCCTTCCTTGGAGCGCATCGCGGCGCAGGTGGCGGCGTTGCGTCATCGGCTCGATGCGCCGGAACTCAAGCCGCTGAAGGAGCTGATGCTGCAGTGGGCGCGGCGCGTTTCGCGGCGGCGGCTCAATCTGAACCTGGGGATAGATGACATGGCGGAAGTGGACAGGCTGCACGAGTCGGGGCAACTCGAAGTGTTCTTGACGGAGCGCGCCCTGGCCGAGCGCGAAGGGTTGCGCGCGGAAGGCCGGGCGGAAGGCCGTGCGGAAGGCCGTGCGGAAGGCCGGGCGGAAGGCCGGGCGGAAGGCGTCGAGCAAGGCATTGCCGCCGAGCGGGATCTGCTGCGTCGGCAGGCGGCGCGCAAGTTCGATGCGGGCACGGCGGAGCGGCTGGCGGGCCTGCTGGAACGGATCGACGATCCGGAGCGTCTCGCCGAGGCGGGAGACTGGATCATCGAGTGCGCCGACGGCGACGAACTGATCGCACGGGTTGGCGACATCGCGGGATCCGGGTCGTAACCCCGGGAGGCCGAAGAATCGCATGACGTCCTGCGGCCCGCCGCCTCGACTGGGCCCCGCAGTGATCGACTTCCATATCGTATGGAAGGACGCGCCTGGCGTGCGCGACCCCGTGCTGGCACGCACATGGTGCGCGCTCACGATCCGCTTGAGAAAGTGCCATTTGGCCAATCGAGGCAGGCCCAGCCCGACCGTTACAAGTGGACCGCCCATGGTGCGGGTTACCGTCAGGCGCGGGCATTGCGTGAACTGTCGGATCTCGGAACGGACAGAATCCCCGGCCTCGAAGACGTCATGCGGCGCTTCGGCCGGGCTGACGCGTCCATTGTTTCCATGGATACCGCCCCCTCGGTGAATGTGCACGCGGTCGTCGACTACGGGTGCGACGATGCCCCGGTCGTTGCCGCGTATCCGTCGGCATATCCGACGGCAGAGCGTTTCGTCCTTGCCAGATCCCTTTTTCTCCACGTCTGTTCCCCAGGTCTGAGCGGCGTTTGGTCACCGCCTCCCATGCTTGGGACCAGCGTGCCTCTCGTGCCTTCACCGCGGAACTGCTCGCCCCGGCCGAGGCGCTCCGGGAACGCATCCGCAGCCGAGCGGTCTCCGCGCGGGAAGTAGCACAGTCCAGCAGTTGCGTCTTGGTCCCCACGTGCGGGAGTGTCGCCTTTCGGCTGCGCGGTTCCCGTAAAATCCCCGATCATGGCGCGAGGCGGGAAAGCGAAGCGAGGACGTCGACAGCGGCGGGCGACTGCCGCACGACGCGCGTCGCCGCCGACAGGCGCCCTCCCCAGCGAGAAGGCACAGCCCGCCAGCGAGATAGCGCAACCCGCCAGCGAGATAGCACAACCCGCCCCGTCCCGTTGGGCATTCCTCGCCCTATGGGAACGCCAGCCTGTCCTGGCGGGTGTCGCCCTGTGCGCCATGGTCGCCGTCAGCTACTACCCGGCGCTGCTGGCCGGGTTCGTCTGGGACGACATGATCTTCGTTTACGAACCGGCGGTCCAAGCCTGGTCGGGTCTGTGGAATATCTGGTTCTCGCCGGCCGACATCGATAGGGAAGGGCACTACTGGCCGATCGTCTACACGACGTTCTGGCTGGAGCATAAGATCTGGGGTCTCGCCCCGTTTGGCTACCATCTGGTCAATGTGCTGCTGTACATGGTCAACGTGCTGTTGCTGTGGCATCTGCTGCGATGCCTCGCCGTGCCGGGCGCCTGGGCCGTGGCTGCGGTATTCGCGGTCCATCCGATGCACGTCGAGTCGGTGGCCTGGGTGATGGGACGCAAGGACCTACTCTCCGGCCTTTTCTACATGACCTGCGCGCTCTGCTGGATCCGTTCCATGGATGGCACCGGCGGTCAAGGGATCGATGCCCGCGGATCTCCGGTGCCGAAAAGGCCTCCGTTTCGGCGATCTTCCTGGCTCTGGCCGTTTGGCTCTCTTGGCGTACAGCGCCCGGGGCTCTACCTCGCGGCGTTGGGACTGTTCGTGGCGGCCATGCTGTCCAAGTCGGTCGCGGTGACCCTGCCGGTCGCGTTCGCACTCTGGGTCTGGTGGAAAAACGGGCGGCTGACATGGACAGATGCATGGCGAATCTTGCCTTTCTTCCTGATCGCCCTATATATCGCCGTTGCCGACCTTTCCTACTACACGTCCCGGCGGGAATTTCCCTTTGACTACGGGTTTGTCGAGCGAGTGCTGATCGCCGCGCGTGCCCTGTGGTTCTACGCCGGCAAGCTGGTGTGGCCCACCGACCTTGCGGTCATCTATCCGTTGTGGGACATCGACGCCGGAGACCTGCTTGCTTGGGGCTACCTTGTCGCTGCCGGCGTGGTCGCTGCACTCCTCTGGGGCGGTCGTCACTGGCTGGGTCGGGCATCTCTCGCCAGCGGCGCGTTCTTCGCGCTGACGTTGTCGCCGATGCTGGGCTTCGTGGATTACGCCTACATGAATTACTCTTTTGTCGCCGACCGCTACGCGTACTTGGCTGGCATCGGCTTCATCTCGATCTGCATCGGTGCCGCCGCGCAATGCGCTGGCAGACTGCCGAATGCCGCGAGGATTGGGGCAATGGGTGTCCTCGTTGCCGTTCTCGGTGTTTTCGGAAAGCTGACCTGGGAGCAATCTGGCGTATTTCGAGATGTGATCGCGTTCAACAACCACATCATCGCTCTCAATCCGCAGGCACGGTCCGCACATCGGAATCTGGCTGTTGCGCTGCTTGCTGCGGGGCGTCCGGCGGAGGCACTTGCAGCCAGCCTTGTCGCCGTGGAACAACGCCCTGGTTCCGCCAGGGCCCATAACACTCACGGTGAAGCGTTCCTGGCCCTGGATCGCCTGGACGAGGCCGAGGGCAGTTTCCGGCGCGCCTTGGAACTTGACCCCAGTCAAAAGAGGGCACACCTGAACATGGCCGAAATACGGAACCGACAGGGGCGCTTGGCGGAATCGATAAAGTGGTACCGGGAAGTGATTGATATCGATCCGGAGTCCGCATCGGCGCACTACGGTATAGGCACGGCAATGTTTCGTCTCGGTCAGTACGCACAGGCAGCGCAATCACTGGAGCGGGCTGTTTCCCTCCTGCCGGATGCGCTTCCGGTTGGCTCCTTTCATCTCCTCGCCGAGGCGCTGCTACGACAGGAGCGCTACGAGGAAGCCTTGGCGAGGTATCGTGGCGTGCTGGAGATGGATCCCGAAAATGCCCCCGCCCTTGCAGGGATTGGCTACGCGTTGTTTCACCTGAAGCGCTACGAACAGGCGATCGATTCCCTCGCCCGATCGATTTCGCTCAGGCCTGAGTCTCCCGCCGCCGCCGATCGTCATGTCGTGATCGGACAGGCCTCCATGGAACTGGGTCGAGAGGGGGCGGCGGCGGAACACTACGGGCGCGCGCTCGCGGTCGACGCGCGGAATACAAAGGCGCTCGATGCCCTTGCCGTGTTGCGTTTCCGACAGCAACGCTACGAGGAAGCGCTCCGCCTCTACAAGACGATGATCGACATTGGCGAAACCGGCGCGCAACTCCATGCCAACGTGGGCGCGGTGCTGTATCACCTCGGCAGGCCCGAGGAGGCGCGCCGAAGTCTTGAGCGTGCCCGGGCTCTCGATCCCACGCTGGAATTAACCTGGACGGGCGCCGGGGAGGCGCGCGACACTCCGCAGCGGGAACACGAATAGCGTGTGCCTCCCGAACGCACGCGACGGACGATTGTCCGCGACGTTCGAAACGCCGAAATGTGACACAACCCCCAGAGAGAGTTGATCATGGAGCAACGATCCGTCATCCTCGCGTTGCCCGAAAACGCCTTTGCGCCGAGGGCGTCCCTATCGCGAAATGCGAGATTTTTCAACCCCAAATTTGCCCTGCTGATCCTGTGGAACTGAAGCAAAAAAGGTTTGCATACTCCTGTTCGAGGCGTTACGATTCCCGCGTCCTTCTTCAGAGTCACTCCGCGAATGCGGGGAAAGGCGGTGGAGGGGTTGGCGAATAATCATCATTTTGGAGAATGAGACGATGACCAAACTGAGGAATGCGGTCTTGGGTTTTGCAGCTGTAATGCTGGCAACCGGGGCGGCGGCCCAAGCAGGCTTTAAGCAGGACAATGAAGCGGTCACGGTGGCCGAAGAACTGTTCGGCCCTGGCACCGCTGTCGAGCTTGATTTCGAGGACTATGACGAGGACACGGGTTTCACACCGAAAGCCAAGTTGATCTTCACCGGTGCTACGTCGATAGGTGCAAATACGGAATTCACCGTGACGTACACGCTTCATCGCGCGGTTCTGGACCAGGCCGTGGGCAGCCAGCACTTCAAATGGGGTACTTGGGGTCCGAAGGCAGCGCAAGGCGGCGATGACTGCGATACCGGCACCACCGACGACAACGGGAGCGATGCGGATTTGCAGTTCTGCGCGGTTGACACCGAGGTCAATATTGAGCGCTCAGGTGGCCGCAGGGATGACAATTCGGTGTCGTTCGAAGTAACGATTCCTACTGCAATTACAGGTATCGCGGATCCAACGCTTAACGATCAGGACGACACCGACCCCACGAATGACGTATACGAGGGTACGACCCGCAAGATCGTGTTCTTCGTTCCGGACGTGGAAGCATCCGGGCTGTCGTCACCGACCATGACGAACCTCGTCGGCAATGCCGTGATGGTCGACATAGATATCGAGCAGTCGAAGAGGAACACCGGCGACACGGGGATTGACGAATCGATCATGGGTGGGAACACCTGCGGAACGATGACCTCGATGGTTGCGACCGCGCAGGTTGCATGCCCTGTGGTAATGACTCACAAGGTAATCACCGACATCACCAACACGGGTGCGAATGGCATGATCGACCTGGACGACCGGACCTCTCTGGCACCGGTCGCGAAAACGCCCACGGAACGGGTCGCGCTGAGCACCATAAAGGTGGACGCGGACTTCGGCAGCGGTGGTGTCAGGAATGACGACGGCGACGTGCTCACCGAAGAAGATGGCTTTGTCGATTCGTTGGCTGGCACCTTGGCGATCACCGTGGCTTCGGAGCACTTCAACGATGGCGATGTGGTTTACATCGATGCGAACGCCGACAAGACGGCGGACGCTTCCGAGATGTTTTCCATTTCCGGTAACACGGCGTCGGATTCCGTCGACTTGAGCGGATCGGCATATACCGTGTACTACGTGCCGGGTGGCGAGACGAACCTGATGCACCGGACCAAGTTCGCCATCAATGCGAGTACGGAATTCTCGGAGTCGGGCAACAAGAATGTATCCGCCAAGGCCGCGTCGGCGGAGTTGAGGTTGTCAGGGATTCCCGGTGACGGGGCAAAGGCCTACGCGATCGCACCGACCACTTCGAGCGACGTGGCAAACGTGCGCGTAACTTGCGAGTCGGCGATTGAGGCTGGTTGCCGCGTGTTTTTCGAGTGCAGGGACCAGGCCGGGATGAGAACATTTGGCGAAGCCGGTTCGACCATTGGTCCGAACCAGACGATGCGCTGGAACCAGATGGAGATTCAGGACGCGTTGGGTCTTGACGGCTCTTGGGATGGTCGCCTGTCCTGCCAAGTGCTGTCAGACAGAGGAATATCCGTCCAGGTGCTTACCCGCGCCGAGGGCGTGCTGGTCAACAACACCTCGGTCAACGAAGGGTAATCGGTCTTACCCGCATTCCTTTACCCTCCAAATCAACCCGGTGCCGTCGGAGGACGGCACCGGGTCTTTTCCTTTTTTTGCTTCCCGGCCGATCACATGTGTGTCGCTTGCGCCTGAGAGTACTTTCTGTCGATCTGATGCCATGGGGCCTTCCGATCGCTTTTGTGATCAAGACGGCGGTCGGACGGATTCCCTGATCGGTACATGACCGCTGCCCGCACATGCGGAATTCACCGCATTGCCGATTAAGAACCAAGCGGTGCAAAGGAAAACACATGTCGGCCAGGATATCGTGACCCAGATGAATATCCAGATGCTCCGAACTGCTCGTGGCACCGTGATGGCCGCTTCAGCGGCCGTCTTGGCGACGGTTCTGGTCGCCATCATGGTCATTCCTCCGGACGTATCAGGTGGCGATGTGGCGACGGTCAACCCAGGTGGGGTTTCAAGGGATGTTCCCGCCTTGGCGCCGGAAGATCTGAGCAGTTTCACCGGCAGCGTTCGTTGGGGTGTCTCCCTCGAGGAGATCTTGGAGACGATTGCCGAGGATGACCTTGCCGGGCGCAGACTGAACCCTGCCCTGAGGCGCATGGGCTTTCTGGGGCTGATCGAAACTGGGAACGTTATCGCCGTGCTTCTCGCTTCCCCGAGCTCCGGCGGCGGCAGTATTGTGCAGTTGGCGCCGGGAGACACGCTGCCGGATGGGCGCGTCCTGTCCTCCGTGACCGACAATAGCATCACCTTGATCCGCAGCCCCGATGCTGCTGAAACGGCGGCCAATGCAGTTGATCGGGAAGTACTACTGCTCTTTCCACGGAACGTTCCGGGTGGGGCGACCGAAACAGCTCAATAGTTGCCTGCCGATGCGGTGAAGGCTGTGGAGTGGGCGCCCACGGTCCAACGTCAGATACGGGTCGAAAACCGCAGCGGATAAACATATATTGCGCTTCGAAACGACTTGAAGCAGTGGATAGAGCAACGAGAATTGATCACGCAATGGATCTCAATACGCTGCGGCCCGACGTTATGACGTTATATTGGCGCCAGTGCAATCCCTTGGGTGCGGGTGACGTGAAGCGGTCGGGCATGGTAACGGCGGCTTCTGGCACGGCTCTCGTCTTCGCTCTGGCCCTGGTGGTAGTCACCCTGGCGACCTCCTGCAGCACGCTTACGGTGGATCCCTTTCCCGAACCCATACGCCCGCCGAGGGAGAGCGGGGAAGCCTTGCCACCGACGAATGGCGCAACAACGGCTGCCGAGGAACAAAGTCAGGGTCTCATCGTATCGAACACTCCGGGTGTCGTCATCCAGCGGGCCATCGCTGATGGAATCATCGATCAACTTGGCCGAGACCTCACCGGAGAGCCAATCAAGGTGGGCTTCCACGAGATGCCGTTGGTGGCGTTCATCGATATGGTTTTCGGCGAACTGTTGCACATGTCATTCGTCGTCTCTCCCGGTCTGCAGGAAAAGAAAGACCTTGTGACCCTGCGCCTGACTGAACCGCTTCCACCCGATGAACTCTTTCTCTGGGCGAGACGTACCCTGCGTACCTACGGCGTCGACATCCGGGAGGAAAGCGGCACGCTCACGTTCCTACAGAGCGACGAGATCGCCTCCCCCGACATCCCTCTCCTGATCAGCGGCAGGGCTCTCCCGGAAGTGCCTGTCACCCACCGCACGATTTTCCAGTTGGTGCCCCTGCATGTGGCAAGCCTCGACTACGTCCAAGCCTGGCTCGACGAGGCCTTCAGTGGGCAGGACCTGGAGATCCACGAGGAACCCGACCGCAACGTGCTCCTCCTTCAAGGTGGCGCCGATGTCGTTGCCCGCGCCGTCGACATGCTGGAAGTCCTGGACCAGCCCCTGCTCCAGGGCAAGCACGGGGTCATCCTGCAGCCGGTCTTTCTCGAAGCGAACGATCTTGTCAACGAGTTGCGTACGGTGCTCGACGCTGAAGGATATGCAGCCAGCGTCGGCGGGCCCGGGGGTACGATCACGCTTCTGCCCCTCAGAGCCTCCAACAGGATCGTTATATTCGTGACCGATCCCCCTGCGCTGGATCATGTCCAGGAGTGGGCGCGAATCCTTGACTCGGAACATCGCGACACCGTGGAGGAAGCGCTCTTTACCTACGAAGTTAGGAACACCCAGGCCGAGCAACTAACTCAGACACTGAACACGGTCCTTGGCCCGGCGTTCGGTGCCGCAACGGGTGTATCCGGCAGCGCACCAGCGGCACAGCCGGCGCAATCCGGCGTGGTCACATTCGGCAGGATCGTGGTCGACAAGAACCGCAACATGATCCTGTTCCGGGGCTCCGGCAAGGAGTGGGCCGACATCCTGCAGGTTGTCGACAAGCTTGACAAACCCGTGCCTTCGGTGCTGATCGAAGTCCTGATCGCCGAGATCACCCTGACCGACCGAGATCAGTCGGGCCTTGACTTCGCATTGAGGGGAGCGGTGCGTGGCCGCGGCCTGCGCGGCGGCACCCTCGGTACGATCGGCGTCGGTGCCGGTGGCCTCTCGATGACGCTCGACAGTTCGGGTGCGACACGGGCAATGCTGAACCTGTTCTACCAAGACGACCGCGTGGTGATCCGATCGAGCCCCAAGCTCTTCGTCAAGAGCGGCGGCACCGCGACCCTCGAAGTGGGCAACGAGATCCCGGTCATCACGCAGATTTCCGACGGAACGCTGCAGGTTGACGGCTCCACCAACGTTCTGCAGGATGTCAGCTATCGGAAGACCGGAGTTTCCATGGAGATTACCCCCATCGTCCAGGCCAATGGACTTGTGGATCTAGAGATCTCCCAGGAACTTTCCGAAGCGCAGCCCAATGCCGCCACCAGCCTCGATGGCTCTCCGACGATTCTGAACCGCCACATCAGCACCACCCTGACGTTGAAGGACGGCGGCTCCCTCGTCATGGGTGGTTTGATCGCCAACAACCGCAGTGCGGGACAGACCGGGATACCCGGCTTGGGCCGGATCCCGGGGGTTGGTAGGCTGTTCCGCAACGATACACTGCAGGAAGATCGCACCGAGCTCCTGATCATGGTCATCCCCTATGTCGTGACCACCCACGCCGAGGGTTCGACGCTGACCGAAGAACTCAAAAAACAGCTCGAGTTGCACGACAAGTACCTGCGTTGAAATTGGCTACGGTGCCGATCCGGAGAGGACTCAGCGCATCGCGGACGCATCCATGGCGTGGCTGAGCTACGCGGGCGGGCAACCGGTGCCCCGGGAGTTAGCCGACAGTTTCTGGTGTGGTTGCGCGAGTTCGCTTCCTGACCGCGGACTCCGCGCCATCATGAATGGTGGCCATTGACCACCCGGCGGGCGCTTCCGTTGTGCAGCGGCGAGATGCCGAAATGGCCAGACAGCGGCGAATGTCCGACGATATCCGCCACGCCTCGCAGCTTCAGATGCAGCCTTGACCGGGGCCACGGCACCGCCACCAGGGTGCAGGCCAGTATCAAGAGGTCGATATACAGGCTCCTGTGCGCGAAGTACTAGGTCTCAAGCACCAGGGCTCGAGTTGCCCTTTCAGCGGAATGATGACATCGTCGTAGTATTCCTTCGGGTCTCCCGGGGCCTGGGCGAGGATTCGGTCTTCATTGCGGAACACCAGCGATCCGACGCCGGTTACGCCGGGCCGCATGCTCTTCACGATCTCCTGTACCCGGGGCGAGTAGCAATGGAACGCGCGCGGCGTGAGCGGACGGGGACCGACCAGGCTCATCTCGCCCACGAAGGTGTTCCATAGCTGCGGCAGCTCATCGATCTTCAGCGCGCTCAACCACCGTCCCACCGGCAGAACCCGCGGATCGTCGCCATAGGTGATATCTCCGGCCACCGCGCTTCCGTTCGCCATCGTCGTGAACTTGAGCAGCGTGAATTCCGCGCCCGAGCGTCCGACGCGCCCTTGCCTGAACAAGACGTCTACTTTTGCTGCGAGGGCTTCCCCCTCGCGCTGCTGTCTTCTGCGAGGGACACCCTCACGCTCCCGGGCTGAGGGCTCCCGGCACAACGCAGTAGAACCGAGACGATCAGGTACAGCGGCGGCAGGACGATCATCAGGATGCCGCTGAGAAGAACGTCAAGCACCCGCTTGGAGCCCGAATAGAACCGGGTAACCGAACTGTGGCCGTTAGTCGATGCGACTGGATTCATGGGCAATACGATTCGATGGACGCCATACTTGGAAACGTGCGCCTTTTGTACGCCTCTGGATGAGTGCAGCAATTCTATCAGCCCATGACCTCAAACTCGCCCATTCTGTCGCCCATTCGAAGAGATGCGATCAGGACACCAACAGTATCCAGAGGACGCATCGGTGAGTACGGGTGGAGCCGCCCTGGAACTGCGGCCTGACGGGCGGTGACGATCACCGGCATGTGCTCCCGCCAGCGCGGGACTGGCAGGTTCGCACAGATCGCAAGGATGCGAACCGCGCCGAATCTCCGTTCTTCCGAAAAGCCTGGGAAGTGGGCATTTGAGTCATCCAACCCAGTAAGGATAGCCATTGCTGGGATCCCTAAGTCGTCGACAATCCTGTGAAAGGCGTGTTCGTTACGGCCAAAGCCGACCACGCATGTGGCAGAAAAACCGCCCCGTTGACGGTGGACGGCGGTAGGTTCGGGAGCGACATGGCCGACTTCAGATCTGTACTTCGCGTCGCCCTGACAGGTGCGGCAATCCCTGGTGGTGGTTACGGGACGCCGTCTTGACGCGGCCGGTGCTCGGCGCTCGGGGCGCGACGGACGCCGGCTATTCGAACCGAATCCCGGCATCCAATGGACGCATCGGCGCGTTCGGGTCGAGGCGCCTTAGAACAACGCCCTGACGGGCGCTGACCATCACCGGCACATGCTGCTGCCAGCGCGGAACTGGTAGGTCCGCACGGCGCGCAAGGATGCGAACCTCGGCGAATCTCCGTTCTTCCGAAAAGCCGGAGAAGCGAGCGTTGGAATCCCCAGTGACGATATGCGTCACCATGGCGCTCGGCCGCATGCGGACGAACCGGTGCCCCGTGCTGGCGTCATACAGGGGGATGTTGTGGTGCAGGTGGTAGTAGCCAGGCGTGCCGTAATAGTGGCGGTCGGTCTGCCACACCGCACCGATGCCGGGCGCGCTGGCCAGATGGCGGTACGCGGCGAAGATCGGGTCCTGACCCTCGCGCGTACCGAGAAAGGTAACGTGGCCCGTCTCCCTCGACCATGCCCGGTAGACGCTTTCTTGCCCCGGCAGCAGATTCAGGATTCCAGCCATCGATACACACGCGAACGCGGCGCCCGCCCCGAACGCCGCGGCGCGGGCTCGGATGCCGCTGCGGTGGAGTCGAACGGTGAGATCTGCCCCGATCATGAGCAGCAGCGGCAGGGCGGCGAATACGAAACGATACTCTTTGTGCGCCTGCACGGAGTGGATGCCGACAATCAGCGCGACCAGGGCTAGCAGCAGAGCGTACCGGCGCGGCGCGAACGCGGCCGCGACCACGCACAGGACGCTCAGTCCCCCGTGAGCCGTGATCAGCCAGGTGAGGTATTGCCAGGCTGGGCTCTCGCCGACGCGGAGCTTGTCTATAGCGAGGTTGAAACGGATGTTCGTCACGTAGGAGTGGAAGAGACCGGCGTCCCACGCGGCGGCGTCGAATGCACCCACCGCGAGAACCAGTGCCCCCCAGGTCAGCAGCAGGGTGGGCCTGTGCCTCGCGCGCAGAAGAATGATGGCGAACAGCACGACGGCCACCGGCGCGTACTGTAGCCGGATGGCGGCGGCGAGCACGGTCAGCAGGGCCGCACAAAGACCGGCGACGAGTTCGACGCGGCCGGGGCGCACGGCGATCCAAAGCGCCAGCAACAGCGGGCCGACGGCGACGAACTCCGTCATCGGCTTATGCGCGAACCCGCATAGTTCGTACCAAAACGCGCCGGCGAGGAGGGCCACGCGCGCTGCGGTCTCCCCGAAGTGGTTGCGCGTGGCGAGGTACATGCCCGCCGGGATCGTCAGCGAAACTGCGCAGAACACGAGCTCGACGCCGCCAACGTACCAGCGCGGCTCGCCGAGACCGACGAGGTCGAACAGCTTGAGCACGCCCGCCACCAGTCCCGGCACGAACCAGTTGCGGGCGCCGTAGAAGTACTCCCAGTACGTCACGCCGTTCCCGAAGACCAAGCGATGCGCCGGCTCGAGATACTGGAAAACCTCGTCCGGGTGAAGGGTAAAGTTACCGGAGAGGGCGACTGCCGCCCGCGCCACGAACGTAAGGACAAGCACGAGCGGGAGGTGTTTCCAGATTTCGCCGGTGTCCACCTGGGGGTGCAGGAGGGTTTCGAGGGTGCGTGCCCCAAGGGTCGGCCACGGCGTCGCTGTTGGGCGTTTACGGTTTCCCGGCACCCGGCTCCCGGGGCGTACGATCCCCTTGCGCCCAGGGCGCCTGGCTTTGCTTGACCTCATTGGGTTTTGCGCCGCGCATTCAGTGCTGACCCGGGCCACGACAGCCGGTAATGGTCGATGATGACAGCGCTCCCGCACCGGGACTTTGGGGTGATGGTTTTCGTGCGTTCCTCGCGGGCGATGAATAACGATGCTCTGTGTGGGTCAATGGCGCAGGGAGACCGCTTGCAGCGCGGAATCAACCTATATCGGGTCGTCGCGCCAATTCAAGCTCTTTACCAATAGGTCCCTTGTGGTCCTGTCCATCCCCCGACCGTTGTTTGGTGCAGATTCTGAATTGGCTGCGATCCTGCCTTTCCATTCGGAGTCAGGAAGGATCGAGTAACCGCGGTCCTTCCTTCCCGACTCAATATTCACCCCTTCCCTTCGGCTTCGAAAGGAAGGGGCATTCTTTTATCTGCGTTTCACACAACCGAAGTTCCGCAACCCCCTGACGCTATTTGACCTTTCCTCTATCGCGACAGGGCAAACCTTACCGCCGATCCCCGGCAGCAAGATGTTCGTCAAACGCTGCCGCAGAGCGCTATCCACGGCTGGCGTTTCCTTTCCGAACTCTCTGATCTTCGCCGCCACGAAAGGGCGAATATCCCGCGCGCTTTGCGGCAAATGTCCACTGTTGACGCCCGTTGGTCGCGGGGGATAATGCCCAGACTGACAGTGTCCAACTGGCCCACCGCAGGATGGCGATGTCCCAACCAGCCGCATACGACGAGCGCTTCATCGAGGCCTTCGAGCACGTGGCGGAGATGCGTTCCGACATTCGCCACATGCACGCCGACATCGCGACCCTCAAGGCCGACGTCTCTGAACTGAAGACGGACATGGCCGGGCTGAGGGTCGAAATGGTCGGGTTCAAAGGCGAGATCAGAAGCGACATGGCCGGGTTCAAGGGCGAGATCAGAAATGACATGGCCGGGTTCAAGGGCGAGATCAGAAATGACATGGCCGGGTTCAAGGGCGAGATCAGAAATGACATCGCCGAGTTCAAAGGCGAAATGAAAAACGACCTGGCCGAGCTCAAGGGCGAAATGAAAAACGACCTGGCCGAGCTCAAGGGCGGTATCGGAAGCGATCTGGCCGAGTTCAAGGGCGATATCGGAAACGACATGGCCTCGATGGAAGGTAGGTTGCATGCCCATGTGAACCGGCAGATGTGGAAGATGATCAGCGTGACCTCGACTCTCATGGTCGTGTCAGTTGGCCTGACCGGATACTTCGTCAAGATCCTGGCGTAACTATGAGAGTCGATACGTTCCGCTATCGTGGTCGAGGGTCTGCGCGCGAGCGTCGCACGGGCGGAAGTCTGGCTCGGGGTGCCGTTGTCATCGCGAAATTCTCCCGAGCCGCGTCGCCTGGCGCCTCCGTCGCGGGGGCTGTTGGGATCCGTTGCCCGCCGCACGCGGCCTGACCAGCCATAGCCGTCTTCGACGCGGACATCTCAAGGAACGTTCTGGCGGATTCTCGCTTTGCGGCCCTCGCGCCTGAAGCCGTGGTCGCCCAGGTCGCTGACCATCGTTCCGCCCTGTTTCCGGCGGAAGCGGCATATGCGGCCTCTGTCGTGCAGACCCGCGCATCGCAGTTCGCCACGGGCCGCATGGTCGCCCGCGCCGCGCTCGGGCGGGTCGGCATCCCGGCGTGCGAGATCCCGAGGCGCGGTCGCCTTCCTGTCTGGCCGCCCTCCGCCGTCGGCAGCATCGCCCACACGGCAACACTCGCGGCAGCTATCGTTGGTCCGGCGACGGGGCATGGCGGTCTCGGTATCGACGTCGAGGCCAGGACCGCCGTCTCTGGGCAGGTGGCCGAGCGCGTCCTGACCCCCGCCGAACGTGCCTGGCTGCCCGCCCCGGAGTGGCGCACCATGGTCTTTTGCGGCAAGGAAGCCGTCTACAAGGCGGCGTATCCCCTGACCGGCGAGTTCCTCGGCTTCGGCGACGTGGAACTCGAAATCGACCCCGAGGCCGGCGAGTTCCGCGCCCGCTGCCGCCGCAACCTTCGATCCGCCGACGCCGCTGCCGCCGGCCGCGGCTACTGGGCCGTCTACCGCGCCCACTGGCTGGTCGCCTTCCTCATCTCCCGCGACGCGGACACGGCCTCGAGCGCCAACACCATACAGACCTGGTGCGAGCCCGATTGCGTCGACTGAGAAGGGAACTGAAACCATGAAAGGACTGGACGATCCAAGACTCATCTTGGGTAGCGATAACATTTTTCGCGATCTTGGCGACCCGGACGCGGATCTCAAACATGCCAAGGCGGTTCTGGCGGCGCGCATCATAGAGGCACTTGAGAAACGAGAACTCGGCGTTCGGAATGTCGCTGAACTGACTGGATTTGCTGCCGCCGACTTCTCCCGTATCCGCAATGCCAACCTCGGGCGTTTCACGCTGGACCGGCTCATGCGGATACTCGCCGCCATCGATCATCGTGCCGAAGTCACGATACAGGTTGGCCAGCGCTCGGTGGATGGGCATTGTCGTGCCAAAGGGCGCGCCCTGGGACGGGTGCTCCGCTCAAGGTGGCGACCCGCCCGAGTTCGCGCTCGATAGCCTCCCCCTGCGTCGCTTCGACCACCGAGATGTCGAACTGCGTCTGGCATCGCACCGGGCGATCGTCGCACAGATATTGCGGACATGGCCGATTGCATGTTTTTCGCCGCCCGGTCACGCTCATGACGCTCATCGAAGCAGTTTGAATGCGTAAACGAGGCCATGGTAATTTCGTCGGCGATGCGCCGAACGGCGCGGCCACGCAAGGCGAGCGGGCGGTCCAATGAAGCAGCATCCGTTTATTCCCGCCGAGGATCCGCTGTATCCGAGTTCGGACGGCCTTCCTTTGGCTGAGAACGAATGGCAGCTAAGGGCGATACATGACGCCTTTGGCGCGCTTGACGTTCGCTATCGGGAACGACCGGACATCTACGTCGTGGCCGACCTATTGATCTACTACGAGGAGGGGAACCCGCGCAGGTCCGTCGCGCCGGATGTCTTCGTCGTCCTCGGGGCCGCGAACCACAAGCGCAACGTGTACAAGCTCTGGGAGGAGCCGAAGGCGCCGGACTTCGTTCTGGAGGTGGCGTCCGAGAACACCTGGAAGGAGGACCTGGGTCGAAAGCGGGCGCTTTACGCGGAACTGGGCGTGCGCGAATACTGGCTGTTCGATCCGAGGGACGAGTACTTCGATCCGCCGCTGCAAGGTCTGCTCTTGCGGGAACGCGCCTATCGCATGCTGCCAGCGCTGGTCGAGAACGGTGCCCGGACGATTCGAAGCGAGGTGCTGGGGCTCGACTTGCGCGCGGAAGGCGGCGTGCTGCGCTTTCGGGATCCCGCGACCGGAGAGCATCTGAAAACGCACACGGAGGCGACGAAGGCTCTCGCTGAGGAGAGGGCGGCGAGGGACGAGGCGACGAAAGCCCTCCGGTCCGCCGAGGCCCGCATCGCCGAACTGGAAGCGCGCCTGCGCTAGAGCCATGAAACCCGTCGGCTTTTCGGGCACGCCGTGCTTCACCCCCGCCCAGAAGCCCACCTGCCAGTTTGTCAATCTTGCCGCTAGCGCGGCAATTCCGACAGGCTGGTAGCGCCACGAAACCCGTCGACGGCTTCGCCTGCGCCGTGTTTCACCCCCGCCCAGAGCCCTCTGTTCCCCCATTCCACCGGCCCGCACCCTGCGCCTTGATCGGCACTACGTGCCGTTCTACGGCTTGCCGACCGGATTCGAGTAGTCCAACACGATGTCATGCGCGAACTCGTTGGAGCTGTTCCAGCGGACGTCAGCGAAACCGGACAGTTCCATGCTCTCGCGTACCGCTCCGGCAGGCCAGGCAAGCGTGCCTGGCACTAATTCTCGGATCGCTCAACGCGTAGCCGCTTGATCGCCTCTTCCCGAAGCTGGCGTTTGAAGATCTTCTCCGACGCGGTCCTGGGCAGCCGCTCGTCGCGCAGCCAGATGTGCTCGGGGATCTTGAATTGCGCCAGGTGTTCGCCCGCGTAACGCTTCAGCTCCTCGACCCGGAGACCGGCGTCGGCGCGCGGCATGACGACGGCAGCCACCGCTTCGCCGAGGCGCGCGTCGGGAACGCCGAAGACGGCGCACTCGGCCACGCCCGGATGCTGGTACAGGACCGCCTCGACTTCCTGGCAGCCGATGTTCTCGCCGCCCCGGAGGATCATGTCCTTCGCCCGGTCCGTGATGAAGACGAAGTCTTCCTCGTCCATGCGTCCGATGTCGCCGGTGCGCACCCATCCGTCGACCAGCGTCTGCGCCGTCTCCTCGGGCCTGTTCCAGTAGCGTTTGAAGTTCATCGCGCCCCAGATGCACAACTCGCCGGATTCCCCCCGCGGGACCTCGTCGCCGTCCTCGTCGATGACCTTGACCTTGACGAGGGGCACCGCGGCGCGGCCGCAGCTCCTGGGGCGTTCGACCAGGGCGGACCCGCCGATGGTCGTCGCGAGCCCCTGGGTCTCGGTCATGCCCCAGCCGGTGCCGGCGGCTCCCGAGCTGACCTTCTCGTTGATGCGTTTCGCCTGTTCGGGCGGCATGGGCGCGCCGCCGCCTCCGGCGCTCTGCAGGCTGGACAGGTCGAACTTGGCATAGTTCGGCGATTGCACCAGTTCCCACGCCATGATGGGGACGCCGTTGAAGCTCGTGATGCGCTCGGCCTCGATGATGGAGAGCGCTTCTTCCGGATCCCACCTGTACATGGCGACCACCTTGCGCCCTGGGCGAAAGGACTGCAGGAACTGGACCACGAGGCCGCTGACGTGAAACAGCGGAACCGACAGGATGATCGCGGGGGAGTACGGCAACTCGGCCTGTTTTCGGGCGAATTCGGGCCACAGGTGCCGGGCGATGGCGCCGCTTGCCTCCCAGCCGAGCAGCGCCTGGATGATGGAGCGATGGATGGACAGGACACCCTTCGGATGCGCCGTCGAGCCGGACGTGTAGAGGATCATCGCGTCGTCGTCGCCGTCGAGTGCCACCTCGGGCATCGTCCGCGAAGCGCCGGCAATGAATGTTTCCCAGGTGCGCCAACCCTCTCCCTCGCAGCGGACCGTGACGAGGTCTATGCCGAGCCGTTCGGCGTCATCGCCGATCCGCTCGAGCCGCTCCCGGTCGACGAACAGCACGGACAGGCCGCTGTCCTCGATTCCGTAGACCATCTCGTCGGTGGTCCACCAGGCATTCATCGCGACGGCGATCGCGCCGATGGACGTGATCCCCATGTAGGCGAACGCCCATTCCGGATAGTTCCTGAGGGCGATGCCCACGCGGTCCCCGGGACGGATCCCCTCCGCCAGCAGTCGGTTGGCGCACCTGGCAGCGAGGTTCCACGATTCCTGGAAGGTGTAGCGTTCCTGCCCGTAGACGAGGAAGTCCCTGTCGGCGTGGGCAAGGCCTTCCGCGTAGAGTTCCTTCAAGTGCTCCGGCGCGTTGACGAACGTTGTGTAGTCGACGCCGTTGACGCGCCGCATGGTTGTCTCGAACGGTTGACCAGGCGCTGTTAACGCGCGCACCGCTGCGTCGACTGCAGCCTTATTCATCCAGTATCACCCGTTGCGCCTCTCGTCCGTTGCGGTTGCGTGTGCGCCGCCGACCAGGGCGCGAAGCGGGAAATTCTGGCAGAGAAGGCGCGGTGCTACAATTTTGCGTTCCATACTTGGTACCAGTCCGGACTGCCGGAGAGGGTTTGCAGACCGAGAAGCCAAAGGTCTTTTGCGTCGGCTTCCACAAGACCGGAACGAAGTCCCTTGCGTGCGCACTCGAGGTCCTCGGATACCGCGTGACCGGGCCGAACGGCACCCGCGACCCCCGCATAGCCGAGTGCGCCTTGCCGATGGTGCTGCAAATCGCCCCGCGTTTCGATGCGTTTAACGACAACCCCTGGTCCATCCTGTACCGGGATCTGGACACGGCCTTTCCGGGCAGCAGGTTCATCCTGACCGTGCGTCCCCCCGGTAGCTGGATCGCCAGCGTGGTTCGTCACTTTGGCGACGAGGTCACACCCATGCGCGAGTGGATCTACGGCACGGGGAGGGGTGCGCCGCGGGGCAACGAGCGCGCCTATCTCGACCGCTTTCGCCGGCACAACGAGGATGTCGCCTCGCACTTCGCGGGGCGTGCGTGTCTTCTCACCATGGACATCATCGCGGGCGACGGTTGGGAGAAGCTATGCGACTTCCTTGCGCTGCCCGTTCCCGACCGGCCCTTCCCGCACGTCAATGCCGCTGGCGCTGTTCTACAACGGACCGCTCCTCCCGGGCACGATCCCGACCGATCATGAGATAGTGACCCGCAAAGGTTGCGCGGCTCGAATCTGCGGGACAGGTCGGCCTGCGGTCCTGACATCGCGGGCACCGGGCAACACTGCAGTTTGCCGTGCGTTGCGACGCTCCGGGCGGGGGTGCGCTAAAGGTCCGCCACTACTTCGAGCACATGTTGGCCAGCGAACTGGCCGAACGCGTTTCCCTGTACATGCCCCCGGACACAAAATGGAGCGAAGACAACCCGTGGTCTCGACACCGGGACCGGGCGAGCCAGACGATCGAATGGCAAGGCGTGGCGGTCGCGTTCATCTCCGGTTGGGGATGGGACCGGTTCATACCGAAGCGATTCCACGAGACGCCCCCGTTCCGGGTCGTCTACCTGTTGCAGTCTTTTGATCGAATCCACCCGGCGGACTCCCAGTTCAGGTACCTGTCCTGTCCCGCCACCAGGATTTGCGTGAGCGCGCCCCTCGCGGACGCATTGCGGCGCACGAATGTGGTGAACGGGCCGATATACACGATCCCCGCGTGCATCGAGTCGCTCGGGTCGTTGTCAACCGGCGCACGTGACATCGATGTGCTGATCGTCGGCTACAAGCGGCTGGACGTCGCCCGGTCGGTCGCAGCGTTGCTCGATGCCCCGGGTTTTCGGGTCGAGCTGGTGATGGAGACACTCGGTCGAGCGGCGTTTCTTCGAAAGTTGGCGCGGGCGAGAACCGTGATCTGCCTGCCGGCGAAGGAGGAGGGGTTCTATCTGCCGGCGCTTGAAGCCATGGCTGTCGGCGCCCTGACGGTTTGCCCGGATGTGCGTGGCAACAACCATTGTGTGGATGGCCTTAACTGTCTCAAGCCACCCTATCGGGTGGAAGCGCTGGCCGACGCAGCGAGGGAAGCCGCGACCATGCCGGAGGCCCGGATTGCCGCCATCAGGCAAGGCGCGCGCGCCACCGTCGCCGAACATGATCTCGCCCGCGAGCGGAGCACGTTTCTGGCCCTGCTGCGCGAGATTCTCGACAGCGGTGGCTGACATGGCGGCGGCAGGATGGAAAGGTCGGCGGGTTAGCGGCTGATCGAGTGCGTCGTCAGTTGTGTCGTCCGCGTGGCCGGCATGGATGTCGGGTCAATGGCGCGAGTCGAACACTTGGTCGAGCGTCTCGGCATCGAGCACGTTTTCGGCCCAGGTTTCCAGTTCGGCGGTGGACGCCTGGCCTAGCCTGTCGGCGATTGCGGGGGTGAGGATGCCGAATCGCCGCCGCCGCAGTCGTTGCAAAACTGCCCGCGCCTCCTCGACGCGCCCTTGCCGCACGCCCTCGTCGCGGGCCCTTTGGACTATTCCTGCCATCGTTGCACCCTCCTCGGGATATTGTCGCCGATAGAGCCTGCGCTCATTTTCGGTCAGGCCAGCATAGATGTCGATGAAGTCCGCGTATTTTGCCCGCTTGTCCCCCTCCGGCTCGAGTGCCAGCAGGCCGCGGATCGCGGACGCGTAGATCTCGACCTTGTCTTCCGGCAGCGGCGCCTCTTCGGGAGCGAAGAACGCCAGCGCATCGCGCGGGGAGCCCTCAGCCGGGGAGCGCGAGGGGGGTACCCCTCGCAAGAAACCAGTCAAGGATCAGGTTCTTGAAGTTCTGGTCGTGGCTGACCACGTCCGCCATGCGCCGCGCCCGTGTGTGTGATCGCTCAGCATGGGGCAAGTGTGGATGGATGCGCTATGGGTGATCACCCAAAATCCGGTAGTCAATCACCCCAATCGGCGTCAGTTGGTGCCGTCGTGGTGGTGCCAGCGATAACGCGCGAGATTCGAACGAGGTCAGAACTTCCACGCGACGGTGGCCTGAAAATGACGCGGCAACTCAGGCAGGACGACGACTCCACCGAACAGGTTGGGGGAAGTTTGCCCGAAAGTAACGCGCGTCCGTCAGATTCTTGCCCGAAACGGTGACGGACCACCGGCGTCTGTCGAACTGAAGTCCTGCATTGACCAGGGTGTACGCCGGCAACCGCACTCTGCGGGAGAACCCCGAGTACACGCTTGCTACGTCTGCAATACCGACGAAGACGCGCCAGTCGCCCCTCTCGTGCAGGGTGGTGATGGCGGCCACATGCTTGGGGACACCCGTCCTTGTCGCGTCGGGGTTCGATGCGAGCGTGATGAAACCGCCTATGGTTCCACCGTAGAAGGTCGTCGGGTCGGTGTGGGGCAAGTCGCCGGCGCCAAGAAAGCTGAACCGGCCGTCGTTCTCCAGTGTATTGAGGTTGATGACGTTGAGGTTGGTGTAGGCCGCGACCAGGGATGTCCGCTCGGTCGCCTGCCGCCAGCGCAGCTCCAGCTCGAAACCCTCCGAACAGGGCGCTTGATTCGTCACGATGGCCTGGACGCTGAAATCGGTGCGTTCCTGTTCGAAGTACGCTGCCTGGCCAAATGCCGGCCGCCCAGGAACGCGCCCTTGACGCCGAACTCGACCAGTTCCGAGGTGGCCGCGGCGCGGTTTTGGGCCACGTTCAACGGGAGAATCTCGGCCCCCTGTCC
This sequence comes from Pseudomonadales bacterium, assembly GCA_963668365.1. Taxonomy (GTDB): domain Bacteria; phylum Pseudomonadota; class Gammaproteobacteria; order Pseudomonadales; family Azotimanducaceae; genus VXNE01. Next base: position 2,204,014 of record OY764266.1, read on the forward strand.
GACGATGATGGTCGTTTGCTCGGACATGGTGAAGTACGGCATCAGGCCCGCAGGCATCCGGTAGGAAAGGCTGGCCGTCCAGGAAAGGACGTCCTGGGTATCCGACGCGTCGATGGCCTCGCCGGAGCGGGTGCGTCCCGCGGGCTGGCGACTGTCGAGATCGATGCGTTCCTGGCGGATGCCGAAGATCGCGTTCAGGCCATTGTTCCAATCGATGTCCGCGAGTGCGGCGAGGCCAAGCGTGGTGTAGGAACCCTTCGAGTAGTCCGTGTCGATCCGCGTGGCGAGCAGCCGCCGGTCCAGGGCTGTGGACGGGCCGGTGAGGTCGCGACGATCGAAATGCTCGTTGGCGAAGTCGTTGGCGTGCTCGAAATCGGTGCGGCGGATGGAAGGGGACACGAGAAATCGCAGCCGTCCCCACTCCGCGTTCGGGGAGAACGTGACGATGAACTGATTCTCGAACACGCGCGAGTAGGCGAACTCCGCGAAGCCGTATGCGACTTCCGAGAGATGGTCGTATCCCTCGACGAACAGCTTATTCGTCGCCTGCCAACGGAGTCCGGTCCTGAAGTGGAGGTCCGCATAGAAAACGAAATCCCTGGTCCTGAGCACATCGTCCTCGGCGACGAGGACATGGGATCCGTCGAGCGTCGCCGTTCCGACGGTCTCGGGGTCCAGGGCGAAGTCGTCTCCTGGACGGATTGGATTAGCTTAGCGTAGCGTTTCCGGTCGGTCCCAGATCAATCCCGGCGCGCCAACAGGCTGTTGGGCTGGACGTTCGACGTTTTCTCGACAAAAAAGGCGGTTTCGAACTCTAGCCGAACACGTCCTCAAGGGTGTTGGCGTCGAGCAGATTCTCGGCCCAGGTCTCGAGGTCGGCGACAGACGCTTGGTTGAGCCTTTGAGCGATTTCGGGCGAGAGTATGCCGAATCGCCGATGCAGCAACCTTTCAAGGACTGCGCGCTCTCCCTCGACGCGGCCCTGTTGCATTCCTCGCTGCATTCCCTCGACGCGGGCCCTCTCAATAACTCCTGCCATGGTGTTGCCTTCTTCGGGATATTGCCGTTGATAGCGCCGGAACTCATTGTCCGTGAGGCCGGCGTATATGTCGATGAATTTGAGGTATTTTGCCCGCTTGTCCCCGTCCGGCTCGAGCGCCAGCAGGCCGCGGATCGCGGACGCGTAGACCTCGACCTTGCGGTGATCGGGACTGCGCATGTTCGGCAGATTGACTCTGGCTACCAGATTGTCGCTTTCCTGCCAGCGCTCCGAGGACATCTCTTTGAGTTTGCATGCCAGGCAGTCGAACGTCAGATGCCTGTCCCCGAGAGGTGGGTGTCCCCGGGGGATGGGTGTCCTCGGCGATTGAGGAGTGGAAGCGCTCTGTATGCCTATACATAAGTCGCTATAATTCGGATTCCGTTCTTTCGAGATGCGCGACGCCATTGCCCGAGCTCAACGCTGGTCAGCCGCCCCCGGATCACTATTACGCCGACAACCTGATCGCGTTGATCGAGGGCGTGCGGCAGCAGTACGGGGACATGCTGACGCCCGAGGAGTCGGAGTTCGGCGAGGGTGTCATCGGGTTGCCGGTGGGGGCTCAACGCCTGCTGGCTCGCCTGATTTCGCGCAAGGGACCGCTCGTGCGGGTCGACTCCCTGGAGTTTCGGGAAGTCGCCGACACGCCGGCGGCGTTGGAGCGCCTGATCGAGCGCGGGTTCGTGTCCTGGTGTCCGGAGGCGCCGGCGGCGGACCTGGCCCGGCTACTCACCCGCGCGGAGTTGGCGCAATGCTTCGGCTATGTCCGGATTGCCGGGGGCAGTTCGTCCGTCTCCTCGACGGTCAATGGAGCAAGTTCGGAAGTCCCGGCCGCCGACTCCGGATCCCGCGCCGACGCGCCGCCGAGGCCGGCGACCGCCCGCAAGCGGGATTACCTTGAGTGGATCGAGGGCAGCCTCGCCGACGGCGGGGTCCGTCAGCGCATCGAGCCGCGTTGCCCCTGGGTCGCCCTCGATATCGGGGAACGGCTCGAACTGTACCGTCTGCTCTTCTTCGGCGACCGGCGGCGCGACCTGTCGACCTTCGTCCTGCGCGACCTCGGCCTGGCCCGCTACCCGGAGTACGAACTGGGCCGGGAACGACGCCTGTTCGCCGATCGGGCAGCCCTGGACGCCTATGTCGCCCTGCTTGGACTCGGCGACTACGTGCACGAACTCGGCCCGAGGCCGGCCGGCGACGCCGCGATGCCGGTGCTCGAGGCGCTGTGGCGGCCCTTTGAGAACCGCCTATTCGAGCGGCGCCGCAGCCGCATACTCAACCGGCTCGGCCGGGGGCTCGAACGCGCGGGCGAGTTCGACACGGCGCTCGGATGCTACGCGCGGTCCAGCATGGCGCCGGCGCGGGAGCGCAGGACGCGCATCCTGAAGCGACTCGGGGACTTCGACGGCGTCGAGCGTCTGCGCCGACGGATGCGCGAACGCCCGGTCTGTCCGCAGGAGGCGGATTTCGCCAGGCGCTTCGGAACGCGGCGGCGCCTGGCGTGGCCCGAAGGGACCATCGTCCTCGACGTGCCGGATGTAAACGAAGTCGAGAGGGGCGCGGCCGCGGTTCTCACCGCCGACGAGGGCCGGGCGTGGCACTTGGAGAACGCGCTGCCAATGGGCCTCTTCGGTCTCGCCTATTGGGACTGGGTGTTCGCGTCCGTCGAGGGCATGTTCGTCAACGCGTTCCAGACCGCCCCCATCGACCTCTTCTGGCCCGACTTCCTCGAAGCCCGGCGCGACCTGTGCCCGGACCCGCTCGCGGCGGATGACGAGACCCTGCGCGCCGCCATGCTCGATGCGTGCCGCGCGCATCGGGGAGTGGCGAATCGTCTGGTGGACTGGCGATTCTTCGACCCGGACACGCTCAACCAACTGCTTGAGGGCCTGGGGATGACCACGGTGCGGAAACTAATCGCCTTCGTGTCGGCGGACCTCGATAACGCGCGGCGGGGGTTTCCGGACCTGACCGTGGTCTACGGTCCCGGGCGTTTCGAATTCGTCGAGGTGAAGGGCCCGAACGACCGGCTCCGGGACGATCAGTACCTGTGGATCAGCCGGCTGCGCGCGGCGGGTCTGCCGGTTCGTGTCGCGCGATGCAGGTGAGCCGCGCTCTCGAAGCGTCGCCCGATGCGACGCTGGAATGCGCCGGGAATGCACATTCGCCATCCGCCACGGTCGCCGTCCGGGATCTCGCGGCCTTCGTGCATCGCCGCGGCGACATCCACTACCGCTACGCGGGCAGCGCCACCGCCATGGAGGGCATCGGCGCGCAGCGGCGGGCGCAACCGGAGCGCGAGGGATATCGGCGCGAGGTGCCGGTCGAGGCGACGTTCGAGGCGAACGGCGTCAGCCTCCGCATCCGGGGCCGGATCGACGGCATCGACGATGACGCGGGTCTTGTCGAGGAGTACAAGACCACGCGTTCCGACGTCGAAGGCCTCCATGCCCACATCGGCCACCTGCACATGGCCCAGCTCAAGCTGTATGCGGCGCTCCTGGACGCCATGGACGAGCCGCCGGCGCGCCGCCGCAACGCGTGGCGCCTGCGCCTGGTCTACCTGCACCCGGACGATGGCACCGCCATGCCTTTCGACGAGACCCTCCAATCGGCGGCGTTGTCGGAGTTTCTGGCGCAGACAGTCGCGGACTACACCGGGTGGCTCGCCGGAACGGCGGCGCGGATCGCGCGGCGCGATGCGTGTCTCAGCCGGCTGCCGTTCCCGTTCGCCGAGTTTCGGGACGGCCAACGGCGCCTCGCTCGCGGCGTCTACAGGACGTTTCGGGATCGCGAACAGTTGCTCGTGGAAGCGCCGACGGGCAGCGGCAAGACGGCGGCGACGGTGTTCTCGGCATTGCGCTCCATCGGCGATGGAGCGCTCGACCGCATCGTCTACCTGACGGCGCGCACCACCGGCAAGCAGTCGCCGACGGAGGCCGTGGGACAGTGCGGCGTGGCCGAGCGGGCGTCGACGGTGGTCCTCACGGCGAAACGGGACACCTGCTTCAATCCCGACGCGCCCTGCGACCCGGCATGCTGCCGGTATGCCAGGGGCTATTACGACCGCATGCGCCCGGCGCGCGATGCGCTGCTCGACATGGGCCTGGCCACGCGCGATGCGATCGAGCGCACCGCCGCGCAGCACGCCGTCTGTCCGTTCGAACTCAGTCTCGACGCCGCGGCCTGGGCGGACGTGGTCGTGTGCGACTACAACTACGTCTTCGATCCCATCGTCCGGCTCGAGCGCCTGGCCGCGCCGCCCTTTGCGCGCGTCGGCCTGCTGGTGGACGAGGCGCACCAGTTGGGCGATCGCGTGCGCGGCATGCTGAGCACGTCCCTCAAGCGATCGGCGGGCAAGCGTGCCCTTGCGGAAAAGCCGCCGCCGCGGCTGATCCGAGGGCTTCGCGCCATCGACCGCGCGCTCGTGAAGCTCCGGCGCGAGGCAAGCGGTGCTGCCACCCGGAACGGCGCCGAGAAGACGGAATACCGGATCGAAGAGCCGAGCGCGCTCCTGCGCGCGGCGGATCGGCTGCTCGCGGAGTCCGCCGAGGCCGATCTCGCCGCGTACCCGGCGACCCGCGATTTCCTGTTCGACTGTTTCCGGTTCCAGCAGGGCGCCGCATGGCGCGACGAGGAGAACTACTGCCACATGCTCGCGACGGAGCGTCGGGACATCGAAGCGAGGATGGTTTGCCTGTCTCCCGCGGAGCACATCGACGCGGTGCTGCGTCGCTACGACGGCGCGGTGCGCTTCTCCGGCACCGTGTCGCCGCTGCCGCTGTTCCAGGTCATCCACGGGCAGGACGCGTCGGGCCGCGCCGGGCGGGTTCGCCTCGACTGGGGCGCCAACCTCGGCGTGTTCGTGGTCTCCGACGTCTCGACCTACTACCGGGACCGCGCCGCTTCGCGGGACGCCCTGGCGGGGGTCATCGAAGCGGTGATCGGCGCGGCGCCGGGCAACTACCTCGTCGCTTTCCCGTCGTTCGCCTACCTCGACCTCGTGGTTCCCCAACTTCGCGGAGCGGCCGAAGTCGTCGCGCAGCGGCCCGGCATGACGGATGCGGAGAAACAGGCGTTCATCGATCGGCTTTCGAGCAGGAACGGGACGCCGGCGGATCCCGGCGCCTCGGTTTCGTCCGGATCTCTCATCGGTGCGGCGGTCATGGGCGGCATGTTCGCCGAGTCCGTCGACTTCGACGGCGGCGCGCTCAGGGGCGTGATCGTCGTCGGCGTCGGACTCGTGCCGCGATCGCTCGAACGCGATCTCATCGGCGAGAGGTTCGGCGCGGCCGGCTTCGATGTGGCGTATCGTCAGCCGGGCATGACGCGCGTCGCGCAGGCGGCGGGTCGCGCCGTGCGCGGCGCCGCGGATATCGGGGTCGCGGTGCTTGTCGATCCGCGTTTTCCTCAGCTCCACTGGGGCGCGTTCTTCCCGCAATACTGGCGCCCCGTCCACGTCGACAGCGACGAGGTCGGCGCCGCCGTCGCTTCCTTCTGGCGCAGCCGGGGACAGCCCTGATATCTGGTAACCTCCCCGCCATGCGCAGACGCACCAAGATCATCTGCACGGTTGGTCCGGCCACCGCGGACTATTCGATGCTCGAGCGCATGTATGCGGCGGGCATGGATGTCGTGCGGCTGAACATGTCGCATTCGAACCACGAAGACGCGCTCAGGGTGATCACCTGGATCAAGACCCTGAACCGGAAGGTCAGGTACCCGGTGCCCCTGCTGCTCGACACGATGGGACCCGAAATCCGGACCGGCGAACTCGATGCGCCGATGCGTCTCGAACCGGGGAACGAGGTCTACCTGACCGTGGGACCCGCGTCGGAGGAATACGAGGACGGTTCGGGTCGGCCGGCGAACGAGATCCATGTCAACTATCCCGAACTGCCGGAGGCGGTGGGGGTAGGCAATTCGGTGACGCTCGACAACGGCCTCATCAACCTCGAGGTGTTGCAGAAGTCGCCGCGGGGGATTCGCTGCCGCGTGGTGGATGGCGGATCCCTCGGCAGTCGCCGGCATATCAACCTGCCGGGGATCCACGTCAACCTGCCGGCGATCGCGGGCAAGGACCGGGAAGACATCCTGTTCGGCAAGGAACAGGATCTCGACTTCCTGGCGTTGTCGTTCGTGCGGTCCGCCGACGACATAGCGTCGGCGCGGGAGCTCCTGGGCAAGAAGGCGCTCAAGGTGATCGCAAAGATCGAGGACCGGGAAGGCCTCGCGAACGTGGAGGAGATTGCCCGCGCGGCCGACGGCGTGATGGTCGCCCGCGGCGATCTCGGCATCGAGGTGGACATCGCGGTCATGCCCAACATACAGCGCACCCTGGTGCGGACCTGCGCGCGGCTCGGCAAACGCTGCGTTGTCGCCACCCACCTGCTGGAGTCCATGATCGAAAACCCGATCCCGACGCGGGCCGAAGTGACCGATGTCGCCAATGCCATCTACGAGGGCGTGGACGCGATCATGCTCTCCGGGGAAACCAGCGTCGGGCGGCATCCGGTCCGCTGCGTCGAGCAACTGTCGCGCATCGCCGCCACCAGCGAACAGCTTCCGGGCCTCGGTTTCGCCGCCGACTTCATCGCCGACTCGGACAAGCATCACGTCGCCAAGGCCGCGGCCGGATTGGCGGAGGCGATCGGTGCCGCGGGCATCGTCGTCATTACCCGGCGCGGCGTGATGGTCGACCTGGTCACGAGTTGCCAGCCGCCGACCGTTCCCATATTCGCGTTCTCGAACAATAGCCAGACGCGCCGGAGGCTGATGCTGAACCGGGGCGTGTTCTCGCACCGCACCGCCTTCTCGACCGTGCCCGAGAAGACGATCCAGACGGCGCTCAACGTATTGCAGGAGCGGGAGAATATTCCGCCGGACGAGCGCGTCGTGGTGATTTCCGATGTGCTCGCCCAGGCGCGCGTCGATGCGATCCAGATTCGCGCCGTGGGTGGTTAGCCGCATATTTCACCAAGGGCGGCGATGAACGCGCAGGATTTTGCCCGCAGGCGCGTGCTCGGAGCCCTCAGCCGGGGAGCGCGAGGGGGACTCCCCCTCGCAAGAAAGAGACGGAAGCATAGCCGCCGCTTATGGCGTATCGACCATGTGCGCGCCTGCGGGCAAAAGACCAGCGAGGGCGCGGCAGCGCAGTCTGTACCCGGCAGAACCTCCACGAAACGAATGCATCTGATTGAAACGCAATGACAATCAATCTCGCGACAAGCGCCTTGGCGATATATGCGGGCTAGTGTCGTGTCACACGCGTTATGTCGCTTCAGCGCGTCCCACGGGGTCTGTGGCAAGGCGCGTCCCCGCCGGGAATGGTCGGCTCCATTTCCAAGGGGCGCAACACCGCCACAGGCCCCGTGGGGCGCGCCCTTCGGGAGATCGCCATGCACGCCACTGCGGCGTTGTGGCCCTTGCGAATATGCCAGATATTCCCTGCGGACCACGCCTTGCATTGACGCGCATGGCGAACTCTGAAGCGCCAGAACGCGTGTGACACGACACTAGAGCAGCGCTTCCACCTTGTCAGACGGCCGCGCGATGACGGCGCGGTCGCCGCGGACCACCACCGGCCGCTGCATCAGCCTCGGGTGCTCCAGGAGCAGGGCGACGACGCCATCTTCGGTGGTATAGTCGCCGGCGTTCAGCCCGAGGTCCTTGAAATTCTTGTCCTTGCGCACGAGGTCCGCCGGCGGATCGTCGATCATGTCGATGAACTCGCGCAGCGTTTCCTCGCTCAGAGGCTCCTTGAGATAGTTGATGACATCGAACTCGACGTCTCGCTCGCGCAGGATTCCCAGCGCGCCGCGTGACTGGCCTCAGCCAGGGTTGTGGTAAAGGATGATGCGTTCCATGGGGTTCTCCTTGCATCCGGTTTCGAGTATAGCGCCGCTCGCCGCATTTGCGCGGACTTGCCCGAGCCTGACTGTTCGCCCCAACCGAGCGCCCGTCATCCCGTCGATCCTGCCGCGGGCGTCCTATCGGTGACGGGGTGAAGGGGCGCAATCCCGGCCGCTCAATCGCGAACGCCCGGGCGGAAAACGCACCCATGCCCACACGACCAGCAGCGCAAAGACGGTATAGGCCACGATGAAAGCCCAGGCGGGAAGGTCGTAGTACAGGATCCGATGCAGCCAGTACTGGATGAAGCTGCCTTCGTAAGCGGGTTCGCCGATCTGGATTCGAAGCCACATCTCGAGCGTGGTCAGGGGACAGACCATGCCAAGCCACGTTTGCGCCACGACGAAACCGATGGCGACCAGGTGTACCCCTCGAAACCAGGTGTTTCTTATCCAGGCCCACCCGAGATGGCCGCCGCAGACCGTTAACAGGAGCCCGCCCACGACGAAGGCGACGAATAGCACGTGCGCCATCAACACTGCGTCGGCCAGATGTTGACTGACGGAGCGCACCCGTCGCTATTCGCTGTCCGCCCGCCGGGCCCTGATTCCCGGCGGATAGATCTTGTCCGGGATGCGTTTGAAGTAGTTGTCCACGACGTCGAGACTGTCGCGTATCTTGAGGAAGTCGTGCCGCGGAATCACCAGCACGCGCGTGTCCTCGACGGCGGTGAGCGTGCCCTGGGTCTTGAAGTCCTCGACCAGGCTGCGTTCGCCCCAGTGATCGCCCTCGCCGACGATGCGAACAAAGTCCTCGTAGCCGCCGGGAACGCGCGATTCGAGACAGCCGGAGACGACGACGTAGAGGCCATCGACGATGTTGCCGGTATCGAACAGCACGTCGCCCTTGGCGAGGTGGACGAAATAGGAACCGCGCTCCTCCCGCGTGTCGAGCTGGACCAGGTTGCGCGGCAACACGTAGTCGAAGGCCCAGTTCAAGGCGACCCGCAGCTTGGTGGAGAAACCGGGCAGCATGGATATGTAAAAACTGCGCCACAGCAGCCAGGCGATCAGCCCGGACATGCGCATGCCAAATACTTCCGCGACGCCCTGGTAGTGTCCGAGAGACGCCATCGCGCCCCTGGTCGAGTGGTCGAACGGTTCGGGTGCCTGTCCTTTCAGCACGGCGGCGATGTTGCGGGCGACGCATTTCGCTTCGCGCAGGGCGAACTGCGCGGTTGGAGGCGCATAGCCGTCGTCTCCGAGGGGCACCAGGGCGCAGTCCCCGAGCGCCCATACGCCGTCATACCCAGGGACCGCCAGAGTCGCTTCCGTCTCCACCTTGCCCCGATCAAACGGGAGTCCCAGCGAACGCATCAACGGCGTCGGCGCGTTTCCGACCGTCGTCACCACCGTCTGGGTGGGAATCTTCTCGCCGTCGACGGTGACAACGGCGCTGGCGGTCGCCTCCCTCAGGCTCGTCCCCGTCATTACGTCGATCCCGCGCGCAGAGAGTCTCGCTCCGGCGTAGTCGCCAAGCTTGTCCGGCAGTTCAGGCAACAGGCGTGGACCTCGCTGGATCACGATCACGCGGATCTCGTGTTTCCCGACATTCGGATAGAAACGCAACGCGCCGGCGATCATGTCGGCGAGTTCTCCCACCACCTCGACGCCGGAAAACCCGCCGCCGGCCACGACGAAGGTGAGCAGCCGGCGTTTCAGGTCCTCATCGTCGGTGGTGTCGGCATTTTCCAGGCACTGCACCACATGGTTGCGCAGACGGAACGCATCCGCCAGGTCCCGCATGGTCATGCTGTGTTCCGCGAATCCGGGCGTGCGCGAGAGGTCCGTTGTCTGCCCCAGCGCCACCACGAGCTGGTCGTAGTGCCGGATTACCGGCTGCCGCTTGGCGCCCTGGAGCAGTTCGACCGTCTTCGCCTGAAAGTCGACTTCGCGCACCGATCCCAGCCGAACCGCCGTCTTCGGCAGCATGAGCCGCAGCGGCGTTACGGCGTCGAGCGCGTTGATGGTACCGGCGGCGACCTCAGGCAACAACGGCTGAAAGACGAAGTAGTTGCGATCGCAGATAAGTTCCACGGAAACGTCGCGGGGCAAGGCGCGGTGCAGATACCTCGCACTGAAGGCGCCGGCGAAACCCCCGCCAAGAATCACTACGTTGCGGTCAGCGTCAGGTGTGGCCATGATCGTGCCCTCGGGGGTGGGCGGCTATCGCCGCATCAGGCTCCTGCCCGGTGACCGTCGGATGGGCTGCGCATTACGCGGAACCGGTACATTGGTTTAGTGTAGCCGCTTGCGCGGCGCGTGGCGGACACTTCGCGCGATCTGGGCGGTGGGTGGGTTTGCGTGAACAGCGGCGGCGACAGCGAAGACTTGCGACGAATACAGTGGCGCAGCCGACGCGGCATGCTCGAGCTCGACCTCTACCTGGTGCCGTTCGCCGCGCATCGGTACGCCGGCTTGACGCGCGCCGATCGGGCGGCATACCGGAAACTCCTGGAGCACGGGGACTGGGAGATTCTCGACTGGCTGCGGCGGGAGTCCGCGCCGTCGCCGGATCTGGCACGCATCGTCACGCTTGTCAGGGAAGCGGGCGCGCGGGACTGAACACCCGCGAAGACTTGGGGCGTCTCTGTGCGATGCGCGGTTCGACTTCAGCCGATGTTCCGGGAAAAGAACTTGCCGATGCCGGACAGCGCTTCCTCGGACTCGGGCAAATGGGCGTACACCTGGAACACGTGAAATGCTCCATCGAAGGCGACGAGATCCACCGGTACCCCGACCCTGCGGGCGCGTTGCTCGAGACGGGACGAGTCATCGAACAGGTCTTCCGTGGCGTCAACCTGGATCAGCATCGGCGGCAGCCCGCTGAGATCACCGAACAGCGGCGAGATTCCCGGCGTATCGAGTGGCTGTTCCCCGGAATACTTCGCCGCTGTCTCGAGGAAAAAGCTCCTGGCTTCGGTTCGCATGCTGTCGCCGCTGGCGGTGAGGTCGGTCCACGGCGACAACAGCGCGGCGCAGCCGGGCATCGGCATCCCCTTGTCCTTCAGCGCCAGCATGCACGCCAGGGTCAGGCCGCCGCCCGCGGAGTCGCCGGCAATCATGAGGTGATCCGCGGCGGTTCCCTGGGCAAGGACCTCAAACGCGGCGACGGCGTCTTCGACCGCGGCCGGGTAGGGGTGCTCGGGCGCCAGCCGGTAGTCCAGTCCAAGGACCACCGCATCGCACGCGACCGACATGCGCGCCATCAGGGAATTGTGCGTGTTGAGCGACCCCATGACATAGCCGCCGCCGTGGAGATACAGGATCGCCCGGTCCGTGCGCGCGCCGTCGGCGACGTACTTTCTCGCTGGTCGACCCGCGACTTCGAGGTCGCCAATATCGACGTTGGAAGGAACCGGCTGATCGGATAGCCCGTCCTCGACACTGGCGCGGCTTTCCTGAATTGTTCGCTGCTCCCGCCTTGGCGCTGTTCGCATCTTTTCGAGGTGGGCGCGCATTTGTTCACTCGCCATGGATTCCTCCGTCGTCTGGTGAAGTGGCTTGCAAGTTCGGGGCGCTCTTCGGGGGTTGCAACAATGGCCACGCGCGCCTGGAGACGGCCGCGGATCAGGCCATCAAGCTCCTGGCCAGGGTTTTCAGGCGTTCGGTGCCATGACTGATGCGCACACCCTCGGCCAGCTTCGCCGCCAGGGTTTCTTCGGTGCAACTGTCCAGGAAGAAGATGCCGGCGGCCTTGCAGGCGTCCATCACGCGCTGCCGGGCAGCCACCAGTTCGGGCCGCCCGAAGTCGCAGGGCGCTTCCCGGAAGCCGTGCGACATGGCCATGTCCGCGGGCCCCCACTCGGCGAACGCCACGCCCGGGACTCGCGCGGTTTCAAAGGCATTCTCCAGTGCCCGCCGATTCTCGATCTTGAGGCCAAGCAGCAGTTCGCCGTCCGGATTGAGTGGCCACGGGTCCGCGCATTCCAGGTACTGCTCGGGCGTCGTGCCCCAGACGGCCGCGGCGGCCGCCTGGCCGCCTGGCCGCCTGGCCGCCTGATCCCCGGGTGCCATCGCGGAAGGTATAACGCATGGCCTCGACCACCGCGGCTACCGCCTCCGGTCGCTCGGCGTGGCAGAGCAGGAAGCCGTGCACGCCGGTGGCAAGCAACTGGCGCACTTGCCAGGCGTTGGCCCTCACCAGATCCGGGTTCCGGCCTTCGAAAGGAAGTTCCACGAGCACGATGGGCGTTGGGGTGCGCACCGACGCCATGCCCTGCATGAACCGGTTGAGGCCCGGGATATCCAGCGGGCCGTGCTCCATGCCGATGTTGATGTAGTCGGCCCAGGTGTCGGCCATCGCCATCCCGGCTTCGAAGGTCAGTTCGGCGCCGGTGTGGCTACCGGTATAGAAGACCGGTTGGTCGTTGGCCAGCCGTGCAATGGCGCCGTTGATGCGTGAGGTCACTAGTGTCGGCCCTCCTTGGGTGGGCCTTCTGTCAGCCGTCAGACGTTTCTTCTTCGGCTTCGGCCCGGGTCGTGTCGCCGATTCTCCCGGGCCTCTTCCACCTGTGACGGTTCTCGTCGGCATCGTCGATGAGCCGCTGCATCGAATCCATCGTCCGCTCGTCGACCTTCAAGCCCGGCTGGTCAGGGTCGCCGCCTCCCGGGTGGAACTCGAGTAGTTCGGCCCCGTTCGGGCCGCCGGTGTACTTGTACGGCATGCCCGCGGGAATGAAGAACCCTGATCCCGGTCCGAGATGGCGCCTGCCGACAACGAGTTCGCCATTGGTCACGTAGTAGAGACAGTCGCCGCTGCCCGGATGGCTGTGTCGGAACAGCGGGAAACCGGGTCCGACCCAGATGTGCGTCAGGCTGCAGCCTCTTCGCGGGCGCTTGCCGCGGTTTTCCATGCCGCCTTCGGCGAAAAGTCCCGTTATCACCATGCCCCCGGCATAGGACTTGAGCACCTCGGTCATTTTGTTGCGCACTTCTTCTTCGCCATACTTTTCGATGAGATCGCTCATTTCCCAATTTGCCGTAGCCTGCGACCAGTCCGCGCGTTGCCATGTGTAGCGCTCGCTCATCTGCGGATTGGCGAAGATCTCGAACCGCCGACTCGGCATGGCGCGGCCCTTCGGCTTGTCGATTTTGTCCTTGGCAGTGGCCATTTGCTCTCCTTGTTCCCTTGGAGATAGCTTAACGCAAGTTTGGCTGTGAGTTGCCTGGCCACCACGCTGGCGAGGCTCCCGTTTGCGGAAGACCGCTCCGTTGCAAGAGAAAGGTCGCATGGGTCTGGCCACGTATAATTTGCGCGATCCGGATGTCTCGACGATGGTGGAACGGACAAGATCGAATAGTGGGGGAGTCGGCGGTATCCCGCTTCGTGTGCGGAATCTTGGTGTCACGCGCTATCGGACCGTGTTCGATGCGATGCGCGTGTTCACCGGTGCGCGGGATGCAAACTCGGCGGACGAGATCTGGCTGACGGAGCACGAAGCCGTCTTTACCCAGGGGCAGGCCGGCAAGTCGGAACACGTGCTGGCGCCCGGCGATACTCCCGTGGTGGCGACTGATAGGGGCGGACAGGTCACCTATCACGGCCCGGGACAGATCGTCGCGTACACGATGTTCGACGTCGGCCGCATGGGTATCAGCGTTCGGTCTCTGGTCGGCGGAATCGAGGGTGTCATCATTGCGGTATTGCGAGGCTGGGGCATCGAGGCCGAAGCCCGCGGCGACGCCCGCGGCGTATACGTCCAGGGACGCAAGATCGGCGCCCTCGGTTTGCGTGTTCGACGCGGATGCGCTTACCACGGCCTCGCGCTCAACGTGGCGATGGATCTGGAACCGTTCTCCCGCATCAACCCATGCGGCCTGGTGGGGATGGATGTCACGCAAGTCTCCGATCTCGGCGGTCCTTCGGATCTGACCGCGGCTCGGGCGGCGCTGGTGCGCGAACTGGTCCTGCGTTTCGGCTTCGACCCAACCGCGGCACAGCCGGGTCGCTGGGTTCGGGACGTTGCGGTGGAGCCAACCCCGCCGCATTGAAGCCAGGGGCTCGCAGCGTCAGCCTGGAATCTTCGGGACGTAGCGGACGTTCGGCATCCCTGCGGAATCGACCAGATTGGTCACAGCCATCGTCAGAGGGCGCGGTCGGGTTCGCGCTCGAAATGCGGATCCATCCCGACGAGGAATCCCCTCATCTCGCTGACTTTGCGCAGCGGGAAGAGTTCTATACGGTCGCCGTAGGGGACAACCTGCAAGCGCTGGCCGGGTCGTATGCCAAGGGATTCGCGTACGAGTTTGGGTATGACCACCTGGAATTTCGAGGACACTTTCACTTGTTCCATGCTGCTTTTGATCGATCAGGAAAACGTTTTGCGACTCTAGCGCAGGTCATTGATCGGCAAACACCATTCCGACTTTCCATGCGTCCGTATTGACGTACGTCATTGCTGGCGTAGGACCGTCGCCAGTGCGCGTCACCGGACGGAGAGGGCGCTAGTGTTCTTGATCGAGGTTCACGCGCCCGCTACTTCCTCCAGGAACGGCTTCACCGCCGCAAGGAAGCCTGGGGTGTTCTGCGAATGCACGTTGTGCCCGCAGTTCGGCACGGTGACCAGGCGCGCGTCGGGCAGGGCGCCGATCAGCCGTTCGCCCGCCTCGGGCGTGAACACGTTGGAGTTTTCGCCGCGCATCACCAGGATCGGGCGGTTGAGGGTGCTTACATCTTTGAGACCGATGGCCGTGCGGGAATTCGCCGTCCGGCGATGGTCGTTCTTGCTGACGTACTTGCCGTCGGCGCGCTGGAACATGTTGTACTTGACGGTCCGCTCGACGTGCTCTCGCTTGCGGTAGGGATCGTAGGCGACGACGTTGTCGACGAACTGCTCGAGATTGTCGAACTCGCGGTTGTCGCGAATGAAATTGCGGATCGTCCTGCCGCCCGGCGCATTCATTTCAGGGCCGGAATCGACCAGGACGAGCGCGCGGGCGAAGTCGGGTTGCCTGAGCGCCGCAAGAAGGGCGACGCGCCCCCCCATCGAATGGCCGATGACGATCGGCCGCGCCAGTTTGTGATCGCTGGCGAAGGCGATCGCGTCGTCTGCCATCGCGACCGTCGAGTAGTCGAGTTCGCGGCTCCACTCCGAGTCGCCGTGGCCGCGTTGATCAAGCGCGAATACGTGGCGGGACGATGCGAGAGCAAGACTGACGAGATCCCACGAGTGGGAGGACTGATTTGTCCCGTGCAGCAGCAGGATCGGCGGCGCGCCAGCTTGCCCCCACTCCGTGAAGTGAAATCGAAGCCGGCGCACGACAGTCTGCCGGGAGCGATAGGCAATGTCCCGGCTGTGCGCGATCCCCAGGTCTGCCGCGCTTTGGCACAGGCTGCGGAACTCGTCCGTCCCGGTCATCTCGTGGGGCGAAAGGTCCGCTGCGAACTCGTTCTGGTACATCAGGTTGCGTGGTCGGCGCCGGCTGATCGGAGGTCGCGAAGTGTATCTCTTGTGGGTTGACGCTGCCGCTATCGGTCCGTCGGCGGGCTGAGAAGCGCCACGAGAAGCCTGATCTGCGTGTCGTCCAGCCGTTCGCCGAACGCGGGCATCTGGCCGTTTCTTCCCACGGCGATGGAATGCCGTATGGCGTCGATATCGTCTCCATAGAAGAAGACGCCGTCGGCCAGGTTCGGCGCGCCGAGGAGTGGGTTGCCGGTGCCGTCGGGACCGTGGCATGCCGCGCAGAACTGCATCCAGGCAGTTTGGCCGGCGTGATTCTCTGGCGTGCCCCGCGACAACGCGAGGGTGTAGTCAGCCAGTTGGTCGACGCCGTCTTCCCCGAGCACCTGCTGCCAGCCGACCATCACGGCGTGGCGTCCGTCACGAATCGACTGTTCGATCTGCTCGGCGCTGCCGCCCCACTGCCAGGCGTCGTCCGTGAGGTCCGGGAAGTAAGGAGTCAGTCCTTTCGCGTCGTAGCCGTGGCAGACGGCGCAGTTGCGGTCGTAGACGCGCTGGGCGGACGCCATCAGCGCGTGGTCTTGCGAGAGTTCCTGGATGTCCGCCTCCGCCACCAGTCGTCGCGCCACCCCGAATTCGCTCTCGAAGTCCGCGATGCTGCTCTCCAGCTCGCCCCCCTGGGACCATCTCAGCGCGCCCGCGTGACTGCCGAGACCGGGATACAGCATGAGGTAGAGCACGGAGATGACCAGCGACACGAAGATGAGCCAGAACCACCATAGGGGCGCGGGATGCGAGCCTTCCCGGAGCCCACCGTCCCAGACCGGCGAATCCTGTTCTGCGTGGGTGTCGGCGGCAAAGTAGACGCTGTAGATCAGCCAGCCGAGGCCGGCCAGGCTGGCGACCGTGATGGTGGCGATCCACCCCGTCCAGAAATCGCTGGGCAATTCAGCCACGGGCGTCTCCTTCGCGGGGATCTGCGCTGGTCCCGGTCCCGGGATGCTCATCCTCCAGCGGAATCCGAGCCGAGCGGTCGATGACTTCGTCCGACCCCCGGTAGAAGACCCAGGCCGCCAGGACGACCATGAACAGCATCACGAGCATGTCGCCGATGAAGATGAACCAGGTCATGGCGCCGCTCCATCGCTTGAGACGCCGAGACCCTGCAGGTAGGCGACAAGCGCGTCCACCTCCATCATTCCTTCCAGGGCCCGGGGCGCGCCCTCGATCTGGGCTTCTGTGTAGGGATGACCCACCATTCGGAGTGCTCGCATCTTCCTCTGGATTGTATCGCCGACATTTGCGGGTCGTTCGCCGAGCCACGGATACGCCGGCATGATCGAGTTGGGAACCACGCTGCGCGGGTCGAGCAGGTGCAGCCGATGCCACAGGTCGGTATAGCGTCCACCCACGCGGTGCAGATCAGGTCCGGTGCGCTTCGATCCCCACAGGAACGGCCGGTCGTAAGCGGACTCGCTGGCGCGCGAATACGGTCCATAGCGTTTGATTTCCGCCAGCAGCGGTCGGACCTGCTGCGAGTGACAGGTGCCGCAGCCTTCTCGGATGTAGATGTCGCGACCGGTCAACTCTGCGGGGCCGTAGGGTCTTGTGCCGACCTCCGGAGCGACCAGCGACTCCTGCATGACGCTCGGCAACACCTGCACCAGGCCGCCGATTGCGGATACGAACAAGATGCCGAAAATCAGCAGTCCCGCATTCTCTTCCAGCTTCCTGTGCAGACCGACCGCGTTCATGGTTGCGGCTCCGAATCGGCTGCGGGAGGCGATGCCGACACGGTGCGCCGTCCCTTCATGGTCATGAACAGGTTGTACGCGAGCAACCCCGCACCGGCGAGGAAAACGATGCCGGCGACGAGCCGCAACGCGTAGTAGGGAGCCATGCTGGCCATGATGTCCTTGAAGCTGAAACTCGGTTCGCCGATCTCATCGAGGCTCAGCCACAACAGGCCCTGGGAGACGCCGGCGCCCCACATCGCCAGCACATAGAGCATGGTGCCCGCCAACGCCAGCCAGAAGTGGACATTGGCGAGTCTGACGCTGTAGAGCGCCGTACCCATGAGGCGCGGCACCAGGAAGTAGAACGTGCCGAAGGTGATCATGGCGTTCCAGCCGAGCGCGCCGGAGTGCACATGACCCACGGTCCAGTCTGTGAAATGACTGACCACGTTGACGCTCTTGATGGCCATCATCGGACCCTCGAACGTCGCGAGCCCGTAGAAGGCGAGGGACAGCACGATGAACTTGAGCGCCGGGTCGACGCGGAGTTTCCGCCAGGCCCCCGCCACCGTCATGATGCCGTTGACCATCGTCGCCCAGGACGGTGCCAAGAGGATGAGGCTCATCACCATGCCGAGGGACTGCACCCATTCGGGGATCGCGCTGTAGTGCAGGTGGTGCGGCCCGGCCCAGATGTAGCTGTAGGTGAACGCCCAGAAGGCGATGATGGACAGCCGATAGCTCCAGATGGGCCGGCCGGCATGCTTGGGCAGGAAGTAATACAGCATGCCGAGGAATCCGCCGGTCAGCAGGAAGCCGACGGCGTTGTGTCCGTACCACCATTGGACGATGGCGTCCTGGGCGCCGGCGAAGAGCGAATAGGACTTCGATATCGACACGGGTATGGCGAGGCTGTTGACGATGTGCAGCATGGCGATGACGATGATGAGCGCGCCGTAGAACCAGTTGGAGACGTAGATCGGCTTGATCCGGCGTTTCGCGATGGTGCCGAAGAAGACGACGGCGAAGCACACCCAGACGACGGCGATGGCGATGTCGAACGGCCACTCCAGTTCGGCGTATTCCTTGCCGCCGCTCCACCCCGCCAGCAGTGAAATCCCGCCACAAAGCACCCCTATCTGCCATGCGAAGCAGCAGAACCAGGCGAGTCCGGGTGCGAACAGTGGCACGTGGCAGGTCCGTTGGACGCTATAGAACGCGGTGCCCATCAACGCGGACACGCCGAATCCGAAGATCACGGCGTTGGTGTGCAGCGAACGCAGTCGGCCGAATGACAGCCACTCCTGGCCGAAGTCGAGGCTCGGCCACACCAGTTCCGCCGCGATGTGCACGCCCGCGGCCATCCCGAGCAGGGACCAGATGATGGAGAACGCGACCAGCGCCGTGACGACGCGGTCCCGATAGGTTTCCCGAATGGGTTCGGCAGGAGCTGCGTCCGATACATTCGCCATGATCAGACGCCTATGGAGGGACCGATCCCGCTCGCCCATAGGGCGACGGTCAGGCCGAGCACGGTCACCGCGCCTACCAGCAGGTAGGCGATGAGCGCGGACGCCATCAGCATGCCGCGCTCCGGCCCGGTCCCGAGGACGATCGGCAGCCCCTTGTACAGCAGGTACATGCTCCATATGAGTGCCGGGATGAGCGCGAGCAGATTGATAAATACGTGCGGGAACAGGTGGAAAGCGCTGCCGGCGACCATGGGCGCCGCGACGATGCCGACCAGCGCCAGGTGGATGCCGAGCCTGCCGTCGGCGCCATAGGTGGGGGCCATCCAGCGCCCGACAAACGCGGTGCTGACAAGACCGAAGAGCAGGGTGAAGAAGTACCCGATGCTGACCAGCGTCAACGCATCGCCGGGCAGGTACAGGGGCTGCGCCGCCCCGAGTCTCCAGCCGAAGAACGATGCACCGATGAATGCGAACACCGGCGGCAGCAGGGCCAGCCAGACAATCTGCCGGAAGAACACGGCAAGCGGATCCGGGTCCGTCCGCGCAAGCGTCTCAAACGCGTCGGTCGGACTACGTATGGCCTTGAGGAGCGGGGACGAATACGGCATCGATGGCGCGCTGAACGGCAGGCCGATCATACCGCGCTCCGGCAGACGGCGGCGGCGCTCATAGGCGCGAGCAGAGACCGCCCTGCGGTTCGTTCGCTGCTTCAGGTGTCGTCCGCGGAGGAACGCCGCGTGGCCAGCATGGTCTCCACGCGGACAAGTATCTCGTCGCCCGCCTGAGGCCGTGAAAGCAACAACCACTCGCTTGCCCTGGCGAAGTCCTCGGCTTCGGTCACCCTGTCCAGCAATGCGGCCAGACGACGGCCCGTCGCGGTATCGAACTTCAACGCCGCTTGATGGCTCAACAGCGACCGGGTCGCCCGGAGGTTCTGTCGTGCCTGTTGCTCTGCTGCCTCGGCTCGCCGCTCCGCAGCCCGGCGACCGGCGCCTTCTTCCTCCGGCGTCGGCAGGTCGCGCCCCGTGGCCGGATCGAAAAGTCTGAGTTCGGAACCCTTGAGCCATAGGAGCAGGCCCAGCGCGTCGCTGCGCAAGCCCGGTTCGCCGTTCGGCAGCGCGGCGGCGCGCATCTTTCGATAGCGCTTGCCATGCAGTTCGAAGCCCTGCAGCGGCGGAGTCAGCCACTCGCCGCGAGGGTCGTAAAGGAAGTACTCCCGCACGCCCCAGCGGGCGTAGCGTTGCCGCTTTGTGCGCTCGTCTTCACGTCGCGTGGACGCCGAGGTGATCTCCAGCACGAATGCGGGAGGCTTCTCTTCCCATATCTTGTACAGGTCGCGCTCGCCGCGCCTGACACCGAACGCTACGAAAATGTCCGGTGATAGATGCCTGCGCGGATTGCCCGGCTCGTCGAACACCATCAGGTTGGAACCCACGTAGACATCGTCGCGCCCGGCAAGGTGTTTTCTTATGCCGTAGGCCGCGCCGGTCAGGCACATATAGTGACGTTCGGATTCGGCCACCGGCTTGCCGTCCGACGTCGGGTATTCAACGGCGTTCGGTTCGATGGCAAGCGTTTCGCTCAAGTGGGTTCCTCCATCTCGTCGGCCCGGGCGCTCGCGCGGTGTCGTTGGAAGGTAACACAGCCTTTCCAGCCGTCCCAAACCCGTCCGTTTCGCGGTTGTCGCAGAGCATGTTCGCCTCCCTCGGCACCGTCCAGGATCTCGACGATTGTCCCCGATCCGTCGATGCCGCAATGACAGCGAATGACGTGGATCGATGTGAGAATGCGCCCCTGTTCATGTAGGTGCGCTTGTCTGGGACTCGATGGCGTTCGACCCGGAACTCGACCGGCTCTACATGGGTGTCGGCAACGGCACGCCCTGGAACCGGGAGATCCGCAGTCCCGGCGGCGGGGACAACCTGTACCTCGCGTCCATCGTCGCGATCGATCCGGATGACGGCGCCATGGCGTGGCATTACCAGACCGCGCCGGGCGAAACCTGGGACCGCACCGCCACGCAGCACATGATCCTGGCCGACATCGAGATCGACGGCGCGTTGCGCAAGGTCATCATGCGGGCGCGAAGAACGGCTTCTTCTATGTGCTGGACCGCACCGACGGCACGTTCATCTCGGCCGAGGCCTGCGTGCCGGTGAACTGGGCGAGCCGCGTCGATCCGGCAACGGGCAGACCGGTGGAGGTACCCGGTGCCCGCTACTCCGAGGCTGTCCAGCTCATCGCCCCGTCGGCGCACGGCGGCCACAACTGGCATCCGATGGCATTCAAGCTGGGTGGCGCCGCCGAGTTGCCGCAACCCGCCGTCACGCATGTGAACATTCCGGAACCTCCCGCGATCGACGCCACGCCGGAAGTGATCGCAAGCGGCGAACTCTTCTATCACACGTGGTGCTCGTCGTGCCACGGCGCAGGCGCGACATCGGGCAGTGCGCTGCCGGACCTCAAGTACCTGTCCGCCGGCGCACACGCGCGCTGGGAGTCGATCATGCGCGACGGCGCCTACGCATCCCTTGGCATGCCGGGTTTCGACCATGTGTTGAGCGAGACGGACTCGGCGGCGGTGGAGGCGTTTCCGGGGTTTTTTGGGGTGTCGCCGGGACTCTCAAAGTCCTCTTGACACGTTGATAAACATACGATTATTGCTTCTATCGGTTTCTCGGCGTTACGCTGCATCGCAACAAAAAACACGTACCGAAACGAGTAACCAGACATGCCATCCAACAGCAGAAGACGCCCCCGGCGGCTCTCCGCCACCTTCGTCCGAACCGTCAACGCGCCCGGCCGCTACGGCGACGGCCACGGCCTGAGCCTTCTCGTCAAGCGCGCCGCCTGCGGCGGCCTCGCCAAGTCGTGGTCGCAGGCCATCCGGCCGGACGGCAAGACCACCAGCGTCGGTCTCGGCGCCTACCCGGTCGTGACCCTCGCCGCGGCCCGCGCCAAAGCGATCGAGAACGCCCGCGCCGTCGCCGAGGGGCGCGATCCGCGGCGCCGCGTCCAGCGGGTGCCGACCTTCGCACAGGCGTGCGAGGCCGTCATCGCCATCCACGCCAGGCACTGGAAGGGCCGCAAGAACGAGCGCGAGTGGCGCGCCAGACTAGACGAATGCGAAAGATCGCCGGGGATATCGTGCGAAAGATTGTGAGCAGACCTGAGCCTTGCCGAGCAGAACCGAGCAAAAATCAAACGGTCGTTTGATCGGAGGCAGGTAAGGCGCTCGGGGGAGCGGCACGTCCCCGTGGGCCACTACGCCCAGCTTGCCGAATGACTCGAGCGCCAACATAAGAGTACTACGATCAGCGCAGCCGCGCATAACGCCGTCCAGCGCGAGTGACCTCCCGATCGGTCACGCGGTGGTAGGTCGACAGGAAGATTCCGTCGCGCGTCGACTTGACCACCGTGCGCCACCAGCGGCCGTCCTCATAGAGGTAGCCGATCAGGTGTCGCGGACTCTCCTGATAGATGATGCCGTCGTCGAAGATTCGCTGGACGCGGCCGTAGTCGCCGGGTTGTATGTCGTCATGGCGGAAGAGTTGCTTGGCCGCTGTCCATCGCGAGAGCTGCACCGCGTGGCCGGCGTCCAGCGCGGTGGCCAAGTTACCCTCGACGACCGCCACCGGAAGGTGGCCCTCGATCGTGCCCGACAGGTGCTCGCGGAATTCTTCGGACGCGACGATCAACCGGACCCGCTCGCGCGCGACGTCCGCCGGCAAGGCGTTGAGGTTCGAGATCGCGCCGGCGCGCGCGGCAACGACCGCGACGGCGGCCGAGGCGATCTCCGCCGACGCGTCGGCGATGCGGCCCGACAGGATTCGCGCGGCGTGCTCCAAGGGCGGCACCAGGCCGACGTTGCGGCTGAACCCCGGATCGATGCCGCGCGGAACCTGGACGATCTCGCCGGAGCGCCTGTTGGTCCACGGCCGCGTCGTGACGCCGGGATCCTTCGAGACCTCGAAGCCGTATCGGTCGAGATCGTCGGCGGACAGCTGCATGACGATGCAGCGGCAGTGCCAGCCGTTGGGGGGATAGTGGGTCTTCCACCAGTGATGGTCGACCGGCAGCACGGTGCCGTGCCACGCGGCGTGCTCCGGGCGCGTGCGCGCGTCCAGGACGGCGCTGTAGCGCAGGTAGGGCATGTACTCCTTCAAGCGCTCTATGCGCGCCCAGCGGCCGTGCGCGGTCGCCATGCGGATGTTGGTGTCGTAGATGATCCGCAGCCGCCGCGGGCTGCCGAGCTGGACCAGGCGCCGCTCGCCGGTGAGGGGGTCGACCATCTCTTGCTGGCCCCACCATCCCCTCGCCCGCAAAATCGGCTCCAGGCGCTGCTGGAACTGCCGGAACGTGATGCCCTCGGCGATCGCCTCGTCGACGGCCTCCCGGATGTCCTCGAGGATGTCGAGCCGCATGGCCTTCGCCGCGGTGAACGACGCGACATGCTGGCCGGCGGCCGTGTCGCGCCAGTCGAAGCCGACGTGGTAGCCCTTGGCCCGGAAGTGCTCGATCGCCTCGACGGGCGGGACCGTCAGGATCTCGGTGTCGGCCATCCTATATTCGGCTGGAGATGTCGCCGGAGAACGCCATGTTGCGCAGCAGCCTGGCCATCGCGTCGCCGTCCATGCGGGACAGCAGCTCGGGCAGCCGCTCCCGGAACGCGTCGTAGCCGCCGCTTGAGAGCGCGTCCCGCGCCGCCGCGAGGACCGGCTCGATCATCGGATCCATGACCGGACGCCAGTCGCCGGTCGCCTGCGCGACGGCCAGGTCGATCGCGTCCAGCGCCGCGCCGGGCCGCTGCGACCGCGCCAGCGCGAGAAGCGCGCGGGCCATCGCATCCTTGTCTTCCGCGTCGTCTTCGTCTTCCTCTTCTTCGTCGCCCATGTCCGGCGGCGCCCGCGACTCCAGGACATCGTCGTCTTCGTCCGGCTCCTCGAAGCCCATGATCGTTCGCACCTCGTCGGTCCTGACCCTGAGGCCGAGCGGCACCAGCGTCGACAGCACGTCCGCTATGAGCTTGCGGTCCGGCGGCGTCTCGCGCTCGATGACGACGCGGGGGTATTCCCTCCGCTCGCCGCGGTTGAGCGCCACCATCGGAACGATGAGGTCGCGCCGCAGCGTCTGGGCGAGCTGCCTGCCGTCCGAGTGCTCGATGTCGCGTCGGACCAGGTCGTGGACCTCGCCGAGCGACCGCGCGCCGCGCTCGCCGGCCTCGGTGGTCAGCGTCTGGCCGAGCACCACGATCGACATCTGGCTGTCGATGTAGCCGACGAGGTCCCTGTAGATCTCCGAGCGGCCCTGCACGTTGGCGAGGTCCGGAAACTCGATGGTCATGCCCTCCGGCACGATCGCCGCCATGTCCGGCGCTATGTTGGCCACGGCCCTGTAAAGGACGTTGCGGTCGTCGGCGCTCGCGTTCGGCGGATACGTGCCGAGCCGTATCGGCTGGCCGTACGCCTCGACGAACCGGACCCAGTCCTTGAGCGTGTAGGTCTTGAACATCCACGCAGCCTGCGCGACTACGCGATGCCGAAGCTCGGCGGCAGGCGCGTCGACGCCATCACCACCGACAACGTCATGGCCGTCCTCCTGCCGATCTGGTCGACGAAGCGCATCACGGCCCAGCGCGTGCGGCAGCGCATCGGCGCCGTGATGAAGTGGGCGGTCGCGAAGGGCTGCCGGCAGGACAACCCGGCCGGCGACGCCATTGCCGCCGCGCTGCCGAACAACCGCGTCGCGGCGAAGCACCAGCGGGCGCTGCCGCACGCGAAGGTCGGCGCCGCGCTGAAGCGCGTGCGCGAGTCCGGGGGCTACGCCGGTACCGTGCTGACCTTCGAGTTCCTCGTCCTCACGGCGGCGCGCTCCGCCGAGGTGCGCGGCGCCTGCTATATTCGCGTCCCCAACGTAGGCAAGCGGGAGTGGGAGAGGTCCACGACCGACCGATAATCATGGACAACACTGGAACTGCCTCGCTCGTACGCGTGGTCATTCGCGGCTGGACCTTTTGGAAGGGCCAACTGGACAACCGCAAGGAAGCCCGGGCGATGCTATTGGATGCGTTCGAGTCGAACAGCTGGCCCGCCGGCCTCGCGTCCCTCGCTGTCACCCCCGGTGGCTTCATCCGAACCCGCCTGCCCCGCGACTACGGGGGCAGCAGGGGATGGAACTCCAAGAAACGCGACCTCCGGAAGCTAATCCCACATGCAGAAGCGGCTGTCGAGGCGGTCGTTTGCGGGGAGGTCTTGAACTTGGCCAAACAACGAACTCGGTTCCTCACCCTTGGTGTCGATCTCAATGTTGACCGGCACAAAGAGGAACGGCTCATGGATGATCACCGATGTCGGCCGACATGCCCGCCCTCCTGCACGCACGCAGAGCTGGTTGCGGTCCTCGACACGAATTCCGGCACGGTCGTTCGCTGGACTGGCAAGTCCTATCCCGCAGACTCACGGCAACATTCCCAGCAACACACGCTGGTCCATGTGACAGACCTACGCTCTCACCTCCTCGACATCGGATCCGAGCGTCTCCTCGTCTTGGGCTGCCACGATCTTCAGTTGTTCATCGACCGAGGCAGAAAGTCCTCATACGGTCCCACGCCCAAAGAGACCCGCCGACATCGCATGCGTAAACTCGCCCGCAAGTTCAAACCGACGGTAGTCCTGCATCATCCCCACGCCACGTACTCGCCTAGAGTCTGGCAATCCGCATGGGGCGCCACACGATCAGCGCTCCCCACCACGCGCGTCTGGGCGTCGGGTGTCGCCTTTTGTGGCAACCCGCTGCCGCAACGGAGTTGGAAACCCTGGCAAACGCTGAACGCCACCCGATCCGCAACAGCTTCCAGAACTGGGGTATTCGACGTAGTCATCAACGGCTGCGCCTGAATTGCCCCTGGCTCCTACTCAGTTCGCCGAAACCCCACTCACCGGCGTCCAAATAACCGCTTTCCTCCGCGACAGCCAAGACTGAGTACGGGCCCCTGCCATGCCTTGTCTGGCATTTGACACTAGCCCCAGAGGCGTCTACATTCCACCGTATGCGTCTGCGGAGAGTCGCCAAGCGGCTCGTCCTTCGGAGCCCAAGGCTCCAAGGCCCAGACGCTTTTCTGTTGTTTCTCCGGGGCTGGGGCCGCTGTGTACCTTTGCTATCTGGACGAGTCCGGCACAACGGGCACCGTCGGCGGTGACACCACCCACTTCGTCCTCGCCGGCATCTCCATCCCGATCTGGCATTGGCGGGATGCCGACCGGGAGGTGTCGCAAGTGCTCGCCAGGTACGGCTTGGCCGACGCGGAACTCCACACGGCCTGGATGCTGAGGAAGTACCTCGAACAGTCGAGGATTCCCGACTTCGAGCAGCTTGGCCCGGCCGAACGGCGCCGCGAGGTCAACCGCCGCAGGAACAGCGAGCTGACGCGCCTTGGCGGTTCGACCAACAACGCTCGCCGCCGCCGCGCCCGGAAGCTCCACCGCAACACCGACCCCTACGTGCACCTCACTTGGGAAGAGCGCCGCCAGGCGGTGCTCGACGTTGCCGAGACGGTGTCGAACTGGGGATTTGCCCGCCTGTTCGCCGAGTGCGTCGACAAGGCACACTTCGATCCGGTGCGGTCTCAGAGGTCAATCGACGAACAGGTCGTCTCGCGCTTCGAGAGATACCTTCAGAACGTCCGTCCCCCCGCATCCAGTCACCAGCGCAACCACGGGCTGCTTGTCCACGACAACAACGAGACCGTGGCCCGGAAGCACACCCGCATGATGCGTTCCTTCCACGCCGCCGGGACAATTTGGACCAGCGTCGACTGCATCATCGAGACACCGATGTTCGTCGATAGCGAATTGACCCGCATGATCCAGATTGCCGATCTGTGTGCCTACGCCCTGCGCCGCTACCTGGAGAACGACGAGACTTGGCTGTTCCACCCGATCTTCGGCCGCGCCGACCGGATCGGCGACGTCGCCGTGGGAGTCCGCCATTTCAGCCCGCCCGGCTGCGACTGCGTCATATGTGAGGCACACGAGCCCTGATTTCGGAGTCGTTCCCGCGAACCTCGCTCCGCCCACTTGGCCCGTTTGCCGGTGTGCCGATTTTTGATCCGGAGACACGGCTCTGTCGAAACGTGTCTCTTGAGGAGGGCACCCCCCCTCCGGGGGCCAGGCTGTCGTGCTCCGCACCGAGCCTCCTTCGGAGTCTCGGCCCTTCGGGCTTCCATCCCTGTCGCGGAGGCCGTTGAGCGATGCCAAAGACGCTCTTCAGGTCCGACTGTTCCGCTACCGCCCCGCAACCCATTGTTGACCCGAACGAATCCGCGGGTTAGTGCCCGCGACGTTCCAAGAAGCCCCGGCCAGAGCCGCTAAACCTCGTTACGCAATACGTAACGAAACCGGTAACTGAAATGGAAAAGGCTTAAAAAATTCATTATTATCAATGAGTTGATGAAGACTTAACGCCGTGGTGGTGCAAGCGTACGTCGTGAACCAGACCCGTACCGCCATAGCGTTCTGCGAGTCGGAGTATCCCGACGTCTATCCGGAACTCTTCGGTACGGCGTGCACCAAGCGGGTCGTCGCGCAGGAATCGCCGGCCGTCGAGATTGTTTCGGGCGGGAGTTGGGGTGCGGTGCCCCGGCGCATCAGAAACGACTGCGCCATCGGAGCCGGGCGGTTGCACGATCTCCATCGGTCGCGCCTCGGCGCGATCCCGGCGTCCAGGCCTTGCTCGCTGCCTGAAGTGTAGCCCAACTGCTAACATCAACTCCGCTCACGGAATCTGGCGACATGCACTACCGCGTTGAGGAAATCGAAAGCCGGCTGCGGTCGGGCGAGGACAGCGGCTGGGAATTCAAGCAGGTCGAGTTCGCCGGGGATCGTCCGAAACGACCGACCCGCAGAGACTGGGCCGACGAAATCGCTGCCTTCGCCAACGCTGCGGGGGGCGTGGTGCTCGCTGGCGTTTCCGACGACGGGCGCGTCATCGGCATGTCGCGCGCACAGATCGCGAATCTGGATTCCGTTCTGGTGGAGGTGAGTACCATACGATCAAGCCGCCCGTTCGCATCCGCACGCATCACGCGGAACTGTACGACGGCAAGCTGGTGTTGCTGGCCGAGGTGCCGGAGAGCGATTCGGTGCATGAAAGCCCGGGCGGGAGCTGCACGCGCGTGGGTGCCTCGAAGCGGCTTATGGGCGGCGATGAGCGTCTACGTTTGGCGCAACGGCGGTCGCAAGCCCGCTTTCCTTGGTTCGACAAGCAACCGGTGCCGGAGACCGGTTTCAGGACGTTGGCCGAGGCGCTCTGGAAACCGTTGCTGAGCGCCGAGGGCGCGGCCGAACCCGAGTCGGCGCTCGGGAAACTCGCGCTTCTCGAAGACGACGAGGCCGGTGTTCTCCGCGCCACGGTCGCTGGCGTGTTGTTGTGCACGCCGAATCCGGAACAATGGCTTCCCAATGCGTGCATCACGGCGACTAGGTACCGGGGCGGTGACCGTGGCTCGGGCCAGGTCGATGCCCAGGAGATCACCGGCCCGCTCAACGAACAGATCGCCCGCGCCATGGCCTTCGCCGCCAGAAACATGCAGGTCGCGGCGCGGAAGGACCCGGCCCGTTCGAATCTGCCTCAGTACAGCGAAAAGGCCCTGTTCGAGGCATTGGTCAACGCGGCGGTCCATCGCGACTATTCCATGAGGGGGAGCAAGATTCGCTTGTCCATGTTCGACGATCACCTGGAGATTCAGTCGCCCGGTTCCTTGCCGAACAACTTGTCGGTGGAGAGCATGGCCTCACGGCAGTCGACGCGCAACGAGGCCCTGACCTCCGTATTGGCGCGGATGCCTGTCGGCGGGACCCGTGGCGGCGGAGACAGGCGTTACTTCATGGAGCGCCGCGGCGATGGTGTCCCCATTATCCGGCGCGAGACATGGGAGCTGTGCGGGAAGTATCCCGAGTACCGGGTGGTCGACGATTCGGAGGTCCTTCTCGTCATTCCTGCGGCGATGCAGGAACAAAGTCCCGCCCGCGCGGTCATCTCGGTACGGTCGGGGGGTCAGCCCTTGACGGACGCCGATATCCTTCTCCTGTTTCCGAACAAGACCTGGAAACGTGCAACCACGGACGAGCAGGGCGAGGCGGCGGTCGATCTGCACACGACCCAGTTGCCGATGCCCGTGTTCGCGGCCGCACCGGGATATGCCGCGCACCTGGAGCGGGATTGGACACCCGTCGAACGAGCGCTTGCGATTGGTCTGGATGCCTTGCCGGAAGGCGGGAGTGTCATTTTTCCGGAGGCGACCGGTCACCTTCCAAGATTTAAGGGCAGGCTGAATCCCATCCGCGACACCCATGACCGGACCTATCTTTACGCGTCCAATATCGCGATCGACGACGGCAAACAACAGCCGGTCCAATTCATCCCGGGCGAGGAACTCCAATTGACCGATGCCGAAGGGACCGAACCGCGCGTGCGGATCGTCGACGTCGTCGGCCGGTCGGCGATTGTCGAGTATGCCGATGTCCGGCGAGTGCGTCGATGACCATGCATTCGTTCCAGAACGACAACGGATAGGGCGCACCCACAGCACGGGCAGGAAGATGTGGCGTTTGGCCAACAGTACCTGCGGATCTCATCCGGAACGCATTGACACGATTTTCGTGTAACACTATTGTCGTGTATTTGGAGCGGAGGTTCTCATCCATTGAAGAACGTGACGATTACGCTACGCGAGGACACCGCTCGGTGGCTTCGCGTGAAGGCGGCCGAACACGACCGCAGCGTTTCCCGCTGGATCGCCGAGTTGCTGGAACGGATGCGACATCAGGAAGACGAGTACGAAATCGGCATGCGCCGGTCATTGGCCGTCAAGCCCCGCAGGATCGAGTGGACTGAAGGTCGCAAGCCGACACGGCAAGCGTTGTATGACCGGCCCGGTCTTCGTTGACACGAATGTCCTGGTGTACCGGCACGACAGCTCGGAGGCCGCCAAGCAATCCCGGGCCGATGGTTGGCACACATTCCTCTGGCGCCGGCGCTTGGGCCGTTTGAGCTTTCAGGTTCTGCAGGAACTCTACGCGACGTTGACGCGGGGCCGCGGGCCTGGCCTTGACCGGGCCGCCGTGCGCGATATCGTGGCGAACTACTTGCAATGGCAACCGATCCGGATCGATGCCGGCATGCTGCGGAGAGCCTGGCTGCTTGAGGAGCGCTACGGTCTTTCGTTTTGGGATGCTCTCATCGTCGCTGCCGCGCAGGTGGCTGAATGTCCGATTCTGCTGACCGAGGACCTGCAACACGGGCAAGACCTCGACGGTGTTCGGGTGGTCGATCCTTTCGCATCGCCGGAGCAGAGCCCGCAAGAGTGCCTGGAAACGCCATGACTCGCGGTGCGAATCCGACTGCGGGATGATGTCGTGACGCCCGGTGAGTTCATCGCGAAGTGGCGGGATTCGGAACTGAAAGAGCGTTCCGGGTCCCAGGAACACTTTATCGATCTCTGCCGGCTGCTGGGAGAACCAACGCCGGCGGAAGCCGACCCGACGGGCGAACGCTATTGCTTCGAGCGCGGGGCGCGCAAGGACACCGGCGGCGACGGCTGGGCCGACGTCTGGAAGCGGGATCACTTCGCCTGGGAGTACAAGGGCAAGCACGCCAACCTGGACGCCGCCTTCGCGCAACTTCGGCAATACGCGCTGGCGCTGCGGAACCCGCCGCTGCTCATTGTCTCGGACATGGCGCGGTTCCGCATTCGCACCAACTGGACCAACAGCGTCAGCGAGACGCACGAGTTTTCGCTGGACGATCTTGCGGATGCGGCAGTCCGCGACAAGCTGAAATGGGCGATGAGCGATACCGACCGCCTTCGGCCGGGCGAGAGTCGGCAGGCACTTACCGAGCGGGCAGCCGCCACGTTCGCATCTCTGGCGCAGTCTCTGCGGGACCGGAGATATCCGGCGCAGGAAGTGGCGCACTTCGTCAACCGCTTGGTCTTCTGCATGTTCGCCGAGGATGTTGGCCTCCTTCCCAACGACATGTTCACCCGCATGCTGGAACAGGCCCGAAAGCGTCCGGACGATTTTGCTGCGTTGGCCAAGGACCTTTTCGGCGCGATGTCTACCGGCGGCAGGGTAGGGTTCGAGGCCGTCGAATGGTTCAACGGTGGACTGTTCGAGGATGACGCGGCGCTGCCGCTCACACGCTCCGAGATCGAGACGACGCTCGAGGCATCGAAACTGGACTGGTCGGAGGTCGACCCTTCGATATTGGGCACGTTGTTTGAACGCGGACTCGACCCGGACAAAAGAGCGCAGCTTGGCGCCCATTACACGGATCGTGAAAAGATCATGCGCATCATCGAGCCGGTAATCGTCCGTCCATGGCTCGCAGAATGGGAGACGAAGCGGTCGGAGATCGCCGAGGGTCTCGAACGTGCGAACAAGGCGAGTTCGAGGGCCGCGAGAACACGACAGCGCGGGCGGGTAGATCAGGCGCTACGGGCTTTCCTGGAGCGGCTTCGCAAGTTCACTGTGCTGGACCCGGCGTGCGGATCGGGCAATTTTCTCTATCTGGCACTGCACGCACTCAAGGATCTGGAACACGGCATCCAGTTGGATGCGGAGGAGTTGGGACTACAGCGCGCGTTTCCGGCGGTGGGGCCGGCCAATGTCAGGGGGATCGAAATCAACGCCTACGCTGCGGAGTTGGCCCGGGTGTCGGTATGGATCGGCGACATCCAGTGGATGCGGCGCAACGGGTTCCATGAGTCGCGCGACCCGATATTGAAGCCGCTGGACACGATCGAATGCCGCGATGCGATCATGACGCCGGAGAGTGACGAGCCGGATTGGCCAGCGGCCGATGTCGTGATCGGCAATCCACCGTTTCTGGGCGGCAAGCTCCTTAACGCAAGTCTTGGGGAGAACTATGTTTCCCGTATGTTCTCGTTGTACAAGGGCCGGGTGCCGGCGGAAGCCGATCTCGTCTGCTACTGGTTCGTGAAAGCGGGAGCGCATGTTGGCGCGGGCAACGCAAGGCGGGCGGGTCTGGTCGCGACGAATTCCATCTGCGGCGGGGCGAACCGGCGCGCGCTCGCGACGGCCACCGACGGGCGACCGATCTTCGAGGCATGGAGCGACGAGCCCTGGGTGATCGACGGAGCGGCGGTGCGGGTCTCATTGGTGTGCTTTGCGCCGTCGAGCGACGAATCGGTCCCGGAGCGAAGGCTCGACGGTGAACGAGTTGATGCCATACACGCCGATCTGACTGCCGGCGTCGATCTGACCCGCGCGCAGCGGCTCTACCGCAATATGGGTGTCGCGTTCATGGGGGACACAAAAAGCGGGTCATTCGATGTTCCGGGCACGCTGGCGCGAGAGTGGCTGAAGGCACCGACGAACCCGAACGGCAGACCCAATGCGGATGTGCTGGCGCCATGGATGAACGGTAGGGATATCACGAACCGTGGTGCCGGCAAGTGGATCGTCGACTTTGGTTGGAATATGGTGCGAGAAGAAGTAGCGCTCTACGAGGCGCCTTTCGATCACCTCGCGAAGAACGTTCGGCCAAGGCGGCAGAAGAACCGCGTCCGGAAGCTCAGGGATTTCTGGTGGCGCCATGAACGTCCTCGACCGGAAATGTGGCGTGCGGTGGAAGGTATGTCTCGGTATATCGCCACGCCGACTGTCGCCAAGCATCGATTGTTCGTCTGGCTGGACGCAAGAATCTGTCCGGATCATCAACTGATCGTGATCGCGCGGGACGATGACACCACGTTCGGCATCCTGCACAGCCGGTTTCACGAGACATGGTCGCTTCGACTCGGCACAAGTTTGGAAGACCGACCCCGTTATACGCCAACCACTACCTTCGAGACCTTCCCCTTTCCAGAGGGGCTGTCGCCGGACCTTCCCGCCGCCGCCTATGCAACCGACCCGCGCGCGACCGAAATCGCCGATGCGGCGAGTCGCCTTGTCGAACTGCGCGAGCGCTGGCTCCATCCGCCCGAATGGGTCGATTGGGTGGAAGAGCCGGTTCCGGGCTATCCGAAGCGCCCCGTTCCGCGCGACGAAGCGGCGGCAAGGCAGCTCAGGCAGCGCACCCTGACACATCTCTACAACGCTCGTCCCCAGTGGTTGTCGGACGTGCACGCAAAGCTCGACGCGGCCGTCGCCGCGGCGTACGGCTGGACCGAAGACATTTCTGAGGACGACGCGCTGCGGGAACTGCTGTCACGCAATCGGGCCGGCTAGATTCTTGATCCTGTCCTTCCATCGCGAGCGACCGACTCGTTTTACAAAGGCAAGGTCAGCCGTCACCAGGCGCGTTTCCTTGTCCTGGGCAAGTGCGAGATATTGGCAGTCGCAGACGGGGTGATCGAGCGCACAAGCCATTTCAAAGGCCGTTCGATGCAACTGCCCTGACGGAACCAGGGATTCGAACCACTGGGGCAAGGCTTTGAGGAAGGATCGCGCTTGCGCTTCGGGAATCGCCTTGCCCCGCACCCTGCGCCAAGCTGCGTTCGCGCATTCGACGAGAATCATGTCCGGCGCGAAGAAAATGGCTTCGGAGGCGGCCAGGGCGCGAGCTTCGGACGACAGGTTCTCCTCAAAGAACCATTTGCACGCAACGCTCGCATCGATCACCAGATTCATCGGCTATCACGATCCTGGCGCAACAGGAGCACGCTGTCCTCCAACGGTCCCGGCGTCATCGCACGGACGCGGTCGGCCTGCGCGATCAACTCGGTCCTCCTCGGACGCGCCGCTCGGGTCAAGATCACTCTCAGTTCACCCTCCAGAGAACGCCCCCGCCGCTTCGCTCTGCGGTTCAACTCGGCGACCACCCCGGCGTCGAGATTGCGTACGATAACCTGCGAAACGCAGGGCTCCCCATCGGAGGAGTTCTCTTGGACAAATCGCGTGAAATGGACGTGACCCCGCCGCAGAAGATGATGTCGCGTGACCTTCCAGCCCGCGTGCATCCAGCTATGCGCCTGGCGCCTGGACGTGAGTCTTGTCGTTCCCCCACCAGCCTTGATGTTCCCGGGCGCTCGCCGGGAGAGGGCCGTCGATGATTGCCTCCACTTCGGGGAATGTCAGTGTGCAGGAGTCCTTGGGCTGTCCCGAAAGATATCTTCCCAAGGGTTCGTACTTCCCCATGAGATCCTCCCGAGAGCAGGGTTGCCAACGTAGCGCTATCATCCCTTTCTGGAAGATCAACTCAAGCAGCGGTTTCGCTGCCCGTCTCCGGTCAGCCGCGCAGCCGAGATCGAATCCAGAGGGCGAGTTCGCTCTCGGTGACGCGGCCGGCGGCAACGCCCTCCAGCACTTGGACCGCATCCAGAGGATCGAAGTTCGGGGCGAGGCCGTTGTCGGCCAGGAAGACCCGCCCTGCAACCCAGGCGCTGCGCTTGTTGCCGTCGACGAACCCGTGATTCGTGGCGAGTCCGTATCTGTCTCCTTCCTCATTCCTCCCGACCTGATCAGCCGTATAGAGCGGCGACTTGCAGCACCGCATTCTGGTAGTTGCCGTAGGCTTCGCTGTAGAAACGGCTGCCGGATGGATCAGGGTCGCAGCACCGCTCCGTGTCGCGCTGCAGATGCTGTTTCGTCACATCGCGAATATCGGCAGCGTCGCCTTCAAGCATCGCAAGCGCTTGCAGCGCAGCTCCGAACGCGGCGCCTTCCTCGTTCTTCAGAACCGTCACCGGCGCATTGCAGACATCGGCAACGATCTGCCTCCAGGAGCCGCTCTTCGCGCCGCCACCGGTCAGCACGACCTCCTCCGCATCGATACCCAGCGCAATCAGCCTTTCGAGCCCATGGCGCAGCGCAAACGTGGCGCCTTCGACGACGGACCGCAGGAGGTTTTCCGGGCGAGTATTGAGGGCATCCAGACCCGTGATGCAGGCTTTGGCTTGCGGCAGATTCGGCGTTCGCTCGCCATTGAAAAACGGCACGGTGATGACGCCTCCGGCACCGCGCCCTGCCGCGGCGAGTCGCGCCTCGAGTCCCGCGATATCGATGCCGAGCGCCTGGCGCACAAGCTCGGTTCCGACCGTGCAGTTCATCGTGCACAGCAGCGGCAGCCAGCCGCCGGTGGATGAGCAAAAGGCGGCAACATCACCCTCGGGGTCGATGACGGGCTGATCGGTGTATGCGCACACCGTGCCCGACGTGCCCAGGCTGATGGTGACCACACCGGGCGCCACGTTGCCCGTACCGACGGCGCCCATCATGTTGTCGCCGCCACCGGTCGACACCGGTATCCCGGCGGCCAACCCGATCTCCCGCGCTGCGTGTGCCGACAGCGTTCCGATAGGCCCGCTGTCCAGCCGCACTTCGGGCAGGCATTCGCGCAGGTCCCTGTCCGGATCGATCGCCCGCAGCATTTTCTCCGACCAGTCGCGGGTGCGGATATCGAGAAACCCCGTGCCCGACGCATCTCCGGCCTCCATGCAACGCTCCCCGGTCAGGTAGAAGTTCAGGTAGTCGTGCGGCAGGAGGATCGCATCCATCCTGGCGTAAAGGTCCGGGTGCGCGTCCCGAAACCAGCGAACTTTCGATGCCGTATAGCCCGGCAGCATGAGATTGCCGACTTCTGCGATGCAGGCTTCGCCGCCTCCGAATGCCTCGATGATGCGGTCGCATTCGGCGCCTGTGGACGTATCGCACCAAAGCTTCACCGGTATCAGTACTGCGCCCGATCTGTCGATCGGAACAAAGCCGTGCTGCTGACCCGAAACACCGATGGCGACGACGCTCTCCCGCACGCTCTTCTCGACGCTTGACGTGGCCGTTCGCAGCGCTTCGATCCACCACTCGGCCCGCTGCTCGGCAACTCCGTCGTCGGTTTGGTGGAGATCGAGCGGCGCGCTGCCGATGGCCGCAATCTGGCGTGCCTCGAAGTCATGGAAGACGACCTTGACGCTTTGCGTACCGATGTCGATACCCAGAACCGTGGTCATATCGAGCCGAGTTCCCCAATGCTGCCGAGTTCGGAAGTGTAGCTAAAGCGAGCTGAGCGCACCCCGCAGCGCGTCTTCGTGGCCGAGGCCGAGGATCCAGGCTTCCTCGGTTTCGATAATCTGGCGTTCCTCTGCGGTAAGGCTCGGCTGACCCTCGAACAACGGCGCCAGCCGGCGCTGTCTGTCGAGACGGGCGAAGGCCTCTGCGTTCACGCGGACCTGGGCACGATCAGGAATTTCGCCCGGATTGATGCGCTGGCGAATTCGAAACGGTTGTTCGCGTTGTCTTTGGCGTCCTTGACTCGGTCGTCCAGCCAGTCCCAGAGCGCGAGAGCGGATGCCTGGCCCGTAAGATCCCGGGCGACGCCAGCCGGGTAACCGAACGGAAAGTCGAACCCGACCAAGGTGCGGCTGTTGGCGTCCAGTTCTGCGGCGAGGATGGCTGCGAGACGGTTGATGGCTTCATGGCGGGTCCTGGCGTAGTCGGGTTCGGTCGAACCGCCGTCTCGCGCGGCGCACCACCAGATGGAGTCTCTCGCGGGGCGAGCCGGGCTCGGACTGGAGCGCGCCGACCAGTCTACGATGATGTGGGTGTCAAAGAGCGCCATCGTCGGGTTATCCAAATCGTTTCATTTCGTGTGAAATGATATTTGCAAACGCCTCACAACCGCCGCAGGCTGGCGGTCTGCCGGAGGGAGTTCATCGATCGCTACGTCCCAGGGAAGAGCTTCTACCTGAACGAAGCCGTCCGGGAGCGTCTGCATGCCGCCGGCCGCCCCTTGTCCTCGCCGTTGCCAGCCGGAACCTATGCGCGACGTATCCTGGAGCAACTCCTCGTGGACCTTTCGTGGGCGTCATCGCGTCTGGAGGGCAATACCTGCGACATCCTCGGATGCCGACCGGGAACAGGTGGTTGAATACATCGAAAACGAGATCCGCAGCCTGCATGAAGGCAATGCCATCCGTTGCCGGCTGAGAGCCGGCGACCTTGCCGCCATGGGAAGCGGTGGCGGTCTCGATGCGACTGAACAGCCGGGCCAATGACCCATCGGCGAAGTTCCGCATGTTCCCGGCCAGCACGACGATCTGAACAGGGGCGAGTACGGGAACGCCGTGTTACTTGATACGATTACGACATGACCACACGGCCGGTCAAACTCGTCCATACCTCCGATGTCCATCTCGATGGCCGCATTCGCAGCGGGTCGGCGGGCGGTTTCCGCAACTCTGCCGAGCGCGCGTTCTCTCGGGTCATCGATGTCGCGCTCGCCGAAAAAGCCGACCTCGTGCTCATCGTCGGAGACCTGTTCGATCACGGCCGCGTCCTCGACGACGACTTCGACTTCGTCCGCGAACAGCTCGGCCGCCTGGCGTGCCCGGTTGTCCTGCTTCCCGGCAACCACGACGTGCATGACGAAAGGTCTGTCTGGCATCGGATTGAATTCGATGGCCACAGCAGCCACAACGGTGGCCATGTTCATCTCCTGCTGGAGACGGACGGCGACTGCCTGGAATTCGAGGACATCGGCGTGCGCGTCTGGGGCAGGGCGATGCGGGAGCACGCGCCCGAGAATGTGCCGCTCAAGGACGTTCCGCCCCGTCATCGCGCGTTGTGGAATATCGGTCTCGCTCACGGCCAGGTGGTGGAGGAGCGGGTGGGCATGGCGTCATCGCAGATCACCCATGAGGAAATCCGGGATTCCGGCTTCGACTATCTTGCCCTGGGCCATGTGCATGTATGGCGCGATCACAGCCAGGGCTCGACCAAGGCGTACTACCCCGGCTCGCCGGTCGCCGCCTATGCGAGCGATAGCGGCGGCCACGTCGCGATCGCGACGTTGCGCCCGGACCGCGGCGTCGAGGTCCTGCGGCGCCAGGTTGACGCGGCCGAGGCGCCGAGGGAGCAGAAACCGGACGGGTGGTTGATGATGTGAAGGGCGACGACACGATTCGTCGGCGGAAACTCCGCGGTGACGACGCCTCAGGGCGTGTCGCGGTACAGCTTGCCGCGTTTGCGGACAGGATCGAGCAGGGACAGGTCTCCGGACACAACCTCGTAGCCTTTTGGGAATGGCGGACGCGCCTCCACGCCAAGCGCGCGGAGGACGCGGTCATCCTGGTAGTAGCAAGTCGCGGCCTGTAGCGCGAGGTCCTTCAGGAAATCGGGTTCGGCGCGTCTGATTTCTTCCGCCGCGCGAACCCGGTCGGAGTCCGTGAGCTGCGCGAAGGCCGAGCCGGAACGTTCGGCGGCGAGCTTGTCGAGGCGGTCGAGATCTTCCCGCAACGCTGGAAGCAGGCGGCTTGTCGACTCGCGAATATGGTCGAGCACATCGACATCGGCCGCGCTCGGGAAACGGCCGTCGCCGCTTGCGGGAATGATCATGTCCAACACTGCCCGCAACGTCTCGCGCTGCGCTGCCGTGAGGACGCCGTCGGAACTTATGATTCCGCCACTCGCCATGCTGTCTCCGAACCGTGCTGCCCCCAGTGTATCAATCGGCGCGACATTGGCGTTGATCGAGCCGGGTTCCAGGTCGCTCGGGCCCGCGTCCGCTTTCAATACGAATCAAACTATTGATTATAATGAAGTTTTACGATTTTATCCAGTTCGGTTACTTGTTTCGTTACGTGCCGCGTGGCGGGTTTTCGGGAGTCCGGTCGGACCTTGCTGAAACGTTAGGGGACGCGACTCGTGGCTTCGCGGCGCGAGGACAGCTGAGAGAACCTGTGGAGCGTATTGAGCAGGCTTTCACGGTCTCCGCGACAGGGATTGTCACCCGCCAAGGGACAAGACCCCGAAGGGGGCTTGGTCGCCGAAGGCGATAGAGCCCGGCCCCCGAAGGGGGTCGCCCTTCCATAAGAAAACGCGTTCAGAAGAGCTGCTTCTGCCGATCGGCTCCAGCGCGTCACCCGCGCATTCCGTCTTTAGACGGCTCAACCGACTGCCGGGGAACGGGTGAGGCGTGAGGGTCAGGCGTGGCGCCCGAGATCTCTTACCAGTGAGGCACGATCAACGGCGGAGCATCCTGAGTCAAGGGGTTTTGGAGGGGTTTTGGAGAGCGGCGACAGGAGAGCGGCGACTTGTCGCGGCGTACGGGAGAATGTGCAAAACTGCGGCTTTGGCGTCGGCGTTGGCACGAGGGTGAATCGGGGCTATGTTCAAAGAAGCCTGCGACGTATTGGCGAAGCAAGTGAGGCCGATCCTCCTGGTCACTAGACACGGCGACCGCCCCCCTCAGTTCGCAGTCGGCGCCAGCGTCATGGTCAACGATCACGGATGGACGGTCACGGCAGCCCATGTGGTGCAGGCGGTAGCGCAGGCGCTGGAAGCCCAGCGCCAGTTCGATCGGCTTTCTTCCCGGGAGCAACGTAAGAGGATGGAGAGTTCGGACCCGTCAGTGACGAGTGCAGGCGTATGTTGGGGATCCTGGGACAACCCGCCGACGCCGCGGAAGTTCATGACGCACGCCACCGCCGACCTAGCGTTGTTCCAGCTAGCAGACTTCCGGTTGCCGGATGGATATCGACCGCCGGTGTTCCGTGACGACATAGCACCCGGGGAGTCGGTGTGTCGAGTGGGCTACTCACTGCTAGAGGACATCTCCATGGAGTTCGAGGAGAACGACGTACGACCGGATCAACGCCCGCCTCTATTCGTCAACGACGGCATCGTAGCGAGGTACGCCATTTGGTCTGGCGACAAGCACATTGAGGTAACTTCGCCGGGCCTATTGGGACAGAGTGGTGGACCGCTTGCCGACCGGGAAGCGAACGTCTGCGGTATTCAGGTACGTACGAGACATTACCGGTTGGGCTTCGGTGGAGACGATGCGAGTTACCATGTGGGACAAGCGGTCAATGCGGACGTCGTCTGCAAGTTTCTTGAAGAACACAACGTAGATTATAGGGTTTAGCATAGCGAGAAGACGCATGAGGAGAAACGCAACAGATACGTTCTCGTGGACCGCCCTCGAGGCGGAAGCCGAGGGTGGATCACCCAGCGAAACCGTAGACTTTGGCGACATCTTGGAGGCCACGAGACCGACTGCGGAGAAGCAACGCGATGCTGAGGGGGTGTACCGCGAGGCGTTGGTCGTCCGGGACATGGATGCGTGTGACGGCATACTCGCCGATGAGCGTCTAGAAGACGCTGAATGGGTCAACTGGTCCGACGTCAAGCGTGACTTACAACGTCAGGATTGAGCGGCGAGCAGTACGGGAACTGAACCGCATCGACCAAGCCGCTCAACCTCGGCTAGTCGAAGCAATTGATGGCTTGGCTAGCGAACCCTTCGCAGGCCCTATGCTGAGGGGCCCGTGGCGCAGATTTCGGCGTGTCCGCGTGGGCGACTACCGCATCGTCTATCGAGTCGACTCTAAGTCGGCTCAGGTTGATGTGGTTCACGTGCGGCATCGCAAGGATGCGTACGGTGATCCGCCTTGAGCATCTGGGGATAGTCACTTCTGGCGTGAAACCCAACGCATCAAGCACAACCAAAAGAGAAAACAGAAGGAATGAAGGATACCGCTTACTACTATCCCGCTCCGTATTGGGGAGCGGGGGAAGGAGACTGGATCAAGTCGTTGCTGCTCTTCTTTGACGACGTTGCGATTCTGCTGCCCGACTACATGCGCGGGCGTCATCGGGACGCGGATCCATCGCTCGCCGGCCCTTTGGAGGAGCAGGGGCTCCTTCGGATTCTGGAACCCAAAGAGTGGATCGACGCCGAGGTGGCCGAGAAGCTGGCAGAGATCATGGTCGAACTGCTCGTGGTGGGTGTTTTTGACGGACTGCCGGAGGAACGCTACTTCGCGGAACTTTCTCAATCGCGGATGGGTTGCAGCGCGGACGCGGATCTCGCGCAGTTTCTGGTCGACGAACTTGGGCAGCGAGGGTTAGCGAGGCCGAGCGAAGACGGCGTTTCGATCCCGCTTCATCCAGTAGTTCGCACGACGATATTGGTGATCCTCGGTCAGCTCGCGCGAGAAGCTGGAGACCGTCGTGGCATGGCCATACATCCGGCGACGGACTATCCCGAGGCGGCAACCGACCTGCTGAACACGCTATCTAGGGAGCGAATGCCGTCCTGCGAAGGCGTGGTCAAGCTGGACCTGGAGCCAGTGACGCTGGACCTGTCCACCATCCCGCTTGAGGAAGTGCTTAAGCTCAGGGAGGAACACCGGGAGGCGCACAAGGCGTACAT
The DNA here is from genome assembly GCA_963668365.1 of Pseudomonadales bacterium. GTDB lineage: Bacteria > Pseudomonadota > Gammaproteobacteria > Pseudomonadales > Azotimanducaceae > VXNE01. Next base: position 2,244,745 of record OY764266.1, read on the forward strand.
GCGGAGTCTTCGGGGTTTCCTGGTGGAACTGGGACGGATCAGCGATCCAGAGGAGCGGGAGGCCGCGCTGTTGGGAAGGAGGCAAGAAATTGCCGACCTCGCCCACGACACCCGGCGTTCCATGGGACGGTCTGTGCGCAAGAACTTGAAATCATGGTCGATGGGAATCGCGGGAGGGGCGTGGTCTGTTCTGGGCGGCGATATTCTGGGTGCGACGATCGGGGCGCTCGGTCTAGGTGCGGATCTAGTGGCAGGGGGGCGTGAAAAGACAGTAGGCGCGTACTCGTATCTGTTCGCGGTCACTAGTGCGTTCGGCCGGGGGGGCGAGTGGTGAGTCGGCAGAGTGCGGGAACCCGGAAGTACCGTGGAAGGAAGCGTTAAAGGCAGGCTCTGGTAGTTCTCGGGAACGCTGAACCGGGACAGACGGAGGTCGGCAAGCGTCGGGGAGCGAGGCTTTGACCCGTACCATGTCGCCGACCGACAAACGGACGATTTCCGCACACTCGGCGGCGCTGCGGACTTGAGACCGGCGAGCCCCGGCGGCGCCGGCCCCGGCATCCGGCAACGCTGTCCGGAAATCACCGTCCGGCCTGGCCCGTGCCCGGACGGATGCCGGGCACGGCGGTCGCCTTCCCGTTGCGGGAAACCGTCTGCGCGCCCGCCACGCGGGCGCGACTCAGGCGTCGCCGGGCCTTGGCATGCGGTAGCCCACGCCGCGCAGACTGTCGCGGACGCGGGCCTGCCGTTGGCGGTCGCCGCGACGGGTGGCGCGCTCGGCATCGAGCGCCCTGCGGACGGCGTCCCGTTCCTGGATCACGGCAACGATCTGGTCGCGGAGCGCTTCCTGGGCGGCGTCCGCCTCGGCCTTGCGGTCGTCGCGTTCCCCGAGCAGCCGGTGGTGCTTGAGCAGGATCTCGCCGATGGCGTGGCCGCGGCTGTGGTCGTCGAAGTGGTAGTCGCGCCTGCCGCTCATGATCGAATCGAGGACCTCGATCTGGACTTGGCTGAGGTGTACCGCGAGCGTGGTCACCTCAAGTAGGTCTTATGTGTAGCTACACATAACCACTATGCCGACGTTCGGATTATGCCGATCTACTCCCGCAGTGCTCATGGATTTCGGCAGATTCTGCTAGACAACGCGGCATAATCGAGGTGGCGCGGGCAGCGCGTTGACATAGGTTGCTCCTTCCCAAGTGAAGGAAAAAACCTATGAAATCCATCAGCACCAAGGATCGCGGGGCACCGAGCGAGCTCGAGCGCCATGTGGAGGGCTTCGCCCGACAGATCGACACGGCGGGGTACTGCGGCCCCGTGGTGTTGCGGCACAGCCGTCTCGCCAGCGCGGTGGCGGAAGCCATGGAGACGCGCGGCATGTCGCCGCGGCAACTCGACGAGGAGGCGGCGCTTCCCCTGTTCTCGGAGATCGCGGCCGGGCTGGCGCCGAGCAGCCAGCGCCGCGAGTACCGGCGCCACCTCAAGCAGATGCGCGGGCTCGCAGACAGCACGATTTACGTATGTCCCAGGGTCCACGACCGCTTTCTCGCGTTCCGCTTCGGCGAGGAGTTCGGCGATGCCCGGGACATCGCGCCGGACGACATCACCGCCTTCATGGCGACGGTGCGAGCTGCCGGGAGCCGGAACCGGGACATGCCTTCGCATCTCGCAACCTGTTCCGGTTCCTGTTGTGGAGCGGTCGGACGGCGCGCGATCTGAGCAAGGCCGTTCCCTCCGTGAAAGGTGTGCCGAGGAAGATCCCGCGTTACCTCACGCCTGCCGAGGTGAACCGCGTGGTGGCGGCGGTCGGACAGCGCGGCAAGGCGGCGAAGAGGAACTACGCCATGGTCCTGACCATGGCCAGACTCGGGCTGCGCGAACCCGAGGCGATCATCGACTACATCCGCCATGAACGGCGGGGCCGCGACCGCGCCCTGTTCGTCTCCACGAAGGTACCGTTCGGTCGGCTCAAGCGCGTGCGGGTGCGCCGGATGCTCGCGGAGGCGTACGAGGCAACCGGCGTCACGCCGCCCCGATCGCATGTGGGAGCGCATGTCCTGCGGCACAGCCTTGCCACGGACATGCTCCGCAAGGGCGCATCGCTGGAGGAGGTCGGGGACGTGCTGCGACACCGGTCGGCGAAGACCACGACGATCTACGCGCAGCACGATGTGGACGCACTCCGGTCCATCTCCCGCCCCTGGCCGACGGAGGGAGACCGCCAATGACCAGGATGGCCCAACACCTGAACGACCACCTCGCAACGCGGCGCAGCCCGGGCTACGTCCTCTCGACCGCCGAGTTCTTCCTGCGCAAGTTCGTCGAATACGCCGGCAGCGTGGGATCCCACCGGAACTCTTCCTGGCGTGGCGGGACCACTACGGCAACGCCGGCAACGCCACCTGGGGCGCCCGCCTGGGCATACTGAGCGGCTGCTCACGCAGATGCAGGCGAGCCCGAACACCGTGGCGAGCTACCGCGACACGTTCCGGCTCCTGCTCGGCTTCGCCCAAGACCGCCTCGGTCGTGCGCCAACGGAACTTCCGATCGCGGACCTCGTCGGAGACTTCCTCTCCTTCTGCGAGGAGGCGCGCGGCAACAGCGCGCGGACCCGGAACGCGCGGCTGGCCGCGATCCGCTCGTTCTTCAAGTACGTCGCGGTCAACGAGCCACAGCTTCTGCTGCACTGCCAGCAGGTTCTGGCGATCCCGACGAAACGCCACGACAAGCCCGTCGTGGACTTCCTTGCACGCAACGAGATGGAGGCCCTCGTGGCGAGCCCGGACGCCACCTGGTTCGGCCGGCGCGACCGGACGCTGCTGCTGGTGATGCTCCAGACGGGCTTGCGCGTCTCCGAAGCCGTCGGCCTGCGCGTGTGCGACGTTCATCTCGGGACGGGCGCCCATGTCAGATGCACGGGCAAGGGCCGCAAGGAGCGCGCCACGCCGCTCCGTTCGGACAGCCGCGAGGTCTTGCGCCGCTGGATCGACGAGCACGGATGTGGCCCGGACGATCCTCTGTTCACGACCGCGCGGGGAACGCCGTTGAGCCGGGATGCCGTGGAACGCATCGTGCGCAAATACACGGCTGTCGCCGCGCAAACGTGCCCCACGTTGGCGAACAAGCGCGTCACGCCGCACGTTCTGAGGCACACCGCCGCCATGGAGCTTCTGCACAATGGCGTGGACCGCACCGTCATCGCCCTCTGGCTGGGACACGAGCGTGTGGAAACCACCCAGATGTACGTCCACGCCGACATCACGTTGAAGGAGCGCGCCCTGGCGCGAACCCGTCCCGTGGCGGACGACGGTCGGCGGTTCCATGCAACCGACGAACTGCTCGCGTTCCTGGAAGCGTTGCTGGTCGGCTGGCCGAAACCGCCGGGCGGCGGCGAGCAGGCGGACGCCTCGGGCGACAGGGCTGGCGCAGCGGGCTAGGCGTGGCCGCTCAGGGAACGGTCGGCAGATACCGCCGAAGACCGCCCCGCCTCGCGCATCAGGGAACGCTCGGGATAGCCGATGCGGGACCCTGGACCTATCCGCTGCCGCCTGCCGGGGCCGAACGTGACGGTCGACGTGGACGCGTTCACGGTCAGGGAGGCGCAGCCGCGGCGGCTCACTGGGACGTCGACCGCGACGAGGTCGAAGTCGAAGGGCGGCGTCGCTGGTGGATGCGCTGGGTGGGCGTCAGCACCCACGAAGCGAAGTGGGATCGTCAGCCGATGGACCGGGACTGGTGGCTGTGGAGCAAAATCGCGGGCGTGGGCGTGCTCTGCCTCGCGGTGGCGTGGCCGATCGGCACCGGCATCGGCGACGCGCTTCGGGAGTACCGGGAACTGAGCCTGGAAGTGCAGCGCGAGCAGCTGGAGCGGCTTCGGCGGGAGAACGCGGCGGTGGCCGCTCAACCTGCGGCGGACGACGAGGACGGCAGCTAGTTCGCGGCGGCGCGGATCGGACGCGACACGCACCGTTCCCGGCGCCCGGAGGGCGCAAGCGGCAGGGATCGTCACCCGGATGGGCCGAGATCCCGACGGGGCCTCGGCTTGCGGCGGGCTCGGAGCGGCCGGTGGCTGGCTACGAGACGTAAGCCGCCCAGGCGTCCATGAGTTCCCGGCGCCGGTCGAACAGGTCGGTGCGGCGGTAGGCCGCCTCGACCCGGTCGCTGTTGACGTGCGCCAGAGCCAGCTCGCACACCTCGCGGGGAGCGTCCGTGCACTCCGCGGCCCAGTCGCGGAAACAGGACCGGAAGCCGTGCGCCACGGCGTCGATGCCCAGTTCGCCCAGCAGCTTGGTGATCGTGGAGTGGTTCAGCACCCGCCTCGTGGGCGAAGGTAACACGAGCCCGTCGCCGTCGAACAGGCGGGCGGCCTCGTCGAGCATCTCGAGCGCCCTGGGTGGGAGCGGCACCCGGTGCTCGTGGCCCGTCTTCATGCGCTCGCCAGGGATCGTCCAGACCGCGGCGTCGCGGTCGATCTCCTCCCAGCGGGCCTGGCGGACCTCGCCGGACCGGCTCGCCGTGAGCACGAGGAACTCGAACGCCAGCTTGGTGGCGAGATAGGCGCCGGAGGCCCGCACCCGCGCGAGGGCGGCGCCGACTTCGGCGTGCGGCAGCGCCCGCTGGTGCTTCGTCGCCATGCGGTTGTTCGGCAGCGTGGCGGAGATGGCGTCGCTGGCCGGGTTGTCATCGCGGTGGCCCTGCGCGACCGCCCACTTCATCACCGCGCCGATGCGCTGGCGGACGCGCCGCGCCGTCTGCCGCTTCGTCGACCAGATCAGCAGCAGCACGCCCATGACGTCCGCGGAGGTGATGGCGTCGACGCGCTTGCGCACGAGCTTCGGCATGGCGTAGTCGCGCAGGCTGGCGCGCCACTGGCGCTCGTTCTTGCCTCCCTTCCAGTTCTCGGCGTGGATTGCGACCACCGTCTCGCATGCCTGCGCGAAGGTCGGCGCACGCTGCACGCGCCGCCGGGGATCGCGCCCGTCGACGACGGCGCGGGCGTTGTCGAGCGCCCGCTCGCGCGCCGCGGCGAGCGTGACGACCGGGTAGCCGCCGAGGCCGACGCTTGTGGTTCTGCCGTTGGGCCGGATGGCCTGCGTCCAGGACTTGGTGAGGTCGCCGCAGGCGCGGCGCTTGACGAGGAGGCTCAGGCCGTGGCCGTCGCCGTAGCGGCCGGGTGCTGACGGTTCTGACGAAGGTGGCGGACAGCCGCCGGGGTCGGTTTTTCGTGGTGGAATCCATATCGGGTTACTCGTTTCGTTACGTGATTTCTGCGTCGATGCAGCGTACCGCCGAGAAACTCGGAGAGTCGAAAAACAAATGTTTATCAGTATGTTAAGAGAACCTTTAGGACTCCCGTGAAACGCTGAAAAACCTTGGGTAAGCGAGCCCACGAGAAGATAGAGTTCCTGGCGATGTGTTTTCGTCTCTGCTGGCTGTATCCCATCTCTTCGGACCGGCTATGCAATAGTTATCTGATCGACGATCAAGTACTGTTGGGTCGGGGTTTCCTGGTGGTCGGGATCACGCTGTCGGTGACGTGGTTGTATCCCGTGTTCTTTGGCGCGCGGTCGGCGTCTTCGCCGCGCGAGGAAGGTGAGGCAGCATGAACATGTCGCCGCGAACGAAGAGCATCGGTTTCTTTGCCCTGGCTCTCGCCGGTGTCGCCACGTCTTTCGCCCTCGCCCTGGTGGCCAGGAATTACGAAGCCGATGGAAGGGTGACCTTTTCGCTGACGAACCAGCACGGGGATACGGTCACGCAAAAGGACTTCGGCGGTCGCCACCTGCTGGTCTTCTTCGGGTTTACGAACTGCCACGGCATCTGCCCCACGCATATGAGCAACCTGACCCGCGTGATGGCGCAACTTGACGCCACCGGGCACGCGCGCGGCGTCACGCCGGTGTTCATATCGGTGGACCCGGAGCGCGACGTCCCCGCGAAAGTCGCGGCCTACGTCGAGCGCTTCGATCATCGTTTCGTAGGGTTGACCGGCTCCCGCGCGGCCCTTGAGGGCGTGGCGGCGTCATTCAAGACCTTCCTCCAGGACGCCCCGCCGCGCCGGGCGGAGGACTACCAGGTGTCTCACGCATCGACGGTCTACGTGGTCGATCCCTTTGGCCGCATTGTCGACTACCTGTCCTTTGCCGAGGGCGTCGAAGCTGTCGCGGAACGCGTCAGGGACCTGGTCTAGGAGCCTTCGGCCGGGGGCGCTTCCCCGACCGCTGACGCGCAAGGAAGTGCCAGCATTCCCCCCGTCGCCGGAGGCGTACTTCCATGCAAGGCAGTCCGAGAATGCATTTTTCGCAAAATCGTGAATTTTCGAGTTCTCGGACAATCTCCTGGCGTTAGCCCGCACCGCATCTCGGCCACCATGCGGCCCTACCACGGCTTCAATTCGTCCAGCACATGTGACAACGCAACTGCTCGTATCTTGTTCGCCATGTCGAAAGAATGTCGGCCGGCATGAATGACAACAAGGCGCTGGAGCTTCAAGTCGGCTAGAACGGTCCGCATGGACGGCGTGACGGCTGGCGCCGACGTGCGTTTGACTTCGAAGCCCCAACGCTTTCTGCCGCGAACAACCAGCAGGTCGAGTTCGGCGCCTGTGTGAGTCGCCCAGAAGAAACACTCGTGCGGTCGGACAGTGAGGAGCCGGGTCACCTGAGAAATCACAAATCCTTCCCAGGACGCGCCGAGTTTTGGATGCGCATCAAGGTCAATCCTGTTGATGACTCCTAGCAACGCGTGCAATAGACCGGAGTCGGCAAGGTAGACCTTCGGGGCTTTGACTTGACGCTTCTTCAGGTTTTCGTGCCATGGTTGGAGTTGCCGTACGACAAACGCCGACGTGAGGATGTCAAGGTAGTGTCGGATGGTCGTATGGTTCACTCCGAAACTTCGGGCAAATTCCGAGGCGTTCCAGATCTGGCCGTGATAATGGGCGAGCATTGTCCAAAACCGCCTGAGCGTGGCAGCGCTTACACGAATGCCAAGCTGCGGCATGTCTCGCTCGAGGAAGGTGCTGATGAAATCCTCGCGCCAGTCCTGGCTTGCTGCGTTGGTTGGCGCCAGGAACGAGCGAGGGAAGCCACCGCGAAGCCAGAGTTTCGAGTGGTTCTCGATGCCCACTTCCCGTAGGGAGAACCCGTCGAGGGCGTGCATCGCCAGACGTCCTGCCAAGGTCTCATTCCCTTGCCGAAGCAAATCCGGCGAGGCGCTGCCCAACACAAGGAATCTGGTCCGGATTGGTCTTCGGTCTGCAAGCACCCGGAGCAACGGGAACAGGTGGGGCATTCGCTGAACCTCATCCAGCACGACAAGTCCTTTGAGCGGTTCAAGTGCCAACTCCGGGTCGGCCAACCGGACAATGTCGCGTTGGCTCTCCAAGTCGAAGGCGTGGCAAGGTTGTTTCCACTCGTTTTGGAGATCTCTCGCCAGCGTTGTCTTGCCAACCTGCCTGGCGCCGAGAATGGCGACAATCGGATTGTTGCGCAGAAGCGTTCGCAACCGGCCGAGTTGTTGAGGACGTCGTATCATGCGACAAGCGTACCTTGAAATCTGATGGGTAGACAAACATATTTCAGGGTAAAGACTGCCGCCTTGTGTCAGCGGGATTGCGGGTTGGAAGACCGGAATTGAACCCCTGCGCGATTTCGTGATGGAGCGCTAGTCGAACAGGTTGGCGAGGTTCTTCTTCATCGAATCGGCGATGTAGAGCGCCACCGCCTGGATCGTGGTGGTCGGGTTGACGCCGCCCGATGTCACAAAGACGCTGCCGTCGACGATGAACAGGTTGCGGACATCGTGGCTTCGTCCCCAGGCGTTCACGACGGACCGTTCCGGGTCGGCGCCCATTCTGGCCGTTCCGAGCAGGTGCCAGCCGGCCATGCGGAGCGGTCCGTGCTTCGTGACTTTCCACGCTCCAGCCGCGCGCATGACTTCGCTGCCTCTCTCAAGCCCGTGTCGCAGCATGCGCTCGCTGTTCTCGCTCAGTCGATAGGTGATTTTCGGCGCCGGAATGCCGTTTGAGTCCCTGAGTTCGGGGTCCAGCGTGACGCGATTGCACTCCTCGGGCAGGTCTTCGCAGCAGATTCCCAACCTGATGGTTCGGTCGTAGTGCTTTTCGAACGCCTCGTGATGTCCCGCGCCCCAGGGAATCGTTCCACTGTGCATGCCCTCGTGCGCCGTGCCGACGGGTCCGCTGCCGCGTACGATCTGCATGTTGTAGCCGCGCACGAAGTCGCGCAACCGATCGGTTTCGTAGAACTCCTGACTCAGGATGCAGCATCCCTGCGGGCCGTAGTGTGATTCGAGCGGCTCGTCGAACACCCCCGTGACGTTGCCCCACGGGTGGAGCATCAGGTTCTTGCCCATCAGGCCCGACCGATTGGCGAGTCCTTGAGGAAAGTGGGCGGAAACGGAATTGAGCAACAGGCGCGGAGTGCCGACACCGTTGCATGCCATGATCACCACTTCCGCGCGCTGGCGGCGTTCGACGCCGTTCGCGTCGTAGTAGACGACGCCGGTGGCCATGTCCCGCGCGTCCACCGTGATTTCGCGCACGCGGCAGTTCGTCGCCAGTTCGACCCCGGCGCGTTGCGCCATGGGCCAATAGGTGACGTCGGCGCTGCTCTTGGCGCCCGTGGCGCACCCGGCGTTGCACGGACCGAGGTTGGCGCATTGCTCGCGGCCTTCGTACTGGCGGGTCGCGATGGCGCTGTCCGACGGCCACCAGTGCCAGCCGAGCTTGTTGAAACCGCTTGCCATCTTTTCGCCCATGCGACCCATCGGCACATGGGGCAAGGGCGGGTCGTGCGGCGGATAGGCCGGATCGCCGGCCAGGCCGGCGACACCGATATTGCGATCGTTTTCGGCGAAATGGGGGTCGAGCAAGGCGTAGTCGATCGGCCAGTCGTCGGCGACGCCGTCGAGGGACCTGACGCGGAAATCGGACGGGTGAAAACGCGGGAAATGCGCCGAGTAGAGGATCGTGCTGCCGCCGACGGCGTTGAAGTTGGCGACCGCGATGGGCGATTCGTCGTCGTTGATCGGGTAGTCCGCCGCGCGGTGGCGGAAATTGGGGCTGATGGAATAATCCCTGCCCTGCAGCACTTCCCAGTCGCGCCGGGTGCTCGGGTACTCGGCGGGATTCATCCAGTCGCCCTGTTCCATGCACATGATGCGCATTCGGGTTTCGGCGAGGCTCCACGCGACGGCGGCGCCGGATGCGCCGGCGCCTACGATCAGGACATCGACAATGTCGTCGGCCACGGTCAGTTCTTCGGTTCGGCGCGCTTGCCGCAAACCGCGCAGTTCGGGTTTCTCGGCAGCACGAACTTTCGCCACTCCATGCGCTTGGCGTCGAGATAGAGCACGTGGCCGACGAGGGTGTCGCCGACGCCGGCGATCAGCTTCACGGCTTCCATCGCCTGCACCGTTCCGACGATGCCGACCAGGGGGGCGATGACCCCGTTCTCGGCACAGTTCAACTCTTCGCCTTCGCCTTCCGGATACAGGCACTGGTAGCAGGGGGAGTCCGCCGTCCTTGCGTCGAACACCGCGACCTGTCCTTCCATGCGAATCGCGGCCCCGGAGACCAGCGGTGTCCGGGTGTCCACGCAGATACGATTGATGGCGACGCGGCTCGCCATGTTGTCGGTGGCGTCGAGCACGAGGTCCGCATCGGCCACCGCCGCCGCGAGGACGCCGCCCTCGAGCCTGGAGCAAAGGGGTGCCGTGCTGACCGTGGAGTTGATGCGGGAGATCGCCGAGGCCGCGGAGGTGGCCTTGGACTGGCCCAGGGTCGCTTCGCCATGGGCGATCTGGCGCTGCAGGTTGGACAGGTCCACGGCGTCGTCGTCGGCGAGGGTGAGGTGGCCGACGCCGGCTGCGGCGAGGTACAGCGCGGCCGGCGAGCCGAGTCCGCCGACGCCGGCGATCAGCACGCGGGCGGACAGGAGGCGCTCCTGTCCGGCGACGTCGAACTCCGGCAGCATGATCTGCCGGCTGTAGCGAAGGAGCTGCTCGTCGTTCACGTCCTTCGCCCCAGGGCGACGCGCGGGAGGGAAGCCAGATCGACCAGCGTTTCAACGCCGTGGAAGCGCGCGTCCCGGAACAGGTTGCGGACGGGTTCGGCCTGGTCGTAGCCATGCTCGACCAGCAGAACTCCGTCTTTAACAAGGTGGTCCGGCGCTTCGCGCACGATACGACGGATATGCGACAGACCGTCCCTGCCGCCCACCAGCGCTCCGCGCGGTTCGAAGCGCAGGTCCCCCCGGTCGAGATGCGGATCGCCTTCGGCAACGTAGGGAGGATTGGACAGGATCGCGTCGTACCTGCCTTCGACCGCCGAGAACCAGTCGGACTCGTAAAAGGTGGCGCCGATGCCGAGCAGTTCGGCGTTGCGCCGCGCGAGGTCCAGGCAAGCGGGATCGCGGTCGACCCCTTCGACGCGCGCCGTCGGACAACTGGCCGCCACGGCCAGCGCGATGGCGCCGGAGCCGGTTCCGAGGTCCAGCACGCGCGGCGCGCCGGACATGCGCTCCAGCGCGGCCTCGACCAGGCGCTCCGTTTCCGGGCGGGGAATCAGCGCGCGACGATCCGCGGCCAGCGTCAGGTTCCAGAATCCGCGCTCTCCCGTGATGTAGGCCACCGGCTCGCCGCGCTGGCGCCGGTCGATACATGCCGCGTGTCGCAGGGCCAGCCTGTCCGCAACCCGGCGTTCGGGGAATGCGTAGAGCGAACTCGACCGCTGTTGCAACGCGTGTGCCGTCAACAGTTCGGCCTCCGCCCTGGGAAGCGCCCGGCAAGCCAGGGAGAAACAGGTCCCCAGGGTGTTCACTCTTCCTCGCCCATGCCGGCCAGCAGGTCTGCCTGGTGTTCTTCGGCCAGTCGATCGATGAAACCATCGAGGTTTCCGTCCAGTATCTCGTCGAGCTTGTAGAGCACCAGGCCGATGCGGTGGTCGGTCACGCGTCGTTCGGCGAAGTTGTAGGTTCGGATGCGCTCCGAACGGTCGCCCGTGCCGACGAGGTTGCGGCGCGTCTGATCGCGCTCGTTGCGTTGTTCCGCGCGCGCCTGGTCGAGCAGCTTGGCGTTCAGCAGCGACATCGCCCGCATCCTGTTCTGGTGCTGGGACCGCTCGTCCTGGCATTCGACGACGATGCCCGACGGCAGGTGCGTCAGGCGCACTGCGGAGTCGGTCTTGTTGACGTGCTGACCGCCGGCGCCTGACGCGCGGAAGGTGTCGAGGCGCAGATCCTTGGCGTCGACTTGCACGGCCTCTATCTCCGGCTGTTCAGGCAAGACCGCGACCGTGCAGGCCGAGGTATGGATCCGTCCCTGGGATTCCGTCTCCGGCACGCGCTGGACCCGGTGCACGCCAGACTCGAACTTCAGCCGTTCGAATACGTTCTTGCCCGCGATGCGGGCGACAACCTCCTTGTAGCCGCCGTGCTCCGCGATGCGCTCCGAGAGCCTCGTGAGGCGCCAGCCGCGCTCCTCCGCGTAGCGGCCGTACATGCGGAACAGGTCTCCCGAGAACAGCGCGGCTTCATCGCCGCCGGTGCCGGCGCGAACTTCGAGGAACACGTCGAGCGCGTCGTCGGGGTCCCTCGGCAGGAGCAGACGTTTCAGCTCCTGCTCGGCCTGTTCCTCCTCGGCTTGGCGAACCTCGACATCTTCCTGGGCGAGTTCCCGCAGTTCCGGGTCCTCGTCGTCGAGCAGCGTTCTGGATTCGTCCAGCGCGAAAGTCGCCTCTTTCAGGGCGTTGTAGGCGACCAGCACCGGCTCGCGCTCCGCGAACTCCTTCATGAACGCGGTGTAGCGGTTGCGGTCGGCAACGACCTCGGGATCGGAAAGCAGCGACGACAGTTCGCTCTGGCGGTCGATCAACTGGTCCAGCTTGGCTGCGAGGGTCGCGGACAGCATGTCAATCCAATCCGTAGCGCGAGCGCAGGTAGTTGAGAATGTCGGTTCTGCCGTCGGCGCTGGCGTCCCGGATCGCCGCAATGGGCCCGTGGACAAGCTTGTTGGTCAGGTCCCGCGCCAGTCGCTCGATCACCTTCTCGGGATCGTTCTCCTTGCCGAGGCGTTGCAGGGCGCGGGCGAGCTCCTCGTCGCGGGCCGCCTCGGCGCGTCGGCGAAACTGGCGAAGCAATACCTGGTTGTTCCGCACGCGCCGCTCCCTGGCGTAGCGCTCGACGCCTTCCGAAACCATCGTCTCGGCCTGTTCGGCCGCCTCGCGTCGCATTGCCGCGTTGTCCTCGATGACCTCGGTGAGATCATCGATCGAGTACAGGAACACGTCCTCAAGATCGCTCGCGGCGGGTTCGATGTCCCTCGGCACGGCGATATCCACCAGGAACATCGGCCTGTGGCGCCGCTCGCGGATCGCGCCTTCGATCATGTGTCTCGTGATGACGTGGCTCGCGCTGCCGGTGGAACTGATGACGATGTCGTACTGCGGAAGGTGCTTCCCGAGTTCGTCCAGGCGGATTGCGCTGCCGGTGCCGTTTGCGCGTGCCAGGGCGTCGGCGGTATCGAACGTGCGATTGGCGATGCCGATGTTGCGGACGCGCGCCTGGCGCAGGTGACGCGCCACGAGATCGATCATCTCTCCGGCGCCGACGAGCAGCGCGTCGATCATCGACAGGTCGGCGAAGATATGCTGCGCCATGATGACGGCGGCGTAGGCGATGGAGATCGGGTTCTTGCCGATGTCCGTTTCGGTTCTCACGCGCTTGGCGGCGTTGAGCGAACTCTGGAGCAGCAGGTCGAGTTCCGGCCCAACGGCGTCGGCTTGCCGCGCGGCATCGAACGCGGACTTGACCTGGCCCAGGATCTGGGGCTCGCCGAGCACCTGGGACTCGAGACCGGCGGCGACCCGCATGACGTGCGCCACCGCCTCGTCGTTCCATAGCGAATAGGCGGTGCCATCGAGTTCGTCAACCGGGAGGTCGCATTCCCGCGCAAGCCAATCCGCGACCGGCTCGTGACTCGGCGCATCTAGCGCGCAGTAAATTTCGGTACGATTGCAGGTCGAGAGAATCGCGGCTTCGGACAGCGACCGGACTTCGCCAAGACGGGAGAGCGCACGCGGCAACTCCCGCGTCGCGAATGCGATGCGCTCCCGCATGTCGATGGGCGCGGTTCGGAAACTGACGCCGTAAGCCAGAAGGGCCATTTGAACGCGACGATGGAAAACCGTAATGGTACCAGATGAGTGCGCCTACCCGGCCTCGCGAATGGGAAGACCGAGAAGCGCTAACCCCCTACTGGTCAATGGTTTTTTTTGGTTGACGGCGCTTTTGGCCGGCGCTTGCTCGACGCTGCCGCCGATGCACGGGGAGTTGGATTTCAGCGTTGCCGGGCGCGTTGGAGCCGTGGCCGGCACGACGGGCACGAGCGCGGAGTTTCTCTGGCGACAGTACGAGTCCGGCTTCGATGTGGAGTTCTGGGGGCCGTTGGGCCAGGGCCGAACACACCTCATCGCGGACGGCGGCACGCTGGTGGTGCGTACATCCCGCGGTGAGCGCGTCATCGACGCGGATGCCCGAGACTGGATTCGCCGCGAGCTTCGGCTGGAGATTCCGATTCGCGCGCTGTCGAGCTGGATCACCGGCCGCCCGTCACCGGCGTGGCCGGTGAGCGGCCTGGACGCCGACACGTTCACGCAACTGGGTTGGAACGTCGAGGTCGCCGCGTGGGACGATTGGGACGGCAGGCGCCAGCCGCGGAAGCTCACCGCAACGCGGGGCGACTATCGCGTCACCATCGTTTGCCGGCGATGGACTTTCGGCGCCCGGTGACACGGGAGTCCGCTTGAACCCTTCGCCCAGCCCTCGCAAATTGCGCAGCGTAGCGCTCGAACACCAGGGCCTCGCCCGAAGGCGCAAGCTCGGATCCGGGATGGCCGGAGCGGAGAAGGCCCTTTGCCAGATCGGCCACGTCCAGATCGACACCATATCCGTGGTCTCCCGGGCGCATCACCACATCCTCTACAACCGGGTCGCCAGCTACGATGAATCGCTGCTCAACCGTCTCGTCGGGGCGCATCGCGCCTTCGAGTACTGGAGCCACGCGGCCTGCTACCTGCCGATGCGCGACTATCGCTTCGCCCTGCCCATGATGCGGGGCGTCGCGAACGGGGAGTGGGGCTGGTGGCATCGCGACAGGGACCCGCGCCTGCGCGCGCGGGTGCTGGATCGGATTCGCGCCGAGGGCCCGCTTTTCGCCAGGGATTTCGAAGACACGCGCCGGCGCCGCTCGGGCTGGTGGGACCGCAAGCCCGCCAAGCGGGCGCTCGAGCAGTTGTTCATGGAGGGCGCATTGCTCAGCATCGAACGACGAGGCTTTCAGAAGCGCTACGAGCTTGCCGAGCGATTCCTGCCGTCGACGGTCGATGCGAGCGAGCCGAGCGCGCGGGAGCATGCCGACCATCTCATCGACGTGACGCTGCGGGCCCACGGCTTCGCGACAGCAAGGAACATCAACTACCTGCGCCGCGACCCGGCGCTGCGCGCCACGGTGCGCCAGCGGCTCGAGGAGCGTGTTGGAGCGGGCGGGCTCCTGGCGTATCGGACCGCCGCGGGCGAACCGATCTATGCGCGACCGGGCACGTTCGATGCCGCGCCCAGGCGATTCGCTCCGATGGTCCGCATCCTGTCGCCGTTCGACAACGTGGTCATCCAGCGCCAGCGCGCCGCCCGGTTTTTCGACTTCGATTACACCCTCGAGTGCTACGTCCCTGCGGCGAAAAGACGTTACGGCTACTTCGTGCTGCCCTTGCTGTACCGGGACCGTTTTCTTGGCCGGATGGACTGCAAGTCACATCGTTCCGAAGGGCGCTTCGAGATCAAGGCGCTGTTCCTTGAAGGCGACGTGTCGGATGCGTTCCTGTCGGCCTTCCGGGACGCGGTGATCGATTACGCGGCGTTCACCGGTTGCGAGGAGGTCGAGGTCGGCCAAGTCTCGCCGAGGTCCTGGCTGCGGCCGGTGCGGGCGTTGTTCGCCGGCTAGCCCTGCCCGTGCCCCACAAGTATCTGCTGGACTTCAAGATGCCGTTGCGCTACGGTACGCGGCATGGAGGTTCAGACCCAGGTTGGAGGTCGCCTGCGGGCTGACATTGGCCAGCTTCAAGACGTGCTGAACACGGCGGTTTCGGAGGGTGTCACGGGGCTCGGGCAGGTTGCCGATCGGGTGTGCGAGGCGTTCGAGCTGCGCGACGGGCGCGGCCGTCTGCAGCGCGCGAGTTGCTGCCGGGCATTGCGCGGGCTGGAGGCGGCGGGTCAGGTCGCGCTACCGGCGCCGCGAAGGGTGGGCGGTGCTGGGCGCGGACCGCGCCAGCTTGCGGAGTGCGTGGCGCCGGCCAGGGATGTCCCCGGCGAGGCGGGTGAGTTGCGAGAGCTTGCGCTGATTCGGGTCGACAGCGACGAACATCGCCTGATCTGGAATACCCTGATGGCGCGCGAGCACCCGCGTGGTGCGGGTCCTTTCGTCGGCCATCAGTTGCGCTATCTGGTCGGCTCGGCGCATGGCTGGCTGGGGGCGGTGGGGTTCGCGGCCTCGGCGCGGCGGCTGCGGGCTCGCGACGCCTGGATCGGCTGGGACGATGCGCGCCGCCGCGCGCGGCTGCATCGCGTGGCGGGGTTGTGCCGGTTTCTGATTCGTCCCGGCGTCCGCTGCCGCAACCTGGCCTCGCATGTGCTGGGCCGGGTGGTGCGGCGGGTGGGCGAGGACTTCGAGCGCCTGCACGGTTACCGGCCCTGGCTGCTGGAGACGTTCGTCGACGAGCGCGAGCACACGGGGGCGAGCTTTCGCGCGGCGAACTGGGTGCGGGTCGGCGCGACGCGCGGGCGCGGGCGCCAGGACCGTGCCCATGCCGCCCGCGAGACACCCAAGGCGGTGTATCTGTACGAACTCGACCGGGTCTGGCGGCGGCGTCTCGCGGCGCCGCCGCCCGCGGCGCTGGCGCCCGGCGAGGGGCTCGACGCCGCGTCCTGGGCGGCCAACGAGTTCGGCGGCGCGCCCCTGGGCGACGCCCGCCTGAGCGCGCGCCTGGTCGAGAGCGCGCGGCATATGGCACAGTGTCCGATGCGCGCCATCACCGGCGCCACGAACGGAGCGCGCGCCTTGGTCAAGGGACACTACCGGCTCATCGATCAACCCGCCGACGGCGAGGTGACGGTGGCGAACATTCTCAAGCCGCACCGCGAGCGCACGTTGCGGCGCCTGCGCTCGGAGTCCACGGTCCTGTGCATTCAGGACGCCACCACGTTGAACTTCGCCCGCCGCGGGCGAACGCAAGGGCTGGGGACGATCGGCTCGAACCAGACCGGCGCGGCGGTGCGCGGCCTGCATCTGCACGCGACCCTGGCGGTCAATGACGAGGGGACGCCGCTGGGCGTGCTGCGCGCCGGGTTCGACGCCCCGGCGCCCGCCGGTCCCGAGGCGCGCGCTCGCAAGCCGCGCGAGGCGCGCAAGTCGTTTCGCTGGATCGAGGGGTTGCGCGACTGTGCCGAGGCGGCCCGGGAACTGCCCGACACCCGCGTGGTGTGCGCCATGGACCGCGAGGCCGACTTCCTGGACCTGTTCGTCGAACGGCGCGAGCATGCCCCGACGGTCGAGTTGCTGGTGCGCGCCAAGGTCGACCGCGTCCTGGGGCGGGTTACCGACGACGACGGCAACCCGGTCTCGCGGCGCCTGTTCGAGACGATGCGCAACGCCCGGGTGCGCGGCGCCTGCACCGTCGAGGTCACGCGGCAAAGCGCGCGCGCCAAGGCCAGCAAGCGGGCCGGAAAGACCAAGCGCCCCGCCCGCTCGGCCGAGATGACGCTGCGCTACGAGCCGGTCGCGCTGCCGTGCCCCGGGGCGGCGCCGGTCGAGGTGTGGGTGGTGCACGCCCGCGAGGAGCAGCCGCCCGCGAACGCCAAGCCGCTGGAGTGGTTCGTGCTCACCACCCTGCCCGTGACCGGCGTCGACGACGCGCGGCGCATCCTCCACTACTACGCCATGCGCTGGCGCATCGAGGACTACTTCCGCATCCTCAAATCCGGCTGCAAGGTCGAGGAACTGCAGCACCACACCGCCGAGCGCCTCGAGCGCGCCATCGCCATCAACATGGTCGTCGGCTGGCGCATCCAACTGATGCTCCGTCTCGGCCGCGAGATGCCCGAGTTGCCCCCCGAATTGCTGTTCTCCGACATCGAACTGCGCGTGCTCGCCAGCTTCGCCCGCTCGCGCAACCTCGACCCGCCCTCGCAGCTCGGCGAGACCGTGCAACTGCTCGCGCGCCTCGGCGGCTGGCTCGGCCGCACGCGCGACCCACCCGGCGCGCAACTCCTGTGGCATGGCCACATCCAGCTCACATACATGACCATCGGTTTCCAACTACGCGACGAACTCGGATGATTTCACCAGCATGACAGAGTCCAGCGAACACTTGTGGGGCACGGGCAGGGCTAGCCGGTTACTGGTCGAGCATGCGTTCCCTGCGTCCGGCGCGCATGAAGGCGAGGGCGAGGATCGCGGCAATGAGCAGGGCGAAGCCGATGCGATTCTGCACGGTCCAGGCCAGGATTTCGCTCGGGTCCGAAACGCCGCCGGCAACGAGGTCGGGTGAGTGCGGGTTCCAGAATGGTGAAACCCGCACCTGGTTGCCCCCGAACTGCGTGACGATGCCGTTGAAGCCCAGGATGGCGGCGGTGGGCATCGCTCCGGCCGTTTCGCTGCGGAACAGCGTGGCCATTCCCATGGCCAGGACCATGTAGAAAAGTGCTGCCTGCAGCGCGCCGTACAGCGCGTCGAAGGGGAACGGCGTGAAGAAGACCCACGTCGCGACGGCCAGCGGGACTTCCGCCGCGACGAGGAGCAGCAGCCCGGCACCGAGCTTCGTCCACCAGACGCGTTCACAGCCGCCGGGAACCGTGTAGGCGATTTCCAGGCTTCGCCCGTCGATCTCGCCGGCGATGACCCGCAATCCGAGGAATATGGCGAGGAACGTCAGCGGAAGTCCGATCAGGGCACCCTGGGCGGATGCCGGCTCGAATCCGGCTGACGAACCGATCCAGGCGCTGATCGGAAGCCATCCGAGCGGCAGGATCGGCAACAGCCAATAACGATGGCCGGCGATCGTCATGCCCGCGAGGCGAAATGCTTCGAATTGACCTGAAAGCGCGCCCATCATGCGGCGTCTCCCGCACCGCGCAACAACCACAGGTAGCCGTCCTCCAGCCTGGACTCGAGCGTTCCGGCGTCCGGGTCCGGAGATCGCTCCGCCAGCACCCGACGCGTGATCCGACCGTCGCCGAGCGGTGTTTCTTCCGCAAGGATGGTGCCCGGCGGAAGTTCGTCGCCATCCAGGGCGGACGCTTGCATCTCCCATACCTTTCCTCGCGCCGCTTCGGCCAATTCCCCGGGGGCGCCGTCGAACAGCAATCGGCCGCCGGCGAGGACCAGGACGCGTTCGCACGCGACTGCGACGTCTTCCACCACGTGCGTGGAAAAGAGCACGATGCGGTCGCGCGCCAGGTTCGCAAGCAGGTTGCGGAAGCGGATCCGTTCCCTCGGGTCGAGGCCGACGGTGGGTTCATCGACCACGATGATCGGCGGCAGCCGCAGCAGCGTGCGCGCCACGGACACGCGCTGTCGCATGCCGCCCGAGAGCGAACCGATGCGGTCTTCGGCCCGGTCCTTGAGGCCGACCTCGCCGAGGAGGTGCTCGACCCGTTCATGGCGCTCGGACGGCGGCAAGTCGTACAGCGCCGCGAAATGGCGCAGGTATTCCCTGGGAGACAGCCCGGCGGGCAGTCCGGCGTCCTGGGGCAGGTAGCCGACCCAGCGCGCGAGCACCCTTTGCACCTTGTCGAGACGAACGCCGCCCAGCGTGATGGTGCCTCGAGTCGGATCCAGGATGCCGGTCAGCAGGCGTAGAAGCGTGGTCTTGCCGGCGCCGTTCGGTCCGAGAACACCGACCATGCCTCTCTCGATCCTGAAATTCGTGCCGAGGAGGGCTTCGACCGGGGACGCTGGCAGGTCCAGGCCGCCCAGGCGGCGCGCCCAGCGGCGCATGACCGTGCGCGGATAGCGCAGGAACCTTCCGCCGGCGCGTTCCTTGACCTGTCCCCTGGCCTGGGCGGCGGCGCTGCGTCGGGCGAGTTGCCAGGCGCCCAGCAACAGCGCACCGGCGACGGGCCAGAAGACATTCGCGGCAGCGACGCTCCCGCCCAGCTGCGGCAGGAGCGCGGCGCACGCGAACGCGCCGAGCGCGGCCCACGGCACCCCTGCGGCAAGGAAGTTCTCGACGCCACCCGGCGCCACCGCGCCGACGGCGTTCAGTTGCCCCCGGCTGCGGCGAATCTGTCGCAGGAAACCCACGAGGCCCGCCGCCGCCAGCATGCAGAAGAACAGGCGCCAGCCGCCGCTTTCCGCGTGCACGGCAAGCCCCGTGGGCGCAAACGTGAACACCAGGGCCGGCAACAGCCTCTCGCGGGCCTCCTTTTGGCTGAAGGCTTTCGCGGCACTGAGCGCGCCCGGGTCGAAGGTGCCCTGGGCCAGGGCCCGCGCGGCGAAGACCCGGGGCGCCGCAAGGGCTCGCCGCAAGGGTCCAGGGAGCGCGTACACCTTTCTCAGGTTGCGCGCTTCGAGTGCCGGCGGACCCGAATCGGTGTCCGGCTCATGCCTTTCGGGCCTGCGGAATATGGCGACCGTGATTGCAAGCGCGCCGCCGCCGACAAGGATCGCCACAACGACCTGCCAGAACAGGGAGGTAACGAGTCCGGATTGGGTGAGCCACAGCATGATGCTTAACGTGACCGCGAGCCAGCCGACGACCAGCCAGGGACCGACGCGGCCGAACAGCCGGTCGAGGCGGTGCAACAGAATGAAACCGACGGGGATGATAAGCAGGGTCAGGAGCGCCGACGTGACGAGACCGCCGATGACGATCGTTGCGAACGGCGGCCAGATCTCGTTCTCCCTGCCGGTCGATATCGCCAGCGGCCATAGTGCCGCGATCGTCGTGGCGGTCGTCATAAGGACCGGGCGGGTCCTCTCCCGCACGGAAGCGAACGCCGCGGCGCCGGGCGTCCATCCCCCGGCCAGAACTTTCTGTTGCATCCTGTCCACCAGCAGAATGGCTGGATTGACCGTGAGACCGAACAGGGCGATCGCGCCAAGCGCGGCCATTTCGTCCAGGGACATGCCGGCGACGACCAGCGCCCAGCTTGCGCCAATGACCGTAAGCGGCACCGCCAACAGCACGAGTGCGGGCAAGGTCAGCGATTCGAAAGTCAGGGCGAGCACGAGAAACAGGAGCAGCGCAACCGGGACCAGCACGCGCTGCAGCCAACTTGTCTGCTCATCGTCCGACGACACCTCCACCGTGTATCCGCGCGGTCTCGACACCGCCCGTACCGTTTCGGCTATCTGCTCTTCGACGGCTTCACGTCCGGACCCGCTTTCGGCTACGCCGGTCCCCAGCCGGTAGAACACGCGGGTTTCGCGGCGGCCATTCCTGTGCTCGATTGTCGGTCGGGCCGGCATCTGCCTGATATCGGCCAAGGCTGCGATGGGAACGACGCCGGCTGCCGTCTGCAGCCGCAAGTTGCGCAGTTCGCGGCCCCCGTCATCGGTGCGCGCGTCGATCCGTTCCATCACGACGGGCAACTCCCTTCCGCTCGGCAACGCGAAGCCCGTCGCGTTCACGCGGCCTTCCCTGCCCGCCAGTCCGAGGTTTCCCAGCACATCGCCGATGGTGATTCCGTACGCTTCGAACGCCGGCCTGCGCGGCTGTATCCAGATTTCTTCGAGTCCGGGGCTTTCCGCCGGCCAGGAGTTCTCCACGTGGGGGTTTGCATCGAGCCGCGCCATGACATCCTTGGCAAGTCGCTCAAGCTGGCGGCTGTCCGGGCCCGAAAGGACCACTTCTCCGGGCGCGCCGCCGAAGCCGCCGCCTTCTCGCGGCGCTCCGCCTGCCTTTCCGCCGCCGCTCGAGTCGTCGCCTGGGTTGAGCAGTTCGAATCCCCCGGAGACTCTCTTTGCCGCCGTTCGCGCCACTTTGCGCACGACGGCCGCATCCAGGTCCGCCGGGCGTTGCGCCTCGTCCACCAGTTCCACGGTGATCGATCCGCCGTGTTCCCGTATGACGGTCTCGATGGTCTCGACTCCATCCAGGGCGCCGAGCGCCGACTCCAGCGTGGCAAGCGCATCGCTGGATTTTTTCAAGGAGCCGCCCTGATCGAAGCGCGCGATGAGCTGAACGGTGTCGGCGCGCGCGGGCTCGGCGCCGGAACCTAAGGCTATCGAAGGTATGGCCACCATGACCGTGAGCACCAGCGCGAAAACGGTTCCCGTCAACCAGGCGGGCGGTCGCCGGAGGGCGCTTGCAACCATGCCGCCGAACAGGATTCGCACGGGGTCCGGCGGCGCCATCCCCCCGCGCGCGGCGCGCGTCTCGCGTCGCCGTGAAAGGCGGCGGACGGCTGCGGGCGCGGCCAGCCGATGTGCGAGAAGCGGGACGAGGGCGACGGCGACCAGAAGAGAGGTGGCCAACGGAACGAGAAATGCCCGTACGGCGATTTCGAGCTGTTTCTGCAAACTCGTCATGCCGGCTTCGACCTCGACCAGCACCAGGGGCAGAAAGACCACCGCGGTGGTCAGGCTGGCCGCCGCTATGGCGCGCACCGTGCGGCGGAGTCCCTGGCGCACCGCCGCATCGGGCGCCGTGCCCCGGTCGAGGGAGCGCTGCACCGACTCGAATACGACGACGCTGTTGTCCACGAGCAGCCCTATCGCGAGCGCGAGGCCGAACAGCGTCAGCAGGTTCAGGGTATCTCCGAACAGGTAGAGAATGGCGAAGGCGGACAGCAGGCTGACCGGTACGGCGACAGCGACGACGGTGACGGCCTGCCATTGCCGCAGGAACAGGTACAGAACGACAAGGGCGATGCCGAATCCAGACAGCCCGAGACGGGCGAGGCGTCCGATCTGTTTCTCGACCTCTTCGGCGGCGTCGGTGCCGATCACGAGTTCCAGCCCCATTTCGCCGACTTCGGCGTTCAGTTCCGATGCGCGCGCGCGAAGGTCATGGCCGAGGCGGACCAGGTTGGCCCCTTGCTCCTGGTAGATGGCGATGCCGACGGAGGGCTTTCCGTTGACACGAAAAAGGGACCGTTCGATGCCGATGCCGAAGTCGAGCTCTCCCACGTGGCGCAACTGGGCCGGTTTCCCCGGAGCGATTCGCGCTTGTTCGAGACTGTGTATACCGGTCGACCGGCCGTCGAGGACCACATCGGTGATGCCGCTGGTAGCCTCGAGGTTGCCGACATAGCGCAGGTGACCGACGTTGCGCCGCACCGCGCCGGTGATTTCGTCGAGGGTCACGCCAAGGGCCACGGCCCTGGCCGGATCGACGGTCAGGGTCACCTGCCGCGGCGCGCCGCCGGAGGTGATGGCCTCCGTGACGCCGGGCACGGCGGCGAAGCGTGGCGCGATCAACTCTTCCGTGACGTCGAACAGCGCATTGCGGTCGACGTCCCCGCCGAGCACATTGATCATCATGACGAAGGTGCTCCAGTTGGACGTGTCGGAGCCGCTCACGCTCAGCGATGTTCCTTCGGGTTGTTCGCGCTCGATCGCCGCCGCGATGCGGCGCAGTTCGAGTTCGCGGACCCTGATGTCGACGCCCCGTTCAAAAAGCACCTGGAAGCTGCCGCCCGCGCCCCGGATCGATGCGCTCGTCTCCAGCACCATCGGCAGTGCCGCCACGCGCGCCTGGAGCGGCAGCAGGATTTCCCGTTCCACGGCTTCGGACTCGCTGCCGGGCCTCGAGAAGTTGACCCATAGCCGATCGCCCTCGACGTTGGGGAAAAGCTCGACGGGAATACGCTGCATCGCCACCAGGCCGATCATGACCAGCGCCAGGAACGCCATGGCCACCGCGACGGGCCGGCGCACGGGGAGGTCCAGGAGATTCACTGTGCGAGCCTGCGCAGGCGGCCGGCCGCACTGTCGACCAGGAGGTAGATGCAGGGCAGCACGAGGAGCGATCCGATGGTCGAGGCCACGATGCCGCCGATGATGGTGAGCGCCATGGGCGCTCGCAAGGATGCGCCTTCGCCGCCAGCGAGGGCGAGGGGGATGAGCGCGAGCGCCGTGGTCAGGGTGGTCATGGCGATCGGACGCAGCCGAATGCCGGCCGCCGCCGCGAGGGCGCGAATGCGATCGCTTCCCGCCGCCATCTGCTGGCGGGCCGTGGTGATAAGCAGTACCGCATCGTTCACCGCGATCCCCGCGAGCACAATCAGCCCCAGCATCGCCATGACGCCGATCGGCTCCCCTGTCCAGACCAGCGCGCCGGCCACTCCGATCAGGGCGAGCGGAATGGCGCTGAGCACGGTCACGGGGTGGACCAGGGATTCGAACGTGCCCGCAAGCACCATGAATACGAGCACCAGCGCCAACACGCCCGCGAGACGCAGTTCGGCGAAAGTGCGCGCGCGCTGCTCTTCTTCGCCCCGCAACGCGCTGCGTATGCCGGGCGGCAGCGGCAGGTCGTCAAGGCCGGCCTCCACGGCGGCGACGGCCTGGGGTTTTGAGACGCCCTCCGCGATCTGCGCGGTGACCTCTGCGGTGCGGCGTTGATCGCGCCGAAATATCTCCCGCGCACCCTCGACTTCGGTGAACGTCGCGACTTGCCCGATTGCCGCCAGCCGGCCCTCCGCGGTGCGGAACGCGACATCGCCCAGGTCTTCGCGGCGCGGCGTGGGCAGGCGAATGGTGACACGGCGCTCTTCGTCCCCGGTGGAGAGGATTGTTGCGACGCGTCCGTCGAGGCTCGATTCCAGGACGCGGGACATGGTCTGGAGGGTCACGCCCAGGGCATCGGCCATGGCGGGGTCCAGCGTGACGCGAAGCTCCGGCGGTCCGCCTTCGAAGGAGGACCGGACGTTCCACACCTCGGGCAGCGTTTCGAGGCGCTGCTTGATCCGCTCGGCACCGTCGCGCAGGTCTTCCAGCGCGTTGCCGGACACTTCTACCGTGATCGGCGGGCCGGTTGTTCCGAGCGCGTCGGTCAATGCCGACCGGCCAATCTCCCAACTGACGTCCGTCATCGGCAGACTGGCCAGTTGCGGGCCGAGCCAGCCGGCGACCTTGCGCCCGGTGGGGCCTTCGACATCCATGCGGGCGATGACCCGGGCAGTGTTTTCTTCGGTCAGTTCGCTGCGGATCAAGCGATCGTCTTCGGGCAGGCGTCCGACCTCGGAAAGGGTCGCCGCCAGCGCTCCGCCTCCCGCCTGCCGCAGCAGGTCTTCGATCCCCGCCACCGCGCGGGCGGTCGATTCCACCCGTTGCTCCGACGGCCCCACGAGTCGAATCGAGAACTGGCGCGGGTCGGTCGGCGGCAGCAATTCGGTGCCGAGCCGAAGCAGCGAGACAACCGCGGCGACCGCGGCCAGGGAGGCGACCAGGACTACCGCCAACGGCCGCCGCAGCAGCCTGGCGACGAGCGATTCGAGTGCGACCCGGCTGCGGCCGGGCCGCGTCTCGTCTCGAGAACCGCGCAGAAACCAGCCGCCCAGCGCGGGTATCAGCATGATCGCGACGCCGAGTGATGCGATCAGCGAGATGGTCACGGTGAACGCGATGCCATCGATCAGGCGGGCAGCGAGGCCTTGCACGAACAGCACCGGCAGGAACACGACGCAGGTGGTCAGCGTGCTCGCCGTGATGGCGCCGGCGACTTCGCCCGTCCCGCGGACAGCCGCCGGGCCGGGCGCGTCGCCCGCGGTAAGGCGGCGATAGATGGACTCGACCACCACGATGGCGTTGTCGACGAGCATTCCCGCTCCGAGGGCGAGTCCGCCGAGGGTGACGATATTGAGGCTGTAGGACTGGAAACCCATGAAGAACAGGGCGGCGAACAGCGAAACCGGCACCGCGGCCGCCACGATCAGGACGGCGCCGGCGGATCGCAGGAACGCTGCGAGCACGGCGATGGCGAGGACAATGCCGACAACCGCGGCGGTCTTGAGATGATCGAGCGCGTCGACGACGATGCCGGCATCGTCCGTGATCTCCCGCACGTCGACATTCGGCAGGTCGTCGTCGAGGCCGCCCAGGGCGTCGCGAACCGACGTCGACACGCCCACCGTGTTGGCGCCGGCCTCCTTGTAGATCGAGAGTCCCACGCCCTCCGATCCGTCGACCCGGACCAGGTGGTCGATCTCGCGGTCGACCAGCTCGACGCTGCCGAGGTCCGACACGCGCACGGCCTGCTGCCGCCCGGAATCGTCGCGCAGGTATCGGACGACGACGTTGCCCACGTCTTCCACGCGACGAAAACGCGACAGGGCGCGAAGCTGGAATATGCGGTTGTCCTCTTCCAGGGTGCCCGCCGGAATGTCGACGTTTTCCTGGGACAGGCGCTGTTCGAGCTGTCCCAGCGAAACTCCGAAAGCGTCGAGGCGATAGCGATCCACCGCGATGCGTACTTCGCGCTCCCTGCCGCCGACCACGCGCACTTCGGCGACCCCGGGCAACCGTTCGAGCGCGGGCGCCACCTGGCGCCGGGCGAGGCGTTTGAGTTCGGCCAGGTCGGGTTTGCCGGAGGGGGCGACGAGGCCGAGCGTCAGAATCGGGGCCTGGCGCGGATCGAATCGCCGCACCAGCACTTCGTCGACTTCCGGGTCCGCCTGGAGCTGGCCCACGGCCTTCTGCACGTCGATCAGGCCGAGGTCGACGTCGGCCTCCCAGTCGAATATCACCGTGGCGACGAGCCTGCCCGACCTGGCGACCTGCTCGACGTTGCGGATACCGCGAACGGTGAAAAGGAGTTGCTCCACCCGCTCGCCGTAGAGGCGTTCCATTTCCGCCGGCGGGCGGTCGCCGGAGCTTAGCGACACGACGACGGTTGGCGTCTCCACATCCGGCAGCAGATCGACGGGAAGCCGGTCCCAGGAGAGCCAGCCCACCAGCGCCACCGCGAGGGCGACGACGCTGACTGCTACGGGGCGGCGAACGGCGAGTCCGGCGAGCGACTCGAACAACTACGATCCCACTATTCTGACCCGCGTGCCGTCGGTGAGGGTCTCGACGCCGCGAATGACGATGCGGTCGCCGGGAGCGATTCCGGCGAGGACTTCGACCTGCTCGTCGTCGCCGAGACCCAGGTTGATGTCGCGACGCGCGACGCGCTGCCCGGCAAGGACGAAGACCACGTTTCTCCCGCCCCGCCGGGCAACGGATTCGCGCGGTACCACGGGCACGTCGACGCGTTGATCCGCGATGATGGTCACCTCCACGAACATGCCGGGGCGGAGCAGCCGCTGCGGGTTCGATACCGCTACTTCGGCGCGGAACGTGTGCGTGTTGATGTCCACCGACGGCGCTAGGCGGATGACCTCGCCGCCAATGTCGGCGTCCTCGTAAGCATAGTGGCGAATGCGCGCCGGAAGTCCTTCGTGGACGCGGCCGAGTTCGGGGCCGACCAGGTCGATGTCGGCGATCAGTTCCCCGAGCGGCGCGATCCGCGCGATCGTGAATCCGGGGGCGACCAGTTGGCCGTCGGCGATCGGCAGTCCGTCGCTGTTTCGGGCCAGGCGCAGGACGACGCCGCCGATGGGTGTCGCGATCTTCGACTTGGCGGCGTTGAGCTTGCTGCGTTCGAACTCGTATAGCGCATTTTCGTACTGCACTTCCGTCTGCCGCAATTCTTCCTCCGCAATCAGCCTGGAAGCCCACAGGTCCCGGCGTCGCTCGAGCTCCGACTCGGCGGCCTCCAGCGCGCGTCGCGTCGACTCGATACGCGCGTGCAGGCGCGCGTCCTCGCCGGTGATTTCGGCGATCGTCTGTCCGGCTGCGACAGTTGCGCCTTCGGTCAGACGGTTGCCTTGGTCGTCGCGTCCGATGTGCACGTGGCCGGGAATCTCGATGTCCAGGGTGACCATCTCCCGGGTGCGCAGCGTTCCGGTCGTGATGATCAGTTCCTCGACGTTTCCGGTCTCCACCGTGCTCACCTCGACCGGGATGCGGAACTCGACCGGCGGGGCGCTCGCGCCGGGACCGCAGCCGGAGAGAGCGAGGGCCAGCGCTGCCGCGACGGCCATGCCGGGCCACCGACAGGCGCATTCGCGATCTCGAGGGACTCGGCAAGTTGGATGGGAGGACGATTTCACTTGCTGTTCACCGGCAGCCAGCGGATGGCGTCGGCCACGATAGTGTATCGGTCGTTGTTTTGCCCGACCGATTTGTTGGTGACGACCAGGCGCACCTCGCCGGCGTCGAGTTCGAATTCGCCGAGATTGTTCCA
Source organism: Pseudomonadales bacterium (assembly GCA_963668365.1). Classification (GTDB taxonomy): domain Bacteria; phylum Pseudomonadota; class Gammaproteobacteria; order Pseudomonadales; family Azotimanducaceae; genus VXNE01. The sequence continues at coordinate 2,272,046 of OY764266.1, forward strand.
GCCGGCCACCGCCGCCCCGCCGTCGAATTCGATGGGTCTTTGCGTCTCGCCGTCGACGAGTTGCATGTCGTAGGGTCCCTGTTTCTCGTTCCAGAAACTGCCGAGGTCAACGTTCATGCCGCCCGAACCGATACTGACAGCTACCTGTGTCTCCACTGACCGGCTGCGCGATTTTGTCCCGGGCAGATGGTAGTCCAGCCGCCATCTGCCCGCCCGGGGCAGGCGGGCGGCGAAGGTCACCGCCTCGGATGGGCTGGACGAGGACCAGGAGCGGGCCAGGGTGTGGCGGTACTTTCCCCAGGTCCCATTCACCTCCTGCCGGGACCAGCCGATTCCGGAAGCGCCGAAGGATGGGAGCCCCTCGTCCACCTCCGCGATGTCCCCGTCCCGGATGCGCTCGGCAACCGTGCCGTCGCCGGAAAACCCGGGGTCGAGGTCGTCGACCACGATCCCGTCGACCGGTGGCGGTCGCCAGTCGCTGGTTCGGGATCCCTCGAACGGTTCCTGATCGACCAGATCGTCGAAGTCGATTTCGGCCAGTTCCAGGCGCACCGGCTGCCGGTTGAGCGACAGGTAGGGTCGGAGCGTGACCTCCGTCGGCACTGTCTGGGCCACGAGGCCGATCTCCGCCGATCGGGAGGCGCCGATTCGGATGGGGGCGCTGGTGCCGCGAATCGTCTTCTTTTTGATGGTTGACCGCCATTCGATGCGCAGCAGGCCCGGCACGGGTTCATCGTTTCTCACGTGCAGGCGCATCTGGTAGCGGGATTGGCCGAAGTCCGAGTCGCGCAGCCGAAATACCTCGACAGGCGATGCGAGGAAGCCGGGGAGCGCCGCGTCGTGCAGCCAATCTCCGACGATGGACTCGATGTCCGCCCCCACGGTCAATGCGGCAGCGTTGAAGTCGTCGGCAGCGTAGTGCCCGCCGGCGTGGCGATGGCGCAGCTCGGAGATCAGGGCGGCCGTCCGTTCGCGACCGAGGGCGTCCCAGATGGACTTCGCCGTCGCCTGCCCCTTGAGCGCAAGGGTGTAGAACGCCTGTCCCGGGTCCGTTTCCGTGTCGAGGCCGGCGAGCGGGGCGCCGAGGGCGCGGTTCCATACGGAAGGTCTGTTGGTTACGCGGTCCATGGTGGAAGCGGTGATCGACCAATCGCCCCCGCCGGCGAAAGCTCTCGACATGACCGTGGCCAGAACCTGTTGCATGCCTTCGGTGCGGTGGAACAGGTGGGCGGAGAAGAAGGCGTTGTGATCGGTGAGCAGCCGCTCCGCCAGCGCTGCACAGACGAAGTCCAGTGCCGTCGCGCCAACGCCCGTGGCGCCGGTCTGGTACGTGAGAAAATTGCGTGACACTCCGGCGAAAGGACTGCCCCCATTGACGTCGTTGGCAAAGAACCGCTCGAGCGCGCGGATCTTGGCGGCGCCGATACCGCCTTCTGCGCTCTCCATTTCGGCCAGCGAGTCGGCGTCGCGAAACTGAAATTCGAACCGGGACGTAGGGAACCCGGACTCGCTCAGCAGCATGACGCCGGGAAACGACATGACGGTGTCCATTCGCCAGCCACCGCCGTAGGTCCTGAGCTGCGCGGGAACTTCGACCAGGCTCAGCGTTTCGTAGGGGTAGCCAAGACCCAGATCTTCGGCGGCGGAAAAGAATTCCTCGACGCGGGTGGCGAGTGCGTCGGCGGCTTCCGCGAAGAAAGCGACGTTGCGCATATGGCTCGGGTTCAACAGCAGTTCGATTTCGACATCGGCCGCTTGCATGGAGCGGCGTTCGAACCGCGAAGCCACCAGACCGATCTCCGGCACCGGCATGGCGGGTCGGAAGCGAAACCGGCCGTCGCCAACCGGCTCACGCCGGCCAGGACCTGCGACGAGCCAGCCGGGCGGCGCCTCGACCACGAGATCGGCGTGGAAGAAGTCTCGCGGCCGTCGGGACGGATCCTCGACGTCGAAGTTCGCGCCCGGGCGGGGCAGCCAGCCGGAAGACGGCGTCAGGGCGACATGGCGGCGTTCGAACACGGAAGCGTCCGATCCCAGAGCCAGCAGCGCGGAGCTGCCGGATTTCATTCGTGCTGGATTGACGGCGCTGTCGAGATAGCCAAAGGCGGGATCCGGAACCCCTTGCGCGCTCAGGGACATCATGACGGACGTTCCCGCCGCGAGCGGTTCCGGCAACCCGACGGCGAGCAATCCGTCCGCATGCGTGAAAGCCATGGGTTCACCGTCGATGCGCACCGCGCCGACCTCCAGACCGGGATTGAAGCTGAACAACAGCTCGTCGAGCGGGCGGTCGCCGGGGGAGGTCAGGCGCATCTCGATGTCGATGCCAAGCGTCTCTCCGGGCACCATGCGCACCGTCCCCGTGACCTCTTCGACGATAGGATGCGGATCCTCCCGGCGGGACTCGTGCGCGGCGGCCCACTGTTCCGCGACGGCCAGATCGTCGGTCGCGTTCGCAACCAACATGCCGAGCAAGGCGGCGCCGCCGGTGACGCAGGCGATGCTCGTGCCGATGCGCGCGGATCTGAACGCGCGGTCCGGCCTAGGATACAGCACCGCCGCCGCGAGCAGCGCGCCCGCGGCGAACAACAGCAGCGATGCGCGGTGGGCAAGCAGAGTGGCATCGGGGTACGCTGGCACGATGTCGGAAGGGTACTGGGTGCCGAACGGGAAGATCGTGCCCACCAGGTACGTGGGAGCGTTGTCTACCGCGTATACGTGAAGTCCCAACAGGGCGCATGCGGCAATCGCCACCAGCAGCCGATTGCGCAGCGCGACCGCCAGCAACATGACCACCGCGCACCAGAGCGTCAGCAGCGGCAGCGCGTCGAGGAAGAGAAAAACGATCAGTGAAACCGGCTGGACCGTCTCGCCCATCCACCAGTCGAAGAGTTGCGCGGCGCCTCCGATGGCCTGGAACGCCACCGCAATCACCAGGACAGGCGCCCAGGCGACGACTACCAGCCCGGCCAGTCTTCCGCCCAGGAGCGACAGGTTCGACGTCGGCCGCGCATCGACAACTTCCGCGATGCGGTCGCGCTGGTCGCGGGCGCGGATATCGAATGCAAGGAACACGAGGCCGGCCATGAGGATCCAGACGTAGTACACGCCCAGGTAGGACATGGTGAAGCGCGGCGACACGAGTCCCGCCGAGGGAGACACGCCGGAACCCGCACCGTGCAGGAAGCTGAAGAAAACGAAAAAGCCCACGCCGACGACCAGGGCCAGGCCGGCAAATACCCAGGTGCGTGCCAGGCGCCGGGCGGACCGAATCTCCGCAACGGTAATCGCGAGCGCTTTTCGCACTACCCGGCGTTCCTGCCTGTGCTCGTTGCTGTCTCTTCGTTCTGACGCGCGGCTTCGGACCGCCCCCTGGCCGCCATGAACGCCAGATACGCCTCTTCCAGCGTGGGCTGCTCGACCGGCGCGGCACCCTCGGGAATCTCGCCGGTGGTGACTGCGCGCAACGCGATGCCGTTGCCTGCCGGGGTGCGGGACACGATTTCGAAGGCGGCTTCCATGCGTTCCATCCCGGTCGCGTCGGTGGTCGCTTCGAAGACTCGCCCGGAAGCCTGGTCGAGCAAGGTCTTCGGGGCGCCGTGAAATACGATGCTTCCCCCGTCCAGCAGCGATATTTCCCTGCACCCGCCGCCCAGGTCGGCCACGATATGGGTCGATAGCAGGATCGTCCGATCCCGGCCCAGGCGCGTAACGAGTTGACGAAAACGCATGCGCTCTTCCGGGTCGAGCCCGACCGTCGGCTCGTCGACGATCAGCACCTGCGGCTCGTGTACCAGCGCCTGCGCTACGCCGAGGCGGCGAACCATGCCTCCGGAGAGCTTCTTGACCTTGCGGTCGGCGACGGACTCAAGCCCCACGGTCGCCAGAACCTCCGCTACCCGGCGACGCCGTTCCCGGCGCTTCGACAGGCCCGACATCCGGGCAAGGGTGTCGACCACCTCCTCGGTTCGATGCAGACGCCAGGCGCCGAATTCCTGCGGCAGGTAGCCGATGAGAGAGCGCACCCGCAGCGGTGCCCGCGTTACGTCGTGGCCGCACACCGCCATGGTGCCCCGCGTCGGTTTCAACAACGTCGCGACAATGCGCAACAGCGTGCTCTTGCCGGCGCCGTTCGGGCCGAGCAGGCCGAACAGCCCTGTGCCGAGGGTGAGGTCCACATCCGCCAGCGCCGCATGGCCTCCCTTGTAAGTGTGGCCGATGCCGCGGGCTTCGATGGCTGGCGCGTCAGTTTGGTGAACGGTCAATGTGTTTGCCGGGGCATCCTGGTACGGGAGCGCGAATTATAGAGTCTTGATCCCGCACTTCTCGACACAATGCGAATCACATTTCGTGCCAACCCGCCGCAATTACCCCAACCTGTTGCTCTTGTTGAGTCTCCAGTTTTCCGCACGGAGCGTTCATCGCGATTTCTGTGGCTGATTTCGCCAACTATTAGCTAAATGGGTCCATGCCCGCCGAGCCAGACAGGCGGTTTGGAGAGTCCACCGCCTTCCTGTAGTCGCTGGACGAGGTCTCGGCAGTGGCGCCGCTGCCCAAAAGTGCAAATGGACCCGATCCAGACGCGCTGGCATACTTTTTCATGCGAGTATGGCTTTCGCCAATGTTGCGCACGCAAAGGGGGGCACGAATGGGACGCGGGATTTCCGGCTTCAAGGCTCCAGGCCAAAAACCACTGCTGGCATCGGCGTTGGCCATGGCTCTGGTGGCTCTCGGGACGGCTGCGCATGCGACGGTCGCCGCGGAAGCCCAGTTCGTCCTCAACACGTTCTCGTTTCTGATATGCGGCGCGCTCGTCATGTGGATGTGCGCGGGCTTCACGATGCTCGAAGCCGGCTCGGTGCGCACCAAGAACGCCTCGATGATCTGCATGAAGAACATTGGCCTGTATTCCATCGCGGGCCTCGCGTACTACCTCGTCGGGTACAACCTGATGTACGTCGATGTGGGGCAGTGGATCGGGTCCGTCCAGTTTCTGTACGGACCATCTGCGGACGAACTCGCCCTGCTTGGGGGCGACGAAGGAGCGCAGTCGGCGGTGGTCGACGCTGGCAGTTCGAAGATGTCGGGCTGGTTCTTCCAGATGGTCTTCGTCGCGACCACGGCTTCGATCGTGTCCGGCACCCTCGCCGAGCGCGTGAACCTGTGGTCTTTCTTTATCTTTACCGCGTGCCTGGCTGGCGTCATCTATCCGTTGGTCGGCGCGTGGACATGGGGCGAAGGGTGGCTCTATCAACTCGGCTTCAAGGATTTCGCGGGCTCTACCATCGTGCATTCCACGGGTGGATGGGCGGCCCTCGCGGGCGCCATCATCATCGGGCCGCGCCTCGGCAAGTTCCGGGACGACGGCAGCATCAAGCCCACGCCGCCTTCGAACATCCCGGCGGTAACGCTGGGCGTTTTCATACTCTGGCTCGGATGGTTCGGTTTTAACGGCGGCTCCCAACTGGCATTGGCAAGCACCATCGACGCTGTGGCGATGAGCATCGTGTTCGTCAACACCAACCTGGCCGCCGCCGCGGGTGTGGTCGCGGCGATCATCGTCTCGCGGCCCATTCTCGGCCGAGTGGATCTGCTCGCCGTTCTGAACGGCGCCATAGCCGGCCTCGTCTCCATTACCGCGGCTCCGGATCTGGTCGATCACTACTGGGCGGTGGTCATCGGCGCGATTGGCGGCGTGGTGGTGGTCGGTGGCATCAAGCTGTTGGAGGTCTGCAAGATAGACGACGTGGTGGGAGCGGTTCCGGCACACCTCTTCGCCGGCATTTGGGGGACCATCGCGGTCTGCATCGCGGGTGGCGGCAATATTGGCGCCCAACTGGCTGGAATCGCTGCCGTGGGGGTGTTCGTGATGGCCGTCTCGTCGGTCGTCTGGCTGGTCCTGAAGAAGGCCATGGGCGCGCGGGTTTCGAGCCAGGTCGAGTCACTCGGCCAGGATGCGGCGGAACTTGGCATCGAGGCCTATCCGGAGTTCATGCTGATGCCGGATCAGGACGATCTGGATGACTTGCGCCGGGATGCGTAGCCGTGCCGGATAAGAAACACAAAAGCGATGTACAATCTGGCTATAATTTGTCGGATACTGCCGAACCCCCCAACTTGAGGGCGGATTGGAGACGGCGAAGTTCCGGCAAGAATGAATTCCTTGGAGAACGAAGACGATGAACGTTAACCCGGAGCAGGCAAACGGCGTGCTCGTTCTGAAGCCGGAAGGCCGTATCGACGGTCAGAATGCCAGCGACTTTCAGTCCTCGGTCATGGATGCGATTGCGGATGCCGAAGGTGCCGTCGTTGCGGATCTCGGCAGTATTTCCTATATCAGCAGCGCCGGGCTTCGCGCGATCCTGCTCGTTGCGAAGACCATGCGTCAGCGCAACGCCGGATTCGCCCTGTGCTCGCTATCGGAGCAGATCGACGAGGTCTTTCGGATCAGCGGATTCGACAAGATCATCGCCGTGCACGGTACTCGCGACGAGGCGATCGCGTCGGTGGCCGGCTGACGCGCCGCGTTCGCCTTCCAGCGGGATCCTCCCGCCCGATCAATCAATGGCGGGTTCCCGCCGGGATTCCCCGGGGAGAGGTTTCCCGCGTGCGCAGGCCCTTGAGCATCAACACCATGAATCCGTGGAACGCATTGACACATCGGGCCCCCGCCATACAATACGCGCCGCTCCCGACCATGAGCGGTTGTTCCATGGTCGAACGAGCCGTTCGGCGAGGCGATAAACGTCGTGAGGCGCGCTGTATTGGGGTGTCGCCAAGCGGTAAGGCACCGGGTTTTGATCCCGGCATACGCAGGTTCGAATCCTGCCACCCCAGCCACACTGAGAACGCAATAGCGGGCGTTCGGCGCCATTCGGCGCTTGAGAAGCGCGCGCACCGCGGCGTGCAGCGGGCGCGGCGGCGGCGCGGGAATGCACCTGGAGGTTGCAAGTAGCATGGCGGAACAATGTGTTTTGGAAGCCGAAACCAGGATTGGCCGAGGCAAGTCGACGGTCCGGCGACTGCGCAGGGAAGCGGACAAGGTCCCTGGCGTGATCTACGGCGGAGGGAGAGATCCGGTGCCGGTGGCGGTCGAACTCCGGCTGCTGTCCAAGGCCATGGAACAACAGGCGTTCTTTTCCCAGATCATACGGTTGAGCATTGACGGGAAATCCGAACAGGCGGTGTTGCGCGACTTGCAGCGCCATCCGGCGAACGAGAAGGTTCTCCACCTCGACTTCATGCGTGTCCGCGCCGACAGGGCGATCCAGATCAGCGTCCCGTTGCGGTTCCTCAACGAAGACAATTGCATCGGTGTGCGCCAGAGTGGCGGCAACATTTCCCACAATCTGATCGAGGTCGAGATCTCGTGCCTGCCGGCGGACCTGCCCGAGTTTCTGGAGGTCGATGTCGAGAACCTGGACATGGGCCAGACGGTGCATCTTTCCGACCTCGCGCTTCCTGAGGGCGTATCCATCGTGGCGCTGTCCGGTGAAGAGCACGACACCCCGGTGGTGAGCATTCAGGCGCCGCGCGGCGGAATGGAAGAAGACGAAGAGATGGAGCTTGGGGAGGAAGAACTGCTTGAAGGCGAGGAGGAGACGCCAGGTGAGGCAGAAGACTCCGCCGAGTCCGGCGAGGACGACGCTTAGGGCCAGGGAGAAACGACAGGGCCGCCCGCAAAACGATAGCGGACCTCTCGAGACATGCCCGGCATCCGTCTGATCGTCGGGCTGGGCAACCCCGGTGACCGCTATGAAGGCACGCCGCACAATGTCGGCGCACGGTGGGTTCAGGACCTCGCCGCCCGTTTCGCCGTGCCCATGGCGGCACGCGGCAAGTTCAGGGGAAGCGTCGGCCGCGGGGATGTGCTTGGCCGGGATGTCTGGCTCCTTCTCCCGTCGACCTATGTGAACCTTTCCGGCGAATCCGTGGGCGCGCTGTCCCGCTTCTACGGCATGGAGCCCCGGGAAATACTGGTTGCCCACGATGAAGTCGATTTCCCGGTCGGCGTTGCCAGGCTCAAGAACGGGGGCCGGCATCACGCGCACAACGGCGTCGCCAGCGTGGTTGCGGGCCTTGGCAACCGCTCAGACTTCGTGCGCCTGCGCATCGGTGTCGGTCATCCCGGTCGGCGCCGCATGATCGGTTTTCTCACCGGGAAGAAACTCGGCAAGCGCGACCGCGCGCTCGTCGAAGAAAGCCTCGAGATGGACGATGCCCTGCTGGAACTTGTCGTCGACGGAGAACTGGACAAGGCGATGAGCCGCTTTCACGCGCCGAAACCCGCCGCGGAATAGCGCGTGGGGTTTCGTTGCGGCATCGTCGGCCTGCCGAATGTCGGCAAGTCGACCCTGTTCAATGCCATGACCTGCGCCGGGGCGGAGGCGGCGAACTTTCCTTTTTGCACTATCGAGCCGAACGTGGGCGTCGTGCCGGTTCCGGACCTGCGTATCCGGCGAGTCGCCGAGCTGACCGCGTCGAAACGGGTGGTTCCGGCCATGGTGGAGTTCGTGGATATCGCGGGCCTCGTCGAGGGTGCGTCCAGGGGAGAGGGGCTCGGCAACCAGTTTCTCGCGCACATTCGCGAAACCCAGGCGATCGCACATGTGGTCCGCTGTTTCGAGGACGAGGGTGTCGTCAACGTCAGAAACAGGGTCGCTCCGGCGGACGACATCGAGGTTGTCGATACCGAACTGGCGCTGGCCGACCTCGACACGGTGGAACGCGCCCATGATCGCGTGCGGCGCGTCGCTGCTGTCGGCGACAGGCGGGCGCGATCCCGGACGGAACTGCTGGAGAAGGTGGGCGCATGGCTGGACCAGGGCCGTCCGGTGCGGGCGCTCGACCTGACCGAGGGTGAACGAGAGAGCATCGCGGACCTGCACTTGCTCACCGCCAAGCCGGTCATGTACGTCGCCAACGTGGCCGAAGACGGGTTGCGGGACAATCCCCTGCTTGCTCCCGTCGCGGTGATCGCCGATGCGCAGGGCGCTGCCTGGGTTCCCATCTGCACCAAGATCGAAGCCGAGATCGCGGAACTCGAAGCCGAAGAGAGAATGGACTTTCTGCGCGACCTCGGAATGGATGCGCCGGGCCTGGACCGCGTGATTCGGGCAGGGCATCGGCTATTGGGACTGCACGATTACTTCACGCACAACCCCGAGGAAGCGCGCGCCTGGACCGTCCCGGCGGGAACTGCCGCGCCGCAGGCCGCCGGGGTTATCCACACGGACTTCGAAAGGGGCTTCATTCGCGCGGAAGTGATCGCCTACGAGGACTTCGTTTCCTGCGGGGGAGAACATGGCGCCAGGGAAGCGGGCCGGCGGCGCCTGGAAGGCAGGGACTATGTCGTGCAGGATGGGGACGTGATCCACTTTCGATTCAACGTGTAGGGCCACGTCTTCGAACCACCGACTACCTGACGAGTCAGAGAGCGATGCCATGACCACGTATCAGACGGCCATCTTTCGGGAGGGTGCCGCCCACCAGATCTTCCTTGAATTCACGGTCCGGGAGGCGGCGGCGTCGTTGCCGGGCGAGGCGCCGGCGGATTCGGCCATCGACGGGGGCGAGCAACTGGTTGCCTTCGGCGGGGGATTGCTGCGCGACCTCGAGGCGCTGGAGACGCCGCCCGGCGCCGTCGACTTCACGCCCATCGAAGGTGCGGCGGGATTCAGGGCACCCGCCACCCAGCGGGACCTGTTCGTGTGGCTGCATGGCGAGAAGCGCGACGAACTCTTTGCCCGGGCACTCGAGTGGCGCGACAGCTTGCGTGCCGTCGCCGACCTCGCCCATGAGGATCACGGCTTTCGATTTCGCGACAGCAGGGATCTGACCGGCTTCGTGGACGGTTCGGCGAATCCGAAAGGCGACGCGCGGCAGGCGGCCGCTCTGATTCAGACCGGCGAACAGGCCGGGGGAAGTTTCGTGCTTGCCCAGCGGTGGGTCCACGACCTGTCGGGATTCTCGAAGTTGCCCATGGCCGACCAGGAACGCGTCATCGGCCGCACGAAGCCGGACAGCATCGAGCTCGAAGGCGATGCGATGCCGCCGGACAGCCATGTCAGCCGCACGGACCTGAAACGCGACGGCAACGCCGTCAAGATCTACCGCAGGAGTTCTCCGGTCGGCGCGTCAAGCGATGCGGGACTCTATTTTCTCGCCTTCAGCGCCGACCAACAGCGGTTCCGATGGCTGCTGGACTCGATGTTCGGCCTGACCGGCGACGGCCTGCACGACCACCTGCTGCACTTTTCCCGTCCCGTCACCGGCAGTTTCTTCTATGCGCCGCCCCGGGATGCGCTGCTTCGCGCGTTCGGTCTGTGAGGCGCTAACGCATCGCCCGGAAGCACTTGCGCAACTCTTCGACGAACAGTTCGGGCTGCTCGAAGGCGGCGAAGTGGCCGCCCCTGTCCAGTTCGTTCCAGTAAACGATGTTCGGGTAGCGGTTCTCCGCCCAGATCCTCGGCGTCGGAGTGATCTCCTCGGGGAAGATGCTGCATCCGGTGGGCACGGTTATCTCCACGGCATGCTCATCGTAGGCGCCGGAGAGGTGGCTCTGGGCGTTCTCCCAGTAGATTCGCGCCGACGACGTCCCGCTGTTGGTCAGCCAGTAGAACATCACGTTGTCCAGCAGTTGATCGCGGCCGATGGCGTTTTCGGGGACGCCGTCGCAGTCCGTCCACTCGAAGAATTTCTCGAGGATCCACGCAGCCTGTCCCATGGGCGAATCGGCCAGCCCATAGCCGAGCGTCTGCGGGCGCGAGCTCTGCTGGCTGCCGTATCCGCCGCCCCTGCCCTGCCTGCGTTGAATGCGGGCAAGCGCCCTCTTCTCCTCTTCGGTGGGGTTCTCAGGCGTTTTCCGCGGCCGACCGCCCGGCATGTTGACGTGGATTCCCGCGCAGCGGTCGGGATGCCGTGCGGCGAGGGCGTTGGACACGGTCGTGCCCCAGTCCCCGCCCTGCGCGAAATAACGGTCGTATCCCAGGCGCGACATGATTTCGTCCCATGCATCGGCGATCTTCGGGATGTTCCAACCGGTGCCCTCGGGATGTCCCGAGAACCCGAAGCCGGGCAGGGAAGGGCAGACGACGTGAAAAGCGTCTTCCGCCGCGCCGCCGTGGTTTGTCGGATCGGCAAGGGGCTCGATGATGCCCTGGAATTCGGCGACGGAGCCCGGCCAACCGTGGGTGATCACCAGGGGAAAGGCGTCCGGGTGGGGGCTTTCCCGGTGGATGAAGTGGATGTCCAGACCGTCGATGTCGGTCAGGTATTGCGGAAAGCCGTTGAGATAGGCCTGCCGGGCGGGCCAGTCGTACTCGTTCAGCCAGTAGTCGCGAATGTCCTTCGCCCAGGCCAGCGGCACGCCCTGGTTCCAGTCGTGGGGCTCGCCCTCGGCGGCACGGATGGTTTCGGCATCCGGCCACCGCGTCCGCTCCAGGCGCGCCGCAAGGTCGTCGAGCACCGCCTTCGGAATGTCGATCTTAAATGGTCGGATTTTCGTCATTGCCGCCTCCCTGGCCATGGCTTAGGTGTCCTGTGCCTTCATATCCTGATCCCGCACATCGAGATCCGGTATGCCGGCGAAGTCTCGAGCATTGCGGCTGATGAGGGTTGCGCCGCGCAACATCGCCGTCACACCGATGCAGATATCCGCCGCCCGCCGCCGTGGTGATCCGAGCCTGCGAAAGACTTCGGCCGCCGCAGAAGCGAAATACTCCGAAAAAGGGATGATGCCGTCGGCGGCAAGAAATGCGCGCGCGGTTGCCAACTGCTCCGGGGTTCGCGGACCTCTCGAAAATTCGAACCATGCTACAGCGCTGATTTCTATCGTTCGACCGGAATCCGCGATTTCCACTAGCCGTCGCCGCTCGGGTCCGGCCGTCGCCAGCGCGTAGACGAGAAAGTCCGTGTCCAAATGCACAATCATCAGAATCCTTCATCCTGCTCTTTCAGACGACGGATCTCGTCCTCCGCGTCATGGCCGTCAAAGAGTTCGAACAGCCGGCCGAGAATTCGCACGCGTTCTTCGCGCCGGGACTGGGGGATGCCGATGATCGCATCGCGATGGCGCAGCACGGCACGGCGTATAGCTTCGGAAACAGAACACTCATAGCTATGGGCAAGGTCGTGCGCTGCGGTCCGCGTCTCACTATCGAGCAGGAGCGTGGTTCGTTTGTTCATACGATATTGATCACAAAGATGCATATGATATGGCGCATTAGACTTCATATGGATGACTTCGACAACCGGCGACGGAGGACGGGTAGCCTTCAGCCGGGGAGCGCGAGGCGGCACCCCTCGCACCGACTAGCTGCTGCGGGTGACCGTCGCGTTGAGCAACGCGTCTATCTGATCGCTGCCGAATCCCAGGTCCGTCAGGATGGCCACCGTATCCGAACCGAGCGGCTCGGTCGGCGGCGCCGGCGTGAACCCTTCGGCGTCGAGGCTCACTGGCGGCGACAATGCCGTCACGTCGCCGGCGCTCGGATGCCGGAACGTGTGGAACATGCCGTTCGCCGCCGTTTGCGGATCGTCGAGCAGTTCCAGCGGAAACTTGACCGTTGAAACGGGAACCCCCGCTTGGTGCAGTTCCGCGACCCATTCCGCGCTTGCGCGCTGGCGCAGCTTTGCCTCGGCCCTGGGCTTGAGCGCATCGTAGTGCCTGTCGAGGTCCAAGTCCGGATTCGCGTCGAGGCCCGGATCGTCGAGGCCTGTGACGCGCATGAATCTCTTCCGCAGCGAGGGGCTGCCGCAGGCGACGGCGATGGTCGCGTCCGCCGTCTCGTAGGTCCGGAAATAGACCTGCGACATGGACCGGGCGCGCACCGAAGGGATGATCTCGGCCTGTGCGGCATAGGGAGCGCCCGCGGCGCGGAGTGCGTCGAGGCGATCCAGCACCTCCCGATGGACGGGACCGTCTTCACGCTCCGCGCGGACAAGCTGGTTGTTCGCGAGCGTCATCGCCGCCTGCAGCAGCGAGGTGTCGATGTGGCCGCCCCGTCCCGTTCGCTCGCGTCGAAGGAGCGCGGCGCTAACGCCGAAAGCCAGCGTCATGGCGCACATGTAGTCCGCGCTTACCGGGTCCCCGGTGGCTGGTCGTCCGTCGACGATGCGACCGTTGGCCGCCATCAGGCCGCTGCGCGCCTGCACGACGATGTCCATGGCCGCGTTCCCGGCTTCGGGTCCCTGGTTGCCGAACGCCGACACGGAACCGACGACGAGGCGGGGAAATCGTTCGCAGAGTGCCGAGGCGCCGAGGCCCAGTTCTTCCGCCAATCCCGGCCGGAAGTTCATGAGAGCGACGTCGGCCCATGCGAGCAACGCCTCGACCACGGGTTTCGCTTCCGGATGGCGCAATGCCAGCGGCAGCGACCGCTTGCCCCGGTTGCGGGACAGGAAGGTGCGCGTCTCGGGTGCGATGGGTCTTCGTGCATCGCCTGATTCGACGGCTGCCAGCGGGCGCAATCGTCTGGCCGGGTCGCCATCCACCGGTTCGACCTTGATCACGCTGGCGCCGCCTTCCGCCAGTAGTTGCGCCGCGAACGGCACGGCGACGAACTGGCCGAATTCGACGACGCGCACGCCGCTGAACGGCTGCTCGGAGTTGGCGTGATCGGGCAAGGGTGAACCCCTTTTTCGCGAGTGACGCGGACCAGGGAACATAGCGCCAAGTCCTACGTTGCCGCAATTGGCGAAGGTGCTCTCCCGCGTGGCAGAAACCGCGGATTCAGTTGGGTTTTCCCTCAAGTCTCCCTTAGGCAATATCCGTGCCGTCATTGCGCCGGTTGCGGCAGAGTGCTAGCTTACAGGCGAATGCAAGAGGGAGGAGCCCATGGCCGCGAACCCAAAGTTCGAAGAAGAAGTAATGTCACAAAACGTTGTAACCCGGTCGATTCCGGAGGAATTGGTCTTGCCGCAGAACTACGGTGGACCGAGTGACGGGAGCGACGTTGGAAAGGGCGATCCGGAAGCCGATCAAAGAGCCATACAGTTGAAACTGGCCCGCTCGAGAGTCGGCACGGACCGCGCGGAAAGATTCGTCAACGACCCGAACCAGAACTGGTCGATCAACGGCGGAAGAGGCCCCGGTCACAGCCTGGTCCCGAGCCTTACCGACGATCAGCTTGAAGACCACATCGCGAGGGGATTGGGTACCCAGGGCATCTTCACCGTGATCGAGCCGGTGGATCTCGACCTGTATCGCTCGTTTTTGTCCGCGCCCTTGCAGATGCCCGAGCGTCCGCTTGTCGGGGCAACCCTGCTTGACATGAATTCCGGCAATCCGATCAATCGCTTCCAGGAAGGCCGGTTCACGGTCAAGTGCCTGTGTCCGGATGGCCTCGAATCCTGGCTGGTCGTCAGTACTCCGGTGCCGTTCAACCTGCAGTGCCGGGAAGGCGTGATCTGGGGATGGCCCAAGTACGTGGCTGACCAGATCAGCTTCAGCCGGGAAGAGAATTCGGCCAGGGCCGAGGTCCTGTATTTCGGGGAAGAGCGTTACTCCCTCGATTTTGCCGCAGGGCCCGTGAAGGACGAAGCGGCGCTCAAAGCGCTCGGAAGGGTCGAAGGCGGCAATACCGTTTCCTGGTACTGGATACAGGGCGGCGCCGTCCTGTGCAGGCAGGGCAGGGGCCCGGGATTCCAGAACGGTCGCACAGCGCCCCGGATACTCGATTGGCAGGCGGGACAGGTCAAGGTCCATGTCCGGCCTTCGGATCCATGGGCGGGCCTGATACCCGAAGACTCCGTCACGGACGGCTACTACTCGAAGTTCATCGGGGGCGGCGGAGGCGACTCCGTCATGACCAAGCTCGCGACAGTAGGCGGCGGTTCCGTCACGAAAGTGGGATCGAATGCTTCGGTCAGAGTTCCCGAATTCGACTGACCCGAGTCAGACAAGCATAGAGAAGCAAGCAAGAGAAGAGAGAAGGAAAGAGGAAAGCCAAAATGGCAGCAATACTGAAACCAGAAGTCGATCTCGACGCAAGTCTCGAGTTCAATCTCGAAGTACCCTACCAAGTCGTCGCACCCGATCCCAATCACGTTACGTCGATCGCGTGCCCGCCGGAATATGCCGACCCGGTGAACTACGCGTCCGAACTCGCGCTTTCGCGATCCGAGTCCGAAAGGTACCGGACCGGCGACAAGGAACTGGACAAGAAGGTGGAAGTCGTAAGGATGAACGCCGCCAGGGTCAGGATGGATGCGATCCAGGCATTCGTCGAGGATCACAGCCAGACGTATTTCATCAACGGCGGCAAAGGACCGGGCAGCCCAAGGAACGCGCTATCCGACGAGCAACTCGATGAATTGATCGCTCTCGGCGCCGGTACCCAGGGTGTCCATACCGTCATCGAGCCCGCGGATCTCGACTTGTACCGCTCCTTCATCCCGGCGCCGTTGGCGATGCCGGAGCACCCGATCGTCGGGGCGAGCCTGCTCGACATGAACCAGTTCGGCAGAAAGGCCGCCCGCTTCCAGGAAGGCCGGTTCACCATCAAGGTGTTGTGCCCGGACGGGCTTGAATCCTGGATGTGCATCAGCACACCGGTGCCGTTCCTGCACCACACGCGCGAAGGCGTCATCTGGGGATGGCCGAAGTACGTCGCCGACCAGATCAGCTTTACGCACGGCGAGGGCTCGGTGAGAGCCGAAGTGCTTTACCAGGGCGAAGAGCGGTATTCGCTTGATTTCACCGACGGCCCGGTCGAGGACGAAGCGCGCCTGAAGTCCTTCGGCAAGGTCGAGGGAGGCAACACCGTGACGTGGCACTGGATCCAGGGCGGCGCCGTTTGCGTGAGGCAAGGGCGAGGCCCGGGAATCGACGTCGGCAACAAGCCAGCCCGGATCCTGGAATGGCGGCCAGGCCAGGTGAAGGTCCACGTCCGGCAATCGGATCCCTGGGCGGGACTCATCGCCGAAGATTCCGTTACCGACGGCTGGTATCAGAAGTGGATCGGCGGGGGCGGAGGCGACTCCTACTGGGTCAAGCTCGGAATCGTAGGCGGATTCCCTGCGTAAGCGAACTTGGACTGACCGCTGGGCAGTGTCGAGGCTATGCCCTCTCGCTGCCCATAAGCACCCTCGTGTGCGGCATTCAGTCGGACGCCGACCTGCATCAGGACCTTGCAATCGCGCGTGACTTCGAACCCTTTTCTGCGGTGCGGATGCGGGCGCTGGAAGCGCAGGTCTACGATGCGGCGACCGATGGGCGCCACGAGTGGTTCAAGAGTACGCAGACCTTCGACTCCCAAATCCATCGGAGTCAACACGGTTTCGGTTAGGGACGATGGTGTGCTCACCGGATTCAGATTCCTCGTCGCGGGTTACGTGTTTCGGCGGATCAGGCTTCCCACAGCATCTTGACCGGCATGGCGAACAATCCTGGTGCCGTTTGTTGAATCCGCTCGCCGTCGTGAAGAACGATTCCGCACGCGAACCGTTCGCCCGTAACCGCTTTTAGCCGCGCCAGCCCCTTGAAGTCGTTGGGGCGGACCGTCGCGCCCGCCTTGACTTCGATGCCGACGATCTCGCCTGGCGATCGCTCAAGCACCAGGTCGACTTCGACCCGATCCTTGTCGCGATAATGGCTGACGGTCATCGTCTCGTCGGACAGCGCGGCCGCCTTGGCGATTTCGCCATGCACGAAACACTCGAGCAGTGGACCCGCTTCCTGCCTGTTCCTCGAGATGGTCGCTGCATCCACGCTTCGAAGCGCCGCGAGCAGTCCCGAATCCAGAAAATGCAGCTTGGGCGTCTTGACGAGCCTTCGCAACGCATTGCGATGCCACGCGCGAACGCGACGAACAAGGAACATTTGCTCAAGCAATGTCAGCCAACGGTCAACGGTCTTGCTGTCCACGCCCAGCCGTGATCCGAGTTCGGTCAGGTTGAGCAGTTGACCGGCGGCAGCGGCGGTGTATTCGATCAGACGGCTCTTTTCAGTGCGAGTATGAGTCCCGGTGCGCGCTGGATTTCGTCGATTGCCGCGGTGTGGTGGCTGCGGATGAATCCCATGGGATCGTCTTCGGCGAATCGTCTGAACTGATCGTCATCCAATGTGACGAAGGGACGATCATGGTTCGTGATCCGTCGCGCGAGCGTTGTCTTGCCCGACTGACGCGGTCCGGTGATCGCGACAATCCGGGTATCGGCGAGCGCCGCGCGGATCCGCGGCTCGGCGTGCCGCGCCACATATCCCTCGTGCCTTAACGTCTGATGAGGAATGGGTTGCCGTCCAGTTCGGATTCTGACTTTCGTCCAATTCGGAATATTCCGCCGTCCAATTCGGAATATACCACTGTCCAATTCGGAATACATCGCTGTCCAATTCGGAATTCATGGGCGAGCTTCGGCGGCGGATCAGGCAACTTCCGGGCGGACTCTCGCGCATGCGGCAACTAATCCGACTGAATGGATGGCGGCTTTGCAGCGAAAAAACACACGGCGCCGATCGCCGCGCCGGCGGCCAGGACGGTGAAGCCGATCTCGTAGCTGCCGAAAGCGTCTGCCGTGAATGCGGCGACGAGCGGCCCGGTCGACATCCCGATCATGGCGATGGACATGGAAACCCCCAGGATCGTTCCGAATGCCTTGGGGCCGAAGTAGTCGGCGCGAAGCGCCACCGCCAGCGGCCCCCTGATGCCCATTCCCGTGCCGTAAAGAAGGACGAAGGCGATCACCATGGCGACGTTCGCCGCATACGCGATGAGCAGCAGCCCGACAGCGTGCACCACCAGGCAGCCGGCGCAGATGAGCCGCTTGTTCAGGCGGTCGCCAAAATACCCGCCTATCAACTGGCCGCCTATGTGGCAGGCCGTCATGAACGCGACGACGCCTCCGGCCATGGTCAATGAATAGCCGAGGCCTTCGGTCAAGTGCGGCACGAGGTGCACCATCACGGCGGAAACGACCAGCAGCGAACACGCGTGGCCGATGGAAATCAACCAGAAGGCGCGAGTGCGCATCGCCTGGCGTATGGAATATCCCTGGCGGGACGTATCCCTCAAGGCGCGTTCTGCGGGAGTGCCTTCGGCAACGCCGTCGACGAATTCGTGAGGTGCCGGGCGGTGACGCATGAGCTGCGTGAGGGGGTGGCCTAGCAGCAATACCAGCACGCCCGAGACCAGCGCGGTCTCGCGCCAGCCGAACGCCTGCAGCGCGAACACGATAATGGGTACCGATATGCCGCCGAGCGGATGGCCCAGTTGCCCGACCGCGATAGCCTTCGAGCGGTGCCTGCTGAACCAGTTGACGATGGACACCATGACGGTGGGGAACCCGGCGAGGTTCGAACCCAGCGCGATCAGGGCGAACGTGAGATAGAAGGCGAGGATCGTCTCGACCTGGCTGAAGAGCATGAAACCGGCCGCGAAGATCACGAGGCCCACGCGCATGATCGCGCGCGGTCCGAATCGGTCGACCAGCCAGCCCTGCACCGGCGCGAGCAGGCCGAACTGAATCTGCGTCATGACGAAGGCGCCCGAGACGATCGCCTTGCTCCAGTTGAACTCGTCCTGCAGAACGACGAACCAGACGCCGTAGGACTGCATCCACAACAAAGCCGAGAGCATCTGTATTCCGCTGGCGGCGGCTGCGATCCACCAGCCGTAGAAGACACGACCGGTGGGGCGAATCGTGGCGTCGATCTGTCGCCACGCGCCGAGGATTCTGCCGGCTGGTTCGCTTCGAGCCCTCACCAAGCCACGTCCACGCCCACCGGGCAGTGATCGGAGCCCGTCACTTCGGGCCAGATGAAGGCATCCGTCACGCGCCTTGCGGCGGACTTCGATGCCAGCACGTAGTCGATGCGCCAGCCGACGTTGTTCTCGCGGGCGCCGCCCCATTGCCGCCACCATGTGTAGTGACCCGGCTCGTCGGGATGCAGCGCCCGGAACGTGTCGACCCAGCCGGCATCTATCCAGCGGGTCATCTCGGCTCGTTCTTCGGGCAGGAAACCGCTGGTCCTGGCGTTCTGCTTCGGTCGCGCGAGATCGATTTCCCCATGGGCCGTGTTGTAGTCGCCGGCTACGAATACCGGGCCTCGGCGGCGCAGTGTCTGAAGGCGATCAAGCACCGCGGCGTAGAAATCGAGCTTGTAGGGCACCCGGCTGTTGTCGCGGTCGCGGCCGCTGCCCTTGGGAAAGTACACCGACGCCACCGCCTTGCGGCCAAAGTGGGCGATCATCATGCGCCCCTCCGTATCGAAACGTTCGTCGCCGAGACGCGTTTCGACGCGCGTTGGTTGATCGCGTGAATAGATCCCGACACCGCTATAGCCGGGTCTCTCCGCAGGGGAGAAGTTGGCGTGCCAGCCGCTTGGTGAGAGCACCCGCGGTTCGAGTTGATGGGCAAAGGCGCGGACTTCCTGAAGGCACACGACATCCGCGCGCGATGCTTCGAGGAAGTCGAGGAATCCCTTCCGTACGCAGGCGCGCAGTCCATTGACGTTCCAACTCACGATGCGCATCGGTTCGACCTCTCCAGTGGGACAGCTATAGAATTCGTCCACCATGTCAGTCTACCTGCCCCTTGTCGTCACGGCATGTCGCGCGACGCTCGCGCATGCCGCCGCCATCCCCCATTCGGGGCGTGGCGGAGTTCGACCTGCGGGGTGCGGCCGCCCGTGAGCGACGCCGACCGAGAGAAGTGGGACGAGCGCTACCGCCTCGGCGCGTACGAGGATCGAACCCATCCGAGCGCCTGGCTCGAACGCTGGGTTCCCGACGTCACGGTCGGGCGGGCGCTGGATGTCCCTTGCGGCGCCGGCCGGAATGCGCTTTATCTCGCTTCGCGGGGTTTCGCGGTGACGGGAATCGACATATCCGATGCTGCGCTGGTCCGCGCCGAAGCCACCGCCCGGGCACGCGAACTATCCATAGAGTGGATAACGCGCGATCTCGATGCCGGTCACGGCATGACGGGCGCGTTTGACCTGATCGTCATGATCCACTACGTCGACGTCGACCTGGTCCGTGATCTCGTCGGCCACTTGGCCCCCGGCGGACATCTTATCGCGGAAATGCACCTGGCGACGGACCGGCCGGTGGCCGGTCCGCAGGACCCGGCATTTCGCGTCGCGCCGGGCGTCTTGCGAGACGCCGCCGGACATCTCGACATCCTCGGCCATTCCGAAGAAATCGTGGAAGACCCGGACGGCAGGACCGTCGCCCTCGCGCGCCTCGCGGCGCGTCAGCCGCGCCGGTAGGTGCCGACCAGGCGGTTCATTCCCAGCGTGTGGTCCTGGATCCTGTCCAGCAGGGTCCACATGTCAAGGCCGCCTTCGAGGTCGAGTTCGCTGTCGAGCGCCAGCACCCAGAAGTAGTATTGATGCACTCCATGCCCCGGGGGCGGCATCGGGCCGCCGTAGCCGAGCCTGCCGAAATCGCTCGTGCCCTGGGTGAACTCTTCGGTCGCTTCCGCCAGTTCGGCGGCGTCTCCGGGAATGTTGTACAGCACCCAGTGCACGTAGCCGTACCGTCCCGATGTCACGAGCGGAGCGTCGGGGTCATGGCAGATGACGGCGAACGACTTCGCGCCGTCGGGCGCGTCGGACCAGGCAAGCGCCGGGGAGACATCCTCGCCCTCGCCGGTGTGCCGCGCCGGTATGGCTCCTCCGGCTTCGAATGCGGGGCTGGTCAATTGCATGTCTGACAATGCGAATCCCACGGGTCAGGTCTCCTCTTTCGGTTGAACCGGCGAATATATCCAAGAGGTTCGAAGGCGACAAACGCGCCATGGTCCCGTGCGCGGTGAATCGCGCGCGTTTGCCGACATTGAAGACCCGACGTAGGTGATTGATAATCCTGCGATGCAGACGCTTGCATCGAGCTGATCGATCTTGCCGCGTGTGCGGCAGGATCGCAGGACGGTGGGGGATTTCGATGACCGTTGTCGTTTGTTGGAACTGCGGACGCTCCCTTGAGGACATACCGCGCCCAATCAGTCGTCATGCGAGTTGTCCGAAGTGTTTCGAAGACCTGCACTGTTGCCGGCTATGCGTTCGCTATGCTCCGAGCCTGACGGGCCAATGCGACGACGACCGCGCCGATCCTCCCGTGCACAAGGAGAACGCCAATTTCTGCGAGTTCTTCCGTCCGCTGACGGGAGCGTACGAAGACGTGCGGGGTTCACGGCGCGACGTGGCGCGGCAGCAACTGGACGCGCTGTTCGGCGGCGATGCGCCGGAGGCGTCCACCGATAGTGCGTCCACTGGCACGTCGAAAGAGGACAGGGCGCGCGCGGAGCTGGAAGCGTTGTTCAAGAACGATGCGGATGGCGCCGACTCCTGATCCCCCGATGACGAGGCGGTTGGCGGCAGCAGGTACAGGCGGGCGGCTGGTTCGACATGCGCGCTAACCCGGTTACGCGTTGGCTCATTGCCCGCCGCATTCGTCACCATCGAATCGACGACGCGCTTTGGCGTCGCATCGTCGCCGACTCCGACCTGTTCGACGGACTGGATGCCGCAGCCCGGGCACGAGTGCGGACGCTGGCGGCCCGGTTCATTGCGGAGAAGAGGTTCTTCGGCGCGCGCGGCTTCTGCATCGACGATACGGTGCGGGCGGCCATTGCCGCCCAGGCATGCAGGCTGGTCGTAAACCTGGGCTTCGATTACCTCGATGCCTGCCGCACGGTGATCGTCTACGAGGAGGGATTCGTCGCCCAACGTGAAGTGGAGGACGAGGACGGGATTGTCCATACGGGTCTCGAAGAGCTCGCCGGGGAGGCTGCGCAAGGGGGCGCGGTGGTGCTGGCTTGGGACGACGCCGTCCCTCGTCGCAACGAACCGGACTTGCATGGAACAAGCGTTTCCTGGGAGCGCCAGCGACCAGGGCCGGTTGTTCGATGGACGACGAGCGGGGCTGTGGGGCGCTACTTCCCCACCAACGTGGTGATCCACGAGTTCGCCCACAAGCTGGATGAACTCTCGGGACATCTCAATGGCTTGCCGCCCTTGCCCGATGGCATGTCGGACGGACGGTGGCCGAAAACATTCTCGGCGGCCTACGCGGAGCTTTGCGACATGGTGGAGCGCGACCTGGAACCTCCCATCGACGACTACGCGGCGTCCGACCCCGCAGAGTTCTTTGCCGTCGCCGTGGAGACCTTCTTCACCGGGCCGGACATTCTCGCCGATGGCTTTCCCCAGGTGTACGCGTTATTGACGGAGCTGTTTCGGGAGGACCCTCTTGACGCGGACCGCTCCGCAACGGGTATGGGCGACGGCTGAGTCGGAACGCCTCCACTTCGAGCAAGGTTGCGCCCGCGGACGGGATCGTAAAACTGATTGTCCCGCCTTCATTGTCGGAGGCGCGATAGCCGGGACGTGCCCGGCGGCCACCGTTCTTTGGGTTCGCCATCGGCATCTTCCGCCCGGCGTCTGCGTTGGGGCGCCCGAGAACCGGCCGGTTCTCGCAAGGCGCTATCCGAAGAACATCCCGTGTAGCCAGGGCAGGCCGAAGGCCAGAACGACGCTGACGACTAGCCCCGACAATGCCTTCGCGGCGTCGGAAATCACCTTGCGCGCCGTGCCGCGTGTCGGCGTGTCCGCGAGGTAGAACGACAGCGCGAACTCGCGCCCCGCCAGCACCCCCAGGAACACCCAGGTCGTGCTCATCGGCATGTTGCTCATTTCCTTGAAGACGAGCAGCACGATGCCGTAGATGAAGTCGATGATCGTGGCCGCGCGAATGTCGGTGGTATCGGTCTTGCTCGTGACGATCTTCTGAATCTCGCCGCCGAACTGGTAGAAGATGTACCCCTGCATGGCCAGCAGGGCCCCGACGCCGAACACCAGCCAGAGGGGGGAGAGTTCCCGCGGCAGGTATACAAAGATATTGGCGAGGTCCTGTATCAGCCATTGGCTCCACAGGAAGCCGGTGGAGGCCCACTGCAGCACGACCCAGTAGGCCGGTATCTCCTTGCCCCGCGTCCGGTGGAAGTACTCCGTGGCGCGCTTGAAGACGAAGCTGAACAGCAGGATGGCGGAGACGAAAGCGACCAGGTAGCCGAGGGCCGACTTGGTGAGCATGGCGTTGAGGTTGCTCGTTTCGCCGCTGGTGACGGCAAACACGGTGAGCACGAGGAATGTCGTGCTGACCGGAACTCCGAGGCGCGTGAGGATCAGCAGCGCCAGTGGCGGAATGGCATGAATCCAGGACACGCCGCCTTCCGGCACCGGAAATTTTTCCAGGCGTCCGTAAGCCGGGTCGCCGTCGTTGACGAACCAGCCGTAGAAGAGCACGACGAGAAGGATGCTTCCGGCGAACAACCACAGTACCCACCACGGCCGGTGCGAGTTCGAGGACAGAAAAGTCCCAAGGGTCTGGATCGAGTCATTGGCGACCACGGAGTACGCCGCCAACAGAAACCCGACGATCATGTAGATCTCTAACAGGGGAATGGCAGTCTCCTTCAGCGGCCAGTTGAGGAGGCCGCTCCGCGCTCATGGGGGATTGTATCGGATTGGTGGAGTGACACGCCCGACTATCGGACGTAATCTAGGCTGGTCGAATTCATGGGGGACGTGTCATGCCAGCAATTGGTCGTCGCGATGTTCTGCGCCTCGGGGCCGTGTCGGGTGTCATGCCGCTTGCATCGGTCGCCGCGGGCCAGGAGGCGCCTGCCGCGGGTGAAGTGCGCGGCTACGTGCGCCTGGGCCGCACCGAACTCAAGATCTCCGATGTTTCGTTCGGCTCGAGCAGGTTGCGGCGTGGCGGCGAGCACCTGATTCACCACGCCCTGGATCGGGGCATCAACTACTTCGACACGGCGGACGGCTATAGCGCCGGGGCCTCGGAGCACACGATCGGACGGGCGCTTGAAGGTCGCCGTGACAAGGTCTGCATCGCATCGAAGTTCGTCGCCGGCGCGGACGAGTCGCGCGTATCGCTGATGCGCGCGCTGGATACGTCGTTGCGGCGTCTGCGCACAGACTACATCGATGTCTATTTCAATCACGCGGTGAACGATGTCGCGCGCATGGCGAATCCCGAGTGGCACGAGTTCACGGCGATGGCGAAGCAGCAGGGCAAGATCCGCTTCACGGGCATGTCGGGTCACGGGTCGAGATTGATCGAGTGCCTGGATTACGTCTTTGACCGCGACCTGGTGGATGTCGTGCTGGTGGCTTACAACTTCGGTCAGGATCCGTCGTTCCTGTCCGGCATGACAAAGTCCTTCGGCAGGCTGCCGCAGCAACCGGACTTGCCCCGTGCTCTCGCCAAGGCGAAGTCCAAAGACGTGGGCGTGGTGACGATGAAGACGCTGATGGGCGCGCGACTGAACGACATGCGGCCTTTCGAGACCGGCGGGGCCACGTTCTCCCAGGCCGCGTTTCGCTGGGTGCTGTCGGATGCGAACGTGGACGCCCTGATCGTCTCCATGACGGAGCAGGACCAGATCGACGAGTATCTCGGCGGCTCCGGCGGCCTGCCCGTGTCGAGCGAGGACGTCGCGCTGCTCCAGCGCTATGCCGTGGCCAACGGAATTACCTATTGCCGCCACGCCTGTTCCCTGTGCGAGGGGGCGTGTCCTTACGGCGTGCCCATTCCCGACGTGCTGCGTACGCGGATGTACGCGACCGACTATGGCGACGTGCGTTTCGCCCGCGAGGAGTACGCGAAGCTCGAGGAGAACGCCTCCGCCTGCCTGTCGTGCACCGGTGAACCGTGTGCCGAGGCGTGTCCGCACGGAATAGACTTGCCCGAGTTCGCCCCGGCGACGCATCGCATGTTGGCGTGAGGCGGTTCCGGCGCTGCTGCGACTCCTCGCCGATGGTTCGATACGCGTGATGGGCAGCCCTCGGGCCGTGACCGGAGAAGGTCTGCAATCGCCGTGGGCGCACGGCCTGCTATTGGCTTGCCTGGCCTGGATGGCACTGGTATTCGCGCCCGCGCTGTTCGCGTCTGCGGGCTGGCCGCACGCGGATGCCCTGCGCTGGTTGTTCCATCCGGTCTGCCACCAGATTCCGGGCCGCAGCTTTCACGTGCTCGGCGAGCCGCTCGCCGCCTGCGCGCGCTGCACCGGCCTGTACCTGGGATTCACTCTCGGGGTGGCGGCCTGGCCACGCCTGCCGAACCTCGCGACGCGGCTGGCGAAGCGGCCGCGGTGGATCCTTGTGTTCATGCTCCCGCTTGCGGTAGACGTGACGTTCGAGAGCGCGGCAGTGGTTCGATTCGCAACGGGTTTGGCCGCTGCATTCCCATGCGGGCTATTGCCGTTGCTCGCCATTGCCGAGTTGCAGGCGGCTCAATCACAGACAGGAGGTGATCCCCCATGATGGACAATCCCAAGTTCAAGTCGGCGCTGATGGGTGGCGGCGTATTCGGAGCGGTCGCCGCACTGCCTTATATCGGCATGCTGAACTCCGTCTGCTGCGCGCTGTATATCGGTGGCGGCGTGCTGGCCGTCTATTTCTACCTGAAGGAGCATGTGCCCGTCCCGAAGGCGCCCTACGCCGACGGCGCCGTGGTCGGGGTGCTGACCGGTGTGATCGGTGGCGTCGTCACGACGATCGTCGGCGCAATCTTCATGGCCCTGGGCCTGGCGCCCTTCGTCTCGGAGACGGCTGAAGGCATCGCGCAGCTTGAGCAGGCGGGCGTCGAACTCCCCGATTTCGTGCGCGACATTGCCACGGGGGAGGGCGCCGGCGCGGTCCTCCTGGGCGTTCAGCTTGTGATGAACGTCATCATGTTCGAGATCTTCGGCACCCTCGGCGCACTGGTTGGCGTGGCCATCTTCCACAAGAAGGATGCCAATCCGGGCTGATGCGAGGCGCTGATTCATGCTCTGGGTAGTCGACAAGAAAGTGATCAAGCATGTGATTGAAACGGGTTCGGCGCTGGTCGAGGTGCCGGTCCGTATCCGCTTCGAATTCGGTTTGGCGGAAGAGCGATTCATTTCTGGATCGATGAAGCGCACGTTCGTCTACAACCGGCAAGCGTTGGTGCGGCGGTTTCCGCGGCTCGACTCTGACGAACTCGACGCGGAGATGGAGGACGTGGTCGACCGCAGCCTGCGAGAGCACCTGAAGTTCGGGGGCTACGCGCAAGGCGATGTCGATCTCTATTCTTGCGATGCGGATGCGGAAAGAGCTTCCGAGAAGGAGGCCGAGGCCCCCAGGATCATCATGCCTGACCGGCCCGCATAGGCGGTAGATCCGTCTCCCGCACGGTCGAGTTCCCGCAGGCGTTCGCGGGGTTCCGACAATCGCAGAAGAGCGCGTCGGCCTTGGTTTCTCGCACCAGTTCCGGGATGCGGCCGAGTGCGTCGCGCAACGCCTGCCGCCGCCGCGCGGCATCGCCGCTCCATGCGAAGTGCACGATCTTCATGGCCCTGTCCTGTCTGCGGGTGCGGCGCGAATCAACCGCGCCCGATAGCGCCCGTCGACCGGGGATGGCTCAAACGTAGGGCACGCCCTGCGCTTCCACGTACAGGGAATAGAGCGACTGCGAGCCGGTCATGAACAGCCGGTTGCGTTTGACGCCTCCGAAGCAGACGTTGGAAACGGTCTCCCCGAGATGGATCGCGCCGATCTTCGTGCCGTCGGGCGCGAACACGTGGACGCCGTTTTCTGCATCGCCGGCCCAGCCGGCCGCCGACCAGACATTGCCGTCGGTATCGACGCGCAGGCCGTCCGGACTTGTCTTGCCCAGGTCGCAGAAGACGCGGCCGTTTTCGGCGCGCGTGCCGCCGACCACGTCGTAGGCCTTGATGTGGCGCGGGTAGCCGGGCGTATGCGACGCGCCGGTGTCGACGACGTAGAGCACGGAGCAGTCCGGAGAGAACGCTAGGCCGTTCGGCTTTTCCATCTCCTCGACGACGACGGTCGCCGCGAGCGTCTCGGGATCGATGCGGTAGACGCGGGTGGGAAGTTCGAACGGCGCCTTGTGGCCCTCGTAGTTCCAGATGATTCCGTAGCCCGGATCGGTGAACCAGATGCCGCCGTCGGTGTGCACCACAACGTCGTTGGGCGCGTTCAGGCGCTTGCCTTCGAAGCGATCCATCAGCACCGTGATGGTCCCGTCATGCTCGGTGCGCGTGACCCGGCGACTGCCGTGCTCGCAGGTGACCAGGCGTCCCTGGCGGTCCCGGGTGTTTCCGTTCGCGTTGTGGGAGGGCGCCCGGAACACCTCGACCTCGCCGGTGTTCTCCGACCAGCGCAGCATGCGGTTGTTGGGTATGTCGCTGAAAACGAGGTGGCGGCTGTCGCCGAACCACACGGGGCCTTCGGTCCAGCGGGCGCCGGTCCACAGCCTTTCCAGCGCCGCGCTGCCGAGCACGTACCGGCGAAAACGCGGGTCGATCACCTCGACGGCGGGATCGGGATAGGGCACGGGTTCGCGCCAGTCGCGGTGGAGCAGGCGATCTTTCGTCATGGATGGGTCTCCGGGCCGGGTTTCGGCAAGCGTAACGCAAAGCCGGGATTTGACGGATAATCGAACATCGTTCGAGCTTGAGGGCTTCCCCGTGAACGCGCGGTTCTTCGTTGGTCAGATCGTCTCGCACAACAGGTTCGGCTATCGCGGCGTCGTGTTCGGCGTGGACGCCGAGTTCGGCCTGAGCGAGGAGTGGTACGAGGAGATGGCGAGGAGTCGGCCACCGAAGGATCGGCCCTGGTATCATGTGCTGGTGGACGGCGCGCTACACAGCACCTATGTCGCCGAGCGGCATCTCGACGCGAGCGACGACCTCGGCCAGATCGAGCATCCCTGGCTCGGCGAGTATTTCGACAGGTTCGACGGCTCCCGCTACCACACCATCGTCCGCGCGCACTAGGCGCGCATTAGCTTCGAAAGCGCAGTCTCGGAGTGTCAGGCCGAAGGGTCTGCCAGGTGCCCGGCGACGGGCCGGCTATCTCACTCCGACTCCGCCCGTTTCTTCCTCTTTGGCCGCCAGGATGGCCTGCCCAAGGCGTCGAAGATGATGACCGCGACCAGCCCGGCCACCGCCCCGGCCGCCGCAGCGAGCAACAAGCCCTGGATGTCCACTAAATCAGGCCTCCGTCTCGTTGTCTTGCGATGCGTTCAGGTCAACCGCCCCATGGATGTTCACGCCAGACCGAAGACCGGGGCCGCATTGTCCCAGAAAATCTTGCGGAGGCTCTCTTCCGGCAGCGCCTGCCGCTCCAGGTGTTCCATGCCGCGGGGCCACGTGCCATCGGCGTGGGGGTAGTCGGTATTGAAGGTCACGTAGTCGTCCCCGACCAGGTCGCAAACGGCGCCGAGCGTCATCTCGTCGCCCCGGCATGCCACCAGGAAGTTCGACTTGAAGTACTCCGTGGGCCGCTTCTTGAGGTCCGGATGTTCCGCATTGCCGGAAAAGTCCCAGTGCTGCTCCATCCGCTGCAGCCAGTAAGGCAGCCAGCCGGCGTCCGCCTCGACATGCACGATGGAGAGCTTCGGGTGACGTTCGATGGTGCCGAACCAGATCAGGCTCATCATCGCCGCCATGGCCTCGAAGGGATGCGACAGGATGTGGCCCGCGGTGTGCGTTTCCATGCGGTCTCCGAAAGAGGGCACGTAGGGCGAACCGGAGTCGTGGATGCACACCGGGCGCTTCAGTTCTTCGATCGTGCGCCACACGGCGTCGTAGTCCCGGTGGTGCAGGTTGCGGCCGGCGACGGGATTGGGGCGCACGAAGAAGCAGGCCGCGCCGCGCTCGGCCATGCGCTTGGCTTCCTCGACCGCGAGGTCCGGCGCCTGCATGGGCAGCATGGCGGACATGCGCAGGCGTTCCGGCGCGCGGCCGCAGTACTCGAGGCTCCAGTCGTTGTAGGCGCGGCAGACGGCGGCCAGCAGTTCCGGATCGCGAAACGGCCTGCCGAGAATCTGTCCGCCCTGGGTGGGATAGAGCACCTGGGCGTCGACCCCGTACTCGTCCATGTCGGACAGGCGGACCTCGGGACTGAACCCGGCGGCGCGCGCCGCTTCGTGTTTTTCTTGTGATGCGCGCCTGGAAGCCGCGTGAAACTCCTCGGCGTGCATCGGGTAGGTGCCGTCCTGCTTGGCGATGGGTTCGCCTTCCACCGTGAGGCCGGCGCGGCCGTGACCGATGTCGCCGAATTCCGGCGCGCGGTCGGCGAATGCCGGGTCGATGTATTCCCGCCAGATCGACGGCGGCTCCATCTGGTGCGAGTCGGTGTCGATCACGCGATAGCCGTTGCGCATTTGATGCCCTCCCCGTAACGGTCGATACGATAATACCGCGACATCGCGGCGGCTCAATGACTTGGCTGGCGTCAATCGTGTCAGTGGCTATTGCTGCCGTAATTCCTGTCGCCCCTTCGGGGGTGCCGTGTTTAACACCCGTGCCGCTCAAACGCCATGAAATCACGCGGGCGGGTGCCGCTATAACGCGGCCGAACAACTCAACGATCTATCCCTTGACGCAGACCACCTGCTTCAGCGTGTGTGCCACGTCGACCAGCGATGTCTGCGCCGCCATGACCGCGTCGATATCCTTGTAGGCGCCGGGCGTCTCGTCGATCACGCCTTCGTCCTTGCGGCATTCGACGCCGGCGGTGGCATCGCGGTGGTCCTGCAGCGTGAAGTTGCGCCTGGCGCCCCCCCTCGACATGGCGCGCCCCGCGCCGTGCGAGCAGGAATGGAACGCGTCCGCGTTGCCCTTTCCGGCCACGATGTAGGATCGTGCGCCCATCGACCCCGGGATGATTCCGAGGTCGCCCTTTCGCGCCCGAACGGCGCCCTTGCGGGTCACCCACACGTTCTTCCCGAAGTGGTTTTCCCGTTCGACGTAGTTGTGATGGCAGTTCACCGCGTGGCCGGTCTGCTCGAAGGGTTTGAGCGACTCTCGCAATGCGCGAAGCACCCGGGCCATCATCGCTTCCCTGTTCACGAAGGCGAACGACTGCGCCCAGGACACGGCGTCGACATATTCCCTGAAGTGTTCGGTGCCCTCGACGAGATAGGCGAGGTCCTTGTCGGGGAGGTTGATGAAGAACCGGCGCATGTCGTCCTTCGCCAGCTCGATGTAGTACCGGCCGATGGCGTTGCCGATGCCTCGCGAACCGGAATGGAGCATGGCCCAGACCGAGTCTTCCTCGTCGAGGCAGATCTCGATGAAGTGGTTGCCGGTTCCCAGCGTGCCGAGATGCAGGATGGCGCGGTTGGCGGGCCGGCGAAGTTTGGGCGCGCGGGAAACGATGGCGTCGAGTCCCGCCTGGAGATGCTGCCAGTGCGAGACGACCGATGCGGGCGGATCCTCCCACGAGCCTTTGTCCCGGCCCTTGCCCCTGCCCAGGGTGCGTCCGTGCGGAACGCTGCGCTCGATCTCGGCCCGCAGCCTGCCCAGGTTGTCGGGCAGATCGCTCGCCGCCAGCGATGTCCGCACCGCCATCATGCCGCAGCCGATATCGACGCCGACGGCGGCCGGAACGATGGCGCCGGAAGTGGGAATGACCGAGCCGACCGTGGCGCCGATACCGAAGTGCACGTCCGGCATGGCCGCGACGTGCTTGTGCACGAACGGCAGCCGCGCCACGTTGCGAAGCTGGTTCCAGGCGCTCTCGTCCACCGGAACGCCCTGGGTCCACGCCTTGATCGGGGCGGCCCCGGGGGTCTGCTCGAAAACGTAACCCTTGTCGGTGACCACGGCGTCGTTCATCCGATTACCCGCCAATCCGTTGGACCCCGGGTTAGACGCCCGGCGGGAACCGTGCCGCAAACAGCCGCGCTCCCAGGTCCTGTATCTCCGCGCTGTCCTTGACGCTGGCGACTAGGTGGCCGGGAATGGCGCCAACGCCGTGGTGCGCTCCGCAGACGGCCCCGGCGATCGCCGCGGTGGTGTCGACGTCACCGCCGGCTCGAATTGCCCGTTCCACCGTTGCGCAATAGTCGTCGGGATGTTTGAGGAAGGCGTACAGCGAAGCCAGAACGGTGGCCTCGACCTGTACGGAAATGCCAAATCCCTTCGGGTGTGGCTGTTGTCCGCTGGCGGAGGCGATGGCTTCCAGCGCGGCGGTCTCGTCGAGCGTGAGCCAATCGCCCAGCGCAAGGATGTGCGCCGCGAATTCGGGGCTTTGCTCGGCAATGGACCGGCTCGTTGATCGCAGAAAGTCGGCCGTGACGATGGACGCCGCGGTGCTCGCGTGAGCGACAGCGGTGGCCGTCGCGATCGCCCCGGCGATGGCCAACGGGTGTTGATGCGTGACGATGCTGGAGGTTGTCGCGTCCCTGGCGAGTTGTTCGGCATCGTCGAAGTTCCAAAGACCGATCGGACTGACGCGCATCGCCGAGCCGTTCCACGGGAGATCGTCTGCAAGCGCGGCTTCCCCCCAGGAGACGCCTGCGATCAGGCGTTTGACGGCGCGGTCCGCGACTCCCCCCTGGCCGACGATCTCGCCGGTTTCCCACAGTTTCACGAACTCGACGGCGATCGCTGCGCCATCGACGCCGCCCGAATCAACCATGCTCTTCGCGATGGCGACAGTCAGTTGCGTATCGTCGGTGATCTGCCCGGCCGGTCGCCGCCCTGTCTTCCATGCGCGTGGACGGAATTCGGTCGTGAGATCGGCGATCTCGGCGATTATCTCTCGGGACCTGCCTTCCAGCGGAGCGCCCAGGGCATCGCCAACGGCGCAGCCCATGAGCGCGCCGACGAACTGGTCTTGTCTCGGTCGCATCGGGTTCATGGCATCTCTCGCAATCGCATTCCCTGGAAGTCATCATGGATTTTCGCACAACGACGCTGGCCTTCACGCACTGTCCCATGCGAGCACTGTTGACAACAATGATCGCGTAACCGGGAGGCAAACACCACGCAGACGAGACCGATGGCTTACGTCGTCCCCGGGTCGCTGTTCGTCGAAGTCCCGACGGAAGTCCTGTCCCTTGGGGAAGCGGCCACCACGGGCCAATCGCTGCAGTTCCTGCTCGAAGACAAGTCTCGGTCCTTGGCGACCGTCGTGGCCGCAACGGGCGATTTGGACGGAGACGGTCTGGGCGACTTCCTGCTTGGGACCGAAGACTGGGCGGGCGTCGGCGATGGCGTCGCGTACCTGATCGTTGCGGCCGACCTCCCGCACCTGGATGCGGCGGACGCTCGGATGGACGGCAAGGTGGCGTTGTCCAGTATCGTGGGAGCCCGATGATGGGCGGCGCCGTGACGCCGGTACGACGCCGCCACGGAAGCTGGAGTGCGACATCGCCCAGACGCGATCTTCGTCGTTGAAGCAGTCCCGTTCAGTGGGCCGGCACCTCGCGCGCTTCGATCAGAGCCCGAGTCCGGTCTTCGGCATTCTGCCGGATGTTCGCCCAGAAGAGGTCGTAATCCGAGCCGTGCAGATTTCGCCCGAACAGCGACCACCATCCTTCGTGTTTAAGTTCAGGGTCCCGGTCAGCATTGACAAACAACCAGTTGGATCGCTCGCCCCGCTCGCAATAGGCCGATACCGTGCCTGTAACCAACTCGCCCAGCGGCGCATCGAGCGCGGTAGCTTTGGTCCACATCGTGAGTGCTCCCAGGTGAGCCGCCTTGTCGCTCGGGCGGCTGTCGGTTCGCCATGTGATCGGGTTGACGCAAATGTTCTGGCTCGGGGCGAAGCCTGAGTAATCCGTCCCGTTCCAGTTCTTCTGGTCGTCGCGGTTGCTCCAGGGAGACGGCGTCCTGTCCCCCTCGTGCGCATCCCAGGTGATCAGGCAGCCAGTCTGTGTGGGCGAACTGCAGACTTCGACATCCTGATACGCCTCTTCAATCAGGGCACTGGGCAATTGGTGGCCGATGGCATAGGCTGCGACCAATCGATCCATCAGTGGCGTACCTTCGATTTCTTCCAGTATCAGCCGGACCATCTGTAACGTACCCTGGCTGTGGCTGCCCAAAACGATGGGGCTATCCGGATCGATGTCCGCGACAAAATGGCGGAACGCCGCACGCACGTCCTGATAGCCAATATCCATGATCCGGTTGATGTCTTCGTCTTCCTGGTAACCCATGATGTTCGACTGTCGAAAGCGCGGTGCGTACACCCGGCAGCAGCCGTTGAAGGCGGACGCTTGACGCGAAATCGCGCCCAGGTCGGTCTCACGTCCTGTCTGTTCGTCGTCCATTGGCTGCACCCAGTGGTCCTTTCCACCGTAGGTGGTGGGGTGCAAGAAGAACGCGTCCGCCAGCCGTGTCTCCTGTGGTGTGGACGGGACGCCGTCGGGTCGTCGTTCTGCGGGACTTGCATCGCCGGGCCAGGCCGACCAATGCGCGCGCAACGTATAGTCGGGCGCGTCCGGCAATGGCTTGTCACCGAAGCGGTGATCGGGCGCCACCATCCATCCGAAAACGCTCGGCCCGATCAGTACCAGCGCCAGGAGTAGAACAACGATGGCGCCGAGGATCGAAAGCGCAATCTTCAGCCGCTTGCTCACGTTCTCAGGAACTACGCTCCAACGTATCCGTTCGCGTCAGGTATCGAGTCTTGTCCTTTCCTTCGGCATAGGCAATTTTCATTGCAAGTCGCGGCGTAGGCGTAGCGTTTGGGCCTGACATGTGCGGTTCGAAACTATCGAACGCAACAGCGTCTCCTTTTTTCATGCGCACGAATTTCATGGACTCCGCCATTCGAGATGCAATTTGATCCGGAATCGAAATCGGGAATCCGCCCTCTGGTCCCGCGCCCTCCTCGTGTTCCAGGATGGATCCCGTATTGAATGACGACATTTCCCTGACGCCGACTTCGTTTTCACGCGACAGCATGAGACCGCCCCTTTCTTTCGACATGTCTTCGAGCGCAATCCACACCGAAAAAATCGTCGGTGACGCCTCTTTCCCGAGCCAATAGGGACGATCCTGGTGCAGCGCCGTTTCCGCAGCGCCGGCACCCTTTATCAACAGGCTGGCGTGATCGATCACAGGGACATCAAAAGCCACCACGTTGGAGATTTCCGGCCATATCTCCAGGTGGAGCGGTCGCAGCAGATCAAAGTTGTTGTCTTCTGGCAGTTCGCTCACAAAGAAGTCCTTGCCTACCCAATGTAGAGACTCTTTGCTTCCAGACGAGGAAACAACTGCATCCGCCCGTCGAAGCAGGGCATCAACATTCTCATCCGATACTCGCGACGTCAATCTGCACCACACGATCTGGTCTCCGTTTGATTTCCTTGATCCCAAGGGGTCACGGTCCCCCAAGACAGGGGTCAGGGATGGATCAGAAGCCGTCTCAGCTCACTCGACGATCGCATCTCTGACCGCTTCAGCAATTTTCCAGGGCAAATCTGTCGGTCCCTGAACCATGTACACAGCCGTCAGTTCCTCTTCCGGCGCCGTCCAGGACACGGTGCCGGCAGCCCCCATCCAGCCGAAAGCCCCAGCCGTTCGACCGTCTTTGGCCTGTTCGGGGTCCACGGTGATACCAACCGTATAGCCGAACCCGCGTCCCGAACCTCCCTTCGCTGTTTCGTTAAACAGATTCCCCACCTGGTTGGTCGACATCATGGCAACCGATTCCGGCTTGAGGAGCCGATGGCCAAACAAGGTTCCCTCGTTGACCAGCATCTGTTCAAAATGCATATAGTCTCGGGCGGTGCTGACCAGGCCGATGGAACCCGAGAAATAGTCGGCGGACTTGATCCAGGGTCCCTTGTCATTGCGCATAACCGGCATCCGGTCCAGTTTGTCTTCTGGCACATTCCAGTGCGTATCCTTCATGTCCAGCGGATCAAAGATGCGTGTCTGAACGAACTCGTTGAACGGCGTGCCCGATACGATCTCGATTATCCGCGCCACGACATCGAGGCCGACCGTGCCGCTGTAGGCCCAGCGGGTCCCCGGCTGGAAGTCCAGCGGCCCGGCCGCCACCCTGGGGATCCAGGAGGCGAGGGTGTCTGACGATCCGGGTCTGTCCAGCTTCGAGACCATTGTCCCGGTCCCGCCTGTATGGAGTCCGGCTGTGTGTGTCAACAGGTCGTGAATGGTCAGAGGCCGGTTCACGTCCACAAGCTGATAATCGGGAATTTTCTGTTTTTTGATCTCTTCCTTGGACTTGGACTTGGACTTGGATTTGACGACGTCCTTGTCAGCAGATTCCTTGGCAACGGCCACCTGAATACCCTTGAACTCGGGAATGTACTTTTCGACCGGGTCTTCCGGATTGATCAGACCTTCCTCGATCATCATCATTGCCGCCACACCAAGCACCGGCTTGGTCGAGGAGGCCATGTGAAACATCGCGTCCTTGCGCATGGGGCTCCGGGTCGTTTCACTCAGGACACCGTGAGCCTCCATATGGACCACCTTGTTACGTCGAGCGACGCCAACTACGGCTCCCTGAATGCGACCATCCTCTATGTACTCCTGGACAAGATCATCGATTTTCTTCAGCCGTTCGGCGGACATGCCGACCTCTTCCGGACTTCCGTAAGGTAACTCGCGAGTCGTGGTCATGGCAGGGTCCGAAGTCTGTTGGGGTTCGACTGAAGGCTGTTCGGCAACAGCCTCGCCATAGGAAGCAGCAAAAAGACAGGCAGCAACAACGCTCAATAGTCGTGGCATGGTGATTGGCTCGTGGGAGGATGGCGCGTACATTACCGGACTATTCGCTGGCTGCAACTACTGGATCGGTCATCCATGTGCCCGCCGGGCTGTTGGACTTGCCTCTAGACGCCCGGCGGGAACCGTGCCGCAAACAGCCGCGCTCCCAGGTCCTGTATCTTCGCGCTGTCCTTTCTTGGTTGTGAACTCATGCCATATCTCCGATGTGTCCCAGGTTGATCCAAGCCTGTCAGCCTTGCGAACGGGCGGGAGGAGAGCCGCGCCTCGTCATCGGTCGCTTGCGCGTAGACAGCGTATGTCGCACAGTGTTTTGCGCCATTTGCTTACAGAGTCCCTCGCATGTATCGGTATGCGGCCGGAATGTTGCTGTTGTGCGCGGCGGCGAGCGCGGAGGAGACGACATGGAGAGGCTTGGTTGTCGCACCCGAGCACCGTTGCGCGCCGTATGATCGCGACGATTACCGGTATCCGCAGTCCGTGGAGGACGAAATCATCGCCGGGTTGGGAGACATCTTCGGTCCTTACACGTGCGCGCGATTCGGTTCCAGCCGAGAGACGGAAATCGAACACATGATCGCCGTTTCCGAAGCCCATGACAGCGGCCTGTGCGCGGCGGACAGACTGACCAGGCGCCGATTCGCTTCGGAGTTGCGCAACCTGACCCTGGCGTCACCCGCCATCAACCGCCAGAAAGGCGCAAGGGACGCCGCCAGTTGGCTACCCGAAACGAACCGTTGCTGGTTCGCCGGCCGGATCGTCGAGGTGCGCAAGGCTTACGAACTCACCATCGATTCGCGAGAAGCCGCCGTGCTGGAATCCGTGCTCTCCAGTTGTTCTGCCGCGGATGTTCGAGAGGCTTTCTGCGCGACGCGTTCGTTCGTCATGCAAGTGCTGTTGCCGATCCTGAGGAGCGACGGGCCCGATGCCAGGGACACGTCGCAAGCCCCATGATGGCCGGCACCGCAGCCTCATCGCGCGCTTGGGGGGCAACGACACTCCTTTGAGTTTCGTTGTATCGTGTCAACGTGGCGCGGAGGAAGCATCCGAAGAAGGAAGTGGAGGCCGCGCTGATCGAGGCGGAAGCAGCGGGATGGATGGTTGTGTGCACATCGTCCGCTCATCGGTGGGGTGCCATGCGCTGTCCGGAAGCGGGTCGGTCGGGGTGCCAGTGCTCGATCTGGTCAACACCTCGCAGTTCCGGCAATCACGCCCGGCATTTGCCGAGGATGCTGCGCAACTGCCCGCATCGAGGCGAACCATTGGAGGACGAGCAGATGGCCAACCATCAGTTTACGCTGATCGTGGAAGGATCCGACATGCAGGCCGAAGGGATCATCGACGTTCTTTTCGAGAGTGGCTGCGGTGACGGAACGGTCGGACAGTCACAGGGCATCCAGTTTGTTGTCTTTGATCGCGAGGCCGACAATCTGGCCCAGGCCGTATTTACCGCCGTGAGAGACATTGAAATGGTTCCGGATCTCAAGGTCGTGCGGATCGCCGACGCTGGTTTGGTTTCAATGGCTGACATTGCCTCCCGGAGCGGGCGCACGCGCGAGAGTGTGCGCCTGTTGGTTTCCGGGGCGAGGGGCCCCGGCGGTTTTCCATCTCCTGTCACGGATCCTTGCAGCCGATATCGGCTGTGGCGCTGGTCAGAAGTGGAGCGGTGGCTCAGGGAGTACGCGGATCAAGAGGCAGGCTCCGGCGATGATCGGTTGTTGGCGGCCATTAACGCTGGTCTCGAGTTTCGTCACTATGCGAGCAGCCTGGATGCCCGCTTGCAGA
The DNA here is from genome assembly GCA_963668365.1 of Pseudomonadales bacterium. GTDB lineage: Bacteria > Pseudomonadota > Gammaproteobacteria > Pseudomonadales > Azotimanducaceae > VXNE01. Next base: position 2,309,336 of record OY764266.1, read on the forward strand.
GCCGCGTCCGATCAATGACGGGGCTGCCTTAGGGTTGTCTGGCGCTGACTTTCCATAATCGACGGCGGGGTTGGGCTGAAGGTCAGCCCGCGCACAGCGAAGCGAAGGGCAGGGTCTGCCCCGGAGCGCTGAGAGACGTGTTCGGCAACTTTGATCACGGATGCGTTGGCAACTTGACGATGCTTGGCGTTCTGGCATGCATCGCGGTGGTCGTGGCGGCTCATGTCATGGCGGCAGACCCAGAAGACCCTTCGTTACCTCCAGAGTGGTTCGCTCCGCCGAAGACCGCCAGCGAACTCGGCATCACGCAGTTCTCCCAGAGCCCGATGCTCGACGGCCGGGACCTTCCCCCGGTGGAGGCTCGCCTGCCGGAGGATCCCGTGGTCGTCCAGCCGTACCGGAATGTCGGCAAGTACGGCGGCACCGCGCGCATCACCCTGTGGGACAACTGGCAGTTCTTCAACTTCGAACATGCGCTCACTATCTCGGCGGACCTGCGCAGCGTCCTGCCCAACCTGGCGGAGTCCTGGAGCCTGAGCGAGGACGGCCGGGTCACGACGATTCGTCTGCGCCGGGGGATCAAGTGGTCCGACGGCGCGCCGCTGACCGCGGACGACTTCATGTTTCGGATGAACCATGTGTGGCTGGACCGGGAAATGAACCCCGTCACGGAACGGCTCATTCGGGGTGTGAAGTTCATCAAGATCGACGACCTCACGTTCCAGTACGCGTTCCCGGAGCCGAACCCGATGTTCGCCAACTTCGCGGCCCAGCTCGGCAGCCATTTCGCCGATCCCATGCACTTCTTCAAGCAATACCACCCGGCATACCGGGACAGGGACGAACTGAACGCGCTGGTCAGGGAAAAGGGTTTCGTCACCTGGATGGCGATGTACCAGGCCCTGTGGGGCTGGGGCAACGAGGAAGCCTCCAGGGTGCCGACCCTGCGGGCGTACAAGGTCATCCAGCGCACTCCCACCAAGATGCGACTGGCGCGCAACCCCTACTACTTCAAGATCGATCCCGCCGGCAACCAGTTGCCGTACATCGACGCGATCGATTCGATCATCCTGATGGAAAACTCGGAGATGATCACCTTTCAGGCCGCCACGGGCCAGCTCGACTTCGCAGCCTTCACGCTCAGGACCCAGGACATACCGCTGCTCAAGCTCGGCGAGGCGAAGGGGGTGAACCAGGTGCACATCTGGCGCCGCCTGCACGTCAGCGACCTGGCGATCCAGCCAAACTACAACCACGACGAGCCCAGGTACCGGGAACTGTTGTGGGGAAGGGGAGAACGGCGTTTCGTCCGCGCGCTCTCTCACGCCATCGACCGCCAGCAGATGAACGAGGCCATCTACTTCGGCCAGGGTGTGCCGAGTCAGGTGACGGCCCATCCCTCGAGCCGGTGGTACGAACAACGCTTTGCCGAGGCGCACCTGCGCTATGACCCGGACTATGCGCGCGACCTGCTGGACGAACTGGGGCTTCGCGACGTGGACGGCGACGGCCTGCGGGAATATCCCGACGGGTCGAAGCTCACGATCACGCTGGAGTACCTCGACTTCGAGACGCCCAAGGGCATCAGCATGGAACTCGTGCGGGACTATTGGCGCGAGGTGGGCATTGACCTGCGTCTCCTGTCCATCGAGAGACGCCTGCAGACCGAACGCGCCCAGGCCAACAGGATGCAGATGACGTTGTGGCATGCGGACAAGGTGACCGACATCCTGTTCCCGCTCGTGCCGGACTGGTTCTATCCGCACCGTGCCGGCTGGGAACTCTCCATGTGGAACCACTGGGCCCGGTACTACCAGACCGACGGGGAACTTGGCGAGGAACCGCCCGAACTCATCCGCGACCTCCAATATTGGGGAGACCAACTGCGCACCGCGACCACCGAGGCGCGCCGGACGAAGGCGGCCAAGACGCTGCTCGCGGCAGCGGCGGAGAACCTCTGGACGATCGGCACCGTGGGACAGGCGCCGCATCCCGTGGTCGTCTCCACGCGCCTGAAGAACGTGACGCCCACCGGCGTCTGGGGCTGGGACAACCGCTGGACGCTCCCCTACCATCCGGCGACCTGGTACTTCGACGAAGGACCTGAGAAGCGATAGCCGCGCCCCATGGCTGGCGCCTTTGGCTCGGGTCTTTCTCTTGTGGGGAGTGCCGCTCGCGCTCCCCTGTCAATGGCAACTGAAAACCGCACATTCTTGGCGAGGGAGCGCGTTGGGTATTGAGGGCTTCCGGACAGCCTTCGCGGTGTCCGCGGGCGGCACGGAGGGAGCGTAGCGACCGAAGTGCGGCCCGCGCGGCGGCCATGCGAGGTGAACTGGCGACCCGCCTCGGCGGCTCGGCGCCATCGTCGGCAAGTCGCGAAGAGCGGTTGGCTCAGACCTCGGCGAACAGCCGGGAGGCAGGCGTGACGTGCAGTGCCGTCGGCTCCTGGCGCGGTTCAGGCGCTTGCCTGACCGTCTCGGCGAAGCGGGGGGAAACAGCGTTATACCCGCCGAGGCCGACGAGGAGCGTGAACCCCAGGGCCATCATCCCGACCAGGGTGTTGAACTTGCCGGAGAGTTCGCGATGCACGGAGTCGATTTTGGTGTCCATGGCGTCGAACCTGGCGTCCATGGCGTCCAATCTGGCGTCGATACCGTCGAACCTGGCGTCGACACCGTCGAATCTGGCGTCGATGCTCTCGAACCTGGCGTCGATGCTGTCGAACTTGCCGTTGATAGGTCTGAGGGCGTCGTCGAGATCGCCTTTGGTGAGCATCCGTTCCGCCAGTTCGTCGCCGAGAGCACGCGCCAGGCCCTCGGCTTTCGGCACCTCGAAACCTGCCGCTTTCAGGCTGTCCGCGAATCTCAGCGTGTCGATCACGGTCGCATTCATCGTTCCGTTCGCCTCGCATAGTGTACCAGTCGAATCATGCCGGTTTGCCTTTCGGTACGTTGTACGACATCGACCTGCGCGCACGGGCGAAAGTGCTGAAAACCGCATGCGATGTGGGCCGCACCGTCGCGAGAGCACCCGACGCTGTTGCGTTTCGGCTCCAACAGGAGGTTCGTTCATGTCTCCGATGGAACAGACGCCTCCGGGGAGCGCCAGCGACCGGACGTGGTCGTTGCATGGGCGATGGGCAGGGTCGGGCCACAGGCTAAGGCCGCGGGCACTCGTATCACGACCGCGGAGCACGATCTCCGCCTCGGCGGCATCCGTAGCGGGCGCCTTCGGAACAGGCGCTTGTTGGCGTCGTCGCGGAGCAGTCGCCACTACGAAACGGACGAGACGCCCTAGCGAGGACGGCCGCCTTGGATCGCAGGGGCGCTTGTTGACGCGGTTGCAGCGCAGTCGCCATCATGGCCCGATGAACCTGAGTGTCCTCATGTGGATCGGCGTCGCGATGGGCGCGCCGGTTTGCATCGCCGAAGAGGACATCACAAGTAACATGCCTCCCGAGTGGTTCGTCCCGCCCCAGACCGCGAGCGAACTCGGCATCACGCAGTTCTCCCAGAGCCCGGTCCTGGACGGCCAGGACCTGCCTCCGCTGGAAGACCGGCTGCCGGACGACCCCGTTGTCAGCCATCCCTACGAGCGCATCGGCAAGTATGGCGGCAAGGCGCGGGTCACGCTCTTCGATCACCGGCGTTTCCTGCCCCATGAGCACGCGCTGACGATTTCCGCGGACCTGCGCAACGTCCTGCCGAACATCGCGGAGTCCTGGAGCGTGAGCGAAGACGGCCGCGTCACGACGATCCGCCTGCGTCCGGGAATCAAGTGGTCCGACGGCCATCCCCTGACCTCCAGGGATTTCATGTTCTCTTTCAACCACGACTGGCTGGATCCGGAATTGCAACCCTTGACGAACGTGGCCGTGCGGGGGGCCAGGTTCGTGGTCATCGACGATCTGAATTTCCAGATCGTGTTCCCGAGGCCGAACCCGACGTTCGTCAACTACTACGCCTTCTACGCCAGCCGCTGGGTCGACCCCATGCACTTCTTCAAGGACTACCACCCGGCGTACCGGGACAGGGAGGAACTCAACGCGCTGGTGAAGGAGAAGAATCACGTCACCTGGATGGCCATGTTCAACCAGTTGCGCAGCTGGGGCAACGCGGACGCCGCGAAGGTGCCCACCCTGCGCTCGTTCAAGGTGGTCGAACGCACGCCCACCAAGCTCCGGATGGAGCGAAACCCCTACTACTTCAAGGTCGACCCCGCTGGCAACCAGTTGCCCTACGTCGACGCTGTGGACGTGATCATCGTGCTGGAGAACTCGCAGATGATCACGTTCCAGGCCGCCACCGGACAACTCGACTTCACCTCCTTCACGCTCGAGACCCAGAACATTCCTCTCCTCAAGCTCGGAGAGAGGAAGGGGGTCAACAAGGTGCACATCTGGCGCCGCCTGCACGTCGTCGACGTGGCCATCCAGCCGAACTACAACTTCGACGACCTCAAGTACCGCGAACTGGTGTGGGGCAAGGGCGAGCGGCGCTTCATCCGCGCGCTCTCCCACGCCATCGACCGGGACCAGATGAACGAGGTCATCTACTTCGGCCGGGGCACGCCGAGCCAGGTGACAGCGCACTGGTCGAGCCGCTGGTACGAGGAACGCTTCGCCAAGGCCCACATCCGCTACGACCCGGACTACTCCCGCGCGCTGCTGGACGAGCTTGGCCTTTTCGATGTCGACGGCGATGGGTTGCGCGAATACCCCGACGGGACAAAGCTGATCATCACACTCGAGTTCATCGACTTCGAGACGCCCAAGGGTATCAGCCTGGAACTGGTGCGGGACTATTGGCACGAAGTCGGCATCGACGTACGCCTCAAGACCATCGAGAGGCGCCTGCAGGCGGAGCGGGCCATGTCCAACAAGATGCAGATGACGGCCTGGCATGCGGACAAGGTGACGGACATCCTGTTTCCCCACTGGCCGGACTGGTTCTATCCGCATCGGGCGGGCTGGGACATGATCATGTGGAACCACTGGGGCCGGTATCACCAGAGCGGCGGGGAACTCGGGGAAGAGCCGCCCGAACTCATCCGCAACATGCAGGACTGGGGCGGCCAGCTCCTCACTGCCACCGACGAGGAGAATCGCACCAAGGCCGCCAAGGCGCTGCTCGAGGCCCACGCGGAGAACCTCTGGGCGATCGGCACGGTGGGCAACGCGCCGCATCCGGTGGCGGTTTCGAGACGTCTGAAGAACGTGGTGCCGAACGGCATCTGGGGCGCGGACAACCGCTGGACGACGCCGTACCACCCGGCGACCTGGTACATCGACGAATCGGACGGTCAGGAGTAATGGAGTCTTGCGCGAATCCCGTTTGACTGCCCGTTCTGTCGGCTCCCGGACGGGTTCCGTCCACGCCGCTTCAATTGACGCATGGCCACGTGGCGCTACCGGATGCTGCAGATGAAGCCGAGCCTTGCCGGCGCATGGGTCTGCATCGTGGTGGGCGCAGCCGTCTGCGTCGCCGGAGAAGTCGCTGGAGAAGAAGCGGCACGCATGCCGCCCGAATGGTTCGCGTCGCCGAAGACCGCGAGCGAACTCGGCATCACGCAGTTCTCCCAAAGCCCGGTGCTGGACGGCCGGGACCTGCCTCCGGTGGAGGAACGCCTGCCGGACGACCCCGTCGTCAGCCATCCCTACGAGCGCATCGGCAAGTACGGCGGCAAGGCGCGGATCACCCTCTGGGACATCTGGCACTTCTTCAACTGGGAGCACGCGCTCACGATTTCCGCGGACCTGCGCAACATCCTGCCCAATCTGGCGGAGTCCTGGAGCGTGAGCGAAGACGGCCGCGTCACGACCATCCGCCTGCGGCCCGGCATCAAGTGGTCCGACGGCCATCCCCTGACCTCCGACGACTTCATGTTCCGGTTCAACCACGACTGGCTGGACCCCGAAATGCAGCCGCTGACGAACGTGGCCGTGCGCGGTGCGAAGTTCGTCACCATAGACGATCTGACCTTCCAGTACGTGTTCCCGAAGCCGAACCCGATGTTCCCCAACTACTTCGCGTTCTTCGGCAGCCACTTCGTCGAGCCCATGCACTTCTTCAAGGACTACCATCCGGCCTACCGCGACCGGGACGAACTGGACGCGCTGGTGAAGGAAAAGGGATTCGTCACCTGGTTGGCCATGTACCGCCAGTTGCGCGGATGGGGCGACGAGGATGCCCCGCTGGTTCCCACCCTGCGCGCCCACAAGGTGGTGCAGCGCACGCCCACCAAAATGCGCCTCGAGCGCAACCCCTACTATTTCAAGATAGATCCTGCGGGCAACCAACTGCCGTACATCGACGCCGTCGACGCGATCATCCTGCTCGAGAACTCGCAGATGATCACCTTCCAGGCGACCACCGGGCAGCTCGACTTCGCCGCATTGGCGCTCGAGACGCAGAACATCCCGCTGCTCAAGCTCGGCGAGGCGAAGGGCCTCAACAAGGTGCACATCTGGCGCCGCCTGCACGTCGCCGACGTGGCCATACAGCCAAACTATAACTACGACGACCCCAGGTACCGCGAACTGGTTTGGGGCAAGGGCGAGCGGCGCTTCATCCGCGCGCTCTCCCACGCCATCGACCGCGACCAGATGAACGAGGTCATCTACTTCGGCCGGGGCACGCCGAGCCAGGTGACCGCGCACCCGTCGAGCCGCTGGTACGAGAAGCGTTTTGCCGAGGCGCATATCCGCTACGACCCGGACTATTCGCGGGAACTGCTGGGCGAACTCGGCTTGTTCGACGTCGATGGCGACGAGCTGCGGGAATACCCGGACGGATCGCCGCTGATCATCACGCTCGAGTTCCTGGATTTCGAGACCCCCAAGGGGATCGCGCTGGAACTGGTGCGGGACTACTGGCGCGAAGTGGGGATCGACATACGCCTGAAGTCCATCGAGAGTCGCCTGCAGACCGAGCGGGCCATGGCCAACAAGATGCAGATGACGGCGTGGCACGCGGACAAGGTGACGGACATCCTGTTTCCCCACTGGCCGGACTGGTTCTATCCGCACCGGATTGGTTGGGACATGATCATGTGGAACCACTGGGGCCGGTACCACCAGAGCGACGGAGAACTCGGGGAAGAGCCGCCCGAACTCATCCGCAACCTGCAGTACTGGGGTGGCCAGTTGCTGACGGCCACCGACGAGGCGCACCGCACGAAAGCCGCCAAGACGCTGCTCAATGCCCATGCGGAGAATCTCTGGGCCATAGGCACGGTGGGCAACGCGCCGCAGCCCGTGGCGGTTTCGAGGCGACTCAGGAACGTGTGGCCGAACGGCATCTGGGGCGCGGACAATCGCTGGACCATGGCCTACCATCCGGCGACCTGGTACATCGACGAGACGCCCGAGGAGCAGTAAGAAGGCGCATGGGATGCCGCGCAGCATGACGCCGGGGGAAGACCACGCTGGTTGACGCCACCGCAGTGCAGTCGCCATCATGGCCCGATGAAGTTGCTCTTCTCTGGCGCGTGCGTATGCCTTGCAATGGGCGCGGCGGTTTGCGTCGCGGACGAGGACATCGCGGTAGAGCCTTCAGCCGGGGAGCGCGAGGGGGCACCCCTCGCAAGAAAAGAGCCTTCAGCCGGGGAGCGCGAGGGGGCACCCCTCGCAAGAAAAGAGCCTTCAGCCGGGGAGCGCGAGGGGGCACCCCTCGCAAGGAAAGAGCCTTCAGCCGGGGAGCGCGAGGGGGCACCCTTCGCAAGCAACATGCCGCCGGAGTGGTTCGCCCCGCCGAAGACCGCGAGCGAACTCGACATCACCGAGTTCTCCCAGAGCCCGCTGCTCGACGGCCGCGACCTCCCGCCGGTGAAAGAGCGACTGCCGGACGACCCGGTCGTGAGCCACCCCTACGAGCGCATCGGCAAGTACGGCGGCAAGGCCCGCATCACGCTCTGGGACGGGTGGCAGTTCTTCGCCTGGGAGCACGCGCTGACGATTTCCGCGGACCTGCGCAACGTCCTGCCCAACCTCGCCGAGTCCTGGAGCGTGAGCGAAGACGGCCGCGTCACGACCATCCGCCTGCGGCCCGGCATCAAGTGGTCCGACGGCCATCCCCTGACCTCCGACGACTTCATGTTTCGCTTCAATCACGACTGGCTGGACCCGGAGATGCAGCCGCTGACCAACGTGGCCGTGAAGGGGGCGAAGTTCGTCACCATCGACGACCTGACTTTCCAGTACGTGTTCCCGAAACCGAACCCGATGTTCGCCAACTACTTCGCCTTCTTCGGCAGCCACTTCGTCGACCCCATGCACTTCCTGAAGGACTACCACCCGGCGTACCGGGACAGGGAAGAACTCGAAGCGCTGGTGAAGGAGAAGAATCACGTCACCTGGATGGCGATGTTCAACCAGTTGCGCGGGTGGGGCAACGAGGACGCCCCGAAGGTGCCTACCCTGCGCTCTTTCAGGCCGGTGGAGCGCACGCCCACCAAGCTGCGCCTGGAACGCAACCCGTACTACTTCAAGATTGATCCGGCCGGCAACCAGTTGCCGTACATCGACGCGGTGGACGTGATCGTCGTGCTGGAGAACTCGCAGATGATCACGTTCCAGGCCGCCACCGGCCAGCTCGACTTCACCGGCCACACGCTCGATACCCCGAACATACCCTTGCTCAAGTTGGGGGAGAGGAAGGGCGTGAACAGGGTGCATATCTGGCGCCGCCTGCACGTCGCCGACGTGGCGATCCAGCCGAACTACAACTTCGACGACCCCAGGTACCGGGAACTGGTGTGGGGCAAGGGGGAGCGGCGCTTCATCCGCGCACTCTCCCACGCCATCGACCGCGACCAGATGAACGAGGTCATCTACTTCGGCCAGGGCACGCCGAGCCAGGTGACGGCGCATCCATCCAGCCGCTGGTACGAGAAGCGCTTCTCCCAGGCCCATATCCGCTACGACCCGGACTACTCCCGCGAACTGCTGGACGAGCTCGGCCTTTTCGATGTCGACGGCGACGGCTTGCGCGAATACTCCGACGGAAAAAAACTGATCATCACGCTCGAGTTCATAGATTTCGAGACGCCGAAGGGGATCAGCCTGGAACTGGTTCGGGACTACTGGCGGGAGGTGGGCATCGACCTGCGCCTCAAGACCATCGAGCGTCGCCTGCAAACGGAGCGGGCCCAGGCGAACAAGATGCAGATGACGGCGTGGCACGCGGACAAGGTGACGGACATCCTGTTTCCGCACTGGCCGGACTGGTTCTATCCGCACCGGAGCGGTTGGGACATGACGATGTGGAATCACTGGGGGCGGTACCACCAGACCGGCGGCGAGATCGGCGAAAGGCCGCCCGAACTCATCCGCAACCTGCAATACTGGGGCGGTGAACTGCTGAGCGCCACCGACGAGGCGCACCGCGCGAAGGCCGCCAAGACGCTGCTCGAGGCGCATGCGGAGCATCTCTGGGCGATCGGCACGGTGGGCAATGCGCCGCATCCGATAGCGGTCTCCAGTCGGCTCAGGAACGTGGTGCCGAACGGCATCTGGGGCGCCGACAACCGCTGGACGACGCCCTACCACCCGGCGACCTGGTACATAGACGAAGCGGAGGGCGGAGAAAACTAGTGGGGTCTTACGTCGTATCCCGTCTTCTTGGGCTGATCCCCACCCTCGCCATCATCTCGGTCATCATTTTCGCGGTCATCCAGTTGCCGGAAGGCGACGTCGTTTCGTCGACGCTGGATCGTCTCGCGGCCCAGGGCATCGCGCCGACGGAGGAGTACGTGCAGAACCTCCGGGCGCAGTACAACCTGGACAAGCCCATGTGGCTGCAATATTTCTATTGGGCGGGCAACTTCCTGACGGGGGACATGGGGTACTCCTATGTCTTCGAGCGGCCCGTGAACGACCTGGTGTGGGAACGCTTGGGCTTTACGCTGTCGATCACCGTTTCGGCGCTGCTCTTCACCTGGATCGTGGCCCTGCCCATCGGCATCTATTCCGCGGTCCGCCAGTACTCCATCGGCGACTACGTCATGACGACCATCGCCCTGGTGGGGCTGGCGACCCCGCCGTTCCTGCTGGCGCTGATCTTCATGCACCTGGGGTTCGAGTGGTTCGGGGTGAGCACCGGCGGACTGTTCTCGCCCGAGTACGAGGACGCCGCCTGGAGCTGGGCCCGGGTCGTCGACATGCTGGCGCACCTCTGGCTGCCCATGGTGATCGTGGGCCTGGGTTCCGCGGCGTTCACCATGCGCATCCTGCGGGCGAACCTGCTCGACGAACTGAACAAGCCTTACGTGGTCACCGCCCGAGCGAAGGGCGTCGGGCCGGTGAAACTGGTGCTGAAGTACCCGGTGCGCATCGCCATCAACCCCTTCATCAGCAACATCGGGCTGATGCTGCCGGCCCTCGTCTCCGGCGAAGCGCTGGTGTCCCTGGTGATGGGTCTGCCGACCATCGGCCCGCTGCTGCTGCAGTCGCTGCTCAACCAGGACATGTTCCTGGCCGGAAGCCTCCTGATGTGGCTGGCCATCCTTACCGTCATCGGCATCCTGCTGTCCGACCTGCTGCTGGCGTGGGTAGACCCGAGGATTCGTTTTGAGTGACGCGAGCTTGGATCCCGTAGTCGCGGCAGCCGCGAACCTGGGCGAAGACGTCGTCGCCATATCGCCGCGGAGATTGATGTGGCTGCGTTTCCGGCGCCATCGGCTGGCCCTGGTCAGCGGAGCCTTCCTGATCGCGCTGTACGCCCTCGCCGCGTTCTGCGAGTTCATCTCCCCCTACGGGACCGTGACCCGCAACGACGAGGCCATCAACGCGCCGCCCATGAGCGTCCACTTCTTCGACGCCGAGGGCGATTTTCACTTGCGTCCGTTCGTGTATGCCTACCACATGGAGGTCGACCCGGAGACATGGATCCGGATATACACGGAAGACACCGACAGGAAGTTCCCCATCCGCTTCTTCGCCCGGGGCGAACCCTACAAGATGTGGAACCTGTTCGAGACGGACCGCCACCTGTTCACCGTCGACGAGGATGCCTACATACACCTCTTCGGCACCGACCCCTTGGGCCGGGACATGTTCTCGCGCGTCTTCTACGGCGCCCGGGTCTCGCTTTCCATCGGCCTCGTGGGGGTCGTGCTGACCATCGTGCTCGGCATCCTGCTCGGCGGTCTCGCCGGCTACCTGGGCGGTCTCGTGGACCGGGCCGTGAACAAGATGATCGAAGTGTTGCAGTGCCTGCCTTCCCTGCCGCTGTGGATGGCTCTGTCCGCGACGCTGCCGGTGCACTGGTCGCCGCTTCTCGTCTATTTCGGCATCACGATCATCCTCTCCCTCTTCGGCTGGACTTCCCTGGCGCGGCAGGTGCGCGGTCGATTCCTGGCGCTTAGGGAAGAAGACTTCGTGATGGCGGCGCGACTGATGGGCGCGGCCACGCCGAGGGTCATCCGCAAGCACATGCTGCCGAGTTTCTCGAGCCACATCATCGCCACCGCGACCCTCGCGGTGCCCGGGATGATCCTCGGAGAGACGGCGCTGTCCTTCCTCGGCATAGGCCTCAGGCCGCCGGTCGTAAGCTGGGGCGTGCTGATGTTCCAGGCGCAGAACCCGCTGGTGATCGAACTCACGCCGTGGCAGATGCTGCCGGGACTGTTCGTGGTGTTGACGGTGATGGCGTTCAATCTACTCGGCGACGGCTTGCGCGACGCCGCCGATCCCTACAGCACCGCCGGCGCGCAATAGCCGGATGGGAGGTCAGGTGCGTTGCTGGCTCGTGTTGTAGTCTGTCGCCGTGGCCTGTTTCCTGTTCGTCGACGAAAGCGCTCATGATCGAAAGGCATCGCCCTAAGAGGTTCTGGCTGGCGTGGCAATCCAGGATCGGGATGTCAGCAGCGTCGTCACCCAGTTGCAAGAGGCTGAGTTTCGTTGTTTCAGTCGCTCGTGCAAATTGCACAGCAAAAGGTGCCTTTAATGCGCGATTATTAACTTTGCCCGCGTATAATTTTTAGGGGGCTAGATGGATTTTAAAGTCATCATACAAGGCCTTAACTTCGTGAGAAAAAGTGATCAATGAAGTTCCTTCAATGCAACCATGTGTTTGCAAGGATTACATAGTATGTGTGTGGATAATCTAATCAGGATGTTCAACAACACCGAACCTCTCAGCATTGAAGAGCGGGAACGGCGCAGTAAGGCATTACGACCTGACTGGATTGAAATAGCGAGAAGCGGAGAATCTCAAAAAATTTCAAGCGACACTGCCCTAAAGCAATGGCAAGAACAAAACAAGGAGCTTTTGAGGAAATTTGAGGATGCAAAAAGCGTTTTGGCAGCGTGCAACCCACACAATCAGCTACCCAAATGGGATGCAACTTACACTAAGTATGCCTCACCCAATCAGGATTATGATTCATTCAAGACTCGCTTAAAAAACAATAAACAAGACCTTGTCTGGCAGTGTGAATTGGTAATGGCTTACTGGAAACTGCATTTGATAGCAGGAGAACCTGTCCCACCTTACTACGCAGAGCGAGTTGCGATTTTGCTTAGAAAAGCTAAAGAGCATGAAAAGGAAAAGCAATGGCTAGCTGCGTGGTGCAAACATTTTGGAACAAGTAATCGCGATCATGGCAAGTACTACAAACTTACCAAGCGAGCTGAAAAGTTAGGGTAATATGACTAGTGAGGGTGCGAAACACCCGCCTCCACTACTGATCGTCGCTACTCTCCTAGAGACTGTCAAGCTCGATCAGCAGGCATGTTAGGCCGGTGTCAGATCGTTAGGTGCGGGAGCATGCTTGTGCAGTTGGTTTTCCCGATTGCGCTGGCAGCGGTGGTCGTGCTGCTGTTCCGCGATCCCACCTATCGCTTCCCGTTGCTGGCGCTGCTGCTCCCCTTCTTCCTTCTCGGCGGTTCCCGGGCACTGGGCGTTCAGAAACGCACGTCGGCGGCGCGTCTGCTGTTCAGCACACTTGGGTTTGCGGGCTTTGCCGTCGGCTGGCTGCTGGCATTCGCGGTCATTGGCTTCGGCCTGGTGCTGGCGCTGTTCTCCGTTACTCCTTCGGGACAACTGCTGAAACAGGCCAGCTTCTGGGCCGCTTCCGGGCTTGTGCTCGCGGCCTGGTTCTGGTGGCCGTGGTACGCCCGCGAGGTGCTCGCCCGGTGGCCGAGGCACCACATTCGTATCTGGACGTCCTCGGGCAATCGCTGGGACAGGCTCTACGTCGCCTGGCGCATGCAGCGATTGGCTGAATCGGGAAGCGTGCGTTGGCGCGGCTTCGGCGCTACAACGGGCGTGATCGCCTTGGTGATGCTGGCGACAGCCGCCGGGGCGTATGACGGCTTGCACGTGCGGGTGGCGGAGGTGGGATGCGTGGCCTTGCTGGCTCCGTTGCACCTCGTGATCGTCCGGGAAGCGGATGCGATTTGCCAGCTCTGGAGCGATCATCAAGGAAACGCCGGTCCTGTGGCAGGAGAAGGAAGCCTGCGAGCTAGTGAGTAACGTGCCGTTTGTGGCAAGGTTCGCCTGTGCAGGAGATTTCCATCGGCGGGGAAAGGGCCATGAGCGACGCACATGAGTCGAGGGTCATTGTCGGCAGCAGCCGGCGCAGTTTTCTCCAGCGCGCCAACCTCGCGGCGATCGGTGCGCTGGTGGGTTCGACCGTCCCGCTCGGACGCTCTAGGCTTGCTTCCATTGCCGCTGCCGCGCCTGTCGGAATCGAGGGCAAGGACGGCCTGACCGTGCTGAGCAACCGTCCGCTCAACGCCGAGGCGCCGCCGCACCTGCTCGACGACGAGGTCACGCCCACGGCGCGGCACTTCATCCGCAACAACGGCATCGTACCTACGGACGTGGATCCCGCCACCTGGGAACTGCGCATCGACGGCCTGGTCGAGCGGCCGATGACATTGCGCGTCGACGACTTGCGCAGCCGTTTCGAGGTGGTCACGCATCGTCTGGTCATCGAGTGCGGAGGCAACGGTCGCTCGGGTTTCGAGCCGCCTGCGCGCGGCAACCAGTGGACCCACGGAGCAGTTGGATGCGCCGAGTGGACCGGCGTCCGGCTGGCCGATGTGCTCGAGGTCGCCGGTGTAAAGACTTCCGCGATCTACACGGCGCACGAAGGCGCCGACAGGCACCTCTCGGGCGCGCCGGGCAAGTTGCCTATCTCGCGCGGCATGCCGATCGCGAAGGCAATGGATCCCTACAACCTGATCGCGTTCGGCATGAACGGCGGGCCCCTGCATCCGATGAACGGTGCGCCTTTGCGCCTGGTGATCCCCGGCTGGCCCGGTTCCTGCTCGCAGAAGTGGCTCACCCGCATCTGGCTGCGCGACGTGGTGCATGACGGTCCGAAAATGACCGGCTCCTCATACCGTGTCCCGCGCTATCCGGTGGCGCCGGGCACCTCCGTGCCCGAGGAAGATCTCGAGATCATTCATGCCATGCCGGTCAAGTCGCTGATTACACGGCCCCGGACCGGAGAGCGCGTCTCGGGACGGGAACTGGATGTCGCGGGACACGCCTGGGTCGGCGACTCCGAAGTGGCGAGCGTGGACCTGTCCATCGACTTCGGGGCCACCTGGCATCCGGCGCAGCTTTCGCCGCCGCACAATCCGCATGCCTGGCAACGATTTGTGCGGCGAATCAGGTTTCCGCAATCGGGCTATTTCGAGGTCTGGGCGCGGGCCACGGACACTTCGGGCGCGAGCCAACCATTCCGGGCGGCATGGAACCCCAAGGGCTATCTCAACAACGCGATGCATCACGTCTCGGTGCATGTTGGTTAGCGCCCAAGCGCAGCCGTGAAGCGATGCGACGGTCCTGCCTCTCGATAGCCTGCGTCCTGGTGGCATGCGTCGCGCTTGCGGCGGGTACGGAAGGTGACGCCCGTTCCGAGGCGCGGGAAGAGGCGCTATTCGGCGGCATGCCGGCGGACGAGGGCCGGCTGGAGGTGTTCGGATTCTGCGGCGCCTGCCACTCGATCGACCTGGTGCTGCAGCAGGGATTGACGCGCGCGGTGTGGGAGGAAGTCCTGGTGGAAATGGTGCGGGACCAGGAGATGGCGCCGCTCAGGGACGATGATCGCCGCAAGGTGCTCGATTACCTGGAGAAGTACTACGGCCCCGACCGGCGCGCGCGGAACGGCGGCAATAATCCTGCGTAGATCTTGCGCGACCGCCGGGACATCTTCTTTTTGGGGCTAAGCTATGCGGTGCCGGAGTGTTGTGAGAGGAGGTGACACCTTGAAGATCGGCGTCAGCATGTTCGCGACGGACTTCGCCATGCGCCTCGATGTGCTGGCGCGGGAGGCGGAGGCGAGGGGCTTCGAGTCCCTGTTCGTGCCGGAGCACACCCATATTCCGACCAGCCGGCGATCGCCATGGCCCGGCGGCGCGGCGCTGCCGAAGGCGTATTGGCACGCCCTCGATCCGTTCGTGTCGCTCATGGCTGCCGCGGCTGCCACCGAGAAACTTCGGATCGGGACCGGAATCTGCCTCCTGACCGAGCGGGACCCGTTGATCACCGCCAAGGAAGTCGCGAGTCTCGATCTGCTGTCGAACGGACGCGTCGAGTTCGGCATCGGCGCCGGCTGGAACGCGGAGGAGATGGAGAACCACGGCACCGTGTTCGAGACTCGATTCCGACTGATGAGCGAGCGCGCGAAGGCGATCAAGACGATCTGGCAGGAAGAGGCGCCTGAATTTCACGGGGAATTCGTCGATTTCGATCCGGTCTGGTCGTATCCGAAGCCGGTACAGGAGCCGAATCCGCCGATCCTGATCGGCGGCGAGTCGATCCATACCTTGCGCCGAATCGTGGAGTACGGTGACGGCTGGTTTCCGCGCGCGCGCGGCGGATTCGATCCGGCAGAGAACCTGGCGCGGTTGAAATCGGTAGCCGATGCCGCCGGACGCGACATGGCGACCCTCTCCATCAGCGTTTCCGGCGCGCCGGCGGATGCCCAGGTCCTGGACCGCTACCGCGAGGCCGGCATCCACCGCGCCGTATTGATTCTGCCGTCGGCGGGCGAGGACGGGGTGCTGCCGGTGCTGGACCGCTACGCGCAGCTCCTGTAGCGGGGGCAAGAATCATGGTCTGGGAACCCGAAATCGAGGAACTGAAGCGCCGCCAGGCGTTCGCCGAACAGATGGGCGGAGCGGCCGGCGTCGCCGAGCAGCGAAAGCGGGGCAAGCTCACCGTCAGGGAACGAATCGAGCTGCTGACGGACCCCGGATCGTTCCGCGAAATAGGAAAGCTCGCGGGCGCCGCCACCTACAAGTAGAAACACCAATGTCCAATTGGGGGAGTCCAACCGGGCCAAGGTTGTTCGCGCGGGCCAAATCCGCGAAGCTGTGCGGTCTCAACAGGGGAGGAAATCGATGCCCATAGATGTGTCGAAGCTGCAACCGGTCGGAGAATTCGGATCGAAGGCCTGGTGTGAAGCCTGCGCGGCAGGGGGCGTACAGCTACTGGAGGAAGCGAATCTTCTGGCTGACATCGAGTGGGGGTTCTCCGAGGACTACACGCATCCTCCCGCGCGACCGCTGCAAGGCGGGCGCGAGAAAGCGGCCTACTACATCATGGTCAAGGACGGCAAGGTCAGCGGTGGCGACGGCGCGCCGGATGCATGCAAGGCGCTCCCCGGTTTTCATGTCGAGATTTGAACTGACTGGCAAGGTCGCCATCGTTACGGGCGGCGGCGGAACCGCGCACGGGACAGGAAGAAGCATCGCGTGTTCGGTGGCCGACGCTGGCGCGAAGGTCGCCGTGGTGGGCCGGCATCGAGACGCCCTCGACGGGGTCGTGGCGGAGATTCGGGAACACGGCGGGCAGGCGGCGGCCATCCCGGCCGATGTCACCGATCCGATGCAGGTGGAAACCATGGTCTCCGCGACAGCGGATGCGTTCGGCAGCGTCGATATTCTCGTGAACAATGTCGGCGGCATCGCATTCGGCAAGCCCGAAGAGATCACGCCGGATGCCTGGGCGGCCAGCATCGCCCTCAATCTCAACAGCACGTTCTTCTGCTGCGCCGCGGCGGCAAGGCGGATGATCGAGCGGCAAGGCGGCAAGATCGTCAACATCGCTTCCTCTTCCGGCATCAAGGGGGAGGAGAATGCGCCGCACTACGCGGCGGCCAAGGCGGCGGTGATCAATCTCACCAGGTCGCTGGCGATAAGCTGGGCGATACACAGCATCAATGTGAATTGCGTTGCGCCGGGTAGCGTGAAGGTGCCCGACCGACCCATTCCCGGCATGCCGGAAGATGAATATCTGAAACGGCGAGGCTTGCAGTCGGCCGACGGCGCGAAGCCGCTGCAACTACCGGGGGATCCGAAGGACATCGCCAACGCGGTCGTCTACTTCGCCTCGGCGGGTTCCGATCTCATGACGGGGGAAACGCTGGTTGTGAGAGGGTCGGAGTGGGCTTCGGCCTACAGCTAGTGACGCGTCGGAGAGGCAGGAAACAACAGAGATGTCGGCTTTTGGTCTGAAAGACAAGATAGCCATTGTCACCGGTGGCGGCAGTGGCATAGGCGAGGCGATCAGCAAGGCCTACGCCGAGGCGGGGGCGCACGTCGTGGTCGGCGCGCGCCAGCGGGAACGCCTGGATCGGGTGGCGGGCGAAATTCGTGAAATGGGGCGCGAGTCGCTGGCGATTTCCGCCGACGTGACTGTCCCCGAGCAGGTGGACAACCTGATTGAGAGGACGCTGGAAAAGTTCGGCAGGCTCGACATCATGGTCGCCAATGCCGGCGGCGGCGGCTTCTCCGGGGTCATGAAAGCGACGCTGGCCGACTGGGACAGGACCATTGGCCTCAATCTCGACAGCGCGTTCCTGTGCGATGTCGCCGCGGCCAAGGTCATGATCGAGCAGGGGCACGGCGGAAAGATCATTAATATCTCCTCCACCGCGGGGATCAATCTGAATCCGCGCCTCGAGGCCTACGCTGCCGCGAAAGCCGGCATGATCAACCTGACCAAGAGTCTGGCGATCAATTTCGCCGGGCACGACATCAACGTGAACTGCGTCGCGCCCGGTGTCACGGTGACCCCGTACATGAGGGAAAGGGGCTTCGCGCCACCGGCCACGAGAAAGGACGGCACGGAGGTGCCGCCGCTGTTGCTCCCCAATGAAACGGAACACGTCGCCGACGCCTGCGTCTTCCTCGCCTCGGACGCCGCCGCGCACGTGACCGGCGAGTTGATGATCGTGCGCGGCATGTTCCACATGGAGCGCAGCAACGACGTGCTGCGCGATCGCGCCGGCCTGATCCAATAAGGCCTCTTGCCCGCCGGGTCAGAGACGGTGGTCAAGATTGCGCAACGGAGACCCTTTTCCTATACTTGTACGGGAATTCCGTACAACCGGGTGGGCGTCGTGGATACGGTCAGCGTAAACCGATTCAGGGACCATCTGAAATCGATGGTGGAACAGGTAATTAACAATCATGTGCCGCTCAAGGTGACACGTCGCTCGGGTCCTGACTTCGTGGTGGTCGGCGCCGAAGACTGGGAACGGGAGCAGGAGACGTTGTACGTCCTGCAAAACAAAGATCTCATGCGCCAGATCGCCAGTTCCCGGGCAACCCACTCCCAAGGGAGGGGCTACCGCCCCACAACTGAGCAAACGAATGAGGTCACTGGTCTTTGAGGGCGAGACTTGGGCCGCGTACGACGAAAGGGTGCGCGATAGAGACAAGAGCCTGCACCGTACGCTTTGCAGACTTCTAAGGGAGATGTTGCGTTCGGACGACCCATCGTCCGGCACCGGGAAACCGGAACCGCTCAGGCACGATTTGTCAGGTTTTTGGTCGAGGCGTATTTCGCGAGGCGACCGTTTGGTCTATCGGTTTGATGACGACGCCATCTACATTTTTGCGATTGGTGGACACTACGACCAGATCGATGTTTGAAGCTGCGCTATTTCCCCGTGCGAAAGCTATCAGCGCGCGTCGAAGTCTAATAAGTTATTGATATATTTTAAGTTCAAGTTTTGACGAAACAAATGCCCACTTTGCGTGACCTGCACGCCGGACTAAGCCGCCAGCTCGAAACCCTGGAAGGCAAGCTCGCCGCTGGAGAAACCCTGGGCGGCTGGAAGGTGGGCCTGACCTCGGGACAGGCGCGCGATTCCATGGGAGCGGGCTTTCGCCCATTCGGCTATATCCTCGAAAGTCGCATTTTCGCGTCGGGTGCCCGCATCGACCGTGCCGCCTTCAGCAGCGTCGGCGTGGAGAACGAGTGTTGTTTCACGATTGGCCGGGAGCTCGCGGGCGAGGTGTCGCGCGACGAAGTTCTCGAAGCGGTAGAGAACGTTGCGCCGGGATTCGAGCTCAACGAGCGGCGCCTCCCGGCGGATGCGCCGGCGCCGGAGCGGCTGGCGGATGACCTTTCGCAGTGGGGCATCGTGGCAGGCGTTCCCCGGGCGGTCGCCGGGGTCGACTTCGAGTCCCTTGTCGTCACGCTCGCCCGCGACGGGCAGGTGGTGGAAACGGTGGCCGCGCGCGGTCACATCGAGGATCACTTCGCGTCGATTGCGGCGCTGGCGGCGCAGTTGTCCCGGTTCGGCCGAACGCTGCAGCCCGGACAGCGGGTCATCACGGGTTCTTTCGGGCGTTGTCCGGTGGCAGGGCCCTCCAGGTGGTCGGGCGATTTCGGTTCCGATCTGGGCATAGCGGAAGTGGTGTTCGCATGAAGGTGCTGATCATCCCTGGATTGACGTTGAGGGAGGTCTCTCAGACGGACCTGCGCCGCATACATGACGCCGGCGCAGAGCAAGTCGTTGTCTCGAGCCCGCGCGATGCGGTCCGTGATGTCGTGGACGCGGACGTGGTGCTCGGGCACGTATCGAAAGAGATGTTCGCCGCGGCCGGGAAGCTTCGCTGGGTGCACGCCATCTCCTCCGGCGTGGACAGCTTTCTCTACGACGAATTCAAGCGCAGCGACGTGGTGCTGACCAGTGAAAAGGGGCTGGTCGGCGAACACCTGGCGGACCACGCCTTCGGTCTGCTGCTGATGCTGACGCGTCAGCTCGCCACGGCGCTCCGGTTCGGCCCCGACGGGTGGAACCACCGACCCGAGATGCGGTTCCGGGAGATCGAGCTTACCGGCGCGATGATGGGCGTCTTCGGCTTCGGCGGGACCGGCCGCGCCGTCGTGCGCCGCGCCGCGGGATTCGGCATGGACGTGCAGGCAGTCGACCGCGACACGGTGGCGCCTTCGCCGGAAGTGGACGAGGTGCTCGGCCCGGACCATTTCGATGCGCTGCTGGAGACGTCTGACGTCGTTGCGGTCTGCTGTCCATTGACGCCGGAAACGCGCGGCAGGTTCGATGCAGCGGCCTTCGCCCGGATGAAGCCCTCGGCCTACCTCGTAAACGTCACCCGGGGAGAGATCATGATTGAGGACGACCTTGTGGAAGCGTTGGAGTCCGGCGGCATTGCCGGCGCGGCGCTCGACGTGGCGCCCCGTGAACCCCTGCCGGCCGACAGCAGGCTATGGTCGCTGCCGAACGTCGTCATGACGCCGCATACCGCGGGCGCGAGTCAATTTCGGGCGCCCCGCAACATGGACCGCTTCGTCGGCAACATCCGCCGATTTCTCGACGGCGAACGCCTTGCGGGTATTATCGACAAGGAACTCGGCTACTGACCGGGACCGTGTGACGCGACCCGCTGATCGGCGCCTCGAAGGCCCGCCAGCGATCAAGTCTCCGATAAGTAGCGTGTCGGGAACTCGGGTGGGGAAGGCTGTTCCAACGAGCAGCGCTTCTCGTTGATTGGAGTGGTTATGGACATGCGACCGGCGATCTGGCTGCTGCTCGCTCTGGTGGCGGGTTCGCCGGCATTCGCCGGCGAGTTCGTCCTTGAAGGCGACCTTTCGGCCCACTACAGCAGCGGCAACTTCGTCGTCTGGACTCCGAAACCCTCGCCCGGCGGCAAACGGGCGAGCGGGGGCATGATGGCCGCGGCGATCCCGAGTGCGGCGAAGCCGGTAAGCATCGAATCGACCCTCGACGTTGTTGCCAGGGCGCCCTTATCGGCAGACGGAACGTTTCGGGTCGAGGCCTCGGTGGACACGCCGCGAGTCGTTTACTTCTACGTGCTCGACGCCCGAGGCCACGAAGGCCAGCGCTTCGCGCCCATGAAGGGGAACGCTTTCATCCTGGAACCCGGGAACCTGCGACTGCACATGGACCGCCCCGGCCAGTTCTTTATCGAGGGCGGCCGCTACAACGACGCGATCTACAACTCGTGGCGGCGTTCCGCTCCTTACGTGAAAGCCCGGGCCGAATACAGGGAGCTTCTTCCCGCAGTGGACGGAGAAACCGAAGCCGAGCGCAGGACGCGCGCTGACCGGGCGGCGGCTGTCTTCAGCGGGATTCTCGAGCTGGAGCAGGAAGGCCGCGCGCGAAACGCCACCACGCACCCGGATCCGTTGGTCCGTCGCCTGACCATCGAATCGGCGTGGCTCGGCGGCCCCTGGATGCTGGAGGCCCTGCGCGGGCTCGCCGAGATGACTCCGGACGATCCCTGGGTGGTTGAGCGCCTCGCGCGCGCGGAGGCATCGGAAGCAAAGCGGTCGGCCGAGAGAAAGCGCTTTGCGGTCGGTGCGGGAATCCGCGATTTCGTAGCGCAGACGCTTGACGGCGAGTCGGTTCGGCTCGGTGACGTTCGGGCCAACAGCAAACTCGTGCTGGTCGAGTTCTGGGCGTCCTGGTGCGGGCCGTGCCGGGTGGAGATTCCGCACATGAAGGAGGCCTATGCCGAGTACCGGGACAGGGGATTCGAGATCGTCTCCTTCACCATCGACAATGATCGCGAGGACTGGGAAGTGGCTTCCGAGGAAGAGCAGTTGCCCTGGGCCAACCTGGGGATGGGCGAAGACGCGGATGCGCCGCGCGCCTACAACGTGACCGGGGTGCCCAAGAACTACCTGGTGGATTCCGCCACCGGCGAAATCCTTGCCAGGGACCTGCGCGGCCACCATCTCGACGAGAAGCTCGCCGAGCTGTCGGGGTCCCCGGCCGCGGCTTCGCCGGGCGCTTCCTCACAGTCTAGGGTGGTCGAGCCGTAGCGTCTGATTCGTGGCGACATCGCGCATCGTCGTCGACTCGCCGTCCGGCCAGGGTGCCGGCGTTCCCTTCCGGCGGCATGTGCGGACATCGCAATGTTCTCACAGGGGCTCATCGGTCGGTCGGCGGGAACTTGTCCCGTGTATCATGGTCGCACTCGCATCGCATGGAACAAACGCTTTCCGGGAGCGCCAGCGACTGGGATTCGTTGTTCCGGGCGAAAAGCGGGGCATTCATCCATGGCGAGTGGTCCGGGCGAGTCCGGGCACGCTTGCTCAACCGGGGGTTGGCATCCGTGAACTTCACAACCGCGTGGAACAGCCTGCGGCATCCGTCCGGGTGGGTCATGCCTGTCCTGGTATTCGGCGCGTTTTCGCTCGTCGAGTCGGCCGTGGCCGAACCGGTGCGGACCAACTATTCCAGCGTGGAGTTGATCGCGGAGCAGGCCTCGATGCCGGCGGACGGGGGAACGCTGACCGTCGGCCTTCGTCTTGAACCCGACCCGACATGGCACGCCTACTGGATCAATCCTGGCGACGCGGGCCTGGCGGCGACCATGCGCTGGAGCCTGCCCCCCGGATTCTCGGCGTCCGACCTGCAGTTTCCCGCTCCACACGTCATTCCCTTCGGCGATCTCGTCACCTACGGGTTCGACGAACCCATCCTTCTCCTGAGCGAGATCACGGTTCCGGCGGGTGAGGCGGGCGATACCGTGGATCTGCGGGGGGAGGCGCGCTGGGTTGTCTGCGACGACGAGCTATGCGTTCCGGAAAAGGCTTCGCTGTCCCTGACCTTGGCCTTCGGCGATGGAGGCCTCGATTCGCGCCAGGCCGATTCGTTCGCCGACACCCGCGCGAAGCTGCCCGAGATTGTCGATTGGCCTGCGCGATTCGAGCGGGCCGACGAGTCGGTGCGCGTTTCGGTGAAGACGCCCGATTCAATCGCCGAGATGCGCGACCCCTACCTGTTTGTCGAACCCCGGCGCATCGTCAAGTACGCGCAGCAGTCTGCGTCATTCGCTCCGGGAGGCATGGTGGTTTCCATGGAAGCGGGCCGCAAGGCGGCCGAGGCCACGGAGTTCCCGGCCGTCCTGCGCTTTTCGGACGGCGCTGGAAACGGGCAGGCCGTTCAGATCGCCGTACAGGGGGCAACCGATGCCGTCCCGCCTGCTGCTGCCGGTGTGTCGTTGCCGCTGTCGGAAGTCGCCCTGGACGACATGCCGCTTGCCCTTGCGTTGCTGTTCGCCTTCGTCGGCGGGCTGATCCTGAACCTGATGCCATGCGTCTTTCCCATCCTCAGCATGAAGGCCCTGAGCCTGGTGAGGATGGGACATTCGGACCGAGGGGAAGCGCAGCAGAGCGGCATCCTTTACACGGCCGGGATCCTTGCCGCGTTTGCGGTGGTGGGCGGCACCCTGGTCGTCCTGAGAGAGGCGGGGCAGGCCGTAGGCTGGGGTATGCAGATGCAGTTCCCGCTCGTGAACCTCACGCTCGCATTGCTGATGGTAGCCATTGCCCTGAACCTCCTGGGCGTTTTCGAGGTCGGCGCGCGCGCGGCCGGGATCGGACAGTCGCTCACCGCGGGCAGCGAACGCAGGGCGGCGTTTTTTACCGGGCTGCTGGCCGTCGTGGTGGCTACGCCTTGCACGGCGCCGTTCATGGCGGGCGCCCTCGGCTATGCGCTGGTGCAGCCGGCGCCCGTTGCCCTCGGGATTTTCCTGGCCTTGGGTGTGGGACTGGCGTTCCCCTATCTGCTGATCAGCTTCATTCCATCGTTGGGGGCCATCATGCCCAAGCCGGGTGCGTGGATGGCGACGTTCAGGAGCATCCTCGCGTTTCCCATGCTCGGTTTCGCAGTCTGGCTTTTCTGGATCCTGGGCAAGCAACTCGGCGCGAGTTCGATGGCGCTGGGACTTCTCGCGGCGGTCCTTCTCGCCTTCTCGCTGTGGGCCTGGGGACGTGTGTTCGGGAGTGCGCATCCCTGGCCATGGCGGGGCGTGGCCGCAGCCGGACTCGTCGCGATGCTCGTGGCCGGCGCCAAGGTCGAGGACTACCGGATGGATCCGACGGCGGGCTCGGACGACCATATCGGCACGCTGGGTGAACTGGAATTGGAACGGTTCACGCCGGATAGAGTTGCCAACTACGTGGAGTCCGGTCAGCCGGTATTCGTCTATTTCACGGCCGACTGGTGCATCAACTGCAAGGTCAACGAGCGGGTAGCGCTTGCATCCAATGTGGTCGGCGCGGCTTTTCGCGACCGCGGCATCAGGGTCCTCGAGGGCGACTGGACCAACCAGGATCCGGTGATCACGGAATGGCTCGGCCGCTATGGCCGCGTTGGAGTTCCCCTGTATCTCTACTTTCCCAAGGGCGCGTCGCTGGCCCAGGCTTCGGTTCTGCCCCAGGTGCTGCTTGCCGATATCGTCATCGATGCCATCGATGCAGCGGATGAGGAGGCGACGGTCGCCGCCGAACCCGACTGGTCGGTCGTCCAGGCGTACATCGACGTCGACGAGGCGTGGCACGCGCTGGACGACGAGATCCGAAAATCGGACGCTTCCGCCGAGGAGAAGCGCGAGCGTCGCGAGACGGAACGGGGAGCGCATCCGGATATCAGCAGGGCCGTTGCCGCTGCAAGTGCGATCCTCGATCTGGATGGAGCGCACGAACACACGCGCGATGCCGCCGTCTTCATGATCGAACACACCATGGGTTCCGCCGATCTCGTGGCTCGGGGCGCGCGGACGATCGCGAAGCACTTTCCCGAGGACGACAGTTGGCCGAAGCTCCTCTGGATGCTCGATTTCAATACCCGACCGGGTGAGGACGAAGAGGTGGAGGCCCTCTTCGAGCGGCTATCCGAGTCGGCGACGGATGCCGTCACGAGGGCCACCGCCGCCTACTACCGGGCCGCGCGCTACCTGCGACTCGTGAACGAAGTTTCAACCCCGGCGGAAGACCGCGAGGGATACCGCGAACTTGCGTTCGTGATCGCCCGGGGATTGAGTGCCGGCGTGGAGGACGAGGAACTCCAGAAACGCCGTCGATTCGACGACGACGGCACGCCGATTCCCTTCCAGACCCTGGCCGAGGCCGAACGGAATCTGCTTTACAACCTCAACCATCTCACCGTCGGCAGCAAGCTGCCGAACGTCACGGCCAAGCGGCTCGATGGCGTCGACGAGGACTTTTCCGCATTCGGGAACCAGACGGTGCTGATCGATTTCTGGGCGACCTGGTGCGGCCCCTGCGTCAAGTCGCTCCCGGACCTGCGAGAAATGAGCGCCGAGCTGCCGCCGGACAGTTTCGAGATCCTCTCGATCAGCGTCGATGAGGAAGTCGACACGGTTACGGAGTTTCAATCCGAAGAGCCGATGCCCTGGGCCAACTGGCACATCGGTCCACGGCACGAGATCCTCAAGACATGGGCCGTACGTGGCTATCCCACGTATCTGCTCGTTGACGCTCTCGGCAACATCGTCGCCCGCCAGCATGAGCTTGACGAGACGTTCATGACGCTGATCCGCAGCACGGCGCAGAAAGGAACCTGAGGATGCTTTGGGCTCCTGGTAGAGATTCCCGAGGAACGTGTGCTACGCAGTTGCCAGCAACAGTGCGTCAAGCAGGTCGTCCCTTTCCTTCTCCGCAGACAGCACCGCGTCCTGGTTGAAGATGCGCATCGCATCGGCACCTTCGAGACGGCGCCCGGCGCCCCGGAGGAGTTCGATCACGCGCTCACGGGGTGCCCCGGCCGCGAGGGAAGCCGATGCGAACCAGGCGAGACCATAGCCGTCGAGTTCGAAGTGTTGCTCGGCGCGAACGAAACACTCGATCGCCAGTTCGTGGCGGCGTTCCCAGTGCATGAGAGCGCCGAGGTTGCTGTAGGCAACGCCGATGTTCTCCACCGGCCAGTCGCAGCTATCGAGGAACGCGCGGTAGGCCTCGACGGCTTGGGTCACCGCCTCCGGACTGCCCCGCCGGATTGCATTGCCAACCTTCTGCTGTTCGAACCTGTGTTCCGCCCAGACCCGTTCGGACCAGTCCGGATCCTCGGCCAATATATTTGCCATGCGGCGGGTCAGGACATCGATGTCGTCGGCGTGTCGGAGATAGTCGAAGCATCCCATCATCATGATGGCCGTGTGCAGGAGTTCATAGCGGGAACTGCGGTTCTCGGGTGTGGGCAAGGTGCCGGCTTCGACCTCCCGGAACAGTTCAATCCACTCGGCATCCTTGCCGTCCCGACTCCAGCTCGCCGCGATCGTCGAGTTCCACATCGAATCGGCCCACTCGGTGGCTGGGCAGTGCGCCATGACGGACTTGATGTGGGATCGATGGGCCTCGACAGCGTCCTCGTGCCGTTCCAGTCCGTTTAGCGCGAGTATCAGTTGGATAGTCGCGATCGAGCGGTCTTCGGAACTTGGATTCTGGTCGAGGAATCGTTGGCACAGGTCGGCCGCGTTGGCGCAGTCGTGCCGGAGTTGGTGGATCCAGTTGGTCAGCCACACTGCGGCGGGGTCCATCGGCGAACTCGTGGTCAAGGGGCGCAACAGGTCCAGGGCCTTCTGCAGCAGGTGCGTTAGCTGGGGCACGGGCTCGGAACCCTTCCGGTCGACGTAATCAGAGACCAATGCGCCGGCCCGCGACAGTCGATCGGACGGTTCCGCCTCATGTCTGGTCTCCGCATCGATCTCACGGTTGATGGCCTGGACGATCTCGGCGGTTTTCGAGGCGCGCGATCGGATCTTCTCAAGCTGATTCTGGAGGGTGACCAGGCGATCTGCGGTAGACGCCCCCAACAACTGCCGAATCTCACCGAGGGAAAATCCGAGGTCCTGATACCGACGGATGCGCCGCAGGATCCGGATGTCGCTACCGCTGTACAGGCGATAGCCGGTTACGGAGTGCGCGGACGGCTGCAGGAGGCCGATCGAATCGTAGTGGTGCAGGGCGCGCACGGTCAGTCCGGACAACGCTGCCGCTTCGCTCACCATGTGCATGGCGTCCTCCCATGGCGGATCAATACGATCACGATAGGACCTCACGTTGGGGGAGAGTCAACGGGTCAGGCGCTTCGTTCCGGGTGGCTGTCTTCGCCGACGCCTTTGGGGTGCGGTGTTTCACCCCCGCCCAAACCCTCTTTTTCGTCCATCCCGCCCGTCCTGCCCCCTGCCTCTTGATCGGCACTTGTGTGTGATTCTGCGGGGCAGGCTGCCAGCGTGATCTTGAACGCCGCGCCGGTCTCTGCGGGCGCCAGTTCGATCGTGCCGCCCGCCGCGCGCAGCAGGGAGCGGCTGATTGCGAGGCCGAGGCCGGTGCCGCCGTCGTCGCGTCGCGTGGTGAAGAACGGTTCGAATATCCGGCCCTGGTTCCCTTCGGATATCCCGGGCCCGTCGTCTTCAACCCAGACTTCGACGTCGGCGCCGTGGGTTTCTGCGCGCACGTCGATTCGCGATGCGCCGTGCTCCCGCGCGTTGTTCACCAGGTTCGTGAGCGCGGCTTCGAGCGACTCCCGCCGAATGCGCGCGCGCGCGCTGGCGTCGGGCGGCGCGCGCACCGTGGCGTGATCCAGGCTTCGGGCCACGTCCAGCACGTCGGTGGCCTCGTCGCCGCTGCCGATGTCGGCCTGGGCGAGCTCCAGCAAACGCTGCATCAGGCGGTTCAGCCGTTCCACGTCCGAACGGGCGTTGTCGAGGAAGTGTCGCCGCTCTTCGGGCGTCATTTCGTCGAGATGGTCGTGCAGCACCTCGACGGTCCCGCGCAGCGCCGCCAGCGGCGTCTTGAACTCGTGACTCACATGCTGGGCGAAGTCGCGCAGGAAGACGGTCCGCTGCTGCAGGTTCCTGGCCATGGCGGCGACGCTGTCCGAGAGGCGCGCGATCTCCACCACGCGATAGGGACGCTGCGCTTCGAATTCCGCCGTCTCCTCCAGCGCCAGGCGTTCCGCGCCCCGGGCTATGCGCTGTATCGGCATGACCAGCGTGCGGGAGGCGAAGAGCGCGATGCCCACCACCACGGCCAGGATGAGCACCGCCGCCTGCAGCAGGAGATAGCGTTTCGCATACAACGTGTCGAAGATGTTGACCGGCGCCCGCGACAGCACAACCGCACCGACGACCTGGTCGTTCAGCAGGATCGGGCTGGCGACGAAGACGAGGATCGCGCCGCCGCGGCCGATCGGGGGTGGTTCCTGTTCAGGCTCGCGGCGGCGCAATCGGCTGCTGTCGATGCCCGCGAGCGCTTCAACCACTTCGTCACTGCGGGCGATCGACAGCCCCAGATCGGGGCCCGTGGTGGCTACGACAATGCCGCTCGCATCGATCACGCGCACGTCCGCAAGGGCAAGGGTTTGTGGGTCCTTAAGCACTGGCGTCAGGATTGTTCCGGCGCGCAGCGCCAACGGGTCCGCGGCAGGAGCGGCAACGGCCGGCGGAAACGGAGGGTGAACGGGAGACTCGACGAAGTCGAGCTGCGGCAGGCGGGGCGCTCTCGGGGACGTATCGGAATGCGTCGCGGCGGGATCGAGGACGATGTCGTAAGCGGCGCGGTACGACGCGGAGATGAACGCGGCCTGGGTGATCAGCGCGGATTCGGTCTGGCGCAGAAGGGCGCTTTCGTACAGGCGGAGCAGCTGGACGCTCGCGACCGGAAGAACCAGGACGAACAGGCTGACGATGAGGAGGACGGTCCGAAGACGGAACCGGAACATCAGTCGAAGCTGAGGCGATAACCGACGCCATGCACGGTGCGAATGGGATCGGCGCCGGCGGCGCGGAGCTTTTCCCTTAAGCGCCGGATGTGGCTGTCGATCGTGCGATCGCTGACGATGCGTCGCGCGGGATAGGCGCCGCGCATCAGCGTTTCCCGGTCCACGGCATCGCCGGCCCGCCGCCCGAGCGTGGCCAGCATGCCGAACTCCGTGCGTGTCAGCGTCAACGCCTCGCCGTCGAGATACGCCAACCGCGCATCGGTATCGATCCGTAATGGGCCCGACTCGACGGTCGCCGAGTCGTTCGCCTGAAGGGCGTCGATGCGGCGAAACATGGCCTGAACGCGGGCGAGGAGTTCGCGCGGGCTGAAGGGTTTGGTTACGTAGTCGTCGCCGCCGGCGTCCAGCCCGATAATCCGGTCCACCATCTGGTCCTTGGAGGACAGGAACAGGATAGGCACGTTGGACGTCCGTCGAATTGCTCGGCAGACGTCGATGCCCTCGAGTTCCGGCATGAGGATGTCGAGCAGAATGAGGTCCGGCGTCCCGGACTCGGCCATGTCGAGTGCCTCGCGTCCGTCGGCGGCTTCCAGCACTTCGAAGCCCGCGCGCCGGAGCGTGAAGGACACGACATCGCGGATGTGGGCATCGTCGTCGACAACAAGGACTTTGCGGGGGCCAGGCATCGCGGAACTCGATACTAATCGTCGGGGCAATCGCCCCGGTCCACCTGGATGGTGGAATGTTCGATGCCGAACCTTTCGAGGAGCACGGATTTGATCTGCCCGATCGCGGTGCCCTGGTCGGTCCCGTCGACAAGGTTGGCATGCAGCGTCAGCACTGGCTTGTCGCCGGTCAGAGACCAGACGTGCACGCGGTGAATGTCCCGCAACCCGGCCACGCTGGTTGCGAGCGCCGTACGAATCTCCTCTGCGTTGATTCCGGAGGGAGTGCCCTGGAGCAGTATATGGCTGGCCCGACGCAGCACCCGCCACGCGCCTCGCGAGAGAATCGCGGCAATCCCGACGGCGAGCAGCGGGTCCGCGTACGCCCAGTCGAAGATCAGCACGACCACGGCGGCCACGATGGCGGCGACCGAGCCGAGCAAGTCGCCAAGCACGTGCAGGGCCGCACTCTGGACGTTGAGGTTCTCAGACCCGTGGAGCATGCGGTAGACGATGATGTTGACGGCGAGACCCAGCGTGCCGATGACCAGCACGGGCACGGGAAGCATGGGTTCCGCGGCGCGCAGCCTGGACACCGCTTCGAACAGGATCCAGACGATCAGGACGACGAGCGTCATTCCGTTGACGAATGCGGCGAGGACCTCGGAGCGCTGGTAGCCGTAACTCATGTGCTCGTGTGCTTCGCGCCGGGAGAGGCGCGCGGCGAACCAGGCAATGCCCAGCGCGGAGGCGTCGAGCAGCATATGCGCGGCATCCGCCAGCAAGGTCAGCGAATTCGCAAGCAATCCCCCGACCGCTTCGGCCAGCATGAACAGCACGATGATCAGCAGCGCGCTGCGCAGCAGGCGTTCGTCGCGATGGATCGATTGCGTCATCGCAGCTTCTTTGCCATGCGTACCGCAGTCTCGATGCCGTCGTAGTAGCGGGGAATGGAGGATCGGGACTTGTACCCCTGTTTGCGATAGAACTTGCGGGCGCCGACATTCCGTTCCCGGACTTCCAGTTCGATCTTCTTGATCCCCGCGACGTCGGCCGTCTTCTCCAGCCAGGACAACATTTCGCGCGCCAGGCCGCCGCGCCGCATTCGCGGCCGTACGGCGAGCAGAATCAGGTGAGCCTCTTCGAGCGCGTACTGCATGATGCCGAAACCGACGATGTCCTTGCCGTGCGTCGCCGGCAGGCGCGCGCAGAGGACGACCGTGTCGGGACTCGCGATCAGGTTCTCGATCGCCGGTATTCGCCAGCGCCACCCCAGGCCCCGCTCGATGTAGTCGCGCGACATGGCGGCAAGCGCCGGCGCGTCCTGTCGCGTTGCCAACCCGAGTTCCCTGGAGGCCAGTTCCATCGCCCGATTATTGCAGAAACGCGGAAGGCTTCGCGCGTGGTAGAGCGCCCTGGGGAGTGGCGCGCGAGTTCAGTCGTTGAGCGTTCCGGTGACGCCGGTGGCCACGAGCGCTTCGTACTCGCTGTCGTCGAGACCGAGTTCCTCGGTGAGCACCTCCCGGCTGTGCTGACCAACGCAGGGCGCGGGTCCGATCGGAACGGAAGGCCCGGACGAGAATCGCCAGGGTCTTCCGGGCAGCCACGTCTTGCCGGTCTCGGGGTGATCGATGGAGGAAATAAACCCCGACGCGCGCAGGCGGGGGTCGGGCCGGGAGTAAAGCTCGTAAAGCGGGACGACCCTCGCAGCAGCGATGCCGAGGGCGCCGAGGATATGCTCGGCATCCGCGGCGTCCTGTTCCTCGCACCACTCGCCGATGAGCGCGTCCAGCTCCGTTTCGTTTTCCTTTCTCAACGCCATGGTGGAAAAGCGCCGATCGGCAAGGCGCGGGTCGGCGAGGCGCGCCGTCAACGCGTCCCAGGCGGCATCGGTTTCGGCGGCCAGCGCGAGCCACTCTCCAGCCCGGGCCCGATAAGTGTTGTGCGGAGCGATCCGTTCGTGGTGGTTGCCCCGGGGGCGCGGCAGGGCGTTCGTGGCGTCGTACTCGAGAATGGCCTGCCCGCAGACAACGGCGACCGCCTCCATCATGGACAGGTCAATGCGCTGAGCCTCGCCCGTGCTGTCTCTCTGGCGCAGCGCCGCCATGATCGTCGCCGCAAGAAAATAGCCGGCGACGGGGTCGGGATACAGGCCGCCCGAATTCTTGCCCGAGTCGCCTTCGTAGCCGTGTAGCGACGAAAAGCCAGCCATCGGTTCCGTGGTCGAGCCGTTGCCCGGGTATTCCCGGTACGGACCGTCGTCACCGTAGGCGGACACGGATGCCCAGATCATGCCAGGCCGGAGCCGTTGCAGTTTCTCCAGCGTGATGCCCCAGGACGGCATCACCGACGGACGGAAATTGTCCACCAGGATGTCGAATCGGGGCAGCAGGCGCCAGAGAATCTCCATGCCGCGCGGGTTCTTGAGATCGATGGTCACTTCGCGCTTGTGCAGGTTGACCGAGTTGTACAGGCCCTGGGTGTTGAGTGGATGCTGTGTACGATCCGGGTTTGCGACGGCCGAGGGCACCCGGTTGTGCACGCGCCGAAACACGTCTGGCCGGTCCAGGGATGCGACCTGCACCACATCCGCTCCTAGCAGGGCGAGCACTTCGGAGGCGAATGCGCCGGACCAGGCCTGGCTGAAGCTCAGTACCCGAACGCCGCTGAGCGGCCCGGAGTCGAGCTGGGTTTCGCCCGAACCTTCACCCGGACCGGAGTCGACATTGACCTTTCCAGCCGTCTTCCTTGACAGGGCGGCCACAATCTCGTCGCGGTGCGCGTCGAGACGGGGCGCGGGACGGCCAACTCGCCAGGGAACGGGATGGAGCTTGGCCGGCGCGCCGGCGGCGCGGACAGGGGTATCTTCGATGCGCGTCTGCACGATGAAGTCGCGCGCGTCGAGTTGCTCATTGTTGACGATGTCGTCGATGTCCTGCAGGACGCCGATGACGCAGCGCAGCTTCGCCAGCGCGTGGAACAACGGCCAGCGTTCCAGCGACGGGAGCGTTCGGGTCATGGCGCGGCGCACTTCGCGCAGGTCCTGGGAGTGTCGGCCAATGTCGGGTATGAGCTCTTGGCGCCGGCCGAATTCCGCCAGGTTCATCGCTTCCATCGCCTGCGTCCAGTTGCGGAAGTCGCCGACTGCGAAGGCCATTTGGCCGTCCGCGAGATCCCAGAGCGGTCCGGACTGGCCGCGTCGCCGGCCTCCGACCGGTCCCGCGGTCGTGCCCCGATCTTCGTACACGGCGGCGACGCCCCAGGGATGCACCGTCAATGCGAATGCTTCGACTTCGCTTACATCCACGCGTTCCGCGGCACGGCGGGCGTTGCGGCGGTGCAGGGCGGCGGCCGCGGCGATGAATCCGGTTACGCCGCCGACAATCCCGGCCTGGTCGAGCGGCATCTGCAACGGAGCCTCGTCGCGATAGCCGTTGATGAAAGCCCAGCCCACTCGGGCGCTCGCCGTCAGGTTATTGCCGGCGCGCCCCGTCAAGGGACTCTCGAGACCGTGGGGCGTGATGGAAAGGTGGACTGCGTCGGGCCCAAGCCCTGCCAGCAAGCCCTTCAACGGCGTTCCCGCCAACGTGTCGCGTGTCGTGATGATGACGTCCGCGGCGCGGATCAGGTCATCGAGGGTGTCCCTGCCGTCAAGGACGATAGAGCGCTTGTTCCAGTTCGCGTAGGCGTGCGCGACGCTGCGCTCTATGCCGGGGCGGTTGTCCAGGAACGGCGGTTCGGAACGCAGGGGATGACCCTCCGGGGGTTCCGCCAGGATCACGTCGGCTCCAAAGTCGCCGAACAGACGTGCCGCGAACGCGCCGGACAGTCGGTCCGACAGATCCACAACGCAAATTCCATCAAACGCTGTCGTCATGTGCGGGGGTTCAGGCGGGGAAACAATCGGCTTGCCGAATTATGCCCTATCGGGGATCACGGGACCGTGCTCCCCGCAGTCCCGCAGTCTAATCCAATACCGAAATGAGCCTGAACGGAGAGGTTGACTGAGTCGTGGGCGGAGTCGGAATCGGTGTTGAAAGAAAGGTGATCTTGACCCACGGGCGCGCGGCGCGCAAGCGCCCGCCCGTTGCGATTTTTTGATGAAAAAACTTGTTGTCGGTCCCGTGGAGTTGTGGGCGAGAGGCGCGCGAGTGTGGTCAGGCGGTGGGCAACGCGCCAGCGTTGTCCACGGGCTGTCCACGCGGCCCGAAGGGCGCGCGCCGGTCCGCAGGACTCGTCCACAACTCCACGGGACTCAGGCGGCGGTGTTCTCCCGGCCGATCAGCAGGAAGAGATCCCGGCGCGCCCGGTTCAGCGCCGCCGCGGCCGCCAGGTCGCTTTGCGCGTGCGCGGTCCGGTCGAGCGCCTCGAAAGTGACGCCCGGGGCGAGGTGGCGCCCGGCGTTCTCAAGCGACTTGAGCTTCTCGCAGGGGGTCATCACGTCGGCGTCGCGGTAGCGCTTGCGCACGCGGCCCTTGTCGTCGATCTCCTCGGCGGGGAAAAGGCAGGGCCGGTGATAGTTCAGGAACGGCGACAGCCAGTCCCGGTTGAAGGCGTTGACGGGTTCGGCGAAGTGCGCCGGGATGTGGGCGTGGCCGAGCCACTTGCGGACCACCGAGGCGTTCTTGCTCTCGACCAGGGCGTTGTCGTTGCTGCGCCGCGCGCGGGACTTGGTGAACTGGCCGACGTGCAGCTTGTTCAACAGGTTCGCGACCCGGTGGTTGACGTACTCGGAGCCGTTGTCGGCGTGGAATCCCTTGACGTCGAAGGGAAACGCCTCGATCAGCGCCTCGAGCACCGGAATCAGGAAGGCTTCCGAGATCGCCGCCACCGTGCCCACGTGCTGCCACTGGGTGACCTCGTCGACGACGTTGATGTGGTACACCCCCTTGACCCCGTCCAGGTCGCCCTGATGGACCGTGTCCACCCGCACAAATCCCGGCCGGCCCCGCGGCTCGGGCCGGCGCCGGACGCCGATCGGCACGGCGACCGCGCGCGTGCGGTCCCACACCCGGCGCACGTTGCGGTAGGTGCGCGAGCGGCGCAGGTTGTACAGGTGGCCGTTGGACAGCCCCGCCAGGCGTTCGAAGCGCGCGTCGCCGAACACCCGCCATTGCCGGCGCAGCACCGCGCGCGTGGCCGCCCCCGACATCTGGCCCAGCTCCGCGTCGACTCGCGCCAGCAGGCGGATGTCGGCGGGCGCGTAGCGGCGCTCGAACGGCCGCCTCGGCGACCCGCCGCGCCGGTCCTCGATCCGCCCGGTCCGGCGATGCTGCCCGATCAGGCGCGTCAGTTGCGCCCGCGACAGCCCGGTCACCTTCGCCAGATACCGCCTCACCAGCCCCTTGTCCGCCTTGCCCAGGCGGTGGTACCTCAATCTCACCAGCGTGCGGCGGACCAGCGCGTAGACCCCCGCGCGGTCGCCGCCGGCAAAGTCCACCGCCTCGCTGCCCTCCACGAAGGCGCGAACCTGTTCCAGGGTCTGAACCCGTTGCGTCTGTAGCGTCACGATCATCCTCCGATGATCCCCGACGCCGCTCCACAGGCTCATGCCTCGTTGGACTTACGCTTCCCCTTCAGGCTCATGTCACGTTGGACAAGGCTCCCGCGCGACTTTGGACGCTTTCCATGGGAAACTTCGGCGCGCAAGGATTGGAACAGGTGCCATGCTGGAAGGAACAGTCCATCCGGATTACGCGGAGGTCGCGTCGTCGCTGCGGCGGGCGATTCCGAGGACAGGCCAAGGCGGTGCCGCGGTCTGCGTCTACCATCGGGGACGTCGCGTGGTCGACCTCTGGGGCGGCACGCGGGATGAAGAGGGCAGTCCCTGGTGCGAGGACACCCTCTGCCTGTCGTTTTCCACCACCAAGGGCGTGGCCTCAACGCTGCTGCACATCCTCGTTGACCAGGGCCGCCTGGCCTATGACGACCCCGTCGCGCGACATTGGCCCGAGTTTGGCGCGCATGGCAAGGATGCGATTACCGTACGGCAACTGCTTTGTCACGAAGGCGGCCTCTATCGAATCGCGGACATGGTCGAACGCCCTGCCGAGATGCTCGATTGGGAGCACATGAAGGGAGTTGTCGCCAATGCCGCGCCCGTCCACGCGCCGGGCGTCGTGAGTGCCTATCACGCACTGACATACGGCTGGCTGATCGGCGGTTTGATCGAGGCTGTCTCGGAGCGGCCGTTTCAGCGCGTGCTGCGGGAAGAACTGGTCGACCCGCTCGATCTCAAGGATGTGTTCATAGGCTTGCCAGAAGAGGAGATGGCGCGCCGGGCGACATTGCTCGACGTGCCGGTGGAGCCGCCGAGCCCGTCGACCGACGACTGGCGCGCGACGGTGAGGGAACGTGTCGAAGCGGCCCTCACCTCCGTCGGTATCGAATTGCCGGAGTTTCGAGCCTCGATGATGCCCTTCTCGGAACCCTTCGACTGGAACGACGACACCGTGGCCGCCGCAGTGATACCGGCCGCCAACGGTCACTTCACCGCACGGTCATTGGCGAAGATGTACGCCATGATCGCGAACGGCGGCGAACTCGATGGCGCGCGCCTGTTGTCGCGCGCAACCATAGCCGAGATGGGTCGAGTACAGAATCGGGGGCGCGACAAGGTGCTGTTCGTGCCGATGCAGTGGCGGTTGGGATATCACCGGGCACTCGTTCTCGGCACCCGCGTGCCCGCCGCATTCGGCCATTACGGCTACGGGAGTAGCGGGGCGTTCTGCGATCCATCGCGCAACCTCGCGGTGGCGATGATCGTGAACAGCGGGGCCGGTTCGACCAGCGCCTACACTCGCTTGCCCCGACTTGCGGGGGCGGCGGTACGCGCCGTGGATCGCCTGCGGTGACCCCGAGCGGGATCCCATGAGCTATCGGGCGTTGCACCGTCAGTTCGCGAGCATCGGCGATCTGCAGCATGCCCAGGCGATGCTGTCCTGGGACGAGGCGGTAATGATGCCTCGCGGCGGGGGAGAGGCCCGGGCGGAGGCCCTGGCGACGCTCGCGGGCGTCGTGCACAACATGATTTCGGACTCGCGCGTCGGCGAGTGGGCCGATGCGGCCGCTGAAGAGCCGGGACTGGATGATTGGGAGCGCGCCAACGCCCGCGAGATTCAGCGAATCTGGCGCCGGGCGCGGGCGCTGCCGGAAGAACTGGTGGTGGAATTGAGCCGGGCGGCGGCGCGTTGCGAACAGGCATGGCGCCTGAAGTGCGCCGAAAACGACTGGAACGCCATGGTGGAACCCTTGAGCCGGGTCGTTGAACTCAATCGGCGGCAGGCGGAATGCCTGGGTTCCGCCCTCGGAATGGATCCGTATGACGCCCTGATGGACGGATACGAGCCGGGGATGCGTCGGTCGGTGATCGATCCCATCTTCGGAGAGCTGAAAATGGCGCTGCCGCCGATGATTGACGCGGCCATCGGCATCCAGCGCGAGCCGTTGCCGATGCCGGGACCGTTTAGCGACGCGCAACAGGCGGCGTTGGCGCGGAACCTGATGCGACGATTGGGATTCGATTTCGATCGTGGCCGACTCGATACCAGCCACCATCCGTTCTGCGGCGGCGACCCGGACGACACGCGAATCACGACGCGCTACAACCCGGATGACTTCCTCGAATCGATGTTTGCGGTGTTGCACGAGACCGGTCACGCGATGTATGAACAGGGGCTGCCGGTCGATTGGCGTCGTCAGCCCGTGGGAAGTTCCGGCGGCATGGCGCTGCACGAAAGCCAGTCGCTCTTCATGGAGATGCAGGTTTGCAGGAGCCTCGAATTCCTGCAGTTTGCGGCGCCCATCGTGCGCGCGTCCCTGGGCGGCGACGACGATGACCCGGCATGGTCGGCGGAAAACCTGCACCTCGCCGCGACCCGCGTGTCGCGTGGCTTCATCAGGGTGGACGCGGACGAGGTCACCTATCCGCTGCATGTCATCCTGCGCTACGAGCTGGAACAGGAACTCATCGACGGCTCCATGGGCGTCAGCGACATTCCCCAGGCCTGGGACGCGAAGATGACGGAGTACCTGGGCCTCGCCACCGCCGGAAACGACCGCGACGGCTGCATGCAGGACGTGCATTGGTTCACGGGCTTGATCGGCTACTTTCCGACCTACACGTTGGGTGCGCTGACGGCGGCCCAGTTGTTCGCCGCGGCGCTCCCCGCGGGTGTTGCCGATGGCATTGGCCGGGGGGAATTCGGGCCGCTCGCAGGTTGGCTCAGAAGTCATGTCCACGCGCACGCAAGCGCGAAGACGACCATGCAGATCCTTCGCGAGGCGACGGGCGCCCCGCTTGGCACTGACGCCTTTCTCGGTCATGTGTCGCGGCGCTACGGAACTGGCGGCTGAAACGGCGATCAAAATGTCAGGAATAACCGCCTGACGCACTGGACTGCCGTATGCCGAGCCTGGGTCCATTTGCGGGAGACGCAATCCGAGTCTAATCCAATACCGAAATGAGCCTGAACGGAGAGGTTGACTGAGTCGTGGGCGGAGTCGGAATCGGTGTTGAAAGAAAGGTGATCTTGACCCACGGGCGCGCGGCGCGCAAGCGCCCGCCCGTTGCGATTTTTTGATGAAAAAACTTGTTGTCGGTCCCGTGGAGTTGTGGGCGAGAGGCGCGCGAGTGTGGTCAGGCGGTGGGCAACGCGCCAGCGTTGTCCACGGGCTGTCCACGCGGCCCGAAGGGCGCGCGCCGGTCCGCAGGACTCGTCCACAACTCCACGGGACTCAGGCGGCGGTGTTCTCCCGGCCGATCCGCGGGAAGAGATCCCGGCGCGCCCGGTTCAGCGCCGCCGCGGCCGCCAGGTCGCTTTGCGCGTGCGCGGTCCGGTCGAGCGCCTCGAAAGTGACGCCCGGGGCGAGGTGGCGCTCGGCGTTCTCAAGCGACTTGAGCTTCTCGCAGGGGGTCATCACGTCGGCGTCGCGGTAGCGCTTGCGCACGCGGCCCTTGTCGTCGATCTCCTCGGCGGGGAAAAGGCAGGGCCGGTGATAGTTCAGGAACGGCGACAGCCAGTCCCGGTTGAAGGCGTTGACGGGTTCGGCGAAGTGCGCCGGGATGTGGGCGTGGCCGAGCCACTTGCGGACCACCGAGGCGTTCTTGCTCTCGACCAGGGCGTTGTCGTTGCTGCGCCGCGCGCGGGACTTCGTGAACTGGCCGACGTGCAGCTTGTTCAACAGGTTCGCGACCCGGTGGTTGACGTACTCGGAGCCGTTGTCGGCGTGGAATCCCTTGACGTCGAAGGGAAACGCCTCGATCAGCGCCTCGAGCACCGGAATCAGGAAGGCTTCCGAGATCGCCGCCACCGTGCCCACGTGCTGCCACTGGGTGACCTCGTCGACGACGTTGATGTGGTACACCCCCTTGACCCCGTCCAGGTCGCCCTGATGGACCGTGTCCACCCGCACAAATCCCGGCCGGCCCCGCGGCTCGGGCCGGCGCCGGACGCCGATCGGCACGGCGACCGCGCGCGTGCGGTCCCACACCCGGCGCACGTTGCGGTAGGTGCGCGAGCGGCGCAGGTTGTACAGGTGGCCGTTGGACAGCCCCGCCAGGCGTTCGAAGCGCGCGTCGCCGAACACCCGCCATTGCCGGCGCAGCACCGCGCGCGTGGCCGCCCCCGACATCTGGCCCAGCTCCGCGTCGACTCGCGCCAGCAGGCGGATGTCGGCGGGCGCGTAGCGGCGCTCGAACGGCCGCCTCGGCGACCCGCCGCGCCGGTCCTCGATCCGCCCGGTCCGGCGATGCTGCCCGATCAGGCGCGTCAGTTGCGCCCGCGACAGCCCGGTCACCTTCGCCAGATACCGCCTCACCAGCCCCTTGTCCGCCTTGCCCAGGCGGTGGTACCTCAATCTCACCAGCGTGCGGCGGACCAGCGCGTAGACCCCCGCGCGGTCGCCGCCGGCAAAGTCCACCGCCTCGCTGCCCTCCACGAAGGCGCGAACCTGTTCCAGGGTCTGAACCCGTTGCGTCTGTAGCGTCACGATCATCCTCCGATGATCCCCGACGCCGCTCCACAGGCTCATGCCTCGTTGGACTTACGCTTCCCCTTCAGGCTCATGTCACGTTGGACAAGGCTATCCGTAGCCGCTTTCCGCGGGAACTTGTACACTCGTTCTCGGCAGGTACGTTCGACCTTTCAATGGAAGGGAAACACCCGAATGTCTTTCCCGGGTCCAGCGGAAGCGGGTTGCGAGGAGGTCGCATGCGTTACGTGATGCTGACAGTCGCACTACTGGCCGCGGGCCTGACGCCGCTTCGGTGCGCCGCCGCCGATGGTGAAGCGAAAGAGGACGACCAGCCGCTGGATGTTGAAACGATCCTCGCCAATCCGCTGGATGAGGATGCGTATCGGGACAGCAGGCATTGTATTTCCACCAGCAGCTTCGACGCGGTTGAGATTGTTGACGAGAGCATCGTGCTGTTTCATGGACGAAGGGGCAACATCTGGCTCAATCGGCTATCCGGTCGCTGTCGCGGTCTGAGGTGGGACATGATCCCCAACTTTCAGACGCACGGAAGTCGGGTTTGCGAGCGCGACCGTTTCCGTGGCCGGTCCCGGTCGGGGTTCGACGACTCTATGAACTGCATATTGGGCAAGTTCGAGAAAATCGATGAGGGGCAGGTCGAGAGCCTGCGCGCCGCACGGGGTGTCGGTGCGGATCCCGACTCGTGAACCGCAGGAGACCATGGCGCTTCGCTGCCATCGTGGCCACCCTCATGCTGCATGGGGTCTGCGCCGCCGGCGATGCGTCGGAGCAGGAGCAGGATCTGGACGCGGTCATTGCCGAGATCCTGGCGGGACCCGACGAGACCGCCTACGACGAGCCCAAGCGTTGCATCGTGGCGGGGCGTATTGATCGCACCCAGGTCCTGAGCGACCAGATGGTCGTGTTTCATTTGCGCGGCGGCAAGAAGTATGTCGTGCAGTTCGAACGCCGTTGTCCGGGACTAAGGAGGAACGGCGTTACCCGCGTGGAGCGCCGCTCCATGCGGATCTGCGCGAAGGATACGATCCAGGGACGCTACGATGGGGGCTTCGGCGGTTCCTGGGGACCGCGGTGCGTGATCCCGCAGTTCGAACCCGTCACCGAGGAGCAGGTTGCCTTTATCGAGGAAGCGCTGAAGTCGCGCTGATGGCCGGACGGAACCGGCAGCGGGTCGCCCTCGCGCTGCCCGTCGCGACATCGGGACTCAAGGGATTGACAACGACTTGGCGTGTCCTCGGCACAACCACCAGGTCCATGTCCTGCAGTGCGATGGCACCGAGGAGTGGCTGATCGCCGATCACCACGGCCCCGGCAAAGCCGGTGCGGTTGCTGAAACGAAGCCGCAACCAACATAGGGAGGACTCAATGATCGCGACGCGAAACATCGGCACGACCGACATCGCCGTGACGGAACTCGGTTTCGGCGGCGCGCCGCTGGGCTTGGTGGGCGATCTCATCACCGACGACGAGGCCGCCGCTATCGTGCGCCGCGCGGTGGACGGCGGCGTGCGCTACTTCGATACCGCGCCGCTTTACGGACACGGCTTGAGCGAGAAGCGGGTCGGTCGCCTGCTGCGGCAGTTTCCCCGGGATTCGTTCGTGCTGTCGACCAAGGTCGGACGCCTGCTCGTCGCCCGGGAGCGCGGCGAGCGTGTCGCCCGTGCGCGCGACAATGAGCCTTTCGCCATACGCTATGACTACTCCTTCGATGCCGTCCGGCGCTCGATGGAAGCGAGCCTCGACCGGCTGGGCCTCGACCGCATCGACATCCTGCTCTGCCACGACATCGACGCTTGGACACACGGCGATGCGCAGCCGGGGATATTCGAAGCGGCCCGGAGGGGTGCGCTGCCTGCGTTGCGCGAGCTTCGGGAGCAGGGCGTCGTGCGCGCCATCGGGCTTGGCGTCAATGAATGGCAGGTATGCAGCCGCGTGATGGACATGATGGACATCGATTGCTTTCTGCTCGCCGGTCGTTTCACGCTGCTCGAACAGGAACCACTGGACACGTTCCTGCCGAAGTGCGTCGAGAGGAGTGTCTCGATCATCATTGGCGGGCCTTACAACTCCGGCCTTCTCGCTACCGATGATCGTCGGCAGGCAACCTACGACTACAAGCCGGCGCCCGACCGCCTGTGGGAGAAAGCCCAGGCCATCCGGCGCATGTGCGAGGCCCATGGTGTGGACCCCCGTGCGGCGGCGTTGCAGTACCCGCTGCGCCACGCCGCAGTGGCGGCGGTGATCCCCGGGGTCCGGGCCATGGACGAGTTGGACGCCAACCTCGATCTCGTCGCGCGCGACATACCCGAGACCCTGTGGGACGATCTGGCCGAAGCGGGGCTCGCGCGAGAGGTCGTTGCATAGCTTTCGGGCGACGACAACCACGATTGCGGATTGCGTCGCCGGATGCGGAAAGGCGCATCCGGCCAGCCAGTCTAAGGGGAGGACCAGAGCACGAGCTTCGTCCGCGCGGCCATATGCCTGAAGTCCTGGTCCGCAGACAACATTACCAGCCCGTGGCGAACGCAGATCTCGGCGAGCAGCGCATCGATAGTTCCTGCCTGAATGCCATGACGGCGGCAATCGTTGCGTAGTCTGGCGGCGTCGATGTAGTCCTCGCGGGCGGGGGTGATCATGGCGAGGGCTGCGAATCGTTCGATGATTCGCGCCCTCGCTCTCGGCCCGTGAAAGCCCTGCAACAACTCCTGCAAGACCACGCCGGTCGTGTAGATCATCTCGCCTCCACCGAGCGCCTCCCTTAAACGCCCGACCTCTGGTCCTTCGGGCGCAGAATCCCGCCGTAGCGCCAGTGACCACACGCTGGTATCCACAAACAGCGTCACCTGCGATGCCGCTCGTGCTTGTAGTCGAATTCCTCGTCCCAGTCGAGCTTGCCGAAAAGCTCCAGCATGCGTTCCTGCTCCCGCCGGGCGACGAACTCCCGCAGGGCGCGGTTGACAGTCGCCCTTTTGGTCTTCTCGCCACCGACTTCGAGCGCCTTGTCGAGTAGCGCCGGGTCTATCGCCAGGTTCGTCGCCATGTGTTGTCTGCCACACAATGAATCACACGCAAAGTAGTCGAAGTGGCGTGGCTTGGTCAAGCCTTCGCGGTGCCCTTCGACCGTGAGTGATGTTCGCCGCGTTTGAGTCCCGCTCCTTCCCCGCCCAGGCGCCCCAACACTCTCTCGACACGGCGACCGGGGACAAGAAATCTGTTCCGCATTGAGGGCATACAGGAGCTGCGCTATAGTCTCCGGAACCTCCCCGGAGTGCGTCATGTGGTCGTGCGCCATTATTTCCTTCGATTTGGCCTCCGTCTCGGCCGAAACCGGAATCAGGCGCTGCGCTAAGGCGAAGCAATCAGGACAGCCATAGCGGATGGCAGAAGTGGACAACAACAGGTCGGTGGCCGGATACACCACGGGAGAAGTGGCGGGCCTGATTGGTCTCAGTCACGACCAGGTAAGGCAATACGTCAAGCGCGGCATCGTCGAACCGCAGCGAGGCGGACGGCGCGAGTACCGATTCTCGTTTCAGGATGTCGTGCTGTTGCGCACCGCAAAGGGTTTGCTGGACGACAAGGTCCCCGCGCGCAAGGCCATTTCCGCGCTCACCAAGCTCAAGGGCAGACTGCCCAAAGCGACGCCGCTCGCCTCTCTGCGCATATTCGCCGATGGCAGGGATGTTGTGGTTCGCGCCGAGGAGGAGCTTTGGGACGCGGAATCGGGCCAAGGGCATCTCGACTTCGGCGCGCCGGAAACGGCGGAGTCGGCGGGCGAAGTCGCGAGCATTGCGGATCGCGACACGGACGATTTCGGTGACCTGGAGGAGTTGGGCAGCCACGAGTGGTACAACCTGGGGCTCGATTACGAGGACAGCGACTTCCAGAGGGCGAAGGAAGCGTACGCTCGCGCCATCGCGCTCAACCCGACAAACGCGGACGCGCATGTCAACCTTGGCCGACTGTTCCAGTTGGAGGGCGATCTGAAACGGGCCAAGCGCCACTATCGCCTCGCGCTTGAGGCTTCGCCGGGACACGAACTCGCGATCTACAACACGGGCACCGTGTTCGATGAACTCGACGAGTTGTCGACTGCGGCCAAGTACTACCATCGCGCGCCCGGTGTGCCGGATGCCCATTACAACCTGGCGCGAATATTCGAGCTGCGCGGAGACGAGGTTTCGTCGCTACGCCACCTGCGGATCTATCGGCAACTGCTCGAAGAAAAGACCTGACGCCTGTATCGGCACGGCGTGCACCAGCACCATGTCGAATCAGAGTAGCGCCAAGGCTGCGCCTTAGAATGGCATGCAAGTGCGATCAAGGTGCAGGATTCGGGACGGGCGGGATGGGCGAAACAGACGGTTTGGGCGGGGGGTGAAAGACGGCGCAGGCGAAGCCTGCCGACGGGTTTCATGGCACTAGCTCAGGCGTTCGATACCCGGACAAGCATCGAAGCCGCGATCCATGCTCAGGATGCGGCTGACACCGGCATTTCGCATGATCGCAAGGTGCAACGCATCGCGTGCGGAGATGCCTTCCACTGATCCGATCAGCTCGCGCGCGGCCCGTACCTCGGACATCCCGAAACTCACGGTTTCGTCCGCAATCGCATCCAGGCTGGCGAAAGCGGCATCGATCGCATCCAGCCGACGAATGGCGGTGTATCGATGCAAGATCTCCTGGTAAACCTCGACATCGGTGACGAACCGCTCCTTGTCTTCAATCAATCGCTCGAGCAAATTCCTCACGCGATCCTTGTTTGGATGCTCCGCACCGATCAGGTACATGGGTACATTGGAGTCGATGAAGATCATTCGGCGAAATAGCCGCGTTCGATTTCGCGAAGCATGTCATCGATATCGGCCGTGGGGAAACGGTTCTGCGTGGCGTCCGCCAGCGCCTTCAGCTTGGTATCCATGGCCCGATGGCGGTCGAGACGATCCTTCCGCAGCGTTAGACGGACCCATTCGGCCACGGTCGTGCGGTTGTCTCGGG
The DNA here is from genome assembly GCA_963668365.1 of Pseudomonadales bacterium. Classification (GTDB taxonomy): domain Bacteria; phylum Pseudomonadota; class Gammaproteobacteria; order Pseudomonadales; family Azotimanducaceae; genus VXNE01. The sequence continues at coordinate 2,353,762 of OY764266.1, forward strand.
CCGTACGCTGGATGTCCCGATACTCGTCGTCATCAAAGAGCACTTGCAGTCGTTTAGTCATGGCAATGAGTCTATTTTACTCATTAAGTATGAGTCAAATGATCTGAGAAGTCAGGGTGCACGTCAGATTTGTGCTGGATATGCGGGAGAGGCTAGAGAACAGGACATTGGCGCGGATATCTGACAGTGTTAAAGCTGTCAGTCATCACGAGGATGTCGCATGTCGACCGCGCAGGATCACCAGGTCTTGAACGAACGCCGCGAACACATCGTCCGGGAGTTGGCCGCCCTCGGCGACGTGCAATCCGGCTCACTGGCGGAGCGCTACCGCCGATGCGGAAAGCCCACCTGCCATTGCGCCACGGACGGCGGTCCCGGCCACGGCCCGAGTTGGTCGTTGACGCGCCGCGTCGACGGCAAGACGGTCACGCGCATCATCGCGCCCTCCGAAGTCCCCGAAGTGCGAGCGCGCGTGGCCGAGTGCCGGCGCCTGCGGGGACTGGCGCGGGAACTGATCGAGGTCGGCGACCGGCTCTGGGAGGCGCGCCGGGCGGGCGGTCGGCGGGAGCGCGGGGAGGCCGCGAAAAAGGGGGCTTCGCGGCGGCAGTCGCGGCGGAGAGCGCGGCCGAGGTCGAGCGGCTGATCGGCCGCGGGGTCGCCGACTTCGAGGCGGTCGAGACGGCGGCGCGGCGGCTGGCGCTCGAGGTCGTGGGAAGGGCCGTCGCCGCGCGCCTCAACGCCGACCGTTCCGACGCGGCCGGGGCGCGGCTGCCGTGCGCGTGCGGCGCGCGCGCCCGCCACGCCGGCCGTCGGCGCAAGGCCTTCGTCACCGCGCTCGGCGAGATCGTTCTTGAGCGCGCCTGGCATCACTGCGCCGACTGCGGCCGGGGCTTCAGTCCGCGCGACCGCGCGCTCGGCCTGGAGGCAACCGCGCTGTCGCCGGCGGCGCTGCGCATGACCGGCCTGGCCGCGGCCCGGGTCAGCTTCGCCGAGAGCGGCGAGCTGCTGCGCGAACTGGCCGGCCTCGACATCGACGCCAAGCTGGCGGAGCACCGAGCCGAGGCGCTCGGGCGCGAGATCGCCGCCGACGAGACGGCCGTCGTCGAGCCCGAGCCCTCCGATGCCCGCACCCTCTATCTCGGCCTCGACGGCACGGGCGTGCCGGTGCGCAAGGAAGAGGCCCGGGGCCGAAGGGGCAAGCAGCCCGACGGCTCCGCCAAGACGCGCGAGGCCAAGATCGTCGCGGTCTGGTCGGCCGAGACGCTCGACCGGGACGGCCGCCCCGCGCGCGGCCCCGGCTCCGTCACCTACAGCGGCGCCATCGAGACCGTCGCCGGCCGCGACACCGACGCCGAGCCGTCGCCGTTCGCCGCCCGCGCCCTGCGCGAGGCCGAGCGGCGATGCTTCGACGAGGCCCCGCGACGCGCGGTCCTCGGCGACGGCGCCCTCTGGATATGGAACTGGGCGGACGAGCACGCCCCCGGCGCCATCCGGATCGTCGACATCTTCCACGCCAAGGGGCATCTGTTCGACGTCGTCAAGGCCATCCACGGAGCGGGAACCGATCTCGCCGACCGGTGGGGGAAACAACGCCGCGACGAACTCGACCAGGGCCGCGTCGGCGACATCCTCGCCGCCCTCCGCGAACATGCCGAAACCTGCGACGACGCCCGCGAGTGCGCCGACTACATCGAAAACAACCGACACCGCATGCGCTATCCGGAGTTCCGGGCCATGGGCCTTTGCGTCGCGACCGGCGTCGTCGAGGGCGGCTGCAAGAACATCGTCGCAAGCCGCCTCAAGCGCGGCGGCATGCACTGGACCGTCGCTGGCGCCAACGCCATCATGGCACTCCGTTGCGCGATCCTCAGCAACCGCTTCGACGACTTCTGGGAGCGCCGCGCATGCCGAAAATGACCGTTATCCACAAATCTGACGTGCACCCGAGGAGTCAGCGTCGTCTATTCGGTCGGCGCCAGAGGGGGCGCAACCGGGAACCAGTGTCAGAAGTAGCCTTGCCGGGCGTACCGCGTCCACGGTTCCCGCTCGCCGATGCCGTAACCCCGGAGCAAGCGCTGCTTCAGTTGCTCGCGAAAGTCCGGATAGGCGTCAAGGGTGGTGATCCGGTCCATGGCCTCGAGCCATGGTCCTGGATCGAATTCGACCTGGCGGTGGTGGAATACGCCATCTTCGAAGACGCCGTAGCAAGCCAACAGATTGCCGCAGCGATTCTGGCCCACGCTTCCGGGGTTGATGAACTCCTGTCCCCCGACGGTGCGCCTGAACTGGATGTGGGAATGGCCGAAGAGCACGTACGGGCAATCGCTGCCGCGCGATAGTCGAACCAGGTCTTCGTCGGGCGTGTCGGGCAGGACATGGCGCACGTTCCCGGAGAGCGTGCCGTGTTGCAGGCACATCCCGGCCCCGTCCACCTCGTACTCTCCGCCCGGCTTCATGTCGCGCAGGTACGCGTAGCCGGCGGGCTCGAGGACATCGAAGATCCAGTCGTACATGGCCAGCCACGGCGCCGGCCAGTTGGCGAGGCTTTCGCGCTTGAGCATTTCCACATCGTGATTGCCCGCGATGGAAATGCCGGACAGTCCCCGCAGCAGCGCCAGGGTCTCGTTCGGTTGCGGACCCGGTGAAACCGAGTCCCCCAGGAAAACCGTCGAGTCGGCGTCGCGCTCTTGCTCGAGGACCGCCGACAGCGCTTCGGCGTTGCCGTGCACGTCGGATATGATGAGTGTCTTCACTATTCGTGTCGCTTAACGACGCATACAAAGCGTGTTGGACTCACTACACCTGCCCATTGTACGAGATTCGGACTGCACATGACTCGCCGTGCGATCATGGCTTCGTGTCGCGTCCGTTGGGGGATATGAGTCTTTTGAACTTGACGAACAGGGAAATCGCGATGGCGCCGAGGTGCCTGCGCATCCCGGGATGCCTGCTCATGGCATTGAGCCTATCGTTGCCCGGGCCGCAATCGGCGTTCGCGCAGGAGGGCGATCCCGCGATCGAGGAGATCGTCGTGACGGGTTCGAGGATACCGCGCGCGGACCTGGACGGAGTGGCGCCGGTGGCGACGTATTCCTCGGAAGACATCGACCGTTCCGGCGCGACTTCCATCGGTCAATTATTGCGGGAGATACCGTCTGTCGCGGGAGGCGCGCAAACGACACAGGTCAACAACGGCGGCGGCGGGGTCATGCAGATTTCGCTGCGCGGCATGGGCGCGGTGCGAACCCTTGTCCTCATCAACGGCCGGCGGGCCGTGGCCAGCGTGGATGAGGGCGCGAACGGTCTGGCGGTCGACCTCAACACGATACCCACATCGGCAATCGAGAGGGTCGAGGTCCTGAAGGACGGCGCGTCGGCGGTCTATGGCTCGGATGCCGTGGCGGGCGTGGTCAACGTCATCACGAAGAAGCAATTCGAAGGCTTCGAGTTGAGCGCATACGCGGGAGATTCGACGCGAGGCGGCGGAGCCCGGCAGCAGGTGGACCTGACTGTCGGAGGTCCCGGGAATTCGATCTTCATAGCGTCCTTTACCGACGAAGAGGAAATCGAGGTCACCGGTCGCGAGTGGGCCCAGACGCCTCTCTTCTATGCCGCGGGAGAGATCATTTTTCTCGGCAGTTCGGCCCCGCCCTGGGGTCGCTACCGGAGTTTCGCAGAAGAAGCGGCGGGTCGCGACTGCAACGGAGACGGCGTGCTCGACGGGAACTGCGACCTGACGCTCGGACCGGAGTACGGAGACTTCCGCGGGTTCGATTACTTTGGCGGCGACTCCTACAACTACGCGCCGTCCAATTACCAGCGGCAACCGAATACGCGGGCGTCATTGTCTTTCCTTGGCGAGAGCGAACTCGACGATTTGCCCGCGGGTGCTCCGGGAGACCTCTCCGGATACCTCGAAGCGACGTACGTGGCGCGCTCGTCCGAGCAGAAACTGGCGGAAGTGCCGCTTGCGCCGCTTGCGTTCTTCGGCCATCCCGCGCCCTATTCGAAAGACAACTTCTACAACCCGCTGGGCGCGGATATTCCCGACTGGCGGCGGCGCATGGTCGAGGGCGGGTCGCGCTTTTCACCGAACGACGAGGACACCGCGAGGCTCCTGGTGGGTCTGCGCGGAGACTGGTTCGAGGGTCCGCTCGTCGGCTGGTCGTGGGAAGCCCACGCGTCCTATGGCGAGTCGAAACGCACGTCCCGTTTCGGGCATATCTATGATCTTGAACGCGTCGCAAACGCGGTGGGTCCGACCATCGGCGATTCGCCGGGGAATCTGCGTTGCGCAAACGACACCGAGAACTGCGTGCCGTTGAACACCTTCGGGGAAAACAGCGTTACGCAGGAGATGCTCGACTACGTCACTTTCACGACCGACGAGACCTTCGGCATGGACCAGCGGATGTTCGCCGTCTCGTTGACGACGCCGTCGTTGTTCCAAGTGCCCGCAGGCGCTGTCGGCGCAGCGTTCGGACTCGAGTACCGGGACGAGTTCGCTTTCGATATGCCGGACCCGAGGGTCGCCGCGCTGGGGGATGCGGCGACCGGTACGCCGCGGCAACCTACTTCGGGCGGCTACGACGTCATCGAAGGCTACCTGGAAGTCGTGCTGCCGTTGTTCGCGGACCAACCCCTGGCGGAGCTTGTCGAGGTCGAGGCGGCGGTGCGGTATTCGGACTACAGCGCCTTCGGCTCGACCACCAACCCCAAGATCGGTCTGCGGTGGAGGATCGGTGGCGATGTCGTCGTGCGGGGCAGCTTCTCCACGGCGTTCCGCGCCCCGAATGTCGGCGAACTGTTTGGCGGCGCGGGATCCTCCTTCCCGTCCCTGTCGGATCCCTGCTCCGGCGGTCGTGTGGGCGGGAGTGTCTGCATGGACCCGCGCGTTCCCGACCAGGGTTTCGAGATCATCAGCACGCAGATTCGAACCCGCGTGGGCGGCAACCCGGCACTCACTCCGGAAGAGGCGGATATCTTTACTGTCGGCCTGGTATGGACGCCGGAAACGGCGCTCGCGGGGATGTCCCTGGCGCTCGACTACTACGATTACGAACTCGTGGATGCGATCAGGGGACTCGGGGCGGACTTTATCCTGAACGCATGCGCGATGCGCGGTGAGCTGTGCGACAGGATTGAACGCTTCCCCGACGGCAACGTGCGACAACTGGACAATCGGACCGCGAACGCGGCGGGACTGGATTCTTCCGGTATCGATCTGGCGGTCGCCTATCAGGGTCTCCCGCTGCCGGTAGGCGAGTTCGATGTTCGCCTCGACCTTACGCGCATACTCGCGCACGACGTGATTCAGCCGGACGGCACCGTGATCGAACATGCGCGGTGGTTCCGCGATGACCAGGATGGACACTTTGGAGAGTGGAAGTTCTCCCTGGGGTTGGCCTATATCTTCAACGACAACCTCGACGTCTCCTGGGACATTCGGTTCATTGACGACGTCATGGAAGAATACGAAGACCGGTTCACCGGGGACATCCTGGAACGGACATTGGATGGCGCCGTCTACCACGACCTGCAGGCGAATTGGCGGTTCGACGCGTGGCGCGGCAGGTCCATGCTGACCGTCGGCGTGGACAACGTTCTCGACGAGGATCCGTCGTTCTCGCTTGACGGTTTCAATGACAATACGGACGTGCGCACCTTCGACACCGTAGGCCGTTTCGTGTACGGGAGGGTACGCTTCCAGATGTAGCCGACAAAGTGTTTGCCTGGCAACCTCCAGTCGGGGCATTGTGGGCATACCGTTTGAAAACCGGCGACCGGACAGGGATGCGCATTGCTCATGGACAGTCGTGATCGTTGTTCGGCCGCAGACCTTCCAACCATCCGCGAGGTGCGGGATGCGGCGGCTCGCATTCGCGGTCACGCCATCCGCACCCCCGTCCTGACGTCCTCGACGCTGGACGCCATGTTCGGCGCGCGGCTCTTTTTCAAGTGCGAGAACTTCCAGAAAGCGGGGGCTTTCAAGTTCCGGGGCGCCTGCAACACCGTGTTCTCGCTGTCGCGGGGCGAAGCGCGTCGTGGTGTCGCGACGCACTCTTCGGGCAATCACGGGGCGGCGCTGGCGCTCGCGGCGAGGTTGCGCGGCATTCCCTGCCGGGTGGTGATGCCGCGCAATGCGCCGCGCGTGAAGCAAGCCGCGGTGGCTGGCTACGGCGCCGGCATCGACTTCTGCGCGCCGACGCTTGCCGCGCGGGAAGCGACGCTGGAGGCCATTGTCGCCCGGACGAAGGCTGTGGTCGTTCACCCCTATGACGACTCGCGCGTCATCGCGGGCCAGGGAACCGTCGCGCAGGAACTCCTCGACGCGTTGCCGGACCTTGACCTGGTCCTGGTGCCCATCGGCGGCGGCGGACTCGCGGCGGGCACTGCCCTGACGGTCAAGTCACGTTCTCCGGGGACTCGCGTGATCGCCGTCGAGCCGGAAGGGGCGGACGACGCCCACCGGTCGTTTCGCGCCGGAGAAAGGTTGCCATCGGTTGCGCCCCAAACCATCGCCGACGGCTTGCTGACTTCGGTGGGTGTCCGGAACTTCGCGCTGGTCCGGCGTTTCGTCGACGATATCGTTACCGTCGGCGAAACGGCCATCGTTCGCGCGATGCGTCTCATGTGGGAGCGGATGAAGATCGTTGTGGAGCCGTCGGCCGCCGTGCCCCTCGCCGCCCTCGTCGAAGAGCGGATCGAGCTGCGCGGTAAGCGTGTCGGCATTGTCCTGTCCGGCGGCAACGTCGATCTTGACCGGTTGCCCTGGTAGTCGATCTTGCGCCTGCCGGAAACCCTCAACGCGAATGTCGTGATCCTCGCCGTGGCGCAGGCCGCTGCCGTGACGGGAACCGTGGCGGTGATCACCCTCGGCGGCATCGTCGGGAGCGTCATGGCGCCCGCGCCGGTGCTCACCACGCTGTCCATGTCGCTCCTCATCGTCGGTACCGCCGCCGCGACGGTGTTCGCCGCCTGGACGATGTCCCGGATCGGTCGCGCGCGCGGATTCGCCTTCGGTGCGGCGGTGGGCTGCGTCGGCGCGATCTGCGCCTTTGCGGCAATGATCGAGCAGAGTTTCGCCCTGTTCTGCGGGGCTGCCCTGCTCATGGGCGTCGCGAATGCTTTCGCGCATCAATACCGTTTCGCAGCGGCGGAGAGCGTCCCCGCGTCATCGGCGGGGTGGGCGGTCTCCATCACCCTCCTGGGGTCGCTGGCGGGAGCGGTCCTGGGTCCGGAGTTCGCCGCGCGCGGCGAGTACTGGATCGGCGGCGCGCGGTTCGCCGGAACGTTCGCGACGGTGGCGGGATGCTATGCCCTTGTCGGCCTGTTGCTGTTGCGATTGCGGATGCCGCGGACGGCGCGGGTGGTCCCGGAAAATGTGCGCGGGGTCGTCGCCATCGCCCGCGACCGGGTGTTCGTCGTCGCTGTCCTCGGCGGGGCGGTGGGCTATGGCGTGATGTCCTTCATCATGACCGCCACGCCGCTCTCGATGCATGTCGTCGATGGCCATTCGCTGAACCACACCGCGGCAGTGATCCAGGCGCACGTGCTGGCAATGTATGCGCCTTCGCTCGCAACGGGCTACCTCGTCGGCAGGTTCGGAAGCCGGCGCGTGATGCTTGCCGGCGCCGTCGTCCTTTGCATCACCGTGATCGCCGGTTTCGCGGGACGGGAGGTCCTGCACTATGGCGCGTCGCTGGTTGCGCTCGGCGTGGGCTGGAACTTCCTCTACGTCGGCGGCACCACGCTCCTGGGTAGCGCCCACCGGCCGGACGAGCGGTTTCGCGCCCAGGCAATCAACGACGCCGCGGTGTTCGGCATCTCGGCCACCGGCTCGCTCTCCGCCGGGGTTGTCATGCAGTTCCTTGGCTGGAATGCCGTGCTTGGCATGTCGATCCCCGCCATCGGGATCTCGATCCTGATCCTCGCCCGTGTCCGGCCGGAATCGGATCGTCATCGAAGCATTGCGTGAGGCGCTCAGCCGCAGCCGAGACCCGGTCCTTCGAGCGGCAATACCAGGCCGTCGCGCATCGGGGGCAGCGCCACGGGAAAGGAGAATGCCTCGTCGGAGGGAACCCAGGGAACCTCGATCCATTTCGACGCGAAAGACGTGAACGCCCACTGCACCGACGCGTACAGCGAGGGCCCGAGACGGAAGTTGTGCGGACACAACGCGACGTTGTACAACTCGGCCAGGACGCCCACGCGGCGCGCGGCGGTCAGGCCGCCGATCTTGGTGATCTCGGGTTGCAGGTAGGCAAGCGCTCCCGACGCCAGCAGGCGATCGAAGTCTTCCAGCGCGTACTCGTTCTCGCCCCCGGCCAGATCGCATTCGATGGATTCGCCGACCCGGGCGATCGCGGCATGGTCGCGCATGGGCCGCACGGGCTCCTCGAACCACGTGACGCCCAGTTCGCTCAGTCGCCTGCCCACCGCGATCGCTTCCAGCGGATCGAAGTGGCCGTTGACGTCGACCATGATCCGCACGGCGTCACCGAACTCCTCGCGCAGCATGGCGGTCAGTTCCGGGTCGATCTCGTGCAGCTTGACCGCCGTGAATCCGGCTTCCATGGCGCGAGCGGTTTCGGCGACAAGACGGTCGGGTTTCCGCAGACGCGGGAGGCTCGCGTAGCCCGGGATGCCGTCGCTCACCGGGCCGCCGAGAAGCGAGGCGACGCTGGCGTCCAGGCGTTTGCCCTTGAGGTCCCAGAGGGCGAGGTCCACGCCCGACAGCCCCATCAGGAAAATGCCCTGGTCCGCGTACCGGTAGCCCCAGTCCCACAATTCGTACCAGAGGCGTTCGATGGCCTCGGGGTCGCGGCCAGAAAGCTGCGGCGCCAGCATGTCGTTGACCACGGCGATGATGGGCGATGCCGTCCTGCCCGGCTGTTCGGGATCGAGAATTCCCCACCAGGCTTCGCCGACGCCCTCGACGCCATCCGAGTCGCGCACGCGCACGACGACGTTGACGAGCGACTTGTCGTGGAGCAGTTCGGCGGCGACACTCTCTATTCGGGCCATGGAGACTCCCGGTTCGTTGCGAAGAAGTGATTTTGGCACAGGGATCGGTTCCCGACCCTGTCAGGTTGAGGTTGACCCAGGTTGACCCACCGTGCAGCGACCCATAGAAAAACCTGCAGGAACTCCGGTTGAGGAACTGGATACGCCGGCTCTTGTGGTCGACCTGGACCGGCTGGATGAGAACTGCGCCTCCATGGCCGGTCGGGTGCGGGCCGAGGTCTGGATCCACAAGACGCCGGCGATCGCGCGACGCCAGGTGGCGCTCCCGTCGGTAATCGGCATCGCGGTGCGCAGCATCGCGGAGGCGGAGATCTTCGCCTCGGAGGGTTTCGACGATATCCGAATCCTGCGGCCGCTGGTGAGCGGCGCGTCGAAGCGCCGCGCGGAGGCGCTGGCGGGATCGATTCGCGTGGTCGTCTCAACCGCGGGCGAGCGGAACCGGGACGACGGCTTGGCGCTTTGGGGTGCTGCCGCCCTCGAAGGCGCGGTCACGGTCTCGGCGCGGATCACGAGCGTTCCCGAAAACGGACGCGCCATACACGACTGCGGGCAGAAGGCCGTGGGCCGCGATCACGGCGACCCCGCGATCCTCGGGCGCGACCGTCTCAAGGCGACGGGCGGCAGCGCGGAACACGGCATCGTGATTTCCCCGGCGGACGAGCCGCCGTTCGCCATCGGCGACTGGCTGCAACTGGTGCCCGCCGACATCGCCACCGCGTTTGCCCTGCACGATTTTGCGTTCGGCGTACGCCTGGGCCGCCTTGAGGCGGTGTGGCCCGTCAGCGCGCGCGGAGCCTTCTGAACGACGGTTGCCATCGACGACGAGAAGCAGATCGAAAGGCTCGCCGCCGGGGCCCGCGCGACTGGTGCAACCCTCGGCGTCGTGATCGAATTCGATACGGTCATGGGACGCGCCGGGGCGCGCTCGATCAAGCACGCGGTCGCCCTGGCGCGCGTGGTGGCGGCAACGCCGCATTTGCGGTTCCGGGGCATCATGAGCCACCAGGTGCCGATGGTTCGCGCGCATGTCCCGCGACAGCCGACGCAAGCTCAGACCCAGCACCCGCGAAGCCAGGTTGGGCACCTCCCCCCTGCCGGCCAGCCGACCCACCGGTCCTGCGCTCCCACCTTGAACGCGCCCCCCGTCCAACCCGCCAGCGCCACCCAAGACAACCCGTGAACCGCAACATGGCGCAACGACTGGCCGAACGGGCCGCAGAACGGAAGATAGTGGAATTCGGAAACCAGCGCGTCTCAGCGGCGACGCTCTTGTCAGGGACTCTTGACAAGTAGTGTTGCCTCGATCCCCTGATAAGGGCACACCGAGAGACTTTCGCTGCCCTTGGTTGTTTGTTGATGGCGGAGCAGAGGCTTCATAGGTCCATGCAAGGTGTGATCGGCTCGCGGAACGTCGGGGGAAGTGGCCTTCGTCGCTCTCGCGCCCGCCCGGTTTGACGGCGCGGGCAGGGTCCTCCCCGCCGCGGGCGGCGTTGGTCGGGGCGTGGGCGCGTCAAGCCGCCGCGGGCGGGGCGCGAGCCTCCAGCGAGACCATGGCCCGGTACAGCCAGTCCAGCCGGAAGTTCGTCTTCGCGAAGCGCAGGCACACCCGGCGCGCCGTGCGGACCATGTATGCCGCCGTGCGCATCACGTGCCGGATGACCGGGCGGATGCCGTGCCGGCGCGCGCTTTTCGGCAGCGCCTCGTACTGCACCGCGCGCAGCAGGACCTGCGCGATCTGGCCCAGCGCGTAGAACGCCTGGTTGGCGCGGTAGCCGCGGCACGGCGGATGGTGCAGGTCCATGTCCCGAAGCGGACCCTTGAAGGCGTTCTCCTGGCCCTGCTTGCCCCGGTGGCGCCGAACCAGCTCCTTCAAGGGCAGGTCGTCGCGCGACACCAGGATCACCGTGTGCTGCGGGATCAGAAGCTCCTGGCCGTTCTCCGTCCGGTGCCGAACCACCACGTAGCGCTGCTCCTCGTCCCACCCGCTCGGCCGGTGCGTCGCGAAGATCGCCTCCTCCTCCATGCCGATGTCCGTCCACGCGGCGTCGGGAAGCCCTTCGATCTGTTCCAGAACCGGCGCGCGCCACCGGTCGTTCGTCACGCTGATAGAGTAGTCCCATCCATGCGCGGCGCACGCGCGAACCAGCTCGCCCTTGTAGTACGCGTTGTCCGCCCGCAGCCACGCCGGCGTCCCCGCCGGCACCGCCCCGGCCGTCCACTCCAGCAGCTTGCGCCAGTTCAGCGTCACCCGGCCGCCGCCCGGCCGCAGCTGGCCCGCCGTCCACAGCCCGCCCGCGAACGCCGCGTGCAGCCAGTAGCCCCGCTCGCCGTCGTAGTTCCTGCGCGCGCGCTCGAACAGATGCCCGTCAACCTCGATGCCGGTCCCGTCGATGAACAGCGGAACATAGCCCCTGTTCTCCAACTCGTGCCCGACAATCGCCGGCGCGACGCGCTCGGCGAACTTCGCCGCCGCGCCCCAAAGACCCTTCACGTCGCCCGCTCCGAGCCGGGCCAGCCATTCCCCCGCCCGGCGCGCTTCCGGAACGTCGCCCAGCCCGAGCAGGGCGCGCGCCACCGTGTCGGTGCGCAGCGCGTCAAGATCCGACAGCGCCCCGTGCCCGCGCGCCAGCGACGCTGATGATCGACCACAGCGTCTCCGCGTCCGACGCGCCGCGCGCGCGGACCTTGACCTTGACCGCCTCGTCGAGAAGTTCGAACAGACCAAAACGCCGCGCCGTTTGCGCCAGGATCGACGCCCCGCCGAACGCCGTCAGGTCCAGATCCGTGAACTCGAACTCGACCTTCGGCGGGCGGATCTTGCGCTTCTTCAAACTTCACCTGCCAAGTGAGTTGCCGGAAGCTGCTATTTTCGCACGCAAGCCTTGATACCGCGGGCCTTCCGGCCAGTCAGCCAAATCCTTATCAGGGGATCAAGGTTAGTGTTGACACCACGACCAGATTTGGTGAGTATCGGGTTAGGTTCCGTGATTCTCGCGGGCCTCAATGCGAATAGAGGAAAACAAATCATGAAAACACGTAAATACATCGCGTTAGCGATGTATTTACGTGTAAATACATCGCGTTAGCGATGCTTTTGGCTGCAACGGTCACATCGGCGGAATGGCTGGATCCGTATGACTATCAACCGGAACCTTACAATCCGGACGGGTCATCGACTCACGGACAGCAGCCACCCCCCACAGTTCCCGTGCCGATTCCGAGCCCATGCGCCAACATATGTGAAGTCTTGCGGGAAGCCACAAACCTCAACATGCCCATCCTAATTGGAACTTTGGCAGGCGCAAGGGCGGGAATCGTAATGTGCGTAAAGAAAGGTGTCCCGCTAACGGGCCTTCAAGCAGTGGTGTGTGCCGCAGGCGTCGGTACTTCGATCGCTCAATGCATCGGTGAATGCGCTCAATAAAAAGTCAAGGGGATTCCAAATGAGTTGGGAAATATGGAAACGCCCGACAAGGGATTTGTTCACCATTTGCCTTGGGCTAGGTTTGGGTGCCTTTCTGACCTGGGGAACTCTGCCTTCGACCTTCTGGTGGCAATGGTGGGTTGGAATGGTGCTGGTTTCGATAGCATGGGCAATCGTGGAAGGATTGGTCGCGATGAAAAAGACGAACGCGCGGTCGCCTAGGGCCTCTTGTTGTCGACCTGGACCGGCTGGATGAGAACTGCGCCTCCTTGGCCCGTCGGGTGCGGGCGGAGGTCTGGATCCACAAGACGCCGGCGATCGCGCGACGCCAGTTGGCGCTCCCGTCGGTATTCGGCATCGCGGTGCGCAGCATCGCGGAGGCGGAGATCTTCGCCTCGGAGGGTTTCGACGATATCCGAATCCTGCACCCGCTGGTGACCGGCGCGTCGAGGCGCCGCGCGGAGGCGCTGGCGGGATCGATTCGCGTGGTCGTCTCAACCGCGGGCGAGCGGAACCGGGATGACGGCCTGGCGCTTTGGGGTGCTGCCGCCCTCGACGGCGCGGTCACGGTCTCGGCGCGGGTCACGAGCGTTCCCGAGAACGGACGCGCCATACACGACTGCGGGCAGAAGGCCGTGGGGCGCGATCACGGCGACCCCGCGATCCTCGGGCGCGACCGTCTCAAGGCGGCGGGCGTCAGCGCGGAACACGGCATCGTGCTTTCTCCGGCGGACGAGCCGCCGTTCGCCATCGGCGACTGGCTGCAACTGGTGCCCGCCGACATCGCCACCGCGTTTGCCCTGCACGATTTTGCGTTCGGCGTGCGCAATGGCCGCCTTGAGGCGGTGTGGCCGATCAGCGCGCGCGGAGCCTTCTGATGATCGGAGCGCCCGTCGAAGCGCTTGAGACGCCGGTGCTCCTTGTCGACATGGACGCCCTGGAACACAACATCGGCGTCATCGCCAGCCACTACCGCGACAGGCGTATCCGCTTGCGACCCCACGGCAAGAACCACAAGTCGCCCGGGATACTCGGAATGCAGATCGCGGCCGGAGGCACGGTCGGGGGCGTGTGCGCGGCGAAGGTATCCGAAGCCGAGGTGTTCGCGGACGCTGGCGCAGGCAATGTGCTCATTGCCAACCAGGTGGTCGATGCCGACAAGATTCGTCGCCTCGCGATGCTCGCAAGGCGGGTCGAGACGACGGTTGCCATCGACGACGAGATGCAGATCGAAAGACTCGCCGCCGGGGCCCGCGCGGTCGGCGCAACCCTGGGCATCGTGATCGAAATCGATACCGTCATGGGACGCGCCGGCGTGCGCTCGATCAGGCACGCGGTCGCCCTGGCGCGCGTGGTGGCGGGAACGCCACATTTACGGTTTCGGGGCGTCATGAGCCACCAGGTGCCGCTGGTTCGCGCGCCGAACCGGGCCCAGCGGTTTGCCGAGGGGGGTCGATCCATCGAGCGCGTGCTGGAGGCGAAGAGGGCGATCGAGGCGGTGGGTATTCCGGTGGAAGTGGTCTCGACCGGAGAGTCGTGGACCTACGACGTGGCGGCAAGGTATCTGGAGGTGACCGAGATCGAGGGCGGAACCTATGCCGTCATGGAGGCCCCGTACGCCTACATGCGGGAATTTCGTCTCGCCGCCAGGGTCATGGGCCGCGTCTACGCGCGCCCGGACGCCCATACGGCTATCGGCGACGTGCCCATCGATGCCATCGGCGCACCCAACGGTGTGCCGACCCTGGAGGGATTCGAGGGCGTCGCGGTGGCCCGGATCGACCACCATGGCGTCGTCCTGTCCAGCGAAGGCGTCCTGCCTTTGGAAATCGGCGCGCACTTTTTCCTGCTCACGCATCAGCAGGACGTCACGGTGAATCGCTGGGACCGCATGGTCGGCGTGCGCGACGGCGTCGTCGAAACGGTGTTCGAGATCTCGGCACGGGGCTGCGTGCACTAGTGTCACCATGCGGGTTAGGATTCCGCCACACATTCGCACCAGGTAAAGATTCATGTCCGACTACGAAACCGTTCTTTACGAAATCGACGACAACCTCGCCACCGTTACGCTCAACCGGCCCGAGAGCCTCAACGGCATCACCGGGACGCTGAACCGGGAACTGCATGAATGTATGCGCGAGGTGGCGGTCGACGAGCGCGTCCGCGTGGTCATCTTCACCGGGGCCGGTCGCGCGTTCTGTCCGGGCGCGGACCTCAGGGCATCGACCAGCGGCGAACGGCAGGAGCCGAACAAGAAGGAGTACTTCCACACCACGACGCTGCTGCACGAGATGCCGAAAATCACCATCGCCGCGATCAACGGCGCCTGCGCGGGCGCGGGCCTCGGCTGGGCGTGCGCCTGCGACCTGCGCTACGCGAGCGAGCGGGCGATGTTCAATTCCGCGTTTCTCGGCGTCGGAATATCCGGCGACATGGGTGGGCCGTGGCTCCTGCCCCGGATTGTCGGGGCGACCAAGGCGCGGGAACTGTTCTTCATGTCGCAGAAGTTCAGCGCCGAAGAGGCGGAGCGCATGGGGCTGGTCCTCAAGACCTTCCCGGATGAGACGTTTCGCGACGATGTGCGCGAGATAGCCGAACGCCTGTCGAAGTCGGCGCCGTTGGCGATCGGTGAGATGAAGCGCAACTTCATCAACGCCGAGAACATGCCGCTGCGGGAGTACATCGAACTCGAGACGGAACGCCACACGCGGACCGGTGCGAGCAACGACTCACGGGAGGCGATGCGCGCTTTCATGGAGAAGCGCGAGCCGAAATTCGAAGGCCGGTGACGTTTCGGCCGTGGACCGCTACGGCCACCGAATCTATGGCTGCAGTTCCTCGCTGGTGCGGGGAACCCTCGGCTTTTGGCCGCAGGGTCTCTTCATGTTCGATCAGGCCGGTATCGGGAGGTTGCCCCTACTCCAGCCAGTCGTTGAACTTCGGCGGGCGCTTCTCGTGGAATGCCCGGACACCCTCCCGGGAGTCGGGGTGATGGTCGGAGATTCCGGTCTTGGACGCGATCTCGTCCAGGCTCTGCTCCCAGCTCATTTCGGCGGCGTTGTAGACCGAGCGCTTCAGGAGCCGCATGGATACCTGAGGTCCGTTGGCAAGTTCCGCGGCGAGGTCCATGGTCGCCGCCTCGAGGTCGCCGGGTTCCACCACCTCGTGCACCAGGCCGAGTTCCAGCGCTTCGTCGGCTTCCACGATCTTCTTCATCATCAGGAAGTCCATCGTCTTCGCGACGCCGAGCAGTTGCACCAGCAGGTACTGCCCGCCCTCGTCCGGCAGCAGGCCGAAGCGCAGCGTCGCGCTGCCCATCCGCGCGCCCCGGGCCGCGATGCGGAAGTCGCAGGCGAGCGCCAGGGAGAACCCGGTCTGGATGGCGACCCCGTTGATGGCGGCGATGGTCAGCTTGTCGAGCGACCGCACCGCGGTATTGACGCGCTGGGAGATGGTGCGCAGCGCGTTATAGGTGCCGATGCTGCTGTCGTGGCCGAATTCGATCTCGGGAACCAGCGGCGAGCCTGGAATCTCCGCATTCCGGTAACCCTTCAGATCGTCGCCCGCGCAGAATGCCCTGCCCGAACCGGTGAACACCAGTACGCGCACGGCGTTGTCCATCTGCGCCTGGGTCACGGCTTCCACCAGGTCTCGCTTGATTGCGACGGTCATGCCGTTCAAGCGTTCCGGGGTGGAGAACTGGAACCACGCGATGCCGGGGTCGCGCATCGTGACGTTGAAACCCCTGAATTCGCCGGTATCCATCAAACGGCCTCCTCGTTGTTGTTTGTCATCCCGGTTACGGCCACCGCATGCCGAGCTGCAACTCTTCGCTGGTGCGGTTGAACCACTCCGCGACCTCGCGGTGATAGGGGATGCCCTCGGCTTTTCGGCGCAGGGTCTCCTCGTGTTCTATCAGGCCGGCGTAGTAGACCCGATCATGTCCGGGGGCCGGCTTCATCGTGCTGAGTTTCGTCAGCAGCGCGTCCATGTCCCGCTTGAATTGCCCAAGGTCGGTGAAGGCGTCGATCCGGAACGCCATCACGAACTGGGAGGTGCTCTGCCGGCCCGCGAGAAAGCCCGGACCGTTGCCGGACAGGATGCCCGACATGATATCGGCGATGGCGGCGAAGCCGAATCCCTTGTGGCTGCCGTTCTCTCGAGTGCCCCCTAACGGCAGCATGCGGTTCTGACCGTCCTCGGGGACATCGATTCGCTCCATGATGGGTCTGCCGTCCAGGTCGGCTATCCACCCCGGCTCCAGTTTCGCCCCGACCCGCCTGGAGAGCCCGAGCTTGTTGGCGGCGATCTGCGTGGTGGCCACGTCGAAAACGAACGGCGGCAACTCGCCGGCGGGCGCGGCCCAGGCGATGGGATGGGTGCCGAATACCGGCTCCGTGCCGAAGGTCGGGATCATGTGGTCGCCGGCGGCGGAGACCATGCACACGCCGATCATGTCGCGTTGGATAGCCATCATCGCGTAGTAGGCGAGCATTCCGACGTGGCCGCAGTTGTGTACGCCGACCGCGCCCATGCCGGACGCTTCGGCTTTCTCCATGGCCATTTCCATCGCGCGCGGGCCGACCTGCAGGCCGATGCCGCGGTCGCCGTCCAGCGTGGCGCTGACGGCGGACTCGCGCACGGCGCTTATATTTGGCGCGGGATTGAAACGTCCCGCGCGATACGAATCGATGTATCGCCGCAACATGTTGGAGATGCCGTGGCTCTCGCAGCCCCGCAGGTCGCTGGTGATGAGGACGTCGGCACAGAGCGCCGCATCGTCGCGAACGAGGCCCATCTGTTCGAATATGGCCTGGGTGCCGGCCCGCGCGGCGTCTTCGGATACGCGAACAACATCGGCGTCCGGGACCAGGAAGCGCTCAAGCATTCTTGCTCTGCCTCAAAAAAACGTCGGTGGTGTCGGGTCTACAGGGCCGCGAGGGCTTCCCTCTGCCGGGTGAGACGCGCATCGCGATCGCGGGCGAATCGCTCGATGCCCGCCTGGATCGAATCACGGTCCAGGCGCGCCTCCGCGATCACATCGGGCTCCAGTCCGCCGGTCAGCCAGCGGTCGTGCCAGTCGGAGACCATCGAGTACTCGGCGGTCAACGGCCCGACATCGCGCAGGGGCCACATCCGCTGGGTGCCGGTGGTGACGATCATCAGATCGTGCCTGGCCTCCGGCGGAAGCACCGCATTCCGATACGTCGTCGGTTGACGTTCGAACAGTTCTTCGCTGATGGCGGCGATGACCTTGACATTGATGCCCTGGGCTTCCAGTTCGGGCAGCGCCCGCACCAGGTTGACGGTGGAACTGGACCCCTGAGCGACGACATAGCCGTGCCTCGGTTTGCCGGGTTCGAAGTCGCGCACCACGTAAAAGCCCTTGGCGGCCGCCTTGAGATCGGCGTCGGCGAAGGTCGAGCGGTCCGCCACCGGGAAATCGGGACGAGCCACTTCGAGCACGATGACACCCACAAGCGGTTCCCGGGCGGCGATTTCGGCAGCGGCGAAGTAGCCAGGCGCCACATCGTTGTAGTCCCAGAAACTGAGCACGATGACCTGGCCGCGAGGAAACAGCTTCCAGACCTGGGGCGCGAAGATGCCGAAGTGGGTCCGCGCGTCGGCGGCCGTTTCCGGCCCCGAGTGGCCCGCGAGAATATTGAGGACGCCAAGCCGAAACGGACTGTCCTGGTTCTGTTGGCTCCAGACCCGCGACGGCAGGTACATGAACGGCGTGAACGCCCCGTAGCTGCCGCTCATCGCCCACACGCCGCTGTGCACGTCGGGGTCGAGCGATGCGCTCTGGCCCACCAGGCCGACGGCGGTGGACGCGTTGCCGGCTTCTTGGATCGCCGCCTTGAGCCGCGTGCCCTCCTGGTTGGTCAGGGGGTCGTAGTGTCCGGTCAGCGATCCCTTTTCGACGTTGATGGAGTTCGAGAGGTCGGCGGACACCGTGATGAATCTGTTCCCGGTGACGTGGTTCGCCCACTTGATCACTTCCGAGATCGCCCGCCTTGTGCCGGCGACCTCGCCGGGCTGCTTGAACAGTTCGACGCCGACTTCCTGCGCCTTGCCGTTCAGTTTCCCCTCGACCGCGCGCGGTTCGACGGGGAGCGCATCGACGCGCAGGCGATCATCCTGGAACGGATCCTTCGAGACATCGAAGCGCAGGTTGGCGTCGTCCGCCACGCGGTCGCCGATCTCCACCATGCGATCGGTGAGCCAGACTCCGAGATCGTCCTTCTCCAGCACGGACATGGCGATGTCGATGTTTGTCTTGAACTGGCGCAGCCGTTCGGCCTCGTCGGTGACCGCGCCGTCGCGGATCCCTTCGAAGGCGACGCCGAAACGCTGCTCGAAGGTCTCGGCCAGGGCGACGAAGTAGGGCACGTTCATCTTCATCTCGTAAGGGTGGCTGTGATAGCCGACGATCTGCGGACCGAAACCGGGAATCTCGCCGTTGCGCGCGGCGGGCCACCAGCCCTTGGTGGTTCTGCCCACCACGATCATCGGCCGCCGGTCATCCGGGTCCCACGCGTCCATGGTCTTGAGCGCAGCGACGACCTGGTCGTAGTCGTTGCCGTTCTCGAGCGTGAGGACGTTCCAGCCGTACGCCGCCCACTGGTCGGCAATGCGATAGCTAACGATGGACTCCGGCACTATGCCGCCGATCAGCGAGTCGTCGATGCCGGCGTTGTTGAATGACAGGAGGATGCGCAACCGCTTGCCCACCTGCTGGGCCACGGCGGCCGTCTTGAACTCCTGGGAATGGCCGGATGTCATGGCCATTTCACCCTCCAGCGCCACGATCTTCGGCGATGCGCCGGCGCCCATGAAGTCCCAGAATGCGGCCTTGCCGGCTGCGGTGGCTATCCCGATTCCGGACGGCCCGCCGTTGACGTCGTTGATGAGATCGGTGGTTTCCGAGTGGCCGGCCAGGGAGCGGATGCCGCGCAGCTTGGCCTGGGCGAAAAGAGGGTCGTCAGCGAGGCCGTTGTCTGCGAGCAGCGTCGGCAGGACGCCGGCGCCTCTGCGGAATCCGAGGCAGTCTATGGGCAGAATGGCAATCTCGGGGTCGACCCGGAATCGCTCTTCGCCCGTGGCCGCGTGGCGGCGGGCCATGGCCTCGCCCATGATCATCCACAGCGCGTAGAGGGTAGGGATGTTGTGACCCCCGGCGAGCAGCAGCTTGTCGCCGAAGGGGTGCTTGGGTCGCCGGTAGTCGTAGCGCAAGCCGCCGTTTTCCGGGCCGACAAGGTGCAGGGCGACGTTGTAGGGTGTATAGGCGAGGGGACCGCCAAAGTGTCCGGTCTGCGCGTAGTTTCCGAGCAGAGTCAGCGTCATGGCCGTCATGAAGCCGACGTCCTCCAGTCTTTGGCGCTCGTAGGCGGGGACATCAACGCTGAATTCGGTGGATGCGCCGCCACAGGAGGCGCTCCCGATCAGGACCTCTGTTCGGTTGGAGTCCATCTATACCCTCATGGCAAATCATTTGAAAACAATGGTTTAACTAGTGCAGTGCAGAGACGCTCCCGCCGTTTTGGGGCTGGCGCCCCATGGCGCGTCCCCCAAGGCAATCTCATTGGAAAGGCTACCGCAGGCAGCGCCCGCCGTCACCTGTTTGTCAATGGATACCAATGGAAAAGGCACCGGGTATGCGCCGGTGTCGGAGACCGAATCGGAGTGCTTTCTTCGGTGCTGGGGTCTTCAGGCCGCTTCGTAAAAGGTCTTGCCGGCGGGGGAGAGCTTTTCTATGAGCGCCTCGGCATATTCCCGGCAAGAGCCACAGCCGGTGCCGACGCCGAGCTTGTCGGCGATGGCATCGAGACTCGCGTGGCCGTCCCTGACAGCGTCCCTGATCTCGGCGTCCTCGACGGCTTGGCATAGGCATACGTACATCGCGGGCGAATTCTAAATGAGAATGATTAGTAATAGCAAACATAAACGTCTCTTGATCTCCGCGCGGCTCCCGACCAATTGCATATGAGACTAATTTTCATTTATATTTCAAAAAGTTAAGTTTGACACCGGCGATAGATGCGGCCATAGTTCAACGCCGCCCAAGCGATAGGTCGGACACTCATGAAGCCACAGCATTCGGACATCATCGGACACCTGAACGGCGTGCTGAAAAACGAGTTGACGGCGATCAACCAGTACTTCCTGCACGCGAAGATGCTCACCGACTGGGGAATGGGAAATCTGGGCGAGACGGAAAAGAAAGCGTCCATCGACGAGATGCATCATGCCGACCAGCTCATGGAGCGGATTCTCTTTCTCGAAGGACTGCCGAACCTCCAGGATCTCGGAAAACTGCTCGTCGGCACCGATGTCGAGGAGATTCTGAAATGCGATCTCGAGTTGGAGATGCAGGCCATGCCGACGCTGCGCGAAGCGATCGCTTTCTCGGAGTCCGTGTCCGACTATGTCAGCCGCGAGATCTTCGAATCCATCCTCGAGTCGGAAGAGGAGCATGTGGACTGGCTGGAAACCCAGCTCGAACTTATAGGCAAGACCGGGATCCAGAACTACATCCAATCTGCGATGTCGCAACCGTAGGCAGCACCTGCCGGTCGTTCTAGAATCCTTCCCGTCGCGCGGCCGCGCCGCGCCGTTCACTCCTCACCCATTGACGACGGATGCGGTTGATGGAATCCAGCCAGTTGCCGGCGGTCCTTGCCGACCTTGCGGATCGGTTCGCGGAGCGGGAGGGTCTCGATCTCCCGCCGGTGCCGCGCCGCGTCATGGCGCTGAGCGACTTCGCCCAGCGCGTGGTTTCGCAGCAGCGCGACTGGGTCCTCGAGTCCCTCGATGCGGGCCGTTTCGAGGCGCCGTGGGACGAAACCTGGCTCAGGAACGAGTTGGCCGCGGCGACTGCCGGTTCTCCCGAGACCGCCGACCTGAAGCGGTCGCTGCGCCTGTTGCGCAATCGCTGCCAGATCTGGATCGTCTGGCGCCACCTTGCCGGGTCCGCTCCGCTGGAAGAGACGACACGGGCGCTTTCCGACATGGCCGACGGATTCATCGAGGCGGCACTCGAGGTGACGGAGCGGCGGGAGACCGAGCGTTTCGGGGAGCCGCGCTCGCCCTCCGGGGAAGTGCAGCGGCTCACGGTGTTTGCCCTCGGAAAACTGGGCGGGCGGGAACTCAACCTGTCGTCCGACGTCGACCTTGTCTTCGCCTACCCGGAAGACGGACAGACGTCGTCGGGCGCGCGCAACCAGCAGTATTTCATCAGGATCGGTCAGGGAATCATCGACCTGTTGCATCCGGTCACGGTCGACGGATTCGTATTTCGCGTGGACATGCGCCTGCGGCCGTATGGCGCCAGCGGCCCGTTGGTCATGCACTTCAGCGCCGTGCGGGACTATTTCGAGTCACAGGGACGCAGTTGGGAGCGCTACGCGCTGATCAAGGCGCGGGCATGCGCGGGCGACAGGGAGCGGGGCGAGGAGTTGCTGGACTCGCTGCGCCCCTTCGTGTACCGGCGCTACCTGGATTTCGGATCGCTCGAGGCGATGCGCGAGATGAAGGCGCGCCTCGCCGCCGAACGGCATCGGCCGGAGGACGTGAAACTCGGTCCCGGCGGCATTCGCTATGCGGAGTTCGCCGTGCAGGTGCAGCAGCTCGTTCTCGGCGGCCGGTTCAGCAACATGCAGAAGCGCGGCTTCCTCGATGCCCTTGCCGAGCTGGAGCGGACGGAGAAGTTCGATGCCGGCACCGCGGCAGACCTGCGCGACGCCTACCGGTTCCTGCGCAACACCGAGCATTGCATTCAGGCGGAGGCGGATCGGCAGACGCAGCGGCTGCCGGTGAGCGACAGCAGCCGGCTGCGTCTGGCGTTCGCCATGGGTTTCGATTCCTACACGGCATTCCTCTCGGCGCTGGCCCATCATCGAGACAACGTGGAGCGCATATTCGATCGCGTGATCGGGGCGGGAGCCGCCCGGGCGGAGGGCGGCTTGTGGGCGGACCGCGAAGACCGCGCCCAATTGGCGGAGGCGGGTTTCGACGCGCCGACGAAGGTGGCTGCGCTGTTGGGCGACCTCTCCCAATCGCGCGACCGGTCGTCGGTCAGCGAGGAGGGCCGGCACCGGCTTGATGCGCTCATGCCGGAGGTGCTGCAGATTGCCAGCCGGCAGCCCAGCCCGGCGCGCGCTGTCGAACGCCTCGTGCCGATCTTCAAGACCCTGCTGCGTCGCTCGACCTACCTGGCGCTATTGCGGGAGAACCCCGAGGCGCTGGAAATTTTCGTGCGGCTGGTGGGCCAGAGTCGCTGGGTGGCCGACCAGATTGCCGCGCAGCCCGTGTTCATGGAGGTGCTGCTGGACAAGCACGCGTGGGATCTGCTGTCGGGCCGGAACGCGCTGGTGGAAGAGCTCGGAGCGGTCCTGGCGTCCGCACCCGACGAGGAAGCCCTGGTTGACGCGTTGCGCGAGTTCAAGGAGCAGCGCGTGTTTCGCGTGGCGGTGGCGGAGGCGAGGGGTCTGCTGCCCATCATGCATGTCAGCGACTACCTGAGTTGGCTCGCGGAGGCGGTGCTGGAGCACACTATTCGACTTGCGTGGGAGCAGTCCGCGAACGACTCCGTCGGTCCGCGTCCGTTCATCGCCGTGGGCTACGGCAAGCTCGGCGGGCAGGAATTGGGCATGGATTCCGACCTTGACCTGGTCTTCCTGCACGACCTGCCGGGAACGGCTTCCCAGTTCCTGCACCGCATGGTGAGAAGGCTGATGCACCTGCTCACGGTGCGGACCTATACCGGTCCGCTCTACGAGATCGACATGCGCCTGCGACCGTCGGGCAGCGCCGGTCTCATGGTCTCGAGCATGTCGGCGTTTCGCGAGTACCAGGCCAACCGGGCATGGGTCTGGGAGCACCAGGCGCTGATTCGGGCACGAGCGGTAGCCGGGGATCCTGCGCTCATGCAGGCCTTCGAGCGCGCCCGCCGGGATATCCTGTGCCAGCCCCGATCCCCGGAGTTGCTGCGCACGGAAGTGAAGAACATGAGGAAGCGCATCGCCGCGCAACATGGTGAGAAGGTCGATTTGAAACGCGGCGTGGGAGGTATCGTCGACCTTGAGTTCATCGTGCAGTACCTGGTTCTGGCCTGGGCGGATGCACACCCTAGCCTCACCACCTGGTCGGACAACGTTCGGATACTGGAGGAAGCGGGAGTTGCCGGCGTATTGCCGAAAGAGGATGCCGAAAGATTGGTGATGGCCTACCTGGCGTTGCGGGGTCAGGTGCACTATCAGACGCTGGACCTGCCGTCTTCCGTCGAGGCCGATGCGCGGCTTGCCACCTACCGGCAAACGGTATGCGACATGTGGGAACGGCTATTCGACGAACCGAGGCGCCTGGAACCTTCCGGGGGTTGACCGGCGGCGCGGTCATCCACTCAAAGAACGAGGGTGCCGACGCGGGCAATCTCTCGAAAGTGCGCATCGAATGTCAGAACCGTCCCGCCGGTCCGCGCTGCGGTTGCCGCGATCCAGATATCGTTTGCGGGTAACGGTCGACCCTTGCGTCTCAGTTCGACCACTATTTCGCCGTAGACGTGCGCGACCTCCTCGTCGATGGGCACGACCTCTACAACGGCATGACTCAGAAACTCGTCGAGTTTCTGGATGTTCTCTGCCCGGCGGGTTCCCAGGAGAAAGCCCGCCCAGAGTTCCCCGATAACAACACTGGGTATCGCAATCCATTCCGCGACGTCAACATGGTCTACGACCGCCGAATGTCCGCTTTGGAACCTGCTGTACGCGGACGTGTCGAGACACAGTCGGGTCATTCCCACATGTCTTCGTCAATTTTCCCGAAAGGTGCCGCGGCCTCCTCGAACTGTCGGGATTCGGCTGGGGTCCAATTTCCCGCGAGTCGTCGAAGACCATTGCTGCGGCGTCTCGAATTGGAGAGTCCGAGCGCCTCACGCATCACTGACAGGACGGTGCGGTTGAGCGAAAGCCCCCGACGCTGCTTTTCGGCTTCCAACGCGGCAACGATGTCTGCGGGAATGTTGCGCACGGTGATGGTCTTCATTCGTTCGCTCAATGCATGCACTTAAATGCAGTCTATAGCATCACTACAATGCAGCCAACCTCCTTCGCTACCCGAGATTTGCGCGACCCGACCGGCGCCGCGCTAGCTGATCTGCGTGACCGGGATGAGATCCTGTCGGCGACAGTATCGTCTTCCGAAGACAATGAGACCGTAGAACGCTGCGGTCGCGGAGGCCGTCACGCCAAGTATCCAGATCGTGGACGAAACGGGATGCGCGCCGAAGCTGCCGACCTGGTAGCAGAGCACCGCGGCGGCGTAGGCCACGGCGAGGGACCACGCGGTGCTGAACACCGCCCAGCCGGCGCCGATCTCCTTGTAGATGACCCCGATCGTGGCCACGCACGGCATGTACAGCAGGATGAAGAGAAGATAGCTGAACGCGCCCAGTTCGCCATGGAACAGCCCGCGCATGGCCTGGATCGTATTTATCTCCACCGCCTGTTCCGACGCGGCGGCTTGCGGGTCGGCGATATTGCCGACGCCGATGCCCAGCGGGTCCGCCAGGGTGGCGCCGAGATCGGCGAGGTTGTCGCCGACGCTGCGCCAGGCGTCGGTGAGTTCGTCGCCGAGATCGAACGCGGCGGGGTCGTCCTGCTTGACGGCGTACAGCGCGTCCAGCGTGCCGACGACGACTTCCTTGGCGAATATGCCGGCGAAGATGCCGACCGTCGCCGGCCAGTTGTCCCTGTCGATCCCCATTGGATGCAGCGCCGGCGTGATGGTCCGACCGATGGCCGCCAGGGCGGAAGTGTCCTTGTCCCGGTGGCCGAACGATCCGTCCGTGCCCACGGAACTGACGATGTTGAGGATGATCACCACGGCGACGATGGCCTTTCCGGCCCGAAGCACGAAGCCCTTCAGTCTTTGCCAGGTATGCAGCAGTACGCCGCGTATCGTGGGGAGGTGATAGGACGGCAGTTCGATCGCCAGGTGGGAGACCTCGCTCTTCAGGAGGTACTTGCGGACGGTCAGGGCGGACAGGATGGCGATGGCGATGCCGATCAGGTACAGGCCGAAGACGATGTTCTGCCCGTTGCCCGGAAAGAAGGCGGCGGCGAACAGGGCGTACACCGTCAGGCGGGCACCGCAGGACATGTAGGGCGCCATGATGGTGGTCAGGATGCGATCCGGTTCGCGCTCCAGGCTGCGCGTGGCCATCACGGCCGGAACATTGCAGCCGAAACCGACGATCAGAGGCACGAAGGACTTTCCGGGCAAACCGACACGTTGCATCAGGCCGTCCAGCACGAAGGCGATGCGCGACATGTAGCCCGAGTCTTCAATCACCGCGAGGGCGAGGAACATGCAGCCGATGACGGGAATGAACGTGCCGACGAGTTGTATTCCCCCGCCGACGCCATCGGCGAGGAAGGCGGCAAGCCACTCCGGGAATCCCAGGTGGGCGTAGATCGTCCGCGGGCCCTCGACGAAGATGGCGTTGCCCGCGATATCGAAGAAGTCGATGAAGGCGGATCCCACGTTGATGGTGAACATGAACATCAGGTAGATGACGCCGAGGAAGATCGGAAACGCGAGAAAGCGATTCAGGACGACGGCATCGACCATGTCGGTCAGTGTTCGGGGCACCGCCGTGACCCGAACGGCGCCTTCGACCAGGGCGTCGATGCTCCGGTAGCGCGCAAGATCGGAGGCGTGGTCAGTCGCGGCACTGGCGGCATGTTTTGCCTGGGCGCTTGTCGGTGCGGGCACTTCGCGCACCGCATCGGCGATCGCGTCCTTCAGCGCGTCGATGCCTTTCCCCCGGGAAGCGACGAGGGGCACGACCGCGCAACCGAGCGCCCGCGACAGGGCAGCGGCATCTACGCGAATGCCGTGTCGCGCCGCGACATCCGTCATGTTGAGCGCGACCACGACGGGTACGCCCAGATCCATCAGTTGCGTCGTCAAGTAGAGGCCGCGCGTAATGGACGAGGCATCGATGACGTTGACGACGACATCCGCATTGGCCTGCGTCAGGTAGTCGCGCGCGATCTGTTCGTCTACTGCGTCAGTTCCGCCACCGAGACTGTAAGTGCCCGGCAGGTCCACGACCTCGGTTTGCCGGCCGCCATGATCGTAGCCCCCGGTCTTGTGCTCCACGGTCACGCCGGGCCAGTTGCCGACGCGTTGCCGGCCCCCCGTGAGGCGGTTGAACACCGTCGTCTTGCCGCAGTTGGGATTGCCGACGATCGCGACGACGGCAGCGCGTGTCAGAGGCGCTCGAGTTCCAGGCATGCCGCTTCCCTGGGACGCAGCGCCAGTCGAAAACCGCGAAAGTGAATCTCGACCGGATCGCCGAATGGCGCGAGTCGCTTCAGGGTGATCGCGGTGCCCGGCGTCAGGCCGAGGCTGATCAGGCGTTGCGCGATGGTGTCGATGCGGCTGTATGCGACCACGCGGGCGCGATCACCGACGATGAGATCCGGAAGCGTGAGGGCCATGCGACGCATTGTAAGTCGGAATAATTCTCATTATCAAACAATATTGGCTGCTGATCGGGAATTATTTTCGGCAACTGTGGCACCCGCGAGTTTTCTTTGCAAACGGTCCCATGTCGCTTGTCCCATGTCGCTTGTCCCATGTCGCTCGCGCTCACCGGAGGCGCTTGTTTTCACGCATGGACTCCACCTGCTCGGATACTATTGTGCTGCCGTGACGGGACGTGCGGAGACCTCAATGCCGGAATATGACTACATCGTGGTGGGTGCGGGCTCTGCGGGTTGCGTGCTGGCGAACCGGTTGAGCTCGGATTCCCGCAATTCGGTGCTGCTGCTCGAAGCCGGCGGGCGGGATTGGAACCCCCTCATCCACATTCCCGGCGGGTTCTGGCAGATGATCGATCTGCCGAGCGTTAACTGGTGTTTCGAAACCGAGCCGGAATCGAATACCCATGGCCGCAGGATTCCCATTCCGAGGGGCAAGGTGCTCGGCGGCTCCAGTTCCATCAACGGCATGCTGTACGTGCGCGGCCAGGCGCGGGATTACGACACCTGGGCGCAGCTCGGCAACCGGGGCTGGTCGTTCGAGGAGGTGTTGCCGTTCTTCAAGCGTTCCGAGAACTTCGAACGCGGGGGCGGCGAACTCCGTGGTGACGGAGGCGAGCTTAACGTCGCCGACATGGTCGAGAGTCACCCGATAATCGATGCGTTCGTGGAAGCCGGTAACGAGATCGGGTATTCGAAAAACCCGGATTACAACGGCGTATCCCAGGAAGGGTTCGGCATCTACCAGGTCACCCAGCGCAACGGCAGGCGGGTCAGCACCGTGCGCGCCTTCCTGGATCCCGTGCGGGGCCGTCCGAATCTCACCATCGCCACGCGGGCATTGGCGCAACGCGTCCTCACTGCAGAGACCGGATCTGTCGAAGGGAATGGCGCCCGAGCGACCGGCGTTCGCTATGCGGTCGGCGGCCGAACGGTCGAAGCCTCCGCCAACCGGGAGGTGATCCTGGCTGCGGGCGCGGTGCAGTCGCCGCAACTGCTGGAGCTCTCCGGCATCGGCCAGGGCGAACTCTTGCGCAGTTTCGGCATTGATGTCGTTCGCGACTTGCCCGGAGTGGGCGAGAACTATCGGGACCATTACATGAGCGCCGTCGCGTGGCGCGTTCGTGATGCGAGAACGTTGAACGAGGATACGCGGGGCGCGCGCCTGCTCGTGGAGGCGGTGAAATACGCCTTCCGCCGCCGCGGCGTGCTCACATACACGGCGGGAATCGCCCATGGCTTCGTGCGCACGCGCACCGGGATCGAAACGCCGGATGTGCAGTTTCACTTTGCGCACGCGAGTCATGACCCCAGACGCCCGCGGGGAACATTGGAAAGGGATCCGGGCATGACGTGCGCGGTGTGCCAGTTGCGCCCGGAAAGCACGGGGTCGATTCACATTCAGAGCGCAGAACCGGGCGCGGCGCCGGCGATCAGACCGAATTTCCTCTCCGAGGAGGTCGACCGCGCCGCCCTGATCGACGGCATACGCATCGCCCGGCGCGTGGCCGCCGCGCCGTCGCTGGCCCCCTATGTCGAACGCGAAATGTACCCCGGCGACACCTCGCAGTCGGACGACGAGATTCTCGAATATTGCCGGCGCGCGGGCTCGACCGTGTTTCACCCGGTCGGCACCTGCAAGATGGGAGGCGATGCGAACGCGGTGGTCGACGAGCGGTTGCGGGTTCGTGGCGTCGCCGGGTTGCGCGTGGCGGACGCGTCGGTCATGCCGACGCTCGTTTCCGGCAACACGAACGCGCCGACTATCATGATCGGGGAGAAGGGCGCGGCGATGATTCTCGAGGACAGCGCATGAAGCTCCACTTGGGACAACGGGGGCATCGAGGGGCTTTGGAGCCGTCGCGGAGACAGTGCCCATGACCGCGTACCGAGCGCCGACCCGCGACATGTGGTTCGTGCTGGAGGAACTCGTTCCCTGGCGCGAGATCAACGCGTTGCCGGGCTTCGAGGATGCGACGCCGGACCTGGTGCGTGCGGCGCTCAAGGAGGCCGCGGCACTGGCGGAGGAGGTCATAGCGCCGACCAACGCGGCCGGAGACCAGGAAGGCGCCCACCTCGACCGGGATGGGTCCGGCGTGCGCGTCCCGGACGGGTTCAGGACAGCCTTTGAACATTTTCGCGCCGGAGGCTGGACCGGACTCGGCGCCAATCCCGATTTCGGGGGCCAGGGGTTGCCGGAACTGCTGGCCGTCGCGGTGTCGGAACTGTGGCAGTCGGCGAACCTTGCCTGGTCGAACTGTTCGGAACTCTCTCACGGGGCGGCGCGGGCGATCGAGGCCCATGCCAGCGATGACCTGAAGGCCACATACCTGCCGCGCCTGATCGATGGTTCCTGGACGGGTACGATGAACCTCACGGAGCCGCAGGCGGGATCCGACCTCGCGTTGATCCGCTGCAGCGCCATCCCGGAGGGCGGCCACCATGTCGTAAGCGGTCAGAAGATATTCATCACCTACGGCGACCACGACATGGCGGACAACATCGTCCATCTCGTGCTGGCGCGTCTGCCGGACGCGCCCCCGGGTGTCCGCGGAATCAGCCTCTTCCTGGTGCCCAAGGTTCTGATGGAAGCGGATGGTAGTCTGGGGCCGCCCAACCGCGTCAAGGCCGTATCGATCGAACACAAGCTCGGCATTCACGGCAGCCCGACCTGCGTCATGCAGTACGACCGCGCCGTCGGTTATCTGGTTGGCGAAGCGCATAGCGGCCTCGCCTGCATGTTCACGATGATGAACCGGGCCCGGATCGGCGTCGGATTGCAGGGTCTGGCCGTGGCGGAGCGCGCCTACCAGCACGCGCTGCAGTATGCGCGGGAAAGGGTGCAGGGCAGCCTTCCCGGTGACGACGATCCCGTCACCATCATCCATCACCCGGATGTGCGCCGCATGTTGATGGAAATGAAGGCGCAGATCGAAGCGATGCGCGCGGTGGGATATATCGGCGCCTCCTATCTCGATCGCGCCGCGCGCGGCGAGGACGCGGCACGGTCCCGGGCGCGCGCGGACTTGATGACGCCGATCATCAAGGGCTGGATCACCGAGACCGGACAGCAGATCGCTTCTCTCGCGCTGCAGGTGTTCGGCGGTGCGGGCTTCGTGGAGGAGACCGGCGCGGCGCAACACTATCGCGACGCCCGCATCACGACGATATACGAGGGGACGACGGGAATTCAGGCGTCGGACCTGGTCGGCCGAAAGATACTGCGGGACGGCGGCGCGGCGATTCGCGAATTCATAGCGGAAATGCGGGGCATCGACAGGGATGTCGACGCGCGGCTGCCGCACCAGGCTGCAAGCTACCGCGCCGGTGTCGACCGGCTGGAGCAGGGCGTGGACTGGATGCTCGCAAATGCGGGGAACGACTTTCCGGCGGCGGGCGCCGGGGCGGTCAATCTCCTGATGCTGTGCGGCATCGTTGCCGGTGCGCACGCCATGACGCGAAGCGCTCTCGCGGCCGCGGCGCACCTTGCGGCGGGGGATGGGGAAGAGTCCTTCTTCGCTGGCAAGATCGTCACTGCGCGCTTCTATAATGCCCACATCCTGCCGCGCGCGGGTGCGCATCTCGCGGCGATACGGGCCGGTTCGAATGCCGTCATGGGTCTGACCGAGAGGCAGTTCGAACCCGTTCCGTTGCCATAGGGTCTTACGGGGTTTTGCTTTGCCGACAAGACGGAAGAATGTCATTTCGACATCGGGCCTCTGCCGCATCTTCCAGGTGGGCGAGGCCCGGGTGAATGCGCTCGATCACGTCGACATCGAGGTCGAGAGCGGAGACTTCGTCGCCGTGATGGGGCCGTCCGGGTCCGGCAAGTCGACCCTGATGAACATACTCGGGTGCCTGGACCGGCCCGACCTCGGCGA
Organism: Pseudomonadales bacterium; assembly: GCA_963668365.1. Classification (GTDB taxonomy): domain Bacteria; phylum Pseudomonadota; class Gammaproteobacteria; order Pseudomonadales; family Azotimanducaceae; genus VXNE01. The sequence goes on from OY764266.1 coordinate 2,384,643, forward strand.
ATACCGATTGCTCGGCCAACCGGTGTCCAGCATGAACGATGAGCAGCTTTCCGGTCTGCGCAATCGCTACATCGGTTTCGTCTTTCAGAGCTTCCACCTGTTGCCGCGCATGACCGCGCTGGAAAACGTCCTGCTGCCGCTCAGGTTCGCGCAGGACGGCGATGCGCAGGAAGAAGCGCGCCGCCGGGGCCCGGAACTGCTGGACCGCCTGGGGCTGCGCGACTGGATGCATCACCGCCCGAACCAGCTTTCCGGCGGTCAGCGCCAGCGCGTCGCGATCGCGCGCGCGCTGGTGGCGGCGCCTTCGCTGTTGCTCGCCGACGAGCCGACGGGGAACCTGGATTCGAGAACTTCCCAGGATCTCATGTCACTGTTCGGCGAGTTCAGCCGGGAAGGCCAGACGATCCTGATGGTCACCCATGAAGACGAGATTGCCGCCCATGCCCGGCGCGTCGTGCGCATGCGCGATGGCAAGGTGGAACATGATCGCGCGCAAAACTGACAGCCGTTCGGCGAGCCGCCCGGCGGAACGGTGCTTCGCTTTCCTGGTCCCGGCGCTGATGCTGTGGATCACATCCGCGGACGCCGCGCCACCATATCTGACCGGCATTGTTGAAGACGGCCAGGCGCAGACCGTGGAAATGCCCCGTCTGCCGGGGGCCTGGCAGAGAAGCATCGAATGGATGGCCCCGGAAGGCAGCAACATGTCCGTGGGTGACCTGATCGTTCGACTCGACCCCGGGCAACTGATCGCGCGGGAAGAGCAGGCGACCATCGACCTTGACAGGCGGCGGCAGGAGAACGAACGGCGGCAGGCTGAACTGGATCTCGCGATCATGGATGCGGAAACGGCGGTCCTCAGGGCGGAGTCGGCGGTGCGGCTCGCGCGGATCGATGCCGAAGTGCCGCCGACCGCGACTTCACGCCTGATCCACTCTCGCGCGCAGTTGACCCTCGCCACCGCCGAACAGGCGCTGGAGCGCGCGCGGGCAGAGTTCGCCGACAAGAAGGCGGAGAATGCCGGCGCGCAGGAGTCGATGAAACTGGCGGTCGCGAGGGCCGAGTTGGAGGCGACGCGCATGCGCGATGCCGTGGCACGGACACAGGTGCATGCGACCAAGGCGGGTTTCCTGATCTATGCCGAAAGCGAGTTCACGGGACGCAAGACCTTTCCTGGAGATACCCTTTCCAGCGGCTCCCTCATCGCGCACGTCGCCAGCCGCGAAGACCTCCGGTTCCGGTTCCGGGTCCACGAGGCGGACATACTGAAACTGCCCGTGGGCACGAGGATCGTCGTCGTGGCCGACGCGATCCCGACGCCGTCCATCGTCGCGACCGTGGATTGGACCTCCAACCAGGCGACAGAACGCGAGGCCTGGAGCCGGGGCGGCTACTTCGACGTCACCGCCGTGCCCGTCGAGGACATGCCGAACGTATTCATGCCGGGAATGTCCGTCATGGCGGAGCTCGACTGATGAAGCGATTTTCATGTGGGGTGCTGCTTCTCTTGCTGCTCGCGCGGTCCAGCGCGGCCGCCGAACAGTTCTTCGAGGTGCACCTGGCGGATCGTCCGGTCACGGTCGCTACGAGCGGCATCGTCGTCTCGACCGAGGTGCTGCATTTCGGTCCGCCGCCGAGCAGCAACTGGCAGACGACCATTGCCGAACTGGCGCAGGAGGGTCAAAGGGTCGGGGAGGGCGACCTGCTTGTCCGGTTCGACAGCAGCAACCTGGACGACGACCTGACTCGCGTGTCCGGGCAATTGGCCCGGCGGCGGAGCGAACTCCTGTCCCTGGACGAGAGGCAGAGACAGGAGATCGAGGACGAAGGGGTGGCCCTGGCGGCGGCGGAGAGCGAGGCCAGGAAGGCGGACCGGAAGGCGGAACAGCCCGAGGAGCTGATTCCCGGCGTCGAATACCGAAAACTCGTCGAGGAGAAACGCATCGCGAACCTTCTCATGGGGCGGGTGCGGGAACGGCAGGCATTGAGCCTTCGGCTAAGGGAGGCGAGGCGCCAGGAACTCGAGACCGGCGTGCGCCAGCTCGAGGTGAAGCTTGCGTCGGTTCAAAAGGAACTCGCATCGTTTACGATCAGGGCGCCCAGGCCTGGACTGGTGGTGCTCGGCACGGATTACGAGGGCAACAAGGTGGACGTGAACGCCTCCGTGCACCCCGGACTGGTGGTGGTGCGGCTCGCGGACGACAGTCGACTGGCCGTGCGGGCGGAGATTCACGAGCATGCCGCCGCGCGCCTCGCCGTGGGCCAGCGAGCGCGCATCGCCATCGATTCGGGCGGGGAGGCGGACTTGGTCGGTCGCGTCAGCCAAGTGGCCAACACCGTTCGCCGCCGGTCGAAATTTTCCGATTCCATGGTGCGAGACATCACCGCGGAGGTAGATCCCGGCCAGCCGCCCGTGCTCAGGCTCGGCATGTCGGTGCAGATTGAGGTAGAGCTTTCGATGCTGAAGGAAGCGTTGGCCATCCCGGCATCGGTGCTCGTCTACCGCTCGGGATCGCCTGGAGTCGTGCTGCGGGGCAAAGGCTGGCAGCCGGTCCGGCTCGGTGAGCGCAGCGCGGACATGTTCATCGTGGAAGGTGGTCTGGAAGACGGGGACATGGTGCGCCTGTGAGTATTCGAGCCTGGGTCACGCCGCTGTGCTGGCAGGTGCGGGCATGGCGGCGGTTGCTGATCGCCGCAATGGCCGTGGCGGGTTGCGGGGATTCGTCGTCCCTGCTGCCGACTATTTCCGCGACCGCGCAGGACCATACCTTTGTGGTGCGCGCGAGGGGAGAGCTGGTGCCATCCGAGTCCATTGCCATCCGCATGCCGAGCAACATCGACATGCGGTTCAACATCACCTGGATGGTGCCGGAGTACTCGGAGGTCAGGAAGGGACAGGTGGTCGTGCGGTTCGACGACAGCGAAGTGCTGGTGCAGCGCGAGATCAGCGTGCTGGAAGTCGTGGACAGCGATCTGCAGATCGACAGCCATGTGCGCAGAAGCGGCATCGACCGCACCCGCATCGGCCACGAGACCGAGCGCGTCGAGGACGAGACCGACATCGCCGAGACGTACGTGACGATAGATCCCCGCCTGATGAGCCGCAACGAATACATCGATGCCCTGGGTGACCTTGCTTACCTGGGCGTGGAAGAGGCGTACTACGCCTGGCAGGCGATCACGCACGACCAGCGTTCCTTCGCCGAGCAGCGCCGCATCGAGAGCGGCCGCGACGCGAGCCGGGACAAGCTCGCCAAGCAGGATTCGGCGCTGGCCCAGATGGAATTGCACAGTCCGGCCGACGGGACGTTCGTGTACGCGCGCACGCCCTGGGGTCGAAAGCTCTCCAAGGGACAATCGGTATTCCCGGGCCGGGCGGTGGGCCTGCTGCCGATACGCGGCAAGGTCAGGGCGAGGATATACGTGCCGGAAGTCGACGCGGTGGGGATCGAACCGGGTCAGCCCGTCGCGCTGCGCATCGACAGTGAAGTCGAGCGCGATTTCGCCGCCCGCATTTCCAGCGTTTCGCCCGTCGCCGTTCCCCGGGACCGTAGCGATCCGCAGAAGTATTTCGTTGTCGAAGCGGAGCTCGACCGGGTGGATCCGGAGGTGATGCGCGTGGGCAGCAGCCTGACGGCGACCATTACGACCGGCACCGTTCGCGACGCTTTCCTGCTGCCGCAGCAGGCCGTGTTCTTTGAACAGGATCAGGCATTCATCTACGTGCTGGAGCAGGGGGACCCGCTGCCGAGACAGGTTGACCTGGGACATCGCAGTCCGACGCTGGTGGAAGTCACCCGGGGCCTGGTGTCCGGGGAGCAGGTGGCCGTCTCGGCGCCGCGAAGCGCGAGCTGATGGTCGAGCGATACGTGCGCACGGCGATCCGGTGGGTCGAAGTCTGCCGCAGGTCTATCGCGGACACCGGCAGGCGGCTGCGTCCCGATATCCGGCAGGCGCTGGGACAACTGGCACACCACAGGTTGCGCTCGGCGCTGACGCTGCTCGGGATGATCTTCGGCGTCGGCGCCGTGATCGCCATGATCGCGGTCAGCGAGGGGGGGCGCCGGGAGGCGCTGTCGATGATCGAGGGGATGGGGGTGCGGAACCTGATCGTCGAGGCGGACGAGCCCCGGGGAGAGTCGAAGCGGGACACGCGACAGCACTCGGCGGGACTCTCGGTGTCAGATGCGCTCGCCATGGCGGACACGTTGCCCTTCTTGGAAGACTGGGCCGGGATTCGCAGGATCAGCGTGTGGGACCTGTTCTCCCACCAGGGGCAAAGTCACGCCGAAGCGTGGGCCGTGAGCCCCTCCTACTTCGGCATGACGCAGCTCGATGCGGGAGAAGGCGTTCTGTTCGACGCGGCGGACGATGCGCGTTTCGCGCAGGTGGCCGTGCTGGGCGGCAACATCGCGAACGAACTGTTTCCCAGGGGCGGGGCCCTGGGCGGTCTCGTCAAGGTCAACCACCTGTGGCTCGAGGTCGTGGCCGTCCTGCAGGATCGACAGCTACCCGAGGGCGAGTTTCAGGGCCGTGAGGTCGGCGGGGAAAACGACCGCGTCTACCTCCCGCTGCAGTCGGGCTTGCGGCGTTTGCGCATGGGGTTCATGGAGGCCGAGCTCAGCGCGCTGAAAATCCAGGTGGCGGATGACGTCTCTCCGGCGGCAGCGGCCCAGGCCGTGCAGCACCTGCTGGACCGGCGCCATGGCGGCCAGAAGGACACGCGAATGACGATTCCCGCGAGGCTCCTGGCGCAGCAGACGCAGACGCAGTGGATATTCACCATCGTCATGTCGGCCGTCGCCGGCATTTCGCTCCTGGTGGGCGGCATCGGCATCATGAACATCATGCTGGCGAGCGTGATGGAACGCCGTTCGGAAATCGGTCTGCTCCGCGCGATCGGGGCGCGCGAGACGGACGTGGTGCGCCAGTTCCTGGTCGAGACCGCCGTGATCGCGCTGTTGGGCGCGGCCGCGGGCGTCGCGCTGGGCGTGGTCATCGCCTATGTGATCGCTGCTTTCGCGGGCTGGGCGGTCGCCTGGTCGTTGCCCGTGATCGCGCTGGCGGTGGTCGTCTGCGTGGCGATAGCGGCGGGGTTCGGCGTCTATCCGGCGCTCTCGGCGGCGCGCATGGACCCGGTGGCGGCGCTGCAGTCGGAGTGAGATCGGTCGCGGCTTCAGTGGCCTACCGCGCCAGTCGGCGGTCGAACTCGAAGGCCTGGATCGTGCCCGGAACAACCTTGTCGAAGTCCGTATGGACCGGATTGATCACGACGTTGCGTTCCAACGGGTTCACCGAGCTTGGCGCCATGATCGCCAGGCGCGTCCGGAGCATTTGAGCACCGATCTGCCGGGTGTCGCCGGTGGATGCCGAAACCACGGTTATCGCGTCATCGGGAACGTCGAGGTCCAGGATGCGGTGATTCGGGAACCTCGATGGGCGCGCGAGATTGGCGAGGACTTCCAGTGCTGCCAGCGACGAGTTCTCGCTGCAATACACGGCGGGCATGCCCTTGGGATTCCATCGGCCACCATGCCTGGAGGCGCCTTCGCCGTTCAGCATGTCCTCGACGCTGCGCGCGCGCTCGAACTTGGCAATTCGCCAAACCCTCATGTCGGTATTCCGTGCTCCATACGGCCGATAAGGTCTATCACGTCCTCCATGCCGATGGCTGTGTCTGCGCGTTCGAGCGGCGTTTCGCCTCCGAGAGCGGGGTTGGGATGCTTGAGCCATTCAAGCGCGTGTTCCCTGTTGTGGTCGAAGTACGACAGCGCCATGTTGAACACCCTTGCCAGCATGGCAGCCCTGTCCGCCTCCGCCACGGGCAAGACCGCCCGGCTCTTGCGCCGTCGAATCAGGGTCTGACGCGCGACGCCGACGGCCCTTGCGAGTTGCGTTTCCGTCATTTCCAGGGTGTCCTTCAGATCGTCCAGAAAGCTTGCCGGCACGCCGTCTCGTATTTCGCCCAGCGTAGGTTGTTCAAGTGACATAGGTGCGCCTCGCATCACATGCTATCCGGTGCATTCGAGACAATCAATTGTACCAAATAGACGCATGGATCCGGGCCGGCATGGTCTCGGGGCCATCGTTCGAACACACGAGGAGGAACCGCCCAGGTGCGGTGATTCAGTTCAGTGTTCCGACCACGCACTCCGACAGCGCGTCAAAAAGCGCGCGCCGGGGTGAACTGACGCGCCAACACAGTCCAATGTCGCGATGCGGTGCCTCGCCCCGGAACGGAATGTAACTCACGCTATCGCCGCCGGTCGCTGCGAGCGCAGGCATCAGCGTGATGCCGAGTCGCTCTTCCAGCTTCTTGATCTGGGTGGACAGGGTCGGCTGGCTGACAAAACAGGCGTCGGCGGCGCGGCCGAAGTGCCGGTGCTCGGCGACCGCCACCAGGTACTGAGGATCGCGCAGGTTCACAGGCTCCGCTCCACCCGCACGGCCGCTTCCAACGCGAACACATGCGGATCCTCGGCACCCATGTCGCGCAGCGCCGCGGCCAGCTCCAGCAGGTAGTCCACGTTCTTGCCGCTCGGTCCTGCGGAACCCTGGATGTGACGCGCCATTTCCTCGAGCGGCGCATCTCCCAGGAAGGCGAAGTTGTCGATAGGCGCGATGTAGACGACGCCATCGACATCTTCCCCACCGGCGAGTTCCAGGCTGACCGGGACGCGTTCGTAGCCGTTCTTCTCCCGTTCATCGAGGTGGTCGAATACGTGCGATTCCACGCGGTACGCCATGCCGGCGCATGTCTCATGCAGCGCCCGCACCAGCGTGACGACCCTGCCCGGGGCTTCGGCGACGCCGCGATGGTCGTGGGAGCCCTGCCAGAACCGGCGCGCCCAGCCGGACAGCGTCGCAGGTTGCCGTTCCAGCCAGGGGAAGTCGGCGCGCCATATGAGCGAGCCGTAACCGAATACCCATGACGATGTATCCATGGTGCGGCTAAAGCCGCGTGCGGCAGGCGGGTGCGAGCTTGGGCAAACCGTGCGCCACGTCTGCCCGGGCGCGCGTTGTAACGAGCGCCTGCGACTCGGAGTTTTCGAGGATGTAGCCCGCTTCTTCATCGGTCAGGTAGCGGTTGACGGTCGTCAGGTACAGTCCCGACCGAAGGGCGGCCCAGACGATATCGAACCGGGCGAGATGGTTCTCGGCGAAGATCGAGATGTGGTCGCCTCGCCTCAATCCCCGGTCGTACAGGAACTGCGCCAACTGGTTGGACCGGTCGTTCAGTTCGCCATAGGTTCTGCGGGCGCCGGTGGAGCTGTCTATCGCCGCCGCCTTGTCCGGAAATATTTTTGCCCAATATCCTGGGTACATGCTGCCGTCGTCGGATCTCCCTGGGTTGGCGTCAGGGTGACAAATGTGCCCGACCTCGGCAACCCGAGGGGGCACCGGGATCTACCGGTGTTCCCCTGCCGCTGCGGCTTGGGAAGCGCCGAGTTCCCGCATGGCCTCGTCGGTGGTGGGATAGAGGTTCCCGGACAGTTCGCCGGAAAGGCTCGTCGACTCGAGCTGGTCCCGCACCGGGCCCTTCACGTCGGACAGGTGCAGCGCGATGCCGAGCGAGTCGAGCGTGTGGTTGAGGCGCCGCAGCATTTCGAGGCCCGTCGTGTCGATGAAGTTGATCGCGCTGCACACCAGCACCAGGTGGCGCGCTTCCCTGTGCTGTTCCACGATCGCGAGGAACCGGTCCTCCACCTGGTTTGCATTGGCGAAATAGAGGTTTTCGTCCACGCGGACCGCCGCGACATGCGGAAAGGTCTCGGTGGCGTATCGATCGACGTTGCGGAAATGGACCGAGTCCCCGAGCCTGCCCACGACGGCGATGTGCGGCCGGCTCGAACGATGCACGAACAGCACGATGGCGGCGCCGACTCCGAGCAGCAGGCCGGGCGTCACGCCGAGCAGCAACACCCCGCCCAGCGCGAGGAAGTGCACCACCACGTCTCCGGGAAAGAAGCGCCAGTGTTCCCGCAGCATCGAGAAGTCGATGATGCCGACGATGGCCGCAATGATGATCGCGGCGAGCGTCGCGTGCGGCAGGTTTGCGAACAGCGGCGTCAGCCACAGTAGCGTTGATGCGATCACCGCCACGCAGACCAGCGCGCTGACCGGTGTCCGCGCGCCGGCGGCGACGTTGACGCTCGACTTGGAAAAGCTGCCTGCCACGGGGTAGGCGCCGGTGAACGCCGCGCCGACGTTGGCGGCGCCGAGGGCGACGAGTTCCTGCGACGCGTCGATGCGGCTGCGCTGCCTCGACGCCAGCGTCGTGCCGATGGAAAAACTCTCGATGTAGGTGACCAGGGCGATCATCGCGGCTGCGGGCGCGAGGTCCAGCCAGAGCGCGAGTTCGAAGGGGGGCGGGACGAATTCGGGCAGCCCGGCGGGAACGAAACCGACGGTATCGACGTTCAGGCCGAAGATCGCAACGGCGCCGGTGCCGGCGATGGCAACGATCATCGGCCCGGTCCGACTGATCGGATGGTCGCGATCCCGTGCCGCCAGACCCGCGTAGCGGCGAACAAGCCATACGCCGACGAGACTTGCGACACCGATGCCGACCGCGACGGAATCGAGATTCCCCATGCCGGAGAGGATCTGGGCGAGCCGGTCCGCCGCGTTGTCGCCGCGGTCTATGGCGATGCCCGTGAAAGCGGGCAGTTGACTGATGATGATCAGGATCGCCGCCGCGTTGACGAACCCCGCGATCACGGGATGACTCAGCAGGTTGACGATTCCGCCCATCCTCAGGAGCCGCAGCAGCCAGAGCAGGATGCCAACCTGCAGGCAGACGATGGTGGTGATGCCGAGATAGGCGTTCGAGTGCGCGGGCGCGTGTTCCCCCACCGTCGCCGCCACCATGAGCGCGGCGATCGCGACGGGACCGACGATGAGTTGGCGCGAAGAACCGAGAACGGCGTAGATCACCATGGGCGCGAGGCATGCATACAGACCTGCCTGCGCGGGCAATCCCGCCAGGAATGCGTAGGCCACGGCCTGCGGGACCGTGACGACACCGAGCACCAGGCCGGCCACCAGGTCGTAGCCGAAGTCGGTGCGGCGATAGCCGCGCAATGTGTCGATGATCGGCACGTGTCGCGTCCAGCGTTTCATTCGGGCGCTCCCCTCCATCGCCGTCGTTGTCCCGATATCGAGTTCACTGCGCTTCCTCGTCACCCCAGGCGCGTTGCATCTGGATGAATGCGAACGAAGCGGACCATGCGATGAAGACGAGACCGGCGATCGCCTCCGCGGCTGTCACCGCCCGTATGGCACCGTGCGGAACGAGGTCGCCTATGCCGAGCGTGGTGTAAGCCGAGCCCGAAAAATACATGTGATCGAGAAACGTCTCGGCGCCTTGCACCAGTCCGAAGGCGGTGCCGGACAGCGCCGCATAGACGCCGGCGAACAGGCCGATTTCGACAAAGTGCACCACGATCAGCCCGGCCACTGTCACGGGTACGCCGTGGCGGCGATGATGCATCGGGCGGGCACTGAGGAAACGCAGCGTCCCGTAATGGATCGCGACACAGACCGCCGAAACCAGTATGGCTATCAGGTAGGCGATGCCTTCGATCATGCGCGGCTCCGAATGGGCGACTCTTCGGGTTCGTGCTCAATTCTAGGCGCTTCGACGGCGCCTGGTGCCTTTTCATCACTGCCGGCGGCAAGCAAATGCGGCTGGAATACCGGTCGCTGCCCGCCGTCGACGCGTATCGGATTTGACAGCCCTCTGGCCGACGGTAAGATACGCGGTCGCCAGCGCGGGTGTTTAGCTCAGTTGGGAGAGCGACGGCCTTACAAGCCGTAGGTCGCAGGTTCAAACCCTGCAACACCCACCACGCCCGCACGGAGCGGTAGTTCAGTCGGTTTAGAATACTGGCCTGTCACGCCAGGGGTCGCGGGTTCGAGTCCCGTCCGCTCCGCCAATATACATCTTCAATCCATTGATTTTATGGATTTTTTCTCGAATATTCGAGCTTAATCAGACTGGACGCGCTCGCCCGGGAGACGATCGCCGGCGAACTCGGGGACGCCCGCCTCGACGTCGTCGCCGTCTACTGCTCGAGGTAGGGCGCGTTGGTGCGAGCGCGACCGGAGTGGAGCTTGAAACGGGTGATCGGTCGGGGTCGGAGTGCGGCTATTCGGCGAGCAGGGCGCGGCGCACGGCGTCGGGTTCCCGGCGGATCACCTGCAGCAGCGCCGCGGCCGGGCCGCTGACGCGGCGGGAGCCCTGCTCCCACTTGCGGTAGCCGGAGAGGCTCATGCCGACGAGGGGGGCCATCTGCGCCTGGGTGAGGTTGACGGCCTCCCGGACCTCGCGGGGCGTCGCGCCGGGATGGATGATCGCGGGACCGTCGCCCTTGGCATGGGCGAGCGCCTCGCCGAGGGATTGAACGAGATCGTCGGCGAACGTGGTCATGGTCTGTTGCTCCTTGCTTCGTCTTTGATGCGGGCGGCGAGCGTCGCCACGGTGCGGCGCTCTTCGAGCGTGAGATCGGTGCGGGCGGACTTCGCGTAGGCGAGCAGCGCGTACAGCGGGCTGTGGTCGTCGAGGTAGTAGTAGACCACGCGGCTGCCGCCGCGCTTGCCGCTGCCGGCGACGCGGAAGCGCAGCTTGGGATGCCGCCGGTCCCGGGAATCACTTCCCCGGCAAGAGGATTGGCGGCCATGAAGTCGATCAACTCGCGCTTGCCGTCCTCGTCGAACAGCTTGCTGGCCTGGCGCGTGAATGTCGGCGTCTCCGCTACCGTCTGCATTGGGGGCATATATAGCCCAATGGGTTACCGGCTTGCAAGCCCGGCCTCCCGATGCCGCGCGGCCCAGGCGGCGGCGCGGGCGAGCAACTCGGCGTGGCACGGCAAATCGGCACACCAACAAGCGAGACCGCGCCCGTCGAGCGCCGCCGGTTCTCCGAGGTCAACCTCGCCCGTGCGGATGCGCCGCCACAGGTCGCGGCGGAAGCGCTCGATGACCTTCGCTCTGGCGCCGTCGCGCCCGATCCGGAACCGGTTGCCCCATTTGATAAGGCGAGCGCAATGTCCCGCGCCTCCGCGCCTGAGACTCGCAGTGGTGTCTACCAGTGCGTTTTCGGTTAATACCTTGGTGACACTGCCGCTTGCCGAACTGAAGGCCCAGTTTTCCAAGGTGCTCGCCGCCGTTCGCGCGGGAGAGCGGGTCGGAGTGCTGTACGGAAAGTCGAGGGAACCTGTCGCCATGATCGTGCCGTACGAGCCGGTGGACCTGCCCGAAAGAGACGTGGGCTTCCTCGACGGAAAGGTCCGGATCGTGTTCATGGACGACTTCGATATGACCGAAGAGGAACTGCTCGGCCCCGGCGAGTGATGTACCTGCTGGACACGCATGCCCTGCTGTGGTCGTCGGGCAGTCGCATCTGCTGTCGGCCGCGGCGCGGAACCTGATCCGGGACCGGGTCAACGAGGTCGTCGTCAGCTCGGTGTCCCTGTGGGAGATATCCCTGAAATGCGGAATCGGAAAGCTTGTCCTGGGGTCCATGCCTTCCGACGACATGCCCGGACACTGCGACAGCCTGGGGATCCGAATCCTTGGACTCGACCCCGAGAGCGCTTCGACGTATCACACGCTTCCCCGGATCGCGGGAGCATCGTGATCCCTTCGGTCGCATGCTGGCGCACCAGTGCATTCGCATGCGCGCGATTCTCATCACCCGCGACACCCGCCTGGCGCACTACGAGCCGCACGGCCTCGCTCGCACCTGGTAGCTGTCCGGACGCCGATCCGGTCCGCAAGAGTTCAGCGCGCTCCGAGTCCGTACGGCTCACCCCAGCTCAATCCTTCAACGACAGTCGTCCTGGGCCGGTATTCGCAGCCGATCCAGCCGTCGTATCCGAGCGCATCGCAGAGCTGGAACAGGTAGGGCAGGTTGACTTCGCCGTGCTGGGGCTCGTGACGCCCGGGGACGCTGGAGAACTGGATGTGTCCGATGATATCCAGGTTGTCCGCGAGGCGCCGCGCCAGGTTCCCCTCCATGACCTGGCGGTGGTAGAAGTCGAACTGAAGGCGAACGTTGTCCCGGCCGACGGCCTCGATGCAGCGGCGGGTCTCTTCGGTGCGGGTCAGGAAGTAGTCTGGCGTGTCCTCGCTGTTGAGGGGTTCGAGCAGGATGCGAATGTCGTGTCCCGCCGTCCGGTCTGCGGCGAAGCGCACATTCTCGATAAACACCGAGCGGGCCTCGTCGAGATCGTCGTCGGCGACGACGCCCGCGAGGACATGAATCATCGGGACATCGAGCGCCAGCGCGTAGTCCAGCGCCTGTTCGAAACGATCCCTGAAATCGGCCTGTCGGCCAGGCAGCGCCGCCAGCCCCCGCTCGCCCCGCGCCGCGTCCCCGGGAGGCGTGTTGAGCAGGATCATGCGGACGCCCGCGTCGTCGAGCCAACGCCTGATCTCGGCTGCCGGATCGGCGTAGGGGGAGAGGAACTCGATGGCGGCGAACCCCAGGTCGCAAGCGGCCCGCATGCGCTCCGCGACGGGAAGATCGGGGAACATGGTGCTGATGTTGGCGGCGAATCTCGGCAACTGGAACGGGTCCTGACTGAATGGGGCAGGCGAGCAGAGACGCTCAGTGGCGGCGGCAATCAAGCACTATCGGTTGTCCCGGACAATCCTGCAGGGATTCCAATTGGCCGTCCAATGTTCGTCGGACTGCACATGGCCCGCGCGAACACTCTTGCAAACGCTGTTCTAAAACTCTTCTGCTTGAAGAACGCGTCTCCCATGCCCGGTCCCCCGGCATGGCTCAGCGCTTTCCCATACTCTTCCATAATGAGGTCGGTGGAATCGATAGCTACCGTGTCCTGCTTGACGACGCCTTCCAGCCTCTCTGCACAACTCAAATGACACCGAATGTCACCCTCAGCATGCACGCCCCCGTTGGCGGCAATCGCGACATTGGTGTCTACGACGAACAGGGTCATCCAGATTGCTTCAGTTTCCGGCGGAGCGAAGCTTTGGTTATCGCCGCGATCTCGCCCATTTCGTCGCCGAAGAAGTTCTCTGGCCAGTTTTCTATCTCACCCCAGATGTTCAGCGCCAGATCGGAAGCCTGCGCTACGCCCTTCGTCGACGATACGAAGTAGAGCTTTACGTCGTCTGAGGAAACTGCATTCTCAGCGACGCGGCGCTGTAGTCTCCGCATCAAGTGTTCGCTGTGGCTCTCCAGGATGATCTGGACGTTTCGGGCGCTCGCGACATTCAGCATGACGTCTGCCAGCCCGCTCTGTACGGCAGGATGCGTGACTGCCTTGAACCCGCTCGGCTCACGCCGATCTGGCATCGAGTCTGCATTTGGTGTCCCTGGAACAGCAGGTTGCTTCGGCGTGTCGGATCTCGGATTTCCAATGCCTTGCCGAGCGTCCATTCAAGAAGCCAGGACATCCGATCTTCCTCGTTGTGCTGGTGAATCACGTCGGAGAACGTTCCAAGGTTCACCAGATCTTGAAGCCCGCCGAAATCCAGAACCAAGCCCCGGTCGGTGGCGTTTCGGGTCTGCTTGAGCATCAGGAGGAACTGTAGAAGGCTGCTCTTGCCGGCACTATTGGTGCCGAAAAACCCCGTCACCTTGCCGAAGCTGAGGTCGCTTGTCGCCACGCCTTGAAATTGTCGAACTTCAGTCGTTTGAGCACATCCTTAATTCCTGTCGAGATCTCCCGTATCCCAACTGCTGCACCATGTCTGCCCGCACCTTACTACATCGATTGTCGCGAGGTCAGCAGTCGTGCTTTTGGTGGTTGAGGGCTTTGTCAAGAATCTGAGAACATGCCCGAGTCGAGGGAGGAACGCCATGCCGTCCTATTTCGAATTCGAAGTGTCGCTACGCCACATCAAGCCAAGAATCTGGCGGCGGTTCCTGATCGCGGAAGATGCCGCGTTCGGCGACCTGCACCAGGCCATTCAGGACAGTTTCGGCTGGCATAGCTGCCACCTCTGGGAGTTTCGCGGTACCGCTCGAAGCGGCATCCTGGCTGGACCGAAGTACGACGACGTCATGGCGTTCGAGGATGAGGCGCCCGACGCCTATTCGGTCAAGCTCGCGTCACACTTCACCCGCAACAAGGCTTGCCTATACCTCTACGACTTTGGAGACAGTTGGCTGCACGACGTGAGACGCGGCCGTCGCGCGTCGTCGGAGGAACGTTTCCACAGGCGACTCCTCGCTGGCAGGCGAGCTTGTCCGCCAGAAGATTGCGGCGGCGCTTCCGGATACGCGCGTTTCGTTTCCATCGTCGAGACTGGCATCGATCCATGGGACGACAACGTTGAGGAGCTATTGGAATGGCTCGGGGAGTGGAATCCGGCGGAGTTCGACGTCACTGACTGGAAGCGGTGATTCGATGCGGTCAGGGCGCCGTCGCTGGAGTAGGGAAGCGGTGCAGGCAGGCGGTCATTGTCGCCCTGGCTGGTGGGGCGATTCCGTCGCATGGGCCCCAACCGCGCTGGGACGGACCATGTTCTCCACCCGGCCGACTCGCCGGCGTGCGCTGAAACACAAGCAAATCATGGGGCACGGCTCCCGTCCGACTTGGCGGTGACCGCATTGGTCTCGGCGCTCTCGTCCTCGTCCATCCACCACAGGTGCGGAAATCCCGTCCAGTTCATGTGCTCGAACCCGAGGGGCGGATGCCGGATACGGGTCCAGTGCGTGACGTGGCGTCCGGCCGGATGACCATCCGGAATCACGTAGAAGCTGTGAAGCAGTACCCGGTCCAGGGCGCGCCCCGCAGTGTTCATCGCCTCTTCCGTGTCCGATTCCAGGATCTTCTCCACCAGGAAGTCGATTGCGGGATTCTGGATGCCGGCATAGTTCCGCATATTGGGCAGATCCGCATACTGGGAAGTGAACTGACTTCGCAGACGATGGCGGTCCGGCATCTCGCCCACGCGGAGCTTGCGCACGGTCGCGTCGAAATCGTAGCTTCGCAGGCGGTTGGTCAGGATGTTGCGCTCCACCCTGCGCAAGACCGCATCTATCCCTAGGCGCGCGAGATTCTCCGCGAAGGGCACCAGCATCCGTTCGTGATCCTGATAGGTGACCAGCAACTCGAGTGAGAACGGCTCGCGAGTAATCTCGCGCACGCGCTGAAAATCCCTGACGACCCAACCCGCTTCTTCGAGCAGGGCATCGGCCTGGAGCAGCGTCTTTCGATTGCGGCCAAAGGCATGGTTTTCTGGCAGTTCCACCGGGTCCGTGAAGACCCGTTCGGGAATCCGCCCGCGGAGCGGTCGGAGCAACTCGAGTTCTGCGGCGGAGGGCAGTCCCCCCGACTGCAACCCCGAGCGGACGAAATAGCTGTTGTTGCGCTTCATGCCGCTGTGCCAGTAGACGCGATTGGCCCACTCGAAGTTGTAGGCGAGGGTAAGCGCTTCGCGCACCCGGATGTCATTGAACGGTTCCCTCCGGGTATTGAACACGAGGCCGAAGTGCATGCCGTAGGAATACCCCATCCTGTAGGTCTGCTTCCTGAACAGCCCCAAGCGATAGCCGTCGAAGTCGTAGGCCGTGGCGAAGTCGTTCTCGTTCTCTTCGAAGTAGAAGTCGAGCAGGCCGGCCCGCAACGCCTGCAGCATGACCCGCTTGTCAAAGTAGTACGTGAGATGGATCTCCTCGAAGTTGAAACGACCGACAGTGACGTTGAGATCCCTACCCCAGTAATCGGGCACGCGCTGGAATATCACCTTGTACCCGGGAATCACCGACGCGATGCGGTATGGCCCGTTGCCCAACGGGAGTTCGAGGGTCGTTTCGTCGAATGCCCTGTCCTCCCAGAAGTGTTTGGGCAGGGGCGCGAACGAGGCGGTCAGTATGACGAGGAATGGGGTCTTTTCGGCATCGTCACTGAAGTGGAACCTGAACGAGAAGGCATCGATCTGCTCCAGGCGAACGATGTGTTCGTATTCCTTGCGCCACGTGATGGACCCCTTGCGCTTGATCATGTCGAACGTCCACAGCACGTCCTCCATGGTCACCGGCCGGCCGTCGTGCCAACGGGCGTCTTCGCGCAGCTTGTAGGTCACCCAACTGTAGTCGTCGGCAACCTCAACGGTTTCCGCGAGCCAGCAGTAGTAGGAGGCCAGTTCGTCTTCCCCCCGCCGCATCAGGGGATCGTAGATGTAGGAGCCCGACCCGTACCTGGGATCGATGTAGTGCGCAAGGTTGCCCTTGTCCACGTTCGGATTGAGGTTGTTGAACGTCGAGATGCTGCCGATGTTGACCCGCCCGCCCTTTGGCGCCTGGGCGTTGACGTAATCGAAGTGGGGCATATCGGGCGGATACTTGAGATCCCCGAAGTACGCGAAGCCGTGGCTCGGTTCCCCGGACCCTGCGGGCGCTGACAACACGGCCGCAACCGCAATCGCGAACGAAATTGCGCAGGTCAGGTTGGGCGCGGGCCAGCGAAAACCCGTCGGCTGCATGATGTTCCGGTCAGGCGAGGGTTCGTGTCATTGTAAGGTAGCGCCACGGGTCCGGAGCCATTACGCATGTTGAAACAACTCAGTATCTTCAGAAAACGGGATGATCTCACGCAGGACGCCTTCCGCCACTATTGGCGCAACCGTCATCCCGACATCGTGACGCGATTGCCCGGTATTCGCCGCTAGGTCCAGAATCATGTAACGGCGGTGCTGCGAGGGGAGCCGGCCTGGGACGGCATCGCCGAAGTCTGGTTTGACGACATTGAGAGCATGCGCGCCAACGCGGGCAACCCGGTGCTTGCCGATATTCGCGCCGACGAAGCGAATTTCATCTCCGCCGGCAGCATGGTGTCCCTCATCACCGAGGAACACACCTTCGTGGATGGATCGTCGGATGGGAGATTCCACATGGTGCTCGGGTTCGTGAAGCGAAACACCGGTCTTACTGCGGGAAAATTCCAGGAAGAATGGCAGCCCGAAGGTGGCCCGAATGCGCCCCGTAGTTGTGGTGCCTCGGGATCTCGCCCCACCTGCTGGCAAACCGCCGTGCCTCGTCCAGCAGCTTCCGCCAGCTGTCTTGGAATCGGCGCGTCGCGCACGTCCACCCTGGCCGTGGCCGCCTTCACCGATCCGGTCGCCCAAGTCCGCCCACGACGGCGGGAACTTGATCGCCTCTGAACGCCGTCTGCAACCCGTAACGCCTTCCACGTGAGGGTCCTTCATCTGCGCCATCTTCCGTGCATCCAGGTCGACCGCTTCGTGCCGTCGGAGACCTGGCGGCGCTGGCCGATGCCGTATTCAGCTCCCGGACGCGCCCGCCGTTAGTCGGATAGATCGAACAGTCGGACCAATTTCAAGGCGTCGGCACGGGAGACACAGTGCCCGAACTCCGCTACGACAAAACTCACGACGCCACGAAGGGCACGTCGGTCTCCTTGCGACGCACTCATATACGGATCGGAATAGCCAAGCTGCCCACCGACCGCCAAACGAACCGGCGCCAGCGTTTCCGGGTCGTAGTCGAAATCAACCATGGCATCGATGAAATCCAGCACCGCCGCCCTTTCAGCTCGGGTCATGAACTGGACAGTTTCGCTCCGGGCCGCATAGTAGCGGCGGGGTCTTACAAGGCTGTCCACAAGGATGTTGACGGCCACGTCCGCAACGACCGGCGAGTGTTCCCGCATCTCCTCGACGTTCCGTTTCCAGTTGCGTATCGGCGAAAGAAAAGGATGTGGAGAGAGAAATCCGAGGATTCCCTCCGGCAGGCTTTCCGATCTTTCGTAGTCAATTACGCACAGACCCATCAGAGCCGGCAGGAAGTAGAGCTTTCCCTCAATCGTCAGAAACGCAAACAGGCTCGGCCCACATCCCAATTCATCAAGGCGTTCATACGTAATCTCCCGCGAGGTCAATCCGCAGAGCTTCTTGGCAAGTATGCTACTCTCATGACCCGGTGCGAACGGTTCTGGCGGTAAACGGCGCTTACGAAACGCATCAAAAAAGCGTTCAACGAGTGCTGTCCGGTCGGCCGGTGCCTCTGGACTGTTCATCTCAGCGCGGGCAACCCCTTCTCGGCCCAAAAATCCTGACAACTCTTCTCGGCCCAAAAACGCTGACAATTCACTTCGGCATTCACGGCCTCCTGCAGCGCTTGCTTGTGGATGTCATTGCCTCCTCGGAAGCACGTGCTGTTGATCGTGTTTCTCGCGCCAATGCACCTCCTCGTCCTTTCCATCTGTGCAGCGATTTCAGGGCACTCCCAATTACCTTTGCAGCCTGGAGCCGGATGGCAATACCGGTCCACCTCGGACTGTAGAGAAGAGTGCCTCCCCCACGTACAGTCCCCCGGAGGCGTCGAGGCGACGTCTTCTTCTTCCTCTTCCTCCTCCTCAAACAGCGCATCTATCGCCGCCTGTATTGCATTGGTCAACGCGCCTAGGAGCGTGCAATCAAAACCACAATCGTCATCTCTACCTGTCCAATCGATGAGCGTTGCACAGGGACAGTTAATGGGATCGCCGCAGGGTACGCAGCAGTTTGTTGACATATACTCCGTAGGCTGAAACAAAACGTTCGAGGGCTTCTCGAAATTTATCATTGACAGGTGGTCCGTATACAGGAGCGTTCCTACGTCAAACAGCTCAGTTGCGTCGACCAGGCCCGGGACATGTTCGACCATCGGTTCGACAAGGATTGGGAACAACGTCCCGGACTGGAACCGTACGGCGCCATAGTCAGGCTGCTCATGGGTGGGAAGGTCATTGCCCAAGATGGAAAAAAGCGGTATGGCGAAGGCGTCGATGCCCTCAGGCTCTTCGCGTTCATCGATGCTGCGTGTTTCCCCGGTGGATGTGGAAGACAGAGCAGTGAGTTGACCCTCAGCGGAGAAGGTCGCACGGACCACATCGGATTCTGTGGCTATTGTGACTGGATTGCCATCATCGTCATAGTCGATGTCGAATGCCCAACCGTTGCTATAGACTATTCTCTCTACCCTATTGTGGGGGCCCACGGTGTATTGGCTAGCGCGAACTTCGCCGTCGGCCTCTTCGATTTGCACCTGCACTATGTTGCCGCTGGGATCATGGCGATATCGGATGTAGCCAAAGTCGTCCATGCGAACAACCGTACGATTACCTAGAGAATCGTACGTGTATTCATTTCGCCAGCCATTAGCGTATACGGTTGAGGCAATCCTCCCCATCGTGTTGCGCTCGAATCGCGTCTCGTGATCGTCGGAACCGATGGCGACCACGTTGCCACTTGCATCATGATCTGCTGTGAATGCGTGATGCTCGCTAGCGACGGAGATGATTCCCTTGCCTGTGACATGATGGAAAGTCAGCATGTCCGTAGCGCCCTGACTTACGGTCGTACTGTTCGTATCGTACGTAACATTGGTTCCCAATTCGGTGCGTTGTGGCGACCATGCCCGAATTAGGCGATTTGCCTCATCATAATCGTACACTTGGGTAATCTGATCGAAACGCAAATCCCTGAGAACCTGCGAGATATTGCCACGAGTGTTGTAGCTTATAGAGTACGTTTCATCCGCCAGATCAATTCCGGTGATCCTACTCGACTCGTCCAGATGAAGGCTCCATTGTTCACGACCCTGTCTAACATGACGCGTTGTCGCTCCCGTTTCGTTTTGGAAGAAGACGAAGGCATCTTCGCTCCCTCGTAGAACACTTGTTGAATTGCCTCGGTACTGGAACGAGAAGTCGTGAGTAGACTTCGTCCTAGCAACCTGACCGTTTGCGTGGTACTCCACACTCAAAAATGGACGTCCGCCAGGGTCAACTGCCGCAGACAAGCCAGCTGTAGTGTACGAGTAGGACCATGTATTGCCCCCGACGTCGTTGACACGCGTAAGTAAGCCTGTCTCAGAGTACGAATAGTCGACTTGGCGTCCGTAACGATCAACTATGCTTGTTATCCGTCCTCTTGCCGTTGGATCACGGCTTATCCTGACGATTTCGCGGCCCAAGTTGTCCGAGACCCGAGATAGCCCGCTAGAGCTGTAGGTGAAGGCTATGGCATGGCCGTCGATGCAGCTCTTTGCAGAAATGACATATCTCGATCTATCCCTCGGGGACGGTTCGAAAATACGAATGCACCCGTCGCTGGTTTGCATGAGAATCGAATCCTCTCGGAGTTCTATTTCGGTTCGCAAATGTTTCGGGGTGGCGGGGAAGTTGTGGTAATCACGTCCGTCCTTTTTGAACGTGTACGACGCGCCGGAGTCGTCGTAGTACGTTAGGTATTTATGTTGTTTGTGTTGGACTACTTCTTCAGCAAGGGATAGTCGCCATCGTGGGCCGAAGTCGGAGTTTTTGAGGATGTCAGAGTCGTGAACCCGAGCGACGACTATAGGATGAGTTGGTGATGGTATAGCCAGATCGCGCCGTTGAAAGGTGAGGTTCCCGCGGCCTGCGTTCACGTATCCCACATGAAGGCCATCGAGAATGGACTGTGGGTTTGGAAATAGAGTGTTGACTCTCCGACGCACATTCAGTTCACCAATCATGCGAACATATGGTTCCAATGACGTCTCGCCAGTCGGTTCATCTCCGTTGTCGGCGGCGAATCCTGGCAGTACCATGACGGCTGCCAGAATCGCTTGTGCGAAGGTTTTCGCGCACTTTACGCCTTGCGCAATCGCGGAGTCCATGATGTGGCGGGTCGTGCGAGCGTTGAAGAACATCCGCGTTTTCCCTTTCATCTCGGCTGCGGCGTAACGGTCAGTATTGTGGTTTACCGTCTCGATTGCAACTGACAGCAAAATCAGATCGTGTGTTAGCAGCAATTCTCATTATGCCCGTCAGCCCTCTCCACGGGAGGCGTCCGACGGTCGATTTTGCCCGGATCCATTCGGCAAGGCCGGTTGTTATACGCCTGACAGTTAAGTCAGACGCCGAAACGAGACTTGTATACAAGTCAGACCGTGAGTCGTTGACGATCGATTGCCACTCCAAATACCATTGCCGGCGTGATCGTTACCATTGACAGTGCGGGCCGTCTTGTCGTGCCGAAGCCGCTACGGGAGCAGTTCAACCTGATGCCCGGGTGTGAACTGGAGCTCGAGGCCGTCGCTGACGGCATCACCCTGCGCAGGGCGGTCGCCGAACCTGCCCTTGTTCGCAAGCAGGGTATTCTCGTGCACCACGGCACCGTACGCACCTCGTTGGAAATCGGAGAATTCGTCCGCGCCGAACGCAATGCGCGCCACACCCGGATCAGCCACGACGCAGACTGAGTGCGTACGCTGTTCGATACATCCGTCCTGGTGGCTGCGCTGGTGGACCAGCTCGGAAACCACGAAACCGCCTTCCGGGCATTCCATCGCTATACGTCCGGTGAACATTGGGGCTGTTGTTCGACCCATGCCCTCGCGGAATGCTACGCGACGCTGACCGCTCTCCCGGTAGCGAGGCGCATCTTCTCCGGACGAGGCAAGAATTCTCATCGAAGAAACGATCCTGGCACGCCTGGCAGTTCTCTCCATCGCGCCGGACGACTACCGCGACGTGCTCCGCGAGGTCGCTGGACTCGGGCTCCGGAGTGGCGCCGTCTACGATGCGCTGCACGCCCGCTGTGCGCGCAAGGAGCGTGTTGATCAGATCCTCACGTACAACCTGTCGGACTTCATCCGTTTCGATCTGGGAGGTATCGACGTGGCGACGCCGTGACGCCCAACATGCCTCGGTTCGCTACGACGTAGAAGGACCAACGTCCTTTGAAAAAAAAGCCCGCACCGGACGGTGCGGGCTTTTGCCAAGAATTGACTCAGCTAGTGCTGCGCGCTACGGGGTGTAGTTGAACTCGAACCCGTATGTTCGCGGCGGGTTGAAGCCGTGATAGCCGCTGTCGCCCACCGAATAGATGCCGATCGCATCGTTGACGTTCTTGATGAAGAGGCCGTACTCGGTGTTGTCATCCCTGAGCAGGAGCTTCAGGTTCAGGAACGTATAGGTCGGCGTCGGCCGCTCGTTGTTCTGCGTCCTGAAGACTTCCTTGCCCCTGTGGTACACATCGCCACGCAACGTGGCATCGCGGCCAAAGAGCTCGAAGTCATACATCAGCGAGGCGAAATAGCTCAGCACCGGCGTGTACTCGATGCGGTTGCCCGGAGCGATATTGACGCTCCTCGCGCCGCCGCCGATGGGTGCGCCGGTCTCCTGGTTGAGGGTCTCGGCGTCCGGAACCCACGCGCCGCCGAAGTGCAGGCTGATCGCGTCGGTCAACTGGCCCCGCCCCTCGAACTCGAAGCCGCGCGACTCGCCTTGGCCCACGTTGTCGGTGACGGAGAAGTCATACGGCTGAAACCTGCCCGGGTTTTCGGGGTCGGGTAGCGAAGGAAAGCTGACATCGGTGGTGACGACGGCGTTGTCGATGACCGTTTCGTACACGTTCAGCGTGAGGTCGAGCCGTCCATCCAGGATCGTCGCCTTGATTCCGAGTTCCAGGGTCTCGATGTCGTCGCCCTCGAACGTCGCCAGATCGTTGGCGGCTACGGCCAACTCCGAGGCGCGCGGAACGCCCAGTCCGGCCAGTCTCTGAAACTCGAGTGCCGCGTCGGAAAGCCGCGTATTGATGCCTCCCGAACGGAACGCGGTCGCCCACTGGCCATAGATCATCAGGCTGTCGGTAGGTCGCCATGTCAGGGTCAACTTCGGCGCTGCTTTCTCTTGCGTTTGCGTGTCGCCCTGCTGGACGGTGTTCTCGAACGGCTGCCAGCCGCGACTTGTGCTCGCATATTGCTCGAAGGAACTTTCCGCATAGCGCACTCCGGCCAGGATCTCGAATTGATCGCTTATGCGATAGCTCACTTCGCCGAATACGGCCTGCTCATCCCGGAATTGATATCGCGAAGAACCCTGGATCGGTGGCAGCAGCCGCCTGTGGACCTCCCGCATCTGCTCCGGCGTCATGACGTTGGGGTTGAACGTGAAGCCGCCCCACTGGCACTGCACATCGGGGTATGCCGGACCGCCGTAGGAAACCTCGGCGTTGGGCCCGGTTGCGCCGCAATACAGCCCAAGGCGCGAATCGGGTGGCTTGTAGACGTCCTGGAAATAGGCGCCGACGCTCCACTGCAGCCTGCTGTCCGACGTGGAAACCAGGCGCACCTCGTGGGCGGTGCGTTCATTCAGATCCGCGTGAGACCGGACACTGCTGCGGGCCCAGAATCCGCCGGGTCCGCAACCGATATCTTCGCATATGGCGTCGACCCGGTCGTTCCAGCCGTTGTAGGAATTGCGATCTCCCTCAACGCTACCGGTAATCAGACGCTGGCCTGCGGCTACGCCCGCCGCGATTTGCTCCTCGGTAATCCGGATGGTGCCGAAACGACCGCCGACCCTCTGCTCCTCGGCATAGGTGATGTTGTGCTCATAGAACGAGGTGGACATCGTCAGGTCGGCCCAACCCAACTCCAATTCGGCGGTGAGGTTGTAGATCCAGGTGTCCGACTCTCCGCCGTCGTCAAAGTCGGGCGAGGCCATGTGGGTGATGTATACGGAGTCCGGGCCGTCCTTGAATCTCCCGGTCTCTCCGTCGATGCCGCCGTTGGGGCCGCTTTCGCACCCGCCTATGACGGGATAGTTCGGTATCGAAGGAACGAAATCGCCGGGGGCGAGGTTGCCCTCCGCGGGACGCCAGTCCGTGTAGCAGTGAAAGGCGATCCCGGGGCCGCCGATGTCGGCATAGACATAGGAAGCCGTTCCGGTGACGGTCAGCGTGTCGGTCGGATAGAAGGCGAGCTGGGCCCTGTATCCCTGGTCGGCGACGAAATCCACGTCCTTGATGATCGCGGGTCCGACCTTGTCGATGACACCGGCCTTGTAGCGGTGGAAGGGGGTGATGCGCGCGGCCAACCGATCCCCGAGCGGGATATTGACCATGGCGTCGATGCGGTGCCCAGAGTCGTCGGACTGCGTAGAGTCTTCAAATCTTGCCTGGATGCTATAGCTGAAGCCTTCCGGGTTGGGCTTCTTGGTGATGTAGCGGATCGCCCCCACCATGCTGCCCTCGCCATAGAGCGAGCCCTGCGGCCCTTTCAGCACCTCGATGCGCTCGAGGTCG
Source organism: Pseudomonadales bacterium (assembly GCA_963668365.1). Lineage (GTDB taxonomy): Bacteria > Pseudomonadota > Gammaproteobacteria > Pseudomonadales > Azotimanducaceae > VXNE01. The sequence goes on from OY764266.1 coordinate 2,408,697, forward strand.
AAGTTCGGAAGCAGCGGTGCCCTGGAGCCTGTGCCCGAGACCGGTGTGTTGTCCACGTACATCGCAATGGGTCCGGTCGGAGCCCTGAATTGGGCGACTCCGCGTGCCGTGACCCTGTGCCAGGTCTGCGTGGCGTTTCCGTAGTTCAGTCCGGGGACCGCCAGGAACAGGTTCTTGATGTCCTCGACGCCCCGCTGCTCGATATCGACGTCCGTCAATGCCGAGATGGTCATTGGCGTGTCCATCAGCTGCGTGTCGCGGTACGTGGCGGTGACCACGATCTCCTCGACCAGCGAGCCGCCCTCGTCGGCTTCGTCCTCATCGGACTGGGCCGCCGCGGGCAGACCGAACGCCATGCCGGCGGCGGCCAATGCCACAATTCCGAGCCGTGTCCGGCTCCTCCAAAAAGTACTCATTAAATCCCTCCAAATGGATTTCGTGATTCGTCACGCTACAACGCCGGGACGGCAACAGCACACCGACGCTGTCCTCTCTCGTGACTGCGGGTAGGTGATACACCGTAGCGGATAAACTGTCAAATTCGGGTGCGGGTCCAGGGGCATTGCGCGATCAGCCGAGAGCGCGGGTGTCGAATACGCTGGACACGGGGATTTCGAGCCCGCTGAGCACGGCCGAGGACGCGACATCGCCTGGACCAAAGACGCCGTGGTCGACGTATCCGTCACGGTCGAGCGCGAGCACGGTGATCTTCGTGGCCTGGGGATCGACGATCCAGTATTCGGGTATTCGGACGTCTGCATAGTCCGCGCGTTTCCGCCCGTAGTCTCGCTCCGGATCATCCGGGCTGACCACTTCGACCACGATGTCGGCACCGAGCCAATAGCGATCCTGGCGGCGCGGGTCGGCGGCGTCCAGCAGCACCATCAGGTCGGGCTCGCGGAAGCGGCCCTCGCGTATGCGGAGCCGCAACGGTGCAACAAGTGCTACGCCGTTTTCGGCTCGGACACGCTCGTCGAAGAGGCGGAACAACAGCATGAGGATGGACTGGTGGGAATCGGTGGGCTCACGGAGTTCCTCGATGCATCCATCGGCGAACTCCACCAGGCGGCTGCAGCGGTCGGTGAGCCGCAGGTAGTCGGTCGCGTTCCAGCGCCCCTGCGGGGGTCGGGCATCGAGCAGGCTAGCGTCAGCAGCTTGCTGGGACGTGGGGGCGACTGTCTTGATCATGACATGATGATCGCATCCGGTGTGCGGCGCGGCAAATACGCAGCGATGCCAGGGTGAAGCCACGTCCTACGGTCGCAACGAGATTGGTTCAGAGCTTCTTCCACCCACACCGTGTGTGAGCCACCGGACCACATCAACCGACCAGTTCCGAAGGGTCCGCTGCCGCCAATCCATGGTTCTTCATTCGAGCGACAGCCTTTCGATCAAAGCTTGCGAATACGGTCGCGCCAAGCGTTTCGCCCTGATAGGCGATTACGCCATCAGCGAAGTCCCCACCCGCCTCCAGCGCGGCCAGACCAGCATCCACCACGGGCGGCTCGGTGACGACGGCGTCAACGGCGACTATCGCCCTGATCGTCTCGGCGACGTCGTCGCCGCTAAAGCCGTACCCGCGGCGCAAGACCCACGACAGTTCGCAGAGTACCGGGACAGGTACCGCGATGACGGTTGCTTGCCGCAGCAACGATTGCGCGATTACAGCTTGATCGGGATCGTCTTCGACGACCGTGCGTACCAGGATGTTCGTATCCGCCGTGACGTTCAAGAGTCCTTCGCCCATCCGGACGCAACGACCTCGTTGAGCTCCTCGACCGAGAGCCGAGGAGTTCCAGGTCTTGCCAGCATGCCGAAAACCGAATCGATCGGGGTTCCACGTTGTGGTTCCAGTTGTAGTCGTCCATTGTTGAGCAAGTCCACTTCGAGCTTGTCGCCGGGACGCACGCCGAGATGCCTAAGCAATGGCTTGCGTAGCGTGATCTGTCCCTTCGCGGTGACGGTAACGACGATTGTCATTGCTGGACTCCTGCAACTGGCGCCAAAAGTAAGGCATTTTTGCCTTTCATTCAACCGTGGAGTGCGCCGAATGCGGCCGACGTTGAACCCTGGTCGCCCGGCGTCTACTTCGCCGCAGCAATGGAGTGGCGCATCCGGGGCTGATCCCGACGACTACGGTATCCGCCACCATGGAGTCAAGCGTTTGACCGACACTCTTGGTAGGCTGCGCCGTGGCTGAACGAGGCGAGATTCAGGACAGCCGAGATTGACATGGATCCGGATCGTGGAAAACGCCCATGCGCATGATTTCCAGATGTTCGCCATGCACTTGCCTGGCCCTGTTGGTCATGTCGCAGGCTGCGGCAGAGCCCGTTGCACGCGGAGTGGTTCTCGACGAAGAGACCAACCGTTACCACGTCTATCCGGGGGGTGATATTCAGGCTGCCCTCGAGGCCGCAGGCAGCAGCAAGTACAAGGCCGTCACCGTACATGCAGGAACGTACCGGCCTGACAGCGCCAGGCAGGCGCTGATCTGGTTCAACCGGCGTCACGACGGCATTCTGCTGCAGGCTGAAGGCGAGGTCATTCTGACGGCCGCAAACCCCGACATTGCGAACAGGGCCGATGCCAGTTTCCCGGCCGTGGTCAATCACGTGGTCTATTTCGGCGACGGCATCAGCCGCGCGACGGTGTTCGACGGTTTCAGGATCACCGGCGCCAACGGTTTTCTGACCTACGGCGGGCCGAACATCGAGTCGGCCAAGGAACTGCGCAGGTCGCTCTTCTTCTATCGGGACGGCGGGGCCATCAAGATATTCGGCAGATCCTATCCGACCATCCGGAACATCAAGGTCTACGACAATTACGCCAACCCGTGCGCGGGCGGCATCTCCATCGAGCATGGGCCGAACCCGCTGAGTACAACACCGGTGCTGATCGAGAACTGCGTCATGCGCAACAATCGCGCCGAGATCACCGGCGCGGCGATCGATGTCCTGCCTTTGGGTCACGCCCAGATCAGGAATTGCCTGTTCGTCGGCAACGTCGCCAACGTCGGAGAGGACTGGATCAGCGGCGCGGAGCCGTACAACGCAAAGCACGGCTCGGGCGCGCTGACGGTTTTCGCAACCGCAAGGGCGACCGTAAGCAACAGCACGTTCACCGGCAACTGGGCGGGTGTCGACGATCGGGCCGAGGGGAGCGCGTACCGCGACAACATCTTCTGGCGGAACAACCTTCCGGGCGGAATCGCCAAAGGCGCGCGCTACGAGATAGACATCGTCAATTCAGGTGGCGTCACGGGCAATTTTGTCAACGGCGACCTGGATGACGTGCAGAACAGCATCGACACCGGGCGCAATACCCTGAACGCGCCGGACCCGCTGTTCGACGAGGATTTCGTGCCGACGGCGCCGGAATACTCGGAAGTCGGTTACCGGCCCTTCGGCGCCGGCAAAGACGACTGATTTCGACTCACCACAAGACCGGCGCCGGATACCGGGCGATGGCGGCGTCGGGCGTGACGATGGTCAGCCCGTTCAGGATCGCCTGGGAGACAAGGCCGCGATCAAACGGGTCCCGGTGGTGGGCGGGCAACAGCGTATCGTGGGCGGCGGCCTGCTCGTCGAACGCAAGCGGCTGAATCTGGAGCCACCGCCGCCGGCTGGCCACGTATCGATTCGGAGGCTCCGGCAAGGGCAGGCGACCCAGGCGGTGCTTGATGGCGATCTCCCAGGCGGACAAGGCGCTGAGATACACGTCGTTTCCAGGATGGCGGCAACTGTCGCGTGCCGTTGGGGTCAGGCTGGGGTCGTCTGCGGCAAGCCAAAGGAAGGTACACGTGTCGAGCAGCAGCCTCACTTGCGAGGCTCACCTTCGAATGCGTCGAGCAGGTTGTCCGGCAGGAGATCGAAGAAACTCGCCGGCACCGTCATGCCGCGGTCGATGCCGACCGGCCGTTGTTCGCGTTGCGGGGGAGGCAGCGGTCGGATTTCGGCGATGGGCACGTTGCGCCGGCAGAGCGTGACGGACTCGCCTTTTTCCACTCGGTCGAGGTACTTGGAGAGGTGCGCCTTGGCCTCAGCTATATTGATTCTTATCATGGACCAATACTAGGTTAGTTAGTTGGTCATGTTCAAGGGCTGAGGCGGGAGTTCAGCAATTCTCATTATGGCGTCTGGCTTCACCGTCAGGTGCATTGCGCCTCGCGTTTCGGACTCAATCCGGGCCAAATCGGCCAGCAGACTCCTCCCGTTGGGGGGATTGAAGGCCAAAATGAGAATTGCTGGCGGGAGTTGCCCTGGCGTGCCGACGGTGCGGCAGGTCAGGCCGGGATGACCTCGATGTCGGGACACGCGATCAGGCGTGTGTCGGAGGTGACGAGTTTCAGGTTGAAGACTGCTGCCGTTGCAGCGATGAAGCGGTCGGCGGGATCCTGGTGAGCGAGCGACAGGGCGCGGCTGGCCACTGCCACTTCCGCCGTCAGAGCCGTTTCCACTACCGGACTTTCCGAGAGGGCTTTGCGCAGCCAGTTCGGCCCGTCCGGTTGCAGGCGAAGACGGCCCCGCTCTGCCAGCAGGAGGGTTTCCCAGAGGCTGATCGGCGAAAGGTGCAGGTCGGCCTCGGTTGAGACGAGCAGCGCGCGGGCCCGCGAAGAGAGCCTGCCGGGATCCAGCAGCGTCCACAGCCAAACATGCGTATCGAGTAGCAGGGACATCAATCCTTGGCCAGTCCCGGACCGGTCCCCGGTGCATCCCCCAGGACTTCCCACTCGTCCGGCGTCGCGACCGGTTCGATGAGGTCGCCGAGAATAGTGCCCTGGCCGCGCATGGACCCGAGCCACGTCTCCTTCGGGGGCTTGGGCGGGGGGACAACCTGCGCGACCGGCTTGCCGAAACGCGTCACGAGAACGGGGTTCCCGGTGCGACCGACGCGGGCCAGTACGGCGAGGCAGGTCGCCTTGAACTCGGAGATCTTGATTTCTTCCATGCAAGAAAATCGTACTATGGTCAGAGACCATAGTCAAAAAATTGGCGGATATCGGCCGGGTGTGTGTGGCTCGGGAGCGTTGACTGTTCGGCAAGCTCCGTGGGTATTGACCTGCTCATTGGACCATACGTACACTAATACTGTACATATTTGGAGCGATCCGATGATCCGGGAAACCACCTATACGCAGGCTAGAGAGCGTCTCGCGGCGCTCATGGATCAGGTTACGGATACGCGCGAACCCGTGTTGATCAGGCGTCGGGGACGGGAGCCGGTTGCCTTGATCGCCGCGGATGAGCTGGCCGGTTGGCTGGAGACGGCGCACCTTTTGCGGTCGCCGAAGAATGCGCGGCGCCTACTGGAGGCGAGCGGGCGGGTGGCTCGGGGCGAAGGCGAGACCATGGATGTCGATACATTGCGGTCGCGCTTGGGGCTGGCCAGGGAGTGACTGTCGGGCGCCGGCGTCAAGCGGTCATGGACCGGAATTTTCTTGCTGACCTTGAGCATTGGACGCGGACTGACCGCAAACGGGCGCTGCGAGTACTCCGACTCGTCGAAGAGGTGCTGCGAGACCCGTTCGCCGGCACGGGCAAGCCGGAGCGGTTGCGCGGAGAACTCGCTGGCAATTGGTCCCGGCGCATCGACCAGGAGCACCGGCTCGTTTATCAGGTCGACAGCAGCCACGTTTACTTCCTGGCGTCACGGCATCACTACTGAGGCGGCGTTTCGAGCGAACGGCCCAGGCTCGGCCTGAGACTCCCGTAACACAGGCGCCGGATACTGGGCGATGGAAACGCGGGGCGTGACGATGGTGTCGAACGGCAGCCCTTGGAGAGGTGTGCCCTGGCTTTAGGAACATTGACTTTGGTCATGGACTGACATTGCACCAAGTAGTCGGTCATCAATGGCCCTGCGGGTGTCACGGATGGGTAGGGACCCGCGTTCCCCGCGCACCGACGGTACCCGAGCGCGAACCGGATGCCATCCCTCCTGACGCTACGGCTCCTTGACTTCCAGCAAGGTATTCATTGCGCCGGGTTCCGAGACGACCTGCTCCTTGCCGGAAGGCCACAACACCCGAATCTCCTCGATCTTGCCGGCATCCCCGAGGCCGAAATAGAGCGGCATGCTGCTCTGGGACAGGTAGCCCGATTTGCCGTCCATGACCTGCGCGTAGGTGCCGATATCGGTCGTCAACTCCACCCGCGCGCCGATACCGGACCGGTTCGAGGTGGTGCCTTCGAGGCGGACCTTGAGGTACCGGGTCCTGTCGGACACCGATGTCAGGTTGTTCACCAGGACCATGGGTTCCGCTCCGAACTCGTTGGTAACGATGTCCAGGTCACCATCGTCATCGAGATCGAATATGACGGAGGCTCGGGTTCCCATGGCGCCCCAGATCTCCACCAGCCCGCTGCGGCCCTCGCAGGCCCAGAACTCGGCATCCACCTCGTCGTCGCAATCGAGGGTGAACCAGCGCACCGCCGACAGTCGATCGCGTCGCGGCTCGACGCCGAGGATGAACTCGGCGTCGCGGAACGTTTCGCCGTTTTCGTTCAGCAGGACCGAGTTGACGCCGTAGCGGAAGGGAAAATTCATGCTGGAGGCTATGAAGACGTCCTGGAAGCCGTCGGCATTGATGTCGCCGGTGCTCAAGCCCCAGGGCCAGTAGTTCTCGGCGCCGATCGCCTCGGAGACCTCCTTGTAGGTCCCGGGGCTCACCTGTTCGAAGAAGGAGTTGCCGTAGATGCTGGTTTCGTGACTCGGGGCTTCATCCGACTCGCCACCGGCGCCGAAACCGCCGCGGACGACTTTGGCGGCGGCGCTTATCTCGGACTTGTCCTTTTCGCGCTCGGCGCCGATGTTCTCGCCCATGTCGGAGTGCATGTCGGTGATGTAGATGTCCATGAGCCCGTCGTTGTTCCAGTCGAAGATCTTGATTCCCATCGCGCCCCAGGAAGTCCGGGGGAAGACCTCCCGGCCCTTGTTGACGAAACGTTTGCCTTCCTCGTTCTGGTAGTACTGGTCATCCCCCTGCATGTTGAGCACGTAAAGGTCCGTCCAGCCGTCCCCGTTGATATCGCCGGCGGCGGCATCTCCCGCCCAGCCCATGTCCCGCAGACCGGCCTGTTCGGAGACATCGACGAAGCGATTGCCGCCCTCGTTGCGGTAGAGGACGCTCTGCTCGAAGCGCTCTGGCATCAGGTGGCCGGCGAATGCGTCGCCGTACCCGTCGTAGAACGCGTAGGCGACCCCGTTGTTGGACGCCTCGCGCAGTTTTTCGGAGGTGTACTCGCCCACGTTGGCGAGAAACAGGTCCAGCAGGCCGTCGTTGTCGTAGTCGAAGAACACCGCGCCGGAAGAATGGCCCTTGTGCCCGGTGCCGGATGCCTCGGTGATGTCGCGAAAACCCCCGCCGCCGACGTTCTCGAACAGGCGGTTTCCCGCGCGAACGACCGTGATGTAGAGGTCTGCGTCGCCGTCGTTGTCGATGTCCGCGAACGAGGCGGCGACGGAAACGCGGTCGGGCAGGGCGACGCCCGCCTTGGCGGTGATGTTCTCGAACCTGCCGCCACCGGCATTTCGCCACAACTCGTTTTCGCCGGCCTGTGTGACGAACAGGACATCCAGCCTGCCGTCGTTGTCGACGTCGGCGACCGAAAGGCCGTTGCCGTGATCGTAGTGCACCGCCTTGTAGGTCCTCGCCGTGTCTTCGACGCTGCGATGGCGAAAGGTGATGCCGCTCTCCGGCTGCCGGTCGGTGAATCTGAACGCGTGGAGCACCTTGAAATCGGCCGCGGTCGCGAGCTGGTCCTGGCGGCGTTTCCCCATTTCTGGCGGGCCGAAGACCGTCCGCGGCTGGCCGACCCGCGTGACTTTCCCTTGCGCCTCGCCTGAAGTGTCCGGCGCAGCCTGCGCGTGGGGCCCGCACATCTGTTTCCATTTCGGCAGATGACTCACCGCCTTGCAATGCTCGACGATCCCCTCGGCGTCTCCGTCCTGCATGTACAGTTGCACGAGCAACCCGTGCGAGGTGAGCGCCAGGCGGTGTTCCGGCGGCAGGCCGTCGACCACCTGCAGCAACAGCCTCTTGGCGACGTCGTTGTTGAGCCGGCCCATCTCGACCTTGCCCAGGAAGAAGGCAACACCGATGGTCTGCGTGTTGTCCGATCCGAGGCGTTCGGTGTAGATGTCGTAAGCCTTTTTTAGGTACTTGTGCCCGGCCAGCGACTTCGCCTGCTCCGTCAGCCGCACCCCTGCGTCGTAGTTCAAGGCCGCCAGGAGCCCGACGTCATCTCTTGCCTGTGCGAGCCGGATGGCCCTGTCATAGAACCTCAGGTTCGGTCTTTGGTCGGGTATCGCCGCGGCATGGCCCTGCATCATCAGCGGATCGATCAGTTCCGGCGCGTTCCTGCCGTAGGTCTTTTCGTACCGCCTGTAAGCGATCTCGAGGATTTCCGCCGCCTCGTCATAGTGCCTGGTTTCGAGCAGCGCGGTTCCGTAGTTGTAGATCAGGCTGGCCGTATTCCTGTGTTCCGGTCCATAGGCCTTTTCGCCCAGCTCGTAGGCGAGCCTGGCGTAGGGCAGCGCTTCGTCGAGGTTGCCCGCCTGGGCGTGGGACTGGTATTGCGCGTAGGCCTCGGAGAACGTCATGTCCGCGTCCCGGGCAAGTGCGGGAACCGTGACGACAAGAAGGGCAAGAAGAAAGACGGACCGCCGCATACGCGCCTCCGTGAACGCTTCATGCACGTAGCGTAACACCAGACGGGCGTGGCCCATCGCTGTCATGGCGCTTGCGGTATTCTCATTCTCCGCGAACAGGAAAGTGCCCGAAGGGGCCGGGGGAAGAGCATGGCCAATCCACTCAGAGTCGGCATCCTGGGGGCCGGGGGCATCACCAATTCACACCTGCCGGCCTACCTGGAACATCCCGACCGGGTGCAACTCACGGCGGTTTGCGACCTTATCGAGGAGCGCGCCCAGGCGCTTGCCGAGAAAGCGGGAGTTGACACCGTCTACACGGACCTCGACCAGATGTTGCGCGAGGGTGACATCGATGCGGTGGACAACTGCACGTTCCACCCTGCGCACGCGCCGCTGACCATCGCCTGCGCCGAAGCCGGCAAACATGTCATCGTCGAGAAGCCGATGGCGACCAGCTTGCAGGAGTGCCAGGACATGGTTGCAGCCGCCGACAGGGCGGGCGTGACCCTGATGATCGCGCAGGACCTGCGTTATTCGCCCGAAGCGTTCGCGGTGAAGCGCTTCATTGACGAGGGCAGGCTGGGCGACATTTTCGCGGTTCGAACAAACCTGCTTTCGCCACGGGTGCCGCCCCGTATCGAACGTGCGCGCCAGGACCGCTATGCCGATCGCAGGCAGGGCGGAGGGACGCTGATGTCGGTCCAGGTGCATCACATCGACCTGCTGCGTTTCTATGTCGGAAACGTCAAGCGGTTGACGGCCGTATGCAGGTCGGTGTCGCCGCGAATGGTCAACGACGCCGAAGACCTGGTCGCCGCGATCCTTGAATTCGAGAACGGCGCGCTCGGCCATCTGTTCGCGGGCCCGGGCGAGACCCCCGAGGACGCGTCGGACGGCAGGCCCGTCACTGCCTCGACCCGGTCATACATGCTGTACGGCACCGAAGGCACCATTCACTCGACGCCGGAGACGCTTCCCGAGCACCACCACTTCGGCAGGATCATGTTTGCGCCGACGGAAAAGCAGCCCATCGATCGCAGTATTCCCGCCGACGCGGAGCGGTGGATTCATCCGGCGTTCGAGCCAATTGACACAAGCGGTGTCGGTCTGCCCACCGTGAAACCCTTCGTCAACGAGATTCTGCACTTCGAGGAGTGCATCAGGACGGGCAGGGAGCCCATCAGCAGCGGCCGGGACAACGTCGAGACGATGAAGATTATCTATGGCATCTGGGAGTCGTCCCGGACTGGCAAGGCGGTCGAACTGGACGACCTCTAGCGATGTTCTGAGAGCGTCTGTTGCATCGACTCCGGATGCTGTCGGAGGCGTCCTCGGCAGGCGTGGAGTCGGGTGATCGTCGCACAAAGATTGCGGACCTGGCCGATTGCGCGTTTTTCGCCGGTTCGTCACGCTCATGAAGCTCATCGAAGCGGTTTGAATGCATAAACGAGGCCATGGTAATTTCGACGGCGATGCGCCGAACGGCGCGGCCACGCGAGGCGAACGGGCGGTCCAATGAAACAGCATCCCTTTCTTCCCGCCGAGGATCCGCTGTATCCGAGTTCGGACGGCCTTCCCTTGGCTGAGAACGACTGGCAGCTAAGGACGATCTTCGGCGCTTTCAGCGCGCTGGACGTTCGCTACTCCGGTCGGCGGGACGTCTACGTGTCGAGCGATCTGCTGATCTACTACGAGGAGGGGAACCCGCGCAAGTCTGTCGCGCCGGACGTTTTCGTCGTCTTCGGGGCGGCAAACCACAAGCGCAACGTGTACAAGCTCTGGGAGGAGCCGAAGGCGCCGGACTTCGTTCTGGAGGTGGCGTCCAGGAACACCTGGCGAGAGGACCTGGGTCGAAAACGCGCGCTGTACGCTGAACTCGGGGTGCGCGAATACTGGCTGTTCGATCCGAAGGACGAGTACTTCGATCCGCCGCTGCAGGGTCTGGTCTTGCGGGAACGCGCCTATCGCGCGCTGCCGGCGCTCATGGAGAACGGCGCCCGGACGATTCGAAGCGAGGTGCTGGGTCTCGACTTGCGCGCGGAAAGCGGGGTGCTGCGCTTCCGCGATCCCGCGACCGGGCGGTATCTGAAGACCCACGCGGAAGCGACGAGGTCGGAGGTCGAGACGACGAAGGCTCTCGCCGAGGAGAGGGCGGCGCGGGGCGAGGCGACGAAGGCCCTTCGGGCCGCGGAGGCCCGCATCGCCGAACTGGAAGCGCGCCTGCGCTAGCGAGTTCGGGCGCGAATATCTCTTGCTTCGCGGAGGTTTCTAGCCTCCGCGGAAGACCGCGTACTGCATCATGCCCGGATGCGAATGCCGTCCGGGCGTCCGCAGTTCCGACAGTCATCGCGCGGGGCGATCATCGCACAGAGATTGCGGACCTGGCCGATTGCGCGTTCTTCGCCGCCTCGTCACGCTCATGAAGCTCATCGAAGCGGTTTGAATGCGCAAACGAGGCCATGGTAATTTCGACGGCGATGCGCTCCACGGCGCGGCCGCACCCGACAACGCACCTGACGGAAGGGCGCTCCCATGAAGCAGAGTCCTTTTCTTCCCGCCGAGGATCCGCTGTACCCGAGTTCGGACGGCCTTCCGTTGGCTGAGAACGAATGGCAACTGAGGGCGATACATGACGCCTTCGGTGCGCTTGACGTTCGCTACCGGGAACGACCGGACATATACGTCGTGGCAGACCTCTTGATCTACTACGAGGAGGGGAACCCGCGCAAGTCCGTCGCGCCGGATGTCTTCGTCGTTTTCGGCGCGGCGAGCCACAAGCGCAACGTGTACAAGCTCTGGGAGGAGCCGAAGGCGCCGGACTTCGTTCTGGAGGTGGCGTCCGAGAACACCTGGCGAGAGGACCTGGGTCGAAAACGCGCGCTGTACGCGGAACTCGGGGTGCGCGAATACTGGCTGTTCGATCCGAAGGACGAGTACTTCGATCCGCCGCTGCAGGGTCTGGTCTTGCGGGAACGCGCCTATCGCGCGCTGCCGGCGCTCATGGAGAACGGCGCCCGGACGATTCGAAGCGACGTGCTGGGACTCGACTTGCGCGCGGGAAGCGGCGAGTTGCGTTTTCGTGACCCCGCGACCGGGCAGTACCTGAAGACTCACTCGGAGGCGATAAGGTCGGAAGTCGAGACGACGAAGGCTCTTCGGGCCGCGGAGGCCCGCATCGCCGAACTCGAAGCGCGCCTGCGCTAGCGAGTTCGGCCGCGAAGATTCCTTGCTTCGGGCTCGCACGCAAGACCTGTATTGCGCGTAGGTCCTCGACCGCCCGCCCACGCGTCTGCGCGACCGAGCGCAATCATGCTGGAGTCGTGGCAAAGCAAGCGCGCAAAAAAACAGCCCGCACCTCTCGGTGCGGGCTGCGCTAGGGACAAACCTAAGCTGGATTAAGCCGTTACCGGTTCATCCTGTACTCAAACCCGATCGACCGCGGCGGATGGAAACCGTGGTACCCGCTGTCACCCAGCGAGTAGGGTGCGATCTCATCCATGACGTTGTTGACATAGAGGCCGACCTCGTAGTTGTCGCGGGCAAACATGAGCTTCGCATTCAGGAAGCCGTAAGTTGGCGTCTCCCGCTCGTTGTTTTCGGTCCTGAACACTTTCTTGCCCCGGTAGTAGTAATCGCCGCGCAAACTACCGTCGTAGCCGGCGATCTGGAAGTCATACTGCGCCGAGGCGAAGTAAGCCAGTACCGGCGTCAGGCGAATGCGGTTGCCGGGAGCGATGTTGATGGCTACGCCTGCTCCCGCTATGGTCCCGCCCGCCTCCTGCGCCAGGGTTTCCGCATCGGGGATCCACGAGCCGCCCCCCCGCAGGCTTAGCGAATCGGTCAACTGCCCCCGAAACTCGAATTCGAGGCCGCGGGACTTGGCCTGGCCGATGTTGTCGCTGACGCTTGTGGGATAGGGCGGGGCTCCCCCGACCGGGTTAGCGGGATCCACCAGTTCGCGGAACACGAATGACGTGGTCACCACCGCGTTCGCGATGTCCATCTGGTAGGCGGCCAGGGTGAAGTCGAGCCGTCCATCCAGGACCGTCGTCTTGATTCCCAACTCCAGGGACGTCACATCGTCGCCTTCGAACGTCAGCAGGTCCTGGGCGGCGTTAAGGTTCTCCTGGGCGCCGGGAACTCCCCGTGCGGACAGTTCCTCGTACTCGACCAGCCGCGACACGAGCCCCGTGTTTACGCCTCCGGCGCGGAACGCGTTCGCCGCCATGGCGTAGACCATCGTGGAGTCGTTGGGGCGCCAGGTGAGCGTGACCTTCGGCGCTGCTTTCTGCTGGGTCTGCGTCTCGGCGCGTTGCGTCATCTCGTCGAACGTGGACCATCTGCCGCTGGGGCCGGCAAAGGTGGCGAACTCGCTCCGGGCCAGGCGGACTCCGGCCAGGATCTCCAACTGATCGGTTAGCGCATAGCTCACCTCGCCGAAGATGGCAGACTCTTCCCGCTGGTGAGTCGAGGCGGCGCCCGGCCGACCAGAGCTGGTTGTTTGCAAGAGCCGGTGCATTGTCCGTATCTGGTCGTGCGTCAACGCGGGGTTGTAGGTAATGCCCGCGGACCGGCTATTTTGGCAGGTGATATCCGGGTAGGCGGCACCACCGAAGATGGACCTGTTCTGGTGCCCCACCGCGCCGCAATACATCCAGGAGCGCGGATCATCCTCGTCCGCGTTTGTCTCGAGATAGGCGCCCGCGGCCCACTGCAACCGGCTTTCCGGGTTGTTGGAAACCAGGCGCACCTCGTGGGTCATGCGGTCGTAGAGATTCAGGCCAGCCCTGCTGCTGCTGCGGCCCCAGAAGACGCCGGAATCGCAATCGAATTCCGGTATCGCTGCTTTGCATACTTCAATCATCCGCCAGTGCCAATCCGTGTAGCCGTACCAATCGCACATGATCCTCTGATCGAGCGTCAACGGGCCGGACCTGCACTCTGCGAACCGTGAGCCGCGACCATTTGGACCGGTCAATATCAGCTTGTGATTATCAGGCTGAGAAAGCCATGCATGAAATCTGTCCTGGGGAAGACTGTCCGGGGTAAGGGTGCCGAATCGGCCGCCGACCCTCTGCTCCTCCGAGTGGGCGATGTGGTGCTCGTATATCCCCGAGGACCATGTCAGGTCCGCGAAATCGAGCTCCCATTCGATGCTGAGGTTGTTGATCCACGTCTTCGACCATCCACCGTCGTTCCATTGCGGCGAGGCCATGTGCGTCACGTAGACGTGCTCGGGGCCCGCCTTGAATCTCGCGGTCTCTCCGTCCAACGCGCCGTTCTCGCCCCTTTCGCAATTCGTTGCCGGGTCGATCCAGTCGGCGCCCGAAGCCAGGCCTGCCGTTACGGGAAAGCGCGGTATCTGGGCGACAAAATCGCCGGGGGCGAGATTGCCTGCAGCGGGGCGGCCGTCCACGTAGCAGTGATGGGCGGTCCCGGGAGCGCCGTGCGTGGAGTCGACAAAGTGGCGCGTGAAATTGACCGTGACCCTGTCACTCGCATACCAGGAGAGTTGGGCCCGGAATCCGAACTCGTCGCGGAAATCGACATCCGGAATGATTCGGGGTCCGTACTTGTCGAGGATGCCGGGCTTGTTCCGCGAGTATGGCGTAATGCGCGCCGCGATCCGCTCACCGAGCGGAATGTTGATCATGGCGTCGATGCGGTGCCCCGTGTCATCGGAATGGTACGGGTTCTCGACCCTAGCGGAGAGGGCCCAGTCGAAGCCCTCGGGACTCGGCTTCTTGGTGATGTAGCGGACCGCCGCCGCCATGCTGCCTTGGCCGTAGAGCGTGCCCTGCGGCCCCTTCAGCACTTCGATGCGCTCCAGGTCGAAGTTCGGAAGCTGCGGTGATCGTGCGCCCAGGCCCTGTACCGGGGTGTTGTCGATGTACATCGACACCGGCCCCGTCGGGGACCTGAACTGGGCGATCCCGCGCGCGTTGACGTAGTGCCAGGTCGGCGCGGCCTGCCCATAGTTGAGTCCCGGGACCGACAGGAACAGGTCCGTGATGTCTTCGACGCCCCGTTGCTCGATCTCGATGTCCGTCAACGCCGTGATGGTCAAGGGCGTGTCCATCAACTGCGTGTCGCGGTAGGTGGCGGTGACGATTATCTCTTCGACCAGCGAATCGTCATCGGCGTCTTCTCCCTCGTCTTCGTCGGACTGGGCCGACGCAGGCAGGCAGAACGTCATGCCGATCGCGGCGAATGCCGCAATGCCGAGCTGTCGCCAGCTCGTGGAATAGGTAGTCATTAATTTCCCCCTTATAGGTTGTCAAAAAGCAACCGGTGACGTCGCATCACTGGGGAATGGTTGTTACACCACTCGCCGACACACGATGCCGCGCCGACGGTGTCCTCTCCCATAACTACACCCCCCTTGGTACACCAACCATGCGTTCTTGTCAATCTGCGCCCGCCGCCCGTGTTGACAACATCTGCGCCCGCCGCTCGCCGCAGAGTCCTTTGACGACCGGGCTTGACAGAGCGTGTGAGCACGATCGAAATTGGGCAGCCTTCAACAAGTGTGGGTCACCGAGCATGGGCGGCCCGGACTGCGACACGCTGGTGGCCCACCATCTGATCGGAGCAAAATGCCCCCACTCCAATGGAGCGCTTTCTTCATGGACCACAACGGACGCGGCTGGACTCGGTCTTCGATGGCCTTCGCAAGTCTCGTCGTGTGGCTGACGTCTGGAATCGCCCTGACAGCCTGTAACGGCAAGAACGACGCGGTCGAACCGCCGGTGGTCGCCGGCGTCGACTCACCGGATGAGGATCTCGCGCAGTTTCTCGACGGGATGATCCAGGACGCCCGCTCGTTGCCGACCTCGGGCCTGATGCGGGGCCGCCTGGCCATGGCCTACGAGAACAACCTTTTCCTCGATGAGGCGCTGATCACCTACGCGCAGGCTGCGGCCCTCGACCCGGCGGACTTCCGCTGGCCGTACTTCAGCGCGCTGCTGCGGGGCAGGCATGGGCGGTATCAGGCAGCGCTTGACGACCTTGAACGCGCGATCGAGATAGATGCGGACTACGCGCCGGCCTGGCTCTGGCACGGCACCTGGCTGCTGGACCTGGATCGCCCCTCTGAGGCCATGACGGCCTTCGAGCGTGCCGATGCCCTGGGGGCGGACGAGGAAGCGGCCTTTGGACGGGCCCGCGCGCTGATCGCCCAGGGAAAACACGCCGATGCCGTGACCCTGCTCGAACCGCTGGCGCGGGACTATCGCCATCCGTACATCTATCGCACGCTGGGATTCGCGTTCAGGGCGCTCGGCCGGATGGAAGAGGCGCGCAAGGCCGTGGCATTGGGCCGGTCGGCGGACCCGCTTTCCTGGAGGGACCCGCGCGCCGCGGAAAAGGCAGCTTTCGTTCGGGGAATCGGCCGGTTCTCGTTTGCCCAGAACCTGCTCGGTGCGGGCAAGGTCGATGACGCGCTCGCGATCCTCGAAGTATTGCGTGCCGAGCAGCCCGACGAGACGTGTGGAGAGACGGGCCATCACGCGCTGCGTACGTGCGAAGTCCTGAATGCGCTGAGCCTTGCGTACGCGCGGGCGGGCCGCGTCGACGAGGCGTTCGAACTCGTGCAGCGGGGCCTCTCGATCAATCCTGATTTCTTTCCCTTTCACCTCAATATCGCGGACCGTTACCGCGGCCGCCGGCAACTGGATAACGCGCTCCGCCACATCGAACGCGCCATCGTCTTGAACCCCTCGCTCGGTTACGGTTACGAGCAGCGCGGGCGACTGTTGATCGGCCTCGGCCGGTATGACGAGGCCATGGCCGCCCTTGAGACCGCGGTACGCCTCGCGCCGGCGCTGCCGGTGACACTGTTGTACCTGGGCATGGTCGAAGGCGAGCGCAAGCGCTGGCCGCAGGCGATCAAGCACCTGAGGCGCGCAGTCCGCCTGGACCCGGAGTTCGCGGTGGGGCACGCTTACCTATCCCGCAGCCTGGCTGAGACCGGTCGAATGGAAGAGGCCCGGCGAGCTTTCCGGATGGCACAAGAGAACAACGCTCCGGCCTATGAGCTTAAAGCAACCGAGCAACGACTGAAGGAACTGGAGGCCGCGCCCTGATGCGAGCGAACTTCGGGATCCTCGCGGCGGTCACCGGGATGGCGCTCCTGTCGGTGATGTCGGCGTGTTCACCCTCAGGGGTGCGGGATGGTCCATGGTTCAGCGAGGAAGCTCGACAGCGCGGTCTCGATTTCGAGCACCGATCCGGCTACACCGCCCGCCCGCTATTGCCGGAGATCCTCGCCGGGGGCGCGGCTCTGGCCGACGTGGACGGCGACGGCGACCTCGACGCATACCTGGTCCAGAGCGGTCGAATCGGTTCGGACAACGTCGACGCGCCCAACCGGCTCTACCTGAACCGCGGCGACGGATACTTCGAAGAAGCGCCGGGAGCGTCCGGCGCCGACGATCGCGGCTATGGCATGGGCGCCGCGGCGGGCGACTACGACAACGACGGCGATGTCGACCTGTACGTCACGAACTACGGTCCGAACGTCCTGTACAGGAACGACGGCGCGGGACGATTCGAGGACGTGTCGATCGCGGCGGGGGTCGACGATCCGGGCTGGGGCAGCGCGGCGGCCTTCCTGGATCTCGATGCGGACGGCGATCTGGACCTGTTCGTCGTCAACTACATGAACTGGACGCCCGAAATCGAGCGGGACTGCTATGTGCGCGGAGCGATCACGTATTGCGGTCCCGGACAATACGCGCTCCCGGCCATGGATCGGCTGTACCGGAACAACGGCGACGGCACCTTCACGGACACCACCTTCGATGCCGGCATCAATGTCGCCTTCGGCAACGGTCTGGGAATCGTCGGCGCAGACTTCAATCGGGACGGACTCACGGACGTGTTCGTGGCCAACGACATGCTGGTCAACCAGTTGTGGCTGAATCGCGGGGACCTGCGCTTCGAGGACGATTCGCTGCTCTGGGGTTGCGCCGTGGACGAGCACGGCATCGAAAAGGCCGGAATGGGTGTCGCCGCGGCGGACTTCGACGACGATGACGATACCGACCTGCTGGTCGTGAACATGGAGCAGCAGACCGATTCTTTCTTCCGCAACGAAGGCGGCTACTTCGTCGACGCCACCCGCGCGGTGGGGCTCGGTGCTTCGAGCCTGCGCCATACGCGTTTCGGCGTGGCCCTGGCGGATTTCGACAACGATAGCCGCCTGGACCTGTACGAGGCGAATGGTCGAATCGAGTCCTCGGATCCCTCGGTTGTGCAGGAATTCGCCGAGCCCAACACGCTGTATCGCGGCAAGGCGGCGGAGAACTCGGTCCGATTCGAGGAAGTCGCGCCCGTGGGCGGCGTCAGTCCGCCGCTCGTGCACACAAGCCGGGGTGTCGCCGTCGGCGACGTGGACAACGACGGCGGCCTGGACCTGCTGGTCGTGAATCGCGATGCCGAGCCGTATCTCCTGATGAACAAGGTTGCCCGGGGAAACTGGGTCCGATTCGAAGTACGCGCGGCCGCAGGCTGCGATGCGCACGCGGCGAGCGTTACCGCAACCGTCGGAGCCGCCCGCCTGCGCCGCGATGTGCAGCCGGGCGCGAGCTACCTCGCGTCAAGCGATCCGCGGGTGCACTTCGGTCTCGGCCGGGAGCCACGGGCCGAGAACGTGATCGTGACCTGGCCGGGTGGAGAGAAGGAAGCCTTCGGTGGCTTCGAGGCGGGACGCACCTATCGCCTGACTCAAGGTCTCGGCAACCTTGTGAAATAACCTTCGCCCGGCCATGGTCCTGGGCTCAGGAGCCCGGATGGAATACGTCGTCGATCGTTCCGGCGTCCAGCACGTTCTCGGCCCAGGTCTCCAGCTCGGCGGTGTCTAGAGTTTCCAGACAAACAGGGCCTGCAGGGCGCTTTCGTCGGTGGCGCCGTCGCCGAGTTTGTTCATCCAGAACTGGTACTCGATGCCGACCGAGATGCGATCGTTTGGATTCCAGCGCAGTTGCGGCTGCGCGAGGATCCATGATTCGACCCTGCTGCCGAATTCATTCTCGCGCCCCGCGACGTACTCCACGTGGCCTTCGATGCTGAAGCTCGACTCGCCGATTCGGAACGGCCGCGCGAAATTGAAATCCAGCATGAAGGCGTCGTCCTCCCGCGGCGCGCCCCCGGATGCCGCCCCTTCGCTGTCGTCGATGTAGGCGGCGACATCGAGATTCGCGAACGCGAAGCCGGGCAGGTCGAGAGACAGCCGCAATCCCGGCAGATACTTCTTCACATTGGCGTCGGCGCCCCAGTTGATGCCCAGGATGAGGCCGACGTCGGAAGCGATCCCGCCACCCGTTTTCTTGCCCCGGATCTTGCCGAGACTGAAGTTCGAGTACCACTCTCCGTAGAGGTCGAAGTCCTGAAACCCCGGGTCCCGGGCGTCGAGCGCGTCGACGAAAAAGAAGTTGTCGCCGTATTTCCATCCGCTCGCGTGCTGCAGCGTGTAGATGAGATGGTCTGCATCGCCCCCGCCGGCGAAAGTCGGAATGTCCAGGTTGCCGAACTGCAATTGCAGCTCGGTATTGCTCCACTCGGCGCCGCGGGCGGGCAGGGTGGATAGCAGGACCAGGACCGCCAGACCGCTGAAGCCCGATACGCGCACCGTTTCCTCGAACAAGCCCCGTCGCGGGACAGTCTATCGGTTACGGTGCGTTTCCGGGGCGATGACCGCGAACAGGGTGGTTGCGGCCAGAAGCGCTGCCGCCGCGGTCCACAGAGGCGCGTCGAGGCCGGCTGCGTCGCCTAGCCAACCGAGCAGGATCGGGCCGACGACGTAGCCGATATCGCTTATCGTCCGGTAGGAACTCATCGCCGCGGCGTTCAGTCCCGGTGGCGCGGAGTCGGCGGCATAGGCCGACGGCGCGGCGGCGGCGGCCGCGCTCGCGCCTCCCCAGACGGCGCACGCCAGCAGGAACCACGCGTATGCCGGGGCCAGGCTGAAACAGAGCATGGACATGCTGGTCAGGATGGTGGTCGGTACGATGACGGCCTTGCGCCCGTAGCGATCCACCAGCGCGCCCGCCGGATAGGTTATGGCGAGTCCGATGATGCTGCCGAGGGCCAGACCGAAGCCGATGTCGCTGGGGTCCAGTCCCAGGCGGTCGCGCGCGAGTACCGGAACGATGCTGAACAGGGCGCCGGTTCGCGCCGCGGCGCCGGTCAGGCTGATCAGGCATACGAGCAGAAAACCGGCATTGCCGGCAAGCGCCCGCAGTTGGCTGCGCCACGGCAGGATCGAAACGCTCGGGTCGCGTTCGGACGCGCCCATTTCGCGCGTTTCGGCCACGCCGAACCAGGCGATGGCGGCAACGACGGCGCTGGCCAGGCCGTAGACCAGGAATGGCGCTTCCAGCCCGAAACGCTCGGCCAGGTAGCCGCCTGGCAGCGGACCGATGCCGACGGCGAACAGGAACACTCCCTGGTAGATGGCGAGGGTGCGACCGCGCGTCGAGGCGTGCGTGATGTCGGCCAGCACGATCAGGCCGGCGGTCAGCACCACGCCTGCGCCGGCGCCAGACACGAAACGGGCCGCTACCAGTTCCACGTAGCTTCCAGCCATGGCGGACCACAAGTTTCCCAGGGTGGACAATGCGCCGCCGATGGCCAGGGCGTTGCGCCTGCCCAGGCGGTCGGCAACTTGGCCTGCGGGCACGGCGAGCAGGAACCGGGCCAATCCGTAGACGGCGATGGTCGCGCCGATGGCGACCTGGGGCACGCCGAATGACTGCGCGTACAGCGGAAGCACCGGAATCACCGCGCCGAAACCCAGTTGGTTGACCGCGATCAGGACGCACATCCACGCGAGGATGCTGCGGGGAGATGGTGCGTTCATGGCGCTGCGGCCGGGCTTCATTGGCCGGTGTTCCGGGATGACGACTGTTGCCTTGAGGATCGAGCACGTCAGTTCGCTGGCGCACTGTGGCATCATTATGGGCTTATCCAGCAGGCAAGCGAGCACCAATGAGCGAAGCGATCGACTTTCGATATGTGGGAACGCGGCCCGTCAGACCGGACGGCGTCGACAAGGTCACGGGACGCGCGAACTACGGCGCGGACTTCAGCCTTCCGGGCATGATCCAGGGGCGCGTCTTGAGAAGCCCCCACGCCCACGCGCGCATCTTGAGTATCGATACGAGCAAGGCGCTGGCGATGGACGGCGTGCTGGCCGTCGTCACCGGTGACGACTTGCCGGCGCTGAGCGAGGTCAAGGATCCGGACCTGGCCGTCAATGTCATTGCGCGCGATCGCGTCCTGTATCACGGCCATGCGGTCGCCGCGGTCGCCGCGTCATCGACGACCATCGCCGACCGGGCCCTCGAAGCCATCGAAGTGGAATATGAGCCGCTGCGGGCTCTGATGTCGCTGGAGGAGGCGACCGCGCCGGACGCACCGCTCCTGTACGACGATATCTTCACCCAGGGGTTGCCCGAGACGCCGACCAAACCGTCGAACATACCGCAAAAACACATGCTCTCCGGCGGCGACCTCGAGGCAGGTTTCGAATTGGCGGACGTCATCGTCGAGGGCGAATACTCGACGCCGACAGTGCACCAGGGCTACATCGAGCCGCACGCCTGTGTTGCCGACATCAACGAGGAGGGGCGCGCGACGGTCTGGTGCTCCACCCAGGGCCACTTCGGCGTTCGCGGCTCCGTGGCCGGGGTGCTGGGAATGGACGTGTCGAAGATCAAGGTCATAGCGAGTGAGATCGGCGGCGGATTCGGCGGCAAGCTCACGCTGTACCTGGAGCCGCTCGCCGTTGTCATGTCCCGACAGTCGGGGCGTCCCGTCAAGATGGTCATGAGCCGCGAGGAGGTGTTCCGCGCCTCGGGCCCCGTGTCCGCCACGCGCTCGCGGGTGAAGATAGGAGCAAAGCGCGACGGCACGTTGACCGCGATGCAGGCGGAGCTTTGGTACGAGGCCGGCGCCTATCGGGGCGGCGGGCCGATGCGCCCCGGATGCATGTGCATCTTCGCTGGCTATACCTGTCCGAACTTCCTCATCGAGGGCTACACCGTGGTGGTCAACAAGCCCAAGGTCGCCGCCTACCGGGCGCCCGGCTCGCCGCAGTCGAACTTCGCCGGCGAGTCGACGCTGGATGAACTGGCTCGGAAGCTTGGCATGGACCCGATCGAGTTGCGCCTGAAGAACGCCGTCAGCGAGGGTAGCCAGTCCACCTACGGGCCGAGGTTCTCCAAGGTGGGGCTGCGGGAATGTCTTGAGGCGGCAAGGAGCCACCCGAATTACGCCGCGGAACTCGGCGAGAACGAGGGCCGCGGCGTTGCCGTCGGGTTCTGGTTCAACGGCGGCAACCAGTCGTCGGCGGAAGTGCTGGTCAATGAGAACGGCACGGTGACGGTGGTGGAGGGCAATCCCGACATCGGCGGGTCGCGGGCCTCGATGGCGCTGCAGTGCGCGGAGACGCTGGGCATTCCCTACGAGGACATCCAGGTGGTGGTGGCGGACACGGAAAGCGTTGGCTTCAACAATGCCACCGGCGGCAGCCGCACGACCTTTGCTACCGGCATGGCCGTGATCGAAGCGTCGCGCAAGATCATCGCGGAAATGCGGGAACGCGCTGCGGCCACCTGGGACGTCGACGTCGACCAGGTCGACTGGGTCGACGGTCGCGCAGTGCCGAAGGCGGGTGCCAACGTGGATGTGGAGCCGCTGTCGCTGCGCGAGATCGCGGGCGATGCGGCGCGGACCGGCGGGCCGATCAACGCGACGGCATCGCTGAATGCGCAAGGCCCCGGCCCGGCTTTCTCGGTGAACGTTGCGGACGTCAGGATCGATCGGGACACCGGCAAGACCGACGTCTTGCGTTTTACCGCCGTGCAGGATGCGGGCAAGGCCGTGCATCCGAGCTACGTCGAAGGACAGTTGCAGGGCGGCGCGGCGCAGGGCATTGGCTGGGCGCTGAACGAGGAGTACATCTGGGACTCCGAGGGCAGGCTGGACAACGCGGGGTTCCTCGACTATCGCGTCCCGGTCGCATCGGACTTGCCGATGATAGATACGCACATCGTGGAGGTCGCCAATCCCTCGCATCCGTTCGGAGTTCGCGGATGCGGCGAGACGCCCATCGTGGCGCCGCTGGCCGCTACCGCGAACGCGGTTCGGGGCGCGGCGGGAGTCCGCGTGCACGATCTCCCGATTTCGCCCCCGCGCCTGCTGGCGGCGCTGTCGGAGGACTGATCCGAGGGGATTTGCCGGCGTGCTCGCTGCGGGACGTGAACCTCGCGGCGACCGCGCCCGTCGAACGTTTCAGTCGGATCACGGAACCCGATCAGCCGAGATTCCACTGGGTGCGGGCGCGCAGTCTCGCCAGGAACGCTTCGGTGTAGGCGTCTTCCGGCGCTTCCCGCACCATCTCGTCCAGGTGGTGGGCATCGTCGCCGACGAGAATGCGCCAGCGCTCTTCGCGCACGCCGTCCAGGATGATCGACGCGGCCTGCGCCGGAGTCGTCGGGGCGCTTTGACGGAACCACTCGCCGATTCCGGCGACGACCTCGCGCACCTGCTCGTCGCTGGCGGAGCTGTCGATCACCCCCAGCGCCGTATAGCGTCTGCGCGCGCGGGCCAGCGCTTCCCCGGCGATTTCCCCTCCGCGCATGATCCTTTGCACGTTGATGCCGATCGACGTGCCGATATGGCCGGGCATGACGACGGACACCTTGACGTGCGGCGCGTTGTTGGCGAAGTCCGTGATCAGCGCTTCGGTGAAGCCCTTTACGGCGAACTTCGCGGCGCTGTAGGCCGAATGGGTGCTCCCGGGTCCGAGCGTCGCCCAGAAACCGTTGACGCTGCTGGTGTTGATCATGTGCGCGTCGGCGCTCGCCACCAGCATGGGCATGAAGGCGCGGGCGCAGTAGTAGACGCCGAACCAGCAGATATTGAATGTGCGCTCCCACTCGTCGCGGTCCTGGTCGACGAAGCTGCTGCCGCCGCCGACACCGGCATTGTTGAACAGCAGGTCGATGTGGTCGGTGTCGTGCGCCGACTTGACCGCCTCTCGGAAAGCGATGACCTCGTCCTCGACAGCCACGTCGCACCGGTGCGCGCTGACGGCGCACCCCTGCGCGGCTTCGCCCTCGCAAAGCCGACTCGTTTGCGCAAGGTTGTCCTCGAGGATGTCGCAGGTGGCAACGCTGCAACCCTCGGCCACCAGTTGCCGGGCGAGCGCTCTCCCGATACCCGATCCGCCGCCGGTGATGACCGCGAGCTTGCCGGTGAAATCTTTCATGGGACAAACGCCTCCTGGCCGATGTGCTGCCCGAAGTATAGGGTCGTCCGGTGTCGGGTTCGCTGACGTTCGCGGCTCCTCGTCGAGTCTGGTTGGACGGACCGGGACTATGGGGAGAGAATGACGGGCCGACACTTCGGAGGAGAGAATTCAGTGCCTGTGGAAATGCGATTGCTGGGGCGCACCGGCGTCAGGGTGAGCAACCTGTGCCTTGGAGCGATGACCTACGGACGCCGGACCGCGCCGAAAGACGCGTACGCGATGGTGGACCGGGCCATTGAACGCGGCGTCAATTTCGTCGACACGGCCAACGCCTATGGCCGGGGACTGAGCGAGCAGGTCCTCGGCGAAGCGCTCGCGCGCAACGGCAAGCGCGACCGGATTGTCGTGGCGACCAAGTTCCACGGTGCGATGTCCGATGACGACCCGAACATGCAGGGCCTGTCCCGCAGGCACATCCTCGAGGCGTGCGATGCGAGCCTCAAGCGATTGCAGACGGACTACATCGATCTCTACCAGGTCCATCGCCCGCGCTCGGAGACGCCCATCGACGAGACACTGCGCGCGCTGGACGACCTGATTCACGCCGGCAAGGTGCGCTACATCGGGACCTCCACCTTCGCCTCGTGGCAGTTCGTCGAGGCGCTGTGGGCGTCCGAGAAATACCGCCTGAACCGGTTCATCTGCGAGCAGATGCCTTACAACCTGCTGGACCGTCGCGTGGAACGCGGACTGATACCGATGGCGCAGACCTATGGCGCGGCGACCATTCCATGGGGTCCCCTGGCCGGGGGAATGCTGACGGGCAAATACACGCGCGGCGAGGATCCGCCTCCGGGGACGCGCTTCGCCGAGGAGCGCAACCAGGTGAGCGCGCGTTTCCACCAGGGCATCTTTGACGTCATCGACGGGTTGCAGTCGATCGCGGACGATCGCGGCGTGCCGCTCTCGCAGTTCGCGCTGGCGTGGGTGATGGCGCAGCCCGGGGTGACGAGCCCCATCATCGGGCCGCGCACAATGGAGCAACTGGACGACAACCTGGACGCGGCCGATTACACGCTGACCGAAGAGGACTGCCGGGCGGTGGACGCGGTCATTCCTCCGGGCCGCATGGTTTCGCCGTACTACGAGGCCAACTTCGGCCCGCACCCGTACCGGCTTTGAGGCTCAAGCGCCGCTTGGTGCAGTCTCAACGCAAGGGCGGAATCTGACCCGCAAACCATGAACGACAACGTCTATTCGCTGTTCGAGACGCGGTTTCGCACGGACGAGGATGCCGCCTGCCTGTGGTTGCCGGATCGGAACGACTGGCGCTATGGGGATCTCGAGGACCGGACATCACGGGCCGCGGGGGCGCTAGTCGACCTGGGAGTTCAGCCTGGGGACCGCGTCGTTACGCAGACGGAGAAAACGCCGGAAGCGCTCGCGCTCTATCTCGGCTGCCTCAAGCTAGGGGCGATCTACGTGCCCCTCAACACCGCCTATACGGCGGCCGAGATGGAGTATTTCCTGTCGGACGCGAAGCCGGCGCTGCTGGTCTGCGACCCCTCGCAACCGGTTGAGTCCGACGTCCCGACCGAAACGTTGGACGCGGGCGGGCGCGGCACCTTCGCCGACCGGATGGACGCGGCGCAGGTACTTGAATCGACGGTGTCGCGCACGTTGGACGACATCGCCGCCATCGTCTACACGTCCGGCACGACGGGCCGGCCCAAGGGTGCCATGCTGACCCACGGGAACCTTAAGAGCAACGCGCGGACGCTGTGCGACGCCTGGGGCTGGAGGTCCGACGACGTGTTGCTGCACGCGCTGCCGATCTTCCACGTGCACGGGTTGTTCGTGGCGCTGCACTGCGTGCTCGTCGGCGGCGGGTCGATGGTCTTCCTGCCGCGATTCGACGCGGACTCCGTGATCGAGCACCTGCCGCGCTCGACGGTCATGATGGGCGTGCCGACGTTCTATACGCGGCTGCTGGCCCGCGACGCGTTTTCGAGGGACGTTTGCCAGGGCATGCGCCTTTTCATTTCCGGCTCCGCGCCCCTGGCGGCGCAGACGTTCGCGGCTTTCGAGGCCCGGACGGGACATCGGATCCTGGAGCGCTACGGCATGTCCGAAACGTTGATGAGCACGTCGAATCCCCTGGTCGGCGAGCGCATTGGAGGGACCGTGGGATTCGCCTTGCCCGGAGTGGAAGCACGCATCGCGAACGATGGTGGCGTGCTGGGCGAGGGGGAAATCGGGGGTATCGAGGTGCGCGGTCCGAATGTCTTTCGGGGCTACTGGGAAATGCCGGACAAGACCGCGGAGGAGTTCAGGAGCGACGGCTTCTTTCAGACCGGTGACCTGGGCGTGATGGACGGCGAGGGTCGCATCTCCATCGTCGGCCGTGCCAAGGACCTGATCATCTCGGGCGGCTACAACGTCTACCCGAAGGAAGTGGAAACGCTGATGGACGACATGCCGGAAGTGTCGGAGAGCGCCGTGATCGGCGTGCCGCACCCGGACTTTGGCGAGGGGGTCGTTGCGGTGGTCGTGCCGCGAGACCGTCCGGTGGATGTCGGCATGGTCGAGAGGGCCCTAAAGGACAGGCTCGCGCGGTTCAAGCAGCCAAAGCGCGTAATTTGCGTGGAAGACCTGCCCCGCAACGTCATGGGAAAGGTGCAGAAGAACGCATTGCGCGAGCGTTTTGCCAATCTGTTTGCGTAGAATGCACCCGCTGCGGCCTACGGGCTGCCGGGCCAAAAAAGTACCGAAACCAACGTGCTGTGGGAACGCCGCTGCAGGTCATCCCCCGCGAAGGAGAATCCATGAAACGTACCGCGACGCGCGCCATTGCCATGTTCCTTGCAACATCCGCTGGCGCCGGCGAGATACCCGTTGCACAGCCCGAGAGCGTTGGCATGTCCGGCGAGGGACTGGAGCGACTCACGGCAGCGACCCAGGAATTCGTCGATGAAGGTAAGTTGGCCGGCGTGCTGACGATGGTCGCGCGCGACGGCAGGATCGTGCACGTGTCCACCGTCGGACAGCGTGGCGTGAACGATGATCGGCCACTCACGGAGGACGCGTTGTTCCGTATCTATTCCATGTCCAAGCCGATCACGGCGGTCGCCGCAATGATGCTGCACGAGGAAGATGCCTTCGAATTGGACGACCCCGTCGCGAAGTTCCTGCCCGAACTCAAAGCGCTCGAACTGCTCGGCGAGGATGGGGAGCGCGTCCCTGTCGGAAATACCATGACCATGCGGCATCTCCTGACGCATACGGCGGGATTCTCCTACGGCTCCGATTCGAGCGATCCGGTGGACGGGCTCTACAATGAGGTCAAACCTTTCCGTGCCGCCGACCTGGATGGCTTCATCGAGCGCCTGGCGACGCTGCCGCTCAAATACGAGCCCGGCGCAAGGTGGCATTACAGCGTGGCGTCGGACGTGGTCGGCGCTGCGGTGGCGCGCATCAGCGACCAGACGTTCGATGTCTTCCTGCGCGAGCGCCTGTTTCGCCCGCTCGACATGCGCGACACGTTCTTCAACGTCCCCGAGGACAAGATGTCCCGGCTGCTGCCCAACCATGTCTGGGACGAGGAAGAAGGCAAACTTGCTGCGTTCGACCTCGATTGGATGGGGAAGGGCAGGCCGGGAACGATGTACTCAGGGGGCAGCGGGCTCATTTCGACTGCCCGCGACTACATGCGGTTCGCCGAGATGCTCCGCAATGGAGGCGAACTGGACGGGGTCCGCATCCTGCGTCCGGAGACCGTCGACCTGATGATTGAGAACCACCTGCCTGCCGCGCTCTCCGGCGGGGGACGCGGCGAACGGCCGCTCGACGAGGACGACAAGGGCAAGGACAGCTTCCGCGGCTTCGGTTTCGGCCTTGGCTTCGGCCTGGTCACCGAACTCCGGGATGACGCCGTGGGTTCCGTCGGCGAATATTCCTGGGGCGGCGCCGCCGGCACCGTGTTCTGGATCGACCCCGTGGAGGAGATCATCGTCGTCGGAATGATCCAGCTCATGCGATCGCCCTGGCCGCTGCGGGAGAGGCTCAGGGCGTTGACCTACGATGCGATCACGGAGCGGGCGGCTTCCGGGTAGCGACCGTCCATTACCCCCAGTTCGGCATGACCTTGCGCGCGAACAGGTCGAGGGAGTCGTGGATCTGTTCCGGAGCGTGAATGCCCGCCGGAATCAGGAGGAAGGCCTCGTCGATGGGCACCGCCCTTGAGATGCGCTCGATGCGCTTGTTGAGGGTGTCGGGAGAGCCGACCAGGAGTTCGGGAACGCCCTGTCCGAAGGGCGTGGCCCAGGTGTCCCAGAACCACTGCATGTCTTCGAACAGCGCCTGGGCTTTGGCGTCGGTTTCGGCACAGACCATGATCCCTCCCCAGCAGGCTTCCTTGCCTGGCCGGACGTCGTGGCCGTAAGCCTCGGCCTCTTCGCGCCACTCGCGCCAGAGTAGCTGCAGGAACTCCGTATTCCCCGAAAGGACGATGGGGCGGCCCTTGTGCCTCGCCCAGAACTTCGCCGTGCGCAGGCTCGCCGAGAAGCCGCCGTACAGCGGTATTTCCGCCTGCAGGGGTCGCGGCGCGATGCCGATCTCTTCGACGCGCATGTCGGCATCCACGCCCTGGCCGAATCGCGTATAGACGGGATGGGGGTGCGGGTTGACGAAATCCGTCGGCGGAAAGGTCCAGAACTCTCCCCGGTGCGCGAACGTCTCGCTGGCGAGCGCCTTGGTCACCACCTCGACGAACTCGGTGAAATAGCGCCGGTTGAGGTCGTCGTCCGGCGTGTCCTTCGTCCACGGCCCGACCGCCTTGAGTTCCGGACGGACCTTGAAATTCTCCACCCAGCGCGCCTGGTAGCCGCGCACGAGTCCTATCCCCAGTCGACCGCCGAGCATGTGGTCCATGGTGGCGATCTTCTCGGCCGTGGCGAGAGGATTGTTCGCGGTGGACACGAAGCCGCAGGTGACGATCCGCATGGTCTCGGTGTGCTGTCCGAGCCACATCGCCATCAGCGCGGGATCGTTGGCGATCTCGAAGCCCTCGATCTGCAGGTGGTGCTCGGGGTGGCCGAAGCCAAAATATCCCCGGGCTTCCGCGAACCGCGCGTAGTCGGCGAGTTCCTCGAGCATGCGGCCATAGAGCGCCGGGTTTTTGCCCGCCATGCCAGCTTCGAGTTCATGGCGGCGTCCCACAGTGCAGTAGACGAATAGACCGAATTGCATTCATTAGCCCGGGCGAGGTTGCGGGCAGACTACCAGACTGTCGGACTTGCCGCGTCAGCGGCAAGACACAGCGGCAAGATCTAAAGGATGGCGAGGGTGGGATGGGCGAAACAGTCGGGCTTGGGCGGGCGTGAAGCACGGCGCGTCGTCGCCGGTCGCGTTCATTCTGGAGCGCAACCACATTGTGGATCGAGCGTCTTGACATGTCTTGACACGCCCATATAGTCTCGGGCGATGGCTGCGATCAAGATCAGTTCGAAAGTCGAGCAGGCCGAGTGGCAGGCGCTGCAGGAACTGGCTCGAGAGTCGCATCAGACCATCTCCGGATTGTTGACCGAAGCGATTGGCGACTATGTGCGCAGGCGACGCCTGCGCCCGCTTGTGCTGGACCATCTGGAAGCATCGATGGCCGAGAACGAGGAACTGGGTCGGCGCCTTGCAGAGTGAAGCCGTCCAGTTCCTTTCGGCGGACGAAGCCATCGCCATTCACGATCGACTCATCGAGCGATTCGGGGGACTATCGGGGATTCGCGACAAGGGACTTCTCGAAAGCGCCCTGTACCGGCCGCAGACGGGGTACTACGAGGATCTGGCGGAAATGGCTGCGGCTCTGTTCCAATCCTCGCTGCTGAACCACGCGTTCGTGGATGGAAACAAGCGGACGGCCTTCTTCGTGACGGATATATTCCTGCGGCTCAACGGCTGGAAGCTCTCGGTCAATGCAGCGTCGGCCCACACTTTCATCGTGGGCATGCTGGAAGCTGGCGACTCCTCCTTCGGCGAAATACTGTCCTGGATAAGGGAATCGCTGGTCAGAAGCTGATAGGCGACAGGTTGGCGCCGCCCTCCCTCGCGTACCCCCCATCGCCGCCACGCGTGTACACTCTTGACGCATGGACGCCAGATGCTTGGACTACCGGCTGACGGACGAGGAGCGCAGATCCTTTGACGAGCAGGGGTACTTCATCGCAAGGGACGTGCTTCCGGCGGCGACCCTGGCACGGGTCATCGATGCGGCCGACAGGCTCTACGTCGAGTACCGGCCCAAGTACGGGCTGACGCCCCACGAACGGCTCAACCACCTGGACTGCATCGGGTTCGACAAAGCGTTCCTGGAACTCATCGACTGGCCTCGCACATTCGCGAAGGTCATCGACATTCTCGGCTGGCACATCCAGCTCTACCACAGCCACCTCATCATCACGCCGCCGCTGCCGGAGAACCATCCGCCGCCGACCGGCCGCCTGGGATGGCACCAGGACAGCGGCCGGTTGAATATCGACTTCGAGACCGACCCGCGTCCGCGCGTGTCGCTCAAGGTGGCGTTTGTGCTTACCGATGTCGAGACGCCGAACCGCGGTAGCACCCATGTGATTCCCGGCAGCCACCGGTTCAACCGGATGCAGTTCCCGCCCGACAGTGCGGAGCATCCGGACGCGACGCCGGTGTGCGCGCGCGCCGGCGATGCGGTGTTTTTCGATCGGCGACTATGGCACGCATCGGGCCGGAACGTATCGAGGTTCACCCGCAAGATCCTGTTCTTCGGCTACAGCTATCGTTGGCTGCGTCCGCGCGACGATATGACGGTGGACCACTACCTCGAAAAAGCGGATCCGATTCGGCGCCAGTTGCTAGGCGCGAGCCCCACGGGAGGCATGGGGTATACGTCGCCGACGGACGAGGACGTGCCGCTCAAAGGCTGGCTCGAAACGCACCTGGGGGAGGGCGCGGTTATTTCTTGAAGCTTGGCATTAGCGGGTTGCCGCGCGGATCGCCTCGTGGAGGGTTCCAAGAACATCGAGGATCGCGTCAACGCTGCGCGCTCCTGACTGGAAGATCGCCGTCGCGTTCAGCGCTCCCCATTCGAATCCCATTTCTTTCGCGTCGACGGCACGCGCGACGACCCGATCCGTGTCGGAATAGAAACGCTTGCCATCCTGGTCTCTGGGCGGCGGCGCGAGCATCTGCTGATAGCCGATCGATTTCGGATCTCGACCTGCGGCCTCCGCGTAGGCGGCGATCTTGTTCTTGCACTTTGCCGCCACCGCCGGATCTTCGATGGCCATGGCAAGCCATCCGTCGCCGAGTTCCCCGACCCGGCGCAGGGCAGCCTCCGAGACACCCCCGATCCAAATGGGCAAGTCCGCCCCCTGGGGTGGCTTTGGCTCCATGGCCATGGCGGTGGACGTGTAGTAGTCGCCCGCGATGTCCACCTGCTCATCGCGCCAGTACGCGCGCATTACCCGGATCGCCTCGTCCATGCGCTTGCCGCGGTTGTGGAACGGTTCTTCCAGCGCGTCGTATTCGGATTCCTGCCAGCCGACGCCGACGCCGAGACGCACGCGTCCGCCGGAAAGCGTATCGAGTGTGGCGACCTGTTTCGCCACCAGTACCGGCTGACGCTGCGGGAGGACCAGCACTTCGGTGCCGAGGCCGATGCGCGACGTGGCCGAAGCGACGAAGCTCAAGGTCATGAGCGCTTCCATGACGGGCATCTTCGGCGGATAGATCGGCGCGGCGCGCTCGGGGGTTGGGAATCCCATGATGACGTGATCGAAGGTGTCGAGTTGATCGAACCCGATGTCTTCAATGCCGCGCGCCAGCCTGACGATGCCCTCGCCGCCTTCGCGGTAGGTGACGCTCGGAAACTCGACCGCGAGCTTCATGTCCTCTCTCCGATATTCCGTGGTGTCTGATAACCGATGATAAAACAACTGGTTATCGTGTCTTTATGATGTGCACGACGGTGCAGCAGGGCATGTGCGGAACATGCACTGAACTAGCGCAGGACCAGCGATTGTCATGAAGAAACGCCGCGCCATACAAATGCGGCGCGGGGAAAGGGCGTTATCGATTTGGCGGGAACGTCCGCAGGCCTTGGCCACGTCGGGCGTTCCCGCCCCGATTTAGGAGTTGATGCACCCCTCAACCGTAGATATCACAGATCACCTCCTTTATTCAGTCCAACATGGCGCCCATTATGCGATTGCCGTGCGTCAAAGCAAGGGCTTTATCGATTTTGGTTCGACGAGGCGTCCCTGTCAGGGGCGGGCGAAGCGGCTCGGCAGCGCGCGTTTTCGAGTGGATACGCCACATCCGTGCGGCGGTGAACGAGGACGCATCGGTCTTTCTCCAGCACGAGTTGGAATACCTCCGGCGCGTCAAGGATCCGACCGCTGGCGATCCGACCCTCGATCGTGCGCGGGGTATGCCGCTCGATGATCAGTAGACTCGATGTCGTCAGGGCATCGTCCGCGATAAGCACTTCCTTGCCCAGTGCGTTCGTGACCGCTTGCTGAATGTCGGTGCGGCTTGCCGGCGAAGAGTCCATGACTACGGCGGGAGCACTGTCGGGTGCCGCCGCCAGGGCGCTCGCCAGCGCGAGCCATGCGACGTGGGCCCATTTCACCATCGGTTCTGCAGCCAGATGGACTTTGGCACGATTGCGTCCACCACGGGCGAAAGTTGCGAACCTCCCGTGGGCCTGGCCGATCGGAGCGCGGCGGGCGAAGGACAGGACTCATCGATGCGGTATTGAAGCGCCGCCTTCAGCCGCGCTTCGTCGACGTCTCCCAACGCGTGCCCGAAATCGTCGCCGACGACGCAGCCCGGCACGGAAACGCCTTCGGGGCGCGCCGTGTTCTGCGGCGAGAACCCGTCCGGATAATCGCCGAATCCCTTGGCATTGACGCCCTGGAACTGGATAGAGAAATACGTCGTGCCGCAATTGTCCGCCGGGTAGAAACCGTAGGGTTTGCCGCAGGTCGTCGTACCGATCTGGATGACTTCCAGGTCGATGCCCCGCAGCCCGTTCATGATCGACTCGCTGGCGGAGCAGGTCCCGCCGCTGGTGAGTACGAATACCCGCGATAGATCCAGGCTCGGCAGGGCTCTGCCGGAAGGGACGGAAAGCCCGACCGTCGAGTTGTAGAAGGGAACCGGTGCAAGAACCCTGCCGGTGACCGGGTTGAATGTCCGGTGTTTGTCGTTGAAGCGCAGCTCGTCGAAAGTCCGTCCCGCCGATGACGGTCCCGCGATCATATAGGCCACCTGACTCGCGATCGCCAGGTAGCCGCCGCCGTTGTAGCGCAGATCGAGCACCAGGTCGTCGATGCCGGCCCGTTCGAACTCGGTCATTGCATCGACCAGTTCCCGCTCCGCGGTCGCGATGTGATCGTTGAAGACCATGTAGCCGACTGGACCGGAGTCTGTCTCCATGACCCGGTCATTCTGCACCGGATCGGACGTGATGATGGCGGATGTGAGCGAGACCGTGCGTGGTTCACTGGCGCCGAGATCCTGAATCCGGAATTCGTGTGTCTCCCCGGCGTCGTCGGGAAAGAACGCCGCGTTCAAGACGGCTGCGCTGCCGTAGGCTACGCTGGCACCGTCCGCGGCCAGCAATCGCGCGCCGCGACTCAGGTTTGCACGGGAGGCCGGCGAGTTCGGCTCGACATACGCTATCCGATAGTCTCGAGGCGGTCGCCGGGCCAGTGCTGCCAACGCCATTCCGTAGCCGGCCGAAACACCGGACTGGGAAAGTTGCTCCCACACTTCGGTGGGATAGGTGAAGTGAAACCGATCCCGGTCGGCGCCCGACGGGGTTGTGGCAAAAGTCTTCATGAGATCGAAGTAACGCGGCGTTGGATGCATGACCGGATCCACGTCGACGATCTCGTCGTACCAGAGATAGAGGTTGTTGCTCCAGGAGCGCAGCCAGTTGTTCTCGTCGACGAAGGTTCCCAGCCTGTCGCCCGGCTCGCCCGGGCGTGGATTTGCGCACAGCCCGGCATAGTCACGCGCGGGAGGAAAGACGTCCGGCTCCACCGTTCTCGTCCCGTCCAGCGGAAACGGATCACTTCCGTCGGCGACGGTGTCGCCATCGCTGTCCGAGTTCTGCGGGTCGAGCCCGTCCTCGATTTCGGTCAGGTTCGAAAGGCCATCGCCGTCGCTATCCACCTGCTCCAGTTCAACCGTGTCGGTCACGCCCTCGTAGGTGACCACGAGGTCGTGCATCCGGTCGACCATCGCATCGCCCGCCGCCGCGTCGGCGAGGCCGAGCAGTTGGCGTACGTGCTCCCGCCGCCCGCTGTCTGCCAGCAGCGACTCGAGTTCACCCGTCGCGACCCTGAGCAGGTCGGCGACATCGACAGCCTGATCGTCAGCCACCGTATCGTTCTCGGGCAAGGCTCCCGACTCGGCGAAGGCCGCGGCCAGCAGTTGGACCGCGTCGTCATCCGCGTCTGGGCCGATGAGTCCGAGCAGGCTCGCGTTCAGTATCGCGACCAGGAATTCGACGTCCGTGTGATCGGCTGCGATGCGGTCGGCCGCGTCGGTGAGGTCGACGATGGCGATCGCGGCGGGATCTTCTCCGAGATCGAGATCGCGCTGCGTGATCTGCGACAGGATCTGCTCGAGCGCCTCGGCCATTTCCCGTTTCGCTTCATTGATGTTCGCGGCGGTCAGCCCGCCGAGCACGATCGCTCTCTCCACCGCCGCCGTGGTGAACGGCGTGACGTTGACGGGGTCGGGCGTGTCGGATGAGGTGGACGGGACGGCGGCGGATAGCGTCGACGACAACGGCAGTGTCTCCCCAAACTCGGCCCTGACGCCGTCCGCGTCCACGCAGCCATCCAGGAGGTCGCAGAGATACCGGCTCGTTCCCTCGTCATTCGGTCCGACATTGATGCGCAGCGGGCCGGTGTGTTCCGTTTCGACCTCGCGCTGGGCAAACCGGCCGTCGTCCCCGGTTGCCGCGACGGCGAGTTCGGTCTCCTCGCCGCCCGTCGCGACTGCCAGGAAACGCACCTCGCCCGCGGAGATCGGTCCGAGCGCCGCGCGTCCGGCCGGAACATCGATGGTTGTCGGCGCGGGAGGCGGCGGCGGGGGCGGCGCGGGCGGTGGCGCGGGGCTCGAGCCCCCGCCTCCACAGGCGCCGGCCAGCAGTGCCAGCATCGGTGCCAGGACCGTCGTAGCGGTGCCGTTGCGCATGCCGGCGATCCAC
Source organism: Pseudomonadales bacterium (assembly GCA_963668365.1). Lineage (GTDB taxonomy): Bacteria > Pseudomonadota > Gammaproteobacteria > Pseudomonadales > Azotimanducaceae > VXNE01. The sequence continues at coordinate 2,443,859 of OY764266.1, forward strand.
GGCACGAGGACTCTTTGCTGTTGCGACGCGCGATGACGATGTCCTCCGGGTAAGGTCAATGGCAAGTGTCTCACCAGTGAGGCGCGTCGTGCGACCGGTCAGACGAGCAGCCGGAAAGGCGCCTCCAGGTATCCGCGCACCTCTACCAGGAACTCGGCGGCGGGAGCGCCGTCGAGGACGCGGTGGTCCCAGGTGAGCGACAGGCGCAGGAACTTGCGCTGTACGGGCGCGTCGCCCTGCCAGGCGACGCCGCCATAGATGCGCCCGACCCCGAGAATGCCGGATTCCGGCGTGTTCAGGATCGGCGTGAAGGTGTCGACGCCGTACATGCCGAGGGAGGTGACCGTGAACGTGCCGCCGCTCATGTCGTCGAGGCCAAGCCGGCCGCTCCTGGCGCGTTCGGCCAGTTCGCGGGACTCGGCTGCGATGGTCTTGAGGTCCTTGGCATGGGCATCGCGAATCACGGGGACGACCAGCCCTTCCTCGAGGGCCACGGCCATGCCCATGTGCACGGCATCGTGGCGCAGGATGGCATCGTCGGCGAGCGTCGCGTGCATGCGCGGGTGCTTCGTCAGGGCCTTGGCCGCGGCCAGAATGATGATGTCGGTGTAGCTTGGACGCACGCCGTCGGATTCCCATTCGGCGACGAGCTGGGTCCTGAGCTTCACGGCGTCTTCCATGTCGACTTCCATCTCCATGGTGAGCTGCGCCGTGTCGCGAAGGCTCGCGTACATGCGTTCCGCGATGGTGCGTCGCATTCCGCGCATCGGTTCCGCGGCGGGCGCGGATTCGGCGGCCTCGGCGGCGCGCTCGACGTCCTCCCGCGTAATGCGGCCACCCGGCCCCGTGCCTTCCACCGCATCGATATCGACGCCCAGTTCGCCGGCGAGCCTGCGGGCGGCGGGCGAAGACGGCTGTCGGCGCCTGGGCTGATCCCGGGTCTTGGCCTTGTCGGCTTGGGCAGTCACATCCCCCTCGGTGATTCGGCCCCGGGGGCCAGTGCCTTCAACGTCCGCCAGGTCCACGTCGAGTTCCGCCGCCAGGCGCCGGGCGGCCGGGGAGGCCGCGGGGCGCCGTCCGGCCGCGCGTTTCGGGGCCGGCGCTGGGGCGGCTGCCGCCGGCGGAGGGGCCTTCTTCTCCGCGACCGGCTCTTCTCCGGGCAATGGGGTCGGAGTCGGCAGGACATCCGGAATGGTCTCGTCGGACGCGAATATGAACCCGATGACATCGCCGGGGCCCAACTCCGTTCCCGCACCGACGAGGTGCTTGACGGTGCCGTCGGCTTCGGCGTCTACATCCATGTTCACCTTTTCGGTCTCGAGGCGGTAGAGCATTTCGCCTTTCTGCACCTGGTCGCCGTCGGCGATAAACCACTCTTCAACGCTGCCTTCGGTCATGGTCATACCGACCTTGAGCAATCGGACTTCAACCGGCATGACGAACTCCCTCTGCGGTTGGAAAAAGCATGGCGCCGGCGCGGGCCGCCACTTCCAGTGTGGATTTGATATCGATCACGCGGGGACCGTCGCGTCGCACGGAGAGCGTCGCACGCTGCCCCGCCTGCATGACGCGCTCGCGCTCGCCGTCGAAAGCGAGCACGCAGGGCCCGATGATCTCCACCGTTTCGCCGAGGTCGATCCGGCGCGCGTCGGCTATGGCGATGTCGTCGAACCGGCCGGGGGCGATGGGCGCGCGGACATGCCACTTTGCCGATCTTCCCCTGGCTGTGAAGTCCACCGCCATGGCCCCGTCGTCCTCGTCCGACATGGGTTCGAGCAGGCCCGCGATGGACGTGACTCCCACAGCGGACGGGATCGCGCGGGTAAGCACGGCGGTGATCAGCCGGTCGCCGGACAACAGCGCCCGGGCGCCGACGAAACGGTCGTCGGTCGCCACCGCGTCGATCAGGGAAATGTCGTCGGCTTCGCCCTCGATCTCGACGTGGATGACCTTGACCTGCGGGGCGACATCGCGCAGCGCCACGGACCCCGACGCGACAAGCGCGGCCGCGGCGCCGGCGGCGGAGCCCTCCTGCATGCCCGGGAACACGTTGTTGGTCCCCGTCGAGATGGGAACGAGCGGCGCGTCGAGCCAACCTTTCGCCAGCGCCCGGTTGGTGCCGTCGCCGCCCAGCGAAATGACCGCGCCGCAGGATGCTTTTCGCATGGCCGCTGCCGCGCGGACCGTGTCCTGGGCGTTGCCGTAGCGCGGGCCGGCGACCGGTGTCCCGGCGACACCAGCGGTCGCAACCGCGCTGCGGGAGATGGCGCGCAGGTCGTCGAGATACAGGACAGACGGACTCGGATCCGCCGCAGCGATGCCCGCGAGACAGCGCGCCACAACGGCGCGCTTTTCCTGGTTGTCGAACACCGACGCACCGGCGGCGACGCGGCGGATGTCCTTGCCGGAGTCGGGATTCGCCGCGAGGCCGACAAGGCAGGTCATGCGGGTCCTGTCTTCAAAGCCCGAGCAACTCGGTTGCCGAGGCAACTATCTTGTCGGCGTTGGGGACGAAGCTCTGTTCCAGTGAAGGGCTGAATGGCACCGGCGAGAACGGGGCGCCAACGCGGCCGACGGGTGCGTCGAGATAGTCGAACGCCAGTTCCTGTACCTGCGCGGCGATCTCGCCGCCCATGCCGCCGAAGCGCACGGCCTCGTGGACCACCATGGCGTTGTGAGTCTTCTCCACGGAAGCGACCAGCGTGTCCACGTCGAGCGGCTGCAGCGAGCGCAGGTCGATGACTTCGGTGTCGATGCCCTGTTCCGCGAGCGTTTCCGCGGCACTTACGGACTCGTGGACCATCCGGCTGTAGCTGATGATCGTGAAGTCCGTGCCGGGCCGCACGATGTTGGCCTCGCCGATCGGGATCGCGTACGGTTCCTCCGGGACTTCGCTGGTCAAGGCCAGCGATGCCTTGTTCATGACCACGAAAACGGGGTTGTCGTCGCGCGACGCGGCGATCAACAGGCCCTTGGCATCGTACGGCGTCGACGGCATCACGACCTTGAGTCCGGGGATGTGGCAGATCCACGACTCAAGGCATTGCGAGTGCTGGGCCGCCATCGAATTCCTGGCGCCGCACATGGTCGTGATCGTGATCGGCAGCGTCGCGCGGCCGCCGAACATGTAGCGCATCTTTGCCATCTGGTTCGTGACCTCGTCCATGCATTCGCCGAGGAAGTCCATGAACATGATGTCGACGATCGGGCGCAGCCCGGCGGCTGCCGCGCCGACACCCAACCCGATGACGCCTTCTTCGCTGATGGGCGTGTTGACGATCCGGTCGGGGCCGAACTCGTCGAGCAGCCCCCTGTAGATGCCGAACACGCTGCCCGCGCCGGCGACGTCCTCGCCGGCGATGAACGCGTCGGGTTCTTCGTTCAGGATGGCCGCCGCCGCCTCCTTGACGGCGAGGACGTAGGACAGTTCGCGTTTTCCGTTTTCTGTTTCAGGCATCGTGTTTCTCGCTTAAGCGTATACGTCGTCGAGGAGGGCGTCGGGGTCGGGCATCGGGCTCGCCTTGGCGAACTCGACAGCGGCTTCCACGTCGCGGGCTATTTCTTCGTGCACTTCCTTCGCCGCGTCGGCGGAAAGGACGCCCTGTTCCGCGAGCCGCGCCTCGAACATTTCGATCGGATCCCGCTTCATCCACTCGGCGAGTTCCTCGTCCGTGCGGTACGTGCGGCCCATGCCGCGCCTGCCGACATGGTCATAGAACCGATAGGTCTTGCACTCGAGCAGCGTCGGACCGTCGCCTTGCCGCGCGCGCTCGACGGCGGCGCCCGCCGCCTCGTACACGGCCATGACGTCCATGCCGTCGACGACGACGCCCGGCATGCCGTACCCCGGCGCGCGGTCGGCAACGTCGGTGATGGCCTGGTGGTCGCGTTGCGGCGTGTACTCGCCGAAACCGTTGTTCTCGCAGACGAACAGGACCGGCAGCTTGTAGAGCGCCGCCATGTTGGCGGCCTCGTGGAAAGCGCCCTCGTTACTCGCGCCGTCGCCGAAGAACGTGGCGGCGACGTTGCCGTTCTTCTTGTACTTGTTGGCGAATCCGGCGCCCATGGCGATGGGCGGTCCGCCGCCGACGATGCCGTTGGCGCCGAGCATCCCGATTTCCAGGTTGGAGACATGCATGCTGCCGCCCTTGCCCTTGCAGTAGCCGTCGACGCGCCCGAACAACTCCGCGAACATCCTGTCGAACTCGCCGCCCTTGGCGATGAGGTGGCCGTGGCCACGATGCGTGCTGGTGATCTGGTCTTCGTCCGTCAGGTGCGCCATGACGCCGACGGCGACCGCTTCTTCCCCGACATAGAGGTGAAGAGCGCCGGGAATGAAACCGTTTTCCGCCATTCGGCCCGCCTCGTTCTCGAAGTGGCGTATTCGCACCATGCGCCGATGGATGTCGAGCAATACTTCGTCGGTAGGTTGTGTAGTCACGCTTTCCCCTTTGTCAATCGTGCGCTATTTTGCGCGAATCGCGACCAGATAGGTAGTGCGCGCGCCAACCGGAGCAGGGCGGGATCGGCCCGTTGCGGACACGCGCAGTTCGCCTAAGCGCACTTCAAATGCGGCCATGCATGCGCTTCAAAGCAGACATCTGCCATAGCGCCCGCGTCGTATTTCCCGCCAATCTGTGTCCGTCCCGCACGCCCCGACAGGCCATGACGGAATCACCTGATGCTCAAAAGCTCCTGCGCGGGTCGGCTAGCCCGTGCTACCGTTGCCGAGTCGCGCCGCGCGTGCTGGAGAATCGCGAGTGAAGCCAGTCGACACCTCTCCGTCGGGAAGGAGAAATCCGTCCGCAACCGCCGAACTCGACGCTGTGGAATACCCCAGCAGCGACGGCAAGCCCATGGCTGAGACGGGCCGGCACGCGATTGCGACGGTCCACGCCTGGCAGGCGCTTGATCGGAGATTCGCGGACCAGGAAGACGTCTATGTCGGCATGGACATGCTCCTGTATTACGTCGAGGGGGACCCGCGCAAGTCGGTCGTGCCGGACGTGTTCGTGGTATTCGGTGTGCCCAAGCTGCCGCCGCGGGACAACTGGCTGGCTTGGCGCGAGGGCAAGGTGCCTGACTTGGTGCTGGAAGTGACGTCGCGCCACACGCGGCGCCGGGACGAAGGCCCGAAACGGGAACTGTATCGACGGCTGGGAGTCGCGGAGTATTGGCAATACGATCCGACCGGCGACTACCTCGATCCAAGGCTCAAGGGCGCTCGGCTGATGCGCGGCGGTTACCGTCCGATTCCGGCGAGGGTTGGCCCGGGCGGCATCCGGTACGCCTCCCGCAGACTGGGTCTGGATCTGCGCCTGGTGCATGACACGTTGCGTTTCTATGATCCGGCGCGCGCCGAATATCTGGCGACGATGGATGAGGAGAGAGCCCGGGCCGACCGGGAGTCCGAAAGGGCCGAGGCAGCCCTGCGTCGCGTGGCCGAACTGGAAGCGGCATTGCGGGCAGCGCGGTGATGGGCGTGGCCGGGAAGCAGGCCAGACGCCGGAGTTTTGTCGTTCGGTTCAAGACGTAATTGTCCTTTCGATCCTTGTCACAGGGCTTGTGGCCGGCGCGCTTGAGGACCAGGGGCGTTGCGACGATGGCCGATTGACGTCGAGTACGGATCTCAAAGCGTATGCGGCGCCACCGCCCGACCGGTTGTGGCGGACAGGTGCACGGCTTCCACCTTGCGCATGTACTGCGGCAACGCGTGGCGAAACATTGCGACTTCCCGAGGAACCGGGATGGACGAGGCGTCAAACACTCTGAGTGACCAACTCCGATCAACTGGACGAGAGTTGGAACTGTGCGTTGCTCGTGCGAGTGGTGACGGTCGCGACTACCACGATGCTCTCAGAAGCGGCGATTCGAAGTTCTATCGTTTGGCGCGAGGGGGGAAAGCGATCGGGCTTGTTCAAGTCGACGCGGATTCGATGTGCATTAGCTGACGCACAAGGTCCTGCCAATGCGACAGTGCGACTTACGCGTAAGCGCGCGCTCGATCTGCTTCGGGTACTCGAGGCCACGGCCGATGATGCTGAGGCATTCTCACGAGTTGGTGCCTTCAGTGTTTTTCTTGACGGGACGCCGAAAGGCCAGCCTTACTCTTACGAGGGCTGCACGTACAGGATATGGGCCTTTCCTGACACGAAGCGCATCGCGGTACGGGAGACGTTTGCAAACGGGCGGAGATCCACTTGGTCACTTTTCGAGCGACGAGATCCGAAGACGCGCAGCGGGCGAAGACGTTTTCTTGGGCAACCTCGACGAGGATCGCGCATTCCCGAGCGCCCCTTGGGGACTTGGGTCGACTGCTGCTATCACAATGGTGCCATGGGCATTGGCGAGTTCACCGACCTTTTGATCCGTTGCCCCGAAATTGCCGAGTACGCAGGTCAGGCGGCTTAGGCCTTCGAATCGGGGAGGCCGCATTTGCAACCCCCGGCAAGATACGGCTACGCTCGCATGCACGGCGGCGGATATGAGAGATAGCGCGAGAACATACGATACGGTTTTTTGCGTCAAACCCATGCCAAACAGATTGCGTCCCCAAGATGGTCGCCGAGCCGAGGAGCCTATCAAGCGTTTGAGTCTCAACCTGAGGGAGAGTTTGCATACGCGTTTCAAGACCGTTTGCAGCGCTACCAATCGCAAGATGGCGACCGAGATTCAGAAACTTGTCGAACGCCGAACCCAGGAGTTGGAGGAAGAAGCGGGCTTGAGCGGGAGCGGCTGGGCGAGACAGACCTCGCAACGTCCAAAGTCGGCGGATCCAGTCGAGCGGAGGCTGCGAGCGCTGAATCAAGCGCTGGCCTGCAACCACCCGACCGGGGATATCGAGGAAATGCTGGCCGACATCGAGCGCGGTCGTGATCTTCGTTGATTCCAATGTCCCGATGTACCTGGTCGGAGCTCCCCATCCGAACCGAGAGCAAGTCGAGACGTTCTTACGGCAACGGCCTGACGAAGACTACGTAACTAGCGCTGAGGTCTACCAGGAGATTCTCCATCGCTATGCGGCGATCAATCGCCGCCGCGCGATTAATGATGCGTTCACGCTGCTTGACGAACTTGTAGATTCAGTGTTCTCAATCTCGCGAGATGAGGTCGAAGCAGCTAGGCAGGTGGCGGAAGGACATCCAGAGCTATCGGCCCGCGACTGCTTGCATTTGGCTGTAATGGCCACGAACGGGGTAACTCGTATCCTGTCGTTCGACGACGGATTCTCGGACTATTCCGGGGTCACGCGTTTGCCGTAGTCATGTCAGAGCGTGTGCGGCGCCACAGCCCGGCCTGTTAGCGCGGACAGGTGCACGGCTTCCACCTTGCGCATGTAAAGCAGCCCTTCCTCGAAATCCGGACGCACGGGCCGATCTTCGGGGGGCGCCCCGGCGCGCGCGGCGCGCACGGCGGCGATGAAGTCCGACTCCACGGACCACGCGGTTCGCTCTTCGTCGGGCACGTCCGCCTGCCGCAGCGACTCGCCTGGACGAGCCAGTTCCAGGGTGGTCTGAAAGTCGTAGCGCATGGTCCCTTCCGTCCCGCGCACGGTGATCGACGACGACCGCCCCGAGCTGTCGACGGTGACTCCCGAGTGGTGTTCGAGGATGAGCGCGCCGCTTGCGAGCGTGCCGCTGATGGCGACGACCTGGGGCACGTCGATGGCCACCGACTGTCCCGTCTCGTCGGTCTTTTCCGCGATGGGCGTCGACAGGTGGGCGGTCAGACTCTCATACGGTCCCACCAGCCCGTTCAGCGTCTCGGCGAATATGCCCATGGACATGATCTGGCAGCCGCTGTAGTCGGTGCGCTCGCGCCAGTGCACGGAAGAGCGGTCGAGATTCGCGCCGCTGACCACGGACAGTTCCACCGAAGTGATCTGCCCCAGATCGGACCGCACGATGTCGCGGATGCGCTCCTCGAATTGCCAGGGGACCGGGCAGATCATGTTGACGAGTTCCGGATGCGCCTTCGCCGCTGCGAGCATTTCCTTCGCTTGTGCGACATTCATGCACATGCGCGCCTGGCAGAAGCAGTGCTTGCCGGCCTTGAGCGTCGCGATGGACAGTTCCCGGTGCATGTAGGGCCAGGTGCCGATGAAGATGATGTCCAGGTCCTCGCGGGCGATGACCCGCTGCCAGTCCGTATCGATCTCGGGAATGCCGAAATCCCGAGCCGCGCGCTCCGAGCTTTCCCGGCTGCGGTTGCACACGACGACCACCTCGACGCCGTCGATGCCAGCCAGCCCCGGCAGGTGCCGGCTGCGGCAGATGCCCCCGGCGCCGATGAATCCGATGCGAAGCGTGTCCGTGCTCATGGTGCTGTTCTCCTCTGTGCGTTGCTCGGCGCGACCGGCTTCCCGGGCGCGCCTGTTTCGTTCAGGCCGCGCTGCGCGTCCGTTCGTCCTTTCGTGGCCGCGCATCCTCGACCGGCTCCGCAAGGCCCGGATTGCTGAAGGTCAGCACGCCGTCCTCGAGCGGCTGGCGATAGATGATCTTGCGGTCTTCCAGGTAGTTCTGCGTGTTTCGCCACGGGTCGCGGCTACCCTGCCTGGGGAAGAGATGCATGGATCGCGCCATGTAGCCCGGCATGAAATCCACGATCCACGGGCGCCGCTCCATGGCCCGGTCTTCGTCCCGCAGCCGCGGCGTGCATTGACGCGTGCCTGTCGCGGCCATGTGATTCAGCAGGCGGCATACGTACGCGCAGGTCAGATCCGCCCGCAGCGTCCAGGAAGCGTTCACGTAGCCGAAGACATTGGCGAAATTCGGCACGTCGGCGTACATCATGCCCTTGTAGCAGAGCGTCTCTGCAAAACTGACCGGCTCGCCGTCGACGCTGACCTCGATCCCGCCCATCACGGCGAGGTTCAATCCGGTCGCCGTCACCAGGATGTCTGCCCCGACGTCCTCTCCCGACGTGAGCCGCACGGAGTCGCTATCGAATCCGGCGATGGTGTCGGTGACCACTTCGGCCTTGCCGCGCCTGATGGCCTTGAAGAGATCACCGTCCGGAATGAGGCAGAGGCGTTGGTCCCAGGGGTTGTAGGTCGGCGTGAAGTGCTTGTCCACGTATTCGTCGCCGAGTTGCTTGCGCGCGGCGTTCAGCAGCAACGACTTGATCTTTTCGGGTTTTACGCGCGTGGTGCGATAGAGGTAGCGCTGCATCAGCACGTTCTTCCAGCGGGTGATGGCATAGGCGAGCCGTTCCGGGAGCAGCCGGCGCAGCCCGTTGGCGATCTCGTCGCGCGCGGGGCGGGAGATCACATAGGTGGGGGAGCGCTGGATCATGGTGACGCGCGCCGCCTTCTCGGCCATGGCCGGCACGAGCGTCATGGCCGTCGCTCCGCTGCCGATGACCGCTACACGCTTGTTCTCGTAGTCGAGGTTTTCCGGCCACGCCTGGGGATGGATGACGGGCCCCTGGAACCGCTCGATGCCGGGGAATTCGGGGGTGTAGCCTCCCACATAGCTGTAGTAGCCGCTGCACATGAACAGGAAGTTGCAACTGAAGCGAACGTGCTCGCCATCGACCCGTGCCTCGACTGTCCAGCGTGACTCCCCGGTGGACCATGCCGCGCGCGTAACGTGGTGCCGAAACCGGATATGCGACGTAACGTCGTACTCGGCGACCGCGTCCCGCAGGTAGGCGAGGATGGACTCTCCGTCCGCGATCGCCTTTTTGCTTTTCCACGGCTTGAAGTTGTAGCCGAAGGTGTGCATGTCGCTGTCGGAGCGGATTCCCGGGTAGCGGAACAGGTCCCATGTCCCGCCGATGGCGCCGCGCCCTTCGAGAATGGAGAAGGTCCGGTCCGGGCACTTCGTCCGCATGTGACACGCGGCACCGATGCCGGAGACCCCGGCGCCGACGATGAGCACATCGAAATGTTCCATGTGGGACGGGCTTTTTTGGTTGCGTTGTCGATATGGTAGCCATAAGGTCATGCGGAAGCGATGAAACGGAGGATTGATGGTGCTGAGCAAGCTCGGATGGACGCTCCTCGGAGGGATTCTGCTGGCAGGATCGTCGATGGCGGGCGAATTGCAGCCTGCTGCGACCGCGCAGTTCATTAGTCCGGGAGGCGAGGGCATCGGTAAGGCAAGGCTCTGGCAGGGTCCCCACGGGGTGCTGATCCATGTGGAACTCGCCGGCCTTTCGCCGGGCAAACACGCGATTCACCTCCACGCCGTGGGCGCATGCAAGCCGGACTTCGGGGCGTCGAAGGGGCATGTCAACCTGGCGGGCGCCAAGCATGGATTGCTCAACCCGGAAGGCCCGGACAACGGCGATCTCCCGAATATCTACGCGAGCGAAGCGGGAACCGTGCAGGCGGAGCTCTACACGACAGCCGTATCCATCGGTGACGCGACCGAGGGTGTGGCGCCGCTACTGGACGAGGACGGGTCCGCGCTGGTGATTCACGCCATGGTCGACGATCACGTGACCCAGCCGATCGGGGGCGCGGGTGGCCGCGTCGGCTGCGGCGTCATCGTTCCCTCGACCTGACTTTCGGGGCGTCTTCCGGCTATTGGCGTCGCGCCCACTCTCGGCGCAGCATGGAAAAATGGACGTAGTCGATCCATTCGTTGCCTTCGAGCCGGACTTCGCGGGCGCGCCCTTCTTCGGAAAACCCGACGATACGAAAGAAACGCAACGCCGGCGCATTGTTGCCGAGAACGCCTGCCCAGACGCGATGGGTGTGGGTTTCTCGGAACGCGAACGCAAGCGCCAGTGACACGGCGCGATTGCCGTAGCCCCGCCGGTGATGCGACGGGTCGATGACGATGCCAAGTTCGGCAGACGTATCTTGGTCCCAGTCCGCTTCAATGGCCACATGGCCGACCGTGTGTCCGCCCGCTTCGACGATGAAGTTGTAGCGGGATCCGAGCACGCGGCGGAACTCGGCCGTGGGGTCCAGGGCGCTGCCATGCCACCCCGCCAGCGCCGGATCGCGCAACCAGTGCTTGTAAAGGGGGCCGTCGGCTCGTCGTACCGGCCGCAGCGATACTGCGGTCAAGGCGTCAGGAGAATCGCGCGGGATCGCCGATCACCCCGGCTTCCCTGAGCTGCGACAGCGTTTCGGCGTCCAGCCCCAGTTCGCCGCTCAGCACCTCGTCGGTGTGCTCGCCCAGTCGCGGCGGCGGCTTGATTTCGAATTCGGAATCCGACAGTCGCGGCGCGAAGCCGAGCATCGGAACCTTGCCATGCACCGGCAGTTCCGTTTCGTGAATGAACCCCCGCGCCTTCAGGTGCCTGTCGTGGTGCAGGTCGGCGGTGTCGAGACAGGCGGAGCAGGGCACGCCGGCGTCTCCGATGGTCTCCATGGCTTCGTATTTCGTGTGTTTCCGGGTCCAGGCGCCGATCTCCTCGTACAGCGCGTCGCCGTGTTCCACCCGCGTGGCGGTGGTCTCAAACCGGGGGTCGATGAGCAGATCTCCCCGGTCGATGGCCGCGCACAGGGCGTCCCAGTGGTCCTGGTTGACGGGCATCAGGTAGACATAGTCGTTGGGACCGAAGGGTTTGCACGGATAGATGTTGACCGGGGGCCGACCGCCGTAATTCCCGCGGCGGGGCGCGGCCTTGGTCCCCCACTCGGAGGCCATGAAGGTGCGGGTGCGCGTGTAGTACATCATCGCCTCCTGCATGGAGAGTTCGACGAGCTGGCCCTTGCCCGTGCGCGAGCGCTGGATGTAGGCGGCCAGCACCGCCATCGCGGTCTGCACGCCGGTGCCGGAGTCTCCCGTGGTGGAACCTGGCCGCATCGGCGGGCCATCGGGCTCGCCCGTGATGGAGAACGCCCCCGCGGCGGCCTGCGCCACCATGTCCATGCAACGGAAATGCGCGTAGGGACCGGTGGAGCCAAAGCCCTTGATGCGCGTGTAGATCAGCCCGGGGTTTGCCTCGGAGAGCGTCGCGTAGTCGACCCCCAGGCGCTCGGTCACGCCGGGACCGTAGTTCTCGACGAAAACGTCGAACCTGGGCACAAGGCGCAGGAACAGGTCGTGGCCCTCGTCGGTGCGAAGGTCGAGCGCCAGGCTGCGCTTGTTCGAGTTCCAAGCGCAGTAATAGGGCGTGTAGTCCTCGTACTCCGGACTGCGGCCTACGCCTCGGCCCGGGTCGCCGTATGCGGGGGGCTCGATCTTGACCACGTCGGCGCCGAGCCAGGCCAGTGCCTGGGTGCACGACGTGCCGGCCTCGTACTGGGTCATGTCGAGGACCCTGATGCCGTCCAGGGCGGGCATGGCGTCTCCTGTGTCAGGTTGACCGTCGTGTGATGTGACGGCAATCATAGCTTTGCGGCGGGCATCTTGGCGACTCACCGCACGGCGGCATATAGTCGGGGCGTGCCATCGAGCGATAAGGACCGAACATGGTTGAGCAAATCCCCGGCGCCAAGATGATGTATCTGATCAGGCGCAGGCCGGAGACGTCCCGGGAAGAGTTGGTCGCGCACTGGTTCGCCAGCCACATGCCGAACGTGATCCAGCGGACGAAGGAACAGGCGCGGCGGGGACAACCCCATCCGCGGCGCTACTTTGCGACGCTGTACGACGCCAACGCTGACGGCAAGCATCCCTGGGACGGTGTTGCGCAGCTCTGGTGGGACCAGCCGGCGCCGATGCCGGACGAACCCCACGGGACGACGCCGACAGACACGTTTCAGCAGAAGGTGGAGCCATACATGCCGTGGGCGACGCGCGAGTACGTGGTGATCGACGGCTCCGAGCACCTGAGCAACGAACCGCTGACGCTGAACGCGCCGTACCCCATGACGCGGTCCGGATTCTTCAAGGTGACCTTCCTCGTGGCGGTGAAGCCGGACACCGACTACGACGCGCTGTTCGCGCACTGGCTCGACGTGCATGCGCCGAACGTCAAACAGGCGGTGGAGCATGGCGGCGGATTCCGCTACGTGGTCAGTCATAGCCTCGACCCCGAGAACGCGCCGTACGCCGGAATGGCCGAACTCTACTTTCACGACCCTGATGGCTGGGCAGGCTACCGGGAGCACATCAGGCCGGACGGCATGGAGGACTGGGTGGACCGCGAGCGCATGGAAGTGCTCCGTGCGGGCACGGAGATGGTCGGCGTTCCCTGATCGCCTTCCGCTCCCGACGCAAAGGCACTCGAAGCCGAAGGCGCCGGCCGTGGGGCACTGGCATGGAACAAACGTGTCCGGGAGCGCGAGCGACCGGGTGCGGATGTTGCATGATCGACGAGCGCGGCCGTGGGGCACTCGCATAACATGGACCTGGCAAGCAGACGGAGGACAGGATGTTCGATTTGAGTGGCAAGGTGGCGCTGGTGACGGGCGGCAACGGGGGCATCGGCCTGGGATACGCCGAAGGGTTGGCTGAGCAGGGTGCCGGCGTCTGCATCTGGGGAACGAACGAAGAGAAAAACGCGGCGGCGCAAGTGAAGCTTGAAAGCTACGGCGGCAAGGTGGCCGCGCTGCGCTGCGACGTGAGCGACGAAAAGCAGGTCGAGGATGCGTTTCAGCGAACAGTCGAGATTTTCGGACACGTCGACGCATGCTTCGCCAATGCCGGTGTCGGCGGTGGCGGGGCGAATTTCGATGACATGACGCCCGAGGAATGGCATCGCGTGTTCAGGGTGAACATGGACGGCGTGATGTTCACCTTCCGGGAAGCGGTCAAGCACATGAAGCAGAGCGGAAGAGGAGGTTCGCTGGTCGTGACGAGCAGCGGCACGGCGCGCTTCGGCGCGCGCGGCAGCGAACACTATTCGGCGACCAAGGCAGGCGTCATCGCCCTGATCCAGTCACTGGCCATCGGCCAGGCGCGCTATGGCATTCGCGCCAACGCCATCATCCCGGGCTGGATCGAGACGGCGATGACCGAACGGGCATTCCAGACCGAAGTCTTCCAGACCCGCGTGATGAAGCGGATACCGCAAAGACGTTGGGGTCAGCCGGCCGACTTCCGTGCGATCGCCGTGTACTTCGCGAGCGACGAGAGCGCGTACCACACGGGAGACACCGTCGCCATCGACGGCGGCGTTTCGCACTTCTGACGATCAGGCCGTCGTCTTCGGGCGGCGAAATCTCAAGGGAATGACGCATGGTGTGCGGGCCTGATAGTCGCTGTAGGCTGCGTACTTGCCGAGCGAAATCGACTCGGTCAACCGGATCGAGCCGACGAAGAGCGCCGTCAGCAGGATGAAGCCGAGGCCGGTCCAGTGCAACCACTGCCCTGATGCGCCGACGCCGAAGAGATAGAACACCCACCACATCGCAATTTCGCAGAAGTAGTTGGGGTGGCGGCAATAGCCGAAGAGACCGGTCGTGATGAAGGGCCGCTCGACATCTTCTCCTGCCGCGACGCGCCGCTTCTTATCCTGCTGGAACGCCCAGACCTGTTCGTCGGCGATGGCCTCGCCGATGAACAGAACCACAAACAGGGTGGCGGCGACGCCGTCGATCCAGGTCAGCGGGGTGTCCTGCCAGACCCACGCCTGGTGCACCGGGGATGTGAAGAGCCAGATCAGCAGCATCTGCCCGAACGAGTTGAACGTGAGGTTCAGGACCTGGAACCGGACCGGGCCGAGCCGATCGCGCACCACCGCCCAGCGGTAATCTTCGCCGCCTCTGCCGAAACCGCCCTTGCGGGCGAAGTTGAAGGTGAGGCGCGCGCCCCAGAGCGCGACCAGAACCGTCATGAGGTTGAGCCGCGCGGAATCGAAGTCCGCTTCGAACGCGACCAGCAGGCAATAGACGGGCGGGCATATGGACCACAGCCGATCGATCCACGAGGAGTCGCGGCTGATCACCGAGAACAGCCACGTGAGCGCCGCGAGGATCAGGCAGAGGTCCAGGGCGGTGCCGAAGGGGGTGCCTGTCAGGGGATGGTCGATGAAGTTCATGCCCGCACCAGTGTAACCGCAGCGGGTTCCGCATCTCGCGCGTCGACCGCGCATCTGTCAACGCGCATCGTGTGCGGTAGCATGACAGAAGCGCGCGTGTATCGACGCGCCAGGCGAAGTGAAGTGCACGGCAACAAGGAGGAAACCATGGCCGACAACCTGCAAGCCGCATTCGAGACGTTGACCGCACGCATCGGCGAATCGACGCCGCATTCGGACTGGTTCGAGATTGACCAGCAACGCATCAACGATTTCGCCGACGTGACGATGGATCATCAGTGGATTCACGTCGATGTCGAGCGCGCGAAGGCCGGGCCGTTCGGCGCTCCGATCGCCCACGGCCACCTCACGTTGTCGATCATGGGCCACTTGCCGCGCCCGGCGAGCGCCGCCCAGGAACAGGGACGCAGGCTCGAGGGCCAGAAGCTCGTGATCAACTATGGCTTCAACAGGGTGCGATTTCCCGCGCCGGTCCCCGTGGGGGCGCGCGTGCGGACGCAGAGCACGCTGAAGACCGTTGAGATCAAGGGTGGCATGATCGAGGTGATGAGCGAGGTCGTGATGGAAGTCGAGGGCCAGGAGAAGCCGTGCTGCGTGGCAGAGAGCCTGGGTCGATACGTTTTCTGAGGCCCATTCATCCACCTATGCCCGGACACCATTCAATCCGGCCTTCGAACGGCAGCCGAAGGACTATCCGCAGCGGGACTCTCAACGGTAGGCCGCAGATGCAGATAGTGCCTCGCGCGCGCGGGAGTGTTCGCCCCCCCCCCCCCCCCCCCCGACCTGTGGACCCAATTGGTCGAGCCAGACCATCTGGACCGCCGACAAACCTAGACGTGATGCGGGGAATGAACTCCGCGTCCGTCGATTTGATCTACGCCGCTCCGGTCGGCAGCGCGGCGGCGGGCGCCGCCTTCAAGGACATCTGGACGCTCTCCGGTGTCGACGTCGAGTGGATCAATCTCATCGAGGCCAAGCACCCGGCGCTGTACCGCGTCCTGCTGGCGGCCATGACGAATAGCCGGAACCGCGCGGCCGATACAAGAAAGGTGCCGCGAAATTCGAAATTTCAAACTGAGCCGCTGCCTGCTTATGTCTTCTGACTTGAAGCTCCTGCGTCCGTCGATGCCTCGACATGATCGAGACCGTCAGGCTGCAGAGATGCGCCAAGGCGCACGTGAAGCCGCGTTGGCGTTGCGTAGTTCCCCGTGGCTACTGCACCAGAAAGTCGCGGTCCCGGAGCGGGTGTCCGGGTACGTCGACCGTCCCGAGCTCGTGGAGCGGGCGAACCCGACGCGCCGTCGGCTGACGGTGCTGAAGGCGTCGGGAGGTTTCGGCAAGACGACCCTGCTGGCGGAGTGCTGCCGCCGGCTCCGCCGGAATGGGATCGCCACGGCCTGGATTTCGCTGGACGAGCAGGACGAACCTGCCGTACTTGACGCCTACATTGCCCTGGCGTGCTCGCACGCCGGATTGAATATCTTCGACGTATCGGATCCGGACAGGGCTCCTGTCGGACCGGAAAGTCGAATTGGCCTGGTCGTGCGCGAAATCCAGTCTTTTGGCGGGCCATTCGTCATTGCGTTCGACGAGGTGGAGCGGCTGAGGAATCCCGCCTCGGTATCGCTCCTTGCATTCCTGCTGCAACGGGGGCCGTCGAATCTGCATCTGGCCGTCGCGTGCCGGGAAGTCCCGGATGGGCTCGACGTGGCGTCGGCGGTGCTGGAAGGCCGTACCGAAGTGGTGGAGACCGAGGACTTGCGATTTTCCCGAGCAGATACGTCCAGACTCTTCGATCTGCGCCTGTCGCGCCGCGCGCTTGCGAAAGAGATGGACGATTCGGCCGGATGGCCGTTCGCGTTGCGCTTGTCCCGCATCCGCATGGAGCGCGGGGCGGGGGGCGGCGGTCGCGCGGAAGAGGGTCTGGTCGGGAACTGGATGGAGTCCCGTTTGTTCGCGAATCTCGGGCGCGACGACCGAAATCTTGTTCTGGATTTGGGGCTGTTCGACTGGATCGACTCGGCATTGATGGGAGAGGTTCTGCAACGAAGCGACGCGATGCGCCGCCTGGCGTCCCTGGCTGTGCTGGTCGGGTTGATCGAGCGTACGAGCGAAGGCGCGACCGAGATCTGGCGGTTTCATCCCCTGGTGCGCGAGCACTGTGCTGAGCAACGATTTCGGGAGGATCCGGAGCGTTTCGGCTTCATCCATCGGCGGATCGCCGTCGCCCTCGCGAAGCGGGGCGAGACCGTGCCGGCCATGCGCCACGCCATCGAGGGAGCCGATCCGTTCTTGGCCGGAAAGATCCTGGAGGAGGTTGGCGGCGTTCGCCTGTGGTTCCGCCAGGGGGTGGCCCAACTGCACGACGCGAACCGCCGGTTGACCGACGAGGTCGTCTCCGAACGGCCGCGGCTGAAGCTTGTGCGTTGCCTGACCCTGTCGCTGTCGGGGCGACACGATGAAGCTCGGACGCTCTACCGCGAGTGTCCTCTCCCGTCCCGTCGTGACGGGGACGGTGCCGACTTCGAATATTCCGTGGACTATTGCATCGTTGCCAGCGGCATGGCTTTGTACGGGACAGATTCGGCTGGAACCCGCTGGCTTTTGACCCGCTCAGGCGAGGTTGACCGACTCGCACTGTCGCCGCGTATCGATCATTTCACACGTGCTTACCTCGAGTACTCGCGATGCGTCATGCACTTTCTCAAGGGCGAGTTTGATACCGCTCTAGAAATGCTCACCGTGGTGCGGGAACTGGCTGCCGGAACGCAGTACCTGGAGTTGTACGGGGAACTGATGCGCGGCCAGATCTACTTTGTGAAGGGACGGGTGGCCGAAGCCCGGTCTCACTGGCGCAAGGCACGACGAATCGCCCGAAAGCGCTTTCTGCTCGATCCCGTGGCGGTCGCGAGCTGCGACATCGTGATGAAGGAGATCGCGCTGGAGCGCAACCTCGTTTCGACCGCCGGCGAACCATCCAGCGTGCGGAGTCTGTTAATGGGCCACGGCGTGCCGTTTTCGTTCTTCGCCACGGCCATCAACGTGTTGATCAACACGCGATTGGGATCCGGGGACCTCGACGGAGCACTGGCGGCGGCGGATGATCTGTTGGCCTACCTTCGCCGGTCCGGGTTGAACATGTTCCTGAGGTTATTGGCAGCGTTGCGGGTATCGTTGCTCGTGATCGCCGGGCGCGTCGGAGACGCCGAACGCGCCTGGCGGCGGGACGCGCTGCCGGAAGACACCGCGGCCTGCGTGGATCTCTCGGCTCAAAGCTGGAGGGAGATGGAGGCGGTGTCGGAGGCTCGCGCGCGTCTGCTGATCGCGGGCGGGCGTTTCGACGAGGCGAGAGTACTGCTCGCTGAACTGCGCGCGCTTGCCATGGATCGGGGTTTCCGAAAGATCGAGATGCGCGCCCTGGCGTTATCGATCATGCTGGAGCGACGAGCCCGGGACCGGGAGGCGGGCGCACGCCATTTGGCGGAATTCCTCGGGCTTTACGCTGAGTCGCCCTACTACGCCCCGCCGTTGTTGCGAGAACGCGCGATTAGCCCGGAGTCGGTCAGGGAGTTCCTTCGCTTGAAGTCGAAGATTGACGCGCCTCACCAGCAGACCGCGCGTTCGCTCCTTGCAGTAATGAGCGAGGCGGACGATGACGCCGACGTTTCGCTCACACGGCGCGAGCGGGAGGTGCTTCGGCGGCTGGAGGGCCGCCGGGACAAGGAGATCGCCGCCGTGATCGGACTCAGTGTCCACGGCGTGAGGTATCACCTGCGCAAGATCTTCGCCAAGCTCGGCGTGAGCACTCGAGCCGAAGCGGTCCGGCGCACCCGGGAACGGGGCTTGATCCGGGGCGATTCCTGACCGGTCGCGCGTGCGGCCCATACCACACGGCCCATACTCCTCAAGATCGGCATTTTCCAGCGAAACTACCAATATTCGGCGACCGACTGCACGTTCTTCTCGCCGCTACACGCGTTCGACGGGCTAAAGTGTTTCGTCTGTTTCTTGGGAATGCAGGAGTCTGTATGCCGAGTCCGAATTCTGCCAGCGGCTGGTTGTCCCTGAACATTGGGCAGATCGCGGCATGCATCGCGGTCGCTGCGGTCGTGATCGAAGCGAGGGCGGAAGAAAATGCGGCCGCCGGCTGGGACGATGCGGATCGCGTGCGGTGGGAGAAAGCATGGCTCGACGAACACCGTCGGCGAGGGACAGGCGGCGAACTGGATTCGGCGCGACGCGCCGAACGCTCGCTGGACACCTCAGCAACAGAAATGCCCGCGTTCCCGGATGGCTCGGCGCGCCCATCGCCGGATGCCGTCATGTTCGCCTGCGGTGAGCGACCGGAACGACCGGAACAGTGGGCCGGCCTGCCGGACTCGGACGCGCAAGAGTGCTCCCCCTCGATCTTCGATTCCTACTACTCGGAACGATTGCCGACGATCCGACCGGCGGAGGAAATGCTCTTCGGGAGTCCGCTAATTGACCAGAGGGCGGGTCCGGTTGCCTCATCCGTGCGGGTCGGCGCATTCGCGGTTTCATCGGACGACGAAATCTCGATTCCCGATGCCGGGCTCCGGGCGGCGATCATCGCGCGTCTGGGCAAGTCGCAGGAAGACCCCGTCACCGAAGCGGACATGGCCGGATTGACGACCCTCACGGCCGCCAGCCGCGGCATCGTCGACCTCTCGGGATTGCGCTTCGCCACCGGCCTGCAACGGCTCAACCTTAATCG
This sequence comes from Pseudomonadales bacterium, assembly GCA_963668365.1. GTDB lineage: Bacteria > Pseudomonadota > Gammaproteobacteria > Pseudomonadales > Azotimanducaceae > VXNE01. Next base: position 2,463,480 of record OY764266.1, read on the forward strand.
TAACGACATCCCCGACCTTTCCGAACTCGCAACGCTGACTGAACTGACCCACCTATACGCTGACGGGAACTTGGTCCACGACGTCGCGCCGCTCCGGAATCTGAACAAGCTGCGATCCCTGTCCCTGGCGAACAACGGGGTCTGGGATCTCTGGCCGCTCGCAGGTCTGACCGAACTGCGGGCATTGGATCTCGGCGATAACGATGTCGGCAGCGTCGGGCCGCTTGAGGGCCTGGCAGTTCTGACGCATCTCTACCTCAACGACAACCGTATCGAGAGCCTCGGGGGATTGCAGAATCTGCGCAACCTCAGGGTGCTGGATCTGAGGAGCAACGCGATCGAATTCGTTTCGTGGCTCTCCGCGCTGACCCGCCTGACGACGCTGTACCTCTCGGAGAACCAGATTGCGGACATCTCGTGGCTGTCGGGCCTTGCCAGCCTCGGGCGCCTGTCTCTCGGCAGCAACCGGGTCGAGGACATTGCGGCCTTGGCGGGGCTCGACAAGCTGACTCACCTTGCCATGGGCGGGAACATGGTGGTGGACCTGTCGCCGTTGTCGTCGCTTTCGGAACTCACGCTGCTGGACGTCAGCGGCAACCAGGTCGTGGAGATTTCGGCGCTTGCCGATCTGACCAAGCTGACTTTGCTGGACCTGGCGGGGAACAGGATCGCCGACGCCTCCTCGCTCTCGGCTCTGACCGATCTTGTTGCAGTTGACCTTTGCTGCAATCAGCTCACGAACGCACCGGCCTTCTCCGACGCAGTCGGCCTCAGGGCGTTGAGCCTCGCCGCGAATCGCATCGCGGACCTCTCAGGGCTGTCGGACCTGACCGCGCTGGCGACCCTCGATCTCACCGCCACCACCACCGAAGATATCTCGCCGCTTTCTGCGTTGGAAAACCTCCACACGCTGTTCCTGGGTCGAAACGAGATCACGGACCTGTCGCCGCTATCAGATCTGACGGACCTTGTATTCCTGTACTTGTTCCGGAACAGTGTGGTTGATGTCTCGCCGCTCCGAAATCTGCCCAACCTGCGGCTTCTCTCGCTTGGTCGCAACGCCATCGAGGAACTCCCAGATTTGTCCCCCCTGCGTCGTCTGGAACGTCTCTGGGTGTATGAGAATGACATATCGGACGTACAGGCCCTGTCGGACCTGACGCGACTGCGGTACCTGTCGGCCGGCGACAACAGCATTGCCGACCTCCGACCGCTGTCGACGCTGGAGCGGCTGGAAACGCTGTGGGTGGGAGACAACGAGATAGGAAATCTCTCGCCGTTGGCGGGGTTGACCAACCTTTCCACGCTTGGCGCGCAGGACAACGCCATCGAGGACGCGTCGCCAGCGTCTGGTCTGACAGGCTTGATGTGGCTGAACTTGGGCGGCAATAACGTGGCCGACATCTCTGCGCTGTCGGGTCTGCGCCGGCTCTCGCGGCTATGGCTCGGGGACAACCAGATCGAGGACGCGTCTCCGCTCGTGGAAAACACCGGAATCGGCCGCGGCGACTACGTGGATCTCCGCGAGAACCCTTTGAGTGCGGCCTCGCTCGAGAACGATGTCGCGGCGCTGCGGGAGCGGGGCGCGGTCGTCCGCGCGGACGCTTCGGACGTCGGTGGGGGAGGCGGCGGGATGACGTTCGACCTCGATCCCGCCAATAGCAGTTCGGACGGAATTGCATATGCGAACGGCACGCTCTATGTGGTCGATGGCGGAGTTGCCCCGAGCATTGACGAAGATGGCAAGGTGTACGGCTACCGAACGGACGGGCGACGAGTTCCCTCCGCAGACTTCGATCTGGTCGCCGAAAGCGGTCGACCTTCCGGGATCACCCACGCCGAGGACATGCTGCGTGTGAACGACGCCCGCGACACGGTCTACGCCTACCGAACGGACGGGCGGCGGGTTCCCTCCGCAGACTTCGATCTGGCGGTCGAAAACAATTGGAATTGGGGAATTACTTACGCCCAGAACAGGTTCTACATAGTCGACAATGTCGACCGCAAGGTCTACGCCTACTCCACGGACGGAAGACGCGACGCGTCTTCGGACTTCGATCTGGACGCAGTAAACGGGCGGCCGAGCAGAATTACGTACGCCGACGGCACGTTTTACGTCGTTGACATCGGGGACGACAAGGTCTACGCCTACGGAACCGACGGTCGCCGCGACGCATCGTTGGACATCGACTTGCAGTCGGAAAACGGCGCGCCGAGCGGAATCACATACGTTGACGGCAATGTCTACGTGACCGATTCTGGCCGAGACAAGGTTTACGTCTATTCCATTGATGACGGCGGCGACCAATCGCCGGACCTTGTGGTCGAGTCTGCGGCGGTGGACAACGCCAGGCCGAATCCCGGCGAGTCGTTCACGTTTAGCGCCACCGTCCGGAACAGGGGAGGCGGAGGCTCCGGCTCGACGACCCTGCGCTACTACCGCTCGTCGAATTCAGGCATCTCGACGAGCGACACGGAGGTCGGTACGGACTCCGTAGACGGCCTTGCGGCGTCCGCCACGAGCGGCGAGTCGATCCGGCTGACCGCCCCGTCGAGCGCGGGCACGTACTACTACGGCGCCTGCGTGGACTCGGTGTCCGGCGAGTCCGGCACCGCCAACAACTGCTCCCGCAGCGTGGAGGTGGAAGTGTCTGGTGGGGGTGGCGGCGGCGGGGACTCCTACTGCCGCGTCGGCGACACAGTGGCGCCCGGCGAGCGGTGTGACATCTACGATTGGCCGAACCGGTATTTCGAAGTGTCCTCGTCGGGGCGGGGGTGTCTTCAACTAGCCGTTTTCCGACTCTGTGGCAGCAACAGTGTTAGCTACCGTTCCAGCGACCTGACATTGGTGGCCGAGCGGAACAGCGATGACAGCTGGACCATCGACGATGTCGAACCCGAACCGGCGGACTGAACTTGGGTAGGACGCCATGTAGTCCCCAACCGGCTGGCCCCCGACACGCAAGGTCGGGTCGAAGTCGCTCCGTCAGCCGGTTGCCTTCGCGTCCCCTCCGATCAAGACGGTCGTCCTACGGGTCCGTCCACAAGCCGTTCCTCCTGGTGTTGGGCGCTGCCGTTGCCGCGGCAGCCGCCTTGGTCCACTACTGGCAGGAAGGATCGCAAGCTTTCGTCGACCCGACGCCGTCCGGCACGCCCGAAACCGAACGCATGGCGGCGACAGCGGCGAGGATCGCGGCGGAAAGCGGCGATCCCCAGACGCCGCCGCCCGCGGTGCGGGCGGCTCCGGTTCCGCCGCGGGACAGCGGGACGGGCGCGGAGAACAGATACCCGTCCACGCTCCCGGAGGGGTATTCGTTCGTCGGCTTCGACGGCGAGATGGCGAAAGCGCCTCTGGGCGTCCGTCGGGACGGTGCGCGGGTGCCGGACGGCCTGGACTGGCTGGGCGCGCCGACGGTCGTCGAGACGCTGGCGGCCCAGGCCGCGGAGCACGGGCGGGAGTGGTCGTTCGGCTGGATCCGGCTTGCGGCGGGCGCGCGCCAAGGCGATCTGGCGCCGTCGCTGACGAGGGCGGGCGCCGTGATCGTCGGCTCCTCGGGGCGACTGCTCAGGGCAAGGCTGCCCGGCGACGAGAAGCGCCTCGAGGCCGTGGCCCAGCTACGGGGAATAGGCGGCGTGGGCGCGATGCCGGCCGAAGCGCGGCTGCGAGCGTTCGACGGCCGTCACGTGTCGGATCGCGAACCCACGCCCGTATTCGTGACCCTGATGGAAGACGATCGCGATGGCCGCTGGCGGCGCGAACTGGCCGCTCTGGGCGTTGTGGTCGGGCGTTACGATCCGCGCATCCGGGTCTACGAGGCGAACGTGACCCGCGGGGTTCTGGACGCGCTCGGGCGGGCGGACTTCGTGCTCGCCGTGGAGCCCGTCGGCACCGTCGAGGTGGCCCACGATACGGCGGTTCCCGCCATGGGCGCCGATGCCCTGCGCATGTACGAGGGCTCTCCCGGACTCTTCTCCGGAGTGGGCGGATCAACCGTACCCATAGCTGTGATGGATACGGGGCTGAATGTCAGCCACCTGGACATCTCGTCGAACCGGAGCAGCATCTGCGGGGCCAACTTCGTCTACGCCGATCCCCTCGTGGACGACGACGACCTCTGGGTGGACGCGGGGCTGCACGGTACGCATGTGACCGGGACGATCGTTGGCAGTGGCACGGCGGAACCGCGCTATGCCGGCATGGCGCCTTCGGTGCAACACATCCGTTTCGCAAAGGTGCTCAGCCACAAGGGTTTCGGACACGACATATTCATCCTTCGAGGCATGGACTTTCTCGCGAAATCGACGTCGTGTCCGGAGACGGGCTGGTCGTCCGATGCGGTCAAGCCGCTGGTCGTGAACATGAGTCTTTCCGCGACTGCACGCATCTGGGAAGGCAGGACGGTAGCCGAACGCAAGCTCGATGCCGTCGTCTGGGACCGGCGGCAGCTCTATGTCGTCGCCCAGTCGAATTCGAACGTTGGCGGCTTCTCGAACTTCGCCGCGGCCAAGAACTCGCTGGCGGTGGGCGCGGTGGTCGACGGCGGCAGTCTCGCGGGGTTCAGCAGCCACGGTCCCACGTGGGACGGGCGGCTCGCGCCGCAGGTCGTCGGCACTGGCGTCGACGTGTATTCGGCCAGGGGCGATGGCAGCCGCGAGGAGTACCGGTCGTTCAACGGCACCAGCATGGCGTCGCCCGCGGTGGCCGGGCTGGCGGCGTTGCTCATGGATGCGGTTCCGGCGCATCGGGAACGCCCGGCGCTGGCGAGGGCGCGGCTGATGGCGAGCGCGATCCGTCCCGATGCCTGGCTCGATGACACCGCGGCGTTTCCGGCCGACAATTCGAACGGACCGGGCGTGCTGCAGACGCAATACGGGCTCGGCAAGGCATCGGCGCGCACCAGCGTTCTCGACAGGGACCGGCCGGACGGCTGGACGAGCGGCAGCGCTATCTCGGAACTCGAGGACGGCGAGTACGCGTGGGTGGACATCGACGTGCCCGACGGCGCGAGTCGCCTGGACCTGGTGCTGACCTGGGACGAACCGCCGGCCGACACCCTGGCCAGCGCCGTCCTGAACGACCTCGATCTCTGGCTCGACCACGGCGTCGATTGCGAACCGGAACCGTGCGGGGAACACGCGTCCACCTCCCGCGTGGACAATGTCGAGTGGATCGTCGTCCGGAATCCGGCGCCCGGGACGCATCGGGCGAAGGTCGCGGCATCGCGTGTCTACACCGAGGCGCCCCGCGCCGCGCTGGCGTGGACCGTCGTGCGGGGCTCCGCGAGCCCCGATCTGGAGCTGTCGGTGGACCGGGAATTCCTGGAGTTCGAGCAAGGCGACAGCGTGAAGGAACTGAAGCTGAGCCTGACAGTGGACGAGTATGTTGCCGCGGGGACGCAGTTGCACGTCGACTGCCGCGGCGTAGACGGTTCGCGTTGCGCCTTAGGAGACATCCGTGTCTCGGCGTTGCGCGAGGACGGCATCGCCCAACAGGTGTCCGAGCCGCTTGGCGAATCCGTGGAGGTCGGAGAGCTGGCGGCGGGCGAAACCTGGGAAGCGACGGTCGCCTTCGGGCGCCTCGCGGAAGCGTTTCGCCTCTACTTCAAGGCCAGCGCCTGGAACGCCAACGCGGCGTCCGCGACCGTGCTGGCGCGCGCCGAGGGTGCCGGAGACGCGGACGTTCCCGAAGTGTCGGCGCCGTCGAACGACCGGTTCGCGAACGCGATGCCCATCGAGGGAGCCGAGGGCTCCGTGCAGGTCGACCCCGTTCGAGCCGTCGCGGAACCGGGGGAACCCGTTTTCACGGCTCGGCACGGGCGTCCGGCAGGTTCCGTCTGGTACTCGTGGACAGCGCCTTCGGACGGCCACGTCTCTTTCAGCGTGACGCCCACGGGCGCGCTCGGCTCCAGGGACAAGGCACGGGTCGATGTGTTTGGAGGCAGCCTGATCGCGGGGCTCGACCCCGTCGGGTCGGGGGAGTGGGGGGTTCAGTTCTTCGCCGGCTCGGGCCAGACCTTTCTGATCAGGGTGGGCTACGCTGGGAGGGCCGCGCCATTGGCGCTGAACTGGTCGGTGGGCCCCCGTCCCGCCAACGACGACCTCGCGGCCGCCGCGGTGCTGGAGGACGCCAGCGGCAGCGTCGACGGTACCAATGCCGGCGCCACCCTGGAGCCCGCGGAGTTCTTCGGCGAACTCGCCGCCACGGTCTGGTACCGGTGGACGGCGCCGACCGAAGGATCCTGGAGATTCGAGTCCAGCGTGGATGACCTGCGGGTGCTTGCGTTCACGGGCGAACGCCTCTCCGACCTTCGGCTGGTGTCGGGATTCCCGTCCCGGGAGGCGGTGTTTCCGGCGCGCGGCGGCGACGCCTACTGGATCGCGGTAGCGTCGCGGGACGCCTACGCCGCCGGACTGACGTACGAACTGACGTGGGACAACTACGATCGCGTGCCGGGCAACGACGACTTCGGCGGTGCGGAGCAGATTGCGCCCGGGGTTTCGTCTCAATGGGTGGACATCGACAGGGACGCGACGGTGGAGCCGGGGGAGCCTGCCGGAAGCGGGATTCGCACGAGGTGGTGGAGCTGGACCGCGGCCGCGGACGGCCGTTACGTCTGGCGAATCGACGAGTTGACGCGTCCGACGACCGGACCCGAGAACCGTCTGATGGTCTCGGTGTTCACCGGCGAGGGTCTCGACGATCTGCAGTTCGTGGCTACGAACGGCGAACGCATGTCCACCGATCTCGACTTCTCGACCGAAGGCGGTCGACGATACTGGATATCCGCCGGCTTCCCCGCCGCCGACCTGTGGGCATTCGAGCTTGAATCGGCCGACGCGACGCTCGTGTGGGGCGCGGCGCCGGAAAACGACGACGCGTCCGAAGCCTTCGCGATCATGGGCGCGTCGGGGTCGGTCTCGGGATCGAACGCCTTCGCGACCAACACACGCGGGGAGCGGAGCTTTGACGTCGGGCGCTCGACCCTCTGGTATGCCTGGGAAGCGCCGGTCTCCGGGTTGTTCACCTTCGCCGTTGACGGAGACGGGGGGCCTTGGGTGTTGACGGTCTATCGCGATGCGATGGACGGGTCCGGCCTTGAGACGGTGGCGTCCAGCCGAGCGGGCGGGACCGAAGGCAATGTGGCGTTCGAGGCCAGCCCGGGTGTTCGCTACATGGTCGTTCTCGGCGTGTCGGGAGGCGGGCGTGGCGGCGAGTTCACGCTGCGGTGGGAGCTGGCCGATCCGAGCCCGCCGCGCTATGTCGGGCGACTGGTGGACGGAGGGCGGGACTCCCGGGACAATCCGGTGGAGATCAGGGAGCCCGCCGGGTTGGCCATGCACCCGGACGGCACCGCGCTCTATCTGGCGTCCGGGATCGGGCTGCAGGTCTTCGAACGGGACCCGGAAACCGGCCGGCTCGACCACGCGCAGCTGCTCGAGACGGATTTCGGCTTCCACTCCCGCGACCATCTTCTATGGGATACTCGGCGTGATCGCCTGCTGGTCGACCACTCCACCACAGGACAGTGGCAAGCGTTCGGGCGCGTCGGTGCGGGGCTGGAACTGGAATACCTGGGGCGGGTGCTCGCCCACCCCGGGTCGGGCGGCGCCGTCGTGCTGATGGACCGCACCGGTACGGACCTCTATCGCATATCGTCCTGGAACTGGGGCTTGGCACACTTCTCGGTGGACGGGGACGAAATCCGAGAGGTCGCCGAATACGACCTTCTCGAAGGTGTCACGCCGGGTACGCGGCGGGCGGCGGCTGTGTTGTCCAACGACGACCGCCACGTCTACGTCGCGACGGACGAGGTGCTGCAGGCTTTCGAACGGGATTTGGAGTCGGGCAAACTGGCTCGGGCGGACTTTGAAGGCACCATCGACAATCGGTTTCAAAACCCGCCATTGGCGATCACCGACGACGACGCCTACCTCTTCGTGGGAGAAGATCTGGGTTCCATGGCGGTGTTTTCCCTCCAGGACCGGTTGAACCCCGCACGGTTGGCGACGTTGGAGCGGACCCGGGGCGGCGTCTGCCGGTTTGCGGACGCCCGACCGGAGTCCCTGACCGTCGACGTGTTCTGCGATGGCCTGGCCTTTGCCGCGCGGTGGGATTCCGAGAACGGTGAGTTGAAGGGCACGGATTGGACGGCCTTCGCCCGCCCCGACTTCGCCGATCCCGTCGGATTCGCGGTCAGTCCCGACGAGCGCCACCTGTATGTGGTAACGCGGAGCGACGGCATCTTCACCTTCGCTCGCGATGGGGATGACGATGCGACTCCAGTGGCTCGTACTGGCGTGACGCCGTGACGGGCATGGGGAGCGCTCATCGGCGGTTGCCTGATCCTCGGCATGGCCGCGCACTGCGCGGACGTGGACGATACGATGGCATGGGACGCTTGACGTGTCGATGCCGAACATCAAGTTCGTCCGGCTGAGATTTCGGCGGGATGAGATGGCGTACATGCCATAAGCCAAGGATATTGATCTCATGGAAGATTGCTCCTTCCCGAACGAACGCCCCATTCGCGGACTATCCGGTCAAAGAAGGGCGGATGCGCGCGGTGGAATCACGATGAGCGGTGGCCGATTGCCGACATATGGCAAGCAACTGGTTGTGCTTGCAGTCGTTGCGTGGGCCGCGTTGTGGACATGCGCCGTGATCGCCGAGGATGTGTCGCCGGGACAGCAACTGGTGGCCGCAGTACGGGACGGCGACTTGCCCGAAGTGCGCAGGTTGGTGGACGAGGGCGCATACAAACCGATGACCATGGGGGGTATCGTTGCTCTTGCCGTTGCCAAGTCAGAAGGTCACGCGGATATCGCCGAGTTGCTTCAGGCGAAGCTCGACGAGTACATGGAATCCGGCGATGCAGCCGAGGCGTATGTGAACGGCTTCAGGAAGCGCCTGGTTGATCGCCTGTACGCTATGGATGGGCCGCCACCTATCCGCGAAGTCGGTGATCGCTTTCAGGACTGCCAGGCGTGCCCGGAGATGATCGTGCTGCCTACAGGCGAGTTCGAGATGGGATCGCGCTCGCATGAGAAGGATCGCCAGGATTGGGAAGGTCCGGTTCATCGTGTGGCCATTGCAGAGCCCGTTGCGATGGGTTTGCACGAAGTGACTGTCGCGGAGTTCCGCCGTTTTGTGGCCGACACGGGCCACGCAATGGGCGACTCCTGCTGGACATTCGTCAGTACCGGGTCGAGATCGGAGCTAATCGATGAACTCATTTCCATTGACTTTGATGAAACCACGCCAATGCTCCGCATGCTCCGCGGGATTGGCGGGTTTGCCCGCGAGGGGCAGGGGTGGCGAAACCCGGGATTCGGACAAGGAGACAAGCATCCCGTCGTGTGCGTTAGCTGGGAAGATGCGCGAGCGTACGCGAAGTGGTTGTCCGGGAAAACGGGACAGAGCTACCGCCTGCCCAGCGAAGCGGAGTGGGAATACGCCGCCCGGGCCGGAACGGACGCCGCCAGGTACTGGGGCGACGCGGAGTCGTGCCGCTTTGCGAACGGGGCGGAGCCGTTGGGGTCGCTACTGAGCCGCATGGTAGGCTCGCAGGCCGATGCTGGCCAGTGTCTCGACAATCACTCTTATTCGTCGCCCGCAGCCAGTTACCTCCCCAACAGCTATGGTCTGTACGACATGCTGGGAAATGTCTGGGAGTGGACCGCGGACTGTTTCAATGCCAGCTATGGCGGTGCGCCGCCTGACGGCAGCGCATGGGAACGGGGAGATTGCTCGTGGCGGGCGATACGAGGCGGGTCCTACACCAACGGTTGGTCGGGGCCACCCCGGTCGTCGATGCGCAAGTTCCTTCCGGAAGGAGACCGTACGGCCGATATGGGATTCCGTGTCGTCCGTTCAATGGGAAGGGAGATGCGGCGGGATGTCACCGACACGGATCGGACGCGGGCAACGGGCCTGGGAGTTGGCGAGCACTTCCGTGAATGCGCGGAGTGCCCGGAAATGGTGGTCTTGCCGACGGGGTCCTTCAAAATGGGATCGCGGCGGCGGGAAGAGGGGCGCTATCGGGACGAGGGACCCGTGCATGCAGTATCCATCGGCAGTCGCCTCGCGATCGGCGTGTACGAGGTCACGCGAGCGGAGTTCGGTCGCTTCGTGGTTGATACGGGCCATCAGACGGATGACGAATGCTCGTTCGTCATCTTCGGAAGCCAGGGCAAACTCAAGGGCGGGTGGCAGACTCGACACGACAGCGACCCCGTGGCATGCGTTAGCTGGCACGACGCTCGCGCGTATACGCGGTGGCTGTCTCTCAAGACTGGCGAGCGGTACCGTCTCCCTAGCGAAGCGGAATGGGAGTACGCGGCTCGCGGCGGATCGACAGCATCCAAATACTGGCTAAGCGGAGACGCGCAGTCGGGGCGTCCGCAGTGGGCGGGTCAATGCGCACATGGGAACGGAGCCGACCGGTCATGGTCGGATCGGGTCGTTTCGTGGGCCGAGACGCCGCAAGCTGCTGAAAACCTAAGGAGGGCGACTTCTTCGTGGGCCGCGTGCGAAGACTGGCACGAGCAAACCGCTCCCGTCGGAAGCTATCGCCCCAGCGACTTCGGTTTGCACGATGTCATCGGCAATGTGGCGGAGTGGACGGAGGATTGTTGGAATAGCAACTACCGACGTGCACCGAAGGATGGCCAGACATGGACGGCCGGCGATTGCCGGGTTCGTGTCGTGCGCGGCGGTTCTTTCGTGGACGAGCCGCGCAAGCTCCGTTCGGCGTACCGGCGTGCGGTCACGGCCGATGACCGAATTTGGGCGGTCGGGTTTCGTGTGGCGCGGGCGTTGGATGCCGTTGCGGTTTCTGGAAAGTCTGCCGTTTCGGAGTAGCGCAGGACTGTGGCCGGCCGGGTGATCGACGGCACGATTAGGGAAAGCTTGCTCATCGGCGGTTGCCTGGTCTTCGGCATGGCCGCGCACGGTGCCGACCCGGACGACACGATGGCTTGGGACGGAGCGACCTATGTGCTCTCGGTGGGCGAGATGGAGATGCTGCAAGACGTCAATACTGACGATACCTGGTCCCCGGCACCCGACCTCGTCGTTCGCATCTCGCGGACGGACCCTGAAGTGAGCCGCGAGATTCGGCGGCTCGAAATTGCAAATGACCGTCGGGAAGAGCGGCGACGAAAAGTCGGGCGGGCGCGGGACGAACTCCGCAAGCAGCGGGACGAGAGCGCGAGGGAACGCGTGGCGCCGCTGACCGAGCGGCAGGCGGAACGGTTGGATACGCTGCTGGCGAAGGTGGGGGAGACCTGCGCGAAGTCGCGTTCCGTTTGCCGCGGCTGCCCTGGGGGAGCGGACTTCGACACCTGCGCGGTGTGCGCGAAATGCCCGGAACTCGAGCTTCTTCAATGGCGGAAGGGCGAGAGCGAACGGGTCCCTGTTCCTCCCTTGACCGATAGGCAACTGCGGCGCCTCGAAGACCACGAGGAGGAAGTGCGGATACTCGATTCGGAGATTGACGCGGTGGAAAAGGAGGTGGCGAACCTCAAGCGGCTGCTCCACGGCGCCACACGGGAGATCGAAACAGACCGTCTCACCGTCGATTTCAGGGATGAAGATGTCATCAGGGTATATCCCGAGGACAAGATCAGGATTTCGGTCTGGGACAATGATCTCTTCAACGACGACCTCTACGGTCGGGCCGCCGTGACGCTCGACCGCGCCGCGCTGGAGCATGGGACGCTCGACGTGTCGATGCCGAACATCAAGTTCGTCCGGTTGAGATTTCGGCGGGATGAGATGGCGTACATGCCATAGTCCCGAGACATTGATCTCATGGGACTCTGCCCGGGGCGAGCGGGGTCCTGCATCCGCCGATGTCTCGACACGCGCCGCTCGGCCCGGGCGCGGTGGGCAGTGAAGCGTAACGGCCCCATCGCGTCCTTCACGTCGTCGCCGAAGACCCACAGGAACCACATGTTCCCGAGGATGTGGGCAGTTTCGCAAGTTCGGTCCGCGCTCAGCGACGGTGCCTGTTATAATGGAGCGCAGACCCAAGGGGTGGCCTCGAGCCTGAGACGCGGATGCGATCCGCGGACCCTTTGAACCTGATCCGGACAATACCGGCGGAGGGATAGGGCGTTCCATCCAAGCATCTCCCCCCCCCCGCCCAGGAGGGAAATGAGATGACGAGACTCCCCACCACACGCATCCTTGCGCTGGCTTTGACCGTCGCGGGTTTGCCCGTACTCGGCCAGGAGGCGGAGGAACAGGGCTCGGAAGACGCGATGGAAATCGAAGAGATCGTCGTCACCGCGACGTTTCGTGGCGACGAGCTGTACCAGGTGCCATCGAGCATCGGCGTCGTGCCGGCGGAAGCCATCGCGCGGCGCGGGGCGACGCATCTCGAGGAAATCCTGAACATGATCCCGAACCTGAACTATGCGAAGGGTTCGTCAAGGGCGCGCTTTCTGCAGATTCGCGGTATCGGCGAGCGGGGGCAGTTCAGCGAGCCGCTCAACGCGTCGGTTGGGCTGATCGTGGACGGCGTCGACCTTTCAGGGATCGGCACCGTGGCGATGCTGTTCGATGTCGAGCAGGTGGAAGTGCTGCGTGGGCCCCAGGGCACGCGCTATGGGGCCAACGCCCTTGCCGGTCTGGTGAACGTCGTGACGCGGGCGCCGGCCGACACGCCCGCAGGAGAGGTGGAACTGTTCGCGGGCAACTACGGGGCATTCGGCGCCGGTGCCGCGATTTCGGGCGCGCTTGCCGACAACGCGCGCGGCAGGCTGGCCGCACGTGTGGACCGGGCGAACGGATTCATCGAGAACGACTTCCTGGGCGTCGACGACACCGACAGCACGGACGAGAAGCTCCTTCGGGGCAGGCTTTCCTGGGATGCGGGCGAGTCCGCAACGGTCGATCTCTCCGCCGGCTACATCGATGCCGACAACGGCTATGACGCGTTCTCGCTGGACAACATTCGCACCACGCTGGCGGACGAACCGGGCCACGACCGGCAGGAGACACTATATGGTTCCGCCGCCGTCAGGTGGCATGACAACCCGGCCTTTACGGTCGAGGCGAACGTGGGCGTGGCGGCATCGGATATGGCCTATGGCTATGACGCCGACTGGGTCTATGTCGGGTTCCATCCCTGGGGCTATTCGGGTACGGACGACTATCTACGTGACCGAAACACCGTCACGGCAGAGATCCGCCTAGTCTCCAGGAAGGGCGAAGAACTGGGCGGCGGCCGCACGGCGTGGACCGTCGGCACCTACACTTTGCGCCAGGATGTGGCGCTCACACGGCAGTCCACATTCATCGACTCGGACTTCACCAGTGACTACGGTATCGACCGGTTCGCCGTGTTCGGACAGACGGAGACGTCGCTCGACGCGTCCTCGACCCTGACCGTCGGTCTTCGCCTGGAGCGTCATTCGGCATCCTACGACGACAGCGCCGGGGTCAGTTCCGCTCCCGAGGACAGTCTCGTGGGAGGACGCGTCTCGCTTGACCGCGCGCTCGCTCCCGGTGTCGTTGGGTATGGCTCGGTTTCGCGCGGGTACAAGGCCGGTGGCTTCAATATCGATGGCTCGCTGCGGGCCGACCTGCGCGAGTACGATCCGGAGGTGCTGTGGAACTTCGAGGCGGGACTCAAGGGGCGGACGGCGGACGGGCGGGTGAGTTTCCGCGGTTCGGTCTTCCACATGCGGCGGGATGACGTCCAGATCGACAGTTCGATCGTGATCTTTCACGACGACGGCACCACCGAGTTCATCGACTTCGTCGGCAATGCGGCGCAGGGCACGAACAGCGGCGCGGAACTAGACCTGGAGTTCACGCCCACGGATACGGTTTCGCTATTCGCGCGCGCCGGTCTCCTCCGGTCCGAGTACGAGGACTACATCAACGGCGAAGGGATGGACCTCGATGGCCGCCAGCAGGCCCATGCGCCCGGCTACCAGTTCAGCGTGGGGGTCGATTTCGCGTTCGGCGAAGGATACTTCGCGGGCCTCGAGATGGACGGCCGCGACGAGTTCTACTTCTCGGACAGCCATAGCGAGAAGTCGGACCCGTACACGCTGCTGAACGCCAGCATCGGCTATCGGGGTCGCGACTGGTCCGTGACGGCCTGGGCGCGCAATCTCTCCAACGAGGACTACTTCGTGCGCGGTTTCTTCTTTGGCAACGACCCGCGCGACGGCTACACGGATCGCGGCTTCACGCAGCTCGGAGAACCGCGAAGGGTCGGCATCACGGCGAGCCGTACCTGGTAGGAAGACGGCAACAGGGCGGAGTCCGCCAGCTCCGCCTGTCGCTGGACCGATCCGCGTCGGCGGGCGTTACTCGTCTCTCCCCACGGCGCGCGGAGACATTCTGCCGGCCGCGGGACTGGCGGCAACAGCACGGTCGAACCACTCGCTGGCGGATGCACTGTTGTACGCACGCATCGTGGCCTTGACTCTCGCCGCCGCGTCCGCCGTATACGACCCGAGCTCGGCGGTCAATCCCTGACTCGTGCGCAGCACGTCTTCATCCGCTACGCACGCGTATGCCACGCCCATGGCGGCAAGTTCCGGTCCATTGAACCTGCGGCCCGTCAGGGCCAGTTTTGCCGCCACCGATTCCGGGTGGCGCAGGCGCAGCCAGGCGATGTTGAAGGGCGCACCCATGCCCAGTCGCACCTCGCCGACCTGCAGAAAGGCGGTTTCTCCCGCGACCAGAAGATCCGCCGCCAGTGCCAGCGCTGCGCCGCCGTTGATGCCGTAGCATTCGAGGGCGGCAACGACGGGCTTGCGGCAGTCGTACAGCGCCGTGTGCAGGGCGCGCCAGATGACGTTGAACCTCTGCAGCCACTCCGGCGGCGGGTCGGCGTTGAAAGCCTTGATGTCTAGGCCGGAGCAGAACGCGCCCTCGGCCCCCCGAAGCAGGATGGCGCCCACCGTGTCGTCGGTATCGAGTGCGCGCAGTTCCGCCGCCAGCGCCATGGCGAGTTCGCCGTCGATCGCGTTGCGCCGTTCGGGCCGATTCAGGACCAACTCCGCCCAGCCGTCATGCGTGACCGTCTCTACAGGCGCCATTCGTATCGTTCCTTGCTGCCCGCCCATCAGCGGCTCCGGCCAGGCGGAGCCGAACGGCTGCTATGTTACCGTTCCGGAGAGCGGTTCCCACGCACCTTGCGCACCCTGCTCGCCGACAGCAGAATCGGGCCACCCGCTCTCCCGCAACGATGGAGCTGACCATTCATGGCGAACGAACTTGTCTTCTATACCAATCCCATGTCGCGAGGGCGCATTGTGCGCTGGATGCTGGAGGAAGTGGGTGCCCCCTATCGCACGCATATCCTGCAATACGGTCCGGAAATGAAGTCGGCTGACTACCTCGCGGTCAATCCGATGGGCAAGGTGCCCGCGATTCGCCACGGGAACGTCGTCGTTACCGAATGCGCTGCTATCTGCGCCTATCTCGCCGATGCCTTTCCCGAGGCATGCCTGGCGCCGCCGGCGCATGCGCGGGGTCCTTACTACCGATGGCTGTTTTTTGCCGCGGGCCCGTTCGAGGCGGCAACCGCGGATCGAATGCTGCGCGCCGCGCCGACAGCGGAACAGGAGCAGATGGTGGGCTATGGCAACGCACAGGTCGTTGTCGGTGCGCTCGCGCAGGCGTTGACGGCATCGGACTACGTCGCGGGGGAACGGTTTTCCGCCGCCGACGTCTATGTCGGGTCTCATATCCAGTGGGGCATGGACATGACCGGGATGCTCGAAAGGCGACCCGTGTTCGTCGACTACTGGGACCGGCTCCGTAGCCGGAAGGCCTATCTCAGGGCCCAGGAAATCGACGATGCGATGACCGGCGGTAGCGACACCTGACCGCCGGTCGGTCGGTCACCACCTGTAGCGAACCCGCGCCTGGAAGTGGCGCGGCAGTTCCGGCAGGACGATCACGCCGCCGAAAAGATTCGGGAAATTCGATCGGAAGTACCGCTCGTCGTTAAGGTTCTTGGCGGTCGCGCTGAATACCCAGTGCTCGGTCTCGAACACCGCGCCGACGTTCAGCAGCGTGTAACCCGGCAGCGTGACGGAGTTGGAGAAGCTGGAATGGACGGCCTGGGCGTCGACGGCGCTGGCGCTGACGGCGAAGCCGTTGCCGAAGTCGTAGGTGCCGGTCAGGGCCCAGATGTTCTCCGGTATGCCCGCGCGTCGGGCGCCCTTCGCGCCCGGACGAACGAGAATCCCCCCCAGCGAACCGCCGTAGAAGGTTTCGGGCGCGATGCCGGGAATGTCGTCCGCGCCGATGAAGCTGAAGCGGGAGCCGGTTTCCTCGGTGTTGAGGTTGACCACCTCGATGTTCGAGTACCCGAGGGTCATCACCAGTCTTTCGCTGACGACCCACCTGGCTTCCAACTCGGCGCCCCGCGTGTCGGTGGCCTGGTTGGTGACGATGGACTGCGCCGAAAAGTCAGTGCGCTGCTGTTCGTACATCGCCACAGCGAAGTACAGGGAGCCGTTCAGCAGGCTCCCTTTCAGGCCCAGTTCCCGCAGTTCCGAGATGTCGAAGGCCGTGCCGTCGGCGATATTCGCGGTGGTGATTTCGGACCCTTGTCCGGCGATCACGGTGGACTGGGCAGAGAGGGTGGCGTAGGGCCGCAGACCGAGGGGACTCTCGTAGCTCATGCTCAGGGTCCAGGAAAGACCCTCCACCTCGTCGGCCGCCCGCTGTCGAACGCAGGCGCCGGGCGGCAGGCAAAAGTTATTCGAACTGGGGAGCAGGAGCTTGTCGACCGGTTGTCGGCTTTCCATGTCGATGACGTCATAGCGTGCGCCTGCGAGCAGGCTCAGGCCATTGCTCCAGTCCGCATTCGCCAGCACGGCGAATCCGAGATCGAGGTAGTCGCCGATGTAGTACTCGGTGTAATCGTCGTCGATCCGGGTGGCGAGCAGCCTCCTGTCGAGCGGTCCGTTGGGCTGCGTGAGGTCCCGGCGGTCAAAGTATTCGTTGGTGTAGTCGTCGGCGTGGTCGAACTCTGTGTAGCGCGCCGACGGTAAGCGTTCGGTCGTCCCGTGACGATGCGGGGTTTTGGCGGATTCTAGCGATTGAGGATGCGCTTCCAGTCCTTGCGCAGGGGTCGGAGCCAGATGTCCTTTTTCGGCTTGTCGTAGCGGTTGTTGGTGTCGTAGCGTCCGCGGCCTTGGGTCGTGCCGACATGGTTCCAGCCGGAGGCCCGGTAGACGGCGCCGGTGTAGCGTGGGGTTTCGACGAAGGTCTCGATCAGCACCGGCGTCGTGTTGTAGCGCGCCGTCCAGTCGACGGGCAGTTGGCGTCGGACGATGGCGAGGATGTGCGAGCCGAGGTTGGGGATGTGGATCCAGGGCAGGATCAGGAAGCGCGGGTTGTCGACGACGCGCGGCAGGTTCTTCTGGCGCAGTTCCGGCGTCCAGCCGATGAAGTTGTCGCGCGGGGCCAGCTTCCAGGCGGCGGTCGAGAAGCCGAGCATGGCCAGCGGCGTGCCGTCGTGGGCGTGCACGGCGTAGCGCATCTGGGCGCCGACCAGGGTGGTGTAACCGAGGTAGTGGTAGCGGGCGACGAACGCGTTCCAGAGCTGGCCCTCGCGGGTGTAGCCGACGACCGGGCGCAGGGTGAGCGGACGGACCGCCGCCAGCGTGTCGGGCGGCGGCAGCAGCGGCTGTTCCGTGTCCGGTCCGCAGGTCGCGGGGCGGCGCGGCGGGCGCGGCCACTTCGGCGGCGGCAGTTCGATGCGCCCGTCTTTGTGCATGGCCAGCATGACGACACGGGCCATCATGTCCTTGAGACCGCCGTCGGCCTTGAACCAGCCGATGCGGCGGCAGAACTCCTTGGACAGGGCGTGGCGGTTGCGCGCTGGCGGGCCGGCGATCAGCGCGCGCAAGAGCGCCATCTCGTCGGCGGTGAAGTCGCGGCCGTGGTAGCGGCACTCGACGGTATCGGTCATGTCGGCGCCGCCAGTTCGCGGCGGCGCGCATCGTCCATCGACCAGGGCAGCCAGGGCGCGGTGTCGTGCGGCGGCCGGCCGCCGTTGTGCGCGCACGCCGCCAGCCATGCTTCGAGCCAGCGCCGCACGTCGATGCCGTTCAGGTTCAGGGTGCCGACCACCGAGTACATGAGCGCCGCGAGCTTCGCGCCGGTCTGCGAGTCGGAACCGAACGACAGGCGCCGTCCGATCACCGGTCCCCTGAGCAGCCTCTCGGCCAGGTTGTTGTCCATCGGCGTGCGCGGATGCTCGAGGAACACGCTCAGCCCCTCGCGGTGGTTCACCAGCGAGCGCAGCGGCTTGGCTTCGCGGGCATCGTCCGCCAACCCGGCGAGCTCCCGTTCGGCCGCGGCGAACAGGCCGTCGAGCGCCGCCGCCAGCGCATCCTGCGCCGCGTCGAACGCGGCGCTCTGGCGCTCGATCCCGGCGTCGTGGCAGGCCAGCCGCGCCTTGTTGAGGCGGTAGAGCGCGGCGATCCGTTCGAGCCATGCCGCGCACCAGCCGGCGAGACCGGCCTGCCCGGCGGCGCACTGGATGAAGTCGCGGCGCATATGCGCCCAACAGAACTGCAGGATCACCATGCCGCCGCGCAGCCGCGCCAGCTTCTTGTAGGCGCTGTAGCGGTCGCAGACGAGCACCGTGCCGGAGCGCAGCTCGCCGAACAGCGTCTGCGCCGCCGCCGCGCTGCGGCTCGGGTCGATGTGGAAGTACACCGCGTCGTTGCCGACCGCGGTCCACAGCCAGGCGCGGCTGGAGCGGCCCGCGGCCCGCAGCGCCTGCACCCGCCAGGTGGTCTCGTCGGCGTGGCGTAGCGCGGATGCGTTCTGGTGCGCGCGGATCGCTTCGGCGAGCGGCTCGAACAGGGGCACGAAACGCGGCGCGCTGTCGGCCAGTGTGCCGGGCGCCACCGGCAGCCCGTGGTCACCCAGCCACGCGGCGACCCGGTGCAGCGGGCGCCGGCACGCGTAGTGCTCGAACAGGAAGCGCGACCATACGCTGGCGCCGTACGGCGTGCTGGGGAACAGCCGCGGCACCGGCGCTGCCGTGCGTTGCGCTGGCGACGATGCGCAGCCGCAGCTGCGCCGCCAGCGCCCGCGTCGGATCACCCGCCGGTGGGCGTGCACCTCGATCTCGAGAAGCGACGACTCGTCGGCGCCGTTCGCTGCGTAGGGCTTCCCGCACGCCGCGCAGACTCGCGCTTGCGCCGGCGGGGCGCGCACCTCCAGGCGTTCCTCGATGCCGGGACGCGGCGTGCGTCCGTGGCCGGGCGCGCCGCGGCGCTGACCGCGCCGGCGGCCGCTGCGCGGCGTCTCCTGCTTCTCGCTCCGGCGCCCGTACAGCGTCCCGGACAGCACCGCCGCGGTGGCGCGCAGCTTCGACAACTCCGCTTCCAGCGTCCCGACCCGGGCCTGCGACGCCTGCGCGGTCCGCCGCAGCCGGGCGTTCTCCTGCGTCAACGCGTTGAGCGCGCTCTGCTGGCGCCGCGACCGGCGCCGAGCCTGACGCAACTCGGCGTCCGCCTGGGCCTGCACCCGCGCCACCGCCTTGCGCAGCTGCGCGACCTCCCGGCGCAGCGATATCTCCGTACCGCGCGGCTGCGGGTCGACGCCCGCTTCCCCGAGCAGCCGCGTCAGACGTGCCACCTCGGCTTCGAGAAACAGCGCGTTCTTCGCCGCGCGGCGCGCCTCGTTCGCGTCTTCCACCGCCGCAAGCCGCTTGCGGCGCGCCTCCTTGAACTGCCACCGCAACGACTCCGCCGCCCTACGCGCCACCACCTCCGCCCACTTCAACTCCTCCGCGCGCGCTTCGGCGGCCTCCGCCCGCGCGAGGGTCTGCTCGTACAGCCGCCGCCAGTCCCGCGGCGTGCGCACCAATGCCCCCTCCGCAACCTCGGGGACCGCAGCGACTTCCGTATCGCGATACGCCATGGCGGCCACCATAGCGGAACGCAAATCGTGTTACCAGTCCCAGAAGCTAAACGTCACGACTCCACCGAACGCTTACCGCCGACGGAGATGCCTGTACGGAAGCCTCTGCGCCGCCGACCTCGAACTCGTTGGACACCACCAGCTTCTCCTCCAGCACCCAGGTGTGGTGGAACTGGGAGAATCCATAGGCAGATTCGGCTAACGTGTCGGCGGACTCGAAGAACAACTGGTTTTTCCACTCACAGCCGTTCTCCGCGAAGATGATCGTGTCGAAGTAGACGGTCAGTACCCGGCTGTCGAGGAGATCATCCGGGTCGACCAGGACCTGGTTGGGTTGAAGTTGCGCGATGCCCGGGTTCGCCAGGCGCAAAAGGTCGGGACGGCAGCCGAAAACGGCGATGTCTCCGATGGCGCAGGTTCCCGGGAAGGGGCCGGGGTGCCGCAGGGCGCCAGGATCGCCGGGTGTCAGTCCGGCGGCGAACGGGTTCAGGTCCGTAAAGCCGTCGTTGTCGACATCGAACTCCTGGTGCGAGATGCGGCCATCGCCGTCGGCATCCAGCGGCGGCGGCTGCCCGGTGACATAGATGCCGCGGTCGATGAGTTCCTGCGTCAGGCGGTTCCAGCCCCCGACCTGATTGCCTTGGTGGTCGTGGTACATGCCGCCGAACTCCAGGTGCCAGCGGTCCGCAAGGTCCGTGTCGAACGATGCCTGCAGTAGGGTCTGCCGCGTGCCGGTGTCACGATAGTAGCTGCCCGAATCTTCAAACTCCCCGTACACGTAGTAGCCGAAATGGCGTCCTCCGAACGGTTCCGCGCCGCCGACCTCGGCGCTTAAGGTTCGCTTGTCCCAACTCCCGAAGTCCGCGCCGACGGCCCCGGTCGCGTCGTCAATGAACTCGCCCGTTTTCTCGATCCTGGCGGATTTGGGGTTGAAGTTGAGGTAGCCGCCGATCTTCGCCGGTCCGTAGATCGGGGATGCGGGCCCGCGCACGATGTCGACGCGGTCCGACGCGCCGATGGGAGTCGGATAGTTGCCGGGATTGTCGAGCCGGCGGACGCCCCGGAAGTACGTCTCGCCGGGCGTGCCGCGGATGTCCAGCGACCCGGCGACGCCGAAGAACGACTGCGTGAAGCTTCCGGGGGCCAGCGCGATCAACTCGTCGATGTCGCGCATGTTGAAGCGGTCCATCATTTCCGCGCTGACCGTCGAGACGGACCTCGGCGTCTCCAGCAGCGACTTGCCGAAGCCGAAGACGGTCTTTACATCATCTCCCGGCAGGCTGCCGAGATCGCCGACGACCACGATCTCCTCGATGACGCCGGACGTATCCGGAGTTCCATTGGTTTCGGTTTCTTCCTCGGCGGGCGCCCACGGCGCTGCGAAGATCAGGATGGAGGCGGTCCACAGCGCGGATCCCGTGGGTGCCGTCGAGCGGGAAACGTCGCAGATCCGGTCTGCCTTTTCGTCCACTTGCGCTCCGCGCAATAGAGCGCCGTTCATCGTGCAGCCTTCGTACACCCGGAAGAAAGAGAAGAGTGCCGCAACTGTATCTGATTCGGCGCGCTCAGTCGGACAACGGCATCCGGGCAATCCCGCGAGCACCGAAGTGCCGCGCACTGTCTACGGACGGATGTGGGGACGAACCGCGCCGCCAATGACTCGACCCGGGGCGTCAGCCGTCATTCTGGTCGGGACCAGGCGTTTCATCCGCATGGCGGGCGTGCTGTTCCACCGCGCGCAATCGGGAGTCCAGACCCACCACGGCTGTCCGGATGGCGGCGACCCCCACTTCCACCGAGCGCAGGCGGTCATCGATCCTGTTGATATCATTGCCCAGGTCGGTGCGCAACTTCTCGATGTCGGCGCGGAGCTCCTGGCGCAGCCCGCCCATGTCGTCGCGCAGTTCCTGGCGTAGCCCGCCCGTGTCGGCACCCAGTTCCTGGCGCAGCACGCCCATGTCGGCACCCAGTTCCTGGCGCAGCACGCCCATGTCGGCCCCCAGTTCCTGGCGTAGCACGCTCATGTCGTCGCGCAGTTCCTGACGCAGCCAGCCCATGTCCTGACGCAGCCCGCCCATGTCCTGGCGCAGTTGGCCTATCTCGCTGCCCAAGTGCGAGTGGGCTGTCTGGATCATCGTCCCAAGGGTCAGGGCGACGGTGATCGTGGTGGTCAGCATCGCGATGGTTCTGCCGTCAAGCCAGGTAGGCATGCCATGCTTGTCGTTGCTCTGTTTCATGGCGAAATGCTCAGGGTCGGAATCCTGACTCTGCCTGCTGCAGATGCGTTTTGCCATAAGACAATAACACTCCCGACCGTGCGAGATCGCTTAATCTGGCCGCCATGCCAACGGTTGGGTCAGCGGTCGCGAAGGCTGGAAAGCGTCGCGGCTGGCGTAATCGCTTCCGGATCGACGATGAGGTGCAGCAGCGCGGGGGCGCCGGCTTTCCTTGCTCGGCTAAAAGCCGCAGGGAAGTCATGGTCGTTCTCGACCCGTTCGCCATAAGCGCCGCAGGCGCGCGCCAATGCGGCGAAATCGGGATTGGCGAGCGATGTGGCGTGAACGCGCCCCGGAAACGCCCGTTCCTGGTGCGCCCGGATGGTGCCGTACATGCCGTTGTCGGCGACCAGGACGACGACGCGCGCGTTGTGCTGTGCGGCGGTTGCAAGTTCCTGCCCCGTCATCTGGAAGCAGCCGTCGCCGGCGAAGCAGACCACCGCGCGTTCGGGGTGGCGCAGTTTTGCCGCGATGGCGGCGGGCAGTCCGTAACCCATCGAGCCGGAGGTGGACGCGATCTGCGTGCCGAACCGGCGGAACCGATGGAACCGGTGAATCCATCCCGAGTAGTTGCCGGCGCCGTTGGTCACGACCATGTCCGGACCGCCGACTTCCCGCAGCGTGGCCATGACATGCCCCATCGTCAGTTTTCCGGGTGAAGGGTGCGGCAGCTTCGACCACTCGAGATAGCCGGCGTGCAGCGCGCCGATGTGCGCGGGACGTTTGCCGCGCGCCGCGGCCGCACGGAGAAACGGCCCGGGACGCGCCTGGATCGCGAGTACGGCCGGATGGACGCGCTGCAGTTCCCGGCTGTCCGGATGGACGTGGACCACGGGAGTTCCGGGGGAGGGAAGGGTGTACGACTGGCTGGGTATTTCCGAGAACCGCGTCCCCAGAAGGACCAGGAGATCGGTCTCCTCCACGGCGCGGCGCAATGCCGGATTGATTCCGATGCCGATGTCGCCCGCGTAATGGGGGTGTTCGTGGTCGAATAGCTGCTGGCGGCGGAACACGCAGGCCACGGGTGCGCCAGCGGTCTCGGCAAAGACCGTGAGCGCCGCGACGTCCGCGGCGCTCCAGAGGGATCCGCCGACTACGACGAAAGGTCGCTTCGCGGCCTGCAGACGCGCGTCAAAGGCGCGAATCAGCGCATCGTCGGGCGTTGTTTCCCCCACCTCCACGCGGGTGGCGGCAGGTTCGGCGCAGGCGTCCCCCAGCATGTCCTCAGGCAGCGAGACCACGGTGGGACCCGGCCGTTCCGACAGGGCGACGCGGAAGGCGCGCGCGACCTCTGCAGGCATCCTGCTGGCGTCTTCCACCTCGACGACGGACTTCGCCATGCCCCCGAAGAACTTCGCGAAGTCCATCTCCTGAAAGGCGTCCCGGCCCTTCGCCGCACGTGCGACCTGGCCGGCGAACAGCACGAGAGGCGTCGAGTCCTGCTGGGCGACGTGGACGCCGGAACTCGCGTTCGTGGCGCCAGGCCCGCGGGTGACGAAGACGACGCCAGGACGTCCGGTCAGCTTGCCGTCCGCCTCCGCCATCATGGCGGCGGCGCCCTCCTGCCGGGCCACCACCGTCTCGATGGACGAGTCCCGCAGGGCATCGAGCACGTCGAGATAGCTCTCCCCGGGAACACAGAAGACGCGGTCGACACCCTGGTTCTCAAGGGTCTCGACCAGCGCTCGGGCGGCGGTTCGCGGCATGGTCCGGTCGTGGTTCATCCGCAGCTATGGTACAGGCGGCGGGACGCGAGGTTTCGTCGCCGGACTGGTTGCTATACTCGCGGTGCCCATTCGACTTTGGGGCAGGTTGGAAATCGGCATGGGTAGCTACGCAATCATGGACACTCCGACGGCGCCCTTGGCGACCGCGGGCCTCATTGGGTCCGTGATGCCGCCCGCCGCCGCCACGTTGGCCAGCACGCGACCATGAGCAGGCGGACCGGACTTCTGATCGCCGGGGCGATCGTGCTTGCAGCAATCGCCCTCGCCGTCCTCCTCGTTTCCCTCGCGCCGGAACCTGAACGCCGCGATCCGCCCTCGCGGATACCGTTCGTCGACACCGCGAGTATCGTCGAGGGATCCGGTGCCATACCCGTGCGCGGCGCCGGAGTTGTGCGGCCCTCCGCCGAGATAGATCTTGCGCCGCAGGTTGGGGGACGCGTGGTCTGGGTAGATCCCGGATTCCGCAGTGGCGGGCGGGTCGACGAGGGCCAGGCGGTTTTCCGTATCGACGAGGCGGACTACGTCTACCGGGTGCGCGAGGCGGAAGCTGCGCTGGCTGCCCGCAAGGTGGCCCTGCTCGAAGCCGAGGAGGCCGCAGCGATTGCGAGCGACGAATATGCGCGCTTCTCGGCGCAACGGACCGAAGAATCGGACGCACCCAATCCCCTGACCGTCCGCCAGCCGCAGTTGGAGGCTGCCCGCGCAGCGCTCGGGCGGGAGGAAGCCAGGCTTGCCCAGGCCAATATCGAGTTGGCCCGCACCCGAGTCGAGTCGCCGTTCGAAGGCATCGTGCGGGAAGAATGGGTCGATCCAGGCCAGGTGGTGGCCGCGGACCAGCCTGTCGGAAAACTCTTTTCCACCGAGGCGGTTGAAGTCGTCGTGCCGCTGACCGACGCCGACGCGGCGTTGATCCCCGGGCTGTGGGCCGATGGATCGGACGATGGTGAAGAAAGCGTCGCGGCCCGCGTATGGGCGACCTACGGTGACGTGCGGGAGTCCTGGCAGGGTTTCGTGGATCGGGCGGAAGCGTCGCTCGACCCGGAGACGCGCACGATCCAGGTGATCGTGCGGGTGCCGGATCCCTTCGACACCGACGGTACCCGGCCGCCGCTGCTGGTGGGCAAGTTCGCGCAAGTGGATATCGAAGGGCGGGCGCCGGAGCGTTACTTCAGGATTCGTCGCGCCGCAGCCGGGCGATGAAGTCTGGTCCGTGCGCCGCGGCGGGACCGTGCGAATCGTGCCGGTGCGCGTGCTGCAGCGCCTGGACGACGAGGTCTTCGTAACCGGCGCACTTGATCCCGCCGAGCGGGCCATTGTCGGCGGCGTCCGCTTCGCGACGGACGGCATGGAGGTGCGGGTCTCGGAGCGCCCGGTTTCGCAAACGGCGGTCCCGTCGCCCTCTGGATGAACGGCGACGCCGCCCACCACGGGGAGCCGGCTGGCCCGATCGCTTTCATGGCGAGCAACCCGGTTGCCGCCAATCTCCTGATGCTTGGAATCCTTGCGGCGGGAATCGTGTCGCTCACCGGCCTGGAGCGGGAAGCCTGGCCGACGGTGCCCTTCAACATGATCGAAGTCAACTCATGGCGTATCCGGGCGCCGCGCCCGACGAAGTCGAGGAGTCGATCGTCGCCAAGATCGAGGAAGAGGTGCGTGGCCTGGAGGACGTGAAGTCGGTCAAGTCGGTCGCGGCGCCGGGGATCGCTTCGGTCCGGGTCGAGTTGAAGACGGATACGGACATCAGCCGGGCGATGGACGATATCAAGGCGGCGGTAGGCCGGATCCAGTCCTTCCCCGGCGCCGCGGAGCGTCCGGAGTTCCGCGAGATGAGCAATCGCCAGAGCATGATCCGCCTGATCGCATACGGCGACATCTCCGAGCGCGCGCTGAAGGAACTGGCCTACCAGATCGAAGAGGATCTGACGTCGCTCCCCAGCGTGTCCTACGTCGAGACGACGGGAACAAGGCGCTACGAGATTTCCATCGAAGTGCCCCTGGTTCGCCTGCGCGCGCTCGGGCTCACGTTGCGGGACGTGGCGGACGCGGTCAGGCGCGCATCGCTCGACCTTTCCGCGGGCAGCATCGACACGCGCGACGCCCAGGTGCGAATCCGCACGGTCGGCCAGCGCTACGATCAGCAGGACTTCGAGGAAATCGTCCTGATCGCCCGGGAAGACGGCACGGCGATTCGCCTGGGTGACGTCGCCGATGTGCGCGATGACTTCCAGCAGACGGACCTGATCGTGCGGCACCAGGGCAAACCGGCGATTTTCGTCGAGGTGTCCCGCGCCGACGGCGAGCAGGTGATGGATGTCGCCGACGCCGTGCGCGAGCATATCGCCAACACTATCGTTCCGTCGCTTCCCGAGGGCGTCGGAGTCACGATCTGGAACGACGACTCCCAGACCTATTCGGAGCGGCTTGGCCTGTTGCTCAAGAACGGCCTCCTGGGACTCGCTCTGGTGACCATCGCGCTGGCGTTGTTCCTGGAGATCCGGCTGGCGTTCTGGGTGGTGGTCGGTCTGCTGACGGCGGGCATC
This sequence comes from Pseudomonadales bacterium, assembly GCA_963668365.1. Lineage (GTDB taxonomy): Bacteria > Pseudomonadota > Gammaproteobacteria > Pseudomonadales > Azotimanducaceae > VXNE01. Next base: position 2,489,944 of record OY764266.1, read on the forward strand.
GGCGCGCTGGCGGTCATGCTCGCTTTCGACCTCGCGATCAATACGATTTCGCTCTTCTCCTTCGTCCTGGCGATCGGCATCATCGTCGACGACGCCATCGTGGTGGCCGAGCACATTCACCAGGAACGCCTGCGGGGGACGGTCGGCGTCGCCGCCTCGATCCGGGGCTCCCGGCGAATCAGGGGGCCGTTGACGTTCGCGGTCCTCACGTCCGTCGTGGCATTCGTTCCGCTGCTCTACATTCCGGGGGGCATCGGCGAGGTGTGGACCGCCCTGCCGGTCATCATCATCGGCATGCTGCTGATATCCCTCGTCGAATCGCTGTTCATCCTGCCGAACCACCTGTCCCGCCTGCGCGGACCGGAATGGAGGCCGACGGGGTCCATCGACCGCTTCTTCGCCGGCGCGCAGGCGCGTGTCGACGGCGCCCTGGACCGGTTCCTCAAAGGACCGCTGGACAGGGCACTCGAGTTTTCCACGCGGCAGCCGGCCGTCGTGATCGCCGGGGTCTTCGGCCTCTTTGTCTTCAGCATCTCCCTCTTGCCGGCGGGAATCGTTCCCACGAGGTTCGCGGACGTGGTGGAAGGCGACTTTGTCACGGCAAACCTCGAAATGCCCGAGGGCACGACGGCACAGCGCACGCACGAGGTCGCGAAGGAACTGGAAGACGCCGGACGCCGGGTCCTTGCCCGACTGTCCCGCGAACAGGCCGAGGGTGCTCCGCCGCTGTTGGTCGGAGCGACGGTGACCGTCGGTCAGGAGCCCCGAATCGAGGGGGGAGGGATCAACCCTGCGCCGACACTGAATCCCCGGGCGAACATCGCCACCGTCGAGTTCAAGCTCGTGAGCGCCCGGCAGCGCGACATCTCCACCATCGCTGTCATGCAGGCCTGGCGCGACGAGGTCGGCATGCTGCCGTACGTGCGGGGCATCTCCTTCAGTGGCGAAGTCCTCGATCTCGGCAATCCCGTGGAGGCCGTGCTGTCCCATCCGCACCCGGAACGTCTCAACGGGATCGCCGATTCCGTGGTCGATGGCCTGCGGACGGTGGAAGGAGTTTTCGACATAAGGTCGGACCACTCGCCAGGCGTCTGGGAGTTGCAACTCGAACTGCGGCCCGAAGCGCGCACGCTCGGAATCACGCTGGAGGCACTGGCTAGCCAGGCGCGCGACGCGTTTTTCGGCGCCCAGGCGCTGAGGATACAGCGCGGCTCTGAGGAGGTGCGCGTGTATGTGCGCCTGCCCGCGGGCGAACGGGACGCCATCACCGATGTCGAGTCGCACGTGGTGCGAACGCCGGCCGGAGCGGAGGTGCCGCTTGGACATGTGGCAACGCTGCACATGGATACTTCACTGCCCTCGGTCCGGCGCAAGGACGGCCAGCGGGTCGTTACCGTGACGGCGGATGTGGACGAGAACCAGATTTCCGGCGCGGAGGCCAACGCCACGCTGCGGGACTCGATCCTTGCCCGACTCACCGCCGCCGATCCCGAACTGACGTATTCGTTCGGCGGTGAGCAGCAGCAGCAGATTGAATCCCTCGATGCCCTGTACCGGGGATTCCTGCTCGCGATGCTCCTGATCTTCGCCCTCCTTGCCGCCGCCCTTTCTTCCTACGGCAAGCCATTCATCGTCATGGCCATCGTTCCGTTCGGCATCATAGGCGTCATACTGGGTCACCTGGCGCTGGGCGTGGCGGTGAGCGCCGCATCGCTCCTCGGCTTCTTCGGCCTGGCCGGCGTGGTCGTCAACGACTCGCTGGTGATGATCGACTTCATGGATCAACGGCTGAAGGAAGGGGCGGCGCCGCGGGAGGCGATCATCGAGGGTGCCAAGGGGCGCTTTCGCCCCATCTTCCTGACCTCGGTGACCACCTTCCTCGGTTTCACGCCGCTCATACTGGAGCGGGCCATCCAGGCCCAGTTCCTGGTGCCTTTCGCCGCCTCTCTCGGGGTCGGCATCGTCATTACCACGGCAATACTCATGGTCCTGGTCCCCGCGCTGATGGCCGTTTACCTGCGTGTCAACTCGTCGCGGGCGGCGGCGTCCGTCTCGGCGTGAGGCTGCGGAGCTGGAGCGGCGCCATGCTCTCGCGGCAAGGCCTTTTGTCATAAGTCCGACCCGCTTCCATTCGCTGTTGTCAGACCGGTTCCTTTGCGGTTCCTTTGCGGTGTTGACACTTTCCCCGATGCGGCGTTACGTTCGGTGAGTCACTCACTTCGGGAGAGGTCCGTGGCGGAGCGGGGGGTAGTCGCTCGGCGCTTTCGCCGAGCCGGCAAGCGGTCGCGACGACGCTGGCGCGCACAAGGAGCTTCGGGCCTCGCGCCACCCTTCCACTGTAGGCCGTCTCGGCAGGTGAATTCATGGAATTGTTGACAGGCTTCTTCGACTTCCTGCTGGGGTCGTTCCTGCTGCTGTCGCCCATGCTGCTGCTCGGGCTGTTCCTGTCGGGCCTGATCCACGTCTTCATCTCTCGCGACGCCATCCTCAACTGGTTTCGCGACGAAAGCCTGAAATCCGTTTCCACCAGCGCCGCCATCGGCGTACCGATGCCGCTCTGCAGTTGTTCCGTCGTGCCCGTCGTGGCGGAGATGCGCAGAAAGGGCGCCTCGCGCTCCTCCTGCATGTCGTTCCTCATAACCGCCCCCGAGACCGGGGCTGATTCGATCCTGGTGACGAACGCGTTCTTCGGATGGATCGTGGCGATTGTCCGCCCGATCATCAGCTTCATCACCGCGGTAGTCGCCGGCATTTTCTGTATCGGCCTGATTCGGGACGATCGCGAGGAAGCCTCCGCGAGCGACCATGACCACGAGCACGACCATGACCATGACCATGGCGGCCACGGTCATGACCACGGCCACTACACGCACGAGTCGCTGATGCCGGACTCGGACGATTGCTACGTCAGTCCGCAACAACTCAAGACCTCGGCGGCGAGTTGGGTCAAGAGAACGGCGACGGCGGCGGAAAGATGGAAGTCCGCGACCTGGATCAAGCCGGAGTTCTACAAGGAGTCGATCGCAGAGAGGGAGTCCGCGGAATCTGGCGAGCAGGACGTCCCCGGGACGACCGAGCCCCTCGACTTCAAGAAAGTCGTCAGGCACATCTTCCGCTACGGTTTCGTGGAGATCGCGGACGATATCCTTTTTGCGCTGCTCGTCGGCATCGCGCTCGGCGCGGTGCTATTTCTCGCGATACCAAGCGACCTGATGGACAACGAATATGCCCGCTGGTGGTCCTATCCGGTCATGGTCCTCGTGGGTATTCCCCTGTATATCTGCGCATCCGCGAGCACCCCCATCGCCGCCGCGCTCGTGGCCAAGGGATTCAGCCCCGGCGCCGGGTTGATATTCCTGATGACGGGCCCCGCGACGAATACCGGGACCATCGCCATCATCGTCAGCCAGTTCGGTGCCCGCTTCGCGTCCATCTACGTCGGCATCGTCATCGCCGTAACCGTCGTCCTGGGCATTCTCATCGACGTCCTGCTCATGGCGGCTGGACTTTCCATTTCGGTGAATCTGGAGGCTTCCGACTCGCCGGCCATATTCCTCATCCAGTGGACCGGCGCCATCGCTCTTGCCGCCCTGATCGTCTGGCGTTTCCGCGCCGGGGCTCTGAAGAGCGGATACGACGACATGCTGCTCAACGTCCGACCGGTGTTCAGGACCTGGGGACGGGCGTGGTCGCGCCTGACCCGGGGTCGCGCCATCCGCGGCGTGTTTTCCGCCAAAACGCCGATGGGCATGGGACTCGCCGTCCTGATCGTCGTCGCGTTCCTCGGCACGGGTTTCGTTTCGGTGCCGCCCGACTCCGTGGGCTACGGTCGCCTGCTGGGCGAGGTCGTCTGGAGGGACCAGCAGCCGGGACTCCACTATTTCGCTCCCCGCCCCTTTGTCCAGGTGGACAAGTGGCCGGTGCGGGAAGTGAAGTCCATCATGTCCGGAGATCCCCACGAATACGTGTCCGGCGACCTGAATCTCGTTACGCTGAACGTAGCCGTCCAGTACCGGGTGACGGACCCCTACACCTATCACTATCGAACGACGAGCCCGCAACAGGTCATCGAGGACGTCGTCAGGGATCACGTGCGATCCTTCGTGTCGGCCCGAACCCTGGAGCAGCTACTCAACGTGCACCGGGTCGCCCTTGAGAACCACGTCACCGCGTTGTTCAACACGCCCGGCTATCCGCATCCACATGCCGCTATCCTCGAGACCGTCGAACTCGTAAAGGTGAACCTGGTCGGCATAGATCCCGTCGCGGAAGCGATGAACGCCTTTCGCGATGTATCGAGCGCGCAGGAGGACAAGGAACGGATCATCGTCAACGCCCAACGGTACCTCGCGGCGTTGACCCCCCAGGCGCACGGCAACGCAGACTACGAAGTGGAGCAGGCGGACGGCGAGGCGTACAGGAGAGTGGCCGCCGCCGGGGCGGAAGCCTACGCGATCGAAACCGTGGCCGCCGCGGTGCGCGGCGCGCCGGACGTTCTGCGCAACATGCTATGGCGCGAGAAGCTGGAAACGGCGCTATCCGGAAATCCCAAGATCATCGTGCCCAACAAGGACAGCTTGGACAAGGTGGCGCTCTGGAAGAGAAGATCGCCTGATTCAGGCGCCAACCAGAACCACCACTCCGGGAGGGAAGGACAATGACGGTGAACGGAAAACGCATCGTTGCGACGGTTGCCGTGATCGCTCTGGGCGTGGTCGCGTGGGATAGTTTCTTCATCATCGACGAAACGCAGCAGGGAGTGTTGACCCACTTCGGCAAGATTTCGCCCCCGGTCCGACAACCCGGTTTCCACCTGAAGTGGCCCCGGCCCATATCCAAGATTTACAGGGTCGATCGCCGCATTCAGACGCTCACGGATTCCTCGCACGAACTGATCACCGAGGACCAGAAGAGCATCCTTGTCGATGGCTACGTGCTTTGGCGGGTAGTCGACCCCATCGTCTTCGTCGAGGCGATCCGTACGGGAGACCGTGCGGACGAGCGATTGCGGGATCTATATCTTTCCAGCAGCGGCATCATCATCAGCAACAAGGCGCGGGACGCCTTCATCGGCCTGGGGCTGGAACACGAGGATCTGGGCGAAGCATCCAGGGAAATACGCGAGCGCATCGCGCCGGTCGCAATGGAAAGCTATGGGATCGAAGTGCTTCGGGCCGGAATCGTCGAATACACCCTGCCAGTGGAAAACCGGCCGAGCGTGATTGACCGCATGATCTCCGAGCGCGCGCGCATCGCAGCGCGGTATCGCAGCGAAGGTGAGGAAATGGCTATCCGAATCGAAGCGCTCGCCATCAACGAGCACGAGAAACTGCTTGCCGATGCGCACGCCGAAGCGACGACCATCCTGGGCGAGGCGGAGGCCGAGGCGGTGGCGTTGCTCGGACGGGCGTACCGGGCGGATCCGGAGTTCTACAAGTTCATTCGCGCCCTTGACAGCTACGATCTGATCATCGACAGGAATACGACGCTCATGCTGCCGGCCGACAACGAGCTGTTCAAATACCTCGACAGCAAGGAGATACCCGATTAGCCGGGCTTGAGCGATGAGCGAACAGAACGACGAACAGACCTCCTCCGCGTCCGGCCCGCCCCCGAGCACGCGCGCCATATACGCGTCGTTCGATTTCGTCGGACGGCATCGCAGGCGGCTCATCGAGGGCTTCGTCGCCGTGATCGTCCTGATCGTGCTGGCCAGCGGCGTCTACGTGGTGAAAAAGGAAGAGCAGGCCGTAGTCACGCGATTCGGCAAGGTGATCAAGCCGGAGGTCGGTCCCGGCGTGCACTACTGCGTCCCGATCATTGATCGGGCCCATGTTTCCCCGGTCAAGCGCATAGTGCGCTACCAGGTTTCGAGCAACGACGGCGGACAGGTCAATTTCACGATCCTGTCGGGAGACACGAACCTCCTGGAAATAGACCTGGCCCTGCAATACAGGATCGACAACCTAAGGAACTTTCTCTTCGCTTCGACCGCTCCGCGCACGATCGTCACCATGCTCGCGCGCGAGGAGTTGGTCAACATCATCGGTCAGAACTTCATAGACCTGATACTCACCTCGAATCGGAACATCATTCAGCGCCATCTGTTCGATGCCGTGACCAGGCACCTGGAGTCCCGGGACATCGGCGTCGAACTCGTCGCCCTCGAAATCGTCGATGTGCGACCGATCGCGGAGACGCTGGATGCTTTCCGCGACGTCAACGATGCGATCGCGGAACGGATGCAGGCGGTGAGCCAAGCGAATCGCAAGAGGGAACAACTGGTTTTGAGAGCCAGGGGACAGGCGGATGCGTTGGTGATGAATGCCAGGGCAAATGCCCGCGAACGGGTCGTCCAGGCCCGGAGCAGCGCCGGCGCGTTCACGGCATTGCTGGAGAAGTACAGGGAGGATCCGCCGCAGGTTGCGATCACCCGGTATTGGCAACGCATGCGCACGATCTTCTCCGAGGCGAGCCTGTCGGCGGTCAATCCGGGCAATCAGTCCACCATCGACATCAACATGATCGACGGCGTGTCAGGTTTTCCGCCAGCGGTCGCGGCGTTGCCAGAGGCGCCCGCGCCTTCGGAAAAAGCCGTCGACCGACCGTTGCTGGCGTCCACCGCAGTGACGAACATCCACAGGATCGAAACTGTCGAAAAAGACAGCCCTGCGATGGATGGCCAGTTCCACAGGGAACGCGCAGAGCGTGACCACCTGCAGTCGGCGAGGCCCCGATCGCTGATCTTTGACACGCCTTCCATATTTGCCCATAGCCATGTTCCGCGGCAGGGCAAGACCGTCGAGGCCGAGTCGAACCAGAAGCCCATGGTCGAAGTGATCGCCGAGGAGGCCGAGGCGGATGAAGGTGACACGCATGGCCAAGCCGGAAACTAACGTCACCAGGTCCGTCGACCTGTGTCCCCGCCTGTGCGGAGGGTACCGGCTTTGGCTCTCCATCGGCATCGCGCTGGTGGCCGGACTCCCGTCGGCAGCGGATATGGGACTGGACGCAACCACGGTCACGTTTGGACAAAGCGCCTGTTTTACGGGGCCGAACAGCGATCTGGGTCTGCAATACCGGTCGGGCATCCTCGCCGCATTCGGCGCGCGGAATGAACGTGGCGGCGTCAAGGGCAAGTCTGTGGAGCTATCGGCGCTGGACGACGGCTACGAGCCGGAGCGCGCGGCGGCCAACGCGGATCGATTCGTCGCCGAAAATGACGTGTTCGCTGTGATCGGGGGCGTCGGAACGCCGACGGCGAAACGGATTGCGCCGATCTTGCGGACGGCCAAGGTTCCTTTCGTCGGCCATGTGACGGGCGCCGACTTTCTGCGGGATTCCGGGCGATTTCCCAATGTCGTCAATCTGCGGGCAGGCTACGACGACGAGACCCGCAGGCTGGTCGAGCACATCGTCAAGGAACTCGGCAAGAGCAGACTCGGCGTCATCTACCAGGACGACGCCTTCGGACGCGCGGTGCTCCGAAACTACAAGGCGGTGCTCGACGAGTACAACCTTCCGATACTGGCCAAGGCCGTGTTTTCGCGAAACACGCATGCGGTACACGCGGGGCTTTTCTCGCTGGCGAAGGCGGATCTGGACGCGATCCTGATCGTCGGCACCTACGCCAGCAATTCAGAGATCATCAACACGGCCAGTGCCCTGGGCCACGACTACATCATGGCCAACCTTTCCTTCGTCCTGTCCGATGAACTGCGCAGGCGGGTCGACGCGCCCAGCGACAGGATTCTTGTAACCGAGGTGATGCCGGATCCGAAGGAGTCGAGCAGTCGGTTTGTCCAGAGTTTCCATCGAGACATGCGGGCGCACTACGGCGAGCCGGCCGCGGCGAACCTGCGCAGCGAGGTGACACTGGAAGGCTACTTGCTGGGTCGCTTCGTCGTCGACGTGCTGGAGCGCATGGAGGATCCGTGGACGCGAGAGGGATTCCTCGCCGCCGCCCTGACGTCGGGACCGATGGCCATTGACGACTGGATCGTACATTTCGCCCCCGGGACGAACACGGGATCGGACTACATCAGATTGATCGATTTCGGCGACGGCGATTCGGACAAGGGAGGATTGGCCATTGAAGAAGGTTGACGAGTTCTCCGCTGAAGAGATCGGCGAGGAGTGGTTGCGCGAACTCTACAAGGTGGTGGCTCAGCGCCGCGGCGTGATGTTCAGGCTGATCACCGAATCGACGCGCCTGCTCCTGCTCGGCAATGCCGGCGGAGCGGCGCTGATCGTGGGTTTCATGAGCTCTTCCTCCGGGAATGAGGATGCCGGCTACCACTGGCTCGCCCTGATCACGCTCACCGTCTTTGCGGTCGGGATCCTCGCGTCGGCTTTAACCATGATTCTGGTTGCCCTGGTGTCGGTGAAGGAAGCGCACGGGGCGGAGAACGGACTGAAAAAGTTCGTGGATGGCGAAATAGACCGCTCGGAAGCGTTGTTCACCGTTCAGGCCGAGACTTTTCGGGTCGCGGATTTCGCCACGATTTCCGGGGCCGTCAGCGCCGCCGGTTTCATGCTGGGAGGACTCATCAGCATCCTTCTGTTGATGATTTACTTCTAGCCCAGCCAACGGCCCAAGACTCGCGTCGAGTGTCCCCAATCAGCCGCCTGCGTCCCTTGGACATGCTCCTGAACCCTCGTTAGGTCGTCACCATGGAATCGAACGCCCCACTACTACTCCTCGCCTACATGGTCGGTATCTTGCTGGCTGCGATCATCGGCGGGAAACTGTCCGAGCTCGGCACGATGACGCATACGCGTGTCCAGATCGTGATGAGCCTGGTGGCAGGATTCATCCTTGGCATGGCCGTATTTCACTTGCTCCCACACAGTCTGGAGCGTGTCGAGGGCCACGACGGCGTGGTTGCGGCAGCCGGATGGATGATGCTCGGAATGGTCGTGATGGTCGTCCTGCTGCGCGTTTTCCATTTTCATCAGCACGAGTTGAGCAGCGAGGGGAGCGATGCTCATGGCGGCCACGGACACGACCACGCCGGAATCAGTTCGAGCAGCCTTCTCGGCATCGCGTTGGGACTCAGCCTGCACACTGTCACCGAGGGCGCCGCCCTGGGCGCCAGCGTGCGGATTGACGAAGGGCTGCTGCCGGGCCTGGCGGTCTTCATCGCCATCATGCTGCACAAACCACTGGACGCGTACTCCATCATCGGGATGATGAATTCCGGGGGTTTTGGCCTTCGCGCGCGCAACCTTGCCAACATCGGATTCGCCGTGCTCTGCCCGGTGGTCGCCGCAGCAAGCTTCTGGGGCGTGGGCATGCTCGGTCCGCTGGAAGAAGGGGTTGTCATCGGCTACACCCTGGCCTTCGCCACGGGCGCTTTCCTGTGCATCTCCTTGAGCGATCTGCTGCCGGAAATCCATTTCCATAGCCATGATCGCGGGAAGCTCTTGCTGGCCTTCCTCCTGGGCATTGGCCTCGCGTATGCGCTGTCGTTCGTGGAGGGAGGAACCGTCCACGAAATGGAAGCACATTAGCGTCGTAGAACCGCCGGAGGCGAAACGCGGCGCACCCCTTGGGGTGCGAAGGACGGCGCTACAACTGAACGCGAATCCGGGCAGTGCGCAAAAACGCCCTCTTCTTCGGCGAGGCTGCCCTCAATAGCGATTTCCTATAACGCGGCACCTGACTTCGGTGACGCGAAACTTTAGTTTCTTGTTGGGCGCGGCCGTCGGGAACGGGTTGATGCCCATCCGATAGTTCTCGGGCACGGTCTCCAGGCTCACATGGCGGGCTATCAGCGGGAGGTTCACCGCTCTTCCGTCAGGCGCATGGAGAAGGGTTCTGTTTTGGGGCCATCCTCTGATCGAGAACAGAGCTTGTGCCGCGGGATTTCGAGTCGCAACACAAGAATCTCCGCATAGCGTTGCTCTTTCTACCGGCCATCTGGAGACCGGTAGCGTTCAATTCAGCGTGGCTGCGGGGGGATCGCGTTGCGTATTCGCTTGACTCGGAATTTGAACTTCTTGTCGGGGCTGAACTTCGGCAGCGGAGAGAGTTTCAGCTTGTAGTCGGTCGGCACCATCTCCAGTTCGAGGTGATGGGCGACCAGTAGCAGGTCGGCGACCATCATCAACTCGGTGAAGCGTTGCCCGAGGCAGGTGTGCGTGCCGACGCCAAACGGATGGTAGGCGCCGCGCTTTCGGTGCTCGTTTCGTGGCGGAAGGTAACGGTCGATATCAAACTTGTCCGGTTCCTCGAAGTTCTCCGCCATGTAGTGGGCTGCCGGGTACGCCACCATGACGGTGCTTCTCGCAGGCACGACCTTTCCGTCCACCTCGAAGGCGTTCGCCGCCGTCCGATTGTGCACCGGGATCACTGGATGCAGGCGCAGGTTTTCCATGACGAAGCGATGGGTGACGTCGATGGCTTGCATGTCCAGGTCCGCGGCGTTCGGGTTCCCGTTCGCGAACAACGCATCGGCTTCCGCAGAGATACGCTCGTACAGATCCGGGTTGGACATCAGTTCGTAGAGCGCGAAGCTCATGGCGCTGCCGACATAATGGCCCGCTATGAGCGGTGCGATAAACGCGAACTCGAGGTCTGTTTCAGGCAGGAACTGGGGGTCGGCGTTATGCACGTCCATCAGGTCGTCGACCAGGTCTCTGCGCTTGTTCTCCCGTTGCGCCGGCGAATGCCCGGCGTGGATATTGGCGTAGAGTGCCAGCACCGCCGCGTGCGCCCGCCGCATGGCGGGAGTGCGAAGAGCTATCTCAGGCAACACGTTCATGACGTAGACGAGCAGTGCGCGAAACTCGAACTCAAGCAGACCGTCAAGGATCTCGATCGGCGGATCGATGCTCGTGCTGAGCCGCGCTATCTGCCGGCCGATCCATCGCTGACAGGTCGTTTCGCCCGGCAACACCTCGCCAACTTCCCATCGCTGAAAGGCATCCCGTCCGAGAGCAATGAGTTCTTCGAGCCTATCCTCCACGACTGCGCGCGAGTTTCCGGCGCGCGCCGCCTTGCGCATCCGGAAGTGGTCGGCGCCATCCATGCTGGCGATCGAGCGTGCGGTACCCCAGGCGGCCTGGAAATCCTCGAGGTAATCCCGCGTTCGCAGGTAAAGACGGCCCTTGCGCCCTATCCAGTGGTTCATTTCGGCGCCGGCGAGCACGACATACGGCTTGCCCGGCAGCTTAAGGGTGTAGGCCGGCCCGAGCCGCTCCGCCTGCTCGGCGAAGAACTTGGGTAGGTTCTTGGCGCGGAAAGATGGCGACGAGAAGCAGTCCCACAGGCTCACCGTCGGCAACGCTCGCCTGCCGGCAATGCGCAAGGTGGCAGGTGGCGAATAGGAACTCTGCACAGCCGCCAGCACCGCCCGCCCGAACAGGTCCATGCCCGCGATCAGGTCGATGCGGTCCTCGGCTTCCTCGTATTCCTCCGGTGTCAGCAGGGCCTTGAATCCTTCGCAGGCCTTCACCAGTCCGATCACGGTCACGTCGTGGGGGTCTGGAATCTCGTCGTCGAACAGGGTTCGCATAACCCGGCTGCGGATTTCCTCGCCCGGAGCGCCGTCGATCAGGGGATAGCGGCCGGACCGGGCAACCTTGCCCGAAAGCGACCAGAAACCCGCCGCGTCGTGCTCGAGAATCTCACGCTGAACCAGGCGGTCGAAGACCATCTCGTTGACATCGTCCGCCCGTGGTGCCAGCCGCTCGATCCAGTACCTTGGACTGTGGTCTGTGTCTTCGTCGGCGATGATCGCGAGTGTCGGGTCGAGCAGTTCGTCACCCGTCGGCGTCGGGTCCAAGACCTGCAGCGCGCGAAGCGCGAAGGTCGGTATCGATACGTCCCTTGAACGACAGATCCAGCAGCACGGCGCCCACGAGCGCACAGGACATGCGCCACTCCGGTATGGGTGCGATGAACCCCGTGTCATCCTTCAGAAGCAGGAGGATGAGTTCCTCGGCGATGGTCATCTCCTTGACTTCGCCGGCCATGCTCCTCCTTTGATTCGCTGGTGATGACTGCTGTGATTGTTCTCTGAGCCGAACTGCAGTGAATTGCCCGCGAGTTCCCGCGTTTGCCGGAACATAACACACGGTGAAGACTGTCGGCTCCGCAACGGGCGCCCTGAAGTTCACGTCCGGGAACCGTCAGCCAAGTGCGGACCTGTCTGCTACTCCCGAGGCGCGGATGTCCCGTCCTTGAGCGACGCACTCCCGGGCTGACCGGTTGACCAGGCGCCGCCGATGGCGCGGTGCAGGGCCAGTCGCGCATAGCCCAGTTCGCGCTCGCCCGCGGCCCGGGCGGACTTGGCGCTCGCCAGCATCTGCGAGGCGGCAAGGAAGGTGGCGTAGTCGTCCAGCCCGGACGCATACCTGTCATGCCGAAGATCGACCTCCGCCTGGGCTGCTTCCTCCAGCGAGACCAGCAGACCGGAGCGGCGACGGGCGGCCGCGAGCCCGGCAATCGCGCTCTCCGCTTCATGGACCGCGGTCAGCACGGAGCGACCGAACGCCGCGACCGCCTCGTCCAATCTGGCTTCGGCGAGTTGGACATTGCCGCGCAGCCGTCCACGCTGCAGCACCGGCGCAAGCAGGTTCGCGCTCAGGTTGCGGAACCACTGGTCCGGATCGAACCAATCGGCGGATTCCGAACTCTGCAGACCGATCGAACCGGACAGGGACAGCGACGGCAACAGTTCCGCACGCCGCGCGCCTACGGCGTATCGAGCCGCCTCCAACCTTTGCCGCGCCGCCCTGACGTCGGGCCTCTGAGTCAGGAGATCAGCCGGAATGCCCGTCGGGGCAGGTTCTAACGAGGAGGCCGTTGTCAATTCGTCCGGCAGCATTCCGGCGAGTTCCTCCCGGTAGCCTCCCGCCAGCACCCAGAGTCGCGCCTCGGCGTTGGCCAGCAGGGCGTCGATCTGCGGCAATTCCGCCTCGGCGTCACCCAGTTGCCGCCGCGCGGCGTAGAGGTCCCGGGCATCGGCCAGTCCGCCGTCGTAACGGGTCTCCATCAACCATGCCCACTCCTTCAGAAGCTCGACGATCTCGCCCGCGAGTGACCGCTGTTGCCTGAGATCCACGACCTCGAAATATGTTCCGATCGTGTCCGCCAAAACCTTGATGCGGGCTGTATCCAAATCCGACTCCGCCGCCAGGCCCTCCGCGCCGGCCGCCCGGGACGAGTTGCGGTCGCGAAGCCAGAAATCCGCCTCGTAGGCGAATTCCGCTCTGGCGGAATAGGTGGTCAGGTCGAGCCGGTCGGGCAGCACGAATCCGAAGGCTTCAAACACGTCGGAGCCAAGGCCAAGCTGGTCCAGTTGCGCGCCGAGACCCGCGCTCGTGGGCATGCGGATTTCGCTCGGGCCAATCGCCGCCCGCATGGCGGGCAGTCGCGCGGTGCCAGCCATGCGCGCCCGGGCCTTCGCCTGGGCAACCCGGGCAGCCGCTTCGTCAAGATCGAAGTTCGAACCCAGGGCGGCTTCCGCGAGGCGGTTGAGCGCGGGGTCGTCGAAGGCTTTCCACCACTCGACCTGTTGAGGGATGGATTGGATTTCGCCAGCGAACTCTTCGTCGAGATCCGCCACCTGTTCGGGAACTCGCGCATCCGGCACCAGGGAACAGGCGGCGAGCAGCGAGGGCAGCAATATCGCCGGTATTCGGCGCCGGGAACGCTGGCTAGATCGCATATGCAATCTTCAATACGACCGGGGCAACCCCAGCACGTGCTCCGTCACGTAGTTCAGGACCATTTCCTGCGAAATCGGCGCAAGGCGTTGCAGGCGCGCCTCCCGCCAATACCGTTCGACGTGGAATTCGCTGGCGTAGCCGAACCCGCCGTGGGTCTGCACGGCCTGGTCGGCGGCCTGGAAGCAGGCGTCGGCCGCGAGCCACTTCGCCATGTTGGCCTCGGCGCCGCACGGCTCGCCGTTGTCCATGAGCCACGACGCCTTGCGGATCATCAGTTCAGCGGCGTCCAGGCGTATCCGCGCCTCGCCGAGCGGGAACGACACGCCCTGGTTCATGCCGATCGGCCGGTTGAAGACGACGCGGTCGTTGGCGTAGTCCACCGCCCGGCGCAGGGCGGCCCGGCCTATGCCCAGAGATTCCGCCGCGACCAGAATGCGCTCGGCATTCAGGCCGTCGAGCAGGTAGCGGAAGCCCATGCCTTCCTCGCCGACCCGGTCGGTGACGTGCACGGGCAGGTCGTCGTACACCACTTCGCAGGTGGCGATAGCGTTGCGGCCAACCTTGTCGATCGGCGAGATGGTGACTTCCGGACGCTGCAGCTCGGCGAGCAGCAAGGTCATGCCCTGGGTTCGCTTGGCCACCTTGTCGCGAGCCTCCGTTCGCACCAGCAGCAGCACACGCTCGGCGTCGAGCGCTTTCGTGGTCCAGACCTTGCGACCGCGGACGATGTAGCGGTCGCCGTTCCGGCGCGCCGTCGTGGTGATGGACGTCGTGTCGGTGCCAGCGTCGGGTTCCGTCACCCCGAAGGAAATGTGCAGGTCGCCGTTCGCGACCCGCGGCAGGTATTTCTGCTTCATCTCTTCGGATCCGTGGCAGACGACGGGATGCATGCCGAAGATCGACAGGTGAATGCTGCTCGCGCCGTTCATCGCCGCGCCCGATGCGGCCACCTCTTCCAGCACGATGGACGCCTCCGTGATCCCCCGGCCGCTTCCGCCGTACTTCTCGGGTATGGCGATGCCGACCCAGCCGTCGGCCGCGAGAGCGTTGTAGAAGTCCCACGGGAAGCGGTGTTCCCGGTCGCATTCGGCCCAGTAATCGTCGGGAAATCGCGCGCAGATTCTGCCGACGGCATCGCGTATGAGCTGCTGTTCCCCTGTCGTTTCAAAGTTCATGTGCGAGAGGTTAGCATGGCCTTTAAGGAGATCATTTGATGGCCGGAAAGTATTTCGAAGAGCTTGAGGTGGGGCGCGCTTTCGAGCACGAGCCGGGCCGCACCGTCACCGAAACCGACAACCTGCTCTTCACCGCCCTGACCCTGAACACCCAACCGCTGCACCTCGACGCCGAGTTCGCGAAGGACACCCAGCACGGCCGGATTCTCGTCAACAGCATCTTCACCCTGGGGCTGGTCGTGGGTCTTTCGGTGGGCGATACCACGCTAGGCACCACCATCGGCAACCTGGGGTTCGATAAGACCACCTTCCCGAACCCCGTGTTCATCGGCGATACCATCCGAGTCACCTCCAAGGTCGTCAACCGTCGCGAAAGCCGCTCGAAACCGGACCGGGGAATCGTCACCTTCGAGCACGTAGGGACCAACCAGCGCGGCGAAGTGGTCTGCTCCTGCCTGCGCGGCGCAATGATGATGCGACGGCCGCAAGATTGACAGAGTGTATAGGTGGGCTTCGGCGGGGTGAAACACGGCACAGGCGAAGCCGTGACGGATTTTATGGCGCTAGTCGGCAAGGATCTCTTCCAAAGCGTAGAGGGTCCTCTGAGGTATGCGTTCGGAAGGGTAGTACCGCGAGATGATCTCCAGCGCGATTTTGTAGTCCGTAACGTTCAGATATCGCAGCAGGTATCGAATGTCGGCCTCGTCATGAAACTCTGCCCCCAGTCGCATCCCCAGACACTTCATCGCCAACAGGTATTCGGGGCTGGCTGTCATCACCGAGAGATTCGACAGGTCGAGGAACGGGTGATAGTCGCCCCGTTCACTCAGGAAGCCCTTGACCGCGTCGTTGAGCCAGTCCGGAGGACAGCGTTCCTCTTCAGCAATGTGTCGCACGGCTTCGCGAATGACATCTGCCGGATGAAAGAAAGCGTCGAGATCGTGGGTGGTCTCGCGTGCCTGATGTACCAGACACATGACTGCGCCACCGACAAGGTAAACCTCGCCGCTGACATGTGCATCGCCGAGTTTCTCGTTCAGCAGTTCCAGCAGGCGATGGATGTCGGCGCGATCGAGGGCCATCAGACTCTGGCCCCCAATGTGCTGTCGATAAACAGGTTGCGGCGGCGGAAGGGCGGCGGTGATGACGCGAGCAAATGCAGTCTCAGGGAAACCAGCCTTGACGCGAACCAGGGTGTTGGCAGAGGCGGGACATCCCACACCCACTTGGGTGCGGGAGCGTGTTTTCTTGCACAGGCGTATTCCACCATCGCCGCAAAGTAATTCGAGGCCCACGCGTCCAGTCTGGCGAGGTCAGGGTCCTGGATCGCGGTCTCCAGCTTCTGTGCGCTGCTGGCGTGTAGAAAATCGTGAATCTCGGCCAGAGCCAGCGATTGGGCGGATGGGTTGGACGATAGCCGGTCGATCAGCCGCTGGAGTTCATCCGATGCCGCCGGTAACAACCTGCCCAACACCCACTTGGATACGTCTTCGCCCGCGCGTGCGGCCTGCGCCTTGATCCGCCGCTTTTGTTCGGCGCTGACCCGCAACTGAAGTTGTTCTGTCTTGGCCACACGGCAATCGTAAGGGTGGCTCGCCCCAATGTCTATACGACGTATTGACAGTTGTTCGGGAGACCGAGGCTCCATCTTGCCCGCCATGTTGGTGGGGCTCATTCGCGTGCGCGACGTGGACCCTGCCGGGAACCCTGTTGGGAACCCTGTTGGGAACCCTGTTGGGAACCCTGTTGACTATTCCGCTCCAATCGCGGAGTGTGCGTCGCACCCATTGTTGATAGAGGACGACGCTTCCCAATGACACGCCTGCGGCGTTCCATACATTTCGTGCCGGGCGGCAACGAGCGGATGCTCGTCAAGGCGCTTGGCACCAATGCGGATTCCTTGATCTTCGACCTGGAGGACGCGGTCACGCCGGACCGCAAGGACGAGGTGCGCGGCATTGTGTCGTCGTGGCTTGCCGAGTCCGACTTCGGCAGCAAGGAAAAGACGGTGCGCATGAACCCCCTGGACACGCCGTGGGGCCATGCGGACCTCGAAGCGACCATGGTTTCGCCGCCCGACGCCTACGTGGTCCCCAAACCGGAAACGCTGGAGGGACTGAACGCCATCGATGCCGAGCTGTCGCGGCTGGAGCGCCTGCACGGTCATGCGGATAGGGGAGTCGGCCTCATCCTGATCGCGGAGACACCGTTGGGCGCGCTCAATCTACCGACGTTCACCGGTTGTCCCCGCGTCCGCGCGCTGACCTGGGGTGGCGAGGACATGTCGGCTGTACTCGGCGTGCCGGGGAACCGCGATGCGGACGGCAACTATCTTTCTGTCTATCAGCACTGCCGCGTAGTGACCCTGCTGAGCGCGGTCGCGGGAGGCGTGCAACCCATGGATGCGGTGTACGTAGACTTCCGTGACATCGATGGTCTGCGAGAAGAATGCGAGGAGGGCGCAAGGCTGGGATTCACCGGCAAGCTTTCCATTCATCCGGACCAGATCGATGTCATCAACGCCGCGTTCACGCCGGCGCCGGAACAGGTGGCCGAAGCGCGGGCCCTGCTCGAGGCGTTCGACGAAGCCCAGGCAGAAGGGCGGATGGCGTTTTCGTTCAAAGGACAGATGGTGGACGCGCCACATCTCAGCCGGGCCCGGGCGCTCCTGGAGCGGGCGCGGCTGATCGAGGAGAACGCGTCCTGAGGATCGCCATGCCTACCGGCCCGGCGTCTCACATATCGGAGCTATCCGGCATCCGCAGGCGCGTCGGGAGCTGCTTTCAGAAAGTCGCCGAGCTGCCGATCATGGCGCCGCATCGCCCCTTTCCCGTAACGGGTGGGTTCCCAGCGCGCGGGACTTGCCGCTTCCGGCACGTCGCCCACCACCGTCACGCGCTGCATGATGCGCTCGCCGTCGAAGTCGCCCAGCACGAAGTGCTGCGTGCACCGGTTGTCCCAGATGGCAACGGTGCCCTCGGTCCATCGATAGCGCACCGTGAACCGTGGATTCGACACCCAGCGCGTGAGGTACGGCAGAAGGAGTTCGCTCTCCTCGTGGCTCAACTCGACGATGCGGCGGGTGAAATGCTCGTTGATGAAAAGCGATTTTCTGCGCGTCACGGGATGTACGCGCACCACCGGATGCACCGCCATCACGTCGGCCCGGTTGTGCGGATGGGCATCATGCAGCGCCGTCAGACCCTCGCACAGATCGCGCATCGGGGCTGAGAGTTCGTCGTACGCCTTGTACATGTTCGACCACATGGTGTCGCCGCCCACTTCGGGGCACTTCACCGCGCGCAGGATGGACAGGATGGAGGGCTCCGACTGGAACGTCAGGTCGCTGTGCCACTCGTCGGCGACTCCACCGCGGCTTCCGACGAGTTCCAGTATTTCGGGATACTCGGTTCGGTTCTTGACATTGGGATGCCCCTCGATGGGCCCGAAGTACTCGCCGAACCTGATGTGTTCCTCTGTCGTGAGCTGCTGCCCTGGGAAGAACAGGACGAGATGCTCGTGGAGCAGATCGAATATCGCGCCCACGTCGGCGGTGCCGACCTGGGCCAGGTCAATTCCGTGCACCTCGGCGCCGAGACTCGGTGAAACCCTGGACACCTCGTACTGGTTGATCTGCGGTCTGGTTGCCATCCGGGTTGCCCTCTTGGATGCCTACTGGATGATTGCAAGGCTACAAGGGTGCCTGCGAATAGACCAGCGACGTAACAGGATCGGAGTACCGCTTCCGCCATGCGACATCTCGCGATTTGGGTCGCTGTGATGCGTGGCCTGCGTGGGTCGCTGTGCACCTCGATTTCGGTCAGCCGTCGCGCAGGCCTGAAAGCGTTGCTACGGATGTAACGGCTTCTGGGTCGGTGACGAGGTGCAGACAGCGCGGGCGTTGGCTTGCCTCCTGCGAGCGAAGGCGCCGGGGAAGTTGCCTCCGCCTCCGACATCATGGCCTTGGCGCCTTCGAGTTGCAGAAGGCGTTGCCAGCGTGTGCCGGCGCCGTATCCCGAGACTGCGGCGAACCCGTCATCGAGGAGAACCCTCGCCTGACACCCTCGCCTGTGTCCTTGACCGCCCCTATCCGATCAGTAATTCTTGCTGCTATAACCCCAAAGGGGCCGGGCCTGGGTGAGAGTAGACAGCAGCTATCTTCGAATCATCGGGTCCTCTCCGTTGCCTGATATTGAGGCGATGACATGGATGAATTTCGAATACGCCTGACAGAAGAGCTAATTCTCCTGATGCTCAATGAGTCGAGCGGGTATCTCGAAATGGTGCCGAATTGGGACTTTTCCTGTGTGATGGCGGGTGCCGTCATCGCCGACCTCGCATTGGATAGCCGTATCGATACCGATCTGCAGTCGTTGTATCTCCTCGACGCCACGCCAACGGGCGACAGGCTCCTCGACCCGACGCTGGAGGACATCAGCAAGGCCGAAGACAGTTCGGATACGCAATATTGGATCGAACGGAATACCGCCCGCGCGGAAGAAATCGTGACCCTCACGTTGGAACGACTGGTCGACAAGGGAGTGCTCGACTACGAGTCGGGTGGATTCTGGACGCTGTCGCGCTCGGTCTCCCGATCCGGGAGCTATCCGAGCGCGGACGGGACAATCCGGACGGAAGCCAGGGCACGCATCTTGAACGTGATCCTGAACGACGACATCCCCGACCCGAGAGACGTCATTCTCGTGGGGCTGATGCACACCTGCGACGGCTTCAAGTTGCTCCTGTCGGAAGAAGACTACGAGGAGAAGATCGGGCGCATCGAGACGGTCGCCGGCATGGACCTGGTCGGTCGGTCCGTGGCAAGCGCGGTGAGGGAGAGCACGGTCAAACCGAAGACCCGACGCGTTCTTCCCTCAAAGCCGGTCCCGAAGCTCTCGGTGGTCGACATCCTGCGACAGGGCGAATTCCTTGCGGGCAACATTCCTAAGGCGATGTGCCGCGTCTACGAGAAGCACGGGCCGGTGGTAAGGGTGCCCATCAGGATGAACGGACAACCCGTCGTCGCCCTGATGGGTCCCGATTGCAATAACTGGGTCAACAAGCAAGGGCGTTTCTACCTTCGCTCGAAGGACTACATACAAGGACTCGAAAGCGTGTTCGGCGCATCGCGAACATTGCCGGGCCTGGACGGCGCTGAGCACCACAAGATGCGCAAGTCACTCCGCACCGCCTATTCCCGGGCAACGCTCGCCGCGCGCATGCCTGAACTGATCTCCCATTGCAGGGAATCCGTCGGCGCTTGGAACGAAGGCCATGTATTCGGTGCGGCGAAGACCTTCCAGAACCACATGAGCAGACAGGTCTCGAACATCATCATGGGCGTGGATTGCAGTCACTACGTGGACGACTTGCTCGCCTATGAGCACCGCGCACTGGTGACGCACGTTCAAGGCGCGTTGCCCAAGTTCATGATGTCGACGCCGAGAATGAGGCGTTCGAAAAGACACGTAGGAGAACTGCTGGAAGCCATCCACGCATCTCACACGCCTGCGCAAAGAGCGGGGAAGCCGCTGGACATCGCGGATGCCATACTCGAACTGCATCGGAACGACCCGCAGTTTCTGCCGGAAACGGACATCACGTTTCCCTTCGTCGCCGCCATGGTCGCCAGCCTCTATCTCGGCAGTGCGCTCGGCTTCGCCGTTTACGCGATGGTGAGCCGCCCGGACCTGCATGCCCGCGTCCGCGAGGAAGCCGATTCGGTGTTTGGCGCGCATCGCGAGCCGAGCGCGGAAGACTTCAATAACGTCGACGTTACCCAGCGGCTCTTCCTCGAGTCCGAGCGCATGTATCCGGTAATCCCTTGGCAGCTACGAACGGTCATGAACCGATGCGTGATCGACGGCTTCGAAATACCGCCCCAGACGCGGCTGTTGATCTGTCACACGGCGACACACTATTCCAAGGACCTGTTCACGGACCCGCTGAAGTTCGACATCGACCGCTACCTGCCGGATCGGCAGCAGGACCTTGTGCCGGGTGCCTACGCCCCCTACGGTCTCGGCACGCACACCTGCCTCGGACATCGGTGGCTGGAACTTCAGATAGTGGTGAATCTTCTGTTGATCGCGCACCACGTGGAACTGCAAGCGTTGCCCGCCAACTACAAGATGCGCATCAATCCGTTTCCCACGGCGGCTCCGGGGAAAAAGCTGAAGTTCCGCGTTGCCAAGGTTAGAAATCCCGTCTGACGTCCCGCAAGGCTACGGCAAGACTGCGCATCCCGGGCTGGGGCAAGTCGTCGCCGACGGGATACAATCCGCGACCCAAGGTATCCGCTTGACGCGAGAGGCGGCCGAGGCGCGATGAGCCGCAACGACGACTATTCGGGGGAGCCGGCTGGACCTATCGCCTATATGGCGAGCAACGGGGTCGCCGCCAACCTGCTCATGTTCGCGATCCTGGCGGCGGGTCTGGTGTCGCTATCCGGCCTGGAGCGCGAATCTTGGCCAGCCATACCCTTCAACCACATCGAGGTTTCCGTCGCCTATCCCGGGGCCACGCCAGAGGAGATCGAGGAGTCGATCATCGCCAAAGTCGAAGAGCGGGTCAGTTCGCTCGACGACGTCCGCGCGGTCAAGTCCATCGCGGCGCCGGGGATCGCCTCGATCAGGGTCGAAGTGAAGTCGGGGACCGACATTCCTGAGGCGATAGACGAAATCGAATCGGCGGTGTCCCGCATCCAGTCTTTTCCGGTCGGTGCCCGGCGCCCCGAAATCACGGAAATGACGAGTCGACAGAGCATCATTCGACTGGTTGTTTATGGGGACATCTCGGAGCGTTCGCTGAAAGAGCTCGCCTACCAAATCGAAGATGAACTCGCGTCCCTTGCAACGGTATCGCTGGTCGAGACCAGCGGCGTGCGGGATTACGAAATCTCCATCGAAGTGGCGTTGAACCGACTGCGTGCGCTGGGGCTTACCCTTGACGACATCGCCGCCGCGGTTCGCCGCAGTTCAGTCGACCTTTCCGCTGGCCGTATCGATACCGCGGACGAACAGGTCCGGATTCGCTCCCTGGGACAGCGTTACGTTCAGCGGGATTTCGAGGAGATCATTGTGCTTAGCCGGGCCGACGGCACGGTCGTGCGATTGGGCGACATCGCCGACGTTCGAGATGGTTTTCGGGATGTCGACCTCATTGTCCGCCACCACGACAAGCCGGCCGCATTCGTCGAGGTCTCCCGGGTCGAGGGGGAGCATGTGTTGGAGGTTGCGGCGGCCGTGCACGAGCACGTCGCCAATGTCATCGCGCCGTCGCTTCCCGACGGCGTGGAAGTAGACATCCTCAACGACGAGTCTCAGATCTACTCCGAGCGTGCCCAGCTTCTCCTGAAGAACGGTGGCCTGGGGCTGTTGCTCGTTATGGTCTCGCTGGCGCTGTTTCTGGAGGTCCGGCTCGCGGTATGGGTCGTCGTTGGATTGATCACGTCGTTCGTGGGCGTTCTGGCCGTGATGCTGGCTCTCGACGTGGCGCTCAACACGATCTCACTGTTCGTGTTCGTTCTGGCCATCGGCATCATCGTCGACGATGCCATCGTCGTGGCGGAACACATCCATCTCGAACGCCAGCGGGGGACACCGGGTCTCGTCGCGGCGATTCGCGGCACGCGACGCATCAAGGTTCCGCTGACGTTTGCCGTGTTGACGTCGATCGTGGCGTTCACGCCCGTATTCTTCGTCCCCGGAGGCATCGGCGAGGTCTGGCGGGCGCTGCCGATCATGATCATCGCCATGCTGCTGATTTCGTTGTTCGAGTCGCTGCTGATCCTGCCCAACCACTTGTCCCACCTGGCAGGTCCCGAGTCGACCCCTACGGGTGGCGTGGACAGGTTCTTTGCACGAACCAAAGGTCATGTTGACCGTCTGCTGGCCCGGTTCCTCGACGGTCCCCTGGACCGGGCGCTGCGTTTCGCCACCGACCAACCGGCGATCGTGATCGCGGGAGCTTTGGGGCTCCTGATACTGAGCGTTTCCCTGTTGCCGGCGGGCATCATCACCTCGTCCTTTGCCGATGCCGTGGAGGGCGATTTCGCAACCGCGCGTCTCGAGATGCGGAACGGGACGCCCGCGAAGAGAACCTACGAGGTGGCGAGGGAATTGGAAGCGGCCGGTCACCGCGCCATCGAACGTTTGGCCGTTGATCGGCCCGATGATGCGCCGAATCCGATATCCGGCGTGACGGTGACGGTTGGCGAGGGACCGCGTCGCGAAGGCGGGGGACTCACGGCGGAGCCCACAATGAATCCGGAGGCCAACATTGCGGCCATCGAGTTCAAGCTCGTGGGAGCGCGGCAGCGGCAGTTTACGACCGGCGAAGTCGTGCAGGCGTGGCGCGAAGAGGTGGGCATTCTGCCCTATGTTCGCAGCATCACTTTCAGCGGAGAGGTTGTCGACCTGGGCCCTCCCGTGGAGGTCGTTCTATCGCACCCCGATTCGGAAATCCTCGCGCGGATTGCGAGCAGTTTGGTCCATAGCCTTCGAGGCATCGAGGGAGTGTTCGACGTGCGGTCGGATCACACGCCCGGAGTCAAGGAAATCCAACTCGCGTTACGACCCGAAGCGCGGACGCTCGGACTCACCGAGGAAGCACTGGCCATGCAGGCCCGTGCCGCGTTCTTTGGCGCGGAAGTCGAGCGCGTGCAGAGAGGCCGGGACGAGGTGGGGGTGTTCGTGCGCCTGCCCGCCGATGAGCGCGATGCCGTCAACGACATCGAGGGATACCCGATTCGCACCCCTTCGGGAGGAGAAGTCCCGCTTAGCCAGATCGCGGCGCTAAACACCGGTATCGCTCCGCCGGCCATCAGTCGCAGGGACGGTCAGCGGGTCGTCACCGTCACCGCAGATGTGGATCAGGCGGTCATTACGGGCGGGGAAGCCAACGACCTGCTGGTCGATTCCGTCCTGCCGGAACTCACGGCGGCGAACCCCGACCTCACGTACACGTTGGGGGGCGAACAGCAACAGCAGCTCGATTCCGTCGATTCGCTTTATCGCGGGTTTGCGATCGCCATGCTCATGATATTTGCGCTGCTTGCGATTCCGCTCCGTTCCTATACCAAGCCGTTCATCGTCATGGCCGCGATCCCGTTCGGAATCGTCGGCGTGATCCTGGGCCACCTGATACTGGGGATTACCTTCACGACCACGGCCATTCTGGGCATCCTGGGAGTGAGTGGCGTCGTGGTGAACGACTCGCTGGTCATGATCGACTTCATCGATCAGCGACTCCGTGACGGCGCACCCGCGCGGACCGCGATCATCGAGGGCGCCAAGGGCCGTTTCAGGCCGATCATGCTGACCTCGGTGACCACGTTCCTGGGGTTCACGCCGCTCATTCTTGAACGGGCCATTCAAGCGCAGTACCTGCGCCCCTTTGCCGCATCGCTCGGTTTCGGCATTGTGATCACCACGGCCATATTGATGGTGCTCATTCCCGCGCTGTACTCGATACGCCTGGGCTTGTTCGGCTCGCGCGGTCAGACCTCCGACCGCATGGCGCCGCCGCGCGCGTAGATCACTCAAGGAACATCAAATGCTGGCCAACCTGTCCAAGAACCTGCGGAACGTGTATCGCGGCTGGAACGTCAAGGGCCGCGTGGCGCGTTACGGTGACTGGTTGGAAGGAAGTCAACGCATCGACACGAATGGCGGCGACTACGATCACACCGAGACGGTCAACGATTACTACGACCTGTGCAGCGAATTCATGCAATACGGGTGGAACGAGTCGCTGCATTTCGCGCCGTTGAGGCCCGGAGAGATGTTGGAGGATTCGATTGTCCGCCACCAGCGCTGGATGATAGACCGGCTACAACTGCGCGAAGGAATGAGGATTGTCGACATCGGGTGTGGCGTCTGCGGTCCGATGCGCAGGGTCGCGCGCGAGTCGGGCGCCAGGGTCTTCTGCGTCAACAACAACGCGCAGCAATTAGAAAAAGCCAGGCGAACAAACGTCGAAGCGGGGCTCGACCACATGGCGGAGTACATGGAGTGCAGCTTCATGGACATGAGCGCCATTGACACCAACACCTTCGATGCGGGGTATGCGATCGAGTCTACATGCCACGCGCCGGACAAGCAGAAAGCGTTCGCGGAGATCTATCGCATACTAAAGCCGGGAGCATTGTTCTGGGGCCAGGAGATGTGCATGACCGAGAACTTCGATCCCGACAACAGTCATCACCAGGACATCAAGAATGACCTCATGCTGGGGATCGCCCTGCGTGACATCGCCATGTGTTCGGAAGTGAACCGCGCACTCGAGGCGGTCGGATTCGAGATCATTGAAGGATCGGACCGGGACATCCAGGATGGCCCCCGCACGCCGTGGTACCAGCCGATGCAAGGACGGCGCGGGACCTTGCGCAGCGCGTTTCGCAGGACTCCCATGGGCCGCAAGGCGATGATTGGCATGCTGCGCGTGGCAGAGGCGGTCGGCTATTTTCCGAAGGGTTCGGCCGCAGTTGTTCAATTGATGGATCGAACAGCCGATGCATATGTTGCGGGCGGCGAGTCCGGAACATTCACGCCGCTCTACTGTTTTCTGGCCCGCAAACCCGGGTGACCCAACGATTGCGTTTACTGTCCGGTGGCTTCCCCGGTGCGCACCGACATGCCGCCCGTCGCGAACCGAATGCCGCCCACAATGGCTGGCTGACCGTCTTCCAATTCCCCGGTCACGTAGATCTCGTCGTCGATGCGTTGCAGGATCCGCACCGGCACGATGTGCACCGTGGCACCGTTCCGCACTGTCCAGATCTCGTTGCCTGCCTGTAGCGCGGCGCGGCGTATGTGGAAGTAGCTGGGGGGCACAAGGCCCTCGATGGCAACCTCCACGAACTTGCCCACCAAGAGCGGCGGGCTTGTGACGAGACCCCGTCCGGACGCCACGAGGACGCCAGCCGTCAAGGGGTCCGGCACACGGACGATCACGTCGACGGTGCGCGTGTCGGCGTCGAGGGCCGCGTCCGCCCTGTCCACGTAGCCGCGCCACACGTAGGCCAGGTCGCCGTACTCGGCGAATACGCGGGCAACAATCCGCTGCTGATCGAGATCCGTCTCCCAGAGACTGGGAATTAGCGCCACGTCGGAATCGGAGAGCGGTATCACTACCTCCACGGCGTCGGACGCATACAACCTGCCAACCGCTTGACCGGCCGTCACCAGCTGGCCGACGCTAACCGTCTCCCCCCGTACCATGCCGTCGAACGGTGCCGTCACCCGGGTTCGCGACAAGTCCAGCTTGGCTTGGGCCAACGTAGCTTGTTCCCGCTCAACCGCAGCCTCGGCCGCCTTCAATTGGGGTACGCGCAGGGTCAACGGGTTTGGCGCCGCGTCTTCGCGGCGCTTCTCAGCGTAGCGTTCGTACTCGGCCCGAGCGATCGCCGCATCTTCGCGAGCTTCGAGAAGTGCTACGTGTCGGGCAGCGAGTGAGGCTTGTGCCTCGCGCACGCGGTATTCATAGTCCGCTTCCTCGAGGCGGAAGAGGGTCTGCCCCGAGACGACCGGACGACCGCTCAGAAATCCGGGGTCCACCCAGACCACCCGACCGCCGACCTGCGGCGCAATGTCCACCTCCGCGCGGGGCCGTACCGTTCCCGCGCCATGCACCGGGATCGGTCCCGCGCCCGCCACGACGCGCGCGGTGTCGACGTATGGAATCTGCGAGGGTGGCTCACGCGTGTCGGGCTCCGGCGCGAGCGACACCAGCAACATGGCTACGCCAGCGGAGCCGACAACCACTGCGGTAGCGATGAGATAGCTCGTTGTCCTACGCACCCTGGTCTTCTTGATACCCCGTCATCACCTCACTTTCGCCGGGATATACTATACGGCGAAAGCCAAATCGGTTTCTCGTGCGCCGGACACGGGACCGGCGCCGACCCGTGTTGCTCCCGGCCCACCTTGTCTATCGGGGAGGTGGTGACCTCCAGGCGCTGCAACTCGGCGGGTAGCAAGGTCCATGGCCGGAAAGTGCTTCGCCTGTTGTTCCACGTAGATGCGTCCGTGACTCACTCGCGGAGCGACGCGGCATGATATCCTTCATGAACACTTGTCTTCCCTGTCGGGCGGAAGGCCACCTTCATGGGCCACGAGGACTATGTTTTGGTCAAGATTGATTTCAGCGCCTCGCCTTCAATCGTCTCGGTTTCGCAACCGATGAACGACTTCTTCGACAGGCTCGTGGACCAGGTCGCGACTCGAAATCCGGGTGCGGCGGCGTAAGAATGGCTGAACTCGCGACCTACGAACTCATCGACCATGTGGCGGTGGTCGCCATGGACGACGGCAAGGCCAACGTGTTCGGCCCGGACATGATCGCTGCCTTGAACCGCCAGCTCGACCGCGCGGCCGACGAAGCCAAGGTCGTACTGCTGACCGGGCGGCCGGGTCTTCTTTCCGGCGGTTTCGACCTTCGGGTGATTCGTGGCGACGACCAGGAAGTTGCGCGAAACATGACCCGCGGCGGGGCCCGCCTCCTCATGCGCTTATACGGTCTGCCGCAGCCGCTGGTAATCGGATCCACGGGGCACGCGGTAGCGTTGGGCGCGTTGTGCCTGTTGACCGGGGACTACCGTGTCGGGGCAACGGGCGACTTCCGGATTGGATTGAACGAGACCGCCATCGGCCTGGCCCTGCCGCCGTTCGCCGCGATGCTTGCGGAAGAACGGCTGTCCAGGCGCCACCTGGCTCGAGCAACCCTGGGCGCGACGATGTTCTCGCCAGAAGGCGCCAGGGACGCGGGTTTCCTGGACGAAGTGGTTCTGCCGGAGAAGCTTCGGGAATCTGCCCTCGATGTGGCCCGGCATTTGGTGGACCTGGACGGTTCCGCGTTTGCGGCAACGAAGCAGGGAATGCGCGACGCCTCCATCGCCAGGATCCTTGAGGGACTGCGTTAGCCGAAGACTGTTCCGAAACGCCCTTCGGAATACCCAGATGGAACCACGTGGCAACGGACCCGCAGATCAGGAAGACAAGGACGCCCAATGCGGGATGTACCGATCCATCCAGCAGATCCAGAAGGTCTCCAACTATGTAGAACGGGAGCAACGCCACGAAGAAGGTGCCCGGCCACACATACGCCAGAATGCCCAAAGTGGCGAGAACCTTGCGTCCGTCCATTCTGACCTCGCGCGTGATCCGGTCTGGATTAGCCGTTGCTCAAGCGGGATTGCTTGCGCGCTTCGCGGTCGCGGCGGACATCGTCGCTGATCGCCCCCGCATCGACATCAACGGCAGGGTCGCCGAGGACCTCTGCCACCCGACCGTAGTTCAGGAAATACACCGAACCGTCCATCCGACGCATGAGAAAACCGTAATCCACCATCCGTCGTCGCAGCGTCATGTGATCGATCTCCGCCCGTACCGAAGCCAGCCAATCCGATAGCAGGTCGTTGATCTCCCACTCGGCGTAGGGGCGTCGACGGCTCAGGCACCCGGCCGCGACTGCGAGCACGGTGTCGAGTTCATCCGGATGCGTTGGAAACCCTTGCAGTTTGCCGGACTGCAGCAGTCGGCGAAACAGTTCCTCGACGCATTGCCGTGTAGCCGCCGGGCGCGTCTGTGGTAGCTCGATTTGAGAGCCCGACATTCCGCCATCTCACGAAGGGTTAAGGAATGAGAGTCTATCAGGCGGGATCTGATCGCCCGCTGGAGACCGCTGACCCAACGGCGGAGCGGCCTGCGCCGGCTGCCTAAGTCCCCGGCCCCACGCGTTGGGGCGTACCGTCGTGAAACCGGGAGAAGCGGAATCGCGTCAGGTCGTGGCCCGGAGAATCGCCCAGCACCAGCGACGCCATCACCCGGCCGGCGCCGGGACCGATGCCGAATCCATGGCCGCTGAATCCCGTGGCGACGAAGAGCCCTGGACGGTCGTCCACCTCGTCCAGCACCGGCACCACGTCGGGCGTCATGTCGATCATGCCTGCCCAGGACTCCACCAGCGGGATGCCGTCGAGGGCGGGCACGCGTTTCCGGATGGCCTCGTCGAGCCGGCGCAACGCACGATCGGAGGGCGGCGGGTTCAGCACGCGGGCGCGTTCGAAAGGACTTTCCTCGTCGTCTCGCCAGGCCTGGGGCTTCATGCGGCCGAGTAGTCCGTCGAACCGCAATCGAAGGTTGCCCGTGTTGGCCTTGAGGATGTGCAGGAATCTCGGGAAATAACGGAAGGAGTCGAGCCCCACGAAGTGGTCGTTGGTTCCGGCTGCAGAGACGGTGTATCCGCCGTCTTGGCGGCGGCGAAGTCCGAACCCGGGTGCCGAAGCGTTGCCGTCATAGAAGTCCGGTGCGGGCGCTGTCCGTGCAACGGTTGCCCGGAACGTGAGTTGCGGCAGGTCGAGACCCACATGGCGTAGCAGGAGCGAACTCCACGCGCCGCACGCGCAGACTGCGGCCCGCGTGCGAACCGGGCCGAGTTCGGTAACGACGCCAGACACCGCGCCCGCTTCGAACTCGATACCCCGCACCGCGCAGTTCTCGATGATCCGACCGCCGGCGCGTCGCACCGCCCGCGCTAGCGCTGGGACAGCCAGGAAGGGCTCGGCGCGGGCGTCGCTCGGCGTATGGAGGCCGCCGGCGTAACGTCCCGGGAGCCCGGGGATCAATGCTTCGACTTCGCTGCTCGTGAGCAGTCGCGTGTCCAGTTGGTGCTGCTGCGCGATCTCGAGCCATTCCTCGTGCTTTGCCAACTGGCTTTCCGTGTCGGCGAGGTAAGCGACGCCGCAGCGCGCGAAGCCGACATCCTCGCCGATCTCCTCCGCCAGACCCGCCCAGATTTGCTGGCTTTCGATGACGATCGGCAGTTCGTCCGCATCCCGCGCCTGCTTGCGAATCCAGCCCCAGTTGCGGCTCGACTGCTCGCCCGCCACCCGGCCCTTCTCCAGCACCAGCACGTCGACGCCGCGCTTCGCGAGGAACCAGGCGGTGGAGATGCCGGCCACGCCGCCGCCGATGACGACGACATCGACTCTCTCAGGCAGTTCATCCTGAAACGTGATGGGGCTTTGGTCGCTCAGGACCATGTGGGTTCCTGTCTCCCCGGAGGGATGCGCTGCTAGAAGAACGCGAGCAGGCGCATCTCGACGCTGTGCCTGGGCGCGGCCTCCGGGCCCGCATCCGGCAACTCGAACGCGGTGTGCAGCGTATATCGCGCCCGTCCGTCGGTTGCCGAGTCGTAGACCTTGAAAAACACCGCCTCGTCCGGCGCCAGGTGCGGGTAGTAAAAGAACCGGTGATTCGGGTTGTACCGCGCTCGCCAGATCTCCCCGACGCGTCCCGGCGCGGGCCTGGGTGCCGGAATGAAATCCGTTTCCTCCACCGTGCGCGCATCGGCGATGGTGATAGGGTCAGACTCGATCCGATGACCGATGGGGCGCCATGCCTGCACGATGGCGAACCGTCGCTTGAGCAGCGTCTCGGCCTCGTCGGGCAACAGGTCGCGCACGCGCTTCCTGGCCGACCAGTGCGTATAGTCGTTGTGCACGCCCCGCGCCGGGCCCTTGAGCCCTTTCGTCCGACGGACTTCTTCGTCGCCGTGCCGCACCGTGTGATCGAAGATGTGGATGCGCGATGCACCTGTGCATCGTTTGGCGATCTTCTCCATGGCGGGGTAGTAGATCCGCTTGACGCATTCGGCGTCCAGGAAGTCGATCGGCGGCAGCGCATCGCTCTGCAGTTCGAATCCGTGCACGTCGAGCGTCAGCGGCTCCGGCCACTCGCGGGCGTTGAAGACCGATACGTCGCGCCGCGCGGTGCCGCCGCCCAGGTTCCGTCCCTCGGCATCCGGTGGCGCGATCTCGTAGTAGTACTTGTCGCCCTCGTCGGTGGCATAGCCCAACGAGGTACGTACGGCGTGCTGTTCCAGGGTGGATGCGGGTTCGGCCATCACGGACCTCTGCGAGTCGGTTGCCAATGATTATAGAAAATTGGCGTTCATGGCGCGCAGTCGCCAACGGTGCTAAAAGTGACGGGCAGGTCATCAGGTGGTGCGGTGGTGCTCGATCTTGGGCTGAAATCATGGCGTTTCGGCCGCTGGTTCATGCGGCAGGTCGTGCGCCAGTTTCGCGACGACGGCTGCACCATGGCCGCTGCCGCGTTGACGTTCACGACGATGATTGCCGTCGTGCCGTTCTTCGCCGTCGTCTACAGGGTCCTGTCGCTTCTGCCGGAGTTCGCCGGCGTCGGCGACACGATTACCAGCTTTGTCTTCGAGACTTTCCTGCCCGGTTCCAGCGAAGCCGTGCTCGACAAGGTGCGGGAATTTTCCGCCAAGGCGAACGAGCTGACGCTGGTCGGAGTCGGTGTGGTCTTCGTGACAACCATGCTCATGCTCAGGCGCATGGAAGAGTCGTTCAACCGCATCTGGCACGTCGCGAACACCCGCACCGGCATGGCGCGGTTCCTGTCGTACTGGGGAATAGTCTCGTTCGGCGTTCCCATGATCGGGGTCGCGGTGACCGCCGCGAGCTACGACTTCGGTCTCGACTACCTGGCGGAACTGCGGGGCTCCTCCATCATGGCCGGCGTTCGTGAAGCGGTGTCTCCGTTGGCGACTGCACTGACGTTCACCCTGCTTTACTACGCGGTGCCGAGTTGCCGGGTCCGGTTCGATCACGCCCTCGTCGGTGGCGTCGTGACCACGGCACTTCTCACCGTCGCGAAAGAGGTTTTCGCCTGGGCGGTTCCGTGGTTCCAGAACGAAGTGGTCTACGGAGCGTTCGCGGCGCTGCCCCTGTTCGTGATGGGACTGTACCTGGTGTGGGTGCTGATCCTCCTGGGGGCGATCTGCGTGCGCGCCCTGTCGCTGATCCCTTGGGAGGACGAACCGGATGGCGTGCCGGCCGCGGTCAAGTGCGCGAGAGTGCTGGAACTGTTGCACGGGGCGCATCTGGAAGGAGCCGCGTTGACGGACGCCGATATCCTCCGGGCCGTGCCCATGACGCGCACGGAGCGCGCCCGGATCTTCGACGTGTTGCACGAGGGCCGCTGGCTGCGAGCCACGGGGAACAGGGCATGGGCGCTTGGGCGCGGCCTAGAGAGCATGACCCTGTGGGAACTTTTCCTGCAGCTTCCCGACGGCGTCGCCGCAGAGAACCTGGGCGGCGACAGCACCGTCGAGGCGCGTTTTCGGGCGTTCCTTGAGGACGGGGCTATCCATCTGAATGTCAGTCTCGCCGACATCGCAACCGATGAACCGCTGATCAACGCCGGGGCGAACTGACCTTGTGGTTTGCATGGTATCGTTTTTCGGTACTATGTTGTCGTGAAACGTCGTCACAGGAGGACCCTCGCTGCCATATTCCGCCACCCAATCAGTGGCAATGTCCAATGGAGGGAGATTGAAGCGCTGTTCATTGAACTTGGTGCGGAGATAAGCGAAAGAGAGGGCTCTCGTGTCGGCGTGCGACTGTTCGGTGAACGGCGGGTGTTCCATCGTCCTCACCCTGGACCGGACGCGGACAAGGGCGCCGTGCAGAGCATTCGCGAATGGTTGAGACAAAATGGGGTTGAGCCATGAGAAACACAATGGAGATCGATGGCTACCGGGCCGTCATTGAGTTTGATCCTGACATTGACATGTTCCGGGGTGAGTTCCTGGATCTGAACGGCGGGGCGGACTTCTACGCCAAGGACGTCGCTGGGTTGAGGCGGGAGGGTGCCATTTCCCTCAAGGTATTTCTCGACATGTGCCGAGAAGACGACGTTGAGTCGCGCAAGAGGTTCTCCGGCAAGTTCAACCTGCGCATACCACCGACACTACACGCAACCATTGCGGTCGCGGCCGCCGCCGAGGGCAAGAGCCTGAACCAATGGGTGACGGACGAGCTTCGCGCGGGGGTCTCAGACTCCGCGTAGACCTTCGGCACGGGAAGCGATCGCGCTTGGTGGACCGTTAATCGCTTCTGGCAAGGCCATGGAGGAGAGGATTTGCGCGGGGATCACGGGTCGTGCCCACACAGAACCCTCGCCGAGAGACAGTCCGGCGGGATAGAACGTGCGCAAGGTGTTAGTGTCGGACTTCCGGGCACCTAACGGCCAATCGGCCGATCAGACCGTCGGCGGCAATCCGGCGGCCCCGTTGTTCGGCAGCACAGCGCACAGGGTAGATCCATGGACCAACTGAACTCCGTCATCAACCAGGTCAACGCCTTCGTCTGGGGGCCGCCGATGCTCGGCATGCTGGGCGTCACCGGTTTGCTGTTGACCCTGGGACTGGTGTTCATGCCGTGGCGCAAGATCGTCTACGGCTTCCGGCTGCTGTTCGACAGGTCCGGACCAACGGGCGCGGGCGAGGTCAAGCCGTTCAACGCGCTGATGACAGCGCTTTCGGCGACCGTCGGCACCGGAAATATCGCGGGCGTCGCGACGGCGATCGCGCTCGGCGGACCGGGCGCGATCTTCTACATGTGGCTGATCGCGCTGTTCGGGATGGCCACGAAATACGCGGAAGCGGTGTGCGCGGTCACCTATCGCGAAGTGGACGAGGCCGGCAAGCATGTCGGCGGACCGATGTACTACCTGCGCAACGGCGTCGGCGAGTTCGCCCCGGAACTCGGCAAGTGGCTGGGCCTGGCGTTCGCGGTGTTCGGGGCGGTGGCGGCGTTCGGCATCGGCAACGCCGTGCAGGTCAACTCGATGGCGGCCGCGCTGACGGATAGCTTTTCGGTCCCCTCGTGGGTGACAGGCCTCGTCGTTGCCGCGCTGGTGGGCGTCGTCGTCATCGGCGGTATTCGCCGGATTGGCGAAGTCGCGGGCAGACTGGTGCCGGCCATGGTGGTGCTCTACGTTGGCGCCGCGCTCACCATCATTGTCATCAACATAGTCGACGTGCCTGCGGCGTTCGGGTTGATCTTCACTCACGCGTTCACGCCGGCTGCGGCTACCGGGGGTTTCGCCGGCGCAGCGGTTGCCGCCGCCATTCGCTTCGGTGTCGCCCGGGGCGTGTTCTCCAACGAGTCGGGTTTGGGCTCCGCTGCCATCGCGCACGCGGCGGCGCAGACCAACAGCCCGGTTCGCCAGGGAATCATCGCGATGCTTGGCACGTTCATCGACACCATCGTGGTCTGCACGATGACGGCGCTCGTCATCCTGACCTCGGGGGCATGGACCACGATGGGGGCGGACGGCGGCGGTCTGACCGGGGCCGTCCTGACGTCCGCCGGCTTCCAGGCTTCCATTCCCGGCGGCAAGTACATCGTCACGATCGCGCTCGCAGTGTTCGCGTTCACCACGATTCTCGGCTGGTCCTATTACGGCGAGCGATGCTGGCAGTACCTGTTCCGGGAGAAAAGCCTCTGGATCTACCGTGTTCTCTGGGTGCTGGCGGCGCTCTCCTTCGCCAACGTGAAGGTGGACCTCGTCTGGAACCTGTCCGACACGCTCAACGGGCTGATGGCGGTACCCAACCTCGTCGGCCTGCTTCTGCTGGCGCCGATGGTATTCAAGGTGACGCGGGAGTACTTCGACGACGTTGGAAAGCCTGGGTAGGGACGAGGCCGGTCTCGTGATGCGCGGGTGAGTTCGGCGCGGCCATGACCACCCTGCTGATCCTGGCGACGGTGCTCGCCACCGCGGTGCTGTCGGGCGTGATCGGCATGGCCGGTGGCGTCTTGCTGATGGCCGTGCTGGTCACCCTGCTGCCGGTGGCCAGCGCCATGATCCTCCACGGCGCCGTGCAGGCCGCCTCCAACGGCGCGCGTTTCCTGTTCCTGCGCGAGCACGTCATTTGGGGGATCATGCCGTTTTACGCGGTTGGCGCTCTTGTCGCCGTCGCGCTGTTCGTTTCGCTGGCGCTCGTTCCCGATCCCGCGCTGGTGTTGATCCTGGTCGGTTCCTTTCCCTGGCTCGCGCGACTTGTGCCGATGCTGCGGGGACTCGACGTGCGCCGCCCTGTTACTGCGGTGGCGTGTGGTGCCTCGGTCACGGCTGCCCAGTTGCTTGCGGGCGCCTCCGGCCCGCTGCTCGACGCGTTCTACCTGCGTACGGAGGTGGACCGGCGCTCCATCGTCGCGACCAAGGGCCTGACGCAGGCTGCGGGCCACGTCGTGAAGATTGGCTACTACGCCTGGGTGTCCACTGCGGTCCTGGACGAGTTCTCCGTCGCGGGCGTACCCATCTGGATCATGGGTGCCGGAATCGTGCTTGCCGTGCTGGGTGCCGGGATCGGCACGCGTTTGCTGGAGAAGTTCGACGACAGGCAGTTCCGGCGCGTGACGGGTTGGGTGATCCTCGGCCTCGGTGCGCTCTGCATCGTCAAGGGCGTGCACGACTTGCTGGTGCCTTGATGGGCCTGCAGAGCCCGAATAGTATCGAGAATTGGGCTTCGGGATTCGCGCGACGACCATCCCGGGAGGACGCTCCTCAATGACCAGACCTCGAAACGTCCTGGAGTCCGGAATCAACGGCGTGCGAACCCTTGTATTCGGGTCGATATGCCTTGCGTTGACCGCGTGCGGTTTCGGGAGTATCGGTGATGCGAAAACAGGCGCTGAACTGGCTCCGTCGCTGGAGCCGCTGCGTGACGTGGCGCCGGATCACTACCGTCGCTTGGCAGACGGTACGTTTGACGCCCTTTCGTTCATGGAGCAACAGGACTTCGTGGGCGAGGTCGACGAACTCGTGCGGCAACGGGACGAAGCCAGGCGTGCAGAGTCCTACGCGGCCATGCGGCAGTCGATCATCGAATTTCAGGATTCAATCGAAACCCTGGAACCTGACGTCGTTGAAGAGCAAATGGCGGTTTGGCGCGAGGTGCTGTTGGTGGAGTTGAAGAGCGCCGACAGCGCTCTGACCGTCGTTTCTCGCATGAGCGGCTGAAGCCTCGTTGTGTTCGAGGGAAGCCATGGCGGAGTTTGAATCGGCGGAGAACGCCCAGGATGCCGAATGGGTGGAGGAAGCGCTTCGCCACGGTGACTTTGGCAGGATTTCCGGCGTCGTTCCGTTGGACTTCGAAGCCTGTGTGGTCATCCTCCACCCGGCACGGCGGTGCGTCTGCACGGCAGACAATCTGAAGAGACTCCAAGCCGGATTGGAACAGCCTGTGCTGGTGCAATGGTCGGACGTCGCGGTCGCCTCAATTCCCGTCATTTACGGCAGTGATTCACAACGTGTCCTTGGCATTCCCATGTCACGCCCGACCCAGTACCGCCGACTGCGCGACGGCGGCTGGATCGTCGAGCGGATAGGTGGAGACAACGGCAGTCTAATCCAATACCGAGATGAGCCTGAACGGAGAGGCTGACTGAGTCGTGGGCGGAGTCGGAATCGGTATTGAAAGAAAGGTGATCTTGACCCACGGGCGCGCGGCGCGCAAGCGCCCGCCCGTTGCGGTTTTTTGATGAATAAACTTGTTGTCGGTCCTGTGGAGTTGTGGGCGAGAGGCGCGCGAGTGTGGTCAGGCGGTGGGCAACGCGCCAGCGTTGTCCACGGGCTGTCCACACGGCCCGAAGGGCGCGCGCCGGTCCGCAGGACTCGTCCACAAATCCACAGGACTCAGGCGGCGGTGTTCTCCCGGCCGATCAGCAGGAAGAGATCCCGGCGCGCCCGGTTCAGCGCCGCCGCGGCCGCCAGGTCGCTTTGCGCGTGCGCGGTCCGGTCGAGCGCCTCGAAAGTGACGCCCGGGGCGAGGTGGCGCTCGGCGTTCTCAAGCGACTTGAGCTTCTCGCAGGGGGTCATCACGTCGGCGTCGCGGTAGCGCTTGCGCACGCGGCCCTTGTCGTCGATCTCCTCGGCGGGGAAAAGGCAGGGCCGGTGATAGTTCAGGAACGGCGACAGCCAGTCCCGGTTGAAGGCGTTGACGGGTTCGGCGAAGTGCGCCGGGATGTGGGCGTGGCCGAGCCACTTGCGGACCACCGAGGCGTTCTTGCTCTCGACCAGGGCGTTGTCGTTGCTGCGCCGCGCGCGGGACTTCGTGAACTGGCCGACGTGCAGCTTGTTCAACAGGTTCGCGACCCGGCGGTTGACGTACTCGGAGCCGTTGTCGGCGTGGAATCCCTTGACGTCGAAGGGAAACGCCTCGATCAGCGCCTCGAGCACCGGAATCAGGAAGGCTTCCGAGATCGCCGCCACCGTGCCCACGTGCTGCCACTGGGTGACCTCGTCGACGACGTTGATGTGGTACACCCCCTTGACCCCGTCCAGGTCGCCCTGATGGACCGTGTCCACCCGCACAAATCCCGGCCGGCCCCGCGGCTCGGGCCGGCGCCGGACGCCGATCGGCACGGCGACCGCGCGCGTGCGGTCCCACACCCGGCGCACGTTGCGGTAGGTGCGCGAGCGGCGCAGGTTGTACAGGTGGCCGTTGGACAGCCCCGCCAGGCGTTCGAAGCGCGCGTCGCCGAACACCCGCCATTGCCGGCGCAGCACCGCGCGCGTGGCCGCCCCCGACATCTGGCCCAGCTCCGCGTCGACTCGCGCCAGCAGGCGGATGTCGGCGGGCGCGTAGCGGCGCTCGAACGGCCGCCTCGGCGACCCGCCGCGCCGGTCCTCGATCCGCCCGGTCCGGCGATGCTGCCCGATCAGGCGCGTCAGTTGCGCCCGCGACAGCCCGGTCACCTTCGCCAGATACCGCCTCACCAGCCCCTTGTCCGCCTTGCCCAGGCGGTGGTACCTCAATCTCACCAGCGTGCGGCGGACCAGCGCGTAGACCCCCGCGCGGTCGCCGCCGGCAAAGTCCACCGCCTCGCTGCCCTCCACGAAGGCGCGAACCTGTTCCAGGGTCTGAACCCGTTGCGTCTGTAGCGTCACGATCATCCTCCGATGATCCCCGACGCCGCTCCACAGGCTCATGCCTCGTTGGATTTACGCTTCCCCTTCAGGCTCATGTCACGTTGGACAAGGCTACGGCTTGACTCCGTTGATCCGTATCGGCGATACTTGGATTGAAGGACCCGAGGAAGGATCGGTCCCTCCAGACCTGGCGCTGCCGTTGGTCGGTCTGCTAAGGGCCGCTACCACCACGCCGGACTCATGCTGGTTCGGTCTCTGGGACGGTTTCGGCTTTCTCTCGGAGGCCGAACGCTCGGGAGCCTCAATTGCCGCGCAGCATCGTCGTTGGCTCCTGTATAGGGGGGCGGCGGAACAGCTCACGAATTCGTTTGATTCATGGACACAGTCCGCCAACCTTGTATGGCCGGAGGACCGGAGCTGGTGCCTGGCGACGGAAATCGACGCGGAGTGCACCGTGATCGCAGGAAGCGCGAAACTCATCTCCGCGATCCATGATGAACCGGGTCTTGAAGTCCAGGCAGCGTCTCCGGAAGATCGTTTGCCGCATCTGGGTGACGTTCTTGCTCCGGTGGTTGAGCCGCCCCCAGATCTGAAGTTGCCGCCAGCCTTTGAGTCGCGCGACTACCAGCACCCATTCAACCAGCACCGTGCTTTGAGGGATGGGCGGCATATGCAGGCGTTGCGTGGTTGGAGTGTGTGGCTGGGCGAAATCAGGAGATCCATACACATCGCATGGCGGAAGGGCAGGGACTGAAAGGAAACAACTCGGAGTCGGTCCGGGTTTCAAAACGGGAATCTCAACATGGGCTGTGGGGAGATGTGCCGTGGGGACACGCGAGTGAAGTGTCCCGAACCATGAAGGCGATGGGCATGTCGCCGTCTTTCGAGACCACCGAAGCGTACCTTGCGCGGCTCGACGACCTCGAATGCTGGCGGCCGCTCGCGATTACGGTATTCGAGCGACACGGTATCGATGCCGACATGGACACGGCTGCCACCGGGAGAGGGGAACCTTATCGACTGGGGCGACGCGCTGGTCGCGGACCGGCACTACGAGCTGGCGCAGATCCAGCTCAATCTGTTCGACGGTGACAAGACGCTGTTACGGACGTTCCTGGATCACAGTGACTGGCCGGTCGAGCGCGACTTCGCGCGCCGGGCGCTGACGGAGGCCTTGCGTCGTCAGGCAGTGGGACTCGCGCAACACAGAACGATGGATGTGTTCCACAATCTCCCCCGGATCCTGAAGCTCGAAGACATTGCGACTCTGGACGACCTGGCTGAAGCCGTGTTCGGTGTGTAGCGGTCCTGCGGTGAAGCGGCGACGGCCGCTTCCGAAACTCAACCGAGCCGCCGCCTCAATATGTCGAGCGCATCTGTTGCCCCGCCGTACTTCGCCCAGCCCGCAGGCGTGCCTCCATGCGCGCCGTCCACGATCATCGGGTCCGCTCCTCGGTCCAGAAGCAGGTTCAGGCAGCCGACGCAGTTGTGCTGTGCCGCAAGGTGCATGGCGACCGCATCGACGCCATGGCCATCGCCGCCCCAGTCGTGGCGCAGGTCGGGGTCCGCGCCGTGGTCGAGCAGCCATGTGGCGGCCTCGACCTTGTCGCTATAGCAGGCCCACAGCAGCGCCGTGCCGCGAAAGGGATTTTCATTGACGTCGGCGCCGAGTCCCACCAGAGCGGCCATGGTGTCGCACTGGTTGTTTCGCGCCGCCCATGTCAGGGCTTCGTCCAGCACCTCCTGGCGCTCGAATGTGCGGCTCCAGGTTGGAAAGAACTCCGGGGCGTAGAAGTCGAGGCCGAAGTGCGCTGCGGCTGTGAGTTCGTTGTCCTTGATGAACCTGCCGAGATCGTTCCCCAGCCCGGCGGCGGTGCGGAGGTTGTCGGGATACAGAGGTGCGAGTATCTCGCCCATGTACGCCTTGGCGTAGAACAGCGCGTACGACAGGGGAGACCCGCCTACCTTGCCGTAGGCGTCCGTCTCGGGAGAAGCGCCGGCTGCAAGGAGCCGCCTCGCCAGGTCCGAGTGACCGGCCATGCCTGCGGTGTGCAGTGGGGTCCAACCGTCTATGTCGGCCGTCGACGGGTCCGCGCCCGCCTGCAATACCAAGTCGACGGCGGCATGCTGGCCAGGCGTTCCGGGATTCAGCGGGATCGCAATGTTCCCCGTGGCCGCCCGGCAGGCGTGATCCAACAGCGTCCGTCGGTCAGCGTCGAGGGCGGTGACGACTTCCGGTGAACGGGCCAGCACGACCTTGAGGGTATCGACGTCGCCGTCGCGGGCGGCCGCGATGGCCTGTTCAAGGGTCTGTTCGGTCAAGAGTTGCCGCCCATCGAATTCGCGCTTCAGGCGGACTCGCCGGTGTAGAACGCGGCTGTACGTTTCGCCGCGGCGTGCGCGGCATCGGGGTCCGTCCCACTCGCCACGGCCGCTTGTCGCCACCACTCGCTGCTGCCGGCGACAAACGCCTTGCCCTCGCGCGAAGTGACAAGAGCGGCCTCGTCCGGCTTCGGCGCGGTCGGTTGCGCGAGATGAAACGCCAAGCCCGCGGCAGCCAACTCCCAGCCCACGCCAACGGCGCCTGGCCCGTACTCTTCCCAGTGCTCCGAATCGAGGGCGGTGTGCGTGAGAGCGAGGCGCGCACCGCCGGCTCCATCGTCCGTCAGGCGCGCCTCCATCCAGCTCACATCCCCGCCGAATTCCCAGGTGAGGGCGAAATGTGACGGTGGTTCGCACGCGGTGATCCGGCCACCCGCATTGCCTTCCAACTGATAGCGGCCGCCGAGTTCAAGTTTGCCGCTGATGGGCAGGAACCAGCGCGGAATGCGCTCGGCGTGTGTCAGGACATCCCACAAGTCTTCGATCGTTGTCGAATAGCCTCGAACAAGCGTGACGGCGCGAGTGAGCTTGCCATCGCGCTCGAGCGAGGAGACGGACCGCTCCACGGCGCGGAGGTGAATTTCGACATCGAAGTCCACGAAATGCCCCCTTTTTTCAAAGTCTCGACACACAGGAAACTCGTACGAGCGCAACGAGAAGTCAATGATGCTGGTCGACCCTGTCCCTTCCTGCATCCGTTTTCAGAAGTTTAGGCGTCAAGTGAATCGCGGTCGAGGGAGTGGATCCTGCCAAGCTTGGCGTAGGGCACCGACCACATGACGTTCCCGCACTCCACCTTGGCGCGCTTCGGGTTCATGCGAACGATGACGCCGGTTCGGAGGGCTTCCCCGCCGATGAAGGAGACGGTATCGCCGTTGCGGAATTTCGCCTTGACGGCTTCCCGGCCAAGGCGGGCCGCGTCGCTCTCAGGCGCGCACGACCTCGGTGTAGCACCGAGCCGGCTGGCGATGGCCTTCCAGGCGGGTCCGTGCCCGGCCCCGGGTCCAGCGAGGGCGTGGGCGATCTCGTGGAGGATGGTGTCGGTCACCTGCCCAGGCTGGCCGTTCACGGCGTGTGTCCGGCTGAGAAGGATAAGATTCTGCCGTGGGCGGCATTCGCCCAGCTTCTTCTGGGCCGCGGTGAAACGCAGGATCCACTCCCCGAGCCCGTGCCGGTCCATAAGCTCGCGGGCCTGGGCCGCGACTTCCTTCAGCCGCGTAACGCGTATTCGGCGGTCTCTCGCGATGGCGCCGGATAGGTGGTCGAGCCCAGAATAGGGCACGACCCAGACATCGGCGCCGCTCCGCACCCTGGCGCGCTTCGGGTTGAGCTTCTCGACGATGCCGGTCAGGCTGCCGCCGTCGGCGTTGAACCGCACCTCATCGCCGAGTTCGAAGCAGACCTGCGCATCGTCGAGGCGGATCGAAGACGCATGACTAGCCTCCGGCGTCCTCCCAAGTAGCTCTATCCAATTCGATTCGGGCACTTTTCGCACTTTCTTGGACGTAACTCGTCCATGCGTTTCATTCATTGTATTGATCGGCTAACGCAAACTGGACCGTGAAAGATGGGCATTTTCGCATTTTCGGATAGTGCGGAAACGATGTTGCGATCCGGCTACGCGTGGCGGGGCTGGAATCGGAAACCGCACGCTTGCGGATTGCTTGCCCGCAATTTCGGTGCTTTGTCCAGGCTGTGTGGTCAACGGTCCGTACGGCGTAGAGAATTCGGGTACGGCCCCGGTGCCTCGTCGAGCACCTTCTGGCGCGGCGACATCATGCGTGCTGCCGGGTCACCGTGTGCAGTGAGGTCGGAACGAATTCGGAGAACCGGCCTGGGTTGACAGGCGATCACGGATGGCAGGATGGGCAGCTATCGACAAGACGGGATGGAGCCACACGGAGCTAAGCAAGCACTTCGGACGCCAGCCGAGCGCTATCAGGTCGCGGCTCGGTAAGCTTGGCTGCAATTGATCCGCATATCGGACGACTTCGAAGAGGTTGAGAGGCTGTGGAGGGCGCGTATCGCCACCGGACGCGTTCGCGTGTGCCCGCAGGATCAGACCGACCTCGCTGTTCCGCCCCACAACATATGGCGGAGCCTGAGCTTGGGAGGATTTTCCAAGTCGACTCGATAATCTGCTTTCCAGGCGAAGTTGATTCCCACCGACCCCTTCGTACCCCGGGGAACTTCATTTGAGCCGCCGCTTCAATGTGTCCAGCGGTGGCAGCAAATGGACACGCACCTGACCACTACGCGTCGACCGAGGTGGGTTGCGCGACGTCCGGACCTAGCGTGCCATCAGGACGACAATCCGGTTGGGGCCGGCCGATGAGGGATGTTGAATGACGACATCCTGGCGCCCGTCGCCGTCGAGGTCGGCAAGTCGGGCGTTCCGGTCACCGTCCCCGGGTATGTCGACGGACACTTTGGTCGTCGGGCCCGCGAGCGGGTCCGCGCCGGCGGTGGCAAGGAACACGGACAGCCGGTTCCAGCGATCGCCGATCAGGAGGTCCATTTGGCCGTCGCCGTCGACATCGCCGGTGAGGACGGAAATGCACCCGTTTCGGTTTGTCGGTAGAGGTCAAACCGCTCCCCGTTCCAGAAGGCGAGGTCACCCAGGCCGTCGCGGTCGAAGTCCAGTTCGTGGATTCGCGCCAGGTGCCAGGGGATGTTCTCCGGCGTGATGCCGACGTCGCGATACGTGCGCTTGTCGCCGTAGGACATGGCGTCAAGGAACGGCTCCGGGGGACCGAGCTTGACCGGTTCGGCGAAGGAGCCGTCAGGCAACTGTACGGCAACCCGGAACCCGTCGATATCGGGGACGACGAGGTCGTCGAGACTGTCACCGTTCAGGTCGCGGGCAATGTCGATTCGGGGTATTCCGCCGTCGTGAGGTGCCCGGTAGGTCATGGGCAGTTCCGCGAGGACGTGCTCGGTGGCGGTGTCCGGGTCGAACCACATTACGCGTCCGTTGCGGTACGCGATGAGACGGTCACCGCCCGCGCCTCGCACGACATCGACGAACAGGGCGGGGGTAGTCCGCGTTGGATCGAGGACCGCCGACCACTCGTCTCCGTCGAACCCGTAGAGCTGCACGCGCTGCTGTCCGGTCTCGTCCATGTCTACGACCGCCAGGGCGGCGCCGGCGCTGAAGGACCCGGCGAGGACCGTCTGGTGGAGGGCCGTGCCTGTCTCGATCTCGTGAATCGTGAACATCCCCTCCGTGGAGGGCGTCGCGGATATGCCTACGCGACCGAGGGCCATTGCTCCGAGGAATGGCAGGACGAAGATCGACGGTTTCTTCATGGTGGTGGGAACCCTGCGGCTCTCGCGGCCTATCTGACTCTCGGAGTTGCCGCACTGACGGCAACATCGACGGATGATAGGAGGGCTTGGGTGGGGGTGAAAGGCGGCGTCCGCAGGTGACGGGTTTGCGGCGCTAGATGTGTCGGTCCGTCCGGGCGAAAATCTCCGGACATGACAGAACCGCGACGATGGCCATGAAAAACAGGACGAATGCCGCGCACGTTCTCTCGATCGAGCGCACACTGGATGCACCGGTCGAAAAGGTCTGGCGCTGCTGGACCGAGCCGGGGCTTCTGGAGCGCTGGTTTTGCCCGGAGCCCTGGTACGTCAGCGACGCTCGAATCGAACTCCAACCGGGTGGCGAGTTCTCGTTGACGATGAATGGCCCGGACGGGGAAAGCTACCCGGAGGTCGGTGTGTTTCTCGCTATCGAGCCGATGCGCCGGCTGGTGATAACGGACGCGTTTCGACCCGGGTGGATTCCAAGCGAGCGCGCGTTCATCGTCACCGAGGTCCTGTTTGAAGACGCAGATGAAGAAGATTGACATCGCCGCGCTCGAAGCCGCGGCGAACGCCCCGCAGGAGGATTCGACATGGGCTATATCGACGGTTTCGTGATCGCGGTTCCGACCGCAAACAAGCAGGAGTTCATCGACCACGCCACTTTTACTGACACCCTGTTCAAGGAACTGGGCGCAGTTCGCGTCATCGAATGCTGGGGCGATGACGTCCCCGACGGCACGCGCACCGACTTCCGAAAGGCGGTGGATGCGAAGGAGGACGAGACGGTGGTCTTTTCCTGGATCGAGTGGCCCGACAAGGCGACCCGCGACGAGGCCAGGGTTCGGATGCACGAAATGATGCACAGCGACCGGCGGTTTGACGAGGAGGTAAACCCGGTGCCGTTCGACGGCAAGCGGATGATCTACGGCGGATTCGCTACTGTGGTGGAAATGTGACGCCGGCCGGGACCGTTGCGGAGAAAGCGGAGTCCAATCGGCACATGGCGTCCAGCCTCGTAACGGTGTTCGGAGGATCGGGGTTTCTCGGCCGGGAGATCGTGAAGCGCCTGGTTGCCGCCGGCCACCGCGTGCGCGTGGGCGCGCGCCGTCCCGAGGTCTTCTCGCAACTCGGGCGGGATGGCTGTGTCGAGGCGGTGCATGCCGATGTATCGAACGAGTCGACGGTCGCCAACGCAGTGGAAGGCGCGGATTGGGTGGTCAATTCGGTCGGTCATTATGTCGAGAAACACGAGGCTACCTTTCACCGGATTCACGCGCTGGGCGCCCGGCATGTCGCCCGGCAGGCGAGGCGGGCCGGGGTCCAGCGCCTGGTCCAGATCTCGGGTCTCGGAGCTGATCCGGCTTCGCGCTCGCCATATGTCCGATCCCGGGGCATCGGAGACGAGTTCGTCAGGGAGGCCTTCGACGGCGCGACGATTCTGCGTCCGAGCGCGATCTTCGGTCCGGGTGACGCGTTGCTCAACAAGCTTGCCGACGTGGCGCGGCATAGTCCGGTTGTGCCGCTGTTCGGGGACGGCCGAACGAGACTGCAGCCGGTATTCGTGGAGGATGTCGCTGAAGCCTGTGCGAGAGCCCTGGCGGACCCC
This sequence comes from Pseudomonadales bacterium, assembly GCA_963668365.1. Classification (GTDB taxonomy): domain Bacteria; phylum Pseudomonadota; class Gammaproteobacteria; order Pseudomonadales; family Azotimanducaceae; genus VXNE01. The sequence continues at coordinate 2,534,844 of OY764266.1, forward strand.
TCAACGGCGGGGCGAGTCTATGAGCTTGGCGGGGCCGATGTCTTCGCGTACAGCGAACTCGTCCAGCTACTGCTCGAACGGATGGGCCGGCGAAGGATCATTGTCCCGGTCCCGTTCGGCGCGTGGGACATCCTGGCGTGCGCGATGGCATGGCACCCGAATGCACCGCTGACGCGCGACCAGGTGAACCTGCTGAAAAGCGACAATGTGGTCGCGGAGGGCGCGTTGACCCTGGAAGACCTGGGCATTCGCCCGGTGCGGGTGGAAGACGTCTTATCCGCCTGTCTCGGCTAGCGGGCGCCGGACGGGTGCCAAAGACGCCACTGGGGCGGACAACCGGGGCGACCGGGGAGTTTGACTATACTCCCGGACCGACAGACACGATGGGAGGGGCGGATGCCGCCAGCGGACTTCGCTGTTGAAACTCGGGGGCTGACACGCGACTTTGGTGGCTTGCGCGCGGTCAATTCGCTGGACCTCCGGGTGAAGGCCGGTTCGATGTACGGTTTTCTGGGCCGCAACGGCGCCGGCAAGTCCACCACCATCAAGATGCTCACGGGCATCCTTGCGCCCACCGCGGGGGAGGTGTTCCTGCTGGGGACGGATATCTCGGATGTCTCTGCGGCGGTGGCCGTCCGACGCCGCATCGGAGTGGTGCCGGAGGACCTGGCGCTGTTCGACCTGCTCACGGGCCGTGAGTACCTTACGTTCGTTGGGCGGATGTACCTTCTGGGCGAGGACACGGTCGCGGAGAGAATCGAGGAACTCCTTTCGGTTCTCGAGGTCGGTGGGGAGGACAAGCAGCTCGTGCTGGAATATTCGCACGGGATGCGCAAGAAGCTCGCGCTGGCCGCTGCAATGTTGCCCGATCCCGATTTGCTGTTCCTCGACGAACCCTTCGAGGGCGTGGATGCGGTTGGGTCGCGGATCATGCGGGACATTCTTGTCAGATACGTCGAACGGGGTTCGACGGTCTTCGTCACGTCGCATGTGCTCGACATCGTGGAACGACTCTGTACCCACGTCGGCATTATCGACAGTGGTCGCCTGGTGTTCGAAGAACCGCTCGCATCCCTCGGAGAAAGGTCGCTGGAGGACGTGTTCCTCGAACTCGTCGGCTCCACGGATGAGATGCGAACCGGGTTGAGCTGGCTGGCCGAGAGCAGACCTTGACCGAGAGATCGGATCGAGAGCGGGCTGTGGATCGGAACGCGGCGAAAATGTCCGAATCCGGAATGGACGCAGCGCTGTCGACCTGGGCGGCGCATCTGCGGACGGTTGTGTGGTTGCGGTGGAAGCTCTGGCAACGTCGTTGGCATCGGGAGGGACGGTGGCTCCGGGGTCTGGGTGTCCTCGCGACGGGTCTGGCGGTCGTTACGGGATGCCTGTCGTTCCTGCTTGCCCTGGGGCTGGGAATCTTCCTGTTTCCGAAGGCCGAGCCGTTCGTCGTGCTGATCAGTTGGGTCATGCTGATAGTCGTCTTCGTGGTGTTTCGCGTATCTGGGGTCGTGGCGAGCTTGCAGCGGGGCGAGGGACTGCCGCTGGAAAATCTGCTGCACCTGCCTTTTGCGCCGCACCAGGTTTTCCTGCTGAACTTCGCGTTGTCTCAACTGACGCTGTCGAACGTCATCATGGTCCCCGCATTGGTGGGCCTGGGCATCGCATCCACGGTTGCGCTCGATTTCCGCAATGCGGTTCTCATTCCTGCGTCGCTGGCGCTGGTCCTTTGCGTGGCCGCGGTCCTGTACCAAGTGCAGGGCTGGATCGAATCGGCGGTGGCAACCAAGCCGCATCGCGTACTGCTTGGCAGCGTGCTCCTCGTGGCGTTGTTGCTGCTGACCCAGGCACCCGGCCTGTGCTCGATGCACCAACGGGGGCAGGAGCGCGCGTCCCAGCAGGAAGAGACTACGGCCGAAGTAACCCCGTCCGATCAGCGGGAGGACATTGCCATCGGACCGGCTGGGCATGCGACGCGCGACCCGGGAGAGTTGAACCGGTGGCCGCGCGGGTGGGTGGCATACGGCTCGGTGGACGGGCTCGACATTACCCCGTGGCGGTCGGTGGTCGGGATGGTTGCCCTGCTTCTGATCGCGGTGCTGAGCCTGGGGCGCAGCTATAAGGCCACCCTGGCCCGGTACCGGGACGGCCATCCGAGGGCTGCGCGCGCACGACGCGCGAGGGCGGTGCGACAGCGACCGAGGCGGCGGGCGCGGAGGTCACGGGCATCGCCGGTTGCGGCGATCGCCCGGGTCACGCTTCGTCAGTGGCTGCGTTCGGTTCGGGGAAAGATGGTGCTCCTGTCGCCGTTGCTGATGGCGTTCTTTTCGACGGTCTTGTGGATCCGGTTCCCCGGCCTTGTTGATTCGGACACGCTGCCGCTGACGGCGATCGCGGTCGTGACCTTGGTAGGTAGTCCGCTGCCACTGTCCTGCAACCTGTTCGCCTTCGACGGGCACGGGTTCTGTCTCTACCGCTTTGCCGGCGTTCCCGCCAGGACATTGCTCCTCGGCAAGTGCCTGGCGCTGCTGCCGGTATTCGCCGCACTCGCTGGTGCCGTATTGGCTTTGGTCACGTTGCTTGGGTCGATGGCGGAGACACACGTTCTCGCGACGGTGCTTCAGGCTGGGATCGTCTTTGTTGCCTGCTGCATGTTGGGTAGCACGTTCTCGATACGCCTGCCGTACGCCGTGTCGCACACGTCGATGACCAGTAGCGGCATGTTCTCGGCCGGACTGCTGGCGCTATTGGCGGAGTCGGTGGTGCTGGTCCTGTTGATCCTGATCGCTGAGCGTGCGCTTGCCATTGAAGAGGCATTCCGGGAGGTCGGCCACGATTTCCCCGTGTATCTCGCGTTGTCGATAATTGAGTTCGGGTTGTCGATCGTTGCCTTCCGCGCGTTGCTTGGCCGGCAGGCGCGGCAGCTTGTCGAGCGGTCCGATCACATCCTGGACGCGGTTACGGTAACGGACTGATCCGGCCCGCGATCACGTCGGAATGAAAAGACTGGACTGACCGATTTCGACTGCACAATGCTCTGATCGCAGATTGATTCGGTTATTGTCTCTACTAGGCGATGACACCGAAGGAGACCGTATGAGCGCCCCTATCCTGGACCAGTTGAACCTCGTCGTCAGCGACATGACGCGGTCGATCGATTTCTATCGTGCGATCGGTCTCGACATTCCCGACTCCACTGTCTGGAGCACGGAAACCGGGGCGCACCACGTCGTCATGAAGATGCCGGACGGATTCGAACTGGCGCTCGACAGTCATGCCCTGGCCGAGGACTACAACGCGGGCTGGCGCCCGTTCGAGGGCGAGGGCAATCGATCCGTCATGAGTTTTCGGTACGCGGACGCGGAGGAAGTTGACCGGGTGTTTGAGCGCATCGTCGCTTTGGGCCACGGCGCTTCCCAGCCGCCGTACTACACCTTCTGGGGCTCGCGCTACGCTATTGTCGTCGACCCGGACGGCAACCACGTTGGACTGATGAGCCCACCGGACCGGGAGCACCGCGGCGCGCCTCCCAAGATCTGATCAGGCTCGCGCTACCGGAGCGCTTCAGGCGACTTCGCGTGGGCGGATGGACTCAAGTGCGTCCGCCACTTTTCTCTCGGCGACGGCGATTTCGTACAAGGTCTGCAGGTTCATCCAGCTGTGCGGGTCGGTGCCGAAGTAACGGGCAAGACGCAACGCCGTCTCAGCGGTGATTCCGCGGCGCCCGCGTACGATCTCGTTGACCCGGGCCGGGGTCACCCCGATCGCGCGGGCCAGGGCGGTGTCGGACAGGCCCAGGGGCGCCATAAAGTCCTGCTTGAGGACTTCGCCGGGATGGACGGAATCAAGTCTGGTCATTTGGAATGCCTCCTAGTGGTAATCGACGATCTCCGCGTCGTAGGCGTCGCCGTCGATATAGCGAAAGCACAGTCTCCACTGATCATTGATGCGGATGCTGTAGAACCCTGCGCAGTCACCCTTGAGCGCCTCGAGCCGGTTGCCGGGCGGAGCCCTAAGGAACGCCAGTGTCGCTGCAGCGTTGAGCTGGGCCAACTTGCGTTGCGCCACCCGCTCGATCGCTACGAAGCGTCGTACCCGGTACCCTGCGGCCAACCTCCCGGTGTCCTTGCAGCGAAAGCTACGAATCACGCGAGCAATAATATCGCATATCGAGATGCGGGTTAACGATCTGTTGTCTTGTCGTTTTACTGCGAGATCAGAGCTACGGTGGCCGTCTGAAAGACGTCATGATAAGGACTAATTCAACCTATCTCAGCTTCGTCAGCACCTCCCGGGCGAGGCAATCCCGAACCTCGGCCAACTCGGTCGGGTCGGCGCCGCGTGAGCCGTGCATCATGCAGATTCGGCCAAGCGGCACTCGATCCAGCATCGAGCCGAGCCGCTCGGCCACCTGTTGCGGAGTACCGACCACCCCGAATCGGTCGATGAACGCGTCGTCGACCTTCTGTAGATGGACTGCGCGCACGTCGCCGTGGCGTGCCAGTTGGTAGTGTTCGCCCACGCTTCGCACGACGCCGCGCTCGCTGGCCGCGACCTCATCGACAGGTGCGCCGGGCATGCTGGAAAAATGGGCCATGGTGCCGATGCTGCCGCGGACGACGCGGCGCGCGACGGCGACGTCGGCGTGTGCCGCCACGTTCAGGTAAGCGCCGGTAGCGAGCGTCGATGGATCCAGACCTGCCGCTTCACGCGCGGTGCGGGCGCGGTCGATATTGCGCTGCATGCGCTCGGCGTCCGCGCCGACGGCGACCGTGATGCAATCAGCCACACACCCCGCGACCTCGGAAACGCGCGGCCCTGTGGCGGCAATATCGACCGGCGGTTTGGGGATGCCCTCGATCCACTTCAGGTGCGCCGCATGGCTATTCTGCACGACCGCTTCGCCCCGGAGGTAGCCCTGCACCTTGGCAACGTAGTCCTCGAGTACCGTGAACGGCGCGGGACGCAGACCGAGGTGGCCGAGGGAGGAATCCCCACGGCCAATCCCCAGGATCGCGCGCCCATCGGACTCGACCTGCACGGACAGGATCGCCGCGGCGGTAACGGCGGCGTTGCGCGTCAGGGGATTGGTGACGCCCGTGCCGAGACCGATGCGCTCGGTCGAAACCGATGCAATCGCCAGCGACTGGTAGACGTCACCGTTGTGATGCTGACTGTCGGTGAAGAGCAGCCCGTCCCAGCCGGCGTCCTCGTAGAGCCTGGCGATACGCCCGGCACGGCCGGGAGCGGCAAAGTTCGTTACCCAGAATTCGGTTTTCACGTGCGTACATCCTCAAGTCTAGACGGGACATCGTTTCCTAGATCAAGGTTCCGTGACGTGGACAGTCCCCGCGTCCCGTGCGAGGTTGATGAAACGGCGGTCGAAGGTCAGGAATGCCTCGCAGCTAGACGACGCGCCGAGATGTAGCGCATCGGCGAAGTCCATGCCGCGTTCAACACCATGCAGCGCTTCGGCCAACAGGGACGGGTTCTCCACGAACACCCCAGGCAGCCCGGCCAACGCGCGCAGAGCGGCAGCGATCTCGTCCGTTGCAAAACCGTAGGCGCTTCGCAACACCCACTCGCTTTCGAGTAGGACGGTAGTGCTGACGAAGACCTGCCCCGCGTCCAACACCGCTCTGGCTCGGCTGGCCTGAGCTTGATCGTCGCCGGTCAGATAACGGACGACGATGTTAGTGTCGACCGCTCTCATGATGTCGCCGTGCCTCTGCCAAGACACCGGCGTCCATCTCCTCCAAGGTTTTGGCCGGGCCGTCGTATGAGAGGCAGCCAAAGACATCCGCAGGTTTTGTCGCCGCAAAACCGGGAACGGGCTTCAACATCACGCCGTCCCGGGTACGCTCAGCGACGAGTCGCGTGCCCGCGTCCCAGCGCAGGGCTTGTCGAATCGCCTTCGGCAGAATCACCTGCCCCTTGGTCGAGACGGTCGTCGTCAGTCGTTCGGATGTTGCCACATCGACTCCATACAAGGACGGTAAGACAAAAGTAAGTCATTGGTGGTGGCCTGTCAATGGAGCCGACCTCGCCTGTGGCCCGGCCCCGCTCGTCGTCCATCCAGGACGGTTAACGTCGTCCAGCCGACAGACCGAACGCGGCCAGGTAGCGACCGTTCAGCACCGCCACGAGTGCTTCCGCCATGGCGAAGCTGATCCTGCCGCCGGAGAACAGCACCAGCGAACGCAGCGGCGTGTCGTCGGCCATGCGTTCGATCATCTTCCGCGTGGCGGCATCGCGGCCGCCCATGCGTTCGACGAAACGGACCTTGTAACGCTTGGCCACAAGCCGGCCGAGCCGCGTTGTTTCGATTTCGGACAGCGTGGAATTGAGATGGAACGGGCGTACGGCCTCGGGCGGCGGGACCGGTTTGCCGAGCATGGCGGCGAAGGTCTCGTCGTCCACCTTAAGGTGTCCGTCCCTGAAGACGGGCCGGCCGTTGAGGTGCGATTCGGAGAGGTTTCGCGCGCCGTCGGACGTGTCCGTCGCCAGCCGCTGGCGCAGGCGGATGTCCCGGCTGGAGGCGCCGACCCGAATTTCATGTTCGCCCGGCGGGATCTTCCAATCTCCCGCTTCGACATCGTAGAAGGCGAAGGCATTTCGATCGAGTTCGATCGTTAGCGCCCGGCTTTCGCCGGCTTTGAGCATGACCTTGCGGAACCCGCGCAGTTCCTGCTCCGGGCGGTAGGGACCGGAGTCGTCGACGCGATGAACGTAGACCTGCACGACCTCGGCGCCGTCCACATCACCGGTGTTGGTGAGTGTCAGCGCGATTCGAAAGGGCTGACCCTCGCACTCGGTGACGTAGAGATCCTCGTAACTGAACCGCGTATAGCTGAGCCCGTGTCCGAACGGATACAGCACGGGTCGCTGGAAGCTGTCGAAGTAGCGGTAGCCGACGTAGAGTCCCTCGCGGTACTGCACTTGCCGATTCGCGCCCGGGAACCAGGAATCCGAAGGGACATCGGCCTGGCGCAGGGGAAACGTCTCCGCCAGCTTGCCCGAGGGAGACCGGCGTCCGAACAGGATGTCGGCCGCCGCGGCCCCGCCGGCCTGGCCGCCCAGGTACGTTTCGAGAATCGCCCGCGGCGCTTCGACCCAGGGCATTTCGACCGGTGCGCCATTGGCGAGCACGACCACCGTGTTCGGGTTTGCTTCGCAGACGGCTTCGATCAGGCGCTCATGCTGGTCCGGCAGCCGCATGTGGGGCCGGTCGAAGCCTTCGGATTCGTATACCGAAGGAAGCCCCGCGAACACCACGGCGATGTCCGCCTCCGCGGCGGCGGCGCAGGCTTCGTCGACGCGTCGGGGATCGGGTTCGCTGCGTTCCGGATCGTAGCCCGGGGCGTAGAGGAGGGGATGGCCGGCATCGGCTCCGACGATCTCCCGCATGGCGCCGAACGCGCATTCGATTCGGGTCGGGGTCACGCGGGAACTGCCGGTGCCCTGGTAGCGGGGTTCCTTCGCGAAGGCGCCGATCACCGCGATTCGGGCATCGCGGCGCAGCGGCAGCACACCGCCGTCGTTCTTCAGCAGGACGGCTCCTTCGGCGGCGGCGCGGCGGGCGAGGGCGTGGTGGTCGGCCTCGTCCGGCGCGGATGTGCCGGAAGACCGCTCCCGGCTCTTCCAGACCAGGTCGACGATCCGCGCGACGCTCCGATCCAGTACGTCCCCGGAGAGCTCGCCCCGGCGCACGGCCGCGGCGACGCGCCGGTCGTTGACGCCGCCGCTGTCCGGCATTTCCAGGTCGTTCCCCGCCTCGATGCCGAGAACCCGGTCGTTGGCCGCGCCCCAATCCGTCATCACGGCGCCTCCGAATCCCCATTCCCCGCGCAGCACACCGTTCAGCAGCCAGTCGTTCTCGCTGCAGTAGATCCCGTTCAGGCGGTTGTAGGCGCACATCACCGTCCATGGTTTGGATTCCCGCACGGCGATCTCGAATCCGCGCAGGTGGATTTCCCGCAGGGTGCGCTCGTCCGCGATCACGTCGACCACCATGCGCCCGTGTTCCTGGTCGTTGGCGGCGAAGTGCTTGACGCAGGCGCCGACGCCCCGGGATTGGATGCCGTCGATCATGGCGGCAGCGAGGTGGCCGGACAGCAGCGGATCTTCCGAAAAGTACTCGAAGTTTCGGCCGCAGAGGGGGTGCCGCTTGATGTTCATTCCCGGGCCGAGCAGCACGGCGACATCGGCCGCCGCGGACTCGGCGCCGAGCGCGACGCCGATTTCCCGCAAGAGATCGACGTCCCAGGTGCTTGCCAGCGCCGACGCGGTCGGGAAGCAGGTGGCGGGCAGATTGCGGCTCAGGCCGGAGTGGGTTCCGGGCGCCGCCTTGCGCAAACCGTGCGGGCCGTCGGTGAGCATGATCGAGGGCAGGGCGAGACGGGTGATCGCGGGCAGGCTCCAGACATCGGCGCCGGAGCACAGGTCGGTCTTTTCGGCCAGCGTCATCCTGGCGACGATGGCCGCGGCTTTCTTCCGGATCATCGCACGCCGCGCCGTTCTTCGAGCGTGGCGCGAATCGCGCGCGCCTTGCTCTCGGTGATGCCGTAGCTCGCGATCAGCAGCATGGCGATGATCGACGCTCCCAGCGGCACTATCACGTCATAGACGCGCATGAGGAACAGCGTCCGCTCGGACTGGGATCCGCCGAGGTCGACGTCGAACCCGGTGGCGTTCAGCAGGAAGCCGCTGGCGGCGAGGGCCGCCGCCATGCCGAGCTTGACGACCCACCAGAAGATCGAACCGTACATGCCCTCGCGGCGCTCGCCGGTTCTGAGTTCGTCCTGGTCGCAGACGTCCGCGATCATGGAGCCCATCAGGGTGAAGAGGCTGCCCAGGCCGAACGCCATGAGCGGGGCCGGCAGCAGCAGCAGCCAGGGATTGGCCGGGTCGTAACAGAACCACTTGAGGCCGTATCCCACCGTTGAAATGCCGACGCAGACAAAGAAGGCTTGCCGCTTGCCGATACGGGTGCCGAGCATCGTTGTCAGCACGATGACGCCGAAGGTCGCGGCAGCGCCCAGCATGCCGACGTAGCCGATCCAGATGGCGGCGGCATCCCGATCGCCCGCAAAGACGTAGAAGATGATCACGTATGCCTGGAATGCCGCGATCAACTGGAAGCCGTTGAAGACCAGGAACGTCGCGCCGCAGAGCTTGAGGAAGTCGACGGAGCCGAGGGTCCTGCCGAATCCGACGACGAAATCGGTGACGGCCTTTGCGGCCACGGCCAACGCCTGTGTCGTCGCGGCCTTGCGCTTCGCCGTCGGATGGGCGGGCTCGCCGGGGGCATGGCGCTCCCTCAGGAATATCGCCGGCAGTACGCCGAGACCGGCGCAGGCCAGGGCGAGCACGACGGCGAGTGCCGCGGCGCCGCCGCGCATGTCGCCGAAGCGCGGCAGTTCCATGAACCACAGGAACCAGGGCGCCACCAGCCATGCCCCCTGGGCGATGAAGTTCTGCACGCCCATCAGTCGGGTGCGCTCGTTGTAATCCGGCGTCAGTTCGTAGCCGAGCGCGACCCAGGGCGTCGCGAACACCGTGTAGGCGAGATAGAAGACGAACGATCCGATCAGGAAGTAGTTGAAGTAGAACGTCTCGCTGCGGCCTTCGGGAAGCTGCCAGAGCAGCGCGAGGATCACGGGCGCGACAATGGCGCCCCAGAATATATAGGGCCGGCGGCGTCCCCAGCGGGACCGGGTGTGGTCCGAAATGTGGCCCATGATTGGATCGGTGATGGCATCCGTCAGGCGGGGAATGGCGGCGAGCAGGCCGACCAGGGCGGGGTTCATGCCGTAGCCGAGGTTGAGAGCGATCATCATGCCGCCGATGCCGGCGGCCAGCAGGTTGTTGGCGAGACCGCCGGCGCCGTACGCCCCCATCCCGAGGGGGTGGATGCGGTCTTCGGGCGCGGTCTGCGAGCGGGAGTGCGGTGGACTCACCGCCGTTTGCCGTATACGAGGAACGGGATGTTCGCGTGCGCCGCGTGGCCCTGGCCGTCGTACGCCATGACGTACAGGCGGTATTGGCCGGGCGCGTCCGGCGCCATCAGGCTCACCTGGGGTTGCGTGGCGCCGCCTACGAACAGGCCGTCGAGATCCGCGATCGATGCCTCGAAATCGCCGCCGACCACGGTCTCGGTGCTCTCCGGCTTGATGCTCCATTGAAAGACGAGGGGATCTCCATCGGGGTCGACAACCTCCGCCCTGGCCGTGTATCGCTTCCCGGCCCCCAGCCGCACGCTGTCGCTCGCCGGTCGCCGCGCGAGCCGCATGGACTGAATCGCGGGCGCCTGGTTCTCGGGGACGCGCCCCGTCCAGACGGCCTCCAGGACATCGACCGCGGCGGTGGATTCGCCGGTCTCCGTGAAGAGGCTGAACCAGGTATGGGTGCGCTCCTGCTTCTGGCCCCAGAGGAACGCGTAGGAGCCGAGGCACGGGCCGAGAAACGGTGCGATCAGGGTCCGATAGCTCTCGAGGTAATGGCGTCCCTTCTCCGTGCTGTCCTGCTCGATGGGCGCTCCCCATCGGGTCTTCCCGACCTCCCAGTGGCCGAGCGGCCCCCACTCGGTGATCATGAACGGTCCCTCGCGCAGGTACGCGATGGCCTTCGGCATCAGCGCCAGCGCCCCATAGGCCTGCAGGCTGATGAAGTCGAGGTCGGGCGCCCGGTTGCGGACGAGTTCCACCGTTTCCTTGTCCAGGGCCGAGACCGTGGTCGTCGTCGGGTGGTTCGGATCGAGCGCGTGGATCAGGCGCGAGAGTTCGTTGACCTCGTTGTAGACGCGGGGATTGGTGTGGCGCATGTCGAGTTCGTTGCCGATGATCCAGGCGAGGAGGGCGGGGTGGTCCTTGTGCTCACGCACCGCGTTTTCGACGTTCCGGCGCTGCTCCGCGATGCTGGCCTCATCGTCGTAGTCGAAGCCGAAGCGCTCGGCGGCGACCGGCAGGCCCATCGAGACTGTCAGCCCGTGCTTGTGCGCGGAATCCAGGGTGGCCCGCGCGTCCTCGACGCCCCAGGTGCGGATGGAATTGCCGCCGCGCGCCGCGACGGTCGCGAGGTCGATGTCGGCCGCGCCGGCGCCCCTGACGAGGTACGGCCCGCCTTCGCGCACCAGCGTGTAGCCGCCGTCGAAAGCGGCGACTTCGACGCGAACCGCGCCCTGCTCACCGAAGGCTGGGAGCGTGGCGGAGACTAGCCCGCTGGCTAGCGCGAAGCACAGGCTGCGACGGTTCATGTCCGGGCCTTCCGCGGATGTGCGGGTTCCGCCATGGAGGCGCGGGGCACGAGGTCGCACTGGAACGTCTCCTGGCGGGGAGATTCGCCGGCCAGGCCCGCGAACAGGAGTTCCGTCGCGCGCGAGGCGATCGCCGCGATGGGCTGTCGCACCGTGGTCAGCGCGGGCCACGTGTGCGTCGCGGTCGGCGAGTCGTCGAAGCCGGCGACGGAGAGCGTGTCCGGTACGCTGATTCCCTGCTCGTGGGCGGCAACCACCACGCCCGCCGCCGTGTCGTCGTTGCAGGCGATGATGGCGGTGGGCCGTTCCGAAAGTTGCCAGAGGGCATGGAACCCGCGCTTGCCGGAGTCGAAGTCGAACCGCCCGTCGACGATCAGCGCCGGATCGATGTCCAGGCCATGGTCGCGAAGACAGTGCATGTGTCCCGCGAGGCGCCGGTCGGTTGCGCCGTGCCTGGCGTCTCCCTTGACGAACCCTATGCGACGATGTCCGAGCGACAGCACGTGTTCCGTGAGCGTGCCCGCGGCCTCTATGTCGTCCGGGTTCACCGATATCCGGTCTGGACTCGTCTCTCGCGGCGAGATGAGGGCGAATGCGATATCGTTTTCCACGAGCAGCGAAGTGATGTCCGAGCGGTCGGCGATGGGCGCGGTGAGCAGGAGCCCGTCGACGCGGGTCTGCCGCACGAACTGGCGCACCAGGGCGGGCGTGAGGTCCCCGTTGCACGGGCGCAGCATCAGCGCGTTTCCGGTGGCCTCGCAGGCGGCGTAGGCGCCTTCGAGGAGCTTCTGGATGTAGCTGAACTCGTGCGGGTTCTCGTACAGGAGGCCAATGGAAAAAGTGCGCCTGCCGGCGAGGCCGCGCGCCGCCGGGTGGGGCTCGTAGTCGAGGGCGGAGACGGCGTTCAGAACCCGTTCCCGGGTGGCCGGGCGGACGTTGGGTTCGTTGTTGACGACCCGCGACACCGTCTTGATCGACACGCCCGCGCTCTTGGCGACTTCGCGGATTGTCGCGCTGCCCCCGCTAGCCCTCATGGCTTGCCAAGCGGTCTTTTGTGTCAATGGACATCATTGTTTTTCAAATAGATATGCCCGCTTCTGTTCAAGTCTCAACAAGTTCAATCGCGCGGCAACCAGCCGCCTGTACGAGTGGATTTTCGCCTCGAACCACAGTAGCCCGGATCGGCACGGACGGCTTGCCGGACAACCCCGCTAGAGATCGCCGAACCGGTAGCTCGCCCGGATGCCGGCCAGGCGCGGTCGCGTGAAGAACCGGGTGTTGTCGAACTGCGTGATGATCTGCGCGGCCTCGTGCACCTCGCCGGTGACGTTGCTCATGAAACCTTCCACACGGAGGCGTCCGTTGCTGTGGGAGAACCCCACCCCGGCGTCGACAGATACGAAACCCTTCACCTCGTCGTTGAGACGCAGTCGCGGATTGTTCGGCTGCAGATAGTCGATGCTGTTGAAGATGGTGCGGTACTGGTCGTCGCGCCAGCCGACGGAGACCACGTAGTCGACGATGCCCCACGGGGTGCCGAAGGCCTGGGAGATCGAACCGTTGAGCTGGTACTTGGGAGTGTGCGGCAGTCGTCGCCCGTCGATGGACCGGAACACTGCTTCTTCGGGCGCCACATCCGCCTGGAAGCGGAAGTCCTGGATCGGCAGCGCGGTCTGGATCTGCGCCTCGAGCCATAGCGCGGTCCAATTGAAGTTGAATCCATGGGGCAGCTGGAAGCCGCCGTCGAACTGGATGCCGTATATCTCGGAGTCGGCGGCGTTGTAGCTGAACGACACCACCAGCGATCCGGCCCCGGTCTCCTCGGGGTCTATCAGCGTCGCGCCGCCCACGGTGAAATCGAGCGCCTGCTCCACCGAGAGGAGCGACGTGAACACCTGGTCGGTGTAGTCGTAGTAGAACGCGGACGCGTTGAACCGCGTCGGCAGGTCGCCGAGCTCGAACTCGTTCTTCCACCCGGCTTCGTACACGACCACCTGCTCTTCGTCGTAGGTGGGCGCGACCGGCAGGCCGGTCTCGCCGCTGAAGGTGTCGTTGAAACCTCCGGACTTGTGGCCGGTCGAGACCATGGCATAGCCGAGCGCGCCGTCGAAGTCGTGTTCCATGCGCACGCGCCAGTCCACGAAGTTGTTTTCCATCTCGCCGAACTGGGGCGTGATGGAGGTGTCGGGGTTGATGATCGCGATAAAACTGAAGAGGCCGTCGGGCGGGCAGTAGAAGTCGTCCTGGTTCTGGGTGTCGACGCAGGGCACCTTGTCCTCCTGCGCGGCGTCGCCGCCGTAGGTTCCCTTCGCGAAGACGTCCCGGACGTTGTCCCGGGCGCCGAACCGGGCGATGCCGTCGTAGTAGAACGCGAGGTACTCCTCGTCCGACACGTCGCCGTCGCCGTCGGTGTCCGGGTCGAAGATCGTGCGGGCGCGCGCGGCGAACCGGAAACCCTCCGTGCCGAGGCGGACGCCGCCGCAGCAGGAGAAATTGCGCCCGCCGAGGGCGAAAGCGTAGCGCGCGTTCACGCCGATGCGCGACTTCTCTTCCTCGGTGAAGCGCAGGCCTGCGGTCAGGCGCGTGATATCGGTGAGATGGTAGGTGACATCGCTGTAGACCGACGCGGAGCTCGAGTCCGTGTTCGGCTGGTTGAACTCGATGCCCTGGAAGAACAGGCCGCGATCCCCCGCCGAAGCGAGGAACGTGTATTGGTCCTCCTTGAACCAGAAAAGCCCCGCCGTCCATGTCCAGGGTCCCGTGTCGCCGAAGAAGCGAAGTTCCTGGATGTCCGAGACGCTGTCGGTGATGAACTGGAACCGGGACCAGTTGTCGTAGACCTCGTCCACCGGCTGCAGCGTGTCCGCCACGCCGCGCCAATCGGGCGATAGCGGGGTCACCGCGTCGTAGTCGTACAGGAGATCGCGACGGCTCGCCGTGTACTCGAGGGTTCCCCAGTCGAAGTCGTAGGTGACCTCGAGCTTGGCGCCCCAGTGCGTGGTATCGAGTTTCGGCGCGAACGCGCGGGCGTACACGTCCCTGGGATCCTCGATGTCCTCGGGGCGGACGTCGTTGCCGAGCGGGTTCGCGTAGTTGGTGCCGGTCCAGCCGGTGCCCTGTTCGCTCACGCTGTCGAACGCGAGGAGAACGCTCAGCCTGTCGCTCGCGTCGTAGAGAAGCTGCAGGCGGTAGCCCGTATTGTCCGCGGCTTCCGCCGTGTCGAGGTTCATGGGGCCCACATCGTTGTAGTAGGAGGAGTGCTCCAGCGAATAGCCCGCGAAGCGCACCGCCGCGTTCTCGCCCAGGGGCAGGTTGACGACGCCCCGGAGGACCTGCTGGTCGTAGTCGCCCGTCTCGGCTTCGACGGCCAGTTCCGTGCGGCCGAGCCCCGGCCGCCAGGGGATGATGTTGACGGAGCCGGCGGTGGCGTTGCGCCCGCGCAGGGTGCCCTGGGGCCCGACGTTGACTTCCACCCGGCCGATGTCGAAGAAGGCGGAGCCGATGCCGGCGGTGCGCGGCAGGTAGACGCCGTCCAGGTGCGTCGCCGCGGCCGGGTCGCCGAGTTCCGTGTTGTTGGAGGATCCGACTCCGCGAATCCACACTTCGACGTTGCCGCCCTTGTTGCCGATTTCCAGGCCTGGCGCCAGTTCGCTCAGGTCGGTGAGATCCTGGGCGCCCTGCATCTTCAGGTCGTCGCCCTGGAAGCTGTAGGCGGTCGCGCCCAGGTCCTGGAGGTTCTGTTCGCGCCGCTCTACGGTCACGATCATCTCCTCGTCGTAGGCGATCGGCTCCTCTTCGGCCTCATCGGTCCCGGCTTCGCCGGCGATCGCCAACGGGGCGACGGCGAGGAGGGCCAATGCTCCGAATACTGCTTTGTGCATCATGTTTCGTTCCATCTCTTCACCCCGCCGCTATTGCGCCTGTAGCAGGCGAATGTTGTCGATGCGCGCCACAGCGCCTTCGGCGTTCCCCCAGTCGGGGAAGAACATCACCAGTTTGAGATTCGCCAGGTCGAGACCGGCGAGTTCGACGCCGAGATCGAAGCTGTAGCGCTGCCAGTCGCTGCCCGGCTCAGGATTGCCGCCCGCCGTCAACAGGACTTCCGCCGCGGTGGCGGCATCGCTGCTCTCGAGCTTGAGGCGCCACAGCGACCCGTCGGGAGGCGGCGACACCTCCTTGAAGTCGAACTCCAGCGTGCCGCCGGCCATGGCGCCGGCGTCCAGTCCCGCCGTGGCCTGCATGCCGGTCACCGTGGCGCCGGCATGGAACGACAGTTCGATCACGCTGCCGTGGTCCTCGTCGTCGGTCACCTCGCCGAAGGTCGCGGCGCCGCAGCAGTCCCACAGGAACCAGCCCTCGGCCAGTGCGTCCGCGTAGAGTTCGATGGACGCCACTTCCGGCACGAAGCGGACGTTGTCGATCCGGCCCACCGCGCCGTCGGCATTGGCCCAGTCGGGAAAGATCATCACCAGCTTCACGTCGCTGAGATCCAGCCCCGCGAGGTCCCCGCTCAGGGTGAATCGGTAATGCTGCCACTCGGATCCGGGCTCGGGATTGTCTCCGTGGGTCAGGACCACCTCGACGGCAGTGGCGGCATTGCCGCTCTCGAGCTTCAGCCGCCAGACGGCGCCTTCCGGTGGCGGCGAGACTTGCTTGAAGTCGAATTCCAGGGTGCCGGAAGCCAGACCGCTGACATCGACACCTTCGGTTGCCTGGAATCCGGTGACCGTGCCCGTCGCCCCGAACGACAGTTCGACCACGCGTCCGTGTTCGGCATCGTCGTCGACCTCGCCGAAGGTGGCGCCGCCGCAGCAGTCCCACAGGAACCAGCCGTCGGCGACGCTGTCGCCGTACAGTTCGACCGCCGCGGTTCCCCCGGGCCCGCCGCCGTCCGGCCCTTCGCCCGGAATCCACTGCACATTGTCGAGTTCGAACGTCTGGGCAACGGTCTGCTCCGCGGGGAACAGGACGATGCCGGTATTGACCGTGGCCAGGTTGAGGCCGCCGCCGAGCAACTGCGCCACGGGCACTTCCACGGTCTCCCATTCGCCGTCGCCGACCTTGCCGATTCGCTGGTCGCCGCTGGTGCACGGGAAGACGCAGTCGATCTTCATGGTCATGCCGGCCTCGTTGTCGCCGTAGTCGTTCACCTTGATATCAAAGCTGACCGCGCCGGGGGCGTAGGCACCCAGGTCCACGCCCATCGTGGACTGGATGAACCACACTCCGAACGCCTCGCTGTCGGAGAAGCTCACTTCGAGGAAATTGCCCCGGTTGGCATCTCCGATTTCCTTCCACTGCACCTTGTTGGCGGGGTTCGCGCCGTCCGAGTAGTTGACCCAGTTGGAGCCGGAGTCGGCGGCGGCGATGCCCGCGTCCCAGATCGGATCGACAGAGTCGATGTAGACGGGCTGCGGCTCGCCCGCCGCGGGCGGGGGCGGCGCTGGAGGCATGATGCCGCAGTCGCCCTGGCCGACGTGACCGCAGATGATCCGGATGTTGTCCACCCGCACGTGGGCGTGACTCGTGGGTTCGAGCACGAACAGGCTCAGCACCTGGTCGAGGTCGACGGGACCGCCCCCGAAGTTGCCCGCGTTGTGCGCGATGTCGCTGATCTGCACGGTGACGGTCGTCCACTCGTCCGTGGTCAGGGTCGAGACCGGCAGATCGACGAAGCCGAGATCCGGGAAGCCGCTGTCGAGCTTGACCTGCAGGCTGCTCGCCGCGTCCGTCTCGTCGCCGAATATGTAGAGGTCGAACTGCACTTCGCCCGCGTAGTCGGCCCCGTCGGAGGCGCTGCCCATGCCGAACAGCGTCTGTCTCGCGAGGTTCGCCGGGAAGATGTTGAAATTGCCGCCGCCGGTGGTGTTGACGTCGATCACCATGCCGCGGTCGTCGTCACTCACTTCCGAAAAGGCGAGGGCGCCTCCCGCGTCGTAGACGCCGAAGTCGAGCGCCACGGTATCCTCGGACTCGGGGAAGGCGAGCGGTCCCACGGCGTCGGTGTAGAGGTCGTAGACCGCCCGGTAGACCTTTTCTCCGAGCGGCGGAATCACGGAGGGGTCCGTGTAGTCGGTGAAGCCGTCGCAACCCGTGCCGGTTTCGGTATTGATGGTGCACTCGTAAACGCGCACGTAGTCGACGCGCAGTTCCGCGGGCAGCGCGTCCGCGGCGGGGGCGCCGGGCAGGTTCCCTCCCACGGCGAGGTTGAGCAACAGGTGGAAGGGCTGGTCGAACGGCGCCGCATCTCCGCCCTCGACATGGGCGTTCGTCGCCGCGTCCAGGTAGTAGTTCCAGTAGGTGGAGTTCCTGACGGTGTAGTAGTGCGTTCCGTCGACGAACCAGCGGATCTCGGCTTCGTCCCATTCGAGCGCGTAGACGTGGAAACCGTCCGCCGGATCCACTTCCATGTGCTTCTCGTACTTGAAGGTGTTGAGCGGCCACGCCATGCCGTAGTGAATCGCGGCCTGGTTGAAGGGGCTCGGTTCGCGGGAGAACACCTCCATGATGTCGAGTTCTCCGCCGGCGGCCCAGGTGCCGTAAGCCGAATCCGTGGGCAGCATCCAGAACGCGGACCACATGCCCTGGCCCGCGGCGGCGTGGATGCTCGCCTCGATGCGTCCGTACTTGATGTCCAGCTTGCCGTCCGTGTTGATGCGCCCGGAGGTGTACAGGCGTCCGTCCGCTTCCTCCCGCCTGGCCGTGATGATGAGATTGCCGTCGGCGACGGACACGTTGTCCGCCTGGTAGCTCTGCAACTCGTTGTTGCCCCAGCCGGGAATGCCCTCGGCGGTGCCGTCGCCTGTCTGGATGTTCCACTTCGAGCCGTCCAGCGCGCCGCCGCCGAACTCGTCCGACCAGACCAGGTTCCAGCCCTTCGGCGTCAGGGGCGCGGTCGGCTGGTTGCCGCCCTGGGCCGGATCCTCGTTGCCGCCGGAGCAGCCGATGAGCACCGCCGTCGCCACGATCAACCAGGTACCTGTTCGCAGATGTCTAGCCGTCACGTTGCGCCAACTCTTCGCGCGTTGGCGATGCCGGGTTAGCGCGGGGACGGCAATGGTCGCGAAGCGCTTGGTCAGGATGAGCCCCATGAACGTCGTCCCCCTCGAACGTGATGAGGGCTCCACGGTAAGCCTGAAATGACAACGTTGTCAACCGATCTCCTGTGATGCATCTTGGCAACAGGGCGGTGCGCGATGATGTATATCGATGAAGACGTCTCGTCGCATGACCTTCGTTTCGCCGATGCGCTGATTTCGCTCCGCCAATCCCGACGGCTTTGCCCGCGCCGTGCTCCGAACCGCGTGTACAATGCCCGCATGGCCAGCAACGTTCTTCCGCGGGAGATTCACGTCCGACCACGGGATCAGCGCTCCTTGATCGTCGCGTTGCCCGGCGTTCTGGACGGGTCGGTCGAGCATGACCCGGCGTCGCTGCCGGCGTTGGAGTTTCCGGGCTGCGTGCTCATCCGCATGACGGCCGAGGATCTCGCGGTGTTCGAGGAGCGGCTGGAGCTTTGGGACGCCCGCACGGAGACGGCCTGGGTGGTTCGGGAACCTGCCGGCCCGGTGCACGAGCACCCGGGTCACAAATTGCCGATGCTGTTGCAGGTCATTGCCTCCGTGCGTGGTTCGCCGGTCGAATGCTACGGCGCGATGCAACTGCTGCTGCGCGACGGCGAAGGCGATCCGAGGCGGACCATGCATCCCGATCAGTCCGTGTACCTGCGGCCGCATCGGGCGGTGCTGCCGGGAATTGACGCCATGGTCGTTGCGGGGCACGACTTGCCGGACGTGGTGCTGGAGGTGGACAACACGACGGACGTGCGCCGCGGCAAGCTGCTGCAATACGAGGCGTGGGGATTCCCGGAGCTGTGGGTGGAGGTGCCGGACTCGGCGTCACGAAGTCGCCCGCGTCGCCTTGTCCCTGGATTGACGATCTATGTGCTGCGGGAGGGCGGCTACGAGATTGTCAGGGAGAGTCGGGCGTTTTCGGGCTGGGCGGCGGTCGAGATCCACCAGGCGATGAACGAGACGGGCCTGTCGGCGCATACATGCGCGGTTTTGGAGCGCGTCGGGACGGCCATGGGCGCGGAAGAGGGCACGGGTCCCGACGACGATCCGCTGCTTCGCTCGCAGCGCCGGAAGGCGTACAACATCGGCCATGCCCAGGGCCATGCCGAAGGCCACATCGAAGGTCGTGCGGCGCTGGCGTGCGGGTTATTGCGGTCTCGCGGCATTGAGGTCTCAGCGGGTTTTGCTGACGCCCTGCGAGAAGAGCCCGCTTTCGCCGGGTCGTCGGACGCGGGGATCGCTGCCGCAGCCATGGCCTCGGAATCCGAAGCCGACTTTCTGCGCCGCATACACCAGTAATGTGATTCTGCTGGCCCAGCGCCGCGAAAATTGATCGCCCTTGGATTGATCGCCCTTCGGGCGCCGCCTTGCGCCCGCGTCCGGCTGTTTCGCCCGTGCCGACCCCCGGCACCCTCTCGATGTCGCGCTACAGGTCGGAACAGTTGGCTAGGCTAAGACCACTCGATGTCCTGCCTTGACCTGTGGTTCCCCTTTCGGTGAACCCACGGCCTCGCGTTGTCGTCCCAGGGATGGGCCGCGAGCCACTTCTCGTCCATCGCGGCACCGAGACCTGGCCCCGGGGGCACGCCGAAATAACCGTCCTTCTGCACCGGGAAGTCGCCGATCACCGAATCCGGGAACCAGTCGCGGATGCCGCCCTCCTGGATCAGGAAATTGGGGGTGCAGGCGTCGAAGTGCAGCGCCGCGAGCGTGGCGAACGGCCCATAGCAGTTGTGGGGCTGTACGCCCACGTAATAGGCTTCGGCGATGGCGGCGATCTTCTTCGTTTCCAGGATTCCGCCGGCATACATGATGTCCGGCTGGATCAGATCGACGGCTTGTAGCGCCAGGAGATTGGCGAAGTCGAACTTGGTCAGCAGCCTTTCGCCCGTCGCGATGGGGATGTTGAGCCGGTCCGACACCTTCTTCAGCGCATGCATGTTCTGGGGAGGTACCGGCTCCTCGAAGTAGAATGGCCTGAACTCCGCCATCCTGTTGCCGATGCGGATAGCATCGGAGGGTGCGAGGCGACCGTGGACCTCGACGAAAAGTTCGATATCGTCGCCGACGGCTTCGCGCACCGCCTTCAGCTTCTCGATCGCGAGATCCTCGGATGCCCTGTCGCTGAAAATGCCCCTGTGCTCGAAGGGATCACCCTTCAGGGCCGTGAGGCCCATTTCGAGATGGTTCATCGCGTTCTCGATGGATGCCTCCGGCGTCGGGCCGTCCCAGCGGCCGTAGGTCCAGATTCGATCTCTCACCTTGCCGCCGAGCAGTTCGTACACCGGCGCGCCGAGCGCCTGGCCCTTGATGTCCCAGAGGGCGATCTCGATGCCGCTGATGGCCGACATCTGCACCACGCCGCCACGGACGTGGAAGTGGTGGTAGAGGGTCTGCCAGTGCTTTTCGATCTCCATGGGATCCTTGGCCAAAAGTTCGCGACCGAATTCCTCCAACATGGTGGCGACGGCGAGCGGGCCGGAAGTGGCCTCGCCCCAGCCTGTGATTCCTTCGTCGGTCTCGATCCTGACGAAGACGAAGTTGCGGGTAACGGTAGGCGAAAAGACCTTGGAGGCGGGAAACGCCTTGACGGAAGTGATTTTCATGTCGGTCAGCCGGGGAGCAGGTCAGGAGAACTGGACTTGAAGTCCTCGATTGCATTGGCGGTCAGTTCCTGCCAGTTCTCCGGCAGTTCGCACCCGGCACGCGCCCGCGCCAGGTAGTCGGGAAAGCGCTGCGCAAGCTCCCCCGCCGCCCAGTTGAAGGGGTCGGGATCGTCGATCGTCTCCCTTGGCTCGTCCAGGTAGGAAAATCCCAGGTGGTAGTGCGGATGGTTCTTGAAGCAATCGAATCGCAGGATCTCGTGTTCTTCCCCTTCCACCGGTCCGAACACATGGATCGTCAGCCCTTGATCGACGCTGAATGAACGGTACACCAAGGCCAACTTGTACGGACCGACGGAGTTTTCCACTGCGTTGGACAGATCCGGTGGGCTGAAACGTGTCTGCATTTGCATCTCCTGGCTTGCGCGCTTACCGACTCTGGGGCAATAAATGAGAAGATACACGAATCATGACATCGTGCACCTGGCGGCGAAAGCCGGCTACCAATTTGCCGACATCCGATCATGTCTTGCGCAGTTTCTTTGCGGGCGCTGCGGCCACGGTGGTCGTCCTGGCATCGACGTGCCTTGCGGAGCAGCCGCCGTACCGGCACGGCATCTCGCTGCTGCATGACCTGAAGTATCCGGCCGACTTCGCCCACTTCGACTACGCGGACCCGGCGGCGCCGAAGGGCGGGAGCCTGACCCTCTCCACGACCTGGCCGATCCGCAACTTCTCGGGCGCCTGGGGGACCGGGGTCGGCAACGCCGCCGGACTGGAGAGGACATTCGATCGGTTGTTCGTCAGATCGGCCGACGAGCAGTCGGCCATGTATGGATTGCTGGCGGACGGTGTCGCCCTTTCGGCTGACAGGAAGTCGCTCTTCATCAGGCTGCATGAGAAGGCGCGCTGGCATGACGGCCTGCCGGTGACAACCGGGGATTTGCGTTTCTCCTACGATGCGATGGATAAGACGTCGCTGGCCGGAAAAGCCTACTATCGCCGATGGGTCGAGTCGTTCGAGATCGTCAACGAACGGGAATTGGTTATCCGCCACAAGGATGTCTTCACCCATTCGAACCTGATCGCATTGACCACGTTTCCGGTACGCCCGGCGCACTACTACGCCGACCGTGACCCGGGGAAAACGACGCTGGAGCCGCCAATGAGCGGCGGTCCGTATCGGATCGCCGAGTTTGATCGAAACCACGTCATCTACGAGCGCCTGGACGACTACTGGGCTCGCGACCTCCCGGTCAACCGGGGGCGCCACAACTTCGATACGATCCGCTACGACGTATACCGCGATGCGACCGTGGCGCGGGAAGCTTTCCGCAAGGGATTGTTTGATTTCTTTTGGGAGTCCGACATTCGGTACTGGGTCAACTCCTACGACATACCGGCGGTGAAGTCGGGTCGGATCCGCAAGGAGATACGCAGCGTCCGCAAGAACATCGGCCAGGCCCGCTCGCTTGTATTCAATCTCAACCGCGAGATGTTCCGTGACGCGCGGGTCCGTGAAGCGTTGACGTTGGCGTTCGACTTCGAGTGGCAGAATCGCGTGTTCCACCATGACTCGCAGAACCGGGCGCTGAGCTATTTCGCCGGCTCTTCGTTCGCGGCGAGGGGATTGCCCACGGAAGAAGAGAACGCATTGCTGGCGCCGTACCGCGACCAGCTTCCTGTTCGCGTCTTCACGCAACCGTTCGAGCTACCCAGGTCGACCGGACAAGGCTCGCATCGCGCCGCGCTTGAACGGGCACGGCAGTTGCTGGCCGAGGCGGGCTGGACCATCGTCGATGGCCGCCTGAAGGATGCGAACGGAAAGCCCTTCGCGTTCGAGATCGCGACGCAGCATGGGTGGGCCAAACGGCTGCTGCTTCCCTACGTCGAGACGCTTGCCTTCCTCGGTATCGATGCGCGCTTCCGGCTGCTTGAGAACGTGCTCGCGGCCAAGTACAAGCGCCAGCGCAGATTCGACATGTTCCTGGTGAATCGCGATTTCCTGAATCCGCCCATGGGTCAATTGCTCACCTACTTCAGTTCCGCGGCCGCCGTCGCGGAACTGGGTGGCAATCTGGCGGGAATTGATGATCCGGCGGTTGACTCCCTGGTCGGACTCGCCCAGAGCGCTCCGAACCTGGAAGCCGCGACGGTGGTCTGCCGGGCACTGGACCGGATCCTGCTGTGGGGCTTCTACCATATTCCCCTGAACATGCCGGAACAGGAGCGTTTCCTGTATTGGGACAAGTTGGGCCGCTCCGACGATTCTGCCGCGGTTTACGAGTACCTGACGGATGGACAGGCGCGCATTATCGACAGTTGGTGGATCAATGGCGCCAGGTCCGATGGCTGACCAGGGGCATCGAATCCGTGCGCGTTGGGTCGAAACTCCCGGGCGACCCCCAGGTGCCATTTCCCGAATATCGCCGTCCGGTATCCGTGCGGCTTGAGCAGCGTGGCGATCGTCTTCTCGGTTGTCGGCAGGCCCGGCGTACTTTGCTTTCCGCTCTCCGGAGTCACCCGCTGTCCGCCCAGGATGCGGGGCACTCCGGCGCGATTGGGGTAGCGGCCAGTCAGGAGAGCGGCCCTGGAGGGCGAACACACCGGCGAATTCGAGTACCAGTTCGTGAATCGGATGCCGGACGCCGCCAGGGCGTCCAGGTGCGGGGTCAGGATCGAGTCTGATCCGTAGCAGCCGAGGTCGCCGTAGCCGAGGTCATCGGTGTAGATGACAACCAGGTTTGGGCGATCTTTCGACATCCTATTTGTCCGGGTTCCGGGAGAAGGGTACGGGGTCGCTATCCGTCCGTTGAGTGGACCTTCGAGCGTCGCAGTTCCTTTTCACGCATCAGCAGGAACAGCGGCAGGCCCAGCGACACGCCAACTACGCACGTGCCGGTGATGGGCATCCATAGATTGGCGATCGATGCGCGCCGACCTTCGGCGAGGATAAATGAGATGAGGACGACTCCGGATACCAGGACGTCGGCCCATGCCGCCAGGGACACGTGTGAGCCTGCGATCTCTGCCAGCATGGCGGCAACGTTCAGGCCTCCGGTCTCAATCCCCCAGGCAACCAGCGCGCTGTAGGGCAACACCGTCCCGAGCACGCACATCATTGCGTAAAACCTGATCATCGATTCGCTCCTTCTCGACGCGTGTTCCGTTCGCCAACTGTTTTCCGGCCGCGAGAGCCGCGCCCGACGGGGAAGGAGCGGACCGTGTCCGGGTTCAGCCGAAGAGGTTCGCGGAAACTGCATCGAGTTTCTCGCGCACCGATTCCTCCATTGTCCAGTCGACCGCGCCCAGGTTGTCATCGAGGTGCGCGACCGTATCGCCGCCGGTGATCGCGACGGTGAGTTCCGGATGCGAAATCGCCCAGGCCAAGGCCACCTGCGCGGGCGTCTTGCCGAGTTCGCGCGCGAGTTCGATGACGGTCGCGACGGCCTTGCCCCTGTCGCCTGCCATATTTCGGCGATATTCCTCCGGACGCGATGCCCAATGCGTTCCAGGCGGCGGGTCCGTGTCTGGCGAATAGAGGCCGCTCAGTAGTCCGGTGCCCAGCGGGCTGAACGCCATGGCACCGAGGCCCTCTTCTCGGATGATGGGGAACATCTCCCGCTCCATCTGTCGATAGATCAGGCTGTACCTGTGCTGCACGACCATGAACGGGTTCGCGTGGACCCGGTCCGCCGTCCAGAGCGCCTTGCAGACCTGCCATGCCTGGAAGTTGCAGCACCCGACGTAGCGGACCTTGCCGGAACGCACGAGGTCGTCCAGGGCACGAACGGTCTCCTCGATGGGCGTGGTCGGGTCGTAGCGGTGGATCAGGTAGAAGTCGATGTGGTCGGTGCCGATGTTCTTAAGTGACCTCTCCGCTTCCCGAATGATGTGATACCGGGATGCCCCGTGATCGTTCGGTCCTGGACCGATGACCTGCTCGACCTTGGAAGTGATCAGGACATCGTCCCGCTTGCCCTTGAGCGCCTTGCCCAGAATGGCCTCCGACATCCGCACGTTGGCCCGGTCGTCCATCAGTCCGTAGATGTTGGCGCAATCGATGAGGTTGATGCCCTGCGCGATCGCGTGCTCGACCATCCGCTGGGCTTCGGCCGCGTCGTCCTGGCCCCGCAGTCCGAGGCCGACCGCCAGGCGACTGACGCGTACGCCAGACTTGCCAAAGTTTATATATTCCATGAGGTTGCTCTCTCAATTTATAGTTATTTCGAACAGTGCTGCTAGACGTCCTCGAGCACCAGTTCGCCAAGGGTGCGGCCCGGCGCCCGCATCATCGCCAGTCCTTCCTCGGCGGTTTCCGTCGTATTGAAGAAGTACTCGATCCTGTTTCCGTCGGGATCGCGGAAGTAGACGCTCTTCGTCATCCCATGATCGGTGAGGTGGTCAATCCGGGCGCCAGAGGATTTGAGGCGTCGATGGACCTCCTTCAGTTCGTCCATGTTCTCGATCTGCACCGCGATGTGATTGAGACCGAGATCCCCGGCCGGCGCGGCGTCCTGAGGCGCCTGGAACAGGGCCAGATCATGATGAATTTTCCCGCACGTCAGAAACGTGCCTCGTTCGCGCTTGAGCGCGACCTGAAAGCCCAGTACTTCCGTGTAGAATCTTTCGGACACCGCCAGGTCCCTGACGTTGAGGACCACATGCCCGATTCGCTTGGGTTGGACCATTGGAGTTTCTCCTGCAGCAGATTGCGATTGCGCCGTTTGACAGTCAGCCATCATATCTCGCGGCGGCGCGCGGTTCGACAACACGGCGACTCTACAGACGGGCCATGCGTTGACGGCCAAGTGTATTAGGTGTATTAATTCTGCTAGTACACTCTCGAGAGGCTCCGCAGGCCGGATGTTCGCGCTCAATCCTTCGTCGGGCGTGCCGATCTACCGCCAGATCGTCCAGCAGGCCCGTTACGCGATCGCAAGCGGTCGAGTGGAGCCCGGTGACCGGCTGCCATCCGTGCGCGCCATTGCCACGCAACTCGGGATCAACCCCATGACGGTGTCGAAGGCGTACTCGATGCTTGAGCAAATGGGCGTGGTCGTACGCCGACCTGGGATCGGGATGGTCGTATCGGACACGGGCGCGAGTCCTGCGGAAGCCATCGACGAGGACCTGCGAACCCTGGTGCAGACAGCCAAGCAACTCGGTCTGTTGCGGAAGGAACTCGTTGCACGAATCGACAAGATCTGGGAGGAGGAATGGATCGATCAGCCGATCCGTCTGCGCCGCTCGCGCTGAACGGCGTTTCCGCCGGCTACGAGCGAAGCGAAACGGATCGCGTCCTCGGCGATGTCGACCTGGAACTGGCGCCTGGGACCATCACGGGTCTGCTGGGACGCAACGGCAGCGGCAAGACGACGCTCATGCGCGTCGCTATCGGGTTGATGCGGGCGCGCGCCGGCACGGCAAGGCTGTTCGGCGTGGACTCCTGGGACACGCCCGCGGAGACTCGAAAGCGGATCGGATACGTGCCGCAACGGTTCTCGGGCTTCGGCTGGATGACCGTGGACGCCTGCCTCGCCATGATCGGAGCGCACTACGACTCCTGGGACCAGGCGCTGATCAACGACCTCAAGCGGGAGTGGCGCCTGGCGGACCGCAAAATCGACAAGCTCTCGCCCGGCGACCAGCAAAAGGTCGCCATCTTGCTCGCTGTCGGGCACAAGCCGGATCTGCTGCTCCTCGACGAGCCTGCCGCGAGCCTCGATGCCGCCGCTCGACGGAACTTCATGAAGGCACTTGCGGAACTGAACGTCGACCACCGCCAGACCGTGCTGCTATCGAGCCACATCATCAGCGATATCGAGCGCGTCGCCTCTCATATCGCGATCCTGCACAACGGACGCATCACCTGTCACGAAGCCCTCGACGACATCAGGGAGCGGGTGGGTTTGGTGACCATGAGGGAACCCCCATCGACGCACCAAAACGTCCTCGCGTCCCATGGCGACCGCTATTGGGTCTGGGACCCCGATGAGTACGGGTTCGCTTCGGACATGCGCGTGGACAAGGTCGTGCTGGAAGACCTGTTCGCGGGCATGACGTCTCGATGAATTCTCCCATCGACAATGTTGCCCGCGGAGACCGGTACATGAACGGTGCCCTTGGGCCGTGGATAGAGACATTGAAACCCACTGTGGAGTTGCTACGGTCATTCCAGCCGGAGGTTTGGCCGGTCTTCGTCATACTGGTGACTTGCTTCATCCTGGCGGGCCTGTATCCATTCTTCGCCGCCAGCAATGCGATGCTGGTATTCACAGTCGGGAGTCTTGCCTGGCTCGTCGGTAGTCGGATCGGCCAGTTGGCGGTTTGGCCAGGCAGCATGCTTGTTCCCCTGTACACGGGGACGTTGTTCGTCCTGGGCGTCTCCAGTATTTTGCTGGCTACGTCAGTCACCGTGCTCGCGTGCTGGTCTCTGGACAATCCGGCGCCGGCGGCGGCGCCAGCCATGCTGGTTGGTGCCGCCGTGATGCGCTATGCGATCCGTCGCCGCGTCACCCCAGGAGGTATCGCCATCTGGTGGGGGATCTTGGCGTTCGCCGCGCTATGCGGCGCCGCCTTCGATGGAGCAAGACAGCCGCTGGTTCAATTGGCGCAGGCCTCATACGTGCTTTCGCCTGTCTGGATACAGTTAGCTGCCCTGTCGCTCTTCGGTTTGATCGTTCCCGGCCTGCGACGTGACCTGGCTCCGTCTGAGGCTGGCGCTGATCCGGCCGTCGAGTCGCCGATCGGGTTCGGGAGCTTGTCCCGAGAGGATCTCCGGAAGGGACTTTCGCAGGCTGCCGGAGTGCTGGGGATCCTCGTTTTGTGGTGGTACTTCTTTCCCCGGATTGCTGTCCTCGAGTTTTTCTTCATTGTCGTGTGGTTGAGTACGCTTGGCGGTGCCATCTGCAACTGGTGGGAATCTGCGGTTCACGTTCAACTGTCACGAGACTGGATCTTCGGCATCGCGCAGGGTCGCAAGGAACTCGGGCGTCGAGCAGCGGTGCGGGTCGTATGGATGTCACTCCCATTTCTTGTGCTCGGAACCGGTTGGTCGGCTATCCATGCCTTGTTGATCGCCCCGGGGAAGGGACTCCTTCTCGATGAAGTTCTGCTCGTCCACGTCAGCGGGCTCCTGATCGCCACGTCGCTATGCCTCGTGACCCGACGACTGCCGCCATCCCGTGCTTTTAGTCGATGGGCGGGTTGCCTGGTGATGGGTTTGGGCGGGGGTATATGTGTGTCCCTGGCGTTCTCCGAGTACGATGGGTGGCACTACGCGATGCTCGCACTGGCGCTGATCGGCGCTGCCGTATTGACGGTGTTTCTGGGCGGCCGCGCCCTGGCGGGAGCGGAGATCCGGACGGAGGTTCCCGTTTCTCGCCGAGGTGAACTTCGCTGAGGTTGTTCAGCTTGGCCTTTTCCTACGACCAAACGCGTCCGCGCCATCCCGGGTTTCCGTCCAGCGTGTCGAACTCAGCGTCTTTGGAAATCAGTGCCAAGCCCATTTCGATTGCTGTTGCGGCGATGAATCGGTCGAATGGATCCCGACGGGTCCAATCGAGGGCGGCAGCCCGGGCCGCGACCCCGCGAGTGAAGGGAGCGGACACGGTCTGCTTCTCGGACAGCAGCGCATCGATGTGCGGCGCGATTTCCGGCCATTTGCCCAGGCGCGCCTTGCGAACGATCTCGTAGACGCTGATGGGGCTAACGTGGACGGCGTCTGCCTCGAGGATTGCCGTCTTCGCATTGCCGCCGAGACGGGCCGAGTCCATCAGACCCCAAATCCACGCATGCGTGTCGAGCAGGACCGCGCTCACTCCTTGCCTTCCCAGCGAGCCAGTTCTTCCTCGTCCATGGGATCATCGAAATCCGGAACGGTGTCGACCAGGTTCGCCAGGGTGTCGAACTGGAATCCGCCCGGCTTCACGGGCACAAGCCGAACCGCCGGCTTGCCCTTGCGCGCGATCACCACGTCGTCGCCGGCTTCGGCGGCCGCGATGAGTTTCGAGAGCTGGGACTTCGCGTTGTGGACGTTGACAAGCATTGCCAGCGTTTATCTAGCTAGACTAGCTAGTATAGGTGCGACGGCTCGTTGCGGCAAACGGGCTGCATTGTCCGCGACCGGTCAGTCGAACAGCAGTCCGCCGTTCAGGTCCACGACTTCGCCGGTGACGAATCCCGCGAGGGGGTGGGTCAGGAAGGTCACCACGTGGGCGAACTCTTCGGCTTCGCAGAAGCGCCCGACCGGTATCTGGTCCAGCACCGCCCGCTGTTCCGCCTCGGTCAGTTGTTCGGTCACCATCGGCGTTCTCACGTAGGCGGGGGCGATACCGTTCACTGTCACCCCGTCCCCGGCCACTTCCCGCGCCAGAGAGAACGTCAATGCCGCCAGCGCGCCCTTCGACGTGCTGTAGGCGGTGCCGGCGGTCAGGCCCCCGTTCTTCCCCGCCAGCGAGCAGGTGTTGACGATCCGGCCCCAGTTGCGTTCCCGCATGCCCGGCAGGACCGCCTGCGACATGTAAAGCGCGGCATCCAGGTTCACCGCCAGCACGTTCCGCCACTCCTGGGGCGTGGTGGTGGCCGACTTGTTGTTGGACAGGATTCCGGCGTTGTTCACCAGGATGTCGACCCCGCCGACCTCGTCCGGGAGCCGCCCCGCGGTGGCGCTGATCTCTTCCGCGTCGCGCAGGTCGATCTTCGCGGCGATCGCATTCTCGCCCAGTTCGGCGGCAAGCTGGTCGAGCCTGTCCCGATCGATGTCCACCATGACGACCCTTGCGCCGCAGTCGATCAGGGCGCGGGTCGTCGCCAGGCCGAGCACGCCGGCGGCGCCGGTCACGATGGCCGTGTGGTCGGCGTGTGTGAGTGCCGTCATGCGGACCGGGGAATGCGGCGCTACACCAGCATCCGGCCGCGCACGATGGCGAGCAGCTCGTAGTAGCCGTCGATGAACTGATTCAGGGTGTGAATCGAAGGGCCGTAGCCGGCGAACTCGTCCGGAGTCATGCCGTCCGGCTCGTATGCCCGGCGGAAGTCCACGAAGTTCGTCCGCAGCGCCTCCAGGTGGGAAGCGTCCACCGGTTCGTGCAGCGACGGACCCACGTCGACTTCGGCGGCGTCGAATTCCTTCCAGTTCTCGTACGGAATCGTTTGCAGCACATTCGGGCCGATGGTGGCCGACCACTGCATGATGTTGCGGAAGGCGGCCCCGAGCAGCGTGCCCCTGTAGCCGGCTTGTTCGAAGATCTCGGCGGCCCGCTTGAAGACGGCGATTCCGGCCCACTCGAGCGCGTCGGGATCGATGTCGATGCCTTCGGCGTCGCGGACGCGCTTCAGGTGATCGTCGATCCGGCCGCGCATGACGGTGACATAGGGGTGGATCGAGTCGGGATCCCGCGCTTGCCGCAAACCGCGCTCGATCGCCTCCGCGGCGGCAACAGCCTGGGGCACGGAAAACGATACCGTCACGTTCACCGGCACTCCGCGCCGGGTGAGTTCCTCCACGGCGTCGAGGCCCGCCGCCGTGCACGGAATCTTGATGGCGACGTTGTCGGCCACCGACCTTAGGGAGACGCCATGCTCGACCATGCGCTTCGCGTCCGGGTACAGCGTGGGATTGACCTGCAGGGACAGGTATCCCGCTGTTCCGTCCATCCGCTCATGGACGGGCTTCAGTATCCCCGCCGCGATCCGTCCTATCCGGGCAATCATCTTCCAGGCGATTTCGACCTCGGTGTCGGTCGGGTGGTCGGCGATGAGCGCATCCATCTCCGGCAGCCACCGGTCCGGGTCGCCCTTGACCACGTTGCCGACGATCACCGGGTTCGACGTTGCCCCGACCGCCCCGTGGGCGACCGCATCGGACAGTTCCTCCGGATCGCAGGAATCGTTCCACCAGCGCGCGCCCAGCGCGCCCATCCGATGCATGTTGCCGACCGCGGCGGCCGTCATCTGGCTCATGTCTCTTTCTCCACCTCGCTTTTCGATTCTACATCCAACCACGAGTCCTGTCGGCTCTCTCTTGAGGCAAGGGCGCACGGGTATGATTGCCGGATTACGGAGTCGATCACCGACGAAGGATGCGGTCCGCCGCGATCGCCGATCAGTTCGCGGGATGGTCGCCGTAGTAGAAACGCAATCGCCAGCCGGTCAGGCTGCCGGTGTCCTCGGCGGCGAGGTCCGCCACGTGCACGGTCCATTCCCCGTTGGGATTTTCGCCGTAGAACGCGTTGCTCAGCAGATGCCAGTCGCGCATTCCTTCGAAGCCATCGAGGAGCGTGTTCAGGGGCGGATTGACCACGCTGGCCGTGCCCGCGGGCGAGTGCAGGGTGACCCCGAGGTCGAGGGCATTGGTGTGCTCGACGGCGATTTCCAGGACCACCGCTTCAATGTTCGCCGTGTCGGGCAAACCCGTGACCTCCAGCGCCGCGCTGGTGCCCGCGCCGTCGGCGTCCGGGATGGCGAGCGGCATCTCCGCGTCCGCGCCGGCATCGAACCACTCCGATTCGACAAATTCCCCGAGGTTGTCGGCGGCGTAGTCGGACGCCATCGCGACAGCGGCGTCGATGTCGACGGCGCCGAAGCCGTACCAGTTGTGGAAGTCGTATCCGGCGGCGTTGGTTTGCCAGGCATGCCGCGCGACGTATGGCGCGCCGTTGAAGGCGGCCCGAACCTCGGCGATATCCGGATCGATCATGCGCGCGGAAGCTGCCAGGATGTGCTTCACGTCGCGCCAGGTGAGATCCGGGTTGACGCCCAGCAGAACGGCGATCGCGCCGGCGACGGCGGGCGCCGCCGAGGACGTGCCGCCGAAGGCGCTGACGTAGTCACCGTCGCGATTGAGCGGATGCTCGCTCGTCAGGCCGTACGGAACCAACTGACTGAAACCCGCAAGCGCGCCGGCCTGGTCGGTGGTGATCATCGCCGGGGACTCGGCGCCATCCTCGCCCGACGGACCCACGACCCAGAGGTTCGCGCCGGCGCTGGAATAGGAGGCCTTGATATCGTCGGCATTGAATCCGCCCACAACAATCGGCCAGGGCAGGTTCTGGTCCGGGTCCGCGTTGCTGCCGACGCAGCCCAACTCCTGATTGAAGGGATGGACCGGGTCGCAGACATCGAAGGCGTTGCCCGCAGCCTTCACGTATAGCGCCCCGCGCCCCGAGCGAAGCTGTTCGCTGCCCATCCTGAACAGACGGACCCACTCTTCCTGGGAGTTCTCCGATGGGGCTTCGTAGCCGAAGCTCATGTTGAAGACGTCCACGCTGGCAGAGTCCGGAAAGGCTTCGCTTGCCCCCAGGCTGAGCAGCATCGCGGTGGGCGCCGCGGCCTCCGGATCAGTTTCGGGGCCCCCGGCGGCTTCGAGCGGGTTGAACCCCACGAGCGTGACCTCCGGCGCCACGCCTCGTCCACCGTAGCCGTTGTTCGCGGCCGCCGCGGCGATGCCGGCGACGCTGGTGCCGTGATCGCCGAGCGTGCTGAAGTTGAACGGGTCGTTTGGCAATGCGCCGGGCCTGCCCGGGAAACCAAAGTTGAACGATCCGCCCGCCGCTGTGTTGGCGGCCAGGTCCGGATGGCAGATCTCGAGCCCCGAGTCGACGATCGCCAGCTTCACGCCGGCGCCGTTCCGGCTGGCATCGATGGCCGCTGTCATGCGAAGGTCGGCGCCGGCGATGCCGCCGCGTTCCGAGAACGCGGTCTGCCCGTTGTTGCGCAGGTGCCATTGTTCGGCGAACAGCGGGTCGCCGCCTCCGGCGTCCGGCGTTCGATGCGGCGCTTCGCATGTCACCGTGACCAGGCCATCGGCATTGGTCGCGAAACCGTTCAGATACACGTTGGGGCCGAGACTCTCGGGTCCGTTTGAAGGCGCCTCTCCGACGTATGCCCGGAAGAAGTAGTTGCCGTTCGGCCCCAGTTCCGCGAGCGGTAGCTGGAATTGCCGCAGGCCGCCGAGGAACAGGTCGAACGGATCCGTGATTGGTGCGATTTCGTCGGCGCCGATCATGTGTACGTCGATGTCGAAGTCGATGTTCGTGGACCATTCCGCGACCAGTGGCACGGGCTCGGATGCATCGGGAGGAGCGAGCGCGATCACCACCAGGGTGACGGCGTCTTCGGTGACTCCGAACAGGAGCGGCAGCAGGGTGGCGGCACTTTCCGGTTCAAGGGGCGGCGCCTTGTCTACCGTCGCCGGCTCGCCGTCGATCACCGTCAGCGTGACCGAGGACGGGCTGCCCACCCGGGCGTGGCCCGTGAACGCGCCGACGGCGACTTCGATGGTCTCGTCCCCCTCCTCCTCGAAATCCCGGTATACGTCCACCTCCGCCATGGCGGCGGTGGCGTTCGGCGGTATCGCGAAGCTATCGGGACCGGTCTCGTAATCGCTGTCTCGGGAGGCGGTTCCGGCAAAGTTCAATCGCACGCCGATGGATCCCCGGGCGGGTGAATCGAGTTCGACGTTCACCCGGACCTTCGGGTTTTCGGCTTCCTCGACACTGACATCGCCGCTGACGGAAAGCGTGATCGACGCCGGCGGCGGGGGAGGCGGCGGCTCGTCGGCGCCGCCGCCGCAACCGCTCGCGCCCGGCAGGCACAGCGTTGCGGCAACTGTGATCGCGTGGCTGGCGAGGGGTGCCGGGAGCCGGAGCGCTATCATGGCTTCAAGAAGCCTCGTGGCCTGATCGATGCAAGGCGGCTGGCTTCATCGCCACTCGATCCGGGGACCGCGCACCCGCGCGACCGCGTCCGGCTCGCCCGCGAGCCCCCGGACGCGTGCGACGGCGTCGGCCGGGTGGAGATCCCGGGGCAAATCGACAATGGCGAAGCCGAGCGACTCGAAGACGGTCACGCCCGTCGCGCCGATTGCCGACGCGATGGCGTCGACCTGGATATCCGGTTCGAGTTCGATGCGGATGCTCGGCAACAGCGACGCGAACGCGCGCCGTTCGGGATCGAACGCGATCCATGAGCGGGGACCGTCGAGGGGGGTCGCAGCCTTGAACGTGTCGCCCTCGAAGGTGACGAGATGAATCCGCCGCGAGCCGGCCTCGAACGACTGCGCAGCAAAGCCGCGGGACACCGTCTCCAGCGTGTCTGCGGGACCGCCGCGCGCGGGTAGCACCACCAGGTCACGTCCTTCCGCTTCCACCATGGGCGGGGCATCCGCCGGGAATGACCGATCCGCGGGATCTTGTGCCTGTGCTGGCAGCACCGCTGCGAGCGCCATGAACACCGCGATTCGGAAGGCATGGCGCGCGGTCGATTCAGGGAGTGCCGCGGGAAACTTCATGTCAGGCACTATAGCTGATCGCCGAGGCTGAGAAGCGCAACGTCTCGGGTCGTTTCAGTTTAGGCTCCGCTCGCGCTCGACCTCTTCCAAGCGTTCCCTTTCGGCGTCGTAGTCAAAGGTACCCCCGTAACGCATCCGCCCGGGTCCCCGGACGGCTGGTTTCAACGAAGAGGAGCATGCTCTATGCCCGAGCGCCACGATGCCGTGGTCATCGCGGAAAGCGAAACGCTGACCAACGACGACGGCACGCCGCGCAAGTTCTTCACGAACGTCGGCGCTGCATTCCCCCACTAAGAATGGCGGCGGTATCACCGTCCTCATTCGCCAGGGGCAGCGTCCACGGCGAACTGGTGCTGTTTCCCCGCGGGAACGCAACACCCAGTCCGCAGCGAAGAGCGCCACGCGTCGCCGCACGAGCAAGACCAAGTCGTAAGACCGGGTCCCTCGCACGCGCCACCGGCCAAGCCCCGTCCGCGAGGACCGGGCGGGCCGAGTCGGACATCGAAGCTCAAGCGCGACCGCCGGGTTCGCCGCCGACTGCCGCCGAAGAGCGGCGCAAACAGGCGGCGTCCCCCTCCCGGGACCCGGCGGGCCGCGTCTCTCCCGCCTCTCCGTTGCGGCCGGGCGCCCCGGCCGGCAAACACCTGGCCCGTCCCCTTGGACCCCTCGCCCGCTCGGCAAAGGGGGACGTTTCCGAATTGGAGAAAACGGGCCATCTCCGAATTGCCTTGACGCCGCTGCGATCGACCGCCATCAGACCGCCATCAAAGACCGCCATCAAAGAGTTGCGATCCGGCGGACGATGTGGTAACGAAGAACGTCTACATGGCTGACGCGCGAGCGGCGGTCGACGAGCCAACGCCCGCTGGCCGCAGTCGCTTCCGACCGGGAGAGGGGATGTGCATTCAGATTCCGATGCGTCACTTTTTCCGCTTCTTCCTGCGGCAGACTCGCTTTGCCCAGTCTCTCCCGCTCCGGCCATCAAACCGGGGCTTCCTTGTAAACCGGACACTTCTCCTGTTCCAGAAGCGGACACTTTGGTTGTTCTCAACATTGGTGTCACTTCCCCAATCCACGGGCGGACTCCGCTCACGTCGATTCTTGTCCTTTTCGAGAGACCTGCGCTGTGGGGTTGCTCCGGCGAGCGCCGCGTCCAGGCGAACGCGTGCGACGACGATGCGGCGGTCTCCGGACGCCGGGTCTAGGCAGCTCTCAGAACCGCGCAAGTCCCTTTTTTCGCTGCTGCTCCTGCTGGCAGGAGTCCTGGCGTTCCCCGCCGAGGCCCAAACGCCCGGGCTGGTGGTGCCGCCGTCTCAGGTGCAGGTGGACGAGGGCGGCAGCGCAAGCTACACGGTGGCGCTGGCGACGCAGCCGACGGACACGGTGACAGTGAGCATCATAGGGCAGGCGACCGGTTCGGGCAGAGTCGGGGTGACCTGGAACCCGGCCTCGTTGAGGTTCACGACGTCGGACTGGAACACGGCCCAGCGCGTGACGGTGACGGCCGCAGAGGACGACCATTTGGACACGAACTGGGAACATTACCTGACACACACCGCATCGGGTGGCGACTACAGCGGGGTGGCGCTGACGCGAACACAATGGATCATTGACAACGACGCTCCCAACCAAGGGACAGTCACCCTGACTCCGGTGGCCCAAGAAGTGACCGAGGGCGAGCCGCTACAATTCTTTGCGCACCTGGATCCGCCGACAGTTGCGGAGTGGAACCATCCCGGTGCTCCGAGCATCAAGTTTACGAGTCGGGTTGGCGACTTCGTCCGCACCACACTCCCCGGCGCGTCGCGCACCCCTAACCCGGGTATCTCGCCTGTGATGTTGTGGGCCCCCACCATCGACGACGGCGTTCAAGAGCCGGACGGTTCGATCACGGCATCGATTATCGGTTTTGAATGGCATGGCTACCGGGCCGGTACCCCCAGTTCGGCCACGATTGCGATCAGGGACGACGACGATGGAGTCGTCGAAACGCGCCCGACGGTTTCGCTCACGCGTGACCCGGACGTGACCGAGGGGCAGAGCGCGACGTTCACGGTTACGGTGACGCCGCCGCCGACCACAGCGCTGGCGGTACAACTGTATGTCCACCGCCACCTCGATTACGTCGCGGCTGGCGACCTAGGCGTGCAGAGTGTGACGGTGGGAACCAGCGGCAGCGCGAGCTATTCGGTGGCTACGGTGAACGACGAAGTCCAGGCGCCGATTTGGGGACGCGTATATGTCAGCGTGTTGGTAGGCCAAGGCTACAGAGTGGTGGCCCCATACCGTCAGACCGTGCTCGTGTACGACGATGACGGGCCGGAACCGAAGGTCTCGATCGGCGGGGTGCCGGCGAAGATCAACTCGACGACGGCTTTCACGGCGACGTTCGCGTTCTCGGAGGACGTGACGGGGTTCGCGACCGGAGACGTGACGGTGACCGGCGGGACGAAGGGCGCGTTCACGGCGGTGGACGGGTCCTCCTACACGCTGGCGGTGACGCCGACGGGCTCGGCGGACGTGGTGGTCACCGTGGCGGCCAACTCGGCGACCGTCGGTACCCACAGGGGTCCGCCGACGCCGGTCTCGGCGACGGCGACGTGGGACGCGGCGGCGCCGACTGTCGCGATCGGCGGGGTGCCGGCGAAGATCAACTCGACGACGGCTTTCACGGCGACGTTCGCGTTCTCGGAGGACGTCACCGGGTTCGCCACGAGCGACGTGACTGTGACCGGCGGGACGAAGGGCGCGTTCGCGGCCGTGAACGGCTCCTCCTACACGCTGGCGGTGACGCCGACGGGCTCGGCGGACGTGGTGGTCACCGTAGCGGCCAACTCGGCGACCGACGGCCTCAACGCCGGCCCGGCGTCGGCGGCCTCGGCCACGGCGACGTGGGACACGGCGGCGCCGACTGTCGGGATCGGCGGGGTGCCCGCCAAGATCAACTCGAGGGCGGCGCTCAGCGTGGAGTTCACGTTCTCGGAGGACGTGACCGGGTTCGCGACCGGGGACGTGACGGTGACCGGCGGGACGAAGGGGACGTTCTCTGGCAGCGGGAGGTCGTACACCCTGGCGGTGACGCCGGCCGGCGGCTCGAACGTGGTGGTCACGGTGGCGGCAAACTCGGCGACCGACGGCGTCAACACGGGCCCGGCGTCGGCGGTCTCGGCCACGGCCACTTGGGACGCGACGGTGCCGACTCTCGGGATCACCGGCGTGCCGCCGAAGATCAACTCCACGGCCGCGCTCACGGCGACGTTCGCGTTCTCGGAGGACGTGACGGGGTTCGGGACCGGGGACGTGACCGTGACCGGCGGCACCAAGGGCGCGTTCGCGGCGGTGGACGGCTCCTCCTACACGCTGGCGGTGACGCCGGCCGGCTCCGCGGACGTGGTCGTGACGGTGGCGGCGGACGCGGCGACCGACGGCCTCAACGCCGGCCCGGCGTCGGCCGTGTCGGCCACGGCGACATGGGACGCAACGGCCCCGACGGTGACGATCTCGGGCGTGCCGCCGAAGATCAACTCGAGGACCGTTTTCACGGCGACGTTCGCGTTCTCGGAGGACGTGACCGAATTCGTCGCCGCCGACGTGACGGTCACCGGCGGCGCCAAGGGCGCGTTCTCCGGGAACGGCAGGAGCTACACCCTGGCGGTGACGCCGGCCGGCTCCGCGGACGCGGTGGTGACGGTGGCGGCGGACGCCGCGACCGACG
Source organism: Pseudomonadales bacterium (assembly GCA_963668365.1). Classification (GTDB taxonomy): domain Bacteria; phylum Pseudomonadota; class Gammaproteobacteria; order Pseudomonadales; family Azotimanducaceae; genus VXNE01. The sequence continues at coordinate 2,572,780 of OY764266.1, forward strand.
GCATCAACACGGGCCCGGCGTCGGCGGTGTCGGCGACGGCCGTCTGGGACGCGGCGGCGCCGACCGTCGGGATCACCGGCGTGCCGCCGAAGATCAACTCGAGGACCGTTTTCACGGCGACGTTCGCGTTCTCGGAGGACGTGACCGAATTCGTCGCCGCCGACGTGACGGTCACCGGCGGCGCCAAGGGCGCGTTCTCCGGGAACGGCAGGAGCTACACCCTGGCGGTGACGCCGGCCGGCTCCGCGGACGCGGTGGTGACGGTGGCGGCGGACGCCGCGACCGACGGCATCAACACGGGCCCGGCGTCGGCAGTGTCGGCGACGGCCGTCTGGGACGCGGCGGCGCCGACTCTCGGGATCACCGGCGTGCCGCCGAAGATCAACTCGAGGACCGTTTTCACGGCGACGTTCGCGTTCTCGGAGGACGTGACGGGGTTCGTCGCCGCCGACGTGACGGTCACCGGCGGCGCCAAGGGCGCGTTCTCCGGGAACGGCAGGAGCTACACCCTGGCGGTGACGCCGGCCGGCTCGGCGGACGCGGTGGTGACGGTGGCGGCGGACGCCGCGACCGACGGCGTCAACACCGGCCCGGCGTCGGCGGTCTCGGCCACGGCCACCTGGGACGCGGCGGCGCCGACCGTCGGGATCACCGGCGTGCCGCCGAAGATCAACTCGAGGACCGCGCTCACGGCGACGTTCGCGTTCTCGGAGGACGTGACGGGGTTCGCCACCGGGGACATCACGGTGACGGGCGGCGCGAAGGGAACGTTCACGGCCGTGAACGGCTCCTCCTACACGCTGGCCGTGACGCCGACCGGCGGAGCGGACGTGGCCGTCACCGTGGCGGCGGACGCCGCGACCGACGGCATCAACGCGGGTCCGGCGTCGGCGGTCTCGGCGACGGCCGTCTGGGACGCGTCGGTCCCGGCCGTCGGGATCACCGGCGTGCCGCCGAAGATCAACTCGAGGACCGTTTTCACGGCGACGTTCACGTTCTCGGAGGACGTGACCGAATTCGTCGCCGCCGACGTGACGGTCACCGGCGGCGCCAAGGGCGCGTTCTCCGGGAACGGCAGGAGCTACACCCTGGCGGTGACGCCGGCCGGCTCCGCGGACGCGGTGGTGACGGTGGCGGCGGACGCCGCGACCGACGGCCTGAACACGGGTCCGGCGTCGGCGGTCTCGGCCACGGCCACCTGGGACGCGGCGGCGCCGACCGTCGGGATCACCGGCGTGCCGCCGAAGATCAACTCGAGGACCGCGCTCACGGCGACGTTCGCGTTCTCGGAGGACGTGACGGGGTTCGCCACCGGGGACATCACGGTGACGGGCGGCGCGAAGGGAACGTTCACGGCCGTGAACGGCTCCTCCTACACGCTGGCCGTGACGCCGACCGGCGGAGCGGACGTGGCCGTCACCGTGGCGGCGGACGCCGCGACCGACGGCATCAACGCGGGTCCGGCGTCGGCGGTCTCGGCGACGGCCGTCTGGGACGCGTCGGTCCCGGCCGTCGGGATCACCGGCGTGCCGCCGAAGATCAACTCGAGGACCGTTTTCACGGCGACGTTCACGTTCTCGGAGGACGTGACCGAATTCGTCGCCGCCGACGTGACGGTCACCGGCGGCGCCAAGGGCGCGTTCTCCGGGAACGGCAGGAGCTACACCCTGGCGGTGACGCCGGCCGGCTCCGCGGACGCGGTGGTGACGGTGGCGGCGGACGCCGCGACCGACGGCCTGAACACGGGTCCGGCGTCGGCGGTCTCGGCCACGGCCACCTGGGACGCGGCGGCGCCGACCGTCGGGATCACCGGCGTGCCGCCGAAGATCAACTCGAGGACCGCGCTCACGGCGACGTTCGCGTTCTCGGAGGACGTGACGGGGTTCGCCACCGGGGACATCACGGTGACGGGCGGCGCGAAGGGAACGTTCACGGCCGTGAACGGCTCCTCCTACACGCTGGCCGTGACGCCGACCGGCGGAGCGGACGTGGCCGTCACCGTGGCGGCGGACGCCGCGACCGACGGCATCAACGCGGGTCCGGCGTCGGCGGTCTCGGCGACGGCCGTCTGGGACGCGTCGGTCCCGGCCGTCGGGATCACCGGCGTGCCGCCGAAGATCAACTCGAGGACCGTTTTCACGGCGACGTTCACGTTCTCGGAGGACGTGACCGAATTCGTCGCCGCCGACGTGACGGTCACCGGCGGCGCCAAGGGCGCGTTCTCCGGGAACGGCAGGAGCTACACCCTGGCGGTGACGCCGGCCGGCTCCGCGGACGCGGTGGTGACGGTGGCGGCGGACGCCGCGACCGACGGCCTGAACACGGGTCCGGCGTCGGCGGTCTCGGCCACCTGGGACGCGGCGGCGCCGACCGTCGGGATCACCGGCGTGCCGCCGAAGATCAACTCGAGGACCGCGCTCACGGCGACGTTCGCGTTCTCGGAGGACGTGACGGGGTTCGCAACGGGCGACGTGACGGTCACCGGCGGCGCAAAGGGCGCGTTCACGGCGGCGACGGCCTCTTCGTACACGCTGGCCGTGACACCGGCCGGCGCGGCGGACGTGGTGGTGACCGTGGCGGCGGACGCGGCGACGGACGGCGGCAACACCGGTCCGGCGGCGGCGGTCTCGGCGACGGCGACGTGGGACGCGACCGCCCCGACGGTCTCGATCACCGGCGTGCCGCCGAAGATCAACTCGAGGACCGTTTTCACGGCGACGTTCGCGTTCTCGGAGGACGTGACCGAATTCGTCGCCGCCGACGTGACGGTCACCGGCGGCGCCAAGGGCGCGTTCTCCGGGAACGGCAGGAGCTACACCCTGGCGGTGACGCCGGCCGGCTCCGCGGACGCGGTGGTGACGGTGGCGGCGGACGCCGCGACCGACGGCCTGAACACGGGTCCGGCGTCGGCGGTCTCGGCCACGGCCACCTGGGACGCGGCGGTGCCGACCGTCGGGATCACCGGCGTGCCGCCGAAGATCAACTCGAGGACCGCGCTCACGGCGACGTTCGCGTTCTCGGAGGACGTGACGGGGTTCGCCACCGGGGACATCACGGTGACGGGCGGCGCGAAGGGAACGTTCACGGCCGTGAACGGCTCCTCCTACACGCTGGCCGTGACGCCGACCGGCGGAGCGGACGTGGCCGTCACCGTGGCGGCGGACGCCGCGACCGACGGCATCAACGCGGGTCCGGCGTCGGCGGTCTCGGCCACGGCCACCTGGGACGCGGCGGCGCCGACCGTCGGGATCACCGGCGTGCCGCCGAAGATCAACTCGAGGACCGCGCTCACGGCGACGTTCGCGTTCTCGGAGGACGTGACGGGGTTCGCCACCGGGGACATCACGGTGACGGGCGGCGCGAAGGGAACGTTCACGGCCGTGAACGGCTCCTCCTACACGCTGGCCGTGACGCCGACCGGCGGAGCGGACGTGGCCGTCACCGTGGCGGCGGACGCCGCGACCGACGGCATCAACGCGGGTCCGGCGTCGGCGGTCTCGGCGACGGCCGTCTGGGACGCGGCGGCGCCGACTCTCGGGATCACCGGCGTGCCGCCGAAGATCAACTCGAGGACCGTTTTCACGGCGACGTTCACGTTCTCGGAGGACGTGACCGAATTCGTCGCCGCCGACGTGACGGTCACCGGCGGCGCAAAGGGCGCGTTCACGGCGGCGACGGCCTCTTCGTACACGCTGGCCGTGACACCGGCCGGCGCGGCGGACGTGGTGGTGACGGTGGCGGCGGACGCCGCGACCGACGGCCTGAACACGGGTCCGGCGTCGGCGGTCTCGGCCACGGCGACGTGGGACGCGGCGGCCCCGGCTGTCTCGATCACGGGGGTGCCGCCCAAGATCGACTCGACAGCGGCGCTCACCGTGACGTTCGCGTGGTCGGAGGACGTGACGGGGTTCGCAACGGGCGACGTGACGGTCACCGGCGGCGCAAAGGGCGCGTTCACGGCGGCGACGGCCTCCTCGTACACGCTGGCGGTGACCCCGGCCGGCGCGGCGGATGTGGTGGTGACCGTGGCGGCGGACGCGGCGACGGACGGCGGCAACACCGGTCCGGCGGCGGCGGTCTCGGCGACGGCGACGTGGGACGCGACCGCCCCGACGGTCTCGATCACGGGCGTGCCGCCGAAGATCAACTCGAGGACCGCGCTCACGGCGACGTTCGCGTTCTCGGAGGACGTGACGGGGTTCGCCACCGGGGACATCACGGTGACGGGCGGCGCGAAGGGAACGTTCACGGCCGTGAACGGCTCCTCCTACACGCTGGCCGTGACGCCGACCGGCGGAGCGGACGTGGCCGTCACCGTGGCGGCGGACGCCGCCACCGACGGCCTCAACACCGGCCCGGCGTCGGCCGTGTCCGCCACGGCCACCTGGGACGCGTCGGTCCCCACGGTGGCGATCACCGGCGTGCCGGCGAAGATCAACTCGACGACCGCGCTCACCGTGACGTTCGCGTGGTCCGAGGACGTGACGGGGTTCGCACCGGGCGACGTGACGGTCACCGGCGGCGCAAAGGGCGCGTTCACGGCGGCGACGGCCTCCTCGTACACGCTGGCGGTGACCCCGACCGGCTCGGCGGATGTGGTGGTGACGGTGGCGGCGGACGCGGCGACGGACGGCGGCAACACGGGTCCGGCGGCGGCGGTCTCGGCGACGGCAGCATGGGACACTCCGGCGGTCGCGACGCTGACGATCGGGAATGCCTCGGCCACCGAAGGCGACGCACTGACCTTCGCGGTGACGCTGGACGGGGCCGTGTCGGGCGGGCTGACGGCGACGCCGACCTTCGCCGACGGCACGGCGACAACGGGCATCGACTACACGGAGAACAACGCGGCTCTCGCCTTCGCGGGCACCGCGGGGGAGACGCGGACCTTCGCGGTCGCAACGACCGACGACGACCTGGTCGAGGGCGACGAAACGTTCGCGGTCGGCCTGACGGTGTCCGGAACGACGGAGACGGTTGCGGCGACCGACACCGGGACGGGGACGATCGCGGACGACGACACGGCATCCCCGCAGACGGTGAGCCTGTCGGTCTCGCCCAATCCGGTCGACGAGGGCGATGCGGCCACGGTGACGGCTCGCCTGTCCGCTACGATGCCGAACAGCATAGCGATCCCGTTGTCGTTGACGCCGGGGACGGCCGAGGCCGGCGACTACGGCGCGATGCCGGACATCACGATTGCCGGTGGCGCCATGATCGGGACCGGGTCCATCGCGACGGTCCTGGACGACGACGAGAGCGACGGGACGTTCACGGTGGCGCTGGGCGATTTGTCGGACGGGCTTGTGCCGGGCAGCCCGTCGTCGGTCGAGGTGACGATTCGCGACCGGACGCCGGCGCGCGATCCGACCCTGACGGTGACGGTTTCGTGCGTGCCGTGCGCGGTCCCGCTGGGCGGCTCGGTGCGCTTGACCGCCACGGCCTTCCACGCGGACGGCGATTCCCTGATCTGGCGCTGGAGCGCAGCGCGGGGCGGTTTCGGCGAACCGGTCGACGAACCCGTGGCGATTTGGACGGCCCCGACCGACCTGGCGCGCGACGTGGCGCGCCATGAGATCCGCGTCGATGTCTCCGACGGTCGGGGCGGCTTCGCGTCGGCCACCGTCGAGATCGCGGTCACGGGGCCGGAGACGGTGTGGTTCCTGCCGCCGATGTCGGACCCCGTGCTGCAGGGCTTTGTGCGGGTGCTGAATCACTCCGACGTGGCGGGCGCGGCGACGGTGACGGCGACCGACGACGCGGGCGTCGAGCACGAGCCGCTGACGCTGGCGCTCGGCCCGCGGCAGGCGGCGGCGTTCAACTCGGACGACCTGGAGTCCGGCAACCCCGACAAGGGTCTCGCCGGGGCCGCGGGCGCCGGCACCGGCGGCTGGTGGCTCGTGATCGAGAGCGACGACCTGGAATTGGAGGCGCTGGCCTACGTGCGCGCGGCGGACGGGTTCGTGACCGGCATGAACGCAGTGGCCCCGCGGGAGGACGGCGTGCTCGAGATCGCCACGTTCAACCCGGGCAGCGACGTCGATCAGGTCAGTCTCCTGCGCCTCGTCAACCCGACCGACGCGGAGGCGGCGGCGACGGTGGCGGGCGTGGACGACGCGGGGCTCTCGCCGGGCGAACCCGTGCTGCTGACGCTGCCGGCGGAGTCGGCGTGCACGGTGGACGCCGCGCAACTGGAGTCCGGTGCCGGCCTCGCCTGCGGCGCGCCGCAGGAGGGCCTCGGCGACGGCACAGGCAAGTGGCGGCTGACGGTGGCCTCGGACGCGGCGCTGGTGGCGATGAGCCTGCTGTCGAGTCCGGCGGGGCACCTGACGAACCTGTCCGGCAAGGCGGCGAGGGACGGGGACGGGATATGGAACGTGAACCTCTTCCCGGCGGCGTCCGATCCGCTGGGGCGGCAGGGCTTCGTGCGGGTGACGAACCGCTCGAACGTGGACGGCCCGGTGACGATCCTCGCCTACGACGACTCCAGCATCCGCTACGACACGCTGCGGCTCCGCCTCGGCGCCGGCGAGTCCGCGCACTTCAACTCCGACGACCTGGAACTCGGCAACCGGGCGAAGGGCCTGACGGGCAGCACCGGGTCCGGCAGGGGCAACTGGCGGCTGAGGATGTACTCGGGCCTGCGCATCGACGCGAACGCCTACGTGCGCACCGGCGACGGGTTCCTGACCGCCATGCAGGCGCGCGCGCCGGCGGCGGGCAGCGCGCACCGGGTGGCGTTCTTCAACCCCGGCAGCAACAAGGACCAAGTGAGCGTGCTGCGGCTGGTGAACCATTCATCGAGCGATGCGGAGTTGTTGATCGACGGCACCGACGACCTCGGGCTGCGCCCCGGCAGTACCGTGCAGGCGCTGGTCCCCGCGACCGACGCGGTGGAGCTGACGGCGGCCGAGCTGGAGTCGGGGGAGGCGGACGCGATCATGTCCGGCGCGCTCGGCGACGGCGCCGGCCAGTGGCGGCTGCGCGTCAAGTCGAACCGCATCGCCGCCGTGCTGAGCCTGCTGTCGAGCCCCGGGAGGCATGTGACGAACCTGTCGTACGCCGACGGCGAGCGCGGCCTCGGGCCGCTGCCCGCGGCGATCCTGCCGCCGCCGGAGCGGGTGACGCTCGAGAGTCCGGCCGACCGCGAACTGCGCGGTCGCTGGAGCGCGGTGGAAGGCGCGCTCTACGACGTCGAGTTGACGCGCGACGGCGTTGCCGACGAGAACCGCTCGCTGACGCGCGCTCGGAACACCACGCTGACGCTCCGCTGGACGCGCCTGCTGCCCGGCACTTACGCGATCCGCGCGCGCTCGGTGAACGAGGAGCGCGTGGGCGGCCCGTGGCGGGTGTCGGACGAGGTGGTGATCGACTAGCGAGCGGACCGCGCGCGCCTGGCTGCTGACGAGCCCGGCGGTCGGGCGCGGCGCTCGAGCTGCTCGGCGGCGACCCGTCCCGCGCCGTAGCGTGCGGGTCGGCGCAAGACCGCCCGCAAGCGCGCGATTCTCGGGAACGTGCTGGTGGCCATTGCACGAGGCCATCCGGCGAGCCTCCGCGAGGCGCTGGGCCGCGGGATGGAGGCGGGTCCGTGGGAGGCGTCCCGGGCTCGCGGCGATGGGCCGGTCCGTGCCGCTGGGGCGGACGGAGGCCGCGGCGATGACCGGGCGGATGGGACTGATGTCCAAGCGGACCATGCGCGCGTTAGACGAGATGTGCCTGGCACCGGTGGAGAAGATGACGCCGGACGACATTCGCGCGCTCCGGCTTCGAGAAACGCATTGGCGTCGTCCCGGTCGCCGTTGAACATGCGCCGGAACTCCGGGTGGCCGCCGATTTTGGCCACGCTGCCAAGTTCCGACTCGATGTCGTCAAGCGCATCCGGATCCCGCTCGGCGACCGCCAGTTCAGCGAGTTCGGTAAGGTCCTTGAGATTCGCCGTGACCGTGGCGAGCCCATGGACCACCGCGTTCAAGGCGGTCTGCTCGTGCTCCGGCTCGTCCCACAGCTTGGCGTGTGGCTATCTTTTGGCCGGTAGTTGTATTCCCGAGTCCCTCTCGAATGCAGCGACAAACTTCTGCGCGCGCGCGACCTTGGCCCGTTCGTCATCCTTGTCGATGTAGGGCGGGACGACCCCTTGCTGCGTCAGGATCGCGAACCTTGGCCGGTTCCGATCGAGCGCCTCCTGCGGGATCCTGCCGATGAAGTCCTCCGTCGCGCGAAGCAGCGACCGCACCATGAGGAGATGCACGCTGACTCGCAGCCCCGGCGCCACGCGATTGTATGCGCCGTGCCAGGTGTTGCCGTGAAAGACAAGCAGCGAACCTGCCGGCGCTTCAACAGGGACAGCCTGGTCGTTGCCGCCGTCCCCGATCAGGGTTTCATTGGCGACCGGGTTGCGGCACCGCTTGTGGCTGCCCGGCACGAACACGGTGCTTCCATTGTCCCGGTTGAAATCGGTCAGCAGGTAGATGCCCTTGCACAGCAGAGCCTGCGTTGGCAACGGCGATGGCAGCCGTATGTCCGTATGCAACTGGAACCGGGTTTCGCCGGGCCCTTTCATGGAAGCGCCCAGCGAAGACAGCACCACGTCGTAACCGCACAGGTACGTCGCCAGGGCAAGCAGCGCCGGGTTCATCAGCGACTCCTCGAATACCCGATCCTCGAGCAGCAACGCCTTCATCGCGTAGCCGACGGGCGAATCGGTTCGGCCTTCCAGTCCGCCCCGCTCGAGATCGGGACGTTCCCCGCTACGCCGCTCGGCGATATTCAGACATGCTTCGAGCATCCGTTCGGCGAGGCCGTTGGGATTTGCGATCTCGGGCGGAACGACCGTGTAGCCGTGGGCATCCAGATCCTCGATGTAGCGCTGCAAGCCTAGTGTCGTGTCACGCGAGTTATGACGCTTCAGCGCGTCCCACGGGGTCTGTGGCAAGGCGCGTCCCCGCCGGGAATGGTGGGCTCCATTTCCAAGGGGCGCAACACCGCCACAGGCCCCGTGGGGCGCGCCCTTCGGGAGATCGCCATGCACGCCACTGCCGCGTTGCGGCCCTTGAGAATATGCCCGATATTCCCTGCGGACCACGCCTTGCATTGACGCGCATGGCGAACTCTGAAGCGCCAGAACTCGCGTGACACGACACTAGATCGCCAATCTCCTTCGAGAGGCCGCCGAGGCCGACCTCGTGCGTGTATGCGGCTTCTGCCATGATGACTTCCTTCGTCCAAGTCATTCGAGTTTACGCAGGAGCAAAGCGAGTCACAAAGCGGGGAATCGAGGACTATTGCCCAAAGGCAGCAAGTCCTTCCGTCGCCGAACCGGAAAACCCGGTTGGGGAGTGAGACAGTCTTGGACGATAATGCCAATAGAGGGAAGCTCTTGTTGAGCCAAAGAATGATCCGGTGCCCCACACTTTTTGCCGCGCGGACCGCGACCTTTGCCTGTGCCCTGATCCAATGGGGCTGCGGGGGCGGGGGAGAAAGCGCGCCGCCGCCCGTCGTGGTTCCCCCTCCCGTTGTCGTGCCTCCCCCTCCTCCTCCGGTTTCACGCGGGCCGCTGAGCTCCGAACCCGCGCGGTGCGAAAACGGCAGCGCGGGCGACTTCGCGTGCCTGCGCATCTCTCTCGCCGGCAGAATGGGGCTGGATCAGATGCAAGGAACCGCCGGCAACGACATCTGGGGTTGGGCCGACGTCGAGGCGGGCGGGGAATACGCCCTCATGGGGATGGACAACGGCACCGCCTTCGTCGACGTGTCCGATCCGGAGAGTCCGGCTTTTCTCGGACGCCTTCCGACGCAGACTTTCGAGTCGGCCTGGCGCGACATCAAGGTCTACCGGAACCACGCCTATGTGGTCGCCGACAACGCCGGCGCCCACGGCATGCAGGTGTTCGACCTCGGACGTCTGCGCGGGCTCTCGGGATCCGAGGAGTTTTCCGCCGACATGGTCTACGGCGACTTCGGGCACGCCCACAATCTGGCGATCAACGAGGAGACGGGCTACGCCTACGCGGTGTCGACCGGGACCTGCGGCGGGGGACTGCACATGATAGACATCGGCACGCCGATCAATCCGATGTTCGCCGGCTGTCACGCGCCTGACGGCAGGACGCACGACACGCAATGCGTCGTCTACCGGGGACCCGATGCGGAGCACGTCGGACGCGAGATCTGCGTCAGCTCGAACGAGGATCATGTCGAGGTGGTGGATGTCACCGACAAGTCCGCCCCGCTGACCCTTTCGACGCTGACCTACCCGAATCTGGAGTATGTGCATCAGGGCTGGTTGACGCAGGACCACGCGTTTTTTCTGCTCGGGGACGAACTGGACGAGTCCCGCCTCGGGCTGTCGACCCGCACCCACGTTTTCGACATGTCCGACCTCGAGGCGCCCGAGCACCTCTACGCCCACGACCTCGGCACCGGCGCGACCGACCACAACCTGTACGTGCTGGGCGACCGCCTGTTCGAAGCGAACTACACCTCCGGCCTGCGCGTCCTCGAGTTGGGCAGCCTCGCTCGCCGGGAGATCGAGGAGATCGCCTGGTTCGACACTTACCCGGAGGGCGACGGAACGAGCTTCGATGGTGCCTGGAGCGTGTACCCGTATCTGCCGTCGGGCACCGTTGTCGTCAGCGACATCACGAACGGCCTGTTCGTCCTCACGCTGGAGGAATGACGACGCGGCGATGAGGACCGCGGCGATTCGATTTGTGGGGTTGGGCGCGCTAGATTCAGATCTCAAACTTCGAATTTCTTGCTGCATGCCTCGGTCGGTGGAGGCGGGGTCAGAGCCATGAGCGAGGCGATTAGTCTGAGGTTATTCGCAACAGGAACGCTGTCGATATTGATCAACCCGTTCCTGTTCATTCAAGCCTTGCGGTTGAATGTTGGTCAGCTCTATCTCCGGCTTCGCGATAAGAATGCGTTGGCCGGATCGGGTGGCCACGCCACATTTCAACGCTACGGGCTACCGCTCTGCGGCGAATGGCTGGTTGCCAACGGCGGTGTGACGAAGCAGACATCGCATTCCTGATCTCCCGATAAGGCCAAGAGGCGCGCCGGTTCGCAGGGCCAGGCTCGCGGCCGAGCGGCGGGCCTTCAGTGGGAGGGTTCACACAGCCGGCGGGCGAGGGCACCGTAGTCGTCGGCAGACATGTCGAACGCGTCCGTTGGTCCTTCGGCACCGGGTTCCCACAGTTTAGGCTTCACGTAAGCCGTCTTGAGTCCGGCGCGCTGCGCGGCCAGCAGGTCCCCGGGATGCACGGCCACCATCATGACTTCGTCCGGCTCCGCGCCAAGCAGGCGCGCGGCTGTCCGGTAGACCACGGCATCGGGCTTGTACGCCCCGAGGAACTCGCAGGACAGGTACGCGTCCCAATCGATCCCCGCGTGGCGTGAACTGTCGACGACGATGGAAAGGCTCAGGACGGTGAGTATCGACACGATGTAGTGTTCGCGGAGTTGCTCAAGGGCGGCGGGCACGTCGTCCCAGACGCCCATGCGGTGCCACGCGCGGTTGAGTTCGTCGCGGTCCGCCTCGGACAGTTCGAGGTGCGGATGGGCGTCCGCCAACTCGTCCAGGACGGCGCGATGGAGCTGATCCGCGTTCTGCCACGGCAGTTCGCCGCTGCGGACCCGTGACAGTTCCTCGAACATGCGCCGCCGCCAGGTCATCGCGAATTCCGCATCGTCCACCGCCGCGCCGCGCGCGTTGGCCAGTGCCCGCACGGCCTGCCGGGTTGCTGTCTGCCAGTCGAAGATACTGCCGCCGACGTCGAACGTCAGAGCCTTGATGCCGTTGCTCATGTCCTTTCCACGCCTTCGCCAAGATCGATCCTCGGCGGAACGCCCAGTTCGGGCTCGACCATCCTCGCGTATTCGAAGGCGGTCGCCGGAAAGTCATCCGCGCCATATGCGGTCCCGTCCTTCGCGGCCAGCACAACCGCGCTCAACGAGGCGAGCGTGATGGCGGCGCCGAAAACAGCGATCCGGGGTCGGTTGAGACCCTTCATCGGGATTCCCCGCCTGTTGTCGAGATCTGCGAGAGCGATCGACGCAGGTTCACTCTCTTGCGCTTGCGTTGCCGGCCTTCTCTCTCTGCAGTCTCAGCTTTTCCGAAATGTGATCCCACGACTTGACGCCGCACCGCTCGGCCCACGCATCGTAGACGGCACCGAGTTCTCCCACGACCTCGGGGTGCCGACCCGCCAGATCCTCGGTTTCCGTGCGATTCGCGACGATGTCGTAGAGTTCCCAGTCGCCGGGATGCTTGCACACCAGTTTCCACCTTCCCCGACGTACCGCCTTGTTGCCCTCGTGCTCCCAGATCAGCGCTTCCTTGTGGTTGGGCTGATCGTGGAAGATCGGCGCGAGACTCGTCCCCTCGAGGGGCAGGATGTCGTTGCCGTTGAATCGCGTCGGGTAGTCGGCGCCGGCCACGTCGAGGCAGGTCGCCATGATGTCGGTGAGTTGGCCCGGCTCGTGCCGCAGGGCGCCGCCGTCGTCGATGACGGACGGCCAGTGCGCGATCAGCGGCGTGGCGATGCCGCCCTCGTGAACCCAATGCTTGTATTCCCGGAACGGCGTGTTCGACAGGTTTGCCCACGGGACGCCGTAGCTCTGGTAGGTGTGCTCGGGTCCGGGCATGACGGTGGGATCGTTGCCCCGCATGACGGCTCTGCCGTCGCGCGTGTGCGTTCTGCCCGCGGGGTAGGTGGCTGGAAGTGGCTTGACTTCCGCGGCGAATTCCTCGGCGCACGCGCCGTTGTCGGCCAGGAACAGGATCAGGGTGTTGTCGATTCGGTTGGTTTCCTCGAGCGCGGCGACGATGCGGCCGATGCCCTGGTCCATCCGGTCGATCTGCGCGGCGTACACTTCCATGCGCCGCTGCTGCCAAGCCTTGTGCGGCGTCTCATCCCATGGCGGCTGCGTCGGATCCCGTTCCGTCATCGGCCACGAGGCATCGAGAATGCCCATGGCGCGCATGCGCTGAAGGCGTTCTTCGCGCAGACGGTCCCAGCCCGCCGCGAATCGACCCTTATACCGGCGGATATCATCCTCGTGGGCGTGCAACGGCCAGTGCGGGGAGCTGTACGCGGTGTAGAGAAAGAACGGGACATCGCCATTGGCGGCGGCGTGTTCCCGGATGTAGTTGGCCGCCTCGTCGCTGATCGCGTCGGTGAGGAAGAAATCCTCGGGCAGGCCCGCCAGGTCCACGGCGTCGTTGTCACGGGTCAACGTATTCGGCTGCCAGTAGTTGGCCGCGCCTCCGAGAATGCCGAAGTAGCGGTCGAAGCCGCGTTGGCGCGGCCAACTGTATTTGGGACCGTCGGGCCCCTGATCGTGGCTGACGTGCCACTTCCCGCTCATGTAGGTGGCGTAGCCCGCCAGCTTCAACGCCTCGCCGATGGTGACGCAGGTGTCGCTGAGGGAGCCGCGGTATCCGTCCTCGTCGAGCTGCGCGGTCATCCAGCCGATGCCGACCTGGTGCGGATGCAGCCCGGTGAGGATCGACGCGCGGGTGGGACAGCAGCGGGCGGTGTTGTAGAACTGGGTGAGGCGGACGCCGCCGGCGGCGAGCTGGTCGAGGTTCGGGGTCCGCACCTCGCCGCCGTAGCAGCCGATATCGGAATAGCCCATGTCGTCGTTCATGATGAGCAGGATGTTCGGTGGGTTCGTTCGCATGCGGACTCCTTGGTGTGCCTACGAGGTTCGAACTGTGGGGCTATGATCGTGAATGATGATCGCGTTGGGAAGGGGGTCTTTCCGCCGAGCGATATGAAGCGCCCGTCAGGACATCGCCGAAACGCCGAGGCCCTGCTCGGGATCCTGGCGGCGATGGTCGGCGGACCGGCCTCGCGAACTTCCTCGAGCTCGGACGCGAGCAGTATTTTTTCTCATACATGATAAAATTTAATCGATGATTGGCCTGCAGATCAGACGACTGCGCAAACGCCGGGGCATGACCCTGCAACAACTGGCGGACAGGGCCGGGACCAGCGTGTCGGCCCTGCATCGCTACGAATCGGGGTGGGACCGGTTCGAAGTGGCTACCCTGCGACGTATCGCGACGGCGTTGGGCGCACATCTGGATGTTCGCCTGGTCTTGGGGGAGTCACCGGAGATCGAGAAGCCCGGCGCCACGTCGCTGGTCGACAAGATCGGCCCCCTGTTCTGGGACAAGCGGCTCACGGACGATGACCTGACCTCCTTTCCCCTATGGGCGCTGGGGCGCGTGCTTGCGTTCGGCAATGCGGACCAGGTGCGCTCCGCGAGGTCCTTTTTCGGTGACGCCCTGATTCGCGAAGCAATCCGCCAGCGCGGCACGGATGCGCGGACACGCGCGTACTGGAACCTCATGCTTGGAGACGGTGATGCATCCTCGGGTGCTCAGTAAACAGGGCTGGTCCACCGTGCGGCGGTTGGCTGCCGACGGCATCGTGGATTCCTGGACGCTTGCCGGCGGTACGGCGCTGGCACTGCACCTGGGTCATCGCTATTCCGAGGATCTGGATTTCTTTGGCGTTGAGCCTTTCGACGTGGACAACCTGCTCGCTCGGCTTGCTCGCGTCAGCGACACGCAGGTCCTGAGTCGTAGCGGGGATACCCTGCACGTGCTCCTCGCGGGTCTGCGCGTCAGTTTTCTCAAGACCCAAGCGGCGCTGTTGTTTCCGCCCAGCGAGTATCGGGGCCTCATGTTGGCGGATCCGCGGGACATCGCGGTGATGAAGGTCATTGCCATCGGCGGTCGGGGAAGCCGAAAGGATTTCATCGACCTCTTTTGCCTGTTGAAGGGTGGCATGAATCTGCCGGAGATCCTGTCGCTGATCGAGAAGCGTTTCGACCGCATCGATCACAACGCCCACCACCTCCAGAAAAGCCTGGCGTGGTTCGAGGACGCCGAGGCGGAACCCATGCCCGACATGATCCGCAGCATCGAATGGCGGTCAGTCCGGCAGGAGATTGAAGGCGCGGTCAGGGCAATGGGCGCGATGCGGGGGACGGGTCGCCGGCACGGTTGACAGGGTCTGTCCCGCATCGATGGCCATTGGCCCGGGATGGACGAAAAAAGCAACGAGCCGATCCACAAGACTACGCCGCATCGGCTTCGGGCGCAGCACGCCAGGACTCCCGCGCGAAACGGCAACCGAGGCCCCGCTCGATCTCGCGCCATTTGCGCGCTTCGTCGGGGGTGACGAAGGTGATCGCTTCGCCGCTGCGGCCCATGCGGCCGGTGCGTCCCACCCGGTGCGTGAACAGTTGCTGCGAGTCCGGCAGGTCGTAGTTGATCACCCGGTCGACGCCTTCGACATCGAGTCCGCGGGCCGCAACGTTGGTCGCCACCAGTATCGGCGCAGAGCCGGATCGGAAGTCCGCCAGCACCCGCTCGCGCGCGTTCTGCCTGAGATTGCCCTGCAGCGCCCCGACCTGGTACCCGAGCGAATCAAGCTGACGCGCCAGTTTCCTGACGCCGTGCTTGGTCCTGCCGAACACGATGATCGGTCCATGGCGCTCGTTCAGCAGCGTCTGTAGCGCCTGGATCTTGTCGGACTTGTCGATGGCGTAGACGACATGCTCCACCGAGGGCGGCGCTTGCAAGTCGCCATCGATTTCAACCTTCCGGGGGCTTCGCAGGTGCTTCTTCGCGGTGCTGGCCACCCATTTCGGCATGGTCGCGGAGAAAAGTGCGGTCTGCCGCTCCGGGGGCGTCCGGTCGAGGATCGCTTCGACATCGCGGGCAAAGCCCTTGTCGAGCATCTCGTCCGCTTCGTCCAGGACCAGGAATCGCACTGCGCCGAGGTCCAAGGTGCCCTGACGCAGATGGTCGAGGGTGCGTCCCGGCGTTCCGACGACGACCTGGGGGCCGCGCCGCAACGCGGCTTGCTCGGGCCGGATGGCCCGGCCGCCGTACAACGACTGGACGCGAAGGCCTGTCGACCGCGCTAGGACATCGATGACCGAGGAGACCTGAATGGCCAGTTCCCGGGTCGGCACCAACACCAGCGCCTGAACCTGTTTGAGCGATGCATCGCAGCGATCGGCAAGGGGCGCGGCGAAGGCCAGCGTCTTTCCGGACCCGGTGCGGGCCTGGCCCATCACATCCCGCCCCGCCAGGAGATGGGGAATCGATTGCGCCTGGATCGGCGTTGGCTCGACGATCCCCATGCCGGCGAGTGCCGACTGGACAGCCGAACTCAGCGCCATGTCCCGGAATGGCGTGGCCGCATTGGCATCCGGCCCCGGAGCTTCGATCGCTTCCGGCCGGATGCCGGCGGGAGTGGGCGTAGTGCCGTGGCGCCGCTTCTGCAAACACGGTCGGCAGTAGACCGCGCGGCCGGGGGTCGGGCGGAAAGGAACGGTGGTGATCGCGTCGCACTGGGAGCACGCGATCTCGTGGCGCTGGCCACGGTTCCTCTGACGTGTGGGCGCGCGACGCCTGCCGCGCTTCGTCGAGGATGAGAGAGATTGTAGAGACATAGAAAAACGGACTCCTTGTCCGAAAGAAGTAACACAGGTGATTCAGCGCGGAGTAAGTAGTGCAGGTTGGCCGGTCGGCCACCTGCTTCTGGGAAACCCGGGCGCGGCAATCAAGCGCGTGCCCGGAGTATGACAGGTTTCGCGTAGCCACGCGCGGTCGAGCCTTGTCCAACGTGACATGAGCCTGAAGGGGTAGCGTAAATCCAACGAGGCATGAGCCTGAAGGGGGAGCGGATCACGTATACTCGCGTGCTTCCTCATCCACGGCTCGCTCCATGTCGAATGACACCAATAAGCTGCCCGATCTGGAAGGCGTGTGTGAATCGCTCGTCACAGAGTCCCCGTTCGACCGACCGATCGCGATACATGTGACCGACTCCTCGCTCATGGCCCTCGTGGTTGCCGGCATGGAGTCATACCATGTGCGCCACTGGGGTAAAGGTGTCAGGAAGGGTCCAGCGGAGACTGCGGGCCTGCTATGGGGCTACGTCGCATCCAAAGCGGACCTGGACCACGTCGTCGTCGACTTTGTGTCCACGGACACGTTTGCGAAAGGAACGGCCAATGAAGTTGATCTGAACGATGACGTTACCGAGGTAAAACGCCGAGTGATTGCGTATCGTTGGCCATACTTGACCATGGTGGGTGATTTCCATACTCACCCATACAAGCGCATCGGCGAAGTGACGAAAGACAAGGGGTGGGAGTTCTCCTGTGGGGACCGGTCCTGGTACGAGAAGGAACATAGTCCGTCGACGTGGTCGGGACGCATCGCACTCGTCCTTACGATTGCCGAACTTGGTCGGTCGAGTGAAAAGGACGCAGAAGTCGTCAGCGACAACGTAATTTACTGGCAGCTGGACAAGTACCGGTTCTGGCTATCGGGCTACTCGATCGATCAGTGCGGAACGAAGCTCCTAGTGTCGCCAACGGCGGAAAAGGGCCGACCATCCAGGCCAACGGTGTACATCGATGCGCCGACGGTCAACGGCACCGACTCCTGGTTCGATTGGACGGTGGGGTAGGCCCGGCTGCAGCGTGGCGCCCCGTGTCAAGGGACGTCTGACACCGACTCTTCGTAGCGGCTTTCTTAGTCGCTTCGTGGATCGTCAGCCACGGAATACGGATGGTTGGGGGCGCTTGAGGAAGGTTGTCTTTCGTTCTCTCCAAGGGCCGACGCTTCTCAGCCATGCGAATAGTACGTCGGAGAGAACGAAATCCGGGCGACGACTGCAGTAAGGTATCCAGCAGCTGACAATGGGTTTCTGAGGCGCAAACTCAGCCGTCGACGTTTCGAGGAGAGCCTTTGGCAGGCTGCCAATGATCCCGACCCGGTCGCAGAACAGGTAGTCGCAGCGCGAGCAGCGACAGTGATGAGCCTGCCCCGACGTCCGGGTCGTCTTCGTCCTCATCCGGGGCGCATCGGGATCGCCTTGTCTTCACAATGACCGAGCATCGGTGGACCTCTCGAAATTCAAGGCCGCCAGCGCACCTGCAATCCGAGTCGCCGCGGATCCGTCAAGGTACCCATATGAGGCGCGTCGCCGTTTGTCGACTCCTGCAGGTATTCGATCAAGCCGATCTTGTCGAGCACGTTCTTGACGTACAGCGTTGCCGAGAGTTTTTCACTGGGTGAGGTCCACGTACCCCTCAGGTCCCAACGGCCATAGGCCTCCAGGTCGGCTGTTGGCGAGTTGTTCAAGTCCGCGTGCCGCTCGCCGGTCCAACTGTAGGTCGATAGCAGCAGCAAATCGCCGCCGATGTCGAGCGGTCTCGAGTACGCTGCGGTCACCGCGAACTTGTGCTTCGGTTGCATCGGCAGTTCGTTTCCGGTCATGTCCGTCGGCAGAACAAAGGCACTGACCGTGGGTTGACCGGTGTCGAGATCGATATGCTCCCAGGTGCCGTATCGCGGATTCGGATCCCCTCGCACGACCTCCGCGTGTTCGCCGATCTCCGAACCGAGAAAGGCGTAGTAGCCGCTCAAGCGCCAGTCATCGTTGGCCTGGTAGATGAACTCGGCCTCGGCGCCCCAGATCCTGTTGTCCTCGATGTTGTCCGTGAACTCGATCAGCGGAGAGTCCGCAGTCGGCGGGATGAACGGGTTGGGGTTCTCCTTCGTGCCGTTGATCTGGTAGTCGGCATAGTCGTTGAAGAACGCGGCCGTCGTGAGCTGAAGCCGACGGTCCAGGTACAGTCCCTTCATGCCGACCTCGTAGTTGATGAGGGTCTCCTCCTTGATCGGGTCGGTCGGCGCGCCCGGCGAAAACGTGTTGAACCCGCCTGCCCGGTAGCCCGTGGAGAGACGACCGTAGAGCAGTTGGTCGGGCGCCGGCGCGTACTCCAGGCTGACATGGCCGATCGTCTTGCCCCAGGTTCGCTTCTTCGGATCCGAGTCATCGAAATAAAGGATCAGAGGTACGCCGCCAATGGGTAAGATGACCCAACCGCCATCGAAGAGTTGTTCTTTCTCATCTTCCGTGTAGCGCAGACCGCCGGAGATATGCCACTGCTCGTTGACTTGGTAGTCAGCATTGAAGAATGCCGCCGTTGTCGTCGACGCACCGTTGGTCGTGAACAGGAAGCTGTGCGTGTGGTCGTTTCCCTGCGGACAGTCCCAGCCCTGAGAACCGCCCCGGGCTAGACCAAATCCGAATCCCCCTCCGAATCCCTCGACGACGTTGGTCAATACATCCTGGCAATTGGAGACGGGTATGAAACCGTAAATCGGTGATTCCGCCACGGCCGCCTCATCCGCATTCTGGAAGCGGAACGAAGTCCCGTAGCTCCAATTCGGCACACTCCAGGTCGTGTGGTTTTCGTATCGGAAGAACCCTGCAATGAAGTCCACCCTGCCGTCGAGTTCGGATACGAGCTGCAACTCGTGCGACTCTTCGGTGTAGTCGTAAGTGACGCCGAGGACGTTGTCCTCGAAAGGAACTCCGGCATCGGCGGACAAGAGCGGTTCGTCTGCGCTGCCGACCCGGTTCGTGAAGTCGCGATCGCGTGTTACCTGTTGGAAGTTGTCGGTGCTGCCGTAGTTGTAACGTAGCGAGAACGACTCCGTGAGTTGGTAGTCGACACTGACGGTCCTCTGGTCGCCTTCGCTACCCGAGATCCCGGGACGATTGATGTTCAGCTTGTTCGAGATGTCTCCACACTCGAAGCCCGGTGTGCCAGGAGGGCAATCAGCCGATATGGAAGGGAGAGGTTCCGTGTAGAGATACCAGGGGTTGTTTTCGCATTCGAACTCTTCCTCCTCCTCTTCCTCTTCCTCCTCCTCTTCATCATCGGAATCTTCCACAAGCGCGATGGGATTCCCGATGCACTCCGACGTGCGGTCCCTATTCGAGAGTGGCACCTGCATCCGGGGAGATCCGTCGTCGTTGACGAGCGCGATTCGTACGTTTAC
Organism: Pseudomonadales bacterium; assembly: GCA_963668365.1. Lineage (GTDB taxonomy): Bacteria > Pseudomonadota > Gammaproteobacteria > Pseudomonadales > Azotimanducaceae > VXNE01. The sequence continues at coordinate 2,592,668 of OY764266.1, forward strand.
GTCCAGACGATCGGACTTGTACCGCAATTGGGGCGCGATGGTCGTCTGATCCGGCGCCGCGTAGTCGCCTCCTAGTCCCATGTTCTCCTGCGCACCGTCGCCGGTGTGGGAACCGCCGGTGATGCGGAAGCTCAGGTTGCCCGCGATCGGGCCACCGAAAGCCCCGTTGTAGCGTTGGGTCGTCTGGTCGGTGATTTCCGCCTGCAACAACGAGTCCCATTCGTCGGAGGGTCGCTTGGTGAAGTAGCTGATCGATCCGGCGATCGAGTTTCGTCCGTTGAGCGTGCCCTGGGGGCCGCGCGCCACCTCGATCCGTTCGACATCGAACAAGTTCGGCGCGACACCGTACGTGCCGATGGTGTATACGCCATCCACGTACGTCGCCACCGCCAGGTCCGAGTGGGTCTCACCGGCCAGGCGCGAGCCGATACCGCGAATGACGGTTCCCTGGCCGACCTGCTCGCCGTTGTCGCCGAACTGCAGACCCGGAACAAGCTGCTCGATGTCGTTCGGGTTGGTCATGCCCAGTTCTTCGATCATCTCCTCGGTGAACGCGGACATGGTGAGCGGCACATCGAGAAGGCTTTCTTCCCGTTTCTCCGCCGTGACGATGATCTCTTCGATGTACCTGTCCGCGGCGCTTGATTCGGCGGTTTGGTCAGCCGCCAGTGCGGGCAAACCGGCGAGCACGACGGGCAGGCAGTAAAGGAAGATCCTGGTATCCATGCGGCACCTCATGATGATTGGCGGAAGCGGGAAGGCCAGCGTACGTGCGGATCCGGGTGCACAACTTTCGTGTTTCGTGCTCACAGATCCACAACCCTTGCGACCTATGCGCCCTTGTAGCAACGGCCGTCGGGGAGTGCCACCGGCCGTCGTGGAAGGTCACCCATTATTCGCTTCGAATTCCGGGATGCCGAATCTTGTCCCCAGAAAGGCCCAGACCTGGCGTTCGGACGGGAAGGCGCAGGCGCCTGGCCTTTGGGATCGAGAAAGACTGAGCGCGATGCCCGCCGGCTGCCGGGACCAGGGAGTCCGGACGGTAAAAGACCTTCGAACAGTTCATCGGCCGGATTCACGGCGCAAGCGTTCTCTATCCCAGAGCAGAAGGTCCTATATCATCGATGAATGGTCGAGTGGTCGGCGGCAGATACTGTTCTTGTGGACATGGACTCGTCACTGAACGGATGTCGTCCACGGCTCATGTCGATGCATAGACTGGTGTTTGTCGCTTTTCTGATTGCCTGCGCGCCATTCGCGATGGCCGACATCGGAGAGCTTGTTATCGACCTTCCACCGCACGTCGAGTGGACCATGGTCACAGACGAAGCGACTGACGGCACCTACAGCAGGGCGTGGATACCAGCAGGGACCACGGTTGAGGACACCGACTGGATGATCGTCTCGCAAAAGTTCGATTTGGAGAAAAGGATATCGGCGAGACAGGTCCTCACAGGAATTAGGGATTTTGCGCGCACTGACTGCACGGATCTCATCTACAGCCGCCCCAAGAAGATCGTCCTCGAAGAACACGTCCTCGATAGACAACACCTCTACGGCGTCCCCAAGAGATTCGTCAAAAAGTATACGACCTACTCGGGGGGATACATGTGCGCCAAGCAGCGCGGTCGAGAGTACGGCACCGTAACCCACCGTAGAGTCTTGGCTCACCGCAATACGGCGTTCGTCGTATCGAGCCAGCTACGAATCCCTCCGACCAGCGAAGCGGGTCTATTCCCGTTCGATACGCGGGAGGCAGTCGCGGCGTTCATGAAGAGGATGGACGTGTCGTCACGCGTCGTCCACGACGCGGTTCGGGTTGTCCGGGGCCCCTGATGGTCGATTGGTCGGAGGTCGATACGGTTCTGTCGGGCGGGGAGAAACCCGGAGCGGACGTCGCGGGCGGCAATGGTGTTGTCGTCGAACTGGTGCTCCTTGTGGCGGACGGCGGCGTTCGCCATGAGGGGGAGGGCACCGGGTTTCGGGATCGTGTCCCTTCACGCTTGGCGGGGTTGTCCACGGCGCCGGATTCCCGACATTGAAGGGGCGCGGTGGGCAAAGCATGGACAACCCCACGACGACCTCGCCTAAGCAGCGGCCGGAGGCCCGACCAAAGGATCATCGACGTGCATACGGAACTCGAAGCAATGCAGGAGCTTAAGGGTTGATTCCCGTCATCCTCGATACCGACATCGGCACGGACATTGACGACACATGGGCGCTGGCGATGCTCCTCAATTCGCCGGAAGTCCAACTCGAAGCCGTGGTCACGAGCCATGGCGACACCCACTATCGGGCCCTGCTCGCGGCGAAAATGCTGGCCGTCGCAGGTCGCGAAGACGTCCCCGTCGGCGAGGGCGCGGGGGACGGCAGACTCGCACCCGACCGCCGTGGCCAGGAGACATGGCTTGACGGCTACGAGGCGGACGCCTACGGCGGCGTGTATCGAACCGACGGTGCCCGGCTCATGGTGGACACCATCATGTCGTCACCCGCGACGGTCACCGTGTTGTGCATCGGTCCGGCGAGCACAACGGCGCAAGCCCTGGCGATGGCGCCCGAGATGGCGACAAAGGCCCGCTTCGTCGGCATGCACGGTGCCGTCCGATCGGGCTATCACGGAAGCCCGACACCGGTGCCCGAATACAACGTCTTCATCGATGTCGCAGCTTTTCGCACCGTGCTCGCGGCGCCGTGGCCGATCACGCTGACGCCCCTCGATACATGCGGCATCGTCAGATTGGAGGACGACGAATACGCCCGGGTACGCGATGCTCAGACACCACTGATGCGTGCCCTGATGGCCAACTACAGGGCTTGGGCCGGAACTCTCGGCCATCCAGAGATCGCCGAGCGCGCCAGCACGACCCTGTTCGATACGGTCGCGGTCTACCTTGCGTTCGCGGACGCTCTTGTCGAGATGGAGACCATCCGCCTCGCGGTGCGCGACGACGGGCTGACCTATGAGGCGGAGGACGGCCGCTTGGTCAATGCAGCCTTGGGCTGGGCCGACCTGTCGGCGTTCCGCCAAGCCCTGATCCACCGGCTGATCGGGCCGGGCTGAACAGGCGAAAGCCGGGGGCGATTGGGGACACCCATTGTCTTTGGAATCAGCACAAGCGCGTATTGGAAGGTTGGGAACTCGCTGGTACGAGGCAAAGCAACAGCGTGGCATCGCCAAGTCAGTTCGACGTTTGCGTGGCGAACGGTGATACCGTACGCTTAAGCGAATGGTTATTCGCTCCGTCCGACACCGAGGACTGCGACAGTTGCTGGAGCATGACAACACTCGATTCCTTCGGGGAGACTTGGTCGGTCGTATTCGAAACGTCTTGACCGTGCTCGAAGAAGACGACGGCCGGATCGACGGTTTGAACCTGGAGGATTACCACTGATGGCTACCAACGACGTCAGCCTAGGCATGACACCTTCGCATCCGGGCGACTTCGTCCGTATCGAGGTAATCGAGGAACTTGGCCTCAACATCACCAAGGCTGCGCAGATCCTCGGTGTTCGCCGCGCAACTCTCTCCGCCCTGCTGAACGGCCGCGCCGGTATGTCGGCCGAGATGGCACTGCGCGTCGAGAAGGCGTTCGGCACCAGCATGGACATGCTCTTGCGGATGCAAGCTTGGCATGATGCTTCCCGGATGCGGGCTCGAGCACGGGAGATCGCGGTGGAGCCGTATGAACCTGCATGACGGCGCCCGCAGGGTGTACTGTACTTCTGTGCGTTGAGTAGCATCTCAACGGCCCGAGCCTGTGCGCTCGTAACCGCCGGGTGTATCAGAGCGAGGCCGAGGCTTGCGCGGCCTGCGCCTATCACGACCGCTGCTGCCGGTCGAATCCCGGGGCGGCGCGGACGGTGACGAGCGACGGCCGGGAGCCGCTGCGGCGGGCGATGAACGAGCGCATGTCGAGCCCGGAAGGGTGCGCGATCTACCGCCGCCGCAAGGCGATCGTGGAGCCGGTGTTCGGGCAGATCAAGAACACGGGCCTCCGGGGATTCGGGGTGCGGGGGATGTCGAGGGTGGCCGGCGAGTTCTCGCTGGTTTGCGCCGCGCACAACATCAAGAAAATGGTCGGTGCGGCGATCCGGGGATCGGTGCGCCCGGAGTTCGGGCGAAGGGCGGCGATGGCGTAGAATCGGGCCCGCGGCGGCGATTGAAGTGACGAAACGATCTGTCCGCGCCGCTTGTCAGTCGAAAAAAGCATAACGGGGCATCTCGGCACGACTTCTATTCGCCGGACCCGCGTCGCCGAAGCAGCCGGCATGGGCCGATGCGCGTCGGCGGGAGCAGAATGCCGCCAAATGTCCTATTCTCGGACGCCCTCCTAGTCGTCCAAACAGCGCTACGGGCACCATTTGGCGCTGGCACGGGAGCGCGAGAGATGCGTTGCTTTGGTCAGGAAGACGGTGGCTGGACCAGCCTTGGGTCGAACGGGTGGCGACTCGATGATCTGATGGTTGCGTGAGCGGCGTCGGTGTGCCGGGGGTTCAGCAGATAGTTCCAACTCTTGGGAACGACCGCGCTCGGCACCTTCAACAAGGCGGATGCACCGGAAGCCAGCCACTCGCTGCCGATGCTCTGCGTGAGTGGACGACTGTCCTCCCATGGTTCGCCGGGTTGGTCGTCATTCAGGGACAATACGCCAACAGCAGAACAATCGACCTCCAGCAACTGGTAATCGGCAGGGAGTTCATCCGGCGCCAAGTCGAAATGGACCATCACTTCCAATAGCGCCAGCGCGGGACTCTCGGAAAGATAGACCACCGGCACACCAGCGAAGTGCCATCGCCCGCTGCGGTGGACGCCGCCAAGGCCATTGAGGTCGGCGTGGTTGCTGATTCGCCATAGAATCAAGCGAAATAGCCTTCATCCAATTGGCCAAGGATTTCCTCCACAACTTGGCCGCCCGCCTCCGTTTGCAAAAGTTCCATCGCGCTTATGCCGCCGAAGGACCGGCGCGGCTTTCGCAGCCATGCGAGCGCCATTTCCGAATTTCCCAAGACGGCCTCCGCCATCGCCCGAATTTTCACGGCACGCAAAAAGCAGCCGGTTTCATTGGCGGTGAGCGGTCGACCGTGTTGGCGTCGATGACTGAGCGTTCGCGGCGGCACAATCCAATCGACTTCCCGCCGGGTGAAGCCACTGTCAATGAGCACCGCCATCAGTTCGGGTGACACACCCTTGCGGGTGACTTCGGCAAGGTCCAAGGCAGTCTCGATGGGCCTGTTCAACAATCGACTCACATGCGCCAAGGCTCTGGCGGAGATGCCTTCGATGCTGCCTTGTGGCGTGAATTCGGTGCCTGCATCCATCTTCTCGTCCAACCCGCGATAGCAATATGCCTATGCTACATGAGCAAATTGCCCTAAACAATTCTGGGCTGTCCAGATGAGGATGGCTGCTTGCGGGTCGGAATCGCGTGACCGCAACGCGTCGAACCGCCCGTTGAGGGCCAGTTGCCTGGCTCCAAGAGGCTGCGATCATGTGTGGCGGAGAGGGAGGGATTCGAACCCTCGATGAGCTATTAACCCATACACACTTTCCAGGCGTGCTCCTTAAGCCGCTCGGACACCTCTCCGGTGGCAACTGGAGGCGACCCACCAGCCACACCCCGGCACCCGAGTCCGCTGCTGCCGCTGCTCCCTTCCGGGCCTGACGGGGTTCACAACTTGTCGTCGCGAGGGGACCGGTGGAGTCACCATCGTTGCGGGGCGTATCGTAGCCAGCGCGCGGTGAATGTGGCAAGTGGTGGTGGGTTCCGAGTGAGGGCAGTTTCTACCGGCTCGTACATTTCGCGTACGCTAAGGAATCCTCAAGCACACTGGAACTGGCGCATATGCCGCAAGAGTCAACAGGTCCCACTGCACGCATAGCCGAGCGCGTCGTCAACACACGTTTCGACGATCTCTCCGCCGAAGCGGTCACCGTCACCAAGCAATGCCTGATGGACTTCATCGGGGTCGCGCTGGCGGGTATGGACGAACCGCTTGCCCGCATCCTTCTGGAGGAGGTGGAAGAGCAGGGCGGGCATCCGCAGGCGTCGATGTTCCGTACCGGCAGGAAGGCCAGTCTCAGCCAGGCGGCGCTCGTCAACGGCACGGCAGGTCACGCCCTCGACTACGACGACGTCAACAGCGGCTGCAACGGGCATCCCACGGCCCCCGTTGCGCCAGCGGCATTGGCGCTTGCGGAACATCACGGACTGTCGGGGCGCGACGTGATCAGGGCGCTTGCTTCCGGCATTGACGCGGAGTGCCTCGCTGTAAGCTACACCGGCCGTTCGCCCTACAGGCGCGGGTGGCACGCGACCGGGACTGTCGGCTGCTTCGGGGCTACCGCGGCTTCCGCGCAACTTCTCGGGCTCGATGCCGGTACGACCGCCCAGGCGTTCGGCATTGCTGGTACCCAGGCGGCTGCCTTGAAGGCCGTGTTCGGGACGATGAGCAAACCGTTGCACGCGGGCCGCGCGGCGGCGACGGGCGTCACGGCGGCGAGGTTGGCGAAACGCGGTTTTTCAAGCCGTTCCGATATCCTGGAGGCCCCCCAGGGTTTTGGTGCGACACAGAGCGACACCATGTCCATGGAGAGATTCGAGCGCGACATCGAGGGAGTCGATTCGTTCGTGCCCGACACCAACTACAAGTACCACGCCGCGGGTTACCTGGTGCACTCGGCCATAGAAGCGGCCAGGGCGCTGCAGGCCGAGCACGGTTTCGGCACCGAGGACGTCGAGAGCATCGAGATCAAGGTGGACAGCGGTCATTTCACGACCGTCAACATCGTCTCGCCCGGCACAGGACTCGAGGCGAAATTCAGCCTGCGCTTCGCCGTTGCCATGGCGCTGCACGGCGTCGACACGGCCCGCATCGAGAGCTTCAACGATGATATCGTGAAGGATCCGGCCTTGATCGAGACGAGGGACAAGGCCCATGTCGTCGCATTCGACGAGCCGGCGGCCGACACCAGGGTCACCATCACGACAACCGATGGGCGCGTGGTGTCGCTCGACGTGAATGTCGCCATTCCGGAGCGCGACCTGGAATTGCAGTGGCGGAAGCTCGAAGCGAAGTTCCACTCACTGGTTGATCCCCGCATGGGAGCGGATGGGGCGGATCAACTCGTCGCATGGTGTCGCGATCTTGAGAGTTGCGAAGATTTAAGCGAGTTCTGGGATCTGCTACGGGGCTAGGAGGCTGTCCGAGAACAGTCCCTTGCGCCAGCCGCGCAGGAAACCGCGCGGGTTTGCTTCGATCATGACCACGAAGGATAGGGTTGTCGTCAGGCCGTCTTCGTCGGTGGCCGCCACGGTCACGGTGGTCGTGCCGCCCTCGCCGATCTCGTTCGGCAGCAGAACCAGGTTGGTGCCTTCCACGCTCGCCGAAACCAGTTCCGGGTCGCTGGATTTCACCGCGTAGGTCAGCGTCTCTCCCTCGGCGCCGGTGAACAGCCCGGTCAGGTCGACGGTTGCCGCATCGCCGTCGGCGAGCAGGTCGAGGGCAGGCGGGGAGTCCGTCGCCCGCAGCGGCTTTTTGAACAGGACCAGCGTCGGGCCGACCGCCGTGGCGATGCCCCGGAAGCAGGGGTGGTTGTCGGCGCCGCACAGGGTCGTCGGAATCGGAGGCGCGGCGTCCAGGGTCACGCGCACCGCGCCTTCCGCGATCCTGGTCACCGTGATGGGATCAGCTGCCAAATTCCCCGGCAGCACGGTTACGGAGTCGGCGGACAGTTCGCCGTTGCTTGCCGACACGCCCGCGCGCATCGTGAACGGCGCGCCCTTGGCGACAGTTGCTACGACCGTTGCCGGGCCGGGAGCCTCAACGGCGGCGTTGGTGCGTGCCAACTCGAGCGTCAGCACGAAAGGCGCCCCGGGATTGTCGTGCAACCGCAGTTCCGACAGGCTCGGAACATTGCGGAAGAAGCCGTCCGGCAGCGCTGCGAGGCTATTGTCGTCCAGTCTCAGGGTGGCGAGATTCCGGAGTCCGGAAACCAGGCCCGGAGGCAACGTTTGCAGGTTATTGCCATGTATGTCCAGGCTGCGCAGGCGCGGCACGTAATCGAAGTCTTTCGCCTGCAGCGCGTCGATTCCCATGTTGGCGAGTAGCAGGGATCGTCGTCCGTTCAGGTTGGCTGTGGACACGGTCGAGCAGCTGGCTGTCCCCCGCAGCGCGTCACGCACTTCGGGCGTGCGGTCGCAAACCCCCTCGTCGATGATGACCGTCGCGGTCGCTGTCCCCAGCGCCACGTCGTTCGCATGCTCGGCGGGCACCGAAAGCGTGACGGTGAACACCTCCCTTGGCGGTTCGATATCGATGTCTTCGGCTATGGCTATCTCAATGGTCGCCTCGGTCTGTCCGGCTGGAATGGAGAGGGTGCCGCCGGCGCCCTGATAATCTGCCGCGCTCGCGTCGCTGGTGTTCGGGTTGCTGTCCGTGCCGAAAACGTAGTCGAGGGACGTGGACGCGTTGGATGCGCGGCTGAGGCGGACCGTCAGGCGCGCCGTTCCCCCCTCCGGCGCGGATGCGGAGGTCGTCTCGAAGAAAGCTATCCGGCCCACCATCGCGCGGAAGCTCTGCGCGGCGGTCAGGCCGCCGCTGTCGCGGGCCGTCACCGTCACGGAAGCGCTTCCCCCGGCGACGCCGCGAATCGTCAGGACACTGACCTGGATCGAAACCCTCGCGGCGGCCGTGTTGTCCGAGACGGCGCTGAACGTCATCGCGCGGCCTTCCGGGTCCTGGAAGTGATTGGAAAGCACGATCCGCGCGCTTTCGCCGACTTCGAGGAATTGCGTGGCGATCTGGGTGGTCGTCTGTGGCGGTTGATTCACGGCGGCGCGCGGTGTGCCGTTCTCGACAGTGGAGGGCGTACCGTCGCTGGCACCGGACTTGGTGGCGATGACGCGCACGAAGTACCGGGTTCCGGGCGTCAGGTTCGGGATCGTATCCTGCGTGACCGAGCCGCCCACGACGCGCTGCCGGGCGCTACCGAAGGTCTGGCCGCCCGACCTCCACTGCACCTTGTAGCCATCGGCATTGGCCACGCGATTCCATGACACTGTCAGGGCGCCGATGCCGGGTGTGACCGAAACGCCGGTCACGCGTCCCGGTGGCTGGGCCGTGGTGTCGAGGACGAACGAGAGCCTCGCCATGCGGGCGTTCGTAAACGGGGCCGTTCCCCTGATGCTGGTGATGGTTCCCTGTGGATTGGTGTCCGGGTTGCCCAGCGAGAACGTGTCGCCGTCCTCGGTTCCGGCATCGTAGGGATACAGGTCGATCTGCACCGTCGACAGCCAGTCGTTCCGGCTGTCGAGCAGCGACCGTCCAGAGATGCCGACAAACCAGTCCGGACTCGGACCGATCATCGACGTCAGGGTGATCCGGGGATGGTCCTTGGGGACGGTGATTTTGAATCTTGCGGTTCCCGTTCCGCCGAAAGAGACGCCTTGCTCGATGACCGCGTGCACGTGTGAACTGGCTTCGATCTCGCTCCGAAGGGTGCTCGTTCCGCCTATCTCCGCCATCGACTCGATGCCCGGCGAGGCCGTGCCGCCGGGTTCCCAGAAAGTGACCCTGCTGTTGTGGATCGCGCCGATCAGGGCGGTGAAATGCGCGTTGCCGGGAAGGTCGTTCTCGGGCGTCGTGCTTGCGTCGGTCCAGTTGCCGGTAAAGGTGACGCTGTACGTCGCGGTATCGACGTCCTGCGCCGATGCCGGACCGCCAACGCAAATCGCCAAAACTGCCGGGATCATCCAGAGGCACCAGCCCTTCGCCGGGTCGGAACGGTGGCGATGTCGAGTCATCCGTGGCCTCGATGTGTTGAGGTGGAACGGGTGGTGGCGAAGATTGGCCTGTTCCGCGCCCATCGGCAACTGGCGGGGTCAAATCCTCTGTGCGATCAAATCCCGATAAAATGTGAGATGTCGCTTCAACTAATTGAAAACACGATATTTTTTAAGAGGTAGGTGTGCTCGTGAGGGCAAATCGGCGGCGTGAATCAAATCACGGTCAAAAGTTTCCGTCCCCCACTTAGCCCCCCGAGCAGTGCCTCCAGGCGCTTCCCGGCTCCGCGGCCGGGCCAAGGACTTTTTCGTCACAAGGCCTGGATCACTTCCTCCGGCGTCGTGTATTCCAGGAAGATGTGCTCCCCGACCCACTCGGGCGGGTCGTGCCTCGGCAGCGTCAACGCCGGTTCCCCCTTGCAACTGATGCGGTAGAACAGGCGGGCGTCGTCCAGCGACTGGATGTTCTCTTTCATCGGCGGCGAGACGTGAATGGTCATGAAGAGGTCCCACAGCGTCACGTCGCCGGGCGTGTGGGCATGGTCGTAGCGGAACTCGGGCTGCAGCATGTGGGCCTCGACCTCCTCGAGTAGCGCACGCGACGCTTGCGCCGACATGCCGTCGATCTCAACGGGTATCTGGGTTGGAGGCCGGGGACACCATAGCGGGCTGTGCAACGACCTGATGCCGGAGCGCGGGTTGGTGCGAACCAGCGGCGCGAGTGCGGCTTCGTCGTTCCTGTTGTAGGAATGCCGTCGCACCCGGATGCGCGAAAGACGCGCCTGCTCGGCGCGGGGCAGGGCGGCGAACGCTGCCGCCGTGTCGGCGTATGCCGTCTCGCCGTTCAACGGGAGCGCCCGGCGCAGCCGCAGCAACTCGGGATCGGAATCTTCGAAATAGCGGTCCGTCTGCGGGTCGTCGGGGCCGGGAACCCACTCGGGCACCCATGTCCCGCCTGGAGCATCCCGCGCCACGGGCGCCTTGTGGACCAGAAACATGGATACGTGGAGCGGTATCGCGTGGTGTTCGATGTCCGTATGCCACGTGGTGGAAGGGACAAGATTCGGCCCGGCGTGGCGCTCCTCCTCACTGAGGTCCCGGACATTGGTCACGACGAACACGGCGGGGGAGTCGGCCCCCGGCAGGCAGCGCAGAGAATCGGGAAAGGCGGCGTTCACCCGTGTGGAGGGGCGCTCCTCGAGCGGCAGAAGTTCGGGTTCGTAGTACCGGGTGTTGCCGAGGCGCCTGAAATTGCTCGGGTGCGGCAGCGGCGCGCCCCAGTGGTTGGCGAAACGCTCGAAATGTGCGGCGGAAAACGCATCCAGGTCCTGCCCCGCCAAGGTCATGATGCGGTATTGGGCCAGCGCATCGAAAAGGGCGTTGACCTGTTCGGGTTGCAACGGCTGGCTGAGATCGATTCCACTGATCCGGATTCCCGCGCCGCTGTCCGCCAGGGGGGATTCGCCGCGCACATCGGCGCCGAAGGCCTTCTGCAACTGTCTGTGGATCGGGTCACCCATTTGCCGGCGACACTCCCTGTCAGCCGTTAACCAATTTTCACCCGCTGGCCGGTGCGCGCGGATTCGTGCACCGCATCGATGAGACGCATCGTGCCTACGGAAATGTCGGTCGGCAGAAACGTCGATTCGCCCGTCGACAGGGCGTTGACCAGGTCGAGGAGTTCGGCGCGGTAGGGATTCAGTCCCGGCACTTCGACCGTCTCCTCCCGCGGCTCGCGATAGTCGGCGTTCGCCCATGCGAACGTGGACGATTCGTCCCTGGGCCACGACCAGGCGGTTCTCGGGATCCAGATGGTGCCTTCTGTGCCGACAATTTCGCAGGTCCCGCGGCGGGGCCAGCCGAAGCTGCAGTCGAACTGTCCGATCACGCCGTTCTCGAAGTGCAGCGTTCCCAGCAAGGTGTGCCAGATCTCGGCGTCCGCGTCGAAATTCCCGTTGGCCGACACCCACAGCGGATCGGCGCCGACCAGGTAACGGATGCTGCTGAGGCAATAGCAGCCGAGATCCATGGCGGCGCCGCCCCCCAGTTCGCCGCGGCGACGCCAGTTGGTCGGGTTGGATGAGCCGGACGAAAAGCTCGCTCGTATGCAACGGAGTTCACCTACAGCGCCGCCGTCGAGGCGTTCTTTCACCGCGTGCGTCTGCGGGTGGTACAGGTGCATGAACCCTTCCACTAGGATCACGCCGGCGGACTCGGCCGCCTGGAACATCCGCTCGGCCTCGTCGGCATTGAGAGCTATGGGTTTCTCGCAGAAGATGGCGCGAACCCCGCCGCGCACGCCGTCCAGCACGTTTTCCATGTGGGAGGCGGGCCACGACCCGACGATCAGGACATCGGGCTGCTGTTCGGCCAGCATCTTCTGTGCATCGGAATAGGTGTTTTCGATGCCGAATAGCTCGGCGAAGTTGGCGAGCGACTCCGCGTGGGCGTCGCAGGCCGCGACCGGTTCGATCTCCGGGATGTCCTTCCAGAGCGGTGCCAGAGTGCCCCTGGCATGGCCACCGCAGCCGATGATCGCCAGCTTGTATTTGTCAGTCATGTTGTCCCTCCCTCCGGGGCAGATAACCAAATAAGCAGCCCGAGGTCCAGCGCGCGACGCTGAGATTCGCTAAGCGTCGGTCCCCAGGGTGTCGGAACCGCGCTTGATGGGGGGTTGCAGCCCTGACGCAACATCTTTACCAATTGATGGTTGGTAAAGAATGGCATACCGTTCGATTGAACCGGCCGTATTGAAAAAGACAACGCCCATGCCGCGAGTGAGCGCCAAACGCCAGATAACGCTTCCCATCGATCAATGCAGGGAGGTCGGGATAGGTCCAGGGGACGAGTACCGCAGTTTCGTTGCTGATGGCCAGATCACTATCGTGCGAAAGACTCGTGGTGCGGCCAAGGGGTTCCTGCGCCACGTGGTAGGCGATCCAACCGTTGGCGACGAGGAGTCGCTGCAAGACGCGCTGGACGAGTCATCCCCGATTGTCTTCAAGGCGTTGCAAGCGGCATCCGACGCGGGTGAAGCGCTTGATGCCGTCTACACGTTCGATTCGGCAATGCGGGGGTTTCCTCATACCACGCCGCCTTGAAAGGACCTCGACACGGGCTCGAGTCAGGAGATTCTCGATCACAGCGCGCGCAGGGCCGGCATCACTTCCTGCGCAAGCGCCTCCTGGGTGCCGAAGGCGCGTCCGCCCGCGAAATAGATGTGGCTCAAGCCGAGTTCCACGATGGGCGTGAGGCGCTCCACGACCTCTTCCGCCGTTCCAGCGACGGCGAACCAGTCGATGAAGTCCCGATCGAGAACTTTCGTGTGCGGGGCGTCGCCCTGCGAGTGATGCGCGGTGTCGTACTCGGTCTGCAGTCTCGATGTGACGCGGCGCATGACTTCGGGTTGACTGGCAAAGTCGGTTCCGGCGCCGGCGCTGAAATGCGCGAATGTCGCGACCCCGCCGCGGATGGACTCGCGAACCCGTTCCCTGTCGGTTCCGACGGCGACGTTGAGGTATGCGCCGATGGGAATGCTCGCGGCATCGCGCCCGGCGGTTTCGGCGGCGCGGCGGACGGTATCGATTCCCCAGGACAGGCGATCGAGATCGGCGCCCACGGCCAGCGTCACGCGGTCGGCGAGGCTCGCCGCGAGCGCGAGGGACCTGGGGCCCGATCCCACCATGTCCACGGGCACTTTTTCGACGTCGACGAGATCGAGCCAGCGCAGGCGGCTGGGGAAGCCGTTCTGGTCGACCTCTCCGCCCGAGAGGTATCCCTGCAGGTCACGCACGTAGGCTCCGTATTCCCTGAGGGACGCGATCTTTCGGCCGATGTGCAGCACCGCGCTGTCGCCGCGTCCAATGCCGAGGATGGCCCGACCGTCGCTTTCGGCCTGCACGCTCATGATGCTCGTCGCGGTCACCGCGGCGTGGCGCGTAATGGGATTGGTCACGCCGGTGCCGAGCATGATGGACGAGGTGGCCTTGGCGCATAGCGCGAGCTGCGAATAGACGTCCCCCCGGAGGTTCTGGCTGTCCGTCAGCAGGAAGATGTCGAAGCCGTTGCGCTCCGCGGCCTCGGCTGCGGGCACGGCGATCCCGGGCGTCGCGAGGCCCATGGCTGCGAACTGAATGGAACCGGAACGCGGTGTTCCCATCGCTTCGCCTTTGTCGACTTTCAGGGACAACTGGCCGGACTACCTGAGCCGGTCGGGAAAGTCCTCGGTGAGGCCCATTTCGCGCATGTCGAGCGACTTGATGCCCATCTTCATGGCTGGCGAATCCGGCTTCAGGCGAAAGTCCTCGTTATCCCAGTCTTCCAGGAGGGGATCCGCATAGATGCTGTTCTCGGCATAGCCTAGCGCGCGGAGCTTCTCCAAAACCTCGGCGTCCTCCTCGGAGACGCCCTGGACGAAATAGACGTTCCCGTCGATGGTCGTGTTCTCCATTCGACCTAGATGCTCCCAGATGTCCATGTCCTGGATCAGGCGCCCCGCCAGGGAGTAGAACGGCCCGTCGTAGCGGTATCCCCGCCGCGGTTCCTTCATTGCCCCGGTATGCAGCATGACATTCCCCGTGATCCTCGAGCCGTTGATGGGCCGCTGGCCGATCCAGATGTAGCAACCCGGATAGACATCGCAGATCACGTTGTTCTCCACGTACGTCTCGTGCCTGTGGATGATGCCGCAGGAATTGGTCTTGTAGATGACGTTCTCCGCGATCGTGGTCTTGCGCTGGAAGTCGTCGATGCGAATCGCGCCGGCGATGCGCGGATTGAAGATGTGGTGGACGTAGTTGCGCCGGATGACGTTGTTCTCTCCCGCCCCCGAGATGTTGATGGACGCCCCGTCGACGAAGACCTGGTTCGCGCGGGAGACGTCGTTGTATTCGACGACGTTGTCTCTCGTGTGCAGGTACTGCGTGACCAGCGGCCAGTCTATGACGCCCCGCACTTTCGAGTCTCTCGCGTCCTTTTGCACGGCCTCCGGGTCTTCGATCTCGTGCCAGCGGATGCAGGGCGCGCACTCCCGCATCTTGAGGACGTTGTAGGCCTCTTCCGGGATGAAGAACTGCGGCCGCACGCCGCACAGGCAGATCGCCTTGCGGGGCATGTTGTGGATGGAGTTATGGGCGATCCGGTTCTCCGAACTCTGGTGCACGATGATTCCGTGGGAATGCCAGAAGATCTCCCCGAGGTGGTGGAGATGGTTGTTCACTATCTCGTTGTTCTTGTTGACGTCCTTGGTGCCCGGACCGTAGCCGAGCAGGAGGATGCCCGAGCAGCCGAGGTGGCTCAGCTCGTTGCGGGTGACGACGATTCTCTGGCAATGCAGGTCGAGCCGGATGGCTTCGCCGCCGCTGTTGAAGAACCGGCAGTTTTCGATCCGGCAGTCTTCCGCGCCCCGCAGGCGAAGCAGCCCGTGGCCCTGGTCGATCATCGCCCAGTCGTGCTGGATCGACATGGTGTCGTCCGAGACGACGTACCGGTCGCCCTGGGTGAAGGCGAGGCCGTCGAACACGATGCCCCGGACGGGCGTGTCCGTCGGGCCTTCGACATCGACGTCGCCCTCGACGCGCACCAGCTCCATCAGGGACGGCGCGAAGATCTCGTTGCCGGGCTTCTCCTCCAGAGGCCAGAGGTAGAGCTTCTTCTCTTTCGAGTTGAGGACCCACTCTCCGGGGTGGGTCAGGCCCTCGGGCACGTTCTCGATCGCGGCCGTCGTCTCGCCGCGGTCGATGCCCCCCGTCGCCTTCAGCACGTAGCCGCTCTGGGCCGCCGTCTTGGCCAGGTTCCATTCCTCGTCGACGAACGCGAGCGGCAGGATCGCCATGGCGTATCCGAAGCGGATGACGAGCTCCACGTCTTCCAGGTTGTCCCAGTTGCGCAAGGCGCCCTCGGGGAAACCGAGATATCGAAGCGGATCGAGCGCCCCTTCGTAGTCGGACATGTCGCCCGCGCCCAGCTTGAATTCCCCTGGCGGGGGTTCGGTGCGCCTCAGGCGTACCGTCGTCGGGTTGAAACCGTCGGTCCGCGCGCGTTGAAGGCGCCGGTCGCCATCGTAGAGGGTCCGGAAAGCGCCAAGGTCGGACGGCACGTCGGCGACCCACACATGAGGCTGCGCCATGTGGGAGAGGCCCTCGGGGACGTCCCTGTCCAGCTCCCGCCATCCCTCGATTCGCACGCCCGAAGAGAAGATCGGTTCCTCGCCCGGGTAGGCGGCATACGTGATCGTCCGGCCGGCGTCGGCGGAGTCTTCCAGTCCCAGAACGACAGTCTCCGTGAGGTAGTGCCTGCCGCCTCGAATCCGGACCACGATGTCCCCATTTTTTCCCTGCTTCAGTTCCCGCACGGCATCGCGCGCTCTCGCGAGTGTCGCGAACGGTCCGTCGGTCCGGTCTGAATTCGGGCTCTCCAAGGTGCCGGTCCAGGCATCGTCACCGTCCGTGGCGACGTAGAAATCGGCGTTTTGTCCTGCTTGCACGTTCATCTGGTCCTCCTCCAACGCCCTCAATCATCGCCAATGGCCAGCGGTGGTTCAATGCCTCGCGTCGAATCGATCGGCTCTCCGACCTATACTCGAACGCGAACAGGGAGGAAAAAAGCACATGAGCGAACTTTCAGTTGCCGTGCTCACCGGAGGGCACAGGCACCACGTCATACAGTTCATAGATTTCTTCACCAGCCTTGATGGCGTCGACGCATACGTGTTCAACATCAACGATTGGCTCACGCCCGCGGGTCTCGACGACCGTCGCTACTTTGCGGGTAAGAGGGACGTCCACGATGCGGTGCGCGACAGCTTCGATGTCACCGTCTTCTATACGATGACGCAGGAAGGGCCGAACGAAGAGGAAAGGGCTTCCGTCGAACGGCTGATCGAGAACGGGCAGTCCATTTTCGTCCTGCACCATTCAGTGCTGCATTGGCGATACGACGACCGCTGGGGACAGATCATGGGGCTCGGGGGAGCGCGGTGGGTGCGGGACGTGGACTGCGGCGGACCGGTGAACGGTGTTTGGTTCGGGACGGTTCCGGTCAAGGTCAATACCGATCATCCGCTTTCGGCCGGTCTGGCCGATTTCGAGATCGAGGACGAGACCTACGCGGTCCGCGACTGCGAAGACGATTGCGACGTGCTCCTGACAACGGACCGGCCCAACGCCATGCGCACGCTCGCGTGGACGCGCATGGAAGGGGAGTCCCGGATTTTTTGCCTGCAGCTCGGGCATGACCCCCAGACCTGGAATCACCCCGCCTTCCGCACGGTGGTCGGGAACGGACTGCGGTGGTGCGGGGGCAAGACATCGGATCTGGGTTAGCGGTAACAGCACCCTGTCTGAAACCGGCGATAGGTATTGAAGTCCGGCAAGGTCGAGACTCCGCCCTGCCGGGGCTCGATGCGGAGCACGAGAGCCTGGCCGAAAAGGGGGTGCCTATCCCCGGATCAGGCGTGTTCGAAGTTCAAGGTTGGAGTGGGACGTTGTGTGCAGAATGGACCGCGCGCAGCCCGGGTCACTGCGTTTCCTTTGGGCTAGTTCCTGCGCCGGCGGTAGCGTCTGAGGGCGTCGGCGTAGGCTTGGTCGTGCGTTCCGACGGCAATCGGGTCACCGACGTCGGCGGTTACGCCGAATGCGAAACGGTAGCTACCACTTAGACGGACCGAATACACGCCTGGCATGTGAGTCAATTGTTCGTAGTTGCGTCCGGGGGACAGTTCGCCTTTGAGCAGTTCCTCGACTGCCCGACCAAGTTCCTCCCGCATCACTTGGAGGTAGCCGCTTTGCATTCCTTTTGAAAGTGCCTGTCGGTTCCAGGAATGCGCGGAGCGGTGGCCGGCTACTCGTCATGGAGTGACGCGAGCCACTCCGACGACGTGGCAAAGGTGCGACCGGCGGGGAAATCGGCCCTGTCCCTGACGCCGTCGAAGATCAGCACGGACCATCTCACTTCCTGCATGGTGGCGATAATCCACAGGTACAGGTTGTCCAGGCAGTCGAGTGCGTCGAAGACGTCGTGCGAAGGTGGAGCATCCAGCTCGATGAATACCTCGCGCAGTTGCTGGAGTTGCTTCCGACGGTGTTTGAAGTAAGCCTCGGTCTGTTCCAGAGCGCTGGCGCCCTCGCCGTTGGGATCGACGATCTTTTCCGGATCGTGCTTCTTCAACGCTTCGGCCAAGGTGTCGCCCGCGCGATCGATCACGGGCCGGAGACTCTCGTGTTGCTCGCGGAGTGCGGTCGCGTGGGCATCGAGGAGTTCGGCGGAGACCGGGACGTCGAGGTCGGGACCGGACACGAGCGCAGGCAACGCACGGCTGACGTCGCGTATGGTGTTCGAGCGTGCCAACATGAAGCGAGTCGGGGACTGATCCAGCGGATCACCCAATATACCGCATCGTCATTGCTGTTCGCCAAGGTAGGTGTCGCCGGCATCGCCGGCACTGCGGTGCCTTGTGAGGGCACCGGCGCACCTGGAATCGCAGGCGGTCGATGGTAAACCATGTTTCTGGTCATCCCCGCATCCGTCACCCCGCCAGGACGGCAGGAACGACAGATTGATGGCGAAGTGCCGCGTCAGTTCTCTTCGCGGCTCGGCTGTAAGCCGTGCTTTTTCAGATACGCCCTGCACTGGTCGCAAGTGAGGCCCAGCAGTTCGACAGCCTTGCGCTTGTTGTGTCGGGCCTGATCTTTAGGTCACTCCGGCGGGGCGAGGGTTCAGTCGGGGAGAACTGCGCGGCAATCTGCAAGGATTGAATGCTGATTTCATCAAATCCGGATAGAGAGTCTCGCGGTTCTCCGCGACTCGAGAACGCTTTGATTGCAACCGGCGGACTGAGGGTTACGACACTAGAAGGCGTCGTCGTGGGCTTCCGATTGGCGAATCAACACTTCCTCTTTCATGGGGCGGACCAGGTTTCGCATTACCTCCTCCGGCGGCAGGTCGGCGACGCGTGAGGCTTGCGCGTGCGCGGTCCGCCCGGCGGTGAGCGCCTCGGTTGTGCCTTCGAACGAGGAGCCGAGCACAATGAGCGCCAGAACCACTCCGAGTGCCTTGCCGCTCTTCCCGTCCCTGCGCCTGGCGATCCAGCCCGAGCCGAACGCGACCGATACGATCAGCACATAGATCGGAAGAATGAACAGGACGCACACGAATCCTTCAAAGAGGACGATGGAACTGGCGAGGAGGACGATCAACGCGGTCAACGAGCGGTCAAGGTAGATGCGCCACCACCGCTCGTCGGACTTCGCCGGGCGCATGACAACGATGGCAAGGGCGCCGAGGTACGGCAGGCCAACGTACAGCAGGGCGGACGAATCGAGATCGTGCCGGATCAGGAGGTGAACGGTGACCGAACCGAAGCCGATCAGAAGGAGGACGCCGAGCCATTTCACCCGGCGGTCGCCGTAGCGAGCTCGTAGGTGGCGCACGAACGCTTGCAAACGATTCATGTCACGCCTGGGCGTCTCTTGCCTGCGCGTGCTGCAGGTCGAGAGTTCGTCTCGCCTGCGACGTGATCGGCGTTACGCCCAACCGTGGCGGAAGCCCGTCGGCCACCTGCACATTCCAGGCGAGCCCGAGTTTTCGCAACAGCTCGATGAAGCGGAACCCGGGATCGATCTGCCCCTGGTAGATTCCGTGCTGCGCCGACGCGGGGAACGCGTGATGGTTGTTGTGCCAGCACTCACCCATCGACGGCAGGGCCGCCCAGGTCACGTTGTAGGCCTGGATGACACCTTCGTCCACCAGCCAGTCCTGTGTCCCGCGGGTGTGGCACAGATAGCCGACGTACCAGTGCGAATGGACGCCCACGGCAATCCGGACAACGGTGCCCCACACCAGCCAGGACAAACCGCCCAGGAGGAATAGTCCGACGGCGAGGCGAATCTGCTGCAGCATCCACGTCCGCTGCAGAAACTGGTAGAACCGGTCACGGGCGACGTCGTCGCCGGGGTCGAAGGCCGGCGGGTCGTCTAGGACCAGGCGGCAATGCAGGTTCCACCAGCCGTCGCGCAGCAGGCCGTGGCCGTGTCGCAGGTACGCGTGGCAATCCGGCTGTCGCTGCGCCCAGTCGCGAAAGTCGTGGGTGCGCATCATCCAATGGGGACCCTGCATGCCGAACAGAACGCCAATCCAGATAAGCGTCCGCTCCAGCCATTTCGGACACTCGAACGTGCGGTGTATCAGGAGCCGGTGAAAGCCGACGGAGTGTCCTGCACACATGATGAGCGCCAGGAGCAGGACAAATGCGCCGAACGCTCCCCAGGTAAACGTCATCGGACCCAGTACCAACGCCCCCGCAAGGATGCTGCCATTCCAGACGGATCGGACGGGATCCCACTTCACGCGACCCGCGACCGCGTTCGTGCCGGTCGAAAAAACCAGCGAATTGACCTTGTAGACGTCCTGGGGGCCGGCAGGTTCGGTAGCGCTCGTGTTGATGGCGGCGTGCACGGATCAATCAGCCGTCGTCGCGCTGTGGCTGCAAGCCGTGCTTTTTCAGGTATCCCCGAAACTGGTGGTACGTCAGCCCCAGGAGTTCGGCAGCCTTGCGCTGGTTGTGTCGGGCCTGGTCCATCGCCGCCTCGACCCGTTCGGTCTCGAAGTCGCGCACGGCCTGTTTCAGGTCTAGAGGCAGGCTGGGTGGACCTGCGGTGTTCGGCTGCGCGTGCTCGTTGCGGGGACGATAGGGCGAGTCGAAGGGGTCGAGCACGATTTCCCCCACCTTCGCTTCGGCATCCGTGCGATAGACGGCGCGTTCGACGACGTTCTTGAGTTCGCGCAGGTTGCCTGGCCATTCGTACGACGTCATCTGGCGGATCGCGGCGTCTGCGAAGCCTGGAAAGTACTCGCGGCCAAGTTCGGTGGCCATGTTGATCGCGAAGTACTCGGCGAGCAGCAGGATGTCGTCGCTGCGTTCGCGCAGCGGAGGCAGGGTGATGACGTCGAAGGCGAGCCGGTCGAGCAGGTCGCGCCGGAACTTGCCGACGTCGGCGAGCCGCGGGAGGTCGGAGTTGGTGGCGGCGATGAGGCGGACATCGACGCGCAGCGTGCGGCTGCCGCCGAGCCGTTCAAACTCGCCGTACTCGATGACGCGCAGGATCTTCTCCTGCACGAGTCCCGATGTGGTGGCGAGTTCATCGAGAAACAGGGTGCCTTCGTGCGCCCGCTCAAAGCGGCCCTGGTGCATGCGGGCGGCGCCCGTGAAGGCGCCCGCTTCGTGGCCGAACAGCTCGCTCTCGAGCAGCGAATCGGAAATCGCCGCGCAGTTCATCTTCAGGAACTCCGCATCCCACCGGTTCGACAGGTAGTGAAGTCGGGCGGCGACGAGTTCCTTGCCGGTTCCGCGTTCGCCGACGATGAGCACGGGCTTGTCCAGCGGCGCCACGGCCGAGACGTCGTCCAGCGCCTGCAGGAAGGCGGTGGACTCTCCAATCAGTCTGTCTGGTTCGGCGGGCATGGGCTCATTTAACCAATAGTTAGCGGAATCAGCCACAGAAATCGCGATAAGCGGTTCGTGTGGAAAATTGGAGATTCAACAAAAACAATAGCTTGGGTAAATTGACGCGGGTTGGCACGAAATGTGGTTCGCATTGTGTCGAGGAATCGCCACGCACACCGCTAGGAGGCAACACTGATGGGCATATTCTCTCGCGCGACGGAGATCGTGAATTCCAACATCAACGCCTTGCTCGACAAGGCGGAAGACCCTGAGAAAATGGTTCGGCTGATCATCCAGGAGATGGAAGAGACGCTGGTCGAGGTTCGCACCACCTCGGCGCGGGCGATCGCGGACAGGAAGACGCTCTCCCGGCGTCAGGGGTCCGTAGAAAGGGACGCCGCCGAATGGCAGCGCAAGGCGGAACTCGCGATTCGCAAGGGGCGCGATGATTTGGCCCGAGGCGCGCTGGCCGAGCGGGCCAGGGCCGAGGCCGCGGCCGAGGCGCTGGCGAAGGAGTCCGCGGCACTGGATGAGACCCTGGCCAAGCTGAACGACGACATGGAGACGCTGCAGTCGAAGTTGAAGGATGCCAAGGCACGCCAGAACGCCATCGTCATGCGCGGCAAGGCAGCGCGGAGCCGGCTGGACATTCGGCGTCAACTGTCGGATCACAGCGTCGACGATGCAATCCTGCGTTTCGAACAGTACGAGAGCAGAATCGACGATCTCGAAGGCGAGGTCGAATCCTACGACATGGGCCAGAAGACGCTGGCGGCGGAGATCGACGCGCTGGAAGGCGACGAAGAGGTCGATGCGGAACTGCGGCGCCTGAAGGAGCGGGTGGAGCAGGGCGGGCAGACCCGGGATGGCTCTTGAGACCGGACCGCTTGAGGAGCATCAGGGATGATTGGTGAGTCGATGTCTTACGGGCCGAATCTTGGTGCGATCGAGATCCTGGTTCTCCCCGCCGTGCTGTTCATGGTGGTTGTCGCGCCGATCTGGCTCGCCATGCACTACCGGAGCAAGCGGCGCGCGCAGGCGGCGCTGTCGGGCGAGGAGCGAGCCGAACTCGAGCGTTTGACGGAGCTCGCGGATCGGATGGGTGAGCGCGTCGAAACCCTCGAAGCCATACTGGACGCCGAGACGCCGGATTGGCGCAAGCGCGATCCGGCGTCGTGACGGGAGAGTGCAGATGAGCCGTAGCGGGAGCGGCGATTCCCCCAACAAGGACAAGCGCAGCATCCAGGACGCCACGAGGAACCTCGAGCGCGCGGTGGAGGAACTGGCCTCGGCAGCCACCGAGGAAGTCTCCGGTCGAGCCGCCAGGTTGCTCGATGAGGCCGCGGCGCGCGTCCGGGGAGAGTCGAACCGCGGAGCAACCGGCAAACCCGAGACAGCCGGTGGGGCCGAACGCGCCGGAGGGCGACGCGAACGCCGGCTGAGGCGAATCCACTACGATGATTACGATGACTTTGTGCGTTGCTCTCGCGGTCTGTACCTTGATCGGGAAAACCGAAAGATCGTTGGCGTATGCGCCGGAGTGGCGCGGTATTTCGGCATCGAGGCGTGGGTGGCCCGCTGCGCCGCGCTGACCGGGCTATTGTTCCTGCCGAGCATCGTATTCCCCGCCTATTGGATTGCCTTCTTTGTTATGGGCTATCGTCCGTCCGCTCGATCACGCGGTGCGCGGAGGAGCACCTGGGAAGGCGGTTCCCGCGGAAGACGACGCGCCGGGAAGATGCGAAGGCGCGCCGACGAGAGGAGACGCGCAGCGCGGCGCAGCCGCTCCGACAGGAAGCGTGACGACTACTCTCGGAAGCCGGATTTCCGTACGAAGAACTCGCCCAGGCAGAGTCTGCGCGCTGCGAAGGCGGATTTTGCCGAGATCGAACTGAGGTTGCGGCGGATGGAGGCGTTCATCACCTCCGACCGATACGCGCTTGAGCGGGGATTCGCGGAGATCGGTGCGAACCGGACGGCGGGATCGTCTTCCACAACACATGAACATAAGGAAAGCTAGCCGAGATGGATGTCTTCGTATTCGTCATATTGATAACGGTCATCGGTGGTTCGATTCACCTGGCGAAGGTATGGATTCGCCGAAATGCATCGGCGAACGCGGCCAGATCCGAAACCCTCGAAGACGAGGTGGACGCGCTGCGCGAGCGGGTCGAGACGCTGGAACGCATCGTCACCGACGAAAAGTACAGACTTGATCGCGAGATTAAAAATCTTGAGTAAAGTCTCGATTTACACCATATCTAACTAATCTAAAAACAGATTTGTGTGGGCAAAAACCGTCTACGCCTCAGCCGTCGGTCGATAGCCGCACCCGATCGGGAAAGTCCGTAAAGACGCCGGAAACCCCTTGCCGGGCGAGTTCAAGCGCCCGCTGCCGGTCGTTCACCGTGAACACGAGCACGCGAAATCCCGCATCCCGCAGCCGACCAATGCGCCTGGGCGTCGCGATGTCGTTGCGGATGTTGACCGACCAGGCATCGATCGCCCGCGCCGCGCCGACCATGTCGCGGTAGGGGAACCTGAACACCGGCGCGCACATCGCATCCGGCCGCGCGCGTCGAAAAGCGGCGAGGCGCCGGAGATCGCGGCTCGATACGAGCGTGTTCGCGCGGTCGTGCGACATGGCGGCCACCAGCTTGTCGGTCCCCGGTCCCTTGAGTTCGATATTGAGGCCCACTCCTTGGGGAAGCGCCTGGATCACTTCCTCAAGCAGGGGGATCGCTTCGCCGTCGCCGGCATCCAGGTTCTTGAGTTCGGCGACGCTGTGCCCGGACACCGGACCGCGGCCGTTGGTCGTCCGATCCACCGTGGCGTCGTGAATCACCGCGAGCCGCGAATCCAGCTTGTGCACATCCAGTTCCACGGCGTCAACGCCGCAGGCGAAGGCGCGTCGAAATGCCTTCATCGTGTTCTCGGGCGCAAGTCCCGCGGCGCCCCGGTGACCGATGATCAGGAAGTTGCCGTTGAAGCTCATGGCCCTCCAGGCCTGTCGAATTTTCGCCCGATGACGGAAGCCATTTTGTCTCCGGCGGGGCTACAATGCGAACGCCGATGAGTTACGAAGTTCTCGCTCGCAAGTATCGACCCCGCAAGTTGCGGGATGTCGTCGGCCAGGATCACGCCATCCGCGCCCTCGTCAATGCCCTCGACGACGACCGGCTGCATCACGCCTACCTGTTCACCGGCACGCGCGGGGTGGGCAAGACCACGATCGCCCGCGCTTTCGCGAACTGCCTGAACTGCGAGACGGGGGTCGGCTCCGCGCCCTGCGGCACCTGCGGCGCCTGTGTCGAGATCGTGGAAGGGCGGTTCGTGGACCTGATCGAGGTGGACGCTGCGTCCAGAACGCGGGTGGACGATACCCGCGAACTGCTCGAGAACGTGCAATATCTCCCGGCCCGGGGACGCTACAAGGTGTATCTCATCGACGAGGTGCACATGCTCTCGGCCTCCAGTTTCAACGCGCTGCTGAAGACCCTGGAAGAGCCCCCGTCCCATGTGAAGTTCCTGCTGGCGACGACGGATCCGAAGAAGGTGCCGATCACCGTGCTGTCGCGGTGCCTGCAGTTCAACCTGAAGAACATCCTGCCCGAACGCATCGCCTCCTATCTTGCGACCATTCTTGAAGAGGAAGAGGTCGAATTCGAGACGGACGCGCTCGACATCATCGCCGACGCCGCGCGGGGGAGCATGCGGGACGCCCTTTCGGTGGTGGATCAGGCGATCTCGTTCGGCGGCGGCAGGGTGGGAGCCGAAGATGTCGCAAGCCTGCTCGGCACGGTGCGGCGCGACGAGGTGTCCGCGCTGCTCGGCGCGCTTGCGGATGCGGACAGGCAGCGCCTGATGCGTTGCGCCGATGAACTGGCGGAGCGGAACGCGGACTTCGCGGACGCGCTCGCCGGAGTCCAGCGCGCGCTGCACGATATCGCCATGGCGCAGACGGTGGGAGGAGAGGTCGCCGCGCCCGTGGCGGCCTTCGCGGAACGGATGTCGCCCGAGGATGTGCAGTTGTTCTACGAGATCGCGCTGCGCGGCAGCAGGGACCTGCAGTTCGCGCCGGACCCTCGCGTCGGTTTCGATATGACGCTGATCCGCATGCTTGTTTTCGCGCCGGAAACGGCCGAATCCGGCGGCGAGCGCGCGGTGGCGCGATCGGCGGAGGCGTCGGACACGCCGGTGGCGTCGGCGCGGCCGGCACCACGCGAGACACAGCAGGAGAAGCAGGAGAAGCAGGAGAGTGCACCTGCGGACCCGCCGGCCGATGTGCCGGAGCATGACGAGCCGGCGCCCGATCTATACGCCCTGATAGAGCGGATGCAGCCTTCCGGCGTCACGCGGATGGTGTTCGACCACTGCCAGCTCGCGTCCCACGCGGACGATCGGTGGGAACTGGTGCTGGCTGAAGGGCACGACCTGCTGTTGCGCGACAACACCCGGACATCGGTCCAGGAGGTGGTGTCGGAGTATGTGGGCCGGGAGGTTCGCGTCGACATCGTGATCGGCAAGCCCGACCGGGAGACTCCATTCGAACGTCGAAGCCGTCTCGACGCGGAGCGTCAGCGCGAGGCGGAGGAGGCGGCCGAGTCGGACGAAATGGTGCAGTCGCTGCTGCGCGTCTTCGGCGGCAGGGTCGGCTCCGTGCAACCCTTGGACCAGGAGTACCACAGGCCATGAAGGATTTTGGCGACCTGATGAAGCAGGCGCGCGACATGCAGGTGCGCCTCGAACGCGCCCAGGAGGATCTTGCCAACGCGGAGGTGGTGGGAGAGAGCGGAGGCGGGTTGGTCAAGGTGACGCTCACCGGGCGTTTCGAGGCGCGCAGCGTGGAGATAGACAGCAGCTTGACCGGCGAGGATCGGGGACTGCTCGAGGATCTCGTCGCGGCGGCGGTGACCGACGCGGCACAACGGGTGGAGCGCATGCAGAAGGAGAAGATGTCGGCATTCACCAAGGGCCTCGGGCTCCCGTTCGGCCTCAATCTCCAGTCTTGACCCGCATCAGCCCCCTGATCGATCGTTTGATCGACGCCTTTCAGATGCTTCCCGGCGTGGGTCCCAAGTGGGCCACGCGGATGACCCTCTACGTGTTGCAGCACAACAGGGAGGGGGGAGAAACGCTCGCCAGGTCGCTCAGCGCCGCCGTCGTCGAAGTCGAGCGGTGCCGGGACTGCCGCACGCTTTGCGAGACTGATCGGTGCGCCGTTTGCGCCAATCCGAAGCGGGACGCGGGGACCCTCTGTGTCGTCGAGTCACCCGCGGACGTCATCGCCATCGAGCAGGCCGGCGGCTACAGCGGGCGTTACTTCGTCCTGCACGGCAGGCTCTCGCCCATCGATGGCGTCGGCCCCTCCGAACTGGGACTGGTCGACTTCGCCGAGCGGGTTCGCGAGCGCGGGATCGGCGAGGTCATTCTCGCAACGAATCCGACCGTGGAGGGCGAAGCGACGGCCCATTACATCGTCGAGGCGCTGGCGGACATGGATATGCGGGTGACGCGGATCGCGCACGGCGTGCCGCTCGGGGGCGAACTGGAATATATCGATGGCGGCACTATCGCCCACGCGCTGCACGGCCGCCGCGCCATCGACTAGACACACTTCAACAGGCGACTTTTGCGATATGCAGTCCGGTCCTCTCATCGAAACGGACGATGACCCGCGCTGGGATCTCGGTCCCCTCGGCGACATCGTCGGCGTCGACACCGAATTCATGCGCACGCGGACCTTCTATCCGATTCCCGCGCTGTACCAGCTCGGCGGCGCGGACGGCGTTCGCCTGATCGACGCCCAGGCGCGGCAGAGTTTCGGGCCGCTTCGGGCGCTTCTGACGGACGCCGCGCGGATGAAAGTCATGCACGCCTGCTCGGAAGACCTCGAGATGATCGACCGGCATCTCGGCCTGCGTCCGCTTGCCGTCGCCGACACGCAGATCGCGCATGCATTCCTCGGCACGGAAATCTCGAAGAGCTATGCCTCCGCGGTGGAGACCTACCTCGGTTTCGAGGTCTCGAAGCGGGAGACGCGCTCGGATTGGTTGGCGAGGCCCCTGTCAAGCCGACAGCTCGCGTACGCGAAGGAGGATGCGACGCACCTTGTTCCGCTCTGGTCGCGCATGCGCGACCGCCTTGACGCGCTCGGCCGCCTGTCCTGGTTTGAAGACGAAATGGCGATGACGCTCGCGCGGCCGGAACCCGATCCGCGAGCGTACTACCGGGGCATCAAGGGCGCGATGCGGCTGCGGCCCCAGAACCTTTCGGTCCTGCGCGCCCTCGCGACCTGGCGGGAACACGAAGCGAGGCGCCGGGATTTGCCGCGGGGCTTCGTCTTGCGCGACGAGAGTCTCGTGGCCGTCGCCGATGCCGCTCCGGTTTCGCGCGATGCCCTGCTCGAGCTTTTGCCCCGCGGGGCCAGGCGCCGCTACGCCAAGGCGTTGCTGTCCACTTGCGCCGGGGGCTGGAAGGAATTTGAACGCGCGCCGCCCGAACCCTTGCCCCGGCCGCTTTCGCGGCGGGAACGGACGGCGGCGAAACGCATGCGGGAGTTCGTTCGCGAGGTCTCGGAAAGGCTCGGCTTTGCGCCGGAGCTATTGGGACGAAAGCGACTGATCGAGGCTTGTGTCCGGCGGTTCTCGGCCGCGGGCGATTTGCCGGAGGCACTGCTCGGCTGGCGCGCGCCGCTGATCGGCGAGCGATTCCTCGAACTGCTCCGCGCCGCCAGGGGCTGAGTGTGGCGCAGGGCGGGTTGCGCATTCCGGCGGGCAACGGCTACTGTTGAGGTATCGCGTCGACGCGTTGAGAGCTGTGACGCTTCGGATATGAAAGAGCGGCCCTTCTGGGAGACCAAGACCCTTGCGGAGATGTCCGACGGGGAGTGGGAGTCGCTGTGCGACGGCTGTGCGCGTTGCTGCACGCTGAAGCTCGACGACGAGGAAGGCCACGTCTTCTTTACAAGCGTCGTCTGTTGGGTGCTCGATCAGGACGGCTGCCGCTGCAAACACTACCCGGATCGGCACAAGCTGGTGGCGGATTGCGTCGAGCTGGATGCCGGCAACGTCGCCAAGCTCAACTTCCTGCCGACTTCCTGCGCATATCGCCGGGTCGCCGAGGGGCGGGGACTCGCCTGGTGGCATCCCCTGGTGTCCGGTTCGCCGGATACCGTCCACGAGGCCGGGATCAGCGTGCGCGGCAAGGTCGTTTCGGAGTTGGACGTGCATCCGGACGACCTGGAGTCCCACATCGTCAAGTGGGTGGAAGCGTGAGCGGATCCTGGCTGGCCTGGGGCGTCGCCGCCATCGCCACGGCGGGGGCGGTGACCGGGATTCACATGGCGCTTCGGCCCTATCGCCGCGGGGCGCGGGTCCGGTACCTGTTGCCCCTGCTGGTCGCCGTGTGGGCGCTGCTGCCCTGGCGCATCGCCCAGGATTCGGAGCATTTCGCTCCGGCCTTCATCGTCCTCCTGTTCCGGAGCCTGTTCGAGCCCGATGGAGAACCGGCTTCCGTCGCTGCCGGCCTGCTCATGGCCGCGGCCATCGTCCTGGTGCTCTACTTCGTCGTTCTAGGGGTCATCTTCGCGCGGAGGAGAAAGGCGTCGACCGGCCCGCGTTGACTGGTGTGCAAAGGACGGGAAACCGGCCGCCCGACGTGCTTGGAGGCGTCCTATGGGGTAGAGTACGCCGCTTCGCCTGTCGTTGGCGGAGCGAAATGCCGCCGCCCGCATGCCCGCCGTCTTTTGGAGCAGGACCCTGAATGATCTTCGAGAGCACCGATACGTACATCGCAACGGACGAACTCTCAATGGCCGTGACCGCGGCCGTGGAACTCCAACGTCCGCTGTTGATCAAGGGCGAACCCGGAACCGGTAAGACGCTGCTCGCGGAGGAGGTCGCCCATAGCCTCGGGCTGCCGTTGATCGAGTGGCACATCAAGTCGCAGACGAAAGCGCTGCAGGGGCTCTACGAGTACGATGCCGTATCCCGCCTGCGCGATTCCCAACTCGGCGACGAGCGGGTGGGCGACATCCGCAACTACATCAAGAAGGGCAAGCTGTGGGAGGCGTTCGAGTCGGACCAGCGCGTCGTTCTCCTGATCGACGAGATCGACAAGGCGGACATCGAGTTCCCCAATGACCTGCTGCAGGAACTCGACCGCATGGAGTTCTTCGTCTACGAGTTGAACCAGACGGTGAAGGCCAGGCACCGGCCCGTCGTCATGATCACGTCCAACAACGAGAAGGAGTTGCCCGACGCCTTCCTGCGGCGCTGCTTCTTCCACTACATCGACTTCCCCGACCGGGAGACGATGCAGGACATCGTTGAAGTGCATTTCCCTTCGATCAAGCAGGACCTGGTCAAGGAAGCCATGGACATCTTCTTCGATGTGCGCAAGGTGCCGGGGTTGAAGAAGAAGCCATCGACGTCGGAACTCATCGACTGGCTCAAGCTGCTGATGGCGGACGACATACCCGACGAGATTCTGACCAACCGCGATCCGAGCCGGGCCATCCCGCCCCTGTACGGCGCCCTGGTGAAGAACGAACAGGACGTGCACCTGCTCGAGCGGCTGGCGTTCATGAACCGGCGCGACAGCCGCGGCTGACGGAACACCGACCGACCACCGAGCGACCACCGACCGAATAGCAGCCAGCCAGTGCTCATCAACTTCTTCCTCTCGCTGCGCAAGTACAAGGTTCCGGTAACGATTCGCGAACTGCTCGACCTGATCGACGCGCTGAGCCATCGGCTGGTGTATGCGGACATCGACGACTTCTACCTCGTGAGCCGCGCCTGCCTCGTCAAGGACGAGAAGCACTACGACAAGTTCGACCGGGCCTTCGGCGCATACTTCAAGGGCCTGGAGGACCTTTCCGGTCTGTTGGCGACGCTCATTCCCGACGAATGGCTGCGCCGCGAATTCGAAAAGGCGTTGACGCCGGAGGAGCTTGCGAAAATCAATTCTCTCGGTGGGCTGGAGAAGCTGATCGAGGCGTTCAAGAAGGCCAAGGAGGAGGCCGAGAAACGCGCGCGGGAAGGCGAGAACGGCGAAGACGGCGAGGAGGAGAGCGACCGCCCCGGAAACGGCCCCGGCGGCATGGGCAGGGGGAAGAAGAAAAGGGCCCGGAAGAGCTGGGACCAGCGCCAGTATCGGAACCTCGACGATTCCGTCGAGATCGGCACCCGGAATATCAAGATGGCGCTGCGGCGCTTGCGCAGGTTCGCGCGCTCGGGCAAGGAAGAGGAACTGGACATGGATGGCACGATCCGGTCCACCGCCCACAACGGCGGTCTGCTCGACCTCCGCATGCGGCCCGAGCGCAAGAACGCCGTGAAGGTGCTGCTGCTGCTCGACATCGGCGGGTCGATGGACGCCCACGTCAGGGTCTGCGAGGAACTTTTCTCCGCGACGCGCACGGAGCTGAAGCACATGGAGAGCTACTACTTCCACAACTTCATCTACGAATCCGTGTGGAAGGACAATCACCGCCGCATGAGCGAACGCATACCGACCTGGGAGATCTTCAACAAGTACCACCGGGACTACAAGGTGGTTTTCGTCGGCGATGCCACCATGGCGCCGTACGAGATCACCCACGCGGGCGGCAGCGTCGAGCACTGGAACGAGGAGCCGGGCGTCGCCTGGATGGGGCGTTTCCAGGACAGCTACGACAGGATGGTCTGGATCAATCCGACGCCGCAGGAGACCTGGGAGTACTCGACTTCCGTCGGCATGACGCGGGACCTGATGGATGGCCAGATGTACCCGCTCACCATCCGCGGTCTCGAAGAGGGCATGGCCTACCTCTCGAAATAGCGCTGCGAGCCGCATGATCGGATGACGCACTTCGATTCCGGTGAAATCCTGATTCGGGACGCGTACGCGCTGAAAGCCATCCCGAAAACGAAGCGGCGACGCTCGAACCGCCAGCGCGCGCGCCTCGAGGCCTCGGAGGCGGCTTACGCCCGGCGGGATGCGTCGGTTCCCCGAATCGACTTTCCTCGCGAACTGCCCATCGCCAAGCACATCGACGAGATCGTCGCGCTGCTGCGTTCGCACCAGGTTCTCATCGTCGCGGGCGAAACCGGCTCCGGCAAGACCACCCAGTTGCCCAAGGCGTGCCTCGGCGCCGGACTGGGTCGGCGCGGGATGATTGGCCACACCCAGCCGCGCCGGCTGCCGGCCCGCGCGGTCGCCGAACGCATCGCGAGCGAACTCAGGACACCGCTCGGCGGCGTCGTCGGATACGCCGTGCGGTTTTCGGAGCGGTACGGCGACGACACGCTGATCAAGGTGATGACGGACGGGCTGCTCCTGACCGAGATTCGAACCGACCGCAACCTCCTGGACTACGAAGTGCTGATCATCGACGAAGCCCACGAGCGCAGTCTCAACGTGGACTTCCTGATCGGCTATGCGAAGAGGCTGTTGCGGCGGCGACCCGACCTGAAGCTCATCGTCACGTCCGCGACGATCGACGTCGAGGCGTTCCGGGCGCATTTCGACGGTGCTCCGGTGGTGTCCGTGGGCGGCCGGGGCTACCCGGTGGAAGTTCGCTATCGCGAACAGGAGGAAGGCTTCGAGCGCGCGCTGCAGGAATGCCTCGAGGAAATCGAGGGCGGCGGCGGCCGGGCCCCGAAGGACGCTCTCGTCTTCCTGCCCGGGGAGCGGGAGATCCTGGACACATCGCGGTGGCTGAAACGGGAGTACGGGGATCGCTACGACGTGTTGCCCCTCTATGCCCGGTTGCCGGCGCGGGAACAGCGCCGCATTTTCGTGACCGGCCCGCGCCGACGCGTGGTGCTGTCGACGAACGTGGCCGAGACCAGCATCACGGTGCCGAACGTCGGTTATGTCGTCGATTCGGGCAATGCGCGGATCAGCCGCTACAGCCATCGCTCGAAGATCCAGCGGCTGCCCATCGAACCCATATCCCGGGCGAGCGCCGAACAGCGCAAGGGGCGTTGCGGCCGCATCGCTCCGGGAACGTGCTATCGGCTGTATTCGCAAGCTGACTTCGACGCGAGGCCGCAGTACACGGATCCGGAGCTGAAGCGGACCAACCTTGCTTCCGTCGTGCTGCAGATGCGGGCGTTGCGCCTGGGGAGGACCGAGGACTTTCCGTTCATCGATCCGCCGGATCCCCGCGTGGTCAGGGACGCGGAACGCAGCTTGAGCGAACTGGGCGCGCTCGATGGCGAACGGCTGACGCAGATCGGTCGCACCATGGCGCGGCTGCCTGTGGACCCGCGCCTGGCGCGAATGCTCGCGGCCGCGAATCGGCTGCGATGCGTCAGGGAGATGCTCATCATCGTCTCCGCCCTTTCGATCCAGGACCCGCGAGAGCGTCCGCTCGACAAACGCGAGGCGGCGGATCGGAAACACCGGGAGCACGCGGACAAGAAGTCGGATTTCCTCGCCTTCGTGAATCTCTGGAACGCGTTGGAGACCGCCCGGCGAGACATGACGAGGAGCGCCTTCCGCCGCATGCTGGAGACGAGTTTCCTTTCTCCCTCCCGGGTGGGCGAGTGGAGGGCCGTGCACCGCCAATTGCTGCTCGCGGCGAAGCGGCAGGGAATGCGCGTCAACGCCCGCGACGCGGACTACGCGAGCGTGCATCGCGCGTTGCTCGCCGGGTCGCTGAGCTTCATCGGCATGCGCGACGCCGACGCGGGAATGTACCGGGGCGCGAGGAATCTCAAGTTCCGCATCTTCCCCGGGTCGGGGTTGGCGCGCGGCCGTCCGAGGTGGATAGTCGCGGCGGAGATCGCCGAGACACAACGAATGTACGCCCGCTGCGTCGCGGCCGTGGAGCCGGCGTGGATTGAGCAGGCGTCGGCGAGCGTGCTGAAGCGCGCGTTCTCCGATCCGCATTGGGACGATGCGCGCGGCGAAGTGGTCGCGTTCGAGCGCGTGACCGTCTACGGCCTGCCGGTCGTTGAGCGCCGCCAGGTCAGCTACGCGCGGATCGATCCCGCATCGGCTCGCGAGATATTCGTCCGCGAAGCGCTGCTCGGATCGGAAAGCTCGGTATCGGCGCCGTTCCTCGATCGCAACCGCGCGACGGCGCGCAAGATCGTTGAACTGCAGGCGAAATCCCGGCGCGCTGACCTGCTGGCGACGGATCGGGCGCAGGCGGCGTTTTACCTGGAGCGGCTGCCGGAGGATGTGCTGAGCGCCAGGACGCTTGCGGCGTGGCTGCGAGGCGCGGAGGCGACGGCGGTCGCTCGCCTGCGCATGACCGAAGCGGACCTGCTGGCGAGAACCGACTTTGGAGTTTCGGACGCACAATTCCCGCCATCGCTCGTCGTCGATGGACTCGAACTGGCATTGAAATACCGTTTCGCTCCCGGAGAAGCCGATGATGGCGTTTCGGTCCAGGTGGGCGTCGGAGCGTTGCCGCACCTCGACCGGAGCTGCCTCGACTGGCTCGTGCCCGGGTTTTTCGAGCAGAAATGCGAGGCGCTCCTGCGGTCCCTGCCGAAATCGGCCCGGCGGCGGTTGCTGCCCCTGGGCGACAAGGCTCGGCGGATTGCCGCTCGCCTGTCGGACCCGGCGCGGTATCGTCGAGAAGATCTGCGCACGGCGCTTGCCCAATGCATTGCGGACGAGTTCGGCCTTCGCCTGGAAGCGGCGGACTTGCGCGACGACCGGATCAGCCCGTTCCTGCGCATGAACGTGCAGGTGCTGGACGCTGGTGGCCGCAGGATAGACCAGGATCGCGATGTCGCCGCGCTCAAGGACCGGCTGCTGCCCAGGGTCGAAAGGCGCACGGACGCCGACGTCAGGAAACGCTTCGAGTCGAGGGGCTTGCGCTGCTTTCCGGCGGCTGGCGTGCCGGAAACCCTGGTTGTCGAGGACGGCGACCACCCCGCCGTCGTGTATCCCGCGCTGCGGGACGACGGGGACCGCGTGGACCTCGTCATGCTCGCGCATCGATCGAGCCGGGCGGCGACGAACAGGCGAGGCTACAGCCGGCTGGCGCTGCTGGCGGATTCGCGAACAAGCCGCTACCTGCGCCGGCAGGCGGCGGCGGAGAAAACGATGACACTCCATTACGCGGCCCTCGGCACGAAGGAAACGTTGGCGGACGAAATGCTCCTCGCGTCGGCCTGGGCGTGTTTCTTTGCCGGCTCTCCGGGCGAGGAGGCGTCGCTTCCACGGACTCGATCGGCGTTCGATGCGCTGACCGCGGCGCGGCGAGGGCATCTGACGGCCGTATTCACGTCGGTGCTCGAAGGCAGTCGCGATATCCTGGATCGGCGCTTTGCGGCGGCGAACAAGATCGCCGCGCTCGACTCCCCGGCGTTCGCGCCGAGCCGGGAAGACATGGCGGCGCATCTCGAACGCCTGGCGCCCCCTGACTTTCCCAATCGTATTCCGCTGGAGAGGTTTGCGGACCTGTCGCGGTACCTGCGCGCGCTGGCGCACAGGGCGGACAATCTTCCAGGTCGCGTCCCCAAGGATCGGGAGGGTCTGGACGAGGCTTCGCATTGGGAAACGCGCCTGGCGTCCGTTTCGGATGCCTTGCCTGGCGACCCGGAGGTCGGGCAGGTCAGAGACCTTGTGGAGGAATACCGTGTCGCGCTGTTCAGTCAGAGTGTCGGCACGAAAATCAGGGTGTCGCCCGAGCGGCTCGCCCGAGCGCTCGAACCGCTGGAATCGAAGGCTCGACTCGGCTGACCCGCGATAACAATCACTAACGTGTTTCTCCAGACTGTGAAAAAACTGTGCATACTCTCTTGACCCGTTTCCTCACTATGTGAATAGAATCGGAGCGGGCGCTGGAATTTTCCGCGTTCGAGTGTGGTTGCGTACCCTTAACGATGCGTGATCGGAACAAAATTTTGGAAGGAACGAAATCGATGAACTACAAGGTTAAGCCGATTACTGTTGCCGTCGGTGCAGTCATGACCGCAGGTCTGGCGGGCGCGGCGTTTGCTGACACGGAAGAGGATCCATTCGCCCTCGACGCGGCTGGCGACGGCTACGAGCTTCTCGCCGACAGCCATGACGCCGAAGGTGAGTGCGGCGAAGGCAAGTGTGGCGACGAAGGCGGCGACGACGAAGGCGGCGACGACGAAAGCGGCGACGGCGACGGCGACGGCGACGAAGAAGAAGCGGAAGAAGCCCCCGCGGAAGAGTAAGTCACTCCGGTGATGCCCGAAGTACCGGGCGCTGCTTGATGCGCCCGGCACTTCCTTCTTTCCAGTCATGAATCATCCCGTGCAGGGCGTTGGGCTCGGCTTGCGGAGGGGGATGTTTGCCCAGTTGGCCGACCACGCGGTGGAAGTGGATGCCGCCGTGGATTTCATGGAGATCGCGCCGGAAAACTGGATCGGCGTCGGCGGCCGATTCGGTCGACAATTCCGCGCATACGCCCGGCGTTTTCCCATGGTCTGTCACGGCCTGTCCCTTTCCCTCGGCTCTCCTGCGCCCCTCGATACCGATCTGCTCGGAAATATCAAGACGTTTCTCGATGAATTCGACGTGCGCTGCTACACGGAGCACCTGAGCTACTGCAGCGATCACGGGCACCTCTACGACCTCATGCCGATCCCGTTCACCGGCGAAGCCGTGGAGTACGTCGCCGGACGCATCCGGCGAACGCAGGAGATCCTGGAACGGCGCATCGCTGTGGAACACGTCTCCTGCTACGCCGCTCCCGGCCAGGAGATGAGCGAGCTGGAGTTTGTCAAGGCGGTGATCTCCCGCGCGGACTGCGACCTTCTTCTCGACGTCAACAACATCTACGTCAACAGCATCAATTTCGGCTATGACCCGGAAGGGTTCCTGGATGGATTGCCCGGGGAACGGGCGGTGTATGTCCACATCGCCGGACATGGCGTGCCCGCGGAGGACCTGCGTATCGACACGCACGGCGCCGCGGTGATCGAACCGGTCTGGGATCTGCTCGAACGTGCGTACGCGAACTTCGGAGTGATCCCCACGCTGCTTGAGCGAGACTTCAATTTCCCGCCGCTGCCGGAACTCCTTGACGAAGTCAGGCGCATTCGATCCATTCAGGACGCCGCGCGTTCAAAGGCTTCCGTGGCCGTGGCGAGCGCTTAGCACGTGCGCGGCAGGAATCTGCCAGGATATCGCGCCGCCCAGTTCGACTTCGCGGCGTACATCCGTCATCCCGATCGCAACGCGCCGCCCGCCGGTGTTCCGTTGCGGCGCATGAATGTCTACGCGAACCTCGTCCACCAGAACATCGAGAACTTCCTCGCGGGGACATTTCGCATCGCCCGCCGCATCCTGAGCGATGCGCGCTGGGACGCGATGGTGCGCGACTTCATCCATCGCCATGTGTCCGGCTCGCCATACTTCCGGCAGATTCCCGAGGAGTTCCTGGCCTACCTCGAAACCGAGCGCGATGCTTCCGGGGATCCCCCTTTTCTGCTGGAGCTGTGCCATTTCGAGTGGGTGGCGTTCGCGCTCAACCTGTCCGACGCGGAGCCGTTCGGCATGCCCTCCGGCGAGCCGTCGGAGGAGGGCGCCGAAGCCGCCTCCGTCCTCGACCTTCCCCTCGCGCTATCGCCGGTAGCCATGCCGCTCCGGTATCGATTCCCGGTGCACCGCATAGGACCCGACTTTCTTCCGGCGGCGCCGCCGGAAAAAGCTACGTGGCTCATCGGATACCGGGACGAGGCGGAGCGCGCGCGAATCATGTCGTCCAACGAAGTGACGGTGCGCCTGCTGCAGATCCTGGGCGACGCCCCCACGGCCCGACATGCGCTGAAGCGGGTCGCCGCCGAACTCGGGCGCGACACCGAGCGGATCATCGAGTCCGGCGCGGACATCCTGCAACGGCTCGCCACGCTGGGGATAGTCGGATCGCCCGGCGAGAATCCCGCGGCGAGCCCGTCCGACCTGCCCGCATGAACCCGGACTGAATCGATTGTTCGATCCGTCTGTTCGATCCGTCTTGTCGTGGGCGTTCGAAAGGAGTAGGGTGCGCGCCCTATCGCCACCATGTGCGGAAATCCAATGTCCATCGTGGTGATGGATGACGATGACGCAATAGCCGCATCGTTGGTCCAGCGCCTGACTGAACTAGGTTACGACTCGACCCGCGCCCGCGCGGATCAGTTGCCGGTTCTCGATGCAGCCGACATGTTCCTCCTCGGCTTTCGCGATGCCGCTTCGCTCGTAACCCTGGCACGTCCCCTGGCGCGAAGAATGGAACGCGTTCCGGCCGTCCTGGTCGCCCTGTCGCCGCCATCGGCCCCGAACCTTGCCCTGGCGATGGCGCTCGGGTTTACCGACGTTCTGCCATGGCCGGCGCGAGCGGGCATCATCGCGGAGATCGTCGAGAGGAACGTTCACCGTTCGCGGGTTCGTCGCGCCAATGACCCGGCCCTGTTCCAGCAGGTAAGCGACCTCGAACAGGACCAGCGGGCGGGACGCTATATCCAGATGGGCATGCTGCCGCCCAATCCCGTCGCGATAGATCAATATCGCCTGCGACACCGCATTCAGCCGTCCCTGCTGCTGTCCGGCGACTTCGTGGACTACTTTCGCATCACCGACGACCACTTCGTCTTCTACATCGCCGACGTGTCCGGTCATGGTGCGTCGTCCGCGTTCGTCACCGTGATCCTGAAGAACTTCTCCCGCCGTCTCAGGCGCGAATACCGGTCCAGCATGCTTCGCGCGCCGGGCGAGATTCTCGTCGCCCTGAATCGCGAGATTCTCGACAATCGCATCGACAAGCATGTGGCCATGTTCATCGGCGTCGTCAACCTGAGGACCAATGAACTGTGCTACGCCAACGGCGGGCACCTGCTGCATGCCATCCATGTTCGGGACAGCGAGTCCCGTTTGCTTGAACTGGCAGGCAAGCCGGTGGGGCTGTTCGATCAGGTCGAATACGTGTCGGCATCCACCGAACTGGAGGAGGGCGACAACCTCGTGATGCTGTCGGACGGCATCCTCGAAGTGATGCCGGAAACCGGCTTCGCGAACAAGGAGACCCGTTTGCGGCGCGGCGCGGTGGAGTGCGGAGCGGACATCGATCGGTTCTGGTCCGCGATCGGTATCGATGCCACGGTTGTCGGCCCCGACGATGTCGCCTGCCTCATGGTCGGATGCGAAGGGTAGCGCGCATGAGCGACCAGCGGACCGCGCGCGCGTTGACGGAGCGCCCGCCCCCGGCACCGAGGACCCCCGGCCGAATCCTGGTCGCGGACCAGGACGGCATGTACCTGATCAAGTTCGTCGGCGATGTGCGCGTGAACCTGTGTGCGGCGGTGGACGACTTCCTCTCGGAAATGTTCCGGGACGAGGATTTCAAATCCGTGCTGGTCGACCTGACGGCCACCGAGGGGATTGACAGCACGTCGCTCGGCATTCTTGCCAAACTGTCCATCCAGGCTTCGGACCTGTATGGATTCACGCCAACCCTCGTGTCGACGAACTCGGACGTCACGCGCGTGCTGCTAACCGTGGGATTCGACGACGTGTTCCACATCGTCGAGAAGCCGCTCGTGGAGGAGGCGCAGATCGCCGAGTTGCCGCAGGCGAAAACCTCGGTCGACGACCTGCGCCGGCGCGTGCTGGAGGCGCACAGGGCGTTGATGGGATTGAACGAGTCGAACCGCGAGAATTTCCGGGACCTCGTCGCCACGCTGGAAGCGGTCGAGCCGCCGGGTTAGTGTCGTGTCCCGCAAGTATATGGCACTTCAGCGCGTTCCACGGGGTCTGTGGCAAGGCGCGTCCCCGCAGGGAATGGTGGGCTCCATTTCCAAGGGGCGCAACACCGCCACAGGCCCCGTGGAACGCGCCCTTCGGGAGATCGCCATGCACGCCACTGCTGCGTTGTGGTCCTTGCGAATATGCCAGATATTCACTGCGGACCACGCCTTGCATTGACGCGCATGGCGAACTCTGAAGTACCAGAAACTTGCGGGACACGACACTAGCTTGGCAACGATTCTCGGCGCTGTCGCGCCGCGCGGTTCAGGCGTGTTTTCTCGCGGCCAGCTTGGTCGCGATGAAGTCCTCGTGGCTGAGATAGAGCAGGTCCGCGATCCGGCGTATGGCGTGCTCCTCGTAGCGGTGCTGCTCGCCGCTGAAGCGGGTCAGCCGCCACAGCTCCATGAGCAACGCGGTCTTTTCTTCCATGGTGAGCGCGTCGTTCAGGGTGCGCGTGAACGGGAACAGGCCGGTGCTCTCGTCGTGGTCGTCCCTGGCTCGGCGAATCAGCGCCTCTATCGCGCCGTCTTCCATGTCGTAGAGCGACTTGAGAGTGCGTCGCATGGCGTCGAGTTCACGCGGTTCGATCTCGTGGTCGGCCCACGCCACCTCCAGAAGCAGCATGGCGGCAGCCTGCGCGACAGAAACCGCTTCGTCGGGGACGCTTGATGCCGCCGTCTGCTGCCGGACAAGCTGTCTCAGCTTTTCAAACATCGACCGGGTCCATGTTGTTGGCCAGCATCCGCAGATTCCCCATCTTTTTCCGTTTTTTTCTCCATTTTTCCTTCATTTTGATATTTCTTGCGTTTATCATGTGTGCACTTGGCCGAAAGCTAAGCATGCCTACCGGACAAACCAAATAATGCTAAGTCAAAAAACCATTCGCGCTCCCGTGCACGCCATCGGAATCGGCGTGCACTCGGGCAGAAACGTGCGCATGACGCTTCGCCCTGCCGACGCCGATACCGGGGTCCGTTTCATTCGCACCGATATCAGGAATTCCCGCCCCGTCCGCGCCCTCGTACAGAATGTATCGGACACGACCTTGTCCACCAGCATAATTCAGGATGGTGTGCAGGTTGCGACGGTGGAACACCTGATGTCGGGCCTGTGGGGCCTCGGAATCGACAATGTCCTGGTCGAGCTTTCCGGTGAGGAAGTGCCGATCATGGATGGAAGCGCCGCGCCGTTCGTCAACCTGATCCGGAGCGTTGGCATCGAGGAATTGCCCGCCGCCAAGAAGCTGTTGCGGATCACGCGCAAGATCA
Source organism: Pseudomonadales bacterium (assembly GCA_963668365.1). GTDB lineage: Bacteria > Pseudomonadota > Gammaproteobacteria > Pseudomonadales > Azotimanducaceae > VXNE01. The sequence goes on from OY764266.1 coordinate 2,632,870, forward strand.
TGGTGTCCCAAGGCGAGGCCTGGGCGTCCCTCGCGCCCTACAACGGGTTCAAGGCCGCCTATACCTTCGTCAAGGACAATCCGGTCTACAGGCGGTACCCGAAGTTCGCGGAACTCGACTTCGCGCACAACTCGTACATCAACGAGGTCAGCCGTGCGCGATCGTTTGGCGAAGTTGAAGAACTCGAGCAAGCCCAGGCCATCAACCGATGCCTCGGTTCGAGTCTCGAAAACGCCGTGGGCATCGACGGTCGCGGCGTCATGAACGCGGGCGGCCTGCGCTACGAGGACGAATTCGTCAAGCACAAGGTGCTCGACGCCATCGGCGACCTCTACCTGCTCGGCCGGCCGGTCATCGGTGCGTTCGAAGGCTACATGTCGGGCCACGCGCTCAACAACAAGCTTGCCCGCGCGCTCCTGCGGGTCGATGACGCATGGGAACTGGTGACGGGAGACGAAGCGGAGGTCATGGACGACGTCGCGGCTGCGAACATCGTCTGAACACGCCGAGGCTCCTGTTGGAGCCACCTTACCTGACCGACAGTCTTGTCGCGATGCGGACCATCGCCGGGCGGGCGCCGTCGTTCCCCTATAATATCGGTCGATTCCGCTGTCCGTATTCCGGATGACTGTTCGCACCCGCGTCGCGCCTTCGCCCACCGGCGACCCCCATGTGGGCACCGCCTACGTGGCGCTGTTCAACTGGGTCTTCGCCCGCCGCCACGGCGGCCGGTTCATCCTGCGGATCGAAGATACCGACAGGGAGCGATCCGACGTTGCATCGGAGTCCATGATCATGGACGCGCTGCGATGGACGGGCATCGAGTGGGACGAGGGTCCGGACCGGGGAGGGCCCTGCGGTCCCTACCGGCAAAGCGAGCGCGTGGACATCTATCGCCGCCACGCGCAACGTCTCGTGGACGAGGACAGGGCCTTTTACTGCTTCTGCACGCCCGATCGCCTGGATGCGTTGCGGCGCGCGCAGCGCCAACGCGGCGAGACGTCCCGCTACGACGGTCTGTGCGCGGGTCTGGACCCGGCGGTCGCCGCCTCCCGGGCGGAGGCGGGTGAGCCGCACGTCGTGCGCATGCGAGTGCCGTCGGACGGCGCCTGCCGTTTCGAGGACCGGCTGCGCGGCGCGATCGAGATTCCCTGGTCCCAGGTCGACATGCAGATCCTGCTGAAGAGCGACGGGTTCCCCACCTACCACCTCGCTGTCGTTGTTGACGACCATCTGATGGGCATCACTCATGTCCTGCGCGGCGATGACTGGATCACCTCGATGCCGAAGCACGAGCTCCTCTATCGCCACTTCGGCTGGGATATGCCGGAGCACGCGCACCTGCCGCTCCTGCGCAACCCGGATCGGAGCAAGCTGTCCAAGCGCAAGAACCCGACGAGCCTGCATTACTTTCGCGATGTCGGCTATCTGCCCGAAGCGCTTCTGAACTATCTCGGCCTGATGGGGTGGTCGATGCCGGATGAGCGCGAGCTATTCAGCGTTGACGAAATGATCGCGGAATTCGATCTGGACCGCGTCTCCACGGGCGGGCCGGTCTTCGGTCTGGAAAAGCTCAACTGGCTGAACGGCCAGTACATCCGCAACCTGTCGCCGGCAGAGTTCGCCGACCGGGTCGGACAGTGGGCGCTCAACCGCGACCGGCTCGAGCGCCTTGTGCCGATGATCCAGTCCCGCACCGAGCGCCTGATCGACCTCGCCCCCCAGGTCGACTACCTGTTGGGCGAGCGCCGGGCGCTGTCCGCGGATCTGTTCCAGCACAGGACGTTGACCGAAGAGGACTGCAAGCGCGTCCTGCACCACGCTCTCGCCATGATGACGACGCTGCGGGCCTGGGATGGCAGCGAACTGATGCGGGAATGCAGGGCGCTGTCCGAGAAGATGGACATCAAGCTGCGCGACTTCCTGTTTCCACTGTTCGTGGCGGTCTCCGGTCGCGCGACGGCGCTGCCGCTGTTCGACTCCATGGCGTTTCTCGGCGCGGACCTGACGCGCATCCGCCTGCGCTCGGCGATAGTCGCCCTTGGCGGCATATCGAAAAAAGCCGCGAAGCGGCTGGACAGGGATTTCGCGGCCCTCCGCGCCGTCGCCCGTTCCGGCGCGGAGGACTGACGAGCCCCGTTGGGGATCCGCGAAGCGGATGCCCGAGTCTCTCGCCTGGCGTCGGGTTCCAGAACCCCCAGGGCCTCTCGGTTGAAGAACCGGATGCTCGATGGCGCTACGCATGCGTTGGACGAGCCTGCCCATCATTGTCCTTGTAAATTATCCGTGAAGTAGACAATATACACTAATATGATTCCTAGAATGCTTCGCGATGATGTTCTTGACGCGCTGGAAATGCAGGCAGCCGTCGCTATTGTCGGCCCGCGACAATCGGGCAAGACTACGCTGGCACTTGACATCGGCGAGCGGCGTGACGCGATCTACCTCGATCTTGAGGATCGTGATGACCGTAATCGCTTGGCAGAACCCGTTTTGTACCTCGATAGCGTCGAGGACCGCCTCGTGATTCTCGACGAGATTCATCGCGCTCCGGAACTGTTTCAAACCATGCGGGGCGTGATCGACCGCGGGCGCCGCCAGGGAAAGGGCGTGGGTCGTTTTCTCATTCTGGGATCGGCATCGATTGATCTCCTGCGGCAATCCGGCGAATCGCTTGCTGGCCGGGTCTCCTATCTCGATCTGACCCCTCTGTCGCCGATCGAAGTGGAGGACGGACGCGCTGCCAGAGAGCGGCTCTGGTTGCGCGGCGGATTCCCGATGAGCTACCTCGCTCCCGACGATGAAGCGAGCCTGACCTGGCGCAAGGACTTCATCAGGACTTATCTGGAGCGTGATGTTGCCGAATTCGGGCCGCGCGTCCCTGCCGCCGTCCTGGAAAGACTCTGGACGATGCTCGCTCACCGGCAGGGAGCGCTTTTGAACGCCTCGGCATTGGCGCATGCGCTGGAAGTGAGCCCCCAATCGGTCACGCGATACGTCGACCTGCTGGTAGATCTGCTGCTTGTCAGGCGTCTCCCGCCCTTGCGGGCGAACGTTGGCAAGCGCCTCGTAAAGTCGCCCAAGGTCTACGTTCGTGACAGCGGCCTGGTGCATGCACTGCTAGGCATTCCGTCTTCGGATGCACTCGCCGGACACCCGGTGGTCGGCCAGAGTTGGGAAGGCTTCGCCGTCGAGACTCTTCTGGGGTCACTGCGCTGGCCGGCCCTGGCGTCCTTCTACCGCACCAGCGGCGGGGCGGAGATCGACCTTGTCATCGAATTCGGGAGTGGCGAGATGTGGGCGATCGAGGTCAAGCGCTCCCTTGCGCCCAAGGTCAGTCGCGGTTTTCACTCGGCCTGCGAGGTCATAAGGCCGGCCCGCGCTATCGTCGTTCACGCTGGCGACGACCGCTTTCCAGTCTCTGGACGCACGGAAGCCGTTGGTCTTCGGGAACTAGCGTTGGAGCTTCGCGACAGGTCGTAGTCTCCGCGTGTCGCCTGCGCATCGCGTTGAAGGTCGACGAACGGGTGCCCGTTCGATCAATGAAGTCGAACGCGAGTCGTCGGACAAGCGTGAGGCAAAAATTGACACCAGGGGCGGGGCGCATATCATCGCGCGCCTGACGTCGTGTGAAACGCACGATGTCACTTGGGGCCATAGCTCAGCTGGGAGAGCGCCACAATGGCATTGTGGAGGTCGCCGGTTCGATCCCGGCTGGCTCCACCAAACCTATGTCTTCTACGTCCCGCCCGCTCCGGGGCAGCCCGTCGTGTCGCCGGGCGCCGGCGTTTGTTGAGGGCCTGATGGTGTCGGCTGCCGTGGTCGTCCGACGATTTCAAGCAACTCTCGCGGCAGGGGCTGCCTTGATTCCGACATCAGGCTCTTGAACCGTGCCCCTGGGCGACAAGCCGTGCCAGCCAGTCGTCGTCCAGATGACTCGCCCGCCGTGTAGATCGCTCCCTTGCCATGCGTTCCGCTTCGTCCCGCGCGCCAGCGCGCACTGCCGCAGAGATTGCGAGGTCGATGAAGACATCGCGTTGCGCGTGACTCCCGCCGAGCCGTTCCAGATCGGACATGGCCAGACCCATCCGCTCCCGCGCGGGTTCATGCTGTCCGCGCCCGTATGCGGCGATGGCATCGGACACGAGCGATATGGCTACGCGCCGACGGATATCGCTTCGAATTCCTCGGCGCGTAGCGCTTCGACCAACTCCGCTTCCGACGCCACGGGATTCGGGAAGCGTGTCGCGCAGCGTCCGATCTGGCTGACGATGTGCGCGTCGCTGCCGCCGATACCCAGATAGTCGAAGCGATCCGCCATGCGACGGGCGATGTCGTCCTCGTCGCCGCGGCTGCCGCCGTTCCTGACCTCTACGATGCGCACGCCCTTCGGAGCGCCCAGGTCGTCGATATGCGCGCTCATTCCGACGCGCTTGCGCCCCGGATGGCATGGCACGGCGACGGCCTGGTGGCGGTCGCAGGCGACGATGACGTCTTCCAGGGCCAGTTCGATGGATGCAAAGTCGAACTCCCGGGTCAGGGGTTCGGTCACGCCGAACACGAGCACGTGGCCGTACTCGGTTTCGACTTCGCTGCCCTTCAGGATGACCAGCCCGAACTGCTCGGCGAGTCCGGAGTAGTCGGACTCGAAGTCGAACTGGCGGTGTTCGGTGAGCACGAATCCGTCGATGCCGATGTTGCGCGAATGAATCCATTGGCAATAGTTGCGCACCTTCGCGCGCCCGTCGTCGGATTTGACCGAGTGCGCGTGGAGGTCGAGGATCACGATGCGCAGGCTCCGGTCGATGTCACGCGCGCCCACTCGGTGTCCAGCCGTGCGCGCATCGCGGCTTCGGCCCCCGAGTTGTCGACAGCGACATCGGCGAGCGCGATACGTTCCGCGTTGGAAAGTTGCGCGTCCATGCGCGCCTGGACGGCCGACCGGTCCAGGCCGTCGCGTTCCATGGCCCGCTGCACGGCGATTTCCGGCTCGACCGTGACCACCCAGGTTTCGTCCACGGCATCCTGCCAGCCGGCCTCGAACAGCACTGCCGCTTCAAGGACGACAACTGTGCCGGCGTCTGTCTCCCGAACGGCCGCGATCTCGACTTCGGCGAGGCGACGGATTTCGGGCCACATGATGTCGGTGAGTTGCTTCATCGCGGCGGGATCTCCAAACACCTTGCCGCCGAGGGCCCTGCGGTCGAGTTGACCGTCGGTCCCGCGAACCTCCTCGCCGAAGGTTGCCAGCACGGCCTTGTATGCGTCGGTATCCGGCTCGTAGGCGCGGTGGCCGAGCGCATCCGCATCGATCACGCGCGCGCCGAGGGATGCGAGGTGGCGGGCGGCAGTGGACTTCCCCGATGCGATGCCCCCGGTCAAGCCGATGACCAAGCCGGACTCCCCGAAAAGAGGCCATGTTAGCGGTTACAATGCAGTTGTGAAACGACCCGGGATTGTCTTCGTCCATTCGGACGGCCGCCGGCAGACACTTGCTGCAAACATCGGGGATTCCATCATGGATTGCGCGCTCGACAACGGCGTGGCGGGGATCGAAGCGCAGTGCGGCGGCGCGTGCCTGTGTTCGACGTGCCATTGCTACGTCGAAGCGCCCTGGCTCGGCAGGCTGCCCTCGATGATCGACGACGAGCAGGCGCTCCTGCGGTACCTCGACGACTGCCGCGACAACAGCAGGCTGTCGTGCCAGGTGTTCATGACCGAATCCCTCGACGGCATCATCGTCCATATCCCGGAAAGGCAATGGAATCAATGATCGCGTCCGACTTCCCGCATGAAATCTCGAGCTGAGGACGTGGTGCGCTCTCACTTTCGTGAGCAAATGGAAAGCTCCTGGGAACGCTCCGGCGGATTCCTTTGCGCGGGGCTCGATCCCGACCTTGAACGCGTGCGGGAACTCATGCCCGGGCGCGAGCGTCCGATACTCGACTTCTGCCGCGCCATCGTCGATGTCACCGCAGACCTCGTTTGCGCCTACAAGCCGCAGATCGCGTTCTTTTCGGCGTGCGGCGCGGAGCGTGACCTCGAAGCACTCATCGCGTACATCCACGCGTCGCATCCCGGCATCCCCGTGATCCTCGATGCCAAGCGCGGCGACATGGGGTCCACCGCGGAGCAGTACGCCAAGGAGGCATTCGAGCGCTACGACGCGGACTGTGTCACGGTCAATCCCTATCTTGGATGGGAGAGCATTGCGCCGTACCGGTCCTATGGCGGTCGAGGCGTGGCGCTGGTCTGCCGTACGAGCAATCCGGACAGCGGCTGGCTGCAGGAGTTTCCGCGGGAGGATCCAATGTACCTGCGCATCGCCCGGGCCGCCGCCGAGCGGGACGAAGGCGACCTGATGCTGGTAGTCGGCGCGACATATCCCAATCAGTTGACAGCGGTGCGGGAAGCCGCGGGGGATATACCCCTGCTGGTCCCGGGGGTCGGCGCTCAGGGCGGCGACCCGGCTGCGGTTCGACGCTGCGTGGCGTCGAACGGCCGGGGCCTGGTAGTGAGCGCGTCTCGCAGCATCATTTATGCCGGCGGTGTCGCTGACTTCGCCGACGCGGCGCGTGCGAGCGCAGAACGTTTGTACGAAAAGGTTCGCATACCGGCGCACGCCTAGCCCGCATATGTCACCAAGGCGCTTGTCGGATCAACAAAGGTGATTGCATTTCAATGAGGCGTGTTCCATTTTCGACGGTCGCGCCGGAAACAGACGGCGCTGCCGCGCCCTCGCTGGTCTTTTGCCCGCGCGGGCGTCCATGCTCGCTGCACCATAAGTGACGGCTATGCTTCCGCTCGCGAGCACGCCCACGCGGGCAAAATCCTGCGCGATCATCGCGGCCCTTGGTGACGCATGCGGGCTAGCGCTACCGAGTAGTCATAAAAAGGGCTGGACAATGGGCCTGTCGTCCTGTACACCTGCGCCACCATGGCCCAGTCCCAGATCAGCCGCACGCTGCGCGACGAGGCGGCACGTTTGCGGATCGTCGCTATTCTGTCGCAGGAGCGGTTCGACAGCCGGCGGGCCTTTGCCCGCAGGATCTGCGGGGAGTTCTCCTTCAGTCGACACGCGCGGCCGTCTGCAGCTTGCGGGCTGCATGAAGGCGCTGGCGACGCTGGCTCGGGCGTCGCCGGAGATTGTCCTGCCGGCACCACGGGCAGCGGTGGCGAACAGGCCGCGCCAGCTTGAGGCCGCGGTTGACGAGCCGGTCGATGTTCCACGACACCCGGCCCGGATCCGGGATCTCGATATCCGGATGGTGACGCAGCGCTGTGAGCGTGAAGTGTGGAACACGCTGATGGCGCACGAACATCCCCATGGCATGACGACCTTTGCCGGTTGTCAGGTGCGCCACCTCGTGGGCTCGGCCCATGGCTGGCTGGGTTGCGTCGGGTTCTCTGCCGCGGCCCTGCGGGTGTCGGCGCGTGATCACTGGATGGCGTGGAGCGATGCAGTGCGCCGTGACCACCTGCACCGGGCTGTTTGCCTGAGCCGCTTCCTGATCCGTCCTTCGGTTTTCTGTGCGCACCTGGCGAGCCATGCGCTGGGGCGGGTGCTGCGGCGTCTGCCGCGGGACTTCGAGGCCCGCTACGGCTATCGTCCCTGGCTGGTGGAGAGCTTTGCCGATGCCGGTGTGGCGGGCACCTGTCTGAGAGCGGCCAACTTCCTCATGGTCGGCCGCACCGCGGGGCGGGGCCGTCAGGATGCGAGGAAGCAGCGTGGGCAGACGGTCAAGACGGTGTTCATGCACGCCTTGGCAGCGGACTGGCGTCGCCGGCTCGGGGTCGAGTGGGTTGATCATGCCCCGGTGCTGGAGCCGGGAGCGGGCCTGAACGCGGCCGCGTGGGCCGCCAACGAGTTTGGAGGAGCGCCGTTGGGTGACAAGCGACTGTCGGCACGTCTGGTGAAGAGCGCGGGTCTTCTGGCGTCCTACCCGGGAGGGAAGATCAACGCCAGCAGCGCCAGTGGCGGCAAGGAGATCACCGGGTTCTACCGTCTGATCGAGGCGCCCGCGGAGTCGGACGTCACGGTTCCGGCGATTCTTGCGCCGCACCGGGAGCGCAGCGTGCAGCGGATCCGTGGTCAGACCACGGTGCTGGCGCTGCGGGACGGCACCGATCTGAGCTTCTCGACGCGCCCCGGCTGCGACGGCCTGGAGGTCATCGGCAAGAACCAGACCGGCGCGAAGAGCCTGGGGTTGTCGCTGCATGCGACCCTGGCCGTGACCGGGACCGGTCTGCCGCTTGGGGTGCTGGACCTGAACTTCGATCAGGAGGTGTCCCGGGAGGGGACACGGCGTCAGACACGGCGCTGGCTTGACGGGTTCGGCGATGTGGCGCGGGCGGCACGGGAGGTCACGGGCAAGACCAGGATCATCTATGTCTGCGACCGGGAGGCGGACCGCTTCGAGCTGTTCGATCAGCAGCGCCGCCATCCACGGGTGGAGTTGCTGGTCCGTGCCACGCACGACCGGGTTCTGGGACCATCGAAGCTCTTTGCCGTCATGCGCGGTGGCGAGCCCGATGGCCTGATCGATGTCGAGATCGACGGACTCACGGCACGGCCCAAGTCCTCCAGGAAGAAGGCGCGTCCGGCACGCCGCAAGCGCCTGGCCACCTGTGACCTGCGGTTCCGCCGCGTCACCCTGCCGGCGACACAGACCATGAAAGGGCGCGCACCGATGACGGTCTGGGCGGTCCACATCGTGGAACGCCACCCACCCGAAGACGAGGACCCCGTCCAGTGGTTCCTGCTGACCACGTGTCAGGTCGAGACACCGTCACAGGCCGCCGACATCGTCGGCTTCTACCTCCAGAGATGGCGCATCGAGGACTTCTTCCGGGTGCTCAAATCAGGCTGCGGGGTGGAGCACCTGCTGTTCCGCACGGCAGACAGATTGCGGCGGGCCATCGCCATCAATGCCGTCATCGCCTGGCGCATCATGGTCATGACGCTGCTCGGACGCCAGGTGCCCGACTGCGAACCGCAACTGATGTTCACCGACCACGAACTCGCCTTCCTGCGCGACTATGCCCACCAGCACGGCCTGTCGGCACCGGAAGGACTCGGCGATGCCGTACGCCTGGTGGCCCACCTCGGCGGCTATCGCAACCGCAAGCACGATCCCGACCCCGGTCATCAGGTCATGTGGCATGGGCAGACCCGTCTCACCAGTGCCTCGCTGGGCCACCAAATCGGGCTCCAGACCGGCTTCGAAACCGGGTTCAAGGAAGGCCGCAAACACGCCCTGAGGCAGAAAACCTAACCCGTTGCCACGTCAATATGTGACTACTCGGTAGGGCTAGCGGGGCTGGCCGACCGGGACATTCGGAGGGTTAACGATGGCGCGTACCGCATTTGCCTGGGAAGATCCGTTCCTGCTGGACGACCAACTGTCCGACGAAGAGCGGCTGATACGCGATTCCGCGCGCGGCTTCGCGGACGACCGGCTGCTGCCGGGGGTGGTCGAGGCCAATCGGCACGAGCGTTTCGACCGCGGGATCATGAACGAAATGGGCGCGGCGGGCTTTCTCGGCGCGACCTTGCCTGAAAAGTACGGCTGCGCCGGCGTGTCCTACACCTCCTATGGCCTCGTGGCGCGGGAAATAGAACGCGTGGATAGCGGCTACCGCTCCGCCATGAGCGTGCAGTCTTCCCTCGTGATGTACCCGATATACGCCTACGGCACGGAGTCGCAGCGGGAGCGATTCCTGCCGGGGCTCGCTTCCGGCGAACTGGTCGGATGCTTTGGCCTGACGGAGCCGGACCATGGCTCCGATCCGGCCGGCATGGTGACCCGGGCGGTCGGCGATGGCGACGACTACGTGCTGAACGGCGCCAAGATGTGGATCACGAACTCGCCCATCGCGGACGTGGCCGTCGTCTGGGCCAAGCTCGACGGGGTCATCCGGGGGTTCCTGGTGGAACGCGGCATGGAAGGTTTCTCGACGCCCGCGATCAAGGGCAAGATGAGCCTGCGCGCGTCGATCACCGGGGAAATCGTGCTCGACGACGTACGCGTTCCCGGCGAGAACCTGTTGCCTGAAGCCAGGGGTCTCGGCGGCCCGTTCGGTTGCCTGAACCGCGCCCGCTTCGGCATCGCCTGGGGCGCCATGGGCGCGGCAGAGTTCTGCTGGCACGCCGCCCGACGCTATACGCTCGACCGCAAGCAGTTTGGCCGTCCGCTCGCGGCGAACCAGCTTATCCAGAAGAAGCTTGCCGACATGCAGACGGAAATCTCCCTGGGCCTGCAGGGCTGCCTGCGCATCGGTCGGCTGCTCGACGAGGACCGCCTGCCGGTCGAGACCATATCCCTCATGAAGCGCAACAACTGCGGCAAGGCCCTCGACATCGCCCGGATGGCGCGCGACATGCACGGCGGGAACGGTATCTCGGACGAGTATCACGTGATCCGCCACGTCATGAACCTCGAAACCGTCAATACCTACGAAGGGACCCACGATGTCCACGCGTTGATCCTGGGGCGGGCGCAGACCGGGCTGCAGGCGTTTACCGGCGACTGAGACCAGACATTCCCAATCGCTGATGTCAGCCAGAACGATGCTGGTGATATCAAACCACTATTGGATAGTGGAATTTTGATGAAAAAGGGTGAGGATGTTCGATGACCATCTATCTTCGCCCCTCGCGCTTCAATATGGTCTAGCGATGAGCAGAAGCAGAGGGAAGGGAGATGATTCGTACGCTCATCGTGGACGATCACGAGTTGTTCGTCATTGGACTGAGCCGGGCGCTTGCAGATGTCAATCTGATCGATGTCGTTGGCCGCGCCGACTGCGGCGAACGGGCGATAGAACTCAGCCGGGAACTGATGCCCCACGTCGTGTTGATGGATATCGTCATGCCGGGAATCGGCGGCCTCGAAGCGACGCGGCGCATCATTCGACTGGAAAAGGACATCAGCATCGTCATGGTCACGGGGTGTCGAGACGAACCCTATCCTTCCCAATCCCTGAAAGCCGGCGCCTGTGGCTACGTGACCAAGAGTTCCACTCTCGAAGAACTGATGATGGCGATCCGCCGCGCGTTCTCGGGCCAGAGGTTCGTGAGCGCCGATGTCGCGCAGAAACTCGCGTTGCGCACCCTCGACAATGAAGATCTCTGTCCGTTTGAACAACTCTCCAGCAGGGAGATGCAGATCACGCTGATGGTGATCAATTGTCACCGCGTGCAGGAAATCTCGCACAACCTGCATTTGAGTCCAAAGACCGTCAACAGCTACCGCTACCGGATCTTCGAAAAACTGAAGGTGTCGAGCGATGTGGAACTGGCGCTCCTCGCGGTCAAGCACGGGATGATCCATCCATCGTTGCCCCTTGCGCCCAGCAGTCCCATCCCGGTGGAGGGGGAAGAGGATATGACGGCGCCAAGCGGTCCTGTGCGGGCGCAGAAGCTCGCGCCCGAGGAGACGGATATCACGCTCGCGAATCTGTCGGGATGACAGCGGCGGCGCGGCAGGCCGGAACGGGAGCGCGCATCAGAACGGGAAGGCCCGCCAGACCCTGACCCGCATATCTCACCAAGGCGCTTGTCGAAACAATAAAGTTCGTTGCATTTCAATGAGGTGCGTTCTATTTTCGACGTTCGCGCCGGAAACAGACCGCGCTGCCGCGCCCTCGCTTTTGCCCGCGTGGGCGCGCATGCTCGCTGCACCATCAGCGATGGCTATGCTTCCGACTCTTCTCTTGCGGGGGGTTTCCCCTCGCGCTCCCCGGCTGAGGGCTCCGAGCACGCCCGCGCGGGCAAAATCCTGCGCGATCATCGCGGCCCTTGGTGACATATGCGGGCTAACGCTCCCCGACTGAATCTCCGCTGGAAGCGCTGCTGGAGCCTCGCGGCGCGGCTGCGCTGGTCGCGCCGGTTGTCCGCCACCGGATGCGTGGCGTTGCCCCGGGAGTGAACGTCGCCGTATAGTTCGGCAATGGCGGGGACCGGACGCTTCGACGCGGAAACCTTTCTGGCGTCTCTCACGAAGAAGCCCGGCGTCTATCGGATGCTCGACGCCGACGGCCGGTCGCTCTATGTCGGCAAGGCGCGCAACCTCAGGGCGCGCGTGACCAGCTATTTCCGCGCATCCGGTCTTTCCGCGAAGACCATGGCGCTGGTTTCCAGGATCGACGATGTGCAGGTCACCGTCACCCAAAGCGAGACCGAGGCGCTGCTGCTCGAACAGAGCCTGGTCAAGGAAGAGCGCCCGCCGTACAACGTGGTCCTGCGGGACGACAAGTCGTATCCCTACATCTGCCTGACCGGCCATGCGGATTTCCCGAGGCTGACGTTCCACAGGGGCGCGAAGCGGCGGGATGCCCGCTACTTCGGTCCGTTTCCCAGCGCATACGCGGTGCGCGACAGTCTCAACATCCTGCAGAAGCTGTTTCAGCTTCGCTCGTGCGACGATGGATTCTTCCGCAACCGGTCCCGACCGTGCCTGCAATACCAGATCAAGCGTTGCAGCGGTCCCTGCGTCGGTTTGATCGACGCCGCCCGGTATGCGGAGGACGTTCGCCTCGCGGTGCTGTTCCTGGAGGGTTCCAGCCAGTCGGTGCTGGACGAACTGAAACGCAAGATGGACGACGCGGCGGCCCGGCTCGAGTTCGAACGGGCGGCGAGGTATCGCGACCAGGTTTCCCACCTGCGGCGCGTGCAGGAAAACCAGTATGTGCATGGCGCGACCGGCGACGCGGATATATTCGCGATCGCCATGGACGGGGGCTTCGCCTGCGTGCAGGGGCTGTTCGTCCGCGACGGACGGGTCTTGGGCCAGCGCACGTGGTTCCCCAAGAACGAACTCGGCGTCCCGGCGGGAGAGATGTTGTCGGCGTTCCTATCGCAGTACTTCTTTGGCGGCGCGGAGCGCGAAATTCCGAAGAGCGTGATCGCGTCGGTGCAGCTTGACGACCGCGATGTGCTGCAGGATGCGCTGACTTCGCGCGCGGGCCGCAAGGTGGGCCTGTCCATCCGGGTGCGCGGACAACGCGCGCGCTGGCTTGAGATGGCGCAGGAGAACGCATCGCTCTCCCTTGGCGCGTATCTGGCCGACCGGAGGAATGTTTTCGCCCGCTTCGTCGACCTGCGGGAAGCGCTCGGCCTCGAGGACCTGCCGCAACGGCTCGAGTGTTTCGACATCAGCCATACCGGCGGAGGCGAGACGGTGGCTTCCTGCGTCGTGTTCGATACCAACGGTCCCCTGAAGTCGGACTACCGCCGCTTCAACATCGAAGGCGTCGCTCCGGGAGACGACTTCGCCGCCATGGAGCAGGCGCTGCGGCGACGCTATCGGCGGGGTTCCCGAAGGGGTTCCCCGCGCGGGAGCGCGAAGGAGAGCGTTTCCCGGGAACGGAGCGAAGCGGCGTTTCCCGATGTGCTCATCATCGATGGCGGCGTCGGCCAGCTTAACCGCGCGGTCGAGGTGATGAAGGACCTGCAGATCGAGGACGTGCGTTTGCTGGCCATCGCAAAGGGTCGGTCGCGCAGGCCGGGGCTGGAGCGCGTCATCGCGGCCGGGGAGGGAGATCTGGCCCTCTCGCCGAGCGGCGGCGCGCTGCATCTCCTGCAACACATCCGGGACGAGGCCCATCGATTTGCCGTCACCGGGCATCGCGGCCGGCGGCAGAAACGCCAGCGCCGATCCGAGTTGGACGGCATTCCCGGTGTGGGTGCGAAGCGCAAGCGCGAGCTCCTCGCGCACTTCGGCTCGGTCGCGTCGGTCAAGGGGGCGAGCGAGGAAGAGATCGCCAAGGTGCCCGGCATCAGTCGCCGTCTCGCACAGAACGTCTACGCGGCGCTGCACGTGGGCTAACAACCTGCGTCCGGGCGTTTGGGCGCGCGGCCCGGTAGAATGTTCGCCCATGGAAATCAATCTGCCGAACATCGTGACGGGGGCGCGAATCGCCCTCATTCCAATCTTCGCGGTGATCTACGTCCTCGCCGGCGCAGGGCATTGGCTAGCCGCGATGCTGTTCGCCGCGGCCGCGGCGACTGACTGGCTGGATGGCTACCTGGCCAGGCGGCTGAACCAGACCACTCCGTTCGGCGCGTTCCTCGATCCGGTGGCGGACAAGCTCATCGTCGTCACGGCGCTGGTATTGCTGATCGGCAGCCACGCCAATCTCTGGCTCACCATTCCGGGGGTCGTCATCATCGGCAGGGAGATCGTGATCTCGGCGCTGCGCGAATGGATGTCCGAAGTGAATCGCCGCGGGCTGGTCGCCGCCACCTGGATCGGCAAGCTCAAGACGGCCCTGCAAATGTTTTCGATCATTGTCCTGCTCGCCAATCCGCCCCTGCTGGACCGACCGTGGGTCATCATCGGCTACGTGTTGCTGTACGCGGCGGCCCTGATGACGCTCTGGTCGATGATTTCCTATCTGCGCGCGGCCTGGCCGACATTGCTCGATGGCCTGAGACACGACGCGACGTCCTGAGCGCGACGACTCGGCGAAGGGTCGCGTGATAGTATCGCCGCGCCCGACGCGGCACGGCTGGATGGCAGAGTGGTGATGCAGCGGACTGCAAATCCGTCTACGCCGGTTCGATTCCGGCTCCAGCCTCCAAACCCTCCTTTGTCCGCACACAGAATATTCCTTTGGCGGTCGATCGGGCGTATGTCGAGCGGACGGATCGACAAGTGCTGAGCCTGTCGTTCATGGACGAGTCCGGCGGGATCCGGGACGATCCCCGGACGACCACCCGGCGAGCGCCGCCATACTTTTCGAACCTGCTTCCCGAGGGACATCTACGGGAATACCTGGCGGCGAGAGCGGGCGTCAACGAATCGAGGGACTATCCGCTGCTGGAGTTATTGCCGGGAAGGTCACGAGGGCCGGTAGCTCGGGAGATGCCGAGCCGGCCGGCCCCGTCACTTCAACAGTCGCCTCAGCAGTGCGTGGGTTCGCGCGAACGAGCCGCGGCTGTCTTCCCCGGCCGGATACACGCTGGCGATGACCTCGGTCGCGCCGGCGTCGAAGTACGCGCGGAGGGTTTCGGTCACCTCGTCCTCGTTGCCCACGACGGCGATCTCTCCCGCCTGATCCAGTCCTTCCGCGTCGAGTTGCCGGCGGTAGTTGGGCAGATTGCCGTAGCCGCCGAAAATCTGCACGGCCCGCGCCGTGGCCTGTTCGCGGTCGTCGTGCACGCACACCGGCAGCCCGACGGTGATTCGAGGGGCCGGGCGGCCAGCGGCGGCCGCGGCTTCATTGATCCGGGGTGCGGTGTGATTGGCGATGGTGTTCTTGCCGACCATCCAGGTCACGGTGCCGTCGGCGACCTCGCCGGCCGCCTTCAGCATAAGGGGGGCGAGGGCGGAGACCACGACGGGGAAAGGCGCGGCGTCCGGACAGGCGAACCCGGTCTTGATGCGGTATATGCGGCCTTCGAAGTCGGCCCTGCCTTCGGCGGCGAGGGACTTGAGGATCGTCACGTATTCGCGGATGTGCCGCGCCGGGCTTTCGTACCGCAACCCGAGCGCTTCCATGCCCGGTGCGTGCGACGGGCCCACGCCCAGGATGAGCCGTCCGCCGGCGAGCGCGTTGGCCGTGGCGGCTTGCTGGGCGAGGGCGTTCGGATGCCGGGGGTACGTGGGCACCACGGCGGTACCAAGTTCTATGGCGCTGGTCCGCTGGCCGGCAAGGGCAATCATCGTCAGCGCATCGAAGGTTCCAACCTGCGGCATCCAGTAGCTATGGAAGCCCGCGTCCTCGAAGCGCGCGATCTCGTCGACGAGACTGGTGAGCGCCGCGTTGCGCCGGACATTGCCGCCGTAAATACCGATCTTCATACCTTTTTCGCCTCCGTGAACGAGCGCTGGATGGACAGATAGGCGGTTTTTACCAACACGCGCCATCGATTGCTATCGATTCCATCGCGATTGCAGGCATATTCAAAAGTCCTTGCTGGGCCACAAAACCAGCGCAAGATGGAGGAATTCGCAGCCCAGTTCGAGCCGAAACGGGGTGAATACCTCCATCCCGAATACCATTTCGTCGACTTTTGAATAGCCTTGATCGCGATTGGCGGCCGTGCGCGAGAGCGGGGCGTCCCCGTTGTATGATTTGCCCTGTTCCGGCGCCGCGGCCTGCGTCGCCGGCCGTTTCCAGACGATGCTCCGACATGACCCGTTCCAACAGCGACGACGATCCGCCGATCACGCTTGGTATCGAAGAGGAGTTCTTCCTGATCGATCCCGACTCGGGGGATCTGCTGGCCGACCCGGACCCGCGCATCTTTGAAGCGGCCACGTCCCATGCCGGTCCGCAAAAGGTCGTCCACGAGTTCCTCCGTTCCCAGATCGAAACCAACACGGAGGTGTGCGACTCGGTGGCGATGTTGCGCGAGGCGCTCGGGGCCACTCGGCGGCTTGTCCTCGAAGCGGCGCGCAGTTGCGGTGCCGAGGTCATGGCGGCGTCGACACATCCGTTCGCGGCGTGGCAGTCGCAATTGCCGACTGCGAAGCAGCGATACGAGGACTTTGCGGTCACCTTTCAGGACACGGTTCGACGGCTGGTGGTCAACGGCATGCACGTGCATGCCGGATTCGGCGATTCAGACAGTCGGGTTCGCATCATGACGGCGTTGCGGCGCTATCTGCCGCTGTTGAACGCGCTTTCCGGTTCTTCGCCTTTCTATGACGCCCGCGAATCGGGTTTCAAGTGTGGACGACTCAATCTATTCGAAGCGATGCCGCGCACGAGCATTCCCGGCCCGCTGCATTCCCGCGCGGAGTTCGATGCGCTTGTGGGCGAATACCAGCGCATGGAATTCATCGGCGACGGCAGCGAACTCTGGTGGGACATCCGCCCATCGAATACCTATCCCACGGTCGAACTGCGAATCTGCGACGTCTGCCCGCGCATCGAGGACGCGTTGTGCATCGCCGCCGTGTACGCGTGTCTGATCCGGATGCTGTTGCGCCTCGATCGCGCCGGCGCCCTGCCGGACGAGCCGCCGACAGAGATCATCGTGGAGAACAAGTGGCTCGCGCAGCGCTACGGAATGCTGGCGTTCCTGGGCGACACCCGCCGCGGCGGCCGGATCGATATCGCGGACGAGATCGAAACGCTGGTCGAGACGCTGACGGACGACGCCCGTGCTCTTGGCTGCGAAGGGGAACTTCGACACAGCCTCGCTATCGTGCGGGAAGGCGCGAGCGCCGACGAGCAGATCGACCTCTACCGCCTGCGCCTCCTGGAAGGCGATAGCGAGCGGGAAGCGCTGCGCGCCGTAGTGGACCTGGTGGCGGAGCAGACCGGGGCGAGCCTGAACGGTTGAGCGTTACGCGGCGTCCGGCTGACCTTCGCCGGTCGGCGCATGCAGCCATCGCGCGTGTTTCGGTGCGCGCTTGGTTCGCGTCCACTCGCCCAGCATGTCCTCGGCAACGGCGCGCGCGCGTGCCCGGTCTTCGTCGCTTCCCTTGTTGGCGGCGATCTCCAGGCGGTGACCGTTCGGGTCGAAGAAGTAGATGGAGTCGAAGAGGCCGTGGTCGATGGGACCGATCACGTCGAGGCCGGCGGCCATGATGCGTTCCGTGGCCTCGCCGAGCGCGTCCGCGTCGCTCACTTCGAAGGCGATGTGCTGCACCCAGGTCGGCGTATTGGGGTCTTTCCCCATGGGCGGCGCGTTCGGCAGCTCGAAAAAGGCCAGCGCGTTGCCCATGCCGGCGTCGAGAAAGACGTGCATATAGGGGTCCGGTGCCTTGGTGGAAGGCACCGTGTCCTCGGCGAAGGCGAACTGGAACTCCATGCCCAGAACGTCGCGGTAGAAGTCGACCGTCTCCCTGGCGTCGTTGCAGCGGTACGCGACGTGATGAATACGTTTCAGTCTCATGCGGACCTCTCGACGGCGGGTGCTGTTGTCGTGTGGTTCTCGGCGTTCGTGCGACGAAGCTGGTCGCGTTCGATCGCTTCGAACAGGGCCTGGAAGTTGCCTTCGCCGAAACCGTCGTCGCGCCTGCGCTGAATGAATTCGAAGAACGTTGGCCCGATCAGGTCGGCCGAAAAGATCTGCAGGAGCAGCCTGGGCTCGCCATTCGTCGATCCGTCGAGCAGGATCCCGCGTCGCGCCAGTTCGGCAACGGGTTGGCCGTGACCCGGCAAGCGCTCGTCAAGCGCGTCGTAGTAGGCGGGGGGCGGCGGGTCCATGAACGGCAATCCCCGGGCGCGAAGCCGGTCGCAGGTCGTCAACAGGTCATCGCAACCGAAGGCGATGTGCTGGATGCCTTCGCCGTTGTGGCGAATCAGGAACTCTTCGATCTGGCCGCTGCGATCAGACCTCGCCAGCGCGACCGCTTCCTCGTTGAGGGGGATGCGGATCTTGCCGTCGGGTGCGGCCATGGCCCGAGACACCAGGCCGGTTTCCTTGCCCTGGATTTCGAATCGCCGGATCTCGCGGAAATTGAAAAGCCTCTCGTAGTAGGTGGCCCAATGGTCCATGCGGCCCCGGTAGACGTTGTGCGTGAGATGGTCGATGACCTTCAGGCCGACGCCCCGGGGATGCCGGTCGGCCTCTGGCAGGAACGAGAAGTCGATGTCGTAGATGCTGTTGCCGTTCTCCCAGCGGTCTATGAGATACAGGGCCGCGCCACCGATGTTTCGGATGCTCGGCAGACGCAGTTCCATGGGGCCGCAGGGGTTGTCGATGGGCTCCGCCCCTAGCCGCAGCGCGCGCGCGTAGGCGCTGCGGGCGTCGCGGACGCGGAAGGCGAGACCGCAGGCGCATGGGCCGTGTTCCTGCGCGAAATACCAGGCGGCGCTCCTCGACTCGTAGTTGACGACGAAGTTGATGCCTCCCTGGCGCCACAACTCCACGGCCTTGGACCGATGCCTGGCGACCCTTTCGAATCCAAGCATTTCGAAGACCGGCTCGAGGACGCCAGCCTCGGGAGCGGAGAACTCGACGAACTCGAAACCGTCGCCCGCCATGGGATTGGCGGCAGTCTCAGCGTGATCTTGCGCTTTCGTGGTAGCGCGCGCATTCGTGACCATGCCCCGATCCTAAAGGATGTAGGTGGCAAGAACTCTCCTAATTAATCTATATGCAAGCCTTGGCAGGTGTATTCTTGCTATATAAGAAAGTAAATAAGGTGAATCTTCCAATGTCTCTGGATCGAGTGGAGCGACAGATTCTGATCGAACTGCAGCGCCACGGGCGCCAGTCCAACGTGGATCTGGCCGACCGGATCGGCCTGTCGGAGTCGCCCTGCTTTCGGCGGGTCAAGAGCCTTGAGCGCGACGGCGTGATCCAGGGCTACGCGGCGCGGGTGGACCAGCGCGCGCTGGGACTGACGGTGACGGCCTACGTCCATCTCACCCTGGAAAAAGGGCTTGAGCAGCGAACGGAATTCCACCGGCGCGCGCAGGACGAGCCCCACATCGTCGAATGCCACGCCATGAGCGGCGCGCACGACTACCTGATGAAAGTGGTGGCGCGCGACATGGACCACTTTTCGGAGCTGGTCATGCGGAGCATCCTGAGCTATCCGGGCGTCTCGAACCTGGAGTCGAGCTTCAGCCTCGCGGAGATCAAGCGGTCGCAGGCCTTGCCGGTCTAGGCGGGTTGCCTGGCCCGCCCGTCGATCCTCGCGCCCGTCGCGAGATGACCGGACTGGCTTTGTCGGGGCGTGCCGCAGTAGGCTTTAGCGCGGCCGGCGTTCCGATACGGGCTCCGCGTCAACTCTTCATCCCAGGGACACAAGCGAGACAACATGACTGACCGCAAACCCACGGTAATGGTCCAGGCGCAGGGCGGCCCCACCTACGACGGGGCCGACTCGCGATACACAATGGAGCGGGAGGCGCTGGATGCGATCGGCGCCCGGATCGTCGAGGTCTCCGCCCAGAGCGACGACGAGTTCATCGAAGCCGTCAAGGACGACGCCGACGGGCTGATCGCGCGCGGGCGCTATCTCAATCGCCACATCATCTCGAACCTGAACAGATGCGTCGTCATCGGCCTCGGCAGCGTCGGGGCCGACCCGGTCGATGTGGACGCGGCCACGGATCACGACATCGTGGTCACCAACGTTCCCGACGTGTTCATCGAGGAGGTCGCCGACCACACCATCATGCTGCTGCTCGCGGCCCACCGGCGGTTGCTGCTCATGCACCGGATGACCAGGGACGGCCGCTGGGGCGAAGGCCGGCCATACCACAATGACATTCCGAGACTGTGGGGCTGCACGATCGGCCTGATCTCGTTCGGCAACGTTGCGAAGGCGGTGGCCAGACGTTGCCACGTGTTCGGATTGCGCGTCATCGCCTATGACCCGTTCGTTGGAGAACTGGAGATGACGGAGGCCGATGTGGAGCCGGTCACCAGCCTGTTCGAACTCCTCGAGCGCTCCGACTTCGTGTCCATGCACGCGCCGCACAACGCCGAGACGGATCATTTCCTGTCCGACGAGCATTTCGCCCGCATGAAGGATTCTGCCCTGTTCATCAACAACGGGCGCGGCAAGACGGTGGATGAGGAGGCGTTGATCCGCGCCCTCGAGTCGAAGGCGATCGCGGGCGCCGCGCTCGACGTGTTCGAGCAGGAGCCGGTGTCGACCAACAATCCCCTGCTGCACATGGACAACGTGACCTGTACGCCGCATATCGCATCGTCATCTGCCCGCATGGGACCGGAAACGCGCCGGCGGCTCGGCAGGGAACTGGCGACCGTGCTGCGGGGCCTCTGGCCTCGCAGCGCCGTGAATCCCTCGGTGTTGCCCAGGACGAAGTTGCGGCGCTGGCAGCCGTACCCGCAGGCGCGGGGACCGAACCGCTAGTGTTCCGTCAAGTTCAAAGATGCGAGTGCTTCGCAGGCGCTACCTTCGGTTGCACCTGCGGCCCAGGCTAGTGATTGTTGCCCGAAGGCAGCGCCCCACGCGGGCTGCCATTGGATCGACATGGCGTGGTTCGTCGAAACTCTGCAGGATATTGACGACATCGAGTGGCGATGCCGGTCCACGCGGTGATCGGTACGGCATTGTCCCGTTGGCGCTGCGCCGGTAGCGATTCGGGCTTTACGCGAGTTCGTAGCCTGACGTATAGACGGTATGGTTGAGGAGCGATTCGAGTTCGGGGTGGCTCAGCGGTTCGTCGAAAGCGTGACCGCGAGCGACAAGGGGCGCCGCGCGCTCGTACATGGCGTAGCAGGGCTTGTTCGCGTGGGTGCTGGAGGCGTAGCGGAGTCCGTGGATGTCCGGGAATGCGTCGTAGATGGCGCGGGACCAATCGCGGGCTGTGCTGCGGACGCCCGAATTGATCGCCATGGATCCGCCCGCACGAGTCATCCAGGGACCAGCGACATCGAGCAGGCGAAGGTCAGCCTGGAAGGCAAATTGGGCTAGGCAGGGAGCGTTCGTGAACGCGTCGATGACGCGTGTTTCCTGGAAAACCTCGACGAGACACGTTGTGGGGTCATCGGCAGCGTAAAGGATCGCTCGCGGTGACGCACGGTCCTCAGGATGGTGGTCGAAGCGGGTACTGGGTACCGGGCCGGTGTCCCGGAAAGTGGACCAAGTCGTGCCGCGGGGCTCGCGGCAATAGAGCCGCCACACCGTGACCCCTGCGCGGAGGACGAAGACCTCACTGTCGCGAGGCACAAAGTCGCGGAGGCGCGCCGACGGCGCCGGGAGGTGTTCAGCCAAGGCTTAGGCGGGCGTACTGACCGCTACCGTGGATGCGAGCCGACGGACCGGTTCCAAGGCGTAGCGGCATAGCAGCCAGTCGCGAGGCGAGGTGGGCTCGAAGCGGGTCTGTTCGAGAGCGAGATCCGGATTCGGGCTGGTGAACCAGTTGAACACGCCGATGGGATGTATGGCAGGATCGAGACTGGGGAGGACGTTTTGCACCTTGGGAACGAGGCCGTGGGCGTCAAACTGGAACAGCGGCAGGCGCGGGGGGATGACGGGCATGGCCGCGGCGCCGTAGAGCAGTCGACGTTTGACCAGATCGGATACGACGCGCTCTTCCAAGCGTAGCAGCCGGGCCGTTTCGGGGAGCGTGAAGCCGGTGGCGAATAGGGCTCCGAGTTTCAAAGCGGTTCTGACGCGGGGTGTCAGGTGTTCTTTTTTCTGTTGTCGACGGAAGTCGTCGAGTTGGAGGCATCGGCGTTGTTGAACAGTGAGCTGGTTGTTCGGCCATACGGCGCCGCGTCGACGTTCCTGGTTCCGCAGTTCGTGGTCCAAGGTGGCGGCGAACGCACGTAGCGGTTCACGAAGCGGCTGTTGTAGTTCGTGCGCTGCGGACGCCATCAATAGTCGATTCCAGTCGACGCGTCGGTCCGGAATGACGAATGGCGGATTACCGACAACGCAGTCGGCAACGTTGCGCAATTCGCTGCGGAGTACGTCGACGGCGAGATGGATTCCATGGCGGGCCAAGACGGCGACGATCGGCTCGGACTCCCGTCGATAGACCGTGCCGGCCGTGAACAGTGCGGACTTCGCCGGCCTGCGGCGCTTGTGGGGTTCGAAGCCGTGCGACTCCATGATCGGACGGACGAGCCGACCGATTCGCTGTTTAACGGGGTTCGGGCGAACGAGATCGCCGAATTCTCGCAGGAGGTCAGAGCCGATTGCCTCAATGGCCGGCCGGCCCGACTCAGACGCAGCCACCATTGCCTGCACGGTGGATTCCTCGGCGAGGAATTCCAAGAGCGCGTGTTCGAACTGGAAGTTGACGGACATAGGCTCAACAACACTATGATCGCCAAGAGCATGCCGGACGTGCCCCATGATCGCAAACAGGATCCATTAAGGTTGCAGCTTCGTTACTCTTTAGCGTCTTCGGGGCGGGAGCGGATTTTCGTCGTGATCGGACCGACATGGATCAATCCGGGAAATAACCGCTGCTAGGACGGAACCCAAGGCGAACTCTGTCTAGTGGCGTCACACGACACTGGACTGACTGGGGAGGTCGAAATGGCAGCATACGGTGTTGCGCCACTGTAGGTAAATACAGTATTGTCGGTGTCATGCACAAGTGGTCGGCCATCGTCGCGCACGCGGACATGGATGCGTTCTATGCCGCCGTGGAGCAGATGGACGATCCGGGCCTGCGCGGGCGACCGGTGCTCGTCGGTCCCAACAGCGGTCGCGGGGTCGTGCTGACGGCGAGCTACGAGGCCCGGCAATATGGCGTGGGGAGCGCCATGCCGGTCGCGGAAGCGACCCGGCGCTGTCCCGATGGCATCATCGTCCCGCCGCGATTTGACCGCTATCAACAGCTTTCGGCTGAGACGATGCGTGTTCTCGGCGACTTTTCGCCCCGCGTCGAGCCGCTTTCCCTGGATGAAGCATTTCTCGACATGACCGGGGCGGAAGGGATATTCGGCGGGCCGCAGAAAATGGGCCGGCAGATCAAGGAAGCGGTCTTGGAGGCGACCGGCTTGCATATCTCCGTTGGCATCTCCGCCACCAAGTACGTGGCGAAGGTAGCGAGCGCACACGAAAAGCCCAATGGACTCACGGTGGTGCCGCCGGACCGGGCTTGTGCGTGGCTGGCGCCAATGCCGATTAAGAAACTCTGGGGTGTGGGAAAGAAGACGGCGCCGCGTCTTGAGGCACTCGGTTACAGGGTCATCGGCGACATCGCAAGCACCGACGTTCGCCTGCTCCGCCGGCAGTTCGGTAGTGTGGGGGCACGTATCCACGATCTGGCGCATGCGGCAGATCCACGTTCGGTCAGACGCGCGAGGGCGGTAAAAAGCATCGGCTCGACCCGGACCCTGCGCACGGATGTCTCACGACGGGAGGACGTCGAACTGCACCTGCGCCGCGCGGCGGACCGCATCGCCCGGCGCGCCAGGTCGAAAAGCTATGTCGCCGGCGGCGTGCGCGTGGTGCTGAAAACCAGCCGGTTCGAGCTGTTGACACGCCAGCGCACGCTGGGCAAGCCAGTTGATCTCGCTTCTGAATTCTTCGCGGTCGGCAGAAGACTGCTGAATGAATTCGATCATCCGGGCCCGTTTCGACTCGTCGGCATGGCGGCATTCGACCTCGACTGGAGAACGGAACCACGACAGCTTGACCTTTTCGAAGACGCGCAGCGCTGTAACCTGGAGACGATGATCGACGACGTGGTTGCCCGCTTTGGCCGCGGTGCGGTAATGCGTGCGCGGAACCTCGGTCATCCGGGAACAGTCATGAACGGCGTCAACCTGGACTTTCTGGACACCGAAGAACCATCGGCGTCGGCCGCCTGACGCTGTGTAGAACTGTAGGGTCTAGTTCCGTATCGCCTGGGATGCCGGACGGCCGCTGACGCCGCCGACCATGTCGCGGCCCTCGCGGCTCGGTGGTTTGGTCGGCTTGAGCCGCGCGGCGAAGTTGAACGGCTCGGTATCGATCTCCTCAAGCCGGATCCCGCCGTTCAGCACCGCAGTCTTCCAGGCTTCCTGTTCAGGATGACGCGCCTGGAATTGTGGCATTACTTTTTCCGCGAAAAGTTGAAGACTTGCACAGATATCTTCATGTGAGTTCTTGCCCGCCTGGTTGAGCAGGATGACCTGGTCGACGTGGGCCTTCTCCAGTTCGCGCAAGCGCTCGGCGATGGTCTCCGGCGAGCCGATGAGTTCGCTGCCCGACCGTTTCTGCCCGGCCGGTGTCTTCTTCCACTCCTGGTAGCGTTCCCAGAAATTGACGCCGCCAGGCTCGAACGGCCCTTCCTTGTTGTAGAGCTGCAGGGCGAACTGGAAGAAGGTCCATCCATCCGCCTTTTCCCACGCTTCGTCGTCGGTCTCCGCGCACATGAAACCGGAGACGACCGCGATGTTCGGATTGCTCGCGTAGTCGCACAGCTTCTCCTGGTCGTGCACGTACGTGTTGTAGTACGCGTGCACCCAGGCCTTGGCCGCGTCGAGACTGACGAACTTGAAACACAGGCAACCCATGCCCCGGTGCGCGGCGTAGCGGATCGTGTCGAGTTGGGAGCAGGCGACCCATAGCGGCGGATGCGGCTTCTGCATCGGTTTCGGCACCACGGCGCGGTGCGGGAAGCGGAAGAACTCGCCCTCGTACTCCCAGCCGTGGTTCCAGAACATGGGCAGGGTGCAGCGCACCGCGTCTTCCCAGACGAGGCGCTTGTCGCGAAAGCGCAGGTTGAACGGGTGGAGCTCGGTGACCGAGGCGCCTTCGCCAAGCCCGAGTTCGACGCGCCCGTCGGAGATCAGGTCCAGCGTCGCCACTCTCTCGGCGACGCGGGCCGGATGATTCGTGGTGAGTTGCACGATGCCGTGGCCGAGCCGGATGTTGCGGGTGCGCTGGCTGGCGGCGGCGAGGAAGACCTCCGGCGCGGAAGAGTGCGAATACTCCTCGAGGAAGTGATGCTCGACTTCCCAAGCGTAATCGAAGCCCAGCCGATCAGCCAGTTCGATCTGTTCCAGAGACTCCTTGAACAGCCGGTGCTCGCTGTCTTCCTGCCAGTCGCGCGGCAACTGGTGTTCGTAAAAGATGCCGAACTTCACATGCCCGTCTCCGGGTGGGGAAACCGTCATGTTGGCAGTCCGGCACGACGGCTGCAAGGGACAGAAACAGGGACAGAAACAGGTCAGAAACGGTGCGTGTCGGGTGGCCGGGAGAGGTGCGAGGATGTGGATAACTACCGCAAGACCTTGCGCCAATTGAACTATTTCTGTGCTAGGCTCGCCCGTCCGTTGGGGGAAACGGACGGCTGCGAGTCAACTTGGCCTGTCGGCCGTCTGCTTTGAGGAAGTGATCCTGGCTCGGCATCTTGGTGAAGCGGGCGGGGGATGGACGATGAATTGCAACGGACAGCGCGCCGTCGCCGCAGGACGCGGACGAGCGGGAGTCGACCGGGCGATCATGCGTGTCTCGGCATTTGGGTCCGCCCGCTTGGCTGGCGGGCTCGCGCCGGCCGATGCGCTGAAGAAGACTACGGAGATCGCCGCCGGCATCACCCCGACCTGGCAGAGGCGGGAAACGGACGTATCCGTGCGGGTCAGGGCGTGGGGCGGGAGGACCGCAGATGAACGTCGGTGACCGAAAGCAGAGGTCGCCGGTCGGTACCGAGGTTATCCGTCGGCGCACATTGCGCTGCCAGTCATCGCGGAAGGCGCGGGTGGCGTTGGGAGCGAGTCTGGCGCTGATGTTCGGCGCGACGGCGACCCTGGGGGGCGAGGTCGAAGACGTCGCGTTCGTGGGCACCCCAACGGGAGGGTATTACAACGCGGGAGAGGCCATCGGCCTCGAGGTTGCGTTCACCGAACCGGTGACGGTGACGGGCGCGCCGACGTTCACGCTCACGGTCGGTCGCCTGCAGCGCAACATGGTCTACGATGCCCAGGCCAGCAGCGCTGATACGCTGCGCTTCAACTACACCGTGGTCGACGGGGACATGGACGACGACGGCGTCAGCTACGGCGCGAATGCTCTCAGGGGTGGCCGGATCGAGTCTGGAAGCCCTCCCTCCGCAGTGGACCGGACCCACCCGGCGCGAGCCCGGGATTCAAACCGGCGCGTCGATGCCAGGAAACCCCGTGTCGCGGCCGTTCGATTGACCTCCAACCCCGGTCCCGACCGGGTTTACGGCATCGGGGACACGGTGGAGGTCACGGCCACGTTCGATGAGTTGGTCACTACCGGTGACGCAGTGCTGGCGCTGACGGTCGGGAGGGAATCGCGCGACATGGCGCTTGCGGGCACCGGTCGGCGGCGGGCCTTGATCTTTCGCTACACGGTGATTGAAGGGGACGAGGACGCGAACGGGGTATCCGTGGCGGCCGACGCGCTTTCCGGCACCATACAGGATGCGGCGGGCAACGAAGCGACGCTCGCTCTGCGGCGCGTGCCCGATCAGTCGGGACATGCGGTAGATGGCATCCCGCCCTCCGACCCCTCTTTGCGGATCGTATCGAACCCGCGCGGGGGCGGGATCTATCGTCGGGGCGAGTCCATCCTGGTGGAACTCCGTTTCGGCGAGACCGTGCAAGTTTCCGGTGACGCCAATCCGACGCTGACGTTGCGGGTCGGCACCGGCGACGACGACGTCACGCGCTCCGCGACCTACGATCCCGATCGCAGCGGCGGGCGCGCCTTGGTCTTCCGCTACGCCGTGGTGGAAGCTGATAGCGACCAGGACGGGATTTCGGTCGCGGCGGATGCGGTGACGCCCGCCAACGTCATCCGGGACTCGGCTGGAAGCTTGTGGGACGGCACGCACTCCGCCCTGGCGGAGCAGCGGTCGCATCGCGTGGACGGCAGCCTGCCGACCGTGCGCGTCAAGGATGTGGACATCACCTCGGTCGGGCCGTACGGGGTCGACGACTCGATCGCGCTGGAGGTGCGCTTCACCGGCCCAGTGCACGGGGCCGACAACAACATGAAGTTCCGTCTCAGGGTCGGGGACGAGACGGAAGAAATGGACTATGACGATGGCAACGGCTCGGAGACGCTGACATTCGAGTACGAAGTCCAGCAGGGCGATCTGGACGACGACGGCGTCGGCTACGCGGCGAACGCGCTGGTGGGAAGCGGGCGCCTCATCGACGGCCACGGCTGGCCGGTGGACCGCGCGGTCGCGGCGCGCGCGCGGTTGTCGGATCAGGTCGTCGATGGCGTGCATCCCCGTCTCCTCGACGAGCCCCTGAATGAACTCTCCAGACCGCGCGACGGCGACGCCTATGCGGCTGGCGAATCGATCGAGATCGCGGTCATGTTCGACGAGCCTGTCAGGGTCAGACACGGTCCCGACTTGCGGCTCGGGCTGCGGATCGGCACCAATGATCGCAGGGGCGTCCTCGTTGGCGGCGACGACCCGGACACGCTGATCTTTCGATATACGGTGCGGGACGACGACCAGGGCGCGAGCGTTGTAACGGGCCTTGAGGGCGGAGAGGTCCAGGACCTTGCCGGCAACCCGGCAGACCTGTCGGGCGTCGCCGGCCTGGCTTTCGCCTTGGAGCACGAGGTCGATGGTATTGCGCCCGGATCCGCGGTGAGCATCGTGTCGGAGGCGGGTGACGACGACACCTATGTGGAGGGAGACCGAATCGAATTCGAAGTCCGCTTCGACGACGACGTCAGGGTTTCCGGCCGTCCGTACCTGCGGGTCTTGATCGGTTCGCTGAAGCGCCGCGCGCCGCTCGTGAGGACGCGGCCGCAGAGGCTTTACTTCGCGTACACCGTGCAGCCGGGGGACGCCGATACGAACGGCATCTCGATTGGATCGGGAGCGCTTCAGGAGGGCACGATTACAGATGCGGCGGGCAATCCTGTCACGCGTTCGTTCACCGCGCTCCCCGATGATGAAAATCACCTTGTGGACACGATCGAACCATCCGTGGACGGGGTGGAAATCATTTCCGATCCGGGACCGGGCGGCACCTACGCCGCCGGAGATGCGATCATCGTAGAGGTTACCTTCGACGAGCCCGTGTGGGTGACACCACCGCTCGAACTCGCGATCGCTGTCGGGGCGGCGTCGCGCATGGCCATCTACCTCGATGGCAGTGGCACCGCTACGTTGCGGTTCCGTTACGAGGTCCAGGCGGAGGATCGCGACGATGACGGCATCAGCATCGGCCCGGATGCGCTGCGGGGCGGCCTCATCGAGGACGCCGCCGGCAACGACTGGCCAGAGGAACGCCGCCGGATACCGGCGGTGCCGCGGCAGCCGGGACACAAGGTGTCGGCTCGCGGCGTGCCGACGGTGACCTCGGTGCGCGTCCTTGCTCCGACGGGCGGCGACGGGTTCCGCGCCGGCGACCGCATAGATGCGCATGTGATATTCGATCGGGTCGTCCACGTCACCGGCGCACCGGTGCTGACTCTCTCGGTCGGGGCGAACAATCGAGCGGCCGCGTTCGCGGGCGGCAGCGGAACGGACACGTTGCGGTTCCACTACACCGTGGTGACGGCGGATCGGGATGACGACGGCATCAGTATTCCTGCGAACGCGTTGAGCGAGGGGAGAATCACCGACGATACCGGCAACGTTGTGGAGAGGCGTTTCCGCGGGGTGCCGCCAGACGCGCGGTGGACGGTTGACGGGAGCGTCGCGGGCGCGTTCAACGCCTCGCTCGTGATCACGTCGGTTCCCGAGGCCGGAACGACCTACGGTCTCGGCGAGGACATAGATGTCGAGGTGCGCTTCAATACGCTGGTTCACGCGACGGGCGACCCCGTGCTGGTGCTCGAGATCGGCGGCGGGACAGCGGTCGCCTCTCTGATCTCCGGCAGCGGAACCGACACGCTCACGTTCCGCTATCGCGTGCAGGAAGGAGACTTCGACGACGACGGCATCAGTATCGGTCCCAATGCCCTGCAAGAAGGCCGCATAGAGGACGGTGCCGGCAGCATGGTGCAGCGCACCTTTGCGGCCCTGCCGGCCGACGGCGACCACAAGGTGGATGGCGTGAGCCCGGCCGTGATCCGGGTCACCGTTGTCTCGACTCCGGACGCTGACGACACTTACGGGGTGGACGAAGCGATCAGCGTAGAGGTGTACTTCGGCGAGGAGGTGCATGTCACCGAAGACGGAGGAGCCCTGTCGCTGGTGCTTTCCGTCGGCGAAAATCTGCGCTCGGCGACGCTTTCGGGCGGCAGCGGGACCGACACGCTGACTTTCCGCTACGTGATCCAGGAGAACGACTCCGACGACGACGGCATCAGCATTGGCGCCAGCGCCCTGCAGGGTGGCCGCATAGAAGATGGCGCCGGGAACATCGTGGAGCGAACGTTCGCGGCCCTGCCGGCCGACGGCGACCACAAGGTGGATGGCGTGAGCCCGGCCGTGATCCGGGTCACCGTTGTCTCGACTCCGGACGCTGACGACACTTACGGGGTGGACGAAGCGATCAGCGTAGAGGTGTACTTCGGCGAGGAGGTGCATGTCACCGAAGACGGAGGAGCCCTGTCGCTGGTGCTTTCCGTCGGCGAAAATCTGCGCTCGGCGACGCTTTCGGGCGGCAGCGGGACCGACACGCTGACTTTCCGCTACGTGATCCAGGAGAACGACTCCGACGACGACGGCATCAGCATTGGCGCCAGCGCCCTGCAGGGTGGCCGCATAGAAGATGGCGCCGGGAACATCGTGGAGCGAACGTTCGCGGCCCTGCCGGCCGACGGCGACCACAAGGTGGATGGCGTGAGCCCGGCCGTGATCCGGGTCACCGTTGTCTCGACTCCGGACGCTGACGACACTTACGGGGTGGACGAAGCGATCAGCGTAGAGGTGTACTTCGGCGAGGAGGTGCATGTCACCGAAGACGGAGGAGCCCTGTCGCTGGTGCTTTCCGTCGGCGAAAATCTGCGCTCGGCGACGCTTTCGGGCGGCAGCGGGACCGACACGCTGACTTTCCGCTACGTGATCCAGGAGAACGACTCCGACGACGACGGCATCAGCATTGGCGCCAGCGCCCTGCAGGGTGGCCGCATAGAAGATGGCGCCGGGAACATCGTGGAGCGAACGTTCGCGGCCCTGGCGGCCGACGGAGACCACAAGGTGGATGGCGTGAGCCCGGCCGTGGTTCGGGTCACCGTTGTCTCGACTCCGGACGCTGACGACACTTACGGGGTGGACGAAGCGATCAGCGTAGAGGTGTACTTCGGCGAGGAGGTGCATGTCACCGAAGACGGAGGAGCCCTGTCGCTGGTGCTTTCCGTCGGCGAAAATCTGCGCTCGGCGACGCTTTCGGGCGGCAGCGGGACCGACACGCTGACTTTCCGCTACGTGATCCAGGAGAACGACTCCGACGGCGACGGCATCAGCATCGGTCCGAACGCGTTGCAGGGAGGCGTCATCGAGGACGCGGCGGGCAACACGGTGAACCGCGCGTTCGCAGGCCTTGAGGCCGACGGCGACCACAAGGTGGACGGGGTTCGTCCGGTGTTGACGCGGGTCGCGATCATGTCCGCTCCGGGCGAGAGCGGATTCTACGGCCTCGACGACGAGATCACGATCGAGGTCGCCTTCGGCGAGGTGGTGCACGTCGATGCCGCCGAAGACGTGACGCTGGCCATTTCTGTCGGCGAACACTCGCGCGCGGCAACGTTCGTCCGCGGCAGCGGCACGGATACGCTGACGTTCCGCTACGTGGTCACGGAGGACGACTACGACGACGACGGTGTCAGCATCGGCCCCAGCGCCCTGCGCGGGGGCACGATCGAGGACGCCGCCGGGAACGCGGTGGAGCGCGCCTTCCCGGGCCTTGAGGCCGACAGCGGGCAAACGGTCGATGGTCGCGTGAACCGGGTCGTGCCGGCGATTCTGCGGGTCGCCATCACCTCCGACGCGGGATCCAACAATTCGTATACGACGGACGACGTCATCGGCGTCGAAGTCGAGTTCAATGTGGCGGTGTACGTGACCGGAGCGACGCCTGTCCTGGAACTGTCGATCGGCCCGGCGCTGCGGGAAGCGACCTTCGTCGAGGGCAGCGGCAGCCGCACGTTGAGGTTCGAGTACACGGTAGAGGCCGGAGACACGGATGCCGACGGCATCAGCATCGCCGCCAACTCGCTGAGCGGAGGCATCACCGACGCCAACGGAAATCCGGTCGATATCAGCTTCGAGGCGATTCCCGCATCGGCATCGCACAAGGTCAGCGCCGAACTGCTCCTGTTTCCGCTCTCGCTGACCCTCGTGGTCGGGCAGTCGCATAGCCTTGACCTGCTGCGGGAACTGGAGCGTCTGGGGGTCCGGTACGTGGGGGGCTTCGAGTGGTCGTCCGACGACGAAGCCGTCGCCACCGCGATGCTCGCGGGGAGCATGCTGACGATCACCTCCGTCTCGGAAGGCGTGGCCAGGATCACCGTGGCCGCAACGGATGCCGCGATTTTCCTGCACTTCGGGGTCACGGTGGAGACCAGCGCCGCGGAGACCGCGGTGCTGGAAGGCGCGATGGCGGCGGTGGGACGCGGCCTGCTGGCGAGCGCCGAGAGCACGATCGGCGCGCGACTCGAGATGGCCGAGTCGAATCCACCCGACATCTGGGGCGGGCTGGGCATGGCGCCCGCATCTGCGTCGGCCGCGGCCGGGCCGCATTGGTTCGGGCTCGATGCCGCTGATCGTTGGGGAAGCCCGGTTGGCCATGGGCACCCGGGCGTTGACGATCCGTATCTGCAGCGTTCGATCGGATACGCGCCCGCGCAGTGGCTCCGGGGCCGCTGGTTCGACATGCCCTTCGGAGGTCTCGGCAACAGCGTCGATTCGTGGGCCGTCTGGGGCGCGGGGGATTGGCACGCCTTCGAAGGCTCGCCGGAGGACGGCATCTACGACGGCTCGCTCGCGTCGGCGTATCTCGGCGTCGATGCCCGGGGACAGGGATGGGTTGCCGGCGCCACCGTCTCCCGCTCACTGGCCGAAGCGTCCTACGAATTCGCCGGCGCCGCAGGCGGAAAGGGACGCCTGGAGACGGAACTGGATGCGATCCACCCCTATGTCCAATGGGCATTCGGCGATCGCGGAAAGATGTGGGCGATCCTGGGCTTCGGCACCGGCGAAGCGACCGCCGAACGCGAAGGCGACGCGGTCGCGGCCGAACCAAGCAGCTTGTCGATGCTCATGGGACTCGGCGGGTTGCGGTATTCCTTCGGGCGGGTCGTGGGGGTCGATCTGGCCGTCAGGGGGGATGCCGGATTCGCGCAACTGGAGACGGAGGAAGGCCCTCGGGCCATCGAGGGGCTCGCCGTGAACGTGCATCGGCTGCGGCTGGGCGCCGAGGCGTCCCTGCCCATGGCCTTTGCCGGGATTCCGGTGTCGCCGTTCCTGGATGTGGCTGGCCGCTTCGACGGCGGCGCCGGTCTGACCGGCGGCGGCGTGGAACTGGCAGGCGGCTTCCGCTACCGGGGACCCGCGGTCGGCCTGGAGGTCAAGGGACGGACGCTGGCAATGCACTCCGCCGAGAGCTACACGGAGGAGGGCGTGAAAGCGACGCTTGTCGTCGGGCCGGATGGAAGAAGGGGATTCCGGCTGATGCTGGCGCCCAGATGGGGCGGCGGCGCCGAGGCCATGGACATCTTCAGATACCGGGGACAGCCGTTCGCGGGCGCGCTTCGCCGCGAGAATCGAGGCTGGGGCCTGGGCACCCGCATCAGCTACGGGTTCGACATGTTGCGCCGGCCGGGCACGGTCATGCCGTTCGCCGAGATGGACCTTTCGGGCGACGCCAGTCGCCGCGCCCGCCTGGGGGTGAGCTACGAGATCGCCAGCGCCGTGCTGGGTTTGCCGCACCGCCTGGAGATTTCCGGCGAAGGCACGGAGAGCGAACTCCACGGCACCATACTCCGGTTCCTGCTGACCGGCCAGGCGCACTTCTAGCGCGGCGGCGCCCGCTCGAGCCGCCGCTCGGACAGGGCCGTCAGCCTCCCCGCAGCGCTTCCAGCACCTTCTGCGGATGGTCGGCCGCTCTCGCGACGCGGCGCCAGTGCCTGACCACCTTGCCTTCGGGATCGATCCAGACGGTGGAACGGATGACGCCCATGACCTTTCTGCCGTACATCATCTTCTCGCCGTAGGCGCCATAGGTCTCCATGACTTCCCGGTCCGGGTCGCTCAGGAGCGTAAACGGCAATTCGTACTTGTCGACGAACTTCCTGTGCGATGCCGCCCTGTCGGGCGATATGCCGAAAACGACGGCCCCCGCGTCCTCGATTTCGCCCCACAGGTCGCGGAAGCCGCATGCTTCCTTCGTGCACCCGGGCGTGTCGTCCTTCGGATAGAAATAGACGACGACATGCTTGCCTCTCTGGTCTTTCAGCGCCACTTTGTTGCCATCGGTGTCCCGCAGGATGAATTCGGGTGCCGCCTTGCCTTCTTCGATCGCCATGAAATGCTCCGTTGGTGTTCTGAGCGCAATTGTGCAGACGCGTGCCGCGCAATCAAGCGCGGCGCGCGAAAGCAACGGCGCGCAGGCGCTACCCGCAGCTCACGCCCATGCCTGCGCGGTACCGCTTGACGGCGGCCCGGATGAAACCTATGGTCGAGGCATTGCAAGGGAGGCCCGTTCGCATGCCGGAATACCATCTCGCCAGTTCGTACACCTGACCCTGGGTACAGCGCGCCGTGATTGTCTTGCGCGCAAAGAACGTGGACTTTGAAGTCGCCTACATCAATCTGCGCGACAAGCCGGATTGGTTCCTCGAGTTGTCGCCGCACGGGAAAGTCCCGATGCTGCAGGTGGACGGGCGGCCGCTGTTCGAGTCGAACGCGATCGCCGAGTACCTGGACGAGAAGATCCCGCCTCGGTTGCATCCGGAAGACGCGTTCCAGCGTGCCCGGCATCGCGCCTGGAACGACTTTGTTCCCATATTTGCCTCGGGCCTGGGCGGAGTTTCCGTGGCTGACCTCAAGAAGCGGGAGGAGGCCCTCGAGGTCGCCAGGCGGCATGTCGGCAAGCTGGAACAGGCGATCTCCGACGAGCGCGACAACGAGGGACCGTTCTTCAGCGGCCCCGGTCTCTGTCTCGTGGACGCGTCCTATGCGCCGTTCCTGATGCGCTTCAGCATGGTGGAGCCGCTGATCGAAAGCGGGCTGATGGCGGACTTCCCGCGGGTTTCCGCGTGGATGGACGCGTTGGTGGACGATCCTCGCGTGCGCGATTCGGTACCGGAACAGTTCAACGACCTGTACATGGAGCAGATGACCAAACGCCTTGGCGAGGCGGCTTGACCGCGCGGGCTACCTGAGGCCGCGCAAACGCATGCCGCGCTCCATGGAGAATTAGGTAAAGGTCATCGTCATTGCTTCGACTCCTCGCGAATCAATCATGTCGGACTTGCCGCAGTTTGAGTTCGCGGGCTGTCGGACAACGCCGAAAAGTGTTCTGAGACCCGACTCTGCCGAAGTGTTGTTGGCGTAAGCCCAGTTTTCTGATCAGTACGTTTCTGCCTATTGGTCCTACCAATTTGGATCCATTTTGTCGTAGCGTTTCGGTTAGCGTATGTGGCACAATACCCGCTCGACGATCCGGTATGTGCCATTGTTGTGTCCAATGGCACCAACGTCGAATCGAGTTTACGGGGGAGAAATCACATGTTCCTTGCACGTACTTTTGCTGCGCTGGTAGTCAGCGTGGCCGCGCTGGCCCTTGCTCCGGCAAGTCTTGCCCAGGAGGACGAGTCAGAGTTGGAGCCGGTGGAATATCTGGAAATTGTTGTCATCGGCATCCGGTCGTCTCTTGCAAGTGCTCTTGAGGAAAAGCGCGATGCGGACAATCTGATCGAAGTCATTCAGGCGGAAGATATAGGCAAGCTGCCTGACCAAAACCTTGCAGAGGTGCTTGAGAATGTGACAGGGATCCAGATTACTCGAACGGCCGGTGTCGGTACCGGTGTTCAGATTCGTGGTACCAACGCAAACCGTACCGAAATCAATGGTGTGTCTACCGTGGACTCTGGTGCCGGACGCACCGGGATCGATTTTGAAGATGTTTCCGCGGCCATTATCGCTGCTGTTGAAGTGACCAAATCGCCTGAAGCGAAAACCATTGAAGGGTCTGTGGGCGGCACTATCAATCTGAGAACGATACGTCCTCTCAAGCTGGGCCAACGTGTAGCGGCCATCCGCGCACAAGGGGAGAATAGCAGTCTTTCCACCGATGGCACTTTTACACCCAGGATATCAGGCACCTGGAGCGACAACTGGGCTACGGACACCGGGGCTTTCGGGGTCGTTCTCAGCGGAAGCATTACCGAGCAGGACGCCACCGCCTTCCGTCCTCGTACCGACCGCGACAACACCGTCGCTTCGGGTGGCGGCGCTGCAAGCGCTCAATCCTTCAATTTCCTGCCCATCCAGTTTCTTAACCAGGATTACGACAATTTTGAGTATGAAACCAAGAACTTTGCCGGTTCGTTTGAGTGGGCGCCGAATGACGATTTGACCTTGTATTTTGATGCGGTCGTCAATGATCAAGAGCGCAGACAAGAAAGTTCGAGAGTGCAGGGATCGGGCGTGAGCAGCCTTAGAAATGCTTCGATTCCCGATGCGTTTGAAACGGTCACTTTCGGCATGATCGATGGCCAAAACGGCTCACAGAATCTCGGTACCATCGAGGCGGCGCTCCGAGGTGTAATAGGCGTTGATTTGGCAGCTGACGATGACGATCCAAATCTGCGGTTCTCTTCGGACACAAACTCGCGCCTGACAGATAGCGAAATATTTCGATTGGGCGCCAACTGGCAAAGAGGCAGATGGTCTGGGCGAGCTGAGGTATCGACCTCAGCATCTGATTCTACTACTCCCAGCTTTAACACGACTCTCAACTTCATCAATCCGAACGTACCTTTGGACCCGGGCGGCGCCAACGACAACAGCACACCTTTTCGGTACGATTTGACAGGCGGTACACTGTCATGGGCCGTCGCATTTGGTGAACCAGGCGCACCAACGGTTGCGCAATTGCTTGATCCCGCGAATGTTGTGCTACGTGATACCAACATAAGTCAAGACATAGCCGAAAGCGGCGAAAACGCGTTGGTCCTTGACTTCAGTTACGATCTGGACTGGTCAGGCATTACGACACTGGATTTTGGCTATCGCAATAGTAAGGCGTCCAATTTCAACGATGACATCCGGACTAACCGCGGGTTGAGGAGCATGTCTGATTCTCCTAGAGGTGATCTATTTTCGGCACTCCTCACGCCAGGCCCCAATAACTTTAATGAGGCTGATGGCAGAGCGCTGTTTATTGGTGATTTTCTTCTCATTGACCCGGAGCTTGTGGCTTCGGATCCGGATAGCGTTTTAGCCACGTTGAACTCCGCTATTACAGCCCACGGAGGTTCCAGATCCATCAATGATCCAACATCGACGGTCGCTGCGTTCTTCGATATCGAAGAAGTGACCGACGCGCTGTACATGCAAGCGAATTTCGAGAGCGGAATTTTCCGCGGAAATCTTGGCTTGCGGTATATAAAAACCAACGTCGATTCGACCGGCAATTCGGTAACCAACGGTGTGGCGACCCCCACCACCTCGACCGGCAGCTATGACTTCGTGTTGCCGCGATTCAACTTGGCTGCGATCGTTAGCGAGGATATAGTTGTGCGTGCAGGTTGGGGTAAGGACATCAGGCGCCCCAATTTCGACAGTCTGTCAACCTCGACTACGTTCAGCACCAGCCCGAACCCTCCTGTTTCTATCGGGAACCCGGGGTTGGAGCCGGAGGAGGTGACGTCGTTTGATATCGCTGCTGAATGGTATCTTGCACCTTCAAGCGTTTTGAGTATCGGCTATTTCAACAAGGTGCGCACGGGCCTGTTTGTGCGTACCCAGGACAATCCATTTGAAGATCCGGTCACTGGATTCCGCGACATTACCGCTCCCTGTGAACAAGGCGGCATCTTCAATCCCATTGCAGACATCAATGTCTTCGGCCCTGCCGGTGTAGGGGTCTGCGTTCCGGCAGCAACGACAGTCAACGGCGCGGGGGAAACCACGCAAAAAGGTGTTGAAATCGCCTTTCAATATGATCTTTCACAGTTCGAGGACAATTTGGGTTGGGCATCCGGGTTTGGATTTATTGCTAACTTGACGACGCAGGATTTCTCTGGTGGGGATACGTTTCTTAATCCAACAAGTCGTGCCCGTGCCGCATTTGCCTTGACATCAACGGGCGCTACTGGCGTTACTCTGCGGGGGCAACTGATCGACCTCTCTGGAACCGCCTACAATATAACGACATACTACGAAAGATATGGTATTTCAGCCAGGATGCGCTATACATGGCGTGAGGCATACCGTTCAACCGATTTTGGTAGTACTTCCAGCTTCCCTTGGGGCTTTCCCGTTGTTCAAGAGGATAGAGGACAGCTCAACGCCAGCATCAGTTATGATGTGAATGATAGTCTGAACATCGGTATTGAAGCCGTTAACCTCACTGAGTCGGACGTTAGACAATCTTGTGTCAACGGAGACGCTCTTGTGTGTTTCCAGGGCCTGACGGATCGCCGCATTACCATAGGTGCCACCTACCGCCTGTAAAGCGAGCGCAGTGACGCGGTGAGAAATAGGCGCACCGCCAGGGGGACAGATTGCGGACTGGCTGGAATGAGGAAAGCCCATGCCGGGCCGTCCGAGTTCGTCGGCTCTTGAATGTGACTACTATCGGAACTGCAGGGACCTTGGCGTGATGCGGTCCATGACGGGTAAACCACATGCTGTTCGAGCGAGAAGCAGCCGCGCTGGCGTCCCGGGATATCAGTGAGGAGACGCTGAGCCTTTTCGATAGAGCGCGTGGTCAATGATGGCCCCGTGGTGCTGAACCACCAGACTTGCCATTCTGATCGCACTCCGTATCGCCTCAGGCATCGAAGCGCCCACAAGGCGTTCGGCCAGGTAAGTGCCGGCGAACGAATCCCCGGCACCTGTCGTGTCCTTGGGATTGCGGTCGGTTGTGGTGGCCAGGTGCACCGGATCCTGGTCTTGCAAGTAGCCATAAATGCCTGCGGCATCCGCTTTCAGGACGATTTCGCCGATTTGCAAATCCTGCAGAAAGGTTCTCACGTCCTCGCTGCTTCGGTGACCGAAAAGCTCGTTGTGATCGGCCAAGCCCGGCAGAGCGACATCGGTCAGCCGGTAGGCTTCGGTGAGCCAGTGCGTGGCGTGGCCTGTGTCACGCCACAGTACAGCACGGTAGTTCGGATCGAATGCGATGGTTTTGCCTTGTCCCTTCAGGGCGGCAATGAGGGCTATGAACGCGGCCTTGTCCTCATCTGTCAATATCGCCAGGGTAATGCCGGAAAAGAAAATCCAGTTGAATTGCGTAATCGCCCGGCAAATGTCTTCGCTCATGAGTGACATGAGTTCAGTCGCGGCGGAATCCTTCCGCCAATACGTGAAGCTGCGCTCACCGTCATCATCCGTGGAGATTGCGTAAATTCCGGGGTGGGCGTTTTCAGAAGTCATGACCAGGGAGTGTCCGATGTGGTCTCGGTCCCACTGAGCCACCATCGCCCTGCTGACCGGATCGGACCCGATCGCGGTTAGTATCTCAACGTCGATGTCTTCATGACGACGTTTGGCGTACACGGCACAGTTGTATGTGTCGCCGGCAAATGCACGAGCATAGGAGTCGCCATCTCCTGACAGTTCCATCATGCATTCGCCGATGACCAGCAACGATCTGGCGGTTTCCGTCGGCATGGCTAGCGATTGTTCTTAGTGCGCCAGGCGGCAAAGTCCGCCAGCACCCGGGCGTCCGTGGCGGGGTAAAGGCCGACAATTGAGCGGCCCTTGTGGACTTCTTCGGTGACAAAGTCCTCAAAGACTGTCATTTCCACCGCTTCCCTGGCGATTTCATCTGCCAGAATTGCTGGAATGACAACGACAGCCTCGCCGTCGCCGACGACGATATCCCCAGGCCAGACGGGTGCGCCGCCGCAGCCGATGGGCACGTTGATGTCCACAGCCTGATGCAACGTGAGATTGGTTGGTGCTGAAGCGCGCTGGTGGTAGGCGGGGAAGTCCAATCGAGCTATTTCCGGGCTGTCGCGAAAGCCGCCGTCCGTGACGATCCCGGCGCCGCCGCGGACCATCAAGCGCGTGATGAGGATTGAGCCGGCGGAAGCAGCGCGAGGGTCTTGCCGGCTGTCCACAACCATGACGGCGCCGCGTGGACAAGCCTCGATGGCAGCCCGCTGGGGGTGATTTGGATTTTCGAAAACAGACAACGGGTTCAGGTCCTCCCGCGCCGGAATGTAGCGAAGGGTGAAAGCGGGACCTACCATGCTCCTGGTCTGCGCGTTGAGCGGCTGGACGTTTTGAATGACCTGGTTGCGGAGTCCTCTTTTGTAGAGTGCGGTGGCTATTGTCGCGGCACTGACCGAATGCAGCGACGTTCTCGTTTCATCTGCGAGCGAGTTCTGGGTCATGGATATCCGTTATATGCTCAATGGCGCCGCCGATGCCGAGGGAACAACCTGTTCGCCACGAGACCGTCTCTGGTGGTTTCATGGTAGGGCCACAGTCGCCTGATCCGCCGGACCAAGCGCATGATACGCGATCAATGCCTTTGCGGGACCGTTGCGGGCGCTAGGGAACAGCGGGGACTCCTTGGCCGGATAGCATGGTTCCGAAAAAATCATATGAACGCTCCACGGCAGTAGATTGTTATGATCCGTTGAAGCGTTGTTCGGCGGAACCATCAAGCCGGTGGAGGACAGATCCTGATTGTGGGAAGGAGAAGGCATGAGATTTGATAACAAGGTCGCAATCGTTGCCGGGGGCGCAAGGGACATTGGCCGTGCCGTCTCCGAGAAACTCGCCGCGGAAGGCGCAAAGGTCGTGGTCAACTTCTGCAACAGCGAAGAAGGCGCACATGCAACAGTGGAGGGGATTCGGAGTGCTGGCGGCGCTGCAGTTGCGGTCAAAGGCGACATGACAGTGGCCGCTGATGTGGCAAATGTCGTGCAGGTCGCCCAGGCGAACTACGGAAACGCCATCGACGTGCTCGTAAACGTGGTGGGCGGCCTGGTGGCCAGAAAGTCGTTGCTGGAGATGGACGAATCCTTCTTGGAGCATGTGATGAGACTGAATGTCACGAGCACTTTCCTGACCACCAAGGCGGTCATTCCACACATGGGCGATGGTGGTGCGATCATCAATTTCGCTTCCCAAGCGGGGCGGGACGGTGGCGGTTCCGGCGCTGCGGCCTACGGGGCCTCAAAGGCAGCGGTCATCGGGTTTACGCGGGCGATAGCCAAGGAATTTGGCCCCGCCAACATTCGCGTCAATTGCGTATGCCCGGGAATGATCAGCACCACTTTTCATGACACGTTCACGCAGGATGAGGTGCGAGCCAGCGTAGCCGCGGGCACCGCGCTTCGGCGCGAAGGACAAACGAGTGAAGTGGCTGATTTGGTGGCTTATCTTGCGTCCTCTGAATCGAGCTTCATCAACGGTGCCAGTGTCGACATTAACGGGGGCACGGTATTCTCATAGTGCTCCATCTCGGTTTGACGTGGGTCGTCGCGGGAGGGATCTGAACCCGCAACGATGACCAGGACTCAGACATTGGAGGAACATCGATGGCTGCGGAAAAACTGAATGACGGGGCGCTGCGATCCGCGCTCGCCGAACTCGATGGCTGGGCGCTGGACGATGCCGGCACGGGCATCGAGAAGACGTTCCGGTTCGACGACTTCAACGCGGCCTTCGGCTTCATGGGTCGGGCGGCGCTGAAAGCCGAGCAGATGAATCACCATCCGGAGTGGTTCAACGTCTGGAACCGGGTCGAGGTGCGCCTGTCCACGCACGACGCCGGCGGTGTCACCTCCCTCGACATTGCGCTTGCGGGCTTCATGGACGGAGTCGCCTGACGGCGCTCCCGGGCCAGCGGTCGCGGCCCGTCAATATTGGCTTACGTCCCTTCGGACCACGGTCTGTCCGTCGCTTCGTGCGGCCAGAGAAACTCGAAGCCCGCCTTTTCCGCGGGGCGCTTGTCGAGATCCTCGCGATCGCCGATGTGGTAGTACACGTCGGCTTCGAAGTCGGCCTTGACGTCTTCGAGCATGTGTTTCGACACGGTGAAGTCGACCTCGATGCCGTGGCGTTCCCACATGGCCCGCTGCGCGCTGATGGGTCGGTCCGAACAGCTGCCGACGAGGAATCCGCGGCCTTTCACCTCGCGAACGAAGTCCATGGTCAGGACTCCCGGCGGGTCGCCTTCCTCCAGCGTCCCGTCAATGTCGAAGCTGATCAAAATCATTCTGTTACTTCCTTCTGTCAATAGTCCGGCGTGGCGCTCCAGCAGGTGAAGTTCCCGCCTGTCGGCATCGGGCCGCCGGACACGCCGATCACCGGCTCGACGCCTGTCACCTGGCGCTCCCCGGCGCGGCGCTGGATTTGCTGGATGCAATCCGTGTGCATCCAGAACCGGCTGCGCCCGCTGCCGATGTTGCCGCCGCTCGGCGACACCGGGTTGGGTCCGCCGATGCCGATGTCTGTCTGGTAGAAGTCGAGCGCCTCTCCGGGCTGGACGCCCCGGTATCGGATCCCTTCCATGTGGAACTGGTGGAACTGCGGGAATCCGTCGTACAGGTTCTCGAAGGAGACGTCGTCCACGGTGATTCCCGCGGCCTGCAGAAGCTTGCGCCCGCTACTGGCGCACTCCGCCTCCACCTCGTCGAGGGTGGGCACGAAACTGCGCGCCTGGCCCCGGCTGGATGCGTGGCCCAGGATGTAGACCGGCTTCTGCTTCAGGTGTCGGGCACGTTCGGCGGTGGTGAACAGATAAGCCGCGGAACACATGATCGGTATGTCGTTGTCGAACAGGTTCGCGGGCTTGGCGATCCAGCGCGCGGCCTTGTAGTCCTCGGGTGTGATCTCCTCCGGCCTGTGCTGCGCCCAGTAGCCCTCGGGGAACTTGAGCCCGTTGCGCCTCGAGTTCGATATGAACGGAGCCATCATGTCGTGGTGCTTGCCGTACTTGCGGCAGTACTCGGCGAACTGGATCGCCGTGCCGTAGCAGGCGGGCGCGCCCCACAGCGAACGCAGGGCGGGCGTTCCCGGTATCGCCTCGTCCGCGTTCGCGCCGCTCTGGTAGTAGCGGCCGGGCAGGTTGTGCCAGGCCTTGAGCACGAGGCAGGTGCGCGCGAGGCCGTCGCCGATGGCCTGGGCGGCGACCACGATGGCGTTCGACATGCAGCCCGGACCGTACATCGTGAACTTGTTGCCCGTGAGTTCGGGCATGTTCTTCAGGATCCACTCGGCGCTCAGTTGGGTGATGCCGTCCAGCGGCGCGTCGGTCGTCTTGTAGGCGTTGATCACGTCCCACGGCAACTCTTGCCCGCGCGGCCAGAATGCGCCGGTGGTGGTGCGCTCGTCCATCACGAGTCCATCGATGTCCTCGGGGTTCACGCCCGCGTCTTCGATCGCCCGCCGCAACGCAACGAGGCTGATGGCGCCGAGCGAGGTGTCCGCCTCACCGTCCCAGCGCCGGGACGTCGGGCCGTGTCCGACCCCCACGGCCGCGACTTTCCCGCGGTGCTCCCATACCCCCAGACCCTCCCGGGAGCGGTACATCGATTGGGGTGCGTTCTCGGTGCTCATCGAATCTCTCCTGCCGCGCCGCTCCTGAGCTTTCCGGGGGCTGCGGTTTCAGATGCATGTGCTGGCGTCAATAGTCGGCGGCGGCGCTCCAGCACGTGAAGTTGCCGCCTGTCGGCATCGGCCCGCCGGAAACGCCGATCACCGGCTCGACCCCCGTCACCTGGCGTTCGCCGGCGCGTCGCTGGATCTGCTGGATGCAATCCGTGTGCATCCAGAACCGGCTGCGGCCGCTGCCGATGTTGCCTCCGCTCGGCGACACCGGGTTGGGTCCGCCGATGCCGATATCCGTCTGGTAGAAGTCGAGCGCCTCGCCGGGCTGGATGCCCCGATAGCGAAGTCCTTCCATGTGGAACTGGTGGAACTGCGGGAAACCGTCGTACAGGTTCTCGAAGGAGACATCGTCCACGGTGATGCCCGCCGCCTCCAGAAGCTTGCGCCCGCTACTGGCGCACTCCGCCTCCACCTCGTCGAGGGTGGGCACGAAACTGCGCGCCTGGCCCCGGCTGGATGCGTGGCCCAGGATGTAGACGGGCTTCTGCTTCAGGTGTCGGGCACGTTCGGCCGTGGTGAACAGATAAGCCGCGGAACACATGATCGGTATGTCGTTGTCGAACAGGTTCGCGGGCTTGGCGATCCAGCGCGCGGCCTTGTAGTCCTCGGGTGTGATCTCCTCCGGCCTGTGCTGCGCCCAGTAGCCCTCGGGGAACTTGAGCCCGTTGCGCCTCGAGTTCGAGATGAACGGAGCCATCATGTCGTGGTGCTTGCCGTACTTGCGGCAGTACTCGGCGAACTGGATCGCCGTGCCGTAGCAGGCGGGCGCGCCCCAGAGCGAACGCATGGCGGCGGTTCCCGGAATGGCGTCGTCGGCGTTCGGGCCGCTCTGGTAGTAGCGGCCGGGCAGGTTGTGCCAGGCCTTGAGCACGAGGCAGGCGCGCGCGCGCGCCTCGCCGATCGCCTGCGCCGCGACGACGATGGCGTTCGACATGCAGACCGGACCGTACATCGTGAACTGCACCCCGGTGAGTTCGGGCATGTTCTTGAGGATCCACTCGGCGCTCAACCGGGTGATGCCGTCCAGCGGAGCATCGGTTCGGTTGTAGGCGTTGATCACGTCCCAGGGCAGTTCCTGGTCGCGGGGCCAGAAGGCGCCCGTGGTCGTGCGCTCGTCCATGACGAGTCCGTCGATATCCGCGGGATTCACCCCCGCGTCCTCGATTGCCTTGCGCAACGCGAGAAGGCTGATGGCGCCGACCGAGGTGTCCGCCTTGCCGTCCCAGCGCCGGGATGTGGGACCATGTCCGATCCCTACGGCCGCGACTTTCCCGCGGTGTTCCCATACCCCGAGTCCCTCCCGGGACCGGTACAT
Organism: Pseudomonadales bacterium; assembly: GCA_963668365.1. Classification (GTDB taxonomy): domain Bacteria; phylum Pseudomonadota; class Gammaproteobacteria; order Pseudomonadales; family Azotimanducaceae; genus VXNE01. Next base: position 2,677,256 of record OY764266.1, read on the forward strand.
CGATTGGGGTGCGTTCTGCGTGCTCATCAGGAATCGCCAACCACTCGCCACTCGGGAACTTTCTGCCCGTTGGCCGCGGTTTCAAACACCAGTTCGACGGCGGCGCCGACCGGCACTTCGTCCACCGGCGTGCCGGGCAGATGCGAGTACATCTGGATGCCTGGATCCTCGTCGAGGTTGATCACGGCGCAGTTGAAGGGCTGGTCGTCCTGCAGAAGCCGTATCGGACAGTCGTGAACGACGCCGTAGTGGTATATTCGGCCCCGGCCGCTCATCTGCTTCCATTCGATCCCGGCGTCCGACCCGCACTTCGAGCAGGTTTCCGCCGGCGGATGCTGCAGCCGGTCGCAGTCCCGGCAATTCTGGATGACCAGGCGCTCCTCGTTGGCGGCTTCCCAGAACGGCCGCGTCAAGTCATCGGGAATAACACCCTGTTTCATCCCCACCCCATTATCTTGCGTACAAACAGTGCATTGAATGCGAGAAGGCCGGACAGGTCAACCCGCGCGGGATGTACGTGGGTGTAGGTGAGCAGCTAGTCCATCCCACAAAGGGTCACCTTCCGCCGCCCCTTGATGCCGAGACGCACTCGCTGTCTTCGAAGCCTGAGCGCGCATTGAGCCATACTTCGCCAGAGCCGGGCCAATGGCCGCTAGGGCCTCTGATACAATGCACCAAGCGCCTCTTGGCGACCGACCACGGAGCATTCGAGACGTCGTAACGGCAATAGACGCCTAAGCGATCTTGGTACACAACGGCGCGGCGCTGACCGCAACCGTTACCTGCGTTCGCGGTCGGAGGGCGCCCTCACTAGACTTGGTGTTTGCGACGTCATCCGAGACGCGTCTGCAGGCCAGATTTCTCACACGCGGTACCCCTGATGCACTGCCTGACGGATTTCAAGAACTTCGCCCGCGCCGAACTCAATCTGTTCGACCCGTTGACCGTTTTGCTTGGCAGGAACGGATCGGGAAAGACCAACCTCATCGAGGGCGTCGAGCTCTTCGCCGCCCTTGCCCGAGGCGTGCCATTCAATGAAATTACGGATATCGATCGCGGTGGATCCTTCGAGGTAAGGGGCGGTTTGCGGTCGTGCATTCGTTTCGGCAGTACAAGGTTCGGACTTCGATTCAATCAGGCCCGCGTTCAAAGCCAACCCGTGGACTACTCTATCGAAGTCGCCGCGCGCGGAAGGAACGACGTCCAGTTGGCCGCCGAGAGCTTGAAAATTGGACACCGCCTAGTATTCGATGCCGTGCATTCCCACGGCGACCTGATGCAGGTCAAGTACAACAACTTCTCGCGGGGCCGGAATCCAAACTGTACGCTGTCGGGGTCCCGCTCCGTGCTCTCGCGATACGAAGAGGTCATCAGGAACAGTCGTTCGACGGCCCCGGGGCTACGAATGTCCATACGAATAGTCGAGGGCGTGAGACGCTACCTGCGGAACTCCTACATATTCGACCCTCAGCCCAAGGCGATGCGGGAATACGCGCGGGTCGAGTCCGCGCCGCAACTTCTACGCACCGGTGCCAATCTGTCGTCCGTCCTGTTCGCACTGAGCGAACTCGAAGAGGAGACGAATCCCGCGCTGCACCGCATAACAGAAATCGTGAGACAGATTCCGGAGGAGCCGTTCACCAAGATCGGATTTGAGGAGACCTCCCTCGGGGACGTCATGGCCGGCTTCGTGTCAGACCAAGGACAGGAGACCGAAGGCACGAAGCTGGTCGACGCGCGGATCCTGTCGGACGGGACCTTGCGCATGCTTGCTATCGTCACAGCGCTGGAGACTGTTCCGGTCAGCTCGCGCATCGTCATAGAGGAATTCGACAACGGCCTTCATTCGAGCCGCGCCAAGCTGCTCGTCGGGGCGCTCGCGGAAACGGCAAGCCGCCGCAAGCTGAATGTGCTTGTCACGACACATAATCCCGCGTTCATGGATGCTTTTGACGAACCACAGATGAACAGTGTCCTCATCTGTCACAGCGACGACTCCACAAGCGGGTCGAAAGCCACCAAACTTAGTGAAATGGATATCGCTGGAACTGTCGGCCTACGCGGCGGCCTTGGCGATTTCGTCACCAGCGGCGCGCTCGAACGGCATCTCGCGCCAGACTTCGCCAAAAAACGCGCCAGGGAAACGCGGGAGTGGCTCGAGTCGCTTTCTTGAGGGGTGCAGCGATCCTCGACACGTCGTGGTTGCTCGAACTCTATCGAGTGCCCGGCTATTTCAAAGAGTCGCGCACGTTACCTGTCCGCACCAAGACCGCCGATCTCATTGATGCCGGGGGTGAGCTGTTCGTGACCGTACCCGTGCTGTTCGAGGTGGCTAGCCACATTACGCACGTCCGCCAAGGACGCCTTCGCCACAGCTTGGCCGAAACGCTCCGTGACGACATCCGCAGCTCTCTCGACCACGAAAGCCCGTGGACGATCGCCACCATCGGGTCGGATATCCTGCTCCGCTCGGGGGACGTCATGGAATTGGCCGAGAGATTTCTAGAGTCGTCAGGCCCCAACTACTCCTTCGCGGACATTTCGATCATCGATCTTACCGCGGAGCTTCGGCGGTCGTCGAAAGTGGTCAAGATACTTGCCTTCGACCATCAACTTGAGTCGTATTCCGATTGACTTCCCGTCGCGCCGAATGTGAGGCCCGGTGACGTACAGGTGCGCCAATGGCGACCGACCGTCCGTGCGCGGGTAGAAATCGAAACGTCCGTATTCGTCCAGTTCGCCCCGACCAAGGCATCGCGGGGTTCTCGATATCCCAACTCCCGCTCGACAATTTGTTTCTCGAGTGCCCCAACGAGCCGAATCATGGTCGCGGCAAAGCCCAAATCCACTCACTACATTTGCAGCAATGGCGGCACAACCTCTTAGAGCTTCGTTTCGAGTCGCGCGAGTTCGTCCTGGAGCATGCCCGCCATGCGGTAGACATGCGACGGAAATACGTGCCTGGGCCGCTCGATGGGAGGCGAAGGCACGTCCTTGGCATCCAGAACCAGCGTCAAGTAAGCCAGTTCGGACAGCAGCTTGGTAGCGAGATCGTAGACATCCGCCGGCGCGATGTCCCGGCGCCGAAGTTCACGCCGCAAGTTCAGCTTCAACGTCGACACGCCGCGTTTCTCGCCGATCACCGTCGCAAGCTCCAGGCATTCCAGAACCCTGCGGTAGACGTCGGCCGGGACCTTGCCCGGTTCGAACGGCGGTAGTTCGCCATACACCGGGGTTGACTCGTCTTCCGTCAACGCGCCGGCGACGTAGGTGGCCGCCAGTTCCAGGCGTCCGTAGACGTCCTCGGGCTTGAACTGCCGGTCAATCAGGAAATTCAACTGCCGGCTCGCCTCGACAATCTCGCGCAGGACATCCTTCGGTTTCTTGCTGCGGTCGAGATCCCCGAGTTCCGCGCCGTAGGTCATCCCCAACTCGCGACGCACGGCATCGATCTGAGAGCGTGCTAGATCAACTACGTCCAACACGTCCGCCGGGACGATCTCCTCCTCCAGCAAGGGCGGCGGCGCTGCCCTTTCGGTGCCAGCCAGTTCATCCGCGAGACGATTGGCTTTCGCAATAGCGTCAACGCCTGATAAAACACGTGGCGTGGCTGCGCAACGATAACGACTCAGGGTTCCGTGGTTGTTTCTGGGCGACCCATCACGTCACGCACCAAGTCTACATTCGCGGAGAGCTGTTCGACGGCCTGGTAGACATGCGCCGGCGTGATCTCCTCGTCGTCGGCCGCGTAAAATCCCACAGTTGCCAAGGCCAGCGCCGCCACAACGCTTCGGTTCTTCACGATAGTCCTCCGTGGCCAGGGCCAGAGCATCATATCGTGGAATGTTGACGGGGACGCCGTCTTGGGCAAACCTCGTCAGCACATCGAGCAGCGGAGCCAGTCAAATGATAGAGCGACGAGTTGAGATCGAGACGCCCGACGGCAGCATGACGACCTTCGAGTTTCACCCGGATGAGGGCGGTCCCTACCCGATCGTGCTTTACCTCATGGATGCGCCGAGCATCCGGCCGGGCTTGATGGATATGGCGTCAAGGCTTGCGACCGCTGGCTACTACGTTTTGATGCCATATCTCTACTACCGCGTGAGCCCATACCACGAACTGGGCGAAGACGACGACAGGCGCGCCCTCATGCAGAGCGTCACGCGTCATGGAATCATCCCGGATGCCGAAGTGATGCTCGAGTTCGCCTCGCACAACGACAAGGCGGACTCTAACGGCAAGATCGGCGCCGTTGGTTTCTGCATGAGCGGACCGCTGGTCATGGCGCTGGCGCAGACCATGCCGGACAAGGTGGGCGCCATCGCGTCCCTGCACGGTGCCTGGGTCGTGACCCGCGAGGATGACTCGCCGCACCGGCAGATCGACCAGATCAAGGCGGAAGTCTATTTCGGATGGGCAGATGAGGATCCCACGGCGACCGTGGACGACATGAAGGTCATGGACCAGGCCATGACCGATGCCGGGATCAACTATCGAATCGACTTCATGCAGGGCGCCATGCACGGGTTTGCGCCTCCCGGAGGCGAGCGCTACCACCGTCAGGCGGCCGAGAAGCACTGGGAGCGGGTGCACAGCATGTTTCGACGCAATCTCGGCTGACTCGACAGGCGTCGCGTCTTCGCCAACGACATTGAGCCGACACGACCGCAGTTCGGCGGTCCCCGGCCTTACGTCGGCGGGTGGAAGTTCTGCGGCTTGGTGACCACGTAGATCGAAGCCCAGGTGCCCAGAACCCGGACCGGCGTGGCCGACCATCGCGCCCGGAGGCGGCGCAGCGTTGGCTCGAGCAGATCGCGCCGGGGCGTCAGGAGAACGACTCGCCCGCCGTCGACTACAAGATCCAGCATGCGCGCGAGACCGGCTTCGTAGACGCCGGCCCCGACGGGGACCTGTTTTCCCCAGGGCAGGTTGACCAGTACTCGATCGAGCGATCCCGCGTCATGGGGAAGGTCGTCGAGTGCGCACTGTCCTATCGATGCCTTCTCGCCGAGCCGCTTTTTCGCGATTGATACGGCGTCGGCTGATTCGTCCGAACCGAAGACTCTCGACTTCGGAAACCGGGCGCTGCATTCAGATAGCAACGTGCCGGTGCCACACATGGGGTCCAGAGCCGTGTGCCCGTCTCTCATATCGGCAAGTTCAACCATGGCTGCCGCGATCGTCGGCCGCAAGGCGGCGCGTAACTCGGGCGGCCGTTGAGATCTGTATTTCAGTCTTTCGTCGCTGAGTCGCAACAGCAGTGAGGCGCTATTGGTCCAGAAGACCCAGAATTCCAGGTCGGCGGGGTCGTTCGCTCGCCAACGCGGAAAGGCGCCGCCAATTGTCGACATTCGAAATGACACGAAGTCATGATCGCGAATCCGGGACGTCGCGATACCCGTGGCGGGAATACCGGCCAGCGCCTTTGCAACCAGCGGCCCCAATCCGGCGAAGCAGGTGACGCCGAGCGCGATCGTGTTGCCCATGGCTGGCGACGTGCGCTAAATCACGCCACTGTCAGACAGGCGCGCGAGTTCTTCGCGCGATAGTCCGAGTTCCTCGCCGAAGATCTCGTCGTTGTGCTCCCCGACCAGCGGGGCGCGTCGCGAGATCTGCCAGGGTGACCCGTTGAAGATGGCGCCGCTGCCGGGGTAGACGAAGGTGCGACCGAGTTCCGTATGCTCCACCTCGGTCCAGAATCCCCGGTCTTCGAGGTGCCCGTCGGAGAGTAGTTCATCGGGTGCGCGCACCGCTCCCCAGGGATAGTCGCGTTCCTGGGCTTCGTGGTAGACCTCGTCCGCGGTGCGGTTCGCGATGAAGTTGGCGATCACCTCCTCGACGATGTGATGGACGTTCTCCTCGATCACTTCGGGATCTCGATAGCGCTCGTTCATCAGGTCGCCGGCGAGGCCATGGTCGTCGAACCATTCGGCCAGGCGCCGCACGGAGGCGGGATCGAGACGTCCGCCGCCGGTGAGCGCGTTGACATATTTCCCATCCTTCGCGCGGTACTGCGCCCTCGGCGTGGGGCTGGCGGAGTGGTGGCGTCCGGTCTGCCGGATCACGACTTCGTCGCGATAGATATAGGAGGCAACGGCGCTCTCGGTGGACAGTGCGCAGGCGTCGTGCACGGATGCGTCGATGTGCTGGCCTTCGCCGGTAGCGGTGCGGTGGACCAGCGCGGCCATGATCGCCATGTAGGCGTAGTGGGCGCCGGTGTGCCATGCATTGCCGCCGCCGGGCGCGATGGGCGGGGCATCCGGAACATCGCTGTCGTCGTAGCCGCTGGAGGCCATCTGGCCGCCCGCGGCCATGTGCAGCAGGTCGCTCGACAGGTAGTCGCGCCAGGGACCGGACTGTCCGAACGGCGTCAGGGAACACACTATCAGCTTATGATCGGTGGCGCTTAGCGCCTCGTATCCGAGGTCCAGGGACGCCAGGTAACCGGGCTTGAAAGTCTCCAGCACGATGTCGGCAGTCGAAGCGAGGCGCCGGAACAGCCCTTTGCCTTCCCCTGATCCGAGATCGAGCGTGACGCCGCGCTTGGAGGTGTTGTAGTGCCAGAAGGAAAGACTGCGGTTCGGTCCCGGAACGTCATCCAGGAACGGACCCACGGTGCGGGTGGCATCCCCGCCGGGAGTTTCGATCTTGACGACATCGGCGCCGAGGTCAGCCATCAGCTTGCCGCAGAACTGGCCTTTCTCGTCGGCGAGTTCCAGCACGCGCAAACCCGAAAGCGGACCTGTCGCGGGCGCTGTCATTTCAGCATCTCCTCCATGTACGGATACCGGACGCGGTCGACGGGCCAGAACGTGCCGTCCTCGTAGCCGCTCACGAGATCCTCGTGGGCGAGTCCCAGGATGTCCTCGAACACTTGCCGGTTGTGTTCTCCGATCAGCGGGCTGGGGCGGTGGTTCACGGCCGGGGTCGCTCGGAGCTTGAAGGGCGCGTTCTGCAGCTTTCTCGAACCGAGCTCCGGATGCTCCAGCGCCAGGTACATGTCCCGGTGACGAAGTTGCGGGTCGTGCTCCACGCGGTCTTCCGAACTCTGCACCGGCATGGCGCGCACGCCGGCTTCCTGGCACGTTTCCGTCACCTCGTACTTGTCCAGGGTCGAGGTCCACGCCTCGATTCCCCGATCGAGCGCTTGCTGGCGGCGAAGGCGGCCATCCAGGCCGGCCAATTCGGTTGCCGTGGCCCAGTCCGGCGATCCCATGAGCTGTGCCAGGCGCTGCCATTCCCCGTTCGAGAAACAGGCGATGACGCACCAGTCGTTGTAGCCGCCAGGACTGGTTCGGTACGCGTTGTGCGGCGCCGCGGTCGGCCCGCGGTAGTTGTTCAGGAGCGGGGCGCCTGGCCAATGGGTGGCGTTCCCCGGCGGAAAGCCCTCGCGGCGCGATGGCCGGCCGTTCACGGTGTGGTCGAGGATCGCGGGGCCGTTCAGCGTGATGCCGGTGATCATCTGGGACAGGTCGATGTGCTGGCCCTCGCCCGTGACGTTGCGGTGATAGATGCCGGTCAAGACCCCCATTGCGCCGTACAGGCCGCCGGTGTCGTCGAGGTAAGACCACCCCCAGCCGGCGGGCGGCTTGTCCGGCAGCCCGGAGAGGAAGGTCAAACCCGAGACCGCCTGGGCCACCGGGCCGAACGTCTTGTAGTGGTGGTGGCGCCCGGTGTGCCCGAACCCCGACATGGACACGTACACGATGTCGGATCGCAGCTTTCGGAGTTCCTCGTAGCCGAGTCCCCAACTCGTCAATACGCGGGAGCTGAAGTTCTCGATGACCGCATCCGAGACCGATATGAGGCGCCTGATGAGGTCCATGCCCCTGGGAGACCGGACATTCAGCGTGACGCTCAGCTTGTTGGCGTTCGTATCGTTGAAGTTGCCGGACGTGTTGAGGCCGCGCTCAACGTCCGGGGGGGTGGTATTCCCGCCCGACTGCCGACCGCGCTCGGCCTCGGGCCATTCGACCTTGATCACCTCGGCGCCGAGCGCTCCCAGCCAACGCGTCGCCCAGGGTCCCGCGCGAACCCAGGTGAAGTCCACCACCCGAATCCCCTGCAGCGCTCGGGGCAGGGCCATGGCTCCTCCGTCATGTCGGTGATCGTCCTGGTCATGTTACTTTTTCTCGTCGTCGGCACAAAAACGCGCGGAACCGAAAATGATGAAGTCCAGTGAAGAGAGCGATATGACGGCAACACCATTCAGAATCGAAGTCCCGGACGCGGCGCTGGCGGATCTGCGCGAGCGTCTCAAACGGACACGCTGGCCGACGGACCTGATGCCGGACGCCGGTTGGACCTACGGCACGAACAACGCCTATCTGAAGGAACTCTGCGCGTACTGGGCGGATGGGTTCGACTGGCGGGCGCAGGAGGCCGCCCTCAACCGCCACGACCACTACCTGCGCGAAGTCGACGGATTTCGCCTGCACTACATTCACGCGCCGGGGCAAGGCCCCGATCCCTTTCCGCTCGTATTCACCCACGGCTGGCCCAGCACCTTCTATGACTTCGACAAGCTCATCGAGCCGCTGGCCGACCCGGGCGCGCATGGCGGCGACCCCGCCGACGCCTTCGACGTGGTGGTGCCATCCATGCCGGGCTATGCGTTCTCCGAGCGCCCCACGGTGACCGGCTACGGCCCGGCGCGCATCGCCGAGCTGTGGGACCGACTGATGACGGACATGGGCCATGTGCGCTACGGGGCGCATGGAGGCGACTGGGGCGGGCTCGTGACGGGCCTGATCGGCTGGAAGCACCCCGAGCGGGCGGTGGGGATTCATCGCCTGGTGGGTGGCATCCCCCGGCTGGAACCGAAACCCGGCGAGACCGCCGAGGAGCGTCAGATCCGGCTTGCGGATGGCGGCGGCTACGGACACATCCAGAGCACGCGTCCGCAGACGCTGGCCTACGGGTTGACGGACTCTCCCGCGGGACTGGCGGGCTGGATCGTCGAGAAATGGCATGCCTGGAGCGACTGCGGCGGGGACATCGAGTCGCGTTTCACGAAGGACGAGCTGCTGACCACGATCTCGCTCTACTGGTTCACGGAGACCATCTACAGCAGCACCTGCCTGTACCACGAAAACGCCCACAACAGCGTCAATCGCATCGCCGGCCGGATCGAGGTTCCCAGCGGCTATGCGGTCTGCCGCTGGCTCAGGCAGACGCGGGACGAGCTTGCTCGGGAATCCAACCTCGTGCACTGGACCGAGTTCGACCGCGGCGCGCATTTTTCGGCTTTCGAGGAACCGGAGTTGCTCGCGGAAGACATCCGCAAGTTCTTCCGGCCCCTGCGCTAGTCGCGAGCCCCGATGAAACCGAAACGACTCGGTTTCGCCGCTTTCGCCGCGGTGCTTGTTTCCTCGCCGGCGATGGCGGAGGACATCGTGATCGCCAACGTGGACGTGGTCTCGATGCTCGAACCCGGCGTGCGGGAAAGTCAGAACGTCACCGTTCGCGCAGGCAAGATCGTCGCCATCGGCCCGGCAGACGCGGCGGCCGGTGCGCGGGTCATCGACGGCTCTGGCCGCTTCCTGATCCCGGGCCTCGCCGAGATGCATGCGCATGTCCCCGCAGAGAATCCCGAGCGCGATGACGCGCTGTTCCTGTGGGTTGCGAACGGCGTGACGATGGCGCGCGGAATGGTCGGCCACGCGACCCACCTGGCCCTGCGCGAAGACCTGCTCGCGCACCACACGCTCGGTCCGCGCCTCCTCACGTCGGGTCCGCCGTTTTCCGGCCAGGGGTCGAGCATCGCCGAGGTTGAGGCGCTGGTGCGGGAGCAGAAGGCAGCCGGGTACGACTTCCTGAAGATCCTCGGGGGCCTTTCGGCGGACCAGTTTGACGCGCTTGCCGCCGAAGCGCGCAGGGTAGGGATCACGATTGAGGGCCATGTGACGGCCTCGGTCGGGCTGCGGGCGAGTCTCGAAGCGGGGCAGATCATCGTCGACCATCTCGACGGCTTCCTCCAGTTGATCACGCCAGACGCCGAGCGGTACCCGGCGCACTACTCGGCGTGGTTCGGGGCGGCGCTCGCGCCGCATGTCGATCCCGATCTGATCCCGCAGGCGGTCGCGATGACGAAGGCGTCAGGAGCCGCTGTCGTGCCCACCGAGACGTTGCTCGAGAACAGTTTCCGCGCCTACCGATGGGAAGAGATGAGCGAGCGCCCGCAGCTCGGGTACCTTCCGAAAGCGTTGCGCGACAGCTACGTCGGTCACATGCGCCGCATGGCGCCGGGCACCAGCGCCGAGATGGCCGCCGAATACCTGGGCATCCGCAAGGCCCTGATCCGCGCGCTGCATGACGGCGGCGTGCCGGTGCTGCTCGGCTCCGACGCGCCGCAGATGCTCAATGTGCCAGGGTTCTCGATCCATCGGGAACTCGCCTCGATGGTGGTCGCCGGATTGACGCCGTTCGAAGCCCTGGCCGCCGGAACCACGGCGCCTGCGGCATTCCTGGGCGCAACCGATCGGGGCGCGATCGAAATCGGTCGCGACGCCGACCTGGTGCTGCTGAACGCGAATCCACTGCAGGACATCGCCAACACGCAGCGAATCGAGGGCGTCATGGTTCGGGGAAAGTGGCTCGATCGAGCCGCGCTCGACGCGGGCCTACGCGATATCGAGCAACGCTATCGGTAGCCGAGCGAAGACTGCGACTCTAAATCCAAGGGAGGACCGAATGGAGCACGACCGGCAATTCGACGGCGAGACCGGACGCACGGTGGACGAGTCCAGGATATCCTGGAAGGCGACACCGTCCGAGCTCGAACAACGCCCCAACATCGTCATGATCGTCCTGGACGATGTCGGCTATTCCCAGTTCGGCTGCTATGGCTCGGACATCGAGACGCCCGCTCTCGACAGACTGGCGGCCGGCCGATGGCCCGCGCTATGCCAACTTTCACGTGACGCCCCTGTGCTCCCCCACCCGCACCTGTCTGCTGACGGGGCGCAATCACCACAGCGTCGGCATGGGCCGGGTCGCCGAAATGATGAACGGGTTTCCGAATACCCGCGGCTTCGCTGCGAGAGAAGCGGCGAACCTGGCGGAGATGCTGCGCCCCCACGGCTACCAGACGCCGGCTTCCGGCAAGTGGCACCAGGTGTCCATCAACGAGACAAGCCCGGCCGGGTCCTGCGACCATCAGAGATCACGCAACGGCTTTGGCAGCAGTGTCGAGGAGAACCTGGCGCGGCTCGACGACATGGGCGGTCCGCTCACATACAACCACTATCCCTTCGGCTGGGCCATGGCGGGCAACACGCCGTTCAAGCGCTGCAAGGGGAATACCTATGCCGGCGGCGTCCGGGCGCCACTCCTGATTCGGTGGTCCAACGGCATCCACGCGAAGGGCGAGACGCGCCGGCAGTTCTACCACGTGGTCGATGTCATGCCGACGCTGCTCGATCTGCTCGGCGTTCCCCTGCCGAGCCACGTCAACGGCGTGAAGCAGATTCCGCTGCACGGCACCTCGATGGCCCACACCCTGAACGACAACGACGCGGATACCAGGAAGACTATCCAGAACTTCGTCAACGAACCCCTGGATGTCGGCCGCGACAGCCAGACGCCGGTGGACGATCTCTACGAATCGCCGTTTGTCTTCGAGGGCAGTATCGTCGATGTCGTGATCGAAGCGTTCGGCAGGGAAGTCGTCGACCCGGAGACATTGCTGGAAGAGTTGATGGCCACGCAGTGATCATTCCGTCGTCGAGATTGTCTCGACACCTGTTCGACGCGGTGGCGACCAGGCTACCGCTCTGATCCCTCCACGGGGGCAACGGTCTCGGTCTCGCTCAGGAGGTCTCTCGCGCCGCGTCCGACGAGCACCGTTGCCGTCGGTGCCTGGAAAAAGCTGAACCCTTCCCGATTCCGCCATTGCACGGGACCGCCGAGACTGCGGCCGGCGCCCAGGGTGGCGTCGTGGATGCTGGTGACCATGCCTTCATATTCAGGCGTGCCCTGGGCAAAACCTGAGAAGCTGAAGAGATCCGTCGCGGCGGTAAAGATCACGTCAACTCCGGGGATGGTTGCGATCCGGTCAACGTTCTCGACTCCGGCGGGGGACTCGATCATGCCGACGACCATGATGTTGTCGTTTGCGGTCCGGCGGTAGTCGCCGCCCCATAGCTCGCCGTATTGCCCGCCGCCCAGGCTGCGCGCGCCGACCGGCGGATACTTGGCGAACCGAACCGCGGCTTCCACTTTTTCGGGCTCGACCACCATCGGTACGATGACACCGAGTGCGCCGATATCCGTCGCCTTCTGGATGTCGCCTTCGGTCGCGTCGGGCACGCGAATGAAGGGAATGGCAGGCAGATCCCTGCCCGCCCAGATCATGTGCGCCACCTCCTGGTAGGTCAGGGGGCTGTGCTGCATCTCGATCCACAGGAAGTCGAATCCGGAACGCGCCATGGCGCGGTATATCTCGGGGTCCGGCGTGTCGATGGTGCCTCCGATGACCTGTTCGCCATTCGCGAGTTTCTGCTTGACGGTGTTGTACATAGCGACCTCTGTGGGTGGAAAGAGCGTGTGAACCGGAGCGAATCGGAATCCGGCCCCTGTCATGTTAAGCGATGTCTCCGGGTTGCGCCGACTTCCATGGAGCGCGGGCGGCTCAGTTTCCGCCCTTGACGCGCCATCGGATCACGGCGGCCAGGTTCGAGAAATCGTCGCGCCACACGCGCCGGGTGGCGGGATCCAGCGGTGCCCAGGTCTCGTTTAGCGCGAGTCGCTCGAACATCGTTTCGTGGCGCACGATCGCCACCCATTGCGACGGTGAGGTCACGGGGTGGGTTTCGCTGTCTATCCCTTCGAGTTTTCCAAGCATGGCGGCATGTCCCAGGTCGTCAACGACGCCCGCCACCACCGGTTGAAGGTCGACCAGTCGGTTCGACGTGTGCAGCAGCAGCAAGCCGCGGTCGTCGAGCTTGCGCATGTACAGCGCCATCGCTTCACGGGTCAGCAGGTGCATGGGGATGGCGTCGGATGAAAAGGCGTCGATGATCAATAGATCGAAACTCCGATCCGGCTCCCGCTCCAGCGTGAGGCGGGCGTCGCCCAGCACGATGTCGGGCGATGGATCATGCGTTGGCAGAATATCGAAATAGCCGCTGTCCGCCGCGAGCCGCGCGACCAGCGGATCGATCTCGAAGTAGCGCCAGGCGTCGTCGGGGCGTCGATAGTAGGCGAGCGCACCGGTACCGAGTCCGACCAATCCGACGCGTTGGCGGTCTGCCCGGTCCTGTGTGGCTGCGATTGCGTTGGCGACGGGGCTTGCCGACGTGAAATAGGTAGTCGGTTTGATCGAACCGTCGTCGGTCATCCACTGGCCCCCGTGATTGGTCGTGCCATGTATCAGGCTGCGCGTCCTCGGGTCGTCCGCTTCCACGACCCGGTATACGCCGAAGAAACTGCGTCCGCTCCAGACCGCGTCCGCGCCGCTCCAGGTCTTGTGGCCCGCGACCCAGAGCGCGGCGAGGCACAGCGCGAACCCCAGGGGGCGAACCTGGCGCGCAAGAACGAATACGGCGAGCGCTCCGAGTGCGCTGGCGTAGACGATGAAAGGCAGTGGCAACCCGGCCCATTCGGCGAAGGATCTGCCTCCGACGAGGATCGCAAGAATGAGGGCAGCCATCACGATATCGCGCTCGCGCCAAAGGATTCCGCGGCCCGGACGGCCCGGTGCGTTGCCGACGCCGGCTGCCGATTCGTCCTCAAGCGTTCCCCGACCCGGGTTCGGCAGCAACGCCGCGGCCAACACGAGTATCAGCGGATATTCCAGGATGGAATCGAAGACGAGGGGTGCGACGAGGGCCACGAACACGCCCCCGATCAGCCCGCCGAACGACATGCACAGGTAGAACTCCGTCAGGTGTTCCGCAGCGGGGCGGCGTTCGGACAGGGCGGCGTGGCACGCTGTCGCGATGCAGAAGAAGGCGATGAGATGCAGCGGCAAAAATATGCTCGCCGGCTCTCGCCAGGGGAACAGCGCGGCCAGGATCACAAGCGCGAACGCCATGCAGCGAACCGCCAGCCGGGACGGGATGAGCGGCCGGCGCGCGAAGGCGTTGACGAAACTCAGCAGGTACAGCGTGAGCGGCGCAACCCACAGAAGGGGGGCCGAGGCGATGTCGGTGCTTATGTGGCCCGTTACGGCGAGCAGCAGGGCGGATGGAACCGCGCTATACGCCAGCCACGTCGCCCGACGGCGCCAGGCGGGTCGCGTTGCTTGGCTCGACGGAGGTGTCGGCTCGGTCTTGTGGGAATTGCGCCACACGCTGCCAGCGCAGGCGGCGACACACGCGGCGAGGGCGCCGAATCCGAGCATCCACCCGAACGCTTGCCCTCGTGTCCCGAACATCGGCTCGATCGCGAACGGAAACGCAAGCAGCACCGCAACGCTGCCGAGATTGCTCGCCGCGTAAAGAAAGTAGGGGTCGGATGCGTGCGGGTGGCCTGTTCGGGAGAACCAGCGCTGGATCAGCGGCGCCGTGGTGGCGACCGCAAAGAAGGGCGCGCCAACGGAAACTGCGAGCAGGGCCAGAAGCCACAGCGCGGGCGGCGTGCCCGAATCGGGTAGCCAACCCTCGGCGATGCTGATCGGCAGGGCCATGGCCGCGACGCCCAGCAGGCAGAGATGCGCGATGCATTGGCTGCGCGCCGTCAAGTGGCGCGTCAACAGATGCGCGTAGCCGTAGCCGCATAGCAGAGCCGCCTGGAAGAACACCATCGCGGTGTTCCAGACCGATGGAGACCCGCCAAGCAGCGGCAGGACCATCTTCGTGAACAGGGGCTGCACCCAGAACAACAGCGTGGCGCCGACGAACATGGTTGCGGCGAACAGCCACAACTGGGCGCGCTCGCCGACCGTTCCGGCCTCGCCGCCGCCGATATTCATGTCGGTCATTCCTCCAGCGGTTGAAGCCGGGCATCATGGTATCCGGGATTCCAAGTCGATCATACGTGGATGAATGCGGCGATAGCGCGCCCCGTCGGGGCCGCGGGCGAACTCGTCCCGCGCCGTCGGCGCCGCGTCCGCCTTGCCGCTGCCGATGGTGACCCGGACCAGCAAGGTTGAAGTATGCATAACTGTTTTTCCATACAGGGCTCGGACAGACTATCCTGTATTGATGTACAGCATCAAGTCATCATTCGGCGGCAGTGTTCTTCGGCGGCAGCCCTGAGAGCTGGTTGCAACAGCAGATGCAATACGATCCCTGGCATGCACAGCAAAACCGGGAAGAAATTGCGGTCCGCAAATTTGTTGCCGCTTGATCCACCACCGCTGGTTCATTTCCAGTGTGGATCAGTAAGCGGCATTCCGCCCAGTCAATGTTTTTGGAGCTTGCGGTATTCCAAGCACGCTTCGGTGAGTGATGACGGCACTGGTTCGACGAGATGTTGTCTTTCGTGACACATTCGATACAACCTGTCAGCGAAGGACCGTTGATCCGCCGGGATTCGCCGCGGAAATGTTGTCGTCTCGTCAACCGTTTGTCCGTCCAAATAGGCGAACCACGTCTCGATGTTCCTCCTCGGAACCATGACGATCACTGGCTCTTCTGACGTTCTTCCCGGCACTCCCTGCTCGTCGCACTCCTGATCCAATTGGGATCGCCGAGCTTCAGTCGTCCGGTTGTCAGCATCGATGATGGCGAGAAGAAACGCGTTCTGGCGAAGGCGAATGGCCTTCAGTTCAGCGGGATACCTAGTGTCGTGTCACACGCGTTATGTCGCTTCAGCGCGTCCCACGGGGTCTGTGGCAAGGCGCGTCCCCGCCGGGAATGGTCGGCTCCATTTCCAAGGGGCGCAACACCGCCACAGGCCCCGTGGGACGCGCCCTTCGGGAGATCGCCATGCACGCCACTGCCGCGTTGTGGCCCTTGCGAATATGCCAGATATTCACTGCGGACCACGCCTTGCATTGACGCGCATGGCGAACTCTGAAGCGCCAGAACGCGTGTGACACGACACTAGTACGAACCCATTGTTCGCCGGACTGCTTCCCATGTGGCAATTCCACCGTGTGGATGTCGCGGGCTTTGAAATTTCGGTGGGATAGGAATCGACGCACGAAGCGGTCCGTATCTGCGTCTTCGCAGAGTAGGACGATGCGGGCGCTCATTCCCAGCGTCTGGCGATAGTGCCCGAAAGCGAGAGGCCATCAACGATGTCTATCGTCGGCTCCTTGCTCACGCGGACCGGGCCGTCTCCATCACGGGAAAACCATCTTCCACTCGCTCCCGCCATGTAGTCGATCGTCACTGGATGATGAGAAACCACGACCAGTTGCTCCAAAGATTCCCCGCAGCGCTGGACAGCCTCGGCCAGCCAAGGCTGCACCTCCCCAAGGGCGAGATAGTTGTCCGGCTCGTCAACGAACAACGACACTCCCCGGTCGGCTGAGAGATGGACAAGGCTGTACAACGCGATCAGCCCGCGCTGCCCGTCCGAGAGCTGATCGAAGCCATACCGGATTGCCTTGTTCGCCGGGCTTCGGAAAACAGCCTTGAGTGCGCGGGAGTTTTCACCGGACTCCGTAAGATTCATCGAGTCGAAATCCGGAAGCGCATCCCGAAGCGCCTCGAACAGTTTGACGACCGAACCCATATTTTCTTGCACGGAGCGACGGTACCAACCGGCGAAATTCCGCATCCAGGGGTCGAGGAACTCGTCCTCCGTCCTCGTTTCCGGTTCCATCAACGGGGGACAGGAACTGACGATAATGAAGTTGGCGACATCTTGCTTGAATCGGGTGAGCTTCCGATTGTCCGGCCTTTCGTTCAGAAAGCCGATTCCAGACTGTGCCCAGTCGAAGGGATAAGCGGGACCCTTCTCGTAGTCATCGTGATAAAGCTGCGCTTCACCCATGCGGAACTCAAAGATCGGGTTACCGTCATGTTCAAGCGTCTCTTGGATGATTCGCATCTTTCGGTGGCTGATATCATGCTCAACCACGAGCGAATACCGGTAAGTACCGCCATCGGCGCGGGTTTCGATTTCGAAGCGTTGTTCTTCGCGATCTTGGGTCAACGACAAATCGCGCGCGGGGAACACCTCATCCACTTTCGACCCTCGTGCGATGAGGTGCTGAATGCTTCTCAGGACGTGTAGTACCGAGGTCTTGCCGGTGCCGGTGGCGCCCAGAAAAACGTTAGCCTCGTCGAGGTCTAGTTCGAAGTTCGACAGACATCGAAAATTGTCCGCGTAGACTCGCTGAAGCATGATTTTGGCCTTCGCCGGTTTGGGGCTTGGCAGAATGCTGACGTAGCCTCTTGTTTGCAGTGTCATTGAGAAGGGATTGACCTGTCAAGATTGCGCACTGTCCCCGGCGAGCGCTGAATCGCGAATGGTCATTTGATAGCTGAAGTATGATGCGATCGGTGGCGCACGGGCCAAAAGAGATTCGGCACTGGGAAGCCCGGAAGTCCTGGGAGCGAGCCGAGAAAGGATGGCGGAGTTGTTGAAGACGTTTTCTCCGGATCGTTTCACGGCAAGTTGACGGACCTTTCCTCCATGCAAAGCGCACCCATCGTCAAGGACATCCTGCTCGCCGGTGCCGGTCACAGCCATGTCCAGGTCCTGCGCCGGTTCGGCATGCGGCCCGAGCCGGGCCTGCGCCTCACGATCATCGCGCGCGAAGTCGAAACGCCGTATTCGGGGATGCTGCCCGGGCATGTCGCGGGCGTTTACGAAGCGGGCGAACTGCACATCGATGTCGTGCGCCTGGCGCGCTTCGCCGGCGCCAACTTCATCGCCGGGGAGGTGATCGGCGTCGAACCCGATCAGAACCGCGTCCTGCTGCGCGGCCGTCCGCCGATGCGCTACGACATCCTGTCGATCAACACCGGCGGCGTGCCCGGCGGCGGCCTCGAACCCGCCGAATGGATCACGCCGGTCAAGCCGATCGGCCGCTTCCTGCCGCGCTGGCGGGCCGTGGCGGAGCGTCTCGCGCGCGAAACCGTGCGCCTGGTCATCGTCGGTGGCGGCCCCGGTAGCGTGGAACTCGCGCTTGCCGCGCGCACCCGTTTTCCGGATACGGCGCGTTGCGTCGTTCTCACCGCCGATTCGGACATCATGCCGGGCCATGCCGCCGCCGTCCGGCGCAGACTGCGCGCCCTGTTGCGAGCGCGGGAGATCGAAGTCGTCACCGATTTCTTCGCCGAGGGTGCGGACGCTGATACGGTGCGCGCCCGCGACGGCCGCGCGATCGGGCACGACCATGTCTTCTGGGTGACCGGCGTGGACGCTTCCGACGCTTTCTCCGACAGCGGACTGGCGACGGACGAACGCGGTTTCATCGCGGTCAACCGCTACCTGCAGTCGATCTCCCACGAAAACGTCTTCGCGAGCGGCGATGCGGCCGCGATGCAGGGGCAGCCGCGGCCCAAATCCGGTGTATTCGCGGTACGCCAGGGCCCGGCGCTGTCGGACAACCTGCGACGCTATGCACTGGAAAAGCCGCTGCGTCGCTACCGGGCGCAGTCCGAAGCACTCGCGCTGATCGGCACCGGACAGGGCCACGCGGCGGCGTCCCGGGGCGCCTTCCATGCTTCGGGCCGGTGGGTCTGGCGCTGCAAGGACTGGATCGACCGCCGCTTCATGCGGCGTTTCCAGGTGCTGCCGGAGATGGCCGAAGACGAGCCGGCGCTCGCCCCGGCGTTGCGGCCGGGCGCGCCGGACACCATGCGCTGCGGCGGCTGCGGCGCGAAACTCGGCGCCGACCTGCTGACGCGCGTGCTGCGGCGCTTGCCGGAGCGCGAAGACCCCGCGCTGTTGCAAGGTATCGGCGACGACGCCGCGGTCATCGAGTTCGGGCATCCGACGCTGGTCGCGACCTGCGATGCCTTTCGCGCCATGATCGACGATCCCTACCGCTTCGGCCGCATCGCCGCCCACCACGCCCTGAACGACCTCTACGCGATGAACGCGGCGCCGAGCTATGCGCTCGCCATCGTCACCGTGCCTTCCATGGCCGATGCGCTGATGGAGGAAGAGCTTTTCCAGGTCATGTCGGGGGCCGTCGCGGTATTCAACGAGCACGGCGTCAGCCTGGCCGGCGGACACTCCGCCGAAGGCGCAGAGCTTTCCGTGGGTTTCGCGGCCTTCGCCGGCGGTGGCGAGCGCTTGCTGGCGAAAGGCGGATTGCGGGCGGACGATCGCGTGATCCTGACCAAGCCCATCGGCACCGGGGTGGTCCTGGCGGGCGCGATGCGGGGAAAGACAGCGGGTCCGGACCTGATCGAGGCCATGGACACGATGGACGTCTCGAGCGCAGCCGCGGCGCGGATTGTCGCCGAACATGGCGCGACCGCGTGCACCGACGTGACCGGCTTCGGCCTGGCGGGACACCTGAGCGAAATGACGCGGGCCTCCGGCGTCGGTGCGGTGCTGCAACTGGAGTCGATTCCGTTCCTTCCTGCCGCTGTGGAACTCATGCGGACCGGGATCGAGAGTTCCCTGCAGCCGAACAACCAGCAGGCGCTGGACGATTTCATCACCGAGGGATGCGGCCGGGATGGACCGGAGTTTCGCCTGCTGGCGGATCCGCAGACGGCGGGCGGACTCCTTGCCGGCGTTCCGGCGGCGTCGGCGGACGCTTGCGTCAGGGCGCTGCGCGGCTGCGGTTACGCGCAGGCGGCCGTGATTGGCAGTGTCTCGGACGGTCCCCTGGCTGTTCGCGCGCGGGGGGACCGCGACGGGTGACATTGACGCTCAGGTTTGCGGATCGCAAGGCGAGCCTGCTCAACTGTCGGTTTCGTGCCAGATACGGCCTGGAAGAACTCGCCGCCGTTGATGGAACCGGTCCATGTATTCTCTTCCTCGAAGGAGTAAACACATCAACGACATCGATGAATGGTCGGGATCGGCACCGTCGAGATACGTCGAAGTCGATACCGAAGGATTTCCGCTGGGGTTCATCCGTGGCTGGCCCTCCTAACGTGCTTCCGATCCGCCCTCGTCCTCCATCGCGAGAGGATCGATCGGGGCGATCGTCTGCAGCACCTGGATCGTGTGCGCGAAGGGTTCGTGTTCGTCGCTGACACGCGGTGGTCGCACCCGCAGCCGGACGACGATGAAGACCACCAGCGTTGCGTGAACCGCCGCCGTGTAGAAGAAGAGACCGCCCGGGCCCAGGATCTGCATGGCGCCGGACCCCAGAATCGAACCCGCGATGGCTCCCGCCGCGTAGAGCAGCAGCAATACCCCGGACGCATCGACATACTCGTCGGCGGTGACCCAGTCGTTCATGTGCGCCGCGCATAGCGTGTAGAGGGGAAAGACGAAGAAGCCGAAGAGGAGCGGAAAGACGAGCAGGCCGTCGGCCCAACGCTCCGAGAATAGCGCGATCGCCGCTGCGACGATCGCGCTGGCGATGCTGGTCGCGAGGATGACCTTCCTTCGGTCCATGTGATCGGACCCGCGTCCGAGAGGCCACTGCCCGATGGCGCCGGCGACCACGGCCACGCTCATGAACACGGCGACCATGTCGGTGTCGAGCGCCAGGGGGTTCTGCTGGACGAAGACCGGCGCCAACGACCAGAACGCGCCGAGGGTGAGGCCGACCGCGGCGGAGCCGACGACCCCCACCGGCGCGCGCCGGAAGAGGTGGCCGACTTCGAGTCGGACCGAGGCCAGGGGGGCGGGAGCCTCGGCGCGGGTGAGAGCCACCGGCAGGGCGCTCAAGGACACGAGGATGGATGCGCCCGCGAACAGCGCGAACCCGCGGGGATCGTCGAGGACCAGGATCATCTGCCCGGCCGAGACCATCGTCAGGGTGATGATGGTGTAGATCGAGAACACCCGTCCCCGGTTCTCGTTCGTGGAGCGCGCGTTCAGCCAGCTCTCGATGACCATGAAGAGGACCGCGAGACAGAGCCCGGTGATCGCCCGGCAGAGCCACCAGAAGACCGGCTCCGTGAACAGCGCGTGCGCGAGCGCCATGGTCGAGGCGAGGCAGACCATGGCTGCGAAGGTGCGGATGTGGCCGACCCGGCGGATGATGCGCGGGCCGATCAGGCACCCCGCCGCGAAACCCAGGAAGTAGGCCGCGCCGAGGATGCCCAGCTCAAGGGTGGCGAAGCCGGAAAGATCGGCCCGGACCGGCAGCAGCGCGACCTGCAGGCCGTGGCCCGTCAGCAAAAGCGCGGCGCTCAGGAGCAGCGCGGCGATGGAGCCGAATGTCTGGATCATCGTTCTGCCGCCGCACCGTCACGTTGCAATCCCGCTGTCGCGCGGCGCGCACTATAGAGCCTGTTCCCGGGTTGCCAAGAGGCGGGAGATGAGAGTTTTTCACGTTCGACTCAAGCCGAAAAAACGACTTCATGTGAGCGAGTGCCGGCGGGGTCTCAAATCTTCCCGATGCAGCCAGGATGCACTGCGAATCCCGCACTCCGTCATGGCTTGCGCGATCGAAAAAACGCCGGGTCGGCATCGTTCCGGAGATGTGATCGAGGCAGGCGGTCGGACTAGAAAAAACTCGCCACCGCCGGCCTGAACCGGTCCATATCCACCAGGAACGAGTCGTGGCCCTGGACTGATGGCAGCATGCGGAAGTCTACGTCTGGCACCGTGGCCTTCAGCCCATTCGCCAGTTCGCGCTGTTGCCCCAGCGGGAACAGGAAATCCGTCTCCACGCCGATGACGAGCGCGCGTTCGGCCTGCACGCGGGCGAGGCCGGCCTCGAGGCTGCCGCCGTGGTCGCAGACGTCGAACAGGTCCATCGCCCGCGACAGGTACAGGTAGCAGTTGGCGTCGAAGGTGCCGATGAACCTCACCGCGTGGGCCTCGAGGTAGGACTCCACCTCGAAGTCGATGCCGAAGGCTTCGCGCACCGGTTCGTCCGTGGCGCGCTCGCGCCCGAAGCGCACGGTCCATTCGGCGGACGACCGGTACGAGATCATCCCGAGTTTCCGCGCGAGCCGCATGCCGACCGTCGGCGGCGCGTCGGCGGCGTAGTCGCCGCCGCGCCACGCCGGGTCGGAACGCACGATCTCCCGCTGCAGCGAGCGCACGGCGATGGAGAAGGGCAGGCTGCGGGCGGCGGAGGATATGAGGACGACGCCGGCGGCGGCGTCCGGATGCAGCATGGCGTGCGCCAGCGCCGTCATGCCGCCCATGGAGGCGCCGACGACCGAATGCAGTCGCGAGATGCCCAGTGACTCGATGACGGCATGCCCGGCGTTGGCAATGTCTTCGAGGCACAGTACGGGAAAGCCGAGACGGTAGGGAGTGCCCGTCCTGGGATTGATCGAGGCGGGGCCCGTCGAGCCGAAACAGCTTCCGAGCGAATTGACGCAGACCACAAAATAGCGGTTCGTATCGATGGGCTTGTCCGGACCCACCATGTCCTCCCACCAGCCGGTGGTCGGATCGAGGGGCGAAGAAGCGGCGTGCGCGGAAGGCGATAGTCCGGTGAAAAGCAGCACCGCATTGTCTCCGGCGACCGAGAGTTCGCCCCAGGTCTCGTAGGCGATCTCGGCCCGCGGCAGAACGCCCCGCATCATCCTGAAGGGCCGCTCTATGTCGAGGTATTTGCGTGCGTCGCTCACGAGCTCGGCAGGGGTTCGAGCAGGTAGCAGAGGCAGTCCGCCCGGGCGGCGCGGAGGTCGGTCGTGAACATGGAGGGTACGACGGCGCGCCGCAGCCGGATTTCCCCGTCCGCGGTCTCCAGGTAGCGGCCGGTCACGTCGGTGCCGTGCTCATCGACCGCCTTCAGCCCCCGGCCGTCGCGGACGTTCGCGATGACCGTGCCGCCCTCGGCGCGCTCGAAGTTGAGCGCCTCGAAATCCTCGCGCGGCGTCACGGCGCCGTCCTCCCCTTCGACCAGGATCCGCGCGAGGTTCCGGTACAGATAGAGCGGGCGGGAAGGCACCCGCGGCGGTTCCCGCCACCGGAAGGCGGCTTCGAGGTAAGCGCCGGCGCGTTCTGCGCTCAACGGATCGCGCGCCGTGCCGACCTCGATGGTCACCGCGGTGCAGAACTCGGAGAAGCGTCGCGTCTGCACGCCCGGATGGTCGATGACGATAACGCGTTGCGCGAAGGCGGCCGCCGCGCCGAGCGAGCGCTCGTCGGTGCGCGTGACGACGCTGTAGGGGGGATTGCGGCCGGTGTTGTTGTGGATGTCGATGGCGGCCAGCGGCTCGGCTGCCATGGCGCGCTCGGTGACTTCGTTGGCGATCATGGCTTCGGGCGACTCACCGCCTTCCCAGGCGCGATTGAAGTCCACGCGGTCTGGGAGCTTGCGCGCGTTGTCCCTCGCCGCGTCGATGTTGGCGACAAACAGCATCAGCGGGGGTGCGTCCCCTGCGCCGAGAAGCATGCGCATGGCATCCCATCCCGAGGTTTCGTTGCCGTGCTGCAAGACGGTGACGAACAGGGTTCCCTTGCGTCCGCCGCTGAGATCGAACAGGGTGGGTCCGGAAAGCGCGTCCGCGAGTTGCGCCGCCGGACATTCGAGAAGACCGTCGGGCAACGCGTTGCAGGTGGACAGGTGTCCGGAGCTCATAGGCTCCACTCGTGCACCGGCGCTCCCGATTCCTGGGCCTCGATGTAGGCGTTGGTCAACGCGCCGAAGTCCGCGCCGTGCTTTTCGACCCAGCGGCGCTGCCACGCGGCGCCGTTCGTATTCGACTCGACTCGGTCCGAGATCAGGCCGAGGAACCGGTTGATGTCGTCGTCCGGAATGTCGAGCTTGGCCAAAGCGGCGCTTGCCTCCGGCAGAAGCTCTTCGAGCAGCAGTTCCCGCGCGCCGCGCATGCCGCGGCGCCAGCGCAGCCGCGCATCGAGCCCCTGCCGCGCTGCGGCGTAGAAGTTGTAGCGCGCCGCGGCGAAGTCGATATCCGATTCGATGGGGGCTTGTGCATCCACGAGCGCGCGCACCAGCCCCAGGTAGGCCGCCGCGTTGGCGATGCAGTCGGCGATGGTGGGCCCCGCGGGCACGACGCGGTGCTCTATGCGCAGGTGGGGCTGGCCGTCGAAATCGAAGCCGAGAAGCGGTCGGTTCCAGCGCCAGATCGTGCCGTTGTGCAGTCGGATGTGGCTCAGCTTGTGCGCCGGTTCGCCGGTGGGCGAGGGCAGCAGGATCGGGTGTTCGACGAGGTTCTCGTTGAAGATCTCGAATAGCGACTGGTCGGCGTATCCGCTGCCGAAGCTCACCCGCGCCGGGGTTCGGGGTCCCACCGATACCGCCTGTTCGAACAGCGGGATGCGCGTCTCCTGCCACAGCGACTTGCCGAACAGGAACGGAGAGTTCGCCGCCAGCGCCACCATCGGCGCCGACGCGGCCAATGCGGCGTTGTACGTGCGCGCGGCGACGTTCGGTTGGCATTGCAGGTGGATCTGGAACGACGTCGTGGCCGCCTCCAGCATCACGTCGTCGTGCGACAGCCGCAATGTGTCCGCGCCTTCGATGTCCACTTCGACCGGCTCGCCGTTGCGCAGCGCCAGCACGCGATCGTTCAGCGCCTGGTAGCGGACCATGTTGGACATGGAGCCGGAATTCAGCAGGGCGGGGCCGATCGTCGGCAGGATGCCGATGATCGCGAGTTGCAGATTCTGGGCCCGCGCGTTCTGCTGGCAGGCTTCCCAGGTGGCGGCGAGTTCGTCGTGCAGGCGCGCGAAGACCCGTCCCGTCATGGCGCAGGGACTGCCGTTCAACTCGATGTTGAACGCCGCCAGCTCGGGCACCACCAGCGGATTGCCGAGCCTGTCCAGGAACGCCTCGTTATCGGCGGCGGGTTGCCCGGCCTGGTCCACCAGCCAGGCTTCCAGCTCGAATCCGATGATGTCGCCGCGATGGCTGAAGCCGTCGTGCGCGAACAGGTTCCCGACCAGTTCGGTCTCCTGGTCGAGGTGCCGGCGGAACCGGGTAAAGTCTTCTGCGTTGAAGTGCCGCCGCGCGATTTCGTCGCCCATGCCCCTTCGATACTCGCTTCGGGATTCGTCCTAATTCAACAGCTTACCAGCATGCGGCGCAAGATGGTTCTGTGAGCCTCGAGAGGCGCCGGGGGTGCTTGGCCAGCGCATCCGTCGACCGGGACGGCGCACTATCGGACAGGCAGTTCGGTTCGCTTGACCACCGTGCGCAGGGCGAAGCTCGAGTGGACGCGGTCCACGCCCGGCAACGCCGTCAGGTACTGGCTGTGGATGCGTTCGTAGTCGCGGGCGTCGCGCACAATGACACGCACCAGGTAGTCGGCCTCGCCCGACATCAGGTAGCACTCCATGACCTCCGGCAGTTCGACGATCGCCTGCTCGAACGCTGCCAGGTCTTCGCGCTGCTGGCTTGCCAGCGTGATCTGCACGAAGACGTTGTCCGGGTAGCCGGCCAGCGACTGGTCCACCAGGCCGACATAGCCTCGGATCAACCCGGCATCCTCCAGGCGCTTGAGGCGCCTCAGGCTCGCCGACTCCGACAGGCTGATGCGCTCGGCGAGGTCCGCATTGCTGATCCGTCCGTTCTGCTGAATCGCGTGCAGGATTATTCTGTCTCGATTGTCGATACTGATTGATTCCACCGTTTGAACCAGATTCTGTCGAAGATAATTCGAATATGCTCCGATACCGTAGGCAAGAACGCAAACCGATTGCGCGCAGAGTTGTCTACCGTCATGCAACTGGCTGACCGGAGCAGGCGAAAGGCGATGCGCATTGGGGTTCCCAGGGAGACCAAGGTCCACGAATACCGCGTCGGACTCACGCCGACGTCCGTTGCGGAACTGACCCATGGCGGGCACAGCGTCGTGGTCGAGGCCGATGCCGGCGCCGGCATCGGATTCGGCGACGCGGATTACATCGCGGCCGGCGCTCGCATCGGCTCCGCGCCGGAAGCCTTCGCCCAGACCCTCGTGGTCAAGGTCAAGGAGCCGAACCTCGACGAATGCGCGATGCTTGGAAAGGACCAGGTCCTGTTCACCTATCTCCACCTGGCCGCCGACCCCGCGTTGAGCCACGCGCTGATGGCGAGCGGTGCCGCCGCCATTGCCTACGAGACCGTCACCGCAGACGATGGCAGCCTGCCGCTGCTCTCGCCGATGAGCGAGGTCGCGGGCCGCATGTCGGTGCAGGTGGGGGCCAACGCATTGCAGCGAACCGCCGGCGGCAGCGGCGTGCTGCTTGGCGGCGTCCCGGGTGTCGCTCCCGCCCGTGTCGCGGTCATCGGCGGCGGGATGGCAGGCGCCAACGCGGCCACCATCGCCCTGGGCCTGGGTGCCGACGTCACGATCCTCGACAAGAGCGTGTCCCGATTGCGCTGGTTGGCGGACCGGTTCGACGGTCGCGCCCGGACGGTCGTCGCAAACGCATCGACGACCCGGGAATACGTCCTCGGCGCGGACCTCGTGATCGGCGCGGTTCTCGTGCCGGGGGCAAGGACACCGAAACTGGTACGTGCTGACGAGGTCCGCGACATGCGCGACGGCTCGGTACTGGTCGACATCTCCATCGACCAGGGTGGCTGCTTCGAAACGAGTCGCCCGACCACGCACGACGCGCCGACCTTTGTCCGCGACGGCGTCGTCCATTACTGCGTCACGAACATGCCCGGCGTCGTACCGCGCACCGCGACGCTGGCACTGAACAACGTCACCCTGCCGTACGTCAGAACCATCGCCGAGAAGGGCTGGCGTCAGGCGCTCGCCGACGATGCGCATCTCGCCGATGGCTTGAATGTCGCGGATGGCGCCGTCTGGCACGAAGCTGTGGCCGAATCCCTTGATGCCCCCCCGCTGGCCGCACAGCCTGACGTCGCCTTCTCGGCGATTTCGTCAACGCCCGAGGTTGCCCTACGCGCCGTGCCCGCCTCTGGCCACCCGTAATCCCGCGAAACTAGTCACAGTTTATCAATCGTTTAACACAGTTTATTCATGTCGAATGACTGCGTGTTGCAGCGCATGTCTTCATGGAAATGGCGGTGCTGCGATATCGTCCGGATCAATACTCCCACTTCACGCTGAGAGCGAACGCCGGTCCGGGGTCCTCCTCGAACGTGATGATCGATTCGCGCTGGATCTCGATGGTCTGATCGAGGATGTTCGTGAGCTTCGCCTTGACCGAGAGAGTTTCCGTCGGGAACCAGGAACAGGTCAGGTCCAGGCTGTGGAACGGCTGCTCGTAGCCATCGGGCGCGCCGAGTCGGCTGGCGACGTACAGCCTTTCGCCGAACACGTTGTAGATCAGCGACGCGGAGTGTTTGCCGCTGAAGGCATCGAATCCGAGCAGCATGTTGAAGACGTAGTTGGATGCGCCGGTCAGCGGCCGCGTCGGGTTCGTCGGCGCGTTCGCTTCCGGGCCCACGTCGATTTCGGAGTCCTGGATCGTGACGTTGCTCTGGAGGAAGAACGCATCCGTCCAATCGCCCAGGCCCCATCCGCCGAGGAAGCCGAGCTGCTTCACGACTTCGAACTCGACCCCGTACACCTCGGCGGTGTCGGCGTTGAGGATTTCGCGCGCGACGTTGGTGTCGCTCGCCGGCGACTCGAAGTACTCGATCGGGTTGGCGATGTTTTTCAGGAACAGGGATAGCGTGTAGTTGTCGCCGTTGGCGGGGAACCATTCCAGGCGCAGGTCGTAGTTGTCGATCAGCGACGGCACCACGCCCGGATTTCCGTTCACGATCTCATCCGTGATCGGATCGACGTAGCTCGCGTCGGTGATCTCGCGCAGGTCGGGCAATACGGTGGTCTTGCCGTAGCCGAGCCGCACCTGGAAGAGCTCCGCCAGCCAACTGCCGATGTACATGACCGAGGCCGCCGGGTAGATGCGGTCGTCGTGGAAGGTGGCTTCTTCGAGCGACTCCGGGTCCGTCGATATCTGCGGGTTGTCTACCGAGTATCCATAGAGGTTCCACGGCAGCGCCACCTGCTTGTAGTCCTCCCAGCGCGCGCCGCCGCTGAAACGCAACGTGTGGTTCCAGGTCCAGTCGAGCTTGCCGAACACGGCTTCCGTCATCGTCGCCGCGATATAGCTGCGGGTGCCCGAGCCGAGCAGCGAGAACACATAGTCGTTCCTCGGATCCTCGATATTGCGATCGGAGAAGACGTCGTCCAGGTCTCCGCGCAGCGTGGCGGGATCGGTGACGGACAGCGGGCCGACGCCGAACTGCGACTGGGCGTAGGTGCGCGCCTTGCGCTCGTGCTGGTAGCCGCCGCTGAGTTCGACGAGCGAATAGCCGAACTCGATCGGGAGCGTTGCCTTCCAGCCGTAGTTGGTGATCTCGTCGTCGAGGTCGGTGAAGCGGAACCTGGCCGCCGAGGAGCTGGTCTTGACCCGGGACTCCAGCACGCCGCCGGTGCCGGGGTCGGTTTCCGTCTGGGCGTCGACCGACACCTGGTTCGGAATGTCGGTCGCGGCGGTGGAAGCGGAGTAGAACCACGTCAGTTCGGCCAGTTCCGGCATCCAGTTCAGCCAGTCGCCGGGGATCATGTCCCTGGTTTCGCCGCCGATGCGATGCGTGCCGTGCAACTGCTTGACCATCAGTTCGCGCTGTTCGAACTTCAACCGGTATTCGCGGTTGCCGAGGCCGTCCGACCTTTCGCGGTTCTCATCGAAAAAGTCCCGGATGCCGGTCTTATCGTCCGTGTTGCGCAGCATCAGCGCGACGCCCGCGACCTCGTGGTCGTCCGTGAAGCGCAACCCCGAATTCACGATCGCGGCGACGTCCATCGAGCGGGTCGACTCGCGCTTGGTGTCGGTGCGCTCTTCCGGTGCCTGGAAGTTGTAGCTCGTGCGCTCGGTGTGGCGCCAGTTCGTATCGTAGGAGTATTCGCCGTGAATACCGAACTCGAGCCGGCTTCCGATATCGAAATTGGTTCCGAGGCTGCCCTTGACGTCGATATCCGGGCTGCTGTCGTCCGAGAGGATGGAGATGTCCCGGTTCAGGGCGGTCGCGAGGGCGCGGTTGATCTCCTGGGCGTCGGCCACGGTGGCGTCGTGCCGGCCTTCGCGGCGCAGTTCGTTGAGCAACTGCTGCACGTTGACGTTGGCGCGATATTGATCGATTCGCGACGAGATGTACGCGGGCAGCGCGCGGGTGCCGTCGTCGACGCCCCATCGGTCGTCACTGCCACCCCGGTAGGTAAGGACTTCGTCTCCGGTGGCAAAGTTCAGGCCGGAGCCGACTTCGAGGCCGAAGGTGAAGTGCGATGGCACGGCCTTGGTGCGGATGTCGACCGCGCCGCCGCCGAAGTTGGCGGACGAATCGGCCGAATAGCCCTTCTGCACGACCAGGGACCGGACGATGGAGGTGGGAAAGATGTCCAGCGGGATGACATTGCGGGTGAGGTCGGGGGAGGGCACGCGCGCGCCGTTCAGCGAGGTGCTCGAGTAGCGCTCGCCGAGGCCGCGGACGTAGACGAACTTCTCATCGACCAGCGCCAGGCCGCTCACGCGGCGCAGCGCCGCCGCCACGGTGGAGTCTCCGAGGCGGGCCAGCGTCTCGTCGTGCATGACGTCGATCACGACCTCTTTCTGCTTGCGTTCCTCGATCAATGCCTGGGACGAGCTGTAGAGGCGGCCGAGGACGATGACCTCCTCGTCGATGCCTTCCGCGAGCAGTTCGTCCGGCAGCTCTTCGGCGTTGGCAGCGAGAGAGAAAATGGCAACGGCGGCCGCAGCCGCCGTCAGACCTGGTTTCCATTCGTTCATGCAGGGGTTTTCCGTTTCATGTTGGTTGTCGTTGGACTTCGAAGCGGTGGCGCTATTCGAACCAAAGCGCCTGTCCGCGGCTGTTCTCGTGAATGCCGTAGGTCCAGCCCGCGGTCCAGTCGTCGGAACCCATATTCACGGCGCCGACGAACTCGCACGCTGCCTGGCCACCGTCGCAAACCGCCATTGGGGTAACCGAGGGCATGCTGGTGTCCGCATCGATGGAATAGATCGGCGGCGTCCCCTCAAGCAACTGCACGCCCGTGTCCGCGTTCGGGGTCGCGTCGACGACGCCGGCGACATCGACGAATACGTTGCCGCCGTTGGCGTTCAGCCAATTGTGGACGGACATGCCCGCGATGCTCTTGGAGGACTTGGTTTCGCAGGCGAATACCGTCGACGAAATACTGGCGTTGCCCTTCGCGAATCCCTCCGACGCGACCGTGTCGTCGACGCGGATGCACCAGTTGTCGCTGCCTTGCGCGGGTGCGCCGAAGGAACTGACGACGAGCGCGTTGGAAATCGTCGGCCAGATGCCCTCGCGCAGGCGCCAGCCGGCGCCCGGGTCGTGGGTTCCGGTACTGGGTGAGACGATGCAGGTCAGGTTGTTGATGGTCGGGCGGCTGTTCAGGCCGCGAGCGAACATGTCGTCGATGAAGTCCTCGGTCTTGTTGCTGTAGCTGCCGATGCCGTCGGCTTCGATGCAACGGTTGCCGTCGGTCTCCTGCTGTATCACCAGCGCGTTGTTGATGGTGCCCCGGTAGCCTTCGTCGATGTCGATGGAATCGTCCCGCACGTAGAGGGCGACGTAGTTCTCGAAGTTGACCGCGCCGCCGAACATCTCGATGCCGTCGTCGTAGGTCGAGTACACCTGCAGGTTCTTGACGACCGTGTTGCGGCCGACAGCGCCGAACGTGATGCCGTTCAGTTCATCGCCGTTGGCCACCTCCGCGCCGGTGTGCTTGACCCGCACGTATTCGAGCCGGCCCGAGCTGTCGTTGTTGTCGGCGCCGCCGTAGTGGGACTCGTCGAGACCTTCCGCGCCTTCCGAGGCGACATGGCAGTCGGAGGTGGTGAGGGTGCCGCCGACGCTGCCGGCGTAGTCGCACTTGTTGGTGACGCCGAAGCCGTTGATGACCATGCCGCCCCATTGCTGCACGTCTTCCGCGCCGACCGTTCCTTCTATATCGGAGACGGAGGTGAACGTGATCGGCTTGTCTGCCGACCCGACGGCGAACAGTTGAGAGCCGCGGTTGATGATCACGAACCTGGTGTTGTCGCGCCAGGCGAGGGTCGCTCCCGCTTCGATGGTGAGCTTGGGACCGTCGCCGCCCTCCGAGATGCCGGCGGCTGCGAGATCCGAATCGGAGTCGTGGTTCTCGCCCACGAACAGGCTGCCTTCGAAGATGTGCGCGCCGCCGTCCTCAAGCGCCGGAATGGTCAGATCGACCGTCAGGTTGTTGCCGGCGTCGACGAAGGAGGGCGCGTAGACGCAGTTGGAACCCTCCGCGCTGCCTTCGATCGCCTGGCCGCCGCTATTGGTGTAGGAGGCGCAGCGCACGTCGGCGGTGGTGTTGTTGCTGTTGTTTTGGGAATTGTCGGTGGACGCGTCGGTGGTCTCCGGCGCGATGACGATGTCTCCGCCTTCGCAGGCGACAAGCAGGATCGAGACTGCCGCAACGGTTAAGGCTCTCCCGAGAAAACGCATGTGTAAAAACCCTCATGACACAATCGATGGGATGGCATTGACCGAGGCCGTGAGCGGCTTTTGACTGCTTCGGTTCGGTCGAGCGGGATTGTGGCGAGGGTGTGTGACGGTCCTGTTAAGACTTCTGTGAAGTTTTTGTTACGAACCCAGGGGTCAACGTGTCCCCGCGCGCACGTCGGCGCGCGGGGCTAACGGACATCAGCGGCCGGACAGCGGACCGTCAGAAGAAAACGAAGGACCGCACGACGACGTTCTTGCGGCACGGCGCGTCGTCGGGTGCCGTTGGATCGATGCAGGCGGTGTGGAAGGACCAGCGCGAGACGGAACCGTCCGTGACCGAGTCGTAGCACTTCAGCATCGAGACTTCGGTCGACTTCTGCTGCGGGAACCAATACCACTCGTGTTCGGGCCGGTAGGTGAAACGGGTCGTCTCGCCGACGCGGTCGTCGTAGATGCGGTAGTTGGTGATATAGGCCTGGTTGGCGAAAGAGGGCCAGGCGCAGAGCACGAAGGGATACTGCCCCACGGTCTCCATCGGCTTCGCCAGGTTGATGGACATGAACCGCCGCGACATCTTGGCGTCGGCCTCGGCTTCCGTGTAGTGCTGCTCGCGCCCGAAGTTCCTCAGGTTCTTCGTCAGCAGTTCCCGGCAGCGCACGCGGCCGCTGTTGTCGTTCAGGTCGTTGTGCACGAGGTTGGCGTAGTTGGCGGCGACGCCGGGGATCTTCTTGTCCTGGTCCTCCGTGCGATCACCCTCGTAGTCCTTGTTGAACACGTCGTGGTTGTAGACGAGCGCATCCGTCGCGCCGGGGAAGAAGTCGAGCAGGAGCTTTTCGATCTCGGGGTAGAAGACGCGTTCCACCTCGGCCGCGTCGTAGAAGTTCCGGCACTTGGACTCGAGGTGCGCCAGCGAGACGCCGAGCTTGTCCATGCACTCGGGACTTTCCGCCGAGAGTCCGGGGTGGTACTCCTGCATGCGCCTCGCATCGCGCATCACCTGCGGGAAGTAGAGGCAGGGCCGACCCAGTTCCCGCTCGTAGGTGCGAAACGCCTTCGCCTCGTCCTTGCGCGCGGGGTCGCGCCAGAATGCGTTGGACGGGACGATGGTGTAGGAGGGTCTCTCGTAGACCGTGTAGCGCAGAGGCAGCGCCAGGCCGCCTTCGGGAGCCTTGATGTCATTCTCGCGAATGTATTCCAGGCACTCGTCGTAGGTGCGGAATCCGGTGCCCCATTGGGTCTCGATGGGACCGGCGGACGCTGTCTTGAGCATTTCGATGACCGCCTGGCTGTCTCCCGAGGCAACCTCGGCAAACGCGTGCTTCATCGCTTCGGCCGTTCCCGCGTCTCCATCCCTGTCGAACGACATGTAGGAAAGCCCGCCGTTCGCTGCGAAGGGCAGCGGCTGTCCTTCCGTGAGCTGGAACGAAGGCACGTAGGCAGTCGACGCTGTCTCCGTGCCGTTCGTGGCGGTGTTTGCGATGACTTCGAGTCGATCCACGGCATGCCCCCAAACGGAAAACGCTAAATTATTACACAGCCGGACCGTCGGCTGGGATGGGACGGGAATCTCGGCCTCGGACGTATATGCTGTACCGGCGAGACGGAGATGGCGTTCGATATGAACCGACGCAAGATCGTGCAGACGGCTGCTGCGACGGGACTCCTGGTGGGAACTGCGATGGTGCCTGCGTCCCAGCGCAAAAAGACGCCCCGAGACTTCACGGGGCCTTTCTATCCTGTCGACCCCCGGAACCGAACCAACGACCTGATCACCGGCACGCCGCGTTCCGAGGTCCTGCACCTGAGCGGCAGGGTGCTGGCGCCGAATGGTGCTCCCTTTGAGGGCGCGCTGGTCGACATATGGCAGGCGGACCCCGAGGGGCGCTACAAGCATCCCCGCGACCGCGGTCAGGACAGGCTGCTCGAGGAGTTTCTCTATTCCGGCGAGGCGGCCACGGACGCCCGCGGCGAGTTTGCCTTCCGCTCCTACGTCCCCGGACGCTACGGGTCACGGCCCGCGCAGCACATCCACTACAAGGTCTGGGTGCAAGGGCGCGAGGTCCTGACGAGCCAGATCTACTTCGACGAACTCGGCGGCGATAGCGGCTTCGCACGATCATCGGAAGCCGCCGCGCTGCAGACGGTCCACCTGGTCCAGGTGGACGACGACAACGTGCGGGCGTCGATCGACATCGTGATCTGATCCGGAATACGGGCGGAACCATCGAGCCCGCGACCGCGCTGGGATATGCAGAGCCTAAAGGCTTTGCACGCAGTCTCTCTTTGCGCAGGCGCACGCTCGGTCTGCGCCGCAGCAGATCCAAGGAAGATCCGGCATGTGGTGCGCCTCTATGTCGACGCCGCTGCGTTTGACCGTGCTCGAGGTTGGTTTTAGATTGCCCGTTCCATCCTTGGACGCGATGCAATGCCCAGACCTAAGTTGACCAAGTTTCGCGAAAATGTTCGCAACCGCGTAAAGGAGATACCTTTTGGAAAGGTGGTCACCTACGGGGATGTCGGGGACCGTAAACGTGCGAATGTCGGCGGCGCGATGGCGTATGTCGTGGACCATTTCGACCCGGAACTGCCTTGGCATCGGGTTGTCAAGCAAGATGGTTGGTTGTCCGACAGGGCCATAGGTGACCAACGGTGCCGCTTGTAGGCCGAGAAGGTCGGCTTCCATCCCGACGGACGAGTCGATCTCGATCTTTTCGGCTGGAAGGAGAAGCCTTGGGATCCGATCGAGTAAGCCGTCATCATCCGCCTGGCGCTTGGTCGCAGACGGTCATTCAGCACCTGCACTGCGGGCCGTAAAAGGCTCTGGTAAATCCAGGGGACTCACTACGATTGCCTGGTCCAGGTGGACGACGACAACGTGCGGGCGTCGATCGACATCGTGATCTGATCCGGAATCCGGGGCGACCCATCAAGCCCGCGACCGTGCTGGCCGCGACTCAGAATATGCGCTTGCCGTGCGCCAGCATGTGGTCCCAACGATGCGCTTTCAGGTAGTGGAGCGCATGCCGCAGCCCCGGGCGGTCCTCGCCACGGCGCTGCCGGGTGAGGGCTTCGAGCGCAAGTGCGTGGATGTAGGCCGCGTCGTCATCGAGGCAGTGGATCATCAGGTCATCCAGTTCTTCGACGGGGATATCGGAGTTCAGCAGCGCGCACATCGCGTTGAACCTGGCCTGGTTCTCGCCCGTCCAGCGTTCGCCATCGAGGCTCTGCCAGGTTGGATGGTGCACGGTCAGCACTTTGCGGATGGCGGGAAGGGCGGCGCGGGTATTGACGCCGATATAGGCGATGGCATCCAGGCTCGCTCGCGCCACCTGGTGGCGATCATGGTCCACAAGCTCTGCCAGGACGGGGACGGCGCGGGCGGCCGGTGCGCCGATTTCCCCCAGGGCGAAGGCGGCGTTGATCCTGATCCAGGCGTCGTCGTGCCGGAGCAGGTTCGTGAGCGGCTCCACGGCGACCTCGCCCATGGCGCCGAGGGTGTATGCCTCGTCCTGTGGCACGCACGCCCACTCGTTCCAGCGGCGCACATCGGAATCGCCCTCCGGGGCGTACTCGGCCCCTTGGGACACCTCTTGCGGCGCCTTGAGTTCACGCTGCAAACCCGCGTATTGCAGCAAGTTTTCCCGCAGCGGCGCGATGGCGTCGGCGCCCATCGCCGCCAGTTCGTAGATGGCCTCGAGACGGGCGGCCTGATCGGCGTCGTTGAGCGCCGCGATCCACTTCTGCACATCGTTTGAAGCCGCGGGTTGGCGGGTGGCGCAACGCGGCGCGCCGCGCATCCAGTCCCAGATGTAGGACCAGGCCAGGCTGTGATCGTGCCGGCCCAGGCGCGCCTTCGGCGGCCGCCACTCCACCTCGCCGCCGTCCCAGCTTGGCCCGTCCGGGTTTTGCGTGCGCAGGAACACGAACTTGAACATGTACCGACTCAGGTCGGTTCGGTTGCCGAGCCCCGCATGGGCCATGTCGAAAGCCACGAGCAGGAACGTGCCCGCCTTGATGTCATGGGGAACGAAGGCGAACGGATAGTCGCTTTCCTGCACGCAGGACTGCAGGTGCGTGCCCGGAATGACCCGGGTGGGGCCGCGCTCGACCGGGGTGTCCTGCGGAAAGTAGAAGATCAATGCGGTCCGGGGCACGTGATACCGCGCCCGGCCGAGCGGAATCTGGCCGTCCCGGTGCCAGCCGCTGTTCGCCGTCGATCCCTTGCCCATGGGAGGACGGTGCTCGTGCCCGGCAAAGCACAGGTTGCGCTCCTCCTCGTCGAGCGGCTCGCTGGCGTGCATGAATCGATGCGGATGCAGGAGGTAGCCGTCGCCGAGCACGCTCTCCAGCGCGCCGCGGACGGCCGGGGCATCGAGAACCTGCTGCAACTCGGCGACGCGGGGCAGCACGTTGTTGCCCATGTTGAACTCGTGCCTGCTGCTCCACTGGATCCTGTCGTAGATCCGCTGGTGGACGTCGGGCGCTACGCCGCTATCGAGCACGACGACGCCGTCGCAGATAAACCGCCGAACCTGCTCGTCGTTAAGCCTGATGCTCTTGGGATTCACCCGGTATTTCCTCAACCCGTCCAGTCGGGTGAACGATCGCGGGGGTGATGCATTCGCAGCAACGCCAAGCATTATGCCACCACCCGAAAGGAGGGCGAGGGGCTCACGTCCCGGACATTAGCCCAAGTTTACCAATCTGACGCCGTTTTTCGGCCAGATCGGACTGTTTTCGGCGATTCGCTTCCCGCAAGTGATTGATTTCATTGGACTCAAGTTCGCCGGAGGCCAATGTAGTGCCATAAAATTAAGGAAGGGCCTTGCGTCGGCCCGCCGCCGCCGCTATCGTCGCCCCCATGTTCGTCCGACGCACCAGGACCCGCGCCACCGACGGCGCCGTCTACCACACCCACCGCCTGGTCCGCTCCGAGCGCGACGGCGGCCGCGTGCGCCAGCGCACGCTGCTCAACCTCGGCCGCCACTTCGCCATCGACCGCGACCACTGGCCGCTGCTGTGCCAGCGCGTCGAGCAGATCCTCGACGGCCAGGGCGACCTGTTCGGCGACGCGCCGCCCGCCGCGGAGGCCGAGGCGCAGCGCATCGCCGAGCAGCTGCTGGCCCGCGGCGCGGCGCCGGCGGAAGCCGCCGCCGGCGTCGAGGCGGTCGCCGTCGGCAGCCTGGCGCTGGCGCGGCCGCGCTCGGTCGGCGTCGAGCGCGCCGCGCTGTGGGCGCTGGGCGAGCTCGGCCTGCCGGCCCTGCTCGAGTCGCTCGGCGTCAGCGCCGCGCTGCGCGACGCGGCGCTCGGCTCGGTCGTCGCGCGCATGGCGCACCCGGCCTCGGAGCGGGCCACGATGCGCTGGCTGCGCGGGCGCAGCGCCGCCGGCGAGCTGCTCGGCGTCGACTTCGAGACCATGGGGGCGATGCAGCTCTACCGCGCCTCGGACGCCCTCATGGCGCACCGCGAGGCGATCGAGCAACACCTGTTCGGCGCCGCGGCGGGGCTGTTCGGGATCGAGCCGACGGTGACCCTGTACGACCTCACCAACACCTACTTCGAGGGCGCCGCGGCGGGGATCCCGAAGGCGGCGCGCGGCCACTCCAAGGAGAAGCGCGACGACTGCCCGCTGCTCACCCTGGGCCTGGTGCTGGACGGCAGCGGCTTCGTGCGACGCTCGCAGGTGTTCTCTGGCAGCGTCCGCGAGCAGGACACCCTGGAGTCCATGCTGTCCGCGCTCGGCGCGCCGGACGGGGCGCTGGTGGTGATGGACCGCGGCATCGCCACCGAGGATCGGGTGGCGTGGCTGCGGGACGCCGGCTACCGCTACCTGGTGGTGAGCCGCGAGCGACGGCGCACGTTCGACGCCGCCGCGGCGACGACCCACGACACCCGCGGCGGGCGCATCGTGCATCTGCAGCGGGCGGCGTCGCGCGCCGACGGCGAGGTGCGCCTGCACTGCTACTCGCCGGAGCGGGCCGAGAAGGAGAACGCCATCCTGGCGCGCTTCTCGAAGCGCTTCGAGGCGGCGCTCACCGCGCTCTCCGAGGGGCTCGCCAGGCCGCGCACGGTCAAGCGCCTCGACAAGGTGCGCGAGCGCGTCGGCCGCCTCAAGGTGCGCCACGGCCGCGTCGCCCGGCACTACGACATCGAGGTCGTCGCCGACGAGTCCGGCGACCGCGCGGCGGCGGTGAACTGGACCCGGCGCCCCGCCGAGGGCTCCATGGCCACCCATCCGGGCGTCTACTGCCTGCGCACCAACCTCGCCGGCTGGGACGCCGCCGACCTGTGGCGCACCTACACCACGCTGACCGACCTCGAGGCCGTGTTCCGGTCGCTGAAGTCCGAACTCGGCCTTCGCCCGATCCACCACCGCAAGCCGGTGCGCGCCGAGGGCCACCTGTTCATCACGGTGGTCGCCTACCAGGCCGTGCAGGTCATCCGCCGCCGGCTCGCCGCCGCCGGCGAGCGCGCCAGCTGGACCACGCTGCGCGGCATCCTCGCCGGCCAGCAGCGCGTCACCGCCACCTTCCGGCGCGACGACGGCCGCACGCTGCACGTGCGCACCGCGACCGTCGCCGAACCCGCCCAGAAGGCCATCTACGACGCGCTCGGCATCGACCCCAGCCCCGGAGGCACCCGCCGAACCGTCGTCTGAACCGCATCCCCTTCGACGTCGGGTGCACCTGTAGTGCCCTAACGCCCTCCGCTTGCCCGTAGACTATTGATTTGAAGAGACTTCTCGAATTGCTTGGTAAACTTGGGTTAGGGTAGGGCTTCCTGTGCTAGGCTGCGGCCAAGAGTAGTTAACAGACAGCAATGTGCGTGTGAAACCGGAGTCGGCGTCGAATGGCAGAGCCCTTCTCCTGGTTCGCCACTGCCAGGCCATCAGCCAGAGCCCAGACGCAGGATTGACGAAAGTCGGGATTGGGCAGGCCGAACGACTCGCCGACTTCCTCTGCGACTATCCGGTCGATTTCATTGCCACGAGTCGCTATGCGCGGGCGCGCCAGACGATCAAACCCTATTCGGAAAACGCCGGATTACCGATCCACCAGGATCGCCGCCTCAATGAACGCATCCTTTCGGCGGAACCCATCGCAGACTGGCAACGGTTCGTCCGGCGCTCCTTTGACGATCCCGACCTGCGCGCGCCGGGAGGGGAGTCGGCGCACCAGGCGCTTCGCCGCGCCGAGGCGGCGTTGAAGGAAATCCTCCATGGGGAACACAGGTTGCCCCTGGTGGTCACCCATGGAAACGTCATGGCGTTGCTGCTCCACTCCATGGACGCCACGTTCGGCTACCGGGGATGGAAGTCCCTCACCAACCCCGACGTGTACATGTTGATCGAAGACCCCGACGGGGTCCGGCTGTTCCGGAG
This sequence comes from Pseudomonadales bacterium, assembly GCA_963668365.1. Taxonomy (GTDB): domain Bacteria; phylum Pseudomonadota; class Gammaproteobacteria; order Pseudomonadales; family Azotimanducaceae; genus VXNE01. The sequence continues at coordinate 2,716,009 of OY764266.1, forward strand.
AATATGGCGATGTAGCCATTGATGAACTTGCGATCCGGGGCGCCAGCGCCGCAAGTCCGGGCGTCAACGACAAGGCCTGCGGGCATTTAGAGTCAAGCCATGCCCGAGATCGTGCTTGACGGCGATGTGCGCCAGCCTGCACCACCTTCGCGGGCGTAGCGATGGAGCCGTGGATTGCGATTACCCTGCTGGCGGCCGGCCTGCAGAACACCCGTTCGTCGCTGCAGAAGAAGCTCACCACGCGGCTCGATGCCACCGAGGCCAGCTACGTGCGCTTTTGCTTTGCCCTGCCGTTCGCCTTGGCCTACGTCTGGATCCTCGTAGCGGCGGGCCACGACCTGCCGGCGCTGAACGAACGGTTTCTCGCGTTCGCATTTGCCGGGAGCATGGCGCAGATTGCCGGCACGGTGGGGCTGATCCGTTCCTTCAGCTACCGCAACTTCGCCGTCGGGACCGCTTACTCCAAGACCGAAACCGTGCAAACGGTGCTGTTCAGCCTGATCGTCCTCGGTGAAGGCGTGAGCTGGGCGCCGTCGCGGGCATTGGAATCAGCCTGGCGGGCGTACTCCTGTTGTCGCCCCGGGCACCGCGGGCCGTGGCCAGGGTGCAACGGTCGGCATGGATCGGTGCGGGCGGCTGGCTCGGCATGGGCGCGGGATTCGCCTTTTCCGCAGTGTGCTACCGCGCGGCATCGCTGTCGCTCGACGGCGACTACGTCATTACAGCGGCCCTGACGGTGCTGGCGGCGACGACCGTGCATGGGTGCGTGGCTCGGCCGGCGGCCGGGAGTGCTTCGCGGCATCGCGGCAACCTGGCGCACGAGCGTGTGGGTCGGACTGTTCGGAATGACGGCCTCGGCAAGCTGGTTCACGGCCATGACGCTTCAGAGCGCTTCTCTCGTACGCGCCCTTGGCCAGGTGGAATTGCTGTTCGCTTTCCTGGTGTCCCTGCTGGTGTTCCGCGAACGGGTGCGCGTGGCCGAGGTCGCTGGTTCCGCGTTGATCGTTTCAGGTATCGCGCTGGTGCTGTTGCTTCGATAGGGATGCCCTCGATGGCCGAGGCTGGCGGCGTCGCTTCTGCGTCTTGGCCTGTTCCGCTAGATCGCCGATATCCGGATTCCGGCGACTTTCATCAACCTCGATCAAGGCGGCCAGGAGGGCTCGCAGATCTCCAATCCCATGGCCCGTTCCTGACTGCTACACTGGCCGATCCTTCCCCTTGGAGAATCACCATGGCTCGCGTGGGCCTCTTGCTGTTTGCCTGCCTTGCACTTTCCTGTCCGGCACAGGCGAAATCATTTGACTTTGTCGCCCTCGGAGACACGGCGTACAACCTGCCGGGCGACTACCCCGTGTATCGGGCGTTGATCGAGACCATCAATTCGGCGAATCCCGCGTTCACCATTCACGTCGGCGATACCTGGGGCCTGCAGGAATGTAGCGATGCGGAACACCAGCGCATTCGGGACTTTTTCGCGGAGTACAGCCATCCGGTGATATACACGCCGGGCGACAATGAATGGGTCGACTGCGCCAAGCCGGAAATCATCGGACTCGTCAATCGATTCCTGTCGGGAACGCAGACCGAGGAAGATCTCGCAATCTCTGCGGACGCCAAGACGCTGGACGGCACGTACGCCCGCAGCCACTCCGCTGACGGGCTTTCGAGCCTGGCAAGCATTCGAAGGACATTTTTCGCCGACAACAAGAGCCTTGGCGCCAATCCCATTGAACTGACCAGGCAAGCGGATGTCTCCGAATTTGAAGAGATGGTCGAGAACGCGGTCTGGACGCACGAAGCGGTTGTCTTCGGCACGGTGCACGTTGCGGGCTCGGCAAACAATTTCTTCATCAACGACCAGGAGCGGGCGCTGGAAGCCATCGCCCGCAACCGGGCCAATATCGAGTGGATCAAGCGCATCTTTGCCGAAGCGGAGGAGAGTGACGCGCGAGCCGTGGTCATTGCCCTGCATGCGGCGCTCTTTACCGATCGCCGTGACGGCGACTTTACGGGGCTTGCCGTGCGCGGCGGGGCGGACGGACCGTTCCATTGGATCGTATTGGCAATTCGCGACTTGGGCGCCGAGTTCGGGCGACCGGTTCTCGTCGTCCACGGCGATTTCCACACGTTCGAGATTGACCGACCGTTCATGGTTTCGGGCGGTGAAATGGCACCACCGGAATACGCCAACATCACGAGGTTGCAAGTGTACGGCGCACCGGAGCTCAAGGCGGTGCGGGTGTCGGTCGAGCCGGAAACGCCCTGGGTCTTCAGCTTTGCGCCGCTGCACAACTGACTGAAGCTGAGTGGTGCTACGCGACGCGTCAATCAGTCCGGGTCGGGGAAATCCTTTCGTCGTCGAATAACCAAGCCACCACCGGGTCGGTCACGGGTGAGCCGCGCAGAGAGACAACCACGTAGGCGGCGGTGGATGCCAAAAGGGCCGGAAAGACTTCGTGCACGATGTCGCCCAACCCGGCCAATATCCAGCCCAACAGCACCGCTATCCCCACGCCGAACGCTGTCAGTGCCGCCGCTTCGTTGCCGCGGCGCCAGTGCAGGCCAAGCAGGATGGTCGGCACGAAACAGACCGCGAACAGGCTGCCGGAGAAGATCGTGATCTCGACAATGCCGCCCGGTGGATTGAGCGCGATGACCGCCGCCACGACGGCGAAGCCGGCGACGCCGAGTCGGGCGCCGGCCACGGCAGTGCCGTCGTTGCTTCGGTGCTTGCCGAACAGGTCCCGCGACGCCACCGAGGCCGCGACCAGCAGCACGCTGTCGAGGGACGACATCGCGGCGGCCAGAATCGCGATCACGAGGAAGTCGCCGGCGAGCGGGGGAATCACCGCGGGATCGTTGACAAGCGTCGGCACCACCAGGTCCGTGTCCGTCACGCCATCCAGCAGGAAGTGTGCATACAGGCCCAGCGGGAACAGGCAGAACTGGATCACCAGGATTCCGACGACGGCTACCCAGACCCCGACGCGCACGCTGCGCTCGTCCTTCAAGCCGTAGAAACGGGTCACCTGCCGGGGATCGACCAGGAGTTTCAGCGAGCCGGCGAGCGCGATGCCGATCAGGACCACGAATGGAATCGCACCGTTCAGTTCGACGAGATGGGCCCGGGAGGGCTCGCTTGGCAAATCGGCGATAACGCCGACGCCGCCCGCGGCTGACGTGATGAAGTAGAACAACAGGATGGAGCCGACGACCATCAGGGATCCCTGCAGCACATCGGTGCGCACCACCGACACGAATCCGCCGAGCATCGTGTACATGACGATGAGGCCAAGCGTGACGATTACCGCGGGCTGATAGGGAATGCCGAGGAATACCTGGAGGAGGTTGCCGGCGCCCTTGAACACTGCGATCAAGTACAGCAGGCACGAGAATACAATGACAGCCGCTGCCGCAACGCGCACGCGGTCGCTGCCGAACCGGACGGCGAAGAAGTCGGGAACGGTGAGCGAACCCCACGCGGCAGCGAAGCGACGCATTCGCGGTGCCACGACGCGCCACGACAGCCAGCAGAATACGACCAGCATCGCGGCCATGGTCAGCCACGGCAGCCCGTACTCGTAGCTCTTGCCGGCGAGTCCTATGTAGCTGTTCGTGCTGGCGAAGGTGGCGTAGAACGATATGCCGATGACCGCGCCGCCAAGCCGGCGATCGCCGATAAAGAAGCCGGCGGCGGTCTTTCCGGCCCGCAGGCCGAGACGCGCGTGCGCCACCAGGAACGCGGCGTAGACGACGGCAAGCGCCACCGCGAACCAATGTTGGGCGAGCCAGGAACCGATCACGGCTGGGGTCCTATCATCTTGCGGCGAATGCTGCGCGGAAAGCCGTTGCCGCCTGGCCGTCGAGGCGAACGGGGCAGTCCTCGCCGGCGAGCAGTCGCCAGTACGGGCTGGCCAGATCGCCGGAAGGCTCCTCCTCGATGTAGCGAACGTGCCGGTCCGGTCCGGCTTTCGGATCGAGATCGATGCCCCACAGCATGTCGATTGAGTTGGGCACGAAGGAATAGCCCACATCGATGATCCGGTCTGGCACGCGCGGATCGACGGCGAGGTAGCCGTCCGCGAACCAACTGAACCGTTTGACGTCGCGCCCCTGCTGACTGCCGGAATCGAGCCATGGGAAGTTCCGCCGCAGGTCGAGCCGCGGGATGCTGGCGCCGGGGCATATGCTCACCGCCGCACCGGTGCGGACGGCATCGACATAGTAATGGCCGTCGTGCTCGTACACGACTCGCCAGACGAGCAGACTGCCGAGGCCCGGGCTCGCGGAAAGGCGATGCGGCTGGTGGCCTCGCGCCGCCGCCAGTTGCTCTCCGGCAGTTTCGGCGCGCTGGTGCTGGACGACGCCGAGCAGGAGATAGCCCAGCGCCCAGATCAGTCCCGCGACGGCGAATGCGCGACGACGCAGCGTGGCAGCGAGGATCCCCAGGCCAAGGAGTGGCAACGTGAACAGGGGATCGATGATGGAGACGTTGTTCCAGCCGACCCGGTAGTCGGAGAACGGCCAGAAGAGCTGGGTGCCGTAGGCGGTGCAGCCGTCCAGCAGGCCGTGCGTGGCATAGCCGAGCAGGCACGCCAGGTAGGTTTCCCGGGGTCGCAGGGTGTGCCGCACGACCCCGTGCGACAGTACAGCGACGAGTGCGGCCCCGACGGGGATGAACACCAATGCATGCGTGAACTGGCGGTGGTACTCGAGAAATAGCAACGGATCCGTGGATGAACCGATGAATACGTCGAGATCGGGCGCCATGCCCGCAAGGCAGCCGAGGAACGCGTAAGCCCGGAGTTTCCCGCTCCCCAGCACGGCCTGCGGCGCGGCCGCGCCGAGGGCGCCCTGGCTGATCGGATCCATCTCGAAGTCCGCGTCGGGTGGCGGTTCAATGATACGGGATCGACATGATGGAGATCGTTGTCGCTGTGATAGCGTTGAGGTCCCTGGGCGCAATCCATGGACCCGTGATAGGTTTTGCCGCTGCAACCGGATATGTTTCGCCATGCAGGCGGCCGAGAAGACCGAATCTGCCGCGGCGGGCAAACAGTGGGAGGTGGCGTGAACAGTTGGCAAGCACTCGGCACGGTCGAAGTGGCCGGATCGCAGGGGGAAAGACTCGACCTGTGGCGCAACCGCCGCCTGTGGTACATGGCGGAGTCGGGCTATCTCATCGACGGCTTCGAGAACAGGCCCGGCGTCCATCCCTGGCAGGGCGAACATCTGGGCAAGTGGCTGCATGCCGCCACTCTCGCCTGGCTGGCGACGCGCGACGATGATCTCCGCGCGGAACTCGAGCGCAACGTCGAGCGCCTGCTGGCCACGCAGTTGCCGGATGGCTATCTCGGCACCTACGCAGCGGAAGCTACCTTCGTGGCGCAGCCCGAGAACAGTCCCCAGGCGAAACCGCACGACGACATGGATGTCCGCATGACGGGTCAGCAACCCCGTCCCGGGTGGGATGTCTGGACGCACCGGTACAACCTCTACGGTCTGCTGACCTATGAGGCGGTGTTCCCGAACCAGCGCGTGGTCGACGCCTGCCGGCGCATGGCCGACCTCCTGATCGAGGTCTACGGCGGCGACGGGGCGGACCTGACGAAGTACGGGACGCGGAGAGGAATCTCCGCGACGACGCTGCTCGAGTCGATCGTCATGCTCTACGAGCGAACCGAAGACGCGAAATACCTGGAATTCGCCGAGCATATCGTCCGCAGAATGGAAGCCAGCCCGGGTCTCAGGCTGATGAGCACGATGCGAAGCGGCGGCAGCGTGGTGGGTCCGGGCGATGGCAAGGGCTACCAGCTCATGGCGAACCTGCTGGGTTATCTCCGTCTATACGTGTGCACCGGCAAACGCGAATACCTCGACACGGCGATCAACGGCTGGACCGAAATCAGGAACAACCACATCCTCGTCACCGGCGGTCCGTGGACCCGGTGGATGCCCTACAACGCCAACCGGGAGTGCTTCGCCCGCACCGAGGACTTCGATCCCTGGGAAGTCAAAGTGGAGGGTTGCTGTGACGCGACCTGGATGCAGCTTTGCCTTCACCTCTTCGAACTCACGGGCGAGAGCGCGTACGTCGATGCCGCGGAGGTGACACTGTACAACAGCCTGCACGGCCACCAGCACGCGGATGGCGTTCGATGGTGCTATTTCACGTCCCCCAACGAGGCGCGGCCGGACTGCTCCGACAGGATCACCTGCTGCGCCTCGAGCATGCCGAGAGGAATGGAAATGATCGCCGGTCACCTCGTCGGCGAGTTCGACGGCCATCTCTCGATCGGTACGCTGGCCCCGTGCACCGTGGCGCTCGGCGAAGCGTTCGGTGGCGGCACCTTGGTAGTCGAGAGCGACTTTCCCGCCGATCCGACCACGGAGGTCCGCTTCCAGGTCGAGAGCCCCAGGACCTATACGTGCGAATTCAGACTACCCGCGGGCACGTCCCTCTCGCAGGTGCGGGTCAACGGCGCAAGCACGGAGGTTACGGTCAACGATCGGGGATTCCACGAGTTGCGCCGCCGGTGGGAAAGCGGCGATGTCCTCGCCATCGACGCGGGGTTCGAACTGAACCTGCATGTCCAGGACGGTGAGCGCGGCCAGCAGTGGGTCGCCTTCACCCGGGGCCCGATTGCGCTGGCACAGCAAGTCTCGGCAATCCCGGACGACGAGCCCTTCGATGGTCGGCGACCCGACGAAGCGCTGGGAATGCTCGCGGAGTCCGCAGACGGTTCGTTTCGGATCGACGGCACGGGGATCACGCTGATGCCGTACCACCTGACGTGTTCCGACGATTCGGGACCGAAGACCTACTTTCGGTGCGGACACCCCAGCCCGGCCTGAAGCAAGTCAGCGGCTCATTCGTCAAGCAACTCCGACAGCTTCGTCAGCAAGTGCTCCCCGCGCGCGTGCAGGGCTACGATTTCGCCGCTGGCGTCAACCAGTACGTTCAACGGTATCATCCTGACGCCGAACTGTGCGGCGATTGGGCTCTCGTACCCGTTCAGGTCACTGGTGTTAGTCCAGGTGATCCCGTCCTCGATGGATGCATCCTTCCAGTCCTCCCGATCGGCGTCCAACGAGAATCCGAAGATTTCGAAGCCGCGCTTGCCGTACTGCTCGAGTGCGTTCTTCAGGTGGGGCACATCTGCCCGGCAGGGGCCGCACCAGGACGCCCAGAGCTCGATCAGCACGACCTCGTTCTCGGCCAGGGCGTCTTCGAGACCGTAGATCTGGCCATCGAGGCCGGGAGCGGAGAATTCCTCGACCTGGTCGCCGACCTGGGCCATCCGTCTCGTGAAAATGCGGCCCTGGGTTTCCCTCACGGATCGAAGTGCGTTCGCGGTGGTGGGGAGTTCGGCCATGGCCTCGAGTTCGTCCAGGCGATCGAGTGTCTGGGTCCCGCTAAGTGCGCCCATCTGCAGGGCGAAGAAGCTCGCGAGGGGGTCGTCGTCGGAGAGCGCGATGGCGCGTAGCGCACCGCCCCGGAATCGATTCCGCGCGTTCTGCGCACGCATGAATTCCTGGGCAACGGACTGGCGCCCAGATTCATCTTCGAGCTGCGTCATTGCCGCCGCCGCCTTGGCGTAGTCGGCCAGCAGTCCTTGATATTCGTCGGTGTCGTACCAAGCCCCGATCACTCGTTGGTTGTACGGCCCGCCGTCGACCAGGAGCCCAGCCGCGGGACCGCCGTACCGAATTCGGATCTCCCCCGGTTCGAGGATGAACGTCGCACGACCGATGGTCGTGCCCGCGGAATCCTCGGCCGTCAACGTCACGACGCCCATGTCGTTGCCTAGCTGACCGGCGAGGCGAAACCTCCCGTCGGAGATCGAACCTCGGGCCACCTCGTCGCTTGCTCCATAATTGGCGGATGATCGTGTGACCACCACCTCACCGCTCGTGACAGCGTCGTCCAGTTCTCCAACGATGGCGTAGTCCTTCGGGCTCGCCGCCAAGGATGTAACGATCGCCAACAAGAGGATTCCGCATGGCTGCCAAGTCCATCGCCGGAACCCTCGGCCCGCGCGCCGCAGAAAGACCGGCAGCCGCGTGACGGCGACCGACCCTGGGCTGGACAGAGCGTTTTGCATAAGAAGAACTCCTTGCCTCAAGCGTCCGAAAGCGCGATTAGCGTCAGTGTCGCAAGCGATGTCCGCCGTCCAGGTTCAGCACCTCGCCCGTGAAATAGGATCCGGCCCGGCTGCACAACATCACCGCCACCCCGGCCATGTCTTCCAGCCCCCCGTAGCGGTGCGCCGGGATTCGCTCGAGTTCGCGTTTGAACGATTCGGCCTCGGGGTCCTTCCATGCGCCGCGGGTCATTTCGGAGTAGAACCTTCCTGGCGCGATCGTATTCACCAGGATGTTGTCCTCGCAGAGCGCCAATGCGAGGGGCGGGGTAAGATGTTCGATCGCTTTCTTGCTGGTGGAATAGGCCATGACATGGGGGTAGATCCCGCTGGCTGCCACCGAACCGGTGAAGATGACGCGCGCGGGATCCTCGGGCGTCGCATTCTTTTTCAAAAGGTCGAGCAAGGCTTGGGTAAGGAATAGCGGCGACCTCAGGTTGAGGTCCATCGTCTTGTCCCAGGCGTCGACGGCCATGCGCTCGAACGGGCCGCCGGTACCGATCCCCGCGTTGTTGACCAGCACATCGATGTGGTCTTCCCTCTGGCGCAGCGCCTCTGACAGGGCGGCCACGCCGTCCATCGTGGCGAGGTCACCGGGAATGGCGATGCACTCGCCGTCGCCCATACCGGCAAGTTCCGCCGCCTTGGCCCGCAGCGTGTCTTCCGACCTTGCCGTGATGTATACCCGCGCGGCGCCGGCGGCGAGGAATCCCTCCGCCATGTAGCTGCCAATGCCGCTGGAGCCGCCCGTCACGACGCAGACTTTTCCTGCCATCGAATAAAGATCTTCGATCTTGACCATGTTGATCCTTGTTTCTGTTGGGAGAAGATTGTGGGGAGTGCCCCGACGTGGAGCCCACCCTACCGTCACGAACGAGGTTACACAACGGCGCGCAGTGTCTCGGGCAGGTCCCGCCAGACCTCATCCGAAAGTCTGGGGTTGCGGAAGTAGGGAATCCATCGGTAGTGATAGTTCAGGTTCAGGCAGCGCCGGTTCCTGTCGAATGTGTAGTTTGGGCCGTGTCCATGCCATAGCAGTCCATCGAAGACGACGATGTCCCCAGGGTCCATTAACACGGGTATGGCGTCTTTCATGTCGGGGGCTGCATCGCTTTTCCATTTGTGACTGCCGGGGACGACACAGGTTGCCCCGACTTCGTCGGTAAACGGGTCGAGCGCAAGCAGCGAGTTGCAGATGATCGGTCGGTGCGGGCGGGGGACGGGTACCCGGATGTCGCGGTGCAGTGACCTGATGTCCTCGCGCGGCGCGGCGTCCTTGATCATGATATTGCAGACGATCCCGGGGTCGGACGGGGGCAGGGTGGCGATGTGTCTGGTCAGTTCATCATCGTGGGGGTACTCCGGGCCTCGCGATGGGTTTAGCACGCCATTGACGATGTCGAGCAGAACCGGATCGATGATGATGTCGTCGAAGGCCCGGCTGACGCCGAACGTGCCCTTGTGCATTCGACCCGTTATCGAGCCGCCATCGACGCCCTTGGCTTCAATTGGGATGAGCAGCGCTTCGGCATCTTGCTGAAGACGTCGCAATCGGTCACCCGTCACCAGGCGACGTATGACCGCGTAGCCGTCTCGATCAATGGCGGCGATGGCGTTGTCGACAATGTCCATCTTCTGTTCCATTAGATCGTGTGTGGCTAGACAGGCCGGTCGCCGCGGATGGTAATGCGTTCAACCACGCGACGCTCAGGGTGAAAGTCAGCCACCGCATAGTGCTGGGTGCAGCGATTGTCCCAGAAAGCAATGGAGTTCGGTTGCCATCGAAAACGGCACTGGTATTCGGGGACCGCGGCCTGCCGGTACAGGAACGCCAGCAGTTCATCGCTTTCCGGCTGCTCCATTCCGACGATGCGCCGGGTAAAAGCGGTGTTCACGTACAGGCACCTGTTGCCGGTCCGGGGGTGTCGTCGCACCACCGGGTGTTCGGGATCCGGGAATTGGCGACGGAACTCCTCGCGATCGGTAACTCCCCGCTGCCGCATGGCGATATCGATCCAGGCGGGTGGCCAGCCGTGCACGGCGCTGGCGCCGTCGATGCGCTCCTTGATGTCGTCGCCAAGCCCCGCATAGGCGGCCTCCATATCAGCGAAAAGCGTATCGCCGCCGACGGGAGGGACTTCCCTGGCGCGCAGAATGGAGCCGAGGGGCGGTTCGAGTTCAAACGACACATCCGAGTGCCAGAGGTTGTTGTGAGCGCGGTGTTCGTCATCTTCCTCGATGCGAAGGACTTCCGCGTTGGCGCTGCCCTTTTTGGCGGTAGGATGCACCTCAAGTTCGCCGAACCAGGATCCCAGGCGCTTCTGATCCTCGATGTCGATATCCTGATTCCTGAAAAACAGGACCTTCCATTGCAGCAGTGCCCGCTCAAGGTTTCGCATAGTGTCCGCGGTCAGCGTGGTACTGAGATCTATCTCGCCGATTAAAGCTCCAAAGTTGGGCGTGAGAGGGGTTGTCGTGAATGCTGTCATGTGAATCTTGTGCCTTCGTTGCTCGTTCACCTGAGAATGGATTGGTTTCAGATGTGCCACACGGGGCACAATTCGCACTTCGGGCCCGAGGCTAACAAACAGGTCCCATTGCAGGAAGCCTCGGGCATGGCTTGTCACGCTGATTTCTATCCGTATTGCCTGTCGCTTTTTCGGTAGGCGCCACCAGGGAAGGAGACACTTCTGAAGACGGACTACAACCGCCGTCACGAGGCCCTGGTGAGGGCCTTGCCGTATTTCCGCGAAGGCGACCCCATCCCGCCCGATCGCGATCTGCGCGTCGCCGACGACAGGGGCAGCATCAGGGCGGTTCTCTATCTGCTGCTGCGCGCCTGGCCGTATATCAGGCCGCAGGTCTACGGCCGCTGGTGGGTGCCTGGCCGGGGCATCGAGGAGCGGGTGGCCGAAGCCGTATCGGGCCGGGGCTATGGATTCGGCTATGTCCCGCCCCTGGTTACGGCGGTGGCCATAGGCGGTCCCTACCTGGGCTACGTTCCGGCGAGCCTGGCGTATCCCTTCAACATCCTGTACGCCTCCATACTGGCCATGGCGCTGTGCGCGTGGACCGTCGCCCTTTCGACTGGCAACGTCCAGAAGGTCTTCGCGTTCGCCCTGCTCATCTTCGGCGTGGCCGCCAACGTGGTGGCGGCCACCTACGTCGAAGGCGCCGCCGACGGCTGGTACGCGGGAACCGTTACCGGCGCATGCATGCTGGGCTGGATATTGCAGTTCGGAGTCGACCGCTCGGGAGGCGAGGCACGCATTCGATGCCGCGTTCGGGTGGCGTCGCACATGGTCTACTGGTACGGCTACGTGGCGATCGAGGGCGTCTTCTTTCTCGTCATGGGGCTCTTGGTGGCAGATCTGCTCAACCAGTCCATTCTGCAGATGGACCCGCTGGCGCCCAGCAGGGCCGAACTCTTCGGCGAGCCCGAGATGTCGAGCGAAGTCACGGGGCAGCTCACGCAGGGGCAGCGGATGGTCCTCATCTGGAAGGTGGTGTTGATCGAGTTCGCGGTCCTGATGCCGCTCTTCCTCTTCGGCCCCATCATCGAGTACTACCGCACCTGGTTCATGCAGAACATCGAACAGGATCTGCGCCTTGCCCTGGCGGACCGTTGGCAGCGCCTGTCGCTCAGGTACCACAGCGACCACCGCACGGGGGATTCCATCTTTCGCATCCAGGTCGACGCGAGCGAGGTCAGCGGCGTCCTGGCTCTCCTCATGGGGATATCGAGGGGAACCATCCAGTGCCTGTTCCTGGTGGTACTGGTGGCGCTCCTGTCTCCGTGGCTGGGCTTGGCGGTCTTCGTCAGCTTCTTCCCTCTGATCTTGCTGGCGTACTGGGCCATGCGCAGGTTCCGCACGCGGAATCTCGTCATGCGCATGGCCAACGCCGACCTGACCTCGAGGATCCAGGAGGCCTTCCGCGCCGTTCGTCTCAACAAGGCCTACGGCGTCGAGAGGCGATCGCAGGACCGCTTCGAGTCGGACTCGCTCATCGCCTTCAACGCCGATTACCGCCAAACGCGCGTGCATACGGTGGTCGGCGTGGCCATGGGACTCATCTACGGGTCTCTCATATTGGGTGGCACCGTCCTGATGGCGCTGTGGGCGAACGCGGAACGTCCGACATTCGCGAACGAACTGATCGCGCTGGCTGGATTCTCGTTCGTAGTGTGGAATCTGGCCGCCTATCGATGGGCCCAGGAGAAGTTCTCCGACGCGGCCACCCGCATTCCGAAACTCGTGGACGCATGGGGCGGGGCCCAGGTGATGGCCATGGGTCTGCGCCGGGCATTCGAGATTCTCGACATGGAGTCCGAGGTCCAGGACCGGCCTGGCGTGCGCCCCTTGGAGGGGTTCTCGCAGGAGGTGTATTTCGAAAACGTCACCTTCGCCTACGGGGAGGATCGCCCCGTGCTGGACGGCGTCAGCTTCGCCGCGCGGCCGGGCACGGTCACCGCCATTGTCGGTCCCACCGGCGCCGGCAAGACGACGCTGATGAACCTGCTGCTGCGCCTCTACGACCCGGACGAGGGGTCGATACGCATCGACGGTCGAGACCTGCGCGACTACCAGGTCGACTCGTTGCGCGCCAACATCGCCATCGCGCTGCAGGAAAACGTGCTGTTCCGCCTGTCGGTCCGGGACAACATCCGCTACGCCGCCCAGGATGCGAGCGACGAGGCCGTGCTAAAGGCCATCCGGCTGGCGTGCATGGACGATTTCGTCGATGGGTTGCCCGAGGGGCTCGACACCGTACTCGGCGACCGCGGTAGCAGGTTGTCCACTGGCCAGCGCCAGCGCCTGTCCATAGCTCGCGCCGTCGTGCGCGATACGCCGATTCTGGTGCTGGACGAACCGACCGCGGCCCTCGACGCCGAGACCGAACACCGCGTCCTGTCGAACCTCGCCGAATGGAGCGCCGGGCAGGTCACGGAAACAGGCACCCGGATGGCTGCGCGCACGGTCTTCCTGATTACCCACCGGATTTCGACCATTCGCCGCGCGGACAACATCCTCTATCTCGACGGCGGCCGCATCGCGGAGAGCGGCAGTCACGAGACCCTAATGGGTATTCCCCAGGGCCGGTATCGAGCGTTCGTGCAATCCGAGGCGAACCTGGTTGCCCAAAGCAAGGACGACCAGGACGATGCCTGAAGTCGAACGGCAGGTCCCCCGGGAAGGGGAACCCGAACACGCCCGCCTCTCGCTGCGCGCCCTGCGCCAGGACGAGAAGGCCCTGGACGAGCGCGCGAGTCTCGCCGACCGCGAGACCGACATCGATTACCGCCAGACCTTCCGGATCATCGGCCGAAGCGTGCTGTTCCTCAGGTACGTGTGGGTCCGGTATGTCATCAGCTTCGTGAGCCATTGGATTCCCGAGAACCTGACAATCGTATTGGCCCCGTGGATGGGGAAGATCATCATTGACCATGTGGTCCTCGGGGACCCCGTCGAGGACGTGACCGGCTATCCATCCTTTCTGATCCCGGTGGTCCAGATGCTCGAAGGCGCGTCCGCGGGGTGGATCATGTTTTGGATAGCGCTGCTCAGTGTGGTGGGCATGCTCGCCAGGCTTGGGCATCGGTACGTGATGGCGCTGTTCGACATTCGAATAGAGCAGTCCCTTGTTCACCTCGTGCGCTCCCGCCTCTTCGAGAGCGTGCAGTCCCTGCCCATGACCAAGCTCGACGACCAGCCGATCGGCGATTCCGTGTACCGCGTGATGAACGACACCGAGGTGATTCCCGGCATCATCTCCACCGTCGTGCAGCAGCCGATCTTTGCCGTGGCCACCTTTGCGGTGGCTCTGGCGACGATGCTCAGCGCCTACCCCGATTCCCCCGCCGTTGCCTTCTTCGCCGTGGGCGCGCTGCCGATGTACCTGCTCGTCATAGCGCCTTTCGCGCGCATGCTGCGACGGCGCGCGCAGGCCATGCTGGCGTCCCAGAGCGCCTTCACCAGCAACATCGAGGAGGGCATGGACAACATGCTGGCAGTGCAGGGCCTCGGCGCGAGGGAGACGGAACGCGAACGATTCCGCGAAGACAGCGCCGAGTCGTTCAAGCGCATCCGCTACAGCGACCTGGCCCAGGGCGTGGTGGGAACCATCCTGCAGATCGCCAGCCAGTTCCTCGAATGGGGCTTCACCATCTACGTTGTCGCCTGGGTGATATTCGGCAACCTGTCAGCGGGCGATTACGTCGTTGTGCTCGGATACTTCTTCGCGATGCGGGGACCGGCCCAGGACCTGGCGGAACTCTGGGTTGACATACAGGTGGATGCCGCCAGGGCTCGCCGGGTGTTCGCAATGCTCGACCTGCCGCCCGAATCGGAGACGGGAAGCCTCGCGCTGCCCCCGGTCCGGCAGGGCGTGTCGTTCCGCCAGGCGGGTTTCGTCTACCCGGACGGCCGACGTGCGCTGCGGGATGTGACCTTCAACGCCCGCATGGGACAGATCATCGCCATCGTCGGGCCTACCGGCGCCGGCAAAACGACCCTCGCGTATCTGGTTCCGCGCTATCACGCGGCGAGCGAAGGCCAGGTCCTGATCGACGGCCACGACGTGAACGACGTGACGATCGAGAGCCTGCGCGGGCAGATCGGCTACGTGTTCCAGGAGACGCAGACCACGGTCGAGTCGATCCTCGAGAACATCCGCTTGGGCAAACCGCACGCCACCGCCGAAGAGGTGGAGCGGGCCGCGCGAACCGCGGGCATTCACGATTTCATCGTCTCGCTGCCAGAGGGCTACGCCACCATGCTGGGCACCTCCAGCAGCAAACTGTCGGTGGGGCAGAAGCAGCGCATCGGGATTGCCCGGGGCCTCGTGAAGGACTCGCGCATCCTCATCCTGGACGAACCGACATCGGCCCTCGACCCCCAGACCGAGGAGCACCTCGTGAACGCGCTATACGAGGCGGCCAGGGACCGCATCGTCATCGTCATAGCGCATCGCCTGTCCACGGTTGCGGTCGCTGATCATGTCGTGTTCCTCGACGAAGGTCGCGTCGTGGAGGAAGGTCCGCACGCCGAACTGATGGCTCGCGAGGATGGGAACTACCGCAGGTTCGTGGATTTGCAGACCACACCCGCCGGTTGATCGATCGCCGTTCTGGAGGACGGTGCTATCGGGATCCTGTTCGAGCGGGGACGACTACCGGAGGATCTCCCCCGCACCTCTCTCGTAGGCCGGCAGGGCAAAGTCGCCGCTGGAGCGCATGAACTCACCAAGCCGCAATGCCAGCGCCTGAATCGTTTCTCTTGCCTTTGGGTCGTGGATTCGATTGTCGAGGGCGTGCGGATCTTGCGCATAGTCGTAGAACTCCAGCGGCACGCGATACTGAAAATGCCGCACGCGCGCGGCCACCGTCGGATCTGATTCGGCCGCGCTGACCATCGCGTTCCAGGTGAGTCCCTTCATCGACTCATTTGAAAAGACTGTCGTGCCATCGCTCCAGGCATTCCAGATCAGCCCGAAGCGTTTTCCCTGGATCGCTCGCATGGTGTAGGACGCTTTCGAGGCGATGATGTTGATCTGGGTATAGACGAACTCCCGCCCATCCTGTCTCTTGCCTTGCAACGCCGGCAGGAAGGATCGTCCGTCCATGCCCTGCATTGCATCGATGCCGAGGATATCCAATATGGTCGGCGCAAGGTCGACTCCGGCCACCAGGTGTTCGGTGTCGTGAATGCCCGGCTTCAGCACGCCCGGCCATCGGACAATCCACGGCGTCAGCGTCGAGTGCCGCCAGACATTGGTTTTTGCAAACGGCACGGCAATGCCATGGTCCGACTTGAGCATCACCAGCGTGTTGTCGGCAACCCCGGCCGCTTTCAACGCATCGAGCACCCGGCCGACAACATCGTCCGCTCGCCGCACCGAGGAGTAGTACATCGCGATCTCTTCCCGGATCTCCGGCAAATCCGGCAGGAAACCCGGCACGACGATTTCGTCCGGCTGATAGATTCGAGACGGGGCGGGGAATTCACCGCTGTACCAAGCCTTTTTCTCGCTTGTCGCAGGTTCGACTTCGATAAGTGATCGCTGCGCGGCGGGTGTTCGCGTGTCGAACGGTCGATGCGGATCGTGTGCATTGACCATGAGGAAGAACGGTCGACCCGCATGCCTGGCATCCTGCAGGAACTCCGCGACGTATTTTCCGTACAGATCAGGGCTTCTCCCGTACAGCAGTTCGTCGCTTTGGCGACGGTACTGAAAGGCGTTCTCTCGCGACGGCACAACGTGCGTGGTCTTGCCGAGGATTCCGGTGTAATAACCGTTCCGCCTCAGCGTTTCCGGCAGGGTCGGTACGCCGGCCCGTATCTCATCGAAGCCGAGCGCCCCGTTGTTGTGCGGATAGCGACCGGTCATCCAGACCGCTCGCGTCGGCTGGCAAATCGCCACCGTCACGTGCGCGTGCTCGAACCGCAGTCCTTGGGAGGCAAGCCGGTCGATGTTCGGCGTTGTTCCCGCAACCTTCGCGCCGTACACGCCCACCGAGTCCCGATTCATGTCGTCCACCGTGATGAACAGAACATTCAGGCGATCGGCGGCCAGACATGCCGAACACGGGACAGCCATGCAGAGCCACGCCAGGATCCATCGACTTTTCATGTTGCTTGCTTCGTTGTCACTCCCCGGGTCTCAATACTCTAGCTGCTACAACCGAACAAAACGATGGAGGAACGGCTTTGGCGAGCCCGGCGGTTATGGGGGATTCGCCTCGCTGCCGGACGCCATCGGCGTTGACAAGGGGCGCTCGCGCCCAAATCCTGTTTCTTTTGGAGCGGGGGACTGCGGCATGTACTTGAGAGCAGGTCTTGCGACCGTCTGCGCGATCTCGGCGGTCGCTGTCTGCGGCGATGAGATTCCCGTCGCCGAGGCGGAGTCGGTCGGCATGTCCACCGAGCGGCTGCAGCGGATCGACGCGGCGATGCAGCGGCACATCGATGCCGGCAAGATTCAGGGCGCGGTGACCGCCGTGGCCCGTCGGGGCAGGGTGGTTCACTTCGAGGCCCACGGACTCATGGACGTCGAGGCCGAACGCCCGATGCCGCAAGACGCGATCTTCGTCATGGCGTCGTCGACGAAGCCGGTCCTCGGCGTTGCCGCGATGATCCTGATCGACGAGGGACGGATTCGCCCGAGCGATCCGGTGGAGAAGTACATTCCGGAATTCGCAAACATGCAGGTGGCGGTGCTGGCGGAACCCGCGGACAAGGACATCAGTCCGCTCAAGGTCAATCGCCGCAACCCGCCGGCGCACCGGCTCGTTCCCGTGCAAACGCCGATCACGATCGAGCACCTGTTGACGCATACGTCCGGTCTCGTGAGCGGCGGCCTGGGAACGCGGCTGGAGCCCGGGGCAGACCGCACGACGCTTGCCAGTTTCATTCCCGCGCTTGGGGACTTCGCGCTGGACTTCCAGCCCGGGTCGCGCTGGTCCTACGGTGGAGCGCTCCAGGTCGTCGCCCGCATTATCGAGGTCGTCTCGGGCATGACGTACGAGGAGTTCATGCAGACGCGGATATTCGATCCGCTGGAAATGCACGACACGCACTTCAGGGTGCCGCCATCGAAACTCTCGCGACGGATGGTCATCCGGGGTGTCGACATGTCGAAATGGGACGGTGAGGCGACGTCCCGTGGCCTGTGGAGCACGGCGAGGGACTATCTCCGCTTCCAGCAGATGCTGGCGAACGGCGGCGAACTCTTCGGTCAGCGCCTGCTCAGCGCCGATTCCGTCGCGATGATGGCCAGCAACCACGTGGGCGACCTGTTCGCCGGCGGCTCGAAGGGGCGCAAGGGGATGGGCTTCGGCTATACCGTCGCGGTTGTTCTCGACCCGGTTGCGGCGGCCAGCGAGCGCAGTGCGGGGGCATTCGGCTGGGGTGGCGCGGCGGGTACGTTGTCCTGGACCGACCCGGCGGAGGAACTCGCCGGCGTCATCATGCTGCAGCAACCGTACGGGCCCGCGCGTCGCGACTTCGAAGAGATCATCCGGCAGGCGATCATCGACTGACGTCGGACATCGCCGGGGGCGCTACAGCGTTTCCGCCCTGGCGGACACCGCATCCCACCGGATGTTCGCGAAGAACGCGTCGATGTAGCGGGCCGTCGCCGCGCCGTAGTCCATGTGATACGAGTGTTCGTACATGTCGATCACCAGCAGCGGCTCGGTCGCGGCGGGGAAGTGCATGTGGTCCGCCATCCAGTAGTTCTCGAGGGTGCTGAACTGCCGGTTGTATCCCAGCACCACCCAGCCCGAGCCGCCGCCCAGGCCTGCCGCGATCCGCCGGTACTCGGTCTCCCAGCGGTCGAAACTGCCGAACGCGCGCCCGATCACTCCGCGCAGATCGGCGGACGGGTTGCCGTCGCCGCCCAGGTTGTCGAAGTACAGCTCGTGCAGCACGACGGAGCCGGAACGCATCAGGTGTTCGCGTTTCAGGTCGTTGTATACGAACGCCGGGACGTCGAGGTCAGCCAGCGCGGCGGTGAGCCGGCGATTGGTTTCGTTGAGTGCCCTGACCGAGCCCCCGTAGTTGTTCGACCAGTGCGATTCGATCAAGCCCTTCGACAGCCCCTTCAGGCTCGATGCCCTGAACGGCAACGGTTTGGGTTCGTGCGTGCTGTCGAACGCGGGGATGGCGACGTCGGGTGCGCGTCTGGTGGCAGCATCTTGGCCAAACGCCGGCCTCGGGGTGGCCAGGAGTCCGGCCGCGAGACCGGCAACGGAACCCTTCAGCACATTGCGGCGAGTTTCGGCCGGAAGATCGACATCGGGACAGTCGGTTTCGGATGCCATGCGGCTCTCCTGTTTCTTTTTTGGTAACGCCAACGGCTTTGCCACGGAGAATGCCTCCCGTCAATGACGCTTTCCCGGATTTCAGCCTCTGTTTGTCACCGCCCGCGCTATCGGGACGATGGATTCCGTGCTCTCCCGGCCGAAAGTCGACACCCGTTCCGAGTGACATTGACCTATTGTTTTGACCTATGTGTTTTGTATGTCGCGTCTCGCCGGCGGGACGGCACGATCCGGTGGTTTTGGGTGACCTTCGGCGTCAGTCACGTTGGCTGGGCTGATTCCTCATTGTTAGTCTCGACCGAGATGACTGACATTTCGAACCCCGGCACCATCGTCCACTATCGGGACTTTCCCACTACACGCGTCCGACCCCGTCCTGTGGATGTGTGGCTGCCGGAAGGCTATGGCGCCGCATCCGCCGACCGATACCCGGTCATCTACATGCACGACGGCCAGTTCCTGTTCGACCGAGACCCCTCGCCTTACGCGGGCGCCGACTGGTTGTGGGACGTGGACAAGACCATGACGCGGCTCATTCGGGAGGGGGAGATCGGGCCGGCGATCGTCGTTGCCGTGTGGATGAATGACGAGAAGAAGGTCAGCCGGCGGGCTGAGTACATGCCGCAGAAGATCCTGACCGACGAGGTCCGGCGGTGGCTGATTAGCGAGCAGCCGGATTTCCATGGCGAGGAATTCACATCCGACAACTATCTGAAGTTCCTGGTCGAGGAACTCAAGCCTTTCATCGATGAGACCTACCGCACCCGGCCAGGCCGGGAAGACACCTACGTCATTGGATCAAGCATGGGTGGGCTGATTTCCGCATACGCCATCGCCGAATACCCGGATGTCTTTGCCGGCGGGGCCTGCATGTCGTCCGGCTGGAACGCCGCGAAAGGGGCCTTTCTCGAATGGCTCGATGGACACTGGCCAGATGCGGGATCACATCGAGTTTACTTCGACCAGGGTACCGAAACGCTTGACTCCAACAATGGACCCTATCAACTGAAGATGGATGAGTTGATGCGCAACAAGGGTTATCGAGAAGGCGTGGACTGGATCACGCGGCGATTTGAAGGTGCCGACCACACACCGAGAGCATGGCGGGAGCGGTTGCACATTCCATTAAGATTTCTGCTTGCCCGGCTGGCTTGACCATGGATATTGCAACACTGCGACGCGACCTGGAGGCCAACAACGGCATGCCGGGCCTCGAGATCCTGCGCCCGGAGGAAGTCGATGCGGCCGTCCGCATCTTCTACCGGGACGGCTTCGTTGTCGTCCGCGACGTGCTGACCGCCGATCAGGTCAAGTTCCTGCGGCGGGGCTGCGAGCGCGAAGCCGAGGCGGTCGTCGCCGAAGATCCGAACCGGGAGGGACGCTACCGCTACTCGTACGGCGGCGCGAGCATCACGAACTCCCTCCTGCATCGCGAGGAGTGGGTCATGCTGGTGGACCTGCCGACCCTTGCGCCCATCATCGCGGCGATCTTCGGCTCCTCCGACTATCAGCTAAGACGGGCCGCCGGCGACTTCTGCCTGCCCGGCGCGATGTACCAGCGCCTGCACACGGACATTTTTGATCGGGTGGGCGGGTTCAGCGACCCGCGCGACATCCTCTCGATCCGAGATCTCCCCTGTCCGGTCGTCTGCTGCAACTTCCTCGCCCAGGACTTCACGAAAACCAACGGCCCGACGCGGCAGATACCCGGCACGCAGAACTCGCGGGAAAAGATCCCCGAGCTTGACGAGGAGCCGCTCTGGATGAAGTACTCGACAGTCTGTCCGGCGCCCGCCGGGTCGGCGCTGATCCGGGATCTGCGCGCCTGGCATGGCGGCACGCCGAACCTGTCGAACGAGATGCGCGCGATTCCGAACGCCATCTTCCTCGCGCCCTGGTTCCATGAACGCCAGATACCGGCGATGCCCCGCGAAATGTTCGACCTGCTGTCGGAGCACGGGCGCCGGATCTGTGTTTCGGTGGTCGCCGACGGCCCATTGGAGACTGGCTACACCTTCGACCCTGCCCGCATCAGGAAATTTGCCTGAGCCGACGAGCACAGCGGCAGGGGCCAGGGACTCACTCTCCAACTCACTCCCTCCTCGCCAGCACCAACGGATGCTGCTCTGATGACGCATACGTGGCTTCAGAGAGTCCGTGGCCGATGATCGTGGTTGCGAGATATGCACAGGCGGCAGCGGTTTTCCGTTCGATCTCATCCGCTCACCGTCTGGATGTACCATCGATTCAATCGCAGCCAAGGGCTGGCAAGACGGTATCAGGAGACAGCAGGGTGAAAAAGCCGGTACACCTCGTCGGCAGCGTTGCCATGGACACATGCGAAGAGGTCTTCGAGCGACTTTCCGAAACCGTCGGCCCGTACATCAGCCGCATTCCCGACGGGGAGACCGGCAAGCGCTCCCGGTGGATCGCCTTTCAGCGTGAGATGCTGATGGAACACCCGGACATCGAGATCGATCCCACCGTCCCGGAGCTGGAGATCCGCGAGTGGAATGGTCGACTGTTGCGTGCCATGCCGCTTTTGCGCTTCAAGGACGGAACGGACCTCGATGGCATCTGCTTCGAGACCGGCTATGACCAGGCTGCCCTGGACTCCTATGGCGTTTTCGAGACCATGCGCAGCGGTGGGCGCATCCCGCGAAGCATCCGGTTCCAGGTCTGCCTGCCCACTCCCATGTCCACCGCTTGCATGTACATGAGCCGGAAGGCCCATCAGGATTTCATCAAGGTATATGAGCGGTCCCTGCGCACTGCGTTGGCGACGATTCTGGACGGGATCCCGCATGAGGATCTCGCCATTCAGTATGACGTGTGTCAGGAAGTCCTGATCTTTGAGGACTACTTTCCGCATCGGCCCGACGACTACAAGAGCCAGGTGTTCGACCTGCTCGGCAGGCTCGGTGACGCAGTACCCGAGGACGTGCAACTCGGCTATCACCTGTGCTACGGGTCGCCCGCCGACGAACACCTGGTGATGCCGAGAGACATGGGAATACTCGTTGAAATGCTGAATGGGGTGAATGCCGCGGTGAGGAGAAGGATCGAGTTCCTACACATCCCGGTGCCCAGGGCCCGTACCGATGACAGTTATTTCCGGCCCCTGCAAAATCTGAGCATTGACAGGGACATTGAGCTTTACCTGGGCCTCATTCACCACGACGACGAAGCGGGAGATTCGGCCCGGATAGCCACCGCCCGGAAATACCTGGACGATTTCGGCATATCTACGGAATGCGGTTGGGGACGCACCGATCCCGCCCGCGTGCCGGGGCTGCTGGACAGTCATTGCAAGCAGGCGCGGCTGATCGGCGATTGATTTTTTGAATTCTGGCTCTGTCGACTGGCAAGGGCGTCATCGAGCAGGGGTGGGAGGCTCAAGTTGATAGACATGGACCGCCGGAATCCGAATGTGGGCCGCCGTCGCCTGAATGAGTAGCGTCTACGTGCGGGAATCCCAGATTTCTCGCCAGGCGTCGAACTCCCGGGGCGACACCCGGTAACGGGCATAGTTGCCTTCGTGCAGTCCAAGGAGTTCCGTCTCGGCGACTTCGAGGAAGCGAGCTCGGTCTCCCGCCTCCACGTTCGCCTCGACCCAGGCGGCAACGCGGGCGGTAGCCGATTCGATGTTCATACGGTTGCGGACCACTTCCCCAACGATCTTGCGCAATGCCTCGCGGTAGAGAAGCCTGAACGGGTCCGGTTCCCCGACGGACTGCCTGATGGCGCCGTAGCGGCCTGCGGAACGTTCGTAGGCCCAGATGAAGAGATCCTTCATCAGGCTGATCTCGTTCCGCTCGTATACCAGCAGTAGCGCATCGGTGTAATAGTCGCGCGGCACGTCGTTGAACGAGAGCGGCGCAAGGTCGTGCTTGATGAACGGTATGTTTGCCGCAAGGCGTGAGACTCTCTTGTTGACGTCGTCGAACGCTTGGAGATACGGCAACTGAACGAGGCAGAAAAGCGCCTGCTCAAGCGGGTGATAAATCGCTTGTGCAGTGGCGAGGACGTGGTGGAAGTACTCCTCTACCTGCGCCGGCATTTGGGGAGGGCGGTAGGCGGAGGCTCCAATGCCGACGGGCATCCTCCTGAGCCGGCCCGGAGCCGCAGGATCCGGCAGCAGGTTTTCTGCCAGTATCGCGTGCAGGTTGAGGATCGTGCGATGGTCGAGTCCGACGTCGTCCGCGTTCTCCACGAGAAACTCGATGGCGTGCTTGTGGTTGAGGATCATCTGCGTCTCGCGGATATCCCGGCCGGCCGCCGGTATTCCCACTTCGATCAGACGTTTGGTGTCGAGCAGGGAGTAGGTATTGCCTTCGAGACGGCTCGAGTTCCAGGAGAGGTCGATGAGCATCCGGTCGAGAATTCGACGGGCATGGGTGCCGGCGGGCTGCGGCGTCTCGTGGAACTCCCCCAGACTGCGGAGTCTTGTCCGTTCCTCCGCCGAAAGGTAGGCGCTGATGTTCGGACGGTAGTCGTCGATGAACTCGCGCCGATAGCCGACGGGCAGGCGTTGACTGGGGGGCTGTGAGAGGTACCGTTGACGAAACTCGTCGCGAAGCAGGGCGAGTTCCTCTGGAACGGAGTCGACCGTTGCGCTCGTGGTCGGCGGTCCGGCGGGGACATGGCGCCCGACATCTGCGGTTGGCGGTACACGGTAGATGGTGCTACGTCCCTGTGCTTCCCTGACGAGCCGCCGCATGGCGACCAGCCGCGCGAGCCGGTACTGAAGGGTGCGCCGCGGCACCGCGCTATCGAGTGCAGGGGCGATGTCCTTTACGCCGATGCCGTCGGGGTGACGTCGGACGACGGCTTCGATGTCACTGAACCTGTTCTCGAGCATGGGTGATTTCGATTGCGCGATTTGCGCGATTGTTGCACGATAAAGTTTAACGCGCAAACTATATTGCGTGATTAGGTGTTCTTGCGTCCCTGTTTGCGCGATATATTGCGCGATTTCTCTGTTCGCGACCGTCCTCGGCGGACTCATTGCGGTGGCAGTGCATGCCCCGCCGACTCTTCAGCCGCCTACGCCAAGCTCCGATGGCCGGGTCGAGTCGACGTCGATCAGCAACGGTTCGGCACCGATCTGGATGACGCCCAAGCGGTAGCGTACGGCGTCGTCGAGCGTGTACACCCCCGTGTTGGTGTGCGGGAACTGCTCGCTCAGATGATGCACCTCGACCCGATGCGGACCCGGCACCACGCCATGCGAAGCTGGAATCGAGAACCGGCCGTCGTCTCCCCGCGAGGTGCGCACGCGCGCCGGCGGTGCATTGCTGTCGAGCGGCAGAAAGGTCACCCGCGCCCGGCCCATGACCTTGCCGTCCAATGTCACTCGACCGGTGACGGCTTGCCTCTCGCCCTGCGTCAGCAGGCCGCACCGGCGCAGCCAGTTCAGCATCAGGCCCGGCCAACCGCTGAAGTCCGGGTCTCCCGCCCCAAGTCCTGTGCCGTGCTCTCCGAATCCGTAGATATGCAGTTCCGCCGCGACGCCGGCTTCGAGTAGCGCGTCGTAGAACAGCGTCGACTGGCTTGCGGGTACGATGTCGTCTTCGTGCGTATGAACCAGGAAGGTTGGTGGCGTGGATGCATTGACGCGAGTGTCCGCAGGCGTGTATTCGGCTTCCTTGCGCCCGCGCAGAATTCCGTTGGTGACCGCATAGACCGGCACGAGGAAATCCGGCCGGATCGAGACCCGCTCGATTGGATCGACCGCGTCGCCATCGCCCGCGCCCCACCGCGTGCCCACGGCCACGGCAAGATGGCCACCGGCGGAAAAGCCGAGCATCCCCAACCTGTTTGGCGCAATGCGCAAATCGGCCGCGCGGTGCCGGACAAGCCGTACCGCCCGGAGTCCGTCCAACAGCGACACATCGGAGTGATAGCGCTCGCCGACCCGGTAACGCAGCACGAAAGCCGCGATGCCGCGCCGGTTCAGCCAGCGCGCGACCTGCAGGCCTTCCTCGTCCGACGAGAGAGTGCGGTAGCCGCCGCCGGGATTGATGATGACTCCGGTGCCGGTTGCGACGGCGGGATCGGGCAGGTGCACGGTCAACTGGGGACAATCGATGGCGAGGTCCCCAACGGCTCCAGATGCACCTTCGGGCCACAGCGGGAGAGCGGTCTCGTTCATTGGCTTGGGAATGGTCGTTGGAAAGGGTCGTAGTTCGTCGCATAGATTACCAACACTGAACGCGCGATCGTGGTGCGGCGCCAATGGACCACCTAGTCCACAAGCAGGCCGAAGCGCGGACTCCCTTTGACGTGTAAAGCGAGGTCGCGATCCCTGACGGTCTCTGGGCGGCTATCATCGATGCGTACCGATGGCTTCAGTGGTGATGCGATGCGCCTTTCGCGCCGAAGATTCGTAGAGTCGTCAGCCCTGCTCACGGCCGCCGCGCTGAGCGGGGGTAGCAAGGCTGCGGCAATCGAAGACGCCCGGCGCCGAGGGCAGCGCGGCGGCAAGCCGAACATTGTCCTGGTGGTACTCGACGACGTGGGCTTCGGCGACCTCGGCTGCTATGGGTCCGAGGTGCCCACGCCATGCCTGGACGGTCTCGCCGCCAATGGCCTGCGCTACAACAACTTCCATGTCTCCTCGCTGTGCGCGCCGACCCGGGCGAGCCTGATGACGGGCATGAACGCCCATGCCGCAGGGGTGGGCAATATTGCCGAGTGGGGCCGTGACCATCCCGGGTACCGAGGTTGGATCCGAGACGATGTACGGACGCTGCCGGAACTGCTTAGCCCGTCCGGCTACCGCAGCTATGCCGTGGGCAAGTGGCACCTGTCTCCCGTCGAGGGGCGCAACGCGACGGGTCCGTTTGACCAGTGGCCCACGGGGCGGGGCTTCGACCACTGGTACGGCTTTCTTGGCGCGGCGGCCGACCACTGGCACCCGGAACTGTTCCGCAACCGCCATGCCGTCTATCCGGACAAGAGCGGCGGCTATCACCTGACGGAGGACCTGGTCGATCAGTCCATCGATTTCATCAGGAACCACGTCGTCGCCTCCGCCGATGTGCCTTTCTTTCTGTACCTGTCGTTCGGCGCCTGTCACTTTCCCTATCACGTCCCCCCTGACTACATGGCGCGGCATCGCGGCGCGTACGACGCGGGTTGGGATGCGGTGCGGTCGGAACGGTTCGCGCGCCAGCAGGAGATCGGGATTGCGCCGGCAAACGCGGAACTTGCGCCGCGCAACCCGGGCGTTCCGGCCTGGGATGACATTTCGGACGATGAGCGGCGATTCGGTGCGCGGACCCAGGAAGCCTATGCGGGCTTCCTTCACCATACGGACGATCAATTGCAACGCCTGGTAGATTTTCTCGAACGGGCAGGGCGGCTCGAAGACACCGTCCTGATGGTGCTGTCGGACAACGGCGCCGGCTCCTGGGGGCCTCCCGCCGGCCGGCTGGATGTGCACCGCGCCGTCTACATCGAACCGGAACCCATCGATGAACTGATCGCCAACATCGACCTCGTGGGCAGCGACCAAAGCCAGCCAAGCTACGGGGCCGGCTGGGCCCAGGTCAGCAACACGCCGCTCAAGCTGTACAAGGGCGACACCTACGAAGGCGGAATCCGCGCCCCGTTGATCGTCCACTGGCCGGGCGGCGGACTGCCCGAAGACATGATCTGCGGGCAGTACCATCACGTCACCGATGTCGTTCCGACGCTGCTCGGCCTGGCCGGCCACCCGGGCGATTCCGTCGACGGCATCAGCTTTGCCTACACGTTCGCCTCTCCGGATGCGCCAACGCGGAAGCAGGTCCAGTTCTACGAGACCGCCGGCGACCGGGCCATCTGGATCGACGGGTGGAAAGCTGTCACGCAGCACCGGGCCGACACCGATTTCGAGGACGACTACTGGGCGCTGTATCACGCACCGGACGACTTTTCCGAAATCCACGACCGGGCGGCGGAGTTTCCGGATCGGGTGGCGAATATGACGACCCTCTGGTACCGGGAAGCCGAGCGCAACAACGTGCTTCCGCTGGAGGACGATCTCCTGTCGCTCGAAGCCGACGTTGCGCCGCGTCCGCGCTCCCGCTACGTGTTCTTTCCGGGGGCGACCCGCGTTGATCGGCGCAACGCCCCGGACATCTTCAACCACGACTACATGATTACCGCGGAAGTCGAATTGACCACCGGCCGCGCCAACGGCGTGCTGCTTGCCTCCGGCGACAGCATGGCGGGATACGAGATGTTGATGCGTGACGGCTTTCTTGAATACGTCTATGTGTTTACCCGCGGCCGTCATTATTCGGCCAGGACCCGCGACCCTGTACCGGCCGGCCAGCACGTGCTGACGCTGCGTGGCTGGAAGACCTCCGCGTCCTCGGGCCACGTCGAACTGTTTGTCGACGGTCAGGCGTCTGGCGGTGCCGACATTCCCAGGATGTGGGAAGTGAAAAGCCTGAATGCGGGCGTACGTTGCGGCGAGAATCGGGGCGCTCCGATCAGCCGATTGTACCGGGGCGCGTTCCGCTTCGGTGAGACGCTGGAGCGGCTCACGGTCGAACTGGAGATCTGACTCCAGTTGCGTGGCTTGGCTTTATATTGCGCGATTGCCTGCTTGCGGCAGTCCTCGGCGGGTGCGCCCTGAACCCTTCCGATACCCACTACGATTTTCAATGTTCCATGTTGAGCCGTGCGGCCTTGGATTCGTCGTACCACCAGCCGTCGGGGTAGGCAGGTCGATAAAGTGGTTCGGGCGGGCGTCCGAACTTGTCCCAATGCAACGTGCGACGCTGATCGATCGCGTACAGCGGGATCAGGTGGTGGCCCCAGAGCAACACGCGGTCCAGGGCGCGACAGGCCGCGATGACCTGATCGAGGGTGTCGGCTGCTTCCGCGCTCTCGACGAGATGGTCGACCAGAGGATCGCTAACGCCGGTGATGTTGCGAGAGCCTTCCCGCGCTGTCGAGGTGGAGTGGAAGTGGGAACGCAACTCCAGGGTCGGCGGCATCAGAATGCCGTAGTCCTGGACCAGCGCGTCGTATTCCCGGCGGCGGATGCGATTGGTGTATTGGGTGACGTCCACGAGACGGATCCTCGCCTCGATGCCGAGCCGCTCAAGCGCTGCGGACCAGGGCAACAGGATTCGCGTGTTGTCGGGATCGAGGGTCAGCAACTCGAGCGTGAACGGTGCCCCGTCGGCATCGCGCAGTGCGCCGTCGTCGAACTGCCAACCGGACGCGGCGAGCAGATTCCGCGCTTCGAGCAGGTTCTCGTTGGAGGTGGCTTGACTTCCTGTCTTCGAATAGTCGAAAGGTCGCTCGAAAAGCGCGGAAGGCAGTGCGTCCCGAAAGCGCGACAGCAGGGCCAACTCGTCCTCACTGGGCAAGCCCGTGGCCGACAGGATGGTCCCGGGCCAATAACTCAGTGCCCGCGTGCGCTCGCCGTGGTACAGCTTCTCGTTGATCCACTCGTAGTTCAGCGCCAGCGCAAGTGCCTCTCGAACCCGCCTGTCGGCCAATCTGGGCACTTGGCTGTTGAGGATGATCGCTATCCCGATGCCAACCGATATGCCGTATTCCCGGCGGGCCTTCCTGATCCGTCCGCTATCAAGATCGGATCCCTCGTAGCCGTTCACCCAGTACCGAATATCGCTTTCGTCCAGGATGTCGATCAACCCCTTGCGGAAGGCTTCCCTTGCGACGGTGCCATCGCGGTACACCTCATAGCGCACCGTATCGAAGTTGTACCGGCCCCTGTTGAGAGGAAGATCCTTGCCCCAATAGTCCGGATTGCGTTCGTACTCGATGTGGCGACCCGCCTTCACCTGCTTGATGCGATAGGGCCCGCTGGAGACGGGCGGTTCAAGGGTGTGGGCAGTCGGATCCCGGTCGCGCCAGTAGTGCTGCGGCATGATGGGGATGTACTGGATCAACGTGACGTGATCGTGCGTCAGGGGGGCGATGATGCGAAACGCCACATGGCGTTCGTCCAGTGCCTCGACCGACTCGATGAAGCGGAAGAAGTAGCCTGCCCCCAACTGGTCTTTCTGCGTCTCGAAGGTGAATACGACATCGCCGGCGGTGATCGGCACGCCGTCATCCCACCTTGCCTCCGGATGGATCCTGAACATGATCGTCCTGCGGTCGTCGGTCACCGCGATGCCGTCCGCAAGCCGTCCGTAGAATGCCGTGATCTCGTCCCCGCCGCGCACGATGAGGGTGTCGCCGCGATACAGGTACCCGGATGGGGCGCCGGTCTCACCCTGCGGCATGGGTGCAAGCGTGTTGAACGAAAAGGGGTGTGCGAGGACCAGCTTGCCGCCCTTGGGGGCGTCGGGATTCAGGTAGTCGAAGTGGGTGAAGTCGGCGGGATACTTGAGGTCCTGGAAGAACGCGATCCCGTGCTTGAACTCCAACTTGTCCAGAACGCCGGCATGGGCGCTACAAGCGAATGCGGAAATCAGGAAAACGAGACCTAGTCGTGTGGCGCCGTTCAACAATGCGGCGCGTTGTCGTGTTGGTTGAGTCGCTTCGTTGATCATTTTATTGAAAGAGTCGTGAGAGATGTAGTTTAAGTTATTGTTTTATTGCGAGTATTTTCGGAATAGGTAGGCGCACAGACAGTATGTTATCTGGCTGGTGCGTGTCCGCAAAGGCGCATTTTTTTGGCTGTTGGACGTATCCAGCAATGCATCGAGCGTCGATTCGGACCGCGTTTTCGGGCTGACCGGGTCGATTTTTTCGGAGACGTTGGGGAGAGCGGGTTGACGTTGCGGCAGAACGGGCATAGTCCGGCCGCCCGGAGCGCGCGCCGGGAGCGGCAAGCGGGGATTCGGGGGGCAGGTGGGCCGCGGCCACAGCCGGGCAGCGGGCGAGGCCGAAGCAGCGCTTCAGATGGGAGATGCCGGCGCGGAAGCGCCTGAGTTGGTCGCGCGCTCGCGGCGGGCATCTTGGCGGGCACTCATCGAGATCCTCAACGACAAGGAACGTTCTCCCAGATCCCGCTCAGCCGTTTGCAAACGTCCTCGAGGAACAACGCCGCGACCGTCGTCGTTCCCATGCCCGTGAGCGTCGGGCCGGTTTCGACGACGATGCCGATCTCGGCGCGGTGAAGGTCGCCGTGTCCGTTTCACGGTCGCGCCCGGCGCGATGCGCACCAGCCTGTGGGGCACGATCGGTTACGGTCTGGGCGACCTTTCGCTAACCCCCGCCGGGGCGTCCGCGAGCATCGATACGGATCTGAGAATGTCCATGGCGGCGCTTGGCGGGAGGGGCGTGCTGTCGATGCGAACCGGCGCGGCGGGCTCTTTCGAGCTGGCCATGCGCTCCGACGCCATGCTGACGGCGACCGAGTCCGGCGAGTCGGAGAACCTGTTGCGCGCCAGGGGCGCCACCAGCCGCGTGCGGACCCTGCTGGAAGGCAGGGGCTCGCTCCCGCTAGGCACGGGCGGGGTGTTGACGCCCACGCTCGAGGCGGGTCTGCGCTACGACGGCGGCGATGCCGAGACCGGCGCGGGGCTGGAGGTCGGCGGCGGGTTCGGCTACGTGACCGGTCGGTTGAGCGTGCAGCTTGACGCCCGAGCGCTGGTGGAGCACGAGGACACCGAATACGAAGAGTGGGGATTCAGCGGCTCACTCGCCTACAAGCCCCGGAGCGACGGGGCGGGGCTTGCGCTGCAGCTGGGTTCCACATGGGGTGCGGCGCAGAGCGGCTTGCAGTCGCTGTGGTCGCGGGTCGATCCTCCGGCCTGGCGCGTGGCGGGGCGGCGATGCCCGCCGCGCAACGGTTCCAGGCCGAGTTCGGCTACGGCGTACTTGGGCCCAGGGGACAAGCACTCTGGGTTCCCTACATCGCGGCGGAGGTAGGCGACGCCTCGCAAGCGTTCAAGCTTGGTCTGAAGCTCAACGCGGGTGAAACGCTTGAGGGTGCGATCGAAATTGGCCAGCGCGACAACAGCCAGCGTGCGCTGGAACATGTCCTGCAGCTTCGGGGCTCGGTGCGCTGGTAGGCGCGGGGCACCGGAACCTGAAAGCGGTAGGCTCATCGACTGATCTACATGGCCCGGATGAATCCCCGACGACCTTCGGCTGTGCGCGCTGTACGCGGCGAATGCCCGGGATGTAGGTCAGTTGAGTTGACCCGCATCTCTCACCAAAGCACTTGGGTGAGAACGAAACCACATGGGCAATTCGAGCACCAAGTCGGGAGTCGCATGCGCGGGGCACTGCTGAGGTCACAGTTGGGCAACGGATAGTGCCGGTGAAATCGGCCGTCAATGCACCAGTTGTCTCACGGACGTCGACGTGACAGACGCGGTACCATGAGTTTCGACGGGAAGGATGTGCGGTAGTGAACGGGCGCAGCATCCGGGCTAGTAGCAGAAGGGTTCTGCTAAGAGGATTCCTGGTGCCGGGGTGTGACGGGGCAGCACAAATGCGCTCATTCGAGGAGCTGACGCAGCCAGTGTGGCCGAGAGAGATATCCCGGCGTTTGATGGATCCACGCCGCGTAACGCGCGACCCGACCGACGCAGCTGAAATGTGGACATGGATGCAGTGTCGATCGGCGAAGCGCGCGTCCGACGGGCAAGCGGCTGTCGCGTGGAAAGAAGTACACGCGGCACGACGGGGCGAAGCGCCCGGACTCAAGACCGGCTTTGTCGTGGCGGGGAGTATTACGGCGGCCCACGGTGACGGGGAGGATCTCACGACGGCGCGGCTAGCCCAAGTTTACCAATCTGACGCCGTTTTTCGGCCAGATCGGACTGTTTTCGGCGATTCGCTTCCCGCAAGTGATTGATTTCATTGGACTCAAGTTCGCCGGAGGCCAATGTAGTGCCATAAAATTAAGGAAGGGCCTTGCGTCGGCCCGCCGCCGCCGCTATCGTCGCCCCCATGTTCGTCCGACGCACCAGGACCCGCGCCACCGACGGCGCCGTCTACCACACCCACCGCCTGGTCCGCTCCGAGCGCGACGGCGGCCGCGTGCGCCAGCGCACGCTGCTCAACCTCGGCCGCCACTTCGCCATCGACCGCGACCACTGGCCGCTGCTGTGCCAGCGCGTCGAGCAGATCCTCGACGGCCAGGGCGACCTGTTCGGCGACGCGCCGCCCGCCGCGGAGGCCGAGGCGCAGCGCATCGCCGAGCAGCTGCTGGCCCGCGGCGCGGCGCCGGCGGAAGCCGCCGCCGGCGTCGAGGCGGTCGCCGTCGGCAGCCTGGCGCTGGCGCGGCCGCGCTCGGTCGGCGTCGAGCGCGCCGCGCTGTGGGCGCTGGGCGAGCTCGGCCTGCCGGCCCTGCTCGAGTCGCTCGGCGTCAGCGCCGCGCTGCGCGACGCGGCGCTCGGCTCGGTCGTCGCGCGCATGGCGCACCCGGCCTCGGAGCGGGCCACGATGCGCTGGCTGCGCGGGCGCAGCGCCGCCGGCGAGCTGCTCGGCGTCGACTTCGAGACCATGGGGGCGATGCAGCTCTACCGCGCCTCGGACGCCCTCATGGCGCACCGCGAGGCGATCGAGCAACACCTGTTCGGCGCCGCGGCGGGGCTGTTCGGGATCGAGCCGACGGTGACCCTGTACGACCTCACCAACACCTACTTCGAGGGCGCCGCGGCGGGGATCCCGAAGGCGGCGCGCGGCCACT
Organism: Pseudomonadales bacterium; assembly: GCA_963668365.1. GTDB lineage: Bacteria > Pseudomonadota > Gammaproteobacteria > Pseudomonadales > Azotimanducaceae > VXNE01. The sequence goes on from OY764266.1 coordinate 2,748,596, forward strand.
CCAAGGAGAAGCGCGACGACTGCCCGCTGCTCACCCTGGGCCTGGTGCTGGACGGCAGCGGCTTCGTGCGACGCTCGCAGGTGTTCTCTGGCAGCGTCCGCGAGCAGGACACCCTGGAGTCCATGCTGTCCGCGCTCGGCGCGCCGGACGGGGCGCTGGTGGTGATGGACCGCGGCATCGCCACCGAGGATCGGGTGGCGTGGCTGCGGGACGCCGGCTACCGCTACCTGGTGGTGAGCCGCGAGCGACGGCGCACGTTCGACGCCGCCGCGGCGACGACCCACGACACCCGCGGCGGGCGCATCGTGCATCTGCAGCGGGCGGCGTCGCGCGCCGACGGCGAGGTGCGCCTGCACTGCTACTCGCCGGAGCGGGCCGAGAAGGAGAACGCCATCCTGGCGCGCTTCTCGAAGCGCTTCGAGGCGGCGCTCACCGCGCTCTCCGAGGGGCTCGCCAGGCCGCGCACGGTCAAGCGCCTCGACAAGGTGCGCGAGCGCGTCGGCCGCCTCAAGGTGCGCCACGGCCGCGTCGCCCGGCACTACGACATCGAGGTCGTCGCCGACGAGTCCGGCGACCGCGCGGCGGCGGTGAACTGGACCCGGCGCCCCGCCGAGGGCTCCATGGCCACCCATCCGGGCGTCTACTGCCTGCGCACCAACCTCGCCGGCTGGGACGCCGCCGACCTGTGGCGCACCTACACCACGCTGACCGACCTCGAGGCCGTGTTCCGGTCGCTGAAGTCCGAACTCGGCCTTCGCCCGATCCACCACCGCAAGCCGGTGCGCGCCGAGGGCCACCTGTTCATCACGGTGGTCGCCTACCAGGCCGTGCAGGTCATCCGCCGCCGGCTCGCCGCCGCCGGCGAGCGCGCCAGCTGGACCACGCTGCGCGGCATCCTCGCCGGCCAGCAGCGCGTCACCGCCACCTTCCGGCGCGACGACGGCCGCACGCTGCACGTGCGCACCGCGACCGTCGCCGAACCCGCCCAGAAGGCCATCTACGACGCGCTCGGCATCGACCCCAGCCCCGGAGGCACCCGCCGAACCGTCGTCTGAACCGCATCCCCTTCGACGTCGGGTGCACCTGTAGTGCCCTAACGCCCTCCGCTTGCCCGTAGACTATTGATTTGAAGAGACTTCTCGAATTGCTTGGTAAACTTGGGCTAGGGCGAGCGAGTCGTCGCTATGTTCTGGCGGGGATCGATCAATATGCGGGAGCACTGGCGAGGTGAGGCCGATCCTCGCGACCACCGTGGCCGACCGCCAAGGGCGGCTGATCGCCAAGGCAGGAGCGTTGGCGCCCGTGATTTCCGAGCTGTTCTCTGGCGTCTCTGCATTCGCAACGACCGGCACGCACCCGGAATTAGTCCGGCTCATCGACTCGATCGGCGCGAGCATCGAGCGCGCGGATTCCGACTCGGATCTCATTGGTCGCCATCGGCGTCGTGCGCTGGGGCGTGCGCTGCGCCTTGGCGTGGAGTCTCATATTCTTTACATGGACTTGGATCATCTGCTTCGCTGGATTGAGAACGACCATCAGGAATTTCTGTCGACTCTGCAGCAGATTCCCAAGTGGGGCTGCCTTGTCATCGGCCGCTCACCCGCGTCTCTTCGGGCTCTTCCCCGGCGCCTAGCCGAAACGGAATCGATCGTGAACCGCATCTACCACCTGCACACGGGACGAAGTTGGGACCTGATGATGTCGGCGCGAGGGTTCTCTCTTGCCGCTGCACGAGATGTTGTCGAGCAATGTACCGTCGACAGTATTGGCAACGATGTCGCATGGCCCTTGCTGTGTGATTCGCTGCAATACACCGTGGGCTACACCGAGGCCGATGGCCTGACCTACAGGACGAACGCCGACTACGCGGCGGACTCCGCCGACACGCAAGACAATGATCCGCTCGCTTGGGCGACCAGGGTTACCATCGCTTCCCAGCATGTGCAGGCGATGCTGCCCTACTTGTCGGAGTCGACGGCTAGGGAGGATTTGAACAGGTCCGGTGACGATAGGGAGCGGGTGCTGTGTATGTGCCGGAGGGCGTCGGAATCTGGGGCGGGCTGAGAGGGAGAAGGGATTGGGTGGTAGACGAAGCGTTGCAGTTCGGGTCGGGCCTGTGAACAGGCAGGTTGGGCAATAGGCACCAGCGGCCGGTGAAGCACTTGCTGGCGTCGCACGACGGTAATCGAAGACGACTATCGCTCCAACGACCCGAGGATGTGCGTATCGAATGCGCCAAGAATTAAGGACGCCTAACCGAGAGTGCCTGAGGATCTCGAACGCGCGCTGAGGCGAGTCATCCGGAATACGCCCTGGTCCATGGGCGCATTGCGCGCCGTTCGATCTGCCGCCCCGCCCGAAGCGTGTATCGGCAGCGGCGCGGTTGGAAACGCCGTGTGGGACGCCTTGCACGCGTACTCGACCCCGTCTTTTCTGGCGGACGTGGACGTGCCCTATTTCGATCCGCACGACCTGTCGGAAGCCACGGAGAAACGATACGAGAAGCGACTGAGGGAGCATAGACCCGAGCCGGCTTGGGACGTGAAGAATCAAGCCGCCGTGCATCTGTGGTTTCACAAGGTGTTCGGCCATGAAGTAGAGCCGCTTCTCTCTATGCGAGATGCTGTAACGACGTGGCCGGAGAGGCGCGGGCCGTCACGGTCGGCCTGCAGGCGGATGGCGGGATAACGATCACGGCCCCGCCGGGACTGGACGATCTATTCTCGATGGTGGTGCGCCGGAATCCCAGGCGGGTGAGCGTACGAAACGTACGAGAAGCGGATCGCCGAGAAGATGTACACAAAAAGATGGCCGCGAGTCCGCATAGTGGACGAGTAGCGTAGACGAGTCGTCTGCGTCAGGGGGTCGTATTCCGTATTGCGCGGCGATTAGATTCGGTTGACCGATCCTCGGAAGACATCGCGGGGCGCGAACGCTTATGGTGGGTTGGCGACCGATGGAGTATGTTCGCGGGCCCTCTGTAGGTAAGCTGGCAGAAGACGATGCCAATCTCCAGCCGCGACGTCATGTCGGCTGCGGACCGAATGGGATTCGGCAGCGGCTTGGTGATGGTCCACGGCAGTCTTGCTTCATTCGGTCGTGTGCGTGGCGGTGCGCCGTCGGTTCTGGACGGGCTGCTTGAATGCGGCCGCACAGTGATGGTGCCCGCGTTCTCTTGGGCCTTTGGGGTGCCCCGGCCACGGAGCCTGGCGCCGCTGGCGCGAAATGGCGTCGATCCGGGGTTTCGCGGTCCGACGGGCGGCGTCGGACGCGTATTCACGCCAGAATGCGGCGAAGTGGACCGGGACATGGGCGCGGTGGCCGCCGCGCTCGTGGGCATGCCGGGGGCGGCGCGGGGCGCGCACCCGCTCAACTCGCTCGCGGCCGCAGGCCCGATGGGGGATGCCTTGGTTTCGACGCAGACCCTGCTCGACGTATACGCACCGATCCGCGCGTTGGCCGCGCACGGCGGATTCATCCTCCTGATGGGTGTCGGGCTTGAGTCGATGACGGCGCTGCACGCGGCGGAAGAGTTGGCCGGCAGGCGCCCGTTCCGGCGCTGGGCGAACGGCCCGGACGGCGAAGCGGTCACCGTCGCGGTGGGAGGTTGCTCCCGTGGCTTCGGTGCTTTCGCCGAAATACTCGCCGGTATCGAGCAGCGCGACCGCGTCGGCGACAGCCTTTGGCGGGCTTTCTCCGCAAGGGATGTCCTTTGTCTCTGCGCAGCGGCGATTCGGGAAAATCCCGAGTTGACGCGTTGTGATCGGGAGGGCTGCACGCGTTGCGCGGATGCGATCGCGGGAGGACCAGGGTGAGGCGGGCGGCCCGCGGATGAATAGGCAGGCGCAGGGGGGCATCGGGTCCGCGGCGCCGGTACCCCCAACCCGCTCCGCGGGATCGACCTCGTCGGAGCACCGGGTTTCTTCGTGCTTTTCCTCGGCCTAAATACGGCTTGGGCGTTGGCCGTGCGGGGCTCCGGCCGGACTCCGTTGTACAGCACGTCGTGGCGGTTGCCCGCAAGCTTGGCCTGATAGCCTACGCCAGCGCCTGGACCGTGAGCGACACCCCCAGTTGCGAACCGGTGCGTTGGCACCTTGGACCTGGAGCATCCGTTCTACGGCAGCGGGCAGATGGCGCGGCATCTGCGGCGCGAAGGCGTGGTCGCCGGGCGGCATCGGGTACGGCGGCTGATGCGGCTGATGGGTATGGAGGCGGTGTACCGCAAGCCACACACCAGTGTGGCCAACCCGGAGCACCGCGTGTACCCCTACCTGCTGCTCGACCGTCTGCTCCTTCGCGCTACACGGAGCCCAACGAGGAACACCAACGGTTGTTGCATCTGACTCACATTCTTGCGTAGCCGATCAGATATTGTTCTTGGCGACCTCGTGCAGAGATAGTCCTATACACAGTTGAGCATCTACACAGTTGAGCATCCCATTACAATCGTAAGACACGGCAATCGCCGTAACCGGGCGGCGTCAGCCCGGAGTAAGAAGCCCAGAATAGAGGAACCGGTATCCGCCGGCGGCGTGGTTTTCCGCACCGTTGACGGACGGCTGGGAACAATACTCTGCGGCCGCGACAACCCGATCCGCTGGAGTCTGGCCAAAGGCACTCCCGCCCCCGGCGAGACAATGGAACAGACCGCTCTCCGCGAGGTCCGGGAGGAGACCGGCTTGGAAGTCCGCATCGAGGAGCCCATCTGCAGCATCGACTACTGGTTCGCCGACCGGGACAGTGACGTTTGCCACCACAAGACCGTCCATTTCTACGTGATGACCCCCATCGGCGGCGATATCGACCTCCACGACCCCGAGTTCGACATTGTCGCCAGGGAGGGCATCCGTCATTCGACCGCGTTCACGGTTCGGTCGATTTCACGCTCACTTGCTCACTGGACAAGCCGGGTGCCAAAGCCGAACTTGGATGGGTTGTCTCCCCGCCAAACGTTCTCGCACCGTGGGCAATTCATGGCAAGGGTGTCGCCGCCGTGCTCGTGTTTGGTGACGTTGGCCTGGAGCACCATTACAGGCACACCCCCTTGCAAGCACTGGGTGCAGTAGAAAAGTCTGTCTCTGTGCTTGTCCTTGTAGACCCAATTCCCCGGTCCGATTTCGACAAGTTCCAGATGATGTTCGGGTGACGTATCGCCTAGTTCAACTGAAAATGTTCGGTCAGAGGGAGGGGGCTGGTTGGTACGTTCGACCCGACTGAGTAATTCACTCCAGTTCGCAAAGCCATATTCCAAGGCGAGCGCGTGCTGGATTTGCTGCAATGAAACAGTGGTTCCAAGAAGCTCATCATTTGATTTCGATGTGAGTTTGGGGTGATGTCTCAACGTCGTGCATACACTGACATCGCCGTCGTGATGCGCACGGTGAAGATCTTTGGCCTCTTTACGCAGGAATTCCAGACTGGATGTTTCGGGAAGCTGTTTGGTCATGATGACCTCCTTTCAAAGCGTCCGCGCCAGCATCATCGGACTGAAAAGAAGCATCGCACAAGAGTGCATGATCAAACTTTTGTAATACGGCAAAAGGTGGGTTCGACCCTTCCCGCTGGCGAGGAGGCGTCCTTCAACGCCAATACGGATCATCACACCAATGAGAATTTTCTGTCAAGCTAACGTACCGGCTCACCACATATGGACTTGAGTGATCAGGCGGCCTCCTCCAGGGCGACAAGGCACTCGTTGGGGGTTTGGCGAGCGAGGGACGCGTGCGGCCGCTGGTAGTTGTAGAAGAACTCGTAGTCGGCGAGGCGTGGAACGATGCCGGCGACGGTCAGGGGGCCGTCGTAGAGGCTCCAGAAATCGATCCGCGCGGAGCGGTTGGCGCGCTCCACGCAGCCGTTGTGCTGCGGCCGGCGCGGCGGGGACCTCCCTTGCCGTATGATGTAAGTATTTGTCTTTACTCATATTATCTGGAAAATCGAGGTCCCTTTCCGTGTGTTTGTGAGATTTTCGGGCTAGAGTGGCAGCTCGCCCTATGATCAGGTCGGCGATGAGACTCCCCAACCACAGTGTCCGCCTCGAAACCGAGCGTCTAGTCCTCCGCCCGTTGGCGGACCCGGACTTCGACCAAGCGGTCCCCTACTACCGCGACGAGGAGTTCCTGCGTCTCATGGAAGGGGAACCGCCAGCCGAACCGGTGACCGCCGCCTACCTCCGCGTCGCTGGCGAGTCCATGGCGGGCCAGGGCTACTATTTCGCGATCGACCACAAGGTGGATCGCCGCACGATCGGTGAGGTCTGCCTCCAATGGATGAATCTCGAGCGCGGTCGCGTGAAAGGAGAGAGGATCGTCCGCGTGCCAATCGGTATTTGGGACAAGGGATACTGGGGCAAGGGTCTTGGCAAGGAAGCCGTCCGACGGCTGATGCAATTTGCCTTTGACGAACTCGGCGCCGACCGCTTCTGCGCGATGGACGTAAAGGAGGAGAACGTCCGGTCCCGGGCGCTGTGGACCGGTTGCGGTCTGCGTGTCGCACGGACACTAGACTCGGGCACGAAGCTCGACTACGAGATTGGACGTAGAGAGTACGTCGATGCGGTTGGCCCTTGCAGCTGCCAAGGGGCCTCCGAGCATCCCACCCGCGCGGGATAATTCACCGCCTGCCGCGCGTGCGCACCGCCGATTTCGACCCTCGCGAAGGCCTCGAACACACCGATGATGTATCAATTCGCTGCTCGGCGACGACGCGTCAGTCTGCCGGCGGCTCTGATCGCCGTGGTTTCCCGAAATACCTAGTCATGTTTCATGTTCGAGTGGCAATAAGCACCTTGGTATTACTAACTCTCTCGAACTCCTCTGATGGCACGGCTTGTCGCAGGCGCTCGGCAAGGCCAACGGTTGCCCGCGCGTCCAATGCCTGACCCGAGTGTCGGAGCGGACTTTTCTACTTTGGACAAAAAGGGGACACTTCTACTTTGCGTTGACAAAAAGGACCGTTCGCGTTGACGCCAGTGCCGCCAGTCGTTAGGGTACGCTGCCCATGAACCCCGCCCACCACACTTACCGTTGGACGTGCGTCACCATGCTGGCGTTTGACGCTGGCGGCGAGGTTCGTCCTGTCGGGTGGTTGCCGACAACCTGATCCCAATTGAAATCGACGGACCTCTCCCCTCCCGGAGACGTGTCCCTTGTCGATGCTTCCTCCGGGACGATGTCCCCGGAGGAATTCACCATGAACGACAAAGCCTCGCCGCTAGCCGAAGAGGCGAACGCCTACTACGAAGGCTTGCTGCGCCCGGTCTTCGCAGGCCGGAAGTTCCTGGTGGCCGGAGAGATCGCGGCCGGCGCAAGCTTGAGCGGACTTGCGCGGCGACTGACCGCGCTGGGCGCCGCGCGTCCGTTCCTTATCGCCGCGAGCGAGGGGGCAGGCCCCTTGCCAACGCCGGAAGAGGCGGAGCTTCGGGTGTTGGGCATCCAAAGCACGGACATGCAATTCCGAAAGCTGCGTCAGGCGATCGATAATCTGCCCGCCGATCTGCGACGCGACATCGACTCGTGGGATCCTTCGGGCAGTGCCCGATTCATCTTCGCCGGCACTTTGGCAGACTCACTCGACGCGGCGGGCCGAAGAGCCTATGCCGGCCGACCCGCGCCCTGGGCGGCACTCGAAGACAAAGTGAAAATCGACGGCTTTTGGGATGCCATCCGGGTGCGGCGTGCGCCTTCTCGGATCGTCGCTGCCGATCACGACGCGCTCAGGTCCGCCGCCAAGGACCTCGACCGCGGCCTCGGCACGGTCTGGGCTGCCGACGCCCGGGACGGCACCCACGGCGGCGGCATGGGTCTGCGGTGGGTCCGACCGGGCGACGACGGACGGGTGTCCTTCGCGTCCCTTGCGCGGATGGCCGACCGGATCCGCGTCATGCCGTTCCTGGAAGGCATTCCGGCCAGCATCCACGGCATCGTGTTTCCCGACTCGGTTGCGGTGTTCCGGCCCGTCGAGATGGTCGTACTCCGTCCGACCACTGGGGACCGGCTGCACTATGCGGGGTGCGCGACGGCTTTCGATCCGCGCACCGACGACCGCGAAGCGATGCGCGATCTCGCGTACCGCGTAGGAGCATCGCTCCGCGAGGCGGTGGGATACCGGGGGCCGTTCGGCATCGACGGGATACTGGCCGAGGACGGCTACCTCCCCACGGAACTGAACGCGAGAGCAGGCGGGGCCATGAAGCGACCGCTGGTCCAGGGTTCCGGTCTGCCGCTGACACCGTTGTGCCTGGCAGTCACCGAGGGCGAACGACTCGACTACCGGCCAGATCTTCTTCAACGGGCTGTCGTTGAGTCCACGGATGCACACCGCACGTGCGCTGGCTGGTCCACCACAACGCACGGAATCGAGGAGAACCGGACGTTGGATGTCGTGCGGGACGGCGACGAGTACCGCGAGCGGCGCCCTGGCGAGGATCCTCACGGCACACTGCAATTCGGCGCGGGTCCAGGGGGCGGATTCGTACGGTTCGTGCTTGACCCGGAGCGGATCGAACGCGGGCGCTCGGCGGCCCCCGAGGTCGCCCGGGCATTTCGTTTCGCGGACCGCGCGCTCGGAACGGACTTCGGGGAGTTGGACGTTGCCAACGACGTGCGGCGGTAACGGGCGATGGCGCGGCCCGGAAACGCGCACGTGGCTCCGCCCGTTCAGCCGTCACCGCCCAGGTGGCAAGGTCATGCCTTCGCCGGATTCGAGCTGGAAGTACCTGCTGCCACACCCTTCGTCCTCGAGGAACTTGCCGACCGCAACGGCGCTGGTACTCCATGGGAGCGTTCCCGTTGCCGCGCGACCAATCCACGTGGCATAGCCCGCGTCGGTCAAATGGTAAGTTGAGGCCATAGAGTTCGTGACCCCGCGGGCTGCAGCCATCCAGGCCCAAATCTCGTGCCGTGAATGGCTAGGCGTTCGCTACGAAGGTTGCGGACCCGAAGAACTTCGTCCGAAGACACGAGCAGGTGCCGCATTGGTTTCCGAATGCCAACGGCCGGGTCCATGAACGGCACGCGAAAGCGCAGGATTCTCGACAGCCCGGACTCGCATCCGCGCCTCGCGACTCACAGGCGACCATCGAGGAGCGTTTCGTGGTAGGCGGTCTCAAGCGGTTCGAGTACGCGTACCTCGCATACCGGTTCGTGCGTGAACTGGCCCCGATATATGCAACGTATGCGATCCTGATCATAGAGCACGGCGTATCGCCGGTCAGCCTGTCGATATTGCTGTCGTCCTGGACCATCTCCGCAATCGTGTTCGAGCTGCCCTCGGGGGTGCTGGCGGACCGGGTATCGCGACGTTGGCTACTAATGTCGGCGTGTGTGTTTAAGTCGGGTTGTTTCGTCGCGTGGATTGTCGAACCGAGTTTTTGGGGCTTCATGGTTGGCTTTTTCCTTTGGGGAGTGGAATCAGCTATTCGATCAGGCGCGGAGGAAGCACTTGTCTACGACGTCGTCCGACACAAGGGGGCGGGCCAAGGTTTCGAAAGGGTATTCGGCCGGGGGGCAGCTGCCGGGAGCCTGGGGACCGGGCTTGCGTTTCTAGCGGGCGGGTATCTGGTTGAGTCGGCCGGATACGCCCCCGTCCTTTTCATCTCTGCGGTGTCCCCGTTGTTGGGGGCTCTGCTCGTGTACTCTTGGTCAGAGTCCGGTGAGATACACCGAGGAATGCCCAGGCTGTCGCTTTGGCGGACGACGACCAGCGGTGTGCGCTCGGTTCTCAGGAGCAAGTCTCTTTTCGCTGTTGTAGCTGTCGCCGTTCTTTTTGCGCCGATTTGGAGCAGCGTCGATGAGTTCCTGGGAGTGTTCTTGCTTGAGAAGGGATCCGTCAGCGTTGGGTTCGTAGGGCTCGTGTACGCTGCGGCAACCGGAGCCAACGCGGTCGCAGTTGCGGTCGCGCATCGGTTCGTCGGTGGTGGTCTGGAACGTGTTTTGCGAATTTACGGACTGGCCTTGGTAGCTCTGTTCGCCTCTGTTCCTCTCTCGGGCGCCTACGCCGGTTTGTTGTTGGCTACCTCGTTTGGACTCAACGGCCTGGCGTGCATTCTGTTGGATGGGCTCCTTCAACGAGCTGCCGATGATGCTACTCGTGCTACTACCGTATCGATAAAGGGACTCATGCAGGCGATTGTCGGTGCCGGGGTGTTCGTCTTTTGTGGGTGGGTGGCTGGAGTCGATGGCTGGCACATGTCCATTGCCGCGATCTGCATCGTGGCGGTGTTCCTTTGGGTACCGGCCGCGTACCTATTCGCGCGGGCCGATTTGCGTTGAGGCGCGCTTTGGCCCAGGGGGACGTCAGAATCTCCCGCCTAGCGTGCAGCAGCAATTGGGTTGACGAGTACGCTCAGCGGGCAAATTGGTTGGCGATCCAAGTCTACGAGGAAGGACATCGAGTGTTCGGAGTCACCCGGCTTCTCGACGCACAGAAGCGTACGGGGCTTTGGGATGTCGGAAGAGCACATCGAGCAAATCGCGGCCCCGCTCCTCCAGCAACGCGTCAAACTCCCACCAGAAGGCCGCGCCTACGCTGTATAGCATCACGTACGCCTCGCCGTCGGTCACCGCCCGTGCGCCCAGGTCCTGCGGGGACTCGCCAGCTGCTCTTCCCGGTTCTAGGAACGCGCTTTCAAGGAACGGGAACGCCGCGGATGTGGTATCCCGAATCGCACGCAACGCAAGATAGCTCGCGACGCTTTCGGCCAGCCACAGAACGCCGACTCCTTCATCCACATCGTCCGAGATCACCATCCAGCGCTGCCCGTGCCTCTTCCCCAAGCATGGTCAGAACGTACGCCGCCTGGCCGACGAACTCCTGCAACATGGCCGCCAGCGACCCCTTTCGGAAGACGCCACATGGTCTGGCCCCACCCCTAAATCACAAGTGAAAACAGTATCATGTCCCACCTCCGGATACAGGCCAAGCAGTGCGAGACTCGATCGAATGGCAACCCTCCCCGACCCGGCGCAGAATGCCGCCACTGAACCCCTCCGAAGGTTCGCGCGGGACCTGCTTAACCGGCGCCCCGGCGACGGCGCCCACCTCCATTGGGCACGCGTCGGTGGTCACGAAGTTTGGCGGGTCCGTCAGATCGCCACCCGCTGGTCGGTGATCGTCAAATGTGGCGCGGACACGGCGACAGCCCGAGAGATGGCCCACAGCGGCGTTGCGCCTCGCGTGCTCGCGGCGGAAGATGCGTCGGGTGTCTGCGTCATGGAGGACGTCGGCGACACCACCCTAGCCCTGCCCGTGCCCCACAAGTATCTGCTGGACTTCAAGATGCCGTTGCGCTACGGTACGCGGCATGGAGGTTCAGACCCAGGTTGGAGGTCGCCTGCGGGCTGACATTGGCCAGCTTCAAGACGTGCTGAACACGGCGGTTTCGGAGGGTGTCACGGGGCTCGGGCAGGTTGCCGATCGGGTGTGCGAGGCGTTCGAGCTGCGCGACGGGCGCGGCCGTCTGCAGCGCGCGAGTTGCTGCCGGGCATTGCGCGGGCTGGAGGCGGCGGGTCAGGTCGCGCTACCGGCGCCGCGAAGGGTGGGCGGTGCTGGGCGCGGACCGCGCCAGCTTGCGGAGTGCGTGGCGCCGGCCAGGGATGTCCCCGGCGAGGCGGGTGAGTTGCGAGAGCTTGCGCTGATTCGGGTCGACAGCGACGAACATCGCCTGATCTGGAATACCCTGATGGCGCGCGAGCACCCGCGTGGTGCGGGTCCTTTCGTCGGCCATCAGTTGCGCTATCTGGTCGGCTCGGCGCATGGCTGGCTGGGGGCGGTGGGGTTCGCGGCCTCGGCGCGGCGGCTGCGGGCTCGCGACGCCTGGATCGGCTGGGACGATGCGCGCCGCCGCGCGCGGCTGCATCGCGTGGCGGGGTTGTGCCGGTTTCTGATTCGTCCCGGCGTCCGCTGCCGCAACCTGGCCTCGCATGTGCTGGGCCGGGTGGTGCGGCGGGTGGGCGAGGACTTCGAGCGCCTGCACGGTTACCGGCCCTGGCTGCTGGAGACGTTCGTCGACGAGCGCGAGCACACGGGGGCGAGCTTTCGCGCGGCGAACTGGGTGCGGGTCGGCGCGACGCGCGGGCGCGGGCGCCAGGACCGTGCCCATGCCGCCCGCGAGACACCCAAGGCGGTGTATCTGTACGAACTCGACCGGGTCTGGCGGCGGCGTCTCGCGGCGCCGCCGCCCGCGGCGCTGGCGCCCGGCGAGGGGCTCGACGCCGCGTCCTGGGCGGCCAACGAGTTCGGCGGCGCGCCCCTGGGCGACGCCCGCCTGAGCGCGCGCCTGGTCGAGAGCGCGCGGCATATGGCACAGTGTCCGATGCGCGCCATCACCGGCGCCACGAACGGAGCGCGCGCCTTGGTCAAGGGACACTACCGGCTCATCGATCAACCCGCCGACGGCGAGGTGACGGTGGCGAACATTCTCAAGCCGCACCGCGAGCGCACGTTGCGGCGCCTGCGCTCGGAGTCCACGGTCCTGTGCATTCAGGACGCCACCACGTTGAACTTCGCCCGCCGCGGGCGAACGCAAGGGCTGGGGACGATCGGCTCGAACCAGACCGGCGCGGCGGTGCGCGGCCTGCATCTGCACGCGACCCTGGCGGTCAATGACGAGGGGACGCCGCTGGGCGTGCTGCGCGCCGGGTTCGACGCCCCGGCGCCCGCCGGTCCCGAGGCGCGCGCTCGCAAGCCGCGCGAGGCGCGCAAGTCGTTTCGCTGGATCGAGGGGTTGCGCGACTGTGCCGAGGCGGCCCGGGAACTGCCCGACACCCGCGTGGTGTGCGCCATGGACCGCGAGGCCGACTTCCTGGACCTGTTCGTCGAACGGCGCGAGCATGCCCCGACGGTCGAGTTGCTGGTGCGCGCCAAGGTCGACCGCGTCCTGGGGCGGGTTACCGACGACGACGGCAACCCGGTCTCGCGGCGCCTGTTCGAGACGATGCGCAACGCCCGGGTGCGCGGCGCCTGCACCGTCGAGGTCACGCGGCAAAGCGCGCGCGCCAAGGCCAGCAAGCGGGCCGGAAAGACCAAGCGCCCCGCCCGCTCGGCCGAGATGACGCTGCGCTACGAGCCGGTCGCGCTGCCGTGCCCCGGGGCGGCGCCGGTCGAGGTGTGGGTGGTGCACGCCCGCGAGGAGCAGCCGCCCGCGAACGCCAAGCCGCTGGAGTGGTTCGTGCTCACCACCCTGCCCGTGACCGGCGTCGACGACGCGCGGCGCATCCTCCACTACTACGCCATGCGCTGGCGCATCGAGGACTACTTCCGCATCCTCAAATCCGGCTGCAAGGTCGAGGAACTGCAGCACCACACCGCCGAGCGCCTCGAGCGCGCCATCGCCATCAACATGGTCGTCGGCTGGCGCATCCAACTGATGCTCCGTCTCGGCCGCGAGATGCCCGAGTTGCCCCCCGAATTGCTGTTCTCCGACATCGAACTGCGCGTGCTCGCCGCCTTCGCCCGCTCGCGCAACCTCGACCCGCCCTCGCAGCTCGGCGAGACCGTGCAACTGCTCGCGCGCCTCGGCGGCTGGCTCGGCCGCACGCGCGACCCACCCGGCGCGCAACTCCTGTGGCATGGCCACATCCAGCTCACATACATGACCATCGGTTTCCAACTACGCGACGAACTCGGATGATTTCACCAGCATGACAGAGTCCAGCGAACACTTGTGGGGCACGGGCAGCCCTAGCCGATGGCCTCGCAGCGACCGATGCTGACACGGCGTCACAGGGCCTGCAGGGCCTTGCCGATGCCCTTGGCCGCTTGCATGGATGGGCATCCGCTGCGGCACCGACCCTTGGCCACCTTCCCGTCATGCCGCCATTGCACCTGGCTGCGTTCACGAACATCTGTGGGGCGCTCGGCGTCGACGCGGGCCCCGCGCGAAGCGAGTTGGTCGAAGCCGAGCGCTGTATGCGTGGCGAAGATCCACAGGTGGTGCTACACGGGGATGTGTGCCCCGACAACTACGTGCCCGGCGCAGGCACGCGAATCACGGGAAAGTTCATTGACTTCGAGGCGGCCCGTCGAGGCAACGCGATGCTCGACGCGGCCTGCTGGCACATGCCATTTCCTACGTGTTGGCGGGTCGCCCGCCTGCCCGTCGAGTTGCCGCCGCGCATGGATGCGACCTATGTTGCGGCATTCGCTCGGCGCGCGCAGGCACCGGACACCGCCACGTTCCAGCGACTCATGGCCGCCGCTTGCGTCTGGTGGCTGGTCTGGTGCCTAACGAGCAAACGGTTCGTCGAAACCGAGGACGACCGCTTCGCCGGCGACGGGGTGGCATCTGTCCGAGAACGCGGGTTGCTCTGGCTCGACAGCGCGTTCGCGACGATCACCAAAGAGGCGGAGTTCAAGGCCACGGGCGATCTTGCCCGGGAGCTTGCGGAGCGACTGCGTAACCGATGGGGGCCGCTCCGCGACACGCCGCTCTACCCAGCGTTCATGCCGCGGCGCCGATCAAAGCCGTGACTGCCAGGACTTCGCACGAGACGTCACCGACGTGACTCTTGGGGTCCCCCTCTGCTCTCACGGATGCCTGCCCCCGCGAAGGCGGGCATCGTGTGCAGCGCAAACAAGCTGCCTCGAGCACCCGACCGGCGATCGCCGCGATTTCGCCCCGCGCCCAGTCGACGAGCCCGGGCCGCTTCGCGGCGTCGCCCTTCACGCTCACCGGCGGCGCGGTGCCATAGGTGTCTGAGCTAGAACATATCCACCCCTCCGGGGTCTCAAACCCGGTCCACGCCGCCATCGCGCGTCTCCACCCGTACATCGTTCGCAACTTCGAACTCCCCGAATGCCGTTCCGAGTACGCGGTCCGAAAGCCGGAGCGCGCGAACGACCTCGGCGGCGGCCGAGCGTCCGCACACGATCCGTTCCGGATGGAGTGCGAACCGAACGAACCCGCCGAGCGGACCCGGGCCGGCCTGCAACGTGCCGTGAGGATCTTCTCCCGGTTGCCACGTGCGGTACTCGTCGCCGTCCCGTAGTACGTCCAGCACGCAGTCGTCGTCGAATCTCCGCGGGGTGACCGACCAGCCCGCGCAGGTGCGATGGGCATCGGCGGACTCCACGATTGACCGTTCCAGGAGGTCTGCTCGGTAATCGAGTCGTTCGCCTTCGACGACTGCCAGGCACAACGGCGCCAGCGGTAGGCCGGCGCCCTGGGCCAGTGGCCCGAGAACCGCGCCCCCCCTGGCGTTCAATTCGGTGGGCAGGTAGCCCTCCTCGGCGAGGATCCCGTCGATGCCGAAGGGTCCGCGATAGTTCACTGTCTCACGGAGCGCCGCCCCTACCCGGAGGGCAAGACCGCGCATCGCTTCACGGTCCTCGGGAAGCGGATCGAATGCGGTCGCGCAGCCCGCGTAGTGCAGACGGTCGCCAGTGATCGGCCGGAGCACGACCATCTCGACAGGCCGGAAGACGGCCACCGATTTGGCAAACACGATACCGTGGATGCTTGCCGAAATGCCTTCCAGGAACGGCATGACGCGTATCCGGTCGGCCATCCGCTGTAACGATGAGAAGGACTCACGGCCGTCGTCGCCGTGTCGCACCCAGCGCAGTCCCAAACCGCCGCCGTGGACGCCGTCCCGCGCATCCGCGGCCCAGACTGTGCCGAGACCCCGGTCCAACTCCCGTGCCGCGCCCATGAGTGCGTCGTAGTCCGCGGCGACGATCCGCGACGGCGCACGCGCGACGCCTGCCGAATCCCAGAAGGCATCGATCCGCACCTTGTCTTCCAGTGCCGCCCAAGCGGGAGGCCGCGCGCCATACGCCATCCGGCCCGCCACATCGAGTGGCTCCGCCAAAGGGCTCGCAAAGATGAACCGTGCCGTACCGGATGGATCCCACGCGTCGATTGCCCTGCGCAAGTCGACAGGCAAGTCCTCGAGCGCACTATGCAGACTGCGGTTCTGTTCCAGCACGTCCGTGCTTTGGAGGCCCAGCACCCGCAGTTCCGCCTCCTCCTGCCCCGGCAGGGTGCCCGTCCCCTCGTTGGCGGCGATCAGGAACGGACGCTCGGCGCCGAGTGCCCTCAGTCGCCGCACAAGCCCCGTGAGGCCAACGGCGATGGGCCCGGCGATCAGGAACCTTCGACCGGCAAAGACCGGACGCAGCAAGTCTTCGTAGTAGGCGCTTGCCTCTTCGGCCAACGGTGAGGCGTTGTCTTTCATGGTGGGCTCCTCGCGGGGGCTTCCGCCCGGAGGAGCCGTCGACTGGACGCCTTCTCCGGGAGCGGAGAGGTCCGTCGATCTCAATGGGTATCTAGGTTGTCGGTGACCCACCGACAGGACGAACCTCACCACCAGCGCCATGCGGCAGCATGGCGACACTAATCACGGTCTGGATGTGGCGGGGGGTGAGGTCCATGGGCGGCGCACCGTAGCGGCGAGTGGCATTCGAGTCAAGCCCTTGTGCCCTTTTGTGCCCTTTTTCGCCATCGGTACTCCCGGGTCATAAGGATGTGCTCGCACCCGAGGGGTGAGATGTGGCCGAGCAGCTCGGTTGGCACGGGCAGCCTGTCGCGCTGTCGTCCGTTGACGGCTTCGCCGAGGTGGCCGGTGTTCCAGTGGATGACGATGGCGGCGAGGAGATTCAGGCCCGCGATTCGGTAGTGCTGACCCTCGGTGGTGCGATCACGGATCTCGCCGGCGCCCGACCCGCAACGGATCACGGCCGGCATGCCGGTCATGGGTCTCGTGGTGGTCAGCGGCTACAACACGGATTCGCAACTGCTGCCGCGGACGCACCGACTGGCCGCGACGCTCGAGCGGACGATACACCTTTGGCAACCGGGTTCTGGCGATTTCGTGATCCCGCCGCCGTCACGGTGGGAGCGTATGGGCCGGGAAGGGCCCTGACGCGGGGCGCGCCGGTTCCCGGTCCCGTTCCGGGAAGGACGGCGGTCGCGGACACAGCGGCGGTACCACTAGGACATCGCCCCGGGTAAGACAGCGGGGATGGGCGGACTCTGGCGGGTAGAAACGACGGACTGCTTGGGTAGAGAGATCGTGCACGTGGGGCGAGGGCGACACGGGCGAGATAGCGCGCGTAGGCCTAACGATGCAGTTGCACCACTGTCGCCAGCGCGGCCATGGCGAACCTGGCCCATTGGTCCATGAGGTCGCGGCGCTTCTCGAGGAGGTCGGATCGGGTGTAGGCCCGCTCGACCGCGGAGCCTGTCGGACGCGGCGGGCCGTTTCGGGTTTGCTGGTCCAGATAGGGGTGAGCACGTCGACACAAAGAGAGCTTTTGAGACGGTGTGAGAAAATGGGAATTGGCGGAAGAGGTAGGAGTCGAACCCACCAGACACGGTCTGCGCGTCTCAACGGCTTTGAAGGCCGCGCGCCCCACCGGGAGCGATACTCTTCCACGATTCAGTCTAACACCCGGCCCGGATCGCCCACGAACTGACGGGAGTCGTCCACGCGGCGGGTAACGCCCTTGCGGTCGAAGTGCTCCAGCACTTCGATGACGACGTTGCGTCCCATGCCGGAGGCGTCTCGGAACTGACGCACGGTAAAGCCTTCCGGCAAGTCCCGGGCGATATCGGCCATGGCGCGAAGACGGGCATTGAGAAAGTAGCGGTTCGGGCTGACACGCTGGCACAGGCCGAGGGCGGCCAAAGCGCGCATGTCGCGCTCCAGTGCGGGGAGAGGCGTTCGAAGGCGCTTGGCCAGGTCGCCGAGGCTCGGCGGTTGGGGGGAGTCGAGGAGCCGTTCAATGCGGTCGAACAGCGCCGCCAGGGCCTGCGGAATCTCGGCGCTGTGCTCGGCCAGTGCGTAGCTGCCGGACCGCGCTCGAACTTCGCCGGATTCGGTCAGATTTTCGAGGGCGATTTGCGTGATAGTTGTGGACACACGAATAGTTGTGGACACACGCAACGCAGTGGCCAGAGCTTCGAGTGACATGCCGTCGCTTTCGGGCTCCGTTTGGTGGTGGTTGGCTAGCGCGTCGGCAACGGCGCCCTGGGTTGAGCGCGCGAGTTCCGGATGAATGACGTGATCGCCGTGCGTGATCAGTCCTGATCGCTGCACGAGTTCGTTCATGGCGTTCGCCGTCAGGTTCCAGTCGCGCCGGAACGTATTCGCAAGCACGGCATCGCGTCGCGCCAGTGCGGCGAGGGCGTCGCCGGTCGATGCGCGGCGCAGCGCGTCGATGCGCTCGAGCCGGTCCGGCGCGCGGCGGCGTCCGTGCGGCGCCTCGACATCGATGACCGTGCCGCCGCCCAGGGTTCGGTCGAGGTCCTGGTCGCGCAGGATGAGGCGGTCGCCGACCTTCATGTGCGCAGGTTCCTGCAGCACGAGGTCTGCGGCGGCGGTGGCGCCGGGCTTTATGGGGGAGGCGTCCAGCAGGCTGATCCTTCCCTGGGTGTGGCTGGTCGCGACATAGACGTGAACCGGAGCCCAGTGGCGCACCGACCGGGAAAAGTCGTCCACGACCTCAAGCTCCAGGGTTGCGTCGCGAGTCGTGCCCGTGGTCGACTCGGCCACGATCCAGTCTCCCCTTGAAACCTCGTCAAGGCTCGCGCCGGTGACGTTAAGCGCGACGCGGTCACCCTCGATGGCGCGTTCGGCCGGGGTGTCCTGCACGAACAGCCCGCGCACTCGCAGCGGCTGGCCGGTTGCCGCTAGTGCCAGATGGTCGTCGACACGCGTCGCGCCCGACACGACGGTGCCGGTGGCTACGACGCCGACGCCCCGCAGGGAGAAAGCACGGTCCACGGCGAGGCGGAACGCCCGGTCGTCCAAAGCGGAAGCATAGGCTTCGCCCGCCCGTTGCAGGTGCGAGCGCAGCGCGTCGATGCCGCGGCCGTCGGTGCATGAGACCTCGACGATCTCGGCATCGCGCAGAAACGAGTCCGCCGTCAGCGTCCGGATATCGTCTCGCACCGCGGAAATATGGTCAGGCTCGCTGCGGTCGATCTTGTTCAGTGCGACGATGCCGTGGCGTAGGCCGAGCAGCTTCAGAATCTGCAGGTGCTCGACCGTTTGCGGCATAACGCCGTCATCGGCGGCGACGACGAGGAGGGCGTACTGGTTGCGGGCCACGCCCGCGACCATATTGTGAATGAAGCGTTGGTGGCCCGGTACGTCGACGAAGCCGATGCGCGTGCCGCCCATGTCGGCGTATGCGAAGCCGAGGTCGATGGTGAGCCCCCGGCGCCGTTCCTCGGAGAGGCGGTCGGTGTCGACGCCCGTCAACGCCCGCACGACGGCCGTCTTGCCGTGGTCGACATGGCCGGCGAGCGTGACGATCACGATGCGAGGTTCTTGAGCGAGGCGATCAGTTCGTCTATGGGGTCGGCGCAGCGCATGTCGAGCCACAGCCGTCCGGATTGCCGGCGCGAGACGACGGGTATGGGCAGGCGCCGGAGCTTTGCGGCGAGTTGCTCAATCGCCCGTCCGGACCCGGAAATGGCGACGGCGCGACTCGGTACATGCTGATCGGGCAGGGCGCCGCTGCCCAGCTGGCATTGTGATGCCTCTATGCTTATTGCCAGCGCGTGGTCGACACGTCCTGCGAGCGCTTCCGATACCGCTACGGCGCGGTCGTCGAGTTCCTCGATGGGCGTGGTCAACGTGGCGAGCAATGGGATGCGCTCGGCCACGGTGGATTCGTCTTCGTATGCGCGCAGCGTCGCGTCGAGGATCGCGAGCGTGATCTTGTCCGCGCGTAGCGCGCGCTTCATGGGGTTGCTGTCGAGGCGGGCGACGAGGTCGGCGCGACCGACGACGATGCCCGCCTGGACGCCACCGAGCAGCTTGTCGCCGGAGAACGTCACGAGGTCCACGCCCGCCGAGATCATCTCGCGGGGCGTGGGTTCGTGAGGGAGGCCGAACCGTTCCAGGTCGACAAGGGTGCCGCTGCCGAGGTCGATGCAAACCGGAAGGTCCTGCGCCCGGCCGAGGCGGACGAGTTCCTTCTCGTCGACCGACGTCGTGAATCCCTCGATGTGGTAGTTGCTGGGATGCACCTTCAGGAGCAAAGCGGTGGAACTGTCGATGGCATTCTCATAGTCACTGAGATGCGTGCGGTTGGTGGTGCCGACCTCGACCAGGCGGCTGCCGGAGCGGGCCATGATGTCGGGAATGCGGAAGCTGCCGCCGATCTCGATCAGTTCACCGCGGGATACGGGTACGGATCGATCCAGTGCCAGGGTGTTGAGCACGAGCATCACCGCGGCGGCGTTGTTGTTGACCACCGTGGCCGCTTCGGCGCCGGTCAGGAGCCTCAGCCTGTGGGTGACGATGCCTTCCCGGGTGCCGCGTCGGCCGGTCCGCAGGTCGTACTCCAGCGTGACGGGTCGAGTCGCTGCCGCCGTTGCGACCTTCATCGCCTCGGTGCTCAGGACCGACCGGCCGAGGTTGGTGTGGATGATGGTGCCCGTGAGGTTGAATACGCGCCGGTACCCGTGTCCGACGCTATTGGTGATCCAGTCGTCTATCGCGGACGCATAGCCCGATGTTCGAGTCGCCCAGTCGGGAACCTCGCTTCCGCGGGCTTCCTGCTGGAGCCGGCGCACGGCGTCCTTGACCACCTGCAGCCCCCAATGCCCGATGACGGGCGCGACGGACGCCTCCGACAGCACGGCCTCGACACTGGGTAGCGATCTGCGCGACATGACGGTCGATTATCTGGATTCGGGACACACATATCTATCTGGATTCGCGGGATTGATTCGGGACACATGCAACCACCATGTGGACTTGGGTCATGTCGAGACCAGACAGGCATTCGGAAGCCTCGCTCTTCAGTCCACGGTTGTAAGGATTGGAAGGTCCCATATGCGCGTTGCCGCTTGCGCAGGGAGGCGGTGCGTGCGATCCAGCGGGAGACCCGGTTGGTCGGTCGTGGGGCGGGTTCCGCCAGCGCTGCGGCGATGTCGAGGAGGAGATCGAGGTAGTCGCTGAGTGTGACCTCGAGTCGAGGCGCGGCGATCGGCTCAAGGCCGGAGGTGAGGGGTTGCAAGTAGGCGGTGAGGGCGGCGACGCTGTTTTCGCGGAGGCGGTCTCCGATGGAGGGGTCGCGGCACTGCTCGATGCATCGCGCCAGCCTCGCCCGCGATCCGACGCCCGAGAAGCCGACGACCGGACGGGCCTGCGCTTGGCTCAGCCCCGGGGTCCGTGGATGTCGTAGGGGAATCGCGCGGGGTTCGCTCCATGGGACTCGGCAAGGTCCCTCATCCACTGCCCGTCGTCATCGACTCGAACGTCGTAGGCCGCGTCCTGGTTCTGCGAGAGCCCCGTCAGATAGCGCAAGGCACTCACGGATGGTGGACTGCCCGCGAAGAGAAGCATGGCCGACGCGACCAGGAAGTGTCGTTCGTCGACGGAATCGCCGTGAAACCCGGCTTCGGCCCTTGCCAACTCCAGCAGTTCGCCGGTGTAGATCTCGGCCACCGACTCGAGGGGGCGCTCGGCAACCGGATCGTCGCCGCGCCGCGCGACCCGCGCCCGTTCACCCCTGGCCAGCCACGCTTTGTGGCGGTCGGGGCCAAAGGCGTGCATGGCGTTCACGCCCAGGATCTCGACGACGTCCTCGCGCAACACCGGCACGTCGAGCCCCAGCGCTGCGAGCCAATCGGACACGGGCGGCCCGAGGCCCAGGTAGGCGAGTTCCATGTGAAAGTGGTCGCAGTGGGTGTCGCCGCGGTTCCGCGCCTCCGCCTCCGCCTTTGTCAGGAACGAGATGAGCCACTGGTGTTCAAGGACCCAATCCGGCCAGAGGCCTGGCTGCAGTTCGATCGTTGCGTTGGTCATTTTGTTGCCCTCGGTATGGACGTACCGACGAGCCGACGAATAGGACTCACCCGTCTTGCGCATGCGTGCGCGGACTATGCGTTTGAGGGAATTGCGTGCGGTCATCGGTCCACCCAATCAACCCCGGTCATGGTTCCCCCAGCGAGTCCGCCCGGGGCGGGTCGACGATGACGCTTCGAGGACACACGCCCCCTTTACCTCCTTGGGTCAGCCTTGCTGGGGAAGGCTGGATGAGGTCAGGCGCGAAGCACGCTCGATTCGCACTATATCACGCGACCCGCCGGACTCCGCTTCGGTTCAAGGAAGGTTCTCAAAAAGGGCTTTGTCTCTCGATCTTGTAGACGTAGGCCAGGTCGCAGGGCTTGTCCTTCGGTCTTTGGATCTCGAGTCCGTCCTCGGTGAGGCGCCACCCCAGGGGTTGGCCGTGCCCCAACATGGCGACCGACCTGATCTCACCTTCATTCAGCCGCCGCATCGACTTGATCGCAGAGGTTTCCTCGGGCCAGCCGAGACAGGTTGCGTAGATGCAGTTGTTCGCGCAGGTGAAACGGTAGTCTTGCGCGGTGTACTCCACCTCGTGTCGTTCGCTGAACATGCCGCCGTCGGTCATCTCGGTGGGACCTTCGCCGTATGTGACCCAGGGCGTGGTGCCGTAGATTGCCTCACCGTTGATCCCCAACCACTCGCCCATCGCGACGAGTCGTTCCCTGGCTTCCTCGGGAATGCTGCCGTCGGCCTTCGGCCCGACATTCAAGAGCAGATAGCCGTTCTTGCTGACGTTGTCCACGAGGTTGTGGATCAGCGCGCTGGTGTTCTTGAAGCCCGCATCCGACACAAAAGACCAAGCGCCCCGGTCGTCGATCGAGGTGTCCGTAATCCAGTCGTAGTAGGTGAGCTTGTCCATGCGGCCGAGTTCGTAGTCGACAAGGGCAACGCCCGGAACAAGGTCGTGGGTCTTGTAGGTCACGGCGAGTTTCCCGCCCCATTCCTGCTCCTTGTTGTAGTAGTCGGCCAGCATCTTCTTCTTGTATCCCTCCTGCACGAACCTCAATCCGAAATCGAACCACATCAGGTCGGGCCGATACGCTTCGACGACCTCGTCGATCTTGGCGCGCCAGAAATCGTGGAACTTTCCGTCCGGGCGATCCTGTAGCAGCCAATCGCTCCCGCGGTCTCCCGCGTCGTCGCCGAATCCATCGAGGTTGTGCAGGGGACCATAGAGTCCGGAAAATTCCGGTTTGGAGACATCGCAGTCATTTCGCCAGTGCGGATAGAACCACCATTGTTCGAAGTGATGGAATGCCGTCATGAAGCGCATGCCCTGACCGCGATACGCTCTCTCCAGTTCACCGACAATATCGCGCTTGGGACCCATTCTCGCTGCGTTCCACTCGTTTGCCTTGCTGTCCCAGAGTGAAAACCCATCATGGTGTTCGGCGACCGGTCCGGCGAACCTGGCACCGGCCGACTTGAACAACTCCGCCCATTCGTCGGCATCGAACTTCTCGCCGGTGAACAGGGGAATGAAATCCTTGTAGCCGAACGCCGACGCGGGTCCGAACGTCCTTTCGTGGTGGTCGTGCTGCGAATTTCCGGGACGGTACATGTTGTGGGGATACCAGGAACCATTCGGTCCGCAGGCGGGGACGCTATAGGGACCCCAATGGGTATAGATTCCGAACTTCGACTCGCGCAGCCACTGCGGCGTCTTGTGTTTTTGCAGTGATTGCCACGTGGGTTCGTATTGTGTGTTCATGCTGTTCCCCTGTGTGAGACGCCGGCTTGCGCCACAGTATCCGCCGACCTGGCGGTCGACGGATACTGCCCCAAACCAAGCCGCCGCAACACCCCGTCGGACTTCGACGAAATCCGACAGGCCGCCAGGAGCGTGCGCCGTAGGATAACTCGCGGCCTTGCAAACGCCGCCAAGCGGTCGGGGAAGGGCGGCGACTGACTCGTTCCAACGGGCGACAGTTGATTCGCTCGGTGGCGCGGCTATGACTGATGGTTATGAAAGGGCTTCGGTTGATAGGCATCTGATGGAGCGCTGCGCCGGCGTGCTGGGACTGTATGAGGTGCCATCACAGGGGTCATGGTTCCTTGATGCCTCTCAATAGCTCGAGGCGCCAGCCCCGCCAGAAACTGCGGACCACGGTCGTGGACGCGGTCACCGGACGAGACACATACCCCGCACCGACCGCGTTCAGGCCGTACACGACGACATCGTAGTCGGTGTCGTCCGGGAGGCCGGTAATCGTGCAGTGAGACCTGTTCGCTGCCGTCGAGCAGGAGTGCTCCGCGCCACCCTCAACAGCCCGCGCCACCACAACGTAACCGGTGATCGGCGCGCCGCCCCAGACGTCCTCGCGCAGTAAGTCCCAGGTGATCGTCAACTCGCCCGCTCCGGGATCGACCCGGACACTGCGGGGCGCAGCAATCGGCGGCACAACAGTGTCGGAGGGACGCGCGCCGTTGACGAAATATAGCCGATCGAATGCATCTGGTTGCGGAATGCCTCCCACGGAGACCTCTGCGTCCTTCCCGGAGCCGCCCGTGATAAGGCTGTCTTCCAGCCTGATACTCGTCGCCGGCACCTGCAGACGGCCCAGGTCGCCCTCCCGGACGCGGTACCGGAACAGGAGCCGCCGTGTACCGCTGCCGGAGACGTACGACGCGTCGCGTGCTTCGTTCCCGACCTGAAAAGGCAGTACCGGTGCTCCCGTGACCGCCACGCGTTCCGTGAAATAGACCGGGATGTCCACGATCTCGTGCCGGCCGAACGAACGGTCGTCGCCCCGGTCGCTGGAGATGGCCGTGTACGGGAGGTAGTTGTCCTCGACGCGGGCCACTCGAGGCGGTTGCAGCTCTCCGGCGATGCGCCAGAACGGGGCCACGAAATCGGCCGGCATCGTCACCCGCGCCGCGTTTCCGGCGCGATCCAGGATCCTGCCGCCGTTGAGTTCGATCCTGACCGGCGCGGGACCGTCGCCGCCCGCACCGGTGGCAAGCACATCGTCCGCCGAGTCGACGACGTAGCCGAACAGCAACCACCGCCGATACTGGCGAATACCCGTTCCTCCGATCCAGTCGAAGCGCCGGTGCTCGAGGCCGAGGCGCACGCGCGCCGACGGTACCCCGCCGGCCGTCACGACGCGTACCGGCTCGTTGAAACGGACCAGCAGCAGGATGGGTTCGCCCGTGCCGAGGCCCGCATTGCCGCGGCGCCCGGTGAGCTCTGCGAAGCGGGCGGACTCCACGAGCGGGGCCTCGTCGGTCTTGGACGCGTGGACCAGGGCCCCGCCCCCTTTGCCCACGGCGTGCACGCCGAGATCGAGTCGTCCCGGGTTGCCGGCGCCGTCCCGCAGGGCGGCGCCAGGCGCGAACGCGAGTGCGTCCCGATCAATGCCGATGCCCTCGGCGTCGCGGTCGTCGGCTTTCACTAGGTACTCGAAACGCAAGGTGTTGCGCGACATCCCGGCCAGGGACGCATGTCGTATCCGATTTCCCATGCGCATCGCTAGCGTCGGGGCGTCATCCATCTCTAGGTACCCGGTGAAGTCGACGCGTATGTGAAAGTCATCGTTCTGACGCATCCCACGAGCGGCTGCAACAGCCGACCCTTTACGGTACAGGTCGACCGACACGCCCGAAACCGTGGGGCCACCCTCTCCCGGACCATCGCCCCGCACGCCGTAGGGCAACGCCCGGTCCGTCGCGGGGACCTGGAGGTTCGCGCGGTTGCCGGCAGCGTCCCGGATCGTCCCGCCGTCCATCCGCAACTGGCCCGGGAAAGCGAGACCGTCGGCATCGAGATCGCCGGGCGCCACCCGGTAGACGAACGTCAGGGCCGTCCGCGAACGCTGCTTCAGTTCGGCGAAGCGGGTGTCGCCCCCGACATCCAACTGGATTCGCGGAGCGCCCGCCACCTGTATCGGCTCGTCGAAGCGAACACGCAGCACGAGCGGCTCCCCGGCGGCAAAGACGTCGCCTGCGCTCGGGCGATCGACATCCAGAGACTTGATCGCGGGAGGACGATCCAGGGACCCGTTCACCTGGTAATTCCCGTGGTTCGCAAGTGTGCCCTCGACAAGCTGGAGCAAAATCCCCCTTCCCGCCACGTCGGAACAGATCCCCTCGACGAACTCCAGCGCGTCGTGCTCGATCGTGATGCCGTCGGTGTCACGGTCGTCGTCCGTGACAAGATAGGTCAACTGCACGGTCGGCCCATGGCGCCCGTATCCGCTGCTCGCGTACCGTGTTTGGTCGCCGATCTGGATCTTTGCCACGAACGTCCCTTCGCACCGGAAGGACCCCTGCAACGCGTAGGCGGAGAGCCGTATCACATCATTGCGGGCGAAGACCCTGGTGCCGCTGCGCGGAGCGTCAACGCGCAGGGAAAGGCGGACGATCACGGGCGCCACGGGCGCAAAATAGACGGCCACACCCCGGCCGCGGAGCGCCGGGATATGCGTGCGGACCGACACACTGCTTAGGGGATTGCCGAACAGGGACACCCTGTCCCCGTCACCAAGCCCGGGGTTGTCGACCAGAGGCCGCAGGTCTCGTACCGAGTTCCTGTCGAGGTACAACTGCTCCAGCGCCGGGAGTCCGGACAGCGGCGAGAGGTCGGAGATCCGGTTGTCCCTCAGAAACAGTCGTCTCAGGTCGGTTAAGCCCACCAGCGGTGAGAGGTCGGAGATCCGGTTGCGCCCGAGCTCTGCATGGGTAAGGCGCAACAAGCCCGAGATGGCAGACAGGTCCGAAATGTCTGCGCCGCTCAACCGCAGTGTCGTCAGTTCCTCGAGATGCGCCAGCGGGGAGAGGTCCGCGATGGTGTTCTCGGCCAAGGTCACCTCCACCAGTGCGCCAAGGCTCGCGAGTGCGGAGATGTCGGACGTGCCGGTGGCATGCAGGTTGAGCCGCCGCAGGTCGCCGAGACGGCCGAGGGGCGAGATGTCTGATAGCGGGTTGAAGGCCAGCTCCAGGTTATCGAGTGCAGTCAGGCCTCCGAGCGGCGACACGTCGGAGACCCTGTTGTTCCCGAGCCAGAGGAAACGCATCGCGGTCAGTTCCGCAAGCGGCCCGAGATCCGAAATGCCGTTGTTGCGCATCTGCAGTCTGGTCAAACGCTTGAGGTCCGCGAGAGGAGCGATATTCGTTATCCCGGTGTTGGAGATGTTGAGAGACGTGAGTTGCGGCAAGGAGGCCCCCCAGCGAGCGTTCGTGAGCGGGTTGTAGCTCACGTCCAGTTCGGTCAGCCTCTCCGCACCCGCGAGCGCCGCCAGACTCGTGATGCTATTGCTCGAGAGTGTGAGGTAGGTCAGGTCGCGCAGGCCCGACAGCGGTGCAACGCTCGCGATCGCGTTGCCGTCCAGCAACAGCCTCGTCAGGCCCGCCAGGCCCGTCAGCGGTGTCAGATCCACCACCGCGTTGTTGCGGACCAGCAGGCGATCGAGCTTCTCTAGGCCCGATAGCGGACCGAGATTCGCGATCTCGTTGCGATCCAGGTCCAGGAACGTCAACTCGGTCAACCCCGCGAGCGGTGCGAGGTCCGAGATGTTGTTGTTGCCCAGGGTCAGTGACGTCAACCGCCTCAACCCTGCAAGCGGCGAGAGATCGGCGATGCGATCGCTGTGCAGTCCAAGGCGAGTGAGTCGGACCGCGAACTCAAGGCCTGTGAGATCGACCACCTGCGAGTTCGAAGCCTCGAGCCGAGTGAGCGTCTCCATCTCGGAGCTCGTGATCGCCTCGCCCGGCTTTTTGCCCAACGCCCGTTCGATGGCGTCGCGGAGATTCGGGTCCGGGATTTCCACCGGCACCGCACCGTCGGCCGTCGGCGTCGGCTCCATGGAGACGCCATTGCCCGGGAAAGGCGTGTCGGCGGCGACGGGAGCGTCGCCGGGAGCGGCCGCCTGGCCAGACGTGGCGATGACTGGCATCCACCCAACGACTGCCCAGACAAGCAGTCGCGCCCCGACTGATGTCTGGAGGCCGGTCCCGCGCGTGGGCCGCGCGTTCGCAGCCAGACTGCGGCGCGGCAGACCAAACCGTAATCTCCTCACGGCGCGGCGAACAGGGGAGACGGCTTCCCTCTCAGATGCCATCAGTAGCCCCCACCACGGCAGCCGCCATCGCGCCGGACAGCAGCGGCAGCCCGGCGTCAATGACCATCGACCCGAGGCGTGCCGTCTCCGGCCCCGGCGCCGTGTAATCCGGGCTCACGAGATTGAACCAGGTCCAAAGCAACAGGATGCCGACGAACAGGAATCCGAAGAAGAGCACGTTCGCGGCGAGGAACTCGCGTGTCACGCTCCCGGTCCACCGCGCGCTTGCGGGGCCAGGGGAGAAGCGCGCCGAGTGCCACCGTAGAGGCTACTTGGCGGTCTGATCGTTCGGTCCGTCGAGCGTGCCGAGCGCTCTCGCCCGCCGAACTCGGTGGCGCTGCGCCAGTTCCCGCATATCCGTCGTTGCGTCGGTTTCGTCCACGATCTCTAGGCCGATGAGCGTCTCGATGACGTCCTCCATCGTGACGATGCCGGCCATACCGCCGAAGTCGTCCATCACCACGGCCAGGTGCTCCTGGCGCGACCGCAGGGTGGTGAACAGGTCCGTGATGGCGTAGGACTCGCCGACCGCGACGATCTCGCGACGCAGGTTCGCGATGGGCTCTGCGCCCCGTCCGTCCACCAGGGCGGAGAGCACGTCGTCCTTCAATACGTAACCGGTGATGTGGTCAATCGAGTCGTTGTATACGGGAATCCGCGAAAACCGCTGCCGCTTGGCATTGCCGTAGTACTCGGCGATGGTCTCGGTCTGGGACGCCAGGGCAACGACCGTGCGAGGCGTCATGACATCGCGCACCTGGATCGACTGGAAACGGATCAGGTGGCCGATCATCTCGCTTTCCTCGGCCTCGAACACGCCTTCCTCCGCTCCGAGTTCCGCCATCGCCAGCAGGTCCGTCCGGGTCAGTATCGGAGCCGTCGAATCGGTCTTCAGCCCGCGGGTGATGTACTGGCTCAGCCATACGAAGGGTGCCAGGACGATGGTCAGGATGCGCACCGAGTGGATCGTGAATGTCACCAGGCGCCGCCAGTACAGCGCGCCGATGGTCTTGGGCACGATTTCGGAAAACACCAGTATCGCGATGGTCATTGCCAACGGAACCACGAACCTCGTGATCCATGGACTCGTGTGGCCCCATATGGTGGCGGCTTCTCCTCCCACGCCGAGGGCGCCGACGGTATGGGCGACGGTGTTGAGCGTCAGAATCGCGGCCAGCGGACGATCGATGTTGGACTTGAAGTCCTCAAGGTACTTTCCGGTAAGGGTGCCCTGCTGGGATTCCAGCTTCGCATGGCTAGGGTGGATGCTTAGCAGCACTGCCTCCCACAGTGAGCAGAAGAAGGAGAAGGCTAGCGCCAGCAGGAAGAACGTGGCCAGAAGCCAATACATACAGTCGACGAAAGCGCCCTCGGGGCCTCAGACGTGAGATTACACAAAATTGAAGCAATGAGGCATGGGTTGTTGCCTCGCCGACTCGGGTCGAGCGCGAAGACCCGGTCCGAAGGGCATTGGCGTTGCCCACGATTTCACCTGTGATGCCTCTCCCGGGATGGCAAGGCCCAGCGGCCTGGTCTGGCCCCGCAGTCAGTCTTGAAGCGAGCGCCTCGGGGGCGGATGATGGAAGCCTCGACAGCAAGAGTGGCAGCCCCATGCGCACATTCGCCATTGTTCTCGTGGCGCTGGCTGCGGCCGGCATAGGCTTCTTCGCGGGCCGGGTAAGCGCGCCCGACGCCGCGCCCGTGATTGTCAATCCAACCCAGTCTGGTGCTGCGGGCATTTCCGACTTGCGGCTGTCCCCGCCGGACCCGATGACCGGCGCGGATCTCCGCGCCGACCTGCTGCGCGCGCTTGAGCAGCCTGCCGAGGTGCGCAACCGGGCCGTTCGGCGGGCGATGAACGCCTGGCTTGCGGCAGACGGCGCAGCGGCGATCGCGGCGGCGCGGGACGATCCGAGACTCCGCGAGGTGGCCGACCGGATGATCCAGCTCGCGCTGCACGGCTATCCCGAGGTGTTCCTCGACGATCCATCGCTGTTGGAAGACGTTCCCGATGCCGAGAGGCTGATCGCATCGGCGGCGATGTCCATCGCGAGATTTGACCGGGACACGGCGCGCGCGCTGATCGAGCGGCACGTTTCGGACTCCGAGCAGGCCGACGCGATGCTCTTCGCAATGGATCACATCCAACAAAGCAGCGGCCCGCCGCCGACCGTGGAGGATGCCCGCGCTGAACTCGAGTCCATCCTGGCCGAGCGCAAACTCATGGAGCGTCTGCCCCGATTGCACATGCTCATTGGCGGCGTGGCCTCACACGACCCGGCCGCTGCGGCAGAACTGGTCGATGAGATGCCCGGATCGGCCAGCCGCATGGTGATTGGATCGCTGATCGAGATCTGGTCGAGAACCGACCCGGAGGCGGCGGCGCGCTGGCTTGCGGACAAGGACGGCCAGACCGCGCAGTCTGGCCTGCACCAGTTGGCTGGGGAGTGGGGCCGCAACGACCTGGAAGCGGCGAACGCATATGCGGACACCTTGACCGGCGCCCGGCGAACCGCCTTCCTGGTGGGGCTCGCGAACACCGTGTCCCACCTGTCCACCAATGAGATGCTGACGTGGATGTCACGGTACGAGGATGACCCTGCCTATCCCGGCCTGGTCGGGAGCATCGCGGGGAACGTCGCGCGGGAAGATGTCCAGACAGCCCTCTCGCTGGTAGAAAGTCTGCCGGAGGAGGAGCGCGCTGCCGCGTATGCATCCGTTATCCCGATGATGGCCTGGAACGATCCCGAGGCCGCGGTCGCCCTTGTCGACGAGGTGGAGGACGAAACCATGCGGGCCAGCCTCTCGTCCATGGTCTTCTCCATGTGGGCGCAGAACGATGCGGAGTCCGCATTGGACCAGGCGTCCGGTCTCCGGCGTGGCCCGGCGCGGGATCAGGCATTCGCGTCCATCGCGAGCGCGATGATGCACGTGGACGTTGACAGCGCCGTCGAGGCGATAGACGAAATCGACGATGCGGAATTGCGGGGGGGGCCGGTCAGCATGCTCGTGATGATGGCGGAAACCGAAGACGAGGCCATCCGGTTCGGGCGCAGGTACGGCCTCGATCGCGAACGTGTGCTCGAGGTGCGTTCCGCCTCGGGCGGTTTTCGGCAGTTTCCCGGCATTATCGGGCGTTTCGGTTCAGGTTCGGTCCAGCTCCGTATTTCCGGCGACGCGGACCAAGAACAGGAATAGATCGCGCGTTGCCCTGGCTTCAGGTCGCTCGGCAGGCCTCGATGCCAAGCCCTGTTGAACATTTACGCTCTCGCCGGCGTGGGGCGCTCCTTGTCCTCGCATCCCGATTTTGCGGTATGGTGAATGCCGGATCGACAGGCAGGTGACTATGGAAAACAAGAAAAAACTGGCATTCGTGGGTCTCGGCATCATGGGCTACCCGATGGCTGGCCACCTGGCTGCCGCGGGGCATGACGTCCGGGTCTATAACCGCACGACGGCCCGCGCGGATCAATGGGTCGCGGAGCACGGCGGAGAGGCGGCGCCGACCCCGCAGGAGGCGGCGCGGGACGCGGATATCGTCTTCATGTGCGTCGGCAACGACAACGACGTCAAGAGCGTCACGCTGGGCGACGGAGGCGTCCTGGCGGGAGTGAAGCGCGGCGCGATCATGGTAGACCATACGACGGCATCCGCCGATCTCGCGGGCGAACTCGCGAGCGCGGCGGCGGAACGCGGCGCCGGTTTCCTCGACGCGCCGGTGAGCGGCGGCCAGGCGGGCGCCGAGAACGGACAGCTCACCATCATGGTCGGCGGCGACCTCGACACTTTCGCCATCGCCGAGCCCGTGATGCAGCACTATGGGCGCGCCGTCACGCTGATCGGCGATGTGGGCTCCGGCCAGCTCACGAAGATGGTCAACCAGTTGTGTCTCGCGGGGATCATTCAGGGCCTGTCGGAAGGCATGCACTTCGCGGAGAAGGCGGGACTCGACGTCGGCCTCGTGATCAGCGTCATATCCCAGGGGGCGGCGCAGTGCTGGCAGATGGACAACCGCGCCGAGACCATGGCGAAGCGCGAGTTCGACTTCGGCTTTGCCGTCAAGTGGATGCGCAAGGACCTCGACATGACGCTCGCCGCGGCGCGCAAGTTCGGGGCGCGATTGCCGGTGGCTGCGCTGGTCGATCAGTTCTACGCGGAGGTGGAAGCGCTCGGCGGCGAACGCTGGGACACGTCCAGCCTGGTTGAGCGGTTGCGGCGGGTTGACGAAGGGCCGGGCGCCTGACGCGCCGCAGCGTCAGCGCTCTTCGATGGGAACGAAGTCCCGGCGCGAGGCGCCCGTATAGAGTTGCCTTGGACGCCCGATCTTGTACGGCGCTGCAACCATCTCGCACCAGTGCGCGATCCAGCCCGGGGTGCGCCCGGTGGTGAAGATGACGGTGAACATGTCTTCGGGAATACCGATCGCGCGCAGGATGATGCCGGAATAGAAGTCCACGTTCGGATATAGCCGCCGGTCGACGAAATATTCGTCCTCCAGCGCGATCTTCTCGAGTTGCCGTGCCATCTGCAGGGTGGGGTCGCTCTCCACCCCAAGTTCGTCCAGCACTTCGCGGCAGGTCTGCTGCATGACCCGGGCGCGGGGATCGTAGTTCTTGTACACGCGGTGCCCGAATCCCATGATCCGGAACGGATCGTCCGGATCCTTTGCCCGCTTGACGAACTTGCCGATATTGTCCGGAGTGCCGATCTCGGCAAGCATGTTGAGCACCGCTTCGTTGGCGCCGCCGTGGGCGGGTCCCCACAGGGCCGCGATGCCGGCCGCGATGCAGGCGTACGGATTGGCGCCCGTGGAGCCGGCCAGGCGCACCGTCGACGTCGAGGCGTTCTGCTCGTGGTCGGCATGGAGCAGAAAAATGCGGTCGAACGCGCGGGCGAGGACCGGGTTGACCTCGTAGTCCCCGTCTTCGGGCGCGAACATCATGCGCAGGAAGTTCTCCGCGTAGCCGAGGTCGTCCCGCGGATGAACGAATGGCAGGCCCAGCGTGTGCCTGTAGGTCATCGCGGCCAGGATGGGCATTTTCGCGATGAGCCGATGCGCCGTGTCGCGCCGGGCGGATGCGTCCGTGATGTCGAGCGAATTGTGGTAGAAGGCCGCCAGCGCTCCGACCACGCCGCACATCATCGCCATGGGATGCGCGTCGCGGCGAAATCCGGTGTAGAAGTTCTCGAGTTGCGCATCCACCTCGCCGTGGCGCGCGATGTCGGCCAGGAAATCGTCCTTCTCGGCGACCGAGGGCAGTTCCCCGTTGAGCAGCAGGTAACACAGTTCCAGGAAATCGGAGCGTTCGGCAAGCTGTTCGATGGGGTATCCGCAATGGAGGAGGGTGCCTTCGTCGCCATCGATATAGGTGATGTTGGAGTTGCAGGAGGCGGTGGAGACGAAACCCGGGTCGTAGGTGAAATACCCCTGATTCGTAAGCGCGCTCACATCGATCACGTCGGGGCCGATGCTCGCGGCATGCACTGGCAACTCGATCGGATCCCTGGAGTCGACTGTCAGGCGTGCCATCCTTTCTCCCATGTTTTTGCATCCTCCCCGGGATGGAACGTTTGCCCCAGTGAGCCGGTCATTGTCTCGACAGCCGCCTTCGATTGTCAAACGCGGCACCCTCGATTGCCACCCGAAACAGCCCTTGAGTCGAGCCGTCCCAACTCTTGAGCGGTCGTCCTCGGCGCTCGGTGGCCGTCGATGGGAATCACGCGCCTAGTGAACTGTACGCTCCACTTTTTTACGCATCTTTTCAATAGTTTGCTGCAAATATTTCGCGCCTGGATTTAATACAAGGACGCGTTCGAATGCCAATAGCGCCGACTCCATTTCGCCGCTGCGCAGGCAAATCTGGCCGAAGCCCGCGAGTGCGCCGAAGTGGCGCGGCTCGCGCTGCAGGGTGTCGACGATGTCACTCAAGGCTTCGGCATCGCGGTCTTCCAGGAAACGCAGCGTCGCGCGCTTGTTCCAGGCTTCCGCCCATTTCGGCCAGCGGCGGACCATCCGGTCCAGCGTCTTGCCCGCGCTGACGAAGTCGCTGCCCTCCAGCGAGCGGACCGCTGCGAGCATCGCGTGGGCGGCGGCGTCATCCTCGTGCGAACACCAGATGGTCCATATCTGCTGTTCCGTTTCGACGTAGTCGCTCCCGCCCGCCCCGAGCTTGGCGAAAAGGATATCGAGTTCGGGCGTGTCCGCGGGCGGCGGAGCATGCATTGCCGCGAGCGCCAGGCTGATCCGCGTCTGGATGGGATCGAACATCGCTCAAGCATATCGCGTCGGGCGATAACTCGTGATTCGGACACACGACGTTTCGAACGACGTTTCGGACACACACACGACGATTTGTGCCCGGCTTTGGTGGCCTCGTTTTTGGACACACGACGACCGGCGGCGTTGCATTGCCGGGAATCATGCGATTTGGGCGACAATACCGGCTTACCGGGAGCCATGGATCAGGGAGGAGTGCATGCCGAAACCACACAGCGAGGATTGGTTCGCCGCGGTCGCGGAGGAGATCGTCGATCCCGGGCGGCCGATCATCGATCCCCATCATCACCTTTGGGAGACGCCCAGGAGGTTGGGTCCCTACATGCTGGAGGATCTCTGGCAGGACACCGAATCCGGGCACAACATCGAGAAGACCGTCTATATCGAGTGTCGTTCAGGCTATCGGGAGGACGGCCCGGAGCACCTCAGGCCGGTGGGCGAGACCGAGTTCGTCGCTCGCATCGCGGCGGAAAGCGCGGCGCGGGAAAGGGCGGCGACCATTGCCGGCATCGTCAGCCACGCCGACCTGCGTCTTGCCGAGGGCGTCGAAGAAGTGCTGCAGGCGCACGAGGAGGCGGGCCGGGGCCTGTTTCGCGGGATTCGCCATGCCGGGCCTCGCGACACCACGGGCACGCTCTCCAATCCAGGGAGGGGACGGCCCTGTCCGTACGGCGAGGACGATTTCCGAACCGGCATGCGCAGGCTGGGCGAACTCGGCTACACCTACGACACGTGGCACTTCTTTCACCAGAACCGGGACTACGCGGCACTCGCGCGCGCCGTGCCCGGAACCACGATGATCCTCGATCATTTCGGCACGCCCCTGGGCGTCGGCCATTACGCGGGAAAGCAGGAGGAGATCTTTTCGCGGTGGAAGGAGGATATCGCGGCCATCGCCGAGTGTCCCAACGTGATCGCCAAGCTCGGCGGCCTGGCGATGCCGGACAACGGTTTCGGCTGGGACCGGCGGGAACTGCCGCCGACCTCGGACGAGTTCGTGGAAGCGCAGGGACGGTACTACCTGCACACCATCGATTGCTTCGGGCCCGCGCGTTGCATGTTCGAGAGCAATTTTCCGGTGGACAAGATGTCCATCGCTTACCATGTGCTGTGGAACGGCCTGAAGAAGATGGTCGCCGACTTCAGCGAGGACGAGAAACAGGAGATGTTCTACGGCACTGCGGCGCGGGTGTATCGGCTGTAGGCCAAGGGTGGCTCCGGGCGCAGGACTGCGCGCGAGTGCCATATTTGCCCTCGTGCCGCCATCGTCGCGATGTCGCCGTACGAGCAGCGGACGGGCCGGGTCAGCCAGTGAACCGGAGTTCCCGCTGCCCGCCGACGCCTCAGTTGTTTCGGTACTGCTCGCAGTCGGCTTGTTGCAGCAATTGGTGATCCCGGTTCTCGCGGCAAAAGGCCACCTTCACCGCGATCCCAGTTTTTCGAGCCTCAACTTGATCGCGTTCGGCGTTCTCCCGAAGTATTTCGCAAGCCTTGACGTAGCCCATCCCTCCTCGTGCAACCGTCGAAGTTCCCTGTCGTCCTTCGATGTCCACGGTTTGCCCGCGTTAGGAACCGGCTTCGGAGGCTGTTTCTTCCGGCCCGACGCAGAATCCGTAGGAAAGCCGCCCACGGGAGCTTCTTGCAGCTCCTCCGTCGTGGGTTCGGGCCCAGCCTCGCCCCGGCTCAGTCGCCAGATCGTGCTTGAGGTCCGCTTGTCGACAACAGCCGTGGACTCAAGCCGTTCCGCTCTCAACTCGGCCAGGAACTCGCTACGAAACGTATCGTTGTTGTAAACACGGATGCCGCCGTCCCGCTTCGGTTTGACCTTCCCCCTTTCATAAGCCAGCACGAGGCACGGCCTCACGGAAGTACCGGATGGCAGCAGCGCTTCGACTTCGGCTCTACAAGCACGCAGTCGAGATAGGACACCCGGGAATTTCCCTTTTGGCACGCGGCGATACTTCGTCTCGATTATCCAGACGCCCCGTGGCGTCGCAACGATGTGGTCGATATCGCCGGACTTCATGACGCCGGTCACGCCGTGTGCAATTGCGCAACCCTTCGCCGTGATGGCCTTGTCGAGCGCCTGACCGATCTGTCGTTCCGCTATGTAGCCCTTTTCGAAATCACTTCGTAGCCGTCTACGCGCAACCCACAGGGACAAGGCATAGACGCAAGCAGTGAGGCCGATGAGCATGATGAACATAGAGGCGTCCGCGCCGAGCCAATAGCCAACGCTGCCGCCCAGCAGCATGCCGAACCCCAACAGTGCGTTCGGAAACAGGCCCAGTGCTTCTACAAGAAACTCCTGTTGAGGGTAGTGGCCCGCGTGGCGTCTCACCGGCCCCATGATGAATCCGTCGGGGTCGAATCAAGTTTGGTTGTCATGGTGTTGTTCCCGTCGCTGTCCCTGCGTGCCTGGCTCACGTTGGCAACATGGATGCTGCTAGACTTTCGTCCCAACGGGGTTCGCAATTCGGGGACAATTGTGGAGGACGGCTACGTAGTGTTTGTTGCGCCGGTACGTTGTTCAAGGCGGCGTTCCCTCTGCGGAGACAATTTCGGCAATGAGCGTTAATCGCCCCATCGATCTCTCGCCGACGAGTTTTCTTCCCGTCACGGCGGTCGCGTCGTTCACGCATCGCGTCTCGGGCGCGATAATGTTCGTCGGTTCAGGATACCTGATCTGGGTTCTCGACAAGGCGCTCGGGTCGGAATCGGGTTTTGCCGAGGCGGCGGCGGTGCTTGAATCCATGCCGGGCAAAGTCGCCCTGTGGGCCGTGCTCGCGGCGTTGAGCTATCACCTGCTGGCCGGGGTCAGGCATCTGCTCATGGATTTCCATGTCGGCGACACTCTTGCCGCTGGCCGCCGGGGTTCCTGGCTCGTACTCGTGCTTTCCGCGCTTGCGGCGATCGGGCTGGGAGTGTGGCTGTGGTAACCAACGTCGCGAGCCTTGGCCGCAGCGGACTGTCCGACTTTATCGTGCAGCGCGTGACCGCGGTGATCCTGGCCCTGTTCGCGCTCTGCGTGGCCGGCTGGTTCGTGGTCAACCCGGGAGCGGGGCACGCCGAACTGGCGCGCTACTTCAGCTCTCCGGCGATGCTGGTGTTCGCCACGCTGGCGGTCGCGTCGCTCATCGCCCACGCGTGGATCGGCATGTGGACCATCGGCACGGACTACCTGAGGCCGCACTACTTCGGGCGCTTCGCGACGGTGGTTCGCTTCGCCTATCACGTGGCCGTCGCGCTGGTGCTCTTCGCCTACGCGGCGTGGGCGGTCGCGGTGATCTGGAGGCTCGCGTGACGCGTTTGCGGGTGCTCGAGTTCGACGGCGTCATCATCGGCGGCGGCGGCGCCGGCATGCGCGCCGGCCTGCAACTCGCGGAATCGGGTTTCAACACGGCCGTGCTGTCGAAAGTATTTCCCACCCGGTCGCACACCGTATCCGCCCAGGGCGGCATCACCTGCGCCATAGGCAGCGAAGACCCGGACGACGACTGGCGCTGGCACATGTACGACACGGTGAAGGGATCGGACTACATCGGCGACCAGGACGCCATCGAGTTCATGTGTTCCACCGGTCCGCAGGCCGTCTATGAGCTAGAGCACATGGGCCTGCCGTTTTCGCGCAACGAGGACGGGCGCATCTACCAGCGGCCGTTCGGCGGCCAGTCGAAGGACTTCGGCAGGGGTGGCCAGGCGTCGCGCACCTGCGCCGCCGCGGACCGGACCGGACACGCGCTGCTGCACACCCTGTACCAGGCGAACATTCGCGCGGGAACGGTATTCCTGTCGGAATGGTTCGCCGTCGATCTTGTCAGGAACCAGGACGGCGCCGTCGTCGGCGCCATCGCCATTCGCATCGAGACGGGGGAAGTCGTCTTCGTGAAGTCGCGCGGCACGGTGCTCGCCACCGGGGGCGCGGGACGCATCTACGCGAACACCACCAACGCGCACATCAATACGGGGGACGGGATCGGCATGGCGCTGCGCGCCGGCGTGCCGGTGCAGGACATCGAGATGTGGCAGTTCCATCCCACCGGCATCCACGGCGCGGGCGTCCTGGTGACCGAAGGCTGTCGCGGCGAGGGCGGGTACCTGGTCAACCGGGACGGCGAGCGGTTCATGGAGCGCTACGCGCCCAACGCCAAGGACCTGGCCAGCCGCGATGTCGTCGCCCGGTCGATGATCATCGAAATGCTCGAAGGCCGCGGCTGCGGGGAGGAGTCGGACCATGTGCTGCTGAAGCTCGACCACCTGGGCGAACAGGTGCTGAACAGCCGCCTGCCGGGCATCCTGGAACTGTCGCGCACGTTCGCGCACGTCGATCCCATCAGGGAACCCATCCCGGTGGTGCCCACCTGCCACTACATGATGGGCGGACTTGCGACCCGGGTGAACGGGCAGGTGCTGACGCGCGAAGCAGATGGCGACGAAGACCTGCCGGTCGAGGGCCTGTACGCGGTGGGCGAGGCCGCCTGCGTTTCGGTGCACGGCGCCAATCGTCTAGGCGGCAACTCGCTGCTCGATCTCGTCGTGTTCGGCCGCGCCGCGGGCGTGCACCTCGAAGAGGTCATGCGGCAGGGGACCGGCGCGCGGGACCCAAGTGATACGGACCTCGAGGCCGCATGCGCGCGGCTGCACCGTTGGGACGCATCGACTTCCGGCGAAGGCGTGGCGGAACTGAAGAAGGAACTGCAGGAGGTCATGCAGGCGAATTTCGGCGTGTTCCGGACACAAACGCATATGCGCGCCGGCATGCGCTCCCTGTCCGAGTTGCGCCAGCGCATCGGCAATGCCTACCTCGCGGACAAGAGCGCCGCGTTCAACACCGCGCGCCTCGAGGCGCTGGAACTGGACAACCTGCTCGAGACCGCGGAAGCGACGGCCATCGCCGCCGAGGCGCGAACGGAGACCCGGGGCGCCCATGCGCGCGAGGACTACACGACCCGCGACGACGAGAACTGGCTATGCCATTCGCTGTACCTGCCGGCAAGCGGGCGGGTCGGCAAACGCCGGGTGAATTTCGCTCCCGCTATCGTGGAGCCGTTTGAGCCGACCGAGCGCAGCTACTAGCAGTTGCCAGAGGAGTGACGATGGAGGTCAGTGTATATCGCTTCAATCCGGAGACGGACGAGTCGCCCCGCATGCAGGATGTCACCGTCGATCCGCCGGCGGACCGGGACATGATGGTCCTCGATCTCCTGGAAATGCTGAAGGCGAGGGATCCGAGCCTGAGCTACCGGCGCTCCTGTCGCGAGGGCGTGTGCGGCTCCGACGGGATGAACATGAACGGCAAGAACGGACTTGCCTGCATCACGCCCGTTTCGGAAGTCGCGAAGCGCGGTCGGCTCGCGCTGCGGCCGTTGCCGGGACTTCCCGTGGTCCGCGATCTCGTGGTCGACATGACCCAGTTCTACAAGCAGTACGAGCGGGTCAAGCCGTACCTGATCAACGACTCGCCGCCGCCGGCGCAGGAACGGCTGCAGTCGCCGGAAGAGCGGGAGAAGCTCGACGGTCTCTACGAGTGCATCCTGTGCGCGTGCTGCACCACCTCTTGTCCGTCGTTCTGGTGGAACCCGGACAAGTTCGTCGGCCCGGCGGGCCTGCTCCAGGCGTACCGCTTTCTGGCCGACAGCCGCGACACGGCGACGGCGGAGCGGCTCGCCGAACTCGAGGACCCGTTCAGCCTGTTCCGCTGCCGAGGCATCATGAATTGCGTCAGCGTCTGTCCGCGCGACCTGAACCCGACGCGCGCCATCGGCAAGATCAAGTCGATGATGGTCACGCACGGAACTTGACCGGGCGTTCATTCTCGTGCAAAGAGAGTCCCTATAGGGAACATGTCGGGGCGTCCCATGCGTCCCCAATCAGCGGACTAGAGCACGATGGCGGATTCCTTCGTTGAGCGGATGCGCAAGAGCAGCCACCTCTCGGGCGGCAACGCGGCGTATCTCGAATCGCTTTACGAGTCGTTCCTGAACGACCCGGGCGGGGTCGCCGAGCAGTGGAGCGACTATTTCGACGGGCTTCCCCGGCGGCGCCAGGCGCCCGATATCCCGCACGGCCCCGTCATCGAACACTTCGGACGGCTTGGCCGCAATCGGTTGCGCGTCCGGCCGGAGAAGGTCGGCGCCGAGGTGTCGGACGAGCACGCGACGAAGCAGGTGCGGGTGCTGGAACTGATCGCCGCCTATCGGAGTCGCGGTCACCGCCGCGCGCGTCTCGACCCGCTCGGCGTCTGGCGGCGCGCCGACGCGCCCGAACTCGACCTCGCCTACCACGGGCTATCGCCGGCCGACCTCGACACGGTGTTCCAGACCGGCTCGGCGCATTTCTTCGATGTCGGCACGGCGAGCCTGCGCGAAATCCTGGACGCGCTGGAACGCACCTACTGCTCCTCGATCGGGGTGGAGTACATGCACATCGCGGATGCCGCCGAACAGTTGTGGGTGTGCCGGCGCGTGGAAGCGGCGCGCTCGAGTCCGGCGCTGGACGCCGCCGAAAAACAGGTCGTGCTGGAGCGGCTGACCGCCGCCGAGGGTCTTGAGAAGTATCTCCACGCCAAGTATCCCGGCACGAAGCGGTTCAGCCTCGAAGGGGCCGACAGCCTGATACCTATGCTGCACGAGACGCTGCAGCGCACGGGCGCCCACGGCGTCGTGGAAGCCGTCATTGGCATGGCGCATCGGGGCAGGCTGAACGTTCTCGTCAACATCCTCGGCAAGGACCCGAGCGACATGTTCGACGAATTCGAGGGGCGTCTGCCGGAGACGACCGCCATGGGGGACGTCAAGTATCACCAGGGATTCTCCTCCAACGTCGAGACGAGCGGCGGCGAGATGCACGTGGCGCTCGCGTTCAACCCGTCGCACCTCGAGATCGTCGCGCCCGTGGTCGAAGGCTCCGTGCGCGCGAGGCAGGATCGCCGTCGCGACGCGGCGGGCGACCTGGTGATGCCCATCGTCATTCACGGCGATGCCGCGTTCGCGGGCCAGGGCGTCGTGATGGAGACCTTCCAGATGTCGCAGACGCGCGGATTCCGGACCGGCGGAACCCTGCACATCATCGTCAACAACCAGATTGGCTTCACGACGCATCGCATCGACGACGTGCGCTCCACGGAGTACTGCTCGGAAGCCGGCAAGATGGTCCGGGCGCCGATATTCCACGTCAACGCGGACGACCCCGAGGCCGTCATCTTTGTCACGCGGCTCGCTGTCGACTACCGCATGCAGTTCAAGAAGGACGTGGTCGTAGACCTCGTCTGCTATCGGCGCCGCGGTCACAACGAGGCCGAAGAGCCGATGAAGACGCAGCCGCTGATGTACAAGGCGATCCGGCAGCACCCGACGCCGCGGGCGATCTACGCCGAGCGGCTGGTCGAGGAGGGCGCCATCGCCGCGGGCGAAGTGGATGTGCTCGCGGAGGACTACCGGACGTCGCTCGACTCGGGCGACCATGTGGCCAGGAGCCTGGTGCATGAACCCGACGAGAAATTGTTCGTGGACTGGCGCCCGTACCTGGATCA
Source organism: Pseudomonadales bacterium (assembly GCA_963668365.1). Taxonomy (GTDB): domain Bacteria; phylum Pseudomonadota; class Gammaproteobacteria; order Pseudomonadales; family Azotimanducaceae; genus VXNE01. The sequence goes on from OY764266.1 coordinate 2,790,269, forward strand.
CGAGTGGACGACGCCCGCGGACACGCGCGTGGACCTGGCGCACCTGCAGGAGTTGGCGCGCAGCGTCAACGCCGTTCCGGACGGGTTCGCCGCGCATCGGCAGGTGCAGCGTCTGCTCGACGACCGCAGGCGAATGGCCGCGGGCGCCGCGCCCATCAACTGGGGATTCGCGGAGACCATGGCCTACGCGACCCTCCTGGATCAGGGGCACGCCGTTCGGTTGACAGGCCAGGACACGGGGGTCGGCACGTTCTCGCACCGCCACGCGGTGGTCTACAGCCAGAAGACCGGGGATGGCTACGTCCCCCTGCAACACGTGCTCGAGTCGGAGGGCGGGCCGACGTTCGAAGTCTACGATTCGCTCCTGTCGGAGGAAGCCGTGCTCGCATTCGAGTACGGCTACGCCACGACCACGCCCGGTGCGCTGGTCATCTGGGAGGCGCAGTTCGGAGACTTCGCCAACGGCGCCCAGGTGGTGATCGACCAGTTCATCGCCAGCGGCGAGACGAAGTGGGCGCGGCTCTGCGGCTTGGTCATGCTGTTGCCGCACGGCTACGAAGGGCAGGGGCCCGAGCATTCGTCGGCGCGGCTCGAGCGCTATTTGCAACTCTGCGCGGAGCACAACATCCAGGTGTGTCTGCCGACGACGCCGGCGCAGATGTTCCACATGCTGCGGCGCCAGATCATGCGGCCGTTGCGCAAGCCCCTGGTCGCGCTGACGCCGAAGAGCCTGCTGCGCCACAAGCTGGCCGTGTCCTCGCTGGAGGACCTGGCCGAGGGGAGTTTTCGCACGGTGATCCCGGAAGTCGACGATCTCGACCCGGAAGGGGTCAGGCGGCTGGTGCTGTGCAGCGGCAAGGTGTACTACGACCTGCTGGAGGAGCGGCGCGAGAGGGAACTCGACGATGTCGCCATCCTGCGCATCGAGCAGCTATACCCGTTCCCCGAAAAGGAACTTGGCGAGGCGATCGCGCCGTACGACAACCTGAGATATGTCACCTGGTGCCAGGAAGAGCCGGCGAACCAGGGCGCCTGGTACTCGAGCCAGCACCACATGCGCCGGGTGCTGGCGCGGCACGATGTCTCGCTGTACCTGTTCTACGCCGGACGCGTGGCGTTCGCGTCGCCGGCGAGCGGCTATTTCAGCCACCACATCGACCGGCAGAATCGGCTGGTGGAAGAGGCACTCACCGGGTAGATGGCCATGGAGATCAAGGCACCCACGTTTCCGGAGTCCATCGAGGACGGCACCCTGGCCGCCTGGCACAAGCAGCCGGGAGAGACGGCCAAGCGTGACGAGATGCTGGCCGAAATCGAGACCGACAAGGTGGTGATAGAGATCGTCGCGCCAGCGGACGGCACCGTGACGGAAATCGTCAAGGCAGAAGGTGAGACGGTTTTGAGCGACGAAGTCATCGCGCGATTCGAGGCGGGGGCACCGGCGGATACGGCTACTGCGCAACCGGAGACCGTTGCTCCTGCGGTCGAAGTGGGGATTTCTCCCGCCGCCCGAAAACTCGCCGAAGAGAAGGGGATCGACATCGCCACGCTGAATGGATCGGGGCGCGGCGGACGCATCACGAAGGCCGATGTCACCCGCGCGGCCAGCACTGCGCCGGTCGCGCCGCCGGCGGGCGCCTCTGCGCCAGCGCCCTCGGTGGCACCGGTCAACGAGGTAGCCCCGGGGTCCGAAGCGGCTGCATCGCCGGAGGACCGGGTGGAGCGCCGCGTGCCGATGACCCGCCTCAGGGCCTCCATCGCGCAACGCCTGGTGGAAGCGCAGCAGACCGCGGCCATGCTGACGACGTTCAACGAAGTGAACATGGAGCCCGTCATGACGTTGCGGGCGCGCTACCGCGACGCGTTCGAGCGCGCGCACAACGGGACGCGTCTCGGCTTCATGGGCTTCTTCGTGCGCGCCGGCGTGGAGGCTCTGAAACGGTTCCCGCTGGTCAACGCGTGCATCGACGGGGACGAGATCGTCTATCACGGCTATTACGACATCGGCGTGGCGGTCGGCACGGAGCGCGGCCTGGTGGTGCCGGTGCTGCGCGATGCGGACGCGTCGAGCCTCGCGCAGATCGAGGAGCAGATCGCCGGCTTCGGCGCGAGGGCGCGCGACAACAAGCTCACCATCGAAGAGATGTCGGGCGGCACCTTTACCATCTCCAACGGCGGCGTTTTCGGTTCGCTGCTGTCCACTCCGATTCTGAATCCGCCGCAAACGGCCATCCTTGGCATGCACAAGATTGAACAGCGTCCGATAGTGGAGGATGGCGAGATCGTCGCGCGCCCGATGATGTATCTTGCGCTCAGCTACGATCACCGGCTCATCGACGGCCGGGAGGCCGTGCGGTTCCTGGTGACGATCAAGGAATTGCTGGAAGACCCCGCTCGCATACTGTTGGAAATCTGAAATCTATGCCGAACGAATACGACATCGTGGTGATAGGGGCCGGACCGGCCGGCTACGCCGCCGCCATCCGTGCCGCGCAGCTTGGAATGCGCGCCGCGTGCATCGACAAGTCCTTGGACCGGAACGGGAATCCGACGCTCGGCGGCACATGCCTGAACTGGGGCTGCATCCCCTCCAAGGCGCTGCTCGACGCCTCGCACAAGTACGTGGAGGCGGCCCGGGGCTTCGAGGAAGTGGGCATCGGCGTCGAAGGCCTGTCCGTGGACGTGGGCAAGATGATGGATCACAAGGACGGCGTCGTAGCCAAACTGACGGCCGGCATCGGGGTGTTGTTCGGCGGCAACGGGGTCGAGTCGCTGGCCGGCCGCGGCAGGCTGCTCGCCCACAAGCGCGTCGAGTACACGAACCATGAGGGCGAGGTCACAGAACTGGCCGCGGAGCACGTGGTACTGGCGCCCGGTTCCGTGCCGATGGAGATCGATCCGGTGCCGCTTGTCGACGGCGCGATCGTCGATTCCGCGGGGGCGCTGGAGTTCGATGCGGTGCCGCGGCGGCTCGGAGTGATCGGCGCCGGAGTCATCGGCCTCGAACTCGGCAGCGTCTGGTCCCGGCTCGGTTCCGAAGTGGTTCTGCTGGAAGCGCTGGACGAGTTCCTGCCCATCGCCGACCAGCGCATCGCGCGCGATGCGCTGCGCGCCTTCGGTCGCCAGAACCTCGATATCCGCCTCGGCACGCGTGTCACCGGCGCCAGCGTGAAAGGCCGCGGCGCATCGAAAGAGGTGGCCGTCGACTACCAGGACAAGGACGGCGACCACACGCTCACCGTGGACAAGCTCATCGTCGCGGTGGGCCGCCGCCCCTACACGGAAGGGCTGCTGGCGCCGGACAGCGGCGTCAACCTGGACGAACGCGGCTTCCTCTACGTCAATGACCTTTGCGCCACCGATTCCCCCGACGTCTATGCCGTGGGCGATGTCGTGCGGGGTCCCATGCTCGCGCACAAGGGGGCGGAGGAGGGCGTCATGGTCGCCGAGCGGATCGCCGGGCACAAGCCCATGGTCAACTATGAGTGCATTCCGAACGTCATCTACACCCACCCGGAGATCGCCTGGGTCGGCAGCACCGAACAGGACCTCAAGGCGGACGGGGAGGCGTATAGCGCCGGTACCTTCTCATACGCCGCCAATGGCCGCGCGCTCGCGGCGAACGATGCCGAGGGGATCGTCAAGATTGTCGCCGAGGCGGAGACCGACCGAATCCTGGGGGTGCACATCTTCGGCGCCCAGGCGTCCGAACTCATCGCGCAGGCGGTCATCGCCATGGAATTCGATGCCAGCGCGGAAGATCTCGGGTTGACCATGTTCGCGCATCCGACATTGGCCGAGGCCGTGCACGAGGCGGCGCTGGCAGTCGGGGGGCGGGCGATCCACATGGTGAACCGGCAACGTCGGTAACCTGCACATCCGAGGCGCGCCCATGACGCCGGACCCCGCAGACGAGCGAGACGACCCGAAACTGACGGATCCGATTCGGGAGGGCGACCTTTCGCTCTACTGGCGGTTGCTCCACTACCTGCAGCCACACTGGTTCTGGTTTGTCATCGCGGTGGTCGGGTTCCTCCTGGCTGCAGCCTCGGAGGCTTCGTTCGCCTACGTCCTGGGCCAGATCATCGACAACTTCGAGGCGTCGGATACGCCCGGCGCGCGCGCCATCTGGTACTTCCCGGCGCTCATGGTGGGCCTGGCCGCCGTCCGGGCAGTGGGAGCGGTCGCCGGCGAACTGCTCCTGTCGCGCATCTCGTTCGGCATCGTGCACGTCATCCGCTGCGATTTGTTCGAGCGCCTGCTCGTGGTGCCGAGCGCGTATTACGACCGCACCGGCCGGGGCCAACTGCTCTCCAGGTTGACCTACTCCGCCGCCCAGTTGCGCGACACGGTGACGGAGGTCGCCCGGATCATCCTGCAGGACGGCGCCAAGGTGATATTCCTGCTGGGAGGCATGCTGTACATGAACTGGCTGCTGACGATCATCTTCGCGGTCGTCTCGCCGCTTATCGCCCTGATCGTGCGCTCCGCCGCGCGCCGCTACCGGCACCTCAGCGAGACACTCGAAGTGTCGATGAGCGAAGTCGCGCAGGTCGCGTCGGAGGTGATCGCCGGCCAGCGGCTGGTCCGCGCGTTCGGCGCGGAGAGGAGGGAGCGCGACCGATTCACGGATGCGAGCGACCGCATCCGCCGGCGAAGCGCCAAACTCGCGGCGACCAAGGCCAGGAACACGCAGGGCATTCAACTGATCGTCGCATGTCTGCTGGGTATCGTCGTGGCTCTGGTGCTGGTGCCCGATATCGGCGGCTCGTTCACCGCGGGCGGCGTCGTCACCTATATCGCCTGGGCCGGCCTGCTCGCGAATCCGACCAAGCGCCTGTCCGAGGTCACGGAGCGGCTGCAGCGCGGGCTTGCCGCCGCCGGCAACATTTTTTCCCAGATCGACCAGGAGGCGGAACCCGATGCCGGCGAGGTCGAGGTCGACCGGGTCGAGGGGCGCGTAGAGTTTCGCGACGTCTGGTTCAAGTACGAGGATGACGGCGACGACATCCTGCGCGGCGTGACGTTCTCGATGGCGCCGGGCGAGACGCTTGCCCTGGTCGGGCGCTCCGGCAGCGGCAAGTCGACGCTCGCGAACTTGATACCGCGTTTCTACAATCCCACGCGCGGCGAGATTCTCCTGGACGGGCATCCGCTCGACACGTACACGCTGCGCAATCTCCGGGATCAGATAGCGGTCGTCTCCGAGCAGGTGACGCTGTTCAACGACACCCTGCGCAACAACATCGCCTACGGCCGCCTTGCGGACGCCCCCGAAGCGGATATCGACCGGGCGGTCCAGCGCGCGCATGTCGACCAGTTCGTGGGCAATGCGGCGGGCCTCGACTTGGTTGTCGGAGACGCCGGGGCGCGCCTTTCGGGCGGCCAGCGCCAGCGCGTGGCGGTGGCTAGGGCGTTGCTGAAGGATGCCCCGATCCTGATTCTCGACGAAGCGACGTCGGCGCTCGACGTCGAAAGCGAGCGCCGCGTCCAGGATGCGCTTGACGAGGTCATGCGCGGCCGCACCACCGTGGTCATCGCGCACCGGTTGTGGACGGTGGAACACGCCGACAAGATCGCCGTGCTCGAGGGCGGCCGCATCGTCGAGATGGGCAAACACCAAGAGTTGCTCGACGCGGACGGGGCATACGCCAGGTTTCATCGACTGCACTTCGCCAACGGAGACGAAGGGCGCGGGTCCCGGGCGGGAGACGTGGCGCGGCTTCCCGTGCCGGTCCCGGAAAGGGCGGAGACACTATCGACGAGCGCGATTGCCGAGGCATGGTACAAGGAGGCGTTCTGGCCGAAGCTGCTGTGGCCGCTGTCGGTGTTCTATGCGTATTTTGCGCGGCGCAGGCGCGAACGCTATCGGTCGGATCCCGAGGCCGCGTGGCGCGCGCCGGTGCCGGTGGTGGTCGTCGGCAACATCACGGTCGGCGGCACCGGAAAGACGCCGCTCGTCATCTGGCTCGCCCGGTGGCTTCGCGGTCGAAACCTCCGGGTGGGCGTGGTTTCCCGCGGACACGGCGGGCGCGCCTCCTATCCGCTCGACGTCAGCAACGATACGCCCGCATCCCAGGCTGGCGACGAGGCGGCGTTGATCGCGCGGCGCACGGGTTGCCCGGTGGTGGTGGATCCCGACCGGGCGGCCGCCGTGCAGCGGCTGCTGGCGCGATCGGAGTGTGACGTCGTGCTGAGCGACGACGGCCTGCAGCACTACGCGTTGGCGCGGGATGTCGAGATCGCGGTGCTGGATGGAGATCGCGGTGTCGGCAACGGCCTCCGACTGCCTGCCGGTCCGTTGCGGGAACCGGTATCGCGGTTGTCCGAAGTCGACATCGTCGTCGCCAATGGCGCGCCGACGGGTCTCGTCACCGAAGAGCACACCATGTCCGCCCGGCCGACGACATTCCACAACCTGGCGACCGGGAAATCGGTCCCGGCGGCGCAATTCAGTAAACATCTCGATGGTCCCGTGATCGGAATCTGCGGGATCGGCAACCCGCGCCGCTTTTCGCGCACGCTCGCCGAGGTCGGTCTCGCTCCAGCCATGCGGGCGTTTGCCGACCACCACCTGTTCACTCCCGCCGACCTCGAGGTTCCCGCCGGAACCTGGATCGTGACCACGGAGAAGGATGCGCAGAGGATGCGGAGCCTGGCCTTTACGCCCGAGAACTGCTGGTTCGTGAAAATCGTCATGCAGCCCTCGGAGGGGCTTGTGGAAGCGCTCGAGGCGAAGTTCCGCCAAAGCGGCATCGACGTTTGAGCGCCTTTTCCGTCGTCGTTCCAGCGCGTTTCGCTTCCACGCGGCTGCCGGGCAAACCGCTTGCGCAAATCGCCGGCAGGCCAATGATCGCGCATGTGGCCGCGCGGGTCGCGAAGTCGGGTGCCCGGGAAGTGATCGTCGCGACGGACGATGCGCGCGTGGTCGACGCCGTGGCATCGATGGACGTGCGGGCGATGTTGACGCGCAAGGACCATGCGTCGGGGTCCGACCGGGTCATGGAAGTTGCCGAAGCGCGCGGCTGGTCCGACGATCACGTCGTTGTGAACGTGCAGGGGGACGAGCCGCTGATACCCCCAGCCGTCATCGACCAGGTGGCCGGACTGCTACAGAGGTCAGACGACGTTGGGGCGGCGACGTTGAGCGAACCGCTTCGCGACATGGCGGACGTGCACGACGAGAACATCGTCAAGGTCGTCGTCACCCGGAACGGGCGCGCGCTCTACTTTTCCCGGGCGCCGATTCCGTATGCGCGGGATGGATTCCCGGATTCCCCTGCGGCTTCCAGCGGAACCTGGCACCGCCATATTGGCATCTACGCCTATCGGGTGGCTGCGTTGCGGCGATTCGTCGCGCTCCCGATTGCTCGGCTCGAGAGCCTGGAGTCGCTCGAGCAACTCCGGTTCCTCGAGAACGACATGGGAATCGCGGTAGAGGAAGCCCTTGCGGCGGTGCCGGGAGGCGTCGATACGCCGGCCGATCTCAAGCGGGTGAGGCGGGTATTCGAGAGGCGGACAGAGTAAGGCTCTTCGGTTTGCAGGAGCGTCCCCGCCTCTTTTTATTCCCGGTTTATCGAGCCTGCATCCTTATTCCGGCATCGAGCCGTATGGTTTCGCCGTTGAGGTACGGATTCTCGACGATCTGCTTGGCCAGCAGCGCGAACTCCGACGCTTCGCCGAGGCGTTTCGGGAACTGCGTCATCCCCGCCAGCGTCTCGCGCAGGCTCGGCGGGGCGCCGAAGAGCATCGGCGTTCCGAAGATGCCCGGGGCGATAGTGCAGACGCGGATCCCGGCCCGTGCCAAGTCCCGCGCGATCGGCAAGGTCATGCCCACGACTCCGCCCTTCGACGCGCTATAGGCCGCTTGTCCCACCTGACCCTCGAATGCGGCCACCGATGCGGTGTTGATAATGACGCCGCGCTCTCCATCGTCGTTTCCGGGCGTGTTTTCCTGCATGCGGGCGGCGCAGAGTCTCAGCGTGTTGAACGTCCCGACCAGGTTGACCTGAAGGACGAAATTGAAGGCGTCGAGTGACAGCGGGCCGTCGCGGCCCACGGTGCGCCCCGGGGGCCCGATTCCGGCGCAGTTGACGTCGATGTGAATCGCGCCGAACGTGTCCATGACTTCGCCGATGGCCGTCTCCGCGGATTCCGCGCTCCGGACGTCGACGGCGAATGCGCGCGCCGCGTCGCCGAGTTGCCCGGCAGCCTCGCGGGCGAGTTCGATATTCCGGTCCAGCAAGGCGACCATGCCGCCGTGATCGACGATCATCCTGGCGGTGGCGTGTCCCAGCCCCGAAGCGCCGCCGGTGATTACGGCAACCTTCCCCTCGATATCCATTCGCGTACTCCCTTGGTCGGCGGCTAGTATACCGGGCTGTGCCGAGCGGCCTGGAATGGAACACATAGGCCCATATGACTCCTGTTGACCCAACGCGCAGATTCGTGCCACGCGTTCGCCACGGCGTTTCCCTGAGGGAAGCGAATAGCTTCGGCGTCGAGTGCGTTGCCGAGCAGTACGTGGAAGTGCATGACGAAAGGGAGTTGCTGGATGCGCTGGCCGAGGCGCGACGGGATTGGGTGACGGTCACCTTGCTCGGCGGCGGCACGAATGTCTTGATGCTCGATCGGATCGACGGCCGTGTGATTCGAATCCGGAGTCGGGGGGTCTCGTTCGAGCCGGACGGCGATGCCGTGCTTGTGCGGGCGGCCAGCGGGGAGAACTGGCATGGTCTCGTTCGCGCCTGCCTCGACCGGGGCGTGTCGGGTCTCGAAAACCTCGCACTCATTCCGGGCACGGTGGGCGCGGCACCCATTCAAAACATCGGCGCGTACGGTGTGGAACTGGCGTCGCTGGTGGTCGGCGTCAGTGCGATCGACACCTACTGCATGCGCCCGACGACCCTGGACGCGCGCGCCTGCGCGTTCCGCTATCGGGACAGCGTTTTCAAGTCGGACGAACCCGGACGCTACGCCGTCACGGGACTTGTGCTGCGGCTTGGAGACCGGGGACTGGAAACCGGATACCCCGACGTCGGCGAAGAACTGCGACGGATGGAGGCTGACGCCACACCTCAACGGATAGCCGAAGCGGTGACTCGCGTAAGGCGCCGCAAGCTGCCCGATCCGCGCAAGACGGGCAACGCCGGCAGTACGTTCAAGAATCCTTCGCTGTCGGCCCGGAAGCTTGACCGGCTGCGGGGTTTCCTCGATATCGATGCGTTCGACACCGGCGGCCACTTCAAGGTGCCGGCGGCGAGACTCGTGGAACAGGCGGGCTGGAAGGGGTACCGGCGCGACGATGTGGGCGTCTGGCCCGCGCACGCGCTGGTGCTCGTCAACTATGGCCGGGCGACCGGCGAACAGATTCTGACCCTCGCACAGCGCATCGCGGACGACGTTGCGCGCAAGTTCGATATCGAACTGGAACTGGAACCCCAGGTTCTGGGACACGATTGATCGCGCGAGGGCCAGCCCCGCGCTCCCAATCGCGCCCTGCAATCAGACTTGCGTCTGCTCGGCTGCGCGCTTGCGCAACTCGCGCGGATCATTGCTCGCCCTGCCGGCGGGTCTCGATTCCCTGCTTGCTTCCGCTGGATCGGCCGGCTCGGCTTGCCCGGAGGCAGCGTCGGATTCCGATACCGGTGCGGGCTGACGCTCCTCGGAACTCGTGCCGGCGCGCGTTTCCCGGGAGGTCAAATCAGCATCGGAGGATGTTGGCGACTGTTCCGCGGGCGAGTCCTTGACCTCGCTTGCCGCTGTCGAAGGCGCTTCGTCCAACTCACGCATTGCGGCGGCGACGGAGGGCTGCCCTTGGTCCACGACCGGAGGGATCTCCTCGACGCGCCTGCTATCGCTTCTGCTTTCGCGGTCGGTTGTCGTTTCGCGATCCCTGCGCGGGGCGCTTTCCCGTCTGGCTCCCCGACTGTTTTCGCGGTTCTCGTTGACGGCCTGACGGTCGCGACGCGGCTTGCGCTTGGTTGCATTGTCGCCGCCCCTGTCGGCGGCGGTGGCCCTTCGCCGATCGCCACCGGCGTCGGCCCTTCGCCTATCGGCACCATCGTCGGCCCTTCGCCTATCGGCACCATCGTCGGCCCTTCGCCTATCGGCACCATCGTCGGCCCTGCGCCTATCGGCACCGGCGTCGGCCCTTCGGCGATTGCCGTTGCGTCGGGACCGATTGCGGCCGTCGCCTCTTTCCCTCGGTTCTCCGCGTGCCTGATTTCCGCCGCGGTCCTGACCTCCCCGTGACCTGCGGGGGGAGCGTTGCTGACGTTCGCCGCGGCGGCCGCCGCTGCGCTGGTCGCCGCCTCCTCGGGCCCGTCGTTCGTTTCTCTGGGATTGACCGCGCGGCCTGCGGTTTGTCCTGTTGTCCTGCGTGCGGTTTCGACGTTGCGGTTGCCCGTTGGCCTTGGTGCCACCGGATTTCCGGCGGTTCGTTGTCGAAGTGGCGCCTTGCCCGAATAGTGCCGCGAAGAGCCGTCTCAGGAGGGATGGAGCAGGCGGAGCGGTGGGCGCGGGAGCGGGAGCGGCGGGCTTGATCGCCGGCTCCTGTGCGGGACGGCCGTTTCTGCGCCGTTCATTTTGGCGATCTCGCTGCTCCGGTTCCCCGGCGGTATCGGCCAGTTCGTAGCTCAGCAGTTCGGCCTCGGCTTCGGCGCTATCTTCGCGAATGCGCTGAATCTCGTATTGCGGTGTCTCGAGGCTTGCGTTCGGCACGATCACGAAGTGCGTCTCGGTTCGCTTCTCGATCTCTGCCACGTCGCGTCGCTTCTCGTTCAGCAGGTAGGCGGCGACGTTGAGCGGCACCAATGCCCTGACGATGCGGCTGCGCTCCTTCAGCGCCTCCTCCTCCATGACGCGCAGGATGGTAAGGGCCAGCGATTGAATGTCCTGGATGCGGCCCCGGCCGCTGCATCGAGGACAAATCTCGGTGGTCGTCTCCTGCAGGGACGGTCGTAGACGCTGGCGCGACATTTCGAACAGTCCGAACTGAGAAATCCGGCCAAGCTGGATGCGAGCCCGATCGGTTTCGAGCGATTCTCGCAGCTTCGATTCAACCGCCCGCTGATTCCGGGTGCTCGACATGTCGATGAAGTCGATGACAATCAGGCCGCCGACGTCACGAAGGCGTAGTTGCCGGGCAATCTCTTCCGCCGCCTCGAGGTTGGTGTTGAGAGCCGTTTCCTCGATGTCGGCACCCTTCGTCGCCCGCGCCGAGTTGGTGTCGATGGCGACCAGGGCTTCGGTGGGGTCGATGACGATGCTGCCTCCGGACGGCAGCTTCACCGTGTGATCGAAAGCGGTCTCGATCTGGCTTTCGATCTGGTAGCGGCTGAACAGCGGGACATCGTCGGAGTACAGCTTGACGCGACTCTTGTAGTGCGGCATCACCTGCTCGATGAAGGTCTCGGCTTCGCTGAAGGCCTCCTCGCTATCGATCAACAGTTCGCCGATATCCTCGCGCAGGCAGTCCCGTATAGCGCGCACCACGAGGTTGTTCTCCTGGTAGATCAGCGCCGGTGCACGATGTTCTTCGCCGGCGCGCTGGATCGTCTGCCAGAGGTTGAGCAGGTAGTCGACGTCCCGTTGCAGTTCTTCCTGGTTTCGACCGACGCCGGCGGTGCGCACGATCACGCCCATTCCGTCGGGAATCTCGAGCTGGCTCAGCGATTCGCGCAGCGCATCACGGTCGTCGCCCTCGACGCGGCGGGAAATTCCGCCGGCTCTCGGGTCGTTGGGCATGAGCACCATGTAGCGCCCGGGAAGGCTGAAAAACGTGGTCAGCGCGGCGCCCTTGGTCCCGCGTTCCTCCTTGTCGACCTGGACGAGGAACTCCTGTCCCTCGCGAACCAGGTCCGAGATTTCGGTTCTGCGGGACCCTCCTTCATCATCGGACTTGCCCGGCTGGACGTAGCTTCGGGAAATCTCTTTCAATGGCAGGAATCCGTGGCGGTCGGCCCCGAATTCAATAAACGCCGCTTCGAGGCTCGGCTCGACCCGGGTCACTCTTGCGCGATAGATGCTGCCTTTCTTCTGTTCGCGCCCGGGGCTCTCTATGTCGAGATCGTGCAGGCGCTGTCCATCCACAACCGCGACGCGCACCTCTTCGGGCTGCGTCGCATTGATGAGCATGCGTTTCATAGTATTTTGGTCCTTGGTTTCTCACCGAGGACGCGTCTGGAGTTCGACTTCTCGTAACCGGGATCAATGACCCGGTTTGCCCCGCGTTGCCTTGTCTTGCTTGGCGGCAAGCGAGATGTGCTCAAGCACATTCACGCGCAACGCGCGCGACAACCATGCGTTCCTTCAGGCGGGATGTCCGCTGGTTCCGTGCAGGGTCACTCCGCTCCCGATCCAGCGAGCTTGCGGGCATCCATAGGGTTTTTACCTGATTCCAAAAACGCTCACTCTGGCGGCCTTGTGCCGCTTATTGCCGCTCGCTGGCGGGTTGTCTACACGCACGCGGCGTGTGTCGATGCGGATGGCAGGTGAGATACGCCGACTCCTGATGGCAGCCATATCTCGCAACATGCCTGTTGTCGAATAATTCGCTAAACGCGTCCGTCTTTCGTCTACAGTCAATAAAAGCGCGGCAATCAGGGCCGCCGTTTCGCGGCAATATCGATGCCGCGCGCGTCGGTCTTATGGACTCCCGACGGTTTTTGCCCGGGGCTGTGTGGCCGCCGTCCATTCTTGTCGCGGACGGTGGCCCCGCACACTTGATGTCCTGCCGAGGCGGCGCAACTATACCATGTGGCGTGCTTCTCCGGTGAGCGCTGGCGACCGGGGCGGCTGTTTCATGGTCAGCGAGGGGAGCGTTCATGGCGCTGGACGGCAGGCCGTCTGCAACACACAGGGTCATCGCGGAGAACGCCGGCCAGCGTATCGACAATTTCCTCCTGGGTCTCCTGAAAGGCGTTCCGAGGGCGCGAATCTACTCCATGCTGCGCAAGGGAGAAGTACGCGTGAACGGCGGCCGCTGCCGGCCTTCCAGGCGGCTCGTCGCCGGCGACGTGGTTCGCATTCCGCCGGTTCGCGTGCCCCGCCAGGTCGATGGGCCGCGTGCGTCGGCGGCAGATCAGGTCGAGAGCCATCGCAGGTGGCTCGACGGAGCGGTGATCCATGAAGACGAACACCTCATGGTGTTGAACAAGTCGGCGGGAGTGGCCGTCCACGGCGGCAGCGGCATCTCCCTCGGAGTCATCGAAGCGGTCCGCGCCTTGCACCCCGGCGGGACATTCGAGCTGGTTCATCGCCTCGACCGTGATACTTCGGGCTGCCTGGCCATCGCGAAGGACCGCCCCACCTTGCTCCACTACCATGCCGCGTTTCGCGAGGGCCGCGTGAAAAAGGGCTATGACCTCGTCGTTCACGGGCGTTGGCCGCGCCGGCTGCGCTCGGTTCGCACGCCGTTGTTGCGATACGAGATGCCCAACGGCGAACGGCGCGTCCGTCCCGATTCGGCGGGCATGCCCGCCCGGACGGATCTCGAACGGGTCGATGCGCGAGACGGCGCCACCTGGCTGCGGGCGTTTCCGAGAACCGGGCGCACGCACCAGATTCGCGTACATGCGGCGTCCTCCGGCCACCCGATCATCGGAGATCAGAAGTACGCGGACCGGGGGGCGGCAATCGCGGGAGTCAACCGGCTGATGCTGCACGCCTCGTCCCTGACGCTGCCGGTCGGGGATGAGCGACAACGCTACGAGGCGCCGCCGGACGCATCGTTTCTCGCGACATGGGAGATGCTGGCAGCGGGTCCTGGAGCCCGCGCGGGGACAGGCGAACGGCATTCCTGAGCGAAGTCACGGGATGGTAGGTGGGTTTGTCCGAAGAGACCTGCACCCCAACTTTTTTCGGAGGTCTCCGTGACAGCGATTGAAGCGTACATGGATCGAGACTCGGAACGAGGCTCGGTGCGTAGCACGAAGGCTCGACCCCTGAAGGGGGCATCCCTCGCTATTGGAAGAGTCTACGCCGGACTGCCTACCGCGTCCGTTCCGAAGAGTTCATCGAACCAACGCAAGAACGACAAGGCTGCCTGGCTGTCCGCATCGAAGTACTTGGCAGCAATCGCGGTGCCGAATGGCCGACCCGGCTCCTCTTGCCAAGACAGCCATGCATGTATCACAGCCTTTACGTATTTGACTTGAGGAAACGTGGCACCACGATTCTGGGCGGCGGTCGTGGACTCGCGGGCGAGTGATAGCAGCGGGTCGTTCTCGTCTACCAGGTCTTTGAGGAAATGTTCCAGGGCGCCCGAGGTGCGGTTGTCGGGCATGAGCCACACGCCGACCCGTACCTGATAGTCGGGCACGTCGGCGATGAAGCCGGTAGCCGGCAACTCCGCTGGAGGCCTGGGGTCGAGAAACGAAAGGCGGTCGCGAACGGCGTGCCAACTGTTGGCCGCGGCCGCGTCGGCGTCAACGACGAAACCGACCGAATGGCCAGTGCCGAATCTGACCGCAGGGGCCATCGCGTCGAGAACTTTGTCCTTGTCCCCGGCAGGTTTGATCGCGGGGACTATGGCGGGAAGGGTGTCCGGGACAACCTCATCGGGAAACGGGCATTCGACGCCGTGGCGCCGCAATAAGTGCCGAATGGCGTGTTTGTCGTCCGTGCCTTCAACAAAAAGACTTGATCGTTCTGGCATGAAAAGAAACCTAGCGAAAGTCGATGCCGCTCTCGAGAGCGGCCGGGATGTCGGTGCCTTGGACACTGACGGCTCGACGGAGTGACATGTCTATTTTCTGGATGGAGACTTCGTTGGCAAGTTCAGGATAAGACTTGATCATCGAAGCCAGCCCGAGGATGCAGTCGTGACTGTGCGTGGTGGCGAACAACTGCAATTGGGACTTGTGGGCCACTTCAACCACTAGACGCCACATGCCAGCCATCACAGTCCAGTGCAAGCCGGTGTCGACCTCATCGACGAGGACGCAGCCGTCAACGTTGTTCGCGAGGGCCAACCTGAGTAGCAGCAATCGGCGCATACCATCACCGAAGGAGCCCAAAGGGTATCTCGATCTACCCCCGCGCAGGCCAACTACGATTCCTCCTCCCCTCGGGATGCGACCGCTCGTCAAGAAATGAATGGAGTCTATGTCAGGCATGAGCAGCCTCATGTCGTCTACAACTTCTTGCTCGCGGCCGTCGGTGACGAGGGCGTTCCACGCTTCGCTCATGTAGGGCGGGTCCATTGCCGTCAGGGAAAGAAAACGAGCGGATGGACGGGCCATCCATCGGCGGCGAGGGTCATGGAGAAGTAATCCTTCCTCAGTGACGGGAAAGACGAACTCTGGAGTCTTGCGTGAGTTAAGAGTGATAACCAAACCCATTGCGGGGTCTGCTTCTGGTGGGAGCCGTTCATCGAACAAATCGGAGAGAATTTCATCATCAAGGTTGTCCAACGAAACCAGCTCGACGTTCACTCGGCCTGCGCTTCTTGGGCCACGCAGTTCAAAGTTGGCACCGGGTTTGCAAACGTGATCGTAGAATAGATGGGCTATGCTCGGAACCCGGCGGAACGCGGTGCGCCATTCGACTGGACGCATTTCGTCCCGCCGTTGGGCAGCCTCGGAGATAGCACCGGGACTGCCGCCCGAGACAAGCAGGTCTACTGCCTCAAGCACCGAGGTCTTCCCGCTGTTGTTCTTGCCGACGACGAGATTGACTCGGGAAAGCGAATCAAGTGTGTAAGATTCGAAGGCACGAAACCCTGTCATCTTGAGTGACTTCAACACGCGAACCAACTCCCGGAGGACTTGGCGAGCCATTTTAGGCTCTGGCGCCCGGTCGTGCGACCTCAGTGATGGGGGGAAGTGCTGAGCGGGTAGGAGTCGGGCCGTTCGGCGGTAGGCTAGCGGAGACGGAGGAGCAGGCGTAGGCGACGTTCGCTGAACTCCTTTAGAGGGCACTCTGGGGACGGGCGTTCCGAGAAACGGAGCTTTCCGGAAAATTCCCGTAACGGGCGGGGTTGAGCGTCCACTCGGGCGCCAAGCCGTGCCCTTCGTCGGTGACCGAGACCGCCACGTTGATGCCTGCGCGCAGAGCGGTGACGCGGATGGGCGTTGCCGCGCGCAACGCGCGGTATTGGCGAAGAGGTCGGAAACCCGCTGTGGTGACCGTGATCGAAGATGATCGCTTGGGGTGATCGAGGAGTTGAGGCGATGAAGCCTATTACGTATCTCAGCTTGAATCTCGCGCCTGATGTTCGCGTCAACAGCATGCTGCTGTGTGTGCGCGTCATGCCTGACGACCGAGATGGCAACGTTGTTTACGGGCGAACGCACGGGTGGCTAGAAGTAGACGATGGTTCGGGCGTGGAGCCCTCGTCCGGAAACGCTGTCCGGGGATCTTTGAGGCGCTAGAGTCCGATGCCTTCCGCGCGCAGCATCGCCCCGAGCCGGATCAGCGGCAGCCCGATCAGCGCCGTCGGATCTTTCGTCTCGATCGCGTCCAGCAGCAGAATGCCGCGACCCTCGGACTTGATGGCGCCGGCACAGTCGAGCGGCCGCTCGAGCTCCACGTAGCGCCGGACTTCGTCGATGGAGAAATTGCGCATTCGTACCCGCGTATTGTCGATGTGCTCGTGTGTTGCGCCGCGCGTGCTGACCACGACGAGGGACGTCATGAACGTCACCGTTGTTCCGGCCATCGACATGAGGTTGGCTATGGCGTCTTCGATGGTCCCGGGTTTCCCGAGCGTGCGCTCGCCGCTGGTCGCCACCTGGTCCGAGGCTATGACGATGGCGGGACCGCCTTGTCGCGCTCCTCTCGCGGCCTTGGCCCTGGCAAGACGGAGGACGAGACTTTCGGGAGACTCGCCGGGGCGGGGAGTTTCGTCCACGCCGGGCGCGATGGTCTCGAACGCAATGCCGAGTCTGCCGAGCAGTTCCCTGCGGTAGCGGGACGAGGATGCGAGGACAATCTTCAAGGGGGCGGCATTGTAACTGCGGGCGGGGGTGTACGACAAATTTGTTGATTAGGCGACGGAGCGGATCTTGCGCCGGCTCCAGAAGTCGTCGAGGCGGTTGCTGAGGACGCAGCAGCGCAGGGCGGCCATGGCGTTGACGCCGGCCACGGACCAGTGCATGCCGGGTCGCTTGAAGCGGGTGCCGACGACGTGCTTGCAGCTGGCCTCGACGACGCCGGAGGCGACGCACAGTCCGGCGGCGCGGAACGTCGGGTAGCGCATGCGGTGGCGGTTGCGGCGGAGGTAGTCGATGCAGCGTCGCGCCTCGTCTCGGCCCTCGTGGCGGCGCAGCGCGCGCAGCAGCGCGCCGAGGCGGCCGTCGTCGAGCTCGTCGCGGCGGCGCTTGGCCCAGCGCTCGGCCATGTCGGTGCCGGGCCCGTAGATCGCCTTGGCGACGTCCCACAGGTGTTGCTTGGCGTGGAACAGGTCGACGATCTGGACGGCGCCGGGGAACAGCTCGTCGGCGATCTTCCAGATCCACGGCGCGCCGTCGCCGAGCACCACCCGGCGGCGGGCGCGGTCGAAGCCGCGCCGCCGCGCCTCGCGTTCCGCGCGCCGGGCGAACGGCGAGAGTTCGGCGTCGGAGTCGCGCGTCGCGGCGCTCTCGACGGCGGCGGAGTAGCTGACCGAGCCGGGCTCCCGCTCGGGCAGTTCGCGGCCGCGCGCGTCCGTCGCGGCCGCCCAGACCGCGACCAGCTTCACTTCCCGGGTCTTCGCCGAGCCGTCGGCCTGCTTGCCGGCGCGTCCCGCGAGCTCCGCCCGGCGCACCGGCACGCCGGTGCCGTCCATCCCCAGGTACATCGTCGGCGCCCGGCCCGGCTCGGGCTCGACAGCGCCGCGCTCGTCCGCCGCGATCTCGCGGCCGAGCGCCTCCGCGGTGCGCTCCGCCTGCTTGGCGTCGACGTTCACGCCGGCCAGGTCGTGGAGCAGCGCGCCCGTCTCCGCGAAGCTCGCCCGCGCCGCCGCCAGGCCGGTCATCCGGACCACGCCGGGGGACAGCGAGGTGCCCTCGACGCCGAGCGCCCGATCGCGCGGGTGGAAGCCCGCGTTGCACGCCGGACAATGGTAGTAGGCGCGCTCCAGGCGCAGCGCGCCGAGCACCGTGGTCACGGTCTTCGCGCGCCGCCCGGCGTACGCCGCCCGGGCTCCGCAGCCGCACGCCAGCGTCGCGCCCGCGCGGTCGCGCCGGTCCGCGTTCAACCGCCGCTCCACCAGCCGCGCCGCCAGGCCGAGCGCCTGGCGCCGCACCGCCGTCTCGAGCGCCTCGAAGTCGATCCCGTCCGCCGCGCCGGCACCCGCCAGGGCGTCGATCTCGGCGGCCATGTCGGTCGCGAAAGCCGCCGTCAGCGAATCGCGGAGCCCCCTTTTTTGGCGTCCCGCCCCGCGTCCCGGCCGGCCTTCAGCCGCGCCCGACACAGCGCCTCGCTCGCCTCCACCAGCCGGCGAGACACCTCCCGGAAACGCTTGTGCTCGGCCACCTGCGCGCGCGTCTCCTCCAAGGCTGCGCGCGGAACCCCCCGGGTCACCGTCTTGCCGCCTACCCGGCGCATCAGCGCCCAGCCGGGGTGGCCCGGATCGCCCGCGCGCGCGCAGTGGCATGTCGGCTTGCCGCACTTGCGGCGCGTCTCCACCAGCGACCCGGGGCGGAAGTCGCCGACCACCGCGAGTTCGCCGATCAGGGCGTCGCGTCGGCGTTCGAGTTCTTCGATGTTCTCGGCGCTGGGCATGTTCGGATCTCCTGTCCGGTTATTCTGTAAAGGCATTATGCCTTACAGACTTCCGCCCGACACCCTCATGTTCCACAATCCCAACAAATCTGACGTGCGCCCTGCGGGCGGCGGGCTTTTGACACTCAGGACACACGTCCCTATGATGCGCGGCGCCGCCGCGGCCGGGTGCGCGAAGACGCCCGTTCGCCGGGGCGGCGGGGCAAGCGGGAACGGAAGAGGAACAGAGCGGCATGGCGGTACAAAAGAGCAAGGTGACGCGCCGGCGACGTGGCAATCGCCGTTCTCACGACGGGTTGTCGAAACCTGTGCTGTCAGTCGATTCGACCACGGGCGAGACGCATCGGCGCCACCATATGACCAAAGACGGCTTCTACCGCGGTCGCAGCATCCTCGAACCCGACGATTGACCTTGGCGCGCAAGACCGCCAAGACCGCGTGACGTGATGTCCTGCGTGCTGCCCCGAATGCTGCCCACCACCCATTGATCGGGAGATCTCCAGCATGGCGATAGCTTTCGTGTTTCCGGGACAGGGCGCCCAGCGGGTCGGTATGGCAGCCGACTTCCTGGCGGCGGATAGCCTGGTCGGGGAACGCTTCGAGGAGGCAAGCGACGCGTTGGGATTCGATCTGGCCCGCATCGTGTTCGAAGGACCCGCTTCGCGTCTCGTCGAGACGGAAGTCACCCAGCCCGCGCTGCTTACGGTCGGCGTTGTCCTCTGGGAAGCCTGGCGGGCGCGGGGGGGCGCAATGCCCGCGGTGATGGCCGGACACAGCCTCGGGGAATACACGGCGTTCACGGCGGCGGGGAGCATGGCCTTCGCGGATGCGGTGCGCCTGGTCAACGCTCGCGGGCGTTTCATGCAGGAAGCCGTGCCGGTTGGCGAGGGTGCGATGGCGGCCATATTGGGGCTGGACGACGAAGCCGTGGCGGCGTGCTGCGAGGTGGTCGAAGGCGTCGCGCAGCCGGCGAATCTGAACGCGCCTGGTCAAGTTGTGATTTCGGGTGCCGCGGCGGCTGTCAAGGCTGCTGCCGCGGCCTGTTCCGAAGCCGGCGCTCGGCGAGCCGTCATGCTCGACGTGAGTGCGCCGTTCCACTGCGAACTCATGCAGCCTGCGGCGGATCGATTCAAGGCGGCGCTCGATGCCGTTGACTTGTGCTCTCCGGACGTGCCCGTCGTGCACAACATCGACGCGACGGTATCGGCGGACCCCGACACGATCCGGCGGAAACTGATGCAACAGATTTGCTCCCCGGTTCGATGGACCGACTGCGTGGCGACCATCCGCGGCCACGGCGTGGACCGGTTGCTCGAATGCGGGCCCGGAAACGTGCTGGCGGGTCTGGTGCGCCGCATCGACAGGTCTCTGCAAGTCGCCGGCATAGGCACCGTGGAAGGCATGCAATCGGCGCTCGAATAACCACGTGCATGTTTTCGGTTTTTTTGGGGATGCGGTGCTCGGCTTGCGACCTCAGGGCTGCGCCAAGGCGACCAGCAATTCTCATTATGCCCGTCACCCGTCTCCAAGGGACTCGGTCCTGGCGGTCGATTTGGCCCGGATTGAGTAGGGAAAGGAAACCGTTATGTGCCTGAAAGTGAAATGAGGCGCCAAAATGAGAATTGCTGCAAGGCGACACAAGGCGACAGCTTTGATTGCACATGGATGGAGCGGTGCTTACACTACCGCACCGCCCTCCGAGATCGGCCGTGAACCGCGAATTCGGGAGCAGGCGGCGCGGTTTAGCGCGGAAATTTCGACAGACCATGGACGAACAACATGAGCAGCGTTGACGAAAGGGTGAAAAGGCTTATCTGCGACCAGCTAGGTTTGAAAGAGGAACAGGTCAAGGACGAAGCGTCTTTCGTCGATGATCTCGGAGCGGACTCGCTCGATACGGTCGAGTTGGTGATGGCGCTGGAAGAAGAATTCGAGACCGAAATCCCGGACGAGGAAGCGGAAAAGATCACCACCGTCAAGGAAGCCATCGACTACATTCTCGCGCATCAATAAACGCGCGAACCTGCTTCGCTCCTGGCAGGCGTCGCAGCATCTCAACCAGTCAAGTGGTCAATTCGGCAGGGTTTGAGTACCGCGTAGCGGTAAAGGGCTGCGTGCGCTCCCGTGCCGCCGAAGGCGCTGGACTTGGTGCCGATTCCACATGAACAAGAAACGCGTGGCGCTCGTCACCGGGGCGAGCCGCGGCATCGGACGCGCCGTCGCCTCCCGCCTCGCTAGCGACGGGTTGTTCGTCGTGGGCACCGCCACTGCGGATGGGGGCGCGGAGCGTGTTCGCGCAATGCTCGGCGAGAACGGAGCCGGCGTCATCCTGCGATTGCAGTCGAGCGATTCCATTGCGACAGCGGTGCGCAAGGTGGAACAGGACTTCGGTTCGCCGTCGGTGCTCGTCAACAATGCCGGAGTCACCCGCGATGGCCTGTTGATGCGCATGTCCGACGACGCGTGGCAGGAGGTCATCGATGTCAACCTGTCGGGCGTCTACCGCCTGACCAAACCATTGCTGCGGTCCATGGTGCGTGCGCGATGGGGGCGCATCGTGAATATTGGTTCTGTTGTCGGCAGTATGGGGAATGCGGGGCAGAGCAACTATGCCGCCGCGAAGGCCGGGGTCGAAGGATTCACAAGGGCCCTGGCGCGCGAGGTGGGCGCGCGGGGCATTACCGTCAACGCCGTCGCGCCAGGATTCATCGACACGGACATGACCGCCGAACTGTCGGAAGCGCAACGCGCCGAGATCGCGAAGCGAATTCCCGTTGGCAGAATGGGCGGCACGGAAGAGGTCGCGGGGGCCGTTTCTTTCCTCGTCGGCGACGAGGCCGGGTACATCACCGGCGAAACCGTGCATGTCAACGGCGGATTGCACATGCACTGACCCGTGCCTACACTTTCGTGGATGACGCGCTGGGCCGGGCCGCAGGCAGCGATTTGCACTGACGACCGCCTGAACAAAGGGAAATAATGGACAAACGACGCGTAGTGGTCACCGGGCTGGGCCTGCTCTCGCCGATCGGCAATGCGGTCGAGACCGCTTGGGAAAACGCGCTGGCCGGGGTAAGCGGCGCAGCGAGCATCGACACTTTCGACACATCGGCGCATAGCGTCAAGATCAGCGCGGCGGTGAAGGACCTGGACGTGACCGAGCACCTGGACCGCAGGGAAGCGCGGCGCATGGATGACTTCATCCAGTATGGCCTCATCGCGGGCATCCAGGCCGTCGAGGATGCGGGCATAGGGGATCTGGACGATGCTTCCCTCGGCCGTGTCGGCGTCGCGATCGGGTCGGGCATCGGCGGCATCATCACGATCACGAGAACCGAGGAGGCTCTGAAAAGGGGAGGACCGCGCCGCGTGTCGCCGTTCTTCGTGCCGGCGAGCGTCGTCAACATGCTGGCCGGCAATCTGTCGATGAAATACGGCTTCAGGGGCCCGAACCTGGCCATCGTTACCGCGTGTACGACAGGCGCGCACAATATCGGCTACGGGGCCCGGACCATCCAGTACGGCGACGCGGACGTCATGGTCGTGGGTGGCTCCGAGAAAGCGACGTCACCGCTGACCGTGGCGGGTTTCGCCTCCATGCGAGCGCTTTCCACGCGCAACGACGATCCCCAGGGCGCAAGCCGACCGTGGGACCGGGACCGGGACGGCTTCGTGCTGGGAGACGGGGCGGGCGTCATGGTGCTCGAGTCCTACGAGCACGCCCAGAAGCGGGGTGCCCACATCTACTGCGAATTGGCTGGATTCGGCATGAGCGCCGACGCGCACCACATCACCAGTCCCCCGGACGACGGTGCGGGCGCCGTCACTTCGATGAAGAACGCCATCAGCGATGCCGGGCTGACAGCTGACGACATCGACTTTGTCAACGCCCATGGCACCTCAACGCCCCAGGGGGATGTGGCGGAGACCCTCGCCGTCAAGACCGTGTTCGGCGCGGATACGCGCACGCCGGTCAATTCGAGCAAATCGATGATCGGCCACCTCCTCGGCGCCGCCGGGGCCGTGGAGGGCATCTTCACCGCGTTGTCGGTGGAGCGCCAGGTGATCCATCCCACGATCAACCTTGATCTCCCGGGCGAGGGATGCGATCTCGATTACGTCTCCGGGGAGGCGCGCGAAATGCCCGTCAAGGCGGCGCTTAGCAACTCGTTCGGATTCGGCGGCACCAACGGCAGCCTGGTCTTCACGCGCATCTAGCCCTTGACACTAGCCAGCCGCGGCTGTCCGGGACGACGGACGCGAACGGAACACTCTCCCTCCGAGTAGAATCGGCGCCATGTCCCGGCGTTTGCAGTACAGCCTCGTTGCCGCCGCCACGCTGGCGATCGCGCTGGGATCGCTCGCCGCATGGAGGCTCGTGCATGCGTGGGCGGATCGGCCCGGTCCCCTGCTCGAGCCGGCCGTTGTCGAGATTGAACCGGGAACCGACTTTGGCCGCCTGGCGCGCGACCTGGAACACAGAGAGGTGGTGGGGAGCGCAGCCCTGTTCTCGGCTCTCGCGCACCTGGAGGAGGCGACCGAGTCCGTGCGCGCTGGCGAATACCGGTTTGCGCCGGGCGCCGACCCGAATACCGTCTTGCGGCAGCTTGTCCACGGGGATGTGGTTTTCTACAGGTTGCAGATCCTGGAGGGCTGGACGGTTTCCGACCTGCTCGATGCCGCCGCGAAAGCGCCGGGGCTCGAACCGACGCTCGAGGGAACGGAAGTCGGCGAACTCCTCGTTCGCCTGGGTCTGGGTTCGGATCACCCGGAGGGGCAGTTCTTCCCCGACACGTATCACTATGCGAAGGGCGCCACGGACGCCGAGATATTGCGCATGGCGTACCGCAAGATGCGGTCGGTGATTCAGACCGAGTGGAATGCGCGAGCCGGGGACCTCCCGTATCGCAATCAATCCGAAGCGCTCGTCGCGGCGTCGCTGGTGGAAAGGGAGACCGGCCTGGCAGAGGATCGGGCGAGGGTCGCCGGGGTGTTTGTCCGCAGGCTTGAGCAGGGCATGCGGCTACAGGCCGATCCTTCGGTGATATACGGGCTGGGACGGGAATTCGACGGCAACCTGACACGATCGCAACTCGCCCGCGACAACCCCTACAACACGTATACCCGGTTCGGCCTGCCGCCGACGCCGATCGCGTTGCCCGGACGCGCGGCGATCCATGCGGCGCTGCATCCGGCGGAGGAGGAGGTCATGTTCTTCGTCGCGCGCGGCGACGGGTCCAGCGAGTTCTCGACGACGCTGGAGGAGCACCTCGAGGCGGTGAGGCGGTTCCAGCTCGCCAAGAGAAGCGTCGGAGAGCGCCGCTGATGGCGCGCGGACGGTTCATTACCCTGGAGGGGTCCGAGGGCGCCGGGAAATCGACCAATGTCGAAGTTGCCGCACGATGTCTGCGCGCGATGGACATCGAGGTGGCGGTCACCCGCGAGCCCGGCGGCACGCCGCTTGCGGAGGAAATCCGAGGCCTGCTCCTGTCCACTCGGGAAGAAGCCGTCGATCCGCTCGCCGAGACGCTGCTCATGTTCGCCGGCAGGGCGCAGCACGTTTCCGAGGTCGTCGAACCGAATCTCCGAGCGGGGCGCTGGGTGCTGTGCGAACGCTTCACCGATGCGACCCATGCCTACCAGGGCGGGGGCCGCGGCGTTGACGCCGATCTGATCGACACCCTTACGGATCTTGTCCATCCGAGCCTCGAACCGGACCTGACGCTGTATCTCGATGTGCCCGTGGAACAGGCGCTCGCCCGCATAGGGGCGCGGTCACTCGATCGTTTCGAACGCGAACGGAGGGCATTCTTCGAACGGGTGCGCACGCGCTACGTCGAACTCGCACGGGGCAACGCCCGCATCTGCGTCATCGACGCTTCCCGGTCGCCCGCCGAAGTGGCGGCGGCGATCGAGAAGCGCCTGCGCGCATTCCGGGAGGCGTCGTGAGCCTTCCCCCCTGGTTGCTGGAGCCGTGTCGCCGGTTCGAACGGATGATGGCGAGCGGTCGGACGCCGCACGCCGTGCTTGTGCATGGACCGGGCGGCTGGGGCGAGGAGATGCTCGCGTCGTGGTGTGCGCTGACGCTGTTGCGACTGCAGCCGGAGTCAGACGCGCGCGCCCTCGCGCATCCCGATCTGCGTTGGATCGATCCGGACGGCCAGACGGTCAGGATCGACCAGGTCCGGGGCGTCGGAGAATTCATGTATCAGACCGCACAGCGCGGCGCGGCGAAGGTCGCCGTATTGAACCGCGCCGACCGCATGACGGTGAACGCGGCGAACGCCCTGCTGAAGACCCTGGAAGAACCCTCGTCGGGAGGTTTTCTGATTCTCGTGACGGACGCGCCCGATCTGTTGCCCGCCACCGTGCGCAGCCGTTGTCAACGTATTCCCGTGTTCGCTGTTGGCCAGGCGGATGTGCTTGCGTGGCTCGTGGCGCAGGGCTTCGAGGCGGACCGCGCCGCAGCGCATGCGACGGAACTCGGCGGTGCGCCATATAGAGTCCTGGAGGCATTGGAGCGTGGAGACGACCCCATCGGGGTCGTGTTGAACGCGGTTGCCACTGGTGAGCAGTCGAGTCTCAAGGCCGCGGAAGCGTGGCGCAATGAAGACCTGGTCGAACTCACCGGCCGTTGGGTGCGGATCGTGCACGGCATGGCGCGGGATGCCGAGGACCCGCGGGCCCTGGTTGACTTCGCGGATCAACTCACGATGCTGCGGATGGCGGCGTTGACCAGCAGCGGCCTCGGGCGTCAGCTCCAGCTTGAACGGCTGCTGTTCGCCTGGACCTCGCTTCCATGGAAGACGAGCGGGGCGGGCCGAAGACGCCGGCCTTGAGGCACTGAGATTTCCCACGGCAGACGGGGCCACTGACCTACGGACGAGGCACGTCGCGGTCGGCCATAATTCTGCGTCATGGCGGATCAGACTCACGAGGCGCGGGAGTCGGGCAGAAACGACGGCGTCCTTTCACTCTGGATCAGGGACCGGCGGGTACTGCGCGCCGCGTACATGCCGTTTCTGACGCACGGGGGATTGTTCGTTCCGACGGACAGGCATTTTCGCCTCGGCGATGAGGTCTTCCTGGTGCTGCGCCTGTTGGATGAGCTGGAAAGGATTCCGGTGGCGGGCAAGGTCGTCTGGGCCACGCCGAAGGGGGCGCAGGGCCAGCGTGTGGCCGGGGCGGGCGTACAGTTCAGCTCCGATTCCGGCTTCCTGCGGGAGAAGATCGAGAACTACCTGGCGGGCGCGCGGGAGACGGACTACCGAACGCACACCATGTGACGGGCTAGCTCTACCGAGTAGTCACATATTGACGTGGCAACGGGTTAGGTTTTCTGCCTCAGGGCGTGTTTGCGGCCTTCCTTGAACCCGGTTTCGAAGCCGGTCTGGAGCCCGATTCGGTGGCCCAGCGAGGCACTGGTGAGACGGGTCTGCCCATGCCACATGACCTGATGACCGGGGTCGGGATCGTG
Source organism: Pseudomonadales bacterium (assembly GCA_963668365.1). GTDB lineage: Bacteria > Pseudomonadota > Gammaproteobacteria > Pseudomonadales > Azotimanducaceae > VXNE01. The sequence continues at coordinate 2,816,454 of OY764266.1, forward strand.
CTTGCGGTTGCGATAGCCGCCGAGGTGGGCCACCAGGCGTACGGCATCGCCGAGTCCTTCCGGTGCCGACAGGCCGTGCTGGTGGGCATAGTCGCGCAGGAAGGCGAGTTCGTGGTCGGTGAACATCAGTTGCGGTTCGCAGTCGGGCACCTGGCGTCCGAGCAGCGTCATGACCATGATGCGCCAGGCGATGACGGCATTGATGGCGATGGCCCGCCGCAATCTGTCTGCCGTGCGGAACAGCAGGTGCTCCACCCCGCAGCCTGATTTGAGCACCCGGAAGAAGTCCTCGATGCGCCATCTCTGGAGGTAGAAGCCGACGATGTCGGCGGCCTGTGACGGTGTCTCGACCTGACACGTGGTCAGCAGGAACCACTGGACGGGGTCCTCGTCTTCGGGTGGGTGGCGTTCCACGATGTGGACCGCCCAGACCGTCATCGGTGCGCGCCCTTTCATGGTCTGTGTCGCCGGCAGGGTGACGCGGCGGAACCGCAGGTCACAGGTGGCCAGGCGCTTGCGGCGTGCCGGACGCGCCTTCTTCCTGGAGGACTTGGGCCGTGCCGTGAGTCCGTCGATCTCGACATCGATCAGGCCATCGGGCTCGCCACCGCGCATGACGGCAAAGAGCTTCGATGGTCCCAGAACCCGGTCGTGCGTGGCACGGACCAGCAACTCCACCCGTGGATGGCGGCGCTGCTGATCGAACAGCTCGAAGCGGTCCGCCTCCCGGTCGCAGACATAGATGATCCTGGTCTTGCCCGTGACCTCCCGTGCCGCCCGCGCCACATCGCCGAACCCGTCAAGCCAGCGCCGTGTCTGACGCCGTGTCCCCTCCCGGGACACCTCCTGATCGAAGTTCAGGTCCAGCACCCCAAGCGGCAGACCGGTCCCGGCCACGGCCAGGGTCGCATGCAGCGACAACCCCAGGCTCTTCGCGCCGGTCTGGTTCTTGCCGATGACCTCCAGGCCGTCGCAGCCGGGGCGCGTCGAGAAGCTCAGATCGGTGCCGTCCCGCAGCGCCAGCACCGTGGTCTGACCACGGATCCGCTGCACGCTGCGCTCCCGGTGCGGCGCAAGAATCGCCGGAACCGTGACGTCCGACTCCGCGGGCGCCTCGATCAGACGGTAGAACCCGGTGATCTCCTTGCCGCCACTGGCGCTGCTGGCGTTGATCTTCCCTCCCGGGTAGGACGCCAGAAGACCCGCGCTCTTCACCAGACGTGCCGACAGTCGCTTGTCACCCAACGGCGCTCCTCCAAACTCGTTGGCGGCCCACGCGGCCGCGTTCAGGCCCGCTCCCGGCTCCAGCACCGGGGCATGATCAACCCACTCGACCCCGAGCCGGCGACGCCAGTCCGCTGCCAAGGCGTGCATGAACACCGTCTTGACCGTCTGCCCACGCTGCTTCCTCGCATCCTGACGGCCCCGCCCCGCGGTGCGGCCGACCATGAGGAAGTTGGCCGCTCTCAGACAGGTGCCCGCCACACCGGCATCGGCAAAGCTCTCCACCAGCCAGGGACGATAGCCGTAGCGGGCCTCGAAGTCCCGCGGCAGACGCCGCAGCACCCGCCCCAGCGCATGGCTCGCCAGGTGCGCACAGAAAACCGAAGGACGGATCAGGAAGCGGCTCAGGCAAACAGCCCGGTGCAGGTGGTCACGGCGCACTGCATCGCTCCACGCCATCCAGTGATCACGCGCCGACACCCGCAGGGCCGCGGCAGAGAACCCGACGCAACCCAGCCAGCCATGGGCCGAGCCCACGAGGTGGCGCACCTGACAACCGGCAAAGGTCGTCATGCCATGGGGATGTTCGTGCGCCATCAGCGTGTTCCACACTTCACGCTCACAGCGCTGCGTCACCATCCGGATATCGAGATCCCGGATCCGGGCCGGGTGTCGTGGAACATCGACCGGCTCGTCAACCGCGGCCTCAAGCTGGCGCGGCCTGTTCGCCACCGCTGCCCGTGGTGCCGGCAGGACAATCTCCGGCGACGCCCGAGCCAGCGTCGCCAGCGCCTTCATGCAGCCCGCAAGCTGCAGACGGCCGCGCGTGTCGACGAAGGAGAACTCCCCGCAGATCCTGCGGGCAAAGGCCCGCCGGCTGTCGAACCGCTCCTGCGACAGAATAGCGACGATCCGCAAACGTGCCGCCTCGTCGCGCAGCGTGCGGCTGATCTGGGACTGGGCCATGGTGGCGCAGGTGTACAGGACGACAGGCCCATTGTCCAGCCCTTTTTATGACTACTCGGTAGGGCTAGCTGGAGGCCTGTGCGAGGCGGCGAAAGGCGGGCCGCGTCAGGTTTTCGACCCCATCCTCCGTGGCCAGCACGTTGTCCTCGATGCGCACGCCGCCATACGGCAGAAATGACTCGACACGGGACCATGCGACCTCCCTCCCGTATCGTTCCCTGGCGGCGGAGAGCAACTGCGGAATGAAGTAGATCCCGGGTTCAATGGTAAAGACCTGCCGGGCCTCGACGGGACGCGTCAGGCGCAGGGCGGGATAACGTTGCGGCGGGAGCGAAACCCGGCCGTCCGAAGCGGCTATCCACCCGCCGACATCGTGAGTCTGCAGCCCGAGCAGGTGCCCGAGGCCGTGCGGAAAGAAGACGTCCGTGATGCCGGCATCGAATGCCGCGTCGGCTCCGCAGCGAACCAGTCCAAACCGGGCCAGCAATTCGCCGACGCTGCGGTGCATGCTTTCGTGCAGTTCGACGTAGCAGACTCCGGGCTGAATGCCGGCGATGAGGGCGCGTTGTTTCTCATCGACGGCATCGATCAGTTCCGCGAACGCATCCGGCTCGGCGCTGTAGGTGCGCGTGATATCGGACGCGTAGCCGAGGTGTCTGCCGCCGGCATCGATGAGAAAGCTGCGGCGCTGCGACGGCGGGCGCGAGTCTCGGTGCTGGTAGTGAAGCACGCCGGCGTGGTCGTTCTGCGCGACGATATTCGGATAGGGGAGGTCCGCATCCGTCTGCCGGCTCGCGCGCAGATAGGAGAGATGGATGTCGAGCTCGCTCGCGCCGTCGAAATACGCCGCGCGCGCGGCCAGGTGGCCGAGCGCGCCGAGGTCGGTCGCGTGGCGCATGGCATCGAGTTCGAAGTCGGTCTTGTAGGCGCGGGCATGCTGCAGCTGCGAGAGAAGCGCCTTCGGGTTGACTGCTGCCCGCTCGTCGTCCGGCATGCCGTGCCATGGGCCGATGTACGCCACGCGGCCGGCGCGCGCGGCAAGGTCGATGGCGCTGGCGGCGAGCGCGCCGGCATCGGCACCAACGTCAACCCGGAAAGCCTCTTCGACCCAGTCCGGAATCGCTGCCGGCAGGTGCCAGTAGTCGGCTTGGCGGTGAAAAAAGAGATGCGGCCTTTCGCCGGGCCGATACACGAGCACGCAGTGCTCGGTACCGTCGTCCGGAATCCATTGCGCGAAGTTCGGGTTGGGGCGGAAGGGCGGGGAGATGTCGTCCTGGAAGTAAACGCCGGCGCTGCCGGCCGGCACGACGACGGCATCGATGCCCGCAGCCTCCATCGCAGCCGTCCAGGTGGCCGATACAGCGGCGAGGTGGTGGGCGTACGCGCGACGATCAAATGGCGTGGGAGACGGTGGTGATCCGGCCATGCGCAATATCCAATTCGGTCAAGCACGGAGCAGCGCGGTGAGCCAGCCGGGCCACATGCGGATCGACCGCGCAAAAATCGCCGCGTGAAGGAAGCATAGACCAAACACACGTTCCGGCGGGCGCGAGTTCATGGTATACATACGGCCAATCAACTGGGATTGGGAGACGCAATGGAGGCTTATGCCTACGCCAGACCGACGACGCTGGACGAAGCGGTTTCGGTTCTCGCCGCGCATGCGAAAAAAGGCCGGCGGACACAGATATTGGCCGGTGGCACGGATGTGCTCGTGCAGATGCGGTCGGTAGACCGAGAGCCGCGCATGCTGGTCGATGTCAAGCACATCGCCGATACGAACAGGCTTGAAATCGGCTCGGAAACCGTATTCATCGGAGCCGCCATCCCTTCGGCCATATTGAACGAAAACCAGGAACTGAAGGCGCTGTTGCCGGGACTGATCGAAGCGGCCGACCTGATCGGCTCGACCCAGATCCAGGGCCGCGCGTCCATCGGCGGCAACCTTTGCAACTCGTCTCCGGCGGGGGACACCATTCCAGCCATCATCGCCGCTTCCGGCGTCTGCGTCATAGCCGGTTCCGGGGGTGCGCGGCGGGTGGCCTGTGAGGACTTTGTCACCGGCGTCGGGACGAATGTCCTCGGCGCGGACGAACTGCTGGTCGGCCTCGAGTTCCCGACACCGAAAGGGCGCACGGCGGACGGGTATCTGCGGTTCATTCCGCGCACCGAAATGGACATCGCCGTCGCCGGCGCCGGCGTCGCCCTGACTCTGGACGACGGCGGCACGTGCACGGCCGCCCGGGTCGCCATTGGAGCGGTGGCGCCGACGGCGCTGCTGGTGCCCGCAGCCGCCGAGGCGCTGATCGGGACCACGGTGGACGACGAGGCCCTCGCTGCCGCCGGGGCTGCTTGTACTGCCGCCTCGTCGCCGATCACGGACAAGCGTGGAACCATCGAGTATCGACAGAAGGTGGTTGCGGTGCTGTGTCGTCGGGCCGGGGCAAACGCCAGGGACCGGGCGCTCGCGCGTTAGTGCTCGAAAGCTCGGCAGAAAAACTCGCATACGAAACATATGAAAACAGCTATGAGAACACGCTATGAGTAAGGTACATGTCGTCACCAACGTTAATGGGGAACCCCGGGAGATGTTGTGCGAACCGCAACAATCGCTGCTCGAGGTTCTGCGAGACGAACTGGGTATGACGGGAACCAAGGAAGGATGCGCGACCGGCGACTGCGGCGCGTGCTCGGTGATGTTGAACGGGCGCCTCGTCTGTTCCTGTCTGACCCTGGGCGTCGAGGCGGAGGATGCCGACATCACGACGATCGAAGGGATAGCCGAGGGTTCCCAACTGCATCCGGTGCAGCGTAAATTCCTCGAGCATGCGGCATTGCAGTGCGGAATCTGCACGCCGGGATTCATCGTGGCAACGAAGGCGCTGCTCGACCGGAATCCCAATCCCGACGAGACCACGATTCGTTACTGGTTGGCGGGGAATCTCTGCCGCTGCACCGGCTACGACAAGATCATTCGCGCGGTGCAGGACGCCGCAACGGAATTGGCCCACGAAGCCTAAGGGAGAACTCGAGTGGCGGAAGCACGAGACTATAGAGCGATTGGCACCCGGCCTGTCCGGCCGGATGGGGTGGACAAGGTCACCGGCCGCGCCAACTTCGGCGCGGACATGACCCTGCCGAACATGATTCACGGCAAGGTGTTGCGCAGCCCGCACGCCCACGCGCGAATCAAGAGCATAGACGCCAGCCGGGCGTTGCGGTTGCCCGGTGTTTACGCGGTGATTTCGGGGGCCGACTTTCCCTCCGGCGCGGAGGGCGAGATCTCCGGCGAAGGGGGCGGTACGGTTTCGGACCTGGCGAAGAACATCATGGCCCGGGACAAGGCGCTCTACCATGGGCACGCCGTGGCGGCGGTCGCGGCAAAGACGGCTTTCCTGGCCGAAAGTGCACTCGAATTGATCGACGTGGATTACGAAGTGCTGCCGCCCGTGCTCGATGTCGATACCGCCATGGCGGATGGCGCGCCGCTGGTGGACGAGCACCAGCGCACTGGTGGCGGTCAAGGCGATGCGCCAAGCAACATAGCCGCCATCACGAAATTCGAACGCGGCGACCCGGAAGCCGGGTTCGCAGCAGCCGATGTGGTGGTTGAAGGCGCCTACCGCGTGCCCACCGCGCACCAGGGCTACATCGAGCCCCACGCCTGCACGGCGACCCTCGACGAGGAAGGCAGGGCGACGGTCTGGTGCTGCACCCAGGGCCACTTCGACGTGCGGTCGATGACAGCCGGCGTGCTCGGCAAGAGCGTGGGTGAGATCAAGGTCGTACCGTCGGAAATCGGCGGCGGTTTCGGCGGCAAGACAGTCATCTACCTGGAGCCCCTGGCGGTAAAACTGTCGGAGTTGACCGGTCGTCCGGTGAAGATGGTCATGTCGCGCGAGGAAGTGTTCCGGGCCACGGGGCCGACCTCCGCATCGCATTGCCGGGTCAAGGTTGGCGCGAAGCGCGACGGCACGATCACTGCCGCCACGGCATGGCTCGCATACGAAGCGGGCGCATTTCCCGGCGCTCCAGTGGGTCCGGGATGCATGTCCGTGTTCGCCCCCTACGACCTTGATAACTTCCGCATCGAGGGATTCGACGTGCTGGTCAACAAGCCCAAGGCCGCTGCCTATCGGGCGCCCGGCGCGCCGCAGTCGCTGCACGCCATGGAATCGACGATCGACGAACTCGCTCGCAAACTGGGTATGGACCCCATCGATCTGCGGCTCGCGAACTGCGCCGACGAAGGCACGCACGCACCCTACGGACCTACGTTCCCCGCCATAGGCATCAAGAAGTGCCTGGAAGCGGCGAAGGTCCATCCGAACTACACGACGCCGAAAGCGGACGGGACGGGTCGCGGCATCGCGGCGGGCTTCTGGTTCAACATCGGCATGCAGTCGAGCGCGGAAGTGCGGCTGTCGGAAGACGGCACGGTGACGGTCATGGAAGGTAGTCCCGACATCGGGGGCTCGCGCGCGTCCATGTGCCTCATGGCGGCGGAGACGCTAGGCGTGCCGTACAACATCGTGCGTGCCCATGTGGGCGATACGGAATCCACCGGGTTCTGCAATGTCACCGGCGGTAGCCGAACGACCTTTGCCACCGGTCTGGCGGTCGTGCAGGCCTGCGAAGACATCATCGCCGAGTGCAAGCAGCGGGCGGCCATGACCTGGGACATCGATGCGGACCAGGTGGACTGGACGGATGGCGAGGCGGTTCCGAAGCCCGGCGTCAACATCGATGTCGCGCCCCTGAGCCTCGCCGATATCGCGGGGAACGCGGGCCGCACGGGCGGTCCTATCCTCGGACGGGCAAGTTTGAACGCGCAGGGTGCCGGAGCATCATTTTCGGTGAACTTCGCGGACGTGACCGTCGACAGGGAGACCGGAAAGGTCGATGTCCTCAATTTCACCGCGATCCAGGACGCTGGAACGGCGATTCATCCAGCCTACGTGGAAGGGCAGATGCAGGGAGGCGCCGTACAGGGCCTCGGCTGGGCCCTCAACGAGGAGTATATCTACGACGACAACGGCGTCATGGAGAATGCGGGTTTCCTCGACTACCGGGTTCCGGTGGCGTCGGACATGCCGATGATCGACACCCAGATCATCGAAGTGCCGAATCCTTCGCATCCCTACGGGGTGAGAGGCGTTGGCGAGACCCCGATCGTGGCGCCCCTGGCGGTCGCGTCCAACGCGGTCAGCGACGCGCTCGGATTCCGCATCAGCGATCTGCCCCTGTCGCCGCCGAGCGTCTTGGCGGCCATCGACGGGCATGATGAGGCCTGAAGCGCCTGACAGGATAAAAATCGGCTAGAGCAGAGCCATGGCAAGGGTGGTATTTCCCGAGCATTTGCTGCAACACACCGGTGGCACCAGGGAGATCGAGGTCCACGCCTCGAACTACCGGGGCGTCGTGCGCGCCGTGGACAAGCAGTGGCCGGGAATCGAGCAGGTCCTGATCAAGTCGGCCGTCGCCATCGACGGCCAGATCTACCAGGACGCCTGGCTCGAGCCGATTCGGGAAGATAGCGAAATCTTCTTCATGCAGCGCATTGAAGGCGGCTAACCCCCGAGCACATAGATGCCCAAACTGGTCAACCTCGGATCGTTGTGCATCGACAACGTCTACAGCGTGCCGAATATCACGGCTGCGGGCGAAACCGTCGCCAGCCTTGAGTACGCCATACACGCGGGCGGAAAGGGCCTCAACCAGTCGCTTGCGGCGGCCAGGGCGGGCGCGCGGGTCGTTCACGTGGGCTGCGTCGGTTCGGAAGGCCGCTGGCTGAAGCAGGAGTTGTCGAAGTCCGGCGTGGATGTCACGGCCGTGCGCGAGACGGATTCTCCTTCGGGCCACGCGGTCATCCAGGTCAATCCGTCGGGAGAAAATGCGATCGTCATCTCCGGAGGCGCCAACCGGACGCTCAACGATGCCGACATCGATACTGCCTTCAATCTATGCGATGCCGATGACTGGCTCCTTTTACAAAACGAAATCAACAGGATGGAAGATATCTTTCAGATGGCTTCCGATAGGCGCCAGAAACTCGCCCTCAACCTGGCGCCGGTTGACGAGCGGATAGGCAACTACGACATCGGCGCCGTCGGTCTCTTGATCGTGAACGAGGTGGAAGCGCAGGCGCTGTCGGGAAGATCGGCTGTCGATGATGCCTTTGCGGCGCTGTGCGAGCGGTATCCGTCATGCGACGTGGTCGTCACCCTCGGCCGGGATGGACTGCGCTACGGGAAGGGAGCCGAACGTATCGCTTTCGGTGCCTTTGCCGTGGATGCGGTGGACGAGACCGGCGCCGGCGATGCGTTCGTCGGCTACCTGATGGCGGCACTGCTTGAGGGACAACGCATGCGGGACGCATTGCTGGCCGGTTCCGCCGCGGGCGCCCTGGCCGCAACCCGCGCAGGTGCTGCCAGCTCCATCCCGGACCGCGAGGCTGTGGCATCGATGATTGCCACCTCGAAACTCGGCCCGGTGGCCTAACAGACAGTCGGCTTCCGGACAAGGAAAGGGGGGTGCCGAGCGTGGGTTGGCTTCCGCCTCTTTCAGCCCGAGTGTAGAATGCGGGCATGGCCAGCAACGTGCCTTGGCAGAATTTGCCCGCTCGGTTCCCCGGCCGGATTCCTCCGATATTCGCCTTGCCCCGCATCCTGGACGCGCCGGTGGGTCACGGTACGGCATCGTCGCCCGCGTTGAAGTTCCCGGGCTGCGAACCCATGCGTCTGACGCACGAAGAGCTGGAGGTTTTTGACGGACGCCTGGAGTTTTGGGACGCGCGCGTGGAGACGGCATGGGTGGTTCGCGAACCGACCAGCCCTGTCCATGAACGCCCGGGGCAAGCATTGTCCGCGTTGGCGGAGCGCATCGCCGCCGTGCGCGGTTCGCCGATCACATGCTACGGCGCGATGGATCTGCTTCAACGCGACGGGGACGGGCAACCCAGACGGGTCATGCAGTCGGACCAGTCCGTATACCTGTGGCCGAATCGGGCGGTCCTGCCCGGGCTTCGCGCCATGGTCGTCGGCGAGCACGACATCCCGGATGTGGTGCTTGGAGGTGGACCACACGACGGACGTGCGACGGGGCAAGCTGCTGCAATACGAGGCGTGGGGATTCCCGGAGTTGTGGGTGGAGGTGCCGGACCGGGTGGCGTCGAGTCATCCCCGAGGCCTGATTCCCGGATTGACGATCTATCTGTTGGGAGAAAACGGCTACGAGGTCGCCCCCGAAAGCCGGGCGTTTTCAGGGTGGGGGGCGTTCGAGATTCACGACGCGATGAACGAGACGACGCCGTCAGCACTCACCTGCGTGGTTCTGGAGCGGGTCGGGATGACCATGGGCGCGGAAGAGGGCACCGGTCCCGACGATGATCCGCTGCTTCGCTCTCAGCGACGAAAGGGGTACAACATCGGCCATGCCCAGGGCCATGCCGAGGGCCAGACCGCAGGTCGCGCGGCGCTGGCGTGCGGGATATTGCGATCTCGCGGCATTGAGATCTCACCGGGTCTTGCGGACACCCTGCAAGAAGCGCCAGCTTTCGCCGAATCGTCCGATGCGACGATCGCCGCTGCGGCCATGGCTGCGGAATCCGAAACCGACTTTCTGCGCCGCACTCGCCCCTTGAGTGATTCCGAGGACGCGTCGGTGCCACGATAACCATCGCTGGCACCTCCAGGAGGGCGGTTAGAATGGCTCTCGCATCGTGTCGCCCCGCGAGGTTGTTGATCGATTCGATGGTGCGCAGTAGTCCAAGCTTGGCCGTTCTGAGGCGGGCACCCTGACGCAGGAGTCTCCCATGATCATCGACAATGCATTTCGCGGTGGCCTGTTCGCACCGGATTTCCTGACCGAACCGGAGTCCATTGGCGAGTTGCCGGAATGGGATGATCTCGACGCCGCTACCCTTGACAAAGCAGAGAGTAGCTTGCGCGCTATCTTCAAGGAGTTTCCCCACGAAGGCACACCAAATGAGAGCCAAACCGAAGATGATCTGGAAGACTCTCTATTGTTTGGATTGGACCGCACACCTGCGCCAGCAAAACCTGAGTGGGGTGGGCCGTACCGATGTTCCCGACGGATTGCTGTTCATCGACGATGCTGCCAAGTCCCGAGCGGTCGGCATAGCGGAAGAGCGGGCGCGATATGCCATTGGGACCGTAGTGGTGGAGTCGAAACGCTGGCTTCGGCCTCTGGGCAGGACGTCTGATCGGACTGTGGCGCCGTCCACACAAATGCTTCGCTACCTGCGCCGTGCGGACGACCTGACGGAAGGTCGAGTCCGCTGGGGCATTCTGACCAACGGCGCACATTGGCGGCTTTACTATCAAGGCGCGGGTTCGATCTCTGACGGGTTCCTTGAAGTAGATCTGGCGGCGATCCTGAACATCCCCGGACACAACGACGGGCTGTTCGCACTGTCGAGCGATGAGCGTCGGCACTGCCTGAAGCTGTTTGTTCTCCTGTTCGGTCGGAAGGCGTTCCTCGCAGAACGTGCGGATGGCCGGACGCTGCATCAGCGCGCTCTCGCCGAGAGTAAGCTCTACGAAGAGCGTGTCGCCGCCAACATCTCGAAGCTGGTGTTCGAGGAGATTTTCCCCAGCTTGGTGCGAGCCATCGCCGAAGAGGAGGAGAGTGCGCCGCTGAGCGAAGTGCGAGACGCGGCGCTGGTGCTGTTATATCGGCTGTTATTCCTGCTCTACGCCGAAGACCGGGCATTGCTGCCTGTGGTCGACCAGCGCTACGACAACATCGGTCTGCGCCGCCGCGTGCGGCAGGATATCGGGCGGCGAAAGGAACAGGGGGAGATCTTCTCCGCCACCGCGACGAGCTACTACACGGCGCTCGACGATTTGAGTCGCGTGATTGACCAAGGAGACTCGGCCTTCGGCCTGCCGCCGTACAACAGCGGCCTGTTTGATGCATCCCGTACACCGCTTTTAAGCCGGATTCGGCTATCCAATCGCGTCATGGCAGACGTGATCGACGCACTTTCCTTTGAGCAGCATCGCAGTGGACGCCGTTACATCAACTACCGAAGCCTTTCCGTCCAGCAACTCGGATCAATCTACGAGCGCCTGCTGGAATTCGAACCTGTCCACGAAGGTGGGCACATCGAGGTGCGACCAAATGTCTTCGCTCGCAAGGGATCGGGGAGCTACTACACGCCGGAGCCACTTGTTCGGTTGATCCTCCAGGAAACCGTAGGGCCGCTGGCAGACGCAAAGCTTGAGACGTTCCTCGCCAGAGTTTCGGAAAAAGGTGGCGCGCACGACTCGGTAACCCTCGCGCCTGACGATTTGGCGGAATTAGTGCGCGTGGACCCTGCCCAAGCCCTACTCGATCTCAAGGTCTGCGACCCAGCCATGGGCTCGGGACACTTCCTGGTCAGCCTCGTGGATTTCCTGAGTGACCGCGTGATCAAGGCGCTCGATGAAGGCAATCGGGTGGAAGGCTACGTTTCTCCCTTGGCGGAGCGCATCGAAGGCATTCGCAATACGATTCTCGAGAATGCGAAGCAGAACAAATGGTCCGTAGACCCCGCGCAACTCGACGACGACCAGATCGTCCGCCGCATGGTTCTGAAACGCTGTGTCTACGGCGTTGACAAGAATCCGATGGCGGTGGAACTCGCCAAGGTGTCGCTTTGGCTGCATACCTTCACGGTCGGTGCGCCGCTGTCGTTTCTCGATCACCACCTGCGCTGCGGCGACAGCCTTTTCGGATCTTGGGTGCATGAAGGCTTGCAACGTGCCGTGACGCAAGGCGGAGAGTTGCTTGTCTCCGATCCACTCGCGCGCGCTAAGGCGGCGGCGAATCCCATGCATTCGATCGAGGCGCTGTCCGACGCGGAATTAGCCGAAACGGCGCAGTCCGCCAAGCTGTTCGATGATATCCATGCAGGGACCGCGCCGTTGGATGCCTTTCTGTCGTTGCTGCATGCCTTCGATTGGCTGAAGCCCAACAGAAAGGACAGAGCTGCCATCGCCACTTGGCTAATCGGCCAGTACGGCGATCCCATCGCGATTGCAATGGGCCAGGAAGACGTTGCGGGTGACGTGCCGGATGCGGCCACCTTTGACGAACTTCTAGCGCAAGCTCGCAATGTCGTCAAGGACGAACGGTTCCTTAACTGGCAGGTCGCGTTCCCAGGCGTCTGGACGGATTGGGAGAACGCTAACCGGCAAGGCGGCTTCGACGCCGTGATCGGTAACCCGCCCTGGGATCGAGTCAAGCTGCAACAGGTGGAGTGGTTCGCGTCCAGACGGCGTGAGATAGCCTTGGCGCAACGTGCATCTGACCGTAAGAGGATGATCCGGGCACTGGAGGTTGCGGGAGATCCTCTTTTGGCGGACTTCCAACACGCCAGCGACCGTGCCGTAGTCGCAGCGAGCGTGGCGCGGCAAGGCGGCGACTACCCGTATCTTTCGCGGGGTGATGTGAATCTGTACTCGCTCTTTGTGGAGCGCGCCATGGCGTTGGTGCACTCGGATGGCGTGATTGGTTTGCTGACCCCTTCGGGCATCGCTTCGGATAAGACGGCGTCGCCGTTTTTCCGTTCCGTCGCGACTGAAGGACGGTTGCGAGCCCTTTATGACTTTGAGAACAAAAAAGTCTTCTTCCCAGACGTACATGCCTCGTTCAAGTTTTGCGTCTTTGTCGCAGGTCCGTCGGCAGTTGTCGATCCCGCAAGGTGCGCATTCTATGTTCACGATGTTGCAGAGCTTGACGACCCCGACCGTTGCTTTCCGCTGGCGGACCGGGATTTCGCTTGCGTCAATCCCAACACTGGTACCGCGCCCATTTTCCGTAGTCGTCGCGACGCGAACCTGACGACCGCAATCTACAAGCGATTGTCGGTGCTTGTGGATAGGTCGTCTGGAAAGCAAGTCAAGGCATGGCCCGTAAGGTACGAACGCATGTTTGACATGACCAATGACTCCCATCTATTCCGCACTCGCGACGAGCTTGAGGAACGGGAGGGCGCGTGGCCCATCGGTGGCAACCGCTTCGACAGCCCTAGCGGCCAGTGGCTGCCGCTTTATGTCGGCCGGATGATCCACCAGTTTGATCACCGAGCGGCATCGGTCAATGTCAACGAGGAGAATCTCCACAACCCAGCATTGAGCGGAGACATAAGTGCCGAACAAAAGGCCGATCCGGCTTTCGTACCAATCCCGCAGTACTGGGTGCCGGATAAAGCCGTGTCGTTTCCTGACCCTTTAGGATGGACCGTTGCGTTTCGAGACATCGCCCGTGCGACTGATTCCCGAACAATGATTGCGGCGGCAGTCCCGTTCGTTGGATTAGGGAATACTGCACCTGCGATCTTCCCAGAAGACAAGGTCAAAGATCGGTCGGACTGCGCTCTGCTGCTGGGGAACTTAGGTGCCGTGGTGCTCGATTTCGTGGTTCGTCAAAAGGCTCAGACTACTCATCTCAACTGGTATATGGTCGAGCAACTCCCGATCGTTCCACCACCGGCGTACTACAAGACCCGCTTCGGCCCCAAAACCGCAGCCGAGATCATCCGGGAAGCCGTCCTCGAACTCACATACACGACCTACGATATGGCGCCCTTCGCCCGAGATCTTGGCTATTTCGATGGTGATGGCAAGGTCAAGCCTCCGTTCCTTTGGAACGAGGACCGCCGCCTGTATCTCCGCGCGAAACTTGACGCCGTATTCTTCCATCTCTACGGCGTCACCGACCGGGACGACATCCGGTACGTCTACTCCACTTTCCCCATCGTGGAGCGCCAAGAGACTAACGCCTACGACGGTCGCTATCGATCCCGAGACCTATGCCTCGCCTGGGCGAATGCCCTCGCCGCCGGTCGCCCGGATGCAAATGTGGAGGGATGATGCGCCATCGTCATTTGTCGCAGCAGATTAGAGAAGATATGAAGGCGTCCGCCATAGACCAGGTCTGACGTCGGCAACGGGAGGGCTGAATGAACCGAATCGACGCCGTCCGTATTCACGGCTTCAGGTCCTTGGTAGATGTCGAGCTTACGGGATTGCCGGATACAACTGTCCTGATAGGTGGCAATGGGTCTGGTAAATCCAACTTCATCCGATTCTTCGAGATGGTGAGCTGGATGCTCCGCGCGCGACGGCTCGGCGAGTTCGTTGCCAGGCACGGTGGTGCTAGCGATCAGCTCTTTGGTGGTGGCAGCCGCACGAAACGCGTGGAGGCCGAGCTTTCCTTGCACACGAATGCTGGCAGAGACGAGTATCGCTTCGTGCTTGCCCATGCACATCCTGATCGGTTCGTCTTTGCCGAGGAGGCGATCCGTTCCAACAGGCAGAACTTTCCCTTTCCAACGGAGCCGCAATGGCGACCACTCGGGGTCGGTCACGAGGAGGCGCGAATTGTCGAATACGCACAGGCTGGACAGCCCGATCGCATCAATCGCAAGACCGCTTCGGTGATCGTACATCTGTTGCGAAACTGCGCGGTCTTTCAGTTTCACGACACGTCCGATAGCTCGAACTTCAAGAGATCTTGGGATGTAGGAGATAATAATGGCCTGCGCTCGGATGGTGGCAACCTCGCTGCCGTTTTGTACCGGTTGGAACACGAGGATGTCGGACGCTTCGAACAGATCTGTCGTCACATCAACCGCATACTGCCTGTATTTGATCGCTTTCAGATCGAAGAAAGATACGGAAAAGTCATGCTGCGTTGGAAGCTCAAGGGCGCGGAGGAAACCTTCGGAGCGCACCTGACATCCGATGGTTCTTTGCGGTTTTTTGCGCTTGTGACGTTGTTGAACCTGCCGCCGGCATTGCTGCCGGATGTCATTCTGCTGGATGAGCCGGAGCTTGGCCTACATCCCGCCGCCATCGCATTGGTGGGCAATATGATCAAGTCGCTCGCTACGGAAAGGCAGGTGATCACCGCGACGCAATCGCCGCTGCTCGTTGACGCGTTTGGCCTGGATGAAATCGTCGTACTGGAGCTTCGTGACAAACGAACGGAATTCCGTAGACTCGACGCGGACAGCTACCAAATCTGGCTCGACGATTTCACTACCGGCGAACTTTGGCAGAAGAACCTCATCGGCGGGCGCCCGTGATCCGGCTGGCCGTATCGGTGGAGGGTCAGACGGAGGAGGAATTCGTCAATGCGGTGCTCCTGCAATATCTGCGCTTGATGAACATTGAAATCCAGCCAGTCCTGATAGGACGTGCGCGATATGCAGACAGAGGTGGTGGCAACGTCACGATAGACCGATTGACATCCGATATGGCGAGCCTTTACCGGTCCTTCGACGCGGTGACTTCGCTGGTCGATTTCTACGGATTCCGCGACAAAGGGGATAGGACCGTCCAGGAGTTGGAGATCGATCTGCATGTTGAGGTTGGTAACAGGATCGGTGCCAGTTGGAACGAAACGAAAGTTCTTCCATACGTTCAACAGTACGAATTCGAGGGCCTGTTGTTTGCCGATGTCGAGGCATTCGGAGGGTTAATTGACGTTCCAGACGAGTCCGTCGCGCTGCTGAGGAGAATACGTGGCCAATTCCCGACTCCGGAGGATATCAACGACGACCCGAACACCCCCCCAAGCAGGCGCATTGTCGGTGCCATCCCAAGATACCGGAAGCCCGTTCACGGACCCCAAGTCGCGGAGACAATGGGATTGGAGGCTATGCGGACCGAATGCCCTCGATTCAATGAGTGGGTGTCCCGCCTGGAGTCGCTATCAGGCTGACCGAAACCGACTGGGTCTGACCCCTCTCCGGTTATCAGGCCCATTCAAACGATACGTTATGCAACTTGGACCACAAATCGCATTGGCTTGACGTTGTGCTTCGCGACGCCTCGCCACGTGTCATCCGCTTGTCGGACTCTCCACATAGGCTATAACCTCGCCTCGACATTCAATCCAGTGTTTGTGAGCAGGGTCATTGTGCCCTACTCGATACTCTCCGAACGCTTCCATTCCTGCAAATTAGACCCTAGCCATGACGCGAGGCATTGTGTCCAGCCTAGGTAGAGGGGGTCAAGGAGCAGTCAAATACATCGCTTCTTTTGCGGATACCTTCGGCGCTGGATTCCACGGCCATTTCGAAGACGCCATCGCCTTTCTCCTTGAGAGCCGCCCGTTTCGGATCCTTAAGGAAGGTGATGATTCTCCGGCGGGTTTCATGCAGCCATCAAGCGCAGGCACGTCGTGACCGCTCATTCCCGCACACAGGCGAGTTCGGCCGAAATGTGGGACGCTGGCAAAGCCCGGATTCGAGACCCCAATTGGTACCGTTCTGTGCCGGCGTGCACCACATCCAGCCGGTCGAGGTTCAACGTCTGCAGCGCTGAGCGCATCGATGGCGTCAGTCGGGGCGCTTCCGAGCGTTTCACTTCAAATCCATGGCGGCGATTGCCGTCGGTGATCAGCAGATCGAGCGCCGCGCCGCTATGGGTGGACCAGTGGAAGCACTGATCGGAACGCGCGGCAAGCACATGCATGATCTCGCCGATGACGAAGCCCTCCCAAGAGGCGCCCACCTTGGGATGTGAAAGGACATCTTCCCGGGACGACAGGCCGAGCAGCGCGTGGAGAATGCCCGAGTCCGCCACGTAGACCTTCGGCGAGCGGACTTGACGTTTGCCGATGTTCTCGAACCAGGGCGGCAGTTGGCGCACCACGAACAACGATGTGAGCAAGTCCAGATAGCGTCTGACCGTGGTGTGCGAGACGCCGAATGCGCGACCGAATTCAGCCCCGTTCCATACCCCCCCATGCCAGTGCGCCAGCATGGTCCAGAAGCGGCGCAGAGTGGCGGGCGGTGTCGTGCTCCCCAGGTCCGCCACGTCTCGCGACAGAAAGGTGTCGACGAAGCTGTTTCGCCAACGGCGGCTGGCCGGGTCCGACGCCGCCAGAAAGGAGCGCGGAAAGCCGCCGCGCAGCCATAGCCGTTCCAGGTCGCCAACTTCGGTGTGGTCGAACCCATCGAGTTCGTGGAACGCAACCCGCCCGGCCAGCGTCTCGGACGTCTGCCGCAGGAGATGCGGCGATGCGCTGCCGAGCACGAGGAACCGCGCTGGTGTTCGGGGGCGATCCGCTAAAGTACGTAGCAGCGGGAAAACCTCGGGTAGGCGGTGAATCTCATCGAGCACCACGAGGCCCTTGAGCGGTCGCAGTTCAAGGCCGGGGTCGGCCAGCCGGGCTAGATCAGCGGGGTCTTCCAGGTCGAACCACGAAGTTGAGCCTCGGCGCGACGCGACTATCTGTCTGGCGAGCGTGGTCTTGCCGACCTGCCGGGCACCCACGAGTGCGACGACCGGGAATTCCCGCAGCAACAAGCGAACGCGGCGCGCGTGACGTTGTCTCGCAACCTCCATGCATTGAAATATGAACGTGACCCGTTCAAATTTCAATGCACATGTGATGGATGGGAGCACGCTCCCGCCGTGATGCGGCCGTCCATTCGGTAGCTCACGTCAACGCCGAAGGCGTTCCCAGAGTCGACTCTGCCGCGCGCGCGCCAACTTTGCCGACTTGTTCCGCAGACTTTCAGATCCGCATCACGCCTGGGCGGCGGGACTCCTCAGGAGTCGAAGCGCAAGCCGGTAATCGCCGACAGTTCGACCAGCGCCTGATCCTCGTTCAACACCTTGATCGTGTGCATCCCCATCGCGCGGGCGGGCTTCAGGTTGATGCCGAGATCATCCAGGAACACCGTTCGGGCTGGCTCGACGCCCAGGCGTTCGCAGGCAATGCGGTAGATCGCGGGGTCGGGTTTGCGGACTCCCTCGATGCTTGATTCGACGACGACTTCGAACAGCGACATCGCCTTCTCCATGAGCGCTGCGCGTTTCGGGTCCTTCGTGGCCGGCGGGGACTCGCTCGCGGGTTTCATGTTGTTCGTGATAGCGCCGACGCGGAAACGCTCCTTGCAACTGCGCAGGGCGTCGATCATGCGTGGTCGAGGCGCGCCGCTCAGGATCTCGAGCAGCCGCTTGCCGTGCACCGGATGGCCGAGCGCCGCGGTTTCGGCGTGAAACAGGGCATCGAAAGCATCGGCATCGACCTGGTTCGACTCGAATTGCGCCCAGGCGTTGGTTTCCGGGTTCGTCGCGTTGACGCCGCGAATGAAGTCGCGAGGCAGACCGTTCGCCGCTTCAAACCGGTTGAAGGCTTCGAATGGGCTTGCGGTAAGGACGCCGCCTATGTCCCACAGGACCGCTTCGATGCCTTGACGCATGGGTCTCTTCCTCCGCACTTGCTGATGGACGCTTCAGGTCGCCCTCGATTTGCGGGCGTGACCTTATCATAGGGTCTCGAACTCCCGACGCCGAAGACAGCGTCGGCCACCAGTCGCAGATAAAGGACATTGCAGGATGGACATTCAGGACGGCGTAGCGATCGTCACCGGCTCTTCTTCGGGCGTAGGCGCCGCTTGTGCCCGCCAACTGGCGGAGAAAGGCTGCCATGTGGTCATCAATTTCGCCCGCAACGAGGCGGGAGCGAGAGAGACGCAGGCGGCGTGCGAGGCATTCGGGGTCGATACGGCCGTGGTGCAGGCGGACGTTGCCGACGACGAAGGATGTCGAGCGCTGGCGCGCGCGGCGGTCGACAAGTGGGGCCGCATAGATGCGCTGGTCAACAACGCGGGCACGACGAAATTCAATGCCCACGACGATCTCGATGGCTTGACCAGAGAAGACTTCCTGCAGATCTACGCGGTCAATACCGTGGGCGCGTACCAGGCGACGCGCGCGGTGGTCCCCGCGATGCGCAGCGGTGGCCGCGGAAGCATAGTGAACGTCTCGTCGACAGCGGGCGTGACCGGTGGCGGCAGTTCGGTCGCGTACGCGGCGTCCAAGGGCGCATTGATCACCATGACCCTGTCGCTCGCGCGGGCGCTGGGTCCGGAAATTCGTGTGAACACCGTGTGTCCCGGGTTCATTCAGGGCCGTTGGCTCGAAAGCGGCATGGGCGCGGAACGCTATGCGGCCGCGAAGGCGTCCCTGGAGGCGAGCGCGCCGCTACGACTCACGGCGACACCGGATACCGTGGCCGAAACCATTCTTTACTTCATCGAAGGGGCGGACATCGTGACGGGGGAGACACTGATCCTCGATGGCGGCGCGCGCCTCTCGCAGTTCCAGCTCGCACAGCGGTAGCGTGGGATCTCAACTGTCGCGGAGGCGTTCGGGCAAACCGGTTGCGCGGGCGGTCGTCCGGCGTATCGCGGCGGCAACCGCGTGTTCATTGGCGCGCACGGTCACCTTGTTGCGCGCGCGCGTCACTGCCGTGTAGAGCAGTTCCCGCGTGTTCACGCGCGAGTCCGCGTCGCCGGGGATGAACACCACCTCGTCGTATTCGGACCCTTGCGCGCGATGCACCGTGAGGGCGAAGAAACTCTCGTGCTCCGGGAGGCGGGAGGGCGAGACAAGGAATCGGGCGTTGTCGCCATCCTGGCCGGCGAGGTCGGGGAACCACACTCGACGGCGGTTGCCGCTGTCGAGAATCACGACGCCGGCGTCGCCGTTGGATAGCCCCGTCGCCCGGTCGTTGCGCGTCACGATGACGGGGCGGCCCGGATAGAACTCGTCACTTGCGGGAATGCGCCCCGTGTCTCGCAAGCGCCGCTCCACCAGGCGATTGAAGCGGTTGGCGCCGAACGGTCCGCGCCGATGGGCGCAAAGCACGCGGCGGGCGGGGAATGCGTCCCCGGCGCGCGAATCCTCGATGTGCGCGGCCCACTCCTCAGCGGTTTCGCGCGCGAACCGGTCGAATGCGGACTCGTCGGCCAAGTCCGCCAGGTCGGTGTCGGTGCTGTCCTTGAGAACGGTGATGGCGCTGGCCGCATCGCCTCGGCTGATGGCGCCGGCGAGACGCCCGATGCCGCTGGCCGGACCGAAGCGATGGCTTTTCGTGAGCCGCACGATGCATGGCGCCAGCGGGGAGATTCCGCTGTCGGATGTGGCGCAGAGATCGCTGAAGACCGAGCCCGGCTCTACCGAGGATAGCTGTCCCGCGTCGCCGAGCAGAATCAATCGCGTACCCTCCTTCAGGCCGTTCAGGAGCCGGGCCATCAGGGGCAGGTCGACCATCGAACACTCGTCCACGAGGAGTGCATCGATAAGGGTGTCGGTCCGGTTCAACAGCCGGTGAAGCGTGGTTGCGACGGGGACGAAGTCGCGCAGCGCGGGCACCTTGTCGGCCAGCGCTCTTGCCTGGAACTGGGTCCTCACGGATTCCTGCAGCCGCGCCGCCGCCTTGCCCGTCGGGGCGGCGAGCGCGATGCGGCGCGGTTCGGCCAATCCTGAGTCCGCCAGGAGCGCGATGAGGCTCGCGGCGAGCGTGGTCTTGCCCGTGCCGGGCCCACCGGTGACCACGCAAAGCTGGCGCGAGACCGCGATCTTCGCTGCGGAGATGGCGGCATCGGACTCCTCGTGGAGTACTTCGCGCATCCAGCGCGCGACGTCGACGCAGGGCGCGGCGGCGTCCCGCGCCAGTTCCCGCATCCGTTGGGCAAGCCGCGATTCCGCCGCGAACATGCGGTAGAGGTATAGATTGTCGCCATCGAAAACCAGCGGACGTTTGACTTCGAGCGCTTGGCCGCAAGCGACTACCGGGCTATCCGACAGCGCAACCTTCAGGTCCCCGAACGCGGGCAGGCACGCCTGGCGGATGTGGTCGGGCAGATCGCCGCCCCCATGCCCCGACTCCGCCGAAGACCATTCGAGGATTTCGATGATCGGTCTTCCGGCGCATCTGGCCAAGGGCAGGCAGGCGTGTCCGCTTCGATGCATCGCGCTGGTGATTGCGCCCGCGAGGCATGTGGCTGGGGCCGCGCCAAGTTCGGCGAGCAGTCCCGCGAAGTAGCGGTCGATGTCCGCCATGGCCCGGATTTCGCAGAGGTCGGCGAACAGGTGCCCCATAGCCGTTGCCTTCGGCTCCGCCTGTGGCCGGGCCCCGCTCGACGACCATGCAACAACCGCTCCCGCTCGCTGACGCTCGCCGGAAACGTTGGTTCCATGGGAGGTGTCCTGGTTCATTCCACCGAGCCCGAAAAGCAAGCGTCGATCGCTTCGATGCATTCGCGCTTGGGCGCGTCGCGATAGACACCCTGGCCGGGCATGTCCGGGGACATGCCGCGCAGGAAGAGGTAGAACACGCCGCCGATGTGGCGTTCGTAGTCGTACTCCGGGAGTCGCAACCGCAGAAAGCGGTGCAAGGCAGTGAGGTAGAACAGGTACTGCGCCGCATAGCCATGCGCGCCCATGGCGTCCCGCAGCGCCTGTTCGGAATAGGCGTGAATGTTGTCGCCGAGCCGGTTCGACTTGTAGTCCATGACATACCAGCGCTCGCCGTGCCGTGCCACGACGTCGATGAATCCGTGGAGGAAGCCGTCGATGTCGCTGAAAATGTTGGGAATGCCGTGCCTGTAGCCATGCGCGGTGAAGCAGCGAGCGAGCCTCGCGCGGGCCATGCCGTTCAGCGGGAGGTGGAACTCCATTTCCGAGATGGGCCGTTCCACCTGGGCGAGGCGGAAAACGCTTCCGTCAACCGGCCCCTCGAGCGGCGCGTTGCGGGTGTTCTCTACCATCGTTCGCGCGATCGGCTCCCACTTGGCGTCGATGCGGTATTTCGCGAGCACGTCCCGGCAGATTTGATCGAGATCTGCCGCCGGTTCGACGTTCCTTTCGAATATCTCGTGCAGGCAATTGCCCGGGCGAAAGCCGCTCGGGAACGTGAATACGTCCAGCCGGTCTTCCGTCTCCGCGCCCGGCGCCGCACTCTGGTCTTCGATGGCAAGGTCGTGCTGATCGTGATCCGGCTGATCCACGTCCTCGTGCTCCGCGGATGTCGTGGCGGCGCCCATGTCGGACGCGAGGGCAGAGAAGCTGGTCCGCTGGCGGATGCGCTGAAGCTCACGGTCGAGGTTCCGGGCGGCGAGGTGTTCGAGTCCGGAAAGCTCCAGATTATCGTCCACGCGCCGGGGAACCGAGGCCGCGCCGTCCAACACGGTCGTGGCGATAGCCTCGGAGGCTTCGTTCGCGAAATGCTCTACCTCGGCGAGCCATGCCGTGCCGCTCAGCGACCCGACACGGGCCGCGTTGGCGTCCAGTTGTTCTTCGAGCGTGCTCTCGGCCAGCAGCTTGGGACGGTGAATGAGCCACGCGAGCGGTGAATTCCGGCTGTCGTTCGCCCGCGCCCACGTCACCACGCAACGGTGTTTTGCCCTGGTAAGTGCCACGTACATGAGACGCAACTCATCCGCCTGGTCTTCGATCCATTCCCGGGCGCGGGCGTCGCTCGAGGGATTCAGATCGAGAATCTCGGCGAAGTCGCCTTCCAACTCGTGGTACTCGGCTGTTTTCCGCGTTCTCCGCTGGCGCCTGTACCAGGCGAACGGGCAGAACACCACGGGAAACTCCAGCCCCTTGCTGCGGTGGATCGTGACGATCTTCACCAGGTGCTCATCGCTTTCCAGGCGAAGCTGCGCGCCTTCGTCGCCGGGGTCCGGGTGCGCCGACGCGCGGGCGAGCCATTCGACGAGGCCCTGCGGCGATAGCCGTGCGCTGGCCTCGGCCTCCTGCATCAACTCGGCCAGATGCAGCATGTTGGTCAGGCGGCGCGCGCCGTCGGGATATTCGAGCAGGTGGGCGGCGCAATTCGTGTCCCTGGCGAAGAGCAGCTTTCGGATGAGGGTCGCGACGCCCCGTTCGCTCCATGTCCTGCGGGAGTCTTGCGCCCACATGGTCCAGCGGGCCCAGGTGTCGTCGTCCTGGAGCTCCGCGAGATCGGACATGGAGAGGCCGAACAGATCGGTCGCCAGCGCGCCGCGCAACAGCGATGCAAAGTTGTACTCGGCCGGATCGGTCGCCAGCGCGCGCAGGAGGTGATTTAGCTGACCGGCTTCGAGCGTCTCGAATACGCTGTCTATGCCCATTTCGACGCTTTGAACGCCGCGTTCCCGCAGCTTGTCCGCGACGGTGCGGCCCTGTTCGCCGGTGCGAACGAGGACCGCGATGTCGCCGCCGACAAGATCCCGCGTGCCGCCATCGCGGCGGATGGTCGCGTGGCCGTCCCGCGCCAGCGCCAGCAACTGCGCGATTTCGTCGGCGGCCCGATCGGCGACCACTTCCCTCAGTTTGCCCTTGCCCCAGCTCTTGCCGTCTGCCGTGCCGGGGAAGAGCCGCAACTGGAAGGGCCTGGTGTCCGCCGCCCGGCTCCGCGTTATCAGGCCATCGGAGCGTAGCGTAGCGGCTTGCGCTCCCTCGAACTGGATCTGTTCCGGGCGCAGGAAGGGGTGACTGTGATTGAACACCGCGTTGACGGCCCGCACGAGCTCGGGAACGGATCGGTAGTTGCGCCTAAGTGATAGCTTGCGCATATCGGGCCTGTGGGCGGTCGTGTTCAGGTAGGCGAAGACATCCGCGCCCCGAAAGCGGTAGATGGACTGTTTGGGATCGCCGACGATCATGAGCCGCCCCTGCGTCGAATCGGGACCCGCGCCGCCGCACGGATAGATCTTCTCGAAGATGCTCGCCTGCAGGCGGTCCGTATCCTGGAACTCGTCGATCAGGGCGACCGGGTACCGCGCGTGAATGCGCCTCGCTAGCGTTGCGCCGGATTCTCCCTCGAGTGCGCGGTCCAGTTCTGCGAGGAGGGCATCGAAGCTCAGGCGGCGATGCTTCCAGGTGCCGTGCCGCAGCGACTCGCGCGCGTCATCGAGCAGGCGTTGCCGCCGGTCGGGCAGCCACAGATCGCGCAATTCCCTGGAAGTGGCGCCCAATGCGTCGAAGCGATCATAAAGGGGGATGGCCGGCAATTCCTGCGGCGGTCTTTTCCTCAGTTTGCCGGCGAGCTCCTGCCGACCGAAATAACCGGCATTCGGGGGCGGGAGCAGGTCGGGATCGTTCGCGCTGAACGCGCTCCGGACTTCCTCCAGGCGGTCCGCGTTCTGATTCTTGTTCCATCTCAGCGTCTCCAGGGCCCGCAGAAACTCCGCCCGCTGCTCCTCGTCGTGCCAGGCGACTCGGGCCGCCTGAAATGCCTTCAAGTGCGCGTCGATGGCCGACGCGTAGGCATCGGCGAAATCCGCGACGCCGCGGACCACGCTCGGCTTGGCGTGATGTGCGCCGACCCACTTGCCGAGCTCCTCCAGGCTGAATTTGTCAGCCTTTGCGATCTCCAGCAGCGGAATGGGTTCGGGGGCGATGTGCTGCCGCCAGAAGTCCCGAACCGCCGCGACCACATCGGCCTTGCCGTCGCCGCTGATCCCGAAACCGAACGGGATGCGGGCGTCGAAGGCGAACTGGGTCAATACGCGCTGGCAGAAGCCGTGGATGGTCATGACATTCGCGCGGTCGAAGTCCCGGACGGCGGCGGTGAGCCTTGATTCGATCTCGTCCCGGCCGATTCGCTCGGCGCGCCAGCGACGAACCAGGTCGCCGGCCAGTCCGTCGCCCTCGTGGTTGCCGCGAGCGACTTCGAGCGCATCACACAAGGTGTTCCGAACGCGCGTGCGCAATTCACCGGTCGCGGCGACGGTGAAGGTGACGATCAAGAGGTCGTCAATGCGCCACCCGGATTCCACGATCAGGCGCGCGACCAGCGTGGTCAGCGCGTAGGTCTTGCCCGTGCCCGCGCTCGCCTCGACGAGCAGGTCGCCGTCAAGCCCCACGTCGATCGGCTGCGTTCGTGCTGGAGCCCTCATTGCATCGCCCCTTTCAGCGGCCCAAGCAGATTTTGCGCCAGCGAACGGAACGTTTCGGTCAAGGGAGCTTCGGGGAAGACCACGCGGTGGTAGTCGTCGTTGCCTTCGCCATGGTCACGCCGCCAAACGGTTTCCGTTTTCGAAGGACTCGTGACCCACGTCCACGAGGTCTCCGGGAAGAACGGCAGGGGCTCGTTCTGCCCATCCGCCCACGCCTCGAGCCAGCGACTCAGATGCGAACGCGCGTCGGCTGGACCGGGACCCCGCACGATGGTCGGCGCGTTCTCCTTGGTGCCGAGCAGGTATGCGGTGACAGGTCGCTCGACGGCGCAGGTCGACGCCAGCAGGCGCAGCCAGACCTCCACCATGTCCTTTCGGCGTATGCCGCCGATGCGCGACCACAGAAACTCGGTCTTGTCCTGAAGGAACTGCGCCACCGTGCCGACGATGCGGAAGCCATCGACCGCGATGTCCACCGCGACTTCCTCGCAATGCTCCTCGTAGGGCGCCAACGCGGCGGCGAGAGCTGCGGTTTCCTTCGCCGTCTCGCCATGCTGGATTCGGCCCAGGTTGCCGGGAGGAAGCTGACCGGTGGCGGCCAACAGCCCGTGATCGCCGGTCGCCCCGTTCTGTTGTCGTTGGAACAGATCGGTCTTCAGTTGCCACGATTCGAGGTTGTTCAACTCGAACGGCTCGTCGTCGCCGATCTCGTCGTCGTATACATCGAGATACAGGCCGAGACGGTTGCGCAGGAAGTACTTCGCGGGGCTGGCGGAGAAGCGGATGAGTTCTTCGAGCGGGATCTCGCCGCCTGGTGACGCGAGGCGTTCTGTCGCCGGAGCCAGTTTGCCGACGAAACGCGCGGGCGGTGCTGGACTGCGTTCGACGGCGCGGGCGGCATTCGCCATCGCCTGCGAGTAGCTGAACAGGTCCGGCTCCGACGGCGCGAAGTAGCGGCGGCTGAAAGGCTGCAGCGGGTGGCGCGCCTCCCAACCGTCCTCCGACGGGAAGCGCCGGCGCAGGTAGTCGATCAGTTCGCTCACCACCACGGAAGGGGGGATCGGCTTGTCCTCCATCAGGTCCCGGCCGGTGTAGCTCACGAGAAAACATCGTCGTGCCGCGAGCAGCGCCTCGAGGAAAGCGAACCGGTCTTCATCGCGCAGATCGCGGTCGCCGAGTTGTCGCGCGTCGTCGCCGAAAAGGCCGTCCATGAATTCGAATGATGTTGCCGGCGGCCTGCGCGGGAATGCGCCGTCGTTCATGCCGAGAAGGCAGACCGCCTTGGCGGGGAACACCTGTCCCGTCGCCAGGCCGGCGACGGTCACGCCGTCGGCCAGCCGGGGAACGGCGCGCGCCTCGACGCCGGCGCGGCTCACGAGGGCGTCGCGCAGGACCTCGAATGGCACCGGGATGTCCGTGTCCGCCATTTCGCACTCGTTGGCGAAGTCGTCGATCAGGCGCGCCACGGAGTCGATCTCGCGGGCGGACTCCGGGTCGAAGTGGGGTTGGCGAACGAAAAAGCGCCCGAGGACCTCTGCGCGCAAGCGCCGCGCCCAGTCGCCGGGCGTGCGTTCATCGGCGATCCAGCCATTCAGTTCGCGGGCGAGGTCGCAGTAGTGGACGAAGGATCCCAGGCGTTCGTAGTCGCTTGCCCCGGACTGGTAGCCGCGCCGGTCGAGGGGGCACGGCACTATGCCGTCGATGAGGGCGTCGTCGCCCGGTATCGCGTATGCGAGCAGAAGCCGGCGCAGGCCGTGGTGCCAGTTGTTGTGGGCCGGCGCGGACACGTCCTGCTCGGTGCGATGCGCGGCGTCCATGCCCCAGCGGATGCCAGCGCGGCCCACCCAATCGCGAATTCGGGCGAGGTCGCCCTCGTCGAGGCCGAAGCGATGCCGCACGGAGGCCGCCCGCAGCGGCGCCAGTAATTCGCTCGCGGTGTAGCGCGATCCCGCCAGCGCCAGGAGGTCGAGGAACACGTTGATGGCCGTGCCCGCCCTGGCGCGCTGCCTGCCGATGTTGAACGGAATCGTGTCCGCCGCGCCGAATACGGCTTCGACGACGGGTGCGTAGGCGTCCAGGTCGGGGGTGAGCACGAGGACATCGGCGGGCTGGATGTCCTCGTGCGCGTCGAACAGGCCCAGCAGGCGGTCGTGCAGCACTTCCACCTCGCGCGTCGCGGAGTGGCAGACGTGGATCTGGAGGGTCTCGTCCCGACCGATTCGGGTCGCGCTCGCAGAGTCTGCGGTTGCGGCGCGCGCCTCGGTATCCGACCGGCCCGAGAGGATGTCCCGATGCACTTCCCCAAGGCATGTTCCCGAGACTGCGCCATGGGTCTGCCGGCCCGCCTCCGCCGACAGCTTTTCGGCCAGCAGCGACTGCATGTCGCGCGCCAGGCGGCCCCAGACCTCGACCAGTTCGTTTCGCTCCCCCCCGGCATCGGCGTGCGCGACGGAGGGTGCGGAGAAATCGCGAGAAGGGCTCAGCAGGAACAGGTCGATATCCATCACCGCGCCGATGCGACGCAACATCTCGAGATACGAAGGGGAGAGCATGGCGAGGCCGAACAGCCGTACCGTCGGGCGTCTTGAGTTGGCATCACCCGCGCCGCTCGCCTGCCCGATTGCGCGACCATACGCGGCCACCGCATCGACCCAGTGCGTCGCCCCGCCGATGTCGCGCACGAGTTCGTCCCACAGGCGAATGTGCCAGTCCGTCCGATCGCCCGCGTCCCACTGCCCGTTCCGAAACACCTGGCAACGGTCGTAGGCGAGAGCGAGCCTGTCGGCGAGTTCGAATCGTTTCCTGGAATCGCCGTCCGCCAGGTATTGATTGACCGGGTCGTCACCGGTCCAGCGGCCCAACAGGTCGAAGATTCGCCATCGCAGCGCGCCCGGTTCGAATGCCGACTCGACCGGGAGGCTCGGCACGGCTTCGCGCATGACCGACCAGGCGAACTCGGCCGGCAGCTCGACCTTGAGGTGTGCCGCTATGCCGAGGCGCGTGGCCAGCTCAAGCCGAAGCCATTCGCCCAGCAATGGATGCGGCACGACAATGCGCTCGGCGTCCAGCGGCTCGGCGGGGTGTTCGCGCATGTCGTCCGCCAGCCACTCGGCGAGGGTTTCCATGCGGTTGGAGGCGTGTACGCGGATCATCGTCAGGGGCGGGCTACCTGATGTGGACGCGGAGGATGGTGCCTGGGCATCGGGACATTGTATGTCGCGTTCGCCGGCGCGGCGGACGCGATCGACGGGCGGAGACAATCGTGCGGTTCAGTCCATCCTCTGCAAGACGTTCGCCGGCGAATACTGGTCGGTCAAAGGTCGCCGATCCCGGTTCCATCTCTGTGCGCGGTCGAGTCGGCGCGGATAGCTCGTGATGGGTACGCCGTACGGCGCGAGGCGCTGGCGCCAGGACCGGGCCGCCCGCCTGAGCGCCAGATTGTCCGGAAGCGGCGCGGTCGAGGCCAGCACGATGCGGTTGGCGCTCTCCCGGACGGTGAAGTTGAAGAATGGCCCGAACGCGCGGTAGTAGGTCTCCGACTCGTGGTCGTAGAGTCGGCTGATCGCGAACGTGTTGGCGGCGAGCACGCCGTTCGGTGCGAGCAGCCGGCGCGTCTGCTGCAGGTACTCGAGCGTCATCAGGTGTTCGGGAATGTAGTCGCCGTCGAAAGTGTCGAGCAGGATCAACTCGTAGCGATTTCCGTCGCGCAGCGCGCGCCGCGTGAAGACGCGCGCATCCCGGACGAAGACCCTTGTGTTTCCGACCGCCCGGAAGTCGAAGAACCGGTCGGCGACGGATACCACCGCGGGGTCGATTTCCACGACATCGATGCGCGCGTCGGGAAGGAGTTCGGCGAGCGCCTTGGGCAAGGTGCCGCCGCCGAGTCCGGTGATCAGGATGCTCTCGGGCTCCGGCGCCAGCAGCAGCGAGGCCATCATCATGCGGGTGTAATGCAGCGCCATCTTTTGCGGCGCCCGCTCGTCGATGCAGGACTGCCTGCGACGTTCGCTGCGGAAGGCGAACCTCATGCACAGAAAGCCGGCTTCCCGGGTCACGAGAATCTTGCCGTAAAGCGACGGTTCTTCGTGGATGACTTCGGCGGCCGGGAAGGCGCAGGCGAGGCCGAACGCGAGCAGCAGCGCGCGCTTCATTCCGCCCGTCCGGCGGCGAAGGCGAGGCATGCGAGGAGGGCGAGGGCACCGGCGAGCATGGCCACGATGGTGTTCAGTTCGAACCAGAGCACGAAGTAGAACGATGTTGCCAGCGTGCCGAGGGCGCTTCCGAAGGTGGACACGAAATACAGGGTCCCGGCGACGCGGCCGGACTCTTCCGTGGCCTTGACGAGCAGGCGCACGGCGTAGGGGGAGATCATGCCGAGAATGATCGTGGGCGGCATGAAGAGCACGAGGCTGGCGAGCAGGGAACCGTAGCGGGGATCTTCGACGCGGTCGAAGATCCAGCCCATCGCGGGTTCGGCGATGAGCACCAGCGGGCAGACGAGAACGCCGGCGACGATCAGGATCAGGCCGAGCTTGCGCAGGTTCGGGCGCTTCAGCGAAAGGTGGCCGCCGAGCAGGTAGCCCGCCGAGAGCGCCAGCATGAATACGGTGATGATGCTGCCCCAGACGTAGATGCTGCCGCCGAAGTAGGGCGCCAGCACCCTGCCGCCGAGCAGTTCGAGGGACATGATCACGAATCCGCCGCCGAAGGCGAGGACGTTGACGGCAGCGGTTTTCACGGTTCCGGATGGCGTGGGCGGCGGAAGGGTCGCGTCTGCGTCCAGGTGTCGGCCGCCGCGGCTACCGGCCCTTCCAGACCGGCGGACGCTTTTCCGAGAACGCCCTTGCCCCTTCGGCGAAGTCTTCGCTGTGGAGCATTTCCCGCACGGACTCGAAGCGCGCTTCCATGGCCTCCGGCAGCGACGGGATGTCGAGACTGCGGTATACGGCGTCCTTGCTGGCCCGGACGGCCAGAGGCGCGCACCGGAGGATCTGCTCCACCCACTTTCCGGTTTCCTCCATCAACTGGTCATGCGGCACGACAGCGTTGACGAACCCCAGTTCGCAGCCTTCCCGGGCGGTGATGTGCCGCCCCGTCAGTATCATCCCGAGCGCGCGTTTCGATCCGATCATCCGGGGCAGCCGCTGCAGGCCGCCGCCGATGGCGCCGGTGCCGACGGTCGGCTCCGGCAGCGCGAGAACCGCGTCTTCGGAAGCGATGATGAGGTCGCAGGCGAGCGCGACTTCGAGGCCGCCGCCCAGGGCGAAGCCGTTCACGGCGGCGATCAGGGGCTTGGTCAGGTCGTATCGTGAAGTCAGGCCGCCGAATCCTCCGGAGGTGCGGAAAGGCTTGCCGCCTTCGGCCACGTAGCGCAGGTCGTTCCCGGCGCTGAAGGCGCGGCCCGCGCCGGTGACCACGGCCACCCAGAGATCGTCGTCGGCCGCGTAGTCGTCGAACACCTTGCCGAGTTCCGCGCTGGCCGGCGGATGCAGCGCGTTCAGCCGTTCGGGCCGGTTGAGGGTGACCGTAAGGACATGATCGGCCTTTTCGACGATGCAGAATTCCATTTGCTACTCTCTCTCTTCGGGTCGGATTCGCACGCTGGTTGCGCGTACGGTCGGGTGATTGAGCAAGTCTGGCAGGGAAACACTCGACGGGCACCAAGTTTGTCTGCGCGGTTCGATCAACGTCAACCGCTTTGACCGGGGCCGAGGATACCCGGCGGACTCGCGCTCCCCATGCAGGAATTGCCGCACAAATGTTGAGGGTCTGGTGTGTGCCGGTGTTCGCCGCGCTGGCTGCGGGTTGCGGTGGCGCCGACTACCAGGCGGTCGACGGGCGGACGATGGGCACATCCTATCGCGTGGTCGCGCGATGTCCGGCGACTCTCGACCAGGCTCCGATCGATGCTGTCCTGGCCCGCGTCAACGCCTCGATGTCCAACTGGGATGAGAACTCTGAGATTTCTCGATTCAATGCATCGCCCGTCGGCGAGTGGACCACCTTGTCGCCGCCGCTTGCCGAGGTGATGCGAACCGCGCTGGAGCTGAGCGCGATGTCCGACGGGGCTTTCGACGTTTCCGTGGGCGCGCTGGTCAGTGCCTGGGGTTTTGGTCCGGCACCGGCGGGGGGAGTGCCGGGAGACGTCGAGGTCGAGGCGGCGCTCGCGCGTACCGGTTTCCGACACCTGGAGCTGGAAGGCAACCGATTGCGCAAGACCCTGGACGTGAGCATCGACCTGTCGGCCCTGGCAAAGGGTTTCGGCGTCGACGCGATGGCCGAGACCGTCACCGAACAGGGATGCACGGATTACCTCGTGGAAATCGGCGGTGAAGTCCGCGTGCGAGGAAATCGTCCCGAGGGACGCCCGTGGCGCCTCGGCATCGAGTCTCCCGACGGGGAACAGACGCGCGCGGCGCATCGGGTCCTGGCGTTGACGAACGGGGCGGTCGCGACATCGGGCGACTACAGGAACTTCTTCGAGCGCGACGGACAAAGGTACTCGCACACTATCGATCCCCGCGTGGGAACGCCGGTGACGCACGCCCTGGCATCCGCCTCCGTGGTGCACGCGTCGGCGATGTGGGCCGACGGCTATGCGACCCTGATCGCCGTCCTGGGCCCGGAGGCGGGACTGGCTTTCGCGGACGCGAACGACCTGGCGGCGTATCTGCTCGTGCGCGAAGGCGACAGGTTCGAACCGAGATCCACGCCGCGGATGGCATCGCTCCTGGCCCCGGACTGACCACGCAACCCGCAACCGCACGTTCTACAATCGCTTTCGAGCTTGTTCAGGACTTCTCTTGTTCCGTCCCCTCGCGGTCAATGTCGGACTCCGCTATGCGGGGAGCCGGCACCGGTTTGTCTCCTTCGTCGGGGCGACGGCGCTGGCGGGCCTGGTGCTCTCGGTCGGCGTCCTGCTGTACGTGCAGGCGGTGGTGCGGGGTTTTGAGCGGGAACTTGAAGAGCGCGTCCTGGGCGTCGTCCCGCATGTGACGATGGCGGTGCGCCGCGCGCCTGCGGAGCCGGACACCGTTGTGGAGGAACTGCTGCGCGTGCCCGGAGTGGAACACGTCGCGCCGGTGATCTCGGGCGGGGTGCTGCTGTCTACGGGCACGGGCGTCGCCGTGGTGCGGCTGAAGGGCATAGACCCTGCCGACTACGAACCGGTCATTGGACGGTTTTTCGAGACGGGGAGCATCGACGTGCTGCGGCCGGGGAGCTTCAACGTGGTGCTCGGGCGCGGCCTCATGGATCAACTGGGTCTGGCGCCGGACGATTCCCTCACCGCCGTGATGCCGGACTTCACCCTCACGCCGCTGGGCGTGTTCCCGGCGCGCAAGAGACTGCGCGCTGCGGCGGTCCTGAGGACCTGGTCGCAGCTCGACGGAGAGGTCGCCTATGCGCACATCCGGGACGCGCAGAGGCTCTTTCGCTCGCCGTCGCGGCCGCAGGCGCTCGAATTGCGTGTCGACCGCGTTCTCGACGCGCCGGACATTGCCGCAAGGGCGCTCGCGGTGGCGGGGAAGGACGACTTCGCGGCGGGCACCTGGCTGCGTTCGATGGGTCCGGTGTACCGGGCGATCCAGGTGACGAAGGGGATGCTGTTCCTGATCTTTTCTCTGCTCGTGGCCGTGGCCGCGTTCAACGTGGTGTCGAGCCTCGTCATGATCGTCAACGAACGCAGGTCGGACGTGGCGATCCTGCGTACGCTCGGCGCGCGCTCCAGCCTGATCGTCGGTGTCTTCATTGTCCTCGGCCTGCTGGTCTCGCTCGCGGGCGTCGGACTGGGACTGTTGTTCGGATTGGGGCTCGGGGCGCTGACCGAGGAGGGCTACCGGTGGGCGCAGGAAGCGTGGAACATCGACCTCATGGGCGAGTACTTCGTGCACAAGTTGCCGGTGGAGTTCGCCGCAGCCGACATCGCGCGGGTTGCGGCCACCGCGTGCGGCCTCAGTCTGGCGGCGACGCTGTATCCGGCCTGGCGCGCTGGCCGCATGAATCCGGCGGAGGTCTTGCGTCATGAATGAAAACTCGCCGATTTGCGCGAAGGGACTGACCAAGGCGTATTTCCAGGGAAGCGCGCGGATCGAGGTGCTTGCCGGCGCCGAAATCGACGTCTCGACGGCAGAGCGGTTGGCTATTGTGGGCCAGTCCGGCTCCGGCAAGAGCACGCTGCTGCATATTCTGGCAGGGCTCCTGGATCCCGATCGGGGAAGCGTGCGCGTCATGGGCGAAGACCTCACCGCCGCGAATCCGGCCAGGCGCGCGGAGCTGCGCAACGCCCACATGGGTTTCGTATACCAGTTCCATCATCTGCTGCCCGAGTTCACGGCGTTGGAGAACGTTGCGATGCCGAGGCTTGTCGCGGGTGCGGCCATGGCCGACGTGGCCGAGGATACGCGCGCATTGCTCGAGTCCGTGGGACTGTCTGCGCGCGCCGGCCACCGGCCGCACGAACTCTCCGGCGGCGAGCGCCAGCGGGTCGCCGTCGCCCGGGCGCTCGCGGGGAGGCCGCGGGTCGTTCTCGCCGACGAGCCTACGGGGAATCTCGATCGACGCAGCGCCGAGCGCGTGCTGGAGGTCATCGACCGCCTTGTCGGCGCCACCGGCGTGGCCTTCGTGGTCGTCACGCACGACGAGCGCCTTGCCGCGCGCCTCGACCGGACGCTGGTGCTCCGGGACGGCGTCCTGACCTGAGGCATCCGGTTCGATGACGCACCTGCTCAACATGCTCTGGATGGCGCGGCGCTACCTGACCGCTAGGCGCAATCAATACGCTGCCTTCGTCAACTGGGTGTCTTTCGCCGGCTTGGCCCTCGGGGTGATGGTCCTGACGGTGGTGGTGAGCGTCATGAACGGTTTCGACCGCGAGTTGAGAACCAGGCTGCTCGGCGCTGTGCCGCACGCTTTGGCAATTCCGCCACGAGACTGGGATTTCGAGGTGCGTTACGAACCGGCGCCGGCGCATGGCGTCGTGTCCGTCGCCCGTCTGTTCCAGGGGTCCGCGATGATTTCGCGCCGCGGGGCGGTCACGGCGCTGGCGCTTCTCGGCGTGGACGCTGACGAGTCGGACGGTTTCGGCCTGATCGAGGACAGCATCGTGGACGGATCGCTTGAAGACCTGTTCGAGGCGCGCGGGGGAGTCATGCTGGGGGCGCCCCTTGCGAGGGCCCTGGGTCTCGGAGTCGGCGATTCCGTCGCGCTCGTCCTGATGGTCCCGGCGGCGAACGGAGCGCGTCCTCGCATCGAACGGTTCACGCTGTGCGCCACCTTCGAAGTGGGCGCGCAGCCGGACGCGACCCTCGCCGTGGTCCGGTTCGACGATATCGAACGGCGGGGACTTCTCGCGAGCGGCGCCGCCGGCTGGCGACTGGTTTTCGGCGATCCCCTGGACGTCCCGATGATCGAGGCCGATCTGCGCTCCTCGCTGGCCCCCGGTTGGCGACTCACGACCTGGATGGACAGCTACGGCGAACTGTTCCGGGCCGTCGGTCTGGAAAAGACGTTGATGTTCGTTTCCCTTGCCCTGGTCGTCGCCATCGCGGCGTTCAACATCGTGTCGGGACAGACCATGCTGGTGAACGAGAAACGTCGCGACATCGCGATGCTGACGACCATCGGCGCGCCATCGCGGTTCCTCGTGGAGGTCTTCCTGGTGCAGGGATTCTCCGTGGCCATCTTCGGGATCTGCGTCGGGCTCGCCGCCGGCGTGCTGACCGCGTGGAATGTCGATCCGGTGGTTCGGGTCATCGCATGGATGACAGGAGAGAGCATCCTCTCGGGGACGGGTTTCGGCAGCATGCCGTCCGAGGTCCTGGTCAGCGACCTGGCGGTTATCGCGGCGTTATCGCTGGGCCTGTGCTTCCTCGCGGTATTGCGGCCGGCACTGAAGGCCGTGGCCGAGAATCCCGCCCAGGCGCTGCACGAGGGCTGATCCGCTCGCGCTATTGCGGCGCAGTCCCTGGCCTTGACAGGGCGTGGGCGCGGCGGCGTTCGCGCCGCTGTCGCCAGCGCCGCAGGATGTGAAACCGCCATGCCAGGCGGGCGATCACCATCAGTGTGAGTCCGCTCACCCAGCCGCAGATCAGGCAACCGACGATCAGCGGCCACCATAGCGCCGCAAAACGGGCGCGGAGCGATTCCCACGACAGGTCCAGCTCGCTGAAGACGGGTTCCATGTCGAGCAGCCATGCGCCGAGTCTGTACGCGAACAGGAACATCGGCGTGAAAGTGACGGGATTCGTCACCCAGACAAGCGCGACGGCGATGGGCAGGTTGCACCGCGCGGCGATGGCGAGCGCGGCGACGACCAGCATCTGGCCGGGCAGCGGAATGAAGGCGCAGAACATGCCGATGAAGCAGGCGCCGCCCACCGAGCGACGGTGCAGATGCCACAGTTCGGGGTCTTGTAGGAGATGTCTCAACGGCCGCAGTATCGGTTTCTCACGGATACTCTCTGCGGTTGGCAGGTACCGCTGGAAAAACGGGTGTGGCATATCGTCATTATGCCAACGCCATGTGACAAATACGCATGCGGTCCCTGCTAGCGGCGTTTTCCGGGGGTGTCGTCGTCGCGCATGCGGCGCCCCAGCCGGAGATGGTGACGATGATCGTGGGCATCGGCGGCGCCGCGCTGCTTTGCGTGCGTGCCGTGCGAGCGGCGGCCGTGTTCGCGCTCGGCCTGGCCTGGGGCTGGTGGGCCATCGGCGACGCGATGTCGAGCCGGATGGCGCACTGCGAGACTGCGATCGGCCTGGAGTTGACGGTGCGGGGCCTGCCGGCGCGGACCGGGGATGGCTTCCGCTTCGAGGGCGATCTTGCTCGCGGTGCCGCCTGCGGACTCGACGCGGGCGACCGCGTTCGGCTTTCGTGGGTGAGCGAAGACATGCCGCGCCCTGGCCAGCGATGGCGGATGGAAGTCAAGCTGAACCCGGCGCGCGCCTACGTCAATCCGCACGCCTTCGATTACGAGCGCTGGCTGGTTCGACGGAATATCGTCGCCACGGGATATGTTGTGGACGCGGAGCTTGTATCGGCTGGGCGCGCTCCGGTTTCCGAATTCAGGCTGCGCCTGCGCGAGCGGATCGAGACCATGGACATCTCGCATGGAGGCCTGATTCTCGCCCTGAGCACGGGCGATGCGGCACTGGTTCCGGCAACTGCGTGGCGCTTGTTCCGGGACACCAGCACGGTGCACCTGCTGGTCATATCGGGTCTGCACATCGGCATGTTCGGAGGCCTGGGCCTGGCGTTCGGCAACCTGATCGGGCGCTTCCTGCCGCTCACGCGGCGTTTCCGGGCGCGGGCCGTCTCTGGACTGACGGGCATTGCCGCGGTGCTGGCCTATTCGACCGTCGCGGGATGGTCGCTGCCCGTGACGCGGGCTTGCATCATGGCGGCCGTGGGGATTTTTGCGGCGATCGCCGGTAGGCGCATCGGCGCGGCGGAGGGATTCGCGCTGGCCCTTGCGGCGGTGCTGGCGGTGGATCCCGTCGCGCCCCTCGCCACCGGCTTCTGGCTTTCGTTCGCGGCGGTTGGAGTGCTGATCGCCTATTTCGCGCCTCGTGTGCGCCGCCGGTCCGAACACGGCGCGGTATCCCGTCTTCGCGCGCGAGCGGGCGAACTCGTCCTGGCGCAGATCGTCATCTGTGTCGGATTCGCCCCCTGGCTCGGAATCTTCGCCGGCGAAATCCAGCCCGTTGCGCTGTTCGCCAACCTCGTGCTCATCCCGCTCGTGGCTTCGGCGGCGGCGCCGCTGTCGGTCCTGGGCGTGCTGGCATTGCCGCTCGCTCCGACCGTGGCCGAAGTCCTGCTGGCGGCGGCGGACTCGACGCTTGGCCTGGTCATGTGGGTCATCGAACGTGTCGGCAAGGTGCCGACCGTTCCGGCGAGCAGCAATGCCGGCGTATTGGCCGCGGCGCTGGCGTGTTCCCTGGCTTTTCTCCTGCCGTGGTCGCGCGTTGCCCGTTGCGCCCTCGCCGCGGCGATGTTCTCGACGCTGCCGCTGGTCGATCGCGTTGCGCCGGGTCGATTCGACCTGATCGCCATGGATGTGGGGCAGGGCACGGCCGTGCTGGCGAGGACGCGCGGGCACGCGCTCATCTACGACGCGGGACCGCGCTATCCCTCGGGCTACGACGCCGGCGATGCCATCGTCGCGCCGGTGGTGTTGCGCGAGCACGGTCGGCGGGTCACCCAACTCGTCCTGAGCCACGGGGACATCGACCATGTGGGCGGCGCGACGGCAGTGCTGGCCCGACTGAGGGTTCGCGGCGTCAGCGCGGGCGAACCGGAAGAGTGGATCTCGGCCCGGCCGTGCCGACGCGGGGACGCGTGGCTTTGGGACGGCGTGCGTTTCCGTGTGCTGTGGCCCCTCGGTCCGGCGGCGGGCAACGATGCCTCCTGCGTCATCGAAATCGACGACGGCGAACATCGGGCCCTGCTCACCGGAGATGTCAGCAGCGCCACCGAGCGGCGCATCCATGCGCGGCCGGTGTATGCGATGGTGGCGCCGCACCATGGCAGTCGCACGTCCTCATCGTCGGCTTTCGTCGAACGGACGTGTCCCCGCGTCGTGATCTTCTCGGCGGGCTTTCGCAATCGTTTCGGCCATCCGCACCCGGATGTGGTCGAGCAATACCGTTCCATCGGAGCGCACATGGTGACTACCGGCGACCTTGGGGCGATCACGTGGCGCAGCGGAGAACCGTCGTCGCTGACCGCTGAAAGGGATGACCGGCGCTACTGGCGGTCCAGGTCGCGGCCGGCCATGCACCGGCTGGAACAGGCCACACACATCGTCTCGATGCCACGGGGCAATACGTCGGTGGCTTGCCAGACAAATGATCTGATGCCGTGAATACGGAAAGGTCCTGCGTCAACTATCTGTCCGACCCCGGACGCTTGAGACACTGTGAGAACTCCATTTTTAGTGTCGTTAATAGTATCATCCTCGCCCATGGTGGCCTGTCGTGAGTCTGGATGCATTCCGACGGAATCCGCGGGGAGTCCGCTACCGGGACTTGTGCAGACTGTGTGACATGTATTTTGGCAAACCTCGGCAAAGGAGTACGAGTCACCGCGTGTACCGCACGCCATGGCGCGGGGACCCGCGGGTGAACATCCAGAGTGACCGAGGGATGGCCAAGGCGTACCAGGTTCGACAGGTCATCAGGGCGATCGAGAAGCTGGAGCAGGGGAATGATTGACCGCTACACCTATCGTATTGCGTGGTCGGTGGAAGACGACGAGCATGTCGGTCGTTGTGCCGAATTCCCATCGCTGAGTTGGCTTGCGTCGACGCCAGTACAGGCGCTGGCCGGGATCCAGGATCTCGTCCAGGAGGTTCTGGCCGACATGCGGGACACCGGCGAGTCCCCGCCCAAGCCATTTGCGGACCGTCCATACAGCGGCAGGTTCGTGGTGCGTATCCCGCCCGAGACACATCGCAATCTGGCGATCCAGGCGGCCGAGCAGGGGGTGAGCCTCAATCGCCTGGTCAGCGCCCGCCTGAGCGGCGGGTTGTCGTCATGAGCCACGACGGCCGAACGGCCGGCAGTGAGTGTAGCCAGAGATAGGCGCCTTTCGCGCTATTGAGGGTCTCCGCGCTGCAGGATGTGGACGCGATCGGCTTCGAGGCCAGTCCAGGATTCTGTCCTGCCGTCGGGCCAGGTGATGGTGACCGCGTCGACGCGTTCGGCGGCGCCCAGTCCAAGGGTGAGTACCGGCTCGACCTGGGACAGGTAGCCGCGGCTCGGCATGACGGTGCGATAGTGGCGCGTTCCGGAGACTTCGACGACCGCGCGCGCGCCGATCGCATGCACGTTGGGCGGTGGCGCCCGCAGCTTCAGGCGCAGCCAGTGATTGCCCAGGCGCTGGTCGTTGCGCAACAACACGGCGGCTCCGCCGGCCTGCGTCATCGCCAGGTCCAGGTCGCCGTCCCCGTCGATGTCGGCGTAGGCCAGTCCCCGAGCCACACGCGGAGTTCGGAACGTGTCGCCTACGAGTTGGAAGGCGCGGGCACACTCCCTGCCGCAGTTCCAGAACAGTTGCGCCGGCTGCGCGTAGCTCTGGCTCGCCTGGACCCTGGCGATTTCGGGTTCGACGTGGCCATTGGCGGCCAGGAGGTCCAGGCGGCCATCGAGGTCGGCGTCGAAGAACACCAGGCCGAAGGTGAGGGCGCGCCGGCTGTCGGCGCCGACACCGGTGACGATGGCGTCATCGCTGAAAATGCCGGTTGCGGCGCGCGAGACGTAAAGCGAGGTCATTTCGTTGGCGAAGTTGCCGATGGCGATGGCGAGGCGGTCATCGTTGGCGAAGTGTGCGGCGTCGATGCCCATCGCCCCGGTCGCAAGGCCGGCGGGGTCGAAGGCGAGGCCCGATTCGACGCCGGCCTCGCGAAAACTGCCGTCGCCACGATTCAGGAAGAGGAAGTTGCGCACGGTGTCGTTGGCGACGGCTATGTCCGGCCATCCGTCGCGGTCGACATCTACCGGCATCGCGGCGAGCGCCTTGCCCGCGGGCATTCCCGTGGCGGAATTCACGACATGGATTCCAGCCTCGCCGGATACATCGGTGAACCGGCCCCCGTCGTTGCGGAACAGGTAGCTGTCAACGCCGGGGAAATCCGTCGGCGGGCCGTAAGCGCGGCCGACGCCGGTCAGGCGGTAGTCCACCTCGCGGTCGATCTCCGGCGACCAGCGCACATAGTTGCAGACGAAAAGGTCCAGATCGCCGTCGCGGTCGTAGTCGAAAAACGCGGCGCCGGTGCTCCAGGCATCCGATTCGCCGGCAACCCCGGCAGCGGCCGTGGTGTCGATGAAGCGCCCGCCGACATTGCGCATCAATCGATTGCCGCCGAGGGCCGTCACATAGGCGTCCAGGTTTCCGTCGCCGTCGTAGTCGCCGACGGCCACGCCCATGCCGTACAGGGTCAGATCGAATCCGGCGGCGGCGGAAACGTCTTCGAAAGTACCGTCGCCGAGGTTGCGGTACAGGCTTGAAGTCGCTCTCGACGGCGGGGCGGGGCGCCATGGCCAGTGGTCGGAGTTGATGAACAGAAGGTCCTGGTCGCCATCGTCATCGTAGTCCAGGAACGCGACGCCGCCGCCCATGGTTTCCGGCAGCAGCCGCTCGCCGTAGGCGCCGTTTTCGTGGACGAAGCGGATGCCGGCGGGACCGGTGACGTCGGTGAACGCGATGGCGGGGGCGTCGACCACCGCTTGCGGGGCCGGGGCGGGACCCGGAACATCGGCGTCTTCGACGATCTCCTTGGGCTCGGTTGATCGAGTTGCCAGGAACGCCGCGGCGCCCGCTATCGCGAGCAGCGCGACGGCGACCAGCGATCGCTTCGCCGCGCGGCGGATTCGCGCTTCTCCCGCAGATGGGCTGTTCACGGGTTCCCGGCGCGCTGAAGGTCGTATACGACGAGCGCCCCGGCAGCGAAGTTGGCCGCCGGATCGCGGCGGCGGGCGGCGGCCACCGCCCGGTCCTGGGCGTTGTCGTCGGGCCGGTAGCGGGCATGCAGCGCGCGATGGCGGCTCGATGCTTCCTGGTTGCCGAGCCGCGCGTAGACCTGCGCCAGACCGTAGTGGGCGGCGATGTTCTCGGGATCCAGAGCCAACGCGGCTTCGTGGCGGTTGACGGCCGAGCGCAGGAACTCTTCTTCCTCCGCGGGAGTTGGCGCCAGCTTCGCGCGTTCGAACAGCGCCTGCGCCAGCGCGTTCTGTACCCGGTAGTCACGCGAGAAATC
The DNA here is from genome assembly GCA_963668365.1 of Pseudomonadales bacterium. GTDB lineage: Bacteria > Pseudomonadota > Gammaproteobacteria > Pseudomonadales > Azotimanducaceae > VXNE01. Next base: position 2,857,097 of record OY764266.1, read on the forward strand.
GAACCCGCGCCGCCGCGCCTCTTCGAAGCGCGTATCGGCCAGGTCGGTGAAACTGCGTATCGCGGCGTCGAATTCGCCGTTCTGCATGTCGACAAGTCCGCCGAACCAGGCCACGGACCAGGGATCGGCGCCGTCGACGGCGGCGCGGCGCAGCGAGTCGGCCGCCTCGTCGAGGCGGCCTTCACGGATCATGACCCGGGCGAGATTCACGTCTCCTTCGGGTCTGCCGAATGCGGCGACGCGGCGAAACGCGTTCTCCGCCTGGCGCAGGGCGCCGCGTTCCGGCTTCGCCAGGAGACCGATGCCGTAGTCGTTCCAGCGTTCCCACTCGGGTATGTCGGGAGCGGGTGCCGCAGCTGGCGCGACGCCTACGGGGAAGACGACCCTGTCCTCGGCGATCGTGACGATGGGGAGGTCGTTCTTCTCGAAACTCTGCCCCTGGAATGCCCGCATGTAGGTGGTGTCGAACTTTCGGTATCGCAGCGCGACGGCGACTTCGACGGGAGCGTCGGCGGTCTCCGGAATCCGCGCGCGATAGTGCGCGGTGGCGGCCGCTCCCGGGGGAATCTGGTGATCGTATAGCTTGGTGAAGATGTCCTCGGCGTTGCGGCGGTCTATGCGTTGGCCGTTCCTGTCGAGCACATACGCATTGACGAAGTGCGACCACGGGTCCACGGCGCCGACGCTATCGAGGGCGCCGCTGCGGCCGATGACCTCGCCGCCGCTGTCTACGGTCACGTCCAGCCAGACCTCGTTGGAATCCGCCGTTCCCTCCGTGAACAGGTGGCCGAGGCGCAGGGTCCGGAGCACCACGTCGAACACGTAGGTCTCGCCGGGCATCAGGACGGGAACCTCGGGACGCAGCGGCGCGATGATCTCGCCTTCGATGTCGGTCCCCGCGCGGATGGCGAACACGTCGACGCGCAGCGCGCCTCGCAGCATCGCGCGGTGGGCATCGACCACCTCGTCTGGCCATCCGAGCAGCGCGGCGAGCGCCGTATTGGCCGCCGGAAACTGGTGCCCGCGGATCGCGGGTTCTCCTAGCGTCGGATCGAAATCGGCGGCGAAATCGGCGGAGGGCACGGGCTGCATATGGCAACCGTTGCAGTTGGTTTGTGCGCGTTCGGGGTAGTAGAAGCTCTGCGCGCCATGGCCCGACACCCCGCTCAGGAGGAACGAATCGTAGTGATTCTGGCCTCGCAGCCACTTGTAGGCGTTCAGGGCCTCCGGCAGGTGGACCTTGTGGCAGGTGCCGCAGAACTCCGCCGTCCGGTGCATCGGTTTCAGGAATGCGCGCTTGTGCAGGTCCGGATTGCTCTTGATGGAAAGGCCATTTATCCATGCCAGGATCGCATTGTTCGAGAAAGTGAACGGATAATGCTGCGGCACTCCCATGACGTAGTCGGCATTACCGCGCGTATTGGCAGGCGCTGCGGGCGGGCCGCTGCCGACGCTTTCGATTGCGTGGCAGGACACGCACGTAATGCCGGCGTGCGCCGCGGGATGCGCCTCGTCGTCGAATGCCGGGTCGTCGAACGCGCCGGTGAACAGCGGCACGGGATCGTGGCAGCCCGCGCAGAATCGCGCCGCCGAAACGTCTCCGTCGCGGGCGAGCGCCATGCGCCGGGTATTGCGCACCGAGAACAGGTAGGCCGGATTGTTGAAGGAAGCGAGACGGTGCGCGCTGTGGCGCCACTGCGCATGGATGTCAACATGGCAACGGGCGCAGTATTCGTCCCGCATGAGTTCTTCCGCGGGGATGTACCCGCCGGTCGCCGTTGTTGCGAGGGACGGGGAGAAGTCGGCCTGGACTTGGTTGCGCCCGGTGGCGGGGGATTCGGCGAGCCAGGCTCCTGCCAGGCCGAGACCGATACCAGCGAGGGCGATGGTGACGCCCGCGCGCCAGCGGATGGCCGGTCCCGCCAGTCGGTGCAGGACAAAGAGCCAGCACGCGGCGAACGGCGCCGCGACATGCAGCCAGTAGGCGATGGAGCGGGCGGAAGCGCCGCGCAGTTCGATCAGCGGAATGCCGCGCGTCAGGGCGATGCCGGTCCCGATCAGCAACAGCACGACCGCGAAGAGCGCGAGGCCGAGCCGGATGGCCAATCTGTTTGGACGATGGATAGCGCGGCGCAGGTGCAGTGCGGCGTAGATGATCGCGGGCAACGTGATGACGAGTCCCAGGGCGAGGTGGCCGAGGAACATGGACTGGTAAAGCGGCCCCTCCAGGCTCTTGCCTTCGTGCCATTGCAGCAGGGAAACAGCGCCCAGGTAGATCGAATTGACGATCAGCAGCGCGAAGAGCACGAGCACGGCGACGAGCAGTTTGCGCAGCCTCGGCCCGACGACTTCCGGCATGCTCGCGTTGTTCATACGGTGACGCCCTCGGGCAATCGTTGGCTGCCATATTGAGAGTGTAAGATCATATCCGTCGGCGGCATTCCTTGCCGTGAGCGGCTGTCGTGAGCGGCGCCCGGCCTCAATACGGAAATCGGGGCGAGCAGTCTCTCAGTGCGGGGATTGCATCGCAGGCTGGATCAATATCGGGCATCGCTTTCTGGCCGAGTGATGGCGCAATCCACTGATACCGCTGCGGCGAGCGTCGAACCGCAACCCCCGAACGAATCAAGACCACTCCCTCTACTGGTTTCATGGCAGCGCACTCATGTTCGACGAAAGGCGGCCGCTTGATGGAGGATTACGGAGGGGCCGCATCACGGCCACAACAGTTTTGCATTTTTCTGTCATGTAAAACCATACGATCACAATTTGTGGGATTGCATATCCGAAATATTCATGAGGTATGGCAATAGGCTGTGATTTGGATGCTGAGGGTCCGAGAATGCGTTGCGGTAGTAATCGATGTCTTCCCGCGCCAGATTGTCGCTTTTCCCACGATTGCAGCTAAAGCAAGTCGTGCACAGGTTTTTGGCGGAATTATGAAGGGTCGAATCAAGATCTAGCTTTCCAATTAAGCTCCGGGGGATGATGTGATTAACTTCTAGCGGTGTGTCGGTTGGACCCTTGCCGCAAAACACGCACCTATAGCCATCTCTTCGTAAGACTCTTTCGCGGAGTTTTGGCGGGATTTGCGAATTGTGATGGGGTTTCGTCGGTCCCGTGTTCGCGATTCCTGATGGTTTCATTTTCGAAAGCCTAATGCTCGCAAGTAACGGTTTTTCCTTTTCATCGATAGCAGCCTTGACGTCCGGCCTCAATTCGTATCCTCCATCCAACATGATTTGCGTTTGGCGAAGCATGGGTAGACAAGATTTTGGACGCGCAAGCGCTTTGAGGAATCCGATATCAATTGCCGCGTCCCCTAAATCTACAGCTTCGGAGGGTCGGTGATTGATCACCAAAGATTCAACGTCCCACAATTTCCAGTAGGAAACGCGCCATTTGATGGGGGTGCCTGATGTGCCATCGAGTGCGGAAAAGTCATCAGGAATTTCGGCCTTGACGATCAGCCAGTGAGGTCGTTCGAATTCCGAGGGGCAGGCATCACCAGCAACGACGCGTTGCAGTCGCCGAATGAGGGGGAGATCTTCGGGGCAGTCTGCCCAAAGCATTAAGCCCGACCTGCGCACGAATTCAAGTTCAGTATACATGGCAGGCAATGATGCTTGACGATACACATCCATCAACTCATCAACTCCTCCTTGCCGAAATTCCTTGTCAACATATTCTCTCTCTTGATGATTTCCAAAATTAGGGATGCACTTACATCCGAACGAATCCTTCAGGTTGCATTCTAGGCCAAGTTCAGGCGTGGGCGGGCTCGATTTTCCTTGTCTTAGAAGCGCGTTTTCTAGCGGGCATGCAGACGGGCTGGCGATGTGGCGCGTCGGGATCGGTACCGATCCGTACGGGAGGGGCAGGGGTTCGACCGTATCGCCGTGTGAGGTTTAGAGGTCCATATCCTTGGTTGCCCAACCCAAAACTCAAGCGTGGAAAAGTAGCGGTGGCTGGCCGGTGTGGGGGAGGTCTTACAGGGAGGCCAGCCGCTCGAAGGTGTCGGGATATTTCTGCGCCATGAGGATCAGCGCTGCGGCTGAGTCGGGTGGCGCCGAGCGGCCCTGCTCCCAGCGTTCCACCGTGCGTACCGTAGAGAACTCTGTGTGCGGACTGTGGAGCTTGGATCGTTTCGATAGGCGGGTCTCTTAAAGGCCCGCCTGAAAGCGCACGTTGTAGCGGGCGTGGAGGCGCGCGCGGCGTTCAAGCGCAGCGGCTGCCGTGTTGTCCAGCAGTGGCAGGGGTGCGACCGTATTGCCGTGCTGGGTGTAGAGGTCCATGTCCTTGGCCCATCCGTAGAACTCGATAGCGAAGAAGCGGCGATCTCCGGGCGCCGGCGGCAGTCCCGCGCGGAACTCCAGGTGGACCTCTTCGCCGCTGCCGATGATCGCAACGGCGCTGTCGATGTCCGCGACCAACGGGGCCGCATCCCCGAACGAGGTATAGAAGCCGCGCTGGTGCTTGGCGTCCCAATAGGGCGCGCGCGCCGCGTAGTCGTAGTGCGGCACGCGCTGTGGACCGGTCGTGCGCCTGGCGAAGCCGGTTCTTCCGACGCGTGCGTCGACGGGCCGCAACGCGGGCGGCATGGCGATGGGCAAAGGCTCTTCCATGACGATCCGCACCCGGTCCCAGTAGATTTCCATGTTGGATGAGATCCGTAGCGCGTCCGTCCCCGCGGGAAGATCCGGCAGGGGGAGGGCCATGGTTCTCGGCATGCCCGCGGGATACCCGAACTCCGCCGCGACCATGCGCCACCTGCCGTCCCGGCCGCGCGCCTCGAGGCTGGCGGGCCGGTAGCGCAGCCCCGCTTGCCACGCGGCGAAGACGGTCTGGGAATAGGGGTACTCGATCCAGCCGTCCGCCACCAGCACGGCGCCGTCGGCTTCGATGGGCGCACCGAATTCGAGAGTGAGCACCTGGTCCCGTTCCAGCAGGCCGATGAACCGAGCGTCCGGGACGCCGGGCGAGGGGGCTTGCAGGTCCCGTTCGGCGACGAGGGACAGCACGTCTTCACCGTCCGCGTTGGTCGCGCGCGTCGGCGCCCGGCTCTGCCGGTAGGCGATGGGCCTTCCGGTCACCGGCGGATCGGCGGTGGCCATGCGCTCATCGAGGACCATGGACCAGGCCGGTGGAAGATCGAATACGCGCAGGCGCGCGGAGTCGAGGTACGCGTTCTCTTCCATGGGTTCGGCGAGTTTCAGCCGGTATCGACCGTTGCTCGGGGACAGCGCGGCGGCATCGAGCAGGAGACTCTCGTGCGGTCGCGGCGGGGCGTAGCGGCCGGGCACATCGAAGAATCCGAGTCCGCCGACGCCGAGCACATCACTGACGAAACCGTATGTCTCGCCGTTCCACGCGAACACGACGGGACAACTCGCGAGTTGGCGCTGCGTTTCCGCGATTTCGTGCAGGCGCCCGGCGTCGAGGTCCATTTCCGTTTGCGCAACGCCGTCGGACCATTGCAACGCGATGAACTCGGCGCGGGGACTCCCGCCCAGACCCACGCTCAACGGGACGAGACTCTGTCCGGGTCCGGAGTGCGTGTCGAGTGCGTCCAGAACGGTCCAGCGTCCCCGTGTCTTGACCTGCACGCGCGTACCGATGCCGGAAGCGTTGGAGCGCATCTGATCCGATTCGCTGCGTCCGCTGAGCGACAGTGCCAGGAAGGGAAAGCGGCCTGGCCCCGGGGGCCAGAGATAGAGGCCGCCGGCACCGGCGACCACCAGCGCAGGGCCTTTCGCGGGGTCGAGCGGCAAGGGCAGGGCGGTGGCGTCGTCGCCGACGCTCTGCCACCAGGATACGGCTCCGGTGCGCGGGTCGACGATGGACACGCGCGCCGATTCGACGCGCAGCAGTTCCAGCAGACCATCGCCGTCGAAGTCCACCGCGGCGAGTTGAGCCCCCCGTATGGCGGTTTCGGCGGGACCAAGCAGCGCCTTCTCCCAGGAACCGCCGCTGCGCCGCCAGGCAAGCAATTCGCCGGTCGAGGAGACGGCGTAGATTTCGAGCCTTCCGTCCGCGTCCGTGTCGGCGGCAGTGACCGCCGCGAGCGGCGCGCGGCGCAGGTCGTCCAGTCCGGGAAAAGCCTGATAGCGCCAGGTGCGATCGTTCTGCCAGATATCGTGGGGGGGTTCGCTTTTCAGGACCAGGATGTCGAGGTCGCGATCGTTGTCGAGGTCGGCGGCGAGCACCTGGCGTCCCGGTCCGCCGCCTATTCCCATTTCGGCGGCGAGCGGACGGAACGAACCATCGCGATTGTTGTTCAGCAGTTCGCTTCCGCCCGGGCCGGTGACGAAGATGTCGAGGTCGCCATCGTGGTCGGCGTCGAACACCGCGCCTGCGTCGCACGGCGCGTCGTGACCGATTTCCAGGCGCTCCCAGCTTCCGCGCTCCAGTTGCTGCCATAGCCGAATGCCCGCAGGGCCGCAGAGCAGCATGTCCACGTCGCCGTCGTCGTCCATGTCTCCCCACAGGCTCGCGCCGGGGCTCGCCGCCGCGAGGGGATGGTCGGCATCGGGGGCGAAGGCGCCGTCCTCCACGCCGAAGAAGAAGCGGTTGCCGTCGGGTCCCGAGGCGGCGAGATCCAGTGTCCCGTCGCCGTCGATATCCGCGGCCGTGACGGAAGCCCACGCTCCGGCCCCGATGCGCGCGCGCGCCGAGAACAGCGACCCCGCCGGGCGCTCCGATTCCGGCTGGTCGGGGTGCGTGGCGGCAAGGGCTTTCGCCTTCGGGCCCATGCGGCCATAGCTGAATGCGGCGGAGTGCGCGGCCGGGTTGTCTTCGAACCGCTGGTAGTCGGCGAGCAGCGCCTCGGACTCTTCTATGCGACCGGCTCTCCGCAGCGCCTGCGAGCCGGCCCAATAGGCGCTGCGCAGATAGGGATCGAGTTCCGCTGCGCGCAGGAACCGGGACGCCGCCTCCCCGTGGCTCGCGGATTGCAGCAGGATCTGGCCCAGGAAATAGGCGGCGAACGCGTCCTCCCGATCAGCTTCGACGACCTGCCGCAGGTACTGCTCCGCGGGCTCGGCCTCGCCGAGGTAAAGGTGCAGGATTCCGCTCGTATACGCGGCTCGGGCGTGACCCGGGTCTTGCTCGAGGACATCCGCCAAAATTTCCAGGGCGCGCCTTTCATCCCCTTCGTGCTGGCGGTTCAGGGTGGCTATCGCCCAGTTGACGCGCGCGTCGAGCCATTGGGGAGAGTTGTCGACCACTTCGGCGAAGGTCTCTTCCGCAGTCTCGTAGTCGTAGTGGCCCATGAGGGCGACGCCGCGGTCATTCAGCGTGATGTCGCCGGCAGACGGGTCCGATCCCGGCGAGCAGCCGGCGAGCGCGAATGCGATCGCGCAGAGCCACGCGCCGCAGCGACGCGCGCGACTGCCGGCCATCCTCCAGTCCGGCACCCTTTGCGGTGGTCTTTCCATCGACGTGGGGAGCTATTCGATCGGCAAGCGGACTGTCGCAGTTCCGAATACGCGCGTTTCCCGTGCTGCGTTGGCGATAGTGATGTCGATCTCGACGGTTCCCGCTTCCTCGTCGACATCGGTCACCACTCCAGCGATGGAGTGCGGCGCGTCGGCGAGCACGGGAGCGCGGAACACCGTGTCGATGACGACAATTTCCGCCTTCGGCGCCCAGCGGTGGATCATCGCCCCGAGAAACCCCTGGCTCATGACTCCGGGAACGAGCGCGCCGGGAAAGCCCTCCCTGCGCGCCGCCTCGTGATCCGTGAACCGCGGTCCGCCCCAGCCGACATGCCGGCCGAATCGCTTGATGTTGTCGATGCTCGTGTCGGGCGAGAACGTGGGCAGTTCGGCGCCGAACTCGACGTCGTCGATCGTGGCAACGGCTTCGCTCACGAGGAGGGCTCCCGGATCACGGTGCGCGTGTCGGCGTTCGCGACATGGGTGCCGTTCTCGTCATACAACTCCATGCGTCGGACGAGAAACACCATGCGTCCGGAACGCCCGGTCTTTTCGAAGATGTCGTGCAGGTGGGACTTGCCCGTCAACGTGGCGCCGTCGCGTATCGGGGCCTTCCACTCGACACCCTTGCCGGCATCCATGGTGACGCCGCTGAGCTTGGGGAAGTCCGGCGGCAGCGCCAATCCGCCGACCAGCGTCGACACGAATGTCGGCGGCGCCTGAAAGTTGGGGTCGGTCGGGTCGGTGAAGCGCGCGTCGAGCTCACCGCATGTGCGGGCGTATTCGGCGAAGCTGTTGCCCTCGATCGTGAAGGTCGCCTCGTCGAATTCACGGTTGAGGAAGGCTGCGCGCAGCGCGTCGATGTCGGCTTCCAATCGCTTACCCCTGGTGAGCATGAGAACAACGGCGAGATTGACAGATGCGCTGCATTTCGGCAATACGCCGGGGGTCAACCCGTTGGGGACCGCTGGAAACCCGTTCCCCTACCCCTTGGGCGTCGCGCTGGCTATAGTAGGCACGGCATTGGCTGTTTCCCCGGCCTCTCTCTTGGAATTCGCGAAAGTGCTTGGATCTTGAGGCGAGCGTGAACCTGCACGAGTATCAGGCAAAGCGACTGTTCGCCGAATACGGCATGCCGGTGTCGACCGGGATCGCCGCTGAATCCGCCGACGAGGCTGTCGCGGCCGCGGGCGAGATCGGCGGGTCGCGCTGGGTCTGCAAGGTGCAGGTGCACGCCGGCGGCAGGGGCAAGGCGGGCGGAGTGAAGCTCGCGGAGTCGATGGATGACGTGCGCCATTTCGCCGAGCGCTGGCTCGGCGATCGCCTGGTGACCGTCCAGACCGACTCGAGCGGTCAGCCGGTCGGCAAGATATACGTCGAAGCCTGCGCAGACATCGCGCGCGAGCTGTATCTCGGGGCCGTGATCGACCGCGCGTCGCGTCGCGTGGTTGTCATGGCCTCCAGCGAGGGCGGCGTGGAGATAGAGCAGGTCGCCGCCGAGACCCCGGAGAAGATCCTTCGGGCGACGATCGATCCGTACGTGGGCGCCCAGCCGCACCAGGGCCGCGAAATGGCGTTTGCGCTCGGGCTCGAAGGCGCGCAGGTGGGGGAATTCGCCGACCTGTTTCTCAACTTGACCCGGATGTTCCGGGCCCTGGACTGTTCCCTGGTCGAGATCAACCCCCTGGTGGTCACCGGCGACGGCCATGTCCACTGTCTCGACGCGAAGATGAACATCGACAACAACGCGCTGTACCGCCAGCCGGCGCTGCGGGCGCTGCGGGATGCATCCCAGGAGGACCCGCGGGAAGCGCGGGCGGATGCGTTCGGTCTCAACTACGTTGCCCTCGAAGGCAACATCGGCTGCATGGTCAACGGCGCCGGCCTGGCCATGGGCACGATGGACCTTGTGAAACTCCATGGCGGCAATCCGGCCAACTTCCTCGATGTCGGCGGCGGCGCGACCAAGGAGGCGGTCAGCGAGGCGTTTCGCATCATCCTGTCGGACCGCAACGTGAAGGCCGTCCTCATCAACATCTTCGGCGGTATCGTTTCCTGCGCGATCATCGCCGACGGCATCATCGGCGCGATCACGGAAGTCGGAGTGGATGTCCCGGTCGTGGTTCGATTCGAAGGCAACAACGCGCGGGTGGGCGCGCGGCGGCTCGCGGGCAGCGGCCTCGACCTGATCGCCGCGGAGTCCCTCGCCGACGCCGCAGAGCAGGCGGTGAAGGCCGCCGGAGCGAGTCCGTGAGCATACTCGTCGATGCCGAAACGCGTGTGATCTGCCAGGGCTTCACGGGTTCCCAGGGAACGCTGCATAGCCGGCATGCCATCGACTACGGCACCCGCCTCGTGGGCGGGGTCACGCCCGGCAAGGGGGGCAGCCAACATCTCGGTCTGCCGGTATTCGACACCGTGCGCGAAGCCGTGGAGGCGACCGCCGCCACCGCATCGGTGATCTACGTCCCGGCCCCGTTCTGCAAGGACTCGATCCTGGAAGCGCTCGGCGCCGGCATCGAACTTATCGTCTGCATCACCGAAGGCATTCCAACGCTCGACATGCTCGCCGTGAAGGCGCGGCTGGACCTGACGGACACGCGCCTCATCGGTCCGAACTGTCCCGGGGTCATCACCCCCGGCGCGTGCAAGATCGGCATCATGCCCGCGGACATACACATGCCGGGGCGCGTCGGAGTCGTCTCGCGCTCGGGCACGCTGACCTACGAGGCGGTCAAGCAGACCACCGACATGGGTTTCGGCCAATCCACCTGCGTCGGCATCGGCGGCGATCCGATCCCGGCCAGCAGCTTCGTAGACATCCTGGAACTGTTCCAATCGGACGCGGGAACGGAAGCCATCGTCATGGTCGGCGAGATCGGCGGCACGGCGGAGGAGGACGCGGCCGAGTACATCGGCGCCCATGTCACGAAACCCGTGGTGGCATATATCGCCGGGGTTACCGCGCCGCCGGGCAAGCGCATGGGCCATGCGGGCGCCATCATCGCCGGCGGCAAGGGTACTGCGGAAGAAAAGCTGTCCGCACTCGAAGCGGCCGGCGTGCGGACGGTCCGGAGTCTCGCGGAAATCGGCGCGGCGCTGGCGGAAGTCACCGGTTGGTCAGGCCGGAACGCCTAGCGCCATGAAACCCGTCGGCCTTCCGGGTACGGATTGAAAAAAGCCGTGCCGAACCCATATAGGCTCGCCATAGGCCGGTATCTTGAGCTTTGCCTTCGGGTCGGCGCGCGGGCGAAGCTGAGGTGTCGGGGTCCTCGAGGCCTTCCCGGCACAAGCAAGAGACACGCCGGCACGCACCAGGCGGCAGACCCATGACCATCGAGACACGCGGATTTCAGACTGAAGCCAGGCAGTTGCTGCACCTGATGATCCACTCCCTGTATTCCAACAGGGAGATTTTCCTGCGCGAACTCATTTCCAACGCATCGGACGCCATCGACAAGCTGCGTTTCGAGTCCTTGGCGGACGACACGCTCATTGCCGACGATCCGGAATTCAGGATACGCATCGAGTTCGACGCGGATGCCAAGACCCTTGCCGTCGCCGACAACGGCATCGGCATGACCCGCGCCGAGGTGACGGAGCAGCTCGGAACCATCGCGAAGTCCGGCACGGCGGAGTTCTTCGAGCGGCTCACGGGAGATCAGCGCCAGGACGCGCAGCTTATCGGCCAGTTCGGGGTCGGGTTCTACAGCGCGTTCATGGTCGCCGACGAAGTGGAGGTGGTCACCCGCAAGGCCGGAACCGACGAGGGGACGTGCTGGAAGTCGAAAGGGGAGGACGAGTTCACCATCGAGGAGGCCGAGGCGGATCGGGGGACTCGCGTCGTATTGCACCTCAAACCCGACGCAGAGGAGTTCGCGGAATCGTTTCGGCTCAAGACCGTCGTGCGCAAGTACTCGGACCACATAGGCGTGCCCGTGGTGATGCCCGCGGACAGCGACGTCGACAACGACGGCGAGGACGAAGACGCCGGGGACGCCGAAGCCGCGGCGGAGGAGGTGATCAATTCCGCCACGGCACTGTGGACGCGTTCGCGAAGCGAGATCGAGGACGACGAATACAAGGAGTTCTACAAGCACGTCTCCCACGACTTCGAAGATCCCCTGGCCTGGAGCCACAACAGGGTGGAGGGCCGGCTCGAATACACGAGCCTCGTATTCGTTCCCCGTCGCGCGCCGTTCGACCTGTGGAACCGGGAGTCTCCGCGCGGGGTGAAGCTCTATGTGCAGCGCGTGTTCATCATGGATGACGCGGAACAGTTCCTGCCGCTCTACCTGCGCTTCGTTCGGGGCATCGTCGACTCCAGCGATCTGCCGCTCAACGTGTCGCGCGAGATCCTGCAGGAGGATCCGGCCGTTGCCACGATCCGCAACGCGCTCGCCAAGCGCGTGCTCGATACCCTGTCAAGGCTGGAAGGCGATGACTACGACGCGTTCTGGGACGAGTTCGGCCAGGTCCTGAAGGAGGGGGTCGCCGAGGACTTCGCCAATCGCGAATCGATCATGAAGCTCTTGCGCTTCTCTTCCACCGAACAGGATGGCGAGGAGCAGCGCACTTCGCTTTCCGACTACGTCGCCCGCATGCAGGAGGGTCAGGATCGGATCTACTACCTCATCGCCGACAATCTTTCGGCGGCGAGGCAGAGTCCGCACCTCGAAGTGTTCAGGCAGCGGGGCATCGAGGTGCTGCTCCTGACCGAACGGATCGACGAGTGGTTCATGACGTTCGTCAACGAGTTCGACGGCAAGTCGCTGCAGGATGTCACGCGGGGAGAACTGGACCTCGATGGCGAGGGCAAGCCCGAGGACGAGTCGGACGACGACGCTCTGGCCAAACGCATCAAGGATGTGCTGGAGGGTCGCGTCGAGAGCGTGCGCCGCTCGACGCGACTGACCGACTCGCCTGCGTGCCTGGTGCTCGGCGAGCACGACATCGGCGCGCAGATGCGGCAGCTGATGGAAGCCACCGGTCAGTCGGCGCCCGACTCGAAGCCGCATTTCGAATTCAATCCCGATCATCCGCTGGTGCTGAGACTGGACAGCGAGGCTGACGAGGACCGTTTCGGCGACCTGGTGAAGGTCCTGTTCGACCAGGCCAGTCTTGCCGAGGGCCGGTCGCTGAGCGACCCGGGCGACTATGTTCGCCGGGTGAATTCCCTGCTGCTCGAACTGCTCGCGTGAAGAACCGGGCTGGTCCGCGCAATGGCCTGTTGCAGTATTGGAAAGCTGTGTTCAATAAATAACATAATAAATTAGGTATTTAAGTACGAAGCTTTCCAAATTAATTTAATTTCCGGCAACTCCCTGCCCGGGTTGCGCCGACTGAGACCGAGTTGCGGTGGGCGTTTGCTAACATAGCCCGCCTCAGGGATGAGAACATCGATATGCGAGCGGCTGTCGTCGGCGCCGGGAACTTCGGTACGGCCATTGCGAACATCATCGCGAAAAACAGCCATCGCACTCACCTCTGGATGCGCGATCCCGAACAGTTGGCCGACATGCGCGCCTACGGCGAGAACAGGCGCTACCTGAAGGGATTCCCGCTGGAAGGCCATGTGGTGCCGACCTGCGACATGGCGGTCGCCGTCGGCGCGAGCGACATCGTGTTCCTGACCGTCCCCAGCGCTTCGTTCAGGGAGGTGACGCGGGAAGTCGCCCCCCATGTGCAGCCGGGGGCGTTCGTTGTCAGCGGCACGAAGGGCGTGGAGGCGGAAGGCTTTCACCTCATGAGCCAGATCCTCGACGAACTGTTGCCGCAGTGTGCGACGGGGGTCATCAGCGGCCCGAACCTCGCCGAAGAAATGGCGAGCGGGCAGTATGCCGGGACCGTTGTGGCGAGCAGCAGCGAAGCGTTGCGCCGCGCGGTGCAGATCGTGCTTCGCAGCGCCGAGTTCCGGGTCTATTCCAGCGCCGATGTCTATGGCGTCGAGTTGGGCGGCGCGCTCAAGAACATCTATGCCATCGTTTGCGGCATGGCTGCCGCGCTGGAAGTAGGGCAGAACACGGTGGGCATGCTCATCACTCGCAGCCTGGCCGAAATGAGCAGGTTCGCGGTTTCTCTGGGCGCCAATCCATTCACTTTTCTCGGGCTGGCGGGGGTCGGCGACCTCGTCGTCACCTGCACTTCGCCCTTGAGCCGGAACTATCAACTGGGCTATCGCGTCGCCAAGGGCAACTCGCTGGAACAGGCCATGGACGAACTCGGCAAGCTGGCGGAGGGTGTCAACACGCTCGCGGTGGTGCGGAAAAAGAGCAGGGAACTCGATGTCCACATGCCCCTGATGGAAGGGCTCAACGACGTGTTGTTCAATGGCGCGGACATCGCCGCCGTCATCGCCGGGCTCATGACCGGCGAGGCCGTGGCTGACGTCGAGTTCGCTGCGCCGCAGACGTGGAGTTACGAACGTTGAAATGGTTTGGGTGGGCGCTCGCCGTCGCCGCGGCGTCGCCGTCGGTTGCGCAGGATGTTCCCGGCGCTCGAGACCCCGCCGGCCTCGACCGCTTTCCGCGCTCCTACATCGTGGAATACGAGGAAATCGCCGAGTCCCTGCCGTATAGATTCGTCACGGCCCCGGTGGACAAGATTCGCCAGGACCTGCGCATAGAAGGCGCGCGGGTCTCGGGGCCGGTGCAGCGCGTGACCTATCGCATTCCGGACGGCGAGCAACTCGACGCCATAGCGGACCACTACCGGGAGATCCTGAAGGCCGGGGGATCCGGCATCGTGTTCGCTTGCGAAGGGCCGGACTGCGGCCGCAGCACCATCTGGGCGCACGACGTCTTCGGCATTCGATTCCTGGTCGCCCCGCCCCGCAGCCAGGCGTACCTGGCTGCGCCGGTGACCATCGACGGCGTCGCGAAGCTGGTGGCGGTATATGCCGTGCAGCGCGACAACCGGCGCCTGTACGCCCATGTGGAAGTCGTCGTCCCGGATGACGAGGTCGTTTTCGACACCAATCGGACGCTGGCGGAAACCCTGGCGCGAACCGGCTCCGCTGTCATCGATGGCGTCGTTCCGGACGCCGTGGGCGCGCTGACCGAAAAAGACATCTCGGACATCGAGGCGGTCGCCGCAACCCTGGGAACGTTCGGTCGCGAGACCATTCATGTCGTGTGCCACCTGTATGGATCGGCGTCGGTGGATGAATTGAAGCGGGCGTCGGAGCGCTGCGCCGCGACGGCGGCGGAAGTCCTGCGGCGCGTCGGCGGCGTCGCTGCCGAGGCGCATGGGCTGGGGCCGCTGGGGCCGCGGGAAGGTTTGGCAAAAGCCCGCGTGGAACTGGTGTTGCCGTATCGCCTGCGCAGTGAGTGAGAGCGTCGATGCGCTGATCGAGGCGTGCGCGGACCGCCTGTCGCGAGAACCGCTGACCTTCGGTCACGGCGGGGCGAATCCCCGCAGCGAAGCGGAGCTGCTCGTGCTCGGATATCTTGAGAATCATCCGCTTGGGGAGACAACGCGCGCCGCGCTTGACGGCCTCCTCGCGCAACGGATCGTTCGGCGCGTGCCCTCGGCGTACCTCACGGGCGAGGCGTGGTTCGCGGACCGCTGGTTCGCCGTCGAGCCGGGCGTAATGATCCCGCGGTCACCCGTGCAGGACCTCATCCGATGCGGCTTTCTTCCATGGCTCAAGCGGCCTCCGGAATCGGTGCTCGACATGTGTTGCGGTACGGGCTGTCTCGGCATCGCGACAGGGCTCCGGTTTCCCGGCGCGCGCATCGTGCTTGCCGATGTCGATGCGGCGGCGGTGGCCAACGCCCGTATCAACATCGAGCGATTTGCCCTGGCCGGTCGGGTCGAAGCGCGACAGTCCGACCTGTTCGAAGGGCTCGACGGCGAGGTGTTCGATCTCGTGCTGGCCAATCCACCCTACGTTCCCGAGCATGAGTTCCTGGCCCTGCCCGCCGAGTTCGCGCACGAGCCCCGGCGCGGACTGGAAGCGGGCGCGGACGGCCTCGACTGCTGGCGTCGCCTGCTGGCGTCAGTCGGCGCCTGGCTGCGCGCCGATAGCCTGCTGGTCGGCGAAGCGGGTAATACCTCGGCGGCTCTCGGCGCCGCGTTTCCCGACCTGCCTTTCGTGTGGCCGGAGATCCCTGGAGCGGCGCGCTTGTCCGATGGCGGGTTCGGCATATTCGTGCTCGACGCCGCGGCCCTGACTTGTCAACCAGAAAGCGACTCTTGATACTTGCGGGAATCCCCGGATAGCGTCGACCCCCATGCCCGGCAACACCTTCGGACAGGCATTTACGCTGACGACCTTCGGCGAGAGCCATGGCATCGCCATGGGCGCCGTCGTGGACGGCTGTCCGCCGGGCCTCGCGCTGTCCGAGGCCGACCTGCAGGTCGACCTGGATCGCCGCCGTCCGGGACAATCGAAATACACCACGCAGCGACAGGAGCCCGACCAGGTCAGGATACTGTCCGGCGTGTTCGAGGGCGCGACCACGGGGACGCCGATCGGGCTGGTCATAGAGAACGTGGATCAGCGCTCGCGCGACTACAGCGCCATCAAGGACCAGCTTCGACCGGCGCATGCGGACTACACCTACCTCAAGAAATACGGCATCCGCGACTACCGGGGCGGGGGACGCGCTTCCGCCCGCGAAACCACGATGCGGGTCGCCGCCGGCGCCATAGCGCGCAAGTACCTTTCCGAGGAACATGGCGTGTCGGTTCGCGGATACCTGGCCGGCATCGGCGACATCGCGCCGCGCAGGCTCGACTGGGACGCCATCGCCGGGAATCCGTTCTTCTGTCCGGACCCGGATATCGTCGACGACATCGCCGCCCTGATAGACGAGTTGCGCGCGGCGGGAGACTCCATCGGGGCGCGGATCAACGTGGTCGCATCGAACCCTCCGGTCGGCCTGGGCGAACCCGTATTCGGTAAGCTCGACGCCGAGCTCGCCGGCGCATTGATGGGGATCAACGCGGTCAAGGGCGTCGAGTTCGGCGCCGGGTTCGATGTCGTGCGTCAGCGCGGCAGCGAGCATCGCGACGAGATCCGCGGCACCGGTTTCCTCAAGAACGATGCCGGCGGCGTGCTCGGCGGCATCTCGTCCGGTCAGGACATCGTGGTCAGCATCGCCCTCAAGCCGACATCGAGCCTTGCCATCCCCGGCAGGAGCGTCGATACGTCGGGCAACGAAGTGGAGGTGGTGACGACCGGGCGCCACGACCCGTGCGTGGGTCTGCGCGCGACCCCGATCGCCGAAGCGATGGTGGCGATGGTCCTCATGGACCACCTGCTGCGGGACCGCGCCCAGAACGCTTCGGTCAGTCGGGAATAGGGACTCCGGACTGAATCCGGATTGAAGTCGCGGGAGGCGATCAGGCCCGCTTGAAGATCGCCATCTGTGTCGGTGTGCCGAAATCCGGATGCGCATCGCCGATACCGCCATGCTCCACGCGGTAGCCGTAGTTCTGGCATACCTCTGCGCACCACGCCGCAAACTCCGCCCGCGTCCATTCGAATCGGTGGTCCGGATGCCGCAACTGACCGGGACCCATGTTTTCGAACGTCGCGTTGTATTCGATATTGGGTGTGGTGACGATGACCGCGCCCGGTTTTGCGAACTCGAACACGCACCGTTCAAAGGCTCCGAGCCGGTCGGGATCGATGTGCTCGATGATCTCGGCGGCGACAGCCACGTCGAAGCCGTCCAGCCGGGCGTCCCGGTACGTTACCGACCCGTGCAGCAACTGGATCCGCCTTCGCTGGTTCTCCGGCATCTCCCGCAGGCGAAGGCGCCGTTCGGCGAACTCGAGCGCGACGCTCGCGACGTCCATGCCGATGATCTTCCTGAGTTCGCGTACCCGCAGAAGCTCGCGAACCAGCTTTCCTTCGCCACACCCCAGATCGACCACCGTCTCCGCTTCGATGGACTTGACCGCGGCGACAATGGCGGCGGTCCGATGATCGTTCAACCGGAGCGGCACCTCGAGACCCTGCTCCCTGTCTGGCTCTTCTTCCGACACCGGCGCTTCCTCGCCCTCCGTCAGGCGCTCGAGGGCGGCGCGCGCAAGACTGCGCCTGTGCTTCAGGTAGCGGGAGGCGATGAGTTCCTTCTCCGGATGCGATTCCAGCCAGTCCTCGCCGTGGCGCAGCAGCTTTTCCACTTCCTCGTCCCCGACCCAGTAGTGCTTCCTGCTGTCGAGCACCGGGATCAGCACGTACAGGTGGCGCAGCAGATCGCAAAGGCGCTTCGAGCCCGCGATCTTCAGGGTGAAATACGGGCTGTCTCCCCAGGCATCGAAATGGGGATCCAGCGGGTGCGACTGAACGCCGACTTCGTAGCCCAGCGGTTCGAACAGGCGCCGAAGCACCGACTCCCCGCCGCGACTGGGCAGGCAGTGGACGACGGCTTCCAGCGGCATTTCGGATGCGGCGAGTTCCGGCCGCTCACCGCTGCTGCCGGCGAACGCGGAACGAAACACCCTGTTGAGGGCAACGCTGAAGAACGAGGACGCTACATAGGGGCGGTCATTCACGTAGTCCTCCAGCAATCGGTGCCTGCCTGGACCCCTGATGTTTCGGACCAGTCCGATGGGATCGATTTCAAGCTGCATCGCGGCCGTGCAGCGTTCCTCCGTCGCTTCCGGGTAGAACACGTGCGCCTTGCCGAACGACACGTCGAAGGATTGCAGCCTGTCCGGATGTTTGTGCAGCAGGAAACCCAGGTCGGTTGCCGGATTGTGGGTCGTGGAAATCGTCAACAGCATCGTCAAAGCCTCGGGTCGACGGGCTCGGATTCCAGGGCCAGCACGCCCAGCGCGCACTCGTGCACCCTGCGGACGGGTTGCTTATCCACAAATCGCCGGAGGCCTTCAAGTCCGAGGAAGAACTCGCGCAGCGCCATCTGCCTCTTGGCGCTCAACCCGCGCGACCGCAAACGTTCGACATTCTCTTGCCGCGAGTATTCCGGCCCGTAGATGATCCTGAGGTACTCCGGTCCGCGACACTTGAGCGCCGGCTGGACATAGCCGCGCCGACCCCGAGACACGAATTCCAGCGGCTTGATCACGATTCCCTCGCCGCCGCGACCCGTGAGTTCCTCCCACCAGGCCACAACGTCGTCGCATTCGCTCCGATCACCGAGATTCGCCGTCTTGTAGGGTGTGGCAACGAACACCTCGTCCGCCGCCGTGGCGAGACCCGCCAGCGTGTCCATGTGCCAGCGGTGATGCTTGCCGAAGTGCGTCTCGCCCTCGCTTGCTAGGAGATGAAAAGGCGCCAGCCGCAACTGGTCCATCGATTCCACGTCCCAGCAGTAGCCCCGATACGCCGCGACGTACCGGGAGACCATGGCCAGTCGCCGCCTCTGCTCCTCCAGCATCGCATCCACCGGCAGACCGCGCGCCTGCGCTCCGGCCAGCACGTCGACGCTTGCCGACAGCGAGGCATTGGCAGCCGCGCCGACCGCCGCGTACTGCGTCCGAACGAGATCCATGGCCTTCATCGACCAGGGCATCAGTTCGCAGTCGAGCGTGAGCCAGGTCGTCCGAAGCTCGTCCCACAGTCCTGCGCGGGAGATCGCCGCGGCCAGCCGGTCCAGGAACTCTCCCTCAAGGGTCGTATCGTTGAAGAAACGACGCCCCGTCCTGGTGTGGCAGACGCCGATCTCACCGGTCTCCACGCCAAACCGTTCGCGGGCTGCCGCCGCGTTCCGGCAGATCTGGATCACGGCGCGGGACCCCATGTGTTTTTCTTCGCAGACGACCGTGTCCGTTCCCTGCCTTCGGTAGTAGTCGAGGGCCTCTTCGGGATGTTCCAGCAGGTTCGCCTTGCGGGTCGTTTCGCACGGCGACATCGTCGGCGGCAGATAGTTGATCCACTTTGGATGCACCGCGAATCGGCTCATCACCTCCAGCGCGGCGAGCGTTCGGTCCTCGGTCAGGGTCACGGTCCTGCCCCATTCGGTCTCGATGCGCCGCTTGCCCAGGACATCCTGGATATCGAGCATGTCGTCGTGCTCGTGCTGTGCAGCGAGACTCGATGGTTCTTCCGCCGCAAGGGGCCGGACCGGTTCGTAGTGGCAACGCACGGCCGGCACCTGGACCAGTTCCTTTTCCGGGTAGCGCAGCGCCGTGAGATTGCCGCCAAAGACACAGCCGGTATCGATGCATATCGTGTTGTTCAGCCACTCGGCTTCCGCTACCGGCGTGTGGCCGTACACGACCATGGCATCGCCCCGGTACTCCGAGGCCCAGTCGTAGCGCACGGGAAGTCCGTACTCGTCGGTTTCGCCCGTGGTTTCACCATAGAGCGCGAATGCGCGCACAGCGCCCGAGCCCCGTCCCTGGAAGGCTTCTTTCATGCCCGCGTGGGCGACGACCAGCCGTCCCCGATCAAGGACATAGTGGCTGATCAATCCGGCGATGAAGGACTTCACCCGGTCAATGAACTCTTCGCTCTCGCCTTCGAGTTGCTCGATCGTCTCGGCAAGCCCGTGGGTCAACTGGACGTTCCTGCCGGACAGCTTTCTGAGCAGCTTCGCCTCGTGGTTTCCGGGCACGCAGATCGCGACCCCATCCTCGACCATGTCCATGACAAGGCGAAGCACGCCGGGGCTGTCGGGTCCGCGATCCACCAGGTCGCCGACGAAGACGGCCCGTCGCCCGTCGGGCGGGGTCGCCGAGTAGCGGATTCCGGATTCCCGCGCTGACTCCGACACCGTGTAGCCGAGGCTGGCGAGCAATGATCGCGTCTCCTCGAAGCAGCCGTGAATGTCGCCGATGATGTCGAAGGGACCTGTTTCGGTGCGCTTGTCCGTCCACATGGGCTGGCGGACGAAGGTGGCCGAATCCGCCTCCTCGGGCGTCTTGAGCACATGCACCTGGCGGAATCCCTCGCGTCGCAGCGAGCGCAGGGACCGGCGCAGTTGACGCACCTGGTTGCGGACGACGTGCGACCCGAAGTTTCGATCGCTCCGGTGGGTGTTTCTGTCGCGGCAGAGGCGCTCGGGGAGGTCGAGCACCACCGCCATGGGAATCACGTGATACTCGCGGGCGAGGCGCAGCAGGCTCCGCCTGGCGTCCCTCTGGACGTTGGTGGCGTCCACGACAACCAGCTTGCCAAGCGCCAGGCGCTTGCCGGCGATGTAGTGCAGGACTTCAAACGCAGCGGTCGTGACCGACTGGTCGTTCTCGTTGTCGGAGACAAGTGCGCGGCACGCATCCGACGACAGGATTTCGGTCGGCTTGAAGTGCTTCCGCGCAAACGTCGACTTGCCGCTGCCGGAGGCTCCGACGAGCACGACAAGCGAAAGTTCCGGAAGCGTTATCTCCACGTTTTTCCCATGCCACAAGAAGCGCGGTGGCACCATTGGTCAACCGGGTCACTCCAGGTCGACACCGTGCCATTGGCCGCGTTGGATGCATAGGCTACACGAACGTCGCAGATCGGGTTCATGCGAGTGCCCCGCTCGTCGATCATGGAAGTGTCATGGCCCACTCTGCGGACCCATTCGCCACCCCAACGCGGTCTCGTTCACTTCGACCAGCGGCATCGCGGTGATTCTATCCGTGATCGGATAGCGGACACTGCCCGGATAGACGATCCACAGGTGCTCGAGACCGAGATCGTTGATGGCAATGTGCATGGCCTTCGTCGTGCGCGGTGCGTCCGTGCACTTGAACTCGAAGCCCCAGCGCTTGCCTCTTCGCAGCAGCATCAGGTCCAGCTCGGCGCCGCGCTGCGTGGCGTAGAAGTAGGCATCGCGGGAACCGAGGGCGACCAGGGTCTGTTCGAGGGCGAATCCTTCCCAACTCGCGCCGTATCGCGGATGCATCGGCAGTTCGTCGGCGTCTTCGATCCCGAGCAGGAAATGCAGGATGCCGCTGTCGCGGAGATAGACCTTCGGCGACTTCACCAGCCGTTTTCCGAGATTCTCGAACCACGGCGGCAGGACGCGAATCATGAACGTGCCAGCCAAGAGGTCGCGGTAGTGCTTCACGGCGGTGGGGCTCGCATCCATGGAACGGGCCAACTCGGATGCGTTCCAGACCTGACCGTGGCAGTGGGCCAGCATGCGCCAGAATCGCCCGATCGCGGTCGGCGACACGCGAGGCCCGAGCGCGGGGATGTCGCGTTCCAGGAATGTCTGGGTGAACGCCCGCATCCAGCGCGTCCATGCCTCGGATGACGAAGCCAGCCACGCGCGCGGGAAACCGCCTCGCATCCATAGCCGACGTTGATGATCGGCGCCGACCTCGGCGAGCGAAAAGCCGGGTGCATCGACGAACGACAACCTGCCCGCGAGCGTTTCCGATACGCCCTTGATCAAATCCCACGAGGCGCTGCCCAACAGGAGAAAGACCGCCTCGCGCGACGGATCGTCGGAGATCGGACGCAGGGTTTCGAACAGGGCAGGCATCCGCTGAACCTCATCGACGACGATCAGACCCCGGCTGCCGCGCAGCACGGCCTCCGGCGTCTGGGCGAGCGCCTCCCGAACGGCGGCGACCTCGAGATCGAAGATCCTGGTTGACCCTGGCCATGCCTTCGCGACCTGTTGCGCCAGTGTGGTCTTGCCCACCTGCCGGGCACCGAGCAGGGCGACGATCGGCACTTCGCCCAGGCCCTCCGAGACTGCGTCCAGCAAACGGGAACGAACCAGAAGTTGTTGCATATTCGTTTTTACAAATTGAATATACGACAATAAAAGCTCCGATCATGGATGATGTCAACAAGCGCCGACCTCCGGACAAACGAAGGGGAGATGGTGATGCCGATGGTGCCCATGCATGACGTGCTTCGGGGATCGGGCTCGGAAGGCCCCGGTACGTTACCGGTCCCCGACCTGGTGGCGCGCCGTCTCGCGCGAGACGCAGATCGCTATGGCATGCGCTGCGCGCGCCAGAACTCCACGAAGAAGCGGACCGGCCCGAGGGTCTCGACCCGGTGCGGAACCGCGGGGACGATGACCGCGGTCGCCGGCGCTTCGAGGAGAAAGCCGCGTTGAATCGGCTCCCCCACATGGTACTTCAGCGCATCCGACACGACGTGGATTCGCGCCCACACGCCCTGCTTCGTGGCATGGTTCTTCGCGAATCCTGACGGTAGTGTTCTTTCGTCGAACTCACCGGTTCGGCGATAGGCCACGAGATCGTCGGGCCACTCCATCCGGTCACAGCGCGGGCAATCGAGTTCGATGCCGAGCATCGCGTTTCGGGTTTCTTCCCGTTGGACCCATGGTCGATTGACGAACGGCGGGCGATGGCGCACGTGTTGACCATGGCCGCAGTCGAGATTGGCCACCCAGTCCCCCTGTTCGTCGCGGCGAAAACCCAGGATAGCGCGCTTCATTGTATTGTCCCTGCCCCAGTGACTGGATCGGACCTGTCACCTTGCGGAAAGAGAATATCCGCGCCCGGCATCCCGTGGCGAGGCCGGAGACATGTTGAAGGCAAAGCCCAGGTGGCGCTATGGCGTATTTCGATGATGTGACCGCACTCGACAATGGCATTGGCGGCGAGACCCTGCGCATTGCGACGGCCAACCCGAGTGGCTTCTTTCAGGCCATATCGGAGCCCGGTTCGATGCCGGAGTCGGACATTCGCGCCAGGCTCTTCGTGCCGGCGGGGTCGGGTGCGCGTCCCGTTGTCGTCGTCGTGCCGGGCAGCCTCGGAGCCGCGCCGCCGCACATGGCTGCGGCGCGGCTGCTTACGGATCGTGGAATCGCCGCCTGCGTCGTCGATCCCTTTGGACTGCGTGGGGTGGTGTCGACCGTGGCGAACCAGGCCCAGTACACGTTCGCGGCCAGTGCCTGGGATGTGCTCGCGACGGCGCGTGTCCTGTCCTCGCGCTGCGAAATCGACTCCGCCCGCATCGGGGCGCAAGGCCATAGCCGGGGTGGTTCGGCCGTGCTGTCCGCGGCCTGCATGGCGCATCTCTTGGAACCCGAGTCCGCAGCCTTGCGCGGCGTCTACGCCGCGTATCCATGGTCCGGACTGCAGTTTCTGGAACCCCGGGTCGGGACGACGGTCGTGCGATCCGTGATCGGTGACCGTGACGAGTGGTGCCTGCCGCAACAGGTCCAGGCGCACATGCACGCGATGCGACTTTGCGGGGCCAGGGCAAGCTGCCGGATTTTCGGCGGTGCGCACCACGGCTTCGACCGCGACACGGCCCCGGAACTGATCGAGGACGCGGCGGTCGCGCCGGACGCGCCCACCGTGTACATCCGCGAAGACGGTGCCCTGGTGCATCCGCTGGCCCAGGAAGCGGACCCCCATCTCAGCGAACGCGACGTCATGGTCTATGCGATGAAGGCGGGTTATGGACGGCGAGGGGCGCGGATCGGCAGCGAGGGCGACCAGGCGCGACAGTTCCGGGCCGACATGATGCGGTTCTGGGAAGCCGTGATGTTCGAAACCACCGATTGACCGGCTGCGGCATGTCCGAGCGCCAACGCTTGTCATCGCGGGTTCGAGCGTCGATCATGCAATCGTCCTCCGCCAAGGGGAGGTGCGGCACCTGCATGAATTCGGAAGAAGGCCCAGACGGTATTACGGACAAATGTGGCGCGTCGGCTTCGATCACGCCTTCAACAGCCGAGCTAAAGCGGAGGCTCGGTGTCTCGCCTGGGCCCCGGATGTTGACGCGATCAGAGATCACCTTGTTGCGGCAGAGCGCCAGGGAGATCGCCGAGGCGACACGGAAAGCATTTCGGAGCGAAGACGGCGCATCGGAGCATTAACTTCCATGTATCGCGCCCGCAGTGTCTGCGGCGATGCGGAATCGGTCGCGCGGCATTTCCGGCGCCGGAGCAGCAACCACGTCCCTCGGGTGCCTCCGTCGGTTCCCGCGCATGTTATTGCGCCGCATCAGGTCCTTGGCTGCGCGCGCGGTCCCGACCGGGCGTCCACTCCGCCAATGGCCCCTCAGCGTCGCTGTCGTGCCCTGTGGTACTTCCGTTTCGGATCGCGGGGTCCGCTGCCGATTTCCACCACCAGACCCCGGTCGACAAGCTTCGCCAGCCTGCTTCGCGTGGCGCGCGGCGAGAGGCCGATGGCCCCGGCGATCTCGCTGGTGCTGCGTCCCTGGTCGTCCATCTCGTCGAGAATCGCCTGATCGGTGTCATCGACGGCTATTTCGCCGAGTGTTTCCGTGTGAATTGTCACGCGCAGTCGATTGCCGATCTCCTCCCACACCGGCGCGGCCAACCCGGCATCTCGACACGCGGCGATCATTCGCTGTGCGCCGCTGCCCCACTGCTCCACGAGGCGGAGCTCGTGAAACACCCGACCAATGACGCGATTGCGCAGCTTGGAAACCCCGCGCGGCAGGTCGTCGAGCGTGAGTCCGAAGGGCAGCAGGCCGGGGTTTTCCACTTCCAGCCGGTCGTTGAAGATCGCGAGGCGGAGCGGCGCGCCGCGCCGCGAATAGTCCGCGTGGGCCACGGCGTTGACCAATGCTTCGCGCACGGCGACGGGCGGCACCCGCCATCGCGGAGCGCTGCGAACGTGACCGATTTCAACGCCCGAAGCCAAATGCCGCTCGACGAAAGCCACGCCCGCCGATATCGTCTCCGGCAACGGCATCGTGATGTCGGCCTGATCCACGATTCTCGCCTTGTCCGTGCTGGCGAACCGACCAGCCTGCATCCAGGCGTCGGGGAAATGTCCGAGACGATTCCGCCCGTAGAGGAGAATCCCGCCCGCCGTGGGCACCTTGCGCCCCTGGTGGTCGGCGAGCAGGCCCAGGATATCGAGGTCGCGCCGCGCGAGTTGCCTGAACTCTGCAAAGGACTCTGAAGCAGCTCGGAAGTCCAGCGCTTCCGAGTCGAGATCCGGCATCGGGCGCTCGTCGAACGACTCGTGACGGGCGAAACGGCGCATTTCGGCGACGAGTTCCGCATCCGCGCGACGGTTGGTCGAGCCGACCCGCACATAGATGCCGGTTGCCGAATCCGGCCCCAGGTGATGCGGACGCGTCGCGCTAGGAAAGACCTGCACCGCCAGGCAAATGCGTGTCGCGGTAGCGCAGTAGCTCGATATCGGGCAGCAGCCGGGGCGAGATGGTGTCGCCGATCAGGTTGGAGGCTCGTTCCTCAAGCGACCAGGGATCGGTCACGCCGCGTACTCCCCGGTGGGTCTCGGCCTTGCCCGGCCCGCCGGTCCTGCGGCGGAACCCCTTCTCTTTGACATCGCCCCGCAACCGTCTAAGGTGAGACCATGACTCGGCGCAGACTGCCCATAGGCTTGCAGACCTTCCGCGAGGTTCGGGAGGAAGACTGCTACTACGTCGACAAGACGGCGCATATCGGGCGGCTGCTGGATGAGGGCAAACACTATTTCCTGTCCCGTCCGCGGCGGTTCGGCAAGAGCCTGTTCCTCGACACTTGCAAGGAGCTGTTCGAGGGCAACGAGGCTCTGTTCCGGGGGCTCGCCATCCACGACCGGTGGGACTGGTCGGTGCGCCATCCGGTGCTGCGCCTGAGTTTCGGCAGCGGTCACTTTCAGGGGCCGAACGACCTGCGCGTCGAGGTGGACGACCGGCTTCGCGACCTGGAGGACGCGGCAGGCGTATCCGCCCGCCATGTCGGCGCGGCTTCGCCACTTGATTGAGGCGCTGCACGGCAACACCGGCCAACGCGCTGCCGTGCTTGTCGACGAGTACGACAAGCCGATCCTGGATGCGCTGGAGGTGCCGGAGGTCGCGCACGCGAACCGCGACTTCCTGCGTGGCCTCTACGCGGTCGTCAAGGACTGCGACGCGCACATCCGGTTCAGCTTCATCACCGGCGTCAGCAAGTTCTCCAAGGTCAACCTGTTCTCGGGACTCAACAATCTCAGGGACATCACGCTGAATCCGGGCTACTCATCCATCTGCGGCTACACCGACGAGGACCTGGATGCCGTGTTCGCCCCGGAACTGGCCGACCTCGACCGGGACGAGATCCGCGATTGGTACAACGGCTACAGTTGGCGGGGCGACGACAGGGTCTACAATCCGCATGACATCCTGCTGCTGTTCGACACCCGCGAATTCGCCGCGCACTGGTTCGAGACGGGCACGCCCGCGTTTCTTGTCGACACGCTGTTCGAGCGCCGGGTGAGCGCCTTGTCGCTGGACAACATGGTAAGCAGCGGCGAATTGTTGTCGACCTTCGATGTGGGCGACATGCCGACGGAGGCGCTGCTGTTTCAGACGGGCTACCTGACGATTACGGGCGTGGAGCCGCGCGCAGGAGAGATGTTCTACCGGCTGGGCTATCCGAACCGCGAGGTGCGCCAAAGCCTGAACCGCAGTCTCGCGAACCGAATGACCGGCGACGCGTCGATGCGGGTGGCGCACAGCGCGCGGCTCTACGATCTGCTGCTCGCCAACGACTTCGACGGTCTGCGGGCGCTGTTCCACGCGTTCTTCGCCGGCATTCCGCACCAGTGGTACACGAACAACGACATCGCGCAGTACGAGGGCTTCTACGCCAGCGTTTTCTACTCCTACTTCGCTGGCCTCGGCCTGGACGTGACTGTGGAGGACAGCACCAGCCTCGGGCGCCTGGACATGGCGGTGCGCTTCAACGGCAACGTCTACCTGTTCGAGTTCAAGGTCGTCGAGCTGGCCCTGGAGGGCGCCGCGATGATGCAGCTCAAGCGCCAGCGCTACGCGGACAAGTATCGCAACCTGGGAGAGCCGATCCACCTCGTCGCCGTGGAGTTCAGCAGGGAGACGCGCAACCTGGCGGCGTTCGACGTGGAGCAGGCGTGAGGCACGCGGCCCGGGTGACGGTTCCCATTCGGAGTGTGCCAGGCGCGCGTGCGTGCGGAGGTCTGTGCCATCGGTCTTTGCAGCCTAGGCTGACCGGTACCCGCGCGGGGAACGCGTTGATCGGGAAATAGTGGTTCGGGCGCGCTGTGGACATCATGGATCGGACATATGCACTTCACCGGATACTTGACGGTCGCCGATATCCCGTCGCCACACGTGACCTGATGAGCGACTTCGAATGTTCGCGGTCGACCCTGCACAGGACCCTCACCCACCTGCGCGACGCGTTCGGCGCCCCAATCATCAATGTTCCCGGCCGTGGGTATTTTTATGATCGAAGCGCAGGCAAGTTCGAGTTGCCGGGCCTGTGGTTCCGGGCCGACGAGCTGGAGGCGCTGCTGGTGATGGACCAACTGATCGAGAGCGTGCAGCCGGGTGTGCTGCACGCTCAGCTTGGTCCGCTGCGGAACAAGATCAAAGAACTGCTCGACCGGGGCGTAAGAGGCCGCCAGTCGTTCCCGACTCACCGGATACGGATTCTGCGATCCCATGCGCGCCAGATTGCCCCGGAGAACTTCGTGCCTGTGGCGTCTGCGGTCGTTGAACGACGCTGGCTTAGGTTCGCCTATTCAGGCCGGGTGAGGGGCGAGACGACGCGCCGGGTCGCGTCCCCGCAGCGCCTGGTCTATTACCGGGATCAGTGGTACCTCGATGCCTGGGACGAAGGCAGGGACGGCCTTCGTACTTTCTCGATTGACCGCATGACGGATATGGAGGTTCTCGACCACAGCGTGCGCGAGATTGGCGAGGATGAACTGGATGCTCTGCTCACGGCTGGCTACGGACTGTTCGCGGGTCCGGCGAAGCACACGGCGCGCCTGCGTTTTACGGCAGAACGCGCACGGTGGGTTGCCGACGAGACCTGGCACCCGGACCAGACCGGGCGATTTTTGCCAGACGGGCGGTACGAACTCAGCGTTCCGTACTCGGACGAGCGGGAACTGGTGGGCGAGATTCTACGACACGGGCCGGACGCGAAGGTTGTCGCGCCTGCTTCCTTGGTGCGGGTCGTTCGCGATCGACTCGAACGCGCGGCTGCTCGGTACGCCGTGGAATGATCTTCGCGTGTGTCAGGATTTGAAACAGCACGTTGGCAAGCTGGATGCACGAGAGCGGATGACTCAAGGCTGAATCCATCGTGCACACGGTACGTGAGGCTATCCGGTTGATCGGGGACGACGGTTGGCGGCTGGTGCGGACTCGAGGAAGTCACCGGCAATACAAACACCCAACAAAGAGAGGACGGGTTACCATCCCCGGTCGCCCGGGCGACGACTTGGCGCCAGGCACATGGAACAGCATTCTGAAG
This sequence comes from Pseudomonadales bacterium, assembly GCA_963668365.1. GTDB lineage: Bacteria > Pseudomonadota > Gammaproteobacteria > Pseudomonadales > Azotimanducaceae > VXNE01. The sequence continues at coordinate 2,885,637 of OY764266.1, forward strand.
CAGGCTGGACTCAAGGGAGGCGACGAATGAAATACGCCGTGGTGATTGAGAAGGCAACGAACAACTACTCGGCCTACGTGCCCGATCTGCCGGGTTGCGTGGCCACAGGCCGGACAAGATCAGGAGCTGCTCAACAGATTCGAGAAGCCATCGCATTCCATCTCGAAGGTCTGCGGGAGGACGGGGCGTCGATCCCGGAGCCTCGGACTTCTACTGATGTGGTGGAGGTGTAGCTATTCGGCGCAAACGGCAAACCTTGCAGATTGACCTCCATCATGCAACACCTGCCTGATCAAGTGAATCGGTTCGACCTCCTGTTCGCGAAAGGAACGGGTTTTCGTCCGTACGGGTACCAAGAAAGCCTCGCGTGCGGGAGTCGCCGCTCCCGTTGCCATGATCACTGGCTGAGCGACAGCACTGGTTGTCAGTCGATGCTCATCGAGATCCCCACTGGCTTTGGGAAGACCGGCGCGGTCGTCTTGGCTTGGATCTGGAACCGCGTCCTGAAAAGTCGCGATGACTGGCCGCGTCGTCTTGTCTATTGCCTTCCCATGCGGACGCTTGTCGAACAAACCATCCGGAACACGCGTCAATGGCTGGATAACCTCGGGATTTCAAATCAGGTCGGACTTCATGTCCTCATGGGAGGCGAAGATGGTGGCGAGTGGGATATTTTTCCTGAGCAGAACGCCGTCCTTGTAGGCACTCAGGACATGCTCCTCTCCCGAGCTTTCAATCGTGGATACGGGATGAGCCGGTATCGCTGGCCGATGCACTTCGGGCCTTTGAATAACGATTGCCTATGGGTTATGGACGAAGTGCAGTTGATGGGGCCTGCGCTTTGGACATCGGCGCAACTCGACTGGATGAGGACTGATCGCTTCGCGAGCCTCAAGCCCTGCTACACATGGTGGATGAGCGCAACAATCCGTCCGAAGTTTCTCCAGACGCCTGATCGCGAGAGAGCGAAGCTGCCCACACCAAGGCTTGTCCGATTGGCCAAACGCGACCAGACACACGAGATTCTCCATGCTCGTCGTCCATGCCAGCTATGGAAGCCACCGGCTTCGCTTGCGAAGACGCGCAAAAGGCAATCCGGCGGTGAGAAGCTGGCGGCATTTGCCCAAACCTTGGCAGAGGCAGTGATCGACGAGCATCGGGAGGGGAGCTTGAGTCTTGTCGTCTGCAACGCCGTCTCGGTCGCGCAGCGGATATACGTAGCCGTCAGAGACACCTATAAAGGTAGTTCTGCCGTAGTTCTTTTGACGTCGCGGTTTCGCGCGATGGATCGCAGGGAACATCAGGACAAGCTTCTTGCCTTTGAAGCTGCGCGCAAACGCGCCGCGACGGGCGACCCTGTCTCGGTTCCAGGGCTCATCTGCGTGTCCACACAGGTGATCGAAGCGGGCGTCGACATATCGTCGCGGCGGTTGTGGTCGGAAATTGCCCCTTGGGCATCGACAGTTCAACGTCTCGGGCGGCTGAATCGGGATGGGCGACTGAACGGGGACGCCCGCGCCTGGTTTTGGGAAGGACCGGAAAAGCCGAAGCGAAATGCGCAGTTCATCGGTCCCTATAACGTCGAGGCGGTCGAACTCGGACATACGCTTGTCAACGGGTTGATCAAGGAGTGGGAATCCGACGAAAAGGTATCCGGAAGAGACGCCTTGGTGAGGTTGAGCGCGCAAAACGGCATGAGTGACTTGGTCGAGAAAGCGCTGACACCGCCTCCCGAACCGTGCCCGAGGGCAATTGACGTGCATGGACTCTTTTCGACGGAACCGGATGTCTTCGGCGGCTTTACTGACGTAAGCCCATTCGTTCGAAACCAGGACGAAAACGCTGACGTGACGGTCTTTTGGCGCGACTGGCGGTCGGATGCCGAGCTGCGGCGATCAGAAAACTTGACTGGTCCAGCATTCGCTCGTGACGACGGATGCACCGTGGCCATCGGCAGATTGCGTGGGTTTCTGGAGAAGGGAAACGCATGGATTTGGATACAGAACATGGACATGGAGCGCGCATTCGCACTTCATCGGATATTCAATGGCCGTCGATACCCCGTCCCGACAGCGGCGTTGATGACGGAACTCGAATGCTCCCGCTCCACGCTGCACAGGGCGATCTGCCATCTGCGTGACTCGCTGGGCGCACCCGTGTCGAATGAACCCGGACGCGGGTATTTCTATGATCGCAAGGCTGGCAAGTTCGAGTTGCCTGGCCTGTGGTTCCGCGCCGACGAGTTGGAGGCGCTGCTGGTGATGGACCAACTGATCGAGAACGTGCAGCCGGGTGTGCTGCACGGTCAGATCGATCCGCTAAGGGACAAGATCAAAGAGCTGCTCGATCATGGCGTGAGAGGCTGTGAGTCGTTTCCGACGCACCGGATACGGATCCTGCGATCCCATGCGCGCCAGGTTGCGCCAGCGAAGTTCGTACCTGTGGCGTCTGCAGTCGTTGAACGACGCCGGCTCGCGTTCGCCTATGCGGGCCGGGTGAGGGGCGAGACGACGCGCCGGACCGCGTCCCCGCAACGCCTGGTTTACTGCTGGGACCAGTGGTATCTCGAAGTCTGGGATGAAGGTAGGGACGGCCTTCGTACTTTCTCGATTGATCGCATGGCGGATATCGAGGTCCTCGCCTGCGGTGCGCGCGAAAGAAAATTGGTGAGGATGAACTGGATGCTCTGCTCACGGCTGGCTACGGACTGTTCGCGGGTCCGGCGAAGCGCACGGCGCGTCTGCGTTTCACGGCGGAGCGGGCGCGGTGGGTCGCCGACGAAACCTGGCACCCGGACCAGACCGGGCATTTCCTGCCCGACGGACGGTACGAGTTGACGGTGCCGTACGCGGATGCGCGGGAACTGGTGGGGGAGATTCTGCGACACGGTCCTGATGTGGAGGTGGTGGCGCCTGCTTCCTTGATCAACTTGGTTCGGGACCGGCTGGAACGCGCGGCTGGTCGGTATTCGGCACTTAGGTAGGCGGCGTGTTGCGGGATTTGACACACGCGGATGGTACGTTCACTCGGCGTTTGCTTGGTCGAACCTCGATGACAGCGATAAAGCAGCCTCATACGCCGTCATCCACTCGGGTATTTTGATACATTGGTCCTGGTGACATCGTCCGGAATGCCGCTACTTGCCGTTACATTCTCTGCGTTTTCGGCTCGGTTGTGATGAAAATCACGATGAATCAACGGGTCGGCGGAGCCCTCATGGGGTCCAAGGGGCCGCACAATGGGGCTAGCGTGTGAAGGAGCCAAGGTTGCCCCGTGGGGAACTGGACGCGACGGATTTTGACCGGTTCTTCGCCGCGCTATGGAAAAAGCCTCCGTTTGCCTGGCAAAGATCCCTCGCGGCTCGCGTGATGTCCAAGGACCCATTGTCTCAACCTGTTTCTTCAAATGCCAATGGGCCCGATGGCGCTGAAGATGGCGCTGTGCCAATGGGAAGGTCGCCGTGGCCGGAGGCCATCGCCCTCCCGACGGCATCGGGCAAAACGGCGTGTATGGACATCGCGGTGTTCGCCTTGGCGGCGCAGGCGGGGCGTTTGGACACCGGCCAAGTCATTACGGCACCACGCCGCGTCTTCTTCGTGGTGGACCGCCGCATTATTGTCGATGAAGCGTACGAGCGCGCTCGTCGTGTCGCGAACCAGCTCGTGGCGGCGAACGAGGGCATTCTCAAAACTGTCAAGGACAATCTCCTGCGCATTTGCGGGGCGGGGCCGATGGGTGCCCGGGAAGGCCACGAACGTCCGTTGGCGGTTCACGCGCTACGCGGCGGCATGTACCGTTCAGAGAGCTGGGCGCGTAATCCGTTGCAGCCGACGATCATCGCTTCCACCGTCGACCAGATCGGCTCCCGTCTTCTTTTCCGCGCCTACGGGCGGGGTTCCGGAACTTGGCCGATCTACGCGGGCCTGGTTGCCAACGACAGCTTGATCCTGCTCGACGAAGCTCACTGTTCGCGGCCGTTCCTGCAAACGCTCCAAGCTGTCCAGAGATATCGAACATGGGCGCACGCACCGTTGAAGCGCTGCTTTTATCCGGTAGTCATGTCAGCGACGCCGCCGTCTGTATTGCAGGACGTATTTGACGACTCGTCTGGCGAGGGGGCCGACCAATGCCATCCGCTTGGCAGGCGCCAGTTGGCCAGGAAACCTGCGAGGCTGCGGGAAGTCGTCAAAGCCAAGGGCAAGAACGTGCTTGGCGAACTATCGAAGGAACTGGCGGAGGCCGCCCGCCGAATCCTCGGTGACGGACGGCAGGCGGTTGTCGTATTCGTCAACCGCGTTGCGACGGCTCGGGAAACCTACGCGCTGCTGCGTGGACCGGAAGTTGACGCGGTGCTGCTGACCGGCCGTATGCGTTCGGTGGACAAGGACGCTGTCATCAAGCGACTGAGACAATTGAGTCTCCACTCGGATCAGTCGGCGAACCGAGAGCTGCAAAGGTCGGCAATCGTTGTCGCCACGCAGACCTTGGAAGTAGGGGCCGATTTGGATTTCGATGGCCTCGTAACCGAATGTGCAAGTTTGGACGCCTTGCAGCAGCGGTTTGGACGCCTGAACCGCATGGGCCGCAATGTCGACGGCCGTGCCGAGATTCTCATTCGCGGCGATCAGATCGAACCAAAGGAGGACGATCCGGTCTACGGCAAGTCGTTGCCGAAGACTTGGGCATCGCTTTGCAAGATCGCGAACGAGTCGGGCGAGGTGGACTTCGGTATCGCAGCACTGCGTCGCTTGCGGCCCGACGGCGAAACCTTGGCTGAACTCAATGCACCGGCGGAGGATGCGCCAGTCATGCTGCCGGCCCATGTGGACTGCTGGTCCCAAACCGCGCCGGAACCGCAGCCGTCGCCGGACGTGGCGCTGTTTCTTCACGGCCCGCGCGAAAGTGCTCCGGACGTGCAGGTGTGTTGGCGCGCGGGCCTCGATCTGTCCAGCGAAGAGACCCAGGACGATGCCTTGGCGTTCTTGTCGCTTTGTCCGCCGAGCAGCGTGGAGACGTTGCCGGTGCCCATCGGCGTGTTCCGACGCTGGCTAGCCGGAAGGGAAAACGAGGACGACTACAGTGCCGACGTGGAGGGGGTCTATGCGGAGGACGTAACCACCGAGTCGGCAGAGTGTTTGAACCATGCGCTGAGGCGGGTGGTTCGTTGGCGGGGGAGGGAGACGGAGCGCGATTCGGTTACAGCCAATCCGTCCGATGTTCGACCCGGTGACGTCGTCGTCGTGCCCGCCACGCATCCCGGCTCGTGGCAGCGGCTCGGCGACGTCCTTCTCGATACTCCTGACGCACCCGCCGCACTTGACGTAGGCGATCAAGCCCACCGGCTCGCGCGGGCGAAGCCGGTTCTTCGTTTGCATCGCGACCTCGTCGATGCCTGGCCCGACATGCTATCTGCGAAGGCGACCGCAAAATCGCTCTTGGACGGCGAACTCGAACAGAGATATGAAGAAGATCCCGACGAGGTCGTCGAGGCGGTCGGAGAGGTGCTCGCCGAACTGGCTGCATGTACGGCATCGGATCGATGGTCTTGGCTGCCGCAGGCGGCGAAGGAACTCAAGACGGAGTGCTCCACCGCCCGAGGGCTTCGTCGCGCCTGCCGACTGGTCGGTACCGGGAGTCTGGTGGTGGCGGGCCGTCGCCGGGTGACGGCGCTCGCCCACGAAGCCGACGCGTTCAGCGATGAGGACGATGCCACGGCGTCGGGCATCTCGCACCCGGGCCGCAAGCCCGTGCGTCTCCGCACACATCTTCCCGGCGTCGAGGAGTTCGCTCGCCAGCACGCGATCGGCTGCGGTCTGCGGAAAGATCTGACGGATGCGGTCGCCCGGGCTGGGTTGCTGCATGATCTTGGCAAGGCTGATCCACGATTCCAGTCGTTGCTGGAAGGGGGTTCGCGTTGGGTCGGCGGGGAACCGTTGGCGAAGTCCGCCAACATGCCAGAAACGAACGCCGCCCGGCGACGTGCGCGAGAGACCTCCGGTTATCCCGAAGGCGGCAGACACGAACTGCTGTCAGTCCGTATGGCCGAAACGACACCGGCGCTGCTGCCGGAAGATCCGGATTTGCAGGATCTCGTTCTCCATCTGGTTGCGAGCCACCACGGCTACTGCCGCCCGTTCGCCCCAGTAGTCAATGACGAAGAACCTACGGCGGTGGAGTTCGAGTTGTGTGGCCACAAGATGCGCTGGTGCGGTGCGACATGCTTGGAACGTCTCGACTCGGGCGTCGCGGACCGCTACTGGCGGCTGACCGGCCGCTACGGGTGGTGGGGACTCGCTTGGCTAGAGGCCCTGCTGCGCCTAGCCGACTGGCGCCGTAGCGAGTGGGAGGAAACCCACGATGAAGAATGACCCCGAACAAGGTCTGGTGCTAAGTGGCCTCGACGGCAGCAACCCCCTGGGGTTCCTTTCGGCTGTTGGCGTTCTTCGGCTGCTCAGCGATTCGAACCGTACGGCTCGCATGGGATGGGAGGTCACGCAGGATGGATGGAGACCTGTGCTCACGGGTTGCTGCGACAGCCAGGACGAACTCTGTTCGGTTCTGCAGAGCTTGTTGGGGGAGGGGTCTACGGCTACTTTCGATATTGGCAAGGTGCAGGAAGGCAAAAAGGAGTCCAACAAGTTTCCATTCGCGGCTAATCAGTTAGTGGATGTCTTCAACACTGCCGTCAGTGGGGCACGTGTCAAGGATCGCCGGGACGTCGACCTGCTGGCGAGCTTCGGCACGGAGCTCTATCCAGACAAGAAGAACGGAGTGTTTCAATGCACAAGCTTCAAGATGGTTCGCAGCGGTGACTCCAACAGCCAAGGGATGTTGTTCTATGCCAAATCCTTGCGCCTGAGACTTGACCGTGGGATGTTGACTCGCACGCTGTTCGACAGATGGGATTACCCGGACAAAGGCTATAGTCTGCGTTGGGACCCCATTGAAGATCAACGCTATGCGCTTCGTTGGCGGGACCCAAGCAAATCGGACCTCGCCGACGGGCCTGGAACGATGATTGCGGCGAACTGCCTGGCGGTAGAAGCGTTGCGGTGTTTTCCCGTGATGCCGGTCGCAACACGGGCGCGCACGACCGGATTCCAGGAAGCACGATATCGGACTACGTTCGTGTGGCCTATTTGGATGCCGCCGTTGACTGTGGAGACGGCCCGATCAGTGCTTTCGTTGTCGGACCTCTACAAGACACCCTTGGACCGATCATCTCTTGCTGCAAGAGGCGTTGGGGAGGTCTACGGTGTTCAGTTGATTCGCCCCAACAAGTACTACAGCAATTTTGCGCCAGCGTTGCCGGTTACGTAGCGACGGTGCCATACAAGCACAACGGTCAGCACCGGAGGAAACATGAAACTCGACTTGGACAGGCTGCGGGATATCGTGGCCGGAAAAGCGGCAGCATTTCGCTGCGTCACGGATTACCAACCGGCCGGGGGGCCGGGGGACAAGGTATTCCCGCCCACCTACGAAGGCGGAAAGTACGCCACTGAGGAACGCATCGATCCGGAGACGGGCGAAATCAGGAAATGCGTGCTTCTCGATTCAGTGCAATCGCAGGCCAATCGTATGGAATTGGCCCTTCTGGAGGCACACCGTGCCAATGATGTGGCGCTTCCCATGCTGGTGACTCGCTTCGATCAGAACGAGTTGCTCAAGAAATTCTCGGTGAGCAGCTTGGAAGCACCTCACCGCATCGCGGATGCGCTATTCCGAGACAGCCTTATCGATGGAGTGATCTTCCGCAAGTCGGAAACGGGACAAGTTCTCGATGCGGCTGATATCCACAACGCCACGGGACTGTTCGGTCTGTGTCCGACGGCTTTGGTATTCGGCTTGTGGGATTCGACGGGACCACGGGGCGGTCTTGGCGCCAAGTTCCAGCGGGCGTTGGTGTCGGAGATCGTTGGGTACGACGCGGTTGCGGGCGTGAGGACCTCAAGCCGGATTGATCCCGCACAGATCATGCTGGGTGCCGGACCGCTTTACAAAAGGAAGTCCGAAAGCGACGAAACACCAACTTGGACTTTGAGCGCCGGGGACGGGAAGGGCAAATTCAAAAAGACCGGCAGACCGTCCGCAGCGATTCATGGAAACGTGACGCCGGGTATTACCGATGGCGGGTTCACGATGTCAAGAGCACGGCAGACGACAACACTGTCGCTGGCTGTCTTGCGGCGACTGCGATTCCCACTCGACAGCGCCGCTGAATCGGACAGCGAAGTAGATCTTGCCGCACGTACGGTGCTGGCAGCATTGGGGTTGGCGGCGGGGACGTTGGCGCGAGGCGATGTCGACCTCCGTTCGCGTTGCCAACTCTTCGCCGAAGGTGAGCCTGTCTGGCAGTTGCTGGATCGTCCGGGGCAGACGCCGGAGGAGTTCGATCTCGATGTGGGGACGGCCATCGAACTGCTGTGTGAGGTGATCGAGGAAGCCAAGCGATCAGGTCTCCCGTGGGTGGAGGAAACGGTGGAGCTAACACCATCACCAGCCTTGGTCGAACTGGTGCGGAAGAGCCAGAAACTGGCCCGCGAGTCGGGAGCGGAACAAGCCTGATGTTCGCTCTCGGCTTGCGCTACCTGAACGGCTGGGTCATGGCTGCGGCCGACGGGGCGCGAAAAGAACAGGCCGAGTGGCCGCCGCACCCCGACCGAGTATTCATGGCGCTGGCGGCGGCGTGGTTCGAGACGGACGAGGACGCGGAAGAAAACGCGGTGTTGCGCTGGCTGGAAGGGCTGCCGCCGCCAGGCATCGCTGCGTCGAACGCGACAGTCCGCACATCGGTGACGAGTTACGTACCGGTCAACGACGACGGCGGCGGCAAGAAAAGCGCACCCAAGAACGAGATAGAACGACTGAGGAATCGAGGCTTGGCCGTCGTTCCGGAACACCGTTTACGCCAACCGCGCAGCTCTCCGGTTGCCATCCCTCACGACCCCACGGTACATCTGATCTGGAGCGATGCGGAACCAGATGGCCACCTTGATGCACTGCAACGTCTGACTGCCAAGGTCACCCACATAGGGCACTCGGCATCCCTCGTGCAGGTTTGGGTGGAGCAGGATCGCAACATCGAGCCCACTTGGTGGCCAGTCGAAGGCATGGCTGCCCACCGCCTTCGGGTTCCTTCGCGTGGCCGACTCGACCAATTGGCGCGTCCGTATAGGGAGGCATGGCGAGCACACCGCGACAACCTAGCCCAGATCGAGCGGGCTGAAGCGAATCTTGAAGCGATGACGCCGCCGCCGAGGGTGCGTTGGCGGAGCTTTCCAGAAGCCGTTTTGCTGGCCGACGAACCGCAAACGAAGCAACATATTGACTACGCGGCCGCGAAGTCCGGCGACGACGCGGCGGCGAGACGGCTGATCGGTTCTTTGGTGGACCAGTCGGGCGTCACCGCCGTACGTCGGCTGATTGGGTCCGGCGACATCGAATCCCCCGCGTTGGTCTGCGCCCACTCCTACGAGGGCGAAGGCGTCAACGCGATTCCCGCAGCACTGGCCGAGTCGTTGAGCGCACAACTGGATGCCCCATTCAATGCCGACATTGTGCAAACGAACGTGGTTGGCCATACCGGGGCGGACGGGTATGGACGCCTTGCCCGTCAAGCCCGATTCGGAGGCGATGTCGATTCAGGACGCGAGTACGTGATGGTAGACGATTTCATCGGCCAAGGCGGCACTATGGCGAATCTTCGCGGTTGGATCGAAAAACAGGGCGGCTCGGTCATCGGTGCGGTGGGCTTGACCGGCAAACCTTATTCGGCCAAGTTGAACCCCACCAAGGAGCAACTGCATGAACTCAGACACAAACACGGACGGGACTTTGAGAAGTGGTGGTGCGCCCAATTCGGTCACGCCTTCAACTGCCTTACTCAATCGGAAGCTCGGTATCTCACCCGCTCCCCGGATGTTGACACGATCCGAAGTCGACTTGCTGCGACAGAGCGCGAGGGAGATCGCCCAGGCGACGCGGGAAGCGTTAGAGAACAGAGGCGACACATCAGGGATTTGAAGTCCTACAAGCCGCCAACGCCCATGCGTCCGGTCCCGGGCCGATGGCAGGGCTATGATCGGCCACACGCGGATGCCTCCCACACCCTGCCGCATTCCGTATTTGATCCGGGCATCGTTGCGCTGGCAGTCGATGGGCAGCGCGTGTCCCTGCCGGCGACGCTCAAGCTGACGACGGCGCTGCGTGGCTTGCTGATGCGAGAATGCCCCATCCAGCCGCCGCCGGAGTGGTTCAGCGGACATTGCGCAGACGGCGCACCCTCGGCCGACCCTCACTTGGCATTGGTTCCGCTTGCGTTCGTCGGTTCATCACACGCCGACGGCAGGATTATGGGATTTGGACTCGTGTTGCCGGTGGAGTCGCAACCGCAGGAGGTCGGACGCTGTCTGGAACCCGTCCTTCGCGACCCCAACACGGGCCTTCCACGCGACGACCTTCGGTTGTTCGATGGAAAGTGGCTCGAATGCGGCATTGAACTCGATAGCCGTGAACGACCGCCGTGGAACCTCCGGCGCGAGACTTGGACAAGGGCTTCCCGCATCTGGGCAAGCGTCACGCCGGTAGTGCTCAACCGCCATTTTGACGGCGAGGACCGGTGGGAGCGAGCCGCTGAGAGCGTGAAGGATGCCTGCTCGCACATCGGGCTTCCGCATCCAGCGGAGGTGCTGCTGCATCCCGTATCACTCGTGGAGGGCGTCCCCCACGCGCGGGAGTTTCCGCAAGTCACGCGCAAGCGTGATGGTGGACGACAGGTGCATGCCCACGCCGTGATCATCTTCAACGAGCCGGTTCGGGGGCCGGTGCTGGTCGGCGCAGGACGTTTTCGCGGGTATGGGTTGTGCCGGCCAATGGAGCAGAGGCAGGCCACTGAAACAGGCGACTAGGATGGTGAGATCTTCCATAGCTGGACCTTTTGCCGAATCGTGTCCCAGACCAGATCGACGTCCGCCATGTTCGCCAACGTTTCCGTAACCGACTGATGCTGAGCTTCCCGACGATCCCCTACGGCTGGTCCGACTTCGCCGCGATGCGGAGGGAGAGTTGCCTGTACGTCGACAAGACCCGGTTTCTGCGCGACCTGGAGGACGAACGCTACGCCTTCTCGTGCGTCCGCGCCGCTTCGGCAAGTCCTGCTGGGTGTTGCTGCTGGAGAACTACTACGACCGCAGCCGCGCCGGGCAGTTCGAGGATCTCTTCGGCGGTACGGATATCGGCCAGCGGCCTACCCGGAACCGCCACCGCTACGTCGTCCTGCGGTTCGACTTCTCGGCGTTTGACGACACTTTGGAGACCTTGCGCGAGCGCTTCGAGACCTATTGTCATACCCGGCTGCGCGGTGCCCTTGAGCGGAATGCCGACGTGTTTCCCGATGGCGCATGCCGACGCATCCTCGCCCCCGCAGCCATCGACGGCAAGCTCAATGAGCTGTTCGAGCATGCCGCGCGCCACGGCATTCGACTGTGCGTGCTCATCGACGAATACGACAACTTCGCCAACACGGTCCTCGCGCGGCGAGGCGCGGAAGCATACGAGTCGTTCACGCACGGCGGCGGTTTCTATCGGAACTTCTTCGCCACGTTGAAGGCCGGCACGGCGGGCGGCGGGGTCGAGCGCCTGTTCGTCACCGGCGTGTCGCCGATCACCATGGACGACGTGACCAGCGGCTTCAACATCGGGTCAAACATCAGCCTAGATCTCCGGTTCAACGAAGTGCTCGGCTTCACGGAAGCGGAGGTGCGTGGTGTCTTGGAGACATACCGGGACAGCGGTGCGTTGAATCAGGATGTGGACGAGACTCTCGACCTCATGCGGGAGTGGTACGACGGCTACCGCTTTGCCGAGAATGCCCAAGCCGATCTCTATAACACGGACATGGTGCTCTATTACGTCAAGGCATCCGTCCCGAATACGCAAGGGCCAAGGGAACTCATTGATCGCAACGTCCGCATCGACTACGGCAAGCTGCGCCACCTTTTGACGGTCAGCCAACGCGCCGGGGGCGTGCGCCTGAACGGCAACTTCGACCTGCTCCGGCATGTCGGCGGTGAGGGTTGGGCAGACAGCGACATCGAAAGCGGCTTCCCCTTGGACCGGTCCGACCAGCGCGAGAATTTCCTCTCCTTGCTTCACTACTTTGGCTTGCTCAGCATTCGCGATATTCGCGACGGCGTGCCGCGACTGGGGATACCGAATCAAACCGTCAAGCGGCTGATGTACGGATATCTGCGTGACGCGTACGAGGACGTGGGCGTGTTCGCCGTGGACGTGTACGCGTTCAGCCGCCTGATGCACGAGATGGCGTTCAGGGACGCGTGGCGACCGGTCATGGAGTTTCTGCGCAACTCGATTGCCGCGCAGACGGGCATTCGGGACTACATCGAGGGCGAGAGAGTCCCGCAGGGCTTCTTGGCGGCCTATCTGAACATCACCGACTACTTCGTGTTCCACACCGAGCGTGAACTCAACAAGGGGCACGCGGACATCTGCCTCGAACCGCTGCTGGCCCGTTATCCCGGCATCCAGAATGGCTACGTCATTGAACTCAAATACCTCAACCAGAACGCTGGGGGCGAGACGCACGTCGCCTCAACCGCACATGAGGCGGAAGCGCAGATCAAGCAATATCTGGCTGATGAACGGTTGGCTCGACAGTACCCGTCAGTTGACTTTACGGGTCTCGTCGTCGTGTTCCACGGCTGGGAGATGGTGCATTGCGATGCCGTGTCATTGGAATCGCCGCCTGGGGGTGGGAAGGCGGAAGTTGAGACGACATCAACAAACGATCCGGAGGGCTGGTCGTGACGGAGTTTTCTCGCCTGCGCTGAGTAGCTGCTAGACTCTTGTATGACGCCGTCATACAAGCTATGTTGTGTTGCACGATGCGCATTAATGCAAGACTCGATCCGAGCCGTGAACGCAAGCTCCGTGAAATTCAATCGCAGACCGGACTAACTGCGAGCGAGGCGGTCAAGCAGGGGTTGGATTTGCTGTACCGACAACAATGCGCCGAGCCCAAGGATCGAATCGACGCGCTGTTGGCCAGCGACTTCATAGGTTGCGCCGACGGACCGGTTGATCTGGCCGAGCAATACAAGCCGTATCTGACGCGCGGCCTCGAAACCAAGCATGGTCCTCGCTGATACCGGCTATTGGCTGGCGCTAGCGAATCGCCGCGACCGCTGGCATCAAGCGGCGGTGGCAGCCACACGGCACCTTGACGAGCCACTTGTGGTCACTTGGCCGGTGTTGACTGAGACGTGTCACTTGTTGTTGTCCAGACTCGGACCCGTGGCCCAGGCGCGATTCCTCCAACAGGTCTCCGCGAATGTCGAAGTGCACGAGATCGGATCCGAGCGATTGGATACGTTGGCCGCATTGATGGAGAAGTATCGCGATCTGCCCATGGACTTGGCGGATGCTTCATTGATCTTGGCAGCTACCGACCTCGATGAAGGGCGCATCCTTTCCACGGATCGGCGGAACTTCAACACGTACAGATGGAAGGATCAGGAACCGTTTTCCAACCTGCTGACCGAGCTGTAGCTTCGGCAAAAAATGAGGTCGCTACCGCCAAGCGCTGACAGCCAGCTACGATGTTTCAATGAGGTCGCCGGTTCTGCGGCGGAAAATATCATCCTCCTAGCTAGTTCTTGTCCGAAAACTCTCAAGGCGTTGATTTTATTGCTGAAAAGCACTCGAAAGTTGGCTTTGAACCGGCGTTTCGGATATCCTCTGTTTTCGTAAAACACTGAAAACATTGGAAAAGCCAAAACGCCGGAGGCGCGAATGCGCGAAAAGCGCAACGCACAGACAAGCTTATTCGATCCGCAATCCGTGGACCTCCCGGTCGCCGACGACCTCGGCGCGCCGTCGGCTTCGGGCCGGGGCCGCCGCGGCCCGAGCTGCGAGACGGTGCTGCGCTGCGCGGTGCTCAAGCACCTGCGCCAGGAGAGCTACCGGGGCCTGGAGTTCGCGCTGCGGGACTCGCTGTCGGCGCGGCGCTTCGCGCGCATCGACGGATCGCGCCTGCCGGGCAAGTCGGCGCTGCCGGCGGTGACGGCGGCGGGGACGCCCTGGGCGCGGTCGTGGGCGGAGACCGCCGCCGAATACGGCGAATTGCTTGTCCGCGTGGTCGATCAGACGAAGCGGCGGGTGTTCGAGGGCGAGGCGGTGCCGGTGCCGGAGAAGGTGGTGAGCCTGTTCGAGCCGCACACGGATATCATCGTCAAGGGCGGGTGCAAGACGCACTACGGCCACAAGGTCAACTTCGCCACCGGGCGCGGCGGACTGGTGCTGGACGCGGTGGTGGAGGACGGCAATTCGGCGGACAGCGCACGCTGCCCGCCGATGCTTCGGCGGCATGTCGAGCGCCACGGCGCGGCGCCGTCGCGGGCGGCGTTCGACGGCGGCTACGCGTCGCGCGGCAACCTGATCGCGGCGAAGGACTTGGGCGTGGAGCATGTCGTGTTCCAGAAGAAGAGCGGCCTGAAGGTCGCGGACATGACCCCGTCGTCGTGGATTTGCGCGCGCCTCAAGCGCTTCCGCGCCGGCGTCGAGGCGGGCATCTCGCACCTGAAGCGGTGCTTCGGCCTCGGCCGCTGCCGCGGCCTGCCGCGCTTCAAGGCCTGCGTGCGGTCGGCGGTGTTCGCCCACAACCTGATGCGCCTCGTCCGGCTGCTGCCGCGGCCCACCTGACCGCCGCCCGAGCCGTCGCCGACCGACCGGACGCGCGCTCCGGCCGGCGAGTCGTGCCTGCCGGTCACCCACTCGATCCATCCTCGAACGCCTCCGAAAGCGGTCGCATCACCTCCGAACCCGGGCGAAATGCGTCGCCCGGCCCGCTCGTTCAATGCTCGAGGCCATGCTCGGCCTGTGCGACCTCCCGAAAACGCGGCTTTAATGGACAAGAATTCGCTAGATGCTTGGGATGAAGGCAGGGACGCCTCCGCACTTTTTCGATTGATCGCATGGCGGCGATGGAGGTTCTCGACCGCCGCGCCCGCGCGATTGGCGAGGATGAACTGGACGCGGCGCTCACCCCGGGATACGGCTTGTTTGCGGGACCGGCGAAGAACACCGCGCGATTGCGCTTCACATCGGAACGGGCGCGTTGGGTAGTCGACGAAACGTGGCACCCGGATCAGGCCGGGCGCTTCCTGCCGGACGGACGCTACGAGTTGACCGTGCCGTATGCGGATGCGCGCGAACTGGTGGAGGAGATCCTGCGGTACGGGCCGGATGTGGAGGTCTTGGGACCGCCTTCGCTGGTCGAGGTTGTGCGGGAGCGACTTGAACGGGCGACGGCCCGATACGCGGCGAAATAGCATTTTCGATGTGTCTACTTATGACACATGGAGTTGATACGATACTCGATCCGTTTCGCTATTCGCGGTGCGTCGGACGGATGCAACTGAACGAGCATGCTAGCTTGAGTGGTTCGAGATGAGCGGCCTCGGGGCGAACGTGAATCGCTTCGGGGAGGTGTTCGCTTCTCTCACAGCAGAGAAGGATGAACGATACCAACCGTTTCGCTGGCAGTTGCGACTCTTGCGCCGATTGCTGAATGCCGATCTGCCGAGGGCCGTGGATGTTCCGACGGCGCTTGGCAAGACTTCCATCATGGCGTTGTGGTTGATCGCTCTGGCGGAAGGAGCCCGCTTGCCGAGGCGCCTTGTCTATGTCGTGGACCGCCGCGCCGTGGTAGATCAAGCGACAAGATTCGCTGAACGACTACGCCTGAACATGCCTGCTGAACTATCGAGAAAAATGCAGAGGGAAAACCGCTGGAAAGAGACCAGTCGAAAGAGAATCCCGGCGAGGGACCGGGACCACCAGAACACGCTCCGGGTCAAGAAATGGCTGTCCGGCGCATGACCGACGAGAGGCGCTCTGTCGGCGGTGCGGCAAAGATAGATCAATCCTGCGAGCTGAGCGGGGCGATCAAAAACCTCGGAATCGGTCGGCGAGATGCCGAGGCGCAGGCATGACCCGGCGCAGACTTCCCATCGGCATGCAGACGTTCAGCGAACTTCGCGAGCGCGGCTGCTACTACGTCGACAAGACCGACTATATCGCGCGCCTGCTTGACGAAGGCAAGCACTACTTTCTGTCGCGCCCGCGGCGCTTCGGCAAGAGTCTGTTCCTCGACACGATGAAGGAGCTCTTCGAAGGCAACGAGCCGTTGTTCGACGGTCTCCGCATTCACGACACCTGGGATTGGTCGACGCGGCATCCCGTCCTGCGCCTGAGTTTCGGCGGCGGCGTCTTCAACAGGCCCCGACAGGTCGAAACAAGCCTCATGGCGCAACTCGACGCATTCGAGCGCCGGTTCGATCTGTCGTCGATGTACGTGACGGCAACGGAACGATTCGGCGACCTGTTGGAGTCCGCGCATCAGAAAACGGGACAGCGCGCGGCCGTGCTCGTGGACGAGTACGACAAGCCGATATTGGACACCTTGGAAAACCGGGAGGTGGCAACGGCCAATCGCGATTTCCTGCGCGGCATCTACTCGGTCATCAAAGACCGCGAGGCTCATGTTGCGTTCACGTTCGTCACCGGAGTCAGCAAGTTCTCCAAAGTGAGCCTGTTCTCGGGTCTCAACAACCTTACCGATATCACGATGGATCCGCGCTACGCCGCCATTTGCGGCTACACGGAGGCGGACCTGGATACGGTGTTCGCGCCGGAGGCTCGGGGTCTGGACCGAGATGATATCCGCGAATGGTACAACGGTTACAACTGGCGTGGCGACGAGCGGGTCTACAACCCCTACGGAATCCTGTTGTTGTTCCGCACTCGCGAGTTCAAGGCCCATTGGTTCGAGACTGGATCGCCCGCGTTCCTGATCGACACGCTTGTAAAACGGCGGGTGAGCGCATTGGCCCTAGAAGAAATGATCGGTACGGACGACCTGCTGTCGAAGTTTGATGTGGACGACATGGCAACCGAGGCTTTGCTGTTTCAGACAGGTTACCTGACTATCGCCGAAGAGCGGAATCTTGGCGGAAAGACTCTATACAAGCTCGGTTATCCGAATCGGGAAGTAAAGCAGAGTCTCAATGAACATCTGCTGCGCAACATGGGCACAGACATATCGAGGCAGGGCGCGCACGATATTCGGCTCTACGACTTGCTTTTGGCGAATGACTTCGATGGCTTGAAGGCGTTGTTCCATGCCTATTTCGCAGGCATCCCCTACGAATGGCATGTGAACAACGACATTTCGAATTACGAGGGCTATTACGCCAGCGTCTGTTATTCGTGGTTTGCGGCACTCGGGCTAGATACGACCGTCGAGGACAGCAGCAGTCACGGGCGCCTTGATCTAGCCTTGCGATTCAATGAAATCGTATATCTGTTCGAATTCAAGGTTGTGGAGGCTGCGCCCGAGGGCACTGCGATAGCGCAATTGCAAGCGAACCGCTATTCGGACAAGTACCGAGCTCTGAACGAACCGATATATTTGGTAGCCGTCGAGTTCAGCAAAGAGACTCGCAACGTAGTTTCGCTTACTGCTGAGCGCGTTTGAGTTCGATCACCGATGTTAGGCGGATTCATGATCCCATGAGTTTGTTTTTGCCCGAGCCTTCATAAGGCCGCCGCGTTATGCGGCGGAATGTCGAGACGTTCCGGAGGAATAATCTCGCTCGTGCTGCGGCTTCAATGAGGCCGCCGCGTTATGCGGCGGAATGTGCCAACCGTGGCAGAATCGTCGCGGGCAAGATATATGGGCTTCAATGAGGCCGCCGCGTTATGCGGCGGAATGTCAACTGGGACTTCTACGGGCTAGAGCGGCCCCAAAGGCTTCAATGAGGCCGCCGCGTTATGCGGCGGAATGTGCGCCTCCTGGAAGAAATCGGCTCAAGATTTAGATCTGCTTCAATGAGGCCGCCGCGTTATGCGGCGGAATGTCACGCCAGGCAGCACGATATCACCCCGCAGATAGTCGCTTCAATGAGGCCGCCGCGTTATGCGGCGGAATGTCGGTCAGATCGACAGTTTGATTGTTGTGGCGGACCTGCTTCAATGAGGCCGCCGCGTTATGCGGCGGAATGTTCGCCGGGTTGTTCATTTCCAGCACAAGGACACTCCATGCTTCAATGAGGCCGCCGCGTTATGCGGCGGAATGTCGTCGCTGCTTGATGTTCGCCCGACGGTCCCCTCAGGCTTCAATGAGGCCGCCGCGTTATGCGGCGGAATGTTCGGGTCCGCCTCCAGGCGCTCCCACTGGTCGGCGCCGCTTCAATGAGGCCGCCGCGTTATGCGGCGGAATGTCCGGAACTCGGCAAGCCAGGTGGAACGCATCCCGAGTGCTTCAATGAGGCCGCCGCGTTATGCGGCGGAATGTACGGTCGAGATGGGGTGATTCTGAATTACAATGTGGCTTCAATGAGGCCGCCGCGTTATGCGGCGGAATGTGCGCCAAGTGCGGACGGCCAGCGCGAAGTCGGCCGGGCTTCAATGAGGCCGCCGCGTTATGCGGCGGAATGTATCTCGCAGAATCACACCCAGTTGCCCTTGGCGTTGCTTCAATGAGGCCGCCGCGTTATGCGGCGGAATGTTTTGACACTGGCAAGATATATCGCTTTGTTGGAGCAGCTTCAATGAGGCCGCCGCGTTATGCGGCGGAATGTCCCGGCGGTCGCTAGGTCGTCGTCCCGTTGATGATGCTTCAATGAGGCCGCCGCGTTATGCGGCGGAATGTAGGACGCTGCTGCCCTACCAGGCGAGATGGGTCGGCGAGCTTCAATGAGGCCGCCGCGTTATGCGGCGGAATGTCGACATAAGAGACCGCTACACGGCGGATCAAATCCTGGCTTCAATGAGGCCGCCGCGTTATGCGGCGGAATGTCAACAACCCCGGCTCATCAGTCGGATGGGTGAGGAGCTTCAATGAGGCCGCCGCGTTATGCGGCGGAATGTCGGCGCGCCCCGGCTGCTGATCGACGAGGACCAGAAGGCTTCAATGAGGCCGCCGCGTTATGCGGCGGAATGTATGCTGGACGAGGAATCGGGATGGCTGCGCGGGCAGCTTCAATGAGGCCGCCGCGTTATGCGGCGGAATGTGGTCAGCGTCGGCGGCGCGGTGACCGCCTCCACCGTGCTTCAATGAGGCCGCCGCGTTATGCGGCGGAATGTACGCGCCCTGGTTCCTGATCGACACCAGGCGGATGCTGCTTCAATGAGGCCGCCGCGTTATGCGGCGGAATGTCGACTGCGTGCCGCCGGCGACCGGGTGGTCGGTGTCGCTTCAATGAGGCCGCCGCGTTATGCGGCGGAATGTGGCGCCGCCGTCCATGTCAGAGCGACCGCGTCAGGCTGCTTCAATGAGGCCGCCGCGTTATGCGGCGGAATGTAGCGTGCTCTCGTTGCCGCGTTATGCATGGCCGAATAGACACACCTTCGAGAGGTTGCTACTCGCCAGCCAGCGGCGCGGTTCGAACCCGCGAGCTAGAGTGGAAGCATAGAAGATAAATCCATGATTTCAAAGAGCAACCCGCTGCCGCGAGCGATCCCAAGCCCTTCCGGGGGCATTCGACCACTCGCCGGGCATCGGCAGTCAAACAATAATAGGCTCTCGCGCGACGGGCGCAAAGCTCCGTTTTCCAAGGGACACGACCCTGGGTTTGACCTTGTCGGCCTCTCCGAGGTCAATGATGACGACATGGTCCTCGTCGTGGTGGATGGTGTTGTCCAGATCGGCCACGAGCTCGGCGTGCCGCACGCGAGTCAGGCGGCACTGAAACACTGAAAGCTGAACCCACTCTCCGTAGCCATGCATCGTTCTGAAGACCGAGCGCCATCGGCGCGGATCGGAGATGTCATAGACGACGAAGTAGAGTCTTTCATCCGTTGCCATGGTTCACTCCCCAAACCGTCTCAAGGCAATCTCACTTGGCCGAATCAACGCGTTGTGAAGTTCGGATAGCCTGGAACTTCGCCCATCAGGAACCGCGCCAGCAAGCGTGCCTGAACTTCAAGCAGTCGTCTGTATTCGAGACGATAGCCGAAGATCGGATGGGTGACCTCCTGCGCGAGTCGTCGCTCGAATGTGGCGATGAACCGTTTTCGGCCCGTGCTCGTCAGGTTGGTGCCGATGGGAGTTTCCGTGAAGTCGGTCGGACGAACCTCCCCGTTGTTTATTGCGGTGACGACCACGGAATCGACAATCAGCGGCCTGAAGGGCTCCATCATGTCCAGGGCCAGCGCGGGCCGACCGTAGCGAGGTTGATGAAAGAAACCTCGGTATGGATCGAATCCCGTTGCGGAAAGGGCGACGAGGAACGCTCGCGTCAGGAGGGAATAGCCGAACGACAGCATCGCGTTCACGGGATCGGTGGGCGGTCTCCTGTTGCGGTTGTTCATCTCGAAGGCGATTGTTTCGCCGGACGGTTGCTTGAGCATTCCGGTGAGTTGGCCGAAGTATCGCGCCGCTGCGGCGCCTTCGACGCCGAGCAGGACGCTCAATTCACTGACACGGCCAGCGCGGTCGGCAAGTCGCGATAGATCCTTGAGTGCGGGCTGGATATCACTATCGGCGCGCCAGTTTCGGCGCAGCAGAGTCCGACAGTTGCGAATCTTGGCCTGTACCCAGCCACGCGCCAGCCGCAGGCATACTTGATCGTCAAAGGACGCCTTGTATTGCGCCGTCCGCAGTTCCACGTTGGCATGGCCTGCGCCAACCGTGTGGCCCATGAACCACCCTCCGAACGAATGCCAGGTGACGGGAATGTCTCTGCGCATCAACTCGTGCAGGGTGGGCGTCGTGACGTAGACGTTGCCCATGAGGACAAGTTGCGAGGTCTCCGCCAGGCGGGCGTGTGTCGGCTTTTCGTCTCCCACGGAAATGGCGAGCCGCTCGCCGTTCTTCGCCACCTTGGCCCGGTGCGCCTGAACGTATACCGGGAGGGAACGGGAATGCTTGACGCTTAGCGGACGAACCGAGTCCGACGCGGACCGCAATAGATTGACTTCGTCGGGCAGACAGATTCCCGCGAGAGAACAGCCCGTGCATTTGGGACTGTCTTCGAGCGGCGGGGGAATCCGCCCCGCGTCGACTACGGCTCGCAGCACG
The DNA here is from genome assembly GCA_963668365.1 of Pseudomonadales bacterium. GTDB lineage: Bacteria > Pseudomonadota > Gammaproteobacteria > Pseudomonadales > Azotimanducaceae > VXNE01. Next base: position 2,906,740 of record OY764266.1, read on the forward strand.
TTCAACGACTCCGTTGTCAAGGACCTTAGCTCCTCGTCGAAAGGCACGCGTACCCGTTCGCGCGAACCCGCGAAGTACAGGATCCCCTCCGAGCATTCGTACCCGTGTTCCTCAAGCAACAGCCCCTGCGCGCATAGTTGAACCCTCTCTGGATCGTAGGCGCGACGCGGTACGTGCGGGCGCTTTCCCCGCTTGTAGTCGATAGGGGTCACTTTTCCGTCGGCAATCTCGACCAGATCGATTTTTGCCGTGAGATCGAGTTCCCTGGATGAAAGCTCCAGTGATCTGGCGCGCTTCAACTCTTTGAAGTCTTCGTCCGGCGCGGGCAAGGAACCGCTTTGACGGTCGACCTGCCGATGCACATGACGTCCTTCCACAGTGTCGGAGGAGTCCTCCCATTCCTTCTGAACCCATTCCAGGTAGGCCAATCGGGGACAGTAGACAAACTCGTTGAGCATGCGGGCGGGAATCAGCGGCGCGTCTTCGGTCCGACGCCCGGCGCGCAAGGGCAGGGCGGATTGGACAGCCTCGTTCGGGACCGGGGTTTCGTCGAATTCTGCCATTGCATCGCTCCGTTTAATCGCCGCTCTTCGGGTCGGTTTGCCGCTCCAATGCGGTCGCGTTCACTTCGACCAGCGGCACGGCGATGATTCTATCCGTCATCGGACGGCGAACGGTTCCAGGATAGACGACCCACAGGTGATTGAGACCGAGATCATCGATGGCGATGTGCATGGCTTTCGACTTGTCTATCTCCCAGCAGGGCGACGAGATGCAATCAGTCGTCGAACAGCGCGATATAGCGCTGGAACGCGAATCGCCGGTTCCTGCTGTTGCCGGTGACCTCCACCAGGATGCCGCGCTTCGCCATCCGGTCGATAAGGCGGTTGCCGGCGGCGTAGCCGGTCCCCAGCAGTTCGGATGCCTGCGGTACGCCGATGACGGGACTGTTGAAGAGTTGTTCGCATAGCCGCAATGCGTTTGCCGCGGCGCGTCCAAGGCGGGTCAAGACGTCATCGCGGATTTCCTCGCGCAGCGCGACAATGGCGCGGGCGGTGGCCGTGGACTCGAAGGCTGCGGCGGCGACGCTGGCGATAAAGAACTTCAGCCGCTCCTCCCGGGCCCCGTCGTCCCGGACCGCTCGCAGTCGGCGGTAGTACTCCGTTCGATGCGCCTTGAGGTAGTGCGACAGATAGAGGATGGGCTTCGGCCCGAAGGAGGTCGCGCAGTGAGCTTTGGGTGCCCTCGATCTGGCTCGAGAGCACGGCTTCGCGGCGCAGGAACATGAGCACGAAGAGATCCGGGTTCGGCAGGATCTGAACGGCGCCATCCAGGCGACCGGGAGCTTGGTCCGCTTGGGACAGGAGCGCCCGCAGTTCGTCGTCCATGCCCAGCGGCGGGTCCGGCGGCAGTGCTTTCGGCGAAAAGGCATGGAATCCTTCCGGGTGGCGCACGCATGTTCCGGCGCGGCTCGAAGTCTGGATATTGGCCGGCATGTGTTCGTTACGGACAATAAGGGGCTGGTTCGGCCCCTTATTGTACGCAGGTGAACATATGGGATTCCCGCTTGTGCCATGGGATCGCTGACGATCCCATGCGTTGGCCGGGGTCGTGGGTGCTGCGAAGCGTATCAAGGCTACACATACGAAATGTGATCGATCCGGCGTAAAATCGCCGCTCGCTCAATCCATTCACGGGCAATTACGCATGGGCGGCAAGACGCTCTACGACAAGATTTGGGACGCGCACCGGGTCGGCGAGCGCGCCGACGGCATGAGCCTGATGTACGTGGACCGGCACCTCCTGCACGAGGTCACCTCGCCGCAGGCGTTCGAGGGGCTAAGGCTGGCCGGCCGGGCGCCGTGGCGCACGGGAGCGAATCTGGCGACGCCGGACCACAATGTGCCGACGGTGCGCAGCGAGCGGGTGACGGGGGTCGAAGGGATCGCCGACGAAGTCGCGCGCATCCAGGTGGAGACGCTCGATGCCAATTGCCGCGATTTCGGCATCGAGGAGTTCGGCATCAACGACGTGCGCCAGGGCATCGTCCACGTCATCGGCCCGGAGCAGGGCGCGACGCTGCCGGGCATGACCGTCGTCTGCGGCGACTCGCACACCTCCACGCACGGCGCCTTCGCCGCCCTGGCGCAGGGTATCGGCACCTCCGAAGTGGAGCACGTCCTGGCGACCCAGTGCCTGGCGCAGGCCAGGAGCGGCAACATGCGGATCGAGATCGAAGGCGAGCTGGGAGACGGGGTGCATGCGAAGGACCTGATCCTGGCGGTGATCCGCCGCATCGGCACGGCGGGCGCGACGGGGCACGTGATCGAATTCACCGGTCCCGCGGTCCGGGCGCTGTCCATGGAAGGCCGAATGACCCTGTGCAACATGTCGATCGAGGCGGGTGGCCGTGCGGGCCTGGTGGCGGTGGACGACACGACGCTCGACTATGTGGCGGGCCGTCCCATGGCGCCGTCCGGAGACGACTGGAGCGCCGCCGTCGCCTATTGGAAGACCCTGCATTCTGACGCGGACGCCCGATTCGATCGTGAGGTGCGCATGGACGCCGGGGAACTGATGCCGCAGGTGAGTTGGGGCACATCGCCGGAACTGGTGGTGAACATCGACGAGGGCGTGCCGGACCCGGCGGCGTTGGAGGATCCGATCAAGGCCGAGGTGGCGTCCCGCGCGCTCGATTACATGGGACTCGAACCGGGTACGCCGATGACCCAGATCGCCCTCGACAAGGTCTTCATCGGGTCCTGCACCAATGCGCGCATAGAAGATCTCAGGGTCGCGGCGGGCATCGCCCGAGGCCGCAAGGTCCGCGTGCCCCAGGCGCTGGTGGTTCCAGGGTCCGGCCTGGTCAAGCGCCAGGCCGAGGAGGAGGGGCTCGACAAGGTGTTTGTCGACGCCGGTTTCGAGTGGCGCGAGCCGGGCTGTTCGATGTGCCTGGCGATGAACGCGGACCGCCTCTACCAGGGCGAACGCTGCGCTTCGACATCCAACCGCAATTTCGAGGGCCGGCAGGGCCACGGCGGCCGCACGCACCTGGTGAGCCCGGCGACGGCCGCCGCCAGCGCCGTGGCCGGCTATCTTGCCGACCCGAGGGAGATGGCGGCGTAGCCGGAGGTTCGCATGGAGAGTTTTGATATTCACAAGGGATTGGTCGCGCCCATGGACAGGGCGAACGTCGATACGGACCAGATCATCCCGAAACAGTTCCTGAAGTCGATCCGGCGCACCGGCTTCGGCGACAACCTGTTCGACGCGTGGCGCTATCTCGACGAAGGCGATATGGCCAAGACGCAGAACGAGCGGCAACTGAACCCGGATTTCGTGCTCAACGCGGCGCGCTACCAGGGCGCCAGCATACTCATCGCGCGGGACAATTTCGGCTGCGGTTCAAGCCGCGAACATGCCGTGTGGGCGCTGATGGAATACGGTTTTCGCTGCGTGATCGCCCCGAGTTTCGCGGATATCTTCTCCACCAACAGCGCCAACAACGGGTTGCTCCTGGTCGTGCTCGCGGCCGACGGGATCGATGCGCTGTTCGAACGCGTCCAGGCGCGGGGGTTCGATCTGGAGGTGGATCTGCGCCGACAGCGCGTGACGGCGGATGACGGCGCATCGTGGCAGTTCGACATCGGTCGTGAACACAAGCAGCGGTTGCTGAGCGGTCTCGACGACATTGGACTGTCGCTTGAGTGCGCGGCGGCGATTCGTGCCTTCGAGCGGCAACACAGGCGGCGCGCGCCGTGGGTGTTCCGGACATGAGCGCGAATGTGCTGGTGCTGCCCGGGGATGGGATTGGCGCCGAAATCATGCCGCACGTGGTTCGGGTACTCGAGCACGTGGACGTGGCGATCGACTTCGACTACGCGGAGGTCGGCGGGATCGCCATAGACCGCCACGGGGATCCGCTTCCGCCCGACGCGCTCGAGGCCGCGAAGCAGGCGGACGCCGTGCTGCTCGGCGCCGTCGGCGGTCCCAAATGGGACGACCTGCCCATGGACCAGCGCCCGGAGCGCGCCTTGCTCGGCTTGCGGTCCGGCCTGGACGTGTTCGCCAACCTGCGTCCGGCGATCCTGTTCGAGCCGCTGGCGCAGGCGTCGTCGCTGAAGCCGGAACTCGTCGCGGGGCTCGATATCCTGATCGTGCGCGAACTGACCGGCGGCATCTACTTCGGGGAGCCGCGCGGCGTCGAGGCGGGAAACGGCGGCAGGCGCGGATTCAACACCCTCGTGTACGACGAGCGCGAAATAGAACGCGTCGCGCGCGTCGCGTTCGATCTCGCGCGCAAGCGTCGCGGTCGGCTGACCTCGGTGGACAAGGCCAACATACTGGAGGTGACCCAGCTCTGGCGCGATGTCGTCTGCGAGGTCGCGAATGACTATCCCGACGTGGAGCTGTCGCACATGTACGTCGACAACGCCGCCATGCAACTCGTGCGGGAACCGAAACAGTTCGACGTCGTGGTCACCGGCAACATGTTCGGCGATATCCTTTCGGACGTGGCCGCGATGCTGACGGGGTCGCTGGGGATGCTTCCCTCGGCGTCGCTCAACGCGGGCGACCAGGGCATGTACGAGCCCGTGCACGGTACCGCCCCGGATATCGCCGGCTGCAATATCGCGAACCCCCTCGCCACGATCATGTCGGCGGCCATGATGTTGCGCTACAGCCTGAATGCGGTCGCGGCCGCGGACCGCATGGAATCGGCCGTTGCCGACGTGCTTGACGACGGTTTGCGCACGGCTGATATATTTCCCGCGCGCGGCGGCGAGCATCTGCGCCGCGTCGGTACCGACGAAATGGCCGATGCCGTGATCGCGGCGCTGGCCAGAGACCCTGCCGCCACGGACGAGCCGGCCTAGTCGACCCGGAGTCCAGGGAGAAATCGCGTGGAAAAAGTCAACGTAGCCGTAGCGGGCGCCACGGGCGCCGTGGGCGAGGCGATGCGGGAGGTCCTCGAGGAACGCGGATTTCCGGTAGGCCGGCTCGTGTTGCTCGCAAGCCCCCGGTCTGCCGGCAAGCGCCTGCAGTACTGCGGCAAGTCCCACCGGGTCGAGGTGCTCGAAGACTTCGATTTCGAGGACATCCAGATCGGGTTGTTTTCGGCCGGCGGCTCGGTCAGCGAGGAGCACGCGCCGCGAGCGGCCGCGGCGGGCGCCGTCGTAATCGACAACACCTCGAAGTTCCGCTACGACGATGACGTGCCGCTGATCGTGCCCGAGGTGAACCCGGATTACATCGACGGCTATTCGGCGCGCGGGATCATTGCCAATCCCAACTGTTCGACGATCCAGATGGTGGTGGCGCTCAAGCCGATTTACGACGCCGTGGGCATCTCGCGCATCAACGTCGCCACCTACCAGGCCGTGTCGGGCGCCGGCGCGCGCGGCGTGTCCGAACTCGCGGGCCAGACGGCGAACCTGCTGAACGGCCAGGATGCCGAGCTTGACGTGCATCCCGTGCAGATCGCCTTCAATGCGATCCCGCAGATCAACGACTTTCAGGACAACGGCTATACCATCGAAGAGATGAAGATGGTCTGGGAGACGCAGAAGATCTTTGACGACGAGGATATCCTCGTCAATCCGACCTGCGTGAGAATCCCGGTGTTCTATGGTCACTCGGAGGCGGTGCACATCGAGACCCAGGCGCCGCTCTCGGCCGAACACGCCAAGGAGTTGCTGGCGGCCGCGGAAGGCGTCAAGGTGATCGACGAGCGAGAGGACGCCGGCTATCCCACCGCTTTTGGGGATGCGGCCGGCAACGATTCGGTGTACGTGGGCCGAATTCGAGAGGACATTTCTCACCCGAATGGACTGAATCTATGGATAGTGTCAGACAACGTGCGAAAGGGCGCCGCGCTCAACAGCGTCCAGATCGCCGAACACCTGCTGCCGAAGCTGGCGGCATAGCGGGAAAGCGCGGGTTGGAGCCAGGCATGGACGGGATCGGACGGGGGCAAGACACACTCGCGACGCGGGCAAGAACGTGGCTGGGGGTGCTCGGCCTGTGCCTCGCTGCCGGCCAGGTGGCGGGAGAGGCGCCGGCGGACCTCGAGGCGGTGGACCTGGAACCGGTGGAAGCGGAACCGGTGGAAGCGGGGACGTACGGGCCAACCACGCCGAACGACACGCTCTGGTCCATCGCCAGGCAGGTGCGGCCGGATGGACTGACGGTGGTGGAAACGGTGTCCGCCCTGCAGCGCATGAATCCGCACGCGTTCCTCGGGGGCGACCCCAACCGGTTGATGCGCGGCGTGGTGCTCAAGGTTCCGACAGCGGCTGCGGGGACGGAAAGGCCCGCGGCTGGGGAGAAGACGCCGGAACCGGCCCCTCTGCCGCGGGAAGCGCCCGCTCCCGAACCGGAGGAGACTATTCTGGAAGAACCTGTCCCCGTGCCCGACTTCCGATCACCGACGACAATGGCAACGCCCAGGGAGACTGTTCCCGCAAAACCTGTCCCGGTGCCCGTCGCCGGGGTGGAAGATCCCGGGCAGCTCGTTCTGCGCAACGCGGAACTGGAGGAGCGCCTGGAAGCTGTGCGGACGGAACTGGATGTCGCCACCGCGAAAAACGAAGCGCTGGAGGCTCAGATCTCGACGATGCGCCGCCGGATTGCGGAAGGCGAGAGACAATTGGCCGACGCCCGGTCGCTCGCCGAGAACGACGTCGAGGCCACGGGCTGGAATTCGGTGACGGGACTTGCCCTGGCCGCGCTTCTCGTGGCCGTCATCGCGTTCTTGTACATGAGGCTTCGAGGCGGCCGGGAGGGAGCGGCGGCAAAGCCGTCGCCGCAGCCGCTTGGAGCCAGGCGGATCGCGGCCCGCCGGCTGGCGCCGGACGTGGCGTCCAATGAGTACGCGTCGTCCACCAAGCTGAATCTCGCGCGCGCCCTGGTCGACATGGGCCGAACGGAACAGGCTCGCGAGGTTCTCGAAGAAGTGCGGGCGGAGGGAAGCGACACCGAGCGGCGCGAGGCAGAGGAACTCCTGGGACGAATGAAGTGACGCCCGGCCCTGGCGCGACCCTCGCACTGGGACTCGAGTACGACGGCGGCGCGTTCCACGGATTCCAGGCGCAGCGGGGCGTTCCGACAGTTCAGCAGACGCTGGAGTCGGCGCTTTCGGAGGTCGCCGGCGAATCGGTCCGCGTCACCGCCGCCGGACGGACCGATACCGGCGTGCACGCGACGCAACAGGTCGTGAGTTTCTCGACCCGCGCCGAGAGGCCGCTCGAAGCCTGGCGCCGGGGCGTCAACTCGCTCCTGGACGAGGCGGTCGCGGTCACCTGGTCGCGCTGGGCGGCCGGTGGATTCAACGCCCGTTTCGACGCCGTGGCGCGACGCTACGTCTACATCTTCCACGAGTCGGAAACAGCGCCCGCGCTGCTGCGCGGCAAAGTGGCGTGGTCCCGCGAACGCCTGGACGAGGCGGCCATGTCCAGGGCGGCGGAATGCTTGCTGGGCGAACAGGACTTCACCTCTTTCCGCGCCGCGGGATGCCAGTCCAGCACGCCATTCCGTTGCGTTCACGCGGTATCGGTCTGCCGGCGCGGACCCCAAGTGGTCTTCGACATTGCCGCCAATGCGTTTCTGCTGCGGATGGTGCGCAATATCGCGGGCAGTCTGCGACGCGTCGGCGTCGGCGAGAAGGACGCCGGCTACCTCGCGCGGCTGCTGGCCCGCAAGGACAGGACGAGAGCGGCGCCGACGGCGGCGGCGGAAGGGCTGTACCTCGTGCAGGTCAGCTATCCGGACCTGGATATCGCCTGTCGTCCTCCGCCGACGCTGCTGTGACGTAGAATCAACCGTTTTGCCGGGTGCCGGTCTGAATGCGCGCAAGGGCGAAAATCTGCGGGATCACTTCCGTGGGCGACGCTTCCCTGGCGGTCGCCGCGGGCTGCGACGCCATCGGCCTGAACTTCTTTCCGGGCAGCCCGCGGCGCGTGGACGCGCGCGCGGCGCGCGACATCGTGGCTTCGCTGCCGCCCTTCGTGACGCCGGTCGGCATTTTCGTGGACGCCGAACCTGCGGAGATCGAAGCGGTTCTGCGCGTGGTGCCCCTCGGGCTTCTGCAGTTCCATGGCGACGAGCCGCGGGCCGCTTGCGAACGATTCGGCGTGCCTTACACGAAGGTCGTCAGCGTCCGGGAAGGCCTGTCCGTGGACATGGCGGCGCTGGAGCGGGAATACGGCTCCGCGGCGGGATTCATGCTCGACACGTTCGACCCGGCCGCGAAGGGAGGGATCGGCCGGACATTCGACTGGTCGCTGTGGCCGGCAGGTTCGGGCAAGCCGCTGGTGCTCGCGGGCGGACTGACGCCGGAGAACGTAGGCGCTGCGATTCGCCGGCTGCGTCCCTACGGCGTCGATGTGAGCAGCGGGGTCGAAGGTGAAGAGAAGGGCGTAAAGAGTCCTGCCAGGGTGCGGGCGTTCATGGACGAGGTGCGACGTGTCGGGATCGAATAAGTCTCCGTATCGGCAACCGGGGCCGGAAGGGCGATTCGGCCCCTATGGCGGCCGTTTCGTCGCGGAAACCCTGGTGTTCGCGCTCGAACAGTTGACATCGCTCTACGAGTCGGTCAGGGACGATGAAGAATTCCAGCGCGAACTGGCCGACGATCTCGCGAACTACGTTGGCAGGCCGACGCCCCTCTACCACGCGGCGCGTCTCACGTCGGAACTGGGCGGGGCGAAGATCTACCTCAAGCGCGAAGATCTCAGCCACACGGGCGCGCACAAGATCAACAACACGGTGGGCCAGGCGCTGCTCGCGAAACGCATGGGCAAGCCGCGCATCATCGCCGAAACCGGGGCGGGCCAGCACGGAGTCGCCACCGCGACCGTGGCCGCCCGTATCGGTCTCGACTGCAGCGTATACATGGGCTCGGAGGACATCGCCCGGCAAAGCGCCAACGTCTACCGCATGAAAATGCTGGGCGCGCAGGTGGTGCCGGTCGATTCCGGTTCGAAGACGCTCAAGGACGCGATGAACGAGGCCATGCGCGATTGGGTCACCAATGTCGATACGACGCACTACATCATCGGAAGCGTTGCCGGACCGCATCCCTATCCCATGATGGTGCGGGATTTCCAGGCGGTGATCGGCCGCGAGGCGCGAGAGCAGTGCCTTCGTCTCGAGGGTCGCCTGCCGGACCTGCTCGTGGCCTGCATCGGCGGCGGATCGAACGCCATGGGGCTGTTCTATCCCTTCGTCGACGACGAGAGCGTCGACATGGTCGGGGTCGAAGCGGCGGGCCTGGGCCTCGCGACGGCGCGGCATGCGGCGCCCCTGAACGCGGGAACGCCCGGCGTCCTGCACGGGCAGTATACGTACCTGATGCAGGACGAAGACGGCCAGATCATGCGGACCCACTCCATCTCGGCGGGGCTCGATTATCCCGGCGTCGGGCCGGAACACTCGCACTGGAAGGATATCGGCCGCGCCCGCTATACGGCCGTCACCGACGACGAAGCGCTTCAGGGCTTTCGGCTGCTGAACCGGACCGAGGGCATCCTGCCCGCCCTGGAGTCGAGCCACGCCGTGGCGTGGGTCGCGCGGGAAGCGCGACAGAGGTCCGCCGACGAGATTGTCATCGTGAATCTCTCGGGACGCGGCGACAAGGACATCAACACCGTCGCTCGACTCGACGGGATCGAACTATGAGCCGCATCGCCGAAACACTGGCGGCTTGCGGAGCTGCGGACAGGAAGGCCCTGACGGCATTCATCACTGCGGGGGACCCCACGCCTGACGCGACGGTGCCCGCGCTGCGCGCCCTTGTCCGTGGCGGCGCGGACATCCTTGAACTCGGCGTGCCGTTCTCGGATCCCGAGGCGGAAGGACCGTCCGTTCAGAGATCGTCCGAGCGCGCGCTTGCCAACGGTGTCACGCTGTCGAAGGTGCTGGAAATGGCGGCGGACTTCCGCAAAACGGACGGCTCGACGCCAGTGGTCCTCATGGGGTACGTCAACTCCGTCATGCGCATGGGGTACGAGACATTCGCCGCGAGGGCGCGGGAAGCCGGCATCGACGGGCTGATAATGGTGAATCTGCCGCCGGAAGAGGCCGCGGCGGCACAGGAGGCGCTGGCGCGCCAGGGCATCGACCTGATCTTCCTGGTGGCGCCGACAACGACCGTGGTGCGGGCCCTGGGAATCCTGGAGCGCGCCAGCGGGTTCATATACTACGTGTCACTGAAAGGCGTGACCGGCGCGCGCCACCTCGACACGGTGGATGTCGAACGCAACATTTCGACGTTGCGGAAGATTTGCCATCTGCCGGTCCAGGTCGGCTTCGGCATAAGGGATGCGGAGTCGGCCCGCGACGTGGCCCGGGTCGCCGACGGCGTCGTTGTCGGAAGCCTCCTGGTGGACATCATGGGAGATCACGCGGCGGACCCCGAGGGCATCCCCTCGGCGCTGCAGGCGAAAGTGGGCGTATTGCGGGACGCCATCGACACGATATGAAAGCCAACCTCGCGGGTTGGCTGGACCGCATCGGCGTCGAACACCCCAAGACCGTCGCGCGCGGTCTGGCGCCCGTGGCGGAAGTCGCCGCCCGCGCCGATGTGAATCCGCCGGCGCCGGTCAACTTCGTCGTGGCGGGGACCAACGGCAAGGGGTCCGCGGCGGTTTTTCTCGAACAGCTCCTGCGGGCCTCCGGCCGCACCGTCGGGACCACCCTTTCGCCGCACCTCGCGCGATTCAACGAGCGCATTCGCGTCGATGGCGAAGAGATCGGAGATGATGAGATCGTGGCGGCATTCGAACGCGTGGATAGCGCCCGCCGCGGTGTTGCGCTCACCTACTTCGAGTACGCGATCCTGGCGGCGTTTCGCGTGTTCCGCGACCGCGCGGTGGACGCGGCGGTGCTTGAGGTGGGGCTCGGGGGGCGCCTTGACGCGGTCAACATCGTCGATGCGGACGTCGCGGTGATCACGAGCATCGGCCTCGACCACCAGGACTATCTCGGCTCCGGCCTCGAAGCTATCGGCGCGGAGAAGGCCGGCGTGATGCGCGCCGGGCGACCGGTGATCTTCGGAGCCCGCGACGTGCCGGATTCGGTTTGCCAACGCGCGGCGGAACTCAAGGCGCCGCTCGTCAGGAATGGCGTCGACTATCGCCTCGTCGATGACGCGCGCGGCTGGAGCATCGAGCTGCGCGATGGCCGCTGGCTCCGGGTCGGGGAGCGTCCGAAGGTGGCGGCGGACAATGCCGCGGCGGCCCTGCAGGCCTTCGCCATGATCGAACCGGACTTCGATTCGGAGGCGGTCGCCGAGGCATGTCGACGAGCGATGATTCCGGGTCGCGATGAACGCATCTTCCGCTTCGACCGCCGCTGGATCCTGGATGTCGCGCACAACCCCGATGCGGCGCGGTTCCTGCGCGAAAGGCTGGATACGCGCGTCGCCTGCGCGATTCTCGGAATGCTCGAAGACAAGGATCATGCCGGCGTTGTGGCCGCCCTCTCGAATTGCGTGGACCGTTGGGTGCTGACCGACAACGCGGCGTCGAGGGGATTGAACGCAGACGAACTGGGCGAACGGCTGCGTATCCGACACGAGCGTCAGCCCCGGATTCGCGACGCCATCGGGTGCGCGCTATCTACTACCGAGGCAAACGATGTTATCCTCGTCCTCGGTTCGTTCGATACCGTTGCCGGTGCGCGCCAAGAACTGATCCGTGCAAATTGACCCAAGCCCCCGCTCCGCCCCGCAGGCACTCTGCGCATGCTCGTGAGCTATGCGGGCTAGATTCAGCAGATGCTGAACGACCGAACTCGATACCGGGTTACCGGAACGGTTTTCCTGCTTGCGGCGGCGGCCGTCTGCTTTCCCATGCTCTTCGACGGAGACGGGCTCGAACCTCTCGCGCTGCCCCCGGTGCCCGAACAGCGCATCGATGTCAGCGCGGCCGAAGCGGTGCGTGACGAGCCGGTGCCCGACTTCGCTTCCACTATTGCAGGTCGGGATGCACTCCTGGCAGAGACGGACTCCGAAGGCTATCGGCTCGAGACGGGTGTCAAGATCGGGGAGCCGGTGATCGTCGCGGAGGACGAGCCGATCGATATGCCGGCGGACGCGTGGGCGGTCCAGGTTGGCAGCTTTGCGGAATACGAGCGCGCCATGGCGTTGCGCGATCGTCTGCGTTCGGACGGCTACGACGCCTTGTTGTCGAACATGAACAAGCCGGACAGGCTGACTCGCGTCGCCGTGGGTCCGATGATCGACCGGGAAGATGCCGAGGGCCTCAAGGCGGAACTGTCCGATCGCTACGATTTCGACTCCATGGTGGTTCGGTTCGGCTATTGATGCGGGCGCGTGCGACGAACGATGACGGCAACCACGCCAGGACGCTGCCTTGATACTGCCGGCCGCCGATATCGTCATCCTGACGCTGATCCTGTTGTCGGCGGTGATAGGGCTGTTCCGGGGCCTGGTCAGGGAGGTGGTTTCCCTCGCCATCTGGGCGAGCGCCATCGTCGGCGCCATGGTCTTCTCATCGCCCGTCGCGGTATACCTGACGGTGATCGAGGCGAGTCAGCGGATCCGCGTCGTTGTCGCCTTTGTCATCGTTTTCTTTGGCGTTCTGATCGTGGGCGGGTTGTTGCAGTGGTCGCTCGCGAGGTTGATTCAGTCCACGGGCCTGGGCGGCACCGACCGGTTTCTCGGATTTGTGTTCGGCGCATTGCGCGGCGGGTTGGTTGTCATCGCCGCGCTCATAGTCGCGCGACCCTTCGCGGAGACGAGCGACTGGTGGCGCGAGTCGCTGCTGCGGCCGGAGATGCTTGTCTTCGAAGAAGATATCCTGCGGTTGTTTCGGGGTTCCGACGTGCAACCGCCGGATGCCGGGGCCGAGCCCCGGCCCCTTCTCAAAACCTGATGGGATAGACCCGTGTGCGGCGTTGTCGGAATCGTTACCAGAACCCAGGCCAATCAGGCGCTGTATGACGCATTGACCGCGCTGCAGCACCGGGGCCAGGACGCGGCGGGCATGGTCACCTGCGACGGCACGCGGGTGCAGCTGCGCAAGGCCAACGGTCTGGTGCGCGATGTCTTTGAGCAGCGCCACATGCAACGCCTGGTCGGGAACCTGGGGATCGGGCATGTGCGCTACCCGACGGCGGGAACCTCGAGTTCGGCGGAAGCGCAACCCATGTACGTCAACTCGCCCTACGGCATCGCGCTCGCCCACAACGGCAATCTCACGAACGCCGCACAGTTGGAGGCGGATGTGTTCCACGCCGATCGACGCCATGTGAACACGGACTCGGATTCGGAGATTCTGCTCAACGTCTTCGCGCACGAGCTGGATCAGACCGGTGCCCAGACGCCGGATGCGGACGATGTGTTCGCTGCCGTCGAGGGTGTGCATCGGCGCTGCTGCGGCGCCTACGCCGTGGTGGCGATGATCATCGGCGGCGGCATCGTGGGCTTTCGCGACTGCTACGGCATCAGGCCCCTGGTATTCGGACGGCGCCAGACAGAGTCGGGCGCCGAGTACATCGTCGCCTCGGAGAGCGTCGCGCTCGATACCCTCGGGTTCGATCTGATTCGGGACGTGAAGCCCGGCGAGGCCGTCTATATCGACGTTGACGGCAATCTTCACACCAAGCGCTGCGGTCCGGAGCGCGCGTATTCCCCGTGCATCTTCGAGCATGTCTACTTCGCCCGGGCGGACTCCATCATGGATGAAGTTTCGGTGTACAAGGCGCGCCTGCGGATGGGAGAGACGCTGGCGGATCGAATCGTCGACCGCTACTCGCAGCGCGACCACGACATCGACGTGGTGATTCCCGTCCCCGACACCGCGCGCACGGCGGCGCTGCCGCTGGCGCATCGCCTGGACGTCAAGTTTCGCGAGGGTCTGGTCAAGAATCCCTATGTGGGCAGGACCTTCATCATGCCGGGACAGAGCCAGCGGCGGCAGTCTGTGCGGCAGAAGCACAACGCCATCGAACTGGAGTTCAAGGACAAGAACGTGCTGCTGGTGGACGATTCCATCGTTCGAGGAACGACAACGCGCCAGATCATCCAGCTTGCCCGGGACGCCGGCGCGCGAAAAGTGTATTTCGCTTGCGCAGCGCCGCCGGTGCGCTACCCGAACGTCTACGGCATCGATATGCCCGCGGCGCACGAGTTCGTCGCGTACAACCGCACGGAAGAGGAGGTGGGCCGGATCATCGGCGCGGACTGGCTGATCTACCAGACCATCGAGGACCTCATCGCTTCGGCGCGGGAAGGCAATCCCGGGCTCGAGGCCTTTGACTGTTCGGTCTTCGATGGCTATTACGTGACCGGTGACGTCGATGATGCCTATCTCGACCGCCTGTCGCTCGACCGGAGCGACGCGAGCAAGCTGCGCGGGCAGACAGAACTCGACGGCGATCAGATCGCGCTGCACAACCATGATCTTTGATGCCGTTCCCCGGTGGTGCGGGAGTTCCGCCGCTTGAGAGTGCGGCAAACGCCGTGTATCGGTATCTGCTCGACCACCTACGGCGACCTGGTCTGCCGCGGCTGCAAGCGTTTCGCGCATGAAGTGACCGGGTGGAACGGGTATGCGGCCGCGCAGCGCGCGGCGGTGTGGCGGCGTCTTCGAGACCTGCGCGACGCTGCCGTCGCCGAGTTTCTCCGGATCGAGGACGAAACGGTCCTGCTGGAAGCCGCTGCCGCCCTGAGAATCGCCCCGGCGCCCGACTGGACGGGCCTGAGCGCAGCCTACGAGATCCTGCGCCGGACGCGGGGCGCGCCGGACCTGGCCTCCCTGGGACTCACCCGTTCGCGTTTCGCCGCCGAAATCGCCCCGCGGGAGTTGTTCGGCGCCATAGACCGCGAGTTCTATGCCCGCGCCACCGCCGCCTACGAGCGGAACTTTCGTATTCTCGCGCAATGACCGACACGGACATCGCGCCGATTCGCGCGTTTCTCGGCTGCGATACCCCCGACACCTGGGTGGACGCGGCGCTGGATTCCCTTGACACGTTGCTGATCGACCACGCCAACTGCGAGAAGAAGGCGGCGGGCACCGCGCTCAACATGCTGTTTTTTATCTCAGTCTGGCCCGCCATTGCGCGGGATCGCCGATCACAGATCGCGCGCGGGAACTGCTGGAGGTGGAGCGGGCGCTGATCCTGGCGCCCGACAGGGAACTGAGGTTTCACGGCGGCCCGCCGCTATAGCGGGAAACACTTAAGTTCGGGCGTGCCGCGAAAACGAATGAACCAGCCGCACCGGTCCCAGTCGCCGAGCACATGGCGCGTGCCGGTCCTGTCTCCGAGAGGCACATCGCTCACCCCGGGCCGATGCGTATGCCCGTGAATCAGCGTCGCGCAACCCATGCGCTGCATCAATGCGACGACTTCCCCCGGAGTCACATCCATGATGTTCTGGGCCTTGTTGGCGTTCGCCCGCTTGCTTTCCTCCCGCATTTGCCGGGCTAGTTCGCGGCGTTCCTCAAGACTCTTGCCGAGGATGTCCCGCTGCCATGCTTCGGAGCGAAACAGGCGGCGGGCGAGTTGGTAGGCGGTGTCCGCCGTGCAAAGCGCGTCGCCGTGTGTGAGGAGCACCCGCTGTCCGTCTATTTCGGCGACATGCGGATCATCGATCATTTCGCCCCCGACGTCGCGGGCGAACCGCTGGCCGAAAAGGAAGTCGCGGTTTCCGTGCATGATGCGCAGCGGACAGAGGCGCGCCGCCCGGGACAGGGCTTCGCGGACGGCTTGTGCGATTTCGGAGTCGTCGTCGTCTCCGATCCACACTTCCACGAGATCACCCAGTATGTAGAGCGCGTCAGCCGAAGGAGCCTCGCGCTCGACAAGGCGCTTCAGGCCCTGGAGCACGTGCGGCCTTTCGGCATCGATGTGCAGGTCCGATACGAATAGCGCCGTCATGTCGCTTCGGCGGACTCGAGCGCGTTCTCCAGCATCGATACCCGCGTCATGGGGCCGACGCCGCCCGGCACCGGCGTGATCCATGCGGCGCGCTCGCGGGCCGCCTCGAAGTCGACGTCGCCGTAGAGCTTGTTGTTCTCGCGCGTGATGCCGACATCGATGACGATCGCGCCGGGCTTGATCCAGTCGCCGCGAATGAGACCGCGCTGACCGGTGGCGGAGATGACGACATCCGCGGTCGCGACGTGGCTCGCGGTGTCCCTGCTGAACTTGTGGGTCGAGGTGACCGTGCAGCCGACGAGGAGCAGCTCGAGCGTCATCGGCCTGCCGACGTGGTTGGATGCGCCGACGATGGTGGCATCGAGTCCACGCAATTCCCGCCCCGTGTGCTCGAGCAGCGTCATGATGCCCTTGGGCGTGCAGGATCGAAGCGTGGGCCTGCGCAGCGCCAGGCAGCCGATATTGTAGGGGTGCACCCCGTCGACATCCTTGGCGGGGTCGATGCGTTCGAGGATTCGGGAGGCGTCAAACTGCGGCGGCAGGGGTAGCTGCACGAGGATCCCGTCGATGCTGTCGTCGGCGTTGAGTTCGTCGATCATCGCCGACAGTTCCGACGGCTGGGTATTGGCCGAAAGGTGGCGGATGTCGTGCTTGAAGCCCACCTCCCGGCAATCCCGCTGCTTCAGCCGGACATAGATTTCGGAGGGCGGATCGTCTCCGACCAGCAGTACCGCGACGCCGGGCGGTCGTAGATCCTTCGCGCGCCGCGCTGCCACCGCTGCGGCGACCCGCGCCCGAATGGACGCTGCGATCGCGTTGCCGTCGAGAATTCGGCCGGTCATGATATCCGTCCTGCCATGAGGATGCTGGCCCCGTACCTCAGGCGGGTTCGGCCCGCACCGCTAGCAGGTTGCGCTCTTGGCTGCCGAACACCACGCCGATGAGGTGAACGGGCTCGTTGCCTCCGCGGTACTTGTTGGCGTAGCCGCGCCCGCGCATCTGCTCCATCGCCTCGGCCATCGCCGCCGCAGCACCTTGGCCATCCTTCGCCATCTTGAATTCCAGAACGAACACTTGGCCGCCGTGGAGCAGCACCATATCGGCCCTGCCCTGCAGGGAGGCTTCCTCCGCCCGCACGTCTGCGCCCACGGCACGGAAGGTCAGATACAGCATGGCCGCGTAGTGGGATTCGTACTGCCCCAGGCAGCCACTGTCGCGCCACCGGTGCGGCAGTCCGGCCAGGCAGGCATGAAGCTGTTCGTGAAAGCCGTCGAAGTCGTTCGCATCAAGCCGTTCAAGCAGGGCGGGGCCCTGCTCCGACACCTCGGCCTCATCCCGGCCCAAATGCGCCAGCAGGCCCTCGCTGAAGCTCGCCCGAACCTCGAGGTTGGGCGACTCCAAGGTGTAGAAGGTGCTCGCGCCCCTGCGCTCCTCCCCGGCGATGGTCAGGTAGCCGGCCTGGAACATCAGCGCTCGCAGGTCGATGTCCTCTACATCGAACCGGGCCAGCCGGCCCTCCCCGATTTGCCGGTTCTCCAGTTCCAGGGGGCTTGCCCCGTTTGCCATCATGGTCTCGTATAGGACAGTAGGCGTGCCGGTTTCATACCAGTGGGGGCGGAATTCCCGGGTCTGGAACAGCAGCAGGATGTTAAAGGGGTTGTAAACCCTCTCGTCGCCCCGCCAGTGGTAGCCGTTGTACCAGTGGCGTATCTCGTCCCGGTCGAGGCCGGGCAGCTCGGGGGCGCGAACACGTCGTCCAAGTCGCCGTCGGTGTAGCCGCAGATGGTGGCGAAGCACGGATCGAGGCTGATGTTCCTCAAGTTGTTCAGGCCGGAAAAGAGGCTGACCTTGGAGAACATGCTGATGCCGGTGACGAAGGTGAACCGGACGTGCTCGGCGCTGTCCTTGATGACGCCGTAGAAGCCTCGCAGGTGGTCGCGATTCGCCTTCGCCATGTCCGTGTCGCCGAGCACGTCAAGTATCGGCTTGTCGTACTCATCCACCAGCACCACGGCCGGCCTGCCAGCCTTGCGGTGCAGCCGGTCGAGCAGGTCGCGCAGGCGCCCGGGGGCGCCAAGGCCCTCCGGCCCGGGCGAAAGCCCGGCGTTGCGCTCAATGATCGCCAGTTGGGCAAGGAGGTCTTGGCCAAGCGCCCCCGGTTCGTCGTAATTCCCGGCGAAGCTCAGCCGCACCACCGGATGCGGTCTGGTCCAGTCCCAATGGCTGTGAATGTGCAGGCCCCGGAACAGCGGCTCGCTGCCGACGAACAGCTCCCGCAGCGTGTTGAGCAGCAGGCTCTTACCGAAGCGGCGCGGGCGGGACAGGAAGTAATGGTCTCCCCCATCAATCAGCTCACGGATGAGCGGCGTTTTGTCAACGTAGTAGCTGTCCGTCTCGCGCAACCTGCGGAAGGACTGGATGCCGATGGGAAGGAGGCGCCGGCTCATGGCCCAAACGGATCAAGGAAGTCGGGAGGATCATATCACCGCGTGGCACAGCGACGGCCTGGGCTGTCATACCGAACGCCACTGGTCATGTCATAAAATACCGAAGGTGAAGATTTCCAGTATCGTGTGTCTGTACTGTGCGGTGGCCCTCGCCGCCGCGGGTTGCGGCACGACGCGCGATTCCAGTGTCAATGCGCTTGACTCGCGCCTCGCCTGGCCCTGTGACCGGCTGGTCGTGGAATGGGCCGTGGCGCCGGAGCGTCTTCAGGCGAGGCTGCCAGAGGGACTCAAGGTCCGACAGTCGGACGGCACGGCACGCGTGCAACTCCATGTGCTGCATTGTGTGCCCGAGCCTTCCGAAGGCTTCGATCCGCAACCGCTTGCCTATGCTTACAGCGCTGTTCCGGTGTCGGGCGACAGCAGCCCGATCATGCTGACCCGGATTCCCCCGGCCGGCTGGTTCGCCTTGCCACGGGCCGCCGCGAGCGGGCCGGCGCAAACGTTGCTCACGAGTCTCGGATACCCGGTAATCGAGGCGCGGCAGGACTTCAGGATCGCCGAAGAAAACGGCGAAATAGTCGTGTCGATCGAACTGCAGTTCGCCAACGGCCGAATCGCCATAGAGGCCAGGCCGACCGGCGACCCGTATGCCCGGGAAACCCATGTTGCGTACCTTGGTGGTGGCGACGGGTACAGATCAGCGTATTTCGGGAAGGAGGCATCCAACAGATTCGAAGCTTCTGCTGCCGTGCGACTCGACGGACAGACAGTTCTGTCGGGATTTGAATTGAGCGGCGCGCCGACGGTCGCGACACTGGATCGCGAGCTCACGGCCGACCGCGTTTTCTGGCGCCTGCCCGCCGGCGGATAGAACGCGTGTTCCGTGCCCAAATCCGCAGGTTGCCGTGCGAATGACCTTCTCCGCTGTGGACAACGCGGACGACAGGGTGGCATTTTTCGGCCGATTCGCGTCATAGTTGTCGGAGTGCCATCCAGGACGGTACCGTGAAGCCGAGTAGAGCCGAGGAGCAGGCCAAGGCCAACGTCGCACATCTGTTTGCCGATCATCACGATCGGCTGGAGGCGTACCTGCGAAAGCGCCTGGCAAACCAGAACGATGCGGCGGAACTGGCGCAGGAAGCGTATTTGCGCATCCTGCGGGTGAAGCGCGCGGATCTGATCCGGCACCCCGAAGCCTACCTCTATCGCGTCGCCCGCAACCTCGTCCACGAACTCTATGCCGGTCATCGCCCGAACAGTTTCGCCGACGTTGATGTCGATCAACTGACGTCCGGGGACCCGTCGCCCTTTGACCAGGCGCTGCTCGCGCGGCGCCGGGAACTGGTCCAGCGGGCAATGGAGGAATTGTCGCCGAAGTGCCAGGCAGCGCTGTTGCTGCGCTGGCACGAAGATCTGACCCAGGCTGAAATCGCGGAACGCATCAACGTGTCCAGGCAAATGGTGCAGAAGTACCTGGCAAGCGGCATTGCCCATTGCCGGAAGCGACTGCGAAGAATCGCGGAACAGGAGTGCTAAGGGTCCCATGAGTAGCCGTCTTGATCGAATCACCGACGAGGCCGCGCTATGGTTCGTGCGTGTCCAGGCGCCCGAATTCTCCGGCGCCGATCGCGAGGAGTTTGCGTCCTGGCTCGCGGCTTCGGCGGAGCATGTGCTCGAATATTTGTCGGTGGCCGCGGTTTCTAGCGAGATTCGCGAGTCGTCGCCGGGCATGGATGTGGATGCGTTGGTCGCACTGGCCCGCGCGCGTGGCGATCAACACAACGTCGTGGCAATCCATGCGGCGCCCCCGGTCACCGGCAAGGAGCCTCGTGACGCCACCGGTCGGAGAGGTCGCCGCGCCGTCTGGACGGCCGCCGCCTCGGTCGCGATCATGGGCCTGGCCGGGATCTGGTTCGCCCTGACCTCCGGTCCCTTGGTCCATACCACGGGAGTGGGGGAGCAGGCCGCGTTTCCACTGTCGGACGGGTCGGTGGTGGTCCTGAACACGCAATCGTCGATAGAGGTTGACTACACCGAAACCGATCGGACCGTCAGGCTGCTGACTGGCGAAGTGCTCTTCGAGGTCCGGGAGGATGCGGATCGCCCGTTTCGCGTCCTGACCGACCTCGCCGTGATTCGCGCGGTGGGCACGGTCTTCAACGTGCGCCGACGTGGTGCGGCCACCAACGTCACGGTGATCGATGGAACGGTCGACGTGCGGTTGATCGATGCCCGTGACGGGTCCGGATCGCCTGCCCTGAAGTCCGCAGATGTCGCGGTGTCGTTGGCCGGAGATGCAGCCGTTCCCGGGGGGTTGCGGGACCGGGACGGGATGGTTCGCCTTGACGCGGGCGAACAGGCGCGGGTAGAAGAGCGATCGCACGAAGTGGTTGTTGTTGACGCGAACACCGAGGACGCAACCGCGTGGCGCGAGCGCCGTCTGATTTTCGAGTCGCAACCGCTTGCCGACGTTGTCGCGGAGTTCAACCTGTACGGCGACCGTCAGATTGAAATCGGGGATTCCGAATTGGCCGATAGGTCGATCAGCGGATCCTTCGACGCGGATGACCCCGAATCTTTTGCGTTGTTTCTGTCCACCGCCGATCTGGTTGAAGCCGTTCGGCGTGCGGACGGCACCATCGTGCTGCATTTTCCCCGCGAAGGCGATTGATCGGCAACGAAACCCGAGAGTCGGGTAGCAAAAATCGCGAACTTCGCCTCTTGTTATCCAAGGGACGTTTCCCGTGATCAATTGAGAGGGCCTCAGCATGAACTTTCCGTGTTCCCGTGTTGTTTGTGTCGCTGCGATCGTCTGCCTGTTCGGCGCGCAATGGGCCGTTGCCGAGGCAGGCACCAACGACGCGTCGCTGACGATCAAGGAGCAGGCGCTTTCGCTCGCCCTGCTTGACTTCTCGCAGCAGACAGGACTGCAGATTGGCTACGCGGCCGAGTTGGCGCAAGGCAAGGTATCCCAGGGAGTCGCGAGGGTCGACGAGCCGCGAGCCGCGCTCGATGCGTTGGTGAGAGGCACCGGTCTCGAGTACCAGTTCGTCAATGAAGAGACTGTCGTGATCCGTGCTGCGGCTTCCACCGGCAAAGCGCGGTCAGGCAACTTGACGGAGGACTCCCGGCCCGAGTCCGAGCCGATCCTTCTGGCGCAGGTTCGCCACCAGGAGGAACAGTCCACATCGAGTCAACCCGAGTCGGACGAGGACAACGACGGCGCCACCGCCGAAACCGCGGATGCCGAGCCTGAGGACGCCGTCGAGGAAATCGTCGTCACGGGAACGCGTCTGGAACGCACGCCCAGCCAGATCGCGGCCAACCTGGTGACTATGGATGAAGGCATGCTTCGGTCCACGGGCGAAGTCAGCCTCGACAAGGCGTTGCGGGCGCTGCCGCAAAATCAACTGGCGGCGAGTTCAACCGCGTCTTATGCAAGGCTCGGGGGGCAACATTTCAATGGTGCAATCAATTTGAGCGGCGCATCGGCGATCAACTTGAGAGGTCTGGGGGATGGCGCGACCCTGGTGCTGGTGGACGGAAAGAGGATCGGCTCCTCGGGTCTCACCGGTGGGGTAACGGATATCTCCGGTATCCCGACCGCCTCCATTGAACGGGTGGAAATCATGCTGGACGGCGCGTCCGCCATCTATGGCTCCGATGCGGTGGGCGGCGTGGTGAACATCATTACCCGCAAGGACTATGAGGGTGCCGAGCTGGACGTGATGCACTCGGTGCCGGGCCGGGGCGGATTCGACGAGAGCGCGCTGACGCTCTCCGGTTCGTGGTTGTGGGGTGAAACCCGGTGGCGAGGCAACGTGCAGGCCAGCAGCCACAGCCACCTCTACGGCAGGGACCGCCCGGCCAAATACGATTCGAACGCCTATTGCAAGAAGGGTTGTATCCGGGGCTCACGCAACGTCTACGAGTACCAGGGAACGCTCTACCGGCCGAGTCAACTTCCAGCCGGCATAACGACCAGTTCCCCCGGGGTAGCGGATATCTATTTGTCGGAACTGCAACCCGATGGCTCCCTTGCAATCAAGGTGAGATCTTTTCGCGGCGATTTGACCGGGCAGGAGTCGACGATGGACAGCGCGTCGCTCTTGCCGGAGCAGGACCGGATCAGCGCGATGCTGGGCTTCGATCATGATTTCGGCGCCACGCGCCTGGCTGCGGAAGCCTACTATATGGATCGCATCACAACGACGGATCAGGGGGACGCAGACTTTGCCCACTTCCTTTTTCCGGGGCCCGACGGTGACAATGCGTTCATGTATTGGTCGGTGCCGGGGATCGATAGGGACTCCATCGCAACACAGGAAGTCTTTCGCTTGAATTTCGATCTGACCGGTTCCGTGTTGGGCATGGAGTGGGCGTTTGGCGCCGGCACTACCCATGATCGAAGTGACAATCGGCACACGGGTAACTTGTATGTAACCTACGATCCTGAAATACCGCCACACTTGGCAGAGCAGTATCGAGCGTGGGAATTAGCTGCCGTCCGGCCTGACTATGTTGAGTTCGTGGGAATAGATCTCTTCAGGGAAATGTGGGGCCAGGAGCTGTCAAGCGGTTGGACGAATACCACCGACTGGGCCGAAGCGACGCTGTCAGGCTCCTGGCTGAGCTTGCCGGGAGGCAATGCGCAGTTCGTGGTGGGCGCTGCCTGGCGCTCGACGGGGTTGAAGACCGACAACAAGCAGAATTCCTATGGTCACAACAGCAACGATGGCAGTTATTGGACCGAGGAGCCAGGTTTGGGGATCCGATTCGGCGTTTGGGACAACGAATTCGTAAATGACAACATCGGGCTCTTTGCCGAGTTCGCGGCGCCTGTTCTGGAATCGCTGGATCTGTCCGCGGCGGTAAGGTGGGATGACTACGACAATTATGATTCCGACACCACCTGGTCGATAGGCGCGGTCTGGCGCCCGATCGGCTCGGTCAGACTGCATTCCAACCTTTCGACCTCGTACATCATCCCAACCGCCCGGGACGGGTTGGAAGATCCCAATCATTTCTTTATCGGGCAGGAATGGCGTTGCAATTACCTAAAACCAGAGTGGGATGAACTGGAGCCGGGGGGCGTTTGTCTCGGCGATCCGACCAGACGGCAGAATCCCGACGGCTCGTTGGCGACCACGCCTGGGGAGTCGTTCATCTACTTCTCTCACCTTGTATTCGGAGGGAACCCGAATCTGCTGCCTGAAGAAGGGGAGAGCATTTCGGCGGGTGTCGAACTGACGCCCGAGGCCATACCGGGACTGTCGATAGACCTGACCTGGAGATCGGTGGACTACACGAACAAGATTGTCGGGGCAAGCAATCGCGGTGACGTTCCTCACTATGTTGGCGTGGACCCGGCCGAAGAGTATGCCTTCATTTTCCCTGATCCCAGTGGCAACGGCGCATACTACGCGGATCGCAGATCGGTCAACGCCGCCGCATGGAACAACGAAGGGCTGGACCTTCAAGTCCGCTATGATTGGTCAACAGATTGGGGTAGATGGAGCATCGACGCGCTGACAACCCAGACAGACTCGTTCTACAAGGACATCGGAGATGGCAGTGAGCCATACGATTATGTCGGCGATGTCGAAGCCTTTCGCCGTATCTGGGCTTTGGTGCCCGAATACCGCAGTACGCTGAGTGTCGGGTTCGAATCCGCCGATCAGCGCTGGTCGGCCTGGCTGGGCGCTGTTTACACATCTGCGGTGAGTACAACCCATGAGGTATGGTACCTCCCCGGGGACAAAATCAAGGTGACGCACGATGAACCGCTGTACGTGAATCTGAGCGCTCAATATCAACTCGGCGAGCGGTTCGGCCTGTTGTCCAATTCGGTCCTGAGCCTGCGGATTACCAACCTGTTTGATGATCTTGCGGAGCATAGGGAGTTCAGTGCCGTTGGTGGCGACTACCTTAATGATGCCGTAGTTAACGCCAAGTTCGATGATCCCCGGGGCCGTACCTTTACCCTGGGTTTGAAGATGCAGCTCTAGCGCGGTCCCCTGGCGGGACGCGATCAAGAGCGGGTTTCGCGGCGCCGGAGACACAAGGCCTCCGGCGCGCGGAACTTTCTTGAGGCGTATTGCTTTAGGTCGTTGTGCTAGCCGCGACGATCCGCCGATAAGCCTCGCCGCGCTCGGGTCACCGCAGCGATAGCGGCTTGGCAAAGGCGCGACGGGCTGCAGCCGACGCGACGGGCTGTCATATTGGCGCCTTCCGTGGAAGTCGGGGTCGAGCGGGAGGACCACCGAGGGTTGGCATGGCGGAGTCCAGCGAAACCGGGTCGGGCAAGGCCAAGGCGTTGTCGGCAGTCACCCGTGCTTTTGTTGAGAACAACGTCTCGATCAAGCAGCGCCGGCAGCGGGAGCAGGGCACCGAAACCTAGTGTCGTGTCCCGCAAGTTTCTGGTACTTCAGAGTTCGCCATGCGCGTCAATGCAAGGCGTGGTCCGTAGTGAATATCTGGCATATTTGCAAGGGCCACAACGCGGCAGTGGCGTGCATGGCGATCTCCCGAAGGGCGCGCCCCACGGGGCCTGTGGCCGTGTTGCGCCCCTTGGAAATGGAGCCGACCATTCCCGGCGGGGACGCGCCTTGCCACAGACCCCGTGGAACGCGCTGAAGTGCCATAAACTTGCGGGACACGACACTAGCTTGGAAGAAAGGCATCCCGCCCCGTGGGAGGTCGAGACGCCCTTCCTTTCCCGCGTACGGCACAGGATCGTCGAACCCGTCGCGCGTGCCCGCCGGGTCGCGGACCGCCTGTGCAGCCTTGTCATACCCCGCAAAATGAGAATACGAGGTCAGCCATCGACCGGTGTTCCGCTGCTGCGTTGCCCGCCGGCTGCCCACACTCGCCCCTCTCGCCCACAACCATTCAGTTCGGTAACGAGTTTTTCTTCCCAAAAAGAGAGAGGTCCGAACCGAGGAATGGGGGACATTCCTCGTGTGCGTTGACATGGGCTCTAAAACAAGTTGAAACAAACCGCAACAAAGAGTAATAAAGCCCCTTCCAACCAATCTGGGATCACACGTGTGCCACCAAGGCATTTCACGGGGACCATCATGAGCAAGACGACCCATCGCCGCTGGCTGGCGGCAATCATATTCCTATTCATTGCGCCGGTGACGGCAGTCGCGCAGGACGCGGACGACGGTGATACCGGGCAAGACGAAGACGAGGCGCGGGAACTGGAGACCATGACCGTAACCGGTACCCGATTGCGTACCGGACCGGCAGCGTCTCCGGTCACCGTGATCACCTCCACCGACATCGAAGCGCGGGGGCTGACGAGTATCGAGGACATCGTTCGCTACCTGCCGCAGAACTTTTCCACCATCACCAATGGAGGCAGCTACGACAATCGGTCACCGCGTTTCCAGATCGGCTCGGTCACGATCAACCTCCGCGGCTTGGGAGAAGGATCCACGCTGGTCCTGGTAGACGGCAGGCGCCTGGCGGCTTCGCCCTCCGAGCGTGGCACCTTTACCGATGTTTCCACGCTCCCCTTCAGTGCAATTGAGCGGGTGGAAGTGATGACGGACGGCGCCAGCGCCGTGTACGGCTCCGACGCCGTAGGAGGCGTGGTCAACTTCATCATGAAGAAGGACTACCGGGGATCGGAAACGTCGGTTCGCTACGAAGACAGCAGTTCGGGCGGACACCGAAGGGTCGTTGAGCAGACCCTCGGAGCCTCTTGGAGCACCGGCAACGTGACAGCATCCGTCAGCTATCGCGAGGACGATCCGGTATTTGCCCGCGATGCGGGACTCGACACCGATGGGGATTACCGCGAGCAGGGTGGCAGACTCTATCCCAACACCTTCGGACAACCCGGCAATATCCTGCGGTTTGGACTCCCCTCGATAGCACCGCCGAACACGACTTATGGGATCCTGCCCGCCGGCGACGGCACCAACTTCAGTCCGGAGGATGTCATCTGGGTGTCCAACGAGGAGGTCGCGACCCAGACCGGGAACTTCAATCTCCTGCAAAAGGGGCTTTCGGCTACCGCTAACGGCGAGGCGATTCCCGCGTCGGAACACCTGTCTGCCTACCTGAGCGTGACGCAGGACATCGGGGAGAATCTGACGCTGAGCCTGTCGGGAACTTACGCGCGACAGGACTCCGTTCAGGAGGCGGTGGGCCAATCTTTCAGCGGTCCCGTTCCGGCAAGCAACTACTACAACCCGTTCGGCGAAACCGTTTACATGTCCTACCGGTTTGAGCGTGAAATAGCCGATGGCAAGCTCGCAGGTTTTGCGAGGACGACCGACCTCGATCGCGTGAATCTAAGCACATCCCTGACATGGGAAACGCCAATCGAGGGTTGGTCGGCCGTCTTCTCTGCCAACTACGGCAAGGACAATCCGTACGGTGGCTATCCAGGCTCCTTCAATTACAGGGGCGCCGCGTTCCAGGCAGCGCTTGCCAGCAGCGATCCGGCGGAAGCGATCAATCCGTTCGGCGACGGCACCGTGCAGCGCGCCACGC
Source organism: Pseudomonadales bacterium (assembly GCA_963668365.1). Classification (GTDB taxonomy): domain Bacteria; phylum Pseudomonadota; class Gammaproteobacteria; order Pseudomonadales; family Azotimanducaceae; genus VXNE01. The sequence continues at coordinate 2,933,601 of OY764266.1, forward strand.
TCAACGAGTTTTCGGAATACGCCACGCGCGGAGCGCGGGAGGGTGTGCAGGATGTCGTTGGCTTGAGCCTGTCCGGTCCGCTGCTTGAACTTGCCGGCGGGCCCGTCGAACTGGCCGTGGGCGCCGAAACCCGGACCGATACGCTCGACTTCGACTCGTTCCTGTTGAATCCGTTCACGTTCCGTGTCCCGGATGCGCCGGAAATCGTTCCGGAGTCGGAAAACAAGGCTTGGTTCATGGAACTTTCGGCCCCGCTTGTGGGCGATGCGAATTCACGCCCCGGCATCCATAGATTGACGTTGTATGCGGCCGGTCGCTATGACGAATACGGGATCGAAGGACCGTTCGAGGGCATTCTCGAACCCGCGAGCAATCGCACTTTCGATGACTTCGTAACCAAGTTTGGCGTGGTTTACTACCCGGTGGAGAGTCTGAAGCTGCGCGCCACGTGGGGCCAGGCCTTCCTGGCGGCAACGCTGCCGGAACTGTTCGGGCCGGTAAACACCTACACCTTCTTCCGGTTTCTCGATCCGCTCAACCCCGTTGAGAATGGCGGGCCGTTCGCGTCGATATTTCCCACCACCGTTCTTGGCGGCAATCCCGATCTGCAACCCCAGACTTCCGAGACAACGACCCTCGGGTTCGAGTACACGCCTGCCGACATGCCGGGACTGCATCTTTCCCTTACCTGGAGCAAAACCGACTTCGAGCATCTTATTGGAAGCTTGAGCAGCGCCTTTGGCTGGCCGCCGGTGTATGCCTTTGAGAACTGGGAACAGTTCCCCGACCAGATCAGGCGCGATGCGAACGGAGTACTGACCTACCTGTCCTTGCAGAGCATCAACTTGTCCAACAGGACGAGTGAGGCGGTGGACCTCGATGCGCGATATGCATTCGACACGTCCATGGGCGATTTCGCGGTGGGTGTTCTCGGGACCAATACGCTGAAACTGGAAACGGTCTCGGGACCAGGCGTCGATCCTGTATCGCAGGAAGGCACGAACCAGGGTCCCGTCGAGCTGAAAGGCAGCGCCTACGTGGACTGGTCTCTCGGACCCTGGGGCGCCAACCTGACGATCAACCGCGCAGGCAGCTACGAGAACATCACTACCGGCGTATCCCGAACCGATGTGGACGGGTACACGACGGTCGACCTTCAGGGAACTTACGCGCGTCCCCAGTCCCCGTGGCGGATTACGGCCGGAGTGCAGAATGTCCTCGACGCGGATTTCCCATTCTTCGACGGCTATTACGGTGTGGATTCCGCCCACGTTGATTTTCGCCGCCGCGTCGCCTTCGTCGATTTCGTGATGGAGCTTGCCTGGTGATGGACGCTCCGACCGAGCCGCCGCCGCGCGCACCTTCGCGCGCAGCGGCGTTCCGGTCGATCTGTTGGTCACCGACGAAACACTGAATTGCGAAGTGGTTGAGCTTTCATTGTGGATATTGTTGGTCGTGGAGCAAGTCCCAAAACCCCCTCGGGGTGACCACCCGAAGTTCCTCGCCGCAACTTGCCTCCAGGAGACCCTTGTCACCCGTAACCATTAACTCCGCAGAGCCGTGGAGTGCCGCAGCGACAACCCACCGGTCATCGGGATCTTTTTGCGGCCATACGGCGGGTGCCGCAGGTGAAATCAACTCGGATTGCTCAACGACGAATGAAACGACCTCCTCGATCTGTCTGACTGGCATTCGAAGCTTGTCCCGGAGTACGCGTTCGAACTCGTCGAGAATCGTTTGGCCCACCAGGAGTCGGTGTTCGGCGAGCACGATCTGAAGCACATCCTGGCACAGGCCGCGCGTCGCGAACGCAGCTACCAGAACGTTGGTATCCAATAGAATCCTCATGCGCTCACCTCGCGCTAAAGATCTGAGGCGGCAAGTTCAGGCTGGTCTTTGGGAAAGGATCTTGGACAACGGATCAGGAAACGTCTTCGAACACATCCTCATCGGTGAGCCAGCCCTGAGCTTCGGCGAAAGGTGCGACCCGACTTCGGATATCCTTGAAACGAGCGATTGCCAGCTGCCGTTTGAGCGCGTCGCGAGCGAACTCACTCTTCGTGCTACCGGTTCGTGCCAGGTACCGGCGCAAGTCGGAGTCCAGCTTGTCGTCCAGTCGAATAGTCAACGTGGCCATGTACGACAACGTACTACACGGTGTGAGATACCGCAATAGACGGTTCGCTAGAACTCATCGACTCCCGGCATCATTGGAGCTTCGCAAGGCTAAGGTTTGACCGTCCATATGGCGGCCAGTATGATTCGCGCGCTCAGCGGGGCAACGCTCAAGCGTATGGCGGGGTATGGCGCAGTCTGGCAGCGCGCCTGCTTTGGGAGCAGGAAGTCGGGAGTTCGAATCTCCCTACCCCGACCACGTCGGAAACACGCCGAAACATCGCCATAAGCCAAAGCGCGGAAGTTTCCGTTTCCTTGTAGAGCATGGTGAGGAAATTCGACGATCCATGGGAGGTGTCGACGCCAATTGCGCCCGTAGCTCAACTGGATAGAGCATCGGCCTTCTAAGCCGAGGGTTGCAGGTTCGAGCCCTGCCGGGCGTGCCAGGATCGAACGCACCCGGCGGCATGAGCGGGACTCGGGCATGCGCGGTGCGGCGGCGGGCAACAGTGGTGGACGTAGCTCAGCAGGTAGAGCTCCGGATTGTGGATCCGGCGGTCGTGGGTTCAAACCCCATCGTCCACCCCAAATCCCGTGCGCCTTTCCGCATGGCGGGTTGCCCGTTTGCGCCTGAACAGACAGACTACGTCCCATGGAGCACAATTCCTCTTCCGCGCGACGCGAACTTTAGGTTCTGAAGTCCGATGCTTCCAGGCGAAATACAGGCGTCCCTCGAAAGCTCCGAAGGCCTGCGGCGCCGTATCAAGGTGTCGTTTCCCGTCGGGACATTCGATGACCGGGTCGCCGAACAGACGCGGGTCGTAGCGCGGGAAGCCCGCGTGAACGGCTTTCGGCCCGGCAAGATGCCAGTGAAGGAGGCGAGTCGCAGATTCGGCGCGTCCATCCGCCGGGAGGTGGCTGCCGAATTGATGCAGGAGAGCTTCGTCGAAGCGGCGCGACGCGAATCGTTCGAACTTGCCGGCCCCCCCACGTTCGATGCGCCGGATATCGCGCCCGGCGCGGAGTTCACATTCTTCGCGGCCTTCGAGGTCATGCCGGAAGTGAAGGTGGCCGAGCTCTCGGATATCCGTCTCGTAAAGCCGGAGGCCGAGGTGACGGACGGGGACGTCGACGAGATGATCGAGACCTTGAGGGAACGAAACAGGAAGTGGGACCGGGTGGATCGGCCAGCCGGGGAGGGCGACATGGTTGCCGCGGATTTCACCCTTGCTGGAGATCCGTTGCGCCACCCGGGTATTCCCGGGAAAGACGCGGCGTTCATGGTCGGCGACGGCAGCGTGCTGGAGGATGTCGACCAGGCCGTGCGCGGCATGTCCGCCGGCGAGGAGAAGGAATTTTCGGCGACGGTTCCCCAGGACTTTCCGGACGAGAGCCTGCGCGGCGCCGAACTCTCCTTCGAGGTGGCCGTGGCGTCGGTCGAGGAGTCCGAGTTGCCCGATCTGGACGAGACGTTCTTCGGTGCGCTGGGGGTCGCGGAAGGCGGCGAGGCGGCTTTTCGCGAAGCGATTCGAAAGGACATGCAGGCGCGGCTCGACGCGGCGATACGCCAACGGATGCATCAGCAGATCCTGGACGCCATGGCCGAGACGCACGACTTCGCCTTGCCCGAAGCATTGATCGAGCGCGAGCGGGAACAGATGAGCGCGGATCTTCGCCGCCGCATCGGACTGCCGACGCAGGGAGAAGACCTCGAGCGGCTCGGGGATCTCGTCGGCGCCGAGGCGGAGAAGCGCGTCAAGACCGGCCTGATCATGAATGCCATCGTCGCCCGCGCGTCGTTGACGGTAGACGCGGACAAGCTCCGCGAACGTATCGAAATGATCGCTGACCGGTACGAGAAGCCCGAGGAGGTGATCAATGCCTACTACGGCGATGAGAGGTTGTTGCAGTCGGTGGAACAGACTACGCTCACCGAGCAGGTGATCGACCATGTGGCTGGTCTAGCGAGCGTTGAAACCGTGCAAAGCACGTTTCAGGAAGTGATGTCCGGCAACCCGGGGTCGACCGCCGAAGCCGCTGACCAGGCTTAGCCGGTTTTTGACATCGGCGGCCGAGAAAGATGAGCGCTTCGAAAACGGGCCGGTGTGTCGGGTAGGCTGAAAAGAGGATTGGCAGTGAACGATCAGGATCGGACGATCAGAAATCTCGGGCTGGTGCCCATGGTGGTGGAACAGAGTCCCCGGGGCGAGCGCGCATACGACATCTATTCGCGGCTGCTCAGGGACCGCATCATCTTCATCGTGGGGCCGGTGGACGACAATGTCGCGAACCTCATCGTCGCCCAGTTGCTATACGTGGTGTCCGAGAATTCCGAAAAGGACATATCCCTGTACATCAACTCGCCTGGCGGTTCGGTCACCGCGGGACTCGCGATCTACGATGCCATCCAGTTCGTTTCGTGCGACGTCAGCACCTGGTGTATCGGCCAGGCGGCTAGCATGGGAGCGTTTCTGCTCGCCGCGGGCGCGCCGAAGAAACGCTTCGCGCTGCCGAATTCGCGCGTCATGCTGCATCAGCCGTCCGGAGGCTCACGGGGCGTCGCCGCGGACATCGAGATACAGGCGCGGGAAATCGTTTCGATGCGCCAGCGGTTGAACGCGATTCTCGCCCAGCACACGGGACAGCCGGTCGAACGCATCGCGGAAGACACGGATCGGGACTACTGGATGAGTCCGGAGGATGCGGTCGAGTACGGGTTGATCGACGCGGTTCACTATCCGCCTCCCAAGCTCAAGGCCGCGGTCTAGAAATTTCCATAGAAATTTCCGGGGTTGAAACTTGGCGCGTTTGCAAGCATGGTTGAAGACCGGATGTCCTAGTCGCTGACTAGCGCGGGCGCAACGCCACAACGCAACGCCACAAAGGGAACGCGAGCACAAGAGACGGAAAGGCTGTATGGCGGACCATCAACGCGGCAAGGGCAGCGATTCGGGGAAACCCCTTTTCTGCTCGTTTTGCCACAAGAGTCAGCACGAAGTGCGGAAACTGATTGCTGGCCCGGAAGTTTTCATCTGCACGGAGTGCATCGAACTCTGCAACGACATCATCCGCGAGGAAGTTCAGGATAGCGATCAGGGAAAGGACAAGAACAAGCTTCCCGTTCCCCGCCAGATCAACGACATCCTCGACATGTATGTCATCGGCCAGGACCACGCGAAGAAGGTCCTGTCCGTGGCGGTGTACAACCACTACAAGCGGTTGAACTCGGCGCCCAAGAGCGCTTCGGGCGGCGCCAACGGCGAGGATGTCGAACTCTCCAAGTCCAACATCCTCCTGATCGGCCCGACCGGATGCGGCAAGACGCTCCTCGCGGAGACGCTCGCGCGGCTGCTCGACGTGCCGTTCACGATCGCGGACGCGACAACGCTTACCGAGGCGGGGTACGTCGGCGAGGATGTCGAGAACATCATTCAGAAGCTCCTGCAGAAGTGCGAATACGATGTCGAACGGGCGCAGGTCGGCATCGTCTATATCGACGAGATCGACAAGATTTCGCGCAAGTCCGACAATCCGTCCATTACGCGCGATGTCTCGGGGGAGGGCGTACAGCAGGCACTGTTGAAACTCATCGAGGGCACGATCGCTTCGGTGCCGCCGCAGGGCGGGCGCAAGCATCCCCAGCAGGAGTTCCTGCAGGTAGATACCAGTAATATCCTGTTCATCTGCGGCGGCGCCTTTTCCGGCCTCGACAGGGTCATCGTGGATCGCTCGGACCGTAGCGGAATTGGATTCGGCGCCGAAGTGAGGAGAGAGGTTTCCGGCAAGAACATCGGCGAGACGCTGCGGCAGGTCGAACCCGAAGATTTGATCAAGTACGGGCTCATTCCAGAGTTCGTCGGTCGCCTCCCGGTCGTGGCTACCCTCGAAGAGCTGGATGCGGAGGCGCTGGTACGGATTCTGACGGAGCCGAAAAACTCGCTCACCAAGCAGTATGCGAAGCTGTTCGGCATGGAGGGCGCCGAGGTCGACTTTCGCGAAGGCGCGCTGTGCGCCGTGGCGCAGAAGGCGATGGAGCGCAAGACCGGCGCGCGCGGGCTTCGCTCAATCCTTGAGTCGGTGCTGCTCGACACGATGTACGACCTGCCGTCGTCCTCCGAATCAGTGGCCAAGGTCGTCATCGACGCGAGCGTCATCAACGGGGAGAGCAAACCCCTGCTGATGTACGAAAACCGCGCGACGGCACTACCGAAGGACTGAATTGGACGACGAGCGGGGCCGGGCCCCAGGCGGAGCCGAAGGCACTGGCTGTCGGTCGCTGCCATGGATCAAGGGTTTCGAGGGAGCGCGAGCGGGTGCTCGCAGGGAGTCGGAGCCATGGGATTCAGAGTCATGCATGACCCGTTTCCAGCCAGGGCTTCGCTGAAATGAACCGCGCACTCCTTCCAGTCCTTCCGCTGCGCGATATCGTGGCTTTTCCGCACGGCGTGCTATCGCTGTTCGTCAGCACCCGGTCATCCATCCTGGCGCTCGAGTCGGCCATGGCCGGAGACAAGCAGATCCTTCTCGTCTCCAAGCGCGATGCCCGGAGCGAGAAGCCCGGACAGCAGGACCTGTTCGGGGTCGGCACATCGGCCACCGTGCTGCAAATGCTCCAGTTGCCCGACGACACCGTCAAGGTCCTGGTGGAGGGCGTTGGGCGCGCGCGGATCGCCGACGTGCACGACAACGGAAGGCACCTGATCGCCGACGTCGAGATGCTCGAAGAGCCCGCGGTCGAGACCGCGATGGTCGAAGCGGTAGCGCGCGCGGTGTCGTCGCAGTTCGAAGCGTTTGTCGAATCCTCGGAAGCTTCGAAGAAAGTGCCGCCGGAGACAGTTTCTTCGGTGTCGTCCATCGATGACCCCGGCCGCCTGATCGACACGATCGCCACGCAGCTTCCCTTCAAGCTCGAAGATCGCCAAGCGGTTCTCGAGGCCGTGGCCCTGGACGACCGGATGCAGCGGATCGTTGGTTTGATGGAAGCCGAGATGGCGCTCAATCGGCTGGAGAAAAGCATCCGCGGCCGCGTCAAGAAGCAGATGGAGGATAGCCAGCGCGAGTACTACCTGAACGAAAAGATGAAGGCGATCCAGCAGGAGCTCGGAGGCGAGGCGTTGCCGGACGAATTCGAGGAGATTCGACGGAAGATCACCGAATCGGGCTGTGCCAGGGAGGCAAAGGAGAAGGCGGAGCATGAACTCTCAAAGCTCATGCGCATGCCGCCGATGTCGCCCGAGGCGACCGTCATTCGCGGATATCTCGATTGGTTGCTGGCGCTTCCCTGGAAGAAGCGAAGCCGCACGCGTCGGGACCTCAAGGCCGCGGAGGCAATTCTCGATGCCGATCACTACGGTCTCGAGGAAGTGAAGGAGCGAATCGTCGAGTATCTCGCCGTCCAGCGGCGCGTGGGCAAGGTTAAGGGGGCCGTGCTTTGCCTCGTCGGACCGCCTGGCGTCGGCAAGACTTCGCTCGGAGAATCGATTGCCCATGCGACGAATCGGAAATTCGTGCGCATGTCACTGGGCGGCGTGCGGGACGAGGCGGAGATTCGGGGCCATCGCCGCACGTACATCGGCTCGATGCCAGGCAAGATTCTGCAGAAGGTCGCGAGGGTCGGAGTGCGAAACCCGCTGTTCCTGCTCGACGAGGTCGACAAGATGGGCATGGACTTTCGGGGAGACCCGGCATCCGCCCTGCTCGAAGTGCTGGATCCGGAGCAGAACAACACCTTCAACGACCACTATCTCGAGGTGGACTACGACCTGTCGGATGTCTTCTTCGTATGCACGTCGAACTCCATGGATATTCCGCCGGCCCTGCTTGATCGCATGGAGGTGATTCGGCTGCCCGGCTACACCGAAGACGAAAAGGTCAACATCGCGTCGCGCTTTCTCGTTCCGAAGCAAAAGGGGCTGAACGGATTGGCATCCGTCGATTTCGAAATCTCGGAACCGGCGACTCTCGAACTCATCCGCTACTACACTCGTGAAGCCGGTGTGCGCGCCTTGGAACGCGAGATTGCCAAGATTTGCCGCAAGGTCGTCAAGGACCAGGCGCTTGGCGACACCGAGTCCGAGACCGTGATCGGGAGGGAGCATGTCGAAGGCTACAACGGCGTGCGAAAGTTCGATTTCGGTCGGGCCGAGGACGAGAACCGGATAGGAGTCGTCACCGGCCTCGCATGGACCCAGGTGGGCGGCGAGCTTCTGAATATCGAGGCGGTCGCGGTGCCCGGCAAGGGACGCCAGACGAAGACCGGATCCCTTGGCGATGTCATGCAGGAGTCGATCCAGGCGGCGCTGACGTTCGTGCGCAGCCGCGCGGAAGATCTCGGCATCGAAGTCGACTTCCACGAGAAGCATGACATCCACATACACGTTCCCGAAGGGGCGACGCCCAAAGACGGTCCGAGCGCCGGGACAGGCATGTGTACGGCCCTCGTGTCCGTCTTGACGGGGATTCCCGTAAAAGCGGACGTGGCCATGACCGGCGAGATCACGTTGCGCGGACAAGTGCTTCGGGTGGGCGGGCTGAAAGAAAAGCTGCTGGCCGCGCACCGGGGTGGAATCCGCTGCGTGATCATCCCCGAGGACAATGCGCGCGACCTGAAGGAGGTGCCCGACAACGTGAAGTCCGCGTTGGACATCCTGCCGGTCAAGTGGATGGACGAAGTGATTGGAGCCGCCCTTGAACGGTCTCCGGCGCCCAGGACGGAGTCCGGGCCGGAACCGGGATCCGGACCCGGCGAGGAAGTGGATCAGGACGTCCCCTTCGTCCGAATTGACCGCCGCGGCGATTCAGCCGTTGACAGCGTTTTTTCCCCGTTGATATAAGACTCGTGTTGCTTAAGCGTAGCTTGGTAGCAACTTCCCAACCCGTTTCAAACGTACCATGCGAGAAAGATTGAGTATGAATAAGTCAGAACTAGTCGATTCGATTTCCAGCTCGGCCGATATTTCCAGGGCCGCCGCGGGCAGGGCGGTGGATGCCCTCTGCGATGCGGTGGGTTCAGCCCTCAAGAACTCCGAAACGGTGGCCATTGCGGGATTCGGGACATTCTCCGTGCGCGACCGGGCCGCTCGAACCGGGCGCAACCCCCGGACGGGCGAAGCTATCGAAATCGCCGCCTCCAGGGTGCCTGCGTTCAAGGCGGGCAAGGCGCTCAGAGACGCCGTCAACGGATAGGATTCGTTTCGCGAGGCTGCGCTTGGACCGCGCGGCGACCAAAGCCGCCGGCCATGGCCGGCGGACGGCGTTCGCATGGAGTACGGCGACGTGATGCTGCTGACATGATGCTGCAAAAGATGCGCGATGGCGCGCAATCCCTGGGTGCCAAGATCATGGTGGCCATTATCGCCTTCGTGCTGACGGCCTTCGGTTTCGGAGCCTTCAACCTGTTCCCGGTTGGCGACAACGTCGCAGCGACGGTCAACGGCCAAGACATTGGCGAGGCGTACCTGGAAAACGAAACGGAGCGACGCTTGCGGGTTCTGCGCGCAGAACTGGGGGAGGATTTTGACCCGGCCCTCATCGACCGCGAGCAGCTTCGGCAATCGACGTTGGACACGTTGATCGATCGCACCCTTCTGCTGCAACTGGCGGATGACCTGAACCTGGCGGTGGCGAGGAGCGAGCTGGATCGCCAGATCACGTCAATGTCCGAGTTCCAGGTGGACGGCGTCTTCGACGAAGGACGGTTCCGTTCCCTTCTCTCGAATGCCGGATTCTCGCCGGCATCGTTCCTCGACGACCAGGAGCGCAATGTTCGCCTCGATCAGCTTGCGGGCGCCGTTCAGGGCACGGCCGTCGTGACAGATCAGGAGGTCAGGGACGCATCGCGCGTCCTGGGGCAAAGGCGCGATATCGCGTATCTGGAGTTTGCCGCCGATGGCTTCGCCGAGGGCATCGAGGTCTCGGATGACGAGGTGGCGCGCTACTACGACGAGAACATCCACCTCTACCTGACAAGGGAAAACGTCGATCTCGAATATATCGAGTTGTCGCTGGATGCCCTGGCTGCGGAGCAGGACGTGGCGGAGGACGATGTCATCGCGGCCTTCGAAGAGGAGGAGCGCATTCGAGTCGAATCGGGCGGGGGCGAGGAGCGGCGGGCCGCGCACATACTGCTGGAGACGACGGACGCGCGCTCCGAACAGGAAGCGACCGCGACGCTCCTCGAGATTCGCTCGGAGATCGAACGGGGCGCATCCTTTGGGGACAAGGCGAGGGACGTGTCGGAAGATGCGGGATCGGGGTCCAACGACGGCGACCTGGGATTCGCCGGTCGCGGCACCTTCGTGCCGTCGTTCGAAGAGGCGCTTTGGGAACTTGAAGTCGGAGCTCTCTCGGATCCCGTAACGACCCAGTTCGGCGTCCATCTCATTACCTTGCTCGAAGTCAGGCAGGCCGAGCCGCGCGCATTCGAAGACGAGCGGGAGCGTCTCGCGGAGTCGATCAAGCGCGATCGCGCAGAGCCGATCTTCGAAGAGAATCTGCGGGTGATGGACGAGATCGCATTCGAGCAGCCGGATACCCTGGGCGGCATCGTCGAGGCCCTGGGCCTCGAAATCCGCATGGCCGAAGGGGTGACCCGCGAGGCCGGCGAGGATCCGTTTGGCGACAGGGTGCTGCGCGAGGCCGTGTTCGAGGTCGATGTGCTCGAAGGCTACAACAGTCCCGCGGTCAAGTTCGGCGATGACAACGCGGTAGTGGCGCGGGTCACGGCGCATCGTCCCGCCGCGGAAGTCCCGCTTGAAGAAGTGGCCGACGGTGTGCGGGAAACCCTTGTCGCACGGAGGGCTGGCGAGGCGGCGGCGGTCGCGGCAGAGTCGGCGCTCGATCGCCTGCTCGCGGGCGATGCCGCTTCGGACGTGGCCAGCGAGCATTCGTTGACCTGGAAAACGCACGAGGCAACTGGATACCTTGATCGCGAAATCCCCGTTTCTGTCCGCCAGGCCGCCTTCAGGCTTTCTCCTCCGGTCGGCGAGGAGCGATCCGCGACGACGACGGCGCTCATGAACGGTGGCTCAGCCCTGGTCGTGGTATCTCGGGTGGACGCGGGGGACTACGGCGCCATGAGCGAGGCGGAACGCGTCAATCTGCGCGGCGATCTGGCGCAACTGGCGAGTCAGCGCGCCCTGGTTTCGGTATTGGGAACCCTGAGAGGGGATGCGGACCTGTAAACCACTTGTCCAGAGTGGTCGCGGCCGATGTTGGCTCGGCCAGCACGTGGGGCATGCCGGATCCGACCGCCGCCGTGTCTTGACGCAGACCCTCGGGCAGGGCGATGCCGTGGGCTGACGGGTCGGCGAAGATCGCCGCGAACGCGAACAGCCGCGGCACATAGACGGCCGTTTCGGCGGGCCAGCGGAGATCGAAGAACGACGCGCCCGCGTCCGCGCCGCCCAACATGTTGGCTACCTTCGTTTCTCCACAGTTGTAGGCTGCAAGCGCCAGCGTCCAGTCGCTGAAACGGCGTTGCAGATCGGTCAGATACCTGAGCGCCGCATCCGTCGACGCGATCGGATCGCGGCGCTCATCAACGTGCCAGGTGATCTTCAGGCCATAGCGCTTTGCGGTGCCGGGAACCAGCTGCCACAGGCCTCGCGCTCCGCTTCGAGACACGGCGGCCGGGTTGACGCCGCTCTCGACGATCGGAAGAAGGCAGATTTCGGCCGGCATTCCGCGCTCGCGCGCCCGCGAGCAGATGGCCGGCAGGTAGCGCTCGATTCGAGGCGACAGCCTTGCCAGGTGGGAGGGGCTGCGCCTCACGCGATCGATCTCGCGCAACACCACTGGCTGGTCGAGTCTGTGGTTCAGGGAGAAGCCCTCTCGAAGCACCTCCAGAAACCCTGCCGCCGCAACGGGAGATTCGGGTGCTTCTTCCGTCAACGCGCTCGCGGGACCGGCGGCAGAAACCAGGAGGAACGCGCAAAATGTTCGAAAAAAGGCGGCAACGGAGTTTGGTGCGGCCGGTTCCCGGGCGGGATCCATGCGTAGAGGAATGTCGGCGTTGACGACGATTCCGGCAACAGTGGGCGTGTTGTCTCTCACGCGCATCGCGAGCGTTTCTTTGTGTTTTTCTTGGGTGCTTTTCTTGGGTTGCGGATGGATTCCGCGCGGTACAAAATGGTGCCAGATCTCGTCGCTACTTTGCGGGAAATTACCGTCATTCGCAACCTCGCTCCGCCGGTTTCTTCTCACGCGCTCCAATTCATGAGGAACTGGTTCGAAACTGAGCCGGGCAAGCGGCTTTTGCGGCGCGAAACGGCGTTGATACGCAGCCAGGTGCGCCGTTTTCACGGCGAAAGCCTGCTTTGGATGGGCCCCGTGCCGCGGGCTGCGTCCGCGACCGCGCGTTGCATGGTGAAGAGCCGCTTCTACCTGTCTCCAGACCCGAGCGCTGCCCGTGACAGTGAGTTGCCGTCCTCGATATCGGCTTCACAGGCGCTGCCGATTCCCTCGAACAGCGTGGACGGCGTCGTCGTTCACCATGCGCTGGAGTACGCGGAGGATGCCCGTGCCGCCATTCGGGAGATCACCCGCGTGATCCGCCCCGGGGGCAGATTGCTGATCTGTTCCTTCAATCCGTTGTCGATGTGGAACCTGCGCAGGCCTCGCGGGATGACGCTGGTCACCGCCTACCGGCTGAGCGATTGGCTGGCGGTGCTCGGCTTTGACCGGGAGGAGGGCGTTCGGTACATGAACTATCGGGCCAGCATGAATCTGCGGCTTGACGGAGAACGTTGGCGCAAGGCGGGAGACTGGCTTGCCGAGCGGCACGTACCGACGGGCGGGGTTTACCTGGTGCTCGCCGCCAAGAGCGCGGCCGCGCGAACCGGCATCGGGCGTGTGACCGCCGAGGGCGGCAATATCGCGCCCCTGGCCATGCCAAGGCCAATGGCTCGCCAGTGAGCGCGGCGGCGGTGGTCGAGATTTTTACCGACGGCGCGTGCCGCGGGAATCCGGGTCCCGGTGGCTGGGCCGCCCTGTTGCGGTGCGGCGAGGCAGAGACGCTGCTGAAAGGCGCTGCCGCGAGCAGCACGAACAACCGCATGGAACTCCAGGCGGCCATCGAAGGACTGGCGGCTCTTGGCAGTGCCTCCCGTCGCGTGCGCCTGACCACGGATTCGCAGTACGTCCGCCTGGGCGTCACCCAGTGGATGCGACGCTGGAAGGCAAACGGCTGGAGAACGTCGGGCAGGAGTCCGGTCAAGAACCGGGCGCTTTGGGAACGGCTCGATGGGCTTGCGGCGATCCACGACGTGGAGTGGTTGTGGGTCAAGGGTCACAGCGGCGTGGAAGAGAACGAGCGGGTGGACCAGGCCGCCAACGACGCCATAGATGCGATGCTTGGCGGATAGTGGGCTAGTGCGCCAGGTGGTTCTGGATACCGAGACGACCGGGCTGGAGCCCCAGCGGGGACATCGCGTCATCGAGATCGGCGCGGTGGAGATCGTGGGTCGCGCCGTGACCGGCAGCCGGTTCCATTGCTATGTGAACCCGGAGCGGGCCATTGACGACGCGGCGTTCGAAGTGCACGGCCTGACATTGGAGCGACTCGCGAAAGAACCCAGGTTCGCCGACGTGGCGCTGGACTTTCTCGACTTTGTTCGGGGCGCGGAACTCATCATCCACAACGCGCCGTTCGATGAGTCATTCATCGACTATGAATTCAGCCTGCTGCCCGAGATGGATGGAATCCCGGCATCCATCGGGGACATCTGTGCCGTGACGGACACGCTGGATATGGCGCGCAAAAAGCATCCGGGCCAGCGGAACTCGCTGGACGCATTGTGCCGGCGCTACGGCGTGGATAATTCCCAGCGCGAACTTCACGGAGCGCTGCTTGACGCGGAGATTCTGGCAGACGTCTACCTGTTGATGACCGGCGGCCAGACCTCCCTGTTCGACTCCGATTCGACGCAGGACCTCCTCTCGAACGCAGAGGGGTTCCAACGGCTTGCCCCCGATCGGCCCCGGCTACCCGTGGTAAGGGCCACGCCGGAGGAAATGGCTTGCCACGAGGCGATCCTCGACAGGGTGGAAGCCGCGGCCGAAAGCGGCGTCGTCTGGCGCGAAACGCCGACGCCGCAGTCTTGAGAACGGCTCTCCTCGCGCAAAGGCTTCACGCATAACCGGCCAGGCGTTCGATGAGCCAGTAGGCGGCGATGCAGCCGACCGCGTATCCTGCCGCGACTCGCCCCCGCTGAAGGACCGGATCTCCGGCTATCCAGGTGGCCGCCCGAATGAGAAGAACGACCCCGAGGGCGAAAATCACCTGGCCGATCTCGACGCCCACGTTGAAGAACACGAGTCCCGTAACGACTTCGACCGGTGGCAGACCGATCTCGTTGAGCACGGCAGCGAATCCGAGCCCGTGGAGCAGCCCGAAGGCGCTCGAGACCGCTATGGGGTAACGCCAGGTCAGGTTTCGGCGGGGGCCCCTGGTCACTTCGGTCGCGAGGAACAGCACGCTGAGCGCGATCACCGCTTCGATAGGGGGCACCGGCAGCCGTACGATCTCGAGCGCGGACAGGGCAAGCGTGACCGAATGCGCCAGGGTAAAGCCCGTGATCGTGATCACGATGCGCTTCCAGGTCCCGGCGATCCAGATGAGACAGACGAGGAAAAGCAGGTGGTCGAATCCGATCCAGATGTGTTCCGCTCCGAGCCACAGGTACTGTCTGGCGACCGAAACGACGTCCTCTGGCCCCGGCATCCCGAATGACCGCACCCCCGAGGACAGCGCCATCGTGTGGCTCTCTCCCGTTTCGAGATTCACCCGGACCACCGTGGGGTTGGCCACCTCGTGGCGGGGATAGCGGATAGAGAGTTCGGCGCCATGGGGCGGGTCGACGCATGCGATCAGGGTCGGGCCACGGGTCGATTCGCCGGTGCTGCATGTCTTGGGAAACACGACCCGGGGGACGTTGTTCGGCAGGACTTGCGGCGGCGTCCTGATCCGCAGCAGATACCGGTGATCGGTGTGCTCGTTTATTTCCACCACCAGGGGCCGCAGGTCGTCGGCGGCCGCGAGCGATGCGGCCAGGACGCACAGGAGGCCCGCAAGGAGCCTCACGGTGTCGCCTCGAGGTCGACAACGATGTCGTAGGCGCCTCGCGCGTCCCGGTAGTAGTTCTCCAGTTCCAGGCGGATGCGTTCGGACGCGAGGTCCTGGATGACGCGTTGACGGACTTCCGCGAGCGGCGGCGAATGGCCGGGTTTGCGCGAAGAAACCATGACGAGGTGGTGGCCGTACTCGGAGGCGATGGGTCCGGTCCAGCGTTCCGAGGGCGCTTGCGCGAACACGGCCTCGGCAAAGCCGGCGCCGAAATGGGAAGCTATTTCCGCCGCTTCCCGGGCAACGTAGTTCTTGTGGTAGAGGAACATGTCCCCCTGCGATGGGCCGGCATGAAACGGCACTGCGTTTTCGTTGAGTTCCTCCAGTTTCAGGCCGGCGAGCGGCCTCGCGTTGTCCCCGCGGCTGTCCGAGCTGAAATATACGTGCGTGAACGTAATCTTGGTCGGCACAAAGTAGCGTTCCCCATTGGCCTCGTAGAAGTTCCGCACCTCGTCCTCGGAAAACGCCAGGGTGGTTTCCATGAATTCGCGGTTGATGTAGTCGAGCTGCGCGATCAGGCGACGCCGGCCGACGTAGTCGTAGGAATCGAGACCCATGGCCCGCGCCTGGCGGAAGAGCACTTCTTCCCGAACGTACTCCTCGATCAGCGCTTCGCGCCGTTCGCCGGTCATCGCTTCAAGCGCCTCTGCGGCCGAGTCCACGTTGAGGCGGGGATCGCGGTATGCCAGGAACTGCACGAGGGCGGCGTGATCGACGCGTATTTCGTCGTCACTTGCGGTATCGCCATTCCCCGCCCACTCGAACGCCAGGAACAGCGCAGCTCCGACAAGCAGGAAGTGCAGCAACGGCTCGCGCAGAAGGCCCCTCACTGCGCGGCACCGTGATCGGTCGCGAAGTGGAGGCGCGGCTGGCGGTGCCGCCGTCGCGCATCCGAACCCGGACACCGGCCGGAGTTCCCGACACCGGTGCCCCTGCTCGACTGCGGTGAGTTGCGGGCTGCTCCGTGCATGCGGCGATATCCTATTCCTCCGGAACGAGAGACGCGCGGTGAATGTCCAGGAGATGCGAGATGGCGCGGGAGGAGGGTTGGTTTATAGTTGCCTCCTTTCGTGCCCGGAGACAACCAGCGATGTGGCCGATTGAGCCCGACGCATTCAAGTCCTTCGTATCCGCTCCGGCGGGCGCGGAAACCGATGACGCGCTTTATTTCACCTTCATCGGAGAGCGGATCGTCTGTGTCAGCGAAGCTGGAATTCCGAGGGCCGTGACGCGCGATGAGTTTCGCTGGTTCAACGTCGACGTGTCGTTCAAGCACTACCTGGGACGCTGGGAGGGGAGATCCTGCTACGCCCTGGTGATTGACGGCACGGTTCCGGAAGGTTTCGCCACCGTCGAGTTGCGGGACTGGCTGGAGCGAGTCGATTCGGCGTTTTTCTACCTTGCGGGTCGCGCCAAGCAGATCGTCGACTGGCATAGGACGCATCGATTCTGCGGCCGTTGCGGCGCGGCGACCCGCAATCACCGGGTCGACCGAGCGAAGGAATGCCCCCGCTGCGGACTGCTCAACTATCCGAGGCTGTCCCCGAGCATCATCGTCCTCGTGCGCAAGGGGGACGAAATGCTGTTGGCGCGCAATGCGCGCTGGAGGCATGGCACGTACAGCACGATTGCCGGTTTTGTCGAGCCCGGCGAATCCATCGAGCAGGCGGTCCATCGCGAGGTGTTCGAAGAAGTGGGCCTCGCGGTGACCGGGCTGCGCTACATGGGCAGTCAACCGTGGCCGTTCCCCAACTCGCTCATGCTCGGCTTCCACGCGGACTATGCCGGCGGCGACATCGTCTGCCAGGAGGAAGAGATCGACGAGGCACGCTGGTTCCACTATGCGGAGCGCCCGAGCACGCCGACGCCCAGGGCGATCTCCGCATGGCTGATCGATGCTTTCGTCAGGGAAAGGAGCGAGGCCAACGGTCGTCCCGACCAGTAGGAGACACCCCGCGGGGTGTCTCCGCTAGGTGCCGCCCGCCTGGAAGGCCATCAGCAACATGAATGTGAGGGTGATGTGTCCGTCGCTGCGGAAAGCGCCGCGCATGAAAGCACGGACGAAGTCCCCGCCTCCCCCCAGAATCGACAACAGGGTGTCTTCCGAATCGAAGTAGAAGGTCGCTTCGGGCTTGAACCGGGCATCGAAGACGATGCCTGATTCGCGCATGCGGCATACCAGCGGCGGTCGGTCCGCAATGGCGAAGGCGACATGAAGGTCGTGTCCGGTTGCGGCCGCGCCGCGGTAGCGAGCTTGCAGTTCCTGCGCCAGTCGGTTCTGTTCCATGGAGTCTAATCCAATACCGAAATGAGCCTGAACGGAGAGGTTGACTGAGTCGTGGGCGGAGTCGGAATCGGTGTTGAAAGAAAGGTGATCTTGACCCACGGGCGCGCGGCGCGCAAGCGCCCGCCCGTTGCGATTTTTTGATGAAAAAACTTGTTGTCGGTCCCGTGGAGTTGTGGGCGAGAGGCGCGCGAGTGTGGTCAGGCGGTGGGCAACGCGCCAGCGTTGTCCACGGGCTGTCCACGCGGCCCGAAGGGCGCGCGCCGGTCCGCAGGACTCGTCCACAACTCCACGGGACTCAGGCGGCGGTGTTCTCCCGGCCGATCAGCAGGAAGAGATCCCGGCGCGCCCGGTTCAGCGCCGCCGCGGCCGCCAGGTCGCTTTGCGCGTGCGCGGTCCGGTCGAGCGCCTCGAAAGTGACGCCCGGGGCGAGGTGGCGCCCGGCGTTCTCAAGCGACTTGAGCTTCTCGCAGGGGGTCATCACGTCGGCGTCGCGGTAGCGCTTGCGCACGCGGCCCTTGTCGTCGATCTCCTCGGCGGGGAAAAGGCAGGGCCGGTGATAGTTCAGGAACGGCGACAGCCAGTCCCGGTTGAAGGCGTTGACGGGTTCGGCGAAGTGCGCCGGGATGTGGGCGTGGCCGAGCCACTTGCGGACCACCGAGGCGTTCTTGCTCTCGACCAGGGCGTTGTCGTTGCTGCGCCGCGCGCGGGACTTCGTGAACTGGCCGACGTGCAGCTTGTTCAACAGGTTCGCGACCCGGTGGTTGACGTACTCGGAGCCGTTGTCGGCGTGGAATCCCTTGACGTCGAAGGGAAACGCCTCGATCAGCGCCTCGAGCACCGGAATCAGGAAGGCTTCCGAGATCGCCGCCACCGTGCCCACGTGCTGCCACTGGGTGACCTCGTCGACGACGTTGATGTGGTACACCCCCTTGACCCCGTCCAGGTCGCCCTGATGGACCGTGTCCACCCGCACAAATCCCGGCCGGCCCCGCGGCTCGGGCCGGCGCCGGACGCCGATCGGCACGGCGACCGCGCGCGTGCGGTCCCACACCCGGCGCACGTTGCGGTAGGTGCGCGAGCGGCGCAGGTTGTACAGGTGGCCGTTGGACAGCCCCGCCAGGCGTTCGAAGCGCGCGTCGCCGAACACCCGCCATTGCCGGCGCAGCACCGCGCGCGTGGCCGCCCCCGACATCTGGCCCAGCTCCGCGTCGACTCGCGCCAGCAGGCGGATGTCGGCGGGCGCGTAGCGGCGCTCGAACGGCCGCCTCGGCGACCCGCCGCGCCGGTCCTCGATCCGCCCGGTCCGGCGATGCTGCCCGATCAGGCGCGTCAGTTGCGCCCGCGACAGCCCGGTCACCTTCGCCAGATACCGCCTCACCAGCCCCTTGTCCGCCTTGCCCAGGCGGTGGTACCTCAATCTCACCAGCGTGCGGCGGACCAGCGCGTAGACCCCCGCGCGGTCGCCGCCGGCAAAGTCCACCGCC
The DNA here is from genome assembly GCA_963668365.1 of Pseudomonadales bacterium. Taxonomy (GTDB): domain Bacteria; phylum Pseudomonadota; class Gammaproteobacteria; order Pseudomonadales; family Azotimanducaceae; genus VXNE01. Next base: position 2,952,610 of record OY764266.1, read on the forward strand.
TCGCTGCCCTCCACGAAGGCGCGAACCTGTTCCAGGGTCTGAACCCGTTGCGTCTGTAGCGTCACGATCATCCTCCGATGATCCCCGACGCCGCTCCACAGGCTCATGCCTCGTTGGACTTACGCTTCCCCTTCAGGCTCATGTCACGTTGGACAAGGCTCCCGCGCGACTTTGGACGCTTTCCATGGGAAACTTCGGCGCGCAAGGATTGGAACAGGTGCCATGCTGGAAGGAACAGTCCATCCGGATTACGCGGAGGTCGCGTCGTCGCTGCGGCGGGCGATTCCGAGGACAGGCCAAGGCGGTGCCGCGGTCTGCGTCTACCATCGGGGACGTCGCGTGGTCGACCTCTGGGGCGGCACGCGGGATGAAGAGGGCAGTCCCTGGTGCGAGGACACCCTCTGCCTGTCGTTTTCCACCACCAAGGGCGTGGCCTCAACGCTGCTGCACATCCTCGTTGACCAGGGCCGCCTGGCCTATGACGACCCCGTCGCGCGACATTGGCCCGAGTTTGGCGCGCATGGCAAGGATGCGATTACCGTACGGCAACTGCTTTGTCACGAAGGCGGCCTCTATCGAATCGCGGACATGGTCGAACGCCCTGCCGAGATGCTCGATTGGGAGCACATGAAGGGAGTTGTCGCCAATGCCGCGCCCGTCCACGCGCCGGGCGTCGTGAGTGCCTATCACGCACTGACATACGGCTGGCTGATCGGCGGTTTGATCGAGGCTGTCTCGGAGCGGCCGTTTCAGCGCGTGCTGCGGGAAGAACTGGTCGACCCGCTCGATCTCAAGGATGTGTTCATAGGCTTGCCAGAAGAGGAGATGGCGCGCCGGGCGACATTGCTCGACGTGCCGGTGGAGCCGCCGAGCCCGTCGACCGACGACTGGCGCGCGACGGTGAGGGAACGTGTCGAAGCGGCCCTCACCTCCGTCGGTATCGAATTGCCGGAGTTTCGAGCCTCGATGATGCCCTTCTCGGAACCCTTCGACTGGAACGACGACACCGTGGCCGCCGCAGTGATACCGGCCGCCAACGGTCACTTCACCGCACGGTCATTGGCGAAGATGTACGCCATGATCGCGAACGGCGGCGAACTCGATGGCGCGCGCCTGTTGTCGCGCGCAACCATAGCCGAGATGGGTCGAGTACAGAATCGGGGGCGCGACAAGGTGCTGTTCGTGCCGATGCAGTGGCGGTTGGGATATCACCGGGCACTCGTTCTCGGCACCCGCGTGCCCGCCGCATTCGGCCATTACGGCTACGGGAGTAGCGGGGCGTTCTGCGATCCATCGCGCAACCTCGCGGTGGCGATGATCGTGAACAGCGGGGCCGGTTCGACCAGCGCCTACACTCGCTTGCCCCGACTTGCGGGGGCGGCGGTACGCGCCGTGGATCGCCTGCGGTGACCCCGAGCGGGATCCCATGAGCTATCGGGCGTTGCACCGTCAGTTCGCGAGCATCGGCGATCTGCAGCATGCCCAGGCGATGCTGTCCTGGGACGAGGCGGTAATGATGCCTCGCGGCGGGGGAGAGGCCCGGGCGGAGGCCCTGGCGACGCTCGCGGGCGTCGTGCACAACATGATTTCGGACTCGCGCGTCGGCGAGTGGGCCGATGCGGCCGCTGAAGAGCCGGGACTGGATGATTGGGAGCGCGCCAACGCCCGCGAGATTCAGCGAATCTGGCGCCGGGCGCGGGCGCTGCCGGAAGAACTGGTGGTGGAATTGAGCCGGGCGGCGGCGCGTTGCGAACAGGCATGGCGCCTGAAGTGCGCCGAAAACGACTGGAACGCCATGGTGGAACCCTTGAGCCGGGTCGTTGAACTCAATCGGCGGCAGGCGGAATGCCTGGGTTCCGCCCTCGGAATGGATCCGTATGACGCCCTGATGGACGGATACGAGCCGGGGATGCGTCGGTCGGTGATCGATCCCATCTTCGGAGAGCTGAAAATGGCGCTGCCGCCGATGATTGACGCGGCCATCGGCATCCAGCGCGAGCCGTTGCCGATGCCGGGACCGTTTAGCGACGCGCAACAGGCGGCGTTGGCGCGGAACCTGATGCGACGATTGGGATTCGATTTCGATCGTGGCCGACTCGATACCAGCCACCATCCGTTCTGCGGCGGCGACCCGGACGACACGCGAATCACGACGCGCTACAACCCGGATGACTTCCTCGAATCGATGTTTGCGGTGTTGCACGAGACCGGTCACGCGATGTATGAACAGGGGCTGCCGGTCGATTGGCGTCGTCAGCCCGTGGGAAGTTCCGGCGGCATGGCGCTGCACGAAAGCCAGTCGCTCTTCATGGAGATGCAGGTTTGCAGGAGCCTCGAATTCCTGCAGTTTGCGGCGCCCATCGTGCGCGCGTCCCTGGGCGGCGACGACGATGACCCGGCATGGTCGGCGGAAAACCTGCACCTCGCCGCGACCCGCGTGTCGCGTGGCTTCATCAGGGTGGACGCGGACGAGGTCACCTATCCGCTGCATGTCATCCTGCGCTACGAGCTGGAACAGGAACTCATCGACGGCTCCATGGGCGTCAGCGACATTCCCCAGGCCTGGGACGCGAAGATGACGGAGTACCTGGGCCTCGCCACCGCCGGAAACGACCGCGACGGCTGCATGCAGGACGTGCATTGGTTCACGGGCTTGATCGGCTACTTTCCGACCTACACGTTGGGTGCGCTGACGGCGGCCCAGTTGTTCGCCGCGGCGCTCCCCGCGGGTGTTGCCGATGGCATTGGCCGGGGGGAATTCGGGCCGCTCGCAGGTTGGCTCAGAAGTCATGTCCACGCGCACGCAAGCGCGAAGACGACCATGCAGATCCTTCGCGAGGCGACGGGCGCCCCGCTTGGCACTGACGCCTTTCTCGGTCATGTGTCGCGGCGCTACGGAACTGGCGGCTGAAACGGCGATCAAAATGTCAGGAATAACCGCCTGACGCACTGGACTGCCGTATGCCGAGCCTGGGTCCATTTGCGGGAGACGCAATCCGAGTCTAATCCAATACCGAAATGAGCCTGAACGGAGAGGTTGACTGAGTCGTGGGCGGAGTCGGAATCGGTGTTGAAAGAAAGGTGATCTTGACCCACGGGCGCGCGGCGCGCAAGCGCCCGCCCGTTGCGATTTTTTGATGAAAAAACTTGTTGTCGGTCCCGTGGAGTTGTGGGCGAGAGGCGCGCGAGTGTGGTCAGGCGGTGGGCAACGCGCCAGCGTTGTCCACGGGCTGTCCACGCGGCCCGAAGGGCGCGCGCCGGTCCGCAGGACTCGTCCACAACTCCACGGGACTCAGGCGGCGGTGTTCTCCCGGCCGATCCGCGGGAAGAGATCCCGGCGCGCCCGGTTCAGCGCCGCCGCGGCCGCCAGGTCGCTTTGCGCGTGCGCGGTCCGGTCGAGCGCCTCGAAAGTGACGCCCGGGGCGAGGTGGCGCTCGGCGTTCTCAAGCGACTTGAGCTTCTCGCAGGGGGTCATCACGTCGGCGTCGCGGTAGCGCTTGCGCACGCGGCCCTTGTCGTCGATCTCCTCGGCGGGGAAAAGGCAGGGCCGGTGATAGTTCAGGAACGGCGACAGCCAGTCCCGGTTGAAGGCGTTGACGGGTTCGGCGAAGTGCGCCGGGATGTGGGCGTGGCCGAGCCACTTGCGGACCACCGAGGCGTTCTTGCTCTCGACCAGGGCGTTGTCGTTGCTGCGCCGCGCGCGGGACTTCGTGAACTGGCCGACGTGCAGCTTGTTCAACAGGTTCGCGACCCGGTGGTTGACGTACTCGGAGCCGTTGTCGGCGTGGAATCCCTTGACGTCGAAGGGAAACGCCTCGATCAGCGCCTCGAGCACCGGAATCAGGAAGGCTTCCGAGATCGCCGCCACCGTGCCCACGTGCTGCCACTGGGTGACCTCGTCGACGACGTTGATGTGGTACACCCCCTTGACCCCGTCCAGGTCGCCCTGATGGACCGTGTCCACCCGCACAAATCCCGGCCGGCCCCGCGGCTCGGGCCGGCGCCGGACGCCGATCGGCACGGCGACCGCGCGCGTGCGGTCCCACACCCGGCGCACGTTGCGGTAGGTGCGCGAGCGGCGCAGGTTGTACAGGTGGCCGTTGGACAGCCCCGCCAGGCGTTCGAAGCGCGCGTCGCCGAACACCCGCCATTGCCGGCGCAGCACCGCGCGCGTGGCCGCCCCCGACATCTGGCCCAGCTCCGCGTCGACTCGCGCCAGCAGGCGGATGTCGGCGGGCGCGTAGCGGCGCTCGAACGGCCGCCTCGGCGACCCGCCGCGCCGGTCCTCGATCCGCCCGGTCCGGCGATGCTGCCCGATCAGGCGCGTCAGTTGCGCCCGCGACAGCCCGGTCACCTTCGCCAGATACCGCCTCACCAGCCCCTTGTCCGCCTTGCCCAGGCGGTGGTACCTCAATCTCACCAGCGTGCGGCGGACCAGCGCATAGACCCCCGCGCGGTCGCCGCCGGCAAAGTCCACCGCCTCGCTGCCCTCCACGAAGGCGCGAACCTGTTCCAGGGTCTGAACCCGTTGCGTCTGTAGCGTCACGATCATCCTCCGATGATCCCCGACGCCGCTCCACAGGCTCATGCCTCGTTGGACTTACGCTTCCCCTTCAGGCTCATGTCACGTTGGACAAGGCTCATGGCCGTTCGTCCTAGCCTCTTGTGTTAGATTAGCCCGCCTCCCCGTGCGTTTGCGAATCCCTTATGGAATACGTGTTCGACTATCTGAGCTTCCTCGCGAAGGCGGTGACGATCATTGCGGCGCTGCTCGTGATCATTGCCGCTGCGGGAGCGCGCCGCAGTCACCGTCCGCCTGAAGGCCGCATACAGGTGGTTCGGATCAACGACCGTTTGCGGTCGTTGCGCAGCGCGGTGCAGCACGCGGTAACGCCCGCCGCGCGGCGCAGGAAACTGAGCCGGAAAGAGAACAAGGAGCGCAAGCGCGAGCGCAAGACGGAATCGGGTCGCAGCCGGGTATTCGTCGTGAACTTCAAGGGCGACATCATGGCGTCGCAACTGGATTGCCTTACGAACGAGATCACTGCGATCCTGACCAGCGCCCAGGAGGGAGATGAGGTCGTCGTCAGGATCGAGAGCGCAGGGGGGCTGGTCCATGCGTACGGCCTTGCGGCATCGCAGCTTTCCAGGGTCAAGGAAAAGGGTATCCGGCTGGTGGCCGCGATCGACAAGGTGGCGGCCAGCGGCGGCTACATGATGGCCTCGGTGGCGGACAGGATCGTTACGGCCCCGTTTGCGATCGTTGGCTCGATCGGGGTAGTGGCCCAGTTGCCGAACATTCACCGGTTCCTGAAGAAACGCGATGTGGACGTCGAATTGCTGACCGCCGGCGAATACAAGCGGACGCTGACCGTCCTGGGCCAGAACACGGACAGCGGGCGCGCCAAGCTCCAGGAGGAGATCGAGGACGTTCACGCCCTGTTCAAGTCATTTGTCGGCGACCATCGGCCGGACGTCGATCTCGACGCCGTCGGCACGGGAGAAGCCTGGTACGGCCAACGCGCCATCGAGCGAAAACTCGTGGATGAGCTCTGCACGTCCGACGAATACCTGGTCGCCGCCTGTGATGAAAGGGACGTATTCGAGGTTCGCTGGATCGTGCCGGAGAAGCCGATCGACCGGCTCGCGCGGCAGTTTGCGGCGGCGGTGAACAGGTCCATCGATCGGATTTTGGGGAGGTTCTGAGTGCGCGCGTTCAGGGCTTTCTGGATCGAAAAGGCCGACAACGCGTTTGCCAGGTCGATCATCTCCCGCGATGTGGACGAACTTCCCGCCGGCGACCTGCTGGTGGAGGTGCGGTATTCGTCGCTGAACTACAAGGACGGATTGTCGGCGACCGGGCAGCCCGGCGTGACGCGCAACTATCCTCATACCCCGGGCATAGACGCGGCTGGCGTCGTGCTTGAGTCGTCGGTTGACGCGTTCGGTCCGGGCGATGAAGTCGTCGCGACAGGTTTCGACCTGGGCATGAACACCCCGGGCGGCTTCGGTCAGCGTATTCGCATCCCGGCAGGGTGGGCGACGCCGTTGCCGACGGGCCTGAGCCTCGAACAGAGCATGATTCTGGGCACGGCGGGGTTCACCGCAGCCTTGTGCGTGGACAAGCTCGAGACCTTCGGCATGACGCCGGCGGGTGGACCCGTGCTGGTCACGGGGGCGACGGGAGGCGTCGGTTCAGTCGCCGTGATGCTCCTCAGCCAACTTGGATACACGGTGCATGCGGTGACCGGCAAAGCTCGCCAGCATGGTTTCCTGCGCGACATCGGCGCGACCGAGATCGTCGATCGCGAGGCGGCGCTCGACGGCGCCAGCCGGCCGTTGCTGGGGGAGACGTGGGGCGGCGTCGTGGACACCGTTGGCGGGGATATCCTGTTCAATGCGGTGAAATCGCTCAGGTATGGCGCAAGCCTGGCGGCGTGCGGCCTGGTGGCATCGCCGACGATTCCCGCCACCGTGTTGCCGTTCATCCTGCGCCACGTGAACCTGCTGGGAATCGACTCCGTCGAACTTCCGATCGAACGCAAGACTGCCCTGTGGCGAAAGCTGGGCGGGGATTGGAAGATCGATCGCCTGGATACCCTGAAAAGACCCATGCGACTGGAGGAGCTGTCCGCCGGCATAGACCGCATTCTCGCCGGGGAGATGGTTGGACGCGGCGTTTTGCAACTCGACGGATAGTGGCCCCCGTCGCTCAGTCGCGGCGAAGCTTGTCGGACACGGCGATCGGACTCGGGTATCTGAAGATCACCAGGTAGGTTGATGCCACGAGGGTCAGCACTGTCGCGCCCTGGATCACATGGGCCGCCTCTCCGCCGATGAGAGCGCCGCCGAGCGCCACCGTTGTCACCAGCAGGGAGAATTCGCTCGCTTGTCCGAGGCGGCAGCCGACTTCCCACGATGTCTCGCGCGGTTCTCCCTGCCACGCCAGGAGCCAACGGAAGACGGGAGGTTTCAACGCGAGCATGGCGCCGCCGAGGCACAGCGCGGGCCACACGACCTTCGCCAGCACGGCCGGATCGATGGCCGCGCCAACGGAAAAGAAGAAGAGGATGAGAAAGAAGTCTCGCAAGGGGCGCAGAGTATCCGTGATGAACTGCGCGATGGGTGAACTCGCGAGCGCCACGCCGGCGATGATGGCGCCGACTTCAAGGGACATGCCGACCAGGTGGGATACCGTTGCAACCGCCAGGCACCACCCGATGACAAGCAGGAAAATGAACTCGTTGAAGGCATCGAATCGGGCCAGCAGGGGATTGATGATGAACTTGATGCCGAGGAGCGCGCCGCCGGCGATCGCCGGGAAGGCCGCGACGACCAAAAGGGGATGATCCAGGACCAGATGTTCCTGGCCTCCGCTGACGCCTGCGAGGGCGAGTAGCGCGACGATTGCCAGCAGATCCTGAATGAGCAGGAGACTGATGACGATCTCGCCGATGTGCCGATGATGCAGCGCCGTCGTGGGCAGCATCTTGATGCCGATGATGGTGCTGGAGAAGACGCAGGCGATGCCTGCCACCAGGGCCTCCGGCCAGTCGAAGCCAAAGCTCCACAGCGTGACAAAGCCGAGCGCGAAGAATATGGCCGTGCTGACCAGGGCGGTGACGATGGATGCGCCGAGCATGTTTCGCAGCTTGGCCGGCGGCAGGTCGAGGCCCACCAGGAAAAGCAGGAAGATGATGCCGATATGTCCGATGTCGCTGACGAACTCGGCATTGGGTATCCAGGCGAAGCCGTGCGGGCCGAGCAGCACGCCGATGGCCATGTAGGCCACCAACAGGGGCTGACGCGTGAACAGGGCCACCGTTGCCAGCACCGCCGCGCCGGCAAAGATGAGAAAGAACGACTCGATGATGCCAGTTTCCATGGACTACGAACGGGGCCTTTGGGGCACTTGCATCGCACAAGCAATGGGTAGGCTAGTGGAACATGTCGGCAACCGCCTGTCGATGCGGAACGCCGACCGGGAAGGCTCAACCTCCGGCGCGGATTCTCCGGAAAGCGGGTTGCGGCTGCAGCACAGACGCCTGGTAGTGGTCCGTGATCGATTGTATCGAGGCGATGGCGACCTCGGCGGCCCGATGGTCTTCAACGACGAAGGCGTCGAAACCGGAGCGGTGCAGGTACTGCGCCAGGTCCGGCAGAATATCTCCGAACGCCCGCAATTCTCCCGTGAAGCCGCAGCGGGAACGCAGCAGCACGCCAAGCGACAGGCCGCGCCCGTCGGCGAATGCCGGGAACTTCACTGCCACGAGCGACGCGCCGTCAAGGTGGTCGCGGACCCGTTCGACATCGACCTCGCCGTCCACCCAGAATCCCACCCCGGGAGACCGAAGTGAGCGGACGCGTGTTTCGGTTGTTGCGTGCGCCCGGGAGGTCCAATGCTCAAAGGGAAGGATCGATCCCTCGCCCGGTGCGGGATCGCCCTTGTCGGACGAGTCAATCAGAGTCCAGGGATCGTCGACGATTTCGAGATTCTTAACGAGCGCCGGCATAGACGCGCTCCTTGAACGGCTGCACGCCGATGCGGCGAAAACAGGAGAGAAACGGTTCTTCTTCGATCCGCCGGCTCACGTAGACGTCAAGTATCTGCTCGATTACCCGGGGCACGTCGTCCCGCGCGAACGAGGGTCCGATGATCCGCCCCAGGGACGCGTCGGATCCTGCGTCTCCGCCTAGCGATACCTGGTAGAACTCCGCGCCTTTCTTGTCGACGCCGAGAATCCCGATATGGCCGACATGATGGTGGCCGCAGGCGTTCATGCAGCCGGAGATGTTGAGGTCGATGGGCCCCAGGTCGTGCAGGTAGTCGTAGTCGTCGTAGCGCTGTTGTATCGCCTGGGCGATGGGAATCGACTTGGCGTTGGCCAGCGAGCAGTAATCCCCGCCCGGACAGCAGACTATATCCGTCAGAAGTCCGGCGTTAGGAGTCGCGAGGGCCATCTCGCCGGCGCGCTGCCATAGCGCATGGAGATTTTCCTGGGCGACATCCGGAAGCACGAAATTCTGTTCGTGACTGATGCGTATCTCCCCGAAGCCGAACTCGTCCGCCCAGTCCGCCACCGCTTCCATCTGCGCGTCGGAGACATCGCCCGATGGCACGCCCGGGTATTTGGTTGACAGTGTCGCTATCGCGTAGCCTGCGACCTTGTGGCCGGAGACGTTGTTCCGGACCCAATTGTTGAAGTCCGGCGACTTGAGGCGCTGTTCCGCCAGCAGCGCCGTTTGATCGTCGCGATCCGGATAGCCGGGCGGGGCGAAGCAGGCCTTTACGTGATCGAGTTCGGCGGCGGTCAGCGTGCTTGGACCATCCTTGAGACATGCCCACTCCTGGTCGACGCGCTCGGCGAAGACCTCGGGCGTCATCGCGCGCACGAGGATCTTGACGCGGGCCTTGTACTTGTTGTCGCGCCGTCCGTGGCGGTTGTAGATCCTCAGGATCGCTTCCAGGTAGGTCAGGAGGTGTGGCTCCGGCAGTCCGCGCCGAATCACGCTTGCGATGGCGGGCGTGCGACCAAGGCCGCCGCCGACCAGAAAATCGAATGTCATATTGCCCGAAGTATCCCGCTCCACCCGTATGCCGATGTCGTGGACGTGGATCGCGGCGCGATCCGACGCGGCGCCGTTGAGGGCGATCTTGAACTTCCGGGGCAGCCAATCGAACTCGGGATGCTGGCTGGACCACTGGCGAATGATCTCGCAATAGGGGCGCGCATCGACGCTCTCGTCGTCGGCAACTCCCGCGAACTGGTCCGTGGTGACGTTGCGTATGCAGCTGCCGCTGGTCTGGATGGCGTGCATCTGGACCTTCGCCAGATCGCCGAGGATGTCCGGAACCGACTCGAGTTCGGGCCAGTTGAACTGCATGTTCTGGCGCGTGCTGAGGTGCCCGTAGCCCTTGTCGTAGCGACGCGAGATCCCGGCCAGCGCGCGCAGTTGACGCGATGACAGCGTTCCATAGGGAATCGCGACCCTCAGCATGGGCGCAAGGCGTTGGATATAGAGTCCGTTGCGCAGCCGAAGCTGCAGGAACTGCTCGTCGGTCAGCTCGCCGCGAAGGTATCGCTCGGTCTGTTCCCGGTACTGTTCGACGCGTTCATCGATAAAACGCTGGTCGAAATCTTGGTATTGGTACATCCGGCGCACAGTACCAATACCGTGTCTGGGTGAGAACTAACCATTTTTTCTATGGTTAGAGCATCCAGTTCACCTTCCATGGACGACGAGTTGGGCAGTCGCATGAACGGGAACGCGTCAGCGGTCGAGGACGAAACTGATCCAGCGTCGCGCGGTCGAGGGATCCGCGGCCTTGCGTCGGCAATAGGCGTCGAACTGGTCTTCGCCGATTCGGCCGACACCGAAGTACCTCGATTGCGGATGCGAGAAGTACCAGCCCGCGACGGTCGCCGCGGGCCACATCGCGTAACTCTCGGTAAGCGTCGCGCCGGTGGCGGCCGTGGCGTCGAGGAGCGCGAACAGAGTCTCCTTTTCCGCATGGTCGGGACAGGCGGGGTAGCCTGGCGCCGGCCGGATGCCCTGGTAGCGCTCCGCGATCAACTCGTCGTTGGTGAATCTCTCGCTTGCGGCGTAGCCCCAGAACTCCTTGCGCACGCGTTCGTGCAGATGCTCGGCGAAAGCCTCGACGAGCCGGTCCGCCAGCGCCTTCAGCATGATGTCGCCGTAGTCGTCGTCCCCCAGGCGACGGATGGCTTCGGCTTTTGCCTCGACAGAGACGACGAACCCGCCGACGTAGTCATCGATGCCTTCGGGCGCCACGTAGTCCGCGAGGCTCAGGCTGTGCTTGCCGTTGTCCGCCTGCTGGCGCAGGTGGTGCGATGTGGCAATTGCCACCTCCCTGGCGTCGTCGCGCCAGATTCGGACGTCCTCGCCGTCGCCGTTCGCGGGCCACAGGCCAATGACGCCGCGGGCCGTGAGCCAGTTCTCTTCGACGATCCGGTCCAACATGGCGCCGGCGTCCCGATACAGGCTCATGGCGGCTTCGCCCACGGTCTCGTCGCGCAGGATGTCCGGAAACTTGCCGGCGAGTTCCCATGTCCTGAAGAAAGGAGTCCAGTCGACGTGTCCCGCGAGTTTGCCGAGGGGATAGTCGGAGAGGCGAGTGATGCCCGGACGGGCCGGTCGCGGGGGCCGGTATGTCGACCAGTCGAGCCGGGGCCGGTTGGCGAGTGCCTGCCTGTACGACCTTATCGGCCTGCGCCGCGCGCCGTTGTTCCGGCGCCTGCGAATGGTCTCGTATTCGCGCTCGATGTCCTCGACAAACCCCTCGCGCGCGTTGTCGGACACCAAGTTCTGCGCGACCCCGACGCCCCGCGATGCGTCGGGCACGTAGATCGTGGGACCGGAATAGGACGGCGCTATCTTGACCGCCGTATGCGCCTTGGACGTGGTCGCGCCGCCGATGAGGAGCGGTATCCGGAAGTCGCGCCGTTCCATTTCGGCGGCCACGCGCGTCATCTCGTCAAGCGAAGGCGTGATCAGCCCCGACAGTCCGATGAGGTCGGCATCCATCTCGACCGCTGTATCGAGAATCGTCTCCGCTGGCGTCATGACGCCAAGGTCGGTCACCTCGAAGTTGTTGCATCGCAACACGACGCCGACGATGTTCTTGCCGATGTCGTGCACGTCGCCCTTGACCGTGGCCATGACGATCTTGCCCTTGCTGCCCGCGTTCCCGCCCTCGGCCGGTTGCGACGCGTCGATGAACGGAGTGAGGTGAGCGACGGCCTGTTTCATCACGCGGGCGCTCTTGACGACCTGGGGCAGGAACATCTTTCCCGATCCGAACAGGTCGCCGACGACGTTCATGCCGTCCATCAGCGGCCCCTCGATGACATCGATGGGACGGGCGGCTTCCCGTCGAGCCAGTTCCGTGTCTTCGACGATATGGCCGGAGATCCCCTTCACCAGGGCGTGGGAGAGCCTTTCGGCCACGGGCGCGTCACGCCATTCCTCGGTTTCGATGTCCTCGCCGGCCCGGCCCGCGAAGCGTTCGGCGATGGCTACGAGCCGTTCGGTGGCGTCGTCGCGGCGGTTGAGCACCGCGTCCTCGACGGCGTCTCGCAAGTCCCGTGGAATCTCGTCATAGATCCCGAGTTGGCCGGCATTGACGATGCCCATCGTCAGGCCGGCCCTGATGGCGTGGTAGATGAAGACGGCGTGCATCGCCTCGCGCACGGCGTCGTTGCCGCGAAAGGAGAACGAGATGTTGCTGACGCCTCCGGAACAGTTGACGCGCGGGAACTCCCGCTTGATCCATCGGCAAGCCTCTATGAAATCAACGGCATAGTTCGCGTGATCTTCTATGCCCGTCGCAATGGCGAAGATATTGGGATCGAAGATGATGTCTTCGGGGGGAAAGTCGACCTGGTTCACGAGGATGTCGTACGCGCGTCTCAGGACCTCCTTGCGGCGATCCAGGGTGTCTGCCTGGCCGGATTCGTCGAACGCCATGACCACGACGGCCGCCCCGTATGCCCGGCAAAGCCGGGCCTGCTCGACAAATGACGCTTCGCCGTCCTTGAGGCTCAGGGAATTGACCACGCACTTCCCCTGTACGCGGCGCAGCCCCGCTTCTATCACTTCCCACTTGCTGGAGTCGATCATGATCGGCACGCGGGCGATGTCGGGCTCGCTCATGACGAGGTCGAGGAATCGTCCCATGGCCTCGGCGCCTTCAAGCATGCCCTCGTCCATGTTGACGTCGATGATTTGCGCCCCGTTGTCCACCTGCTGCCGGGCCACTTCCAGCGCCTGAACGTAGTCGTCGCCCTTGATCAAACGGCGGAACCGGGCGGAACCGGTGACGTTGGTGCGTTCCCCGATGTTGACGAACAGGGAGTCCTCGGTGACTTCGAGCGCTTCCAGGCCGCAGAGAGAAAGGTGTCCGTTTCGAGCCGGCGGACGTCGCGGTGCCACACCCCGAACGCGCCGCGCGATCTCCCGGATATGCGCAGGCGTCGTTCCGCAGCATCCGCCGACCATGTTGACCATGCCGCGCCGCGCGAAGTCCTCGATCACATCGCCCATGGATTCGGGCGTTTCGTCGTATTCGCCGAATTCATTGGGCAGGCCGGCGTTCGGATGGACGCTGACGAAGGCCGTGGAAATTCGGGCAAGCTCCTCGACGTGGGGGCGCAGCGCGGCGGCGCCCAAAGCGCAGTTGAGTCCGGCGAGAAGCGGCTCGGCATGGGAGATCGCGTGCCAGAAGGCGGCGCAAGTCTGGCCCGAGAGGGTGCGGCCGCTGGCGTCGGTGATGGTGCCGGACACCATGAGCGGCAAGCGCGCGCCGCATTGTTCGAGGGCGCGCCGGATGCCGAACAGGGCTGCCTTCGCGTTCAGGGTGTCGAAGACGGTTTCGATCATCAGCAGGTCGACGCCGCCGCGTATCAGGGCGGTGGCGGCTTCCACGTACGCTTCTTCCAGGTCACCGAAACGGACGTTGCGAAAGCCGGGATCCTCGACATCGGGGGAGATGCTGGCGGTGCGGTTGGTGGGGCCGAGCACGCCGGCAACGAATCGTGGCCGCTCCGGCGTGGAGTGGGCATCCGCGGCGCGTCGCGCGATCTGCGCGGCTGCCAGGTTCATATCGTGGACGGCGTCCTCAAGGCCATAGTCGGCCTGGGCTATGCGCGTTGCGGTGAACGTGTTGGTCTCGATGACATCCGCGCCTGCGTCGAGATAGGCGTTATGGGTGTGCTCGACCACGTCCGGCCGGGTGAGCGACAACACGTCGCCGTTGCCCTGTAGCTCAAGGCCATGGGAGGCGAATCGCTCGCCGCGGAAGTCCTCTTCCGTCAGCCGCTGCGCCTGCTGCATGGTGCCGGTGGCGCCGTCGAGGATCAGGATGCGCTCTTCGAGCGCCTTCGCCAGGGGATGCTTCATCGTTTTGCTATTCGCGGGCTAAACCAGCGCAAGCTCCAGATTAGTCTGGTCGAAGTGGAACGCAATCGAAGTTGTGATGCTGCAACATGATTTCATTTCATGTGCCATGGTCGCGCGTCAGTCTCCCGGATTGCGTGTTTCACGTTGTGTTTCACGTTGTCGATGCGCCATCAGCGATGCGTTAAGATATCCCGACTAATCTGATCAGGATTTGACCCGTGATAGAAATCTCCGACGCTGCCAGGGACTATCTGAAGGAACTGCTGGAGAAACAGGACGATGGTTGCGGCATTCGCGTCTTCGTGGCGCAGCCCGGGACGCCCAATGCGGAAACCTGTATCGCGTACTGCCGTCCCGGCGAAGAGCAGGACGACGATGTAGCCGTGGACATGGGCGGCTTCACGGGGTACTTCGAAAAGCGGAGCGAGCCTTACCTGCTGGACGCGGTGGTGGACTTCCAGGAAGACCGTCTGGGCGGGCAGCTCACGATCCGGGCGCCGAACGCGCGCGCGCCCAATGTCACCCCGGATTCGCCGTTGGAAGACCGGATCAACTACGTGCTGTACAACGAGATCAATCCGGGTCTCGCCGCGCATGGAGGCATGGTGACGCTGGTCGAGGTGGTGGACGGCGATACTGCGGTGTTGCAGTTCGGCGGCGGTTGCCAGGGATGCGCGGCGGTGGATATCACGCTGAAGCAGGGCGTCGAGAAGTCGCTGATCGCCCAGGTTCCAGATCTCGTGGCGATCAGGGATGCGACCGACCATAGTTTTGCGGAAAACGCCTACTATCGATAGCCGCCGGCTCCCCTCGATTGACGGTCGCGCGTCCCCGGGTCACGCCGCCCGTTGCGCGAGCGCGGGCGAGAGCCGATCCGCCAATTCGCGCAATAGCGACTCCGTGCACCCCCAGCCGATACACGCGTCGGTGATCGACACGCCGTAACGCAAGTCGGCGCTCAGCGATTGGCCGCCCTCGGCCAGGTTGCTCTCCAGCATGATGCCGATGATGGATGCGTTTCCACCTTCGATCTGGTGGCCGACCGCTCGCGCCACCACGGGCTGTCTGCGGTGGTCCTTGTTGGAGTTCGCGTGCGAGCAATCGACCATGATGTTCGTCGGCAAACCCGCTTCCCGCAGCGACTTTTCGCACGCAGCAATCGAATCGCGATCGTAGTTGGTGCTGGCATTGCCGCCGCGCAGCACGATATGGGCCAAGTCGTTGCCGCGGGTATGAATGACCGCAACCTGCCCGGACGGATTGATGCCGAGGAAGCGATGCGGCTTTGTCATGGAGCGCAGCGCGTTGACTGCGACGGCGAGGCTGCCGTCGGTTCCGTTCTTTACGCCGACGACTGAAGACAGCCCGGACGCCATCTCCCGGTGCGTCTGAGACTCGGTCGTGCGCGCGCCGATCGCGGACCAGGTGATCAGGTCGTGCAGGTACTGGGGCATGATCGGATCCAGCGCTTCGGTCGACAGCGGCAGTCCCATGCGCGTGACGTCGATCAGGAGCTTGCGCGCGCGCCAGATGCCTTCCTCGATGCGGAAGGTATCGTCGAGACGGGGGTCGTTGATGAAGCCCTTCCAGCCGACGGTCGTTCGCGGCTTCTCGAAGTAGGCCCGCATCACGAGATACAGGCTTTCCGATGTTTCCCGGGCAAGCTGCCTGAGTCTGCCCGCATACTCGATCGCCGCATCGGTGTCGTGGATCGAGCATGGCCCGACGACAACCAGAAGGCGGTGGTCCCGCCGCTCGAGAATGTCCCGCACGCACCGCCGGGATTCCAGCACCGCGGCGGCGACTTCCGGCGCTGCGGGCAGGGTTTCCTTTACGGTCAGCGGGCTCGGCAGAATTTCGTGTGCCAGCACGTTGAGGTTCTCCGTCTTGTGTTCCATGGGTGCCTCCTCGAGGAGAGTCTTGCCGGTTGCGCAAAAGAAAAACCCCGATGGCGCTGCCTATCGGGGTTTTCACTCAAGAGGCAGCTAGCGCTGCCCGCAAGTGGGCCGCGCTACAACTTAACGCAGGTAAACTCGTAGCGTCGCCAGCGAATGGGCGTCGAACGGCACGATCGCATCCCGCGGCGCGCGCGCATCTGACGCTGAGTGAACTCCAACATTCGCAATCTTTCCCTCGCTAACCGCCCCGGGTCGACGTCGCTCCAAGGGGTTTGTTCCATGCGATCCAGTCAATCGACTGGACCGAAGGCGCCGATTGTCGCGTCCGGCGAGATAAAGTCAAGTGGGAGCCTTGTCCAACGTGACATGAGCCTGAAGGGGAAGCGTAAATCCAACGAGGCATGAGCCTGTGGAGCGGCGTCGGGGATCATCGGAGGATGATCGTGACGCTACAGACGCAACGGGTTCAGACCCTGGAACAGGTTCGCGCCTTCGTGGAGGGCAGCGAGGCGGTGGACTTTGCCGGCGGCGACCGCGCGGGGGTCTACGCGCTGGTCCGCCGCACGCTGGTGAGATTGAGGTACCACCGCCTGGGCAAGGCGGACAAGGGGCTGGTGAGGCGGTATCTGGCGAAGGTGACCGGGCTGTCGCGGGCGCAACTGACGCGCCTGATCGGGCAGCATCGCCGGACCGGGCGGATCGAGGACCGGCGCGGCGGGTCGCCGAGGCGGCCGTTCGAGCGCCGCTACGCGCCCGCCGACATCCGCCTGCTGGCGCGAGTCGACGCGGAGCTGGGCCAGATGTCGGGGGCGGCCACGCGCGCGGTGCTGCGCCGGCAATGGCGGGTGTTCGGCGACGCGCGCTTCGAACGCCTGGCGGGGCTGTCCAACGGCCACCTGTACAACCTGCGCCGCTCGCGCACCTACCGCAACGTGCGCCGGGTGTGGGACCGCACGCGCGCGGTCGCCGTGCCGATCGGCGTCCGGCGCCGGCCCGAGCCGCGGGGCCGGCCGGGATTTGTGCGGGTGGACACGGTCCATCAGGGCGACCTGGACGGGGTCAAGGGGGTGTACCACATCAACGTCGTCGACGAGGTCACCCAGTGGCAGCACGTGGGCACGGTGGCGGCGATCTCGGAAGCCTTCCTGATTCCGGTGCTCGAGGCGCTGATCGAGGCGTTTCCCTTCGACGTCAAGGGATTCCACGCCGACAACGGCTCCGAGTACGTCAACCACCGGGTCGCGAACCTGTTGAACAAGCTGCACGTCGGCCAGTTCACGAAGTCCCGCGCGCGGCGCAGCAACGACAACGCCCTGGTCGAGAGCAAGAACGCCTCGGTGGTCCGCAAGTGGCTCGGCCACGCCCACATCCCGGCGCACTTCGCCGAACCCGTCAACGCCTTCAACCGGGACTGGCTGTCGCCGTTCCTGAACTATCACCGGCCCTGCCTTTTCCCCGCCGAGGAGATCGACGACAAGGGCCGCGTGCGCAAGCGCTACCGCGACGCCGACGTGATGACCCCCTGCGAGAAGCTCAAGTCGCTTGAGAACGCCGAGCGCCACCTCGCCCCGGGCGTCACTTTCGAGGCGCTCGACCGGACCGCGCACGCGCAAAGCGACCTGGCGGCCGCGGCGGCGCTGAACCGGGCGCGCCGGGATCTCTTCCCGCGGATCGGCCGGGAGAACACCGCCGCCTGAGTCCCGTGGAGTTGTGGACGAGTCCTGCGGACCGGCGCGCGCCCTTCGGGCCGCGTGGACAGCCCGTGGACAACGCTGGCGCGTTGCCCACCGCCTGACCACACTCGCGCGCCTCTCGCCCACAACTCCACGGGACCGACAACAAGTTTTTTCATCAAAAAATCGCAACGGGCGGGCGCTTGCGCGCCGCGCGCCCGTGGGTCAAGATCACCTTTCTTTCAATACCGATTCCGACTCCGCCCACGACTCAGTCAGCCTCTCCGTTCAGGCTCATCTCGGTATTGGATTAGACTGTGGGGTGTACGACAAATTTGTTGATTAGGCGACGGAGCGGATCTTGCGCCGGCTCCAGAAGTCGTCGAGGCGGTTGCTGAGGACGCAGCAGCGCAGGGCGGCCATGGCGTTGACGCCGGCCACGGACCAGTGCATGCCGGGTCGCTTGAAGCGGGTGCCGACGACGTGCTTGCAGCTGGCCTCGACGACGCCGGAGGCGACGCACAGTCCGGCGGCGCGGAACGTCGGGTAGCGCATGCGGTGGCGGTTGCGGCGGAGGTAGTCGATGCAGCGTCGCGCCTCGTCTCGGCCCTCGTGGCGGCGCAGCGCGCGCAGCAGCGCGCCGAGGCGGCCGTCGTCGAGCTCGTCGCGGCGGCGCTTGGCCCAGCGCTCGGCCATGTCGGTGCCGGGCCCGTAGATCGCCTTGGCGACGTCCCACAGGTGTTGCTTGGCGTGGAACAGGTCGACGATCTGGACGGCGCCGGGGAACAGCTCGTCGGCGATCTTCCAGATCCACGGCGCGCCGTCGCCGAGCACCACCCGGCGGCGGGCGCGGTCGAAGCCGCGCCGCCGCGCCTCGCGTTCCGCGCGCCGGGCGAACGGCGAGAGTTCGGCGTCGGAGTCGCGCGTCGCGGCGCTCTCGACGGCGGCGGAGTAGCTGACCGAGCCGGGCTCCCGCTCGGGCAGTTCGCGGCCGCGCGCGTCCGTCGCGGCCGCCCAGACCGCGACCAGCTTCACTTCCCGGGTCTTCGCCGAGCCGTCGGCCTGCTTGCCGGCGCGTCCCGCGAGCTCCGCCCGGCGCACCGGCACGCCGGTGCCGTCCATCCCCAGGTACATCGTCGGCGCCCGGCCCGGCTCGGGCTCGACAGCGCCGCGCTCGTCCGCCGCGATCTCGCGGCCGAGCGCCTCCGCGGTGCGCTCCGCCTGCTTGGCGTCGACGTTCACGCCGGCCAGGTCGTGGAGCAGCGCGCCCGTCTCCGCGAAGCTCGCCCGCGCCGCCGCCAGGCCGGTCATCCGGACCACGCCGGGGGACAGCGAGGTGCCCTCGACGCCGAGCGCCCGATCGCGCGGGTGGAAGCCCGCGTTGCACGCCGGACAATGGTAGTAGGCGCGCTCCAGGCGCAGCGCGCCGAGCACCGTGGTCACGGTCTTCGCGCGCCGCCCGGCGTACGCCGCCCGGGCTCCGCAGCCGCACGCCAGCGTCGCGCCCGCGCGGTCGCGCCGGTCCGCGTTCAACCGCCGCTCCACCAGCCGCGCCGCCAGGCCGAGCGCCTGGCGCCGCACCGCCGTCTCGAGCGCCTCGAAGTCGATCCCGTCCGCCGCGCCGGCACCCGCCAGGGCGTCGATCTCGGCGGCCATGTCGGTCGCGAAAGCCGCCGTCAGCGAATCGCGGAGCCCCCTTTTTTGGCGTCCCGCCCCGCGTCCCGGCCGGCCTTCAGCCGCGCCCGACACAGCGCCTCGCTCGCCTCCACCAGCCGGCGAGACACCTCCCGGAAACGCTTGTGCTCGGCCACCTGCGCGCGCGTCTCCTCCAAGGCTGCGCGCGGAACCCCCCGGGTCACCGTCTTGCCGCCTACCCGGCGCATCAGCGCCCAGCCGGGGTGGCCCGGATCGCCCGCGCGCGCGCAGTGGCATGTCGGCTTGCCGCACTTGCGGCGCGTCTCCACCAGCGACCCGGGGCGGAAGTCGCCGACCACCGCGAGTTCGCCGATCAGGGCGTCGCGTCGGCGTTCGAGTTCTTCGATGTTCTCGGCGCTGGGCATGTTCGGATCTCCTGTCCGGTTATTCTGTAAAGGCATTATGCCTTACAGACTTCCGCCCGACACCCTCATGTTCCACAATCCCAACAAATCTGACGTGCGCCCAGTCAAGTGTTCTGCCTTGACTAGCGCCATGAAATCCGCCAGCCCTTCGGGCACGCCGCATTTCACCCCCGCCCAAGCCCACCTACAATCCTGCGCCTTGATCGGCACTTACGTGCCTTTCTACGGCGTAGCGTTTTATTTGAACGTAATAAATTGATTATTAAATATATTTAAGCGTTTAGCAGCTAGTCGATCCCACAAACCGACACCTTCCAGAGCCGCGATTCCGAGGAGCGAGGAAATACTTCCAGTGGTAACCGTTCGGTCGTGCCGGTACGTTCGGGTAGTTTCTACCGGTTGAGGACGCGCTTCCAGTCCTTGCGCAGTGGGCGCAGCCAGATGTCTTTCTTCGGCTTGTCGTAGCGTTTCTTCGTGTCGTAGCGCCCGCGCCCCTGGGTGGCGCCGACATGGGTCCAGCCGGAGGCCCGGTAGACGGCGCCGGTGTAGCGCGGGGTCTCCACGAAGGTCTCGATCAGCACCGGGGTCGTGTTGTAGCGCGCCGTCCAGTCGACGGGCAGCTGGCGACGCACGATGGCGAGGATGTGCGAGCCGAGGTTGGGGATCCTGATCCAGGGCAGGATCAGGAAGCGCGGGTTGTCGACGACGCGCGGCAGGTTCTTCTCGCGCAGTTCCGGCGTCCAGCCGATGAAGCGGTCGCGCGGGGCCAGCCGCCAGGCGGCGGTCGAGAAGCCGAGCATGGCGAGCGGCGTGCCGTCGCCGGCATGCGCGGTGTAGCGCATCTGGGCGCCGACCAGGGTCTTGTAGCCGAGGTAGTGGTGGCGGGCGACATGCTCGTTCCAGAGCTTCCCCTCGCGCGAGTAGCGCACCGCCATGCGCAGTTCGACCGGGCGGACCTCGTCCAGCGCGGTTGGCGGCGGGAAGAGCGGCGGCTCGGTGTCCGGCCCGAACATGATCGGGCCGGGGCGGTTCTGGGCCCACTTCGGCGGCGGCAGTTCGATCAGCCCGTCCCGGTGCATGGCCAGCATCACCACGCGGGCCATCATGTCCTTGAGCCCGCCGTCGGCCTTGTGCCAGCCGATGCGCCGGCAGAACTCCTTCGACAGGGCGTGGCGGTTGAGCGCCGGCGGGCCGGCGATCAGCTCCCGCAGCAGCGCCATCTCCCCCGCGGTGAAGTCGCGGCCGTGGTAGCGGCACTCGACCGCGCCGGTCATCCCGGCGCCGCCGGTTCGCGCCGCCGCGCCTCGTCCATCGACCAGGGCAGCTAGGGCGCGAGGTCGTCCGGCGGGCGGCCGCCGTTCTCGGCGCACGCCGCCAGCCACGCGTCGAGCCACCGCGGGACGTCGATGCCGTTCAGGTTCAGGGTGCCGATCACGGAGCACATGAGCGCGGTGAGGCGCGCGCCGGTCCTGGAGTCGGAGCCGAAGGACAGGCGCCGTCCGATCACCGCGTCCCTGAGCAGCCTCTCGCCCAGGTTGTTGTCCATCGGCGTGCGCGGGTGGTCGACGAACACGCTCAGCCCCTCGCGGTGGTTGACCAGCGAGCGCAGCGCCTTGCCTTCGCGGGCGTCCTCCGGCAACCCGGCGAGTTCCCGCCCGGCGCGTGCGAACATGTCGTCCAGCGCCGCCTCAAGCGCTCTCTGCGCCGCGTCGCACGCGCAGCTCCGGCACTCGATGCCGGGATCGTGGCGGGCCAGCCGCGCCTCGTTGAGGCGGTAGATCGCCGCGATCCGTTCGAGCCATGCCTCGCACCAGCCGGCGAGGTCGACCTGCCCGGCGGCGCACTGGATGAAGTCCCTGCGTTGATGGGACCAACAGTACTGCAGGATCACCCTGCCGCCGAGCAGGCGCGCCAGCTTCTTGTAGGCGCTGTAGCGGTCGCAGACGAGCACCGTGACGGACTGGAACTCGCCGAACAACGTCCGCGCCGCCTCGGCGCCGCGGCTCGGGTCTATGTGGAAGTACACGGCATCGTTGCCGACCGAGATCCACAGCCAGGCGCGGGCGGAACGGCCCTCCGCGCGCAGCGCCCGCACCCGCCAGCCGGTCTCGTCGGCGTGGCGCAGCGCAGCCGCGTTCTGGTGCGCCCGGATCGCCTCGGCAAGCGGCTCGAACAGCGGCACGAAGCGCGGCACGCTGTCGGCCAGCGTCCCGGCGGCGACAGGCAGGCCCTGATCGCCGAGCCACGCGCCGACGCGCTGTGCCGGGCGCAGGCACGCGTAGCGCTCGTAGAGCACGCGCGACCAGACGCTGGTTCCGTAGGACGTGTTGGGGAACAGCCGCGGCACCGGCGGCGCCGAGACCTCCACCGGCGAAGCGGGGCAACCGCATGTCCGGCGCCAGCGCCCCCGGCGGATCACGCGCCGGTGCCCTTCACCTCGATCTCGACCAGCGCCGACCGCCGCGTAGGGCTTCCCGCAACCGTCGCACGTGCGCGCCTCCTCGGGCGGGTTGTGCTCCTCCACGCGCTCCTTGAGCCCGGGCCGCTGTGTGCGGCCGTGACCGGGGGCGCCGCGAACCTGGCCGCGCGGCCGACCGGTGCCCGGCCGCTCAAGCTTCTCGCTCCTGCGGCCGTGCAACGCCTTGGACAGCACCGCGCGGGTGGCGCGGAGCTTGGCGATCACGGTCTCCTGCTTCCCGGTTCGGCGCCGCAGTCTCTGCACCGTCCGGCGCAGCCGGGTGTTCTCCTTCGTCACCGCGTTGAGCGCGGTCTTCTGGCGCCGCGACCGGCGCAGCGCCTTGCGCAACTCCGCGTCCGCGGCGGCCGGCGCCGTCGCGCGCCGCAGCCGCGCCTTCAGCCCGTCCTTGGCCGTCACGGATCTCTTCAACGCGATGCGCAGCCGCCGGTACCTGCCCTTGAGCTTGTCGTGGAGCCGCAACGCCTCGTGCAGCAGATGCCGCAACTGGGCCTGGTTGTCGTACCCCTGGCGCACGGCCATGCGCAGCCGGTGGATCTCGGCGGCCTGGGCTTCCGCCTCCGGCACCGCCTTGTGCAGCCGGTCGACCTCCCGGCGCAGCGCCTTCGCCTCGCGGCGGGCTTGCTTGGCGTCCTCGACAGCATCGAGTCGCTTGCGCCGGGCCGCCTGGAAAAGCGACTTGTAGGAACCCAGGTCGGTGCGGGCGGACAGCTCCGCCAACTTCAGTTCTTCGGCGCGCGCTTCGGCGGCCTTCGCCCGCTCAAGCGTCTGCTCGCACAGCCGCCGCCAGTCCGGCGGCGCAGGTACCGAAGCCGCTCGGGGAAGGTGCGGGACCGGGTCGACTTCCGTGTCGCGATACGCCATGGTGGCCACCATAGCGAATGTCGGATCGCGTTACCAGCCCCTATACCGACACGACCGAACGGTTACCTTCCAGTCGCCGCTTGACACCATGACGCCGACAATGAACCTTACTCGCTCCCACACAAGGCCCCCGTTTTCTTAGGGAACCTCTGATCAAGCCCATCCCTGGGCTTGATCAGGTCGCAAGACAAAACGCGGTTTCGTCTTGCTCCACAGATTCAATGGCTTACGCCATCGAATCTGGCGGCACATCCCTGTGCCGCGCTAGGGACGCCCTTAATCAGAGCTTCCTTAGCGCAATTCGAAGACGTTCGACTATGAAACACGCTCGCGGAGGGGTCGTGAGGTTGCGTCACACGCAGTCACTGCCGAACGCGGCACGCCATCGCGAATCGATGCGCATGGCGCCGCAGGGATCACCTGGCCCGGTCGCGAATCCTGGGCTTGCAAGGGCACGATAGACTACGGAGACGATGTGGAAAATCGGAAACGGAACTGGCGGCTTGCCGTCATGTTTGCAATGACAGTCCCTGGAATGGCGTACAGTGCCGCCGAGTTCGAGCCCTCGGATCTGATCGAGTATGCCAACGAGCAGGGCGTCGCGTTGCATGCACACGTCTTCGCCGCCGAGGTCGGTGAACCTCCGCATCCCGCCATCCTGTTCTTCTTCGGCGGGGGCTGGTCATCGGGAACGCCTCGACAGTTCTATCCGTTCGCCGCCCGCCTCGCCAAGGAGGGATTCGTCGCCATCTCGATGGAGTACCGTGTCCGTCAACGCCATGGGAGCAGCATTCCAGACAGCATGGCGGATGCGTTCGCGGCCTTCCGATGGGCGCAGGATCAGGCCGACGAACTGGGCATCGACCCGGCGCGCATCGTGGTGAGCGGCGGTTCGGCCGGCGGACACCTGGCGGCCACCATCGGCACGATTGCCGAACACCCCCGCTTCGGACCTTCGGCCATGGTCCTCTACAACCCGGTGACCGACTTGCGGAGCTTCGTCGACGTGCCACGACTTGCCGATCTAATCGCGGGCGATGCCGTCGCCGTGTCTCCACTGTCCCACGTCAGGGCGGGTGCGCCGCGGACGATCATCTTCCACGGCGAAGACGACAAGATCGTACCGATCGCCCAGAGCGAGGCGTTTTGTCGGGCCATGACCGCTGCCGGAAACGACTGCGAGTTGAGGCGGTTCGCTGGCGAAGGCCACGGATTCTTCAACGCCGGGCGCAACGCCTTCGATCCCGTGATGAAAGAGACGTTGCGGTTTGTGCTTCCCGAAATTCGGGAGTGATTGCGGGGGGAGATCAGCTCCAAGGCTGCCCGCTCAACCCCGGGGCCGGTCACGTCCCGTCCGTCCCTATCCCGTAGCCGGCGTTGCCCTTGCGCACGATGCCCGGCTTGCCGACCTTCATCGCCCACCAGCGCAGGTGCGCCAGCCGGTTCCGCATCGTCCCGTCCGACAGGCCCTGACGCCGCCACTCCTCGACCAGCGCCTCGATGTGCCTGCCCTTGAGGCCCCGCGCTCGCAGACCGCGGTACCCGAGGCGGCGCGCGCCTCGCGCCCCTGGTTCCTCGTCCAAGGCTCAACCTCACCCGTTTCCACGGCGTATTCGCCCCGAACTGCAAGCACCGCAAGTCCGTCGTACCAAAACGCAAACCCAACGAGGAGCAACCGAACAAACCCCTCGCTCCCATGACCTGGACGTAGCGACTGAAACGCGTATTCGCCATCGACATCGAGACGTGCCCGGTGTGCGGCGGCAAGCTCAGGGTGATTGCCTGCATCGAAGACCCCGAGGTGATCGCCAGGATCCTCGACCACGTTCGGCAACGGGATGGCACCGAACTGCCACAACAACCGCGCGCGCCACCAACACGCTGCGAACACCTCGACGCCCCCAACCAGGACAGGCTGTTCTAGCCCGCATCCGTCACCAACTTCCTGCTGCGGGCTTGAACATCGCCTGACGCTCGCCTGCAACCTCAGCCTTTTCCAAGATGCCCTGGCGCGCAACTTTCGCCAGGTTTCGGTCCCTCGCAACCTCAGCCCACCACGGTCTACGACACTCTGCCGCAGCGCCGCGACCCATCACCCATCAGGTCTACGTCCCAGAACCGCTGACAGATCTTCTTGATTTGTCCATCAATGACACTTTGAGCCGAACGGTTATGACATCCGTTACAACATTATTGGCGCTCGGCGCCTTGGCGTCGCTTGGCGGGGAGGTCTTAAAAGGATTTACGCTCGCCATGATCTGGGGGATTGTGATCGGGACCTATTCCTCGATCTTTGTCGCCTCGCCGTTCTTGCTTGCGACAGGCGTGAAGCGCGACTGGTCGAAACAGCCGGCGGCAGTTGGCGCTTAGAAAAACCGCTTTGCTACTGTTAGGCCGGATGGCCCGGGCTAGTCATTTTTCTTATTTAGTTGGCGACCGCGAAAGGCGTAGCGGCCGTTCTGCATGGTCAATGTCCAGCCGCCTACCCAGGCGGGTTTAAGAACAACCTCATCGCCCAGCTTCGGATTATGCCTTGTGCCCCAACCCGACTGAATCCAAATCTCTCCGTTTGTGAACGCTACGCGCAGATGGCCGACCGCGTTGCGCCACGCCCTATAAACAGTCAGCGTATGCTTTTGCCTCTTTCGGCGCTTTTCTTCGAGTGCATCGGAGCGGACAAACCTGAGTCGAGGCGCTTCTGCGGTGGCCTGCGCATTTTCGCCTTCTGCAACACCGCCTTGTGCGGTAGTGACGGCTGGCTGCACATCTACGGTCTCTTCGTCGCTCTCAGCTGCAGCTGTTCTCGGCGCTTGATCGAGTTCTGGCGTGGGCGCTACAGCGACTCCTTTTGCAAGGTCCGACTCTTCTTCTTTACTTTCTTTATTCGGATTTACCTCCGCCCGAATCCTTGTGCCGTCACCCGCCTGGGCTGATTCAGCAAGGGCCTCGAAACACAATAATCGCTCAGCAGCATCCTCGAATGCAGCACAGAATTGTAGCGCTTCCTCAATTGTTAAATTGTCGTTCACGCGCTGCTGGGCCAGCGCTATGTTGCACTGCAACAACATACTGCCTGACAATGACAAAGCGCTAAAAAGAGTGAGTTTTTGCAGCGGCACACAAACCTCAAGAAATGCAACTTATTGACGAGTCTCAACGAAATATGGCCGGATCGAGAAATTAATTCAACCGGATTCTGGCAACCTGGCGAAGCCGTTAGGCGGAAAAAGCAAGAGCTATGATGCAATCTTGCAACAAAGGTGGGTATTCGCGAACGCCAGCCCATCCTGAAATTGACAATATTGTCGCGTTCCCAATGGTTTGGCCACATGGAAACAGAGCGCAGGCGAGGGGCCAGCCCAAGGCAGCGTTCGAGACTGCAGATTCCGTCGAAAATCCATCAGGTTTTGGCCTGAGGGGTTATTTGTGCGGAGCCATTGGTGCGGTAATTAGGCTCATCCTTCGCAAGGATGAGAAAGACTTTCCTTTGAAAGCCCGCCGACACCGAAGATAATTCCCGAGACTGGGTGGGTAAAACCGGACCCGATGGAGAAGGGGCAATTAAATGACAGAATCTACACGACGTGAGTCATTCGACTCGGCGACATTGCGCACGTTGCTTGCCGCCAGCGCTTACGCCTTTGCTGTGTCAGCGTCTGGCACGGTTATGGCTCAGGACGATGTTGATGAAATTCAGGCTGATGACCAGATCATCGAAACCATCATCGTTACCGGTTCGCGCATTCAGCGTCGCGACTTTGAAGACATCTCACAGCCGGCTCAGGTCCTTCAGGCCGAAACGCTCGACAAGCGCGGCTACACTAGCATCGCCGACGCGCTCAACGAACTGCCCGGCTTCGGCCCTGGCATCAGCGGTGTGACCACCGGCTCCGGTCAGAATGTCGGTCAGGAATTTTTGGACCTCTTCAATCTCGGCACCCAGCGCACGCTGACCGTGGTCAATGGCCGCCGCTTCGTTCCGGGCAACCCGCTGTCGCCGGATCCGATCAACCGGAATGAAGGCTCCCAGGTTGACATCAACGCCTTCCCCGCAGCGATGATCGAGCGGGTTGAGGCGCTGTCCATCGGCGGCGCCCCGATCTACGGCGCCGACGCCATCGCCGGCACGGTCAACATCGTCCTTAAGGAAGACTTTGAAGGCATCGACATCAAGTTCCAGTGGGACGATTACGAAGACTTCTCCGCCCCTGAACACAACATCTCAGGCGTTTTCGGCGCCAACTTCTCCGACGGCCGCGGCAACGTCACCGCATCTGTCGAATATGAAGAGCAATTGGGCGCGGTTCGGAACGACATACCCGGTTTGAAAGACCGGGCGGACTGCTTCGCTTCGGGCGGCCAGTGCATCATCGGTCCGGAAGGCGTCTTTAACATTCTCCAAGGCCCCAATGGCTGGCTGCCTGCGCCGACAAATGGCCTTCCGCTGCCCGGTCTTGGCGTCAACGTCTTTACAGACGCCCAGGGCAATATCCTGACCTTTGGCGGCGACGGCGGCCTGTCGGTGTTCGATCCGGGCCTGAGGCTCGGCACCAGCCCGGTTTTCTTCTCCGGCGGCAGCGGCTTTAACTCCGATGACGACTTCCAGGAAGGGGTGGTTCCGGTTGAGCGTATGGTGTTCATGAGCACCGGCCATTACGACCTTACGGATAATCTCCGGCTGTTCTTCGAAACCAACTTCTTAAACTCGCGCGCTTCGGACCTGCTCACGCAAACCCAGAACGCCTTCAACACGGCGGCCTTGAACGCGCCAGGCCAGGGTTCGTTCGGCATCGGCATAGACAATCCGTTCATTTCGGAAGAGGATCGTCAAACGCTGATCGACGCCGGGGCCGGGGACACGCTCTGGCTCAACGGCATCGGCCTCAACCTCAACCCGAACGCCGGGGCCAACACCCTCGAGACCACCACCTATCGCACAGTGGGCGGCCTTGAAGGCGAGTTCGATTATGGCGACCGCTACTTCAATTGGGACATCTCCATGAACTTCGGCCGCACGACGCAGTTCCGCAGCGTCGGCGTGGTTCGCGGCGATGCGTTCTTCAATGCGGTCGACTCGATCATTCTTGATGCCGGCACGCTGGCGCAGCTGAACGATGCGGACAATCAGTCGCTGTTGCAGCTGACCATCAACAGCGAACAGTTCAACGTCATCAGAGATGGCGCGGTGGCCAATGTCGGCACCGATGAAGCGCAGGAAGGCGACATCATCTGCCGCGGCTTCCTCAACCCGGGCGGTCCGGTCGATCAGAATGTGGGCGGGCCGACTGAAGGCATTTCGACCGGCAACAGGCCGACGCCGGATGCGGCGCTGGTCGGCTGTACGCCATTGAACCTGTTCGGCCTTAATGATCCGAACTCGAACCCGTTCGAGACCATCAACTTCATCACGTCCTCGGCGCAAAGCTTCGGCGAGATCAACCAGATGGACTTTGTCGCCAACTTCGGCGGCGACCTCTTTGAGCTGCCGGCGGGCTGGATCCAGTTCAACGTCGGCTTTGAGCGGCGTCGCGAATTCGGCAAGCTGCAAAATAGCGGCGTGCTTGAAGACGCGCTGTCGCGCCATCTGCAGGTGGCGAGCTTCCCGTTCGCCGAGGTGACTTCGAATGAGGCTTTTGGCGAAATCGTCATTCCGGTGATGAGCGATAACTTCAAGTTCGGCTTCGATGACGCTCTGTCCTTCATTGACCGTCTCGACTTCCAGGGCGCCTATCGCCGGATCCGCGCCCGCGGCGAGTCGGACTCAGCATCCGAACTGCTCGGCAATGCGCTGTCCGGTTCGGTCGACTCCTATTCGGCTGGCGGCACGATCGCTATGTTCGATGAGCAAGTCGTTGTTCGAGGCAACTACACGCAATCCGTGCGCCAGCCCTCGATTGTCGAACTGTTCTCGCCATTCGCGGCGGCCCGCGGCCTGACCGGCGATCCCTGCGACGTGACCAACATCAACGACGCGCCGGACACCAACCGTCAGGCCAACTGTATCGCCGCGGCGCAAATGCTGGGCTTCACAGGGGCGACCATCGGCACGATCATGGGCCAAACCGGCCTGATCTTGGCGCCGGGCGACAATGTTTACACGACCCCGTCGGTGAACGCGTCGATCCCGCTTCTGGCGGGCGGCAATCCGAACCTCAACTTTGAGATCGGCGACTCCTGGACGGCAGGCTTCACCCTGCAGCCGAATGCGGTGCCGGGGCTGACCTTCCGGGCCGACTGGGTCGACATTACGATCAACGATCAGATTGTGCAGCCCGACTTCACGTTCTTCACTGAAACCTGCTTCGACACGTCGCTGATGGCGCCGGAATGTGAAAACTTCGAACGCGTCGGGCCGCAGCCGGCGATTGACGGCTCCCTCATCGGCGGGTTCGATATCGTCAAAGGCACGACGGGCTTTGGCAATACCGGCTTCATCGAACTCCAGGCTCTGCAGGCGCAGATCCGCTACGGCTATGACGTGGCTGACGCGTTAGAGTTCATGAATCTCGGCAGAGGCGAAAACGACTGGGGCAATTTCTCAATCCAGGTGACGTTCTATGCCCCGATCACTTACCGCGACAGCGCTTCTAGTGCGGGTCTCGACGCCTCGGGCCAGCCGGCCAACCAGGTGGGCTCGACCAGCAATATCGACGGGCCGATCCCGACCAGCAATATCTACTCGCCGATCCAGTTCACGGCCGACTTCGGCTGGGAGTGGAGACAGTGGGATCTGTTCTGGCGCACGTTCTATTCCGGCAGCGTAAATCCGTGCTTCGATCGCGTGCCGGGCGACTGTGACGACATTCCGGATGAAGCTTCCGAGTTACCGCGCGATGTCGAGCATGATGTCTCGATCGGTTACAACCATAATGATCATGTGAGAATCCGGGCCGGCATCAGCAACGTCCTCAACAATGAGTCGACGCTGGAGCAGGAAGCCTTGTGTGCCGCTGGGCTCCGCGGCTGCGGCAACCCCTTTGGCCGCAACATCTTCGTGCGGTTGAATATCAGAGGCTAATCAATCAACGGCGAGGCCGGGCGACCGGTCTCGTCAACACTACCTTCGCCGCCGGAACCTTAAAGGTTCCGGCGGTTTCTTTTTGCGAAGGAGTTTTTTGTTTGTTGCGCGGCGATTAGTGGCATGGTCGTTGGCGTCCAAAGCCGCCATTTGCGCATTCAATCAATTTGCAATAGGAACGCCTTCGCCGCCGACATATGCGCCTTGATCAACGAACAAGGCGGTTGCGCGCTAATCATCGATTACGGCCATTTGCAGTCCGGGCTGTGCGATACGCTGCAGGCCGTGCGCGATCATCGCTACTGGCCGCCGCTCGCATCGCCGGGTCGCGCAGACCTTACGGCGCATGTCGATTTTGATGCACTCGCCCGGGTCGCCCTCGAAGCTGGCGCTGTCGCCCACGGGCCGGTCACTCAGGGCGCGTTTCTCGAAAAGCTTGGCATCCGCGTCCGAATGGAAATGCTGTGCAAAGGCAAAACCGACGCTGAAGCGGAAAAAATCCGCCTCGGCGCGGAGCGTATCGCCATGCCCGACCAGATGGGCGAAATATTCAAAGTCTCATGTTTCGCTTCGCCCAATCTCCCGACGCCCGCGGGCCTCCACGATTGATGACGGCGCCGATCCTGCGCGCATTTGCGCCGCTCTCGGGCCCTGCCTGCACCAGTCCAATTTTGAGGTCGGCCTCGAATTGGTCGATGCTTTTAAACAGAGCTTCCCGCAGGCGGAACGCTATTTCTCCCCAGGGCGGGAGAGCGAAAAGCGCCAGCTTGATCTTGCCGGTTTTGCAGCCTGGCGACTGACGAGCGTCGGTGTTGTACAGGTTGACGATCTTGAAATCTGCACGCTGGCCGCGCCGGGAAAAATATTTCAGCTATCGCGCCAGCCGACGACGCGGCGATACGGATTACGGCCGTAATCTCTCCGCGATTGCGCTTGCGTAAAAAATTCTCATGCGCGACTTGCGCGATTGTCAATAAACCGTCATGAAACGCTCGCGGACCTTGGAAATCGGGCGTTAGGGGATGGGGCCATGAAGCTGATCGCCGGAAACTCCAACCGACGGTTGAGCGAAGCGATATCAAAACGGCTCGCCACTTCTCTCGCCAATGCCGACATAAAGACCTTCAAGGACGGCGAAGTCTTCGTCGAGATCCAGGAAAACGTGCGCGGGGAAGACGTGTTCGTCATTCAGTCAACCTCGCGCCCTGCAAACGATCATTTGATGGAGCTCTTGATCACGATCGACGCGCTGCCGCGCGCGTCGGCAAGCCGCATCACGGCTGTGATCCCTTATTTCGGCTATGCCCGTCAGGACCGCAAGGCCGGCCCGCGCACGCCGATTTCCGCCAAACTGGTGGCTAATCTCATCACCACTGCCGGCGCCGACCGCGTGCTCACGGTTGATCTCCACGCAGGCCAGATCCAGGGGTTTTTCGACATTCCGACCGACAATCTCTATGCGGTGAAAGAGTTCGAGCGGCGAGTACGTGAAATCCACAATGGAGGCCTGGACGAGGTGACCGTCATCTCGCCTGACGCCGGCGGCGTGGTTCGCGCGCGCACGTTAGGCAAGCGACTAAACGACCGACCGCTCGCCATCGTTGATAAACGCCGCACAAGCACTGATAGACAAAGGCGCCAAAAGCGTCTCCGCCTGTGTAACCCATGGCGTTCCTTCCGATCACGCAGAAGTACGGTTCATGAAATCGGACGCATTAAGCCGCATGATCATCACTGATTCCATTGAAGCGCGGCCGGAAGTAGCGGACTGCCCCAAGATCGAGCAGGTTCCGATCGTTACGCTTCTGGCCGAAGCGATCCGTCGCATCGCCAACGAAGAATCAGTTTCCAGCCTCTTTGACTAATTGCAACGTTTGCGGCGCGGCCGGTTGCAAGTCA
This sequence comes from Pseudomonadales bacterium, assembly GCA_963668365.1. Lineage (GTDB taxonomy): Bacteria > Pseudomonadota > Gammaproteobacteria > Pseudomonadales > Azotimanducaceae > VXNE01. The sequence continues at coordinate 2,984,418 of OY764266.1, forward strand.
GCCGCGCACGCATCCCACAACGTTACTCGCCGATTTGTGTTGGATAAGCCGGCGCTTCAGTCGGAACCGGGCTCGGGTTGGTCTGCAGAAGCGAGAGGATTTCTTGAATCGCGCACTCAAGTTGCGTATCCCGGCCCGCATTTGTCGCGATTGGATCAAGCGCTACGTCGATATCCGGCGCAACGCCTTCGTTTTCGACCGTCCACTGATAGTTCGTGTCGAAAAAGCGGAAATACGGAACGGTCAGAAAACCGCCGTCCATAAGCGGCGGGCTTGGGTTGATGCCAATCAAACCACCCCAGGTACGCTTGCCGATCAACGGCCCGATGTTCATTTCACGGAATGAATAGGGCAGGAAATCTCCGCCGGAACCGGCGTCCTGGTCGATCAACATGACCTTGGGTCCGAACATACCGCCGCCGGGTGTATTGAACACCATCCCGTCGCGGTCTTTCCATCCCGAAAGGTAAGTTCGGCTCAACACGTCGGTAATGTAGTTCGCCGCCTTCCCGCCGCCGTTCGAGCGTTCGTCGATGATCATCGCGTCCTTATCGACTTGAGCGAAGAACATGCGATTGAAGAACGTAAAACCGGCTCCAGCAGTGTTCGGAAGATAGACATAACCGACACGGCCGTTCGTCGCCTCATCGACGGCCTTGCGATTGTCTTCAACCCACGCCCACAGTCGAATAAGAAACTCTGTGTTCGTCGGTTCCACAACAATATTTCTCGCATCGCGCCCGTCAGCGTGTGCTGAAACCCGTAGCGTTACTTGCTGGTCAGACTTTCCTTGCAAGAACTCAAAGATATTGTCCGACTGGCCGAGCGTCCGACCGTCAACGGCGAGAATATAATCGCCAACGCTGACACCAAGACCGGGCTCAGCAAGCGGTGCATCGAGGAATGGATTCCAAGGCTTGCTCGTATAGATTCGCGCAATTCGGTGACGACCGTTCGCCAATTCTAAATCGGCGCCGAGAAGGCTCGCACTTGGCCCCTGCTCACGGTGTATGTCGCCGCCGCCAGCCCAGTTGTGGCTGACCTGCAGTTCACCGATCATTTCGACGATCAGTGCGTTCAAATCCTCACGCCGGCCTACATGGTCGACCAGCGGGCGATAGCGGTCATAAACCGCCTGCCAGTCGAGGCCATGCATGTTCGGATCATAGAAAAACGCCTGTTCCATACGCCAGGCTTCGTCAAAAATCTGCGCCCATTCGTTTCGCGGATTGACCATCATGCGCATGCCGCTGACATCAAGCCTTTTGGCATCCAGTTTCTCGCCGATTTCGGCAGTCTGAAACGATCCGTCCGCCATCTGAACAATGATGTGCTTGCCTTTGGCGGCTATCGCCGCGCCAGTGACGCCGTTAAGAACCTTTTGTTCCTCCCGATCGGCGAATTTGAAGCGCATCAGGGCGTTTTCAGCTTGCGCGTTTTCGCCGGGAGGCGTGATGGAAGCGCCAAACTGAACATTCCGGACGTAATAAAGAGTACCGTCATGAGCGACAGCGAGGACCGAGTAATTGCGCTCCGCCACTGGCAAGGCGACTACACGGCTTGAGAGTCCGTTTAGGTCAATTTGGGTCGACGGAGTATCATCGCCGTTTTCCTCATCCTTGCCTTCGTCTTCACCTTCATCACCGGTTTTTGGCTTAATCGGAGAATCGCCTCCCGCGGCGAGCACAGCAACATAGATCCCCGAACGTTGGGGGCGTTCCTGGCTTGACATGTCGAGACCGGCCTGCGCCGGCCCTGAGTTGGTCGACGCAGCGAAATAGAGATATTTTCCATCCGGACTAAACGCGGGCGACCTAACATTGGCCAAGCCATCGGACACGCGATAGGACCGCCAGGCGTTAAAGTCATAAAGCATGAGGTCGCGATTAAAGTTGGGCTGCTCCTGCGTGTAAGCGAGCCAACGTCCGTCAGGCGACGTATCAACGGATACGGAGCCCGGATATTCGCGACGCTGAGGACCCCATTCGCGACGCGCATCTGTTGAGATCAATGTCGACGAACCGGAGCTTACATCGATTGCAAATAATCGAAGATGGTTGTCACGATAAACAATGCGATCGCCATTGCCGCCCCACTCAAGCAGCGAACAAAAATCAGAGTCAAGGTTGAAACGCCGCGGGTTCGAAAGACCGCTTTGGCTCTCAACAACAAGCCGCTGCACAGATTCGGATGCATCAATATACGCGACGCGCCGTCCATCCGGCGACCACAGCGCCGTATATTCGCGAGCGCCGTCACTGCGCGTGAGATTCCGGGTTGAACCATCTTTGACAGGAACGGTGAAAACGTCACCACGGGCAGTAACGGCGACGCGTTTTCCAGTCGGTGAAAGGTCAACCGCCTGAATGGTCCGACTGGCGTCTTTCCATTGCGGCTGTAATTGCGGCAAATCTGGAGAAATCGATATACGCAATTCGGCAACCGCGCCGCTGGCAACGTTAAAAGTCTTCAGCCTTCCACCTGCTTCATAAATGATTGTGCCGCCATGGGCGTCCGCGGCGCGAATGTCCCAGACGGGTTCATTGCTGACTTTCGCAATTGCACGCGTTGCAGGGTCATAGTGGTGAAGATTGAGCGTTTTGTTGTCGCGATCGGAAATGAAATAGAGTTGATCGCCAACCCACATGGGCTCAATGTCGTTGACGCGCTCGCCGGGAACTTCGACCGCGGATCCCGCATTCATGTCTATCACGATCACTGACGGCGTTCTGCCCCCGCGGCTGAGGCGCCACCCTGCCCGCCCGCCGTAAAGACCGTTATAAGCGACGCCATGCGGGATATATGCGAAGCGTGAGCCGGCATCGTCATAACTGCCGCGGTAAATGCGTGCTTCCATCTGCTTTTCTGGCAACCCGCCGTTGATGGAAACATGGAAAAGCTGCGCCGAACGACCATGATTTGTGCCGCGGCTAGAGGCGAACGCAACTGCTGAACCGTCAGGAGCCCAATCAAGTACGATATCGTCGCCCGAGTGCCATGTCAGACGCTTTGGCTGTCCGCCTGCGGTCGAGATGATGTAGACGTCATCGTTATTTTCAAAATTCGCCGTATAGGCGATCCATGATCCGTCAGGCGAAAATGTTGGGTTGTACTCGTCGACAGGACTCGATGTCAGGCGACGCGGGCGGGCACCATTGCGATCCGCCAACCACAAATCGCCTGCATACACAAACGCAATATGCGAGTCGGATATCGCAGGATCGCGCAGCAGCAATGTTTGTTCTTGCGCTGACGCGCTCGCCGCTATGAGCGCAAAGCCTGTTGTAAATGCGATTTCGCGAACATATTTCATGACAACCCCTCTCAGTGACGGTAACAAAACTATTGCTTTGCGCCGGAGCAACACATTTTCATCTCGTGAAGCTGCGACTTCGCCATGCCGCCATACTTCCGTCGCCACGTGTAGTACGTCGCGTCGCTGATGCCGACTTTGCGGCAGGCTGACGCCACATCGCTGCCAGCGGAAAGTTCTACATCAATCTGACGCAACAGATTCATAACGTCTTCATCCGAAAACCGCTTCCGGGCCATCCAACCGCCCCTTTATTTGCTTAGTGATAGACAACCTAAGTGGCACAAAATTATACGGGGGCAAGACACCTGTCGCGATGTGGCCGGTCTCAGAGTCTAATCGCGCTTGGCTATCCTTCGATCCGCATGAACTTCGTTCTAGACCGCAAAGTTGGCAAGGAACCGTTCGTCGACAGTCACGCCAATTCCTGGCTGCACTGGAAGCTCGATATAATCGGGCCCGTAGACGAGATTCTGTTCCATCCATTCGTCCTGAAATGGCGGAAAGCGTTCCAGCATGAGAAAATTTCGCATGTGGGCGCTCAGCTGTACGATGGCGGCGGTGGCGACGGATCCGATTGGATTGTGAGGCGCTACTCCTATACCGTGATTGTCTGCCATTGCGGCGATCTTTCGAGCTTCGGTGATGCCGCCTACACGGCCGATATTAATCTGCGCGATGCCAATAGCTTGCGCTTCGAAGAGCTTGCTGAAGTCGTAGCGACTTAGAATGCGCTCACCCGTCGCCAGGCGCGTGTTCACGGTGCGGCTCAGCTTTATCATGGAATCCAGATTTTCGGCCGGGATCGGCTCCTCGACGAAGACGAGATTTGCGCGCTCCACTTCGCGGCAGAACAGCGCAGCCGATGAAATGTCAAGACGTCGCCAGATGTCGACCATCAGATCGACCGAAGGTCCTACTGCCTCCCTAACGGCGAAAACTTCGTCGATGCCCCGCTTGAGGTCGGCCGAAGAGACGAAATACTGATTTCCGATCTGGGACATGAACTCGAACGGATACCATTTGAGCCGCGTTGCTCCTTTTTCGACGGTCACCAATGCCCGCTCGACCACCTCTTTCGTGGTTGACGTGCCTTCCCACCAGCCGTTCAGATAGATCGGAATGCGCTCGTGATAAGCGCCACCGAGCAGTTGATAGACGGGCATATTGACGGACTTGCCGAAGATGTCCCAAAGAGCATAGTTGATGGCGCCCTGGGCACTGCCTTCGACCGGTCCGCCCCGCCAAAAATACCGATCGTACAGTTCGTGCCAGATTTTCTCGATCTGCAGCGGATCGGAGCCGATCAGATACTGCTTCGCCCCGGCTATCGCGGCCACAACCTGCTTCGAAAGACAGAACGGGTAGGAGAGCGTTCCTTCGCCCAAGCCAAATAGACCCTCGTCTGTGGTTATCTTCAGTACAACTGCACGCGCCTCTCCAAAACGGCCTATCTCATAAATCGGACAAAAACATTGAACGTCGGTAATCTTCACCTGCTATCTCCCGGCTAATCGCAGTCGCCGTCTTTAGCGGCGTGAGCCACTTAATATGTTCTTTTCGTTGCCTTTCCAAGGTGGGTGTTCCCTTGGCGATTATCCAGCTGTCACCCGGCCTATACACGACGCTTTTTTCCGCTGTTCTCCTCCGTTAGCTCGATCTGGCCAGCCTGGAGAGTGGCGTGCTCATGGAGACCATAGACCGTGCGGTATTTGGCGCGTGTCGCAGCATAGAGCCCGCCGAAAACCATGCTTTTAGGCGCCCCAGATCAAAGCGTCCCGAAACGCGTACGCTGCCTTCGAGCGTTGTGGCTCCGATGTCTTCGGGTGTTCCCCAATCATCGAGTCCGGGCTCGTCCGCCGAAAGAAAAAAGGGGGTCATCCTGCTGTCGCTCCGTTATTCGGCCGCAAGTGCGGTCACCTCACGGCGGAAAGACAGGGCGTCGCCGATATCCGGCTCGTCCAGTTCCCGTGCGAAGCGGTGACCGGCATAGGTCGCCCAGGCGATTGGGCCAGGAGCTTCGGCATCTCCGATCACTTTGACCGAGCGGATGCCGTTGTCGGCCCATTCCGCCCGCCGTATCTTCAATTCCTGCCACAGTGCGTCGTTCTGATCCCGTGAGGCTACCAGCACGACGGCCTCTGCTTCGATGTCGTGCGCAGCTCTCGTGTAAACACATTCGGTGGCGACCCCGCTTCCCGTCACACGGGTCACCGAGCGGTTCAGCACGATCTCGACGCCCAGTTCCGCGAGCCGGCGGTGAATGGCGCCTTGTTCCAGCGTGTTGCGTGTCCAGTCCGAGACATAGGCGGAGGGTGTGACCAGCGTCACCCTGGCGCCTTGGCGGCCCATCAGTTCGGCGAGCACGCCGCCCATATAATAGTGGTCGTCGTCGAACAGAACCACGTTGCCTGTCGGGACCTTGCCATCCATCAGATCATCTGGAGTGTAGATGGGCATAGCCGGGTCCGTGGGGATTGGCACGACATGGGCTCGCGCCACCCCGTCTCGGCGCCAGGTCGAGCCGGTAGCGATCGCCACATTCTGGAAACCGAAGGCCAGAATGTCGTCGGCTGAAAGCCGGCTATCAAAGTAGACCCCGACATTCTGCATCTGGCTTATCTGGTACTGGCGATAGTCGCGGACCCGGCCCCAGGCGGAAAGCCCGGGCAGCTTGCACTCGCGCGCCACGCGTCCTCCGAGCTCTGTCCCGGCCTCGGCAATCGCCACCTGATAACCGCGTAGCCCCAGCGCCCGGGCAGCCTCGAGCCCGGCGGGACCCGCGCCGACGATAAGCACGCTTTCGCTGTCGCCCTTTGGCTGCACGCGTTCAGGATGCCAGCCCTTGCGCCATTCCTCCATGAAGGTCGGATTTTGCGTGCAGCGCGAGATCGACATGGTCATGTCGCCGGCGATGCACATGTTGCAGCCGATGCACTCACGGATGTCCTCGATTCGGCCTTCCTCCACTTTCTTGGGCAGAAAGGGATCGGCGATTGACGGACGCGCGCAGCCGATGAAATCGAGCGTGCCTGACTTGATCATCCTCACCATGACGTCGGGCGACGTGAATCGGCCAACACCGACGACGGGTTTGGAGGACAGTTCACGAATGCCCTTGACCAGAAGCTCCTGCGCCCCTTCGTCTTTGAAGCGCGATGGTCCCGAGCAATCTTCCCAGGCGCCGTGGGCCATGTCCCACAAATCCGGCAGTTCGGCGTTCAGATCGACGAATTCCCGCACCTCGGCGTTGGAGAAACCCAGATCGCCGATCGTCTCGTCGAGGCTGACACGCATGGTGATTGCTGTCGTGTCACCCACCGCTTCACGAATATCGGCCACGACCTCGCGGGCGAAGCGCGAGCGGTTCTCCAGGCTGCCGCCATATTCGTCGGTCCGCTGGTTCGTGGCGCGCGACAGAAAATGTTGAAAGATGCCGAAGCCATGCGCGCCGTATAGGCAGATCAGGTCGAAACCGGCGATCTTCGAGCGTTTCGCCGCGTTGACGAACCAGCGGCGCAAGTTCCGGATATCAGTGAGGTCGAGCGCGCGGGCCTGCACAGGGTCATTTGTGAACGTGCGGATCGGCAGTGCGGTTGGCGCTAGAGGCACTTCCTTCGTGTAGAAGTTCGGGCCGTTGATGCCGGAATAGGCCAACTGGATGCCGGCAAGCGCGCCGTGAACTTTCATTGCGTCGGACATGCGGCGAAGACCTGGAATGTCCTGGTCCTCCCACAAACGCAGCTCGATGAATGGGGTGATCTCAGAGGTGTGATGCATCTCTGTCTGCTCGGTGAAGATGACGCCCCAGCCGCCCTCTGACTTGATGCCGCGCATGGCCGCGGCGGCTGACGGATCGCGATAACCGCCACCATTGCAATGCGGCACTTGGTAGAATCGGTTCTTCGCGACGTGAGGGCCGATCCTCATCGGTTCAAACAGAATATCGTAGCGTGAATCGCGCATGGCGTTTTTCCTCCTAGGGCGTGTTAACACTAATTGATGGGATTTGATATCATAGCGCCAAACGGCAACCTGGGAAGTTGGAATGGATCTTACCGAAGAGCAGTACGAGTTGGTGGCGCCTTATCTGCCGGTGCAGCGCGGCAACGTCAGCATGTCGAACCTGCAGGTGCTGAACGCGATTCTTCACGTGGCCGAGCACGGCTGCAAGTGGCGGGGCCTGCCGGCCCGGTTCGGCAACTGGCACACGATCTACACGCGGATGAACCGCTGGTCGAAGAACGGCGTGCTGGACCGGGTGTTCGAACAGCTGCAGCGGCAGCGGCTGGTGCGGATCAAGCTGGAGGCGGTGTCGCTGGACAGCACCAGCGTCAAAGTGCATCCGGACGGGACGGGCGCGTTAAAAAAAACGGTCCGCAAAGCATCGGCAAGTCCCGAGGGGGATGGAACACCAAGATTCATATGGTTGCCGCGGATGCTCGCACGGCCGTGACGTTCTCGCTGTCGCCCGGCGGCGGCGCACGACGCGCCGGAAGGCCGCAAGCTGCTGCGCCGCCTGGGGCCGCTGAAGGAAAGTCCGCGCCTGTTGATGGACCGCGCCTACGAGGGGGACGAGACGCGGCAGCTGGCGCTGGACCTCGACTTCGAGCCCGTCGTGCCGCCGAAGAAGAACCGGACGAATCCCTGGGAGTACGACCGGGAGATCTACAAGCGGCGCAACGAGGTCGAGCGCCTGTTCCGCCGGCTGAAGGGCTTTCGCCGCATCTTCACGCGCTACGACAAGCTCGACGCGCTATTCCTCGGCTTTATCGTCTTCGTGCTCATCTTTGACGCACTACTTAGTGTTAACACGCCCTAATTTCGCGGCAGGTCTGGCGCGGTGAGGCCGCAGTCGATGACATCAAGCCAGATGGCTGGCGCCACTCTTAGATTGCGCGCCAAGGGACGAAACAAGAGTTTTCTTCCTCATCGATTAGGAGGTGGTCCTAATCGATGATACGTCCTACGCATGCTAGACGGTTCATAGTCAAACAGGTCAGACCCGCATGAACAGCATTGAAATCCTTGAAAGACTGATCGCCTATCCTACCGTAAGCCGCGATTCCAACCTCGACGTGATCGGTTACGTCGCCGGGCTACTTGAGGCGCACGGCATTGCCGTTCACCTGATCCATAGTGAAGACGGCCACAAGGCGAACCTTTTCGCGACGATCGGACCGGCCGATGTGCCGGGCGTTATGCTCTCGGGCCATACCGACATCGTGCCCGTCGACGGTCAAGACTGGAATGTGCCGCCCTTTGCGATGACCGAACGCGACGGCAAGCTCTTCGGGCGTGGCGCGGCGGACATGAAGGGTTTCATTGCCTGCGCGATCTCGGCCGGGCTCAAGGCGACGAAGGTAGAGTTGAAGACGCCGCTTCATCTGGCACTGTCCTATGACGAAGAAATCGGCTGTATCGGTGTCCGTAGCCTCGTCGACACGCTAGCCGCCGCGCCATACAGACCGGCGCTGTGTATCGTTGGTGAACCCACCTCTATGCAAGTGGCCACGGGACACAAGGGCAAGATTAGTGCGCGCGCAGTCTGTCGGGGCAGGGAAGGTCATTCCGCACTCGCGCCGCTGGCGCTCAACGCCATTCACCTCGGCTGCGAATTCGTTGCCGCGCTGCGCGCCGAACAGGATCGGCTGGCGCGCGACGGTGCGCGCGATGGTGACTACGACATTCCCTACACCACCGTGCATGTGGGTAAAATGAACGCCGGTGTGGCGCTCAACATCGTGCCGAACCTTTGCCAGATTGATTTCGAGATACGCAACATCGCAGCCGACGACGCCGACGCGATCCTGGAGCGGCTGCGCGTGGAGGCGAAATGCATATCATCTGCCGCGAAAGAAAAGGCATCCGAGGCCGCAATCGATATCGAGGTGTTCAACACCTATCCCGGTCTCGACACGCCAGCTAATTCGCAGGCGGTGGCCTTCGTGAAGGCGCTGACCGGCGCCAACGGTACGATCAAGGTCGCGTTCGGCACTGAAGGCGGTTTGTTCAGCCGTGATGTAGGCACGCCAACCGTCGTGTGCGGGCCGGGCTCGATGGCGCAGGGCCACAAGCCGGATGAGTTTGTCAGCGTCGAGCAGTTGCGTCGTTGCGACGACATGCTGGCAAGCCTCCTGAATAGGCTGTCTGCCGGCATCGACTGAGCCAAACAATAAGAAGTGGGCGCTTGCTTTCGCGCCGAACGTGATGGATTTTAGTTTCGATCCTGCGGTGCAGGAAGATTTGGCAGATCCCTTGAGCCGGGCGGCTACTTGACGACACGCTCGGTGCCGAACACGCCCTGTTCGAGCACGAAGCGCTGGCAATGTTCGATGAAGGCTTGCACCGTCTGCGTCCGGTGTTCGGCATTAGGCAACAGCACTCCCATGGTCAGGGGACGAATGGAGCCCTCGAGATTGACAAAGACGAGAGGCTTGCCGTCAGGCGAAATGTTGTGGAGTGGTCGCATGTTAGCTATTCCGTAGCCAAACCCGTTTGCCACCATTGAGCGCATTACGGCGATGTCGGGCGTGCGTTCCGCGATGTTGGGACGCAGTCCCTGGTGCTGGAAGGCAGAAAGAAAATATTCGCGACTGTAAGGCAGGTCAAGCAGCACCATCGGCTCATCGACCAGTTCCTGTGGCGCTATAGAAGGCCGGGTAGCCAGCCTATGCTCGGCAGGCAACATGACATACGCCGGAAGCTGCATCAGAGGTTCGAATGTCATGTCTTGCAACAGTTCGAGGTCATAGGTGAGCGCCGCATCGATTTCGCCCCGCTGAAGCATCTCCAACAATTGCCCCTGATCGCACTCAAACTGGCGGAAGCGGACATCCGGAAAAGTCCGCTCGAACTTCATACGCAAGGGCGGCAGCACGATCTGGGCGAAGGTCATCAGGCAGCCCACAGTAAGCGGACCGCGAACTTTCTCGGCTATATCGCCTGCGATTTCACACAGGGCGTCTGCGTCCGCAAGAAGCCGCGCAGCTTCTTTCAGGAAGACTCGTCCACCAGTTGTGAGGGAAAGTCCATGCGAGTGTTTGCGGACAAAAAGTTGCACACCAAATTCCGCCTCCAGTTGTGCGATGGAGGCAGAAATGGACGGGGGCGATACGTTGACCTGCTCTGCCGCTTTGGCAATCGAACCCGCTTCGCCCACAGCGACAACGTATTCGAGCTGCCTGAATGTGAAGCGAAGCGGCATGGGTGCCTATTTTGCCAGTTCGCAGGCGGCAATTGTACTGGCTCAGCACATATGGCACTGAGGGGTCAGGCGGCCTCCATTTGCACAAGGTACTCGTTGGGGGTTCGATAAGCGAGCGAGGCGTGGGGCCGCTGATAGTTGTAGAAGAACTCGTAGTCGTTGAGTCTTGGGGCGACGGCGGTGACGGTGAGGGGTCCGTTGTAGAGGCTCCAGAACTCGGCTCGGGCGGAGCGGTTGGCGCGCTCGACGCAGCCGTTGAACTGGGGCCTGCGCGGCGGCAGCACATGCAGCGGCACGCCGAGCTCCTCGCAGACGCGCTCGAAGTCGGCCATGAACTCGCTGCCGCCGTCGACCTGGACGGACAGCAACGGGAACGGCAGCGTATCGAGCAGATCCAGCAGGAAGCGCTTGGCATTGCCGGCGGTGGCGCGCCCGTAGACGCGCGCGACCATATACTGATTATATCCAGCCTCTATAGTTCCGACGTAGGGTGCCAAATGCGGATAACTAGCTAGCATTTTGTTTTCCGACAACGCATGCAAGGCATCGAAATCATCGAAAAAGTCGGGACGCGGGAGCTTGTTCACGTATCACTCGGGTCAGATTCGCGATTTGATATCCGTGCACGTATCGAGGCGAGCAACTCAAGGGAGAGTTCGTCCTTATACCTTGTGAACACGTCTTCCCAGTTTACCGTCGAGTTAGCGATGAGCTTCTCGACTTCTTTTGCAAGCAAAGAAGGCTCATCTTCTCCAAATACGAAAACAGATATAGCACCCACATCGGCGCCGAACGTCTGTAACGTGGGAGTTTCGACAACGATCGTTCTATCAGGCAGAGATCGTAGGACATGGACCTGGTCGGAGAATACCTCACGAACAAAGTAGACTGAGTGTGTTGCAAGGATGGCGACGGAGCCAGTCTCTTCTAAGAGGTTGTCCAGAACTACGCGCAGTCTCTACCTCTGATCCGCTCATTTAGGGTCAAGCTAATCACTAGCACGTCAAATCGTAATTTCTACCGGCCTGCTCCTCCAGTAAAATCAACAAAAGACCTCCGTCGCATCCACGGATAAGCGGACCAACGAAAAAGGACACGAAAATGTCGGTTGAAAAAGTAGATACGCTTGTGATCGGCGCAGGTCAGGCCGGGGTCGCCATGAGTAAGCATCTGAGCAAGAGCGGCGTGACGCACCTCGTCTTGGAACGTGGCCGCATTGCCGAGCGCTGGCGCTCCGAGCGGTGGGATTCGCTCGTCGCCAATGGTCCTGCCTGGCACGATCGCTTTCCCGGCATGGAGTTTCCTGATGAAGGGCCGGACGCATTCGTGGCCAAGGAAAAAGTCGCGGACTATTTCGTCGACTACGCCAAAATGATCAAGGCGCCGATCCGCTGCGGCGTGGAGGTGAAGGAAGTGCGTCGCAATATCGGTCGTTCCGGCTTCCGCGTAGACACGTCCGAGGGCGTGATCGAGACCAACAGCGTCGTGGCCGCCACTGGTCCCTTTCAGCGGCCGGTTACGCCTCCGATCGTGCCGGACAATTCCGGTGTCCTGCAGATACATTCCAACTCCTACCACAATCCCGAACAGCTTCCCCAAGGCGCAGTGCTCGTCGTCGGCGCCGGCTCTTCCGGTGTGCAGATCGCTGACGAACTGGCGCGGGCCGGCCGCAAGGTCTATCTCTCCGTCGGGCCGCATGATCGTCCGCCGCGCTCCTATCGCGGCCGCGACTTCTGCTGGTGGCTGGGCGTGCTGGGCAAATGGGACTTGGAGACGCCCGAACCAGGCTCCGAGCATGTCACCATAGCCGTCAGTGGCGCACGCGGTGGCGAAACAGTCGATTTTCGTAATCTCGCCGCACAGGGCATAACCCTGGTCGGCATGACGCAGACCTACAAAAGCGGAGTTTTGAACTTCGCCGGCGACCTCGCCGATAATATTGCACGTGGCGACGCGAGTCTGATGTCGCTGCTGGATGAGGCAGATGCCTATGTCGAACGCAACGGCGTCGACCTACCCGAAGAACCGGAAGCCCGCAAGCTTGGTCCGGATCCCGAATGCGTCAAAAACCCTGTCCTCGAGCTCGACCTGGCGAAAGCCGGCGTCACCTCCATCATCTGGGCGACGGGCTACGCGCTCGACTACAGCTGGCTCAAGGTCGACACATTCGACGAGAAGGGCCGCCCGAAACACCATCGCGGCGTGTCGCTGGAGCCCGGGATCTATTTCCTCGGGTTGCCGTGGCAGTCGCGCCGAGGTTCAAGCTTCATCTGGGGCGTGTGGCACGATGCCAAGCATGTGGCAGACCGCATCGCCACGCAGCGCAGATATATCGACTATCACGAGGCCGCTCAGCGTCGGTATGAGGACGCGTAAACGATACCTCGCCGCAAAGCCCGACCCAAAGCGGTAATTAGGCCCATCCTTCGCAAGGATGAGAAAGACTTTCCTTTGAAAGCCCGCCGACACCGAAGATAATTCCCGAGACCGGGTGGGTAAAACCGGACCCGATGGATACCGAGATGGCGCATAACCATATCCGCAAGTTCAACACAAGGGAGACCTATCCTGAGCAGAAGCTGGACAACGATCTGTGTCAGGCCGTCGTAACGCATGGCGGCAAGACCGTTTACCTGCGCGGTCAGTGTCCTCAGGATCTGGACACCGCCAAGGATATCGGCAGCCACGACCCGGTCGAGCAGACCCACAAGGTCATGCAGAACATCAGGAAGCTCATTGAGGAAGCCGGCGGCACGATGGAGCATCTGGTCAAAGTGGTGGTCTACATCACCGACGTCCGCCACCGCGAGGCCGTCTATCGGACCATGGGCGAATACATAAAGGGCGTGCATCCAGTCTCGACCGGGCTGGTGGTAACCGCGCTGGCGCGTCCCAACTGGCTGGTCGAAATCGACGGCACCGCCGTCATCCCGGACTGAGCGCCGTGACGTTCTCCATCGTCGCACGCTGCACAAAAACCGGCATGTTCGGTGTCGCGGTTTCTTCTTCCTCGCCCGCGGTTGCCGCTCGCTGCGCCTATGCGCAGGCAGGCGTCGGCGCTCTCGCCAGTCAGAACGTCACGGATCCGACACTGGGTATGCGCGGGCTGGAACTGATGGCGCGGGGCGCCTCGGCTCCCGAGACCGTCGCCATTCTCAAGCGAACCGGCGCAAATCCCGAATACCGGCAGGTGCTTGCCGTCGACGCGAACGGCGCAAGCGCCATCCATTCCGGCCCGAAGGCGCTCGGCACCTGGGCGGAGGCGCAGGCGGAGAACGTCGCGTGTGGCGGCAACCTGCTCGCGAGCGACAGCATTCCGCAGGTCATGGTTGACGCATTTCTTGCCTCCCAAGGCGAACTCGGCGACCGGCTGATTGCTACTATGCAGGCTGCGCTCAAAGCCGGAGGAGAAGCGGGGCCCGTACGCTCTTCCGGCATGAAGCTGGTCCGCGACGTACGCTGGCCGGTCGCCGACCTGCGTTGTGATTGGACCGACGGCTGTCCTATAGAGGAGCTGGCGAAGCTTTGGGACATTTATAGGCCGCAACTCGATGGCTATGTGACCCGTGCGCTCAATCCTTCGGACGCGCCGAGTTACGGTGTTCCGGGTGACGAATAGGCAATATCCAAGGAACAATCATGAGTGAACTCAGCCACAAGGATTGGATGGTCAAGGCGGCGGCAATCCGCTTCCGCGACAAGGCCTTTATCGACGGCCAGTTCGTTGCCGCGCGCTCGGGCCGCACCTTTGCCAGCATCAATCCCGCAACAGGGGAAACCTTGGCAGAAGTGGCATCCTGCGGCGAAGAGGATATTGGCCTTGCTGTCGCGGCCGCACGCCGCAGCTTCGAAACTGGTGTCTGGTCACGAGCAAAGCCGGCTCATCGCAAGGACGTGCTCTTTTATGTTTAATTTGCTTCACCGAACTGTTTTTTCATCGTTTTCCTCGCTGTACTGAGCGTTTTGGGGATGCGGGTTGATGCGGATGCCTCATCCGCCGATGAAAATTTTGAAAGGCTTCAAGCGCTCGAATGGCGCGAAGTCGGTCCCTATCGTGGCGGACGCTCTGCAGCCGTCTCCGGCGTTCCGACCTCGCGCAATGTCTATTATATGGGCGCAACTGGCGGCGGTGTTTGGAAAACTGACGACGCTGGGCAGTCTTGGAACAATATTTCAGACGGATTTTTTGGAGGATCGATCGGAGCAGTTGCAGTTTCGGAATGGGATCCAAATGTAATCTATGTAGGTGGTGGCGAGAAAACGGTTCGAGGCAATGTGTCTCCCGGCGACGGCGCGTGGAAGTCAGAAGATGCTGGAGCGACCTGGCGGCGAATTGGTCTGGAAGATTCACAGCACATATCTAGAATTCGCATTCACCCAAGAAACCCAGATGTCGCGTACGCTGCAGTCATGGGGCACTTGTTTGGGCCTAATCAGCAGCGCGGCGTTTATAAGACAATTGACGGTGGTGTAACTTGGGAACGAATTCTTTTTGTAGATGAAGACACCGGAGCGGGCGATCTGGCGATGGATCCTACAAACCCGCGCATTCTTTATGCCGGGTTCTGGCAGGTTCGACGCACACCCTATAGCTTGAGTAGCGGAGGGGCTGGCTCCGGTCTCTATAAAAGCGTCGATGGCGGAGAAAGCTGGACTGAACTATCGGAAAACGACGGTCTCCCAGAAGGGCCGCTAGGCGCGATCGGAATTACCGTATCTCCGACAAATAGTCAAAATCTGTACGCTATGATTGACGCCGAGGAGGGCGGCGTATTTCGGTCTCGCGACGGTGGTGAAACATGGGTGCGGGTCAATGAAGAGCGGAAATTGAGACAACGAGCGTGGTATTACACCCGGTTGTACGCAGACCCAGCCGATGAAGAGAACGTTTACGTTTTGAACGTTCGATTTTTCCACTCCAAAGACGGCGGCAAATCATTTCGACAGACAGATACGCCGCATCATGACAATCATGATTTATGGATTGACCCTCAAGACCCGCTCCGAATGATAGAGGCCAATGATGGCGGCGTTAATGTTTCTTTTGACGGCGGTAAGACCTGGTCGACACAGACAAATCAACCAACAGCTCAAATGTATCGGGTGTCGACTGACAATGCATTTCCGTTTCGGCTTTTAGGAGGACAGCAGGATGATTCGGCAATTCGAATTCGCTCACGATCTGCGACCGGGAGTAGCATTGGGCGCCGAGACTGGGATCCGACTGCAGGCGGAGAAAGCGGACACATATCAGCAAAACCGGACAACCCCGACATCGTTGTGGGCGGTTCATACGGCGGATACTTGGATATCGTCGATCATTCTACGGGCAATCGCCGCGTGATTTCGGTGTGGCCCGATAACCCAATGGGATGGAGCGCAAAAGAGCTGCGATATCGCTTTCAATGGAATTTTCCAGTTGAGTTTTCAATTCATGATCCATCCGTATTGTACGCCGCCGCCAATGTTCTTTTCCGAAGTGATGATCTGGGCCAAAGTTGGAGAGCGATAAGCCCCGATTTGACACGAAATGACCAATCGCGAATGGGGCCGTCCGGCGGGCCTATCACCAAAGATAACACCAGTGTTGAAATTTATGGGACGATATTCGCATTGGCGCAGTCACCACACGATGAAGGCGTATTGTGGGCTGGTTCTGATGATGGTCGCGTACATGTCACAAGAAACGGGGGCGAAAATTGGGATGACGTTACGCCAAGGGGATTGCCTGCATGGGCTCAAATCAACGGCATAGAAGCAGATCCATTTGAACCTGGCGGCGCTTATATTGCGGCGACTCGATATAAATCTGACGACTTTCAACCCCTAATCTATAGGACAAAAAACTGGGGACAAAGCTGGACGAAAATCACGAATGGTATCCCCAATAACCATTTCACTCGAGCCGTGCGCGCAGATCGGGACCGTAAAGGGCTGCTCTACGCCGGTACGGAGTACGGTGTCTATTTTTCGATCAACGACGGGCGTACGTGGCAACCGCTCCAGCTGAATTTGCCGATCGTTCCGATCACTGATTTAGCGGTAAAGGACACTGACTTAATTGCAGCAACGCAGGGCCGCGGATACTGGATATTGGACGATCTTAACGTCCTTCAACAATTTCAAGAGAATCAGTCGGAAGAGTTTGTATTTTACGAACCTGGCCCGGTTTATAGGCTAGTTGCGGGTTCGCGCAGCCCTGACGAACCCATAAGCGCTGGAACCAACCCTTATGACGGCGTGGTTTTCTACTACGAACTTCCAAACGAACTTCCCGATGACGTCAATCTAGAACTGAGCGTGTTCGATTCGGATGGAGACTCTGAGGAACCGATTTGGAGTTGGTCGCGCAAACCGGCCAATGACTCGGAAGGTGAGGAGGCTGACCCGACTGGAGTTCCGGATACGCGTGTTTTGCCAGCAAAGGTCGGCCTAAATCGGCATGTTTGGGATTTGAAGTACCCTGCTATGGAGCGTTTTGATGGCATTATCCTCTGGCGCGACTTCAACTACGGTCCGACCGCCAAACCAGGCGACTACCGGGCGCGATTAACGCTCGGTGCAGAATCGCAGGATGTCTCGTTTAAAGTCCTTCAAGATCCACGTTCGAACGCAAGCGGAGCAAATCTCCAGGCGCAATTCAATTTTGTCATCGAATCTCGTGACCTCCTAACACGAGCCCACCAAGAAATCAGAAGCATACGCAAACTTCGTGAACAAACTTCAGCTGTTAAGAACCGTATCGAAAGTAAGGGTGGTAACGAAGACCTTGTTAGCGCTATTGAAGAATTAAATGGGAAGTTAGACGAAATTGAACAGGCGCTGTATCAAACTAAAAGCGAAAGCGAACAGGATCCGCTTAATTTTCCGATTAGGTTGAATAACAAGCTCAGTGACGTGATGCGAACTACGTCGGTAGGCGATGCTGCGCCAACTGCTCAAGCCATTCAGGTCAAAGAAGAGGTTTCCGCTGCGATTGTGGCGGAACTCGATGCGCTTGAGACAATTTGGCGTGAGGACGTTCCCGCAATTAATCGCCGGTTTGAGGCGGCAGAGATATCGGTCATTGAAACTGAGCGATAGAAACATGAAGTCAATGTCAATCTATAACTACGCGTTATTCGCACTTCCAATCAGGCGCATGAGGGCGTCACGCAAAAAGCCTAATCTGGACGATATATTGCCGTCGATCCGCGAACGCGGCGTATTGGTGCCGCTGCTCGTGCGTCCAAACGGCGAGCCAGACCACTTCGAAATCGTCGCCGGGCGGCGGCGGTTTCTGGCGTCGAAAGCCACGTGTTGCAGCCCCTCGGCCAGCGCCGTGAAGCTCTCGCCGCCGAGCACCACATGGAGGTGGGAGAAGCCCGAGTAGGCCAGCCGGAAGTGGTACAGGCGATGGTCGAGCGGCTCGCCGGCCACGCTCACGCCGAGGCCGCCGGCGTCGGTGAAGTCCGAGAGCCCGAGTTGTCCGGGCGGGTGGGTCTGGCGGAACACGAGCTCGCGCTCCGGACCGTACCGCGCGCGCCACTCGCGTACGCGCAGCTCCAGCGTGCGGCGTACGCCGCGGCCGAGTTCCGGATGCCGGCGCATCAGTTCCTCGAAGATGACGACCGTGCGCAGGTCCGGCGCCTGCTTGAGCATCGGTACGATCTCCTCGTCGAAGATCCCCGAGAGCGGATCCGCCCGGCGCCGGCCGCCGTGCTTGCCCTTGGTGGACGGCAACTGCGGATCGTCTTCGATGCGGTACGCCGTGGCGGTGCTGAATCCGGCCTTTGCCGCAGCAACCTGCGGTCCGTGTTGTTGTCGAAGGTGCATGTAAAGCCTCATCTGGTGATCGGTTATGTGTCGGCCTGGCATCGGGTTCCGTCCCGGGAAAGACGGTGCACCTTAGCCCTACCGAGTAGTCATAAAAAGGGCTGGACAATGGGCCTGTCGTCCTGTACACCTGCGCCACCATGGCCCAGTCCCAGATCAGCCGCACGCTGCGCGACGAGGCGGCACGTTTGCGGATCGTCGCTATTCTGTCGCAGGAGCGGTTCGACAGCCGGCGGGCCTTTGCCCGCAGGATCTGCGGGGAGTTCTCCTTCGTCGACACGCGCGGCCGTCTGCAGCTTGCGGGCTGCATGAAGGCGCTGGCGACGCTGGCTCGGGCGTCGCCGGAGATTGTCCTGCCGGCACCACGGGCAGCGGTGGCGAACAGGCCGCGCCAGCTTGAGGCCGCGGTTGACGAGCCGGTCGATGTTCCACGACACCCGGCCCGGATCCGGGATCTCGATATCCGGATGGTGACGCAGCGCTGTGAGCGTGAAGTGTGGAACACGCTGATGGCGCACGAACATCCCCATGGCATGACGACCTTTGCCGGTTGTCAGGTGCGCCACCTCGTGGGCTCGGCCCATGGCTGGCTGGGTTGCGTCGGGTTCTCTGCCGCGGCCCTGCGGGTGTCGGCGCGTGATCACTGGATGGCGTGGAGCGATGCAGTGCGCCGTGACCACCTGCACCGGGTTGTTTGCCTGAGCCGCTTCCTGATCCGTCCTTCGGTTTTCTGTGCGCACCTGGCGAGCCATGCGCTGGGGCGGGTGCTGCGGCGTCTGCCGCGGGACTTCGAGGCCCGCTACGGCTATCGTCCCTGGCTGGTGGAGAGCTTTGCCGATGCCGGTGTGGCGGGCACCTGTCTGAGAGCGGCCAACTTCCTCATGGTCGGCCGCACCGCGGGGCGGGGCCGTCAGGATGCGAGGAAGCAGCGTGGGCAGACGGTCAAGACGGTGTTCATGTACGCCTTGGCAGCGGACTGGCGTCGCCGGCTCGGGGTCGAGTGGGTTGATCATGCCCCGGTGCTGGAGCCGGGAGCGGGCCTGAACGCGGCCGCGTGGGCCGCCAACGAGTTTGGAGGAGCGCCGTTGGGTGACAAGCGACTGTCGGCACGTCTGGTGAAGAGCGCGGGTCTTCTGGCGTCCTACCCGGGAGGGAAGATCAACGCCAGCAGCGCCAGTGGCGGCAAGGAGATCACCGGGTTCTACCGTCTGATCGAGGCGCCCGCGGAGTCGGACGTCACGGTTCCGGCGATTCTTGCGCCGCACCGGGAGCGCAGCGTGCAGCGGATCCGTGGTCAGACCACGGTGCTGGCGCTGCGGGACGGCACCGATCTGAGCTTCTCGACGCGCCCCGGCTGCGACGGCCTGGAGGTCATCGGCAAGAACCAGACCGGCGCGAAGAGCCTGGGGTTGTCGCTGCATGCGACCCTGGCCGTGACCGTGACCGGTCTGCCGCTTGGGGTGCTGGACCTGAACTTCGATCAGGAGGTGTCCCGGGAGGGGACACGGCGTCAGACACGGCGCTGGCTTGACGGGTTCGGCGATGTGGCGCGGGCGGCACGGGAGGTCACGGGCAAGACCAGGATCATCTATGTCTGCGACCGGGAGGCGGACCGCTTCGAGCTGTTCGATCAGCAGCGCCGCCATCCACGGGTGGAGTTGCTGGTCCGTGCCACGCACGACCGGGTTCTGGGACCATCGAAGCTCTTTGCCGTCATGCGCGGTGGCGAGCCCGATGGCCTGATCGATGTCGAGATCGACGGACTCACGGCACGGCCCAAGTCCTCCAGGAAGAAGGCGCGTCCGGCACGCCGCAAGCGCCTGGCCACCTGTGACCTGCGGTTCCGCCGCGTCACCCTGCCGGCGACACAGACCATGAAAGGGCGCGCACCGATGACGGTCTGGGCGGTCCACATCGTGGAACGCCACCCACCCGAAGACGAGGACCCCGTCCAGTGGTTCCTGCTGACCACGTGTCAGGTCGAGACACCGTCACAGGCCGCCGACATCGTCGGCTTCTACCTCCAGAGATGGCGCATCGAGGACTTCTTCCGGGTGCTCAAATCAGGCTGCGGGGTGGAGCACCTGCTGTTCCGCACGGCAGACAGATTGCGGCGGGCCATCGCCATCAATGCCGTCATCGCCTGGCGCATCATGGTCATGACGCTGCTCGGACGCCAGGTGCCCGACTGCGAACCGCAACTGATGTTCACCGACCACGAACTCGCCTTCCTGCGCGACTATGCCCACCAGCACGGCCTGTCGGCACCGGAAGGACTCGGCGATGCCGTACGCCTGGTGGCCCACCTCGGCGGCTATCGCAACCGCAAGCACGATCCCGACCCCGGTCATCAGGTCATGTGGCATGGGCAGACCCGTCTCACCAGTGCCTCGCTGGGCCACCAAATCGGGCTCCAGACCGGCTTCGAAACCGGGTTCAAGGAAGGCCGCAAACACGCCCTGAGGCAGAAAACCTAACCCGTTGCCACGTCAATATGTGACTACTCGGTAGCCTTAGCCAGCGAAACGCCGCGATCTCCGCGCGGGGCCGTCGGCCCCGCGCCGCGCGCCTGGCTCAGTCGGGCTACGCCCTCCTTCCCCAGGCGCGCGACTCGGACTTTCTCACCTTGATTGTCGCTACGTTCTCATCTTGATTGTCGCGCAACACGATGCCTTCAGCCCGCGCCCTAGTCGGCTCTGCCGACCCGCGCCCGCAGGCGGTCTCGGCCCGTTCGGGTGACGGTCGCTAACGCTTCCGCCCTCCGGGCGGCAAGATCGCCCCGCGAGTATGAGTTGACCAACGCTTTCCGCCAGCCGTGCGGTCGCTACTATTGACCCGACGCGCAAACGGTACGCCCACGTTGCCGACGGCGACAAGCGAGTCGTCGCTTTGCAGACGCTGGCCGCATTTGCTCAGGACCGCTGTGGCGACCCGGCCGCTCTGGCAACGCCAACACTGTCGTCCGTCGGAGGCCAACCCAGTGTGCAATGTGTGCTTGGCCACCCAACCCGATGGGTTCTCCGCTTCGCTCCGACCACGCTGACGAGGTGACCGGCCTGCGCGCGCATGCCGCCCGTTCAGGCAACGACGCACACCGCGTCGCCACCCTGAATCGGAGAACACCATGGACCTTCAACTACTCATCGCGCAGTGGAGCGGGACATTCCCGCCGGGGTTCGTCCCTCACGCCGTCCTTTCCGCAAGCTCACCCCAGTGTTGCCAGTGCCGCTGCCGGAATCCAGCAGCCGTCAAGAAGAACGGGGAGTTCGCGAAGAGCTGCGAGCCCTGTCTGATTCGGCGCGCGAAATCGTGCAAACGCCGGAGAGCGGCTCTGGTGAACTACGTTTCATACTACACCTCCACTGTGCCGTTCGTTGCAAGGTTGGATGCCGGCGGCCGCCGATTGGCAAGTGGCACCCCCACCTGTTTGGTCGGCGGAGGGTCGGGGATTTCGTACAGGCGGTAGCCGGCGTCGCAATAGACATGTGCTCGCAGCAACCCGGCCTCGCGCCATCTTTGGATCGTGCTGCCGGTCACGCCGAGTTGCTCCCCAAGCTCGTCCGGTCCCACCAACCCGCGATCGCGCAGCCGCCGATAGCGCGACTTCAACTCGTGGCGCTGGCACACCACCACGACCAGCCTCGTGGTGAAGGCGAGGCCAAAACTGCTTCGGTATCCGCGCTCGTTGAGGATTCCGGCCACCTCTCCCTCGGTGTGGTCGTCGAGCAGTCTGTCGATCTCGGCGACGACCTCGGCGGGGGTCTTGTTGGCGGCGGGATCCGGCGTCCAGGCGAGCTGTCGGGTCGCGCCGCCGCGCAGCCGCACCCCAAGGCTCCGCGTGGCCTTGGTCAGCGTCACGTCCTCGATCAGCAGCCGCGCCATCCGCTTGCGCTCGCGATGCGGCGTCGCCGGATCGTTCCACAGCCGGGGGAAGTCGCTGGCTAGCGCGAGGATGCGCCGGCGCTGCTCTTCGTCCATCCCCTGTCCCGGCTCGGCGCGGCCGCGCTCCAACTCGACCTGAGCCTCGTCCAGCGCCCGAAGCTTGGCGTTCCACTCCGCCTCCAGCACGTCGGCGACCATCCGGTTGTCGGGATGCGTCTGCATGAACCGCTGCCGCGCCAGGTCCGCTTCCTCGCGGGCGCGCTGCACTTGCTGGCCGCGCCACAGGTCGGCCTCCCCGGCGCGCGCGGCGAGTTCGTCCTGCACCTGCAACGCCACGTCCAGCGTGAGCGGCGTCATGAGCTCCACCAGCAACTCGCCGACCCGGCGGTCGATGGCGGCGCCGGGGATGCTCTGGCACCAGGGACCCGCTGTCTGCTTGCCTTCGCGGCAGCACAGGTAGTACGGATGCAGGCCCCCCTTCTGCTGGCGGTAGCGCACCCCCATGGTCTGGCCGCACACGCCGCAGACGGCCAGTCCCTGAAGCAGTGCCGGCCCCTCGCGCGGGGGAGGGCGCCGCGCCGCGCCGTCCGCGTGGGCATTGCTGTTGTCGCGAAGCTGGCGCTCGTTCTGTTCGAACCGCTCCCAGGTGATGTAGCCCGGATGCGCATCGCGCAGCAGCACGGTCCATTCCGCACGCGGAATGCTCCGGGTCTTCACCCCGCCGCCCGGACGCCGCCGGGTGCGGTGGCGACCGAACGCGTACGCGCCGGCGTAGCGCGGGTTGTGCAGCGCGCGCCGTGCCCGCGCCGCCGTCAGAGGCTTCCAATGGAGTTCGCCCTTGTGCGGCCCGCCGTAGGGTCGATACGGAAACAGCAGCTTCTCTTCGTTGAAGTGCCTCACCGTGGCGTTGGCCGAGCCGACCCGGGTGAAGGTGTCGAACAGCAGCCGCACGCTGTGCTGCACCTGCGCGTCGGGGTCGAGCACCACCTGGCCGAGCGGGTCGTAGACCAGCCCCGCCGGCAGAGCGATCCTCAACTCCCCGCGTCTTGCCGCGTTCAGTATCCCCCCGCGCAGCCGGACCCGCATCATGTGCAGCTCGGCCTCCGACATCTGGCCTTTCAGCCCGAGCAGCAGCCTATCGTTGAAGTCGCCGGGATCGTAGACGCCGTCCTCGTCGAGGATCAGCGTCTCGCTCAGCGCGCAGATCTCGAGCAGCCGGTGCCAGTCGGTGGAGTTGCGCGCCAGCCGGCTGACCTCGAGCCCGAGCACGATCCCGGCCCGTCCCATGCCGACGTCGGCCACCAGGCGCTGGAATCCCTCCCGGTCGCCGTCGGCGCCGGACAGCCCCAGATCGCTGTCGATCACGACGATGCTCTCGGTCGGCCAGCCCAGCGCCACCGCCCGTTCGCGCAGCGCGTACTGGCGCCGCGTGCTCTCGACGTTCTCGAACACCTGGCGCAGGCTCGACTGACGCACGTACAGATAGGCGTCGCGGCTGAGGTGGCCCGTGGTCACCTTCCGATGGACGGCGCTCATGCCCACCCCCTCTCCATATGGCCGCCCAGCATCGCGAGCAGAATGTCGACGACCGGCTTCTCGACGCCGGCGGGCAGCGGCTCCGTCGGTGCGCCGCCGCACACGGCCGCCGGCGGAGCGGGCAGTTCGGTGACCGCGCGCAGCCAGGCCGCGACGCCGCGCACCGCCACCACGGCGAGCCCGTGACGGTCGTGAACCACGCCGGGCTCGACGGCATGACGGCGCATCCGCTCGTAGCCCTGTCCGTAGGCGGCATGCTCCGCCGCCGGGAGCGCGGCACGCGGCCAGCGGCGCATCATCGTTTTTTTTCCCGGCCCAGGGCGCGGCCGACGCTGCGGCGATGGACCGAGACGCCGAAGCGTTCCCGCACCAGCTCGACCAGATCGGCGTCGGTCAGTTCCGGCCGTTCGACCTTCGCCGCCCGCAACGCCTCGACCACCTCGTCGGTGAGCTTGTGGGGCCGCCGCGGTCCCGGCCGGTCCGGCAGCAGTCCCGGCAGTCCGCCCGCTTCGTAGGCGCGCTGCGCCTGGTACCAGGTGGGTCGGGAGACGCCGAAGCTGGCGGCCGCCTGGCTCACCGAGATGCCGTCCTCGCGCACCCGGCGCAGCATCTCGTACCTGACCTGCAGCAGGTCGCGCGGGTCGAAGAACGCGTTCGACAGGAACAGCCCGTCGCGCACCGTCTCCGCATGCAGGTTCAGGCAGCCGTGTTCCCTGAGGGACCGGGTCTTTGCGTCGGTGGGGCGTTGGGCCATGGCGCGGGCTCCATCGGGAAAGGAATGTAAATACATTAATGCACATTGACGACATGGGATCAAGCCCCATCTCTTCACCGCGTGCCCCGGAAACAGGCGTAAACTCTGCACGTATAGGCCACATGACGGTTATCCTGCTGGTCATCACAATCTCTGCTTCCACCGCATATGAGCAAAAATGTTCTTACAACTGCGGCAAAATCTCCTTGACAGCCTTCGCCGCGCCGCCGTCCCCGTCCAAGCTGTCCAGCAACGCCGCCAGCGCAAGCAGGTCCGTGGCACGGAACGCCGACCGGCCCGCCGCCACCCTCACGAACGGATCCACCGCCGCGGCGCTGGTGAAGGCCTGACGAATCGTGCGCAGCGCCCCATCGTCAGCCGTGTAGTGAACCAGCCCCACACCCAACATCTTCGTGACGTCGACCAGTTCGAACTCACGTCCTTGAAGAGGATGAAACGGATGCGTTATCCGAAAGCGCTGCTTCTCATTGCACTGACTAGGTGCAGTTGAGTGCTCATTCCGTGGCAGAAGAGGGCTGCCGGCGATGCGCATACCGCAAACGTGACACACTGCCATCAACGTGCTGATTTAACGGTATTTTTCTCCATTTGTCCAGAACCGCGTACGAGCGCCATTACTGGTTTGGCGACGTGAACGCGAGCACCGTGGCGGCGCGTTTTGCGACCGGATGGGACGCGCCGGGGAAGCGCTCCGGAGCGCTTCGCGCCCGCGGGTCGACGCAGCCGGTGGAGTATCGCCGATCGCGCTGTACTCGATCAAACGCGGCTTGCGGACCCGACGGTCGCCGATGAGCGAGCCTGGGACTGAGCCGGGAACGCCACCGCCGTCACCGCGTCAAGGCGCTCAGGCGCCTCCTCCGCTGGCGCTGCGGCCCTGAAGGGTGACACGGCGCCGTCGGCGGCGAAGAGGTTGTCCATGGCCGTAACCAATGTTCCGGCCATTGATGGCCCGGCGGGACAGGAGCGCGGTCAGGGCGCCGCGGACGGGGCGGTCGTTGTCGTCGAGGTGTAGGACCTCGTCGAGGACACCGGGCTGCCTGGCGGCGACCTGGTGGCCCTGGCGGGCGATCTGGAGTGCGGTGACGGTCGCCACAGTGGCCTCGTTCGATACCTGGGCCGCGTCTTCGAAAACCAGGGCACTGTGGGGCGCGATCCCGATCAGAATCTCCGTGGATATGCTGTGGACAAACGCCGTGTTCGTGCAACGGGCGGAGTGGCCGCGGCGGCGGGGATGGGGCGACAGACGGGCAGGATCGGGCACGGCACGAGGCCGGGCTGGTGGGGACAAGCGATGGCGAATTTTGTAAGAAATTCTCGCATCCGACCGATGCTTGTCGATCGGTCGGTGCTGAGCGGAATCGCGGGTACCAATCCGGTCATCCTGTTCGCACCCTGTTTCGTCCTTGCGGACGGCGCCGGCACTGCTCTCGCGCTTGCCCTTGTCGCGGGCGGCGGTTCCCTTTGGTCAGTGGAACGTCTGCATCGCCTCGTGGGCGCCTCCCGTTTTGGTCAGCCGGGGCTGCTGTGGATCGAAGCGTACCGCTGGGTTTCCCGCGGTGTGCCGCAATCGCCGGCCCTTGTGAGGCCGTCTCCCGTTCTGGTCAGCCGGGGTTGCTGGCGATTCGATGCAGGCCGCTGGATCACCCGCGGCGTGCTGTGAATCGATGGTTCCGTTCGGAACTTCTCCCCGTTGCTTTTCCTGGCGGGGGACTCCATCTCCGGGTTGCAGATCCCGGCGTCTGACGACCCTGAATGAGGGTCGGTTTTGAGGTTCGGCGCGGACTCTACAGACGTCCGGAGCGCTTGGCAAACCGGTGCGCTGAAGGGGGTGTACGTCAAAAATGTGTTGAAGTGAGGGAAGGTTGAGTTGTGGCGGGGTTGGGCGGATACTTCTGGCAATATGTCTATTTGCCAGACAAGGAGGTTCCATGGCGGCGCCACGCGACATCGACGTTCTCATCGGGCAACGGGATGCGTTGCTGGGGGAGTTGGCCGGGGTGGGCGACCTGCGGCCGGGCACGTTGCAGGCGCGCCACCGCCGGTGCGGCAAGCCGACCTGCCGCTGCGCGCGCGAGGGCGATCCGGGGCACGGGCCGAAGTGGGTGCTGGTGTCGCGCGTCGCGGGAAGGACGCGCAACTGGACGATACCGGACGAGGCCGTGCAGCGGACGCGGGAGCATCTCGACGAGTGCCGGCGGTTCCGGGAGTTGACGCGGGAGTTGATCGCCGTCGGCGACGAGCTGTGCCAGGCGCGGCTGGAAGGGGACGCGCCCGGGGCACCGGGAAAAAGGGGGCGCCGGGCTCCGCGTTCGAGGCGCGGCTAGCGACGGCGCTGGACGCCGAGGCGGGGCGGCTGCTCGGGGACGGGGTGCTGGACGGGATCGGCTTCGAGCGGCTGGAACGCGCCTGCCGCCGGGTCGCCCTGGAGGCGATGGGCCGGGCGCTGGCGGCGCGGCTGAACGCCGACCGCTCGGACGAGCGCGGGCCGCGGCTGGCGTGCCCTCGGCGGGACCGAAGCGACCACCGCGGCGACGGCCTGGCGCGCTACGCCGGGCGGCGCGCGAAGACCTTCGTCACGGCGCTCGGGGAGATGGAGCTCTCGCGCGCGTGGTACCACTGCGACGGCTGCGGCCGCGGCTTCGCGCCGCGCGACCGGGAACTCGGCTTCGGCAAAGGCGGTCTGTCGCCGGCGGTGCTGCGCATGGTCGGCTGCGCGGCGGGCGAGGTGAGCTTCGCCGCGGCCGGTTCCCTGCTGCACGAGCTGGCGGGCCTGAACGTCGACGCCAAGACGGTGGAGCGCCGCGCCGAGGCGCTCGGCCGCGAAATCGCGGCGGACGAACGGGAACGGGCCGCGGCCGGGCCCGCCACCGCGCCCACGCTGTATCTCGGTCTCGACGGCACCGGCGTGCCGGTGCGCGGGGCCGAGACCGAAGGGCGGGCCGGCAAGCAGCCGGACGGTTCCGCGAGGACGCGCGAGGCGAAGCTCGCGGTGGTGTGGTCCGCCGAGCGGACCGGCGCCGACGGCGCCCCGGCGCGCGACCCCGGCTCGGTCACCTGCTCCGCCGCCATCGAGTCCGCCGCCACGCGCGACACCGACGCCGTTCCCGCGCCCTTCGCGCAGCGCGTCGTGCGCGAGGCCGCGCGGCGCGGCTTCGGCGCCGCCGAACGCCGCGTGGTGATCGGCGACGGCGCGGCCTGGATCTGGAACATCGCCGCGGAGCACTTCCCCGGCGCCGTCGAGATCGTCGACGTGTTCCACGCCGCCGAACACCTGTTCGACATCGGCCGGGCCGTCTACGGAGACGACAACGATCTCGCCCGCGTCTGGGCGGAGCAGCGCCGCGGCGAGCTCCTCGCCGGCGACTTCGACGACCTGCTCCGGGCCGTCGGCGCCCACGCCGGCCGCTGCGAGGAGGCCCGCAAGGGGCGCGCCTACTTCGCCGGCAACCGCCGCCGCATGGACTATCCCCGGTTCCGCGCCCTGGGACTGTGCATCGGCAGCGGCGTCGTCGAGGGCGCCTGCAGGAACGTCGTCGCCTGCCGCCTCAAGCGCGGCGGCATGCGCTGGACCGTGGCCGGCGCCGACGCCATCCTCGCCCTGCGTTCCTGCATCGTCAGCGACCGCTTCGACGACTTCTGGCAGCGCCGCGCCGCCGCAAATTGACCCTTCATCTCACAATCGAGACGTACACCCCGCTGAAGGGCTGCGCGCGAGATCGTGCGCGGTTCGGCGGAAACCCCGCCCCGACGCTGTGGGACGCGACTTTCAAGTCCGTCCCACAGCGTCGGGGTGTGACCCGGAATCGCGGCAACACAGTCATGTCGCAGGACGTGGCGCAAGGTCTGGGGCGACGGAGCCGCGCAAACCGAAGCGGCGCCCGGGCGCTGGCGGAAGCTGCGGACGCACAAGGTGGCGACCAGCTGCGCGGAGGGGCTGCACGCGGGATCGTGCGCGGTTCGGCGGAAGCCCGGGCGCTCGAACAGGTCGCTACGGCGGTAGCCGGACTCGGCGCCATTGCCAACGACGCGGGCGCGCTGAACCATGACCGCGTACAGCGTCTTCATGCGCCCTGGGAGCCGGGCAGCACGGTGTTGAACACTGGCCTCGCGGTCAATGTCGCAAAGCGCGCCGATCAGGGGAGCCAGCAGTTAGCGCGTCCCAATCGCGGAAGCTGGAACCCGTGCGGCTCGGCACGGTAGCGTGCGTTGCGGGGAGCCTCTATTGTTGGCGTCTTCGGTGGTCCTACGGGGAGCACCCAGTTGTGCGGGGGAACGAGCGTTGAACGGAGACTTCATCACAACCGATCTGATTAAACGGATTCGGGGGCACCAGGTCGATCATCCAGAGCTACTAAAGTCCCACCACTTCGTGTTCGACTGCCCATTGGATCAGACGCACACGGGTTGGCCCCAGTTCGTGTGGATGGGCATCAACCCGGGAGATGACGACGGCGATTGGGCGCGACTTCCAGACAATTCGGAGGAAAGCCGCGACTGCGACTTTCAAGTTGCGCACGGTCGCAGCGCCGGGAGCAAGGAAAGGCTGGACAAGTTGGAGGCGTTTGTTGGCCCGGCCGTGTTCCGGACCATGACCCACAGTCAGTGGTTTTTTTGGGGGTCGAAGAACACGGGTAAGTGCTTCAAGGCGCGCTACGGCTACTCGCTCGGAGGGAACCCACACTGGACCTTCTGCTGCGACATGAACCGAGCACTGATCGCGCGCGCTCGACCGGTTGCGGTGATGGCAGAGGGCCGCTGGATCGCGAAACGGAACGCTTGCCGTCTCGGTCTCCAGCGCGGACCTGAGCACAAGAGCGCGGATGGCGAAATCTTGATCGAGGAGTGGCGATTTGAAAACGACGTGCCGTTCTACACCTTCGATCACCTAAGTGCCTTGGGCAAGTCAATCCCACTACGACCGAAGGTGCGGAAACTGCTTGTTGCCTTGCTTCAAGACGCGATGGCTGCACATTCGGATTGGCAATGTGCGGTTAGGTAGTCGGCCCACTGCTGCATGAGGACGCGGCGGCGGTCGAACAGGTCGGTGCGCCGGTACGCCGCCTCGGTGCGGTCGTTGTTGACGTGGGCCAGGGCGAGCTCGCAGACCTCGCGCGGCGTGTCGGTGCACTCGGCGGCCCAGTCGCGGAAGCTTGATCGGAACCCGTGCGGCACGGCGTCGATCTTGAGCTCGCGCATGAGATCCGACATGGTGCCGTTGCGCTGGATCCCCCCGGACTGGGACGGGAACACGACGGCGTCGCCGTGGGGCAGGTCCCGGCGCGCCTCGTCGAGCACGGCGAGGGTGCGGTCGGAGAGCGGCACCCGGTGCTCGCGGCCCGCCTTCATGCGCTCGGCGGGAATGATCCAGACCGCGGCGTCGACGTCGATGTGCTCCCACCGCGCCTTGCGGACCTCGCCCGATCGGACCGCCGTGAGCACCAGGAACTCGAGGACGAGCACGGTGCCCCGGTAGAAGTCCGTGGCGCGCACCCGCTTCAGCGCCGCGCCCACGTCGGCGTGGGGCATCGCCTTGAGGTGCCGGCGGGGGACGGAGTTGTTCGGCAGCGCTGCGGCGAGCGCTTCCCCGGCGGGGTTGTCGGGACGGTGGCCCTGCGCGACTGCCCACTTCATCACCGCGCCGATGCGCGACCGGACCCGCCTGGCGGTCTCCC
This sequence comes from Pseudomonadales bacterium, assembly GCA_963668365.1. Classification (GTDB taxonomy): domain Bacteria; phylum Pseudomonadota; class Gammaproteobacteria; order Pseudomonadales; family Azotimanducaceae; genus VXNE01. The sequence goes on from OY764266.1 coordinate 3,014,618, forward strand.
GCTTCGCGGTCCAGATCGGCTGCAGCACGGCCATGACGTCCTTGCCGGTGATGGCGTCGACCGGCATGTCGCCGAGCCGAGGCAGCATGTAGTCGCGCAGCGTCGAGCGCCAACTGTCCTCGGTCCTGCCGCCGGGCTTCCAGCTCGGAGCGTGTATCGCCATGACCTTTTCGCAGGCTTCGGCGAAGGTTGGCGCGCCGCGGACGGACCGGCGGCGTGGATCGCGGCCCTCGGCGATGGCTTGCGCGTTCTCCAGCGCCTTGCGGCGGGCCAGGGCGAGGGTGACGACGGGGTAGCGTCCGAGGCCGACGCTGGTGGGCCTGCCGCCGATGCGGACGCTTTGCGTCCAGCACTTGGTGACGTGGCCGCGCGGGGCCACCCGCACGAGGAGGCTCAGGCCGAGCCCGCCGCGCCCGTCGCCGTAGCGGCCCGGGGCGTTGACGATCTTGACGAAGGTGGCGGACAGCATATTGGGTCGTTTGATCAGTTTCATGGCGGATTCCATTACTTGTTCGTTTACGGTCGAATGTTGCGATGGAGTGTGCCGCCGTGATGCGGTTTGCGTCAAAAACTTTATGTTTATCAGAAAGTTAAAGGACTTCGGGAGCCATCCCGGATTGCCCTGAAACCCCCGAGTTGCGCCTACCGCAAGCGCGATGCCGGCGTCCTAGAGTTGATCCGCATCGGCACTCACGCGCAACTTGCCATCTGACTGACGGCCAACCGGGTAGTTGGCGCCCCATGCCTGGTCTGACGGTCGCCGCTATTCCGAGATGCAGTCGGCCCAACGCTGCATGACCGGGCGGCGCTTCTCCAGCAGGTCGTCGCGGGCGTAGGCGGCCACCGTCGCGGAGCCCTCGACGTGCGCCAGCGCGAACTCGGAGAGCAGTTCGTCCACGTCGTGCTGGCGGGCCCAGTCCTTGAAGCTCGACCGGAAGCCGTGGCCCGACGCCGCAATCCCGGAGGCGCGCAGCGCCTGCGTCATCACTTTGTCGCCCAGCATCGCCCCGGGACGCGAGCCCGGGAACACCAGAGCGCCGCCGCGGAGGTCGGCCGGCTTCTCGCGGAGCACGCCCAGCGCCTTATCCGACACCGGCACCCGGTGCGCCTTGCCCGTCTTCATCGACTCCGCCGGCTTCACCCACACCGCCGCTTCCAGGTCGAACTGCTCCCAGGTCGCCCGGCGCACCTCGATCTGCCGCGCCGCCGTCAGCGCCGTGAACCGGATCGCCCGCTTCGTCGACGGAGCACAGTGGGTGGCGTCGATCTTCTCCAGAGCCGCGCCCACCTCCGAGAAAGGCAGGGCGTCGTTGTGCTTCGGTCCCGCCGCCCGTTTCGGTAGGCTCCGGCGCACCGTCTCCACCGGCGAGCCCTCCGAGCGGTACTCGTTGATCCGCGCCCAGTCCAGCACCGCCGTGATCGCCGCCCCCACCGTCTTCACCGTCGCGTGCTTGCCAGCCAGCGCCATCGGGCGCAGCACCTCGTACACCGCTGCGGTGCCGACCCGGTCCACCGGCATGCCGCCGAGCTTCGGCAGCACGTACTTCTCCACCGCGACACGCCAGTTGCGTGCCGGACTCTTCGTCCGCCACGTCTCGAGCTTCTCGGCGAAGCAGGCTTTCTCCGCCGTGGCGAAGGTCGGCACCCGGACGCGGCGGGGATCGCCGCCCGTGCGGGCGATCGCCCGGTTGTCCGCCGCAACCCGCGCGCGTCCGCCAGGGAGACCAGATCTGCGCTGCCGAGCCCGAGATCGACACGACGGCCGTGAATGGTGAGGCGCTGTACCCACTGGCGCGTCCCGCGCGCCTTCACGCGGAGCATGAGGCCGTTGCCGTCGACGTAGCTGCCGGGCCCGGCGGTACGCACCATGGCGGCGGAGAGGGCATTGCGGCATAGTCGCGGCATGGAGACGTTCCGCGGGTCTACACGAGACATAGACCGGACACAATGAATCCCACGAAAAATGGCGAACGAAGCGATGTTTAGCGAGCCTTTACGGATCCGTCCGACCGCGCCGTTTTTGCCAAACATATATTTTTATCAATGAGTTAAAAAACCGTTCGACGCCTTATGGATTCTTGTGAACATGCGCCTAGTCGGTTGCAGTTGACTGTACGGCGCAGGCTCCTAGTGCGACTCGATCTCCACCAGTTTTGGCAGGGCCGTCAAATATAGCGCGGTCTTGATGGGGCGGGAGTCGTCCAATTGCGACAGCACCCGCGCATACAGGGCAAGCTGCGCCGCGTGCCGCTCCCGTTGCAGTTGCTCGAACTCCGCCTCGTCCTGGCTGTCCCTGGGCTTCGCGGTCTTGTAGTCGACGATCCACCGGCTACCGGTGTCGTCGACGAACGTTTGATCGATGACAACATTGCGGAACTCGCCGTCGATGTACGCCGTGTACGGCGACTCCGACTCTGCTTCATGGCGGGCGCCATCGAGGAGCCAGCGTCCGTCTTCATCCGAGAGGACGGCGGTGATCTGCCGGCAAATCTCCGCGAGCACGTCCGGCGTCTCGATGCCTTCCTGGCGCAATAGCTGATCCCAGGCTGTTTGCCGTGTCGCGACGTGTGCGTGTGAATCGGGCAATGGCCTCGAAGCGAGCAGCTTCAGTTCTCGGTGCACGATATTGCCGATGGCCGTCTCAGGCTGATCCAGGACCAGGGGAACGGTCGTTGCCTCGATTTCCGGAACAGACTCGGCAGCGACTTCGGGAAGGGTGATGGGCGGGTTCCAGGCATAGTCGTCGGGCAGGGTGGTGAGGACGTTGCGATGTTCTGGCGGAGCCTGATCGGTGTGTTTTGCAGGTTCCACGAATTCCGCCTGCTCCCGGATCAGCGGCCATATCATCGACAGCATGGACTCTCGCGGCAGTGGCGAATCGACTCCCTTTTCAAGACTCGCGAACCACGTCAGCGACTTGATCGCGCGGGTCGCAGCGACGTAGGTGAGGCGACCGAGTTCGTTTCGGTCCCGGATACGCTCCTCGTGAACCAGCCATCGGTAGAGTGAGCCGGTTTCGCGCGAGGTTGCTGTTGCCATCAAAAGGTCGTCGCCTTCCGGGCGCCAAAGCACGAGTGCCGGGTCCGGGCGGCGCGTAGCCTTCTCCAGGCTGGGCACGATGACATGATCGAACTCCAGCCCCTTCGCCTTGTGGATCGTCATGATTTCGATGCCGCCCCCTTCGGCCGAAGAAGATGCGTACAGCTGGCCAAGGGCGGCCCAGAGCGCGTTGGGGGCGGCGTCTGGCTCGATCTCCTCCAGCAGGTCGAAGTAGTGCTGGGCATCGTCCAGGTGCGTGTCGCTGTCGTATGCGTCGACTCCGCCGAGACGCAACCAGAACCATTCGACTCGACGGCGCGCGTTTCCGCCCGGGGGTTGCCGGGCGAGGGCCCGGGCAAGGCGCGCGATCCTGCGTTCGCCGTCTTGTGAGTAACCAGGCCGGCGCAGCATGTCGTCGATATTGCCCGCGCGTGCCGCGCACTCGAGGTCGGTCAGGCGCATGCCGATCAGCGGCGAACGCAGCACGCAGAGCCAGGCGAAACGGTCGTTCGGGTCTGCCAGGGCCAGGGTCAGGGCATGCAGGTCACGCACCACGCTGGTGTCTGCCAGGAGTTCGATGTCCTTCCCCTGCCATGAAATCCCCGCGCGCCGCAAGGCAGGCAAAAGACCCGCGAGGGCGGTTCGCGCCCGCACGAGGACGGCGATGGAGTCTTCGGGATTCGACCGCTGGATTTCGAGGATTCGCTGAACCACGGCGCTGGTTTGTCGGTGGCCGGCAGCGTCTTCGAGGCACACGACAGTTTGCACTTCGCCGCCCGCTGGCGTCGCGGGGACCGACGGCTGGTGACCGACCTGGTCGATGGAGTCGGCGCGGAGAAGAGCGCCGAAGGTCGCGTTGCACCAGTCCACGAGACCGGCGCGGGACCGGAAGTTGCTCGTCAGTTGCAGGCGGCGAAGGGGCACCTGGGCAATTCCGCGGGCAAACGTTTCCTGGTAAAGGCGCACATCGGCGTCTCGAAAACGATAGACCGACTGCATGGGGTCGCCGACGGCGAAGAACGAGTTGCCATCGCCCTCGTGCCACGACTCGGTCAGCGTCTGCAGGAGTCGGTACTGACCCAGGGAAGTGTCCTGGAACTCATCGACCAGTATGTGCGAAATCCGGTAGTCGAGGGCGAGCGCAAGGTCCGTCGGCGCGCCTTCGCGTTCGAGGGCACGCCGCGCATTGATGATCAGTTCCGGGAAGTCGACCGCGCCGAGATCGCGGAACACGGCGTCGAGTTCCACCTTCAGGAGCGAAAGCGCGACGGCGAAACACGTAATGGCCTTTTGTTCGTCATCGGGCAACGTGTTCGCGGGCGCCGCCCTGAGGGCGGCGAAATGCGGCGTGGCGCCGTGTGCGTCGAGCGCTTTGATCACCTCCATGGCATGTGCCTTCTCGGTTCTTGCGTCCCGCGGAAAGCCGTCCCGCACATTGAGACGTCGGCGGGCCGTGCCCCTTTCGGTCGTCACGAGGTTCGCTGCGGCCCGCCAGGCACCGATGTCGTCGGCGTCGAGCGGGCTCTGGCGGGGACCCTGCTTCGCCACGCCGGATTGTGCCGTGGCAAATGTCGTGCTCTGGGCCAGTGCGTCCAGCAATGGTCCGGGCACGGCGGCCGCGACTCTCGCGATCATTGTGCGATTCAACGCGCCGATGGCGCTCTCGACGCTTGCGGCCACGACCTCCGGATGCTCCGCGTGTTGCGCCACGGCGACAATCGGGTCCAGCCACTGGTCGCGTCGCGCCAGCATCGCTGTCAGCAGGGCGCGCGCCTCGTGGTAGTCGTTGTCGATCAGGGCCAGGAAATCAGCGAGCAGCGGTGCCGCTGGATCGCCGCGGAGTCGTTCGAACAGCCGGTCCACGGCCATGGCGTAGACCGCGTCGGCGTCTTCGACGAAATCGGCGTCGAAACCGAAGCGGCTCCCTGCCGGCATGCGTCGTGCGAGGCCGAGAGCGAAGGCGTCAATCGTCTGAATCTTCATCCGCTCGGGTTGATCGAGCAGATGCCACGCCTGGTCCCGATCGCGCTCGATGGCTGCGTGGGCATCCTCCGCGCGCGTTTCGAGCGCCCGCGATACCCTCCGGCGCATCTCGTTGGCAGCCTTGCGCGTGAACGTGATGGCGAGGATCTGCTCGGGATGCTCGACATGGCCGAGCAGCGCCAGGTACCGGCGGACCAGGAGCGATGTCTTGCCGGAACCGGCGGGGGCCTGGAGGATGACCGAGTGCCGCGGGTCTACGGCAACGTCTCGGGCCGCGCTGTCGTCCAGAACGCCATTCACGTGGATTCGAACACCCTGCAGAGCGAGTGCAGATGGCAGCTCCGGCAATCCGTCGATCTCTGCGGTGCGACCGTGGCCCGACCGTCCCTGTATTCGCGGGCCAGGTCCAGCAGGGCATCCCGCCAATGGGCCTTCAGGGTTTCGAAGTCGTCGGCCCCAAGTCGGTCCGGGCGGCTGAATCCCGGCACGTCGTCTGCGACGCCGACAAGACGGATCGCGCCGGGGACGAGTTGCGCGAATGCGGCTGCGTTCGCATCCGGTCCAGCCGTCGCATAAAGCGGCAGTTGCGGTTCGCGCGGACGCGGCAGGCGCCAGTCCATGATCGACGCCGGCGAGGTCTTGAAGTCGATGACCACGGCCTGGCCGTCGTCTGTCCGGTCGCGCCGGTCCGGCCGGAGGCGAAGCCGAAGCCCGCCAAGATCGATGGAAATCGGGCCTTCAACCGCCTGGACTTCGAACGGGGGCCGGTCCTGCTCGATCTGCAGCCACTCCACGAACAACGATGCCAGCCTGTCCGCCTCGTGTTCGCGGAACACCTCCGGCCAGCGAGCGCCATGTTCGTCGACCGCATCGGCAGCGATGGTGCGGACATAGTCGGTCGACAAGCCAGCCAGTTCGGTAGACGTGCCATGAACGGCGAACAGACGTGCTGCCACTTCGTGTGCCAACGCGCCTCGATCAAGCGCATCGGGAAAACTGTGCGGGGCCCGCGACCCGGAGAGGCCGAGCCGGTGGATCGCATAGGCCCTGAAGGGACAAATGGACTGGTCTCGCAGAACCGATACCCCGCCGTCAACGACGATCGGAGGTGACAGCTTCGAGCCATGCTCGTCCGCCGGGGTATTGAGACGGACTGGCCTGCGGCGCATGTAGGGGTGCTGGTATCTCGCGAGACGGGGATTTCGCAGGACTGCGCGAGCGTCCACGGGACGTAGTTGCGGCAAAAGACGGCTGGGTCCCCGCTCGGTGTCGCCATCGGTTTCGGCGTAGCTGAAGATCGCTTCCCGGGTATTGGCGAGCCAGGACGCGGTGATGTTTCGGGCCCGCTCGAGTTGGTCGGCCTGGGTCACGCGCGGTACGCCTGCATCCATTTGCAACCGCGTTGGAATGAAGGGGTTCGGGTCGGACGGACCTGGCCAGCCCAAGTCGTCGACACCCATCACCCACATCCTGTCGAAAGTGAGGCCAAGGGAATCCTCCCGGCTCAACACCTGGACAGGCGCGTTGGGGGCGCGCTCGGCGAACGTGCGGGTAGCGGCGATCATCTTCAGGATCCGGAACGCCTCGGCGCCGCTGCATCGGCCGACTATGGGGTCCTGTTCACCCAGGCGGAGCAACAACGTGTCAAGTTGCACGCGTGCCTCGTGTGCCCGTCGCTCGAGGTCGGTCTCGTGCCAGCGGCTCTCGCGCAGCAGGCGCCGAAAGTGACGGCCCCACGCCGACGGATCCTGAAGGGCTGGCGCATCGCGGGTCAGTTTGGCGAGCGTGTGGGTCGGTCCGAGATATCGCGTCAGATCGAAGAAAGTGGACAAGGTGAACGGGAGCACCGCTGCGGGATCTTCGGTCACCCGGACAAATCGCGAACGAAGCAATGCGCCGACGGCTTCGAAGTGCAGGGGATGAAGGGACCACTCGATGAGTCGCAACGCGTCCCGGCACGCGGTTTCGCCCACCAGTCGGCCGCCGCCGCCAAGATTCACCAAGCCATCGATGTCTTCGAAATCGTCGAATGCGGCCTGAAACTGGTTGCGCAATCGTCCCAGCGCGCGGTTCAACGTGGGCACAACGATTCCCAGGGTCGTCTCGGGATTCTGAGCCAGGGTTTCCCGGGTCCACGCCGCCACGACGGCGAGCTCTTCGGACCAGGTCTGGGTTCGCACGACACGTGGGAGGGCGCTGCGATTCGCTGACGGCAAGGGTAGCTCGGTCACCCTGGTGCCGGACGCGGCAAGTGCGTCAATCCAGTTTCGCCGAACGAGGGACAGGCGGTCGATTCCTACCAGCGCGAGGTGGCGGGGGAGGGCGCTGCCCTCTTGCGCCGAGCGCGCCAGTATCGCCGGCAATTCCGGCGTGGTGATCCAGCCGTTCTCGCGGCACTGGTTTTCGAAACGTTGAGCCCAGGCAAAAAAGGCGCGACCATTTTCGGACCGCTGTAGTTCCGAGGCGTGATCAAACAAGCGCCACTCGTGGGCAAGTCCCCATGCGGTCATGAACAGTTCGACATGCCTTGCCAGGTCTTCGTCCCGAGCGGAACGTTCGGCGGCGATGCGAAATGCATCGCGGGACAGGAGCGCGCGCGCGGCGCCGGCCCATCCCGCATCGCAAAGCTCCTCGTATCGCCGCGCGATCAAGGCGTCGATGGGCAACACGTCCGCTGTTCGCCAGCCGGTCCTGCCCGCTTCGACCATGGCCATGTCGTGGGCGGATGTCATCTCTCGGGCCAAGCGCGCCCGGGGAGCCGCTACCGTCGTCTCCGGCAAGGTTCTTCGGAGGTTTGCGTCGAGGGTGACGAGCGTGGGGAGCACGGACCTATTCTATGCTGGCGCGGGTCCGGGTGCTGCTCTGAGCGCCCTTTGATTTGACGCACCTGTGATATTCTCGCGACTTTTCCGGAGTGGGATGTCGATGCGCCACCTGCTTGATGATTTTCGCCGCCAGTCGTGGGCGATGAAGCTGTTTCTCCTGTGGGGATGGCTTGTCGTGGTCATCATGATATCGAGTTTCGTAGCCAGCACGATGGACGCTCTCGGGGGCCTCTGATCTCGTGGCGCGATCGACTGAGTATTTCGACAATGTGGCTATCGTCGCTTACCGATGACCAGCGTAGGGCGTTGCTTGGCCTTGCACACAATGTCGTGGTTTCCGACGGGCTTCTCGACCCCAACGAAGAGTCCATGCTCGATGAGTTCAAACGCGAGATGGCGTTGCATCCGGCCACCGAGGCCGATTACCTGGAGCTGGATGGGATTGGCGACATCTTCCCCACGCGACGCGCGCAGACGATCGCGATGTTGAACCTGTTGCGCCTGAGCTACGTCGATGGCGCGTTCGAAATCGAGGAAGAGTGCCTGCTGAAGGACTTGAGCGAGACATTCGGTTTCGACAGCGCCGACTTCCTGCTGCTGCACAACTGGGTCAAACGCCTCGTGGCGCTGGAGATGGAAGCCGCGGGCCTGATGGCGCCCTGATTCCGCTACCGATTCAACAGTACGCGCTTGGCCTCGTTCAAGGTGGCCGCCAGGTAGGTAGATCCCCCCCTGTCGGGATGCAGTCTCTGCATGAGCCGGCGATGGGCATCCACGATGTCCTGCTCCGAGGCGCCGGGTTCCAGTCCCAGGATCTCCAGCGCACGGGACTCGGTCATCGCGCCTTCGGGCTCGGAAGCTCCGGCGCCCTCGTCTCTTTTCCCGTCTGTCCCGTCTTGTCGGCTTCCGAACCGCCGTTCCATATAAGTGTCCAGAAGCGGCGCTGACTGGCCGTCAGTGAGACTCGCGCGCAACGCGTTCAAGTCGTCGAGAACCATTTCGGACAGCCTGCGTCCCTGAAACTGGCCGACGAGCACCTCGCCGTCCATTTCCCCGGAGGCGTGATGCAGGGTCATCTTCAGGTCGCCCGTGCGCACCTCGGAATGTTCCGGTGCGCTGCCCCCGGCGGGACCCTGCGCGCTCGAGAACGCCTGGCCCGCCATCGGCGCGAATCGCCGCAACATCCGCCAGAAGGGCATGATCGCCAGGAAACGGCGGAGGAAGGGAAAGACCGCCGCGCCCAGGGCCACCAGCCAATGCAGGCGGCCTGTCGCCGCCAGCAGGGCGAGGCCCACCACCAGCGCGATGCTTGCGGCCGTCAGGAGCGCGACGTGACCCTTCGGTTGGGCCTTGAGCCACAGGAGGCGCACGAGCAGGAGGAATCCAACAGCCGCCATGATGCCGGCCATCGCGACGATCATCGGTCGATCTGGGTCAGGAGTTTGTGCGCCATCGGATTGGTCAATGCGGCTTCGAGCCCGGAACGACCCCGAGCGGCGTAGGCGGCCACGGCCCGCAACAGTTCGCGCAACTCTTGCGCGCTTCCCTGCCGGAACGGCACGTGCGCACCTCCAGTAATCCGGGCAACTTCTGCGAACGCTTGCCCGGCGTGGGGATCGTGGCCCTCCTGGAACACGAAAATCGGCACGCCGTGCACGGCGAGCTGTCCCGCGGCGGATACGACTTCTTTCGGGTTTTCTTCGAAGCAGTCGCCAACGAGCACCAGCGCCCTGATCGGGTGGGACGCGCACTCCCGGCGCGCGTGCTCGACGACGCGGAGAATCTGCGTCCTGCCGCCCAGGCAGCGTACGCCCAGCATGGTGTTCAGCAGCGCGTCCGGTGTGGAACTCCAGGAAGATGCCCGGAACTCGTCGAATCCCCGGAAGTAGACGAGTTGAACGAGGATGTTGCCGGCGTCGCGCACGGCGCCGAAGAGTTCGGCATGCAGCGAGCAGGCGAGATCCCACGTGGGCGACCGGCTCGCCGTCGCGTCCATGGCGAAGATGAGACGTTGCGAGACAGCCTCTGCCGGAGGCTTGGTGGCCGATACCTTGGCCAGGAACTGGTTGATCGCGCGTTTAGAAGATGGAAGTTTATTCATCTTTCGACTTCAAGGGGGACAGCGGGCATCAACATCCCTATCATGCCAATGACAGGTTGTTCATGGAAACAAATTTGGAAGAAGCCGATACAGTGAAGTGGCTTGAGGAGCTCAAGGTCGAGCATCGGGACTTGGACGAAGTCATCCGCTACCTGATCGAGACTGGTCATCACGATCTCATGCGGATTCAGCGACTGAAAAAGAGGAAACTTCGTCTGAAGGACATGATCAGCCGTCTCCAGAGCGGCCTCATTCCCGATCTCGACGCATGACTCCTTGAGCCGCGCTTCAACGCGAACGCGCGCGCACCCTTGTACGCGCGCTCGACCTTGGGGCGAACCTCGTTGGTCGGCACTGATTCGCGTGCCAGGGATCGTCCGAAGCGAACTGACGGGTATCCCGCCGACCGCGGCAGGCCGCTGGAGACTATGCGAAGGGAATACTCACTCACGGTAGCGATCTCGTCGAGGGCGCTGTTTGATCTGGACGCCAGCAATCGCGTTTTCGAGGAGCGCGGGCTCGAAGCCTATCGCAAGTATCAGATCGAGCACGAAGACGAGGTGCTCGAGCCTGGAGACGCCTTTCCCCTCGTCAAGAAACTGATAAATATCAATGAAATACTCGGCAAAAATAAAGTCGATGTAATCCTTCTGTCGCGTAACTCCGCAGATACGGGCTTGAGGATCTTCAACTCGATTCGCGCACATGGGCTCGATATCCAAAGGGCGGCGTTCGGGGGTGGCGCGGACCCCTACCGCTATGTGCGCGCATTCGACTGCGACCTGTTCCTGTCTACTGTCTCAGAGGACGTCGCCCAGGCCCTGGCCAGCGGCGTCGCGGCGGCGACGATCTTTGGAACGGCCTGGTCGGACCGTGAGCCAACGGAACTCAGGATCGCGTTCGACGGCGATGGCGTCGTCTTTTCGGATCAGGCGGAGCGCGTTTTCCAGACCTCGGGGCTTGACGCTTTCTCGGCGAGCGAGGCCGCGGCAGCCGACGAACCCCTGGAGGGAGGTCCGTTCAAGTCGTTTCTCGCCGGACTGCAGGCGTTGCAGCACGAATTTTCCCTCGACAGCTGCCCGATTCGAACGGCGCTTGTGACTGCGCGTGGCGCTCCGGCGCACGAGCGGGTCATCAAGACCTTGCGCGCCTGGGACATCCGCCTGGACGAGTGCCTGTTCCTTGGTGGCCGCAACAAGACCGAGTTTCTGAAGGCATTTGCCGCAGACGTGTTCTTCGACGATCAGGCCGTCGTCGTTGAGCATGCGCGCGGTCACATGACGGCGGGACACGTACCGCACGGTGTGACGAAACCCGGGGAATAGAACTCCTCCGTACTGCGACGCATATGCCTGATTTGGCATTTTGTTGAAACCATAAGTCTCTCGCGTTATAAGTGTTTTGAAGGCAGCGCCTTCGGTTCCGCCTGTGGCCCGGCTTGCCGTCCGCGGAGCAGTCGCCACGGGTCGCTGACACTCTCCGGAGACGCCTGTGCCATGGAAGAAACGCAGTGAAACTTCAACAACTGCGATACGTTTGGGAAATCGCCAACCATGACCTGAACGTGTCCGCCACGGCGGAAAGCCTTTACACGTCGCAACCGGGCATCAGCAAGCAGGTCCGGATGCTTGAGGACGAACTCGGCATTCAGATATTCGCCCGGAGCGGCAAGCGCCTCACGCATGTGACGGCGGCCGGGGAAGTCATCGTCGAAATGGCGCGCGATATCCTCTACGAGGTGGAGAACATCAGGCGCGTCGCCGAGGAATACAGCAACGAGCGTCGGGGAAGCCTCTCCATCGCGACGACACACACGCAAGCGCGATACGCGCTACCGCCGGTGATAGAGGAATTCCGGACCGAATACCCCGAGGTGGCTTTGCACATGAACCAGGGCGCGCCGGAGCAGATCGCAAGGCTCGCGGAAAACGGGGAGGTCGAGTTCGCCATCGCGACGGAGGGCATGGAACACTTCAACAACCTGATCATGATGCCCTGCTACCGCTGGACGCGCGCCGTCGTGGTCCCGAATGGCCATCCGTTGTCGTCCAAGGCATCCATTTCGCTGCGGGACGTGGCGGAGCAGCCCCTGGTGACCTATGTCTTCGGCTTCACCGGCCGCTCGCGTCTCGACGAGGCGTTCCTCGCGGCGGGACTCAAGCCGAACATCGTCTTTACGGCGACCGACACGGACGTGATCAAGACCTACGTTCGCATGGGGCTCGGCATCGGCATCATCGCGACCATGGCGTACGACCCCGAGTGGGACAGCGATCTCACGGCGATCGATGCAAGTCACCTGTTCCGGCCGAGCGTGACCTACATCGGTTGCCGCAAGGGAACGTTCATGCGGCGGTTCATGCTGGACTTCGTCAGCCTGTTCGCCAGCCACCTGACGGACGAACTGGTGACGGCCGCGCTCGCGACGACCAACCGGGCGCGCCGGGAAGAGCTTTTCGCGGACATCGAACTGCCGATCCGCTAAGGGTCAGCAGTGACCGGCTTCACGGGTATGACGTTCTGGGAGTGCAGGCCACATTCCTTGTGGTCTGCGTTTTCCCACCACCAGCGCCCGTCGCGTTCGCTGTCATTCGGCCCGATGGCGCGGGTGCAGGGCTCGCAACCGATGCTTGGCATCCCCTGGTCGTGGAGAGGGTTGTAGGGCACATCGTGCTCGCGGATGTACGACCAGACATCCGCCCTGGTCCACTCGGCCAGCGGATTGAACTTGACCAGGGTCCGCTCGGGCGTGGAGAAGGCCGTATCGACCTGCTCGGTCGGAAGGGCGGTGCGGGTGACGCCTTGGTCGCGACGCTGGCCGGTGACCCACGCGTCGAGGCCGGCCAGTTTCTCGCGCAGGGGCTGGATCTTGCGTACGGCGCAGCACTCCCGGTGCCCGTCGCGGTAAAAGCTGAACAGGCCCTTCTGCCGCACGAGTTCGCCAACGGCGGTCGCATCCGGGAATCGAACCTCCACGGCGATATCGTAGCGTTCGCGAACCGTTTCGATGAATCGATAGGTTTCCGGATGCAGGCGCCCGGTATCCAGCGTGAAAACAGGAACGTCCTTCCCGAGGATCGAACTCGCCATGTCGATCAGCACGACGTCTTCGGCGCCGCTGAACGATATGGCGATGCTGTCAAATCGCGCGAAGGCGTCCTCGAGCACCTTTACCGGGGCATCCTGGGACGCTTCCGGCAAGACGCGCGAAACTGTGCTCGTGTTGGGCATCAAGCGATCATTACAACGAAACGGAATAAAGACTAGCAGCCTACCCCTTGCAAAAGTAATACCGTCTCGTCATATGCATAAGGCTCGCGACACTTGCGGGCGGGGGATCGGCTGCGACCCCGGTCTATTCGGGAAGGGGCGAGGTCAGCGGCTCGGGGGACCGTTCGGGAGCGGGCTCGCCGCCACGATGTAAAACCCGCAGTCTCGTTCTAACATACGCGCTCCGCGTTGCCCGGGGGCTCCATTGAACATCCTGTGCCTTGACCTCGAAGGCGTCCTTGTGCCCGAGATGTGGCAAGCGATCGCGAGGGACCGAGACATCGACGAACTGCAGAGGACCACCCGCGATGTCCCGGTCTACGACGACCTCATGCAGTTGCGGTTGCGTGCCCTGACTCGCCACGATGTGCCTTTCAGCGCCATGCTCGACGTGATCCGATCACTCGAACCGCTGCCCGGCGCAACGGATTTTCTCGCCTGGGCGCGAGAACGGTTCCAGTTGGCGATACTGTCCGACACCTTCTACGAGTTCGCCATGCCGCTTGTCGCCAAGCTCGGATACCCGCTCTTGCTGTGCCACAAGCTCACTGTCGAAGACGATTACATCGTCGGCTACCGGCTCCGCCAGGACAATCCGAAACAGGCCGCAGTCGAGGCGTTTCAGGCGCTCGGATACACCGTCTGCGCTGCCGGCGATTCGTTTAACGACGTGGGAATGCTGCAGGCCGCGAACCACGGCTTTTTCTTCGACGCGCCGGCGAAAGTCACCGCGGCCCATCCGGCCATCGATGCCGTTCGCGGTTACGACGAGCTTGCAGCGTCCCTCGAGCCCTACTTGCGTTAGGGCCGAACCGCTCTCCCGCTATCCGGACTGCGCCTGGCGGAACTGCTGTTCCTCGGTTGACCCGGTCAGTGCCGTGACCGAGGACTCGCCGCCCTGGATCACGTTGGCCACCTCGTCGAAGTAGCCGGTTCCCACTTCCTGCTGGTGGCTGACGAACGAGTAGCCGTCCTCTGCCGCCGCAAACTCCTTCTGCTGTAGTTCGACGTAGGCGGACATCTGCCGTTCGGCATAGCCGCGGGAGAGTTCGAACATGCTGTACCACATGCTGTGAATACCGGCCAGGGTAATGAACTGGAATCGGTATCCCATGGCGGCTAATTCAACCTGGAACTTGGCGATGGTCGCGTCGTCGATGTTCGCTTTCCAGTTGAACGACGGCGAGCAGTTGTAAGCCAGCATCTGGTTTGGAAACTCCCTGTGGATCGTCTCGGCAAACTGCTTTGCCTCGTCGAGATCCGGCACGGCCGTTTCGCACCAGATGAGATCCGAGTAGGGCGCGTAGGCGAGGCCGCGGGCGACGGCCTGGTCCATGCCCGGGCGCGTGCGATAGAAGCCTTCCGGCGTACGTTCGCCCGTCAGGAAGGGCGCCTCGCATTCGTCTACATCGCTCACCACCATGTCCGCCGCGTTCGCATCGGTGCGCGCCATCAGGACGGTGGGGACATCACAGACATCCGCCGCGAGACGGGCGGCGATCAGCTTCTGCACAGCTTCCTTGGTCGGCACCAGGACCTTGCCTCCCATGTGGCCGCATTTCTTGACCGAAGCGAGCTGGTCCTCGAAGTGCACGCCGGCGGCGCCGGCCGCGATCATCGCCTTCATTAGCTCGAAGGCGTTCAACACACCCCCGAAACCGGCTTCGGCGTCCGCGACGATAGGCGCATAGAAGTCGATCCCGTCGTCGACGCCGTTCGCCCACTGGATCTCGTCGGCGCGACGAAATGCGTTGTTGATCCGGTTCACGACCTGCGGCACGGAATTCACGGCATACAGGGACTGGTCGGGATACATCGTCTCCGACGTGTTGTTGTCTGCCGCCACCTGCCAGCCCGACAGATAGATCGCCTTGATGCCGGCCTTGACCTGCTGCACGGCCTGTCCGCCCGTGACAGCGCCGAGCGCGTTCACATAGTCTTCTGTCTGCAGGGATTCCCACAGTTTGTCGGCGCCGTGGGCGGCGAGCATGCTTCGATGCGGGATGGTGCCGCGGAGCTTGACGACGTCTTCGGCACGGTAGCCGCGCTTCACGTCCGCCCAGCGCGCATTGGTCTCCCATTCGTGTTCGAGCTCACGAATCTGTTCCTCCCGCGACTTGCGGGGAACATAGTGCAGTGCCATTCGGGTCTCCTATAGCAGGTGACTTCGGCGTGGCATCGCGCCGAAGGGATTTCGAAGTAGAGGTGCGCTTATCATTTTGCACCATGACGGGCTTCGTTGGTGAGATTTCTCGCCGGAGAATCGAAGAAATGTCGGGTGGGGCGTCCGAAAGCGTCGGTTCGGTGCCAGGCAACTCGCAACGAACACAGGGAATCGATTTGAAACACACCGTCCAGGGACCTGATCGACCCGCTGTCGAAGGCCCTTCCGGCTGCGCGGGCGGCCAGATTCAGGGACAGCGACAGGAACAGCAGGACAGCTATGGCTGGGTGGTGGACTCCGGCTTTCGAAACGTCGGCGAGCAATGCGTGTTGCTCGTTGCAGACGGCCTTGGCGGACATGCCGGCGGCGCCACCGCCAGTCGGGTCGTCGTCGAAACCTTCGGTGACGCTTTCCTCGACACGCGGGGCGCGATCTCGGAACGCCTGGAAGATTGTCTTCGCCGGGCCAACTCGAGGCTCGGAAGCGTGGCGCGAGGAAACCCGTCTCTGCATGGCATGGGAACGACCCTCGTAGCGGCACATATCATGGGTGGTCGGTTCCTGCGCTGGCTTAGCGTCGGCGACTCGCCCATGTGGCTCTTTTCGAAAGGAGAGCTATTGCGCCTCAACCGCGATCACTCCATGTCACCACTTCTCAGACAACTGGTGCAACTCGGCTCTCTGACGGCCGAGGAAGCAGCGACGGACGCCCGTCACCACCGGCTGCGCTCGGTGGTCATGGGTCAGGACATTCCGCTGATAGACCTGCAGGACGATGCCATCGAGTTGGACCCGGGCGATGTCCTGATCCTCGCGAGCGACGGCCTGGAAATACTCGGAGAGGACGAGATCGCCACTATCGCCGCAACGCATGCCACCTCAAGCAGGGCGATGGTCGAGGGGTTGCTCGCTGCGGTCAGTAGCAAGTCGATGCCGTATCAGGACAACGCCACGGTGATCGTTTACATCCAGCCAGCGGCATAGGGTTGTGGAGTCGGTGCTTGGCCACCCCGTTGCCGGATCGAGTTGGGAAGGTTTCGTGATCGAGACGGTCCTTCGGGCGGTGCCGGAACGTACGGAGGCCAGCTTTTACCGCACGGCAACCGGCGTGGAACTTGATCTCATTCTCGACATGCCGAACAGTCGGCGATGGGCGATCGAGGTCAGACGTGGACTGGCGACTACGGAGCGAGCGCTGCACGCGGCGTTCGAAGACGTGAAGCCGGATCGCGCAATCATCTTGCATGGGAGGGAAGACCGATTCCCCAAAGGCGCGGGCGTCGAAGCCATGGGTTTGTCCGGGCTGCTCTCGGACCTCGCCGCCGCCGGCGGATAACAGCGCTCGTTACGGGCCAGCGCGCTATCCGAGGTCGCGTTCCATCGCGATGTGCGGGATTCCGGCATCCATGAAGCGCTCGCCGACGATGTGAAACCCCGCCCGCAGGTAGAGATCCTGGGCCTCGATCTGCGCGTGTAGCCAGACCTGCCGGTCGCCCCTGGCGCGAGCCGAGTCCACCGCGCGATCCAGCAGGCGGCGACCGATGCCGCGGCGTCGAAAGGCCGGCAGCACGGCGATGCGGCCGATCTGGCCGTCCCGAAGGAGGCGCGCCGTTCCCACCGGAACATCCGCCCCGTCCAGGGCGAGGAAGTGCATCGCCTCGCCGTCGCGGCCGTCGCTTTCGAGTTCCGGGGGGACGCCTTGCTCGTCGACGAAGACGGCGTTTCGGATCGCCATCAGTTCGGCGCCCCGGTTGCGCCAGTCGGCCTCGACGATGCGAAAACTCACTGCATGCCCCCCGCGCGGTGTCAGGCATCCGGCTGGGTGAGCATTTCCGCGAGCCGTTGCGCCAGCCCGGTATAGCCCGCCGGAGTCAGCCGACGCAGCGCATCGAGCGCGGGCGCCGTCAGGTCGAGGGCTTCGATCAGCTTCTTGTAAGACGCTTCGTTCAGTTCCCGTCCGCGCGTCAGTTCCTTCAGCCGTTCATAGGGCTCGGGCAGCCCCTCGCGGCGCATCACGGTCTGCACCGCCTCGGCCAGCACCTCCCAACTGCTGTCGAGGTCCTGCCGCAGCCGATCGGAATCGAGTTCGAGTTTGCCGATGCCCCGCAAGCTGGAACTGCAGGCGACCAGCGAATGCCCGAGACATGCCCCGACGGACCTGAGCGCGGTGGAATCGGAAAGGTCGCGCTGCCAGCGCGAAACGGCGAGCTTGCGGGCCAGATGCGACATCAGCGCGTTGGCCACGCCCAGGTTGCCTTCCGCATTCTCGAAGTCGATGGGATTGACCTTGTGCGGCATCGTCGAACTGCCGGTCTCCCCCTCGACGCGTCGGCTCCGGAAATAGCCGACGGAGATATAGCCCCAGACGTCCCGCGCCAGGTCGAGAAGAACCTGGTTGAAGCGGATCAGCGAATCGAAGTACTCGGCGATGTAGTCGTGCGGCTCGATCTGGGTGGTGTATGCGTTGAAGCCGAGCCCCAGGCCTTCGACGAAGCGGGCGGCGAGGGCCGGCCAGTCGATTTCCGGAAAGGCCGCGAGATGCGCGTTGTAGTTGCCGACGGCGCCGTTCATCTTGCCGAGGACACCGACGCTCTCGAAGCCGCTGAGCTGGCGCTCGAGGCGGGCGACGAATACCGAGAGTTCCTTGCCGACGGTGGTGGGTGAAGCAGCCTGGCCATGGGTGCGGGCGAGCATGGGGACACTCGCGGTCGCGGACGCCAGTTCCCGCAAACGTTCGATCACCTCGCGCATGGCGGGAGCCATGACCTCTTCCCGCGCGCGTTTCAGCATGACCGCGTAGGCGAGATTGTTGATGTCCTCGGACGTGCAGCCGAAATGCACGAATTCCAGGCGCTCTTCCGCCACGGCCCCGATACGCTCCTTGACGAAGTACTCGACCGCCTTTACGTCGTGGTTGGTGGTCCGCTCGATGTCCCGGATGCGTTCGGCATCGGCGACCGTGAAGTCTTGCCAGATTGCGCGCGCGGCACTCCGGGCCGGGCCGTCCGGCTCCGGAAGTTCAGGAATCTGCTCTTCGGCCGCGAGGTGCAGGTACCACTCCACTTCGACCATGACGCGATTGCGCATGAGGCCGAACTCGCTGACGAGCGGCGCGAGCGCTGCGAGCCGGGAGCGATAGCGCCCGTCGAGGGGAGAGATGGCGGTCATGGATCCCGGTTCCATTACGCCACCGCCCGTTGTGTCGCCGACAACGCGTCGACGATCACGCCGCCGCCGAGGCACCGCTCGCCGTCGTAAAGGCAGACATGCTGCCCCGGCGCCACCGCGCGCTGGGGAGCTTCGAAATCGACCCGGACGCCCGTTCCGTGCCGGGTCACGAAGCAGGGCTGGTCGGCCTGTCCGTAGCGCACCTTGGCGGCGCAATGGAAGGGTGGACCGACTTCGGCCAGCCAGTTCATTTCGTCGGCGGTCAGGGATTGACTCATCAGGTCCGCCTGGTCCTGGCTCGCCACAAGCTCGTTGCGCTCGGCGTCTTTTGAGACCACGTACCATGGCGCTTCCGGGCGACCCGCCCGCCCTCCGATGCCGAGTCCCTGCCGCTGTCCGGGCGTGTAGTAGGCGATGCCGCGATGCGCGCCGAGGTGTTCGCCTTTCGCGTCGACTATGCGCCCTTCGATTTCGGGCAGGTAGCGCGCGAGGAATTCGGCGAAACGCCGCTCGCCGATGAAACAGATGCCGGTGCTGTCCTTCTTGTCGTGGACAGGCAGGCGGGCCTCCCTGGCCATTCGTCGTACATCGCGCTTGTGCATTTCGCCGAGCGGAAACAGGCACTGCCGGAACTGTGCGCCGGGAACGGCCTGGAGGAAATAGCTCTGGTCCTTTTCCCGATCCACGCCTTTCAACAGTTGGAACTCGCCGTTCTCATGCATTGCGCGCACATAGTGGCCGGTTGCGATCATGTCCGCCCCCAGCAGCCTGGCGTAGTCCAGGAAGAGGTTGAACTTGATCTCCCGGTTGCAGAGCACGTCGGGATTCGGCGTGCGCCCGGCGGCGTACTCGGCAAGAAAGCCGGCGAAGACATTGTCCCAGTATTCGGCCGCGAAATTCGCCTCGTGCAGCGTGATCTCGAGACGCGAGCAGACGGAGCGCGCGTCGTCGCGATCGATTTCGGCGGCGCAGTGCTCCTCGTCGTCGTCGTCGTCCCAGTTCTTCATGAACATGCCCTCGACGCGGTATCCCTGTCGCAGAAGGAGGAGGGCGGCGACCGCTGAATCGACGCCGCCCGACATGCCGACGATCACCTTGGGCCCGGTCACCGATTACTTGTCCCATATCCGAGGAGAACCAATATTGTACGCGCGGTTGCTCCCCGCCGAGAGGTGTGCGGGTTGCATTGGTTGCATGGCCCGGTGTGCTGGTTTGTAATCGCGCGCATGGCGCGACTCACACACATCGGCGACGACGGCGCGGCCCGCATGGTCGACGTGTCGGACAAGGCCGTCACCGTGCGCACGGCCCGGGCGCAGGCGATTCTCGCGATGCGACCCTCGACGTTGGCGGAGATCCGCTCCGGCAGCGTGCCGAAAGGCGATGTCTTTGCGGCGGCGCGAATCGCGGGCATTCAGGCCGCCAAGCGCACCAGCGAACTCATCCCGCTTTGCCACCCGCTGCCGCTGTCCACGGTGACGGTGGACTTTGAGGTTGTGGGCGAGGACAGGCTGCGCATCGATGCGCGGTGCAAGGTCAGCGCGAAGACCGGCGTCGAGATGGAGGCATTGACGGCGGCGAGCGTCGCGTCCCTCACGGTATACGACATGTGCAAGTCCCTGGACCGGGGCATGCGCATAGAGAGCGTGCAACTCGTCGCCAAGGAAGGCGGCGCAAGCGGCGCGTGGCATCGATGAAGGTGCGCGCCTTCTTTTTCGCGTCGCTCCGGGAAGCAGTCGAGACCGATGTTCTCGATATCGACATCGGGGATGGCGCCAGTCTCATCGATCTCAGGCGGTGCCTCGCCGCGCGCCTGCGCGAGGATCAGATGGCGGCGCTCGACGCCGCCGATGTTCGCGTGGCCGTCAACCGTCGTCTGGTGCACGATGGCGAGGCGGCGGTGCTGGCAGCGGGTGACGAGATCGCGTTCATGCCGCCTGTGACGGGGGGCTGAGCCGTGTCGATCCGCATACAGGAGGACGACTTCTCCCTGGATCGAGAATGGGATGCGCTTCGAAAACGCATCGGCGGTTCTGCGGGCAGCATCGTTGCCTTCGCGGGACTGGTGCGGGAGCGCGCGCGGGCCGGGGAGGAAGTGTCCGGACTGTTTCTCGAGCACTATCCCGGCATGACCGAGTCGAGCATGGAGCGCATCGTCGAGCAGGCGCGGGGGCGCTGGCCGCTACAGGATGTCGTAGTCATCCATCGCGTCGGCGATCTCAGGCCGGGGGATCAGATCGTGCTGGTGCTCGTGGCGTCGGCCCACCGGGGCGCCGCGTTCGCGGGATGCGAGTTCGTCATGGACATGCTGAAGACGAAGGCGGTGTTCTGGAAGAAAGAGGTCCGGACCGGGTCGAAAGGAACCTGGGTCCGCTCCACGGGCGACGACTTCGAGCGGGCGAAGCACTGGCGGAACGACGGCGAGTAGCCGATAGGCTACACCGCTGTCAATCTCCGTTCTAGCGTCCCTGACCGTCGCTCCCGCCTTCCCCGGTTCGCATTTGGTCCCGGACACGCCTGTGAGTCGGCTTCGGCCAAGCGTGGCGCGTGTGTGCCGCCGCAAGTGTACGGCTGAGGCAATGGGCGCCGCCGGCGCGGCGCTTACATTTCAGCGATGATCGCGTCGCCGAACTCCGAGCACTTGAGCAGCCTGGCCCCCGTCATCAGGCGCTCGAAGTCATAGGTGACGGTGCCCTTGGAAATGGCGGCCTCCATGCCCTGCACGATCGCGTCGGCGGCCTCGCGCCATCCCAGGTGACGCAACATCATTTCCGCCGAGAGGATCAGCGAGCCTGGATTGACCTTGTCCTGGCCGGCATATTTCGGCGCCGTGCCGTGGGTTGCCTCGAACAGCGCGACCGTGTCGCCGATATTGGCGCCCGGCGCGATGCCGATGCCGCCGACCTGGGCCGCCAGGGCATCGGACAGGTAGTCGCCGTTCAGGTTCATCGTCGCGATGACGTCGTATTCGTCCGGACGCGTGAGTATCTGTTGCAGCATGGCGTCGGCGATCACGTCCTTGATGATGATCCGCCTGCCTGTGTTCGGGTTCGTCAGTTCGTGCCACGGCCCCCCGTCCAGCAGGGTCGCGCCGAACTCGGAGGCGGCGAGTTCATAGCCCCAGTCCTTGAACGCGCCCTCGGTGAATTTCATGATGTTGCCCTTGTGCACGAAGGTCACCGAGTCGCGGTCTTCGGCGATCGCGTACTGCAGCGCCCTGCGCACAAGGCGCTGGGTGCCTTCGACGGAAATCGGCTTGATGCCGACCCCGCAGTGTTCCGGGAAACGGATCTTCTGCACGCCCATCTGTTCCCGCAGGAAACGGATGACCCTGACGGCTTCCGCCGAGTCCGCCTCCCATTCGACGCCGGCGTAGATATCCTCCGTGTTCTCCCGAAAGATCGTCATGTCGGTCTTTTCCGGTGATTTCACGGGGCTTGGCACGCCGCGCAACCAACGCACGGGCCGCTGGCAGACATAGAGATCCAGCACCTGCCGCAAGGCCACGTTGAGCGAGCGTATTCCCCCGCCGACCGGCGTCGTCATCGGTCCCTTGATGCCGACGTGGAACTCGCGCATCGCCTCGAATGTCTCGTCCGGCAGCCACTCGTCTTCGCCGTACAGCGCGAGAGACTTCTCGCCGGCGTACACCTCCATCCAGGAGATCGCGCGTTCGCCCTCGTAGCTCTTCTGAACCGCGGCATCGACGACCTTGATCATGACCGGCGAGATATCGACTCCGATGCCGTCGCCCTCGATGAACGGGATAATCGGATCGTCCGGAACGTTCAGGTTGCCGTCACCGTTGACGGTGATCTTGTCGCCTTTGTCCGGTACTGCGATGTGCTGGTATCCCATTCGAATCTCCAATGCGGATCGAGCGTTAGCGAACCGGCAATTATAGGGGCCGCGATAGGCGATTACAGTGTCGTTTTCATGGCACTATCGCCGGAATGGACGATATTCGCCGACAGACCGAAACACCGCGGGGATCTGGAAACGCCGGCGCAGCGCGATGGCGGTAGAGATCCCGTTTCGTCGCGAGTTGCACTTCGAATACGGCGAAGTCGCCGAGTTGTCGCCCAAAATCCGGCGGGTCATCGCAGACAATCCCGGCCCCTTCACGCTGTACGGCACCGGCACCTATATTCTTGGGCGGGGCAGGGTGGCGGTGATCGACCCCGGGCCCCCGGATCCCGCACATGTCGAAGCCATCATCGCCGCGACGCGGGGAGAGCGCATCACGCATGTGCTGGTGACGCATACGCACATGGATCACTCGCCCGGGTGCCGGCTGCTGCGCGAGGCGACGGATGCGCCCACGTATGGATACGGACCCCACGGCGCGGGCAAGATCGAGCAGGGCGTGCCGGTGGAGGAGGGGGGCGACATGGATTTCATGCCGGACGTCAAGGTGTCCGACGGCGACGTGATCGAAGGCGACGGCTGGTCGGTGGAATGCGTGTATACGCCCGGCCACACCTCGAATCACATTTGCTACCAACTGCGGGAAGAGAGGGCGCTGTTCACCGGCGATCACGTGATGGGCTGGTCCACCAGCATCGTCTCGCCGCCGGACGGCGACATGAAGAGCTACATGGGGAGCCTGCGCCGGCTGCTCGAGCGCGACGACGCCGTCTACTGGCCCACGCACGGGCCGGCGATCACGCGACCCAAACCCCATGTGGAGGCCTTCGTCGCGCATCGGCTGGAGCGGGAGAATGAGATTCGCACGTGTCTCGGGCGCGGTATCCGGACGATCCGGAAGATGGTGCCCGTCATGTACGCCGAGTTGCCGGAGTTCATGTATCCAGCCGCGGCGCGAAGCGTCTTTGCGGCGATCCTCTACATGGTCGAGCGCGGCGAAGTGCGTTGCGACGGGGAGGTCGCGCTGGATGCGGTGTACGGCCCGGGCGCTGACAGCCGGACCGGTTTGCCCCACGAGTGATGCCCATGGCCACGAATCCGAGTTTCCAGAACTACCAGAGCTGTCCGAAGATCGGTGAACTTCTGTCGTTGCGAGGTATTCACGGACCACCGCGGGACCGTGCTTCGCATGGGTCCCGCGCCCTGCGTGACCGATGCGCGACTGGACGAAGCGGTCGGATTGCCGGGCGAGGCGACGCGCTGACAAGCGCCGTTGTCCGGTTGGACCGTTAGCTGGACCGCGCTGCCCGCAGCTCCTCGTTCGCGGCGACAGAAGAGACCAGGGGTAGCCGCACCATGATGGCGACGCCCGAGCCGTCCGCCAGGTTCGCGGCTCTGACCGCCCCGCCGTGGTGCTCGGCGATCACGCGCACGACGTAGAGGCCAAGACCGAAATGCAGCCGGCTCTGCGGACTGCGGTGACTCACCATGGATTCGAACAGCGACTGGCCGTCGGCGGTGGGCAGGACGGGTCCCCGATTGGCCACGGTAATCTGCAGCGAGTCCCCGTAGTCATCGAGCTGCACCTTGATGGGACTACCCGCATGGTGGAAGTCGACGGCGTTGTCGATGATCTTGTCCAGGAGTTGTTCGACCCTGAAATCCGCGATCCGGGCAAGCAGCGGATGCGATGCGCCCCGAAAGACGATCTCCCGATGCTTCCGGGTCGCCTTCAGGTTGCCGACGTAGCGCTCGAGAAACTGCTGCATGTCTATGACTTCGATCTCCTCCGCCTGCAGGGACTCCTCGAGATTCGCGGCGTCGGCCAGGTTCTGCACGATGGAGCCGATCAGCATGACCCCGCGCTTGGCGCTCGCCAGATACTTGCTCGCGCCGGACGGGCTTTCGTGTTCCAGGTGCTGCAGCGAGGTGCTTAGCGTGTTGAGCGGATTGTTGATCTCGTGGCGGAGCGTGCGCGGCATGTTCTCGATGAACGTGTTGTGATGGTGCAGGCGTGTCAGGACGTTGGACACGCTGCGCGACAGGTCGCCGATCTCGTCGCCGGCGCCGCGTTCGGCCTTGAGCGACAAGGTGCGCAACCGTCCGTACTCGTCGATCGCTGCTGCCGCTTCTCGGCGCAGGTTGCGTATTCGCCATGCCAGCCGGGCCGAAAACGCGAACAGCGCCAGGAACACGAACAGCAGGATCAGGGCGGAGACGAGCATGACCCGTTCGATCGCCTGGTATTGGAAAGCCAGGATCTCGTCCATGTTCTGTTCGACCAGCACGGTGCCGAGGACGGCGTCTTCCGAAACGATGGGATACGCCGCGGTGATGATCTCCACGCCGTTCTCCAGCGCGCGCGGCAGCGCGATCGGTCCGCCTTCAAGCGATGCGTCAATGACCTCCTCGACGGTTCCTGCCTCCGGCACGGTGGATGAGAACCTGCGAATCCACTCGCCGATCTTGTAGACCCAGTCGGACTCGTCGCGGGGCTCGCCGGCGATGGTGTGGCTGCCGGTTTCGGCGCGCACTCTTCGCTCCGGGTCGATGATGAGAATACGGGAGCCCGAATAGCCGAGTCCCTCGATGATGTTCAGCAACTCCGGAGAGCGGAGAATCACGAGATTGAAACTCTCCTTGCCGGCGGTGGGCAGCGTTTGCGTGAGCGAACGCATCTCGCCCGTCTCGGCATCCACATCCGCGAAGGCGACGCCGAAGTATCGTCGCGACCCGAGCAGCGACAGCGGCAGCCGGAACTCGACGTCGTACCCCGTCCCGGTCTCCGTCACATATCCCTGGATCTGTTTCGCCGGGGCGCCGGTTTCCGCGTAGCGCCAGTCCTCCTGCATGCGATACGCCGTGGTGACCCCGGGGCGGGGCAGGGTGATGGTGGCCCGTCCCTCGTCGCCGTCGGTACGGATGAAGCTCAGACGCACATGGTCGGCGTTGTCGAGTCGCAGGGAGGACGGTTCGCGGTATATCCGCAGGTCGTCCAGGATCTTGATGAACCCGTAGAGATATCCGCCCCTCTCGCCGAGGACCAGGCTGAAGCTGCCATCCCGGACTTCGCCGTCCTCGGCTCCGAATCGCTGCATCCGGGTTCCCACATCGCCCCAATCCTCGATCCCGCCGTCGAGGCGCACGGGACTCTCGATTGGATGCGCGAAGAGCGTTTCGTAGTCCTCCAGGCTGACAGGAAGATCGTTGAACAGGTCCTGCCGATCATTGAACAGGGTCGAGATGCCCTCGGCGGTGAGCAACTGCGCATTGGACTGGCCCTGGATCAGCAGCCGCTCCATTTCTGCGAGCTGGAGATATGACAGGTAGGGCAGGGCCAGCACGCCGAGCGCGAGCAGCAGCAGCTTTGTGCGCAGGCGCGGGCCGCGGAACCTGGAACCGATCTTCATGTCACGGACCAGCGATAGCCGAAGCCGTACTCGCTCTTGATGCAGGCGAACTGCGGGTCGACCGCCTGGAACTTCTTGCGGATGTTCCGCATGTGGGTGTTGATGGTGTTGTTCGTGACGAAGCTCTGCATGGTCGCGTCCATGAGCATCTCATAGCTGACAGCATGTCCGGGACGGCGGACCAGCTTGGCCAGCATGCGGAACTCGGTGCCCGACAGGTTGATGCGCTGGCTCTTCCATGAGACCAGGAGCGCATCCTGGTTCAGGTCGAGATCGCCGATCTGTCGGCTGCGGTCGGACGTGCCGCCCTGGTTTGTCGTGCGCACTTCGTCTATGCGCAGCAGCGAGGAGATGCGCTCGGCGAGGTAGTCGAGGGAAATGGGTTTGGGGAGGTAGTCCCAGGCGCCGAGCCTGAGCCCGGAAATCTTGTCGATCTCGTCGATCCGTTCCGTAAGGAAGATGACCGGGAGTGACGGCGCGCGGGAGAGCAGGTCGCGGCAAAGCTGAAAGCCGGCATCGACTTCGTTGCCGAGCACGATGTCAAGAATCGCGAGATCCGGCAGTTGCCTTTCGAAACCGGAAAGAGCCGTCTCGCGATTGTCGTACTCGGTAACGTCGTAACCTTTCGCGGTGATCGCGTCCGCGTAGTTGGCACGCTGATCCGGATCGTCCTCGACGATGGCGATAGTCTTTGTCATGGAGAGTCCAAACACGACACCCGGTGGGATTTTAGCAAGTCCATCCGCAGGTTATGGGAATGCCCCAGCGCAGCCCTCCTGATCTACACTGGCGCGGTGACGCAGATCATCTCCATCGTCGGTCCCGAAAGTTGCGGCAAGACGACCCTCGCCGTGGCGCTGGCGAAGCGATTCGGTGCGCCGTGGGTGGAGGAATACGCCCGCGCATACCTTTCCGGCCGGCGAAACTACGACGAGAACGACCTCGCGGCAATCGCCCGGGGCCAGATGGACCTCGAGAACCGCGCGCTGGAAAAGGTGCCCGGGGTGCTGGTGCTGGACACGGACATGTTGGTGATTCGCATCTGGTGGCAGGAAAGATACGGGCGGGTGCCAGACTGGGTGCAGGCGACGATTCGCTCGCAACCTCCCCGCATGTGCTTGCTTGCGCGCCCGGATCTGGACTGGGAACCCGATCCGCTGCGCGAATCGCAATTTGACCGCGAGCGGCTGTTCGACGTGTACCGGGCAGCGCTGGTGGAACGCGGGACAAGGTTCGGCATCGTTGGGGGAACCGACAGCGCGCGGCTGCAATCCGCCCTGGCGGCGCTGGAGCGTCATGGCATTGTCCCGCCGGGTCCTTAGACCGCGGTTCCTCACCACTTGCAGCCCCCCGTCAGGCGTTGCAGTTCCCGTTCCGTGGCGGCGGCCTGGGCCGCCACTCCGTCGCGCGTGTTGCCGAGGTGGATCTGGTGCAGGGCCCAGGCATGTTCCCGAAGCTGGTAGAGGATTCGGGTCGCAACCAGGCGCCTGTCGCTCGGACGGTTCCGATAGTACGCGGCGACGAGCGCATCGAACGCGTCTTCGCTGTACTCCATGCCGTAGCCGAGGCCAACGAGGTCGAACAGCGGGTCGTTGTCGCCGGCGAACTCCCAGTCGAGCGTGCGCCAGGACGCGCCGCATCGAAGCACATTCCACGGGTTCAGGTCGTTGTGGCAACCGGCTGTGTCCTCGACCGACCAGTCGAGATGGCGCAGCGCCGCGGCCGCAACCCGGGAAACCGGCGCGTCGCGCGAATAGAGGCGAACGATGCGCACCGCGTCGTATCGGTCTATGCCGCGCGGCACGGTGCCGTGGAGTTCCTGGAGGTACATCGCCGCCTCGTGCGGTTCGGCGGGTGATTTCGCCAGCAGCGCACCCTCGATCCAGCGCGTGATCATGTCGCCCCGAACCCGGTCTGCGGCCACGACCTCGGGCGCGACCGGAAGTTGCATGAAGCGCATCTCCGAGTCGCGTGGGCGGGTGGGGCGACGGACGATTCGGACGACGAACGCCTCTCCGCCGTACTCGAAGCGATAGTTGTCGTTGGCGTAGCCGCCGTCGAGATAGGCGATGCGTTCCATCCGGTCCGTGCGCCAGGTCGGCATCAGCCTCAGGATCGTCCTGGCAGCGCGGTCCATCCCGGCGTCCAAAGTCAATTCGACCATCGCATTCCCCCGCGGAACCTAACCGCGCGTGAAGGGTCCATATCTCACGCCGCCGCCAGCCGATTGTGCTACTGTCCAAACTACAATGGAACGCTCTCCCCCCCCCCCCGGAAAAATGGAATGTTGATCAACCGAGTCAAGGACGCCCCGCGCTCGATCACCCGGTTCAGGCCCGAAATTCGAGTGGCCAGCAACGGCGAAGAACGCATCGCGCGGACCGTTGGCGACGGGGAAAAGCCCGAGTCGCTTGGCCCCGCGGAGGTCGTGCGCGTCGCCGAGATTTTCAGGACTCCTCTCGCCTGCAGCTACAACTGGGACTATCGGGTCGCCGAGGATCGCATACGCAAACTCTACGAGCTCGGCAAGCGTCTCAATTGGAACGCGAGCTTCGATATCCACTGGGACCAGACCCCGGACTGGCAGGAGGCCGAGCCGTGGGATGAGGAACAGATCGAGCGGTGGCTCACGGACAACCCCTGGAACGGCTATGCGCCGTGGGACGCGATGACCGCGGAGCGCAGGGTCGAATACTTTTTTCACATCCATGCGTGGTCCCTGTCGCAATTCCTCCACGGCGAGCAGGGTGCGCTGCTCGTCGCTTCGCAGCTCGCGTCGAGCGCTCCGACCTTCGACGCGAAACTCTATGCGGCGTCACAGACATTCGACGAGGCTCGGCATGTCGAGGTGTTCAATCGATACCTCAAGACCAAGGTGGGATTCCGGTATCCGGTTACGCGCGGCCTGAAGGATCTGCTGGACAAGATCCTCACCGACGAGCGGTGGGACCTCAAGTTCATAGGCATGCAGGTAATCCTGGAAGGGCTCGCGCTGGCCGTGTTTCACAGCGCGAGAAACGACACCAACGACCCCGTGCTGAAAGAACTGCTGTACCTCGTCATCCGCGATGAGGCGCGGCACGTGACGTTCGGGGTGAACTACCTCGAAGACTTCATCCAGACGCTGTCGGAAGAAGAGCGGGAGGATCGCGCGCAGTTCGCGTACGAAGCCTGCGTCGCCAGCCGCGACCGGCTGATCGCCACCGATGTGTTCCGCTATTTCGGCTGGGATGTCGACGAAGCTAAACGGGTGCTGGTCGAGCGCGGCATCAATGCCGATTTCCAGACGCGCCTGTACGAAAGGGTGATACCCAACCTCAAGCGCATAGGACTGCTCACCGAGCGGATCCGCCCGAAGTTCGAAGAAATGGGCGTTCTCGACTTCGAGGACTTTACGGACGACGGCGACATCGACTGGCGCGAACTGGAGAAGCCCCTGGAGCCGGACGTAACCGAATGAGTCGCCCGGCGGGACGCCGCTTCAGTTGATGCCCGCGACGTAGGACAGGGCGCGGCCGATCTCGTCATGCACGACGAGGTCGGCAATGCCGTCGAGCGGCGTCGCCTCCCTGTTGAGTATCACGAGCCGCGCGCCGAGGCGCTTGGCGTATTCGGGAAATCCCGCCGCCGGATAGACGATGAGCGTCGACCCGGTGGCCAGCATCAGGTCGCAGGACTCCGTGTACTCCCGCGCGCGCCGCATGGCGTCTTCCGGCATCGCCTGGCCGAACGAGATGGTCGCGCTTTTTATGATGCCGCCGCACAACCTGCAGGGATCGATCCGTTCCCGCTCACTGAACTGCGTCTTGAGCGCCTCCATCTCGTAGCGCGTGCCGCAGGTGAGGCACGCGGCATAAGTGGCGTTCCCATGCAGTTCCACGACCTGCCGCTCCGGGACGCCGGCATCCTGGAAGAGGTTGTCCACGTTCTGGGTGATGACGCCGCCGACCTTGCCTTCCTCGACGAGTTTCGCGACCGCCTGGTGACCCTTGTTGGGTTTCGCCCCCTCCATCTCCCGTGCGCCGGTGAACCGACGGTGCCAGGACTCCTGGCGGACCGCATCCGACGCCATGAACCGGTCGAACTCGATGGGTTTGACCCGGTTCCAGAGCCCGGTGCCGGGGCTGCGGAAGTCGGGTATGCCGGATTCGGTGCTGATCCCCGCGCCGGTGAAGACCACCGCGCGTTGCGCTTCATCGAGCAGCCGACGCATTTCGTCGAGAAGACCGATGTTCTCCATGTCGTTTTTCGTTCCTGCCGCCCGCCCGCATGATAAGTCAACGGCGACGACGCGGGTCGCGCATCTGCCGCGTGCCGACGATGCACGAACGGTGGACGACCTCGATGTCCACGGGGAGCCAACTCGCAGGCTCAGGCCGCGTAGGGCATTCAGCCCGTTGTGGCGTCTCAGGTATCCCGCAATCTCGGGTCGAGGGCGTCGCGCAGTCCGTCGCCGATGTAGTTGACGCTCAGCACGGTGAGCGAGATCGCAAGCCCGGGCCACAGGACCCGCGCCGGCGTGATGGTGATGAAGTTCGCGCCGTCGAAAAGCAGGCGGCCCCAGGTGGGAAAGTCGGGCGGGAATCCGAGACCGAGGAACGACAGCGCGGACTCCGTGATGATCGCGTTGGCGATGCCGAGCGTGGCCGAGACCATGATGGGACTCAGCGCATTGGGAAGAATGTGCCGGCTGACGATGCGCCGCTCCCGCGTGCCGATGCTGCGGCAATGAACTCGCGCTCCTTGATGGCGAGCACCTCGCCCCGGACGATCCGCGCCGTCTGCATCCAGCTCGTGATGCCGATGACGAAGAGGCAGTCTGGCTCTTTCACGTAGAGCTATTGATTCGGTGCGGTACGGCTTGCGTTTCTAGAGATTGGCGAACAGATCTGCTTCGAACATGTCCTTGGCGAAGTGGCTACGAATCAGCTCGACGGACCAAGGCTCCTGCAAACTTTTGGATGCCTTAACGTCGCTAGTGAGGTCGTTGACATCGGCAAAGCTGCCGCTGAGCGATGTGCCACGCCTCTCGAAGAACTCTGACCTGCTGAGGACTACCGACACGTCGTTGGTGGGTGCCCGCCATTCGTACGCGATCGCGACATGCTTCGAAGTGCTTCCACCGTTGTCGAAATAAATGGCCCCAATCAACTGCAACGACGAAGGTTCGATCTGCAACCTTAGCTCTTCTTCGATCTCTCGCACCACGCAATGGATGATCGGGTCGCCGCCGATTGCATCTTCGCATCGAACATGGCCGCCAGCCCAAATCACGACCTTATCGTGCAGCGGGTTATCGGTGCTGCTTTCGCGTCGGCGGAGGCGCAGAACTTCGCCGCTCTGATTCCGCACTACAACTATCGGTAACGCCTGCACTCGAGACGCGTTGACTTCTACCTCGTCCCTAGGTTCAAAAGTGCCTTGCGCGTCATCGCGAAAACACCTCAAGAGTGCTTCCGCTTGATCTCTGCCAATGAAGTTGTTGTCGCCGAATGATTGGGTAATGGTCTCTTTGGGACAGGAAAGTATGTCTTCCGCAACGTGTCCTTCAACTAAGCCAAGAATGGCTTCTGCGACAACTTCTGCCGTACGTTTGGGGTCCTCCCTAGTCTCGCCGTTGGATGTATCAACGGGGAATATCCTGAAGTCCTTCTGGAGCTCCTCAATACACTGTACGTTTGTTTTCCTTATCTGCGTCAGGATGTCCTCGTTCATAATTGAACCCGACGCGCCTTCCACCGGAAGTAGACCTCGTTCGCGCTTCATCGCATCTTGCGGCGACGTCAACATGACGAAGACTGCGGATATTCGCTTTCTCCAATCTCCAATTGTGAGGAAATCTTGAATGACCTTTCTTTCCTTTGGTCGGATGCGGGAAATCCTTTCCATCATCGTCATCCAACAGATGGAGTCGAAAATTCCTCGATCAAGAAATAGGATTTGGGGATCGTCGGGCTGCGGGGGATTTTGGGTCTTCTCAAGGACCTGTGCGAGCGTTGTGCACGCCGTCCATACATTGAAATTGGCGTGCTTCTTGTCTCGAATAGGGCAGACGGAAGCTCGCTCTACAACGACATCCGTGCGAAATCCGCAACGCTTCAGAAACGACTGAACATGCGCCAAGGTGGTAGTTTTGCCCGCTTTGGGGACGCCAGCAAATTCAATGACTAGGGGACTGCGAGCTTTGTCAGCGAACTGCTGCGCCGCGCGTTCGGCACGGCATTGAAGACTTGATCTCATGCCTTAACTCTTTGGGCAAATGTATCAGCCGATTGTCGGGAGAAAGTAGTCCTCTGATTGGGATGGACATAGCGATCATGCGACGAGGAACTATGATCGACGCCGCGCATTGGGTCAAGCAGCCCTGTGCGCTGGGGTGTACGTCAAAAATGTGTTGAAGTGAGGGAAGGTTGAGTTGTGGCGGGGTTGGGCGGATACTTCTGGCAATATGTCTATTTGCCAGACAAGGAGGTTCCATGGCGGCGCCACGCGACATCGACGTTCTCATCGGGCAACGGGATGCGTTGCTGGGGGAGTTGGCCGGGGTGGGCGACCTGCGGCCGGGCACGTTGCAGGCGCGCCACCGCCGGTGCGGCAAGCCGACCTGCCGCTGCGCGCGCGAGGGCGATCCGGGGCACGGGCCGAAGTGGGTGCTGGTGTCGCGCGTCGCGGGAAGGACGCGCAACTGGACGATACCGGACGAGGCCGTGCAGCGGACGCGGGAGCATCTCGACGAGTGCCGGCGGTTCCGGGAGTTGACGCGGGAGTTGATCGCCGTCGGCGACGAGCTGTGCCAGGCGCGGCTGGAAGGGGACGCGCCCGGGGCACCGGGAAAAAGGGGGCGCCGGGCTCCGCGTTCGAGGCGCGGCTAGCGACGGCGCTGGACGCCGAGGCGGGGCGGCTGCTCGGGGACGGGGTGCTGGACGGGATCGGCTTCGAGCGGCTGGAACGCGCCTGCCGCCGGGTCGCCCTGGAGGCGATGGGCCGGGCGCTGGCGGCGCGGCTGAACGCCGACCGCTCGGACGAGCGCGGGCCGCGGCTGGCGTGCCCTCGGCGGGACCGAAGCGACCACCGCGGCGACGGCCTGGCGCGCTACGCCGGGCGGCGCGCGAAGACCTTCGTCACGGCGCTCGGGGAGATGGAGCTCTCGCGCGCGTGGTACCACTGCGACGGCTGCGGCCGCGGCTTCGCGCCGCGCGACCGGGAACTCGGCTTCGGCAAAGGCGGTCTGTCGCCGGCGGTGCTGCGCATGGTCGGCTGCGCGGCGGGCGAGGTGAGCTTCGCCGCGGCCGGTTCCCTGCTGCACGAGCTGGCGGGCCTGAACGTCGACGCCAAGACGGTGGAGCGCCGCGCCGAGGCGCTCGGCCGCGAAATCGCGGCGGACGAACGGGAACGGGCCGCGGCCGGGCCCGCCACCGCGCCCACGCTGTATCTCGGTCTCGACGGCACCGGCGTGCCGGTGCGCGGGGCCGAGACCGAAGGGCGGGCCGGCAAGCAGCCGGACGGTTCCGCGAGGACGCGCGAGGCGAAGCTCGCGGTGGTGTGGTCCGCCGAGCGGACCGGCGCCGACGGCGCCCCGGCGCGCGACCCCGGCTCGGTCACCTGCTCCGCCGCCATCGAGTCCGCCGCCACGCGCGACACCGACGCCGTTCCCGCGCCCTTCGCGCAGCGCGTCGTGCGCGAGGCCGCGCGGCGCGGCTTCGGCGCCGCCGAACGCCGCGTGGTGATCGGCGACGGCGCGGCCTGGATCTGGAACATCGCCGCGGAGCACTTCCCCGGCGCCGTCGAGATCGTCGACGTGTTCCACGCCGCCGAACACCTGTTCGACATCGGCCGGGCCGTCTACGGAGACGACAACGATCTCGCCCGCGTCTGGGCGGAGCAGCGCCGCGGCGAGCTCCTCGCCGGCGACTTCGACGACCTGCTCCGGGCCGTCGGCGCCCACGCCGGCCGCTGCGAGGAGGCCCGCAAGGGGCGCGCCTACTTCGCCGGCAACCGCCGCCGCATGGACTATCCCCGGTTCCGCGCCCTGGGACTGTGCATCGGCAGCGGCGTCGTCGAGGGCGCCTGCAGGAACGTCGTCGCCTGCCGCCTCAAGCGCGGCGGCATGCGCTGGACCGTGGCCGGCGCCGACGCCATCCTCGCCCTGCGTTCCTGCATCGTCAGCGACCGCTTCGACGACTTCTGGCAGCGCCGCGCCGCCGCAAATTGACCCTTCATCTCACAATCGAGACGTACACCCTGTGCGCTGGTGTGTGTAGGAAATGACTGCGTATTCGCGTGCTAGGTATCCCGCAATCTCGGGTCGAGGGCGTCGCGCAGTCCGTCGCCGATGTAGTTGACGCTCAGCACGGTGAGCGAGATCGCAAGCCCGGGCCACAGGACCCGCGCCGGCGTGATGGTGATGAAGTTCGCGCCGTCGAAAAGCAGGCGGCCCCAGGTGGGAAAGTCGGGCGGGAATCCGAGACCGAGGAACGACAGCGCGGACTCCGTGATGATCGCGTTGGCGATGCCGAGCGTGGCCGAGACCATGATGGGACTCAGCGCATTGGGCAGGATGTGTCGGCTGACGATGCGCCGCTCCCGCGTGCCGATGCTGCGGGCGGCGGTAATGAACTCGCGCTCCTTGATGGCGAGCACCTCGCCCCGGACGATCCGCGCCGTCTGCATCCAGCTCGTGATGCCGATGACGAAGACGATGAGAAAAAAGATGCCGGTCTCCGGGCCGAAGGCGTTACGCAGCGTGTCGCGGAACAGCATGATGATGACCAGCAACAGCGGCAGGAGCGGCAACGCGAGAAACAGGTCGGTGAATCGCATCAGCGGCCCGTCCAGGCGCCTGAAATAGCCCGCCAGCGTTCCCACCGCGGTGCCGAGGACCAGCGAAAGGAACATAGCGGCAAACCCGACGGCGAGAGAGATGCGGCCGCCGGCGAAGACTTGCGCGAGGGTGTCGCGGCCCAGGTTGTCGGTGCCCAGCGGGTGCGCGAAGGAAACTCCCTGGTTCCTCGCCTGGAGGTCGAGGTACGTCGGGTCGACGCCGTGGACGAACGGGCCGAGGAACACCGCCAGCACGATGGTCGCGAAAACGCCGACGCCGATGAGCGCCCCGGTGTGCTGGCGGAACGTCAGCCACACGTCCATCCAGAGCGAGCGATGTACGCGGGGGGTATCGGGTATCTCGGTCGGCATCGTTCGGCTCAGTCGTAGCGAATGCGGGGATCGAGAATCCCGTACAGGACGTCGGCGATGAGGTTGAACAGCACGATCAGGACGGCGAAGAGGAAAGTTAGCGTCTGCACCAGCGGAATGTCGGCACCCTGGATCGCCACGATCAGGAGCTGCCCGAGTCCGTTCACGCGAAAGATCTGTTCCGTGATGATGGCGCCGCTGAAGATGGTCGGCACGCCAAGGGCAATCATCGTCACCACCGGGATCATGCTGTTGCGCAGCACGTGAATGAGAAGCACGGCGCGCTCCCGCAAACCCTTCGAACGGGCGGTGCGCACGTAGTCGAGGTTCAGGTTGTCGAGCATCGCCGAGCGCATGAAGCGGCTGAGCTGGGCGGCGTTGTAGAGCGCCAGCACCATCACCGGCATCAGCATCTGCTTGACCTGCACCCAGAAGCTCGAAAGGTCCGTGACCTCATGGGTCGTGTCGTAGATCGATGGAAGCCACTGCAGCATGACGCTGAACAGGATGATCGCCAGCAGGCCCGTGAAGAAGGTCGGCACCGAGAAACCGACCATCGATACGAAGGTGCCGATCTGGTCGAACCAGGAATACTGCCGGTAGGCCGAGATCACTCCGATGGGCACCGCGATGAGGATGCCGAAAACGTAAGACATTCCCACCACCCAGAGGGTCTGCGGCATGCGTTCGGCGATGATGTCCACCACCGGACTGCGCGTGGCCCAGGAGCGTATCCGGGGCCGCTCGCTCGAGGCGCCGATCTCGATGTCAAACGCCTCTTCGACGAGATTCAGTGGCTCGTTGACGAAGAACTGCTCCATCCACTTCGCGTAGCGCACGTGGAACGGCTGGTCGAGGCCGAGCGAGTCGCGGATCTGCGCGCGCACCTCGGGCGGGATGGTGAGCGGCAACTGGCCGGTGGGATCGTTCGGCGCGAGGTCCAGCAGGGCGAAGATCGCGAAGCTGATCGCGATCAGCGTCGGCACCGCGAACATCAGGCGGCGCGTGATGAAGCGGATCATTTCACCGGTGCCAGTCCGCGATGTTCCACAGTTCCGAGTCCCAGGGATTCATCCGCACGCCCTTGAGCGAGCTGGACTGCGCGGAGACCGTGGCACGCCAGATGAGCGGGATGACGAACTGGTTCTGCACGATGATGTCGTTCATCCGCTTGGCGATGCGGAAACGGTCCTCCCCTGGCGGCGTGACCGAGAACTGCTCGACCAGGGCGTCGTACTCGTCCGAACAGCCGCGCGGGATGTTCGTGCCGAGCCATTGGTTGTGCGGGCCGGGATTCTGGTCGCACGCCCAGCCGGCCATGTACACCTCGGGATCCGTGCCCTGGAAGTTGCTCGTGTACATCTCGATATCGGCATAGAACTTCTGGAAGGTATCGGGGCTTGCGGGGTCGGCGCCGAAGAACACCGCCGCGTCGATGTTGCGCAGTTCGGTCTCAACGCCGATCGCCTCCCACATCTGCTTGATCAACGCCTGGGTGCCCTGGCGCACCGAGTTGGTGGAGGTCTGGTAGAGGATCGACAGCCGCACGCCGTCCTTTGTACGTACGCCGTCTTCGCCACGCGCCCAGCCGGCCTCGTCGAGAATACGATTTGCCTCGACAGGATCGGGCGTCTTGCAGGCCTCGTTGGCAGCCGATGCGTATGTGGCTGGTGCTGGCAGGACATTGCACGTCGTCCGACCCGCAGCGCCGTAGCCCACTTCCACCAGCACCTGGCGGTCGATTGCCAGCGACAGCGCCCGTCGCACCGCGGGGTCCGACAGGAACGGATGTGGATTGGTGCCGTCGAGGTAGAGAGAGCGGCGGCCGCCAAGACTCGAGTCGTCGTTGGTGTGGTTGACTATCAGCCGCTCGACCTGGCTACCGAACCCCATCAGCAACTCGCCCCTGCGCGCCGCAACCATGCGTTCCAGCACTTCGGGTTCCACCTGCAGGTTCCAGGCGTAGTCGTATTCGCCGGTTTCGAGCACCGCGCGTGCTGCCGACGCGGCGTCGCCTCCGCCCTTGAACGTGGCCGTCCGAAACCACGGCTTGCCCGGCTCGCGAAAGCGCGCGTTGGCGGAGTAGTTGATGACATCGTTGGCGCGGAACTCGTCGACCTTGAATGGCCCCGTGCCGATGGGGCCGAAATTCTGATCCGTGCACTCCTGGGCCCTCGCACCCAGGCAGTCCTGGAACTGTTCGCGTTGAATGATGGGGGAGAGGGATCCGACGAACGGCCCGTAGGGCCAGGGTTTGGCCACCTTGAACGTGATCCGCACGGTGTGATCGTCTAGCGCCTCGATTGCCGAGACGTCGGCAAACGAAGCGAGAGCGGCGCAACCCGCCTCTTCGTGGCGGCAGTACGCGCCGGAGAACGCGACATCGTGTGCCGTGAGGGGCGTACCGTCGGACCAGGTGATGTCCGGCTTCAGCTTCCAGGTCACGCTGCGCAAGTCCTCCGCCACGCCGCCGTTTTCCAGCGTCGGAATTTCGGCGGCCAGCACCGGCACCATCACGCCGTTCTCGTCATAGTGCGCGAGCGGCTCGACCACCATGGAAGCGGCCTCGATGTCCTTTGTGCCGCCGGAAAGATAGGGATTGAGGATCGACACGGCCTGCCAATAGAGGATATTGAGATGTCGATCTTCGACCTGGCAGGCCGTCTCGGGGTTGCCGCGCGCGAAGGCGGCCACGAACACCAGGATGGCAAGAACGGACAAGGTGCGGCGTAGGTTCATGGTTTCGCGGTCTCTTTGTTGGCGGGGCGGTCCCTATGCTATCGCTGTCGACGCTTTTGAGTCCGGGCTATTCGGCCAGGTGGCAGGCGACACCGTGGTCCGGGCGCAATTCCCGCCATTCGGGTGCGCGGGTTGAACACTCGGGCACGGCCATCGGGCATCGCGTGTGGAAGGGACATCCCGGCGGCGGGTCGGAAGGACTCGGCACGTCTCCCCGAAGGATGATGCGTTCCCGCTGCGCCTCGATTTCCGGGTCGTGCACCGGCGCGGCCGACATCAGGGCTCTCGTGTAGGGATGCAGGGGTTCGTGATAGAGGCGATCGCTGGGCGCCAGTTCGACGATTTTGCCGAGATACATCACGGCGACGCGATCGGCGATGTGACGCACCATGCCAAGATCGTGGGAGATGAAGAGGTAGGTGAGGCCGAGGCGCCCCTGCAGTTCTTCCAGCAGGTTGACCACCTGCGCCTGTATCGAGACGTCGAGCGCCGCGATCGGCTCGTCGCAGATGATGAACTCGGGTTCGAGCGCGAGCGCACGGGCCACGCCGATGCGTTGGCGTTGCCCGCCGGAGAACTCGTGCGGATATCGGTTGGCGAAACTGCCCTCAAGCCCTACGGATTCGAGCAGCGCCTCGACCCTGGGAGCGAGTGCCTGTCCCTTGCCGAGACCGTGCTCGAGCAGTGGTTCGCCGACAATGCTGCCCACGGTCATGCGCGGATTCAGACTGGCCTGCGGATCCTGAAAGACCATTTGCATTTGCCGGCGGAGTCGCCGCAACGGCTCGCCTTCGAGGCGAACGATGTCTTCTCCGCGAAAGCGCACGCGGCCGGAGGTGGGCTCGTACAGTCGCAGGATGGCGCGTGCCACGGTGGACTTGCCGCAGCCGCTCTCGCCGACGAGGCCCAGGGTCTCTCCTTCGCGGATGGTGAAGTCGATGCCGTCTACCGCTTTCACGGTGCCCACCTGTCGCCTGAACACCCCGGCCATGATGGGAAAGTGCATGGTCAGGCCTTCGACCTCGAGCAGCGGTGCGCTATCAGACACGGGCGGCTCCCGCATCCATGTCGTACCAGCAGGCGACGTCGTGACCGTCGCCAACGGAGAGCAGGGGTGGGTTTTTGCGCCGACAGGCATCGAAAGCATGCGGACAACGCGATGCGAAGGGACATCCGGCCAGAGTCTCGGCGAGATGGGGCGGTTGCCCCGGAATCGTAGCCAGTCGCTCGCTGCGGGTACCGTCAAGCCTTGGCAGGGTGCCCAGCAGACCGCGCGTGTAGGGATGTTGCGGCTCTCCGTAAAGTGCGGAGACCTCGGCGTGCTCGACTATTCTGCCTGCGTACATCACTACGACGCGGTCCGCGAGGCCGGCCAGCACGCCGAGATCGTGCGTGATCCAGACGATCGCGATGCCGAATTCGCGACGCAGCTCCTTGATCAGGTCCAGGATCTGCGCCTGGATGGTCACATCGAGCGCGGTGGTGGGTTCATCCGCGATCAGGACCTTTGGATTGCAGGCTAGCGCGATGGCGATCATGACGCGCTGGCGCATGCCGCCGGAGAACTGGTGGGGAAAGGAAGCGAGTCGATCTTCCGCCGATGGAATTCCGACGTGCTCAAGCAGTTCGACTGCACGTCGACGGGCGGCGGTCCTGTCCATGCCCAGGTGCGTTCGCAATGGCTCGGTCAACTGGTAGCCGACGGTCAGCACCGGGTTCAGCGAGGTCATGGGATCCTGGAAGATGAAGCCGACCTCGGCGCCCCGAACGCGCCGCAGTTCCTCGGCTTCGAGCGCCATCAGGTCCTTGCCGTCGAGCCAGGCCCGTCCTGAAACAATCTCGGCGGGGGGCATCGGCAGGAGCTTCAACATGGACAACATCGTGACGCTCTTGCCGCAGCCGCTTTCGCCCACGACGCCCAGCAACTCGCCTTCATCCAGCTCGAAACCGACGCCGTTGACCGCGTATATCGTCCCTTCACGCGTGTGGAAGCGGGTGTGGATGTTCTCGACCGAGAGCACCCTGCGGCGCCCGGTTCCGGGCCGGACGTCCGGCCGTTCGCCGGCAGAAGAAGGCTGGTCAGCCGACACCGAAGTTCTCTCGAAGCTGGTCGAATGCGCGGGGCACCTCCTCGGCCGCGCGCATTATCTGCTGCGCGCAGTGTCTCGGGGTGGAGTCCGTGGTGTCGACTTCGACGTCGTAGATGCAATGCGCGTGCACGCTATCGAAATGCGATTTCGCCGTCCCCGGAAACCGTCCGGGGCGGGTGGCTTCACGCGCGTTGACGACATCGAGATCGCAGCGAATGCCGGCGAAAGTAACATCCAACCCTTGCAGAGCTTCGAGGTAGTCGAGCAGGAAGGACTTTTCGAACATCAGGTCGTCGATGATCACGTGGTTGCCTTCACGCGCGAAAATCGCGATGGCCCGGCGCATGCCCCGCAGGACGCGCCTGCCCACATCTCCAAAGCGAATTTCGGTCACCCGCGTGCCATCGCGTTCGACCGGCACGACGTTCAAGCCGCGGGCACCGGGATCGTCGGCGGGCGAGTTCAGTCCGCGAAATCGGTCGGACATGCCGTCCCGGAACTGGTCGAGGGCGATGTGCTGGTAGGGCTCCCGATGAAGTTGCTGCAGCATGCGCGCGATGGTCGTCTTGCCCGCGCTGGACGATCCGTTCAACAGGATGATCTTTCCTCGGGGCATGTTCCCCTCCGAACCCGGTTGCGCGTCGGCTGAACCCTTCCACCCGGCGTGCGTTCCCGGCACGCCGGCATGGTAGCCCCGGCCCGGGATTGTCACAAACGCGCCGTGTCAGCGCGTGTGCGCGGCGAGCCACGCCGGCGCATCGTTCCAGGAATCGTGGTAGCGCTGCGCATAGTCGCTGAAGTCGTGCGACTGGGTACCTTCGTGCTCGATGTTGATGGTGGCAGCGCATGCGCCTGTGCGCATCGCATCGCGCATGGTGGCGCCTCGCAGGAGTGCGTCAACGAAGCCCGTCCGATACGCGTCCCCACAACCGGTGGGGTCCCTGACGACTGTGGCCGGGACTGCGGGGACAACGACATCGCGGCAATACGATCCGGTCTTGCCGGTGGTCACGACGACGTATTCGAGGTGACGCAGCGCCTCCTCGCATCTTGCCGTGACCGTCGCGAATTCGAACTCATTGACGATCAGCGCGTTCGACATGGAGACCAGTTCTCTCGTTTCGGGAGGGGTGAAGTCGGTGAGGCCCTGTCCGGGATCGCAAAGAAACGGTATGCCGCGCGCGCGCATGACGCCGGCCGCATCGATCATGTTGACCGCGATGTCGGGCGCCAGTACCGCATAGTCGGGGCGGCGGTCCTGAACGAATTTCGACAGGCGCCGGGCGAAGTCCCCCACCCTGGCCGGGCCCGGGAAAAAACCGGTGAACTGGTTGCCCCCGGCGTCGGTGAATACGAATGCGTGAGATGAATATCCGGCGCCGGACAGCCGTGTGATTCCGCCCTGATCCATACCGAGGCGCTCGAGATGGCTTCGATAGTCCTCGCCGTAATCGTCACCCACGAAGACAAAGGGCACCGCGTCCTGTCCGAGGCGGCGCAGCCCGCAAGCGATATTCATGGCGCAGCCGCCGAAGCGGCGGTCGATGCGATCGAGCTGAATTGACAGGTTTACCCCGGGATGTTCGGGGAGGCGGGCGAAACGGCCGCCGTAGTCGGCCACGTAGTCTATGGCCAGGGTTCCGGTCACTAGGACGCGTGGCACGAATTCAGCCCGGAAGTTGCGTCAAGGGCCGAGAGCACTCAGTGATGGGGCGGATTTTGCCTGCGCCGCATTGCCGCCGGGCGGCGCGTCAGTTCCCCGCAGCCAGTGAGACGTTCTCCACTCCGGCCTGCCGCGCCGAGTCCATGACATGCACCATGACTTCCGTGCGCGAATCGGGATGCGGCTGAATGATGACCGGTGCCTCGGGATTTTCCGCGTGCATGCGTTCGATATTCGCGCGGACCGCACGCCAGTCGACATCGCGTTGCGCGATGAGTATGCGGTCCCGGCTCGTGATGCGCACAACGATGCTGCGCTTGTCCGGGTCAACGGTCTTCGGCTTGTCGTCTTCGGGCTGGTTGACGTCCAGGCCGACTTCCTTCACGAACGTCGCCGTCACGATGAAAAAGATGAGCATGATGAAGACGACGTCCAACATGGGCGTCAGGTTGATTTGTGCGCCTTCGTCGTCGTCGCGTCTCGCGTACCTGCGCATGTTCTCTTCCCCCGTCTGGTCGGCTGCCGTTCGGTCCAGCTCGCGCTATCGTCGAGGCGGCTTGCGCCTATGTTAACCGACGCGCACGCGAAATCGACTATGGACTTGGACCGCGTGAACACGTTTCATGATTTCCGTTCCTCGGCAGGCCGGTTCCGCCACCACCGGACTGTTGGGGCCAGCCATATCGCCGCGCAGGCGATGGCGAGCAGGACCGTTGCCGGGCGATCCAGGAGCATCGACCAAGAACCGTCGGCGAGGTACAGGGTGCGCCGCAAGTTCTCCTCCAGCATGCCGCTCAGGATGAAGCCGAGCAGGAGGGGCGCCAGCGGAAATCCCCACGAGCGCAGGATCAGCGCGGCGATGCCGAAGCCCAGCATGAGGTGGAGGTCGAACGCGTTCGACGTCGTGAGGTACACGCCGACGAGGGAGAACGCTGCCACGAACGGAATGAGCACCGGACGTGAAACCTGGATCAGTCGGGAAATGTAGGGGATCAACGGCAGGTTCAATGCCAGCAGGACCAGATTGCCGATGTACATCGAGACGATTACGCCCCAGAACACCGCGGGGTCGGTCTCGAGCAGGCGGGGACCGGGCTGTATGCCGAGGCTCAGCATGACGCCCAGCAACACCGCCGTGGTGCCCGAACCGGGGATGCCGAGGGTCAGCAGGGGTACGAAGGAACCGGTGCAGGCCGCGTTGTTGGCGGCTTCCGGCGCGGCGATGCCGCATGCGGGGTTGCGGTTGAAGCGTTTCTCGAAGTCGTAGGCGAAGAAGCTTGCCAGCGTTGCTCCGGCTCCCGGCAAAATACCGACGAGAAAACCGAGGGCGGAATTGCGTCCCACTGTCGGCGCGATGGCGCACGCGTCGCCCTTTGCCAGGCGCACGCTGGTCGCCGGACGATAGCCGCCTCCCCGGTCTCTTGTGGTCAGCATGTGAAATGCCTCCGCCAGGGCAAAGACCGCCATGGCGAGGAGGATGAAACTGATGCCATCCATCAGGTCGAGACGACCGAAGGTGAAGCGTTGCACCCCGGCCGACTGATCCGTGCCGACGGTGCCGAGCATCAGCCCGAGCAGGGCTGCGACGCACGACTTCGCGACGCGACCGCGCTCGGCGAAGGCGGCGATGCTGGACAGGGCGAACACCAGGATCAGGGTGTATTCGGGCGACTGGAAAGCGGTTGCCCAAGAGGCGAGGGCGCCTGCGAACAGCAGCAGCGCGATCGCGCCGATGGTGCCCCCGGCGAACGAGGCGTAGGCGGCGATGGCCAGCGCGCGCCCGGCCTGGCCGCTGCGCGCCATTGGATAGCCGTCGAAGGATGTGGCGACCGTGGAGGCGACGCCGGGTGCGTTGATCAGGATGGACGACGTGGAACCGCCGAACACCGCCCCGTAGTACACGCCCGCCATCATGATCAGCCCGGCCGCGGGTTCCAGCGTATAGCTCACGGGAATCATCAGGGCGATGGCGGTGATCGGGCCCAGTCCGGGCAGCATTCCAATCAGGGTTCCCGCACAGCACCCTGCGGCCACCCACAGCAGGTTCGCCGGATCGAGTGCAGTGCCGAGGCCCTGGGCGATACCTTCCCACATCAGGACCACCAGGCCCACCAGGCCCCGGGATGTATATAGACGCCAAGCGCCACCTCTATCAGCAGCCAACCCGCGAGCGCAGTCGCGACGGGCGCGAGGGTCAGGACCAGGGGACGGCGTTCGCCGAGCAGCGCGAGGGACACTGCCAGGAAAAGAGCGAGCGCGGGCCATAGGCCCGCGTTCGGAATCAGCGCGGCGAAGCCGACAATGCACGCGGACATCAGGGCAAGGGGCTTGTATCGCCGGCCCGTCTCCGAGGGCGTGAGGCCCCGAAGCAACATGACTGTCGCGAACAGCGCGAGCAGAATTCCGCAGAACAGCGGCAAGGCGCGGGCATTGACCAGCTCGTCCGCCGACCACGGATCCAACTCTATGCGCACGGTCGCCCAGAGGTAGATGCCCGCCACCAGGAGCAGGCCCAGGGGCACGATGCGGCCGGTCACTGCGTGAAACCTAGCCGGGTCATTGTTTCCCCAAGCAATGCCTCCTGCTGCTCAAGGTATCGTGTGAAGTCCTCTCCGAACAGGTGCAGCGGTTCCCAGCCGTAGTGGTCCAAGGTCTGGCGCCAGGTCTGTGACGCGGCAAGGGTGCGAAATCGATGGATGTGTTGCTCGCGCACATCGTCGGCCACGGCGGGCGATGCGAACATGCCGCGCCAGTTGGCGAACACGACCGGATAGCCGAGTTCGGTCAGTGTCGGAACATGCTCGATAGCGGCGACGCGTTCGGGCGATGTGATGGCGAGGACGCGCACCTGTCCCGCGCGTATGAAAGGCAGCGTTTCACCAAGTCCGGTGGAAAGAAGTTCAATT
Organism: Pseudomonadales bacterium; assembly: GCA_963668365.1. Taxonomy (GTDB): domain Bacteria; phylum Pseudomonadota; class Gammaproteobacteria; order Pseudomonadales; family Azotimanducaceae; genus VXNE01. The sequence goes on from OY764266.1 coordinate 3,059,034, forward strand.
TCTTCGCCGAGAAGGGCGAGCATGGCCTTGCCGCCGCCGTCGTAGGGCAGGTAGCGGACGCGCCGCGCGTCGACGCCGGCAGCGTCGAGGGCGAGTGCCGCGACGATGTGATCGAGGCTGCCGCGGGCGGAACCGCCGCCGACGACGACGCCTCGCGGGTCCGCCTGCAGCCGCGCCACGACGCTTGCCCAGTCGCTCTCGGCGGATTCGCTCCTGACGACAAAGATCCCGTAGTCGGCGACCAGGCCAACGATGGGAGTCAGATAGCGAAAGCTCAGGGGGTACAGTTTCTGCAGGTGCCGAAGGATGAGAGGCGTGGAGTTGACCATAAGGGCTTCGCGAAACCGGGCCGCGTTCTCAACGAACATGCTCAAGCCCCGGCCGCCGCCGGCCCCGGCGATGTTCTCGAACGAAACAGTCTCGGCCAACCCGGTTTCCGTCAGCGCCCGCCCAGCGGCCCGCGCCGTGCCGTCGAGACCGCCGCCGGCAGCGACGGGTATTACGACGTGCACGCGTTCCGCCGCGGCGATGCCGGGAATCACGCAGCCGACGATGGCCAACAGGACGCTCGCCGTCCGGCTTCGGACGTTCACTTGTTGAGGTAGTTCAGCGGCAGGCCCGACTGTCCCCACGGCATGGAAACGAGTTGGCCCGTGGAGGAAAGCGTGATGTACGCCGTCGCAAGGTCGGGGCCGCCGAAACAGATATTCGTGGTCAGCGGATCGGGCATGGGCACGAAACCCGGTTCGTCGCCCCGGGGCGACAGGATCGTGATGCCGCCCTCCCGCAGTGTCGCGACACAGATGTTGCCGGTGGCGTCGACGGCGAGGGAATCGAACAGGAAGTAGCCTCGCCGGCCTGGAATGAGTCGGCCGCCGTCGGGTTTGTCCGCGGGCTCGCCGGACAGTTCACCGGGTCCGTTCAGCGCGTATGCCCAGAGCCGTCCGGTCGGGGTTTCGGCCACGTACAACTCGTCTTCGTCCGGCGACAGGCCGACGCCGTTCGGGCCTTCCAGGGGAAAGATCACCTCTTCGATGTGGCTGCCGTCCGGTCTTGCGTAGAAGACGCCGGTGCGGTCGCGCTCCCGCGGGCGGGTTTTGCCGAGGTCGGAGAACCAGAAGCCCCCCGCGGCGTCGAAAACGATGTCGTTGGGTCCCCGCAGCGGGACATCGTCGGCGTGCGTGTACAAGACCTCCACCTCGCCGGTGTCGAGGTCCACGCGCTCGATGCGGCCGCCGCTGTAGTCCGTCGCCTGTCCCCGCACCCGCAGGCGTCCGCGCCGCTCCGAGAAGTTGAAGCCGCCGTTGTTGCAGACATAGACCTTGCCGTCCGGACCGATGGCGGCGCCGTTCGGACCGCCGCCGGTTTCCGCGACGACCGTGACTTCTCCGGAAGGCGACACTCGCGAGAGGGTGCCGCGTGCGATTTCGACCAGGATGACCGAGCCGTCGGGCATGGCGATGGGGCCCTCCGGAAAGCGCAGCCCCGAAGCGATGACCGTGGGTGGCGAATGCATGCGGACTCCAGTCCTTGGCGCGAAGGTGGGGCGAATGTTAAGGTCGGCCCGATTCGGGCGCCACATGAAAACCGACATGAGCCGAGCCTTTTTCTTGGCCATCCTGGCGGCATTCCTGGCCGCCGGCTGCAAGAGCTACGTCGACGAGTCCGCCGGTCGGACGGCCGGAGAAGTGATCGACGACACAAGCATCAAGGTGCGCGTCAAGGCGCGCCTGTTTGGCGACAAGGAACTCAGCGGCTTTCGCATCAGGGTCGATGTGGACAAGGGCGTGGTCAGACTCCGCGGCAAGATCAAGCGCCCGGAGTTGCGCACGCGTGCCCTGGAATTGGTCCGCGGGGTTCGGGGTGTGGTCGACATCATGGACAAGCTGGTCCTCGTAGAACCGAAGAGAAAGGACTCCGAGGCCGAGGATTCGAAAGCCGCCCCCTGACCTCGCCCGCGGCTTCGGCCGAGGCGTCACGCGATCTGATACATGCTGTCGATCAGGTCGCTGTACTTTTCGTTGACAACCTTGCGCTTCAGCTTCTGGGTCGGCGTCAACTCGTCGTCTTCCGGATCGAGAAGCTGGTCGATCAGGCGGAACTGCTTGATGGTCTCAACGCGCGCAAACCTGGTGTTCACCTCCTCGATCTCGGCGCCGATCAGGTCTTCGACCTCGCGCGTGTGGCAGAGGCTCGTGTACGTCGTGAAGGGCACGTCGTTGTCCTGGGCAAACCGGGTGACGTTTTCCTGGTCGATCATGACGAGGCATGTGAGATACGGTCGCCGGTCGCCGACGACCACCGCGTCGGTGATGTAGGGCGAGAACTTGAGCTGGTTTTCGATCTCGCTCGGCGTGATGTTCTTGCCCCCGGCGGTAATGATGATGTCCTTCATGCGATCGATCAGGTAGATGAAGCCGTCGTCGTCGATCCGGCCCACATCGCCGGTGTGCAGCCAGCCTTGGACGAAGGTGTCGGCTGTCTGTTCGGGCTTGTTCCAATAACCCTGGATGACGCCGGGACTGCGTATCAGGATTTCGTTTTCGGCGGACAGCACGACCTCGGTGCCGGGCGTCGGCTTGCCGACGCTGCCGATGCGGAAGTCGCCCGGCAGGTTGGCCGTCGCTATGCCGCTGCACTCCGTTTGCCCGTATACCTCGTACATCGGCTTGCCGAGCGCCCAGTACCAGTCGATGAGATCCGGCGCGATGGGTGCTGCGGCGGTGGAAAGCCAGCGGCAGGAATCGATGCCGAGCAACCGGCGCACGTTCTTCAGCACCAGCCGCTCAAGGCAGAAGAAGGCCAGTCGCAGCGGCAGCGGTACGGGACGGTTCTCCTTCAGGTAGCGCGCGCGGCGCACGCCCGCGGCCATGGCGACGTTGTAGGCGAAGCGACCGAGGGCGGTCGACTCCTTCAGCATGATGCGCACCGCGGAGAACTGCTTCTCCCACACCCTCGGCACCGCGAAGTGAACCGTGGGGGACACTTCCTGCAGATCCTGGACCAGCGTTTCGGGGCTCTCGACGAGGTTCACGACGGAGGCCGCGGTCATGCCCAGGAAGGTGTAGAAGACGCGCCCGGCGACGTGCGCCAGGGGCAGGAACCCGAGCTGCTCGTCCGTATCGAAGACGGTGTAGCTTCCCGTCATCGCGGCCATCATGAACATGACGTTGCCCTGGGAGATCATCGCGCCCTTGGGCGGCCCCGTGGTGCCCGAGGTATAGGTCAGGATCATCAGGTCGTCGGGCGCGGCGCGGTCGATCTCCCGGTCCCAGGCATCCGGGTGTTGGGCGCCGTAGTCCCGGCCGATTCGCTGCAGTTCCTCGAACGAGATGCACATCGGGTCGTCCAGATCGCGCAGGCCTTCCATGTCGAAGATGATGATCTTCTCCAGCGTCGGGGTGCGTTCCCGAACGGCCAGCACCTTGTCGAGCTGTTCTTCGTCTTCCGCGAAGTAGAAGCGGGTGCCGCTGTCGTTGATGAGATATTCGACCTGCGACGACGAATCGGTCGGATACACGCCGCTGGTGACGCCACCCGCGCAGATGATGCCGAGGTCGGCGAACAGCCACTCCTTGACCGTCTCGGCGGCGATGGAACAGATGTCGCCGCGATCGAGTCCGATCGCCAGCAATCCCATCCCCGCTAGGCGCGCGCGCTCTCCGTAGTCCGCCCAGGTGTACTCGTTCCAGATGCCGAGGTCCTTTTCGCGCAAAGCCACCTTGCTGCCGCCGAGTTCGGCCACGCGCTTGCGGAACAGCGCCGGCATGGTGACGCAGCCGTCGATAACGGTATGGGTCTCGTTCATCGCCATGTCTTGCGCTGCTTCCATCGTCGCCGTCCGCGCACCCCGCGATCCTTCATGCCGAGATAGAACTCCTGGATATCGGCGGCATTCTTCAGTCGTTCGCAGGTGTCTTCCATGACTATGCGGCCGGTCTCCATGACATAGCCGTAGTCCGAGCCGTCCAGCGCCATGCGGGCGTTCTGCTCCACCAGCAATATCGCCATGCGCCGCTCGGCTCGCAGCCGCCCGACGATGGTCGCGATCTCCTGCGTCAGCGCAGGCGCCAGTCCTAGCGAAGGCTCGTCGAGCAGCATCAGCTTCGGACGCAGCATCAGGGCGCGACCGATGGCGAGCATCTGCTGTTCGCCTCCGGAGAGATATCCCGCCGGTTGCCTGCGCCGATCGGCAAGTCCCGGGAAATAGCCGTACACCATCTGCAGGTCGTCGGAGAAGTCGGCGCGCTTGCGCGAGAACGCACCGACGACGAGGTTCTCTTCCACCGTGAGAAACGGGAATACCTCGCGCCCCTCGGGGACGTGGCCGATCCCGAGCCGCGCGACGCGGTCGGGGTCGAGGCCCGTGATGTCCTCGCCGTCGAAGTCGACCGTGCCCTTGCTCGGGTCCATGGCGCCGCAGACAGTTTTCAGCACCGTGGTCTTGCCGGCGCCGTTCGCGCCAAGGACGGCGACGATGCTGCCATCTTCGACCGCGAGCGAAACGCCCCGGATCGCCATGATGGGGCCGTAGTAGGTCTCGACGTTCCTGACCGTCAGAAGCGCCACATCAATGCTCCGCGGTCGGCGGCTCTTTGTTTGCGAGGGGTGCCCCCTCGCGCTGCTCTTTTCTTGCGAGAGGTGCCCCCTCGCGCTCCCCGGCTGAAGGCTCCTTGCCTGCGAGAGGTTTCCCCTCGCGCTCGCCGGGGACGTCTGATCCCTCGAAGTCTCCCAGGTAGGCCCGCAGAACTTCCGGGTGGTTCTGCACGTCCGACGGCGTGCCCGTGGTGATGGCGGCACCGTCGGCCATTGCCATCACCCGGTTGGAAACGGTTGTGACGAGGTTCATGTCGTGTTCCACCATGGCGATGGTAACGCCGAGATCCGCCGAAATGTCCTCGATCCAGAACGCAAGGTCCTCCGATTCTTCGGGGTTCAGCCCGGACGACGGCTCGTCCAGCAACAGCAACTGCGGTTCGGCGCACAGGGCGCGGGCGATCTCGACGACTTTTCGCGTCCCGTAGGGGAGGGCGCCGACCATCTGGTCCCGGCTCGCCTGCAGGTCGAGCAGGTCGATGATCTGTTCGGCGCAGGATCGGAACGCGACCTCCTGGCGCCTCGCGGACGGCAGGAACAGGCACTCGGCGACAAGGTTCGTGCGGCGATGCACATGGCGGCCGATCAGCAGGTTCTCAAGCACCGTCGCGCGATCGAACAGTTCCGTATTCTGGAATGTTCGCGTAATGCCAAGCTGGGCGACCCGGTGCCCCGGCACTCGGCTCATATCCTCGCCGTTGAAGGACATGGTGCCCGCGTCGGCGTCGTATATGCGGTTGATCAGGTTGAAGATCGTCGTCTTGCCCGCGCCGTTGGGGCCGATGATGCTGAACACCTCGCCGCGTCGAATCTCGAACGATACGTCCCGCACCGCCTTGACGCCGCCGAAGCTGAGCGACAGGTCGCGCGCCTCGAACAGCGTTGGGGCGGATTCTCCCGCAAGCAGGATCAATGCACTCGCTCCGTTCTGAGATAGGACTTCTGGCGCTTGTGCGTCGCCTTCCGATACAGCGGGAACTGGCTGAGCCACGACCGGATCTTGAGCCAGCGACCGTATAGGCCCAGGGGCTCGAAAACGAGGAACAACACCAGGATCGAGCCGAAGACGCCGAGTTCAAGACCTGGAATCTGGCCAACGGCCGACGGCAGGATGTCCCGCGCCAGGGCAATCACCTGGGGCAGGTAGCCGACGAAGATCGCGCCAAAGACGACGCCGTGGAGAGATCCCAGCCCGCCGACCACGACCAGCAGCAAGAGCTGTATCGACGTTTGCACGGTGAACGCGTCAGGCGCGAGGTAGCCGATTCGGTGGGCGAGCAACACGCCGGCGAGCCCCGTGAATGCCGCCGAGACCGCAAACGCCGTCGTCTTGGTGCGCGCCAGGTGCACACCCATGCTCTCGGCTGAAATCTCGGAGTCCCGCACGGCGATGAAGGCCCGCCCCATGGGACTGCGCAGCAGGTTCGCCGCGGCAAACAGCCCTGCCGCAAGGACGCCGAGACTGAAGTAATAGAGCACGTAACTGTCGGTCAGGCTGAGGCCGAAAAACTCCGGTTGGGGGACAGACATCCCGCGCAAGCCCCCGGTGACCGGTCCCCAGTGCTCGATGACATATGCCACGATGCGTTCGAACGCGAGAGTTGCGATCGCGAGGTAGACGCCCGTCATGCGCAGCGCGGGAATCCCCACAAGAGCGCCCACAAGGGCGGTGAACCCCACGGCGACAGGTGCGGACAGCGCGAACGGCACGCCGTAGCCGAGGAGCACCGCGTGGCAGTAGGCGCCGATGGCGAGAAACGCGGCATGTCCGAGGCTCACGAGTCCGGTATATCCGACCAGCAGCATGAGCCCGATACCGGCGACGGCCCAGATGAATACCAGCACAAGCTCACCCACGTAGAAGGCGTTCAGAAATAGGGGAGCGGCGACCGCGCCCACTGCCAGCAGCGCGTACCAGAACCGCTGTCCGCTGTGGCGGAACAGATTGACGTCCTGGCCGTAGTGGGTGGTGAGCACGAATCGCATGGCTACACCTTCTTCTGCTGCATGGAAGCGAAGATGCCCTGCGGGCGCACCATGAGCATCGCGAGCAGGATCACGAAGGCACTGACTTCGCCGAGACCCGGCGGCAGATAGAGTCCGACGAACTGCTCCGCGACGCCGATGATCAACCCGCCGACGATCGCGCCGGGCAAGCTGCCCAGACCGCCCACGATGGCCGCGGCGAACGCCTTGATGCCAAGGAACCCCATCATGGGATCGATCAACATCACCGGGGCGACGAGTATGCCGGCGGTGGCGGAGATCGCGGCGGAGATGCCCCAGACCAGCGAAGTGACGCGCTTGACGGGAACGCCGCTGTAGTACGCCGCAAGCTGGTTCTGGGATGCCGCCTGCATCGCGATCCCGATGCGCGAGTAGCGAAAGAACGCCCACAAGGCGACGCAGAGGAGGGCGGTGCCGGCAATGACGACCAGGTTCTCGTAGCCGAGAACGACACCGCCGACTTCGAGCACGCTGCCGGCAAACGGGACGTCGAGGGTTTCTGTCTCGCTACCCCAAACCGCGCCCGCGACGGCCCGCAGGATAAACCCGAGGCCGATGGTGAGCATGAGCACGGCGAACGGCGGTTCGCCGATCATCGGCCGAATCACGGTGCGTTCGAGGGCCATGCCAAAACCGACCATGACGGCAAGCGTCAGGAAGAATCCGACGAAGAACGACAAGCCCAGCAGGTTGACCAGGGTGAACGCCACGAAAGCGCCGAGCATCATCATGTCGCCCTGCGCGAAATTCAGCATCTCGGTGGCCTTGTAAATCAGCACAAAGCCGAGGGCCATGAGTCCGTAGACACATCCCTGGGAAAGGCCGCTCAGCAATAGCTGGAATGCTTCCATTGGCTCACGCTATCCGCGCGGTCCGCGGGCGCATTGCTACCGCGTTCCGCATCAATCCTGTGACCTTCAGCGCGCGCAACAGGTTACCGCTTGCCCGGTGATCCAGAAAGCCGAATATCCGGTCGCGGGTCGGGACGATGGATGTCAAAGCGAAGTGTTTCAGAGGGTTAGTGTATTCGCGCACCAGTATGGGGCAGAAGATTCCCGGGCATGGTATCGCGTCCGACATGGGAATTTTTATTCACAAGCCGCGCTTGTCGGACATGCCTCAAATTACCTGCGAAAATGAATCTATAATGTTAGAAATATAATGTATCCTATTGTTTTCAAGAAGTAAAAATATGATTTACATCCTTCTGTAACACTTCATCCCCATCCCGTGGATAATCAGTCCCCAGACTTATCCACAACCTCCAGCCAGTTGCGCGGCGCAAGGAAACGGTCGGTTAGCGCCGCTTCAGGCGAGTTCGGAGGCGGCTTGTAGTCGTACGTCCACCGCGCGCGGGGCGGCAATGAGGCCAGCACCGACTCGACGTTTCGACCGGACTGAAGGCCGTAGCGGGTGCCGCGGTCCACGACCAGGTTGAACTCGGCGTAGCGGCCACGTCGAAACAGCATGAAGTCTTCTTCGCGTTCGCCCCACGGGATCGTCGCGCGTCGCTCGAAAATGGGGGCATAGGCGGGCAGGAAGTGCTTGCCGACGCTCTCGACCAGGGCGAGGCTCGCGTCGAACCCGCCCTCGGTCCAGTCGTCGAAGAAAATGCCGCCGACGCCGCGGGCTTCCTGCCGATGCGGCAGGTAGAAGTAGGCGTCGCAATTGGCCTTGAGCCGGGCATAGACATCCCCGTGCGGACGGCAGGCCTCGTCGGCCGTGCGATGCCAGTGAACGACATCCTCGGTGAACGGATAAAAGGGCGTCAGGTCGAAACCGCCGCCGAAGTGCCAGTTTTCTGTTCCGACGAGAAAGAACCGCAGGTTCATGTGGGCGGTCGGCACATACGGGTTGCGCGGATGCGCGATCAGCGAGATTGCGGTGGCCTGGAAAGGTTGTCCCGCGAGGCGCGGGTTGCGGTCGGTGGCAGCGGCCGGGAGGCTGTCGCCGATCGCGTGGGTATACAGGACGGCGGCCTTTTCGATATTGGCGCCGTTCTGCAGCACGCGGGGTCGGGACAGGCCGCCGCGGGGCAGGGCGGTGGCCTGTCCCGCGAATCCGCCCTCGCCGTCCAAGTGCGCGAACTTCGCCTCGATCTCGCCCTGCAACTCGCGGAAGAGCTCGCGCGCGGAATCGATATCTATCGCCACGGCGGCTGAGTTCCGGGAATCTCCCGACGCGGCGGGCGCGAGCTGTCCCGGTGGCCTTGTCTGATGTGCAAAGTGCGCCTCGCGGCGGTATTGCCGGTCGCAGGTCCGGCCCGGATTATGCAGTAGAATCCCGCGTTTGCCAGCCCCCAAGACAGGCATGGACGGATGCGACCGTGCGCGGGATATTCTCGCCGATGCGCGTAGTGCGCTTGATAGGGCAGCCGCCGGGCTGCACGAAGAAGCGCAGATGGAACTCTACGACCTGGCGTTCTCCAGTGCCGAACTCACTGCGGCCGAAATCATGCTCGAGTATGCCGCGCGCGATGCGCCGCCGGGCGAGCGTTCGTTCAAGCAGGCCCTCGCGCTGACGTTCTGCGCCGAGGCGACCAGCAACCTGCAGCACAGGCTGCGGCTTCGGCCCAGCGCCTACGGCATGGACGCCGCCGAACTCACGAATGACTACGTGGAGTTCGCGGACGAGTACCTGTCCCCGGATCATCTGAGCGCTCTTGGCCAGGCGTGGCGCGACCGAAGCGGGCGGTTGCCGCACGACCGCCTCGACAGCGAAAAGTCCATGATCCGCGAAACATTCCGCCAGTTCGCGGACGAACGCGTGGCGCCGCTGGCCGAGGCGATTCATCGCGAGGACGCCATGATTCCCGAGACGATCATCGAGGGCTTGAGGGAACTCGGGTGTTTCGGATTGTGCGTGCCGGAGCGATACGGAGGATTGCAGCCGGATGGCGGCGAGGACCGTCTCGGCATGGTGGTCGTGACGGAAGAACTGTCGCGAGGATCGCTCGGCGCCGCCGGCAGCCTGATCACGCGTCCGGAAATCATGGCCCAAGCGCTCCTCGAAGGGGGCACGGAAGCGCAGAAACAGCGTTGGCTGCCCGGTCTGGCCGCGGGAGATCCCCTGTGCGCGGTCTCCGTCACGGAGCCGGGCACGGGATCGGACGTGGCGGCGGTTTCGCTCCGAGCGGAGAAGACCGGAGGGGGATGGCGGCTTAACGGAGGCAAGACCTGGTGCACGTTCGCCGGCAAGGCGGGCGCCGTCCTAGTGCTTGCCCGGACCGATCCGGACATCCGTCCCGCGCACCGCGGGCTGTCGCTCTTCGTGGTGGAGAAACCGGTCTACGACGGACACGACTTCGAGTATGCCGAACCGCGCGGCGGCAAGGTCTCGGGACGCGCCATACCGACGATCGGCTATCGGGGAATGCACTCGTTCGAGATGTTCTACGACGACTTCTTCGTGCCGGATAACGCGCTCGTGGGCGAGACGGACGGTCGCGGCAAGGGCTTCTATTACACGATGCGGGGGTTTTCGGGAGGCCGCCTGCAGACGGCGGCGCGCGCCAGCGGACTGATGCGAGCGGCCTTCGAGGCCGCGCTCGAGCACGCGGAGAACCGCATCGTGTTCGGTCGAGCCGTGGCCGAGTATCCATTGACCCTGCAGAAGCTCGCGCGCATGGGCGCCTGCATCGTTGCCTGCCGGCAGTTCTCGTACGATGTGGCCCAACGCGCCGACGCCGGGGACGGCCCGGAGACCGGGCGCAACGACGCGCAACTGGCGGCAAGCCTGGTCAAGCTCTTCGCCTGCAAGGCGGCCGAAAGCGTGACCCGGGAAGCGATGCAGATCCACGGCGGGATGGGCTACGGCGAAGAGTCCCGGGTGAGCCGCTACTTCGTCGACGCGCGGGTTCTCTCGATCTTCGAGGGCGCGGAGGAGACCCTGGCGCTCAAGGTTGTTGGCCGGGCACTGCTGCGCGACGCCTGACGCGCGCGCTGCAACGCCATATCGCATTGCGCATAATATATATTATGTTAAATAGGATCAGGGGCCGCAATCCGAAGTCATCCCCTACCTGATGCTCAGCCGGGCATTCACCACGCCCTCGGTGTCCTCCGCGTCGATGGCCACCTGCGTGATGCGAAGGTCCTCCCGGACCAGCAATCCTGTCCAGCGAAGCACATCGTTGAACGGCTGCCGCTGGATGACAACGTTGACGCTGCCGTCGCTCTCCGGTCGATACCGCGTGAGCCGGACATCGGCTTCGCGCGCGGTAGCGTCGATCAGGGTCAGCAACGAGCGGTCCGGCGCGACCGCGCCGGCGTCGTCTTCATTCCGCCGCCGGGCGTCGTCTTCGTGCGAGCGCATCCACTCCAGCCGGTCCTGCTGCTCCGCGTAGCGCGCCACCGCCGTTTCGCGGAAATCGTACGCCGGAGAGAACATCGCAGCGTACAGGATGGCCCCGAGAACCACGGCCCCACTGACGTGCAGAAGCAGCCGCTCGCGTGATTCAAGGGCCCGGTAACGTCGCTCGATTCCGGTCTCGCCGAGCACGGCGCGCAAGCGTTCGAGGATCATCCGCGTAGCCTTATTCGCAGGCGGGCCCGAACGACGTCGTCCCGCTCTTCAGCGCTATTGATGTCGACCGTCAGGCCCTGCCTTTCGAGTTCGCGCTTGAGGGCGTCGATCTCGGCGTAGCCGGGCAGCCAGAGTTCGCTTGTGAGTTCGCCCCTGGAATCGTTGAACGTGATCGACCTGACGTTGATTCGCCCCTGGCTCGTTCCAGCGGCGAGCTGTCCCACCAGCAGGTGAAACGCGCCCTGTCCCGTATCGGCCCGGCGAAGCTTTTGGCGCATCTGCGCATAGGCGTTGGGAACGCGGCGCTCGTTCGGATAGATGCTGCGATACAGGTCCACCGACTCCGCTTCGAGCAGGTCCGCGCGGTGGTTCGCAAGGTGGCCTTCGACGATGAGCACGGCCAGTGCCGCAATCACCAGCAATGCAGCCAGGGCCGCCACGCTTCGCCACCCGCGCGGCGACGCGTCGCCGCGCCGCGCTGGCGCAAATTGTCCCTGCAGCAGGTTGATTTCCGGGCGGTTCGCCTCCCACCTCGCGGCGAGGAACTCGAGCGGGGTAGCATCGATAGGCATCTTGTGGACGTCGAAGCCACTGTTTGCTGTCGCGGCCTGCGTTTGGGAAAGCTCACCCGCGCCCAGGAGTTGCAGCGCCAGGGAGTCGTCCGATTCGCCGAAGCTCGCGCGGACCGCCCGCAGGACGTCGGGCAGCGACGATGTTTCCACGCTGGCAATATGCTCGGGCGTCCTTACGAGGGCCTCCGCGCCTTCGAGGAGCACGCTTGCCGAGACCTCGTCGCAAGGCAGCAGGCTCGCGTCGGCCACCATGTGACCGGGCCGCAGGCCGCAATCGCGCAACCAGTCGAGCCAGTCGGCCATCGTCTGTCGGTCGATCAGCGCACAGCGAACCGGACGGCCCCGAACAATCGGTCCGTGCGCCAGGTGCATCGATTCGACGTCCTGTGTCAGGAACTCCTCCACCGCGAAGGGCAATGCGCGCCGTATCTGCGCGGCACGGCGCCCGGGCACGAGGCAGGACAGCCAGGCAACCTCGGCACCGGGCACGAGGATCACGATGTTGTCCGGGTCGGCGAGCGCGCTTTCCACGTCGGGGACCCCGCTGGCACCGATGATCTCCCCGAGGTCCCCGGCGTCGGAGGCTCCCCGCGCCAGGGTCTGTCCCCGGTCGCTGCGCACGACCCATTCACACGGCATCGCGTCGGTCGTCTGATTCGCGCTGCGGTCCGCCGCCTGCCGCGCGGGGCGGATCCGTATGAACAGGCGCATGAGGTGTCCCCTACTCCGCCGTACCGAAGGTCAATGGCATTCAGTAACCCAACGGACGGCTGGGTGCAATATGCACATGCCCCAGAGAGACGCCCCGGTCGTGGATGCTCTCCGGGAAACTCGATCCATGGAACGTGGGGACATCAGGCGTTCCCTGCGCCTTCGCGACCGAGTTCGTCTTCGCCGAGAATGGACGGAACCCGGCGACCGAAGTCGCGGCCAAGCAATCCGATGTGCCCGCTATCCGGATCGCGGTGCAGCGTCGAGATCAGTTCCGCGCGGGCTTCGTTCCATTCGACCCGCACGCGGACCTCAAAGAAACCGCTGGATACGGCCAGCAGTTCGGCGCTTTCGGCCAGACCCGGGTATCGGGTGACGGCTTCGCCGACATCGCGGAACTCCCTGGGAGATTCCGCAAGTGCTTCTGCCTCCTCCGGTGCGAGAGACGCTCCCAGACTGCGCAGGACGGCCGCGCTCGCGGTGTTGACGTTGACCCTCAGTTCGTTGACCGGAAGCAGCGCCACGTAGGGCAGGATGCGCTCGTAGGCGTTCCTCGCGAAACCCTTTACGGCCATCATCTCGCTTGCGTCGACGGCGGTCCGGTTGGCGGCGCGGTACGCCGGGTTCATCAGCAGGTAGTCTTCGTCTTCGCCGCCGAATCCGTGGACGAACTCGTCGCGGTCGATCCAGTCGAGCCACGCGTCCGCCAGGTTCGGGTCGAGCTCAAGCTGGGCCATCAGCCGCTTGAGCCGTTCCAGGTTCTCAGGCGAAATGACCGCGTTTGCATTGAAACGCCTTTCGAGATCGATGATCGCGAGTTCGATTCGCCCGCCCTCGATCTCGAACGGCCGGGTCGGCGCAGCCCAGGATTCGACGAGCGTGTCCATCGTGTTATCGGTGGTCCAGTCCTCGAACAGCAATTGGCGCGCATACGCTTCGGCGCCCAAGGCGTATTCGCGCGCCTGCGCGCCATCGAAAACCTGGCGGGCGTGAGCGACGGTGAGCGCATGCCGAGACATCATCTGCGCCGCAAAAGCGCTGGTGAGCGCGACGACAAGCAACACGCTGACCAATGCCACGCCGGATACGTCGCGTTGGGGTGGAGGGCCAGCGATGAACGGCCGGCCACATCCGCGACGGAGATAGACAAGTACATTCATATCTATCAATAAGTTAATGCGTGTACTTCAATTTAATTCAATGTCCGTGCCGGCATCCGGAGCGACACGCGGACGCATCGTCGAAGGAACCGTCCACAGCCGTTCGACACTTCCGTACGGCGCCAGCGTCATGCGCACGACAACGGCGGTGAGCGCGTTCCTCCCGGCGTCGTTCTCGGGTGGCCAGAACCGGTGTTCGACACCCTCGGCATCGACGGCCAGCACTTCCATCTCGGTGACGTCCCGCAGCAGCAACTGGCGAACCGGAGGACTTTCCCGCGCGCGGTCGAGAACCGGCCAGTACAGCCTGAACAGCGAGTTTTCCAGCCCGGCATACGCAACCCTCTGCATCTCCGAGCGCTGGTGTCCGAGGGGGTTCGCCCAGCCCCGCCGGGTCAATTGCAGCACCCCGAACTCGTTTATCTCGAAGCCCGGCCGGGTCTCGCCCAGTTCGTCTCGTACGCTCCGGTACGCCAGTTGCTGAATGTCCCGGCGCACGATTTCCATCGCGCGCTGCACTTCGACCAGGCGCGATCCGCGCGCCTCGGTGAGTTCTCCGAGGTCAATGACCTGCACCAGCAGTTGATTCGACATGACGCCGATCACGGCGAATACCGCCAGCGCGACCAGCATTTCGATCAGCGTGAAGCCGGATGCGCGCATGTCAGTGCCGCCCGATGAATGTCGTCAGGGTGTCTACCGGTCCCACCTCGCGCCCGTCCTCGACCGCGAACACCGAATATTCGACCCGCCTCAGCCATGGATGGGATGTCTCGAAGGCGTCCTCCACGACCAGCCATTCCCGCGAAGCAAGATTGACGCGGCGGCGGCTGGTCCCGACCGCCAACGGTCCGGGGTTCACCGCCTGCAGCAGGCGCGCCCGCTCGATTTCGTTTTCCAGCGCCCATCGTGCCACCGCGCGACGTTCCATCGAATAGGTCTGCGCCGCCGTTCCCCCTCCTTGCACGAGCACGGTGGTTGCGACGATCGCCACCACCGCCAATGCGACCATCAACTCGATCAGCGTGAAGCCGCGCGGGTTTCTCACGTCAGCTCGTCCGACTGTGCGGCGGGAGACGCGCGCGTGCGGGAGATCCCATCCGACTGCACTCGCCACGAAGGGGATCCCGGCGCGCCGACACCGATGACGAATGGAGTCTGCTCCCCGCTGGCCAGGATCAGCACTTCGGGGAGGTCTGCGTTGCTGTCGCCATCGTCGTCCGGATTCGGTCCCTCGCCGGTTAACGCGTCGGTCGAAACGGCTGACAACCCGTGCACCTCCAGCGAGAACTCCACGTCGTGCGGTGCCTCGCGGGTACGAAACGTGTGTTTCGAGGCTGCTTCCCATGTGCCATCCAGCGCGTTGTAGACCTTGAATCCGTAACCCGTGCGTTTCACGAACAGTCCCCAGGACTCGTTGCGACTCAACGCCTCGCCGCGCGCGAGTTCGATCAGCGCCGCGAGCCGTTCGGCTTCGGTGGCGAGGTTTCGGTCCCGGTCGGCTCCGATCGAACGCAGAACAACTGCGCCCGCCAGGACGCCGATGATCGCCATGACGACGAATATCTCGATGAACGTGAATCCCCCGCTTGCGGGGAACAGGCGCGGGGAATGTCGGGGCGTCACGGGGCCGCGCTGGCGATGGTCAAAGGTCGCGATAGTGGATGTCTGCCGCCGCGCCTTCGCCGCCCTCCTTGCCGTCGGCGCCCAGCGAGTACAGTTCGAATGTCTCACGTGCGTTGATGTAGATATAGGGGTTCTGCCAGGGGTCGGCCGGGACTTTCCGGGCGTAGCCGCCGGGGCTGTAGTTCCTGGGCTCCGGCAGGCCGCTCGGCTTGCTGACCAGCGCTTCAAGCCCCTGGTCCGTGGAGGGGTAATGGGCGTTGTCCAGGCGGTACAGATCCAGGGTCGCGGCGATGCCGCGAAGGTCGCTCTCCGCCGCCGTGCGGCGCGCCAGGTCGCTGCGTCCGACGAGGTTGGGGACAAACAGGGCTACGAGGATGCCGATGATAGCGACCACGAGCAGGATCTCGATGAGGGTGAAGCCGCCGCGCCTCCGCCCTGTCTGTCGCGGGTTCATGATAGATGGGCCTGGGCGGGGGTGAAAGACGGCGCGCCCGAAGGGCCGGCGGATTTCATGGCGCTAGGCGACGAGTTCATGGATGCTGAGGATCGGAAGCAAGATAGCCAAAACGATCATGACTACGACAAGCCCCATGATAACCATCATCGTGGGCTCGAACACCCGTACCAGGGCGGTCGTCAGGCGTTCGATTTCCCTTTGTTGAAACCGGGCCACCTTGCGCAGCATCGTGTCCAGTTCGCCGCTCGACTCACCGCTCGCAACCATGTGCAGAAACATGGGCGGGAAGTGCCCGCACGACCCCAGCGCCACCCGCAGGCTGGATCCCTCGCTCACCTGGCGAACGGCGTCGCTCAAGCCCCGTTTCAACCACTGGTTGGAGACCACTTCCGCGGCGATGCGCATGGCCTCGACCAGCGGCACGCCGCTCGATGTCAGGATGGAGAGCGTATTCGCGTAGCGGCTTGCGTTGCCGCCGCGCGCGATCCTTCCGATCAGGGGCAGGGAGAGCTTCCGGCGATCCCATTGCAGGCGTATCTCCGGACGCGCCAACAGCCGCCGCATACCGAACCAGGCCACTGCGACGCCCGCCAGAAGCACCCACAGGTAGCTTCGCAGGAACTCGCTCAAGCCGATCATGAACCGGGTCAACAACGGTAGCTCGCCCCCCGAATCTTCGAACACGTGCACGATGTCGGGCACTATGTAGATCAATAGCGCACCGACGATCAAGATGGCGAAGACGAGCAGAACGATGGGATAAAAGAGCGCCATCTCGACGCTCCTGCGCGACTCGAAGCTCGCCTCGGTGTAGTCGGCGAGGTTCTCCAGCACCGCATCGAGGTGGCCCGACTGCTCGCCTGCCGCGACCGTGGACCGGTACATGTCGGAGAACGTGGACGGAAACTCGCCGAGCGCGGCGGCCAGGGAATGGCCTTCCCGCACGCGCGTGCGCACAGTCATGATCATGGCTCTGGCGCGGCGTTTCTCGATCTGGCCGGCCACCCCGTCAAGCGCTTCCTCGACCGGGAGGCCAGCGGAGATCATCGTCGCCACCTGGCGCGTGAACAGGGCCTGGTCGAGCGCGGACATGCCGCGCGGAAGCATCCAGCGAGAGCCGCGGGCACCCTCTTCCGCCACGTCCACGGAGAGCGGCGTGAGCCCGGTGTCGCGCAGTGCCTGGCGCACCTGCCGGCGACTGTCGCCCTCCCGAACACCCTTCTTTCTTCGCCCCCGGGCGTCAAGAGCAACATATTCGAACGCGGCCATGACCGACCCTAGTGCTCGACGTCGTCCAGCGTCGCTCTCATGACCTCCTCCACGGTCGTCGTTCCCTGGCGCACCTTCGCGCGGCCGTCCTCCCGAATACCGGGAAAGCGCTCGCGCGCGTGGCGGGACAGCGTCTGCTCCGACGCGCGGTCGTGGATCAGTTCGCGCATGGCGTCGTCGACAACGATGAGTTCGTAGATGCCGGTGCGTCCCCGGTACCCGCTATGTCCGCAGGCGTCGCAGCCTCGCGCGCGGTAGATGGTCGTGGAGTCGTCTGCTTCGAGGAAGCGCCTTTCGAATGCATTGGGCGCGACGGGTTCCTTGCATTGGCTGCACAGGACGCGAACCAGTCTCTGCGCCAGTACGCCGGCAAGGCTCGAAGCCACCAGGAACGGCTCGACTCCCTGGTCCACCAGCCGGACAACCGTGCCGACGGCGGTATTGGTGTGCAGCGTCGACATCACCAGGTGCCCCGTGAGGCTTGCCTGGATCGCGATCTCCGCGGTCTCCAGGTCGCGAACTTCCCCCACCATGACGATATCGGGGTCCTGACGGAGAATCGCGCGCAGGCCCCTGGCGAAGGTCATGCCCGCCCGTTCGTTGACCTGCGTCTGCCCTATTCCCGTCAGGTTGTATTCGATTGGATCCTCGATCGTAAGGATATTCATGGTCTGCGTGCTGAGTTCGGTCAGCGAGGCGTACAGCGTGGTCGTCTTGCCGGAGCCGGTCGGTCCGGTCACAAGAAAGATCCCGTGCGGCCGATGCACCACTTCGCGCAGCAGCTCGAGCACATCGTGGCGCATGCCGAGACGCGGCAGGGTCAGCCGTTCCGCCTGCTTGTCCAGGATGCGCAGGACGACGCGCTCCCCGTTCGCCGAAGGCAGCGTCGAGACGCGGACATCGACTTCGCGGCCCCCGATGCGCAGCGTGATCCTGCCGTCTTGGGGAACGCGCTTCTCGGCGATGTCGAGTTTCGCCATGACCTTGATGCGCGACACCAGTAGCGGCGCCAGGGCGCGCTTCGGCCGCACCACTTCGCGCATGACGCCATCGACCCGAAAGCGCACGGAGAGGTCCCTCTCGAACGTCTCGATGTGCACGTCCGACGCGTCCTCCCGGATCGCCTCCGCCAGCAGCGCGTTGATCAGGCGGATGATGGGCGCATCGTCCTCCTGCTCCAGCAGGTCGCCCTCCTCCGGCACGGACTCCGCCAGGCGGGCCAGGTCCATGTCGTCGCCCAGGTCTTGCACCATCTGTTTCGCCTCCGAAGCGTCCCGGGCGTAGACGTCTGCGAGAAGGCGCTCGAATTCACCGTTCGAGACCGTGCGCAGGGCAAACCCGCTTCCGGCGAACCGCCTGACCTCGGCCAGGGTCGTCAGGGTGGGCAACTCCCGGCAAACCAGGGTCATGCGCCCGTTGGAGCCCGGGCTGTCGGTAATGGCAACGCCGAATCGCCGCGCGAAAGCGAACGGCAATCGCCTCGTCGGCGGGCTGGCAAGTTCGAGTGGTTCCTGCATGTGCCGGGCCACAGCTTGTGAACGATCCGGAATCATACCGCCGTTGTGTGACAACCGCTTGATTTACGGGGTCAATACTCCACGGCGCCGTGTTCGAAGGTGAACCCGCTCTCGGCCATCCACAGCCGATGGCGTGCGCCCGCGGCATCGAGGCTCCAATCCTCGTAACCCGCGTCCTCGCGCCACATCGCCACGCGCACGGCGTCCGCGGACCGGGCGATCCGTGTCACGTAGTGGCGCGCGGGATTGGTTCGAAATCTCTCGAGCAGCGCCGTTACGGTTGGATGGCGCGACATCTGGTACAGCGTGACCCAGGTGGGCGCGACGAGATCGATTTCCCCGGCCGCGTGCTTCGACAGTGCTTCGGCGGGACTTATCCATCGGTGGGCATCTATTTCGCCCCCGTCTACCCGGATCGTCTGCTCTCGACCCCGGGCGGCGAAAAACCAGGTGGCGAAACGCGCCGGCACGTCCGGCGGCGGGGTCCAGTGCGAGAACCAGACGAATTCGCTCGCGTCGAGGTCGAGGCCCGCCTCCTCGCGCGCTTCGCGGGCCGCGGCGTTTCGTGCGCCGCTGTGCCTGTAGTCCTGCGAGCGCGGATCGCCCTCCTCCGGGTAGTCGGCGGGATCGATGCGTCCGCCGGGAAATACCCACATGCCGCCGAAGGCGATACGCGACGTCTTGCGCAGCATGAGTGCCTGCGGTCCGTCTTCGGCGTCCCGAAGCAGCACGACCGTAGCGGCCGGCACCGCGGGCCGCGCCGGGTCCTTTGTCGGGCGTCCGGCAGCCCCGTACATGTCGTTCCTGTGCCTCGGCGCGTCGGCCATTGCGTGTCCCTTGCGTGGCTACGGCTCCGTATGTTCCGCAGTTGGGGCGCACAAAACAACATCTCGTTGTAAATAATTCTCATTTAGATTAGTGTGTGCGTCTCATTCTCGCAGGATCGCCTCTCGCCATGAAGACTCCGTTGGCCTGCGCATGCCTATGCGTTATCCCGGCTGTTGCCGTCGGCATCCAGTGCTTTGCGGAGGAAGCCGCGGAGCCTTTGCTGGAGGAGGTCACGATCGTCGGCACCCGCGACGACGTCAGGGACATGCCCGGGGCCGCCCACGTCGTCGGGCCCGAGGACATGGAGCGATTCGGCTATACCGATATCCAGCGCATGGCCCGGCAGGTTCCCGGGGTGTCCATACAGGTCGAAGATGGCTTTGGCCTGCGGCCCAACATCAGCATCCGCGGCGTGGCGAGCGAACGCAGCGGACGCATCACGCTCTTGGAAGACAACATCCTGATCGCGCCGGCGCCCTATTCCGCGCCGTCGGCCTACTACTTCCCCACCGCCGGCCGCATGCATTCCCTCGAAGTCCTCAAGGGGCCGGCGGCCATCACCCAGGGGCCATACACCATCGGCGGCGCATTGAACCTCGTTTCAACACCTGTGCCTTCGGAGATGACCGGATCCGTCGTCGCGGAGGGTGGCCGGCATGGAACGTGGCGCCTGCACGCGAGCTATGGCGGATCGACGGATCGGAGCCTCGGATTCCTGCTCGAAACCCACCAGTGGCTGTCGGACGGATACCAAGCGGTCGACCGTGGCGGCAAGAGCGGTCTCGAAATCGCCGACTACACGCTCAAAGCACGTTTCGCGCCACCCTCCTCGCGCCACAGGTTCGACGTGAAGCTGCAGTTTGCCGACCAGGTCTCCGATCAGAGCTACCTCGGGTTGACCGACGCGGACTTCATCCGGGATCCCTTCAGGCGCTACGGCTTGTCGGCGCTCGACGAGATCGAAACCGCGCATGATCAAATGATCCTCCGATACACCTTCTCTCTTGATCAGGCCGTCGAGTTTTCCGCGGTCGCGTACAACAACACGCACATGCGCGACTGGTTCAAGACCGAAGGCATCGATTTCGACGGCAGCGATGACGCGCGGACATTGTCGCGGACCAGTTGGTCGAGCGTGATTCGGGCGGCGAACCAGGGCGCGGCGTTGGCGGGAGTAGACAGCGCCGGGCTGACGGCGATTCTGCACGGCGCCGCCGATACGCCCTCCGGGAGCATCCAGATCCGATCGAACGCCCGGGAGTACTTCTCGCGGGGCATGCAGCTTGGTTTGGCGTGGAACACCGCGTTCGGCGACGCCGAACATGCAATCGATATCGGAGCGCGGCTGCATGCCGACGAGGAGGACCGATTGCAGCGCAACAGTGCCTATAGCCAGCGCAACGGCCGTCTCGTGCTCGACGACGCAGGCCTGCTCGGCAACGCCGGCAACCGCATACAGGAAGCCGAAGCCCTTGCGGTGTTCGTCCAGGATCGCATCGACATCGACCGCTGGTCGGTCTCTATCGGACTGCGCTACGAGGACATCGAACAGAAGCGAACGCGGTTCGAAACGCGTCCTGGACGCACCATGGATCCCGCCCGGCGGTCGCAGGACAACGTGCGCGACCGCCGCGAGAATGTCACCAGGGTGCTGTTGCCAGGCATCGGCGCAAGCTTCGAGGCCGCCGAAAATACCGAGCTGTTCGTTAGCGCGCACAAAGGCTTCACGGCGCCCAGCAATGCGCCCGGCGTCGATGAAGAGACGGCGTTCAACTACGAGGCGGGCGCACGGACATACGGCCGACGGTGGAGCGGCGAGTTGACCGCTTTCCTGAGCGATTACGACAACCTGCTGGGGGAATGCACGGCCTCCTCCGGTGCGGTATGCGAGGTCGGGGATGCCTTCAACGGCGATGCCGCGACCGTGCGCGGTATCGAGGCGTCGTTCAGCACCGACCTTTCGACCGGAACGGGCTTCCAGTTGCCGCTGACGCTCACCCTCACGCACATGGATGCCAAGTTCGACTCGGACGTGGCGGACACCGATTTCTTCGGCGACGTGCGGCGCGGCGACCCGCTGCCGTACGTTCCCCGGCAACAGGCGCACGCCGTGATTGGGCTCCTGCGCGGGCATGCCGAGGCCAACCTCGCGCTGAACTATGTCGATGAGGTTTGCGTGCGCGCGTCCTGCGGCGACTTCGAGAAGACCGACGCGGCATTGACCGTGGATGTGGCCGCGTCGTGGCGGCTGAACCCGCGCGTCGCGGTGTTCGCGCGGGTCGAAAACCTGACCCGTTCGACGGCCATTCTTGGCCGGCATCCCTACGGCGCCCGCCCCAACAAGGACCGCACCCTCTCCGCCGGCGTACGCGCCAGATTCTAGTCGCAGCCGGGCCATCCTCGGATCCTGACCCGATGTTCCGGGTTCGGTGCTAGGCTATTCTTCGATCAGGGATGCCAGGCCCCCGCATAGGCGGTGCCTTTGGGAAATACGCAGATGACTCGTTCCACGGCTGCGGGCAGGCTGATCGCCTTCGTCTCCTATCCGGCGGTCATCGCCTTCGCCTTCTGCGTGTTCACCGTTCTGGCGGCGCAGGGGATGCATGTCATGCCGGCCGCCTACATTTCCGCGGTGGCCGGCGCGGCGCTCGTCACGCTGCATGAGTGGAAGTGGCCGTGCCGCGCCGAGTGGCGCCCCGGCTTGCACGAGGTCGGGGCCGACACGCTGTTCATGCTGGTCGTCCAGGTCGCCCTGCCCTACCTGCTGTCCATCAGCCTGGTGATCTTCCTCGCGGAGCAACTGCGCGCCGGCAGCGTGACGACGGGAGGATTCTGGCCTCACGACTGGCCGGTGGCGGCGCAGGCGTGCCTGATGCTCGTCGCCGCGGACTTCTTCCGGTACTGGCTTCACCGCGGCTTCCACAAATTCGAGTTCATGTGGCGCTATCACGCGGTTCACCATTCGCCGCATCGGCTCTACTGGTTGAACGTGGGCCGATTCCATCCGATCGAAAAAGCGGTCCAGTTCGCGGTCGATACGCTGCCCTTCGCGCTTGTGGGCGTGTCAACCGATGTCCTTGGCGCCTATTTCGTCTTCTACGCCATCAACGGGTTCTTCCAGCACTCGAACTGCGACGTGCGCCTGGGGCCGCTCAACTACATCGTCAGCGGACCCGAATTGCACCGATGGCATCATTCCGAGTTCTCGCAGGAATCGGACACCAACTTCGGCAACAACCTGATCATCTGGGATCTCCTTTTCGGGACCCGTTTCCTGCCCGCCGATCGGGTGGTCGGCAGGCTCGGACTTGTCAATCGAAACTACCCGACTGGATTCCTTGCCCAGATGAAGACCCCGTTCGTACCGGGCCTGGACAAGGCCTGATGTCTCCAGCGATCGGCCACCTGCTCGCGAGCGCGGGTCTGTCCGCCTTGCATGGACGGCGGTTTTCGCGCCTGCTGGAGACTGCCAGGTCGCCCGCCGAAGTGCAGCAGAAGGTCCTCGAGCGCGTACTGGCGGCCGGAGCCGGCACGACCTTCGGCGCGCGCCATGGCTTCGCCTCCATACGGAACCTTGAGGACTTTCGCCAAGCGGTTCCGGTGCAAACCTACGAGGACTTGCGCGCAGACATCGAAGCGCAGGAGCGCACGGGTGAGCCCCGGCTTACCCCGGATCGCCCCGTCTACTACAACCGCACAAGCGGCACGGTCGCGGCGCCGAAGAACATCCCGGTCACGGCAGCGGGACTGAAGCGGATTCAGAGGAACCAGCAACTCGCCGCCTACGGCTTCTCACGATGGCCGGGGCTGTTCGGCGGCAAGGTGTTCGCCGTCTCCGGTGCTGCCGTGGAAGGCCACATGGCCGGTGGCACACCGTTCGGTTCCGCTTCCGGCTTGCTCTACCAGCGACAGCCCCGGCTTCTTCGCGCCCGCTACGTGTTGCCGCCCGACTTGTCCGAGATCGAGGACTACGGGCAGCGCTACCTGGCCATGGCGGTGTTGGGCATTGCCGAGCCGCTCGTGACGTGCGCTGCCATCCCGAACTCCTCGACGCTGATTCGTCTGCTGGACGTCATCAACCAGAACCCGGACGACGTCCTGCGCATGGTGGCGGACGGATGTCTGCCCGACGGCGTTCGGTCGAAGGCAACGCCGGCTCGTCGTCCACGCCGGGCCGCCCGGCTTCGGACCACGCTGGATGCGGCGGGAG
Organism: Pseudomonadales bacterium; assembly: GCA_963668365.1. Classification (GTDB taxonomy): domain Bacteria; phylum Pseudomonadota; class Gammaproteobacteria; order Pseudomonadales; family Azotimanducaceae; genus VXNE01. Next base: position 3,082,511 of record OY764266.1, read on the forward strand.
ATCTGACATTTGCGGATATCTGGCCGAACCTTGCAGGCGTTGTGACATGGACCGGAGGCAGTTGCGGGGTCACGATCCGTACGCTGACGCCGGTCCTTCCCGCTGACTGCGGGATCATCGAGTTGGGCTACGTCGCGAGCGAAGTCCACGGCACCGTGAACGTCGATCCGCGCAGCAACGCCTGCCTGCCGACCCTCGACCAGACGGTGTTCGAGTTCGTGCCGCGCGAGCGCTGGGAAACCGGCGGCACGCCCGAGGCCATCGGCCTGACCGAACTCGAAGAGGGCCACGACTACTACGTCATCGTGACCACCGCCGATGGTCTCTACCGGTACGACATGAACGACATCGTGCGCGTCACGGGGCGGGTGCACGACACGCCGACGCTGGCATTCGTGCAGAAGGGCAAGGGCGTGACCAGCATCACCGGCGAAAAGCTGCACGAATCCCAGGTGCTGGACGCCGTCTGCTCGGCGCTTGAGGACCGGGCCATCGAGACGAGCTTCTTTATCGCGCTGGCGGACCCCGAAACGGCGGCATACACGCTTTACGTCGAGGCGCGCGGGGACGGCGTCATGGAGCCCGGTTTCGCCGGGCTGGTCGATGCACGTCTCGGATGCGCCAACATCGAGTACCGGGGGAAACGCGCCAGCGGGCGCCTGGGACCGTTGCGCGTCGTGTGGCTCGCGCGCGGCGCGGGCGAAGCGTACCGGGCGCGCCGCGTGGCCGAGGGACAGCGCGATGCCCAGTTCAAGTACCTGCACCTGCAGTACGCGGGCGACTGCGGCTTCGACTTCGATTCGTTCCGGCGCGCGGAGTGATCGCCAATGCGAATCGACAGCTTTTCCGCATTCACCTTTCCCGTTCCCTTCAAGGTGGTCTTTCGGCACGCGTCGGCGAGTCGCGACCGCGCCGAGAACCTGATTGTCGCCGCCCATGGCGAGGACGGCGGCGTGGGCTACGGCGAAGGATGCCCCAGGCACTATGTCACCGGTGAAACCGTGCCAGGGGGATTGGCTTTCGTTCGCGCCCATGCCGATTCGCTGGCCTCCGACGTCAGCGACGTCGCGAGCCTGCGTGCCTGGATTCACGCGCACCGTGACGTCATCGACAGCAATCCGGCGGCATTCTGCGCCATGGAGATCGCCGTGCTCGACCTCTTCGGGCGCGCCTCGGGCAGGACCGTCGAAGAAGTCATCGGACTGCCGCCGATTCGCGAGATCCCCCAGTATTCGGCCGTCCTCGGCGATGCGCCCTACCTCGCCTACCGTTGGCAGCTCCGCCGCTACGCGAAGCGCGGCTTTTCCGACTTCAAGGTAAAGCTGTCGGGCCGTCCCGGGCGAGACCGGCGCAAGATGGTTGCATTGTCGGCGCCGGGGGTGCGCGTGCGATTCGATGCCAACAACCTTTGGACTTCTGCTGGTGATTGCATTCGTCACGTGGCTGGCCTGCCGGGACGGGCATTCGCGATCGAGGAGCCGCTCGGCGTCGGCGATCTCGAGGGATTCCACGCCGTGGCCGAGGCGTCTTGCATGCGCATTGTGCTCGACGAAAGCCTGCTCCGCATGGAACAGATCGAGGGGCTGCCGGATCCCGAACGCTGGATCGCCAATCTGCGCGTATCCAAGATGGGCGGCATCCTGCGGTCGATCGACGTGGCGGAACGCGCGGCGCGCCGGGGCATCGACATCATCGTCGGCTGCCAGGTCGGAGAAACCAGCATCCTCACGCGGGCCGCGTTGCCGGTGATGCACGCCGTGGGCCCAAGCCTCGTCGCCGCCGAAGGCGCCTTCGGCACATGGCTGCTGCAACGCGACCTTACGACGCCTTGCCTGACATTCGGTGAAGCCGGTCGGCTGGATATCATTGACGTGTCGGGCGCGCCCGGTCTCGGGCTTGTCATTGACACCGGCGAACTGAAGCCCCTCGAGCATTCATGAATCGCTGGTTCGCCCTCGCCCTCGCCATTCTCGGACTGGCATTTCTGAGCCGTGTCGCCGGCCAGTTCATCCAGGTCATCGCGCCGATGGAGTTTCTTCCGCCGCTTGAGAGTTGGCAGGGCAGCAACCTGCCGTACCCGGCGCTCCTCGCGGCCCAGATCGGGATTCTCGCGTTGATCGCGTGGATCTCCGCGCGGATGGCGAGCGGCCGTCGCGTCATGCCCCGGCGATTCGCCAAACCGGTGATCGCACTCGGCGCCGTCTATTTCGGCGTGATGTCGGTTCGACTGGTTCTCGGGCTCACCGCGCTGGCGGACGTCAAGTGGTTCGCGTCGCCGATACCGACGGGTTTCCACCTGGTGCTCGCGACTGCCGTGATGACTACGGGTGCCTACGACCGGGCGGTCGAAGTCAAGTAAGAAAGCTCAGCCGCAGCGGGTCACCTCTCCCGGCCGGCGGACGTGTGCGATACTTCTCCACCGATTTCAACGATACCCGCAGGGCAAGGAAGAGCATTCATGTCCATCGCACTCTACGACGCCACCGCCCTTACGTTTGTCCAGATTCTCGGTGGCGCTGAACGCGTCTTGGAGAAGGGCCGCGAACACTGCGAAGCGACCGGCATCGACCTGGGCGACATTGTCGGGATGCGACTGATCGAGGACATGCACCCGTTTCGATACCAGGTCGTTGCGATGACGCACCATTCCCTCGGCGCGATCCGGGCCGTGGAAGCGGGAACGTTCAGCCCGCCGCCGTCCGACACCGACCAGGACTACGCCGCCCTTCAGCAACTGGTCTCCGAAACGCGCGAAGCGATCAATGCGTACTCGTCCGACGCGATCAACGGGCTTGCCGACAACCGGCTGGAGTTCAGGTCCGGCAGTTTCAGCCTGCCCTACCGGGGCGCGGACTTCCTGCTGTCGTTCTCGCTGATGAACTTCTATTTTCACGCGACAACCGCCTACGACCTGCTGCGCATGAAAGGCGTGCAGATCGGCAAGCGGGATTTCGCGGGCAGGGTCCGATTCCTGAAGGACTGACCGCCGGCTTGCCCCGCTGCACAGGCGATCTTGCGGCGCTGAACCGGTCTCAGGGTTTGCGGCATCGCCGATGACGAGGGTCCGCATCGCCTCGGCGATCACTGCGAGCAGGCGATCCGCGATCTCTTCCTGCACGTACAGGGACGAGCATCGCTGCCCGGCGGAGCGGAAAGCCGACGCGATGACCGTGTTGCCGGCCGCCGGCGCCGCCGCCTGGCCGGTGAAGATGGCGAGAGGGAAGTTCCGCGGCGAAATGCAGGCGAATACGCCTGATATTCCCTGCGGACCACGCCTTGCATTGACGCGCATGGCGCACTCTGAAGTACCAGAAACTTGCGAGGCACGACACGAGCAATGGCTTCCGGCCAAGAGAATCGCGGGACTGCCGCGCCATCATGGTTGCGACGGTCGCGTCTTTCGCTGATGAAACTCGCCGCCTCAGGACGTATGATGCCTTTTCCAAGGGGGCCCTCTTGGACTTCGTCGGCCAGCACATACTCTCCGTCGATCAGTTCGAGCGGATCGATATCGAACGCCTGTTCGACGTCGCGGACGAGATGGAACCCTATGCGCGCCGAACGCGGATCACGCGCGTCCTGGAAGGGGCGATCCTCTCCAGCATGTTCTTCGAGCCCAGCACGCGTACCCGGATCTCCTTCGGGTGTGCGTTCAACCTGCTGGGGGGAGAGGTGCGCGAAACGACGGAAGTCAAGGCGCTTTCCCTGGCCAAGGGGGAGTCCCTGCACGACACGGCGCGCGTACTGTCGGGCTACAGCGACATCATCGTCATGCGCCACCCGCGCGCAGGTTCGGTCAACGAGTTTGCGCAAGCGTCGCGCGTTCCGGTCATCAATGGCGGCGATGGTCCCAACGAGCATCCCAGCCAGGCCCTGTTGGACCTCTACACCATACGCAAGGAGATGCACGAACAGGGACGCGGCATCGACGAATTGCGCATCGCCCTGGTCGGCGATCTGAAATACGGGCGAGCCGTGCATTCGCTGTGCAAGGTTCTCGGGCTATTTCGCTCCATCACCTTCCAGCTCGTCTCGCCGCCCGGCCTCGAACTGGCGGACGATCTCGTCGACGCGTTGCGTGCCCGGGGACACCGCGTCAACGTGATCCACGACATGGAGGCCGGCATCAGCCACGTCGACATCGTCTATGTCACCCGCACCCAGGAGGAACGTTTTCCGTCCCCGGAAGCGGCCCGCCGCTACCGTGGCCTGTTCCGCCTGAACCAGGCGGTCTATACGGAACACTGCGAACCCAACACCGTCATCATGCACCCCATGCCCCGGGACTCCCGCAGGCAGGCGCGCGAACTCGACGAAGACCTCGATGCGAACCCGAACCTCGCGATCTTTCGCCAGACGGACAACGGCGTGCTGCTGCGCATGGCGCTATTCGCCATGGTGCTCGACGTGGCGGATCGAGTACATGTCGGCGCGCAGGCGGTGCACTGGTACACCGCCAGGCGGACACCCCGCTAGCGCCATGAAATCCGTCACGGCTTCGCCTGTGCCGTGTTTCAACCCCGCACAAGCCCACCGCATCGAACAGGCTCGCCTGTTCCACGGGATCGAAGGGGACCTGTTTCTCGGAGCGGCGCCCGAACAGTTGTCGCCTGAACCAGTCCAACTGGTGCTTCAGCGCCGCGTAGTCCGACTTGAGCGCCTCGTGGGTGGCGGTCAGCGCGTCGTGGGCGGTGGTCAGTGAACCGAGCCGGGCGGCGAGGTCCGCGTTCTCCGTTCCCAGGGCCACCAGTGGCGCGGGACTCGGCATGAAACAGCTTCCGTGCTGGCAATACATACAGAATGGCCGCTTATACCATTGACTCCCAAGAACTCTACTGGCGACGTACCTTCCTGTAGCCAAACAGCAGCACGGCCATCATGATCGCGGTGCATACTAGGAACTGCACTTCGCCGAAACCGAACTGATACACCACCATTCCAGCGACGGCGGCTCCCGCCACGATTGGCCACTTGTCAAGCAGTCGCGTCATGCTCCACCTGCTTTACGACATGCTGCCGCCGCGGCTTGTACCGCAGCGAAGCACGGAATCGCTGCCTTTCCTGTGGCGGCGCATCCCAGTCCTGTGCCGAGATACCATATGAATGTCCCTACCGCAGTCTCAACCGCTCCGGCGGCCTTTGCACGGTCGACAGCAGCGGTACACGCCGCCTTCGGAGCGCCCTTGACCTTCTCCATCAACTGATACTGCGGAGTGTATTTCACCGGTACTTTCCATCCGCGGTGGACTCCCTGGCCACGCCGCCCGTACACAATGATGGTCGGCACCTTCTTTTTCTTTTCATCATCGTCGTCCGCCCAAGCTATACCGGATGCGTCTGGAGTCAAGGACGATCCAAGCAGACCATAGCCGAACACCAACATGAATGCGACCGCGAACGCGGTCAGGTTTTTGATACTCAATCCTGAGTTCATTTCAAATGCTCCTCTTCTTTTAACCGTCTCGCGGTCAACCGCTCGCTCAACGCGACTCGTGAGCCGTCAAATCACGACCGTGCTTAACTCGCGTTAACCGAAGCTGAGAGACGTAGAGATGACCCTTGGATCGATGCCTCATGCCCACCATCGCAAACCGATTCCCCCACTCCGCGATCGCTTCGGCCTACGGCCCTTGCTGCTCGTCTTCGTTCGCGACCTCGCGGAACGTTTGGAGAGCACCCACGAGGCGACCGGAGCCTCGAAATACGTCGACATAGGGCTGGCGATCGGCCAGCTCCATGCGGCCGCCCTAGCGGCCACCACCCGAAAGGCTTACGCCGGCGCGCTACGCCGGCGCGCTACGCCGGCGCGCTACGACGCTTCGACGACTGGCTGAACGGACGACCACCCACCGACAGGCACCTCGCGAGGCACCTCGACGAGATGTTCCGGCGGGGCCTCGCCCCGGCCAGCGCCGCACTCGTGGTCGCCGCCCTCCGGCGCGCGGTGCGCGATCTGAACAGGGCTGGCTGCCGTTGCCGCGAGCATCCCGTCGGCTCCGTGACGCTCGAGCGGCTCGAGCGGTACCGTCGCGAAGGCGCCGATCGGGGGCGCGGACAAGCCGGTCCCCTTCTCTGGGAGGACGCCGACAGGATGAGCGAGTGCGCCGAGGTCCGAGGCGATGCGCGGGGCGCGCGCGATGCGGCTCTGGTTGGCGTTGCCTCCCACGCGCTGCTGCGCGTCTCGGAGGTTTCCCGTCTGGACGCCGAGGACGTGTCGCCGCAACGCGACGGCTCCGCGCTCGTGAAGATCCGTCGGAGCAAGACCGACCAGTATGGAAAGGGCGCAGTTCTCCACGTCTGCAAGGACGCCGCCGGACGCCTTGGGCGGTGGATGACCCTGGCCGGCATCGAGTCCGGTCCCGTGTTCCGTCCGGTCAATGGCGGCGCCATCAAGGCGTCACGTCTGGGAACCAGCGCCATCCGCGCGGCGATCAAACGCCGGGCGGCCCAAGCGGGGATCGCCCAGCGAGTATCGGGTCACTCGCTCCGCGTCGGCGCCGCCCAGTCGCTGGCCGAGCGCGGCGTATCGCTGGCGGAGCTTCAGGTGATCGGGCGCTGGACGTCGCCTGCGATGCCCGGCCGCTACGTGCGGGGGCAGGAAGCGGCGAGAAACGCCGTGGCGCGACTCCGGGGCAACAAGAGAAATTTACAGATACCGCCGACTCGAGATCGAACTGCTCCCAGGTCGCCCGGCGTACCTCCACCTGGCGGAAAGCCGTCAGCGCCGTGAATCGCAGCGCCCGATTCGCTACAAGGCGTCTTCGAGTTCCGGCACCGCCTTGAAGAGGTCGGCCACCAATCCATAGTCGGCGACCTGGAAGATCGGGGCGTCCTCATCCTTGTTGATGGCGACGATGACCTTGGAATCCTTCATTCCCGCAAGGTGCTGGATCGCGCCGGAGATGCCGACGGCGACATAGAGTTCCGGCGCGACGATCTTGCCGGTCTGCCCGACCTGCATGTCATTCGGCACGAACCCGGCATCGACGGCCGCGCGGGACGCCCCCACGGCCGCCCCCAGCTTGTCCGCCACGGCCTCCAGCAGCGTGAAGTTCTCCCCGCTCTGCATGCCCCTGCCGCCGGAAATGACGATGCGCGCCGCCGTCAGTTCGGGTCGCTCCGACTTGGCGATTTCATCCCGGATGAAGGCCGAAATGCCGGGATCGTGAATGCTGCCCACAGCCTCGATCGAAGCTGAACCGCCCTCCCCCGGCACCGGGTCAAAGCCTGTACCGCGGACCGAGACAATCTTTTTCGCGTCGTTGGACTTGACCGTGGCGATGCCGTTGCCGGCGTAGATCGGCCGTTTGAAGGTATCGGGCGAGTCGACGCCGATGATGTCCGAGATCATGGCCACATCGAACAACGCCGCCACCCGAGGCAGGAAGTTCTTGCCCGTGGTCGTGTGCGCCGCGAGTATGTGCTCATGCGAGGCGCCCGCTTCGACGATGAGCGGTGCCAGGTTTTCGGCCAGTTGGTGCGCATAGGCCGGAGCGTCCGCACACAGCACGCGCGATACGCCGCCGACCGCCGCCGCGCTCTGCGCCGCGTCCGCGCATTGGCCACCGGCGACGAGCACGTCGATATCGCCGCCGATCTCCTTCGCGGCCGCCAGCACGTTCAGGGTAACGGGTCGAAGCACGCTGTTGTCGTGCTCCGCGACGACCAATACGCTCATTCGATCACCTTCGCTTCGTTTCGGAGTTTGTCTACCAGTTCTTCCACGCTCTCCACCTTGACGCCCGCGCTGCGGCCCGGCGGCGGCTCCACGCCAAGCACTTCGAACCGGGGCGCCGCGTCGACGCCTAGTTCCTCCGGCGTGGTTGTGTCGAGGGGCTTCCTCCGCGCCTTCATGATGTTGGGAAGCGACGCGTAGCGGGGTTCATTGAGCCGCAGGTCTGTCGTCACGACGGCGGGCAGCGACAGCAGAACCGTTTGCAGCCCGCCGTCCACTTCGCGCACCACCTCGGCCTTGCCGTCCGTCACGCTGAGCTCCGACGCAAAAGTACCCTGGGGAAGGCCTGTCAAGGCGGCGAACATCTGTCCAGTCTGCCCGTTGTCGCCGTCGATGCTCTGCTTGCCGAATATGACGATGCCGGGCTGCTCGCGGTCGTACACGGCCTTCAGGATCTTCGCGACGGCCAACGGCTGGGCCTCCTCGTCGGTCTGCACAAGAATCGCGCGGTCGGCGCCAAGTGCGAGGCAGGTTCGGAGCTGTTCCTGGCAGGACGTGCCGCCGATGGAGACAGCGATGACCTCCGTCGCAACACCCGCCTCCTGCAGCCTCACCGCCTCTTCGATGGCGATCTCGCAGAACGGATTGACGGCCATCTTGACGTTGGTCAGATCGATGCCGCTTCCGTCCGGCTTGATGCGCACCTTGACGTTCGCGTCGACGACGCGCTTTACGGGGACCAATACCTTCATGAGTCTTCTTCCGCTGGGGTGTCCGAGAATGGCCAGATATTCGGGGAAATGTACTTCGCCTCGACCGCCCGTCGCAGTGTTGTGCCGCCTTGCGCCAACCCCGCGTCAATGGTCGCGACGGGCTATTTTCGCCTTTTTTCGGATGCCGCCACAAGCGCCAGCCCATGCCTGCGCGTGGCGACCTGGCCGCCCGCAGCTTCCGAACCGCCGCGCGTGCGCTACAATCGTCATGCGTCTCTCGCGTTGACGCCGCGATGCTCCATCCTGCCCTGAAGGGAAACATGGCGAGTGGCGCTTCGTATCGCGCATGGACGTGCCGCAGACTGAGCATCGGAGGCGTACGTGGCTGAAGTCCAACACGAGTCCATGGATTTCGACGTGGTGATCGTCGGCGGCGGGCCCGCGGGGCTATCGGCCGCCATCCGGTTGGCGCAACTCGCCGCGGAAGCCGATCGCGAGCTTTCGATCTGCCTCGTCGAAAAGGGTTCCGAAATCGGCGCCCATATCCTGTCCGGCGCGATCTTCGAGCCGACCGCGTTGAACGAGCTGATGCCCGACTGGGCCGACCTCGGCGCGCCACTCACCAATCCGGTCACCGAAGACACGATCTACTACCTGGCAAACGGCAAGACCCATATCAGGGTACCCAGGGCGTTGATTCCGAAGGGGCTGCACAACGAAGGCAAGTATGCGCTCAGCCTCGGCAACCTCTGCCGCTGGCTCGGCGAACAGGCGGAAGCGATGGGCGTGAACATATTCCCCGGCTTCGCCGCCGCGCGGGTGGTCTACGAAGAAGGTCGCGTCGTCGGCGTACTGACCGGGGATATGGGCGTCTCCGCGTCCGGAGAGCCCAAGGCGACCTTCGAACCCGGCTACCTCCTGCGTGCCAAGTACACACTTTTCGCCGAAGGCTGCCGCGGCCATCTCGGCAAGGAACTCATCGCCAGGTTCGGCCTCGCCACCGGCACGCAGCACTATGGGATCGGTCTGAAGGAACTCTGGGACGCGGATCCGGCGAAGCATGCTCCGGGCAAGGTGATACACACGCTCGGCTGGCCCCTCGGGCATACGAATCGCGGTACCGGGGGCGGTTCTTTCCTCTACCACATGGAAGACAACCAGATCGCCGTTGGGCTGATCGTAGACCTGTCGTACGGCAACCCGCACCTGAGCCCCTACGACGAATTCCAGCGTTTCAAGCACCACCCGTTGATCGCTGGCTTCCTGGACGGCGGAACCCGCGTTTCCTACGGCGCGCGCGCCGTGGTCAAGGGCGGCATCCAGGCCTTGCCAAAGACGACCTTTCCCGGGGGAATGCTGATAGGCGACGACGCCGGTTTTCTCAATCAACTCAAGGTCAAGGGATCTCACACGGCCATGAAGTCGGGGATGATCGCGGCCGAAGCGGTGTTCGCCGCCCTGGCGCAGGAAACGCCGCCGGGCGAGATCGACGATTTCGACGCGCGCCTTCGCAGCTCCTGGCTCTACCGGGAACTGCAGTCTTCGCGCAATGTCGGGCCCGCGGTTCATCGCCTGGGCACGTTGCCCGGCGCGGCCTACGCGTGGTTCGACCAGGCCATCGCCCGCGGCCGCATGCCTTTCACCCTGCGCGAAGACAGGCCCGACCATGCCAGCCTGCGGCCGGCCTCAGCGGCCAAACCCATCGAATACCCGAGGCCGGATGGCGTCCTGTCGTTCGACAAGCTCTCTTCGGTATTCCTCTCGAACACGAACCATGAAGAGGACCAGCCGTGCCACCTGACCCTCGAAGATCCTGACGTCCCGATACGCGACAACCTGCCGATGTACGACGAGCCGGCGCAGCGGTATTGTCCGGCGGGGGTTTACGAGGTGATCGAGCAGGACGGCGAGCCGCGTTTCCAGATCAACGCCCAGAACTGCGTGCACTGCAAGACCTGCGACATCAAGGATCCCGCCCAGAACATCAACTGGGTCGTGCCCGAAGGTGCCGGCGGTCCGAACTACCCCAACATGTAGGTGCGCCTGGAACCTGCCCCGGTTCTCTCCGCGTCAGACGTCGCCGAGCACGAACGGCATCCCGCAGCTCCATAATTCGAGCCTGCCGTCCCGAACCTCTCCAATATCCACCAGTCGATAGAACACGCTGCGGGCGATCAACGCCCGCAAGCCGGCGCGAACCTCCACGTACGGGCGGGGCTCGCCCTGGTTGTCGAGCACGGTGATCGGATGGGCCGCGTCGACCAGCACGTGATCGCCCACGTTGGTGGTCAGAATGACCCGGCGTCGACGCCCTTCGCCGTCGGATTCCATGTCGACCGCGACAAACGGCGCTTCATCGACACGGATGCGCAGCTTTTCCGCCGGAGTGACAAGGCAAAAGCCGTCGGCGTCGAGGCGCAGGACCGTCGCGAATAAGTCGACCAGGCGCTGTCGCTTGATCTCGGTCCCGTCGTGGAACCAACGGCCATCCGCCTTGATGTGGATGTCGATATCTCCGACATGCCGCGGTTGCCACTGCTCGACAGGCGGGAGACTCCTGTCGCTCGCGGCCTTCAGCAGGGTGTCGAACCGATCCTCCATCGGGAAATTGTACCGGCTCCACTTCCGATCGAAGTTGCCGATTCGAATCGACGGTCGCTGGGGTCTGCGCGCCGCGTCAGCCGCCGATGAACTTCATCACCGTAACTTCGCCGGTGAAGGCGGTCTGCTTGTCCGCGATCGCCTTCTCGAGCGCCCCCTGCAGGCGAACCAGCGCCTCGTGCTCCGGAGCTTCCAGCAACGCGTTGATATCGTGGTGGTTGCTGTTGGACAGGCACCCATAGAGGAGCCCGTTGGATGACAGCCGAAGACGCGTGCAGGAACTGCAAAACGGTTCGCTCTCGTTGGCGATGATGCCGAAGTTGCCGTATCCGGGCACGTTGAAGCGCACCGACGTGGAGTCGTAGGGGGCGTCGGTCCGGGCGAACGTGAAGCGGGTTCCGATGGTCGCGAGCAGTTCGTCCATTCCGATAAAGTCGCGCTGGTAGGCGGCGTTGTACTTCAGATGACCCATGTTCATGAGTTCGATGTAGCGAAGCTCGATCCCCCGGTCGAGGCAGAACTCGAGCATCGGCAGGATCTGGTCGGCATTGGCGGTGCGCATGGGGACCATGTTGATCTTTACCTTGAGGCCCATTTCGATCATGGCATCGATGCCGGCGAGCACGGTGTCGAGGTCGCCGGAACGCGCGATAAGTCGAAAGCGGTCGGGGTCGAGGGTGTCGAGGCTGATGTTGATCCGCTTGAGCCCGGCTTTCCGGATGACCTCCCGTCTGCGCACGAGGAACTGTCCGTTGGTGGTGACGGCGACATCGGAAAGTGGTAGCGCCATGACCGCCGGGAGAAAGTCGTCGAATTTCGACGACAGGAGCGGCTCGCCGCCCGTGATGCGAAGCTTCTCGATGCCTGCGGCCCGAATCATCAGCCGCACGGCCTTGACGAGCGCCTCGGCCGACAGCTCCCGGCTTGCGGGCTGGAGCCGCTTGCCGTCGGCAACGCAGTACGTGCAGGCATAGTTGCACGCCGCCGTCAGGCTGACGCGCAAATTCCTGAACCTGCGTCCGTGTTGGTCAACGATCATTCATGAGTACCTGGCACGTTCCGCCCGCGGCGGTCGGGCCGGGCGGCGATGCGGTTCGCCATACTACCGCATGCGTCAATAGCCAGCACTCCTTGGGAGCCAGTTCGCGTACGATCCGCCGTCAATCCGGCTGACGGGAAAATTCGGCCACGTCGGGCCGTTGTTCGACCTGGCGGCGGAGCGTTCGGACAAAGTCGCGCGCCCAGAACACCCGGTTCGAGCCCTTGATCAGAACGCGGTCTCCGGGTTGGAGCGCCGCTGCGATCGCGTGCATGTCGATGTCGCCGGGGGAAGGAAAGAAGGCAAGTCGTTGATGAACGGGCAATCGGGCGTATAGCGCTTCCATCGCGCGGCCGACGCAGACCACCTGGTCGATCCCGCGACAGGCATTGGCCAATGCGGCATGGTGGCGACCCGAGTCGGCCCCGAGTTCGAGCATTTCGCCGAGCACCGCAATCGTCCTTCCGGGTTCCCCCGCGAGAGCGCGCAGCGCCGCCGTCATGCTCGCGGGATTTGCGTTGTAGCTGTCGTCGATCAGCGTCACTGGACCGACATGGACACGGTTTCCCCTCCCGGCGGGCACCGCTTCGGGTCCGATGCGATCAATGGACGCCGGGTTTCCGTCCAGCGCGGCAATGACGGCCGCGGTGGCGGCCAAAGCCATCGCGCGGTGCTCCCCGCCACCTGGAATTTCGGCTTCGACACGGCCCGACGGCGTCTCCAGAACGGCAACGCCACCGGACCAACTCGTCAAGCGCACGTCCGCGTCCCGCCCGCGACCAAAGGTGATGGCGCGCATGCCGGGGTCGAGTCCGTCGCGGTCGAGCCTATCGAGACAGACCAGCGTTCCCCCGGTCCCGAGTCCCTCCGAAATGGAGAGTTTTTCGCGCAGCAGGGCGCCGATATCGTCGAACTGCTCGATGTGCGCGGGATGAATATTGAGAACGACTGCCACCTCCGGCGCTGCCAGGCGCGCCAGCGGCGCAATCTCGCCCGGGTGGCTGGTGCCGATTTCGTACACGGCAAACGCGCTATCGGGCGGTGTACGCACCAGCGACAGCGGCACCCCCAGGTGGTTGTTCAGGCTGCCGTGCGTGGCGAAGGCATCCAGGGCGCGCGAGATGAAGGTCTTGACGGTGGTTTTGCCGCTGCTGCCTGTCACGGCGACAACCCGGCCAGCGAGCCTTTTCCTTGCGGCGCGGGCAAGGTTCCACAAAGCGTCGATGGTGTCCGGGACAACGATGCATGGCGCCCCGTCCACCTCCCGCTGCACGAGGACGCCGGCGGCGCCGGCATCGAGGGCGGCGGGGACGTAGTCGTGCCCGTCGCGTTCCGACCGCCGACTGACGAAGAAGCGCGGCCCTGGATCGCCCGGCAGGGCGACAAACAGCTCTCCGCCGACAAGCGTGCGCGAATCGATGCTGACGCCGTTGATGTCCGGGCCGTCGGACCGCGGCGCATCCACCGCCTCGCAGACCTCGGACCACCGCCAGAGACTCATCTGCCCCCCTTCATGCAAGGCATCCCAATACCGTTTCGTCCAAGGCGTCGTGCGGCTCTCCTTTCGGGGAAGGTTGCGCCGTTGCGCACCCGCGCAACGCCTGTGGGACAATCGCCGCTCCTTATACCATCCGGTGTCCATATGTCGCTTGGTCAGATCCTGCGAAAGTGCTTCGCCGCCGTTTCCCGCGCCTTCGCATTCCTTCGAGCCGCGTTGGGCAATATTCTCATCCTGCTGCTGTTGCTGGCGGTCATCGCCGTCGTCCTGTCCGCGCCGGAACGTGCGGAGATACCGGATGGCGCCGCTCTTGTCGTGGCTCCGAAGGGAACCATCGTCGAGCAGCCCGCGCTTCCGGCTTTTCGATTCCCGCCGTCCTTGTCGGGCGCACCGGTTGAAACAAAGGCGGCGGACATTATCGAAGCGATCAGGCAGGCCGCCTCGGACGACCGGATCGAGATGCTGACGCTGGATCTCACCGATCTTGAATCCGCGAGCGTCGCGCACCTCGAAGCGATCGGCGAGGCGATCGAAGAGTTCCGCAACGCGGACAAGGCCGTAGTGGCTGCCAGCGATTTCTTTACCCAGTCCCGCTACTACCTCGCGAGCTTCGCGGACGAGGTGTACATGCATCCGTTCGGCGAACTGACACTGACGGGCTTCGGCGCCTACCAGGACTTCTACGGCGGCATGCTGGAAAAGCTCAAGGTCAACGTGCACGTCTACCGGATTGGCTCGTACAAGTCTGCGGTTGAGCCCTATACGCGTTCGAACATGTCCGTTGATGCGAAGGAAGCGAACCAGGGGCTCGTGGACGACCTGTGGCAAAGCTATGTCGATCGGGTGGCGCGGAACCGGGCCCTGGATCCGCAAGCGTTGCAGCACTACGCGGACGAGTACGACGTCCTGCTCCGCGAAGCGAGCGGCGATGCGGCGCGGGCCGCACTCGAGTATGGACTCGTGGATGAACTGCTGACGCACGACGCGTTCCGGGATCGACTCGCCGAGAGCGTCGGAACGAATGGCAACGGACAGTTCATTCGAGCGGACCTGCCCGGCTACCTGCGTGACATGCGCGGACCCGGGCTTCCATCGCGCGGGCACAAGGTGGCGGTCATCGCCGTGGACGGCATGATTCTCGCCGGCGACCAACCCCGCGGTCTCGTCGGGTCCGATTCGACCTCCCGGCTCATTCGCCAAGCGCGCGAGGACGCGGACGTGAAGGCCCTGGTGCTGCGCGTCGACTCGCCTGGCGGTAGCGCATTCGCCTCGGAAGTCATTCGTCAGGAACTGGAACTGGTGCAGGCGACGGGCAAGCCCGTGGTGGTGTCGATGGCTGGCGTCGCGGCGTCCGGAGGCTATTGGATCTCGGCGACGGCCGACGAGATCTGGGCCACGCCGACCACCATCACCGGTTCGATAGGCGTATTCGCCATCTTGCCGACATTCGAGGATAGCCTGGCATCCATAGGGATTGCGCGGGACGGCGTGGGCACCACTTCCCTGACCGGCGCCCTCGACCCCCTTGGCGGCGTGAGCGAGCGCATGGACAACGTCTTGCAGTCCGCTGTGGAACACACGTACAACCGCTTCGTGAATCTCGTTGCCCGCGGTCGCGACATGGCGCCCGACGCCGTGGAAGGGATCGCCCAGGGCCATGTCTGGAGCGGGCGCAAGGCGCTGGAACTGGGCCTGGTTGATGGACTCGGCCATCTCGACGATGCCATCGAGGCGGCTGCGGAGCGCGCGGGGATCGAGGACTACAAGGTGGTGACGATCGACAAGGACTTGTCCACCCAGGAGAAGATTCTCATGCGGCTGTTCGACGAGGTTGGACTGTCGTCGCGTCCGGCCGCGTGGTTGAAGCCGATTATCGCCGGTCTCGAATCGATCGCGGCGCTGAACGACCCGAGGCACGTCTACGCGATCTGCGAGTCATGCGGACTCGGCGCGCTCCGTTAAGTACCCCGGACCGGCGTTAGAACAGCCTCACCCGCGTACGCCCGGCCGATCTTGGGCTGCGGGAGTTTCGGCGTCGTCTCATCCGCTGGTGGAGTTCACGTCGTTTCGCGGCGAGCCAGTCCTCGCGCGTAAGATTCGGGTCCCTGTTTCTCGATGCCTCTTCCCGCTGGTAGCGGCGAAAATCGTCGAACGCCTCGATCTCGTGTTTCAGCTCCCGGAGGATCAGCTCGATCATGATGGCGTCGTCGATGTAGCCGAGGACGGGGACATCGTCCGGAATGATATCCTTCGGATCGGCGAAGTATGCGAGTGCCGTGACGACGTTGTTTCGTTCGCTTCCCGCGAGCTTCCATTCGTCGTCCCGCAACATGTCGATCAGGCCCCCGACGCGATCGATTCGCTGCGCGGCGAACGCGGGCAACTCGGCGGCCTTGACCTCGTTGATCATTGCCTCGGCGTGGGCAACGACTTCTTCTTCGGACGTCTTCCTGGCGCTCGTTCCCGCTCTTCTGATGATCGAGCGAAAGTACTCGAGGTCAGTCTCTTCCAGATCGAAGGCGACGCGCAACGACATTTCAATCCCCGCCGAGTGTTCGTGGGCGCTCACTATACCATCGCGCGTGTGCGCAGCGACCGCGCTGGATGGGGGGATGTCGCCGCACTCTTACCCCTACCATCGCGGGTGCGCGCAGCGACCGCGCGATGCCGCGCGGGTGTCCTGCGCACGCCTCCTGGCGTACTCGGACGGGCACCCGTCATGCGCGGGCTTCGCGCATTGTCACGAATTCTTCCGCAGCGGTCGGGTGGATGCCGATCGTGCGGTCGAAGTCCGCCTTGGTTGCCCCAGCCTTGATAGCCACGCTCAGGCCCTGGACGATCTCCCCCGCGTCGGGACCAACCATGTGCGCGGCGACCACGCGGTCGGTATCGCCATCCACCAGCAGCTTCATCATTGTCCGCTCGGCGCGGCCCGTCAGGGTGTGCTTCAGGGGCCGAAACGTCGATTCGAATACCGTAAGGGCGGGAAAGCGGCGGCGGGCGTCTTCCTCGGTCGGGCCGACGGTGCCGATGTTGGGCTGGCAGAAGACCGCCGTCGGGATTTCCTCGTAGTCCACCTCCCTGTCTTCCCCGCCGAACAGGTTGTAGGCGATGCACATGCCTTCGGCGATCGCAACGGGAGTTAGCTGCGGGCCGCCGATGACGTCGCCGATGGCCCGTATGTGGGGCGCGGTCGTCCGGTAGCGGTCGTCTACGCGCACGCCGCCGGAGGAGTCGAGATCAACACCCGCAGCGCCCAGGTTCAGACCGGCTGTATTCGGTGCCCGACCCGTGGCGCAGAGAACCACGTCCGCCTCGAGCATGTCCCCCGTGCGCGTGCGAACAACGAGGCCGTCGGCTGTTCTCGTCACGCTTTCGACCGTCGTGTCGAAACGCAAGGCAACGTTCTTTTCCCGCAACTCGGCCGCGACGAATTCGCGCACCCCGCCGTCGAAGCCGCGAAGGAACAACGGCCCTCGATACAGAAGGGTCGCGTCCGCGCCGAGTCCCTTGAAGATGCCGGCGAACTCCACGGCGATATAGCCGCCGCCGATGATCACCACGCGCTCCGGAAACGCATCCAGGTAGAAGGCCTCATCCGATGTGATCACGAGATCGTCGCCGGGAAACGGCGGGACGATAGCCTGGCTGCCGGTGGCGATCAGAATGTTCTCGGCGGTGACGGTCTCATTTCCCACCGTCACGGCGTGTGCGTTCGCAAGGGACGCGTGCTCGCGGACGATCTCGGCTCCCGGTCCTTCCAGCAGACCCTGGTAGACGCCGTTCAGGCGCTCTATTTCGCGGGTCTTGTTGTCCCGCAGCGTCGGCCAGTCGAACCTCTCCCCGGACGTGGTCCAGCCGTACGCGGCACCATCCTCGAGATCCTCCGCGAAATGCGATCCGTAGACGAACAGCTTCTTGGGTATGCAGCCGACATTCACGCAGGTCCCGCCCAGGTGGCGCTCTTCGGCGATTGCGACCCTGGCGCCCAACGCGGCCGACATGCGCGCCGCGCGCGTGCCGCCGGAACCGGCGCCGATCACAAAGAGGTCGTAGTCAAAAGCCAATTGAGTCCCCAACGAACGGTAATAGATCCGCTTCCCGCCAGCCCGGCGCCGCGAAGTGCGCTCGCCTGCCGTAGTGCGCGGACCAAGTGCGCAAGGCTATCAGACTGCCTCGCCTGCTGCGCCCGCGGCACGTTCGCCGCGGGTTAACATCTCCCCATGGCGACAACCCTTCTCTACGACTGCTTCAGCGGAATCTCGGGCGACATGCACATTGGTGCGATGGTCGACATCGGCGTGCCGGCGGACTACCTGCGCGGCCAATTGGCGAAGCTTTCCCTGGCGTCGGAATTCAGGCTCGAAATCGAATCCGCGACCAAGATGGGCATCAAGGGCAGCAGGGCCACGGTTGTCCTGCGCGATGACGCGCCGAAACCCCATCGCCATCTCGCGCAGATCGTGGAAATCATCGAACGCGCGGGTTACGGCCCCTCTGTAGAAGCGCGCGCGGTCGCGATGTTCCGCGCCCTCGGAGAAGCCGAATCCGATGTCCACGGCATCGATATAGAGGACGTCCACTTTCACGAGGTGGGGGCGACGGATGCGATCGTGGACATCGTCTCCGCCGCGCTCTGTCTCGAGTATCTCGGCATCGAATCGGTGCTGTCCCGGCCCGTCGAAGTCGGCGGCGGCACGGTACTGTGCGAGCATGGCCGGATGCCCGTCCCCGCTCCTGCCACGGCGCTGCTGCTCAGGGATGTCCCATGTCGATATGGTGGAGTAGGCGGCGAAGCGACGACGCCCACCGGAGCGACGATTCTCAAGTGCGCCGTCGACGCGTTCGACGAGCCGGGCAATTTCGTTGCGGAACGCATCGGCTACGGGGTCGGGCACAAGGACTTCAGCCTCCCGAACGTGCTGCGCGTCGTCCTCGGCACCGACAGGGATGCCGCGGCGTCGGCCTACGAGGTCGAATCCAACGTCGAGATAGATTGCAATATCGACGACATGCGACCCGAAGCGTTTCAGCCGCTGATGGAGGCGCTGTTCGCGGTCGGCGCCAGGGACGTCGTGGTGACGCCCGCCCTGATGAAGAAATCCCGGCCGGGACACCGCGTTTCCGTGCTGGCGCCGCCGGATCGCCTCGAGGCGGTGGTGCAGCGGTTGACGGGCGATTCCACAACCATCGGCGTGCGCTTTCACGAGGTGAAGAAGTGGATGCTGCCCCGGCGCACAACCACCGTGGAGACGACATTCGGCAAGGTTCGAGTCAAAGTCGTCGACCTGCCCGATGGCCGCAAGCGCTGGAAGTCCGAACACGAGGACGTCCTCGCCCTCGCCCGCGACCGCGGCGAGAGTTACCTGACACTGAAGGACGCGGTCGACCGGGAGATCGCTGCATGGATGAACGACTGAAGAACCTTGCCGCCGTCCTCGATGCGTACCGGGCCGGCGATGTTTCGCGCGCCGACGCCCTGCTGCGCATCGATGCGTCGTTCTTCGAAACCGCGGGAGACGTGACCGTCGATCACGACCGCCGCCGCCGCACGGGTGCGGCCGAGGTCGTTTACGGCGAACACAAGACGCCGGAACAGATCCTGACCGTTTTCGAGGCATTGCGCGCCCGTGGCGAAGATGTCCTCATCACGCGCGTGCAGACCGAAAAATATGCCGCCCTCGAAGGCAGGCTGGGTGACGATGCCCGGTACCATCCCGCCGCCCGCGCAGTGACCTGCAAGACTTCCCGCCGCCAACCCGCGCCGACCACCGTCGCTGTGGTGACGGCGGGAACTTCCGACGCCCCGGTGGCCGAAGAAGCTGCGGTCACGTGCGAGTTCTACGACACGCCGGTGACGCGAATAAGCGACGTCGGCGTCGCCGGGTTGCACCGCCTCCTGGCACGTCTTCCGGCGTTGCGGGAAGCGAAGGTGCTGATCGTCGTGGCCGGCATGGAAGGCGCGCTGCCGAGCGTCGTTGGCGGTCTCGTGGACAAGCCTGTCATCGCGGTCCCCACGAGCGTCGGCTACGGTGCGTCGTTCGGCGGCGTCGCCGCTCTCCTCGGCATGCTGAACAGTTGCGCATCCGGTGTCTGCGTGGTCAATATCGATAACGGATTTGGCGCGGGCTTCCTCGCAAGCCAGATCAATCGGCTGTAGTACCCGGTCGTTCCCGAGCGAGCTATCCGGGTTAAGATGGACGCATGACCACATTGCACGACAAGCATGCGGCGCTGAAGTCATTCATCGGCGGCTTCGACTCCGCCGTGGTCGCGTACTCGGGCGGCGTCGATTCGTCGCTTGTGGCGTTTGTCACTGCGGAAGTGCTCGGATCGAGGTCATTGGCCGTGACATCCGGCTCGAAGAGCCTGAAACGCGACGATCTTTCCCTTTCCAGGGAGCTTGCCCAGCGATGGAGCATGCCGCACCGGGTGATCGTGACCGACGAACTTGACGATCCCAACTATCGCGCCAATCCGACGAATCGGTGCTTCTACTGCAAGACATCGCTTTATACGCAGTTGGCGCAGATCGCCGACGCGGAGGGTTTTGACGCGATCTTCAACGGCACGAACCTCGACGACCTCGGCGACCACCGCCCGGGGCTCATCGCGGCGAAGGAGCACGGCGTTCGATCACCCCTGGCCGAGACGGGTTTCGACAAGGCCGATATCAGGGAGCTGGCGGAGACCCTCGGTCTGGAGAACGCGCAGAAACCGCAGTCCGCGTGCCTGTCGAGCCGCGTACCGTACGGCACCGCCATAGACGCGGGCCTGCTGCGGCAGATCGAGCGCGCCGAAAGCGCCCTGCTCGCGCTGGGATTCTCGCAGTTCCGCGTCCGCCACCACGGCGATGTCGCCCGCCTGGAGCTCGTTGCGACAGAGTTCGAGAAGGCACTGGCGCGGCGCGAAGTCATCGTCGAACGATTGAAAGCCTGCGGCTACAGGTTCGTGGCTCTCGACATGGCGGGTTTCCGGTCCGGATCGCTGAACGAGGGGCTCCTCGAGAAGGGCTGATCCAGATCTATCCGGGTCGTCGCCGGTCAGCCCGCGATCTCCCGCAGGAGTTTCTTGTCGCGCAGCAGTTCCCGAACGGTGTCGACCACCGCCTGCGTTCGAAAGTCTACCTCCAGGTTCAGACGATCCCCTACCTTGCGGTCTTCGAATCCCGCGCGAACGAGGGTCTCGGGAATCAGTTTGACGGTTGCGTTCCCCGTGTCCCGATCCAGGGCCGCAATGGTCAGACTAGCCCCGTCTAGCGCGACAAAGCCCTTTTCCATCATGTAGCCGCACCAGTGTCCCGGCACCGAAACCGAAATCGAGGCACGACCTTCGGCGGTTTCGATTCCGGTCACGGGGACGGTGCATGCGATGTGGCCGGACAGGACGTGCCCACCCACTTCGTCGCCAACCCGGCAGGACCGTTCGACGTTCACCCGTTGGCCCGCCGCGACGTCGCCAAGATTCGTGAGGTCCGTGGTCTCCTCGACCAGATGGAAGGTCGCGACTGTCCCCGAGGCGCGTACCACCGTGCTGCAGACGCCGTTCAATGCGACGGACGCACCGGCCCGCAAGCCCTCGGCGAGTCCATCGAGATCCACCGAAAGCGTGGTCAGCGGGCCGTCGCGCTGCGCCTCGGTGACCTGGCAACGTCCCTGGACAATCCCGATAAACACCTTCGAGCGCGCCGCGCGGTCAAAGGAAGAAGGCGCTAGTTCGCCGCCGCAAGGATATCCCGGCGCTTCTTCTCGTTGTCGATGTGCGCGACCCAGCGCGAACACATTCTTTCCATGGACTTGTCGTTTGCCCGGCGCGCGTTTGCCCGCGCATCGACGAATACCCTTCGCGCCTGGGTCAGGCGATCACGGTTGTAAAGGCACATTCCGTGAACGACTTCCGTGCTGTAGGGCTTCCTCAAGCCGCCCTTGTCGAGCGCTTTCTCGGCCGACTCGCTACATTTCACGTAGTCGTCCTTGTCCAGGTAGAGGCTGGCCAGGCGGGCAAAGATCTCGCCGTCGTCGGACTTGGTGCCGGCTTTCTCGAAGGTGGGAATCGCGGCGTCGACCTCCTGCGCCATCTGGTACGCCTGGCCGAGGGACTGAAGGTTCTTCGCGGTTTCTTCCACGATGCCTTCATCGAGAGCTTCCTGCAGCCACTTCGCCGCCCGGTAGGGAACGTCGTTCTGCATCAGCAGGCCCGCATAGTTACGCATATCGGACTCGCGTTCCAGAAAGCCGAGGGCATGGGCGGCCTCGTAGGTGTACATCTGCTTGTCTTCATAGCCTTCCTGGCCGTATACCTGCGCGAGCTGTACCCAGTATTCGCGTTTCGGAAAATCACGCACCATGATTTCGAGGATATCGAGCACCCTTGCCCAGTTATCCTCTTCGAAGTAGAGGTATTTCAACAGTCCCCACCAGGTTTCCTTGACCTCCGTGCCCCGGTCCTGCGCGATCCGGATCGCCGTCTCGACCTGCACGATGGCCTGCGGGTAGTCGTCCATCTGGTAGTAGACCTGGGCAAGGAAGATATGTGGCTCCGGGCTCGGGTTGTCGGCCTGGTCCAGCCACTTGTGCATATAGTGCAACGCTTCGTTGTAATTCTTTTCCGTGTAATGTAACTGGGCCAGGCTGTAGATGACCTGGGTTTCCAGACCTTCGGAGATCTGGTCGCCCTGCGCCAGCACCTGTTCGTACGAGATGATGGCCCGGTCGTAGCGATCCAGAGCATAGTGAACGAAGGCCATCATGTTGTGTATCGCGCCGAGTTCGTTGCCGTTATATCGCCGCTGCCGGTCAAGCATGCCGCTCAGGGTGTTCAAGGCGGTCTGATAGTCCTCCGCATCGATGAGTTCCTGCGCCTCGGCCAATTTCTTGTAAGTCGACTCGCTCATCGTCGGCACGCGCCGCGTCGGTTTTCTTTTTTCTTCCGCGGCGAATGCCGCGTCGCCGGTCAAACCGAAACCGCCAGAGTTGCCCGAAACTCCGAAGAGGTCCGCCGGCGCCGGCAACCAGGCCATGAGGAATCCCGCGAGAAGTGTTCTAGAGACAGTGTTGAAACGCAATTTTCTTCGCCCCCTATCCGTCTTCGAGTTCGAATTTGATCAGGTTGCGTACGCCCGCCACCTCCACCGGCTCACCATTGACCACCTTCGGCTTGTACTTGAACTTCAAGGCGGCCTGGATTGCGGCGCGATCGAAGATGCCGGGCGGCTTGGCGTCTACGACCACGGGATCGCGCACGGCGCCCGTGGTCATGACGATAAACTCGAGCAGCACGTACCCTTCGATGCCGCGGGTCTGCGCCCGCCGCGGGTAGATCGGCGCCACCTTGACGATGGGCAGGTACTCGCCGTCGGCCGAGAAGCCGCCCGTGCCGGAGAGATTGTGATCCACCTGGACGGTCACGGCGCCGATCTCCACGCCCTGGCTGATAGAGGAATCGAAGTCGGGCTTTGGCATGTCGGGAGGCGGCTCGTCCGGCGGCGGCGGCGGCTCCGGCTTCCGCTTCTTGGTGATCAGTTCCTGATCTTCCTGCAATCGGACGAAGTCCAGGACTCGGCCCTGCCCCGGGTCCGAAAACGGACTCCTGTCGCTCTTGATCAGCGCTTGCATGAGCAGGAACAGGAAGAACGTGACAACCAGGCCGGCCGCCACCCCGATGGCATATCGTGTGATCATGCGGATTCCTCCTTGACTGCTCTCACTGCTCGCGGACTATCGCAGCTTCGAGCTGTCGCTAATTCTCCGTGGCTATGGCCACCTCGTTCAGATTCACCGCGCGCGCCGCATCCAGCACGGCCTTCAGCACCTCGTACTTGGCGTTCCGGTCGGCCTGGATGACCAGGCCTCCCTTGGGATTCTCGATGTGAAGACGTTCGATATGGGCGGCAACGGCAGTCGGGTCCACCTGTTTCTTGTCGATCCAGATCTCGCCCGCCTCGCTGATGGCTACCAGCACGCTCACCGTTGGCTTCTGTTCGAAGGTCAGGGCATCGGGACGGAAGACTTCGATACCGGCCTGCTTGATGAACGTCGCGGTAACGATGAAAAAGATCAGCATGATGAACACGACATCCAGCATCGGCGTCAAGTTCAGATCCGACTCGTCGTCGGATCGTGAGTGGGTTCGAATCTTCCGCACCGGATTTGTCCTCTTGTCTATCCCGCCTCTCTATCCCGCCACTGGAATTTTTTCAGTCGCGCCTCGCGTCGTTCAGTGGTCCATTGTGAGATGCTGTTCAAAGGTCTCGATCTCGTACTCGATCTTTCGCCGGACCACGGTGCTGGCCATCAGCCCTGACAGGGACGCGATCATCCCCGACATCGTCGGAATGGTGGCCATCGATACGCCGGCGGCCATGGAACGCGCGTTGCCGCCCTGCGTTGCCATGGCGTCGAACACGGTGATCATGCCGGTGACCGTGCCGAGCAGACCCAGCAGCGGACACAGGGCCACGCACGTCTGGATGATCGGCAGCGAACCCGTGATGCGGGCCGAGGTCTGGGAAATGATCGAGGCCCGGATTTCGTGCGCGCTCCAGGAACGCCGTTCCGATCGGCCTTCCCACTCATCCGAAGCATCGCGGACGATCCGCTTGTGTTCGCTCTGGAAATACCAGATCCGCTCGATCAGCAGCGTCCACATCAGGAATGTGACGATAGCGATGAGATACAGGACGTTGCCGCCCTGCTCGATGTAGGCGACGATCGCCAGATACGCGTCACCGATCACGGTTCACCTCTCTACCCGAGCTACCCAAGCGGACGTCCGGCCGCCTCTGCGCGCTCTGCGATCAGACCGGCGGCCTCCTCATCGAGTATGTGGATGATCGACTTGCTGGCCGTGTTGACGATCGAATGCAGCAATACCGTCGGGATGGCGACGCACAATCCGAGCACGGTGGTCATCAATGCGGTGGAGATCCCGCCCGCCATGGTCTTCGGATCGCCCGTGCCGAAGAGCGTTATGGCCTGGAACGTCAGGATCATCCCGATGACGGTGCCCAACAGTCCCAGCAGGGGGGCCACCACGGAAATCACCTGGATCAGGGTGATATTGCGCGTCAGCTTGGGAGTTTCGTTCAGGATTCCCTCCGCCAGCTTCAGATCCAGCGTGTCCACGTCGATGTTCTTGTTCTCTTCGTAGATGTTCAGCAGCCGTCCAAGCGCGTTGTCGTTGCTGATGGTCTCCGACCGCTTCTGCTGGTTGACCTTGCCGCGCACGAGGAAAAGCGTCACGAGACGTTCCAGTGCCAGGAGTACGCCGAGGATGCCACCGAGGATAATGACGGAGCCAACATAGCCGCCCTGGCCGTCGCAGAACGGGAGCCAGCACTCGCCCTTGGCGATGCCGCCGAATACCGAACCGACCCGCTCCCCGACCGTGGCCGCCTGAATCAACAGGGTCAGCATCGACCCTCGGGACGGGTCGACCGCGAACGCAACGATCTCGCCGGGACCGGCGTCGGAGAGATCCTCAGCGGTATTCGCGAATCGCGCCGAGGGCTGACGCCCGAGTTCGACGAGTTGGCCGGAGTTGACATCGTAGTTGATGTACTCGCCGCCCGATACGACGTTGAACGCTCCGACGCGGATGACTTCCGCCTCGACACGTTCGCCGTTGAGCATGTTGACCGTGGCATCGAAACGCGTGACCTTGCCCGACTCCGTCATTTCGCGCTGCATCTCGAACCAGAGATCCTCCATCTCCTGGATAGTCGCGAGCTGGGTTGCCGTTCCCATCTTCGCGGCGAACTCGCCGAGCCAATCGCCGCGGTTCGGGTATTCGATGCTGATGACGGATCCCTCGAACTGCCCGCGCACGTCGCCGGCGACCTGCTGCAGCACTCCGAACAGCTCGCGCAACGATCCCAGGCGCTTGTCGAGCTGGTCCTGCCGCTCACCGATCAGGATCTCGTTTTCCTCGAATCTCGTTTCGAGGCGTTCGCTGCGCTGCTCCTCGCGGCGGCGTTCGGCGCGGGCATTGTCTAGCATCCGCTGCTGTTCGTTCTTGCGCTGCAGGAACTCCTGTTCCCTGCGAACGTGTTCGCGGTTTTCCACGACCCGTCTCTGTTCCACGTTGTCGAGCAGTTCCCCGAGGGTGTCGGCGGGAACGACTTCAAGCGCCGGGTCGACCGGTTCCTCCTGCGCTGCGACGCCGACCGCACACATCAACGCGAGGCAGCACGCCCCGGCTATGGAAATTGTCGCCTTCATTATTGAGCCTCCGGTGCGTTGATGACGGGCAGGATCAATAGCCCGGGAGCGAGTTGCTGGCGGGCCATGCGAATGCCGTTGCGCACCGGCGCGGTGTACTCGTCGCCCAACGCCTCCCAGCGTCTGTCGGAATCATTCCACATCCCCGTCTGTTCGCCGTCGCTGGTCTGATATACCAGGGCGACGCGGCCCATCTTCAGTACGTCGACGATGTAGTTCGTGCCGTCAACGTCGATCGTGTCGCCATAGGCCTCCATCGTGCGGCCGTACTCGTTCTCGATCTGGTACGCCTGCAGCACCTGTGAGAATTTCTCCGAGACCGCAACATCGGCGCGGTCCATGATGGTTCGAAGCCGCTCGACCCGATCGAGCCGCTCGGCCAACAGGAACGGCAGGTCAAGCTCCACGAACTGCTCGAGGCCATCGATCATCCGCAGCATCAGGGGCGTGATCTGACGTTCGATGACCGTGACCCGGTCAATGGATTCGGAGAGCTGCGACAGTTCCCGGTCCTGGTCGGCAATCTGCCTCTCCAACTGTCGATTGTAGACGCGAAGTCCCTCGATTTCGTCGAGCACGAGCTTGTATTCGGTATACAGGTCGCGGGTCTCTTCCGTCAGGGCTTCGATCTTGCCCTGCGAGGTGCGCGCCTGCGCATTGATACGATCGGCAACGGCAAATATGTCGTCCAGGGTCGCCCCGCCGGCAGTAGCGCCGACGACACACCCGAGTCCGGTTGCCCAAACCGCGGCGCGTCTTAGAATACTGTGTCTCTTCATTCCTTTTCCTACGCGATGTCCGGTTGATGTAGTGCCCGACACCGCTTCCGATGCGTCGGATTCGGCGCCTTCCGTTCCCCTCGACAGTCTCCCTCGACCCTCGACGCCACAGTCGCTCGTCATCCCGAAGAGCGTAACGCCTGCGTCGCCGCGCACGGGTGGCGGTCGAAGCATCACGAAACCCCGATGGCATGTCAAGGACTGGACGACATGGACGACATGGCCTCGACAATCGCATCACGCCAGCCCCCCTGCATTAACGACATGCCGTTGATTGTGTAACGCGAAAAACGGCCGTTCGGGGTCATTGGTGTTTCTCTGAAGCAGAGATTCGACAATGCCCGCCGACGTTTGCAAGGTATTGGTGCAGAAATCCGCGCGCCCTTCGGAAAGGGTGACCGGCAGTTCATCCTTTTGTCATATTTCGTTGTCAGATTGATTCATACTTACCGTCGCCAAACACTCAGGACCGCACGACTGGCCAGTAGCGTGCAGCAGGGGAGCGCATGGCCGCCGAATCTATTCTGCTCGTCGAGGATGAGCCGGAAATACGGGAAATGCTCTCGTTTTCGCTCGTAAGAGCCGGCTTCGACGTTATCGAAACCGAAAGCGCCGAGACGGCGCTCGAGCGATTGCAGGGACCGCCTCCGAAACTTCTCATCATCGACTGGAGACTGCCCGGAATGAGCGGCGTGGACCTGGTGCGCCGCCTGCGTCGAGACCCCGTGACCGCGGAACTGCCGCTGATCATGCTCACCGCTCGCGGAGAGGAATCCGACAAGCTGACGGGTTTCGACGCCGGCATCGACGATTACGTGGTCAAGCCCTTTTCGCCAAAGGAGTTGATCGCCCGAGTCAAGTCGCTTTTGCGCCGGGCGGGAAATACGGCAGATGGCAAGGTCGTCGCCGGGCTGATCGAAATGGATACCCGCGCGCATCGCGTAACCGTGCGCGGTTCCCGCGTACCGCTCGGGCCGCTGGAATTTCGCCTGTTGGAACAGCTCATGCGCTGGCCCGAGCGTGCCTTCGACCGCGCCCAGCTCCTGGACCGCGTATGGGGACGAAACGTCTTTGTCGAAGAACGCACCGTGGATGTGCACATCCTGCGCCTGAGGAAGGCGTTGTCGCCATTCGGGGCTGATGGATGCATCGAGACGGTTCGGGGCGTCGGATACAGGTTCGCCGCCGATGAATCTGCCCGGGGCGATGGTGGCGATTAACGACCGGGTGCGCCTGCTGGCTGCGGTTGCGATCACTGCGGCCGCGGCCTGGGCCACCGGCAGCATCGCATGGGGCCTGGTCCTGGGGCTCGGCATCGCCATCGCGTACTTCGCCCTGCAATACCGGCAGTTTCTCCGCTGGTCGGAGCGTCCGTTGACGCAGCCGGGCACGTCGGATCGCGGATGGCGCATCGCGGCGCATCGCGTGCATCGGACCATTCGATCCGGCAGGGACAGGAGCCGAAAGCTGCTCCGGTCGCTGCGCGCCCTGCAGCGCACGGCGGAAGCGGTTCCGGACGGCTGGGCAATGGTCCGGCGATCCGGAGAAATAGAGGATTTCAACCAGGCCGCGGGCCGCCTGCTGGGCCTGTTCCCACATGACCGCGGACAGAATATTCTCTCGCTCGTGCGCGATCCCTCGGCGGGCGCGCTGCTGCGCGGCGATTCCGACAGCGAGATCGTCGAAATTGCCGCGCCAGCGGACAACACGCGCCGGATCGAACTGCGCCGCATCGTCATCGACGACGATCGCAAACTCATTGTCGTGCGCGATATCACCGAGTTGAATCGCGCGTTGACCATGCGCCAGGACTTTGTCGCCAACGTGTCGCACGAACTGCGCACGCCCCTGACGGTGATCGTCGGCTATCTTGAGCAGTCCGGGGACGCCGACCCCGCCACGCTGAAAGCCATCCTGCCCAGGCTGGCCAGCCCTGTGCAGCGGATGCAGGCGCTCGTCGACGATCTTTTGACGCTCACGCGGCTCGAATCGGGGGACATGCCCGGCGAGTCCGACATCGAATACGTCGACGTAGCCCAGATGCTGCACAACATCGCAACCGATGCGCGCGGGTTGTCGGGCGGGCGGCACAGGCTGACGCTGCAGGCGGACAAGCACCTGCGCATCAGGGGCGTACCAGGGGAACTCCACAGCGCTTTCGCGAATCTGATCACGAATGCGGTCCGTTACAGCCCCGAAGAAGGCGATATAGAGGCGCGCTGGTTCGACGGCGCGAACGGCCCGCGTTTTGAAGTCCGGGACCGGGGCATGGGCATCGCGCCCGAACATCTCACCAGGCTCACCGAACGCTTCTATCGGATCGATCTCGCGCAATCCAGTGTTCGCGGCGGCACGGGGCTCGGCCTGGCCATCGTCAAGCACGTACTTCGACGCCACGGCTCGGTGCTGCGGGTCGAGAGCGAACTGGGCAAGGGCAGCCTCTTCTTCTGCGAGTTTCCAGACGCGGTCGGCGAAGTCGAAATCCGCGGCATCGAACGATCAGGGCCATGAAGCGAATGCTGCTGGCGTCCGGCGCACTGACGATGCTGGCCGCGGGCGTCCCCGCCGTCGAAAACGCGGCAGTCCTGCCGGCATATGCGCGCGTCAGCGGGATATCGGGCAATCTGTCGAGCACCGGGTCCGACACGCTCGCCAACCTCATGACCCTGTGGACCGAGGCGTTCAAGAGGCACTACCCCAATGTCAACATCCAGGTTCAGGCGCCGGGTTCTTCCACCGCGCCGACCGCCCTGACGGAGGGCACGTTCAATCTCGGCCCGATGAGCCGCCGGATGAAGGACAAGGAGATCGAGGCATTCGAAACACGGCGCGGATACAAGCCGACGGCCGTCCGGGTTGCCGTGGACGCGTTGGCAGTGTACGTGCACAAGGACAACCCGATCACATTCATGTCGCTGCCGGAAGTCGACGCGGTCTTCTCGGTGTCTCGCCGATGCGGCGGCGGGAGGGACATTCGGACGTGGGGCGATGCCGGTCTTACCGGCGCCTGGGCCACGCGGCCGCTGCAACTGTACGGACGGAACTCCGTGTCCGGCACCTACGGCTATTTCAAGCAAAAGGCACTCTGTTCGGGCGATTTCAAGAATACGGTCAACGAACAGCCCGGCTCGGCTTCCGTCGTTCAGGCAGTCACTTCGTCGCTGAACGGGATCGGCTATTCCGGCATCGGCTACAGGACTTCCGGGGTGCGCGCGGTGCCCCTCGCGAGAAGTGACGCCGCGGCGGCGTTCGACGCCACGGCAGCCAACACCAAGGATCGGTCCTATCCGCTCACGAGGTTCCTGTTCATCTACATCAACCGGCGGCCCGATTCGCCCCTGCCGCCGCTGGAAGCCGAGTTCCTCCGTTTCGTGCTGTCTCGCGAGGGACAGATGATCGTGCACAAGGACGGCTACATCCCGCTGTCCCCCCGCCAGGCCGTCGGCGAACTGCGATACCTGGGCCAGGAAGACCGATGATCCAGGGATTGTCCTGGCGGCGGCGAGCCGTCGAGGCGCTGACGGCGCGCGTCGTCGGTCTCGGCGGCGGCGCGATCATCGTTGCGATCACGCTCATTTTCTTCTATCTGGTCATGGTCGCCGCTCCGATATTCCGCCCGGCGCAGATCAGTGAACTCGATGTTCTGCGCCTTCCCGGGAGCCGGACGCTGGCCGCCGGGAGCAACGACAGCTTCGAGTCGCTTTACGTGATCGGGGCCGATGGAACCATTTCCTTTCTCGATCCAGACACCGGCGCGCTGCGGGGTTCCGAACGCCTGACGCCCCACCCGCTCGCCGCGGTTCGACTCGTATTTCCCGGCAACGATACCTACGCGCTGGTTGGCGAGGACGGAACGGCGACATTGGTTCGGGTCTGGTTTCGCAGGCGCTTCGACGGCGACATCGGCTACATCGAGGATCATGTGGACCGCCTGTTCGGCGGCGAGCCGCTTCCGCTGCCCGCGATTCGCGTGGGACAGGCGACCGGCCATCATGGCAAGCGATTCGACTTCTACTTCGCCGAGTCCGTGTTGAAGGCCGCGGGAGTGGATGCGTCGGGGAACATCCGAATCCGGCAGTTCGATCAGCTTGATGACGGGCTGTCTCAGCCGCGCGCGGTCGACGTGCGTCCCGAGCGCAGCATCGACCGCCTTGATTTCGGTCCTCGGGGCGATTGGCTCTACGCCACGGACTCGAGCGGCGCCGTGGCGGTCTACGACATCGCCGTTCCCGACCGGGCCGTCGAGGTCTATTCCGGAATCCTGACTCGCGATGGCGCCGAACTTTCCGCCATGACGCCGCTGCTTGGACGCTACTCGCTGATGGCGGCGGACAACAGCGGACGTCTGACCCAGTGGATCCTTCGACGTGGCCCCGAAGGCGCCGGCCTGGTCGCCGCGCGCGACTTCGAGTTCGCCGACCCCATTGCCGCCATCGTGGCGGAACCGCGCCGCAAGGGCATGATGGCGCTGGATGCCCGCGGCGAGACGCACCTGCTGCATTCGACTTCCGAACGTTACCTGGCGTCGTTTTCGACAGGACTCCCGACACCGGCGGCGGCCGCCTTTTCGCCGCGTTCCGACCGGCTGCTGCTGGCGATGCCCAGCGGTGACCTGCGCCGCTACGCCGTCACCAATCACCACCCCGAGATATCCTGGTCAGCGCTGTGGCGCAAGGTCTGGTACGAGGGCTATCCGGAGCCGGTGCATAGCTGGCAGAGTTCTTCGGCGGACAACGACTTCGAACCGAAATTCTCGTTCTCTCCCCTGCTTTTCGGGACGTTGAAGGCGGCCTTCTACGCAATGCTCTTCGCGACGCCCATCGCTGTGATGGGGGCCGTCTACACGGCATATTTCATGGCGCCGGGGATGCGGCGCTGGGTCAAGCCGGGAATCGAAATCATGGCAGCCATGCCGACGGTGATCCTGGGTTTCCTGGCGGGACTGTGGTTCGCGCCGCTGGTGGAGCAGAACCTGTCCGCGGTGCTGTCGCTGTTCGTCGCCGCGCCCCTCTGCATGCTGGGTTTCGCGTGGTTCTGGCACCTGTTGCCAAGGAGGGTGACGCGACCGTTCGACGGGTGGTTCGCCGCCGTCAGCATACCGGTTCTGGTGGTCACGACATGGTGGGTGTTCGCATGCGACAACGGGCTGGAGCGCCTCTTGTTCGGCGGGGATGCGCAGGCGTGGTTCCTCGCCACACTCGGACTCGACTACGACCAGCGCAATGCGCTGGTGGTCGGGATAGCCATGGGCCTGGCCGTCATTCCCGTCGTCTTCGCGATTTCCGAAGACGCGATTCACGGTGTGCCGCGCCACCTGACAACCGGTTCTCTCGCGCTCGGCGCGACAAACTGGCAGACCCTGACCCGCGTTGTCATCCTGACGGCGAGCCCCGGGATATTCTCCGCCCTGATGATCGGTCTGGGGCGGGCCGTTGGCGAGACCATGATCGTGCTCATGGCCACCGGCAACACGCCGTTGATGGATCTCAACATCTTCGAGGGCATGCGGACCTTCGCCGCCAACATCGCTGTCGAACTTCCGGAATCCGAGGTGGACAGCAGCCACTATCGCCTCCTGTTTCTCGCCGCGGTGGTGCTGTTTGCTCTCACTTTCTGCTTCAACACCGGCGCCGAACTCGTTCGTCAACGCCTCAGGTCCCGATACGGCAACCTCTGATGCGGTTTTTGACGAGGACAAACAGTCCGTCAGGGGAGCGGACGAACCCGGGGGACCGGGGAAGCACGGGGAAGAGCCCCCCGAGACAAGGCTGGTGGTCATCCGGCGCCCCGTGGATCTGGCTCAACGCCATGGCCGTCGGTATCGGCATCGCCGCTGTCGCGGGTCTGCTGGGCCTTATCGCCACGCGCGGCCTGGCCCACTTCTGGCCGGCCGACGTGGCCGTGCTGCAGGTCGACGGCGGCACGACGCTGATCGGCGAACTCGTCGACATCGAGTTCACCGATCCCGCCAGTTTCGAACAGACGGGCCAGCCGGGCAGCGGCCAGATCGAACGTTGGCTGCTGAAGACCGGCAACCGCCGCGTCAACGGCCCGGATTTCCGGTGGGTGCCGGCGGCCAGTGTCGCCGATCGGAGTTTCCCGTCCGACGTCGCCGTGTTCGAGCGCACGGAATGGGGCAATGCCTACGGTCGCATATCCGCCGTCTACGAAAACGACGCGCTTGTCGCGACCGGACCGCCGGCCTGGGACGAACTGCGATCGCGACTCGAGCGCGTCACCGAACTGCGTGACGAGATTGCCGCCACGCAGGCAAGGACCATCGATACCGTCAATTACGGGCTCGAGCGTCTGCGCCTCGAAAAACGTCGGCGGGTTCTGCGGGGAGTCTCCGAGGCATCGGACATCGAAGAGCGGGAACGCGTCTTGATAGCCACTTACGAAGAGGCGGAAACGCGGCTGCGAGCCCTGTCGGAGGCCATGCGCAGGGATGCTGTCGAGATCGTCATCATGGATGGCCGCAGCATCCGTCAGCCTCTGAGCGACGTCATGCGCGTCTGGCGGCCAAACGCGATGACGGTGGGCGGAAAGCTGCTTCACTACGTTCGGAGCCTGGCCGTCTTCTTGACCGGCGACCCGCGGGAGGCCAATACCGAGGGCGGCATTTTCCCTGCCATCTTCGGCACGGTCATGATGGTCCTGCTGATGGCGGTGATCGTGTCGCCGCTCGGCGTGATGGCTGCCATCTATCTGCGTGAATACGCCAGGCAAGGACCGCTGGTCAGGCTGCTCAGGATCGCGGTGAACAATCTTGCCGGGGTTCCGAGCATCGTTTACGGCGTGTTCGGCCTGGGCTTTTTCGTCTACCTCGTCGGCGGGACGATCGATGACCTGTTCTTTCGTGAAGCGCAACCGGCGCCCACCTTTGGAACTCCGGGGCTGATATGGGCCTCCCTCACCCTCGCGCTGCTGACCATGCCGGTCGTGATCGTATCGACCGAAGAGGGTCTGACACGGATACCGCGCGCGATCCGGGAAAGCAGCCTGGCGCTCGGCGCCACCAAGGCCGAGACGCTCTTCCGCCTGGTGCTGCCCGTGGCAAGCCCGTCGATACTCACCGGTATAATACTGGCGGTGGCCCGGGCCGCGGGCGAGGTCGCGCCGCTGATGCTGGTGGGCGTGGTAAAGCTCGCGCCGGCGTTGCCCGTTGACCTCAATCCGCCCTTCATCCACCTTGAGCGGAAATTCATGCACCTTGGATTCCACATCTACGACGTAGGCTTCCAGAGTCCCAACGTGGAAGCCGCGAGGCCCCTTGTCTACGCCACCGCGCTGCTCTTGATTGTCATCGTCATCGTCCTGAACCTGGCGGCCATCATGCTCAGAAGCCGTTTGGAAAAACGCTACCGGATCGCCGGGACCTAAGGCCCATGCCGGAGCGGAATCGACAGAGCTGGAGCCCATGCGACGACCGCGTGGTGGAACTTGTGGACGCCGCCGGGAGCGCGCCGGAGGAGCATGCGCGGGAGCGAGGCGCGGTTCGGGAAGACACCTGCCTCGATGTTCGGGAATTGTCGGTGTTCTATGGCGACAAACAGGCGCTGCGGGACATTTCGCTGACGATTCCCAAGAACCGGGTGACGGCTTTCATAGGACCGTCGGGATGCGGCAAGTCCACCCTGCTCCGGTGCTTCA
This sequence comes from Pseudomonadales bacterium, assembly GCA_963668365.1. Taxonomy (GTDB): domain Bacteria; phylum Pseudomonadota; class Gammaproteobacteria; order Pseudomonadales; family Azotimanducaceae; genus VXNE01. Next base: position 3,116,687 of record OY764266.1, read on the forward strand.
ATCGCATGAACGATCTGATCGACGAGGTCCTGATGACCGGCGAGATATCGCTGAACGGAGAGAACATCCATGATCCTTCCGTCGATGTGGCGCAACTCAGACGGCTTGTCGGCATGGTTTTCCAGCGCCCGAATCCATTCCCCAAGTCGATCTACGAAAACGTGGCGTACGGGCTGCGGCTGCAGCGCCGCATGGCACGGTCGGAGATCGATGACCGCGTCGAATGGGGGCTGAAGAGCGCCGCGCTCTGGGATGAGGTCAGCGACCGTCTGAAGGACTCGGCGCTGGAACTGTCCAGCGGGCAACAGCAGCGATTGGTCATCGCCCGCGCGATCGCCGTCGAACCACAGGTGCTCCTGCTGGACGAACCCGCCTCGGCGCTTGATCCTATCTCCACGCTGAAGATCGAGGAATTGATCGGCCGGCTCAAGAGCGACTACACCATCGTGATCGTCACCCACAACATGCAGCAGGCGGCCCGCGTCTCGGATTACACTGCCTTCCTCTATCTAGGCGAAATGATCGAGCACGACGACACCGATGCGATCTTCACGAATCCCTCGGAACAGCAGACGGAGGATTACATCACCGGCCGCTACGGTTGATGGATTGGTCAGGCAGCGCAGATGAACCCGCACATTTCGGGACAGTACGACAGCGAACTCGAGTCCGTGCGGCTCGGCTTCATGAACATGGGCGGGCGAGTCGAAAAGCAGGTGCGGACAGCCGCGCGCGCATTTGCCGCGCATGACGTGGAAGCCGCCGAAGCCGTGCGTGAGGGCGAAGTGGAAATCAACCAGCTCGAACGCGTTCTCGACGACCGATGCATCCACATCATCGCGCGCCGACAGCCGACGGCAAGCGACCTGCGTCTGCTCATCACCATCATGAAGGGATGCGTCGACCTGGAACGCATGGGCGACGAGGCCGAGAAGATCGCAAGGATGGCGGCGGAAATCTCTCACCTTCCCCTGCCGGCGGATCAATACGCGGACCTGCAGCAGATGCAGGAATCAGTCATCCGGATGGTCGCCGATACCCTGGACGCCTTCGCGCGGCTGGACCTCGAGGCAGCTCGCGCGGTGATTGTCGCCGACGCGGAGGTCGACAGGATGTTCTCGGCCATCGACCAATCGCTTTCCCAGGGCCTGTACACGCACGCCGACAGCATCAAGCGATCCCTGAACACCATATGGGCCGCGCGGGCACTCGAACGCATTGGCGATCACGCCAAGAACATCTGCGAACTTACGGTCTATCTCATCGAAGGAACCGATGTGCGCCACATGAAGGATTCCGGCCGCGGCGACGAGTCCTTGAGCGAGTGACCGGAACGGCCTTTCGCCTGGAGTATCATCTGCCGCTGTTTTCGAGCTTGGCGTACGCCCTGAAGACCATGAAGCGCGATAAAGAAAAGGTGGTCGACGAAGTCTGGGATGACGAGCGCGTGTCGAGTTTTCTGCACAGGACTCCGCCGGACCTTCCGGGCGATCCGGACTTCCATGTGCTGCTGTTCGCTTATCGAAGCATGCGCGCCGGCGACTTCGCCCGGTTTCTCGACTTCTATGTGAACGCGGGTCGCGATGTGACGGCCAGGAACGGAGACGGCGAGAGCATGGCGCACTACCTGTCCCGCCATGCCATGGCCGGTCCCTATATCAACCTTCTCGAAGCCGCCGCAGCCCGCTCGGGCCAATGAACCGACACAAGCTCATCGTGCTCGGATCGGGCCCCGCCGGCTATACCGCCGCGCTCTACGCGACGAGAGCGAACCTCGCTCCCGCGCTCATCACCGGCGTGGAAGTCGGAGGGCAGTTGACGACCACCACCGACGTCGACAACTGGCCCGGGGACGCGAACGGTCTGCAGGGACCGGAACTGATGGACCGCATGAAGCATCATGTCCAGAAGTTCGGGACGGTGCTCGTCGACGACCACATCAACGGAGTGAATCTTGGATCGCGTCCATTCCAACTGGCGGGAGACCGGGACGAGTACCAGTGCGACGCGCTGATCATCGCCACCGGCGCATCCGCCAAGTACCTTGGATTGCCGAGCGAGCAGGCATACCTGGGGCGCGGGGTCAGCGCATGCGCGACCTGCGACGGGTTCTTCTTTCGAGGCCAGGACGTTGCGGTCGTCGGTGGCGGGAACACTGCGGCGGAGGAGGCCCTTTACCTGTCGAATATCACGAACAGCGTGGTGCTGGTGCACCGCCGAGATGCCATGCGGGCGGACAAGGTGCTGCAGGACCGCCTGTTCGCGAGACCGAACGTCCGGTTCCTGTGGAGCCACACCCTCGAAGAGGTGCGCGGCGACGATAGCGGCGTCGGCGCAATCGAAGTGCGGAGCGTCGTCGACGGCGCGACTCACGAAGTTCCCGTGACTGGAGTCTTCATCGCCATCGGACACACGCCCAATACGGTTCTGTTCGACGGCCAGCTCGACATGACGGACGGCTACATCGAAGTCGCCAGGGGCGCCAATGGCAACGCCACCGCCACGAGCGTGCCCGGCGTGTTCGCGGCCGGCGACGTGGCGGACCACGTCTACCGCCAGGCCATCACGTCCGCGGGGTTCGGATGCATGGCCGCCCTCGATGCGGAGAAATACATCGACACGCTATGAGCCTCTCCGCCAACTCCGGCGTCGCCGACGTCGAGCCCGCGTTTCCCGATCCCAGGCATGCGGGCCGAGAGGGTCTGGTTGCGGTTGGCGGCGATTTGTCCCCGCAGCGTCTTCTCAGCGCGTACGGACACGGCATCTTTCCCTGGTTCGACGACGACCGCGGCCCCGTGCTGTGGTGGTCTCCCGACCCGCGCGCCGTGCTCGCGCCCGACGGCATGAAGATCTCGAGGAGTCTCGCCAAGCGGCTTAGACGGGGTGACTATGCGGTCACCATGGACACCGACTTCGAGGCGGTCGTGGAAAGCTGCGCGGCGCCGCGCAAAGGCGGCGGGACCTGGATCACGCCGGCGATGCGGGGCGCCTACCTGAAGCTCTCGGAACTGGGGTTCGCCCACTCCGTGGAAGCGTGGTGCGACGGCGACCTCGTCGGCGGGCTTTACGGGGTATCCCTCGGACGCATGTTCTTCGGAGAGTCCATGTTCTCCAGGCGTCCGGACGCATCCAAGGTCGCCCTCGCCTGCCTGTCCCGGCAACTGACCGCCTGGGAGTTCGAACTGATCGACTGTCAGATCATCAACGACCACCTGAAATCGCTCGGCGCATTGCCGATGCGCCGTGGAGAATTCCTCGACCGCCTGACCCGAAATCGACGCATTTCGACGCGCCAACACCCCTGGCGTTTCGACGTCGCCACGACCGCGATATGGCGACGAACGTCAGCCGCCCGGCATGACGCGGGATGACTTGATCCGTCACATCGTGCAAAATTGGGGGCGTCCTTCGGCGGTTCACAACCGGCGCGGGACAATCCACTCGTGACCGCCCGGCGGTCGCCGCATGCAGGGCAGATGGCAAAAGAAGAACAGATAGAAATGCAGGGCAAGGTCATCGATACCTTGCCGAACACCATGTTTCGCGTGGAACTGGAGAACGGTCACGTGGTGACCGCCCACATTTCCGGCAAGATGCGCAAGAACTACATCCGCATACTGACGGGCGATACGGTCAAGGTGGAACTCACTCCCTACGACCTCAGCAAAGGCCGCATCACTTTCCGCGAGCGCTAGCAGCCCGCGCCGTCCACTCCGTCCACTCGGTATAGCGGCGTATGGCGGCGCGACTGGAGAGTGTGCCTCAGGCCGGGTGTTTCTCCGGCGCCTTCGCCTCGACGGCAAGATCCCCGTCCTGAACGGTGACCCGCACTACCCCGCCGCGCTCCAGTTCCCCGAACAGGATGTCATCCGCAAGCTGGCGCTTGATCTTTTCCTGAATGAGGCGCTGCATGGGCCGGGCGCCCATCTTCTCGTCGTAGCCTTCGCGCGCGATCCAATCGCGGGCGGCTTCGTCCACCTCAAGCTGCACCTTCTTGTCGTCCAGCTGCGCCTGCAGTTCCACCAGGAACTTGTCGACCACCGTCTTTATGACCTCCATCGGCAGCGCATTGAACTGCATGATGGCGTCCAGCCGGTTGCGGAACTCGGGGGCGAACATGCGCTTGATCACCTCCATGGCATCGGTGGAGTGGTCCTGCTCGACGAACCCGATGGAGGCGCGCGTGGCTTCGCGTGCGCCGGCATTCGTCGTCATGATGAGCACAGTGTTGCGGAAGTCCGCCTGGCGCCCGTTGTTGTCGGTCAGCGTGCCGTGGTCCATGACCTGCAGCAGGATGTTGAACACTTCCGGATGGGCCTTTTCGATCTCGTCCAGCAGGATCACGCTGTGCGGATGCTTGGTGACCGCCTCGGTCAATAACCCGCCCTGGTCAAACCCCACGTAGCCCGGCGGCGCGCCGATCAGCCGCGAGACGGTGTGCCGCTCCATGTACTCCGACATGTCGTAACGCAACAGTTCGACGCCCATGATGATGGCAAGCTGGCGGCAGACCTCGGTCTTGCCCACGCCCGTCGGCCCGGCGAACAGGAAGCTGCCGATCGGTTTCTCTTCCACCTTGAGCCCCGCGCGCGACAGCTTGATGGCCGATCCGAGCATCTCGATCGCCTCGTCCTGACCGAACACGACCATCTTGAGCTTCTCTTCGAGGCCCTTGAGCGCCTCCTTGTCGGACACCGTGACCTGCGTCGAGGGGATGCGCGCGATCTTCGCCACCACCTGCTCCACGTCGCCGGCGCCGATGGACTTCTTGCGCTTGGTCGGCGACAGGATGCGTTGCGCTGCGCCGGCTTCATCGATGACATCGATGGCCTTGTCCGGCATGAAACGGTCCGTGATATAGCGCGCAGCCAGTTCGGCGGCGGTACGTAGTGCGCGGTCCGTGTAGCGCAGTTCGTAGTGGTCCTCGAATCGGGGCTTGAGGCCCTTCAGGATCTTGTAGGTGTCATCGACGTCCGGCTCGACGATATCGATCTTCTGGAACCTCCGAGACAGCGCGCGATCCTTGTCGAATATGCCTCGATACTCCTGGTAGGTCGTCGACCCCATGCATCGAACGTCGCCGGAAGCGAGCAGCGGCTTCAACATGTTCGATCCGTCCATGACGCCGCCCGATGTCGCTCCCGCGCCAATGATGGTGTGGATTTCATCGATGAAGAGTATGGCGCGCGGCTCCTTCTTGAGTTCGTTGAGGAGCATCTTGAAGCGCTTCTCGAAGTCCCCCCGGTACTTCGTGCCGGCCAGCAGGGCGCCCAGGTCGAGCAGGTGCACGACGCTGTCTCCGACCACCTCCGGCACATCGGAATCCACGATGCGCTTCGCCAAACCCTCGGCGATGGCGGTCTTGCCCACGCCCGACTCGCCGACCAGCAGCGGGTTGTTCTTACGGCGGCGACAGAGGATCTGGATCACGCGCTCCAGTTCGTGTTCCCGACCCACCAGGGGATCGATGGCACCTGCGCGGGCAAGATCGTTCAGGTTGCTGGTGAAAGTCTCCAGCGCGCTCTGCGGCTTGCCCTCGCCAGCACCCTCAACACTGCCATGGTGCTCGGGACTCTCCCCTTCATCGCCTTTGGCTATGCCATGCGCGATGTAATTGACCACGTCGATGCGCTCGATGTTCTGTTGCTTCAGCAGGTAGACGGCAGGCGACTCCTGCTCGTTGAAAATGGCCACGAGCGCATTGGCGCCGGTCATTTCCTTGCGGCCGCTGGATTGAACATGGAATATCGCGCGGCGCAGAACGCGCTGGAAGCCCAAGGTCATCTCCGGGTCCCGCTTTCGGTCGCTGGCGGGAATGAGCGGCGTCGTCTTTTCGATGTGCTCGCCGAGGGAGGCGCGCAGGCGATCGAGCTCGGCACCCACCTTGACCAGCACGTCGTTCGCGGCTGCGTTGTTGAGAAGTGCCAGGAGCAGATGCTCCACGGTCAAAAACTCGTGGCGTTTCGCCTTCGCGTTCTGAAGCGCCTCGGCGATGGTCGCGTTCATGTCCTTGCTAAGCATGGCTAGTCGGTCATCTCGACAGTGGAAAGGAGGGGATACTTGTTCTGCTGGGCATATTCATTGACCTGCTCGGATTTCGTCTCGGCGATGTCGCGCGGGTAGATTCCCACGGGCGCGCTGCCGGACATATGCACCGTGAGCATAACCTGCCGGGCTTTTTCGTGGCTCATGCCGAAAAAGATCTCCAGGACATGCACGACAAACTCCTGCGGCGTGTAGTCATCGTTCAACAGGATAACCCTGAACATCGGCGGACGTTTCAGTTTGGGTTTGGCGGTTTCCGTCAGAACGGTCGTGCCGGATCCCGGCGTCGTCGTGTCGCCGCCGCCCTCATCGGGGTCGCGGCGTTCAAATCTCGTTGGCCCCGGTGCACCCGTGTGATCGCCGATCGTTTCCATACGTCGCGCAATCGGCACGAGGACCGTCGCTTCGTATTGGGACATGTCTCAAGCAACCTTCTACGCAGCCGCCGCAATAATACTTGAAGGTCGAAAACATGTCCTGCCCCGCCCCCGGACGCCCCGGACGCGCCGCTGTTACAGGGCTTGCACAGGTCTGGTGTTAGACAAAATGATTGTGGTTATTCAGGGTGTTATATGACTATTCTAATCGGCAAAATCATGTTCGGTGGATTCCGGCCTCGCTACCGGAGTACTTGTCTTCGATGTGCAAACGAATAGCGTCGGCGATATTCTCTCCGGCCCGCCCGGGTGGTGGAACAGGTAGACACAAGGGACTTAAAATCCCTCGGAGGCGATTCCGTGCCGGTTCGATTCCGGCCCCGGGCACCACACCTCATTGCGCCACAGATGCCACGGGATGACAGAAGTATGATGTAAAACAACTACTTATTGTAAGTTCCTTTTTGAGGGACTTGCGCTGTTCTGAGAGCGGGCACCCACAAGGGATTGCGAGGGCCGCGTTTTTTCTTCACCCCCGGAATGCGGGGTTTTCGGGCGTTTTCCGGGCCGGTCGGCGGTTGTCGGCCGATTTTCACCCCAAGCGCGCGCGGCGCCGTCTCGGGTGCGTGCCGGACCTGGGAAAAGGGGTCGCCATGGGGCAGGATGTTCTTGTCGAATGAACGACCGCCGCTCCACGGAGGGAGACGACCATGGCGACCCGGCAGAGTGTGCTTTTTTCCTGGGACGATGTCGAACGGCTGCCCGAGCTGGGGTGTACGTCAAAAATGTGTTGAAGTGAGGGAAGGTTGAGTTGTGGCGGGGTTGGGCGGATACTTCTGGCAATATGTCTATTTGCCAGACAAGGAGGTTCCATGGCGGCGCCACGCGACATCGACGTTCTCATCGGGCAACGGGATGCGTTGCTGGGGGAGTTGGCCGGGGTGGGCGACCTGCGGCCGGGCACGTTGCAGGCGCGCCACCGCCGGTGCGGCAAGCCGACCTGCCGCTGCGCGCGCGAGGGCGATCCGGGGCACGGGCCGAAGTGGGTGCTGGTGTCGCGCGTCGCGGGAAGGACGCGCAACTGGACGATACCGGACGAGGCCGTGCAGCGGACGCGGGAGCATCTCGACGAGTGCCGGCGGTTCCGGGAGTTGACGCGGGAGTTGATCGCCGTCGGCGACGAGCTGTGCCAGGCGCGGCTGGAAGGGGACGCGCCCGGGGCACCGGGAAAAAGGGGGCGCCGGGCTCCGCGTTCGAGGCGCGGCTAGCGACGGCGCTGGACGCCGAGGCGGGGCGGCTGCTCGGGGACGGGGTGCTGGACGGGATCGGCTTCGAGCGGCTGGAACGCGCCTGCCGCCGGGTCGCCCTGGAGGCGATGGGCCGGGCGCTGGCGGCGCGGCTGAACGCCGACCGCTCGGACGAGCGCGGGCCGCGGCTGGCGTGCCCTCGGCGGGACCGAAGCGACCACCGCGGCGACGGCCTGGCGCGCTACGCCGGGCGGCGCGCGAAGACCTTCGTCACGGCGCTCGGGGAGATGGAGCTCTCGCGCGCGTGGTACCACTGCGACGGCTGCGGCCGCGGCTTCGCGCCGCGCGACCGGGAACTCGGCTTCGGCAAAGGCGGTCTGTCGCCGGCGGTGCTGCGCATGGTCGGCTGCGCGGCGGGCGAGGTGAGCTTCGCCGCGGCCGGTTCCCTGCTGCACGAGCTGGCGGGCCTGAACGTCGACGCCAAGACGGTGGAGCGTCGCGCGGACGGCGCGGTGGAGGGCGTCTGCGAGGCGAGTCCGCGGCGGGACGGGGCGCCGACGGCGTAGGCGTTCTCGCGGTTCCTGTCGAGCGTGGCGGAGCTGGAGGAGAGGAGCGGCGCGGTGTCGGGCATGGTGGACGCGCTGCGCGGGCGGCTGATGGCGGAGCTGCCGGGCTGCGGGCGGCACCTGGGCTACGACGGCAAGGCGGTGCCGAGCAAGTCGACGGGGCGGACGAGCGCGGAGACGGGGAAGACGTCGGATCCGGACGCGGACTGGGGGCGCCACGAGACGACCGGCGTGGACGGTCGCAGCGGCAAGGCGTGGACGAGGGTGAAGAGCTGGTTCGGCTACGGGCTGCACCTGATCGCGGACGTGGAGCACGAGCTGCCGGTGTGGTTCGAGGTGGAGCGGGCTTCGCGCTCGGAGGCGAAGGTGCTGTCCTCGGGGATCGACGAACTGTTCGACGCGGAGCCGGAACTGGCGTCGGCCTGCGAGGACTTCTGCGCGGACCGGGGCCTGGACGCGGGGCCGCTGAGGGGGAAGCTGTGGGACGCCCGCGGAGTGCGGCCTTTGATCGACGTGCGGGAGATGTGGCGAGAGGAGAAGGCGGAGCCGGGATACGACCCGGCGAAGCCGATCCTGCGCCCGCTGTCGGCCCGCGGGGACGGCAACGTGCTGCACACGGAGAAGGGCGAGGTGTTCTGCCGCTGCCCGGCGACGGGCGAGGAGCGGCCGATGGCGTACCAGGGCTTCGAGGCGGACCGGGGCGCACTGAAGTACCGCTGCCCGGCGGCGGCGTGCGGGCTGGAGTGCGCGGGGCGCGAGGCGTGCCTGCGCGACGCCGGCTCGAGGGCCGGCGGCTACGGGCGGGTGGTGCGCGTCGACCTGGCGACCGCCGACCGGCGGATGTTCACGCCGACGCCGTGGGGCAGCCCGTCGTGGAGGCGGGGCTACGCGCGGCGCGGCGCGCTGGAGCGGATCAACGCGCGGCTGGACAACAGCTTCGGGTTCGAGCGCCACTTCGTGCGCGGGCGGGCGAAGATGAAGGCGCGGCTGGGTCTGGCGCTGGCGGTGATGATGGCGCTGGCGCTCGGCTCGGTGGCGGCGGGCCGGCCGGAGCGGATGCGCTCGCTGGTGGATCCGGGGCTGCCGCTGGCGGCGTGGCGCCGCCGCTCCCGGCTCCGCGGCGAATCGACGGCCGGTCGAGGGTCGCCGAGCCCGCGACCCTCGCAAATGCGAACTGTTCTCATTTGGAGGGCCGAAATCCGTCCCGGAGGGTCGCCCGGAGTCCGCTGGCCGCGCAGATCCGGCACCCCGCGGCCGCGATCCGCCGTCGCACGCGGTCGCCCGAACACGAATGCTCGCCGGAAAACCCCACAGCGCAAGTCCCTCATTGACTACTCACAATTGACTACTGAGGTGAGCCAGCGTATACAAATCCATTCGCTTCGGGTAAGGCCTTGCAGGCGGACACGTATGAGATTGGATTCGGGTGCCTACCGAGCTGACATCCCGAGGCCGGCATCGAAATCGGTTTCGAATCGAGGTGCGAAACAGTTCAGGAGATCTCTCGGCATATTGCTGGTGGCGAGCCAGATCGGATGGTCCCCGGCGGTTGCCGAAGAGCGGGAAGAGCGGGAAGATGGCTGGCTCGATAAGGTATCCGAATGGTTGAAATCGGAAACGACCGGCACCGTACCGCCTAAGTCCTTGCGAAATCAGGAGGAGTCGCGGCAGTCATCGCCAGCCGATGGAGCGGCCAACCGGTTGCCGACTCCCGGCGTAGTTTACGGGGTGGTTCAGGATCTGATCGCGGAGACAGCTCTGCTCCGAGAGGGTCTGGGCGTGCACGGTGTCCCGCCGGAACCGGAACTTCAGCAAGAACGTCTTCCGATTCATGTCCTGGAACTGGGCAACGCGCACAAGGGCCTTGCGGGAGGCGTGGGATCGGGGTCGGCGATTGGCGGCTGGTGGTGGACTGCGAACATCCCATCGTCGTGATGAACCTGCTGGAAAACCTGACGACGGGCCACCTGACGAACCTGTCCCCGAAATAGAACGGACATGGAAGGAGAGCCCCGTCACCGCCCGTCGTCGGCCCTGTAATCTGATCTCCTGTCCCGGCACAAAGTGAGGAACTGCCATGATGAAACTCCAATTGGTCCGATTTGTCGCAGTTGCCATGTTTCTGGTTGCACTGGGAGTGCTGGGCGCCGGCGACACTAAGCTCCAAGCCCAGACATCCGAAGACACTGTCGACGCGTGCGTCTATGTGGGGATGGGGATAATTTCGCAGATGTTTCCTGGATTTGGAATGATAGATACTTTTTTCCCCGTCTTGGAAGGTGTGAATGAAAGGTCCGGGGACTGTACAGCAGCACCGCCATTGCTTGCGGCTTCCAGAATTCTCGGGGATGAGCATTTGCCGGCAATCCGTCACCTATTGACCCAAGGAGCAAACGTAAAGCTCATTGTGGATGCCGCCGATGCGCCCTTCGTAGACGATCCAAGGCTTCTCGGTGGGACGGCGTTGCATATGGCGGCCATGGGCAGTAACCGAACATCCGTGCTCGATATGTTGATTGAATTCGGCGCGGATGTCGCGGCTGGCACGGTCGGCGGCGCAGTGCCCCTGCATTTTGCCGCCGCCAAGGGCGACCCCGATATGGTCGAACTGTTGCTGGAGCGTGGTTCCGATGTGAACGCGACTGACGAACGCGGTTGGACGCCGCTCCACTACGCGGCACGCGAAAGTGAGAGCGAGGAAGTTGTAATCGCATTGGTCGACCTCGCGGGAGCCAATCTCGAAGCGACTACGAATTCGGGCCAAACCGCCTACGACCTGATTCTTGCAAACCCGGTGCTGAAGGACACTGAGGCAGCATACCTCCTGGAGGGCCGGTAATGAAGGGCAGACAGAAGTTCGGTCTGATTGGCATAGTCTTCGGCGCCGCGCTATTCGTAGTGGCGGCGAATGCGCAAACCCTAAAATCGGACCTGACTCAACTCGGGATAATTCCGGGCTCGTCCAATTTGGGGTGGGTTGAGGTCGAGCGCCAAAGCAACAGCGTGGGATGGCAATGCGAACATGGTTCGAATTACTATTCCCTGTCCATGTTGCGGGAAGGTAGACCCGTAATTCCGCCAAAGGTCTCTGAGGCAGGCAGCAGTGCAATAATAGCCTATGTGATTTCCCAAGGCAGGCAGCCTGAGATCGATCCAGAAATTTGGCACGGCATGCTCGGCAGATTCCTCATATTGCGCCTGACGGGATACTCCGAACGCGGTAGACCGGGCTCTCCAGCCCCTCCGCCATCGTTTTCCTGGCGCGACTGGCTCAGACAAACACTTGAAAAACTCAACGTGAAGGCCGACCGGGAAGGTATGTCAAAGGGAGCGAAACAGAAGGCGCTTCGAAACTGGGTGCTGTGTCATATCAGTGAGGTTGAAGCGGAGAAGGTTCGTCAAGTCATCTACGACAACAAGCTCGAGAGCGGAGGCGAAAAATGACGATCTCGGGCGCAATTCGACTCGCATGTTTGTTGATGGTTGCGGGGTGGTGGTGTTCGACCGTAGCACAGGAGGCGCTGACCGATGCATTATGCGCGGCTTGTCCAGATCCCGCCCGCGACATCGGCCCTGACAACCTCCCTCCAAAGGAAAAGACCGAAAACTTTATGTGGGTGAGGACCGAAGAAGGCATCGACCTGATCCGGAATCCAGAATGGACCGGCGATGCGCCCGAGGTTCAGTGCCAACGATGCCCGGACCCGTTCGGCAGCATCTCATGGAGCAACGTGCCTGTGTCGGAGAGTTACGACCCGGAATTCACATGGAGGAGGGAAGTCGGCGCGGACGGCAGCCCACACCTCATTTTCGAGAGGAACCCGAAATGGAGCGGTGAGCGGTCGACCGAGGAAGGCCGGGAGTTGATAGACGAGGGCCTGGTTACGCAGCGCATAGACCGCAGCGACTCCGAGTATCACGCGACGGGAGAGCATGTGTTTCAGCATGAACTGCTCAAAAATATAGGCGGCGTGCTGTCCCAAGGCACCGTAGGATTCGTGGGCAGCGGGCGCTTGCCGACCGTGGAGTTGGTGTTGGATGCGGACGGAAAGTACCCGGGTTATATTGCCGTGAACGGCGCCTCTGCATTATCTCGCTATCGCATCCGTTTTGCGGAGTTGCTTCCGGCGGCGCTGTTTGTCGACAGCGAGGGCACCAGCCTTTATACGCTTTGGAGTGCCGACCGGCTGCCGGCTACTTTTTCCGCGGACGCTGGATTTGTGGAGACGGAGCGCGGACTGGGGTCGGTTGCCATCGAGTTTGCCGGCACGCGCTATGAGGACGCTCTGATCTTCCTGGACTTGTGCGCTGCGTGCGTGGCCGTTCCTGAGGACACTCTAAATGCTGTGATTGCGGAGAGTTTGGCTGCCGCAGAAGTAGCATTGCGGACTGTTAGCTACATCAATACCGATGTGGGAGCGTCCTTCCGGCTACAGGCGCGGGATACGAGCCGCGTGGCGGTAGTCGGCACCGTGTCGAGATACTACTGGAGCGCAGGAATTGATGAGGCTCAAGCAGTGTCGATCGAGCGAATCTGGCCGATGGTTGTTCCGGGAGAAATGCGGGCTAGCGCGAATCGGCGTCTTGATATTCTACTGAGAGACCACGACTTGGAGAATCGCCATATTCTTCTCTTGATGAACGGCATCGACGCTACGCGCAAGCTGCGGCAGGAAGCCGGTCTCGCAGCGCGTCGCAAATTGGCCGATGCTCTATATCTGTTCGAAACCCTGGCGTTGCTGCGTGCTACAAAGCAGAACTCGCCTGAACAGTGGTCCAAGTTTATGGCAGCTTTGTCCTCGGATTGGCTGGTGCGTCAACAAACGAGATCTTGGGAACTGTACACAAGGACATTTTGCAGTGTGTACTCGGATATCAAGAGCTGTGGCTGAATTGAGCTTTAGTCCGAACGTAAGCGTTCGCCCGGCGTGTGTGGACGTGAAGCGGCTGGATCAGTTTTTGAGGAGGTGTTGCCAGTTTTTGTGTACCAACCGATTGCTCGCCAGCGTTTACCTTTGGCGGTTTCGTACGCCAGATGGCGGGAGTCGGTTTCGAAGGATGCCTTATCGGTCGATTCGGACGCGACGCCACGGCTGATGACACGGCGGGAGAGTCCGAATTTGCAGTGCTGCGTTTCGGACGGAACAGAAACAGCAAAAGCGCGAGAACGGCAACGGCCACCATCCAATCGTTCCAGGCGCCAACCGACAGGTCCGGTATGGGCGCCTCCGTCGAGGTATAGACAATGATGGTCTGACCAGCCTGCACGAAGCCAGCATTTTCGATCCCGTTCCATCGCTGCAATTCTTCCACGCTGACGTCATACTGGGCCGCAATCTCTGAAAGTGTGTCTCCCGGAGTCACGCTGACTTTGATCTTATTCATGCCGGTTCCCAGTTCCATCGCGCCGTCAATGTAAGATTTTGGACCCGCTGGAAGTAGTCGGAATTGGTTCGGCGCGCAGATGCTGCGGTAGCGTGACGGTCTGCTGCTTGAGCACGAGACTGGGTCATGACAGCAACGCGCTCGCGCGCCGATTTTGGGTGGTCCAATCCCGGCGCGCCTGCGCAAGCTGGTAGCTCGCCTGCATCCGCATCCAGTGCTCGGCCGTCCCCCAGCCGATGTCCTCCAGCGCCAGCGCCATGTTCGCCGACACACCCGCCTTGCCGTTCAGCAGGCGCGACAGCGTGCCGCGCTCGCAGCCGAGACGCGCCGCCGTCTCGGTCACGTTCCAGCCCACATCGTCCATGCTCTCGCGGATCAGTTCGCCCAGGTGCGGCGGGTTCAGCATCGGGCCGACGCGCTCGCTTGCAATGTCGTTCATGGTCAGCACTCCCTTCGATCAGTGGTAGTCGATCAGGTCCACGTCCACAGCTTCCCCGTCCTCGAAGCGGAACACCACGCGCCAGTTGCCGGAGACGCGAACGCTCCACTGGCCCGCGCGGTCGCCCTTCAGGGGATGCAGCCGGAAGCCCGGCGCGTCGGCGCTTCGTGGATGCGCCGCCTCTTGCAGCCGGAACAGGATGCGCTTGAGCCGTGGTGCCAGACCGGCAGGCAGCCGCGCGGGATTGTCCCGCTCGTGCAGCGCCCGCAGTCCTTTGTGCCTGATCCTCATGCCGCACTGTAACGCGCCACGCCACACGCCGCAAGCGTCCACCGTGTCGTCAAGACCGCCGTTGCCGATGCGCGGCGGTAACATGTGCACCACTGGGCCCTGAGCTGCGGGAACATGTGAGACGGCTCCCGATACGCTCCGGTAACGTGTGAAGCCGCACCGCTGCCGACAGTGTGGAGCGAGTGAGTGACGCCGCGTGTGTCCATGCCTTCCTGCATTGATTTGTTACCTCGTGCTTCCTATAGTACGGCTCGGAAGCTGCGCGATGGTCCGGGAACCCCTCCCGCAGGTGCGCGGCGGGCGCTGCCGCTCAAGCGCCACTCGGGCTAACTGCCGGATGCATAACGGCTTTCATCGCCCGACGGTTTGAGCGGTCAGGAAGCGCAATAGCGACGCCCTTCGGCGCGTGGTAGTCACACCCCACGCACCTGCGGTGCCCTCAACACCAAGCGCGCGCCTGGCCTGTTTGCTATGTGTTTTCAGCGACTTGGAACGCCACCGCGTTGATGGGCCGAGTGTATGCTCTGGAGCATACGCGGGAAATTCTGCTGGTTCCAAGGACTTGCGCGATGACGTATGCTGACAGCATACGATTGGCTTGGGGCCCCGTCCTACGCGTATGCTCATGGCATACACACAAGTGCGTGCCCGGACAGACATAACGGGCCAGGAAGGCGTGATGGCTGAGGCGCTGTTCGGGCGTGAAGTCCGGTCGTCCGGAGACAAAACCATGAAAGAACCGGAATCCGCCAGGACCAAATCCGGGCACGAATCCGCACCAAAGCAGACGGAACCGCGCGCGCCGCGCTCCATCCGGTTCTCCGATTCTGAATGGGCGGACATCGAAAAGGAGGCCAAGGCGCGCGGAATGATGGCCGCCGAACTTGTGCGCCACGCCGAAGTGGGACTTTCCGCAGGCGACCTCACCCCGGCTACCATGCAATTCCCGCTCGAAATCGCCGCCTAGATAGAGCGCATCTATCGCGGCGTATACCTGCTATCGACCCTCAAGCGCGACGAAATGTTCCGCGCCGGACGGCACGAGGAATCCCAGGGAATCACCGGCGATGCCCGCGCGTCGCAGGATGCGATCCGCAAGAAGGCTTCCGAATCGTGCGCCTGATCGCACTAGGATGCTGGCCGGCGACGTGATGTTGTTCTTCCCGAGCGTTCCAGCGTGCGAGAATAGTGCCTCTGGTCATCCGTAACGGCTGACCGGAGGCCGAGACACCGATATCGAGGAGAACCCCATGATTGGAGAGGACCAACTGCTTGGCCGCATTACCGTGCGTCCCGACGTTTTCGGCGGCAAGCCGATCGTGCGCGACATGCGCATCGCCGTGGAGCACGTGCTGGCCAATCTGGCCGCGGGCGAGACCGTCGAGAGCCTGCTTGAGAACTACCCGTTCCTGGAACTGGACGATATCCGGGCTTGTCTTCTGTTTGCGCACCGCTCCCTGGCGGGAGAACACGTGCATGATCGAGTCGTGGTTCGCGAGGCCTCTTGAAGTTCCTTCTCGACGTGTGCGCGGACTCGCGGCCGCTACGCGCGGTCCTGGGGGACCTCGGGCACGATGTCCTTTACGCCCGCGAGCGTTGCCCGCACGCCTCGGACGAAGCGCTGCTGGCTCTCGCCCGGGAGGAGAACCGGGTGCTCATCACCGAAGACAAGGACTTCGGGGAACTCGTGTTCCTGCGGGGGCTGGCGCATCCTGGAATTGTGCGGCTCGTCGAAATGACCCCGGCGGAGCGAGCCGATGCCATGCGGACTCTGATCGAAGACCACGCCGACGCTTTGCTCGACGGCGCGATCATCGTCGTCACCGAGAATCGGGTCAGGATTAGATCCGCCGGCCACGCCCGGCGCATCGACCAGTAGGAACGCTCGCGCCGGGGCTAGCGCGCCCCGGCTCCAGTCGAGTCAACGATCCGGCGGTGAGTCTTGCCCTGAGTGTGTCATGATCGTAACCGTTCGGTTGTGCCGGTATAGGGGCTGGTAACGCGATCCGACATTCGCTATGGTGTCGACCATGGCGTATCGCGACACGGCAATCGACCCGATCCCGCATGTTCCCCATGCACCTTTGTTGCCCGGCCCGCCGGACTGGCGGCGGCTGTACGAGCAGACGCTTGAGCGGGCGGAAGCCGCCGAAGCGCGCGCTGCAGGTCTGAAGTGGGCGGAGGTGACGGCCCGCAGCGAGGCGGGTTTCTGGAAGTGGCAGTTCCAGGAGGCGCGCCGCAAGCGGCTGGAGGCGGTTGAAGACGCGAACAGCGCTCGCCGCGCGGCGAAGAACGCGTTGTTCCTCGAAGGCGAGGTGGCGCGTCTGAGCAGGCTGCTTGAGGCTGCGGGCGTCGACCCGCACGGGCGCGGCAGGGAGATGGCGCTACGCAGGGAGGTCCACCAACTGCGCGCCGCGTTGAAGAGGTCCATCACTGCGAAGGACGGGCTGAAGGCGCGGCTGCGTCGCGCGCCGGCGCCGGCCGCCGCGGAGTTGCGCAAGGCGCTGCGCCGGTCGCGGCGCCAGAACAGTGCGCTCAACACGGTGACGAAGGAGAACGCCCGGCTGCATCGGTCCATGCAGAGGCTGCAACGCCGGATCGGGACGCAGGAGAGCGTGATTGCGAAGCTGCGCGCGACCCGCGCGGTGCTGTCCAAGACGTTGCACGGCCGCAGGAGCGAGAGGCGTGAGCGGCCGGGCAGCGGACGGTCGCGCGGTCAGGTGCGCGGCGCCCCTGGCCACGGCCGCACCCCGCGGCCCGGGCTCGAGGAACGCGTCGAGGAGCGCAACCCGCCGGAGGAGGCCCGCACGTGCGGCGGTTGCGGGAAGCCCTACGCGGCGGTCGGCGCGGAGCGGTCGGCGCTGGTCGAGATCGAGGTCAAGGCCCATCGGCAGGTGATCCGCCGCGGACGCTGGCGCAGGGCGTGCGACTGCGCCTCGTCGCCGGCGGAAGTCTCGGCGCCGCCGGTGCCGCGGCTGTTCCCCAGCACGCCCTACGGAACCAGCGTCTGGTCGCGGGTGCTCTACGAGCGCTACGCGTGCCTGCGCCCGGCGCGGCGCGTCGGCGCGTGGCTCGGCGACCAGGGAATGCCGGTCGCCGCGGGGACGCTGGCCGACAGCGTGCCGCGCTTCGTGCCGCTGTTCGAACCGCTTGCCGAGGCAATCCTCGCGCGCCAGAGCGCGGCCGCGCTGCGCCACGCCGACGAGACCGGCTGGCGGGTACAGGCGCTGCGCGCGGAGGGCCGCTCCGCCCGCGCCTGGCTGTGGATCTCGGTCGGCAACGGCGCGGTGTACTTCCACATCGACCCGAGCCGCAGCGCCGAGGCGGCGCGGACGCTGTTCGGCGAGCTGCGGGCCGGCACCGTGATCGTCTGCGACCGCTACAGCGCCTACAAGAAGCTGATGCGCCTGCTCGGCGGCGTGGTAATCCCGCAGTACTGTTGGAGCCATCAAAGACGCGACTTCATCCAGTGCGCCGCCGGACAGGTCGACCTCGCCGGCTGGTGCGAGGCATGGCTCGAACGGATCGCCGCCATCCACCGCCTCAACAAGGCGCGGCTGGCCTGCCACGACGCCGGGATCGAGCGCCGGAGCGCCGCGTTCGACGCGGCGCAGGATGCGCTCGAGACGGCGCTCGACGACGTGTTCGCATGCGCCGGGCGGGAACTCGCCGGGTTGCCCGACGATGCCCGCGAAGCCAAGGCGCTGCGCTCGCCGGTCAACCACCGCCAGGGGCTGAGCGTGTTCGTCGAACATCCACGCACCCCGATGGACAACAACCTGGGCGAGAGGCTGCTCCGGGATGCGGTGATCGGGCGGCGCCTGTCCTTCGGCTCCGACTCCAGGATCGGCGCGCACCTCACCGCGCTGATGTACTCCGTGACCGGCACCCTGAACCTGAACGGCATCGACGTCCCGCGCTGGCTCGACGCGTGGCTGGCGGCGTGCGCGCACAACGGCGGTCGGCCGCCGGACGACCTCGCGCCCTGGCTGCCGTGGTCGATGGAACCGGCGCGCCGCCGAGAACTGACGGCACACCGATGACCGGCGCGGTCGAGTGCCGCTACCACGGCCGCGACTTCACCGCCGGGGAGATGGCGCTGCTGCGGGAGTTGATCGCCGGCCCGCCGGCGCTCAACCGCCACGCCCTGTCCAAGGAGTTCTGCCGCCGCATCGGCTGGACCAAGCCCGACGGCGGGCTCAAGGACATGATGGCCCGCGTGGTGATGCTGGCCATGCACCGCGACGGGCGCATCGAACTGCCGCCGCCGAAGTGGGCCCGGAACCGCCCCGGTCCGATCGTGTTCGGGCCGGACACCGAGCCGCCGCTGCTGCCGCCGCCGCCGACGACGCTGGACGAGGTCCGCCCCGTCGAACTGCGCATGGCGGTGCGCTACTCGCGCGAGGGGAAGCTGTGGAACGAGTACGTCGCGCGCTACCACTACCTCGGCTACAAGACGCTGGTCGGTGCACAGATGCGCTACACCATCCATGCCGCGGACGGCACGCCGCTCGCCATGCTCGGCTTCTCCACCGCCGCCTGGAGGCTGGCCCCGCGCGACAACTTTATCGGCTGGACGCCCCAACTGCGCGAGAAGAACCTGCCGCTCGTCGTCGACAACCCGCGCTTCCTGATCCTGCCCTGGATCAAGATCCCCAACCTCGGCTCGCACATCCTCGCCATCGTGCGCCGCCAGCTGCCCGTCGACTGGACGGCGCGCTACAACACGACCCCGGTGCTGATCGAGACCTTCGTCGAAACTCCGCGCCACACCGGCGCCGTCTACCGGGCCTCCGGCTGGATCCCTGTGGGCACCACCCAGGGCCGCGGGCGCTACGACACGAAGAAACGCTACGACAAGCCAAAGAAGGACATCTGGCTGCGGCCCCTGCGCAAGCACTGGAAGCGCGTCCTCAACCGGTAGAAAATAGCAAACCTACTGGCACAACCGAACGGTTACTCATGATCTTTCCGTTGTTCAGGAAGTTGGATACGGCGGGCAAATAGTTGTGAGTTTATTAATATTATCAGTATGTTATACGATACAAAAGAGTCCGGCCCCGGGCACCAGGATGAAATCAATCGGCCCCGCCGTAGCCGTAGGACTCCTTCGCCGCCGCTTCGGAAACCAGCCCCGATTCGAGGTCCGCCCGCACCGCCGCCGGGTCCCGCGATACTGGATTGCCCATGCCTCCTCCCCCCGGGGTTTCCAGCACGAGCGTCGTCCCCGCAGGCACGGTTTCCTTGCCCTTCGCCTTCAGTTCCTTGCCATGCTTGATGTAGACGCGGCCCGCGCGGCCTGACGCTCCGCCCCGGCGTCCGCGTGCCGGGTGCCGGATGCGGTCGAACATCTTCGATACCTCGAACGGCGCCCCCCGCGCATGGGCGATCTCGATCACCTGTCCGAGGCCCCCTCGCAGTTCGCCCGGCCCGCCCGAGTCGGCCAGGTATTCCTTGCGCCAGATCAGGATCGGAGCCGTTACTTCATTGACTTCGGTGGGCGTCGTTCGGACACCGGAGGGAAACGCCGTGGTGGACAGGCCGTCCTTGCCCGGTCGCGCTCCGGTGCCGCCGTTGAATATCGGGTTGGTGACAAAATCGCCGCCGCCCGCGTTGTCGCCGGCTCCCGCGTGGAAAGAGGAAAGCAGCACCGGGTTCCAGATGCACGAAGCACCTTCGGCCGGAACGGCATCGGGCAGGATCTGCTCAAGGCAGCCGAGGATGACGTCCGGCAGCATCTGTCCCAGGGCGTGGCGCGCCGACACCGCGGCCGGGCGACGCGCGTTCAGTATGCATCCCGCCGGCGCGGTCACGCGCACCGCCCGCAACGATCCCGCGTTGTTCGGCACGTCATTGCCGACGACGCAGCGGACCCCGAAGGAGGCGTACGCTTCGGTGTAGGTGAGCGGCACGTTGATACCGTACGGGGACGGCCCGGAGGTGCCATCGAAGTCGACGCCGATCGTATCGTCCTCCACGGTCAGCGCGCAGGCGATGTGGACCGGCTCGTCGTAGCCGTCCACGTCCATCTCGTGCCGGTAGGTGCCGTTCGGCAACGCCCCTATTTCCTTGCGCATCGCCTGTTCCGACGCCGCCACGATCCGATTCTCCACCGCATCGATGGAGTCGAGTTCGAAGTCGGCCATCATCTTCAGCAACTGTTCGCCGCCCGTCGCGTTGCTTGCCGTCAGCGAGTAAAGGTCGCCTTCCGCCACGACCGGGTCCCGCACATTGGCGCGGATGATGTCCATCAGGGTCCGATTCAGTTCTCCCCCGCGGAACAGGTGCCCGATGGGAATGTTGATCCCCTCCTCGAATACCTGGTTGGCGTCCGGGCCGAAACCGCGGCCGCCGACATCGGCGATGTGACTCGTGCTGGCAAAGAGCGCGACCGGATGGTCCTCCCGGAACACCGGCGTCACCACGGTGAAATCGTTCAGGTGCCCCGTCGCGAGCCAGGGATCGTTGGTCAGCAGGACGTCTCCGGGCGCAAGCGTCGCCAACGGGTGGCGCGCGAGGAAGTTGCCAACCGAAGAAGCCATCGCATTGACGTGCCCGGGCGTGCCGGTGACCGCCTGCGCCAGCATGGACCCGTCCGTGCCGAACACGCCTGCCGAAAGATCGCCCGCCTCGCGCACCACGGTGGAGAAGGCCGTCCGCATGACGGTCTGCGCCTGCTCTTCGACGATTGCGAGCAGGCGGTTCCAGGCGAGTTGGGTCCGAATGGCATCGAATCCGGTCTTTCCCTTCATGCATCTGTCCTCTTCATGATGATGTCTCCCCCGGGAGCGATGGTCGCGGTGAAGGTCGATGTGACGACGGTCGTCGTCTGCGCTTCGACGATCAGGGCGGGACCATCGATCACCGTGCCCGGGGACAGCGTCTCGCGCGTGAAGCGCGGCGCCACGACGACCGCGTTCCGCACGGGGTCGTACATCGGTCCCTGCTGCGAGACCGAGGCGTCTCCCACATCCTTATCCGTGCCCGGGAAACGAAACGCGGGTGCTCCGGAAGCGAGTGCCAGCGTCCAGCTCATGACTTCCACGTCGAGGTCCGGAATGATCCTTCCGTACAGTTGCCGGTAGGCCGCCTCGAAGGCATCCCGGAGGATCTCGACGCGATTCGTCGCCTCGGGCAGCGTTACCGCTATTTCGTGGCCCTGGCCGACATACCGCATGTAAGCGCGGCGCGTTTCGACAAGCGGCTCGGAGGTGGCCGATCCCACGACGTCCTGCGCTTCGGCGCGCATGTCCGCGTTGACGTCCTCGATAACGGCAGCATCGAATTCGGACAGGCGCATGTATCGACTGCGCACCACCTCGTAGGCCACGGGCGCGGCCAGCATGCCGATGGCGGACCCCACGCCGGCGCTCACCGGCACGATCACTTCGTCGAGACCGAGCTTCGAGGCAATCTGGGCAGCGTGCTGGGGCGCTGCGCCGCCGTAGGCGACGAGAACCCGTTCGGCAAGCGGCTTGCCCCATTCGGCGGCATGCGAGCGCGCGGCGGCAGCCATGTTTTCGTCCACTACCTCGCCAATGCCAAACGCCGCCGTCATGGAGTCCATGTCAAGCACCGCCCCGACCCGTTCGTCCACCGCCGCGCGGGCCGCCTGGACGTCGAGCGTCATGGCGCCTCCGCCGAATCGCCGCTCTTCAAGCCTGCCCATGACGGCATCCGCGTCCGTCACCGTCGCATTTCGGCCGCCCCGTCCATAGCACGCCGGTCCGGGTTCGGACCCCGCACTTTCGGGTCCGACCCGGATGCGCCCGAGCCTGTCCACCAACGCGATGGAGCCCCCGCCCGCGCCGATCTCCACCATCTCGATCACGGGAATGCGGACCGGTAGCCCGCTGCCTTTCTTGAAACGATAGCCGCGATCCACCTCGAAGGCGCGCGATAGCTGCGGAGCGCGATCGTCGATCAGGCAGATCTTCGCGGTGGTGCCCCCCATGTCGAACGAGAACACGCGGTCCAGGTTGCGCTCGGCAGCGATCCGACTGGCAAGAATGGCACCGCCCGCCGGACCGGACTCGACCAGGCGGATCGGGAAGCGCGCCGCCGTGGCGACATCCGTCAGTCCGCCGCCGGATGTCATCAGGAGAAACGGACAGTTGAATCCGCGCGCTTCGAGTTCCGAAGCGAATCGGCGCAGGTAGCTGGACATGAGCGGCTTTACGTAGGCGTTGGCGCAGGCGGTGGACAGCCGCTCGAACTCGCGTATCTCCGGACACACCTCGGAGGCCAGCGTCACGGACATCCCGGGTAAACGCTCCGCGAGAATCTCGGCGATGCGCTGCTCATGGACGGGATTCGCATAGGCGTGCAGCAATCCGATGGCGACACTGGTCACCCCGCCGCGCACCAGCGCCGGCACCAGCGCCTCCACCGAAGATTCGTCAAGGGGCACCAGCACCTCGCCCCGAGCGTTCATCCGTTCGGCTACGACGAAACGCAGCATGCGCGGCGTCAAGGGCTGCGGCCGGTCGATATCGATGTCGTACTGTTCGAATCGATTCTCGTACGCCATCTCGACCGCGTCGCGGTGGCCCTCCGTCGCGATCAGCGCGGTGATGGCCCCGGTGCGTTGAATCAGCGCGTTCGTCGCCAACGTGGTCCCGTGGAGAATGATCTCGGCATCGCCCGGGGGCCTCCCGGCGAGGGACATCACCTGTTCGAGCCCCTCCATCACCGCCTCTACGGGGTCGGCATAGGTCGTGAGCACCTTCGCCGCGAAGTGCCTGCCACCGCTTTCCAGCACGACATCGGTGAACGTGCCCCCCACATCCACCGCGATTCGGCAATTCGACTGCATCGTTCAGGCCATTCCGTGGACGAGCATCCCGTGGACACGCCTCACGTTTCCCGCCCCGGCCGCGCGGCAAGCCCATCGCCGCAGGGCAGTGGACCGCTGTGGGCTAGTTGTCGAACACGATGATGTTGCGCGCTACTTCTCCGGTTTCGAGCGCCAGCAAGGCGTCCGTCACGTCCCCGAGCTTGATTCGGCCCGACACCATGTCGTCGAGGTGAAGCTTGCCCTGCAGGTAGAAGTCCACGAACCGCGGCATGTCCACGCGGAACCGGTTGGAACCCATCGAGGAGCCCTGGATCTTCTTCTCGCGCAGGAAATCGGGACCGTGGATTTCCACCATGTCCCCGGGCGGGATCATGCCGATCACGGTCGCGGTGCCGCCCGGCCGGAGCATCCTGAACGCCTGCTGCGCGGTCACCTTGTTGCCGATGGCCTCGAAGGAATAGTGGACCCCTCCCCCGGTCAGGTCGCGGATCTGCTGGACCACATCGCCCTCGGCTGCATTCACGCCGTCCGTTGCGCCGAATTTGCGCGCCAGTTCGAGTTTCGATGTCACGGTGTCCACCGCGATGATTCGCGCCGCGCCCGCGATCTCCGCGCCGTTGATGCAGGACAGGCCGACGCCGCCGCACCCGATGACGGCGACGGTCGCCCCGGGTTCGACCCCGGCGGTATGAATCACCGCCCCGACCCCCGTCGTGACCCCGCACCCGATCAGCGCCGCGCGATCCAGGGGCATGTCCTCGCGGATCTTTGCGACCGCATGTTCGTGCACGAGCATGTTCTCGGCAAACGACGAGAGATTCGCGAACTGGACGATGCCGTCTCCGTTCTGCGACAGCCTCGGAGGCTCGTCGGCGCCGCGCTGCACTTCGGGCGCCTGGCAAAGGGACAGGTGGCCGGTGAGACAGTACTCGCAGTGGCCGCAGAACACCGACAAGCAGGTGATGACGTGGTCTCCGGGCTTGACGTAGGTGACATTCGATCCGACCGCCTCGACGACGCCCGCGGACTCGTGGCCAAGGATCATCGGTCGGTGGCCGGGATAGGTGCCGTTGTAGAAATGCATGTCGGAGTGGCAGACGCCGGCCGCTGCCGTACGCAGCCGCACCTCGTTCGGCCCCGGGTTGTCGACAGTCACTTCCTCGACTTCCATCGGTGTGTTGATTTCACGAAATACCGCAGCTTTCATGGCATCTCCTTCAACGGCTTTGCCCGGCCCGACGCCTGGGCGTGTTCTCCCGCAGTGTGCCTAGTCCCGCGATAGATTGCCAGACGCCAGGACCACTGCCGCATCCAATGCCGCGGCCGCTCCGGTGGCGTCGGCTACGCCGCTCCCCGCGATGTCGAACGCCGTGCCATGATCGACTGAAGTGCGCACGAACGGAATGCCGAGGGTGGCGGTTACGCTCTGGTGAAAGTTGTGCACCTTGACCGCGATGTGTCCCTGGTCGTGATAGAGGGCCAGCACCGCGTCGAACTCGCCGCCGATGGCCCGGTTGAAGACCGAGTCAGCCGGCAGCGGTCCCACCGCCTCGATGCCGGCAGCCACCGCATCCGCCACGGCGGGTTGGATCTCTTCGATCTCTTCGCGACCGAGGAGGCCGCCCTCCCCTCCATGGGGATTCAGCGCGGCAACGGCGATCCTGGGCGCCTGCAGACCCCAGGCCGAGAGCGATGCGTCCGCCAGCTTCAGCTTTGCGAGAACGTTTTCGCGCACGACGAACCGCGCCGCCTCGATCAATGACTTGTGCGTCGACAGGTGTACTACCTTGAGCCCCGGCGTCATCAGCATCGTCGCGGTCTGCTCCGCTTTCGCCACCCGCGCGAGGATTTCCTGGTGACCGATGTCGTCGACGTAGCCCGCCCGGTGGATCGACTCCTTGTGGATGGGACAGGTCATCATGGCCGCGATGCGACCGACCAGGGCGTCGCGCGCCGCGGTTTCCACGGCCCTGACCGCCGCCTCCCCGCAGGCGGCGGATACGCGCCCCGTCTCGAAGTCTTCGGGTTTGCCTATTCCCGGGTCGATCAGCGGCCATGCATCGGCATTCCAGTCGATGTCTCGCACGTCCGCGTAACGCGCGTACCGCATCGTGGTTCCAGCGAACCTTGCGCCGAGATCAAGCGACCAGCCGACCCCGTAAAGGACCACCCGCGCCATGCTTCGATCAAGTGTGCCAAGACACTTGACCAGCACTTCCGGACCGATACCCGCCGGGTCTCCGAGGGTGACGCCAACGACCGGAATGTCAGGCATCGGTACCGCCGATGGGGTTCCCAATGGGGTTCCCAATGGGGTTCCCAACCGGGTTCCCGACGGGGTCAACGAGCAGCTCCGTGCCGTCTACGCGCAATCCGAAGCCCTCCAGGCCGATATAGTCGATCTCGCGCGCGGCAAGGATACGAATGTTGGTAAGGCCCAGGTTGTTCAGGATCTGGGCCCCGACGCCGACCTCGAGCCACTCCGCCTTGCGCTCGTTTTCCCGCGTCGACGCCGCCGCATCGTCGAGGCTTCCGAGCGGCACCCCGACGAAGCCGCTGCGCAGGTAGATCATCACGCCCCCGCCAAGGTCGTCGATGCGCCGGAGCGAAAGGTCGAGCAGGCTCGAGTCGTGGTTCGATTGCGGCCCGAATATATCCTCCACCAATCGCTCCCGGTGTATGCGAACCGGCACGCTGACGCCCGGATCCAGGTGTCCGAATACGAGCGCCAAGTGTTCCGCATCCTCGAATTTCGTCCGGTAGGCGTACGCCCGGGCCCAACCGATGGGCGTTTGCACGCGAAACTCGCGCGTCAGTTCGATCAGGACCTCGCGCCGCTGCCTGAAGGCGATGAGATCGGCGATGGATATGATCTTCAGGCCATGCTTGCGGGCGAAGGTCTTCAATTCCGCCAGGCGCTTGACGGAACCGTCGTCGTTCACTATTTCGGCCAGCAGTCCCACGGGCGGGCACCCCGCCGCCGCCGCCAGGTCGATGGCGGCTTCCGTGTGACCGGATCGCACCAGCACACCGCCGACCCGGCCTGTCAGGGGAAAGATGTGACCCGGGCGAACAAAGTCGTCGGCGCCTACATTGCTGTTCGCGAGGGCCAGCGCCGAATTGGCGCGCTCCTCGGCGGAGATTCCCGTCGACAGGCCGTGCCTGTAGTCCACGCTCACCGTGAATGCCGTGGACAGCGGCGCATCGTTGCGCGCCACCATGGGTTCGAGGTGCAGACGCTTCGCGTCGTCCGCCGTCAGCGGCGCGCAGAGAATCCCGCTCGTGTGGCGGATCATGAATGCGACCCGCTCGGGCGTTGCTTTCGATGCCGCCATGATGAGGTCGCCTTCGTTTTCGCGGTCGTCGTCATCCACGACGACGACGAGTTCGCCCTTCCCCACGGCCTCGATAGCGTCCTCCACGCTGTCGAATATTATTGCCCCGTCCGTCATGGCACGCTGGATTTGCATTAAACTTGCGCAGGGTATCACTCTTGATGTGGTTGAGTCTGAAGACCGAACTGTTCGACGATGGACGTCACGCGCATAACCCTTGATCCTCGATTTGCGATAGGAGCCGTAAGCCCGCTGCTCTACGGCGGGTTCCTGGAACACCTCGGCCGCTCGGTCTACGAGGGGGTCTACGATCCCGATTCGGTCCATGCCGACGAAGACGGCCTCCGCGCGGATGTCGTCGAGGCACTGGGCGAACTGGCCATGACCGTCGTTCGCTACCCGGGCGGGAACTTTGTCTCCGGATATCGTTGGCGCGACGGGATCGGAGACAGGGCGTCGCGACCGACCGTGCGCGAACTCGCCTGGCAGAGCATCGAGACAAACCAGTTCGGAACCGACGAATTCATCCGGCTTTGCCGGAAGCTGGACTGGACGCCGATGCTCGCGGTCAATCTCGGCACGGGTTCGCCGGAGGAAGCGCGCGATTGGGTCGAGTACTGCAACGCCCCGACCGGCACGCTGTTCGCCGACATGCGGGCCGCGAGCGGTTACGAAGCCCCCCACGCCGTACCCCTGTGGTGCCTCGGCAACGAGATGGACGGGCCGTGGCAGCTCGGCCATGTGCCTGCCGGGGAGTACGCGCTGCGCGCCCGCCAGGCCGCCAGGATGATGAAGTCCTGCGACCGGGGCATCGAGACGGTCGCATGCGGTTCGTCGGGTCCACGCATGCCGACCTGGCTAGACTGGGACCGCACCGTGCTCGAAGAACTCGACAGCGCGGCCGACTACGTCAGTCTTCATCGCTATGTCGGCAATGCCGACGGCGACAGTCCGAGCTATCTGGCCATCGGTCGCAGCATCGACCAGCAGATCGAAGCCGTGGACGCCTGCTGCCGGTATGTCCAGGCGCGGCGCAACAGCCGCCATCGCGCATTCCTGTGTTTCGACGAATGGAACGTCTGGTACCGAACCCGGGGCGCCAGCCATATCGACGGCGACGGCAGATTCGCGCCGCGCCTTCTGGAAGAGCGCTACAACCTCGAGGACGCCCTCGTGGTCGCCGCGTTCCTGATGAGTTTCCTGCGCCACGCGGACAGCGTGAAGATCGCCAACCTCGCCCAACTGGTGAACGTCATCGGGCCCTTGCTCACCGATGGAGACGCACTGCTCAAACAGTCGATCTTCTACGCCTTCAAGCTGTTTTCCGATCGCAAGGGAGGCACGGCTTTGTCCGCGCAGATCGAAGGACCCCGCTACCGGAGCGAATACGGCGAGGTGTCATACCTCGACGCCGCGGCCACCCTGGACGGGAACTCCCTGAATCTTTTCACAGTGAACCGGCATACCGAGGATCCGCTGCCTCTCGTTCTCGAACTCGGCGGGAGCGAGATCCTGCGTGCCGACACGAGCGAGATCGTGCACGCTCCCGCGCTCGACGCTGAGAACACCTTCGAGGCACCGGACACCGTGGTCTCCAGACCCTTCGAAGGCTGGTCCACCATGGACCAGGCGCACGTCGAACTGCCCCCCCACTCGCTGGTGGCGACCACGTTTCAACTGGCTTAAGGCCGCGCGTCAGATAGCGCCCTGCTCCTTCAAGGCCTCCACATCCTCTTCGCTGTGGCCGAGAAACTCGCCATAGACGGCCGCGTTGTCCTGTCCGAGCGCGCGCGGGAACTGCGGTGTCGGTGGTTCGACATCGCGTATTCTTAGCGCCGTCGTCGGCACCACGACATCGCCGAACACCGGATGGGTGGCCCTGTGCAAAGCGCCGCGCGCGTGCAGGTGCGGGTCGTTCACGACATCGTCAAGGGATTGCACGGGAGCGCACGGGACGCCGCCGGACTGGCAGAGTCGGAAAACCTCGTCCTTCGTCAGGCTCGACGTCCATGCTTCGACGGCGGCATCCGTCTCTTCCATGTGCTCGGCGCGGGTTGCCTTGTCCCCGAACCTGGGGTCGTCCAGGAGTTCCGAACGGCCCATGAGATCGGCGAGTTTGCGCCAGTGCCCATCCCGCACGCAGATGATCGCGACGTGGCCATCGGAGCACGGGTAGAGGTTGTACGGCGCCACGCCGAGGGCCTGGTGTCGATTGCCCGTGCGTGGAGGGTTGGTGGCGCCGAAGCGGTAATAGGCGCCCAGCGCCGAGGCCAGGGTCGGCAACACGGCATCCTGCATCGCCACGTCGATGACGGCGCCCTTCCCGGTCTGCTCCCGGCGGTAGAGGGCAGAGACGATGGTGGCATAGAGATGTATGCCGCCGAGCATGTCACACAGGGCGGGTCCCGACTTCAGCGGCGGTTCGCCGTCGTTGCCGGTAATGCTGACGACGCCGCTCATGGCCTGCACGGTAATGTCCATGGCCAGGTAGTCCCGATGCGGACCGCTGCTCCCGTACCCCGTCGAAGCGGCATAGATCAGGCGTGGGTTTTCTTTCAGCAGCGCATCCGCGCCGACGCCGAACTTGTCCATGGTGCCAGGACGAAAGTTCTCGAGCAGCACATCCGCCCGCTTTGCCAGTCCGACGACCAATTCACGCCCCGCTTCCGACTTCAGGTTGATGGTGATGGTCTCCTTCAGCCCGTTCAGCATGGTGAACGGGAAGCTCTCCGAACCCGTCGCGCCTCGCAACCCCTCGCCCAGGGGCGACTCGACCTTGATGACCCGGGCGCCTGCCATCGCCAGCAGATAGCCGGCATAGGGCCCGTTATAGATTTGACCGAAGTCGAGGACAGTTACGCCCTCAAGCGGCTGCTCACCCACGCGTTTCTCCAGATAGTCGCCGCGCAAAAGTATGCCACGAAGCGCCCGAAGCGCGCCGGAAGGCGGCATGGCCCGCGTATAATCGCGCTTTCGCGCACCCGTAGCTCAACTGGATAGAGCACCAGGCTTCGAACCTGGGGGTTCGGGGTTCGAGTCCCTGCGGGTGCGCCAATCGCGCTTATCGTGCGTCGTCGAACAGCCCTTCGGCGCCATTCCCCAGCAGGGACCCCAGCAAACGCTCGAGATGGGCAGTGGCCTGTTCCAGGGCGACGTCGATCTCCGCCCCGGTTATCGGCCCCTCTCCCCGTCCGGCCGCCGCGTTGACGACCAGGCACAACCCGGCATACGGGATGCCCAGTTCCCTGGCCAATGCGGTCTCCGGCATGGCGGTCATGCCGACCACCGTGCAGCCGTCGCGTTCCATGCGATCGATCTCGGCGGCGGTCTCAAGCCGTGGACCCTGCGCGCAGCCGTACACGCCGCGTTCGTGTAGCGTGCCGGCGAGGTCGCACTGGTCGGCGGCGGAAATCAGTCCGGCCCTGATGCGGCCATCGAATGGCTCCGAGAACTCAACGTGACGAATCTCGCCCGTCTCGACATAGGTTTGCCGCCTCCCCCAGGTGTAGTCGATGATCTGGTCGGGAATCACAAGATCCGCATTGTGCAGATCCGGTGCTATGGCACCGACGGCGTACGTAGCGACGACCGCATCGGCTCCGAGTTCTTTCATCAGCCAGATGTTCGCGCGGTAGTTGATCAGGTGCGGCGCCGTTCCCGGAGGGTTGCCATGCCGCGCGAGAAGAATGACTTCTCCGGAATCCGTGGGGGAAACCTGCGGGATTGCCGAGGCGGCGCCGTAAGGCGTGTCTGCCGAATCGGCGGCGGGTCGCCAGCGCGCGCCGATCCCGGTCAGCCGCTGACATCCCGTGCCGCCGATGACAGCGAGTTTCAAGGGGTCAACTCCACTTCGTCGGGAAGCGCGTAAATCCCGGCGAGATTCCGAAACCAGCCAGCGCAGTCCATGCCGCAACCGACCAGGTAGCGGTCGGGCGCATCGAGAGCCGCGTAGTCCGGGGCGAACGTCCTTTCCGGTACCTTCTTGTTGACAAGCACCGCCGTGAACACGCGCGCCGCGCCCGCGCTCTGCACGCGTTCCACGATACTTGCCAGCGTGGTTCCCCCATCCAGAACATCGTCCACCAACACGACGGTGCGCCCCGTGACCTCGCGGGCCAGATCGACGCGCACGTCCAGTTCGCCCCCATGAGGCAGGTGGATCCTGTCGGAGATCACCTCTCCGCCTCGATAGCGAACGGTGTGCACATAGTCCAATTCGAGCGGGAATGCGAAACGCTTCATCAGCGCCGCCGTAAACGGCAGGCCGCCGTTCATCACGCAGACCAGGATGGGCAGCGCATCCTGCAGATCGAGCGCCATGCGCACGGCCAATTGGTCTATGGCAAAGTCGACCTGGGCCTCATCGTACAGACGCTCTGCGCGGTCGAGAATCTCTGACGGGCTGACAGGGGGCATGACAGGCGGCCGTCTGTGGACGACGCTTTCGCCGGATCAGGTCACCGTGAACGTGACCTTGCCCAAGACGCCGTAGTCCGCCACGTACTCTCCCGGTTGGGCCGGCTGGATTCCGCCGACGGCACCGGTAATCATCAGCATGCCATCCGCCAGCGGCCGTTCCAGTTCCCGCGCCACGGATGTCATCCATTGAAGCGCCGGAAGGGGACCGCCGAGCGCCTCGGTAAGCGGAGCCTGGGTCACGGTCTCACCGTCCCGGGTCAGGGTTACCGCCAGGTCGTCGTAGTCATCGCGCAACTCCGCCTGTTCGCCGGTGATGAACCGGTCGGCGGCGATGTTGCTGGCAGCCATATTGATTCCCTTGGCGTCCGCCGGGCTGGCCCACGCGGCGCGCGGAACCTCGATCACGGGGCCCGCCGTCCTGGCAGCGCCCGCGGCGTCGATCACAACCCCGATCTCGCACTCCAGCATGACCCCCGGGCCGCTGGCAAAAGATGCGCCGGATTGCAGCCTGCCCGATTCGTACAACACGCCGATGAGCGGATGATCGATGCCGAACTGCGCCTGGCCGGCCGGCGCCGTGAGGCCCGCCTTGTAACCTGCGACGTCGCCTCCGCATACGGCC
Source organism: Pseudomonadales bacterium (assembly GCA_963668365.1). Taxonomy (GTDB): domain Bacteria; phylum Pseudomonadota; class Gammaproteobacteria; order Pseudomonadales; family Azotimanducaceae; genus VXNE01. The sequence goes on from OY764266.1 coordinate 3,148,210, forward strand.
TGAACGAGCTCCGCCTGCATGGCGTAAGCGTCGTCCAGCGTGAGGTTCTCGGGCATGGGTGGGAATGTGGTCCGCTCCCTGATTGCCCGCGCCAGGCTTTCCACAAGTTCGCTCACGGGATTCTCCTAACAAGATGTTGCGGTGCGCATCATAGCCGCCCGCGCGCCGCCAGCGGAGAAAAAATCGGTCAGTCCAGCGGGCCAGTCCCCTGCCCGGTCTGGGGCCCCGATTGGCCGTGCTGCCGTCGCCGGTTCCTGCGTGCAGGAACTGTTGCGCAGCTTCCCGGAGCCATGAAATGCGGGGCGCGCGAACGGCGAGGAGTCTTCATGGCGGTCGCGCCTCAGGGTCTTGGACGCAACACTGTATAGGATAATGTAGAACAAAATAATTAATAAAAACAATGATAAATAGACCATATACTAGTAATATATACAGCATTGACAGCCCTCCACATCAAGGTCTCCAAGCATGTCCGCCCCGACCGAAGAAGTCGTCCGATATCCCCGCTTCGTCCCCGAACCCGCCGCCGATCCCCGCCTCTCCGAATCAGATCCCGACCACCTCGACTTCATCCCCGACGATCCCGCCGAGCTGCGCCGCGCCGTCACCCGCATGGCGGCCCACATCAACCTCGCCGACTGGCGCTTCGTCAAGCTCATCGCCGCCATGGACCGCACCCGGGGCTGGCGCGAGGGCGGCTACTGCAATCTCGGCAACTGGCTCGACCACCGCTGTGGCCTGGGACCCTGCGCTTCCCGGGAGCGCATCCGCATCGGCCGGGCGCTTGCGAAGCTTCCGCGCATCGACGCCGCGTTCCGCGACGGGGTGATCAGCTATTCCAAGGTGCGGGCCATCACCCGGGTGGCGACGCCGCACACCGAGGCGATGCTGCTGGCGATCGCCGAGGGAAGCAGCGCGGCGCAGCTCGAGAGCCTGGTCCGGACCTACGAGCGGGTCGGGGGAAGCGTACGTGGGCGCGCCAGCAGCGAGCAGCGGCGGGGCCTGAGCTGGTACTACGAGGACGGCATGCTGGTCCTCACCGCGGCGGTGCCGGCGGAGCGGGGCGCGCTCGTGATCGAGGCGCTGCAACAGGTCATCGACGCCAGGAAGGACGAGAGCGAGGTGCGCTGCGCGTCCCTGCTGGGGGTCACCTATCCCAGGGAGACTGCCGAACCTGCGGCGGACCAGGGATCTGACGGGGCGCCTGCGGAACGCGCTGGCGCGACAGACGGCGAAGGGGTGACCGCGCAGGTCGAATTGACGACGGCCGATGCGTCCGCGGAAACACTGGCCGATCACGGGAGCGGGAACAGCAGCGAGGCGGTCTCCGCGCGGGTTGCAGGCGCCGCTGTCACGGATATGGATGTTTCCGGAGATGTTTCCGCGGAAACGGACGACTTCCCGGATTGGCTGACGTTCGAGCTCTCAAGCAGGGAACAGCGCTTCGCCGACGCTCTGGTGGACATGGCCGAGCACTGCCTGGCGAGCCCCGCGGGGCACTGGAGGCGGCGCCGCACAGGCCGGCGCTACGAGGTGGTGCTGACCATCGACCGAAACGAGCTGGCCGCAAAGCGGTCGGCGGGCGGCGCGCGCTACCACGTCGAGCCCGACTGGGGCATCGACGAGGAGGACGCCCGCCAGATCGCCTGCGACGCCGATCTCACCGAGTTCATCCAGGATGCGCGGGGCAATTTGCTCAACTACGAGCGCCGTCGGCGGATCGTGCCGGGGCGGCTGCAGCGGGCACTGAAGCTGCGCGACCGGAACCGCTGCCGCTTCCCGGGCTGCGCGCATCAGCGCCATGTCGAGGCGCATCATGTACAGCACTGGATCGACGGCGGGGAGACCTGCCTTGAGAACCTCGTGCTGCTGTGCGGCGCGCATCACCGGCTGCTGCACCACGGCGCCTTCCACATCGTGATCGAGGACGATGGCATCGTCTTTGTCAGGCGGGACGGCGAAGTGATCGAGCCGGCGCTGAACCCGCAGTTCGCGGAAGTTCCCGAAGATGTTTCCGCGGAAACCCCGCTGTCGGGCCCCGACACCGTCGATTGCCCGCTGCCGACGCGGCGCAGCAGACGCTCAGTGTTCAAGACCCGTTCCGAACGGGAGATCATCGACATGCTGCACTTCCGCGAAGACTGGGGTCGAAACGACAGGTGGCTGGAGAGAAGCCTGAAACGGGTCCCGGCCGCTGCTCCGTTCCGCAGCGTGAAGCCCCCTTCATAGTCGCGCAACGACGACCGGGCGAAGGACTACCTGCGCGAGTTCCCGGGAACCGAGGAAGTGCTTTACCTCGGCAAGGCCCAGAAGCGATTTGCTAGCGCCTAAACCCCGTCGTCCTGACGGGCGCCGTGTTTTGGCCCCGCCCAAGCCCTCTGTTTCGCCCATCCCACCCGTCCCGGATCCTGCGCCTTGATCGGCACTTGCGTGCCGTTCTACGGCGCGGGCCCCTAGATGGCGTTCGTCGCCCGCAGGCGCGCCCACTCCATCTTGAGCCAGGGCGTGTAACTCCCTGGATCTTGCTGCAGCGCGGCATCGAGTTCGTCCGGAGCGATCCAGCGCCAAGCTGCGATTTCTGACGTGTTGATGACCGGCGTCGCGTCGGTCCGGCCGACATAGACCCAGCAGAGTTCGTGCTCGGTCCCGATGTCCTTGAAGGCGGCGCGGTACTCGAACTTGAAGACGAACTCCACTTCGGCCGGGATGCCGAGTTCCTGCTCCAGCCGGCGCGCGACGGCCTCTTCCATCTGCTCTCCCGCGCGCGGATGCGAGCAACAGCTATTGGACCAGTATCCCGGCCATAACCTCTTGCTCTGCTGGCGCTGCTGAAGCAATAGCTCTCCGGATGCGTTGAGTACGAAGACCGAGAACGCGCGGTGCAGCACGCCGCTGCCCTCGTGGCAAGCCCATTTGTCGAGAAACCCCACCGGCTCGTCGGACTCATTGACCCGGATCAGCGGCTCCGATTCGGAAGAGACAATCTGGTGCCTGGTAGTTCGCGCTGTCACATCGCCATTCTAGCCGAAGCCCGGGTCCATCACGCGATGACTCCCCAGGCGCAGGCGCCACCGTGGATAATCCCCCGCATGAAACCATCGGGATCGGGATTGAACGGACCCCGCGAGCATCGCATTCGGGTGCGTGACATCGAGATCGCCTGGTTCGAGTGGGGCGATCCCTCTGGGCAGCCGGTCGTCATGGCGCACGCCACGGGTTTCCATGCGCGTTGCTGGGATGCCGTCGCGACGGCCCTCGGTTCGGGCTACCGGGCGATCGCGCTCGACCAGCGCGGCCACGGACGCAGCGGAAAGGCAGGGCCGTACGACTGGCGAGTTTTCGGCGCCGACCTCAGCGCGTTCGTTGACGGACTTGGTCTCTCGCGCATCGTCGGTGTCGGGCATTCCATGGGCGGTCACGCCATGGTCCAGGCCGCGTCGGAACGTGTCGAGCAATTCGAACGCCTAGTGCTCGTGGATCCCGTCATCCTGGCGCCCGAAGCGTACCGGGACTGGCATCGCGAGCGGCCGTGGGCGTCCGCGGATGCCCATCCGGTCGCGCGGCGCAAGGCTGAGTTCGGGACCTGGACCGAGTTCCACCACCGACTGCGCAAGCGTTCACCGTTTGCGCAATGGCGCGCGGATGTGCTGTGCGACTACTGCCGTCATGGCGTGCTTGCCAAACCGGGCGGGGGCGTTACGCTCGCCTGCCCGCCCGCTGTCGAGTCCGCCATATATCTCGGAAGTGGCGGCACGGACATCTACCCCGAGATTCGCGGGCTGCCGCACGAGGTGCTGGTGATTCGCGCCCCGCCCCGAAACGCAGCGCCGGGACAGATGGACTTCTCGCGCTCGCCCACGTGGGAGCAGCTTGCCGCGGCATTCCCGTGCGGACGCGATCTATTCCGGCCGGACCTGACGCACTTCATCCCCATGCAGGCACCGGATCTTGTGGCGCAAGCAATCACGGACTGGGACGTAGTATCGTTCCCGCCATAGCGTCTTCGACTAAGTGCCATGGGTATTTTGAGCTGGATCCTGTTCGGGTTGATCGTCGGTGCATTGGCAAGGGTCTTCACGCCGACGAAAGACGTGGGAGGGATCATCGCCACCACCGTCATCGGCATCGTCGGCGCGGTCGTCGGGGGCTTCATCGGAACGCAACTGGGCATTGGCGCGGTAACAGGCTTCAATCTGGTCAGCCTCGTGCTGGCAACGGTCGGTGCCGTCCTGCTGCTGCTCCTGTTTCATTTCATCAAGGGTTCGCGCGACGGTTGAGTCGAATCGACCACGAATCTACTTCGACGGTACGACACCAAGTCCTGAGGCAATTCGGATGCACACCAGAAACGGAGTCCGAGACGTGACTCGGCGAATCGCCCCACTCCTCCTGTTTGGACACATCGGCATGACACAAGCGAACGAAGACGACCCGTATCTCTGGCTCGAGAACATCGACAGCGAAAGGACCATGGCGTGGGTCAAGGGCCGCAATCGGGATTCGCGGGAAGCGCTGGCACAAGGAGAGTCGTTCGCGGCATCCGAACGGCGGCTGCGGGCGATTCTCGACTCCAGCGACCGGATTCCCTACATCTCGAAGTCGGGGCCGTACTTCTACAACTTCTGGCAGGACGCCGAACACCCGCGGGGCCTCTGGCGCCGGGTCACCCTGGACGAATACCGCAAACGCGACCCGGCGTGGGAGACCGTCCTCGACGTCGACGCGCTGGCGCGAGAGGATGACGAGAACTGGGTCTTCGCAGGCGCGGAGTTTCTCGAACCGACCTACGACCGCTGCCTCGTCGCCCTGTCGCGCGGCGGCGCGGACGCCGTCGTCGTACGCGAATTCGACCTGTCGACCCGGTCGTTCGTGCCAGACGGCTTCTATCTGCCCGAGTCCAAGGGCTCGTTCGCCTGGGCCGGGAAGGACCGGCTGTTCGTCGCGAGGGACTTCGGCCCCGACACGATGACGGACTCCGGCTATCCCCGGATGGTGAAGCTCTGGCGACGGGGCGAGGCACTCGGAGATGCGGAAGTCGTCTTCGAAGGCCGGCAGAAGGATGTTTTGGTCGGCGCCTACACGACCCTCGTTCCGGGATTTGAGGCCGAATTCGTCTATCGCCGAATCGATTTCTACAACAACGATCTGTTCGTCCGCCGGGGAGGCGAGTTGCGGACTATCGAGATGCCTTCCGACGCAACGGCGAGGGTTCATCGGGGACACATCTTCATCACGCTCGACAGCGATTGGACGACGGGCGGGCGAACGCATGCCGCCGGGAGCCTGGTTGTGACAGATTTCGAGCGGTTCCTGGCCGGAGAACGCAAACTCGACGTGTTGTACCGCCCGAGTCCCGCCGGTTCCCTCGCGCATTACAGCCCGACAAGAAACCACGTTCTGGTCAACGTGCTGGAAAATGTTCGCAATCGCGTCTACGTCGCCACGCCCACCCGGGACGGCTGGACGCGGACGGATCTGACCAAAGCCGATGGAATGCAGACGCTAAGCGTGGGAGCGGTCGATCCCCACGGGGACGACCGCTACTTCATCGGCAGCGCGGACTACATCACGCCGTCCGCCCTGTCGCTCGGGACCGTCGGCGGATCGAGCACCGTCCTGAAACGCATGCCCGCCATGTTCGACGCGCGCGGCCTCTCCATCTCCCAGGAGTGGACGACCTCCAAAGACGGCACGAGGGTTCCCTATTTCCTGGTGCGCGACCCCGAAGCCACGGGTCCGCGTCCCACCCTGCTCTACGGCTACGGCGGCTTCGAGATCTCGATGACGCCCGAGTACTCGCCGGGGGTGGGCGCCATGTGGCTGGAGCAGGGCGGCGTCTACGTTGTCGCCAACATACGCGGCGGCGGCGAGTTTGGTCCGGCCTGGCACCAGGCCGCGCTCAAGGCGAACCGTCTGCGAGCATACGAGGACTTCATCGCGGTGGCGGAAGACCTGGTCCGGCGCGCAATCACCACGCCCGGGCAATTGGGCATGATGGGGGGCAGCAACGGCGGGCTGCTTGCCGGCAACATGCTGACGATGCGCCCCGACCTGTTCGGCGCCATCGTGGCGCAGGTCCCATTGCTGGACATGCGCCGATATCACGAATTGCTGGCCGGCGCGAGCTGGATGGCCGAATACGGCGATCCCGACAACCCCGAGGAATGGGCTTTCATCAGGTCCTTCTCGCCTTACCACAATCTCGATCCGGAGACCCGGTACCCGCCCCTGCTGGTAATGACTTCGACGCGGGACGACCGCGTTCATCCGGGCCATGCGCGCAAGATGGCGGCAAAGATGGCCGACCAGGGACACTCGGTCCTCTATTACGAGAACATCGAAGGCGGGCATGCGGGCGCGGCCGACAATGCACAGAGGACTTATATGTGGGCGCTTGCCTACGCCTTTCTGCACCGTACGCTTGATGAGGGTCCACGGCGCGGAGACGTCGAGCCCCCTGCCACGTTCGACGAGGGGCGCGCTGCCGAAGACTGAGGTTGCCAGCAGAAAGCAAGTCGGGAACGTAAGTGTAGGCTGGAGAAACCGGGGAGGTTTCTACGCAGCCTACGAGGGGGAGGGAACGAAACTGGTGGAGAATGTTACCTTACGTAACGCTGCGCGCAAGAGCTTATAATGCAACATAGTGTTGCATTTATGCTGATATCGGAATAATACTTCAAGCTTCGCCGTCATCGACGCAACGCGAAGGAAAGTGACGATGCCCGACCTTCACTGGGACGACCTCCGGATGTTCCAGGTGCTTGCCCAAGCCGGAACCGTGCGTCGTGCCGCACGGCAGCTTCACGTCCATGCTTCGACTGTCACGCGCCGGCTGGACCAGTTCGAACGGCAGATCGACGTGAAGCTGTTCCGCCGCAATCCCGGAGGTCTCAGCATCACGGATGCCGGCCGGGACACCCTTGCCCGAGTCGAAACGATTGCCGGACAGATTGCGGAGTTGCGTCGTTCCGTTGCAGGCAGCGACCAGCGCCTCGCCGGTCGCATCACGGTTTACGTTCCCACCTCGGTGGCGGCCGTGGCGCTCCCCGCCATCACCTCGCTATCGCGCGCGCACCCGGGAATGCGGATCGAATTCGTCTCGCCGTCCACGCCCCCCAATGTTGGCATCGGCGAGGCGGACTGCGCCCTCGCGATCACCGATGATCCGCCGCAGCACCTGATCGGCCGGCGCGTGGGAGAGTTGGCGTTCGCCGTGTACGGGACGCGCGACATCGTCGAAAAACATCACAGCGGCACCCCCGGATGGGTCGACTTGACGCCACTGCGCATCGACTTCCAGCGCAACGCCTTCGCGGCAGCGCCGACACGAACACGCTGCACCGATGTCTCCATCCAGCACGCCGCCCTGCGCAACGGCATGGGACTGGGTCCGCTGCCGTGCGCCCTCGGCGACCCGGACCCGGCACTCGTTCGTATCGAACCGCCCCGACCGGTTGTCGCACGGGAGATCTGGCTGCTCGCGCACCCGGACCTTCGCTCCACCGCGCGCATTCGCGAACTCATGCGGGTCGTCGGCGATGCCTTCGAGGCCGCGGAAGACCTGCTGCTCGGCAGGGCCGGCACCGGGGCCGAAGCGCAACCCTGATCGCGCCGGATCCCGGCGTCGCTTCGCCTCGGCCGGTACTCAGACCCCGTCGATTCCCGCCCCCGTCCGCTCCTCCACAATGAACACCTGTTGGCGGAAGATCGCAGGGACATCGGGCGCGTATCATAGCGGAGTGCTTTCAATGACGGACATCAAGACCCGGCTCGCCGCGCACCAGCCGACGCGCTTCGCTTCCGGGCGCGGCACGCTCCAGGCCGCGGTGGCGATAGTCCTGCGCGAGCGTGCCGAAGGCATCGACGTCCTGTTGATCAAGCGCGCCGAGCACGAAGGCGACCCCTGGTCGGGCGACATGGCCTTTCCCGGCGGTCACCGCGAACCGCAGGACGCCGATCTCGCCGCGGCCGCATTGCGCGAAACCCAGGAGGAGATCGGGCTCGCCGTCGATCGCGCGAACATGATCGGAGAGCTGTCGCAGCAGCGCCCCTCGCGACGCGCGTTCGACATGCTCGTTTCTCCGTTCGTCTTCTTCCTAGGCGGCGACCCGTCATTCGATCTCAGCTCCGAGGTGGACGCGGCGTTGTGGTCGCCCCTCGCGCCGATGCATGGCGGGCGCAGCCACACCAGCGAAGATCGCCTGATCGCCGGAGTGCCGACACCTTTCAACGGCTACCGGATTCCCGGTGGCCACTTCGTCTGGGGGCTGACCTACCGGATGATCGAAACGCTGTTCGAAGCGCTCGATCCGACTTACAGCAGCCGCGGCTAGCGCCCGTCAGGAAGCGAGGTCATGGTAGTGCGCGATGGCGAGGCCTGACGCCACGCCGGTAAAGGGGTCATGTTCCACCACGCGACCGGGGAATCGCCGGTCGAGAATCCGGCGCACCGCGGGAATAAGGGAGGATCCGCCGGTACGCAGGACGATGTCGATCCTGTCCGCTGGCAGCCCGGCCCGGGAAAGGGTGTCGTCGACCGCCCGTTCGAACTCCTCCAGCAGATCTGCGATGAGGGTCTCGAACTCCGTGCGCGTTACCCGCATTTCGACGTCGATCTCGGGGATGTCGAGCACGGCCTCTTCGGCACCCGAAAGTTCGGCCTTGAGCGTCCTGATCGCCTGGAATACGCGGTAGCTGTAGTTCTGCTGGATGAGGTCCCGCAACCGTCGGAACTTGAAACGCGCCGGACCGCCTTGCGCGATACAGTCGAGCACGGGCGTGGTGTACCGGTTCTGACTCAACATGTACGTCACCGCCCAGTTGAGGAGCAGATCCTCGTATCGCTCGAAGGGAAACGGTGTTTCGATGACCCGCGCCGCGCCCCTGCGCTTCCACCGCTCGCCCTTGCCGAGCAAGGGGAACAACAGCTCGCGGAAAACGCGCTGATCGATCCGATCGCCGCCGAGCGCGATGCCGTGCGTTGCCCCCGTCCGGAATCCCGTACCCGCGCCGGTTCTCTCAAGCACACACAGATCCAGTGTGCCGCCGCCGAAATCGACGGTGAGAATTCGCTTTGCAGTGGCGTCCGGCTGCGCATGCAGGTATCCGACGGCCGCTGCGACGGGTTCCGGAAAGAACCGGTTGTCATCGAAGCCCGCGTGTCCGTATGCCTCCCCGAGACGAGACAGCGCCAACTTGTTGCGATCGGCATCGCGACCTTCAAAGTTGACCGGATGCCCCATGCAGCCGCGGCGCGGCTCCGCCGGAGCGACCTCCCGCAAGCCATCACGGATACGCAGCAGGATCGGCGTGATCAGCGCCACCAGGCGAAAAGGGTGCTCGAAGACCATCAATCGCCTCACGTCCTTTCGACCAAGCAACCGCTTGGTCCCGCGGAACAGGCGGCCGCGCAGACCGATATCCCGAACCGGTTGGCCATAGACCTTGCGCGTCAGCACGTTGGGCCCTTCACGCCCGCCGGAGTCGCCGCCGAGGGCAAGCGATGCCTCGCCGATCACCTCCGGTATGAGTTCGACCGTGCGCCCGGTGTTGTCCTCCACGTAACATTCGATGGCGCGGCGTCCCGTCCGCGTGCGCAGGTCCCGGTCGATGTACGTCGCCGACGGCAGGATCGGGGAGTCTTCCTCCAGGTCGACCAGGCGCACCGACTGCCCATCGAAGATCGCCGCGGCGGAGTTCGACGTGCCGAAATCGATGCCGATGCCGATTCGATTCCCCACTGGACGTGATTCCCGCAGGACGGTTCGGCTCCGGCGACGCGTCGAATCGCCGTCGATCAGCCGCCGAACCCTTTTTCCAATGTCACCAGTGGCTGCACGTCACAGGAAACTCCGGTGCCACCGAGCCCGCAATAGCCGTGCGGAACCTTGGCCAGGTACTGCTGGTGATAGTCCTCCGCATAGTAGAAGACGGGTGCGGGTTGAATCTCCGTCGTGATCTGTCCGTAACCGACGGCAACCAGCGCATCCTGGTACGCATCCCGGGAGCGCTCCGCGAGGCGCTCCTGCTCGGCGTCGAACACGTAGAGCCCCGAACGGTACTGGGTGCCCAGGTCGTTGCCCTGGCGCATTCCCTGGGTCGGGTCGTGGCCCTCCCAGAAGACTCTCAGCAACTCGGCGTAGGTCACGACTTTCGGATCGAACACCGCCAGCACCACTTCGTTGTGACCGGTCAGGCCGGAACAGACTTCCTCGTAGTAGGGGTTCGGCGTGACGCCCGCGGCGTATCCCGCGGCGGTGACGTGGACTCCCGCGGTCTGCCAGAACATCCTCTCCGCGCCCCAGAAACACCCCATCCCGACCATCATCCGCTCCATCCCGGCCGGGAATGGCGGGCTCGGGACATTGCCGTTGACGAAGTGCCGCGGCGGTATCGGCATCGGGCGGCCTCGCCCCGGAAGCGCCTCGGACGCCGTTGGCATACGTGGTTTGTGCTGCTGGCCCATGCCGCGGCCCCCCTGTCGAATCGACCGATCTTAGCCCGGATTCGCGCCCGGATCATCCGGCACGCTTACGGTGCCCGAATCCAGCAGCGAGGCGATCTCGTCATCGGAATAGTCGAGTTCGCGCAGCACCTCGACGGTGTGTTCGCCCAGGTGCGGCGCGCCTCGACGCACTTCGGTCGGCGTGCCTTCGAACACCGCGGCGTTGCGCGCCTGGCGCAGACGCCCCGCGTGCGGATGATCTGTTTCGATGACGATGCCGCTGGCCTCAACCTGCGGGTGTTCCACCACCTCGGCGCGGTTGAGCACCGGAGCGCAAGGCACCCCTGCCGCGTCGAGCAGGTCGAGCCAGTCTTCGGCGCTTCGCTCGAGCAGCGCCGACTGCATGAGTTCAAGCCGCTCGTTGGCGTGCCGGTCTCGTCCGGCGGGCGTCTTGAAGCGCTCGTCCGAAAGCCAATCCGGCTGGCCGACCGCCCGGCAGAACGCCTCCCATTGCCGGTTGCTCATGACCGACACGCTGATGTAGTCGGTGCGGGTCTCGTAAATCAGGTCGATGAACGTGGCCGCGCGCTGCACGCCGACCTCCTTGCCGACAAAGGTCAGCCCACCCATGTCGGACGCCCACATGAAGGCGATGACGGCGTCGAGCATCGACAGGCGCACATGCTGGCCCCGCCCCGTGCGTTCGCGCGCTAGCAACGCGCTCGACACGGCCTGCGCCGCGGTTATTCCGGTGAGCTTGTCGGGAAGAATCGTCCGGATGAGGCGCGGACGCGCGGTATCGGACCCGGCCTGCACGGTAGCCAGGCCGGACAGCGCCTGGATGATCGGGTCATAGACGGGTTTGTGCGCGAGGGGACCGTTCGCGCCCCAGCCACTGATGGAGATGTATACGATGCCCGGGTTCGCCTCTCTCAGATCCGGCTCGTCGAGCCCAAGCCGGGCCATGACGCCCGGCCGAAAATTCTGCAGGAACACATCTGCCGTTCGCGCCAGCCGCAGGATTGCCTCGCGGCCCGCCGCGCGCTTCGCATCGATGGACAGCGAGCGCTTGTTGCGGTTGTTGTTGACGAACGCGGCGGTGAAGTGCCTGGCGCCGTATCCCGCGCGACGCGCGTGATCGCTCGCCAGCGGCGCCTCGACCTTGATGACGTCCGCCCCCTGGTCGGCAAGAAGCATGGCGGCATAGGGCCCCGCGACCATGGTCGTGAAGTCGATGACGCGGATACCATCGAGCGGCCCTGCCACTCCAGGAATCTCCCCGAGTTCCGGACGGACTAGTCCGCGACCCGGCTGATCGCGGGGCTGTCGGTCATTTCGCTGCCGATCGCGCCCGCCGCGCGCAGGCGGGCGATGGCGTCGGCGTCGAAGCCGAGGTCTTCGCGAAGCACCTCGTCCGTGTGCTGGCCGAGCAGCGGCGCGGGCGATATCGCCACCCTGCTCTTCGACATCTTCGCGGGCCAGCCCAGGAGCTTGATGTTGCCGTAGTGGGCGTGATGAATCTCGTGCACGAAACCCCGCTCCACGAGATGCGGATCCGTGTACAACTCCTCGAGCCCGTAGACCGACCCGGCGCAGACGCCCGCTTTCGACCACGCCTCCATCGCCTCCCGCTTTGTGCGCTGCCGGGTCCATTCGGCGATTTTTTCGATCACGGCCTCGCTGTTCTCCGCCCCGGCGAAGCGCGGATCGGACAGGAGATCCTTGCCGATGACATCGCACGTCGCCTTTTGCATGCGGGGATTTGCCGCCATCAGGAACACGTAGTCGTTGGGCCCGCCCGGAGCGCTCGGATAGAGGCGCATGAACGGGTTCTTGCCGCCGCGCGAACGCGATGACGGCTGCGTGCCGAACAGCGTGCCTCCCGTTGCCGTGCGCAGGTAGTAGGTCACCGCCTCCTGCATGGACAGTTCAACCAGCTGCCCCTCCCCCGCGCGCAGTTTCTGCGCCCATGCCGCCACGATCGCCAGCGCCGCCTGCACGCCCGTGCCGGCGTCGCCGATGGTGGGTCCGGGTCGCATGGGCGGCCCATCGGCGTGGCCTGTTATGGCGAACGCGCCGCCCGTCGCCTGCGCCACCATGTCCATGCTCTTGTACCCGGCGTAGGGACCGCTTGTGCCAAAACCCTTGATGCGCGCGTAGATGATGTCGGGCTTGATCGCGCGCATGACGTCGTAGTCGATGTCGAGCTTCTCCACGACCCCGGGTCCGTAGTTCTCCACGAACGCGTCGTAGCGCGGCACCATCGACAGCAGTGTTTCGCGTCCCTCGGGGATGCTGAGGTCCAGCGTGACGCTGCGCTTGTTGCTGTTCCAGTTGACGAAGTACGGCGCGTCGAGCACATCGCCGCGCGGGCGTCCCCGGCCAGGGTCCCCGATCTCCGGCTGCTCCACCTTCACCACGTCCGCCCCAAGCCACGCGAGACATTGCGTGCAGGATGTCCCCGCCTCCCACTGCGTCATGTCGAGAACGCGGAATCCATCCAAAGCGGCCATAGCTGTTCTGCCATTTCGTTGCTCGAGCGAATCATCCTCCGTGTAACCGGATCGGGCAAGTCAGGGGCTGGGCGACGTCGGCCAATCGCTCCTTGATGCTGTCGAAACGCGCGCCGATAATGGCCCGGCGCGACGGTTGCAACTGGAAGGCGCCTCATTGCGACGCCGCGCATGACGACCACGGGATGAACGGGCCATGTCAATGCGCTACATCGTGCAATTCCTTATCCCGGCGCTGATACTCATCGCGTTGGCGTATGCCTTCGTGCGTGCGCGGCGCAGCGCGCCCAAGGCGGGCGACAGCACGGACGCCCTGTCTGACGGAGCGGTCGTGCTGGTGGTGTTGATCGGGGCCGTGCTCGCGGTCGTGCTGATCGTGGCCCTGTATGCATGAACCGGCCGGGACGGGCTTCGAAGCCGGTCCATCGAAATCACCGTCACGCGCGGCGACGGACCGTTCGCGTGCCACACATCAAGGAGACCATCGAACCGTGAAACTCTGGCAATGCATGACCTGCGGGTACATCTACAACGAAGCCGAGGGCGAGCCCGAAGACGACATCGCTCCGGGCACCGCCTGGGAAGACGTTCCCGAAGACTGGATCTGTCCCGAATGCGGGACGCCGAAGAGCGACTTTGAAATGGTGGAGGTTGGCTGATCGCCACCTGTCCACCCGCGGGCATGCCGGCGGCATCGAGGATCTTTCGGGACATACCCGTCACCGATGGCAGGCTGCGGCTGTACCCGCGGCTGTTCTCCGTCGAGGAAAGCGAGGGCTTTCTCGATGCCCTGAAGCAAAGCGTCGACTGGAAGTCCGAGCGCATCGCCATGTTCGGCAGGTCGATTGCCCTGCCGCGCCTGACCGCCTGGTTCGGCGATCCGGGAATGTGCTACACGTATTCCGGCATCTCCGCGCAGCCAGCCGCCTGGACGCCGATGCTGCTGCGGATCAAGGCCCGTATCGAGGCCGTGACGGCTTCACGGTTCAACAGCGTACTGCTGAATTACTACCGCGACGGGTCCGACAGTGTTTCCTGGCACAGCGACGACGAACCCGAACTCGGCGAGGACCCCGTGATCGGGTCCGTCAGTTTCGGATCGGAGCGACCGTTCGACCTGCGGCACAGGAGCGCACGAACCCGGACAGGCCGATGCGCGCCCCTGCGCCTGACGGTGCGTCTGCCGAACGGCAGCTACCTGGAAATGGGTCCGGGCATGCAGCGCAACTGGGCACACCGATTGCCGAAAAGGCGCGGGCTGGCCGCCGAGCGGATCAACCTGACGTTCAGGAACATCCTCGGTCGCCACGCTGCGCCCATGCCCCGGGATCACTGAGCTGCGTTGCTGGCGAAGTCGCCTGCGCGAATCACTGAAATCTGTTCCGGGTCGATATGCCGCAGCATCGCGGCCTGGATATCCTCCGGCGACAGCGCCGCGATCGCCTCTTCGTGCTTCTGGACAAATTCCATCGTCCTGCCCAGAATCAGATTGCTGACAAGAGTAGAAGCTACGCCGCCGTCACTCGACCGGCGACTCTGGGCGGCGTCGAGCAAACCGCGCCTGGCTGCTTCCACTTCTTCCGCCGAAAAGCCGGACGCGAGCACCTTGTCCACTTCTTCCCGGAATGCCGCGAGAACCTTGTCGCTGTTCTCCGGGGCGAAGATCGCATACCCCGAGAAGGTGGCCCGCTCATCGAGAGAGGACGCGCCGAGCGATGACCCGACGCCATAGGACAGTCCGTCCTTTTGCCGGATGCGGGTAGCCAGCCTGGAACTCAGGAATCCGCCGCCGAGCATGTAGTTTCCGAGCACGAGCGCCGGGTAGTCCGGATGGTCGTCACGCATGGGCATCACCATCGCGTTCAACATCAGCGCGTTGGCCTTGTCCGGCGTCTCGATGATCTCGGACAAGGTCTCGATTTTCCTGTAGGGGCGGGGCATGCGGACATACGCTTCCTTTGCCGACCAGCCGCCGAAGAGTTCTTCCAGCAGCGGAACGATCTCGTCGGGGTCGAAGTCCCCGACGATCGCCATCGCACCGTTCTGGGCGCCATAGAAGGACGCCCAGAAATCACGCGCCTGCTCCAGGGTCGCGGACTCCAACCTCGATATCTGTTCATCGAAGGTCGGCACGTAAAACGGATGTTCCTCCGGGTAGTCCATCAGGTGCCGACCCAGGGCCTGCTGCGCGAGCGGCTGCGGTTCGGACCTCTGCCCTTCGATTCCGGCGAGTCCCTGTTCCCGGAGAAGTTCGAATTCCTTGGCATCGAATGCGGGCTCCCGCAGGACTTCCGCCATGAGCTTCAGCGCTTCCGGCAGGCTTTCCCGCACCGTCGAGAAGGCGCCCGACGCCGACTCGGCCCCGCCTCCCGCGCCGCCCTGGACCTTCAATCGGTCCAGTTCGTCCTGTATCTCCTGGCGAGAACGCTGTTCTGTGCCGCGCATGAGCATGGAGCCCGCGAGTCCCGCGACTGTGGCCTTGCCCATGAGAGCGTCTTCATTGCCGTGGCGAAACTGGAAACTGACACTCACCGCATCGCCCCGGTTCTCTTTCGGCAGCAGCGCCACCTGCAGGCCATTGGCCAGGGGGATCTTCTGTGTCCGCGCCTCGATGTTGGCCGGTGTGGGATCGAAGGCTTCGCCCTCGGCGATCGCCGCGCGACCCACGTACCCATCCACCAGGGCCGCCACGTCGGGCGGCGCCGGAATCTCGGCTCTCGCCGGAGTCTCTTCGGCGGGATAGAAGTAGCCGACGGTCCGGTTCGAGTTCTTGAGATACGCCCGCGCGACGCGGTGCACGTCTTCGGGCGTCACGTTCTCAAGGCGGTCCCGATGCAGGAACAGCAGCCGCCAGTCGCCCATCGACGCCCACTCGCTCAAACCCCGCGCAATTCCCTGCGGGTTGTTGAAGGCGAGTTCGATTCCCGACAGGAAGTCGGTCTTCGCGCGCTCCACTTCTTCCGCGGTCGGCGGCGCTTCCGTCATCTCTTCCAACGTGGCGAACATCGTTTCGGCGGCAGCCTCCAGCGAGTCCTCCTGGCGCACCTGCGCCATCGCGCTGAACATGCCCGGCTCCTTCAGTTGAAGCGCGAAGGCCGACGCCCCGGCGGCCAGACCCGGTTCCACCAGCGCCTTGTACAACCTGCCTGCCGGCTGCGTGCTGAGCACATGCGTCATGATCTGCACCGCGGGGAAATCTTCGTGGGACCCCGGCGGCACGTGATACATGGCGAGCGCGAGCTGGACGTCTCCGACCCGGCGCAGCGTGACACTGCGCTCGCCATCCTGCGCGGGTTCTGCGGTGTAGGTGGGAAACAGCCGGTTCGCCCCGGTCCTGTCGGGACGCGGAATGCTCCCGAACTTGTCCACGATAACGCCGAGCGCGTGGTCGGGCTCGAAGCGGCCGGCGATGACCAGCACCGCGTTGTCGGGCTGGTAGTACTTGCGGTAGAACGCCTGCAGCCGCTCTATGGGCACCTGTTCGATATCGGCCCGCGCACCGATGGTGGTGTTGCCATAGTTGTGCCAGTCGTAGGCCGCCGACATGACCCGTTGCTGCAGCACCCTGCCGGGGCTGTTCTCGCTCCTCTCCCACTCGTTGCGGACGACGGTCATCTCCGACTCGAGGTCTTCCGCCGCGATGAAGGAGTTGATCATCCGGTCGGACTCGAGATCGAGCGCCCATTCGAGATTGTCCTCGGTGGCCGGAAATGTCTCGAAGTAGTTGGTCCTGTCGAACCAGGTGGTGCCGTTGGGGAAAGCCCCGCGCTCGGTCAGCTCGGCGGGGATATCGGGGTGTTTCGGCGTACCCTTGAACACCAGGTGCTCCAGCAGGTGCGCCATCCCCGTCTCCCCGTAGCCCTCGTGGCGTGAACCCACGAGGTAGGTGATGTTCACGGTGATCTGCTGCTTGCTCTGATCCGGGAACAGGAGGACCCTGAGTCCGTTGTCAAGGCGGTATTCGGTGATCCCCTCCACCGTCGTGACCAGCGTCGGTTCTGCCGCTGCCACCGGCTCGTCGACCTGGGCCGGAACCGCCGCGCAGGCGCCAAGCAGGCCGAAAAGCGCAATGGCGGCAGCGATCGCGGCCACCTTCTCGGGTCCGATCCGTTTCATGTTGGTCTCTCCGGGGAAAGTCGGGTGCCGGATTCAACACCCTTATCGGGTATTGTTCAAGACTCACCGACTGCAGCCCGATCAAGGAGTGTGGAGCGGGAAACGGGACTTGAACCCGCGACCCCAACCTTGGCAAGGTTGTGCTCTACCACTGAGCTATTCCCGCTTGAACCGGTATTGTTGCACGAAGGAGGCGCCTCGGACAAAGCCGAGCCGCAATCCCCGGCTGTCCGACGCGCCGCCGGCGGGAAAAGCCCCCGCCGATCAGTTTCCGAAATACTTGCCGTCCGCGTGACGAACTTCGCCGGACTTTTTCAGGGCGGACAGGGTATTGCTGACAGACTGCTCCGCCGACTTGTTGCCCTTTACGTTCAGCGCCAGGATGATGCCGGCGCGGCCGATGCCATCGCTGCCGCTCTCGCCGATAACACGAACGATCTCGTTGCGTCGCGAGGACCGCCGGCGCCTTCTTGTTCGTTTCGCGGGCGTCGCGGGCGTCGCTGGCGCAGCCTTGGGGGCCAGCGCAGGGGCCGGCGCAGGGGCCGGCGCCACCGAGTCCTCGTAGGCGCGGATGGCATTGTCAAGCGCATTCAGTTTGCGTTCGATTACATCGCGCTCTGCTACCAGCCGTTTTTTTTCTTCCGCTGCGTAATCCCTAAAGTCCATAACATTCCCTCTGGATTCGTTGGCGCGACGTATGATTCCAAAAATGAAAAGCGAAAACAAACAGGAGCAGATCAATCCTGCCGACAGTACAGGGATTGTCCTTCGGGACCATCGGCATGGTATCCACAAGCCATCGAGCTGTTTCACAATATGTATACAACTATATACAAAAATTCAATACTTTATTCGTGATGCGTACAGGCTCGCGCGAAATGAGGGGATTCCTCGCTATCGGCTCGCCGTGAAAGACGAGCCGCGGAACGGACGGGATCGACGATCAGGACGCCTGCCGCTTGACCCGGCTGCTTCAGTCGGCCGCGGCCCCTTCGGCTCGGCCTCCTTATGTTTGCAAGGGGTGCTCCCCGCCCGCAGACGGTTTGACCTGCCGCGCCCGCAGCAAGATCGACGGATTGACAGGTGGGCTTGGACGGGGGTAATGAGCGGCGCCCCACAGGTTTTCCTGTCGATCTCGCGCCCGACGCCGCAAGTCCGACAGACTGCTGGCGATTCCGCCGTCGATTCTGCGATAATCTGCGCCGTCGGACACTGCCGGCCGCATTCGTCATCGATGCCGAAGGGCTTGTGAGGCCATCCAGCGCGGGACCGGACAAAAAGACATGGAACGGGCCCAGGCGACAACCTCGGCCTTGATCGAAATATCATTCGACGCCGAACGAACCGGTGTCGACAATAGACGGGGGACGACCCAGGCCGTGAGGTTGAACGCAGAGAGATTGCCGCGAGCTTCGGAGCCGGGGCGGGGGATAAGCGCGCCATGATCGTAGCGATCATGCTGTTCATCATCGTCATCGGGTCGGTGGTATTCAACTTCCTGAGCCCATGGTGGTTCACCGAAATCGCGTCCAACTGGGGCGGCATCGACTTCGCCGTGTTCGTGACCTTCTGGATCTGCGGCGTGGCGTTCGTCTTGATCGGCCTGTTCATGGTCTACACGACCTGGAAGTTCCGCCGTCGCGAAGGCCAGACAGCCGTGTACGAGCCCGAAAACAAGCGGCTCGAGTGGATTCTCACCATCCTCACCACCATCGGCGTCGTCGGCATGCTGGCGCCGGGACTCCTCGTCTGGGACGACTACGTCAACGTGCCGCCCCAGGCCCGCGAAGTCGAGATCGTCGGACAACAGTGGTCGTGGAGCTATCGGCTACCCGGCGAAGACGGGATTCTCGGAACCGTGGACGCGAAACTGATCGGCGTGGACAATCCGTTCGGCCTGGATCCGGAGGATCCCGACGGTCAGGATGACGTCCTGATCGAGCGCGAGGCGCTGCACCTGCCGATCGACCGCCCCGTGAAGGTCCTGCTCCGCTCGAAAGACGTCCTGCATGACTTCTACGTCCCCGAGTTCCGCGCGAAGATGGACGCGGTCCCCGGCATGATCACCTACATGTGGTTCACGCCGACGCGCGTCGGCACATACGAAGTACTTTGCGCCGAGCTGTGCGGGATCGGCCATCACACGATGCGCGGCACTGTCGTCGTCGATACGCCGGAAGATTACGATACCTGGCTCCAGGGCCAGCGGACCTACGCCCAGATCTCGACTCGTCCGCAAGGCGATCCTGTCGCGGGGCAAGCGACCTATGCGGTCTGCGCCGCCTGCCACGGCCCTGCGGGTGAAGGCCTGGTGGCGCTGAACGCTCCCAAGCTGTCGGGTCAGGACGAATGGTATCTGCGCCACCAGATTCTGGCTTACAAGCAGGGATTGAGGGGCGTCCACGAAGAGGACACCTACGGCAAGGAGATGGCGCCGATGGTGGCCACCCTGTTTGACGACGCGACGATCGAGAACGTCATCGCGTATATCCGATCCCTTCCGGACGATCCGGCCCCCGTGACGATCGACGGTAACGCCGACCGTGGCGCCAGCCTGTATAGCGGCTGCACCGTATGCCACGGCTCGGACGGCGGCGGAAGCCACGGGACCTTCGCGCCCCGGCTTGCCGGCATGACCGACTGGTACCTGGCTCGCCAGTTGCAGAACTTCCGCGCAGGCATTCGCGGCAGCCATCCCATGGACAACCTGGGCAAACAGATGGGCCTCATGTCCAAGCAGTTGGGCGACGACGACGCGATCAACGATGTCGTCGCCTATATCAATACGATGAGTACGCGCATGACACAGACAGCCATGCGCCACACGATCGATGATCGAGGAGAAACCGATGGCGGTTGAGGCACAAATCCCCTATCAGGAAGCGCTCGACGTTCACCATCCCCATAGCTGGCTCACCAGGTACTGGTTCAGCCAGGACCACAAGGTCATTGCCATTCAATACGGGATAACAGCGATAGGTGTGGGACTTGTGGCGCTGGTCCTGTCGGGCATGATGCGCCTGCAGCTCGGTTTTCCCGATACATTCGATTTCATCGATCCCGAAGCCTACTACCAGTTCATCACCATGCACGGGATGATCATGGTGATATACCTGTTGACCGCCCTGCTGCTCGGCGGCTTCGGCAACTATCTCGTCCCCTTGATGTGCGGCGCCCGCGACATGGTGTTCCCGTTCGTCAACATGATCAGCTATCACGTCTACTTCGCGTCCGTCCTGATCCTGCTCGCGAGCTATTTTGTGCCGGGAGGCCCCACCGGAGCGGGGTGGACGCTATATCCGCCGCAGGCGATCCTGCCGGGCACGCCCGGAGTCGACTGGGGCATCCTCACCATGCTGATCTCGCTGGCCGTGTTCATTGTCGCCTTCACCATGGGCGGCCTGAACTATGTGACGACGATACTGCAGGCGCGGACCCGGGGCATGTCGCTGATGCGCATGCCGCTGTCCATCTGGGGCATCTTCATGGCCACCGTCCTCGGCCTGCTGGCATTCCCCGCGCTGTTCGTCAGCGCGGTCATGATGATCCTGGACAAGACCATCGGCACCAGTTTCTTCATGCCGGCGATTTCCTCGCTGGGCGAGCAACTCGACTATAGCGGCGGCAGCCCGCTGCTGTTCCAGCACCTGTTCTGGTTCTTCGGCCATCCGGAAGTGTATATCGTCGCCCTCCCCGCCTTCGGCATCGTCTCGGACCTCATCAGCACCCATGCGCGCAAGAACATCTTCGGCTACCGGATGATGGTCTGGGCCATCGTCGCCATCGGCGTATTGAGTTTCATCGTCTGGGCGCACCACATGTACGTCAGCGGCATGCACCCCTATTTCGGGTTCTTCTTTGCGACGACGACGCTCATCATCGCGGTGCCGACAGCCATCAAGGTCTACAACTGGACGCTGACGCTCCTGCGCGCCAACATCCACATGACGGTGCCGATGCTCTTTTCCATCGCGTTCGTCATCACCTTCGTGGTTGGAGGCCTGACCGGCCTCTTCCTCGGCAACGTCATCGTCGACGTGCCGCTATCGGATACCTACTTCGTCGTCGCGCATTTCCACATGGTCATGGGCGTATCGCCGATACTCGTCATCTTCGGGGCGATCTATCACTGGTATCCGAAGATGACCGGAAAGATGCTGGATGACAGGATCGGACAAGTGCACTTCTGGATCACCTTCCTCGGAACCTACGCGATCTACTACCCGATGCACTATCTCGGTTTCGTCGGCGTGCCGAGGCGGTACTTCGCGAACGGCGAAATGGCGATCATCGACGAAAGCGTCCTGTTGCTGAACCAGGGCATCACGGTCGCCGCCCTCATCGTCGGCGTGGCACAAATCCTGTTTATCTGGAACCTGGTGTACAGCTACTTCAAGGGCAGGGATTCCGGACCGAATCCCTGGAAGGCGACGACCCTCGAGTGGCAGACGCCGGAGACCCCGCCGAGGCATGGCAACTGGGAGTCGAGACTGCCGACGGTTCATCGCTGGGCTTACGACTACAGCGTGCCCGGGGCGAAGGACGATTTCATTCCGCAATCGGAGCCCCCGGGCGGGGAGCACGAGGGGTCAGCGCGCACGTGAGAGCCTTTTTTAGCCCGGGAGCGCGAGGGTGTCCCTCGCATAAAAAGAGCAGCGCGAGGGAACCCCTCGCATGAAAAGACCTGAATAGACCGCCAGGCCCAGCCGAAAACAACACACGAAGCACCGCAATAGGAGCATAGGAACCGAATGGCCGAAGCAACCAGCACGCAGAGGCTGCAGCTAGTCGAAGACTGGTCGGCGGACGTCGCCGTTTTCAGGGGCGTGCCGTGGGGCAAGGCCATGATGTGGATCTTCCTCCTCTCGGACACCTTCATCTTTTCGTGCTTCCTCACCGGCTACATGACCGTACGCATGACGACGGCCGAGCCGTGGCCGAATCCGAGCGAAGTGTTCGCGCTGGAAGCCTTCGGCGCGCCCGTGCCGCTGCTCCTTATCGCCATCATGACGTTCATCCTCATCTCCTCGAGCGGCACCATGGCGATGGCGGTGAACATGGGCTATCGCCGAAAACGCAAAGCGGCAGCGGCGCTGATGATCGTGACCGCCATGTTTGGGGCGAGTTTCGTCGGAATGCAGGCCTTCGAATGGTACAAGCTCATCTTTGAAGAAGGCGTACGGCCCTGGGGCAATCCCATGGGGGCTGCCCAGTTCGGTTCCTGCTTCTTCATGATCACCGGGTTCCATGGCCTGCACGTATCCGCCGGGGTCGCCTACCTCGGCGTCGTCGCCTACCGCGTGTGGCGCGGCCGCTACGAGGAAAAGGGTTACGACATCGTCGAGATCACGGGCCTCTACTGGCACTTCGTCGATCTCGTATGGGTATTTATCTTCGCGTTCTTCTATCTCTGGTAAGGCAATGGCAGACACCGGTCAACAACATCCTATCTCCATCTACTTCTGGATCTGGGGGCTGCTGTTCGTCTTCAGCGCGGCGTCCTACATGGTGGACTACGCGGGGTTCCAGGGCTATCTGCGCTGGTCGCTCATCATCATCTTCATGATGCTGAAGGCGGGTTTCATCGTCGCCATCTTCATGCACATGCGCTGGGAGCGCGTGGCGCTGATCACGGCCGTGCTGCTCCCGCCCGGGGCGCTGCTGGTGCTGGTGAGCCTGATGGCGTGGGAGTCCGATTACACCTGGGCGACGCGCATCGTCTACCTCGGGGGAGAGATAGCGCCGGAGCCGTTGCCGCCGCCATCACACTAGTGTCGTGTCACACGCGTTATGACGCTTCAGCGCGTCCCACGGGGTCTGTGGCAAGGCGCGTCCCCGCCGGGAATGGTCGGCTCCATTTCCAAGGGGCGCAACACCGCCACAGGCCACAGTCTTCGTGCGAGGGTACCCCTCGCGCTCCCGGGGCGCGCCCTTCGGGAGATCGCCGTGCACGCCGGATCCTTCAGCCGGGGTGCGCGAGGGGGAACCCCTCGCATGCAAACCGCGTTGTGGCCCTTGCGAATATGCCAGATATTCCCTGCGGACCACGCCTTGCATTGACGCGCATGGCGAACTCTGAAGCGCCAGAACGCGTGTGACACGACACTAGTCGGGCGAGGATGATCGCGCGTAGCGCGACGCCGATCACACTGAACCGAAGCGAACCCGACGCCGGGTAGCGGCGGTTATGTCGTCGTCGCCTTCACCCACACGTTGCACCAGCCCTTCGCGGCCACATTGAAACCCGGGAATATCGCGCAGGGCCCCCAGCCTTCTTCATCGGACGGCTTGTAGTGCAGGCAGTTGTCGCAGAACTGCTGCTTGCCTTCCTCGGTGGCCCGCTTGGCAAAGAGGTCGACATCGACGTCGTTCGCATCGTGCTTGTATCCCAAGGCGACCGCGGTGGGGTTGCTCTCGTCGAGCTTCGCAGTCGCGGCAGCCTCTTCTCCAAGTGCTCCCTCCCCCAACAAGGCGACCACGGGTATGGTGGCGGCCGCTCTGGTGGTTGTCGAAATGAACTTGCGACGGCTGATTTCTTGTTCTTTTTTCATGGTGCTCCCACCCCGATTGTCGGCGCGCGGAATAATACCGTAATTGCGCGCCGCACCTCGTGTCTCCCGGTCGGGTTCCGTGCGCTTGATCAGCCCGCATCGAGACCCTTTTCTGCCGACCTCCGCGAAACGACCGCCAGGACCGCAAGAACCGTGAGCATGCCGCACGCGGCTGCAATCAATGCGTGGCCCGGCCCCCACCATTCTGCCAATGCGCCCGCCAGCAGGGCGCCGAACGGCCCGGCTCCCATCAGGGAGAACGAGAAAAACGCCATCACGCGGCCGCGCTGGTCGTAGGGCGCCTGCTCCTGCATGATCGTGCGCGCCATGCTCATGGCGATGCCGCCGCAGCCGCCCCACAGGAAGATGCAGGCTGCGAAGACGGGAAATTCGAAACCGAATCCCGCGATGCCCAACGCCACCGCCCCGAGCGCCTGCGCCAGCAGGAGCGCGCGTCGCGGACGGCGTATGTGTCCCGCGCGCATGAGCAGAAACGAGGTTAGCGCCAGGCCGAACGCGTTGGCCGCGTTGAGCATGGCCAGGTCCGCCGCCGAGCCGTCGTAAATGTCCCGGACCGCCACCGGAATCGTCACGATGTAGGATCCCATGAAGAACATCCCTATGGCGACGTTCTGGATCGCGACCGTGCGCATCGGCACCGACCGCATCACGGTCAGAAGCCCGGTCCCAACCGATGCAGCCAGATCGCGCCACATGCCGGGATCCGACTGTCTTCGAGCGGGCGCGGCAACGGGGATGCGCTGCATCGCGATCACGCCCAGGATCAGGACTATGGCCTGCACCGCGATCACGGGGACAGCGCCCACCCGATCCGTCTGTCCCACGACGACAAATGCGATCAGCATGGCACTGAACTGGATCATCGTCGCGCGAACGACAGTACGTTGGATTCCGCCTTCGGCAACCTGGTTCAACAACCCGTCGCGAGCGGGCGTCACGAACGCCTGGGCAAACCCCATCATCAGCGCATAGCCGATCATGACGGCGAAACTCAGTTGCCCCGACGCGAGTGCCAGCAACAGCCCCAATACCGGGACGATAGAAAGGGCCTGCGCCAGGACTGCTACGCGCCGTCCTCCATAGCGGTCCGCCAGACTTCCACCGATGAGCATGAAGAGCAGCGCCGGCAGCAGCATGGCCATCTGCGCGATTCCCACCACCTGCGGAGACTCCCGGAGCACGATGGTGACAAGCCAGGCGAACGTCACGCCCTGGATTCCGTGATTGACGAACCAGCTCGCAGTACCGGCCAGGTACAGATTCAGAGGCCGCACGCGCCCTCCCCTCAGACAGTCCGCGCACTGTAGACCGCGCGACCTCTTGTTGAAACCGTCTTGCTCCGGTCTTAGAATCCGCGCCTTCCGCGCGTCCCCTTCGTCTAGAGGCCTAGGACACTGGGTTTTCATCCCAGTAACAGGGGTTCGACTCCCCTAGGGGACGCCAATTCGCCACTCCGGCACTAACTCCCCGATGGCAAGTCCCATACGCGGCGGAACCGCCCACTGTGAGGGAGTCGTCCCCTGATCCGTTTCTACTTGAGCAGCATCGCCTGAATCGGCTGTATCGCAGGGTGGTCGGAGGCTGGGAAACGTGTCGGGACCGGAACAGCGCAGCGGCGTACCACTGGTGAAAGTCCGGCGCGAGACGCGCGATCAGGCCCTGGAGCGGTTCGATGGATAGCCCACGTATCATCCCGCGACTTGGTCGGCACTGCGTGCCGTTCTATGGCGCTGGGCCCAGGCACCATATGCAACAGATTTCAGGATGCGGTAAGTATTGCGCTGAACAATGCGTCCGAGTAGTTCGGATCAATCGGGAGACATGATGGCGACTATCAGAATTGCCTTGAAGCTAGGGATATTGGTGTGCCTCGGCAGCGTTGCGCAAGCTGCGGAAACGACGATTACGGCCGCCGGCTTCGAACAACACGATGGCGAGTTGCTCGAGTTCGGCTATGCCGACCCGCGCAGCGACGGCGGCTTCGAGGTTCTGGACCTCGCGTTTGTCGAGAATGGCGCAGCGACCGTCCGCGCCGACATCGAGAATCCGCTGGTAGTCGACGTAAGGCTGCTGGTGGAGGAGGAAGAGTCGGCTGCGGTACGCGGCGTGATCGAGCCCGCCGGTCGATTCCGGGTCGATGCCGACGAGGGCGGCCTTCGGTTCACCGGCGGAAACTACAACCCGCTGATCTTTCCCTCCTCGGCGGCCGGCGAGTCGGAGTCGGAGACCGACGAACGTCTCCGGCAAATCTACCTGGGCCACGACGACCCGACGGCTCGCCTGCTGGCATTGCAGGCCGCCTGGCTCGATGGCGACGACGATGACCAGAATGCGACCTTCGAAGAACTGCGCGCCGTCCTCGACGATTACAGGGCCATCGATCTCATGCGCGCTCTGCGCGATCGCAGGGTCGAGGAGATCGCCAGGGCCATGAAGTATTTCTCCGCGCTCAACCTCGACGGCGAGGAGGTTCGGCTCGAGGACGTCCTGCAAGAGAACCGGTACACGCTGGTCGAGTTCTGGGCTTCCTGGTGCGGTCCCTGCATCGCGGAGATCCCCTACCTGAAGTCCGCCTACGCCAACTTCCGCGACAAGGGCTTCGAGATCCTGTCGGTCAACCTGGACGAGGACCCCGAGGCATGGAAGACCGCCTCGGTCGATCAGTACGAGATTCCCTGGCTGAACGTCTGCGACGGCGAAGCCTTCGACAGCACCATCGCGAAGCTGTACCGCGTGAAGGGTATTCCGGCCAACTACCTGATCACGAGCGACGGCAAGCGGGTCGCGAGGCACCTGCGGGGCGAGTCGCTGGAAAGAAAGCTGGCCGAGCTTTTCCCCGAATAGGGACGCCTGTTCAGGTTGCCGTAAGCTTCGCCAATCAGATTGCAGTGCAAAACACTGTGCGGCAAGCCGAATTGAACGTCCCGAGGTCGAAACCCGCCAACCCATGGGGCATGCGGCGCGCCCGCACGATGGCTTGCTGCCTGTTGGCTGCGGGTCTCGGCGCGTTCGCCGGCGCCGCCAACGCCCAGGGCGCCGGAGGCCAGATAGATGCCAGGTTTTTCGGCGACCGCGTGCTGATCCGCGCCGTCCTGCAGACCGAGACGTTCCAGAAGGAAACGCACCTGGTCATCGACTACGCCGCGTCAGAAGCCTTCGCGATGCACCGGAATGTGCTTCAGTCCCTGGCATACGGCGAGCAGGAGCAGACGCTCAAGGTGATCTCCGACGGATTCCGGCTGGAGGTGCCGAGGGATGCCGTCGGCATGGCGGGCGGAGCGTTCCTCGACGAGTTCACGGCCCGTCACTCGAACGAACTCGAGAACGTGGACGTCTCGGTCATCGTCGGCTGGCCCACGCTGCGGCCCTTCGCCCTTGGTCTCGACTTCGAGGCGGAAGAACTGACGCTCGGATCCGCCGCTAACGCGAATGCCCAGGAGGCCGAGGAAGCCTTCGCGACCGTTATCCAGGGCGTGCGCGTGGTGGACAGCAAGGTTTACGTGCCGGTCTCCTACGACGGCGGCGAAGATGCGTCGATGACCTTCGGCACCGCCGGCTACCACACCTATCTGAACCAGGAGATCGCCGAGCGTCTCGGCACGCCCGCCGGAGACGTGGAGGACATCGCCTTCGGCGCGCCGCCCGTCCTCGGACTGTCCGGCATGGTGGCGCTGTTCCCGCAGCCGTTCGACGCGCAGCCGGAAAGCCTCGGCGCGGACTGGCTGCTGCGCTCCGGTCTCGGCCTGTGGTCCGCGTACCGCCTGCAGATCAATCCGACCGCCGGCTATCTCGCATTGACGCCGCAAACGGACAGCAGCTACTCGGAAGCGGACGCCGCCTTCTATGCCGCCGCGGCGGTCGAAGACATCTCGGCGCTGCTCGCCTACACCGACCGGTGGCCGGGCGACCGCAATATCGAGGAGGCCGCCGGGCGGATATTCGACATCGGGCTGCGATCGGGGCTCCCCGACGAGGATCAGATGAGAGCGGTCCAGATCGGTCTGTCGGTGACGCCGGAGCCGCGCAAGACGCACTACGTTTCCGGGTTCGCCTTTCCGCTGTTCAACTCGGACCTCAAGGACGAACGCTCGGACCTCGTCATCGCCCTGTGCGAGGAAGCCCTCGCCTATATCGGGCGTTCCGACCGGCCGTCGCTGCGACAGAACGTCCAGCTCATGCTCGGCGACCGCTACCTGCATGCCGGCAAGGCCCACGATGCCTGGAAGACCTTCCTGTCCGCTGCGTTCCACGGCGACCCGCGCCTGGACGGCGTGGTGCGCCACGAACTCGGCCGCGCCTACGAGGCGCTGGGCCGGCACAGGCGAGCCTATTCGAGCTACCAGCGCGCCGCGTCGGACATGACCCCGGCACCGCCCCCTATCAAGGAAAGCGCGCTCGAGGGCCTCGAGCGGATACGCCCGTTGCTCGATCCGGACGATCCGTTGCTTGCCAGGGAATCTTCGGATGGCTGAGCGCGATACCGAACCGGCGGGGATCGGCGCCGATCTCGAGGACATCGTCTCCCGGGGACGAAAGCGGCTGCGCGCATGGGCCGCGAAGGAAGCGCTGGCGAAGGCGGTCATCCACCTGTTCCCCGCTGCCCTCGTCGTTCCGTGCCTCGCGCTGATCGGCAACCTCGCCGGCCTCGTCGGTCCCTCTCTCTGGCCCCTGGCCGACGTGCCCACCGCGGCGCTCGCCGTTGTCGCGCCGCTTGTCATCGTCGCCGCATACACGCTTGTCATCGTCCTGCGCGAGAAGATCGATCGCCGCGTGTGCCTTGCCCTGTTCGATACGCTTCTCGGTTTCAAGGGACGCCTGCAAGCGGCGGACGAGTTCCTGTCCCGGGGCCCCGCGAGTCCCTTCGAGCACGCCGCGGTCGAGGATGCCGCGCCATTTGCCCGACAGGCACTCGATATCGAGTTGCCCGCCGTGCGCACGCCCCCGCCCGACCTGCGCGCGGGCCGGTGGCCGCTCGGCATCGTCTCGGTACTCGTCCTGGCCGGCGCGCTTCTGCTCGGCGGATTGCCGCCCGTCACGGACAACCCCGCCATCGCGATGGCCGACGAATCGCCGGCCCGACTCGCAACTGCGGTCGCAACGCCCGTGGAGAAAGATGCCGAGCCGCCCCCGCCCAAGGAACCCTCCCGGCGCAGCCTCGACAGCCAGCCCCTCTCGTCCGTGAGCGAAGCGGAGCCGGGGGGCGAATCCGAACGCGCGGCCCGGTCCCGGTCGGGCACCGGCGATGCCCGTTCGTCGTCCGCGAAGAGCAGCAAGGCCGCGTCGCTGGCGCAGCAGGCGGGCAAGGCGGCGGCGGGCGCTTCCGGCGAAGGATCGTCGAAAAAGCAAACGCCGCGCGAACGGCCGGCCAAGCCCCGCCGGGAGAACAAGAGCCGCCCGGAAGAGACGAAAGAAGAGCAGCCCGAGGCGTCCAAGGGGGTGAGCGGGGGCACGGGGCGCAGTTCGGGAAGTCGGACATCCGCTTCCGACCAGGCCGCCGCGGACGACAAGGCCCGCAACGACGAGGACGAGGGCGACGCCACCGACGACGCCGAGGAGGAGGAGGACGAGGAACAGAAGGCGGGGTCGGCGAGCAAACCCATGCTGAACAACCGCAAGGCCGCCGTCGACCGGTCCTTGAGCCCTTCGGGCCTGAGCGACCAGGAGAACGATCAGGCCAACGGCCGGGGCGGCCCCAGCGGCCTGAAGAAGACCCGCGGCGTGGCCGCCATGCTGCTCGGCGTGCCGATGCCGGATCACCTGCGCGGGAAATCCAACCCGGGCCGCATCAAGGTGGAGCGCGAGCGCGCCGATCCCGAACCCAAGACTGCGCTCGCCGCCGATGCGGCCGAACGCGGCAGCCGGCGCGAATCCATCGGCTACCTGCCCCATCCGGCGCTGCCGCCCTGGATGCAGGAGACGGTGCGCGACTATTTCCTGGCCGAACGCGCGCGCGACCTGGCCAAAACCGATTCCACATCCAATACGACAGACTGAACGAGGCAACATGACGACAGCAGACGAAGCGCGGGAACGCGCAGCGGAATTCAGGACGGCATTCGCCAGGGTCAAGACGGAAGTCGCCAAGATGGTCGTCGGCCAGGCGCCCGTGGTCGACGGCGTGCTCACGGCCATGATGGCCGGCGGCCACGTGCTGCTCGAGGGCGTTCCCGGGCT
Source organism: Pseudomonadales bacterium (assembly GCA_963668365.1). Classification (GTDB taxonomy): domain Bacteria; phylum Pseudomonadota; class Gammaproteobacteria; order Pseudomonadales; family Azotimanducaceae; genus VXNE01. Next base: position 3,178,029 of record OY764266.1, read on the forward strand.
CGGCAAGACCCTGCTGGTGCGATCCCTGAGCGAAGCCGTGAGCCTCGCCTTCTCCCGTATCCAGTTCACGCCCGACATGATGCCGGCGGACATCCAGGGCACCATGGTGCTCACCGAAACCGCCGGCGGCGGACACGAACTCACGTTTCAGCAGGGGCCGCTGATCGCCAACCTGATCCTCGCCGACGAGATCAACCGGGCGACGCCGAAGACCCAGTCCGCCCTGCTCGAAGCGATGCAGGAGAAACAGGTGACCGTGGGCCGGCGCACGATCCGGCTCGAAGAGCCGTATTGCGTCATGGCGACGCAGAACCCCGTCGAGCAAGAGGGCACCTACCCGCTGCCGGAAGCCCAGCTCGACCGCTTCCTGTTCAAGCTCGTGGTGGGCTATCCCGCCGAGAGCGAGTACCACGCCATTCTCGACCGCACCACGGGCGCCGACGAAGTCGACATCCGGCCGGTCACCGACGGTGACGAGATCCGCAGTCTCCGCGCCACGGTCCGCGCGGTCGCCGAGCCGGAGGCCGCCCGAACCTTCGCCATTCGTCTCGTGGTGGCAACCCAGCCCGACAGCGACCTCGCGCCAGCGAGCGTGGCCGAATGCGCCTCTCTCGGATCGAGCCCTCGCGGCGTGCAGGGCCTGATCCTCGCCGGCAAGGTCCAGGCGCTGCTCGACGACCGATTCGCGGTGAGCCCCGACGATATCCGCGCGGTCGCCCTGCCGGTGCTGCGCCACCGAATCCTGCTCAACTTCCGCGCCCAGGCGAACAGCGTCTCCGCCGACGAACTGGTGGAGGACGTGCTGAAGTCGGTGAACCCGCCCCACGCCGTGGCCGCCTGACGGCGCATCAAAACGAACCAGGCAGGGAACCATCCGTGGCCAGCGCTCCAACGTTCGCAGAACTGTTCGACCCCGACTTCCTCGCGGCGCTGCAGCCCTTCAGCCTGCACGCGCGCCGCGTGGCGCGGGACGGGCGGCCCGCGGAGCAGACCTCCCGCGACCGTGGCTTCGGGCTCGAGTTCGCGGATTTCAAGTCGTACGTGCCTGGCGACGACCTGCGCGCCATCGACTGGAACATCTACCGGCGCCTGGGACGCCTCTTCGTCAGGGTCTTCGAGGAACGCAGGGACCTGCCGGTCTACCTGCTCGCGGACCGGTCCAGCAGCATGTACCTGGAGGATCCGCCGAGGATCGGCGCCGGGCTCCGGGCCGCCCTGGCGCTGGCGTCCATCGCGCTCGGGCAGCACGACAGCGTCGGCCTGTTCTCGTTCTCCGGGGTATTGAACATCGACGCCAGGGCCGCCGCCGGCAAGCATCGGCTGGCGTCCTTCGCCGAGCGCCTGGCGGCACTCGACGAGCGCGACCGCACCGATCTCGCCGGGAGCCTGGGCGAGCTTGCGGGGCACCGCCTACGCCGCGGACTGCTCGTGGTCATCTCGGATTTCTTCGATCCGGCGGGAGCGGAGGAGATCGCGCAAGCGCTTGCCCTGTGTCGCCATCGGCTGCTCCTGGTGCAACTCGTCAGGAAGTCCGACGCCGACCCGACGCTGCACCCGGACCTGCACGGCGATATCCGGCTGCTCGACTGTGAGTCCGGCGACGCCGTCGACCTCACCGTTACTCCCGCGACGCTTGCCCGATACCGCGAGTCGTATCGCGAATTCAACGAACGCCTGGCCACCTTCGCCACCGACTACGACGCGGGCCTCGTGCGCATCGACGTGGATGAGGACGTACTCGACCAACTGGGTGCGCTCTTCGAGACCGGGAGCCTCGTGGTATGAGCTTCGCCAACCTGCCGTTGCTCGGAGTCCTGGCCGGGATCGCCGGGATCGCCGCCCTCCTCTTCCTCCTGCAGCTATTGCGCATCCGCCACGTCGAGGTGGCCGTCCCCACCACGCTTTTCTGGCGAGCGGCGGCCCGGGAGGCGCCTGTCCGGGTCCTCGGGGGCGTGTTCCGCCATCCCCTCGCCTACCTTCTCGTTCTCGCCATCTGCGCGCTGCTCTGGCTCGCCTTTGCCGGTCCCGAAGCCCACGACGACCGCACTTCCACCTACCGCGTGATGTTCCTCGACGGTTCCGCGCACACCGCCGCGGGCGACGACTTCGACCAGGCTGCGGACAAGCTGAAGTCGGACCTCGCGGGCTTGCCCGATGCGGGGCGGGAAGTGATCTGGGGCGGTGCCCGAAACATCAAGCTCCTGAAGGCGGGCGAAGACCGATTGCTGCTCGAACACCGGTTGGCCGGACTGGCGCCGGAGGCCGCCCCTTCCGCCCTGAACGAACAGTTGCGCCTGTTCTCGTTGCCCGGTGTCACCCCCGAATCGCTGGATTTCGTCGTCTATGGACGCGCGCCCGCAGCCCCGTCCGTTCTCGATACTCTTCCGGCGGGGATGCGTGTCAGCCGCGCCATCGACTATCCCGCAAGCGGGCCCAATCGCGGCGTGGCGGCGCTCGGTGTCAATCCGGCCGCATCGGGACGCTGGGACCGGCTGGACCTGCTGATCCGGATTGGCGGCACGCCCGACGCTGCGGCGGCGGAGGGCATGACGGTACAGGTGGATGGCCGGCCTCTCGAGGACGACCGCCTGGAATGGCCCGCCGCTGACATGGCCATGGTGCGCGACTTGCCCGCGGACGGAAGCATGGTGGAGGTCCGGCTCGATGCCGGCGACGAACTGGCGCTGGACGACGTTGCCCGGCTCGCCCTGCCCACCCGCCGCGTGGTGCGGGTCGCCCTCGCGGGGGACCTGGATCCCGCCGTGGAGCATGCGATCGAAGCGGACCCGGGGCTTTCGATCGTCACCGAGGACCCCTCGATCATCCTCCGGCAGCGCGGCGCAGGATCGTTCGGCGACCTTCCGGCCCTGGAATTCGCGTCCGCCGCCGACCAGGAAACGGCGTTCGAGATCGCCTACACGGGGGACGACAGCGCCGAACTCGCACTTCGTTCTAGCATCGCCGCCCTGGGCCTTGACCAGATCGACGCCGCCGGCCTGGCGGCCGAAGCCGGACGGCCGGTCGGCGTTCAACTCCGGCATGCGGAGCTGGAGCGCATTTCGGTCTGGAACGAACTCCTCGTCCACTACAACTTCACCGGCTCGCGGAGCTTTCCCCTGTTCGTCTCCCGTGCCGCCAGGTGGCTGGCCGGGGAACCTGCGTGGCATCCCTACCTTGCCTCCGGCAGGCCCCTGCCCCGGGCGACGGTGTGGTCATTCGCAACCGCCGCGGATCCATCGCTGGATGCCCTCGGGGCGGACTACGTCCTGGGCGCAGCCGGAACGGTCAGGTCCTCCAGCGGGGAGGCCGCGGTAGCCCTGTCGAGCGACACTGTGACCGGAAGGAACGCCGGGCCACCGCTCGCCATGTCCCAGGCCGGCGCCGGATTCGCCGACACCGGGATCGTCAGTTGGCTGATCCTCGCCGCCCTCCTGCTTCTCGGAGCCGAGTGGCACCTCTACCAGCGCGGATTGATGCCGTAGCGCTGACATGTCGCTGTCCTTCCTGCAACCGGTCATGGCGCTGCTTTTCCTGGCGGTGCCATTGGTATGGTTCCTGCCGTCCCGGCCGAGGGTCGTCCACGGCGTTATCCGCAGCGTCGTTCTCGCCCTCGCCATCCTGGCATTGATGCAGCCCGTGCTGGTCCGCAGCGCCGTGGAACAGCACCACGCCATCGTCATCGATCAGTCCGCCAGCCTGCTGCCGGGCGAGCGCGAAGGCGGGGTTGCCGTGGCGGGCGATCTGCTGGCCCGGCTCGGGGCCGGTCAAAGCGCCACCCTCGTCCAGGTCGGCGGCGACGAACGCGTTTCGCTCGACGCGGACATCGAGTGGATGCGGGCGCCCGCTGCCGGCGTGCAGTCGGTCGTCGACGGTCGATCCCCCCTGGGGGACGCGCTGGAACTCGCTGCCCAGTCGATACCCGCCGGACTGAGCGGGTCCGTCATGCTGATCTCCGACGGCCGCAGCACCGACCGTCACTGGGGACGCCCGCTTGCCCAATTGCTAGAGCGAGAGATTCCCGTGCACACGGTGCAGCTTCGGTCCCGCGAAGACCCCTTCCTGGTCAATCTTCAATCCACCGCCGCCCGACCGGGAGAGTCGGTGCGCGTCATGGTCGACGTTGTCGGGGCCGGCAAGGCCCTCGAAGTCGTCCTGACCAGCGGCGACGATACGCTGGGGAACTCGGGACCGTTCGACTGCGAGTCCCGATGTCCCGTCGGGATCGAGTTCGAGGCCGGGGAAGCCGGATTCCTCGATTTAGCCGCCGAACTCCGCGCGCCGTCCGGGTCCGATGACGATCTCTCCAACAACCGCCTGCGCGGCGTTGTCGCCATACAGGATGCCCTGCGCCTGCTCTATGTCGGCGACCGGCAGCGCGGCGCGGTCGACCGGCTCGAGTCGCTGCTCGGCGTCGGGTTCGATCTGACGGCGATGCCGCCGGGCGAGATCGGTGGCGGGTTCGACTTCGCCGGCTTCGACATCGTGATGCTCGACGACGTGCCGGCGCGCGCTCTGCCCGCGGAAACCCAGCGCCGCCTCATCGCCGCCGTTCAGGACCAGGGAGTCGGCGTCCTTGCGAGCGGCGGCGGAGGCGCCTTCGCGGACGGCGGCTACCATGGCACGCCGGTCGCGGACGTGCTGCCGGTCGAGATCACCGGCGAAGAGGAGAAGATCGATCCGAGCGTAGGCCTAGCCATCATCATCGACACGTCGGGTTCCATGGCCGGTTCGCGCATCGAACTAGCCAAACAGGTCGCCCGAGTCGCCGTGCGCCGCCTGCAACCCCACGACCGCATCGGCATCGTGGAGTTCTACGGCGCCAAGCACTGGGCGGTGCCGATGCAGCCGGCCTCCAACAAGATCGAGATCGACCGCGCCATCGGTCGCATGAAGGCCATCGGCGGCACCATTCTCTACCCCGCCATCCAGGAGGCCTACTACGGCCTGAAGAACGTCAACACCCGCTACAAGCACATCCTGCTGATCACCGACGCCGGGGTGGAGGACAGCAACTACGAGCGCATGGTGCGCCGCATCTCCAGGGACAACATCAACGTTTCGACGATCCTCGCCGGACAGGGCGGTCACAACCTCATCATGTCCGACATCGCGAATTGGGGGCAGGGACGCTTCTACTCGGTGGGCGACCAGTTCAGCCTCGTCGAACTCATCCTCAAGCAGCCTTCCACGCGCAAGCCGCCGCGCTACAAGCGGGGCGTATTCGAACTGACTGCGCTCGGCGGACAGGGCTGGTGGGGCAGCGCCGACCCGCGCGTTCCGGCGTTGCTCGGCTACTCCGAGGTGCAAGCGCGCGAAGGCGCAGAGACGCTGCTGGAAGAGAACACGGGACAGGACCCCGTCCTCGCCACCTGGCACTTCGGCCTGGGAAGGGTCACCGCGCTCATGACCGAGCCGGTCGGCGAAGGCACCGCCTCCTGGCGGGACTGGCCGGACTACGGTTCCTTCCTGGGCAGATTGCTCGCGCGGACGGCGGCGGACAACCCGCCCTTCCGCCTGACCCTCGAGCGCCGCCGTCACATGCTGGACCTGACGGCGGAGCGAACCAGTCACGATGGCCGGCTCGCTCCGCGGGCGGAAATGGTGGATGCCCAGGGCAGCTCCCTGTCATCCGAGGCCATCGAGTTCAAGGAAAACGCGCCTGGGCTGTTCGAAGCGGAGATTGTCCTCCCGCCCGGGGAAACCGCGCGGGTAGAAGTATCCGCCAGCCTCGCTCGCGTCAACCGGCCGGTTCGGCGCATCGCCGTTCCGGCGGCTTCCGACATCGCGAACGAAACCCAGGTCGACCCGGCAAGGGCACTGGACCTCGAGCGCCTGGCCGGACGCACCGGCGGCGTTCACCTCGCGAGCGTCGATGGCACGCCGCCCTCCGGCCCGGTCGGCGAATGGCTCGTCGGCAACCAGGGCGAGTTGTCCTACGTGGTAACCCGGCTGTGGCCGCTCATGCTGTTGCTGGCCCTGGCTGCCTACATCGGAGAACTCCTCTATCGTCGCTGGCCGCGGGAGGTCCGGTTGTGAGTGCCCCAAAGCCGGCGCCTTCGGCTTCGTTTTTCTTCTTGCGAGGGGTGCCCCCTCGCGCTCCCCGGCTGAGGGCTCTCTTCTTGCGAGGGGTGCCCCCTCGCGCTCCCCGGCTGAGGGCTCTCTTCTTGCGAGGGGTGCCCCCTCGCGCTCCCCGGGGGCGTTTGTTCCATGGAAGAGTGTCCTGGCGCATGGCCGCGATCGGGCTGGTTGTTGGCCTGCTCCCCGGCAGCGCGCAAGCCGCCAGCGCGCTCGCCGAAGTCGTGAAATCGAATGCGGCGTCCGCCCGCGTCGATCTGCAGAAGATCGATGCGCTCTACGACGAGACCATCCTCCAGGACGACAGCATCGAGCTCGCCGTGAGGCGCATCGGAGTGTTCGCCGACAATCGGGACAAATCCCCGCAGGAGCGCGCCAATCACCACCTGACGATCGCCCACATCCACTGGCGCCACGGCAGTCAGGAGCAGGCACTGCGTTCCGTTGACAGCGCGCTGGCGCTCCGGGAAACGCCAGACGGCCTGTTGCTCAAGGCCCGTCTCCTCGACGCGACCGGCAATCCTCTCGAGGCGACCGAGTGGTACGGGAAGGCCGACGACGCCACCGATAGTGCGGCGGAGCAGGAGTTCATCCGTATCCGTCTCACAATGGCCGAGGCCAGCAACCGCAACATCGACGCGCTGGTGGCGCTCGCCGAACAGGGCGACGCGGCATTCCGCAACCGGGCGGCCATCGCCCTGGCGCTCCTCGGCCATTCGGACCAGGCGCTGGCTCTCTATGATCCCGACGAGGGGTCCGGCAATCCGTTCCGGCAGCACGCCCGCGTCGCCCAGTGGGCTATCGACGCCGGCGATTTTGACCTGGCCCAGGAAGCGTCCTGGACCGCCTTCCAGGCGACGCAGGTCCGCACCGACGCCCTGTACGCGCTGGCGCTGCTCGCCGAGTCGTATCGCAAGGACGATGCCCTCGACCAACTGCTCGCCCATCTCGCCCGGCAAACCGGGGCCAACGTCGAACCGGACCCGATGCTTGTCCAGGCCCGGGTGGACATCCTCATCGAGACCGAGAACTACGACGAGGCCATCGCGTTCTACGAGGCCGCGGACAGCGCCCGCGTCGACGTGGACGCCCGCAGTCGCCTCATCAAGCTCTACGAGGCCGCCGGGCGGACGGACGACATGGTGGCCGAGTACGAAACGCTGATGGCGAGGGAGCCCGACGTGGTGGCATGGTTCTCCGGCCTCGCGTCCCACTACCTGAACATGGCCCGCCCGGAAGACGCGCTCGATGTCTGGCGCCGGCTGGCGGCAAGCAATAGCGACCGGATCGACGTGCTCGTCGAAGCGGGCGAGGCGATGGTGCAGATGGGCTTCGTCGAGGAAGCCGTCGATGTCATCGAAGGCCACATGGCGTCTTCGGGAGAGAGTCCCCGGGGCCTCGTCTTCCTGTTCGACCTGCGCCTGCGCCGCGGCGAAACCGACCAGGCCGTCGCTTCGATCGAGCGCCTGGAAGCCGCCCTGGGGGACGGCACCACGGGCGTTCGAGACCTGGCCGATGCCTATGAACGGCTCAGCAGGCCCGAGGCGGCGATCCGCATTCTCGAGCGCTTGCGCGACCGCGAAGGCGAACTCGGCTACGACGAACGCATGCGGCTTGCGTGGCTCTACAGCGTTGCCGGACGCAAGGAAGACGCCTTGGGGGCCTGGCGCGGAATCTGGGTGAGCGTCGAGAGCGCGGCCCGAAGAAACCTCGCGGAAAGCCAGTTCCTGCTGCTTGCGACCGAACTCAACACCCTGGGCGACATCGTCGTGGAGCTGGAGGAAAAACTCATCCTCAAACAGGCGGACCGCAACGAGGTCGGGCTCCTGGTGCGGATCTACACCGAAGTCGGCGACCACCTCTCCGCCACCGAAGTCATCGAGGAATACGCCCGCTACAGCGATGCGGGCGAGGTCGAACGCCTGCGCCAGCTTGGCAAGGTCCACATGATGCTCGCCGACTATTCCGCCTACGACGCGGTGCTGCGCGAACTCGTGACGGCGGATCCCGAGAACGAGGTCGAGCACATCCAGAACATCGTGCTCAACATGCTGGCCTTCGACCTGGCCGAGCAATCCGACGAACGCTACGGCGAGGTCCAGCACTGGCTCGCCCGCCTGCGCGAACTCGACGAGGAAGGCGTCAGCGGGGAGTTCGAAGCGGGCATCTACTCCATGGGCGGTTTCAACGCGGAAGCCATCGCGAGCTACCGCCGCGCGCTTGTTCTGCATCCCGAGAACAGCGACAACCTGCTGCTCATGGCCGACCTCCTGAAGAACTCGGGCCGGCGGGACGAAGCGGTAGCGATCCTCCAGTACGTGGCGGAGCATGCGTCGGACGACGCCGAGTTCGTCGTCGCCATCGACGGCATCATCAACATGATCGGCGCGCGCACGTTCACCGAGGAACTGACGCCGGCGATGCGCCGGACGTTCCGCTGGAGCCAGCGGATCATCCTGGAACGTATCGCCGGCCACAACGACAAGTTCTATCTGTACCAACTGCTCGGGGACATCGCCCAGGAGGTGGGCGATGACGAGGCGGAATTCCGCGCCGTGGAGAATTCGCTCTCCGAAGCGGGGGTGCGACGCCCCTCGGTGCTGCGCGAGTTGGTGACATTGGCCACCGCCCAGGCAGGCTTCGCCGGGTTCTCGACCGGCGCCGGCGATCCCGAAAGGCAGCTCACGCACGGCCGGCGCCTGATCGGGCTGCGCCAGGAACTGCCGCCGGAGGTCTTCATCAACCTCGGCAAGGTTCTCTTGGAGGAAGGCGCGGTGCAGGCCGCCGTGCAGGCGTTCGACCTGATCAACGACATCACCGGCCTGATCAACGTGGACAAGACCAAGGCGGAGCTATTTCTCGACGCCGGGCATGCGGACGAGGCCCTGAACTGGTACACGCGGGCACTGAATGTGAACCGCGACGACCTCTCGCTTCTCGCCATGACGGCGATGCTGAGAGAAGCGCGCGGCCAGGACGACGTCGCCAACGCGTTGTACTTCCGCGCTGTCGAGAACGTCCTCCGCGCTCTGGCGACGACACGGGCGGAGGAGCGCCCGGGCGCGAACGCCTCGCCCTTCGCATTGATGGGCCTGGGTCCCGACACGAGCGTCACGCGCGACTACCGCACCTACTTCGAGTACCTCGCCCAGGGACTTCTCACGACCTGGCCCGACGATTCGAAGAAGTCCGAAGCCCGCATCGATGCCGTCAGGGCAATGTTCGACTCGGAACTTGCCGTCGTCCTTGCCGACGCTCCGAAAGATGCCGACGCGGATGATGCGAACGCGTCGGAAACCGACGGCATGGAACTGGAGGAATTCACGCGTCTCGACCGCATCGCCGGTTTTGCGCGCCGCATGGCCGAACGCGCCGGGGACGGCAACCTCGTTGCATACCTGGACGCCGCCCTCGGCGAGAGATTCACCGTTGAACCCGATGGTGTCGCCGGCCTCTCGACGGACGGGCCTCTGCTTCGCCGGCACATGGAAAACGCGAAGCGCAACGACGACTTCGAGGCCGCGGTGCGCCTTGCCCGGCTCGCCGGCGACGATGAGGATCTCCTGGCCCTGTTCCGGGACCGGATCAACGATGGCAGCTACCGCGAGGGTCTCGCCTACGCCCGCTCGCTGCTGGACGAGAGCAACTTCAAGCGGCTGGTGGCGGCGATCGCGACGACCCTCAAGGACAATGCCGAATCGTTCCTCGAACTGGTCCGGGCCGACGCCGACCTCGTGCTTGAAATCGAGGCGGACCTGGGTCGCGAAATCGTCGCGGTCGAGGAGTTGTTCGACATGCTCGCGGACCCCGCCGCAGAGGCGGATCCCAGCTTTCTCTTCTTCATCTCCGGCGACGGCATATGGGATTACCTCAAGGCGAAGGCATCCGTCGACGATCAGCTTCGACACCTTGCCGCGACGGCCACCCGCGAGAGGCGCGGCGAGTTCGGGTCCCGCGCCTTCATTTCCATGTTCCGCGACCTGCTGAAGATCGAGTTGTCACCGCCGCAACGCGAAACACTGAAGGCGGCCGGCGGGGAATACCTCGGCAAGCAGGATCTCAAGAGCGAGTTCACTCGATCCACGATCTTCCGGGTGTTGCTGGTTCCCGAGTCGCACCCCGCCAACCGGGTCGTGCTGTACGAACTCGCGGGCCAGGCACAGCGCATGGCCCAGATGAGCTTCGATATCGCCGGGACCCTCAAGAGCATCCTGGAAGGCACCGACGACGAAGCCTTTTCGAAACTGCTCGAACTGGAACGAGCCGGCGTTCGTTACTACGGCGCCATATCGGGCACCGATGAGAAGTATGCGCCGGTCCGGTCGCGCATCCTGGATTCCGTCCGGCGCGGCGACCCGGAATACGACGCCGAAACCGTGCGCATCGTCTACCGGTTCGAGTTCTCCAACCGGTATTTCGGCGGTCAGGCGTCGCGCGAGAAGATGGAGCGCCGCGCGGAACTGCTGCCGATCCTCATCGAACGCTATCCGGACGATCAGCGGTATCGGCGCGAACTCGTGATCGCGCATCTCGGTCTCGCGCAATGGGATGCGGCGGAGAAAGCGCTGTTTGCGTGTCGTGAAGGCGAACCCGGGGATGAGATTCTGCGCGCCGCCCTGTACCACCTCCTGACCTACCGGGAGCGGTACGACGCGGCGCTCGCGCTCGTGACCGATGGAGGGCCCGACCTGCGCGAACCGCCGGTCATCGAGGATCTGCTTGAGAAAGTTCGGGCGGCGCGGACATTCGAACCCGCGTCCAGCCCCCGAATCTTCCGCACGATCTATCGCGGCACCCTCGAACCCACCTGGAGCCACCTGTCGCCGCAGGTCGACCGCGGTGTCGACGCCCTGCGCGAACTCGCTGCCGACGACGCCGACCCGCAGGACGACATGGCGCGGAAAACGTTGCGCACCGTCTGGCGCGGCGCGCTGGCTCCGAACGAAGAACGCGCCTACGCGCCGCCGCCCGGTTTCATGATCGATACCTTGCTGTCGCTGCCGCTAGTTCCCGATTCCGAGGATGGGGTTGGTTACTTCCCGAGGGGGACCAGCCGGGACTTCCGGCTCGACGCCCTGCTCAAGGAGGGTGACGCGCCGGATCCGCAGACCCTGTTCGAGACTATCGCGACGCGGCCCTTTGGCGCTCCCGAGTTCGATTTGTACCTGCGCTCACTTATCCACGACCAGAGACGGCACCAGCACCGCTTCTACCGGCTGCTGGGCAAAGCCTTTGCCGCCGACGGCGGGCGGCTCGAAGCGCTGTCCGCCCGCATAGGCGAACTCGGCGATCACGACTTCACGCTATGGATGCTCCTGCGCCACGAGGGGGAGGAGGACCTCACCGAGGCGGACCACGCTGCCTTCCGGGAACGGGCGAACAGGATCGAAGACCCATCGACGCTGCAAATCCGCGCCATGGCGAGGCTGCACGCCAGGGCCGGGGCGTTCGAGGAGGCATCGGATCACTATCGGCTCCTGACGGCCAAACTCGCGCGCCACGGCGAGTTCGCCGGCCAACGACGTGGGATGATCGTCATGGGGGGCTCCGCCGAGGCATTCATGGACCTCTCCGAGCTTGCGCGCGAAGTCACCGGGACGCTGCCGCCGCAGTCCGCCCGGGACACGTTGGAGAGCATCGTGGTATCCGCGCGCCGCGCCGACCGGCACGATGCCTACACGGCCTATTTCGACGTGTTCCTGCTGCGTGCCCTCGCCCACCTCCATACGCCGAAGGAAACGCTCGCCGAAGCCGCCCGGTTCTCTCCAACCGCGACAGATGTCGAGATGCCGCTGGGCGCATGGGAGGCGCCGAAGGCGGTGGAACTGGTACGGCTACATGCCATGGCGGGAAACGAGGCGCGCGCGATCGAACTGCTGCGGGCCCTTCTCGGCTCGACAGGGCAGGAAGCGGATTCCATTGAGGACCTGCCGGAGTCGCAGGTGCAAGAGAGATACCAGCTCATCAATGTCCTGAACGCGCTAGGGCGACTCTACGGCCTGCGGCAACCGGATCTCTACTCAGGAACCCCACCTGCGCTTCACGCGCTGATCCTTCATCGCGAACGTCCGTTCCCGGCCGAGCCAGAACATTACTGGTCGGGCGACGTGGCCTGGATGGCCACCGTCGCGGACGCGTTGATCTCCTGGCTGGACGATCCCGAACTCGATCGCGGGGCCATGCTGGAAACAGCGTTTGTCGTCGCCTGGCAGTTGCATTCACGCGGCGAGCAGGAGCACGCCCGGGCCGTCGTGTCAAAGCTCGCCGACAGGGTCACCGCGGACCCGAAGCGGCTGGGTCTTCAGCATCTCGTCCTGATGGCATTGCGCGTCGGCAACCCTCTGCCGCCCGAACTCGCCGCCGAAGCCCTGGCCCAGGGCAACCTCAGCGTCGAGCAGGAGGTCGAAATCATCGAGGGGCTTCAACACGCCAGCGACCCCGCGACAGCGCTGCAGGTCGGCCGCTTGGCGGATACCGACGACAAGCTGGCCGTGATGCGGGCACTGGCCCCGCTGGCGGATGCCGTCGGCGACGAGGACTATGCCGAGAATCTCAAGGATCGAATCAGCGCTTCCGAGGAAGCGCGACATGGCTTGCGCCTCGACGAATCCGCATGACGCCGGACGAAGCGGCTCGTAGGCGCGGGTTCCCAGCTGCAGGTCCGCGCCTTTCAGGCATCAGACCGCGCGGTCTCGGAGCGATCCTCCTCCAGCAGCGACTTGCCTATCCAGTGGCGGACGAAATAGTAGGCCATCCTGCCGTTTCGGGCGCCGCGGCCAAGAGCCCACTGCAGCGCTGCCTTGCGCAGATCCTCGTTCCAGGCGCACCGCGCGCCATGCTCGCGCGCCAGGCGCTCGAGCCAGTGGCGCACCACCTCCAGGTACTCGTCCTGCCGGAACGGATGGAACGATAGCCAAAGGCCGAACCGGTCCGACAGCGAGATCTTCTCCTCCACCGCCTCATCCTCGTGCAGTTCGCCTTCGCGATGACGCGCGCCGAGGTTGTCCGACATGAACTCGGAAATCAGGTGGCGGCGATTGGAAGTGGCATAGATCAGCACGTTTTCGCTCTGCCGGAAAACTGATCCCTCGAGGGCGCTCTTGAGTTCCTTGTAGGACGGATCGTCCCGCTCGAACGACAGGTCGTCACAGACGATGACGAACCAGTAGGGTTCGTGGCGCAGTTCCGAGACGATCCCGGCGATGTCCCCCAGGGCGCGCTTGTCCACCTCGACGAGGCGCAATCCCTTTTCGCGGTAGCGGTTCAGCAACGCATGAATCAGGGACGACTTGCCCGTGCCCCGCGCTCCCCACAGCAGCGCGTTGTTCGCCGGGTAGCCGGCAATGAACTGCGCGGTATTGGTTTCGATGCGTTCCTTCTGCAGATCTATCTCGAGCAGGTCATCGAGTTCTATGTCGTCCAGGTCATCGAGGGCGACGAACCGATCCCTGCCGCGCCAGACCGCCGCGGGAGTCTCCGACCAGTCGACGGGCTCCGACGCGGGCAGCAGCGCGGAGATTCTCTGGACGAGGCGGTGACCGCTCGATACCAGGCTTTCCAACGAGTCGTTCATCGGCGGGCGGTCACGACCGCTGCCGAAGCGTAACGACGTTGTCGCGCCGGCGAAGATAGACGCAACGCTGGTGGCCTGGTCCATCGATGCCGATGGAGTCGTCGCCGAACGCGCGCAATTCGTAGTCCACCGCTTCGCCGCCGTCCGCGGTCAACTTCAGGGTGCGTCCGTGCAGCCGCCACTCGCCCTCCTCCTCGCAGCCGTCCTCACGCCAGGTATAGCGACCCGAATCGAGGTCGCCTCCGAACGACAGGACGCTCAGCGACTCGGCGTTCCGCAGCACCCACGTTCCGGGCAAAGAGAGCGCGGTCAGCCACGAGCGCCGGTTGGCCCGCGCCCCGCGGATCAGGAAAGCCACGAGCAGCGCCACGGCCGCGGCGCCAACCAGCAGTGTCACGGTTGCGGCCCTCGCATGATCACGCGGCGAATATCTCCCTTTCGACGTTCACCAGGGTGGCATCCATTCCCTCGCTCACCCAGCGTTCGACATCCCCGAGCGACCGCTCCACCACGACGTGGCTCGACGCCACGGCCACGACCGACCAGCGCGCGCGGTAAAGCACGTCCTGGTAGCCGCTTTCGCACACCGCGAGGCTGGTCGAGCGCCCCAGCTTGTCCCGCAGGCGCTGCAGCCGGCTCCGCTTCTCCTTCAATGATCGGCATCCGGCCAGGTGGAAATCGAGTCCCAGGATTCCTATGTGCATCATTGCGCGTGGAACTCCGCAGCCGTCAGCGCATAGAAGACCGTATCCAGTCCATGCCATTCGCGACGGTCCTCGAACGACATGCCGAGACGCATGAGGAGGCGCACCGAACGTTGGTTCGGGGTGTCGACGGCGGCGATGACGCGACCGACTCCCGCTTCCTCGAAGCCGTGCCGCAACACTTCCCTGGCCGCCTCCGTCACGAATCCCTCACCCCAGTACTCCGGCAATATGCCGAACAGCATCTCGATCTGCTCGCCGTCTTCGAAGCGCCGAAAACCGCAAAAGCCGACAACCTTCGACTCCGTCGCCTTGAGATCCAGCGAAAAAAATCCGAAACCATGCGCCTCGAAATCAGCAATGCTCTGTCGAATGATCGCGCGCACCGTCTCCATCGGAAGAATTTGCCCGTCCCACAGGTAGCGCCGCACTTCCGCGTTCGCCCAGAACGCATGCAGCGCGTCCGCGTCCCGCATTTCGAGGGGTCGGATATTGAGTCGGTCTGTCGCTAGCGTGGCCATCGTTCGCGGGTCCAGGGTCCACTCCGACCAGGCCGCCACGGCCCGCGGAGCAGCTTCGAGTGTGCCACACGAGCGCGCGCTTCGCCCGGACTGGACGCTGTGCTCTCGCGCTTAACCGTAACCGGTCTTGCTGACGTCCCCGGGAATGAGCGGATAGCTGATGCCGGCCCATTTCTGCACAACGCGAACGACCTGGGCGGCGTAGCCCATTTCATTGTCGTACCAGACGTATAGCACTGTCCCGTCCCCGTTGACGATGGTCTTGTTGCCATCGACGGTGCACGCGTAGCGACGTCCCACGAAGTCCGAGGAGACGATTTCCGATGTGTCCACGTACTCAATCTGGCGCTGCAGGGCCGAATGCAGCGCGGTGCGGCGAAGGTATTCGTTCACCTCTGTAACCGAGGTCTTCCGGCCCAGCGTAAGGTTCAGGATGGCCAGCGAGACATTGGGCGTCGGGACGCGAATGGCATTGCCGCTCAGTTTGCCTTCGAGTTCCGGCAACAGCTTCGCCACCGCATCCGAAGCGCCCGTCTCCGTGATCACCATGTTGAGCGGCGCGCCGCGGCCACGCCGGTCCTTGGGATGGAAGTTGTCGATCAGGTTCTGGTCGTTCGTGTACGCATGCACCGTTTCCATGTGGCCGCGCACGACGCTGAATTCGTCGTTCATCGCCTTCATAACCGGCACGATCGCATTGGTCGTGCAGGACGCGGCCGCGAGAAGACGGTCGTTCTCGCTCACCAGGTGGGAGTTGACGCCGGAAACGATGTCCTTGATGGTGCCCTTCCCGGGCGCGGTGAGAATCACGCGCCCGACGCCCCTGGCCTTGAGATGCCGGCTCAATCCCGCCTCGTCGCGCCACACGCCGGTGTTGTCGATAATGATCGCATTGGTGATGCCGAACTGTTCGTAGTCGACCGCGCCCGGGGCGTTCGAATAGATCACGCGGATGACGTTGCCGTTCGCGATGATGCAGCTGTTCTCCTCATCGACGCGAATGGTGCCCTTGAAACCGCCGTGAACCGAATCCCGGCGCAGCAGATTGGCCCGCTTCGAAAGATCGTCGGCCGCGCCCTTGCGCACGACGATCGCCCTCAGGCGCAGTTGGTCTCCGCCGCCCGTCTTTTCGATCAGGAGCCTCGCCAACAGTCGGCCGATCCGTCCAAAGCCGTACAACACGATGTCCTGCGGCCGTTCCAGGGGCGGCACGTGGCGCCCGATGATCTCGGCGCATTCCCGCTGCACGAAGGTTGTGGGCGTGGCCCCGTTCGACCCGAATTCCTCCATGAAGCGGACAGTGAGCTTCCCCACGTCGATGTGGCAAGGGCCCAGGTCGAGGTTCGACAGCGCCTCCAATACCGGATAGCTCTCGAACTCCGACAGTTCATTGTGCTCGACCTGGCGCACATATCGGTGCGCCGACATCAATTGGGTGACGCTCTGGTTGTATAGCGCCCTGCCGTAACAGTAGGTCACGACGTTGTTCCGGTAGAGACGCCCGATGATGGGGATCATCGCTTCGGCCAGTGCTTCGCGTTCTTTCCAGTCGGGGAAGTAGTCGTCGAGACTTGGTAATGCCACCGGATTGGGCCCATTGAGGTGTGTAAAACGCGTATTATCGAGATCGCCCTCATCCCGTTCAAGGTGCGCGGGTGATCAATCCTCGCGTGTTGAGAAAAAAACACCGCAGAGGACCGAATCGCCCAAGGGAAACGCTGCATTTCAGCGATTCGAACCCCGGACAGTCAGAGCTATCAGGAGGATGCGCTACACTACGCGCGGGCCATGGATCGAACCCCGACGACACCTGCCGCAAACCCGCGGAAGCAACAACGCCGCGCCCCGCGGCATGGCGTTGTTTCGTTCGTCGCGAGCTGGTTGTTGTGCGCCGGTTGCGCCACCCATGTGGTCCCGACCTATGACGAACTGGCGGCCGCGGTCAAGGCTGGCGAGGACGTCGATGCCGGCGCGCTGCGAGCGGCATTCGTGGCGGCCCCGGACTTTTCCGAACAACTACGGAAGATCTCGGGCCTCGAAACCCAGGCCGTCCACCTGATAGAGGAAGAACCCTTGCGGTTGGGTCCGCTTGGTTCCGCGATAGTCGATCAGTATCCCGGGAGCCTCACCGGACATCATGCCCTGGCGACCTTCTATTCCTACCTGGACCGGGAAGACACGGCCGCAAGACACAGGGAGTGGGTGAACAGAATCCGCGCCAGCCTGGATCATGTCGCCAAGGGCTCGCTCGAATCGCCTCTGCCCGTCATATCTCCGGCCGAGCCGAATGCCTACCTGTTCGCGACCGGACGCACTCCCGTCGGCTCGATGTACCTTCCGACGGACGAGACCCCGCTGCTCCTGAAGGTTGCTGCAAAGCCAGCCCAGGGCCGTATCGAGAACGTCTACTTCGACCTGGAAGCCGTCTACGCCGGATGGCTTCGAGAGGCTCAGGAAGAGGATGAGTTTCACCACGTCCGCGTAATTATGGCCCTGGCCGGGCAAAACGACTCCGCGGCACAGACGTTTCTCGGTTCGCTCCGGCGGGACCAGAAAATGCTGGACGAATCGACGGCGTTGCTCGCGGCCGCGAGCAGAAGCGGCAACCTGATCGCGCACCTGATGCTTGCGCGGGCCTACTGGTCGAAGTCCATGAACGCTCCGCCCGGGCCGGAGCGGGAGGCTGCGCAACTCGAAGTGGTCCGCAACTACGAGATCGGAATCGACACGGGTTCCGACGAAGCCATGTTCGAGCTGGGAAGGCTATACGCCTGGGGCGTGTACGGCAGCGAGCTTCGCGACCGTGGACTGGAGCTGATTGACCAGGCTGCCCATCTCGACAATTCCGCGGCCTGCCTCTTCCTCGCCCGATGGTTCGAGGCGTCGGAGCTACCGGCCCAATCGGACTACGACCGGAGCGAGAGTTACTATCTGCGCGCCGCGTCTCTCGACAATGCGGCCGCCAAGGTCGAGTATGCGCGTTTCCTCATGCGCGAGGACATCGACAAGGCTTTCACCGACCAGGCGTACCGGTGGCTTACCGGGCTGGCCAACAACAACGGCGCGGACTGCGAAGACCTGCGCGTGCCTTGCGCGGACGCAAGGGTCCAGCTCGGCAACCTGTTCGCGAAGGGCGTCCACGTCAGGCGCAACTACCGAAAGGCCCGATCATGGTTCAGATCTGCGGTTGCGGTGTTGCCAGAGCATGCCAGGGTCGTCAATGACGTGGCGTGGACGCTCACGGTGTCGAATCTCGAGCGGCTTCGCGATGAACGCTACGCCCTGAAGATCATGGATCACGTCATGACCGAAAACGAGAGCGCGCGCGGCGAACCCGCGTATATCGACACCTGGGCCGCCGCCTATGCCGCCAACGGCGACTTCAAGCGTGCCATCCAGTTGCAGCGGGAAGCGCTGGACGAAGCAACCGCGCAGCAGATCGACGATGAAACGATGGAGATCCTGCGCGAACACCTCCAGGCATTCGAAGCCGGGCGCACCATCATCGAACTGATTCCCTAGCGGAGTTCCTGTCGTGCGGTCGGTTTCGGATTATGCCGCCGCGCTTGTCCTCGGCGCGCCACTCATCGATCTCCGCTCGCCGGCCGAGTTCGGGCGCGGCGCCTTCCCGGCGTCAGTATGCCTGCCGCTTATGACCGATGCCGAGCGCGAGAGGGTCGGCATCCGCTACAAATCCGGCGGACGCGACGCCGCGATCTCGCTCGGCAATGCCCTCGTCTCCGGGGAGATCAAAGCCGCGAGGCTGGCAGCCTGGCAACGGGTGGTCGATGAGCGTCCGGATGCCATGTTGTATTGCTGGCGCGGCGGATTACGATCCGAAACGGTGCAGCAGTGGCTCGCGGATACGGGGCGGCATGCGCCACTCATCCACGGCGGTTACAGATCCTTGAGGCAATTCTGTATCGATGCCCTGAACCGTCAACGCGAATGGTTTGTCGTCGGGGGACGAACGGGCGTCGGCAAGACCGACGTGGTGAATCAGGTGCCCGACAGCGTCGACCTCGAGGCCCTTGCGAATCATCGCGGATCCGCATTTGGCAAGCGCGGCACGCCGCAACCCACGCCGATCAGCTTCGAGAACGCGCTCGCGGTCGAACTTCTGCGGCGGCCTTCCGCACCTGCCGTTGTCGAGGACGAGAGCCGAACGATTGGCCGCCTCGCCATTCCGGAAAAAGTCTACCGGGGCATGCAGGCGTCCCCTATCGCCCTCGTCGAGTCGGACCAGCCCGCCCGGATCGACAATATCTACCGGGAGTACGTCGTCGACGCCGACGATCCCGAACATCTGCCGGAGGCGCTCGAGACTTCACTCGACAACATACGTCGCCGCCTTGGCGGCGACCGCCACGCGCAGGTCCGCGCGCAGATGCGCCGCGCCTTCGAAAACGGGGACGCCGATGCGCATCGCGCCTGGATCGGCATGCTGCTCGACTGGTACTACGACCCGCTGTATGACTATCAGCTCGGCAATAAACGGGATCGCGTCGTCTTCCGCGGCAGCCCCGATGCCGTCCTGGAGTACCTGGGTACGACGCTCGCCCTCGGGACAGGCTGACTCGCGATCCGTCGCAGACGCGCAGTCGTCGCCTTTCGGCGCCGCCCCTGGCCTTCCCGACTCGTCTAATCGGACGCCAGTTGTTGCTTCAGCAGCTGGATTTCCCGGTCAACGGCAGAGGCTTCAGGCAACTCTCTTTCAGCACGTCCATACCAGTGTCCGGCGTTGCGCATGTCGCCTTCCATGATGTGCGCGATCCCGTGCGCCCAACAACCCTGCGGCGAAGAGTCCTTTTGAACAAGGCGATGCGCCGTCTGCCAGTCTCCCGATTCCAGGAGGCCAATCACGTCATTTAGTGTGCTCATGCCGTCTAGCTTAGTGCGCCGCGATGGCCGTGGCTAGTCCCAGTCGAGATCCGCGATCACCGGCGCGTGATCGGACGCCGTCAGCCCTTCTTTCTTCTTGCGAAAGTCCCGGTCTATCTCGACCTGGGTCACGCGGGCCAGTACCGGCGGCGTAGCCAGCAGGAAATCGATCCGCAATCCATGCCCGAAGCGGAATGCGCCGCCCCGGTAGTCCCACCAGGAGAACGCGCTCGCATCCGGGTTCAATTCGCGAAAGAGATCGACCAGGATCCCGCGCGCAACAGCGCGTCGAAACGCCCCCTTTCCTCGGCGTATGGAAGATCTCCCCGTCGGCTTCTTCCCCGCGCCAACCGTCGACAGGCTTTGGCACGACGTTGAAATCTCCGCAAAGGATGCCCTTTTCCACGCCCTGGCCGGACCAGAAAGCCGCAAGATCGTCCAGCCACGCAAGTTTCCTGCCATAGTCTTCATGTTCCAGGGACTTGCCGTTCGGGCAATAGACAGTGACGAATGTCAGGCCGGCGATACGGGCGCCAGCCAGCCGCGCCCCCATGTCCTTCTGGCTGGGCAGGCCACGAAAACTGTCCTCTACCGGCAGACGGGAAAGCACGGCGACCCCGTTCCATCCCTTCTGCCCGTGCAGCACCGTCTCGTACCCCATGTCCTCGAATGCCGAGCGGGGAAAATCGTCGGCTTCCGCCTTTACCTCCTGCAAACCCACGATGTCGGGCTGGCGCTGCTCCAACCAGATGCGGATGAAGTCCAGGCGCGCCCGCAGACCGTTCACGTTCCACGTTGCGATACGCATGCCGAAATCCTATCAGACCGTCGGACTTGCCGCGCTGGCGGCAAATCCGGCTGCGGCAAATCCGACAGAGTGACAGGTGGGCTTGTCTTATGCTCCAGAGTCCTAACAGATTGATTCTGAGAGAGTTTGCAGTGTACTGAGAAATTGGTTGCCACCATAGTGTCCAGACGCGAGTTCAGCGCTGCTTGGGAGACATGTTGGGACTAACTGGATCACCTGTTCGCACAGGTTCGGCAGGCCATCCTCCTCCACATTCATCTCTGTTGCGCCTCGCCGGCGATCTTGGTGGCTCCCTGAACGACCTCCAACGCGTCAAGATCGTCAGCGGCCCGCAGGCGCGAGGGCCCGAGCCTCCTCCAGCCGGAGCAAGTGCCGTGTCGCATCTGAACGCCGGTCTCCCGGTGGAACGAGAGTTGCCGGTCCGAGTCGCGCACCCCGATGCTGTTGAAGTCGAACAGGGACAGCGATAGCGGTCTTCCGGATCGACCGATCTCCAGGAGACGCTCACGGCCAACCTACGCCTTGGTTCGGCGGACGCGGCTCGGCGGCAGCGCGGTCGAGGCGCTCACGGTGTGGCGTCGGGACTGCGGAAAGCTAAGCGCGCTCGCCTCGGTGGCCCGGGGTCTGCAAGGCTGCCGGGGCGGTAGCTTCGAACCAGTAGCCTGGCACGGGAATATCCCGACGCGCGCGCGTCGGGGTTTTCGCTGGCGGCGGGCAAAGGGCTCCGCGACACTTGGCGCATGGCTCGCTTTCGAATCAGCTCTTCGATACCAGTGTCCGCCGCAGCGCGGCCCGGGCCTGGTGGCCCGGTCGCCTGCGGCGGGCGGAGGTTTCGCGCCGTCCTCGGCGCGGCGGCATGGCTCGGGGTGGTACTGTGCCATGCCGGATGTGCCGCGCCGTCAATCACCCCAATAAGGGGTCACGTGTGGCGAACTCGGGGCTGCGCCAGGACAAGATGCCAAACATAGCCTGTCCGGGACAGTGTTGCGCTAACAGTTGCTTGCCGCAGTGATGCTCTACGCCACCCGCCGCCATTGAGGCCCGGCGCGATTGTGGTCTCGTCGCGCGCAGGCGTCGGCTCCGGTCGGTCGCGTTTGCCCGCGCAGGTTATCCAGTGCACAAGATCGCGGGTTCTCGACCCGATGGCTGCCCCGTGGGCCGGCTTTCACACGGTCACCATCCGGACTCGATCAACCGTTAGACTCCGGAGGCAACCCGGATTCTCCGCGTTGCGGCGTTTGTATGCCGCAAATCCCGACACGGGTATGTCGAGGTTTTCTCTGTTCTTGACGCTCGGGCCCTTCGCAGAATGCCCGCCATTCCCGGTTCCGCGCTGTGCGGACCGGACGGACGGAGCAGGACGCCTTGGCAACAAAACCTCACGGAACAAGAAGAATCTCCCGCCTCGCGGGCTTCGCGATCGCGGTCGCCGGGATGGCGCTCGCCACAACGTCGTGGGCGAGCATCGCGTCGAGCGAGAACCCGTCGACCGACGGCAGCTACACGGTGTCGTGGACCGGGGTTCTCAACGCCTCGAGCCATCAGCTGTACGAGGACGGCAGGGTGGTCTACGACGGCGCGGGGACCTCCTGGTCGTTCAGGGGCAAGGCGGCCGGCAGCTACAAGTACACCGTCGGCTACTGCGAGTTCATCTTCGACGAGGAGATGTGCCACGGGTCGGTCTATGCGGCGCTGACGGTGACCGTTTCGCCGGCGCCGCCGCCGACCCCGGTGCCGACGGTGAGCGCGTCGTTCGGCGAGAGTTCCGTCGCGCTCGGCGAGGACGTCACGCTGACGTGGTCGTCGACCAACGCGACCGCATGCGGCGGCTCGCCCGTGATCGGCTCGACGTCGACGTCGACGTCGGGGACGAAGGACTACACGCCGACGAGCGCCGGCAGCTTCAGCGTCAGGGTGACGTGCACGGGGGCGGGCGGCAGCACCAGCGACAGCGACAGCGTGAGGGTCAGGCCGGCGGCGCCGACGCTGACGGTGCCGCCGACGGACTCGGACGGCGCCTACAGGGTGTCGTGGACGAGGGTGTCCGGGGCTGCGGCCTACACGCTGCAGGAGAAGTCGGGGAGCGGCAGCTTCCGCGACATCCACACCGGGAGCGGCACATCGAGGAACATCACCGGCAAGACGGACGGCACCCACGGCTACCGGGTGCGGGCCTGCGCCGGAACGAGCAACTGCGGCGGATGGTCGTCGACGGGGTCGGTGGCGGTGTCGCTCAACAACGCGCCGGCGGCGGCGGACGACGCGGCGCGGACCCCGTTCCGGACGGCGGTCGAGATCGCCGTTCTGGCGAACGACACGGACGCCGACGGCGACGACCTGGCCGTGACGGCGGTGACCGCGCCGGCGAACGGCGCGACGGCGATCACCGCCGACGACGACGGCGACGACACGCGGGTCACCTACGCGCCGCGGAGCGGCCATCCCGGCGCCGACACGTTCGACTACACCGTCTCCGACGGCACGGACACCGACGCGGGCACGGTGTCGGTGACGGTGGACCTCGTGACGGTGACGCCGAACCCGAGCACCACCGGCAGCTACGTCCTGTCCTGGGACGGGTCGCCGCTGCTGGCCGACAGGTACCGCGTCCTCGAGAGCTTCGCCGGCGGCACGCCCGCCTTCAGCTACCACCTGGGGACCAGCGCGCAGTACAGAGGCAAGGCCTCGGGCGACTACCACCACCTGGTGGAGGCCTGCGAAACGCCGCTGGGACGACTCGAGGAGTGCGTGGAGCTCGGCCGCGCGACGGCCACGGTGGCGCTGCCGCCGCCGGCGCCGACGCTGACGGTTCCGGCGACGGACCCGGACGGCGCGTACACGGCGAGCTGGACGGCGCCGGCAAGGGCGACGTCGTACAAGCTGGAAGAGAAGCCCGCCGGCGGATCGTTCTCGAACGTCTATGCCGGGGAAAACCGATCGCACGGGATTGCGGGCAAGGCCCCGGGAATCCACATGTACCGGGTCCGGGCGTGCGCGGAATCCGACAACTGCGGCGACTGGTCGGCGACTGAGACGACGAATGTGCCGCCGGGCGCGCCGACGCTGACGGTTCCGGCGACGGACGCGGACGGCGATTACACGGCGAACTGGACGAGCGTCGCGGGCGCGACGGGCTACGAGCTGGAGGAGAAGCCGCCGGGCGGGAGCTTCGGCAACATCTACGACGAGAACGGCACGTCGCACGACATCACGGGCAACGCCCCGGGCATCTACATGTACCGGGCGCGCGCCTGCGCCGGCGAGGGCAACTGCGGCGTCTGGTCGGCGACTGAGACCACGAATGTGCCGCCGGGCGCGCCGACGCTGACGGTTCCGGCGACGGACCCGGACGGTGATTACCCGGCGAGCTGGACGAGCGTCGCGGGCGCGACGGGCTACGAGCTGGAGGAGAAGCCGCCGGGCGGGAGCTTCGGCAACATCTACGACGAGAACGGCACGTCGCACGACGTCACGGGCAACGCCCCGGGGATCTACATGTACCGGGCGCGCGCCTGCGCCGGCGAGGGCAACTGCGGCGTCTGGTCGGCGACTGAGACCACGAATGTGCCGCCGGGCGTGCCGACGCTGACGGTTCCGGCGACGGACAAAGACGGCGGCTACTCCGCGATGTGGACGAGCCCATCGGGCGCGACGAGCTATGAACTGCAGGAGAAATCCGGTTCCGGCGCGTGGTCGATGTCGGAGGTGTTGACGACGACATCGAAGAGTTACACCAGCAAGACGCCGGCGATCTGCACGTACCGGGTGCGGGCGTGCGCGGGAACGGGCAACTGCGGCGACTGGTCGTCGACAGAGACGACGAAGGTGCCGCCTGGGGTGCCGACGCTGACGGCCCCGGCGACGGACGCGGACGGCAGCTACCCGGTGACCTGGACGAGCCCCTCGAGCGCGACGGGCTACGAACTGCAGGAGAAGGTCGGATCGGACACGTGGTCGGAGTTGGAGACCTTGACGACGACATCGAAGAGATACACCGGCAATACGCCGGCGATCTACATGTACCGTGTGCGGGCGTGCGCAGGTGAGGGCAACTGCGGTGGCTGGTCGTCGACTGGGACGACGAAGGCGCCGCCGGGCGTGCCGAGGCTGACGGTTCCCGCGACGGACGCGGACGGGGATTACACGGCGATGTGGACGAGCCCCTCGGGCGCGACGAGCTACGAACTCGAGGAGAAGCCGGAGGCTGGCAGCTTCGCCAATGTGTACCGCGGTGACCGCACTTCAAGGAATATCACTGACAGGGCCGACGCCACGTACACCTACCGTGTGCGGGCGTGCGCCGGTGAGGGCAACTGCGGCGACTGGTCGACCACGGGATCGGTGTCGGTGGCGCGGACGTCTCAGCCGCCGGCGACGCCGAACACGGCGCCGGTGGCCGTGGACGACACGGCGGAAACGACGTTCGAGACGGCGGTGGTGATCGCCGTGCTGGACAACGATACGGACGCCGACGGCGACCATCTGACGGTATTGTCGGTGACCCAGCCGCCGAGGGGGACGGTGTCGATCACCAGCGACGGCAACGACACCCTGGTCACCTACACCCCCCGTTTCGACCACACCGGCGTTGCGACCTTCGACTACACGGTCTTCGACGGTGCCGCGGCTGACACCGGCAGCGTGTCGGTGACGGTGCATGCGGTCACCGTGACCCCGAACCCAAGCACGACGGGCATCTACACCCTGTCCTGGAGCTTGGCGCTCGCCGACAGGTTCAAGGTATCCGAGAGTACGGACGGAGGTCGCACGTTCTCGTCGAACTACTACTCGACCACCAGCGTGCGGTACACCGGCAAGGCGGCGGGCGAATACCTCTACGTTGTGGAGAGCTGCGAAACGACCCTGGAAGAAGACGCGGAAGTTTGCTCCCCCCACGGCCGGGCGACCGCGACGGTGCTGTTGCCGCCGGAGCCCACGATCGAGACCGGCGCGCTCGTAGTGCCGGGCAACCTGCCCTACAGCGCGGGTGTGACCAAGGGAGGCGATGCATACGTCACCGTGCCCATCGAGCCGGCGCCGGGCGTGAACGGGTTCGTTCCGCGGCTGGCGATCAACTACGGCGGCGGGCGCGAGCGCCAGCGCGACACGGAATCGCTGCCCGGCGACACGCTCGGCTACGGCTGGCACCTGAGCGGCTTTTCCACCGTGCGCCGCTGCGCCAAGAACCGGGCGGGAAACGCCGCCGTGCGGATGACCAACGCCGACAGCCTGTGCCTGGACGGCGAGCCGCTGGTGCTGAAAAGCGGCACGCATTTCGCCAAAAACGCCGAGTACCGCACCTTGCGGGAGAGCTTCAAGAAGATCGTGCTGAAGGGCGCGGGGTTCAACACCTGGTTCGAGGTCACCGGTCCGGACGGAACGGTATCCGAGTACGGCCGCACCGAGGACAGCCGGCTGCGCAACGTGGAATACGTCGAGGTCGACGGGATCAGTTCGCCCGTGTTCACGGACCCCTTTCCTATGGTCGGTGAACAAGCAGACCGACGCGTTCGGCAACAGGATGGTCTACGCATACCATGAGGACGAGTTGTCGGGGGTGCGGTATCCGCAGGAGATTCGCTATGGCGACGACGGCGACGCGCGGCTGCTGTTCGAGTACGTCGCCCGCTCCGATCTCGCGGCGGTGACGCTCGCGAGCGTCGCGCAGGAGACCAGGGTGCTGCTGCACACGGTGCGGGCGGCGCTGGACGCGCACAGCGTTCGCGCCTACCGGATGAAGAGCGAGACCTCCGGCGGCCGGCGGCAGCTCGACAAGATCCAGCTTTGCGGATTCGACGAAGAATCGGGCACGAGCTACAAATGCCTGCGGCCGCTCGACATCGATTGGGAAGCGCCACCGATGTCCCTGCCGGTCGACAAGGTCCTTCTCGCCAAGATCACGGACCCGCTGGGGCGCGAGACCACGTTCGACTACGGCGGGCTGACCACGGGCGCGACCCATGACTTCCTCTTCTCCGAACGGCCTTTCGGAAACGCCACTACGCCGACAGACGCCGCCGGCGCGAACGTGACCAGTCGGACCAGCCGCGCGCTATTCGACGCGGACGAGGCCCGCTATCCGCGCGCCCTGCGCAACCCGCTCGGCCAGGAACACAGCCTGGTCCATGACAAGCGGTTCGGCCTGGTCAAGCGGGCGACCGATCCGAACAACCGCGCGGCGATGATTGCGTACGATCCGTTCGGGCGGGAGGAGAGCCGCACGACGCCGGACAGCGTGGCCGTTGCCACGTCGCACGAGTGGTGCGGCACCGGCGCGAACAAGGTGGCGTGCGCCACGGTCGGCGCCGTTGAGCCGGTCGCGCGGGCGCGCACCAGTTCCCCCATCCATCCGACCGAGACGCGCTATCTCGACAAGCTCGGGCGCGTGATCCGCACGGAAGTGAAGTCGTTCGACGGCACGACCGAGCGACGCGAGGACATCGTATACGACGCCAGGGGCCGCGTGGACCGGGTCAGCCAACCCCACCACGCGGGCGACACCGCCATTGTCTATGCCGTGAACCCGGATCTGACCGAGCCGGACCGGGATCACCAGGTCGGGTGACGGTGACCGAAAAGGTCTACAAGGGATCGACACTCGACGCCACGCACATCAAGCGCAGCCTCTACAACGTGCTCGGCGAGTTGATCGAGACCACCGACGGCGCGGGATCGGCCGCGTCGGCCAACGACCACGCGGTCACGTCCTACGCCTACGACGGCTCCGGGCTGCTGAAGACGGCGACCGTCACCGGCGGCACCGCCGCCAACATGGACGGCACGACCAGCACGGTCACGAACACCACGACGTTTGCATACGATGTGGCGGGCGCCCGCGACAGCGTCATCAATCCGAACTTCGGCACGGTCACGTTCGAGCACACGGGGCTGGGCGAGCTGATGAAGCAGACAGACTCGGAGGGCGAGACCGAATACAGCTACGACAGGCTGGGCCGGCTGACGAAGAAGATCGACCCGGACGGGGTGGCCCGGTGGAGCTACGATCCGGCGAACGCCGTCGGCGCGCTGGGCTCGCGCTGCTACCACGCGAGCGACTGCGCGGGCCTGGCGCGGCCGAACTTCAGGGAAACGCTCGCGTACAACTCGGACGCGCGGCTGGAGACGTCCACCGTCGACATCCGCGCCGGCGGCCATGTCAAGGACTACGTGCACCGCCACACCTACGACACGAGCGGCCGGCCGGCGACCGTCAGGTACCCCTCGGGGCTGACCGTGCGGAGCGACTACAACGCGCGGGGCTACCGCTCGGGCCTGACGGACGTGACGGACAGCGCCAACGCCGTCGCGCTCGAGACCTTCGACGCGATGAACGCCTACGGCCAGGTCAGCCGGCAGACTTACGGCAACGGCGTCGCGACCGCGCGCGCGTTCGACGCGAAGAGCGAGCGCCTGAAGAGTATCGACACGACGCGCGGCACGGCGAAGATCCAGGACAACACCTACGCCTGGCGCACGAACGGGATCCTGTCGAGCCGGCTCGACGAGAGCGGGACGACGGCGAAGGGGGAGTCGTTCGCCTACGACGCGCTGGACCGGCTGACCTCTGCCTCGACGCAACTGGGCGACCAGTCCGGGACGATGAATCCGCCCGAGCGGACCCTGTCCTACGCCTACGACAAGCTGGGCAGCCTGACCGGGCGGCACGAGCTTCGGCGAGGGAACCAGCGCGCCCGGGCCGAACGCGCTGACGGAAGCGACGATGGGCGCGGTCACCTACGCGATCGCCCACGACGCGGGCGGCAAGGTCCTCCGCTACGACGACGTCGCCGGCGGCGACGATACGCTGATCGGCTGGAACGGGCGCGGTTTGGCCGAGACCATCGTCGTCGCCGGCGACGCGGGTCCGGCGGCGAGCGAAACGTTCGCCCACGGCCCGGACGGGCGCCGCTACCACCGCGAGTCCGTCTGGAAGGACGGCGGCGCGACGAGAACCGAGCACACGTTCTACGCCGGCGCGCACGAGGAGCGCCTGCTCGACGGGCACCCCGACTACGCGTCGGTGCACAAGACCCGCGTCGGCGCCGGCATCGTCGAGGTGCGCACGCTGTCGCACCCGGACCCCGCGAACAACAACGCGCAGACCGCGGCCTCGAGTCTGGAGTACCTGCACCGCGACCACCTCGGCTCGATCGAGGCGGTCACGGACGCGTCCGGAGCAAGGCTGGCGACCCTGGCGCACGACCCGTTCGGGGCGCGGCGCAAGCCGGACTGGACCCGGTCGCTCGACTCAGGCGAGATCGAGACGCTGGCGGACGACCTGAAGCTCAAGGTCAGCCGGGGCTACTCGGACCACGAGCATCTCGACCGCGCCGGGTTCATCCACATGAACGGGCGCGTCCACGACCCGCGCACCGGTCGGTTCCTGAGCCCCGACCCGATCGTCGAGGACCCCGCGTTCAGCCAGAGCTGGCACAGCTACAGCTACGTCGCCAACAGCCCGCTGAGCCTGGTCGACCCGACGGGCCTGTCCATCGCGCCGTGCCCGATACCCGCGGCCGACTTCTCATGCAATCCGATCAGCTCGCCGGGCGGGTTCGGCGGAGCGATCCAGACGATCATCTCGAACATCCATCGGGTTCGCTTCGAAATCCTGGTCTACGACACGCTCGTGTTCGGCGGCGCCGGCGACATGCCGGCGAGCGGGAATACGTGTTCGACGTGCTCTCGGTGATCCGGGTCTTCGTGACGGTGGCAAGCGAGAGCGTCGAGCGCGAAGTGCCCGCCGACGACAAGAGCGAGGCCGACGAGCCGATGGATGCCCAGGGCACCCAAGAGGGTTGGTACAGGCGACTCCTCAGCCAGCGGTACGAAAGGATGCGGGCCAACTGCGTGGCGATTCACGGCCCGGAGGGATGCGATGAGGACACTTGGCGCGAGTTCATGCCGGCGTTCGAAGCCTTGCCCGAGACTTGGGGCGCGGGCCATGTTGGACAAGTCGCCGGCAAGTTGGCGACCTCGGCCAGGGTGGTCGGGCAAGCGGCGAGACGTCCTGCGGGTGTTACCATGCCAAGAGGCGGCTGGGAGCCCGCCCCGCGACCTCGCGGCGTACCTGAGAGTTGGATTGCGAGGCCATCCGACAAAAGAGGAGGAACTAAATTCGTTGATCCGAGTAACCCACATAATAACGTAAGAGTTATGCCTGGTAATCCCAATAGCCCTTACGCGAATTCTAGGAGACCATATGTTCGTTTGCAGCTACACGGTCAGCCGAGGGTGTACGTCAAAAATGTGTTGAAGTGAGGGAAGGTTGAGTTGTGGCGGGGTTGGGCGGATACTTCTGGCAATATGTCTATTTGCCAGACAAGGAGGTTCCATGGCGGCGCCACGCGACATCGACGTTCTCATCGGGCAACGGGATGCGTTGCTGGGGGAGTTGGCCGGGGTGGGCGACCTGCGGCCGGGCACGTTGCAGGCGCGCCACCGCCGGTGCGGCAAGCCGACCTGCCGCTGCGCGCGCGAGGGCGATCCGGGGCACGGGCCGAAGTGGGTGCTGGTGTCGCGCGTCGCGGGAAGGACGCGCAACTGGACGATACCGGACGAGGCCGTGCAGCGGACGCGGGAGCATCTCGACGAGTGCCGGCGGTTCCGGGAGTTGACGCGGGAGTTGATCGCCGTCGGCGACGAGCTGTGCCAGGCGCGGCTGGAAGGGGACGCGCCCGGGGCACCGGGAAAAAGGGGGCGCCGGGCTCCGCGTTCGAGGCGCGGCTAGCGACGGCGCTGGACGCCGAGGCGGGGCGGCTGCTCGGGGACGGGGTGCTGGACGGGATCGGCTTCGAGCGGCTGGAACGCGCCTGCCGCCGGGTCGCCCTGGAGGCGATGGGCCGGGCGCTGGCGGCGCGGCTGAACGCCGACCGCTCGGACGAGCGCGGGCCGCGGCTGGCGTGCCCTCGGCGGGACCGAAGCGACCACCGCGGCGACGGCCTGGCGCGCTACGCCGGGCGGCGCGCGAAGACCTTCGTC
This sequence comes from Pseudomonadales bacterium, assembly GCA_963668365.1. Classification (GTDB taxonomy): domain Bacteria; phylum Pseudomonadota; class Gammaproteobacteria; order Pseudomonadales; family Azotimanducaceae; genus VXNE01. The sequence continues at coordinate 3,208,572 of OY764266.1, forward strand.
ACGGCGCTCGGGGAGATGGAGCTCTCGCGCGCGTGGTACCACTGCGACGGCTGCGGCCGCGGCTTCGCGCCGCGCGACCGGGAACTCGGCTTCGGCAAAGGCGGTCTGTCGCCGGCGGTGCTGCGCATGGTCGGCTGCGCGGCGGGCGAGGTGAGCTTCGCCGCGGCCGGTTCCCTGCTGCACGAGCTGGCGGGCCTGAACGTCGACGCCAAGACGGTGGAGCGCCGCGCCGAGGCGCTCGGCCGCGAAATCGCGGCGGACGAACGGGAACGGGCCGCGGCCGGGCCCGCCACCGCGCCCACGCTGTATCTCGGTCTCGACGGCACCGGCGTGCCGGTGCGCGGGGCCGAGACCGAAGGGCGGGCCGGCAAGCAGCCGGACGGTTCCGCGAGGACGCGCGAGGCGAAGCTCGCGGTGGTGTGGTCCGCCGAGCGGACCGGCGCCGACGGCGCCCCGGCGCGCGACCCCGGCTCGGTCACCTGCTCCGCCGCCATCGAGTCCGCCGCCACGCGCGACACCGACGCCGTTCCCGCGCCCTTCGCGCAGCGCGTCGTGCGCGAGGCCGCGCGGCGCGGCTTCGGCGCCGCCGAACGCCGCGTGGTGATCGGCGACGGCGCGGCCTGGATCTGGAACATCGCCGCGGAGCACTTCCCCGGCGCCGTCGAGATCGTCGACGTGTTCCACGCCGCCGAACACCTGTTCGACATCGGCCGGGCCGTCTACGGAGACGACAACGATCTCGCCCGCGTCTGGGCGGAGCAGCGCCGCGGCGAGCTCCTCGCCGGCGACTTCGACGACCTGCTCCGGGCCGTCGGCGCCCACGCCGGCCGCTGCGAGGAGGCCCGCAAGGGGCGCGCCTACTTCGCCGGCAACCGCCGCCGCATGGACTATCCCCGGTTCCGCGCCCTGGGACTGTGCATCGGCAGCGGCGTCGTCGAGGGCGCCTGCAGGAACGTCGTCGCCTGCCGCCGCAAATTGACCCTTCATCTCACAATCGAGACGTACACCCGTCAGCCGATCGACAATTCTGGGAACGTTGTCCCCAAGACTAGTCCGGAGGCACATGTTCCGCTTGAAGACTTCATATTCCCCACAAGGTGAAGGAGCAACAGTATGTCGCTAGTGCCATGGCAACAAGGGGTAGTAGAGTGTTTGCGAGAACTGTCGGATATCGACCTCCAAAGGAGGGCCTGGTTGGAAGGAATGTATGAACTCTGTCCCGATCCAGCCGAACTTCTTTGTCAAATATTTGATGACACTGGAGTTCTCGCAGAACTTAACGCTGGTCAGGCTTTTTCCCCGAAGTGCGATGCGTTGCTGAGAAAGCTCCACCGAATGACCGATGCAGTTGATGTAGAGCGGCGGCCAGAATATCTTTTGGAGGATCCGAAATGGATAGAGGTCACTTCGATGGCAAAGATCGCGTTGGACGAGATCACAAAGTTGTCAGACTCCGTCCAGAGCTAGCGAGGCTCCGCCTCAGACCAACAAGGCATATGAACTAACTTCCATGCTATTTATTTATTTGCATATTTGTGAATTTGCAACCCAACTGTGAACATAAGCGGGCGCACACGAGGAGCGCCTGCTCGACGGGCACCCCGACTACGCGTCGGTGCACAAGACCCGCGTCGGCGCCGGCATCGTCGAGGTGCGCACGCTGTCGCACCCGGACGCCGCGAACAACAACGCGCAGACCGCGGCCTCGAGTCTGGAGTACCTGCACCGCGACCACCTGGGCTCGGTGGAGGCGGTCACGGACGCGTCCGGCGCCAGGCTGGCGACCCTGGCGCACGACCCGTTCGGGGCGCGGCGCAAGGCGGACTGGACGCGGTCGCTCGACTCAGGCGAGATCGAGAAGCTGGCGGACGACCTGAAGCTCAAGGTCAGCCGGGGCTACTCGGACCACGAGCACCTCGACCGCGCCGGGTTCATCCACATGAACGGGCGCGTCCACGACCCGCGCACCGGTCGGTTCCTGAGCCCCGACCCGATCGTCGAGGACCCCGCGTTCAGCCAGAGCTGGCACAGCTACAGCTACGTCGCCAACAGCCCGCTGAGCCTGGTCGACCCGACGGGCCTGTCCATCGCGCCGTGCCCGATACCCGCGGCCGACTTCTCATGCAATCCGATCGGCTCGCCGGGCGGGTTCGGCGGAGCGATCCAGACGATCGTCTCGAACATCCATCGGGTTCGCTTCGAGGTCCTGGTCTACGACACGCTCGTGTTCGGCGGCGCCGGCGACATGCCCGGCGAGCGGGAATACGTGTTCGACGTGCTCTCGGTGATCCGGGTCTTCGTGACGGTGGCAAGCGAGAGCGTCGAGCGCGAAGTGCCCGCCGACGACAAGAGCGAAGCCGACGAGCCGATGGACGCTCTACCGGCGCGGGCCGCGCGACGGTTCTGAAGCGCGAGCCGCCGCGCTTCCCTGAGCGATACGTCCCGAAGGCTGCCGAGCTCGCGCGGAACGCCGCCGATCAAGATGCGCTGCACCCAGGACTTGCCGCAGTGTGACACAATGAGCCGTTGGTTTGGCATCAATAGGAGCATTGCCATGACCCGTAATTTGACCTTGGCAGTCTGCGGTCTGATCGCGCTGGGCGGCGAGTTCGCCTGGGCAAAGACAGCCACCTGCACCATGACGTCGCTGGAAAGAACCGTGGAACTGCGCTACGAAAATCCCGGCGAGGCCGTTCCGTGCGAGATCGCCTATTCGAAACCCTCCGAGGAATTGGGCGAGCAGGTCCTTTGGCGCGCCGAGAACGAAGCCGGCTACTGCGAGGCGAGGTTCGAAGAGTTCGTGGACAAGCTGCGCGGGTTCGGCTGGAACTGCGCCGGGACTGACAGCGACACCCCGCCGACCGACGACGAGGCCGACGCCGAGCCGGAGGCGACCGAGGGGGACGCCCCGGAGGCACCGACGTCGGAGTGAAGTCCGACACTAGCCGGAAATCGCAACGTCGGCGAAGCGGATGCGCGCCATCAGCGCCGAGCGCTCGGGATTCCAATGCTGGATGTCGCCGATGGCGGCGATCTTGTTGAGCATCTCGTAGAAATTCCCCGCCACGGTGATATTGCGCACCGGGCGCATGCGTTCGCCGTCTCGGCACAGAAACCCGGCGGCGCCAAAACTGAAATCGCCGGAGACCGGGTTGCAGCCCGAGTGCAAGCCGGCCAGATCGACGATTTCCAGGTATTCGCCGCGGGCGAGGGATGGCTCGTCGGCATCGCCGGGCGCCACCTCGAGTTGGTGCAGGCCGACGCCGAGGGCGGACCGCGGGGATCGCGCGGCGTTTCCGGTGTTGGATACGCCGAAGTGTGACGCGGTCGCGCTGTTGTGCGCGAGGGTCTGCAAGACGCCGCCGCAGACAAGCGTGGTGGTTGCCGCGGGCAGTCCCTCGTCGTCGAACAGCGCATAGCCGAGGCCGTCCGCATTGAGGGGCGCATCGCGGATCGTGAGTTCCTCCACGGCAATGCGCTCTCCCAACCTGTCCCGCATCGGATTGATGCCGTCCCTGGCGGTCTTCGCCGAGTACATGTCGCGGAACGCGGCAAACAGTTCCGCCTGACGCTCGACGTCGAACAGGACGTCATAGTGTCGACTCGGCATGGCCTCCCCGTGCAGCAAGGCGAGACACCGCTGGTAGGTTTCGTCGACGATCCGGTCGGTATCGATCTGTTCGAAGCTGCGCGCGTGGCACTGCACGCCTTCCAGGGCATCTCTGGCGCCATCGCTCAGGAGCGCGTAGGCGAAGGCGCTGCACACGCGGCTCCTGCTGTACGCGGTCCGACCCGTGGTGGCGAAGACGTGTCGCTCCGCGGTCACGTCCCGCACGCCGTTGTAGGGCACGTTGCGGACCTTGTCCCGGGCGGTGAGTTCGCGCTCGAGATAGAGCGCCGCGTCGATCTTGGCCTCCACCGGCGTGGCATCCGCCGGACAGAGCGTGGCATCGTCCGTCGCAAGCGACGTACCTCCGGCGGCAATGCCCTCGGTGGGATCGACGCGGGCGAAGGAGGCGTTGAGCAGCGCCTGTTCCACCATCGATTCGAGCGCATCGGCATCGGCCGCTTCGCTGTAGGCGATGCCCGCGCGGTCGTCCTTGACCACCCGCACGCCATAGACGCGGGTGGATTTCACCTTGTGCTCTTCGAGTTCGCCCGCGTGCGCCGAAAGCGAGAGCGACGATTCCGCCTCGACAATGAGGTCGCCCTCCGCGCCGGACGCAAGGACCTTATCAAGCACCCGCCGCGCTTCGGCTTCGATGGTGGCGGCGGCCATCAGGCGTTCCCTCCGACCAGGATGTCGTCGACCTTCAGGGTTGCCTGACCCACCGTGGTCGGCACCAGTCCGGAGATCGAACCGCACATCCCGGTCGCCAGGGCGAAGTCGCTCCCCACCATCGATATGCGTTTCAGCACGTCCGGCCCCGTGCTGATCAGGGTCGCCGCCTTGACCGGGTGGCGGATTCTCCCGCCCTCCACGTAGTAGCCCTCGGTGACAGCGAAATTGAACTCGCCGGTCCCCGGCTGCACCGAGCCGCCCCCCATGTGGGACGCGTATATGCCGCGATCGATGGACGCGATCATGTCGTCGAAGCTGGCCGTTCCCGGTTCGATGAAGGTGTTCCGCATCCGCGATGCGGGCGCGAACCGATAGCTCTGGCGGCGTCCGGAGCCGGTGCGGGGCAGCGACGTCTGTGCGGCGCCGACGCGGTCGGCGAGGAAGTTGACGAGCCTGCCGTCCTTGATGAGTTGGGTGCGTTCGGTGGACATCCCCTCGTCGTCGATATTGATGGAACCCCACTCCCCCACCAGCATTCCGTCGTCGACGGCGTTGACTATCGGATTGGCGATCGTCTCGCCAAGTTTGTCGTGAAATGCGGAAGCCTTTTTCGCGACGGAGGTGGTCTCGAGGAGATGCCCGCAGGCTTCGTGAAAGATCACACCCCCGAAGCCGTTGCCGATCACCACCGGCATCCGCCCGGGCGGACAGGGCCTCGCCGACAGGTTCACGAGCGCCTGCCGCGCCGCCTCGGCGCCGCACTCGGCGGGATCCAGCATCTCGACGATCTCCCAGCCCCGCAGGCCACCGTCGTTCCTCCTCCCCGTGGCCTGCTCGCTGCCGTTGGAAGCAACCACCTGAAAGGAGGTCCGGATGTAGTGCCGCGTGTCGCGGATGTGCAGCCCTTCGCTGTTGAAGATCTCGACGGCCTGCTCGCGCTGGCCGCAGGCGCCCTGGGTCTGCGCTACCAGGTTGCTCGCGGCGCGCGCGGCCCGGTCCGCGTCGAGCAGGTAGACCACCTTGTCGCGAACTTCCGCGTCCCTGGTCAGGGTCCGTCGCGCACCGTGGATATCAGCCGCCGTGCGGAAGTCGAATGCCCGGGTGGCAACAGTCGGGTCGCGACGATCCTTGGCCGCAAGCTGCGAGACGATGCGCTTCAGTTCGTCGGCTTCGGTGCTGTTGGTATAGCCGTAGAGCACCCTGGCGCCGTAGACCACCCGCACGCCGACGCCGAAGTCGATGCCGGAGGCGATGTCGCGGACCTGGTTCGACAGCGTGGCGATGTTGTTGACCTGGTTGCGTTCCACGAACACCTCGGCAAAGTCGGCGCCGAGAGCGATGGCATGGTCGATGGCGGATTGCGCGGCGCGAGTGTCGAGCACGGGAATCTCCCCTGGTGTCGTGTTTCCCAAGTGTATGGCACTTCGGCGCGCAACGAGGGGTGATCGAACTTCGGCGCATCATCCCGGGGCAGACCGTTGGGGACACCGAGCGTTGCGATCCCCCCGCGTAGCTGACACACTTTCCGCATGGCGCGAACCGGGGCCAATCGCATCCGTCGCCTCCGCCCCGACGGCGGGAGACGAGACAAGAGCCTTGGCGTGATGGAGGGGAGGAAGTAATGGATCCGATGCCTGCCACTCTCGGCGAACTCCGGGCAGCCAACATTTCGGTGCCGTCCGTCAAGACCGAACTTCGCCGGAACCTGATCGGCAGGCTTGCCGGCGGCGACGATCTGTTCCCTAGCATCGTCGGCTACGACGAAACCGTCATCCCGGAGATCCAGAACGCCATTCTGAGTGGCCAGGACCTGATTCTGCTCGGGGAACGCGGCCAGGCGAAGTCGCGCATCCTGCGCGGCCTGACCGCCCTGCTCGACGAGTACACGCCCATCCTGGACGGCACCGAGATTCCCGAGAATCCCGAATGCCCCGTCACCGAAGCGGGGAAGGCCATCGTCAGGGAACACGGCGACGACGCGCCGATTCGATGGCTGCACCGCGACGAGCGCTATGGGGAGAAGCTTGCGACACCGGACATCACCATCGCGGACCTGATCGGAGAGATCGATCCGATCAAGGTGGCGGAAGGCCGATACCTCTCCGACGCGCTGACCATACATTTCGGCCTCGTGCCGCGCATGAACCGCGGCATCTTCGCCATCAACGAGTTGCCCGACCTCACCGAGCGGATCCAGGTCGGCCTGCTCAACGTCATGGAGGAGCGCGACATCCAGATCCGCAGCCACAAGGTGCGGCTATCCCTCGATGTCTTCCTTGTGGCGACCGCGAATCCAGAGGACTACACCAACCGCGGGCGCATCATCACCCCGCTGAAGGACCGCTATGGCGCGCAGATTCGTACGCACTATCCAGAGTCCGCGAAGCAGGAAATCGCCATCATGGAGCGGGAAGCGTCGCAGTTCGACATGATGGGCCGCGAACTCCATGCGCCTGCCTACATGCGCGAGATCGTCGCGGAAGTGACACACGTCGCCAGGCGATCGTCGGATATCAATCAGCGCTCCGGCGTCTCCGTGCGCATGTCGATCTCCAACTACGAGTCCCTGCTCGCCAACGCGTTCCGGCGGGCATTGCGACTCGGCGAATCCGAGGTCGTTCCGCGCATTTCCGACCTGTCATTCATCGGCCCGTCGCTGCAGGGCAAGGTTGAATTCGAAGCCATGGAAGAAGGCCAGGAGGACAAGATTCTCCAGCGCATCATCAACGCCGCCGTGAAGACCGTGTACGACCGTCATATCGACACGGACAGGCTGGAGACCGTTGCCATGGCGTTCAACGAAGGCCTTTCCATCGAGACGGGAGAAGCAACGCCCGTCGAGGACTACATCGACATGCTGGGCCGGGTGGATGGCCTGCGGGAGGCCGTCGCCGAGTTGGCCGGCGAGACCGGGCCGGGGCAGGTAGCCGCCGCAATCGAGTTCATCCTCGAAGGCCTGCACCTGCACGAGTTGCTGAACAAGCACGGCCTCCGTGGCCAGGCCGTCTTCACAGGGTAGCCGCTGCGTGAAACCGAACCATCGCTTCCATCCACGAAATCCCGTAACCCGGCGACTGTCGGGCTAGACGCGCTTGCGCCACTTCGCGACACGTTTTCGCTACTCCCGGTGGGACGGGACACAAGAACTCGATATCTCGGCGGACGACGTCCTCGCCGCCATCGCCGATGACCTCACGGAGTACGGCGACCTCCGCTGGGCCCTGCGCAACCTGATGTCCCGCGGCATGCGGGCGGGCGACCACCCGGTGCAGGGACTGCGCGACATCATGCACAAGTTGCGCGATCGCAGGCGCGAAAGGCTTGAACAGTTCGATCTCTCCAGCGTCATGCGGGACATCGAGCAGCAACTCGCCCACATCGTCGACATGGAGCAGGACACGATCGACGAGTGGATGGACCGGGACGACGACGAATACGCGGACCGCGTCCTTAAGGAAATCGCCGAACGCAACCAGGAAGCACTCGACGACCTTCCCGAGGATGCGGGAGGCAAGATGAACACGCTCGAGAGTTACGAGTTCCTGAACCCGGACGCCCAGCGCAAGTTCCTGGAACTGCTCAACCAGTTGCGCAAGGCGATGACCCGGACGTTCTTCAACGACATCGAGCGCATGGTCAACCAGATGTCCGGCGAGGACATCAAGCGCATGAAGGACATGATCAAGGCGCTGAACGAAATGTTGGCGCGCAAGATCAGGAACGAGGATCCGGGTTTCGACGACTTCATGCGCAAGTTCGGCGACATGTTTGGCGACGATCCGCCAGAGTCGCTGGACGAATTGCTCGACCAGATGCGGCGGCAGATGGCGGCGTCGCAATCCATGCTCTCCTCGCTGTCGCCGCAACAGCGCGAGCAGTTGCAGTCATTGATGTCGGATCGCTTCGGCGACCCGGAGCTCGAGGCCGAACTCGTCAAGCTCGCGCAGGAAATGGACTTCCTCAATCCCGAGGGCAAGCGCTATGTATTCGGTGGCGGAGAAGAACTCGATCTCGAAGCCGCGATGCGGCTCATGGGCGAGATGCGCGATCTGGACCAACTCATCGAACAGGTGCGCGAGGCGGAACGCAGCGGCGATGTCGAGCGTATCGACCAGGACGCGCTTCGCGACCTGCTGGACGAAGAAGCCGCTGATTCGCTCGACAATCTCAAGGAACTCCTGAAGTCGCTGCGCGATGCGGGATACATCCGCGACGGAGACCGGTGGGAACTCACTCCCCGCGGCGCCCGCATGATCGGCCAGAAAGCGCTCGGCGAGATCTACGCGCGCCTGCGGCGGCAACGTCTCGGCAGCCACTCGCTGCCGGAAGAAGGGCGTTTCGGCGACCGCCTGGAACAGACCAAGCCGTACGAGTATGGCGACCCGTTCCACCTGCATATGCCGCGCACGATCAGGAACGCCATCGACCGCGAGGGGCCGTCGATGCCGGTGCGCCTGCAACCGGAAGACTTCGAGGTCTATCGGTCGGAACTTCGGACTTCGACAGCGACCGCCATGCTCGTGGACCAATCCTGGTCCATGGCGCTGCGAGGCGCGTTCCAGGCGGCGAAAAAGGTCGCCCTGGCATTGCACAACCTCATCACCTCCCAGTATCCCCGAGACGACTTCTACATCATCGGCTTCGCCGCCTATGCGCGCGAACTGAAGGCCCACGACCTTCCCCTGCTGCAATGGGACGAGTACGTGCTGGGCACCAACATGCAGCACGCCATGCTGCTGGCGGAAAGCCTGCTATCGAAGCACGACGCCGGCAGCAAGCAGATCATCATGATCTCCGACGGAGAACCGACCGCCCACCTGCTGCCGAACGGTCGCCACTACTTCTCCTATCCCCCGACGCGGGAAACCTATCGGGCGACCTACAGCGCGGTCCGGCGATGCACGCGCAAGGGCATCGCGATCAATACGTTCATGCTGGATTCGAGCTACTATCTGAAGGAATTCATGGACCAGATCGCGCGCATCAACGGCGGGCGGGTGTTCTATACATCGCCGGAAAAGCTCGGAGAATACGTGCTGATCGATTACGTCGAAGGTCAGCGGAAAAAGCTGGCTCGCCGATAGAGCCACGGAATCCGGCGCGCTTCGGGCAAGGGAGCCTTGCGAAATGGAACTCGAACTCGGCACAGACAAGATGCGCGCCTGGAAGCGGGGCGGGACCGGCTGGATGGTCTACAACAATCCAGCGCGCCGGAACGCTGTTTCCCTTGAAATGTGGCAAGCTATCGGCGACATCATCGAGCACTTCGAACAGGACTCGGCCATTCGAGTCGTCGTCATGCGCGGCGCCGGCGGCAAGGCATTCGTGTCCGGCGCGGACATCAGCGAATTCGACAGCAAACGCTCCAACGCCGAGCAGATGGCCACCTACGGCGCCGCGTCGGCGCGCGGCAGCAAAGCCTTGGCCTCCTTGACGAAGCCGTTGATCGCCTGCATCGAGGGCTACTGTATCGGTGGCGGACTCGCCGCGGCATTGAATGCCGACGTGCGCTTCGCGACGCCGGACTCGCTGTTCGGCATTCCCGCGGCCAAGCTCGGGCTCGGCTATGGCTACGACGGTCTGGCCAAGCTCTCCCGCATCGTCGGTCCGGCATCCGCCCGGGACATCCTCCTGTCCGCGCGATTTCTCGACGCGCAGGAATCGCTTCGAATCGGATTGATCAACTTCATCGAAGCGCGCGAGACGATCATCGACGCGGTGACCGAATACGCCGACAGGGTCTCTCGGAATGCGCCCTTGACCGTCAAGGCCGCCAAGGCGGCGATCAACGCCTGGGAGCGGGGCGGCGTCGAGGAAGACCTCGACAACGTGCGCCGCCTCGTGAGCGCATGCTTTGATTCCGAGGACTACAAGGAAGGCCGGCGCGCCTTTGCCGAGAAGAGAACGCCGCAGTTCGGCGGCCGATAGCCAATCAGGGCCGGGCAGGAATGACTGATCGAGTCGTCACCGCAAGCGTCGTCATCATTGGCAACGAGATCCTCTCGGGCCGCACCCAGGACATCAACCTCGCGCACATCGCGCGGCAACTCAACGCGTGGGGTGTGCGGGTCGCCGAAGCTCGCGTCATTCCGGATGTCGAAGAAGAGATCGTCGGCACCGTCAACGCCGCGCGCGCGAGATTCAACTATGTCTTCACTACCGGCGGTATCGGCCCCACGCACGACGACATCACGGCGGATTGCATCGCGAAGGCCTTCGGCGTACCCCTGGTCGTCAGTCCCGAAATCGCCGAACGCCTGCGCCGCCGGCCCGCTCCCGACGATGTCATGGAAAATCGCCTGCGCATGGCGCGCATCCCCGATGGCGCCACCCTCGTCGGCAATCCAACCGGCGGACCGCAGGGATTCCGGATGGAGAACGTTTTTGTCATGGCTGGCATTCCGGCCGTCATGCAGGCGATGTTGTCCACGGTCGGTGATGAAATCGAAGGCGGAGACGTCGTGCGATCACGGTCGGTCACCGCGTACCTGGGGGAGAGCCAGATCGCCTCGGCGTTGACAGACATCCAGGCCCGCTATCCCGCTATCGAACTCGGCAGCTATCCGTTCTACAGGAGCGAGCGCTACGGGACGACGCTGGTCATGCGCGGCACGAGTAAAAAGGATCTCGCGAACATGCATGAAGAGGTCAAGGACGCCATCCTCGCCGCCGGGGAGAAACCGGTGGCGCAAAAGTGAGTTTCATTCTCCGGTCGCTCCAGCCGCGTCCATGACGGCGCGCTTGGTCCGCAGATGGAATCCTTAAAAAATATTAAGTATTTTCAATGATATATATAACTAACCTATGAAATATATCAGATATTGGTCCCGCATGAAGATTCTCGCCTGTCCGGCAATCCTGGTTGCCGCTTCCGCAGCCACGCCCGCCACGCTGGACGACGCGGTTGGCGAGTACCCGGCGCTCGAGGGAAGCAAGGCCATGGCCGTGTCGTTCTCTGACGACCCCGTCGCCTTCAACGCGGGAGGGCATGACACCGCCGCCGCCGCCGTCAAGGCCGCGCTCGACGGATGCGAGGACGCGCGCCAGGAAACCGGAGCGGAAAGGCCGTGCGAAATATCTCGACTGAATGACGCGAAGGCCTTCAGCTCCGTAGAGATCAAGGCAGGATCCGAGGCGACGCATCCGCTCTTCATGTGGCGCTACCAGGACGGCGAATCGCGCCTCGACCTCGTGGGTACCGTACATGCGCTGAAGGCCGGACTATATCCACTGCCACAGTCGATCGAAACGGCGTTCATCGAGGCGGATCACATCGTGGTGGAAGCCGATATCGTGAACGTCGAACCCGCCACGGCCATGCAGGCATTCGCGAAGTTCGCACTCCTCCCCCGCGGCACGAGAATCCAGGAGAGCCTGGATGACGCGCAACTCGACCGCTTGCGAGGAGTGTTGCGGCAGTTCGGCATCGACATCGCACAGGTCGAACGGCTCAAGCCCATTTTTCTCGCCACGCAGATCACGGCTGCCCGCCTGGCAGAATTCGGATATCTGCCGAATTACGGCGTTGAAGCGCACTTCCTCCTCCGTCGGGGCGACCAAGTCATTCACGAACTCGAATCCGTCGAGCAGCAGTTTGCGCTGCTCGGCGGCGTGTCGATGCCCGACCAGGTTGAATTGCTCGTCGATACGGTGGACGACATGGCAGGGATCGAACCGCTAATAGCGCAACTGGTGCGCTCCTGGCTCCTAGGCGACGACGACGAGATGTTGCGGCTTTTCGAACAGTACACGGTCGGCGCTGCGGATCGCGCATTGCTGGAAGCCCTCATTTACGAAAGGAACGTGACCATGGCGGCAGGCATAAAGGACCTCCTCGGCAAGCCGGGCAACTGGTTGGTGCTCGTGGGCGCGGGACACCTGCCGGGATCCCGTGGCATCGTTGCCCTTCTCGAGGCCCAGGGCGCCAAGGGGCGTCGAATCATGTCCGATGAAACGATGCCGAAGCAACCATCAGGATGAAGTGGCAAAGGGCAATCGTAATGGCAGCGCATCCGGCATCATCGAGAGTCGATATGGATGCTGGTTCCGTGGGTCGTGGAGTCTTCGGAGCGCGGCTGTTGTTCCCGGCCATGCTGGGAGTGGCCTCGCTCCTCTGCGGCTGCGCCGCGATGTCGGAGTCCGAATGCCTGACGGCCGACTGGTACGCGGTGGGCGAGCGCGACGGACAGGAGGGCAAGCCGCTCGCGCATCTTGCGCAGTATCACGACGCATGTTCGCAGTACGGCGTCTATCCGGACGAGGATGCCTACAGCGAAGGCCGGGACCGAGGGCTCATGGTCTACTGCACCGAGGACGGCGGTTACCACGAAGGCCGTGTCGGCCTGGGTTACAGGGGCGTCTGCCCGGCGATCCTGGAGCCCTATTTCCTCGAGGGGTACAACGTCGGAATCGCCGTGCGCGAGACAATCGATTCCGTTCACCGTGTCGACTACGGAATCCACTCGACAAGAGAAGAAATCAAGGACCTCAGACGGAAAATCGGTGAGATCGAATCACCCGAAGACGAAGACACATCGAACAACAACGGGGACAGGCCGCCGGCCGACAGATTGAAAGACAACTTGAATGAAATGTACCGGGAACTCGGCAGACTGGAAGCGGAACTGGAAAGACTGCAAGACGAAAAGGTCTACGCCATCGTCGCCTACCGGCGCGCCGTCGACGTCGCGCGAAGCATGGGATTCTACGAGCGGTACGAATACTGACGGTCCACGGGTGAAGCCGAGGCGTTCAACAACAGGAGCTGAACATGTTTTACGAACTTCGACAGTACAAGATCGTCCCCGGCAGGATGGACGCCTGGATCAAGGTCATGGAAGAGGAGATCCTCCCCTTCCAGGTCGCCTGCGGAATGATCGTCACCGGCATGTTCCGGGGCGAGGAAGACGAGACGGTCTTTGTCTGGATGCGCCGTTTCGAATCGGAGGCGGAACGCGAGCGGCTCTACGCCGAGGTCTACGACAGCGATACCTGGAAGAATGAAATCGGGCCCCGGATAGCCGGCATGATCGAGCCGGGGGGTGTCCACGTGCAACGCATCGTGCCAACGCCCCACTCCGCGACGCAGTAGCAATACTCGCGACGACCGGGATTCACGTCGTGTCGACCAGGGACCAGGCGATCAGCACCAGGAGAACGGCGACGGCGCCGGAGAGGTACTGCCCGCTGTATCCCAGCCGCCGGATGTCGAAGCCCGCCGCCAGGTAGCCGAGCCCCGCGCCGCACGCGAATCCCGCGATGTGGGCGAAAATGTCGGTATTCCCGCCGCCGAGCCCCGTGAAGACGAGCAGCGCGACACCTGCGAATACCGGCGCCAGGCCACGCCGCAAGCCGCGGCCCCGGAAGTAGCCACGACGCCAGACGAACGCCGAGATGAGTCCCACCGCGGCGAAGGTCGCGGTGGATGCACCAAGGGAACGAAACTCGTCGGGGCGCGCCCACGCGTTCAGGAGGTTGCCAAATACGCCACCCATGAGTATCAGGAGCCAGGCGAAGCCGGAACCGAGATAGCGTCCGGCCATCAACCCGAACACCGCACCAAAAAGCGAGTTCGCAACCAGGTGCGCGAAGCTGGCATGGAGCGTAAGCGCGGTGACGGCCCGCCACCACTCGCCCTGAACCAGGAGGCCGGCCTGCATGAGCCCCGCATTCTGCCAGTTCTCGCCGAGCATGCCCCATGAAGCCAATCCGGGCACCGACCAGATCACCAGCAGGTAGCCGAGTATCCCTGCCCAACCGCTATCGAAAGTGATGATCGGAGGGATTCGGACCCTTGGTGGAGCATTCTCCGCGCGGTAGCGTTCGAGCTGGTCCACCGCCGCGTTCCAGTGTCCCTGCCGGATGAAGAGGCACCACTCCCCGGCCTGGAGTTCGACGTAATTGTCGATACCCATCGCCGTCAGGACCAGCGCCGCCTCGTTGATCGGCTGGGGCGCGGTGTGCGAACGCAGGCAGATCCAGCTGAAAGGATCGTCGTCGCTCATGCGGCTCCGTTCATCCTGCCAACAGTTCCAGCGCCTGCGCATGCACCCGCGGATCGCCGGCGGCAACGATGCGTCCCCCATCCTCCGGCGCATCGCCATCCCACGTCGTGATGACGCCGCCGGCGCCCCGCACGACGGGAATCACGCCCTGGATATCGTATGGCTTGAGCGATGCTTCGACGCACAGATCGATACATCCCATCGCCAGCAAGCAATACAGGTAGCAGTCGCCACCATAGCGCGACAGCCGCGCGCGTTCTCTCACCCGGTGGAACGCCGTCAGTTCCGTCGCGTCCTTGAACATCTCCGGGTGCGTGCAGCACAACACCGCCCGGTCGAGCCCGGGGCAGGCCCGCACCGACAACTCGCGTTTCCTACCCTTGCTCGCACACCACGCAGCACCCCCGTCGCCCGTGAAGAGTTCATCGACCACCGGCTGATACACCCCGCCCAGCACGGTCTTTTCGCCGTCGTACAGTCCCGCGACAACGCCCCAGTGCAACATCCCCGCGACGAAACTTCGCGTCCCGTCGATCGGGTCCAGCACCCAGGTGAGGCCCGCCGCGCCCGGTTCAAAACCATATTCCTCGCCGTAGATCCCGTGTCCGGGATAGTGCGCCCGGATAGCCGCGCGCATGACTTTCTCCGCTTCACGGTCGGCGGCCGTGACCGGGTCGTAGCCGTGCTGGCCGTCGCGCTTGTCATCCACGGCTATGGACTGCCGGAAGTACGGCAGGACCACCTCGCCCGCGCGCCGGAGCAACACCTCGAGAAAGGCCGAGAACTCCTCGAGGATCGAATCATCCAGCGCCGCGACAGGCGTTTTCGGCAAGCGGTCCAATTCAGTCCGCCCGGCAAACCGCCGCGCGATTCGAGATGCCCACGCCGCGCCGCCCCATTCGCAACGGATTGCGGTCGTGGCCGTTGGTGCAATAGCCGATGGAGACCCCGCTTGCCGGGTCGGCCCACGCGATCTGGCCACCGGCGCCTCCATGGCCGAAGGCCAGGGGTGAATTCCTGTGTCCGAAGCCGCGGAAATTCCGCTCACGGTCTCCCGCCACAACCACGCCCAGGGCCCGATTGACCCGCTTGCCATACAGCGGATCCACGAGATCCCCGCTCCGCACTTCAAGCGCCATGGCGAGGGTTTCGGCGCTCCAGACCTCGGGTCCTCCGAGCGCGCCGCCGTGCAGCAATCCCTGGTAGAACAGGGCCAGGCCCGCCGCCGTGGCGACACCGCCGCCGCCGGGCACCCCCACGGCTCGAAATTCCGGTCGGTTGAAACTCAGGATCGCATCCTCGGTCACTTCCGTGACCGGCGGCTCCGGAACCCCGAGCCGGGCATAATCATCGCTTGTCAGTCCGTCGCCGACATGGACGCACTCGGCAACGCGATGGTTCTCCTCCGCCGGCAGGCCGACATGCAGGTCGGTCAGGCCAAGGGGCTTGATCACGCGCTCGCGAATGAACTCTCTGAAATCCTTTCCGCTGCGGCGTTCGACGATTTCGGCTATCACCCACATGCTCGACGTCGGGTGATATTCGAACCGCGAGCCGGGCACCCAGTTGAGACGCCAGCGCGAGAACCGCGCGAGTCGCGCCTCGCGATCATCCCACTCCAGCGGGCGGAACGGCGCGCTGGGGAACCCGGCGCTGTGCAGGAACAACTGCTCCACCGTCACGATCTCCTTGCCGTTGATGGCGAACTCCGGAACGATCGCCGCGACGCGTTCCTCAAGGTCGAGTTCGCCCTCTACAATCAGGAGCCAGGCTGCCGCCGACATCACGGCCTTGGTGGACGAAAAGACGCAGTACATCGTGTTGTTGTCGGCCTCACCGAACGTCTCGAACAACCCGACGCGCCCTTCCCTCGCCACGGCGATCTGCGCCGACGGCAACAATCCCTCGTCGACGTCCCGGCGCACGCGGCGCGTGAGTTCAGCGAGCTTCTGCGAGTCGAGGCCGATGGTCTCCGGCTCCGACACGAATTTGTGATCCACGTTCGCCCTCCCAAGCGCTTCAGGGGGTTTCCTTAAGGTTTACGCGGAAGCCCGCGATATGCAAACGGAAACCCTCCGGGCGATTCCGCCCAGTGACCAGCGCGAGACTCGGTGATCACCACGCGGCGGATGGCGGATTCCGGGATAATATTTCCGTTTCTTCGTCACCGGACATTGAATGGACACCCGCAACGGCTTCATCGAAGCGATTGGCAACACGCCGCTCATCCGCTTGGCAGACCTGTCCGAGGCCACGGGATGCGAGATTCTGGGCAAGGCGGAATTCATGAGTCCCGGAGGGTCGGTCAAGGACCGCGCCGCCTGGTGGATCATCCGCGAGTACGAGAAGAGCGGGGCCCTCAAGCCCGGCGGCACCGTGGTCGAAGGGACGGCGGGCAATACCGGCATCGGCATCGCCCACATCTGCAATGCGCGCGGCTACGAGTGCGTGATCTACATGCCGGACAACCAGTCGCCGGAGAAGGTCGACATCCTGCATACGCTTGGCGCGGAGGTTCGGGTGGTCGAGACCGTACCCTACGCCGACGAGGCGAACTACCAGAAGCAGGCAGGACGGTACGCGGCGACACTGGACAACGCGGTCTGGGCCAACCAGTTCGACAACACGGCGAACACCCTGGCGCACTACGAGTCGACCGGGCCGGAAATATGGCGACAGACCGACGGCAAGGTGAACGCTTTCGTCTGCTCCGTGGGGACCGGCGGCACCCTGGCGGGCGTCTCGCAATACCTGAAGGAGCGCAATGCCGATGTGCAACTCGTGCTTTCCGACTGCATGGGAAGCGCCCTGTACAACCACGTCACGTCCGGCGAGACGGTGATGAGCCAGGGGCCTTCGATCACCGAAGGCATCGGCAGTTCACGGGTGACCGACAACTTTGCCTGCGCAGAGGTCGACTGGGCCACCCAGGTGTCCGACCGGGAAATGGTCGACATGGTCTATTCGCAGTTGCGACGCAGCGGATGGTTCCTGGGATCCAGCACGGGCATCAATCTCTGCGGGGCCGTGAAGGTGGCACAAGAGCTTGGCCCCGGCCACGTCGTCGTGACCATGCTCTGCGACGACGGCAGCAAGTACCGCTCGCGGCTCTTCAACGCCGACTGGCTGGCCGAGCGCGACCTCGCCATAACGGCCCCCTGACGTCCTCTGTCCGGAGCGCCCCTCGAGGTCGAGTGGGACACTGGCATCCGCTCCCTGCTCCCTGTATAAGGACTAGTGTCGTGTCACGCGCATTCTGGCGCTTCAGAGTTCGCCATGCGCGTCAATGCAAGGCGTGGTCCGCAGGGAATATCTGGCATATTCTCAAGGGCCACAACGCGGCAGTGGCGTGCATGGCGATCTCCCGAAGGGCGCGTCCCATGGGGCCTGTGGCCGCGTTGCACCCCTTGGAAATGGAGCCGACCATTCCCTGCGGGGACGCGCCTTGCCACAGACCCCGTGGGACACGCTGAAGCGTCATAACGCGCGTGACACGACACTAGCCCGAAATTCGAGGTGTTACATGATTCATCGCCTCGCCGCCGCGTCTCTCGTCGTCTGCCTCGCACAGCATGCGGATGGCGCCAAGGTATGGCTGCTCGACATCGAAGGCGCGATCGGGCCGGCTTCGGCGGACCATTTCATCCGCGCGCTCGATGATGCCGATGAAGCGCAGGTCGACCTCCTTGTCCTGCGCCTGGATACTCCCGGGGGCCTCGACAAGGCGATGCGGGACATGATCAAGGCCCTGCTCGCTTCGAATACGCCGGTGGCCACGTATGTCTCGCCCAACGGCGCCCGGGCCGCCAGCGCCGGAACGTACATCATGTACGCCAGCCACATCGCGGCGATGGCGCCGGCAACCAACATCGGATCGTCCACGCCCGTCAGTATCGGAGGAGGCAGTCCACTGCCCTTTCCCCAGCCGACCGAACCGAAAGACGAAGAGCCGCCTGCGGATGGAGAAACCGAGAACGAAGGCGTGTCTCCGCCCGGCACGGCAATGGAGCGCAAGGTCATCAACGACGCGGTCGCATACATTCGCAGCATCGCCGAGTTGCGCGGCCGCAACGTCGAATGGGCCGAAAAAACGGTTCGCGAAGCATCCAATCTACCCGCCCGGGAAGCGCTGGAACTCGGGGTCATCGACTTGGTGGCCGAGGATATGGAAGACCTCCTCGCGCAGATCGATGGCACGACGGTAGACGTGAACGGCCGCCCTGTGACGCTCGAGACCGCCGCGAGCGAAATCCATCGCATCGAGACCGATTGGCGCTACGAACTTCTCAGCGTCATCACCGATCCGACGGTGGCCTATATCCTGCTGATGATCGGCATCTACGGACTCATACTCGAGTTCTACAACCCGGGCACCGGCGTGGGTGGCGTAGTGGGAGTGATCTGCCTGCTGCTGGGCGCCTACGCGCTGCAGATGTTGCCGATCAATTACGCCGGACTGGCTCTCATTGTGGTCGGAATCGGGCTGATGGTCGCCGAGGCATTCACGCCGAGTTTCGGCATACTCGGAGTCGGCGGTGTTGCTGCATTCGTCATCGGTTCGGTCATCCTCATGGATACCGACCTCCCCGGCTACCAGGTGTCCGTGCCGATCATCGCCGGCATCGCAACCGCGAGCGGAGCCCTGGTCTTCCTGACCCTTGGCGCCGCTGTGCGCGCCAGGCGCGCATCTGTCGTATCGGGGGCGGAAGCCATGGTCGGCGCCGAGGGTGAAGTGCTCGACGATTTCGACGGCGACGGCCGGGTCCGGGCCGCGGGCGAAATTTGGCAGGTCCGAAGTCGCGAGCCCCTGGAAAAGGGCGCACGCGTCAAGGTGACCGCGGTGGAAGGCGTCAGACTGGACGTCGTGCGGACAGGCGACGAAACGAATTAGTCAATCAAGGAGCAAGGCATGGCGGAGATTTTTGGACTAGTCATCATCGGCATTCTGGTGGCGCTCCTTGCGAGCGCGTTTCGCGTGCTGCGCGAATACGAACGCGGCGTCGTCTTCATGCTCGGGCGCTTCTATCGCGTGAAAGGTCCCGGCCTGATCATCATCATTCCCGTGTTGCAGCAGATGGTGCGGGTCGATCTGCGCACCATCGTGATGGACATTCCGTCCCAGGATCTCATCACCCGCGACAACGTCTCGGTCAAGGTCAACGCGGTGCTCTACTTCCGCGTCATCGATTCGCAGAACGCCATCATCAACGTCGAGGACTACATGGAGGCGACCGGACAGCTTGCCCAGACCACCCTTCGCTCCGTGCTGGGTCAACACGAGCTCGACGAACTGTTGTCCGAGCGGGAGCGCCTCAATGCGGACGTCCAGGCCATCCTCGATCAACAGACGGATCAATGGGGAATCAAGGTCGCCAACGTCGAGATCAAGCACGTCGACATCGATGACAGCATGATCCGCGCGATCGCCAGGCAAGCGGAAGCCGAGCGCGAACGTCGCGCCAAGATCATCCATGCCAACGGCGAGTTCGAGGCCGCCGAGCGACTGGTCGCCGCAGCCGAAAGACTCTCCAGCCAGTCGAATTCCATGCAACTCCGGTACCTGCAGACGCTGACGGAGATCGCCGGCGAGAGGTCCTCCACCATCGTCTTTCCGCTGCCGATGAACCTGGTGGAGTCGATCAGGAATGTGCTCGCGGACGATACGGAGACGTCATCCACGTAGCCTTCCGGTCGACACGACCGCGCCGCCGCCAATGAACTGCCCCAACTGCGGCAACGAGCGTTCGTTCAGTTTCTGTGCCCACTGCGGGCAGAACGACCGCGACTACATCCGCTCGCTGCCATCGCTGGTCAGGGACGTCCTGCACGAAACACTCGACGTCGATTCGCGCATGTTCCGCACCCTGAAACTCCTGTTCACCCGCCCGGGGGAACTGTCCGCCGAGTTCTCCCGCAATCGCCGGGCACACTACTCCTCACCGATACGGCTCTACCTCTTCTTCAGCCTGCTCTTTTTCTTCGTCCTGTCGGTGTCCACGAAACCGGAAGGGCCCAAGGAAGAAGACCCGGCGACTAGTTTCAACGCGAAGCAGGCCGAAACGGTGGATTTCACCGCGCTGAGAAAGGCGCTTTCATCCCAGCGGCGCCACAAGCTCGACGAAGCCCTCTCCCGCGAGAGCAATCCCGGGGCCAAGTCCGTCGCCTACGGACTGGCCGTCTGGGCCGACCGCCGACAGGACGCGATTACCGAGGTCGAACGGTTCTACCTCTCGCAGGGCCTCGACTGGCTGCACTCGCCGCGGCTCGCGGCGGCCCGGCTGGAGAACAACCTGCCGATCACCATGTTCTTCATGCTCCCCGTGTTTGCGCTCCTGCTCGCGCTCTTCTACAGGAAAAAACGGCGCTTCTACGTCGAACATCTCGTCTTCAGCACCCATGTGCACGTGGTCGCGTTCGCGGTGTTCACCGTGCTGGCGCTCGTGCCCGACGCCATGATCGGCGGCATCCCGGACATCGTCCTCCTCCTCGCCCTCGCCGTGTACAACATCCTCGCGCTGTTGCGCTACTACGGCGATGGACCCGTTCTCACGACGGTGAAGTGGAGTTTCCTGACGACATGCTACGCCGTCATGCTGATACCGGGGTTTCTGCTTACGGTCTTCGTCACCTTGTCGGCGCTCTGAAGACCGACCGGGTCTACTCGTGCATCAGGCGCCTGACGAGGGGCGTGACCAGCATGACGACGACGCCGATGGCTACGCCGGCATAGCCGATCACCTCGAATGCCCCGACGTAGGTGGGCAGCGACGCCAGCGCGTCCACCTCGGCGCCGGGCGCCCGTTCCACCGCGGCGGTGCCGGCGATCAGTCCGGCAAGATAGCTTGCCGCGGCGCTTGACAGGAACCAGACCCCCATCATCAGCCCGAGCACCTTCGCCACCGACAGCCGGGTCACCATGGACAGCCCGACGGGCGAGAGGCAGAGTTCTCCCGTTGTGTGGAGCAGATACGCGAGCACCAGCCAGGCGACGGCCACCTGTCCCGCCGAGTCGGCATAGCCGGCGCCGAAGACGAGGACCAGGAACCCCAATCCGGCCTGGACGACGCCGAGCCCGAACTTCATCGGCGTCGATGGCTCCATGCCCCGACGGGCCAGTTCCCGCCACGCGATCGAAAAGAGCGGCGCCAGCAGGATCACGAACGCGGGATTCAGGAAGCCCATCTGCGACGCCCGCATTTCGACACCCAAGAGCTCCGTGTGGACGTTGCGCTCCGTGAAGAAGGTCATGCTGGTTCCGGCCTGCTCGAACAGCGTCCAGAAAACAACGGATACCAGCGTCAGGAACAGTACCGAGAACATCCTGTCCCGCTCCACGCGCGCGCAACGCAGCACCGAATAAAGCACGACGCCGACGACAGCCGCTGCCGAGACGATGCCGAGCAGGCTGCCGACGATGGCGCGGTGCTGCAACAGCCACCAGGTGGCCGCGATCGCGACGACGGCGCCGAGATAGATCAGGTGTTCCCGCGTGATCCCGCCCAGGCGTTCGCGCAGGACCGAAGGCGCCGGCGGTTCGCCCGCCCCGCCGAACCAGCGCTGGCCGCCGATGAAGGTCGCCAGCCCGGCCAGCATTCCGATCCCCGCGAGGCCGAAGCCATAGCCCCAGCCGTAGGCCTGGCCAAGCCATCCGCACAGCAGCATCGCGGACAGGGCGCCCAGATTGATTCCCATGTAGAAGATGGTGAATCCCTGGTCGCGCCGAGCGTCGTCGGGGCCGTACAGTTGACCGACGATGTTCGATATGGCGGGTTTGAGGAAACCCACGCCCACGATGATGCACGACAGGGCGAGATACAGGACTCCGACCGCAAAATCGTCCCGCACCACCCCGCCGTCGAGAAGGGTCGCCGGCGTGCCTTCAAACGCCATCAAGGCGTGCCCGAAACAGAGCAGAATCGCTCCCGCCACCACCGCTTTTCGGAAGCCGAGGTACCGATCGGCGATGAAGCCTCCGATGATGGGCATCAGGTACACCATGGAACCGTAGGTGGCGACGAGGCCGCTCGAGAATCGATCGTCGAACAGGAAATGGTGCGCCAGGTAGAGCACCAGGAGGGCGCGCATGCCGTAGTAGCTGAACCGTTCCCACATCTCGGCGAAGAACAGCACGAAGAGCCCGCGGGGGTGGCCCAGAAACGTGATCTCCTCGTCATGGCGTTGCGGATCCGGCGCCGAGGCGCCCCCGCCGACGCTTGTCTGCGTCACTGCTGCAACGCTTCCTCGTCGGTGGCCATGTCGAGCGCGGCCGCGAACAGCGCGCGCGAGTACTGGTTGCGGGGCCGATCGAACACCTCGTCCGCGGGCCCCTGTTCGACGATTTCTCCGTCGCGCATGACGATCAGCCAGTTCGCGAGCGCGCGCACGACCTTGAGGTCGTGGCTGACGAACAGGTAGCCCAGGTTGTGCGCCTTCTGCAAGTCGCGCAACAGGTCCACGATTTGCGCCTGGACGGACATGTCGAGCGCCGAGGTGGGCTCATCGAGCACGACGAAACGCGGCCTCAGCACCATCGCCCGCGCGATGGATATGCGCTGCCGCTGGCCGCCGGAGAATTCGTGCGGGTAGCGCTCGAGGTGATCGGGGTCCAGTCCGACCTCCGCCATGACCTCGCGCACGCGCGCGCGGCGCTCCTCCTTTCCGACCTCGGGATTGTGCACGCGCAGGCCTTCCTCGATGATCTGTTGCGCGGACATGCGCGGCGACAGCGAGCCGTAGGGGTCCTGGAACACGATCTGCATGTTCTTTCGCAGCCCCACCAGATCCCGCCGCTTTACCGCACCGATATCCTGGTCATCGAAGCGCAGGTTCCCCTCCGCTGCGAGGAGCCGCAGCATGGCAAGGCCCAGTGTCGTCTTGCCGGAGCCGGATTCTCCGACGACTCCCACGGTCTGGCCCGCCCGAACGGTCACAGCCACGTTTTTTACCGCCGTGAAGTAGCGACTGCCGCCCAACCAGCTCTTGCCCAGGGCGTACTTCACGGTCACGTTCTCCGCCGACGCCACGACCGGCGCCGCGGTATCGCTCTTCGCCGGGTCTCCCTTGGGCTCGGCCGCCAGCAGGTGTTGCGTATAGCTGTGGCTCGGCTCGGTGAACACGCGTTCCGACGGACCGGTCTCCACGATTTCGCCTTCCGTCATGACGCACACGCGGTCAGCCATGTTGCGAACGATTCCGAGGTCGTGGGTGATCAACAGCATCGCCATGCCGAACTCGCGCTGCAGTTCCTTCAGGAGCCTGAGTATCTGGGCCTGGATCGTCACGTCGAGCGCCGTGGTCGGCTCGTCGGCGATCAGGAGTTTCGGCTCGTTCGCCAATGCCATCGCGATCATCACGCGCTGTCGCTGGCCGCCCGAAAGCTCGTGCGGATAGGCGCCCAGGCGGCTCTCCGCTTCCTGCAGACCGACGCGGTGGAGGAGTTCCAGGGTGCGCTCGCGGGCTACGGCCTTGCTCATGCGCTTGTGCACGACGAGGGACTCTCCCACCTGCTTGGCGATGTTGTGCAGCGGGTTCAGGGAGGTCATCGGCTCCTGGAAGACCATGCTCACCATCGCCCCGCGAACGTCCAGCAACCGTGCCTTGTCGGCGCCGAGCATCTCTTCGCCATTGACGAGAATGCTGCCCCCGGGATGGCTCGCCAGCGGATAGGGCAGCAACTGCAGGATCGACAGCGCTGTTACCGACTTGCCGGAGCCGGACTCGCCGACCAGCGCCACCGTCTCGCCGGGATCGATGTCGAAGGAGACCCCGCGCACGGCTTCGACATCGCCGAAATTCACATGCAGATCACGAACCTCGACCAAGCTCACGCGTCTGTCTCCCCGTCAATGAAATCCGGCATCGTCCCCCCTGTCTGCGGGATCTGGCGGCGACCATTGTAGCGCGTCACCGCGAAAGCAAAGACTGGACGATTCCAGGTGCGGATAGTACCTTGACCCTTCGGGTCGCGGTGGTGGGTCATGTCGCAACAGAATCTGAAACAGGCCGGTCTCAAGGTTACCCTGCCGCGACTCAAGGTCCTGCAGGTGCTGGAAAGCGCCGAGCCGCACCACATGAGCGCCGAGGACGTCTACAGGCACCTGCTCGAGACCGACGACTCGGTCGGTCTTGCGACGGTCTATCGGGTATTGACCCAGTTCCAGAGCGCGGGCATCGTCGAACGGCACAACTTCGACGACGGCCATGCCGTGTACGAGCTCGCGGACCAGGATCATCACGACCATATGGTCGACGTGGACACGGGAACCGTGACCGAGTTCGTAAACGAGCGTATCGAAGCCTTGCAGCGGGAGATCGTCGAAGCGCACGGCTACCAGCTCGTGGACCACGAACTGGTGCTCTACGTCAAGAAACGCGAATAGCACCGCGGGTTTGCCGCGGAACACTTCGCGTCGAAGTACGCCTTCCAACCATCCACCAACGAGGAGGAATCCGTGTCGAATTTCAGGCTTGACGGAAAGACGGCGATCATCACCGGCGCTGCCGGGGGGCTGGGCAAGCCCATGGCCATTGCCTATGCGGCCGCCGGCGCCAACGTCGTGGTGGCCAGCCGCAACACCGAGAACATCGGAGAGGTTGCGGCCAAGATCGAGGCCGGCGGCCAGAGCGCCCTGGCGGTTCCGGTCGACATCACCGATGAAGACCAGGTCGATGCGCTGATCGCCAGAACCGTCGACGCCTATGGCGCCGTGGATGTGGTCGTCAACAACGCCGGCCGCTGGGGCCGGGGTCATGCGCCGGAAGATACGCCCCTCGACGAGTGGCGCCACATCGTGGAACTGAACCTCACGGGCTGCTTCCTCGTCTGTCTCGCCGCCGGCAGGCAGATGATCGCGCAGAAAGGAGGCAAGATCGTCAACGTCTCCTCCACCGCCGGCAGCAAGGGAAATCCGGGCCAGCTCCACTATTCCGCCGCCAAGGCGGGCGTCCTCAGCCTGACCAACAACCTCGCCTGCAGGTGGGCGAGGCACAACATCAACGTCAACTGCATACTGCCCGGCCTCATCGCCACGGAAGAGTTGAAGGGCTACGGCATCATCCCGTCGTCTGTCGACGACGAGGGCAACCCGGTGCCGCGCCTCGACCTGCCGCCCAATCCGGAAGACGTCGCCAACCTTGCGCTATTCCTGGCATCGCCCGCCTCGGATGCGATTTCCGGCGAACTCATACCGGTACGGTCCTGGATGAAGAGCGAACGATTCTGGCAATAGGCTCGCGGCCGGAGCGGCCCGGGCCTTACGCCTGCACCAGTCCCGCGAGGTAGTCATCCACCGCCCTCCAGAACTCCGGCTGGCCCGGAAACGCGCCGTGGGGGACATCGATGGTGCGAAATGCGACAGGGGGGCCGTCTTTTACAGCTCGCATGGCCTGCACCATGGCCTGGCTTTCGGCAAACGGGATGACCCCGTCCACCGATGACGCGATAACGAGGGTCGGCGGCATCGAAGCCACGACCGCTTCGGCGCGGAAGCGGTGCCGCAGCAACCAGCGCACGGGGAATATTCGAAAGTGCTTCTCGGCGACGCGGGTGATGCTGCGGTAGGGACTGACGAGGATCACCGCATCCGGGGCGATTCGCGCAGCGGCCAGCGACGCGACGCCGGTGCCGAGGCTCGATCCGAAAAGCACCAGGGGACGGCCCGGAAACCGTGTTTTCGCCCACTCGGCGACGGCCACGGCATCTGCCACCAGGTGGCGCTCCGAGGGCTTTCCCGTACTCTCGCCGTACCCGCGATAGTTGAACAGCACCGTCGTCGCGCGCCGGTCCGCGAACGAGGGAATGTTCACCGATACTTCCTCCGCGTTGCCGCCGAAGTAGACGACCACCGGCCCGGTCTGCTCGCCATTGACGATCCAGCCGCGCAAGACCGCATCGGGGCGTTCGACTTCCGCCGAGACGGCGGCCTGGTGCGCCGGCGGGTACGTCAATGCCCGAGGGTGGAACAGAAGACTGTCCTGCATCGCCCACAGCAGCGCGCAGGATCCGAGATAGGCGAGAAACAGGGCGGCGGCGAACGACATCATGAATATCGCCCCAGGTCGCACTCCCGCAACAACATGTCTCAATGACCCATACCGAACGCGCCAGCCGTCGGATTATATGCCTCCGTTCGCACCGGGAGCCGTCCGCCGATCCCCATCGCGACCGTTGGCACCGCTTCCCAATACGTTCTTGCCGCGACTACCATACGACCATTGTCGCGGATAGGGATGCACGGATGTCAGCGCTGCTGCCGGCGTTTTCGCTGCAGGACCTCGACGGCAGGTCGCACGCGTTCCCGCGCGGAACGAAGTCCGTCGTCTGCTTCGTCAAGGAAGACTGTCCGACCTGCAACCTCGTCATGCCGCTGATCGACGCCCTGCACCGGGAATCGGGCCTGGGTGTCCTCGTCGCCGGCCAGACCGCCGAAGGCAGCGAGGTATTGGCCCGCCGACATGCGCTGAACGCACCGGTGCTGGACGACTCCGAGTTGACGGTTTCGTTCGCCTACGACGTCGAGACCGTCCCCCTGGTCATCGCGGCCGACCATGAGGGCGTCGAAGCCGATCGCCTGGTCGGCTTCGACAAGAGCGAATGGCGCGCGTTCTTCGAACGTCACGCGGCAGCGGCGACCGTGGATTGGGACGCCTATCCCGACTGGCGACCGGGATGCGGTTCGCTGACCCAGGATCCGATCATCGGCGAACGCCTGCGGGCGGCTTCGGAGAACAGCCCCTTAAGCGCGCGGCGCATAGAGATCGCCCCGGACGACGACGTGCACGAGTTCATGTTCGACCAGGGGTTCTCGGACGGGCTGCCCGTCGTTCCGCCAACGCCGGAACGGGTCCTGCGCATGCTTGAAGGGACGGCCCGGGACCCGCAATCCCTCGTCGCCACCATCCCGCCGAACATGGCGCCCGCGACTGTCGAGAAAATCGCGGTCAATTCGGTCCTCGCCGGGTGCAGGCCGGAGTACCTGCCGGTGGTCATCGCCGCAGTCCAAGCCGCCTGCACGGACACGTTCAACGTCCACGGCGTCATGGCCACGACCATGGGCGCCTCTCCGGTCATGGTCGTCAACGGGCCCATCCGACAGCGCATCGGCATGAACATGGGGCTCTCCGCGCTCGGTCAGGGCAACCGCGCCAACGCCACCATCGGCCGCGCCGTGCGTCTCGCGCTACGCAATGTCGGCGGTGCGCGTCCGGGCGGCACCGAGCGTTCCACCCTGGGAAACCCGATGAAGTACTCCATGTGCTTCGCGGAGTGGGAGGAGCGCAGCCCCTGGCCGGCATTGCATGTCGAACGCGGTTTCGATGCCGGGGACTCGGTGGTGACGCTGTTCGCCATGACCGGCGGCCCGAGCCTGATCGTCGACCAGACTTCGCGCACAGCTCGCCAGCTCGCTGGCTCCTTCGGCATGTCGATGGAGTCCGCGCATAACGTTCGCGCGCGCAATATGGGCGATTGCATCCTGGTCGTGTCCCCGGAACACATCGATACGCTGCGCACGGAGAACTATACGAAGGCCGACGTGCGCAACCGGATTCAGGAGGTCACTTCCAGGCGCCTGCGCGAACTCGGCGCCGATGCGCGCAGCGGCCCCGGTCCCGATCCGGCGCCGGCCGCCGGCATGCCGGCCGACAAGCTCGACAGCCCCGCGCCGAAGTTCTCCTCGCCCGATAACATTCACCTCGTGGTCGCCGGATCCGAGGCGGGCAAGTTCTCCGCCTTCTTTCACGGCTGGGCAAGCGGGCCGCGCGGGTCCATGCCCGTGTCGCGGAAGATCGACGATCCCTGAACAGCCGAGCCCGCCGCGTTGGCCGGTTCCGTGGCTTCGGCATTCCCACGCAGTTCGTGGCGACGAGAACCCTCTCAGGCAGCACGGCGTCTGGGGCATCGCTATAATCTTCGGCATCGAGTTCGAGGAGCTTCGGATGACCACCATCATGGATCCCACCGACGAGCGCGCGCCTGTGGCGCGCGCCATATCACCCCGACCGCCGAAGATCACGGGCACCCTCGCCCTGCTCGACATCTCGAAGCCGCGCGGCAACGTGCTGCTCGATCGCCTGGAAGAACTGCTGCGGGAACGCCTCCCCGACGTTGCGGTCAACCGCTACGCCAAGCCGACGTTCACGAAGCCCGCACCACAGATCCTGCGCCGCGAGATCAAGAACGACAACGACTTCGTGATCGAGGCGCTCGCCGACTGAGGCTCCTGTACCACGTGCAGTTTGCATGACACGGTATGGTTCGAGATACAGGGCGTACCCTCCGTATCGATCGCCTCAAGCGAATTCGCGCAGGCGGCCGCAGCGCAGGCCAGCGCTCTCGGCATGGATGCGAAGCGCTGTTTCGTCCGCCATCCCATCCAAGATCGCACGGATGACGAGATGCGCGCACTCGCGGGGGAGGTGCTGGACGACGTCATCGAGGCATTGACGGCGCCATAGGATGCGCCGTCGGGCAGGGCGCTATTCGCCGCGCAGAGCCGTCGTGATCGGCAGCCGCGCGGCGCGGACCGCCGGGAACAGCCCGCCGATCAGGCCCAGTCCCACCGCCCACACGATCCCGGAGACCAGGAGTTCGGGCGTGACGGCAAAGTCGAAGGCGACCTGCGAAAAGGATCCGCCCAGGGTGGAGACGGTCCACCCGTTAAAGCCGAAATACGCCACGGCCGCCCCGATCGCGCCGCCGAGAATCGCGAGCAGGAGCGCCTCGAGCACCACGGACGCGACCACCGGCATGCCGCCGAAACCGAGCGCCCGCAGGGTTGCGATTTCCACCGTGCGCGTCGAAACCGCGGAATACATCGTGTTGAGCGCCGCAAAAATAGCCCCAACGGCCATGATCGCGGCCACTCCATAGCCGAACGTCTCGATGAGCGTGGTCAGTTGCTGCGACTGGTTCCTGAAGTACTCGTCCTCGCCGGTGAGCGTCAGGTCGAGACGGGGGTCGTCTTCCATCCGCTGCGACAGCACACCCGCCGCGTCCGGCGATGCGAGCCGGACGCGCATGGAACTCACGCCACCTTCCCTGCGGAATACGGACTGGGCGGTCGCGAGGTCAGCCCAGACCTCGGATTCGTACACGGATCCGTCCGCTTCGAACATGCCGACGATGGTCCAGGTGGAGTTCCGGAGTTCGATTGTCGATCCCGTCTCGACGCCCTCAAACTCCGCGACAGCGCCCCGGCCGGCGATCATCTCCGTCCTGCCGGTCGCGAATGGACGGCCTTCGACGATAGAGATCTCCGGGCGAATCTCGAAAGCGGCCTGTTCCACGCCGCGTATCGCGAGATTCGCCAGCGACTGATTGGAGCGCTTCGGCACGTCGGCGACGAGGTAGAGTTCACCGCTGGCCGCCGTTACCTCCGACCAGGATCCGACGACCGCCATCTCGCTCGGGCCCATTCCGCTTGACAGTTCGCTCGTGGATCCTCCACGCATCACGATCGCCCGGTCCGGCTGCCCGGCTCGGGACATGGACGCCTCGAACCCCTTTGCCATCGCCAATATGGCCACGAGCACGCCGACCACGCCGCCGATTCCGACCACGATGACCGAGGAACTGCCGAGGCGTGACGGCAGATTGCGGAGGCTCAGCAGCGTGATCTGGAAGATCTGGCCGATCACGCCTGGCGCTCCCGGAGCGCATCCACGATGGTCAGCCGCCGCGCGGTGAACGCGGGCACGCTGCCGACGATCACGCCAAGACCCGCTGCGAGGGCAAGGCCCTGCGCGACAATCGGCAAGGTGATATTGATCGGACCGATGACCGGCTCGAGGTAAACGCTCATAGCGCCTTGGGTTCCGAGGGCCAGACCGATGCCCAGGGCACCGCCTGCGACACACAACAGTATCGCCTCGGCCAACACGAGCGATCCGACAGTCCCGTCGGTAAAGCCGAAGGTCTTCAGCACCGCCAGTTCGGGAATGCGTTCGCGCAGCGCCTGGGCCATGGTGTTGGCGGTCAGCAACAGGATGGTGAAGAACACCGCTCCGAGGATTCCCGTCGTGATCAGTCCGATGTTCCCGAACTGTTTGGCGAATTCCCGCTGCGAATCGTCTTCCGTCGCGGTGCGGGTCGCATTGATGGAGTTTTCGAACAGGCCATCGATCTCACTCGCAATCTCGGAAGCCCGCTCCGGATCCTTCACGCGCACAATGAACCAGCCGACGCCCCCGTGACCGAACTGGCGCGCCTCGTCGAAATAGTCGTACTGGAACAGGAACACGCCCGGGTCCGGGTCGTCCGGCTGGCCGCGGTAGATACCGACCAGGTCGAACTCCCACAGCCGGCTCCCGTCACGCTTGGGATAGATGTCGCCTTCGATGGGGATCCTGTCGCCTATGCTCCACCCGTACCGTTCCGCGAGACCTGCGGACGCCACCGCGCCGGTGCGCGTATTGCGGAACGCCGCAAGCTGCTCCGGGGCGATGACCAGTTCGGAATACAACCCGAAATACCCCTCGGGATCGACCGGGAACTTGGGAAAGAAGTTGCGCGGCTCCTGGTATACGCCACCGAACCAGTCCGCATGCGTCACGGCCCCGACCCCGGGGACGGTCGCGATCCGTTGCTGATGATTGATGGGCAGCGGATCGATGATGGAGTACTTCGGCGAAACGACCAGCCGGTCGATGCCCGCTTCGCCGAAGCCGCCGGACGAGAACGCCACAGCGACCGCCCGCAGATACGTGAACAGCACGAACGCGACGAGCAGCGACAGCAGCGTCAGCACCGTGCGCGCCTGCTTGCGCCCCAGGTTCGACCAGACGAGGCCCAGGGCGTTCATGCGGCCTGCCTCACGAGTTGCCCCTTGTCGAGGTGCAGGATGTGACTGGCATGGTCGGCGGCTTTCGGATCGTGGGTCACCATGACCACCGTCTTCCCATGCTCGCGGTTGAGAATGCTGAGCAGGTCGAGAATCTCCTCCGCCGTCTCCCTGTCGAGGTCGCCGGTGGGTTCGTCGCAGACGAGGAGCGCCGGATCCGCGACGATCGCCCGCGCTATGGCCACGCGCTGCTGCTGACCGCCGGACAGTTCTCCCGGCTTGTGGCTGGCGCGGTCTCCCAGGCCCACGATTGTCAGTGCGGTCTCGGCGTTCTTCCTGCGCTGCGCGCCCGACAGGTTCGTCAGCAGGAGCGGCAGTTCGACGTTGCGCTGCGCGTTGAGCACCGGAAGCAGGTTGTAGAACTGGAAAACGAAACCGATGTTCCGGGAGCGCCACCTCGCCAATGCCTTGCCAGACAGGTCGCCAAGCGTCTGTCCTCCGACAATGACGGAACCCATGGTCGGGCTGTCGAGGCCACCGATGAGGTTCAGGAGCGTGGTCTTGCCGGAACCCGACGGACCCATGAGCGCGAGGAAGTCGCCTTCCTCTATGTCGAGGTCTATGCCGTCGAGGACATCGATGGTCTCGCGGCCTTTCCTGTAGGACTTCGCAACTTCCTTCAGACTGACGATGGGCATGGGACGGCTCTCCAGACCTTTCGGTTTTCGTGGCTGTGCAGCTTCCGGGCGGGTTCGCGCGGCGTTTTATACCAGAGTTCGGATGGCTTGCGTTGGTCCGCGCTGGCAACCGACGTGTTCGCCATGCGAAAAGTCACCCGTCGGCCGGACAGTCGTGCACTTTCCGGGGAATCCGTAGTCGAACGACGGGCGATCAATTCACGATCTGTACACGGTCGCCCTCTGCAAGGTCCAGGTCTACAGAGGATCCGGCAGGGAAGGAAACGACGCGCTCGCCGCCCTCCAATCCCGCGATGACACGCAGGTCCGCACCGCGCGTCCCCGCGATGACCACCGGACGCCGGCTTACCCGATCCTCGCTCACGACCCAGACGTACGCCTCGCCTCCGGTGTCGGTGACCGCATCGGCCGGCACCAGGACGCCTGCTTCGGCCACGGGCTGCGGCGTGGGAGTATCGTCCAGGAAGCGCACCTTGACCCCCATGTCGGGCAGCACCCGATCATCGCGATCGAGTATGCGGATGCGTACCCGCACCGTCGCCTTGTTGCGGTCCGCCGTCGGGATGATCGCGATGACCGAAGCAGGGATCTGCACATCTGGATAGGCGTTCAGCGCGACCGTAACCGGCTGCCCCGGAAAGACCCGGTTGATATACGCCTCGTTGACATCGACTTCCACTTCCAGAGAGTCCATGTCGACGATGGTGCAAATGCCCGTGCGCGTGAAACCGCCCCCGGCCGACACCGGCGATATCATCTCGCCGGGTTGGGCCGCCTTGGCCACGACGACCCCGGCGAACGGCGCCCGGATCTGCATGTCCTCCAGCATCTGTCGCTGCACATCCGCGCGGCGTTCGGCGACGTTCAACTCCTGTTCGACGCGGGCCAGCCGCGCAACCAGCCCTTCCACCGTAAGCGTGTCGCGATCGAGGTCGGCCTGGCTCGCGAGCTGCCGCCCGGCAAGTCCCGAGGTCCGCTCCAGGTCCAGCCGCGCCTGCTTGAGCTGCACCTTCATTTCGTCGAGGCTCGCGCGGGAGGCGCGAAGCTGTGACTCCGACAGTTCGAGCTGCGCCCGGGTAATGCTGTCGTCGAGCTGCGCCAGGAGCTGCCCCTCCTCGACGTGCATGCCCTCCTCCACCATGACTTCCACGACCTTGCCGGTGGTCTTGGAGCTGACCGTCGCCTGGCGTCGCGCCACGACGTATCCCGTCGCGTCGAGCACGCTGTCGCCCGCCGGAACCGCCGCCGGGTTCTGCGCGACCGCCGTACGCACCGCCACCGTCGAAGCCTCGATGGGCAGGACGGCCGTGAAAACGAGGAAACCCGCCCCGGCAACGACCGCGATCAGCAGAAGCCACTTGAGCGGCCGGACGGACGGGGACGACTCGTCCGAATCCCGATCGATCGAGAGCTGGGAAAGGAGCGCTTTCTTGTCCATGCGCGCAGTCTACCAAGGCGCAGGGCGATAGGTGGGCCTGGGCCGGGCGGACCGAGGAGCCGGCCGATTTCATGGCATTCGGTGCGTCGCGATGCATGCGACCGGGAGGCGTCCGTTAGAATGCCTCCCCAGTGAGTGAACGAACCGCCAGCATCTGCAACGGCATCACCGGCATCTCGGCCCGGGAATGGAACCGTTGCGCGAACGCGGGCGGCGAGTACAACCCGTTTCTCGACCACCGTTTCCTGCACGCGCTGGAGGAAAGCGGCAGCGCATCGCCCAAGACGGGATGGCAGCCGTTCCACCTGCTGCTGCAGGAGGGCGACCGCGCCATTGGCGTCGCGCCGATGTACCTGAAGTCGCATTCCCGGGGCGAGTACGTGTTCGACGGCGGCTGGGCGGAGGCGTGGTACCGCGCCGGCGGCGAGTACTATCCGAAGCTGCAGGCGAGCGTTCCCTTCACGCCCGCCACCGGCCCTCGCCTGCTTCCCGCCGACGGCGAAGGCGCCGGCCTCGTGGAGGAACAGCTTCTCGCCGCGAGCGTGCAGGTCGCCGAGCGCATCGGCGTCAGTTCCCTGCACTACACCTTCATGCCGAAATCGCAGTGGGAGCGAGCCGCGAAGCTCGGGCTGCTGCAGCGGGTGGATACGCAATATCACTGGTCGAACGCGGGTTTCGACACGTTCGACGATTTCCTTTCCGAACTCGCATCGAAAAAGCGCAAGAACATTCGCCGCGAGCGTCGCGAAGCGTTGCAGGAAGAGATAGAGGTGGAGTGGGTCACGGGCAGCGACCTGACCGAACGCCACTGGGACTGCTTCTACGACTTCTACATGGACACCGCCAATCGCAAATGGGGCACGCCGTATCTCAACCGGCGGTTCTTCAGCCTGGTGAACGAATCCATGCCGGAGCGAACGCTGCTGATCATGGCCCGCAGAGGCGGTCGCTACATCGCCGGGGCGCTGAACTTCATCGGCTCCCATGCGCTATTCGGCCGCAACTGGGGCTGCGTCGAGGACCATCGCTTCCTGCATTTCGAAGTGTGCTACTACCAGGCCATCGACTTCGCCATCGCGCACGGCCTGCAACGCGTGGAAGCGGGTGCCCAGGGTCCGCACAAGGTCGCCCGCGGCTATCTGCCGCACGCGACCTACTCCGTCCATTGGATCAAGGACGCCGGGCTTCGCCAGGCTGTCGCGCGCTACCTGCTGCAGGAAAAACGCTACGTCGAACAGGACGCCGAATGGACCGCCGCCCGCGCGCCGTTCCGCAAGGACATCGATCTCTCCCGCTACGTCGTGCGCTGGGAGGAGGACCAGCCGCCCGCCGGGTAGCGCCGCCCGGTGGCGTGCCGTCGTCGAGCGAAACGCGGCGCTATCAGTAGATTATCGGGGCGCTGTCCACCAGCACCCGGCCCCGACGCGGCAGTTCGCTTATCTCCACCATCACCACTCGCGACGTAGTTCTTCAATGTACTCGGAGACATCGCCATAGCAGCCTCGCGCCGACGCTCGCAGGGACGTGAACATCGGCGCGGCCGACTCCGAGACGTGTGATATCGGGACAATCGCTGCCCTTGGCACACCGCGCTTGCTGACAATCGTCACCGTTCCATCGCGTTCGGCCCGATCGATCAGCCCGGGCAATTTCTGCTTGGCTTCCTCTGCACCCACCTGGTTCATGCTTCACCCTCCACCGTACAGTCGTACAGGTTAGATGTGGCCAAAAACCTGGTCAATCGACTTCGACGCATTCCGGTTCCGGCTGGCGAAGTTCGGCACGCACCTCGCGCGCGTAGCGCTGCAACCGGACGAGATTGTCCGGGCCCAGCCGCACGAGTTGTTTGCTCAGGGGTGATGCGGCCTCGAGCTTCTCATACGCGTACGCATATCCCTTGTCTGTCTGCGCGACCTCTATGGGCAATAGCGGTAACGGCACCGCGAGGATTCCCCGCAGGGCGTCGTCGATCACCGCGTCGACGTCCGCCTCGGGCAGGCCCAGATCACGCAGCGCCTGCGCAAGCAGCGGACGAAACAGCCGCGCAAGCGATGCGAGACGTTGTGGCGGCACGCATGTCAACGCATCCACCGCAGCGTCGTAACGGAGAAAGGTCGCATCGTCGATGTAATGCCGCTCCCCCCGCGTCGTTATGCTGAACTCTCCGGCGGGTGCCTCGACAAGCGCGAATCCCGCACGCGACAGGTCGCCGCGCGAGGCGTTCTCCATCACGGCCGCCAGGCGCCGGAGAACATCGATCGGGCCCTCGTCCGGAACGAGCGCGGCGAGGCAATCGTCCATCTGCGTCCAGACAAAGTCGTCACTCTGATCAAGCGGCGGCAATTCCGGCTGGGGCACCGGCACGCACCCGGAATCGCTCGCTGGCGGCTCGGAGGGGGTTGTCCCTTCCCCCATGCCCATGACGCCGGGAACGGGCGCGGGCGCCTCGGGTACAGTAGCCGGGCCAAATACCGGCGAATCCGGCGCCCGGAGCATCAGAGCGTTCCACAGCAGGAAGCCGAAGCCGACGATGGCCAGCGCCACCGCCCCAGCGATTAGGTTTGGCGTCATCCTCACGCGCTTGCCTCCTGTCGCCTTCGTGTTTGTCCGGCCTGCGCACGGCAACCTATAATCCGCTTGTCGCCCCGGCACGCGAGCCCCTTTGCAGCAACATACGCCGGTTTCAGCCGTTATTCACGAGGATATCCCCGTTGGCGATGCCGTTGCCATCGCTGGCTGGATCCGCTCCCGGCGTACCTCGAGGGGCGGTTTTTCCTTCATTCACGTGCACGACGGTTCGTGCTTCGACGCGGTCCAGGTCGTGGCTGACCAGAAACTCGCCAACTACGACGAAATCATCGCGCTCACCGCCGGGTGCGCTATCGAAGTGACAGGGGTCGTCGTCGCTTCCCAGGGTCGGGGGCAAAGCCACGAAATTCAGGCTGACG
Organism: Pseudomonadales bacterium; assembly: GCA_963668365.1. Lineage (GTDB taxonomy): Bacteria > Pseudomonadota > Gammaproteobacteria > Pseudomonadales > Azotimanducaceae > VXNE01. Next base: position 3,244,720 of record OY764266.1, read on the forward strand.
CCGTCCGTATCGCTGGCTGGGTGGCCGAACCGGATTCCTACCCCATCGCGAAGAAGCGTCACACGTTCGAGTACCTGCGTTCCGTCGCCCACCTTCGTCCCCGCACCAACACGTTTGGTGCCATAACCCGGGTGCGCAACGCGCTGTCGCAGGCCATCCACCGATATTTTGATTCGCATGGTTTCTTCTGGATCAATACGCCGATCATCACGTCCAGCGATTGCGAAGGCGCCGGCGACCTGTTCCGCGTCAGCACGCTGGACATCTCGAACCGGCCCGCCGGCGGCTATGGCGACGACTTCTTCGGCCGCGAGACCTTTCTCACCGTGTCCGGCCAACTGAACGCCGAGTCCTATTGCCTGGCGATGAGCAAGGTCTACACGTTCGGTCCCACGTTTCGGGCGGAGAACTCGCATACGACGCGCCACCTCGCGGAATTCTGGATGGTGGAACCCGAGGTCGCGTTCGCCAACCTCGAAGACAACGCCGATCTCGCTTCCGATTTCCTCAAATCCGTGCTCGCCGATGTGCTCGAGCGATGCGCCGACGACATGGCGTTCTTCGCCGAGCGCATCGACAAGGGTGTCATCGACCGGCTACAGCGCGTGATCGACGCCCCGTTCGAACGTCTGACCTACACCGAGGCCGTCGACATCCTCCAGGCGTCTGGCGAGTCCTTCGAGTTTCCTGTCGCTTGGGGGCGGGATCTGCAATCCGAACATGAGCGCTACCTCACCGAGCACCACATGAACGGCCCCGTAATCGTGGTTGATTATCCGAGGGAAATCAAAGCCTTCTATATGCGTCTTAATGACGATTCCAAAACCGTGGCGGCAATGGACGTACTCCTCCCCGGGGTTGGCGAGATCATCGGCGGAAGTCAGCGGGAAGAACGTATCGACGTGCTTGACGACCGCATGGACGCTTCTGTCGCCGAGGATCTCTGGTGGTACCGCGATCTCAGGCGTTACGGCACCGTCCCCCACGCCGGCTTTGGACTGGGGCTCGAGAGACTGCTGCTGTACGCGACGGGGATGGAGAACATTCGCGATGCCATCCCGTTTCCCCGGGTGCCCAACAGCGCCGCGTTCTGAATGCCGTTCGAACCTATCGATCAGGACGCCGTGCTGGTGTCCATGGAAGACGCCAACGATCCCCTGTCCGCCTACTCCCGGCACGGATTCGAACTCGACGGCGAAGTGTGGCCATCCGTCGCGCACTATGTCGAGGCCATGAAATTCACGGATGCCGACCTGCGCAAGGCGATCTGCGCGGCGGAGTCTCCGAACGCGGCGCGGGTGCTTGCCAGGCGCAACCGTCGACGCATCCGGAACGACTGGAACAGTCTCCGGGAGACCTATATGACGCGCGGGGTATACCGCAAGTGCCGCACTTCGGAGGACGCTTCGACCGCCCTTCTCGCCACCGGCGAGCGGCGCATCATCGAGACCAGCCAGTACGACTACTACTGGGGCTGCGGTCGCGATACCCGGGGACTGAACACCTACGGGAAAGTCTTGATGCAAGTTCGCGCTAGGCTTCGCGACGAAAGTCGCTAGCAGACAGGTCTATCGGGCTGGGCGTTTCGAGTCGATCATGGCCGGAGCGAGTTATACGCGGCTAGGCCGTGTAGGCCTCTTCCACCCGCCTCTCCACGACGTCGAGGAACGACGCCGAGTAGTACTCGGCCACATGATGGTTGTTCCACAGGCCCGAACGGCGTACGCGCTCGCGGTCACTGAAGCGTCCAAGCCAAGCGTTCGACGCCGGGTCCGGCGCCAGTTCCCGAGAACTGCTCAGTAGGGCGATCGCGTTGCGCTCAATGAGTCCGCGCTCACTCGAGGGGCTCGGTTCGTCGCCTATTTCCAACCACAGGAACGGCATTTGGCCCACGTATCGGCTGACGCGCAATTCCAGTTCCGCTTCGGCCGTCCTCACATCCGAGCGGTCGAGCTTGAGCCGTCTAGCCGCAGTGCCAGCGTCCGCCCCCACACCCCAGGACACGGGCAGGCCCACAACACCTTGGCGCGCAAGCGCCACACCGAGGAGCAGGCGCAAGATCGATCCCCGATGGTTGCCGCCCCCGCCTTGCACGCCGCAGTGCTGCGACAGCCTTCCCCACAGTGTGCTCCTGCTTCCGGCAGTGAGGGCATGAGTACCTATGCGGACGACCCGCCGCCCTTCACCGGATCCCGTGCGCATTTCGCCCGCCTCATAGAAGAAATACAGGCCACGTCGGGGCCAATCCATTCTTCCGTTGCACTCGCCCAGACGGCGCGTCCCTCCGATCTTTGCCTCAAGCCGCTCAAGCAGCCGATAGAAACGGATCGTGTCGGCGACTCTATTCACGCAGGCGCGCACCGAGCCACGCGAGCTGACGTCCCTGGCTGAGCCCTCTCATCGGTACATCAAGCCCGATACCCCGGACCCTCAACGAGGGCTCAAGGAACTCGCGATAACGTTCCCCGGCCAGAAAAACCACGGTGTCCGCATCGGCGAGGCAGGGCTCAAGTGCCTCGAGCACGTTGCTCGCCCAGGTGCGTCGCTCCGCCACCTGCATCGTGATCAATGTCTTCTCGTAGGGCTGGATCACGTCCTCGGGGTCGACGAGACCGTACTTGGCCGACAGGATGCGCCACGCGCCGCCTTCGCGTTGCACGTAGGCGCGCGCCTTACGGAACCAAGCCGAAACGTAGAGCTCTTTCGCCCTCGCCGGCCGTGACAGTTTGGTTTTCACGCACGACACCAGGAAGAGGCAGCGCCCGCCAGCAGAATCCGCAGTAATGGTGCCAACCGAATCAATCCGGGAAGCCGGCATACCCTGCGGCGGTGCCGGGCGATACGGAGGCGGCGCGGCCTCAGCAACGCGACGGACGAACACGTCTCCGGTGTGTTGTTTCAGCCGGTAACGGAACTGGGTCGTCGTGCTTTGCTTTGGTCCGATGCGCTCTATGAGCGTCACCTCCGCCAAGCGCTCGAATAGTGCAGACGCTAATGCGCTGCACACGGCCGGAACGCGACCGGTCAGACCCAAGTTTCGGTGCACGTCGCCAGCCCGAATGGCCACGGTTCTCTCCTGAGCCTGTCGCGCCGGCCGAACGTACTGGTCACATGTATACCGTCGGATGCGCTCTGCAAGGGTTAACCCATCGGGCATGGGCAGCGTCCTCCCGCGTGGTTACACGCTCTGCCGTCAGTTGCTCAATGACCGATCTGATTGGACCACTTTCATTCCCGTTTGCGGAAACTCAGATCCGTCTGGCGCAGACCCGAATCAACGGGCAAGCAGCACAATCTGGTTCTGTGGCGTGGCACCATTGCTGCCCGATTCGCCACGCCGGCCAGTCCAGTTGGCCCGGGAATTCCGGATTCAGCCGCCGAGCTGCCCGAATCGTTTCGTTCGCGGAATCGCCTTCAACGAGTCCGACGCGACGGAAAACGCGTACCAGATGAACGTCCGGCTTCACATCTATCTGGCATTCCTGTCCCTTGAAACAGCCAAAGTCGTCGCGGAGGATGCGCGTCGCCATGGAAGCGATGCCGGGACCGAGCCCATAAATCTCCCGCAGCGTCTTCTCCACCTCCGCCGGAGACGCGCCGTTCCAGATGGCACCAGCGTCTCCCCCGAATCGCTGGCAGACCAGGCGCGCCGCATCCGACAAGGTTTTGGCACCTTGCCTTGAGCCGTACCTCGGACGGACCGCCAAGCCATCAATCAACTTCATCAGGTCCGGTTCGTCCATCGACGCCAAACGCGCGGGGTCCAGACAGCCCGCGTGATCGATCTCTACCGGAATCCGCCACGCTCTCTGCCACGGCATCCCCCGATCAAAGGCCACAGCAAGTAGAAATGCGAACGGATTCCTTCGGACGAGCCGTGATGTCGCGCAGTCCAAGGCGCTCCAGTCGGAGCCACTACGGGTCTCGCCGAATTCCTTGAGTCGCTCTACGACTGCGCTTTTGTCCATGATATGACGCACGCTGGTAAAAGGTAGACCTTTCGTTCGTAGTGATTGGCCTTCGCCGCGCCCAGGATAGCACCCCGTTTGGCGTCATAAGAGCGTTGCGTTACTCGTTTCGGTACGTGTTGCGTAACGAGCTTTTAAGGGTCCGAGTGGGCCACTCTGGAACGTAGCGGGCGCTATCTCACGGTTTCGGTGCACGCCAAAGGCGGCCTGTTGCGCCGGCGGTTGAGGGGAACCGTAGAGCGTATATGGCAACCTCTGGTAGTCTCCGCGACAGGGATGGAAGCCCGAAAGGGCCGAGACCCGTACCCCGGGGCTCGGTGCGAAGCACGACAGCCCGGCCCGTCAGGGGTCGCCAAGGTCCCCAGCCCGACTCTCGACCTTCGAATCGACGCCCTCCGGGCGCTGCTTGGGCGACTACTGCCTCGTTGACTGGGCGGGCGGTAGCGACAGGAGCAGCCCGAACGCATGTCGGAGGTGCCATGCGAATTCCATCATGAGTTTCCTCCGGTTCTTGGTGCCGGGCTCAAGGTAGAGGTTCTGACAGATGTCGGCGTGGGCTTCGTTTTCGGTGGTCGCGGTGTCGTAGAGGCAGAACAACCGTGTTCCGTCACCCGATACCAAAGCCCTGATGTCCCTCCCACGAGCGGCGATGAAGCCGAGATAACCGTTGAAGCGGTGGTCTGCCTTCATTGTTGGCCACCAGCGACTGCGGATCCACGACGCCCATGCGGTCGACGGAAAAGCCGCGTGAAGCAGGATCCTTACGAAAGTAAGACGGCTTTGGTCGTCCATCGTCGTCGACCAGATCGTCTTGAAAGAGCGTGCGGACGAGGACTTCGTCATCGTCGACTGGGCCAGGAGAATGCTCGCTAACGGACCCCTGCTCGCACGCGCAGTCGGGGAAATGGTCGCGGTAGTGGACACATTTGCATTGGCCTTGGCCATGCTGGATCTCCAGTTCGACACAACTGCAGGGCATAGCGATGGTGCGAGTCAAGCGCGGTCTGGCTTGCGCAGGATCCGCAGCATGTCTTCGGGCCACGGATCCGAGACGTCGGCGCCGTCCCTGCCGCACTTGTCGGCAGTGGCCCCGGGCACCCCGTGAGCCGCAAAGTACGCGAATGTGCCGTCACCGTCGAAAGTCGCCTCGGCGAAAACTTGGGCATCGCGGTTGTCCCAATAGACTCCGACCTCGCCCTCCGAACCTTGGTCGGGGTGAGGCAACGGAATGTCGGGGGGCCTGCCATCGAGAAACGTCAGTGCGTCGTCAATGGCACCTTGGGACGGAGCGACGGCACCTTCGCCATCCCAGTCGTCAGGCAGGTGAACGTAGGAAGCAAGCTCGCGGCGCAACTTTGACTCGGAATCCAAAGGCGCCATTTGCCATGGAAGGACGTGGGTCCCACGGGTACGCGATTGGTCCCCGATTCGAACCCGCGCTTGCCAGAACGTCGTTGCTGCCGGGAGGGGTTGAGTGGGCTCCTGAATCCTGATGACGGCATAGGTGTCGATCTCGGCGTCGGCGGGACGCGGCGGAGCGAGGATGTCCGAAGACAAGGAGATCGCGACTGACGAAGTGCTCAAGGGGTGGTTCCTATGTCGTTTCTGGCTGTGTCTTAACCGTTGAGACGGCTGGTGGACCCTCGCCCGCGTCATTTTTGTGGGTTACCTGAACCTCGTACTCGGTTTCCGGCTTGAGGTCAACAAAGGAGCAGGTGTTGAAGGGTGTTTCGAATCCTGGCCCCCAGGGTTCGGCGCCCAACTCCCTGATGCGAACGACGGATGTGAGAGTAGGTTTCCATCTGGCTTCTAGCGTTCGGCCGAGCTTGTCGGGAAGCGACACGTAAACCATGCCCTCCTTCCACTCGAGTTTGGGATTCTCCGTACGGCTGGAAAGCTGTTCGTCCATCTTCTGGTAGCGGCGGCCGAGCTTCGGAGCGACGTGCTCGGCCAGAATGCGGTCCAGGATGAGGACGGAACGCAAGGGAATGAAGAAGCGCGTGACGGGGCGGTTGGGCAGAACGGCGAGCGAAAGATGGCTCTCGTGCAGTAGTCCGCGACGTTGCCAATAAACGAGCTGCGATCGGAAGCTCTTCGTGCCATCTTCGTCGTCGTTTGTGGTTGGGGGAGGTAAGGGACCGGCGCTCATCTCCATTTCGAGATCATGGGAACCGACTTGCTTGTAGATCCGGGCGAGTTCATCGCGCAACTCGCTCGGCAGAGCATCGTACAACTTCGCGAGATTAGGTTTCGTCGCGTTGTGGGGAAGAGAGTCCTTGCCCCGGGTAGTGAAACTAAGCAAGCGGAAGGAGTGCACGTAGGCGAGGCCAAGATTGGTGGTGGCGCTTACGCAGGCCCCAAGGTGGCACGCGCGGACGCCAGGCGGAAGTTCGGCGAACTTCTGCGTTACCAAGTCTGGAGAACCGGGTCTGCCGTCGTCCAGAAGGCCGAGGTCCTCGTAACCGCCGATGGCTTGCAGGACGGGATCAAGGGTCTGTCTTGCCGCCTCGAAAAACGAGATAACCATCTCGTACAAAAACGGCACGGGAGATAGCGTAGGCTGTTGGTCGCCGCTGCTCATGCCTGCTTCTCAGATGGTTTCGGTTAGAGGGGCGCTGGAGAGCACGAGCGGACGCGAGAGTGGGCAGGTGCCGGGCGACGGTCTAACGCTTCGGGAACGGAATGACATTGCTGACGTGGCCATTGGGTCCGGTTGTGCATCGCAGGCTGGTCGGAGGTCCTTCACCGGAAGCATTCTTGTGAGTGACTTGGACTTCGTATTCCGTATCGGGTCGCAGACCGACGAAGGTACAGGTGTTTAATGGGGTCTCGAAGCCTGGACTCCAAGTCTCGGTGCCGATTTCGCGTATGCGAATGACCGAGGTGACGGTGGGGCACCACTTGGCATCGATGATGCCGCCCTAGACGGGAAGGGAGACTTTGAATTCGCCTTCGTGCCACTCGAGCTTCGGATCGGCGAGTCTGTGTTGTTGATCGGGCATCGGGTTTGTCCAGGGAGCCGCGAGGCACCACAACTGCGCGGCCAACGTACCATAAACAGTTGATTGGTGCGCGTTGACTCACACCCACCAGCCCGTCGCCCAAGGCGCTCGTGACGCGGCAATCGCCCCAACATCTGCTCGGTCAATCTCACGTCCTGTTCTTTACTCAGTGTCCCCCGATTCCATCTTTGCTAGGTCTCGCGCTTGGCCTGCTCTTTTCCGAGACGCCACATTCGAACCGCCAAAACACACTACAATCGGGCCATGACGAAAAGCGGCGTCAAGTTTCGCAATGCCGATGGCATCCGCGCGATCAAGGACGGCATCAAGCTCGATCCGGCTGCGCGTTCCTCGACCGGGCCGAAGCCACCATGGCTTCGCGTGCGCCTCGGCGGCGGCCCGGGGTTCCACAAGGTCCGACGGACGGTCACTGAGCATCGCCTGAGCACGGTCTGCCAGGAGTCCCATTGCCCGAACATCGGGGAATGCTGGAGCCGCGGCACGGCGACCATCATGTTGATGGGATCCGTGTGCACGCGGGCCTGCCGCTTCTGTGCCGTCGACACCGGTAACCCGAATGGACGTCTCGATCCGGATGAACCGCGGCACGCCGCGGAGTCCGTCCGCCTCATGGGCCTCAAGTACGTCGTCCTCACTTCCGTGGACCGCGACGACCTGGCCGACGGCGGGGCCGGGCATTACGCGGCGTGCGTGCGCGCCATCAAGCGCCTGAACCCCGGCACCGGTGTCGAAGCGCTGACACCGGACTTCGGCGGGGACCATGCGGCTGTGGATACGGTAGTCGCGAGCGGCATCGATGTCTTCGCGCAAAACCTGGAAACGGTGGAGCGCCTGACCCATCCGGTGCGCGATATCCGCGCGGGCTATGCGCAGACCCTAGACGTGCTGCGCCATGCCAAGGTTTCCCGATCGACGGTACTGACCAAGTCCAGCCTGATGCTCGGCCTCGGCGAGACCGACGAGGAGATTGGGCAGGCGATGGACGACCTGCGGGACGCCGGCGTCGACGTCCTGACCCTGGGGCAGTACCTACGCCCCACCGCGAACCATCTTCCCGTCGAGCGGTGGGTGCATCCGGACCAGTTCGCCGCTTACCGGGAGGACGGTCTCGCGCGCGGATTCAAGGAAGTTGCGTCTGGACCTCTTGTGCGTTCCAGCTATCGCGCCGAGCGGATTCTGGAAGGCAACAACCTCGGATTGATCGCTGCCACGCAGGTCTGACCGCCCGCCCGATGATCAGCGGGGCTCCGCGCCGTCAGGCCCGACCAGCCTCGCCCTTGTCTCGCGGTTTCAGCGAGAACTCCAGTGTCAGCCCGGTGTTCCGCCACATCAGCCAGGTCAGGAACGGATAGAACGAGATCGCTGAACTGACGTGCCATTCGGTGAGGTTCTCCAGCCAGTCGTCGTCCTCGATCAGGTTCGTGAGCACGACGAGCGCCAGTCCCTCGATGAGCACCGCGAGGCACAGCCAGACCTTCGCGCGCACCAGCGGCGTATCGCCCAGCGCCGCCTGCGCGCGGTAGGCGAGCAGCAACTGTCCCAGGTAGGTCATGCCAAAGAACATCACCGTCCCGTAGCGGCGTAGCGTCCGGTAGATGTCGCCCTCCGAGCCGAGAAAGGTCGTGTAGAGCACGAGAAAGGCCGCGCCGACCAAACCAACCGAGACCACCGTCCAACGCCACCTGGCGGAGGTTTCTCCGCAGCAGCGCAGCCAATGGCCGCACAACACCCAGTAGACCATGAGGAAGGCCGCCGCCGGCAGCGTGGTCGCCTTGAACAGGAAGAACCCGGCTCCATGGCGCCCGGACGAGCTCACGCTGGTGCAGCCGGAAAGGTGAGGAATGCAGCTCGGAATGTGATCCTGCTGTACGGACAGGATGTACGAGACGTACAGCCCAAACCAGCTCAGCAGCCAGACGACAACGGCGACACGACGCAAGTCCACAACGCGACGATACCCGGCAGAACCCGGCGAGTACACAGGATCAACCGCTTGCACGACACAGACAAAACTGCACATTGCGGCAGTCTATTCATATATGGTAGAAATATTTTTCGACCGTGAATCAGAAATACGGGAATACGATATGGAACCCCAGGACGCCGCCTCCATCCCGCCGACCACACAACGAAAACACTTCAAGCCGAAACGGGTTCGTGTAGATCCTGCAGGTCGAATTGTCCTTCCCGCCACCATCCGGAAAGCCCTCGAAATTCACAGCGGCGATGTATTGGTGATGTCCGCCAGCGACAGATCGGTGCGGCTTCACACGGTTGATGCCGCGCTGGAGCGGTTGCGGGCAATAGCGCGACGTAGACGCGCTACAGGCTCGAACGTGGTCGATCAGTTCATTGCTGAACGTCGCACGGAAGCTGCCACGGAATGAAGCACATCCTGGACGCATCCGCCACGCTCGCGGTGATATTCGAGGAATCCGGCGCCGACGCCGTAGCCGCAGCGTTGCGGTCCGGCGCGGCGATGTCTACCGTCAACGCGGCCGAGATTTCGGCTCGTCTTCACCAAGACCGCTGGACCGACGCTGAAGTCGTGCTCGCGTTCGAAGAGTTGGGTATCGAACTGCTGCCATTCAGTTTTCAAGCCGCGATGTTGAGCGGCAAATATCGTGGTGCGACCAGGCACCTGGGCTTGGGGCTGGGCGACCGGGCCTGTCTCGCTACGGCGTGCCTGGAGGCATGCCCTGCGCTTACCGCCGACCAGAGTTGGCAGCAGCTTGATCTGGTCGGCGTCGAAATCAAATGTATCCGCTAGTGTCGTGTCACACGAGTTATGACGCTTCAGCGCGTCCCACGGGGTCTGTGGCAAGGCGCGTCCCCGCCGGGAATGGTCGGCTCCATTTCCAAGGGGCGCAACACCGCCACAGGCCCCGTGGGGCGCGCCCTTCGGGAGATCGCCATGCACGCCACTGCCGCGTTGCGGCCCTTGCGAATATGCCTGATATTCCCTGCGGACCACGCCTTGCATTGACGCGCATGGCGAACTCTGAAGCGCCAGAACTCGCGTGACACGACACTGGGCGCGTGCGCCGTAGAACGGCATGCAAGTGCCGACCAAGGGCGCAGGGTCCGGGACGGGCGGGATGGGCTAAACAGAGGGCTTGGGCGGGGGTAGAAGACGGCGCCTGTCAGGGCGACGGATTCTATGGCGCTAGGGGATGCTGCCCAACGTTGCGGTGCCGACCGGCAACCGACAGAATCCGGGCTGAGACCATCGTATCGGGAGTATCGTGATGTCCATCTCCCAGACCGCCGACGCGCTCCTGCGTAAAGCCACCGCCGAAGGTTCGGTGCCTGGAGTCGTCGCCGGCGCCACCAACAGGGAGGGCAATCTCTACCTCGGCGGATTCGGCGAGCGCGTGCTGGGCGGCGGCGATGAAATGACCCCCGACACCGTCGGTTGGCTGGCGTCGATGACAAAGGCCCTGACGGGCGCGGCTGCCATGCAACTCGTCGAGCGGGGCCAACTCGATCTCGATACGCCTGCGTCGGAAGTGGTTCCCGCCCTGGGTCAGGCATGTGTCCTCGAGGGCTTCGAGGAGGACGGCGCGCCGCGCACGCGCCCGCCCAAACGTGACATCACGTTGCGTCACCTCCTCACCCACACCGCCGGGTTCTCCTACGAGACCTGGAACGCATCGATCCTCACCTACCAGGCCGCCACCGGCACGCCCGGGATCATCAGTTGCCTGAACGCGGCGCTCGAAACCCCCCTGCTGTTCGATCCGGGCGACCGCTGGGAGTACGGCATCAGCATCGACTGGATCGGCAAGATGGTTGAAGCCGTCAGCGGCCAGCGCCTCGGAGAGTATTTCCGCGACCACCTTCTCCTGCCGCTCGGCATGCGCGATACCACCTTTCGCATTACCGACGCGATGCGGAGCCGGTTGGCGAAGATTCACCAGCGCGGCGACGACGGCTCGCTGATACCCCAGATGGACCTCGAACTGCCCCAGGACCCGGAGGTCGAACTGGGTGGCGCCGGGCTATACGGCACGATCGGGGACTACCTGTGTTTCGTCCGCATGATGCTGAACCAGGGCCGCGTCAACGGCGAGCAGATCCTCGCGCCGGAAACCGTGGCGGCGATGTCCCGCAACCAGATGGGGTCATGCCGCGTCGTGCCGCTCAAGACCGTGATCCCACCCTTTTCGAACGACGCCGATTTCTTCCCGGAGATGCCGAAGACCTGGGGCTTCAGCTTCATGATCAATACCGAGGATGCGCCGACCGGCCGCTCCGCGGGCAGCCTCGCCTGGGCCGGCCTCGCCAACTCCTACTTCTGGATCGATCCCGCCAGCGGTGTTGGCGGGGCCTACCTGACACAAGTGCTGCCGTTCGCCGACGAGAAGTCCCTGTCCCTCTACCTGGCTTTTGAGCGCGCCGTCTACCAGAACCTTGGCTGACGACCGAAATGCATGGATTTTTGTCCTATACAATGACTTTTTCCAATGCATTTCCTGCACGGGAGGGGGATGCACATGCAAGATTTCCTGCGCTGGCGCATCGGCGACGTCACTGTGACCCGGGTGGTGGAACTCACTTCCGCCACCATCGGCAACAACATACTGCCCCAGGCCCCGCCCGACCTCGTGGACACCCTGCCGTGGCTCAAACCCTTCGTGAATCCCGAGCGCAAGCTGGTTCTCTCATTCCACAGCCTCGTCATCGACTGTCCCGACCAGACCATCGTCGTCGATACCTGCATCGGCAACGACAAGCCGCGCGGCTATCCGCGCTGGAACATGATGCAGTCTGATTTCCTGAATGATCTCTCCGGTGCGGGATTCGTGGTGGACGGCATCGGCACCGTGCTCTGCACCCACATGCACGTCGACCATGTGGGATGGAACACGCGTCGGGTGGACGATGGCTGGCAGCCCACCTTCGCGAACGCGCGCTACCTCTTCGCCGAGGCAGAATGGGACCACTGGCGCGACAGGGACCGGGCGGGCCGGTACGTCGACATCATCGATGACTCGGTACAGCCCATCTTCGACGCCGGGCTCGCCGACCTGGTTGCCACCGACCACCGCATCAACGACGAGGTCGATCTCCTGTCCACGCCGGGCCATACGCCGGGCCACGTCAGCGTGCACATCACGTCGCGCGGCGAGGAAGCGATCATCACCGGCGACCTGATGCATCACCCCTGCCAGTTGGCGCATCCCGAATGGTCCTGCACCGCCTGCGTGGACCCCGTGGAGAGCGCCGCCACGCGCAAGGCCTTCGTCGAGCGCTACGCCGACCGGCCGGTTCTGATCATCGGCACACACTTCTGCGGCCCCACAGCCGGAAACATCGTGCGCGACGGGGACGCGTATCGACTCGACTATTAGCCCGAAATGCAGCCGAAACGAATGTTGGAGCCACCCTTGTCGAGCGCGGCCAGGCGTTCCCTGACTGTCGGGAGCATCGGGTCCGCCGGGTTCAGCGCCGCAGCGATGCGCTCCAGTTCACGCAATACCGACGCGGCATCGCCACAGGCGCAGGTGGAGGTCGCTATCGCCTGCTGCACCCGGCCGCGCTCCCGGGTTACGGCCGAAGCGTAGCGGCCCGGGAAATCGCGCGCCATGTCCAACCAATTGAGATACGTTTCGAGGAGCCGGCCTTCTCCGAACGCCGTGCATCCGCTGTAGTCCGTCTGAGGTTCGACATAGATCGGCCACTTTGCGTTGCGATACGTGGCAGCCAGCGTCGAGGCGAACCTTTGATCCGCCTTGTCCCCGACCCGTGCCGCAAGGTCCACGAAGAAACCAGGCTCGGGATTGATCACGAGCGCCTCGATACGCTGTACGAACAGGCCCGGAAGTTCAACAAGCTGCGCGAAGTCGGTTTCAGGCAGGTTCTCAAGAACCGATCGCGTGCCGCCCGGGACATCGGCAAGGAGCACATCTCTAAGGTCGTCGATTGCCGTCAATACCGATTCGATACCGCGCCGTGACGCTCCAGACTCGGCGGCGGCAATCGCGTTCCTGTAAACGTCGATTGCCTGGCGGCCCGCCGGGATCGTCTGCGCCAGCGCAGGGGTCGCCGCAAGCAGGAGCGCGCAGATCAGGTGGTGCGAGCGTATGCGCATCGGACACGCCACCGTTTCATCGAGATCAGCAACGATGCCACAATTCCTGTCCCATCGGACAACCTTCCGGGCACTTATCCAATGCCGCACTCAGGTGGACCGGCGGCTAGTGTGCGCACGCCGAATGCGGGATAATGGAGCCGATGTTCCATCACGCCGCACATTGCGCCTGTCCAGACCGACGCTAGTCGAGGCCGCTGCGCGGGCGCTCGCCCGCACCTGACTTTCTTTCGGAACTTTCTTTCGGACACACCCCATGGACATCTATATTCACGACACGTTGACCGGCGCCAGGCGGCGCTTCGAACCCCTCGTACCCGACACGGTGTCGATGTACGTCTGCGGCCCCACGGTCTACAACCTCGCGCATATCGGCAATGCCCTGCCCGCGGTGGCGTTCGACGTATTGGCGCGCGTGCTGAGGCTTTGCTTCAAGCATGTCACCCATGTCCACAACATCACGGACATCGACGACAAGATCAACGCGGCGGCCCTTGCGAACGGAGAGCCTATCCGCGCGCTGGCCGACCGATTCGCCGCCGAATACCGCGCCGACATCGCCGCCCTCGGCGTGCTCGAACCCGATGTCCAGCCCCGCGCGACCGAGCACATCGGCGAGATCATCGACATGATCGAGACGTTGATCGACCGCGGCCACGCCTACGCGGCCGAAGGGCACGTGCTGTTCGACGTACCATCGGACCCGAGTTACGGAAGCCTGTCAAAACAGTCCCTCGAGAACATTCTCGAAGGCGCCCGCGTCGAAGTCGCCCCGTACAAGCGCGACCCCAAGGACTTCGTGCTATGGAAACCCTCGAGCGACGAGTTGCCCGGCTGGGACAGCCCCTGGGGACGGGGCCGGCCCGGCTGGCACATCGAGTGCTCGGCGATGATTCGCAAACATCTCGGGCCGAGCATCGACATCCACGGCGGCGGCAGCGACCTGACCTTCCCCCATCACGAGAACGAACTGGCCCAGGGAACATGCGTGGAGGACAACCAGGTCTACGTGCGCTACTGGATGCACAACGGCCTCCTGCGCATGGGCGACGAAAAGATGTCGAAAAGCCTCGGCAACATCGCCACCATCCGCTCGCTTCGCAGCGAACATCCCAGCGAAGTGCTGCGCTACGCGCTGCTTTCGGGGCACTACCGCGGCAGCCTCGAGTGGTCCGACGACCTTATCCGCCAGGCTCGCGCCAGCCTGAATACGCTCTACCAGGCGCTCGTGGATGCGCCGGGCGACGCCGGAGCCACATCCGGGAACTTTCACAACGCCAACATCGACGCCTTCCCCGAGACGGTCCTGGCCCCGCTCAGGAACGATCTCAACACGCCGCAGGCACTCGCTGCGATGCATGCCATCGCGGGTGACATCCATAAAACCGGGGATTCGGCCCGCGCGCGCGCGTTGCGTGACCAACTCCTGGCGGGCGGATGGCTGCTCGGCATCCTGGGGACGCCGGCAAACGACTACTTCCAGCATGCCGCGGGCGCAGACACCGGCTGGATCGAGTCGATGATCGAAAAACGCGCCCGGGCGCGTGACAGCCGTGACTTCGCCAGCGCCGATGCCATCCGGGAGGTGCTAGCGGCCAGCGGTATCGAACTTGAAGACACTGCATCGGGAACTCGCTGGAAAGTCATCCGATAGCGCCGCCGGCGCGCCTTGAATGCGTCCCCATGCCGCTATACTGAACATACCGAATCTGGTGTACGGGAAGCCGGTACAAATCCGGCACTGCCCCCGCAACGGTAATTCGAGGTCTTGCCACCCTTCGGGTGATGCAACGTCGCCGTCTCAAGCCACTGTCGCAGACGGGAAGGCTACGACGACGGGTGTCTACACCGCCTCATGAGTCCGGAGACCGGCCAGGTTCTGATGTTCCACGCCGCGCGGGGTGCGCGGACTGATCTGGGATGACCATCGTGAAAAGACTTGTCCTTTTGCTAGCCGTCGCGCTGCCATGGCCCGCGCATGCGGCCGAACTTGAAACCATCGTCGTCTACGCGAGCCGGCTCGGCGCAACTACGCAGCAGCCGACGATCCTGACCGAATCCGAAATCGACGCGAGGCACGCGCATCACGCGGGAGATATCCTGCGCGCGGCGCCGGGCGTGGCGGTCAGCCAGGCCGGCAATCGCGGCGGCCTGACACAAGTCCGCGTCCGGGGCGCCGAGGCCAACCACGTGCTGGTCATGCTGGACGGCATAGAGATGAATAATGTGGCCCTCGGCGGCGAGTACAATTTCGGCTACCTGGACCTGACCGGCGCGAAGCGCGTCGAGATCATGAACGGTCCCCAGAGCGCCATCTGGGGCAGCGATGCCCTTGCCGGACTGATGTATATCGATACGACGCCAGCCGAAAATGGGGTGACGATCGATGCCGCTGCGGGAAGCATGGCCACGCGGGATGCGAGCCTCACCGCATCGCGTTCCAGCGCCGAGGGACACGCTGTCTTCACCGCCAGCCATTTTGCGACCGACGGCAACAACCTTGCGAAGATCGGCGACGAGAAGGACGGACATCGCGCCACGACCCTGCACGCGAACCTTTCCCGGGACCTGGGGTCGTGGACCGTGGGGGCCGTATTTCGGGGCGTCGACGCCGAAGTGGAATACGATCCGACCCCTTTCCCCGCCTACATACCCGCCGACGGCGACAACCTCACGATGTCGGATCGCCGCTACGTAAAATTCGAGGCGAGCCATTCCGGTACCGCGTTCTGGGAGCCGCGCCTGACCGTTAGCGGTGCGCGCTCGGGAGACGAGAACATCGAATCCACGCGCCGGACCGAGACGTTTGGCGAGAAGACCGCCATCGCGTTCAGCAACAACTTCGCGTTTTCGGACGCACATCGCCTGAACGCCACCGGTGAACTCGAGCGGCAACGGTTCACCCAACGGGCAGAGGCAACGCCGTTCGGGGATCCGAACCAGGAGCAGGACACGCGAACCTCCAGTATCGCGGCGGAATACCAGTACCGTACCGGGTACGCGCTCGCGTCGCTGTCGGCGCGGTACGACGCCAACGACGAGTTCGACAACTCCACCGCCTACCATGCCGGTCTTGCCTGGGCGATGGGGCCCGGCCGCCTGTTCGCGAATGTCGGCACCGGCACAAAAAACCCGACCTTCACGGAGCGTTTCGGGTATTCGCCCGATACGTTCATCGGCAACCCCGACCTCAAGCCGGAACGGTCGGTCGAGTACGAGGCCGGGTACGCCACCGGCCGCTTCTCCTTCACCTGCTTCGACAACAGGCTGACGGACGAAATCAACGGATTCGTTTTCGATCCGGCACGCGGCGGTTTCACTGCGGACAACCGGGAGGAGAAGAGCCGCCGGCGGGGCGTCGAAATCGGCTATCTCGATACGTTCGGCTCCGTAAGCGTCGCAGCCCACTACACCTACGTCGACTCCGCCGAAGACGACAGCATCGAGATTCGCCGTCCACGCCACCAGGGTCGCATGCACCTGACCGGCAGCATCACTGAGTCGGCACAGTTCAACCTTGGCGTAGCCGCCGTCGGCGAACAGTACGACAACGATTTCTCCGCGTTTCCCGCTATCCGACGCACTTTGGACGCCTACCTGCTCGTGCATGCCGGCCTGGATTTTCGGATATCGGCGCGCGCGCGCATTTACCTGCAAGTGGAAAACGCGTTAGATACGGACTATGAGGAAGTGTTCGGCTATCAAACCCCCGGTGCACGCGCCATGGCGGGATACACAGTGCGGTTGTGAGCACGCTGTGACTAGGCTGTGACCAGGCTGTGAACACCCAGGAGACGTACCGCTTCGTCGAGTCGGTCTGGGACGACGAGATCGTTCCTGCGCTCGAGGACTACATACGCATCCCCAACAAGTCGCCTGCGTTCGATGCGGACTGGGAGCGCCGCGGCCACATGGTCGAGGCCGTCGAGCAATTGCGCCGGTGGGTCGAGTCGTTTCCCATCGAGCGCGCCGAGGTCGACGTGGTGACCCTGCCGGGACGCACACCCACCCTTCTCGTCGAGATCGAAGGCGACGCGCCGGGAAATATCCTCTGGTACGGACACTACGACAAGCAGCCCGAATTCACCGGCTGGGAAGTGGGTCTTTCCCCCTGGACGCCCGTGATTCGCAACGGCCGGCTATACGGCCGCGGCGGAGCCGACGATGGCTACGCGGTGTTCGGAAGCCTCACCGCCATCGCCGCCGCCCAGCGTCAGGGCCTGCCGCATGCACGCTGTTTCGTCCTGATCGAAGGATGCGAGGAGAGCGGCAGCTTCGACCTGCCCTTCTACATGGAGGCGTTGAGCGACAGGATCGGCACGCCCGATCTCGTCATCTGCCTTGACGCCGAATGCGGCGACTATGACCGTCTGTGGGTGACCACGTCGCTGCGCGGCATGCTTTCCGGCACCCTGACGGTCGACGTGCTGACAGAAGGCGTCCACTCCGGCGCGGCGGGCAGCATCGTACCGTCCAGCTTCCGCCTGCTGCGGCATGTGATCGAACGCGCGGAGAACGCCGGGACGGGTGCCATACCCGAACTGGAAGTGGAAATCCCCGAAGACGCCCGCCGCCAGTCGGAGCAGGTTGCCAGGACCCTGGGACCCACCGTGATCGAACGCTTTCCGTGGGCCGCAGGTTCACGGCCGGACGCGCCGCTGGCCGATCTCGTCGCCGCCAATACCTGGGGACCGAGCCTTGGTGTCGTTGGTCTCGGGGGCGCCCCGGGAATCAGCGATGCCGGCAATACGCTGCGCCCGTTCACCTCCGCGAAACTGGTCTTTCGCCTGCCGCCCAGCCTCGATGCGGAAGCCGCGGCGCAGCGCATCAAGGGGATCCTGGAACGCGATCCGCCACCGGGTGCCGCCGTGCGATTCGAACTGGATCCCGCGCACACGGGGTGGTACGCACCGCCGACCGCGGGCTGGCTCCGGAAGTCGGCGGACGACGCCTCGCGTGCCTTCTTCGGCACGGCAGCCCTGACAATGGGCACCGGCGGCACCATACCGTTCATGAAAATGCTCGGCGACAGGTACCCCGGCGTGCAGTTCGTCGTTACCGGCTTGCTGGGACCCGGGTCCAACGCGCACGGCCCGAACGAGTTTCTCGACATCGCCACCGGCAAGCGCGTGACCGCGTGCATGGCGAAGATACTAGTCGACCACGCCACGCTCGCCTGAGCGCCCGATCAGGAAATCAGAAGGCGGCTGTCCTTGCCGAATTGGGTCCGCAAGAGATCCATCTGATCGCCAAGAATCCTGCCCTCGTTGGTGAGCGCCAGGTATTCGGCGAAATTCGGGACATACGGCAGCGCGATCAGTTCCATGCCGCACTCGTGAAGCAGACGGCTGCCCTTGAAGTGGTTGCACCGCTTGCAGGCCGAGACGCAGTTGTCCCACCGTTCCTGGCCGCCCCGCGCACGGGGCACGATGTGATCCCGGGTCAACTCGAAATCGACGAACTTGCCACCGCAATACAGGCAAATGTTACGGTCGCGCCTGAACAGGGCCGAGTTTGTCAGCGGCGGCACGCTGCGCGAGGGCGACACGATGCGACCCCGACAGGCCACGATGCTGTGCACATCAAGCAGCGACCGGGTGCCATCGACGCGGGAGTGTCCGCCGCGCAGACGCAGCACGGCATCGCCCCTCGTCCAGACGACGAGTTCCCTGGCGTAGAGGCACACGGCTTCCCGCCAGTTCATCCAGTCAACCGGCTGTCCGGCTACATTAAGCCGGAGGATGCGAGGCACGCGTTCGAATTGATCGAGCGTCGCCAACATGACACAGGTCCCCCAAAAATCCGGCGCATTCTGACGAATCGCCAGCGTCAACGCAAACCGGCGGCATTGTCAGGTCGGGTCCGCACAGGGCGAGAACCCCATCAACCGGCGCTGGGCGCAGGCACCTGCCGTCACCTCGAACGCCGGTCAGGGTTGCGCGGTGAGCACTTCACCAATCGCCAGGCAGCGCCTGACCTCGAAACGCAAATTCAACAACCGTTTCTTGAGCGACGGGTGCAACGATTCCGTATGGATCAGCGCCCGCCCCAGCATTTCGAGATAGTCCGTGTCGCAAACCATCCCCAGCAGACCGTTGCTGATCGGACCGAAATGGCGAGGATCCAGCCTGTCGCTCGCACGCAGCAGGCGATTCAACACCTCCCCGGCAATCCCCAGCTGCAGGTCATGCTGATGGTCCGGAAACAGCCCGCTCGCGTGGGCCCGCGCATCGGCGACGGTCAGTTCCGGGTCGGGGTCCAGCAGCAGCCCGGCCAGGTACCGATGATGTTCCGGATCCGGCCGGGCGGCCTGCGCGGCCAACACCCGCCGTCGACCGTCGTCGGACAGGTCCCGTTCGCGTTCCGCCGCCAGCGAAGCCGCTGCGCCCGGATGATCGAATCCGCTCAAAAGCTCGACGACATTCCAGCGGCGGTCCTGATCGAATACGAAGCCGGCGGGCGGTTCGTCCCCAGCGAGCAGACCCGCAAGCCGGTCGAGGCTCCGTTCGCTCATTGCCGCCGCCGTATATTGATCGAACAGCATGAGCTGACGGTCGCTGCCGGGCTCGCTGTCGAGGAACGCCTGCCACAGGTAGCCTTCTATCAGCGCAGCGGTTCGGTCCAGCAGTTCGGGGTCTTGCACGAGGCGCTTGAGGTAGGACCAGGATTCCTGCAGCCCCGCCAGCACCTTCCGGGCGACGTCGTCGGCGCCCTCGGCCTCCACGTTGGCAAGGGCGATGTCGATGAACTCGAACGGCGAGAGCTGCCCGCGCAGGACCATGTCGTAGACGCCCTGCCAGAGCATCAGCCGGGTCAGCGGATCGGCGAACGCGGCGATATGCTCCCCGAGCACGGTGACTGCATTGCGATCGAAGTCGACCCGCGCGTAATCCCAGTCGCCGTGGTTCGCATTGACGAAATCCGGACAGGCCTCGCCCTCCACCGCCGCGACCCTGGTCCGCGCGCCGGCGTAGGTCACCGGCACGAGCCGAACCGCGACTTCATCGGCTTTGAAATCATACAGACCGAGTTGCGTGCGATGCGCGCGCAAGGTCGGCCAGGCGTTCGGAGCGGTCTGCAGGATGGCCATCTCGGCGATCCTTCCGTCTTCGCAATTCAGATCGACGACTACCCGGTTGGCTCCCGGCTGGTGCAGCCAGTCGGCCGCCCATCCCTCGAGATCGCGGTCCGCCGCCTTCGAGATCGCAGCGAGGAAGTCGCCGATCGTGGTGTTCCCGTATGCATGCGCCTTCAGATAGGCGCTGACGCCACGGCGAAATGCCTCCGGTCCCACCAGGTGGTTGAGCTGGGCCAGGGTGGCCGATCCCTTGTTGTACGTGATGGCGTCGAAGTTGGCGAAAGCCGCGTCCGTGTTCGGAGTCGGGAGTTCGATGGCGTGCGTGGTGTCGCGTTCGTCCGCCTGGTAGGCGCGCACCGTGCTCAGGTAGGCGCCGAGCCGTCCCTCCGAGAACTCGGTGGCCTCCACCAACGCAAGGTTCGCCATGAAGGTGGCGAACGATTCATTCAGCCACAACCCGTTCCACCACCGCATCGTGACGAGGTTTCCGAACCACATGTGCGCCATCTCGTGCAGGATCACGCTGGCGAGCCACCGCCGCGCCTGTCGGGTGACCGAACCGCGCCGCAGAAAGCGCTCGCTGAACGTGACGGCACCGACGTTTTCCATCGCGCCCGCGTTGAAGTGCGGCACGATGATCTGGTCGTATTTGCCGAACGGATAGGCGATCCCGAAGTAATTCTGAAAGAAATCAAAACCCTGGCGGGTCGGAACGAACCAATGCTCCGGATAGACGAATTCCGCGACAGATGCCCTCGAGAAGAGCCGCAGGGGAATCTCACCGGCCATCGACTCCCAGGACCGGTAGTGGCCGGCATGCAACGCATACACGTAGGTGCTGATCCGATCCGACGGCGGGAACGTCCAGGTCTTACGGTCGCCCAGGTCGGCAATCTCCGATTCGGCGACGACCGAGACGACCTGCCAGTCCGCCGGCACGGTCACCCGGGTCGCAAAAGTGGCTTTGAGGTCCGGTTGGTCCAGGCACGGGAACAGGCGGTTCGCGTCGTACGGTTCGAAGTTGGTGTAGAGATAGTCCCGTCCGTCCACCGGATCACGGAAACGATACAGGCCGCTGCCGTCGGCGCTATAGGGGTGCGAGAACGATATCTCCACCGTATTCGACCCGTTCCGCAGCGAACCCGCAGGCAGTGTCACGAAATAGCCGTTGTAAGGGGCTTTGACCGTCGAGCCATTGACCTCGAGATCTCGGACCGTCCCGCCGACAAAGTCGATGGTCAGATCCGCCTGGGCATCGTTCAGTTCGAACGTGGTCGTGGCGCGCCCGGTGTACTCCTCGGCTTCGCCATCGAGTTCGAACTCCAGAACGTAGGCCACGCTCCCTACGCGGGAGGATCGGGCGGCGGCACTTTCGATCCCAAGCATCGCCGACGCCTCGCGGGGCGGCGTTTCCGGACCGGTCGCCACAGGGACGCTGGCACATCCCCAGGCGAGTCCGGCAACGACAACTGTGATCGCGCCACGGGCAAATCGGCGGTTGCCAGGACTCCCGGCGGCATAGCATGGAGATCGATTCACTATCCGCCTCCCTGCAACTCGACAAATCTGCGGTAGCGGCTCGCGGGA
Organism: Pseudomonadales bacterium; assembly: GCA_963668365.1. Lineage (GTDB taxonomy): Bacteria > Pseudomonadota > Gammaproteobacteria > Pseudomonadales > Azotimanducaceae > VXNE01. Next base: position 3,266,470 of record OY764266.1, read on the forward strand.
TCCGCCATCAGCGCATCGTGGCTTCCGATGTCCCTGATCTCGCCCTCCTCGACAAAGACGATGCGGTCCGCCTGGCGGATGGTCGAGAGGCGGTGCGCGATGACGATAACGAGCCGTCCCCTGCTGGCGTCTCGCAGAGCCTGCACCAGGGCATTTTCCGTCTGCGGGTCGAGCGCGGCGGTCGGCTCGTCCAGAATCAGAATAGGCGTGTCCCGGATCAGGCCCCGCGCGATGCAGAGCCGCTGTTTCTGCCCGACGGACAACGTATCGCCCAACCGGCCGAGCACGGTGTCCATGCCGCCGGGCAGCGCGCGCACGAACTCCAGCGCTCCGGCGGTCGCCAGCGCTTCCAGCATGTCCGCTTCGGTCGCGTCCGGCTGGACAATCAGGAGATTGTCGCGGATGGACTCGGACATCAGCAGGTGTTCCTGGAAGACATAGGACACCTGGTCACGCAGCGAATCCACATCGACCTCTTCGATGTCTCGGCCGTCGAACAGCACGCGACCCGAGTCCGGCCGAATAAACCCGGGAATCAGGTAGGCGAGACTGGTCTTCCCGGCGCCCGTAGGGCCGACAATGGCAACCAGTTGGCCCGAAGCCAGGTCCAGATCGATGCCCTTGAGCGCTTGCCGACCATCCGGATACGTGAAGTCGATCCCTTCTATCCGCACACTGCCGGCAAAGGCCTCCAGACGGAACGAACCGCCGCCGGGGTTTTCAATCGGCTGGTCGAGGAAAAAGAACACCCGTCGCACCGCCGCCGCATTGCCCTGGAGTTCGATCCAGAACGTGCCCACGCCGAGCGCAGTCAATCCGAGGGAGAGGCCGAGACCGAACAACACGCCCCAGTCGCCAGGCGTCAGAACCCCGTCGATGACCTGGTCGGTGATGAAGACATAGGCCCAAAAACCGAAAACCACCACCGCACCGAAGCTTGTGAAGCCGACGATGAGCTCGACCAGCTTGACGAAACGGTAGCGCCGGAACGACTCGCTGCTCCGCGCATCGATCCGTTCCTTTTCGCGCGCCATCCCGCCCAGGCTTTGCACCGCCGAAACGTTGCCCAGGCTCTCCTCCAGCGCGTTGGTCGTGGCGGAACCGGCGGCGCGGCTCTCCTGCTGCACGCGTCGTGAGATCCCCGAGAACGGCACGGTGATACATAAGCCCGCAGGAATCACCGCAAACGCCGCCCAGACCAGTTCCGGTGCGACATCGCCATAGGAGTAGCCGATCATGTACAGCGAAATCGCCGCGCCGACGAGCGCGAAGAGCGGTTCCAGCGTGGCGCGGTAACACATCCGGGGCAGCATCGGCGCGTCGTACATGACGCGATACACGGCGTCCCCGATACGATGGTTGTCGAGCACCGTCATCGGCAGGCGCCCCATGCACCGAAACAACTCCGTGCGCAGGTGGTTCGTCAGACGCTGCGACATGCGAATGTGTACCAGCGTCTCGAGGATGCCGACAATGCCGGATCTCCCGCTGCCGCCCTCGCTTATGGCGTTCTCGGATTGAGTCGCGCTGTCCTCGCCCTCGGAAAAGCGTGCCCTTGTCTCGCCGCTGCCAAAGAAGATGAGCAATACGAAGAGAAGACCGGTCACCGCCGCCATGATGCCCATGGGCGACAGGCCGGCGATGGCATCGACAAAGGGCGCCATGTGCGGCGGAAACGGCACTTCCGACTGATCGAACGGCTCTTGCAGCAGGACCTGGTCGATGACGATCTTCGCGAGCCACGGCAGGTAGAGAATTGGGGTCCGGGCAATGAAACCCAGGCCGATCTTGCCCAGGAACAAACCGCGCTCCCTGGAGACGAGTTTCAGCGCCCGCCACAGGATCGCGACCACTTCCAGGTTGGTGATCCGGGTATCGGTATCGAGGCGGTCGTCGAAGTGCGCAGTCGACGTATGCGATGCGGTGGCGTCGCTCATTGCCCCACCTCCGGCACATCGACTTCCACTTCCGCATTGACATAGCGCCGGTAGCGGCCTTCGGGGATCGACATCAACGACGCGTGGTCGCCGAGTTCACGGATCTCGCCGTCTTCGAGAAATGCGATCTGATCGGCATTGCGGATCGTGGACAGGCGATGGGTGATGAGAAACACGATCCGCTCGCGTCCCCAGTCTGCCAGGTTCCGCAGCACGGCGTGTTCGGTCTCCGCATCCAGCGACGCGGTGGGTTCATCGAGGATGAGAATCGGCGTGTCCCGAACGATGGCCCTGGCAATGGACAGCCGCTGGCGCTGGCCGGTGGACAACTTGCCGCCGCGTTCTCCGAGTTCCGTGTCGTAACCCTGCGCCATCTCGCGAATGAAGGCATCCGCGCAGGCGACCTTCGCCGCGGACTCGATCTCTTGCCGGCTCGCGTCCGCCTTCGCGTAGGCAATGTTGTCCGCCACCGTGGTGGCGAAGAGGGTGTTCTGCTGCAAGGCGATGGCCACGCCCGCGCGCAGGCTTTCCATCCGTATCTCGGCGAGCGGCGCGCCATTGATGCGAATCGTCCCGGCGTCGGGGTCGTAAAGCCGCAACAACAACGACATCAGGGTCGACTTGCCCGAACCGGTACCGCCGACGATGGCGGTGATGGTGCCCGTTTGGGCCTTGAGATCGATCCCTTTCAGCACCGGCTGCGCCGGGTCGTACCCGAACGCCACGCGTTCAAACCGGATCTCGCGAATCGGCGCGGGCAGCGGCGCGGCGTTGTCCGCATCGACGATGTCCGGCTTCAGGTCGAGCAGGAAAAACGCGCGGTCCAGGCCGACCCCCAAGTCCTGAATCACGCCCCACATGCGGATCAGGTCCCCGCCAGCCTCGGCGAACTCCTCGGTCCGGCTACCTGCCGCTTGAAAAGCCCCCAGGTTCCAGATCGAGAACCCGACCAGCGCCACGGCGCCGGCAAGGAAGGTCGGCGATTCGGCGATCGTCCAGCCAGCCATCAGGTACTGCGTACCGATAATCAAGGCGCCGGCGATGACCATAATCAGCGCTCGCATCAGGATGAACTCCACGCGCAGATAGAAGGCGGCATCCAGCGCGATGCGCGAGTCGTTGTCGAAACGCGCGCCCATGACGCGCTCGGCGCGGTTCGCCTTGATGATGCGGATGGCGGCGAACGCCTCCTGGATTCTCGACGTGAGTGCGCTATTGGTCGTTCGGGCGCGGCGTGACCGCATCTGCAGTCGAGGCGTGAACCAGACCACCAGCCACAGGATCGGCAGCATTCCCGCCAGGTACAGGCCACCCAGGATCGGGCTGAACAGCCAGATGACGAAAAAGCTGAACACCACGTGTCCCATCGCGACCACCGGCTCCAGCACGATCTGCTCAATGACGCTGGTGATCATCGCGCTGTCCTGGTAGATGCGGTAGATGGCGTCGCCCGTGCGGGCGTGGCTGTGATATCGCAACGACAGATGTTCGGCGCGCTCCATCATCGTTACTCGCAGGTACTGATTGACCCTCTGCAGGATCCAGGTGCGGTAGTAGTCGATGGTCGGCGTGAGCATGAAAGCCAGGACGGTCGCGATGGCGAATATCACGCCCAGCCGATTCCGAACCACGCGCCGCTGTTCGGCGTTCATGGTCACCGCGGGATCGAATCCCTTTTCCGCTTCCGATTCCGCGCTGTCCGCATCCTCAAACAGCGCATCGTCGGAGGACGCCGCTTCCTCCTCTGCCCCCACGCCCTCGGCATCCGGCACGCGGACATAGCTCTCGTCCAACTGCAACAGCACCGCCTGGTCATGTTGCAGCTTCTCGCCGAGCAGGATCTTGTTGTTGAGCAGATCGAACGCAACCAGGGTCGCGAACAGGAAAACGAGTTCGAGGGCATAGCGCGCCACGACCCAGGCCACGAGATGCGGGAGCTGCGGCCGCATATACGGCCATGTGCGCAATGCAAGGCGGCCGAGTTCGAGTAGCGATAGCGTGCTCCGCTCGGCCACCGAGGAGTCCGCGGGAACGGTTGGCGGGACGACCTCGCTCACGATTCGGCACCGGCAAACGCGCACCTGGCGGCGTTACCGCACAGGGGACCGCACCGCATACCGGGGGTGTACGTCTCGATTGTGAGATGAAGGGTCAATTTGCGGCGGCGCGGCGCTGCCAGAAGTCGTCGAAGCGGTCGCTGACGATGCAGGAACGCAGGGCGAGGATGGCGTCGGCGCCGGCCACGGTCCAGCGCATGCCGCCGCGCTTGAGGCGGCAGGCGACGACGTTCCTGCAGGCGCCCTCGACGACGCCGCTGCCGATGCACAGTCCCAGGGCGCGGAACCGGGGATAGTCCATGCGGCGGCGGTTGCCGGCGAAGTAGGCGCGCCCCTTGCGGGCCTCCTCGCAGCGGCCGGCGTGGGCGCCGACGGCCCGGAGCAGGTCGTCGAAGTCGCCGGCGAGGAGCTCGCCGCGGCGCTGCTCCGCCCAGACGCGGGCGAGATCGTTGTCGTCTCCGTAGACGGCCCGGCCGATGTCGAACAGGTGTTCGGCGGCGTGGAACACGTCGACGATCTCGACGGCGCCGGGGAAGTGCTCCGCGGCGATGTTCCAGATCCAGGCCGCGCCGTCGCCGATCACCACGCGGCGTTCGGCGGCGCCGAAGCCGCGCCGCGCGGCCTCGCGCACGACGCGCTGCGCGAAGGGCGCGGGAACGGCGTCGGTGTCGCGCGTGGCGGCGGACTCGATGGCGGCGGAGCAGGTGACCGAGCCGGGGTCGCGCGCCGGGGCGCCGTCGGCGCCGGTCCGCTCGGCGGACCACACCACCGCGAGCTTCGCCTCGCGCGTCCTCGCGGAACCGTCCGGCTGCTTGCCGGCCCGCCCTTCGGTCTCGGCCCCGCGCACCGGCACGCCGGTGCCGTCGAGACCGAGATACAGCGTGGGCGCGGTGGCGGGCCCGGCCGCGGCCCGTTCCCGTTCGTCCGCCGCGATTTCGCGGCCGAGCGCCTCGGCGCGGCGCTCCACCGTCTTGGCGTCGACGTTCAGGCCCGCCAGCTCGTGCAGCAGGGAACCGGCCGCGGCGAAGCTCACCTCGCCCGCCGCGCAGCCGACCATGCGCAGCACCGCCGGCGACAGACCGCCTTTGCCGAAGCCGAGTTCCCGGTCGCGCGGCGCGAAGCCGCGGCCGCAGCCGTCGCAGTGGTACCACGCGCGCGAGAGCTCCATCTCCCCGAGCGCCGTGACGAAGGTCTTCGCGCGCCGCCCGGCGTAGCGCGCCAGGCCGTCGCCGCGGTGGTCGCTTCGGTCCCGCCGAGGGCACGCCAGCCGCGGCCCGCGCTCGTCCGAGCGGTCGGCGTTCAGCCGCGCCGCCAGCGCCCGGCCCATCGCCTCCAGGGCGACCCGGCGGCAGGCGCGTTCCAGCCGCTCGAAGCCGATCCCGTCCAGCACCCCGTCCCCGAGCAGCCGCCCCGCCTCGGCGTCCAGCGCCGTCGCTAGCCGCGCCTCGAACGCGGAGCCCGGCGCCCCCTTTTTCCCGGTGCCCCGGGCGCGTCCCCTTCCAGCCGCGCCTGGCACAGCTCGTCGCCGACGGCGATCAACTCCCGCGTCAACTCCCGGAACCGCCGGCACTCGTCGAGATGCTCCCGCGTCCGCTGCACGGCCTCGTCCGGTATCGTCCAGTTGCGCGTCCTTCCCGCGACGCGCGACACCAGCACCCACTTCGGCCCGTGCCCCGGATCGCCCTCGCGCGCGCAGCGGCAGGTCGGCTTGCCGCACCGGCGGTGGCGCGCCTGCAACGTGCCCGGCCGCAGGTCGCCCACCCCGGCCAACTCCCCCAGCAACGCATCCCGTTGCCCGATGAGAACGTCGATGTCGCGTGGCGCCGCCATGGAACCTCCTTGTCTGGCAAATAGACATATTGCCAGAAGTATCCGCCCAACCCCGCCACAACTCAACCTTCCCTCACTTCAACACATTTTTGACGTACACCCGCATACCGGCAAGCCTTTGACAGATGACCCGGGGACCGGCAAAGTACCCCGCCATGCCGACCACCCTTGTCAAAGTCACCCTGGTGCTGGCTCTCTGCGTATTGGCCCTATCGGGGTGCCGCTCAGGGTCCGCCCCAAGGGCACAGGCGCCAGGCTCGCCCGACGAAGAAACCGACTGGTTCTGCCAGGAGGACGGAGACTCCGGCGAGTGGAATTGCATACAGGATGACGAGTTGGCGCGTGATCCCGAACAGGCAAAGCGGGGGCCAAACGACCGTTCGGACTAACCCCCGCACCGGTCGGCCGTCCCCCTGCCGGCCGGTTGGAACGCAGCAACCTACAGCGCTTCGAGGATGGCTTCCGCCCTGCTGACTTCGAACTGACCCGGCCCCTCTACCGCCAGCTTGGTGACCGTGCCGTCCTCGACGACCATCGCATAGCGTTGCGACCGCGTCCCGAGACCGAACCCCCGGCCATCCATTTCGAGACCCAGCGCCCTGGTGAAGTCGCCATTGCCATCGCCCACCATCGTGATGCCGCCCGCGCCGCGTTCCTGACCCCACGCGCCCATCACGAATGCGTCGTTGACGGCGACGCAGACAATGCTGTCCACGCCCTTACCCTTGATGGCCGCCGCGTTGGCGACGAAGCCGGGCAGATGCTGCTCGGAACATGTCGGGGTATACGCGCCGGGCACCGCAAACAGCACGACTTTCTTGCCGCTGAACAGTTCACCTGTCGTGACCGCCGCGGGAGCGCTATCGCGAATCGTGTGCAATGTTGCCTCGGGGAGTTTGCCGCCTTCTTGAATTGCCATTTCCGTATTTCCTGTGGAGTCGTTGGATCGAGATGCCGAACGAGTGTAACGGCGAAGATGGAACCGGTTCAATTGGAAGAGTCGGCCTGCGCGCTTGTGAGGGGAGACCGCCACCATATAATCCTTCGCCCATTTTGCTCTCCGGGGCACTCCATGAAGAATCAACGAACCGTGCTCGTCACGGGCGGCGCGCGCGGAATCGGCAAGGGTATCGCCAGGAGTTTCCTCGAGGCGGGTCATCGGGTCATGATCGCGGATCTCGAGACCCCCGCAGAACCCGGCAGGGAGTGGAACTACCGGCTTGCTTCCGCCACGGAGATGGACGCCACGGTGGACGAACTGGCAGCACTCGGCGACGTGCGGTGCACGCCGGTGGACGTGACGCGAGCCGATTCCTGTGCGTCCGCCGTGGCCGCGACCGTCGACGCCTTCGGCGGACTCGACGTGCTGATCAATAACGCAGGCCTGATCGGCAGCGGCCCCATCGACACGTTCGACGAAGCCCAGTGGGACCGGATCTTCGCCGTCAACGTCAAGGGCATCTTCCTCATGACGCGCGCCGCCCTGGCCGCCCTGCGGGCTTCTGACGACGCCGCCATCGTCAACACGTCTTCCGTTTCCGGCAAGAAAGGCTCGCCGTTCATCGCCGCGTACGCCGGCTCCAAGTTCGCGGTGATCGGCGTCACGCAGTCCTTCGCCCTGGAACTCGCCAAGGACGGTATCCGCGTCAACGCGCTATGTCCGGGAATGGTGGGCACCGCGATGTGGTTCGATCACCTCATGGCGAATCGTGGCGGCGCCGAGGCTTTCGAGAAGAACATGAGCGAGAGCATTCCGCTAGGCCGGCCGCAGACCGCGGAGGACATGGGCCAGGCCGCAGTCTTCCTGGCCACGGCGCCGAACGTGACCGGCATCGCCCTGAACGTCGCCGGCGGCGTCCAGATGCACTGATTCGAAGCACCGGGATTGCATGGAACAAGCGTTTCCTGGGAGCGCCAGCGACCAGGGGCGATTGTTCCATGGGCGACGAGTGTCGGGGACGGGCTACGGGCGAAGCCGAAGGCGCCGGGCCGTGGGGCACTGCTACAGGACCGCTTCGATCAAATGCGGTCCGTCCTCGGCCAGCGCGCGCTTGAGGGCCGCATCGAACTCCTCGCAAGTCGCCGCGCGCGAACCCGGCACCCCCTGGGCCTCCGCCAGGCGCACCCAGTCGATTTCCGGATTGGACAGGGCGAACATGCTTGCCGCAGCATCGCCGATGTCGTTGACTCCCATCCGCCGGTACTCCACTTCCAGGATGTTGTACTGCCGGTTGGAGTAGATCACGGTGGTGACATCCAGGCCTTCGCGCGCCGCCGTCCAGAGGAACTGGATCGTGTACATCGCGCCGCCGTCCCCGATCAGCGCGAAGACGGGCCGCTCCGGACAGGCTATCGCGGCGCCCACCGCGACCGGGCCACCGTCGCCTATCGATCCGCCGGTCAGGTTGAGCCAGCTATGCCGCACGCAGCGCTGCATCGGCGCAAAGGCCGCCCCGCCGCCCCCGGAATCCGACGCCACGATGCTGCCCTCGGGCGCGCGCGCCGCCAATAGCGCGGCGATGTTGCCCCTGGACAGCCGCCCCGACGGGATTTCGGGGCGCGCACCGCCCGGGCCGGGCATGGCTGGCGCGTCCAACGCATCGGCGACGTCGGCCAGCGCTTGGGCGACATCCTCGTGGCGATGGGCGAGATGGATCACCTCGCAGTGGTCGGGAACCAGATCGCTCGGCAAATTCTGATAGGCAAAGAAACTCACCGGCGTCTGGCCGCCGGCGAGCACAAGCTTCTTCACCGGCTTGAGCGCGTCGAGGACCTGCTCGGGAAAGTACGGCAATCGATCCACCAGCGGGAGGTCCGGACCCGCCTCCACCCGTGCCGGGAAAGTCGGTGTACCGAGCCTTGAACCCCGCGCGGCCGCGATTCGACCCGCCTGGCGCAAGCCGTCCTCGGTGAGTCCGTTTCCATCGATGAGGATCAACGTATCCTCGTCGAGCCTACGGACGACCGATTCGACGATATCCGCGCCCACCCGCGGCAGTTGGATGGAGGCATCGAACGCCGGGGCCCGATCCAGCGCGCGACCTTCTCCCCAGGCGCAATCCGCCGGCACGATCAAGGTCGCGATGCCGCCCCTCGGCTGCGGATTCGGCGACCGCGCCGCGCGCACCGCATCGATGGCATCGAGGCCCAATCCCTCCGATGTTCGAGCGGTCCGTATCCACGCGGAGACCGGTTTCGCGACGGCTTCGACGTCCGACGTCAGGGGTGCGTCGTAGGCGACATGGTGGATCGCATGGTCTCCCACGATGTTGATCAATGGCGCGCCGCCGCGGCGACAGTTGTGCAGGTTGGCGATGCCGTTGCCGAGGCCCGCGCCAAGGTGAAGCAGCGTCATGGCGGGCTTTCCCGCCATCCGCGCGTAGCCGTCCGCCGCGCCCGTGCACACGCCCTCGAACAGGCACAGCACGCTGCGCATCACGCCGGACCCATCGATCGCCTGCACCAGGTGCATCTCCGACGTGCCCGGATTGGCAAAGCACACGGCGACGTCGTGTGCCGCCAGTGTACGCAACAGGCCCTCTGCTCCGTTCATGAAATCCTTCCCTAACGTCCAGGCGCGCGGGAGGTTATCACGCCGCGTCCGCTGCCCGTATGCGGAATCCCTGGTCACCGCCCAAAGGCGGCCAGATCCTCCCGGATGGAACGTCGAAGTGCGCGGCGGACGGCGAAAAGCGCCCCGGAAACGATAAGGGCCATCGACCAGAACACCCCATGGAATATTGCGCGCGCGTCGTATGCGGGACGGAAAGAGGTTGAAAACGAACCACCCTCTCGAACCAGGACGCCGTCGAGCAACGCCCAAGACGCCGCAGCGCCCGCACCGGCTCCGACGGCGACGAGAACGAGCGTCTCGAGGAGAATCGACGCGGCGATGTTGGATGTCGGGAACCCCACCGCGCGCAGAGTAGCGATTTCCGAACGTCGTCCCGCCACGGCGGAGAGCATGACATTCGTGCTGCAGAAGACGCCGCCAATGGTCATGATCGCGCCAAGTAGCATGCCTATCTCCCGAAACACCTCGCTGCGCGTCCAGGCCAGCGCTTCGAGATATTCGCTCTCTCTGTGGACGCCGTAGTCCAGTGTCGGATGCGCTTCCAGGGCGGCACGGAAATCGTCGAACGATTCCGGTGATCCCAGATCGACAACCACCGCGTTGCATCGCCTGCCGAAGATCGTGTCGGCGTCAACGAGGAAGTCCGAGTCGAGATGGTCCCCGCTCTCGAAGGTGCCAACGATGGTCAACTCGCCAAGCGCGAAGGTGATCCGGTCGCCGACGCGGGCGTTGCGAAACAACTTGGTCGCATGCGCTCCGGCCACGGCCTCGTGGCGGCCACTCTCGAACATGCGGCCGGTCACCATGCGGATGCCAGGACGCATCCTCAGACCTTCTCGCGTCACGCCCCGAATTCCCACGATCTCCGGCGCCCCCCCATACCTCGCCGCGAGATGGGCGCCGGCGATGGCAATTCTGTCGACGACAACGGCCCCGGACGCTCCGGCCGCCTGGTACACGAACTCGACTTGCTCCTCAGTCAGAATTCTTTGTGTTATCCGTTGTGCGTTGCTTTCCAGGACGAGGGCGCGATCCACAGAGCCTGCGACCGCGAATTGCAGATAGAGCCCCCGAGCGAGCGCCGCCATCGACGTGGTTACGCCCACAACCACCGCGGCCGCGAGCACTATCGTCAATGTCGCCGCAGGCCGGCTAACGGCAGCGACCAGATTGGTCCAGGTGAGCAGAGCTATGCGGATGGGCCAAGGGCCCGTTGCGCCGGCGATCACCTGGCAACTTCGGCCGGCGAAAGGCGCAGAACCCGCCAGCCCGGCAGTATGACGCTGAGCCCCCCAAGCAGCAGCGACATGGCGAAACCGACTGGATACAGGGACCAGGGCGGCGGGTAGACGACAATACGATACCGTCCCAGCAGCGCGCCGGCATCGATCACTGCGACCGGAATCAAACCGATGAGCGCGCCGCTCGCGCAGATCAGTGCGCTTTCGCCCGCGACCCCGATCAACAACGCCCCGCCGCCGAAGCCGAGGGACTTCATCATGGCGAACTCGCGGTAGCGGTCACGCACGGACTGCGCCATTGCGCCAGCGGTGCAGAAGAGAATCGCGAAAAGCGCCGCGCCGACAATCATATTGGCGGCCAGCCGCACTTGGTCGGGACGCCGACCGGACATCTCGACCTGCCGGGTTCTTGCCGTCAGAGTAGGCGCGGACGAGTTGCGGAACAGTTCGTCGATCGCGGCAGCGACCGCGCCAACATGCCGGGCGTCGGTGACCTTCACGGCGAACCTTGTGACAAGCCCCGCCTGCTCCGCCGGTAGCGTTTGGTCCACATGAGAGTATGACACGATGAGCCCCTTTGCCTCGTCGGGCGAAGAGATGTCGCGATCCCAGATCCCGACGATCAAGAATGACCACTCGTCCAGCGGCACCCCGATGGGCTTCAGGCTGATGCGATCTCCCACTTTCCAACCGAACGATTCCGCGCTGCCGGCGCCCGCGATCGCTGCTCCCGGCGTGGCCAGGAAGGCCTCCACAGTCGCGGGATCGATGCGGACGTCGTAGGCGACGTCGAGATATCGCTCGATGTCAACAGCGAGGAGTGTGACTCCGCCCTTGAACGTCCTGTACCTCGAATTGTGGTACATCAGATGCGCGACATCCGAGACGCCCGGGACTGTCTCGATGGCGTACAAACTCGCGAGCGGCATGTGGCCGGGGAACCTGAGGCTGACGTGAAGGAGATCTTCCGGGATCGATTCCATCCGACGCTCAATGCCCGAGTCAAGGCCCTTGAGGACCCAGAGGAGAGCGAAGGCCACGGCGACGCTGCCCGCGGTCAAAGCCGCGCGCAGCGGATCGCGAGCGAGACCGGTCCAAACAAGCAAAAGATAACGCATAGGGTAGGGCCGAGCAGGTCCACCAGAAGGTCGGTCCTGCCCGGCCCGGGTCAAGGCCGACAGGCAGCAAACTCTATCCGCTGCAATTCCACCCTATACGCACAGCTTGGTCCAGTACCCGTATTCACTCGAAACGATCCCCTGAGCCAGAGGGAACGGCCAATTCGGCGAGGCTCGACGCATAGGGGCATCCTTTCGGGGACGCGGCCTTCAGCCATGGCCGATTGATGAGCTTCTCATCGTCCGGTTTTTCTTCTTTCATCGACACTCACGTTTGGTGACGCTAGCAACCGCGTCAACCGTGAGCCAGGACGATTCGCTGCCACGAGGTAACCGATTGAATACCAAGATGTCGCGACGGGGACGAAGGCCGTTCCCGGATGTTCCGCGAGCCATTCATGCCTTCATGGACCTCTGAAGAACCCGCCCGGCCATCAACAGACGACGAACGGCAGCGAAAGTCTCTCCGCATGCCCTTGTCAGGGGATCAAGGAACTGTTCCCGAGCGGAAAAATGCCGGGGGCCTATCTGCTAGGATTCCGCGTTGCCCCGCACGGAACAAGACATGTCGCACACGTTTGCATTTCTCCGCCTCACCGCCCGCGAGGGAGGTTGGCAATCCCTGCATTCGGCGTTGACGAGCCACCTGGCGCCAGCCTCGATCTGGGGCGCGTTCCACGGGCTTTTCGGCGTGGGATCGAACGAACTCATCGCCGTCACGGTTGGCGACGACGATGCCGCGGACGCATCCATCGAGACCGCGCGGCGTCTCGACGTGGCCCATGTCGAAGCGTTGACGTTGAAGCCCACGGCGCGGCCGACAAGCGCCGACCCGTTGACGCGGGAGGGACTCTACGTGTTCCGATTTCTCGATGTCCATAACGCCGACATCGATGAGATCGCTTCGCTGTCCGCGCAGGCATGGCGGACGTTCGAGAGTCCCGACGACTACCGGGCCGAGGCGCAGGCGCTATTCTGTCAGCGCGACCGTTCGGAGGTTCGCGGCCGGATGCTGCTCCTGACCTGGTACGACGGGCTCAACTCCTGGCAGGCTTCGCGCGAACCGCCCGCAGAGGCCGCGGCGCTTTTTCAGAGACGGCGCACACTGACGTCTGGCTCGATCGCGTACGCCACGCGCCTCGTCACCTGAGCCGAGGCACCGGTTTCGACGCAACGCATGTATCGCGAGACGCATAGGCCCCGGTTCCACTTCTCGCCGAAAGCGAACTGGACCAACGATCCGAACGGTCTCGTCCATTTCGACGGCGAGTACCACCTGTTCTTCCAGCACAATCCCGACCAGACGGTCTGGGGCAACATGACCTGGGGGCACGCCGTCAGCCCCGATCTCGTCCACTGGCGACAACTCGAACATGCCCTGCATCCGGACGCGCTCGGCACCATCTTCTCCGGCTCGGCGCTGGTCGACTGGGATGACCGCGCCGGTTTCGGAACCGACCCGCAACACCCCGCCTTGCTCGCCTACTACACCGCGGCCGGCTCGTTCGCGGATCCGCCCCAGCCATATACCCAATGCCTGGCTTACAGCAGGGACCGGGGACGCACCTGGACCAAGTACGCGAACAATCCCATTCTCGAACACGTCGCCGGCGACAACCGCGATCCGAAGGTGTTCTTCCACGCCCCAAGCGGACATTTCGTCATGCCGCTGTACCTCGAGGGAAACCGGTACGCCCTGTTCCGATCGCCCGACGGCGTGACATGGCAGGAAACCGACAGGGTAGAGATCGCCGGCAGCACCGAATGCCCCGACCTCTTTCCACTATCGCTCGCGGACGGGGAGCACTGGGTGTTCTGGGCCGCCGGCGGCCGCTACCGGATAGGCGCCTTCGACGGCCGACGGTTCGTGCCGGCGACACCGGCCCTGGATTGCGAACTGGGTCCCAACGGCTACGCCGCGCAGACCTACAGCGACATGCCCGACGGGCGCCGGGTACAGATTTCGTGGATGGCCGGGGGCAAGTACCCGGAGATGCCCTTCAACCAGCAGATGTCCTTTCCCGTTTGCCTCACGCTGGCGGGCACGGCCGACGGACCGCGCTTGAGAAGATGGCCCGTGCGCGAGATCGAAGCGCTGGTCGAGACCACGGAAACGACCGGCCACCTTGCGCTCGACGACGGCAAGGCCGCCGCGATTCGTCGCGAGGGGCGATTGTTCGACCTGGCGTTCGATCTCGACCCCGGCTCGGCGCAGAGGGTCACCCTATGGATTCGCGGCGTTCCAATGGCGTTTGAAGGTGATGTCCTTCGATTCCGGGACCGGCGCGTCCAGATGCCGTCGGCGGCGCCGTCGGTGCGGCTTCTGATCGACCTGACGTCCGTCGAGGTGTTTCTGGATGGCGGGATCGCCAGCGCGAGCTTCTGTTTTCTCCCGGACGCGTGCGTCGACGCCCTTTCGGTGCGCGCCAGCGGAAGCGGCGCGGCGCTACGCAACGTCCGCCTCAGCGCGCTCAAAGGTATCTGGTAGAGCGCCGGCAAAGCCTCACGAACTGCAGGACAGCATCGAGCATCCGGGACGATGGCGCGCCCAGTCCGGGCGCCTGGCGGCAAATTCCTCCCGCCCCGGCTGCTCGCTGTACGGATCGCGCAGGACGTCGAGCAACTCGCCGATCATGGAATGGTCGCCCGCCTCCGCCTTGTCGATGGCCAGTTGCGCCAGGTAGTTGCGCAGCACGAAACGCGGGTTGACGCTGTTCATCCGCGCCCTCCGGTCGTGATCGGACCGCCCGTCGATCCGCGCGCGCCTGGCATAGGCCGCGAGCCACGCCGCCCGACGTTCCCGATAGGTCGCATCGAGTTGCGCGGGCTGGTAGTACGCGTCATAGAGAGGCTTGCCCTCAAGATCGCCCGGATCGACCTGGGCCAGGTTTCGGAAGAACAGGGTCATGTCGGTCTCGACCGCCCCGAGCAGCGCGAACAGTTCCTCGGACAGTGCATCGTCGTGCTCCGGAATGTAGCGCTCGAGGCCGAGTTTGGCGGCCGTCATCGCCCTCGCGCCTGCCGTGTAGCGCTTCGCGAAACCGTTCAGCACCGCATTCAACGGTTCCGCCTCCCCGATCAGGGGATAGATGGCGTTGCCGAGCTGCGCCAGGTTCCATTGCGCCACGGCCGGCTGCTGGCCGAAGCGGTAGCGTCGAGTGGAAGCGTCCGTGGTGTTCGGCGTCCAGTCCGGGTCGTAGTCCTCCAGCCATCCGTACGGGCCGTAGTCGATGGTGAGGCCGAGCACCGACATGTTGTCCGTGTTCATGACCCCGTGGACGAAGCCGACGCGCATCCAGTGCATGATCATGTCGGCGGTTCGCGTCGTCACTTCATCGAACCATTCGAGATAGCGTGTCCTGGGATCGGCGTCGTTCAGGTGCGGGAAATCCGTGGCGATGGTGAAGTCCAGGAGTTGCCGCAGCAGATCGACATCGTGCCTGGCGGCCAGGATCTCGAAGTGGCCGAAACGCGTGAAGGAAGGCGCGACCCGGCACACCACGGCACCCGGCTCCGGCGCGGGATGCCCGTCGTAGAGGATGTCGCGCACCACCTCTTCGCCGGTCAGGACGAGCGACAGCGCGCGCGTGGTCGGCACGCCGAGGTGGTGCATGGCCTCGCTGCAAAGGAACTCCCGGAGCGACGATCTCAGCACCGCGAGGCCATCGGCGGTTCGCGAATACGGTGTCGGACCCGCACCCTTGAGCTGCAGCGTCCAGCGCTCGCCGCGCCGGTTGACAACCTCGCCCAGATTGATGGCCCGGCCATCTCCAAGCTGGCCGGCCCAGGCGCCGAACTGATGGCCCCCGTAGCATGTCGCGATCGGCAGCATGCCGGGCAGCAGCCGGTTCCCGGCGAATATTTCGGCGAGCGCCTCACCATCGCCCGGGTCGGCCGGCAAGTCGAGCAGCGCCGCCGCTTCGGGTGACCAGCCGATCAGTTTCGGCCTTGTCGCCGGCGTCGGTTCGACGCGCGAATAGCAGGCTTTGGCTACCTGTCGACGGAAGTTCGAGGGCTCCGGATCGGCGGGAAGTTCAGCGGCGAACCGGTTGTCGAAGCCAAGTGCCGCGAGGTGCGATTCGATGGCGTCCGACTGGGCGGCGCTCATCCGGTCACTTCACGGATCGCCGGCAACTTGCGGATGCGACGCCAGGGCTTCAGTAGCCCTCCAGCTCGCCGTAGCGATCGCGGTGGTAGTTGACGTCGCCGAAAGTCTGTTCCGTCACCGCCGAACGCTTGATGAAGAAGCCGATATCGAACTCGTCGGTCATGCCGATGCCGCCGTGCATCTGAATGCCTTCGCGGGAAACGGTGTGGAAGGTCTCGCCCACCTTGGCCTTGGCCAGGCTCGCGAGTTTCGCCACCTCCGCCGCTTCGCGCTTCTCGTCGAGGGCCGTCAACGCCTCGAGCACCACGGACTTCGATAGTTCGATCTCGCAGAACATGTTGGCCGCGCGATGCTTGAGCGCCTGGAAAGAGCCGATCGGCACCCCGAACTGCTCGCGCTCCTTGAGGTATGCGATGGTCCGCTCGAAACACTCCTGGGTCGAACCCAGCATTTCCGCCGCGATGCCGATGCGGGCGATGTCCAGGGTCGGATCGAGCACGTCGGCGCCCTTCCCGACCTCGCCGATCACGTCGTCGGCACCCGCCGCGACGTTGGCGAACGTGATATTGGCGGCGTTGCGGCTGTCTACCATTGTCGTGCGAGTGATTTCCACGCCAGGGGCGTCGGCATCGACCAGGAAAAGCGTAATGCCGTCCCGCTCGCCGCCCTCGCCCGAGGTGCGCGCCGCGATCATGAGCTTGTCGGCAACGTGGCCGTCGAGGACAAAGGTTTTCGATCCGGTCAACGCGTGCCCGTTTTCGGATGGCGCCGCCGCCGTCGCGACCCCGTACGGATCGTGCCGGTGCGATTCCTCCAGCGCCAGCGCCAGCAGCAATTCCCCGGATGCGACCTGAGGCAAAAGCGCTGCTTTCTGCGCGTTGCCGCCACCGATGTTCAGGGCAGTGCCGCACACCCAGACGCTCGCGAACAACGGGCTCGCGGCCAACGTGCGCCCGGTCTCTTCCGTAACCACGCCCAGTCCCTTGTAACCGAAATCGAGCCCGCCAAACTGCTCGGGAAAAGGTATGCCCGCCCAGCCGAGTTCAGCCATCGACGTCCAGACCTCGCGATCAAAGCCATTCGGATCGGCATCGTCGCGCAGCTTCCTGAGTTGACTGATCGGCGCCTTCTCGGTGCAGAATTCCTTCGCCGTGTCTTTGAGCATGTTCTGCTCTTCGTTGAGAATCATGGGCATCGTGTCGTCCCTCAAGAAACGCTTGTGCGAGGCTGGCCATCGGTTGATCGGGACCTGCCCGTCCGGGCATCCGCCGCGACCGCGTGTATGACAGCAGAATCGCTCTTGCCCGGTCAACTTCGCGGATCCGTGCCGGCCATGGACGACCGCACCGTCATCCGGTGGGACAAGGACGATCTCGAAGCCCCGGGGCTGCTCAAGGTGGACGTGCTCGGCCTCGGCATGCTGACGGCGATCCGCAAGGCGCTCGACCTCGTCAACGACTTCCGCGGGGAGAGCCTGGCGGTGGAGAAGATTCCGCCGGAGGATCCCAAGGTGCACGAGATGAGTGGATCCAGGCACTACTCCCGATCGACTCCCAATCGACCGGATTTGGCCGCTGAGCGTTTGGAGCGCACGCGCCACCTCATGGATGCGCATGTCCGCGATGCTCTGGTCGCCGGACTCGAGGAGTCGAGCCGCGCCCGCTCCGGTCAATCGATTGCGCCTCCAAGCCCGTCGAGCGCAAAGGCAACCCGTTCATCGACGGTGGGCGCAAAGCTGTCCCGCGCCAGAACCGCCCGCAAGCGCTCGTCCAAGCCGCTGCCGTTCGCGATCTGGATGGACAGGCCAGGGCGCGCGTTCATCTCCAGCAGCAAGGGCCCGGCATGCGCATCGATCACGATATCGCAGCCCAGGTAGCCCAGCCGCGTGACATCGAAGCAGCGGCTCACCAGGCGGAGCAGGGCCGGCCAGCCCGGAATGCGAATCCCTTCGAGCGGGACCTGAGTGTCCGGATGACGGGTCACGACGCGGTCGCCCCGCACCGCCCCGATACCCCGTCCGCTGCGAATGTCGAGACCGACGCCGACCGCGCCCTGGTGCAGGTTGGCCCTGCCGTCGGAGGCGCGCGTGCCGAGACGCAGCATCGCCATCACGGGGTAACCCTGGAACACGATCACCCGGATATCGGGCACGCCGCCGACGCTCGTGGAGTCGAACATCGGATGCGCGGCGACCAGGGATTCGACGATTGCCGAGTCCGTCCGACCACCCAGCGAATGCAGACCGCTGATGATGTTGGTCAGCAACCGCTTGATGTGGCGGAGATCCACCCGCTCGCCGCTGCTCTTGACGAAGCGCTCTCCATCCCGTCCGACTATCACGAGGATTCCGCGGCCGCCGCTCCCCTGGGCGGGCTTGATGACGAACTCCGGGACATCGGCCAGTTGCTTGTGAACGGCTTCGATCTCGTATTGATGGGAAAGGTCGTGCAGCAGCGCCGGCGTCGGAATGCCGGCCCTGGCGGCCAGTTGCTTGGTGAGAAGCTTGTTGTCGACAAGCGGATAGGCGCGACGATCATTGAAGCCGCTCACGTAGTCGAGATTGCGTCTATTCAGGCCCATCACGCCCCGTTCGCGCAGTTCGGAAGGAGAAGCCAGCCAGCTCACGTGGATCGATCCGCCAGCGGCCGGAAGCGACGCAACTCAAGCAGCCGGTACCCGGTGTAGCGACCGAGCACGAGTATCGCCGCCAGCACGCACAGGTGCAGCTCCGGGTAGTTGAAGGAGAGGTGGCGGACGATCGGCAGGTCCATCACGAGGTAGGCGCATATCGCCACCAGCAGACTGCCGAAGCCCTGAATCAGCGCTTCGCCGGCACCTTCTTCTTCCCACAGTATGGACATGCGCTCCACTGTCCAGGCGAGTATCACCATGGGAAAGAAGGTGATCGCGAGGCCGCTGATCAGTCCCATGCGATAACTGACCACGGCCAATGTCGTCACCAGCGCGATCACCACGACGACCAGTGTCGCGATGCGCGCCACCAGGAGCAGATTCAGGGCCGACAGGTAGAAGCGCAGCAGCAGGGCTGCGCTGACCACGAGTACCAGTACAACCGTGCCGGCCAGCAGTTCCGTCTGCAGAAAAGACAGCGCGATCAGCACCGGCATGAAGGTGCCCGCCGTGCGCACACCTACGAGCAGGCGCATGAACACCACCACGAGGGCGCCCACCGGCAACGTCAGGATGAGCTTGAATGTCGCCTGTTCGGCAATGGGCAGGCTATGCAGCGTCAGGTCGAGCGGGCCGTCGCGCAGCCTGGACAGGCCGAGCGCGGATCGACTCTGGCTGGTCATGGAGAAAGTGACCCGGCTGTTGACGCCGCCGACCACGTCGAACAACGAGGGAGCATCGGTCCGCCAGAGCAGCAGTCGGGCGGTATCGTCGAGCCGGCCGCTCACCAGGTCGTAGAGCAGCCAGGCGCCGTCGTGCCAGACCTGCACATAGTCGCGCAGTCGTTGATACCGGCGGCCATCGTCGAGCTGCAACGCCTTTACCGTGCGAGCGGCGACGCCGGCCTCGTTGAGGAGCGCGCTGATGAGGGGCCCCGGAGCGTGCCCCTGCAGCAGGAGGCTCATATTCTGGCCCAGAGGCCGCGTGTTCGCCGCCTGGACAAGCTGGTCGGCCAGCGTCCTGGCATTGGTCGCCCTGGGCATAACGGCGTCGAGCACCCCCGTCGCGGCGGTTGCGTAGGGACCTTCAAAGGAGGGCCGACGCACGCCGTCGGGCGGCACGGGTGCTACGCGGTGCCCGGGGTCGACGATCAATTCGGCCTGATAGAACAGGACCTGTTCGCCGGTCGCCGAACGCTTGGTCCAATGTGCCCGCCGCTGTTTGCCCGACTGGTCCACGATGAAGCCGAAGCCCGGAGAAGCGCCAGTCTCGCGCACGGCCAGGAACCCGTCCTGTTCGGGCGGCAGGGTGAGCAGGGCCTCGGCCGGCGCGCCGGTGGCGAGGAACTCGACGCGCGCTTCAACCTGCCAGACCAGGCGATCTTCGTCGGGCAGCACGGGGACCCCGGTGCTGGCATGGCGGTAGACGGCCACGCCAAGCCCCGCGGCGGCCAGCAACGCCGAGCCAAGGAGGTAGAACCCGCGTTCCATGAATTTCCCGTCAGCCTTCGGGTTCAGGCAGCGGCTGCACGAACTCGCGGGAGACGTCGACCAGCATCGTATCCATGAGGAACTCGCGGCCGAGAATGACCGGGTGCCTCAGGTGCGTGCGGTCCGAGAGGTTGAATTCGAAACTGCCGAGCAGTTCTCCCATCCGCACCCGCAACATCACCACCGGACGCCGGGTACCCGTGACATCCGACTGTTGGACGACCCGAACGTGGCGGAGCACTCGCCGCTCGATGGTGTGGATCGCGGAATCGACCTCGATGTCGAAGCGCACCCAATCGTCGCCGTCTCGCTCGAAATACACGACGCCGGTCGCGGTCACGGAATTCGAGTCGGCGCCCGTATCGACGCGGGCGGGGATCTGGATTCCCGGCGGGGTGATGCGGATAGTCTCCACCGCACCGACCGTCATCTTGGTCGCGCTGCCGTCTGAAATAAATTCGACAGGTGCTTCGCAGGCCTCCGACTCGGCGTCGGCGGTCGGCGCTTCCGGCATCGTGCAGACGGGAACCGGCAGCGAGACCGGCTTGGCCAATTGCACGTCAATCCCGTCCAGACGGGCATCGATGGCCTCCTCCATCGCAAGCAGCCGGCCCGCAAGATCCTGCGTGGACCGCCCTACCGCGTCCACGTCCCCAGCGAGGTCGCGCAATTCGCCGCGCAGCGCCTCGAGTGTCGTCTGCTGGCGCTCCAGCGAGGCGCATCCCGCCATGGCCAACACGGGCAGGACCGCCAGCCACCGCTTCAAGCCCGCCCTGCTCCTTGCAGACGTCGCTCTAACGTCGCTCCGATATCTCACTCACGCTCCCCCAGGTCGCTCGAGTATCCGCTCCAATATGGTTGATGCCCCCGGCATACGTTCCACGGCTCTCCCTGCACCATAGTACGCGCCAAGCCCAAGGGGGCCAAGAAAGGTGCTGATCGCGATCGGCACCACCCGGGATCGGATGACCCCGTCTTCCCGAACCTTCGGACCCATGCCGGTCGCTGGCGCTCCCGGGAGACGCCTGTTCCATGGAAGAATACGACCCATGCAATCCAAGCGACTCGCCTCTCTTCGCGCGGCGTTCCATCGCTTCGCCCAGGTGGAAGCCCCTGGCCTCGACTCGCCGACGTACGAAGAACTCGCCCGCGGCGTCTCGATGGACGACGACCTGCTCCGGATCGCCGCGCACGCGCGGCCGCACCAACCTCCGCCCAACATGCTCTTCGCCGCCGTGCAGTACCTGCTGTTAAGCGGACTCGACCATACCCTTGCCGCGCACTACCCGATCATCTCGGGCGAATCGCGTCCGCCAACTCCTGCCCTTCCACACTTCCGCGATTTTTGCCTACGGCACCGCGACCGGATCGTCGAACTGATCGCCACCCGCCGCACCCAGACCAACGTCGTACGCCGCTGCACCTGCCTGCTACCCGCTTTCTCCATCGTCTGCCGGGAAACGCGCTCGCCCCTCGCGCTCGTTGACCTGGGCGCGAGCGCAGGACTGAACCTGAACTTCGACCGCTACGCCTATAGCTATCAACGAGATGGGCGCGAAGTCTCGCGCTGGGGACCAGCCGATGCGCGAGTCAGGCTGGAAGCGGAACTCCGGGGAGACGGCGAATTGCCTCCGATTGCGCCAGCCATTCCCGTTTCCAGCCGAGACGGTATCGATCTCGATCCGGTGGACCTCGCCAATCCCGAGCAACTCCTCTGGCTCAGGGCGCTGATCTGGCCCGAGCACGTCGAGCGCCATCAGCAGTTGATCGACGCAGCCGTCGACATCGCCCACAGCGACATCCGCATGCACGCCGGAGATGCGTCCCAAGTCCTGCCGAGGTTGATCGAGTCCATCCCACTCGAGCAAGCCCTGGTCGTCTACTCCACCATCGCCCTGTACCAGTTTCCGCGAGAAAGCCGTATGCGCATCGCCGATACGCTTGTCTTCGCGAGTTCGACAAGGCCCGTCTGGCAGATCGCGCTCGAAGGAAGCGACCCGGAACTCTCCATCACCCGCTACCGAGGTGGCGTCAGGGGCGAGGCCCAAGTCCTGGCGGACGCCTCGCCGCACGGATGGTGGATGGAGTGGCGAGAGCGGGAATCATGAGACGCAAGGCGCGCCGGGGAGGCTATGATTGGCAATGTGCCGGAGTGGGCGAGGTTGACCAATGGCGGTTTCGGAGCGAGACCGGAGCTATTTCAATCAGCCAGATGTCGAACCCGGCCGCCTGCTCGCGAAATTGCCCCGACTGCGAGCCGCCGCTATGATGGCCCCGCTCGCTACGGCTAGCCGCATCCGACCCGCCCAATCCGTTGTCGTTTGGAGCTTGAAGCACGACTTCAACGGCGAGGCAATCTCCCTTTCGGAGGGGTGGCTGAGTGGTCGAAAGCACTGGTCTTGAAAACCAGCGAGGTTAACGCCTCCCAGGGTTCGAATCCCTGCCCCTCCGCCACACAGATCACATACGACGAGCGTTGTCTCTCGAAGGATCAACTCGAGCATCGTCGTCCGCTGGAGTCACCTTCTCACTTCGCCGTCTTCTCTTCGGCACTTTTCTTCGAACTCTTTCCTGATTGCCGTCAACGCCCGTGAATCCCGCAGTATCTGGGCTGCCGCAATGGCTGCGTTCTCGCCTCTGTTGAGGCCGACCCACAGACCAGAGGAACAGTTCGACATCGAACTGACCGCATCTTCAGGTCGCGAACTGTGCGCTTCCGGACAGTAGACGATCAGGTCATCGCTATCTTCAACGGGCTCCCCCATTTGGGTGATGACGATGTTTATCCCATCCGACCGAGAGTCGCACCTTGTGAACTCCACCCCCATGCCATCCAGCGTCGCCGCGGCCCTCTCCGCTGACCTGCCCTCGCCGATGAGATTCACGTCCTTCGTTCCGCTCTCCATCGCCGTCAGGATCTTGATGGCTTCCGCAGCCGCGTTCTCGGACTTGACGCACAGCACCGGCACTCCGGGGGGCATCTGGGCTATCGACAGGAAAGAGTCCAGCCCGCCATATGCGCCTGGACACGGAACCCCCAGGACCGGAACCAGCGTCTCAGACGCGATAACCCCGGGAAGGGCCGCCGAAAGGCCTGCTCCCGAAATAACCAGGTCAAAGTCTTCCTCCTTCAGTATCTCCATGACTAGGTCAGGGGATTTGTGGGCAGATCCCAGCCGCAAACGCGCTGCAATCGCTTCCCGGTCTAACGCCGAGACTATCGGTTCGTACGTCTTTTCGTCGGTCCGCCCCGGAAACAGAATCAAAACTCTCATTTACGATGATCCACTTGCTTGCATTCTCCCGAAGGCCGGGCCGCACGATTGCGGCCAGCGCCAAAGGCTGGCACGCAACTGCGGTGCCCAATCCCCCTAAACGGCCTGCCCTCCGCGACAATATTATAGTAACCTCATAAAAGATATGTAGAAGCGGCGCTTGGCTCAACTCGAGAATATATCGGTCAATGCTGGCCTAAGCGATTCGATCAGTTGGAGGTCTGCATCGTAGCTTTCGACATGTTTTTCGTCTCGGATCCGCTTCGCATTCGCGTCGTTCCCTTTAGCACTCTGGGCGGCACTTTCCCTGATCATCCGCACACGATCAATTATCATTTCCAATAGACCCTTGGTGCTCTCAAGTCCATAGCTCTCAAGAGCCATGCTGACACGCACCAATGGATCTACTCTACGTGGCATCCAGGGTTGCTTGACCATTTGAGACAAAGGAGCGAAACGATAGATCGCAAACGCCACATCGAGTGGCCGACTTCCTGGGCACGCATAGTCAAAATCAATAATCCCTGTAGGCAAACGGTCTTGGAATATGCAATTGTAGGGAGCAAAGTCGTTGTGGCACACTACTTCAATCGGTTGGCTATAGTTGATTTTCTTTCTCCACACCGCGTCGGATGGAGGCCGAAAACCAACCGTAGCATCGTGGTAACGTCGCAATAACTGGAACGAAGCGATCAATGATTCATCGCTCCAGTCGTGTGCCGATGATCCGAACTGACCCGCTTCTCCCTCAATAAAACTCAATGTCTCTCTACCTTGATCATCGATGCCAAGAAATCTAGGCGAAGCATCAAATCCACGATCCTCCAAGTACCGGAGTAGTGCGTGGATGGTGCCGGAAAATCTGGTTACAGGTCTTCGTACTGTACTGCCTATCCTCACAACACCTGCTGTTTCGCTAGAATCCATTGGTATCTCAGTCGTCACAGATCGTCCTTCTGGCTTATTAAGAATGCCTGCCATAGACAGAGCTATAATTGAATTTAGCGTCTATATGGACTTTGAGAAATGTGCCTTTTCTCAGTTTTGCATTGGGTGCCAGCACGCCATGGTAGCGCACCAGACGTTGTCTGGGTCTGCACCTCGACGGCGCGGACCGCCTCCGGACGGTCGGCCTCGCGTCCGACGCGCAGTCGGCGGCTTGAAGCCCGGCCGGAACGCCCCCGGGAATGCCGCGCGACTCCCGGTGTCAAACCATTCCCGGGGTCCTCCCCTGGGCTGGGGCCTTCGGGTGACACCCAATCCCGCGCCCTGGAGGTGGGCGATGACCTCCCGATCAAATCAACCAAGCGGCGTCTCGATCTTGACTTCGAACTGGTTTTGGGCACCGTTCCCCGACTTCAACACCTGATCCCGGTCGCCCTGCGCAATTCAAGAACCGGCCTCGTTCAGTCTCATCTCCAAATTGGAACGGCCTGCCGATGGTCAATGCCGTCCCCGCAATGTAGTGTGCAGTCAATCATTCAACTACGGGATAGGTGGTTCCCTCACATGTTGCACAGTTTGACCCCAAATTTGATGAGTTGGACAGAAATCCACGGGGTTTCGCGGAATCAGCCATATCCTTGGAACAGCTATTTGGTTCATTCCGAAAATCGAAATGTGCGGGCGCTAATTGATCCGTTGACTCTATCAGCAGAACGGATTCAGCAGATTGAAGGGGTCGGTCCACCCACGCATATACTCTTGACCTGCCACTATCACGAGCGAACTTCGGAGCAATACAAAAAGAAATGGGGATGCAGGCTTTTGGTGCATGAAAATCAGGCGGATCTGTTCGCAATCGACATCGACGATATCTTTTCAGATCGGGCGGTACTTTGGGATCTCATGGAAGTTATTCGCGTACCGGACGTTCGTCATCGCGAGGAAGTGAGTTTTCTCCTCCAAGATGGGGGTGCCCTCATCGTCGGCGATTTGGTGAGCGGAGGAAGGAAAGATAGGGGCATTCCAGATGGTCAGGTGGGCATCAACGGACCTCAATACCTTGTGGACATCGAAAAGGCACGAGCTTCGCTCGGGATACTCATGGATCTTGAGTTTGACCTTCTCTGTTTCGGTCATGGATCTCCTGTCCTTAACCGAGCCAAACAAGTTCTTCGGCAGTTCATCGAGGATGACTCGATTTGGAAGAGCCTAGAATGTGAGCGAGAAGAAGAATTCAGGTTGAATCCTAATCTCCGCGAACTGCACGGCACGCTCGGTGACGCCCTGCCCTGATTAGGCAACGCAGAAATCTGCTCGGTAGTCAAAACCGTGACTAGGCCGCGTCGGCACAGGCCCCTACCACTGCCATTGACGCCAGCAGAGACGGAAAGCCGCAAAGGTATCGATGCGCAACTTTGCTGATAGACCGATCGTTGGTCGAGAGCCCCTCGTTGGCGATGGCCGGCCGTGCGAGGTGGCGACAGAGCTAGATTGTCCCGCACAGCGAGGATTGACGGAACACTAGCACGTTCTTCACGGCGAGAATCTGTTCCGGTCCCGCGGGTACATTACCGTTTCGCGGATGTTTCGCAGGTGCAGGATTTGGGCTGTAAGTCGTTCCAGCCCTATTGCGAGGCCCCCGTGAGGTGGCATGCCCAATTGGAACATCCTCAGATGATCTTCGAATGGGGATGGGCCTACGGAACGACTGGACATGGAAGCCCGCAACGCATCGTGATCATGATGACGTTGGCCCCCGGTTGTTACTTCAACGCCGTTCAACAGTAAATCGAACCCCTGCGATGCTCCTTCTTTTCCGCGCGGCAGGGTGTAAAAGGGACGTCCAGACAGAGGGAACCCCAGAACGAACACCGCAGCCACGCCGGTTTCTTCTTCGGCCAAAGCGCAGAGAAGGCGCTCCGCATTGGGGTCCAGGTCGTCTGTGAGGTGCGTCAGTCCATGGCAATTCGCAAGTCGTGCGAGACACTCGTCGAATGACCAAATCGGCGCCTTGGCGATGTCGGGAAGCGGCCACGCGTCGAGTCTTTCCAGCGCTTCCTTGTGTCGCTTTGCCAAGTCAAGGAACATCGACTCGAGTAGTTTGCGTTCGATCTCAATCACGTCATCCGGGCCATCGATAAAGCCCACTTCGAAGTCGAGAGAGTAGTATTCCGTCAGGTGGCGGCTGCTCGCATGAGGTTCCGCGCGGTACACGTGGCCGATTTCGAACACACGTTCAAATGCGACGACGCCATGCTCCTTGTAGAACTGTGGGCTTTGCGCGAGGAATGCCTGCCTCCCGAAGTAGTCGACTTCGAAGACGTTCGTGCCTCCTTCCGTGCCCCGCCCGACAAGTTTGGAGGTGATGATCTCGGTGAAGTGATTCGCCTCCATGAACTTTCTGAAGCTCCTCAACAGTGCGTTCTTGACGTCGAAAATGTCCTTGAGCCGGGTGGTTCGCAGGGAGAGCGGGCGGTAGTCAAGCTGAGCGTTGAGGCTTACTTTCTTGATGTCCCCGCTAGAGTTGAATGGCAAAGCTCGCGAGGCCGCGCCCAAGACAAGCACCTCTTCGACCATCACTTCAACTCCGCCGCTTGCACGTTGGTCGGCTCGGACCGTCCCGCGAATTTCGACCGCGTCTTCTTTTTTCAGGCGTAGTGACCGCAATCTGGCAGTCGCCGAGACGCACTGCACTTCGCCGGTGCAGTCGCGCAGCACGACGAACGCAGTGTCGCTGAGCACTCGGAGGCGGTAGATCCAGCCTCTCAACGCAACGTAGGCGCCGATTTGTTGGCGAACGTTCTCTACAAATGTGCGGGCGGTTTCGGTCACAGCAGCTTCCTCGGGTTGGAAATCTGCTGGAACCAGGAATGTGGCGGTGCCATCCAGCTTCCGCGCGGTGTGGCGCGGCGCTCAATTAGCCAATCTCGCCGGCTAAGCGTCCCACTCTAGTAAGGCCTGCTTGGGGCTTCCGGTTCGAATGGGCCTCTCGGAGGGGTCTGTCCTCTTCATCGAGTAGACGTTAGCGTAGTCGCCAACGAAAGGCGACGCAAGCCGATTGTCAACAGCCGATTGTCGGCTTAATCCATGAGGGCTAAAGGGTTGCTGAGGTCGCCACTTATTCCACGGAAGGCCGATCCGACGCCCGAGAAGCCGACGACCGGACGGGCCTGCGCTTGGCTCAGCCCCGGGGTCCGTGGATGTCGTAGGGGAATCGCGCGGGGTTCGCTCCATGGGACTCGGCAAGGTCCCTCATCCACTGCCCGTCGTCATCGACTCGAACGTCGTAGGCCGCGTCCTGGTTCTGCGAGAGCCCCGTCAGATAGCGCAAGGCATGCACGGATGGTGGACTGCCCGCGAAGAGAAGCATGGCCGACGCGACCAGGAAGTGTCGTTCGTCGACGGAATCGCCGTGAAACCCGGCTTCGGCCCTTGCCAACTCCAGCAGTTCGCCGGTGTAGATCTCGGCCACCGACTCGAGGGGGCGCTCGGCAACCGGATCGTCGCCGCGCCGCGCGACCCGCGCCCGTTCACCCCTGGCCAGCCACGCTTTGTGGCGGTCGGGGCCAAAGGCGTGCATGGCGTTCACGCCCAGGATCTCGACGACGTCCTCGCGCAACACCGGCACGTCGAGCCCCAGCGCTGCGAGCCAATCGGACACGGGCGGCCCGAGGCCCAGGTAGGCGAGTTCCATGTGAAAGTGGTCGCAGTGGGTGTCGCCGCGGTTCCGCGCCTCCGCCTCCGCCTTTGTCAGGAACGAGATGAGCCACTGGTGTTCAAGGACCCAATCCGGCCAGAGGCCTGGCTGCAGTTCGATCGTTGCGTTGGTCATTTTGTTGCCCTCGGTATGGACGTACCGACGAGCCGACGAATAGGACTCACCCGTCTTGCGCATGCGTGCGCGGACTATGCGTTTGAGGGAATTGCGTGCGGTCATCGGTCCACCCAATCAACCCCGGTCATGGCTCCCCCAGCGAGTCCGCCCGGGGCGGGTCGACGATGACGCTTCGAGGACACACGCCCCCTTTACCTCCTTGGGTCAGCCTTGCTGGGGAAGGCTGGATGAGGTCAGGCGCGAAGCACGCTCGATTCGCACTGTAACACGCGACCCGCCGGACCGCTTCGGTTCAAGGAAGGTGTGTCAAGGAAGGTGCTCAAAAAGGACTTTGTCTCTCGATCTTGTAGACGTAGGCCAGGTCGCAGGGCTTGTCCTTCGGTCTTTGGATCTCGAGTCCGTCCTCGGTGAGGCGCCACCCCAGGGGTTGGCCGTGCCCCAACATGGCGACCGACCTGATCTCACCTTCATTCAGCCGCCGCATCGACTTGATCGCAGAGGTTTCCTCGGGCCAGCCGAGACAGGTTGCGTAGATGCAGTTGTTCGCGCAGGTGAAACGGTAGTCTTGCGCGGTGTACTCCACCTCGTGTCGTTCGCTGAACATGCCGCCGTCGGTCATCTCGGTGGGACCTTCGCCGTATGTGACCCAGGGCGTGGTGCCGTAGATTGCCTCACCGTTGATCCCCAACCACTCGCCCATCGCGACGAGTCGTTCCCTGGCTTCCTCGGGAATGCTGCCGTCGGCCTTCGGCCCGACATTCAAGAGCAGATAGCCGTTCTTGCTGACGTTGTCCACGAGGTTGTGGATCAGCGCGCTGGTGTTCTTGAAGCCCGCATCCGACACAAAAGACCAAGCGCCCCGGTCGTCGATCGAGGTGTCCGTAATCCAGTCGTAGTAGGTGAGCTTGTCCATGCGGCCGAGTTCGTAGTCGACAAGGGCAACGCCCGGAACAAGGTCGTGGGTCTTGTAGGTCACGGCGAGTTTCCCGCCCCATTCCTGCTCCTTGTTGTAGTAGTCGGCCAGCATCTTCTTCTTGTATCCCTCCTGCACGAACCTCAATCCGAAATCGAACCACATCAGGTCGGGCCGATACGCTTCGACGACCTCGTCGATCTTGGCGCGCCAGAAATCGTGGAACTTTCCGTCCGGGCGATCCTGTAGCAGCCAATCGCTCCCGCGGTCTCCCGCGTCGTCGCCGAATCCATCGAGGTTGTGCAGGGGACCATAGAGTCCGGAAAATTCCGGTTTGGAGACATCGCAGTCATTTCGCCAATGCGGATAGAACCACCATTGTTCGAAGTGATGGAATGCCGTCATGAAGCGCATGCCCTGACCGCGATACGCTCTCTCCAGTTCGCCGACAATATCGCGCTTGGGACCCATTCTCGCTGCGTTCCACTCGTTTGCCTTGCTGTCCCAGAGTGAAAACCCATCATGGTGTTCGGCGACCGGTCCGGCGAACCTGGCACCGGCCGACTTGAACAACTCCGCCCATTCGTCGGCATCGAACTTCTCGCCGGTGAACAGGGGAATGAAATCCTTGTAGCCGAACGCCGACGCGGGTCCGAACGTCCTTTCGTGGTGGTCGTGCTGCGAATTTCCGGGACGGTACATGTTGTGGGGATACCAGGAACCATTCGGTCCGCAGGCGGGGACGCTATAGAGACCCCAATGGGTATAGATTCCGAACTTCGACTCGCGCAGCCACTGCGGCGTCTTGTGTTTTTGCAGTGATTGCCACGTGGGTTCGTATTGTTTGTTCATGCTGTTCCCCTGTGTGAGACGCCGGCTAGCGCCACAGTATCCGCCGACCTGGCGGTCGACGGATACTGCCCCAAACCAAGCCGCCGCAACACCCCGTCGGACTTCGACGAAATCCGACAGGCTGCTACACCGCTTCTTCGATCAAGCGAATGTGCGCCGCGCGAATCGCCGCTTCAGTGATGTCAGCACGGCCGAGGTTCCGCCAGCCTTCGGCGTAGTCGGCGGCCTGCGGCGCCTGGCGCAGGACGGCGCGGAGGTCCCAGAACGGTAGGGCGGACAGGTCGAACCCTGTGCGGCGTGCAGATCGAGAACCCCGCGTATGCGGAGTCCAACAGCTGAAGTCTCGTTCATCCCGAACATGAACTGAACCGAGGGACACCGACTGCCGGTGTTGCTAGACTCGCCGCCCTTTCGGGTGAGATCCGTCAGCGGCTCCGGGCATTCAGAGCGCGGGACAGCATTGCACTGATTGTAGACGAGCTATCGCATGCAGCCCGCACGGACTACCGCGCATTCCAATCAGACCATCTGAATCTCGGCATGACCGTGCTGAGTTACGACCCGGCCCTGTCCGTCGACGCTGCCTGGCGCCTGCCGAGCGAGGTCAAGCGCATGGAGAACCTGCCATCCCTGTTCGCACGTTCCCAGTACATCACCCTGCACATCCCGGCGATCCCCGAGAACGTCGACCTTGTGGATGCCCACGTGCTCGCGAACCTGCAACCGAAGTCGGTAGTTCTCAACTTCGCGCGCCAGGAGGTGGTGGACGAGCAGGCGATCAAGCGCGCCCTGGAGTCCGGCCGGTTGGCAGCCTACTTCGCCGACTTCCCGAGCACCGTGCTCGCCGGCGAGGTCAACGCCCATGCCACGCCGCATCTCGGTGCGAGCACCGCGGAGGCCGAAGAGAACTGCGCGGTGATGGCTGCCGACCAACTCCGTGCCTTCCTGCTCTACGGCAAAGTGGAGAACTCGGTCAACTTTCCCAGCGTATCCCTCGATCCTGCCGGGGGATACCGGCTCGGGGTCACCAACGCCAACGTCGCCGGAATGCTCGGCCAGATCATGTCCGCGCTTGCCGACGCCGGGATCAATGTCATCGACATGATCAACAAGAGCCGGGAGCAAGTGGCCTACAACCTGATCGACCTCGATACACCGCCGAGCGAATCGCTGATGGGGCGTCTTGCCGCCATCGACGAGGTGCTGAGCGTACGGCTGTTCGACCCCCTCGACACTTGACGCCGGTTGCTCAGCTGGTTGACTCGCCCATTCTTGGGAGTTCCCGGTCGAGCCAAAAGCGGCGGAGAGTTCGTAGTGACCACGGCCGCGCTGGCCCGGACCGTTCCGAACCGACTCCAAGCTGACCAAGCGCCGTATAGGCTTGCAACCGTAGTCCATCGGATAGTCAACTTCGCGACGTCCGCACCGGACGCCGTCTCGCTCGACTGCTTGCACCGAGGCCCGCGCCCAGCTCGCACTACTCGATGGGACGGAGAGCCTCTTGCTCCCGCATCGGCCCCGACAAGTGTTCGCGTATGCGGGCCGCGATCGCAAAGCGTTCCGCAATGGGGGTCTTGTCAAAATACGCTCCCCCGAAGATTGTGGGCCCTTCGTCGCCCTCTGGCCGGGGTACGACATGGATGTGCACGTGAAACACCGTCTGCCCGGCGCTCCGGCCATTGTTTTGGAAAATATTCACGCCCGGCGCCCCAAAGGCTGCGCAGGCCGCCGCTGCCATCTGCTGGGCGTGCACGGCAACGGCACTCCACTCCTCGGGCGTCATGTCGAAGACTGTCGCCACATGCCGATTTGGAATTACGAGCATCGATCCGGGACGGAACTGCCGGGGATTGACAAACGAACACTGACGGTGCTCGACCGGTTGACGAACGCGCATTGCGGATTATCGGAGAGGTTCTGGCAGAACGGGCATCCAGGATCGGCATCGAGTGCAAGGGTTTCCATTTCCTTAGTACTCATTCAGCAACGGCACCCATACTATTTAACAACAAAGAGTAGAACTCGTTTTCCCAAGCCCGAGGCTCGTGATCCAAAGTGGGTATTTGAAGAAGAGATACCCAATAGCACTCATAAGGTAGTTTTCCTTTCTCTTGAACGGTCCAGCGTTCTTGCGTGGGCTGGGTAATCTCAAAATGGTAGAAGAATCTATCCATGCGATCTGCTAGTGAGTCCGTCGGCACCCAACCCTTGTCAGCATTGTCAACAACTATCTCGGAGCATGAGCCGACTCTTCGAGTTACGTTTACCCACTGAGATCTAGGCCAAACACGACCAGTCCCTTTCGTTCCCCGCAGTATCGAGTCCTTATTGAGCATTGTACCGTCTTTGAGCTCGACCGAGATCGAACCGAGGAAACGAACGAGACGTATTCCTGCCAAACCGGTTTCTTCAGTAACTTCCCGTATGGCCGCAGCACTGATTTGCTCTCCTGGCTCTACAGACCCCGCCGGAACTTGAATACTCCTGTCATGCGCCTGAAATACAAGAGCATTGGGCTCACCGGACACAGAACGTCGTGTAACGTAAGCAGTGACTTTTTCGATTACGGCTGTCAGGGCAATTCTCTAGCTTGATAAGGGTTGCGGGTTTGGTATTTGGACTGTGCCCAACGCGCCGGCCCGGGTCGCGTCAATCGAGCGCCTGCGCGGTCATCTGGCGCCCGACGAGGCGGCTGTAGAGGCCGCCGTGGGCGACCAGTTCGTCGTGTCCGCCGGTCTCCCGGGTGCGGCCGGCGTCGAGCACGACGATCCGGTCGGCGTTGCGCACCGCGGAGAGGCGGTGCGCGATGACGATCGTGGTGCGTTCGGTCATCAATTCCTCGAGGGCATGGCGCACGGCCTGCTCGTTCACCGCGTCGAGATGCGAGGTCGCTTCGTCGAGGATGAGCACCTGGGAGTCCTTGAGGAACGCCCGCGCGATCGCGACGCGCTGGCGCTGGCCCCCGGACAGCCGTATCCCCCGCTCGCCGACGCGCGTCTCCAGGCCGTCTGGGAGCGCTTCCACGAACGGGCCCAGGGAGGCCCGGTGCACCACTTCGTCGAGTTCGGCCGCGGTCGCCTCCGGCTTCGCGATGAGGATGTTGGCCCGCAGGGTCTCGTTGAACAGGTAAGTGTCCTGGGTGACCAGCGCGATGCGGTCGCGCAGTTCGTCGAGCCGGTACTCGCGCAGATCGCGCCCATCGAACCGGATGACGCCCGTTCCCGGGTCCCAGAAACGCATCAGCAGGTGCGCGGCGGTCGTCTTGCCAGCTCCCGAGGGACCGACCAGCGCCACCGTCTTGCCCGCCGGCACGGTGAAGCTCGCCCCGTCGAGCGCGAGGCGACGGTTGCCGAAGTACGAGAACCGCACGTCGCGGACCTCGATCCCGACGCCCCCGGGACGCGATGGCGCACCCGCCCCGGGCCCGTCGGTCACGGCCTCGACCTCGTTGTGGACCGCGTAGAGCCGCCGCGTGGCGCCGAGCGTGTCGGCGAGCTGCCGGCCGACGTGGGCGATCTCGGAGACGGGCAGGAACGCGGACATCGCGAGCAGGGTCAGCATGGGCAGGATAGCGGGCTCGAGCGCATCGGTGGCGACAAGGTGCGTGCCGGTCGCCACCACCACGAGCCCGCCCAGACCGGTGACGGCCTCCAGGATCGCGGTCTGCTTCGTCAGGTCGGCAAAGAACGGCAGCCGCAGCCCCGCGTGGCGCTCGATGCGCGCAACGAACTCGTCCCCGCGGGCCTCGGAGCGCTGGAACGCCAGGATCTCGGGCAGCCCCTGTATGGTGTCCACGGCGTGGGCGTTCATGTCGCCGAAAGCCTCGCGGGCCCGCGAGCCCAGCACGTCGATGCGGCGCCGGGCGAGGAAGGGGCTGATCGCCACCACGGCGAGAAACGGCGCGAGGGCCAGCGCCATCGGCCAGCCGAACCAGGCGAGCGTGCCGACCACCGCCGCGGGAACCAGCACCGCGACGAGGAACGGGGCCACGGTGTGCGCGAAGAAGTACTCCACAAGCTCGACGTCATGGGTCGCCATCCCCACCAGGTCCCCGGTGCGGCGCCGGACGAGATACGCCGGCGCGAGCCGGTCCAGCTTGTTGAACAGGGCGATGCGCATTTCCGCAAGCATGCGAAACGCCATGTCGTGGGCGCACCACGACTCGAGCCAGTGCAGCACGCCGGACAGCGGCGCGACGATCGCGAGGGCAACTAGGTACGGCGTGAACGGCTCGCCGCGCTTCACGGCGGCCACGGCGAGCGCGCCGGCCACCCCGACGCCGATCAGGGTCGCCACCCTGGCGATCCCCAATACCAGGACGACCGAGAACTTCCCCTTCCAAGGCACTACGTGGCGCAGCAGTTCGCGGAACACCCCGGCCCAGCCCAGGCCCTCGGCGCGCAGGATCGCGTCGGTCGGTTCGTCGTGCGCCCCGGCGCCGTCGACCTGTACGTCCTCGATAGGCAGCTCCCGCGCAGGCGCGCCGTCGTCGACGCCCAGCTCCACGGACGCGTCAGGATGCAGGCCTTCTTCCGCCTGGGCGCCCATCAGCCGGAAATACGCGCCGCGCGCACGCATCAGCGACGCGTGGTCGCCCGCCTCGACGACGGCCCCCTCGTCGAGCACCAGGATGCGGTCCGCCCCGATCACGCTCGACAGCCGGTGCGCGAAGATCAGCGTCGTGCGGCCCCGCATCAGCCGGTCGAGGGCGGACTGGATGACCGCCTCGTTCTCCGCATCCACCGCGGAGAGCGCCTCGTCCAGGACCAGGATGGGCGCATCGCGCAGCAGTGCGCGGGCAATCGCGACCCGCTGGCGCTGGCCGCCGGAGAGCTTGATGCCGCGCTCGCCGACGACGGTGGCGTAGCCCTCCGGCAACCGCGTGATGAACGCGTGCGCATTGGCGGCGCGGGCGGCCGACTCGATCTCTCGCGCGGTGGCATCGGGCTTGCCGAAGCGCAGGTTGTCCTCGACGGTGCCGTGGAACAGGTACGTGTCCTGGTTCACCACCGCGACGTTGGGGTAGACATCGTCCGCGCGCAGGTTGCGCAGGTCGTGCCCGCCGATGCGGACGACACCCTTGTCCGGATCGTGGAAGCGCAGGAGCAGCCGCACGATGGTGGACTTCCCCGCCCCGCTCTCCCCCACGAAGCCGACCCGCTCGCCGGCCTCGACACGGAACCCGAGCCCCCGGTGCGCGGCCCGCCGTCCGCCCGGGTAGGCGAACGACACGTCGTCGAACTCCACGACCGGGGCGAGGGGTCCGTCGAGGGCTACCGGGGCCGCCGGCGGCTCGACCCGCGGCCGCGCATCGAGCAGCGCGAAGATGTCGGCCGCGGCGGCCCGGCCCATCATGCCGTTGTGCAGGAGCGCCCGCAGGTCGCGCTGGGGGCGGAACACCTCGATGCCCATCATCAGCACGACGAGCAGCAGCTCGAGACTCATCTGGCCCTCGGCCACGCGCCAGGCGCCGAGCCCCAGCACCGCCGCCGTGCCCACCGCGATACCGGTGTCGGTGAGCCCCCGCCCGAGCGCGTTGGTGGCGAGCACCCACATCGTGCTCCGAAACACCTCGTGGGCGCGTTCGGCCAGGACCCGCCCGCGCGCGGCGCTCTGACCGAATGCCTTGAGTGTGGCAAGCCCCTGGATCGCGTCGAGAAACTCCGCCGCGAACGCGCGGTACGCCTCGGAGCGGCGCTTGCTGCTGCGCGCCTCGTGGTGCTGCAGCGACGCCGGCGCGAACAGCGTGAACATGGCGAAGCCGAACATCAGCGCGGCAACGGGAAGGTCGTGGAAGGCCAGCACCGCGAAGACAACGAGCGGCGCGATCCCCGCGACCAGGAGCTGCGGCAGGTACCGGCCGAAATAGGTCTCGAGCTGCTCGACCCCGTCGATCATCGAGATCATCACGGCCCCGGTCCGCTCCAGCCCGAAGTGGGAGGGGCCGAGCGCGACCACCTTGGCGTACAGCCGCTTGCGCAAGGCCAACTGCACCCGTATCGCGGTGCGGTGCGCGACCATCGCGCACGCGTGCTCGAGCCAGCCGCGCAGCACCATCACCGCCGCCGCCGCGAGAAGGGGCGCGATCAGGTCCGCGAACGTGTCGCCGGTGAAGACACGCGCAAGGAGCCATCCGAGCAGCGCGAGCCGGCCGATCCCGACGAGCGACGACGCAATACCCATCGCCACGGTGGCCCCGATGCGCAGGCGCACGCCGCGCGTGAACTGCCAGAGTCGGGGGTCGAAGAGCATCGGGGCGGGGTCTGGGTCCTGGTGCGTCGTTGGCGCACACGATTGTAGCCTGCGCCGCTTTACCGACAGCAACCAGGACATCGATGACATCTGTCAGGAGACCATGACCCGTTGCCTCGAGGCGGCACGGAGGGAGCGTAGCGACCGATGCGCGGCCCGCGCGGCGGTCATGTCGGCATTCCCTCGCGACGTTCCTCCGAAGCGGACCGGAGCAGGTCCTGGTGTTCGCGCACGCGGAAGCTGTTGCTGAGGATGCGTTGAGGACGGCGGAACGTGCTAGCTTGTGAAGATGGTCGTTGTTCCACCCAATGTGCGAAAGCGCATCTCTCTGCTCGCGATCGACGTCGACGGTACGCTGGTCACCGAAGACAATCGAGAGTGTGTTGCCGGAGACGCAGGTAGCGCTTCGTCGCGCCCATCGCGAAGGATTGCGGGTTATCTTGGCGACCGGAAGGCGGTACCGCATGACCCTACAGGCTCTGCAACAATTGTCTCTGAGATTACCTGTAGTCTGTCCGGGCGGCGCACTGACCAAGTCCACCGACGGCGAGACCCTGCACAGCGATCCATTCACGGTCGGCCAGGTCGGGCATCTCCTGGCGCTGGCGCGCAACCGCAGACAGGCGCTCATCCTACAGCGCGATGCCGATGGCGGTACTGACCCCGACTTCGTCGTCGACGGCAACGCGCCCTGGAACGAGCCGACTCGCCACTACGTGGACGTTGGAGGTGACTCTGGTAGCCAGGACGCTCGGCTGGAAGACGCTGGGCACGACGACATCCTCGTGGTCGGGGCATTCGGCGAACGCGAGGGCCTGCGTGCGCTGCAGGGCGATATCGCCCATGCCGGCGAATTCGCGACCACTCTCGTCGAGTGCAAGCGCACGCCCGGTTGGTACCTCGAAACGACCCTCGGCCATGTCAACAAGTGGTCAGCAATTCGACGGTTAGCTGTCGCTTGGAGGATAGACCCGCACGCCATCTGCGCCGTGGGCGACGCAGCCAACGACCTACCGATGATCCGTGGTGCCGCGTTTACCGATGATCCGTGGTGCCGCGTTTGGGGTCGCGATGGGCAATGCAGAGCGGGCGGTCAAGGAGGCCGCGGACTGGATTACCTTGAGCAACGAGAGAAACGGCGGCGCGGCGCTCGTGGACCGGCTCCTGGACGCCTACACTCCAGGCGGCTCGTCTGATCACTGCGTACATTGACGCTGACACGTGCGGCATCAGGCTCGACCTGGTCGCGGCTTGTGTGGCGGTCGCAGCATAGCGTCAGGCGGACGTTTTCTACGAGAGCCTGTCCCGGTATCGGGCCGACGAGGTACTCTGTAGATATTATTCACGAAAACGTACATTCGACCATCTTGTGGTGAACAAATGATTGAATCTCCGAGATCAATAACACAACTTTCTTCCCCGTTTCTACGTTCAACCATCAGCTCGCTAGCCGATCTCGCCGTTGTCAAAATTAAAGCCACCAAACTAGCTACGAGAACTTGTGATATTTCGCGCATAACTATAACAGATGCCGACGGAGTCCCTGCGAATCCGGGCTCTGTAATTGTAAAAACGCCATCGCCTCGGCGCCCTCCAGAGGTCGATAGACTTTCTGCTGAGATTGAGTTTTATAAAGTTTTCTCTAAGAACTTCCCGGTAAAAATACCTCACTGTTACTATGGAGATTCATCTCCGGATCTAAAGGAAAGCCTAATTGTCCTTGAAGAGCTTCCGATCCGCCAAGATGAAATGGAAAATGGCGTGACGTTTAGACATGCCGCCCTTGCCATTGAAGGGCTAGCCATGCTTCACGCTGAGTTCCAATCTGTTGAATCGGAAAATTTGGAAGTCGGGTATCTATCGACGCAGGATCGTATTTGTTTTCTGTCAAAAAAAGTGCGTCGGGCTTGGATGAACCATCGAAAATATTTCCTAGACATCAATAGTCAGGTGGGGAGAATGGTCGATCTAATATGGGATGAAATAGACCAGCCTTTCCCAGAGTATCAAGATAAAACACTGATCCATGGGGATGCGCACGCCGGTAACATACCAATGCTTGCTAGCAACTCGGTTGTTTTCCTCGATTGGGCTGACTACGGAATTGGTTCATCCGGAATTGATATTGCTTCATTAATATCAAGCAGTCTTACGGTAAGGGCACGTCGCGTCCAAGAAGAACTACTATTGCAACTATACTATAGGGCAACTAAGGAAGCTCGCCAAATTAATCTATCCGTTCATGGTGTTTGGCAAGAGGCTGTAGTTCCACTCGCCATGGAAGGGGTCGCGCTTGATGGCGAGGTTGTTCATCTGCGCGTCGGTGATCTGGCGGCCGGTCGGGTATTGGCCTTCGTCGAGTTCGGAGCGGATCGCCAGGCCCTCCCTGGTGGTCGTTGCGCCGATCAGGTTGACCACGACCTCGTGGCTCACCAGCGGCCGGCCGCGCCAGTTCTGGGTGATGTGGCAGAACATGCGATGCTCGATCTTGTTCCACTTGCTGGTGCCCGGCGGGAAGTGACACACCGAGATGCGCAGCCCGAGGGTGTCGGCCAGCTGCTGCAGCTCGTACTTCCACAGGCGCGAACGGCTGCCGTTGGAACCGCCGCCGTCCGCCGTGACCAGCAGGCGGCGGGCCTCCGGGTAGGCGTGGCGACCCATCTGCCGCCACCAGCGCCGCAGCGTCGCCACCGCGAACTCCGAGGTGTCGTGGTCCACGCCGACGCCCACCCAGCCGGCGTTGGCCGTCAGGTCGTACACCCCGTACGGAATCGCCTTGCCGAGGTCCCGGTCGATGAAGTCATGCACCTTCACCTCCTCGGGGCGTCCCTTCGGACGCCATTCCCTGCCGCCGTTGCGGTACGGGCCGACCAGCTCCTTCTTCTTCGTGTCCACCGACACCACCGGCTGCCCCAGGCGCTGGAACGCCCGCACGCGTCGGTCGATGCGCCGGAACTGCGCGTCGCGGTCCGGATGCTGGCGTCCTTCGAGCGTCTTGCGGTTGGCCTGCAGGCTGTAGCCCAGTTCGTGCAGCAGGCGATTCACCGTGCGCTCGCTGACCGGATGCCCCGCGTCCCGCAACCGTCGCGCCAACCGCGCCGCGCTGCTGCAGGTCCAGCGCAACGGGCCGGTCGGGTCGCCCCGCGTCACCGGCTCGAGTTCCCGCTCCAGCGCGTCCACCAGGCCCGCGTCCCGCGCCGTCAGCGTCTTGCGGCCGCCGCCCGGACGGCGCTGCCGCGCGGCCCCCACCGGCGCCGCCCCCGCGTCCAGCTCCCGCAACCCCGCGCGCACCGTGACCCGCGACATCCCCGTCGCCTCGGCGACGCGCGTCACGCCGCCACGCCCGATGGCCCGCGCCTCCGCCGCCGCCCACAGCCGACGCGTGCGCTCATCCAGCAGCGGCCCCAACACCGCGTACTTCCCCCGCAACGCCTCCGTCACCGCCGCTTGCGTCAAACCAGCCATCGCCGACAGCATAACAAACGCCGATCATATCGGACATTCTATTTTGGCGAGAGCCCTAAGGATCATATTGGAGTTAGTGAAGAAGAGGTTTGGCGCCAATACCGTTTCGGTTTGTTGATCAAAGTCCTACGTACTATTTCTGTTACAGACGACTTTGTTGGAAGTCTCGAGTCATCAAAACGTCTTAGAATGAATGCGGAACGCTGCATTCTTGCAGCGGTCGATCACGAGATTTGGAATCTCATGTGACTTCCATGCAGGTTTACCGGGTATAACTCAACAACCGCTCGTGCAGAATCTCGGCGCCGCGCCGGTTGCCCCCGAGGCCCCGACGGGAACCGCCTCGCCACGATGATCGCAGTCCCCAACGGGTCGCCCCTGAACCGCGTCTCGGAGCGGGCAAGACCCGGTCGGACCGGAACCGGACGGTTGACTCCGGTGAGGAGGTTGACGCGACAAACGGGCCGGTACATAGTTTCCACCGAGTCGCGCGACGCAAGTCCGGTCCTCTATCCGCTACCCGGGGTGGCAGTCCAACCCATGTCCCAGATCGAGGTTCGGAGCCTCGCCAAGGTGTTCCGCGTGGCCGAGCGCCGCGCCGGGCTCGCCGGTGCGTTTCGTGGTCTGGTCGATCGCCGCATGCGCGAGGTCCATGCCCTGGCGGGCGTCGACTTCGATATCGAACGTGGCGAACTGGTCGGCTACATCGGCCCGAACGGCGCCGGCAAGTCCACCACCATCAAGATCCTCGCGGGCATCCTGACGCCCACCGGCGGCACCTGCGCGGTCGACGGCCTCACGCCCTGGCGCGACCGTCGCCGACATGCTGCGCGGATCGGCGTCGTGTTCGGCCAGCGCACTCAACTGTGGTGGGACCTGCCGGTCATCGAGAGCTTCGAGTTGCTGCAGCGCGTCTACCGCGTGCCCGCGCGGGTTTTCCAGCGCAACCGCGACCGCATGGTGGCTTTGATGCGTCTCGGTCCTCTGCTCGACACGCCTGTACGCCAGCTATCGCTCGGCCAACGCATGCGTGCGGATCTCGCGGCCGCGTTGCTGCACGGGCCGAAGCTGCTGTTTCTGGACGAACCGACCATCGGCCTCGACGCTGCGGCGAAGCTCGCCATGCGCGACTTCGTGCGCACATTGAACCGGGAAGAGGGTGTCACCGTCGTGCTGACGACGCACGACATGGATGACATCGAGGCGCTTTGCGAGCGCATCATGGTCATCGGCCGGGGGCAGATCCTGATCGATGGCGGCATCGACGACCTGCGTCGCCGGGTCGGCAACGCGCGGGTCCTCATCGTGGACCTGGAGGACGCGGTCAGCGTCGCGGCCCTGGAAGGTGGACTCCGAGGAGTGGGGACGCGGGATGTGCGCGTTACGGGCAGGAGGGCGCGGATCGCCTTCGACGCCGGGGTGATCGCCCCGGCGGCGCTGATCGCGCGGGTGACCTCGCGGTTCGAGGTGCAGGATCTCTTCGTCGAGCATCCGCCCATCGAGCACACGGTGGCCGAACTCTACGCCGAGCACGGAGAAGGCGAGGCATGAACCGGCTGACTCCGTACACGGCGGTTGTCAGCGCCCGCTACCGCAACCTGCTGCAGTACCGGGCCGCGGCGTTCGCGGGATTCGTCACCCAGCTTTTCTGGGGCGCCGTTCGATTGATGATCTTCGGGGCGTTCTACGCGGCGGCCGAGGGACCCCAGCCGATGAACATGGTCGAGGTGGTCGCCTACGTCTGGCTCGGGCAGGCGATGCTCGGAATGCTGCCCTGGAACACGGATGCCGATTTCAAGGAACAGGTCGCCTCCGGGGCCGTCGCCTACGACCTGCTAAGGCCGCTCGATCTCTACGGCTACTGGTTCGCCCGGACCCTTGCGTTCCGCACGGCGGCGACGACGCTGCGGGCCATTCCGATGGTGATCTTCGCCATGCTTCTACTGCCCGCGTTCGGCCTTGCCGACTGGGCGCTGCCGGCACCGTCCGGCGCAGCGCTGATCGGGTTTCTCGCCGCGATCACGGCGGCCGCGCTCTTGTCCACGGCGATCACCGTAGTCGCCCACATCTCCATGCTGTGGACGCTCTCCGGGGAAGGCGTCGACCGCATCATGCCGTCTTTCGTGAGTGACGATCCTGTCGGGGATGGTCGTGCCGCTGCCGCTGTTTCCCGACTGGCTGCAGCCGTTCCTCGAGTGGCAGCCGTTCCGCGGGCTGTGCGATGTGCCGTATCGCATCTACAGCGGCAACATTCCGGTCGCAGAGGCCGCGAGCGAAATCGCGTTCACGCTGGCCTGGACGGTCGTGATCGTGTGGTTCGGGCGTTTCCTGCTCTCGCGCGGCGTCCGTCGCCTCGTCGTCCAGGGAGGCTGACCGCATGACCGACTCGATCACCATGCTGGCCCGCTACTTTGGCGTCTCGATCCGCGCCCAACTGCAATACCGCGCCTCGTTCCTGCTCAGCGCGGCGGGACAGTTCCTCAACTCCGCGATCGAGTTCCTCGGCCTCTGGGCGCTGTTCGACCGCTTCGGACACCTTGCCGGCTGGTCCTTTGCCGAGGTCGCGTTCTTCTACGGCGTCATCAACTGCACCTTCGCCATCGCCGATGCGCTGACGACGGGATTCGACCGGTTCGGCTCGCACTACGTGAAGACCGGCGACTTCGATCGCCTGCTGCTCCGTCCCCGCCCCGCGGCGCTGCAGTTGGCCGGGCACGAGTTCGCGCTGCGCCGGATCGGCCGGTTGCTGCAAGGGCTGATCGTGCTCGCCTGGGCGATCTCCGCCCTCGATATCCCCTGGGACGCGGCCCGCGCGGCGCTGCTGTTGCTGACGGTCGCGGGTGGCGTCGCCTTCTTCTTCGGCCTCATGGTCCTGCAGGCATCGCTCTGCTTCTGGACCACGGAGTCGCTGGAGGTCATGAACGTCCTCACCTACGGCGGAGTCGAGACCGCGCAGTATCCGCTGTCGATCTACCACGTTGCGTTTCGCCGGATATTCACGTTCGCGGTGCCCCTTGGCTGTATCGGCTACTTCCCGATCGTCGCGGTGCTCGGGGTGGATGATCCGCTCGGCACGGGGCGCGTGTTCCAGGCGCTCGCGCCGCTTGCGGGCGTGGCGTTCCTGGGGTTGTCGTTCGTCGCGTGGGGTTTTGGCGTGCGGCGCTACACCTCGACGGGAAGTTGAGCGCGACGTCGCCATCGGTGACTGTTCCGCGACTCCGAAGGAGGGAAGCCATGGCATCGCCGTGTTCGGCACGCGCGGGACGGGAGATCCTGCGGTGGGGCCTGAACGGTGCCCAGATCAAACTGGAAGCGGAACTCCGAGGCAACGGCGAGTTGCCTCCCATTCCGTCGGCCATCCCCGTCGCCAGCCGAGACGGCATCGATCTCGATCCGGTCGACCTCGCCAATCCCAACCAACTCCTGTGGCTGCGCACCCTGAAGGGAATGATCCGGAACTCTCCATTTCCCGCTACCGGAACGGCGCAAGCGAGACGGAGACGTTGACCGATGCGTCGCCGCATGGGTGGTGGATTGAGTGGCGGGAAACAGGTGAGCATATCCAGCGAATCACCGGCATCGCATCGCCTGCCCCCGCCGATAAGAGTGCCTTCGAGAACAATCGGTCCCCGGCCGGCCGCCGGACATGAAATTGTAGCGATCCCAAGCTACGGCTATGATGGCGTCGTGCGCCAAAACGCTAGCCGAACAAATGGAACCGTCATCGTGTCGGCGAAGCAATTCGATAAAGACCCGCAAACGGCTCGCGCATAGAGCAGCGGAGAGAGGGTCAACGTGAGCTATATCCCAGCACCACAGACCAAAGCCAACGATCTTATGGATCGGCTGATGGCCATGGATGCGCCGAACGAGATTACATTGCGCAGACTTGAGAGAGACGCCGAAGCGGCAATGGATGTGGATCCAGCCGTCGTTCACACAGTACTCGGCGGGGTCGCCAGTCTCCGAGGGGATATCAAGAGCGTCCGCGAGCATTTTCGGATCGCCCTACAACATGCCGATAGCTCTGTGACCTACCAGAACTACTCCGTCGCCCTGTCACTGGTTGATGAATGGCGGGACTCGCTAGACGCCGCCGATACCGCGCACAGCAAGGCACCAGACAATACGGTGATTCTGGACAGTGCGATCAAGCGTGCCGTCGAAGCTGGGCAATTCCGGATGGCGCACAAGTACTGCAATCGACTCAACGCTTTGCGCCCTGGCGAGGCTCCACATTCCCTCACGGGACTGTTGGAGAAGTTCGTCGCTTCGCTTGACGCGGGAACCTTCGGGGAGTCGAACATCCAGCGGGTTCTCGAAATTGCCGGCTCCATACAGCGGACCGAAAGTGTGCCCAGCGCTGGAATCTCCGCCAAGCTGGACCAAGACCAGCCGAACTCATTCCTGTTTCGTCGATTCGTCACCGCCTCTCCGGAGATGGCGGCGACCCTCAACTCAACGCTCGCCGACGAGATCGTCTCTCACGACGATCTCGTGGAGGATCCCGGTCTCCTGTTCGTTCACCTTTTCGTCGGAGTGGGCGACTGAATGGCAGTGACGCCGGAGTCGATTCTGGAATCCGCCGCGACGATGAGCCAGGGCGGTGCCGAAGTGGATTGGCGCAACGCCACGAGTCGCGCCTACTACGCCGCCTACCACCGGTGCCGTGCGCTCGCGACGTCTATCGATCCCCACGCCGATCTATCGACGGCCGAGTCCCATCGTTTCGTTGCCGACATCCTCCAGCAAAGAAGCAGCCCAAACGCGGCACGAGGACTGGCCTACCAACTCGCTGCATTGCGGAAAGTCAGAAACCTCGCGGACTACGAGATCGAGGACCAATTCGACCAAGATTCGGGCCGCACCAGCGTAGAGGCAAGCCGCAAGATTCTTGAGCGGGCTAACGCCGTTTAGCAGCGTTTCAGCCTGAAGTCGAACCGCCAGCACGCCGCGCGCCAAGTCGGTCCGGCATCCCAACGCTCGCCTACCTTTTCATGCGCCGGAAAGCGATCCGTAACTTCGACGGGACATTGCGCCAAATACATGCCTGGCATCGTCTGCTGTGGCCGCTTGCGACTTCTCCCGGC
Organism: Pseudomonadales bacterium; assembly: GCA_963668365.1. GTDB lineage: Bacteria > Pseudomonadota > Gammaproteobacteria > Pseudomonadales > Azotimanducaceae > VXNE01. The sequence continues at coordinate 3,311,083 of OY764266.1, forward strand.
TCAGTTACGCTCGCCCGTATGATCGATTTCTAGATCGGCAACCAAGAGCCCAAGAACGACACGCGCTCCGAACCGGACCGCCTGCGTATCCGCCTCGGCGATGCATGCCTCACCCGCCCGGTCCGTCGCGGCAGCAACGCGCCCGACGACTGGCTGAAGCGCCTCCCGGCCCGCTTGCCTTCTGGTTCCTTGACAACTGGTGGCGCATACGATGGGAGCCAACGCCCCACGGGGATCTCAACGCGGAGTGGCGACTTGCACATCACCTGTCGTCTGTCGGCGCTGGATACCATTGGCCCAACGTGTCGATCTGGGGCGAAGGTTCGCGAGTTGTGGTCGCTGTTCACGCCGACGCCAACAACCTCAAGTCTTCCCTGAAGTTCGTCGCAAAGCCCAGATTGGATTACGCCCCGTCCTCAATCTTCGAAGACACCATCGACCGTTTCGTTCGAGCTGTCGTCGAAAGTGTCGGCGACGCCTCAGACGGTCTCGGCACCGAATACCGCCAATTACAATCCGAGCGCACCGAGCCCTCGGTCGCGGCATGGCGCAAGCTCAAGGCCATGCTGGGGTTTGATCCCGACGATGCCCCGGGCGGTCTGGTGGCCCGCATGGAGGCTCTATCGGCACAATACGGCTCGGAGCCGCTCCAAGAGGCGGCACTCGCCCATCAGGGCAAGCGGGCAGCCGAAGTGCTGGACAACTGCATCCGTGCGGCCAAGTCTTCCAACGTGCTGGTTCGTTCGCCGTTGCCCGCAGATACGATTGCCGATCCGGCATACATCAACCTGGACTCATGCTGCCAACCAAATGCGTGATCGGCTCGGCGTACCGCCCGGACCGATACGCGACCTCGCGAGATTGTCGGGACAAACGTCGATCACCTTCAAACCGAACGGCGATCCACCTTCAGTATTCCCTACGCCTTGCGGTTACGCGAAGAAACGGGCAGCAGGCTCGCCTTGCGGTCCGCCTGGTCGCACACGTGACGGTTCGAGCTCTGCAGAAGCCTCGGCGACATCATCTGGTCCCGCAACGACGACATGGGACCGCTGTCCGCAGCAAAATCCGAGCGCCAGAAGTTCCAACGGGCTTTCGCCCAAGGGTTCTCTACCCATTCGACGACCTTCGGGCGTACATCAACACCGACGAGCCGGGCGAGGACGACATCCATGCCGCCGCCCGTCACTTCCACGTTTCTGAACGCTTGATCGAGGCGACTCTCGTGAACAACCACGTCATCGACCAAGCCTCTTTCGAACAAATGGTGGATGCCGCGTAGCCGGGTCCTTCGGGCTGAAGCCCCGTGGGCAACGAACCCGGCCTCAGTTACTGCCGCGCACGCGGCACGGTCAAATGGCTGTCGGCACGTCGGTAACGCCCATTCCGACACGATACGGGCGGGTGATCCGGCGATCATGGGCGTATAGTGCGAGTGTGGCGGATAATACCGCGATTAGTGGAATATGCCCCATGAATTTGCCCGAAGCGGTGCGGGTTCTTGTGCTCGGCGACGGGGGGCAGTTTCCCGTACTCCGGCGAGAGACGCTGCACATGCTGTTCCCCGCCGACTCTGACCGCGCATTGTCGGCGGGCCTCACGATGTTGCTCGAAATCGGACTCCTTGAGCGGATCGCCCGTGGGGTATATCTCAATCGCGCGGCACCGGGAACAACCGAGCGTTTCATGGGTTGGGCGATCGAAGCGTTGCGTCCGGGGCACTTGAACTACCTGAGCTACGAATCCGCGTTGGCGAACGCGGGATCGCTGAGCCAGCAGCCGTACTGGTATACCTTGGCCACAACCGGCAATCCGGGCGAGTACGCCACCAGGTACGGCAACATAGCGTTCCGGCACACGAACCGCCGCCGCAGAGAGATAGTCGCCAACACCGTCGTGGACGAACAGGGCGGGTACATGGTGGCGCACCCGACCATGGCCCTTGAGGACTTGCGCAGAGCGAAGCCCGCGTTGGTGGCGAGCGTTGACGAGATCGCGCATGAGGAAGTTGTCGCCGAGTGGGGTCCGTACCATGCCGGATGACTTCATGGCGCTTGCCGAAGAAATCATAGAGCGCAAGGGGCAACTGGCGCACTGCCGCAAGACGGTGGAAAAGGAGATTCTTCACATGGAGATTCTTCGCGCGATGAGTCAAGCCGGCACCCTCCGCAAGCTCGTGTTCAAGGGTGGGACATGCCTGCGGCTTTGCCGGGGCGGGGAGCGTTTGAGCGAGGATCTGGACTTCACCGGCGGGCCGCACTTCGACCCCGAAACGATGGACAATCTCGAAAAGACCATCGGCGATCACCTGTGGCGGCACTACGGCTTGGAGTCCACGGTGCGAGCAGTCGGGAAAATCGCCGGCGACAGACCAACGCACCGATGGTGGGCGCGAATTGTGACCCGCCCGTCGCCCACAGGGGGCACGTCCAACATTGGCGTACAGCGCATCAAGATTGAAGTGGACTCCGAGAGCTGGCCGGCACGCACATCCGTCGCGCCTGCCATTTTTCCGCATGGCGGCGTGATAATGCCCTCCACCGCCGTCGCGGTGCGATGCGTGCCCGTAGCTCAAACCATGGCGGACAAACTGGTGGCTTTGCCCATATCCATCATGGAGCGTCGCAACCCCCGCTTCCGCGACATATGGGACATCCACAAGTTCATGCCGCCGTCGGCGGGAGAGCGCCGCCCGGTCATCGAAGCGGCGCGAGAGCACGCCGCCAGGCGGATGGGGTTGGATGAGTACAGGGACACCTTGACCGTGGTGAGCGAAAAGCTCCCCGCGATCATCGCGTCAGATGCGTTTCGCGACACGCTTCGGCTGTTCCTGCCGATGGATGTGGCCGCGCGAACCGTCGACGCCCCCGACTACCGCGAAGCTGTGACAAACCAGATGCTGGAGATCTTCGCGCAGGTTCGCGACCCGCAAAGCGAGAATTTGCGTTGACGCGGTGATGAAAGCAGGGCCGCAGGCCCGACACGCAGCCAGCGGCAGACCGCCTGCGTATTCGCCTCGGCGATGCATGGCTCACTCGCCTGGTCCGTCGCGGCGGCAACGCGCCCGACGACTGGCTGGAAGCGCCTCCCGTCGCGCTTGCCTTCTGGTTCGTTGACAACTGGTGGCGCATACGCTGGGAGCCAACGCCCCACGGGGACCTCAACGCGGAGTGGCGACTTGCACATCACCTATCGTCTGTCGGGCTGGATACCATTGGCCCAACGTGTCGATCTGGGGCGAGGGTTCACGAGTTGGGTTCGCTGTTCACGCCGACGCCAACAACTTGCAACCTTCCCTGAAATTTGTTGCCCGGCCCCGGCTGAACTACGTGACGTCCTCAAGCGTCGAAACCGCCATCGACCGTTTCGTTGGACATGTCCTGGAACACGTCGGGGACGCCTCCGACGGGCTCGACGCCGAATACCGCCAACTACAAGCCGAGCGCAACGATCCTACGGTAGCGACCTGGCGCAAGCTCGAGGCCATGCTGGGATACGATCCCGACGATGCGCCGGACGGCTTGGTTGACGGTCTGGAGACCCTAACGGATCGATACGGCTCCGAGCCACTCCAGGAAGCGGCGCTCGCCCACCAGGGAGAGAGGGCAACCGAAGCACTAAACAACTGCATCGAAGCGGCCGAGTCCTCAAACCTATTGATCCGCACGCCAATAGCTTTCGACACGCCAGACCCAAGAGAGGTAGGCAGGTCCTCCCTGGAACCACCTTGGCGCCTCGCCGTAAGGGCCGCCAACCAAATGCGCTGTCGGCTCAACGTTCCGCCCGGACCCATACGCAACACGCGACTCAGCGAGATTGTCGGAACAAACGTCGATTACCTCGGGACTAAACGGCGATCAACTTTCGATGTTCCCTACGCCCTGCGGCTGCGCCAAGAATCCGGCAGCAAGCTCGCCTTGCGGTCCGCCTGGTCGCACACGCGGCGGTTCGAACTCTGCAGGAGCCTTGGCGACATCATCTGGTCTCGCGACGACGCCATGGGGCCGTTGTCCGCCGCCAAGTCGGAGCGCCAGAAGTTCCAACGGGCTTTCGCCCAAGGGTTCCTCTGCCCATTCGACGACCTTCGGGCGTACATCAGCACCGACAAACCGAGCGAAGACGACATCCATGCCGCCGCTCGCCACTTCCACGTTTCCGAGCGTCTGATCGAGACAACACTCGTCAATAACCGGGTCATCGACCAAGCCTCGTTCGAACAAATGGTGGATGCCTCGTAGCGAAGCCCGGAATGGACGATGCCGTCCCCGCCGATACCGATTGCGGTTGCCGGGTTTTCTTCGAGCGCTTCGGGCGACCGCGCACCGCGCACGGAGTAGCCGCTTTGCGATCCCAAGTCGTACATTGGCAGTGTTTCGGCACGGTTGACTGGTCCCCGGCGTGGCGGAGACCCCGCACCGAGGGACGTTATCGAGGGCGACCAGTCGTGCTGTACGGGGGTCGCTTGCGAAATTGCCGCAATGCCAAGATGAACTGGTCGCTATTTGGCAGCGTATTCAACGACATCAAAGCGGTAGAGAAGATCCTTAGTAACCTTAACTCCCTAAGGAACCCGATCGCCCACTACTCCCCGCTGGCGGCCGACGAGGGACTCAGGTTGGAACTTAGCCTCAGGGAGTGGTTCCAGATTCAGGAGTGACCCCTGGTGCATACGTCTGGGTCAGGCCGCGGACTGACGCGGCGTGATCCGATTGGCGATCTGGCGTCCAACCTCGATCTCCGCCCGCCGCAGTTCCCAAGTCTGCTGCAGGTTCAGCCAGAGCTGCGGCGTTGTCCCAAAGTAGCGTGCGAGGCGCAGCGCGGTGTCTGCGGTTATCCCCTGCCGCCCTTCGAGAATCATGGTCACGCGATTCAGCGGTACGTCAAGCGCTGCCGAAAGCGCACCCTCCGATAGCCCCGCCGCCTCGATCTCATCGCGGAGGATCTCGCCTGGATGCACCGGCCTCATGCCGTTCTTTAGTTCCATGATTCCGATATCCTAGTCGTGATAGTCCACAATCTCCACGTCGCAAGGCCCGTCCGGCTCCCATCGGAAGCAGATGCGCCACTGCGTGTTGATCCGAATGCTGTACTGGCCTGCGCGATCACCCCTAAGCGACTCCAGCCGGTTGCCCGCCAGCGCCGCAAGGTCCCCAAGTTCCTTCGCGCTCGCCAGCAAGGTAAGGCGTCGGACCGCCTGATCAGCGAACCCCTGGAACGCCGCCACACGATGCCCTTCGAAGAAACGCCTCGTGTTCCGATTCTTGAAGCTGCGAATCACGGTCCTGAACCATAGCTTGTGCCGTCCCGCTCGTAAATCCGCACTGTGGCGCTACCCGCCTCTAGGTCTAGGCATTCAGCGACACCGGTCGTTTTGACGGGTCAGGTATTGCGCCCAGGACTCCATCAGTGCCCGGCGCTTCTCGAACAGGTCGCTACGCGCATAGGCCTCCTCGGCGTTGTTCTTGATCGTGTGCGCCAGCGCCTCCCCATCACCGCGTCGTATGGGGAACGATATAGTGATCACTTGTCCTGCCACAATCCATGCGATGCGGAGTCTGTCGGCAGCATAGTGTCGGCGGCATAGAGTTGGCACCGCGCCTCACGCTGCGGTTCTACACCGTATTCCCCGGTTCCAGCCGCGCTTCGCAGCCTTGGCTCGCGCCCACTGCGCAGCGCCTTTAGACTTGGCACCTGAGGTTCGGCACGAAGGTCGGGCCACTTCGGACCTGCCATGACAAACGGCGACCTGAACTGGATAGCCAACTACATATGGAGCATCGCGGACGATGTGCTTCGCGATCTCTATGTCCGGGGCAAGTATCGCGACGTGATCCTGCCCATGGCCGTGCTTCGGCGGCTGGACGCCGTCCTGGCAGACGGCAAGCAGGACGTACTCGACATGAAGACCGCCCTGGACAACGCGGGCATCGTCGAACAAGACACCCCTTTGCGAGGCGCCGCCGGACAGGCGTTCTACAACACGTCGAAGTTCACGCTGAACGACCTCCGTTCCCGCGCCAGCCCGGTACGCCTCGAAGCCGACTTCCGCGATTATCTCGACGGCTTCTCGCCGAACGTGCAGGACATCCTCGACTGCTTCGAGTTTCGCAACCAGATACCGCGTCTGAGCCGGGCCGACGCGCTTGGGACGCTGGTCGAGAAGCTGACGTCGCCCGATGTCAACCTGAGTCCGGAGCCGGTCAGGAACACGGATGGCTCAATCAGGCATCCGGGGCTCGACAATCACGGCATGGGGACGATCTTCGAGGAACTGGTGCGCAGGTTCAACGAAGAGAACAACGAGGAAGCTGGCGAACACTGGACGCCGCGCGACGCGGTGAAGCTGATGGCTCAGCTCGTCTTCCAGCCCATCGCCGACGATATCGAGTCTGGGACGTACCTGCTCTACGATAGCGCATGCGGCACGGGCGGCATGCTGACCGTGGCGGAAGAGACAGTGCAGGAAATCGCAGCCGAGCGCGGAAAGGCAGTGTCCACGCATCTCTACGGTCAGGAAATCAACGCGGAGACGTACGCGATCTGCAAGGCGGATCTGCTGCTGAAGGGCGAAGGCGACGCGGCTGACAACATTGTCGGCGGTCCCGAACACTCGACGCTCTCGAATGACGCGTTCCCATCCCACGAGTTCGACTTCATGCTGTCCAATCCACCCTACGGGAAGAGTTGGAAGACGGACCTCGAACGCATGGGCGGCAAGACCGGCATGCGAGATCTGCGGTTCCTGATCGACCACGACGACGATCCCGAGTATTCGCTCGTGACGCGATCGAGCGACGGCCAGATGCTGTTCCTCGCCAACAAGCTCTCGAAGATGAAGACGGGGACCCGACTCGGTAGCCGCATTGCGGAAGTACACAACGGCAGTTCGCTGTTCACGGGGGACGCAGGCCAAGGCGAGAGCAACATTCGGCGCTGGATCATCGAGAACGACTGGCTCGAAGCCATCGTCGCCCTGCCTGTGAACATGTTCTATAACACCGGCATCGCAACCTACATCTGGGTGCTCACGAACCGCAAGCCCGAGCACCGGCGGGGCAAGGTGCAGTTGATCGACGCCACGAACCGATTTGAACCCTTGCGCAAGAACCTGGGCAAGAAGAACTGCGAACTCGGCGAGGACGACATCGCCCACATCTGCGAGACGTTCCTCGAATTCAGGGAGAACGACGAAAGCAAGGTATTCGACAACGCAGCTTTCGGCTACTGGAAGGTGACGGTCGAGCGGCCGCTGCGGATCGAAGGCATCGACCCGGGCCGCGTCTACCGGGCGGCAGAGATCAGAGCGCTGAAAGGCACGGGCGAGCGGAGCGAAGACGCGCCAACGGTCATCAGGAAGCTGCACAGGCCTGGCACGGCGCCCGATCCGCTGCGCGGTCTTTTCGCGGCCGAGATCGGCGGCAAGTCCGCAGTAGTCGAGTACGAGCCGGACCCGGAGCTGCGCGACACCGAGCAGGTACCGCTTCGTGAAAACGGCGGCGTCGATGCCTTCCTCCGGCGCGAGGTTCTGCCCTATGCGCCTGACGCCTGGTACAGGCCCGACAAGGTCAAGACCGGCTACGAGATCAGCTTCAATCGCCACTTCTACAAGCCCGAGCCGATGCGGTCGCTGGAGGAGATCCGGAGCGATATCGAGGCGCTGAAACGCGAAACGGACGGTTTGTTGGAAACGCTCGTCGCGGAGTCGAGAGGCCGCTATGCGGTTGGCGCGCTGCGCATCTACGCGGACACGTCCGTGTTCGGCGGATGCGAAGACGACGAGTTCCGCACACCGTCACGACGCCTTTTCGAGCATTTCAGGACGGGTACCGCAACGCTGTTGCTTTCAGAGGTCACGGTTGAGGAGCTGAGAAACGCTCCGGAGGCGGTGCGGGCCATCGTCGATCAGATACCCGAAGAACGCATCGAGAGGTTGCCAATCTCGCCAGATGCCGAGAACCTGGCAGCGGCCTATCTGGAGTCCGGCGCACTGGCCCCATCCAGCGAAGTCGATGCTCTGCACATCGCGATCGCGAGCCTGGCCGAAGTGGACTGTCTCGCTAGCTGGAACTTCAGGCACATGGTGAACCTGATCAGGATCCAGTCATACAATGAGGTCAATCGACGCTTGGGCTATCCGAGCATCGACATTCGCACGCCTCGGGAGATCGACTATGGCGACTAGCGACAAGACAAAGCGGTTCGACTGCGTGCGGTTCATGCGGGAGGCCCGGGAGCAGATCAGCCGCGAAATCACCGGCCTCGACCACGACCAGCTTGTCCAGTGGTTCGCCTCGCAGGAGTACTCGGATCCGGCGCTGGCGAGATTGGCGAAGAAGTTCCGGGAAGACCAGGCAGTAGCCGACGCCAAGCTGTGCCGCAAACGGAATTGAACCCCTACCCCGCCTACAGGAACTCCGGGGTGGAGTGGCTGGGGGATGTGCCGGCGCATTGGGAGGTGCGCAGGCTCAAAGGCTGGCTGGGAGTCAATGAACGCGTCCTGCCGGAAGAGACGGACCCGGAGTACCGATTTGACTATCTGGACATTGGGTCAGTTGAAACAGGACGACTCGCCGAAGAGCCAACGAGAATTCGATTCGAAGACTCCCCATCCCGGGCAAGACGTGTTGTCAGGTGTGGTGACACGATTGTTTCGACCGTAAGAACCTACCTGAAGGCTGTTTGGCACGCCCGAGACGCGGGTGCCCACTTGGTCGCGTCAACTGGTTTCGCAGTGCTGACACCACGAGGCGACACCATCCCTGGGTTCGTCAGCTATTGCTGCCAGAGCGACTCGTTTACAGACCGCGTAACAGCAGAGTCAGTTGGAATCGCATATCCCGCGATCGCCGAGTCAAAACTCGCGACATTGGAAGTTTGGGTACCACCCACCTCGGAGCAGGCCGCCATCGCCCGCTTCCTTGATCACGCCGCCAGCCACATCGACCGTTACATCCGCGCCAAGGAGAAGCTGATCGCGCTGCTGGAGGAGCAGAAGCAGGCGATGATCAACGAGGTGGTTACCGGCCGCATTGACGTGCGCACCGGCCGACCTTACGCGGCCTACAAGCCTTCAGGCCTAGAATGGCTGAGAAACGTGCCAGCGCATTGGCGTTTGTCAAGAAATGGGCGTCTTTTCGTTCAGCGTAATGAAGTCGGATACCCCGAATTGCCGATTCTCGAAGTATCACTAAGGAGCGGCGTAACTGTACGCAATTTCGAGAGATCAACCCGTAAACAGATCATGTCCGATCACGGTATGTACAAACGGGCAGTTAAAGGGGACATCGCGTACAACATGATGCGGATGTGGCAAGGTGCGGTTGGCGTGGCACCCGTCGACGGTCTAGTCAGCCCAGCGTATGTCGTTGCCAAACCAATGCCGGGGACAGAGCCACGTTTTTTCGATCATCTCTACCACACCAGCACGTACATGACCGAGGTGAACAAGTACTCGCGGGGGATTGTTGCGGATCGAAACCGACTCTATTGGGAGGACTTCAAGCAAATGCCAACTCCGTGCCCTCCACCAGATGAACAGTGCACAATAGCCGATTACATTGATCGCGAGGCCAACGTCACAATCGACCAAATACGAATGAGGCAAGAGCAGATTCGTTTGGCAGAGGAATACCGCGCCCGCTTGATCGCCGATGTCGTCACCGGCAAGCTCGATGTTCGCGGCACGACCCCTGCCCTGCCAAGACAGGCCGAGATGACCGTTGCCGATCTGGCAGGGACATAGCAGGACAGCGAAACCCAGCAGGAGGCAATCGACATGACAAATTGGGACATGTGTCCGGCAGTCGAGCAAACGCCCGGCAAGGTCAGTGGCGCCTGGGTCTTCGCGGGGACTCGAATCCCCCTCTATGCGCTGTACGAGAACCTCGCGACCGGTGCCACGATCAACGAGTTTGTCGAGTGGTTCCCTGAGACGGATGAGGCTCAGGTGCGAAGCGTCCTTGAGCACGAAGCCGAAGCTCTGCGGCAGGACTTGGCAGTTTGAGGCTGCTGTTCGACCAAGCAACGCCGGCACCGTTGGGGCGCCATCTGCCGCAGCACTTACACTTAGTCGCAGGAGGGACGCCGTGAGCACAGACACCTCCGAAGCGGGTCTCGAACGACACATCTGCATTGCGCTCGCGGGCCACCCGTGCGACCCGCCGAGTCCCGATGCAGTCGGCGAACCGGCAGCCAGCTACCGCGGCGTTGGCTGGATCGGCGGCAGCTATCTCGACTACAACCGCGAGTATTGTGTTGATCTCATCCAGCTGACCACCTTCGTGCAGGCCACTCAGCCCGAAGTTGCCCAATCGCTTGCCCTGAACGAGGACGGGCCGACCCGACGCGGATTCCTCGCACGACTGCAGGGAGAGACATCGAAGCGGGGCATCGTCGACGTGTTGCGCAAGGGCGTCGCCCATGGCGCACATCACATGGACCTCTTCTACGGGGCGCCCTCGCCGGGCAACGAGCGGGCGCGTGAACGCTTCGAGCAGAACCGATTCAGCGTCACCCGACAGCTTCGCTACAGTCGCGACGAGACGCAACGGGCGCTCGACATCGCGCTCTTCATCAACGGCCTGCCCGTCGTCACGTTCGAACTCAAGAACAACTTGACCAAGCAGACCGTGGAAGACGCGGTCGAGCAGTACAGGCGGGACCGGAACCCGCGCGAGAAGCTCTTCGAACTCGGACGGTGCATCGCGCATTTCGCCGTGGACGAGTCCGAGGTGCGCTTCTGCACCCGGCTCGCGGGCAAGGCATCCTGGTTCTTGCCGTTCAACCGGGGCTGGAACGACGGCGCCGGCAATCCGCCGAATTCGAACGGACTTAAGGCCGACTACCTGTGGCGCGAGGTGCTGACGCGCGAGAGCCTGACCGATGTCCTCGAGAACTACGTCCAACTGGTGGAGAGTCGCGACGACAGGACAAGGCGGAAAACGCGACAGCAGATCTGGCCCCGTTACCACCAGATCGACGTGGTGCGAGGCCTCCTCGGCGATGCGGCCGAGCGCGGCGCCGGGAGGAAATACCTGATCCAGCACTCGGCGGGCAGCGGCAAGAGCAACTCCATCGCATGGCTCGCGCACCAGTTGATCGAACTCGAAAGAGACGGGGCGCCCGTGTTCGATTCGATCGTCGTCGTCACCGACAGGCGAATCCTGGATCGCCAGATCAGCGACACCATCGGGCAATACGCACAGGTGCGCGCGACGGTCGGCCACGCGGACCGGTCGGGCGACTTGCGTCGCTTCATCGAGACAGGCAAGAAGATCATCGTCTCCACCGTGCAGAAGTTCCCGTTCATCCTCGACGAGATCGGGGCCGGGCAACGTGACCGGTGCTTCGCGATCATCATCGACGAGGCCCATTCGAGCCAGGGCGGCAAGGCGTCGGCCGCGATTTCGACCGCGCTGTCAGATGCTGGCAGCGGGGACGACGAAGAGAGCTACGAGGATCAGATCAATCGAATCATGGAGTCGCGGCAGTTGCTGTCCAACGCCAGCTACTTCGCGTTCACCGCAACGCCGAAGAACAAGACCCTGGAGCTCTTCGGCGAGCCGAACCCGCAGCCGGACGGCGCCGTAAGTCACCGCGCCTTCCACAGCTACACCATGAAGCAGGCCATCGAGGAGGGGTTCATCCTCGACGTACTGCGGCACTACACGCCGGTAGCGAGCTACTACCGGCTCGCCAAGACAGTCGAGGACGACCCGGAGTTCGACACGAAGAAGGCGCAACGCAAGCTTCGCCGGTTCGTCGAGGGGCACGACCACGCCATCCGGCTCAAGGCGGAGATCATGGTGGACCATTTCCACGACCAAGTGATGGCGCGCAACAAGATCGGAGGGCATGCCCGCGCCATGGTCGTCACCAACGGCATCGCACGGGCGATCCAGTACTTCCATGCGATCGAGGCCTACCTGCGTGAACGCAAGAGTCCGCATCGGGCCATCGTTGCCTTCTCAGGCGAGCACGACTTCGCGGGCGACTCCGTCACCGAAACCTCTCTCAACGGTTTCCCGTCGAGGGCCATCGCCGAGCACATTCGCGAAGAGCCGTACCGCTTCCTGGTGTGCGCGGACAAGTTCCAGACCGGCTACGACGAACCGCTGCTGCACACGATGTACGTCGACAAGACGCTGTCCGGCATCAAGGCGGTGCAGACGCTCTCACGGCTGAACAGGTCGCATCCGAAGAAGCACGATGTGTTCGTCCTCGACTTCCTGAACGATGCCGACACGATGAGGGACGCCTTCGCCGACTACTACCGAGCGACGGTCCTGGCGGACGAGACGGATCCGAACAAGTTGCACGACCTGCAGGCGGAACTCGACAATGCGCAGGTTTACTCGTCGGAGCAGGTCGAGACGCTGGTTCGACGGTTCATGGGCGGCGAAGATCGCGACCGGCTGGATCCGATACTCGACGCGTGTGTTGCGATCTACAAGACAGACCTTGACGAAGACGGCCAGGTGGCTTTCAAGGGAAAGGCCAAGGCATTCACTCGAACCTACGACTTCCTTTCTTGCGTGTTGCCGTACACCAATGCCGCGTGGGAGGAACGCTCAATCTTCCTCAACTTCCTGATCCCGAAGCTGCCGTCCCCAGAAGAGGACGACCTGTCGCGGGGCATCCTGGAAGCCATCGACATGGATAGCTATCGGGTGGAGAAGCAGGCCATGCAGCACATCTTGCTCCCGGACCAGGATGCCGAAATCGATCCGGTACCGACGGCGAGCGGTAGCGGGCGGCCCGAACCCGAGATCGAGCGGCTGTCGAACATCATCCGCGTCTTCAACGAGCACTTCGGGGACATTGCGTGGGAGGACGAGGACCGCGTCCGGGAGATGATCACGGAAACGATCCCCTCGCGGGTTGCGGACGATCCAGCGTTCAGCAATGCCCGGCGCAACTCGGACGAGCAGAACGCCCGGATCGAGCACGACAAGGCCCTGGTGCACGTCATGATGTCGCTGATGAAGGACGACGCGGAACTCTTCAAGCAGTTCACGGACAACGAGGGTTTCAATCGGTGGATGGCCGATACGGTGTTCGAGCTTGCGTATCGTCGATCTGGAGCTGGGGTGTGAGCGGCGGAAGGGGTTGGCGGCAGCGGCAAGCGAGGCGGGGTGGCGACCAGAACGAACTGCCGGACGTTGGGAGTTACGCTACGTCCCTACTTAATTTAACCGCTTCAATACGCCAAATGGTTAAGGATGGGATCGAGCGGGATGAACTTCGACGCCACATCTTGGAGCTCTTGTGAGGCGTGGCTCCAGAAGACCACATGTACAGAGAATCCGTCCTCCACCAATCCCCGTACAGGGGGTACGTAGTCACTATCGCCACCAACCAATGTGATCGTATCTTTATCCTTGTCCGCTAGCCGGTACGCGTCTTTAACCATCTCATAGACGATCCCAGTGTCGATCTTCTTTTCTTTGTTCCTGACATTGCGATCTTCGACCACTACCTCGAAACCCCTATTTCTTGCAACTTGCCAAAGGCTGTCATTGGGTGGTGGCCGACTACCGAATAGCATGCATCGCTTGATGTCAGCTTCGTCGTCGCCCGCCACGAAGTGGTGAAGTCTGCCAAAGTCAATCTTGTAGCGTGGGTCGAGAATTCGGTTGTTCATCGCATCGTAGATGTTCATGGCCGCCCCAGTCTCTACGGCTTTAGCACGTTTCCCTTCAATGAATACGTTTGAATTATCAACGTAAACTAGTTCAGCCATGAATCCTCAACGCGGTCAATAGGAGCGATCCGACAGCCTAACGACCAAGGTGGGCCGTTGGCAAGACTGGCGACCTGCGACCTGCGAGTTTCGGTACGCCTACTGACCCGCTCCCGTCCGACCAAAACGCCTCGTCGTAGTCGCCGAACCGCCACTCGACCCCGAGGTCGCTGACTACTTCCGAACGCTTGAGGCAGAGACCCGCCTCTCCATCGGCCACCGCCCAGGTCAATCCCCCGCAATGACTGTGGAAATGCTCATCCCAATCGGTTAGGTCGGCAAAGCACACCACCCGTTTCACCACTCGCAGGCATCCGGACACCCCAGGGATAAGGCGGCTTCTGCCATTGTTCGTACTGATAGACAATCACCTCTGGCAGGTTGCGCCGGTCGTAGAGTCGCCCAAATCGGAATACGACGCTGTTCGGTGCTGCCAAGAACAAGTGCAAACGCTTCACACCCAGATCACGCAACCTTATGACCGTTTGCAGAAATTCCTTTCCGAGTACCTGTTGTTTGGCCGCCGACCAATGGGTCTCCGAACCACCAGGCTCCAGTCTCAGTTCCACGACGGGCAGCGCGGGTACCGTGCATCGCGCCGCCAACATGCCAATCCGGTACGAAACTGACACTACCAGTGCCACTTCATCAGGCCCTTCACTAACCGAGTCGATTCCCCTCTCCTCGAATCGCGCTCCGTCGTCGGGTTCGTTCAACTCCCGCCATCGACTAGCGTGCCTGTCCCAATCCAACACCACCACGTCACCCTCGTCGTCCAGCACCATACCGCCCAGAAACGTGAACGGCACGGGGGAAAGGCCCCCATAGACGATAGTTGACTCCCCGGCGCTCACCCCTTCCTCGAGCAACCTAACCTGCGTGGCCAAGGCCCCAAGTTTCTCTAGAGCCGCCCCGGGCTCGACGATCACACCATCCTTCACCTTCTGCCGCAGGTCCACTAGAACGACCACGCGTTGTCCCTTGATCTCGCGCGGAACAGCCTCCACCAACGGGCTTCCGCTCCAGTCGCGTAGTCCGCGCACCTCCACAACGATCACCCGTCGTCTCCGCTCACGGAATGCGCCTAGACACAACGACGCCACTCCGCCGAGGACCAAGATACTGGCCATCATCAACACCAACACATGGACGGGAGTTGGCAAATCACCCTCACCTACCTCGACTGCTATCTGCCCGCCCTCGAACGACACCCTACCCGTCAATGTCAATGCCCAGCCACCAATCACAAGACCGATTAACACGCACCCGCACTTGATCAACGTCACCCCAACCGGTCGATTGCGCATCCAGTCGATCCATTTCTCGCCCAGCCGAAGCAATCCTCCTAACACGCCGACCACCTCTCTGGACCTCAAGAACCTTCCCCAACAATGGCCGAACCTCCAATGGTCGTATGTCCGTTGTGACCTGCCCGCTCCCCCGTCATCGTTTCGGATTCCACTCCAGCGACTTGAAGCCGAACCTTGCCCAAATGAACAACCTTGTTTCGGAAGTCCCCACCACGACAAAGACCAAGGGCCGTCCTCGGTTGGCCCGCACACACTTCACCCAATCCCGTCTATCCACCCGCGACGGTGCCGGTACAGGCTCAGGATGCGTGTGCCAGGTTCCAAGATAAATGCGTTGTCGGCCTGAACGCTCGAACATTCTCCGGACCACCTGCTCGTGCCGGGGATCGCGCATTTCGAATCCAAGCCGCCAACGCCGGTCCAAGCGTTTCGGCGTGGTTAGCGCCTCAATCCAAACCTCTGCCCTGTCCGTTGAGACGGTTCCTATCAGTACGCCGAAAGACTCCGGCGACTTGACTGCCGTCTGCCGATGCGCCTTCCAGACCCTCGTCACACAGTCCCACACGTGCACCCGCCGACCATGTCCCTCGAACCCACGTTCGCCGTTAACCATCGCAGACCCCGCAGTTCGGATCCTGCAGGGGCAAGAGCTTCAACGACTCCTTGAATCGACGATACCGGTACGTCGTCGCTAGCGACATGCGACCCGCTTCCGCGTCACTACCCCGCCAACTTACCCGCGAAGACGCAGTGACTTCGCCCGCGAGGAACCGCACGGCTAGGTCCGCCGTCATTGTCGCGGTCTGGCTCGCCGCGATGCCGCTGAAAGGAAGGAATTGGGCGCCGCAGCCTCCATGGTTCCGCATCACGATCTGGTTCGCGGCGAGGAAGTTGAGATTTGACGCGGGTCCCGGCTCGAACGTCTTCTGGTCCACGTACGCGCACTCCCAGCAGCCCTTCGAACCCGGCACGACCAGAACTGCGTGGCCGCCGATCCCGTATCCCTCCAACCAACAGCTGATTGTGGGCACACCGACATGCGACCTGCGACAGTAAGTGGCGAACGCGCGTTCGACGGTCGGCGAACCGATGGCAATGACCACAAGATCAAACTCCCGTAGCATATCCGCGTCCCTAAATTGTTCTAGACGCCGGTCTCGATGCTGCACCGCCGCCCACGGGTGTTTCAGCGCGAGTTCTTCCGCTACCGCCGCGCTCTTATGCGCACCGATGTTCCGCAACGACAATGCGTGACGATAGAGATTCTCCTCCGACAACCTGTCTGGATCGGAAATCGTTAGGCGACCCACGCCCGCCGACGCAAGGCGATATGCGACTTCGCTCCCGACCGATCCGCAGCCCACAAGTAGAACGGACTTGCTCTCTAGGTCCAGCGAACCCCCACCCCGAGGGACGAGCGATCCTTGGGATAGTGACCTCACTCTGTAAGCCCGTAGTGTCCATCGTCCCGTTTGCGCCTCGGCTGCCGAAGACGGCAAACCCGCTTTCGTTTTTGAACGCCAGAGAACCGCGAACAGCACCCGCCCGTCCGGTATTTCGCCGGAAAGGACCACCCAAAACTCACGGCTCTTTTTCCTTCCCAGCCGCTTCAGCCACTTCTGCCCTTCCCTATCTGCGTGGCCCACCGCCTCGAAATACCATGCTGGCAGATTCTCCATGCTCGCTGGCGCTGGCTCCAAGTGACCCAGACGGACGCCTATTCCCTGACCTCGGGTGGGCCGGCTGCCCCAGTTCACCCATTTTCTCAGCCCCGCCAAGCGGGAGTCCTCGGTCGGACCCGGCGCGAGCGAAATTGGACTAGACCGGATATCGGCATCAGGCTTACCCTGCCTGGGTTTCACCTGAAGACACTCGCTTACGATCCCGTCCCAAACGACGTACAGTTCCGCGATGGCTTTTCCTTCCCGGCACAGCAAACTCCAGTGAGCGTCAAATTCTCGCAACTGCTCATCTCGGTTGTACGTCGGCTTCTCGATCAGCCGCGTCAGCAGCAGAACGTGTTCTTCAAGCGTGTCCCTGTATACAAGCTCAGGGCAGTCGATATTGACGGATGTCGACGCGACATCCCCGATGCAGACCTCGCCCCCCTCTCCACGGGGGTCGCCACTTGCCAACACATGCGCGAGCTTCCCGAAGCCGTGTCCTTCCACCAGATCGAACTTCGGCACCCGTAGAAGTTCCCCTGGGAACGCATGAACGAGCTTGACTGGCCGGCCAGCAGCCTGAAAAACAACCGTGAGCCGAGATCCGTTATCCGTCAGCGATGCATCATGGCCAGCGTCTCGGAGGCTTCTGCAAATCCGATCCCGATTCATGCACCCTGAGAGGTCCGCACGACGCCGTATGATCCGAATGTCTCCTTCTTCGGCCTAGAGCCTACTTTCGGTGGTTCGGGCACCGCAAAGTCGTCGCCGAACAATTCGTTCAGAATTTGGCATTGTTTGCGTTCGTCGCTCTCCCCCTCTACCTTGTTGAGTTGCCGCACGAGCCGCGTCAACTTGTTGTGGAACTGCGTTCCTGTGTCCAAACTCGACCCATAGAAGATGTCCCGATATGGCTCCTTGGGCAGA
This sequence comes from Pseudomonadales bacterium, assembly GCA_963668365.1. Taxonomy (GTDB): domain Bacteria; phylum Pseudomonadota; class Gammaproteobacteria; order Pseudomonadales; family Azotimanducaceae; genus VXNE01. The sequence goes on from OY764266.1 coordinate 3,328,725, forward strand.
TCGACGCGGACCCGGTACTTTCCGTCCTCTTCTTCGTTGAAGTAGCCACCGTCCAGTATCGCCATGCCCGTGTCCCGCAACGCGGTCAGATCTTGCTTGGCACCTTCGGTACTGAATGACGAGGCAAACTGCTCCTTCACCATCACGGTCAGACTGATCGAGTACACCTTCGCCCCAACTGCTTCGCTGAATTGCACGTCGCGCCAGCGCTTGAGATACCGCACCACCCGCCGGAACTGCGCACGTTCCTCTTCCGGATCATCCAAGTAATCGCTGTCGTCGTTAATCCAATCGATGAGACCTAGAGGGTCGTTCTCCGACCACTCACGGTTGTACTCGTCGGAGTTTCTCTTCCCGACCGCCAACCAATACTCGTCGCCCGATCGCTTGTAGATGATCAAATCTATATGCACGTTGTCGCCAGCGTAGTCTGCCGTCACGCATGGTTTCTTGATCTTCGCATTCTTGAAGCCCCGGCTCTCAAGGACTTCGAGCGCTTTCTTCTTCGGCGTTACAGGGTTCTCGGGAGCACTATCCTCCGCGATTACTAGCGCCCGGTCGACGTCGTAGTCTCCGTTTATCGGTTTGACTCCCGTATTCGTTTTCAACGAACCTTGGATGAAGTCGCCGACTATCGGATACCCTGCTTCTTTGAATGCGGTGGCCACATCCTTCTTGATGCTGTCGTCACGCTCCCGCGCCCTCTTGTATGCGCCGTCTTCTCGGCTGAGCTTGATTCGCCCGTGAAACTTGTCGAAGTGGGTCTGAATGCCCATGGTCCCTCCATAGAAGTTGACTTATTGTTGAAATTGTCCGCCCGCACCCAGTTGGCGATGCTCGCCTAACCTGAGAGCACCACCTCAATGGCGGGAGCGGCTACCGCCGCAATCCGAACGGGCCATAGCATGTGTGCGATAGAAGCTCCATAGTATGTATATATGAACAGTGCATGTCAAAGGGTCTAGATGATCGATGATCGCGCACTCAGACCTCTACGTCTTCATCCACCCCCTTCTCTTCTGCACTCGTCAATGGCAACTCGGTCTGCGACGCGGCCAGAAACTTCGGCATCTGACGTTCGTCGCCGCCAATCAGTGCCTGGACCGCCTTCATGTCGGCAATGAACTCGCTCCGGCGTACGACCCGGTACTGCCAGCAACTAAAGATCAGTGCCTCGGACTCGGCCTCTTCGCGGGCTCGCCGCGCATGCTCGAAGGCGACCTCCGGATGCCCTGTGGCCCAGTTGGCCACAGCTAGACACTGTTCGTAGTTTGCGTCTGGTTCCGGCGCCCGACCCATTGCGTGCAGTTCCAGGACCCGTTCGAACGGCACCTTCTCGACCTTGCACGAGTTGCCCCACACCGCCATGCCGTAGTTGAAGGCGTCCTGGATACCCATCTTGTCGATCATGCGTTCCTCGCGCCCTAGCAGTTCGATCGCCTCCGCGAACCGGCGGAACCCGATGCAATTCAGCGCGAGTTGACTCGCAGCGTTGGCTCGCTCATCCGGGGTGCAATCATCGTCTTCGATCAAACACCGCAGAACGGCATCGCTAATCGCGCCTTCACCCAGACGCGCCAAGCTCTCTGCTAGATCGATCTGGTCGTCGGGGCTTAGAGAGATGATCGCAGGGGCCTCGTGAATGTCCGCCGGCGCCCGCCTTCCGAAGAGACGGATCGCCTGCGTCACCACGTGACCCGGGACGTCATCGAAATCAAGGACCGCAAGCGCATCGTCGCTCGCCCCCGCCTCATCGCCAGCCTTGGCACGCGCCCTCGCCCGTTCCAAGTAGGACTCCGGCTTCCGGTATCCCGCGTCAATCGCCTTGTCCAGCAGCGACTCCGCGATCTGAAGTTCCCGGCGCTCTGCAAGCTCCCCAAGCCGGAACAGCACCTCTCCATCCTTGCCGTGCAATGCCGCGATCCGTCCAATTTCCTTGGCTAGGGAAGATCCTGTTTCGACCCGTTCGTCACGGAATCGCCCGAGCCGCCACCGCTCCCGAACAAACTGCTTCGCACCATCCGGGTCCGCCAGATTTCTCCGAACGATCATGTCAGCCAAACGCGCGTACTCTCTCGCCAGACGGCTCCTCGGCCGGTCAAGCGCAAATACGGACTGATTGAGCAGCGACAGACTGTCGTATCGATGCACAATCAAGGGTTCATCATCGAATGCCAATTCGTGCTGAAAACGTTCCTTCATCCTGATGAGGATGTCGTCCTCGTCGTCGAGATCGGGCACATTCGACATGACGAAGTGCAGTTCGATCGACTTTTCTCGTGGCGGCTCCACCTCCGACCGGACATCGGCCACCACCTTGGCCAGACCTCGCAGATTTTGCTCGTTGGGGAAGAAGAGGACTGTCACGGCATCCGGAAGCTGACGTGTGCAAATTCCACCAGTGTCCGTGAACCCGGTCCGCGAATCGACCAGCACGTAATCGGGAGAAAACGCCTCCCGCCATTGCGCCTTCAGGTCTTCGAAAAAGAGATAGCCTTCTCTCTCCGCATAGAGCGCACCCCAATCGATCCGGCCAAAGCTGGTGGCATATCCGCGCACCATGGCCCCGGAGGGCATGACCAGCAAGTTGTCGTCGGCCAGCGACTCGCCGACGAATTCCCGCACATCCGGCGCTTGATCGGTCTCCAAGTATTCCGCCACATAGTCCACCAAACCCCGCAAGGCTTTTTCAGGACGAAGGGCGGGGAATGTGTCGAGACCCGGGGCCTCCAAATCGAAGTCCACCAAGAGCACTCGCCGTCCCCGCCGGGCCAAGTGCACCGCGACATTCGCCAATGCCATGGTGCGTCCGACACCACCTTTGAAGGAGTAGAACGTGTTGATGTACACGGTCAGGCGGCGTCCTTGACCAAGAGGAACCGACGCGCCTCCTGCCTTGTCCGTAAGTTTGGTTTCAAACACCGAAACCGTAATTGGCCCGGCCCGACAGGTCTGGACGCAAGCTCCATGTCGACATGGGCCCTTTGGATCACGCCCTTGAGCGTGCGTAGGCCACCGGGTGCGGAGAGAAGACGGAGATATCGGTCGTTTGCGAGCGACTGGATCAGGGCGCCGGTTTCCCATCGGCCTAGAGACGCCGCGCCAAGCCCCGTCAATTCCGCGAACGCCGCCCGACTAAGGTCGTGCCTCTTCCTTATCTCGCGAATCTCCCACGGCGTGAGCACCCCGAAGTGCCTGCAGAGAGCCTCATGCTTGACCTTCTCCGCTTCGTGATCGAGGAACTCGATGCCGCATGATCGACAGAGACGCACCGGAAGGATGACGGGGAGGTCCACTGCCGACTCGCCGTCACCATATCGGACGATATCCTCATGCCTGACCGTCTCCACGACACCTTCGCACTGGGGACACGCCAACGCCATTTGCGTCGTCTCGACTGTTGCTTCGCGTTCAATTCCTCTCGCCATTTGTTCGCTCCCGACCTTTTGGTTCATCAACGCTCCGAGTAATGGAAGCTGCGACCGAAGATTCTTCCCGATCCGAGTTCCAGCTTGACGTACAGCATCGGCTTTCCAGCTTCCAGTTCGATCTTCATCACGTAACCCGTCCGCCCAGGCGGCTCGCGTAGTTGCACGGTCTCCACTTCATGCCCTTCCTCAAGTTTCGATGCGATCAGTTCCCACGCGGCCGCGTCGGTGAAGTAATCGTCCAACGTGCCGAAAGGGTTTCGTACTTGCCCAGGTCGCCAGTCGGTAGGACGGCTCCGACTGAAATCGGTGATCCGCGCCCTTGGCCGCCGTGCGAGAAGCGCCAATTGATGTCGGATCGGATCGGCCTCGTTCATTGCCGTCACGAATCTCGACCCGATTTAGAGAATGCATAAGAAGCAATCATATGATGATTTTACAAGGGGTCAATCAAATTTCTGCAAACATAATAGATCATATGATCTTCCTAGGCGGTGCTCGTCCAAGTCCGGGCGGGTCGAACGACGGTCTTGTAGCAGGGTGTACGGACCGAGAAGCCAAATGATCGTATATCCTGACCCGCTGTTGGGCGCCGACAAAGAACGGCTGTTCAGGAAATCTCGCCAGGGGTTCGCGTACAGACTCTGTCGAACTGGTTGGAGGGTCGCTGATGAACGCATCTCGCGCTGAGACAACGCCCGCGGTCGGGGTCTCGATTTCGGAGAGCCCCGACTTGCATGTCCTCGGTCTGAGCGAAGGTCATCTGCGCGATGCGATGGCCGAGATTGCCCTGAATCTGCTCGCCTCGGGAACAAGCCTCGCCTACAGCGGAGATTTGCGGCAGCATGGCTTTACCGAACTCTTGGCCGAACTGGTAAGACGTTATCGGAACCACCCTCTTCACAGCGGAATCGTGGCCGTCACCGACTACCTGGCTTGGCCCGTTCACATCCGAATGACGTCAAACGAGCTTGCAACGTTTTCCGCCGATCACGAACCCGCCGCGCACCTGGTCTTCCTGGGACTCGACGGCGAACGGCTAGCGCGGGAAGCAAGACTCGAGCTACATGTGCGCGAACCGCATGAGGACGAATGGGAGAAGGGACTGACGGCGATGCGGAAGGCCATGCGCAGCGACATTCGGGCGCGAATCGTTCTCGGCGGCAGAGTCGAGGGATACAAAGGAACAATGCCCGGAATCGCTGAGGAGACCCGCGTCTCGCTCCAAGCCGGTCAGCCGGTGTTCGTGCTCGGCGGATTCGGCGGATGCGCGCGCGACGTTGCGGAGACGGTTGGTCTCATCGAGCGTTGATCCGGTTCACGAGACGACTGGGCCGGGCACCATTGTTTGCGGCACTACTCTCCCGACGACCTTCACAACGGTCTTTTCGCCGAGGAAAACGTCGGCTTGGCCCGGACACCCCACATCCAGGAAGCGGTGGCTTTGGTGGACCGAGGTCTCCGCCGGATCCTCAGAGGTCAAGACGCCGATGCACAGAGTATTCATTAGCAGGCGCATGAGGCGGACTAACTCCTGAGTTGCCGACAAGCGCCATATACTCTCGCGCCCCCGTCGGCAGCACCGGTACATAGGACATTGGTGTAATGAAGGCCGGGACAAAGCCCGCGAGCGGATTCTGAAACGCCAGAAGGCCACCGGCTTGCTGCCCGAAGATCAACGGCTGGCGCCCGGAAAGCAGGACGTGCAGGTCTGGGACAAACTCGACGAAGGCGAGAAGCGCCTCGGCGCCCGACCACGCATTCCAGCGACACATCGAGGCGCCTCGACGCGTTCCTTCGACTCCTTCAACCCGTGACTCGCTGCAGGCCAACCGTCAGCCGAGTGCCCGTCGCCTCGGGTTAGCGTCGGAGAGTGGCGATCGACGGCGATACCCGACCACCCTCCAGCCGGGCAATAGCCGATTGCGTTGTGCCCAGGCGCTGCGCTACCTCGGCTTGGGTGAGCCTTGCCTCCGTTCGGGCGCGAATCAGTTGCGCCACCAGCGCGTATTCCTGGTCCGCCAGCGCGTACTCCTCCCGAAACTCCGGATCCTCCATCAGGCGCTTCTTCAGGTCTCTCAGTTTCGTCATCGCATTACCTCCTTCATCGCTCTTCCTTGCCGCGTCGAGCGCGCGCCCCGGCGTCTTGCGGGACTTTTTGGCAAAGGACATACATGCTCCTGCATCGTTTTCTTCGAAATCCCCGCCTCGAACTTGATCGGCGGGATCGTGATCAAAGGGACGATGCGATCCTTGATCGACTCATCCAATCGCAGCAGGGCCTGATACTCGGCCTGCCGCCATCTCAGGAATGGTACGCAGAGCCCGCTACCCAGCGGCATCAACGTCTGTAGCAAACTGCGCCCGAACATGGTCCTGTCCAACAAGGTTGCTCAATACGGTGTAGTTCCCCCGCTCCCGGCGAATGCGCCCGGCAATGATGCTGGCGTCGATGCCGAGTCTTTCGGCGTCCAGTCGCACCGCTTTCTCAGTCACCGCAAACCGGGATAGGCATCCGTTCCAGCTTTCCTCCGGAATCAGGTTGTTCAAGGCGAATGCATCGGCCTCTCGTTCAAACCTGTCCCCTGCTGCTGTCTCGTCCTCATCAAAGAAGTCGTAGCGCGCACCCCCCATGAGATGCAGGAAGATATGCCCGAGTTCGTGAAAAAGGACGAACCAGAAGTTGTCCAGACGGTCGAACCGAAGCGTGAGTCCGACGACGGGGTGACCGTTCTCGTCCAGCATTGCCGCGCCGTCGAGATAGGTTCCCGGCAACTCCCTCTCCGTCACCATGGGAATCCCGTGGCTTGCAAGCAGTTCGGCTGCTTCCCCGGGGCCGCCCGGTCGCCTCGTCAAAGCAACCAGGTCTGGGAGCCAGCGATCATCCAACTGGAACGAAGGCAGGTCTTTGTGTCGGACCGTGTGTCTGGCCCTCTCTAGCACACGAGCTTGCCACGCCAACAACGCATACTCGTTCGGCGACGTATCGCCTCGCGACTTCTTTCTATGGAGCGCCGTCGCAAACTGTGGTCCCGCAGCTTCGCGGAAGTAGTCCTTGACGTCTTGCACGACATCCCCGCCAATCGTCACATGGAACCATCGCCGTTTAACCATCTCCTTGATCGGAAACCGCCGCCACTCGATCTCCTCGGCCTTCTCCCACGATAAGACGCCACCCCGACCAGCCTGTTCACTTCCGAACAACCCTTCGGTCTGAACGCCGAGAACTCTTGACACCTCAATCAGTCTGGCAAGGCTCGCGCCTCTGTAGCCAGAGGCCTCATAGCGCTGGATTTGCTGCGGTTTCACCTCCAGCGCCCGCGCGAGACTGGTCTGGCTCATGCCCGCAGCAATCCGCGCTTGCACCAATGTCGAGGGCAGGCTCTCCAGAGCAAAGGACTTTGCGAATGCAATCTCGCCAGCCTTGAGCATGTCGTAGTCAGAGATATCTGCCTCCAGCCGCTCGATCTCGCTGCGAAGCGCATCCGTCTCCAAGTCTCTGAGCCAAGCCTCTACCGCGCGTTCTTCCGACGCCAGCAGCGCTTCCTTCAATCGCTCGACCTCCCGCGCAGAGAGGCGACGTTGTTTATCACTGTAGATCATGCCGTCACCTCGACTGAATCATTGGATCTGTGGTGAGTTCGACTTCCAAGATCCCTTTCCTGGTTCCGCTGTATCGCTCAAGTTGAAAGAACTCAAGGAATATCTTTCCCACCGTATTCGCCGCTGCGGACGACGGGAAAAACTCACCCCCGTACGCTGTTTTCTGGGCAGCCCGGTCGTTGCTGAAATCTCGGAACACCCGCGGCAGCAATCGGCCTACAACGCCGACCGGATCCCAACAGACATCGTAGTCACCCGGTATGGGTTTCCCCGTCACATAGCTGCCATCCAGATATAGCCGGGCACACCCCGCCGCCTTCAGGACACGAGACGCTTCAAGCAGGCCGTCAAAAAGCCTCCTACGCCACTGGTTGATCGCGAAAGCTGCCGCAATTTCTCCCAAGTCCGCTTTGTGGACACCGGCTGGCAACACTGGCCAAGGCGCGCCCGTCACGTCAATCAACTCCGGTATCATTTTTACAACAATAAAGTTGTAACTTGGAATGTGTCAACCACTCGAGGCAGTCGGATTTGGCAGGGCGAAAGACGGATTTCTAGCCGTTCGGCATCCCAGTCCGCACATTCCGCCCGTCTGGTGCTTTGAATGAGTGGGTACAATGACACGGGCACAGTCACGATTGGGAGACCAGTGACAGGCGACCTCCTGGGACGATTTCAGGGACTGAATGTCTGGAAGCGCGGCGACAAACGGGCACCCCACAAGCCTCTGCTCGCGCTCTGGGCCATAGGTCGCTGCCTTCGAGGCGAGCCGCGGCTGACGTCCTACAAGCTTGTCGATCAGGAACTTGCGGACTTGCTCCGCCGGTTCGGCCCACATCGCAAGACGATCCACACGGAAGATCCGTTCTGGCGCATGCAGCGCGATGGCGTCTGGGAGGTGGATCGGCCCTCGATGGTGCGGTCCAACGCTGAGGGCGGCCCATACAAGGGCGACCTCCGGCGTCACCGGATTCGGGGCGGCTTGACCGAATCCGCCTATGCGACGCTCCAGCGGCAGCCGCAGTTGGCGCGGCAGGTCGCAGAGTACCTCGCGGCAAGCCACTTCCCGGCGACGCTGCAGGACACGGTGCTCGAAGCGACCGCAATTCCACCGGATGGTATTGCTGGAACCGAGATCCGCGACAGCGACGACTGGATCGACGGACGCTGGCGACGGCGAGATCCCAGGTTCCGCGCGCAGGTACTCGCGGCATACGGAAGCCGGTGCGCCGTCTGCGAGTTTGCGGGGCGACTCGGCGGCACGCCGCTGGCAATCGAGGCGGCGCACATCAAGTGGCACGAGGCCAACGGACCGGCCGAGGTCGAGAACGGCCTGGCCTTGTGTTCCCTGCATCACGACCTGTTCGACAGCGGCGCGTTCACGCTGATGCCGGAACTACAGGTGATCGTGGCGGACGCAGTCCGGGGCGCGGGCGTGGAGGCCTCGCTTGGTCGGTTCCACGGAAAGGCACTACGCGCACCGCCGGGAGCCGGGTTTCCTCATCCCAATCCGCGATTCCTGGCATGGCACAGGAGCGAAGTATTCAGAGTCCCCGGACTCGCACGTTAGGTTCCACATGAACAGGTCGGCTATCCGCCCGGGTGCGGGGCGTGTCCCGCCGGATCACCATGTGGAGGAATCCTTCACCCCCCGACTCGCTGCAGGCCAACCGTCAGCCGAGTGCCCGTCGCCTCGGCGTAGCGTCGGAGAGTGGCGATCGACGGCGATACCCGGCCACCCTCCAGCCGGGCAATAGCCGATTGCGTTGTACCCAGGCGCTGCGCCACCTCGGCTTGCGTGAGCCTTGCCTCTGTCCGGGCGCGAATCAGTTGCGCCACCAGCGCGTACTCCTGGTCCGCCAGCGCGTACTCCTCCCGAAACTCCGGATCCCCCATCAGGCGCTTCTTCAGGTCTCGCAGTTTCGTCATCGCGTTACCTCCTTCATCCTCTTCCTTGCCGTATCGAGCGCACGCCCCGGCGTCTTGCGAGACTTTTTGGCAAAGACGTGCAGCACCACCACGCGCCTGCCGGTTGCCGTGACGTAGATTCCCCGGGCAATGCCCCCTTGGGCCTTTGCCCGCAGTTCCCACGGTTTGCCGTCGAGATGTCTGACGTGCGGTGCCCGGAGTTGCTCCAAGCCCACCTCCTCGATCAGCTCAAGCAAACGGACCAGCCGGGCGCGAAGTGCGACCGGCAGGGAATCGATCTCGGCGTCAACGGCCGCGACGGTTTCGACCGTCCACTGCATGCTCTCTTGTATAGCGTATCCGCTATAAAGCGTCAACTGCACTCCGCCCGAGGCCGGGGCATGCTACCCCGAGCCCGCGACATCCCGAGCAAAACCGCATCGTCGGCAATGGAAACCAGTCGGGAGACATTCCGCCATCTGGCCGAACGGGTGTGCAGACAAGGCAAGTCCTTTAGTCTCCACCCCCCAACATCCCCGCAATCAGCAGCCCTGACGACCCCATGGAACACGACCAGAACTTTGCCGGCACGATCAAACGAACCGCCGCAGAATCCACCATTGCCTGGAACTCTGATCCCTCCCCCCTACGCCAACGCCCCAACATCGTCCTAATCGTCCTGGACGATGTAGGCTACGCCGAATTCGGCTGCTACGGCTCCGACATCCAAACCCCCGCCCTCGACAGCCTCGCCGCCGACGGCTTGCGCTACGCCAACTTCCACGTCACCCCTCTCTGCTCGCCGACCCGCACCTGCCTGCTCACCGGCCGCAACCATCACAGCGTCGGCATGGGGCGGGTGGCGGAGATGGTCAACGGCTTTCCCAACACCCGCGGATTCGCCGCCCGCGAGGCGGCCAATCTGGCCGAGATGCTGCGTCCGCACGGATACCAGACCCTCGCGGCGGGCAAGTGGCACTTGGGGTCCATCCACGAGACCAGTCCCGCCGGCCCTTACGACCACTGGCCGCTGCAGCGGGGCTTCGACCGCTTCCACGGCTTCATGCCGGGCGAGACGAACCAGTGGAACCCGGAACTGATCACCGGGAACGAGCGGGTCTAGCCGCGCTATGGCGGACGCACCGACCGCCCATTCCCGCGCGCCACAGCAATTTCGCGTGTCGCCAAACACTGGCGTGACGTACACTCGGAATCCAAACCGCAACCCAGCCACGGATTCTCGGATGGACTTCGCTAACACCGCGCTGTCGGCCCTGATGACAACCATGCCCCCAGACCAAGTGGCTGCGGCCGAGTGGGCGAATCTCTGCTTGGAGGAACGCGTTGCTGCACCACGGCAAGAGGTCTACGAGACCCGTATGGATCGTCCCGCCGAGTGGCTTGATTGGCATGAGGCTCACCTTCGATACGTCCAGCAAGACGTGCGTCGCCGCCATCCCCTGAGCGCTGCCTTTGAAGCTGGCGATGCGCTCACTCCGCACATTGAAGCCAACCAAGAGCTCTACCGTGTCGAGCGCATAGACGCCCTGCTGAACGACTACGCGCCGGAGCATTCAGCGTAGACCAACTCCGCCGGTGGATCTCGAACCGAGATGCTGACCGCACCGCAGGTCCGCCGGCCGCAGGTGCTTCCTTGCCTACCGATGCCACGCTGGCAGACTTTACGAGGTTCCTTAACCGCCAGTTCGCTGACGGGCGACCTCGTTTCGTCGCGTTCGCCGCCGAGTTCCCCGATTTGGAGCTCCAAGCCGACTGGCCCCGAGTGATATGCGAGCGATGCGGACTCGCGCACCACTTCACCGGTACGACAGTCACGTTGGCACTGTTTAGGTACACCGTGCGAGAAGTCCTGGACGCCTACAGGGATACCGAACCAAGCGCCACGGTGTTCGCCACTCCGACGGTGTTGGACCTTCCGATGTCGAATGTGTACTTCAGCGCGCCGAAGTTCTCGAACGTCGGCCATGCCGTGGGACTCGCGCCAAGGTCGGATTGCACCCATCTGACAGCGGAGCTCATCCATGCGAGGATGGATTACCGGCCCGAGCATTGGGTCGCGGTAGGCACAGTGAGCGAGGGAGAGTTGTACGCTTCGGATATTAGGCAACTTAGGGACACGCATCTGCAGTGCCTCCGGCGCACTCCCGGCAATGCCGATTACGGGTCCGATTGCGTGGCATAGCCGATGGTTGCCAGAGAAGATCGCCAACCGAACCATGCCTTCGTTGCTTGGGCTGACGCTCTGTTGTCCAACGCCTCCTCAGCCGTCTCGGATATCTTGGAGGGACGGGGAATACGCGGCGCATTGCAGCTCGCCGAACCGGGCGACTTTTTATCGGACCTCCTCGCTCAGCCGTCGTTGCGCACTCGCCGTGATGCGCTGGTGGAGGTGATCGACCGTGCGCTAATCGAGTGGATGGAGGAACGCATCGCCTGGGCACCGGATCGAGTAGCTCGTTTCGGTACGCGGGCGTATGTGGCCCAGTTCTCCGACGCGTTGGCTGCGGTCACACGTCTGCCCTTGTCGTCATCCCCGATGCGCCTGATCGCCGATGTGGGAACGTGGGACAACCGGTTTCGAAGCATGCGCTGGCCCGACGACGTCGACCTCCTTCGGCAGTTCGACCTCGCCTTGGCGCAGCATCAGGGCGACGAGCGGCTAGCATCGAGGTGGTTCGCCTCATGCGACGAGGCGGCATGGGCCGGTCCATATTGGCGAGATGGTCTCGGCATCGCGCTGCTCGGACTCCGCAAGATTCCCGACCCGACCAATGCACAGCCCGAACGACTGGTCGCTACGGCGTTGGCTAGGTTCGCCGCTCTGTCGTCGCAGCGCAGGACGGATTCCCCCGAACTGCGAGAAGAGTTCCGGCGCCACGTCTCGACCCTGGCTGTCCTGTATCCCCGACACCATAGTCGTTGGAAGGAAACCTGGGCGAGCGCCTTGGCGAGTCTCCACGGGTTCCGGCACCACCGGTCAGTGGCCCAATACGACTGGCTCCGTCCGGCCCTTCCTCGCCAATGTTTCCCGGACATTGATTCCGACCGCAACGTGCCTGCTCGAAGAAACTGGGCGCGGGCCGGTCGAGGGCCCCACATCCTTGCCGCCAAGAGCAGAACTCGACGCGGTGGTTCGCGCCGGGGACGAATCCCAAACCCTAGACGGTGCCCTATGGAGCCGGGCGCATAGCCTGCTCAGCAGACATTGGGCCTACGCTCGGTACACGCACTACAGCCACTATGCAGTTCGCACGACCCACAACTTATGCGACAGACTACTCCGCAAACACCCATCGGATGCTCAGCTAGCAGAGATTCACCGTTGGACGCTTCAGGCCTTGCAGGCCGAGAATGGCAATGCGTACATCTGGGACCTATGGGCCAAGGTTCTTGCGGCCGCCGGTGCAAACGAGACCTCCCTCGACGTCAGATGGGAGGCAGTGCGGCGGTTTCCCGACAGCTTGGTGACGAGGATGGCGATGATCGTCGCGCTCGCAGGCAATGGACGGCTCGAATTGGCGGAACATCTCTTCCATGAGACTGCACAGGATTTCCCCAACGAGGTGATCGAACCACGTCTGCTTCAAGCAGAACAATGGAACGAAACTGCATCCGAGATGAAGATGCACCGTCCCCAAGATCCGCTAGTCGCGCAGCTTCGGAGAGTCATCGCCGACGAGCAGTTTTTCCGCGGGATGGAAGGCAAATGCCCTTCGATAGGGTCGCAGTTAGAGCCGCAAATGCGCTCTGTTCTTGAGTCGCTGAGAAACCGCGCCGTGCTCTTGCAGCGCTACTTCGCGCCACCGAGCGAAGTCGCGATTGCCAGCGAAACCCCGGAGCCAGAATCGCCGACCTCGGAGCTTGAATTGGTAGTAGCCTACCGGAAGAGCCAATGGCCGCAACTAGGCGATCAGAGCCTAGATTTATGGCTCAATGCGCGACCGTCATCCTACAGTGTGCGGCTGCTGGCATTGGCGAGAGGCATCAACGGACACGGACCCGACCCAGAAGAGTTCTCGCGAGTGCAATCTGCGTTTCCTCAACATCACAATTGGAACCAGTGGCTCGGTTACGCGTTCGCTGCTCGCCATGAGCGCAAGAAGCTTCGGCAGGAAGCCCGAGATCAGGGGTTTTGGGAAGGTCGGTTGAGCGCCGTCTACCCGGATCTTAATGTGCCTTACAGCAGATTCGCAGTGGCCGAGCCGGAACCGTTGCGCCGGCTGTTTGAAGATGTCGCTCTGGCCAACGCCGGTGCTGGGCTCCCTCAGTTCTGATATCCGCGTTCTGTCGCCGGGCGACAGCTAGGCGGGCGAGGCCGCGCGCACCCAGCTACCTGTCGTCAGGACATGCGCCGCTTTCAGCTTGGTCAACATACTGTTCTGTCGTTGGGTCCCAAAGAGCGTAGCTCCACGCATCTGCTTCAGCAGATGGTTCAACATATTTGGCCGCCACCCACCGTTTCGATGGGCGTTGACCTGGTTTGGGTGGCGTGGCGATCTGATACATCAGAGCGTCATTCATGATCGTAGGCTGGATGACTTCCACCTCTACAGCCATCTGTCCAGCTTGTTGAAAACACACGCGCGACCCAACCTCAAACACATGCATAAGGTCGGCAGGTGGTTCCTCGGCAATCTGCTCGGTCGCATCTGTGGCAGCAAACCCCGACCGCACCTCACGAATGGTATCCACGACAGAATGCGTGACCTCATCCTCTTCCTCATCGCCCTCGACGGCGGCGAGTAGCCGATCAAGAAGCTCGTCGAAGTGAAGAAACAGTCGTTCAGTTAACCGGAGACTGCCATAGGTCTCGTCGTAGATCGCTATGCAGTCACCGCGAAGGCCACCCCCTTCAAGACTGCGTATCGTTATGTTGGTTGCGGCCGCACTAATGTCCCGAGGAGCGATGCTGTACTCGCGCACAAAAACTTCGCGCAATCTGTCTGCGAACGTTCGCTTCACCGTGCCTCGCTTGAATACGTCGCTCATGGTGCACAGCACAATTCCCGTCGTGCGAAAGTTCCGCATTCGAGCGCGCATGTTCGGGTTCTTTTGCTGAAGGTCCTTATACGTGCGGACCTCTCCCGAGCGCCCGTCCACGTACCCCTCTACTCTTTGGGTAACTTGCATGAGACATTCGGCAAGAAACCCGTGGTCGTTCCGAACGAAATGCCCCTCCTGGATGTCCGTTGGCGCGATCCCAGCATTGATCCAGGTAGTGATTCTAGGTCGCGTTTGTCGACTCCGGGCGAGGTTGGTCTCACTCGAATAAACGACTCGAACGAACTTGCGTGCCATGCGGTCACTTCGTATGCCCGCGTCAGATGAAGGTATGTAGCACCCGGATAACACTCCCTCAGGGCTTGCTGCTGGCTGACTTCACCGATTGGGTCCGAATTTGCATGAACCTTGATCTGGAAGTTCGTTTCGCCGACGTTCCGAAGTGGGTAGCCATACTGCGGTGAGTCGCCGCCCAGAGCAGCGATGGCATCGAATTCGGGCGGACGGCTTCCACCCGGGCGGGCCGCTGCGTGAATGTCACCGAAACCCGAGGGCCAATGAGCTCTTGTAGGAGTTCGGCTTGGCGCTCCAATCGATTCCAGTTCGTCCGCCAAGCAGCGACCGTGAGCGAACTGCATGAACCGGTTGTCCAAGTACAAATAGGATGGCTCCACGGACATGTCGTGGTACTCACGAAAAGATGTCCCGTACCGCGCGAACGAATCCTTGCCGCCAACGATGACGAACGCTCCCGGGGCGGTTCTGCCGATGCGTCCCAGCCGTTGTCGATAGGCCTTACGCGACTCGGGAACGCCGATGTTGAAGCCAACACGTAGATGTGGGATGTCGATGCCAAGTTCGAGAGCCGATGTCGACACAACTCCCCTAAGACTGCCGCTTTGCAACCTTTGCTCTATTCTCGTCCGGTCTTCGGCGTCGTAGCCCGCCCGATATGGAAGAACGTCGGCATGCTCGATACGCGCCTCGCGATTTTCCTTTTTCGATCTGTCGCTCGCCATTGCTAGGCCTTCGACTCCTTTGCGCGAGTCTAGGAAAGTGATGAACCCTCCCTCCCGCCCTTTCGATAAGACCTGCTCATGCAATGACCTGGCGACCGCAGTTTCTTCCCCAAGAGGACACTCGACATGGGCGATCAGGCGCTCATATTCCGGAGCGCCATCGTCTCTATGGTCGACCACAGCGAACTTGGCCCCTGTGAGCAGTTTCAGATGCTCGCCAGGATTCTTGATCGTGGCAGTCGCAGCAATGAGCTGCAGTGGTGTCGCGTCGCGTCCCCCGAGCAGATGATTGCGCGCTGTCATGAGACGGCGTACAAGAAAAGCAAAGTTACTTCCGAAGACTCCTTCAAGGATGTGTGCTTCGTCCATCACGAGTGTCGACAGAGACCGCACGAATTCACGGACGGCAGGCAACGACAGACGCGACATTAGCCATGCGTGGCACACGTCCGGTGTCATTGCCACAATGCGAGCGCGTTGCAGTATTTCTTCTCGCGCCTTTATGGGGACGGATCCATCCACTCGCCCGACATGGCGGGGGTCGATTTCAAGTCCATTCGCCATCTGCTCCCAGCCAAGCAGCTGGTCCGCCGCCAGCGCCTTGAGTGGATAAAACACCAAGACTCGACTTTCCGGGTGTAGCAGCGTGTTGTGGAAAGCCAAGGATCGGAACACCAGGCTCTTACCAGATGCGGTACCAGTGGAAACAACCACGTTCTCACCGCGTCCCAACAAGTTGAGCGCTTGGGTTTGGTGCGCCCAAAGCGGGTCTTTGTTACCGCTTGATGTTTTGAACCGCCTATGGAGATACAACCCGACACGCGAGTCGAACAAGAAACGCGGGATAGCCCCGGATCGAGCGCTCCGACCCGGCATCGTGAACTGTTCGACGACGGAATAGTCTCCTCCATCGAGGAGCCTTTGAACTGCGTCGTACATGTCTTCTCTCCCCAGCCAAGGAATTGGCGACTAACGAGCACATCAACATCACATGATGGTTGAGGTATCCCCACTCTTGGCCAGCGCACTCGCCTGCGCCGTGCTCATAGGGGCTGACAACTCGACAGTCTGACCGGCCAAGCGCCACTGACATGATAAGGTGCGATACTTTTGCATGTCCAAAGTGCTGCGATGGATAGGGCCTAGCCGGCGGGCGATAGTCTTCAATCGTTACGCGTCTTAATCTCAACAGCCCAAACACCCATGGAACACGACCGAAACTTCACCGGCACCATCAACCGCACCGCCGCAGAATCAACGATCTCCTGGGCCTCGGAACCCACCCAAATGACCCGGCGACCCAACATCGTCCTGATCGTCCTGGACGACGTAGGCTACGCCGAATTCGGCTGCTACGGCTCCGACATCCAAACCCCCGCCCTCGACAGCCTCGCCGCAGACGGCCTTCGCTACGCGAACTTCCACGTCACCCCTCTCTGCTCGCCAACCCGAACCTGCCTGCTCACCGGCCGCAACCATCACAGCGTCGGCATGGGCCGGGTGGCGGAGATGGTCAATGGTTTCCCCAACACCCGGGGATTCGCCGCCCGCGAGGCGGCCAACCTGGCCGAGATGCTGCGTCCGCACGGATACCAGACCCTCGCGGCGGGCAAGTGGCACCTCGGGTCCATCCACGAGACCAGTCCCGCCGGTCCCTACGACCACTGGCCGCTGCAGCGGGGCTTCGACCGCTTCCACGGCTTCATGCCGGGCGAGACGAACCAGTGGAACCCGGAACTGATCACCGGGAACGAGCGCGTCGAAGCGCCGAACCGCGAGGGCTACCACCTGTCGGAAGACATCGTGGACCAGTCCTGCAAGTGGCTGCGGCAGTTGGTGTCCGCAGACCCGGACCGGCCGTTCTTCCTCTACGCCGCGTTCGCTGCGGGCCACTCGCCCCACCATGTGCCCGCCCCCTACATCAACAAGTACAAGGGCAAATTCGATGACGGCTGGGACAAGGCCCGAGAGCGGATCCGCGAGCGTCAGAAAAAATCCGGCCTGCTGCCCGAAGACCAGCGCCTCGCGCCCCGGAATCCGGGCGTGCAGGTCTGGGACGAACTCGATGACGACGAGAAACGCCTTGCCGCCAGGCTGATGGAGGTCTACGCGGGATTCCTCGACCACGCCGACGCACAGATCGCTCGGCTGCTGGCTCAACTCGATGGCCTCGGCAAACGCGACGACACTATCGTGATCGCCATTTCCGACAACGGCGCGAGTCCCCTGGGCGGTCCCCACGGGACGTACGACCATCAGCGCAGCAGGATAGGACTCCGCCCCAGCGTCGAGGAGAACCTGGCGCGGTTCGACGACATGGGCGGGCCGCTCACCTACAACCACTACCCGTTCGGCTGGGCCATGGCCGGCAACACGCCGTTCAAGCGCTACAAGGGCCACACCTACGGCGGCGGCGTGCGCGCTCCGCTACTCATTCGCTGGCCCGAAGGGATTCACGCGAAGGGCGAGACCCGCCGGCAGTTCTACCATGCGGTCGACGTCGCGCCCACGCTGGTGGACGTGCTCGGAATGCCCCTGCCCGCGCAGGTCAACGGCGTGGAGCAGATTCCCCTGCACGGGGTGTCCATGGCCCATACCTTCAACGACAACGAGGCGGATACGCGCAAGACCGTCCAGTACTTCGAGATGGTCGGGCACAGGGGCATCTGGCGCGAAGGCTGGAAGGCGGTCACCTTCCACGAGCGGGGGGTGGATTTCGACTCGGACGTCTGGGAACTCTACAACCTGGACGAGGACCTGGCGGAAATCGACGACCTGGCCGAGCGTCATCCGGAAAAGCTCGCGGAACTCAAGGACCTCTGGTGGCGGGAGGCCGGGCGCTACGGCGTGCTTCCCCTGGACGACATCAGCCGGCGGTCAAGCGTCGGCTGGTGGCCCGAGCCGAAGGACCGCTGGGTGCTATACCAGGACGCGGTGCTGCCGCACCACTTCAAGACCGGACCCCGGGTGCGGGGCGTGTCCCATCGGATCACCGCCCGGATCGAACGCGAATCCGCAGAGCAGGACGGCGCCATCATCGCCGACGGCGGCCGGTTCGGCGGCTGGAGCGTGTTCATCCGGGGAAATCGGCTGCACTACACGACCAACAACTTCGGGGAACGGTGCCGCATCTCCTCCCCCGCCGCCATCCCGCCCGGCGCCGTGACGCTGCGGGCGGATGTGGTGCGAACCGGCGACGACGAGGGACGCGTGCGGTTCTACGTCGACGACGAGCCTGCGGGGGAAGGCGTGCTGTCGCCGTTCCGCCAGTACAACTTCGTCAATGAACCCCTCGATGTCGGCCGGGACAGCCAGACGCCCGTCGACGATCTCTACGAGTCGCCATTTGTCTTCCAGGGGACGATCATTGACGTCGTGATCGAGGCGTTCGGCGAAGAGGTGATGGATTACGAGGTCCTGCTGGAGGAGCTGATGGCGAGCCAGTAGGGGTCGCGGGTTACGAGGATCGCAAAGCGTGTCTCCCCGATAGTACATCCGTTACTTTACGCCGATATTCGAAATCGGGAATGCGTTGATGCCAGAGACATCGGCCCATTCGCGAGTTCTTTCAATCGCCTCAACGCCCGACCAGAAGCAAAGGTGACGTAGTGCCGGGCAACTGGAGACAATATAAACTCACGTCTCTAAACGATTGAAAAAAGGAACGTAAAGCATGGTCAGGTCAATCTCAAAGACCAGAATGCTTGATCTTGTCAAAACATTTCAAAGCGACGCCGTCGCTAAAGGTCTTCAGGAAAAACCTGAGCTCATCGAGTTTCGTGATGCGTCTGGTCGCAATTTTCTGCATCTTTGTGCCGGCGTAGATGTACGTATGAAATCCAGGTCAGAGGCGTCGCACAGCATTTCCCTCGCGGGTGTTTTGCTGAACGCGGGAATAGGCATCAATTCGCCAGCATCCACACGTGGTAGCTGGCATGCCACGCCTTTGTGGTACGCAGTTGGGCGCGGGAGGAACATGCCTCTGGCGCGGTTTTTGTTGGAAGAAGGATCATCTCCGGATCACTGTCTTTGGGCCGCAGTATTTAATGACGATCTGGAGATGCTAGAACTTTTGGTAAGCGCGGGGGCGTCGCTTGACGCCACGCCCGAATACGAACCGCCCCTGATGTCGGCGGTGATGGGCAAGAAGTTTACCTGCGCGGAATTTTTGTTGGCGGCTGGAAGTGATCCAAACTATCAACACGCTCATGGCATGACCGCTCTGCATCAAATGCTGAAAAGAAACTGCGACGCAGAGCATTTTGAGATGTTTGTTGAATATGGCGCACGAGGTGATATTGCCAACGAAGACGGGAAAACCGCAGCAGAGCTTCTATACCGAAAGCGAGATAGAGCATTTCACAGAATTGCAGATCAACTGAAATGATGTCGTGATCGAGGCGATTCCTTCCGGATCATGGAGGATAAGGATGGACAGGCGGCAGGCCGCTCCGCACCCGCCAAGCAAACCCCACAAACCGAGGTTCAAGGCGCCGGTAGCGCGGGATACCCCGACAGTGTTGCTGTGTCCGCCCACCATGAAGCGCACGAATCGCGGCTACGGCTCGCAACTCGAAGGCTTCTCCCTGTCGGGAGCGCGGTCCGCCACCGGCACGGATGTCGACCCCATGCGCAACGCGACTTGGCTCTCTTCGTGCTCGAAGGCCGGAGCGTACTCGTCGCATTGATCCTCGGTCACGCCGTTGGCCAGCAGGCAACCGCGCCAGCGCGCCGAGATCGCCTCAGCCATGGACGCGGCCTGGCGGCGGGCGTCGTCCTCGGTCTTCTCGAAGAACGGCGCCGCCTCCACCCACGCCTCGACCGACGCGCGGAAGCCGCTGAGTTCGCTGATGCCGGTCTTGAGCTCCCGCTGACGGAACGGTTGCGGATTGATGTCGAATGCCGGAGCGAGCAGCCAGCTTCCCCCGCCCGCGTACAGGAGGCCGTGGTTCTTGAGATGATCGTCGTTGTTCGACACCAGGATGGTGAACAGTATGCGGCGGTGCAGTTCCGCCATCTCCGCCAGGGCTTCCGTGTCGGTGCGGCACACGGCGCGGAGCCCGTCCGCGATGTCGGTGTAGAAGCGCGCGTCGCGCTTGCGCGCCTCAAGCAGCGTCTGCGCGGACATGTAGTGTCGACGACCGGGTTCGCCGGCCTCGCGATCGAAACGCTCGAAGAGCGCCACGGGGAACGCCCCACCAGACATCGCCAGCGTCGCTTTCGCCGCCCGGATTCCGACATCGCGCGCGAGCGAGAGCGTGGCCACTTCGACGCGCTCCACCGGCATGGAGTCGCCGACCATCGTGAATTTCGCGACATGGAGCATCCCGCCTTCGTCCACCACGACCGACTTGGGACGAGCGCCGCCGAGGCTCGCCGTGGCGCCGCGGAGCTCTCGCGCGAGTGCCGCAAGATCGCCGGATCCCGACTCGATGCGTTGGCAAAGCCGTCGCAGACGGGGAAGTTCGAGAATCCGGGGAGTTGGCGGCGCGTCTTTGGCGAGCGCGTTGCCTTCGTCATCGAGGAACCGCAACGCGCCCTGTCGCGTCCGGTCATCCACTGCCAGCACATAGCCCATCTCGTGCTGCGGAATTCCCGAAGCGCGCGCGATAAGCGACCTCCCCCAGGCGTCGGGAGCACAGTCCGAGAAAACCCCCGGAATGCTGGTGCCCGCGTCGTCGGGGAGGCTTGCGAAGTGGAACCATTGGTCGCTGAGCGGCAGGGACGGCGCGAGGGCGAATGCGGCGGGATTCCCGATCCAGTCGTCGGCGTAGCGGAACGAGGAAACCTGTCTCTGGCGCAGTTCGCCGAAGCGCACCGTGCCCACGCGGTGAAGGCGTTCGCCGATGGCGACGACATGCTCGCCGCTCACAGCAGGGTGCCCTTGGGTTCGGACGCCACCGGCAGTTCGGCGCTCTCATCCCCCGGTATGCGGGGTGACCGCAACCTGACCCGCTGCGGGAGGGCGTCGATGTCCATGAGCAATCCGATATCGTCCTGACCGAGATCGCCGAGGTCGTCAAGCCGGGAGAGAATCCCTAATGAGAGTAGCGCCATGGCCAAGCTCCCCATCGAGACGCCGGGCTCGCCCGCCTCGAGACCTCGCAGCGTCGACACGGACACACCCATGCGCGCAGCCAGGTCTCGTTGTCGAACACGACGGCGACGGCGGGCCAGTTGAATTCCGCGTCCCAGGTTACGGAGAGCCGCAGACGCGCTGGGAGATATGCTTGCCTTCCTCATAAGGACTGTAATAATACATCTTATATCGTTTTTAGAGACTATATATTAGCGTTTATTGTTGGGGATTCGAATTACCCGGTCCCCCACGTACGCGAGTGCAGGTCGGTCACGGCCGAAACGCGCTTCCGGTCTCTGCGAGACGGTCCAGCGCTCGAACGCGTTCGTCGCCTTCGCCCAAAGAGGCGACCAGAACGTCCCGCAACAGCTACAGCGCCGGTTTCATCCTGTTCGCCAGCACCCGCTCGACCTGATCCAACACGGCGTCCAGGCGCGTGCCCAGATCTTCGGCCAGGAACCGCAGCACCAGGTAGCCGTTCTCCTGCAGCAGCGCGTCCTTGCGCCGATCACGCCGGTACGCGTCGAGGTCCGCGAGATGCTGCGGGCCGTCCAACTCGATCACGATGCGCGCCTCGGCGTCCAGGAAGTCCACTTCCATATGGCCCTGTTCGCAGAATGGGATCGGCAGTCTCGCGTTCGGCCGGAACCGATCACGGGTAGCAGGCGCGCGCTGCAGGTGACGCAGCAGGAAGGCCTCGCTGGCGCTCCGCACACGGTCGGTATCCGGAACATCCGTGTTGATCTCGTCAGCAAGTCGCAGAAAGAGATCGGCCCCGCGCGCGTCCACGCCATCGCGGGCGAGACGGCCAACGCTGCCCTGGAACCGTTGCTTCCAGGGATCGTGCGCCGGCAACTCGACGCTGGCGGGCCAGCCAGGGACGGCGCTGGCCGGCAGTTCCATGGTGTACCCCTGGGTTTCGTAGGCGCGGCGGCGCTTTTCGAACATGCGCGCCAGCATCGGCACGTCGATGTCGGCGTAGTCGTACGCGCGCACTTCGCGCTTGCCTTCGTGCAAGCGATGCAGACGCCCGACATACTGCGCAACGGTGCCTCGCCAGGAAACGGGCATGGTCAGGAACAGCGTGTCCAGGTGCGGCTCGTCGAAACCTTCGCCGACGAATCGGCCCGTGGCCAGCACGACCTGCCGCCCCTGCGCTCCGCCGATCCGCGCGACCGCGGACGACAACGACTTCGGGCTCATCCCGCCGCGCAGCGAGACGACTTCGAGTCCCGCGTCGGAAAGGCGACGGGCCAGGTTGTCGAGATGCTCGACACGTTCGGTCAGCACCAGCGGCGAGCGATTATCGGCGGTGCAGTCCGCTACGTCCCGGCAGATCGCCGCATTGCGCGTTGCGTCGGCGATCAACTGGCCGCAGAGGCGATGGAACTCCGCGCGGGGATCGGTCTCGGCGTCTCCGCTCGGTCGAAACTCCGTCGGGCGCACCAGCACCCTCCGCGAAAACGGCTGCCCAACCGTCGGAACCGGCCCATCGGCACGGTGACGGATCGGACCGCAGTGCAGACAGATGATCGGATGGTGGCCGTCCTTGCGCGCGATCGTCGCTGTCAGGCCCGTGACGTATCTGGCCTTTGCGCGGCTCACGACCAGTTCGAAACTGCGGGCCGGGACATGATGGCACTCGTCGACGATCACGAAACCGTAGTCGGCGACGCGGTCGTCCACTTCCCCCTTCCTGACGAGACTCTGCATCAGCGCGACGTCCACCGCGCCGGTGAGTTTCTTGCGTCGCCCGCTCAAGCGGCCGATCCGATCCTTCCCGAGATCCAGGAACTCCGCCAGCCGGTCGATCCACTGCTGCAGCAATTGTTCCCGATGCACGACGACAAGCGTGTTGACCCCTCGTTGGGCGATCAGCCAGGCGGCGACCACCGTTTTGCCGAAGGCCGTGGCCGCCGCGAGGACCCCCGTGTCGTGCGCCATCAAGGCTCTCGCCGCCGCATTCTGATCGGGGCGCAGCACGCCTCGGAACGCAGCTTCGAGTGGCTGACCCACGCACCGCTGGTCCGTTATCGAAGTCTCGACTCCAAGCGCCCGAAGCATATCTTCCGCTTCCTCAAGGCAGCCGCGCGGCAGGCCGACGTGGTTCGGCCCGTCGTCGACGCAGTCGACAATTCTCGGTTTGCCGTAGGTGGGCAAGCGCAGTGCCTGCGCACGATAGAACTCCGGGTTTTGAAACGCACCCAGGCGCATCAGCCGAGTGATCAGCGCGGGAGGCAGGTCAGTCTTGGCGATATACACGCGATCGGCCAGGACCAGTTCCACGGTGTCGGGAAGCGGCCCGACGACTGGCGGATCCGATTGCCGCCGAGAGGGCGGTGCCGACCAGGGCGCCATGGCGAAGGCGTCGTCCTCCACCACGGCGCGCACGCCCAAGACCCGCCCCCGGTGCTCTGCCCGGCCCACAAGGGACTCGGCGCCTGCTGGAGACACCCTTCCCAACCTGGAGAGGAACGCCCACTGGTCCGGTTGGGCATGCAGTTCATCATCCACGAAGACGCTGTTTCCGGCGCGACGGGGCTCGCGTTGCAGCGGCAGGGCGATCAGGTTTCCGAAACCGCCGCGCGGCAATGTGTCCTGGCTCGGAAAGAACCGGTCGTACGAGCGGAATCCGAGATCGGGCCGCTCATCCATGGCGGCGGTGAGCAGCATGGCTCCCAGGCGTCGGGCCAGACCCGCTTGCACGGCTTCGTCGAAGAAGATCCAGACATGGCCGCCATTTCCGGAACGAGAGCGTTCCAGGGCCGCGGGAACGTCACGCGCGATGCACGCGTTGAAATACGCCACGGCGTCGGCGGCCCACGTCGGACCGTCGAAGTCGACCGCCACAAAGTGGCAGGTCTCGTCGAGCAGCATTGGATAGACGCCCATCACAAAGGGCTTGCCGTGTTCGTCCGCGCCCAGCAAGTGCCAGCGAATCGCGTCGTCGGTGACGGCCAGGAAGCGTCTGTTCGGGCACTCGGCGCACTTGATGCGAGGTTTGCCGCAAACGCCGGGCACCCATTCGTTGTGGCACGCCGGGGCGTACCCCGACCGGCCCGACGTGCGACTCTCGAACCGTCGCGGATAGACGTCCTCGCGACCTCGGAAAAGGGACCGGAAGAGCGCGATCTTGCGCTCCGGAGACGAGCGATGATCGACGCTGGCGAGATCGACGGATGGCATGCAGCGCTCCATTTCCGCATAGCGTAGCGGGATCGACCGCGCGGTACTACGATGGGACGAGGCGATGCAGGCATATTCAAAAGTCCTTGCTGGGCCACAAAACCAGCGCAAGATGGAAGAATTCGCGGCCCAGTTCGAGCCGAATCGGGGTGGATACCTCCATCCCGAATACCATTTCGCCGACTTTTGAATAGCCTTGCGAGGCGATGGGACGAGGCGTTGCGCAATGAAACCGGGTAACGTGCGGTCAATACGGCCCCAGTTTTCCAAGGAGTCGCGAAAAACCTTAGAGTTGAGAACAGATGACCGACCTCGATATCGAATTCGCCGACGAACAAGAGCTTGAGGATCTGTTGCAGTCCGTGGCCCGTCCGGGCGGGTTCTGCACGCATGGCCGGGTGTTCGTTCCCATGCCCGTTCTGGAAGTGGAAGGGGTCGGCGTCCTCTCCTTTCCCGTTCCCGACTCCCAGGTTCGCCTCCTGGTGGACGCAGCCGAACGCGCGCCCTATGGCAAGGGTGCCGATACGCTGGTGGACACGTCGGTTCGCGACTGCTGGCAGATCGACGCGGCACGGATACATCTGGGAGGGAGCGTCTGGGCGGACACCTTGCACGGCGTTCTGGATACCGTGGCTGAGGGTCTCGGCTGTCCAGCCGGGCGGCTCGATGCGAGACTCTACAAGCTGCTGATCTACGAGCCGGGCGGTTTCTTCTCCGCGCATCGAGACACGGAGAAGGCCGACGGCATGATCGCGACGCTGTCGATCACGCTGCCCGCCACCAGCACCGGTGGTGAACTCATCGTGCGCCACCTCGATCAGGAGATGAGTGTCGATATGAACGCCAGCGAGCCCTCCGAACTCGCGTTCGCCGCCTTCTACGCCGACTGCGCGCACGAAACGCGGCCGATTCGGGAGGGTTACCGGCTTTCGCTCGTGTTCAATCTCTGCCTGCGTCCCGGAGACACTGAGACCCCGCAGCAAGCGCCCGACTATTCGGATCAGGCACGGAATACCGCAGACCTTCTCGTCGAATGGCGCGATAGCGATTGCGGGCCCGACAAGCTGGTCTGGCTGCTTGAACACGACTACAGCGAGGCCGGGCTGTCCTTCGACGCGCTGAAGAACGCGGATGCCGCCAAGGCCGAGGTCTTGAAATCCGCAGCGGAACTGGCCGACTGCGAACTGCACGCTGCGATCGTCCACATCGAGGAAGAAGGTGCGGCCGAGTACATCGGCGATGGCTACTTCGACGAGTTTGGCGGGCCCGACGACGATGACGTGGAAATGATCGAGGTGTCCTACGGGCGCTATTGGCTCGACGGTTGGGCGAGCGGGGACGGCGACTCCCCCGACTTCGGTGAGTTGTCCGTGAACCCGGGAGAACTGCTGCCGGCCGGCGCGCTCGACAATGTGGCGCCCGACGAGCAATGGGTGAACGAAGCCTCCGGCAACGAGGGCGTCAGCGTGGAAAGGGCCTATAGACATGCGGCCCTGGTGGTCTGGCCACGGCGCCGCACGCTCGATGTCCTCGCCGGCGAGAGTATCGAGCGCGCGGTCGACTGGGTCGGGCGACACGAGCGGGACGCGATCAAAGCTCGCGACCTGATCGCGCGTCTGATCTCCGTTTGGCCAGCGGAAGGACCATCCCAGAAAGGCGAGGGCCGTGCCAACATGCTGCGCCTCCTCGAACGCATTGGCGACGCAGATTTGGCGATGCGGTTTCTGCGCGAGGTTCTATTGCTCCGCTACGACGGCAGCGAAAACGAAACCCTGCCGGTGGTGCTGCGCCTGGCCGAGCCGGAAGCCACCGCCGAGTTTCTGGTCGAACTGGTGGAGTCGCGCTTTCCCTTTCACCCCGACGCCACGCTCGCATTGCTCCTGCGGCTTGGTGAATCGGGGGATTTCGACTGGCGAGACACGCTCGGGCGAAGCGTGCGAGCCGTCCTCGCCGCCCTGCCCCGGACACTGAATCCACGGGACGTGAAGCGTGAAGTGACCTGGCCGCCCGCACCGCCGCGAAAACCCATTGGCGAAGCCGAACTCCGCGATCTTTTTGTACTGGCTTGGCGTTGCGGGCTAGCGGAGGAAGCGGAAACTGCAGCGGCGGTGATCGCATTGCATCCCAGCGCGATAAGTCCGCAACGGGTCATCCCGGCGGCGTTGGAAGCGCTATCCCGGGAGGAGGGTCTCACGGACAGCGAGGCCTGCGCACTGTTGTGGCGCCATGCCACCGATTCGCTGCTGGACCGCAGTGCGAAGCCGCCGGAGTCGCCCCGGGACTGGGTGGTGGAGGCCCGCATCGCCTGTGATTGCGAACTCTGCGCGGCGCTCAATGCCTTCTGCGAGGATCCGGTCGACCGTGTCCGGCGGTTTCCGCTGCGCACGGACTTGCGCAAGCACCTGCATCGGCAGATCGATGGGCATCGGCTCGACATGTCCCATGTCACCGAGCGGCGCGGGCGACCCTATACCCTGGCTTGCACAAAGAACCGCGCGAGCCATAAGCGACGGCTCGCGGAATACGCCAGGGATGTCGAAACGATGCGTTCGTTGGCGCGGCTGGCACCTGCCGGAGAACGGGTGTCACCGGTTGAAGCGCAAAGGCAGCGCTTGCTGGAGGCGATAGCGGCAGCACGCTGACTTTTCCCTTAAGGACCATCGTGCGCGGATTGCCCATCGTACCTATCGGTCTTACCAAAATGTCAACCAAATTGATAAAGAACGGTTGACACTGGTATTGTCTAATGGCAATGTCACGGACTGATACAACTCTAAATACAGCGCAGCTCCATCACATTGGTCCTACCAATTTACTGTGCAATACCCAAGAGGATTCCACATGCGTACGACTACTGCTCCTCCTCCCTCGCCGCGTTCGCCATGGCTGCTTGTGCTATGCGCGCCGATGCTGCTGCCCGCGACCGCGGCCCTCGCCCAGTCGGACGACGAAGCCGACGTCATCGAGGAGATCGTCGTTGTGGGCGTGCGGCGCACGATTCAGGACTCGAACCAGCTCAAGCGGAATTCGGTCATGATCGTCGACGGACTGAACGCCGACGAGATCGGGGCCCTGCCGGCCCTGTCGATCGGCGAAGCGCTGGAGACGGTTACAGGAGCAGCGACGCATCGCGAGAACGGAGGCGCCACCGAGGTTGCGGTCCGGGGCTTGGGACCCTACCTCGGCAACACGGTCGTCAACTATCGAGAGTCGACCAACGGAAGCGGCAACCGCGCGGTCAACTTCAGCATCTTCCCATCTGAATTGTTCAATGCCATTGCCATTCACAAGACGCAGTCTGCGAGCTACATCGAAGGCTCTGTCAGCGGCCAGGTACAGCTAAGCACCAGGCGACCGATCAACTACGGCGACCAACGCGCACAGTTCAGTCTCAAGGGCTCGGCGCATCCTGACGATGGCAACATCAGCGGCCAGAGCAATGGTTACCGGTCCACCGGCAGCTATATCAATTCCTGGGAAGTCGAGGGCCTGGGCACCATTGGCATTTCCGTCGGCGGGCAATCGCGCGACGATTCCAATCCCGAGGCTGAAGCGACTCACACTACTGGCGGCGGGCGGTTTGAAGCCTGCGTGCTGGAATCATTCGATACCACGGCACAGCCACTCGATACTTCCGGTCGATGCGATGAGAACGGGAGCGACCCGGACCTGAGCAATGACCAGCTTCAAGACCTCATCGATTCCAATCCCAACTACAGTAGCGCCGCAGATATTCCATTCGCCTATATCCCTCGCGATCGCACCTTCCGGCGGAATACCACGGATGACGACCGCCAGGCCGTGTTCGGAGCGATCCAATGGCAGCCGAGCGATAGCCTGGATGTCATGCTCGACTTCCAGCAGTCCGAGCGGGATCAGAAGGAGCTCCGCCAGGATCTTCAGTTCGGCTCAACCCAGAACAACCTGAGAAGCGTCGTTTCCAACCCGCGCACGGGGCTGCTGCAGAGTTTCATCACAGACACTGATATCCGGTCCAATACGACGGACTTCACGCGCTTCGAAGAGTATCAAGGCGCCGGCTTCAACGTTGCCTGGCAAGCCACCGATACCCTGGAGATCGCATTTGACGCGGCGTTTGCAGACACCATGCGCACCGAGACAGATGTCGAGGTTCGAATGGCCGCAAACGAGGTATTGATCACGGATCCTGACAGCACTTCAGGCAGAGAAGAGTTCCTGGTCAGTTTCGATGTGAATGCGGCCGGCACGGATGGACTTGCGTTGCCAACGATTCTCTGCACGGACGGCAGCAGTTCATGCGATCCTGATTCGCTCCTGGATTTTGACCTTACCAATCCGGCCTACTTCACCGCCCGCGATCGCGCGCGAATTCGCGCCAGGCAGCAGATTCGCGAGCACACGATCGATGCCTACAGGCTGGATCTCTCCTGGGACACCGATTCGCTGGGCCTGGTCAACAACGTGCAGGCGGGCGTCCGCTTTTCCAGCCTCGAGTATCGGACCTTCGGCGGCAATCGCAATGACGACGGCGTCAGCCTGTTCGAGGACGAGGATTTCGACGGCGTCCCCGGCGGGACTTCCAACACTGCCGAAGCCCGCGCTGCCGTCTTCAATGCCGCCAACAACTGCGGCGAGTCCAGTTTCCCGGAACCTGGTTTCCTGTCGGAGTCCAGGGGCGGCAAGGATCTTGTTACGGTTGTCAGCGGCATTGGCACCGGCACCGGATGGGCCACATTCGATCATGGCTGTTTGCTCGATATGCTGCTCGCAAACTACGGCGGCAGGTCCGCAATCGGCTTCCAGAATGAAATCCAGACCAACAGTGTCGACCTGACCGAAGATGTGATGGCCTTCTACGCGCAGGCCAACTACGAGTCCGAAATGTCGGGCAGGCCTGTCCGCGGCAATTTCGGCGTGCGCGTTGTTGAAACAGAAGTTGCGTCGATCGGATACCGAAGCCCGCTAACCGTCATACAGGAGAACGGCTTGTTCTATGTCGAGCAGGCATCGGGCGCGAATTTCGAAACAACACTGCAAACGAATAGCTATAGGGAAGTCTTGCCCAGCGCGACCTTCGTCATGGACCTCAACGCCGATTGGGTAATCCGAGCCGGAGTATTCAGGGGAATCTCGCGTCCGGACCCGCACTCCTACGGCAATAGTCGCGGCATCAATACCAATGACTCCGATGATCCCGACTCCGGCTACTCCAGCCTGGAAGAGGCCGTGCAAGGTATCGGCGCACCGGGCAACCCCAAGCTGGAGCCATTGCCGTCCTGGAATCTGGACGTGGGTGTGGAATGGTATGCCAACGAAGACACGATGCTGGCAGCGGGTGTCTACTTCAAGCAGTTTCAGGGCAGTTTTGAGAATGCCTACCAGCAGGAAGACTTCCTGATCGATGGAAATACGGTCAGGGGCACCGTGAGAACCACGCAGGTGTCGGATGACACGAGCAATCTCAACGGTCTTGAAGTCACCGCCACGCATGCCTTCGACTATCTGCCCGGGTTCTTGAGCGGCTTTGGCGGGAAGTTCAGCTATAACTTCGCGGACTCCGATTTTGAATTTGAAGATGGTCACGGCGGTGACGGTGTTGCCTTTGATTCCAATGGCAATCCAACTCCCCTCCTGGGCCTGTTGCCACCAGCCGGACTGTGGGGGCTGTCACGTCATACCAGCGCAACGCAGGTCTACTGGCAGAATGATCGCTTCCATGTACAGGTGATTTACAAGGCGCGTTCCCAGTACTTCCAGGGCTACGGTCGCGATACGGGCGCACGCGTCCGATACGTCGATGACTACAATACGGTTGACCTTCGCATGAGATACGATGTCACCGACGCCATTCAACTGACGCTGGAAGGCATTAACCTGCTTAGCGAGCCACGCATCGATTTCCGTGCGTTGGATGGCGAGGTTGTTCAGACCCTGGAATACGGCCCGCGCGTATTCGCCGGCGCCAAAGTGAGGTTTTAGTAGAGCCTTGAACCAGTATCAGCTCCCCCGCGCGTGTTCTTCGGGTTGCGGGCAGGTCCTGACAAGGGCCGTTCGCGGACTGGTTGGAATGCGGGCAGCCCACACCGGGCTGTCCGAGTTCCGCTCTTTGAATTTGACTACGATGGAACTACAACGACCTTTGCGGGATGCGATCCATGACGGCTAAGCGACTCTATCATTCGGTGGCCGAACAGATCGTCACCATGATCGATGATGGCATTTTCCCGCCCAACAGCCGATTGCCGGGCGAACGGGAGCTTGCCGAACAACTCAGCGTCAGCCGGGTGACCGTCCGGGAGGCCGAGATCTTCCTGCAGGCGCAAGGCATCATCCAGGTAAGGACGGGTTCCGGGGCCTATGTGCTGGACCCGTCAAAGCACAATGGTCGCCTGCCGAACGTCAGCGCCTTTGAGTTGACCGAGGCCCGCACGCTGTTCGAGTCGGAAGCGGCGGCGCTGGCAGCCCGCGACATCAGTGACGAGACCCTGAGCCTTCTTGAGGAATACCTTCAGAAATTGGGCAGCAGCGACGGGGAAGTCGAATTGGCGGACCGGGAATTCCATCGGACCATCGCGGCGGCTTCCGGCAACGCCGCGGTTCGCCACGTCGTCGAGATGCTGTGGCGGATACGCATGGAGTCCAAGGAGGTGCGCCAGGTGTACGACGCGGTGTGTCATGACGACGCCGAAGAGCGCGAGGCCGAACATAGGGCAATACTCGACGCATTGCGCGCGCGCGACCCGGCGGCGGCCCGGACCGCGATGCGCGAGCACTTTCGGCGTCTGATCAAGTCGATGCTGGACGTCACCGAAGAGCAGGCACTGGAAGAGCTTCGCCGCAAGGCGAACGAGAGTCGCGAACGATTCCTCACCAGTTTTCAGATCTGACTTCGGGCTCAAGATCTACCCGCGCCAGGCACCCTCAGCACCTCACCAAAGGGAACGGGACTTGATGATCCGAATCGCTCCGCTCGTGCTGTGCTTCATGCTGAGTCAGGCGCACGCCGAGACGCTGCTGGTCAGTTCCCAGGACGAATTCGAGGCGGCTGTCGGCGACCTCGAGCCCGGCGATACGATCATGCTCGCCAACGGCACCTGGCGCGATTTCGAAATTCTCTTCACCGGGTTCGGCACACCCGAACAGCCGATCACGCTGACGGCCGAAACGAAGGGCGGGGTCATCATCGCCGGGCAGTCCAACCTGCGCATGGCCGGGGAGCATCTCGTCGTATCCGGCCTGGTCTTCAGGGACGGTCACACCCCCACCAACACGGTGATCTCCTTCCGGCGCACTCGGGGTGACCACGCGCACTACTCGCGGGTGACCGAAACCGTGATCGACCGCTTCAACAACCCGGAACGCTACGAGACCGACTTCTGGGTCATGCTGTACGGCAAGCACAACCGCTTCGATCACAACCACCTGGAAGGCAAGAGCAATGCCGGCGTCACCATGGCGGTACGGCTCGACAGCGAGGAAAGCCAGCGGAATCATCACCGTATCGACCACAACTACTTCGGTCCCCGGCCGGTGCTCGGCTCCAACGGCGGGGAAACCCTGCGCATCGGAACCAGCCATTACTCCCTGACCGACTCCCTGACAGTCGTCGAAAACAACTACTTCGACCGGTGCAACGGCGAGGTCGAAATCATCTCGAACAAGTCCGGCGGCAATGTATTTCGGGGCAACCTCTTCTTTGAATCGCGCGGCACCCTGACCCTGCGGCACGGCAATGGCAACGTCGTCGAGAACAACGTATTCCTGGGCAACGGCGTGGATCACACCGGCGGCATCCGCGTCATCAACGCCGACCAGTCGGTCCGCAACAACTACCTGCAGGGACTGACCGGTCATCGCTTCGGCGGCGCGCTGGTGGTCATGAACGGCGTTCCGGACTCGCCGATCAACCGCTACCACCGGGTCGACAACGCCGCGATCGAGAACAATTCGATCATCGACAGCAACCACATCGAGCTCGCCGCGGGCAGCGATGAGGAGCGCTCGGCGACACCGGTCAACAGCGCGTTCAGATCGAACCTGATCCACAACGATGGCGGACGCGACGTCATTGCCGTGCACGACGACGTCAGCGGCATCGATTTCCAGGGCAACGTGCTGAACAACGTCGACGACCCGGCGCTGGAAGCAGGATTCGTCAACACGGCGCTGGAACTGATGCCGGCCGACAACGGACTCCTGTTTCCGGAGGACGAGCGGCATGCCGGGATCGGCGCAACCCGGGACATCGAGGTCCTTGACCGGTCCGGAACCGGCGTATCGTGGTACCCGAAGCCCGATCCGGCGAACCGGTTCGATACGGGCAAGACCGTCGCGATAGCCCCCGGCCTGGATTCGCTGTTCGAAGCGGCGAGGGACGCCGGCGCCGGCGACGTTATCGCGCTTGATCCGGGCGAGTATCTCGAGACGAAAACCATCGTTCTCGACCGGCCGCTGACGTTTCGGGCCGTGCCCGGAACGGCGACGATCGAATTCGAACGAACGGCGCTGTTCGAAATCGCCGCGGGCGGCAGCCTGAAGCTGAGCGGCGTGACGATATCGGGGCGGGCTTCGCCCGACGTGGCCGGCAACTCGGCAATTCGCACGAGCCGGTACTCGATGCTGGGCAACTATGCGCTGGTCGTTGCGAACTCCACCGTGCAGGACCTCAATACCAACCATTCATTCAATTTTTTCTCTCTCGCAAAACACACGTTCGCCGACCGGCTGGAAATCGCCGATTCCACTTTTCGAGACATCACCGGACACGTCTTCGCGCTGAACCTCGAAACCGACGACCTGGGCATCTACAACGGCGAGTACATTTCGATCACCGGGACAACTTTCGAGGACATCGCCGGCGCCGTCGCGGATGTCTATCGAGGGGGGACCGACGAGAGCACCTTCGGGCCGCACTTCGAGTTGCGCTCGTCGTCGCTCGCTTCCGTGGGTCGCGGGTCGCGCAACAAGTCGGGGGCCTCCATTCGGCTGTTGGGCGTACAGGCGACCGACATATTCGACAACGTCTTTGCCGACAGCCAGCCGGTTCGGGTGATCCACACCGTCGGCGACCCCGTCACCCGGCTGGGCGGCAACCGGTTCGAGGAGACGCCGGAGCCGATCATTCGCGAATTTGTCCGGCAATGATGCTGCAACGGCCGGCAAGCGACACGACCCTTCTGCCGCGGGCCGCCGGCCTGCTGGCGGCCATCGCGATGTCCGGCTGGGCTGAGTCCGCCTCGGCCGACCACCCTCGCCTGCTGCTCACGCCGACCGATGCCCAGCTCGTCGCGGAGTCCCTCGACGAGTCGCCGAGTTACGCGCGGGCGCTGCGCGCCAAGCAGACCGAAATCGACCGATATTTCGCATCGCCCCCCGATGTCCCCCAGCCTCGGGACCCCGGCGGCGGCTACACCCACGAGCGGCACAAGAAGAACGGGGTCGCGATCAACGACGCGGGAGTTCTCTACCAGTTGACGGGCGAGCGCGTGTACGCGGATCGGGCGAGGCGGCTTCTGCTGGCCTACGCGGACATGTATCCGGGCCTGGGCGAGCACCCGGTGCAGGCGTCGCAGACTCCCGGCCGCCTGTTCTGGCAAAACCTCAACGAATCGGTCTGGCTGGTCTACGCGATCCAGGGCTACGACGCGATCCATGACGCGCTGTCCGACGAGGACAGGGCGCACATTGAATCCAGCCTGCTCCGCCCGTTGGCGGATTTCCTGTCGGTCGGATCGCCGCAAACGTTCGACCGGATTCACAATCACGGCACGTGGGCCGTCGCCGCGGTCGGAATGACCGGGTACGTGCTCGATGACGCGACCTATGTCGAACGCGCGCTGCATGGACTCGAGGGCGACGGCAGCGGCGGCTTCATGCGGCAACTCGATGAACTGTTCTCGCCCGACGGCTACTACACGGAAGGGCCCTACTACCAGCGCTACGCGTTGATGCCCTTCGTCGTGTTCGCGCGCAGCATCGAGACCAACGATCCGGATCTTGCGATATTCGAATACCGCGACAGCATCCTGCTCAAGGCCATCCATGGCTGTATCGATCTGTCCTACGCCGGGCTGTTCTTCCCGATCAACGATGCCATCAAGGACAAGGGACTCGGCACCGTCGAATTGCGCTATGGCCTGTCCATCGCGTACGGGCTGACAGGCGATCCCGCCCTGGCCTCGGTCGCGGACCTGCAGAACACCTATGTCCTCACCGGCGACGGTTTCCGCCTCGCCCGCGCCCGCGACCTTGGCGAGGCCGAGCCGTACGTCTACCGGTCCAGGTTCTTCCGGGACGGTCCGCGAGGCGAACGGGGCGCGCTGGCCGTTCTGCGCAGCGGCGGCACGGCGGACTCCCAGGCGCTGGTGCTCAAGGCCACGGCCCAGGGCCTGGGTCACGGCCATTTCGACAAGCTCGGCCTGCTGTTCTATGACAACGGCCAGGAGATCCTTCCCGACTACGGCGCAGCGCGTTTCCTGAACGTCGAACAGAAGGAAGGCGGACGCTATCTGCCGGAAAACACCACCTGGGCCAAGCAGACCGTCGCCCACAACACGCTGGTGGTCGACGAAGGCAGCCACTTCGACGGCAAACTGTCCGTTGCCGAACGGCTGCACCCAAGACCGCTCCTGTTCGCGAGCAACGATCACATCCAGATCGCGGCCGCCGAGATGCGGGGGGCCTATGACGACGTCTCGTTCAATCGCACGACAGCATTGGTGCGCGGCATCGCGGGGGATCATTCAGTCGTCGTGGATGCGCTCAACGCGGCCGGATCGGGCCGACACCAATACGACTTGCCGGTGCACTACAACGGACAGATCGTAGACGTCAGTCACGCGGTCGAGAGCCACACGACGAACCTGCGGCCCCTCGGCGACGCCAACGGCTATCAACACCTGTGGCTGCGCGCCCGGTCCCGCG
Organism: Pseudomonadales bacterium; assembly: GCA_963668365.1. Lineage (GTDB taxonomy): Bacteria > Pseudomonadota > Gammaproteobacteria > Pseudomonadales > Azotimanducaceae > VXNE01. The sequence goes on from OY764266.1 coordinate 3,363,875, forward strand.
TCGCGGCCGGCGAGCATTTCCATGTGACCTGGCTGACGGACAACCGGTTCTACACCTATACCATGATCGCCCTCGACGACATGGAAGTGCTGTTCGCCGAACTCGGCGCCAACGATCCCGACTTCAACCTGCGCCGGGAACGCGCGATGATCTTCCGCGTCCGGGGAGCAGGCGGCCACTCCTTCATTTCCGTCCTGGAGCCCCACGGGGAGTACAACGGCACGGAAGAATTCACCGTGGACAGCCGGGGAAGGATTGCGGAAATCCGGCACCACCGCGCCGGACAGGCCGACGCATTGAGTTTTCGGTCCCTGAGCGGAGCGGACCACACATTGACGTTCTCCTACGACCCCGATAACGACGCCGCTCACTCGATGGACGTCGGAGACAACACCTATAGCTGGAATGGCTACTTCGGGTTGTTCCGCGAATAGCGGGCACGCGAAGCGAAGGAGAAAGCAAGAATGTTCCGAGGTTACCTGAGATGGGTCGTCGTAACCCTCGTGGCAATCGCCACGGTGATCAACTACGTCGACCGCAACGCGCTGGCCATCATGTGGGTCGAGATCGGTCCGGAGCTGGGCATGGACGAATTCGACTACGCCCGGCTGGTGATGGTCTTCATGGTCGGCTACGCCATCGGTCAGGCCCTGTTCGGCAAGATCTTCGACATGATCGGCACGCGGCTCGGATTCGTGCTCGCGATCGTCATCTGGTCCGTTTCGATCATGCTGCACGCCGTCACCCGCAGCTTCGCCTCGCTCGCGGCGATGCGCTTCACCCTGGCCTTCGGCGAAGCCGGCAACTGGCCCGGCGCGACCAAGAGCAACGCCGAGTGGTTTCCCATCCGGGAACGCGCGCTCGCCCAGGGCATATTCAATTCCGGCGCGTCGCTCGGGGCCGTCATATCCGCGCCCGCCATCGCGCTTCTGTACCTGCAGTTCGGCTGGAAAGCCACGTTCGTCATCATCGGCCTGTTCGGATTCCTGTGGCTCGTGCCTTGGCTGCTCGTATTCAAGGCTCCGCCGGATCGGCACCCGTGGCTTTCCGCGGAGGAGCGCGAGTACATCCTGACGGGCCAGCGGGATGAAAGCGCGTCTGCCGACGAGGAGCAGGCCGCGCCCGGCTGGTTCGAAATGCTGCGCTTTCGCCAGAGTTGGTCCGTGGTCGCGTCAAGGTTCTTCCTGGATCCCATCTGGTGGCTGTTCGTCAGTTGGCTGCCGATTTACCTCGCCGCGACTTTCGGTTTCGACATCAGGCAGATTGGGTTCTCCGCCTGGGCACCCTATGTCGGCGCCATGGCAGGCGCGCTTTTCGGCGGCTGGCTGGCCCGCCACCTGCTTGAAAAGGGCCGAACGGTCAATTACGCGCGCAAGATGACGATCACGCTGGGCGGGGTCATCATGCTGCCGGCGCTGCTCCTGACAGCGGCCGCAGCCACGCCGCTGGCGGCCATACTCCTTATCGCGGTCATCCTGTTCGGGTTTCAGACCGCGATCGGCAACATTCAGACGCTGCCGAGCGACTTCTTTTCCGGCAAGTCCGTCGGTTCGCTCGCCGGCGTCGGCGGCGCCGCGGCCGTCGCGGGCGTGCTGGTCACCACCGAACTCATTCCGAGGATCATCGATGCCTCGGGTTCGTTCGCCCCCGCCTTCATTTGGGGCGCGGCGCTGGTGCCGCTTGCGATCATATCGGTGTGGGTATTCGGCGGCCGGATTCGATCGGTCACTACGCAGAACTGAGCCAGGAGAAAAACACTCCGCTAGCGCAGCCAAGACACCTTCCCGGCGAATTCACTCGGCGCCGCATACATTGCGGCCGCCGCGCTACTTCCCCGTCAATCTACGGATCCGCGCCCTCAGTTCGGCATTTTCTGATTCCGCCTCGGCGGCACGCGCTTCGAACTCCGCGGTGCGCTTCTCCAACTCGGCGGCACGGACTTCGGCTGCGGTCCGAGCGCTGGACTGCTCCCCAAGGCGGGTGTCGGCCTCTTCGAGGGCGCGTCTCAGCTCCTGGTGGGTCTGCAGATCCCGGCCGATCGCGGGATCGAACAACCGCAGTTCCGATCCCCTGAGCCACAGATGCACGCCGAGCGATTCGCTCGTATGGCCGTGCTGCCCGTTCGGCAATCGCACCAGCGGCATCGGCCGGTATGCGCCCTCGCGCAGCGCGAGGCCCTGCAGCGGCGGCGCGAGATACTCGGTTCGCGGATCATAGAGGAAATACTCTTCGACGCCCCACGCGGCGTAGCGCCGCCGCTTGGTCGTCATGTCCTCCTTCCTCGTGCTCTTCGACGTGATTTCCAGCACGAAGGAGGGCGCCTTCTCTTCCCATATCTTGAATAGGTCACGACGGTGGTTCGGCACGCCGAACACCACGAATATGTCGGGGGCCAGGTGTCGGCGGGGGTTGCCCGGCTCATCGTATACGAGCATGTTCGCGCCCACGTAGACATCCGGCGCGTTGGCATAGCGGATCTTCAAGGATTGCGCCGCGTAGGTTATGCGGTCGAAGTGCAGGTCCGTCTCCGCCACGGGCTTGCCATCAGATGTGGGGTATTCGACGGCGGAGGTGTTGACAACGGCTTCTTGCATTGGCTGCGCCTCGATAGGGAAACGCGGACGGCGAACGCGTAGAACGTAGCATAGCCGCGTCGGCCAACTCAATTCGTGTGCGTCGGGTCGGTGCGAAGGTGTCCGGCCGCGCGAGCATCGTGTCACTTTGCTTCCGTTGGACGCCCCTGTAATCAGGCGATGTCCGAGATGGCTGCAAGAGAGTGCGGATTTTCTTGTGAGCCTTCAGCCCGGGTTAGCGCGCATATGTCACCAAGGGCCCACGTCGGCAAACCGCGCACCTTGCCAGTCGCGTCTCGCCCGCCCGCTCAAGCCAGTTTCCGATTTCGAACAGGGTCGAAGGTGTACCCAGTCTCCAGGGGCCATCCTACGGCGCAAAGCCGCTACAGGTCGTCGATCACGTCCCTTCGAAGGAGCACCGATTCCGGATACTGCAGCTTCGAGATCAACCACTCGCCCTCGACACGCCTGAACTCCCAGGACCAGCGGGTGATTGACCTCGCGGTATTGAGTTCACCACCGACTCGCGTGCCTCCCGGGTCGATCAGGTCTTCGGCTTCACGATCTGCAACGTAATGCGTCACGTAGTTTGTGGCCCTGGCATGATCTTCGTCATCGACATCGATCAACAGGTTGCTGCACAGGTTCACGTTGACGTTGTGATCGACCGCGGCGATTGCGGCGAAGTGCTCGCGGATCTCTTCCCGTCCAACAAGCTTGAATGCCTGTCCGTCCTCGGCGAAGAGATCAGCGGTTTTCGCCTGATCGGCTTCAAGTACCTGCAAGAACTTGTAGACGAGCCGTTCGCATTGGTGGTGAATTTCAAACGCTTTGGCAGATGTCATCGGCAGCGCGTCTTGTTGTTGTGTGGGACATTTAACCGGACGAGGCAAGCAGGAACTTCACCGGAATATGAAACCGCTCCCGCCACGCCTTCGGTGAGTGGTCGGCGCCTTCGAATCGCCGCGTGATCCAATCCTCACCTTCTCGGAAGCCCTGTTTCCGCATCACTTCATCCATCTCACGTTGATAGGGTCCATAGTTGGCGTCGTAACTTTCGGTACCGTAGTCGAAGTAGACGCGATGTGATCCGGCGACCGGCCAGTGGTCGGCGAGCCAGTCGACAAAGGCGCCGTCCGCAACGACCCAGTGGGATGACAGGCAAGCCGCGCCGCCAAACACATCCGGGTATTCGGCGATGGCGTACGCCGAGATCAGGCCGCCCAGGCTTGATCCAAGGAGGAAGGTGCCTTCCGGACCCGGCCGTGTGCGGTAGGTCTCGTCGATGAACGGCTTCAGTTCTTCGACAAGGAACTTGAGGTAGTTGTCCGACGTGTATTCCAGGTCGAAAAGATCCGGCCGCTCGCTGACCATCCGCTGTCTGACCTCGTCGGTCAGGAACTTCTGCGGCATGTACTCGGCTCGCCGGTTGCTCTTCTCCTCGCCGTTCGTCCACACCGCTACGACAATCGCCGGCCCGATCTCCCCTTCCCGGATGAGCCGCGTCATGGTCTTGTCCACATCCCACCGCCAGTCCGTGCCCGCCAAAGGCGAATCGCCTCGATCAAACTTGGACTGGCCGTCGTGCATGTAGATGACCGGGTATCGATCGTCGGGTGCGGCGTCATAGCCCTCCGGCAGCCAAACATCCACGGGACGGGTGGGGACGCTTGCCGAGGGAAAGTCCTGGTAGTGCACAACGGTGCCAGCGTTCTCTTTCTCTGTTTGGCTGCGAGTCTTCGCGGCGTTCACTTCCTCTGTCCACTCCTTTATCCGTGTACGTCTTCGTTCGTCGATGACAGGATCGGGCTCTCGTCCCAAAGGCAGGACCTTGCCTTCGGGATAGTCGGCGCCCAGCGCGCTGCGGCTCACCGAGAGGCTCCAGGCATCCAGTTCCCTGCGCATGCGTTCGGCGCGTTCCGGATACAGGTGGATCAGGTTCTGCCCTTCTTTCGGATCGCCAATGACGTTGTACAACTCAAAAGGTTCCTTGATGGACTGATTGTCAGGCTGGAAGGTGACGTTCTGAACGAGCTTCCAGTCGTTGTCGAGCCACATCCTGCCGTCGCTCGCCCTGAAGCCCAGCTGTTGATCGCGTCGTGCCGGTTCCGACTTGAAGACGCCGGCCAGCGAGATGCCATCGTGCACCTTGTTGATGGAATCCGGACTGAGCCCCGCCACGTCGATCAGCGTCGGGAACATGTCCACGGTGCCCGACGGGAAGTTGGACGTCCGGGGTTCTATGCCGGCGGGCCACTCGACGATGGTCGGCACCCGCAGTCCTCCTTCGTAGAAGTCCTTCTTGAATCCGCGAAGATGGCCGGTGCTGTCGGGGCGGACTCCCCTGTAACAGCCAAACTCCCTGGCTTCGTCGCTCGTAAGGTCGGGGTCGATGTCCGCGCTGCACTCCGACGGATAGTCGAGGTTGGGCGTGCCGCCGTTGTCGCTGGTGAACCAGACGAGCGTATTGTCGGCGATGCCCATATCCTTGAGCCCCTGTCTCAGGTGACCGATGGATCGATCGATGGCGACAATCTCCCCGTGCATGTGCGCCGACGTTCGATCGACCACCCCCAGGAAAGGCTCGATGTCTTCCTCGGAGGCTTCCCACGGACCATGAGGCGCTGAATACCAGATGACGATGAACACCGGCTTCTTCTCATCGACCTGCGTTGAGATGTACTTCAGGGCTTCATCGACGACGACTTCCGAGCCATCGCCCTGGAACTTCTCGCGGGCGCCGTTGCGGCTCAGTTCGAATCCGCCTCCTTCCATGCTGAAGCGATCGAATCCGCTGGTCGTGCTCAGCCAGTAGTCAAATCCCAGTTGCCCTGGGCCATGCGGGTCGTCGGCGGGAAGCGGGTGTCCCTTCGTTCCCGCCTGGTTCAGGTGCCACTTGCCGAAATGCGCCGTCGAATAACCGGCGTCCTGGAAGGCAGTGGAGAGCATCCTTTCCTGCTTGTTGATGGCGTGTCCAACCCGAAACGCGCCGGTGCGGTCATTGGTCCGGCCCGTGAGAACCGATGCCCTGGTCGGCGTGCAACTGGGGGCTCCCGCATAGAACCGGTCCATCCGCAGACCGCTGTCCGCCATGTCGTCGAGGTTCGGCGTCCTCATGACGGGGTGACCGTAGTAGCCGGTCTGCGCCCAGCCCATGTCATCGGCCATGAGCAGAATGACGTTGGGCCTGGTGTCGGCAAAGACGCTACACGCCAGCACCAGGGCTGCCAGGCCAAGGATCGTCTTTCCGCCGTTTGACACGACGCGCGAATTGCACGGCGCACGCCAATCAAGTCGGTGCATCCGGTTCCTCCATCCGTGTTTGCATCGAGACTAGCAAACGCCAAATCGGTGCGGATAGGGTGACCGACGCCGAAGATCACCCAAAAAACACAGGCGCAGGGCGTGCCTCCGGCAACGGCGCGCTTGCGTCTTCCGCCCTGCAGGACATCGGCGAATTCTCGACCGGCAGGCACCGCCGTTCCGGCGACCCTCATATGGTAGAGTCGCTACATGAACTGTCATTGCGACACCCCGTCACTCCCCGCCATTGCCATGCGCATGCCTTGCGCCATGCCGCGCGAGGTGCGTCCCTGCCCAGATCCTTAAGTCCGAGTCGACTTAAGTCGTAATCGAAAAGCCCGGGCCGTCCTTGCGACGGCCCGGGCTTTTTTGTGCCTGATTCCCAACAAGACCAAGACGATGAAACGCCAGACCCTGTACATCTCGACATCCATTCCCTACGTCAACGCGGCGCCGCACCTCGGGTTTGCCCAGGAGTTGGTGATTGCCGACGCGATGGCGCGGCACTACCGGCGCCAGGGATTCGACGTCCGGTTTCAGACCGGCAGCGACGAGAACAGCCTGAAGAACGTGCGCGCGGCGCAGGACGCCGGCATGCCTGTCCCGGATTGGGTCGCGTCGCACGCAGAGCAGTTCCGGTCGCTCAAGGACACCCTGGACCTGTCCTTCGACGACTTCATTCGCACCAGCAGCGAGCGACGCCATGCCGTCGGCGTCGAGACGCTGTGGCAGCGCTGCATGGCTAGCGGCGACCTCTATCGACGCCACTACCGGGGCCTTTACTGCGTCGGTTGCGAGCAGTTCTACGAACCCGGGGAACTCGTCGACGGCGCCTGCCCGGAGCATCTCGCGCCACTGGAGACGGTCGAAGAGGAGAACTGGTTCTTTCGCCTGTCCCGCTACGCCGGGCCGTTGCGAACCCTCGTCGAGACGGATGTCCTGCATGTCCAGCCCGCCAAGCGCAAGCGCGAGGTCCTCGACTTCATCGACCACGGCCTGCACGACTTCAGCGTCTCACGCAGCCGAGAACGCGCCCACGGCTGGGGAATCCCGGTCCCGGGCGATCCGGCCCAGGTCCTGTATGTCTGGTTCGACGCGCTCGGCAACTACGTCAGCGCGCTCGGCTACGGTAGCGATGACGACAGCCTGTTCTCGCGCTACTGGACCCGGGCGGCACGCCGCATCCACGTCATTGGCAAGGGCGTCGTGCGCTTCCACGCCGTCTACTGGCCCGCCATGCTGCTCGCCGCCGGCGCGCCGTTGCCGACCGGGATCAGGATCCACGACTACCTGACCGTGGACGGCATCAAGATCGCAAAGTCGCGGGGCAATGCCATCGGCCCCGATGACGCGGTGGCCCGCCACGGGACCGACGCCGTGCGCTACTACCTGCTGCGCCACGTGCGCACGACCGAAGACGGCGACTTCAGCTACGCGCGCCTGGCAGAGGCCTACCGAAAGGAACTCGCCGACGGCCTGGGCAACCTCCTGTCTCGCACCCTGGGGCTGATCCAACCAAGCATGGAATTGCCAGGTCGCGTGCGCGATCCAGAATTGAGCGAACTGGCAAGCCGTCTACCGCGCGACATCGAGGATGCGGTCGAGCGCTTTCAACTGCACCAAAGTCTGCGAACGATCTGGCGGCTGGTGGACGCCGCCAACGCTTTTGTGAGTCGTCGCGAACCCTGGAAGCTCGCGCGGGACGGCGACGAGGTCGGTCTGCAGGAAGTGCTCGACGATCTCCTGACAGTCCTGGAGATCATCGCCTGGGAGTTGGCGGTCTTCCTGCCGGCGACGGCAAGGCGGATGCAGGAAGTCACGCGTCGCGCACGGCTGGGCGAAAGACCGGCGTGCGTGTTGTTTCCCAAAGACTGAGGAGTACGATGCACGCCATGGGTGACCGACACGCAGCGTCCCGCAACAGGCCAATCACGGAACTGATCGCGATCATGGCCGTTGGCGTCGCTGTGCTCGGCCAGGCCGCCTGGCTGGATGGGAAGATCGAGGGTCTGCAGGAGGGCCAGGCCGAGATCCGAGAGCGCCTGGCTGTGATGGAAACGCGCCTTGGCAACCCGGTAGACCTTGCCCAAGCCAGGGCGGAAACCTCGCCTTAAGATCCATCGCCGCTTCGCGTGCGCTGTCTCGCCGAATGCCGCGGTTCCCGCAGCACGCCCCTTCGAACGGCTAAATGGGCGAAGGTCGACGCACGACCATCCACATGTTGTCGCTGGTCGGAATGCGATCCACCCACCGGAACTCGGCGACCTCCATGCCGACATCTTCCACCATCCGCCTCAGCGTCCCGGGCGTGAAGTAGTTGACGTGCCCCGGAAAGCGGAAGCCGCACCATCCCGAGCCCATGACGCGTCGATTCACGCTGGCGAAGTTGGGCACTTTCAGGATCATCGCGCCGGCGGGACGCAAGGCGCGGGCCGCGGCCTCAAGCAACTCCTTCGGGCGAATTTCGTGCTCCAGAAAGGCGTTCGCGACGATGCCGGCCAGGCTCTCGGCGCGAACCCTGCCCAGGCCCTCGATGGCAGGCATCTGGTGCACGACCCCGCCGCGCGTCGCCAGTCGCTCCCGGGCTTCGCGCGCCCGTTCCTGCGATATTTCGATGCCCACGACCTCGAACCGCTCGGGCAGCGACGCCAGCTTGTCGCCCTTGCCGCAACCGATGTCGACCACCGGTCCCGCGGGAAACCACCGTTCGACCCGACGAACGAGCGGATTGGCCTGGACTGCGAGACGACTCCGCAGCATCCGCACCGTCCTGGACGCCATGGATCTAACCGGGCTCCGCTGATACACGCGCTCCTCTCGTTCCTTCTTGCCCACGCGCTCCCAGGCGAGGTCGGTCTCCAGTTCCTCGTATGCCGGCGGGTTCTCAAGGTAGACGAACGCGCAGGCCGCGCACTGCTTGAGCAACCACTCCTCGTGCGAATACCTGAGCGCCGTTTCGGACTCGTTGCCGGTCCCGCACTGCGGACAATGCCGCCATGTCATCGCAACCTCCCGAAACTCCCCCGCCCCGCGGGCACAACCGGCACGGACTCGGCTAGAGGCAAGCGCCCCACAGCCATTAGCCCCTTCCTTCGGCAGAACGGGCAGCGCCAGCGATGCCCAGTCTCGCCGCAAGGGCCCGCATGGCTATGGCGAGCAGTATGACAAACGCTTCGACGATCAGCGCGATGCCTATGCCGAGAACCGCGGAATATCGCACGTTCCCGTTTTCGCGCCGGCTCTCGGCATCGTTGTTCTCGATGCCGAAGCTGATTGTGCCATTGATGCTCTCAGCGTTACCGGAATCCGACATCATGCCCCGAACGACGGATACTTCGTCGGTCCTGAAGGACACGGAAATGTCCAGAGCGTCATAAGAGATTGCCGGCTCGTCACTCTCGGGACGAGCCTCTTCTTCTACAGCAGCGGGTTCTCCTACAGCAGCGGACCTAGCCTTCTTTTCATCTTCTTCAGTCACCTCCCGGTCTAACGACGAACCGAAGATATCGAAATAGGTCCTCACGTTCTCCGGCACTGAGAAGCTGACGCCGACATACAGCGGCTGCCATTCCTTTTCGAAGGAAACCTCATAGTGGATGCCGGGTCGCCGCAAGTCGATGGGGCTGAAATCCTCTTCGTCCTCTTCGACACGCATGGAGAACACCGGGCCATTGGCAGTCGAGTCTGGTTGGTCGAGCGCTCGGAGAGCACCGTCGACAACCGTCGCCCGGATCCTCTCCGTGTTGTCCCAGTCCCAGGGAACAGGGCCTAGACGCCCGTTCGCCGCTTCAGCGTGGGCTTTCAGATCGCCGCCAGCTGCGCGCACCAGTTCAGGCTCATCACGAAAGCTGGCTGGCTGCAACGCCAGGTTGCTGCGCAGAACAAACGACTTCAACCAGCAGCCTGCCCCCAGCAGCGGTGCCGAATTGTCGTCCGCGAACCCAACCTGGAGGAGGGAGGGGCCGAACGAACCGATGTCGCCGTCCAATTCGAACTGAACGTCATCGCATCCCTCGGTATTGACTTCCACCACCATCACGTAACGCGTCGGCGTCTGCGTGATCGAGGAGATTTTCTGCAGCGAAAACCAGCAGATGCCCAAGCCGACCAGCGTCAGCACGATGATGATGATGATGGGATGGCCTCTCCCGAGCACCAGGCGGGTCCAGTGCATGCGGGCGGTCGGGACCGTGTCTTCCTCTGCCATCGCCTATTCAGTGTCCTTTGAGGATTCGTCACTTGCAGCGAGTGTACTCGATGGGCAAGCTTCCTCGATGCGTCCACGCTGGCCGCGCCTGCGGTCGACGGCGCAAACAGACACGTATCACGAGGCAACCCGTCCCATGGCAGACCGTTCCAACATCGTTCTGGTCTTCTCCGATCAGCATCGGGGAGACGCGCTCGGCTGTGTCGGGAACACGGCAGTTCGAACACCGAATCTGGATGCGCTGGCTTCCGAGGGCGTGACCTTCGGAAACTGCAACACGAGTTCGCCTCTGTGCATGCCCGCGCGGGCGTCGTTGATCACCGGCCAGCATGTCAATGAACACGGCGCGTGGGGCAATCGATCCGAGGCCGATCCTCGGGGACCGAGTCACGTGAGAAACATCCGCACCGCCGGGTACCGCACCGCCGTGGTTGGCAAGACGCATTTTCGGGTACACCAGGCCGATGACGGGCACACGCGCGACCATGCGTCCGAATTGCATGCATGGGGATACGAGTTCGCCCACGAGACCAAGGACACGATCCCCTCGGCGACCCACAGGTGCCACTACGCCGACTTCCTCGCCCAGCAAGGCAAGCTGCAGGTCTACGAAGACTGCGCACGTGTCTTCCGACGCGGGCAGAACGGGGGGTTCCTGCGCCCCTGGGAACACGTGCCCAGCCTCCTCGAAGAGGACGAGCACATCGACATGTACATCGCCAACAGGGCGTCGGACTGGATAAGGGGCTACGCGGACGACAGGCCATTCTACCTGCAGGTCTGCCTGATGGGACCGCATCCGCCTTTCGACGCGCCCGCTCGTTTCCGGGACATGTTCGAGCCGCAGGAGATGCCCCCGGCAATCCTGCAGGCGCCCGCAGAACCCATTTCGCCCCAGGTGCGGAGGATGCTCTTGCGCAGAGGACTTGACGGCATGACCGAGTCCCAGAGCCGGACCATGACCAGCCACTACTACGCCAAGGTCGCGTTCGACGACCACGCGATCGGCATCGTGCTCCGGTCCCTGGAGGAAAAGGGCCTCATGGACAACACCTGGATCGTCTATACCTCCGACCACGGCGAGATGCTCGGCGACCACCTCCTGTGCCAGAAGTCCCTGTTCTATGAGGGTGCGCTCAGGATTCCGCTCATCGTCAGGCCGCCGGGTGGAACCCAACCGTGGACGGCGCACGGCTTGACGGACCACCATGACATTTCCACGACGCTGCTTGACGCCGCAAACGCCGCGCCTCTCGAGACCAGCCACGGGGTCTCGCTTGTCCCGAAGATCGAGGCTGGCGCTGATTCGCCAGGCGCGCAGAACGGCAAGGACATGGTCGTGAGCGAAGTGAACGCGTATTCGATGGCGCGCACCGAGCAATACAAGATGACCATCGATTCCGTCACCCGGCAGCCCCTGGAACTGTACGACATGGAGGCCGATCCGGACGAGTTGCGCAACCTCGTGGACGTTCCGCGACTTTCGGACGTGCGCGACCGGTTCCTCAAGGTTCACTTCAGTCGGATGCTTGAGAACCTGAACGAACCGCAACTCAAGATCTATCAGGACGGCGGCATACCGACCAGTCTCCACGGAGAGTATCCCGAGTACTGAATCGAGCGGCCCGGCGCCACCCAAGGCCGTTTTTTGGGTGATCGCTTCTCCTGCCGGAGTGGGCGATCAGCGAAGTAGACCTTATGATTGCGCCTTCCCTTTTTCGATCCTCGGAGGACATTGGTGGACCTTCCCTACACAGCCGCACTCAAGGCCGACTTCGATCGCGACGGTTTCGTGATCATTCGTGACTTCGCAACGCCGGACGAAGTTCGGGAAATCCGTACGCGCGCGGAAGCGGCGACCCGGGGAATCGCCCGCGAGGGCATGTTCAGCAACATCACCAAGGGCCTGGAGCACCGCGACGGCTTTTTCGGGGAACTCCTCCACAACGGTCGGCACGTACCCATCGTCGAGACCCTTCTCGGCAGGAAACCCGAAGCGTCCACGGCCAGTCTCTTCACCAAGACCGACAAGGATCAGGAAGTGCACCCGCATGCCGACGCCGTGGAAGGCGCCGTGATCTGGATCGCCCTCGACGAAACCGGGAAACACAACGGCTGCCTGCACTTCCTGAAAGGCTCCCACAGGCGGCGGGCGGAGTTTGCCCATCTGCAGGCCCACACGCCGACCGACCTGTCAGATCATCCCGACACCTTCGAAGCGGCGATGCGCCCCGGAGACCTCGTGATCTTCAGATCGAGCACGGTGCACTGGTCCGGCCCCAACCACGACGGATCCGTCCGCCGGGGGTTCAACTGCTTCTACGTGGGAAGCAAGGGTTGGGCAAAGGGCAGCAAGAAGGACTGGAAGGCCGCCAAGAAGGCGAAAGCCGAGACTGCAAGCCGGTAGCAGCGCGGACTCCGCCGGAGGGGCGGGAACCGCCCCCCGGCGTTCGACGGGTCGCCCTCAGTTGCCCAGGGTGTACTTCGCCTCGAGGAACAGCACCCGCTTGCGGACGCTCATGCGACTGGAGTCGTAGGGCCTGCGGCTACTACTCAGCATGAACGGGAAGTCGCGGTCGAAGATGTTCCGCCCGCCCACGCGGATCAACAGGCCGTTGTCCATTTCGTAGGCGGCCGTCAGGTCCACCGTGGTGTACGAGGCGACTGGTTCGTTGGGAAGCGGGTTGAAAGCGTTTTCGTAGTCGTTGTTGATATACCCCGGAATGTGGCGGATCCAGAGGTCCGCCGTGGTCCGCCCCGAGATCAGGCTCACATTGGCGTTCAGCTTGTACTTGTCCACGCCGATGGACTCGCCGAGGAAGGCGAACTCCTGACCACCGGGAACCGCTTGGTCGAACATATCGAGCACGCGGTGGTAGACCAGGCGCGGCCGAATAGTACCGAACGCGGTGTCCATCCTATAGGAGACTTCCAGGTCCAGCCGCTCGTCCGCACGGCGGGAGATGTTGACCCTTCTGCTGATGGACTCGATCAGGTTTCCGGCGTCATCCCGCCGAAAGAACTCGGGCAGGTTGCCATAGACCTCCACCGGCAGCAGACCTCGCAGTTCCTGGCTCCCAGCGATCCTGTCTTCAAGATCGATGCTCGACCAGGCCGCCTTCACTGTCATCCCTTCGAGCGCGGGCGGTCGCCATTCCATTCCGAAAGTCCAGTTGGTGGAAGACACAGGGAGCAGATCCGGATTCGGGCCGAAACTGATGAGTCCCGGAACCCAAGGCGGATCCCTGAGCGGATCGAAGACAAAGTTCGACTCGATACTGCGGTTCGTCCCTCCGTACAGGTCCGAGACCGAAGGCGTCCTGAATGCTTCGGAGCGGGAGGCACGCAAGATCAGGGTGTCCGTCGGATGCCAAGCCACGCCCACTCTTGATACAGTGTTGGTGAACTCCTCGTCGATCAGAATGGGATTTCCGCTCTCGTCGTTCTCGATCGAGCCCTCTACGTTGTAGACGTCGTAGCGCAACTGTGTGGATAGAACCAGACGTTTCATCAATGGGCGGCTATTGCCCTCGCCCACCAACGGCGCGGTTGCTTCGAGGAAATACCCCTTAAGGTCGCGTGTCGGGCGATCCGAGCCGATGTAATCGGCGTAGAAGTCGTCGCCCGGCGTCTCGATCCACTCCTTGCGCAGTTCAACCCCGGTGACGAAACCGATCCGGCCGCCCCAGATCTTCCAGAGTTCCCCGGTAAGCTTCGGCTCGATGATTCGCTGATGGGTTTCGTCGTGGTCGTTCGCGAAACTGCGGTAAAACTCCTCGATGGTCGAGTTCTGCCCGGTGCCGTCACCGAACAGGTTGAGCGCAGTCGAGGGATCGGAACTCGCGATCAGGCCGAGAAGGCGTTCAAGTCGCTGCGGGTCGTCCACACGAGACGAAGGCGGGGCGAACATGAATTGATCCCCTTCCGACGACCCCTGCGCCTTTGTGTAATCGACTTCGAGGCGCAGGTTGTCGCTGAAAACGTAGGTAGCGCTGAGCACGTATTGCAGGTGCTTCTGCAGGTCCGTCTGTTCCACGTCCGGCACCAAGCCTTGTTCCACTTCGGTATCGGCGTAGTACTCGACATAAACGTCCTGGCCGAAGTTGTTGAAGGCGTTGCTGGCGGGCACATGGATCGCACTGAAACCGAACGTCGACAATCTCGATCTACTCTCGGTTTCGGACGAAAGCACGTCCGCCCGAAACTGGAGTTGCTCGCGAGCGCCAAAGTTCTGAAGCAGGCTCACGGTCAAAGATTGTCGCTCTGCGGCCCTCGTGATGTCCTCGGGAATAACATCGAGATAATCGGAGGGCTGGATTGCCACAAAGTCTCCCCGCTGGGCATTGCGACCGTCATTGCCCGGCGGGAGGATGAGCGAGGCGGGGCCCCACCGTGACAGCGCCACGGCACCGGAGCGGGTGAATCCCTGGTAGACCAGGTTGTAGCGCTGGTCGCCGCCGTAACGGGCGCTATAGTCGTTCGACACCCAGCCGGTTTCTGCGGCCTTCACCGGATCCGACTGGTGAGCGGTCAGGATGACCGAGACGTTTCCGCTGCCCCAGCCGGAGCCACCGTATAGATTGATGGAGTTCGCATCGCCGCCCGTACTGCTGTTCTCCATCTTGCCGCCAACGCTAAAGCCCTTGAAGTCGCGCTTCGTGATGACGTTGATCACACCCGCTATGGCATCGGAACCGTAAACTGCGGAGCCACCGTCTAGCGATATTTCAACCCGTTCGATAGCTCCCGCCGGGATGTCATTGAGGTTTGCAGCGAGTTGTTCCGCGCTACTCTGGATGCCGGCCAAGCGCTTGCCGTTCAGGAGCACCAACGTGTTCTTGGAGCCAAAGCCGCGGAGATTGGCAGTGGCAGCGCCGAGGCCCAGGGCGCCGAGATTCGCATCCAGCAGGTCGCTGCCGAAGAGGAGGCTGTTCGAGCTGTTGATCGTCGAGAAGTTTTGCGGAAGCGAGCGGATGACGTCCTCGACGGTCGTCAGTCCCTGCCTGGCGATGTCCTCCGCCGTGACAACGTCGACGCGGGCGGTCGGATCGCCCCCCCGCAGCCGTGTTCCTGTGACGATGACCTCTTCGACTAAATCCTCGTCCTGCTCCGCGGCGGCGCTATCCTCTTCCTGCGCAACCGCAGGGCCAGACAACAATGAGACAGCCGCGAGCAGCGCCAAAACTCGACCGGCGCGCCCGGTCCACGCGTAATCAGATTCCATTTCTGTAATCCCCCGAAATTCCCTCGTTCGCCCGCATTCCAGCGTTCGCCCGCATTCCAGCGGTCGGCAAATCTTCATCGCTATTGACATAGCCAATGACAAAACCGCCGCCGTGTTGTCGGGCAACAATGGCCGCGAATCATCCTCCACTATCCTTACCGGAACCTTACGTTCGGCGGACGAGCGGATAGCGGCTTCGCTCCCCGCCGGCGTCAGCTTTCGGTAAGCTGCGCGGGATAGCGTCCGCATATGCAAATCGGACAGACCGCCATGAAAACCAGCCATTGGACCGCGTTCGCCATGCTTCTTGCCGCGAGCGCCACCGCCGACGAAAAGAGCTTTCCCGAGATCCTCGACGCCGGCATTCCGGGAACGCCGCGACTGGGCCAGCCCATCCTGGTGATGGGATCGACCGCGCCGATCCTCACCGAGAAACACGGCCTCGCCGCGCCGGCGTTGTGGGACTGGACCGGCGACGGCAAGCGCGATCTCCTGGTCGGCGAGTTCGAAACCAATTCAGGCGAGGATTTCCCGATGGGCGCCGGGGGGTCGACGATCCGCGTCTACCTCAACGTCGGCACCGATTCGGACCCGAGGTTCACCGACGAGTTCGAGTGGGCGCGCGATACCGAGGGCACCATCCTCGAGGTGCCCCAGTGGTGCTGCATCGGTTTCACTCCGCAGTTCTACGACCTCGACGACGACGGCCATCTCGACATGATCTCCGGCCAGTACCATCCCGGCGACGTCACCTGGTTCCGTGGCAGCGACGCGGGTTTCCTGCCCGGCGCGACGCTGCCGCAGGAAGGCGACCCGTCGTCCAACGGTCAGCCGATGTTCGGAAACTACGAAGGCGAACCCGGTGATATCGGCACGTTCCATTACTGGGTCTACTCGTCGGCGAGCTTCGGCGACTTCGACGGCGACGGGGACTTCGACCTCATCGTCGGCGGCAGCGGCGGGCTGCGCATCAGCGAAAACGTCGGCAGCGCCCAGAAGCCGAGCTTCGCCATGCGCAAGCCGCTCCTGGACCTCGCCGGTGAACCGCTTCGCATTCTCGATCGCGGTCCAGAGTGGGAAGCCTCGCTCTCCGAGTGGGAAACCCTGCCGCCGCCGGACGGCGACGGCAAGAGCAGTCCGCTGGTCGTCGACTGGGACGGGGACGGCGTGCTCGACCTCCTGGTGACGGGTTCGTACCGGCACCCGGCGAGCCAGGCGGTGACCTTCTTCAGGGGTGTGAAAACCGGGGATGGGCACCGGTTCGTTCGCGGCGTCGACCTGCTGCCGACGGCGGACGGCACCAAGGCCCTGCCGGGCAGCGGACAGCGCGTCTATGTCGACGACTGGAACGGCGACGGCGTCAACGACCTCATCATCGGCGCCAGCGTCGCCACCGTGAACGGCGGCGAGTTCAGCGACGAGCTTTCCTGGGAGTGGGAAGACGTCACCGAGGTCGAGAGCGCCGGCAAGGACCCCGGACGCTATCCGCCGCGGGAACGTCCGACCGAAGAGTCGCTCGATTTAGGCACCTTCAGGGAACACTCCGGAGAGGAGAAGTTCCAGGAGCATGTGAAGTTCAACCAGCAGTACTGGGACGACACGATCGGCCGGCTGTACAAGGAGGGCAAGGCGCACTGGCTGACCATGCGCCACCAGGGCCGCATCTACGTGATGCTGGGCGAGCGCCGGGATACGGCGGCGACCGCCACAACGGCACCGGCCGGGACCGTGACCGGGCGTCGACCGGCCGCGTCGGCGACCGCGAATTCGCCCGTCACCCTGGCAATCGTGGCCCCCGCAGAGGCGACAGAGGGCGAAACGGCAAGCCTCGCGGTCAACTTCACCATGCGCCCGGGCTGGTACATCTACGCGCCCACGGAGCGCAATGCGGACCAGCGGGCGATCCCGGCAAGCGTTCAGTTCGAACTACCGGACGGCGTCACGCCCGAGGGAGACCCACAACTGCCCGTGCATCACTACAAGGGCGTCTACGACATCTACGAGGGATCCGATCGACTTTGGACCCAAGGCGTCGCCGCGAAAGCGCCCGGAACCTACGAGGTCCTCGCCAGGGTGACCTACCAGACCTGCAAGGACGATCTTTGCCTGCCGCCGGTGACCGAAAGCCTCGAAACCACGTTCGCAGTAGTCGGACGCGGCGCCGAGACGGATGTGGCCCGCAACTGAGACGCAGCACCGGGCCTGCCGATGAGAATCCTGCTGGTAGAGGACGATCAAAACCTCGGTGACGCGGTTTCGCGCCTGCTTCGCAACGAGGGCCACGTCGTCGACCTCGCGGAATCGCTCCGGATGGCCAAGGCGGCGGTCACGGACTTCGCATACGACGTCGTGCTGCTCGACCGGATGCTTCCCGACGGCGAAGGCACCGAACTCATCTCGCACGCCCGGGGGGGGGGGGTGCAGACGCGGTTCCTCGTCCTCTCCGCCCTCGGCGAAATCGAGGAACGGGTCCGGGGACTGGACCTTGGCGCCGATGACTACATCGTCAAGCCGTTTGAGCCCGACGAACTGTGCGCGCGGATTCGCGCCCTCGTCCGGCGTCCCGTCCACGGAGAGCCGCGCGTCGTGGAATTCGGCAAACTGCGCCTCGACTGCGCAACGCGCGATGTCGTCGTGCGCGCCGCCGACGGCGGAGAGGATGTCCCGATCATGTTTCCCCGCCGCGAGATGACGCTGCTGCAGACCCTCCTCGAACGCGGCGGCCGGGTCGCGACCCGAGAGTTCCTGGAGTCGGCCATGTACGGCTTCGACGACCTGTTCCAGTCGAACACGCTGGAGTCCCACGTCTCAAGGCTGCGCAGGCACCTGGCCGACGCGGCGGCCGGCGTCACGATCCATACCGTTCGCGGGGTCGGCTACATGCTGAGAGAGCAACAGTGAAACCCCGGCTCGTCCTGCCCTGGCCCCGCTCCCTGATCGCCCGGATGATCGTCCTGTCCGTGGTGTTCCTGGTTCTCGCCGTAGTCTGGCTCGTCCTGGCCCAATTCATGAGTTCGAGCGCGATCTCCCCGCTGGAGAGCACGCGATTCAGTGTCGGGGGCGAGATCTCCAGGGCGCTCGATCGCGACAGTCCACGGGAGTACCTGCGGAAGTCACCCGTCATCGCCGAAATCGCGAGGGCGAACGAACACTTCCGGTACTTCATCCGGACCGGCGAGGAAGAGATCGGGTTCGGGCCACCGCCGAGGCACATGGCCATGCTGCCGCGCCTCAGAACCCTGGTGGACGAGTTTCAGACACAGGCGTATTGGAGTGCCGACATCGACGAGGGACAGACTACCGCCCAGGTCAGCTTCAGTCTTCGCGGCGGCAAGGAGACGTTCGTCGAAGTGTCCGGCATAAACAGTCCCGTCGACATCCGCGGCATCAATCTCGCGAGGTTTCTGCCCGACCTTTTGTGGTGGGTCGGCCGAGATCCCCTGATCGCCGGCGGAGGCGTTCTGTTGATCGCATTGATCGTGATGCTTCTGGCGGTTCGCTCGTTGCGAACGCTGACCCGCGCCGCCGACGCGTTCGATACGCGGACAGGGGAACAGGCGCTGTTGCCGGAGGAAGGACTGCCGTCGGAAGTGGCCTCCCTGGTCCGCGCGATCAACGAGATGATCCGGCGCGTCGACACGGTGCACCAGGAGCAGGAGATGTTCCTCGCCACCGCCGCGCACGAACTGAGGACGCCGATGACGGTGCTGCGCACCCGTCTCGAAGAGCTGCCCGAATCCGACGCCAAGGTCGTGCTTCGCGAAGACGTGCGCCGCATGGCGACCCTCGTCGATCAACTGCTCCGGCTCATGCAGATCCGCAACAGTCGCGACTTGCCCGACCGGGTGGACCTCGTCGCCGTTGCGCGGGAGGTCGTGGCCAGCCGCGCACCCGTGAGCGTCAACCGCCAGGTCGACATTGAACTGGACAGCAAACCCACGTCGCTTGTCGTGGAGGGTCACCGGGGGCTCGTGGAAGTTGCGATCGCCAATCTCGTGGACAACGCCATCTCGTTCAGCAAGCCCGGCGACACCCTCAAGGTGACCGTCGACGACTCCGGCCGGATCACCGTCAGCGACCGCGGTCCCGGCGTACCGCCCGCTGAGCTCGAACGGATTTTCGAACCTTTCGCGAAGAGCCCCCCGAACCGCCTTGGACACGGCCTGGGCCTCGCCATCGTGCGTGCGGTCATGACGGCCCACCGCGGTGACGTTTCGGTGCGCAATTCCGAGGATGGCGGCACCGACTTCGCGCTGCAGTTCAGGAACCCGATGCTTCCCCAGCCGGGGTAACGGCCGAGTCAGGGTGCGCGGGGTCTGCCCGGATCCTCGATCCACTCGCTCCACGAACCCGGATACAGCGCCGGCTCCGGCAGGCCCGCATCGACCATGGCGAGGATGTTGTGCGCCGCCGTGACGCCGGAGCCGCAGTAGCTCACCACGTTGCGTCCCGCGAGCCCCGCGAATCGCGATGCGTCGCGGCGGAAGCGCCCCGCAGGGTCGAGGTTGTCGGCGCAGGGATAGGAGAGCGCGCCGGGAATGTGACCGGCGATCCGGTCGATGGGTTCTTCTTCGCCGCGAAACCGCGCTTCGGCGCGGGCGTCGATCAGCGTCAGTGTCGAGCGCTCGGCGATGATGTCGTCCGCCTCGACCAGGCGCGTCAGGGACGAACACGGTCGAAAACCGGAGGGCTCGACCTCCGGCACCTCGCGGGTCAGCTTTCCTCCCGCCTCCAGGTATGCGGCGACGCCCCCGTCCAGGACGGCGCACGACTCGATCCCGAGCCAGCGCGCCAGCCACCAGAAACGGCACGCGAACATTCCGCCCGCATCGTCGTAGGCGACCAGTTGATCGCCATGCCGGATGCCCCACGCGTCGAATCGCCCGGCCAGCGCATCCCGATCCGGCAGCGGGTGGCGGCCCCGATTCCCCGGCGGCCCGGCCAGGTCCCGGTCGAGATCCGCGTAGCGCGCACCGGGGATGCGCCCGCTACGGTAGGCGGCGAGGCCGTATTCGGGATCGCCGAGCGCGGCCCGGCAGTCCACGGCGATCCATCCCGGCTCCTCTCCGCAGGATACGAGCGTAGCGCCGTCGATCAGAGTCGTGAACATGACAAAAAGACCATGGCCGGAAGGAACGCACGCATGGCGAACCCCGGCGCAATCGATGAAGCCGTGGACGCTATCGGCCGTCGCCGCACACCGCGACTACCTGTCACAGCCGCCAGATCAGGCTGACTCCCGCACCGAACTCGCTGGTCGCCAGTTCGACGGGCACCGTCACGGCCACCTCGGAGAAATCGACGGTCCGCGTTGAATTGCCGTGGTCCGTGTAGCGCAACTCGCCCCGGATGGCCGCGCCGCCGAACGCCTTTTCGAGGCCCGCGCCGAATGTGCGCGCGTCGAACGATTCATCGTGCTGCTCTTCTCCGGATGTGAGTTCGCCCGGACCGCAACCCATCGGCGACAGGCACCCCGTGTAGGCGGTTTCGAAATCGGCGTCGAGACGGCGCATGCCAAATAGGGCGTACGCGCTCGCACCAAGCGCCGGGATTTCCATGCCGACGCGGGCCGTGGCGCCGAAGCTGCGCTGCTTGGTCAGTGACCAGTCTTCCGGCCAGACTTCACCGAGTTGGTTTCGCAGCGGCGAAGTGCCCTGCCCCGCGAGGTGGGACGACACGCTTCCCCGGTGCAGGACGAGGTCACCTTCCAGGTCCAGGTAAAGCGACCCGAGGGGCAGCCGGTAACCCGCCAACAGTCCGGCGTCCCAAGTGGCGCTATCCGCGGCTGCGGAAGCCCGGAAGATGCTGCCGGCGTTTGCGGAAACATTGGCGGGACTCGTGTTGTCGACGGCCTTCGAGTAGTCCACATCGTAGAAGCTGCCCGACATGCCCAGGCCTATGTATGGTCCGCCATCCGTCTGGGCGGCGGCGCCGCTGGCGGTCAGTATCGCAAGTGCGCACAGCGTGCCTGTTTTCGAAAGTGCCATGGAGAATCCCGCTCGAACGCTCGCGCGATTTTACACCCGACCCCGGTTCGCCCGCGCGCGCGCCGCACCTTGGTAGCCTTGATTCCATCAATATGGGAATATGGCCGAATGAAAACCACCATCGAACTCCCCGACATTACCTTCCGGCGGGTCAAGGCTTTCGCTGCCACCCGCGGAATCACGATGCGGCGGTTCTTCACCGAAGCTGTTGAGCAGCAGCTCCGCAGGGGCACCGCCGGCGTCCGGGACGCGGAACCTTCACGCGGCCCCGACACCTATGTGGAGCCTCCGTGGATGGCGGGGTTCGGGGGCCTTTCCGACCTGGGCGACGAACATCGACACGTCCTAGAGGTCATCGAGGAGGAGTTCGAAAAGCTCGCCCCCGATGACATCCCGTGATTCTCGACACCAATGCGCTGTCGGCGTGGGCCGAAGGGCTGGCACGCGTCGCGATTCCGCTTCGTTCCGCCGACCGACTAGTGTCGTTCTCGGCGAGTACTACTTCGGCATCCGCCAATCGCGCCATAGGAACCGCTACCAGCAATGGCTTCGCCGCTACCTGCCCCTCGCCGAGGTGGCCACCATCAACTCCACCACCGCAGACGTCTACGCTGACATCCGGCTACAACTCAAGCGCGCCGGCAAACCCATCCCGTCGAACGACGCCTGGGTCGCCGCCCTCGCCCGCCAGCATGGCCTCGCCGTCCTGAGCAACGACGCGCATTTCGACCTGGTCGACGGTGTCCGGCGGATCGTTTTCTGACGACTCGAACAACCGGCGTCACCCGTCACAAACATCGCATCGGGACACCTGGACATCGTCTCGCTGCTGCTCACGCGAGGCGCGGGCCTCGACCCTTCGACGTCCGAAGCCCCCCGTTCCGGCATCACCAATCCGGAAATCCTCCGCCTGCTCCGAGGCCGGGGCAACGCGTACGGCCCCGATCACACCGAGGGTGGCTGGCCTCCGATCGTCTTCCAGTCGCGGGGCGACCGGGGTGGCGATGTCGGGCGGGTGGCCGCGCTGATCGATCAGGGCGCCGATATCAACGCCCGCAACCACAAGGGCCAGGCAGCGCTGCACTGCGCTGCCAAGGCGGGTTTCGTCGACATCGTGGCCCTCCTGCTGGCCCGTGGAGCAGAGGTGGACGCCATCGACGCGGCAGGCGAGACACCTCTCGCGAGCGCCATTCGATCAACGGTCAGGAATCGCGATCGGCCCCGCGAGGTCGTGCGCATGCTCTTCCGGGCGGGAGCGAACACGGATCGCGAGGACACTCGCCTCGACGCATCGCGGAGCGCAAGAGGGACGCGGCCGACTGGATTGACGCGATGGACTGCGCTGGACAGGAACCCAAGCCTGAACATGATCGACGCCGCGCACCCTGATCGGCGTAGTATCCCTCTATCCACTCGTTGCTTGCAGCCTTGGCAGCCAGACAATGAACGTTCGGAAACTCGCCCGCGTGGGGGTCATCGGCCCGCTCCTGTGTTGGGGCGCGATCGCGGCCAATGCGCAGGCCGCAGCCGGCATCTGCGAGCGCACGCCCCAGGTTCGCGACAGGATTCTCGAGATCTTCCGTGATCTCGACTGCGAAGACATCACCGACGAGAACCTGGCTTCGATAGAAATCCTGGACCTCTCGGAGAGCGGTATCGGCGCACTCGAGACGGATGATTTCGCCGGTCTGTCAGGCCTGAAGGAACTGTACTTCTCGGGCAACCGGTTGACGTCGCTGCCGAAAGGTCTCTTCGATGGCCTCGCCAACCTCGAGCAGTTGCGGATCAACAACAACCAATTGGCCACCCTGCCGGCGGGCACATTCGACGGCTTGACGAACCTCGTGTCCCTGCTCATGGGAAGCAACCGTCTCACCGGTCTCGACGCGGGACTGTTCAATGGCCTCGTCGCGCTCGAACGACTCTTTTTCGGCGGCAATGGACTGTCGCATCTTCGCAGCGACACCTTCGAGGGGCTCGCCAGCCTGCAATGGCTCTACTTCGCCAGCAACGAGTTGACACGGCTGCCCGACGGCCTGTTCGATGGGCTGTCGAGGCTCCGTGGGCTCTATTTCTTCGACAACCGCCTGTCGTCGCTACCCGAAGGAATTTTCGACGGACTCGTCAACCTCGAGATACTGAGCCTCCAGAACAATCGACTGACCCGGTTGCCGGACAGTCCATTCAGCGGGCTTTCCAACCTGGAGCGACTGAGAATCTACGGGAACCGGCTTACCGCGCTGCCCGAGGCCGCGTTCGAAGACACCGTCCGCCTGCGGACCCTGCTCCTGCAGGACAACCAACTGGCGCGCCTGCCCGGCGGAATTTTCGCCGGCCTGACCGAACTGGGCGCCCTGCATCTTCAGGACAACCGACTGAGCGCGCTGCCCGAGGGGGTATTCACAGATCTGGCGAACTTGAAGGAGCTTTACTTCTACGGCAACCGGGTGACCTCTCTTCCCGAAGGCGTGTTCGACGGCCTGTCCGCCGTGGAGGAACTGCATTTCCACGATAACCGCCTGGCCTCCCTGCCGGACGGGGTATTCAACGACCTGGCCAGCGTTCGGGAACTGCACCTTTACGAGAACCGGCTGACAGCGCTGCCCGACGGGGCATTCGAAGGACTGTCCAACCTCGTGGAACTGGACGTCCACGCGAATGCGCTCACCGCGATCCCCAACCGCGCCCTTGTCGGCATGTCCAACGTGGCGAGGCTCTACTTCAATGGCAACAACCTGACCGAATTGCCTATCCGCGCCTTCATGGGACTGTCGAGCCTCGAGGTGCTGGACTTGGCAGACAACCGGCTGGCGAGGCTTCCCCCGGGGATTTTCGATGGACTGCCCCTGCTGCGGACGCTGCGATTCCAGGGCAACCGGTTGACCGCGCTTCCGAAAGGGCTGTTCGCCGGGCTGAGCCGATTGCGATGGGTGTGGTTCCACGAAAATCCCGGCGCGCCCTTTCCGCTCACGGCAACCCCGGTAGCGCGGGACGTTCCGGTATCAGATGCGCGCCGCATCGCCCGGGTCGCCGCCGAGACCGCGACGGGCGCGCCCTTCGACATGGACGTGGCGCTGTCCGTCACGGGCGGCGTCGCCGATGGTCCGTCGCTCGCGATAGAGGCGGGAACCTCCGGCAGTGCCCAGGCCATTGTCATCACGCGGAACGGCGATGAACCCGTATGGGCCAGGCTGGAGCCGCCCGCTCTCCCCACGCGCCGGTGCGCGGGCGCGTTGTGCTACCGGGGGCTGATCGGGGCCGCCGGCGATCCGCTGCGGCTGTTCGATAACAAGCCCATGGTTTCCGAGCAGATAGCGGACCAGGAGGTGGGGGTGGACGGCGACTCCGTGACATTGCACCTGCCGCGTTACTTTTCCGACATCGACAGCGCATCTCTCGATTACGTCGCCATATCGAGTGATCCCGACATCGCGACCATCGCGGTGACGGGCGAGAGTGCGACGATCACGTCCGTCGGGGATGCCGAGGGCGCGGCCACGATCACGGTGCGGGCCACCGACAGCGACGGGTCGAGCGCCACGATGGAGTTCGCCGTCACGATACGCTCCGAGATCACTCGCAGTCGATGGCCGGCCTGGCGGCTGGCTGCCATCCTGGCGGCTCGGGAAACCGCAACCGGTTCCCCCGGGCAGTCCGAGTCGGTCGACGAGCCCCTCGCCGGCACGAAGTAGCGAACCCGCGGACGGCGCCCGGCGGCGCCGCGCCAAACGGGACCGCCTGTTGCACTATGATACGAACCCAACTGTTCTTGGCCGCGAGTCTTACCGGATGCGCATCACGCTCCTGATCCAGGGCGCCCCCTACGCATCGGACGCACCCCGCTCGGCTCTGCGTTTCGCGCGGGCCGCCGTGAGGTCCGGGCACCGCATACACCGCGCATTCTTCTACAACGACGGCGTCTACATCGCCAACGCGTTCGCCACGCCGCCGAGGGACGAAACCGACGTGGCCGCACAGTGGGTCGACTTCGCCCGCAGCCACGATGTCGACCTGACGGTCTGCGTCGCGGCATCGCTGCGCCGCGGCATCGTCGACGACGGCGAGGCTGAACAGTACGAGCTTGGCGGCGCCAACCTGCGCGACGGATTCGAGATCGTCGGCCTGGGACAGATGGTGGAAGGAATGCTGGAAGGCGACCGAACGGTGACTTTCGGTGCGTAGCGTTCTCTACCTCGTGCGCAAGCCGCCGGGGCCGCTGGCGAACGAGATGATCGACATGATGCTCGTCTCCGGCGTCTTCGAACAACCCGCGCGCGTGCTGTTCCTGGACGACGGCGTCCGGCAGCTTGCGGGCGGACAGGACGCGTCCCTGGTCGACAGAAAGGACACGGCCAAGGCCATGAACGCGCTTCCCGCCTACGATGTCGACGAACTCTTCGCCCACGCGGGGAGTCTCGCCGAGCGCGCCATCGACCCGGACGACATGGCGGTGAAAGCGCGCATCGTCGAAGACGACGAGGTGGCCGCCCTCCTGCGCGCGGCGGATGTCGTGGTGACAGACTGACATGTCGCTCGTGCACCTGGTCGGCCGGGAAAGCGGCCTCGACGCCTGCCTGCGCCACGTCGGACCGGACGACGCCGTGCTGCTCTTCGCCGACGGCGTCTATGCGGCAAGCCGCGCGCGGACGACGACCGCCACCGTGCTGGCCATCGAAGACGACGCGAACGCCCGCGGCGTTCGCGTCGAGTCGCCCGTCGTGGCCGTCGGCTACGACCGTTTCGTGGATCTCGTGGTCAGCCACGATGCGAGCGTCACATGGACGTGACCGCGCCCGCGCTCGATCGCGACGGCTACCTCAAGGACCTGTCCGAATGGTCGGAAGACCTCGCCCGGGAACTCGCGAACCGAGCCGATGTGGCCCTGACCCCCGAACACTGGCGCGTGATCGACATGGTGCGCGCATTCCACGCCGAGACCGGCGTGGCGCCCGCCATGCGGCCGCTGGTGAAGCTCGCGCGCCTGCGACTCGGCGGCGAATACGGCTCGAGCATCGCCCTGATGAGGCTGTTCCCCGGCAATCCCGCCAAGCTCATCGCCAAGATCGGAGGGCTGCCTCGGCCCACGAACTGCGACGTTTAGACCGCGTTCGCGGCGCTTTCGCCAGCATCGCCTCTATGGGTGACGGGACCGCAGTTCGGCGTCAGTCGGTTCTTGCCATCGTCAGCCCGAACGCTCGATCATTTCATATTGAAATATCCGCTAAGACAACGGACTTTCCAATACGATTGGATACGTTACCGGGATCGGCCGAGTTGCGCCCGCAGGTCGACGACCCGGCCGATGATCGTCGTTGTCGGCCCCGGCAGATCGGCCTGTTCCACCGCCTGTGCGAGCCCCGATATCGGCGCGGCCACCACCGCCTGGTCCTCTAGCGTTCCCCTGGAAATCGTCGCCGACGGGGTGTCGGGATCCATGCCGTGCCCGATGAGCTGCGCCGAGAGTTGCCGCAGCCCGACAAGTCCCATGTAGACGACCAGCGTCTGGTCCGGCTTCGCCAGTTCCGGCCAGTCTAGATTGACGATGTCGTCCCTGAGGTGGCCGGTGACGAAGCGGACCGACTGCGCCCAGTCTCGATGGGTCAGCGGTATCCCCGCGTAGGCCGCGCAACCGAGGGCGGCGGTAATGCCTGGAATGACCTCGAACTCGATGCCGTGCCGGCGCAATGTCTCGATCTCTTCGCCGCCCCGGCCGAATATGAAGGGATCCCCGCCCTTGAGCCGAACAACGCGGAGTCCCTGCTTCGCGTCGGCGAGCATGAGCGCGTTGATGTCCGACTGCCGGGTGCCGGAGAAGGCGCGACGCTTGCCGACGTAGACGCGCCTGGCGTCGCGACGGCCCAGTTCCAGCACCGCTGGCGCAACGAGGTTGTCATGGTAGATGACGTCCGCCCGCTGCAGCGCGCGCAGGGCTTTCAGGGTAAGAAGGTCGGGATCCCCGGGACCGGCGCCCACCAGCGACACAAAGCCTTCGGGCGCGTCTCCGGCGACGAGCCGCGCGAGTTCCGCATCCGCCGCGGCCTCGTCGCCCTTGCCGATGAGTGCGGCGACATTGCCGTCAAGAGCCTGTTCCCATAGGCGGCGCCGCGCATCGATGTCCGGTACCGCCGCGCGCACGCGCTCGCGCCGGTGCCCGAGGAAGTCGGCCAGCCGCCCGGCGGCGGCCGGCAGCAGCGTTTCGATCTGTTCGCGGATGCGTCGCGCAAGCGTGGGAGACGCGCCGCCGGTGGAGACCGCGACCGTCACCGGGGCGCGGTCGACGATGCTGGGGAAGATCGCGGTGCTGAGCGCGGCATCGTCCACGGTGTTGATCAGCACCCGGCGTTCCCGACAGGCGGCGCAGGCCCTGCGATTGACCTCGGAATCCCCTGTCGCCGCGATCACGAACAGGCGACCGCGGACATCGGTCTCCTGGAATTCCCGCAACTCGACATCGAGATCGTGCCGCTCGGCAAGTTCGGCCGCGGCATCGCCGAGCGCCGGCGCGACGATGGTCACGCGCGCGCCGGCATCGACCAGCGAGGCGATCTTCCTCGCCGCCACTTCGCCGCCGCCGATGACAAGGCACGGCTCCTCCGAGAGGTCCAGGAACAGCGGCAACCGTTTCACGGTTTTTCGAACCGCAGCCTCGTCGTCCCGGACATGTAGGGTTGCAGGGCCTCCGGCACGCGCACGGCGCCGTCGCCCTGCTGGTGATTCTCCAGCACGGCGATGAGAGTCCGCCCCACGGCCAGGCCGGAGCCGTTCAGCGTATGCACGAACGCGGTGCCCTCTCCCGCCCGATAGCGCGCCATCATGCGGCGCGCCTGGAAATCCAGGTAGTTGCTGCACGACGATATTTCCCTGAACCGGCCCTGGCCGGGCAGCCAGACCTCGAGATCGATGGTCTTGGCGGCGGCGAAGCCCAGGTCGCCGCCGCAAAGGACGACCGCCCGATAGGGCAGTTCCAGCCGCATGAGGACCGCTTCCGCGTGGGAAGTGAGTTCCTCCAGCGCGTCCCATGAATTCTTCGGCTCGACGACCTGCACGAGTTCCACCTTGTCGAACTGGTGCAGTCGGATGATGCCCCGGGTGTCCTTGCCGTACGTGCCCGCTTCGCGGCGAAAGCACGGCGTGTGTGACACGTAGCGCAAGGGCAGCGCGTCGGCCGGCAGTATCGCGTCTCGAATCACGTTGGTGACGGGCACCTCGGCGGTGGGGATGAGGTAGTAGTTCTCGTCGCCTCGAATGCCGAACTGCTCCGCCTCGAACTTCGGCAGCTGGCCGGTGCCTTTGAGCGCGTCCGCGTTGACGATGTACGGCACGTAGAGTTCCTCGTAGCCGTGTTCCCGCGTGTGCATGTCGAGCATGAATGCCGCCAGCGCCCGGTGCAGGCGGGCGAGGTCGCCGGACATGATCGAGAACCGCGCGCCCGAAATCCGGGCGGCGGCGGCGAAGTCCAGCGCGCCGCCCGCGATGTCGACATGGTCCCGCGGCTGGAAGTCGAAGACCGCGCGATCGCCCCAGGATCGAATCTCGACGTTTTCGTCTTCGCTGTCTCCCGGCGGCACCGATCCGTCGGGCAGGTTCGGTATGCCTTCGAGGAAACCGTCGAATTCCCGGCGCAGCGCATCGAAACGCGCGCGGGCGTCGTCGAGGCGACGTCCGAGATCTCCCACTTCCGCGATGCGGGGCGCGATGTCCTCGCCCCGCGCCTTGGCGACGCCGATGGCTCTCGACTTGGCGTTGCGCTCCGCCTGCAGGGTCTCGGTCTCCTCCTGCAAGGCCTTGCGGGAGGTCTCGAGCGCGGCATAGCGGTCCAGGTCGAAGTCGAAGCCCCGCACCTTCAGGGCATCCCGCACTTCGACCGCATGGCGCCGCAGGTAGTTGCGATCCAGCATTATTCTTCGCCCGGCCCGGTCGTATCCGACGTCGTCTTGTTTTCTCCAGCCGCGTCCTGGGGCCGGCGGGCCGTCTGGCGAGCCGTCCGCGATTGATCCAGCTCGCGCAGTGTAGCCAATCTGTCGGCGATTTTTGCCTCGATGCCGCGCTTCTTCGGCCGGTAGAAGCGCACGTCCTCCATCTCGTCCGGGAAATAGCGCTCGCCGGCGGCGTAGGCGCCAGGTTCGTCGTGCGCGTAGCGGTATCCCTTGCCGTGGCCGAGTTCCGCCGCGAGCCGCGTCGGCGCGTTGCGGAACCGCGCCGGAACCGGGTAGCTCGGATGCGTCGCGACAAATTCCCGCGCGGCGCCAAGCGCCTCCTCCACCGCGTTGCTCTTCGGCAGGCAGGCGAGGTAGATCACCGCCTGCGCCAGGGCCAACTCGCCCTCGGGCGATCCCAGCCTGTGATAGGCATCCCAGGCGGAGAGCGCGAGTTGCAGCGCGCGCGGGTCGGCCGTGCCTATGTCCTCGGTCGCCATGCGCGCCACCCGCCGCGCGATGTAGAGCGGATCGCAACCGCCGTCGAGCATGCGCGCGAGCCAGTACAGCGCGGCATCCGGCGAACTTCCGCGCACCGCCTTGTGCAGTGCGGAAATCTGGTCGAAGAACGCGTCGCCACGCTTGTCGAAACCACGATAGCCCTGGCCGCCGGCGAACTCCACATGCTCCGCCGTGATGGTACCGTCTCCAAGCTGCGCCGCGATCTCCAGGGTGTTCAATACCCTCCGCGCATCGCCATCGCCGCTCGCGATCAAGTTGCGAAACGCTTCCGGCTCGATCTCGGTGCCTTCGAATTCGCGCGCCAGCGCGCGGCGCGCCAGGGTCTCGAGGTCCTCGGTCGCGAGCGGCTGCAGAACGTAGACGCGGGTGCGCGAAAGCAGCGCGGAATTCACCTCGAACGATGGATTCTCGGTCGTCGCGCCGATGAAGACGACGGTCCCCTGCTCCACGTGCGGCAGAAACGCGTCCTGCTGCGCCTTGTTGAACCGATGCACCTCGTCGATGAAGAGCACCGTCGCGGCGTCCGGGTGCGCCCCGGCTTCGGCGATGGCCGCCCGGACATCGCGCACGCCCGCCAGCACCGCCGAGAGGCTGGTCCAGCGCGCGCCCGCGGCATCCGCCAGGATGCGGGCCAGTGTCGTCTTGCCGGTTCCGGGAGGACCCCACAGGATCATGGACGCGACCCGGCGCGATGCCGCCAGGCGCGCGAGCGGGCGACCGGGCCCCAAGAGGTGCGCCTGGCCGACGAACTCGTCCAGACGGGTCGGCCGCATGCGCGCCGCGAGCGGCGCGTCAGCGAGCGGAGCTTCGCGCGGGGGCATCGCCGATCACATCGACATCATCGGGCATGTGGAAGTCGAACGCGTCCGGCGCCGGCGCGGGATGCAATGTCGGGTTCCTGAACGCCACGCGGGTCTCCTGGTCGAGGTGATCGACGATGACGATGCCCACGAGGATCGCGCCGGGATTCGCCGCCCCGTCGGTCCCGCCTGCCGGTTGCGGAGCGAACGTGAGGCGAATCCGGCGATAGAGCGCTTCTTCGTCCCTGGGGTGCAGGATGAACACGTGGTCTTCCTCCCGAACGACGGCGAACGTGGATTCCAGAGCATCCATCGATCCGATGAGCAGGCGGGCGGGCGTGCCCTGGAGGGTCTCGTCGAGCGGCTGGACGGTGACCTGCGCCAGGTCGGCATCGAACACGTACACCGTCGTGCCGTCGGTCACGACAAGCTGGCTGTACGGCTCCGTCACCTCCCAGCGAAAACGTCCCGGCCGTTGCAGGCGCATCGTCCCGGTCGCCTTCTGCAGCGGCTGCCCGCGCCCATCGAACACCACCTGCTCGAACTGCGCGGCGTACTCCTCCATGGGCGCCAGCAATTCGCGCAGCGCGGCGGAATCGGAGACGGGCGCGGCGGCGGCGACCGCAGCAGCGACGATTGCGGTTAGCTCGATATTGATCACGCGTCAGCGACTGTCCGGCACGAGAACCTGGCGGCTGCCGTTGGTGTCCATCGCGCTCACCACACCGGCCGCCTCCATCGTCTCGATCAGCCGGGCGGCGCGGTTGTAGCCGATGCGCAGCTTGCGCTGCACCGCCGAGATCGAAGCGCGCCGCGACTCGATCACGTGGGCGACAGCCTCGTCGTAAAGCTCGTCCGACTGTTCCGGATCGCTGTCTCCGGCGACGGAGAGCGCGCTGCCCGCGACCGTTTCGAGCACCTCTGTTCGGTACTCCGGTGAGCCGCGCTCCTTCCAGTCGGCAACGACGGAGTGGACTTCCTCGTCCGACACGAACGCACCATGCACGCGTACCGGTATGCTCGTGCCCGGCGGCAGAAACAGCATGTCCCCGTAGCCCAGCAACTGCTCGGCACCGCCCTGGTCGAGGATCGTGCGCGAGTCCACGCGACTTGAGACCTGGTAGCTCATGCGCGCCGGAATGTTCGCCTTGATCAGCCCCGTGATGACATCCACCGAAGGCCGCTGGGTGGCGAGAACCAGGTGGATGCCCGCCGCCCGCGCCTTCTGCGCCACGCGGGCGATGAGCTGATCCACCTTCTTTCCGACGATCATCATCAGGTCCGCGAACTCGTCGATGACGACCACGATCACGGGTTCCTTCGCCAGGGGCGGCGCCTCTTCGTCCGAATCCTCCGGCCACAGCGGATCGGCAACCGGTCTGCCGGTCTGGTCCCCTTCTTCGATCCGCCGGTTGTAGCCTTCGAGGCTTCGCACCCCGAGAGCAGACATCAGGCGATAGCGGCGCTCCATCTCTTCCACGCACCAGTTGAGCGCAGTGGCCGCATCCTTCATGTCCGTCACGACCGGGGTCAGCAGGTGCGGGATGCCCTCGTAGACCGAGAGTTCCAGCATCTTCGGGTCCACCAGAATCAGGCGCAGCTCCTCCGGCGTCGCCTTGTACAGCATGGACAGCAACATGGCGTTGACGCCCACGGACTTGCCCGAACCGGTGGTCCCGGCGATCAGCAGGTGCGGCATCCTCGCTATGTCGGCGATGACGCTCCCGCCCGAAATATCCTTGCCCAGCGCCAGGGTCAGCGGCGAATCCGCGCGCTGGTAGACGTCCGAAGCCAGCACCTCGCGCAGGCGCACGGTCTCACGATGCTGGTTCGGGATTTCGATGCCGACGACCGTCTTGCCCGGAATGACCTCGACGATCCGAACGCTGATCACGGCGAGCGAACGGGCGAGGTCCTTTGCAAGCGCCGTGATACGGCTCACCTTCACGCCGGCGGCGGGCTGCACCTCGAATCGCGTCACCACCGGACCGGGCAGGACCGATTCCACCGTCGCCTCGATGCCGAAGTCGGCGAGCTTGGTCTCGAGCAGGCGCGACATGTCCTCAATGTTCTGATCCGAGAAGCCGCCGCGCCCGGTGGCTTCCTCCCTGTCGAGCAGGTCGAGATCCGGCATCCGCCCCGCGGGCTTGGG
Organism: Pseudomonadales bacterium; assembly: GCA_963668365.1. Taxonomy (GTDB): domain Bacteria; phylum Pseudomonadota; class Gammaproteobacteria; order Pseudomonadales; family Azotimanducaceae; genus VXNE01. The sequence continues at coordinate 3,396,559 of OY764266.1, forward strand.
AGACTCGGCCACCGCGCGGGGAGCGTCCGCCGTCGGCGGCTGCGCCGCGTCGGCACTCGGCACCGTTTTCCGCGTCCTCGAGCGGCTGGCTGTCGCGCGACGCGCCGTTCGCTTGTTCGCCGGTGTCGCGACATGACCGGCGTCCGGCTTGGCCGCCAACGCCTTGTTCCACAACGAACGCGCCATCCGTGCCGCGGCATCGACCGCCGCCACGACCATGTGAGCCGCCCTGTGCACCCCCTTGCCGGTCGCCTCGACGACGGCGACCCACGAAAACCCGAGGGCGGCCTGTGCTCCGATCATCAACATGGCCACCGCGATCAACGTCAGGCCGACCCAACCCAGCACCGGCAAACCCATCGAAGCCAGCGCATCGCCGACGATGCCGCCCGGCCCCGCCCGCAGCACCGTGGTCGGCGCGACGTGCAGGCGCGCCAGGACGCAGGCAGACACGACCACCGCCAGCCAACCGCAAGACCGGATGCCGAACAGCGGCCACGTCCAGGGCTTGGGCGCGGGGCGCAGCACCTTGACGCCCGCGACCACCAGCGCGAGCGGCAGCAGGTAGGAGATGCGTCCGAACAGGACCAGGATGATGTCGGCGACGAGCGCACCGCTCTTGCCGACGAGATTGGTCACCGCGAGATTGGTGCCGGAGAAGCTCCAGGCGGGGTCGTGCTCCGAGTAGGACGCGATGGCAAGGAAGACGTAGACGGCGAGTGCCAGCAGCAAAACCAAGGCGATTTCGCGCACGGGCAACGCGGTGGTGCGAGTCTCGGCCAAATCATCCCTCACGGTGGCGCAAAGCGGTATTTTACTCCCTTACGGCCCCTCTTTGGGATTCGCGGTCTCGCCTCGCAGCGAACCGCCTACTCCGCCGTCCAGACTCCGTCGACGCATCGATACCTCGCCGAACCGATAAGGATGCTCCCGCCGCCGAGACGAACGTGCGTATCCGGTGATGCCGCCACGGAGAAGTGCGAAGGACAGGCTGGCTCGCCGTCCCAGGAGATGTCCGCGCGAAGCAGGTCGCCGGCGAGGCAAATCTCGGTACGGTCCTGTCGTCCGGGCCCGCCCAACGGACCAACCAGCGACAAGGACCGCTCGCAATCGCCTTCCGCCGCCGGGTAGGGTGGCACATCGCCTGCCGCCGGGCGTTCCGCTGGCGGCACATCGAGTTCGATGTTCGCCAGCATGATCGCAAGAACCAGCACCGCGGCGATGGTGAAGATCCCGGCCGCGACGAGCGAACCGGCCCAGCGGCGTGTCGCCCGGCGGGCCCGCTTGAGGATCCTCGCGTCGAGGTCCGGTGGCGGCGTTTCCTCCGAACGATAGGTCTTGTCGAACCAGTCGTCAGACATAGTCCCGCATCCCCCGCCTCAGTTTCGCCATGGCATAGCGCAGACGGCTCTTGACGCCCTCCTCCGTGACACCGGTCACCCGCGCGATTTCCCTGATCGTCAGCCCGGCTTCCTTGTGCATGACCAACGCTTCCCTCTGGGCATTAGGCAACCCGGCGATCAACGAGTTCAAGCGTTCCGTCGCCTCCAGGTTGACCGCGTCCCGTTCCGGCGACCCGTCGGCGACCGCCTCCACATCCGAAACCGCCTCCCGAGGCTGACGGCGGAACTGGTCCATCAGCACGTTGTGCGCAATAGCGAACAGGTAGGGGCGGAATTTCCCTTCGCCCCGGTATTGTCCGCGTTTCGCCACCACGCGCGACCAGGTCTCCTGGTGGCCGTCGGCGGCGTTCGCCGAATCCGTGGCACGCAGGAAATAGCGGTACACGGCGTCCTTGTGCCGCCCGTACAAGGTCTCGAACGCCGCGTAGTCGCCCGCGGCGAAGCGACCCATCAGGTAGTCGTCCGAGGATTCAAACAATGCCGGGCACCACGTCGCATCTCTCCAGCAAAGTTAACCCCTTTTCGGCTCTCTCCGTTCTGATCAACGCGCGGAGGCAGGAAAAGGGGTCACGTGTTGTTCCACGAAGATCGACTCCTCCAGGGACCCTTGCGCTGGCGGACGTTCAGGGCCGAGGGGCCTGCCGTTCAACTGACATGGGCATCCCTCGTCGCTTGATATGCGCCCTGAGACGGCGGGGACAGGTCAGGCACCAACCAAAATATTGTCTAATCTTTCGTAAATATACGGGGAATTGGTGGATTTGAACGAAACATTTGATAATCTTTCTCCCAATGATGACTGTTCCCCAGCTCGGCGCGATACCCAACCCTCTTACAACGCAAGCATTCTGGGACCTGTTCGGACGCGTCGAACACGCGCAACTCGACTTCAAGCGTGGCGTCGCCACCGATATCCGCGACGCCATCGCTGCCATGGCCATGACGGACGGCGGATTGATTGTCCATGGCGTCGACGACAGGCGGCGCATCGTCGGCTGTCCATTGTCGCAGAACACCCAGGACCGCATCACGCGCATCGCCATGGAGTGCGGCGTCGATGTCCAGATTCGGCCCATCGCGGTGGCGGACGTGGAAGTGACGGTCACGGCGGTCCCGGAAGTGCGCGGTCGGATCGTGACGACGCCGGACGGGCGACTGCTGAGGCGCATCGGAGGTGACTCTCAGCCGTTGCGCGGCGATGCCATGGCCCGGTTCGTCCGCGAACGCGAGCAACGCGCGGCGGAAGATGAACCCGTCGCCGCGTTCGACAGTGCCGCATTCTCGCTCGATGCGATCAACCATGCGCTAGACGCCGATGGCCGTCCTGCCATCGACCCGGGCGGCATACCGCGCGCCCTCGTCGATCTCCGGGTTGCCATCCCCGAATCGCCGCCGCTGGACCAGGGCATTCTGCGCGCCGCGGTCGTTCTATTCGCCCGAGACCCGCGCAACTTCCTGCGTGGCGCCGCCGTGAAGCTCGTCCGGCGCGCTGGCGTGGGCCCGCAGGCGGGGCCCTCGGTGGAAAGGGCGGAATGCGCCGGCCCACTGGCGGACACGGTTTCCTGCTGCGTGGATTTCATTGCCCGCCACAGTGACCGGGTGGAGGCGGTGACCGGGCTCCGCCGGGCGGCGCTACCGGCCTATCCCACCGTCGTGGTGCGCGAAGCCATCGTCAACGCCCTCGCGCATCGGGACTACGGACTGACCGGAGCGACCGTGGATGTCACAGTCTGGGACGACCGCGTCGAAGTGAAAAGCCCCGGCCCCCTGCCGGGCCACATAACGGTCGACAACATGCGCCGGGAGCACTACAGCCGGAATCCGCGCATCATGGGCGTACTGAATACGCTCGGATACGTCGAGGAATACGGGGAAGGCGTCGATCGCATGTTCCGCGAAATGGAGTCCCGACTCATGGAACCACCGGCGTTCGACGCGACAGCCGTCTCCGTTACGGTAACGCTTCGCAACCGGGTGCTGGTCGATCTCGACGATCAAGTCTGGCTCAGCCAGATCGCCACGAGCGAACTCACGCCCGAAGAGTGCCGCGCGCTAATCGCGGCCCGTCGCCACGGCGCCGTCACGCCGCGGTCGCTTCGTGCCTTGATTCCCAACGCCAATGTCAATGCGGTGCTCGCCCGCGCCGTATCGGGAGGGCTGTTACGCCGCGTTGGCGTTCGGGGCGGTTCGCGCTACATTCTCGCGGACGCTGTCTTGTCGCAGGCGGGCTCGGGGTCGCCGAGCGAGCGAGAAACCCACTCGCAAACGCTGCTCGACGAGATTCGTCGCCAAGGCAGTCTTTCGTCCGCCGACGGCGCGGCGCTGATCGGCCGCGACGTCGCCTACGCTCGCGCGTTGCTGAACGAACTCGTCGAACTGGAATTGGCTCGGGCCCAAGGCCGGACGCGGGCGCGAAGGTACTACCCGCACTGACCGCTCCACGCCGACCGTCCGTCGGAAACACCGTTGCCACCCGCCGTCTGGCGCGACGAACGCCCCGCTTTCGAACCTGCCAAGTCGCGCGATGCGCTTTTGATGTAGTCCACGTTTCCCCATCGCCTGCCGACCGCCGCTCATCAAACCAAAAGGCGCAAAAGGGCTGCGGCAAACCCCGCTTCGGTGTTTGGCTGTTTGCATTCAACCACCCGCTCGAAGGCGGTCCCGTCGCAAACAGGTAACCCCTTTTCCGGCCCTCCTCCGTTCCAATCGACGTGAGTGCACGGAATAGGGTGTCATCGTGATCCATTCAAGACTTGATTTGCAGGAAACTCTGGCAGTCCCCGGATGCGTGGGGAAGATCGATAACGGGCAGATGGCGCGATATGCGATCAGCGTTGCAACGGGACTGGTCGCGACCCTGATCCTCTTTCTTCTCATGCAGGCGCTGATCAAGAGCGACATGAACCCGTTCACCGATCCCGGAAAGGGCCAGGTTCTCCAGTTCGTGCGCCTGCAGGAGGAGGTGGAGGTGCCGCCCCGGAGAGACCGGATAAAGCCGCCTCCCCCGCCCGACGAGATGCCGCCGGATCGTCCCAAACCTGACTACGACACGGATATCAAGCAGGGCATCGATATCGACCCGATCACGATCAAACGGGAGAGAGCGGGACCCATCGGTCCCGGATTCAAGGCCGATGGCGAATACCTGCCGATCGTCAAGGTCAAGCCGGTCTATCCCCGCCGCGCCCAGCAGAGAGGCATCGAGGGATACGTTCTGCTGGAGTTCGTTGTGACGACCTCGGGACGGGTGCGAGACCCCGTGGTGGTGGAGGCGCAACCTCCGGGCGTCTTCGAGCGGTCGGCCATTCGGGCGGCGCTCAAATTCAAATACAAGCCGAAGGTCGCCAACGGGGAGGCGATGGAGGTTTCGGGCGTCCGCAATCTCATCAAATTCGAACTCGAGGGCGGCTGAAGTCGGCGCGAACGCCTTGCCGTGACTCCGACGAACGCCGTAAGGTAGCGCGACCTCATCAAGGCGCGCCGGCGAGATGCTGAACTGGTCCTTCCCCTATGCCTCCAGGCGGGCGCCGGTGTTCGCGCGCAACGTCGTCGCCACCTCACAGCCGCTGGCGGCCGAAGCGGGCATCGATGCGATGCGGCGTGGCGGCAACGCCGTCGACGCCGCGCTCGCCACGGCGATCACGTTGACGGTCGTGGAGCCCACCATGAACGGTCTCGGCAGCGACGCGTTCGCCATCGTCCGGGACGGCGAGGCGCTGCACGGCGTCAACGGCTCCGGCCGGTCGCCGCGCGCCTGGAACGCCGAGCGTTTCGCTCACCTTTCTGAAATGCCCGTCCTCGGTTGGGACGCGGTTACCGTTCCCGGCGCCGTCGACGTCTGGTCGACGCTTTCTGAACGCTTCGGCGCGCTGCCTTTCGAGGCGCTGTTCGAGTCCGCGATCCACTACGCGCGGGAGGGGTTTCAGGTCGGGCATATCACCGCGCAGGCCTGGCGGGCGGCAGTGGAAATCTATCGCGAATTCGATGGTTTCATGGCCCATTTCGCCCCCGACGGCAGAGGCCCCGGACCCGGCGAACTGGTGCGACGGCCCGAAATCGCGCGCTCGCTTGAGCAGATCGCCGGATCCGGCGGCGAAGCGTTCTACCGGGGAACGCTGGCACAAGCCATTGTCGCCAATGCCAAGGCAATGGGCGGCGCGATGTCCCTGGAGGATCTCGCCGAGCACAGCACGGAATGGGTGACGCCGGGCGCGCAGGCGTATCGCAACGTCACCCTGCACGAGATACCGCCCAACGGTCAGGGCCTGGCGGCGCAGATCGCGCTCGCGATCCTCGCGCACCGGGACTTGAGCGCGTTGCCGGCGAACGGCGTCGAGTCCGTGCATCTGCAGGTGGAGGCGATGAAGATCGCGATTCGCGCGGCGTTCGATCACTTCGCGGATCCCGGTTCCATGGCCGTCTCGCCCGAAGCGCTGCTGGACCCCGTTTCCATTGAACGCGTCGCCCGCACGATCGGACACGACGCGTCGAACCTGCCCCCCGCGCGTCTCCCCGTCAGCCAGGACACCGTCTACCTCACCGCCGCCGACGCCGACGGCCGAATGGTGAGCTTCATTCAGTCGAACTACCGCGGATTCGGTTCCGGCATCGTCGTGCCGGACACCGGCATCGCCATGCAGAACCGGGGCAACGGTTTCACCCTGGAGCCGGGGCATCCGAACCAGGTCGCCGGCGGCAAGCGCCCCTGCCACACGATCATTCCCGGGTTCGTCACCGAGAACGGCGCGCCGCGCATGTCTTTCGGCGTCATGGGCGGACACATGCAGCACCAGGGACACGTGCAGATGGTCCACCGCATCTTCGATCTCGGCGAGAATCCCCAGGCCGCTTCCGACGCGCCGCGCTGGCAGGTCCTGCCGGACTACACCTTGGCGCTTGAAGACGGGTTCTCCGATCGAGCGGCGGCGGAACTGGCCGGACGCGGACACAACGTGGTGCGCGTCGGTCCCGACGTTCCCCTGTTCGGCGGCGCGCAACTCATCTATCGGCTCGACGAGGGCTATTGCGCCGCGTCGGACCACCGCAAGGAAGGACTGGCGGCGGGCTTTTAGAGTTCCCTTCAGCCTTCTTCGAGGTCCAGCGACGCGGAGTTCATGCAGTACCGCAAGCCCGTCGGGTCCGGGCCGTCATTGAAGACGTGCCCGAGGTGGGCGTCGCAGTTGGCGCAGAGCGCTTCGATCCGGCGCATGAACAGGGACCGGTCCTCGCGCATTTTCACGGCGTCCGACGAAACCGGCTGATAGAAGCTCGGCCAGCCCGTGCCCGAGTCGTACTTTGTTTCCGAGTCGAACAGCGGCGCATCGCAGCACTTGCAGTTGTAGGTGCCCTCGGTCTTGGTATCCCAATAGATGCCGGTGAAGGCGGGCTCAGTGCCGCCACGGCGAGTGATCTCGAATTCCGCGGGGGTGAGTTGCTGGCGCCACGTTTCCTCTGATTTCCGGATTTTCCCTTCCTCTTCAGCCTCATGCATACGTCACCGACCCCTGCTAAACTTCGCGGCCCCATCGCCTCGGCAGGATTCTACGCGGGGTCACCACAGGTGCAAAGCACTGACAAGACGGCAGATATCGGCGCCGCCGAGATAGCGGCGCTGCCGCAGCCGCGGCGCAAATTCGTGAAGTCGACCAAGCTCGACGACGTCTGCTACGAGATTCGCGGTCCGGTCCTGCATGAAGCGCACCGGCTTGAAGAAGAAGGCCACCGGATCCTGAAACTCAATCTCGGCAACACCGCTCCGTTCGGATTCGAAACCCCCGACGAGATCGTTCGCGACGTCATTCACAACATCCCCGACAGCCAGGGCTACGCCGACTCCAAGGGCATTTTCTCCGCGCGCAAGGCCGTCATGCAGTACTGCCAGCAACTGGCCATTCCCGATGTGGACATAGACGACATCTACATCGGCAACGGCGTGAGCGAACTCATCGCGATGGCCGCGCAGGGGTTGCTGAACGATGGCGACGAAGTGCTCATCCCCGCGCCCGACTACCCCCTGTGGACCGCCGTCACGCGCCTCGCCGGCGGCGTCCCCGTGCACTACATGTGCGACGAGGGCGCGGACTGGATGCCCGACATGGCCGACGTCCGCGCCAAGACCACGCGGCGCACAAAGGCCATCGTCATCATCAATCCGAACAACCCCACCGGCGCGGTCTACGAGCGCGACTGCCTGACTGAACTGGTGCGATGGGCCGAACAGCGGGACCTGGTGGTCTTCGCCGACGAGATATACGCCAAGGTCATCTACGACGACGCGCAGCACATCCCCGTGGCATCCATTCCCGCAGATGTGCTCACCATCACGTTCAATGGCCTGTCGAAAGCGTACCGGGCGCCCGGGTTTCGTACCGGCTGGATGGTGGTGAGCGGGGCCAAGCGCCGCGCCGCCGACTACATGGAAGGGCTCGACATCCTGGCGTCCATGCGGCTGTGCGCAAACGTGCCGACGCAACACGCGATACAGACCGCCCTCGGCGGCATCCAGAGCATCGAGGCCCTGATCCGTCCCGGCGGGCGGCTCGAAGAGCAGCGCACCCATGCCCATGCGCTGGTGGACGCGATCCCCGGCGTCACCTGCGTCAAGCCGAAAGGGGCTCTCTACCTGTTCCCGAGAATCGATGCGAAACGCTTCAATATTACCGACGACGAGCGCTTCGTTCTCGACCTGCTGCGCGAAGAACACATCCTCGTGATCCAGGGGACGGGCTTTAACTGGCCGGAGCCGGACCATCTCCGCCTCGTCTTCCTGCCAAGGGTCGACGAACTGAGCGACGCCATCGGCCGCATGGAGCGCTTCCTGCAGCACTATCGCCAGGGGTAGCGCCGACTACCGACGCCTGGCGGATGCCGTTGCCGATGAAGCGCAGGCGTCTGCAACAGGTCGTCAGGGCCACAACCCGGGCGGCGGGTCGTCAAGCTAGCATTCGAGCTACCCGTTCCGCAATGGCGAACGAAGAAGTGAGGCCCGGCGATTCGATTCCGAGCAGATTGACCAGGCCCGGGACTCCATGTTCGCAGGGGCCCTCGATCACGAAATCCGACGCCGGGCTGCCGGCGGGCGCGAGCTTGGGACGGATTCCGGTGTAGTCGGGATGCAGGCGATCGGGATCGATGCCGGGATAGTACTTTCGGATGGACTCGATGAAACGGTGGCGATTCGCCAGGTCGAACGCGTAGTCGGCTTCGTCGATCCACACGACATCGGGACCGAAGCGGGCCTGTCCCGCCAGGTCGAGGGTCACATGGACACCCAACCCTCCCTCGTCGGCCACCGGGTACACGAGGTGCGTGAACGGGCTCCTGCCCGAGAGCGCGTAGTAGTGTCCCTTCGCGTAGTAGCCCCGGCGCTGGCCGCCGAGCGCGCTGGCGACCTGCGGCGCCTCGAGCCCGGCCGCGTTGACGACGATTTTCGCCGCAAGATCGAAGTCGCCACAGCGTACGAGCAGTCGACCGCCCTCCCGACCCAGGCTCGTGACTTCCGTGTGGAACGACACGATCCCGCCGTGCGCCTCGACATCCCCGTGCAGGCTCAGCATGAAAGCATGGCTGTCGATGACGCCCGTCGTCTCCGAGAACACCGCGGCCAGGCAACGGACATCGGGCTCGAGACCGAGCGCCTCATCGCGGTTGAGCCACCGCAGTTCCCCCACCCCGTTGCGCAGCGCCTGGCGCTGGTAACCGCGCAGCACTTCCAGGTGCTCCCCGGATGTCGCCACGATGAGCTTGCCCAGGCGGTTGTACGGCACATGGCGATGATCGCAGTAGTCGTACAGCAGCGCCTTTCCCCGCACGCAGGTCTCGGCCTTCACCGACCCCGTCGGATAGTAGATTCCGGCGTGAATCACCTCGGAATTGCGGCTGCTGGTCTCGGCGCCGATCAAGGCGTTGCGCTCGAGCATCAGCACTTCCCGCCCCGCCAGGGCGAGTTCCCTCGCCACCGCCAGGCCGATCACGCCGGCGCCGATGACTACCGCGTCGCAGCGTTCAGCCAACGCCGTTCACTCCGCCTTTGCCGCCATAAGCGAAGTAGAAGCTCACGCCCGCTTTTCGATGACAAATTCGAGCCGGGGCCCCGACGCCCCGAGCTCATGCAGCGCGTGGCCCATGAACCGGCAGAAGTTGCGAAAGTCGCGCGTGGTCGACGGATCGGTGGCGACGATGTGGACCGTCTCTCCCGGCCGCATCTCGCGCACCTTGTTGCGCACGATCATCAGCGGCTCCGGACACACGAGTCCGACCGCGTCGATTTCGAAGTCCGCAGCAGGGGGTGGCCCAGGCATGTTCGCGATGGTAGCCGAGTTGCTGGACAAAAATCACACATCGTCCCGATCATGACGCGGATCGAGGCATGCATCGCATTCCGGCAACCGTCCACACGCTGGATCCGGCGACAATGTCCGGGTCAAACATCCGGGTCAACACATCCGGGTCAATCCGGGTCAAACCCCTTGACTGCGGCGCGAGCCGGTACGACACTCGCAACCTAGTGTTATCGGGCGAAGGCAAACCAGCGAATTCGCCCTGGAGATCACGATGAAGTATCGGGCAAGCTTCATTCTGGCCGGTTTGGCCACGGTCGGCAGCGCTTGGGCCGATGAGACGATCCGAGAGGCGCTGCTGGGCGAAAGCAGCGCCCTGACGCGCATCGAAGTGCAACTCGATGCCAACGAGTACGATGCGGCCGCCGCCGCCGCCGGGCAGATGGTCGAGGAAATCGAAGACCGTTCGCACCGGCATGACATCGAACTGGCACGGCCGCTCATGTTGCTCGGCGACGCCCGGCTGGGGCTGGCCGATGTCGTCGGCGCGCTGGACGCCTATGACCGCTCGCTATTGGTCACGCGGGTGAACAAGGGCCTGTTCACGCCCGACCAGATCGAAGTCGTCTATCGCGAAGCGACCGCGTACGCCGCGCTCGGCGACCGCGAATCCGCCAACAACCGTCATCAATACGCCTACGACCTGTTGACTCGCACCTACGGCAACGACGATCCAAGGCTCATACCGGGCCTGTTCCTGCTCGCCGACTGGTACAACGAGGAGCACAACATCTTTGTTGCCCGCAGGTTCCTGGCTCAGGCTGTCCTGCTGGGCAAGCGCCACCTGTCCGCCGACGACCCAAAGACCATCAGGGCGCTCAAGGGGCTCGCCCGCACCTTCCGCGAAGAACGGTTCCCGACGGTCGTTGTTGAGAAACCCAACGCGGGCAACCCGTCGTATTACCGCGTGAACAACCGCTACCAGCAGGTGCAGCTCAATAACTTCAGCCCCGGAGAGCGCGCGCTGATCGAAGTCATCAACATCGAGATGGCAAAACCGGACGGGTCGAACGCGGAAGTTGCCGCCGCCATGCTCGAACTCGCCGACTGGTACCTGCTGTTCGAAAAATACAATCGTGCGTTTCCGCTCTACACCCGCATCTGGGAACTCCTCGAGTCCGATCCCGATGGCCTGGAGGCCGTGTTCAAGGATCCGACGCCGCTTTATCTCCCCCTCCCGCCTCCGCCGGCTCCGGTTCTCGCCTCGGTGACGGAAGACGGCATAGTCGAGTTGGCGCTTACGGTGACGGACCGGGGCCTCGTTTCCGACCTGTCCACCTTGCGCTCGGAACCCGAGGGCATGATGGAGTTCAAGGTGCGCAAGGCCACGCGGCGAGCCCGCTACCGACCCGCCTTTATCGAAGCGCTTCCCGTGTTGACGGAAGACGTGCGGGTCGAGTACCACTTCCCCTATAAGCCAGACCCGAAGACGGATCCGGCAACCTGACGCAACCCCGCCTGGCCGAGGGAGCGAAGAGGGAAGGCATTCCGGTTCTAAATTCTGGTTTGGGCAACGGGAAACCGCCGCCGATTCGTAAATGAACCATGTATGAACGATGCCGAACCTTTCGACCGCGCGTATGCCATACGGAGTATGATCGACGCATCGCGTGCGCTCTCGGCGCTCTGGCCGAGAGATCAGGGGCAGCTATGAGAAGGAGTTGTACCACGATGAACTTCGCACGGGCCATCATGTGTCTGGGCGTGTTGTTCAGCCTGGCGGCAGTTTCGTCCTGCAAGGCACCTCCCGTGTCCGGCACTCCGGGGATTCCCGGCATGCCGGGGATTCCTTCCCCCGTGCCAAGTTTGCCTTCGCCCGGCATGCCTTCGCCGGGTTTGCCTTCGCCCGGCATGCCTTCGCCGGGTTTGCCTTCGCCCGGCATGCCTTCGCCGGGTTTGCCTTCGCCCGGCATGCCTTCGCCGGGTCTGCCTTCGCCCGGCATGCCTTCGCCGGGTCTGCCTTCGCCCGGCATGCCTTCGCCGGGTCTGCCTTCTCCCGGCATGCCTTCGCCGGGAATGCCTTCACCGGGTTCTCCTTCGCCAGGCTCGCCTTCGGGTAGTCCCTCCGGCGATGCGCCGGACGATGGCGGAACCGGAAGGCCTCGCGACGGCGGCGATCAGGAAGGATCCGGGGATGATCGGGGCGGCTCTGGCGACGATGGCTGGGAGTCGAGCAACGAAGTGCCGGGACCGGAAGGAAACCGGCCGAACGACGGTTCGGAAGAGGACGAGTCCGGAAACTCTCGAGAAGACAGCGATTTCGAAGATGCGCTTGAGGTTTTTGACGGCCAGATCCTGAGCCAGAGGGAGGCGATTCGGGCGCGCCGGAACGAAACCGCGGGCCAGGGCACGCGGCCGGAGCCTGAAGAGCCCAAGTCTTCGGGTGGATCGGAAGAGGAGGAGGCTCCGGGCGGCGGCGGCGGAGGTGTCGAAGGTGAGAGCGCGCCCGCGCCAATACCGCTCCCCCGGCTGCCCGTCCCGCCCGATGTCGCGGACGCCACGGACGACGATGTCGTGTGTCGGCAAATCCGGGAGGCCGCCATGGCCGAGACCGCCGATGAGGAGCTGCGCGAAAAGCTTTGGGACGAGTATCGGCGCTGCGGAGGGCGAAGGTAGCGTGGTTCGAGACAGCATGGCGCCGCCCGGCAGACCTCTGCTTTCCCCGATAGCGCGCGGACCCCAACGCCGGTGGCGGGCAACCTGCCGGACTCTCCTCGCTACCATCGGCCTGGCCGGGTGCGTCGTCACTCAGACTGTGCGCGTGGTGGACATGACGCCGCCCGAAACGCTGACCGAAACCGTTCCCGAAGAGTTGCTGCTTGATGTCGGCGTCGAGATATTCGACGCCAATGTTCCCGAGGAATTCGACGAGCAGATCAAGGCCAATATCTCCCCGGACGTGAGGCGGGCGGAGGGCAATTACCTCGCCTACTACCTGAAGAACCTGCTGCAATCCACGGGCAATTGGGGCGCGGTGCGCGTGGTTCCTCGGGCGACCCACGCGGTCGACGTTACCGTCCAGGCGACCATCGAGCACTCCGACGGCGAATCCCTGGCGCTGCGCGCACGCGCGACCGACGTGCTCGGCACGGTCTGGTTCGACAAGGAATATCGCGCTCTCGCCAGCAAGTACGCCTACGACTCCGCGTACGAACAGACGATCGACCCGTTTCAAAGCGTCTACAGAAACATTGCCGACGACATGGTCGCGTATCTCAAGGAGCTCGATCCGGATCGAATCAGGACGATCCGCACCGCGGCCGAAATGCGGTTCGCCCGCGACTTCGTGCCCGACGCGTTTGCGAGCTACATCACCCCGAGCAGGTCCGGGAGATTCGAATTGCGACGCCTCCCCGCCGAGGGCGACCAGAACCTCGCGCGCGTCCGACGCGTGCGCGAACGCGAGTACCTGTTCATCGATACCCTCGACGAATACTACGAGTCGTTCGGCACCAACATGTTTTCGCCCTACCAGAACTGGCGGCGCGCCACCTACGACGAGGCAATCACCCACAAGCGCGCCAAACAGCAGGCGCGGTCCCGCGCCATCGCCGGTTCGGCCGCGGTCGTCAGCGGCATCGCCACCCAGGCCACCGCCGAAAATGCCGTGACGTACTACGGCGGCGTCGTCGGCATCATCGGCGGCGCCGCGTTGTTGAAGACTGCGCTGGACAAGCGGGCTGAAGCGCGGGTCAGCGCGGACATGCTGCAGGAGCTCGGCATGTCGGCCGAGGCGGCGATATCGCCGTATACCCTGGAGCTGGAAAATCAGGTCGTGCAGTTGCAGGGAAGCGTCGAAGCGCAATACCGGGAGCTTCGTCGCATCCTGAAGGAGGCCTACTACCGGGAATTGGGACTGGTGCTTCCGGAAGCGCCGGAAGCAGCGGTGGACGCGAACGTCTCCGAGCCATGCGGGGATGGCTTGGAAGACAGCGCCTGCGAACAGGGGCAGGACGAGACGCCCAACCACGCGCAGGTACCCACGGGACACTCGATCCGTCAACAATGACCGAGTCCGAAAACCGCGACCGCGTAGTCATCACGCCCGCGTCGGCACCCCTCTCAAGGCAGGATAACCCGCGGCGGACGCGCCTGCCGAAACCATCGCCGGGAACCCTCGTGCTCGCCGGAGTCCTCGTCGCGCTGCTCGCTGTCGCAACCTGGATTGTCTTTGTCTTGCCGGACCACGTCGACGACGTGCAGACTGTCGCAATCGACGCCTCGCCGGACGACGTTCAGCCTGCCGGGGACAATGGCGGCATCGATGCTTCCGTGGAAGACGTCGTCCCCCCGTTTCGCGAGAGCGAACTCGCGAAGGCAAAGGAGCAGGCGAACGCGACCATTGCTGAAGTCGTAGAGCTGCAACGCCTGCTCGAACAGAAAATGAACGTCGAGAGCTGGGCAAGCGAGGCTTACGCCGCCGTGCTGGACCAGGCGATCGAAGGAGACCGGCTGTTCGAGGAAGCCCGGTATCACGAGGCGCAGGCCGGGTACGAAGCCGCGGCGGAGGGCCTTCGTGCGTTGCGCGACGAGGGTCTCGCAAAGGTCGAGGACGCCGTCGCCCGCGGAGGGGCGGCGCTCGATGCCCTCGCAAGCGAGGAAGCCGCCGCGGCATTCGCCGAGGCCCTGGCGATACAGCCGGACAATGCCCAGGCACTTGCCGGCGCCGACCGCGCGGCGCTTCAGCCGCAAGTGCTGGAGCTTGTGCGGGCCGGGGAACGGGCGCGGCTGCGCGGAGACCTGAAGCGGGCCGACGAACTCTTTCGCCAGGCGCGATCGCGGGACCCGCTCACCCGGGGCGTGGATGCCAAGATCAGGGAGGTCCGGGCCGCCCGCGCCGAGATTGCTTACCGGGAGGCGCTTTCCGCTGCATTCGCCGCCCTGGAGCGAGGCGAATTCGACGACGCCGAAGCCGCCTTCGACCGCGTTCTTTCGACGCGGCCGGAGGATGCCGGCGCGCTGGCCGGGTTGCAGCAGACCGGGCAACGCCGCACGTTGTCGCGAATCGACGCGCTGCGCGCGCAGGCCGCCGTCCAGGAAGATGCCGACGACTGGGAGGGAGCCCTCGCGACATTCGACGCCGCCCTCGAGATCGACTCCTCCCTGCAATTCGCGCGCGACGGTCGCGCGCGTCTGCGCCAGCGGGTGGAACTAGTCCGTGACATGGACACCATCCTGGACGACCCGGCGGCGCTTTCCGAAGACGCCCTGTTCGACGAGGCGAAAGCCCTGCTCGCGAACGCGCGCGCGCAGGCCGGCGCCGGCGGCGCATTCGAGGCGAAGACCCGGGCGTTGGCTGAACTGCTGTCGCGGGCCGCGGAACCCGTCGAACTGGTGCTGGTCTCCGACAACGCAACGGACGTGGTCGTCCAGAAGGTCGCCACGCTCGGGAGTTTCAAGCGCCACGCGCTGAACCTGCGGCCAGGTCGCTACGTCATCGTCGGCAGCCGCGACGGTTGCCGCGACGTGCGAGTGGAGATCCTCCTCGAAGCTGGGCTGCCCCCAGTGACAGTGCGCTGCGAAGAGCGCATCTGACAACGGCAAGGAACGGTCGCATGGAAGATGCCAGGGCGACGATCAAACCCGTCGCGTTCCGGCCCACCGCGCCGGACGGGAGACGGAAGATCATCCGCCTCAACCCGTGGCAGTCGGCGGGCATCGTGCTTGCCGTCGGCGCCGCCTGGTTCCTGTGGTTCATGTTCACCGCGAAGTCGGTTCGGTTCGAGTTGACGCCACCGGTCGACGACGTGGCAGTGGACGGTGGTTTTCAACTGCGTATCGGCGAGATCAGCCTGTTGCGGGAAGGCCGCTACCGCCTCCGGGCCGAGGCGTCCGGCTATCACCCCCTGGAAGTGGATGTGGACGTCGGTCCCGACCGCAACCAGGAGTTCGCCTATGCCATGGCGCCGCTCCCCGGTCGCGTCACGTTCGCATCTTCGCCCGCCGGCGCCCGAGTGCTGGTCGACGGGGAAGACATCGGGGAGACCCCGTTGACGTCGGACGTGGACGCCGGCTCCCGCGCGGTTGTGATCACCAGGGAGGACTACCAGCCCGCGTACTTCGGCGTCGATGTCGAAGGACGTCGACTGCCCCAGTCCGTCGATGCCGAACTGCTTCCCGACTGGGCCGACGTCACCATTCCTTCAATCCCTTCCGGGGCTGCCGTCAGCGTGGACGGAACCCAGGTCGGCGCGACGCCCGGTCCGGTACCCGTTCCGTCGGGCGAGCGCGGCATCCTCGTCAAGCTGCCGGGCTACAAGGGCTGGCGCGACATACTGCAAGTCACGGCGGGACAGCCGCTGACGCTGTCCGAGATCAGGCTCGAGCGTGCCGACGGCCTGCTCTCGGTCCGTTCGTCGCCGCGCGGCGCCAGCGTCACCGTTGACGGACAATATGAAGGACTCACCCCCATCGAAATCGCGGTCGCGCCCGGCTCCGCGCTCGGCGTTCGCGTATTCAAGGTGGGCTACGCGCCGGTCGAGCGCAGCATTCGCGTCGAGTCCGGGACCGAGCGGGCGCTGTCCGTGGAGCTGGAGGCGCTCACCGGCACACTCGTGGTGGTCGCGGAACCCGTCGATGCCGAACTCTGGATCGACGGCAAGCGCGCCGGCGAAATTGGCGAACCCATCACGCTTCCCGCCGTTCCACACGAGATCGAGCTGACGAAGGAGGGCTACGCCGGCTACCGCAAGACCGTGATGCCCCAGCCCGGCTTCTCGCAGGAAGTGAAGGTACGGCTTCTGACCGTGGCCGAGGCCCGGCTCGCGCGCCTGAAACCGTCGATCACCACCGCCCTCGGCCAGGAATTGCTGCTTTTCCAGCCCTCGCCCATACAACTCGGCGCCTCGCGTCGAGAACCCGGCAGGCGCGCCAACGAAGTCCTGCGCGACGTCGATCTCTCCCGCCTGTTCTACCTCGGCACCAAGGAGGTCACCAACGCCGAGTTCCGCAGGTTCGCGTCGGGACACTCGTCGGGAAGGTTCCAGGACGCCGATCTGGATCGTGAAGATCTGCCGGTCTCCAACGTCTCCTGGGAGGAGGCGGCCCTGTTCTGCAACTGGTTGTCCGCGCGGGAAGGGAAAGAACCGTTCTACGAGGAGGAGTTCGGCAGCATAGCGGGCATCAACTCGGGGTCGCTTGGATACCGCCTGCCCACCGAGGCCGAGTGGGCGTGGGCTGCTCGCCATCTGGATGATGCGTCGCCACTGCTGCGCTTTCCCTGGGGCGACCGCCTGCCGCCTCCCAGCCGTCACGGCAACTACGCCGACCGTGCCGCGGCCCATGTCGTCGGACGCATCATCTTCGGCTATAACGACAACTACATCGGTTCCGCGCCGGTCGGGACATTCGGGCCGAACGCGAAACAGTTGCACGACCTCGGAGGCAACGTCGCCGAATGGGTGCACGACTACTACGAGATACCGGCTCCGGGCCAAAGCCTGAACCCGCTCGGGCCGCACGAGGGCGACTATCGCGTGATCAGGGGTTCGAGCTGGATGCACGGGACGCTTTCCGAGTTGCGCCTGTCCTTTCGCGACTACGGCGCCAAGGGCCGGAACGATGTCGGGTTCCGCCTCGCGCGTTTCGCGGAGTAATGCGATGACCGACCAGATTCTTTGGAACAATCGTCGCCGGGGAGTGTCAGCGACCGGGGCACTGTTGCTGTGTTGCGCTCTCGGCGTCAGCGCCTGGGCGGCGGAGGATTCGGAACCCCCGGATCAACCGACCGCCGCGGACACGGAGGAGTTCGATCCCGGGACCTCGCCCGACATCGAGACCGCCGAAGAGGCGCAGGAGGAGGAAGGCGCCGAGCCGCCGACAAGCGAGTCCCCCGACATTTTCATCCCAACCGAGGACATCTCGGAGAGTATCGCCGTAAAGTTCCCCGTGGATATCTAGGCACTTATGAAAAACTTCGAATTCTTCTACCAGATCATCGCGCTCGTCGCGGCCGTCATCCTCGTGCACCTGGTCTACGTCACGATGATCCGGCCCAATGCGGAAGCCATCCTGGAGGTCCGCGCGCAGAGCGCGGCGATGGGCGAACCCATCGCCGACGACCGGTCCCTCTACGTGGTGTTGCGCGACTACGAGCAGGAGTTCTGCTTCATCCTGGGGTTGTGGGCCATGGCGATTGTCGGTTTCAAGGCGCGCAACTCGTTCAAGGAGCGTCGCCTGTTCGAGCAGGAGATGATCCGGGTGAGCGAGGGCTTGAGCATTCTGCCGGAGGATACGCGCGAATATGCGCGACCGTTGCAGGCCCTGCCCGACCGCGTGCGCGAGCAACTGCTCCCCCGTGCGCTGCTGGCGGCGCTACAGCGTTTCGCATCGACCCGAAACGTGCAGGACGTCTCCGAAGCCATCCGCCAGGTGTGTGCCGCCGAGTCCGACCGGCTGGACAGCGAACTGTCGATCGTCCGCTATATCGCCTGGGCGATCCCTTCCATCGGCTTCATCGGCACCGTGCGCGGCATCGGCAACGCGCTTGGACAGGCGCACGAAGCGGTGGCCGGCAACATCGCCGGCGTCACGGAAAACCTGGGGGTCGCGTTCAACTCCACCTTCGTCGCCCTGGTGATCAGCATCCTCGTCATGTTCCTGGTGCACCAGGTGCAACTGGTGCAGGAGCGCCTGGTGTTCGATACTCAGAACTACTGCGACCAGCAACTGGTTCGCCACATGCAGGTGCGTTGACGATGTGGGTGCTCGAACTGAACGATGCGGAAATCGCGGCCTCAAGGGATGGAGGCGTGCACTACCGGGAGCCCGGCGTGGCCCTGCTGGAGCGCCAACCGGTCTTCGGGGATGCGGCCCTCGCCGCCGCGCGCCTGCGACCCAGGCAGTTCCAGAGCCAGTATTTCGCCCGCATGAACGCCGAGCCGGTCGTTCCCGGCATATCCGGGATCGCAAACCAGGCCGACCTGGCGTACCGGCACCTGCGCCACATCAAGGCCGCAGCCGGCATCGGCGACGAGGATGAACTCTTCGTCTCGGTCCCCGGCACAAGCTCGCCCGAGCAACTCGGACTGCTCCTCGGCATCGCCCAGGAGGCGAAGCTCAATGTCCGCGCCGTGATCGACTCGGCGGTCGCCGCGGCGAGTTCCGCGCGATTGCCCGAGCGATGCGTGCTCATCGATGTGCTCCTGCATGGCGCGGTGGCCGCGGACCTGGCCATTGCCGACAACGCGCGCCGGGAAAGCGTGCGCGAAGTCCCTGAAGTCGGCCTCCTGCAGTTGCTTGAAGGCTGGGTGGATGCGGTGGCCGACCGTTTCGTCGGCGAGACGCGGCTCGATCCGCTGCGCGTCGCCGAAACCGAACAGCAGGTGTTCGACCAGGTGTTCGCGCAAGTCCTGAAAGAAGACGCCGTCGAGTTGTCGGTGGGCGTCGAACATCGGAGCGGCGAGCGTCGCATCCGCTTGCCGGCCACGGCGCTGGCGGACAAATCGGCCCAACGCTACGACCTCCTGGCCCGGCGAGTCGGCACCGCCTCCACCCTCGCGCTGACACACCGCGCGGCGCGCCTGCCTGGCCTGGCGGACCGACTGCGGACGTCGGGCCACCGTTTGATCCTCCTCGACCCGGACGCGGTCCGCGACGGCATATGGGAGTGCGCCGACGTCCTCCGGGGCGACGACGAGATTGCTTTCATTTCGTCGCTGCCGGCGAACAGCGAGGCGGCGGCGCCGGAAGAGATTCCGCCGACCCACATTCTCTGCGACGCCATGGCGGTGCCGCTTGGCGACGACTTCCACGCCAGCCGCCACCCTCGCGCGAATGCTCTCGGCGATGCATTCCGCATCGTGCGCCGCACGAGCGGCCATTACGTCGTGCCCGGCGCCGAAGCGCGGGTGATCCTGAACGAGCACGCCCTCGTCGCCGATACGCGCGTCTCTCTCGGCGACTCGATCAGGTGCCGGAAACAGGAGTTCACCGTCATCCATCTCGAGGGGAAATGAGCGATGGCGCAGTATTCCAAGCGACGCACCACCAACGTCTTTTCGCTCTCGTTCCTGGACGTCATGTCATGCGGATTCGGCGCCACCGTGCTGGTGTTCCTCATCATCAACCACGAAGTCGACGACGAGATCAAGGAAGTCAATCGGGACCTGCTGTCGGAACTGCGCCTGCTCAACTACGAAATCAACTCCGGCACGCCCAACCTGACCGAGTTGGAGAAACGGCTCGAGGACGTCAAGGCGCGGATCGCCCAAGCCAAGCGGCTGCGGCTCGCCACCGTGGAAGATGCGGAACGCAAGCGCGAAGAACTCGAAACACTCGAAGCGATGACGATAACGCAACGCAAGAGCCTGGAAGAACTGATGGCCGAAGTCGACATGCGCGAAGAGGAGGTCGAACGGCTCAAGTCCGCCGAAGAAAAGGAAGCCGGGCAGGCGAACATCGAGATCGAGGGCCAGGGCGACCGGCAGTACCTCACCGGGCTGTTTGTTGGCGGCACGCACATATTGATCGCCGTGGACGCCTCCGCCAGCATGCTCGACAACACTCTCATCAACGTTATCCGGCGCCGGAACATGTCGGTTTCGCGCCAGCTTCAATCGTCGAAATGGCAACGCGCCGTGCGCACCGTGGAGTGGCTCGCCTCTCAGCTTCCCCTGGAAAGCTACTACCAGATCCTGCGGTTCAACACCGAGGCCGTGACAGTGTTGCCTTCGAACGATTGGCACTCCGCGATCAACGCTGGAATCCTGGCCGACGCGATCGATACGCTGCGGGAGACGCCCCCTGCGGACGGCACCAACCTCGCGAACCTGTTCAGCGCCATCGACAGCATGGACCCCCTGCCCGACAACGTGATGTTGATCATCGACAGCCTCCCCACCCAGGGCAGGACGCCGCCGCGCTCGCCGACCGTAACCGGGCGGGAGCGGATGAATTACTTCGTGGAGGCGACGAGAAGGCTGCCTCGCAGCATACCGGTGAACGTCATCATGTTTCCGATGGAGGGGGACCCCCTGGCGGCGGGCGCCTACTGGAGCCTCGCGCAACAGACCGGCGGCGTCTACCTGGCACCATCGGAGGACTGGCCATGAAAGTGCCCCACAGCTGTCGCCTCCGGCTCCACCTGTGGCCCGGCCCCGCTCGTCGACCATGCAACAAGCGCCCCAGGTCGCTGCCGCTCCCCGGAGGCGTTTGATTTATGCGAGTCCTACGAAGGCGAGAAATCGAACAGTTCAGCCTGTCGTTTCTCGACGTCGTCTGCTGCGGTTTCGGCGCGATCGTGCTGCTGCTGATCATCACCAAGACCATGCAACCCATGGTGCTGGAGAAGACGACCGTCGATTTCGATGGCCAGGTCGCGGCGAAGAGAGAAGCCGTCAATACCATCCAGGGGCAAACGAGGACCGTAATGAGCCAGATCTCGGATGAGCAGCGTCAGCTCGACATGATCCTCGAACTGCTTGCGCGGGCAAAGCGGGAGCTATCGGAGATCCTCGGTGAGTTCGCGTCCACCAAGGAGCAGGCGGACGAGCAGGCGATCGAAAACAGCCGTCTGAAGGCAGCGAAACAGACCCTCTCGGAAGAGATGACGCGCCTGCTCGGTCAGGGTTTCAAGCGGGAAAGCAAAGTGATCGGCGGCATCACTGTCGACTCCGAGTACATCATCTTCATCATCGACACCTCGGGCACCATGCAGAACCACGCGTGGCCCCACGCTGTCCGCAAGGTGAGCGAAACCCTCGACATCTATCCCAATGTCAAGGGAATCCAGGTCATGAACGACATGGGCGACTACATGTTTCCGAACTTTCGCGGTCAGTGGATTCCCGACTCTCCGGAGCGCCGCAAGGCAATCATGACGCGCCTCGCAACCTGGGCGCCCTACAGCAACTCCAGCCCGGTGGAAGGCATCGAGCAGGCCATCCAGACCTTCCGGTCTCCGGACAAGAAGATCAGCATCTACGTGTTCGGAGACGACTTCTCGACCCGGGACACCATCGAGGCGGTGGTCGACCGGGTGGACACATTGAACGCCGCAGGCCCGGACGGAAGCCGTCGAGTCCGAATCCATGGAGTGGGGTTTCCCGTGATCTTCCACCTGGACAGCCAGGCGACCTCGGGCTTCCGTTTCGCCGCGCTGATGCGGGAACTGGCGTTCCGCAACGACGGTACCTTTGTCGGGCTGCCGAGTTTGCAGTAGTCCCTGACCACAGGAACCTATCGATCTCATGATGACCCGCTCCACCAACGCCCCGACGCGAACTGTGACGAAGGCTGTGCGCCCAGGGCTCGTGCCCTACTGGAACCTCGCGCAACGCACCGGCGGCGTTTACCTGGCACCATCGCAGGACTGGCCATGAAAGTGCCCCACAGCCGTCACCTCCGGTTCCGCCTGTGGCCCGGCCCCGCTCGTCGCCCATGCAACAAGCGCCCCAGGTCGCTGCCGCTCCCCGGAGGCGTTTGATTTATGAAAGCCCTGCGAAGGCGCGAAATCGAACAGTTCAGCCTGTCGTTTCTCGACGTCATCTGCTGCGGTTTCGGCGCGATCGTGCTGCTGCTGATCATCACCAAGACCATGCAACCCATGGTGCTGGAGAAGACGACCGTCGATCTCGATGGCCAGGTCGCGGCGAAGAGAGAGGCCGTCAATACCATTCAGGGGCAAACGAGGACCGTAACGCGCCAGATCTCGGATGAGCAGCGCCAGCTCGACATGGTCCTCGAGCTGCTTGCGCGGGCAAGGCGGGAGCTATCGGAGATCCTCGGCGAGTTCGCGTCCACCAAGGAGCAGGCGGACGAGCAGGCGATCGAAAACAGCCGCCTGAAGGCGGCGAAACAGACCCTCTCGGAAGAGATGACGCGCCTGCTCGGCCAGGGTTTCAAGCGGGATAGCAGGGTGATCGGCGGCATCACCGTCGACTCCGAGTACATCATCTTCGTCATCGACACCTCGGGCAGCATGCAGAGCCACGCGTGGCCCCACGCTGTCCGCAAGGTGAGCGAGACCCTCAACATCTATCCGGATGTCAAGGGAATCCAGGTCATGAACGACATGGGCGACTACATGTTTCCGAACTTTCGCGGTCAGTGGATTCCCGACTCTCCAGAGCGCCGCAGGGCAATCATGACCCGCCTCGCAACCTGGGCGCCCTACAGCAACTCCAGCCCGGTGGAGGGCATCGAGCAGGCCATCCAGACATTCTGGTCTCCGGACAAGAAGATCAGCATCTACGTGTTCGGAGACGACTTCTCGACCCGGGACACCATCGAGGCGGTGGTCGACCGGGTGGACATCATGAACGCCGCGGGCCCGGACGGAAGCCGCCGAGTCCGAATCCACGGAGTGGGGTTTCCGGTGATCTTCCAACTGGACAGCCAGGCGGCCTCGGGCTTCCGCTACGCCGCGCTGATGCGGGAACTGGCATTCCGCAACGACGGCACCTTTGTGGGGCTGCCGAGTTTGCAGTAGTCTCTGCCCGCATGAACCTACCGATCTCATGATGACCCGCTCGACCAACGCCCCGACGCGAACTGTGACGAAGGCGGTGCGCCCGGGGCTCGCGCTCATCGCCATGGCCTTTCTGTTCGGCTGCACGGGCGCCAATGTCGTCGTGGAGATCGTCGTGCCCTCGCCGTTGGTCGACCGCTTGCCCGTGCGCGTGGGCGTGTTCTTCGACGAATCTCTCAAGGGTTACGTCCACGAGGAGACCCTCGAAGACCACGGCAACTTTCGCATCGAACTCGGTTCCGTGCAGGTGCCCGTGTTCGAGCGCGTTTTCGATGCGCTGTTCGAGGAGACCGTGGCGCTCTCGACCATGGAGGCGGGCGATGGGGTCGAAGCGGTCATCGTGCCGGTTTTCGAAGAGTTGCAGTTCGCCATTCCCGCCCAGACCCGCAGCCAGTTCTTCGAGGTCTGGATCAAGTATCGGATCGATGTCTACGATCCGGGCGGCGAACTCCTCGCCCAGTGGCCGCTGCCCGCCTATGGCAAGAGCAACGAGCGAAACTTCGGATTCATGGAGGACTCCAAGGGGTCCGGGTTGACCGAAGCCTCGGTGCGGGCACTCCGCGACGCCGCCGCACACCTGTCGTTCTACTTTCCGCGCGTGCCCGAGATCGCGGACCTGGTCGAGGAGGCATGAGAATGAGAGATTATTACCCCCGAGCGGGGCCCTCGCGCGCCGCGTATGACCGCGCTCCCCTATTGGAGGCGCTCTTGATCGGCGCGATCGGACTGTCTGCGATGGTGCTCTCGGGCTGCGTGACCGCGACCGTGCAGCAGGTTCGCGAAGCGCACACGGGAATCGGCGAAGATGACCGCGTAGTAGTCCTCGGACGCAGGAACAAGAGCCGCAACGAGACCGAAACGGACTTCATCCACTGCGTGAGCGAGCAGATCACGAAGAAGAGCGACGGCGTCAAGGTCATGACGGAAAACGAATTCGTGGACTCGGTATTCCCCTGGTTCGAGCCGCGCACGGCGCCCCTGGACGTGGACGATCTGACCAATGTGATCTCAAGACCCCTCGTCGCCGAACGCATCGATGAGATCGGCGTGCGCTACCTGGTCTGGATCGAGGGCGACACCGTGCGGTCCTCGGAAGCCGGCAGGCTCACCTGCAACATCATCAGCGGGGCCATCCCGGCCTGTATCGGGTTCCTGTCCTGGGACAGCGACTCGAACTACGAAGCCTCGATCTGGGATGTGAAGAGCGGCATCCACGCAGGCAGGGTGAGCGCCGAAGCCAGCGGGACGAGTTTCGTCCCGGCTGTTGTCGTGCCGATACCGATCATCGCGCAGGTGCGACAGAGCGCCTGCACCGGCCTGTCGGATCAACTGCGGGAGTTTCTCGCGAGCGAATCCTGAGGCTGGATCAGCGAGCGGCCCGAACCGGGCCCGCCGTCGATCATGAAACGTCCGTCGACGGACCGCGAACCTCCAGCACTTCGCCGTGGGATCGCTTCGGCTCCACCGCGTACCACCCGGTCAGTTCCGCCCGCAATCCCTTTCTCCGGGCGCAGCAGTCCACCAGCTCGTAGAACGGCGGGCGACCCGGATCGGCGATAACGACGCGGTTCGCGCCGCCCCGGATGGCGCGCGCGACCAGGTTGAGCATGGGTTTGACCATCCTGTCCCAGAAGCAGATGTCGGCGCCGACGATCACGTTCTCCTCGGCGAGACGCCGGGTGGACAGCTTCTCGAACGGTTTGTGCAGACTCTCGACCTCGACGTCGTTCAGCACCTCCAGGAGCTTCAGGTACGGAAAGACATGCTCGTCGGCATCGACACTCGTGACCCGGGCATCGAATGTCTTGGCGCAGTACACGCCCGCCGCGCCCCAGCCGCAACCGACCTCCATGACCCGGGAGCGCGTTTGCGGCGGATGGTGCTGCAGGTAGTCCATCAGGATGAAACTCGACTGCCAGGTCCTGTCGCCGTGTAGCGATGGCGTGTGGGCACGCTTCAATCGTTGGACAAACCGGTGCTGCGACTGCAACAGGTAGAGCCCGTACGCCTTGTAGATGTGGTCTTCCGGCATTTGCTCGAGTTTCGGCATGCGCTCAATTTTGTTCAGACCGACATTGACTTCGCATCTTAGTGCCCCGCGAAGACGAATTGCATCCCCCGAGCAAGGGAACGAAATACCGAGTGATTTAGTCAGGATTTGTCTATAATCGCCCCATGGCAGAGGGCAACGACACTCTTCGGGAGCGCCTGTCGAGCGAGTACAGCGCCGGCTTTGTCACCGACATCGAATCGGAAACGCTGCCGCCGGGCCTCGACGAAGACACCGTTCGTCATATCTCGGCGAAAAAGGAAGAGCCCCGGTGGATGACCGACTGGCGGCTGCAGGCGTATCGTCGCTGGCGCACGATGCATCCGCCACGGTGGGCGCACGTGCAGTTCCCGCCGATAGATTTCCAGGCGATCTCATACTTCTCCGCGCCCAAGGGCGACAGGCCGAAATCCCTGGAAGAGGTGGACCCGGAGATTCTCAGCACCTACGAGAAGCTCGGCATACCCCTGCACGAGCAGGAAGCCCTCGCCGGCGTGGAGCGGCCAAGGGTGGCGGTAGACGCCGTATTCGACAGTGTTTCCGTCGCCACGACATTCAGGGAGACCCTGCGCGAGGCCGGCGTGGTGTTCTGCTCCATCGCGGACGCCGTGCGTGAATATCCCGAACTCGTGCGCAAGTATCTCGGCAGCGTCGTGCCCCGGGCCGACAACTTCTACGCAGCGCTGAACTCCGCCGTCTTCAGCGACGGGTCGTTCGTCTACGTGCCGAAACACACGCGCTGCCCGATGGAGCTGTCCACCTACTTCCGCATCAACGCGCAGAACACGGGACAGTTCGAGCGCACGCTGATCATCGCCGACGAGGGCGCGTACGTGAGCTACCTGGAGGGCTGCACGGCGCCCATGAGGGACGAGAACCAACTGCATGCCGCGGTGGTCGAACTTGTCGCACTCGACGACGCCGAGATCAAGTACTCCACGGTGCAGAACTGGTTTCCCGGCGATGCCGAGGGCCGGGGCGGCATCTACAACTTCGTCACCAAGCGCGGCGCGTGTCTCGGCGTGCGCTCGAAGATCAGTTGGACGCAGGTCGAGACCGGATCCGCCATCACGTGGAAGTACCCGAGCGTCGTGCTGCGCGGCGACGGCTCGACCGGGGAGTTCTACTCGGTCGCTCTTACCAACAATCGCCAGCAGGCGGACACCGGCACGAAAATGCTGCACATCGGGCGCAACACGAAGAGCACGATCATCTCCAAGGGGATCAGCGCCGGCCAGAGCCAGAACTCCTATCGCGGACGCGTCCGAATGAACCCGGCGGCCAGCGGCGCCCGCAACTACACGCAGTGCGATTCACTGCTGATCGGAGACCGCTGCGGGGCGCACACCTTCCCCTTCATCGAGAGCCGCATTCCCAGCGCCATCGTCGAACATGAGGCGACGACGTCAAAGGTCAACGAAGACCAGCTATTCCTCTGCCAGCAGCGCGGCATCGACCCGGAAAAGGCCATTTCGATGATCGTCAACGGCTTCTGCAAGGAAGTTTTCCGGCAACTGCCGATGGAGTTTGCGGTGGAAGCGGGCAAGCTCCTCGAAGTGAGCCTCGAAGGCGCCGTCGGCTAGTAGCGCAGCCGCTGCGGGAACGGGACGATGCTGGAAATCACAGACCTGCACGCGCGGGCGGCCGGCAAGCCGATCCTGAAGGGCATCGATCTCGTCGTCCGGCCCGGCGAGGTGCACGCCATCATGGGCCCCAACGGTTCGGGCAAGAGCACGCTGGCCAATGCCCTGGCCGGTCGGCCCGACGTCGAGGTCACCGCCGGCGACATGCGCCTCGAAGGCACCAGCCTGATCGGGTTGGCGCCGGAGGAGCGCGCCCATCTCGGCCTGTTCCTCGCCTTCCAGTACCCGGTGGAGATCCCCGGCGTCAGCAACATGGAATTCCTGAAGGCGGCCGTGGACAGCCACAATAAAGCGCTTGAGCGCGACGAGCTGTCTGCCGCGTCGTTCGTGGCGCTGGCGCGGGAAGCCGCATCGCGACTGCATCTCGCGCCGGAGTTCCTGCGGCGCGGCGTCAACGCCGGGTTTTCCGGCGGCGAGAAGAAACGCAACGAGATACTGCAGATGCTGCTGCTCGAGCCGAGACTCGCGGTGCTCGACGAGACCGACTCCGGTCTCGATATCGACGCGCTGCGCACGGTTGCGAGCGGCGTCAACGCATTCGCCTCGGAGGCGAACGCAGTGCTCCTTATCACGCACTACCAGCGCCTGCTCGACCATATCACCCCCGACTTCGTGCACGTCCTGCTCGACGGCAGGATCGCGCGGACCGGCGACAAGTCCCTCGCCCACGCGCTGGAAGCCGACGGCTATGCGCGTCTCGCGGAATCCGGCGCATGACCGCCGCGGAACTGTTCCATGCGCGTGTCTTGGAGGACGGACGGCAGCTCCGCAAGCGGCCGCGCTATGCCCCGTGGCTGGACCGCGGACCGAGTCTCGCTGCGCTTGAGGACGTGCCCCTGCCCGAGCCGAGGTCGTACACCTGGGAATACTCCAATCCCAATCCCTGGTACGAACGATACGCAACCGGTTCGGACGACGACGAGTCCACCGAAGGAATCGTCGCCTCGAACGGTGTCGAGGTCTCGGACTTCGATGCGGCGGAGTCCAGGGAGCGCGACATCATCGATGCCAATCTCAACGCCACCATAGACCGGCACCGCTATCCGCTCGCCTCCGTGAACGATGTCCTGCTGCGCCGGGGCGTTGTCGTCGAAGTGCCGGCAGGAGCGAGCGGGGCCGAGATCGAACTCGGCCCGCTCGGCGGCGACTTCGAACGCGTGCTGCTCATCGTCGGCGACGGGGCCGAAGCGACGCTTCTCGAGCGCCCCGCTTCGCCCGCCCATCGCATCGTCGAGTGTCTCGTCGGCGCCGGTGCCAGCCTGCGCCACACGCGCCTGCAGAGCGCGGCGGATTCCCTCGAATACCACCTGGTGTCGAGCCGCGTGAGCGCGGGGGCGCGCTATCGCTTCGCGCAGTACGCGCAAGGGTCCGCGATGCGTCGCAACGACATCCACATCGAAGCGGCCGGCGACGGCGCGGACATAGAAATTCACGGCGCCTGGCACCTGTCGGGCCGCCGGCATCTCGACACGCAGATCAACGTGCACCACAGCGCGGGCGGGGGCACCAGCCGCCAGACCGTGCGGGGGGTGGTGGACGACCGCGCCAAGGCGGTATTCAACGGCCGCATTCACATCGCCCCCGGCGCCCAGCGCACCGACGCGGCGCTGTCCGCGAAGCACATGCTGCTCGCGCCCGCCGCCCAGGCCTATGCCAAGCCAGAGCTGGAGATCTACGCCAACGACGTGAAATGCGCCCACGGCGCCACGATGGGCGAAATCGATGGCGATGCCCTCTTCTACCTCCGCTCTCGCGGCATTGGCGAAGCCGTCGCGCGCGATCTCCTGGTCGCCGGCTTCCTGGAGGAAGCGCTGGGAGACCTCCACCCCGGCGAAGCGCGCGCATTGCTGCATGTTGAGGCCCGAGAGGGATTGGCGTGAGCGCGATGGCCTTCGACGCCGACGCCGCGGCGCGCGACTTCCCGCTTATCGAGGGAGGAAAGAACGTCTACCTGGACAACGCGGCGACCACGCAGAAACCGGCGGCGGTCCTGCAAGCCGTACGCCGGTACTACGAGACGACCAACGCCAACGTGCACCGCGCCGCGCACGCGTTGAGCGATGCCGCGACGCAGGCGTTCGAGTCCGCGCGCGCGGACGTCGCCCGGTGGATCAATGCGAATTCGACCGCCGAGGTCGTCTGGACACGGGGCACGACGGAAGGCATCAACCTCGTCGCCCATTCCTATGGCGGCTCCGTTCTCGGGCCCGGCGACCGCGTGTTGATCACCGAACTCGAACACCACTCCAACATCGTTCCCTGGCAAATCGTCTGCGCGCAGACCGGCGCGGACCTGGCCGCAGCGAAGGTCACCGGGGATGGGCGCATCGACATCGACGATTTCGAGGCAAAGCTCGATGGCGCGACGAAGATCGTCGCATTCGGGCATGTATCGAATGCCCTCGGCACGGTCAACCCCGTCCGCGACCTGGTCGCCCGCGCCCGCTCGGCGGGGGCCGTGACCGTCGTCGACGGCGCCCAGGCGATGGCGCACTTTCGCGTCGACGTGCAGGATCTCGACTGCGACTTCTACGCTTTCTCCGGTCACAAGATGTACGCGCCCACGGGAATCGGGGCGCTCTACGGTCGCGAAGCGCTGCTCGAAGCCATGCCGCCCTGGCAGGCCGGCGGCGAAATGATCGAACAAGTGACCATCGAGGCGACCACGTACGCCCGCCTGCCGTTCAAGTTCGAAGCCGGCACGCCGAACATCGCGGGCGCGATCGGTATCGGGGCGGCCGTCGGCTATCTCGAAGGGATCGACACCGACCAACTCGCGGTCCACGAAAACCACCTGCTGCGCAGAGCCACCTCGCGCCTGAGCCAGGTCGAAGGCGTTCGCATCCTCGGCACGGCCTCCGACAAGGGACCCGTGCTGTCGTTTTTGATGGAAGGCGCCCACCCGCACGATGTCGGAACCCTGCTCGACCAGCAGGGCATCGCCGTGCGCACGGGCCACCACTGCGCGATGCCGCTGATGCGGCGCCTAGGAGTCCCCGGCACCGTCCGGGCGTCCTTTGCCCTGTATACTTCGCTGACCGACGTCGAGCGACTGATTGCCGGCGTCCACAAGACGAGGTCCTTCCTATGACGGACACCGCAACGACCGCAATGCAAACGCCCGCAATGCAAAAGAGCTTCGATCCGGAGAGCATCACGATCACGCCGGAGGCCCTGGCGCACGTGAAGCGGCAACTTCGCGGCCAGGATGCCACCGTGCTGGTTCTCGGCATCAGGGAAAGCGGATGCAACGGATACATGTATGAACTCGACTACGCGCGCGGCGAACTCGCCGACGGCCGATCATTTCGTTTCGCAGAGGGCGTCAGCGTTTTCGTCGAGGAGGAGAACTGGCCCTTCGTGCGCGGCACGGAAATCGACTACGAGACCGAGGGACTGAACTCGATGCTCACGTTCAACAATCCGAACGCCGACGCCAAGTGCGGCTGCGGCGAGAGTTTCTCTATCGCGTCGTCCGACTGAGCGCAGCATGCAAAGTCGAATCGTTCCCATCTCGCGCGCCGTCGAGGCGCACCTCGTGCCGACCGGCACGCCCACCACCATCCCGGAAGGTGCGTTCGTGACGTTGACGCAGACGCTGGGCGGCGCCTACACCGTGGTGTTCGAAGGCAACATGGCGCGCGTCGAGGGCGAGGATGGCGATGCCCTGGGACTCGATCCGGTCGTGTTGGAGTTCGAGCCGCCGGCTGACGGCAAGCCGAGCATGGACCAGGTCCGCCATGCGCTCGCTTCCGTGTACGATCCGGAAATACCGGTGAACATCGTCGAACTGGGGCTCGTGTACCGCTGCGACATCGTCGCCGGCGATGCCCCCTCGCGCTCCCCGTCCAAAGCCCGGGGCCACGCCGTGCACATCGACCTGACACTGACCGCGCCAGGCTGCGGCATGGGGCCGGTACTGGTGGAAGACGTCAAGCGCCGGGTCGCCCGGGTGCCATTCATTTCCGATGTCGTGGTGCAACTGGTCTTCGATCCCCCCTGGTCGCGCGACATGATGACCGAAGAGGCCCAACTCGCGCTCGGGATCTTCTGACGCCCGCGCGATGACAGGCCTCGACGAAGTACGCGGCGCCTTCGAGTTCCTCGACGACTGGGAAGACAGGTACCGGTTCATCCTCGATCTCGGCAGGTCGGTACCCGAACTCGACCCCGAACTGAAAACCGATGATCGCCTGGTTCGCGGCTGTCAGAGCCTGGTATGGCTCGTTCCGCGCTTCGATGCCGAGTCGG
Organism: Pseudomonadales bacterium; assembly: GCA_963668365.1. Taxonomy (GTDB): domain Bacteria; phylum Pseudomonadota; class Gammaproteobacteria; order Pseudomonadales; family Azotimanducaceae; genus VXNE01. The sequence goes on from OY764266.1 coordinate 3,427,713, forward strand.
GACGCCTGCATCTTACGATCGACAGCGACGCGCATATCGTGCGCGGCCTCATCGCCATCGTCCTCGCCGCCTACGACGGCAACGGGCCGGACGAAATCCTCGATTTCGATATCGAGGGGCTGTTCAGCGAACTCGATCTCTTGCGACACCTGAGTCCGACCCGCGGCAATGGGCTGCGGGCCATGGTCGCGCGCATCCGGTCGGTAGCGGAAGACGCCGCGACGGGCTAGCAGATTGCGCCTGGACCGGGATGGCGGGTGGGCTTGGGCGGGGGTGAAACACGACGCCCCCGAAGGGCCGACAGGTTTCATGGCGCTAGCAGGCAGTCCGGAGCTGCGCTGCGGGCGGGATCGACTTGTGCGGCCTTGCCACGCCGAGCAGGCTGTCTTCCGGCCTATCTGACGCAGCAGCAATTCTCATTTTGGGCTTCAATCCCCCCAACGGGAGGAGTCTGCTGGCCGATTTGGCCCGGATTGAGTCCGAAACGCGAGGCGCAATGCACCTGACGGTGAAGCCAGACAAAGCCAGACGCCATAATGAGAATTGCTGCTGACGCAGGTAGGATGACGCAGTTCATGACACAATACTGCGTCTTGATTCATGAGGTTTAGCGATGCAGTTGCAAAAGCTCGTCGAAGACAAGATTTTCTCGCCGGCCCTCGTCGCTGACGAACTACGTACCACCCGGAGCGAGATCGCGAGCACGTTGGGTCTTGGGAAGGATGCGTTTAGCCGCAAATCGAGGATCCGGGCTCGCAAATCACAGGTTCGCCTGAGGCAGATGCTGGAGATCATGAACCGCGTCGAGGCGGAGATGGGGTCTCCTCTCGCCGCCTATGCCTGGTTTCGTAGTGCGCCGCTTCCAAGCTTCGGAGGCGCAACTCCCGACATGCTGGTGCGGCAAGGCGACGCGGACCACGTGCACGCCTACCTCGACCGCGTTGCCGCCGGAGGATATGCCTGAGGATCGGCTCCTCCGATGCGGATCCGCGAAGTGGTGTACCGGGCGCACAACCCGCAGTGGGCGTGGACACCAATGTCCGGCGAAGGGGCGCGCAGGTACGGTGGACGTTTCAACCGGCGCGGGGTTCCGGCACTTTACTTGTCCTTTTCGCCGGTCACCGCGATTCGGGAATCACAGCCGGTCGGGCAGCCCATGCAACCGCTTACCCTCTGCGCGTACGAGGTCGATGCAGAGCCGGTATTCGATGCCGAGGATCCGGTGATGCTTCGGGAGGCAGAGGTGAATCCACATGACGTGGCGTGTCCCGCCTGGGAAGCCGAAATGCTTGGTGGAACGGTTGCCGCTTCTCAGGTCCTGGCGGAACGACTGGTCGCAGCGGGCTATGTTGGCATGCGCGTTCGCAGTTTCGCGGTCGGCGCAGGCGACGAAGATCTGAATCTCGTGATGTGGAAGTGGGGAGACGGATATCCGTCTCGCGTCGCCGTGATCGACGAGGAGGGGCGCCTCGGGAAGGGCCCGCCCGCATGATCGGCTCCGGCGTCGGTCCGCGCGTCATGTCACCGCGTTCGAAATGTGCCCGTGTGCTTCGACGGCGCAGGCCCACACCCATTAGTCGAAAACGTGACGCCGGTCCATGAATCGCACCCTGCCCCAGCAATTCTCATTTTGGCCTTCAATCCCCCCAACGGGAGGAGTCTGCTGGCCGATTTGGCCCGGATTGAGTCCGAAACGCGAGGCGCAATGCACCTGACGGTGAAGCCAGACGCCATAATGAGAATTGCTGACCCTGCCCGCAGCAGCAGTCAGCAGCAGCAGCAGTCAGTCTTGATACTGGACATGCGTACATATATCCTAGGCCCATGGCCGACACCGTCCTACGTGTCTTTCAGTACGTACCTCCGCTCATGGCGGTTGCCGAAGAGGACTGGCAGAGATTCTGCGCGGGCGTGATGCCGCTTCAGGCAGAGTTGCCCGCGCGCCGCATACGCATCCTCGCGGTAACGCTTTTGGCGCAGCCCGAGAAGACGATAGACACCGGCGAAAACGCCTGTCGGAGCATCGAACCGTTTCTCGTCGATGTGGACCCGAGCGGTTATCTCGTGTCCAGGGACGCCACGCTCGCTCCGCTCGATACGGAAGACTCTTCGGTGATCGATCTGCGCCCCCGGCTTCTGTCGCGCTACCTGCGTCACGCGTATGCCTGGTCGCCGCCGGCGCCCGTCCTCTCGGAAGCGCTGCAACGTTCCCTCGCAAGCGTTGTCCGCCCGGCGCGCGTATCGCTGTCTACCTGACGTCTCGAACGGCCCCTTCGCTCTTGCGCCAGCGGACGTAGTCGGCGTGGTCATCGACGTCCCATAGCGTCTCGAGCAACTCGACACGCAGGCCGGCGGCGGCAGCCCGATTCAGGGTCTGTCGCACCACTCCCGCCGTGCTCCATTCTATCGACCGAAACAGTTCCGGATGGGGTTCGTTCATGCCGATCAGGCAATAGCCGCCATCCTCCACCGGCCCGAGGACCGCGTCCGCCCGATCGAGCCTGCCCAGCGCCTCTTCCACGTAGGCCGCCCCGAGCGGCGGAATGTCCGAGCCGACCACCACCTTCGCTCCCGCCGCTATGGCCGCGAGCATGCGCCCGCCCAAATCCGTCGCCGGTTGTCTGTATGCCGGCAAGCGATACTCGGACATCCATCGCCTCAGGTGGTCGTTCTGCTTACCCTCGAACCAGAGTTCGCAGTCGAAGGCGCCCTGCTCCAGCTTCCCCAGGGTGTCCTCGACGAGTTCGACATGCGCCTGCAACGCTGCCGACTCCCCCAGGTCGCGCGCAAGCCGGGTCTTGACCCTGCCGGGTTCGGGAGCCCGCAAGAACACGGCAACGCGGCAGGGACTATTCAAGAGTGCCCCGCAGCCGACTCCTTTCGTCCGAATAGTAGCGGGCGTGCAGTTCTTCCGGCCGCGCACCGAGGAAATAACGCAGCCGGATGCTCCACATGAGCAGGGTCGTCCGAACCACTCCGTTGCGCTCCCAGCGCCGCGACGACGCCACCAGCCGCTCCCGAACGCGCCTCGGCCTCGCCAGGCGCCGCAGCCGTTTTGAAAGCTCGATGTCCTCCATCAGGGGCTGCTCCGGCATGCCGCCCACGGCGTCTAGCAATCTGCGCGAAACGAAGATGCCCTGGTCCCCCGTGCAGATTCCGGTCAGGCGCGAGCGGTGGTTCATCAGCCAAGCGATTGCCTCGAACACCGGCGAAGCGCCCGACAACCGGACATCGAACCGCCCCCAGAGGACGGACCCCGCCGCCCCTCGAAGCGCGTCCAGCAACGCCGGCTCCACGCAGGCGTCCGCGTGCAGGAACCAGATCAGTTCGCCGCGGGCAAGCGCCGTTCCACGCCGCATCTGCCGCGCGCGATGCGGCTCCGAGCGCGCGAAGACAACGCCGCGGCCCTCGCAGATCGCGCGGGAATCGTCTCGGCTGCCGCCGTCGACGACGATGACTTCGAAGCCGTCCGCGCTAGCGATCTGCCCGAGCAGTTCGCCTAGCGGACCGGCGTCGTTCAATGTTGGAACGACGACGCTCACCAACGGGTTCGGATTCGGTTCCATTCGTTCCGTTGACATGCCACGCCCTGGCAGCCCCGGCAGGAATCGAACCTGCATCTACCGCTTAGGAGGCGGTCGTTCTGTCCATTGAACTACGGGGCCATTCTGATCGCCCCGCCCGCGCGGCGGCAACGCCGCCCGGGCGAAACGCGATCATACTGGCAGGACAGGCCCGTAACCACCGCGGGTAGACTAGTGTCGTGTCACGTGAGTTCTGGCGCTTCAGAGTTCGCCATGCGCGTCAATGCAAGGCGTGGTCCGCAGGGAATATCAGGCATATTTGCAAGGGCCACAACGCGGCAGTGGCGTGCATGGCGATCTCCCGAAGGGCGCGCCCCACGGGGTCTGTGGCGGTGTTGCGCCCCTTGGAAATGGAGCCGACCATTCCCTGCGGGGACGCGCCTTGCCACAGACCCCGTGGGACGCGCTGAAGCGTCATAACTCGCGTGACACGACACTAGAACCGGATGCGCACTCCCGCCTTGATCATGCGGCCCGGTTCCGGGACGAGATCCTTCACCACGGAGGTGTGTTTTCGCTGCTCGTCGTCGGTCAGGTTCTTGCCCTGGAGGTACACGCTGACCGCCATGTCGCCGACGTCCAGATCCCAGCCGACATACGCCCGCAGGTCGGTGTAGCCGTCCGTTTCAAACTCCAGGTCGGCCGCGTCCTCTTGGCTGAAAACGCGCATGTAATCCACGTTGGCGGAGATCGGTCCATTGGTGACGGCGATGCCGAGACCCGCGCGGGCGGGCGGTATGCGCGGCAGGTTGTCGTTGCCAGACACGTCCACCGTTGCCGAGACCGTGTCGAACAATCCACTGAGCTCAAGTTGCCCGCCCGCCCATGAAGCAACCGCAACGGAACCCTCCAGGTCCAGTCCGCTGAATGTCGCATCCGCCTGGCTGAACTGGCGAACGGCAAGCCCCTCCATGTAGTCGCCCGTCGCCGCCTGGAAAATGAAGTCGGAGAACGTCGTGCGGTAGACCGTTCCGAGGACCGTCCAGTCGTCTCCGCGTCGACTCAGGGTCGCCGACAGGTTGAAGGCCCTCTCCTCCCCAAGGCTCGCATCGCCGATCTCGAAACTCCTGGTGGCGAAGTGCGGACCGTTGGAATACAGCTCTTCGCCCACCGGGGCGCGGCTCGAGTAGTCGGCCAGCACCGTGCCCGTCCATTCGTCGTCGAAAGGAACCACCATGCCGAGAGAGGCGCTGAGGCCACCGAAAGTCGTGGTCTCGCCTTCGGCGGGATCGTGTTCCACGCTGTCGAAGCGAATGCCCGACTCCAGTTGAAAGCCGGGGAAAGACCGCTCCGCCACCCAGAACACGCCGAATGTCTTCGTGTCGACGGGCGGCGTGAAGGCTTCTTCTCCGACCACGGAGAAGCGCCGGTCGCCCATCTGGGCGCCCGCTACCCCTTCCCATCCGGCCACCACGTGGTGGGACATCTCGCCGCGGGCCTCCCACGCTTCGTTCTCGAACGCCGAGCCGATCTCGCCGGACGGCTCCACTTCGTTGTGGGTATAGCTGTTGAGGCCGAACCTGAGATTCAGGCTGGAGAAACCCGGCAGCGGATTGGCGATCGCCGCCTCGAAGTCCACCCGCGTCTGCTCCAGGTCGGCGATGGGCGTGCCCTCTTCCTCGTGGCCTTCTTCCTCTTCCTCGTGGTCCTCCTCCTCTTCTTCGCCTTCCTCGTGGTGGCCGTGCTCTTCGTGGCCGTGCCCCGGTATCCCGTACTCGGCGGCGATCTTGCTCACCGCCACCCCAACGATGAAGTCGCCGTTGTCGACGAGGGAAAATCCGGCAGAACCGCCCTGCACCTCGAAGCCGCTTCCGGGCAACATGCCGAAGAATTCTTCCTCTTCCTCCTCGTGATCTTCTTCCTCTTCTTCCTCTTCGTGATGTTCCTCCTCTTCCTCTTCCCTCGCGAGTTCACGCGCGGATGCCGCGAAGCCCGGAATCTCGTAGTCGCCGGCCTTGCGGGAGAACCCGTCCAGGTGCCAGCCGAGCATCCCGGCACCCCCGTTGACTCGGAACGAGCCGTTCCTTCCGTCCCCGTTGTCCGTTGACTTGAGATCGAATCTGCCGCCAACCCCCTGGAACGCATTGTGCGGTATCCGCCCGGTATGCACGTCGACCACGCCGCCGATCGCGCCGGGACCAAACAACAACGTGCTGGATCCCTTCAGTATCTGGACTTGGTTCGCGATGAACGGATCGACCGTCACGGCATGGTCCCCGCTGGTGACGGAGACATCGAGCGTATCGATGCGATCCTCCATGATCCGCACCCGTGCACCGTCGAGTCCGTGGATCACCGGCCGGCCGACGGCGACGCCGAAGGAACTGTTGTGGATTCCCGCTTCGTTGCCCACCGTGGCGCCGATGCTGTCAGCCGCCTTGCGGTCGAGTTCGTCCCCCGTGATCACGTCGCTCGCCTGGGCCAACCCTTCTCCCGACAGAGGATGTCCGACGACGACGATCTCCTCGAGCGCCGATGGCTCTTCCCCGTCGGCCGCCTCTCCCGCGAATGCGACCGTGCCCAGGCAAAGCGCCGCGGCCGCCAGAATTAATTGCGTGCGATTCATAGCCCATCTCCGAATAACCGAACAGGCGCGCGACACCCCGCCGGGGTCGTGCGACGTTGCCTAACTGAAGGTCAGGAGACGGGAGGCGCGCGGGCGCGGCTGACTTCGAATGGTCGGGGAGAGAGAGTGGCCAGGAACACCGGCACGCTGTCGGTGCGGTGCCACGCACGCGGCTGGCCTTCGTTTGCTCCAACATCCAGGATGGGTCCCGGATCGGAGAATCCGCAGAGCGTGCAGGCATCCTCTTCGATCTCATCGAGGTGCAGGTGCGTATCGGCGGCCACCTGACCGAAACAAAGCGTCAATGCTGCGAGCCACGCGAGGCGTTGCAGCACGCGATGACGGTTCATTAGCGCCCTCGACATGTCGCCATACTACCAAGTCGGGGGTGCGCGTCCAAACGAGTCTGCTGTCGCGGGTTCGACCTTCGAGAGTCGAAGGCAACCACGTTGTCGCCGGAAACCACTTCGCGCCGAGGGTATATATCGCCTTCCAACCCAATGACCGGGCTCGAGAATCACGTGCCCCAGCGATATCTCAGCTTCAGCACCAACTGTTCAGCGGCGGGGTTGTCGAACGCATCCGTCAACATCGAGCCGAAATCCTGACCCACGCTCGACGGCAGGTCGGCCTGCCTCGTGTAGACGAGGAACAGGTCCGACATGGGAGCGATCTCCCAGCGATAGCGGATCTGAAAACTCAGTTCCGAGATGGAGAAATCCTCGCTGCTCGGGTCGACAGCCGCCTCGCTGGGAAGAAGGTCGCGCGAGGGCGCCAGGTCGTAGAAACGCGCGTCGCCGGCGCGGACGCCCGCCCATTGCAGCGCCATTCGAAGTTGCTGCTTGCCGGTGATGAAGTAATCCAGGCTGAATTTCGGCGACCATTCGTCCGCTCCGAACAGCGCGAACCGCGTCCCTTCGCGGTGCAGGACCCAACCGTCACGCTCACCGTAATCAACGCCGAACTCCATGGCGAGCCTGTCCGCCGCTCTCCAGGTAATATCGCCACCGTAGGTGCGGCGAGCGCCGCCCAGGTCCTCCTGGCCCCATCGGGTCTGGAGACGATAGCTGATGGGACGCGTCTTGTCGGATTCGTAGCGCAGCCGCAGGCCCCAGGCTTCCTCGACACGGTAGCTGCCATTGCCGAAGCTGTTTCGATCCTCGAATCGCGCGGGAGACCATGTGGCGCTCATCCGCATGCTCGAAAGGTTGGCCAGGCGAATGTCCTGCGACAGGCCCGTGCCGCCGAGCACGCGCTCGCCGGCGCCGTTGTATCCCCGGGTCCAGGTGAAATCGGTGCGTGATTCGCTCGCCCAGGCGAGGTTCGAGCGGGACAGGCGCGCCGCGTACTGGTAGCGCGTCACGTCGTTGCGCCTCAGGTATCCGAGATCGTTGATCGCGAGATCGGCGTCGTAGTGGTCCATCGCCAACGTGTGCGTCATCCCCCGAGCGGGCGCGAACTTGATGTCGAGCAGGCCGCCATAGCCGTCTTGTGCGCCAGGCACAGAAGACGTGATCACCTCGCCGTCGACTTCCCAGCGGCCGGTGGCCGTCAGCGCGTGTCCGTCCACCGCATGCACCACGGCATCGCCATCCGGACGCTGCGCGACCGTCGACATCCACCCCAGGGCGCGCGAGTGCGCTTCGCCGCCTTCCCACAGCGCGCGGGCGACGCCGTAGTTCCTTCCGCTCTGTCGCAATCGCACGCGCTCGCCTTCCGACGAGCGTCCCTCGAACACGGTTTCGTCTTCCCCGGCGAGCAGGAATCCAAAGCGCAGACCCTGGCGTTGGCCCGTCGCCTTGACGGCACCGAGGATGTCTGTTGGCCGCCCCAGATCTTCAGAGGGCACCGTCACGCCATCGGGCACATCCGGCGCCGACGGCCGACCCCCGATCCGGCGCGTATGCAGCAGCACGGTTGCCGGCGGCGCAGACCCCCGGCTGAAAGAGCTCCGCGTCCCGGTGCGGAAGACCTCCTGGCCTTCCTGGAAAAAGAGGCGCTTCTCGGGAAAGAACGTTTCGAAAGCGGTCAGGTTCACGATGACGTCGTCCGCTTCGACGTCGCCAAAGTCCGGATTGGCGGTCGCCGTCACCTGCACGTTGGTGGACGGGCGCCAGAACAGATCGATGCCGGCGTCGGCCGCGACGTCGCCGTCGAGGTTGTCCAGCACCGAAGATACATACGGATAGACGCTGTACTGCTGGCGCAGATCGACGCCGTTCAACACCACTTCCTGGAAATCCGACAAGAACTTCGGCGTGGAGAAGGCAAGCGCCGGCCACGACCACTGTTCGTCCAGGTACGCGACGGTGCGCCTTGCCAGGATACCCATGGTCCGGTCCCCGGTTGACCTTGGCATGCTGACCAGAGACCAGGGAATATGGAATTCGGCGATCCACCCGGTTTCGGTGCGGGATGTCGCCCCATGCCATGCGCCGTCCCAGTTCATGCTGAACTGGCGCTCCGGCAGGATCGTCCCGTCGGCCATGCTGCCGCCGAGACTGAGCCGAAACCAGAAGCCGTAGCGTCCTTCACCGGAAGTGTCCAGGAAGAACATGAAGGAATCGCGGGTATGCCACTGGTCGCGGCTGCTCAATCGCTCGATCAGGGTCTCCGGCGCCTGCTCCATGTACACCGACAGGTAGAAGCCCCTGGAGGTATAGAAGAACTTCATTTCGGTCCCGAGCCGCGCCGGCGCCATCGTGTCGGGCGACACGACCTTGAAGTCCCCGTAGGCGGGAAGCGAGCCCCATACGGCGTCGTCGAGCTTGCCGTCAACGACGACATGCGCATCGTCTCCCGCGCGAACCGGGACGATGGGCGGCACGTGGCCGGCATCGAGGAATGCGAGATCGGGATCGGGGGAAACGGATTCGGAGCCACGCGATGACGCATCGCCCCAGATCGCTGTCGACACGGCCGCATACACTGTCGCCAGCAAGGCCCATTGGACGACCGCGCGCATAATCTCTCCCGGGAAAACGGCCCATTCTACGCCATCTGCGGACCAAAACTCAAATTACTCAATCGGTTAGGGTGTACGTCAAAAATGTGTTGAAGTGAGGGAAGGTTGAGTTGTGGCGGGGTTGGGCGGATACTTCTGGCAATATGTCTATTTGCCAGACAAGGAGGTTCCATGGCGGCGCCACGCGACATCGACGTTCTCATCGGGCAACGGGATGCGTTGCTGGGGGAGTTGGCCGGGGTGGGCGACCTGCGGCCGGGCACGTTGCAGGCGCGCCACCGCCGGTGCGGCAAGCCGACCTGCCGCTGCGCGCGCGCGAGGGCGATCCGGGGCACGGGCCGAAGTGGGTGCTGGTGTCGCGCGTCGCGGGAAGGACGCGCAACTGGACGATACCGGACGAGGCCGTGCAGCGGACGCGGGAGCATCTCGACGAGTGCCGGCGGTTCCGGGAGTTGACGCGGGAGTTGATCGCCGTCGGCGACGAGCTGTGCCAGGCGCGGCTGGAAGGGGACGCGCCCGGGGCACCGGGAAAAAGGGGGCGCCGGGCTCCGCGTTCGAGGCGCGGCTAGCGACGGCGCTGGACGCCGAGGCGGGGCGGCTGCTCGGGGACGGGGTGCTGGACGGGATCGGCTTCGAGCGGCTGGAACGCGCCTGCCGCCGGGTCGCCCTGGAGGCGATGGGCCGGGCGCTGGCGGCGCGGCTGAACGCCGACCGCTCGGACGAGCGCGGGCCGCGGCTGGCGTGCCCTCGGCGGGACCGAAGCGACCACCGCGGCGACGGCCTGGCGCGCTACGCCGGGCGGCGCGCGAAGACCTTCGTCACGGCGCTCGGGGAGATGGAGCTCTCGCGCGCGTGGTACCACTGCGACGGCTGCGGCCGCGGCTTCGCGCCGCGCGACCGGGAACTCGGCTTCGGCAAAGGCGGTCTGTCGCCGGCGGTGCTGCGCATGGTCGGCTGCGCGGCGGGCGAGGTGAGCTTCGCCGCGGCCGGTTCCCTGCTGCACGAGCTGGCGGGCCTGAACGTCGACGCCAAGACGGTGGAGCGCCGCGCCGAGGCGCTCGGCCGCGAAATCGCGGCGGACGAACGGGAACGGGCCGCGGCCGGGCCCGCCACCGCGCCCACGCTGTATCTCGGTCTCGACGGCACCGGCGTGCCGGTGCGCGGGGCCGAGACCGAAGGGCGGGCCGGCAAGCAGCCGGACGGTTCCGCGAGGACGCGCGAGGCGAAGCTCGCGGTGGTGTGGTCCGCCGAGCGGACCGGCGCCGACGGCGCCCCGGCGCGCGACCCCGGCTCGGTCACCTGCTCCGCCGCCATCGAGTCCGCCGCCACGCGCGACACCGACGCCGTTCCCGCGCCCTTCGCGCAGCGCGTCGTGCGCGAGGCCGCGCGGCGCGGCTTCGGCGCCGCCGAACGCCGCGTGGTGATCGGCGACGGCGCGGCCTGGATCTGGAACATCGCCGCGGAGCACTTCCCCGGCGCCGTCGAGATCGTCGACGTGTTCCACGCCGCCGAACACCTGTTCGACATCGGCCGGGCCGTCTACGGAGACGACAACGATCTCGCCCGCGTCTGGGCGGAGCAGCGCCGCGGCGAGCTCCTCGCCGGCGACTTCGACGACCTGCTCCGGGCCGTCGGCGCCCACGCCGGCCGCTGCGAGGAGGCCCGCAAGGGGCGCGCCTACTTCGCCGGCAACCGCCGCCGCATGGACTATCCCCGGTTCCGCGCCCTGGGACTGTGCATCGGCAGCGGCGTCGTCGAGGGCGCCTGCAGGAACGTCGTCGCCTGCCGCCTCAAGCGCGGCGGCATGCGCTGGACCGTGGCCGGCGCCGACGCCATCCTCGCCCTGCGTTCCTGCATCGTCAGCGACCGCTTCGACGACTTCTGGCAGCGCCGCGCCGCCGCAAATTGACCCTTCATCTCACAATCGAGACGTACACCCAATCGGTTACAACCGCCTTCCGGGGCGTTCAAACCTGCCGGCGGCGTGGGCGGCGGGCGCACATCGGCCCGACACCGGGCGCGAGGACAGGAGCAAGACGCCCACCCCCATCCTGCGATTCGTCCCGGTCGAACGCGTGGGGGCACGCGACGACGGACGCTATCCCGCCAAGAGTATCAACACCCCGGCAGCGACGGTCGAGCCGATCACGCCGGCGACGTTGGGGCCCATGGCATGCATCAGCAACAGGTTGCCTGGATTCGCGTCCTGGCCGACCCGGCTGACGACGCGGGCCGCCATCGGCACGGCCGAGACGCCGGCGGCGCCGAGCAGCGGATTGATGGGCCGCTTGAACACCAGGTTCATGCCCTTCGCCATGAGAACGCCGCTCGCCGTGCCGATGGCGAATGCGGCGACGCCGAGCAGCAATACGCCCAGCGTTCCCGGGGTGAGGAACTGGTCCGCGCCGAGCTTCGAGCCGATGGCGAGGCCGAGAAAGATCGTCACCGTGTTGATCAGCGCGTTGCGCGCCGTGTCGGTGAGCCGGTCCACGACTCCGCATTCGCGCATGAGGTTGCCGAAGCAGAACATGCCGAGCAGCGGCGCCGCCGTCGGCAGGACCAGCCCGACGACCAGCACCAGCGCCAGGGGAAAGAGAATCCGCTCGCGCCGGGAGACCTCCCGCAGTTGCGTCATCTCGATCCGCCGCTCCTGTTCCGTCGTCAGCAGGCGCATGATGGGCGGCTGTATCAGCGGCACCAATGCCATGTAGGAATAGGCGGCGACCGCGATGGCGCCCATCAGGTGCGGCGCGAGCTGTTCGGCCACATAGATGGCCGTCGGGCCGTCCGCGCCACCGATAATGGAGATGGCCGCCGCCTCCCGGAGAGTAAAGTCCATCACTCCGAGATGCGTCAGGCCCACCGCGCCGAGCAGCGTTCCGAAGATTCCGAACTGGGCCGCCGCGCCGAGCGCCAGCGTCCTGGGATTGGCGAGCAGGGGTCCAAAGTCCGTGAGCGCGCCGATCCCCATGAACACGAGCAGCGGGAAAACCGCCGTATCCACCCCGACCAGGTAGATCAGGTGCAATATCCCGTCCCCGGTCGCGATCTCCACACCCGGAATGTTCGCCAGGATGCCGCCGAAGCCGATCGGGACCAGCAATAGAGGTTCGAACCTGCGCGCGATGGCGAGGTACAGCAGAAGCAGGCCCACGCCGATCATGGCGCATTGGCCGAGCGAAATCTGGTACAGGCCGGACGCCTGCGCCAACTCCGTCAACTGCGACACGGGCGCTCCCCGCGCCGTCCGGCGCGCTGCCGCGTTCCTTGAGGACGCGGCGCCCTCGAAAGCTCAAGCAAGGTCGAACAGCGCTTCGCCGACGGCCACCGCATCGCCCTGGGCGACATGCAGCGCGGTCACGGTGCCGGCCCGCGGAGCGACCACCTCGGTCTCCATCTTCATCGCTTCGAGCACCAGTACGGTATCCCCCTTCTCCACATGCGCGCCGAGCGGCACAACGATCTTGAAGATGTTGCCCGCCATCGCCGCCGGCACCGCGGCGCCGTTGACCCGGGGACGCGGAATCGGGGGCGTCGTCACCTCGCCGCTTGCGGAAACCTCCACCGTGAATGCCTTGCCGTTGACGCGAACCTCGTAGGTTGCGGCTTCTTCCGACATCGCCGCCCGAGGCGCGGCTTCTTCACGGGGAACAGCTTCGAACTCCTCGGGATTGTCGCGGTTCTCGAAGAACTTCAATGCGACCTGCGGGAACAGGGCATAGGTCAGGACATCGTCGATACGTTCCGAAGCCAGGTCGAACGATCTCTGTTTCGCGAGCTTTTCCAGCTCCCCCGACAGTGTTTCGACTTCGGGCGGCAACAGGTCCGCAGGCCGGCGGGTGATCCGCTTTTCCGAATCCGCCAATCGCTCGAGCAGTTCCGGCGACAGCGGCGCGGGCGGCGCCCCGTACTCGCCCTTCAGCAGGTTGATCGTCTCCCTGGTCAGGCTCGCATAGCGTTCGCCGCGCAGCACGTTGATCGCCGCCTGGGTTCCGACGATCTGCGAAGTCGGCGTCACCAGCGGGACGAAACCCAGGTCTTCGCGCACCCTGGGGATCTCCGCCAGGACTTCGTCCAGCCTGTCGGCGGCGCTCTGCTCCCGCAGCTGGCTCTCGAGGTTGGTCAACATGCCGCCGGGGACCTGCGCCACGAGGATGCGTGAATCGACGCCCCGCAGGCTCCCCTCGAACGCGCCGTACCTCCTGCGAACCTGGCGGAAGTATGCCGCGATGTCCTCCATCAACTGGATATCCAGGCCCGTGTCCCGGCCCGTGCCCTCGAGGATCGATACCAGCGATTCGCTGGCCGAGTGGCCGTAGGTCATGCTCATGGACGAGATCGCGGCGTCCACGTTGTCGACGCCCGCTTCCACCGCCTTCAGGCAGGTGGCGGTGGACATGCCCGTGGTGGCGTGGGAATGCAGGTGCACCGGAATCTCGAGCGTCTCCTTCATCCGCGAGATCAGTTCGAACGCGACATAGGGCTTCAACAGGCCGGCCATGTCCTTGATGCACACCGTGTGAGCGCCCATGTCCTCGATCCTGCGCGCCAGGTCGAGCCACAGGTCGATCGTGTGCACGGGGCTCACCGTGTACGCCATCGTGCCCTGGGCGTGCTTTCCCTGTTCCATCACGGCGGCGATGGCGGTTTCCAGGTTGCGCGTATCGTTCATCGCATCGAACACGCGGAACACGTCGATGCCGTTCGCGACGGCCCGTTCGACGAACTTCCGCACGACGTCGTCCGCGTAGTGGCGGTAGCCAAGAAGGTTCTGGCCCCGAAGCAGCATCTGCTGCGGCGTGTTGGGCATTGCCGCCTTGAGCTTGCGGATGCGCTCCCAGGGGTCCTCGCCGAGATAGCGGATGCAGGCATCGAATGTCGCCCCGCCCCAGGACTCGATCGACCAGTAGCCGACCCTATCCAGCCGATCCGCCGCCGGGAGCATGTCCTCCACGCGCATGCGGGTCGCCAGGAGGCTCTGATGGGCGTCCCGCAGGACGAGTTCGGTGATCCCGAGCTTGCTCATGGCCGGACCTACGGCCCCGTTGCGGCCCCGGCCCCCGCACGTGCGCGGTGGTGTCGTATCGCGGCGGCCACGGCGGCAGCCATCTCCGCCTGCGCGCCGGCGTCTTCCGGAGTCTCGGCGGACTGTGCGGGCCGGGGTCGGGACATCGCGACGACAGCCGCGATCAGGATAGCGAGCAGGCCGAATACCGTCGCCATGCCGACGAACGCCAGCGCCAGTGCCTGCGGCAGCAAGTCGACACTCACGAGGGCACCGCTTTCGCAGAGGTTTCGTGGACGCCCGCGCACGTCGTTTCGGCTTGCTCCATCGCCCAATCCTCGTCCTTGCCAAGGATGTGGCGCACCCGACAGGATTCGAACCTGTAGTCCCCGGTTTCGTAGACCGGTGCCTTATCCAATTTGGCCACGGGTGCGCATGCAAAAAGGGCGCGTATTATCGAGGAAAGGAAGCGGCGGAAACAAGTAAATCACGTCATCGCGGGCACGCGTTCCCGCCAGGCGCTCCTCAGCACCCTGCTCGCCGAACGCAGGAAGATACCCAGCAGGACCACGGCCACGAGCAGATCGGGCCAGGGAGAGGCGAATACCCACACCGCCGCCGCCGCACCGATCACGGCAATGCCCTCGATGACGTCGTTGCGCGAACACTCCCAGGACGACGACATGTTCACGTCGCCGTCGCGGTATGGGGTCAGGAGCTTGAGGCAAACCGCGTTAGCCACGAGATTCAGCACGGCCGCCGCGGACATCGTGCTCGCCGCCGGCGCGTCCAGCTCCGTCAACCGCCAGGCGATCTGGACGGCCACCGCCAGGGCGGCGCCCAAGATCAGCAATCCCTTGACCATGGCGACCCGGGCCTTCGCCTGCGCCGATGCGCCGACCACGGCCATGCTCAGCGCATAGGTGAGCGCGTCCCCCAGGTTGTCCAGCGTTCCGGAGAGCAGCGCGGAGGAGCCGCTCAGCACCGAGCCCGCCACCATCATGGCGAAGGTCGCGACGTTGATTCCGAATACCCGGGCCAGCACGCGGCGCTGCCTGTCCTGGAGGGCCGCCGGGTCGATGGTATCGCTGCAGCAGGAGTTCAAGGTAATCGCGGGCCTTTTGCCTCTGTATTCGGTGGCCATGATCGCACACCGACAGACCGACCGTGAGCGCGAAGGGGGCGATCGGTGCGCCGTCGCGATCAGGAAAGCCTCGCAGCCTTCTTGCGATTCACGAAGTGATCCGGGTCTCGATCCACCTGGTCATGCGTTGCGCGGATGGGCCACAGGCGGAGCCGAAGCCACCGGCCGCGGGGCACTCGCAATGCGGAAAATCGACGTGTGCTCGATCTCCGTTGCCACTTCGCCGTCCACGACGCAGGCGATGCCGAGATCCACGAACTCGTGCCCCTTGCGCCGCCACTTTCGCGTCGGCACGGCGCGGACCTCGATCTCGTCTCCCGCGCGAAGAAGCCGCCGGAAGCGCAGCACCGAGCCGACGTGGATCCACGCCGGCAGCACGTAGCGCCGCATGAAGGTACGGTTGGCCGCGCCCAGGATTGCGTGCGGGTGCAGGACGCCCGTCCGGTAACAGGGCAAGCCGTCCTCCACCTGCGCCGCGAATTCGGCGTTTTCGATCGCATCCGGCGACCATGTCCAAGCCGGGAACGGTTCGCCGACGTTGACGTTGTCCCATGCGATCTCGGGCCGCTCTTCGACCGGCGCGCCGGATTCGACAGCAGCGGGTGTCGCGTCCGGGGCGAGCGGCTGCGTGCGCAGTTCGGCGAGCAGGATGTCCCGCGCCCGACACTGGACGGTGTGGGTGTCGCCCTCGACGCGGTGTGAGACGACAAGCGAGTCGCCGTCGTAGGCGGGCTTGACGAAACGCACGCTCACCCGCCACCCCGAGAGCCAGTCGGGGCCGAGCGTATCGACCAATGGATGCGTCATGTACCCGAACACCGCGGCGCCCGGGACCAGGGCACCCTCGAACCCGAATTGCGCCGCGACCGCGTCGCTATGGATCCGGTTCTCGGCATTGGCGGAGAAGTTCCGCGCGGTGGTCCGGTAAACGCTCACCCGCCCCTCGAGCATCAGTGTCGCTGCGCCGACAGAGTCTAACGTTTCGTCACGACGCCGGCCCCCGTTCTCGGTGCCCGCGTTCAACACCCGTGCTTTTGCGGGGCCGAGCCCGATGCCCCGAAGACTGACGGACCGGGGTCCCGATTTCCGCGCCAGCCAGTCATACTTGGCGAAGATGACCGCAAGACCATCCGTCGAAGAGATCTTCGAACGGCGCTACGAGGATCTGGTCCGATTCGTGCGGTACCGGATCCGGGATCCGGACGAGGCGCGCGACCTCGCCCAGGAGGCGTTCCTGCGCCTCTTGCGGCAAGACCGGGCGGAGCTGATCAAGCGTCCAGAATCCTATCTGTTCCGCATCGCGGCCAATCTCGCCTACGAGCACCGGCTGCGCCTGGACCGGCGGGGAACCGAAACGGGACATGCGGAAGGCGTCGCCGACCGCAGCGGCTCGCCGGAACCGCGCGCGGGGGACCAGGAACATCTCCGCCGCATCGACGACGCCTTCAACCGGCTGCCCCCTCTGCCGCGGGCGGCGTTGCTGCTGCAGCGCCGGGACGGTCTCAGCTACGCGGAGATCGCGGCGCGCCTGGGAACGACGCGACACATGGTCAAGAAACATCTGTCCCGCGCCATGGCGGCGTGCCGAGCGGCCCTCGACGATGACCGCTAGACGCGCGCAAAGCCGACAGGAGGCGGCCGACTGGTGGGCGGAGATCGCCGAGGGCGGACTCCGACGGCGCGACCGCAAACGGTTCGTCGATTGGCTGCAGGAGTCGCCGGAGAACGTCGCCGAATACCTGGAACTCGCTGCGGTGTGGCAGACCCTCGGCGAGGCGGGCGCCGACACGGACGTGGACGCGATTCTGGCCAAGGCGGGCGACGCCGACACCGTCGCGCACCTGCCGCCGTTGCCGGCCCCGCGTGAGCCGGACCGGCGGTTCCGAACGCCGCGTCGATGGCTGGCCGCAGCAGCAGCCTTCGTCGCCGTCGGTGCCGCGTTGATCCTGCTCACGCCCGGTGACGAGCCGTTGCGCACCGCCGTTGGCGAACAGCGTTCGACCACCCTCCACGACGGCTCCGTGGTGACCCTGAACACCCGCACGACGATCAAGGTCCGGTTCGGCGGCGACTCGCGCCGCGTCCGCCTCCTCGAGGGAGAAGCGCTGTTCGACGTGGTTCCCGGCCGACGACCGTTCGTCGTCGACGTCGACGATGTCGAGGTGCGAGCGCTCGGCACCCGCTTCAACGTCCACCGGCTGGGCGATTCGGAGGCGAGGATCACCGTCCTTGCCGGAACGGTCGCGGTTCAGGCGCCGGTGCCGGACGGCGACCGAGCCTTGGGGCCGGGGAAAGGAAGCCACCGGGAACTGGTGATGACCGACGGACAGCAGGTTCACATCCGCCCCACCGAGACCGTTGCACCGGTACAGGCGGTGGCCCGGGAACAGGCTGCGGAGTGGACCGCCCGACGCATCACCTTCGTCGACACCGAACTCAAGGACGTGGTCGCGCAATTCAACCGCTACAGCGACGACCGGTTGCGCGTCGACAACCCCGAACTCGCGGCGCTCAAGCTGAACGGCGTGTTCAAGACCCACGGCCAGGACGATCTTCTCGAGTATCTTCGCAAGACGGAGGGCATCGAGGTTCGCCGGGCGGGCGACGAGCGCGTGATCACGCGGTGACCGCCGGCGCGAATCGCGGTCCCGCTCGATCACATGGTCCCGTTTCCACTCCACGACAGTCATACCCAATGAAGCGGTGCGCGGCGCTGATGGCGTTCGGGCTGCTGTCGGCGCTCGCCGGGGCCGACAACCGCCCCGTCTTCTCGATCGCGCCGCAGCCGCTGGCTCGAGCGCTGAACGAGTTCGCGGAGCAGTCGGGAATGCAACTGGTGTACCGGTCGAAACTGACGGCCGGCATCGAAACCGCCGGCGCGCAAGGGGCGACGCCGGAGGACATTCTCGACCAACTGCTCGCCGGCACGGGTCTCGGCTACGAGTACCTGAACGCGACCACGATCACGCTCGCGCCGATCCCAACATCGGATGCGGAGACGAACACCATGGCCGAAACAGTAGATCCGGGCGCCGGAAAACCCTGGTTCGCGAATCTGATCACCCTGCTTGCCAGTGCGCTTCTGGCGACTGCGGCGGGCGCTGCCGAGGAGGCGGAGGAGGCGGAGGACGCGGCGAACGCGGAGCGCGACGTGGAAACCCTCGTGGTGACCGGCACGCGCCTGGCCCGGTTGCCATCGGAGCTGTCGAGCCAGGTGTTCGTGCTCAGCGCGGCCGAACTGCGCGACACCGGCGAGGGCACCCTCGAAGGCGCACTGCGCCGGTTGCCGCAGAACTACGGCGGCGGCAACGAGTCGGCGCCGTTCATCACCGACGTGCCCTACGACCGGACGGCCTTCAACGGAACCGCCAACGTCTTCGGGGGGTCCACCATCAACCTGCGCGGCGTCGGCGAGCGCGGCACCCTGGTGCTGGTGAACGGCAAGCGCCTCGCGATGTCGGGTCTGCTGGGCGGCTATGCGGACATCTCCAGCATCCCGCTCCACCAGGTCGACCGGGTCGAGATCGTGACGGACGGCGCCTCCGCCATCTACGGTGGCGACGCCGTTGGCGGCGTGGTCAACATCGTCCTGCGCGACGACTACGACGGGGTCACGGCGAACCTCCGGCACGATGCCCCGACCGGCGGCGGATACCGGCGGCTCAACGCGTCGGTCGCGGCGACCCTGAGCTGGGCGCACGGGCAACTTTCCGGCGCGTTCACGTTCCGCGAACGCACCATGCACGCCTTGGCCGACAGCCCGCTCAGGCACTTTCTGGACGACTCGTACAGAAACTACTTCACGGCCGAGGGCACGGCGCTCGGCGGTCACTACCAGGACGCGCCCATCGCCTCGCTGTCGGCGCTCGTCGGCCGCGACGTGTCGAGCGCCTCGATCCCGGCGGGCCAGGACGGCACGGCCCTAACGCCCGCCGACTTCGTCGCCACCGCGGACGATCCCGTCACCGCCGGCGGCGGCTACTCGGGGTACGATCTGTCCCCGGGACGATCCGACTACACGCTCCGGCTGGCCCTGAGCCAGGAGTTCGGCGGCGTCTCGCTCGCCTCGTCGGTGCGCTATGCGCCGCGCTCGACGACGACGCGCCGCTCGGCGACGAGACTGACGCTGCGGGTCCCGGCGACCAGCCCCTTCAATCCGTTCGGCGAAGCCGTGCGCGTGCTGCGTGTCAACGAACTTCTCCCGGGGCCGACGGAAGTCCGCGCCGAGAACGACAGCTGGAACGTCGATGCCAGCCTCGACGGCAGCTTCGGGGGTGCGCTCTCCGACTGGAAGTGGACCGCCGACATGCGCTACGCCCGCGACCGCGGCACCGTCCTGACCACCAACGACTTCGCGTTCCACGCGATCCAACGCGCGGTGAGCGACCACTCCCTGAACCCGTTCGGCGCCAGCCTGGCTGCGGCCAACTCGCCGGACCTGCTGGCGCCGTTCGTGATTCCAACGGGCGATTTCGACACCTTGAACGAGGAAACCGGCTTCTCGGCACACGTCACCGGACGGTTGTTCTCGCTCCCGGCGGGCGAAGTGCGGTCGGTGCTCGGCGTCGACTACCGGGACAGCCGGTTGGCGCTGTCGGCGTTCAGGGACACGCGGAGCAGCCTGATCCTGGTGGGCGCGGGCGCCGGGGTGGGCATCTTCCCCGGCGACACCGACAGGGTTTCCAACGCCGGCCTCGACTTCGAAGGCATCGAGGGCGCCGTTCGCGTCGAGGACGCGCCGTCCGGCCTGAAGGCCAGCCGGGCCTACCGCAGCGCATTCGCCGAGATGCGCATACCGGTGATGGCGAACCCGGCCTTCCTGGCCAACCGCGTGGAGGTGAATCTCGCCGTGCGCCACGAGGACGCCGAGAGCTACGGCGCGCATGAGACGTGGTCGGCCGGCGCGGTCTGGGAAGTCAACCCCGCGCTGCGCCTGCGCATCAGCAGGGGCACGTCCTATTCGACGCCGACGCTCTCCCAGGCCGCGATTCCCACCACGCTCACTCCATCGTTCATAATCGACTTCACGGCGCCGGTCTTCTTCGTCTCCGTGATCAACGTCGCAGGCGGCAACTCCGTGCTGCGCCCCGAAGAGGCGAACACGCTCGGCGGCGGCGTGGAATTCACGCCCGCCTTCGCGCCGGGGCTCGCGTTGTCGGCGAACTACAGCCGGACGGACTACACCAACCGCATAGACGGCACGGTCGGCCTGCTGGCCAGCATCCTCTACAACGCCGGTCTCGACGCCCGTTTTCCGAATCTCTACCGGCGCGACGGGGAGAACAATCTTCTCGGCGTCGACGCCCGCGCGGTCAACATCGCCGAGCAATCGAGCGCCGCCGTCGACTTCGTCGCGGACTACGAGCGCGAGACGGCCGCCGGGACATTCTCCGTGGGGGCAAACGTCGCCGTCACCGAGCGCTTCGAACAGCGCCTGAGCCCGAGGGACGCAGAATCCACCGATCTGCTCGGCCAATGGATTCCCAAGCGCCGCTACGATGTCCGCGCCGCGTGGAAGAATCGGGGCTTGAGGATCGCGCTCGGTGTCAACGTCACCGCCGACCTGACCAGAAGGAGCCTGGACTACCTCGTCACGACCGAACATCCGGTGCTGGTCGATCTCAACGCCTCCTACGACTTCGACGGCGGCCTCTTCGGCAGCCCCGGCCGGATGCTCGGCGCCACCCGGCTCCGCCTGGGGATCGGCAACCTGGGCGACAAGTTCATCAAACGCCGCGAGGTCTCCGCCGAAGACGGCAGTCCGAATCCGGATTCCCGCCGCCGCATCCCCGCGCAGATCGCCAGCACCGGCGGGCGCACGTACTTCGTCGAGTTGGTCAAGACGTGGTGAGGGCTTGGCGTCCCCTGATCGAACGGGATCTCCAATATGCAAGCGCGCTCCGCAACACGCATGCCTCATCGGCAGCAGTTCCAAGTCGCACACCTCATCGCATGCCGCGGGGATGGATCGGCTATCGTCGCACGAAGACGATTCTTTCCAGAGAGACGCGGTCGATACCGCTGGACAGGACTTCAGCTCCGACCATTCGCTGAGGGTTCGGCCGGGCCAGTCCGCAGCTCACACTCCACGACGAGACATCCTTTTTCCCGCGCCCGTCCCGACACCAACTTCGATTTGCACTGATGCGGGCCAAGGCATAAGGTAGATGGCCGCTTGGCCGTCTACCTGGTGATTGCCATGGGACTCAACATCAAGAACGACGAGACTTGCCGGCTCGCCGGAGAACTCGCGCGCCTGACCGGTGACACGATGACCGGTGCGATCACTATCGCGCTCCGCGAACGGCTCGAAAGAGAGCAGCGCGTCCGCGGGGCCGAGAAACGGCTTGAGGAGATGCGGCTGATCGCCGAACGCTGTGCCCGTCTCCTAGCGCCGGGACCGTCCGCCGTCGCGCATGGCGACGTGCTCTACGACGAGCGAGGTCTGCCGCGTTGATTGTCGATAGCTCTGCATTGCTTGCGATCCTCTATCGGGAGCCGGACGCGAGTCGATTCGAGCAGGCAATCGCGAATAACCCCGAGTGTCGGATGTCCGTCGCGAACGCGCTGGAAGCATCCATCGTCGTTGAAGGTCGCGGTGGCGTCGCTGCGGGAGATGAACTAGACGCGTTTCTCGAAACCACCTCCATAGAGTTGATGCCGGTCACGGAGGAATATCTTGTCGCGGCGCGGCGCGCTTGGCGACGTTTCGGCAAGGGCAACCATCCAGCCGCGCTCAATTTCGGCGATTGCTTCGCGTATGCCCTAGCCCAAGCGACCGGCGAACCGTTGCTGTTCAAGGGCGACGATTTCGCGCGTACGGACATCCCGTCGGCACTGGCGACCCCCGCAACCCCGTGACGTCACGACTGACAGGCATGGACAAGCGAAGCCTTTCCGAACGCGACACCTGCACAACGTTCATCACCCCAGCCCTGCGCCAGGCCGGATGGGACGACATACGCCAGATCCGCGAGGAGGTGACCTTCGCGAAGGGACGGACCACGGTGCGGGGCAAGCTGGTCGCGCGGGCCCCAAGGCAAACGAGCGGACTACATCCTTTACTGCAAGCCGAACATCCCAATCGCCGTGGTTGAGGCGAAGGACAACCACCATAGCGTCGGCGATGGCATGCAACAGGCGCTCGACTACGCCGAGACGCTCGCCAAACGTGAACGGCAAGGTCTTGGGTGGCATGCCAGTGCCGGTGCCCCGCTCCCCGAGCACCGCATCGTGGAAAGGGTCGACGAGCTGGCCGCCATCTGCGACCGCTTGGAGACCGGCCTGAATCGAGCCGATGCCATCCACTCCCACATGTCGAGTCTGTGGCCCAACATGCCGCAGAACTGTCCGACGGCGACCCGCGTCGTAGCGTCACGATCCCAGCGCGCCAAGAGCAGCCAATGGTGCAACACGGCAAATTGGAACTGCTGGGAAACCGCAAGGACGGGAAGCGGATAGCTGAAACTCGCTACATCTTCACCGCGCACCTCCTCGACAACGAGTTCCACCCATGTTCGTCGCGCTACGCCAAGGTACAACCCGAACGCTGAACGATCCGCAATGCCGCCCGAGCAGGTTGCGGTTGCCGCCGAAGGCCGGCATGTTCATGTCAACAAACATGGCCGGTTTTCCGGTCAAAGAGAGTCCCGCCCGGCGCGGCGTGGTGGTAAGGTCAGCCGCCCGTCATGTTGGGCGGGGCGCCTAGCTGCAAAAGGTCCATTGGGTTTTGGGGCAGGTTCCTGAAGACGAACCCGGGAGCAAGTTCGATCTCAGGTTCCTGTAGGGTGAGTTCGTCGAATGCGACCACTCGGGTAGAGCGCACCGGTGCACCACTGATCCAGCGACGGAGAAGATCGACGGTCGTGGACGGCGTTGTCAGTACCGCGGACACAAGGACCGTTCGGGCCAGGTCCTCGACGGATCGTGCTTCCAGAGCGAGCCAACCGCTTCCGTCGAACTCGGCGGCGGAGGCGGCCTCGCGTACGGCATTCACGAGGTGGTCGAATCCGGGCGGTTCAACCAGCTTACCGTATGTGCCGGGCCATGGACCGGGATTATTTCGCCATGCCTCCCGAAAACGGTCGGCGGACATGACATGGTTCCAAAGGTGAACGCTGACGTTCGGGACGAGCTTGGCGAGAACAGCAACTACGGGATCGGGCATTACAAGCTATTCGCCGAGGGTTGTCGGGCAACACCCTCTTAAGTGGTCAGCGCCGCCTGAATGACGAAGAACTGCTCGACCACTGCCGTAACGTCGATGCGTTGGGAAAGCAGCGTGCCGTGGGCGATCTGGTTGCGGATGTTGTAGTGCTGCATCACGAGGCTGTACTCGCGTCCTTCGGCATCCGGGTCGAGGACCAGGGCGGCGCGGTCCTCGAAGCGGAGACCGGAGAGTCGGCGGTCTTGGGGATTGTAGAGGGACCAGGAGCGGCGCTGGCGCCAGTGACGCTGGTTTCGTCCCTTGTCGATCGCGCGCCGGCATGCATCGTCGATGGCGTCCTCGAGTTGTCCCCACGCGAGAACGAAGTACGCCTGATCGTTGATGCGGAGCTTCTGTTCGATCATATCTCCGGGTGTGCGGGCAGCGGGGTCGCGAAGGCCATCGAGGAAGTTGTCGACCTGGGTGTACAAGGCCGCGATTGCCGGGAGATCCTTCACTGAAGGATGCGGTTAAGCCAATCCGGCGTAAACGGCTCCCTGTTCCGCCTGTCCTGCACAGTACAAACCCGCCAGTCGGGGCATGAGAAGCTGTCGGCGAAGTCGAGGACGAGGTAGCGTTGTCGGTTCACGGTTAGGTCCAGCCGACCGTTGGCACCGATCACCCACAGCCCGTGGGGTATCAGGCTGGCGGTGGCGCCGGATTCGTGCGCAAATGCTAGGGACGGCACCGAGGCGGCGGGGACCTTGAACTTGCGCATGAGTTCCTCGTGCATCGGCACGGTGGCGGTCTTGGTCGACCATCCTTGGGGGAGCGCGGCGCTCAACTCGGCGTAGAGCGAGCCCACTCGATGAATCCAGTCGTCGACTCGCCGCTGGATGTAGGGGGCGTCTATGGACTCGCTGGTGACGTCGTCGAGGACAGTGGTCATCTGTTGGTGTCGCGATCTGCGGACAGATGGGAGCGTACGTCCGAAGGCGGCGGGATGCAACGAAAGGACGTCGACATGGGGAGGTTGTGGCGAGGGGCAACGCGCCGAGCGCACCGGGCGGTATCATGCGACGGCTGCCTCAAGCGGTAGGAGATGGGACCGGCTGGCCATCAATCGCGAGCCCGGGGCCGACGAGGCAGGCGGCGCAGCGTCGGCGGTCCTCGCGAAACGATGCCCACAAGTGCAACCGAGCGCCTCCCGGTTGCGGCACCGCCACGGGCAACAGCTGAAGGAGCTCCAGCACCGCGCACTACGACGTCGAGGAGGGCCGCCAGGCCGGCGGCGCGGTGGTATCCGACTCTCTTAATCAGTGAGTGGCGCGTAGATGTTGGTAGATAGGGCAGTCGGTATGATGATGGCGATGTCGTTCCACGCCGACTGCCGTCCGGCAGGCACGGAACTCGGCAGCGCGATCAAAACGGTGTTGAAAGGATGACGGAAAGTGCGTTGAAGGCTGGCAATCGCGGCTCGGTTTGGCGGCGGTGGGAGCCGCACATCCACACGCCAGGCACGGTATTGGAGGACCGGTTCCCGAAGGACAAGGGCTGGGAGTTGTACCTGGATGCCTTGGAAGCCGTGACGCCCCGGCTTCAGGCGATCAGGGTCACGGACTATTGCATTACTCGATCCTACGAACGGATGAGGGAGGAGAAGGCGAAGGGTCGCCTGAAGGATTGCGAGGTGCTTTTTCCGAATGTCGAACTACGCCTGAAGATCGGGACGGCCAAGGGGAACTTCGTCAACATCCATCTTCTGGTCAGTCCGGAGGATCCCAATCATGTGGAGGAACTGAACCGATTTCTCGGTCGGCTATCGTTCACCGCCTACGACGACGAGTTCACCTGCACGCCTTCGGATTTGGCGCGCCTGGGACAGCGCGCGCACCATGGCGAGCTCGATGGAGAAGCCGCGCTGAAGTATGGAGTGACGCAGTTCAAGGTGTCCCTGGACAATCTGCTCCATACGTACCGGAGGATCGACTGGGCGCAAGAGAATATCGTGATCGCGGTAGCGGGAACGGCGGATGGCACGTCGGGTGTGAGGGAGGCGGCGGATACGACACTGCGGGAGGAAATCGAAAAAGGGGCGCACGCCGTCTTCGCCTCGAGCTTGAAGCAGCGGGATTACTGGCTCGGGAACGGATCGGCGAGCGTGGCTGAGCTTCAACAGAGATACGGCGGCCCGAAGCCCTGTATTTGGGGCAGCGACGCGCACGATCTCGGCCGAGTCGGCAAGCCAGCCGGAGACCGGTTTTGCTGGCTAAAGGGGCAGGCATCCTTCGAGACGCTGCGCCAAGCGTGCCGCGTGCCGGAGCGCGCCTACGTCGGTTCGGCCCCGCCGTCCTGGACGGCCGGATCCCAGGTGATCGACCAGGTGCGCATCGAGAACGCGCCGTGGATTAAGACGCCTGTTGTGGATTTGAATGCCGGGTTGACGGCGGTCATCGGCGGGCGGGGATCCGGGAAGACGGCGCTTGTAGACGCGATAGCGGCAGGTTGCGGGTCGTACGAGGAGTCGAAAGAGAGCCCGTCCTTTCTCGCCCGGGCCAAGGAACACCTGTCGGGATCGCAGGTGGTCGTGAAATGGTCTAGCGGCGAGGCGGCGGCGGGTCGAGCGCTCGACGCGCCGGGGGATCCGTCCTCGGACGCCCATCCTCGTGCGAGGTATCTCTCGCAGCAGTTCGTGGAGGATCTGTGTTCCATCGAGGGCATGCCCAAACTGATCGCGGAGATCGAGCGGGTGATCTTCGAAGCCCACCCGTCGTTGGAACGCGAAGGGGCTTTCGACTTCGGCGAGCTGCGCGAACGCCGCGCGGGCGGTCATCGAGATACACGATCCCGGGAAGAGGCGGCGTTGGCGAACATTTCGGACCAGATCGGGATCGAGATGGAGAAGGTGCGGGAGGTCAAGCCGCTCGAGGCGAAGATCGACGGGAAGGAGAAGCTGGTCGCGTGCTACGAGCAGGACCGCAAGGCGCTGTTGCCGAAGGGTGACACGAAGACGAGTGAGCGCCTTCAGGAACTTGTCGCCGCCGCCGAGAGGGTACGCGGCTATCTCAGGACGCTCGGGAATCGCAAGGCGTCCATCGTCCGGGTGGGGAACGAGATCAGGGACTTGCGACAGAACCGGGCGCCCGAGGGGCTGAGGCTCATGAAGGAGAGCTACAGGAACCTCGGTTTCGACCAGACCGAGTGGGCGCGTTTCCTGCTGGAATACGTGGGTGATGTGGACGGTGCCGTGGCGGCCAAGTCCGAGGAGGTGGAGAACAGCACGAAGGCCTGGAAAGGGAAGAAGCCTTCCGCCGCGTTGGACGCGAGCGGGACCTTCCTGGCCGAAGGGGCCGACCTTGAGAGGACGCCGCTTGCCGTCCTCGAGGCGGAGATCGAGAGGGTGGAGAAGCTCGTGGCGGTGGACAGGGAAAGCGCCCGCAGGGTGGCTGCGGTGTCCAAACGGATCGCTGAGGAGAGGAATGCGATCGCGAGTTTGAGGGAGAAGCTCGCCGACTGTAGGGGGGCCAGAGGCAGGGCCGAGACCCTCGTTGCGGAACGTGAGGACGGCTATGTCCGTGTGTTCGATGCGCTGCTTGCGGAAGAAGGCGTGCTTAACGAGTTGTACGCGCCTCTGGTCCGGCGCCTGACGGCGGCGGGTGGCACTCTGGGGAAGCTCTCGTTCTCCGTGACCCGGGTGGCCGATGTGCGCACGTGGGCAGAGCAGGGGGAGGACGAACTGTTCGACCTCCGGGGCGGTCCGTTCAAAGGCATTGGGTCACTTGAGAAGGAGGCTAACAACATGCTCAGGGCCGCTTGGCGGACGGGCGACTCGAAGGCGGTTTCCGAAGCGATGGCCGCGTTTCGCGAAAAGCACGAGGAAGCTCTTCTCGAGAAGGCTCCGTACCCACGCTCGGATCGGCACAACTATCGGCCGTGGTCGAGGCGGTTCGCGCAATGGCTTTACAGCACCAGCCACATATCCCTCGAGTACGGCATCAAGTACGACGGGATCGAGCTTGAGACGCTGTCACCCGGCACGCGGGGAATCGTCCTGGTGCTTCTCTACCTCGCGCTCGACGATGGCGATGATCGACCGTTGATTATCGACCAGCCGGAAGAGAACCTGGACCCGAAATCCATTTTCGACGAACTGGTGCCGCTGTTCACGGAGGCGAAGAAGAAAAGACAGGTAATCATGGTTACGCACAACGCGAACCTTGTCGTCAATACCGACGCGGACCAGATTGTCGTGGCGCACGTCGGGCCGCAGCCTGCGGAAGGGCTGCCCGCGCTCACCTACAGGAGCGGGGGCCTGGACGAGGCGGAAATGCGCAAGGTGGTGTGCGACATCCTGGAAGGGGGAGAGAGAGCCTTCAGAGACCGTGCGCGACGGCTTCGGATCGCGTTGGAACGGTAGCGGGCGAATGCCGGCGGACTGGCAAGTAGTTAGCGGGAACGAAAATGTCACTCAGATACGCGTTTACGAGGATCGTGGACCCGGGCGCGGGAACCGATGTCGTGCAACTCGGCCCGTTCGACCTGTGGTGGGCGGCGATCTCTGCCGCCGAGGAGACCATTCAGGGCAGCCCTCTGGCTTCGGCCTGGCTGAGACTCTTCCAGGACCATCTGAGTCGCGACGACACGTCAGAATTGCGCTGGGCGGGAGACTTGGCGGAGATGCGCCGGGCGTATTCGGCCCTGTACGGTCGTTTCTTCGGCCGGGCGTTCCTGGCGAGTCGACTCGGAATCAGGGATTTCGTTCCGCTTCATACCAACCGGACGCGGGTGGGGAACCTGGCGGAGATGAGGCAGGTGAAGCGAGGGGACGTGCCCGACTGGATCGCGTGGGAACCGCATGCGCGGTCGTACGTGCTCGCCGAGGCGAAGGGAAGACTGGGGGGAACCGTGCGGGGATTCCTGTCGGGTACGCCGGCGTGCATCAACTCCGGGAAGGCGCAGTTCGAGCGGGTCGAGGCACGGGACGCGCGTCGCAGGAGAATCGCGACGACGAACTGGGTGGCTGCGAACCTTTGGTGCACGGACCGGCGCGGCGGACGCCCGGTGTGCCTGCTCTGGGACCCCGACGGGGAAGGCGACGAGCTGCTCGAGGAGGAGGTTCCCCGGCACGCGGCGGCGGTTCGCCGGCAGCGCGTAGCCAGCATCGCCGCTGGACTCGGGCACCCGGGTTTCCCGGAAGGAGGCGCGGAGCCGAGGGGCCGGACCGTGCGTATCGCCGCCGCGGCGTCGGAACCGCCGAAAGCGCCGGAGGCACCGGCGATTCCACAGGGATTCGATGAAGAACGGCGTTTGCCGGGGACCGCCCCGGCGCCGATAGCCGTGACCCGCGTAGAGCCCGAACCGCGGTCCCGGGAGAGGCATGAGGACGCGTACGTCGCTGCGGTGATCACGCGCTTCGGGATTACGCCGATCATCGATCAGTCGGGAGTCGACGCGGCGCGTGCGGCGCAGGACCGGGCCGAATCCAGCGAGGAGCCGGCGCTGATCTACGGGATCAGCCGGAGCGCGCTGGCGGGTCCGGAGGCCAGTGGGCGGGGTTGGTTGTCGGGCGGAGGAATCGTGTCCCGGGACGGCGCCGGCCTGTTCGACATCGCGCAGCAGCAATTCTCATTATGGCGTCTGGCTTCACCGTCAGGTGCATTGCGCCTCGCGTTTCGGACTCAATCCGGGCCAAATCGGCCAGCAGACTCCTCCCGTTGGGGGGATTGAAGGCCAAAATGAGAATTGCTGATCGCGCAGGTCGAGATAGGCGCGGATTGAACGTGGCGTGCGGCGGCCCGGGGCGCATGGTGGGAGCGGCGTGTTGCCGGTAAGGGAGTTCGCGCTCGGTCGCCACAAGCACCGAGTGCGGTGATCGGGGAAGGGAGTCGTTGACTGCAGTGCGCGCGGCTTGGCCGCTGCCTGGCTGGTCGAGTGATCGGATGCGGGACCGTCTCCGGTATGGCGGCTGCGTAGCGAGAACTGGCGATAACGGAAGACCTGGACCAGGCGGCAGGGCACCCGAGACTCGAGGGATGTTACGGCCCCGTCGCGGTGGCTTCGCGATGATCGGGCGGGGTGGCGGGATCCTCAGATGGCGTCCTCTCCGATAGCAATCAGTTCGGCCAGCGCCTTCTCATACCAGTCGCGTAACGTAGCTTGGAGGGTGGCAGGATCATGCGTCGCAAACTGATGACTTCTCTTGGCTTCCCGTTTATCCGGGTAGAACGCCTGCAGCGCCAGCGGCATCGCGTTCCCCGCGTATTCAAGCCATATCGCCCGCTCCGAATCGTGACGGCCGAACAGGGCGCGCTCCTGGTTCCTGTAGCAGGCGGTGACGAGCTTCTTCAAGCCCAAGCCAAGCGCTCGAAGTTGTACGAGAAGTAGTGGAAGAAGTTGGAGACGCGGGGATCGTCGCAATTGCAGCACACGACTTTGCCCCGGAAATGTCTGGTGTAGTGGCGCAGCTCATTCTCGATGTCGGAAAGCTGCGTGTAGAACTCGTCGTTTCTCTGCCGCCTGGCTCTGCGCAGGCTCTCGTTCAGAGACATGCGCGCCCAACCTCGGCCCTCGCCACGGTTCCCTTTGCGAACGGCTCTGTTGGAGGGCACCAACCGGTCCGCCTACGGCGTGAAGAAACGTCGAAATGCTGCCGTTCGTCGCCTTGATCGCTTCGCCGCTATGCTGGACTACTGTCACCGGCCGCCCATGCACCAACTCCCCTCTTCGGACTCGCCGCAACTCTCGGCACGGATAGCCTGTCCGGCGCCGCGCCGACCCTTCGCCTACCACGGAAGACCATTTTGGGCGTGCTCGCTGTCTCATGGGGCGGTGTCAGTCACCGAACCGCCTGTACTTTGAGATGCAATCCCTCGCGTTCCTGAAGGCAACTGATGATCTCGAAGAGGTTACGCGCCTGCGGATTGCCGTTCGGACTGAGCATGCGCATTAGGCTCTTGGGCGACTTCGCGGTCAGCCCGGCGAGTTCCTGAAACCCTATGGTCGCGTTGACATAGTCGCGCAGAACCGACTTGCCGACATCGACCTCCCCGGCAAGAAGGCACTGCACACCTTCTTCGAGCAGCGCCTCCCGGAAACCCGGGTCGCGCTCTAGCCGCTCCCGGATCGTCACTCTGAAATCGCGCGTCAATGGCATGGTCTCAACCCTCCTGCCGCTTATTTCGCCGTACTCGCGCCACAACGCCACCGCTGCATCGATGTCGCGCTGCTGCCGCACTTTCGTCCCACCGCCGAGGAGGATGATCAGCGCATCGCCATCTCGGCCGAAGTAAATCCGATAGCCTGGACCGAAGTCGACTCGGTACTCCAACACCCCGCCGCCGACACCCTTCGCGTTCGACAGGTTGCCCATCTCCATCCGGTACAGCGCGGTCGCTACGCGCGCAGTGGCGTGACGATCAAGCTGGCCGACCCAACGACCGAACGGGCTGCCGCCTCGGGCATCGACGAACTCCCCGATTTCGACCATCTGCGCATGGTAACTGATGCGTTACCTGGATGCGCCTTGCGAGCCATGCCTAGTCAATTACAAGGCTTAAATGCATCGGTCATTGAAGATGCGGAACATGCGGCCGGACGCCGCCACGGATCAGAAAGTGCCCCAAGTAGCCAACGAATCGCCGAGCAGCATTGTGATGCTTTTAGTGATAACTGAAAGAGGGTGTCAAGCCTAACTCGTTGGAAAATAAGTGATTGCACAAATTTAGTTGCGGAGAGTGAGTCCGTCACTTGCGCTTCTCTCTGGAGATCTATGCGTTCCGGAAAGTATAGTTAACATACTGATAATTAATAGTTAATTTATCTCATGGACACGCTTGACCTGTCAGGACACTTCGCCCAAACTGGCACCAATAAGGGTACGAATTGGGGTACGACTTTGGCAAAACTCACGGTGCGGAGGATCGAGACGGCCAAGGGTCCCGCGAAGCTCACAGGCGAGCACGGACTGTATCTCCGGGTGTCTCCGCGCGGCGCGAAGTCCTGGATTCAGCGGCTGAACATTCAGGGACTGCGGACCGACAACGCCATCGGCCACTATCCGGCGTTGGGTTTGGCGGAGGCACGCGCGGCGGCATTCGAGCGCTGGAAGATCGCCAAGGCGGGCGGAGACCCCCGGAAAGAGAGCCGCATGGCGGTCCTCTCGCCGACGTTCGCCGAGGCGGCGGAGGCCGTGATCGCCATGCACACGCCCATCTGGCGCAGCCCCAAGTCCGGGCCGCAGTGGCGGGCGAGCCTCGAGACGTACGCCTACCCTAGTATCGGAGAACTGCCCGTGTCGGAAATCACGCCCGGCCACGTGATGGCGGTGCTGCTCCCGATCTGGAATGACAAGCGCGAGACAGCGCGGCGGGTGAAGCAGCGTATCTCGACGATCTGCCGGTGGGCGGTTGCGCAGGGTTACCGGACTGATGACCCAGCGGGGATCGTGATCGACGCAGCGTTGCCGCGCAACCCGGTCAAGCGGCGGCCGATGCCGGCACTTCCCTACGAGGAGGTAGCGGACTCCATTGCGAAGGTCAAGGCGAGCCGGAGAGCCAGCGCGTCATCGAAGCTGGCGCTGGAGTTTCTGGTGCTGACAGCGGCCCGCTCATCGGAAGTGCGCAAGGCGACGTGGGCCGAGATCGACATCGAAGGCGCGACGTGGACGGTGCCGGCGGAGCGAATGAAGGCAAACCGGGAGCATCGTGTACCATTGTCGGGCCGCGCCGTTGAAGTGCTTGCCGAGGCAGCGGAGTTGTCGGACGGCACTGAGTTGGTGTTTCCGGGCGTACGTCCGGGCCGCCCGCTGAGCGAGAACACGCACGCCAAGCTGCTGCGGGAACTTGGCTTCGACGCGGTGACGCACGGATTCCGGTCGAGCTTCCGGGACTGGGCTTCCGAGCAAACGCACACACCGCACGCCGTGATGGAGGCGGCGTTGGCGCACTCGATCAGGAACCGGGCAGAGGCAGCGTACGCGCGCAGCGACCTGTTCGACAAACGCCGGGCATTGATGGAGACCTGGGCGGACTACCTGGCGTCCTGACTCTCGATATCGGCAAGTCAAGTAGAGCGGGGGGACCGTCGGCGGTAAAGTACGGTGGCATTGATGCAAGGGTGCGCCGAAACCAGCGAATGAACGCGGACCACCTGATCGGAATCGACCAGTTCGAGGCGAGTCTGTGGAAGGTGGCCGACACCCTCCGGGCCAACTCGAACCTGGCGTCGAACGAGTACTTCATGCCCGTTCTCGGCCTGATTTTCCTGCGCCAGGCCACCAACCGCTACCACGCCGCCCGGACGGAGATCGAACAGGACATCGCGGCCGGCAGGATGCCGAAGCGCACGCTGGTCGAGGCCGACTTCACGCGGCGGCGCGCCCTGATGCTCCCCGAGGCGGCACGCTACGAGGCCCTGCTTTCGATGCCGAAGGACGGCAACCTCGGCGCGGCGGTGACCGCCGCGATGGACGCGGTGGAGAACCAGTTTCCGCCGCTGGCGGGCCAGTTGCCGAAGGAATACGGGCGTTTCGAGGACGATGTCCTGGAAGAGATGATGCGGACGTTCGACTCCGATGCGCTGCGCACGGCGTCGGGCGACGTGTTCGGGCGCATCTACGAGTACTTTCTCGTGCAATTCTCGAAGGAAAAGGCGCACGACAACGGCGAGTTCTTCACGCCGCCGTCGATCGTCCAGACCATCGTGAACGTGATCGAACCGGACCACGGCGTCGTACTCGATCCGGCGGCGGGCTCCGGCGGCATGTTCGTCCAGTCGAGCCATTTCATCGAGGGCCGGGGCGAGGACACCATGGAGCGCGTCACCTTCTACGGCCACGAGAAGAACGAGACCACCGCCAAGCTGGCGCAGATCAACCTCGCCGTCCACGGGTTGCAGGGCGGCATCCGCGCGGGCAACGAAGCCATCACCTACTACCGCGACCCCCACGAACTGGCCGGCAAGTGCGACTTCGTCATGGCCAATCCGCCCTTCAACGTCGACGAGGTGGACGCGGAGAAGGCGCGGGGCGATCCGCGTCTGCCCTTCGGCCTGCCCGGCGTGAACAAGGACAAGAAGGTCTCGAACGCCAACTATCTCTGGCTGCAGTACTTCTACAGCTATCTGAACGAGAACGGCCGCGCCGGAGTCGTCATGTCCTCGCAAGCCTCCAGCGCGGGGCGGGACGAAGCCAGGGTGCGCCGCAAGCTGGTGGAGACAGGGGCCATCGACATCCGCGGCAACTTCTTCTACACGCGTACGGTGCCGTGCCAGCTCTGGTTCTTCGACCGGGCGAAGGAACGGGACCCCGAACGCGCCGACAAGGTGCTGATGCTCGATGCGCGGAACATCCACCGCAAGGTCTCCCGCGCCATCTTTGACTTCAGCCCGGAACAGCAGAAGAACCTCGCAGCGGTCGTGTGGCTCCACCGGAACGAGCAGGGTCGATTCCTCGAACTCGTAGGGGGCTATCTCGAACGTGCGGTGGCGGACGGCAAAGGCGCGGCAGCACCGCTCGCCGCGTTCGACAGCGCGCTCGCGAAGCTTGTCGGACTCGCCGAGCCCTTCGCGACCGGGAAGCGCGAGCCGGACCCGCTGGCGGAAACGTGGGCGGAAATCGTCGCGACGCATGCCACGATCACGAGCGAGGCCGAATCGTTCGTCGCGGGTGCCGGTGCGCGCGTCGCCGATTGGGACGAGCGTCGGAGCGAAAGGACGGGAAGCAACAAGTCGCTCCATGCGGCGCGGGAGGCTCTGCACGATCCGGCCGGACGTTGCCGGAAGCTGGTCCGACAGATCGATCTCGCCGCCAAGCTCGCCAGGCGAGCCGTGGACATCGCGGTCAAGGAACTCCAGGCGCGGCATTCGGACCTCTGGCCGAACTCCGAGATCAACAGATCGCGGAAGACTCTGGAGGATACGCGATGGGCTGCGACCGAGGCGCTGCGACGGGTACGCTACTGGGTGCAGCAGGCCGACTGGCTGCAGGAACGTTTCCCCGACGCGGAACTGCGGGACGTCGAAGGATTGGTCAAGCTTGTCGACCGCGGGGAGATCAAGTCGCACAACTGGAGCCTGACCCCCGGCCGGTACGTCGGCGTTGCGCCCGAGGAGGAGGACGAGGACTTCGACTTCGAACGGGCGATGGCGGAGATTCACCTGGAACTGGACGAACTCAACGACGAAGCCACGGGCCTCGCGGCCACCATCAAGCGAAACTTCGAGACCCTGGTCCTGTGACGGCGAAGCGGGGACAAGGGAAGGAACCCGCGCGAACGGTGATGGGCCGCAGCCGCCCGGAGGCGGCGATTCCCGTTCCGCCAGGGGTCGAAGGGCTGCCCGCCGACTACGCGGAACTTCTGAAGGAGATCAAGGAGCTCATCAGCCGCGAGCGGGTCGGTGTCGTGCTGGCCGCCAACCGCGCGATGGTGTCGCTCTATTGGGACATCGGCAGGTCGATCCTGGCCCGCCAGTCGCGGGAAGGATGGGGCGCCGGGACCATCGACCGGCTCGCGCACGACTTGAGGGGGGCGTTCCCGGACATGCGGGGATTCTCGCCGCGGAACCTGAAGTACATGCGCGCTTTTGCCGCCGCCTGGCCCGACCGCGAAATCGTGCAACAGGTTGTTGCACAAATTCCCTGGGGCCACAACATCGCCTTGCTGGAGAAGGTCCTCGGGGCGGGAGAGCGGTTGTGGTACGCGACCAGAACGCAAGAGGCGGGCTGGAGCCGCAGCGTGCTCACTCGCCAGATCGAAAGCAAGGCGCACCAGCGGGAGGGGAGCGCCATCACGAATTTCCCGCAAACGCTGACCCCCTCGGACTCGGACCTCGCCACGCAGACGTTCAAGGATCCCTACCTGTTCGACTTCCTCGGCACGGCCGAGCCGCGCACCGAACGGGAACTCGAACAGCGCCTCGTGGACCACATCCAGCGCTTCCTGCTGGAGATGGGCGCCGGATTCGCCTTTGTAGGGCGGCAGGTGCTGCTCGAAGTCGGAGACAGCGACTTCCGGGTGGACCTGCTCTTCTACCACCTGAAGCTCCGGCGGTTCGTCGTGGTCGAACTCAAGGCGGTACCGTTCAGTCCCGCGTTCGTCGGCCAGATGAACCTGTACCTCTCCGCCGTGGACGACCTCCTGCGCCATCCCGCGGACGCGCCCACCATCGGCCTGCTGCTCTGCAAGGGCAAGGACCGGCTGATCGTGGAGTACGCGCTGCGCGACCTCGCCAAGCCGCTGGGAGTCGCGGACTGGGAGACACAACTCACGGAATCGCTGCCGGACGGATTGAAGGGCAGCCTGCCTACGATCGAGGAAATCGAGGCGACGATGTCTCGGGGCAATGAGGCACCATGATCTGCGTGCTGTGTCTACCGCTCCCCGATGCGTTGACATGCCCAAACTACATTCGGACCATCCCAGACAAGCGAAAATTACGCAGATGAGTGCTCGTGAACTCACGCTGGACGAACTTGGAGCCGTATCGCGGGGAAGATCTCGCCATCGCCCACGGGACGCCGAGTTCTTGTATGGCGGCTCGTATCCCTTCGTGCAGACAGGAGACGTCAAGAAGGCCGGGCTATACCTTCGTGACTACGAGCAGACCTATAGCGAGGCGGGGGCTGGCGCAGAGCAAGCTATGGCCATCCGGTACGCTCTGCATCACGATCGCCGCAAACATCGCGGAGACGTCTATCCTCGACATCGATGCATGTTTCCCGGACAGCATGATTGGATTCGTTGCAGATCAAGACAAGGCTGATGCGCGGTTTGTAAAGTACCTCTTCGACACTCTTCGACGCGACCTTGAAGTCACGCTTTCGGTCTTTTACACAAGGGGCTGCGCAAGACAATCTAAGCCAACAAAAGCTGCTGTCGATCAGGTTTCCTGTACCCTCGATTGGGGTGCAGCGCAGAGTTGCCGACATCCTCTCCGCCTACGACGACCTGATCGAGAACAACCGGCGGCGGATCGCGCTACTGGAGGAGTCGGCGCGGCTGCTCTACCGGGAGTGGTTCGTGCGCTTCCGGTTTCCGGGACACGAGCGCGTGAGGATTGTTGACGGGGTTCCGGAAGGATGGGAGCGGCGAACGTTAGACGAATTTGTCCACCTCATCAAAAGCAGCATCAAACCCTCTGACTTCGCAGCCAATGACATTCACATCGGCCTTGAGCATATCCCGCGCCGATCTTTTACCTTGGCGAATTGGGAAGCGGCACGAGGCCTCGCCAGCGCGAAATGGCGTTTCGAAGAAGACGACATATTGTTCTGCAAGATCAGACCCTACTTTCACAAAGTCGGCTTCGCGCTGCGAAGGGGGTTGGCGTCCTCCGATGCCATGGTGTGGCGCGTACGCGATGAAGTGGACTGGCCGATCGTCCTCTGCGCAACGTCAAGCGACCACTTTGTCGCAGTCGCGTCGAAAACGGTGCGGGAAGGCTCGAAGATGCCACGAGCGGATTGGCAAGTACTACGTCGCTATCGAATGCTGAAGCCGCCCTCAGAACTGTTGGCGACGTTTAATCGTACGGTTCTGGCGCTTTCCACCCAATGCAAAGCACTGGCTCTCCAGATGAGAACGCTCGGAGAAGCCCGGGAGCTCCTCGCGCCTCGCCTAATGAACGGCGATGTCGCTGTCTGATGGTTGAGAACCGAGCCTTCAGCGGGCCTGCCACATGGCCATAACACCCGTCAATAGCGAAGACAGGCTTGTGCAGGCGACTTTCGCCGAGCATCTCGAGCGGCAACTCGGCTGGGAGAGTGTCTACGCCTGGAATCACGAGTCCTTCGGGCCAGATGGCATGCTCGGCCGCACCGACGTAAAAGAAGCGGTGCTCTTGCGCGATCTGCGCGAAGCTCTGGAACGGCTGAATCCCGAGCTTCCCGACGCCGCCATCAACGACGCTCTGCGGGCGCTGAGCCTGTACGGCGTCAGCCGCTCGACGGTGCAGCACAACCACGAATTCTACCGGCTGGCCAAGAGGCGGCGTGCCGGTGGAATACCGGGACAACCGGGGCCACCGGAAGTCGGCCCGGGCCCGGGTGATCGACTTCGGCAACGCACCGGGAGCGAACCGTTTTCTCGCCGTGCGCGAACTGAAGCTCACCGGCATCCGGACACCCCACTACAACCGCCGCGCCGATCTGGTCTGCTTCGTCAACGGCCTGCCGTTGGTCTTCATCGAACTGAAGGCGGTTCACAGGAACATCCGAGAGGGCTTCGACGACAATCTCTCCGACTACATGGACGAGAGCGTGATCGCCCACGCCTTCCACCACAACGCGTTTCTGGTGGTCTCGAACGGCGACCACGCCCGCTACGGCACGATCACCAGCAACTGGGAGCACTTCGCCGAGTGGAAACGCCACGACGAAGTGGACGGCGGCAGCCTGGAAGCCGAGATGCTGCTCGACGGCATGCTCGCCCACGACCGGCTGCTGGATCTTGTCGAGAACTTCATCCTGTTCGACGAAAGCAAGGCGGGCGCCACGCGCAAGGTCATCGCCCGAAACCACCAGGTGCTCGGCGTGAATCGCGCGGTGGCGTCCGTGGCGCGGCAGGAGGAGCTGAAGCGCGAATTCCCACCGGAACGGCGGCTCACGTATCGCGTCGTGGAACTGCCACTGGAATCGCGCAGGACGGCGGACAACAGCCCGGAGTCGCTGATGGTGGCCGACGAACGCGCGACCTACATCCCGGAAGGTCCAGTGGAGATCGTCGAACGGGCGCACGAGGACCTTGGACGGCTGGGTGTGTTCTGGCACACGCAGGGCAGCGGCAAGTCCTACTCCATGGCGTTCTTCGCCGAAAAGGTGCGGCGCAAGCTGGAGGGCAACTTCACGTTCCTGCTGATGACCGACCGGAGGGACCTCGACAGCCAGATTTTCGGAACGTTCGTCGGCTGCGGAATCGCGAGCGGGACAACGCCGAGAGCCACTTCGGGGAACGACCTGGAGAAACGTCTCAAGGAGAACCACCCCTACGTCTTCAGCCTCATCCATAAGTTCAACAAGGATGTCGATCCGAACGAGCCCTACAGCGAACGCGACGACATCATCGTGGTCTCCGACGAGGCTCACCGCACGCAGGCGGGGCGGCTGGCCCGCAACATGCGCAACGCGCTGCCGAACGCCGCCTTCATCGGCTTCACCGGGACACCGCTGTTCGTTCGGGACGAACTCACTCGGCGCATATTCGGCGACTACGTGTCGCGCTACGACTTCAAGCGCTCCGAGGAGGACGGCGCCACGGTAAAGCTGGTCTACGAGAACCGGGGCGAGAAGCTCGGCGTCGGGCGCGCCGACCTGAACGAACGCATCGCGGAGAAGATCGAGGACGCGGAACTTGATCCCGATCAGGAAGCGTTGCTGGAGAAGCTGCTGGGCAAGGACTACGAGGTCATTACCGCCGACGAGCGGCTGGCCAGAATCGCCGACGACTTCGTCGAACGCTGGGCGACCCGCTGGGAGTCCGGCAAATCGATGCTGGTGTGCGTCGACCGAATCACCTGCGCCCGCATGTACCAACTCATCCTTCCGCGTTGGCGGGACAGGGCGATAGCGGTTCACGGTCTGGCGGCGGCGAAGCGCGCCGAGGCCGAGGCGACGGTGGACGAGGCGGACCGCGCCGCCTTGGCGCAGGAAGCGGCAGCCTTGGGCAGGCAGGCCGCCTGGTTGGACGAGTCCATCGTCGAAATCATCGTCAGCGAGTCACAGAACGAGACCAGGGATTTCGCGAAATGGGGCTTCGACATCGTTCCACACCGCGCCCGGATGAAGCAGGGGTTCGAGACGGGGGACGGCAAGCGCCTCGACGTGGAGACGGCGTTCAAGAATCCCGACCACCCGTTCCGCGTCGCCATCGTCTGCGCGATGTGGCTGACGGGTTTCGACGTGGAGTGCCTGTCGACGCTCTACATCGACAAGCCGATGAAAGCCCACAATCTGATGCAGGCGATCGCGCGGGCGAACCGGGTCTATCCGGGCAAGGACTTCGGTCTGATCGTCGACTACAACGGGATGCTCAGAAGCCTGCGGGAGGCGCTCGCGCAGTACGCGTTGGGGGACGATGGGAGCGGAGGCGAAGAGATCGTCGTGCCGATCGAGGAACGGGTGCAGGCTTTGATCGAAGCCATCGAGGCGACGGAAGCGCACCTGCGGAGGCTCGCATTCGACCCGGCGACTCTGCTTGGGACGACCGGATTCGCCCGCATCAAGGGACTGAGGGACGCCGTGGAGGCGGTATACAGCAGCGACGAGGCCAAGCGGCGCTTCGAGGTACTCGCCCGACAGGTGTTCGACCGCTTCAAGTCGCTGCTGACCGAACCGTCGGCGCGTGCGTACGCCGAGCGCCACGACAACATCGAGGCAATCTACAAGAAACTCACCGAACGGCGCGACACCGCCGATGTCACGTCGCTCCTGAAGGAACTGCACCGGATCGTCAACGCGGCCATTCGAGCCCAGCAGCCCGGCGAGGACGAGAAGGACGATCTGTCGCTCGACCTGAGCGAGATCGACATGGAGAAGCTCCGGGAGGAGTTCGCGCGGAAGGTGGGACACAAGGCGACGGCGCTCCAGGACTTGCGGGATCTGGTGGAACGGAAACTCGCCGAAATGCTGGCGCGCAACCCGACGCGGATGGACTACCAGCGCAAGTACGAGGAGATCGTGGCCGACTACAACCGCGAGAAGGACCGGGTCACGGTGGAAGAGACCTTCAAGCGCCTGACCGAGTTGATGGCCGAACTCGATGAGGAGCAGCAACGCGCGGTCGAGGAAGGACTCAGCGAAGACGAGCTTGCCCTGTTCGACCTGCTGAAGAAGGACGGTCTCCGCAGGACCGAGCGCGAACGGGTGAAGCAGGCGAGTCGCGATCTGCTGTAACCGTTCGGTCGTGCCGGTACGTTCGGGTAGTTTCTACCGGTTGAGGACGCGCTTCCAGTCCTTGCGCAGTGGGCGCAGCCAGATGTCTTTCTTCGGCTTGTCGTAGCGTTTCTTCGTGTCGTAGCGCCCGCGCCCCTGGGTGGCGCCGACATGGGTCCAGCCGGAGGCCCGGTAGACGGCGCCGGTGTAGCGCGGGGTCTCCACGAAGGTCTCGATCAGCACCGGGGTCGTGTTGTAGCGCGCCGTCCAGTCGATGGGCAGCTGGCGACGCACGATGGCGAGGATGTGCGAGCCGAGGTTGGGGATCTTGATCCAGGGCAGGATCAGGAAGCGCGGGTTGTCGACCACGCGCGGCAAGTTCTTCTCGCGCAGTTCCGGCGTCCAGCCGATGAAGCGGTCGCGCGGGGCCAGCCGCCAGGCGGCGGTGGAGAAGCCGAGCATGGCCAGCGGCGTGCCGTCGCCGGCATGCGCGGTGTAGCGCATCTGGGCGCCGACCAGGGTCTTGTAGCCGAGGTAGTGGTGGCGGGCGACATGCTCGTTCCAGAGCTTCCCCTCGCGCGAGTAGCGCACCGCCATGCGCAGTTCGACCGGGCGGACCTCGTCCAGCGCGGTTGGCGGCGGGAAGAGCGGCGGCTCGGTGTCCGGCCCGAACATGATCGGGCCGGGGCGGTTCTGGGCCCACTTCGGCGGCGGCAGTTCGATCAGCCCGTCCCGGTGCATGGCCAGCATCACCACGCGCGCCATCATGTCCTTGAGTCCGCCGTCGGCCTTGTACCAGCCGATGCGGCGGCAGAACTCCTTCGACAGGACGTGGCGGTTGAGCGCCGGCGGGCCGGCGATCAGTTCCCGCAGCAGCGCCATCTCCCCCGCGGTGAAGTCGCGGCCGTGGTAGCGGCACTCGACCGCGCCGGTCATCCCGGCGCCGCCGGTTCGCGCCGCCGCGCCTCGTCCATCGACCAGGGCAGCCAGGGCGCGAGGTCGTCCGGCGGGCGGCCGCCGTTCTCGGCGCACGCCGCCAGCCACGCGTCGAGCCACCGCGGGACGTCGATGCCGTTCAGGTTCAGGGTGCCGGTCACGGAGTACATGAGCGCGGTGAGGCGCGCGCCGGTCCTGGAGTCGGAGCCGAAGGACAGGCGCCGTCCGATCACCGCGTCCCTGAGCAGCCTCTCGCCCAGGTTGTTGTCCATCGGCGTGCGCGGGTGGTCGACGAACACGCTCAGCCCCTCGCGGTGGTTGACCAGCGAGCGCAGCGCCTTGGCTTCGCGGGCGTCCTCCGGCAACCCGGCGAGTTCCCGCCCGGCGCGTGCGAACATGTCGTCCAGCGCCGCCTCAAGCGCTCTCTGCGCCGCGTCGCACGCGCAGCTCCGGCACTCGATGCCGGGATCGTGGCGGGCCAGCCGCGCCTCGTTGAGGCGGTAGATCGCCGCGATCCGTTCGAGCCATGCTTCGCACCAGCCGGCGAGGTCGACCTGCCCGGCGGCGCACTGGATGAAGTCCCTGCGTTGATGGGACCAACAGTACTGCAGGATCACCCTGCCGCCGAGCAGGCGCGCCAGCTTCTTGTAGGCGCTGTAGCGGTCGCAGACGAGCACCGTGACGGACTGGAACTCGCCGAACAACGTCCGCGCCGCCTCGGCGCCGCGGCTCGGGTCTATGTGGAAGTACACGGCATCGTTGCCGACCGAGATCCACAGCCAGGCGCGGGCGGAACGGCCCTCCGCGCGCAGCGCCCGCACCCGCCAGCCGGTCTCGTCGGCGTGGCGCAGCGCAGCCGCGTTCTGGTGCGCCCGGATCGCCTCGGCAAGCGGCTCGAACAGCGGCACGAAGCGCGGCACGCTGTCGGCCAGCGTCCCGGCGGCGACAGGCAGGCCCTGATCGCCGAGCCACGCGCCGACGCGCTGTGCCGGGCGCAGGCACGCGTAGCGCTCGTAGAGCACGCGCGACCAGACGCTGGTTCCGCAGGACGTGCTGGGGAACAGCCGCGGCACCGGCGGCGCCGAGACCTCCACCGGCGAAGCGGGGCAACCGCATGTCCGGCGCCAGCGCCCCCGGCGGATCACGCGCCGGTGCGCCTTGACCTCGATCTCGACCAGCGCCGACCGCTCCGCGCCGACCGCCGCGTAGGGCTTCCCGCAACCGTCGCACGTGCGCGCCTCCTCGGGCGGGTTGTGCTCCTCCACGCGCTCCTTGAGCCCGGGCCGCTGCGTGCGGCCGTGACCGGGGGCGCCGCGAACCTGGCCGCGCGGCCGACCGGTGCCCGGCCGCTCAAGCTTCTCGCTCCTGCGGCCGTGCAACGCCTTGGACAGCACCGCGCGGGTGGCGCGGAGCTTGGCGATCACGGTCTCCTGCTTCCCGGTTCGGCGCCGCAGTCTCTGCACCGTCCGGCGCAGCCGGGTGTTCTCCTTCGTCACCGCGTTGAGCGCCGTCTTCTGGCGCCGCGACCGGCGCAGCGCCTTGCGCAACTCCGCGTCCGCGGCGGCCGGCGCCGTCGCGCGCCGCAGCCGCGCCTTCAGCCCGTCCTTGGCCGTCACGGATCTCTTCAACGCGATGCGCAGCCGCCGGTACCTGCCCTTGAGCTTGTCGTGGAGCCGCAACGCCTCGTGCAGCAGATGCCGCAACTGGGCCTGGTTGTCGTACCCCTGGCGCACGGCCATGCGCAGCCGGTGGATCTCGGCGGCCTGGGCTTCCGCCTCCGGCGCCGCCTTGTGCAGCCGGTCGACCTCCCGGCGTAGCGCCTTCGCCTCGCGGCGGGCTTGCTTGGCGTCCTCGACAGCATCGAGTCGCTTGCGCCGGGCCGCCTGGAAAAGCGACTTGTAGGAACCCAGGTCGGTGCGGGCGGACAGCTCCGCCAACTTCAGTTCTTCGGCGCGCGCTTCGGCGGCCTTCGCCCGCTCAAGCGTCTGCTCGCACAGCCGCCGCCAGTCCGGCGGCGCAGGTACCGAAGCCGCTCGGGGAAGGTGCGGGACCGGGTCGACTTCCGTGTCGCGATACGCCATGGTGGCCACCATAGCGAATGTCGGATCCCGTTATCAGCCCCTATACCGGGACGACCGAACGGTTACGTTCGTTTCTGTTCACTCTTGCACCGGCGCTTTCCAAAGCCGAACCAAGAATCGGTCATCTCGCTCATTGAGGTCTGGTTCTGTACCGTTGTGTTTGTGCATCGAGTCAATGATCCGGTTGCGAACCCCCATTCCATGATGCTCGACATAGCGGTAGTCGCGGAGTATCTCCTTGAGCAACTCGTTTCGTGCTACTCGAACCACACCTTCCTTCATCTTCTCCACAGTGACGCCGTTTGGTAACCGACCAGGTGAAATCACCTCGAATCGATCCACGTACAGCGAGATTTCCACATCAGTCCCTTCATGTGCGTAGTCTCGATGCACCACCGCGTTGACGACAGCTTCTCGCACGGCATCAAGGGGAAAGGCTCTCTTCCGCCTACGGCGGCCACCATCGAGCCATGCTGCGCTTCCCATGTTTCGTCTGACGAAGTCGACCGTCCGGTCGATGACTCCTTTGTCAACGATGCCGCCGCGCCTGGAGACAATCGGTGCTAGCGGTCCACGTATTCGTTCCTCATCAACGGTGTTGTAGTCCTTCTCCGCACCAGCGAACGCCGCTGCAGTCACACCGGCTTGTGGCAGACGGCGATTCGGATTCTCACCGAAGAGCAACAAACCAGCCACCGATACGCAATCTTGGTCTCTAGTCGCCACGAGCAAGTCCGTATTGAGCAACAGGCGCCGCCAGGCTTCGAAGTCCGCCCGCTCCGGAATTGGTCGTCTGAGGACATCACGGAGGTAGCTCTCAACCCGCCCCATGTCCAAACTCTCCACCCCCATATCTGGAACGGCCTTTATCTCGTACCGCACAAGTCCGGCAGCTTGATACAGCCTGCCTTCTTCCTCTCGTGTCGCCTCCTGTGATTCGCTACCCACTCGAATGAACGTGACCCACGCTTTGCCTCGCTTTGCCTTGTGGGGCTTACCCGGACTGTCCGGCGGGAGTTCGACAACCCCGATTATTCTGCCGGCCTCCATCGCGACTGAAGTCCAAACTGGCGTTGTCGGGGGTTGAAGGTTGTTACGAGCGATATTCATGACCCACTCTTCGGCAACCTCGAGGTGCCTAGTCAGCCCGGATATCTGTCCGTCCTTTTCTACTCCAAGCAGGATTACGCCGCCCTCTAGATTCAGCAGCGCTGACATCTCCTTGGTGAGCTGGTCTGGGTGAATGTCGTCACGCTTAAACTCGACCCGTGAGTTCTCCTGATTGGCGATCAGTTGAAGCACCTCAGTCCTGTTCATTCTTCAGAACCCGTACTTACGGCGCCGTGTCTCGAACGCCGCGCGACCGCCCTCAAGGATCTCTTCGACCAGTTCACGGACCAGTCGCGAGTCGATCGATCCCATATGTTCGGGCGCGACTCGCGCCCGGCCTCCATCTGCCTCGCCAGCCGCGGAGAGCCCCAATATGAGTTCTGCGTCGCCAAGAACCGGTATGTTGGCGTTGTGCGTTGAAAAGATAAACTGGCGTCGCTGTTTTTCGTCTCTCATGCGGGGCACGACACCTTCCGTAATGAACCGGTTATCGAGATCGTCCTCCGGCTGATCGACGATCAACGGTGCACTTGACTCAAGCAACAGCAAAAGGAGC
Organism: Pseudomonadales bacterium; assembly: GCA_963668365.1. Taxonomy (GTDB): domain Bacteria; phylum Pseudomonadota; class Gammaproteobacteria; order Pseudomonadales; family Azotimanducaceae; genus VXNE01. Next base: position 3,472,670 of record OY764266.1, read on the forward strand.
ACGGCAGTTGCCTTTTGACCGGTGGAGAGGTCTTCGAGTGGCTGCCAGACAGGCGGCTCCTGCGGCGGCGCGGTATTGAGGCGAATTGCCGTCGTCGGTGCAAGTTCAAGTTCCTCGATTCGCATGAATACATCCGGCTCCCCGGCCGCGAGCCGCTCCGCTTGGCCAGGCGTGATGCGGTACGCATTGCGCAACGCCTGGGCCCCCGTGCGAGAGGCTTCTACAAATTCCGTAAGCGAGAAGTCGGAAGAGCTGCGCAGACTTTCTATCGCCTCCGACATGCGTCCCCCGATCTCTTCGCGCAGCATCTTGAAGAGCGGTTCACGATCGCCAGCACCAGTGACCTCGACCTGGACACGGTCGCGCAGCTTATTGCTGACAGCTCTTGCCGCCTGGTCAAATGTACGGAATTCTGCGGCCTTGATGTCTTCCCACTCCGCAAGCAACGTGCGACGTTGGTCACTGCGCTCCCTCTCCAATCGCCGGAGAAGCACGAGCCGCTCTTGGATTGGTCTCAATCCCTCAATACGGCGACGAAGGCGGATAAACTCCTCACCGTCGACACGGGACTTCTGAAGCTCCCGAAGGATCTGTTCATACTCCGTCTGCACTTCCTGCCTTCGTACGTCCCAGGCGGTCCGCACTTGGTTGATATCGTCGTCAGTTTGTTCAAGAACCCGCCCTAACTTATCGCCTACGCGCTCGATCTCCTTGCTCGCGTTCCCTAGAACCTGATTCAAGCGGGACAGGATTTCCTTTCCGGGCAACTCTGCGAGCGCCCGTTCAGACAGAAAGGCAAGATCGATCGGGATTTCCTTTCGCAACAGGTCCAGAGCTTCCCGAAAAGGCGCAAGACGTTGAGGAACGGAATCAAGCACGCGTTCCTCTCGCACCAGCAAACTCTGCTCCTGCAGGCGGTCCTCCAGACCCACCTCCTGAAACCGTTCGAGCGTTTCCTGCAGTCCGGGCAGTGCATCAAGTCGCTCTTCGGCCGTGGCGATCTCCGAGCGCGTATCACTCAAGGCGCGGCGGTTCGTGGCGAGTTCGTTGCGCAACGAGGTCTTGCGCCGCGACATTGACTCGTCGCTCTCAACGAAACGGTCAAGCAACCTAGTCAGCTTGTCCGGGCTTCGGGCAAGCTCCGAAATCTCGTGCTGACCGTACGCCTCGATTCCAGGCAGGATGTCTGTTGGCGCGAGGTGAAGCACTTCCCCGTCCGCCTCCCGTACTATCGGGGGGTTGGGAATCGTACGCTCGATCCGATACTCACGAACCCCGGGGCGTTGGACGCGCACTCGAAGCGATATCTTCGTTCCGTTCCGCAAGACATGACGCACGATTCCGTCATGAGCCTTGCGCGCATCTTCGCCGATTGGCGCAAGACCGAGTACGCTGCGGATGCTCTCGACGATCGTTGACTTGCCCGTGCCTCGTCCACCGATCAGCACATTCAGGTTGGGATTGAGACAAACGCTTACGCCATCGAGGAACCCACCTTCCCACCCCAACGAAACTAGCTCCATGTGTTCTTCGGGCTCGAATTCACCTTCCTCGGAATTCAACCGAATGCGAGACCCTGGATCTAAGAACGCTTGCCGTAGCCCGTCGATGCTGACTTCATGCATCTTGATCCAGCACGTGGCCGCCCGTTCTTCTAGTTGTTGCGGTTCGACAATGTCCCTTGCGTTTACCGCCGCAATCGCGACTCCAGGCTCCGGGGCATGGGCTCTGCGATAATCTGGATTCCGGTTCCTGACTATCTGATTTACCTCTTGGGGAAGTCCCTCAACGGTACCCGGGATCTGGGCCGCAATCAGGTTCTTGTCTTGCCACGCACGAATCCTAGGCTGTCCCCGCAAGACCTTGAAGAGACCACCGCTGCCGGTCACATGCGCCGCAATCGAGACTCCACCGCGTCCGTGAACAAGGTCCAAGAGATCTCCGAACGCCTTGTTGGCGGGATCGGAAGATGGGTGGGTGTCGTGTATGCCAAACTCGCCGAGATATCGTTCAAGCCGGTCGAGTTCGGTATCCGGCGGGTAGAGACAGAGCACGTGAACGCCCTCGCTTGACGCAAGCTCAAACCCCGGGAAGATATGGACTCCTCGATTACGCGCTGCGGAGCGGAAAGCCGCGATAGAGTTGACGCTGTTGTGGTCAGTGACCGCAAGCACCTCAATGTCGAGTTCGACGGCTTTATCCACGATCGCCTGCGCATGGCTGATTACATCGCCGTCAGAATCCTGCCCACGAAACGTGTGCCCGTAGTGGTGCGGGTTCACCTGAAGTGCGCATCTGTAGAAACGCGCTCCCGCCGGAGTCCGGTTATCGGCGATCTCGGTTGCCATCGTTGCTCGTCTCGCGCTCCCGATCACGTTCGTAGAGCCGTCATTTTGCCGTCGTTCCGACTGGCGCGGGACTAATCGCCCTGCGCAATCCGTACCGAACGAATTAGAACGCTCCAAAATAGGTGCAAAGGTGCTTCAGCGTCAATCAGGTAGTGCTTTGCCGAAGTGAGCAACTCCGCCCCGAAACGATGATCCCACGCGTGCGCCGCGGATCCGAACCATCGTCCCAGATCTAGTCAGAACAAATATCTGAAGTGATAACGAAATTCTAAGGATGCGATTTAATGTTTGCAAAACAAATAGTTACACTCACATTGTGGCGGAGAGGGAGGGATTCGAACCCTCGATGAGCTTTCAACCCATACTCCCTTAGCAGGGGAGCGCCTTCAGCCGCTCGGCCACCTCTCCGGGGGCGGGAATTGTAGCACCGCGAAATCAGTCCTTGACGGGTGGGTCGGACAGGTCGAACGCGGAGTGGATCGCGCGGACGGCGAGTTCGAGGTAGCGTTCGTGGACGACGACGGAGATCTTGATTTCCGAGGTCGAGATCATGCGGATGTTGATGTTCTCCGCGGCCAGCGCGTCGAACATGCGGGTTGCGACGCCGGCGTGGGAGCGCATGCCGACACCCACGACCGAGACCTTGGCGATGTGGCTGTCGCCTTCGACGTCGCGCGCGTCGAGATCGGCGCTGACCGCGTCGAGCAGTTCCCGGGCGCGGGCGTAGTCTTCGCGTTTGACGGTAAAGGTGAAGTCCGTCGAGCCGTCCGCACCGACGTTCTGCACGATCATGTCAACTTCGATCCGCGCGTCCGCGATGGGGCCGAGGATCTTCGAGGCGATGCCGGGAACGTCCGGAACGCCGAGGAGCGTCAGCTTCGCCTCGTCGCGCGCATAGGCGATACCCGATACGACGGGTTGTTCCATGTCATTTTCCTCCGTCGTGATAAGCGTACCTTCCCCCTCGCCGAAGCTGGAGAGCACCCTTAAGGAAACGCCGTACTTGCCGGCGAACTCCACCGAGCGCGGGTGCAGCACCCTGGATCCAAGGCTCGCGAGTTCGAGCATCTCTTCGAACGTCACCACGTCGAGCATCGAAGCGCCCTCGACGATGCGGGGATCGGCGGTGTACACGCCGTCGACATCCGTGTAGATCCGGCATTCGTCGGCATCGATCGCTGCTGCCACGGCGACAGCGGTGGTGTCGGAACCGCCACGGCCGAACGTCGTCATGTCGCCGTGCGCGTCGATGCCCTGGAAGCCTGCGACGATCGGGGTTATGCCGTTCTTCAGATCCTCGCTCAAGGCATCGGGGTCGATGTGCTCTATCCGCGCCCGCGTATGCGCGTCGTCGGTCCGAATCCGGACCTGCCAGCCGAGGTAGGACTTGGCGGCGAAACCCCGCTCGATCAGCGCCATGGCCAGGAGCGCGATCGACACCTGTTCTCCGGATGACAGGAGCACGTCGCGTTCCCTCGGAGCGATGTCTTTCGCGACATCGCGCGCGAGTCCTTCCAGCCGATCCGTCTCGCCCGCCATGGCGGAAACGACAACGACGACTTGCTGGCCGGATTCGAAGCTGCGCGCGACCCGATCCGCGACGGCGTGGATGCGTTCGACGCTGCCCACGGACGTGCCGCCGTACTTGTGTACGTATCGCGGCGATGCCTCGGAGGATTCGCTCCCCGCTGCTGATCGATGTTCCATTTTCTTGGTCGCTTTCGGATCGCGTCGGCTCAGTCGGCCCCGACGCGCTCTCGTACCCACTTCCTTACCGAAGCGAGGGCCGTCGGCAACGCCTCCGGCTTGTCGCCGCCACCGCCCCGGGCCATGTCCGGCCGACCGCCGCCGCCCCTGGCGCCCACCTGGGTGCCGACGAAGCGAATGACATCACCCGCGGTGAAACGATCCGTCAGGTTCTTCGTCACGCCCACGGTCAGGTTGACGCGACCCGCGTTCACCTGCGCGAGAACGATGACGGCGGTGCCGAGCTTTTCCTTGAGCCTGTCCAGCGTCGCCAGCACGGTCCTGGAATCGCCCTCCACCTCGGCGCCAAGTACGCGCACGCCGTTGACGTCCACCGCGTCGGCGGCGAGATCGAATCCGCGTGACTGGGCGAACCGGCCCTTGAGCGTCTCCAGCTCCTTCTGCAGGGATCTCGCGTGTTGCGAAAGGGTTTCCACCTTTTCGAGCAGGTTCTCACGGCCGCCGCCGACGACCCGACCGATGTCGGCGATCAACTGTTCGGCACCGCGAGCGTGCGCAACAGCGCGCTCGCCGGTGAGGGCTTCGATGCGCCGGGTTCCCGCCGCGACGCTGGATTCGGAGGCGATGCACATGTACCCGATATCGCCGGTGCGCCTCACGTGCGTGCCGCCACAAAGTTCGACCGAGTAGTCGCCGCCCATCGCGAGCACGCGCACCACGTCGCCGTACTTCTCGCCGAACAACGCGATGGCGCCCTTGTCCATCGCCTCGGCGTAGGGCATCTGCTCCGCGGCGGCAGGTGAATTCTCGCCGATGCGCGCGTTGACTTCGTGTTCGATGGCGCGCAACTCGCTGTCGCTGAGCCGCGCCGGGTGAGAAAAGTCGAAGCGAAAAACCTCCGGACCGACCCGCGAGCCTCGCTGCTGGACGTGGGCGCCCAGCATGCGCCGCAGTGCCGCGTGCAACAGGTGTGTGGCGGAGTGGTTGCGCACGATGTTCCAGCGGCGCTCGGCGTCGACGGTCGCCGTCACTCGCTGACCGACGGTGAGGGCGCCCTCCTCCACCGTGCCGCGATGCAGATGCTGCCCGCCGCCCCGGGTGGTGTCCGCCACGGCAAATCGAACGCCGTTCGCCGCAATCACGCCGGTATCGCCGACCTGGCCGCCGGATTCCGCATAGAAGGGCGTGCGATCGAGCACCACGTAACCCGATTCCGAAGCTTCCAGGCGCTCGGCCGGCACCGGGCCGACGCGTTCGGCCGCGCCACCGCCGCGCTCCCCCAGTCTGAAGATCGAATCAATCCTGGCCTCGACCCTTAGCGACTCGTAGCCCTCGAACTCCACCTCGGAGTCGATCTGCACGCGCTGTTCGGCGCTCGCATCGAATCGGCCCGCCTGCTGCGACCGCTCCCGCTGTTCCTGCATGGCGGATTCGAAACCCTCCATGTCCACGTCGAGCCCGCGCTCGCGCGCGACGTCGGCGGTCAGGTCCGCCGGAAAACCGAACGTGTCGTAGAGTTCGAACACGACCTGGCCGGGGATCGTCGCGCGCCCGGCATTGCAACCGCCGAGAGCCGAAATCTGCCTGTCGAGCAATGCCATGCCCCGATCGAGCGTCCTCGCGAAGCGCTCTTCCTCGGAGAGGAGTATCGCTTCGATACTTTCCCTGCGCTCCTCGATCTGCGGATAAGCCTCGCCCATCTCATCCGCCAGGGGCGCCACGAGCCGATGGAAGAACGGGTCGCTCAGGCCCAGCTTGTGTCCGTGACGCAGCGCGCGGCGGATGATCCGCCGCAGGACGTAGTCCCGATCCTCGTTGCCGGGCATCACGCCTTCCGCGATCAGGAAGGCGGTGGCGCGGATGTGGTCGGCGATGACGCGCAGGGACGGGTTGGCCAGCATTTCGTCCTCGTCATTGAGCCGGGCCATGCGCCCCGCCGCGAAGACGATCTCGCGGAGAATGTCGTTCTCATAGTTCGAGCGCACACCCTGGGAGACGGCCGCCGCGCGCTCGAGGCCCATGCCCGTGTCAACGCCGGGACTCGCCAGGGGGGCGAGTTCGCCGTCGGCCGACCGATCGTATTGCGGGAACACGAGATTCCAGATTTCCAGGAACCGGTCCCCCTCCTCTCCCGGCGAGCCCGGCGGTCCTCCGGCGACCGAGGGACCCTGGTCGTAGAAAATCTCCGAGTCGGGGCCGCAGGGGCCGGTGTCGCCCATCGCCCAGAAGTTGTCCGGATGTTCGACCACCCGCTCGGCCGGCACGCCGATCTTGCCGGTCCAGAGCTTGCGGGCCTCGCCGTCGGTGGGATGCACCGTCACCCACAATCGGTCACGGTCGAACGCGAGAACGCCCGTGACGAACTCCCACGCCCAGTCGATGGCGTCTTCCTTGAAGTAGCTGCCGAAGCTGAAGTTGCCGAGCATCTCGAACAGGGTCTGGTGGCGCGCGGTATAGCCGACGTTCTCGAGGTCGTTGTGCTTGCCCCCGGCGCGCACGCACAACTGGCAGGACGCCGCGCGGTCGAATCCCGGGCGCTCGCGCCCCGTCAGCGCGTCCTTGAACTGCACCATGCCGGCGTTGGTGAACAGCAACGTCGGATCGTTACCTGGAACGAGGCTGCTGGACTTCACGACCTTGTGGCCACGAGCCGCAAAGAAGTCGAGGTAAGCGGCTCGAATCTCGGCAGTTTTCACCGTCGCGATCCCGAACTTGAAAAGGCTGCGGATTATACGGTCTGCGGGCCGAGCGTTCGATAGATGATGTCGGATGCAAATCCGCGCGCCGCAAGGAAACGGGCGCGTTTTGCCCAGTCGGAGCGGTTCACCGGCGTGTTGGCATCGCTGTCGCCGCTGGCACCGGCGCCATCTCCGGCCCCGCCGAAGCGCTTGGCCTGCACCGCCCGGGCTCGCCGAAGCCAGAAATCGTCGGGAAAGGTGAGCGTATCGTCGATGATGTCTTCCGCCACGCCCCGGTTGCGCAGCTCCGCGCGAATCTTGATGGGACCGTGACCGCGATCGACGCCGCGACGGACAAAAGCCTCGGCGAAGCGAACATCCGACAACAGGTCCCGGCTCGCGAGATAGTCGAGTACGGTGTCCACCTGCGTTTCGACAGTCGTCTGCGCTTCCACTTTCGCTTCCGCCTGCGCATCTGGCTTTGTCTGCGCATCTGTTTTTGACGAATCGGATGCGCGGCGGCGCAGCAGCTTGCGGCGCAGTTCGAATCGGGAATGCTCCCGAGTTGCGAGCAGGCGCAGGGCTCGCTCGGTCAGGGTTGCCCCGGCCAGTCCGGATTGGGGCATGTTCATCGCGCTATCGCTACGAGATTGAAGCTATCGCGGCTGTTTGCGCGGCTGTTTACGCGGCTATTCACGTCACGCGTCACGCGCTACTCGGGGGGCTATTCACGCGTCACGCGGCTGTTCAAGCGGCTGTTCGGACGGTTTCGGCTAGCGGGACCGAACGGCGGCCGGGCTGCCCTGCTGATCGGTTTCTTCGCCCTGGCTTTCACTCTCTTCGCTCTCCGCCGGCTGCGGCAGCAACGCCGCGCGCACGCGCGCATCGATTTCGCTTCGAAGCGCTTCGTTGCTGCTCAGGAAGTCCGCCGAGTTCTTGCGTCCCTGGCCGATGCGGTCGCCGTTGTAGCTGTACCAGGCGCCCGACTTGTCGACGATTCCATTCGCGACGCCGAGGTCGATGATCTCGCCGGTCCGGTTGATTCCCTTGCCGTAGAGGATCTGGAACTCCACCTGCTTGAACGGCGGCGCCACCTTGTTCTTGAGCACCTTTACCCGGGTCTCGTTGCCGATGACCTCGTCACCGTCCTTGATGGCGCCGATGCGGCGGATGTCGAGGCGCACCGAAGAGTAGAACTTGAGCGCGTTGCCGCCGGTCGTGGTTTCCGGCGAGCCGAACATCACGCCGATCTTCATGCGGATCTGGTTGATGAAGATCACCAGCGTATTGGACTGCTTGATGTTCGCCGTCATCTTCCGCAGCGCCTGGCTCATCAGGCGCGCCTGCAGGCCGACGTGCGAGTCGCCCATGTCGCCTTCGATTTCCGCCTTCGGCGTCAGCGCGGCGACGGAGTCTATGACGACCACATCGACGGCCCCGGAACGCACGATCATGTCGCAGATTTCGAGCGCCTGCTCGCCGGTGTCCGGCTGCGAGACGAGCAGGTCGTCCGTATCGACGCCGACCGCTTCCGCATAGATGGGATCCAGGGCATGCTCGGCGTCGATGAACGCACAGGTGCCGCCAACGCGCTGCGCCTCGGCGATCACCTGCAAGGTCAGCGTGGTCTTGCCGGAGGATTCGGGCCCGTAGATCTCGACGACCCGTCCCCGGGGCAGGCCACCCACGCCGAGCGCGGCATCGAGTCCGAGGGAACCTGTCGACACGGCTGGAATCGCCTCCTGCTCGCGGTCGCCGAGCCGCATCATCGAACCCTTGCCGAATTGCCGCTCAATCTGCGTCAGTGCCGCCCTTAGGGCTCGATTTTTTTCGGTTCCCGCCATGTTTCAAGAATCTCCGCTGGGATGAGAATGTTGCGCTACTGTATATTCGACCAGTAAAAAGTGCAACCGTCCATTTGCAGAAAGCGTCATGTCCCACGCCCTTTTCCGCCCTGGCTTACAATACGCCCTTCCCTGGCCCCCTGATTTCTTGACCGCAGGAAACCCGTTGCAGTTGCGTCGAATTCCAAACGCCGAATCCGGGCCATCTCCCAAGGCGCTCCAGGCGAAATGAACGCCCCGGTCCACACCCCGATGATGCGGCAGTACCTCGGCATCAAGGCCGAGTTTCCGGACATCCTGCTGTTCTACCGCATGGGCGATTTCTACGAGCTGTTCTTCGACGACGCCCGCGAGGCGGCGAGCCTGCTCGACATCACCCTCACCGCCCGCGGACGGTCGGCGGGGCAACCCATCCCCATGGCCGGCGTGCCCTTCCACAGCGTCGACGGCTACCTGGCGCGGCTCGCCCGCATGGGACGATCCGTGGCGATCTGCGAACAGATCGGCGATCCGGCCGCGTCGAAGGGACCTGTCGAGCGCCGCGTGACGCGTATCGTGACCCCGGGAACGCTGGCCGAAGACGGATTGCTCGACCCCGGCAGCGAGAGCGTGCTGGCGGGCGCGCATCCCGACGGCGACGGCTGGGGATTGAGTTGGCTCAATGTCTCCTCCGGAGAGTTCCATATCCGCGAATGCGATTCGACAGATGCGCTGATCGCGGAGCTGGACCGAATCGGCGCCGCGGAACTGGTGGCGGCGGAAGATGTCGTCATCGACCCGGGCCGCGAAGTCACGCGCCGTCCCGCCCTCGACTTCGATGTCGATCTCGCCGAGCGGTTCCTGACCGGGCACTTCGGCGTGCGCGACCTGACGGGTTTCGGCGTGCGCGAAGTGACCGCGGGCGTCGGCGCCGCCGGCGCGGTGCTGCGCTACGCCCAGAACGCGCGGCGGCAATCCCTCGACTACATCGTCTCGGTCCGCCGCTTCGAGGCCGGCGACCATGTGATCCTCGATCAGCGCACCCGCCGCAACCTCGAAGTCGACTCCCGCCTCGATGGCCAACCCACATCCCGAGGCACCGTGTACGGCGTGCTGAACGAGACGCGCACGCCCATGGGCGCGCGACTCCTGAAGCGCTGGCTCGCGGCACCGCTGAGAAGCGCCGACGCGGTGCGCGAACGTCAACGCGCAGTGCTCGCCCTGATCGATAGCCGCGGCGCCGAGCGGCTCCAGCCCGCCTTGAGAGAGATCGGCGATATTGAGCGTATCGTCACGCGAATCGCCCTGCGCAACGCTTCGCCGCGCGATCTTGCGAGACTGCGCGCGAGCCTCGCCGCGTGGCCCGATATCCGCGCACTGGTCGAGACGCTCGATGCGCCGGCGCTCGTGCAACGCTTCGCTGCTCTGCCCCCTTTCCAGGACGAGCACGACCTGCTGGACCGGGCGGTGGTCGATCAACCACCGGCCACATTGCGCGAAGGCGGCGTCATCGCGCGTGGATTCGATGAGAGACTCGACAGCCTGCGCGACCTCACGGAGAACGCCAGCGGCTTTCTATCGGACCTCGAAGCCCGCGAGCGGGAACGCACGGGAATCGCGTCGCTCAAGGTCGGCTACAACCGCGTGCACGGCTACTACATCGAGACGAACCGCGCAGCGGCCGAGGAGGTGCCCGCCGAGTACGTCCGCAGGCAGACGCTGAAGAACGCGGAACGCTACATCACGCCCACGCTGAAAAAGTTCGAGGACGAGGCGCTCACGAGCCAGGCGCGGGCGCTGCGCCGGGAACGGGAACTCTATGACGACCTGCTGTCGCGCCTCGACGAATCCGGGGCGGCGCTGCGGGCCGCGGGCGAAGAGCTGGCCGCCCTCGACGTGCTGGCGGCGTTCGCCGACCGCGCCGACGCATTGGGCCTCGTCGCGCCGGAGTTGACCGATATCCCCGGCATGCACATACGCGGGGGACGCCACCTGGTCGTCGAGGCGGAGTCCGACGCGCCGTTCGTGCCGAACGACCTCGACCTCGACGAGTCGCGCCGCATGCTCGTGATCACGGGTCCCAACATGGGCGGCAAGTCGACCTATATGCGCCAGACCGCGCTGATCGTCCTGCTCGCCCGCACCGGCTGTTTCGTTCCGGCGACTTCCGCCGTCGTCGGACCCGTCGACCGCATATTCACCCGCATCGGCGCGTCCGACGATCTCACCAGCGGACGCTCCACGTTCATGGTCGAGATGAGCGAGACCGCCGATATCCTGCACAACGCGACGCCCGAGAGCCTGGTGCTGCTCGACGAGATCGGGCGCGGCACGAGCACCTACGACGGCCTCGCGCTGGCATGGGCGGCGGCGCGCCACCTGGCGATACGGCTGCGCGCGTTCACGCTCTTCGCGACGCACTATTTCGAACTGACCGCCCTCCCGGAAGAGTTCCAGGGCATCGCCAACGTCCACCTCGACGCGGTCGAGCACGGCGCCGACGTGGTGTTCCTGCACATCGTCAAGGATGGCCCGGCGAACCAGAGCTACGGCGTGCAGGTGGCGAAACTGGCCGGCGTGCCGGAGGCGGTGCTCGCGCTGGCCCGCACCCGGCTCGCCCGCCTCGAAACCGGACACCAACGGCGCGACGCGCGCCAGGGAGACCTGTTCGCGCCGCCGCCGGACGAAGTCAAGGAAGCCGATGAAGACGCCGGGAACGAAGCAGTCCTGCGCGAACGTCTCAGGGAGGTGGATCCCGACCAGTTGACCCCGAGAGCGGCGCTCGACCTCGTGTTTGACCTCAAGAACCTGCTGTAGAATACGCCGCCCGAAGCAGACGAGGAAAGGAGGCGGGGACACCCATGACTTTCGTGATCGGCGAAGCCTGCATCAAGTGCAAACTGACGGACTGCGTCGAGGTGTGTCCAGTCGACTGCTTCTACGAAGGGCCCAACATGCTCGTCATCCATCCCGACGAATGCATCGACTGCGCCCTGTGCGAACCCGAATGCCCGGTGGACGCGATCTACTCCGAGGACGAGTTGCCCGAGGACCAGGAAGACTTCCTCGAACTCAACGCCGAACTCGCGGAAGTCTGGCCGAACATCACGGAAGCGAAGGACGCGCCACCCGACGAGGCCGAGTGGCGCGAGGTTCCGAACAAGCGCGAACTGCTCGAGCGCTGATCCTCACGCGAAGACCCGTCCCCGAGGGACCCGGCGGGGCCGGTTCCCTCGGGACGCCGCTATGCGTCTACTCGGCGGCTATTCTCGGCGGCTATTCGGCGTCTACTCGCAGCTCCACGTTGCGCGCAGGTACCGGTAGCCGCCGTTGAACCCGAACGGAGACTGCTCGGGGTAGATCAATCCAGCGACCTCGCCGTGCGGGTTCTCGTCGGGATATTCGTCGAACGCGTTCTGCAAACCGAGCAGCAGCGACAGCTGCGGCGTGACCTGGTAGGCCAGTTCGGCATCGAACAGGAGTTCCGGCTCCGGGTAGAACGATACGCTGCCGTCGTTCGTCGGGGCATCGTAATACTCGCCGTAATGGCGCGCGCGCGCCATCAGCCGCCATTGACCCTGCATGTGGGTCCAGGACAGCGTGAAGCGCGAATCCGGCCGGCCCCGCTCGATCTGCAGTCGGCGGTTGTCGCTGGTGAAGTCGGGGTTGAATTCCTCGAGTTCGATCTCCTGCCAGTTGGCGGTGAACGTCAGGTTCGACACGCCTCCGGCAAGGTCGAACGGCAGGGTGGCGACGACGTCGATGCCCGACGCCTTCACCGTCTGCTGGTTGGAGAAGAATCGAACCGAAGCGAAGCTGGTGGCATCCGAAACGCCGACCGCCAGCAGGGAAGCAATGTCCGCCTCGGTCAGATTGAAACGGCTGGTAAAGGAGATTCGATCCTTGATCGTGATATTGTAGTAGTCCACGGTCACGTCCAGTCCGCCGGCATGGAACACGGCGCCCAGCGTGAGGTTCGTGGACTCTTCCGGCGTCAGGGCCTGCGCGCCCTTCTGCTGGGCGATCGGGTTGGTGGGCGGCAGCGTGGCGATGTCGGCCAGCATCCCCGCCTGGAACTCCGTGGTCACGTTGCGCAGGTTGGCCTGTCCCGCCGTGGGAACACGGAAACCGGTGCTGACCGCACCGCGCAGTGCGACGTTTTCGTTGACCTGCAGGCGGGCGGCGACCTTGCCGTCGAGGGTATTGCCGAAATCCGAATAGTTCTCGTAGCGCAAGGCACCGCCCAGAAGAACGTGCTCGCTGACATCGGACTCAAGGTCGACCCAGGCGGCGAAGGCGCGCACGGTATTTTCACCGGCGTCTCCCGGCTGGAAGCCCGGGAAGCCGTTGGACCCGACGCCGAATCCCTGCGCGGCAAGGTTGGGATCGATGAAGAACGAGTTCGGTTCGCCGTTGTCGATGCGGAACGTCTCGTCGCGATATTCCAGGCCGAACGCGACGTTCAGCGGTGCCCATAGGCCGACATCGAATGGCCGTGACAGATCGGCGTTGAGGACCCTGTCCGTTTCCGTGTACGCGCCGGCTTCGTAGAAGACATCGATGTCGTTGCGCTGCGTGAACAGCTGCGGATTGATGGTGTTGTAGATGTAGAACTGCGCATTGCTGCGGCCAGCCGAGGCGCTCACGTCATAGAACCACGCATTCCCAAGATGGCCGCGAACGCCCCCGACCAGGGCGAGGTCGTGCACATAGCCACCGAACTGCGGCGTGAATCCGCCGGGGAACTTCTCGATCAGCGAGTAGCAGTTCGGATCGCTCGCGATCTGTGACAGCGCCGATTGGTCGGCGACATAATTCACTATCCTAACCGCCGGACAATTGCCCGACATGTCGCCGGAGAGGTCCGCCACCTTGACGGTGCGAGTGACACCTGCCGTATCGACAACCGGTGAGCCGTCCTCGTAGAACAAGTCGACACCGGCGTCGAGGTCGCCCTGGCCGGGCGAGACCAGGTTGCCATCGTCGAGTTTGAAAACCGGCGTGCCATTGGCGTCCAGCACCGGCCCCCGGAACACGCCGCCCCTGGTGTGCGGATTCCGGTAATAGAAACCGCCTTCCACCTGGCGCTCGGACCAGTTGCCGAAGGCGTAGGCCTCGCTGCCGTTGCCGAGGTCGATGCCGAAGTTGCCGACGAACTTGAAGTCGTCCGAGATTTCCGGCGCACCCCAGATCTGCGCGGCCGGTTGCCGCACGCTGCTGTTGCCCGCGCTAATGAGCGCCTGGGCATCGCCGCGCTGCGCGCTGCGGCTGGTCGGATCGACCTCCTTGAACTCGAAGCTCAGGTTGGCGAAACCGGCGTCGCTGAGCGCGAAGCCCGCATTGGCGGCGACGGTCAGGGAATCGCCGTCGCCTTCGTAATGGCTGCCCCACTTGGCATCCACCGTCGCACCGCTGGCGTCCTCCTTGAGCACGAAGTTCATGATGCCGGCGATGGCGTCTGATCCGTACTGGGCCGACGCGCCGTCCCGCAGCACTTCGAGGCGGTCGAGCGCGATGGCGGGTATCGCCGACAGGTCGGGGCCTTGCGATCCGCCGGAAACACCGGCGCCGAGCAGGGCGATGACTGCCGCGCGGTGGCGGCGCTTGCCGTTGACCAGCACCAGCGTCGCGTCCGGCGGCAGCGAGCGCAGTGTCGCCGGACGGATGAAGGTGGCGGCGTCGCTGATCGGTTCCTGGGCGACGTTGTAGGACGGCACCAGCGCGGCCAGAAGATCGTCCATGTCGGTATTGCCGTGCGCCAGGAAGTCGTCGCCGCCGATCACATCGACAGGCACCGGCGAGTCGGCGGCGGAACGGTCCCTGCGCCGGGAGCCGACGACGACCACTTCTTCGATCTGACCGGGCGCCGCCTGCTCCGTAGCAGACTCTTCCTGGGCGGAGGCGGCAGGCCCGGAGAAGAGGCAAACCAGCAAGGACGCAAGAAACGCCGGACCCGCGCCGGCAAGACTCGGAATGACGCGACGAGGCTCCGGACGCTTGCGGCTACCCTGGGTCTTGATCTCAACGGGGACATTTCTGTGCATTCCGACTGTTCCTCAACTACTAAATCCAACATCCCATGGTGCACTCAAGCAGCAGCCGTGTGCAACCAAGCCGCCGCTGTCATTGCAATAACTAATAGCCCCTCGGCACATGAAAAAGAATACTATCGCCGCCCGACGAGTCCCACTACCGAAAATCACTGCCATCCGACGGCCTCAACCGGTCCATGGATCGTTGAGCCTGCAGGCGCTTTTTGCTATTGTGTCCGCCCATCTTGCCGCACACCGGCGGCATCGGGTGGTTCGTTGACGCACTACATTTTCGTAACCGGGGGCGTCACTTCTTCTTTGGGGAAGGGCATTCTCACCGCCTCCCTCGCGGCCATCCTCGAAGCCCGCGAACTCAAGGTCAATATCCTCAAGATGGATCCGTACATCAACGTGGATCCCGGCACCATGAGCCCGTTCCAGCACGGCGAGGTCTATGTCACCGCGGACGGCGCCGAGACGGACCTCGACCTCGGGCACTACGAAAGGTTCATCCGCCGACGCATGTCGCAGCACAATAATTTCACCACCGGCAGCGTCTATGCCGAGGTCATCCGAAACGAGCGCCGCGGCGACTACCTCGGCGGCACGGTGCAGGTCATTCCCCACATCACCGACGAAATCAAGCGACGCATCCGCGCCGTGGGCGAAGGCGTGGATATCGTGCTGGTCGAAATCGGCGGCACGGTGGGCGATATCGAGTCGCTGCCTTTCCTCGAAGCCGTGCGCCAACTGCGACTCGATGTCGGCGCGTCCCGCACCCTCTTCATTCATCTGACACTGGTGCCCTACCTGAGCGCGGCGGGCGAGACAAAGACCAAGCCGACGCAACACTCGGTCAAGGAGATGCGCACGATCGGACTGCAGCCGGACATTCTCGTATGCCGGTCCGAAGAGTCGATCACCCAGCCCACGCGCAGCAAGATCGCGCTCTTCACCAACGTCGAAGAGCGGGCGGTAATCCCGTTCGAGGACCTCGATGCCATCTACGAGGGCCCGCTCAAGCTGCACGCCGAGCGCCTCGACGACATCGTGGCCGAGAAACTGAAACTCGAGTGCGGCGAGGCGGACCTCGGCGAATGGCAACGCGTGGTCGAAGCGCTGCACAACCCGGCGCGCGCCACGCGCATCGCCATCGTCGGCAAATATCTGGACACGCCCGACGCCTACAAGTCCCTGGTCGAGGCGCTGGCCCATGCCGGCATCCAGACGCGCACCCGCGTCGATATCGAGTACCTCGACGCCGAGGCCATCGAGAACGATGGCACCGGCGTTCTGGACGACGTCAACGCGATTCTCGTCCCGGGAGGGTTCGGGGAGCGGGGCTTTGTGGGCAAGATTGAAGCGGCGCGCTACGCGCGAACGAAAAATGTTCCGTATCTCGGCATCTGTTACGGGCTGCACGCCGCAGTCATCGAATTCGCCCGGAACGTGGCCCGGCTCGAAGGCGCCGGTTCGACGGAAATCGACCCCGATGCCCGCCATCCGGTCATCGGGCTGGTGGAAGAGTGGATGCATGGATCAGGAAGCATGGCAAGACGCGAGAGGCGTGACGGCTCGGAGGACATGGGCGGCACCATGCGCCTGGGCGAACAGGCATGCACGCTGCAGCCGGGGTCGCTGGCGCATCGAATGTACGCGGCCGGCAGCGTCAACGAACGTCACCGGCACCGCTACGAGGTGAACGAGGCATACGTTCCCCGACTTGAGAGCCTGGGTCTCCGGGTGGCCGCGCGAAGCGCGCGCGACTCCCTGGTCGAAATGATTGAACTGCCCGGCAACGACTGGTTCGTGGCGTGCCAGTTCCACCCGGAGTTCACATCGTCGCCGCGGGACGGCCACCCGCTTTTCACCGGGTTCATCGAAGCATCGAACCGCTGCGCGCATCGGCGGGCCGCGGCCACGAACAGCCCGCGAGGCCAACGCAGGGCCAACGGTCGGGGGATCTCGATCGAACAACCCTTGCAGGGGGGATAGTCTGAAACTCTGTTCCTTCGAAGTCGGCAATGCCGACCCCATATTTCTCATTGCCGGACCTTGCGTCATCGAGAGCGAGGCAATGGCAATGAAGACTTCGACGCGGCTGAAGGAGATTACCGGCAGGCTCGGAATCCCCTTCATATACAAGAGCTCCTTCGACAAGGCCAACCGGTCCTCCCACACGAGCTACCGGGGACCCGGCCTGGAAAGCGGTCTGCGGATCCTTGAGCGCGTGCGGGACGAGGTGGAGGTTCCGGTGTTGACGGACGTGCACGAAGACACTCCGCTGGATGAAGTGGCGGACGTGGTCTCCGTGCTGCAGACACCGGCGTTCCTGTGCCGGCAGACAAATTTCATTCAGAACGTCTGCAGGCGCGGCCGACCGGTCAACATCAAGAAGGGGCAGTTCCTCGCGCCCGCCGACATGCGCCACGTGGTCGACAAGGCGCGCGCCACCGGCAACGAGGACATCCTGGTGTGCGAACGCGGCGTCACTTTCGGCTACAACAATCTCGTGTCGGACATGCGTTCCATTCCGATCATGCGGGACACCGGCTGTCCCGTCGTGTTCGACGCCACGCACTCCGTGCAGATGCCCGGCGGACTGGGCAATGTCTCGGGGGGCCAACGTGAAATGGTGCCGGTGCTGGCGCGGGCAGCGGTCGCCGCCGGGGTCGCGGGCGTCTTCATGGAAACGCATCCGAATCCCGACGAAGCGCTCTCCGACGGCCCGAATTCCTGGCCGATGGACCTGATATCGGCCCTCGTCGAAGACCTCCTCGCCATCGACGCGGCCGTCAAGTCGCGCGGCTACATGGAGACCCGTTCGGGGACCCCCATGCCATGAGCATCATCCAGGACGTGGCGGCCCAGGAAGTCCTCGACTCCCGCGGCAACCCCACGGTGCGGGCGGAAGTGGTCCTGCGAGGCGGCGCGCGCGGTGACGCTTTCACGCCTTCCGGCGCATCCACCGGATCTCGCGAGGCGCTCGAGCTTCGGGACGGCGATCCGAAGCGCTTTTCGGGCAAGGGCGTGACGAAAGCCGTCGCCGGGATCGCCGGCGAGATCGCTCCGGCGATCCGCGGCATCGATGCGCTGGACCAGGAAGTCCTCGATCACGCGATGATCAACCTGGACGGCACCGGCGACAAATCGCGCCTTGGCGCCAACGCCATCCTGGCCGTTTCCCTGGCCGCCGCCAAAGCTGCCGCCGCACACAAGCAGGTTCCGCTGTTCGAGCATATCCACGACATCTTCGACGGCGGCGAAATGCGCCTGCCCGTGCCGATGATGAACATCCTCAACGGCGGCGAGCACGCGAGCAACAACGTGGACATCCAGGAATTCATGGTGCAGCCGGTATCGATGTCTTCGTTCAGCGAGGCGATGCGATGCGGCGCCGAGATCTTCCAGGCTCTGAAGGGCGTATTGAGCGAGCAGGGGCTGTCCACCTCCGTCGGCGACGAAGGCGGCTTCGCGCCGGATATGCCGTCCAATGCCGCCGCCCTGGACATGGTCGCCCGCGCCGTCGAGGTGGCGGGCTACAAGATCGGCAGGGATGTCATGCTCGCTGTCGACTGCGCGGCGTCGACATTTTTCGACGACGGCAAGTACGCGCTGGCGGGCGAGGGGTCCACCTATGCGGGCGATGAGTTCCGCGCATATCTCTCGGATCTCGTGGACCGCTACCCGATCTCCTCCATCGAAGACGGTCTGGACGAAGACGACTGGAACGGCTGGTCGAAGCTGACGGATGCGCTTGGCGAGCGGGTGCAGCTTGTCGGCGACGATCTCTTCGTCACCGACACGACGCTGTTGCAGCGGGGCATCATCGACGGCGCCGCCAACGCGATACTGGTCAAGCCGAACCAGGTCGGCACCCTGACCGAGACCCTTGCCGCGGTGCGCATGGCGCAGGACACCGATTACGCCGTGGTCATATCCCATCGTTCCGGCGAGACCGAGGATACGACCATCGCCGACCTTGCCGTCGGCACTGGCGCCGGACAGATCAAGACAGGAGGCCTTTGCCGCTCGGATCGCATCGCCAAGTACAATCGGTTGCTCCAGATCGAGGCGCTCCTCGACAACGCGGCCGTCTATCGCGGGATGGGCGAACTGGTGGCCGCGCAGTGAGACGCGCGACGGACACAGAGACCATTGGGTAGCAGGTAGCCGCCGTGAAGTTCTTCGTATGCTTGGGGATCCTGGCCATTCTGGCCCTGCAGTACCGCTATTGGCTCGGTGACGCCGGTCATCCCGCGGTGGTCGAGCTGACGGAAAGGATCGAGTCGGAACAACGTCTCAATGACCGTCTGGCGCGGCGCAACCGTTTGCTCACAGCCGAAATCGCCGCGCTGAAGGAGGGCCTCGATGCCGTCGAGGCGCGCGCGCGGACGGCTCTCGGCATGGTTGCGCAAGGCGAAACTTTCTTTCTCGTGGTCGATGATGATGAAACCGGGCCGGAGGGCGAAGGCGGGCTGCGAACGCCGTGATGCATTGGCCTCGCGCCCATGCCGACGCGTCGAACGTCACCGGCATTCTGCGCTCGACGCCCGACGACTTCGAAGTGACCGAGTCCCTGGCGTTCGAGCCCGACGGGGAAGGCGAACACCTGTACCTGCTGGTGGAGAAACGCGGACTCACCACGCACGCGGTGCGGCAGATGCTTGCCGATAGTTGCGGCGTCCCGATGCGCGACGTCTCCTTCGCCGGCATGAAAGACAAGCGCGCGGTGGCGCGCCAATGGTTCAGCGTGCGCCGGCCCGGGCGAGAAGATGTCCATGTCGGCGAAGGCGTGCGCATCCTGCGACAGGTCCGCCACAGGCGAAAACTCCGGCGCGGCGAACTGGACGGGAACCGCTTTCGAATTCGTGTCCGCGATCTCGCGGGAGATCCCCGGGCGTCGCTCGCGCTACTCGGCGAGCGCGGTGCGCCGAACTATTTCGGCGCGCAACGGTTCGGCGCCACCGGGCAGAACGTGGGTGCCGCCCTGGATTGGGTGCGGGCGGGCAAACCTCGCATCTCGCCATTTCTTCGGTCCGTGTACCTGTCGAGCCTGCGCAGCTTCCTGTTCAACGAGGTGCTCGGCAAGCGGGTCTCGGAGGGCACCTGGCGCAGTATTCTCGACGGCGAGGCCGAACTGGACGGGCAGCCCACCGGGCCGCTTTGGGGCCGGGGCAGACCGCACAGCAGCGGCGCCGCGCGCATGCTGGAAGAAGGCTTGATCGAGGCGCACGCCGAGATCGCCGAGGCGCTGGAGTTTGTCGGGCTGCGCCAGGAGCGGCGCCCGCTGGCTGCGATTCTCAAGAACCTGTCCTGGCACGTGGACGAAGGCGCGATGACCGTCGAATTCGCGCTCGGCCGAGGCACCTACGCGACATCGGCGCTCCGTGAAGTCGGGGACTTCCACGATGCGCCGCGCGCGGGACAAGATCACGAAGCGGCCGGGCGATGACACGCCCGCGGGGTTGGCGGGAATGGCTCGGTATCGCCGCGCGGGGCGTCGCGATGGGCATCGCAGAGGTGGTGCCTGGTGTTTCCGGCGGCACGATCGCACTCATCACGGGCATCTACGAACGGCTGCTGAACGCCCTGGCCTCCTTTTCGCCAAGTTCGCCGAGGGTGCTGTTGCGCGACGGCTTCGGCGCATTCCACCGGACCCACGACCTGTCGTTCCTGGCCGCGCTTGCGCTTGGGATGATCGTCGGTCTGATAGTATTCGCACGCGTCCTGGGATATTTGCTCGATACGCACGGGCCGATTGTATGGGGTTTCATTTTCGGGCTGATCACGGCGTCCCTGCCCAGGGTCGCGCTCCGCGCCACGTTGCCATCCCTCGCGACCTTCGGCGTCGCCGGGGCTGTCCTGGCCGTGTTCGTGGCAACCCTTGCGCCGACGGGTTCGGACCCGACCTACCCCCGCTTTCTGCTTGGCGGCGCACTCGCCGCGACCGCGTGGATACTGCCCGGCATATCCGGCAGCCTGGTCCTGGTTCTCCTGGGTCTGTGGAAACCCCTGATCGCCGCGCTGAACACGGCCCAGCTCGACATCATCGCCGCCATGGCGGCGGGGATGGCAATCGGGCTCCTATCCTTCGTCAGGCTTCTCGCGCGTTCGCTGGAACGCTATCCCGGCACCGTCTTCTCGTTGCTGACAGGATTGATGGCCGGATCCCTGGTTCGCCTGTGGCCCTGGCGCGTGGACGACGCCATGGTGCTGCCCGCAACCTATCGCGCGGGCACGGGAGATGATCCGATGATCGCCTGGGTTGCTGTCGCCGCGTGTCTCGGCATCGCCGCCATTACGGTACTCGCAAAAAGTGGCCGGCCGGCGAATCATTAGCCTGATCGTCTGCGCGACGCTCGCCGCCGGCTGCGCCACGCCGTCGCGCGCGCCCGTCCAGGATCGGTCGGAGCCGGTTTCGAAGCCATCCATCAGGACGTCTGGCGAGCACATCGTGAAACCCAATGACTCCCTCTACGCGATAGCCTGGAAATACCAGCTCGACTACCGGGAGATCGCGCGTCGGAACGGAATAGCGCCCCCCTACACGATCTACCCCGGACAAAAGCTGTTGCTATACGGCATGGAGAGCGAGCCTTCCGCTGCAACGAACTCCACGAGGCGGGGCATACCGGCGCCGGCGCAGACCAAGCCAGGGACCGCCGCACGCCCGGCGCCGCCTCCGGCAAAACCGGCGGCAAAACCCGTCGCCAGACCGGCGGCAGAACCGGTCGCCAGACCGGCGGCAAGACCCGTCGCCAAACCTGCGCCGCGCGCGCGCCCCACGCCGTCCACCGCGCAGAAGCCTGCTCCCGGCCAACCAGGTCGCGCGGGATGGCGTTGGCCGGTCAATACGCAGCCCGCACGCGGATTTGGCCGCGGCAACAACGGTCTGGATTATGTGCTTCCGAACGGCCACCGGGTGGTCGCGGCGGCGGCCGGCAAAGTCGTGTATGCCGGCGCCGGCATCGGCGGATATCGGTACACGATTATCGTCGAGCATTCCGACACGTACCTGTCCGCCTACAACATCAATGTAGAGCCCGCCGTCGCCGAGGGAAGCAGGATCGCCAGCGGCGGAAAGATATGCGACATCGGATCCGGCAGCCCCACTACCCGCCGGCTGCACTTCGAGATTCGCCGCAACGGCGCGCCCGTGGATCCGGCAAAGATCATCGGCAGGGGTTAGCCCGCATACCTCACCAAGGGCCGCGATGATCGCGCAGGATTTTTTTCGCGTGCGGGTGCTCGCGAGCGGAAACATAGCCGCCGCTTATGGCGTAGCGAGCATGTGCCCGCACGCGGAAAAAAGACCAGCGAGGGCGCGGCAGCGCAGTCTGTACCCGGCAGAACCTCCACGAAACGAGTGCACCTGATTAAGGCGCAACAACAATCAATCACTCGACAAGCGCCTTGGTGATATATGCGGGTTAGCCCCATGAGACTCCCATCGGCGGCTTCGCCTGCGCCGTCTTCCACCTCCGCCCAGAGTCCGCCTGCCGGTAGCGCAGAAAATCAGCAGCCCGTCCACACGGGACTCCATCCCCCTTTCACCGCGAAATCCTCGGCGAGGGCGACTCCCGGGACCGCGACCAGAAACTCGCCCGAGAACAGCAACGGCCACAGATCTCTCTGCCAGGGGGGAATCCGGTGCTCCTGGAAAAGCGTCTTCAGGCGCTTCGAGACGCCACGACCCGCGGGCGCCAGGCGTTCGCTGCCGCTACGGTAGCGGACGGTCAATTCCAGTCCTTCAGCCAGCCCCGCCTTTCCCCGGCGCCAATCGATCGCGCCATGGGGCAATTGCTCCGTGCGGCCCGCTTCGATACGCCTGTTCTCGCTTTCGCGAACCTTCAGCAAGGGAAGACCGGATACGCGGTAAAGGCGGCCGCCATAGCGCCGCACCGCATCTCCCCCCGGCAACCGGACAACGGGGTTGGCATCGGCGACCGCATGCGCCTGGCGGAGTATTTCTGCGATGCGCCGGCCCGGCACGCCGGAGCCGAGCCATGCCCGAACGCCGTTCGCCGTAAGGCCATCGATCAACAGGCTCGCGTCTGGAACGGCGAACGGAGCCGGCTCGATGCTGGACAGGATATCGACGGCGCGGGGGAAGCGCGCCTCGAGGTTCGGGATGATCTCGTGGCGGATGAAGTTGCGGTCGAGACTCCTGTCCATGTTGGTCGGATCCTCCGCCCACGCCAGGTCATGCGCTTCCGCATAGGCGACGAGCCGCGAACGGCGCAGATGCAGGAATGGCCGCGCCAGGCGACCGGCCCCCAGGGGCCGCTCTCTCGGCATGCCCACCGGCGCCCGACCGGTGAACAGCCGCCACAGGACCGTCTCTGCCTGGTCGTCGGCATGGTGGCCCAGCAACAGCAGCTCGGACGGCCGCAGCGTCTCCCGCCATGCGCTGTAGCGCGCCCGCCTCGCCTGCGCCTCGACGTTGCCCGCCTCCACGGTCACACGCAGCGCGTCGATGGCGACACCCAGCGTCGCCGCCACACGTTCGCAATGGCGCTGCCAAGCCCGGGCTTCGGTTTGCAGACCGTGGTTGACGTGCAGCGCTCGCAGGCGCGCGGCGGGAAACCGCATCGCAACCGCATGCAGCAGCACGGTGGAGTCGAGCCCGCCGCTGTATCCGACGGCGAAACGCCCTGTACCGGAAATCGATGCGACCGCCCGCTCTACGTCAGTCAACCTGCCCATGACTCCAGGTCCGCGCCGTTCGCTCCTCGGGCGGGGACGAACCACGGCGAGCGCACGAAGGGCCGACGGATTTCATGGCTGACCCTGGCCTGAATACGCGAATCCCACCCGTTCCGCGCCGAACGCGGCGCCCAGTTCCTCGATCAGCGCGTTGCTTGGCACAACGCGCCACTGCTCTCCGAGGTCGACGCGGACGCGCGCCTTGTCGGAGCGATACTCCACGGCGACCAGACAACCGTCCGCCTCCTCGTCGCGCCGATGCGATTGCAGCAGGTCGCGCAGCCGCAACGCGAACTCCCCGTTCGCACCATTGCCATCGACGGAAATCCTCAGGCATTCCGCCAGCCGTGCCCGCGCTTCCTCGAGAGTTTCCACCGACCTGGCACGAAGTCTCAGCGAGCCGGCGTAGTCGTCGTATTCGACCTCCGCCTCGACAACGAGCACGGCATCGTTGACAAGCTTGTCGCGGGCAGCGTCCAGCGCCTTGTCGGACACCGTCGCCTCGACCCTGCCGGTGCGATCGTCGAGCACCACGAACGCCATGGAATCACCGCGCCTGCTCCTGCGCGAACGGACCGAAACCACGAGACCGGCGACTGTCTGCGAGCCCCGTCCCTGGGCCAGGGACTCGATGGGCGTCGATCGCAGCGTCGCTATCTCATCCAGGTAGGCGTCGATGGGGTGTCCCGTCAAGTAGAGACCCAGACTCTTCTTCTCCGCCGCGAGTCGCTCGCCCTTGCTCCAGGAGGGGGTGTCCGCGGGTGCGGCCGGTCGCTCGCCGACGATGTCCCCGAACATGTCCCGAATTCCCATGGCGGCATCACGGGCCCCCTGCTCGGCGCGCGCCAGCGCCGTCGGCAACTCCTCCATCAGGCGCGCCCGCAGGTGATCCAACTCCTCGCCGCCAACGGCGAAACAGTCCAGCGCACCGGCGCAAATCAATGGTTCGATGACGTTCTTTGCATTCCGGCCCGCGTCGGATCCCTGGATGCGGGAACAGAGGTCGAGCAGGTCCTTGAACGGACCATCGGATTCCCGTTGCTCGACAATCGCCGCGACCGCGCCGGCGCCGACGCCACGGACCGCGCCCATACCGTAGAGGATGCCGCCGCCGATCACGGAGAACCTGAATTGGCTTGTATTGATGTTCGGCGGGCGAAGCGCCAGATCCATGCGTCGCAACTCGTGCGCCAGGGCGACCATCTTGTCCGCGTCCTGCATGTCCGCCGACAGCACGGCCGCCATGAACTCCGCCGGATAGTGGCATTTGAGCCATGCCGTCTGGTAGGTGACGATGCCGTATGTCGTCGCATGCCCCTTCGGAAACGCATAGCCGGAGAACTTCTCCATCTGATCGAAGATGCGGGCGGCGCGGGACTCTGGAACGCCCTGCGACAAGGCGCCCGCCATGAACTTCTCACGCACCTTGGCCATCTCTTCAGGCTTTTTCTTGCCCATGGCCGCGCGCAGCACGTCCGCCTCTCCCAAGCTGAATCCCGCCAGCACGCGAGCGGCGTACATCACCTGCTCCTGGTATAGCAGGACGCCATACGTCGCCTTCAGGCCGTCTTCGAGTTTGGAATCTTCGTATTCGACCGGTTTGCGGCGATGCTTGCGATCAATGAAGTCATCCGCCGTGCCGGACTGCAGTGGACCGGGCCGGTACAACGCCACAAGGGCGATGACTTCATCGATGTTGTCGGGCGCCAGGCGGCGCAGCAGTTCCTTCATGCCCTGGGACTCGAGCTGAAAGACGGCGGTCGTTTCGCCCGTGCGAAGCAAGGCAAAGGTCGCTTCGTCGTCCAGCGGAATGGCGTCGATATCGAGGGACGCAGCGCCCTCCTTCCGGCTGGCGTTCACCGCCTTCACGGCCCAATCGATGATCGTCAAGGTCCGCAGGCCGAGGAAATCGAACTTCACGAGACCGGCCCGCTCAACGTCGTCCTTGTCGAACTGGGAGATGGCACCGCCGCTGCGATCATCCGCATATAGCGGCACGAACTCCGCCAGCGGCCCCGGCGCGATGACGACGCCGCCCGCGTGTTTGCCGACATTTCGGACGATGCCTTCGAGCTTATAGGCCATTTCCACGATCTCGGCGGCATCCGCGTTCTCGTCTATGAAACGCTGCAGTTCTTCTTCGCGCGCGATCGCTGTGGCGAGAGTCATTCCCACTTCCGCCGGAATCATCTTCGATAGCCTGTCCGCCAGCCCATATGGCTTGCCCTGGGCGCGCGCCACGTCACGCACCACCGCTTTCGCCGCCATCGTGCCGAAGGTGGCAATCTGCCCCACCGCGTCCGCGCCGTATCGCTCCGATACGTGGCGAATAACCGAATCGCGCCCCTCCATGCAAAAGTCGATATCGATGTCCGGCATCGACAGGCGCTCGGGATTCAGGAAGCGCTCGAAGATGAGATCGTATTCGAGCGGATCGACATTGGTCACATTGAGAGCGTAGGCGACGAGGGAACCGGGTCCGGAGCCCCGCCCCGGACCCACCGGAACGCCGTTTCGCCTGGCCCAATTGACGAATTCCGCAACCACCAGGAAGTAGCCGGCAAAACCCGTCTCCTCGATGATGCCGAGTTCGTGGTCAAGTCGCTCCGCGTAGGTCTCGGCATCGATGCGGGGCGCTGTCCCGACGCGCACCTGCAGCCTTGCCTTGAGGCCCTCGGTTGCGCCGCGACGAAGAAACGCCTCCAGCGACTCGCCGTCCGACGTGGGGTAGTTCGGCGGATGGTATGTTCCGAGCTTCAGGTCCAGGTTGCACCGCTTCGCGATTTCAACGGTGTTTTCGAGCGCTTCCGGCAGGTCGTCGAAAAGAGCCTGCATCTCCTCGGAGGAACGCAGGTACTGCGCCTCGCTATAGCCGCGTTCGCGGCGGGGGTCGTTCAAGGTCCGGCCCTGCTGAATGCAAACGCGCGTTTCGTGCGCTTCGAACTCGTCCGGTTGAAGAAAACACACGTCGTTGGTCGCCACGACCGGCAGCGACCGCGCGCGGCACAGTTCTACCGCCGACCGTACGTAGTCGTCTTCGCCGGGACGCTCCGTGCGCCGCACTTCGATGTAGTAGCGATCGCCGAACGCCCTCGTCCATTCGTCCGCCAGGTGCCCCGCGCCCGGTGCGTCGGCGGCAAGCAACGCCCGCCCGACATCGCCCTCGCACCCGCCCGAGAGCGCGATCAGCCCCTGGGCAGAAGACAGTATCCATTCGCGCTCGAGCAGGCCGTGTTCGCGACGGCCACGCCGGTCTGTCGCCCGCCCGACCCCCATATCAACGTAGGCTCTCGACACCAGCCGCAGAAGGTTGGCATAGCCCGCATTGGAGGCGGCGAGCAGCACGCAACGGTTCACGTCACCTCCATGCCGATAGTGGAAGTCGACGCCGACGATAGGTTTGACCCCCGCGGAGAGGCAGGCATCGTAGAACTTCACCAGGCCGAACAGGGCGCACCGGTCGGTCATGGCCACCGCCGGCATCGGCATCTGCGCAGTCCGGCGCGCCAAGTCGCCGATCCGCACCAGGCTATCGGTGATCGAATACTCAGTGTGCACCAGAAGGTGCACGAAACCTGTCGCTGTCACAGTAACTCCGCTTGACCTCTCGCCGCATACGCCTCCGATACGGGCGCGAAACTTCGCCGATGAACGACCGAGGGACCATACCGCCGCAGGGCCTTCAGGTGCTCTGCCGTGGCGTAGCCCTTGTGCCGCTCGAATCCGTATTCGGGGTGGGCGGCCGCGAGGCCCACCATGTCGGCGTCCCGCGCGACCTTCGCGAGGATGGATGCCGCGCTGATGGCCGGCACAGTGGCATCCCCGCCGATGATCGTCACCACCGGGCAGGGAAGCGTCGGCCTGGCGTTGCCATCGACGAAAGCCACGTCGAGCGGGGTCGAAAGCCGGGAGACGGCACGCCGCATTGCCAACAGGGCGGCCTGCAGGATATTCAGTCGATCGATTTCCTCCACCTCTGCCCGGCCAACGCCCCAATCCAGCGCCTGGTCGCGAATCCGCTCCGCCAGGGCATCCCGCCGCTTCGGGGACAGACGCTTTGAATCGGCAAGACCCCTGATCGGCCGCGATGGATCCAGCATCACGGCCGCGGCCAGCACCGGCCCCGCAAGCGGTCCGCGGCCAGCCTCGTCGACCCCCGCCACGCGTGCGCCGTCATCCCGCAACGGGCCGAACAAGTCCGGGGTCACGGGCCGGCAACCAGGGAAAGCACTGTCTCCGCCGCGCGTTCCGATGCTCCGCGCCGCAGTGTCGCGTGTTGGCGGTCGAACTCGTCAAAGTAATCCGGCTCCTCGCGCGAGCGCCGCATCTCGGCAAGCAAGGCACGCGCCAGACCCTCCGGCTCGGCTGCGTCCTGCAGCAGTTCCGGCACAAGCCGGCGTCCGCTCAGGATATTCGGCAAAGCCACGAACTCCGAAGACTTGAGCGCGTTCACGATGCGATAGGTCAAGGGCCCGAGGCGATACGTCACCGCCATGGGACGGCGCAGCAGCATGGCTTCCAGCGTTCCGGTGCCGGACTTCGCCAGGACCCCGTCCGCCGCCGTCATCGCCTCGACGGAGTTTCCCGCTGTCAGTCGAACATCGAGTGCATCGAATCGTCCGTGGACCATTTCGCTCAGCATGTCGCGAATTCGAGGGTTCGCACAGGGAACGACGAAGGCGCACTCTCCGAGTTCGGACTGCAGACGCGCCGCGGTTGCCAGGAATATTCTGCCGAGCGCATCGATTTCCGACAATCGGCTACCGGGCATCAGTGCGACCACCACGGCATCTTCGTCGAGTTCCAGACGCTCCCGCGCAACCATTCTGGCCGCCTGCGAGCCCGACTCCGGTCCTATCTCGTCGGCCAGCGGATGGCCCACGAAGACGGCGCGAACGCCGTGATCCCGATACAGCGCGGGTTCGAACGGAAACAGCGCCATCACGACATCCGCGGCGCGACCTATGCGCTTCACCCGACCCCGGCGCCACGCGTAGACGGACGGGCTCACGTAGTGCGCCGTCGGGATGCCCCGCCGCTTCGCCAACCGCTCGGCCAACAGGTTGAAGACATTGAAATCCACGCCGACCACCACATCCACTCCCGTCCGCGAGAAGTGGCGCACCAGGTCCAGCAGCAGGCGGAGGAGGTCCGGCAAGCGTTTCAGCGGATCGATGAAGCCGTTGACGGCGAGCCTCGAAAGCGCGGCGCGGGATTGCAAGCCTTGCGCCAGCATCTGATCCCCGCCGATACCGGTGAATTCAACGCCCTCGACACGGCGCTCGATGGCCCTCATCAACCGGGCACCGAGGATGTCTCCCGATGTTTCGCCCGCGACGATGCCAACTCTCAGGGCCACGTCAGGCGACCATCGGATCGAAGCGGGCGGGGCCGGGCCAGGAGCCCTCAGCCGGGGAGCGCGAGGGGGTACCCCTCGCATGCAAAAGGCGGAGGCGGAGCCGAAGGCGACGGATGCGGGGCCCGTTCAAGTTGCCGGCGAGCCGCGTCGCGGTCGAATGATGCCGTGTTCCGAAGAACGTATCGCGTCCACGAACATCCTCACTTCGAGATGACGGCTCGCCTCCTCGTCAAGCGCGTCGCAGGCTTCTTTCGCCGTCAACCCGGCGCGATAGACGGTCTTGTAGGCGCGGTCAAGCGCGACCGACACGGCTTTCGGGACAGCGCGCCGGCGCATCCCCTCTACGTTCAGTCCCACCGCGCCCGCCGGATTGCCCTCGGCGGTCACGTACGGGGGAACATCCTTGCGAACGTATGCGAATGCCGCGATGTGGGTGAAGGCACCGACCGCGCGGAATTGCAGCACGCCGGCATAGCCGCCGATATTGGCATGATCGCCAACGGATACGTGTCCCGCCAGGGAGGCGTTGTTGGCCATGACGACATCATCGCCCACCACGCAGTCGTGGCCGATGTGCACGTAGGCCATGAAAAGATTGTTGCTGCCGATCACCGTGGCGCCCCGGTCCTGCAACATGCCGCGATGGATCGTCACCCCTTCCCGAACCACGTTGTCGTCGCCCATGATCAGGGTTGTCGGCTCACCCCTATACGCCAGCGCCGGCGTGTCTTCGCCCACGGTCGCGAACTGAAACACGTGGTTGCGGCTGCCGATGGCGGTCGGACCCTTGATGATCACGTGCGGTTCGATGCGGCAGCCGTCCCCGATCATCACATCCGGCCCGATCATGGTCCAGGGACCCACCTCCACGTCGGCGCCGATGACCGCGCTCGGATCGATGATGGCGCGGGGATCGATCAATCTTCCGCTCTCTGCCGCGCGCACAGCACCTCGGAAGCGCACGCGAGGTTGCCTTCAACGAACGCCTTGCAATCGAACTTCATCATGAAGCGATGCTGGTTGATGATCGTCGCTTCCATGTCGAGCCGGTCGCCGGGGCGCACAGGCCGCTTGAACCGGGTCCTGTCGGCGCCGACTAGGTAGTAGACATAGCCTTCGGTGGGTTTCTGTCCGTGCGTCTTGAACGCCAGAATGCCTGCGAGCTGCGCCATCGCCTCGATCAGCAGGACGCCGGGCATGATGGGATGTCCCGGGAAATGACCCGCGAAGAATGGCTCGTTGACCGAAACGTTCTTGAATCCCTTGATCGACCTGCCCGGCTCGATCGCGGTCACGCGGTCCACCAGCAGAAACGGAAACCGGTGCGGGAGATGATCCATGATCTCGCGCGCGTTCATCATCGTCTTCCGCTCTTCTTGTCTGGCTGCTTTTCCAGCTTCTTCTCCAGCCTAGCTAAGCGTTTGGCAATTCCGTCGAGCTGCGCGAAACGCAGTGCGTTGCGCTTCCACCGACGGTTCGTATTATGCGGCACGCCGCCGGAATAGATACCCGGTTCCCTGATCGAACCGGTGACATGCGTCATCGCGCTGACGACGACGCCGTCGGTGAACTCGACCGGTCCGTCGCCCGCCACGCCGACGCCGCCCCCCAGGATGCAGTGGCGACCGATACGGGTGCTCCCGGCCAATCCGACGCAGCCGCACAGGACCGTGTGGGCGCCGATGCGGCAGTTGTGCCCGACCTGCACCTGGTTGTCGATCTTTACCCCGTCCCCGATCACCGTATCGTCAATGGCGCCCCGGTCGACCGTCGCGCAGGCGCCGATGCGGACATCATCGCCAATCCTGACACCGCCCAACTGCGCGATCATCTGCGATCGTCCGGTGTCGTCAGGAGCGAAACCGAAGCCGTCCGCGCCGATGACCGCGCCCGAATGGATGACGCAACGGCAGCCGATGTCCACTCGGTGACAGAGCGTGGCGTTGGGCATGACCACGGTGTCCTCGCCAATGATCGTGCCGGCGCCCACGAAGACGCCGGCACCGATCTCCACCCGATCGCCCAATACCACATCCGCCATGACCACCGCTGCCGATCCGATCGCGACCCCTTCGCCAATCCTTGCTGTCGGAGCGACCGTGGCGGACGCATGGATGCCCGCAGTGGCCGCGGGCCTGCTGTCGAACATCCGGGACGCCACGGCGAAGGCGTGATAGGGATTGTCAGTCACCAAGGCGTTCGTAGGACAGGCAGCCACGTCCTTCTCGCGAAGGATGACGGCAGTGGCCCGGGTGTCGGCAAGGTGTCGCCCGTAGGCCGGATTCGAAAAGTGCGTCAGTTCACCGCTTCCGGCGTTCTCAAGCGACCCCAGGCCGCTTACCCTCGCGCCGCCATCGCCGCGGACGACGGCACCGATGCGTTCGGCGACTTCCGCTAGGGTGAATTCCTCGAGGCCGGCGGCCACGGACCGCGGTTACTGTTTCTCGTTGAGCTTTTCGGTGACCTTGCGCGTGATATCGTGTTTGGTGTTCACGTACAACAGCCCCGCTCGGGGAAGCACGACGTCGTACCCCTCGATCTCGATCAGGTCGGTCAGCACCGCATCCAGCTTCGGCCCCATCTGGCGGAAGATCTCCTGCTGGCGATCCTGCAGTTCCTTTCGGAACTTGTTGACACCGAACTCATAGTCGATCTGTTTGTCCTGGATGTCCTTCTGCATGCCGCGCTTCTCGGCATCGCCCAGGATCTCGGCGTCGTTCTGCAACCGTTCCTGCACGGCCCGGATGTCTTCCGCGAGCTCTTGCAGCGCGTCCTGATCCGCCTTCAGGTCCTGCTCCACCTGGGTCGCCAGGGACTTGGCTTCTTCGCTGTCGCCGATCGCGCGCTGCACGTCAAGCACGGCGAACTTGTACTCCGCCGCGACGCCGACGGCTGCAAAACAAAAAAATGCGAGCAACGTCGCCGAGAGACTCTTGACCACACCCATTCTCCTCATCGTTAAACTCTAGCTCCGCCGGCGACGCTGTCGATAATCCCCGCGATTGTAAGTGGATGCCGTCCGATTATCACGCGCGGATTCGCTCTGGCCGACCGGGCACGGACCGCCCGCGCACTACAGCGTTCGACCGATTTCAAACGAAAAGGTTTCTTCCTCGTCGAACGGGCCGGCATTGAACGGCGACGCGAGCACGAAGGTCATCGGGCCCATGCCGGTCAACCAGGTGACGGAAAAACCGGCGCTGTAGCGCAGGGCATCGACGGAAAAGTCCTCGCAGCGCACGCTGAGCTGCGATGGATCGAATTCGCCAACCATCGCCAGGCGCTCCGGCGTGGGACAGTCCGTATTGAACACGTTGCCCGCATCGACGAAGAACACCGGCCGGAACTGGCCCCGATTCTCGAGGAATGGGAGCGGGAAGATCAGTTCCATGCTCGCCTCGAACAGCAGGTTGCCTCCGATCGGGAGACCGTCCGGATCGATGAAGGTCGAATTCGGCGGCTCCGTCCCCCTCGGACCGAGAGAGCTGCGTTCGAAGCCGCGCACGGAGCCGAAGCCTCCCGCGAAGAAGTGCTCGTAGAACGGGAACGTCTCGGTCTCTCCGAACACGCCGCCGTAGCCAACTTCCCCTCTCATCCTGAGCGACCAGCCGCGAGGCAGGCGAAAGTACTGGTCGCCGGTGTACTGCAGCTTGTAAAAGGACAGTTCGCTGCCCGGGATCGCCACCTCCAGCGCCACTGACTGGCTGCGCCCGGCCGTGGGGAACAGACCTCGGTTCAGGGTCGAGCTCAGCCACGAGCCTTCCACCTTCCAGTTGAGGAAATCCCCCTGCTCGCGCTCGATGAAGTCGGCTATTTCGAGGGCGGCGAACAGGCCTTCGGTAATCTCGGTCTGCTCGATCGTGAAACCGAACTGGAGGCGTTGCGTTTCGCTGATCGGGAAGCCGAACGTGGCGCCCGCGCCGAGGGCGTCGGTCGAAAACCGCGCGAGATTCAGGCCCGAGTAGTCCGAACGCCTGAAATAGAAGCTGTAGCCTCGGCTGATTCCGTCCATCGTGAAATAGGGGTCGAAGAAGTTCCCGGTCACGCTCTTGTAGAAATCGTTCCAGCCGATGCTGACTCCGATGCTGTTGCCGGTGCCCGCCACGTTCTGCTGCTGGTAGCTCGCGCCCAAGTGCAATCCGGTGATTTCCTGGTAGCCGAGCTGGCCCGAGATGACGCCGGTCGGTTGCTCCTTGACCGAGAACTCCACGTCGATCTGATCATCGGTGCCAGGCACCTCCGGCGTCTCGACATTGACTTCCTCGAAGAAGCCGAGGCGCTCGAGGCGAATCTTCGACAGCTCGATCTGCGCGGTGGACGCCCATCCCCCCTCGAGCTGTCTCATCTCCCGGCGCAGCACTTCGTCGTGGGTCGTCTTGTTGCCGACGAAGGAAAGCCTGCGCACGTAGGCGCGCTTGCCCGCCTCGACGTAGAACGTGACATCCACGGTGCCGTCGTCGCGCGTTTCCGGAATACCGGTTGCCGACGCGAAGGTGTACCCGGAGTTTCCAAGCACCGCGGTGATCCGCTCCTCGGTAGAGGTCATGAGCGCCCGCGAGAACGTCTGCCCCTCCCGCACCAGAAACAGGCTACGAACGACATCGGGGTCCACTTCCCGAAGCTCGCCGGCAAGGTCGACCTCGTTGACCGTATACAACCCGCCCTCGTCGACGTTGACGGTCACATAGACCTGTTTCCTGTCCGGCGCGATGCTGACCTGGGCCGAACGCACCGACATATCGACGTATCCGCGATCCTGATAGTAGGACTCGACGCGCTCGATGTCGCCCGAAAGCTTCTCCTGCGAGTACTTGTGATCGCCGCGAAAGAAGGAGAAAAGGGTGGGATGCCTGAGCTCGAGGCTGTCCAGCAGTTGCGCTTGGGAAAAAACCGTATTGCCGACGATATTGATGTGGCGAATGCCCGAGTTGTCGCCTTCTTCGACATTGATTTCGATCGCGACCCGGTTCCTGGGCAGCGGATTCGCCTTGGTTTCGATCGACGCGTTATAGCGTCCCTGCGCGACGTAGCTGCGCTCGAGCTCGAGGCCGACGCGCTCGAGCGTCGCCTGCTTGAATATCTCTCCTTCCCGAAGCCCCTGCCCCGACAACGCCTCCATCAGGCTCTCGGTCTTGATGGCCTTGTTTCCCTCGAGCTCGATCGATTCGATCGAGGGCCGCTCCTTGACGCTGACGATGAGGATGTCACCGTCGCGCGACATCGCGACATCGTCGAAATAGCCGGAGGCGAAGAGCCCCCGCACGAACTGGCGCACGCTCACGCTGTCCACGACATCGCCGACGGACACGGGCAGGAGATTGAAGACTGTGCCTGCGGAGACCCGTTGCAAGCCCAGCAGGCGGATGTCGCCGACGCGAAATGGATCCCACGCCGACGCGCTGACCGCGACGAACGCGGCGACCAGGCCAAGCACGATAGTTCGCTTCACTCTATTCCTCGACTACCGTCGAATGTCGACGTGCCACCCGCGGGCCATCAAAGCAGACGCGCCACGTCATTATAGATGACGAACAACATCGTGAAACTGACCAGGAACAGCCCAACCCGCATGCCGATGGCCTGCACGTGCGCCGGCACCGGTCTGCGGGCGACGATCTGGGCAGCCGCGAACAGGATGTGCCCACCGTCCAGTATCGGTATCGGCAGCAGATTGATCACGCCGAGGCTGATCGACAACAGTGCCAGTATGTGAAAAAAGTTCCGCCAGCCGGTTTGCGCCGAGTCCTTGGCCACCTTGGCGATCATGACCGGTCCCGAAAGGTTCTTCGGCGAAACCATCCCGGCGAACATCTTGCCGAGGAGTTTCAGGGTGAGGACGGTCTTTGCGGCGGTTTCGTTCGCGCTCCAGGCCAGGGCTTCGGCCATCGAGTACCGAACTGTCCGCACCGGCGCCTCGACGCCGGCGAAACCGATCAGCTCTTCGCCCTGGGACCTGGCGCTCGGCGTCAGCCAGACTTCGATTTCGCGTCCGCCGCGGTCCACGCGCAACAGGACGGCTCGCTCCGGCGCCCCCCGCACCGCGTCGACCCAGTCGACCCAGCTCTCCGCGACAACGCCGTCCACCGCCAGGATCCGATCCCAGGCGCGCAAGCCCGCCCGCGCCGCGGCGCTGTCGTCGAGAACCCGGCCGACCACGGCGGGCAGAGCCACAATGCCAAGATCGGCAAGGAGATCCGGCGCTTCCTCCCCGCGCCGCCAATCCTCCACGGGAATGCGGTATACGCGCGCCGACGAGGCATCCGGGCGCCGCGCCTCGATGCGGATATCGCCCGTCTCTCCGAGCCGCCCGGCCAGGGCCACGCTCACTTCCGACCAGGTCGGCGTCGACTGACCGTCGATGGCGACAAGTTCCTCGCCGCCGCGCAGACCGGCGACATGCGCCGGCGCGCCCGGCTCGACCGCGCCGACGATGGGGACGTACGCCGTTACGCCGGCAACCGAAACCACCCAGTAGACGAAGAAGGCAAGCACGAAATTGGCGCCGGGGCCCGCAGCGGCGATAGCGATTCGCCACCAGGGCGAAAGCTTGTCGAAAGGAATGTTCGGGTACTCCGACCCTTCGCTCGGTTCCCAATGTCCGGTGTCTCCATCCTCGCCGTGCATCTGGAGGTATCCGCCGAGGGGGATCGGAGCGAGGGTGAAGGCGGTGCCGTGCTTGTCCGTCCACGATAGCAGGGGGCGACCGAAGCCCACGGAAAACCTCAGGATCCTGACGCCGGAAGCGCGCGCGGCGACGTAGTGCCCGTACTCGTGCACCGTGACGAGAATGGTGATCGTCACGAGGAGGTACAGGACGTACTGCAATGCTTCCATGGGCTGTCGTGCCGCGTACTGGCGCGCGCGGAAAGCGCGCCCGATTCACATCATAACAGCGTCATGTCGCGACACAGTGTCCAGAGGGCGAATACCGGCACCACGGCGATGATCGAGTCGATGCGATCCAGCGCGCCGCCGTGGCCGGGCAAGAGGGTGCCGGAGTCCTTCGCGCCGGACGCCCGTTTGACGACGCTCTCGAACAGGTCCCCGAACACCGCGACGACCGACAGCGCCAGCGCCACGGCCGCCCACTCGGCCAGCGACCCCAGGTCGAACGCCCAGGCCAGTCCCGCGCCCACCGCGAGGCCGGCGCTCATGCCACCGGCCACGCCCTCCCATGTCTTTCCGGGGCTCACGCGCCGCGCCAGTTTGATCCTGCCCAGCGTCCTGCCCGCGAAGTACGCTCCCGTATCCACCGACCAGGCCAGCGCGAACGCCCAGATGATCAGCCGATACCCGTTCTCGGATGCCTGCAGCAGGACCAGGCCCAGCCAGGCGCCCGCGAAAACGAGGATGCCGCCCAGCGCCATCCATGTCAGGCGCAACAGCGTCCCAGGCTCCCGCGCCCCCGTATCGCCTGGATCCGGAACACGCCGGTCGAAGCGCCCGACCGCCCACAGCACCACGAGCACACACGCGAAGAGCCAGAATACGCATGTCGCGACAAGCAACGGCATCCGCCATTCGGGCAGGAGCCACGACGCGCACATGCACACCCCGGCCAGGAGCACATAGAGGATCCTCGTGCGCGCGCTCGCGATCCCCGCCAGCCCCGCCCACTCGTAGAGGCCGAAGGCGCCCAAAAGGAAAACGAACAGCGCAAAAAGCTCGTTCGGCAGAAAAACGACCCCGGCGATGACCGCCGGGGCCAGGACGAACGCGGTAGCGAGGCGGCGCTTAAGCAATCAATCGCCGAAGCGGCGCTGGCGCAAGCCGAACTCGGCCAATGCGCGTCGCACCGCATCGGCGTCGAAGTCCGGCCAGCATTCCGTGGCGAAATAGAGTTCGGTGTAGGCGAGATCCCACAGCAGGAAGTTGCTGATCCTCTGGTCGCCGCCGGTGCGCACGCAAAGATCCGGCGCCGGCAGCGCGGCGAGATTCAGGTACGACGCGAACAGGCCATCGTCGATGCTCACCGGGTCGACGCGACCGGCGCGCGCATCCATGGCGAGCCGGCGCGCGGCCTGGGTGATGTCCCAGCGACCGCCGTAGTTCGCCGCGATGGTGAGGAACAGGCGTCCATTGGATTCGGTGAGATGCTCCGCGCGGTCCATCAACTCACGCAGGTCTCGCGCGAAACGCGTCCTGTCTCCGACGATATTGAGTTTGACGTCCTTGTCGTGGAGTTCGTCCACGTCGTCCTCGAGGAATCCCCGCATGAGATCCATCAGCACGGCCACCTCGCGTTGGGGCCGACACCAGTTCTCCGTGCTGAAGGCGAAGAGCGTCAGGTACTTGACGCCCGCGTCGGCGCAGGTTTCGGCGACGACCCTGACATTGTTCGCGCCTGCGCGATGGCCATTGGCATCCGGCACCTTGCGTCGCCTGGCCCATCGACGGTTGCCGTCCATGATGATCGCCACATGACCGGGCGCTGCGCCGTTGCCAGGCGCCTCCCACAAGTTCGATTTCCGCTGCAATTCGACGGGCATCATCTCCCACGCACCCAACAGACCACGCCGCACAGACTATCGCCCACGCGGACCACAATCGTGCAAATCGCCCTCAAATCTCCATCAAGTCGCTTTCTTTGCGCTCGAGTGCGCTGTCCGCTTGCGCCACGCGTTCGTCGGTCACCTTCTGGACGTCCTGAATTGCGCGGTGGGCCTCGTCTTCCGTGATCTCCTTCTCTTTCAGGAACTCGCGGATGTCGTGATTCGCGTCGCGACGAACATTGCGTATCGCCACGCGCGCGTGCTCGGTCTCGTTGCGAGCCTGTCGGGTCAGGTCCCGGCGGTTCTCCTCCGTCAGCGGCGGCAGCACCAGCCGGATCACATCCCCCGCGGAAGCGGGCGTCAATCCGAGGTTGCTCCTCAGGATCGCCTTCTCGATGTCCGGCACCATTCGCTTTTCCCAGGGCGCGATCACCAACGTGCGCCCCTCCTCCACCGTCACGGTCGCGACCTGGTTGATCGGCGTCGCCACGCCGTAATAGTCGACCTCGACGCCATCGAGCAACGAAGGATGCGCGCGCCCGGTGCGGATCCGCGCGAATGTCGCGTGCAGCGCTTCCAGTGACTTGGCCATCCTGTCGCCCGCATCGCTGACGATCTCGTCGATAAGCTCCATGCGATCACCTCCCGTTGTCACCAGACCCGCGCACGACTCGCGCGGGGTGGGGTTCCAGCGCTGACTTGCACGGTGCCCGGTCGGCGCTACCGCCCCACTTCGAACCGAACGATGCGAACGCAGCGGGCATCCGCGTCGGCCAGCAGTTTGCCCACCTTCGTCTTGGAGTCCTTGACGAAGGGCTGCTCGACGAGGCTAAGCTCCCCAAGCGTCTTGCGCAAACGCCCGTCCACCATCTTTTGCCGGATCTCCGGCGGCTTCGGCTTCCTGCCGGCCGCCGCATCGGCTTCGGCCTCCGCATCCGCCTGCGCCTGATAGATTTCCCGCTCCTTCTCCACGAACGACGGATCAAGTTGATCGGGCGCCACGACCAGCGGCGCCGACGCCGTCACATGCATGGCCAGGTCCTTGCCGAGATCGGTGTCCCCGCCTTCCACCTCGACCATGGCGCCCTTGCGCCTGTCATTGTGCACGTACCCGTAGATCACGCCGGAATCGGTTTCGAACGTAGCGAGCCGCCGGACGGTGATGTTCTCGCCGATCTCCTGTACGAGTTCGGCGCGCTCCGTCTCCAGATCGGCGGTCATGAGCGCATCGACGCTGTCGCACCCCGTGTTGAAGGCCGCATTCGTCACGGTGTCGAGAAAGGTGCGGAACTTCGAGTTGCGCGCGGCGAAATCGGTTTCGACATTGACCTCCACCATGGCGCCGCGCTTGGCGTCCGCGTCGATCCTGATTCCGAGCAGACCCTCGGCCGCGGTACGGTCGGCCTTCGCCGCCGCCTTCAAAGCGCTCTTCTTGCGCAAGTCCTCGATGGCCGTATCGATGTCGCCGTCGACCTCTTCGAGCGCCTTCTTGCAGTCCATCATGCCGAGACCGGTCCGGTCCCGCAGTTCCTTGACCAACCCCGCGCTGATCCTTGCCACGTTCAATTCTCCTCTTCAGCTTCCGCGTCGGACGCAGCGGGATTCGGCTGTTCCGCTGCTTCCTCCTCGCTCCTGTTCTCGTCCGCCGCACTTTCGGTCTCGTCCGCCGCGCCCTGGTTCTCTTCGACCGCGCTTTCCACCGCGGATTCCGACTCTTCCGGCGCCGGGGCGGGATC
Organism: Pseudomonadales bacterium; assembly: GCA_963668365.1. GTDB lineage: Bacteria > Pseudomonadota > Gammaproteobacteria > Pseudomonadales > Azotimanducaceae > VXNE01. Next base: position 3,511,554 of record OY764266.1, read on the forward strand.
GGCCGCCTGTGCTTCCATCGCCTGGGCCAGCGCGGCGCTCGAGTCTTCCTCCTCCACTTCGACGAACTCATCCGCCGAGACCAGTGCCGCGTCGTTCCTGCTTTCCTCGATCGCATCCGCGACGCCCATGACATACAGGCGAATCGCGCGAATGGCATCGTCGTTGCCGGGGATGACATAGTCGATGCCATCCGGATCACTGTTCGTGTCCACGACCCCGATGACCTCGATGCCGAGCTTGTTCGCTTCGGACACCGCGATGCGCTCGTGCTGCACGTCAACGACGAACAGCGCATCCGGCAATCCCCCCATGTCCTTGATGCCGCCGAGGCTCCGTTGCAGCTTGTCCATCGTGCGGCGTTTTCGCAGCGCTTCCTTCTTCGTCAGCATCTCGAACGTGCCGTCGTCCGCCTGCGTCTCAAGTTCCTTGAGATGCAGGATCGACTGCCGGATGGTTTTGTAGTTGGTGAGCATGCCGCCGAGCCAGCGCTGGTCGACGTAGGGCATGCCTATGCGTTCGGCCTGTTCCCGGATGACCTTTGCGGCGGCGCGCTTGGTGCCGACAAACAGGATTTTCTTGTGTGCCGTGATCAGAGTGCGCACGTGGGCGAGCGCCTCGTTGAACGCGGGCAGCGTGTGTTCGAGATTGATTATGTGAATCTTGTTGCGGGCGCCGAAAATGTACGGCGCCATCTTGGGATTCCAAAAGCGGGTCTGGTGGCCGAAATGGGCGCCGGCCGCCAGCATGTCGCGCATGCCTATCGAGGTCATCAAACTATCTCCGGGTTGATTCATCCGCGCGGCCCACTGCCGGATTCGATTACCGCATGCCATTCGCATCCGGCATCCACCCGCGGCAGATCCTCTTTCGCCACACGTGATTTGCCCAGGCACAAGCAATGCTGCTGCGCCTGGAATGTCCAAACCACGCCTTATACCATAAAGTGCGTGTTTCCCCTTAGTGTGCGCGGTCAATAAACGCATGCCCTCAACTCCGAAAACAGCAGACGAGATCGAGAAAATGCGCATCGCCGGACGTCTCGCGGCGAGCGTTCTCGAGATGATCGGCGAATACGTCAGGCCCGGCGTCACCACGGAGGAGCTGAACCGTCGCTGCCACGACTACATCGTCGACGACATCGACTGCGTCCCCGCTCCGCTCAACTACTCGAACGTGCCGGGCCAGCCCCCGTTTCCGAAGTCCATCTGCACCTCGGTGAACCATGTCGTCTGCCACGGCATCCCTTCGGACCGGAAACGACTCAGGAACGGCGACGTGCTCAACATCGACGTGACGGTCATCAAGGATGGCTGGCACGGCGACACCAGCAAGATGTATTTCGTCGGCAAGCCCGGCGTGCTGGCCGAACGCCTGGTGCGCGTCACGCAGGAGTGCCTGTACAAGGGCATCGAAGCGGTGCGGCCGGGCGCGCGCCTCGGCGACATCGGCGCAGTCATTCAAAGGCATGCGGAGGCCCACCGCTTCTCGGTGGTCCGGGAGTTCTGCGGTCACGGCATCGGCAGGACGTTCCACGACGCGCCCCAGGTCCTGCACTACGGCCGACCCGGTTCCGGGGAAGTCCTCGTGCAGGGCATGACCTTCACCATCGAGCCCATGATCAATGCCGGCAGGCGCGACGTGAGACTTCTTCCCGACGCCTGGACCGTGGTGACCAAGGACCACAGGCTGTCGGCGCAGTGGGAGCACACCATCCTTGTCACCTCGACCGGTTCCGAGGTGCTGACGCGCCGCGCCGAAGAATCGACGCTGCATTGAGCCGGCTTCCCGACACGGCGGAACTGCGACACCGCATCAGCCTGGCCGACGCCGCCCTGGCCGCCCGGTTCTGGTCCGGAGAGGATGTCGATATGCTCGTCGCCGAGCGAGCGCGGTTCATCGACGGCTTTCTGGCGGAACTTTGGCAACACTGGTTCGAGTATCGCAGCGACATCGCGCTTCTCGCGCTGGGCGGCTATGGCCGGGGCGAACTGCATCCGCAATCCGATATCGATCTCCTGGTTCTCGTCAACCGCTCCCGAACCGGCAGCGAGGAAATCGCCGCTTTCGTGCGCTTCCTGTGGGATTTGAAGCTCGACATCGGGCACAGCGTGCGCACGGTGCGCGACTGCGTGCGGGAAGCCGCCCGCGACATCACGGTCATCACTTCGCTGCACGAGCGCCGGCGGCTGACCGGGTCCGCAATCCTCTGCGGCAAGCTCGACCGTGCCCTGGGCAGGAGGCGGATCTGGCCGAGCCGCGCGTTCTTTGCCGCCAAGCGCAACGAGCAGGCGCAAAGGCACGCGCAATTCGACGATGTCGAGTACAACCTCGAACCCAATATCAAGGGCGGCCCCGGGGGCCTGCGAGACATCCAGACCATCGGCTGGATCACCGAGCGCCACCTCGGCACGTCTCACCTGAGCGAACTCACGCGACACGGCTACCTCACGCCGCAGGAGCGCACCTGGCTGGTCGACGGCCGCCGATTCCTGTTCAAGGTGCGTTTCGGGCTGCATCTCGTCGCGGGACGCAAGGAGGACCGGCTGCTGTTCGACCACCAGCGCGCCCTGGCGCAGCGTTTCGGCTATCGCGACTCCGAAGCGCAGCTCGCTGTGGAGCAGTTCATGCACGACTACTACCGTCACGTACTGGCGCTGCGGGAGGTCAACGACATGCTGCTGCAGCACTTCGACGAAGCGATCCTGCGTGCCAGGGAACGTCCGCGCGTCGAACGGATCAATGCGCGGTTCCAGTTGCGCAACCACTACCTGGAAACCACCTCGCCGCAGGTGTTTCGGGAAGACCCCGCCGCACTGATAGAAGTGTTCCTCATCATCGCCAATCGGCCGGACATCGCCGGGGTCCGCGCGGAGACCGTGCGTTGCATTCGCGACAACCTGGAACTCATCGACGACGACTTTCACCGCAACGCCAAGGCGACGGCCTATTTCCTGGAACTTCTCCGGTCGCCGAACGCGCAACTTTCCCGAATGCGGCGCTACGGCGTGCTCGCTCGCTACATCCCCGAGTTCGGACGCATCGTGGGCCAGATGCAGCACGACCTGTTCCACATCTATACCGTCGACGCGCACACGATCATGGTGACCGAGAATCTCCGCCGCCTGCGCGACGGGTCCACCCGCGAACGCTTCCCCCTGGCGACGCAATGCGCGCAAGACGTGCCGAAGGTCGAACTGCTTTACCTTGCGGGACTGTTTCACGACATCAGCAAGGGCCGGGGCGGGGACCACTCGGAACTCGGCGCGCTCGACGCCATCGCATTCTGCCGGCGCCACGGCCTCCACCCCGACGACACCGAACTGGTGGGATGGCTGGTGCGTGACCACCTGGTCATGTCCACGACCGCGCAGCGCGAGGACATCTACGACGCCGTCGTCGTCGAGGCGTTCGCCGAACGCGTCGGGACGCAGGCGCGACTGGACTACCTGTACGCGCTCACGGTAGCGGACATCACGGCGACCAATCCGAGCCTGTGGAACAGTTGGCGCGCCACCCTCATGAATCAGCTCTACGCCGAAACGCGCCTCGCGCTGGCTCCCGGCGAGACCCCGCAACCGGAGGACCGGGTCGCCACGCGCACGGCGAGGGCCCTCGAGACCCTGGCGCGGCGCGGCATCCAGCGTGACGAAGCCCTGGCGCTCTGGGACGATCCGACCAACGAGTTCTTTCTGCGGCACACGGCGATGCAGATCGCCGACATCACGGCCGCGATGCACCGCCACGACGTGCTCTCGGGTCCGCTCGTGATGCTCCTTGATCTGCATGCCCCGGGCAGGGAAGAAGGCGTGACGGAAGTGTTCGTCTACACCCCCGACCGCCCCGGGCTGTTCGCCGCCAGCGCCGTCGCATTGGACCAGTTGAACCTGCGGGTCCACGACGCCAGCATCAACACCAGCGCCGGCGGGCTGTGCTTCAATTCCTACATCGTGCTGGACGAAGACGGCCGGTCACTGCAACAGGACGACGCGCGCCGGGGGCGCATCCGCGAGGTACTGGCCGACGCCCTGGCGAATCCGGATCCGGTCGACGGAGCGCCGACGCGGCATGTGTCGAGACGACTGAAACAGTTCGTCACGCCGACCGAGGCGACCATCAGCACGGAGCCGGACTGGGAACACAGCGTGCTCAAGGTCGTCACCTCCGATCGGCCCGGCCTGCTGGCCCGCCTCGGCCTCCTGTTCGTCGAACTCGGCATCTCGGTACAGCGCGCGCACATCACCACGCTGGGCGAGCGCGTCGAGGACATGTTCCATATCGCCAAGGTCCCGGAACCGGCGCGCGGCGAACGCATCTGCGCCGCGATCCGCGACCGCCTCGACACCGCGCATGGCGCCCTCAGCCCCGCGCATCAAGACGCAGCCGGTATCCACGAACGTGTCCACGAACAGGACCAGCGACGCGGGAACGCCCGATGAACCCATATCTCGACGCCCTGCAGGCGTATCCCTTCGAACGCCTGGACGTGTTGAAGGCCGGCGTCAAGCCGCCGGCGGGAACCACGCACCTGCCGCTCTACATCGGCGAGCCGAAGCACGCGCCCCCCGCGTTCGTCGTCGAGTCCCTGCGCGATGCGAACGTCCTCGCCTCGGGGCTGGGCGCCTATCCACCGACCCGGGGAGGCGGCGCGTTGCGCGCCGCGGTATCGGAATGGTTCGCGCGCCGCTATGGCGCCCGTGTCGACGGGGAGCGACAGATCCTGCCCGTCAACGGCACCCGCGAGGCCCTCTTCTCCTTCGCCCAGGCGGTTCTATCGGGAAGGAACTCCGCGCGGGTCGTCATGCCCAATCCGTTCTACCAGATATACGAGGGCGCGGCCCTGCTACGCGGCGCCGCGCCCTGCTACGCGTCGTGCGCGCCGAGCGGCAACCCGGATTTCGATCGCATCGACGACGCCACGTGGCGCGCCACGGAACTCGTCTACATCTGCTCGCCCGGGAATCCGACGGGCGCCGTCATTCCGGAAAGCGAACTCAAAAAACTGATCGAGCGAGCCCATCGTTTCGACTTCGTCATCGCCTCCGACGAGTGCTATTCCGAAATCTATCGGGACGAAGCCGCGCCCCCGGTCGGACTGCTGCAGGCCGCCGCCGCCATGGGCAATGACACGTTCCGGCGATGCGTGGTCTTCAACAGCCTGTCGAAGCGATCCAACCTGCCCGGGCTGCGTTCGGGATTCGCCGCCGGAGATGCCGGCATCATCGAACGCTACCACCTCTATCGCACGTATCACGGCTGCGCCATGCCGGAGCATGTGCAGGTCGCCAGCGCGCTCGCGTGGGGAGACGAGGCGCATGTCCGCGCAAACCGCGCCCGCTACCGGGAAAAATTCGAGGTCACGCAGCCCATCCTCGCCGAGGCGATGGACGTGGACACGCCCGAAGCGTCGTTCTACCTGTGGCCGCGAACTCCGGTGGACGACGAGACCTTCGCGCGGGAACTCTACGCAGCCGAGAACATCACCGTCATGCCGGGCAGCTATCTCGGGCGCCGCCACGACGGGGTCAATGCCGGCGAGAACCGCATTCGGATCGCCCTCGTCGACGACCTCGCGACATGCGCCCAGGCGGCGCGGCGGATACGGGACTTCGCGCTGACGCCTTAACCGCTAGCGGGCATCTTGCCCTCGGCCGCGCACGTCTCCATGCGGGTCAGAAACCCATCGAAGGAAATCGGCGGACCACTACAATGGATATACTGGCGTGAGCGCACTGTCCCCAAGGTCACAGCCAGCCACGGCTAGTAGAGGTGTGTACTCAAATGCGCGTGCTACAAGACGTCAAGCCGACGCCAGAGCAGCTTCTTATCCTGACCGATTCCGGTCCGGGATTTCGACTGATCCGGGGCGCGGCGGGGAGCGGCAAGACTACGGCTGCACTGATGCGGTTGCGGCAACTCTGCGGTGCGCGGCTCATGCGGAAACGCCGCCTCGGGACAACCGACTCAATCCAAGTGCTGGTGCTGACGTTCAATCGCACCCTCAGTGGTTACGTCGAGCATTTGGCCAAGGAGCAAGTGGGGCAATCAAGTGACATCTCATTGGTAGTCGAGACCTTCTCCCGGTGGGCGATGGGACTGTGCGACGGTTTCAGGGACATTGTCGATGACAAGGGACTCCGCCGGTTGCTGATGGCCGAAGGTTTTTCGCACGACGTCGACTACTTCGTGGACGAAGTCCACTACGTCCTTGGACGCTGGCCTCCGTCCGACCGGAGTGCCTACCTCGGTGCGGAACGGTTCGGCCGGGGGCGAGCACCCGCAGTTCCACAATCCTTAAGGTCCAAGTTGCTGGCTGATGTAATCACCCCTTATGTCGAGCAAACTGCAGCTGTTGGCAAGATCCACTGGAACGACCTCGCCCTCGAAGCTGCTACTGCAGCTTCGCGACGGTACGACATCGTTGTGGTGGACGAGGCACAGGATTTGTCCGCCAACCAAATCCGCGCAGTTGTCGCGCATCTCGCAGAAGACCACACAACAACGTTTATCATAGATGCGGTGCAGAGGATCTATCCGCAAGCCTTCCGATGGCGAGAGGTCGGAGTTGCGATTCGCCCCAATCACGTCTTCGTACTCGGGAGCAATCACCGCAACACGGCAGCTATCGCGCGATTAGCAGCCTCGCTTGTGCGCGACTTGCCCGCTGACGAAGATGGCGTGGTTCCAAATCCGACGGCCAGCACACTCGCGGGATCCAAACCAGAGATTCTCGCAGGAAAATACAGCGATCAGCTTGTCTACATGTTGGATTCAATTGACCCCGCAAGTCGGGCGAAACGGTCGCAATACTACAACCTCGAGGTGGCGGCTGGTTCGACTATGCTAGGGCAGAACTCCGACGGCGAGGAATTCCATTCTGCGAAATCACTCGAAGCCGAGAGTGGCCCACCGGCCCAGAACAGTTCGCGTTGTCGACGATTCACTCGGCGAAGGGCCTCGAATTCGATCACGTACGGATACCGGGATTGAATCACGAGGTCACGCCGCACGGTAACGGCGAAGAAGACGGTTCGCTCGATGCTCTGAGGCGTCTCGTGGCGATGGGCGTAGGCCGAGCCAAAAAGACGGTGGCCTTAGGATACAAGCCACAAGACAAATCTACGGTCATCGACTTCATCGACCCCGCCACCTACACCTTGGTTGAGCTCGATTGATGGCCAAGACACTTTATCGTCCGGCACATCCGAGGACAGCAAAGGAAGTAGCCCATCTCCCGCGTTGTCCTGAAGTCGTGGATGCCGCCATGGAACGAAACGTTTCCCAAGTGGTTCACTTCACGACGGTTAAGGGCGCGATTGGCATATTGGCCTCCGGGGCTGTCAAGAGTCGCCTACAGTTGCCTAAGGAGAAGTATCTGGAGCATGTGTATCAACCCAATGCCCAGTTCCGAAAAGATGTGGCATGGTTGGATTACGTAAACCTCTCGATCTCACGCATCAATGACTGGATGTTTGGCACATCGGTTCGCTGGCATTTTGATAACGATAACCCGTGGGTGGTTCTTGCCTTCGATCCCGAACTACTCGGTGATCCAGGAGTCGTTTTCGCGACAACTAACAACATCTACTCAGCCTGTTGCCGGCAAGAGAGCCTCGACGGTTTCGAGAACCTCTTCGCGGACAAAGTTCGCGGGCGTTACGAGCGCCTGCACACTCGGATAGGGAAACCGCCCAACTGGCCTACGGACCGACAGGCTGAGGTGCTGTATCCGAGGCAAGTTCCTCTCGAGTACTTGCGACGAATAGATGTTCAATTGGAGGATGTGGTAGACGATATTCACGGCATTTTGGGCGGATTGCATTTGAGCATTCCAGTCCGCCACGCCCCGGAGGTGTTCGAATGAACGAACCAGATTTGATCTCACGTCTTGACTCGGATCGTGAGCCGACGGCTCCGAATATGAGAGATGAGACCCTGTCGGAACGGCGCACTCGTATTCAGAGATCATCACTCTGGGCCGCCTACGGCGATGCACTTGGCTGGATCAGCGAGTTGACGGATTCGACAGGACTGTCGCGTCGAACCCGCGGCAGGCCACTGAACGAGCCAATGGCTTGGAAACGCCGTATAGGCGGACGGTCTGGCGTTACGGCAACGCTTCCCCGGGGTTGCTATTCAGATGACACGCAACTTCGCTTGGCAACCAGCCGGGCAATTCGCTCCGATGGATTTGACGTGGAGGCATTCGCAAAGGTGGAACTACCCGTTTGGCTGAGCTACGGTCTTGGTGGAGGCAGGTCCACCAGCGCGGCTGCTGCGCAGCTTAGCAGGTCTAGTTCCACATGGTGGCGAAACAGATTCAAGGGATGGACGCGCTCGGGAGGCAATGGTGCCGCGATGCGGATCCAGCCTCATGTATGGGCGTCGCGTGCTCCCGAACGGCCGGATAGCTACTTGCTGGATGTGGTGCGCAACGCGGTCTCTACGCACTCCCATCCGACGGGACTGATGGGTGCGGTGCTTCATGCGCAATGCGTCGCACATGCGATGGTGTTTGGCAAAGCGCCATCGCCTGACGATCTAAGGGAGGTCATGGCGGTTACTGAGAAGTTGCCGACAATGATGGAGCATGATCGTGAGTTGAACTTCTGGCGGGTCGCCTTCGAGGAGGAGGCCATGGATTTCCGGGAAGCATGGTCGTCCAGCGTTCGAGAAACCAATTGTGCCATCGAGTTCGCGTCTACGTGCGGTGCAAGCAAATGCGGCAAAGAACGTTACGGCATCATTGTCGATGGGCTCAAGCTCCGCGACCCCAACCGGCGCGGCAGTGGCGTGCTTACCGCAGTGGCCGCTGCGGCCCTCGGTTGGTGCGAACCGGAAGCTGGTTCGGCCATGCGTATCGCCGCAAATGAGCTGGGTACGGACACAGATACGATCGCTACGATGTCGGGAGCAATCTTGGGTGCGACGCTGGAGACAGAGCCGCCAGTTGAAGTACTTGACGCGGAGTTGGTCCGTCGGCATGCCGACCGACTGGCTGATATGGCGGCGGGCGCTGATCCCGAGAACCATCAATATCCCGATCTCATGCATTGGCTGGCGCCGAAAACGCGGTCAGATGCATTGGCTCGCGACAAGTCTGGAGGGCTTGTTGTTCGTGGCTTAGGCCACGCGACTCAAAAACAGGATGAACCAGAACTCGAATCGCATGGTTTCCGGTGGCGCTGGGTAACGCTCCACTTTGGCCAGACGCTTCTGATCAAGGGTCGTGATGATTTGCAAGTCGTCGATGATGGGCCACAGACGGTTTCCGTTAGTCGAGGGGAAACTGCACCCGCGCCAAGCGAAACATCGCGTTGGGACCGACCATCGGCGGATCAACCACAGAATACCGATGCCGAGGAGTCCCGACGGCATATGAAGCCGCCAGAACCGAATGCCCAAGATATTCAGGGCGTCATATCCTACGTGAGCGAGCGGATCGACGACGACAACACCATCGGCCGAGCACTACGGCGCGTCGTTCGCAAGGGCTCGACGGGACAGGTGGCAGCGTTCACGGCAGCGTTGGTGGATCTGCTTAGAGAGAGTGTTCGCGAAAGAAAATCGTAGCCCGTTTTCGAACGTCGATTCGCGTGAATCGACAGCCATTCTCGTGGCCTGAAACGAGATCAATCCTCACGACGTCCAGCCACCTCGGTTCTTTCCTGCCTTGGGGTGTGCGTAGCCGAGCCTTAACACAGAGGCACTCTTTCGGGAAACAAGCGCACACGATACAGCTACACTACGGGCTCACGCTTCAAGCTAGGGCTTAAGCAATACATGAGCGACTATTTCAGTTTCGCACTGGGCTCAAGCACCAGGAACTCAAGCGGGGACATACTCGATACCTGGTTTCCGCTGCCACTCAGACAACCATCAGGCAACGCGGCCGAAGCGGCGCGGCGGGTCGGCAACCATGAAAATGCCAGTCCCGAAGAGGCGGTCCTGATCGCCGACGCTCTCGACGCCGATGGACAGGCCGCCGGGGCGATGGCCTACCGCATGCTTGCGGAAATTGACCAGCCATTGACGGCCGTGGCTCTCGAGACCGACGGCGATATCGATTCCGCGCCCGAGGCCTACCTCAAGCTGCACCTGTTGTCGCACCGCCTTGCGTTTCCCAACACGTTGAACCTGAACGGTATTTTCGAACACTTACCCACGGTCGCCTGGACCAGCCAGGGTCCCGTTGACTCGGCGGAAGTACCCGCGCGCCTGGCCGCCGCACGCGCCAGGGGCGATCATCTGACCGTCTTCGCCGTGGACAAGTTCCCGCGCATGACGGACTACGTGATTCCTTCGGGAGTGCGCATCGCGGATTCGAGCCGCGTCCGGCTCGGCGCCTATCTCGGCGACGGCACCACGGTCATGCACGAGGGTCAGATCAATTTCAACGCCGGGGCCCTCGGTCCGAACATGGTCGAGGGGCGCATTTCCCAGGGCGTCACCGTCGGCGCGGACAGCGACCTGGGCGGCAGCGCCAGCACCATGGGAACGCTTTCGGGCGGCGGCGAGATCGTGATTTCCATCGGCGAAAAATGCCTGGTCGGCGCCAACGCCGGCTGCGGCATCCCGCTCGGCGACCGCTGCACCATCGAAGCCGGTCTCTACATCACGGCTGGCACCGTCGTTCAGGTGCTCGACGAGTCGGGCGCCGTGGTCGGCACGGTCAAGGCGCGGGACCTCGCCGGACAGGACGACATGCTGTTCATCCGTCACAGCCAGACCGGCACGGTCCAGTGCCGCACCAACCGGCGCGCGATCGAACTGAATACACGCCTGCATGCGCACAACTGACGGCGCAGTCCTGGCGCTGACCCGGAAGCTGGTCGCGCGCGCCTCGGTGACGCCCGACGACGGCGGATGCCAGGACTTGATGATCGACCACCTCGCGCCCCTCGGCTTCGCGGTGAAGCGCCTGGCCTTCGGCGATGTACAGAACTTCTGGGCGCGCCGCGGGTCGGGCGGACCGCTGTTTGTCTTCGCCGGACACACCGATGTCGTGCCCGCCGGACCGCTAGACGCCTGGGCATCTCCGCCCTTCGTCCCGCAAATTCGCGACGGCCATCTGTACGGCAGGGGCGCCGCCGACATGAAGTCGAGCCTGGCGGCGATGCTTGTCGCGGTGCGCCGGTTCCTCGGCGACCACGATGATCACGCCGGCTCGATCGGTTTCCTCATCACGAGCGACGAGGAGGGACCCGCGATAGACGGCACGGCCAGGGTCATGGAATGGCTGCGGGAAAGGGACACGGCCATCGACTATTGCCTGGTCGGCGAACCGTCTTCCCGCGAACGCATTGGAGATGTCGTGCGCGTCGGCCGTCGTGGTTCGCTCGGCGCGACGCTCACCGTGAAGGGCGTTCAGGGCCATGTTGCCTACCCCGAGGCAGCGTCGAACCCGATACACAGCGTCCTCGGCGCCCTGCATGACCTGGCGCGGCGCGAGTGGGATCGGGGCAACGCGTTCTTTCCGCCCACCAGCTTTCAGATTTCCAATATCAATGCGGGCACGGGCGCGTCGAACGTGATCCCGGGCGAACTGACCGCGCAGTTCAACTTTCGCTTCAACACCGAGCAGACCGCCGACGAGTTGCGCGCTCGGGCGCACGCGGCGCTCGAGGCCTCCGGCGCAGAGTTCGAGCTTGCGTGGGCCAAGCCGGGCCAACCTTTCCTGACGCGTCCCGGACGCCTGACGCAGGCCGTGCTGGACGCGGCGCGCGACATCGCGGGCCTGACCGCCGAGACATCCACCGGCGGCGGCACGTCGGACGGCCGTTTCATCGCGCCCGCCGGCGCGGAGGTCGTCGAACTCGGCCCCGTCAACGCCACCATCCACAAGGTCGACGAGAACGTTGCCGTCGCCGACCTTGAATCCCTTGCGCGCATGTACGAACGCGTACTGGAGAACCTGCTCGCCGGCTGAGCATCGGCCCGTCGAGTCATGTGATGCCCCGCAGCTGTCGCCTTCGATGAGAGTCTTCTACGCGCTGGTCGGAGTCCTGACCCTCGTCGCCTGCGTCGGGTACATGGCGCCGGCGACGCTCCTGCCGGCGGCGCTCGGCGACGAGGGGCCGATCCGGCTCACGCAGGCGCGGGGTCGCGTCTGGGACGGCGCGGCCGCGGCCGGATACCAGGGCCACGCGCTCGGGTCGCTCGCCTGGCAGTTCGATGCGGCCGCGCTTCTGCGGGGCGAAACGAAGGTCGACTGGCGATTGGCCGGCACGGGTCACACGCTATCGGGGAGCGCCCGCATCGGGTTGACGGGACTGCAATGCACCGCGGCGGGCACGGTGCTCGGCGAGACCATGCGCCGCATCCTGGCGCCCTATTGGATAGAGGCTGCCGGCGATATCGGTATCGAACGCATGAATGCGGCCGTCACCTACGGCCGGCATCTCCAGAGTCTCGCGGGCGAACTGTCCTGGAACGGCGGCGAAGTGCGCTATCGCCTTGCCGGCGAGCACTCTTCCATGGTCCTGCCTCCTCTCACCGGGGTGCTCGAATCCGTCGATGCGGAACCGACGCTCGTCGTGTTCGCACAGGGCGTTGACGCCCCGATCCTGCACGTTCGTCTCGGCACGGACGGCTGGCTCACGATTGGCGTGACGAAAAAGTTGACGAAAATGGCGGGATTTCCGTGGCCGGGGAACGAACCCGATCATGCGATCGTCATAGATGTGAGCGAGCGTCTGATTTAACCTCGGCCCCCATGGACGATTGCGCCCGCGCGCGCCGGCGACATTTTGCCGCCAAGGGCGTACGGGCGGCGGGATACTGAAGACCGAGATGCTCAACCCTTCGACCGCATTACTCGTGACCGCGCGCGTGCTTGTCATCGGCGCCCTCGCCGCGACCCTGGCCAGGGCGATCTGGTCGTTCGCTCTCGGTCCCGAACCCGCGCAGTTCGTCGAATCGAGGGGCACGGAAGAGCGGCCGGAGCGGTACATCATGGATATCGAACAGATGGTTGCGCTCAACCTGTTCGGCACGCCGCAAACGGGCGCCGGCGGCCTCGACGTCGATGCCGCGCCGGACACCGAGCTGGATCTCGAGCTGCTCGGCATCTTCCTGGCGAACCAGTCCGAAGCGTCTGTCGCCATCATCGGCTCCCGCGGGGACCCGGGCGAGGCCTACGGCGTCGGCGAGGCGATCCTCGGCAGCGCAAGACTCAAGGAGATTCACGAGGATGTCGTCCTGATCAGTCGCGCCGGCATCATGGAAGCCCTTCGTTTCGACGACGACCCCCCGCTGGCGGCGAACCGCGGGTCGCTCACCACCTATCAGCACGAGGAATACGTACCGGACGAGCCAATGGCGACGGTGGATGTCGGCGATCTCGAGGAGTCCATCGAGCGGTTCCGCGACCGGCTTGAACAGGACCCCGACGGGACGCTTCGGGCCGTCGGACTCGAACCCGTTTCCATCAACGGCGACACGGGATACCGCATCGGCCAAAACGCGGGTTCCCGCCAACTGGGGCGCACGGGCCTGCAGCCCGGCGACACTATCATATCGATCGACGGGCAGCCCATAGGAGATATCCGGCAGAGTCCCGAGGCGTTCGGCAACGTGCTCGCCAAGGGTTCGGCGCGGCTCGAGATTCAGCGCGGAGAACGCCGGTTTTTTGTGACAACATCGATTGCGACACTCGTTGCCCTCGCCGCGACGAACCGCGAACCCGCCTGAGCCAAGCCATGAACCGACGAATCAAACTGCCATGGCTCGACCGCCGCCCGGGATCCGGCCTGGCGCCGGGTCGAATCCGCATCTTCGCCCTCGCGACCGTGGCCATGCTGACGGCTGGCGGGTCCACGGTTGTCGCGGCACAAGACCCCGCCGAAGAACGCGAGACGTGGACCATCAATTCCCCCAGCGTGGACATCCTGCAGTTCATCACGCAGATCGCCGACATCACCGGCAAGACCTTCGTCATAGATCCGCGCATCAAGGGCACTGTCAGCGTCGTCTCGCAGGCGGCGCTCGACAGGGATGAGGTTTACAACCTGCTTCTGTCCGTGTTGCGCGTACACGGCATGGGCGCCGTGCCCATCGGCGAGGGAGATGTCGTGCACATTGTCCAGAACGTCAACGCGGTCAAGCAGTCCGGCGGTGTGGTCGGAGAGACCGCGGCGGTGCCCAGCCAGGAGATGGTCACGCAGTTGATACCGGTGCAGAACGTCGAGGCGTCGGAACTCGTCAAGATACTGCGCCCAATGAGCCCGCAGCACGGCCACGTGGGCGCCGTCGCCGACCGCAACGTCATCATCATCAGCGACCACGCGAACAACGTGGAACGCCTGCGGCAGGTCATCCGGGAACTCGATGTGCTGAACGACGACGAGGTGGTCGTACGCGCCCTCGAGCACGCCTGGGCGGGTTCGGTCGTCTCCATCCTGGAACAGGTGGCGCCCGAACAGATGGCGAAGGGCGCCGTCGGGCCTCAGTCCATCCGCATCATCGCCAACGAGCGCAACAACAGCCTCCTGCTCCGGGGCAAGCCGCAACCGCTGACGGTGATGAGCGATCTCATCGACAAGCTCGACGTGCCGACGACCGCGATGAGCAACACCCAGGTGATCCACCTGTCCTACGCCGACGCCACCGAGCTTGCCGAAACGCTGAACCAGTTGATCGGCGGAAGCGCCAATGGCGAATCGGAATCCCCGATCAAGACCACCATTAAGGCCGATACCGCGCTGAACGCGATCATTGCCCGGACCAACCCGCGGACAATGGACGAGATATTCAACATCGTCAAACAACTGGACACGCGCCGCGCGCAGGTGCTCATAGAAGCCGCGATCGCCGAAGTCTCGGTAAAGGATCTGTTCCGGGTCGGCGCCGAAACGGCCGCCGCCGACGAGCGCGGGCGGTCCGTACCCGCCTTCAACGCCACGCTCAACGGCATCATCGGCGCACTACTCGGTGGCAGCGGCACGGACCCGGTCAGCCCCGTGGATGTCCTCTCGCAGGCGGAATCGCCCACCATGGGCATCGTCAAACTCGACCGCGAGGGCGTCACCTTCGCCCTCGTCCTGAACGCCTTGTCCACCAACACCGCCGCAGACCTGCTTTCCGCACCCAGCGTGCTCACCCTGGACAACCAGGAAGCCAGCATCCAGGCCGGCCAGGAGGTTCCATTCCGCACCGGCTCCTTCAGCACATTGGGCGAAGGCACGACCAACCCCTTTACCACGGTCCAGCGAGAGCCCGTCGGCATCACCCTGCGGGTGACGCCGCACGTGCACGAGGGCACTGCCGTGCGCCTGGAAATCATGCAGGAGGTGTCGAACCTGCTCGACTCGGGACTGGCGTTGAACGCGGCCGACCTCATCACCCAGAAGCGCAGGATCGAGACCACCGTACTCGCCGAGAGCGGCGAAACCATCGTCCTCGGCGGACTGATCCAGAACGACTACCGGGACACGGCAAAGAGAGTTCCCCTCCTCGGCAATATTCCGTTGGTGGGCAGGTTGTTCCGCAGCACATCCCAGACGCGCGACAAGCGGCACCTGCTGGTGTTCATTCGTCCAACCGTCGCACGAACCCAGGAAGACGCGAACCGCGTCACCGCCCGGCTGTACGAGTACATCTGGGAAGTCCAGATCTACTCACGCTCGCCGACACCCGCCCCCGACAGCCTGTTCGAGGGGCAATTCGAGGATTGAGCCGCATGCGCCGCGAGCAGGGCAATCTCAAGATTGCGTCATTCTGCAAACGCATGAACTACGCCGCGGCGCACGCGGTGGTGCGCTGGCTGATACGTCCGGCGACGCCCGGCGGCATGCCGGCGACCGATCCCGTCAACACCATCTACGTGCTGAGGTCGCCCTCCCTGACCGACCTGATCGCCCTGGACCTGGTCGCGCGGCAGATCGGCGCCGCGAGACCGATGGACGCTTTCGAGGCGGACGACATAAGCGAGGCGCACCGGTTCTTCTTCCTGTATCGCGGCGGTTTCCGGCGCCGGCCCACCCGCGAGCACTCGAGGCGCATGCGGCGGGTCGAGCGCTGGCTGCTCCATCACCCGGACGCCGAAGCAACGCTGATCCCCGTTTCGGTGTTCTGGGGGCGCGTCGGGAACAAGGACCGGTCGGTCCTGCGCGCGCTCTTCTCCGACGACTGGTCGGTCACTTCGCGGTTCCGCCGGTTCATGAGCCTGTTCTTCAACCGCACCGACATCCTGGTGCAGTTCGCGACCCCCATACCCTGGCACGACATCATCGACCCGGGCATGGACCCCGACCGACTCGCGCGCCGCACGGCGCGCCTCGTACGCGTCAAGCTCCGCAACCAGCGCACCGCGACCCTGGGTCCGGACCTGTCGCACCGGGGCGGCCTGGTCACGCGGATACTCGGCAGCGAAGCCGTTCGATCCATCGTCGAAGGAAGCGAACAGAAAGACGCCAGCGCGCGGCTGGCCCGGCACTACGCAAACGCAATCGCCTCCGACCTCTCCTACCCGGGCCTCAGGCTCTTCAACGGGTTCCTCACCTGGTTTTGGCATCGCATCTATGCCGGCATCGAGATCAGGGGTCTCGAGCGGTTCGCCGATGTCGCCGAGACGCACACGCTCGTGTACGCGCCGAGCCATCGCTCGTACATCGACTTCCTGCTGCTGTCCTACGCGTTGTTCCACGCCGGCCTCATGCCGCCGCATATCGCGGCCGGCGAGAATCTCGACATGCCGCTCATCGGACCGCTGCTCCGTCGCGGCGGCGCCTTCTTCATGCGCCGCAGTTTCGCCGACGACCCGCTCTATGCGGCAGTGTTCTCGGAGTACCTCCACCAGGTGCTCTGGCGCGGACATTCGGTGGAGTACTTCATCGAGGGCGGACGTTCGCGAACCGGGCGCCTGCTCGACCCCCGCACCGGCATGCTGCGCATGACCGTCCGCAGCCACAGGCGCGGCGTGCGGCGCCCCATCGCCATCGTGCCGGTGCACATCGGCTACGAGAAGCTGGTGGAAGCCGGGTCGTACCTGGAGGAGCTGCGGGGCGAGGCGAAGCCCCGGGAATCGGTTCGCGGCGTCGCACAGAGCCTGCGGCTGGTCCGCCAATCCTTCGGCAAGGTTGCCCTTGACTTCGCCGAGCCGATATCGCTCGACGCGCTCGTGCCCCCGGCCGACGAGGATGGGGAACAGGACGGCCCGCTTGTGCGTGCGCTGGCTGTCGAGATACTCACGCGCATCAACGCCGTTGCCTCGGTCAACCCCGTCAACCTCGTCTCCCTCGTCACGCTGTCCATGCCGCGCCATGCCATCGATGAACGGCTGGCGCTCGAACAGATCGATTGTCTGCGCGACCTGCTCGCCCTCGACGCCGACCGCCACGAACACCATGTCACATCGATGCCCGCAAGAGATATCCTCGCCCATGTCGAGTCGCTCGGCATGCTGGACCGCGACCCGCACGATTTCGGCGACATCCTCGGCCACGACAGCTTCACCGCCGCGCGCATGACCTGGTACCGGAACAACGCGCTGCCGGTGTTCGCGGTTCCGGCGCTTATCGCCTGCCTGCTCGTCAACCGGCGCCGCCGCGTGCGCGGCGCCGACCTCGCACGGTACTTTCACGCGGTGTTTCCACACATGCGGGCGGAGCTGTTTCTCGAACCCGCAAGCGAAGATCTCGTGGACCGCTGGCTCCGTCACATGGCGCAACTCCACCTCGTGGTCAGGCACGGGGACGACGCGTACGCGCCGCCGGCAAGGCACGCGCCCGAGCATTTCCGTCTCCGGCTTCTGGCCAACATCGTCATGCAGACCGTCGAACGCTACTACATCGTCGGCGCCCTGCTGACTCGCCATGGCACTATCACGCGCGCCGACCTCGAACGCGAATCCGTCATCGTCGCGCGGCGCATGACCCGGATATACGGCATCAATGCGCCGGATTTCTTCGACGCGGCGCTATTCCGCCGCTTCATCCAGACGTTGATCGAACGCGGCGCGGCGGTTGAATCGGAAGCCGGCGACCTCCGTCCCGCTCCCGTGCTCCGGGAGGTGCTTCGCGGCGCCCGGGACGTCATCAGCGACGAGTTTCGCCAGGCGGCCTGGCGCCAGCGGCAGTAGCCGCCACGCGGTAGATCCTGCCGCCGTAGTCGTCCGAGACCAGCAGCGTTCCATCCCGCGCCACGAGCACATCCGCCGGACGCCCGCTGAACGACTGTCCATCCAGCCAGACGTCGACGAACGGTTCTGCCCGGGTCTCTCCCGCGCGCACCACGCTGACCCGGTAGCCCACCTTCGACAGTCGGTTCCACGACCCGTGCTCGGCGATGAACAGCGCTCCCGCATACGCCGGGGGAAACCTGTCTCCATCGTAGAACGCCATGCCGAGCGCCGCGGAGTGCGCCTGGATCTCGTACACCGGCGGCACGTAGTCGGCGGGGTCGTGGTCCGCGCCGAACTCCGGGTCACGGATGTCCGCGCCGTGCATGTGGGGGTAGCCGTAGTGCGCTCCCGCTTGCTCCACCACGTTCACCTCCTCCGGCGGGACGTCGGGTCCCATCCAGTCGCGGCCGTTGTCCGTGAACCACAACTTGCCTGTCCCGGGATGCCAGTCCATGCCAACGCTGTTGCGCACACCGCGCGCATAGATCGACCAGTCGCCGGTGCGCGGATGCATGCGGAGAATCGTAGCGAACACCTCTTCCTCCGGCTGGCAGATGTTGCACGGCGCGCCGACGGGAACGTAGAGGTAGCCGTCGGGACCCACCGAGAGGTATTTCCAGCCGTGGTGCCCCTTGTCGGGCAGCGCATCGGTTACGACCTCGGGCTCGGGGCGGTCCATGAACGTGCGCTCGATGTCCCGATAGCGCAGCACGCGGTTAAGCGCCGCCACGTACAGATCGTCGCCGATGAGCGCGATTCCGCTCGGCACGGGGAGACCGCTGGCGAAGGTCACCACTTCCGCTTGGCCGCCAGGCACGAGGGTCACCGCGTACAGCTTGCCCGCCCTCCTCGACCCGACCAGCAGCAGGCCGGAGTCGGTCTCGGCCATCTGGCGCGCGTTCGGCACGTCGTCCGTCACCACCGACAGCGAGAAACCCGCCGCGACTCGTTCCTCGGCAGCCGCCGGCTCGGAAGTGACCACCAGCGCTAGAACCAGCGACCCGATTGCGATCCGGCACACCCGTCGTGGAGAACTCATGCGCCTAAGCTTGCTGGATTCGACGCGCCGGGGTCAATGTGAAAGGGAAATCGCATCGGCATCCCGTTCTCATTTCATCAGGTCGATAGTCCTCTCCTCCTGCCGCTGCACGTCGGTCAAAGCGTGGATCGGCACATCACCCCAGAATGCGCCGCCGCCGCTCGTCTCCACGTCCTGGCCCAACTCTGACATGACCGTCATCTCCTTCGGCATGACGTCCTCGAACGTCGGCGCACTCCGACTCTGCATCACCGCCTCGAGGACACCCCCGGAATAGAAAAACACCGTCCCCGACTCGAGGTAGGGCCAGACCGTCGTGGCGTTCCCGTAGTCGACGACATGGGCGGCGTAGCGCATTTCGCGTTTCGCGAGGACTTGCACATCCGGACCGAAGCGGCCGTCGTAGCGATATTCCGCGCTCTTTTCCGCGAAGTGCGGAAAGTCCAGTCGGTACTGGCTATACGTCACGGTTCCGGACGCCTCGTCGGTCATGCGCGTAGCGTAGAAGCCCAGGAATCCCCAGTTCCGCGTACTCACATGGCCCCTGCCCTGGTACGCGTACGTGGTGCGCTCCGTCTCACCAGACGGGGTGTCCTTTTCCATGGCCGCCACGACGGTCCTTACCACGCCGTCGTCGCCCGGCAACAGGGGCCGGGTGTCGGCCGGGACCAGGGACTCGCCAAACGGCCGCTCGTCGAACAGGACATCCGATGGCGCCGTTTCATGGATCGCGTCGAACTCGAAGCGCGTTCGACGTCCGGTCGGACTCGTGACCGATGACACGTAGTTCTCCACGCCCAGCAACGTCGCCGACGGCTCCGCCCAGCC
Source organism: Pseudomonadales bacterium (assembly GCA_963668365.1). Lineage (GTDB taxonomy): Bacteria > Pseudomonadota > Gammaproteobacteria > Pseudomonadales > Azotimanducaceae > VXNE01. The sequence continues at coordinate 3,531,540 of OY764266.1, forward strand.
GATGCGCAACGGCGCCAGACAGCTTCGGGACTCGCCCGACTCGTCGTATGTGCAGCGCTGAATCTCTCGCAAACGCCGCCAGCCCTGGTCAGTCGTCTCGCTTACCAGGCGGTACTCCCGCACCCGCTTGCCGCCGCGTCGCGCCTGGATCGTGTGCAACAGCAATCGCTCCACAGTCTTGCGTGTCCCGACTTCGCGCCATTCGGCATCGCCTCGCTCGGTATACAGGAACCTGATTTCGTAGTCGCCGAATTCGATCCTTTCGAGATACCGCACACCGCTGCCCGAATCTTCGTGGTAGCTGTACGTCGCCTCGTTACCGGAAGTATCCACCTGGCGATTCACATGCCAGAGGAACGGCGTCCCCGTGCCCACCTCGTCATCGAACGCCAGGTGACTGTCAGACGTGCGCCCGTACTCCTGGATCGTCTCATTGGGATGTACCACTTCGAACCAGAGTCGCCCGCGCTCCTGTTTGAGCGAGACCCTGGCGAAGCTCTCTCGCAGGGTTCGATATTCCGCACCGGCCCGTAGGTGCGTGCCCGAGATCAGTTCAAGCGGTTCGCCCTGGATGAAGCAGAGGCCGTCACTGTCTGTGAGGCTGAGCCGGTCCGTGTCGTCCCGGTTCTTTACGCATCGGCGTATCGCTCCGGGGCCAACGAACTGCCAGCCATACCCCAAGTGGAATCGCGGCACCGCCTCGACAACCCAGTGGCGCTCACCGCCCCGCAAATAGTTGATCGACAATGCCGGGTCAAAACCGGTTGGTTTGGGCACCGGTTCAAGGGGTACCTTGACGTACACCTGGCCTCCCAAGGTCACGCCGGTGCTGTACGGGAGGTCGCCGCTTACGCGCGGCGCCTCGATCACCGGTTCCGGCGCCAATGGCGGCGACGGGGTGTTCTCGGCCACATCAACGGACCTACACGCGGCAACGCAAGCCACCAGGAGCAGGCACACGGCGGGAAGCAGATCCCGATTCCGCTGGCGCGGCCCCGCCAAGCAACCACGGAACGACCACGTTCGACGATTGTCACTCCCCAGAAGCGTTTGTTCTGCGGCAGGCGATGTGACTTCCGGACCCAACAACATTCGACCTTCCTCCGCGCCCTATTATCCCAAGTTGCCCAACGTGAGGCGCGATTTGCAACCCCTTGCAGCATTCTTCTTCCCCTGCCAAATGCGGCGTGACATGATCCATTCCGCACATTCGTCCGCCGCCGATCACCATGACCAGCTATTTCGTTCGCCGCTTCTTGCTGATCGTCCCCACGTTTATCGGCGTCACCATCCTGGTATTCGTCCTGACACGCCTGGTTCCCGGCGGTCCCATCGAGCGCATGCTGCAGGAAGCGGCGATGGCCGGCGGCGACTTCGCCGAGGCGACATCCGGCTACGACGGTCTCGGCGGCAGCGCACTGTCCGACGATCAGATCGCGGAACTGGAGGCCTACTACGGCTTCGACAAGCCGGTTCTGGTCTCCTACGTCGAGTGGCTCGGCAAGGTGATCGTGCTCGATCTCGGCACCTCGACCCGCTACAACGATCCCGTCTGGGACACCATCAAGGACCGTTTCCCCATTTCGATCTTCTACGGTGTGGCGACGCTGATCCTCACCTACGGCGTCTGCATCCCGCTCGGCATCGTCAAGGCGATCCGCCACAAGACCGCCTTCGACAACGTGAGTTCCGCGTTGGTGTTCTTCGGCTACGCCATCCCCAACTACGTGGTCGGCATCGGGCTTCTGGCCCTTTTCGCTGCGCATCTCGAGTGGTTCCCCCTGGGTGGGTTCGTGAGCGACGACTTCTACGCACTCTCCGGGTTCGGCAAGGTCGTCGACGTGCTCTGGCACGCCACGCTGCCGTTGCTCGCCTACACGGCCGGCAGTTTCGCGGTGATGACGATGCTGATGAAGAACTCCCTGATGGACAACCTGGCGGCGGAATACGTGCGCACGGCCATCGCCAAGGGCATGAACTTCAGGCGCGCCGTGTTCAACCATGCGTTGCGCAACAGCCTGATCCCCATCGCCACCTCGTTCGGGTCCAACATCTCGCTGATCCTGACGGGATCCTTCCTGATCGAGAAGATCTTCAACATCGACGGTTTCGGGTTGCTCGGTTTCGAATCCCTTGTCGAACGCGACTACCCCGTGGTGATGGGCATACTGGTGATCTCCGCCCTGCTGTTCTTGATCGGCAACATACTCTCGGACATCTGCGTCGCGCTGGTCGACCCGAGGGTCAGGTTCGGCAGCGGAGAGTCGGCGCAATGACGGCCGACCAACCTCGGGATCAAACGCTTGGCTGGCTGGCGCTCAATCCGCTGACGGTCAAGCAATGGCAGCGCTTCAGGTCCATCAAGCGCGGCTATTACTCGGCCATCATCCTCGCCATCGCGCTGGTCGCCTCACTCGCTGCGGAGTTGTTTGTCAACAGCCGCGCCCTGGTCGTCTACTACCAGGGAACGGTGGCCTTTCCGACCTACGGAGACGTTATTCCGGGGAAGGCATTCGGCCTCGACTACGACTACGAAACCGACTATCGCGAACTCAAGCGCCTGTTCGCGGACCGGGGCGAGGGCGACTGGGTTCTGATGCCGCCGGTGCCCTACAATGCGCTGGAAAACGACCTGCGCGCGGACGCCTATCCGCCCTACCCGCCATCCTGGTCGAGCGGTCACTATCTCGGCACCGACTCCACCGGACGCGATGTGCTGGCGCGGCTGGTTTACGGCTTCCGGATCGCATTCGGCTTCGCCTTTCTCCTGCTCGCCTGCAACTACCTTCTCGGCATAGCGCTCGGCTCCGCCATGGGATTCTGGGGCGGAACCTTCGATCTCCTGTTCCAGCGCGTCATCGAGGTCTTCAACATGGTGCCCCTGCTCTACGTCATCATGATCGTCGCCAGCATTGTGGTGCCGACCTTCTGGACGCTCGTTGGGATCATGGTGATCTTCAACTGGACGCAGATGACCTGGTACATGCGCACGTCCACATACAGGGAGAAGTCCCGCGAATACGTCCTCGCCGCGCGCGCCCTCGGCGCTTCCAATTCGCGCATGATTGCCACCCATATTCTCCCGAACGCGATCTCGGTCATCGTCACCTTTATTCCGTTCTCCATCGCCGCCGGCATCGGGCTGCTGACCGCGCTCGACTACCTCGGTTTCGGCCTGCCGCCGCCGACCCCTAGCTGGGGCGAAATGCTGGCCGAAGGCACGAATCACCTGGAATCGCCGTGGATCGTTGCATCGGTGGTCGTGGGCATGGTGCTGGTGCTGCTCATGGTGAACTACATCGGCGAGGCGGTCCGGGAAGCGTTCGATCCCAAGAAATTCACCTACTACGAATAGGAGAGGTCTCCATGTCACCGCACATCCACCAATATGGCAGTCTGTCCCGCCAGGGCGTCCCTGCCCAGCGCGGCCAGTGCAAGGCCCGCAAAGGTGCGTCCGGCTTCGCCCTAGCCCTGCCCGTGCCCCACAAGTATCTGCTGGACTTCAAGATGCCGTTGCGCTACGGTACGCGGCATGGAGGTTCAGACCCAGGTTGGAGGTCGCCTGCGGGCTGACATTGGCCAGCTTCAAGACGTGCTGAACACGGCGGTTTCGGAGGGTGTCACGGGGCTCGGGCAGGTTGCCGATCGGGTGTGCGAGGCGTTCGAGCTGCGCGACGGGCGCGGCCGTCTGCAGCGCGCGAGTTGCTGCCGGGCATTGCGCGGGCTGGAGGCGGCGGGTCAGGTCGCGCTACCGGCGCCGCGAAGGGTGGGCGGTGCTGGGCGCGGACCGCGCCAGCTTGCGGAGTGCGTGGCGCCGGCCAGGGATGTCCCCGGCGAGGCGGGTGAGTTGCGAGAGCTTGCGCTGATTCGGGTCGACAGCGACGAACATCGCCTGATCTGGAATACCCTGATGGCGCGCGAGCACCCGCGTGGTGCGGGTCCTTTCGTCGGCCATCAGTTGCGCTATCTGGTCGGCTCGGCGCATGGCTGGCTGGGGGCGGTGGGGTTCGCGGCCTCGGCGCGGCGGCTGCGGGCTCGCGACGCCTGGATCGGCTGGGACGATGCGCGCCGCCGCGCGCGGCTGCATCGCGTGGCGGGGTTGTGCCGGTTTCTGATTCGTCCCGGCGTCCGCTGCCGCAACCTGGCCTCGCATGTGCTGGGCCGGGTGGTGCGGCGGGTGGGCGAGGACTTCGAGCGCCTGCACGGTTACCGGCCCTGGCTGCTGGAGACGTTCGTCGACGAGCGCGAGCACACGGGGGCGAGCTTTCGCGCGGCGAACTGGGTGCGGGTCGGCGCGACGCGCGGGCGCGGGCGCCAGGACCGTGCCCATGCCGCCCGCGAGACACCCAAGGCGGTGTATCTGTACGAACTCGACCGGGTCTGGCGGCGGCGTCTCGCGGCGCCGCCGCCCGCGGCGCTGGCGCCCGGCGAGGGGCTCGACGCCGCGTCCTGGGCGGCCAACGAGTTCGGCGGCGCGCCCCTGGGCGACGCCCGCCTGAGCGCGCGCCTGGTCGAGAGCGCGCGGCATATGGCACAGTGTCCGATGCGCGCCATCACCGGCGCCACGAACGGAGCGCGCGCCTTGGTCAAGGGACACTACCGGCTCATCGATCAACCCGCCGACGGCGAGGTGACGGTGGCGAACATTCTCAAGCCGCACCGCGAGCGCACGTTGCGGCGCCTGCGCTCGGAGTCCACGGTCCTGTGCATTCAGGACGCCACCACGTTGAACTTCGCCCGCCGCGGGCGAACGCAAGGGCTGGGGACGATCGGCTCGAACCAGACCGGCGCGGCGGTGCGCGGCCTGCATCTGCACGCGACCCTGGCGGTCAATGACGAGGGGACGCCGCTGGGCGTGCTGCGCGCCGGGTTCGACGCCCCGGCGCCCGCCGGTCCCGAGGCGCGCGCTCGCAAGCCGCGCGAGGCGCGCAAGTCGTTTCGCTGGATCGAGGGGTTGCGCGACTGTGCCGAGGCGGCCCGGGAACTGCCCGACACCCGCGTGGTGTGCGCCATGGACCGCGAGGCCGACTTCCTGGACCTGTTCGTCGAACGGCGCGAGCATGCCCCGACGGTCGAGTTGCTGGTGCGCGCCAAGGTCGACCGCGTCCTGGGGCGGGTTACCGACGACGACGGCAACCCGGTCTCGCGGCGCCTGTTCGAGACGATGCGCAACGCCCGGGTGCGCGGCGCCTGCACCGTCGAGGTCACGCGGCAAAGCGCGCGCGCCAAGGCCAGCAAGCGGGCCGGAAAGACCAAGCGCCCCGCCCGCTCGGCCGAGATGACGCTGCGCTACGAGCCGGTCGCGCTGCCGTGCCCCGGGGCGGCGCCGGTCGAGGTGTGGGTGGTGCACGCCCGCGAGGAGCAGCCGCCCGCGAACGCCAAGCCGCTGGAGTGGTTCGTGCTCACCACCCTGCCCGTGACCGGCGTCGACGACGCGCGGCGCATCCTCCACTACTACGCCATGCGCTGGCGCATCGAGGACTACTTCCGCATCCTCAAATCCGGCTGCAAGGTCGAGGAACTGCAGCACCACACCGCCGAGCGCCTCGAGCGCGCCATCGCCATCAACATGGTCGTCGGCTGGCGCATCCAACTGATGCTCCGTCTCGGCCGCGAGATGCCCGAGTTGCCCCCCGAATTGCTGTTCTCCGACATCGAACTGCGCGTGCTCGCCGCCTTCGCCCGCTCGCGCAACCTCGACCCGCCCTCGCAGCTCGGCGAGACCGTGCAACTGCTCGCGCGCCTCGGCGGCTGGCTCGGCCGCACGCGCGACCCACCCGGCGCGCAACTCCTGTGGCATGGCCACATCCAGCTCACATACATGACCATCGGTTTCCAACTACGCGACGAACTCGGATGATTTCACCAGCATGACAGAGTCCAGCGAACACTTGTGGGGCACGGGCAGCCCTAGCCGGCTGCGCGCTGTTCTTGGCAGCGTGCGGTACCGACACGGCGCAACCCGCCGACGAACCCGCTGCATCCGTGATCGAACTGCCGCCGATCGAAGTGCGCGAAGGCGACGGGCTCCCGCAAACGCTGCCGGCGAACCTCGTCTGGGAAACCAACGAATCCGATCCGGTGTTCGCCTCGTCCAAGGCCAGGCCCGGCGGTACATTCCGCACCTGGATGCTCGGCTTCCCCCTCACGCTGCGCAGGGTGGGTCCGGACTCCAACGGCGCCTTCGCCGGCTACCTGCGCTACAACCAGCTCGGACCCGTGGGCTACCACCCCATCACGCGCCGGCCGATCCCGTCGCTGGCGACGCACTGGGCCTACGGCGCCGATGGGCGCAGCATCTACTACCGCCTCAACCCCCGCGCACGTTGGTCCGACGGGGTGCCCGTGACCGCCGACGACTTCGTGTTCGCTTTGCAGTTCATGCGATCCAAGGTGATCGTCGCGCCGTGGTACAACAACTACTACACGGAACGCATCCGCGACATCAAACGATACGACGACCACACCATCGGCGTGCAGGGCGCAGACCCGAAGCCTGTCAACGAGATGCACGCCGCGTACGGTTTCGGCCCGCAACCTCGCCATTTTCATGTGCCTGCCGACGACTGGGTGCAGCGCAACAACTGGAAAATCGAACCCAACACCGGGCCGTACCAGATCAGCGAGGTCAGGAAAGGCAAGCACATCGAATTGACCCGCAAGGCCGACTGGTGGGGCGACGAGATCAAGTACAACCGCTACCGCTTCAACCCCGACAAGGTGCGCGTTCGGGTCATCCGGGATCCGATCATCGCAGTACAGCACTTCATGAAGGGCGACCTGGACGCCTTCAACCTGGAACTGCCGCAGTTCTGGCACGACAAGGTGACGGGCCCGTCGGTCGATGCCGGCTACATCGCGAAATACTGGTTCTACAACGACCTCCCGGTGCCATCCGCAGGCATGTTCCTGAACACGGCCGATCCGATCCTGTCCGACCGGCAGGTCCGCCTCGGCCTGGCGCACGCAATGAACTTCGACCGCGTCATCGAAACCGTGCTGCGCGGCGACTACGAGCGGCTGCCGACCTTCCAGCTCGGCTTCGGCGAGTACGACAACCGTGAAATCAAGGCGCGGGAATTCGATCTCGACAAGGCGGGCGAGTACTTCGATGCCGCTGGGTTCGACCAGCGGGGCGGCGACGGCATCCGGGAACGCGACGGACAGCGGCTGTCGCTCAGGGTCACCTACGGCAACTCGCTGCACACCGAGCGCCTCGTTGTCCTCAAGGAGGAGGCAAAGAAGGCCGGCGTCTCGCTCGAACTGCAACTCCTCGACTCCTCCGGATCGTTCAAGCAGATGCAGGAGAAGAAACACCAGATCGCCTGGATGGCCTGGTCCAGTTCGGGACTGTCACCGCGCTACTGGGAACACTTCCACTCGGTGAACGCCAACAAGACGCAGACCAACAATCTCGCCAACTACGGAGATCCCGTGATGGACGAACTGATCCTGGCTTTCCGCGCTTCCGCAGATTTTCGCGAACGGGTCGAACTCGCGCATCGGCTGGAGCGAATGGTGTACGACGCGGGCGTTGTCATCCCGACGTTCCAGGTGCCCTATACCCGCGCTGGCGCGTGGCGCTGGGTGAAGATTCCGGAATGGCTCGGCACCCGCACTTCCGGCTCGCTGTTCAATTCGCAGGCCCTGTCCGCCGGCATCTTTTCTTCAGGAGGACTGTTCTGGATCGACGCCGATGAAAAGGAACGGACGCTGAGAGCGAAGGACGAGGGACGCACGTTCGAACCGGTCACCATCGTGAACACGGAATACCGGGCGCGCTGACGCATGGCGGCGCTGCTCAAAGTCGAGGAACTGTCCGTCGGCTTCGACACCGAGGACGGCTTCGCGGACGTGGTCGATCACATGAGCTTCGATCTCGAAGCCGGCGAGACGCTCGGCCTGGTGGGAGAGTCCGGATGCGGCAAGAGCGTCACGGCCCTGTCCATCATGGGCCTGCTGCCGAAGCCCGCCGGCCGCATCCACGGCGGGGACATCCTGTTCAAGGACGAGAGCCTGCCGAGAATTCCGCCCGAACGCATGCGCGCCATCCGGGGCAACCGCATCGCGATGATCTTCCAGGAACCCATGACCGCGCTGAATCCGGTGCAGCGGGTCGGTCACCAGCTCGCCGAGACCTTTTCCCTGCACGAACCCGGCCTGTCGACCGAGACGGTGACGCGACGCAGCCTCGGGCTCCTCGAACAGGTGGGCATCCCGGCGCCGGAGCAGCGTTTGCTCGAATACCCGCACCAACTCTCCGGTGGTATGCGCCAGCGCGTGATGATCGCCATGGCGCTGGCAAGCGGGCCGGACATACTTAGGGCTCTCGCCAAAATAGAATGTCCGATATGATCGGCGTTTGTTATGCTGTCGGCGATGGCTGGTTTGACGCAAGCGGCGGTGACGGAGGCGTTGCGGGGGAAGTACGCGGTGTTGGGGCCGCTGCTGGATGAGCGCACGCGTCGGCTGTGGGCGGCGGCGGAGGCGCGGGCCATCGGGCGTGGCGGCGTGACGCGCGTCGCCGAGGCGACGGGGATGTCGCGGGTCACGGTGCGCGCGGGGTTGCGGGAGCTGGACGCGGGGGCGGCGCCGGTGGGGGCCGCGCGGCAGCGCCGTCCGGGCGGCGGCCGCAAGACGCTGACGGCGCGGGACGCGGGCCTGGTGGACGCGCTGGAGCGGGAACTCGAGCCGGTGACGCGGGGCGACCCGACCGGCCCGTTGCGCTGGACCTGCAGCAGCGCGGCGCGGTTGGCGCGACGGTTGCGGGACGCGGGGCATCCGGTCAGCGAGCGCACGGTGAATCGCCTGCTGCACGAACTGGGCTACAGCCTGCAGGCCAACCGCAAGACGCTCGAAGGACGCCAGCATCCGGACCGCGACGCGCAGTTCCGGCGCATCGACCGACGCGTGCGGGCGTTCCAGCGCCTGGGGCAGCCGGTGGTGTCGGTGGACACGAAGAAGAAGGAGCTGGTCGGCCCGTACCGCAACGGCGGCAGGGAATGGCGTCCGAAGGGACGCCCCGAGGAGGTGAAGGTGCATGACTTCATCGACCGGGACCTCGGCAAGGCGATTCCGTACGGGGTGTACGACCTGACGGCCAACGCCGGCTGGGTGGGCGTCGGCGTGGACCACGACACCTCGGAGTTCGCGGTGGCGACGCTGCGGCGCTGGTGGCGGCAGATGGGTCGCCACGCCTACCCGGAGGCCCGCCGCCTGCTGGTCACGGCGGACGGCGGCGGTTCCAACGGCAGCCGTTCGCGCCTGTGGAAGTACGAGCTGCAGCAGCTGGCCGACACCCTCGGGCTGCGCATCTCGGTGTGTCACTTCCCGCCGGGCACCAGCAAGTGGAACAAGATCGAGCATCGCATGTTCTGCCACATCACCCAGAACTGGCGCGGCCGGCCGCTGGTGAGCCACGAGGTCGTGGTCAACCTGATCGGCGCAACGACCACCAGGGAGGGCCTGGCGATCCGCTCCGAACTCGACGAAGGCCAATACCCGACCGGCCGCCAGATCACCGACGCGCAGATGAACAACCTCGCCATCAAGCGCGACCCCTTCCATGGCGAGTGGAACTACAGCCTCTTGCCAAACACCATGAACGGATAGATTAATTTGGCGAGCTTCCTTATCGCCGACGAGCCGACCACAGCGCTCGACGTCACCATCCAGGCGCAGATCCTGGAACTGTTGCGCGACCTCCAGCGCGACACCGGCATGGCCATCATCTTCATCACCCACGACCTCGGTGTCATCGCCGAACTCTGCTCACGGGTGGTCGTCATGTATGCGGGCCGGATCGCCGAACAGGCCCCCATCGGCCCGCTTTTCACCCATCCGCTACATCCCTACACCCGCGGTCTGCTGGCGTCCATTCCCCGCCTCGACGACGAGCCCAAGACCCTCCTGACAACGATTCCCGGCTCCGTGCCCGGCATCGAAGAACTACCGAGCGGATGCCGCTTCGTCAACCGCTGCCCATTCGCCGTGGAGCGGTGCCACGGCGGGGCGCCGGTGATCGATGTGCCCGCGCCCGGCCGCAAGGTTGCCTGCCACCGCTGGCGTGAAGTCAATGCCGGCGATGCCGAGGCGCGCAGTACGTGAAGGCCAAGCCAGACGCGCCGCTGCTGCAAGTGCGGGGACTGACGAAGCACTTCCCGGTGCGCGGCGGGATCTTCCTGCGAACCGTCGGGCAGGTGCACGCGGTGGACGATGTCTCCTTCGACCTCGACACGGGCGAGACCATCGGCCTTGTGGGCGAATCCGGATGTGGCAAGAGCACCGTCGGCAAGACGCTGCTGCGCCTCTACGATCCCACCGCCGGCACGGTGTTTTTCGATGGCCGGGACATCGCCACGATGAGCCGAGCCGAGTTGCGCCGCCTGCGCCGCGACATCCAGATCATCCTGCAAGACCCTTTCGAATCTCTCAACGCCCGCCACACCGTCGGCAAGATCCTCGAAGAACCGTTCGTCATCCACAGGTTGGGAACCACAGTGGAGCGCCGCCGCCGGGTTGACGAACTGCTGGAACGCGTCGGCCTCGACGCCGGTGCCGCGAACCGGTTCCCGCACGAGTTCTCCGGCGGCCAGCGGCAACGCATCGGCATCGCGCGCGCCATCGCTCTCAAACCTCGCCTCATCGTCTGCGATGAGGCGGTGTCTGCGCTGGACGTGTCCATCCAGTCCCAGATCATCAACCTGCTGCTCGAACTGCAGCGGGAAATGCACCTCGCGCTGATTTTCATCGCCCACGACCTCGCCGTGGTGAAGCATGTCTCGGACCGTATCGCCGTGATGTACCTCGGCAAGGTGGTCGAAACCGCCGACGCGACGGACATCTACGAATCGCCGCGCCATCCGTACACGCAGGCGCTGATATCCGCCATTCCTGTTCCGGACCCAACCGTACCCCGCGATCGCATCGTGCTCGTCGGCGATGTCCCGTCGCCCATCGACCCGCCCCAGGGCTGCCGTTTTCACACCCGCTGTCGACACGCCCGGGACGATTGCCGCCGAAGCAAACCCACGCTGACCGCGTCCAGCGACCGCGCAACGGTCGCGTGCCATCACTGGCGCGAGTTGTCCTGACCTCTGCGCGTCTCGCTGCAACGCAGTGGCCGCAGAAGGGTCCGAGTCCGACAAGCCCACGCCCCTATGGCGAGGGACGATACACATCAAAGCGCACCGTCCGGCCGGGGATGCGCCAGTCCGGATCGCCGATGGCGGGTCCGTGCGCACGCTGCTTCATCACCACGCGGCTTAGCGCGCAGCGCCGGGCGCGTTGCAGCAGATCGGATACGTCCGGCGTCCCCTCGCCGACGATCTCTCGCAGTACCTGCAACGGTCTTGCCGGCAAGGCGGTCTTGTTCGTGGGAGGGAACATGGGATCCAGGTATACGACGTCATAGCGCTCGCCCTCCGGGCCAGGCATACGTGACCGTGCATCCGCCATTTCCGTTTCCGCGCAGACGCCGCTGCGATGCAGGCGATCGTTCAGCATCGCAAAGACCAGGGGATTGACTTCGACCATTCGCACGCGGCAGCCGAGACGCGCGAGGGCCAACCCGTCCGTACCCCAACCTGCCATGGCGTCCAGCACCCGCACACCGGGACCCACAGCACAGGCGCGGGCCAGGGCAGACCCGGAAGAACGCCGCCGACCATGGAAGGGTTCGTCAGGCCAGCGAAAACTCGCGTTGCTTGCATCGCGCAGCGTCAATCCATTCCTGTCAATGAACAGGCACCAGCCGCCAGCCGGGGCTGCACCCGATGCCAGCGCGAAACCATCCGGCAGTCGCTGCGCTATCTCACGTGCCACCGTCTCGGCAGAAACATCGAAATAAATGATGGCCCCGGGGTCCGGCATCACTGCACGCACGAGCGTCGCATCCGACAGTCGCCGTCCATCGGTCAACCGTCGGCAGAGGACCCGGTCACGCCGGCATTTTCGCGCGACCCATCCATTTTTCGCCACGGCGAATCGCCATCGACATAGAAAGGCACCGCCCGTTCGGGATCGAGCTTCGGTTTGTTCATGGACAACGTCCCCAACACGGCCGCGCGCAAAGGCTGCTCCCGACGCGACAGCAACCAGCCTTCGGGGACGGCCGGCAGGGCATCTTCCGGAACCAACGCGTCGAAATCTTCGCACTCAAGGCCCGTGGGCGAGAAACGATAGCGCGCCGCGTAGACCCAGCCGGTCCTCGAGCCGCGCGCCACGACGACGCCGTCCGCCGAGCCATTGCGGCGGCGAACCTGTTCCGCCGCCACTTCCGATGTCGGCACGGGGAGAACAGAAATTCCGGCCCCGAAAGCGATTCCCTGGGCAATCGCCGCGCCTATCCGCACCCCGGTAAACGAGCCGGGTCCAGCGGAATAGGCAACGCCTTCAAGATCGCGCACGTCCAGGTCCCTGGCTGCGACTACCGCATCCACCATCTTGAGCACCAATGCGTTGTGCCGCCGGGGCGCGATTCGTGTAAGTTCCAACACTTCGCCTTCGCTGACGAGCGCCACCGAGCATGCTGATCCCGTGGTTTCCAATGCGAGAACGGTCCCGCCGACGGTCTCCGATTTCCCGGCCGGTTGCGTCGATTTCGACTCTTTCCTGATCATCGACCCATGCTAAACGCTGACGACGCTCTCGCGAAACTGCTTGCCTCCGTCAAACCCGTAGAAGGCAGCGAAGCGGTGCCCGTCGCCGAAGCTCTCGACCGTATCACGGCAAACGAAGTGGCGGCGCCCGTCGATCTGCCGCCGTTCGACGCTTCCGCGATGGATGGGTATGCGGTCGCCGCCGCCGGCTTTGCCGGAGAGCCCCCGCACAAGGTCGATGTGGTCGGCGAAAGCCTCGCCGGCCATCCCGCGAGGGTGCGCGTTTCAGGCACGGATGCGGTGCGCATCTTTACCGGCGCACCGATTCCAGAAGGCACAGATTCCGTAGTTATCCAGGAAGACACGCGACCAAATCCGGACGGCATAGAGTTCACGGAGACCCCCCGCCGGGGTGACAACGTCCGGCCGCGCGGACACGATGTCGCTCGCGGCACCCCCATCGCGCGCAAGGGCGACCGGCTCGACGCCTACCGGCTGAGTTGGCTCACGGCCTGCGGAATCGACCGCGTGGACGTCAAGCGGCGGGTCAACATCGCGATCTTCTCCACCGGCGACGAACTCGTCGATACAGGCAAGCCCCTGGGACCGGGACAGATCTACGACTCGAACCGGTTCGCCCTGACGCGGCTCATGTCGGATCAGCCGGTGCGGCTCACCGATCTCGGGTGTCTGCCGGACTCTCCCAAGGCGATCCGCGCCGCCCTCGAACAGGCTGCACGCAACTCCGACATGATCCTCACCAGTGGCGGCGTGTCCGTCGGAGATGCGGACTACGTCCGCGACATCGTCGAGGAGATCGGGCAGCTGGAGTTCTACAGGATCGCCTTGAAACCCGGCAAGCCACTGGCGGTTGGAAAGATCGGCGACGTCGACTTCTTCGGCCTGCCGGGCAATCCCATTTCGACCATCGTCACGTTCCTCCTGTTCGTCGTGCCTGCCATCGCGGTCCGCTCGGGCGGACGGCATGCATCGCCATTGGAGTTCTCGGCGGTGCTCGCCGACGACATTGCCCACACGCCCGGACGGCGCGAATACCAGCGGGGAGTGGCGAAGAACGAGAACGGGGGCCTCGTCGTCCGCTCCACCGGCGACCAGAGCTCGAACCGGCTCGCGACTTTCGATGGGGCCAATTGCCTGATACGGGTGCCGGAGGACCGGGGCGACCTCGCCGCCGGTGAGAAAGTCTCTATCGTGCTGTTGCGCGACAGGGGGCGTCTGTTCTAGCCCTGGGCGTTGCCCGCCAGCGCCTCGAGTATGTTCCGCCTGACATCGTCGACTTCGCCAGCGCCATCCACCACCCGATACGCAAGGGAAGTCGTTCGCGAAAGTTCCCGGTAGAAGTGGACCAGGGGTTCCGTCTGGCGCCGATACACGTCCAGGCGATCACGCACCGTGCCCTCTTCGTCGTCACCTCTTTGCGTCAGGGGCTCCCCGGTCTGGTCGTCCCTGTCGGCGACCCGAGGCGGATTGAACAGCACGTGATAGACACGGCCGCTCGGCTCGTGTACGCGCCGACCCGTGATACGCCGCACGACCTCGTCGTCGCCCAACTGCAACTCGATGACGCGGTCGATTTCGACGCCGGCCTCGAGCATCGCTTCGGCCTGGGGGATCGTGCGGGGAAACCCGTCGAACAGAAAACCCGTTTCGCAGTCCGGCTGCGCGATTCGTTCCCTGACCAGTTCAATGACGATGTCGTCCGAGACAAGGTCGCCGCGTTCCATAATGGACTGGGCCATCCGGCCCAGTGCCGTCCCCGCCGCTATCGCCGCTCGCAACATGTCGCCGGTCGAAATCTGTGGTATGCCGCAGGTTTCGCAGATGAACTGCGCCTGTGTGCCTTTCCCGGCGCCGGGCGGTCCCAGCAGAATGAGCCTCATGACCGGCGCACGTCGCCCACACTCGGGATGCGTCGCAGCCGATCGACCGCCAGGGCGAGCTGCAACATGTCGCGCACGCGAAGACAGATCGATATGGCCGCGGACTCTTCCTGCGCATCGGCGCGCGCCACGGTGCTTACGACATCGATGTCCATCGCCGCGAGGACGGACGTGATGTCGCGCAGGAGGCCCTGGCGATCCTCACCCGTGATGTGAATCTCCTGGACCGATGCTGCCTCCTCCGGCTCCGGCGCCGCGGGCAATAGCGAGAGTTGCCTGTCCTCGACCCGGTTTTGTCCGATGAGGCGCACGAGATCGATGATCTGGCATTCCCCGACACCCACCGCCCGCCACAGTTCGTTCTCCGACGCGTAGCCGGCCTCCCGTGCCAGTTCGCTCGCGTCTACCGACAGGTCGAGGCGCCTGAGCGTATCGAGCAGCAAAGTGCGGCCAGCCGCCACGTTGGACTCGACAACCTGCTCCCGGAACCAGGATTGGATCTTCATTCGCGCGCGCGCCGTCTTGACGAAGCCAAGCGCCGGATTCAGCCAATCCCGGCGCGGCTGTTCCGTCTTGTCGGTGATGATCTCGACGGTCTGACCCGTACTCAGCGGCGTATTCAGCGGCACCGGAAACCCGTCCACCCTGGCGCCAACGCATCGATGGCCTATTTCCGTGTGCACGCGGTAGGCGAAATCGACGGGCGTCGCGCCCTGGGTCAGGTCAAGAACATGCCCCTGCGGCGTCGCGACGTAGATTCGATCGATCGATACCGGTTCCGTTTCCAGATCGGACAAGTCGGCGAGGTCCGCAACGTCGTCATGCCACTCCAACACGCGGCGCAGCCAGCTCATCTTGTCCGAATGCAATGACTGGCGGCGTTCATCCTTGTACTCCCAGTGCGCGCAGAGGCCGATCTCGGCCTGCCGGTGCATTTCCCTGGAACGAATCTGAACCTCAAGCACTCTCCCCTCCGGCCCCATGACCGCGGTGTGAATGGACCTGTAGCCGTTTTCCTTGGGATTGGCCACGTAGTCGTCGAACTCGCTCCCGATATGCGGCCACGCGGTATGGACGACCCCCAACGCCCCGTAGCAACGTTGCACATCGTCGACGATCACCCGAACCGCTTCGGCGTCATACACCTGGGACATGTCGATGCCCTTGCGACGCATCTTGCGCCAGATGCTGTAGATGTGCTTCGCGCGGCCGATCACCTCCGCCTCAATGCCGGCATCGGCCAGGCGGCGCTTGAGTTCCTTCACGATCTTGCCCACGCGCCGCTCGCGTTCCTGTCGACGGGCAGCGAGAGACGTGGCGATACGCTTGTACTCGCCGGGATGCAATTGTCGAAACGCCAAGTCTTCAAGCGCCCACTTGAGCTGCCAGACGCCAAGCCGTCCGGCGAGCGGAGCGAAGATCCTGAGGGCTTCGCGCGCAAGGCGACGAACCGTCTCCGGATCCTGCGTCTTCGCCATGCGCAGGGCGATCACGCGTTCCGAGAGCTTGATGACCGCGACGCGCGGATCGTCGATCAGCGCCACCAGCAGATTCCGCACGTTGTCTACCTGGTTGCGCGCCTCGTTGCCGAGCATCGGCAGGTTGGACAACTGGTATTCGCTGGTGGATGCCATCCGCAACATGGCGTCCACCAGGTTGGCGACAGTGCCGCCCAGCGTTGCCTGAAGCGTCTCTTTCGACAGCGCATGCGTGCGCGCCATCTCGTATACGAGGCCCGTGGCCACCGCATCTGAATCGAGTTCAAGATCGACGAGGAGTTGCGCCAGATCGAAGCCGAACTGCCGGCAATCCTCGTCCTGGACCAGTTCTATCGCGGCGCGGATTTTCGGCCGATCACACTCGTTGAGACCTTCCTTCCAGGCGTCCACGTCGACGCGGCCAGTATCCTGCTGCGTGACATCGAGCCTGATCTGGACCATCGAGGAGGGGTTCTCTCGTCAAAGCCGTCGCACACGGCCGAACCGCTTCAACATATCAAAAAGGAGAGGATTCTTCTCGCGGCGGGGGCCGCTATTGGCCTCGAAACAGTTCGCGAGAGGCCAGGGGACGCGGGCCGAGATGCGGCCTCAGTGCGCGGCGCAGAATGATTTTTGCCGCGCGGCGGACATCCGTCGCCTGGTAGCGGTCGCGGGCGATCTCCTTCAACACCCGCCCCGGAAAGGTGTCCCGGTGCGCCGTGCCGACGGCCCGGAAGCCCTCGCCCTCCGCGAAGACATAGGCGCGGTCATCCACCATCGCCTCGCCCGAGACGCTTTCGATATCGAAAGTCGGCGCATAGCCAAGTTCGAACAGCAAACGCTTCTCGAATACCCGCAGCGGCGGCTCGAGGTCCGCCTCGGTTGCGAGTCGCTCCAACGCAACCTGGTAGGCCCGGAACAGGTTCGGGACCGCCTCGGCCGGACGCAATGAACGGACCAGGAGTTCGTTGACATACATGCCCGCGAACAGCGCCCGGCCGGTGAGATGCCACCGATGCACCACCTCCCGGGCGGTCACGGTGGCCAGCGATCCTCTTCCCCGCCATCCGATCTCCAGCAGGCAGAAAGACTCGATCGGCTGCGGACGCCGTCCGCCCCGAACACCGCGCACAACACCCGCCACGCGGCCATGCTCCGCTGTCAACAGTTCGACTATGGCGCTGGTTTCCCTGTACGCGCGAGCGTGCAGCAGGCAGGCGGGCTGACGTAGAACGGTCGCCGTCATCGGTAGCCGAGCGTTGCCAGCGCGCGGGTGTCATCGGTCCAGCCCCTGCGAACCTTCACCCACGTTCGGAGCATGACACGCTGGCCCAGCAGTGTTTCGATGTCGGCACGGGCATCCTGGCCGATGGACTTCAGCCGAGACCCGCCGCGACCGATCACTATGCCTTTCTGACTCGCGCGCTCAACGTAGATCACCGCGTCCACTTCGGCCAGGTGAGGCTTGGTCGTGAATCGCTCGACCGCCACCGTTGCGCGGTGAGGAATCTCCGCGCCCAGCCGCCGCACGATCTTTTCCCGAACGATTTCCCCGAGGAAGAACTCCGTCGGTCGATCCGTCACATCGCCCCGGGCGAACAGGTGCTCTCCCTCCGGCAGCAGCCCGGACACCTCCTTCCACAGCGCGTCCAGTCCCTCCCCCTTGAGCGCCGAGATCGGCACGATGGCCCGGAAGTCGTAACGTGCGCGCACATCGTCGATCATCGGCAGCAGCGTGCGCCGGTCGCGCAGGCGATCGATCTTGTTGATCGCGCAAACGCACGCGCACTGCGCCTCCCCGACCCGCCGCAGCGCGAGTTCGTCTCCCGGCATCCAGCGCCGCGCCTCGGTCAACAACACCACGACATCCGACCCCCGAATCGCGCTGGACGCCTGCCCGGACATGTAGCGGTTCATGGCCCGCCGGCCCGGCCTGTGAATGCCGGGCGTATCGAGAAAGATCGTCTGCGTCTCGCCCCGCGTTTCGACCCCCAGCAGGCTGTGACGCGTGGTCTGCGGCTTTCGCGCCGTGATGCTGAGCTTTCGTCCCAGCAGGTGGTTGAGGAGCGTCGACTTGCCAACATTCGGCCGTCCGGCCAATGCCACGAACCCGCAACGCGTCGCAGTCATGCGGTTTGGTCGAGGCGCCCGAGCACATCCAGGGCGGCGCGCATCTCCGCCTCCTTGCGCGAACGCCCCGAGCCGGTGCCCGCGAGGTCGAGCGCATCGACGCTGCAACGCACAACGAATCTTGGCGCATGGTCCGCGCCCTCGACGCGCATCACTTCGTATTGCGGCAGCGCCATCCCGCGGCTCTGGGCCAGTTCCTGCAGCAGGCTCTTCGCATCCTTCCTGACGACGCCGTCGAGATCGCGAAACCGCTCGCCGAACAGTGTATCCACCACGGTCGTCGCCGCCTCGACCCCGCCATCCACGGTTACCGCGCCGAGCAGGGCTTCCAGCGCGTCGGCCAGCAGCGAGGGCTGATTGCGGAGGCCACGCCCGCGCTCCCCCAGGCCCAGGCGCAGATTGCGTCCGATGTCGAGTTCGCGGGCAATCTCGGAAAGCGTCTCCTTCCTGATAAGGCTGACGCGCATCAGGGTCAGTTCCTGCTCGCTGGCATGCGGGTGACTTTCGTAAAGGCACCTCGCCACCACGCATCCGAGCACGGCATCGCCGAGAAACTCCAGGCGTTCGTAGTTGTCCGAGCCGCCGCTCCTGTGCGTAAGCGCCCGGACAAGGAGATTTCGGTCGGCGAAAGCGTGCCCGATGGCGGTCTCGAGGCGGGCCAATCCATCGCTCACGGATCAGCGATCCATCTTGAGGACCGCGAAGAACGCTTCTTGCGGTATGTGCACGCTGCCGAGCTGTTTCATGCGCCGCTTGCCCGCGCGCTGTTTCTCAAGCAGCTTCCTTTTTCGCGTCACGTCGCCGCCGTAGCACTTGGCCGTGACGTTCTTCCGCAGCGCCTTGACGTTGACCCTGCCGATGATCTGGTTGCCGATCGCCGCCTGGATCCCCACATCGAACATCTGACGCGGGATCAGCTCCTTCATCTTGCGGATGAGATCGCGTCCCTGCGCCTCGGCCTGTTCCCGGTGCACGATCATTGCGAGCGCATCGATACGGTCGCCGTTGATGAGCACATCGAGCTTGACCAGCGGCGCCGCTTCGAAGCGCACGAAACCGTAGTCCAGCGAGGCGAATCCCCGGCTCACCGACTTCAATCGGTCGAAGAAGTCCATCACCACTTCCGACAGCGGCAGTTCGTACGTGAGGGCCACCTGGCCGCCGGAAAACTGGGCGCTTCGCTGGACGCCCCGTCGCGCCACGCAAAGACTGATCACATTGCCAAGGTATGTTTGAGGCACGAGTATCTGCGCCTGGGCGATGGGTTCGCGCAGTTCGGCGATCTGCGCGGGTTCCGGCAAGCGCGATGGGTTGTCGACCTCGAGAATCCGGCCGTCCCTGGTGGCAACCTGGTGCACCACTGTCGGCGCCGACGTGACGAGGTCGAGGCCGTATTCCCGCTCCAGCCGCTCCTGCACGATCTCCATGTGCAGCATGCCGAGGAATCCGCAGCGGAAGCCGAAGCCGAGGGCGGCGGAAGTCTCCGGTTCAAAGAAGAGCGCCGCGTCGTTCAGCGTCAGCTTCGCCAATGCGTCGCGAAAACTCTCGAAGTCGTCGGACGAGACGGGGAACATGCCCGCGTAGACCTGCGGCTTGGCCCGGGCGAAACCCGGAAGTGCGGCGACGTCCGCTTGCCTGGCGGCCACCAGGGTGTCTCCCACCGGCGCGCCCTGTATCTGCTTGATGCCGGCAACCACGTAGCCGACATCGCCCGCCGACAGCGCCTCGCAGGTCTCGCGCTTCGGCGTGAAGCGTCCAACGTCATCGACCACGTGAACGCGTCCCACCGACTTCGCCAGGATCCTGTCGCCTTTCTTTACCGTGCCCTGGACGACGCGCACCAACGACACGACACCGAGATAGTTGTCGAACCAGGAGTCGACGACGAGGGCTTGCAACGGCCCCTCCGGATCGCCTTCGGGCGCGGGGATGTCGGTCACCAGCCGCTCCAGCAGACCTTCCACTCCGGTTCCGGTCTTCGCGCTCACGAGCAACGCATCGGTGGCATCCAGACCGATGATGTCCTCGATCTCCGCGCGCACGCGATCAGGATCGGACTGCGGAAGGTCCACCTTGTTCAGCACCGGCAGCACCTCGATGCCCTGATCGATCGCGGTATAGCAGTTGGCCACCGACTGCGCCTCGACGCCCTGGGCGGCGTCGACCACCAGGAGCGCGCCTTCGCAGGCGGCGAGGGAACGCGAAACCTCGTAGCTGAAATCCACATGACCGGGAGTGTCAATAAAGTTGAGCTGGTACGACTGGCCGTCGCGGGCCGCGTAGCGCAGCGTGACGCTCTGGGCCTTGATCGTGATGCCCCGCTCGCGCTCGAGATCCATGGAGTCGAGGACCTGCTCGGCCATCTCCCGCTCCGGCAGGCCGCCGCAGAGCTGTATCAACCTGTCGGAAAGCGTCGACTTTCCGTGGTCGATGTGCGCGATGATTGAGAAGTTTCGGATGTGGTCGATGACCGGCAACGCATTAGGCCGTCACGCAGAACGCGGTCGAATTTTACCTGTTCTCGCTTCCGCCGGCACGGCCATTGCCTGCTGGCTGCGCCCGCCGGGCACGAATCTCCACCAGGACCGGATCCACCCAGTCGTCCAGGCCGGCGCGCCGGGCGATGAGCAACGCCAGCGCGCCACCGCCACAGAGTCCCGCTACGGCACCCGCGAATGCCGCGCCCCATAGCAACTGCGCCGCAGCCGCGGCCACCAGCACGAAGACCACGGGGAGGCCGAATACGACTGCGGCGGCCCGCGAAACGCCCGCGCGCGGGACACCGACCAATACGCAGTCGCCGGTCATGACGCCTCTCCCGGCAACCGGGATCTCACGGGGAAAAGCGAACCCTACGCCGCACCGCCACCGCATGTCAGCGCCGTCAGCACCCGTCGCCGGGCAAATGGCGCAATGGTCGCGCCTCAAGGCGACCCGGCAGGCGCCGTCCTCCGCCGAGACCACTGTTCCGCCGCGCAGGATCAGCCGGCCAGGATCACCGGAGACCGGACGGCCCGTATCAGTCCTGATAGTAGACCGATCGCGCGATGCGCGAGGCTGTTTCTGTCGGCACTTCGCCGACCACGGTCACGAGGTGCGGGTCCACCTGTGTCGGCTTCACGACATGCGTCACCACCACCGTCGCGCCGTCCCGCGACACGAGGTCTGGAACATGGCTATCAGGTGTCGATTCCACGAATACGTGGAACGCGGCCAGGCCGTCGCTCCACATCATGGCGGTCACGGCCTCTCCTGATCCCCGCAGGTCGCACACTTCGGCGTCGGCCATGACGAAACCATCGGGTACCCAACCGGCATGCCACCTGATAGGCGCATCGGCTGAGCGCTCGCCGCCATTCTCCGAAGTCAGGGGCTCGCGAACCCAGCCCTCTCCCGGCTCCGGCTCCAGCGACGACTCGGAGATGCCGTCGCCGATCACCACGGACGCGAACTGGAACACCTCGAGATTGTCCCCGCGGGCATCGTGCAATTCCGAGCGGAGCAGCAGCGCGGTATCGTGATCAAGCCACAATCGGTGCCCGAAACGATCCTCGGTCCAGGGACGCAGCATGATCTGTACGGCCCGTCGACCGGCGATCCTGTCCTCGCCATCGATGCGTATGCGGTAGTGTTGTTCCGCGACTTCGAATCGAGGGGCGAAGGAGCGACCCCACGGTCCAACCGGGGTGCTGCCGCCAAAGCGCAGGCTCTCCTCGTCCGGCGGAGCCATTCGCACCACATGATCGCCGCGTCGTATGACTTCCCGAGGGACGCCGTTCAGTTGGACCAGGCGTACCCGCTTCACGCCGTCTACATTGAGGTGCACGATCCTCAGCGTCGCGAACTCGGAACCACCGCGATACATGAACACGCCGTCGTAGCCGAGTTCGTCGAACGCGGCGTGCATCGCCTTCAGCCACTGTTCGGGGGTCTTTCTCTGGCTGGAGTCGGACTGCGCATACGACATGACCGCGCTCGCCGCAAACAGCCAGGACAAGACGGGACGACTCGCATGGAACAAACGTCGGGCGCTATTCATTGCAGGTCATTGCGGACCGCCTGGCCTTGCGGCCGATAGGTCGCCAGTTTGGCTATCGGGATTGGATGGGCGCGGTTCGCCATCGATTGCCGGCGCAGATGCTGCAACATGTACTCACGAGCGCGTGCGCGGTCCTCCGCGGAAACGGACTCCCACGTCGCCTGTTGTACGAGGGTGGCAGGCGAATCGACCTGGGCGACCGGGTCTACCGGCAGTCGCATGCCACCAGGATGCCGGACCGGATACAGCCAGACAGCCAGCACGGTCGCCGCGGCGACTCCAAGCACCGCGGCGCCCGTCCGCAAACCGAAGGGATTGCGTCGCGGGGCACCCTCGGGCGTCTCCGTCGATTCCTCGCCAGCGCCGCCATCGACCGCGTCCCATAGGCTCGCGATCGCTTCGGCGCTAGCCGTCGAATCTACGGGCTCGTCCGCCATCGCAGCGCGCGCCAGGTGAAATCGATCCCAGGTCTCGCGCAGGTCATCGTCTTGTGCTATCTGATCAAAGATGCGCCGCGTTTCAAGCTCCGACGCCTCACCATCCATGATGGCCGACAAAGCTTCCTTAACTTTATCAGTCACTTGTAACCGTCTCCCACAACTGTACTCGCCCCCATCCCGGATGCTGCGCCATCCTGCCGCCTTCGACCGACGAGAAAGCGGATTCGCTCGTCAATCGATTCACGCGCTCGGAAGATGCGCGAACGAACGGTGCCAACAGGACAATCCGTGATTTCGGCGATTTGTCGATAGCTTAGACCATCAAACTCTCGAAGAGTTACCGTCGTTCTCAAATCGTCCGGCAAATCCGCAATGGCCTGCCTGATCGCGGCGGCGAGTTCGTCCCGGCGAAGCGCTTGTTCCGGACTCTCCGAATCGCGCAACGCATAGGCGCCGTCGGTCTGTTCCAGTTGCTCCGCCGTGCCAATATCCATATCGACGGTCGGAGTCCGGCGGCCCGAAGCGGCGACGTGGTTCTTCGACGCGTTGATGGCGATTCGGTAGAGCCAGGTATAGAAGGCACTGTCGCCTCGAAAGTTCGGCAATGCGCGGTAGGCCTTGATGAAGGCCTCCTGCACGACGTCGTCGAGTTCCGCGGTGTCACGCACGAAACGTCCCACGAGACCTCTGATCTTGTGCCGATACCGCAGGAACAGCAGGTCGAACGCCCGCCGGTCACCTTTCTGCGCGCGGCGCACAAGTTCCTGATCAGGTTCAGCAGCAGCCAACTATCGCATCCCACTCGACCGTCGGAGATCGGCATCCAGAACGCCTCCGACACTTGCGCTCGGCATTCTGCATCTTGCGCGCGGTATATACTAGCCCGCGTACTGCGCCAAGCCACTTGTCGACCGACAGAATGTTATTTAATTTCAATTGGATATATCCATACTTTGGAAAGCGTGAGTTCGCGCGCGGAAGCTGGCCCAGCCGATGAACGACCGCCATCACGCCGATGTGCTCATCATCGGCAGCGGCGCGGCCGGCCTCGCGGCCGCAATCCAGCTCGCCGACCGGGCGCACGTAATCGTGTTGTCGAAAGACAGCATAGACGGCGGATCCACGAACCGCGCCCAGGGCGGCATCGCTGCGGTCACGGGCCCCGGCGACTCGCCCGAAGCCCATATACGGGACACCATGCGCGCCGGCGCGGGGCTATGCGACGAACAGGTCGTTCGCTATGCGGTGGAAAAGGGCCCCGAAGTCATCGACCGCCTGATGGACTACGGCCTGCTGTTCGACACCGACGGCGAAGCGACATTCCACTTGACCCGGGAGGGAGGACACAGCCATCGCCGCGTCCTGCATGTGGCCGATCATACCGGTCGCGCGATCGAGAGCGCGCTAGCCCAGCGCGCTCTGGAACATGCCGGCATCGAATTCCTGATCGGCCGCTTGGCAATAGACGTGGTTACGACCGGCAAGCTGGGGATGTTGCCGGACCGCGCCATCGGCGCCTATGTCTACAACCGCGAAACGGATGATGTGGAACTCATTCAGGCGTCAAACATCGTGCTCGCGACCGGCGGCGCCAGCAAGGCCTACCTCTATACGAGCAACCCCGACGGCGCCACCGGAGACGGTATGGCGATGGCCTGGCGGGCGGGATGTCGCGTCGCCAACATGGAGTTCAACCAGTTTCATCCGACCTGCCTGTACCATCCGCACGCAAAGTCTTTTCTCATCTCCGAAGCTGTCCGGGGTGAAGGCGGTCGCCTGCTGCTGCCGAACGGGGACAGCTTCATGCACCGCTTCGACCCGCGCGGGGAGTTGGCGTCCCGAGATGTCGTCGCGCGCGCCATCGACCACGAGATGAAGCGGCTGGGGGCCGACTGCCTGTATCTCGACATCAGTCATCGCTCGGCGGATTTCATCGAATCGCATTTCCCGACCATTCGCGCGCGCTGCGAGAGGTTCGGCATCGACATGACCAGGGAGCCCGTGCCCGTGGTTCCCGCCGCCCACTACACCTGCGGCGGCGTGCTGGTCGACCGTGACGGCGCGACGGACGTGCCGGGGCTATACGCCATCGGCGAAACCGCCTGCACCGGACTGCATGGCGCCAACCGGCTTGCGAGCAACTCCCTGCTCGAATGCATGGTGTTCGCGCGCTCCGCCGCCGATCACGTCCTGGGAGACCTCACAAGCGGGAAGCGGCGCCTGCCCGATGCGCCCGCCTGGGACGCGAGCCGCGTGACGGACTCCGACGAAGATGTGGTCCTGTCCCACAATTGGGATGAACTGCGGCGTTTCATGTGGGATTACGTAGGGATCGTACGGACCAACAAGCGTCTCGAGCGCGCGTACCGGCGCATCGAACTGCTGAAAAAGGAAGTCCACGAATACTACGCGAACCACCACATTTCGAACGACCTCATCGAGTTGCGCAATGTCATACTCGTGGCCGAGCTCATGGTGCGCTGCGCCATGTCGCGCCGCGAGAGTCGAGGCCTGCACTACACCCTGGACTATCCCCGCGCGCTGAACCGGGCCCTGCCGAGCGTCCTCAGTCCCAGCTCGGATCCCTGGGACGTCCTTCAGCCGCTGGCCGACCGCCGCAGTCGAGCGAAGTCCTGAGCCGGCAACCGCCCGCGCCGGACGGGCAGCACACGCCGGGTGGTCGGGATGACAAGCCACCTCCGGGTCATCCAGCACGCGCCCGCCAGGCGCAGCACGTCACCGTGGCGGCGCACCTCCAGGTGGTCGTCGAAAGCGATCAACAGGTACGTTTCACCCGGTCGGGCGCGCATGAACTTGTATGCGAAGCTCGCTGTGCATGCGGCGATCCACCAGGGCGACAGCAGCGTTCCGAGCACAACCGCGAGCAACGCGTGCACTGTCCCGACCGCGATGAACCAGTCCGCGCCAAGCGACCACCGAATGACGTGGCGTCCCGAAAACCGGGTTTCCAGGGACGTCACATGGGCTTCTCGAGGCCCGGAACAGTTTGGTCCGATGTCGTGTCGGTCGTTTTCCGCAGGCCTTGCCGCCCGCTTCGACGCGCCGATGAGACCGAAGAACCAGTTACGGAGATCGGCCACGACCCGGGCCACGACACTAATCCACGGCGAACCAATCAATGGGATCAAACCCCCGGGCCTGAAGATATCGATTCGCGCTGGAAAAGTGACGGCAACCGAAAAAGCCCCGGCTCGCCGATAGCGGCGACGGGTGCGGAGCCGTGAGAACCAGGTGTCGGCGCGTGTCCACGAGCGCGCCCTTTCGTTGCGCATAGCTTCCCCAGAGCAGGAACACCACCGATTCCCTCTGGTCCTTGATCAACTCGACAACGCGGTCGGTGAACGTCTCCCAACCGCGTCCCTGGTGCGAGCCGGCGTTTCCCCGAACGACGGTCAGCACGGAGTTCAACAGCAGCACGCCCTGCTTCGCCCAGGGTATCAGGCATCCGTGGCCCGGCGGGATTTCACCGCCGCCGACGTCGTCGGACACCTCCTGAAATATGTTCTCCAGCGACGGCGGGCGAGGCACGCCGGGTCGAACGGAGAAACAAAGCCCATGCGCCTGGTTGGGCCCGTGATAGGGATCCTGGCCAATGACAACCACGCGCACCTTGGGAAGCGGCGTCAGGTTCAGCGCGGCGAATATCTCGCTGCCCTTCGGATACACGGTCTTGCGCGCGCGCTTCTCGGCGAGGAGGAACTCCCGCAGTCGCTGCATGTAGGGCTTTTCGAACTCGGCCAACAGCGCCGCCTTCCAGGACGGCTCGAGCACGACGCGATCCGCCGCTTCGCTCATGTCTCGACCTTGCGCATTTGCGGGAACAGCAGGACGTCTCTTATGGAGGACGCGTCGGATAGCAGCATCATCAATCGATCGATGCCCACGCCTTCGCCCGCCGTCGGCGGCATGCCGTATTCCAGCGCCGTGACGTAGTCGGCATCGTAGTGCATGGCTTCGTCGTCACCGCGGGACTTGAGTTCGGCTTGGCTCCGAAACCGCGCGGCCTGGTCCTCCGGGTCGTTGATCTCGGAAAACCCGTTGGCGATTTCACGGCCGCCGACAAAGTACTCGAACCGTTCGGCGATGCCGGGGTCCGCATCGCTTCGGCGCGCGAGCGGTGAAACCTCGGTCGGGTAGCGTGTGATGAATGTCGGCTGCATGAGCTTGTGTTCGACGTGACGCTCGAACAACTCCGTCAGTATCCGGCCATAGCCCCAATCGTCTTCGATGTCGACGTGCCTATTGCGCGCAGCACTCCTGAGGCGCGCCTCGCTGGCGAGATCCTCCGTTGTCATGTCCGTGTGCTCAACCAGCGAATCGGCCATCGTGTAGCGCCGCGCGGGCGCCCCGAAGTCGACTTCGGCGCCCTGGCAGGAGACGACGCAGGAGCCGGTCACCCTGCCCGCCACTTCGCGCATCAACTCTTCGGTAAGGCGCATCAGGTCTTCGAACGTGCTGTAAGCCTGGTAGAACTCCAGCATCGTGAACTCCGGATTGTGCCGCCTCGACAGGCCTTCGTTTCGGAAGCTCCGGTTGATTTCATATACGCGTTCGAAACCGCCCACCGTCAATCGCTTCAGATACAGTTCCGGGGCAATACGCAGGTAGAGGTCCGTGTCGAGCGCATTGTGTCGCGTAACGAACGGCCGCGCCGCGGCTCCGCCGGGAATCGGATGCATCATCGGCGTTTCCACTTCGAGGTAGCCCCGGGCGTCGAAGAACCGCCGCAGTTCCGCCAGCAGCCGCGAGCGCATCGCGAAGCGCGAGCGCGACTCTTCGCTCATGATGAGATCGAGATAGCGCTGCCTGTACCTGATTTCGGTATCCGCGAGGCCGTGGTATTTCTCCGGCAATGCCCGCAACGCCTTGGTCAGCATGTGAATCGTCTCTGCGGCGACCGTGAGTTCGCCCCTGTTGGTCCGCATGAGCGTCCCCGAGACGCCGACGATATCGCCAATGTCGTACAACTCGCGGAAGTCCGCGTAGGCGGAATCACCGACATCGTCGCTGCGCAGGTAGCACTGGATGCGGCCGCTGCCGTCCTGCAGCGTGACGAAACTCGCCTTGCCCATGACCCGGCGCAACATCATGCGTCCGGCGACCGTGACGGATACGGCCCGCTCTTCAAGCGCCGCCTTGTCAGCCGCCGCGTACGCTTCGTGCAGTTGTGCCGCCAGCGAAGAGCGCTCGAACCCGCTCGGGTAGGCCAGGCCACGTTCTCGCAGGGCGGCCAGTTTGCCGCGGCGGACCGTCAGCATGTCGCCCTCTTCCGCCATCAGCCACCGAACCCGGTCTTGAGACTGGCCTCGATGAAGTCGTCGAGATCGCCGTCGAGGACATTGTTCGGGTCGCCGCGTTCGACGCCGGTCCTCAAGTCCTTGACCCGCGATTGATCTAGGACGTAGGACCGAATCTGGTTGCCCCAGCCTATATCGACCTTGCTGTCTTCCACCGCCTGTTGCTCTGCCTGGCGCTTGCGCAACTCGTGTTCGTAGAGCTTCGCGCGAAGCTGCTTGAATGCCCTGTCCTTGTTCTGGTGTTGCGAGCGTTCGCTCTGGCACTGGACGACAATCCCGGTGGGCAGATGCGTCAGCCGCACCGCGGAGTCGGTGCGATTCACATGCTGTCCCCCGGCGCCGCTGGCCCGGTACGTGTCGACCCGGACATCGCCGGGCGCGATCTCGATCTCGATATCGTCATCGACTTCGGGCGAAACGAAAACAGAGGCAAACGAAGTGTGGCGCCTGTTGCCGGCGTCGAAAGGCGACTTCCGCACAAGTCGGTGCACGCCCGTCTCGGTGCGCAACCAGCCGTAGGCGTAGTCTCCCGTGAACTGAACCGTAGCGCCCTTGATCCCGGCAACGTCACCGACCGACACGTCGATGACATCCGTCTTGAAGTCGCTCCGTTCGCCCCAGCGCAGGTACATGCGCAACAGCATCTCGGCCCAATCCTGGGCCTCGGTGCCTCCGGAGCCAGACTGGATCTCCAGAAACGCGTTGGCGGGATCCATCTCGTGATTGAACATGCGCCGGAACTCGAGTTCCGCGATCGTTGTCTCGACGCCGTCCAGGTCGGCACCGATGTCGTCCAGCGCGTCCGCATCCTGTTCTGCGGCGGCGAGTTCCGCCAGTTCCGATGCGTCGGACAAATCAGCGGACATAGCAGCAAGCCCGCCGACAACCTTGCTCAGCGCTGACCGCTCGCGCGACAACGCCTGGGCTCGATCCTGATTCTGCCAGACGTCGGGCGCCGCAAGTTCGCGCTCGACCCGTTCCAGCCGTTGCTGCCGTGATTCGTAGTCAAAGATACCCCCACAGCGCTTCGCGACGCGCGTCAAGGTCCTTGATCCGGTCGCGGATTGAATTGACTTCAGCCATGGGAGAGTCCAAAAGTCAGAATTGTACCCTCTACAGATAAGCGGACACACATCTTCGAATCCACGCATTTCTTCGGACCGTAAAACACAACACCCTCCCTGTTTTCGGACACACACCCCCGGGTCGCAGAGTACGGCCAACACCGGCACGCCATGGCGAGGATGTTTCGCACCCACAGCAGCGGCCATGTCGGCGCCCAATCGCTGACAACCGCCCACGCTTCTTGCCGACCTGTGCCATCGACGCCACGCGTCTCCCCCGTCACACTTCCCGATATGGCAACTCCACGACACATGCTCGTCGACGACCAACAGGCCTGCGACTACCACATCGCCTCACGCTGCGTCCGCCGGGCATGGCTTTGCGGCCGCGACAAGCGCTCCGGTAGGGACTACTCTCATCGTCGACGATGGCTCGTCGAACGCATACTCATGCTGGCCCGATGCTTCGCTATCGAAATCTACGCCTACGCCGTCATGAGCAACCACTTTCACATCGTCCTCCACTATGACCCCAAAGCCTGCCTCGCCTGGAGCAACGAAGAGGTCGCCCATCGATGGACCGAGGCGTTCCCGCCGAAGGTTCGCCGGGGCGACGACCTCGACGCGGCCAAGGCGGCGGCCCGCGCACTCTTGCTGGGCGACCCCGTACGCCTGGCCCGAGCACGGCGCACCCTCGGCTCGCTTTCCCACTTCATGAAGCACCTCAAGCAGCCCATCGCTCGGCGCGCCAATGGCGAGGACGGCTGCGACGGCCACTTCTTCGAACAGCGCTTCTACTCTGGCGCGCTTCTCAGCGAGAAGGCCATCCTCGCAGCCATGGCCTATGTCGACCTGAATCCGGTTCGGGACAGGCTGGCGAGACGCCTCGAGCAGTGCCGAGACGCCTCCGTCGGCGTCCGTCTGCGAGAGAACAGCGCCGACGCCCTCACCGCCTACCTACGGCCCCTCGCCTCTGGACTCCCGCAGCCGACCGTCCCACGCCTCGGCGTGACTCTCGCCGACTACCTCGAACTCCTGGGCAATATGGCCGACGCCCTGACCGGATCCCAGCCTCAACCGTCTGATCGCATCGCGCGATGGGTCGCTCGAACCGCCTCCCTGCGCAAGCGCCAGCGCGCATACGGACCGGTCGAATCCCTACGACAATGGACCGGGCACCGCGGTTTCCAGTTGCGCGAGGAACCTCTGCCAAACTAATCCCCCGCCCCGGCAGCGAGCGTTCTGAACTAACCTCCAACGGACGCTTGACGCCACTTTCTTTTCCGGCCTGCCTTCTGCTCGCCCACAACGGAGCTGTCCGTTCAACCCTGTCGCCCTTGGCTGCCAGCGAGTCACCTGGACTATGGCCGAACCTTTTACCCCACTTAAACGCACTGCATTGTGCGCCTCGAATTCAAGCTGTCTGTGTCCCGAATCCATCCCGAATCCAAGTGTCCCGAAGCACATCGTAGTTGCGTGTGTCTCAAGTCCAAAACACACCGTGGTTGTGTGTCTCGAAACCACGGGTTATGTGTGTCTCGAAACCACCGGTTCCAGGTCGTCCATGACCAACTGAAGGGTCTCCATACCCGAGTAGTCGTTCACGCCGAGGCGATAGAGAGCCCGGATGCGGTCGGCGCCGACGGGACCATGGTTGAACGCTATGGCATCCACCACCGTGTCCCCATGTCGCAGAGTGAGCTTCAGGTGTCGCTGCCCCACCACACGCTCGGCGATGACTTCGAATTCGCCATGGAACATCGGTTCCTCGAAGCCCTGACCCCAGGGCCCGTGTCCTGCGATCAGGCGCGCGTTCTCCAGCACGACGTCCGAGGGTTCGAGTTCGCCGTCCGTCACGCGGATGCCAGCGAGATCCCGCTCGCTGACACGCGCTTCGACGGCTTCCGAAAAAGCCTTCGTGAAGCGATCCAGTTGCGACCGCTTGATCGACAGGCCCGCAGCCATCGCGTGGCCTCCAAATTTCGCCATGAGTCCGGGGAAACGCGCTGCGACATCGTCGAGAGCGTCGCGTATGTGGAGACCGGGAATGGAGCGGGCGGATCCCCTGAGTTCGCCCGGAGCGGCTTTGCCCGCGTCAGCGAAGGCGATGACGGGACGATGAAAGCGTTCACGAATACGCCCGGCGACGATACCGATGATTCCCTGGTGCCACGAGGCGTCGTAGAGACAGATCACGCTGCGACGCTCCATGTGGGATTCATCCACCAACAACGTCGCATCCAGGGTCATGTCATGTTCAATGTCCCGGCGCTGCGTATTGAGCTGATCCAACTCCGCGGCAAGCCGTCGCGCCTCTACCGTCTCCGTGCTGAGCAGGCACCGAATCCCCGCGGTCATGTCGGCTAGCCGGCCCGCCGCGTTCAGTCTCGGGGCGATGGCGAAACCGAGATCCTGAGCGGACACTGTGTGCATGCTCCGACCCGCCGCCTGGGCCAGGGCCCGGATTCCAGGACGCGCTCCCCCGGCCCGCATGCGCCGCAGCCCCTGGTGCACCAGGATTCGGTTGTTCAGGTCCAGGGGCACGACATCGGCGACGGTGCCGAGAGCCACCAGATCGAGCCAATTCGAGAGTTTCGGGGAACTCAACCCCCGCCGCTTGAAGAACCCGTCCTCCACGAGGATCGCGCGCACCCGGCTCAGCACGTAGTAAACGACGCCGACACCGGCAAGCGCCTTGCTGGCGAATTCGCATCCCGACGCGTTCGGATTGACGAGGGCGCACGCCGGCGGCAACTCCTTGCCGGGCAGGTGATGGTCCGTGACGACGACATCGACACCTGATTCCTGCGCCAGCATCACGCCGGCCACGCTCGACATGCCGTTGTCCACGGTGACGATCAAGGCCGGTTCACGTTCCAGCGCAACGCGTACGATCTCCGGCGTCAAGCCGTATCCGAATGCAAACCGGTTCGGAACCAGGTATTCCACGCGGTCCGCGCCAAGGGCCTTGAGCAGCGACACGGCAAGCGCCGTGCCGGTGGCGCCATCCGCATCAAAGTCGCCAAGAACCAAGATGGCTTCGCCGCCGTCCACCGCGCGAGCGATGCGTGCCGCTGCCGCATCTATGCCCGACAAACCGTCTGGCGGCAGCAGGCGCGACAATGAGAGGTCCATGTCTTCGATAGACGCGATACCTCGCCCGGCAAGCACCCGCGCGAAGAAACCGGGGTACTTTCGAAGAAGATCGGACGAAAGTTCCGGCAGCTCTCGGGATTCGATTTCGATCAGTTCGCTCCCGTCACGCCGTACCCATCACGTTCGAATCGCACGTGCAAACCCGAGGACTATTCGCCGTCCGAGTTCTCCAGATTTGCTACGCGAATACGCCTGACCCTTCCCGTCACGCCCGCCAATTCCTCGATGTCGGCCACAGCCCGTTCGGCATCGAGTTCGGCGACGACGTCGGTGAGGATGACGATCGGCACCCACTCCGACCCCCGCGCCCCCCTTACCGCCTCCGCGCGCTGAATGACACCCTCGATCGATATGCCGTGCCGGCCCAACGTCTGTGCGACATCCGCGAACACGCCCGGCTGGTCCTCGGCTGGCACGTTGAGGTAGTGCGCACACGACACCTCGCCAATCGGCGAGGACTCCCCGTCGCCGTCGATGGGAAATACCGCGCACGAGCCAGCGCCGCCGCGCGCGAGTTCGATGAGGTCTGCGACGACCGCCGACGCCGTAGGCCCGGCACCCGCCCCCGGCCCGACATAGAGCGTAGAGCCCACAGCGTCACCCTTCACCTGTACGGCATTCATCACACCGTCCACCTTGGCGATCAGGTCCGACTCCGCTATCAGGCAGGGATGCACCCGTGCCTCAACGCCCCTGGCGGTGCGCCGGGCTATGCCGAGCGGCTTGATCCGGTAGCCTAGTTCGCGCGCGTACCCCACATCCTCGGCGTCGACATCTGCTATCCCCTCGACATGGACGCTCGCGAAATCGAACGGCGTGCCGAATGCCAGGCCGGCCAGGATCGCGAGCTTGTGCGCGGCATCGATGCCCTCGACGTCAAACGTCGGGTCGGGTTCGGCGTAGCCGAGCCGTTGCGCCTCTCGAAGCGCGGTCGCGAAGTCCTGCCCGCCCTCGGACATTGCCGTCAGTATGTAGTTCGACGTGCCATTGATGATCCCTGCCAGCCATTCGATTCGATTGCCGGCGAGACCTCGCGTCAGCGCGTTGATGATGGGAATACCGCCCGCAACCGCCGCTTCGATGCCAACGAAAATTCCAGCCCGCCGGGCATCGCGCATGAGTTCGTTCCCATGCAACGCAATCAGGGCCTTGTTCGCGGTAACGACATGTTTGTTCGCCGCGACGGCTGCGGCGAACAGCGCCTTCGCGGCCTCTTCGCCCCCAATGGCCTCGACCACCACGTCAACGTCGTCCGCAACGGTCAAGTCCCCCAGATTCGTGGAAAAAGCGGCACCACCCAAATCGACTTCCGGACGGGGAGTGCGGCTCGCCACGCGGGTGAGTTGAAGCGAGCGTCCCGCCGCCGCCAGCGACGCCGATTCTCGTTGCAGCAGGCGTACGACTCCCCGGCCCACCGTGCCGAGACCTGCCAGCCCTATTCTCAGTGGCGTCTCAACGCTTATTGCACGCCCAACCCTTCTGCCATTTGAGCCGCCGGAACGTAGCCGCCGATCATTTCGCCATCGGCCGTGATGATGGTCGGCGTGCCCTGGATGCCGATGATCTGGCCAATCTCATAGTGCTCCGCCACGGGGTTGTCGCAGCTTTTCGAGGGAATGGTCCTGCCTTGCTTCAGCCGCGTGATGGCGTCGTTCCGGTCATCCGCACACCACGCGGACACCATCTTGTCGTAAGTTTCCGAGCCTATGCCGGCGCGGGGAAACGCGAGGTAGCGCACTTCGATGCCGTACGCATTGAGTTCGGGCACGTCCGCATGCAGCTTGCGGCAAAACCCGCAGTCGGTATCGGTAAACACGTTGAGCACAGCCTTGGGTTCTCCCCCGGGCGGGAAGACGATCATCTGCTCCGCGGGCAGATCTGCCAGCAGAGCGAGACTCGCGGCCGCCCTGCGGGCTTCCGACGTGTCGACCGGCCCGTCGTCGGTCAGTTCGTAAAGGATCCCGGCGATCGCATAGGAGCCGTCCTCCGTCACATAGAGCGTAACGCCGTTCTGGATTTCTACCGCGCGCAAACCGGGAATGGGGGACGATTCGATCGCGGCAATATCGATATCCGGCAGCCGACGCTGCAGCACGTCGGCGAAACCCGCATCACCCGCCGGACTTTCTCCCGCCACCGCGTCGTCTTCTGCGTCTACGGCACCGGAAGCCGCTGCCATCGTTGCGAGGGCTGCCCACGCCGCCAGATTTCGAATCATGCCCATCCGCTCTACTGCTACCGGAACCTGACGTTTAGAGTGCGACCGTGGCCCATCGTGCGATTCATCCTCGCGGATGATGCGTCGAGTGTAACCGCTTCAGGCGATCCCGCGCGACATGGGTGTAGATCTGGGTCGTCGACAGGTCCGAATGACCGAGCATCATCTGCACCGACCGCAGGTCGGCGCCGTGGTTGATGAGGTGCGTCGCGAACGCGTGCCGCAGGGTGTGCGGCGAAATGTCGCGCACGATCCCCGCGCGTAGCGCGTAGCGCTTGATCGCGTGCCAGAATGTCTGCCGCGTCATGGCGCTTCCACGCCTGCTCGGAAACATCGCATCGCTCGGTTTGCCGCGCAAAAGCCCGGGTCGCGCTTCAGCCAGGTAGCGCGTCAGCCAGCGCAGCGCAACCTCTCCCACGGGGGTGAGCCGCTCCCGGCCGCCCTTGCCGACAACGCGCACGACTCCCTGGCGCATGTTGAGGGACGAGACGTCGAGCCCGACGAGTTCGGAGACGCGCAAGCCGGTGGCATACAGCAACTCCAGCATCGCGCGATCCCGGAACTCCGTGGGACAGCCGAGGGGATCGTCCGATTCGGGCGCGGCCAACAGCGCCTCCACTTCGTCCTCGGAGATCGATTTTGGCAACGGTCTGCCGAGCAACGGTTGCGCGACATCGAGCGTAGGATCGCATTCGAGACGGCCCGCATCGACCGCGTCACGATAGTAGCCGCGAAGACAAGACAATAGCCTGGCGGTGGAGCGGGCAGAAAGACCACCCGCATGCCGGGCCGCCAGGTATTGCTCGATGTCGTAGTCCCGGGCCTGAACCAGGTCACGACTCGCCTCGACCTCGAGCCAGGTGCCGAACGCGTTCAGGTCGCGGCGATAAGCCGCCAGGGTGTTGGCGCTCAAGCCGCGCCGAAGCCAGACCCGATCAATATAGGCATCGATGTCACGTGCGAGCGGCGAGTTCTTTCCCGGCTTTCCCGGCTTTCCCGGCTTTCCCGGCGCCGCATCGCC
This sequence comes from Pseudomonadales bacterium, assembly GCA_963668365.1. Lineage (GTDB taxonomy): Bacteria > Pseudomonadota > Gammaproteobacteria > Pseudomonadales > Azotimanducaceae > VXNE01. Next base: position 3,566,904 of record OY764266.1, read on the forward strand.
TGCCGATACGTCAGCCTGCACGACCGTCCATGGGTCGATGCGCCGGGACGGGCCGGGGCGCTCCTTCGAGAGCGAGCCGACGCAGGCGCACCGTGCCGGGCACAGCGGCGTTATCGGTCAGAGCGGTCAGACTTTTTCCTTGATCCGCGCCGCACGACCGGACAGTTTGCGCAGGTAATAGAGTTTCGCCTGGCGCACATCGCCGCGGCGCGTGACGTCGATGCTGGCGATGATCGGACTGTGCGTCTGAAATGATCGCTCGACGCCGACGCCATGCGAGACCTTGCGCACGGTGAAGGAGGAATTGAGACCCCGGTTGCGCTTGCCGATGACCACGCCCTCGAATACCTGCAGCCGTTCGCGCGCGCCCTCGCGCACGCGCACCCGCACGGCGACCGTGTCTCCCGGCCGAAACTCGGGCAGATCGTCTCTGAGCTGCGAGTTCTCGAATTCTTCGATGACCTTGTTTCGCCGCATGAAACCTACTCCGCCGCTTGCACCAGATGTTGTCTCAACAAATCCCGATCTTCGGCAGAGAGCACCCGGTTCACCAACAGGTCCGGGCGACGCCGCCAGGTCCGGGCCAATGCCTGTCTTCGACGCCACCGCGCGATCGCGGCGTGATCGCCGCTCAGCAGTACCGAAGGGACCTCCGCGCCACGATACTCGGGGGGGCGCGAATAGTGGGGATAGTCTAACAGGTTGTCGGCAAAGGACTCGCACTCTGTCGACGCCGGGTTGCCAAGCGTCCCGGGCAGCAGGCGCGCCACCGCGTCCAGCACGACCATGACGGCGAGTTCGCCCCCGGTCAACACGAAATCGCCCAGGGAGAGTTCCATGTCGACCTCGCGTTCGACGAAACGCTCGTCCACGCCTTCGTATCGACCGGCCAGGAACAGCAGGTTGTCCAGGCCCGCGAGTTCGGCCGCCGCGGCCTGATCAAACCGTCGGCCTTGCGGGGACATGTAGACGGTCGTCACGGGGCCGGGCGCCGACTTCCGCGCCTCCCGTACCGCATCGGTGAGCGGCGGCGCCGTCATCACCATGCCGGGACCACCGCCATAGGAATGGTCGTCCACCGAACGTCGGCGATCCGCGGCGAAATCCCGGGGATTGATCACCCGCAGCGACATGTTGCCGCCGGCTATGGCCCGAGCGACCACTCCATCGCCGGTCAAGGCACGGAACATTTCGGGAAATATGCTGACGACGGCAGTCCACATGGCGAATCAAACCGGCTCTTCCCAGTCGACGACGATCACCGATCCGGGCAGGTCGACATCCTTGACCACCGATTCGATGAAGGGGATCAGTCTCTCGCTCACGCCGTCGCTGACGACCAGCGCGTCGTTGGCGCCCGTGGCCATGAGGTTGTCCACCCGCCCAAGGCGGTCGCCGTCAACCGCAACCACGTCAAGTCCGATCAGATCGCGCCAGTAGTATTCGTCGGTTTCCGGTTCCGGCAAGGCGTTTTCGGGAACGCCGATGAGAACGCCGCGCAGACTCGCCGCCGCATCACGATCGGCAACCCCGTCGACCCGGCAAAGAAAGCCTTTGGCACGTCTTCGCGCTCCCTCCGGACACGCCGCCGCCTCGACCCACGCGCCGTCGCGAAGAAAGCTCCACGGAACATAGCGCAACAGGTTCTCCGCAGGATGGGTGAACGAGACGACGCGCAGCAGGCCATCGATGCCGTGGGGACCAACCACCTTTCCGACCACGACCATGTCGTCGTCACGCAATGGATCCGTCGCGAGGTTCGACATTGTGCGGTAGGCCTCCCGCAAGGGAAGGGCTAGTTCGACACTGCTCCTTCGCGGCGCGCCGCGCCGATGAGTTGGCTCGCGCGTTCGGAAGGCTGGGCCCCTACGGACAACCAGTAGTCGATACGGTCCAGATCGACCTGCAACCGCTGCTCATCGCCTTTCGCCAGCGGATTGAAGAAACCCACCCGCTCGATGAAACGACCGTCGCGCTTGGCCGTCTTGTCCGCCACGGTCAGGTGGTAGAAGGGTCTTTTCTTCGCGCCGTGTCTTGCCAGTCGAATCGTGACCATTCGGGTCGGCTCCCTGTGAAAGGCGCGCATATTACCGCAAGCGGCCAACCTTGGCACGGTGCGGCGGCGGGTGGCAGCAATTCTCATTTTGGCCTTCGATCCCCCCAACGGGAGGAGTCTGCTGGCCGATTTGGCCCGGATTGAGTCCGAAGCGCGAGGCGCAATGAGTCTGCACCTGACGGTGAAGCCAGACGCCATAATGAGAATTGCCGGGCGGGTGGATTCCCATTGGACGTTTGTTCGGCGAATCCGCAACGCCGCCTAATGCCAAGACCCGAGTGCCGCGGAGTCGCCCCGCAATGTCCGCGGACGACCGCAGACCCCGCATCAGCGCCGAAAACGCGGCCGTTGCGCCACCTGGCCCTGCGCCTGAAGTCTGCGCATCATCTTGTCCATTCCCCCCTTTCGGCCCGCCTTGCGCATGACCTTCTGCATCTGCCTGTGCTGCTTGAGGAGCCGATTGACGTCCTGCATCCGGGTACCGCTTCCGGCGGATATGCGCCGCTTGCGGGATCCGTCGATGGTGTCCGGAAAGCGCCGTTCACGAGGTGTCATGGAGTTGATCACGGCTTCCATGCGACGCAGGTCGCCGTCGTCCACCCCGGCCTGGGGCAACTGGTTCGCGCCCGGAAGCCGGTCGAGCATGCCGCCGACTCCTCCCATTCGCGCCATCTGCTGCAGTTGATCGCGAAAGTCCTCAAGATCGAACCTGCGACCCCCGGCAACTTTTCTCGCCAGGCGCTCGGCCTTCTGCTTGTCGACCTTTCGCTCCGCCTCTTCGATCAGGCTGAGCACATCGCCCATTCCCAGGATTCGCGATGCGATCCGGTCGGGATGAAACGGCTCCAATCCGTCGGTCCGCTCGCCGACCCCGATGAACTTTATCGGCTTGCCGGTAATCGCGCGCACGGATAGCGCCGCCCCGCCCCGGGCGTCGCCATCCGCCTTGGCCAGGACCACCCCCGTAAGCGGAAGCGCCTCGTTGAACGCCCTCGCCGCCCGCCCGGCATCCTGCCCGGTCATCGCGTCGACGACGAACAACGTCTCTACCGGCTGCAGCGCCCGATGCAACCCCGCGATCTCGGCCATCATCTCTTCGTCGATCGAAAGGCGGCCCGCCGTATCGACGATCAGCACATCGTCGAACCGCGTCTTCGCATCGGCCAGCGCCGCATCGGCGATGTCGAGCGGCTGTTGTCCGACGGCACTCGGAATGAACCGCGCGTGAACTTCCTGGCCAAGCGTTCGCAGTTGCTCGATGGCGGCGGGCCGATAGACATCCGCGCTCACCAGGGCGACCTTTTTTTTCTCGCGCTCGATCAGCAAGCGCGCGAGCTTCGCCGCCGTCGTGGTCTTGCCCGCACCCTGCAGGCCAGCCATGAGGACGACGGCCGGCGGGGACGCGGCGAGATTCAGCGCGTCGTTGCGTTCGCCCATCAGCGTCACGAGTTCCTCTCGCACCACCTTGACGAAGGACTCGCCGGGGTTGAGTCCGACCGCTATGGATTGACCGATGGCCTTGCGCCGCACCTCTTCGGTGAAAGACCTGACGACTTCGAGCGCCACGTCCGCGTCGAGCAGTGCCAGGCGCACCTCGCGCAATGTCGCCTGGATGTTCTCTTCCGAGAGATGCGCCCTTCCCGCAATGCCGCGCAGTACGGTCGTCAAGCGCTGGCTCAAGCTGTCGAACACTGGCGTCTCCATGCCCCGGACCGGAAGCGGAAAATTATAGTCCGTCGCAAGTCATCCGTGATGGGTGGACATCGAGCGCACGCAGGCAACGCGCATGCTGGCGCAAGGTGCCGGCAATGTGCCAAACTCCGGCCATCATGCTCTCGCAATCGCGGGTGGCGGCGCGCCCGCCAAGCGGCCGATGAATCCCGTCTATCCCGGAATCCTCGCCATACTGCTGTACGCTGCCGGATGCTTCGCGCAGTTCCGCGCGCTCTCCGCGCGCGACCCCGAACCATCGAAGGGCCTGCAGGGACTTTGCGTGCTCGCGGTCGCGATGCACGGACTGTGCGTGGCGCTGGTCTTCTACGCGAAGACCGGCATAGACCTGTCGTTGTTCACCATCGCCTCGCTCATCGCGTTCGCCGCGACGGTGACGATACTTGCCGCCTCCCTCGCCCAGCCCCAGGGCAGGTTGCAGAACCTCTACCTGTTCGTCTTTCCGCTCTCGATCATCGCCGTCGCCGGATCCCTGGCCTTCGGCGGAACAAAGGTGCGCCAGATCCTCGAAGGCGGACTGCTGGCGCACCTCTTGGTTTCCATCTTCGCGTACACGCTGCTGACGGTCGCAGCGTTCCAGGCGATCCTGCTCTGGGTGCAGGAACGCCACATCCGCCACAAGGAGCCGATCGGCGTGATCCGCATCCTGCCCTCCCTGGGAACGCTGGAAGTTGCCCTGTTTCAGCTCCTGTGGGCCGGCTTCGCGCTGCTGACTGTTTCCATCGTGATCGGCTTCGTGTTCCTGGACAACGTGCTGGCGCGAGACGTGGTGTCCCATACGGTTCTCGCGACCGTATCGTGGTTCATCTACGTGGGTCTGCTCCTGGGCCACCGGGTCCTAGGCTGGCGCGGCAAGATGGCCGCGCGATGGACGCTCTGCGCGTTCGCCTTGCTGGTGATCGGGTACTTCGGCAGCCGGTTCATACTGGAGTTCGTGCTGGGCGCCGGCTGACGGAAACACCCACGGGCGCAATGCTCCTCGCCGTTTTGCCGCTGACAGCTACCGCCTTATCTTCCAGCGCCGATTGACGGCGGAAACAATGGCCGACAACGAGGCGGTGATCGTGTTTCGGCTCATGCCGATGCCGTAGCAACGCTCTTCCCCGTTGTCGATGGCCAACAGGCAAAGCGCCGCCGCGTCCTTGCCCGTGGACAGGGCAATCTCGCGGTAGTCGATGATGTTGAGCGGCTCGTTCAATGTATCGACCATGCCGTTGACGAACGCTTCGATGGGGCCGCTGCCCTGGCCGGCGATGCGTACGTCGTTTTCCGACACCTCCACCACCGCGTCGCAGCGCTGCGCGTTGTCCTCCCCTTGCGTGAGGTCGTAGTCGATCAGCCGGTACGGCCCGTCCTCGCAGAGGTACTCGTCGATCAACGCCTGGAAAATTTCCTTCGCGCGCACTTCGCGGCCGAGGCGCTCGGTCATGTTCTGTACGTGGCGGGAAAACTCCACCAGCATGTCCCGCGGCAGCGGCACGCCGTAGTGCTCTTCGAGCACGAAACCGACGCCGCCCTTTCCGGACTGGCTGTTGACGCGAACGGTTTCCTTGTACGACGAGCCGACATCCGCGGGATTGATGGGCAGGTACGGAACCTCCCACCTGTCGTTGCCCACCTCCGCCATGCCCTTTCGGATCGCGTCCTGGTGCGAGCCGGAGAATGCCGTGAAGACAAGGTCTCCCGCATAGGGGTGGCGCTCGTGCACGGGCAACTTGTTGATGGTTTCGACTGTTCCCCTGATGCGTGGCATATCCCGAAAATCAAGCTCCGGATCGACTCCCTGAGAGAACAGGTTCATGGCGACGGTGACGATATCGCAGTTGCCGGTGCGCTCTCCGTTGCCGAACAGGGTGCCCTCCACCCTCTCGGCACCGGCCATGAGCGCGAGCTCGGTCGCGGCGACGCCGGTCCCGCGGTCGTTGTGCGTGTGCAGGCTGACGACGATGCTGTCCCGTTCGGGAAAGTTGCGACAGAACCACTCGATCTGATCCGCGTATACGTTCGGCGTCGCCATTTCGACGGTGGAGGGAAGGTTGACGATGATCCTTTCCCGGGCCGTCGCGCCCCACGTTTCGGCCACGGCCGCGCAGATCTCCACCGCGAAGTCGAGTTCAGTCCCCGTGAAGCTCTCGGGCGAATATTCGAAGGTGACATTGGCATCCGACAGCGCGGAAAGCCCATCCCGGACCAGCCTGGTTCCGTCCACCGCCAGCTTGACGATGCCCTCCGGTCCCATGCGGAACACCACCCGCCGCTGCAGGGCGGAGGTCGAGTTGTACAGGTGAAAGATGACGTTCCGGGCACCGTCCAGGGCTTCGACGGTCCGCTCGATGAGTTCCGGGCGCGCCTGGCACAACACCTGGATCGCTACGTGATCCGGGATGCGGTCTTCATCGACAATGCGGCGAATGAAGTCGAAATCCGGCTGCGACGCGGCCGGAAAGCCAACCTCGATCTCCGAGAATCCGACGGCCAGCAGCAAGTTCCACATGCGGATCTTCTCGTCCACGCTCATCGGATCGATGAGCGCCTGGTTGCCGTCCCGGAGATCGACGCTGCACCAGCGCGGCGCGCGCGTGAGCGCCGCCGCGGGCCAGGTGCGATCCGGCAGTTCGATCGGCTTGAAGGCGCGATACTTCTGGAACGGCATGGCGCCAACGCGCGCGCCGGCGTTGCCGACATCGAATTCTTGACTTGGATGCATGGCGAATTTCTCCCGAATTCGTCCCAATTCATTTGGTGGTGGCGGCGGGCCGAAGGCCCGGATGTCAAGATATATGCTGGCTAGGCCGGCAGGAGCAGGAGCAGGAGATGCGCCAGGGGGAACGCGATCGACAGAACTGGAATGCGTTGCGCCATAGCGGCGAACTATAGACCTGTTTCGGCGCTTGTCAACGCAGCCGCGAAGCCAGGGTGTACGTCAAAAATGTGTTGAAGTGAGGGAAGGTTGAGTTGTGGCGGGGTTGGGCGGATACTTCTGGCAATATGTCTATTTGCCAGACAAGGAGGTTCCATGGCGGCGCCACGCGACATCGACGTTCTCATCGGGCAACGGGATGCGTTGCTGGGGGAGTTGGCCGGGGTGGGCGACCTGCGGCCGGGCACGTTGCAGGCGCGCCACCGCCGGTGCGGCAAGCCGACCTGCCGCTGCGCGCGCGAGGGCGATCCGGGGCACGGGCCGAAGTGGGTGCTGGTGTCGCGCGTCGCGGGAAGGACGCGCAACTGGACGATACCGGACGAGGCCGTGCAGCGGACGCGGGAGCATCTCGACGAGTGCCGGCGGTTCCGGGAGTTGACGCGGGAGTTGATCGCCGTCGGCGACGAGCTGTGCCAGGCGCGGCTGGAAGGGGACGCGCCCGGGGCACCGGGAAAAAGGGGGCGCCGGGCTCCGCGTTCGAGGCGCGGCTAGCGACGGCGCTGGACGCCGAGGCGGGGCGGCTGCTCGGGGACGGGGTGCTGGACGGGATCGGCTTCGAGCGGCTGGAACGCGCCTGCCGCCGGGTCGCCCTGGAGGCGATGGGCCGGGCGCTGGCGGCGCGGCTGAACGCCGACCGCTCGGACGAGCGCGGGCCGCGGCTGGCGTGCCCTCGGCGGGACCGAAGCGACCACCGCGGCGACGGCCTGGCGCGCTACGCCGGGCGGCGCGCGAAGACCTTCGTCACGGCGCTCGGGGAGATGGAGCTCTCGCGCGCGTGGTACCACTGCGACGGCTGCGGCCGCGGCTTCGCGCCGCGCGACCGGGAACTCGGCTTCGGCAAAGGCGGTCTGTCGCCGGCGGTGCTGCGCATGGTCGGCTGCGCGGCGGGCGAGGTGAGCTTCGCCGCGGCCGGTTCCCTGCTGCACGAGCTGGCGGGCCTGAACGTCGACGCCAAGACGGTGGAGCGCCGCGCCGAGGCGCTCGGCCGCGAAATCGCGGCGGACGAACGGGAACGGGCCGCGGCCGGGCCCGCCACCGCGCCCACGCTGTATCTCGGTCTCGACGGCACCGGCGTGCCGGTGCGCGGGGCCGAGACCGAAGGGCGGGCCGGCAAGCAGCCGGACGGTTCCGCGAGGACGCGCGAGGCGAAGCTCGCGGTGGTGTGGTCCGCCGAGCGGACCGGCGCCGACGGCGCCCCGGCGCGCGACCCCGGCTCGGTCACCTGCTCCGCCGCCATCGAGTCCGCCGCCACGCGCGACACCGACGCCGTTCCCGCGCCCTTCGCGCAGCGCGTCGTGCGCGAGGCCGCGCGGCGCGGCTTCGGCGCCGCCGAACGCCGCGTGGTGATCGGCGACGGCGCGGCCTGGATCTGGAACATCGCCGCGGAGCACTTCCCCGGCGCCGTCGAGATCGTCGACGTGTTCCACGCCGCCGAACACCTGTTCGACATCGGCCGGGCCGTCTACGGAGACGACAACGATCTCGCCCGCGTCTGGGCGGAGCAGCGCCGCGGCGAGCTCCTCGCCGGCGACTTCGACGACCTGCTCCGGGCCGTCGGCGCCCACGCCGGCCGCTGCGAGGAGGCCCGCAAGGGGCGCGCCTACTTCGCCGGCAACCGCCGCCGCATGGACTATCCCCGGTTCCGCGCCCTGGGACTGTGCATCGGCAGCGGCGTCGTCGAGGGCGCCTGCAGGAACGTCGTCGCCTGCCGCCTCAAGCGCGGCGGCATGCGCTGGACCGTGGCCGGCGCCGACGCCATCCTCGCCCTGCGTTCCTGCATCGTCAGCGACCGCTTCGACGACTTCTGGCAGCGCCGCGCCGCCGCAAATTGACCCTTCATCTCACAATCGAGACGTACACCCGCGAAGCCACCGTCCGAGTGCCCGGAGTTGCTTTATCCCGATCCGACTTCGCAGTGCACCGCGGCGGCGGCGGTTCTCGCCTTGCCGCGCGCCTCGTCGATGGATTCACCGGTCGCCAGGGCTACGCCCATGCGTCGCTCGCCGCGCACTTCGGGTTTCCCGAACAGTCGAATCTCCGTGCCCGGCGCCGAGAGGGCCACATCCAGCCCGGTGTACGCCACCTCGTCGGAGTCGCCGCGGGCGATGATCACCGCCGAAGCCGACGGTCCGCGCTGCACGATTTCCGGCACCGGCAGACCCAGTATCGCCCGGGCATGCAGCGCGAACTGGGACTTGTCCTGGCTGATCATCGTCACCATGCCGGTGTCGTGCGGCCGCGGACTCACCTCCGAGAATATGACCTCGTCTCCCTTGATGAAGAACTCGACCCCGAAAATGCCGCGGCCGCCCAGTTGGCCCGTGACCAGCGCCGCTATCCGCTGCGCCTTGGCGCGGGCCGCCTCGCTCATGGGTTGCGGCTGCCAGGATTCCCGGTAGTCGCCGCCTTCCTGGCGATGACCGATGGGTTCGCAGAACGACACCTGGCCATCGCCGTGGCGCACCGTCAACAACGTGATCTCGTAGTCGAAATCGACGAAGCCCTCGACGATGACGCGGTCCGCCGCGCCCCTGGCGCCGCTGCGGGCCAGCCGCCAGGACTCACCGGCATCGTCACGCGACGCCACGGTGGACTGCCCCTTGCCGGACGAACTCATGACCGGCTTCACGATGCACGGCACCCCGATCTCGTCGATGGCGGCGAGATACTCTTCCTCGGTCTCCGCGAAGCGATAAGCGGAAGTCGCGACGCCGAGTTCTTCCGCCGCGAGACGGCGGATGCCTTCGCGATTCATGGTCAGGCGCGCGGCGCGCGCAGTCGGCACGATGTGGTGGCCCTCCCGTTCGAGTTCGACCAGCGTCGGTGTCGCGATGGCTTCGATTTCCGGCACCACCAGGCGCGGGCGCTCCGCCTCGATCACCGCTCGCAGCGCTCCGCCATCCAGCATGTCGATCGCGTGAGCCCGATGCGCCACCTGCATCGCCGGCGCATCGGCGTACCTGTCCACCGCGATGACTTCCACGCCGAGGCGCTGCAGCGCGATCACCACCTCCTTGCCGAGTTCCCCCGAGCCTAGCAACATCACCCGCGTCGATGACCCCGATAAGGGCGTGCCGATTTCGATCATTCCCGATCCGCTTCCTCTTGCGTTTGCATCTGCATCTTGTATAACTTGAAATTATTCACATAAAGATTTGAAAAATATGTAATTTTATCTATTTCTTCCGTAGTCAGTTCGCGTACGACCCGTCCCAGCGAACCCAATACCAGGCTGCCGTCGGGAATCGTCTTCCCCTCGGTGACAAGGGCATTGGAACCGATGAGGCAGTTCTTGCCGATCCTCGCGCCATTCATCACGACGGCATGGATCCCGATGAGAGAGTTGTCACCGATCGTACAGCCGTGCACGACGGCGTGGTGGCCCACGGTTACGCCTTCACCGACGATGACCGGATAGGTGTCATCCATGTGCACGACAGCGCAATCCTGGATGTTGGAGTTCGCCCCGATCGTGACGGTATCGTAGTCGCCGCGCACGACGGCGCCGAACCAGACGCTCACGTTGTCGTGCAGCGCCACGGAACCGACGACCGCGGCCGACTCGGCAACGAAATAGTCACCAAGCGCCACCACGCGCCGGCCATCCAAGGCATAGATCACGCGCTTTCGCCCTCCCGACGGCGCCTGTCCCCTGCGAACCACATTGTGTCGAAGCCGGGCGCGCAAATCCATCGCAGACCTCCGATCCCCTGACCGGTGGAACACGCGCGGGGGCAGCGTCGCGCGAGGCTATAATCACCCCCGTGAACTATTGCAGCAGTTGCGGGGCACCGGTATCGAAGCAGATCCCGCCGGGCGATGGCCGCGAGCGATTCGTGTGCTCCGCCTGCGACACGATCCACTACGAGAATCCGAAGATCGTGACCTGTTGCCTGCCCGTTTTTGAGGGCCGCGTACTGATGTGTCGCCGCGCGATCGAACCACGCCGCGGGCTCTGGACGCTGCCAGGCGGTTTCCTGGAGACCGGAGAGACCGTGTTCGGTGGCGCCGCCCGGGAAACGCGGGAAGAAGCGCGGGCCCGCGTCGACGGGCACTCGCTGTACACGATATTCAACCTGCCCCACATTTCGCAGGTCTACATGTTCTTCCGCGCGCGCCTGGTCGATGGCCGCTATGGCGCCGGCGAGGAGACCCTGGAAGCCCGCCTCTTCCGCGAACCGGAGGTTCCCTGGAACGAACTCGCGTTCCCGGTTATCTCCCGGACTCTCGAACACTACTTCCGTGATCGACAGAGCGGGGTATTCCCCGTGCGGGTCGAGGACATCATCATCGAGAACTCCATCGGCGAACGTCCAACAGTGACCATCCAGGATGGCGGCGCGGGGCGGTAGCGGGTCGCCCGACGCCGCAACGCGAGCCGCCGGTGCCTTCGGTATCGCCGCGCCCGCACGGATCCATCGCTACGGCTCCGGCAACATCAACGACAGCTATCGCCTGCGCGCCCTGGACGGCGGCGACTACCTGTTGCAGCGAATCAACCGGGCCGTGTTCGTGCGTCCCGAATGCATCGCCCACAACCTGGAGCGCCTGTATGCGGCACAGCCCGACCGGCTGCCGGAAATCCTGCGCGCCACGGACGGCGGACTGCTTCATCGGGACGCCGGGGGTGAGTTCTGGCGCCTGTACCGCTTCGTACGCGGAAGCCGCCACATGGACATTGCGGCAACACGCGAACTGGCCCGCGAGGCGGGCCGCGCATTCGGCGCATTCCTGAACGAAACCCGCCGCCTGCCGCCCGACGATTTCGAGGACACCATGACAGGCTTCCACGACCTGCGCGCCCGCCTGGGTGCGTTTGAACGCGCCGCCGGCATCGATGCCCATGGCCGCGCGCGGCATGCGCAAGACGCCTGCGCCGCCATCGAACGCTTTTCCCACCTCGGGACCATCGAGTTCCCTCGCGACCGCATCGCGCACAACGATTGCAAGATCAGCAACGTGCTGTTCGACGCCGACGGCCCGCGCGCGCTCTGCGTGGTCGATCTCGACACCGTCATGCCCGGCGCCGCAGGCTTCGACTTCGGCGACCTCATCCGCTCGGCGGCGGCGCGCACCGACGAAAATGAAACCGACGCGACGCGCATCGGTCTCGACCTCGCACGGGTCGAGGCTATCGCAAGCGGGTTCTGTGCGGCGACCACCCTGACACCTGTGGAAAAGGACACCCTGGTCGATGGCATCCTGTGCGTCACGTTCATGCTCGCGGTGCGGTTCCTGACCGACCACCTCGAAGGCGACACGTATTTCCGCACCACCTACGTTGATCACAACCTCGACCGGGCGCGCAACCAGTTGGCGCTGCTGCGCGACATGGACCGCCAGCGCCTGGCGCTGGACAGGATGATCAGGACCGCCGCGAAGGACGCATAGCGCGCGCCCGGCACCTTGTCGCACCAAGCCAGCGCCGGTAATCTAGTGTCGTGTCCCGCAAGTTTATGACACTTCAGCGCGTTCCACGGGGTCTGTGGCAAGGCGCGTCCCCGCCGGGAATGGTCGGCTCCATTTCCAAGGGGCGCAACACCGCCACAGGCCCCGTGGGGCGCGCCCTTCGGGAGATCGCCATGCACGCCACTGCCGCGTTGTGGCCCTTGCGAATATGCCTGATATTCACTGCGGACCACGCCTTGCATTGACGCGCATGGCGAACTCTGAAGTGCCAGAAACTTGCGGGACACGACACCAGCCCTCTCAAGCCACGTACGGATGCTCGCCGATGAAATACCTCCACACCATGGTTCGGGTGAACGACCTCGACGCCTCCATCGACTTCTACACGAAACTGGGGTTAAGGGAAGTCCGCCGCCACGACAGTGAAGCAGGCCGCTACACGCTCGTCTTCATGGCGGCACCGGGAGACGAGGACGCGCAGATCGAACTCACCCACAACTGGGATCCCGAAAACTTGAGCGGCGGTCGCAACTTCGGGCATCTCGCTTATCGGGTGGACGACATCTACGCGCTCTGCCAATCGCTGATGGACGCGGGGGTCACGATCAATCGCCCGCCCCGGGACGGGCACATGGCCTTCGTGCGCTCGCCCGACAACATTTCCGTCGAACTGCTGCAGAAAGACGGGTCGCTGCCGCCGGCGGAGCCGTGGGCCAGCATGCCGAACACCGGCGAGTGGTAGGAGGCACCGTCCATCGCCGGCGAGAAGGCGTAGAATGCGTGACATGGGCCGGGGAGGAACTTAGATCATGGCAGAACCCGCAATCAAAACGGAAGAACCCGCAACGAGGACCCAGACCACACTCGATCGCTCATGGAACGAAATCTGTGAGCTTGGCTTGCAGAAGAACGTCGCTGAACTCGACGCCTACGGCTACACCATCGTCCCGCCCGAGATCGCGAACCCCAACAACCTCGCGCAGCGATTGCTGGAGAAGTGTCTCGATATCGCCGAGCGCCGCAACGGCGAGCGTCCCGACCTGGAGAACGGCTCGACGCACGTCAATCTCGAGGGGACGGAAGTCGGAATGCGTTACGTGGGACATGCCTATCATCCCCACGGCCCGCTGGGCGACGTGTTCCATTCGCTGCTGCTCGAAGACGAGGTGTTCCAGGAGGCGCTGATGAACCCCGTGCGCCTCGCGCTGGTCACGCACCTGCTCGGTTACAACGCGGTCATGTCGAGCATGGGCTGCTGGATGAAGGGGCCCGGCAGCACCACCCTTGCGCTGCATGCGGACAACTCGCTGCCGTCACCGCTGCCGCCGCATGCCATCGGCTGCCAGACGACCTACTGGCTGACCGACTACACCCGGGAGAACGGCTCGACAGCGGTCGTGCCGGGCAGCCACAAGTGGTGCAGACAACCGCACGGCGAAGAGAAGATCGTGCCCGAGAAGCCGGGCGATCGCGGCAACCAACAGGCGATCCCGCTCGAGGGCAAGGCCGGTTCCCTGCTGATCCACCACAGCAACCTCTGGCACGGCGCGTACAACCGCACCGCGCCGGGAGTGCGCGTCAGCCTGACGAACTACATGCTGCGGCACTTCATGCGGACCACCGAGAACTACATCGACAAGATTCCGCAGGAAGTGCTCGACCGGCATCCGCCGCGGTTCGCGATCCTGACCCAGCAGGGCGTCAAGGTGGGAGGCTCGAACCCGGAGGAGACAGAGCACAGGGTGGAGACCGCCGAGAAACACCTCGCCGCCTACGCGAAAGAGATCGGGGAAGGCTACCGGCCGGTGGAACAGTGACGGATCGCCGACGCTGACCGGACGCGGGGATCGCCCGAACGCGATCCCTGGCGCTCCTTCCTGCTAGCAATCGCTAGCGATGCACGCCCTTTTCCCAGTGCTGGACCAGCGGCTCCAGGTCATCCCAGAATGCCTCGGGGATTTCCAGTGATCCCGCTTTCGCGTTCGCCGCGGCCTCTTCCGGTATGCGGCCGCCCGGAATGGCGCAAGCGACCTGCGGATGTCGCGTGCACCACTGCAGCGAGGCCGCCAGCAGGGGAATCCCATACTGTTTGCACAGGTCCTCGATCTTGCCGACCTGGGCCAGACACTCCGGACTGAAATTCCGCCGGCCTTCCGCCGTCGCCTGCGAGGGCCCCGTGGCCAGGAGTCCGATCTCGAGCGGCGTGGCGCAGGAAATTCCAATGTTGTATTTCTCCGCCGCGGGCAGGATCTCTTCCGCCGCCGTCTGGTTCAGCAGGCTCCAGGCGTCCGGAACGACCGCGGCGTCGAATTCCCCGGTCACGATAAAGGGCGTATTGATCTCGGGATCGTTGCAGGCAATGCCGATGTGACGGACCAGCCCTTCGTTCTGGAGCTTGCGCAGCGCGCCCAGCGCACCACCGTCGCTCATGACCTCTTCCACCGGGTAGCCGCCCGCATCGTGGATATAGACGATCTCGAATTTCTCTAGCCCCAAGCGTTCCTGGCTGCCTTCAAAGGCCTGCAGAATGCCGTCGAATGAATGGTCGCGTCCTTCTCCGAGATACCCCACCTTGGTGACGATGTTGCAGCCGGCCGCCAGGTCGGGACGCCGCTTGAGCGCCTCGCCAACGATCTTTTCGGATCCGCCCCGCGAATAGACGTAAGCCGTGTCGATGAGCGTGCAGCCCCCTTCCATGGCGGCCAGGATCGTCTGTACGCCAACCTCGAAGTCCATGTCCGGCGTGCTGATGCCGGAATTGGCGGGCTTTCCGGAGTACATGGCTCCAAGCCCGACAATGGAGACCTCGAGACCTGTCCGTCCCAGAGTTTTGGTTCGCATGATTCCTTCCTTTTCCCGTTCCTGGTGGTGCCCTGCCCCGCAAGTCTAAGCTACTTTGGTGGGCCTTCGGGCCTGCGACCCAGTCGTCATTGCTCGAGACGCACGTCGTAACCCGCCTCCCGGAGCGATCCGACGACTGCTTCAACCTGTTCTTCGCCGCGCATCTGCAGCACCAGTTCGACCACGGTGGCGCGCACCGTGGACACGCCGAACGCGCGCTGGTGCACGATGTCCACGATGTTGCTGTCGAGGTCGCCGAGGCGCCGGGTGAGTTCGCCCAGCGCGCCCGGCTGGTCCGGTATCTCGACCCCGATACGCACCAGCCGGCGCCCGCGCACGAGGCCGCGCTGCACCACGGACGACAGCATCATCATGTCGATATTGCCTCCGGTGAGCACAGCCACCGTCTTGCCGACCGCGATTGTCGAGTCCGCGACCACCGCGGCAAGCGCGGCGGCGCCCGCGCCTTCGGTGACGGTTTTCTCGATCTCCAGCAGTTGGAAGATCGCGCGCTCGATATCGCGTTCCGGCACCGCGACCATGCGGTCCACGGTCTCGCGAATGATGCGCATGGTCATCTCACCCGGCGTGTCGACGGCAATGCCTTCCGCGACGGTGCCCGGCCGCGCGGGACCCGGATCACGTCCGTCGAAGGCGGCCACAGCGGCACTGAAACGCTCCGCCTGCACGCCGATGATCGTGATGGCCGGCCGGAGAGCCCGCATCGAGATAGCGGTGCCCGCGATCAGACCGCCACCCCCCACGGGCACGATGAGCGTATCGATGTCCGGCACCTGGTCCAGCACCTCGATGCCGAGCGTGCCCTGGCCGGCGATCACCGCCTCGTCCTCGAATGGATGCACCAGGATGCGCCCCAGCTCGCGGGCCAATCGATGCGTGTATTCCAGCGTCTCGGCAAAGCGGTCGCCATGCAGAAACACTTCGGCGCCGAATACCCGTGTCTGCTCCACCTTGGCGTTCGGCGTGTGGCGCGGCATGACGATGCTGACCTGGATTCCCAACCTGCGGCCGTGGTACGCGAGTGCCTGTGCGTGATTGCCCGCGGACATGGCAATGACGCCCTGGCGGCGCTCGTCCTCGCCGAGCAGCAGCAGTTTGTTCAACGCGCCCCGCTCCTTGAACGACGCCGTGAACTGCAGGTTCTCGAACTTCAGATACAGGTCGGCCCCGAGGGCGCTCGACAGGGTTTCCGACCGCGTCAGCGGCGTTTGCGCGACGGCGTCTCCCAGGCGCGCTCTCGCCGCTTCGATGTCATCGAAGGTGACGGTCATGTTCAGTGCCTTCCCTGTCGTTCCACGCGCGAGCGCGCATATGTCACCGAGGGCCGCGATGATCGCGCAGAGGGCGCGGCAGCGCGGTCTGTTTCCTGTCCGAACATTGAAGTATGAACGCACCTCATTGAAATACGATGACCTTTATCGGGGACTGTAACGCAAGTTCGCTCTCAGACAATCAAAGGCTCGGTCGCACGAGACTTTCGGCGCTTTCCCAACCCGCACTGCGTCAGTCTCGTACAGCAGGGGAAAGCCGAAAGGGCATGATCGGAGACGACAGATCGACATGAGAACGATGGTCGGCGAAGGGGGCCGGGCCACGGTCGAATTGTTACACTTCGCAAGGCGAACGGGAAAGATGAACGCGACCGTGATCGATACGCTGAGACTCGCGGACCGGTTGAAGGCGGCGGGCTTTGAGGCTCCGCGTGCCGAGGGCCTGGCGCGCGCGCTTGGCGACGAGCTGGCGGAGCGGATCGTCACCAAGAGCGATCTCGACGAAGCCCTGCGACCAATCTACGCCAGGTTCGATGCGATCGAGGCCAGATTCGATGCGTTCGTTGCCAGCACCGACGCCAGGTTCAACGCCCTGGATGCGAAGATCGATTCCGTGCATCGGGAACTCTCCGACAAGTTCAACATCCTGATCGGCGTTATGGCCCTGGGATTCACACTCCTCGCCGGCATCGGCGGATACAACGCTGTTTCTCCCCGTTTCGCCCAGTCGGTCACCCAGGCGCCAGAAGTGCAGCAGGAGGCGAAAGAACTCCCTGGAGTGCCATCGCGACCAATCGTCGAAGGCTGACCCACCGCCGGTCCGACATCCCGCGTCGGCAGGCCCCCGAACAGGGTTCGCCCGGTGTGGGATGAACCGCGCGTGTTATGTTGTCGCAGCGCGGAGGGGCTGTTGTATGGCCAGGAACATCAGGGCAGCGGTGAGGGAGATCTGTCTCTCGTTCCCGGAAGTCGAGGAGCGTTCGGGCCATGGAATGCCGGACTACAAGGTCCGGGGCAAGTCGTTTGCCCTACTCGCGATCAACCATCACGGCGACGGTCGCATCGCCCTGTGGGTCCATGCGCCGCCGGGCGCCCAGCACCTGCACGTCGACGGCGAACCGGCATTCTATTTCGTGCCTCCGTATGTCGGACCTCGAGGATGGCTTGGCGTGCATCTCGACCGGGGCAACGACTGGTTCACCATTGGAGTCCGGATCCGGGAGGCTTACGTGCAGGTCGCGCCGCGCGTTCTTGCGGACCGACTCGGCGCGCTCATCGAAATCGAGCCGCCCTCCGAGACCGTGGATCCAGAGGACTTCGACCCGCTGTCAGTTCCGCACGCCCGGGACAAGCTTGCGCGCGTCCGCGCTCTCTGCACGGGGCTGCCGGAGACCTCTGAGAGCACCCAGTTCGGCGTCCCCGCGTTCAAGGCCGGAAAGAAGACCTTCCTCACCGTCCATCGCCATGGCAAACGCATGCGTCTCGAATTCTGGGTAGGTCCGGAACTGCAAGCGACCTTGTCCGATGATTCGCGCTTCGCCATTCCGGCCTACATCGGACACCGAGGCTGGATCGATCTCGACGTCGAGGATCGCTTCGACCTGGACGAGGTCCGTCGCCTCGCACTGGGGAGCTATCGACACTTCGCGCTGAAACGGATGTTGAAAGCACTCCCCGGTTCGCTCGGCGCACCGAGCGACCGGTGAGCGCGCCCGAACCTTCTCAGAAGTCGATCCCCGTCGCGAGTTCGGGGATATGGGCCGGCCTGCATCGAGGCATGTCGCTGGCCTCCCTGGCGATGATCCTGGCGTTCGTCACTTTCACCACGGTCAACGTGGACCAGGCCGGTGCGGTCTATGCCGGGGTCAGGAATTGGATCGAGTCCACGCTGGGCTGGTTCTATATCGTGGCCATCTGCATCATGCTGGCCGCCTGCCTCTACCTCATGTGCAGCCGTCACGGCAAGGTGCGCCTGGGCGACGACGACTCGCGGCCCGAGTTCAGCACGTTTTCCTGGCTCGCCATGCTGTTCTCGGCCGGGCTGGGCATCGGACTCCTGTTCTTCTCGATCTCCGAGCCGATGTTCTATTTCGACAACTCCGTGTCTTTCGGATATCCCAACAATCCCCACGCCGACATGGCCGGCGCGGCGAAGCTCGACGAAGCGCGCGCAGTGGACGCCATGCGCGTCACCTACTTCCATTGGGGATTGCATGGCTGGTCGGTCTACGTGGTCGTCGGTCTCTGCCTCGCCTATTTTGGCTTCCGCAAGAAACTCCCCCTTACCCTGCGGTCCGCCCTGCATCCGATCATCGGCGAGCGCATCTACGGGCCCGCTGGTCACAGTGTAGATCTGCTTGCCGTGTTCGGGACCGTGTTCGGCGTCGCGACATCGCTCGGACTCGGTGTCAAGCAAATGTCCGCCGGGCTAGACACGCTGTTTGGAATCGCCCCGAACCTGACGACGCAAATCACCCTCATCGCGGTGATCTCGGCGGCAGCCACGCTGTCGGCGGTGTCGGGCGTGGCGCGGGGCATCCGCATCATCTCCGAGTGGAATATCTATCTCAGCATCGTCCTGTTGGCGTTCTTTCTGTGCTTCGGGCCGATCGAGTGGCTGATCGGTTTCTTCGGAAGAACCGTCGGCGACTACCTTTGGAACCTGGTGCCAATGGGACTCTGGATCGCAACCGAACCGGACGAATCCGCCTGGCAGGGGGCCTGGACGGTGTTCTATTGGGGATGGTGGATCGCCTGGGCACCCTTCGTCGGCATGTTTATCGCCCGCATCTCGCGGGGACGCACGATTCGAGAGTTCACCGTCGGCACGATGTTCGTCCCGACTACGGTCGGCATGGTCTGGATCTGCCTGTTCGGCGGCAACGCCCTCCACATGGAGTTGAACGCCGTCGGCGGCGCCGGCACCGCGGGCATCCTGGACCTGGTGCGGGAGTGGCAACTGGAAGCTGCGCTATACGGCACCATCGAGCGGATGACCGACATATCCTGGCTGGCATGGTCAATGTCCGCGCTGGCGACGTTCTTGCTGGCCACCTGGTTCATCACTTCTTCCGACTCCGGCACACTGGTCATCACGACCATGCTAAGCATGGGCGATGACGACCCGCCGCGCCGTTTCCGCGTCGTTTGGGGCGTCGCGGTCGGCACGGTGGCGGCGGCATTGCTGCTCGCCGATGGTCTGCGGGCGCTGCAGGCCGCCTCCATCGCGGCCGCCCTCCCCGTCTGCGTCATCCTGCTGGCGATGACCGCCGGAGTCATCCTGTCATTGAACCGCGACGCCTCCGCAGCCGGGGACGCCGATAGTTCGAGTCAGGGCTGAACCGAGTTCGGTTCCGGCAACGCTCCGCGGCTGAAGGCTCCGGCCCGGCCCCGCTCGTCGTCCATGAAGGATGCGCGATCAGATCTCGCGACCTCGTCAGTAGCGTCCTGTTCCAGCAACCGAAAGTGACGCACGTAGAGGCGGTAGCGATCCTGGATATCCCGCACGTAGCGGACGACTTCGTCGCCGCGCACGTACCCGTAGACCGCCTTTCTTGCATACTCCGGCTCGGCCAGCTTCAGCATCGCCCGCTCCACGTTGTCGAACCAGATCGAACCGTCGAGACCGAGTTCGCGCGCCAGCCGACGCCCGTCGCGGATGTGTCCATGCCCGGCGTTGTATGCGCCCAGCGCAAACAGAATCTGCTCTCCCACAGGCAGATCGGGGAAGCGTTGCCGGGTCCAGCCAAGATAGGCAATACCGGCGGCTATGCCCGTTTCGGGGTCACTGAGGCTGTCGGCGTCGACGCCGAGATCGCGGGCGGTTCTCGGCAGCACCTGGAGCAGGCCCTCGGCACTGGCGAAGCGCGAACGTGGACGTCAGGTTGCCGACCTCCGGCAGGTGTACCAGCGTACGCTTCAGCAAGCGCTCGTACGCGCTCACGTCCGCCACCACGACGCGCAACAGGAAGTCGGTTTCGCCGGAAACCGTATAGCACTCGACGACCTCGGGAACGTCTTGCACGGCCTCCTCGAAGCGACTCAGCGCGTTTTCCTGGTGACGCCTCAGGTTGACGTTGACGAATACATTGACCGTGAGGTCGAGCCGGGCGGGATCCAGCAGCGCGACGCGTTGCCTGATGAAACCTCCCTCCTCAAGTCTTTTCACTCGTCGCCAGCAAGGCGTGTGCGACAGTCCTACCCGTTCGCCGAGTTCCTGCATCGACATGTCCGCGCAGTCCTGCAGTTCAACGAGAATCCGCCTATCGATTCGATCAAGGTGTTTCATCCTACTTTGTTTACGAAGTTAGGAACATTTTTGAAAGATTGCCGCACTAACAACAATAAATGCAACGCTATTCTCAGGAATTCGACATATGATCGTTGACTGGAATCCAGGTGCTGATATGCAAACCAAGCGCCTTGCCACGAACCAACCGCGCAAGATTCACGCAGGAGAACTGCTCGCTGAATCGCGCTATCGGGACGACGGAGGCATCGCCTATCTGACGGGCATTCAGGCAATCGCCCGGCTTCCCCTGGACCAGCGCCGACTGGACGAACTCGCGGACCTCGATACCGCCGGATTCATCTCCGGGTACCGGGGTTCTCCCCTTGGAGGACTGGATCAGGAACTCTGGCGCCTGTCCAGCGAACTCAAGGCCCACCGCGTCGTATTTCAGCCCGGCATCAACGAAGACCTGGCCGCCACCGCAGTGTGGGGCAGCCAGCAGGCGGGGCTCTTTCCCGGCGCCCGCCGGGAAGGCGTATATGGCCTCTGGTACGGCAAGGCGCCCGGACTCGATCGCTCCTCCGACGCGGTGCGCCATGCCAACGCAGCCGGCACCAGTCCTCGCGGTGGCGTGTTGCTGGTGGTGGGCGACGACCATGCCTGCAAGTCCTCCACGCTACCGAGCGCGAGCGAATTCGCGTTGCGTGATCTCGGTATTCCGGTCCTCGCGCCGGCCGACGTGCAGGATGTGCTCGATTTCGGGCTGGCGGGATGGGCCATGTCGCGCTATTCCGGCTGCTGGACGGGCCTCATCGCGCTGACCGACATCATGGACAGCGCCCTCACCGTGGAGATCGACCTCCATCGGCACCGCTTCGTCAATCCCCCGCACGAGGAAGAGTTTCCGCACATCCGACTTCGGGATTCGCCCGCGGACCAGGAGTCACGGCTGGAGACAAAACTGCGTCTGGCGCGGTCGTTCGCATCGGCGAACTCCATTGATCGGGTCGTTGCTTCCGTACGCTCGCCACGACTCGTGCTGGTTACTGCAGGAAAGACTTACGCCGACGTCCGCGAAGCCCTGGCAAGGCTTGGTTTGCAATCCGAGGCACAACTCGTTCGCGCCGGCGTGCGCCTGGTCAAACTCGGCATGACCTGGCCGTTGGACGCCGCGCTGGTCGACGAATTCTGTCGCGGCGCGCGGCGCGTGATGGTGGTCGAGGAGAAACGGCCGTTCATCGAAGACCAGCTCCGGACGATTCTGTTCGGTCGCTCCATCGAGCTACTCGGAAAGGGCTACGCCGGACAACCGGCGACACGGGACGATGCCAACAGCGGCTTCCAGGGAAGAAACGTCTTCGGGTGGCACCTGCGACCGGGACGAGCCGGCGCGGGGCCAACGCGGGAAGCGCACTCGTTGCCCGCTACAGGTCAACTCGACGTGGCCGCCATCGCCAGGGCCATCGCCAACGTCCTGCCCACCGTAGCCGACACCGGTTACCTCGGTGAAGTCGCGGCCGCTGCCGACAGGCTTCCCAACGGCGCGCAGCACTCGAAGCACATGCGCAAACCAATGTATTGCGCCGGCTGCCCGCACAACACCTCCACCCGCGTACCCGAGGGCAGTCGCGCCGCCGCCGGCATCGGGTGCCACTACATGGCACAGTGGATGGATCGCAATACTGGAACGGCCACGCACATGGGCGCCGAGGGCGTGAACTGGATCGGGCAGGCCCCGTTCACCGACGAGCCCCATATCTTTGCCAATATCGGCGATGGCACCTATTTCCATTCCGGGATCCTGGCAATTCGCGCCGCTGTCGCCTCGGGTGTGAACATCACGTACAAGGTGCTCGCCAACGATGCCGTGGCCATGACAGGTGGCCAGCCCGTGGACGGCTCGCTGACGGTCGAAGATATCGTCGCCCAGGTCCGCGCCGAAGGCGTGGCTGCGGTCCGGGTCGTGAGTGACGACCCCGAGAGACATCGCAGGGCTGGATTCCGCGTTGATCCGCGTGATGCCCTGGATGCGGTGCAACGCGAGCTGAAGGCAATTCCCGGTTGCACGGTGCTGGTCTACGAACAGACCTGCGCCGCCGAACTACGCCGGCGCCGCAGGCGCGGCCTCGCAGCGGACCCGGACGTCAGGGTCGTGATCAACGATGCCGTCTGCGAAGGCTGCGGCGACTGCTCGATCCAATCGAACTGCGTCGCCGTGGAGCCCCTAGACACCGAATTCGGGGTAAAGCGCACCATCAACCAGACCGCCTGCAACAAGGATCTTTCCTGTATCGATGGCTTCTGTCCCGCGCTCGTCACGCTCACCGGCGCCAGGCTCAAGGTCTCAGCTTCGACAAACGACGCCAAGCCGCTCCTGCCGCTGCCCCCCAGCGGCAGGAGCGCGGCCAACATCCTCATCGCAGGCGTCGGGGGCACGGGCATTGTCACCGCCTCCCAGATACTCGGTACCGCAGCGCATCTTGACCGCAGCCATGTTTCGACGCTCGACATGACCGGCCTCGCACAGAAAGGCGGAGCCGTCGTGAGCCACGTCCGGATATCCCCTGCGGGGAAGTCGCATTCGCCTACCGGAATTCCGATCGCGGGGGCAGACATATTGATTGGAGCCGACGCGGTCACGGCGGCCGGTGCGGACGTGATTCGCCTCGCATCGGCGAAAAAGACCAGCGTCATCCTCAACACTCACCTCGTGCCGACGGCCGAATTCGTGCTCCGCCAGCGGCAAGGGTTCGACTTTGAACAACTTCAGGACCAGTTGCAGGGGCACGCAAAAAGCCTGGCCACCGTGGATGCGCATGCTGCGACGGAGACGTTATTCGGCTCCACCTCCTGCGCCAACATCTTTCTCCTTGGCTACGCCTTCCAGATGGGCGGGATTCCCGTGTCCCTGGAATCCCTGCAGCGGGCGATTACGTTGAACGGCGTTGCCGTCGAGCAGAACCTGTCAGCGTTTCAGCACGGTCGCGCGGCGGCGCACGAGGTCGAATCCCCGCCAGCCAAACTGGCGATCCGCCGGCGTCGGCCGCGCAACCAGTCCATGCAGCCACCGCGCTCGTCGAGCCTGGATGATCGCATCGCCACGCGACGCGCGTTTCTGACCGAATACCAGGACGCAGCCCTCGCGACCCGGTACGAGGGGCTGGTCAAACGGATTCGCGACCTGGAGACACGCTTGAAGCCGCGTAGCGCCGCCCTGGCCGAGGCGGTCGCCGAAAGCTATTTCAAGCTGCTCGCGACCAAGGACGAATACGAGGTGGCGCGACTCTTCACCCGCCCGCCAACGGTGGGGGACCGCGACTTCGGGTCAAAGCTCTCCGGACAATTCGAACCTGGATTCAGGACCACCTTCCATTTCGCGCCGCCAATCCTCGCCCGCAGGCGCGCCAACGGGCGTCCAGCGAAGTTTGCCGTCGGCGGCTGGATCATGCCCGTCCTGAGGCTTTTGGCGAAGATGCGGCGATGTCGCGGCAGAGTTTTCGATCCGTTTCGATACACCGCAGAGCGCAGACTTGATCGCACGTTGATTGGCTACTTCGAGGCCGACATCGAGGTGATCGCCGCGCACCTTGATAGCGCCAATTTTGAGGCGGCGGTCGCCCTCGCGCGCCTGCCAACCGAGATCAAGGGCTTCGGACCGGTGAAGCGGGCAGCCGCCGAGTCGGCGCTCAATCGCAGGAATCTCTACCTGGCCCAGTTGCTCACGCCGCCAAGGCTCGCGCAGCCCGACCCGTGTTCGCGGGCGAGGAGTCGCGAAGCCGCGGCGTAGGACCCCGCCTTCCGTACGGTTCAGGACCCCAACTGTTCCCCGCCCCGCGGCAGACGCAGACGCGCCGACCGGGCCCGTCTGTCGACAATCGATGCCCGATGGTCCTCCATCCGCCGGTGCAGACGGCGAATACAACTGCTGCCCGTCGTGACAAACAGGAAGGGAAAGAGGGCATGGACCAGGCAGGCGAGGCCAGCGGCCACCATGGCTATCCCAAATCCCGCCGCCTTCACGAGGTGCTGCGTGTAGGTTTCTCCAACCTCGGTCAAATGTTCGGTCAATGGATTCATCAACGCGCCGAATGGTTTTTCCAACATTAGAACCATATCCTAGAAAAGCAAGAAAATTATTCTAAAGTGCGCCCCAATTTTGCCAAATTGTAGAATCTCATTTTGACAATGCCTCGATTGGGCGGCACCCCGCATCAAGGGAGCAACGCATGGATCGCATCGACCTGAGAATCCTCGACCTGCTTCAGCGCGACGCCACCCTTTCCACGTCGGACATCGCCGAGGCCGTCGGACTGAGTACGACGCCATGCTGGCGCCGAATCCAGAACCTGGAAAAGCAAGGCGTGATCACGCGCCGGGTGGCCCTGCTCGACCGCGACCAGCTCAATGTCGGTGTCGACGCATTCGTCGCCATCCGCACGGACGAGCACAACAAGCGCTGGCTGGATGCGTTCGCGAAGGCAGTGGCCGCATTCCCCGAGGTGATCGAGATCTATCGAATGAGCGGCGAGGTGGATTACCTGATGCGCGTCGTGGTTCCCGACCTCGCCGCCTACGACAGCTTCTACCTGCGCCTTATACGGGAGGTGGATCTCTACGACGTGAGCTCCAGTTTCGCGATGGAGCGCATCAAGCACACCACCGCCCTGCCCCTGACCTATGTCGTGGAGAAGTGACCGCCCCGTCGTCGGCACGACTGCCCGTCGCCGTTGAGGACGCGCGTCGCGGTCATGCTACGATCCCGCGCAAGAAGATTGGGCATGCGGGCAACTCCAGTGCATCGAATGACGAGTCTGCTGTTGGCCGCGCTGGTCGCATTCGGAGCCGCCCATTCGGCGGCGGAGTCCGTGACGGTGGTTTCGTGGGGCGGGTCGTACGCCGATGCCTGCGAGGAGGCTTATCTCAAGCCCTTTGCCGCCGCAACCGGCATCGAGGTCCTGCTGGATGACTACAACGGCGGCCTTTCGCAGATACGCTCCCAGGTGGAAGCGGGGCGCGTTCACTGGGACATCGTCGATATCCAGTTCCCCGACCTGATCCGGGGTTGCGACGAAGGACTTTTCGAGAGACTCGACACCTCGCTGCTGGCGCAAGGCGCGGACGGATCGGCGCCCGCGGACGACTTCTACCCCGACATGATCAGCGAATGCGGCGTCGCCATGTTGTTCTTCTCTACCGTCGTCGCCTACAACCATGAACGGACGACGGGCGAGGTTCCCCGCACCATCCAGGATTTCTTCGACCTGGACCGGTTCCCCGGGCGGCGCGGCATGCGCCGTTCGCCGCTGGCGAATCTCGAGTTCGCGCTGATGGCGGACGGCGTTCCCGCCTCGGAGGTCTACGCCGTACTCGATACCGGTGAAGGCATCGACCGGGCCTTCCGCAAGCTGGACACCATCAGGGATGAAGTGGTGTGGTGGGATGCCGGCGCGCAACCGCCCCAAATGCTCGCCGATGGCGAAGTGGTCATGACCACCGCTTACAACGGCAGGATCTTCAACGCGCAGGTGCTCGAGAGCCAGCCGTTCACCATCGTCTGGCACGGCCAGGTTCTCGAAATCAGCAACCTCGCCATCCTGTCCGGGTCCCCCAATCCGACGGCGGCGCGCCGCCTCGTCGCGTACGCCTCCCGGCCCAGCTCGATGGCCGCGATCAGCCGCTATATCGCCTACAGCCCCTCGCGCCGCTCGGCGGAGGGGTTGGTCTCCAGCCACCTCGCCACGGGCGTGCCAATGGCCAGCCACATGCCCAACGCTCCGGAGAATACGAAGCTGGCGCTGCGCAGCGACTGGTTGTGGTGGGCCGACAATGGAGACGACATGAACGAGCGGTTCGGTTCCTGGCTATTGCGCTGATGTCCTCGGCCCAGACCTGATGACTGGACGCGGACTGGCGCAGGTCGGATCAGAGCATGGCGCTAGCAGTCTGTCGGACTTGCCGCACTAGCGGCAAGATCGACAGAGTGATAGGTGGGCTCTGGGTGGGGGTGAAACACGGCGACCGGTAGGCCGACGGATTTCATGGCGCTAACTCGGCTTGCCTCCCTTGACGACAATACGATGCATGATGCGCTGCTCGTCGTAGTCGCGAATGGCATAGTGCATCACCGAGCGGTTGTCCCACAGCACGAGGTCATCGAGCTCCCACCGATGCCGGTAAGTGAATTCCGGTCGAGTGGAGTGTACGAATAGCCGGTACAGCAACATCTCGCTCTCGTTGCTCGGCGTATCCAGGAGGTGCCGGGTGAAATTAGCGTTGACGTACAGGGCTTTGCGACCCGTCTCGTCGTGTGTGCGTACAACCGGATGCACCGAGTCCTCCACGTCCGGACCGAATGCCTTGCCCGTGTGAAACGCCTTCAGATCCGCGATACGTTCACGGACTTCTTCGTCGAGCGTCTCATAGGCCAGATGCTGGTTGGCGAACGCCGTGTCGCCGCCCCGCGCGGGAAGGCGCTGCGCGTGCAATGCGGTGATGATCGGCGGCGTGGAGTGCCAGGTCATGTCGGAGTGCCATCCCCCGCCGAACGGATGCACTCCGCGGAAGAACCTGAACTTCCTGTCACTCTTGCTCCCGATCCATTGCACGTAGTCCGTGTCGCGGTGTTTGGTCGCCGGATGGGTCAGGAGTTCACCCCAACGTCTGCCAAAAGTGGCCAACTCCAGTGCCGAGAGTCGTTGATTTGGGACAACCAGCAGGTGATGGTCGAGCAGCAGTCTACGCAACTCGCCGATGACCTCCCTGCCACTGTCCCGCGAAAGGTCCAGATTCTCGATGCGCGCCCCCATGGCAACGCTTACGGGAGTCGCTGAAATACTAATGTCCTCGACCGCTTCCGCCATAACGAATCCCCGATGCCGTTGTTCGCCAACAATCGTCCCGCGTCCAATGGAGGGCGTCAAGCGTGATTGCGGAACGGACCTTGAAACACGTTCGCGGCCAGTGTCGTGTCACGCGAGTTCTGGCGCTTCAGAGTTCGCCATGCGCGTCAATGCAAGGCGTGGTCCGCAGGGAATATCTGGCATATTCGCAAGGGCCACAACGCGGCAGTGGCGTGCATGGCGATCTCCCGAAGGGCGCGCCCCACGGGGCCTGTGGCGGTGTTGCGCCCCTTGGAAATGGAGCCGACCATTCCCTGCGGGGACGCGCCTTGCCACAGGCCCCGTGGGACGCGCTGAAGCGTCATAACTCGTGTGACACGACACTCGTGTCGTGTCACGCGAGTCACCTGGGCAGGCGCACCAAACCGTTTCCCAAAACGGAAACTGCTATGCTGCGCGCGCGTCTTCGCTTGGTGTTTCGGTGGCCTCTCCTGATGGCTATATCTCTCGGTGTGCATCTCGGCCAACAGGGCATCCCCATGCCGGAACTGCGGGCACTATGGCGGAAGCTTGACGCGCACGGCGTCGATTGGATTTCGGTGCGCGACCATCTGTACGAAGCGCCGTTCGAAGGTGGCGACGAGCCTCACTTCGAAGCGCTCGCCACGCTGGGTGCGCTGGCGGCGGAGACAAGGCATGCCCGCATAGGCTGCCTCGTGTTCTACATCGGCTACCGCAACCCGGCCCTCCTGGCAAAGGCGGCGATAACGATAGACCACATTTCCGGCGGACGCTTCGAACTGGGCATCGGGGCCGGATGGCATGTCTGGGAAGCCTATGCGTACGGCTTTCCGTTCCCCGACATAGGGACTCGCCTCGACATGCTCGACGAGGCGGCCGAGGTGATCCACCGACTGTTCACGCAAGACCGTACGACCTATTCCGGCAGGCACTTCCAGGTCGACGACGCTTCCTGCCTGCCGAAGCCGGCACGGCCACGACTGCCCATCTGGATCGGCGGCCTTGGAGAACGTCGAACGCTCGAGATCGCGGCGCGACGCGCCGACGGGTGGAACGCCGCGTACGTCAGACCGGAAGAGTATCGTCGCCTGAGCGGCGTTCTCGACCACTGGTGCGAAGTAAACCAGCGGGAACCTTCAGAGATCAGGCGCGCGGCCAACGTGGCGTTTGCGTTGGCGATGAACGATTCGCGCGCGAAAATCGAACGCCGAAAACTGCGGGCGCTGGACAGCGGACAGCAGCTCGATGACGGGGCGCTGACCGGCACGCCGGACTCGGCCGTCGAACAGGTAATGCAGTACGTTGAGGCTGGCGCCCAGGACGTCAACGTGTTGCTGCAGCCGCCCTGGGACGAGGACGCGCTAAACGCCTACCTCGACGAGGTCATACCCGCGATACACAAGGAAACGGCCGGGTCGAAGTAAGCTGCGGCGTCCAACCACCCCACTCGCTTACGCGCTTCGGAGGCGGTTATTCCATGGAAGGACGGCTGGAAGGACGGAAGGGAAGCTGAAAAAACCGCTTGGATTTAGAGGTGTCTTCGGCGGTCTTCAATCCACGATCCCCTTTCAGGCGACAACTGAAGTTCGACAGCACTGGAATCATGCAGAAGGCCGCCACTACCAGGTACATGGATTCATGGCGGTGGGCAATCCAGTCCCCGCGCAGGTGCGGCACCATCTGGAAGAACAACGCGAAGTAGCAGAACATGGCGACGGTGGCGCCAATGGCGCCGGTCCACGCGACCGGGTTGGATATCCGGGACTTCAGCGACAGGAGCGCTACCAGCGCGCCGTATCCGTAAATGAGAGACCAGGGTGCCGAGTCGTCTTTGCTCAAGTAGCTGAAGGCAAGAATGAGCAACGCCACACCGATCAACCCATTCACGTACCGCATACAGCGTCCTTGCCCCTTCGCGTCAGCGCCGGAAACACAATACTCTTTAATCGCACGCGAATATTCAACTATTTGTTACGAATGGTGACACATGGTGGCGGATCCTGGCGCTGAGCCCTGCCAGCATGACGACACTAGGCCCTAGGCCGCGCCGACCGCTCTCCAGCGTTCGCGCGGGCCTTGCGCACGGCATCCCACGCCGCCTTGATCTGCTGGGTACGCTCGGTGGCGGCTCGCATCATCTCCTCGGGCAGCTCCTTCGACGCGAGCTTGTCCGGATGGTGTCGCGACATCTGTCGCCGATAAGTAGTGCGACCCGTTTATCCATCGACACCTGCATCGTACACTAAGGCGCGAACGGCAAGAGGAGATTGACAGGGTGGCATTCCGCGGCATCGACAAAGCGAAATTCGGGGTTTCGATCTTCCCGACAGACTACGCCATACAACCCGCGGAACTGGCGCGGGAAGTGGAAGCCCGGGGCCTGGACAGCATGTTCTTTCCCGAGCATACGCACATTCCGGCAAGCCGGCTGACGCCTTTCCCCGGCGGCGGAGATCTGCCGCAGCAGTATTGGCGCGCCCACGACCCCTTCGTCGCACTCGCAACCTGTGCCGCCGTGACCGAGCGAATTGCGCTCGGCACCGGCATCTGCCTCGTCATCGAGCGCGATCCAATCACCCTGGCGAAGGAGATCGCATCGCTCGACACGGTTTCGGGCGGACGCGTCATCCTCGGCATCGGTGCCGGATGGAATCGCGAAGAGATGGAAAACCACGGCGCCGTCTACAGGGATCGATGGAAGATCACGCGGGAGAAAGTCCTGGCGATGCGCGCGATCTGGACCGAGGACGAAGCGCAGTTTCACGGGGAGTTCGTCGATTTCGATCCGATCTGGTCCTGGCCGAAGCCCGTTCAGCCCGGCGGACCTCCGATCTGGATCGGCGCCAACTCAAGGTGGGTTTTCGATCGGGTGGCGGAATACGCGGATGGCTGGATGCCCATCGGCGGTCCGGGCTCGGGCAACATGCAGCGCCTCGCCCAGGCCATGCAGGCGAGGGGTCGGGAAATGACCAGTCTCGACCTCGCCCTGTTCGGGGCGCCCATGGACGCCGCTCAATGCGCGGGACGCATAGGGCAGGGATTCGACCACATCGTCTTCGGCCTGCCGGCGGCCGATGCGGATACCGTGCTGCCGCAACTTGACCGTATTGTCGAAGTCGTCGCCGCCATCCGCGGCGACACGCGCCCATGAGGAAGTCAGGCCAAGCAGGCTCTGACCGGGGGTGAACACAGCACCTGCGGGGTGACGGATATCACGGTGCGAGAAGCGTCCGGTGCTCGGGCGCCAGCGGCAGGGTGCGGGCACGCCGCCGGGCGAGCGGCGACATCTTCGCCCACGTACGCCTCAAGATATGCGCGACCTGTGCGGGGTCACGTCGTTCGGCGAACCGATCAAGTTCGGATTCCAGGAAGACGAGACATGCACAGTCCTCCAGCAACCGGACCTCTGGATTCCGTTTGAGTCCACGCTTTTGGATCAGTCCGCCTACCCGCTCGATCGCCGCCGGGGCTACCCCGCGGGACGCGAGCAGATCGCCGACCGCTTGCGCCTGTCGCCGCGCGGCATGGCGCCGCCACCGAAGGTATCCCTCGCGGCCCGGAGGATAGTCCTCCCGAGGATAGAGCCACCGCTCGAAATGTTG
Organism: Pseudomonadales bacterium; assembly: GCA_963668365.1. GTDB lineage: Bacteria > Pseudomonadota > Gammaproteobacteria > Pseudomonadales > Azotimanducaceae > VXNE01. The sequence goes on from OY764266.1 coordinate 3,597,846, forward strand.
CGCGCGGACCGCTATCCTGAGTTCGTCGGACGGGGCCTCGGCAAGCAGGCCTAGCCACGCCGACATGCGCTCGGCATAGTCCAGTTCGCGACCCGCAGGGTCATCCGCATGGCGGCGATCAATGGCAGCGATGACTTCGGTAAACGTGCGGCTTTTCACAGGTTGAACCCCAAGCGCCTGCTCATCGTATATCACTCGCAGCGCGGCAGCACCGGGCGCATGGCCCGGGCCGCCTTCGACGGCGCGACGGACCCCGAGATCGAGAACGTCGAGACCAGACTCATGCGCGCGGCCGACGCCCAGCCCGAGGATCTGCTCTGGGCCCAGGGTTTGCTCATCGGCACGCCGGAGAACTTCGGCTACATGTCGGGCGGCATGAAGGACTTCTTCGACCGCACGTTCTATCCCGTCGAGGGCAAGATCCAGCCGCTGCCCTACGCGGTCTTCATCAGCGCCGAGAACGACGGAACCGGTGCCTTGCGGGCGATACGTCGGATCGCCACGGGATATCCGTTCAACGAGGTGGCCGAACCGGTGATCGCAAAGGGGGACTTGACCGAGACCCACCTCGACCGGTGCCGGGAACTGGGCATGACGTTGGCAGCCGGACTCGACGCGGGAATCTTTTAGCGCGCCAGGGACCTGCGCCGTAGAACGGTACGCAGTGCCGATCAAGGCGCAGGATCCGGGACGGGCGGATGGGCGAAACAGAGGGCTTTGGGCGGGGGTAAGACACGGCGCCCGTCAGAGCGACGGATTTTATGGCGCTAGTCGGCCAAGCCGTCTTCGCGTTCCGATTCCTGATCCGTCGTTTCGGGGACCGGTGGAACGTGGGGAATGTCGATGATCATCTCGGTGAAGCTCCCCTGTTCCGACTCGACACGGATGGTGCCGCCATGTTGCCGGACGATGTCGCTCGATATCGCGAGACCCAGACCGTTGCCCTTGTCCGTGGGCTTGGTGGTAAAGAACGGATTGAAGATCTTGTCGATGACCTCCTGCGGCATTCCCGTACCGTTGTCGCGCACCCGAATCTCGACCGTCTCCTCCATGCGCCGCGTCGACACCGCGAGGATCGGCTTGTAGTCGTCGCCGGATGCCAAGCGCCGCTCATTGGTGGCGTCGCAGGCGTTGCCCACCATGTTCAGGAACACCCGCCCCAGGTCCTGGGGAACGACACTGATTTCGCCCGCATCGGGGTCGAAGTCCTCCCGGATATCGAGCTGGAAGTTCCCATCCGCAGCTCTCGCGCTGTGAAAAGAAAGGCGAACGTGCTCTTCGAGCAGGCTGTTGATGTCCGTCGGCTGTCGGTCGCCGGAACTTCGCCCCATCCTCAACATGTCGCGCACAATGCGGTCGGCGCGGTCTCCGTGGCCACCGATCCGCTCCAGGTTCTCCGTAAGGTCCCGGCATATTTCGTCGATCAGCTCGCGCTGTTCGCCTTCCATCGAATCGCCGCTCTCGTCGAGGACTTCCTTGAGTTCCTCGATCAGTTCGCTCGACGCCTCGGCAAAGTTCTTGACGAAGTTCAATGGATTCTTGATTTCGTGTGCGACGCCGGCCGTCAGTTCGCCCAGTTCCGCCAACTTCTGCGATGCGATGATCTGATCCTGGGCCTCGCGCAGATCAGCCAGCGCCTTTTCGACGGCCGCGTTCTTCTCCTGCAACTCTTCCGCGAGCTTCTCGACCAGGTTCAACCGTTGAACCTCCAGGGCGTGGCGTCGGAAAACTTCAAGCGCGGCGGCCATTTCCGCGACTTCGTCGTGACCGCTGATGTCGACTTCTGCTTCCAGATCGCCGTCGGCCATGCGACGCATGCGGCTGGACAGACGGTCGATGCGGCGCAGCAGGACACCGCCCACAAACAGCCAGGCGATCAGTACGGCGCCAACTATGCTGACGACATTGAGCCCCAGCAACACGCGGCGACCGGTGAGGACTGCTCGCGTGGACGACCCGGTAGCTTCGTCGACGCTCGCGCGCACCGAACCGACGTAACTCTCGACATCGGCAACCAGGTCGATTTCCAGGTCATGGTTGCGTTTCTCCAACTCCCGCTGCCGGTCGACGAGACGCAACGCCGATGTTCGCACATTGAAGCCGCCCATTTCGCCGACGCCAAGTTCCTCGAGACGGGCGAACAGGGGCGTGACGGCCTCTCCTGCCGAAGAACCCTCGAGCGCCGCGAGGCTCCGCTCGATACCTCCGATCGCGGCTTCGAAACGCTCGCGCAACGGCTCTATCAGGGGCGAATCGGACATGTTGAACGCGCTGGCCAGTATCTGCGTCGCGATGCTCGCCTCGCGCCTCAGGGAAGCCAGGTGACGATAGCGATCGAATTCCGCCGTGGAGAAATACTGATCGCGAGAATCCCGCGGCTGATCGAGATCGCGATAGCCGGTCATAGCGTAGAACAACTGGTCATCGATCGCCGTCGTCAGGACCACGGCCAACCGGCTCTCGAGCGCGGCCAGTTCCGCGCGCACCGACTCGCTTTGCCCGGCAAGTTCGAAACCGGCGCGCACGGATTCCTTGATCGCCTCCGTATTGGCGATGAGTTCCGCGCCGCGCTGACGAATTCGTTCATAGGTCTCGCCCTTGTCGCGCAATTCCAACAACGACGACTCGAAGGCATCCCGCTCGGCATCCACCCGCTCGGAGACATCCGTGAATGACAAGGGGTCGGCCGCGGTGAGCCGCGGCGCCGCCGCGACCAGGGCACCGCTTTGTTGCACCACGGCGAACGCCGCCTCCATTTCCGGCACGCTGTATTCGTTCACATGGCGCTGCAGCTCGCCCACCTGGTTGAAGGAAAACCAGCCCACCAGGCTGGCGACCGCGGTAAACGCCACCGCGAAGCCGAGACCGGCATAGAGTTGCACCGAAATCCGGCGGCTGGCTCGCAGCAGGCGACTCAGTTGCTCTCGGATCACGGCACCAGGTCCTTGAGCGAATCGACCTCGCGGTAGCGGCCGCCGTCATCGATCATCGTGAGGAAAACCCGGTCGGATCCCTGGTTGTCGTCCTCGCCATAGCGCAACTCGAACCCGTCCAGGTCAATCGGCTCGGCATCGCGGAGAACCTTGAGGAATGCGCTCCTGGTGACGTTCTCGCCGCACCGCTCGAGCGCCACGATCGCCAATCGTCCCGCCAGGTATCCCTCGAATGACACGAAACCGGGAACCGCGTCCGGGTCGTGGATAGCCAAGGCTCGAGCATAGCTGTCCACTACCGGCGGCGCTTTGCCCGTCGGGAAGGGCACGACCTGCGTGACGACGACGCCCGCGCCGCCCTCGCCCAGTTCGTTCACCAGGGCATTGCTGCCGACAAAGGATATCGTCACAAACACCGGATCGAAGCCCGTGTGACGCGCCCACTTGATGAATGCGGCGACAGGCTGGTACGCCCCGACCAGGATCACCGCGCCGGGATCCGTCTTTCGGATGTCCATCAAACCCGTCTTCACGGCGATCGTGTTCCGAGGATAGACCCCCGTGGACACGTACTCCATTCCCCGCCGCGCAAGGGCCGCCCGGCCCCCCCGGTAGCCTGCGCGTCCAAAGGAATCGTCCTGGTACAGGATGGAAATCCGATCAATGCCGAGGTCACCGATCAGTCGCGCCACCATCTCCTCGGTTTCCTGATCGTACGATGCCCGCAGGTTGATGACGTTGCCCAACTCCGGACTTCGCAGAAAAGCCGCCCCGGTGAACGGGGCGACGTAGGGGATGCCCGCTTCGGCGGCCACGGGGGCGGCCGAGCGTGAAGTCGGCGTGCCGACGGCACCGATCAGGGCAAAAACCATGTGCTCGCCGATCAGTTGCTGCGTGTTGACGACTGCCGTTTCCGGCTCGTACGCGTCGTCGAGCGATACGAGTTCCAGCCGCCGACCATGCACGCCGCCGTTTCGGTTCGCCTCGTCGAAAGCAGCCCCTATGCCGAGACGCATGTGCGTTCCCAACTCGGCCGCGGGGCCGCTAAATGCCGCAGACTGTCCGAACAGGACGCGATCCTTCGTCACTCCGGTCACCGCAACGGCCGAAGGTCCTCCCGCGCCGGTTTCCTCTACGTTCGCCGGCTGAGCGCCCGTCGACAGGGATGCTGCCAGACCAGCGGCCAACGCCGAACCGCGCCACCGGCGCCGGTTGTCGCACGGGCGACGAGCCGGGCCGGGCCGCAAGCGGCACCGACGGTGCCGCTTGCGGGGCACGAGGGTCCGGCATTTCATGGCAGCCGGCACTCGCATCAGATATTGCGCTTTGTCAGCGTCAGGCGATTGTGATCGTTTTCGCGCCGGTACTCGACATCGTCCATCAGCGTTTTCACGAAAAAGACTCCCAGGCCCCCGATATTGCGCGCTTCCAGCGAAGCCTCCACGTCCGGCTCCGCGGCCTCCTGAAGCGGGTCGAAGGGTTGGCCATCGTCGATGACATCGATAACCACGCCGTCGCTGTCCGATTTGATCCTCACCTCGAATTCATGATCCCCATGATCTTCGTAGGCATAGCTGATGACGTTCATCACGACTTCCTCCAACGCCAACTTGATGTGATAGGACATCTGCTCCGACCATCCCTGCGCCCGGCCGAATTCCTCCACGGCACGGTCCAGGCGGGCCATCTCGTCGGTATTGTCGAGCAGACGGAACGTCGCCTCGGCGCCGCCGTCCCCCGCCTGGTCTCGGGCATTCGGTTCGTCGGGACTCACGATCACCCCTCGACGCGCATCAGGGTCACGCACGTAATGTCGTCGAACTGCGGCGCGTCTCCCGCGAACGCCTCGACGGCGTTGAACACTGCCTCGTTGGAATCCTGGACGGAGCCGGGAGGCCCGCCACTAAAGACTTCCCGCAGCCGTTCCGAACCGAACTCTTCGCTTTCGTCGTCGATCGCCTCTGTCACGCCGTCCGTATACAACACCACCATTTCTCCCGGCGCCAACGTGACGCGACTCTCCTCGAACTCGTAATCCGGAATGACGCCGAGCGCGACCCCGTCGGTCGTGGGCAAGTACTCCGACGTTCCGTCGGCGTGAACCAGAAGAGGGGGATTGTGGCCGCCATTGGCATAGGAAAACACTCCGGTGGCCGGATCGAATACCGCATAGAACACCGTGACGAACATCAGGGACTCGTTGTCCTCCTCAAGCAGGCCATTGACCGAACTCAAGACCGTGCCGGGTATCTCGGAGCCGATTGCCGAACCTTTCAGCAGCGTGCGGCTCGACATCATGAACAACGCCGCGGGAACTCCCTTGCCGGAGACGTCCGCGATGGCGACTCCCAACCGGCCGTTCTCAAGGCGCACGAAGTCGAAGAAGTCACCACCGACCTCGCGCGCCGGCACCATGTTTGCAAAAGTCTCGTAGCCCCTGCCCCTGGGGAATACCTTGGGCAGTATCGCCTGTTGCATCTGGCTCGCAACGCTGAGTTCGTTTCGGATCGCGACCAGTTGGTCGCGGGACTCCAGTGCCTCGCGCCAGATCGCCATGTGCACGAGCGTTCGATCGATCGTGATCCTCAGATCTTCGAAGTCGATGGGTTTGGTAATGAAATCGAACGCGCCGCGGTTCATGGCCGTGCGGATGTTCTTCATGTCACCGTATGCCGACACGATCACGGAACGGATGTTGGGGTCGACCTTGGCAACCTGCTCGAGCAGGGCAAGTCCATCCATTTGCGGCATATTGATATCGGACAGGACCATATCGATATCGGGCTGCTCGTTCAATCGATCAAGGGCCTCGACGCCGTTGTGCGCGAACACGAACTCGTAGCGTCCCGCCCGGACATATCGGCGCATGCGCTGCCGCATGAGATGTTCCAGATCGGGTTCGTCGTCAACAACAAGGATCTTGTGTTCTGCCATCGCTTCTTCCGCGTTCCTGCCACAGGCCCGACGCGGCCCCGAATCGCCATTCGATCAGCCCGTCGCTCGTATCCTATAATAGACTCCTGACGGACGCCCTCCCGCCGGCTGATCGATGGATTGCGACTACGACCTCGACGCAGCGATACACGACGAGCTGTTCGAGAAGTTTGCCACGCCACGCGGACATTGCCGCAAACTGTACGAGACCCTCGGCGACCTCTCTGCCGAAGAGCTTTCAAGCATCCAGGAACATGTCACCTCCGCTTTCTCGAACGAAGGGATAACCTTCACGCTATATGGCGACGACGACGAGGTCGAACGCGTCATTCCCATCGACTGCGTTCCCCGCATCATCTCGGGCGCCGACTGGAGCCTGATCGAGTCGGGCCTCAGCCAACGCGTTCTCGCGTTGAACCGGTTTCTGCAGGACGTCTACGGCGATGCGCGCATTGTTGCCGACGGCGTCATCCCCGCTGAGCTGGTGCGCGGCTGTCCCCAATACCGGGCAGAGATGCGGGGCGTGCAGGTGCCCGAGGGCGTCTGGGTGGCAATCTGCGGCTCGGACGTCGTGCGCACCAACGATGGCTTCCTGGTGCTCGAAGACAACCTCCGCGTGCCCTCCGGGGTCTCGTACATGATCGCCAATCGCAAAGCCGTGAAGGCGAGCCTGCGGCGCCTGTATCGAAGCTGCCGAGTGCGCGAGGTCGAGAACTACGGACGCCTGCTGTTCGAAACCCTGAGCGAACTTGCGCCCAATGGGCGGAGCAGTCCCAGCATCGCGCTGCTCACCCCCGGCGTCTACAACTCGGCCTTCTACGAGCACATGTTCCTCGCCGACGAGATCGGGGCGGAACTGGTGGAAGGCCGCGACCTCATCGTCAACGACGGGTTCGTCTACATGCGGACGACCCGGGGATTGCGGCGCGTGGATGTGATCTACCGCCGCGTGGACGACGACTTTCTCGACCCGCTCGCGTTCCGCGAAGATTCGCTGCTCGGCGTTCCGGGTTTGCTCCACGCGTACCAACGGGGCAATGTGACCCTCGCCAATGCGCCGGGAACGGGCGTTGCCGACGACAAGAGCGTGTATGCCCATGTGCCCGACATGATCCGCTACTACCTGGGCGAAGAGCCCATACTGGCCAATGTTCCCACGCGCCTGTGCCGACGGCCGGAAGATCTCGAATACACCCTGGACAACCTCGAGGACCTGGTGGTGAAGCGCGTTGGGGGGTCCGGCGGCCACGGCATGCTCGTGGGGCCCGCGTCGACCCGGTCGGAACGCGAAGCCTATGCGCGGGAACTGCGCGCCGACCCCGCGGATTTTGTTTCCCAGCCCGTGCTTCCCCTGTCGCGGGCTCCGTGCCTGATCGACGGCAAGGTGGAGCCTCGGCACGTCGATCTGCGCCCGTTCGTTCTCCGCGGCCGGCAAACCCGGATCGTGCCCGGCGCCTTCTGCCGCGTTGCCCTGCGCCGCGGCAGCCTGGTCGTCAACTCCAGCCAGGGAGGCGGCGGCAAGGACTGCTGGGTGCTGACCGATTAGCCATGTTGTCACGCAGCGCACAGGGACTGTACTGGATGGGAAGGAACCTGGAGCGTGCCGAACACCTGTGCCGGCTGCTGCGAAACCAGGTGGAGTCGCTGGTCGACCGGCCGGTGCGGGACATCCATTTCGGCTGGAGTCGGATCTACGGCAGCCTTCGCCGGCAGCCGCCGGTCGGCAACCTGGAGCCCGGCGGCGACGAGGACTTCACGCTGGCCGACTCCTACACGCTTGCGGACGATCTCACGTTCGAGCGCACGAATCCCGCCTCCGTCTGGAGCTGTTTCCACCTTGGCCGCGAAAACGCGCGGCAGATGCGCCATTGCATCAGCGCCGACATGTGGTCGAGTCTGAACCTCGCCTATCTCCGCCTGCAGGGACAGCGCATCGAGGAGATCTGGAGGACTTCTCCCGAGGACTTCTATACGCGCACATGTCGCGACATTCACGCCTTCTGCGGCGTGGCGGAGGCGACCATGTATCGCGGCGAGGGTTGGCGCTTCATTCGCCTGGGGCGATTCATCGAGCGCGCTCAACTCGCCGCATCCCTGTTTCTGGCCCACATGGCGGCCGCCGAGGCGGTCGAAGAGCCGCTCGACTCCGACTCGACGAGCCTTTTGCACGTTTACCGGGCATTTGCGGCGTACAAGCAGCAGCACAGCGTCGAAATCCGACCGGACCGGGTGTTGACCCTTGTCGCCACGGACCCGCTCCTGCCGAGTTCGCTGTGTCGGTCACTCGACGCCGTGGCGGCGGAACTCGATGCCATCGGGCCGGGGCCGGGCGCGCGGGACAGCGCCGCCGCCGGGAGACTCGCGGGCCGCCTGTGCGCGCTCGTTCGATACGACTGGCCGGACGTCGAGGACCACCAGGCACTGCTGCAAAAAGCGAACGCCCACTGCCGGAATCTGCACGATCTCATAACGGCCGCCCACATGGAGTACCCCGTCGAGGACCGCATCCCCTGAAGTCCACGATGACCGGCTTTCGCTACCACATCGAGCACATCTCCCGCTACCGCTACGAAACACCCGCGCAAAGCTGCGTAATGACGCTTTGCCTGCAGCCCAGAGGGGACCGGGGACAATCATTGCGGGAGTTCGAGATCAAGACGGAACCCGTCGCCGCCTTGAGCGCGCAAACCGACGCCCACGGCAACACGCATCACGTCTTCAGTCTCCACCAGAAGCACGACGCGCTACGCATCGTCGCGCGCTCGGATGTCCGGTCCGCGGCGCCGGACCCGCTGCCCCTGGCGCTTGCCCGCGACGCCTGGCGCGAAGCGCGATCCGCGGCGGACGCGTTCGAACACTGGGACTTCACCTCGCCAAGCGCGCTCACGCGTCCGACTCCCGCCTTGGCCGCATTCATCGAACGACACCGGATTGCGCCCGTGGCGGATCCGCTGACCGATCTGCTCCGACTATCGAGCGCGCTTCATCGCGTGTTTCGCTATGAGCCCGGCGTCACCACCGCCGAATCCACCATGGAACGCATCCTCGGGACCGGCGCCGGAGTCTGCCAGGACTACGCGCATGTCATGATCGCGATCGCGCGCTCCTGGGGCATTCCGTCCCGCTATGTCTCCGGCTACCTGGGAGACGCCGGCCTCTCCGAAACATCCGTCGGCACCCACGCCTGGGTGGAGTGCCTGCTGCCGGAAATCGGGTGGCTCGGATTCGACCCGACCAACAATGCCCTCGCCGACGAGCAGTACGTTCTCGTCGGCATGGGCCGCGACTACCGCGACGTCTCCCCCACCCGCGGCGTGCTGCGCGGAGGCGGCGAGACAGAGCTTGAAGTGGAGGTGCGGATGCGCTGCCTGGAAGGCGGTCCCGGGAGGTCCGGTGCCGGCTAATCCGCAAGCGAGGAAATCTCGGTCTCGGCAAAGCCGAATTCCCGCAGGACTTCCCGCGTGTCGCTACCCGAATCCGGCGCCGCCCGATCAAACCGTTCCGGCTGGGGGAACCTCGACAGGTTGATCGGCGACCGGATCAGGTTCACGTCGCCAAGTTCGGGATGCGGCGCCGGCTTTGTCATCTTCAGGAACTTTGCCTGGGGGTTTTCGTACGCCTCGGCGATGTCGTTGACCGGCCCGCAAGGGACGCCGGCCGGATTCAGGCGTTCGACCAGCTCGGCAACGGTGAAGTCCGCGATCACCGCTTCGATATCGCGCGTCAGCGCGGCCTTGTTTCGCGAGCGGTCCTGAAACGTCGCATAGGCTTCGTTGCGCAACAGGCGCTCCGAATCGACTGCAGTGCAGAAGCTCTTCCACATGCGGATGGAGGACGCCGCGATGTTCACCAGTCCGTCGCCGCACCTGTACGTGCCCATCGGCGTCGCCACGGGATGATCGTTGCCCTGCTGTTTCGGAATTTCCCCGAGCATCGTGTAGCGCGCGCCCTGGAAATCGATCTTGTTCAGCATCGCTTCCAGCAGCGACGTGTGCACCCACTGGCCTTCGCCGGTTCGCTCGCGGTGGAGCACCGCCAACAGGATGCCCTGGCCGAGAAACATGCCCGCCGCCGTGTCGCTGATGGCGATGCCGACGCGCATCGGACCGCTCTGGGGCGTTCCCGTGATCGACATCAGCCCACTCATCCCCTGCACGATCTGGTCCACGCCGGGACGCGAACTGTAAGGACCGTCCTGGCCGAAACCGGAGATGCTGGCGTAGATGATCGCTTCGTTCGCGGCCTTGACGGACTCGTAGTCGACCCGCAGCCGGTGCTTCACGTCGGCGCGAAAGTTCTCAACGACGATATCGGCCGCGGCCGCCAGGCGCATGAAGGCCGCATGGCCCTCCGCGCTCTTGAGGTCGAGCACGACACCGCGCTTGTTGCGATGCAGGTTCTGCTCGTCCGCTCCGCGACGCGCCCCGATGAGCCTGCTATTCCCTCCCGGGGGCTCGATCTTGATGACGTTGGCTCCCCAGTCGGCGAGCAACCGCACCGCCGTGGGCCCCGCCCGGGCGTGCGTGAGGTCGAGAACCGTATACCGGCTTAGGGGTAGTTCCTGCATCGGGCATTGCTTCGATATCGAGGGGGTCCGCCCATCATACCCGACCGAAAACCACCTCGTTGCCGCGCGCGGGGCGGGCGGGGACATTCTGCGAAAGACTCAGCGAGCATGCGGCGAAAGCCGCGCCGACCAGGAATACCGCGGCCGGCGAAACAATCCACACCATCCCGAGAACCGCGGGGATGACGACCGCGGCGATGTGATTGATGGTGAAGGACACCCCGGCAGTGGAGGCGATGTCCGCCGGATCGGCGATCTTTTGCAGATAGGTCTTGATGGCGATGGCGAGCGCGAAAAACATATGGTCCGCCACGTACAGTCCGGCGGCAAGGTAGGCGTTATCGACAAACGCATAGGCGGTGAAGACGCCGATCAGGCCGATGTACTCGAACGTCAGCGCGCGGCGTTCGCCGATGCGCCCGATAATCGCGCCGATGCGCTCCGCAAAGAAAAAGTTGAATGCGTGGTTGATGAGGAAAAGCGCCGCGATGTTCTGCGCGCTGTAATCGAACTTCTCCACCATGAGGAAGCCGGCGAAGACGATGAATATCTGGCGGCGCGCGCCGGACAGGAACGTCAGTCCATAGTAGAGCCAGTACCGTCGCCGCAGGACGATGTGCTTCCTTTGCGGGGTCTTCGAGGCGAATTGCGGGAAGGAAGCGAGCATGGCCGCGAGGACGAGCACCCCGCCGCCCGCCGCCAGGTAGATCCACGCGTAGTCGATCCCGATGGACAGCGCGACCCACACCACCGCAAAGCAGATGAGGGACGACATGGACCCGACGGCGATCAGCTTGCCCAGGATGCGCGGCGCCTCCTCCTTGGACAGCCATTGCAGCGACAGGGATTGCTTGACCGTCTCGAAATAGTGGAAGCCGATCGACATCAGCACGGCTGTGCAATACAGGCCGTACTCGAAGGGGAAAAAGCCGGTCAGCGCCGTGCCGAGGCCGAACAGCGCGATGGCGATCACCGCGAACGTCTGCTCCCTCAATACGAGCAACACGAATACGGCGGTGAAAGCGAGAAACCCGGGAACCTCCCGCAAACTCTGCAGGATGCCGATCTCGACGCCGGTGAACCCGGCGCGCTCGATGACGAAGTTGTTCAGCAGCGCCTGCCAGGCCGCGAAGCCGAGCGGTATCGCGATGCTGGCGACGACGAGGAAGAACCTCGGGGTGCGGAGGTGTTCCGGAATCACGTCGGCGCCGGGCGAATCCCGTGGCACGCGATCACCTGGTCGGGCTCGCATAGACGCGGTCGATCAATCTGTTCGTTGCGTTCATCGGCGCTGGCACAAGGTCAGTCGGGCAGTCCGAGAATGCGCTTCGCGATGATGTTGAGCTGGATCTCGGACGTTCCGCCCTCGATGCTGTTGGCCCTCGAGCGCAGCCACTCGCGGGTCGTGGCGAGTTCCCTGTCGGCGAATCCGTCGCCCGACCAGCCGAGGGCCTGAACGCCGAGCAGCGACGTCAGGATTTCGTACCGGTCCTTGTTCTGCTCCGTCCCGTAGTACTTGAAGAACGACGAAGTGAAGGTCGGCGCCCGGCCGCTCCTGCTCTCCTCGCCGTTGCGGCGCATCGAGAGGCCGAAAGCGCGGTCGTTCATGGAGTGTTCGACCACCCGCGCGCGCAACCCGTCGTCGGCGATGCGGCCCCGGACATGGCCCGCATAGCGCTTCGCGAGCGCCTGCAGCGAGCGCGCCCGGGTACCGCCGCTGAGGCCACCGCCCATGCCTCCGCCGATCGACGTTCTTTCGTACTGGAGCAAACGTTTCGCCACGGTCCAGCCTTTCCCGGGCTCGCCGACCACATTGCGCTTCGGCACCCGCACATCGTCCAGGAAAGTCTCGCAGAAGGGCGACGCGCCGCTGATCAGGCGTATGGGCCTGACGGTGACGCCCGGGGATGCCATGTCGAACAGAATGAACGTGATGCCGTCATGCTTCGGCACGTCCGGATCGGTACGCACGAGGCAGAACATCCAGTCCGCCCGGTCGGCGTTCGAAGTCCAGATCTTGGAACCGTTGACGACGTAGTCGTCCCCGTCCTCCACCGCGCGGGTCTGCAGCCCGGCAAGGTCCGAACCGGAACCGGGTTCGCTATATCCCTGGCACCACCAGATCTCGCCGCGCACGATTTTCGGAATGTGTTCGCCGCACTGTTCCGGCGAGCCGAATTCCAACAGCGCGGGGCCGATCATGCTCGTTCCCATGCCGCCGCCGAGAGCGGGCCGCGCATTGATCCGCTGGAGTTCTTTCTCCAGCACCCGCGTCTGCTCCTTCGACAGGCCGCCGCCCCCGTATTCCGCGGGCCACAGGGGCATCGTCCATCCGCGTTCCGCCATCCGGTCCAGCCACAGCTTGGTGTCCGGATTCTTGTAGCGGGCACGGCGCCCGAAATCGGGAAACTCGTCCGCCGGCATGGGCGCGCGCATGCTCTCCGGACAGTTCTCCTCAAGCCACGTCCGCGTCTCTTCTCTGAAGCTCATGTCACTACTTCCATGGATTACTCGCCTTTCACTTTCCTTCCTCTCGCCAATACCATCACCGGCGACTCCAGCACGCCGAGGTCCGTCAGCGGATCTCCCTCCACGAACACCATGTCGGCAGCATGGTTCTCCGCGATGCGTCCGGTCACGTCCCTCAAACCCAGCGCATCCGCGCAATCCGATGTCGCCGAGCGCAGCACCTCGACGGGCGTCAGTCCGGCGAACCGCGCAAAGACCGGCAACGCCTTGGCGAGATCCTGGTGCCGCACATTCGGAATGCCGGCGTCCGTCGATGCGATCAGGCGCACCCCGGCGGCGCGCATGCGGGCGAAAGTTCCCTTCACCAGCTCTTCGAACTTGCCGTCGCCGCGGGCGAACCGACTCCAGCCAGCGTTGATTGTAGGAGAAACCCAGATGCCCCGGCGCGAGATTTCGGCCGCCACCTCCGGATCGTATCCGCTTCTGCGCCCATCGTCGCCGATCCATGAACAGTGTTCGATGGTCGCAACCCCCGCGCTTGCCGCGTGGGCAATTCCCTCGGTGCCATGGCAATGCGCCGCGACGTCCAGGCCGCTCTCCCTGGCATGGCGCACGATGGCGCTGGTCGAGTCCGCGTCGAACTGCGCCTTCCCGGGCGACGAGCCTTTCGTGAACATCCCGCCGGTAGCCATGATCTTGATCAGGTCGACGCCATGCTCGAGCTGGCGATCGATCACGCCGCGCGCGGTGTCCGGATCGCGCGCCTCGCCGCCCCAGAAATGGCAGTGCCCCCCGACCGACGTCACCGGTTGCCCCGCGCACAGCAGCCTGGGACCCGTCAATTCGCCGGCGTCGATGCGGTCCCTGAGATCGATTTCGAGCCACTTCCCCCCGCCGAGGTCGCGCACGGTGGTGATGCCGGCCCGCGCCATCCCTTCGGCACGCTCCACCATTCCGCGCCAGACCTCCTCGTCGGTTGCGGCAAGCTGTTCTTCCGGCGTGCGCAGACCCGGATCCAGCGTCATGTGCACATGCGCATCGATCAGTCCCGGCACGAGCGTCAGGCCCGACATGTCGCGGACATCATCGCCATCCGTGTTCTCGTCCACGGCCACTATGCGCCCGTCCTCCACGGCGACGGAGCCAACGCCGAGATAGTCATCGGCCGCGCCATCCCAGATGCGGGCATTCCGATAGGCGATCCGCGCGGACACTTTCGATCAGCGCGCCGTCAGCCGGGCAACCGCGGCCTCGTTGAGATCGATTCCCAACCCCGGTCCATCGCCGAGAATCGCGACTCCGTCCTTCGGCAATACGGCCTCCCCGTACAGTTCGGCGACCTCGTCCAGGGGACCGGAAAACTCGATGGAGAACTCGTGCGGGCGGGTGGCGTTCTGCACGGTTGCGTAGACGTGCAGCGACGCCATGGAATTGATCCCCGCCTGCGGACTGTGGGGCATGACGGGCTTGTTGAGCACGGTCGCCATCTCAAAGATGCGCTTGACCTCGCTCGGACCGCCGGCATTGAGGATATCAGGCTGCAGTATGTCCGGATCGCCCAGCAGCACCAGGTGGTGGAACCACCAGCGGTAGGCGTCCTGTTCGCCCGCGGAAACGGCGACATCAAGCGCATCGCCCACCTGCTTGAGTCCGGGCAGATCGTAGTGCGGGATCGGCTCCTCGAAATGGTCGATGCCCAGTTTCTCGAAACGGCGTCCCTGCTGGATCGCGGTGGACACCGAGTAGCCGTTGTTGGCGTCGAAACCGAGATACTCGCCCCCGGACAGGTACTCGCGCACCAGTTTGAACATGCTGTAGTCCTTGGACGGGTCCGCATCCTGGCGCCAGCCACGCCAGTCCATGCGAATCTTGAACGCCCGAAAGCCCTCCTCCCAGCCGTTCCGGACCAGGCCGAGCATTTCTTCGGGACGCATCCTCCAGCCGGACCCGGTGCTCCAGTACAGGGGAATCGCGGTCCGCCTGGCACCGCCCATCAGCGTGTGCACGGGCAGCCCCGCATCCTTGCCCAGAAGGTCCCACAATGCGATGTCGATCACGCCGACGGCCCAGCCCGGCAGCTTGTTGGAGCGCTCGTCACGTCCCAGCGCCAGGGTTTCCCAATGCCGGTCCACCAGGCAGGGGTTTGCGCCGACCAGCGCGGGCTTCATCGCGCCATCAAGGTAGGCGTCGAATACAGCGCCATGGCGGCCCGGCACTTCCGCATGGCCTTCGACGCCAGCATCCGTCTGCACGCGCAGCAGGCCCTTGCCGATGGTCAGGGGCGTGTGGGTGATATCGGTGATCTTCATGATCGACAGCGTTCTCGGCGGGGTGGCTGGCCAGCGCGGCGAGCATTTCAGGTTCGGCCGGATCGCCTCACTATACCAAACCAGGCGCGCAGCCCCCTCCCCGCCCGCCAACAAAACGCAGGACCAGGAATTGATCGTCCAGCGTTCCGGGTATTCAATGATCGCCACGGCGGACGGTGATGAGAGGAATGGACGATGGATCTGGGATTGGCAGGCAAGCGGGGCCTGGTGGTTGGCGGCAGCCGCGGCATCGGCAAGGCGATCGCGCTTGAGCTCGCGCGCGAAGGCGTCGACCTTGCGATCAGCGCTCGGACCGAGCAGGAGCTTGAGCGGACGGCGCGCGAAATCTCGACCGCGACCGGACAGCGCGTATTGCCGATCCCCTGCGACGTCACGGACCGAGGCCACGTCGAAGCCGCAGTGGGTTCTGCCGCCCGGCAACTCGGGGGCCTGCAGATACTCATCAATAGCGGCTCCCGGCCCGGGGGCTCGCCCACGGCGACCGGTCGGATCGACACCATCGTCGACGAGGACTTTCTCGACGACTTCGATGTCAAGTACATGGGCGCCTTGCGTTGCGCCCGGGCTGCGATCCCGCATCTCAAGGCCTCGGGCTGGGGCAGGATCGTCAACATCAGCGGCCTGAATGCACGCGTCGCCGGCAACATGAGCGGCGGCGCCAGGAACGTTTCCCTGGTGCACCAGACGCGCACGCTGGCGATGCAGTTGGGACGCGACGGGATCACCGTCAACTGCATCCATCCCGGTGCCACCCGCACGGAACGCACCGCCGTGGCGCTGAAGGCGCGAGCCGAAAAGACAGGCCTTACCCCCGCCGAGGTGGAAGCGCGGGACTATGCGGCGGACAACCCGCGAAGCAACTCGATCGGGAGGATGGTGGACGCCGCCGAGATCGGCCATCTCGCGGTATTCCTCTGCTCGGACAAGTCCTGGGCCATCAATGGCGAAGTCATCGCCGCCGACGGCGGCGGCAGCCGGTCGGTGTACTACTGATCCCCGCCTCGTTTGAACGAGTCCTTACGGCAACCCATGCTACCGTCCGTTCGTTAGCGATTCTCAACTGCTGGCGGAAACCAGGATCGTAGCGTCTCCCTCATCTCGTTCAACGCGGGATCACTACAGTTGCGGGGATGTGATCCCCGCGCTATTCGGTCAAACAAGGTAGCCGAAAGGCGTGGCCGCCTGGTTGGCCGCGCATTCCGAATAGCCGTCCTCATTGCACGCTTGGGATCCGGCGGTTTCGGCTCGTCGGCGGGCCAGAGCCCTCGGTCGCACAGCCAGGTTCTCAGTTCCTCGAAGTTCGAACCCCATCCAAGCGCTTCAGAGACATTACGGGAAGGTGCCCATACCCATGACTCAAGCTCGGGATCTATAACGACGACCTTACAACGGCCTGTCCAGCCATTCCGAGTCAAACCATCCTGGACAAGACTCTGTGTCTCAAGGCGGTTTGCGGTACTCCCACAACCATCCAGATCAAAAGCCACCAGCGCATGTCGACTGGAACTCAGGAAAGGCCGCAAGAACTCGACAGCTTGCACTCGACATCCTGGGTCACGCCCCGGGTGTATTCGGATTTCGTGCTTGACGGGCCGCGTGCCCAGCCTGTTGGGCTCGGTCAATAGTCCCTGGAGGGCCTGTTCCATGTCGCGATCTGCGACCAGTGCGATCAGGTCCCTCTCGTCGCCCATCACCCTATGACCCCGGTAGCAAACAGCAGGTTGGTGTCCACGGCTTCGCCCTGCCAACCACGCAAGTGCGGGTGATCCACGCCATGCACGATGTCGGTAGCACCTTCGTCGTCCTTGGCAAAGCAGAGCGCTTCAATCGGATCGATCAATCGAAGGAAGGCAGGGGAGTGGGTGGCAACCAGTGTCTGGGAGTCATATATCGACGCTAAAGAGTCGTACACAGATTCCAACGCCGAAGGATGAACCCCGTTTTCGGGCTCCTCAAGCAAGTAGAGGTAGCCTTGATCTTCCAGGTAGGGAATGAGCGTCAGCGCAAGAAACCGAAGCGTGCCGTCCGAAGCCATCCAGGACGGCACTTGCAGACCCGATTTGTACGTCATCACCAAGTGGGCATGTCGGTCATCGGGGCGTTCGACGATATTGATCGTCTCGACATCGGGCAGGCTGGTTTGTACATGTGCCAGCCAATCGGTGAAACTCGTCGGGTTGGCTTTCTTAAGGTTGGCAATCGCCCAAGGGAGGTTGGCGCCGTCAGGCGAAAAACCCTCTCTGCGTAGTGCGGGCGGGCTGGACCCGCGCATCTTTCCACCTTCGAGAAACAACCTCGTCACCTGCGTTTCCAGCATGCGTTTGACACGGGTAGCAACCGGGAACTTCTCTGGAGACTCGGGCAAGTTTCCCAATGCTGATCTGTGCGGCCCAAACGAGATGCTGACAGCCCATCCTTTCCCCGACTGCGGGGAAACCTCGATGCTGAAATTGTCCTTTCCTTCGCTGGACTTGCTGAGAATCGACCGAGCGCCACGACGGTAGCCTCCTATCAGAATCGATTCAGCCGGCGGCATCGGGAGCGGAAACAACGACCGCTGTCTCGGTTCGCTCTCGCGCTCGGGCATCAGAACGGCCCGCTCCGCATTGATAGTGACCCTATCCCCCACTTCGCCAATGCGAACTTCGTAGCGGAATACCCCAAAGCCCTTGTCCAGGGGCAGGCGCATCTTCAAGTCTTCCGGGATTTGGAACTCCACGGCCAACTCGAAGGCAGGGTGTTCCGAGGGTCTACCCCACACAAGGTCCTGAAAGTTGTCGGTGCGCTTGCGTACTGCCACCTCAACGCCTTCCCGCACCATATCGCCGAGAAAGGCGACGACATCGAAAAGCGTGCTCTTGCCACTGGCATTCGGGCCAACGAGCACATGAAATTGGCCCAGCGACAGGTCGATATGACGCAAGCAACCGTAGTTCAACGCCTGGATGCGGCGAATCATCGGCATGGCCACGTCTCTGTCAGCGGGATTGCCATTGATTCTAGTGACAAATTCAGTTCCCCAGCAAGGTGAGAATGTACCGAAGATGGCGGCAGCCGGTCGGTGTACTACTGATCCCCGTCGTCAACGAGGGCGCTATTGTCTGGCGAGCCGGATCTGCGGCGCTGTGGACAGGTGCGTCGATCGAAACGGATTGATGTCGATGCCGCCGCGCCGCAGGAACCGGCCGTACACCGTCAACCGCTCGCAGGCGCATCGCGCCATGATGTCGACGAATATCTGCTCGACAACTGTTTCGTGGAACGCGCGGTGGCGACGGTAGGAAACGAGATACCGCAGTAGTCTTCGGCGATCGATCTGCGGCCCCCGGTAGGTGACGAGTACCGACGCCCAGTCGGGCCACCCGGTGACCGGACAGAGGGAAGCGAACAGGTTCGTGTGCAATGTCTCTTCCACGACACGGGTCCCGCAGGCGTCATTCAGCACCGCCGCGTCGCGCTCGTAGGTCTCGATGGCGACCCGCTCGCGGTCGAGAGACTGTCCCGGCGGGCAAGCGGGCGGAACTGCGTCGTTCGGTTCTGCCAAAGATATGTCCGCGGCAGCCCCGCAAAGTCCACTCAGATCTTCCCGGATCAGCGAGAGGATGTCCGCACCCTTGGGCAACGTCGTCTGGGAGAAAGCGTTGAGGTAGAGCTTCAGGGACTTGCTCTCAACGGTCGCGGGCGCGGTGCTCGGCACCCTGATCTGCAGCGTCCCGACGGCCGGAACGCCTCCCTCCGTCAACCAGGACAGTTCGTAGCAGTTCCAGAGGTCCTCTCCGACGAAGGGCAGAGGCGCCGCGGCGAGGCCCAATGCCCGTCGCTGCTCCGAGCGATCGACAGGAATCAGGAGCGCGGGAGTCGATGTGCCAGCGCATGGCATCGCCGGGAGCTGTCGTCACACGTCCGGGCTAGCCGTCACCACCGGCAGGCCTCGGCGCGCTCCGGGCACGGCGCCGATGACGACGCCGTCCGCGTAATCGAAAGCATCCACCACGATACCGGGGCCTTGCCGCCCGCGGACCGTTGGACGCACGACCTCAAGTCGGTCTCCATCGACGATCCATACCTCGGCGCCCACCTGCTCCGCCGCTTCCGGCAGGGTATAGGTATTCGGAAGCCGAGGGCCGGCGATCTCCACGTCGACGAAGGTCCCCGGCGGCAAGGCGGGCGCTTCCTCGAAGGAGAGGAACAGGCTCGCGAAACGCGTCCGCGCGTCGAGTTCGGACGAAACCCGTTCCACTACCGCCGACAACACTTCGCCGTTGGCGCGAACCGTCGCGCGGCGCCCGGCGACAGGCGAAATGCGGCGCAGGTCATCCTGGCTGATGAAACCCACCGCTTCCACCGCATCGAGGGCAAACGCCTTGCCGAACGGTTGCCCCTTGGTCAAGACCTGCCCGACTTCCGCGGCCGCCTCGGTCACGCGACCGGAGAACGGCAGGGAGAAATGGGTGCGGGACAGTTCCAGCGCGGCCACCTTGGAGCGCGCCAGGGCAGAGGCGAGCCGCGCCCTGGCCTGTTCGATCTGCGGCACTCGCGCGACGAGCGGCGGCACCGCTTCGCGCGGATGCAGGATGGCATAGTTCGAACGCGCGGCATCGCCTTCCGCCCGCTGCAGCCTGAGCGTCGACTCGGCCGACGCGACGTCGGCCAGCGCCTGCTCGACCGCCAGTTCGAAGTCGCTGGTCTCGATGACAAGCAATTCCTCGTCCGCGGCAAACGATCCTCCGGCTCTCAGGTTCGGCGAGACTGTCGCCACGCGGCCGGTGATCTGCGGTGTCAACGCGACGTGGTTGCGGACGTTGATCGACCCTGTCGTGACAACCCTGAGGGCCGTCGTTTCCAGAACGGGCCGAATCACTCGCACCACCGGCGGCGGCACGGATCGATCGAGTCCCGCCAACCCCTCGGCACCCAGCACGTCCTCTTTCGACGGCGCCCGCGTAAAAACCAGGGCGGCGATGACCACCGCCGCCACGGCGAGTATCTGGATCGGGCCGACAACGCGAAAACGACGGCCCTCGGACCGCCGCCGGTCGAACATGCTCTCGGGCAAACGCATTGGCCATCCGCGCGCGCAGCAAAACGGTGCGGATTATGGCAACCTTCGAAACCCAACCCAAGCAGAGATCACGGCCCCAAGGTCCGCCGGGTCTCGACATGGAGACGGCGACCCGGCCAGGTGTGCCCGGCCTCCGGCCTACTGGGGACACCGCCATGACAGACCGTCCGACCATACCCGGCAGCCGCAACGCCATCACCATCGACTGGATGCAGCAGGCGCTGACGGCGGGAGGCGCCGTCGACATTCCTCCGATCAAGGCCCTGGATGTCGAACAGATCGGCGTCGGCGTCGGCCTGCTCGCCGATATCCTGCGCTGTCACCTCACCTATCGGGACGGCGTCGGCAAGTCCCCCGGCGAGGAGACAACGGCGCCTGGTTCGGTCATCGTCAAGCTGCCCAGTTCAGAACCGAAGAGCCGGCGCCTGTGCAAGCGGTTCGATCTGTACAAGCGGGAGTACGACTATTACGACCGCCTCGCAGCCCACGTTCCGCTACGGACGCCGACGCTGCTATACGGCGACTTCGAGGCGCGAAGCCATCGGTTCGTCCTCGTGCTCGAAGACCTGGGCGCGATGAAAGCCGCGGACCAGATCGTCGGCGCGTCGGCGCGGCAGGCAAGACGCGCCGTACGCGGAATTGCCGAGCTGCATGGGCACTACTGGAGCAGGGCCGATCACCCGGACCTGTCGGGCGCTCGAAAAGAGCTAAGCGCGAAGTACAGGCCCTTGGTGCAAACCGTCTATATGGCCAACCTCTTGAAGACAGTGCGCCTTTTCAGCCGGATACTCTCGACGGAGACCCGGCGGATCGTCGAGTCCTATGGACCGCGCGTGGCCGAGCACTTGGGCATCCTCGCCGCCAGCCCCATGACCTTCACTCACGGGGACTATCGCCTCGACAACATGTTCTTCGGAGACAACGAGGACTTCGCCGTCATCGACTGGCAGATCAGCGCGATCCACAGCGGACTGTACGACGTGGCGTATTTTCTGGCGACGAGCGTCACGAGCGACGTTCGCCGCCAGGTGGAGCGCGAAGCGGTCATGGAGTACCACGAAATCGTTCGCGGCATGGGGGCGGGCGACTTCACGTTCGAGGAATGCTGGGGACTGTACCGCAGCAATGTCCTGGGGCGCCTCATCACGGCCGTCATCGCATGCGGCGGACTGGACCTGAACGACAAGCGGAGCTACGAGCTGACCGAGATCAGCCTGAAGCGAACCCTGGCGGCCATAGAGGACATGGACGCCGGCGAACTGATTCCGCGCCGCCGCCCGATTCTGGTCCCCGCCGGCTTTTTCTCCGGCGTTTCAAAGGGCGCGTACAACATCTGCAAGGCCCTGAACCGGGCCTGAAGACTCCTGCTCCCGCTGCCGCAATCCTCCGCTACGAGGCGGCGGAACCCTCTGCGGGGGCACGTTGCGTTCGTGCGGGCGCGCGGCGGAAATCTTCGCGCACGATGACCAGCGCCGGCACGAGAAACAGGATGACGACGCTCGCAAACACGATTCCCGTCGCCAGGCTTACCGCCATCGGGATCAGGAACTGCGCCTGGGTGCTGGTCTCGAACAGCATCGGCGTCAAGCCGAGGGCGGTCGTCGCGGTGGTCAGGAAAACGGCGCGAAAACGCAGTCGCGCGGCGGTCACCACCGCTTCGATCGCCGATGCCCCGGTTTCCCGGCGCAGCCTGTTGTAGCGGTCGACCAGCACCAGCGAGTCGTTCACCACCACGCCGGCGAGCGCCACCATGCCGAAGATCGATATGAACGACAGATCGTAGCCCAGGAGGAAATGGCCGATCAGCGCGCCCGCCGCGCCGAACGGGACCGCCGCCAGGATGATGAAGGGCTGAACGTAGCTTCGAAGCTGCGATGCCAGCAAGGCAAAGATCACCATCAGCGCCACGAGGGCCAGGTATCCCAGCGCGCCCAGGTCGCGGGACTGTTCCATGCCGAAACCCGCCTGCGCGACCTGCAATCCCGGATAGCGGCTCACCAGGTCGGGCAGCGCATCCTGCTGAATGCTGGCATTCACCTCCGTCGGCGTCGCCATTGCAGTATCCACTTCAGCCGTAACGGTAACGACGCGCAGGCCGTTGACCCGATCGATGGACGAGTAGCCTCGGGACTCGGTGACGCGCGCAACCGCCGAGAGGGGCGCTTCGGCACCGTCGGCCAGGCGTACCCTGACATTGAAGAAGTCCTGCGCGCTTTGGCGTTGCTCCGGGGGATACCGCACCATGACCTTGAGCTCCTGGCGTCCGCGCTGGATCCGGTGCACTTCGGCGCCGAAGAAGTTGCCGCGCAGTTGCCGCGCGATATCGGCCTGGGTGAGTCCGGCCGCCTCGCCGGCGGGTGTCAGCTCAATGTCGTACTGGCGCTTGCCCGGACTGTCGGAGTCCTGAATCTCGTACATTGACGGATAGCGTCGATAGGCTTCCTTGAGGTCGTCCACCGCCGCCGAGAGCGTCGCGTCGTCGTGGTGGGCCAGTTCGTATTCCACGTCCGCCCCGCCGGGGCCGGCAAACTCCGCCGAGAACGTCAACCTTTCCGCGCCGGGCACGTCGCCCGCCTTCACTCGCCACAGGCGTTCCAGTTCCGTCGCCGCCAGCGTGCGCAGCGGCTCGCGATGCAGTTGCACCTGGACCGTGGCGATGTGGCTCGCGATCCGCATCGCCTCGGTCCCGCCCGGGCCGGTGAACTCTCCCGCCCGGCCGCCGACGGTAACGCTCAGCGCGCGCATCGACGTTCCGCCCACGTCCTCGTTGACGGCATGTGCGGCGGCGGCGATCTTTTCCGCGGCCGCGCGCGTCGCCGCGAATGGCGTTCCCACCGGGAACTCGATGTCCGCCCGCATGCCGTCGGATTCCAGCGTCGGAAAGAACAGGAACCTCACTGTCCCGCTCAGCATCAGCGACGCCGCCACGGCAAGCAGCACCATCCCGCCGAGCAGCGTCAGGTAGCGATGGCGGACAGCGGTTTCGATGACGGGCACGAGCCGATTGTCGCGAAAGCGCCGCACCGCGCCGGCCACCGCCGCCTGAAACGCGTCGAGCGGCCATCGGCTCCAGGTTCCCGGATGGGCCAGGTGCGCGGGCAGGATGAAGAACGCCTCGATGAGAGACATGGCAAGCACGGTCACCACAACCAGCGGCACCACGCCGAGAATCTGACCGAAGGTTCCGGTGACGAACGCCAGCGGAGCGAACGCGGCCATCGTCGTCAGAACGCCCACGAGCACCGGACTCCGCACTCCGTGCGTGCCCGCGATGGACGCCTGGGGTCCGACATTGCCCGCGTCCCATTGGGAGGAGATGTTCTCCCCCACCACCACCGCGTCGTCGACGACGATGCCGATCACCATGATCAGGGCGAACAGCGACACCATGTTGATATTGACGTCGAGAAAGTCGAAAAACAGGAACGCGCCGAGAAACGAGATCGGCACGCCCATCGCCACCCACAGCGCCAGCCGCAGGTCGAGCATGACGACCAGGAACAGGAAAACCAGTGTAAAGCCGAGCAACCCGTTCCGTACGAGAAGGCTGATCCGGTCCTTGAGGATCTCGGTCTGGTCTTCCCACACCGCCACATCGATGCCGGGGGGCGGCCGATAGCCTGCGAGCAGTCCCTTGATGTCCTCCGCGATGACAAGCGCATCCTCGGCTTCGGACTTCTTTACCTGCACGAACACGCTCTGCCGGCCGTTGTACTCGTGGATGAGATCCACATCGGCGAAGCCGTCGCGGATGTTGGCAACGTCCCGCAGGCGGAGCACCGCCCCATCCGGCGCCGAGCGAACGACGATGTCCTCGAATTCCTCGCCCCGCTCCCGCTTGGCGTTGGTGCGCAACAGCAGATCGCCACCCTCGGTACGCAATTCGCCCGACGACAGGTTGAGTGACGCTTGACCCACCGCCCGCGCCACCTGTTCGATGCTCAGGCCGTATCGGCGCAACGCCTCCTCGCGCACCTCGATGGAAATCTCGTAGTCGCGGGTTCCCGCGAGCGAAACGAGCGAGACCGACGGCAGCGCGAGCAGTTCCTCCTCCAGCAGTTCGGCGCCCCGCCGCAGTTCCGCTTCCGACAGCTCGGATGACACCACCATGGTCATGACGTCGCTGACGGTCTCCGCGCGAACGACGCTGGGCTGTTCCGCGTCCTCCGGCGGAAAGTCCGAAATCCGCTGCACGGCCGACTCGACATCGTCGTGGACGCGCGCCGCGTCGATGAAGTCCTTCAGTTCGACGGTCACCGTGCCGACATTCTCGGAGGCCTTGGAAAGGACGCGATCAACGCCGTCTATCCCGAATACCGCCTCCTCCACGCGTCGGGTGATGCCCTCCTCCACCTCGGTCGGCGTCGCCCCCGGATAGGCCACCCGGACATTGATCACCTGCGGATCAATGGTCGGGAATATTTGCGCCGTGAGTTGCGATCCGGCGAAGAATCCGCCGACGAGCATGAGCAGCATGATCAGGTTCGCCGCGACGGTGTTGCGGGCGAACCACTCGATCAACCCGCCGTCTCGCGGCGGGGAGTCCCCGAGAAAGGCGTCGCTCAAGACCCCGTCCTTGCGAAGAGAGGATGCTGCGCGAGATGACGAACGCCGCTATGCCAGCTTCGAAGAGACCCCATCCGCTGTCCGTGCCGATCGCTCAAGGGGGCGGATTATGAACAGTCTCTGTCGACCTGTCGCGCGCGTCGGCGGCCGGATCCGACAACGAACAGGCCATGGCTCGCCGGTCGGACGGGTCTTTGAGAATCGATACGTCGACCAGCCTGAGCTGTCGCTGCAACTTTGCGGGCATCGTGACGGTCTGCGGCACGCGTCGACCGTGGCGGTCGACGATCTCCAA
Organism: Pseudomonadales bacterium; assembly: GCA_963668365.1. Lineage (GTDB taxonomy): Bacteria > Pseudomonadota > Gammaproteobacteria > Pseudomonadales > Azotimanducaceae > VXNE01. Next base: position 3,623,002 of record OY764266.1, read on the forward strand.
GCGCGCGGGCGACGCTTTGCCGTCTTCGTCGGGGACCTCGTAGTCGCAGCGTTCCGCGCCGTCGCCGCCGACGCTGCGTTCCCGCAAGATCATCGCGTAGCTCTTGCGCCCGTTGTTGAGCACGAGTTCCGCGCCGCACTGCGCCGTCACCCAGAAAAAGGAAATGAAGTCGACGCCTTCGGGCGCCGGTTGATCCTCCTGCGGCTCACCGTCCCGCACCTGGCGCAGCACACCTTTCTCGACCTGGATCAGCCGGCTCCTTTTCTTTCGTGCGAGTTCATGCATGCGAAACGATTCCGGTGCCGCGCGCGCTTCTTCGATGCGCCCCCGGACGTCGAAGCGCGCTTCCCAGGGCGCGATTCGAGCCCAGATGTCCGTCGTGTGCATGCGCCCGCACAAGCGGTATCGACCGTCGCCGGTTTCCGCGTGGATACGCGCCGCGCCGACCCGCACGCCCCGAATGAACACCTTGTACTCCAGTTGCAGGGCAAGCGTGTCCGTCGGGGCCGGCGGCCCGGCGAGAACCGGGGTCGCGGGAACTGCCGACGCCGCAGCGGCCATGCACAACGACCCGACCCGGAAAGCCTGTGACGCGAATCGCCGCATCAGATATATTCGGGGGTTCCGAAGTCGGTGGGGGGGTCTCATGTCTTACCCGATCAAGTCGTTCACGACAATCGCGCTGGCGTCATTCCTTCTGGCTCACGCGTCGACCAGCGGCGCCGACGACAAGGCCGAGTTCCAGCGCGTCTACCAGCAATACAAGCAGCACATGGAAGCCAAGGAAACATCCAAGGCCCGGGACGCCGCGGAACAAGCCTACACGCTGGGCTCGAAGCTGTTCGGGAAAAGGAGTGTCAACACGGCGAACCTCGCGGTCAACTACGCGGTCCTGCTGAACGACTCCGGAGACTACAGGCAATCCAGGAGGGTCCTGCGGGGGAAGCTTGCGGTCCTGGAGGACCACTACGGCACCGATGCCATCGAACTGGTGCCCGCCCTGGTCGAGCTTGGCCGCATGAAGTTCGATCCCCAGCGGCCCAGGGAAGCACTCGAGCATTTCAGCCGCGCCTCCTGGCTGGCGGGCAATCACGAGAGCAAGCTGTATCGCGCCGAGCAGTGCTTCGATATCGCTCGGGACCTGCTGCAACGCGGGGGCATTCGATTTGCGGAACAGTACATCCAGAGCGCCCACGCGATCTACGCGGAGGAACTGCAGGAGAACGACCTGCGGCTCGGGCTCTCTTCCTTCCACATGGCCATGTGGGCGGCGGGAAGGCGACAGTTCGACAAGGCCGCCGAATATTTCAATGGCTCTCTCGTCGCGTTCCAGACGGACGACGATCCCATGCGACAGATGGAGAGCACCATCCGACAACGCCTCGTCGAGACCTACGAGAACATGGAGCAGCCCGAACTCGCGACCGAACACTGCCTGGCCCTGGGCGCCCGCCAGTCATGGTCGCAGCCGCCCACGCCCATCTACAGGGCGAGGCCGGAGTTTTCCCAGGAGGCCATCGACGACGAGCTTTCGGGAGAAGTCGCGCTCGAGTTCACGATCGACGAGCGGGGCTTCGTGCGGAATGCCGCCATCACCCAGTCTTCCGAAAAGGCGCTCAACGACGTCGCCATCGCGATGATCCGAAAGTACCGCTACGCCCCGAGATTCGAGGAGGGCAGGCCCGTCGCGACCGACGGTGTCGAGTACGTCGCCACGCTCTCCGCCGAGGCGAGATCTCGACCGGGGGCTCGCGATCGTCGCGGGCGCCGGAGCGACTCTCCCCGCGCCCGCGGGTTCCCGGGCGGTCGCGACCCGCGCCAAAACGACTATCCGGGGGGCGTCGACGACTAGCTGTCGTCCCCCGCAGCCGAGGGAGACAGCCCTGCGCTCTCCTCGACGTTCTCGTCCGCCTCGTCCGCGTCGACGGCCAGATCCTCAAGCGGGACACTGAGCTGTTCCGCGATGTAGGACGAAATGCCGAAAACGCCTTCGAACCGGTTGGACATCGCAGCGTGCTCGTCATCATCGAGGGCGAACAGCGACACCTCGTGAGACCCCGCGTCGTCCGCGACGACGAACCGCACATCAGGTTCCGGCGGCAACTCCGCATCGACGAGATCCAGCACGTTGAGCCTGCGAAGCCGGTCGACAAAGGTGTTCGTCTCGTCCTGGTCGAGCTCCACACCCTCGGTTGTCCAACCGGCCTCGGTCGATGCGAGCGTCCACTCGGCATCCGCCGACCTGCGCGCGACGGACCGCACTTCCCCGTCGGGCTGAAGCAGCGACTTCCGCAACCAGTCGGATTGCTTCGTGCCCGCTTCGTAGTTCGAGAACGCGATCGCGTAGACCGGACCGCCGGCGGCATGGCGCGCATGCACCTTTCCGAACGTCGGCGACGTTCCGAGGTAAATGTCGGCCAATGTCTCGTCGCCCGCCCCGATCGTCACGTGGCGCTGGTGCGCTTCTTCGACGACTTCGAACCGTTCCATGGCCGACTCGCTCGTGGCCACGGGCCAGCCGGCGGCCACTTCGGACAGCTTCCGCAGCACGCCGTCGACCTTCCCGGCGTCAGCGGGGAGACCGTTCGGCGAGCCGTCGGACAATCGCCATTCGCCGTCGACGCGCGCGACCGTCACGCTGTCGTCGGCGGCGGCGACAGTCAGCGCATCGACACCCTGGGCGTCAAAGCTCAGGAAAACGGGTGGCGCGTCTCCGGGGCGCGACTGCAGACCCCAGACCACCGCGACGATGATCAGTTGCGCGAGCAGGACGGCTCCCAGGATCGTCTGCCGGTTCATTCCGCCTCCCTATTCGATCACTGAAGCCATGCCGCCTGCCGTCGACGACGCCGCGAGCGCCATGCGACCTGGAGGACGAACACGCCGAAGACGGCGATCACCGCGATGGCGTAGTTGATGTATTCCCATACGCGCTGGGCGTTCTCATCCATCGGCGGGAGCGTTCGGTTGAAATGGCCCCGGCCGCGAATAGTCAGGAGGGCCTGGTCTTCCACGGCCCAGTCCACGAGATTTGCGATGAGCTGGACCGGGTTCGCGTACCGGGTGCCGTCGGCGGAACCGATCATGCCGAGGGTCTGATCCGCAAGGAACGAACTCGACCCGATCACGATCAGCCGGGCCGACTCCGGCGAGCGCTCGATGACGCTGGTCACGGCGCCTATGCCATCTTCTTCGGCGTCCGCTGCGTCCGCTGCGGCCGCTTCCGGGTCCAGGCCTTCAGCATCGGTTCCCGGCGCGTCATCCTCCGCCGGGTCTTCTTCCGCCTCTTCTTCTTCGAGCAGCGGCGACTCCTCGAAGAACGAGTCGAAACGTCCTTCGATCATCCCCGCCAGCGTCACGACTCCGACCTCTCCGCTCGGGGCAAACGGGACTTCGCCGTCTTCGCCCACGTTCGGCATCACATCCGTCGACGCGGAGCGCCACGCCGCCGGGGAACTCCTGAGCAGCGCGGTGACAGCGCGCCCGGCATTGACTTCGGCGTCGATATCCACCGGCGACCCCCAGGCGAACGTCACCTGCGGCAGTTCCGAGACCGGCATGAAGTCCTGGTTCAGCCCCTCGTCGCGCACATCGACGAAGTACGGATAATCGAGCATGACGAGTTGCTGGAAGCTGAAACCTCCCACCTCTCGCCGCACCGGCACCGGGAAGGCCGAGTTGGCGGCATCCATGACGAAGGACTTGTCGATCGAAACGCCGTGATGCGCGAGCCAGTCGTCGAGCCCGGTATTCTTCGACATCGCCATGAGCGACTGCGGGCCCAGGCGCACTTCGAACGCGCCGGTCGCCACCACGACCGTGCCTCCGCGCATAAGAAACTGGTCGATCGCGAAGACCTCCTTCGTCCCCAGCGCTCCGGGGTCCACGACCAGCAGCACGGCCGAGCCGGCGCCCAGTTCGCCCGAACCAAGATCCGCCGTCGCGACGTCGAAGTCCACGGTCAGGAAACTTCGGAGGCTTTCGAACTGATCCCCCTGCGGCATCGGCATCTGTTGCTGCATGTACGGATTCGGCGCGGGCGGAAGGTGAATCGCGACCCTCTTCAACACGCCCTCGGCAAACCGTTTCAGCCCCTCGCCGAGGCCGCGCTTCAGTCCTTCGGCGTCGAGCGACTCCGGTATCGGTATCTGCACTACGGTCTCGCCGTCCGAAAGGGTCAGGTAGTAGAAGAACGTGTCGCGATCGAACAGGCTCGCCGCCATGGGCGTAAACCCGTAGCGCTCGGCGATCTCCGTCGCGAGCGCGCCGTCGCCGGCTTCCGGGTCGCGTATCGAGGAGGTGAGCTTCCCGCCCGACTCGGCGATCATCTCGTCGAGCACCACGCCGAGTTCGGCCTTCAGATCCACCAGGACCGCGGGTAGCCGCTCGTCGGCGGAGATGTATCCGGTGAATTCGACCGGGTCGCTGACGGCGTCGAATATGTCGCCCCCGCCCCGAAACCCGTACAGCACTTTCTTGACGGCGCGCGTGACGTCGTACTCGGGGTTGCGCAAACGCACGTCGAGATCGGCTTCGCCGCTCACCTTGACTTCGATCAGGTCTCGAAAATCCAGCACTTCATACTCGTCGCCGTACTGGATCAGCACGTCGAAATACGAACTCACGAGGCTCGACTGGTAGCGGTCGGCGACCTGGAAGGGCACCGGACGGATGCCGTATTTGGAGTTCGCCTCATCCTCCATTTCCGGGGATGCGGCGGGGTCGACCAGCTCGAGGCGCAGGCGACCGTCGGCAGCGACCTCGTACTCCGTCAGCAGGTCGCGCATCTCGGGCACCAGCGGCGCAAGCAACGGATGCGTCTTGGCGCTGAAATAGCCCCGCACAAGCATCGGCTCCCGCAGTTGCGACAGGTAGGATCGGGTGGCATCGGAAATCGAGAACTGCCTGCCTTCCGTCACATCCCACCGCAGCGCGACATTTCCCGAGAGCCCCGACAGCCAGAAGTTGGCGACGACGAAATTGAGCGCGATCAGCGCCGTCGCGCGATGCGCGTTTCGGTGCCGCGCGGCCGGCCCGTCGTCGGCCCAGCCGTGGCTTTCGATCGCGTAGACGTTCAACGCCAGGAAGACGCCGATGATCGACACGTAGTAGTAGAGGTCGCGCAAATCGAGAACGCCTCGCGTGATGGACTCGAAACGCGAACCCGCGCCCAGGGCGCGCAACACGTCGCCGACTTCGTTGTCGAACAGCTCCGAGATGAAAGGGCTTCCTATCAAGTAGAAGGCGCCGCAGGAGAAGGTGGCGAGTATCAGCGCGACTATCTGGTTGTCGGTCTTCGCGCTGACGAAGAGGCCAATGGACAGGTAGGCGGCGCCAAGCAGCAGCGCCGCGACATAGCCAGCGAACACCGGACCCCAGTCCAGGTTGCCGATAATCGCGACGGTGACGGCGAGCGGCAGGGTCAGCGCCAGCGCCACCGCCAGCAGCGCCCAGCAGGCGAGGAATTTCCCCAGCGCGAACTGCCGGGCGCTCGTGGGCACGGTGACCACGAACTCGAGCGTGCCGACGCGGCGCTCGTCGCTCCACATGCGCATCGTCAGCGCGGCCGCCAGGAAGATCAGCAGGATCGGCAACCACTCGAACATCGGGCGCACGTCCGCGATATTGCGCGCGAAGAATGCCTCGCCCCAGAAAAAGACGAATAGCGTCACGCCGAGATAGGCGAGCAGGAACAGGTACGCGATGGGCGAACCGAAAAAGAGCGCAAGCTCCTTGCGGACGATGGCGCGGACCGTGTCCCACAGCCGCGCCAGGCGGCGGGCGGTTTCCGCAGGCATTCGTTCCATGGAAGCGTCAGGCATCGGCGTCACTCACGCTGCGGAAAACCGTCTCCAGATCGCGTTTCTCCCTTTGCAGCGCATGGAACGCGATCCCGGCGCGAACCAGGCAGCCTGCGGTTTCGGCGGCGGTTTCGTCGCCCGGAGGCCGATCGAAACCGAGGAACCAGCCGCCTTCGGTCGCATCCACATCGACTTGCTCGCCGACCGCTTCCTTCAGGGCCTGCCCGGTAGCGTCCGTTCCCACGAACAGGCGCCGGCTCTGCTGCAGGTCGGCGAGTTTCTCGTCCAGGGCGAGTTTGCCCGCCCGCAGGATCATCACCCGGTCACACACCGCGTCCACTTCCTGCATGATGTGCGTCGACAGGATGACAGTGGCGGATTCGGCCAATCGACGGATCAGGTCGCGCATCTCCTGCGTCTGGGCCGGATCGAGCCCGCTCGTGGGCTCGTCCAGGATCAGGAATCGGGGCGCGTGCAGTATCGCCTGGGCCACGCCGACGCGCTGCTTGAAACCGCGCGACAGCGTGTCGATGACGTCCAGCGCACGCTCGTGCAGACCGGTCGCGTCAACCGCGCGGCGAACGGCCGATGATCGCTCCGGGGCCGGCACGCCGCGAACCGTGGCCGCGAATTCGAGATAGTCGACGACGGTCATGTCCGAATACAGGGGAACCGTTTCCGGCAGGTAGCCCACCTTGCGCCGCACTTCGGCCGCGTGCTCGGTCACGTCCTGCCCGTCTATCTCCGCCGAGCCCGAACTCGGCTCGAGGAAACCCGTCAGGAGTTTCATGATCGTCGTCTTGCCGGCGCCGTTGTGGCCGAGCAGACCGACGATCTCGCCCTGCCCGATGGTGAAGCCCACCGAATCGACCGCCACGTTCTCGCCAAAGCGCCGCGTCAGTTCCCGCGCTTCAATCACTCGAATCTTCCCGGTCATTCAAAGCGGCGCATATTCTTAGAATGTTGTCGATGAATTTCAACCCCCGTTACTTGTCCGTCCGCTGCATCCCGCTTCCGGGCCGCAGCGCGCGGACCACCCGGGCGCCCATGCTGATCAGGGCCACGAGGCTGCTTTTCGGCAGCGTCAGCATCTGGGTGTACCAGTTGTTCATGGTGTCGATGAACGCCATCATGTCGGCGAGGCGCGTCATGGCGACGCCGCTCACTTCGGGGTCGGCCTCGGCTTCTGCGATGCATTCCTTCAGCGCCAGGCGGACCGGGTCTATTTCACGGGCCTTGCGGCCTTCGGCGATGCGCGTGACGATCTCCCACAGGTCCGTCTCGGCCTCGAAATAGTCGCGCCGGTCCCCGCGCACGGAGACGCGGCGCACCAGCTTCCAGACGACCAGCTCGCGCAGCGAGTTGCTGACGTTGGAGCGCGCGATCCCGAGCTGGCTCGAGATCTGCTCCGCCGTGAGCGCATGCTCGGACAGGTACAGCAACGCGTGAATCTGGGCGATCGAACGATTGATCCCCCAGTGCGTGCCCATGTCGCCCCAGCGCAGGATGAAGTTCTCGACTGCCGCCGGCAGGGTTGTTTCGGTGGTTTTGGACATATCAGAAATATCTGGTGCCACAGGCGAGAAGTCAAACCCTTCGGCGCCCGCGGCGCCTCGCGTATCATCCCCTGCCCCGGAACAGACGCGGGCAAATCCATGGCGGCAATCGAGTCAACTCCAACCGTTACCGTACAGTGACGCACCGGGTCGCCAACAGCGCCGGGCTCCACCTGCGACTGCTGGCGATGCTCTACGATGCCGTGGTGCTCCTGGCCATCTGGGTCCTGACCGCCGTGCTGCTGGTCGCCGCGGCGGGCGCCGCGGTCTCCGGCTTCTGGGTGCAGATTCTCCTTGCCGCCGAGGCGTACGCATTCTTCGCCTTCTTCTGGACACGTCGCGGCCAGACCCTCGGCATGCTGGCATGGCGGCTGCGGGTGACGGACGGCGATGCGCCCATCAGCCTGCGACAGGCCCACCTGCGGATCGCCGGCGCGATCCTGAGCCTCGCCTGTCTCGGTCTCGGCCACGTATGGATGCTGTTCGATCGCGAGCGCCGGACATGGCCGGACATTCTCTCGGCCAGCAGCGTCGAACGCGCCGACGCGAAGCGGTAAGATAGGCTTCAAGAGACGCGAACAATCGACGGGGTCGGGACATGCGAATCGCGGTTTTGGGAGGAGACGGGTTCATCGGGTGGCCAGCGACGCTGCACCTGTCAAATCTCGGCTTCGAGGTGTTCATCGCCGACAACCTGAGCCGGCGGTGGATCGATACGGAACTCGGCGTGCAGTCGTTGACGCCGATGGATTCCATCCAGGAGCGCCGGCGCGTCTGGCGGGAACTTACCGGTCACGATATCGGTTTTGAACGCATTGATGTTGCGAGCGACTACCCCGGTCTAAAGAGTTGGCTCGGCGAATTGCGCCCCGACGCCGTTCTGCACCTGGCCAAGCAGCGCGCGGCCCCCTATTCGATGAAGAGCGACCGGCACAAGAACTACACGGTCTCGAACAACGTCAACGCCACCCACCAGGTCCTGAACGCCCTCGTCGAGCTCTCTCTCGACGCCCACCTCGTGCACATCGGCACCATGGGCGTATACGGCTACGCGAACGTCGGCGCGACGATTCCCGAAGGCTATCTCCCCGTGGACATCCGTCTCGACGACGGCAACAGATCCACGCTGGACATCCTCTACCCGGCCAACCCCGGCAGCATCTACCACATGACCAAGTGCCTGGATCAGCTCATGTTCCAGTTCTACGCCAAGAACGACGGACTGCGCGTCACCGACCTGCACCAGGGCATCGTCTGGGGCACCCACACCGATCAGACCCGCCGCCACGCGCAGCTCATCAACCGTTTCGACTACGACGGCGACTATGGCACCGTGCTCAACCGCTTCCTGATCCAGGCCGCCATCGGCCACCCGCTGACGGTGCACGGGACCGGCGGCCAGACGCGGGCGTTCATACACATCCAGGACTGCGTGCGCTGCATAGAACTCGCGCTGAAGAATCCCCCGGAGCGGGGCGCGCGCACGCGGATATTCAACCAGATGACGGAAACCCATCGCCTGCGCGACCTCGCCCACATGATCTCGGACCTCACCGGCGCCGAAATCGCCTGGCTGCCGAATCCGCGCAACGAGCCCGAGGAAAACGAACTCGCGGTGAGGAACGACCACCTGCTCGACCTGGGTCTGCAACCGACGACGCTGAAAGAGGGGTTGCTGGAGGAGCTCGTCGATGTCGCGAAGAAGTACGCGCACCGCATCGACCGCGGCCGCATCCTCAGCACCGCCGCGTGGAGCAAGGAACGGGCCGAGCGCCTCGCCGGCAGCAATGGCGACGCGATCGCATAGTCCGGCGACTCCCGGCCCGTCCCGCCCGTCCCCCGCATCCGCGGCCCCTCTCGAAACAGGCTGCACGTGTTCGCCTACGCGACCCTGGTGACCAACTCCGACTACGTGCTGGGCGCGACGGCGCTGGCACGTTCGCTGAAGCGCGCCTCGGCCGCCTGCCCGCTCATCGTGATGGCCAAACCCGGAACGCCCGGGCTCGGCGAACTGGAAGGCGAAGGATGCATCGTCCGCGAAACCGGGAAGCCAGCGATGTCGAGGGCTTTCCAGTCGCGCCACAGCCGCGCGGCGCAGCATGCGAGGAGCCCGTTCACCAAGGGCGAGAAGCCCACGTTCCACGATCCCATCGACAACTTTATGAAACTTGAGCTGTGGCGCCTCACCGAGTACGAGCGCATCGTCTTCATCGACGCCGACGCCATCGTCGTGCGCAATGTCGACAAGCTCTTCGGCTACCCCGAGTTCTCGGCCGCTCCCAACCTCTACGAGACGCTCGCGGACATGCACCGCATGAATTCCGGCGTCTTCGTCGCCAGGCCCAGCCGCCGGACCTACGAGGACATGCTCGAGCGACTGGACACCCCGGAAGTGTTCTGGCGACGAACGGACCAGACGTTCTTGGAAGACTACTACCCGGACTGGCACGGACTGCCCTACACGTACAACGTCCTGCAGTACATATTCTTCAATCTGCCCGATCTGTGGCATTGGCCGAGCATCAAGCTGGTCCACTACCAGTACGAAAAACCCTGGCAGAAAGATCACCCCAAGCGCGAGGCGCTCGCGCCGTTGATCGACCTCTGGCACCGGGTGCTCGAAGGTCGGCCGATTCCGGACGACATTCGCGCGCGTTCCCGCGCATGAGCGTACCCCACAGCCTGCAGCCGGAGCATCGTCCTAGTGCTCCGTCAAGCCTAAATCTGCGGGTATCTGCGGGTCTTTTTGGCCCCTGGCTTCGTTGCTCCTCCTTGTGTGGTGCCTGCCACACCGCGTCGTCGCGCCTCGCCAGGAACCAAAAATCCCTCGCAGCTACACTCGCATCTTTAGACCTGACGGAACACTAGTCTTCGCATGGCGTTTCTCTCAACCGATCTGGCAGAAATCACCGTATTGACAACGCCCACGGGCAGCACAATGATTCGTACAGGATCACTGCCGATGCAGGCGTTGCCACGTGAAGCCCAGTGAGATAAGACAATTCGCCAAACAGGCGCGAAAGACCCTCGAAAAGGCTCGGCAGTATCGCGAAAGGGCCGACGACGAAACCCTCGACGAAATCGACCGCGCCCGTCTGCTCGCCGCCGCCCGTGCAATCGAAATCAACGGCTGGGAGTGGACGCAAGTCGCCCGCGAACTCGCGCGGTGACGTCATCCACGGACCTGCTTGAGGAGCTGCGTCCCGATCAGACCGCAGCGGATCCTCTTGCGTCCAACACCCAATCCCTCGAAGTCGATGCAGACGCCGCAAAGCACAGGGACCGGTCTGCCATCGGACGTTGGATCGTTGGCGTTTTCCTCGTCGTTGTCGTGGTTCTCGTGCTATACGTCCTCGTCGGCCCCCTGGTCTACAGCTGGGATCTGATCAGGACCCCAGCAGAGCACGCCGCCACGACACTCGGCTCTGTCCTCCTGCCAGTGGTGACACTCGTTCTCGGATACTACTTCGGCACTGGCGACAACCCGCCGTGAGCTTTTCGGCCCTTGCTCGTGACGCTGACCCGAAGTGCCGGTCCTTTCCTACACCGGCCGCGTCCCGTCGACTGCCGGATCTCCGGCGTTGGCCCCGGCAGGCCGATCACCCCCAACGCGACCTGCTCGCGCCGTTGATCGACCTCTGGCACCGGGTGCTTGAAGGTCGGCCGATTCCGGACGACATTCGCGCACCGGCAAGCGCATGAAAGTCGCGCTGACCGGCGCGAGCGGGATCGTCGGTCGCTTCATCGCCGCCCGCCTCGCCCGCGAAGGCTGCGACATCGTGGCGCTGGCCCGTACCGGGAGCGACCGAACGGGTTTCGACTTTCCCGTCACCTGGATCGAGGGCGACCTGGACACGGAGGCGGCGCCGCGCTCGCTGTTGCGGGGGGCGGACGCGCTCGTGCACTCTGCCTACGATCACGTCCCCGGCCTCTATCGCGGCGGCGAGGGCAACGATGTGGAGGGGTATTGGCGGACAAACCTGTTGGGAAGCCTGCGCCTGCTGCACGCCGCGAACGGCTGCGCCGTCGGCCGCAGCGTCGTCCTGTCCAGCCGCGCCGTTTTCGGTCGCCCTTCGGGGACGCGCGTCGGCGATAGTCATCCGACATCTCCCGACACCCACTACGGCGCGCACAAGGTCGCCCTCGAAGGCCTTGCGAGCGTGTATCCGCGTACGACTTGCATACGGCCCACCGGCGTCTACGGGATCACGCATCCCGCCTCCCGCAGCAAGTGGTTCGACATGGCGCGCGATGTCGTGGCGGGCCGACCGGTCACCGCCACGCGCACATCGACCGAAGTGCACGGGGACGACGTGGCGACCGCCGTGTGGCTATTGCTCACGGCGCGCGAAGCCGATGTCGCCAGCTGCGCGTTCAACTGTTCCGATCTCGTCGTCAGCACCCGCGAGATCGCCGATCGCATGTACGCCACCCAAGGTATCGCTCCCGGGGCTCGACCGGCGCTGCCGCCGGAGATGCCGCCGCCGGACATCATCATGCGCTGCGCCGGCCTGCGCTCCCTCGGCTGGCGACCCGGCGGACGGCGGCGGCTGCAGGCGACGATTCGGGCGCTGCTCGACGCCGCTCAACGCAGGAATTGATCATCGCAACAGCGTCAGGAAAAGAGTTGATTGCCCAAGGAACATGACAAGCTGATGCACGAGACATTAGTCATGAACGATTGTTGCTCCCACGCAAGGAGTTTCTGGCCTTAGTGGACCAGCGCGCCCGAAAATGCAGCGGGTCAGAGCGACTTCGAGTCACAGATACCAGACTGTGCAAGTTCGATCTGCGAGACATCGATCTAACGGAAGTCGATTTCGAGAACTGTGATCTATCCGGCGCCAATCTAAGTGGTGCGAAGCTGATGGATTCGTGTTGGACCAATTGTCAGTTCGGGTTTAAAGCGTTCTTGACACATCGTTCGCATGTCATATAGTCAACGCTACGGCCCTGTCCGTTGATGGGGACGCGGAATCGAGAGACTGGACAAGAGACAATGCCTGTAGGATCGAATGGGGAAAAGCGACCGGCTGACGTGATCGCCAACGCCGTGCTGGTCGGGCGAATCGCCACGTGCAAGGTCGAGGAAACCTATGTTGACCAGAAGCGAAGCGCCGTTGGCAAGATCGGCGCCCGCGCGGCCACGCTGACGGCTGAACGCAGGCGCGAAATCGCCATGAACGACGTCAGGACAAGGCGTGGCTGAAACCCAAGATGCGGCGGAAGGGATTGCGAACTTTCTCTCCAATTACGGTGTCATTGGAGTGCTGGCCATTGGATTGCTCACCTACATCACAACGTGGTTGTTGGAGCGGGGCGAAAACAAGGCCAAAATCGGCGCATTGGAGGATTCTGTGAAAGACTACAAGGATTGGAAAGAGAACATCGACCGCCAGATGGGTGCGCTGACCAGCGTGCCCGAGACCTTGGAATCCCTGCGACGGGAAAACCGCGAAGGGATAGAAAAGGTGTCCGAGAAAATTGATGCGCTCGGCAATCGAATATCTACCGTGGAAGGCAAACTCGACGCCGCTAAATCTGGCTGACGAAGCTCCCTCCTCAAATGGGTCAAACTGACAACTGCCAACCTTTTCCTGAAAATACCCCAGCGGGCTGAGCCGCACGGTTTCATTGAGACCGCGAGGCGGAACTACAAGTAGTTGTATCCGATATCCCTGCACGCCCCACGAATGGGATCGATAAGCAATGCGTCGATCAGCGCCCGGTGCAAGACCGGCGTCTGGGAGAATGGCGAAGCAGGCAGTACGCGTTCATAAAGGGCGATCACAGGGCGATTCGTGAGGGACGAAGGGTAATAGACGCCCTCGATATCCCCGTAGCATGCATAGAAGGCGCGAGACCAGTTCTGGGCGTATGTCCTCGGTCCGCTGACGCGTTTCATCGACCCGCCCGCGCGCACGCAAAAGGTCCCCGTCAGATCGAGCAATCGGACATCGCGAACGATCATGGAAGATACAAGCCATGGCTGGTTTCGATACCGGTCGACGAGCCGGCCGACCTGGAACACCTCCGCCAACGCCATGGGAACGTCGCGGGCCAGGTAGATGATGCCCCGCTCCTGTATGAAGGGTTGGCCAGCGGCGTCCGGTTCATGGTGATCGAAACGGGCACCGGTCGGACCGAAGTATCGCAGCGAGTTCCAGGTCGACGCGTACGGACCGCCCCGGAAATACACTCGATGGACGGTCATCCCGGCCGAAACCGTGAAAATGGGCGGCACCAGTCGCCGCAGGAGTTGTCGATCCGGCGAACGGGGCAGTTTTGTCCCCCGTTTTGGAGAAAGGGTCACGGCGTCTGTGCGCGCATTTGTTCAAGCATGCGGCGTGTTGAAGGCCCGTATTTTGGTTATCGGCCCACGACAGATGACTTACGAGACGCGACGGCGACGCTATAGATCGGCCGCAATCAGCAGGAGCCTGTTCATTTCGTACCCCGCATTGAGCCAATCGAGCGGCGACACGATTCGCTCTACATCACCGTCCACGAATAGATCAGGATTGGGCGAGTGATACCAGTTGTAGACCGCCACCGGATGCGCACTTGGGTCGAGGACCCTGTTGACGCTTGCGATATTTGGTACCAGACCCTCGGTCGAGAACTGGAAATCCGGGATGTGTCGCGTGCCGTCCAGCAGGAAACTGTAGAGCGAACGATCGCCGACCATCTGACGAATGCGGCTCGTCGCCACGCCCAGCCGCACGCTCGCGTTCCTGCTGGAAAGGCTGCGCACGACGATTGCCGCGTACCTGGCCACCGTATCGGCCAGTGGATCAGAACCGGATCCCCGTTCAAGGCGCAAACCTCCCTCCAGCAATACGCGTTGTTCTGCCTTGGTCAGCCCACTCGCCGCAGGTTCATAGGCCGTCGGCGCCATGCCCCGAAGAACAGCGTCCAGCGCTTCATTCAACGTTTCCGGCGTTTCCTCCAGACCCCGGCTGGTCATGAATCCCATCGTTGCCCGTTCTGTCATCGTAAAACCTTACGCGTCATAACGACGTTAATATAGTGTCGCTGGCGTGATCGTCAATGCTGCACAATTGCCTTGCGAATCAGACGCGCGTTGCGCCGTCTCGACGCGAAAGGGTGATGGTCCACGCCCGCCAATCCCGACCTCCGTTCGTCCGGATTTCGCGCTGCACGAACACATTCCGCGCTTCCCGGGAGACATCACTCCAAAATGTGTCGGAACTGCTTCGAGTTCTGTCGGAATATTGCTCGAATTTGCGTGCGAAATCGCTGCTCGGGGTGTAATGTTCGCCGCAACCGCGCTGTCATCCCGTGAAGTCCGGGTGAAGCCGAGTTCGAGGGGAAAGACACGACGGTAAACTGCGTTGACGTCGTCCGGCCAAACATGTCGGCGACCGACGTCGCCCCACACGATGGGAGCGACAAGGAGGGAAACAATGGACGCAACCGAAAACCAGCGAACACCGTGGATGCACAACGTGGTCCGCGTCGTTCTATCAGGTTGCCTGATCGCCTTTTCGCCGCAGATTCTTGCGCAGGAAGACGAAGGCGCCGAAGCAGCCGAGGAGGAAGAGGCCCCCGCTATCGAAGTCGAAGAGGTGGTGCCCACCGCCGAAGACGAGGAGCCGATGGCCGACGAACTCGTCGTGGTGACCGGCTCGCGGTTGAAGCGCGACACCTATTCCAGCATTGCGCCGCTGCAGATCATCACGGCGGAAACGTCGCGTGAAGCCGGCCTGATCGACGCCGGCGACATCCTGCGCGAATCGACCGCGACGACCGGCACCCAGGTCGACCTCACGTTCCAGGGCTATGTTCTCGACAACGGTCCCGGCGCCACCGAAGTCAGCCTTCGAGGCCTGGGCGGAGCCCGCACCCTCATATTGATCAACGGCCGCCGCATGGCCCCGTCCGGCGTCGAGGGCGCACCGGTCAGCCCCGACATCGGTCTCATTCCGGGCTCTCTGGTGGGGCAATTCGACCTGCTGCTCGACGGCGCATCGTCCGTCTACGGCTCCGACGCGATCGGAGGCGTCGCCAATGTCATCCTGCGCAAGGACTTCGACGGCTTCGAACTCGATATTTCCCCGGCGGCGCCCAAGCACGACAACGGCTTCGAGACCATCGCGACCCTGACCTGGGGCAAGAACTTCGACCGCGGTTTTGTCGGCGCGGCCGCCGAATGGTTCGATCGGGAGGCCGTGACCCTGGATGATCGCCCATGGACCGCGGGTTGCAACCGGCACGAGGAAATCGACCAGAGCGGGGAGCGGCGCCAACAGGATGTGTACTACTCGCAGGTGTACGGCATGGAGTGGGACGACTGCAGGCTCGGCTCGCTTGCCCGGCGGGTGTTCGTCCCCGGGACCCGCTACGGCAGCATCTACTACACGCCGGGCTACAGCAACGGCGGCTGGGGCAACTTTTCCGAATCGAACCTATTCATTATCCGCGGGATCGACGGCGACGGCGACGGCAAGACCGACTTCAGCTTCCGCGACTACAGCCTCAACGGCCGGGAGCAGTTCGCCCATCTACGGCCGGAGCTGTCGCAAAACTCCGTCATGGCGTACGGCGAATACACCCTCGAGGGCGACATGAATCTCACGCCGTTCTTCGAAGTCCTCTGGACCAAGCGCGACTTTTTCAGTGATTCCGGCGCGTTTCAACTGTTCCCCGACGTTCCCGCGAACAACCCGTTCAATCTCTGCAATCCCGCAGCCGAGAACGGTGTCGACTGCGGTCTCGCCTGGAACGCGCTCCTGAACAATCCCCACTTCGGCGCGCAATTTGCTGCGGCCTATGGCGTTCCGCCTCAAGCCTTTGGCTTTCTTTACAGTCCGCCCCTGGGGCCCATCCCCACCACGCCGATCGTATCGGTACGCGGCGACCGCACCCAGTCCTACGTCGATATCTCCCAGCTTCGCCTGGTTGGAGGCGTGGCAGGCGACCTGCCGTGGATCGATTTCGCCGGTTTCAGCAACTGGACGTTCGACCTCGGCCTGGTACACACCACATCGGACGGGGCGTCGAGGCGGCCGGGTATCCGCGAGGACCGGCTCAACTACGCCCTCGGCGCATATTCGACCACCCATACGCCGTGCGAGAACGACACCGGCGAATCCCTCGCTTCGGACGTCGCTCCCGGCTGCGTGCCGGTCAATATGTTCGCACCATCCCTGTATCCGGAGAGCGTCGTCGGCCGATTCGGGACCTCGGCCGAGCGCGACTACGTTTTCGACGACCGCGACTTCGACACGGTGTTCAAGCAGACGCTGGTTTCCTTCTACATGACCGGCAACGTGTTCCAGCTTCCCTCCGACTGGATCGTGGGGGGATTCGGGTTCGAATACCGCCTCGACGACCTCGAGTCGATTCCGGACCATGTCGCCCGCGACGGTCTCTTCATCGGCTACTTCGCCGATGGCGGCGCAGTCGGCGACAAGTACACGCGGGAATTCTTCGGCGAACTGGAGATTCCCATCATCGCCGGTCAACCCGCGGCAGAGGAACTGGTGTTCAACGTCTCGGCGCGATTCACCGACGACGAGTTCTACGGCGGCGCCTGGACCCACTCCTACAAGATGGCGTACCGCCCGATCAACTCGCTCCTGTTGCGCGCCACCACCGGCACGTCCTATCGCGCGCCGAACCTGCGGGAGCTCTTCATCGTGCCGCAGACCGGATTTCTCAACGTGTTCGACCCGTGCCTGATCCCGGGAGATGCCCTCGACGAACTGACCGGGGCATACGTTCCCGACGGGGACGACCGCGACCAGACCGTCCTTGACAACTGCCGCGCGAACGGCGTCGATCCGACCGTCGCCCACAACAACGGGTTCAATACGTTCAGCGTGGAAGTCGGGGCGGGCGGCACGACGGGCCTGGGCGAGGAGCGCTCGGATTCCCTGTCCGCCGGTTTCGCCTTTGAACAGGGCTTCACCAACGCCTTCGATCTGTCCATCGGGATGAACTACTACGAGATCGACGTCACGGATTCGATCATCGAACCGACGCCCGGGTATATCGTTTACGACTGCTACTACTCGCCTAGCGGAGTCAGCGCGTTCTGCCCGCGAATCCAGCGCGCATCGGACCCCGTTGAGCCGTTTATCGAGTACGTCGACCGGAGCTTCATCAACCGCGACAGCGAAATCCACCGGGGCGTGGACCTGAACGTCGCCTTCGAGGATAGCTGGCCCGTCTTCGACCGGGCCATCGACGTCACCATCGACCTCATCATGCACCGGCAGATCGAGGCGTCGGACCTCTTCATCAACGAACAGGGGATCGAGGACTTCGACGACGACTACGGTGAGTGGGGCTATCCGGAACTGCAGGGTCAACTGAACCTGCGGGCGGAATACGGCAAGTGGCGCTTCGCATGGTCCACGTTCTACCTCGGCAGCGTCCACCAGGACCCAGACGGGCTCGACGACTGGGACGAGGGAATCACCGGAGGTTCCGACACCTGCTACGGGCCGCCGGATGATCTCCTGTGCCGGGATGTGGGCTTCGCCGAAGAGTACTTCATGCACAGCGTCTCCGTCGGCAGGATCGGAGACCAATTGCAAGTCCGCGGCGGCATCCGCAACCTGTTCGATACGCCACCGCCGGTCGTCGACGGAAACGAGGTGTTCTCCACCAACAACTCTCCCATAGGGTACGGTTACGATTACCGCGGCAAACGGTACTTCCTGACCGTCCGGTACCTGATCGGTGGCCTCGGCGCTCTGTAGGAGAGGCACACAGGAGCCTTGTTGTAGTTGTAGTGGGAGTGGGAGGACAGGAATGATGGAAGGGAAGCGCGCGGCTGGCATGCGCAAGACGCTGGCGGTCGCGCTATGCATCGCGGGGCTTGCGGCTAGCGCGTCAGAGGCGCCGCCGGAGCCCTATCCGCTCGAGTACTGGGCATTGCGCGCCACCGTCAGCAACGTCGAGTTGTCCAGGGACGGCACCTATATGGGGGTGATGAGAATCCCGACACGCGGCGCGAACCCGATCATCGAGGTGTACGAGGCGGCCGATCTCTCCAAGGAGCCGTTCCGGCTCGACGCGGATCCCATGGAGATCGTTCAATACGACTGGGTCAGCGACGACGCGCTGGTATTCCTATTGCGCCAGAAGGTCCGCGACAAGATCGATGGCTACAACCGAGGCGTGTACGAGTTCAAGTTCGCGTTGCTGGACGTGGCAAAGAAAGAGACCACCGAATTGGGCAATCGCAACCTTCAGGTGCGCCATGTCCTCCCCGACCAGCCGGACAAGATCGTCGTCGAGTATTTTTCGACCGACGACCGGGGGCCGGGCGCGAAGATCAAGGAAGGGTTTCGGTGGCCCTCCTATCATGAAATGGACCTCAAGACGGGGAAGACGAGGCTTGTCATTCGATCCCGGCGCGGGCTCGGTCGGATCAGTTTTGACGCCCAGGGCAACCCTCGCTTTGGCGGCGGTTTCGACGCCCAGACGAGGAGCTTCATCTCGTACACGCGCCGGCCCGGCACCTCCGGCTGGGAGGAGGTGCACCGCCAACACGAGGACGAGTTCGGGAGCTTTAGCCTTGTGGGCATCGATGACGCAAAGGCGGACAGCCTCCTTGCGATCGCCCTGAATGGCGAGGACACCTACGGGCTGTGGTCCCTCGACATCAACACCAAGGCCATGAAACCGATCTACCGTCGCTCCGACGTGGATGTCTATGGCGTTCGTCGACACAGCAACTCCTGGACACATACGGGACAGGTCGTAGGCGTCGCCTACTTCAAGGACAAGTTCCACGTCGAGTACTTTGACGAAACAGAGGCGGCGACCTACGCCCAACTGGAAAGCGTTGTTCCCTTCGCCCACCATGTGAGAATCCTCAGTCGCTCCCGCGACGGGGCGACGATGGTCGTCCACAACGAGGGGCCGAGGGACCCCGGCACCTACTACCTGCTGAAGGACGGCAAGTTCCAACCCGTCGGCAGCCAAAAGCCCCTCCTTCGCAGTGAAGATCTCGCGGATCTGAAGCGCATCGAGTACAAGTCGCGGGACGGCATGACGATCCCCGCATTTCTCACCGTTCCGCATGGCGAACCGCCGTTTCCCCTGGTCGTCCTTCCGCACGGCGGTCCATTCATTCACGAGATCATCCTGTTCGACGAGTGGGCGCAACTGCTGGCCAACAACGGATATCTCGTGCTGCAGCCGCAGTATCGCGGCTCCCAGGGCTACGGGATGGAGTTCTACACCGCCGCGTTCAAGGAAGGCGGCGAAGGCGGCTACGCCATGCAGGACGACAAGGACGACGGCGCCCTGTACCTGGTCAAGGAGGGGCTGGCAGACCCGGACCGGATGGCCATGTTCGGCTGGTCCTACGGCGGCTACGCCGCGCTGGTCGCCGCGGTGCGCACACCGCAGATCTACCAGTGCACGGTCGCAGGTGCTGCGGTCGCGGACCGGATGATGCAGGTCAACTACTTCCGCGACAACATCGATGGCGCCGAAGGCCTCGCCTTTGTGAATACATGGCTCAGGAGCATGTCACCCATCGAAGACGTGGAGAAGGTGAACGTGCCGATGCTGATCGTCCACGGCGACGTCGACCAGCGCGTGCCGGTGGACCACGCGAACAGGTACCTGAAGGAACTGGACAAGCACGGCAAGTCGTACAAGTACGTGGAACTGGAAGGCGCCGACCACTTCTCGAACACGCTGTTCTACGATCACAAGATCACGTTCTACACCGCGCTGATCGACTACCTGAAGAACGACTGCGGGCCGGGGGGACTGTAACGGCCCGCGTCCGGGTTTCTATTCCGGCAAGTCATCCCTCATCGCCCGAAGTATTTCGAGCATGTAGCTGTCCTTGGCGCGCGCGGTTTTCTGTTTGACCTCGATGAGGGTGTCAAGGTCCAGAATTCTGACACTGGCATCCTGATCCACCTGTACGGCTTTTGATCTGCTCACGAGAGTTGGGTAGTCGTCGTCCTGGGCAATCGAGCCCAGGACATCCAGCGGACCGAAGCTTGTTATCAGCAGATGATGACCCGACTTCGCCAGTGCTTCCCTGGCGGGGCTGACGTGTCGGGGCAGATGTTCGCGATAGTGCGCATCCAGTTCTCCCAACGCGCTTGCGAGCCGGTCCAGGTTCTCTCGTGTTCTGGAGTGAACGATGTCGAGATCGAAGGTCGCGACCGGCGCACCTAGCAGCACCGCGCAAACACCGCCGACAACGATGAACTCGACCTCGTGGCGCGCGAGCACCTTCAGGATGGCGGAAAAGTCAGCTACGTTTTCTGCCATTCCGAACGTTCAGGATGGCGTTCACGTTGCTCTGCAGAATCTGAAGGCGTTCTTCCGGGGTCTTTGATGCCATCCACCGAAGCATCGTCAAATCAACTCCCGATTGAGAATGGGAGCGCTGCCGGGACGTCGATTTGCTACCGGTCATGCGTGCATTATAAAAGCCTGACCAACTGATCCCAATGGCTGATTCCATGTCGCGCAGAAGCACTGATCCCCTGGCCAGGCCCAACCTCATACGCCCCTTCGAGCTCGTCCCGGGCGAACCGGACTGGACCGGGCGCTGGCGCGGCGAGACGATCTGGCAGGTGCTGAATGCCGCTCGCGACGGGGACACCACCACGCTGCAGGCGATGCTCAACGACGACCCAACCCTGGTCAGGGCAGAGTTCTGGTACACGCCACCGCTGCATTTCGCGGTGCGCGAGGGCCACCTGGAAGTTGCGCGCATGCTGCTGGACGCCGGCGCGGACATTTTCCACCGCTCGCTGTACGCGCAGGAAACCCTGCTGCAAGTGGCCCTCGACCGGGGACACGACGAGGTAGCCAGTCTGCTGCGCGACGAGTTGAGACGTCGCGTTTCCTCCTCCGGCGCCCGCCACGCCATCCATGACGCCGTCTCCGCCGGCGATGCCGACACGGTGGAAGAGCTCCTCGCGAAAGAACCCGACTTGGTGAATCGCGGCGATCACCTGGGCCGGAGACCCTTGCACTTCGCCGTCGAAGCCGGTCGCGCGGACCTTGTCGACCGCCTCATCGACCTCGGTGCTGAGATCGATGCGTCGGGATTCAGCAGCGACGACCGCCTCGGCGGAACCGGGTTCCGGCCGCTGGTTCTGGCGCTCTGGCACCATCCCTACTGGCAACAGCGCAACGACTATGCCATCGCCCGGCAACTGCTTGAGCGGGGCGCGCACTATTCGATCACCGTCGCCGCCGCTCTTGGCGAGGAGGAGCGCGTGGGCGAGTTGCTCGCATCGAATGCGGGTCTTGCAAACGAGCAGGAACCGGGCGGCAAGCGGCCACTTTCAGCCGCCGCCGAGCGCAACCACATTGGCACCGTCAAGCGCCTGCTCGACGCGGGGGCGGATCCGAATCTCGATGAAGGCCCCAACTGTCCGAAAGGTTACGCACTGTGGGCAGCGGCACATCTCGGTTTCTTCGAAGTCGCGCAGATGCTCCTCGGTGCGGGTGCCGACCCCAATACCGACGTGGAGTCATCGGGTACACCCACCGGGACGCCGAACAGGGAAATGCGCGCCCTCCTCTACCGACACGGAGGACGCATGCCGCTCGCCATGCACTTCCACGAGGGCAACATCGACACCATCGCCGCGCTGCTCGACGCGAAGCCCGAGGTGTTCGACGAGATGCGCGTAACGGAGGGTTTCACCATGGCGGTGTCCGCGGGCCACGACGCACTCGTCCGCCTCATGCTGGCTCGCGGCTTGCGTCTCCCCGCCTCGGTCACCTACTGCCAGGCCTACCTGTGGCGATCACTCGACCTCGCCCGGTTGCTGCTCGACCACGGGATGGACCCGAACCTGCCCAACTGGCAGCAGGTGCGCCCGCTGCACTTCATCGCCGAGAAGGGCGACATCGATGCGGCACGGCTGTTTCTCAGGTACGGCGCCGACCCCAACGCCATCGACGAGGAATACCGCACCACGCCGCTCGGCTGGGCGGCGCGACGCGGACAAACCGAATTCGTCCGCTTCGGGTTGGCGAACGGTTTCGATCCGGCGCTACCCGAGGTGCCAGCCTGGGCGAGCCCGTTGGCCTGGGCCAAACGCAAGAGCCACGGGGAAGTTGCCAAATTGCTCGAAAGCCAAGTCACGAGTTGACGCCGCGGTGCAACCGATCTCGACGTCGTTCGTTGATAAAGTCTGATGCATAAATTGATGAACGTGTTGACCCGAACGATGACCCAGCAGTACTCAATTGCACATGCCCGCCGCAACCTCCCGAGCCTGATTCGGGAAGCCGAAAACGGCAGAACGGTGGAGCTCACGCGATGCGGCGAACTCGTCGTCGTGTTGGTTGGACGCCGAACATTCGAGCCGCTCTCCACAGATCGACGCGGATTCGTGGATGCCTATCGGGATTTCAGAGAGGCCTTTGATCTCAATGCGCTCGCCCTGGATCCGGACGAACTGTTTGAAGGCACGCGGGATGCGGCATCCGGGCGCCGAATATAGGAGATTTCCAAGATTTCGGCGGACGGCGGGTGGAAAGTTGGGCGCGAGCAAAAGGCAAGACACGGCACTACTGACGGACCAACTGAGAGCGGAACATCCGTGACCCCGCGGCCACCTGCCGGCATTGGCGTTGCCGCCATTTGGCTGTTGTGGCCGGCACCAGCAGCCCTGGCTGATACGAACCGCACGGTCGCCCAACCCTCTCTCGAATCGGCGGCCCTGCAACCCCGCGAAGTTCTCGGCAACCTCGAATGCACCATGTTGGCCGGGCGGGGCGCCGCCAGCGGCTCCGCGGTGGTGGTCGTGAGGTCAGAAACGGGCGCCAGGTTTTCCGTTGTGGACGGTGGAGGCAGCTTGGTGGCGGGAACCCTGCCGTTCAAGCCTCACCAATTCCGGCTGGGACGGCAGCAGGACGGCACCCCCGTGGTAGGGCTCGGAGATCTTCGCCTCAACTCCAAGCAGTTTCGTCCGGTGGCCTCACCCGAACCTGTGCGCGTGTACGTAAGGCGAGCAAATTGCGTATGACTCGGACAAGGCCTGGGACTTCCTCGTGGCGCACGATGGTTCGTCATTCGCGGTCCATGAACCGATTGCCGGCGGTGCCTCCCGGCTGGTTGTGCATGACCTTGAACTCGGCAAAGAGCGTTACTTCGACCTGGGTACCCGTATGACGCCGGTCAACCCATACGAGCGTGATCACCTGATGTTCTACACCCTGGACACCAGCGAGATCATGTTTCAGTCCACGCGCGCCGATGCCATGGGCATAGGGACCTACTGGTTCTACCCCCGCAACGACGGACCAGTCGGGCGAGTTGGCGGGAAACTGACGTATCTGGGCGAACCCCGTTGACCAAGCTGCCCCACACCGCCGCTACCAGTTCCTCCAATCGAGGCGTTTCCCGCAGGGCGGGTAGCATCTCGCCATCGCATCGACCGTCGGTGTTTCGGACACCTTCCCCGGCCTACGTGGTTAACGTATAGTTGTGAACCGTGCTGTTCATCGAGACATCGACATTCACCAAGCTACTGCCCAGACATCTCGACGACGACAGCTACGGGGCTCTGCAGACCTTCCTGAGCACCCACCCGGAAGCTGGCGACGTCATACGCGGCTCCGGTGGCATACGGAAGATCCGATGGGCGGCCACGGGGCGCGGGAAGCGCGGCGGTAGCCGCGTGATCTACTACTGGCTATCGAAGGAAGACCACATCTACATGCTCACACTTTACGGGAAAGGCGCGAAGGCCGATCTGACATCGGCGGAACGCGACGCGTGGCGCAAGGCCGTGGAGGAAATCGACAATGGATAAACGCAACATTGCGGCAGAGGTGCTCGACGGCCTCCGCGAAATCAGAGAGCACCGGTCGGGCAGGCGGACGCTCCGAACCACCCGCGTTGAACCCCGGCCGCTCCCCGAGCTCACACCGGACGCCATCCGCAGGATTCGTGCCAGCTTGGACATCTCCAGGGCCGTGTTCGCCCACATCATCCGGGTCCCGGTCCGCACCGTTGAAGGGTGGGAACAGGGCAGGTCCAGCCCGCCTCACTCGGCCACGGCGCTCATCCTCATGGCGGAGAAATACCCTGACACCTTCGAGCGCCTAGCCTCCCTGTAGTATCTGCTCGACACGGGAAGTGCCTTATCCACGACCCATCCGATATCGTAAACTCCCGCGCAACGAGTCCTACATGCCCTCCACCTGCATGTTCGGAAAATCTCGCTCGGCTGAATGGAAGCCCTCCGCGGCTCAAACCTGCAGCGCGGTGGAGACATCCGGCACGTCGGCCCAGCGGCCCGGGTCCGTGTGCCGCATGATCGCGATGGTCTTGATCACCTCGGGATTCGCCAGGCCGTGCGGCTTCTTGCCGGTCAGGACGAAGATGATGTTCTCCGCCTGCATGACGGACGTTTCCGCGATGAACACCGGAGACATGGCGGCGACGTGCGGCGTCACGTAGCAATTCGGAATACGCAGGAGCCGGCTGTCGGAAGGCAGCGGTTCGATTTCCGTGACGTCGAGCGCGGCGGCTTCGATTTCGCCGGCTTCCAGGGCGTCCGCAAGTGCTTCCTCGCTGACGATGGGTCCGCGCGCGGTGTTGACCAGCAACGCGGTGGATTTCATCCGCTTGAAGGTTTCGGCGTCGAAAAGGTACTTGGACTCGGCCGTCGCCGCGCTGTGGATGGTGATGTAGTCCGCCTCGGCGGTCAGCGTCTCGAAGTCCACGAGCTGCACGCCGTACAGGTCGCCGGCAAGCTGGTTGACGTACGGGTCAAAGGCGAGGATGCGGTTGACCCCGAATCCCCGTGCGCGGCTGGCGAACGCGCGGCCGATGTTGCCGAATCCCACGATGCCGACGGTGTGACCGGCCAACCGGCGCATCGACGTGGTGAAGGCGCCCCGCGAGGCCGGATCGTCCGCCCAGGCGCCGGCGCGCGTGCTCGTGACGGCATCGTACAGGCGCCGGGTCATCGACAACAGCAGCGACATCGCGTGATCGGCGACCTCCGTGGTGTTCGAACCCGGCACGTTGCACACCATCACCCCGAGTTGCGTAGCCGCTTGGAGGTCGATGGAATCCACGCCGACGCCGAAACGGCTGACCGCCTTGAGGTTCGGGCAGGACTCCATGACCCGCCGCGTCGTCGGCGGCAGGATGCCCACCTGCGCGCCGTCGGCGTCGCCGATCATTTCGATCATCTCGTCCTCGGTCCGGCAGCCGCCCTCGCTGACCTCGATTCCCGCCGCCTCGTATAGTTCTTTCTGTCGGTCCCGGGCCCCGCCCTGCAACACTACTTTCACCGGATCTCCTCTGGTTGGTGGATGAAGTTCCTACTGACGTCAATCGCAATTGGCAGAAAAATAATACTGTTTTTCAACAGGTTGTTAGGGTGTCTGACGGAGCGGAGACGTCTGCAGTTCGCCATTTCATGCAGTTTCTCAGGGCACCATTACGTGTCAATAATATATGTTAGCCCAAAGCCGTAATGTCCCCTTTCTGCAAAGTTATCGGGCCGGAGTGATCCGGCAGGTATTGGAGAAGCGCCTGAAGCAGCGCGAGGCGGCGGAGCGCCTGCGCCTGAGTGTGCGCCAGGTGAAGCGGCTGTCGGCGCGGTACCGGGAGTGCGACGTCGCGGGTCTGGTATCGGGTCATCGCGGCAAGCGATCGAACAAAGCGATCGACGGGGCGGTTCGGCGCGAAGTCTGGAGCTGATGCGGAAGCGCCACCGGGACTTCGGGCCGACGTTCGCGCGCGAGAAGCTGGTGGACGAGCACGGCTACCGGCTGTCGGCGGAGACGCTGCGGCAGTGGATGATGGCGGAGGGGGCAGCTGCTCGCTCGCGAACGACAGGGCCACCTGGCAGGAGGAGCTACTCATTCGGAACCTGCCTCGCGACGCATGCATTTATCGCTCAGCGCCCCCGGACAACTACACACCCTCCTTCCGATGCAAAGAAGCCGGGAGCAACCCCTTCGCGAGCCGTTCCTCGATACGCACAACCAGGTCGGCCGCCACCTCCAGCACTTCCGCAGGTGCACGCACGGGCTCGCCCGTTCGAGTCCGCAGCGCCACGACCAGCGGCTGCAACGCCTGCCCGTTCCGCTCGTCGCCTAGGAGCACGGCGATCAACTCCTTCTCGGAAGCGCCGGCCGCGACCAGCTCGGGCACGAGGCGCAACATCTCGCCCATGGCCAATTCGCTATGAGGGAGGAACAGTCCGTACGCCTCTCGAAACGCGTCCATGGCCTGTGCGTCGGCTCCCGATCCCATCAACGCCAGTGACCGCGAGCCCCCCAGGTGCCACCCGATCCACATCCGCGTCTCCGGCGGGCACTCCTCGCTCTTTCTCTCGAACCAGCGCGACGCTTCCGCTACCGCGCCCAGCGCCTCTTCTGCCCTGGCAAGTTCCGCCAGCCGCCGAGCCTTGTGCATCAGCGCCACCAGCGCAGGAGACCAGTTCCCTTCCAGTGCGTCGCGTTCTGCCAGCCACTCGACCAGCCCGTCATAGCAGGCCAGTTCGTTCCCGAAATCTCCCAACGCGCCGTAGGCGAACCCCCGGTTCAGCCACGCCGACTCCACGTTGTCCCGGACCACTACGTCCTCGCTTCCGCAGAAGCGATCGATGGCCTCCCCGTAGGTCCGCGCGACCGCTTGCCAATCGCGTGCCTTTCTGGCCATCTCCGCCTTCACGACCAACGACCTGACCACCGAACGCTGCACGTCCGCATCCTCGCTTTCCCCGAATCGCGCAACCACCTCGTCCGATGTCCTCTCGACCTCTTTCCACTTGATCCAGGAAAGGAGATCTTCCGGAGGAACCGTCCGCCGGGCCAGAGCGCGGTCGATGCCGGCCTGGATGGCGGTCGACCCGATCGCGTTCTGCATCAGCCGGTCAGAGGCCTGGTACAACTCACCCACGTCGTAAAACGCCACCATGAAGTGGATCAGGGCCTCCACGACGGCGGCCTCGTCGCGCTCGCGGCGCAGCTTGTAGTAGATGCTGTACAGCCGCTCTGCGGCCGCGTAGAGGCGTCTTCCGCCAGCACCGCCAGCAGCGGCAGTGACCGCTCCCCTCGCGACCAGGCGCCCGAGCATTGTCGACACGACCCGCACGTCCAGTCGCGCCCGGGCTGCGATCTCGCCTGTGCTCGACGCCTGCCACAGGTCGATCAGCGACACGAAAACACGGCGCTCGTTCCGCGGCAGAGCCTCCAGGTGCCCGCGGAAGTACTCCGTGTGCGCGTCCACAAGGCCAACCAACTCCTCCATCAGCTCGCGCAGCGACCGGTGACGCGCGAACGCCGCCACCACCACGATCAGCCTGGGACTCCCGCCGGTCAGGATCTCCAGCGGCCTGATCTCGTGCCGGTGCGCCGCCTGCCCGGAGACCGCCGTCCACAGCCGTCGGCACTCTTCCGTGTCCAAGGGTTCGAGTTGAACTAGCCGGAACAGCTCGAAGAAAGGTGCCCGAGGATCGTCCAGGGCTTCGAACCGACTCGTCGCCGAGGCGATAAGCATGACCTGCGGCACCGACTGCAACGTCGCTCGCAGACCCCACCCGAACCCCTCATCGACGGTCGCGACCAGCGACTGCACGTTCTCGACCATGAGCACAAGCCGCCGTTCCAGCCGGTCCGCCGCGTCGAGTACGGCGGCCTGAGCCCTTCCTTCGAGAGTCTCGTCGCGCCACCGCGACGACAGCGCCGCGTGCGTGTCCGACAGTTCCTTCGCCAGACCGAGTTCCTGGCCCGCGATCTCCCCGGCCAGGTGGAACAGCGTCTCCATCCAGAAGTCGGCCAAGCTGAAGACCTCCGCACTCTCTTCCATGAACCGAACCGGAACCAGATGCGCCGCCAGCACCGCATCGGCCCGAATCTCCGCCGCCACACGGGCGAGCAGCATGGTCTTCCCGCGGCCGCGGGGCGCGACCACGAGGACGTGCTGGCACGACGGCGCGTGGACGTTGCTCCGCAGGACATCCTCGACCAGCTCCAACTCGCGCTCACGAACCACGAACTGCTCGATCAGTTCGGCGTCGGACTGGAGCAGTCCCGGATTGAACTTGCGGACCGGACCGGAACCGGCCTCTGCCGCTGCCTCGCTCACCGTGCCCGCCCCCCGTCCGATCCGCGCTTCTCGAGGGCAACGTGATGCCCGCGGAAACGCGCGGCCCACCAGTCCTTGAGCAGATGCGACGAGAAACCGTATCCCTCCTCGCCCGCCTCCAGGTAACCGTCGTAGGCGAGCACGGCCAACACGTCCGCAATGCGCGCGGAGGCATCCTCGACCAACCCCCCGTAAAGCGCGGCCAACGATGTCCGTGCAGGCCCGGTAAAGCGGCCCTCGATCGCCGCTTCGGCCAGAATCTCCATGGCGAGCGCGTAGTTGCGGTCGTCGTCGAGAGCCTCCTTGAGCCGCGCCTCGTAGTGCATCAGGTCACTTTGTCCGGAAGGACCAAGGAGACGCTCGCGGTACACTTCGTCGACGTCTTCAACCGTGAGCACGTCCCGTGCTCGCATGATCGCGTGCTCTCTCAGCCGCGCGAAGAAGGATTGCATGTGGTGCGGGATCCCGACGCCCAGCGAGTGGTACACGGCAACCCCCACATCCCCTTCGAGTCGGAGTCCATGACTCGCTGCCAAACGCGCGATGCACCCAACGCTCGTCTCTCGGCCCCAAGGGCCCAACCGGAACGGGTCCAGGTAGTTGATCCGGTCCGAAATACCGAGCCGTTGCACGAGCGGCTCCAGGCCGATGCTACCCGACAGAATCACGACCGGTGATTCCTCGCCGAGGCCTTGGATCGCGCCGCGCAGCCAGCTCAGGAAACCGTCCACTCGTCCGGCGTTTCCGTCCCGCTGCAGCATGCGCTTGAGGAAGATCGGCATCTCGTCAATCGCAAGCAGCGCCGGCTTCTCCTGAGCCGCACAGTCGCGCAGAAGCCGTTGGCCGTACCGGCGCCAGCTCCCAGCGTCCAGCCCGGCCCGGACCTTCAGCCGAAATCGGCTCGCGCCGACTTCCTCGACCCGGTCGGTGAACCAGCGCTTCATGCCGTCCGCGAATCGCGACGCCAGCCGACGATGCGGGTAGGTCGCCTCCGCCATGTCCGCGATCGCGTCCTCCGGGCTGGCCGACCCCTCGACATCCACGAACAGGACTATCCAGCCGTCCGACTCCAATCGCCGCCCCAGTTCGCGGAGCACGCTCGTCTTGCCCATTCGGCGCTGCCCGCTTAACAGCACATGCTTACGGCCGCGCACGCGCACCTCAAGCACCTCCAGCTCGTCTTCGCGACCGAAGAAGTCATCGCCGATCACCCAGCGTCCCGTCGACGATCTCATCAAGCGACCTTGTTCAACAAATCCGTTGAACATGCCATCACTCTTCAGTCTCGTTGTCAACAGTTCTGTTGTCAACAGTTCTGTTGCCCGCGTTGGTTTCAGCAGGCGGCGCAACCTCCGCCACAGGCAGTGAGATCGGCGACCAGCAGGAAAAGGAAGCATCTATGGCCACCACGCTTGAGTTGCCTCGCGCAACGCCGGAAGAGGTGGGAATGTCGGGAGTTCGACTGAACAAGGTCAGCGGCGTTGTCCAGGAGTTCATCGACGAAGGGCGCATACAGTACGCCGTAGTCGGTGTCGCCCGGCGTGGCAAGGTGGTCTATTTCGAGGCACAGGGCGTCTCCAACCAGGAGCCCGTGCGGAAGGATGCGATGTTCCACATGGCTTCATCCACCAAGCCGATCCTGGGTGTTGCGGCGATGATGGTGATCGAGGAGGGCCTCATCGGTCCGTCCGATCCCGTCGAGAAATACATCCCCGAGTTCAAGGGCATCAAGGTGGCTGTTCTCGACGAGAAGGCCGACAAGAAAACCGGCGGCAAGAAAGCATTCGAGAAAGAGCCCGGATATCGACTGGTCGACGCCCATCGTCCCGTCACCATTCACGATCTGCTAACGCACACCTCCGGAATCTCGGGCAGAACCCTCGGCAGGACTCGGGAGATACAGCATGAAGGCGACACCCTGGCCACATGGATACCGATAGTCGCCGAAGGGCCACTCAACTTTCAGCCGGGAACGCGCTGGGGCTACGGCGGCGGGCTCGATGTCGTCGCGAGAATCATCGAAATCGTATCCGGCATGCCGTTCAACGACTTCGTTCAGAAACGCATCTTCGACCCGCTGGACATGAGGGATACCCATTGGGTCGTGCCGAAAGACAAACTGCATCGCATGTTGGTCTTCGTTGAAGGCAAGGCAGGCACGCCTACCACCTATTTCTCCGGTTCCTGGGGCCTCTCGTCAGCACTGCCCGCGACTACCTGCATTTCGAGCAGATGCTGGTCAACAAGGGCGAACTGTTCGGCAATCGGCTGCTCAGACCGGAGTCGGTCGAGATGATGTCCGCCAACCAGGCGGGCGACCTCTTCGACAACGGCGGAAAAGGTGGCGCCGGCGTTGCTTTTGGCTACACGGTATCCATCACGGTGGATCCGGAGGTGGCGAACACGGGCCGAAGCGCGGGGGCCTTCGGCTGGGGCGGCGCCGCCGGGACCGTCTCCTAGACGGATCCCGAAGAGGAGTTGGCCGCGGTCATCATGGTTCAGCAACTCACGGAAATGCCGCTGAGGATTGCAGAGGCGATCGGGGCGGCCATCGACGACTGACGATCATCCATCGTCACCGGACTCTTCCGGATAGTCGGCCCCCGCGATGCTCCTCTCGATACTCGCTTCCCAAACGCCGAGTTCTTCAATCATTCGAGAGGCGATGTCCGGTCGCTGTCTGATCAGGTTGCTGGACTCCGACGGGTCGCCAACGACGTTGTAGAGTTCGAATTCCCCGTCCTCGCCACTCGTGTAGTTCCGTACCAGCTTCCAGTCGTTGTCCAACCATGCCCGTCCGGCGGCGACCCTGAATCCCATCGGCTCGTCGCGCCGCGCGGGCTCGTCGTTCGCAAGGACGGACGCCAGCGAAAGACCGTCGTTCACGGGATTGATGGAATTCGGATCGAGACCCGCGACGTCGATCAACGTCGGAAAGATGTCCGTCGTGGCGGACGGATAATGCGAAACCCGGGACTCGACGGTCCCCGGCCACTCGATGATCGTCGGCACGCGTATACCCCCTTCGTAGAGATCCTTCTTGAATCCCCGCAAGTGCCCGGTGGAGTCGGGGTGGACTCCCAGGTGCTCCCCATAATCGATATCGGTGAGTCCGCCATTGTCGCTGGTGAACCAGACAAGGGTGTTGTTCGCGATTCCGAGGTCTCGAAGTCCTTGCCGGAGGGTGCCAATGGAACGATCCATGGCCGCCAATTCCCCGAGTTGCGCCGCCGAGCTATTGTCGGTGCGGTCCAGGTACGGGGCAACATCCTCCTCACTCGCCTCGAAGACGCGGTGGGGCGTCGAGTACCAGACCAGCACGAACACCGGGCGACCCTTCTTCGTCTCCCGGGCGATGAATTTGAGGGCTTCGTCGACGATCACCTCGGAACCGTCACCTTCGAACTGCTCCGGGACGCCGTTTCGGCTCAGCACCGGGTTCAGGTTGAATTGCGTGGAGATGCTCAGCCAGTAGTCGAAGCCGAGTTCCCCGGGAC
Organism: Pseudomonadales bacterium; assembly: GCA_963668365.1. Taxonomy (GTDB): domain Bacteria; phylum Pseudomonadota; class Gammaproteobacteria; order Pseudomonadales; family Azotimanducaceae; genus VXNE01. The sequence goes on from OY764266.1 coordinate 3,654,941, forward strand.
CGAGCGGGTCGCTGGCCGGTATCTGGTGATCCGGTGTATTGCTCCCGTTCAAATGCCACTTGCCGAAGTGTGCGGTGGAATAGCCGGCCTCCCCGAAAGCCGTGGACAACATCATTTCCTGCTTGTTGATCGGATCACCCACCACGAAAACGCCGGTCCGATCGTTGGACCGGCCCGTCAATACGGCGGCGCGGGTCGGCGAGCACATGGGGGCGGTCGCATAGAACCGATCCATCCGCAGACCCTTCGCCGCCATGTCGTCGAGGTTCGGCGTCTTGAGGAGAGGGTGTCCGTAGTAGCCGGTTTGCGTCCAACCCTGATCGTCGGACATCACCAGTATCACGTTGGGCTTGTCGGCCATTGACGGCATGGATAGCGCAATCGCGCCAAAAATGACGAGCGATGCACTGGCTGTTCTCACCGTGGATGTTCCCATTTGACTGAATGCCTAGGGCTTGCCCAGCAAGAATATCAACGGAATATGAACACGCTCTCGCCAAGCCCTTGGCGAGTGATCGGCACCGTCGAAGCGACGCGTGATCCAGTCCTCACCGAACCGATAGCCCCTGCTTCGCATCACTTCGTCCATCTTCAATTGATAGGGCTCGTATGCCGCATCATAGGTCTCGGTGCCGTAGTCGAAGTAGATCCGGTGTACGCCCGCATCAGGCCAGTGGTCCTTGTACCAGGCAATCAACATGCCATCGCCCTTCGTCCAATCGGTGGACAGGCAGGCCGCGCCACCAAAGACGTCGGGATACTCGGCCACGGCATAGGCGGAGATCAGCCCGCCCATGCTCGAGCCCATGACGAAGGTGCTCGCTCGATCCGGTCGGGTCCGATAGGTCTGATCGACAAACGGTTTGAGTTCTTCGACCAGGAACTTCAGATAATTGTCGGAGACGATCTTCCCGCCTTTCATCTTCGGATGTTTGGCGCCCATCAGTTCCCATACGTCGTCGGTGACGGGCTTTTGTGGCATGTATTCCAACCCTCGGTTGGGTTCTGCATCCAGGTTCGCCCAGACAGAGACGACAATGGCCGGTCGGATTGCTCCCTCCTCGATGAGCCTCGCCATGGTCGTGTCCACATCCCAGAGCCAATCGGTTCCCGAGAACGGTGTCCGACCGTGGTGGAATATGAACTGGCCGTCGTGCGCATAGAGGACCGGATACCGGCCGGGCGATGTCGGGTCGTAGCCCTCCGGCAGCCAAACCTCCACAGGGCGAGGCACCGCGTGCTCGGACGGAAAGTCCGGGTGGTATTCAATCGTTCCTCTTTGCGGGTATGACGTCATCCTGCGCACAGGCTCCTTCGACTGTTTGGATTGAATCGCCGGCGCTTCCGGCGCATCAACGCCCATTGCGCTCTCGCTGACGGCAACAAGCGCCGTTATGCCGATCAGGAATTGTGATGCAGCGAACGCCACGGCCGCGCCACGAAGTGGTTTGATGGTCATTGGAGTTCCCCAATATCCGGCTACCGCCGCAACCGCTTTGGCCCACCCCTGGATCGGAGTTCCAGCCGGGCATTGTAATGCACCGACTCCCAATACGCCTCGATAGGGAATGTTGTGACGGGTGGTTGAGCGAACCAACCGTTTCAAGCGCGATTACAGACGCGAGTCTCGCGGCCCCTGCCGCAACGACCTCGACGAACGGCTCGCCACGATCCCTGAGTGAACTCCTAGGCCGGAAAGAGCTGCATTCCACCGTCCACGCGCAGCACCTGGCCGGTGACATACGACGAATCGCTGGTGACGAAGAACTCCACCGCCCTGGCGACTTCCCGCGGCCATCCGTACCGCGTCAGCGCACCCGTCTGCACCTTGCGGTCCTCCCGCGTCGGGCGGCTCGCTTCGAACCGGGGGGTAATGATCTCGCCTGGAGCAATGATGTTCGCGTACACGCCATGGGGGCGGAGCTGCGCGGCGAGGCACCGCGTGTACTCGTGCACGGCTGCCTTGGCGACGCTATAGGAGACCTCGCGCGGGTGTCCCGAAAGTCCCGCTACGCTGCCGATGGTGACGATCCAGCCCTCGTTCCTCCGCATCATCTCCGGCACCACTTCCCGGCAGACAAGAATGCACGTGCGCAGGTTGCGGTCGAGGATCGTCTCGACATCGGTCAGGGAAATATTGACGGCGTCGTTGACGACGGGCTTGCCGGCGTTCTCCCCCGTGACGCCCGTCGAGCCGATATCGCCGCCGGCGTTGTTGACGAGGATGTCGATCCCGCCGAATCGGTCCCGGATCTCAGCGACGTTGCGCGCCACCGTGTCGACATCGGTCAGGTCGCCATGCACCGGCAGCACATCCGCCCCGTGCGCGGCGGCAATGTCGTTCGCCACGGCGTCGAGCGAGTCCGCCTCCCCGAGTTGCCGCGTCGATGTGGGCGTCGTTCCGTGCACCGCGACCTTCGCGCCGAGGCTCGCGAGATGCTCGGCGACGACGCGGCCGATCCCGCGCGAAGAGCCCGTTACCCAGGCCACCCTGTTCTGCAGACGTTTCATTGATATCTCCTGACTTTGCTCCTGGGGTGAACGGTCTCAGACCAACAAGGCATCCATTGCCCCCTACTAGTCCGGGAAGAGTCAGCTTGCCCACTCCAAGCGCAGCGTCTTTTTCTCCGCAGCACAGTCCCGAAGGTACAAATTGATCAGGCTTTGATACGGGATGCCGCTTTGCTCGGCAAGTGAACGAAAATAGTCAATCGTGTCTTCGTCCAACCGTATCGTTAGCTGCTTTTTGGGTTTGCGCAGATAAGGGTTCTTTACGGATTTTGAAAAGTCGTAGGATTTTTTCACAACAAAAACTCCGAATATTGTTGGCGTTCCGATCGATCAGCCTTCCGGGCAGAGATGATCCGGACTACGTTGCCTTCCAGGCGAAAACAGTGCACTACGACCAAAAGTCGAAGCCGAACACTGAGGCCGAGCAAGACGAACCGGTCTTCGTCATCAGAGTGATAAGGGTCTGGAATAATACGTGCATTCTCGTCAAGGAATGCCGACTTGGCCTCTTCGAAAGTTACGCCGTGTTTTCGTCTGTTTGCCGACGCCTTGTTCCTGTTCCACTCGAACGTCGGATCACTCATCCCGACATTGTAACTACAATGTAGGGCTCGTCAAGATTAGGAGCGGGGCAAATCGGCTGGCCCCGCCTGGCACCGTTCCTTCACCACTCTCCGAAGGAGCAGGGTCCCTCTATGAGTTGCGATATAGTCTCTCGTGCCAACGCTACAGAAGGCGTTCGCAACGCATAGCCAAAATCAGGCGGGGGAGTCGTTGGACAGGGCGGAACGCAATTCGACCGGAACGTTGGCAACGACCCTCCGCGAACGCATCCTGACGAAGAGGACGCTGCTCGCATTGACGGTCGGCTGCGTGTCCGGCATCGGCGTGGTGGTCGGCGAAATCGCGCTCGCAACGCTCATCTTTTCCGGCCCGCTTGCGCCCTACTCCTCCCAGGGCGTCGGCCTCGTCCTGTTCGGCTGTCTCGCTGCCTGCCTCGTGATCGCGCTCCGGAGCGGTTTCCTGGGCGCGGTCTCGGCGCCGCCGGTACCGACGCTGATCGTGCTGGCGGTCATCGGCGGCGCGCTCTCCCTGGAAGGCGACGTGCTGTTCGCGACGATGGTCGCGATCATCGTGCTGTGCGCCATGGCGACCGCTGTCATCACATTGCTCATCGGCCGCTTCCGCCTGGCGAACCTGGTCCGGTTCATTCCCTATCCGGTATCGTCCGGCTTCGTCGCCGGCACCGGGGGCGTCGTGTGCCTTGTCGCGCTGTCCCTGATGGGGGTCAGGCTTGATCGGGAGTCGCTGGCCATGCTGTTCGATCCGTACGTGGCGGCCAACTGGGGTGTCGGCATTGCCTATGGCGTTGGCCTCTATCTTGCGACGAAGCGCTGGAACAGCTTCCTGCTGCTGCCGCTCAGTTTCCTGGGAACCGCGGCGCTATGCCATGTCGGGTTCGCGGCACTCGGCATCTCGGGCGATGAGGCAAGCGCAGCCGGGCTCCTGTTTGCCGGCATTTCCGAAGGCAGACCCTGGCCGTCCTTCGGTCCCGACGACCTGGCCCTCGTGGACTGGGCCGCGGTCGCGGGACAGATTCCCAACATCCTGACACTGCTTCTCGTCACGCTGCTCTGCATGGTCATGTACGTCGGCGGACTGGAACTGGCCGCGAACCGGGAACTCGACTGGGACCGGGAATTCCGCGTCATGGGGCTTGCGGCGTTCGTCGGCGGCCTGGGCGGCGGACCGCCCGGTTGCCACGTCGTTCCGACTTCGATGCGCAGCCTGATGTTCGGTGTCGACATGCGTTTCACCGGCGTCGTCGCCGCCCTCGTGATCGGCGCCACCCTGCTCCTGGGAGACGTGATCCTCAAACACGTCCCCGTGCCGCTCATGGGGGGCGTTCTGCTTTTCACCGGCATCGCCATGGTCGAAGAGTGGCTGGTGAAGGTCCAAAGGCGCGTGCCCGCCACGGACTACGCCATCATCGTCGTGATGTTCCTGACCATCACGATCTTCGGGTTCTTCGAGGGCGTGGGACTCGGCATGCTGATCACCATCGTCTTTTTCGTCGTCCGCCTCGCCCGCATGGACGTGATCGAGTCCCGGTACACGGCCCGGGAGCATCACAGCAAGCGGACCCGTCCGATTCCCGACCGCGCCATCCTGCAGGCGGAGGGCGAGCGGGCGCAGGCCTACCGCCTGCGGGGATACGTCTTCTTCGGCAGCGGCTATCCCCTGGCCAACCGCCTCAAGGAATCGCTGTCTGTTGAACCGCGACCGAAATGCATCCTGCTGGATTTCGAAGCCGTTTCCGGTGTCGACTTTTCCGCGGTCAACGCGCTTTGCAGATTCATGCGCGCCGCGCAGGGTGAGGGGACGCGGGTGGTGGTCTGCGCTGCGCCCGAGAAGCTTCGCCGCGAGTTCAAACACAACCTCCCGCCGGCGGTATTCGACAACGCGCACTTCGCGGCCGACGCCGACGGCGGCCTCGAACAATGCGAAGACATCCTCCTAGAAGACTACCGGGAGAGGCACGACGAAGAGGCTGGCGCATTGCTGGACCGCGTCGCGGACGCGATGGAACGCCATCTCGACCGCCAGTCCGAGTTCGAAGCGCTAATCGAAGCGCTTGGCGAATGGGCACAGGTGCGCTACTACGGTCCCGACGAATCCATCGTCGCCACCGATGCCGCATCTGCGGGCGTCCAGTTGATGACCGTCGGCCGCGCCTCGGTGTTCGACGAGGAAGGCGAGCGCGTCGGCCAACGCGGCCCAGGCGATGTCGTCGAGACCCGGATCCTCGGACCGCAGGCGCCGATACGCAATACCGTTACCGACGTGGCGTGCCAGACGGTCGTCCTGACACCCGCCGCCCTGCGACTGCTCGAAGAGAGCGACAGCGCACTGGCCTTGCGCCTATATCGGCATATTCTGGCAGCGGACAGCCAGTTTCCGGCGCAGGCCGACGCTCAGGAGTAGACATGTCCTCGTCCGAATCGACAGCCAGCCAGGCCGCCAGCGAAACCGCCTGGCAACCGATCGCCATCGTCGGCATGGCCTGTCGATTCCCGGGCGGACCGGACCTCGAAACTTTCTGGCGCCTGTTGGATTCCGGCCAGACGGCCGTGACCGAAGGCACGCCTGGATCCGGCGTCGGCCGCGTGGGCCAGTTGTTCCCGGACGGACCTGTGGAGTGGCCCGCATGTCGCTACGGCGCCTTCGTTGACGACATCGACCAGTTCGATGCGGAGTTCTTCCGGATCTCGCCGCTGGAAGCCCAGTTGCTCGACCCGCAGCAGCGCATGATGCTGGAAACGTGCTGGCGGGCGCTGGAAGACGCCGGCATCGACCCGGAGAGCCTCCGGGGCAGCCGCACCGGCGTCTACGCCGGCATGAGCAACAACGACTACCGGCACCTGATACTCGCCTCGCGCGAGAACGCCGAGGCGGCCGCCGGCCTGTACTCCGTCACCGGAAGTTCCCTGAGTCCCGCCATCGGCCGGGTGTCCTTCGTGCTCGGATTCGAAGGCCCGGCGATGGTCGTCGACACGGCCTGTTCGTCTTCGCTCGTCGCCGTGCACCAGGCCGCCGCCGGCCTGCATCGGGGCGATGCGGACCTCGCGCTGGTTGGCGGCGTGCAGGCCATCCTGTTCGGCCGCCTGAGCGCGCTGCGCGCCAAGGCCGGGATGCTGTCGCCCAACGGCCGCTGCAAGACCTTCGATGCGGCGGCGGACGGCTATGTCCGCGGCGAAGGCTGCGGCATCGTGGTCCTGAAACGCCTCGACGACGCGATCGCCGACGGCGACCGGATCTGGGCCGTGGTTCGCGGCTCGGCCGTCAACCAGGACGGCGCCGGGCCGGGTCTCACGGTACCCGAAGGTCCGGCCCAGCAGCGGGCCATCGAGGCCGCGCTGGCACGCGCCGGTATCGACTCCTCCGAAGTCGATTACCTGGAGGCCCACGGCACCGGCACTCGCGTCGGCGATCCGACGGAATTCGAGGCGGCGGGAACCGTGTACGGGAAGGGGCGCGATCCGGATCGACCGCTGCTTATCGGTTCGGTCAAGACGAACATCGGACATCTCGAATCGGCAGCGGGCGTCGCGGGTCTGATCAAGGCCACGCTGGCACTGAAGCGGGGAATCATCCCCAGGCATCTGCATTTCGAAACGCCCAGCCCGGATCTGGACTGGGACCGGCTTCCCGTGCGCGTGACCGCCGAATCGACGCCCTGGCCGTCCGTCGATCGACCGTCGCGGGCGGGCGTCAACTCGTTCGGCTTCTCCGGGACCAACGCCCATGTCGTTCTCGAGGCGTATGGAGAACCCCACTCTCCCGAGAAGGGCGAGATTCACGTCAATGCGGGCCCGAAGCGGGCGATTGCGCGGCCGGAGGTGCCGGACTCCTCGATTCCGGACTCCGGTCGAATCCGACTCCTGCCCCTTTCCGGCAAGTCGGATGCAGCCTTGCGCGACCTCGCGGGCCGATACCTCGAGTGGCTGGACGAACGCGACCTGACCGCGTCATCCGCCGACAAGGCCCGGCTGTCGGACATGGCATGGACGGCCAGCGTGGGACGCAGCCATTTCACGCACCGCGCCGGCGTCGTCTTTCACGACGCCGCCTCCCTGCGCAACGCCCTCTCATCGATTGCCGACGAGGACGAACCCTCCGACCGGTCGGTCGCCCGCGACAAACCGAAGGTCGCTTTCATCTACACCGGACAGGCGAGCCAGTGGATCGGGATGGGGCGAAACATCTACGAGAGCGAACCCGTGGCCAGGGCCGTGATCGACAGGTGCGACGCCCTGCTCACCGAATCGCGAGGCGTCTCGCTCAGGGACGTGATGTTCGGATCGCCGGGAGGTGATTCCGATGCCGCGCACGCTCTCGACGACCCGACCTGGACCCAGCCTGCCATCTACGTCCTCGAGTGCGCGCTCACCGCGCAGTGGGCCAGCCTGGGCATACGACCGGATGTCGTCGTCGGCCACAGCCTGGGCGAGATCGCCGCGGCGCAGGCCGCCGGCGTGTTCAGCCTGGAAGAAGGACTGGGATTCGCCGAAAGGCGCGGCGACCTGATCGCGGCGCTACCCGAAAGAGGCGCGATGGCGGCGGTCTTCGCTTCCGCACCGGACGTGGCTGCCGCGTTGGAACAACACAATGCCACCTGCGACGGGCCGGGACTCTGCCTTGCAGCCTACAACGGCGCCAACCAGGCGATCAGCGGACCGGAAGCGGACGTTGTTTCCATCCTCGAGCGCTTCGAGGCGGGCAACATCCGAACCGCGCGGCTCCGGGCAAGCCCCGCATACCACAGTGCCCTGGTGGATCCCGCGCTGGACGGCCTCGATGCCTATTTCACCGATGTCGCGGTCGCCGAGCCCCAGGTGACGATGGTGAGCAGCCTGTCCGGCGAGCGCGTGGAGCCGGGGACGCGTCTCGACGGCTCCTACTGGCGCAAACAGGCAAGGCAGCCTGTCGCATTCGACCGCTGCGTACAGAAACTGGCGGATCTCGACGTCGACGTCGTTATCGAGATCGGCCCCCACGGCGTGCTGAGCCCGATGGTCGCACTCGGCTGGCCCATCGAGACGTCTGCGCCGATAGTGTTCCCGAGCCTCCGCAGACCTTCCCGGGACGAGTCGCTGGCCGATGTCGAAGGGTCCTTCATGGCGGCCGTCGCGAACGCCTACGAAGCCGGCACCCCCCTCGCCTTCGAAGGGTTGTTCGCCAGCGAAGAGCGGAGCCGCATTTCGCTGCCCCCCTACCCGTTCCAGCGACGCCGGCACTGGATCGAAGCACCCCGGCGGCGGCGCCGGGAGGCCGGCGATCCGCTGCTCGGCATTCGGCATGAGTCGCCCCGAGGCGAGATCGACTACGAGACGGAACTCGATGTCTCCGATCCCGCGTGGATCAACGACCATCGCGTGTTCGACCACGTGCTGGCGCCGGGGGCCCTGTGCGGGGCGATGGCGGTTTCCGTACCGCTGCTTGAAGGCGCGCCGTCGGCTACCGTCGAAGACCTGCGCCTGCACAATCCGCTCGTCTTCCCCACCTCGAGGGGAAGCGACAGCGTTGACGACGACGAGTCCCATACCGCAGCCCGCAAGGTGCAGGTCGTTTTCGATGCATCCAAGACCGGTTCCGCAGGACGTGTCGAGATATTCAGCAAGGGCGAGTCCGAGCAGGATTGGACACTGCACGCCGAAGCGCTGGTGTCCGAGGGCGTGTCGACGCCCGACACTACCGACTCCACGACACTGGATGGCATGCGCCGACGGCTGTCTCCACGGGATGTCGACGCCTACTACCGCGCCAAGGCGGAGACCGGGATTCAACTCGGAGCCTCGTTCCAATCCCTGCAGTCGGTCTGGTCGGGCCCGTTGGAAGCGCTGGCCGAGGTCGCGCTGCCCGATGGCGTCGAGCCGATGGAAACCTGTGTCCATCCTGTCCTGCTCGACGGCTGCTTCCAGGTGTTCTCCGCAGCCCGAAGCCATGGGGACGCGGACGACACCACCCCCTACCTGCCGTTCGGCTGGGAACGGCTTTGGCTGACCGGTCCCCTGCCCGACCGGGTGGTTTGCCACGCGCGCCTCAAGACTGGCCCGCAGGAAGGATCGGCCGATGGGGATAGGGCGGTCGAACCAGAGGTCGTGACCGGCGATCTCGCCATATACGACGTGGACGGATCCCTTCTCGGTGGCCTCGAAGGCTACACGGTGAAGCGCGCCACCCGCGCCGCGCTCCTCTCTGCCGTCGAAGGACTCGACGATCTTCTCTACCAGGTCGTCTGGCAGGACCAGCCGCTTGTGCCGGGAATCCTGCCGGCGGATTTCCTGCCGAGTCCCGACGTCGTTGCGGACCAGTCCGGGAACTTCACGGATTACCTGGCGACGGAGGGGGTCGGAGCGGAGACCCGGTCCGGCCTTCTCGCCGATCTCGAAACACTGTCGCGCCGCTATGCCGTCGCGACCCTGGACCGGCTTGGCTGGCAACGCAACGCCGGAGACAGCGTGGTTCCGGAGTCGCTCCGGAAAGAACTGGGGGTTCTGGACGAACACAAAAAGGTGTTCCGCAGGATGCTCGAGATGCTTGCCAGGTCGGGCGTGCTCAAGGAAACAGGCGATGCGTTCGAAGTGCTCGTCGGTTCGGACGAACCACTTCCCGCGGAGTTGCCGCAAGACGCCGACGCCTACGCGAAACAGATGGAAGACGCCTATCCCCACGGCCTCACCGAGATCGGACTCTTCCGCCGATGCGGTGGAGCGCTGTGGGAGGTTTTGCGGGGCGAGGCCGACCCGCTCACCCTGCTCTTCAGCAGCGGCGAACCGAGCGCGGCGGACCTCTACCTCAAGGCGCCGGTGGCGCGGGCCGCGAACCGCATGCTGGCGGAAGCCGTGGAGACCCTCCTGGCCGAAATGCCCGACGACCGGCGGCTCAAGGTGGTCGAAGTAGGCGCCGGCACTGGATCGGCGACCGCCTCCGTTCTGCCCGAGCTTGCCCCGGGACGGTTTGACTACACCTACACTGATATTTCCGCCGGGTTCTTCGCGGAGGCCGAAGGCCGATTCGGCGGCGCCGAAGCGGGCATCGAATATCGGGTGCTGGATATCGAAAAAGACCCGGTGGCGCAGGGTTTCGACTGCCACGGCTACGATCTCGTGATCGCGTCCAACGTCCTGCACGCGACCATGCACCTCAACGAGACACTGTCACACTGCCTCGATCTCCTGGCGCCCTCGGGGCATCTCGTGGCGCTGGAGAATCTCCGCGGCCAGGGCTGGCTCGACCTGACGTTCGGGCAACTCGACGGCTGGTGGCGATTCGCCGACGACTATCGACCGCACCATGCCTTGGCCGCGCCTGCCGTTTGGCGGGAAGCGCTCCACGATGCGGGTTTCGCGGATGTGGCGTTCGTCGGCGTGGACGAGGCCGCCGATCCCGACCGCGGCGTCATCGTCGCGCAGGGTCCGGCCGAAGTGACGGAGCTTCCGGGGCTGTGGGTCCTGGCTGCCGACGAAAGCGGTGTCGGGACCAGCCTGGCGGCAAATCTGGCCCAGCGAAACCAGACAGTCGTGCTGGCGGTGACAGCAAACGCATCCGATGACGCCACCGTGCCTTCCGATGCGGGGGTGTTTCCCGTCGCCGTACAAGCGGAGCATCGCGAGTCGTGGCAGTCGCTTATCGAAAGGCTTCCCGCCGATGTGCCGCTGCACGGCGTGGTCCACCTGTCGGCGCTCGACGGTCACGGCCCCGGCGCCACCACCACCGAGATGGCCCAGGACACGCGCCGGGTCGCCGCAACCGCCCTCGCGCTGGCGCAGGGTTTGGCGGACGCCGATGCGACACCCGCAAAGGGCGTCTGGTTCGTGACCCGCGGCGCGCAGGTGCTGGAGCGCGAGCGCGACGGGGAACTGGCCGGCGCAACCCTCTGGGGATTCGGCAAGGTCGTGGCGCGGGAAGCGCCGCACTGGCAACCTCGAATGGTCGACCTCGATCCGGGACCCAGGTCACCGGAAATCGACCTCGCTGAAGAGCTGCTCTCTCCGGACCCCGAGACGCATATCGCCTACCGTGGCGGGACCCGCCGGGTAGCCCGTTTCGTCCGTTCCGGAGATGGGCCGAGGCGGATAGATCTGCCCGAAGAACCGGGTTGGCTGCTGGATGCCGACGAGGGAGGCGCACTCGACCGACTGGTCGTGGCGCCGCAGCCGGATACCGCCCTCGAGCCCGGTGAAGTCCGGATCGCCGTCGAAGCCGCCGGCCTCAACTTCTGGGACATCTTTCGCGGCATGGGTCTCTTTACGGAAGGCCTTTTCGGCGAGGAACTGGTCGGTCGGGTGACCGGGATCGGAGAAGCGGTAACCAGCGTTTGCGTAGGCGAGCGCGTGGTCGGACTCGGCGACGGAACCTTCGGTGCCGAGACGGTGACGCGCGAGGCATTGGTCACGCCCGCCCCCGCGAACCTGTCGGCGACGGCGCTGGCGACGGTTCCAAGCGTATTCGTCTCCGCGGCACTGGCGTTCGAGGCGGCGGACCTGAAACCTGGCGAGCGCGTCCTGATCCACGCCGGCGCGGGCGGGCTGGGACTGGCCGCGATCGAGTTGGCCCGCGCCGCCAGCGCCGAAGTGATCGCGACGGCAAGCGCACCCAAACGCCCGTTCCTGCGCGGGATCGGCGTGCGCCACGTCTTCGACAGCCGCACCACGGAGTTCGGCCAGAAAGTGCTCGACGCCACCGGCGGGGCGGGTGTCGACGTGATCATGAACAGCCTGACGGGCGAGGGATTCATCGAGGCGAGCGTTTCCTGCCTGAACCAGGGCGGGCGTTTTGTCGAGATGGCCCGGCGCGACATCTGGACCGCGGAAAAGATGGCCGCCGCGCGGCCCGATGTGGGCTACAGCGTCATCGAACTCGACGTCCTGAAGCGGGACGAGCCCGAACGGGCCGGCGCAATACTCAAGGGACTGATCGACCGCATGGCTGCGGGCGAAATCAAACCCCTGGTCCACTGCCGATGGCCGTTGGCGGAAACGGGCGCAGCGATGGCATGCATGCAGGCGGCGCGTCACATCGGCAAGATCGTCCTCACCCTGCCGCCCCTTGTCGACGGCAGACTCCGCGCGGATCGCACGTGCCTCGTGACCGGCGGCCTCGGCGGGATCGGTTGCGTAGTCGCGGAGTGGCTCGCGGATCACGGCGCCGGCGTCATCGTGCTGAATGGCCGCCGCGACCCCGACGCGCCGGCCGAGCAGGCGATCCGCGCGCTTCGCGACCGCGGCATCCGGGTCGAGGTGGAACGCGCCGACGTGACCGACCCGGGCGCTGTCGATGCCATGCTCGCCAGGATGGACGCTTCGCTGCCGCCGCTCGGCGGCGTGATCCACAGCGTGGGCGTGTTGTCGGACGGCGCCCTGTCGAACCAGAACTGGGACCGTTTCGAACAGGTGCTCATGCCGAAGGTCATCGGCGCCTGGCACCTGCACCGGGCGACCCTGGATCGCGATCTCGACCTCTTCGTGCTGTTCTCCAGCGTCACCGGCGTGCTCGGCAACGCCGGCCAGGCGAACCACGCCGCTGCGAACGCCTTCCTCGACCAGCTTGCCGGACATCGCCGCGCTCTCGGGCTACCGGGACAGTCCATCGCCTGGGGCGCGTGGTCCGGCCTCGGCGAGGCGGAAGAGCAGCGCGAGCGGATCGCCCGCCAGCTCGAATCGTCGGGCACCGGGTGGATGACACCCCAGAAGGGCCTCATGGCATTCGACCGGCTGGTGCGCGAGGACCTGACGACGGCCACGGTGACGTCGGTCGACTGGCCCGTGTTCGCCGAGGCCCACGAGAGCCAGCCGCCGTTCCTGGAGGAAATGCTGGCGGCTGTCGGCGCCGATGCCGACGAGGCTTCGGCGACCACGGTGGATCTGCTCGCGGCGTTCGAGGCCGCGCCGGCTTCGGAGCGCGAGGCGTTGCTCGTGGCATTCCTGCAGGAAGAGTTGAAGGCCGTGCTGCGGATGCCCACGGAGCCATCGCCGACGGTGGGCTTCGTCGACCTCGGCATGGACTCGCTCATGGCGGTGGAGTTCCGCAACCGTTTGAATCGGGCCCTTGCCGACGCTTACGTGGCGCCCAACACCGTGGTCTTCGACCACCCCGATATCACGAGCCTGGCCCGTCACCTCGCCCGGGAACTGGACCGGGACGACGCCGGCGATACGGCCGCGCCACCCGAACCATCCGAAGTGCGCAGGGTGGAGATCCGGGGGGAGCGGGAGGAAGACGCCATCGCGGTGGTCGGCATGGCCTGCCGATTCCCGGGCGCACCCGACCTCGAGGCTTTCTGGCGACTGCTCGACGACGGCGTCGACGCCGTGACCGCGGGGCGATCCGACGGCGGTCCATGGTCCGGCGTCTTCGGCGACCCCGCCGGGGATGGCGATTACCGCTGGGCTGGATTCCTCGAAGGAATGGACCAGTTCGACTCGAAGTTCTTCCGCATCCTGCCCATCGAGGCACGCATGATGGACCCCCGCCAGCGGCTGCTGCTGGAGACGTCCTGGCAGGCGCTGGAGGACGCCGGAATCGATCCCGCGACACTTGTCGGCAGCCGGACCGGCGTCTACGCCGGCGTCGGCGCCAGCGAGTACCGGGACCTGATCGAGGCAAGCGGCGAAGAAGGCGGCTACCTCGGAACCGCCGGAAGCGTGGCCGCGGGTCGCGTGGCCTTCGCCCTGGGCCTGATGGGCCCGGCCATGCCGGTGGACCTCGCCTGCGCATCGTCTCTGGTGGCCGTCCACCAGGCCATCGTCGGGTTGCGCCGGGGCGAACTGGATCTCGCGCTCGTCGGCGGCGCCAATGCGGTGCTGTCCCCCGGCATCACCCGATTCATGGTCGAACTGGGCATGTTGTCGCGCGAGGGCAGGTGCAGGACCTTCGATGCCGATGCAAACGGTTTCGTGCGCGGCGAGGGCTGCGGAATCCTGGTCCTGAAACGCCTCGCCCAAGCCGAGGCAGACGGCGATCGCGTCTGGGGCGTGATCCTCGGCACCGCCGTGGGCCACAACGGCATCAGCGCGGGAATGACCGTACCCAACGGCCCGGCGCAGGAGCAGGCCATCGAAGAGGCCGTGGCCCGTGCCGGAGTCGATCCCGCCGAAGTCGACTACCTCGAGGCCCACGGCGTCGGTACCGCTCTGGGCGACTCCATCGAAGTCCGCGCCGCGTCGAACGTCTACGGCAGAAACCGGCCCGAAGACCGACCCCTGCTCATGGGCACGGCCAAGACCAACATCGGACATCTCGAGTGGGCCGCCGGTGTCGCCGGACTCATCAAGACCTTGCTGTCGATGCAACGGGGCGTGATCCCGAGACACCTGCACTTCGACCATCCCAATCCCCGCGTGGAATGGGACGATCTTCCCGTCCGGGTGACTTCCGAGCCCACGCCATGGCCGGTCAACGGAGATCGGCCGCCGCGGGCGGCGGTGAGCGCCTTCGGTCTTTCCGGGACCAACGCGCACGTCATAGTCGAGGGCTATCGACCGACCTCCGGCGGTTCACCGGAAAACGGGTCAGCGGGCTGGATCGCAGGCCCCGCGCAATCCGTGCCGCTCCCACCCGTCTCCGCCCTGGACATTGCGCCGGAGGCGGCGTCCGACAATCGCCAGGCACGGTTCCTACCGCTTTCGGCAAAGTCGGAGGATGCCCTCAAGCACCTGGCGCGGCGATATCTCGAATGGATCGCCGCGCAGAGGGACGCATCCGGGCCAGACCTGTCCGACCTGCTGGCCGACATGGCCTGGACGGCGGGCGTCGGCCGCGGGCATTTCGCGCATCGCGCAGGCGTGGTGTTCCACGACGCGCAGTCGCTCGAAGCGGGACTCGAAGCTCTCGCAACGGACGGCGGGCCGCCGCCGCAACTGGTCGAAGGCAGCCAGGCCAGGGTCGCCTTCGCCTACACGGGACAAGGTCGACATTGCGTCGGCATGGGACAGGATCTCTATCGGGCGGATCCCGTGGCGAGGGCCGTCCTCGACCGCTGCGACGACCTCGTCCGGAACCAGCGGGGCAGTTCCCTGCTCGATGTCATGTTCGGCGTTGCCGATGGGCTCGACGATGCCTCGTGGTCGGGACTGTCGGTCTGGGCCCTGCAGTGCGCACTCGCCGCGATGTGGGAGAGCGTCGGCGTGCGGCCGAATATCGTTGTCAGCGACGGTCTCGGCGAGATCGCCGCGGGACAGGCCGCGGGCGTGTTCGGCATCGACGAAGGACTGCTGCTGGTGACATCGCGGGACATGGAGTCACCACCGGTCAACGTGGACGGCGCACCGCCAACACTTGCGATGGTCAGCGCCGAAACCGGTCAGGCGGTGGGCGCCGACGAGGTGCTGGACGGCGCGTATTGGCAGCGGCAGAGCCGGGCGGTCGCGGCGCTCGACCGCTCGGTGGCAACGCTTGCGAAACTCGGCGTCGACGTACTCATCGAGATTGGGCCGGAGCCGGTGCCGGGACCGAAATTGACGGAGCTTTGGCCCGGCAGGGCACCGGCCATACTGCCAAGCCAGCACGCCGAAGATCCGGGGAAAGACAGCTTTGTCGCGGCGGTCGCGGGCGCCTACGAAGCGGGGCTGTCGGTCGAGTTCAGGGGCCTGTTCGCCGGCGAAGCGCGGTCGCGAATCTCGCTGCCGCTCTACCCCTTCCAGCGCCGCCGGCACTGGATCAGCGCGCCCAGGCGGGCTACCTAGCGCTAGCGCGGTCGAGGTACTCCCGCATGGCGGCAGCGCACGCCGCCGGCTGTTCCAGTTGCAGGTAGTGCGTCGCCTCGGGCAGGAAGTCGTAGTCCACGGCCTCCATCTGCATCAGGTCGAAAGCGGGCAGATATGCGAACGGCAGCGTCGGATCCGCGCCGATCGCCTTGATGCGGCAGGGCAGGTTCTCGAAGTCCACCATGCCCGCGTAGCCGCGCACGTAGTCGACGATCCGCGCCTCGTACTCCGGCGGACAACAAAGCTGGTAGTGCTCTCCGCCCGCCGACTTTCGCAGTGTCGTCCTGGCCATCAGTTCGTGAACGCCGGGGACAACCCGCGCAAAACTCGGGGAATAGCTCACCAGGTCCACGAAGCTGTCGAGCGTCGGGAATCGATTCCCCCGTCTTCGCGTTCTTCGGGCCAGGAGTTCGGCCAATTCGTCAAATTGCGTTTCGCTGACGCTTGGCCTGTACAGAGGCGGGTCAAACAGGACAAGTGTGGAGAAGTCCGGTCCGCGGGTGGCCGACGCTTCCGCCATCATCGGCGACAGGGAAAGCAGCGCGATCAGGGCGGACAGCGAGTGATATACGCCGATTCTGGGTTTCTCACAAAAATTCTCATCAATCCTATCAAGTATAATATATAAGTCGTTGATAAAAGTTGGAATATCGTGCCATTCAATCGAACTCAGCGTATTCCGGCCATGATTCCTGAGATCGTAGACAACCAGGTCGAAGTCGCCCTCGAGCAGCGACCAGAACGGATAGTAGAGGTCGATCGCCAGGCCGTTGCCGTGGCTGAGAATGAGCCTCCTGCCCTCGGGATTCCCATATCGTCTCAGCGTAGTGACGGTAGTCTCGTCGAGACTGACTTCGCACGTCGATAGCGGTTCGGGAATCTCCCATACAACTTCTGCCGTCATGGAAGCCTGGCGGCATGTCCCGGGTCAGGCAGAAGTTCCACGGCGATCGCGGCGGCGAAATCGGTGTTGCCCAGATCTTCCAACCGCCATCGCACGTGCGGCAGGTGGGGCAGCCGGAAGCTGGCCCGGCGCGCACCGCGACGGTACATCGACGACGGAATCTCGAATGTGGAAGTGTCCAGAGAGAAACCCGTGCCGAGCGCCTTGATCACCGCTTCCTTCAAGGTCCACAACCTGAAGAACATCCGCGTCTTGCGCGCGCCCCTGGCCGCAGCCAGCGCTTCCTGTTCTCTCGGCGCGAACACCTTCCTGATATGCCCGTCGGGATCATGACGCGGGCGGCGCTCTTCGACATCCACACCGAGGCGCCCGTGCGGTGCTAACGCGAGGAGTCCATGCATACCCGAATGGCTGACGTTAAAGCTTGTGCGTACCGGCGCGCCATCCACAAGTGCGCCGGGTTTGCCGTGATCCTGAGCAACGAAGCGGAGATCCCCGTTCGCACAGCCGAGCCGTTCACAGAGGACGCTCCGCAGCGCCGCGCGACACAGGGCGAATTGCCGCCGCGGACGCGGATGCCGAAAGCGATGCCACCTGGCCAGTTCATCGTCGTCCAGCACCTTCAAGGCATCGGATTCGCGCGTCCCATGGGGTCTCAGGTCAACGTGAACGACGACGGCATCCCCGGCACTGCCGAGTGAATGCCACCAGGGATCGTCCGCGAGGATTCGAGGGAGCGCCATCACCACGTCTCAATGCCACGTCAGATCCCGTATCGACGCGTCCGCACATGCGGATGGCGGGGCACCCCCAGGTGCCTTCTTAGGCAGTCGCAGTCTCAATATACTTCGCCAGCGCCCGCATCGTGTCGATCTCCCCCAACGCTTCCGCGGGGATCTCGATTCCGAACTCGTGATTGACCAGTTTGATGAACGCCACCGCATCCATGGAGGATATGTCGGACTCGCTCAGCTTCATATCCCAGTCGGGATCGCGACCGAGTTCCAGGTTTTCCTGGGCGAGTGAAAATAGACGTGTTTCTACTGACATTGTCATGGCTCCGTGCGGAAAGTTGATCAGTGGCGCGCATCCGCCAATGCGGGCCAAGCTAGCACACCAGCAAAGGCCTCACCAGACTGACTGTCCCTGTCCCGCCCGTGCGCGACTTCCTCGCCCTAGCGCCTATCCACGCCGAAGGCGTACATCTTCGGACTGCCGGAAGCGCCCCTGTCGCCAGACCGGCCTCCCGGGTGGAAGAAGCCGTACTCGCCCGGCTTCAGGCTTGATCTCGGAGTGATCCGATAGACACCAAAGCCAACGTTCTCGAACTTCGCGCGCCGGATCAGACGGGGTGGAACGCCGGTTTGACCAGTGATTCCCGCGCTGCCGACGTCAACGGAGCGCTCCTCCCGGTTCTTGCTCGCCTTTAGCACTACCAGCACAAACTCCCTCGGATCCACCATGCCCGCGGGGTTTGCCGAATACTCCAGGTCCGACGGGCAGAACCAGAATGTCGGCGCCCGACTCCTGATGCGCGTATCGGATGTCGCGCCCCTCACGGCCGCCGCGGCCTTCGCCGGAATGATGCCCCCGGTCACCGCGGGCAACACGGTGTTGCCGCGTCGAATCTGCGGCACCTGGGGGTCGATGCCGCGCAGCTCCCCCTGTTCGTCCTCGACGTAAAGCCCCGAGGCGGGACACGGCGTGCCTTCGAAGCGCTGCGCGTAGGTGGTAGTCGCGTCGGGGCCGGCGGACGGCACCGTCTTCTTCACCATCGCCTCGAGCACGGAAGCTCCGACGCCAGCGCTGGAAAGAGCCACGAGCTCCTCTCGCGAGATGTCGAAGTCCGTCTCGGACGCCATGATCTTGGCGACTATCACGCGTTCTGCAAGTCCGGCCTCGCTCATGACGAGAACGTCCTCGTTGGTGAGCACTTCTTCCTCGTTGGCCGGGACCGCCGGCTGGGCGACTGCCGCCGCGATGATGATCGATGCGATCGCTCTTCCCATGGCTTCCGTCCGGACTGACAATGTCGATATTCGACCAGCTTGGCTCGCCCGACTCAACCCGCCGCCCGGGCTCGCGCCGCACGAACCCGCGCCACGATCCGCGCACGGAGCCGCTCGCCGGTCGAACGCACCATTCGCCGATGTAAACTAACGCGAGTTCAACCTTGGATCACGGAGACTACGAGTGCCTCACCACACCACGGCGCTTGGCGCGGCAAACGCTCTGGCAAAGGGTGCCCTGGAACGCCTGGGCGGCAAGGGCAAATCCCTCGCAGCGATGGCGAGCGCCGGATTCAACGTGCCAGGCGGCTTCCTGGTTACCACATCCGCCTATCGCAGCTTCGTATCGGACAACGACCTGCAGTCCAGGATCATCCAACTCGCAAGACCCGCCGCGGTCGAGAACCGCGTCTCGTTCGACGGGGCGTCCAAGAACATCCATGCGCTCTTCGAGGCCGGCGACCTTGCCCCGAACATCGCCGCCGAAGTCGGCCGGGCCTATCGCGCGCTCGGCGATTCGGTCGCCGTCGCCGTCCGCTCGTCCGCCAATGCGGAGGACCTTCCCGACCTGTCTTTCGCCGGCCAACAGGAGACCTATCTGAACGTGCGCGGCGAAGAGGAGGTCGTTGCGGCCGTACGGGCCTGCTGGGCATCGCTCTGGACGGCGCGCGCCATCGACTATCGCCACCAGAACGGCATCGATCAGAATGGCGTCGCCATGGCCGTCGTGGTCCAGGTCATGGCCCCGTCCGCCGTCTCGGGAATCCTGTTCACGGCAAATCCGGCGACCGGGGAACGCGCCGAAATGGTCGTCAACTCGAGTTTCGGTCTCGGCGAAGCCATCGTCGGCGGCGAGGTGACGCCCGACACCTACATCGTCGACCGCGCAACGGGGGAAGCCAGGGAAACCGTCATCGGCCCGAAGGAACAGAGGACCGTTTCGGCGGGGAAACAGGGCACCAGGATGGAAAGCGTGCCGCTCAAGGAACGCGGGCGGTCGTCCCTTGCCGGCGACATGGTGAAGGCCCTGACCGAAACCGCGCTCGCGATCGAGAAACTCTACGACGGGGCGCCGCAGGACATCGAGTGGGCGTTTTCGCCGGACGGGAGCCTGTCGCTGCTGCAGTCAAGGCCGATCACCAATCTGCCCGTCCAGCCAATCGAGGTCGCATGGGCGCCGACCCCGCCCGCGAGGATCCTCTACCGCCGACAGATCGTCGAGAACATGCCCGATCCCATTTGCGACCTGTTCGAGGAACTGTACCTGACCGAGGGCCTGGAGTTCGCGCGCCGGGGCCAGGAGAGCATGGTGCACGGCGGGGGAGCGCACTTCGTCACCTGCAACGGCTACGCCTATTGCCGGGCAGACCACAAGGGGACGCCGACCGATCCAAACATGGCGCCGGAAGAGATGGAGGCCATGGCACAGCGGATGCTCGACGAGATACGCCGGAGGCAGGGCCCCATGGCGGAGAAGGAGGCGCACGACATGGCCCTCTTCCTTTCGGAGCTGTCCGAGGAGGACCGGGCCGCGTTTCAGGAGGTTGCTCGAGCCTACCAGGGCGACAACCTCGCGCACGACCTCACCATGCCGAAGAGCGACAATCCGACCTACGTCGCCAACCACAAGACGCAGGACAACGACCGGCGCTGGAAAACCTGGCGGGAGGAGGCCATGCCGCGGCTGGTCAACACCGCCGAGAAGTGGCGCCAGGCGGATATCTCGACCGCCAAGGACGAGGAACTCCTGGCCGGCATACGGGAGATGGCCATCGAGGAAGGGTTCTACTGGACCGGCAACACGAGCCATACGTTCGGCATCGCCAAGTCAACGGACGATCACCTGCAGTGCTTCCTGCGCGAGAACATACCCGATCGGCACTTCATCAGCGGCCAGTTCCTCACCGGCCTCGAATCGAAGACCATGCGGGCGAACGCGGACCTGTTCGAGATCGCGAAGATCGTCCGCGCCAGCGCGGAACTCTCCTATCTCGTTATCGTGACGCCGCCGAAATTCCTCATGCGAGCGCTGCGCGAGCATCCCGAGGGCGCGCCGGTGCTGGAGGCCATCGATGCGTACTTCGAGGTGTACGGGCACCAGGGCTACAGCCTCGACTTCATCGAGCCGACCCAGGAGGAGGACCCCTCCGCACTGCTCGCGACGCTCAAGACCATGGTGCAGGACGCGGACTACGACCCGAAGAACCAGGAACTCCGCGCCGCCGCGATCCGCGAGCAGAAATACAACGAAATCTCGGAGATCCTGGAAGGGCTGACCTACTGGCAGTTCCGCTACCGCCTGTGGTTTGCCCGCAAGTACAACCACATCAGGGAAGAGACCGCGTTCTATTTCGGCTACACGTGGCGCGTCCTGCGCCCCATGGCGTTCGAACTGGGACGACGCATGGCGGAAATCGGCACCTTCCGAGACGCGGAAGACACTTTCTTCCTCGTCACCGAAGAGTTGAGGCAGGCCATCGCGGCGCGCAAGCAGGGCCTGGCGCGCCCCGAATTCGGCAGGATCGCCGCCGAACGCAGGGAACTGCGGGAAGCGCGCAAGCGCCATCACCCCCCGGGAACAATCCCGGCGGAAGCGAGCAACATCCCGACGGTCAGGTTCAAGGAAACCCAGATCAGGAACGATCCGACGAGCGCCACTCTGAACGGATTCGCGGTGAGTTCCGGCACCGTGACCGCGCCGGCGAGCGTCGTGCTTTCGCAAGCCGATTTCGAAAAGATGTCCCCCGGCTCGATTCTCGTGGCGCCCAACACGACGCCGGCCTGGACCCAGCTCTTCTCCCACGCGGTCGGCGTCGTCACCGACATGGGCAGCATCCTTGCCCACGCCTCCATCGTCGCCCGCGAATACGGCATTCCCGCGGTGCTCGGCGTCGGCAACGGCACCACGCGAATACGTCACGGCCAGATGCTGACCATCGACGGCGATGCGGGCACCGTGCTCTTGCATGAAGACGAGAGTGCTCCATCCATGGCGGCTGGCTAGCGCCATGAAACCCGTCGGCCCTTCGGTCACGCCGTCTTTCACCCCCGCCCAGAGCCCACCTATCACCCTGCGCCTTGATCGGCACTACGTGCCGTTCCACGGCGCACGCTGCTAGAGCAACCCAACTACGCAGGATCCGACATGGACGAACAGCCGAGAGAAACTCCCGACGCAAACCTGAAGCGCTGGCTTGAGCAAACGTCAGAAGACCCGATCGACCCAGAGCAGCCGATCATCGATCCGCACCATCACCTGTGGGACCGCCGGTCGCTGCCGGCGCCGCCGCCGGGTTCCCGCCAGCACCGGGTCTATCTCGAGGATGAACTCATCGAGGACATCCGCGGCGCGGGCCACAACGTCATCGACACCGTGTTCGTCGAGTGCCGCTACAAGTACCGCAGTGGCGGCGGACTGGACGCGCCGGTGGGCGAGACGGAATTCGTGCAGGACTTTTCGGCAAGGCTCGCTTCCCGGGGCGTTCGCTGCTGCGGCGCAATCGTCGGCTTCACGAACCTCACCCTGGGTGAGCAGGCAAAAGACGTGCTCCAGGCGCATCAGTCGGCGGGGCGCAACTTCCGCGGAATCCGTCATGCCCACGGCTGGCACGCATCCCCCGACATGCCGCAGTCGCACCATCCCACCGCCGGCACCAGGGGTCTCCTGGGTCTACCTGCCTTCAGGGAAGGTTTCGCCGCGCTCGATGAACTCGGGCTCACCTTCGACTGCTGGGGTTACCAGAGCCAACTGGACGAGGTGTCGGACCTGGCCAACGCCTTTCCCGGCGTCACCATCGTCCTCAACCACATCGGCGGACCCATCGCGGTGGGACCCTATGCAGGCCAGCGCGAGGGGCGCGTGTTCGAAGAATGGAAGCGCGGAATCGACATGTTATCCCGCTGCCCGAACATCGTCGTGAAGACAGGCGGTTGCGGGATGGTGAACTACGGCTTCGGTTACGAGGACTGGGATGTCCCGGCAGACTCGGCAACCCTCGCAGAGCTGTGGCGGCCTTATTTCGCCCACTTGATCGACTGCTTCGGGGCATCCCGGTGCATGTACGAGTCGAATTTCCCCGTCGACAAGGCGTCTTTCTCGTACGGCAACATGTGGAACGCCTTCAAGCGCATTGCGAACGATCTTGGATTGTCACAGGACGAAAAGGACGACGTGTTCTATCAAACGGCCGCCCGCAGCTACTCGATGGACATCTCACCGTAGGCCAGACCTAACGAGCCAATCGAGCCCAGGTTCGCTCTGAACTCGACCACAAAACCTGGTTCATCAGGCCCACGGCACCTTCCCAATGATCACAGGTGAAGCTGTCGGTTTAGTCAGTTCCCACCAGAGCCCGAGTCCGCGGTTCTTTTGGTCCTTTTCCTACGAATGTTCGGGTCACCCTCCGCTGTTCGGACGTGACTGCACGGTTCAGAATCAGGACTTGCAGCTTGTACTACCGAAAGCCGAAACGGGACGTGCATTGTTGGCTTGGTAACTGCTGCTCTTCGGATATCTAGTCCAAACCCAAAAGGACTATCGCGTGGAACTGGAAGACGAACGGTCGACGGCCGAGTTAAGGCGACTCAATGCAGAATCGATTAAGCTTGAGGCAGAGGCACGCAGGTTTCGACATGTCACGATGATCGAAGGTAGCAAGTTGGGACTAGCTGTTTTTGCAGCGGGCGTGGCCGCGCTAAAATTCGTCGAAAGTCAAGGCTGGCTATAGTAGGCAACGATGTTCGAACGGCATGAGACTCTTCCAAGCGGTCGAAAGGCAGACCGGGACTGGTGGTTCGCCACCAAGCTAGGCATCGTGATCGTGGGCGCCCTGGTGGCAGCCTATGTGGTCAACGCAACGCTTCTCTAACCCGTATGTGTCGCCAAGGGCCGCGATGATCGTGGGCTAGGAGCGGACCCTCCTCCACCTGGCCGCCACGAAATCGACGTCGAACGCGCTTGTCGAGCGCCGATTGCCAATGCCGCTCCGGCCACATCGCATCTATTCCTCGTCGACGAACGCCTTTAGCCTTTCCGTCGCATTGACGAAGTCCTCCATGAAGTCGTAGACAACCTGTCGCGCGGACTGCACCTGGTTCATCAGGCCCACCGCCTGACCGACGAAGTACGTCGTCAACTGCTTCGCCCCGGGATGGCCGGTCTCCGCGAGTTGCGCGATCTTTCGAAGCGGCGGGCCGCTGACAAGCTGTTGTAACGGCATCGGCAATGGTTCGGGCGCGTCTTCCGCGTGCCAGGCATCCGTCCAGGGCGAACGCAACTGGCGCGTGTACTTGCCGGTGCGGCTGCGCGAGCGCACGGTCTGACGGGAACTGGCTGAAAGATACTTCTCCTTGACCGCCGGCGCGGTCTCCGCCTCCGCCGTCGTCAGCCACACCGAACCCGTCCACACGCCGTGCGCGCCCATGGCCATCACCGCCGCCATCTGCCTGCCCGTGGCAATCCCGCCCGCGCCGAGAATGGGAATCTCGCCGTACGGCCTGATCGCCTCCAGCACCTCCGGAATAAGGACCAGGGTGGAGACCTCGCCGCAATGGCCGCCAGCCTCCGTTCCCGCCACCACCAGGATGTCGACACCGGCTTCGGCGTGCTTGATTGCATGCTCGCGCGCGCCAGTCAGCGCCGCAACGGGCACGCCTTCCCGCCGGGCCCGCTCCAGCATGAACGACGGCGGTACCCCGAGGGCGTTCGCAACAAGCCGGATCGGGTGACAGAATGCCGCGTCGAGGACGAGCCGCGCTCCCTTTGCCCGGTAGTTGTCGCCGACACCCGCCTGGGGACGGTCCACGTAGAGGTCATCGGTAGGTATGCCGTATTGGGCGAGAAGACTGCACACATACGCCTTGTGCTCCGGCGGGATACGCTGCTCGAGTTCCTCGACCGCCAGCGCCTCCTCCTTGCTGTCGAGACTCGTCGGCACGATCAGGTCCACACCATAGGGCTTGCCCTTCACCTGATCGTCGATCCAGGACAATTCGATGTCGAGGGTCTCCGGCGTGTGACCCACCGCGCCAAGGACGCCGAACCCGCCCGCGTTCGAGACCGCCGCCACCACATCCCGACAGTGGCTGAACGCAAGCAGCGGGAAGTCGCAGCCCAGCATGTCGCAAAATCGGTGATTTCACAGTCCGCCTCCGACGTGGTCGGGTCAGTCGTCCCAGACCTTTTCAGGGACGGGAAGGCCCGCGAGATCCTCGGCTCCGAGGGGCGCATCCGGCTCGATACCTAAGCCCTCGAGCACCATCGCCAACTGACGCGTGTGCTGGGCCGTATGCCAGGCGCAGCGCTCCAGGGCCCCATGCATGGTGAAAGGCCCCTGGTAGGTGCTCACCCGGCGGGAAGGATCCAGGACCAGCCCGGAAACTTCGTCTGCCAGAGTGCGTGAACGCTCCGCCAAGGTATCCCGGTCAAGGTCAGTCCCTCTACCTGCGCGCACCGTTCCCTGCCTTCCCACCGCCATGTCCACGAATCCAACGGCGATCTGGACGATATGGTTGGCGAGGGAAAGCAGCGTCCGATCCCGGTTGGGAAGCTTGTCCGCAAGGTTTTCGGACGGAATCTGACCGGTCAGGCGCGTCGCGGTAGCGAGGATGTGGGCGAGCCGGTCCTTGAGTTCATCGACCGGCAGCGCGGGTTCGGGATCGTAGGGAATCTGCAGGAACTCCGAGACGAGCCCGAGGTCGATCCCGGCAACGAAGCGGCCTCCAATGGCGACGATCGGCACGCCGTCCGCCCCCAGCGCATCGAACGCCGCCCTCGCCTCCTCGTCGTTGGCGATGTCCCTGGATACGAAGTCGACCGCACGGGCCGACAGGAACTCCTTGAGCTTGAGGCAGCCGGTTCAGCCGGGCTGCCAGTACACTTCAATGGCGGTCATTTGAACTGCGATCCGTTGAAAAACGCTATGCCGTCGGACGGGCCTCGGGCGCCGACGTCCCCTTGTATCGCTTGTTCTTTGCCTCCTCGCGCAAGAAAACCATCTCGGTTTTCAGCACCTCCCGACCGGCCTGTGCCCGGGGGTCGGTCGATTCGTACGCGAACTCCGTTTCCGGGTCGCCGGCGACGCGAACCGCAATGAATTCCCGCAGTTGCGAGTAGTCATAGGGCCTGGCGCGATGCAGCAGGGAGCGATTGTCCCAGATCACCGTATCGCCCGGCTGCCACCGGTGGCTGTATACGCGGGACGGGTCGGAGACGACGAAATCCCGCAGGGACGTCAGGAGTTCTATGCTCTCTTCGCGGGACAGGCCCTGTACGCCGAAGGCATGACGACCGATGAACAGGTTCTTGATGCCTGTCTCCGGATGCACCTTGACGATGGGACGCAGATACGCTTCGTCGTGGAAGATGCTCTTCCCGTCCTCCGGCGGCAAGTCGCCCAGATCTCGGGCCGCGGATTGCTTGGTCGAGTGATAGGCATTCAGGTTCTCGATGCGATCCTTCGTCGCCTGGTCCAGGGCGGCGTAACCCGCCCGCATGTCCGCGAACTCCGTTTCTCCACCCCATTCGGGCACGGTGACCGCGGACAGGATTCCGCACTTGGCGCTGATGGGCATATAGGATGAGTCGGTATGCCAGTTCTGGTTGCCGAAAACGCCGCGCATGCGCTGCGATTGGTACGGAACCGTGTCGCCGTAGCTGCCGTCCTCCTTCCGTTCCTTGTTGGCCATCGGGTGCGCATCGTAATGCAGCTTGCCGAAGCGCTTCGCAAACGCCGTGTTTCCTTCCACGGACAGGAACTGTCCCGGGAACACCAGGAAACCGTATTGATTGAATGCGGACCTGATATCGGGAAACCCGGCATCCGTCAGGTTCTCCAGCGAGACGTCCGTGACCACGGCGCCGAATGTCTTGCCTTCTATGGGGGTGATCTGCATTTCGCCCTCTCCTCCGGCCGATCAACTATCAGGACAAAGATACTACAGCGGCTGCAAATGGGGGTGGGTCATGGCCGGCCGCGCTCCATCCGGCTTGACCCTCCATCTTTTTCCATGGACGCTAGCGCTCGCCGCATCGGCTGACCCGCCATTGGAGGAAACATGTCCGACCTCGCGTTCAAGTCGGCGCTTAAGCTCGCAGCCATGATCAGGAACAGGGAGATCAGCTCGGCGGAGCTGACGGCGCACTATGTCGAGCGCATCGAGCGGCTCGACGGCCAGGGGATCAACGCCGTGCCGGTTCGAACTTTCGAGCGCGCCCGCGACGACGCGGACCGCGCCGATGCGGCAGTCGCGCGGGGGGACGAACTCGGTCCCCTGCACGGCGTCCCGATGACGATCAAGGAGTCCTACGTCATGCAGGATACGCCGGCGACGTGGGGTCTCGAGGCGTTTCGCGACAACATCGGCCGGGCCGACGGCATCGCGGTCAGCCGTTTCCGCGCCGCCGGCGCGGTTTTCCTCGGCAAGACCAACGTCCCGGCGAATCTCGCGGACTTCCAGACCTACAACCCGCTGTACGGCACGACCGGCAATCCCTGGGACACGGACCGCATCCCGGGCGGCTCCTCCGGCGGCAGCGCCGCGGCTTTGGCGGCAGGGTTCTGCGCCCTGGAAGCGGGATCCGACATCGGCGGCTCGATCCGCAACCCGGCGCACTTCTGCGGCGTATGCGGCCACAAGCCGACGTGGGGCATCGTGCCCATGGCCGGCCACGAGTTGCTGGAGCATACGCCCGACGCGGATCTGAGCGTTTGCGGGCCACTGGCACGCAGCGCGGAGGACTTGGCAGTCGCACTCGATACGATGGCGGGCGCACCCGGTCGCGAGCAGCGGGGCTGGCGGCTGGAACTGCCGCCGCCGGAGTTCAGTCGGCTTGGAGACCTTCGTGTGGCACTTTGGCCCGACGACGAGTTGTCGCCCGTATCGACCGAGATCGCCGACCGCGTGGTGTCCGTCGGGGAGACCCTGGCGCGTCTTGGCGCGAAGGTTTCCGACACGGCGCGTCCGTCTTTCGACCTAAGGCGCGCCCACGACACGTACGCCAGTCTTCTGAACTCCGTGATGTCCTCGGCACAACCAAAGGACGAATACGCGCGAAACGAGGCGCGGGCAGCCGAACTCGATCCCCACGACAACTCACCCCGTGCGGTTACCGTCCGCGGCATGGTGTTGAGCCACCGCGAGTGGCTGCGCTACAACTTCAAGCGCGAACACCTGCGTTTCGCCTGGGACGACTTCTTCAACGAGTGGGATGTCCTACTGTGCCCGCAGATGTCGACGCCCGCATTCCCCCACGACCACCGGCCATTTGGCCAGCGGACCATCGATGTCGACGGAACGCAACGGGACTATTTCGAACAGCTATTCTGGGCGGGGCTCGCCTCGAACGCGTACCTGCCGAGCACGGTGTTTCCAACGGGCCTCTCGCGAGGGGGGTTGCCCATTGGAATTCAGGCGGTCAGTGCGGCGTATCGGGATCGACGGACCATCGAGTTCGCGCGATTGATGGCGGACGAGGTCGGCGGATTCCAGGTCCCGGCGCCGCTGGCGACGTGGCCCGGGTAAACGACCTCACTCACCCTGCCGCTGCGTTTCCCAGAGCAAACGCAGCGGCACGGCGTAGAGACTTTCGCCAAAGCCTACGCAGGTTTCCCCATCGTCCATTTGCAACTTTCTATCCGTCCAATTGCAGTCTTCCGATCCGATTCAGCGTGGAGAAATACGCCACCGCGCAATCTCCCGAGCCCGCTTCAGAAAGTGCCTCCGCAGCCTGTCATGCCACGGCCAACGGCCAACCACCAGCGCAACTCGGTCGGAGCTACGCACGTTTTTTTGCTTGGCAGGACTTTCCTCTCTGGTGTCCTGTCGCGGGACACGACACCTTGCAGGGGAGTCCCCTCCATGTATCCGCGCTCACCATTCGCAAATGTAAAGTGGATTTATTTACCCCATAAAAACAATGATAAATAGTCCATATACTAGTATTATATACAGTATTCAAAGCCGGTGTATCGAGCCCTCAAAACATGTCCGTCCCGACCGAAGAAGTTGTCCAACATCTCGACTTCATCCCAGAACCCGCCGTCGATCCCCTCATCCTCGAAGCAGACCCCGACCACCTCGATTTCATTCCCGACGACCTCGCCGAGCTGCGCCGCGCCGTCACCCGCATGGCGGCCCACATCAACCTCGCCGACTGGCGCTTCGTCAAGCTCATCGCCGCCATGGACCGCGCCCGGGGATGGCGCGAGGGCGGCTACTGCAATCTCGGCAACTGGCTCGACCACCGCTGCGGCCTGGGACCCTGCGCCTCGCGGGAGCGCATCCGCATAGGCCGGGCGCTCGAGCGACTGCCGCGCATCGATGCGGCGTTCCGGGACGGCGTGATCAGCTATTCCAAGGTGCGGGCCATCACCCGGGTGGCGACGCCGCATACGGAGGCGATGCTACTGGCGATCGCCGAGGGCAGCAGCGCGGCGCAGCTCGAGAGCCTGGTCCGGACCTACGAGCGGGTCGGCGAATGGCAAAGTGGTCTCCACGCAGATTGCCAGTGCAGATTTGACCGGCGTGGATGGTGCCGGAAGTGTTTCCGCAGAAACTCCGGTAGATCACGCCTGCGGGGACAACGGCAAGGAGGTCTCCACGCAGCCTGCATGTGCCGCTGTCACCGACATGGACGCTTCCGGAGACGTTTCCGCGGAAACGGACGATCTTCCGGACTGGCTGACATTCGAGCTTTCAAGCAGGGAACAGCGCTTCGCCGACGCGCTGGTGGACATGGCCGAGCACTGCCTGGCGAGCCCCGCGGGGCACTGGAAGCGGCGCCGCACAGGCCGGCGCTACGAGGTGGTGCTGACCATCGACCGCAACGAGCTGGCCAAGCAGCAGTCGGCGGGCGGCGCGCGCTACCACGTCGAGCCCGACTGGGGCATCGACGAAGAGGACGCCCGCCACATCGCCTGCGACGCCGACCTCACGGAGTTCGTCGAAGACGCGCGGGGCAATTTGCTCAACTACGAGCGCCGGCGGCGGATCGTGCCGGCCCGGCTGCTGCGGGCATTGAAGCTGCGCGACCAGAACCGCTGCCGCTTCCCGGGCTGCGCGCACAGCGCTATGTCGAGGCGCACCATGTACAGCACTGGATCGACGGCGGCGAGACCCGCCTTGACAACCTCGTGCTGCTTTGCAGCGCGCATCACCGGCTGCTGCACCACGGCGCTTACCACATCACGACCGAGGACGGTGACGTCGTCTTTGTTGGCCGGAATGGCGAAGTGGTCGCACCGGCGCTGAACCCGCAGTTTCCGGGCGTTTCCGCGGAAACCCCGCTGCCGGACCCCAACGCCTTCGATTGCCCTCTGCCGACGCGGCGCCGCAGACCCTCGGTGTTCGAGACCCGTTCCGAACGGGAGATCATCGACATGCTGCACTTCCGCGAAGACTGGGGTCGAAATAGCAGGTGGCTGGAGAGAATCCTGAAACGGACCCCCGAATACCCGAGGACGATCTAGGGGTCTACGATCATCCTGGTGTTCCAGCCTCTTCACAGACGTCCGTGCTATGTTGTTTCGCATAGGGACTGAACGAGGCGGCCACCTATGAACCCCAGTCTCACACCCGCTGCATCCAGCGCCCAAGGAGCGAAAGTTCTGCCTATTGCGCTGGTCGCGATCCTGTTCCTTTGGGTACCGCCGGCGCTATCGGACCCAGCGACGACGATAGATTCGTCGCGCGCGCCGCAGACCGACGGTGCCGATGCGCGAACCCCTGCCTGGGACCGTGCCCTGCGCCTCGTTCGCCAAGCGTTCCCAGATGTGCCGCAGATGTCGACGCAGCGACTTGCCGCCATGCGAACAGACGACACTGTGCCAGACATCGTGCTCCTCGATGCCCGGTCAGCGACCGAGTTCAATGTCAGTCATCTACCGGGAGCCGTATTGGCCAGCAATACCCGCATGGCGCTCCGAGCGCTCGGAGCGAGTGACCAGATTCGCACTGTCGTCGTCTACTGCTCCGTCGGCTACCGTTCCTCGCAACTGGCCGAGAAGCTACGGGCGCGGGGCATCGAGAACGTCTTCAATCTTGAAGGATCCCTGTTCCAGTGGGCCAACGAGGGGCGCCCGCTCTATCGGGGCGAGGAGCGCGTGTACCAAGCGCATCCCTACGACGAAGAATGGGGGCAGTTGCTCGACAAACGGATCTGGGCTGATTGAGTCGGCAAGGTGGAGCTAATGCAAGAAGGACCACCCAGCCACGAGTTGTGCAGGACAGTAGCAGCGGTCCGTCTACAGCAACACCGACTGCCGATACTTCATCTACTCTTCGACAACTTAGTCAGGCAGAAAGTACCGATCGAGAATCTCGCTAGGCAGTTCATTGCCCTCTTGATCCCACCCATATATCCGATTATTCGTCATTCTGTGACGCAACTCACATATGAAGTTGCCAGTCTTCTTAGCCATGACGAATGTGAAACGCCAAGGAGATAAATCCCAATCCCTATTGTTATAGGGGTACTCCGTGATAAAGGTGCCTGCCACAAGGAAACTTAGGTCGACCTCATTCAAATGGTGTGCAACATACTCTTTCCCAGATATGTCATGGAATTTCTTCTCCTGTGAAGGAGATAACGTTTCATACATTTTTGCGACCTTATTCGATAGTGGTGATAGTCCGTTCTTCTACGTACCTGCGATCAGCTTGGACCGGGCGAACATGAGCAGTAGCGCAAGCCGTAAACCCTATACGGCGATAATTCGCCCCGCGATATCAAGCAGTGGGTTGATCACGTCGAGACGACGGACCCAAGCGTGGGGAACATCCCCCAAACCCTTCCAAACGCCGTAAATCTGCCCCGCGATCGAGGCCGTTGAGTCGCTGTCCCCGCTGTGGTTGCTCGCGATTCTTACCGCGTCCGCAAAGTCGGTCGCGACAAGTGCGGAGTACAGGCCGATGGCGAGGGCTTCCGAACCCAACCAACCTTCACCTAGGTGAGCCACCGTGCCAGTTCGATCCTCTGTGGCACGTCCTGCCAGTTCGCAGACGTGATCCATAGCAGCGATAGTCTCGCCGGCGCCTGGCCAGTTGCGCGCGATGTCGATCGATCGCTCAGCGCACGCTCGAAGGCCGAGTCCATCCAAGAGATTGCGTACGATCGACGCCATTGCGCCCGCACTCAGATAACCGGACGGGTGACCGTGGGTCTGCGCGGCGCATCGGGCGGCCAGTTCGAACGCCTCCTCATCGCTCAATCCCAACCATAGTCCGACGGGTGCGACGCGCATCACGCCGCCGCATCCCTTGGAGTGGTTGATCGGTTTCTCGGGCGTGCCAGTCGCACCAACGGCACAACCACTCTCGCACGTCGTCCCTCGGGCACGGTTCTCTCCAAGGACCGGATATTCGCCAAGCGCACCGCTCCCCCGCCGACCCATCTGCATTGCGTACCAGTTGAGTGTCGATGATCGAACCGCGTCAAGAACCTCGGATTGTTCGAACGACCCTTGTCTACCGAAGCTCTCAATCAGCCCCTCAGCCGTGAAGAGCGTCATTTGCGTATCGTCGCTCACGACCGCCGCCCCGGCGGGACTCAGGACCGGCTCCTGGATGCCCGACGGCCCAAAACGCTCCTGAATCGCCCGTAGGCTTGAGAACTCCACCCCATAGCCAAGAGCATCGCCAATCGCGCCGCCCAGCAGGCAGCCAAGAACACGGTCGGTGTAGTAGCGGTCGTCCATCGCAACGGCCCGTTGTCCGAGAACGTAGGACTCCTGTTCACTGGTCTCGACTCTGTTGACGTCTACCGCACGCACACGACGCAATGCGTCTTCCGGAACAACGCCGCATTCGATCAATAGGCGGGCGGCAATGGTTGCCGTGCGCCCGATGCCGCCGCGACAGTGCAGGACGATTCGCTCTCCCGCTGCGAGTTTTCTTCGGAGGCGGTGGCCCGAATACGTCCAAAGCCGTTCGAAACGCTCGTCCGGAGGGTGAACATCCCGAATCGGCAGGCAATGCCATTCGAGTCCCGCGTCTTCCACGACATCGCCTAAATTCCTTACTCCCAACTTGGGAAACTCATGGTCCTCCAGCAGGGAGACCACCGCGGATGCGCCCCAGTCGACGATAGTGCGCATGTCTAGCGCCAGGTCTCGGTCCCAACGGCCGCCCACCTCCTTCCCCGGACACATGGTCATTCCCAACAGCCCGCCACCGCAGGGCATGGCGTCGATCTGTAGCGGGTGTGTAAGGCTCGTTTTCATCTGCATCGAATGTTCTCTTCAGAGGATTACGGATAGTCGACGACTTCCGCCAATTCCATGTACCGGCAGAATCCATTCGCCATACGCATTTGCGCAGGTGTCCGGCACTCGGGTCGAAACAGCTCTGGACTTCCAACCAGGATGCAGAGTGCCCTCGCCCGCGATGTCGCCACGTTGAACCGGAACGGGTTGTAGAGGAACTCCATGCCCCGCGGCGCGTCGTCGGCACTCGAGGAGGTCATCGAGTAGATCACCACGGGTGCCTCCTGGCCCTGGAAGCGGTCCACCGTGCCAATGCGATCCGCCAGCCGGGGGATCGCCTCGGACAGGGCCGAGACCTGGGCGTTGTAGGGGGCGACGACAAGGAGGTCCTCATCCTTCAAAGGGGAGACACTTCCGTCCTGGTCCCGCCAGTCGCAGTTGTCGAGGAGTTCGGTGACCAGTCGCGCGATCACATCGGCCTCTTCCAAGGATCTGGCCTGGTTGCCGGTGTGGGTCACGGGCACGTAGCGCAGGCCGGTGCCGACAAACGGCGACGCCTGCCCGTGGCGCAGGACGATGCGTTGTCGTTCGAGACCCGGGCGCGCCTGTACCCTGCCCTGGTAGTACACCTCGGAGGTGAAACCAGCGATGTCCGGGTGCAGCCGGTAGGTCTCGGCAAGGAACAGGCCCCGGTCGTCCGGCATCGTTTCTACGCCATCCAACAAGTGGGAAAGAGCGGATACTTCACTGCCTTCCGGATGGCTGCTCTGAAGCGGCTGCTCAAGCTGCTGCGGGTCACCTAGCAGGACGAGGCTCCGACCCGCTTGG
Source organism: Pseudomonadales bacterium (assembly GCA_963668365.1). Classification (GTDB taxonomy): domain Bacteria; phylum Pseudomonadota; class Gammaproteobacteria; order Pseudomonadales; family Azotimanducaceae; genus VXNE01. The sequence goes on from OY764266.1 coordinate 3,688,662, forward strand.
GAGGCGGCGAGCACGTTGGCCAGCGACATCTGGCCGGCTTCGTCCACGACCAGCACATCGACGCTTTGCTGGAACTCTGTGCGCGTCCAGCACCAGGCCGTGGCGCCCAGCAGATTGATCTCGCCATCCGCCAGTTGCTTGTAAATCTTGGCGTAAGACTGGACGCGCTCGATGCCCAGGTCGCCCTCGTACTCGCCGCTGTCCCGATGGACGATGCGCATCGCCAGCCCGCGTTCGCGAGCCCGCTCGGCCGCGGACTCAAGGAGGTTGACGATCACCTTGTGGCTAACGGCGGTCACGCCGATCTTGAGACCCTTCTCCACGAGGGCGCAGATCATCGCGCCGCCTGCATAGGTCTTGCCGGTACCAGGCGGCCCCTGGATGGCGAGCACCTCGCCGTCCAGCGAGAGGGCGATGCGAGAAACCGTATCGATCGTATCTTCGCCGGCGCGGGGAAGCGTGCCTACGCTCGGCGGCCTGCGGAGGAGGAGGCGGACAGCCGCCCGATGGGGATCTCTCGGCTCGAAACCCTTGGCAAGAATTGCCTTGCCGAAGTCCTTTAGCGCGTCCCGAAGGGTGACGGCGGAAACGCGACGGTGGAGCACGATTCCCGGAGGGTGCTCACCGGCGGAGTCCACTCGTTTCTTGATGTCGACCGCGTGTCCGCCGTAGTCGACGGACACGACTTCACCAAGCTGTTGGCCGTTCAGGTTGTGGACGGAATCTCCCCTGCGGACGTCGAGGTCCTGCGCAGCGAATCGGTACCGCTGAACGGGCGCCCGCGTGGCCTCCACAATCCGATCGTAGTCGAGACCCGCCACGGCGCGGCGCTCGTCCAAGAGGTCGTCCTCATCGAGACCGCACAGGCGGAAGTACTCCCACCAGCTGGCCTTGACACCAGCTGGCCTTGTCCTCGCGGCGGTGGAACTCCATCATGTGCGCCAGCGCGAACCGCGCCTGCTCTTCTTCGGTCCGGTCGTCCGGATCGTCAGGTACGCCCTCAAGCAGTTGATCTCGGAGGCCCTGAAGCTCTTGGTCCAGGGCGTTGACCGATTCGCTGGCCTCACCGCTGGCCGCAAGCGGTCGAGGAAGGGCATGACCTTTGGACACGAGCTCGGCGCGGAGACCTTCCAGCCAGTCTCTCAACCGCAGCGTGGACTCGCAGTCTTCGCGGTTGTAATCCTCGACGATGCGGCTATTCGGATCTCCCGTGTCCAGACTGCCGTCGGCGACCGCGCTCTCGACCAGCCGCATGCCCTGGGACGCTTCGCGTAGATCCTGATCGCGCTCGTACCCGAAGAACGGTTCCAGGTCCTTGATGGAGTAGCGCTCGACGCTGGCGACGAGGGACCGCTTGACCACCCGGTGCAGATCGACGAAGGCGTTGCCGCGCAGCAATTGATCGAGTTCGACTTCCCGGGTGGCGTATCGACCCATCAATCGTTTGAGGGCAGACGGCTCATACGGCGCGAAGTGGTACATGTGGGCACCAGGTTCGCTCCTGCGAATCCCCGTCACCAGATCGATGAACGTCTCGAAGTTACGCCGCTCCTGTTCTGGCTTCGCGGCCCAAAGCGGCGTGTACTGTGGTTGCCCATCGGCATCCGCTATGACGTAGCCCAGCAGGTACTCCTGCACGCCCCCCTCGGCGAGGTGGTCGCCCTCGAAGTCGAGGAATACGTCACTTTTGGACGGCTCGGGAAGGAGCGCGAAGCCATGCTCGGCGTCGAACGGTTCCTTGAGTTCATGAAACGGCTTGCCCGTGTCCCTGCCCTGCTTCTGCACGCGCGCCTGGTCGCGAACGCGTACCAGTGCCTCTTGGGAGCCACGCGAGGGAGTCGGCACGGGATCGAGCGTGGCCAAGTCCGCCAGACGCTCGATTCCCTCCGCGCGGAGACTCTCGATCTGCCCTCGGGAGATGCCGGCGACATAGCAAAGGTGATCGTCGCCCCGCCGGCGCTTCTCGCAATCAGGCCACCATGCGCAATAGTCGCAGCGGGGCACGCGCTCGGGATACGTCCTGGCGGGATTGGCGAGGAAGGCGTCCATTTGACCCGCCAGCAGGCGGAAGTACGCCCCGTAGTCGTCGACGCGGTACTCGAGGGACTCGAAATCGCGGCCAGGCGTAACGACGTGCATTCTTGGGGGTCGGATACCCTGGAGCTTTTCAAGCAGGTACGAGTACACGCAAAGCTGCAGGATCGTGGCCGCCCGGGTATCCCGTGCGAGCTTGGTGTCGTAGACCTCGTAGGACCAGTCGCCGAATCGGCTGGGCGTCGACACCTTGCGCAGAAAATCCGCCTGCCCGGCCCACCTGTCGTCCGAGAGCGCCGCCTGATAGATGACATCGACGCCGGCGCGCATCTCGGCGACGGCCGCCTGAACGTCATGTCCCCTGGCATCGACCACAGAGAGGCCCTGGTCGCGCAACCAGCCGAGATAGGCTTCCTCGTGCTCCATGCCCCTCCTCTGCAGTTCTTCAATCATCGGGCTGTAGCGGTACGGAGGTTTGGCCGCACCTCGGGCCGCCCCCAGATCGAGAACGGAAAGATGCCGGCACCCGAGAAAGTTGCCGAGGTCGGTTGGGGCCAGGCTAAGGCCCTCCGATGTCTGGCGCATGGCTTGTACCTTGTCTGGCTGTACGATCAGGCAGCCGCTTCGATCACGGTCAACAGGTGCTTGGCCCGCGATCGCGCGACATAGCGACTGGTGGTTTCCCTGGCTTCGTTGCGCATGGGGGTTTCGATGACGACTACGGCGTCGGCTTCGAGCCCCTTGAACCGTCCCCATGTCGCAATCAACACGCCTTCGCCGCGCCGCCACTCCTCGAAGTCTTTGGTGAGCGATGTCGTTCCGAGCCGGTCAGGCCAGAGTTTCTCCGCAGACGCGGGCGCGAGGACAGCGACTTGCGATGGCTTCAAACCTCCCGTATTGCTCAGGCAGAGTTCTCGTATCCGCTTTCCAGCGACCCGCACGGCCTCGCGCACGTTGCCGACGGACACTATCGACGGTTCCTCTCCCTCGGGCGCATCGTCGCGACTCTGGTTCTCGTAGCCCACCAGCGAGGCGCAATGGGCCGCGATGCGTACGGTGTTCCTGCAGTTCGTTTGCAGCGGGTATGTTGGACCCAGTTCATCGGGCAGACTGGGATCGTCCACGAACAGGTTCTGGTTCGGGTCGTAGAAGACGTAGTAGCAGGCCTTGTTGTCGGCGTCGCAAAACACCGATTGCAGACTCTCCCACCACAGGTCGTGGAAGTCCTGGCCCTCATCGACAATGATCGCGTCGAACTTGTGCTCCCGCCCCAACTTTCCGCACGCCTCATCAAGGGCCGCGGGCACGACCTCGCTCCAGAATTCCGGATCAGTGGTCTCGCCCCGGTCCCACAGAGGAACGCCCGCTGCCCTGCATAGGTCATCCGCGAGACCATGATAGTTATCGATGACGAGGTTCCCGCCGAAGGCGTCGGGAACCGAATCGCAGAGCCAGTCCTTCAACGGTCGGTTGTAGCAGAGCAGCAGCGTCCGATAGCCCTGCCTGGCCATCGCCTGCGCCTTGGCGAGAGCCAGCAATGTCTTGCCGGATCCGGCCACGCCCGAAATCGCCGCCTTGGGCTGTTGCGCGAGGATGTCGAGAATGCGCTGCTGCTCATCCGTGAGGCGGCGCAATCGCTCCTCCTGGTCTTCGATCTTTCGCCACAGCACCGGAACGAGGTGGTATTTCGGGTAGAGGGCTTCACGTACGGAGGCCACCTCGTCGGAGTAAAGCGCCCTGTGGTCCCTGCGCGCGAAGCCCTGGAATATTCGACGGAGCGCTCCCGGCAAGCTGCGAAGCGTGGCCGCGTCCAGGATCAACTCGCGCTGGATGCTCGCAGGCAGCCAGCCGGACACCCGGCAGTCCGGGAAGGCCACGGCGAATCCGTAGGTGAAGGGCAACTCGTTCGACATCCCGGGGTATCGCCGCGTCACGATATCGACGATGTCGCGCATCGCCCTCTGAGCCTGCTCGAACGGATCCTTGTTGAGTTCTCGCCGTTGAGTCCCGACCTGGCGCACCCACTTCTCGCCATCGAAGAGCAGCGAGCCTCCCTTGACCTCCACAAACAATATGCCCTTCTCGGGTTCGAGCAATATGAAGTCGCACTCGCCCTCCAGCAGCGTGCCGTGCGCACTCTTGGCCAGCCAATTGAAGCTGTGAAAGACTTCCACCCCGGGAGGCAACTGGTTGACCAGCGATCGCGCGACTGCGCGCTCGCCAGGGTTCTCGATCTCATCGGGTTCGATCTTCGGAAACAACTTTGCCATCAGGCTTCCCGGCGCTCTTGCAGATTGGGACGAAGTTCACAATCGAGTTTGGCAGCCAACGGGCAACGACGCCACCGCGATCATCCCGCTTCACGTCGCGCCACCAGTCGATTCCCCGTCCTTCGGGGTCGGACTTCGGCATCACGATGTCAAGACCACTGGTACCCGAATGAGTGTCGCGAAGCCAACCTCGTCGCTTCCCATTTCCACGATGAGCGCTTCCATGTCGTCTTCGTCCCAGTCATCGCGACCAAACAGAAGATTGGAGATCAGGCTTTCCGCCTTTTGCGCTCGCTCCCATGCGTCCATCTCCGCGACCACATGCAAACTGGAATTTCGGCCAAGCGGCAATATGCCGATCGGCAACACCGGGCGGCCATCGATCCCGCGAACTGTCGCGCTTGGATGAAGCCGAAGAATCGAAACGGCGACTACCCCGTTGTGCCCGGCACTCTGGATGAGGACGTGGGGCTCGCGCCACTCCGGGAACTTCCGCGCACGCCTGCCTCTTTCCTGTTCGCTTAGGCGCACCCGCCAATCGGTTGGGGCCGGATACACCGTGTAGCAAGGCACCGAGCCATCGGGCACGCAAGCGGTCGGCCATCGGAGCCAGAGGCAGCCACCGGTTGGAATGTAAAGGTAGCCTGGTCTGTCGGTCGTCTTGTTGCGTCCGTTCAGCCGAAGGGTCTCCGACCTGCGGTCCCGCCACATCCGATCGTCGAAGGGGTACCGGCAACCGCAGTACACAACGGCCCGCCCGTGCAAGATATCGACGCCCCAGAGGTTCTCGGTCGTGCCGTCGCCGTTGTCGATGGCGAACACCAAAGGCGGCGCGCGCAGCGGCAACCGTGCGCCGTTCGTGGCACGGACGCTCGGCAAGGCGTTGGAATCGACTTCGTTCATGCGTTGTGCTTCCAGAATAGGGAACCCACGAGCAATATCCGATGGGGTCGGTGGCCTCCCTGACCTCATCACGGGTTCGCCTCCCGACGCTGGATTCTCCACCCCTATGCGACTTAATACGTCGTATTCGTGCGGCATAGTCCACCCGCTGCCAACTCCGCCGAGAAAAACTCCATGCTCAATGCCTACGAACGCCGTCTCGCTCTCTTCTATCTCGCCAACATCCTCCGGCGACTGCGTCGCAGTACGTCGGAAGCGAATAATCTGGCCGAATGGCTGGAGGAAAATGCATCGCTGATAGCAAGGGACGCGCGATCGACCGGGCGAATAAGGACGACCGCATCGACCACTCCGCTGCCGGCCCGGAACTGGCGAGCCTTGCGCAATATCATCGAAAAGGAGTCCGTCGCGACGGCGGACGTATCGCCCGACCCGATGGGCTGCCGCCTGCGTCGACTCGGCGAAACCGTCGGCCTCTCCTCACTCGATATCGCTCTGCTCGAGGTTCTCTTGCGCTACAGAACGCAGCCGGTCATCGAGTCCCTGATCGACGCACCCTTTCTGCACACACACACGTCACTTGGACCCATGAACGCGCGAAGCCGGGCGCTGCCGTGCGTCCTTGGCAAATCGACCAACATCGTTCGAAGCCGTTTCGCCGAGGACGCCCCGCTGATCCGCACCGGACTCGTGTCCATCGATGAAGACCAGGATGTCGAGGCAATCGGACGTCTGCGCCGATTGGGTTCGCCGGGGTCGGAAGAGGCCGATGTCCGGACGCTACTGCTTGGTCAGAGCCCGCAGAGCGAACTCGTTTGGTCGGACTTCGACCACCTCGGACAGAACAGGGAGGACGTGGCACGACTGATCCGGGGGGCGGCCGCACGCCGCGCGAGAGGGGTGAATATCCTCGTATACGGCCCGCCGGGAACAGGCAAGACAGAGTTTTGCAGAGTGCTTGCCGAGCGGCTGGAGCTAAATCTCTTCGGCGTCGGAGAGGCCGACGAAAGGGGCGGCGAGCCTTCACGGAAGGAGCGCCTCGCCGAACTCTGCCTCGCACAGCACCTCGTTGGCGAGGACTCGGGCGGCCTGCTTCTGTTCGACGAGATGGAAGACATCTTGTCGGGCTCGGCCGCGTCGTGGTCCCCGTTCGGAGGCCTGCTCGGACGAAGCCTCCGGGGCAGTTCCTCCAAGGTGTTCATGAACCGGCTCATTGAGGAAACCCCGACACCGATTCTCTGGACGACCAATGCAGCGGAGGATATCGAACCCCACATCCTCCGGCGCATGATGTTCGCCCTGGAAATGCGGCAGCCGCCGGCACCGGTTCGCGCCAGGATCTGGATGCGCCAACTGACCACCCATGGCATCGATGCGACACCGGCAGAAGCGGAGTCACTGGCTCGAGAGTTCGATGCCTCGCCCGGCGTGGCCGCAGGCGCCACTGCGGCGGCATCGCTCGCTGGCGGCGACTTCGATTCGGTGCGTAGCGGGGTTCGCAGCTTGTCCCGCGTGCTCGGCCGCGAGCGCCCCGAGCGCCGGGTCACGACTCGCTTCGACCCGCAGTTGCTGCAGGCCGACATCGATCTCCGATCATTGGCCGACCGCTTGGCGGATCGGCGCGAGCGCCGGTTCTCCATATGCCTACAGGGTGCGCCGGGGACCGGCAAGAGCGCGTACGCGCGGCACCTAGCCGAACGCCTGGGTCTGGAGGTAAAGCAAATGCGCACTTCCGACCTGTTGGGCATGTACGTGGGTCAGAGTGAAAAGAACATCGCCCGCGCGTTCGCCGAAGCGCGCGCCGAGGAGGCATTCCTGGTGTTCGATGAGGCGGATTCGCTGCTCGCGGACCGACGGGGAGCGCATCGGAACTGGGAGGTGAGCCAGGTGAACGAGATGTTGACGTGGATGGAAAGCCATCCCCTGCCGTTCGCGTGCACGACCAACTACGGAGAGAAGCTCGACGAAGCGGCATTGCGGCGATTCACGTTCAAGGCGACGCTCGGCTACCTCGAACGGCAGTCGGCGCGCTCGGCGTTCCTCGCATGCTTCGGCCGCGAGGCGCCGCCCGAGCTGGACCGATTGAACTGTCTGACGCCCGGCGACTTCGAGGTCGTGCGATGGAAGGCGGAAGTGCTCGGCAATCTGGACGACTTGCCCGCGCTGTTCGACATGCTGCGCGCGGAGTGCGACGCGAAGCCGGGTCAGGCAGCCCGCATCGGCTTCCGCGCCGCCTAGCAGGCCGGAACGAGGCCGACCTGGAATTGATCTGGAAGGGCATACCAAACGAGAAGCGGAGGAAACGCCATGGAAGCAAGCAAATTGGTCGAGGTCGACGACGAGGTCTACCTGGCCGTCGTTACCGAAGTCGGGATGGATAGCGCGGGCGAGTTCGCGCGGGCGTTCAAGTTGTACCGAGACGGGGAAGAGGTGGATTTGGACACGCTGAGCGACATGGCAGTAGCTGTCATCTACATGGAACTTGACGGCAAGTTGGCTGATGCACGGGACGATGCCAAGATGGCCGAAGAACGCGCCGAACAAAGGGCTCGGTGGCGCAGGATCGTCAACCGCTAAACACTCCGCTCAGCCGCGATCCGCCGCCGAGGAACTTGGGTTGAGCGTGCCGGAGTTACAATGCCGCGATGCGCAAGGCTACTGACACCGTCCTCCGCCATCTCGCGATGCTCGCGTCCGTTCCTGTTAGCCCGAACGCCAAGAGCACGCGGGAGATTCGAGAGGAGTTGCTGGAACAGGATTCCGAGTACGACGTTTCGGTTCGTTCCATTCAGCGCAGCCTCGAGATGCTGTCGGCGCGCTTCCCCATCGCTTCCGAAATGCGTGGCAGGGCGAACTACTGGTATTGGATAGACAAGCACGCGCTCACGCAGATTCCCGCGATGGGCGAGCCCACTGCATTCGTGTTGCGACTGGCGTCGGACTACCTCAAGCCGTTGATGCCGGCGTCGGCGCTTCGTCGCCTGGAGCCGTACTTCCGCCACGCGGACGAAGTCATCTCCGGCACGAGCCTGGGTCGGTGGATCAAGCGGGCGCGAATCGTGGGTCGCGGGCCACTCCTGCAGCCTCCGGACGTCAAGGATGAGGTGTTGGAGACGGTCTCCGCAGCCCTGATGAACAATCGTCAGATGGAAGTAGCCTATCGAAGCAGGACGGGCACGAGAGCCCAACGGATAGTGTTGAACCCCCTCGGAATGGTCTCGCGCGACGGCGTCGTCTACCTGGTCGCGACTTCCTGGGAGTACGAAGACACTCGACACTACGTCTTGCACCGGATGGCAAAGCCAGTGCTGCTGGAGACTCCCGTGCAGTCTCCCCCGAAGTTCGACCTCTCGGCCCACATTCAGGAAGAACTTCGGTTCTCCTACCCGGTAAACCCGGGCAGCCTGCCCCTGCGCGCGTTGTTCGCGCGAGAGGCAGCGTTCCATCTCACGGAGAGCCGCCTGTCACCTGACCACCGGACCACCGAGTGGAAGGACGGGCGCGTCCTGCTGGAAGCGACGGTTCCCGACACCGCAGACCTCCGCTGGTGGCTGCTCGGTTTCGGCAGCGCGGTTGAGGTGCTCGGGCCGGCATCGTTGCGCGAAGAGTTTCAGAGCCAGGCGCGAAAACTGAATGCGATGTATGAATGAGAAGTTCTGCCGTCTGCGCGCGCAGCAAGTGATCAAAACGTTCTCGAAGACGCGCCACCTGTCTGGCGACCGGTGCCACCAGCGGCTGTGGCACGTTACCGAGGCGGGATACCCAGACTATTCCCGACCGCCCATCGATTGACCACCGCTATCACGTTTTTTTTGGGGCGACGATTCCACTTCCCACGAACATCAATGATAGTGTTGTCTTTTCCCAACTCAATAGTCGTTGAATTCGTTTAAGGAAACATGGTTGCGCGAGAAGAACAGAAGAACCTCTTTCCAAAAATGTAGTCGATCCCAAGCGATCACATAGCGCCCTTGAACGACAGCATCGTCGGTCCCGAAGTGCGTCATATTTGATCTGGCTACTAGGTCCGCAAAGGCTCGGCTATTGCCGGAAGTAACATACGCTTTGGACCACCAGAGATTCTCGTGCAGCGTGTTGGTGACGGGAGCCTCGGTCATAAGGACGTGAATATCTCTCTTGTTTGAGATTTCACGAATGGCGGTCGACTTGTATAACGATTCCCCCTGCGACAGCGCGACATACCAGTCTCTGTAAAGACCATCAATGTCATCGCTCCCGATCGCTCGATCGAAAAACACGGGAACTGGGTAAATTTGAAGCAGGTGTCTGGCCAAATCTTGCCTTATTTTTTCGGGACGCTTCGAGCGAGGAGCACGCCAACTATCCAAATGACGGATGAACTTGGTACCGTAGAGGAGTTGCAAATCGCGATAGAATTCGTGCGCGACATTTTGCCTCCGTACTGCTTTGCGCTCCTTTTTGGATGCGGATAGGGCTTCATTGAGCATCGCCTCCTTAGCGAGCCTAAATTTCTCTCTTGCCGCTCTTTTGGGTTTGTTAGCCATGGCAAGTATATGCCGAAATGGGTTGGCGCCTTTCACTCATGGCGTCGACACCGCCGCATGGGATAGCGATTTGGTACGCTGACCTTCCCACTACGCTATTGTGAAGACGTAGCGTCGACTCAAGACATCCGACGATTTACCCTAACCCACCGCCTACCTCTCTGATCTACGCCCCGGATCACTGCACGAGCCTGGATCTTCGTCCTGTCGACGCCGCCATCCCGGCTATCGCCTTTCAGGCGGCGGAATCGCCCTCGCGCATCACTCGAAACTACGGATGTTCGCATCCCGAAGGTTGCGAAAAGTCAGCGCAGAACGGAATGCTAATCCAATAATGCGACGAATAATGTCGCCTTGTTGTTGATAATCCAACCATGACCGAGGCGCGAACGCCCACCGCAAACAGCGGGCATCTTGAACTTGGTAGACGCTCATGACATTCACAGAGATCCTTAACCTTGCTACGTGGCCGGAAATCGAAATCTGCTTGCGGCGGCACTACTGCAAGGAGGGACGGGAAGCGGACGACTGCGACACGTTCGTCTCGGACCACTCGCACGTGTACGCGACGCTTCTCGAGCTGCATCCGGAGGCCGATGACACCGTGGTCCACATCGAACTCAAGGAGGAGGACGGGTTCGAGTACATAGACGTCTACGGCATCAAGCCAGGCACCAAGGACGCCTGGGCACTGGAATTGACCCGATGGGAGCAATGGCTCGGAATGGAAATAGCACCCTCTACTCTTCAGCGTCTCTCACTCTCGGAGATCATCGCCCACAGTCTCCACGAGATGAGCTTTTGCGGCTACGACCAAGAGGAGATCGCGGACTTCGCTACCGAGTTGAGAAGCAGGGCTGCAAAGACCCAACAAGACGGGATTAAGGGCATCAATATTGAGGACATCGTCTGGGAAGAATATGGGGATGATCCCCCAAAAAAGTTGCAGACATTGAACGGAAAGTGGCGATCCACGTCCGACGACTGAACCCTGGCCGCTCTGGGGATCAGATCTCGGACCCGGGAACAAACATGGCTCAACCACCACCGATCACAACGGCTTCAGATCCCCACCCCCCGATGACGCCGCCGGCAACTCCCGCGCCTTCCACAGGTAATACACCACCGGATACAAACACAGAACGACGATCCCCGATGTAACCACGCCTCCAACCAGCGGCGTAGCGATGCGCTTCATCACGTCCGCACCCGCACCTGCGCTCCACATGATAGGCAGCAGCCCGATGACGTCCGTGGCGATGGTCATGAGAATCGGTCGAACCCGCTGAACGGTCCCGTCCTTGATCGCCTCCATGAGCCCCGCACGATCGTTGAGCAGACCCCGCTCCCGGTAATCCCGAACCGAGACATTGAGATAGAGGAGCAGCACGGTCGCGGTCTCGGCGTACAGGCCCGCCAGGGCGATGATGCCCACCCAGACGGCGATACTGAGGTTGTAGTCGAGCGCGTAGAGCAGCCAGATTGCGCCCGTCAGCGCGAAAGGCGCGCCGAGCAGGACGAGGAGCGTTTCCGCCACGGACTTTCTGCTGATGTAGATGATCGCGGCGATCAGCAGCAGCGTCGCGGGAATGACCAATGCGAGCCGCCGCTCGGCCCGTTGCATGTACTCGTACTGGCCGCTCCAGGAGATGGTATAGCTCTCCGGCAGCACGATCCGCTCCGCGACCGCCTCGCGGGCCGCATCGACGTAGGTACCCACGTCGACATGGTGGATGTCCACATAGACCCACGCATTCGGTTTGGCGCCCTCGCTCTTGATGCTCGGCGGGCCGACGACGTATTCCATGCTGGCGAGTCGTCCGAGGGGAATCTGTGCGCCGGCCGGCGTCGTCACCAGGACGTCGCGCAGCGCCGACAGATCGTCCCGCAGTTCGCGGCTGTAGCGCAGGTTCACCGGGTAGCGCTCGAGACCTTCGACGGTCGTCGTGATGTTCATGCCGCCGATGGCGGTCTGGATCACCTCCTGCACGTCGCGCACCGTCAGGCCGTAGCGGGCGATGGCGTCCCGGTCCACCTTGAAATCGAGATAGTTGCCGCCCATGACGCGCTCCGCATACGCGCCGAGGGTGCCGGGGAGACCTCGAACGACGGCTTCGATCTCCTTGCCGAGTCGCTCCAGTTCGGCAAGGTCGGGACCCGCGATCTTGATCCCCACGGGCGTCTTGATGCCCGTGGAAAGCATGTCCAGGCGGGTCTTGATCGGCATCGTCCAGGCGTTCGTCAGCCCGGGGACCTGGATCGCCGCGTTCAGTTCTTCGGTGAGCTTTTCGGGGGTCATGCCGGGACGCCACTCGCTCCGGGGTTTCAGCATGATCGTCGTCTCGATCATCGACAGCGGCGCGGGGTCGGTGGCGGTCTCCGCGCGCCCGATCTTGCCGAAGACCTGTTCGACTTCCGGGAAGGTCCTGATGATCCGGTCCGTCTGCTGCAGCAGTTCCCCCGCCTTGGTGATGGAGATGCCGGGCAGGGTCGTCGGCATGTAAAGCAGGTCGCCTTCCCAGAGCGTCGGCATGAACTCCGAACCCAGGCGAGTGAACGGCACCGCGGTGACGGCCAGGAGGAGAACGGCCAGTCCCAGGACCAGCGACCTGAAACGCAGCACGGAATTCAGGATGGGGCGATACATCCAGCTGAGAAACCGGCTGATCGGGTTCCTGTCCTCCGGCAGGATCCTGCCCCGTACCCAGTAGCCGACCAGGACCGGGACCAGCGTCACCGAGAGCAGCGCCGCGGCGGCCATGGCGTAGGTCTTCGTGAAGGCGAGCGGCTTGAACAGCCTGCCCTCCTGGGCCTCGAGCGTGAATACCGGCATGAACGAAATGGTGATCACGAGCAGGGCGAAAAACAGCGCCGGGCCGACCTCCTTTGCGGCTTCGGATATGACCTCCCAATGCGGTCGCCGCCCGCGGTTTCGCGCGAGGTGCTTGTGCGCGTTCTCCACCATGACGATGCCGGCGTCAACCATCGTGCCGATCGCCACGGCGATGCCGCCGAGCGACATGATGTTGACATTGAGGCCCTGCAGCCCCATCACGATGAAGGCGATGAGAATGCCCACCGGCAGGGTGATGACGGCGACCAGGCCGCTCCTGACGTGGAACAAGAAAATCAGGCAGATCAGCCCGACGATCAGCAGTTGCTGGGTGAGGCTGATGCCGAGGCTTTCCACCGTGCGTTCGATCAGCGCCGTGCGGTCGTAGCCGACCTCGATCTCGACGCCTTCCGGGAGGCCCCCCTTGACCTCCTCGAGCCGGGCCTTGACGTCGCGGATGACCTGCAAGGTGCCCGCGCCGTGGCGAACGACGACGATGCCGCCGACGGTCTCGCCTTCCCCGTTCCACTCCGCCAGGCCCCGACGCATCTCCGGCCCGATGCTGACGGTCGCCACGTCCCGCAGCAGGATCGGCGTGCCGCGCGCGTCCACCCCCAGGGCGATCTTCCTGATGTCGTCCAGGTTCTCGATATAGCCAAGTCCGCGGATCATGAACTCCTTCTCGGCCACCTCCAGCAGGCGCCCGCCGACATCGCTGTTGCTGTTCTGGACCGCAGTGCGGATCTTTGAGATGGATATGCCGTAGGCGCGCAGCCGGTTCGGGTCCACCGTGATCTGGTACTGGCGCACGAAGCCGCCGACGCTCGCCACTTCGGCGACGCCGGGTACGCTCGTCAGCGCGTATTTCAGGTACCAATCCTGGATTGAACGCAGTTCGCCGAGATCGTGGCGGTCGGACTTGAGCGCGTACATGAACGCCCAACCCACGCCGGTCGCATCCGGACCGAGGGTGGGCGTGACCCCCGGCGGCAACTTGCCGGAAACATAGTTCAGGTATTCGAGCACGCGGCTTCGCGCCCAGTAGAGGTCGGTGCCGTCCTCGAAGATGACGTAGACGAACGAGAAGCCGAAGAACGAGTAACCCCGAACCACCTTCGCGAACGGCGCCGCAAGCAGTTGCGTCGTCAGCGGGTATGTCACCTGGTCTTCGACGATGCGCGGCGCCTGGCCCGGAAACTCCGTGTAGACGATGACCTGGACATCCGACAGGTCGGGGATCGCGTCGAGCGGCGCCCGGGACAGCGAATAGACACCGGCCGCCACCACGAACAGCGTCGCGAGCGCGACGAGAAACCGGTTCTCGATCGACCAGTCGATGATGCGTTCAAACATCGCGAACCCCCTCAGTGGCCGTGACGATCGTGCTGCATCGGTTCGTCCGGCACGGGTACTTCATTCTTGTCGCCCCGCAACAACTGCGAGATCGCAGCCTTCAGATTGCTCTCCGAATCGATAAGAAACTGCGAAGAGACGACGATCTCCTCGCCCGGCGCGAGGCCGTATGTCACTTCCTGCATGCCTTGCGCGGTCAAACCGAGCCCGACTTCGCGGGGCTGGAATACGCCGCCGCCCGAGGCGACGACCACGACCGACCGCTCTCCGCTGTGCAGCACGGCCTCGGCGGGAACGATGACGGCATCCGTCGCCCCCTCGGCCCACACCGAAACGTCGACATACATCTTCGGTCTCAAGGACAGGTCGAGGTTGGCCACTTCGACGAAGGCCGTGAGGGACCGCGTCGCCTCGTTCACGGCGGAACGGAAGAACAGGATTCGCCCGGCCCAGCTCCGCCCCGGAAACGCGTCGGCCTCGATCGTCGCCCGGCTGCCTTCGTGGACGTGACGGAGATCCTCCTCGTAGAACTCCGCCTGGGCCCACAGCGTCGAATGGTCGGCGATCTTGAGCACGGTCACGCCCGGGCTCAGCTTCATCCCTTCCAGCGAATCGCCCATCTTGTCCACCACGAACCCCGAGGCCGGCGAGAAGAACGTCACCGTCCGCGTGGCCGTCGCCGACGCTTCAAGGGCGTCGATCTGCGCTTCGGTGATGTCCCAGTGGCGCAACCGCTCATGCGCCGAGTCGAGCAGCGACCGCGCGCGATCCACCGCGTCCGGGTACGCGCCGCTCTGCTCGAGGCGCACGAGGTAGTCCATTGCCGCGAGATATTCGCGCTGGGTGGTCACCAACTGGGGGCTGTATATGTCGAACAGGGGATCGCCCTCCTCTACCGTCTCGCCGACATTGTTGACCCCGGCCTTCTCGATCCAGCCATCGAACTTGGTGTTGACCGAAACGACCTTCTCTTCGTTGTGGGCCAGGACGCCGACCGTGCGGATCGAGATGGGCAATGTGCCTCTCGTCACCACCGCCGTCCGCACGGCGAAGTTCTGCAGGAAGCTCTGACTGACGCGGACGCCGCCATCGGCGTCCGATTCGTCTTCGTAGACCGGCACGAGGTCCATGCCCATGGGCGACTTGCCCGGCTTGTCGGAGCGATAGTTCGGGTCCATGGGTGCGCGCCAGTAGAGGACCTTGCGCTCGTCCGCGCTCGGCTCGGTTTCCTTTCGGACCAGCTTCATGCCGCAGATCGGGCAGTTTCCCGGCGCGTGCCGAATCACTTCCGGGTGCATGCCGCAGGTGTAGAACGCCTCCGATGCGTGGGCGACTTCCGCGTGTCCCTCGTGTGCGGCTTCGGGCAGCCACGCCCAGCCAAACGGATTCCACAGGAGCAGTGCCGATACGCCTATTCCCAAGGCCAGGCCCGCAGACAGGAACGACCATCTTCCCAATCTCATCATGACGATTCCTCCAACGGGAACGCCGATCCGACGGCGCGTTCCATTTCAGCCAGCGTCTTCATGTAGTCCGTCTCAAGGCGCGCCAGGCCGAGCCGCACGTCCAGCAGGACTTCTTCGCTGTCCAGCAGTTCGAGAACGCCGGTGGTCCCCGTCGAATACGCCTCCTCGGTGGAACGCAGCGCCTGTTCGGCCTGGGGCAGCAGCGCCCTTCTGAACAGGGCGATCTGCTCCTCGATCATCTGCAGTCTGAAAGCCGCCGATCGAACGGCGACGTCCACCTCGTTGAGCACGCCGCGATAGGCCTCAGTCGCCGCCGAATGCCGCGCGGAAGCCGCCTGGACACCCGCGTCGTATTTCGATCGGTAGAGCGGAATGCTGATGCCGACGGACACGCTGTAGACATCCTTGCCGTTCGCCGGCGGCGGAAGCATCCGGCCCTGCGCGTCCTGGCGATCGCCAATGCTCCCCCAGGCGGCACCCACGACGATGTCCGGCCAATACTGCCGCCGGGCCAGTCGAACGCCGCCTTCTTCGCTTTCCATGCGCAGCAGGGCAGCCCTGACCTCCGGCCGGTCCTCGCGCGCGATCCGCTGAAGTTCTTCGCCATCCACCTTCACTGCGGGCCGATTGACCGGTCCTATCATCGGAACCGGGACATGCACCGGCTGGTCACGCAACGCATTGAGTACCGCTTCCGCATCGGTCCGCTCCCGCAGAAGCTCCTGGCGGCGAAAACGCACACGCGTGATTTCCGCCTGCAGCTTGACCACGGCCTGTTGCAGGCCGACACCCTGGGAATACCGGGCCTGCGCGAGTGACTCGTAGTGCCGGAGCAACTCCTCTTCCTGCGCCGTGATCTCGATCGCCCGGTCGAGGTAGGAAAGGTCGTAGTACGCGAGCTTGACCTGGCGGACGACTTCCGACCGTCGAGCCCTGACCATCTCATCGCGCGCGGCAGCCTCGCTCTCGGCAACCTTGCCCTGATCGGATCGCTTGCCGAACCATGGAATCCGCTGGCTGACCGAAAGGCCGCCTGTCTGCGGACCGACGCGCGTCTCCGGAGCACGCAGGTGCCGCGTTACGGACACCATCGGGTCCGGCAGCGCGCTGACCTGCCGAACGCGCTCCCTCGCCGCGCGATGGTCCCACTGCGCTTGCAGAACCCGCGGGCTCCTTTCCAGCGCCTCCGAGACCAGCGCAGCCAACCTCGGGTCACCGTTGGTCGCGTAGTCCGACGCGGCCGCGTCTGCCTGGACCCACAGCAGGAGCCATGCCCCCGCTTTCACTATCTTCATCGCCTTCCTTTGAGAACCGGTTTTCCAACCTCGCCCGTTGTCGACAGCCGGGATGATCCCGAGCCGGGACGAGCGAGAGCGTTGTCGCGGATCTACCGCGACCGGAAAGGGAAGACGGCTAGTTCAGCAGTTTGTCGAAGCGCCGCACGGCGGTGTCGGCCGTGCGCACGGAGCGCGGGATCAGGGGGTGGTAGGCGAAACCGCGCAACGGCGATGCGTTCGCCGCGAACTCCGCCGCGGTCTGGGAATCGTCATCGAAGGACACCTGCGGCAATTGCGGCACATGATCGCGCAAGGCCTCGTTTTTCGACACGGCCTCATCGGCCATGCAGTCACCGCAATCGGCAAGGTCACAGTCCATCGCGGCGGCGGCATGATCGCCGGCGTGGTGCGCATGATGGGCACCGGTCGCCCCATCGGTATCGACTGTCGGCACGGCGCACGCGCAGGCAGCGCCGGCCAGCGTTACCGCAGCCGCGAGCATCGACACCAAGACTGTCTGGCGGTAGTCCATGGGAGCCGTATACGCCTACGGAGGGGTCAGGTCAAGCAGACGCCCTTCGCAGAATCACTGCGCCGCGAGCCCTTTCGACACGTCTTCGGCATCGCCCTCATCCGGATGGCTCGGCGCGTAACGCGCGTAAAGGTATGCGCCGATGCGCTCGATGCGCTCGCGCTCGCCGGCTTCCAGCGGACCCCGCTCCAGCGCGAGGAGCGCTTCTCGCATCTGCTCGGTGCTGGCCGGCCCGCACAGCACCATGTCCACCGCGGGATGGGAAAGCGAGTAGCGGTAGCAGTCGCGAGCCGTGAGCGGTTTCTCGCCCGGGGGCATCTTGTCCGGGTCCAGCAGGTGCTTTCAGCGCGTCGCCGTGTAGGCAACCATGAGCGGCCTTGGACCCGCCTCCGGCACGAACGGAAACACGTCCCGCTCCGCGCCCCGATGCACCGCGTTGTAGCGCAGCATCAGGAGTTCGTAGGGATTCTCGCGGGTTCCGTAGCCCTCGAGCAGCGTCGGCAGCATCGGTCGGTTGTGGCTGCTGATCGACAGGAAGCGCACCTTGCCGCGCTTTCGCAACCGTTCGAAGACCTCGACATAGGCGTCTTCCGGTACTTCGCCGCGGTTCCCCAGCAGCAGGAAGTCGAAATGTTCGACGCCGCTGCTCGTGAGCGCCTCCTCCACCTCGCCTTCGATATAGTCGAACTCGCTATTTCTCGTTCGTGCGCCCAAAGAAAGTCACCTATTTCGAAAAGTCCTGCTTGCGCTGCTCCCGGAACGCGTCGGTCCCGGTCGAGCAGCAGGCCGCTTGGCGTCAGTCTCCCGATCGCAGGGGTTTTCGCGCCAGGCAAAAGAACATCGGCGTGAAGATGCCGGTCAGGCCGCCTTCGACGAGCGTGTCCGCCCCCCAGTTCAGGAACGTGCTAACCTCACGGGCGCCTTTCGGGGCGAGTCGCAACCCCTCGGCAACCCGCAGAGTCAGATTGGTCAGGGCGCGGCCCAAAGGCGTGCGCGGGATGCTCGCCAGGCTGAAGTCGCGGCCCTGCAGAGCCTGGTACCAGGGCATTCGCGGATCCGACTCGTGGGCAAGATCGCGCGCCTCCAGCAGATCGAAACCCGCGGTGCGCATCGCATCGCAAACTTCCGTGGTGCTGGCGATATCCGGCAAACCCGACCCGGTCATGATCCCCTGCTTGATCCGCAGGTGTTGCGGGCTCGAAGGATCGAAAACGTTGGTCAGGCACCACTCATAAGTCGCGAAACAGGCCCCCGGACGAAGAACCCGCCACATCTCCCTGTACGCCGCGAGCTTGTCCGGCGCGTGCGGCATCGCTTCGATGCTGATGGCACCATCGAAACGGTCGTCGTCCTCCGGGATCTGCATGTAGTCGCCATGAACGACACGGCACAGCGCCTCGACCCCACGGATGTGGTTGCTTGCCCGCTCGACCTGGTAGGCGTTGTTGTTGATCCCGACGAAGCTTGCGCCGCAATAGCTGGCCAAATAACTCATGGGACCGCCCACGCCGCAACCCGCATCGAGAATTTCCATTCCCGGCTTCAGGGAAAGCCTGTCGGCCAGGAATCGCTGGTGCCGTAGCTGCGCCGCCTTGAAGCTTTCACCCCGCCGCCGCGGCGCAAAGTGGAAGTGCTTGCCCCAACCCCACTCGTAGAAATCAGTCGCGAGGTCGTAGTAGTGATTGACCAAGCACTGATAACTTGCCTTCCTGCGCTCAATGTCGGCATCGTGCAGCCCGGTGTAGTCATCGACCACCGACTTTACTTTTTCCCGCGTCAGGCTCCCGAATGGGTGGGACCGTTTGGCCGCTCTCCCGCCCAAGGTCTCGCCTCCGATGTATCAATAGCAGAGTGGGCCCCATTGTATCCTAGCTTCGTCGGCGCGGCCTTGGCCGCAGCCGGCGCAACGCGCAGATGGCGCAGTATTACAATGCGCGCGCCGCGAGATGGCACAGTGTCGGAGGGGGACCATGTCCGAGAGTTGCACCTGCCGAAATCCATTCCTTCCGGGCGTCGGGCGCGCCGAATTGCGTCCCTGCCCTACTCTTGCCTGAAGCTCCGCCGATGCGGCTTCAGAAAATCATCGGTGACTTCCTGGCCGGCAATCGCGGGCTCTTCATTGCCGGACTTGCGGTTCCCGCCAGCCTTGTCTACGGCAAGGTTGAGATCCTCCGAAAGCGTATGCGCCGGATGTTGAGGGACGCCAACGCCGAGCACGAAGATGCCGTCAGAGCGATCCAGGCCCATGTGCGGGCCGGCGGCGCCAGCGGCAAGCTCATGTGCACCGCGCGCAAGCCGTGGAAGACAATGTCGGTGCGTACCGCCGAGTTCAAGAAGGATATGCACCAGGTCCCCATCGACCTCTGCGACATCCTCCAGGTTGACGAAAAGCGTCGAATCGTCCGCGCGGAGCCGATGGCCACCATAGGCGACATTACCTCCTTTCTCGTTCCCAGGGGGTTCGCGCTCGCCGTGCAGGCCGAGATGGAAGATCTCACCCTTGGCGGTTTGTGCATGGGTATCGGGATAGCCACGAGCAGCCATCGGGAGGGCTGCCTGTTCGAGACCGTCGAAGCGTTCGAGATCGTGACCGCCGGTGGCGAACTCGTCCGTGCGACGCGCGACCGCAACGCCGGTCTTTTCCACGCACTGCCGTGTTCCCATGGCACCCTGGGCTTCCTCGTGAGCGTCGAGCTCCGCATCGTCCCGATCCAGTCACACGTCAGGCTCGACTACGAACCGTTTCACTCAATCGACGCCTTCTGCGCACGCCTCGATGCGCTGACCGCCCCCCCCCCCGGCGCCCCACGCTTCATCGAAGGGCTTGTCTTCTCGAAGGATTCAGCCGTCATGCTTACCGGCGACTACGCGGCGCCTCCGCGCGGCGCCCGCGTCAATCGCATCAACGATTTTTGCAAGCCGTGGTTCTACAGCCACGCCGCCCGGTGCCTGGAGACCGGGGGCGCCACCGAGCACATCCCCGCCCGCCATTATCTCCACCGCCACACGCCGTCGGTGTACTTTCAACTCAGGGATCTCGTTCCCTTTGCCAACACCCCGTGGTACAGGTATCTGTGGGCCTGGATGGGGCCGCCGAAGGTCTCTCACGACGACCCGGCAGATGCGCCGCCTAGCCCTACCGAGTAGTCATAAAAAGGGCTGGACAATGGGCCTGTCGTCCTGTACACCTGCGCCACCATGGCCCAGTCCCAGATCAGCCGCACGCTGCGCGACGAGGCGGCACGTTTGCGGATCGTCGCTATTCTGTCGCAGGAGCGGTTCGACAGCCGGCGGGCCTTTGCCCGCAGGATCTGCGGGGAGTTCTCCTTCGTCGACACGCGCGGCCGTCTGCAGCTTGCGGGCTGCATGAAGGCGCTGGCGACGCTGGCTCGGGCGTCGCCGGAGATTGTCCTGCCGGCACCACGGGCAGCGGTGGCGAACAGGCCGCGCCAGCTTGAGGCCGCGGTTGACGAGCCGGTCGATGTTCCACGACACCCGGCCCGGATCCGGGATCTCGATATCCGGATGGTGACGCAGCGCTGTGAGCGTGAAGTGTGGAACACGCTGATGGCGCACGAACATCCCCATGGCATGACGACCTTTGCCGGTTGTCAGGTGCGCCACCTCGTGGGCTCGGCCCATGGCTGGCTGGGTTGCGTCGGGTTCTCTGCCGCGGCCCTGCGGGTGTCGGCGCGTGATCACTGGATGGCGTGGAGCGATGCAGTGCGCCGTGACCACCTGCACCGGGCTGTTTGCCTGAGCCGCTTCCTGATCCGTCCTTCGGTTTTCTGTGCGCACCTGGCGAGCCATGCGCTGGGGCGGGTGCTGCGGCGTCTGCCGCGGGACTTCGAGGCCCGCTACGGCTATCGTCCCTGGCTGGTGGAGAGCTTTGCCGATGCCGGTGTGGCGGGCACCTGTCTGAGAGCGGCCAACTTCCTCATGGTCGGCCGCACCGCGGGGCGGGGCCGTCAGGATGCGAGGAAGCAGCGTGGGCAGACGGTCAAGACGGTGTTCATGCACGCCTTGGCAGCGGACTGGCGTCGCCGGCTCGGGGTCGAGTGGGTTGATCATGCCCCGGTGCTGGAGCCGGGAGCGGGCCTGAACGCGGCCGCGTGGGCCGCCAACGAGTTTGGAGGAGCGCCGTTGGGTGACAAGCGACTGTCGGCACGTCTGGTGAAGAGCGCGGGTCTTCTGGCGTCCTACCCGGGAGGGAAGATCAACGCCAGCAGCGCCAGTGGCGGCAAGGAGATCACCGGGTTCTACCGTCTGATCGAGGCGCCCGCGGAGTCGGACGTCACGGTTCCGGCGATTCTTGCGCCGCACCGGGAGCGCAGCGTGCAGCGGATCCGTGGTCAGACCACGGTGCTGGCGCTGCGGGACGGCACCGATCTGAGCTTCTCGACGCGCCCCGGCTGCGACGGCCTGGAGGTCATCGGCAAGAACCAGACCGGCGCGAAGAGCCTGGGGTTGTCGCTGCATGCGACCCTGGCCGTGGCCGGGACCGGTCTGCCGCTTGGGGTGCTGGACCTGAACTTCGATCAGGAGGTGTCCCGGGAGGGGACACGGCGTCAGACACGGCGCTGGCTTGACGGGTTCGGCGATGTGGCGCGGGCGGCACGGGAGGTCACGGGCAAGACCAGGATCATCTATGTCTGCGACCGGGAGGCGGACCGCTTCGAGCTGTTCGATCAGCAGCGCCGCCATCCACGGGTGGAGTTGCTGGTCCGTGCCACGCACGACCGGGTTCTGGGACCATCGAAGCTCTTTGCCGTCATGCGCGGTGGCGAGCCCGATGGCCTGATCGATGTCGAGATCGACGGACTCACGGCACGGCCCAAGTCCTCCAGGAAGAAGGCGCGTCCGGCACGCCGCAAGCGCCTGGCCACCTGTGACCTGCGGTTCCGCCGCGTCACCCTGCCGGCGACACAGACCATGAAAGGGCGCGCACCGATGACGGTCTGGGCGGTCCACATCGTGGAACGCCACCCACCCGAAGACGAGGACCCCGTCCAGTGGTTCCTGCTGACCACGTGTCAGGTCGAGACACCGTCACAGGCCGCCGACATCGTCGGCTTCTACCTCCAGAGATGGCGCATCGAGGACTTCTTCCGGGTGCTCAAATCAGGCTGCGGGGTGGAGCACCTGCTGTTCCGCACGGCAGACAGATTGCGGCGGGCCATCGCCATCAATGCCGTCATCGCCTGGCGCATCATGGTCATGACGCTGCTCGGACGCCAGGTGCCCGACTGCGAACCGCAACTGATGTTCACCGACCACGAACTCGCCTTCCTGCGCGACTATGCCCACCAGCACGGCCTGTCGGCACCGGAAGGACTCGGCGATGCCGTACGCCTGGTGGCCCACCTCGGCGGCTATCGCAACCGCAAGCACGATCCCGACCCCGGTCATCAGGTCATGTGGCATGGGCAGACCCGTCTCACCAGTGCCTCGCTGGGCCACCAAATCGGGCTCCAGACCGGCTTCGAAACCGGGTTCAAGGAAGGCCGCAAACACGCCCTGAGGCAGAAAACCTAACCCGTTGCCACGTCAATATGTGACTACTCGGTAGGCCTAGCCTTCGAAAACCGCGTCGTGCAGGACATCATGGTGCCGATTGAGGATCTCGCGGAGTCGGTCCGGCTCAGCAACGAGCTGTTTGCAATCTACCCGCTGTGGGTCGGCCCGGTGCGTTTGTTCGATCACGGCGCCAACGAGGGTCTGGTGCGGAACCCGGCCAACGGCGCCGCCAGCCAGATGTACGTCGACATCGGTATTTTCGGTATCCCGCCGAGCGCCGAAGCAGGTGGCTATGACCGGGTTGCGGCTGCGCCGCAGCTGGAAGAGTTCGTCCGCGAGCGCGGTGGCTATCAGATGCTCTACGCCGATATTTCCATGACCCGCACCGAATTCGAGCGCATGTTCGAGCATCGGCTCTACCGGGAAATGCGCAGAGGGTACGCGGCTGAAAAGGCATTCCCGGAAATTTACGATAAGGTCATTCCAGAGAGTTGGCTCAAGTAACATGTGCGAGACGATGGACGATCATGTACCTGGAACGGGCGGAGCTTCGCCGGGGATGGGACCAGAGCCGGACGGCGAGCCCGGAAGCCACTGGCGCATGCGCTGCCGGGTTGGCGCACGTAAAGTCCTCGGGACGTTGCTGACGCTGAACTTCGGGGCTCTCTGGGCCGCGCCGGTGATCATTCAGGGCCAGCTTTTCAGGCGCGGAGTCGACCGGATTGTTCGTCTGGCGTACCGGCTTATAGACGGTCTTCCCGCATTGCGTCGATTCGCTTCCCGGTTTGTCTACCGTCGGGCCGCGCATGTGGACTATTTCGCTGCGGCAATCCTGTTGACCGGCAGCATGTGCGCGATGCTCGGTGTGCTTTTCGCGTGGCAGATCGCGCTCGGATCGTTGCCATGGTGGCTGGTTGTTCTCTATTACTTCATTTGGGTGGGTCCGGGCGGGCGATGCATGGCCACCGCGTGGACGTTCGCGCACCGCGAGGGCCACCTGTCGGGCGGCAGGATGTACCGGCTGCGGTTGGGCGATCGGTTCGGAAATTTCTTCGAAAACTGGCTGGGAGTCTTCTACGGAACCGTGCCGTACAACTTCTCGGTAGCCCACACGCTGACGCACCACAGGTTCGACAGCGGTACAGGCGACCCGGTGTATCTGTGGGGTATCGACCGGACTCGCTTCGGCGATCTGATGCTCTTCCAGTGGCGGTTTTTCCGGTACATGACCGGGATCTCGAGCCTGATCGAGTTTCGGCGGGAGTCGGGCGTTCACCCGGCGGTGGACCGCGCACGGGCAACGTTGCGCCGCGGGATGGCGATCTACTGGATCTGGGTGCCGTCCGCCATTCTCGCGCTGCTGATCGTCACGGGGTCCAGTATGGCTTCCGCGCTGTTGTTTCTGTTCTTCGTTTATCTGCAGCCACTCTTTGCCATGTCCACCTTTCTCTCGATCATCAGTGTCGGGCAGCACGGATTCCTCGAATTCGACGAAAAGGGCCTTCATGTGAAGCACGTCACCTCGACGACCATCCTCGATGGCAACGACGATTCGTTTGGCGAGGACTATCATCTTGCGCACCACTTGTTTCCCGCCATGGCGCACGACAGGCTGCCGGAGCACACGGCTCGCGAGCGCTCGGAATGGGCGCGCTGCGATGGCGCCGTTTTCAGGAAGACGACGTTCTTCGAGATCGCCATCATGATTGCATTGGGCCAGTTCGACCGGCTGGTCCGGAACCACTACGTCGACTTCGGCAGCGAGGGCACCGTTGAGGCGCTGTCAACGCTGTTCGAACAACGAGCGAAACGAAAGGAGATGACCTACGAGCACTACGAGTTTCGATACCTGCCGCACTTGCGCCGTCGCGTCCGTGACCTTGTCAGGCGCCGCATCTGCGAGGACGAGAACCAAGCATACATCTATCAGGCGCACCGCAATCTCCAGTGACCGGGAAGCACGCTATCCCGACCTGCTCACGACTGAACTACTGCGGCCGTCAAAACCAGTGAAGCGCTCAAGCGTGCTCCCGCCATGTGCTCAACGTGCTGTCAAGTACGGCAAGCGCTCTCTCTTTGCTCTGCGCGCTAGCTCCTGATCCCCAGAATCAATCGTAGTCCTTCCTCGACTTGCCCGAGCACGGCATCGGAGACGCGGTCTATCCGCTGCGCAAGGAACCGTTTGTCCAAAGTGACAACCTGAGAGACATTGATCACCGATCTCCTTCTCAAGGCCGTCGCACGTCTCGCGAGGGACACATTCCCCGGTGCCGCAGCCAGATTCAGGTTTGTTGTTATCGCCAGCGCGAGGACGGTCCGAATCCGGCTCCGATTGAAGTCATCGGACTGTACGATCAGGACCGGGCGCCGATAGCCGGGTTCGGAGCCTTCGGGCGCCGGCAGATCGGCCCACCAGATTTCGCCGCGTCTCACCAGTCCTCGTTCGTGTTCAGCGAGCGAAACTGCAGCGCTTCCAGCCCCTCGTCAAGCGACAATGCGGATTCGTCATCGCCGTACACGCCATTGAGCCGAGCTGTTATGTCTTTCCCCGAATGTCGAGCGACGAACTCGGCAACCGCCTTCGAATAGAGTTCGCTCCGCGACATGCCCAACGCAGTCGCCACACGCTCGGCAGCCTCAAAGATCTCATCGCGAACGGAAATGGCCGTCTTCACGGCGAAAGTATGACCCAAGTTATACCCGCGATGCAACGAGACGCGTAGCGTAGCAGCGATGACAGCCCAGGCGCACCGTGATACGGTGCCGGCGCGATGAAAACGTTCGACATACCCGTTCGTTGTTCATGCGCGGCGGTGCGCGGCGTCCTGCGCGCGGTTTCGCCGTCCCGCGTCGTTCGAGCGGTCTGCTATTGCGACGATTGCCAGGCCTTCGCTCATCATGTCGGTCAAGCAGACACCGTGCTCGACAACTACGGGGGCACGTCGATCTTCCAGGTCTCTCCGAACCACCTGACCATCACGGAAGGCGCGCAGCACCTCGCCTGCGTTCGCCTGGGAGACCGCAACCTCCTGCGCTGGCATGCCGCCTGTTGCGGCACGCCCATCGGCAACACGCCCGGCTCGCACAAGTTCCACTTCCTGGGCTTGATCCACGCCTGCCTGGATCTCGACGCGCTGGACGCACCTGTACACAAGGCGCTCGGTCCCGTGCGATCGCGCGCATTCAGAAAGTTCGCCCTCGGCGACAGGACCATCACCAATTCCCTGCCCGGATCGATCTGGCCCTTCGTGTTCGGCGGCCTGCGCCGAATGCTCCGCGCGCGCCTGACCGGCGCATACAGGTCGAGTCCGTTCTTCGATGACGCCGGCGCTCCAGTCTCGGCGCCCCACCGGCTGACCCCCGAAGAGCGCTCCCGGTTGCCGCCCTATGCCGGCGCCTGACGCCCTCGGGCGGCAATTCCCCTAAAGCCCGAGGGTCTGTCGCACCTCCGAGAAGGGCACGAACTTGAAGTTCTGATTCCCGCGCGGGTTGTCGTCGTCCTGCACCACCAGCAATCCATCCGGGAATCCCGGCAGCGGCACCGATGTCGCCGCAATCCCGTCGGTGCCGGAGACGTCGTCGATCCGCGTGTGGCCACCAACGCGGAAAGAGCCCATATGGACCCGGGTTTCGGTGTCGTAGACCGCGAAACTGCTGTCGCCCTGGCTTGATACGAGCAGGTAGTTCCTGGCCGGGCCGCCGTCCGGACCGGGCCTTCGATACAGGGCCAGTCCTTCGACGTCAGCAGTCAGGGCACCATCCGCAACGGTCGCGAACGGGGTGGGTTGAACCGTTTCGCCGGGACCGGCTGCCAGGGTCCACACGCCATGGCCTTCCTCGCCGATGTACAGCACGCCGGCATTGTCGTCGGCAACGCAGCCTTCTGGTTGGGTTTGGGTTCGCCAGCGGCGGGCCTCGGTGGCGCGGTAGTCGGCATGCAGCTCGAACTGGATGAACAGTCCGTCCTTGCCGTTCAAAACGACCCAGGGCCGGCGCGCCTCGTCGAGAAACAGGCAGATGCCGTAGGGCTCGTCTACCACCGGGTCGTTGCGGCGAACCTCGCGAATCTCGCCGCTCGCATGATCGAGTTCGAATACCACGAGTTCGGCCGGCTGCCGCGCGCTCGCCACGGCGATGGTGAGATCGGCCCGCCCCCAGGCGCCCGTGCGCAGGTCGACATTGTTCAGGTTGCCCGCGGGAAGATGCTGGAGCTGATTGCCGCTCAGGTCGTAGGCGAGGAGCCCGGAGCGCTTGTCCGTGGCAACGACGAGACTTCGCTCGGGCGCCGAGGGATGAATCCATATCGCCGGGTCGTCGGCGGCGTCGCCCCGACTCGGCACGGGCGCCGTCTCCAGCGCCGGCGCGATCCGGGGGAATTCGCCTTGCGGTTCCCCGCACCCGGGAAGGCAGCAGACCAGCACGACGCCGGCCCACCGCCTGGCAAGACTACGGCTGATAACGAATGCCCAGGGCAAAGGTCCTGCCGTAAGTCTCGTACTGGGCGTTGTACCGGGGCTCGCCGAAATAGGCGTAATAGGGTTCATCGGTCAGGTTGTTGGCGTCAAGATAGACTTCCCACTGACCATTGACGAAGAACTTCACGCCCAGGTCAACCTGCGTGTGGGCAGCCTGGTATACGTCGAACGCCGGATCATCGAGTTCTTCGAGACCGATCAGCCGCTCGCTCTTGCGCGCCACGGCGATGCGGGCGCTAAGCCGGTCGCTCTCGTAACCCAGTGCGAAGTTGGCCACAAGGTCGGCCTGGCGCGGCATGGGAATCTTCTCGTCGCGAAACGGAATCGTCGCCTCGCCGCTGGTCAACGTCACGTTGGAACTCACGAGGAGGTTCCGCAACAGGCCCGGCAGGTTTGACAACTGTTGCACCCAGGCGAGTTCGACACCCGTCAGGCTGGCGTCGTTGCCATTGATGGGCTGGATGATCTCGGCATCGTCGACCCGGTTGTTGCCGACAAATTGCGTGAAGTCGGTGATGCTCGCGGTATCCGCCAATACCACGAAGTCCTCGAGCGTCTTGTAGTAGGCGCTCGCGGACAGGAGACCGACATCCTCGCGGTAGTACTCGATGCTCAGGTCGAAGTTCCGCGCCCGCAACGGCTCGAGATCGGGATTGCCCACCTCGGCCTTCAGCACGTACTCGCCGTCGTCGTCTTCGAACTCCACCTCGCCGCCCGGCGCCAGGTCGCCGAATTTCGGCCGCGCCATGGTGTGATAGAAGGCCGCGCGAAACAGCAGGTCGTCGTTGATCGCATAGCGCAGATTGGCACTGGGCAACAGCCTGCCGTAGTCGTTCTCGAACGCGACCGTCATCGGCGCCGGGTCGCCGTCGGCGCCCACGCCGTCGTAAACCACCCGCAGTCCTTCGGCCGCGAATGCCGTTCGCTCATAGCGCGCGCCGTAGACGATTCGCAACGCGTCGATGTCCAGGCGGTTCTTGATGAAGACGGCGTCGACATCCTCGCTCATGTTGTAGTCGCCGCCGGTGGACGCCGCCAGCGTGTCGTCGTCGTTCAGTTCGAAGCCGGACAGGTTGCTCGCAACGAATCGGTCGATGGCATCTTCCGACACGCCGAGCCCGAAAGCGCCCTGGCTGTAGTCGACCGAGCCAAGCGCGAACATCGCAAACGTCGGATCGCCCGGGAATCCGTCGAAGACGCGGATGTTGATGTCGTTCGACTTGTCGCGGCGGCGAAACTTGGCGCCCGTTTCCACGTAGCCCCGCACCCGTTGCGTGTCGAAGTCGCGCCTCAGGTCGACCTTGAAGCTGTGCTCCACATCATCGGTGAAGTTGTCCTCGATGGTGATTTCGTCCAGCTTGTAGTTGTCGGCATCGCCGGCGGCCGAGTCCATGAACAGTGCCGGCATTCTCCCGTGGCTCGTGTAGCCGATGTCCACTCCCTTGATCTCGAACACCGTGTCCAGGCGATTGGGCTCCGCTTCGCTGGCTTTCGAGTAGCCGACACGGTATTGCAGGTTCCACTGGTCGAATGTCTGCTCGCCGCCGGCGCTGAGCGACAGGATCTGCTGCTCTTCGTAGCGATCCTTCAATTCCTTCTGCAAGTTGGCGTCGGCCCAGGTCGCGATGCCCTCGCCCCCCTCGATCGCATCGCCCTTGTCGAACTTGAACTCGTTGCGGGTGCGGTGCTCCTGATCGGAGAACTCGCTGTAAAGCGTGCGCACGTACCAGCGTCCATCGCCGCTCGGTCGATAGTCGAAATTCGCGGCCATGCCGAGGCGTTCCCGGTTGACCACGTAGTCCCGCTGCTCGATTTCCTCCGCGCCCTTGAACTCGACGCCGTCTTCCCGCTCGAGGTCGTCGAACCATCCGCCGTCGGTCTCGATGTTCTCCGAGCCGAAGTCGCGGTCGTACCAGGACACCGCGGCCGCAACGCCGAAATTGCCCTCGCCGTCGCCCGCACCGAAGGTGTCGGAGAAAATGAGCGCGAGCTTCGGGCTTGTCTGGTCCTGCAGCGGGTTCGCGCTGGCGTGCAGGTTGGCGCTCAGTTTGCGTCCCGGAGAATCGAAGGCGGAGGCGCTCTTGATGTTGACCGAACCGCCGATACCGTCGCCGTCCATGTCCGGCGTGATCGACTTGCTGACCTCCAGCGCCGAGAGCAGTTCCGATGGGATGACGTCCAGGGCCACCGAGCGCTTGTCGTTTTCCGGCGCCGGGACGTTGATGCCGTTGATGGTGGTGACGATGAGGTTCGGGTCTATGCCGCGAATGCCGACAAACCTTCCCTCGCCCTGGTCCCGTTCGAGGAACACGCCGGACACGCGCTGCAGCGCCTCCGATACGTTGCGGTCCGGAAACTGGCCGATATCGGTGGCAGAAACCACCGAGACGATTCCATCCGCTGCGCGTTGCTGGTTGAGCGCCGCCGCGGTGCTCGCGGTCTGCTTGCCGTAGACCACCATTTCCTCGAGCCGTCTTTCGAAGGCCACGGGGTGGCGGGTGGTCTCATCGTC
Source organism: Pseudomonadales bacterium (assembly GCA_963668365.1). Lineage (GTDB taxonomy): Bacteria > Pseudomonadota > Gammaproteobacteria > Pseudomonadales > Azotimanducaceae > VXNE01. The sequence continues at coordinate 3,718,360 of OY764266.1, forward strand.
CCACACGTCGATGGCGGCGCTATGGGGCGAGAATCCGATGTAGTTGACCGTCAGGTCGTAGCTGCCAGCCGGCACATGCGGAAATACGAAACGGCCATCCGCTTCCGTGACAAACTCAAGGTCTAATTCGGCAATTCGAACCACCGCGCCCTTGAGGAAGGCGCCGCCGGCGGACGACGAAACCTGACCCTCGATTCGACCGTCCGCCCAGACGGATGCGCAGGTCCAGACCGAGATTGCGGACAGCAACAGGACAAGCCTGCCGGAACGAAACGTGCGGCTCATAGGGTTCTCCAGGGAGTTAATCCGGTTACTCTACGCCCGGCGCATGACAGAATTGTTACAGGCGCGGCCGACAGGCAAGGAAAAGAGATGGACGTAAGGGACAAGATCGCGGTGGTAACGGGGGCGGGATCCGGCATCGGGCGCGCCCTTGCCCAGCGATTGGCCAGAGACGGCGCCCGGGCTGTCGTGTGCGCGGACATGAACGGCGACACGGCCGAAGAAACCGCCCGCGGTCTCGATGGGGTCGGCTCTGCCGCAATCCTCGACGTGAGCGACGAAGCGGCGGTCAATGCGATGATCGAGGAGACCGAACGCTCCCTCGGCGGCATCGACCTTTTGGTGTCAAACGCGGGTTACGAACATCCGAGCGGGCTCGAACTCCCCACGGCGGAATGGGAGCGAATGATGCGGGTGCATGCCTTCTCGCACCTGGCGGCGGCGCGCGCCGCGTTGCCGGGCATGATCCGGCGCGGGGGCGGATACCTGCTGAATACGGCTTCCGCGGCCGGGTTGCTGACCCAGATGGAGTCCGCCGCCTATGCGGTTTCAAAGCACGCGGCGGTGGCGCTGGCCGAGTGGATCCACATCAACTACCACGACGACGGCATCCGGGTATCGGTACTCTGCCCGCAGGCGGTGCGCACCAACATCGCGCCCAACTTCCCGGACCCGGAAGATGCGTCGCACCCGGCCTTTCTCGACGGCCTGCTGGAACCCGACGAGGTGGCCGAAGCGTGTATGGAGGGGATCCGCGAGGAGCGGTTCCTGGTGCTGCCCCACCCGGAGGTCGCGACCTACTTCCAGCGCAAGGCGAGCGACTACGATCGCTGGCTGCGCGGGATGCGTCGGCTCAAGGCACGCCTGGCGGAACAGTAGTCTCGAGTCGCTCGCCTCATCACAGGCCGAATCCATAGTTCAACCGCAGGTACGCGAACCGGCCCGCCAGTCCGAAGGGCGTATCCGTCGGATAGCGGACGCCCCAGAGCACGTTCGACAGGTGCGTCTTGTCGAGTTCATCGGGCAGCGCGTCCAGCAGGTTGTTGACACCGAGCGCCGCCTGGAACGCCCCGCGTTCGATCCACGCTTCCACATCCACGGTGCTATCGGCATCAACGGTGACCATGCCGGTGTCCAGCGGATGCTGCGTCGTCTCGCCGAAGTGGTTCACGCGGATCAGCGAACCCCAGGTATCGTGACGCCAGTCCGCGCTCAGGCTCGCCTGCGCGCGCGGTTGTCCGTTCTCCAGGAGGTCAGCGCCCCATCCGCCGAAATAGTCCCCGAAACTCAAGTCTGCCGGGGCTCCCGGAGGCAGGTTCTCGTCTGTGATCCCGGTTTTGTTGGAATGGCCGTTGGCGGAAATCCAGAGATGGCCGCCAGCCGCGGGGACGCCCCAGGAGGCGGAGATATCGAAGCCCCGGGTGCGGGTGTTCACGCCGTTGAAAAAGAACGCCGCGGTCGCGACCTGCTCCGCGTCGCAGGCCGGAAGGCCAGCGCAGCCAATCCCCTGCGAGCGCACGACCCGATCCTCGATGTCCGTACTGTAGAAGTCCAGCGCGATCCGCATGTTCGCCTCCGGCCATCGACCCACGACGCCGACACTCCAGTTGCTCGAGGTCTCATGCTCCAGCGCATCGACACCGAAGGCCACGGCGACGGGATGGCCCTCGTTGGCCGAGAAAGTCGTCGTCAGACCCGTATCGCTTCCGACGAAGAGGATGGAGTTGAAGCGACGCTGGGACAGGCTCGGCGCCCGGAATCCCGTCGACACGGCGCCCCGCAGCGCGATTCCGTCGCTCAGTTCGAGCCGCGCCGCGAGTTTGCCCGTGGTCTGGGCGCCCGCATCGCTGTAGTCCTCCGCGCGCAGCGCGGCGCCAACGGAAACCGCGTCGGCTGGCCGGCTCTCCAGTTCGACGTACGCCGCCCAACTCTGTCGGTCATCCTCGCTCAACCGCGCGTTGCGCGGGCTGTAGCCGGGGTAGCCCTGGAATCCGCAGGCGGCGATCGTGCCTTCGAGCGGCGTGCCGTCGGGTCCGACGGCGAAAGCCCCATAGTCGGATACGTGCGGCAGCCCGCAGGACCACGCGGCTTCGTCGCCAGCCGTCTGGCGATAGCTCTCGCCCCGGCGTTCGAGGCCGGCGGCGACCGCCGTCAACACTCCATCGTCGAATGTGCGGCGCAGGTCCAGGTTGAGTGTCAACTGGTCGAATTCGATGCCGCCGCTATGGCCCGAGAGCGGTCCCGCATTGGCAACGATGTCCGCGACGCCCGCGCCCGGATTGCTTGCCAGGTACTGGGCGCCGATGGACGCGTTGATCGTGTCGGAGGCCGCGAAGTCGAAGTTGTTTCGACCGTACGCGGCGCTCGCGTCGAGTTCCCATTCACCCATCGGACCGCGCCAACCGCCCGCGACCGAAATGTCGCTGATCTCCGACTCTTCGTACGGGAGAAAACCGTTGGGATACACCGGATGGGTATTGCGTTCGTGGAAGTTGATGAAGGTCGGCACCACGAAATCCAAAGTGTCGTCCCCGGTTTCGACGCCTTGCCAATAGTTGTAGCGGAACCGGTAGGCGCCGCTGGAACGTCCCTCCCGGCTCGAGGCGCCGCCGAATGCATAGAGTTCCGCCGCATCGCCGACGGGCAAGGCCGCGTTGACGAACAACAGCTGGCCGCCGTGGAACGGCGAGCTGGTCGTGATGAGTTCGTCCTGGTAATCGGGGTCGTGCCCGCCGTTGCCCCCGTTGCGTTCGAACGCGTCGGCGTCGTACCACTCGCCGGCGACATTGAGAAACCCGTCCACGCCAAGTGTGATGCCGCCATTGAACGACATGCCCATGCGCCTGCCGCCGGCGTCCGGCGACTGACCGCCATGGACGATGAGTTCGCCGCCGGTGTCTTCCTTCAGCGCCAGGTTGATGACGCCGGCGATGGCATCGGAACCGTATTGCGCCGCAGCGCCGTCGCGCAGCACCTCGACGCGGGCCACGGCGGCCGACGGAATGGCGCGCAGATCGGTGCCGCCCGTGCCATAGCCGATGACGCCATCCAGCACACGAATCCACGCCATGCTGTGACGGCGCTTGCCGTTGACGAGCACCAGGGTCTGGTCGGGCGCCAAGCCTCGCAGCGTCGCGGCATTGAGCAGTGCGCCATCGCCCACCGAAAGCCGGGTGTAGTTGAATGACGGCGCCAGCTTCGTCAACGCCGCGCCGAGGTCGATCTCGCCGGTGCGGGTGAGGTCCATGCCGTGATGCACTTCGACAGGCACCGGCAACTCGTCGGCCTTGCCCTCGACCCGCGCGCGGCTGCCGATGACGACGATCTCTTCGATACTGCGCTCGCCGTCCCGCGCGCTGTCCTGCCCGTTCACGGGGACCGCGACAACGGCCAGCACGCAAGCAAAGGAAAGGGAACCCTTCATCATGCGCGATCTCCGCTTGACGCCACAGCCGATTATGCCGCCCACGGCATCGGCGGCGCGGCATCCACAGCAGAACTCATGCGGATTCGGCGGGCTGCGCCTTGGCGCTTATCAGGGCGCGACCGCCTCCTCTCCAAGGTGCTCGACCAGCCAGGATCTCAAGGGAATGTCTTCTTCACCGGGTGACGTATAACCGAACCCTCCCGTCGGACTGGCGCCCAGCGATTGGTGCCGGATCGGGCTATGCGGCGTCAAAGCTGCGGCCGAACCGCTCGCGGTAGTCCTCGTGGAGCATCCGCTCGTAGGAGGTCATGCCCTTGATCGGGAGTTTGACCGGCGCCGTCCCGTTGAGCGAGGACTCGTAGATCGCCATCGCCATCTCCACGTCCTTTCGTGCGGCGAGGCCATACTCGGGCGCTTCATCGTTGAGCGCGGCGTTCGCGAGGCTCATGATCTCGGCGGCATGACCGACGGACCAGTCGTCGATGGCGCACTCCCGGAACGGATTGACGTAGACGATCTCGGGGTCTGTATGCACGACGATCCTGGACAGGACATCCACGCCGTCCACTCGATGACGCTCGAACTCGACCGGGACATCCTTCATCCCGTCTCCGACCTGCAGGCGCAGCGGAATTCCCGGGCCGGACCAGTCGTCGTCGCAAATGCTGCCCCGCGTGCCGGTGATCTGGTAATAGTGAAGCGACTCTCCCAACCGGGAGGTCTCGTAGACGCCGACCGCTCCCGACTCGAAGTCGATCATGGCATGCGCCCAGTCCTCGTGGACGAACTCGGAGCTTGACCGGTAGCGCCTGACCGTCCCCGAAATCTGCCGGGGTTCGCTCATGGCATACAGGCGAAGCTGCGACAGCCGGTGCGACCCCATGTCCATGCACATCCCGGAAGAGTTGCCGAACTTCGACAACGGACGCGTCAGCCCGCGGTGCGTCACCGTCGGCTCGAACGGATTCCGCGCCTTCGCCTCGACGAAGTAGACGCGCACGATTTCGCCGAGGATTCCCTTGTCGATCAGATCGACGATCACGCGCTGCTTCGGCATGCGGAAGTAGTTTTCCGCGACTTCGAAGTGCACGCCGTTGCGGCGGCACGCATCGATGATCACATCGCAGCAGCCGCGCGTGATCGCCATCGGCTTCTCGACCATGACGTGTTTGCCATGCTCCGCGAGTTGCCTCGCGATCATGTGATGCGTCGGGTCGCCCGTCACGATATCCACGGCCATGATGTCCTGGTGACGGTCCAGCATCTCGTCGATATCGGTGTAGTGCGGAACACCGTAATTCCTACCGCTTTCGGCCGCGAGCGCCTCGTCGAGGTCACACAGCGCGACAAACTCGATCGCGCCCCTCTTCGCCAGTTCGCTCAAGGTCGGCAGGTGCCAGCGCCGCGCGGGGTTCCCACAACCCACCAGCGCGATCTTCGCAACACTCATCCTCTAATACCTCACTTCAGTTGAGAGGCAGTATCCCGGATCTCCGAAACTCGGCGACAGGCTCGGCGGCGGAATGCGCCCCGCCCGCCGGGTTCGGTATGCCGTATTCCGGGATCTGCGTCCCGGTGCGCAAGACCCTGGCCGCCATCGAGATTCTTCCCTCGCCGTGGCCGAAGGCCCGGCTGCGATGCAACAGTTGGCCGTGAAACAGCACGAACTGGCCGCGTTTCATGGGCAGCGGGGTGACCCTGTCCCGAACAACTTCCGGCACTTCGTCGATGTGCCGCGGAATGTCGCGGTCCCATCCCTCGATCGGCAGATGCGATCCCCTCACGTACTCGATTCGTCCCGCGTCAAGGTCGATATCGGTCAATGCGATCGTGATCGAGTAGTGATTGCTCGTATCGAAGAGATTGAGCGGCGCATTGCCGTTCTCGAAGTGCCGATCGTGATGCCACTTGTTCTGTCCGGTGCCTTCGCTCTTGACGAAGAAGTTGGTCCGCCAGATGAAGAGACCGTTGCCGAAGTATTCCGCGAGCGCTGCCTGCAGGTTGTCGTCGAAGTACAGGTTCCTGAGGACGTCCACGTCCATGTGCCTGTCTATCATGGGGTTCGGGGTCGGGTTCGGGAGGCCCGTAATCCTCGCCACCCTGTTCTGCTGCCGCTGCAGGGCCTTCAGTTCCAGCACGACTTCGCATGCCGCATCGAGTCCCGACTTGTCCGCCAGTTCGTGCGCGCCGGTGATTCCGTCCCTGCGCAATTGATCCATGGACATCGTTGATCCTCCGTACCGCTACGCCTGTTACAGCATTCCCGAAATCCCGGCGTTCCGCCATATGCCGGCTTCTCTCGAGGCCGCCAGGATGGACTGGCCGCCGCCGTCCGGGCATTCCCCTTTTGGCGGCGCTCTTGGGTATTTCGACGCGACGGCGCACGAAAACCTGACACATCCCGTGAACGAGCCTTGTTCCCATCGGCACGGTCATTTGGCAGAATTTCTCGCGAACATGTCTCTCCAACGCAATCAGATTTGAAGCAACAGACGCCGTCCTCGCATCTCGACGAACTCCGTTCCCAGGGTTTTACCGTTGTGCCGCAGGTGATGGACGATGCCGCGATCGCGCGGCTGAAGGCTGACGTCAGCAGGGAACGGGCCGAACGCTACGCCGACGAGAGCAGTCACGACGGCCTCTTCTGGATGGTCGATTCATTGATCTGGAGCGTGGAAGTCGCGCGCGCCGCCAGCCATCCGGCGGCGCTCTGGATCATGCGGGAGTACCTCGGCACCGAAGAGATCCATTTCTGCCATCAGCCCGTGATCACGACCTTGAAGCCCGCCGACCGGCGCGCGGGCACGTTTCCCGAACAAGGCTGGCACACCGACTACCCCTATCATCCCGACGTCCTTCCAGAGGACTATTGGCCCGAGTACCCGTTACTCGGCGTACAGTTCAATATCTGCGTGGATCCGTTCCGATCCGACAACGCCGGCACCCAGTACGTGCCAGGATCGCACCGCGGAAGGAAACGCCCACCGGACGAATTCAACACCGGCGGCACGCGCATGGGTCATGGTCCGCACGCCGAAGTAAGGCAGTGGGTTGCGCCCGCCGGCGACGCGATCATCTACGACTCGCTCACGTGGCACCGCGCCTGCCCCGAGCTGAACACCAGCGGCCGTGATCGCATCGCCATTCTGAACGCCGTGGCGCCATCTCATATCCGACCGATGTTCGACAAGAGCAGGATCGGCAAGGCATTCGCGGATTCGCCGGTCGCCCGCAGCCTCACCGAGCGCGAGCGCGCGGAAATCGAGCGCCTGTGCTGCACGCCGACACGGCCAGCGCCGCCGGGGATGCCCCGGCTGAATCCCCGGCGAGGCAAGATGCCGCGGCGCCTTCGGGACACCGGATGAGAACTTGGCAGTTCGCGGGGTTAGTCCGTATGATCGACGTGACTCCCGGGAAGCGGAGCCCAGATGGCCGCAGGGCAACAGGGCCAGGCGACGACAGGAGCCGAACGGCTCGAGACGCTGGCGCGGGAGTACCGTCCAGCGCTGCGACGCTACTTCGGCAAACGCGCGGACCGGCATGCCGATGTCGAGGACCTTGTCCAGGACGTGCTCGTGCGTCTGGCCGTTCGCGGCGACTACGACAGCATAGAACAGCCCGAAGCGTACCTGATGCGCACGGCCACGAACGTGTGGCGGGACTTTCTGCGCAAGAAGAGAACGCACGCGGAGGAAGCGCACGAGGAGTACATCGAAGGCTATCTGCTCGAGGAGAACGGGCCTGCCAGGGAACTGGAGGGGAGGCAATCTGTCGATGCCGTTCTGGCCGCGCTGGGCGAACTGCCGAAACGCACGCGTCAGGTTTTTGTGCTCTGCCGCGTCGAAGGTATTAGGCAGAAGAGCGTTGCGAAGCGGCTCGGGGTCTCTGTGAGCGCGGTAGAGAAACACATGATCAGGGCGATTGCCCATCTGACATCTGTCCTCGGCAGAAGATGAAATGAAACTCGTCGGCATCGACAAGGTTGCGGGACGCGCCGTGGAGGAAGCGGCGGCGTACTGGATCGTGCGGCTCGACGCACCGGGCTGCCGGCCGGCCGACCGCGCCGCGTTCGAAAAGTGGCGCTCCGCATATGCCTCGCATGCCGAGGCGTATGCGCACGCGCGGCGGGCGCTGGCCATCGTCGATCAGAATCTTGGCAGCAGCGAACTGACGGACCTCGGCGAACGCGTGTTCGAGGAATCGGCGACGTCGCGCAGGCCATTCTTCCGTTCCTTAGGAATCGGGCTCGCTGTCGCCTGCGCCCTGGTCGTGGCTCTCGCGCCGTTCCCGCGGGATGGCGCGGGACCTGATATCGATCAGCAAGCGCGGATGATAGAGAGCAGCTTCGAGACCGCGGTCGGCGAGCGTTCGACCGTGGTGTTGCCGGACGACTCTGTTGTGACCCTCAATACCGATTCGCTGGTCGAAGTTGTCCGCAACGCCGACGTTCGCCGGCTGATCCTGGTGCGCGGACAGGCGCACTTCGCCGTGGAGAAGGACTCCCGTCCGTTCGAAGTGTTGGCGGGCGGTCAACGTATTGTCGCGCTGGGGACTGCGTTCGATGTTCGGATCGACGAGGACCTCGGCGTCCGGGTGACGCTGGTAGAAGGTCGCGTCTCCGTCCACGAGGGTGGGGTTCGAGACGCCGCAACAGTCGCCCCAGCGCCTGGACCACCCGCGGGCACGCCTGCCCGCGAAGCAATCGCCGGGACGGTGCTCAGGGAAGGAGAGCAGTGCATCGCAAAGCCCGATGCGCCGCCCGAAGTGATCGTCGCGGACGTCGAGCAGGTCATCGGATGGCGTGAAGGCCAGCTTGTGTTCCGGGACGATCCGCTGCGCGATGTGGTCAAGGAAATCAACCGCTACAGCACGAAGAAACTCGTCGTCGACGACGATGAGCGGCTCGATGGCATTCAGATCGGCGGCGTTTTCAGGGCCGGCAGCACCGAGCCGTTCGTCGCGGCGATGGAGGAACTCTATCCCGTCCAGGCCCAGCGGGTCGCGGCAGACCGGGTCGCCCTGGTCTGGTTTGACGCAACGTCCGACGGAAAAGAACCAGCAAACCCGCTAGACTGAAACCCGCGTTTCGGCGCGGCTACAGGGGGTGCAAGCAGTGGTTGCGGCTGTCGGATTCAAGACGGCTCTCCTCGCATCGATTCTCGCGCTGATGGCCGGCTCTGTCGGTGTCTCGGCGTCGGATGCCGCACAGGAAACGGACGCGGCCGAGGCTGTCCCTTTCCATGTCGATTTCCATATAGAAGCGCAGAATCTCGGCAGCGCGCTCAATCAGTTCGCATTGCAAAGCGGCAAGGAAATCCTGTTTGTCGAAGACGAGATTTCCGGCAAGTCGACGTCCGAGGTTTCGGGGAGATATCACCCGCTTGCGGCGCTGGACCAGCTGCTGGCGAATACCGGGCTGGAATACCGAATCACCGATCTCGACACCATCCTGGTCGGAAGCCAGATTCAGATCACCGCGGGCGAGGCGTCCGAGCCGCAAGGACCAGCGCCCGGGAGAGCGCCTGAACGGGCAGCCTCCGATGCTGCATCCGCGCCGCCGGGAACCGATGCGTCTTCCGGCGGCGGGGGTGCCGGGAGATCGGCCGAAATCGAAGAAATCGTCGTCGTCGGCATTCGCGGGAGCCTGCGCCTGTCTCTCGACCGGAAGAGACATGCCGATCATTTTGTCGATTCCATCACCGCCGAGGACATCGGCGCGTTCCCGGCGCAGAATCTGGCCGAGTCGCTGCAGCGGATCGGCGGGGTCGCCATTGACCGCAAGAGCGGCGAGGGCGCGTTCGTCAGCGTTCGCGGCCTCGGCCCGCAGTTCGTGCAGACCACCATCGGCGGGCGCGTCTCCGCGTCCAACGTGGCACCGGGAAGCCACGACGGCAGAGGCGCGACCAACACCAAGTCCCGAGTGGTCGGCTTCCACGCCTTCCAGTCCGGGCTGGTGCAGGCCGTCGCCATCCACAAGTCACCGCGGGCGGACCACGTCGAAGGCGGCCTCGGCGGTTTCGTCGACATCGAGCTGCGCAAACCCTTCGATCTGGGAGAACGGCATGTTGCCGTGTCCCTGGAGTCCACGCGAAACGCGCTGGCCAACGACACGGCGCCCGGCGTATTCGCGCTGTTCAGCGACGTGTTGACCGATACGGTCGGCGTCATGCTGTCGGCGCAGTGGGACAATCGGGTCTTCCGATCGGACTCCCTGGAACAATACGGGTTCCTGGGAGACCCCCGCACCGTCATGATCGACGGCGTCGAGACAGGTGCCGGATATTACCCGTCTCAAGTCCTTGGGGAATTGCACCTCACGGACCGCGATCGCCTCAACGTCTCCTCTTCGCTGCAATGGCGGCCTTCGGACCGCGCGGAGATGACATTCGATGTGCTGTATACGAGCAACGCGACCTTCGAGACCGACTACTTGCGATCCTTCCGCATAGCGCAGGGGCACTCGAGGATTACCGACGCAACCCTTGCGGATGACAACGGCACCGGCGTCTTCACCAAGATCTCCACCTCCGGCGCGGGCGCGTTCATGCAGCACGCCACGGAGGACGTCGACAACGCGTTCGTGAACTACGCCGCCAACCTGCGGTTCGAGGCCACCGAAAACCTGTTCGTCAACCTCGACGTGACGGTGTCCGACACCGAGGCGCCGATCGAGAATCGGGATGCCCTGATGCGGAACACCCTCACCCAGATGACCTACCGCAAGAACGGTCCAGGGGGGCTCCCGTCGTTGACCTCGTCTTCGCCGTTGACCGACGTCAACCATTGGAGCGTCGTGAAACAGTCGGTCCAGGAACACCTCGTCGATGACCGGATTTCCCAATTCAGGGCCGACGCGACCTATGCGTTCGACGGCGGCTGGCTCGACACGGTCCGGGTGGGCGTCAGGACATACCGGCAGGAGCGCCGCGACCGGTCCCGATACCTGAACAGCCGGGCCTTCATCGATCGCCCCATCACCGAATTCGGCGGCGGTCTTGCGTTTCCGGCCGAATCGGATTTCCTCGACGGTCTCGGCGTCGAGTTTCCGTCACCGGTCCTGAGCCCGAACTTCGACGCGCTGCAGGAGACATTCATCACCCGGGCGGACGAGATCCGGGCGGGCGGCGGTTTCAACACCGGCACCGGAAAGTCCCTTGACGAATTCACGTCCGGCCGCTTCAACGAAGACCTCAACCACGAGGACGACGGAAACGCGGCCTATGCCATGGTCACGTTCAGCGGTTCCTTGAGCGATACGCCCTACTCCGGCAACGTCGGGGTGCGGTATGTCGACAACAGCACCGGCTCGGAAGGGGAAATCACGCAACCCGTCGATATCGACTACTCCGACCCGTCGTCGCCCGATATCATCCTGTCCACCCCCGAGTTCGTCCTCGTGGGCCATGCCTACACCCGGTTGCTGCCTTCCCTCAACCTCCGCTTCGATCCGCGGGAGGACCTCGTCGTGCGGGCGGCGGTAGCCAAGGTCATGAGCCGACCCAGGTATCTCGACCTGAGTCCCAGGCTCACCGTCCAGGCCAATGCCCGGACCATGCGCGGCGGCAACGGTGAACTCGACCCGACGACGGCGATGCAGTTCGACCTGGCGCTGGAATGGTATTTCGCGGACTACTCGATCGCCTCGGTCGGCCTTTTCACCAAGAGTATCGAGAACTTCGTCCAGTCCGACCTCGAAGCAGTCCCGTTCTCCAGTGTCATCGATCCCGACACGGGCCAGCCGCTTGTCCTGACCGCCTTCTTGCCGCTGAACACGGGGGAATCGAGCCTGGTCGGCATGGAACTGGCGTTCCAGCGAACGTTCGCGGACCTGCTGCCGCCGCCTTTCGACGGCCTGGGCGTAATCGCCAACTATGCGCGCATCGTTTCCGGCTCGGACTTCAAGAACGAGAAAACCAACGCTTCCTACAGCATTCCGGGACTGTCCGAGAACACGATCAACCTCACGTTGTTCTATGAGAAGGGTCCGTGGAGCGGCCGGATCTCCTACAACTTCCGCGACGACTTTCTCGATGACATCAACGGCGGCTTTTCGGGACACCCGTATTTTGTCGACGCGTACGACCAGCTTGATGCGTCCTTTGGCTTCACGCTGAGCGAGAACCTCTCCCTGGCCCTGGAAGCAATCAACCTGACCGACGAGAACGTCTACTACTACAACCGCCTGGGTACCGGCGCACAGGAGCACATCTCAAGTGCGATCCATGCCGGACGCCGGTTTCAGCTTGGCGTCCGCGTGAAGCTCTGAACTGGATTTGCAGCGAGGATCGCGGTCGCCGGGCCGGGTTCCCGAGTCGTTGACATCCTCTTGAGATCAGGCGGGTTTCCGCTACCCGGCGCAGGGCCTGGACAGCGTCCCGACCGGGCTGTCGTGAAAAAAATCAGGAAGTTGGGTGAGGGAAACCGGACCAGGGTCGTCTACGTGTCGAAGGATGGGCGTTTCCGCCCAGTTGGCCATGGGTCCCTTGATGATGCTCGCCTCACCTCTCACAAGGCGGTGTCATCGGGGGATCCGCTTTCCTGGCTGTCTTCCCAATCCCGAAAATGCACAGCATCCTATTGATATTTTCATATTTTCATCCGCTCTACGGATGGCTTGGGGAGTGCCCTGGCCGGCTGTCATGTGAAAAGTTGAAAGTTCGGGTGAGGGAACCCGGATCGACCCCGTCTAGCTATGTCGAGGAGGGCTGTTTCTGTGTGGCCCATCCCGAAAACGACCTGGGAGCGTTCGAGATTCGAGACTGCTTTGCCGTCCTTGAAGAGGATGGCTGATCGACGGCTATTGAAGCAGTAGCCACCGCTGTTGGTGCCACGCTGGCATCGACCGGCTCGACCCGCTCGATAATGCTCCGGGGTCAAGGAACGTAACAGGAGTGGAGAGAACTTCCATGCATACGAAACTACAGGATACGCTGGGGCTGGCCGCCGCGGCGTTTGCCGCCGTGCTGATCTGCGGCACGGCGTCCGCTCAGGAGGCAGACGCGGAAGAAGAGGCCGGCCTCGTCGAGGAGATCGTCGTGACCGGCATCCGCGGCAGCATGCAGCAGTCGCTGGAACGCAAGAGGAACGCCGACCACTTTGTCGACGCGATCACCGCCGAGGACATCGGCGCGTTTCCGGATCAGAACCTGGCTGAAGCCCTGCAGCGGATCAGCGGCGTCGCCATCGACCGCAAGAGCGGCGAAGGCGCGTTCGTCAGCGTTCGCGGGCTCGGGCCCCAGTTCGTGGCAACGACCATCGGCGGGCGTGTTTCGGCGTCCAACGTCGCTCCGGGAAGCCACGACGGCAGGGGCAACTCGAACCCGAAATCCCGCGCGGTCGGCTTTCACGGCTTCCAGTCCGGACTGGTGCAGGCGGTGGAAATCCACAAGTCGCCGCGCGCCGATCACGTCGAGGGCGGCCTCGGCGGCTTCGTCGACATCCAGCCGCGCAAACCCATGGATCTCGGAGAGCGGCACGTTGCACTGTCCCTGGACACGACGGTAAACGAGCTGTCGAACGACACGGCACCGGGCGTATTCGCACTGTTCAGCGATGTGCTGACCGATACCGTCGGCGTGATGGTCTCGGCGCAGTGGGACAACCGGGTCTTCCGGTCGGACTCCCTGCACCAGAACGGGTACATTCGTGATCCCAGGACCGTCGTCGTCGACGGCGTGGAAATGACCGGCTACTCCCTGAACCATCTCAACGGGGTCATGCACCTCACGGACCGCGATCGCCTCAACGTCTCCTCTTCGCTGCAATTCCGACCTTCGGATCGCGTCGACGTGACATTCGACGTGCTGTATGCCAGCAACGTGGCCGACGAAACCGAATACCTGCGGTCCATGCGGATATCGCAGGGGCTTTCGCGGGTCACCGACGCATCGGTCTCGGACGACAACGGGACCGGCATCTTCACCATGCTTTCCACCTCCGGCGCGGGCGCGTTCATCCAGCACGCCACCGAGACGGTCGACAACGTGGCGGTGAACTACGGCGCCAACCTGCAGATCCAGGCGACGGATCGCCTTTCCCTCAACTTCGACGTGGCGGTGTCCGATACGGAAGTTCCGATCGAGAACCGGGACGCCCTGATGCGAAACACCCGCACGCAGATGACCTACCGCCAGAACGGCCCGGGCGCGGTTCCGTCGTTGACTTCGTCTTCGCCGTTGACCGACGTCAACCATTGGAGCGTTGTGAAACAATCGAGACAAGAGCACGTGGTCGATGATTCGAACGCGCAGTTCAGGGTCGATGCGACCTATCAGTTCGATGCCGGCTGGCTCGACACGGTCCAGATCGGTGTCCGGACCTACAGGCAGGAACGCCGTGACCGGGCGAGATACCTGAACAGCAGGGCCTTCATCAACAAGCCGATCACGGAGTTCGGCGGCGGTCTGCCGTTTCCGGCGGAGTCGGACTTCCTGGACGCGCTCGGCGCCGAATTTCCCTCGCCTGTCCTGAGCCCCAACTTCGACGCGCTGCAGGAGACCTTCATTACCCGCGCCGACGATATCCGGGCAGGGGGCGGCTTCAACACGGGAACCGGCAAGTCTCTGGACGAATACACCTCGGGCCGCTTCAACGAAGACATCAATCACGAGGACGACGGCAACGCGGTCTACGCCATGGTCACGTTTAGCGGAGACATGAACGGCACGCCGTACTCCGGCAATGTCGGGGTGCGCTACGTGGACAACAGCACCGGTTCCGAGGGGCTGATCGTGCAGCCCCTCTCGATCGACTATTCCGACCCGACGGCGCCGGACCTGATTCTGGCGGATCCCGCGTATCTCGAGGTGGGTCACGAATACACCGAACTGCTGCCTTCCCTGAATCTTCGATTCGATCCCCGTGACGACATCGTTGTGCGGGTTGCGCTCGCAAGAGTATTCAGTCGACCGGCGTTCCGGGAGCTGAATCCAAATGCCAGCGTGCAGCCAAACAACCGAACCATGTCGGGCGGCAACGGCCAGCTCGACCCCACCGTGGGAACGCAGTTCGACCTGGCGCTGGAATGGTATTTCGCGGACTACTCGATCGCGTCGTTCGGCCTCTTCGCGAAGGAGATAGAAGGGTTTGTTCAGAATGACATCGAACTCGTCCCGTTCCCGGGTGTGACCGATCCAGAAACGAACCAGCCCCTGGTCCTGGAAGCCTTCAGACCGCTGAACACCGGAGAGTCCGGCCTGGTCGGCGTGGAACTGGCGTTCCAGCGGACGATGGAAGGCCTGCTGCCGGCGCCGTTCGATGGGCTCGGCGTGATCGCCAACTACACCTACATCAACTCGGGGGCCGACTTCGAGAGCGCCAAAACGATGGCCTCGTACAGCCTTCCGGGACTGTCCGAGAACACGATCAACTTCACCGTGTTCTACGAGAAGGGTCCCTGGAGCGGTCGGGTCTCCTACAACTCCCGTGACGATTTCCTGGACACTATCGGGGTCGCGTGGCAACCGCATCCCTATTTCGTCCACCCGTACAAGCAATACGACGCGTCCTTCGGCTATGCGCCGAACGAGAGACTCTCGTTCGCCCTGGAAGGGATCAACCTGACCGACGAGAGCGTCTACTACTACAATCGGGTCGGATCGGGCCGGCAGGACCACTTCTCCAGCGCGATCAACGCCGGGCGGCGGTTCCAGTTCGGCGTGCGCTTCAAGATGTAGATGTTCCTGGCGGCTTCGCCTCTACCGAGGCGAAGCCGCAGAATTCAGGCAGTCCCTTGATGACGTCGCATCCCACGGAGGCGACGTCATCGGGGGCGCGTTTTTTGTGGCCCGACCATTGCGGCGGACATACCGTTCGCCAAGGGGCGTCATGTAAACGGAGCCTTGTGGATGGGATCGGACACTTTTCGCGGCAGGATAGGAATCACTCACGAGGACTCGGAACCCGACTGGCCTGAGACCGCCTCGCCGGGGAACGCGCCCAACATCCTCCTGATCCTGCTGGACGACACCGGGTTCGGCAACCTGGGATGCTACGGCTCGACCATCGAGACGCCCCACATGGACGCGCTGGCAAAAAACGGCCTGCGCTACAACAACTTCCACGTCACGCCGCTCTGCTCCCCCACCCGCGCGTCCCTGCTGACGGGCCGCAACCACCACGCCGTCGGCATCTCGACCATCACCGGATTCGGCGACAGCGGATATCCCAACCAGCGGGGACGGATCACCCGGCACGCGGCAAACCTGGCCGAGATGCTGAGCGAGGAGGGCTTCGCCACGTTCGCGCTGGGAAAATGGCATCTCAATCCCAACCCCGCCGGCTCCGCCGCGGGACCCTACGACGACTGGCCGCTGCAGCGCGGCTTTGACCGCTTCTACGGATTCCTGCCCGGTGCGACCCCGCAGTTCGATCCGGACCTGACCTGCGACAACCATCCGGTGGCGCCTCCGAAGACGCCGGAGCAGGGATACCACCTGACGGACGACCTGGCGGACCACGCCATCGAGTTCATCAATGACCTCAAGGCCATCCGGCCCGAGACGCCTTTCTTCACCTACTTCGCGACCGGTGCCATGCACTACCCGCACCAGGCGCCGAAGGCGTACATCGACAAGTACCGCGGCCGTTTCGACGAAGGGTGGGACGTCCTGCGCGAGCGATATTTCGCCCGACAGGTCGAACTCGGGATCGTACCGCCGGGCACGCGGCTGCCGCCAAGCAATCCCGGCGTGCCGCGCTGGGAAACGCTGGGCGAGAACGAAAGGAGATTCGTCTGCCGGCTGCAGGAGGCGTGGGCGGGGTTCCTCGAACATACCGATGCGCAGATCGGACGCCTCATCGAGCATCTGCGCGCGATCGGCCAACTCGACAACACCGTGGTCATCCTCACCGCGGACAACGGCACCAGCCAGAACGGCGGGCCTTACGGCGTCATGCACGCCCAGCCGGGGGGCATGCGCAACGCGGCAAACGACGGGCGGACCCTGGGGGAGAGACTCGGCCGGCCGGCGCCGCTGGAGGATTTCGACGCGGTGCAGGCAAAACTGGATGACATCGGCGGCCCCAACAGCAACTGCGACATTCCGTGGGGCTGGTCGCAGGTGGGGAACACGCCGCTTCGCTGGTACAAGCAGGACACCCACGGCGGCGGCGTGCAGGTGCCGATGATCATTCGCTATCCGCCGGGCATCAGCGATCCCGGCGGTATCCGCAACCAGTTCCATTACGTCACCGACATAGCGCCGACGATACTGGAGATCGCCGACGTGCGCCCCCGATCGCGCTACCGGGGATACGACCAGATGCCCATCGCCGGGACCAGCCTGGCCTATACGCTGGACGATGCGGATTGCCCGACCAGAAAACCCATTCAGCACTTTGAAATGATGGGCAAGCGCGGGCTCTGGCGCGATGGCTGGAAGGCCGTAACGCGCCACGAACCGGGGGATGCCTACGACGACGACGATTGGGAGCTGTATCACCTGGACAAGGACTTCTCGGAGGTCGTGAACCTTGCGGCAGCCCAGCCGAATCGGCTGCGAAGAATGATCGACCTGTGGTGGGTGGAGGCCGGACGCCACGGCGTGTTGCCACTGGACGATCGCGCCGGGCAGCGCCGCCCGGCCCGGCATGACTCGCTGACCTGGCGTTTCGTCCCGCCGCTCTCGCGCATACCCAGGGCGCAGTCACCGGCCCTCGGCCGGCGCAAATGGTCCGTCATGGCCGAGGTCGAACTTCGTGGCAAGGAAACCGAAGGCGTCATCTATTCGCAAGGATCGTTCCGGAACGGCATCTCCCTGTTCATGCAGGACGGATCCCTGTGTTTCGCGTACAGGGTGCTGGGGAACCCGACCTTGCGTCGCGCCGCGATGGAGCTACCCACCGGCCGTGTCAACGTGGGCGTCGTGTTCGAACCGGGCGATGGCGACACGGGCAGATTCATCCTGGTGGCACAAGACCGGGAAATCGATACGATCGCCATGCCGGATGTCACGCAGATCACGAGCATGCGCGGCACGGAGGTCGGGCGCGACAGCCAGGCGCCCATGACAGACGCCTACACCCCACCGTTCGAGTTCACCGGAGTCATCCACTCCGTGGACGTAAACGTGGCGACCGGGTCATAGATTGCCGTCAATCGATCCATCGCTCGAACCGTTGCTGCATCTGGATTCATGACCGGCATCGTGCTGCACATAGGTCTTTCGAAGACCGCCACGACCACGCTGCAGCGCGCTGTCTTTCAGAACCATTCGCAGATTCACTATCTGGGGAAGATCGCCGGAAGCACGCACGGCCGTCAATGCGTCTCCGCCGACTCTTATGAGTTTCTGGCGCCTCTGCTGTGGCAGACAGACCGGCCCTGCAACATCGCCGCTGCGAGCGACTTTTTTGCTGCGACACTTGCGCCCAGGGCAGAAGCGAACCAGATCATTCTTGGCTCATGGGAGGGTCTGGGCCAGCAGGGAAAAGCATCCTTCGAAGCGTCCCTCCAACGCCTCGTGGCGGCGTGCGGAGCCTGCAGGATTTTGATCAGCCTCCGAGACCCGCTCACCCGGTTGCCCTCGATGTATTTGCAGCACCTGAGGGGCAATCAGAAGCAACTGGCGCGCACGTACGTCACCTTCGATGAATGGCTGGATTCACGGGAGCAACAGCTCGGCAGCCTGCAGGATGTCTTTGCCTATCGCGAGTATGTAGAGGTGGCCGTGCGGCTGTTGGGCGCAGCGAATGTCGGCGTTTTCCTTTTTGAAGCGTTCCGGTCCGACCCCGAGCAATACCTGAAGAATGTCTCGGGTTTCCTGGGTGTTGATGCGCAAGAGACCATCGACCTGGCCGAGGGTCAGCATCTGCACACCCGATTGTTCGAGTCGCAGGTCAACAGGATGGAGTCGATTAATTCGTCGCTTGCAGGTCGTCTCGCATGGCGTCTGTCCAGCGTGGAAAGAAAGAAAAAATCCATAGGGTTCTCTGACAGGGACGGTGTCATCCAGTCCACGGTTGCCGATGATTCTCCCGCTTCAGTGGAACTGTCCCCCGAGACCGTGCAACGGATATCGGATGCTTCGCGAGAGGGCAACAACTGGCTTGTAAACGAACTGCACCTTGAACTGCAAGAGTACGGGTATGCCCTCTAGGGTCGTGTCACGCGACACTAGGTACCCAGGAGTCGCAGCAATGGAAAATCAGCAGGAATTCCAGGAGCGGCGAGTCACGTTTGAACGCCCCGAGCACCACCATGTTTTCCTGGTCGCGCCGGACGGCGACATGCTTGGTCTCGACGATAGCGGGGAACTCGCCCTGTTCGACGAAGCGGACGACCGCGTGATCTGGGATCGGGCGGCAGGTGGCGTGAGGCACGTCGCAACCGGCAGAGCCGTACCGGCCGATACCGATGCAGGCACCTGCACACTCCCCCTCGGTTCAGATGAGAGGGCCTTCACGATCACCCGCGGCCCGGAGAGGCTGCCCTCCGAATATCTCGAACACCTGAAGCGCGAAGGCTGGGTATGCCTCACCTGCGTTCTGTCGCAGGACATCGTCGACGGACTACAGCGCGTCGCCGGTTCGGACCGCCATGAAGGCGCGCCGGCGATCGGCGACATGCCCATGGTCTGCCAGCACCGCACCGTCGCGGCGGCCATCTGTGAACCCATATCCCTCTGGCTCATCCGGCAATACGTGCAGACGCGGGACCTGCACCTGGGGCATCCGGCAAACTGCCGCTCCCTCGCGCCCTATGACGGCAAGCGTGCGGTGCAGGGCTGGCACTCCGACATCCCGTACACCGGGTCGGTCGGCGGCAATGTCGTCGCGGACCGGAAAGGCCCGATCAAGGCGGTGCAGCGCAACGTCTGCGTATCCGACTTCACGAGGCTTAACGGCGCAACCGCGTACAAGTTGGGCTCGCACCTGGCCGATACGTTGCCGCCACCGGAGTGGAATCCCGCCCGCCACGGACCGGACCCGGCCGCGCGGCCCTACAGCGGTCCGGAGGCCGATGTGATCGAGGCGCCGGCCGGCAGCATCGTCCTGTACGACGCCAGGACCTGGCACCGCGCCGGCTTCAACCACAGCGACCGCAAGCGGGCCGCGATGCTGATGTCGTTCCAGACGGCGGACGTGATACCCAAGCGGGATACGCGGCCCGTCTGCAAGCGACTGCATGAGAGTCCCGTCTATCGCGAGCTCGATGCCAGGCAGCAGCGGGAGATCACCGAACTGATGATGAACCAGCCAGATGTCGCGTAACGCGCGGAGCGCAGCAACCAATCACCCTGGAGGCCGGTATGGCGGACACCGATAGCGAGATGCACCTGCGCGAACAACTGGTCGCGCAATACAGGAGAGTCGAGTCCCTCGGCTTGAACGAAATGTCGTCGGGCAACCTGAGCGTCAGGTTCGGCGACGGGATGCTGATCTCCCCGAACGGGGCGACCGCGGAATCCATCGCCGTCGACACCGTGGTCGACACCTCGTTCGACGGAAACTATCAAGGCGAACGCCTGCCCTCGTCGGAGTGGCGCATGCATGCGGCCATCTATCAGAAGTACGCCGACGCCCAGGCGGTGGTGCACACCCACTCGGACTACTGCGTCGCCGTGGCGAGCCACGTGACGCGGCTGCCCGGATTTCACTATCTCGTGGGCGTGTTCGGCGGCGACGATGTCCCCTGCGTCCCCTACTCCACGTTCGGCCGGCAGAAGCTCGCCGACGATGCATCCGAGGCGCTCGCGAACCGCACGGCGTGCCTGCTCGGGAACCACGGGATGATCGCCCGCGCACCGAACCTGCAGCGCGCGGTCAACCAGGCCCAGCGCCTGGAGATCATGTGCCGCCAGTACGTGCTGGCCCGGCAACTGGGAGAACCGAAACGGCTGACCGACGCCGATTGGAAGGACTTCGAGAAGAAGGCGGAAGAAATGGCGTACGCCAGGAACGGCTGACAATGGGGCGGCCGCGGATCGCGCAGCAGATGAGCAGATACCCGACACACTTCGATACGCCGGAAGATGCGTACTTCGGCTTTTTCGAGGCCGATGCCGCGCAGGACGGCGACGCCTGGGCTGCCGTGATGAGCTATCCCCACGCGCGTGTCGCCGCATCGGGTGAAGTCCTCTGCTTCGCAACGGCAACCGACTACGCCGATGCCGCCGACTGGAACTCGAGAGTAGCGACCGGCTGGGTGCGGACGCGGGGTCGGGAACCGGTCCGCCTGCACGAATCTTCCGACCGGGTCCTTCTGCTCGGCGGCTGGACTCGATTCAACGCCGAGGACGAACCCATCCTGTGGAACCGGGTCACCTATATCCTCACCAGGCCCGGCGATTCGTGGGGTATCCAGGCGCGGTTCGCGCTGGGTTCCTACGATGGCAGCGACGACGAAGCGCGGACCCGCCTGGCCGCCGAAGCCGCAACCGACCTGGTCGGGCGCTACTACGATGCACTGGCCGGGGGCGACGGCGACGCCTGCGCCGAACTCTGCCGGTTTCCGATGATCGACGTCGGTATCGGCGAGGCCACCCGGATCGAAAATGGCGTCGAACTGGCGCAGCGGGTCAGCCAGCAAAAGACGCAGTTCAACGATCTGGACATCAGCGCGGCACAGTCCGGTCCCCAAGGCGCCAATGTGGCGGTGACTGCAGCTTATGCGTCCGGCGGCGGCGAGCAGACCATCGCCGTGGTCGGCAGGGATTCCGGGAACTGGCGGATCGCCGGTATTTCGAGGCGCACTTCGGGAAGCGATGCCGATGGCCAGTCGTAACACGGACCAACCCAATCTCCTGTTCGTCCTGACGGACGACCAGGGCGCGTGGGCCATGGGTTGCGCCGGCAATGCGGAAATCAGGTCGCCCAACCTGGACCGGCTGGCGCGGGAAGGAATCCGCTTCGACAATTTTTTCTGCACATCGCCGGTCTGCTCGCTGGCCCGGGCGTCGATTCTGACCGGCAGGATTCCATCCCAGCATGGGGTGCACGACGCCCTGATGTGGCAGTCGGACACGAGCAAGGGCGGCCTCGACCGCGAGGTGCCGGCGGACCGCGTGCAGTTTCTCCTCGGCATGCCGACATACGCGGAGCTGCTTCGCGACCGCGGCTACGCCACCTGCCTGTCGGGCAAGTGGCATCTCGGCGACGGCCTCGAACCTCGATGCGGTTTCGACACATGGAACCCCATGCCCTACGGCGGCACCAACTATTTTGGTCGTGTTCATGAGCGACAACGGCATGAACATGGGGCATCACGGCCTCTACGGAAAGGGCAACGCGACCTGGCCGCAGAACATGTTCGACACCAGCGTCAAGGTGCCGTGTCTTATCAGCCGGCCGGGACATGTGCCGCAAAACCGGGTCAACACCGACCTCCTGAGCCAGTACGACTGGCTGCCGACCCTCATGGAATACACCGGCGCCCCGGAGCGCGTCCCCGGCGGCTTGCCCGGGCGCTCGTTTTCACCGCTCCTTGACGGCCGGCCCATCGGCGAACGAAAGAGCGTCTACGTGTTCGACGAGTACGGACCGGTGCGCATGATTCGCTCCGAGGAGTGGAAGCTGGTCTGGCGCTACCCGGCGGGGGCGCATGAACTCTACAACGTCGCGGAAGACCCGGCGGAACGCGTCAACCTCTTCGGCCAGCGTGGCCAGGCCAACCGCATTCGCGTCCTGCGCGGCGAACTGGACGACTGGTTCGCCAGTTACGTGGACCCGGAGCTCGACGGATCCAGGCTCCCTGTCACCGGTCGCGGTCAGCTTGATCAGGCGACAAGGGAGGATGCTTTCGCCTATCGGTTTCCATGGAACGATTAGTGTCGTGCACAATAGGTGATACGCGACCAGCACAGAAGATTCAGGAGTTCAGATGAAGCACCGCACGTTGGGAACATCCGGTCTTGAAGTTTCTACCGTCGGCCTTGGCACCGATACTTTCGGCCGCCGCCGTGTAGACAGGCAGACCGTAAACAAGATTATCGGCGCAGCGAGCGATATGGGGATTACGCTCATCGATACGGCGTATCTGTATGGCGGCGGAGAATCCGAAGAGTTCATCGGCAGCGGCATCGCGGGCCGCCGAGACGAATTCGTGATCGCAACGAAGGGTGGACACCATGCCCACGGCGTGCCGAACCGAATCAATCTCACCAAACAACTCGATACCAGCCTGAAACGGCTGAAAACCGACTACGTCGACCTGTACCAGGTGCATGTCCTGTACAACGCAACATTTCCCATGGAGGAAATGATGCAAACGCTGAACGACATGGTGCGCAGCGGCAAGGTCCGCTACGTGGGCCTGTCCAATATCTATTGCTGGCAGCTCTGCCGCTGCAACGATCTGGCCGAGTTCCATGGCTGGGACAGGGCCATCAGCGTGCAACAGCACTATCACATGTTCGAGCGGGAAGTTGAGTCGGACGTCAGTCAGTACTGCCAATGGGCCGGAGTCGGCATATTGCCCTTTTTTCCGCTGGGTTGCGGACTCCTCGCTGGAAGATATACGCGCGGAGAGGAACCCCCGAAAGATAGCAGGGCAGGATCCGGGCGGGCCGGTTCGACGCGTTATTTTGATTATTACGGCGCCAAAGCCGGCTACGACGCCATCGAAGCGCTGGCGGAATTTGCACGGGCTCGCGGTCACACGCCCGCGCAACTCGCGATTGCCTGGCTGCTGCACCGCCCCATGGTCAGTTCGGTCATCGCCGGTGTCAGCAAACTGACTCAGCTCGAGGACAACGTGAAAGCCGGCGAGTGGGAACTCACGCCCGATGAACTCAAGGAAGTGAATCAACTGATCGGCGCGCCGCGGCGTCCCGTGCCAACAAGCTGGGAATGGACCGAAAGGGAGTTGGACCGGGTCTTGCCGTCTTACCACCCCGACTATGACCCGCTTGAGCCGAGTGTTTAGGCTTGCGGGACACGGCACCAGTCCCCATGCACAATATTCTCTTCCTGATGACCGATCAGCAGCGCTGGGACGCGATGGGTTCCAGCGGCGGCTGGGTGAATACGCCGAACCTGGATCGTATCGCCGGGCAGGGCGTGCGCTTCAGCAGCGCCGTCACGACATCGCCGCTGTGCGTGCCGGCGCGGGTGACGCTGGCCACCGGCAGGTACCCGCACAACAACGGCGTCTGGGGCCACATCCCCTATTCCGTCCCGGCGGGCGCCGACCACTGGATTCGCGAGATCAGGAATCTCGGCTATCGAACGAGCCTGTTCGGCAAGACGCATCTGCACCCCCACGGCCCCTCGGACCTTCGGGACAAGAAGGATCTACTGCATGCCCTGGGCCTGGATGACGTGGACGAGATCGGCGGACCCCGCGCGTCCACGGTCGGCATGAGCCATATGACGGCGATGTGGAAGGAAAAGGGTCTGCTCGAAGCGTACCGTGAAGACTTCAGGGAGCGGTCCTCCAACAAGCCACACGTCGTTCGCCCCTCGGTTCTGCCGCTCCCGGACTACTACGACGTCTATGTAGGCCAGCAGGCCAAGCGGTACCTGTCATCCTATGACCGGGACGAGCCCTGGTTCTGCTGGGTCAGTTGGGGCGGTCCGCACCAGCCCTGGGACACCCCCGACCCCTACGCGGGCATGTACGATCCCGAGTCGATGCCGCAGCCCGCGAAGCACGAGACCGACCCGCCCCGGCCAAGGGGACGGATCGACCGAATGTTCGAGCACCGGCGGAACTTGCCGGCCTTCGAGGCCGGCGAAGTGGGCGCGATGCGCGCCGACTATGCCGGCAGCGTCTCCCTGATCGACGATCAGATCGGCGAGATTCTCGGCGTCATCGAAGAACGCGGAGAAACGGACTCCACGGTTATCGCCTTCACCTCGGATCACGGCGAAATGAACGGCGATCATGGTCTTATCGCCAAGAGCAACTTCTATGACGGCGCGGTCCGGGTGCCGCTGATCGTCCGGACGCCGGGCGCCGGGAATTCGGGGATCGTGAACGACAGTCCGGCGGAAACCGTCGACCTGGGACCGACGCTGGTGGAACTCGCCGGGGGCGAAGTCGAGTATCTCCAGTTCGGGAAGTCCCTGACCGGCGCGCTCGACGGCAGCCGGCATCGCGAAGACGCCCTCTCGGAGATCGAGGGCGAGTTCATGCTGATGAACGACGAATGGAAGATCGCGCTCAACAGCGAAGGCGAGACCTGCATGCTGTTCAACCGCAACAATGACCCCGACGAGGAACGGAATCTTGCGGGCCTGCGCGAGCACAGCGGCGTTGCGGATGCAATGCGGCTCAGGATCCTCGAGCGGATCGCCCAGAGCCAAGTATACGAGAACTAGCTTCTATCCCCACTCCACCAGCTTCCACCCATAGCAAATGAAAACAACCACCATCAAAAACACGGACCTTCAGGTCAGCATGTTCTGCCTCGGCGGCCAGAGCTTCGGTTCCCGCGACGACAAGACCGTTTCCTACGCCATGCTGGATCAGTTTGTCGACGGCGGCGGCAACTTTCTGGATACCGCCAACAACTACGCCATCTGGAACGGGGAAGGCGGCGAAAGCGAAACCATGCTCGGCGACTGGTTGGCCGACCGCGGCAATCGGGATGCGATAGTCCTTGCAACCAAGATGGGCGGCCGCGCGAAGGACGCCCCCATGTCATCGAAACCGGAACACATTCGCCGCGAGTGCGAGCGTAGCCTCAAACGTCTGCGGACCGATCACATCGATTTGTATTACTTCCACTGTGACGACCGTTCCGTGCCCCTCGAGGATCAACTCGGCGCCATGGACGAACTCGTCCGGGAGGGCAAGGTGCGTCACGTCGGCGCCAGCAACTTCCGCGCCTGGCGCCTGGCAGAAGCGGCGGCGGTGAGCGCGGCCAACCACATCACCGCATTCTGCTGCGTGCAGCAGCGCCATACCTACCTGCGGCCACGGGTGGATGCGGATTTCGGATTTCAGAAATCCACCAACGACGATCTGCTCGAATACTGCAGGGAGCGTGACTTTCAATTGATCGCCTACTCTCCCCTGTTGGGCGGTGCATACATCCGGGAAGACCGGCCGACCCAGCGGCAGTATCGGCATGCCGACTCCGATGCACGCAAGGCAACGCTATTTCAGATCGCCGAAGAGATCGGCGCCACGCCCAACCAGGTGATCCTCGCCTGGCTCACGGGGCGCGGCGTCATTCCCATATCCGGCGCCAGCAAGGCGCAGCAGCTAAGCGAGAGCCTGATCGGTTTCGATCTGACCCTGTCCGACGAGATTCTTGACCGCCTGGACGCGGCGGGCGCGGCCAACGGGTAGCGCAAGGGACCAGAGCAAAAAACAGGAGGTCGTTGCCAGTGGCGAAGAAACTCAACGTTCTT
The DNA here is from genome assembly GCA_963668365.1 of Pseudomonadales bacterium. Taxonomy (GTDB): domain Bacteria; phylum Pseudomonadota; class Gammaproteobacteria; order Pseudomonadales; family Azotimanducaceae; genus VXNE01. Next base: position 3,744,368 of record OY764266.1, read on the forward strand.
TGGATCAGTTTTGAAGACTGCCTGCCGCTATACGGCTGCTATGGCGACACGATAGCCAGAACGCCGACCGTGGACCGGCTGGCATCGGAAGGGCGCATCTATCCCAATGCCTTTTCCACGGCCCCCATCTGCGCGCCTGCGCGGGCGGCGGTGATCACCGGGATGTATCCCACCAGCATCGGCGCCCATCACATGAGAACGACCCGGGGACAGGCCTACGACGCACCGGCCCCGCACTACGTGAAGTGTCTCGGCGAGTATTTCAGAAGAGAGGGCTACTACTGCTCGAACAACGTCAAGACGGACTACCAGTTCGCACCGCCTTTTGCCGCCTGGGACGACTGTTCCAATACCGCGCACTGGAGAAACCGGCCCGATCCATCGACGCCGTTTTTCTCTGTCTTCAACCCCGAATATACCCACGAGTCCGGCATGTGGGAGGGACAGCGCTCCTGGCCATTCGATTACATTCGGCCTCGGTGTAAAGAAACCACCGACCCGGATTCTGTCGAGGTGCCGCCGTACTTTCCGGACACGCCCAGGGTCAGGAGGAGCATCGCCAAGAACTACGACAACATGGCGCTCTGCGACCAGGTCATGGAAGTGTTGCTCGGGCAGCTTGAAGAAGACGGCCTGGCCGACAACACCATCGTCGCGCACTGGAGCGACCACGGGCCGATGCCCAGGGGGAAACGCCACCCCTACGACCAGGGGATACTCTCGCCGATGATCATTCGCTGGCCGGGGGCGATCGAGCCGGGCACGACCAGCGACAGGCTGGTCAGCACCGTTGACCTCGGCCCCACCATGCTAAGTGCCTGCGGCATCACCGTGCCGCCGCATATGCAGGGACAGGCCTTCCTGGGCGCGCAGTCCGCACCCGAGAGGAGTTACATCCATGCTTCGGTAGACCGTTCCGATGCCGACAACGATATGGTCAGGGCGGTCAGGGACAAGACATACAAGTACATCAAGAACGGCTTTCCGGAAAAGCCATATCTTCTCTGGAATCGCTTCCGGAACACGCATCCCATCATGCAGGAGTGGTACCGCTGCTGGATGGAAGGCACCCTCAATGAAACCCAGTCGATCATGTTCGCCGAGACACGGCCCGTGGAAGAGCTCTACGACACTCGCACCGATCCCTGGGAGGTCCACAACCTCGCGGAAGACGAGGGCCACCGGGAGGTGCTTGACCGCATGCGGGAAGAACTCGAAGCCTGGCAGAAAGAAACCGGGGATCTCGGGCTGGTCGACGAAAGGGTCATGAAGGCCATCCACTATCCGAATGGAGAGAAACCGGCTTGCACCCAAGCCCGGTGCCTGGTTTTCACGGCGGACTCCTATGGGCAGGACGGGGCGCCGGATGCGTTCAGCCTGCCCGAGCATCACCGGCTGCAGCTATTCAGTCCCACCCAGGGATGCAGCATCTGTTTCACGCTGGAAGCGGGCGAGGGATCCTCCTGGCGGGTGTACACGGGACCCATCAGGCTGCCCGCGGGCAGTCACCGCCTCAGGACAGTGGTCTCGAGGATCGGCTATCACGATAGCCAGGAAAAGACATTCGAGATCACGGTGACGCCGGATGCTTGAACTGGGCGTCATCGCGGACGATCTGACCGGCGGCATGATGGTGGCCAGCCTGTTGGAACGGGAAGGCGTCGCCTGCCCGCTGGCGACGTCCACGGAAGGGCTTGCCGGACTCGACGAAGATGCCGAGGCGGTTGTCGTCGGCCGCAAGATTCGGTTGCTGCCGCCGGAAGACGCGGTTGCCGACGCGCGCCTGTCGGCCGAAGCGCTGCTCCGCATGCGGGCGAAGCGGCTCTACTACAAGTACAGCGCGCTATTCATGTCGACCGAGAGAGGCAACATCGGACCCGTCTCGGAGTGCCTGATGGCATTGACCGGCGCCGACGAAGTCCTCTTCTGCCCAACGTGGCGCGGCGCCACCGTGTACCTGGGGCGCCTCTTTGTGAACGACGTGATGCTGCACGAGTCGGGAGCGAGCCGCGACCCGGCAACACCGATGACCAATTCCAACCTGTTGCAGGTGCTGCAGGCGCAGAGCCAGGTCAGGGTAGGCCTCTTGCCCCTTCGCGTTCTTCACCGCGGGAAACCCGCCGCCGAGGCGTTTCTCGCGGAGCAGGCAAGCGGCGGCACATGTTTTTTCATTGCGGATGCGATCGAGAGCGAGGATGTCGACCGAATCGCCGAACTGGCGGTCGATTCACCGCTGAGCACCGGTGCGGATTGGTTGCCGATTTACCTGGCGCGCAACTGGCGGCATGGACGGGAAAAACCGGAGCCGCGTACATTGCTGCCGCCGGCGCCGGGATACCAGGCGGTGCTGTCCGGCAGTTGCAGTCCCAAAACCAACCGCCAGATCAGGGCTTTCGAACAGCAGCACCCCCTGTTCAGGATCGACCTGCCGCAGGCTGCCGGCGATTCGAGCACGGTGGACAGGATCGTCGTCTGGGCGGCGGACCGGTTGGAGCAGGGACCGGTCGGTATTGCCACCACGACCGACCATGACGGCGTCGAGCGCGCCCAGGGAGCGCTTGGCCGACAGGGAGCGGCGGACCTGGCGGAAGACCTGTTGGGCCGCGTGACCAGTGGTCTGCACAAACTCGGTGTCCGCAAGTTCGTCGTGGCCGGCGGCGAGACCTCGGGCACCGTCATCGACACGCTGGGCATCGACAGGCTTCGCGTCTCCCCTTTCGACACCCTGGGAGGCGGCTACTGCCACGCGGCCGGCACTGATCCCATATCCTTGGTCACCAAGGCGGGGGGCGCCGGCGAAGAGAATTTCTTTGACGCAGCGCTGCGGCGCATGCGGGAAGCCGATGCGGCGGAAGAACAGGACATCGACGGAAGACGAGAGTATGGCAACGGACACATCTGACATTGGGACAGCAAGACGTAACGAAAGGGGCAGCGGGCCATCAACGCGCGACCGGTCGATGCCATCCGGGCAGTCTGCGCCGATGGAGCCGACGGAAATGAACCGCTTTACCGGTCAATTGCAGCGCGACGGCCTGGCCGGGCCGTTCGAGTTGGCCGACAAGTCGATACTCGATGCGGTGTCTGAAGTGGCCATCGGATTGCAGTCACTGCAACGGTGGCAGAATACATTGGCGACGCTGGCAGGACAGGAAGATCAACTGCGCCACACCACGTTGATCAACCGGCACATGGCGTTCGACGTGGTGAGGGAACTCTTCCTCGACGCCAACCTGCAGTCCGTGGTGTCCGACTGTTTCGGCAGGGACCTGGTGCTCTGGCAGACGAAGTTCTTTCCGAAATACGCAGGCGTCGGAGAAAACCGATGGCACCACGATCGCATTATCGAGAACGGCAGTGACCCGATTCGGGTCTATGACACCAGCAATCACTTCTCCTTTGTCGTGGCCCTGTCCGACCTGGGCATGGAACACGGCCGGATCGAGTACATAAAGGGATCGCATTTGCCCATCGACGGTTTCGACAGGGAAATGCCGCGCCTGTTCGATGAAATGCCGGACGTGGTCCATGACAGGATCACTCCCCTGACGCTCAAGCGAGGCGAGTTCGCGGTTTTCCACTCCGCGTTGCTGCATCGCAGCCTGGCATACGGACACAGGGAGGAGGACTGGCGCCCGGGCTACTTCGGCGCCCCCGACCCGGAGCTTCGAAGGGATGCCGACATTCGGTCCGGGAGAATCTCGTTGGCCGCGAGGCTCGCCAGGAAGGACACGGTCATTCCCGAGAGATGGGGTTCGAATCCGGCCGGGGCGGCGCACGCCATCGCGGAGCCGATCCCCTATTTCGACGCCATCCCGGAGAAATTCCGCAGCAGCAGGTCGGTGGTCATGCCTTTCAATTAGGAAGGCAATGTCGCCCAAGGGTCCTTTCTCAAAGGGAATCTCAAACCGAACGTCGCCCTGAGCGAGGCGAATCGACAACCCAAGGACACATCATGCAGGTAGGAATCATGTCGGGTCACTTCCAGAGACCCACCCTGGAGGAATCGCTCGACGCGATTCTCGGACATGACATCCGTCATCTTCAATTCAACCCGGGGTCGGTGAACGTGGACGGGCCGCTGGCCGACAAGCTCGCGAAAGCGCCGACGGTTCGCGAGGAAACGCGAAAGCGCGGCATGACGATCTCTGCAGTGGGCGGTCCGGCCAACATGGTCGCCGTCGACGAGGCGCAGCGCGTTCAGGCAATCGAGAAACTGAAGCTCCTGACCTCGGCGTGCGGCCCCATGGGCACTTCGGTCATCGCGACGTGCACCGGGTCCCGGGACCCCGACAGCATGTGGCGCAAGCATCCGGACAACGGGACGGAAGAAACCTGGCGGGTGTTGTGCAATACGCTGGAACAGGTGTTGCCGGTCGCGGAATCGGCCGGTGTCGTCATCGCCTTCGAACCGGAGGTGAACAACGTTGTCGATACGGCGAAGAAGGCTCGGCGACTGATTGACGAGATGGGCTCTCCGAGCCTCGGAGTGGTCATGGATGCATCGAACCTTTTCGGCGACGGCGACCTGCCGCGCATGACCGAGATACTCGACGAAGCGTTTGACTTGCTCGGCGATCACATCGCCATCGCACACGGCAAGGACCTCGATCGCGACGGCGACGCCGGCCACCTGGCGGCCGGAACCGGCAAGCTCGACTATGCGCGCTACGTCTCGCTGCTCTGCGCCCTGCCCTTCGACGTGCCGGTCATTCTCCACGGGCTGAAGGAGGACCAGGTGGATGCCAGCGTCGCCATGCTGAGAGGCCACGCCGCAAAGCACCAGCCAGGCGCATGAAGGCAGGTATCCACCATCACGACGCCGGCCTGCAACCGAAACTCGGCCGATGGATCAGCGGACACGACAAGATCGAACTCATGCATGACCTGCAGCGCGCCGGAATTCCAGCCGGTGCCGTGCTCAACGGACCGGACCTCCTGCACGACCCGCACCTCGAGACGCGGGGCGCGTTTGTCGCCCAGGACCGCCCCGGCATCGGCGTGCTGCACTATCCCGCGCAACCGTATCGCCTGAATGCAACAGTACCGCCGCCCGATGCGCGTGCCCCGCTGCTCGGAGAGCACATCGAGGAAGTGCTAAGGAAGCTCGCCAAATTAATCTATCCGTTCATGGTGTTTGGCAAGAGGCTGTAGTTCCACTCGCCATGGAAGGGGTCGCGCTTGATGGCGAGGTTGTTCATCTGCGCGTCGGTGATCTGGCGGCCGGTCGGGTATTGGCCTTCGTCGAGTTCGGAGCGGATCGCCAGGCCCTCCCTGGTGGTCGTTGCGCCGATCAGGTTGACCACGACCTCGTGGCTCACCAGCGGCCGGCCGCGCCAGTTCTGGGTGATGTGGCAGAACATGCGATGCTCGATCTTGTTCCACTTGCTGGTGCCCGGCGGGAAGTGACACACCGAGATGCGCAGCCCGAGGGTGTCGGCCAGCTGCTGCAGCTCGTACTTCCACAGGCGCGAACGGCTGCCGTTGGAACCGCCGCCGTCCGCCGTGACCAGCAGGCGGCGGGCCTCCGGGTAGGCGTGGCGACCCATCTGCCGCCACCAGCGCCGCAGCGTCGCCACCGCGAACTCCGAGGTGTCGTGGTCCACGCCGACGCCCACCCAGCCGGCGTTGGCCGTCAGGTCGTACACCCCGTACGGAATCGCCTTGCCGAGGTCCCGGTCGATGAAGTCATGCACCTTCACCTCCTCGGGGCGTCCCTTCGGACGCCATTCCCTGCCGCCGTTGCGGTACGGGCCGACCAGCTCCTTCTTCTTCGTGTCCACCGACACCACCGGCTGCCCCAGGCGCTGGAACGCCCGCACGCGTCGGTCGATGCGCCGGAACTGCGCGTCGCGGTCCGGATGCTGGCGTCCTTCGAGCGTCTTGCGGTTGGCCTGCAGGCTGTAGCCCAGTTCGTGCAGCAGGCGATTCACCGTGCGCTCGCTGACCGGATGCCCCGCGTCCCGCAACCGTCGCGCCAACCGCGCCGCGCTGCTGCAGGTCCAGCGCAACGGGCCGGTCGGGTCGCCCCGCGTCACCGGCTCGAGTTCCCGCTCCAGCGCGTCCACCAGGCCCGCGTCCCGCGCCGTCAGCGTCTTGCGGCCGCCGCCCGGACGGCGCTGCCGCGCGGCCCCCACCGGCGCCGCCCCCGCGTCCAGCTCCCGCAACCCCGCGCGCACCGTGACCCGCGACATCCCCGTCGCCTCGGCGACGCGCGTCACGCCGCCACGCCCGATGGCCCGCGCCTCCGCCGCCGCCCACAGCCGACGCGTGCGCTCATCCAGCAGCGGCCCCAACACCGCGTACTTCCCCCGCAACGCCTCCGTCACCGCCGCTTGCGTCAAACCAGCCATCGCCGACAGCATAACAAACGCCGATCATATCGGACATTCTATTTTGGCGAGAGCCCTAAGCGCGGAGGCCGGACTGTCGTCTGACGAGATTGCGGACCTGGTGATCGACGATGTGACCGGCACGGTTCCGCTGGACGCCCGATAGGTCCTGGAATCGGCGGTCAGCTACCCGCCGGATCGATCGCGCACATAGGCGACCCATGAGTTCGCGTTGCGTCGGGTGGTCTCATTGCCTTCACGAGCCGCGCCCTCGAAAGCGTCGATCGCCTCGTCGAAGCGACCGAGTTCGGTGAGCGCCACGCCACGCAGGATCCAGGCATCGGCGGGCCGCTCGAGAGCCCCTTTTTCAAGCGCTTTCTGCGCGGCATCCACCACGCCATCCCAATCGCTGCTTTCGTTTAGCAGCAGGGCCTTGCGCAGGTAGTACTCTCCATCCTCCGCAAGCTCCGCGAGCTTGCCGATCACTTCCACCGCCCGATGCATTTCGCGCGCGTCCGTCCAGGCGTTGAGCAGGAGTTCGAGGTTCTCGAACGTCGGTTCCACATGCCCGAGTTCCATTGACCGCTCAAGGATTTCTCCGCCCCGCGCGGGATCGTCGAGGTAAAGACTCAGGCGCGCGAGGGTGAGGATGAGATGCTCCTCGGTCAAAAGCCCGCTCAGCCAGGGAATCATGAGCGCGGAAAGCGCGCGCGCGTCCTGCTCTCTTTCCACCAGCAGTCCGGACAGCATTTCGTAGTAGCGCACCCGTTCCGGCCAGAGGGCGATGATTCCTTCGAGCAGGGTGATGGCTTCGTCGTAGCGTTTGGTCTCGAACAGGATGGCGAGTTCAAGCTGCTTCCAGGGTTCCCGCGCCGGGTCGGCCAGCGCATTGGCGCGCCGAACATAGGGCAGCGCTTCGGAAAGCGCATCGCGCTCGGAATGATTGATTCCGATCAACATGTACGCGTCGACGACAGGCTCGGCCGCATAGCGAAACCAGCGCATGATCGTGTCGTTTGATTCCGCGTAGCGGCCCTCGCTGGAGTAGTGGGCCGCGACGGAATAGATGATTCCCTGCTGCACCCGCGTGGGCAGCGCATCGAGTTCAATGCACTTTTCGAAGGCATCGAATGCCTTGTCATCGCTCCCCGCCTGCGAGTGGACGAACCCATAGGTCTGGTACGCCTGGGCACGCTCGTAATCGTTCAATCCACCCGTACCGAGCCTGTCGAGCACGCTCAACGCCTCGTCCAGCTTCGCTTCGCCGAGAAGTTCATGCGCGCGCGACAGTTGCTGATAGACAATCTCCCTCATGCTCGTGGAGGGCTCCTCGCGGATCTCCACCACGCGAGGTTCGCTCAAGGGGTGCCAGGCGGGGATCTCAGCGTTTTCGGCGGAAGCGCCCGCCCTGGAGGCCAGCACCAGGGCCACGGACAGGCAGAACTTCGGAACGCGACGCGACACTAGTGTTCCAGCTCGAACTCGATTGTCGTCACCGCCCAACGCTCGATCGGCGTCCCGTCGACAATTTTCGGTTTGAATTTCCACCTCTGCACCGCGCGTATCGCGTTGCGCACAAACAGGTTGCCCGGCCTCGACTCGAGCACCTTCACATTCTTGGTGCTCCCATCCGTGCCGATGAGCACCTCGATTCTCACGAAGCCTTCAAGCCCCTCTTCCAGCGCCCGGCGCGGCCACTGCGGATCAATTCGCACAATGGGGACGGCCTCGCCTTCCGCCGCCGCATCGCCTGGGCTCCACTGGCCAAGATACGGCCCCCCGCCAGCGGAGGGAATGTCGATATTGGGCATGTTCACGCGCATCGGCCGGCGTTCGGGTTTCTTTTCGCTTGGCACGTTCAACTTTGGAGGCGGCGGCGGCTCCTTGGGAGGTTGGGGCTTCTGTGGACGAACGCGCTGCTTGGCGCGCACCTCTTCCGCTTCTTCGACACGGATCATGCCCACGATCTGCCCGGAAGAACCGGATGCCTGCTTCCCTCCCTGTCCGGAAATGAGTTCGTTCATCACCAGGAACAGGCCAAGCGCAACGACAATGCCGCCCAGCAGAAACCAGAGCGACTGCAGGCGCGCGAACTTCACCTGTCTAGTCCGTCGGCTCCGCGGCCAGGGCCACGCTGCTGATTCCGGCCAGCCGCACTCGATCCATCAGGTCGATCACGGCACCGGTCGAAGCGCGCGCATCCGCCACGATGACCACGTTGCTCTCCGGGTTCTCGGCGACCGCCGCCTCCATCAACTGCCGAACATCGGTCAGCTCCACCTGCCGCTTGTTCATCCAGATCGTATCGGTCGACGAGATGGCGACCAGTATGTTGCCGCGCTCCCGGGTTTCAGCGGTCTCGGCTTCGGGACGCCGGGGGTCTATGCCGGGTTCCTTGACGAAAGAGGTCGTGACGATGAAGAAGATCAGCAATATGAAGACGATATCCAACATGGGCGTGATGTTGATCTCCTCCTCCTGTTCTTCTTCGAAGCGTCTGCGTCGCGACAACATGCGCTACCCGCTGTTCACCGTTCGCTCGCCGGGGCGGCGAGCGAAACGTTTTGCGCGCCGGCGACCCGCGCCTGGTCCACGACACGCACCAGGAGCCCCGCGTCGGCCAGGCGATCCGCGATCACGACCACCGACGCATCCGGCTTGCGCGCGAGCCCGGTTTCGATGTTCGCCCGTACCGCGTCCATTTCCACCAGCCGATCGTCGACGAAGACCTGCGCCGCCGGGTCGATGCGAACAGCTATGACCTCGGAGCGCTTCTCTTCCGTGACCGGCGACTTCGAGGGGCGGTTCATGTCCACGCCGAACTCCTTCACGAAGGAGGTGGTGACAATGAAAAAGATCAGCAATATGAAGACGATATCGAGCATCGGCGTGATGTTGATTTCCGCCTCTTCGGCGCCGCGCCGCCTGCGCCTCATCTCGATCATTCGGCTTTCACCGCTTCGCCACCGGAAGATGAATTCCCCATCTTCAGGGTGCTTTCAAGCTCATGTATCGCCTGGCTTGCGCGTTGCCGCAACCAATAGATGAGGTACAGCCCGGAAAGCGCGGCTACGAGGCCCGACATGGTGGGGATAGTCGCTCGCGAAACACCGCTCGCCATAAGCCGCGCGTTGCCGGTGCCAAACACGGTCATGATGTCGAACACGCGCACCATGCCCCACACGGTCCCGAGCAATCCAAGCAGGGGCAGCACCCGCATCAGGGTCTGTATGAAGGTGAGATTGCGTCGCGCCCCCTGCCCCACGCGCGACAGGATCGAGCGCCGAAGATTCATCGCGTACCAGGTGCCAAGCCCGCGTCGGGCATTGTCCCACTCGGGCGCCGCAGCGCCAATTTCTCTCGGCAAGACCCGCAGCAGATACCAGAGACGCTCGATGATCAGCGTCCACATGATCGCCGCTATGCCGAGAATCGCGTAGAGCACGGGGCCGCCCATCTCCAGGAAGGCGCCGATGGATGCCCCGGTTTCGGTGAAGAATCTCATGACAAGCTATTGGCCCGCCGTCTGGTCGTCGGCCCTGCGAGCGACCAGTCCGACGCTTTGCTCCTCGAGGATTTCCACGAGGGCGCGGCTGGTGCTCGATACGAGACTGTGCAGCAGGATGAGCGGTATGGCCACGACCAGTCCAAGCACGGTGGTCATCAACGCCTGGGAAATACCGCCGGCCATGAGCTTGGGATCACCGGTCCCGAACAGGGTCAGCTGCTGGAAGGTCAGGATCATGCCCACGACCGTGCCGAGCAGGCCAAGCAGAGGCGCAAGCGCCGCGAATACCTTGATGATGCCCTGATAGCGCTCGAGCGCCGGCGTCTCGCGCATGATGGCTTCGTCGAGGGTGAGGCTCAGCGCATCGAGCGTCTTGTCCCGGCTCGCCTCGTGCGCGGCGAGAATCCTCCCCAGGGGGTTTCCTTCATCGGCCTCGGAAGCGCGCAGTTGCGCGAGCACGGCGCGCCGCACTCGCTGCAGCACGGCCATGCGCCAAAGCGCGATGACGATGCCGGCGAGACCCATGGCGATGATGGTGTACCCGACATAGCTGCCCTGCTGAACACGCTCCATGAGGCTTGGCGTCTGAATGAGCAATCCGAGCAACTGGCCGCGCGTGGGGTCGACAGCCATGGCCACCGGGCCTTCGGTGGCTTCGTAGAGATCCTGCGCCAAATCCCGGAATCGACCGGCGGGCTGGCGCGGCAGGACCTGCAGGTCGCCCGTATCCGCTTCAAAGTCGATGAACTGGTTTCCGTGGACGAGGTTGAAGGCGCCAACGCGCACCAGTTCGCCTTCGCCAAGGACGCCGGCGGCATCGGTGAAGTCCGTGTTGAAACGAACCACGGCGCCTGACTCGATCATTTCTTCGAGCAGCAGGACCTGCAGGGCCTTCAACTCTGCAATGCCGGGGAGTTCCCTCGACCGGGCGATCACGCCAGCCATTTCGCCGCGGCCCGGCTTCTGCGCGGAAATGAGCGAAGCGTCGAGCGCGCCCTTGGCATCTCCCGCCACCTGGCGCACGACGCCGAAGAGTTCGCCGAAGTTTCCGATGCGGATAGTGAGGCGCTCCTGCAGTTCCTGCAGCGCCCTCTCGTTCTCGTCGAAACGGTTTCCAAGCGACACGCTGCGCCGCTCTTCGGCGGCAAGCTCGCGTTCAATGGTTGCCAGCATTTCCCGCCGCTGATCGCGGTTTTCGGTAAAGCGTCGCAGGCGCTCCGCATTGCGACCGCTGGCGTTTTCGGCTTCCCGGCGCACGGACCGCAGTAGTTCGACGAGGGTCGTCGCGCTGGTCGCCTCGGACGCGCTCGACGCGTCCGTCTGGGCTTCGCCAACAGTTGAAAGCAGCATCGCGAACGCGAGCGCGGGTGGCCATTTCAGTTGATGCCTGTTCATGGCGCTCATGGCTCGGCCCTGCTCGGCGCCGCCACGGGCAAGGTCAGGATCTCCGGCGCCGCCTGTTTTTTCGCGATGCGCAGGCCGAGGTTCACAGACGGTCCGAAGGCGGCGGGAAGGGGGCGCCATTCGGCGGCGCCGGCATCCCAATAGCCCGCGATTTCGCGATCCGGTGTCTGGTAGACGAGCGCCGCGCGTCCGAGGCGGAAGAACTCCACCTTGCGCAAGACTCCATCGCCGGTATCAATCTGCCCGGAGTAAGCCTCGATCGTGCGGCCGAACGCGGTTTCGACCATGTAGGCGTTCATGATCTGGCGATACTTCTCCGACACGCTGACATCGCTGCGGTCCATCACTTCGCGCAGGCGACCTATTCGCGCCCGGCGTTCGGGCAGGAGAAAGGGCACATCGAGGTCAACGAATTCGGCCAGGTCGTCGATCATGTCCATCATCAGTGGAACGATGCCCCGCTCGAGGTCGCCAAAGTCTTCGATCTGACTGTTGAGCGATGACTTTTCCCGCTCCTGGTCGGAGATCGTGCGCTCAAGGTTCGCGTTGTAGCGCCGCACCCGGTCAAGCTCCTGCAGTCTGAGCCGATAGTCGCTCAGGAGTTGCCGGGCCTCATCGGCGAGTTGATCCACCCGATCCTGGGTAATCTGGCCCTGCTCCGTCGTCTGCGATTGCAGGTCGAGCATCTCGCCGACTTGCGGGTTCGCCTGGGCGGCCATGGCCGGGAGCACGCACAGAAGCCAACCGAGAGCGCCCATCCCGGACCTGGGAAAGCGCCGGCGCCGGACAAGTGCCCTGGGTATGCGTGCGTCCACAAAACGCTCCTCAACGGATGAACGCGCAAATTACCACGAAGAGCAATTGTTGGTGGGTGGAGGCGTGGCATGCGAGGTGTCTTCGGAACGGAGTTCCATGCCTTCGATGCGAGCGTCCCCTCGCCCGGCAATGGTATAGTTCGCGCACTGAAGAACCCTTCTTCAGGATTTCGCTTGCCCATCGCCCGACAGGAGAGGAAACGATGTCAAACACGGTGAAAGCCGCATCGCGATATGTGGCATCTCGATCAGTATTGCTTGCCGCCCTTCTGCTGGTGCCGGGTCTCGCGTTCGCCCAGGAATCCGGCGAAGAAGATAGCGAAGAAGGCGAGGCTCTCGAGCTGCAGGATGTCAAGGTCACCGGCAGCCGATTGAGTCGCCCGCCCTCGGAACTTTCCGGCAACCTGATCGTGCTCGACCGCGCGGCCATCCGCGCCTCGGGAGAACTGACCCTCGCGCGCGTCCTGCGCCAGTTGCCGCAGAACATCAATGCGACGAACGAAACTTACGGATCCGAGCTCAACGGCGCCGTGAATCGAACCGGTGCAGCGACCGTGAACCTGCGCGGGCTTGGCAGCGAGTCGACCTTGATCCTGGTGGACGGAAGACGCGTTGGCTACAGCGGCATCCTCGGCGGCGTCACGGACATCTCCGCGATTCCGCTTTCGATCGTCGAGCGCATCGAGATTCTTCTCGACGGCGCGTCCGCCATCTACGGCTCGGACGCGGTTGGCGGAGTCGTGAACATCATTACCCGAAAGGACTACGCGGGGGTCGAAATCAACCTCAATTACACCCGTCCCGACGCTGGCGGCTTCGACGAAATTCTCGCCAGTGTGGCAGGCGGCTGGGCGTGGGACGGAGGACGCGCGAACCTGAGCGTTGAGCGTTTCGCCGATTCGGGACTGGACTCCTCCTTGCGCGAATCTGTCACCGACGGCTCGCGCCTGAACACCCAAGGTCAGAAGAACACCGAGGTCGGCCCGCAGGCCAGGGCCTATACCTGGTTCTTCGACGATTCCTGCAACGAAGCCAGGGCCATAGTGTGGGGATTGGACGGCAACATCATTACTCGCTCCGCCTATGCCGCCCTTGACCCGGCGGACCAGGCGAGAGCCACCTGTCACGCCGACATCACGCTGCCCCTGGGATTCATGCCCGGGGATAACCTCAATGGCATCTCGCTCTTCGGGGAACAGGAATGGGGAGACGAAGCCGAACTCGGCGTCAGCCTGACTCCGGAACAGAGTTACAACACCGTGAGCCTGGGCATTGACCAGAACATCAACGAGTCCACGCAAGTCCACGCCAACGTTCGCTTCGTGAGGAAAGGATCGAGTTCCGAGAACGGTCTTAACCGGATGAGTGGGCGGCTCCACGCGAACAGCCCCTTCAACCCGTTTGGGGTTCGGGTGGACCTTCAGGGTCTCGCGCTCGGGACTCCGCCGCAGGTCTTCGAATCGGAAGAAGCATCGAGGTTCCTTCGCCTGGGTGCAAAGGGTTCGCTCGGGACCTGGACCTGGGAAACCGAGTACTCTCGCTCAGCGCAGGTAGTCGATACGACGCGACTCAACGTACTTGACCCCGCATATCGCCTCGGCGTGAACAGCGACGGCGTGACCGATGCGCTCCTCGCCACTTTCGGCGGATCGTTTGGCCTGCCGATCGATGAGGCGGGATGCCAGCAAAAACTCGCGGAACTCGGCGGGTCTCGCTACACCTATACCGTCTTTTTCGGACGAGGAACCTGCAATATTTACGGGGCTCCGCCCGATCCGATCAACCCCTTCGGCGATATCAGTCCCTGGATCATCGCCGATGTGGATGCCGGTTCGGAAAACCGACAAAACCAGTTCGAGGCGATCGCGCGCGGGCAACTGTTTCAGGCGCCGGGCGGACCGATCGCGATGGTGGTCGGATTCGACCGTCGCGTGGATGTGCTCGATTCCTTCTCGGAGTTCAACACGGGTTTTTTCGGCAGTTCCTCGGCGACCGGGAGTTCGCCGTTCAACACCGAGGTCAGCCGCACGAATACCGCAGCGTTCGCCGAAGCCCTGGTCCCCCTCATCGGCGCGGACAACGCGAGGAACGGCGCGCAGCGGTTGAGCCTTACCTTGTCCGGGCGCTATGACTCCTACTCGGACGCCGACGTCGAGTACCGGCAAACCGAAACTTCGGATGCCGGCATCCTGAATGCGACCGACCCCGGCGATGAGTTCACGTCGAGCGCGGGGATCGTGTATCGCCCTGCCGACAGTCTGCTCCTGAAAGCGAACATATCCACATCCTTCGTGGCGCCGCAGTTGAACCAGTTGCTGTCCAAAGTGGTCTCCGGGCCCGCGACGTTGTTTGCCTATGGTCCTGACGGGGTGGCCGTAGGCCCGGTAACGGACGCGACAGTGATTGCGAACACCGGCGGCAATGACAAGTTGACGCCGGAGACCGCCGAGGCTGTCGGCTTCGCCGTGGAGTGGTCGCCACCGATTCTGCCTGGATTGCTATTGAAGACGGCCTGGAGCAATACCGAGTTTGTTGATCGAATCAGCCGCCTGACGACGAGAATCATCGATCGGAATGATCTTCCGCCAACGGTCCGCTACGATGCCGCGAGCAATACCTACTTTGTGGACAACCGGTTCATCAACGTTTCGGAAGTCAATCGTGCCGGAGTCGACTTCGAGGCCCGCTACGACTGGTTTGCCGCGCTGAACGAGTTCAGTTTCGTCGTCAGACGCTCCTACACCAATACCTTCGATGCCAAGCGCCATGCGGACTCGGACCTGACGATCGACCTGGTGACCACGCGCGACGATACGCTCGACGAACAGACGGGCCTGTCCCCGGTGCCCGAGCACCAGACCAGCATGCAACTCATCTGGTCGCGCGGCGGCATGTTCCTCAGTCTCGACATGCAGGGCGCGGCCGAGACCACCATCATCAGGCAAAGGAGCCGCGAAAACGAAAGCGTCATCACACACGAAAGCATCACCAAGCCCGCGACCAACTACGATCTGGTGCTTGGATACGAATTCGGTTCGAACACCCTGTTCGAGGCGCCAAGCTGGCTCGAAGACCTGGCTGCAACCTTGACCGTGAACAATTTGACGGATTCCTTTGCCGAGACTTCGGTTCACAATGAGGAAACCGGCGAAACGTCGATCAACACCCTGAACTCCTTCTATGAGTGGACGCAAGGCCGGAGCTTTCGCTTGTCTCTACGGTTGTCGCTGTAGCTCGCACAAACACACGTCAGCCACAACCTGTGATATGCCCCGACCAGAGTTGGGCTGCTGAGGTGACTCGATGAAGGCCACTGACGAAGGGGCGAATCCATGAGAACTGCCGCATCGAAAATCATCGCACTGGGAATAGCAACCACAACATCGGCCCAGGATTCGGAACGTTTCATTCACTTCCGAGATGCCGGAGTCCACGATCCAGGCGTATCGGTGGCAGCAGCCAATGCCTTGGTCAGCGAAGGGGTCGCCAGCGGTAATCCACAGATCATTGACATGGTCATCCGGGGACTCGGCGATCTCTCGGCAAGACTTGCGTACAAACTGCCTACCGAATACGGCGAATATCCGGTGCGCGCATTCTCAGAGGTTCCGGGACTCAAGGAGTTCTTGATCGACCATTGGAACAGCCAACACAAGAACACCGGTTACAACGTCTTGGAGACCGGCGTGCGGGAACTCGGTGGTCGCTTGGTGAACGGTGACACGCTGGATATATCGCCAGACGACCTCGGTCTGGACGAATCCCCCGATGGCAGGGTGGACTTGGAAGCGGTAGTCGCCAAGGTCCGAGAGGAACTATCGCCTTGGCTCAGCATCCCTCAGACCTTGGCGGTCTTCTGGGCGGGAGATGCCGACATTGAACAGTTCCTCTACGATGTGCAGCACATCGACCAGTCGGCCACCAAGACATTGACCACGCTGATGCTGCTGAACACTGGCAAGTTTGCCTCGGATCAGGCAAACCTATTTCGCGAACAACAACTTGCAGCACCGAATACTGGCGACCCTTCGGCGTCCATTGGTGTGACGTTGGCTGCCCAGGGATTGGCATTGTCCCGACCGGCACACGTGTTGCCAGGGTTGATCAACGCCGCCATGGAGCACCCCCAGACCCGGCGCGCCATCCTCGTCACACTTTCTGGCTACAGCCAAGACGAACTAGTGCCGCACAAGCAGAAGATTGGCGAATTGCTGAAAGGAAACCTAGGCCTGCTGCCGATGGGTACCGAAACCGAGGCAGTCGAACGTCTCAAGAAGATCACGGGACGGCCGTAGTGAGTTGTACGGGTTGCGCTCGGACAGTCGTCGCCATGAAAGCAACTCCCGCTTGCTTCAAGCGAGGGGCCATCGCCATTCGTACCCGACATCCTTTGTTTACTCGTCGCCCGCGAGCGTGACCTGCAACCCATAGAGAGGGTCAAATGATATGAGTGTGCTTCAGCGCGAGCGCGCACATGTGCACATGTGCGCATGTGCAGTCGCCATGCTGCCCATGCTGGCTCTGGCGGCATTTGCGCAAGCCGCTTCGCCACCAGCGGAATATGTGATCGTCGGTGATATCGGCGAACTCGCAGAGTCCGGCGAAGTGGTGTTGAGCCGTTCCACGGAAATCCTTGGCTCATCCAAAGATATCGCCCGCGTCCCCCTGGAAGACGGCAAGTTCGAGATTCGCGGCGTTTTCAGCCACGGCGGGCGCGCCAATCTTGCCGTGTATGACGCCGAGGAGGAATTCAAGGGCTCAGCGCAGTTCATCCTGGAACCCGTCGAGATTCGCGTCGAGTATGGCGACGAGATCTCGGCCCTGAATGTTCGAGGTGGCCCCTACCACCAGAAGGTCATCGCGAATTGGGCCCAAAGCGATGCATACCTTGAGGCGAAGGAAGCCTACGCCGATGTCATGGATGCCAAGCGGGACTTGAAGGAAGGCGACGAGAACTACCAGGAGCTCATGGATTTCGCCTGGGAACGATACAGGGCCCTGCATGAAGTGAGGACCAGCGCCCTGCGCGCCATCGCCGAATCGGACGAGGATCCGCTCGCCAGCCTCTACGCCGTGGAACTGGGCGGGATGGGCAGCCAGGAGGCGGTCGACCGGCTTGATGCGCTGCGCGCCTCCCTCGGCGACCATCCCACGCTCATGGCCACGCGCAATCGCAAGCTCAAGGGCATGGAAATGTCCGCCACCGCGCGCACCGTCAAGGCAGGCGCGCAGATTCAGGACTTTTCGAGCATGGGCCTCGATGGCGAGACCTATCGACTGCGGGATGCGCTCGACAGCAACGAATATGTGCTGGTCGAGTTCTGGGCATCCTGGTGCGGACCCTGCCGCGCCACCAATCCGGAACTCATTGCGAGCTACGAAACCTACCGCGAGCGCGGCTTCGAGGTGTTCGCCTTCTCGCTGGACGACGACCGGGAAGACTGGGCGATCGCCTCCGAAGAAGACCAGATCCCCTGGATCAACACCAGCGACCTCAAGGCCTACGACAGTTCCGTGCCGACACAGTTCGGCGTTCTCGCCATCCCCATGAACTACCTTGTCGACAAACAGGGTGTCATAGTCGCCAAGAACCTTCGCAGCAAGACTCTCGACGAGAAGCTCATCGAACTCTTCGAATAATTCCTGGTGAAGCGTGTTCCGGCTCGCGTTGAAAAATGGGGCGAAGCTCGGGATCGCGCTCCTGGGTGGCTTCCTGATGTTCGCCTGTGGCGGCGGGGGCGGCACTACCAGTCCGGGGCCGCCTACGGGTCCGGTCGCGCCTCCCCCTCCAGACCCCGTGGAGCCCCCGGGTTTCAGCGATGTGACCCCCGCATCCGGAATAGAGTTTGACCTGGGATTCACAACCCATCTCAGCAACCTGGAGGTCGAACTCGTGGCGCCTGGCGGGGTGGCGGCGGGCGACTACGATGGCGACGGATTGATCGACCTCGTTGTCGTGCGTGGCGACGTGGGCGCCAATCTGCTTTACCGCAACGTCGGCGATCTTCGATTCGAGGAAGTTGCGAGGCAAGCGGGAATCGCCTGGAGCAACGGGATCGGCGAGAATTTCCGGCATGGATCGCCGGGACTTGCCGACCTCGATGGCGACGGCGACCTCGATCTCTTTCTGCCGGGGATGGGTCACGACCCTTCGATTCTCTATCGCAACAACAACGACGGCACCTTTTCCAACGTGACCCCCGGCTCGGGCCTCGATCGGATCGAAAGCGAGTTCAACTTCTCTCCGGCATTCGGAGACTATGATCTCGACGGTGACCTGGACATGTTGCTGGCGCATTGGGGCACGCACCGCGACAGGCTGGACCCCCTGGTCGAGCCCGAACACCTCTGGCGCAACGACACCGACCAGGTCGACATGCGGTTCACACCGGTCACCCTTGAAGCCGGCGTCGCACCCTCCATTGTCGATCCCGACGATCCCCTGATTACGCGCGATACGGATGACTACAGCTTTGCTCCCAGCTTCGCGCGCATCAACGAAGACAGGTACCCGGACATCCTGATGGTGGCCGACTTCAATCACACCCAGGTGTTCCACAACAGCCTCGACGGAACGTTCGAGAATGTCACCGACTTCGACGTGATTATCGACGGCAACGGCATGGGATCCGCCCTTGGCGACTACGACGGGGACGGCGACCTCGATTGGTTCGTGAGCAGCATTCGCGCGACGGGCAGCGAAGTTCCGAATCACATTTCGACCATCGGCAACCGGCTGTACCGCAACGAGGGCGGCAATTTTTCCGACGTCACGGAACTTGCCGGCGTCGCGGATGGCGGATGGGGATGGGGCAGTTGTTTCCTGGATTTCGAGAACGACGGGGACCTCGATATCTACCACACCAATGGCTGGTCGCAGGCTGATGAATTCGGTGCGTTTTCAAACGATTCCAGCCGTGCGTTCGTGTCCGACGGGCAGGGCCGCTTCGTGGAAATGGCCAGCGAACTCGGGCTCGACGACACGTACAGCGGCCGCGGCGTGGTCTGCGCGGACTTCGACAACGACGGCGACGTGGATATCCTTCAGCTCCACAACGGCACCGCGGCCTCGGCGACCCTTTGGCGAAACGACAGCGAAGGCAACAACTATCTCGCCGTGAAACTTCGCGGCGCAGCACCGAACACGGGAGCGGTGGGCGCGCGCATTCGCATCCGCGCGGGAGGAAAAGACCAGATGCGTGAAGTCGTCCTCGGCAGCAACTACCTGTCTCACAATCCCGCCGACCAATACTTCGGACTGGGCGGCGAAGACCGAATAGAGACCTTGACGGTGGAGTGGCCGGACGGAAGCGAAACGCTGATGCAGGATGTCGAGGCGAACCAGCGCCTGATGATCGATCATGCGGACTCGTAGTCCACCCGCGCCCGCGTCCCTGGCGCAGTCCCTCGGCGTCTGTTGCCTGCGCGCCATGATTCTGCTGCAGGCGCTCGCGTGCATGGCCGAACAGCCGGCCTATCGGCACGGCATCTCGCTGCTGCATGAACTGAAGTATCCCGCCGACTTCGAGCACTTCGAATACGCCAACCCCGACGCGCCCAAGGGCGGCGAACTGAAGCTCTCGACCACCACGCCCATTCGGAACTTCGCGGGTGTCCCGGGAACGGGCGTCCCGGGCGCGCAGGGCATCGGCAGAACGGTCGACCGGCTGATGATCCGCTCGGCGGACGAGTTGTCCGGTCTATACGGCCAGCTTGCCGATGGCGTCGCGCTGTCCGCCGACGGCAAGTCCCTCTTCATCCGGTTGCACGAGAAGGCGCGCTGGCACGATGGCGTACCGGTGACGACCGGGGATGTGAAGTTCTCCCATGACGAACTGTTGCAGCTCCCCTTCGGCAAGGTCTACCTGCAGTCGTGGATCGAGTCGCTGGAGATAGTCGATGACAAGGAGATGGTCGTCCATCATCGGGGCGTGTTCACCAATTCGAACCTGGTGGCGCTGACCTGGTTCCCCATCCGGCCGGCGCACTATTACGCGGGCAGGGACTCCACCCGCGCCCTTGCGCCGCCCGTGGGCAGCGGCCCCTATCGGGTGGTCGACTTCGATAGCGGCTTTGTCCGTTACGAACGCGTTCACGACTACTGGGGACGGGACATCCCCGTTAACCGCGGTCGATACAACTTCGATGTCATCCAGTACGACGTCTATCGCGATGCGACGGTGGCGAGGGAGGCCATTCGCAAGGGGCTGTTCGACATCTACTTCGAATCCGACATCCGGCATTGGAGTTCTTCCTACAATATCCCGGCGGTGGAAGCGGGATCGCTCATCATGGAAACGCGTTCCCTGCGGAAATTCATCGGCCTCGCGTCGGCCATCGTGCTGAATCTCGATCGCGAGAGATTCCAGGATGTGCGGGTCCGCGAGGCGCTGACACTGGCGCTGGATTTCGAGTGGCAGAACCGTGTCTTTCAATACGGATCACAGCAGCGGGCGATGAGCTACTTCGCCAATTCGTCTTTTGCTGCGAGCGGATTGCCCACGCAAGCCGAACTCGCCCTGCTTGCCCCCTACCGCGACCGTCTGCCGGAGCGGGTCTTCACCGAGGCATTCGATCTGCCGGCCTCGAACGGCGCCGGAATGCACCGCTCGGCCCTGGAACGGGCGCGCGACCTGCTTGCCGAAGCCGGCTGGACGATACTGGAAGGACGCCTGGTCAATGCCGCCGGGCAGCAGTTCGAACTGGAATTGACGACCCAGAACCCGTCCCAGCGTCGCCTCCTGCTGCCGTACATCGAGTCTCTGAAGACACTCGGCATAGACGCGCGGCTGCGACTGCTGGAAAGCGTGGCGTGGGTAAACCACCTGCGCGTGCGCAACTTCGATGCGTATGTCAGGGGGCACGACTTCCTGAATCCGCCGCTGGGGGAACTGCGGAGTTACTTCGGCTCCGGCACGGCGGACCTGGAGCTGGGCGGGAACATGGCGGGACTGCGCGATCCCATCGTCGATGCGCTCATCGAGAAAGCGGAGCACGAGGCGGAAACGATCGAACAAGCGATGACCGCCTGCCGCGCGCTCGATCGCGTGTTGCTGTGGGGCTTCTATCACATCCCGCTGCACATCCCCGACGAGGAGCGGTTCGTGCGCTGGGACAAGTTCGAGAGGCCGCAGCGCGAGGCGGTGGCGAAGTACGAGTACCTGGTAGGCAGCGCCGTGCGCCTCCTGGACAGTTGGTGGATCGATCCCGACAAGGCCCGCAAGCTGACACCGGCGGGGAAGTAGCGATGGTTCTCACGCCGCGGCAACCGACCGGTCCCTCTGCAGTCTGGGTCAACAAACCCGAGAACCGCCTGCCGGACGGCGTGACGCATCACACCTTCTACTCCAGGGCGCACGAGACCGATGTGGGCTACTGCATCTACCTGCCGCCGGACTACGACCCCCGGGCGAACAGGCGGTACCCCGTGATCTACAACCTGCATGGCGCCGGCGACAACGAGTTGCACGGTTTCGACGACGTGAGGGTGCTCGACGCGGGCATCCGCGAGGGACGCTGGCCGGCCATGATCGCAGTGCTTCCGAACGGCGGCATGCGCACGTTCTACAAGGACTCCCACGACGGACGGTTCTTAAGCGAGACGCTCATCATTCGCGAACTGATTCCCCGCATCGACGCGACCTGGCGCACGATCGGCGCGCGCAAGGGGCGGTGTATCGAAGGACACAGCATGGGGGGCCGCGGCGCGACGCGCCTGGCGATGAAATACCCGAACCTGTTCTGCTCGCTGTTCAACCTGGCGGGCAACGTGCCACGCACCCTTGCGCACTTCGACCCGTCGGCGCCGGACACCTACCCCAACAACTACCTCGGCCCCGACCGGCGGAACTACATCGACAACGATGCCTACGAACTGCTCAAGAAGAACCTGGAAGATATCAAGGGCAAACTGCGCATCCAGATGTGGTGCGGGACACAGGACATGGGCCACCTGGCCACCGTGAGGGACTTCCACCAGGCCTTGCTGGAGGCTGACGTGGACCACACGTACATGGAAATCGAAGGCCTGGGCCACAGGAAAAAGCCGATCATCGACAGGTACCGGGACGTGTGGTTCGACTATCACGCGGAGTCGCTGCGGCGGGCGGCGGATCGGGAATAGGCGGACGGGCGACGGTCTTCGACGCGACAAGCGGGTGGTCCGAGCGCTCGATTCCCTTGTCCAGCATCGGGATCTGCGATAAATACTCCGTGAGCCCCTTAAGAGACCACCGCATGACCACGCGCAGAACCATTCTCGCCGGCATCTCGCTGGCGCCCGCCCTTCCCTTGCTGACTCGCGCTGCCTGGGCCAGCGGAACCGTGACCGCCGAAGACAAGTTGCGCACTTCCCGGCTGGTATACCTGACGCCCATCAAGAGCAACGGCGAGGAAAGCCGGTGCAAGGCGGAGATCTGGTTCGCCTACGACGCCGGCAACGTCTACGTCGTCACGCCCCCCGACGCCTGGCGCGCCCAGGCGGTGCGGCAGGGCCTGGCCAGGGCCCGGATCTGGGTCGGCGACTTCGGCGTCTGGACGAAGGCGGACGGTGCATTTCGGGACGCGCCGGAGTACATGGCGACCGCTGCGATCGAGACAGACGCCACGGTGCACGCCGGCATCCTGGAGTCATTGGGCAGCAAGTACGCGGACACGGGTTGGAACAGATGGGGACCCCGTTTCCGGGAAGGCCTGGTCGACGGTTCGCGCGTGATGATTCGCTACGCCCTCGACGCCTGACGAGGGAGACGCATTTCAACGCGTCATCGGACTCGGCTTCGGATTCCGGACTCAATACTCCCCCCGCGGCGTCCGCCGGCGCACGTTCGGATCGAACCCGGATGCGACCCACTCGCACTGGGCGGTGTTCCAGTGGGAAGAGAACAGCCGTTTCCCGGGGTCCGGATGCAGCGCCAGCCGTTCCGGAAACAGGTTCCAGTCGGTCAGGACAGGCGAGGGTTGGCGTCGGCGTTTGCCGACTCCCGGCAGCCAACTCGTGAGCCAGCCCCCGCGCGCATGGTATTGATGCCAGGTACGGCGGCGCTTGCCGCCGTCGCCGTCCAGCCGGGTATGGAAGATCGCGGTGTCATACAGCACGAAATTGCACCATTTGCCGCTGGGTGTTACATTCCTGATTAAATTTACTCAATAGCGTAACTCGATGGGTTTCGAGCGCGAACAGCTCTCTACACTCCTCAACCGGCTCAATGAGTCACCGCAGCGGCTGATTTTCGTCACGGGGCCCCGGCAGAGCGGCAAGACTACCCTTGTCGACCAAACCCTCGAGCATCTTGACCAGCCCAGTCTATACCTGCCGGTTGATGAACCGGAGTCGTTGGCCCTCCCCCGAATTCGAAACCTGCCGGACGATGCGCCCCCGAGCTTCACCCGGGCCACTTTCTCGGGTGAACGCGACTCCCGATGGGTCGCGCAGGCCTGGGAGCGCGCGCGCATTCAAGCCGCTCGGTCACGACGCGGCTTCGTCCTGGTATTCGACGAGATTCAGAAGATTCCAAACTGGTCGGAGACTGTCAAAGGACTGTGGGACGCCGACCGCCGGGAACATCGAGCCCTGCACGTCGTGCTGCTCGGTTCCAGCCCTCTATTGATGCACAAGGGCATTACCGAGAGCCTTGCCGGGCGCTTCGAAGCCATCAGGCTCGCGCATTGGTCCTTCCAGGAAATGGCGACGGCATTCGGGTTCGATTTTCCACAGTACGTCTACTTCGGCGGCTACCCGGGCGCTGCCCCGTACATTCACGAAGAGCCGCGCTGGCGCGACTACGTCGCGAGCGCGCTGGTGGAGCCGAACATCGAGCGCGACATCGTAGCCATGGACCGAATCGACAAACCCGCGCTACTCAAGCGGCTTTTCGAACTGAGCGCCGAGTTCTCCGGCGAGATTCTTGCCTATAGCAAGATGGTCGGCCAGCTCGACGACGCGGGCAATACGACGACGTTGGCCCGCTACCTGCAATTATTGGAAAGGGCTGGGCTGGTGGCGGGACTGTCCAAATACGAAGGTCTGGCCCGGCGCCAGCGCGCGTCGAGCCCGAAGCTGAATGTCCTGAACACCGCATTGATGGCTGTCCATTCGGGATACACGTTCGAAGAAGCCCAGGCGGACCGAACGTTCTGGGGAAGACTGGCGGAGAGCGCCGTCGGCGCACACCTGTACAACACCGGCATGCCCGAAGTCCGTCTCTACTACTGGCGTCGCGGAAACCACGAGGTGGATTTCGTCCTGGAGCGAGGGCGAAGACTGGTGTCGATCGAAGTAAAGAGCAACGGACGCGGAATCAATCTCAGCGGACGTGGGCAGTTCGCGAATAGTTTCAACCCCGAACGGTCGCTGCTCGTTGGACGCGATGGCATCTCCGTCGAGAACTTCCTGTCGGTCCCGGCATGGCACTGGTTTGATTCGGAAGAAGTTGGCAATGAGTTCCTCAATGCGCGGCTGGTCTCCTGCCCGGCCCTTGGGGAACGGGCAGGAGACCACTTGCAGGTTCGAGAACAAAGGGCGGCTACAACCGTCGAACCAGCCCGAGAATACGATGCCGGGGAACGGCAGCGTCGAGAAGCCTGGCACAACCATGTTGCGTCCCAGGCGCCCTTCCTGCGGGAGAACCGGGCGCCGCCCGCACTTCTCCATCACCTGGCCACCGCGTACTTCGGCGACTACATCGACGCCGAGGGCGACACGCCAGGAAGCCGACTGCTGAACCTGCTGGAAGGCGACGGGGAACTCGTTGACACGGTCATTGCGGCCTTTCGCTCAACGACCGTTCGCAGCGACCTGCCCGAAGAGTCCGAGATTATGCGGCTCGCATCAAGGAGCGAGGTGCACTACCTGAGTTGTCCGTTCATGGCAGGGCTGGAACAACTCGATCCCGCAGAGCTCGACGAAAGACAGACACGGCTTGCGCTCACCATCCATTTCAACAGGTTGCGTCCGGTGGGGAGGATCGAGTGGTACGCATCAATCATGTCGCAGCGACCCGACCTGGTTGCGGACATCCTCGTCCGGACAGTTCGGCGAAGCTGGACTCGGAAGATTGTTGATCACCCGGCACTGTTCGAACTTGCCGATGACCAACACGCCGCCGTGGCCGCATTGGCGATACCGCAGTTGCTCCGATCATTCCCGCCACGTGCCGCGTCGAGACAACTTCTCGCGCTGAAACACATGCTCCGGGCGGCGATTCGGCATTGTCCCGCGGAGGAACTTGTTCAATTCATCAATCGGAAACTGGCAATCCGAAGCATGAACGTGGCGCAACGCATTTGCTGGTGCTGCACCGGATTGCTGGTGGAGCCGGCGGCGTTCACCAGTCGATTGCGGAAAGAGATCGCCGGAGGGGGGGAAAGACGGGTCCGTCACGTCGCCTCGTACCTTGCTTCCGACGCCAATGCAGTGTGGATCGGAAAGTGGAATGTGCCCGAACTTGATCTCCTGATCCGATCTTTGGGGCGTTCGTACAGGCCATCGAGCTCCATGACCGGAGTTGGCACATTCATCGCCACCGAGAAAATGGAGGCGGCCGAGCTGGTGGAACTTCTTATAGGAAGACTCTCGGCGATTGCGTCGACCGAAGCATCGGAAGCTCTGGAAGTCCTCGCTGCAACCGAATCGTTGAGTCCCTGGAGAGAGAGACTTCGGAACGCCAAGGCCAGGCAGCGAGAGGTTCGCCGGGAGGCGACTTTGCAGCATGCAACCTTCGAGGAGTCGCTCCAGACGTTAGAGTTAGACAACGCCTCCTCGACACCCTCGCAACAGAACACAGCCGGAAGATAGCCGGTTGCGTGATCGATGTGTCCAGGCAATGGGAAAGTCTGCGCGAGCATCACCTGAAAGGCGTGATCGACGGCGTCGCCGGCAACATCAGCCGTCGCGAACGACGCAGCGAAAGCCGATGTGCGATGTCGCCGTATCGATCATCTGCGGGATACGTGCGGCGGGACGATAGCGCAGGCAATAGCTTGGCGCACAGAGATGCGAGCCCCCTTTCAGAACCTTGCGCGGAATTCTTATCTGGGGTTGCGATGGATCGAAGCTTAGGCGTTCCGGCCCGCCGCGCGGATTGGTTCTCTGAATGGTCTGCAGGACGGTTCGCCCGATGCTGCGGCCGGCGGCGCCCTGGTTGACTGATCCGCAACAGGGCATATCGGTTGCTTCCTGGGAGGGGCGCTCGCTCGCGCTGCTCTCTTCCGCGAGGGACACCCTCGCGCTGCCTTCTTCTGCGAGGGACACCCTCGCGCTGCCTTCTTCTGCGAGGGACACCCTCGCGCTCCCGGGCTCAGCCCCATGCGACGCGCTCCACCAGTCCTGCATCCACTCCCAGACATTGCCCACCATGTCGAACAGGCCGTAACCGTTGGGCGGATAGGTTGCCACAGGGGAAGTGCGGGTGTGGCCGTCGCGCGCGGTATTGCGCCACGGGAAGTCACCCTCCCAAGTGTTCGCCATCGCCTTGCCGCCGGGGTGGAAATCGTCACCCCAGGGATAGTTTGCCCCGTCCAGGCCACCTCTCGCCGCGTATTCCCACTCCGCTTCCGTGGGCAGCGATTTGCCGCGCCAGTCGGCATAGGCGCACGCATCTTCGTAGGCGACGTGGACCACGGGATGGTCTGCATAGGCGGCCCCTTCTCTCCAATTGGCACCCCTGACGAATCGCCACCAATGGCCGGGATTGTTCAGATCCACGGGACCGCGCGTCTGGACAAACACGAGCGACCCCGCCGCAAGATCCGCTGCGTCGAGTCCGGGATAGTCCTCGGCGACCAGATCCCTCTCCGCGACCGTCACGTAGCCCGTCGCTTCGACGAAACGCGCGAAGTCCCTGTTGGTCACCGGCGCGGGATCCATCCAGAAGCCATCCACCCGGACGGCAAGCACGGGGCGCTCCTCGACGTAGAAGTCCGCGGCCCCCATGTGAAATTCCCCTTCGGGAATCCGGACCATGTCGTCGGTGCCGGAAGTCAAGCCTGGTTCGCCGCAGCACCGGATACATCCTGCTCGATAACCGCCAGGTTTCTCGCCTGCAAACGGGCGTCAACCATCACCATGCATTCGTCGGTCGTCAGAAGGAAGCCTGGAGGATCTTCGTAGCCTGCTACCGCCCGTCCTTCTCGGGCGATGCGGCGCCGATCTGCGCCTTCAGCTCGGACAGTTCCATCTCGGCCGCCGCAAGGCGTTGTCGAGTCTCATCTGGCGTCAACAGGTTTCGCTCCGCGACAGGATCGTACAGACGCAGCGCGGGACCATCCAACCATAGATCAAGGCCGAGTCTCCTGCTGGACAACCCCTGTTCGCCATTGGCAAGCGTGCGCTCGAGCATCGATCGGTAGCCCCCGCCGGACAGTTCGAAACCCTGCAGCGCCGGCGCCAAGTATTCCCCGCGCGGGTCGTACATGAAGTACTCGGCCACGCCCCACTTCGCGTAGCGCGCCTTCTTGCGTTCATCCTCCCTGCGCGTGCTCTTCGAGGTCACCTCCAGCACGAACGCTGGCGACGGCTCCTCCCAGAGCTTGTAGATCTCTCGCTCGCGCTCTTCTTCGCTTGCGCCGCCGAAGGCCACGAAGATATCCGGCGACAGATGTCTCCTCGGCGCCCTTGGATCGTCGTAGGCCAGCATGTTGACGCCGACATAGGCGTCCGCCCGGCGTTTGAAGAACGTCGTGATGCAATACGCCAAGTCCGACAGGCGCTTGTAGTGGAGTGGGGTCTCCGCCACCGGTCTGCCGTCCGACGTTGGAAACTCAACGGCGCGGGAATCGGCGCGCAGCACTTCGCCCATGGGTCCGGTCTCGCTTCAGGCGCCGGCGTTGCCGACGACCAGCCGAGCGTAGCACGGCGATGTTTGAGCGCTCAATCCGAGGTGGGTCGCCCAAATCACGGGCTCGTCCAACCATGTGTTGCTCCGGCAAAACGCCAAGATGAATTATCGTCGGCGGGCGAAAGTCGCTCTGACAGTCAACGCCCCCCATCGATGTGCAGCAGTTCTCATTTTGTCGTCTGGCTTCACCGTCAGGCGCATTACACCCCGCGTTTCGGACCTAATCCGGGCCAAATCGACCGGTAGACCCGTCCAGTTGAGGGGGCTGAAGGCCAAAATGAGAATTGCTGATCGATGTGGGAAGTGACTGAAACCACACGACGTTTCTTCCGGCTGAAGTCCCAACCGCAGGCGGTATCCTAAGAGGATCACTCGGCAACAGCTTCCGTTCGTGGCAACGAACGCTTCCCGGATATACTGCCGCGCTGGAAAACCCGGAGAGTCAAATGGCCTACGAAACCCTCATCGTCGAGAACAAGGACTTCGTGACGACCATCACATTGAATCGTCCCGAGCGCCTGAACGCGTTGAACCTGCAACTTGCGAACGAGCTCTTTGACGCCCTCGCAGAGCACGACCAGGACGACGACACGCGGGTGTTCATCATCACCGGCGCGGGGCGCGGATTCAGTTCCGGCGCGGACCTCCGGGGCGGAGGCGCCAGCGAACCCAGGGCCAGCAACTCGCCCGGCTTGGCCGAACGCATGTTCCAGTCGTTCCACGACGTGGAGAAGCCCATCATCGCCGCGATCAACGGCTGGGCCGTCGGCGGCGGATGCACCATGACCCTGCTGTGCGACCTTCGCATCGCGTCGGAGGCGGCGCGCTTCCTGCTTCCCTTCACGAGACTCGGCATCTCCGCCGAGCTCGGGTCGACCTACACGCTGCCGCGCCTGATCGGGCAAGGCAAGGCGTCCGAAATGGTTCTGCTCTCGAAGACGGTTGAGGCCCAAGAGGCCCTGGAGATCGGCCTCGTGAACCAGGTCGTGCCCGCAGATCAACTGGCGCAGACGGCATGGGAAACGGCGACCACCATCGCGGGTTTCTCGCCCCTGTCCGTGCGCATGAACAAGCGCGGTCTCAAGCAGGGCCTGCACTCCGACATAGAGACCCAGGTGAGATACGAGACGCTCGCGCTGTCGGTGCTTGGCAAGGCCTCGGACACCCAGGAAGCCCGAACCGCAGCCCGGGAGGGTCGTGACCCGGAATTCAAGGGACGCTAGCACCATGAAACCCGTCGACCCTTCGGGCGCGCCGTGTTTCACCCCCGCCGAGAGCCCGCCTGGCACGGCTACCCCCCGCACCGGCAGATCAATCTGGGTGACTTGTGGAATCATGTCATTGACGGTGCGGGGCAGAACCATACCGTAGGCGCTCCGGACGGGACGCTCCCAGACAAACGGCTACGCGGGCCGCGGGCTCGCTACAAGGCAGCGGCATGAGTGATCTTCAACTGATTGGCGGCTACGCGGACAAGGGTCTCGTGGAAGCGTCGCCGACAATGACCGCCCGCCGGATGTTCGGCCTCGCGCTGAAGACATGGCCCTACATGCGTCCCCTGCTGAAGCACCTTGTGGTGATACTCGCCTTCGCGTTTTCTGGTGGGCTGGCCGGGCTGGTCGGGGTGTTCTTCGGCACGGACCTGTTCACCAACAAGGTCCTGCTCGGAGAAGGACTGCAACCCATTCAGGCGACGGTGCTGCTCCTCGGCGACGAGTACGTCACGACCGATCCCCTGAAGCTGGGAGAAGCGGCCGAGACAGACCTTCGCGACGCGGCCGGGAAATCCCAGGCGGGGAAGCAAAAGGTCGAACTGCCGGAAGCAGTTCCCGAGTTGACCCGGGCGCAGCGCAAGACGGTGCGCAATCGTCTCGTGCTATGGGGCGTGATCAGCGGTGCCGTCGCGTCGATTGTCGGCATGGCCATCTGGTACTACAGCACCTGGGTCTGGCAGAGCATCAACCAGAATCTGCGGGTGGCCATGGTCGAACGCGCAGAGTCCCTGTCGCTCAGATTCCACAACGATTCCCGCGTCGGCGACGCCATCTTCCGCGTCTACCAGGACAGCGCGATGATCATCAACCTGATCCAGGGCGGCATCATCCGCCCGCTGGTGGCCCTCTACTGGATTCTGCTCGGCCTCGCCTTCGCGGCCGCCTTCGATCCCTGGTTTGTCCTGATCGTGGTCATTTTCGGCTTGCCCATAGGCTGGCTCACGGTAGCGTCGACGCCCCGAATTCGCCGGCGCGCCCTGGCCAACCGCATCGCCAACAGCAACCTGACTTCCCGACTGCAGGAAGCGTTCGCCGCAATCAAGGTGGTCAAGGCCAATCGCGCCGAGGCACGCGTCTTCGACCGCTTCGACCGGGACTCCGTAAGCGCGCTGGATACGGCGTATTTCCTGCGCCTCGACATGGTCCTCCTGACCACGGCTGTAGCGTTGCTCGGCGGCGGCATGTTGATTCTGTCCGAATACATCATGGTCTCGTGGGTGATAGAGGAGCGAGAGACATTTCTCGGCGCGCTCGTGGCCACGTTCATCGGTTTCGTGATCTGGAACGTGGGAGCGGTACAGATCGCGCGGGGGCGCATACAAGGGCTCGCCGGAGGCGCCCGGGATCTGCTTGGCATCTGGATGCGGATGCAGGATCTCTTCCTCGCCCTGGAGCGGGCATTCTACCTGCTGGACCAGGAGCCCGAAGTGGTGGACCCGGACGATCCGGTGCCGTTTCCGAGTCCCATCGAGCGCGCGAGCTGGCGCGGCGTTCAATTCGCCTATGAAGCTGATCGAAGCGTGCTGCGCGGCATTGATCTGGACGCCTACGCCGGCACTGTCACCGCCATCGTCGGCTCCACCGGGACCGGCAAGTCCACGCTGATGACGCTCCTGCTGCGGCTATACGAACCCGATGCCGGAACCGTCGAGATCAACGGCGTCGACCTGCGCGCCATGGCCGTCGACGACATCCGCGCCAACGTGACGATCGCGCTGCAGAAGAACATTCTGTTCGCGGATACCGTCGCCAGGAACATCGGCTTCGGCGCATCGGGCGCAAAGCGGCCCGATATCGAAGCCGCAGCCAGGGTCGCTTGCGCCGACGCGTTCATTCAGGACATGCCCAAGGGCTACGACACCGAACTCGGGGAGCGCGGCGGCAAGCTGTCCGCCGGACAACGGCAGCGGCTATCCATCGCCCGGGCCATCGTGCGCGATACGCCGATCCTGATCCTCGACGAGCCGACGGCCTCGCTGGACGCGCGCACCGAGCAACAGGTTCTCGCGAACCTCGCCGATTGGGGCAAGGGCAGGGTCATCTTCCTCATCACGCATCGCTTGTCCACCATCAGGAACGCGGATCAGATCGCGCTGATAGAGGGTGGACAGATCGTCGAGTCGGGATCGCACGACGCGCTGATGGCCATGCCGGACGGACGCTACCGCGCCTTTGTCGGGGCCGAAACGTCCGGACCGCAGGCGGGGGGGTCCCGATGAGTGATGAAACCCCGCCGGGAGCTGCGCTGGAAAATCCCGAGGACCCCGGCGCGCCCAGGAAACCTGGGCCGAAGCGAGGGGCGCGCTACCTCAAGGATGTCTTCGGCAAGCCCCGTTTCGATGACCGCATCGATACGCAGCCGGATATCAGGACCGTGGAAGCGCTCTCGATCATAGGCCGCTGCATCCAGCTGCTCTTCCAGGTGAAATGGCTTCTCGGCATCAAGTCTCTTCTGCACCTCCTGATGATTGTTCCGGGATTGCTGCTGCCATGGCTGGCCAAGATCGTCGTCGACAATGTCATGCTGCGGGAACCCTTCGGCCAGACGGAGGTTCTCTACCCCCCATTCATGTATCCCATACTGAACCTGGTCCAGGGGCAGGACCCCTTGGCCATCATGCTGACCATCACGGTCATCTACCTGGTCATGCTCGTTACCGTCGGAAGTCGCATGGGAGAGACCGACGCCGGGCTATTGCAGGGCCGGGACGCGGCCACGCAGGCCGAAAATCAGACCAGCTCCGGTCACAGCGAGGGTGGTGGGCTGCTGGGCGTAGCCGAATTCATGGCGCACGTTCGGTTGACCCAGAACGTGGCGAATCGCGTGCGTTCGCGCCTGTTCGACCGTCTCACGCATCTGCCGATGACAGCACTCGATGATCAGCGCACGGGAGACAGTGTCTTTCGCGTGCTCTACGACGCCCCAGGGGTGCCGGACCTGGCGTTTCGGGTGACGCTGGTGCCATTCTTCATGCTCCTCCAGGCCGGGATCAACCTCTACATCCTGCAATACTCCTACGGCCATGTGTCGCCGGAACTGGTCGTCATAGCCTGGCTGACCGTGCCCGTGGCCTTTGCCATCACCTTTCCTTTTTCCGGCGCGCTGCGGCGGACCAACCAGAACAAGCGCGCGGCCGGCGCGGCCACGACCAATGCCATGGAGGAATCCATGAGCAATATCACCGCGGTCCAGAGCCTCGGCGCCGGCAAGGAGGAAAACCGGCGCTTTGCGGAACGGAGCAGCCAGACCTTCCTGCGGGAACGCTACGCCATCCTCGTGGTCGGTGTTGTGTCGTTGATCGTTGGTGCGGCCTTCGGCATCGCGGGCATATACGTGACCATCCTTATCTCGAACGCCGTCATAGAAGGCTCGATGTCGCCTGGCGACTTCGCGGTCCTTGTCGGTGTTTTCTGGGGTATCGCCGTTCCCGCGGGATATTTCGGCGCCTGGTGGATCAAGCTGCAGGATGTCATCGCGGCGGTTCGCCGCGTCTTCTTTTTCCTCGACTACCCTTCCGAACAGGATCGCGTCGGCGGCATTCCTGTCGATGACATTCGGCGCGGCGTACGACTCGAAAGCACCGGCTTCGCCTACCCGGACGGGCAGGAGGCGCTTCGCGATATCGATCTCGAACTGAATGTGGGTCAACTGATCGCGATCGTGGGACCGACGGGCGCAGGCAAGACCACCCTCGCCTATCTCATCCCTTCGCTGCTGACGCCGACAGCCGGGCGCGTGCTGATCGACGGCGAAGATGTGCGCGAACTGGACATCGACAGCCTGCGGCGCCACGTCACCTATGTCTTCCAGGAACATGTCCTGCTGTCCGAGACGATTCGGGAGAACCTCCTGCTCGCCAATCCCGAAGCCGGCGCGGCGCAGATGATGGCGGCCCTGGAGACAGCCGGTTGCATGGACTTCATCACCGATCTGCCGGACGGCATCGATACGCGGTTGGGGCGTTCGGGAGACAGCCTGTCGGTAGGCCAACAGCAGCGCCTCTCCATTGCCAGGGGCCTGGTTCGCGATTCGAAGATCCTGATCCTGGACGAGCCGACCGCCGCGCTGGACCCGCAAACCGAGAACGCGCTCGTCGCGTCGCTGCGCTCGGCTGCCGAAGAACGCCTCGTCATCGTCATCGCCCATCGGCTGTCGACGATCCGTCACGCCGACCGCATCGTCTTTCTGGACGACGGCGAGATCCGTGATTTGGGCAGCCACGACGAACTCATGGCAATGCCCGACAGTGCCTATCGCGACTTCGTCGAACTGCAGAGCGGCTGAGGGGAAAGTCGCCCGAAAGGTTATTCCAGGAGTTCGCCGCCGAAGCCGATGCGCCCGCTCGCGCGCGGCGCATAGAGCACGTGGACATTTTCGCGGGGACGGTCCAGCGTTCGCGCGACGATTTCCGCAATCTTGCCCATTTCCTGTCGCAGTGCGCCCCGCTCCGGCGTTTCGGCTCGCAATATGTTGACAAAGATCGGCCGCGCGTCCGGCCCGACCGCCGCGCTGTTCTCCGCATAGGCGTTCTGGTCAATCGTGCGCAGCTTGACCCACATGCCTCCGGACTCGCTACCGAACAGATCTCCGAGTTCGTCGGCGAGGAGTTGCAGCGTCTCCTTGCCGATGACATCGGGTTCGGTCGCGCCCGTGACAACTTCGACGTCAACGATAGGCATGTGGCTGAACCAGGCGGCGTCAATGCCAAGCGCCCCGCAGTGTAGCGCGGAACCTGGATGCGAAGACGGCTCGGAGTCAGGCCGCTGGCAGCCTGTGCTACGATCCCGCGAAACGTCCCTTCCTGATCGTCCTCATATCATCTTGGACTGAACGGGACCCCTCAAGAACCCATGAACGAACGAACCACCAGGGACAAGGCGCGCGTCTTCGGCTTTTGGCTCGGGATAGCAGCGTTTGCGTTGCTGCTGGCGTTTCCCGTCGATCCGACCAACCCGGCGGCGAGTCGGCTTGCCGCGGTGGCCGCGCTGATGGCGGTCTGGTGGATCACCGAAGCGATCCCCCTGTTCGCCACCGCGCTGATGCCGTTGGTGCTCTTCCCGCTCCTCGGCATCATGGCCGGGCGCGAAACCGCGCCGATCTACCTCAACAGCATCATCGTGCTGTTCATCGGCGGCTTCATGATCGCGCTGACGATGGAGAAGTGGAACCTGCACCGGCGCATCGCGCTGGCCATCATCCACTACGTCGGCGGCGGGCCGGCCCGCATCGTGCTGGGTTTCATGGTCGCCGCCGCATTCCTGTCGATGTGGATCTCGAACACGGCAACGGCCGTGACCATGGTGCCGATCGCACTGGCGATCATCACGCAGATGGAAGAACGCGCCGGCGACCGCGCGCGTCCATTCTCGACCGGGTTGATGCTCGGCGTCGCCTACGGCTGTTCCACCGGCGGCATGACGACCCTGGTGGGCACGCCGCCAAACCTTTCCTTCACGCGCATTTTTCAGATCATGTTTCCCGACGCGCCCGAGATCGCCTTCGGCCAATGGATGATCGTGGCTTTTCCGGTCGGCGTTCTGATGCTCCTGATCACCTGGCTGCTGATTACCCAAGTCCTCTACCGGGCACCGGCGGAAATTGCGGCTGACCGCACGCTCATCGACCGGGAACGCGAACGCCTCGGGCCGATGTCATTCGAAGAACGGGCGGTCCTCACGGTCTTCATCTCCACCGCCCTGCTGTGGGTGTTCCGCGCCGATCTCAATCTCGGCGCATTCACCCTCCCCGGCTGGTCGCGCCTAATGCCCTGGCCGAAACTGATCGATGACGGCACCGTGGCCATCACCATGGCATCGCTCATGTTCTTCATTCCCGCGCGCGACGCCGAAGGTCGCCCGACGCGATTGCTTGACGCCGGGGTCATTCCCCGCCTCCCCTGGAGTGTCGTCCTCCTGATCGGCGGCGGCTTTGCGCTGGCTACCGGCTTTCAGCAGACCGGGCTCGCCGAACTGGTCGGAGGCCAGTTCGGGGCCGCCGGCGAACTGCCCACCTTCCTGCTGATCCTCGTGGTCTGCCTGTCGCTGACATTCCTGACGGAATTGACGAGCAACACCGCCACCACCGAGATGATCCTGCCGATTTTGGCCGCCGTGGCGGTGGTTTCCGGGACGCACCCGCTGGTCCTGATGATCCCAGCGACGATGTCCGCCTCCTGCGCGTTCATGATGCCCGTCGCCACGCCGCCAAACGCCATCGTCTTCGGCAGCAACCGGATCAGCATCGCGGAGATGGCCCGGGCCGGGATATTCCTCAACCTGATCGGCGCGCTCGTGATTGCGAGCGTCGTCTATACGCTCGGGCTGGTCGTGTTCGACATCGACCCGGGCACATTGCCGGAGTGGGCTACGTCCATCGCAAGCGAGTAGCTGCCGCTCGGGGTGGGGCCGCAGCTACAAATGCAGCCGCAAACAAGGCGCGACTAATGTGCGACCCGGTGGGTTGAGCTCACATGAACGTCTTGAAAACGGCCACACCCATCGTGACCGCCGCCGCCAACATGATTCCGAGGAGCCAACGAATCTGCGCGGCTTCCTTCTCGGCAATGACGGTCTTGAGGTCGGCGATGTCCGTCTTGGTCGCCATCGTCGTCCTGATGTTTGCAACGCCCGCTTCTATCACGGCTACGCGTTGGCCAACCACGGCCACGCGTTCGTCAAGCCCGGCTACGCGTTGGTCAAGCCCGGCCAGGCGTTGGTCAAGCCCGACTACGCGTTGGTCGAGCACGGCTACGCGTTGGTCGAGCGTAACGGTGGCCATGTGTCGAGTCTCCCGATTTCGCGTTCACGCCATTTGTCGATGGGTGAACCGTCGCGGCAATCTTCCGCACGTCCCTCTCCCCAGTCAAGAGCCAGCCTTGTCCAACGTGACATGAGCCTGAAGGGGTAGCGTAAATCCAACGAGGCATGAGCCTGTGGAGCGGCGTCAGGGATCATCGGAGGATCGATATTTCACGTCCGTATGGTTGCCGGCATGAACGACCCCGCCCCCCAATTCCGCAACGCCGTGGAGGCCTGGCTCAAGCGCACCGGCATGGCGCCTGCGCGCCTCGGCGCCGAGCCATGCCCTGCGGCAGGGCGTCAACGGGCACATCCGGGAGCGCCTCGTTCGTGAGGGCCGCCTGCACGGTCCCGCGCTCCAGGGCGAGCGGCTGGTAACGAGGTGGCGCCGAACGCGCCAGCAGCCATCACGACACCAAGCAGGATGCCATTACCCGTGGTCGTGAAATCAGCCGGAATCAGAGTACCGAGCTGCGAATCCACAACAAGGACGGGAAGATCGGCCAGAGCGACAGTCATGGAAACGATCCTTTCCCGCCGAGAGGCTAGCTCAAGTGACGAATGGAGTGAAACCATGAAAAATCCCAAAGGGCCGCAGCAGATCGTCATCGCCGGGCGAGAGGTGAAGTGGGACCGCGCAACCATCAGCTACGAGGAGATTGTGGCCGAATGGAACAAGCTGGATCCCTCACGGGAAGTCCAAGGGCATCCCGGAATCGACTGGAAGAATGAGTACGCGGGAGGCAGCGGCATTCTGTATCCGGGCGAATCGGTGGAAGTCAAGGACGGCTTGGTCATCACGATCGATCCCTCGCACCTGTCGTAGCGCGCAAAGGGTGGTCGCTATCGAATTCACACCGGTTCCGCCGAGGCAAGTGACGAGATGACGGTCGAGAAAGTGGTCCGCGCCGATGCGGAAAAGCGAGGGTGGGCAATAGTGCGCATGTCGCGGGAACTGGGAGCTACCGGGGTTCCGTGTTTCGTGGGGCCAAACGTTCCAGGCCGGTGTGACATTTGGGTTGGCGTCGACAAGGATTCCGATCAACTCCAAGGGGGACTGGAGTGGCAGGGAGGCCATGTCCATGTCGCTGACATCCGTGGTCTGACGAACGGAAAAGTCTACGATCGGTTGGGAAATGAAATCGGGAACGTGATCAGACCAGGCGACGGACATAGTTGCACCATATCCATCATGCGAGATGAAGGGGAGTACCAAGACGCTTGGGAGGCTTTAAGGACGTACATACAACAGATCTATGGCGGATTTCGAGCGTCCGACAATAGCGGTAGCCACGAAGTCGAACGCCCGTATACGTTCCCGATATTGGGAGAGAAAAGTAGAGACGAAGTGCAATGGCTCGACCTCGTAAGGGGAGAAAAGGTCGCTATTGTGGGCCTGGGAGGCGTCGGGGCGTGGATCGCCGATTTGTTCGCCAAGGCGGATGTGGCAGAGGTTCACGGCTGGGACGCTGATTCAATCGAAGACAAAAACATCATCCGGATGGCGGGTGCCGTATGCCCCGATTGGATCGGCAAACCGAAGGCGGAGTGGCTTGAGAAGACCTACCGGAAAATCCACCGCCGAGTATTCGGGCACTCAGAATATGTCGCTGAGAATAACGCTGACGAGTTGTGCTCGAACACTACGTTCGGCTTTGTGACGGTGGACAACGACGAGGGTCGGGAGACGGTGTGCGCCGCCTTTTCCGAATCCGGGATTCCCTTCATTGATGTTGGCATTTCGCTGAATCGTTGTGCCGGTCAAGTGAGCGCTTCAATACGGGTAACCACTGCGTGGCCACACGACGACGCGTGGCGCAAGGCCATTCCGAAAGTGGATGATGCCGGTCAGGAGACGTACGGAAAACTGGAACTGCCGGATGTGGCGAGTGTGGCAGCGGGGCTCGCGGTGCAATCGTGGCGGAAGGTCCGGGGACAGATGGCTCAGCATCAGGCTTCCGAGTGCATGGTTTACCGGGCAGAGACTGACACGATTACCGTACGCGCCCGAGGGTAACGGTGGCGAGCAAGACAGGACGGAAATCTGACACGGTGACGCCCGTGTTCGTCGATACGATCCCGGCCGACTTGAGCGACCTGCAAGCGGGAATGCTGTACATCAGCATGAAATACAACACACTGGTCCATCGTTGCCCATGTGGGTGCGGGGGATTGAGCGAGGTCGGACTGCACCCTGCAACGAGGAGGCTGATCTACGATGGTCAGAGGGTCAGCATTGAGCCATCGATAGGAGTGCGAACACTTCCGTGCCGCAGTCACTACTGGGTCAGGAAAAACCGGATTGTGTGGGCGAAACCGCTGCGAGAAGATGTGGACGAATGGTTTGATGAAGATCGGCGCAGTCTGACCGCAGCCTTTGAAGGCAGGTCGGCCGCAAGAGGCCCAACCGATAGGGAGCGGTGGTGGTCTCGAGTGGCAGGTAAGGTCCGGAAGTGGTTCTGAGGCGACATTGAATGGCGTTTCGCGGACGGGAAACACCAATCGGCCTAAATCGGCCAGAATGAGCCGCAATCAGCCAGAATGAGCCAACGGAACCATCTATAGGGGTGCCCAGCGAGCGCCCCTGCCGCGTCCTGTGGATTCAGCCAGGCCCTTGGCCTTCAGGGTAGCAAGGTCCTCTCGCACCCGCCGCTCGTTTGCCTGCTGGCCCAACAGCGAGCGGACTTCCCTGAGAGCAAGGCTGCGACCGGACCGACGCAACAGCGTCAGAATCGCATTTTGCTGTTCGGTCAAATCATCTTCAACCTCTCTATCTGTCAAGTAGTCCGCGCGCCGGAAGCGCACGGTAACGCAATCGCCGCGTTGCTCGATTTCGGGACGCGGCAAGCCGGAGGCCGCGGCCAAATCCGCCATCCTGATTGTGCCCCGGCCCCACTCCTCGATGATGCCACGCCGGTAGAACGTGCGGGCGATCAGCGGGTTCCAAGGCCTCGACTCGTGTGGGCCGAACAGGTCCTCCGGAGTGAGTCCGAAATGCAGCGGGCCGGTGGAGGTTACTTCCAGGCGGTCGTCGTAGACGGCGAGGCCGATGGATCCGCCACCCATCGCGTAGTCGCGATGGCATAGGGCATTCGCAAGCGCCTCACGAATGGCCAGCGGCGGGTACAGCGGCTCGTCAATGCGTTGCATTCGACCGGACTCGAAGCGGCTCGCGATGGGGAGGGTATCGCGGAGAAAGCGTTCAGCGCTCGCAAGGAGGCTGAAGGCGTTTCCGTTGAACTGCCGATTGTCCAGGAATTCAGATCGGTCGATGCCTCGAAAACGCGCCACGCGCAGCAGGCACTGTGGCATATCGCATTCGATTCGCTCGGCCTTCCCGAAAAGCACTGCCGCGGCCCGGAATAAGATCCCGTCGCGCATCAGTCCCAAACCGCGCAGCAAATCTTCCGCGCCCCGGCTTCCCGGCTCATTGAGACGACCGATACGGACTGCCTCCGCGATTGTGTTGCGAATCTCCGGGATGTCCAAATCATCGACAGTCCATCCGGTGGCCGGCTGGTTCTCCCAACGCCGCTCGGTGTGCATTCGCTCGAAGAGCATGCGGTTGTATTCGTCGGCAGACATGCTCCGGGTCGTGTTCCCGACGCGCCGGTAGGCGACACTCCGGTACTGATACGGTGGCGACGACCCTGGGCTTACGCCAACCGCGATCACCTCGCGGTCTTCAGAACTCCGGACTCTCTCGATCTCTGGAAAGGCCGGTGGATCGATGCGTTGGATTTCGGCGCTGACATCTTCGATCGTTCGATCACCTACGCTTTGGCCGACGACGTTACCTTGAGCATCGACGCCGAACAGAACGTACCCACCTCGCTGATTGAGCATGGCGCATATCGTTGCCGCGGCTTCGCGCCGAGTTCCTGTTGTGGCCTTGAACTCCAGCGTTTCGGATTCGCCGGATGCGACGAGCGTTTCAATTTGATCGGGCGTCATTCGCGCACATCCGCAAAGAGGTCCGGGATGACTCCTCGTTCAAGCGAGTCGAATGCCTGGAGGATGAGGCGTCGCGTACGGTACTCGTCGAAGTCTCTCAATTCGTGTTGCTTGAGGGACGGGAAGGACGAAGCTGGCGACGGCGCGTCCAGAACCCATTCCAGATCGGGGCGGCTGAGTCCGTACATGTGAGAGAAGATCGCGTCGAGTTCGGATTGCAGGCAGTGGCGGCGTTGCTCGTTCCAGCGGAAAGGCGGTCCGTCATAACCAAGGTCGCGGGCGAATCCGGTTAATTCCTCTGACGCATAGGATAATTCTAGTACCCGGGGAACGATCAACTCCACGTAGGGGCTGCCGCAGTTGCTGTTTTTCAGATACATGTGCGGCGGCAATACGGGAATCTGCTTGAGAATGAAGAAATTCATGTGGACTCCGCCGACGGAGAAGCGAGCCGCCCAGTCGAGCGGGAGACTGTTCATGTTTGCCGCTACCAGCGCAGACGCGACGGAGCGACCGTGCTCGAAGTCAACCGCAGGAGCATTATTCCTGATGCCGCTCCGGGGTAGATTGCCTGTGACAAGAGTCCGTTCGTTCGTGGCATTGGTAATGTCGCGGAACGCTTGAATCCATGTGGTGGAATCACTTGGCGCGAGTGGTCCGCTGCCGATCACAATCAGACCTCCGGTGACCGGGACGGACGGGCTTGGTATGCGTATCTGGTCACGCTGTTGGCGGTTGTCATGTCGTCGTAGATTTCCAAGATCACGCGTTTCGTGCGGTATTCGCCAAAACCGCGCTCGTCATCCCGCTTGACGATGGGAAAAGTCTCCATGACGTAGTCGACATCGTCGCGTTCCAAGCCATAGAGGTGGAATAACGCGGCGTCGATCTCGCACCTCAATTGAAACCGGCGATTCTCGTTCCATGGAAACGGCTGATCTTCGTGCCCAAGGCGCTTCGCGAAGTCCTGCAACTCCGATGCGGTGTAGGTGAGCTCAAGAACGCGCGGCACGATGAATTCTGCATAGGTGCATCCCCATCCCGTGTCGTCCTTAAACCGGGCCGGGTGAAGAATGGGAAGTTGCTTGATGATGAAATAACTGAGATCGGTTCCGCCAACGGCTGAGCGGGCCGCGAAATCCACCACGAACGAGTTGAAAAGTGCGACGATGAGGGGTGCGGTTGCATCGGCCGCAACATCGAGAAGAGGCGCGCGGTCGCTCATGCCGGATCTCCGAACTGGCGTGGAGATAAGGGTTCGCTCATCCGTGGCTCTCGCGGTCTTGCGGAACGGGATAGTCCC
Organism: Pseudomonadales bacterium; assembly: GCA_963668365.1. GTDB lineage: Bacteria > Pseudomonadota > Gammaproteobacteria > Pseudomonadales > Azotimanducaceae > VXNE01. Next base: position 3,785,592 of record OY764266.1, read on the forward strand.
CCGGAGAGCGAAACGATCGCGCCCTTGTGGCCGAGCCCTATGGCTGGGATGAGCACGGCAATTGCCGTTCTCTGGTCGGTTGACCTGGTAATCAGCCTCAACGCGATCTCCCATCCTGAAGCCCGGAGAGCGCGTTGCGGGCCAGTTCGGCGAGTCTGTTGAGTACAGAAATGCCCGTCCTGGAGGCTCACATCCTGGCGGTTGTCGGTGAAGGCCAGGAGCTTCTTCGTCCGCTCGTCGAGGTCGGTTCCGATGAGATGTTTCAGCGAGGACAGGGCCAACACGGTGGTCGCCGAACTCCGGCCCTCGCTGGACAGGCCGGAGAGCTTGGTAAGTTCGCTGCGAACGCTGCCATCGAAATAGGCGTCGCAATCCGGGTTCAAGCAAAAGCGGAACGACCCCGGAATGAACCATGCGGGCAACCCGTCAGCAGCAATGCCCCCCGTGGTGTCCACCCGCACCTGAAGCGGTCGGTACTGCCGGAAATGCGGCTTCAGCCGCGCTTCGTCCCCGCGAAATTCCAGCCAATCCTCCGGATATCGGGAATCCGATTCGGCCGCATCGAACATCCCGGAAGGGTCCGGCACGAGGTAGCCGTACTGGATCTCCTCGTCGTCATTGGAGCGGTCGGACAAGTCACGAGGCTCGAATGCCTGAGGGTGCTTCCCGGCCAACTGCGCCCACACGGGAAGGTATTCCTGACCGCACCCTCGGCAAAAGCTGAGCGAATACAGCGGCCGCTGGCGGTCTCCGGGCTTGAACTGCTGGCCGTGCAGGGTGAGATACCGCTCCAGCTCTTCGCGCTGGCTGTTGCACAGCGCGTTCATCGGGAGACGACGATCGCGGAAATGCCCTTGCGGTCGTCTCCCGCCCGCTTGGCGCGCAACACCTCATCGACGATGGGAATGAAATAGGCAAGCGACTTGCCGGAACCGGTGCCGGTGGTGAGCACGTAGCTTTCGCCGCGTTTGGCGATTTCGATGGCATCGGCCTGATGGCGGTGCAGTAGGAGGCGTTCGCCAGACGTCTCGGTCGGACGCTTGAGCCGGAAGATCTTCGCGCATTCCGCATCGAGCGCGCCGTCTGCGACGAGGTCGTCGATGTAGCCGCCCGGCTCGAAATTGGGGTTTAACTGAATGAGCGGAGCCGGCCAGAAACGGCCAGCGTCATAGGAAGCGTCCACTTCATGCGAGATGTCATCGGCCCGGATTCGAGTGAAGCTTCGGGAGAACCGCGCGTACTCGGCGATGAGTTCCTCGCGAAAGGCGAACACGTCCATCAGATTTCTCTCATGTGCGGCGCATTCGCCCGCACCTCGATCGCAGTGCACCGCTCCATCAGAGCATCGAACGGTTCTCCCTCGTCGAGCAGCATGCGGTCGGCCAGCATCCTGGCGTAATCGTCGGCGAGTTCCGACAGCGCGGCGCCGGTTGGAGTGAGCTGCAGGCTGCCCGAAACCGCAGCCTCATAGTCGATCTGTTGTCCTCGGGCATCGTTTTCCGAAAAGAACATCGACTTGTGGCGAGCCACCGAGAGGGCAAGATTCCGGTCGGCCAGCGCGCTCGTCGCTATGCCAGCCTCGTCGAGCCGCGCGAGGTCGTGCCAATGCCGCGACAGACGTTCGCCCCTGCGCCGATGCTGGTGGCAGTAGACGTGAACAGCGGTCGCCTTCTCCCAGAAAGTCCGCTCCGCCAGCATGGTGCTCGGGCGCGTCTCGGGAAACACGAGATCGGGCAGAAACGCCGCGGCGTCGCAAACGACGGGCCTGCCCGTATGCGGCTCCCCGGTGGACCGGGCACCGAATTCGACCTTGACCTCCGGCCGGACGAAGTCGGTTTCCTGGAACAGCGGGTCGTAACGAACATACAGCTCGTCCCCTTCGGCACGAACATTCGCGGAGAATCCAGCGAGGGCAAGACCTTCCCTGACCGCGGGTAATGCCTGATCCCGGACCCATTCGTCGAGGCGTGCGCGGATTGCGCGCGTCCAGCGCTTTTGCTGACTGCGCGTGGGCGGAAGCGCCTCGTCGCCAGCGTCCGCCACCAGGTCCGGCGCGAACGCCCGAATGTCGTACGTGATGTCGATGTCTTCGGAGAATCGGCGGATCGCTTGCCACACCTTGGACAGAGATGTGCCGCCCTTGAAGATCAAATGCTCCGCAAAGGGCGCGTCGAACAGGACGCCGAGCGTTGCGACAACCCAGATGTCCTTCTCCAGCAGGAAGCCCCGGCGACCGCTTGCGTCTTCGGCCACCCTCAATGCGAAACGGCGGTCCTCGGCGGAAAGGTGTTGAAACAGGGCATCAGGCATGTGCGAGGCGCGCGCTCAACGGCTCCGCCATCCAGATTGGCATGATGGCCCGCGCGGCTGAAAGCTCGTCCAGATCTTCTGCGGAGAGCATTGGCAGAACCGCTTCAAGACCTTCGTCAATCTCTTTGGGACCGAGCCAGGCCAGCGCGCGGATAACGTCTCCGGCCTTGCGGTGCGGGGCGGCAAGCTGCCAGCGTGGGGCGTGGCGCAACTCCACCGTGATACCACCGAAGTGCAGTCGGCGGTCGCGACCCGAGGTCAGGTAGACTTCCCGGATCGGGTTTTGAGTCGTCAGTCCCAGCCGATTCGCGGCCGAACCGCCGCACGGCACGAAGGTTTCGCCCCATAGCGCCGATAGAGTCTGGAGCGCCCTGCCGATGTTTGGCGCACATCGCCCGAACCGGGTTTCCACCGGGCGCATGTACACGCCCTGGCAAATGCGCATGAGCTTGCCGGACCGTGCGAGCCGCGACAACGCCTGGTCCACTGCCGCCCTTTTTCCGAGGTGAAGCAGGCCAGCCGGGCATAGCGGGGTGGCCTCGGGAAGGCTTTCGGCGTAATCGATGATGCGCTCCGGGAGGCTGCGCATGGATCTTGTCTCCAATCGTGATGTCAGAATATTATGAATCAGAATACCACCAGACAACTTGAATGGAACCCAAACGTGATCTCGGCGAGCATGCGAGTCGAAGCCGATGCGAATGTGACGCGCTGGATGGACCGTCAACCGGCTTCGGACCTGTTCTTGTCCGCCATTACTGTCGACGAAATCACCTTCGGAATCGAAGTTCTACCTCCCGGACGGCGGAGGAGTCGCCTGGCGCGCATCTTCACCGGGATCATCGACGTTTTCTCCGGGCGAGTCTTGACGTTCGACACGGACGCAGCGATGGAAAGTGCGCGGTTCCGCAGCCACCGTCAGCAAATCGGTTCGCCCATGGGTCTCGCCGATTCGCAGATTGCCGGCATCGCCAGGAGCAACGACCTCTCGCTCGCCACGATGAACCTGCGGAACTTCGCCGGAATCGACCTCACGGTGATCGAACCACGCTGACCGGGATCCGCATTACCCTTACCGCGCTTTCAGCTCCCGCCGCCGCGCGTGGAGGATCGGTTCCGTGTAGCCGTTGGGTTGCTCGAGTCCCTTGAACACGAGGTCGCAGGCCGCCTGAAAGGCGACGCTGTCGCCGAACTCCGGCGCCATGTTGCGGTATTCGTCATCGTCGGCGTTCTGCCCGTCCACCACGGCCGCCATGCGTTCCATGGTCGAGCGCACCTGGGCCTGGCTGACGATGCCGTGGTGCAGCCAGTTGGCGATGTGCTGGCTCGATATCCGGCAGGTGGCGCGGTCCTCCATCAGCCCAACGTCATTGATGTCGGGCACCTTGGAGCAGCCGACGCCGTGGTCGACCCAGCGGACCACGTAGCCGAGAATGCCTTGGGCGTTGTTGTCCAGCTCGGCCTGCACGTCATCCGGCGACAGGTTCTCTCCCATCAGCAGGGGTATCTTGAGGATGTCGTCCACCGACGCGCGGGGTCGGGATGTCAACTCCCGCTGCCGGGCGCCGACGTTCACCGCGTGGTAGTGCAGCGCATGCAGCGTTGCCGCCGTGGGAGACGGCACCCAGGCGCAGTCGGCGCCGGCGGATGGATGATTGGACTTCGTTTCCAGCATCTCCTTCATCTCGTCCGGCTTCGGCCACATTCCCTTGCCGATCTGCGCCCTTCCCGGAAAGCCGGTCGCCAGTCCCGCATCGACATTGGCGTCCTCGTACGCGGTGATCCAGGTCTCCTGCTTCATCGGTTCCTTTCGGACCATGGCGCCGGCTTGCATGCTGGTGTGGATCTCGTCGCCCGTGCGGTCGAGGAAACCGGTGTTGATGAACACCACCCGCTCTCGCGCCGCGCGGATGCATTCGCGCAGATTCAGGCTCGTGCGCCGTTCTTCGTCCATCACGCCGACCTTCAGGGTGTTGCGGTCGAGGCCGAGGATGTCCTCCACGCGGTCGAACAGATCGCAGGTGAATGCGGTTTCTTCCGGGCCGTGCATCTTCGGCTTGACGATATAGACGCTGCCGGCGCGACTGTTGACGAAGCCGCCGTTGCGCTTGAGGTCGTGCACCGCGGCGAGGCCCGTCATGGCCGCGTCGAGAATGCCCTCGAACACTTCGTCTCCCCGGCTGTCGAGGATGGCGTCGTTGGTCATGAGATGGCCGACGTTGCGCACCAGCATCAGGCTGCGCCCCGGCAAGGTCAGCGAACCGCCGTCAGGGGCGGTGTACGTCCGGTCGGGGGCCAATCGACGCACGATTCTCCGGCCGCCCTTGTCAAAAGTCTCGGTCAGGTCGCCGCGCATGAGGCCGAGCCAGTTGCCGTAGACAAGCGTCTTGTCCTCGGCATCGACGGCGGCCACGGAGTCCTCGCAGTCCTGGATCACGGTAAGCGCGGACTCGAACACGACATCCTTGACGCCCGCCGCGTGCGCGGCACCCACGTCGTGGTTGCGGTCAATCTGAATCTCGATGTGCAGGTTGTTGTGCGCCAGTAGCACGACCGACGGTTCGCCCTCCCCCACGAAGCCTGCGAACTGCGATGGATCTGCCAGTTCCGTCCGAGCACCGGATAACAGCGCTACGCCAAGCGCGAAACTTCCGTTCGCGGCATCGACGCGGTAGCTCGACGCGTCCGCGTGGGATCCCTCGGCCAACGGCGCGATATCGTCCAGAACGTGCGCGGTCCTTGCCACGACCAATTCGCCGCGGGCGGGGTTGTAGCTGTCGCCCTTCTCGCGGCCGGGGGTCTCGTCGATGATGTCGGTGCCGTAGAAGGCGTCGTAAAGGCTCCCCCAGCGGGCATTGGCCGCGTTCAGCGCGTAGCGCGCATTCATCACCGGGACGACGAGTTGCGGTCCCGCGACCGAAGCGATTTCCGGGTCCACGTTGGCGGTCTCGATCTCGAAGTCGCCGCCTTCGGCAACGATGTAGCCGATCTGGGAAAGAAATGCCTTGTAGGCGGCAGGATCGTGCGCCTGTCCCCTGCGCGCCAGGTGCCAGCCGTCGATCTGCTCCTGCAGCGCATCGCGTGTGGCGAGCAGCGCGCGGTTCTTCGGCGTGAGGTCGTCGACGATGGCTTCGAACCCGCTCCAGAATGCGTCCTGCCCGATGCCGGTGTCCGGCAGCATGCGCTCCGCCACCAGATCGTCGAGCACCTTGGCCACCCGCAATCCGCCCCGCTGAACCCGTTGTGTCATGATTCCTCGCTTTCCGCCCCGAAAAGACGGGCAAAATACCGTTTCCGTCAGCGTGCCCGCAAGCGCGTCCGGCGTTTTCCAGGCCCTATCTCGCGCCGGTCCCCAGAAAACCGCCATAGCCGCCCCGGAAGAACAGCAGCGGACCGCGCGTTCCGTCGAGAATCTCGATGTCCAGCACGCGGCCAACGGCGATGGTGTGATCGCCCGCGTCATGCTCCGCCTCCAACTCGCAGTCCACGTATGCCAGCACCCCGTCGAGTATGGGCGCCCCGGAAATTCCCGGGCGCCAGCCGATGTCGGCAACCTGGCCGCTCTGCGCGAATGTTTCGCTGACCTGGCGCTGATCGTCCGCCAATACGTTGATGCAGAAGCTGCCCGCGTCCCGGATTCGCGGCCAGCTCGTACTCGATTTCGCCGGGCAGACACCGATCAACGGTGGTTCCAACGACAACGACACGAAAGACTGGGCCGCGAATCCAGTCATTTCTCCCTCGTCCAGACCGGCCACGATGACGACGCCGGTACAGAACTGGCCCATTGTGTCGCGAAACTCCCGACCCTGGAATCCCGTCATGCATCCCTCCAGCAAGGGAGCCATGTTACCGCACGGCCACCGGGCGAGTGTCCGAGGAGGGATGTCCCGGCATTCGGGATTGCCCGCGGTGAGACATTTCCCCAATCAAGAGCAGAACACAGGGCCTGATCAAACCCGGGCTCGGCCCATCGATCCGTGCCGATCTTCCCCTTGCTCCGCGTTCGCCATGCGCACCGAGAGCGCGAACCATGCGGTTTTCCTTACGCCAGGCGGCAGGTCGCGACGCTGGCTCCCCCCGCGCAGTCTCCCCGCTCGTGGATTCCGATCGATTCGACACGAGGTGGTAGCGAGCAACGGCGACGGAGTAGAATTTCGCCCAGATGGCCGAAGTCAGCGCCCGTCCGCAAAACGACGCAAAGCAAACCTACGCAGCGCTGGACCTCGGTTCCAACAGCTTTCACCTCATCGTCGCCCTTGATTGGGGCGACCGCCTTCAGGTAGTCGACAAGCACCGGGAAATGGTGCGCCTGGCCGAGGGTCTTGGCCCGGCCAACATGCTCAGTCCCAAGACCACCGCCCGGGCATTGGAATGCCTCGAGCGGTTGAGTCAGCGTCTCCGCCTATTGCCGCAGAGCAACGTGCGCGTGGTGGGCACCAATACCCTGCGCAAGGCGCGCAACAGCCAGCAGTTCATCGCTCGCTCCGAGGAAGTCCTCGGCCACCCGGTGGAGGTCATCAGCGGTCGAGAGGAAGCCCGGCTGATCTACCTCGGCGTCTCCCACTCGCTGGAGGACAACCACGACACGCGCCTCGTCATAGATATCGGCGGCGGCAGCACTGAACTGATCCTGGGGCAGAGCTTTCAGCCGCAACTGGCCGAGAGCCTCTATATCGGCTGCGCGGACCTGTCCGACAGCTACTTCGCGGACGGCCGCATCGACGCGACCGGCATGGCGGCGGCGGAACGCGTCGCGCGGCAGGAATTCGAGGTCCTCGAGCGCATTTTTCTTGCCCGCGGCTGGGACAATGCCGTCGGCGCCTCCGGCACCATCATCGCCGTGCACGACATCATCGAGTCGGAACTCGGGGGCAACGACATTACGCGCGAAGGCCTGGACCACGTCACGAAGCGGCTGATCGAATGCGGCCACACCGGAAACCTGGACTTCGCCGGCGTGGACGCCCAACGCGCGCCCGTATTCCCCGGCGGGGTCGCGATACTGCGCGCCCTGTTCGATGCCCTGGACGTCGACCGCCTGACCGTATCCGGCGGCGCGTTGCGCGAAGGCCTGCTGCACGACCTCCTGGGCCGGATTCACGAGCAGGATATCCGCGAGAACACGGTGCTCGACCTCGCGCGGCGATTCAACGTCGACCTGGACCACGCCCGGCGTGTCGCCGAGACGGCGCAGGATCTTCTCGATCGGGTGCAGCCCTATTGGAGCGATATCGATCCCAACCTCGTGCCCCTGTTGCGCTGGAGCGCTACGCTGCACGAGATCGGCCTCGACATCGCCCACAGTCAGTACCACAAGCACGGCGGTTACCTGCTGGACAACATGGACATGCCCGGGTTCTCGCGTCCGGAACAGCATCGCCTTTCGCTACTGGTGCGGGCCCATCGGCGCAAATTCCCGGCCGGAGACTTCGTCGATGCGCTCGATCTCGCGAGGCTCAGCGTCCTCTTGCGGATCGCCGTGGTGCTGCACCGCAGCCGGTCGGACGTGGCCCTGCCGGCCTTCGACGTCCGCGCCGAAGACGACTTCATCCGGCTGTCGTTCCCAAGGAACTGGATCGGCCAGCATCCGCTGACCCAGCTCGATCTCGAACAGGAAGCCGAATACCTCCGGTGGTCGCCGATCCGACTCGCGATACCGAAGCGAACGCCACAAAACCTTGCGCCCTGACGGGCGCGAGCCAGCGCGGCCCCGCGTCATCCCGGTGCCGCTTCCAGCAACCGCTCCTGGGCGATGAGAGTTTTGCGCCCGCTCTTGCGCCGTTGGTGGCCGCCGTCCGGATTGAGATCCCATGCCGCGGTATCGTCCAGGTACAGCTTCATGTCGCGCATCAGCGAATCGCGCAGCGCCTCGTCCTCGATCGGGATGCATATCTCGACGCGATCAAAGAAGTTCCTCTGCATCCAGTCGGCGCTCGATATGTACATCAGGGGCTCGCCGCCGTGCTCGAAATAGAACACGCGCGTATGCTCGAGGAACCTGCCGATCACGGAGATCACGCGAATGTTCTCCGATACGCCCTCGATACCCGGCTTCAGCGCACAGAGCCCGCGCACGATGAGATCCACCTTGACCCCCGCCCGGGACGCCCGGTATAGAACCCGGATCGTCTCCGGATCGATCAGCGCGTTCATCTTGGCGATCAGCCGCGCCGGTCGGCCCGCCTCGGCATTGGCGATCTCGCTTTCGATGTGCCGGTGCAAGGTGCTTTGCAGGGTGAACGGCGCCTGCAGCATCTTCTTCAGCTTGCCGGCCTTCCCCATCGTCGTGAGTTGCTTGAACACCTGCTCCACGTCCCTGGTGATCGCCGGATCGCAGGTGAACAACCCGTAGTCCGTATACAGGCGCGCGGTGCGCGTATGGTAATTGCCCGTTCCGACGTGGATGTAGCGCGCCAGGCGCCTGCCTTCGCGGCGGATCACCATGGACATCTTCGCGTGCGTCTTGAATCCGACGACGCCGTAGACCACCTGTGCGCCCACCTCCTGCAGGCTGGTGGCAAGCTCGATGTTCGCAGCCTCGTCGAAACGGGCGCGCAGTTCTATGACGACCAGGACTTCCTTGCCGTTGCGCGCCGCGTCGATCAGGGCGCTCACAACCGCTGAATCGGCGCCCGTGCGGTAGAGCGTCTGACGAATCGACAGCACCGCCGGATCCTCCGCCGCCTGCCGCAGAAAGTCGATCACCGGCAGGAACGAGTCGAACGGGTGGTGCAGCAGGATGTCTCCTTCGCGAATCGCCGCAAACAGGTCCGAGGCGTGCTGGATGCGGCTCAACGTTCGCGGCGTGAAACCCGCGTACTTGAGATCCGGACGGGGCACTTCATCAGGAATCGTATTCAGGCGCATCAGGTTGACGGGGCCATCGCATCGATAGACGTCGTCGTCGCTCAAGTCGAACTGCATCTGCAGGAAGTGTGCGACATCGCGAGGACAATCCTCGGCCAACTCGAGGCGCACCGCATCCCCGAACCTTCTCGAGAGCAGTTCGCCCTCGACGGCCCGCAGCAGGTCATCCACTTCCTCCGCGTCCACGAAAAGGTCGCTGTTGCGGGTCACGCGGAACTGATAGCAGCCCGACACCCGCATCCCCGAAAAGAGATCGTCGACATAGGTCTCGATAATCTCGGAAAGAAACACCAGATCGTTGGGCGACTCCGCGTGGGTTTCGGGCAACCGCACGACTCTCGGCAGCGCCCGCGGCGCCTGCACGATGGCCATGCCGATGTTGCGTCCGAATGCGTCCTTGCCGTCCAGGGTCACGATGAAGGTCAGGTTCTTGTTCAGCAGGCGCGGAAAGGGATGCGCCGGATCGAGGCCGATGGGCGTGAGAATGGGCTCCAGTTCGTAGTTGAAGTAGCGCTTCAACCACCGGCCCTGCTTCTTGTTCCATCGCTCGCCCAGCAGGAAATGGATGCCCTCCTGTTCCAGCGCCGGGAACAGCATGTCGTTGAGCACCCGGTATTGCTCTTCGACCAGGGCGTGCGCTTCGAGGGAAATGGCGCGCAACTGTTCTGCCGGCGTCAGGTTGTCCGGGCCCCGCTGCGTGGAACCCAACGCATACCGCTGCTTCAGGCCCGCCACGCGAATCTCGAAGAACTCGTCGAGATTCGAACTCGTGATGCACAGGAAACGGAGCCGCTCCAAGAGCGGCACATCGGGAATCTTCGCCTGCTCGAGGACACGCCGGTTGAACTGGAGAAAGGAGATTTCCCGATTGATGTAGAAGTCCGGATTGGCGAGATCGACGTTCGCGGCCATGTCGGCAAGATACCAAAACTCTCCGACGATGCCACGACAACCCCTAATCACGCGTAGCGGGCGCCCGACTTCGCCCGGTCCCGGGCCACTGTCCCGGCACTCCGTGTCCGGCTATTATCGCCGGCATGAGCGAACGTTTTCCGACAGGGCCCGCCCCGTGTTGCTGACGCCGCGCTACTGGGGCAAGACGCGCCGTATTCTCGCGATCCACCGGGCGTTTCGCGAAGAACCCGGGATCGGCCTGCATCCGCAGCAGATCGCGCGCCGCACCGGAATCGCGATGATGGACGTGAAAGAGCGCCTCGACGCCACGCCCGATCTCTTCGTCCGTTTGCCGAAACGCGATGGATTGACCCGCTATCGGCTGACCTCGACAACTTCCGCACAGGACCCCGAGGAAGTCGAAGACCGGGTGCGGCGACGTGCCGCGGGAGAGATGTACGTTGTCAGCGCTCTCGGCGCCATGGTGCTCTTCGGTTTCCTCGTCGTTGCCTTCCTGATGTGGCAGACGCTGTAGCGGCGCAAAGTGCCGGAATCGCTAACGCCTGAACTGCGCCGACTGCGCGACGAGACGCACGCCTTCGCGCGCGGCGCGCTGGCGCCTCTCGCGGCCGACGTTTCGGCCAACCGGAAACGGATCATCGACGCCTCGAAGGCCGCCGGCCTCTTCTTCATGACCCAGCCCAGGGCGTTGGGGGGCAGCGAGGCGAGCACGCTCGCCATGACCGTGGCTCGAGACACACTGGCGAGCCACAACCTCTCCCACCTGCCCGTATTCGGCCCCGGTCCCGGCGTCCTGGCGGGCGCGGACAAACCCATCGCGAGCCGATACCTGGCGCCTCTCATCGCGGGAGAGAAACGCGGGGCTTTCGGCTTTACCGAGCCCGACGACGCGACGCGTCCCACCAGCGGGCGCATCGCCGGCGACATGTTGACGGTAAACGGCCAGAAGTCCCATGTGACCGGCGGCGCGCAAGCGGACTTTGTCACCGCGCTGGTAGAAATCGACGGCCAGGGTCCCGCGATGGTCATCATCGACACCGACGCCCCGGGGGTTCGCACAAGACAGGTTTTCGGCTCCCTCGACGGCACCCACCATGCCTGGTTCGAGTTCGACAGCGTCCAGGTCCCCGCGGCGCACATCGTGGGCAAACCGGGCGAAGGGCTTCCCCGCGCCCTGCGGCAAATCGGCGACACGCGCATCGCTTTCGCCGCACAGTCCGTCGGCCTGATGCGCTGGGTGATCGGGTACCTCACGGCGCACCTGGCAGCTCCGCATCGCAGCGGCATGCCCCTCGGCAGCCGCGAAGGCGTGCGCCTGCGCTACGCCGACCTGCGCATCAAGGCCTACGCCGCGCGCAGCATGGTGTACCGCACCGCCCGGCTCGCGGACGCCGGCGAGAACACCGTGAACGAAGGCATCGCCTGCAAGGTCTTCGCGACGGAAGCAGTCGGCGAAGTCGTCGACACGGCCATTCAACTCGTCGGCGGCAGGGCGCTGACTGTCGGACATCCCCTGGAGACGCTGTATCGCCGCGTTCGAGCCATGCGCCTGGCGGAAGGCGCGAGCGACGTCCTGCGACTTAACCTGGCCCGCGGGCGCCTGGACCTGGAGAAGGGTCGGATCTGACGTTGCGCAAACAGCACCGGGGAACCTGTTAGCCGGCCGGTTAGGAATGACGTACTGCACGTCAAGGCGTCAATGCGTGACCACCGACCATCGTCCGGCCCGCTACTTCACCAGGAACTGCCTCTCGCCGGTGCTCGCGATCAGTCGGCCCTCGCGCCAGACGGATGCGCTGACGGCGTGATCGCCGCGCGACAGCGGCCATAGGTAGCGCGGTCCCCTGTGGCCCGGGAAGTCCTTACCGTCGATGCGCCAGTCCACGAGGTCGTTTTCCGCTACCCCCTGCAAGAGAAATTCGAACCCTTGGTAGATCGCGGGGAGACGCGGGTCGTAAGCCATGTGCAGTCCCGGCGTCGGCTGCAGCAGGCGGATATCGGTTTCGCGCTCCACCGTCGCGAACTGCGCGCTTTCTTCGGGCGCCGTGCCGGGCACGAAGTACTCGCTGCGTTGCGGGCACGTCATTCCCGTTTTGAAGGCGATCCCCGTGTCTGCGCAGATGACGTGCCGCTTGAGCCGGGGGCTCAACCACAACGGCGCCGTGGTGCGTTGGCTATTGACCATGTCGAAGGTCGCGCGCAGTACCAGTGCCGGGCCCGTTGAGCCGGTGACGCCGAGCATCGGCGTCTGATCCAGGTTGCCCATCCAGACGCCCGCGACATGGCGGTCGTCGTAACCCACCGCCCAGCTATCCCGATAGTCGCTGGAGGTGCCGGTCTTCACGGCTGTTTGCACCGGCAGGTCCAGCGCTCCGCCACCTCCGAACTCCAGCCGTCGCGCGTCCGGGTCGGACAGGATGTCGCCCAGCAGTGAGGCGACCTCCGGCGAAAAGACCCGTCGGGCCGACAAGGCGTCGGCATCCTCCAGTTGCAGGGCAAACTCGCGATACAGACCGCGATTGGCCAGCGCGCCGTACGCCTGCACCAACTCCAGCAGCGTGACCTCGCCATTGCCCAGCGCCAAGCCGTCACCATAGTGGTCCGGATGCCCTGACAACGTCTTGAAGCCCAGCCGATCCAAAAGCTCCAGGTACTCCTCGGCGCCGGTATGTTGAATCGTGCGCAGCGCCGGGATATTCAGCGAATTGCCAAGTGCCTCGCGCAAGGTCACTGGCCCGTAAAACGTGCGCGAATAATTGCTATAGCTGTGCAGGCCGAAACCGATCATTTCCGACAGCGGTGCGTCTTCGATCAAGGTCGCTGCGGTCCAGTCGCTTTGCAACGCCAACCCGTAGAGGAACGGCTTCAGCGCCGAGCCGGGCTGACGCGGCGTGACCACGGCATCGATCAGGTGGCCGGGGGATTCTTCGTCGGCCGCGCCGACCACCCACGCGAGAACTTCCCCGGTACGGTGATCCGCCACCAGGAGCGACGCGTTCTGTACCTTGCTCCGGGCGAGCGACCTGAGACGCTGATCGAGCAGCCCCTGCAAACGCGCTTGCAGAGGCCCGTCCAACGTCGAGCGCAGACGCCGGCTTCCAATCCGTCCGTCCCCGGATACGGCATCATGGGGCGCGGCATGCTGGACCACGAATTGGAGAAAGTGGCCCGCATTCACGGGCAACGCGGGCGCCTTCAGGTCGAATTCGCGGGATCGTTCGAAGGACGAATACCCCGCCGCCTCAAGACGCGCGGCGAGCCCGTCGATGGCGCCGTGCAACGCCCTCCTATCGCCACGGTAAGGGTCCAGCCGGGACGGTGCCCGCACAAGCACCGCAAGCGCGAGCATCTCCCGCCGGCTGAGCGTCTCCAGGTCACGGTCGAAGTAATACCGCGCCGCTTGGCGGATGCCGCGCCGATTCGCGGCGTAGGGCACCTGGTTCAGGTAGAACTCCAGGATGTCAAGCTTGGTACGTACAGTTTCCAGGCGTTCTGCCTCCCATCCTTCCAGCCACCGGGACCAGAGCGTCCGCGGCCTCGGATGCAGCATGCGCACAACCTGCTCGGTGATGGTGCTGGCACCGCGCACCTGGCGCATGGCGAGGACGTTCTGTTTCACGGCCCCGAAACGCGCAAGCCAGTCCTGCCCATCGTGCGCGAAGAAACGCTTGTCCTCGGCGCGAACGAATGCGGCGACGAGAAGTTCCGGGACGTCATACAGCGCCACGACGTCATGCAGGTTCCAGTCGTTCGCATACGTGGCGTTCAGCGGCGTACCGTGACGGTCAGTGACCTGCATGCGGCGCACTGGCAGGACCGCGCTGTCGAAATCCGCCGGCGTGGCCTCGATGGAAACCGAGGTGGCCCACCACAACCCCGAGACACCTGCCATCGCGGCAGATGCGGCGCCGAGCAATATGCCCACGCGGCGCCGGCAACCCCAGGTACCGAAGCTGCCCGATACCAGTGTCGCGATTCTCACTGCGCTTCCCCGACCGTCAGCCGCAGAGGACTGGTCTTGCCAAACACGTCAATGTCGTACATCTCTCCGGCGTATGCCGGGCGCACTGCGAAAGTGCCGGTCGCGATGGCTTGGGCGGTGTAGGACAAGTGGTAGCGGCCCGGCGGCAGGTAGTCCGAATAGAAGCGTACAGCGTGGTGGCTCATTTCCCGATGGTAAAAGCTCCACCGCGAAGCGCCGAAACTGCGCCAGTCATCGAACCGAAACCACCAGGAGCCGCCCGCTGCGGTGAACGTGCCCTGGGCTGCATCGACGCCGGACGTCGTGGCGAGATCTCGGTCGACCGGCTCAAGGGCCCCGGGCACATGGTCATCCACGACGACGAAGTTCCGCGCCGTGGGCAGTTCCAGGAACAGGTCTACCCGCACCAACTCGCCCCTGGCAACCGTGGCTGGGTCGGTCAGCAATACCCATTCGCCCCCGCGCTGAACGGCGTACTCGCGCCGCAGGTCAATCCCCGCGTTGACCCTTTCCGCGCTGCCGTCTCCGGGGGCGTAGGCGATACGCGCGGCGTAGTAAAGACGACCCGTTCCTTCGCGGCGAATAGCGATTTCCGTGTCTCTGCCAGCATGCATCGGTTTGACCGGAGTCGCGAAGCGCAGCGCCTGGTCACGAAAGTCATTGAACGCACCCTCGCCCATGGGGACGCCGTCGAAGTCGACGCTTGCATGCATGGCTGGCGCGTCGCTCTCCCAGCGATTCGCGTAGTCGATCAAGGCGTTGAGGCAGAACAGGTTCTCCTGCGTATTCTCCCAATGATCTCTATTGCCGCGCGTCTGTGTAATGGCACGGGTCATGGCCATGGCCGTATCCGCACCCAGCCCGTGCGCTTCCAAATCCTCGACCTCGGACAGGGCCGACAGGATCGCGCAATTGGAACGCAACTGGGTGGTCAGTATGCGCTCGTAGCCGTCATCGACCTCCTCGTTGAACGCGAGCTTGCCGCCACTCGCGCTCCGTCTGGCCATCAAGTGGTCCATCGCGGCATTCGCCAGGTCTTCCGCGCCATCGAGCCGGAGTGCCGCCTGCAGGAAGTTGGCAGCGCCGAAGAGGTCCATGGTCTTGACATGCGGGGCATACCTCGCGAGGTCGCGGCGTTCCGCCTTGCCGCGCGCTACCAGCGCGTTGAGAGCCACGGCGCGCACGGTGGCAGACATGCCGCGCGAATAGAAACTCGGCACAACGTCGCGGCGAAGCAGGCGCAAGAGGTATTCATGCAGCCTGTTCTCCACCGGAGACGGCACGTCGTGCCCCGCGCCGCGCAGCCAGTTGAAAGCGAGCGCGGTGTACGCCGACAAATACGGGCTGACGTTCCGGTCTTCGGGTACCCAGTAGGCCATGCCACCATTGGGCGCCTGGTAGTTGGCAGCACGGGCGAGGAGGGTCGCCGGGAGTTCGCCGCTGTCCGGCCACTCGAGAGACGGGTCGATGTAGGCCTGCAGCGCGCCGAAGTGGGATGCCATCACACCCTTGCTCAGCACCTGTTCCCAGCAGGTGTAGGGATAGTCGCGCATGTAGCGAAAAGCCCCTTCCACGTTGCCTACGACCGTTGGCGAGAGTACGACCGAGACTTCGCCCACATCGGGTTGGATGTCAGCGGGTAAGGCGACCGGTTGGATCGTTCCCGCATTGGCGATGGCACCGTAGTCTGCGGCAACCTCCAGGTTCCGCCGTTTGAGCACAGGGATTTCATGTTCCACGGCATCGCCGTCGGTCGCGTCCCAAGCGCGGGCCTCGAAGCGGACCATTCCGCTCGGCGCGTCCCGGCTCTTCTTCAAGCGCGCCGCTGCGACCTGCATGTACACCGTCTCGCGCTGATAAGGCGCCAAGGCGATCTGCCTGGACACGCGCGCCGCGTCGCCGTCGACATCGCCGACGGCACTGATGGTCACCGCGAGGGAGCGCGGCGCGTCGGTACGGTTCATCACAGCGAAGCCGGCAGCGAAACGGTCGCCCTCTGTCACCTGATTGGGCATCACGGGTTGGATCTGGGTCGGCTGATTCGTCTTGAAGCTCGCCTCGCCGAGACCGAACCGGTCCCCGGGCGTTACGGCCAGTGCCAGCACGCGCCAGCCGGTCAGGTTCTCCGGCAGCGTGAACTCGAAACTCGCGTTGCCGTGGGCATCCGATCGCAGCGAGGGATTCCAGTAGCCGACGTACTTGAAGATGGTTCGCATATCCAGCCCGGCACCGCCGTCGCCGCCGCTGCTCGCACCCTTCTTGCCGAAATTCTGATACCCGACGAGGCGCGTCAGGAGACTGTAGTTTTCGATATCCAGTCCATCCACCGAATAGAAACCCGCGTAGGGATCGAAGTAGCTCCTACCCGCCGCAATCAGGTCGAACACGGCCTCGTCCAGCACGGCGACGGCATACTCGATGGGCTCTTTCTCGCCACCCGCCGAGTTCCTTGGCTGGGCGGCCAGGTCCACGGCTACCGTGTCGCGGGGTTTGTAGACATCCCGGTCCGTCGCCACAGTGACCTCAAGCTGCTTATAGGGATCGACGACCACAAGCTCCGCGTAACCGATACGAAAGGCCGGTTTGCCGAGGTCGATTTCCTGTCCGGCGCTCGTCTGCTCTTGCGCCGGCGGGTTTTCGACCCTGGGCGAGAACACCACCACCGAGAGATAGGCACCCGGAACGAGTTCCGGCTCGATCGGGAACTCGAGAATCGGCGTGCTGCCCCGCAACGTCGTCTGCCACTGTCTGATCACTCCGTAGCGTTCCAGCGTCACCAGAGCGGTGGCGCCGGGGAACGGATTCTTGACGAGGAACTTCGCGTTATCGCCAACCCGGTATTGATCCTGTTCCGGAACCAGTTCCATGGCGTGGCCCCTCTCCTCGCGCCAGACCACCCGGCCCTTGCCAGCGACCCACGCGAGAAGCTCGGTTTCGTGTCGACGGCCGCGGCTATCCTCGATGCCGGCCTTGATGCGGTACCGGCCCGGATTCGCGGGAGTAAACTTGCAGGGTAGCGGCGTCTTCCGGGGCGCGCCCGAACAGGCGGCCACCGGTTCCCAACCTTCTGTGAATCGAGTGGTGTAGGCGTTACCGGCACCCATCACCCGCGCGGCCTTCGTCACCCGGTGCTCGATCTCGATGGCCACCTGCGTATCGTCCACCGGCTCGCCGCGCGCGTCGATGACGATGAACAAGACCTCGGCCTCCTCATCCTCGTCGAACACCCACTTGTCCTTGCGCAGACCGACCAACCGGTCGATGCCAAGATAGTCCGCCGACGCGCTGGCCGTCACATACTTGCCGCGATCGTCTCGAACCGCGCTTTCCACGCGCAATCGACCGTAGACGATGTCGCCTTGTTCGAGATCGACATGGGCTACATGCGTGCCATCGTCCGCAAGATCGCCGACCTCCTGGTGGATTCGCATGCTTCGCCCTCCATGCGTGGACATGCCCGTGTCAAACCGAAAGTTCTTCGCGACATGGTGCTTCGAGGAAAACCATCGTCGCCGCAACTCCACCGTCACGCGAGCCGCGGCTTGTGTGTAAGGGCCACCGGAGTGCAATGACGCCGCCGTCTCGACAGCCACGGTGTCGCCTGGATGAAACAGGTCGCCGTTCAGACCATTGCGCACCCGAAAAGCTGCCGGCGTGAAGTCGGTGACCAGCACCCGCATCGGTCGCCACACCCGGGTGCCGGCGAAACTCGACTTGAGAACGAACCGGTGCCAGCCCATGACGCCGGTTTCCGGCACCGTGTAAGCGCCCTGCAACGCGCCGAATTCGTTCAGCGTGAGGTCCTTGACCTCGTGCACGGTCTTGCCCGTGGGGTCCACGATCGTCAGCGTGTAGCCGCTCGCGGGGGCGGGCACAAACCGCTCGTTGTTCTGATCGCGAACGTAGACCTTGTACTGGATGGTATCGCCGGCGCGGTAGACGCCTTGAGCCGTCGTGCCCCAGGCATGGATATGGCCATACTCGGTCTTCTGGGACGCCCAGAACTGATACCCGGACACCCGCCCCACGTGGATGCGGTAGTCGGGCGACAAAGGCAGAAGCGCCATGCCCTGCTCACCGTCCACGCGCACAAAGAGCCGAGCGCATGCGTCCCGGTCACGCTCCTTGCAACCCCAACCGAACGTTTCAAGCCCCGGGTCCAAGGTCACCGTGCCCGGCAGCATGGCGATGCCCAAGCCATCGGTGCGCGCGTTGGTTGCTGCCGGCGGCGGTGCTCTCATCCGCATGAGCACATCCCGGTAGATGGTGACGCTCGCTCCGGCGACGGGTTCACCCGTGGCGAGATCCGTTACCCACACCAACGTATTGAAGTGGCCAATCTTGGCATGTACCTGGTAGGGCGTGACCTGGGCGAAGAAGCGGCGGTCAAACTTCTTGCGCGCCGGCGGTATCGACCTCAGCCGGCCGTAGACGGCGCCGGTCGCGCCAAGCGTCATTTCGCGCACCCCGAGGCGGACCGCGAACGAGACATCCTGTATGTCGGCCGGGTGCAGCGTACGTGAGAGGCCGGTCCGCGCCTCGCGTTCGCCGACGAGGCGGTAGTCCAGGCGGACCTCCTCGAGATTTGTGACGTACAAGGGGACATCGCTGTCGAGGGCCGACTCGAGCACCGCGTCCCGATGGATCAGCTTGAAATCCGGTTTGCGGTGATTGGTCCAGAAGGAAAGGCGTATGGCCTGCGCGAGCGGACGGCCAAACTCGTCGCGAATGCGGGTCTCCGGCTCGTCCTGCAACCAGGACTTGAGCATATCAACGACACTGCGCCGGCTGCGCACGTCGTAGCGCTGAAAAGCCTGCAAACGTTCGGTCAACCAGACATTGTAGGTGCTGTCCTTTCGGTGGGTCCTGTAACGCAGGCGCGAACGATCCGCCATTCTGGACCAGGGATCGTAGTCGTCGCGGCCACCCGCGAGGTCGGGGCGGAAGATGACTTCGCGCTTGATCTCCGAACTCAGCACCGGGGAACTGAACGACAGTGCAACGCCGGCGAGGGGGTCGCACAGGGACTCGACGGCATCTATGTCTGCTTGCCCGGGAGTGATCAGGATGTGCGCATCATCCCGACCACTTAAACAGCGCACGCCAAGAAACCTGAATGTCCCGAATGTGCGAAATCGGACTACGTTTCTTCGGCCGACACCTCGCTCCCGCCCATGAGCGGAGACCAGCCCCCGCTCAATGTGCAGGTCAACCTCGGCGTCCAACGGCAATTCTTTCGCCGGCTCGACCAGCCACACGCGTCGTGCTTCCCGACCGGACCCCGATGTCCAGTCGCCCTGGCTTTCCCGCAGCTTTGCCGCCGGTCCTTCGGCGGTGATATCCAGACTGGGCGTCACCACCGGCACGCCGACGTAGAGTGCCGGTCTGCGGTCGTCGGGGTCTGCGGCCGCCTGCACACGCGCCTCGGCGTTGCCAACGACGAGTCTGACACTGCTCTCCACGGACGCCCTGGTCACCGGCTGATTGAATACCGCGCGCAACACGGGGACACCGGGGTGCCGCCAAGTCTGGATGTGAACGCGGGAAACGCCGGGGCGCAAGGTGGTGAATTCCCACACTTGCGTGCCCTCGGTGGTGGCACCGTCCATCGTCCTGACGCCGGGCGCAAGTGTGATCTGGTATCGAGTCGCCGGGATCATGCGATTCTGCTCGTCCAGATTGCAGGCGAGCGCTCGACGGTCGATCCAGCGCCAGTGGCAGTTCAGCGCCGGAGCGATGCTGATCGGCAGTTCGGACGCCTGACGGGACATGCGCCCAAGCGGCACAACCGGACGGTCGAACTCGATGACTATCTGTCGCCCGGGCGGGACGTCGAGGCCGAGCGGCGTGACGCGCGCCACGTTCAAAACGGCCGCTTCTGTAGCGTGCGTGGGAACGACGGGGGCCGCAAGTGCCAGCAATGCGACCAGCCCGCAACCGGTGGCACGCCTCGAATCCATATTCACGCATGGCTCCACCAACGCCGACAAAAAGAGGTTACCCCGGATATTTCGCCAAGTCCCTTGTCGGCTGGCCGAATGTCGTTTCTTCAATCAGTTTCTCGGAACTCCTCGTGCCTTACGAACCGCGCTGGCCGCGCGCTTGCTGGTCCTGGTATATCCGAGGCAGCGACCGGACAGCGTCGATGTCTCTATCCCCACGCCTTCGGAGGGTCTTCTTCCACCAGTTGCGCCCGCCTCCCAATACGTCGAATAGCGGCCGCAGCGAAGCCGTCGGAGTGGGCGAACCGGGCGAGCCTTTTCGCTATCATTGCCCGCCCGGTTTACCTCGCCTGGGAACGGTTGGCCCTCCCCATGACGCGCTTGCTCAAGATCATCCTGCCGGTGGCGTTCATCGTCACGGCGGTGGCGGCATCGTTCGCCATGATCCAGACCCGTCCCGAGACGCCGAAGGAAGCCGTCCCCAAACCCGCATTGCTCGTGTCCGTAGCGACCGCCAGGCGGGAGCCCATAGAGTTCGTCGTCCGGTCCCGGGGCCTGGTGTCACCGCGCACGCAGACGACGTTGGTGTCCGAGGTGTCTGGCCAGATCGCCGAAGTATCGCCCGCCTTCGTGAGCGGTGGTTTTTTTGCGCGGGGAGACATGCTGATCCGCATCGATCCGCGCAACTACGAGACGGTGGTGAAACGCGCCCGCGCCGAGGTGGCGAAGGCTCGCACCGGAGTCGCCACGGAGAACGCCCTGGCCGGATACGCGTTCGAAGACTGGGAACGCCTGCGCGAACTCAACACCGCGACCGGACCGGCATCGGAACTCACATTGCGCAAGCCGCAGCTCCAGGAGGCGCTGGCCGAACTGGAATCGAAAGAAGCCGAACTGGAAAAAGTCGAGGAAGACTTGCGGCGGACCGTCATCCGCGCGCCCTACGACGGCATGGTGCGCGAGAAGCTCGCCGACGTCGGCCAGTACGTGAACGTCGGCGCACAACTCGCGCGCACGTTCGCCGTCGATCTGGCCGAGGTTCGATTGCCCGTTACGCAGAAGGACCTGCGCTTCCTCGATCTCGGCAAACTGGATGCCGGCGGGGAGTTGCCGGTGGTGCTGAGCGCCAGCATCGGTGATCAACACTTCGACTGGGAAGCGCGTGTCGTCCGCTCAGAGGGCGTCTTCGACGCCAGCAGCAGGGTACTTTACGTCGTCGCGCAAATGAACGATCCCTACGATCTCGCCGATAGCGGACGGGAGCCGCTGCGCATGGGGACGTTCGTTACCGCGGCGATCACCGGATTGCCGGGCGGCGAACTGGTCGCCGTGCCCCGGCACGCCCTGTCCCGGGGAACCACGTTGTGGGTAGTGGACGCGAACTCGACCATACAGCCACGCGCCGTGGGCGTGGTGCGCACCGACGAGGACCTCGCGTACCTGGACGGCGGCGTAGCGGACGGCGAGACCTACGTGACAACCCCCATCGACCACCCGCTGCCGGGCATGAGAGTACGTCTCGATGGCTGAATCCCAAGCCCCGCCCGTGCCGCCCGAATCGCGCGGCTTGATCGGCTGGTTCGCCCGCAACCACGTCGCGGCGAACCTGCTGATGTTCTGCATCATCGGCGCGGGCCTCTGGTCGCTCTTCATCGTCAAGAAAGAGAGTTTTCCGGAATTCGGCTCCGACGAGATCACCGTATCCGTGCCGTATCGCGGCGCGGCGCCGCAGGAAGTCGCGGAAGGCGTCGTGGTCAAGATCGAACAGGCGATCGAATCGATCCAGGGCATTGGCGAGATCCGATCCTCCGCCAGGGAAGGGTCCGGTCGAGTCGTCGCCGAAGTCGAGCATGGCTACGACATCAATACGGTCGCCAACGACATCAAGGTGGCCGTCGACAGCATCTCGACATTCCCGGCGGAAACCGAGAGACCGGTCATCTCCAAACGCGAACAAAAGTTCGGCGTCCTGAGCATCCAGGTCCACGGAAACCTGGACGAGCCTTCGATGAAGGAACTGGCGGAGGACCTGCGCGACGAGATTGCCGCTCTGCCGGAGGTGCCCATGGCCGAGGTGAGCGGATCACGCCCGTTCGAGATATCCATCGAGGTCCCCGAGCAGACGCTGCGCCAGTACGGGCTGACCCTGAGCCAGGTCGCCGAGACCATACGGCAGTGGTCGATCGACCTGCCGGGCGGCTCGATCCAGTCCGAGGCCGGGCAGATTCGGCTCAGGACCAAGGGTCAGGCGTATACCGGCGCGCAGTTCGAGGACATCGTCCTGCTGACGCAGCCCGATGGAACCCGGGTGCGGCTCGGCGACATCGCGACCATTCGCGACGGCTTCGTCGAGGTCGAGATCTACTCGTTCTTCAACGGCGAGCGCAGTTTCGGCATCGACGTGATGGGGGACAGGACCAGCAATGAGATTGCGATCAGCGAGGCGGCGCATCGCTTCATCGAAGCGCGCCAAGCGACCCTGCCGGAGGGCGTGGAACTCACCGCCTGGTCCGACAGGACCTACTACCTGAAGGGCCGCCTCAACCTCATGCTGAAGAACATGGCGCTCGGGGCGTTGCTCGTGCTGGGCATTCTCGGCATTTTCCTGCACATGAAGATCGCGGCCTGGGTGGTGGTCGGTCTCCCCGTCGCGTTCCTTGGCGCGTTGGCGATGCTGCCGGTTCCCTACGTGGACGTGTCCATAAACATCATGAGCCTGTTCGCGTTCATTCTCGTCCTGGGAATCGTCGTCGACGATGCCATCATCATCGCCGAGAGCGCCTACACCTACACCGAGGAGCGCGGCTATCACCTCGACGCCATCGTCGCCGGCGCGCGCCGCGTCGCGATACCCGCAACCTTCGGGGTGTTGACGACCATGGTCGCCTTCGCGCCCATGCTGCTGGTCCGCTCGCGCATGGAACCGCTGTTCGAATCGCTCGCCTGGGTGGTGGTCTTCTGCCTCCTGTTCTCGCTGATCGAGTCGAAACTCATCCTGCCATCGCATCTCGCGGCCATGCGGTCCTCTCACGGACCCAAGGCAGGAGTCGCCGACCGGGTCGACCGCAACCTGAAACGTTTTTCGGAGCGCATCTACAAGCCGTTCCTTCGCAGAGCGATCACGTACCGCTACGCGACTCTCGCATTCTTCGTCAGCCTGCTGATCCTGGTGGCCGGCGTGGTCGCCAGCGGCACGTTGCGCTACGTGTTCTTTCCCGAGATCGACAGCGACTTCGTCAGGGCCGAGGTCGAACTGCACGAGGGCGCCCCCGATGCCCTGATCCTGGACATCGTGCATCGCATGGATGCGGCCCTGCGCGAAATCAACGAGGAGATCAAGGCCGAAACCGGAACCGACATGGACGTGGCCGAGAACATGTTCGCCTATGTCACCGATGGGACAAGAGCGTCCGTTCAGGTGGAGCTGGCCAAGGGCGACCAACGGCCCGTGACGCTGAAGGACGTCGAACACAGATGGCGTGAAAAGGTCGGAGAAGTAGCTGGAACCAAGGAACTGAGGTTCTTTTCCTCCATGCGGATGGGCGGCCAGGCCAATATTGAACTGGCGCTGCTCGGCAACGACTACGAACGCGTCGAGGCGGCCGCCGAAGAGCTCGCCGATCACCTGCGCAACTACGAAGGCGTCTTCGAAGTCCGCAGTTCCTCCGCGGCCGGGCCCGAGGAAATCAAGCTCAGGGTCAAGCCGGAAGCCGAAGCCATGGGCGTCACCCTCGCGAGCCTCGCCCGCCAGGTGCGAGAGGCCTTCTACGGGGCGGAGGTGCAACGCATCCAGCGGGACAGTCACGAAATCAGGGTAATGGTGCGCTACCCGCGCTCGGAACGCCGTTCTGTCGGCAACCTTGAGAACATGTGGTTCCGCATGCCGGACGGCCGCGAACTCTCCTTCGACGCCGTCGCCGAATACGACACGGTGCGCGGCTACAATTCATTGCAGCGGCTGGACGGGCGAAACTCTGTCACCGTCAGGGCAAACGCCGATACGAACGTCGCGGAACCCACCCGGATCATTGCCGAGATCAGGCGGAACTTCATTCCGGACCTGCTGCTCCGGCACCAGGGGGTGACCATGGAACTCACCGGCAGTTCGATGGCCGAACGCATGGGGCTGAGCCAACTCGGCTACGCCTTCCTGGCGGCGCTGTTCGGAATCTACGCGCTGCTGGCCATTCCGCTTCGCTCCTACATCCAGCCGCTGATCATCATGAGCGCCATCCCGTTCGGCATCGTCGGCGCCGTTGTTGGCCACATGATTCTCGGCCTCGCCCTCAACTCGGTATCGATCATCGGGTTCATCGCGTTGTCCGGCGTCGTCGTCAACGACAGCCTCATCATGGTCGACTTCGTCAACCGCGCGGCAGCGAGCGGCCTGTCGCCCATGGAGGCGGCGATTCAGTCCGGGGCGGCGCGCCTGCGCCCCATATTGCTCACTTCGCTTACGACATTCTTCGGCCTGGCGCCGATGATCGCGGAGACGTCCATGCAGGCGCAGATGGTCATTCCGATGGCGGTTTCGCTCGCGTTCGGTATCCTGTTCGCGACCGTCATCACGCTGGTGCTGGTGCCGTGCGTGTACAACATCGTCGCCGACGCGAAAAAAGCGCCGATCACGGCCTTGCAACCCTCGCGAGCCTGACCGCAGGCGACCGCCTTCGCGGGCTGGCCGCAACAATCATGCCTCGGCGCCCCTCTCTCCCAAAGAGCGTTCCTCGTAGACGGTATCACCGTTCACGGTGACTTCGAGGCGGCCACTGTCGCGCCGGTAGTAGCGGGCTTCGACATACCGGTGCTCCTCCCAATACAGCTCGACGTTGGTCCACACGTACAAGGGATCGCGACCGGACGGTTCACGCCGCTTGCGCAGGCAACCGTTGAGCCACAGTTCGAGCCCGCCGTCTGCCGTCACAGACACGCGGACGGTCTTGTGTCCAATAGGAAGATCGACCGAGCCTGTCGCCGACATGCCGTCCGCGAAGGTCGATTCAGTTAGCCACGGCCTCCAGGGGCTCTTCCAGCTTCAGCGGGAACGAACCGCCGAACGGACCCGACCTCTCCGACCATTGCCACTCGGATCTCGGCAATTCGTAGTAGATCTCGATCTCGTTGTCGTCGGGGTCGAGCAGGTAGACGCCCAGGGAGAGTCCGTGGTCGGCGATGTGCTTGATCGTGATCTCGTTTTCCCTGAGCCGGTTGTAGAGCTCCTGCAGGTCTTCGAACGACTTCATCTGCCAAGCCATGTGCGCCTGACCGACCCGAGACTGATCCGGTCCGGGGGCATCGGGCCCCAACTCGAAGATGGCCAGTTCGTGGGACTTGTCGGTGTTGGCGGACATGAAGCAGGCGCGTTCCGACTTCACCATGATGGTGAGGCCCATGATCCGCGTGTAGAAGTCCACCGAGCGTTCCAACTCGCGGACCCGCATGACCACGTGGCCCAAATGCATCGGCGTCAGTGACATCGTCTTTCTCTCTTCCTCGAAGCGCCCCTAGAATAACTCCATCTGCTGCCTTCTGGGGCGGAAAAGGTCGGTCCTGAGTTCCGGCAGCGCCGAATCCAAGCCGTGCTTGCGCGTCGCGATCGCATGCCGCTTCGCCAGCAACTCGGCAAACGCGCCCTCCCCGCGCATCCGGGTCCCCCACTCGGACCGGTAATCCCGCCCACCGCGCATGTCTCGCACGCGATTCATCACATGCTCCGCCTTCAGCGGGTAATGTTCTTCAAGCCACTCCCTGAATAGGTCCTTCACCTCGAACGGCAACCTCAACAGGATGTAGCGAACGGTCGTCGCACCCGCGTTGGCCGCAGCTTCGACAATCCCTTCGAGTTCATGATCGTTGATGACCGGGATCATCGGCGCGGCCATGACGGCAACGGGCACGCCCGCCTGGGCCATCGCCTCGACAACGCGCAGACGCGCGGCGGGCGAGGCCGTGCGCGGCTCAAGCTTTGTCTTCAGCGCATTGTTCAGGGTGGTGATGCTCACCATGACCGAGACGAGGCCCTGTTCCGCCAGTTGCCGCAGGAGGTCCAGGTCCCGCAGCACGAGGGAACCCTTGGTGGTGATGCTGACGGGATGCCGGTAGGCAAGCAGTGTTCCGAGAATCCGCCGCGTGATCGAGAAACGTTTCTCCGCTGGCTGGTAGGGGTCCGTGTTGGTGCCCATGGCAATGGTCGAACACACGTAGCGCGGATGGTCGAGGGCTTCCTCGAGGCGCGCGACGACGTCAGTCTTGTAGAAGATCTTCGTTTCGAAATCGAGTCCGGGCGACAGGTCCAAGTAGGAATGCGTCGGCCTCGCGAAGCAGTAGACACAACCGTGCTCGCAACCCTTGTACGCGTTGATCGACTGGTCGAAGGGGATGTCCGGCGAGGCATTCGTCGCGATCAAGTTCTTCGTCCGGTCCGGGAAGAACTCCGTTTTCGGCGACGAAGGCGCGAATTCCGCAGTGTCCGGCGAAGACCAGCCGTCGTCCACCACCTCGCTGCGCTCGGCGTCGAAACGGCCCGCCGGATTGGATACCGCGCCGCGACCCTTGTGAAACTGCTTGCGGTTCACTGATCTCCTGCTCCCACGCAACAGTATATGTATGCCCGTACAGGGATCAAGTGGAAGACAATCTCGCGGACTGGCGAACCTGTTAACCTCCCGCACGTCACCTGACGCAGGAACCGCCCGGTTGAGCCCGAACGCATCACTTCCCATGGCGATCACGATGGGCGACGCGTCCGGTGTCGGCCGGAAATCGTTCTGAGACGTTTCGCTGCGGGATTGCTGGGCGACGACGCGGTCGTCTACGGGGATGCGGAGATTCTCAAAGCCGGCTCGGACCTACTCGGCCTGGATGTCCCGACGAACGTGGTCGAGCACCCTTCCCGGTCGCTACCCGAATGTCTGAACGTCGTCGATCTCAAACGCCTCGACGCGGCCGACCTGACGCCAGGCCGACTCAACGCCAAGGCTGGCGGGGCGGCGCGGGATTACGTCGAAGCGGCGACGCGGGACGCGCTGGCCGGACGCGCGGCGGGGGTCGTGACGATGCCGATGAACAAGCAGGCCACCCGCGCAACCGACCCGCATTTCACCGGCCACACCGAGTTCATCGCCGCGCTGTGCGACGTTCGAGATTTCTGCCCGATGCTCGCCACCCGGGACGTGGCGGTAACCCACGTCAGCGCCCACGTGCCTCTCGCCGAAGCGATCCGTTGCGTAAGCCGCCCGCGCGTGCGTTCCGTGATCGAATTGACGCATCGAACGCTGTCCCGGTTCCTGCCCCGGCCGCGTATCGCCGTCTGCGGCCTGAACCCCCACGCGAGCGAGAACGGCCTGTTCGGCAGCGAGGAATCGAAGATCATCGCTCCCGCCATCGAGGCCGCGCGGCGCGACGGTGTCGACGCGTCCGGCCCCTACCCCGCGGATACGGTCTTCTACCAGGCGATCCACCGCGACCGTTTCGACGCGATCGTCTGCATGTATCACGACCAGGGTCACGGCCCGATGAAGCTCGCGAGCTTCGAATCCGCCGTCAACGCCACCATCGGACTCCCCATCGTCCGCACCTCGGTCGATCACGGCACCGCCTTCGACATCGCATGGCAGGGCGAAGCGTTCACCGATTCGCTGGGGCACGCCCTCGACTATGCCTGGAAGCTTGTCGGAGCGGGCGGCGGACCGTGACAAACCCCTGATCGAACATCTATTGTGTGCGGTTCATTCGTCACGAATGCCTCATTTCGAGCTGAACACTAACCATGGAGTTCATCCAACATCCCGGTGAGTCCACGCGGGTCGGCGACTGGCTCAAAGACAATCTCCAGAAGGACTGGTCGCATTTCCGGGCAGCCGTTGCCTTCGTAAAGCGGTCCGGGACGAGGCACATCCACAAGCCGCTCGCCAAGTTCGCCGAAACAAGTCACGTGGAGATTGTCGTTGGCATCGACCATCAGGGCTCGTCGTATGAAGGATTGCTTGACCTGATTCACGCGGTGTCGCCGAGCGGTAAGGTCGTCGTGTTCCACAATCGTCTCGCCATTACCTTTCATCCGAAAATCTATTTGTTCAAGTCCAAGACCGCAGCAGAGGTCATCGTTGGATCGGGAAACCTAACCGAAGGCGGGTTGTTCGCCAATTACGAGGCGGCATTGCGCCTCGAATTCAATCTCGCCAAGCGCGATCAAGTCGATGTGTTGCGGTCCATTGAGAACACGCTCGATCAATGGGCCAACGCGCAAGGAACGTCGTGGCCCCTCAATGCCGAGTTTCTGGGACAGTTGAAAGACCTCAGTCTCGTCTCCACAGAGGGGCCTCTGGTCTCAAAAGACGCCAACGCCGCAGTCGAAGAGACGCAGAAAGGCACCTCCTCTTTCAGTGGCGAAATGCCCTTCGCCGCGCGTTCAGAACGTCGTGCGCCCTCGACAACAAGATCGGCGACAGCGACTGGAGTCGCCCAACGGTTTGAAGTGGGTGGAATACCAACGTTGGGGGGGCAGCGGTTCCTTATGACGCTTCAACGAACGGATGTAGGTACTGGTCAGACAACCGCCGGCACCTCAAGACGCTCACCGGAAATTTTCGTTCCGTTGGCCGCCCGCAACGCAAACCCAACTTTCTGGAATTGGCCCGATAGCTTCGTGCAAGACGAAACCAAGCCCGGAAAGTACGATCATAGCGGTGTCCGCATGCGGTTGGGGGATAACATAGTCTTGGTCAACATGATGACCTGGCCCGACAGACATGACTTCCGCCTGCGTAGTGAAGCGTTACGGAGCGCTGGCGGGATTGGCGACATCTTGCGAATCGAAAAGGTCAACTCCGAGTCGGGCTTCGATTACTTCGTCGAAGTCATTCCGCAAGGAACCAAGCGATACGCGTTCTGTTTTTCCAAGTGCACCCAGCTTGTCCGCAACTCCAGGAAACGGTTTGGTTACTACTGATGCGCCCGCAAGGCGACTATCCTTTCAGATGGCATCGCATTTTTCCGAAAAATGTCGCGGGATGCCAGCATTTCCATCGGCAAATCCCGAACCATCTGAAATCCGAGATTCTCAGCGATGGACCTCAAGTGATCCGCCGTGCGAATTTCCACGAGCTTGCCGCCCGCAGTCGTTCGGTTGTTCCCCACGACCAGAAACATCATACCGCTACGACGCAATAACGACCGCATCTGCCCAACCACCGCCCGCATGTCAAAGAAGTACTTTGCAAGCAGAGCTGGTAGATTCCGCCGCCGAAATCCCACTGAACGTAGCTCGTTAAGACGCTGGATTCGGTCAATCAAATCGCATGTGGCATCCGGCAGCAGGTGCCCATTGGCCTTATAGTAGTTCCAGTATTCCGTACGCGCAGCGACCGTTACTTCTCGGTTTCCGATCATCAGACTATCGCGCAACCGATGTTCATCTCGTGACAGCAGTCCAAGATAGATAAGGCTTAGCCGGTCTGTATCCAGATAGGGCAGCGCCGTCGCATACGGAGGAGACGTAATGATCGTGTCTACTTTCCCAACGAGTTTTGGCAACACACTCCCAGCACGACGCGCGTCCGCTTCCAATATCGAGTGACGTCCCAAAGCCACCCCGTCACGATCTCCTAGGAACGCCGCCAGAAGTCGGGTTGAGTGCCGAGCTCGGTCCAGAAAACGTGCAACGACCTCCCCATCCGCGACATCCCGGACTTCTCTGCGAACTCTTAGATCGTCGTTCTTTTGCCAAGAAACGCTACGCAGAATGTTACTCAGGCACACTGAGTAGAAATTCCGAAGCACTTTCGTTGGTAATCCCCGGATCGCAGCATGGATCGCATCCAGCTCATCAAGCGTTTGGGCAGCAAACCAGCGCTCAAGGTAGTGCTGATCTCCGTCTGGCAGCGTTGCGAAGTAACTCCTCTCGTTACGTCGCGCCGGTCCCCGAAGGACCTTCCTGAGAGTCTCGTACGCGCCCACCAATGGTGCCGGTGACATCGTGAGCGCTTGGCACTTTACGTCAGCAACAAAAACCGAAAGCGGGTTCATGTCGAGCCCGTAGGTGGTCCGACCCGAGAGCAACGTCTCCACCAAGGTCGTGCCACTCCCGCACATCGGATCAAGAACAATGCCCCCTTCTGGCGTATAAGAAATGTTGATCAGCGCACGCACGAGTTGAGGGAAGAACTTCCCTCTATATTCGTGCAGACCGTGAGTTGCATAGCGCAAACACCGTCTGCGAGGCAGCCTTGACGGGAGCGTCGAATCTCCGTTCCCTACAAAGTTAGAGTTGAGGACATCCACATTGGTGATCAATGAAGTTGCTTCGCGCCGAACTTGAAGCGTTAGCCCCTCAGGTTCACCGACCGAATGCCAATAGGTGAGAGCATTACGCAAGGCTCCAGCACTGTGCGAACACTTGACGACAAAGGTCGAAGCTGTCGTCTCGTCTCCATTGATCGGAACCACTGAACTGTTCGTCAATGCGCGCAGTTCCTCAAGAGCAAGCCGGCGTTCAAAGGGCTGGATGTATTCCTTGATCCGAAAGGTTAGGGCATTCACGTTGTTACGTCTTCCTAAGGATCAATACGTTCTCGGTTTTGATCCTGCCGATCTTGGGGTTAAAAGCCTTGCGTGTCGGCGAGATCCTGCGGTTGATTCGTGCGACCTCTCGAAATCCCGAGACGGCCCCCGCATTCGCAATTAGCGACGAGTTGTCGACAACCTGACCGTCCAGAGTAGAGTCACCGATCACAAAGCAAGCATGCCCGTCGTCGCGCAGACGATGTCGCAGCCATTGGAATATCTGCTCGAACTCGCCCCGGAACGTCTCCGCCGTCGCCCTATTCATGCCCTTCGCGCTATATTTCCTATGGCTCCCAATTTCGACTCCCTTGAACTGTTCCGGGTCGTGGCCTAGCCAGATCAATCGGCTCCGATGATACAGGTGGTAGCTGTACGCATTCGGATATGGCGGCGACGTTACGACGAGGTCCAACGGCGGGATATCAGGTTCCTCCAGCACGTTGATATTCAACACATTGCACAAGAATCGTTCCTCTACGACATCCTCAAGCTTTCGCGCAGCCGCTACCGCCGAGTCGAGCTGCCGGACATATCGATGCACAGCGTCACCGGGATCAATCGTCTTCGCGCGCCGCACATATCTCGTATCGGAGTCTTGTTTGGAGACCGGTACCACGATCGCAGCGAATACGACCTCACAGAGGTTCCGGACCGTTTGGCTCGGGATTTCACTGACTAGGCGCCGGAGTTCTGCCAGCTCCTCTACAACGTGCGACTCGAACCAAAACTCGCAGACCCTTTTTTCAGGTCGCCATGCCGACGACTTGAATGGCCAACCCTCATGAAACAAGTCTCCCGTTCGGGGATCAATCATCTGCACGATCTGCAAACAGGCACTGCGATGGCGTGACACTGACTCCATGTCCGACTCCGCCAGGGGCGTCGACTTTGCCTTGCTGATTGAAACTGCCAATGGGTTTGCGTCAACACCCACCGCATGTCGTTTGAGCACCAATGCTTCCAGAAGCGTTGTCCCACTACCGCAAAAGATGTCACCTACCGTGTCTCCGACCGAAGACAGTTCCTGTATCAGAGCATTCGGAATCTGTGGAATGAACTTCGCTGGATAAGGGTGGATGCTGTGTGTCAGATACTCCGTCTTCGCATCCGCGAAGTCCCACTTAATCTCATTGAGCCGGGCAATAGCAGCTTCCTCGTCACGAGGTTTCGTGGATACCACGGCATCCTCTCCCCCGCCTGCAATTGCAGTGATCGCTGCAGCTTCTTGAGCGGAGAAAACACGCCATCCCCGGCTATCGCGACGGGGTTCCGGCACCGTCCCCTCCCGCAACCATCTCAATAGCGTATCGCGATGGATGCCCGCCAATGCCGCGACCTCAGACGTTGACAACGACCTTTCCATTCGCCTATAGGTGCATATAGTTTTCAACTCCGCAGGAAACTACCAAATGCACTTCTTGTCAAGGGGGATTTAGGAGGGTTCATCAACACCGGACGTGAAGTCCCAAATCAGCGTGGACTCGCGACCGATAGCAGCCACACGACGCGTGCGTCCTCTGATCGGTACGCCGATTGCCGAAGCGATCCGCTGCGTGACCGCCCACAGGAGCATTTCGTGATCGAGCTGACCCCTCGAACGCACTCCCTCTTCCTGTCCAGCCACGTATCGCCGGCTGCGACTTGAATCCCCACACAGCGAGATGCCTAAGCTAATCGAATGGCGCGAATCTGGTAGACAAGGGCTGATGGGAATATGCCGTGCGCGCCAGATCATTCATAGCTCTATCACCATTCCCCGATGACAAGGTGCCGCTTGACAGGCGCACCGCCGCCGCCATCATCATCCTTCGGAGCCATAGGAGCGGCATCCATGAGACAAACGGTCCAAGACCTTTCAGACGCGCGAACGGCGCGCTTCAGGCGCGACGGGTTTCTTGCGCCCGTGCGCATCATGGCCGCGGCGGACGCGGCGACCCACCGCGCCCGCATGGAACGGGCCGAAGCCGCGCTCGGCGATCTTCACTACCAGGCAAAGGTGTACACGATCCTCACCTCACCGCTGGAACTCGCCACCCATCCCAAAGTGCTCGATACAGTACAGGCGCTGATAGGCCCCAACGTCCTGCTCTGGAACGCCGCCTATATCGTCAAGGAGCCGGATTCCACCGCGCACGTGAGTTGGCACCAGGATCTCGCCTACTGGGGCCTCGACGGCGAGGACCAGGTGTCGATGTGGCTCGCGCTATCGCCCGCGAACGAGGCTAGCGGCTGCATGCGAATGGTGCCGGGCAGCCACCTTGCGGGACGACGCGGCCACCGGCCCACCGAGGACGCGTCGAACGTGCTCTACCAGGGACAGACCGTTGAGGGCGTGGACGAGTCGCGGGCGGTGGCCTGCACGCTGCGCCCCGGCGAGGCGTCGTTCCATCACGGCTGGACGCTGCATGCCTCCACGCCCAATCGAAGCAACGACCGCCGCATCGGCTTCAACGCGCAGTACATAGCGACGCATGTCCGCCAGACGCAGCGCTCCGACGATACCGCGATGCTGGTATGCGGCATCGACAGGTTTCACCATTTCGGCGCGGACGTTCCGGCGTCCGCGGACCTGGAACCCGACGCCCTCGCGCGCCAACGGGAACTCGACCGCAAGGTCCGCGCGACCATGGGCGAAGAGACTGCTCGAGCGCTTGCGAGGAAGCCATGATCGTCTCCCATCGGCACCGCTTCATTTTCTTCGCCGTGCCGAGAACCGGCACCCACGCGGTGCGCGAAGCCCTGCGGCAATGCCTCGGAGACGAAGACTGGGAGCAGCAGTCGCTCACCAGGCAAGCGCGGCTCCCCATCCCGGCGCTGGCGCGCGCCGGTCACGGCCACCTCACGTTGCGTCAGTTGCGGGCGCATCTGCCCGCAGATGTCTGCCGGGACTACTTCAAGTTCGCCTTCGTGCGAAACCCCTATGACCGTTTCGTGTCCGTGTGCGCGATGCTCAACAGGCGCAACCCCGATTACCGGGGCCGGGAGACAACCTTCATGAAACGCGCCATCGGAGTCCGCCAGTTTCGTGCGCGGGCGCTGGTTCGCCCTCAATGGGACATGCTCGCTGACGCGCGCGGTGAACTCGGCATGGACTTCATTGGCCGGTTCGAGGATCTGCAGCGGTCATTCGGCGAGGCCTGCCGGCGGATCGGCATCCCGGAACAGAACCTTGCGCGCAGCAACGCCACGGACCACCGGGAGCACACGACGTATTACGACGACGAATTGCTCGGCCTCGTGAACGACTTCTACCGGCCGGACTTCGACAGCCTGGCCTACGAAGTCTCGGTCTCGGCGCAGGCCATGTCATGCGCCTGAGCAGACCCTTTATCCGCCTGCCGTTTCAGTTCGACGCCGACAGGCTGGCCGCAGAGGTTCGCCGGTTCGCGCCGGACCGATGGATGGCGCATCCGAACGGCTTGCCCGGCAACTCGGCCATCGCGCTCATCTCCAGCGGCGGCGGCGACAACGACTCTTTCGAGGGCGAGAAGAAACCGACACCGCATCTCGAAGAATGCGAATACATGCGCCAGGCGATGGCGAGTTTCGGGCAGGTCCTGTCGCGTTCACGCCTGATGAAGATCGATGCGCACTGCCAACTCAACCTGCACGTCGACTTCAACTACCACTGGTTCAGCCGGGTGCGCATACACATCCCGGTCATCACCCACGCCTCGGTGATCTTCCATTGCGGGCGGCAACGGCTGCACATGCGGGCCGGCGAATGCTGGATCTTCGACTCCTGGCGGCGCCACATGGTCGTCAACCCGAGCACGCAGGACCGCGTACATCTGGTCGTCGACACCTGCGGCTCTTCGCGATTCTGGGACATGGTGCGGTCTGTGGAGCACAGCGACCCGTCGGAAACGGCGGCGAACGCCGAGTTCGTGCCGTTCGAGCCCGGCAAGTCGGCCGCGCTACGGACGGAAAGATTCGCCAGCCTGCCGGTGATGGCGCCGGGAGAATGCGCCGCCCTCATCGAGGACCTGATTGCCGATTTCGAGGACAACCCGGACAACGATCCGCGTCTCGTCGCCGCCTATGCCCGCCTGATGCGGGATTTCGCAAGCGACTGGCGCGAGCTATGGCTCCTGCACGGCCACCGCCCGGAAGGCATCGGCCACTACCGCGCGCTGATCGCCAGAACACGCCGCAAGCTGCGCCCGGACAGGCGCGCGCTGACCGCCCGGAGCAACGGCATCGGCGTCAACGCGATCTTCGCGCAACGGGTCCTGAACGCCGCGCTCGCGCCCGACGCACGGATGGACTGAGGACCCCGTGCGGAACAGCTAGCCGCCGGGAGCAGGGCCCCTTGCGTATCCCAACCGCTCTATCCATGGCTCGAGCACCGGCAGAATCGGGTCGAGGTGCTCCCGGTACTTGAGCCAGCGGCCTGTCGCGCGGGCGTAGAGCGGCTGCGTGACCTGATTGTAGCTCGCGGTCCGGATGTACGGACGGCTTCGGGCCGTGGCTTCGTGGTCGAGCACGCCCGGACTCCACGGCACCCCGATGAAATCCAGGACCGAGCGGCACACCCGCTCGACGTCCGCCACCAGGTCTTCGTATTTGACCTCGATGCGGCGCAGGTCAAACAGCTCCGCGAGCTGCGTCCAAAGGCCCATGACCCGGTCGTACAGGTGGGCGGCTTCCTCCAGGCTGTGAAAGTTGTCGTTTGCCGATGACTCGACAAAGGTTCTGAGGTAACAGCTCAATACGCAGTCCGCCGGATGTCGAAGCATCAGGATGAACTTGGCGTCCGGGAAGACCCGGTGTATTTCGCCGGCATAAACGGAGTTCAGGGCAAAGCGGTCGACGACCTTCAGGGTCGCCCCAGATATCTCAGCCCCAGATATCTCGACATGCCCTGCGAGAGCCTCGAAATAGGCGGATCTCGCGCGCTTGATCGCTTCACCGGAAAGGTCTCCCAGACCCGCAAGGCGCTCGTCCAGGGGGCCGCACAACCCGTTGACCATTGTCGGGACCGCATCGCTCTCTTCGGCGACCTCGATACCGGGGTGACCCCGAAGCAGCATGTCGATGAGCGTCGTTCCCGATCGGGGAAAGCCGACCACGAACACGGGTTGTCGGGACTGGGAATCCGCCGACGCCGACTCCTCGTGCCGGCGCCATTGCCGGACATTCGGACCCGTGAAGTACCTTCTCCGATTCTCGACGAACGCAAGAAATCTCGTCTTGTCGATACCTTTGCCGGCACTTGATTGCCTTGACAAGCGATTCGCGCCGGCGGCGTATCCCACGGCCGCACCGGCATCGTCGAGGCGGTCGCAGATGGCGGTCAGGCGCGCCATCCGCATTCTCTCGTCGTGCAGCGCATACGCATCCACCGGTTCGATGGGGCAGCTTTCGAGCAATCCCCGTGCTCGATGGCCGTCCCCGTCGATGTCCGCGAGCACACCTTCCTGAAACCGAACCAGGGGATGTTCCGCGCCCAGCGCTCCCCGCGCGCGGGCGGCCGCCTCGCGCAATTCGTCGTGCCGGTTGGACTGTTCGAGGAACTGCATCAAACCCCGATGCGCCGCGAGATCATGTGCATCGATCGCCAATGCCCGCTCGTAGCACTCGAAGACCCGACCGTGGTTCCCCAGTTCCCAGGAGACCTTTGCCAGGGCGCACCAGGCCTTGCCGTACCCCTGCTCCAGTCCGACGGCCTGTTCGTACTGCTCGGCCGCCTCGCTTGGGCGCCGCCGATGCTCATGGATCAACCCAAGGTTGAAGCGGGGCTCGGCGAACCGGGGATCGCAGTCGATGGCCCGCGCGAAACTGCCGGCCGCGTCCTCCGGGCGGCCGGCGCGGAGATAGGCCAGACCCAAGCTGTTGTGCGCTTTCGCGAATCCGGGCCGAATCGCAAGGGCCGCCCGGTAGCTCACGATGGCTGCGTCGTATTCCCCCAATTCAAGGCAGGCAGCTCCCAGCAGGCTGTGCAGAACCAGTTGGTCCGGATGCGAGGCGAGCATGCCGCGCACCTGCTTCGCCAGGGATTCGAACTCTCCCGCCCGGTACAGGTCGAACAGCGTCTGCGTGACTTTAGCGTCGATCATGCTCATGGGGCCGGTTCGGGCGCGATGCGCGCGAAGAAACGCCTATGCGTCGGGATGGCGCTCGAGTAGCTCGGCGCCCAGGGCTTCCCGCAGGGGACCGAGGTGCGTCTCAAACCGCCGCCACCGGTCCAGCCCTTCGCGGAAGATGGGTTGCCGCACCTGCTCGGAACTCGGCGTGCGGATACTGCGCTCGGTCTGGTGGAAGCGAATGCAGTTCTCCTCGAACGGCAGTCCGCAGAAGTCGAGCATGCGCCGCACCTGGGTCTCCAGGTCGTCCACCACGTCCTCGTGCATGACGCGCAGCACGAACCCGGGCAGCACCTCGTCCCAGTGGTCCATCACGCGCACATAGGTCCGGTAGTAACGGCCGACTTCAGGCAGGCCGTAGGTGAACTCCTGGCCTTCCCCGAAGAGTTGCTTGAAGCAACTGAAGCAGCAGGCCATGGGGCTGCGCCGCGCATCGATCACCTTCGCGTTGGGCAGGATGAGCCGGATCAGGCCGACGTGCATGAAGTTGTTCGGCATCTTGTCGATGAAGAACGGCGCCGCGCCGCGGTAGGCTCGGGTCTGCTCAATGTACTGCTCGCCGAAACGCCGGAAGTAGTCGTCGTCGAGTTCGTGGAGGATCCCCGGATAGCGCGAGTCCCTTTCCGCCTGCCGGCCCCGCAGCCGCTGCGCCAGTGCCAGGATGTTGTGCAGTTCCATGGTGCCGTCCACGAGGCTGTGCGAGGCGAGGATCTGTTCCAGCAGGGTCGAGCCCGCGCGCGGGAGCCCGACGATGAATATGGGGTCCCGGTGCTTGGCGCCGACCCCGGGGCTGCCTTCGAACAGGTCTTTGGCGCAGGTTTCCACCTGCGCCCGCGCGCGTCTTTCGTTGACTTCGGCCTTGTATCGGGTCTCGGTCATCTTGAGGGCGTTGCCCCGCTCGTAGTATTCGAACGAGGCGTCAAACTCGCCCCGGTCTTCCAGCGCCTTGCCGGCTGCGAAACACAGGTGGATGCGGTCCTCGGCGGCAATTCCCGGCGCCTGCTCGAAACGCCTGATATGACGCAGTTCCTCGTCGCTGAAACGGTAGGTCTTGGTGTTGGCCAGGCTCCAGAAGGCATCGCCGAAATCGGGACGGTGACGATAGGCTTGCCGGTAGGACTCGACGGCATCGTCGAGCGCGCCCACGGTTTTCTGCGCGTGACCGGTCAGCAGGTGCAATTGGCTGCGGGCGGGGTCCGCATCCAGGATCTCCCGGTAGAGCGCGATCCCTTCGTCGAACCGACCGAGTCCGATCAGGGTGGTGGCGAGGGTAGTCCTGAAGCTGCGGTTCTCCGGCTGCAACTTCAGCAGTTCCATCGCCTGTTCGTTGGCTTTCTCGAACTTTGTTTTTCTGATCAGGAGGTTGGTGTAGTCGAGGCGCGCCTGCACGTGATCGGGCGCGAACTGGACACAGCTCTCGAGCAGGAACTCCGCATCGTCGTAGATCTTGAGCTTCGTTCCGATCTCCGCCAACAGCCGCATGGCCTCGACGTGATGCCGATGCGTTTGCAGGAATTTCCGGCACAGTTGCTCAGCCTTGTAGAGCTTCCCTTCGTGAGTCAGGTCGATGACGTGCGCTAGTTCCGGCGGCAGCCGCCGCAGGGATTCGAGCCGTTCGCGCGCCCGCCCTGCCGCTTCCCGGTCCCCCTTCCGCGCATGCAGTTCCGCGAGCGCGCGCCAACTCGCGGGAAGTGCCGGGTTTCTTTCCACCGCCCGGGCGTATGCCGCGACGGCCTCTTCAAGCCAGCCCTGCGCGACACAGATATGACCGCGCTCCTGCCATGCGCGCGCATGGCCGTTGTTCTCGTCGTGCAGTCGTTGCAGCGTCGCCAGGGCTTGCCGGGGCTGGTTGCCAAAACGTTGCGCCACCGCGAGCAGGTACAACGCCTCGGCGCGCGCCTCGCCCTCGAGGCCGGAAGCGAGCAGGTCGCTGGCAAGAGAAACCGCCTCGCCGGGCCTCGCCGACTGGATCAGTCTCCTGGCTTGGTCAAGCGATACGGCGGCGCCATCGGTGCTCGGCATCCGGGCTGCGCCGCTGGCAGGGTCTGATGGCATGGGCCGGCGTCAGGTGCGAAGGCTGTTCGGATGATACCACCCGACCGGGACACCGCCGTCTCGCCGGGACCGGGCGATACCCGCACCGACAGGAGCAGCGTCCACCGGTGCGAACATCACGAATGCGAAAAGAGGGCAGGCTGCGCGCCTGCCCTCTTCGCGAGGTCTGAGAAACCCGTCTCCCGCCCGACTCAATCAGTCAAAGCTGTAGGACAGGCGCACGCCTATCGTGCGAGGACGATTGGTCACGACCTTCGGGACGTACTGCAGCGTGTCGACATGCAGTTCCGCCCGCGTATCCGTGAGGTTGTCGACGAACAGTTCCGCGCTCCAGGCGTCCTTCTCGACGCCAATGGCAACATCCACCAGCGTGTAGGCGCGCTGCACGTATCTGCCGTTAGCGCAGAAGGACTCCGCATCGTAAGTCCCGCAGTTGCCGCCAGCAAAGATCCCGCCTTCATTGGCGATTTCGAGCCCCGAGCCCTGTCCGCCATGGCTGCGCTTCAGCGTATCCTCGACGAAGAAGGCGCTGCCGACCATGCCCGACTTGCTTTCGCCGGAAAAGCTGACGCTGCCGCTGAGATAGGCATTGGCCTGTCCGCCCAACACCCCGTGGAAGTCGTACCGGGCCTGCAGGCTGCCGGAGAATCCCGGGGCGAAAGGCAGTTCGCTGCCCTCCGGCACGGCGATCTCCCTCAACTGCGGATTGATACGGGTAATCTCGCTGCTCACCAGGCTGACCGCGCCGGTGATCAGGAAGTTCGGGGCCGCCAGCCAGGTGAAATCGGCGTCGACGCCACGGACCGTCGCGTCTCCCACGTTCTCGATGAAGACGAGGAACGCCACGTTGGCCGGGTCGAAACGGGAAACCTGCAGGTCCGTGATTTCCGAGGCGAACGCCGTCGCGTTGATCCGCAGGGTGTTATCCGCGAAGTCGCCCTTCATACCCAACTCGAAGTTGTTCATGTGGTCCGTGAGCGCGATGGCGGGCACGCGGTAGCCGTCGTAGACAGGCAGACGGCGCGGATTGTTGGCCGCCTTGCCGGCATTCCGGTTGGTGACACCATGCCGGAAACCCTGGCCCCAAGTGGCGAACACCATCAGGTCGTCGTTCACGCGCCAGTCGAGCGACGCCCGGAGGATGACGTCGGATTCGTTCAGCACGCCGTCATCGTCCAGGTTCTCCACATTCAGCGCGCCGCTCTGGATGTCGGTCAGCACCGCCTCCGCGCCGGGTGCTCCGAACATGTCCACATCTCCGCCCCTGCACGTCGCCGCGTCGGAGCGGCATTCACTGAGGTTGACCGAAGTGAGAGCGTCCAGCGTCCCCCGCCCGAGGGCCCGAAGGCGCTCGGTGACATTGTTTCCGGAAGTTCGGCTGGTGGCGTCGAAACCGCCTCGGACGACACTCGAGTCGCAGTTGTCCGTGCCGTACTTGCACCCGAACGAGAAACTGCTCGCCCCCTTGAAGTCGAAGTTCAGGTCATACCAGCGGGCGCCGAAGCTCGCCGTGACGTTGTTCGCAACCGCGAAATCGACATGGCCGAACACCGCGACCTGGTCGATCTTTCTCGTGTAGTCGTTGACGAAACTGACCGCGCCGTTGAATGGCACGGCGGGACTCGCGTTCGTCCCTTCCCCCTGATCGCCGATCAAGGCAAGCACGGGCCAGGAGCCGTCGCCGTCATCCCGCGTAGCCGCATCCTCGAAGGCCCCCACGCCCGTGGTTTCCTGATCGTCGAGGTAGGCGCCCGCCGTGACACTGAACCGGTTTTCATGCGGCGTGGAAACGCGGAACTCGTGGGTAACGCGACTGTTCGTGGTCTCTTCCTCGTACTGGGCCTCGGGATCCCAGCACGCGCTCAATCCCACGGTTCCCCCGTAGCCGTCGAATCCGCTGCTGCCTCCCCAGTCCCTGGTGCCGGTGCACAGGTAGTAGACCTGGTAACCTCCGCCATTGGTGTAGTCCGAATAGTCGACGAACGCCTCCACCTCCCGGTCGAGAAAGCCGGCCGCATAGATGATATCCAGCATGCCGGCACGGCCATTGACGGTCAGCGTAGTCAGTCCGAAATCGTCGGCGGTACTGTCCACGGTGAACCGGTTGACGCTGCTCTCGCCGTCGAGGTTGGGGTCGTAGGCGAAGACCCCGTCGGTCTCAAGCGATTGCCGGACGTGCTGAACGAGCACGCCCCACTCATCGTCGATATCGTAGGCAAAGCTGACGCGGGCCCCCGCGTATCCGGCATCGTTGAAGTCGTCCTCGACCAGGTGGCTGTTGTCCGCCGCCTCGAACGGACTGTCGGGGTGAACCGGTGCGCCCGAAATGTCGTTCCGATTGAGCACGTCTATGCTGGGCGAAAAGCCCCCGTTCGCCGGATCGTTCGGAATGTTGTCGATCCAGCCGGCCTGCTGGTCGCGATAGCCGACGACACGCAGAGCAGCGCGGTCTGAAATGGGCGCGTTCAGGAACGCTTCCTGGGAGTTGCTCGCCCCGCCGTCCGCGGTGGATGACGCACCCAGCTTGACGCCGCCCTCGAACCGGGTGATGTCGGGCTTGTTGGTAATAAGACGAACGGTCCCGGATTGGGAACTGGCGCCGAAGAGCGTGCCCTGGGGACCCGGCAGCACCTCGATGCGACTCATGTCCGTGACATAGACGTCGAGGTTGCGGCCGCCGAAAGAGACGGGCTGCTCGTCGAGGTAAAGGGCGGTCGCGGGCGACGAGCCCTGGATGCTGGCGATGGTGTTTTTCGACTGCTCCGTGGCCGCCCCCCGGATATAGATCTCACTCTGCCCGGGGCCGACGCCCATCATCACCACATTGGGCAAGTGCTTGATGTAATCGTCGAAGCTGTTGATCCTCAGTTCATCGAGGGCTTCACCTGCCAGGGCCGAGACGGATACCGCGATATCCTGGATGGATTCGGCCCGCTTGGTGG
Organism: Pseudomonadales bacterium; assembly: GCA_963668365.1. Lineage (GTDB taxonomy): Bacteria > Pseudomonadota > Gammaproteobacteria > Pseudomonadales > Azotimanducaceae > VXNE01. Next base: position 3,827,257 of record OY764266.1, read on the forward strand.
CCGTCACGATGACCTCTTCAATGCCGCGGGTTCGATCCTCGGCGACCTCCACGCCGGTCCCCTCGCCTGCGCTCGCCCCGCCCGCACTCACCAGCGCGGCCGAAATGGCGATGCCCAATGGCTTTCTTCTCGGGGTTGCGGAAACGAGCCTGTTACGCCCCGGTTTCCTGTCGTGCATACGTCGCGTCTTCATTGAGCAGTTCCCTCTCCGAACTCCAGGATGAGCCCATTACCATTGCCACCAAAGCAGATTACTACTACTAGCAGCGTCGCATTGCAACGGTTTACGGAGGCTTTACGGAGGCTGATCAAAGCCGAGACACGGACAGATCGCGGCCAGATTATTGTGCGCCGCGAACGAAAGCGCGAAACTCGGGGACAATTGTGAAAAGCGATGGTCGAAACAGTCATGAGTGACGGCATGCCTCCCGGCGGGCGTCGTGACGAGCCGGCGAGCATCGCGTTCCTGATGACGCGGGACTACACGATCGTCACGCTGACCAGTGCGATCGCCGTGCTGCGAATGGCCAACCGGTTGAGCGAGCGCCAGCTCTATTGCTGGACCTGCCTGACCCTCGACGGCGAGCCCGTGCCATCGAGCGACGGGCTTCGGCTCGTGCCGGACGGGGACGCGGATTCCCTCGACCGAGTGGACATGCTGTTCGTCTGCGGCGGCTACCACTGCGAGCGGCACTGCAGCCGGGTTCTGCTCGACACGCTGCGCGGTTTCGCCAAGCGCGCCCCCCTGGGCGCCCTTTGCACCGGCGCGCACTTCCTCGCCGCCGCCGGTCTGCTGGACGGATACCGCTGCGCGATCCATTGGGAAAACCTGTCCAGCCTGCGCGAGCAATTCCCGCGCGTGCAGGTGTCGTCCCGGCTGTTCGAAGTCGACCGCGACCGATACACGTGCTCCGGCGGCATCAGTTCCATCGATCTCATGCTGAACCTGGTCGGCGCGGCCCACGGACAGCAGTTGGCCCGCGCCATCTCCGAGCAGATTCTCCTCGAGCGGGTGCGCACCGAGAACGACATGCAGCGAACGCCGCTGCAGTATCAGCTCGGCGCCGTGAACCAGCAGAGGCTGGTCGACGCCGTGGCGCTGATGGAAGCCAACATCGAGGAGCCGCTCACCCTCGGCGAGGTGGCCGAATACACCGACATCTCGCCGCGCCAACTGGAGCGCCTGTTTCACGAGCACCTGGATTGCACGCCGTCGCGCTATTACCTCGACCTGCGATTGAACCAGGGCCGCCTGCTGTTGCTGCAAACCAGCATGTCGGTCACCGAAATCGCCTCCCGCTGCGGGTTCTCGACCGCGGCGCGGTTCGGCAAATCCTACCTCGCGAAGTATGGAAAACGGCCCACCGACGAGCGTCGTCCAGCACCCTGAAAGGGCCTGACTCGACCCTGACTCGACCCGCTTCGGCGTGTCGCCTTTCGACTATTCAATGTCGCCTGTTTTGGGGATAGATTCACACGAATTCACGGTTCCATCCGCCATCGAAAAGAACCTTGGAAATCGGCCAGAAGGAGCGGCCTCGCCGCGTCGTCGTTTCTCGACTACTGCATGTCGCCTTTGACTGGAATGCGTTGAGCGAGTTCAGGCAATCTGCCGCCGATGCCGCCAGTGGAGGATGGCTCCGAACGGCAGCCTCGAATTCCGCCCCGGGGGGAGTCAGATGACCACGGACACCAGCGACAACGGAGCCGTCCGGTACGCAGACCTGCGCCAGTGCTTGAGCGTCGACCAGTCCGACCGGAAAGTTCCCATCAACCTGCGTCAGTCCGGCCCGACCCCGGTGGGACTGCTCATCTCGACCCGGGTGCGGAAGTCGCCCTACTGGCACCTTTCCATGGAAGCCGGGTGCTGGCGGGCGACGGTCTACAACCGCGTATACCACCCGCGCGGATACGTGCCTCCGGAAGACGGCGGCGCGATGGTGGAGTACGACGCCCTGGTCAACCACGCGACGCTCTGGAACGTCGCGGTGGAGCGTCAGATCCAGGTCAAGGGACCGGACGCCGAGAAGTTCGTCAACCACGTGATCACGCGCGACGCCACGCGCATCGCGCCCATGCACGCCAAGTACGTCATCCTGTGCAACGAAGATGGCGGCGTGCTGAACGACCCCGTGCTTCTGCGCGTGGCCGGGGACGAGTTCTGGTTCTCGCTCGCCGACAGCGACATCGAGATGTGGCTGAGAGGCGTCAACCTCGGGCTGCGCTGCGATGTCTCCATCGCCGAGATCGACGTCGCGCCGGTGCAGATCCAAGGTCCGAAATCGGAGGCGCTGATGGTGGATCTCTTCGGCGAGCGCGTTCGCGACATCCCCTACTACGGGCTGATGGAAGGGCAAGTGAACGGTCGCGATGTCATCGTCTCGCAAACCGGGTTCACCGGCGAGAAGGGCTACGAAATCTACCTCAAGGACGCGACGCTCTACGCCGAAGACCTCTGGCACGGAGTGCTCGAGGCCGGCGAGCGGCATCAGCTCATGGTCACAGCTCCGGCGCATCACCGTCGCATCGCCGCCGGCATCCTGTCCTGGGGGCAGGATCTGGACCACGAGACCCTGCCCTTCCAGTGCAATCTCGGTTACCAGGTGCCGCGACGCAAGCGGGCGGACTATGTCGGCAAGCAGGCGCTCGAAGCCGCGCGGCGCGCCATCGACGCCGGTTCTCCCCCGTTCCGCAATGTGCTTGTCGGCATCGTCTTCGGGGGTCGACCGGTGACGGACTACGCCAACGACTTCTGGCTCATCTCCCGCAGCGACGGGGACGACCCCGCGGGCTACGTCACCTCGCCGTGGTTCTCGCCGGAACTCGAGACCAACATCGCGCTGGCCTACGTCCCGTGGGAAATGCGCGACGTGGGTACCAGGCTGAGCGTCAGCCTTCCCGCCGAGTACGCCGAACGCCCCGGCGAACCCGTGGCCGGCGAGGTGGTGGACGTGCCGTTCCGGCCGTCTGTGAATCCGAACATTCGGGAAGTCGTTCGAGGCCGCGGCCGGGACAGCGCCGACTGAACGCCATGGATGCACTACCCGACAGCACCAACTCCCTCAATGCCATCGATGTGCTGGACACCCAGCGAGATCTGGTCCGGCACGCCTCGGTAGAACTCTCGCCGCGCCAACTCGTATCGGCGGGCCCGCTCACGGACTACCTGTCCCGCGGAACGCGGGTCTATATCCCGTCCGTTCCCGGCGTCGCCTGGCGCGAGACCATGGCCGCCTGCCAGCGCCTCGGCGCAGAAGGCATGTCGCCGGTCCCGCACCTGCCCGCAAGGTTGATGAAGAGCGCCGGGCAACTGGACGACCGGCTGGGCAGACTCGCCGAGGCCGGGGTTGACGAACTGTTGCTGGTGGCCGGAGACCACGCGCGCGCGGCGGGGCCCTATCGGGACACCCTCGATGTGCTCGAATCCGGCAAGCTCGTCGAGCACGGCTTGCGCCGTCTCGGCGTGACCGCCTACCCGGAAGGACATCCCCTGGCGGCGCGGGGGGAGCTCGAAGCCGCCCTGTCGCGCAAGATCGACTACGCCAACGCGACCGATACCGAAATGTGGATCGTCACGCAGTTCACGTTTGCATCGGCGACCGCGATCGCGTGGCTCGCTGCGATGCGCGACCGGGGCTGCCCGCTGCCGGTCTATATCGGCCTGCCCGGCCCGGCCCGGTTGCGAACGTTGCTGGCTTATGCCGCCCGCTGCGGCGTGCGCGCGTCCGCGCGCGCGCTCACGCGGCAACCCAGCGTGATCCGGCTGTTGAAGAGCTGGTCGCCGGACGACGTCCTGCGGGCGCTGGCGCAATACCGCGTGGAGTCGCCCGGCACGACCCTCGCCGGGATTCACCTGTTTACCTTCGGCGGGCTGCCCCGAACGTCCCGCTGGCTAAGCGCCAACGGGGCGACCACGAGAGGTGCCGCCGGTCCCAGGGTGGACCGCGAAGTCCCCGATGACGCGTCGCGCGCAAGGCCCGGCAGTAGCGCGAGCGCGCTGCATCCCATCATCCCCCTCGCCGAAGCGCGCCTCGGCATCGGCGCCAATCTCCTGACCCCCTACGGGCACCACAAGGCGAAGCTGGCGCTCGCGGAAGGCGGCCAGGCAGGACGGCCGGATGGCAAACTGGTGCTGGTCACCGCCATCTCGCCGACCGCGGCCGGAGAAGGCAAGACCACCACCAGCATCGGGCTCACCGATGCGCTCAACCTGCTCGGCGCGCGTGCCGCGGCCTGTCTGCGCGAACCCTCGCTCGGCCCCTGTTTCGGCATGAAGGGCGGCGCGACCGGCGGCGGCCGGGCCCGGGTCGCGCCGGAGACGGACATCAACCTCCATTTCAACGGGGACATGCACGCCGTCTCGGCGGCGAACAACCTGCTCGCCGCCGTTGTCGACAGTCATCTCTACTGGAAAAACCCGCTCGACATCGACCCGGAGACGATTTCCTGGCGCCGCGTCATGGACCTCAACGATCGCGCGTTGCGCGAGGTGGAACTCAATCTCGGCCGCGGCGCCCACCGCACCGGCGGCTTCGATATCACCGCCGCGTCCGAAGTCATGGCCGTGCTTTGCCTTGCGAGCGACCGGCAAGACCTGCAGCAGCGCCTCGGCCGCATCGTCGTCGCCCGCAGCCGGGACGGCAAACCGGTCACCGCCAGGGACCTCGGCGTCGACGGGGCGATGGCCGCCCTGCTGAGCGACGCCCTGCAGCCGAACATCGTGCAAACCCTCGAAGGCAACCTCGCCTTCATTCATGGCGGCCCCTTCGCCAATATCGCCCACGGCTGCAACTCGGTCATCGCAACGCGCGCCGCTCTCGGGCTGTCCGACGTAGTGGTGACCGAAGCGGGCTTCGGAGCGGATCTCGGGGCGGAAAAGTTCCTCGACATCAAGTGCCGCCAATCCGGCCTGCGTCCCGACGCGGCGGTGCTGGTATGCACCGTTCGGGCTCTCAAGCTGCACGGCGGCACCGGGCAACGCGACCTTGATGAGCCGGATGTGGCGGCGGTTCGCGCCGGGGCGCCGAACCTTCGGCGTCATGTCGCAAACCTCGAGCGGTTCGGCCTGAAGCCGGTGATCGCGATCAATCGCTTCGACGCGGACACCGAAGACGAGATTGCCGCCATTCAAGCGATTGCGAACCAATACGGCGTCGAAGCTGTCGTTGCCACCCATTGGACAGACGGCGGCGCCGGGGCCACCAAGCTGGCTCGAGCCGTCCTCGACAGGCTCGATCAGGGCTCCTCAATGGGGGTCGAACTGCTCTACCCCGATGAAATGCCCCTGCGAGACAAAATCGAGGAGATTGCGACCAGTCTCTACGGTGCTTCCGGGATATCGGTGAGTTCCATCGCCGCGAACCAGCTCGATGCGTTCCAAAAGCTTGGCTATGGCCATCTCCCGGTTTGCATCGCCAAGACGCAGTACAGCTTCTCCGCGGACCCGAAGGCCATGGGCGCGCCCGAAGGCCACGTGCTCCCGGTACGGGAGGCGCGGCTCGCGGCCGGCGCCGGATTTGTCGTCGTCATCTGCGGAGACATCATGACGATGCCCGGCCTGCCGCGCCGACCCGCCGCCCTGGACGTCGGGGTTGACCCGGACGGGCGCGTCATCGGACTGTAGCTCGGTCGATTCTGGCAGCGCGAGCCCAGGGAGAACGGCAGATGGCGCAACATGCCCGCGTGGTGGTCATCGGCGGCGGTGTCGTCGGTGTCGCCACCCTCTACCACCTCGCGGCGAAGGGCTGGCTGGACGTGGCGCTGCTCGAACGCAAGGAACTGACATCCGGTTCCACCTGGCACGCGGCGGGCCTCCTGCCGCTGTTCAACATGAGCTACTCCGTGGGCCAGATCCACAAGCACTCGGTCAACCTCTACCGCCGGCTAGAGGAGGATGCCGACTCGGACCTGGGCCTGCGCACAGTCGGCAACATCCGCCTGGCGATGACGCCGGACCGCATGGACGAGTACCGTCAGTATGCGGGCGTCGCCCGCACCATCGGCGTCAACGTCGAGTTCCTCACACCCGACGAGGTGCATGACATCTGGCCGCTGGCGGTCACCGATGGACTCATCGGCGCGATACGCCATCCCGACGACGGCTACGTGCAGCCGGCAGACCTCACCCAGGCCCTGGCGCGCCGCGCCCGCCTCCGGGGCGCATCGATCCATCGCCAAACCTGCGTCATCGGGATCGAGGAGACCCCGGGCGGCGAGTGGCTCGTACGCACCGACAAGGGCGACTGGATCGCCGAGCACGTCGTGTCGGCGACGGGCAACTTCGCGCGCCGCACCGGCGCCATGATCGGCCTCGACATCCCCGTATTGCCCATACAGCATCAGTACATCGTCACCGAGACGCACCCGGATATCCTCGCCCGGCATGCGCAGGGCCTGCCCGAGCTGGGCGTGCTGCGCGAGTCCGACGGCTCCTGGTACATGCGCGAAGAAGCCGGCGGGCTGCTGCTCGGTCCCTACGAGAAAGGCGCTCCGGCATGCTACCTGGACGGGCCCGATCCAGAGAGCGAATATGAGCTCTTCAACGACGACATCGACCGCCTTGCGCCGCACATGGAGTCCGCGATCCGCCGCGTGCCCGCGTTCGCCGAGCTGGGCGTCAAGCGCGTCTACAACGGGGCCATCGCCTATACGCCGGACGGCAGCCCCATCGTCGGCCCCGCATGGGACAAGCGCAACTTCTGGCTCAACGAGGGCCACAGTTTCGGTATCACCGCAGCGGCCGGCGCAGGCTGGCAGCTCGCCGAGTGGATCGTCGAGGGCGAACCCACCATCGACATGCTCGGCGTCGATCCGCGCCGGTTCGGCGACTACGCCATCGGCGCCTATCTCAGGGCGAAGAACGAGGAGGCCTACGCCAACGTCTTCACGGTGCACTATCCCGACGAGGAGCGGCCCGCCGGGCGCCCGCTGCGCACGGCCCCGTGCTACGAGCGGATGCGGAACCTCGGCGCGGTATTCGGCCAGAAGTTCGGCTGGGAGCGGCCCAACTGGTTCGCCCCCGAAGGCGTCGCGCGGGAAGACCACTGGTCGTTCCGGCGTTCCCGCTGGTTCGAGGCCGTGGGCGAGGAGTGCCGCAACGTCCGCGACAACGTCGGCCTGCTCGACATGACCGCCTTCGCCAAGGCCCGCGTCAGCGGTCCGGGCGCCGCGGCGTTCCTGGACGGTTTCGTCGCCAATCGCCTGCCGAGGACGGGACGTGTCGGCCTGTGCCACGCGCTCAACACGCTGGGCGGCGTGCACTCCGAGTTCACCATCCACCGGGAGGCGGCGGATCGCTTCTACCTGGTATCGGCCGGAGCCTTCCAGCGGCTGGACCACGACTGGCTGCGGCGCCAGCTGCCGACCGACGGCTCGGTCGGATTCGAGAACCTCACGGCCGCGATGGGCGTGCTGGTCATCGCCGGACCGAAGTCGCGGGAACTCCTGTCGCGCGTCTGCGACACCGATCTCTCCAACGCCGCATTCCGCTGGCTGACCGGCAAGGACGCCACTATCGGCCTCGCTCCGGTGAAGCTCATGCGGCTCAATTTCGTGGGCGAACTCGGCTGGGAGATCCACCACGGCATCGAGTACCAGAACACAATCTTCGACGCGCTGATGGAGGCCGGCGCCGACCTTGGCCTCAAGCCGTTCGGCATCCGCGCGATGGACTCGCTTCGCGTCGAGAAGTCCTACCGGATGATCGGGACCGATCTGTCCATCGAGTACGCCGCGCTCGAGTCCGGCCTCGACCGTTTCGTGAACCTCGACAAGGGCGACTTCACGGGTCGCACCGGACTCCTGGAATGGCGCCAGCGCGGATTCGCCAACTGCTTCGTCACCCTGGCCGTGGACGGTCCCGAAGATGCCGACCCCATCGGCAACAACCCGCTATACGTCGACGGGCGGATGATCGGCAGGGCAACCAGCGGCAACTACGGCTTCCGGCTCGCGCAGTCTCTCGCGCTGGCAATGGTGCACCCGGAGCTGGCCGAGGTCGGCACAGCGGTCGATATCGACATTCTTGGCGAGAGATACCCCGCACGCGTCGTGCAAGAAAGTCCGTGGGATCCCGACAACGCACGGCTGCGAGCATGAGTGGCGCCTGCGGGGATTCGGTAAGCTAGCGTCTAAGGAGAGCTGCCATGGCAAGACGATCAGGCGGTAGGCGGGCACGCCAGGCCCAGCGCGCCGCACCGCTGGCTGAAGCGGTCAAGCCGGTTCGACCGGGACACACCGGCGGACAGTTCCAGCCCTTGTCCGCAGCCGGCGTCGAAGCCATCGCGGAAAACGCCTTCAGGATTCTGGACCGGGTCGGATTCGCCGACCCCACACCGCACTGCATCGAAACCTGCACCGCGGTGGGCGCCGTGCTCGGCGACGACGGGCGTTTGCGCATGCCCCGAGATCTGGTCGAACGGACGTTGCAACAGGCACGGCGGGACTTGGTGCTGCACGGTCAGGACCCGCGATGGGACCTGGACTTGAGCGGCGCCAGGGTGCACTTCTCCACCGCCGGCGCCGCGGTCATGGTGGCCGACTCGGAGCAAGGGCTTTACCGGGACTCCGAGGCGCAGGACCTCTACGACATGGCGCGCATCGCCGACACCTGCGAACACATCCACATGTTCCAGCGGACCTGCGTCCCTCGAGACAGCCCCGACAACTACGCGCTGGATATCAATACCCTCTACTGCTGCGTGATGGGCACCAGCAAGCACGTTGGCTCCAGTTGGACGATAGGACCGCACCTTGAGAAGAGCCTCGAGATGCTGCACATGATCGCCGGCGGCGAGGCCGCATGGCGCGCCCGCCCCTTTGTCAGCCAGTCCAACTGCTTCGTCGTACCACCGTTGAAGTTCGCCACGGATGCCCTTGAATGCCTGCGGGTCGCGGTGCAGGGCGGCATGCCGGTATTGCTGCTGTCCGCGGGCCAGGCCGGTGCGACGGCACCCGCCTATCTTGCCGGGACGGTCTCTCAAGCCTGGGCGGAGTGCCTCGGCGGACTGGTCTACGTGAACGCGATCGAACCCGGCGCACCGGCGATTCTCGGCACCTGGCCGTTCGTTTCCGACCTGCGCACCGGGGCGATGAGCGGCGGCTCGCCGGAGCAGGGCCTGCTGTCCGCCGCCTGCGCCCAGGTCGGCAACTATTTCGACCTGCCCTTCGGCACCGCCTGCGGCATGAGCGATGCCAAGTTTCCAGACTTCCAGGCGGGCGCCGAACGCGGTGCGACGGTGCTGTCAGCCGCCCTGTCCGGGGCGAACATCGTCTATGAATCCGCCGGCATGTACGCCAGCCTGTTGGGCACATGCCCCGAAAGCCTGATCCTGGACAACGACCTCCTTGGATCTGTCGGGCGCGCTACCCGCGGGATCGAAGTCAACTCCGATACATTGAGCTTCGCCGAGATCGACCAGATCTGCAGCAGCGGCGAAGGTCATTACCTGGGCTCAGGGAACACCCTGCAGGTGATGCAGAGCGAGTACTTCTACCCGGACTTCAGCGACCGCACCAGTCCGAACGTCTGGGAGGAACTGGGCAAGCCGGTTCTGCTGGAACAGGCAATCGAAAAGACACGGGACATTCTCACCAATCACGTACCGCGTCACGTCAGCGACGAAGTCGACGCGCGAGTGCGGTCGGAGTTTCCGATCATGCTTTCCCGGACAGCGATGGGGCGATGACCGGCGCCGGAGACCCACCATCACCGGCGGATGCGCCTGTTTCCCGGATCGTACATCGGCCTTGAAGAAACCTCCGCCGGAATGCGGTCCCCGGCCACCTCGATGCTGAAACCTTGCTCTGGCGGGTCCGGCGCCTTGGCCGTATCGACGTAGCCGAGGCCGATGGCGCCGCCGAGGGTGTGGCCGTAGGCGCCGGAGGTGACGTAACCGACCAGGGCGTCCTCGTGGAAGATGGGTTCGTTGTGGTAGAGCAGCGGCTCCGGGTCCAGCAGCCGGAACTGCAGCAGCCGCTTTGACGACCCCGCCTCCCTTTCTCTCAGCAGCGCCTCCCGTCCGATGAACCCGCCCGGCTTGTCGAACTTCACGGCAAAACCCAAGTCCGCTTCCAGCGGCGTGTCCTCGTCGGTGATGTCGTGGCCCCAATGCCGATAGGCCTTCTCGATGCGCAGCGAGTCCAGCGCGTGATAGCCGGCGTGGGTCAGGCCGAAGGGCGCGCCCGCGGCGACGATGGCGTCGTAGACGCCGGCCGTGAACTCGGTGGGGATGTAGAGTTCCCAGCCGAGTTCGCCGACGTAGGTGATCCGGGAGGCGCGCACCAGGGCGTAGCCGAGCTCTATTTCCCGGCTGCGCGCGAACGGGAAGGCCTCGTGCGAGAGGTCGTTAGGGCTGAGCGACTGCAGCAGCGCCCGGGCGTTCGGCCCCATGATCGAAATCACGCCCATGGCCGAGGTCACGTTGGTCAGCGCGCAGCGGGCGTCGGGCGGAATGTGCCCCTGCAGCCAGTGGAAGTCGCGCACTTCCGTGGCGGCGGCGGTCACTACCAGGTAGTCGTCCTCGGCCAGCCGGGTGACGGTGAGATCCGCTTCGATGCCGCCCCGGTCGTTCAGCCATTGGGTGTAGACGATGCGGCCCGGGCGCACGTCCACATCGTTTGCGCAGACGTGGTTCAGCACCCGGGCAGCGTCCCTGCCCTGGAGCCGAAACTTGCCGAAGGAAGACAGGTCGAACAGCCCCGCCCGTTCGCGCACCGCCCGGTGTTCCGCCGCGGAGTGTTCGAACCAGTTCTGCCGTCCGTAACTGTACTCGTAGCGGGCCAGGCCCGGTTCCGGCGCGTACCAGTTGGGCCGCTCCCAACCCGCGAGCTCGCCGTGGCACGCGCCGATGGATTGCAGCCGATCATGGAGCGGCGACTTGCGGACTCCCCGGGCCGTTTCGTACTGGCGATACGGATAGTGCGTGGCGTACAGCAGGCCGAGGCTCTCCGAGACCCGTTCGCGCAGATATTTCCGGTTGCGCTGGAAGGGATGATTGCGGCGCACATCCACCTCCCATAGATCCGACGGCGGGTGTCCGAGGCGAATCCACTCCGTGACCACCCTGCCGACACCGCCGGCGGACTGCAGGCCGATGGAGTTCAGCCCCGCCGCCACGAAGCAGTTGTCGAGTTCCGGCGCCTGGCCGAGGTGGTAGCGCACATCCGGCGTGAAGCTCTCCGGCCCGCAGAAGAATGTCTTCAGCCCGGCGGATTCCAGCGCCGGGACCCGCACCATGGCCTGTTCAAGAATGGGTTCGAAATGCTCGAGACTGCCGGCGATCTCGTCGAAACTGAAGTCTTCGGGAATGCCTTCCGTGGCCCAGGGGCGGGCATGGGGCTCAAAGGCGCCGACCAGGAGATTGCCCGCGTCGTACTTGTAGTAGGCGCAGGCGTCGTAGTCGCGCACGACCGGGAAGTTCACATCCAGCCCCGCCACCGATTCGAACAGGGCGTAGTAGTGCTCGCAGGCATGCAGGGGCACGTTCACCCCGACCGTGGCCGCCAGTTCCCGGGTCCACATGCCGGCGCACAACACCACGCAGTCCGCGTCGATATCGCCGTGTTCCGTGGTTACGCCGGTGACGCTGCCGCCCGCGGTACGGATGGCGGTGACCTTCAGGTTCTGGAAGATGCGCGCACCGGCGGTGCGGGCGCCCCTGGCAAGCGCGTTGGTAATGTCGACCGCGTTGGCATAGCCGTCGGATGGAATATGAATGCCGCCGAGCACGTCTGCCGTATGCACTAGCGGGACCCGGGCCGCGATGGCCGCGGGCGTGACCACTTCCACCTCCAGGCCGAACACCTTGGCCATCGACGCGCTGCGCCGAAGCTCTTCGAACCGCTCCTCGTTGGTGGCGAGGGAGAAGGAGCCGCAGCGCCGGTAGCCGGTCGCCTGACCGGTCTCCGCCTCCAGGCGCCGGTAGAGCGTGCTCGTATAGCGCGCCAATTCGGTCATGTTGATGGACGTGCGCAGTTGCCCCACCAGGCCCGCCGCATGCCAGGTCGTGCCCGAGGTGAGCTGCCTGCGCTCTAGCAGCGTCACGTCCGAGACCCCGGCGCGCGCCAGGTGATAGGCGACCGAACAGCCGATCACGCCGCCGCCGATGACGATCACGCTGGCGCGACGCGGCAGGCCGTCAGGGCGCGCCGTCATGAATCGTCAGGCGCGCAATCGGCGGTTGGACGGGTCGTAGACCGGGTCTTCATGTACGGTCACCTCCCGCCGTTGCCCGAGCACGTCGACCGTCAACCCGTTTCCCGGGGTAGCCAGCGACGGCGGGACGTAGCCGAAGCCGAGACTCTGACCTACGGCGTGGCCGTAACCGCCGGAAGTGGTCACCCCGACGCAGCGGTCGCCGTCGAAGATCGGCTCGCCCCCCTGCACGTCCGCGTCGCCGGCGTCGAGGCTGAAGTAGATCAACTGCAGCGGACGGTCCCCCTCTTGCAGGGAGCGCAGGGCCGCTTCCCGGCCGATGAAATCGCCCTTGTCGAGCTTGATGAAGCGCTCCATGGCCGCGTCGAACATGGTGACTTCGTTGGTCAGTTCCGCCCCCCAGCTGCGGTAGGCCTTCTCAAGCCGCAGGCTGTTGACCGCGTAGAGGCCGAAATTGCGAATGCCATGTTCCGCCCCGGCCTCCACCAGCGCGTCGTACAGCGCCTCCATGTGTTCCATGGCCGGGTGCAGTTCCCAGCCGAGTTCGCCGACATAGTTCACCCGCAGCGCCCGCACCGGCATCCCGGCGATGTCGATTTCCCTGGCCGTCAGCCAGCGAAACGCGCCGCTGTCCAGGGGCGCGTCGGCAAGCTGCGCCAGCACCGAGCGGGCGGCGGGTCCGGCCAGCACCAGAACGCCGCGCCGGTCGGTGACATTGGCGATGTGCACCTGCTCTCCCGCACGCCGTCCCTGCTGCAGGTGGTCGAGATCGCGCAACTCGGCACCGGCGGCGGACAGCACGTAGAAAACCTGATCGTCGAGGCGCGTGATCGTGACTTCCGCGCCGATGCGCCCGCCTTCGGAGAGCAGATGGGTGAGCGTGATACGGCCGCGTCCCGGTACCCGGTTGGCGCACAGCCGATCGAGCATCGTACGCGCATCGCGACCCGTCACGTCGTACTTCGCGAATCCGGAGAGATCCAGGATGCCGACCCGCTCGCGCACGGCCAGGCACTCCTCGCGCACCAGGTCGAACACGTTGTTGTGGCGGAAGCTGTGCTGTTCCTCGCGGCCGTCCGGGGAGAACCACTTGGGCCGCTCCCAGCCGAACGTCTCGGTAAACACGCAGCCCTGGGCCTTGAGCCTGTCGTACAGGGGGCTGGTCCGGCACCGGCGGGCCGCCGGCAGTTCTTCCCCCGGCAGCGCCGTGGCGTAGGTCCTGCCATAGTCCTGGCGACCCTTGGCCCGCATGTAGCCGACATCCGCAAAGACACCGAAGCGCCGGGGATCGAAGCCGGTCATGTTGATCTCGGAGTCGCCGTGCAGCATCCATTGCGCCAGGTACTTGCCGCTGCCGGCGCCCTGGGCAATGCCGAAGGACGAGCCGCAGCAGAGCCAGAAGTTGCGCAGCCCGGCCACGGGGCCGAGCAGTGGCAGCCCGTCGGGGCTGTGGGAGATTGCCCCGTTGACGATGCGCCTGATACCTGCCGGTTCGAACACCGGCATGCGCTCCATGGCGCGACCGAGCCAGGGCATCAGGCGCTCGAGGTCTTCGGTAAAGAGTTCGCTTTCGGAGTCCCAGTGCGGCAGTCCGCCCGGCGGCCAGGCTTCGGCGGGCACGGCCTCGTAGATGCCGATCAGGCCGGACTGCTGCTCCTGGCGCAGGTAGGCGGAGGCGAAGGGGTCGCGGGTCACGGGGAGTTCTTCGCTTCTGCCGGCCAGTTCCGGCACCGGTCCGGACACCAGGTAATGGTGCTGAATATTGCAGATCGGAAGGTCTACCCCCACCATCCGCGCCACTTGCCGGGCGTAGCAGCCGGCGGCGTTGACGACGGTTTCGGCGATGATGCGCCCCTGTTCCGTGACCAGCTCCCATTCGCCACCCGGCAGCGCATTGATGCCGGTCACGCGGTTCCCTCGCACGATCCTGGCGCCCATGTCGCGCGCCCCCCTCGCCATCGCCTGGCAGAGCCCGGACGGATCCGCATGACCGTCGTTGCGGGTCCAGGCGCCGGCCAGCACGCCTTCCGTCGAGACAAAGGGATTGAGCCTCGCGATCTCGCCGACGTCGACGATCTCCATGTGGTAGCCGACATTGTCGGCGATTCCGCGCAGGTAGCGAAACCAGTCCAGGTCCCGCTCGGCGAGGGCGAAGCGGACGCTGCCGCAGCCATGCCATCCGACAGCCTGGCCGGTCAGCTGCTCCAGTTTTCGGTACAGCGAGACGCTGTACTCGTGAATCTTGGCGAGGTTGTAGTTGCCGACCAGGTTGGGGCATTGACCGGCCGCGTGCCAGGTCGAGCCGGACGTCAACTCGCCCTTCTCGAGCAGCAGGACATCGCGGCATCCCTCTGCCGCCAGGTGGTAGAGCAGGCCGACGCCCATGATGCCGCCGCCGACAATGACAATGCGCGCCTGGTTCTCCATAGCATGCTCCGGCCGCGGAGGGCCGCCGCCGGAATTCTCACGGCATTCGGGGTGGACATGCAATATGCACACGACAGCCGCTGGAAGTCTCGCGACGACTGCGGTTCTACACGGCAGGTCTTAGTCGTCAGACGACACGGGCGGGCGCCAGACCGCCGCGGTGGGATTGACCGGACCCCCGAACGGATCAAGAATGCGGGCAGGCGGTCGGCTCGCTCCGACGGGTATCGGGAGGGAGCCTGCAACGACGACTCGACACCTCTGCGCGGCCCGGAATTGCCGTTTGGCCCCGCTCTTCGGGCAGAGGCGAGTCTTCGGGCCGGCGCGGCAACCTTTCGCTTCAGGATATTTGATGGTTTGAGGCGGTTTCCATGAGCGACGATGTTCACGGCAAAGACGTGGACGGAGAGGAAGAAGACGATCTCGTCCTCTCCGAACTCGACGACGAAGAACTGGTCGAGCAGATGCACGACGATCTGTACGACGGCCTCAGGGATGAAATCATCGAAGGCACGGAGATCCTGCTCGAGCGGGGCTGGCCGGCGGACAAGGTACTGAACGATGCCCTGGTCGGCGGCATGACGATCGTCGGCATCGATTTTCGCGACGGTATCCTGTTCGTGCCCGAGGTGCTGCTCGCCGCCAACGCCATGAAGGGCGGCATGGCCATTCTGCGGCCGTTGCTGGCGGAGACCGGCGCCAAGCCGGTGGGCAAGATGGTGATCGGCACCGTCAAGGGCGACATTCACGACATCGGCAAGAACCTGGTCGGAATGATGATGGAAGGCGCCGGTTTCGACGTCGTGGACATCGGCATCAACAACAGCGTTGAAGACTTCCTGGAGGCGCTGCAGGAGCACAGTCCGGACATTCTCGGCATGTCGGCCCTGTTGACCACCACCATGCCCTACATGAAAGTGGTCATCGACGAACTGGTGGCCCAATCCATCCGCGACGACTACATCGTGCTGGTCGGCGGCGCGCCGCTGAACGAGGAATTCGGCAAGGCGGTGGGCGCGGACGCCTATTGCCGGGACGCCGCCACCGCGGTGGAAACCGCCACACACCTGATGCGGGCCAGGCACAACTACTGATGATGACCCACTCCGCAGACGTCACCCTGGCCCGCCGAGGCGATGCGGGCGAGGTGCAAGAGCGGATGAAACGGGATCCGGTCCTCGTGATCTCTTGCGGCGCCCTTGGCAGAGAGTTGCACGCAATTCGGCGGGCCAATGGCTGGGACCACCTGAATATCCGCTGCCTGGATCCGGAACTGCACCTTCGTCCGGCGCAGATTCCGCCCCGGCTGCGAGCCGAAATCGACCGGGCCCGGGGCTGGTACCGCCGCATTTTCATCGGCTATGCGGATTGCGGCACCTATGGCGGGATCGACCGGGTGCTTGACGATTATCCGGGCGTGGAGCGCCTGCCAGGGCTGCACTGCTACGAGTTCTTCGCCGGCGCCGAACGCTTCGAACGCCTGGCCGACGACGAGCCGGGCACGTTCTACCTCACCGATTTCCTGGTGCGCTTCTTCGATCGGCTGGTCGTGGAAACGCTGCAGCTCGACACCCACCCGGAACTGTCCGACGAGTTCTTCGGCAACTACCGGCGCCTGACCTACCTGTCGCAGACCCGGGACCCGGAACTGCTCGCCGGGGCCAGGGCGGCGGCGGCCCGGCTGGGTCTCGCATTCACCCACGTTCATACCGGCTACGGCGCGTTGGAACCCGCCATCGTCCGGGTTGCCGGGGAGTTCGAGGGGGCACCCCTCGAAAGAGAGGGCTGACAGGTGGACGCTATCCTCATGAGATGGCGCGACATTCCGTCGCAGATTATCGTCAGGCGAGGGAGAAGACGCGCCAAGGTACTGTTGAGCGCGCGTTTTCAAAACGCCATTGACCGCGCCGCCATGCGGGCGAAGAAGCGCAGCGCGGATGCGTACATCAGCGAGTGGGAGCGTGAGCCGATCAAGCCGGAGACGGACGATGCGACGACCGATCTGCAGGCGGTCGCCGACCGGCTGGCGAACCAGATCGAAACGGAATATTCCGACGCCCGGCTGCTCGCGCTCATCCGCAATCACGGTTTGCAGGCCAGGGCATGACGGACACGGTTATCGCTTCCGCAAGCCGAGAAGTGGTAATCGGTTTCGAACGGCCCTTCGTGGTCATAGGCGAGCGCATCAACCCCACCGGGCGCAAGATTCTGGCTTCCGAAATGAAGGCGGGCGACTACCATCGCGTCGTCGCCGACGCCCTCGCGCAGGTTGCCGCCGGCGCCCACATGCTGGACGTCAACGCCGGCATCCCGCTGGCGGACGAACCCGCCATTCTGGCCGAAGCCGTCAGGCTGGTGCAGTCGGTCACCGACGTGCCCCTGTCCATCGATTCCTCCATTGTCGCGGCGCTGGAGTCCGGCCTCGCGGCCTACAACGGCAAGGCGCTGGTCAACTCGGTCACCGGCGAAGAGGACAGGCTGGAGTCGGTACTGCCGCTGGTGGCCCGGCATGGCGCCGCGGTGGTGGCCATCTCCAACGACGAAACCGGCATCTCCGAGGATCCGGACGTGCGCTTCGAGGTGGCCAGGAAGATCGTCGAGCGGGCACACGACCACGGCATCTCCCACAGCGACGTGGTGGTCGATCCGCTGGTCATGCCGATCGGCGCGATCAACTCCGCCGGCCGGCAGGTCATGCGCCTCGTCAGCCGCCTGCGCAGGGAACTCAAGGTCAACACCACCTGCGGCGCGTCCAACGTGAGTTTCGGGCTGCCAAACCGCAACGGCATCAACAGCGCCTTTCTCACCATGGCGATCGGCGCCGGCATGACGTCCGCCATCACCAACCCGCTGCATGACGAGGTCATGCGGGCGGTGCTCGGCGCCGACGTCATGATGGGCAACGATCCCGATTGCATGCGCTGGATCGCCAAGTACCGCGAACCCGGCGCACCCGGCGGGATGCGAGGGAACCGGCGGGATCGACCCCGCCGGCGCCGGCGCGGCTGATGCCGGTGCCCGCCCGGGGCATGGAAGAGGAAACCGAACGCCAGGCCTGGGTGGTCTTCACGCCGTCCGGCCGCCGCGGTCGGTTTTCGGTCGGCACGCCAGTGCTGCAGGCGGCGTGGGAACTCGGCGTGGACATCGCCTCCATCTGCGGTGGCCGCGGGCTCTGCGGGCGCTGCCGGGTCGTTTGCAGCAAGGGCGACTTTCCCAAGCACGGCATCGTCTCGAAGCCGGAGCACCTGTCTCCCGCCGGCGCCGTCGAGAACCGCTTCGGGGAGCGCAACCGGCCGCTGGCGCCGGGCCACCGCCTGAGTTGCCAGGCCACCATTCAGGGCGATCTGCTGATCGACGTGCCGCCCGAAAGCCAGGTTCACCGCCAAGTCGTGCGCAAGGAGGCCGACTCGCGGCCCATCCGCCTGGATCCCGTGGTTCGCCTCTACCTGGTGGAAGTGGCGCCTGCGGATCTTCAGGGCTCGGGCAGCGACCTGACGCGCCTGCTCGACGCCTTGCAGGCGCAATGGGATCTGCGCCCGGCGTTTCCGACTGCGTTGCTGCCCGACCTGCAGGGGCTGTTGCGCGACGGCGGGTGGTCCGCCACCGTCGCCGTCCACCAGGATGCGGAAATTCTCGCGATCTGGCCAGGCTTCAAGGAGTGTATCTACGGCGTGGCGATAGATGTCGGATCAACCACCATCGCCGCCCATCTATGCGACCTCGACAGCGGCGACGTGCTCTGTTCGAACGGCATGATGAATCCCCAGATCCGCTTCGGCGAGGACCTGATGAGCCGGGTCTCCTACGTCATGATGCACCCTGAGGGCGGCGATGAACTGACGCGGGAGGCGCGCAGGGCCGTCAACGAACTCGTGGCCGGAACCGCGGCGGACGCCGGCGTCGACCCGCGGGACATCCTCAGCCTGACGTTCGTGTGCAACCCGATCATGCACCACCTGCTGCTCGGCATAAGCCCGGTGAAGCTGGGCGAGGCGCCCTTCACGCTGGCGGTGGAGGAGTCTGTCCAGTTGGCGACCCGGGACCTTGGCCTGGAAGTCAATCCGGGCGCCGCAGCCTATGTGCTGCCCCTGATCGCCGGGCATGTCGGTGCGGATACCGCCGGGATGGTGCTTTGCGAGCAACCCCATGGAGACGGGGCGGTGAGCCTGCTGGTGGACATCGGTACCAACGCGGAAATCGTCCTCGGCAACGACCAGCGGTTGCTGGCCTGCTCCAGTCCGACCGGGCCGGCGTTTGAAGGCGCCCAGGTCAGCGCCGGCCAGCGCGCTGCGCCCGGCGCCATAGAACGGGTGCGGATCGACCCGGTCACCCTGGAGACCCGGATTCGGGTGATCGGCTCGGATCTCTGGTCCGACGAACCGGGATTCAGCGACGCGCTGCCGGGCCAGGGCGTCACCGGCATATGCGGTTCCGGAATCATCGAGGCGGTGGTGGAGATGTGGCTGGCGGGAATCCTCACCAGCGACGGGGTGATCGACGGCAGCCAGGCGGGCCGCACGCCCCGCCTGGTCCGCGACGGCCGCACGTTCTCGTTCGTCATCCACGGCGAACAGGACGACAAGCAGATCACGGTCACGCAGACCGATGTGCGTCAGATTCAACTCGCCAAGGCGGCCCTGTTTGCCGGCATCAGGCTCTTGATGGACCGGCTTGAAGTGAGTTCGGTCGATCGGATCCGCCTGGCCGGCGCCTTCGGCAGCCACATCGACGTGCGCTACGCCATGGCCCTCGGGATGATTCCGGACTGTCCCCTCGATGCGGTTTCGGCGGCAGGCAACGCGTCGGGCCACGGCGCCAGGATCGCCCTCTTGAACCGGGCCTCCCGGGGCGAGATCGAGTCGGTGGTCAAGCGCGTCGAGAAAGTCGAGACCGCCGTCGAGCCGAACTTCCAGGCGCACTTTGTCGACGCCATGGCGATACCGGGCGGAACCAACGCCTTCCCCGATCGGGTCAGGCCCCGCGCCGCGGCCGGGCCGGACCGACCCACTCGGGCGCAGCGCCGGCGCTCAAGGCGGAAGCCCCCGCGATAAAACTCAGGTTAAGCCGCCGCCAAACGGTCGGTTGCTCGGTGGCGCCAGCGATGACAACACCTTTTGACGGGGTGTGTCACCCTCTCGGCATAGTCCCAAATCCGCGCCCACAAATCCGCGCAAACCATGTGCCGCCGGACGAACTTGCTAAGATTGGCCTATGGGCAATGAGCCTCCCGCAAACCCATTTGTTCCCGGCCGCGGCCAACTGCCTCCTTATTTGGCGGGGCGAGGTGTCGAACAAAACGCGTTGAAGGGCCTGCTGGCCTACGTGAACGCGGGCAGGGGTGCGCCTAGGGACGCGGTGCTATCGGGGCCAAGGGGCAATGGCAAGACCGTCCTGCTGCGCTGGTTTCAGAAAGAAATCGAGTTGGACAAATCGGGCGCGGATGTCGTCGCGATGACGCCGGACGAGTTTTCGAGCGTGGACGGGCTTGCCACGGCACTCGCGCCGCCGCGCCGGTTCGCGTCTTTGGTGCCGGACTCACTTTCGCTTTCCATCGGCGTCGGCAGACTCGGTTGGGAGTTGGGTGAGGCACCTGGGTCTTTGACCGCGCTATTGACGGCTCGCTGCAGGGAACGCCCTCTGGTTCTTCTGCTCGACGAAGCCCACACACTGGATCCGGATATCGGTCGAACGCTTCTGAACGCGAGTCAGCGGGTAGCTGCAGAAGCGCCATTTCTGCTGGTTCTCGCGGGCACGCCTGGTCTGCAAGCGCACCTCAATACGATGTCCGCCACCTTTTGGAGCCGCGCAACGAAGCTCGGCATCGGTCCGCTGGACGAAACCGCCGCGGCGGCTGCGTTGTCTCGCCCGTTTGCTGCGCTGAGTCCGAGCGTGGAATTCGCCGAGTCGGCGTTGCGGCAAGTGGTCGAGGAAAGCCAAGGCTACCCGTATTTTCTTCAACTATGGGGTGCAGCGCTTTGGGAAGCGACGTGGAACGAGGGTGCGACGCGCATCGACGAAGCGATCGTCGGCGATACGGGGGCTGCGTTCGGGCGAGAGAGAGTCACCTACTACGAAGATCGGCGAGAGGAACTCGAAAGACAGAACCTGCTCCAACTGGCCGCGCGTGTCGCGGATGCCTTCGACGGCCGAAAGACGTTGCGCGGCCGCGAACTCAATGCGGCGATCCGAGCCGCCTCGAAAGACGAGTCCGGAGACGACACGCTGCAGCGCCGGGACTCCTTGGCGGCAGTCGGCTATGTCTGGAAGCCGCCCGAGGCGCCAGACCTTTGGCAACCCGGTATTCCCAGTCTCATGGACTACATCCAGACCCACGCCGATTGAGGCGTGACGGGCGCGCACTCGAGATCCGTCGCAGCGCGGTTCCAAGCGGTGGGGCCGGAACCTACCGCAAGCTGCTACGGCTGACTGCCCATGTCGACGCCATGGCGATACCGGGCGGGGCCCACGCATTCCCCGATCGGGTCAGGCCCCGCGCCGCGTCCGGTCCGGACCGCCCCGCCCGAGCGCAACGCCGATGCTTGCGGCGAAAGCCTCCACAATCGAACTCAAGTTGAGCCTCCGGGCCAGGCGGTTTCGTCGGCGGGCCGAGGCTGCTGACAGGGCGACCCGTCAGTCCCGGACCGGCCAGTCGCGGGTCGTGTGGTCGCCCCACGGCTTGCGCGCGAAGATGCGCTCGACCATCGGCACGAAGTGGTCGATGGCAAGCGTGTCGTAGTCGGGATCGAACGAGTTCTGATCGTACGCGTCGCAGAAGTGGACCGTCATGTCGAATGCGGGATGGTCGCGATAGCGCAGACGCGCGTCGGCATCGAGGCCGATCTTGTCGAAATAGTAGTAGCCCTGAAACAGTCCATGCTGGAGCACCATCCAGTAGGTGTGTCTGGCGACGTAGGGGCGCAGCACCGAGGCGCCCAGCTCGGAGTGGTTCTCCGGCGCCAGGTCGTCGCCGATATCGTGCAGCAGGGCGGCCACGACGATCTCTTCGCACTCGCCAGCCCGAAACGCCCGGGTCGCCGTCTGCAGCGAGTGCTGCAAGCGGTCGACGGGATACCCGGGGAAGCCTTCCGACAGGTTCTCGAGATAGGCGAGCGCGCGTTCCCCGGTCTTCGCGATGTACGGCTTCGCAAGTTCGTCGAGGAGCGCGTAGTCCTCCGCGGTGCCCTGATCCATGCGGGTGAAGGTGACGATTGGCGACGCTTTGGAATCCGCAACCGACGGGGCGCTTGCGTTGGCGTGGCGAGCCGCGCAAAAAGTGGTTCGGGCCTTCACTGGAGCACTCCTCAAACCCGTTCTGGATTGCGGAATTATGGTCCAATACGCCCCGCGATCAAGACGCTGAAGCCATGGAAAAGTACTCTCTCCTGAGCCTGTTCAGGCACGCCGGTCGCCACCACGAAAACTGGTCCCGGGCCTGGCGCGATCCAGCTCCCAGGGAGGCGTATGACACGGTGATCGTGGGCGGCGGCGGACACGGAAGGAGACACCGAAATCAGATACGACGAGACCACAAGAGAAGCAGCGATGACGAATGAACTAAAGGACGCAATCGAGGAGCTGTTGGCACATGTCAATGAGGCCATCAAGCTGGAAACCGAGTGGTATCGGCACATGCTCTCCCTTGCGGCTGGCGCACTCGCGCTATTGGCCGGATTGAGTCCGGCCGTGCCCGCTGCCGCTGTGGGCCGGTATCTGCTCGCCGCCACGTGGGTATTTCTCGGTGCTGGGATCTTGGCCGGAGCGGGGGCAACGTACTACGGAGCACGACGCGTACGGCTACGATCTAGGGATTTGGCGAAACGGATCGATGCACATGTCGAAGAGGGGAAACCGCTTACGGAATTGGTCGTCCACAAGAAACCCGTAATCCTCAAACTCTGTCGGCCGGTCACTTGGCTAACCCTGCTCACAGCCGTCGTCTGCTTGGTGGGCTACGCGGTCGTGATCGCGCTGGAGCCGGCAACCGCGTCCAGCCCGCATCCGGCGAGCGCGGTCGACCAAGTGCCGACGCTTTCGTAGGCCGGAGCCTGTCCCCTCCCGTTTGGAATTCTCGCAGGCCGTCACGATGGGCGGCCGCAAGGGTTGCCTCTACCGGTGGGTTTTCAGCGTCGAATGACCGCGGACGCGATCGCCGATAGCGATGCCGTGATGGTGTTCCGGCTCATGCCGAAACCGCGGCGGCGTGCCTTGCCGTCGTCGATCGTCAATAGGCAGGTCGCCGTCGCGTCCTCGCCGGCGGCGAGCGACTGTTCGTGGTAGTCGATGACGTTGCCTCGCGCTCGGACGCTTTGCAGCGAGTCGAGCAGAACTGAGCGCGTACACGCGCCACGCATCCATGGCGATGCGGAATCTGAAGATTGCGGTCGCCCTGCACGGGTACCGGTCCAGTTGTACGACTGGGCCACCGAGTGCACGAGAGAGGTCCGCGAACGCGCCCTAGCGCACGTCAATGGCGACCGTTTCGACATCGACTACCTCTACACCGAGACTACCCCCACACCGACCTGTTCGAGCGCCGCCACTTCCTCATGCAGCAGTGGGCCAACTACGTCGCTGCCCCGGCCGAAGGAGTCTGCTCTAGACTAAACTAGCGCTTCCGACCTCCGAACCTAGCCCAGCATGTATGCCCGAAGCGGAACTACACGAGCAGCGCCTTGAGTAGGGCGTCCGTCGTGTCAGAGTAGAACTGCACGTTGATCCGGGTCGCCATATCGTCGGATAGGTCGAAGAGCTGCTTGCGCGCAGAGACTGGCATCAGCACGGTATCGGCCGATTTCTCGACCGCTGCCTCGACGACCCCGACGGCATTCCCCAAGGTCTCTATCGAGCCGCCCAGGTTCAACGCACCGACGACGATCAGCCCCCCTCTAGTGCTCTTCTCAAGTAGCCCGCTGCACAAAGCCATCAGAGCCGGAACGCCCAGCGAAGCTCCGCTACGCTCATTGTCCATGGCTCGCAACTGCACGGAGAATTCGTGCTCGCGTGGATCCCGGTCCCCTACGAGTGCTTTCGCCCGCGTATAGAGATTCTGCTCCGCGTACCGGGCGCTTTCGCGAAAGGCGGGCGGTACGGGCGCGTTGAGGATCTTGACGCCGCCGCCTCGCCCGACAGTGACTTCGATGCGATACAAGCTGGGTCCCGTCTCGGCGCCACCGGGACTCATTCCCCAAACTTGGCCTGGTGGCAACGGGTCATGTTCGATCGCTTCGTCGCTGTGCAGTTCTGGGGTCGCGACGAACTTTTCGACACCGTCCTCACCGATTGCGTAGCTGAAGTGAGTGTTGCGGAACTCGCTCCGGAACACGCGCTTCTGTTGCTCCTTGACCCGCCGCCGGACTTCCAACGCGACCCGGATCATCACTTCCAGATCGTCGTCCGGCACGGGCATCTCCGGGTCCGGGTACACCAGCTTCAGTAGCCCACTGACCGTCTTGTTTACGGCGGTCAAATCCCGCCCACTCAGCGCGCCCCCGTAGTTGACCCGCCCCTGCAGGACCTGAAGCCTGCTGCCCGTCCGCAGCCGGCTCCAACACTCGGACAGGAAGTCGCTCACCAGCCCGAAGTGGTCCGTGAAGTGCTCAGACGGATTGAGCTTCGGGAAGTCCCATCCCGGAACGTAAGCGTGAATGCGATCCATGAAGGCCGTGTCGTCGCGCATTTCCGGTGGGAGCGGACCGAGAAGGTGACCGATACGTTGCTGGTGCTCGACCTCCACGTCGAGATTCCCCACCATGACGATCCCGCCGTCCGCGCGGATGCTCTCCTTGCCCCGGGAGAACTCGCCAGACTCCATGTACCCCTTCAGGATGTTGACGCCGTCTTTCTGGTCGAAAGACACCCCGGAGATCTCATCGAAGCAGACCACGTCGTATTGACACACGAGGCCGCGCTGCCCGTTTGCGTTGTTGACGAACATCTTGGCGACCGTGGCCTTGCCGCCAGAGATTAAGTGCGCATACGGCGATATCTGCTGGAAGAGGTGGCTCTTCCCGGTCCCACGGGGCCCGAGTTCCACCATGTTGTAGTTCCGCTCAACGAACGGGACCATGCGTACGAGACCAACCATTGGCGCCCGACCTGCTAGCCCGTCCGGTTCCAGTCCGACGCTGCGCAACAGCAACCGCTGCCAGTCCTCGGTGCCGAACTCGCGCCGGGCACGCTGGAGCACATCCAGCACGTCGGCCTTCGAGAGCTGGATCGCCCGGAGGCTGTCTATCGCGAACGGGCGCCCGCCCTTCTCCTGCGCGATCGATGCGTCGTAACCGAGCGTCACCTCCGCGTAGAACCCATCCGTAAGCATCCGCTCGTGCTGCTTCACGAGCCCGTCATCGATCCTCACATCCCGCAACGCGACGCTCGGAAGTTCGGCGATGAACGAGTCGGTCCTGGCGTTCAGCCGCGCCCGGACGATGTCGATGAGCTTGACCGATCCCATTTCCCGGGCCCGTGCCTTGAACAGCTCTTCCTCCCCCGTCCTCACTGTGCGATCGGCGAGTTGGCGCTCGACGATGGCCAGGCCCTCTTCGATCTCCCGCTCGTCGGTGCTCGCGCAATACCGCCCAAGCAGGAACTCGACCACGTACGTCGGAACGGGGTATTGCCGACTGTACTTGCGGACCAGATCCTTCCTCACAAGATAGCCTTCGAAGACCGCTGCCGCGCGTCGGTCCAGATCGTCAAGCACTATCGTCATTGGCCACCCACGATCGTCGCTGTCTGCGCCACGGGTCGCCCGGCGACGTCCAAGGCGACCGCCACCGCGGACGTCCCTTCCCGGTCCTCGTCTTCTACCAGCAAACTCGCGTTCCCGTTCGAGTCGACCTCGCGTGCCTCGCTCAAGGCGGTGGCGTGGTCGTTCACCTTGGTCCGCAACTCGATCCGCAGCCCGGAGCCATCCCCATCGACGCGCACCCGGCAACGCATTCCCGCCCAAGAGATCTCCTTGATCGTAACGGGTCCGCCGTCTGCGGGGCTCGCCCCCACGGCAACCACCGGAATGATGCTCTCCTGCGGGCTCAGTCCGCCATGGGCGTACTCGTGTCCGGCCTTGAAGCACGCCGTCCCCGGAGCCAAGGCTACCCGTTCATCCCCGTTCCAGTACCAGGGGGTCGTTGGGACATCCACCGTCGAACCCCCTTTGATGGCCGCACAACGCGCCCACCGGCTCTCCGTCAGGTAGTGCGGGAGGTCCACCTTTGGCAGACCACCTGGCAACCACAGCCAGCCGTGGTCCGTTACGATGCGGAGCATTCGCCAGCCTGCTGCAAACAAGGATTGCACGCGCTCCAGGAGGAGTTCGACCTGCTCCTCGACCTGGCCAGCGAGCCGCCCCTTCAGATCATGACCCAGCTTGTCGAGGTTGCCGTCCTCGGTCCAGCCGAGGCCCGCCGGGTCGCCGGTCTCGCCTGCAGACAGCACCTCGTAGCCGGCCGAGGCGAGCAGCTTGCGGAAGCGATCCGTTGTCAGTGGCTGCCCGCCGTCAGCCGTAACCGGCGAGAAACCGTCTCCCGGCGTCGTTCCGGCAATCGCACTGGTCACGGGGGACACGGCCGGCTTGGCGGTTGCTGTCACGCTGGGCAAGCCAGCCCACCGCCAGGATATGCTGGGTTCGAGACCCTCTTCGCGCATCCGGGCGACGAGACGCCGTGACACATCGAAACGCAAGCCGTCCGCGAACAGGATCACGCCTCCGGCGTCCACCGCGAGGTCCCCGGGTTCCGCGTTCTCGGCGCGGGGCATCTGCTCCATTTCCGCGAGCGATTGAAGGTGCCGGGCCGCACTCTCCAGCCAAGGCCGATAAACTGCGTCCAGGGCCTTGCTGACCGCGTCGAAGTCCGCGGCACTCTTGACAGCGGCGGCCGCGGCCAGCGCTGCATCGTCGATCTCGTAGCCGCCAGCCGTGTACTGGTCGGCCAGTTCCGCCAAGGACGCCCCGCCCAGCTTGTTCGATGCCGCCTCGGCTAGCCGGTAGAGGTGACGTAACGCCTGCGCAAGAGGGGCCTGATCCAGCTTCGCCCAGACCCAGTCGCGTCTTGGCCCATGAATCTCCTCCAGTTTGCGTATCTCGGCGGTTGCGTCCGCGGGGGCTTTTGCACCAAGCGCTGCAAGACCTTTACGGAGTTCGCCCTCCTTCGCCTCGTTGTTCTGCGGCCACGACGACGACTGGTCTTCCAGAAGATCCGAGGGCTTCACCCTGCGAAGAGTATCTACGAGCTGCGGATAGGACGCCGGCGATTCCACGAACCGCGACCAGATTGCGTCCCAAGGCTCCAACCGCTTCCCGAGCCGTTCGGCGGCGACGAGTACCCCTTCCTTCTCCGGATCGAACCCCAGTTCTTCCCGACACCTGGACCCGAAGGCCACCCATCGGCCCGGACTCCAGGGGGGCTTCGTGCCGGACGGGTCGTTCATCCACCGCAAAAGATCCCGCGGCAGGTCCTCCAAGAGGAGGCGGTCGAAGTCCTCCCGCTCCAAATGCCTGCCTCGGAGCCTGTGGATTGGGGTGTCCGCCAACTCGCCGAGGGCGCCCAGCATCGCCGCTCTGGTGGCGTCGTCTCGCGCCACGTCAAGGGCAAGCCCCCCGTCCGAAGAGACTAGGAAGGCCTCCACCGTCCAGTCCTTGCCATTCTTTTGCGTCCAGCACGTGCCTCTGTACTGCAGTTCCACCAAAGGCTTGAGGCTGCCGGGGCACTCTTCAACGGCGCGCAGTGCTTGCCGGCTCGCGCCGGGGAGGTACAGGATTGGTGTGACGTCCTCTGCGATTTCGACTTCCGGCAGGACTCGATCAATGGCGGTTCGAAGCCAGATCGCCGGTCCGGTGCGACTTTCCGGCTGATACTCGCCATAGGTCAGCAGCTCGGGCACCAGTCGGCGAAGTTGCATGATGACCGGTTGCCACTGTGCGTCTTGATCCGGCCATAGCAGGACAGCGGGCCGCTCGGCATCGTTCGGATTGAACCGCGTCGCGCCGCGCAACGAGTCAACGAGTCTCTCGATGACCGTTGGTTCGATCATCCCTCCACTCAAGTCTCTTCTCCGCTCATGCGACCGGGGCGGCCGGGATCACCAGCAGGAGTTCCGACTCGTCGATCATGCGATAGACCGGATACTCTCCCGCAATGTCGGCGGTTCGAGAAAGAATGACGGGCACACCTTCGCCCCGCTTGTCCATGATGTGGGTGCGATGGCTTGAGAAATCGTCGCCTTCCATTGGGCAACGCGCCAACAAACTGGTGATGGCCTCGTTGCGCGCGACCTGCCTGTGAGGCAGGTGCTCCGGCGTCATGGTGTTTGCCAGCATGCCCGGCACATACAACTCGAGGCGGTTGTCGAACAGTCGAAGGCGTATCTTGCTGCCGTGCATCGAATAGTCGCGATGAGCCCCCGCGTTGGCCATGGCCTCGAACACAGCCAGCAGGTCGAACTGCGGCAGGTCCTCCCGTCCGCCTTCGAGCCCCTTACGCGCCCCGACCCGCATGTTCTTGCGCACGAATGCGCACGCGTCGAATATCTGGCGGTCTAGCGGCCCCGTGATGTCCTGTGCGTCACGCTGATAGGCCCGTTCGGCTTGCGGCACGACACTCTCTCCCTGGTATGCGACGGCCTGGATAAACGCGCAGGAAAGGAACTCGTCCGGTGCCTTGCAGGCCATCAGCACGCCTGCCACGGTCGGTCGCCACGTCTCGTCGTCGTCCTGCGCCGCCATGGCCAGCTTGCCGAGCATCTCTTCCGATCCGCCGGTGGTCAGCGGTGTCCTGAACCGATCCCACAGCTTCTCGTCCAGGTCAGCGAGGGTAGCATCGGGGACAGGCGTCTCGTCGAACCGGACCAATCGAGTCTGACTGCGCTGCTGCAACAGGCGCGCAAGATGATCCGGGGGAACCGGCCGCTTGGACGAGCCAACGCGGTGGAAGTAGCCCCCGGGGCTCTGGTGGACGAAAAGGCTCCGTGATACGTCCACGCGCACGATGGGTTGTGGGACTCCGGCGTTGTCGGGCAAGGTCATGCGCTCGATCAACGGCGCAGCGGGCGGTGTTACGGAGTCTTCGCACGCCTGCCGGACCAACGCCTCGACGGCGTCCAGCCGTTCGACAGGAATCCCCAGTACCTCCCGCGTGTTGTTATCCACTCCGAGGAGCAAGACGCCGCCACGCGTGTTGGCAAAGGCGGCGATTTCATCGGCAAGGTCGTTTTGCGTCGGCCCTCGAACCTTGCCACCGGCGAAACGCACTTCCTTAAGTTCCAGGAAACTGTCTTCGCCGAGCCGGACCTTCTCCAGTAGTTCGGTGCGCGTCGCGAACATCTCAGACCTCGCGACCCAAGCGCGCCCAGCGTCGCGAGAACGCCTCGCGTCCACCTTCCATGACACGACACACTTCCTCGCGCACCGACTTTTGCTGCAACGCGCCTGCTTGCACGACCCGGCACTGGCCGTTCGTGAAGTCGAGCACATGCACCAACTCAGCATCGCCGTTAACGACGACATTGGGATTATGGGTCACGACAATGAGTTGCCGGCGCAGCTTATTTTCCCGGATCTGACGAACAATCAGGTCGTAGATCAGATGGTTGTCCAGATCGTCCTCGGGTTGGTCAAGGACGAGCGGTTCATCGCCGAATGCGAGCAGGAACGCCAATAGGGCTGCGGAGCGTTGTCCTTGGGAGCCTTGTTTGATGGCGGTCCACGCCTGGCCGTCCCCAGCGCGACTGTATTCGATGCGCAGGTCGTCCTCTGGGAACCAGCAAAGAACGTGGTCTGCGAATCCGGGGCGTTCCAGTTTGCGCTCCAGATAGTTGCGGAAATGTCCTCCGAGCGTTGTGTCGCCGTCGACCAGCCGCTGCTTGACCTTCGCCAACAAGTCCTCCTTGTCGTCGTCCTTGGAGTTCGCCAAATCGAACGCCAGACCGCCGTTCGGTTCTGCAGCGAGGTATCGCAGTATGTCTCGCTCGAAACGATCATCCTGGCACTCCAGAACTTCCCGCAAGCTGCGTTCCACGCTGCGTGCATCGAATCCGAACCCGACCACCTCCATCCGAACGAACCGGTTATCCCCCAGTGTCTCCTGAACGAACAACCGACGAGCTTCGGTGATGCGTTCGCGCGTTTTGAGGACGACGTTCCACTGCTCTCCGGTCGTCTCCTCCAGGCGGGACCGTTCCTCGGCCAAATCTGCTAGCGTCTTCAGTTCGCGTTCCAGGTGCTCTCGCTCCTGAAGGAGGCGCCCGAACGCCTGAGGATCAGAGACGCCTTGACTGGCCAGCGTCTCCTGCAACGCCGAATAGTCCGTGTGCGCCTTTTCAGCGCGCCGACGCCACGCCGCGAGGCGATCGTCCTTCCCAAGGGCGCCCGCTTTGTCCGCCAGGTCTCCGGCAGCCTTGACCAGCGCACTACGCGCGGCTGCCAACGTCTCTTCGGCGTCACGCCGCCAGTCCAGCAAGTCCCGGTCCGTATCTGGCTCGAAGACACCGTCGGGCCAGTCGTCGAGCAACAAACCCCGCGCCAACGACTCGATGCGCTCGGGTGGCGATGCCAGTTGCTCGAGAGACGTATCGAGTTCACGGCGTTGCCTTACTGCCCGCTGTTGCGCGTTCAAGATGTCGGCGTGCTGAGCCTCGGCAAGGACATCCAACTTCCGCCTGACTTCCTGGAGTTTCCGTTCTTCTTCCGATCGGCGCGACAAGCGCCCATCTAGCTCCCGCAGCCGTGCCCGTTGTGTGGCCCAGGTTCGCTTCGCGTCGTCAAGGTCACGATGAAGATGGTCGATTCCCGCTGCCTCGTCGATGATCCCAAGCAGCGCCTCGCGGCCCTCGCCCGCCATTGCCGCGATCTGGCCTTGGGAGAAAAGCCGGATTCGAAACCGGTCGGATGTTAGTGCCTGACTGACGGAAGCGCCCCAGTTGCCCTGTCCGTCCTGGTCCTCGACCGCGGAGCCAACGCCGTCCTGACGCCAACGCAATCGGTGTTTCGCCGCCTCCCGGCTCAACTCGACACGAACCTCAGTGTTCTCGCGCAAGGCACCCTCGGCATCGCGGCTGGGTGCGGCGGTGGCGAAGCTGTCGAACCGGAGGCGGGGCTCTGCCTTTTCGCCCAGTCGTTGCAACTCTTCGCTTCGCCGATACGCTAATCGCAGGGCGTGAACGATGGTCGACTTTCCGGTGCCCCGCCCGCCAATCAGTGCGTTGTAGTAGGGGGAAAGGCGAACGCGTTGCGGGGACCCATTGCCCATGACGCGGGCCGACTCCACTTCGATCCCGGTGACGAAGTGGTTCGGCGTCTTGAACGGCTCGAACGGTCCTCCGTCGCTCCGGCGCACCGAAATGCCGTCACCATCCAGCAGAGCGAGTCGAAGGCCCTCTAGCGTGGGATCGGACATCTTGATCCAGGTGTACCGAGACCCCGGCGCACGATCCCTGTGAAAACTGTGGCAGTCGCTGCCGATCACTTTGGTCGTTCGATGCGATTCGTTCTCCACGCACGTCGGCATCGGTAACGATGTATCCACCCACTCGACGGCGAGCAGTTGATCCATGGCCATCACTTCACGCAGAGTGTTCGCATCCATCGCCGATTCGCGGGTGCCGGGCCTGACGCGGAGCAGTCCCTTCTCTTGATCCGCGTGGGCAGGAATGGGAATGCCGCCGGCATCCAGCACCGCTTGAACCACTTGCGGCGGGCTCGCGTGAGTCACCGCGTCGCTCGCCCCCTTCGTGCCCCGGAAGTCCACCTTGCCCAACAGGGTGTCAATGTCGCTGCTCGTTGCGTCGACGTCGAGGATGGCGAGCAGATGGAAACCACCGCTGACTGAGATCTCGACGCCAGGGAACAGGGTCAACTCGCGGAAACCCTCGGGCGGCGACCCATCCTCGGCCCGTTGCCCCATCGCGGCGTAGGCTTCCTTGAGCTTGTCAATCCAGTCGCCGCTGTTGTGATCGGTCACCACCACGCAGTCGATACCGGCGTCCATGAACCTGCGCAGCCAGACCTCTGGGGTCACCTCATGCTCAGTGCCCGCTGCCTCTCGCCATGCCTTGGTATCCACGGAAGCCGGCGTGTGCGTGTGGAAGTCGAACTTCCACCAGCGCGAGCCCGGGTACGGCCAATCGACTTGGTTTTCGCAAGTCATCGCTGCGCCTCGTCGCGCGCCGCACGCTTCTCGGCGTTGCTGAAGTGCAGGTCATTGACGCGGTCGCCCGTAAAGCGGCCGTCCGTCCAGAACCAAGGGAAGTCGGACCCATCCCGCAGCGGCTCCTTCCCGCGATCCTTGCGCCAATGGACGTTCGGTTTGGAACGCAAGATGCCCGCACCCTTCCTACCGCCTGGGATGTCGTCCGCCAGGAATGGCCTGATGTTGAGCCGGACACCGTCGTTCAGGTCGGGATTCCACCCGATGGCCTGTTCGCCCAGAGGCTTCCATCGGACGAAGAGGTCGAACGGCGGCTCCCCCTCGATGATCGCGGCCAGGCGTTTCTGCAATTCAAGCGCTGCCGCGAGACGATCATCGCTCCCGGCCTCTCCGCGCGCCACACCATCGCGTTGCCGTGCGATCCAGTCGCCTAGGTAGCTGTACGCGAGCGACTCCAGCAACTGACGTCCCGCGCCGCCGCCCTCCGCGAGCCGGTGGTAGTTCACAAGCGCGTGGAAGCCGTCGCGCTTGCGTCCGTCCCACACATGCCAGATGAAGGGCCTATGGTGGAAGAGTTTGCAGTGCTCATCGAAGAATCGATTACGCAGCCAATCATCAAGCGTGATGCCGCGCTCCCCGTCTAGCAGCCTAGCTGGGATGCCCTCGGTCCAATTCTCAGCGTAGGACTCCCGTATCAAGTCAAGGAGTCTCTCACTCGCAGGCCGCTCGCCACGAACGGAGGGTATGCAGACGACGCCATCCTCGTCTTCGAACTGGTCGAGGGTCGAGCAACGCGTCGCCCACTCGCGTTGCTCTTCAGCGAGTTCTATATCCGGATCCCGCTCCGCGGGCCAGCGGTAGCCGAGGAGTCGGGCAACCGCCACCTGAAGAACAGTCCCGTCGGTGCGAAGCGACCCTTCGACCGTTCGCTTGGGGGCGTTATCCCAGACAACAGATCCGCAAGGGTGGCCGTGGAATATCCACTGCGTGGGGTCGTCCGAGTAGGGCCGGGGCAAGCCGCTCGGATAGCACGCCTTGCCCGCCCTTGTCCACCGCTCTACATCAAACGGTACTTTGACCAATGTCGCGTTGGTGACGTTCAACTTTTGGTCGATACTACGCACCGCCTCACCGTACTCGGACGACGAACAGAAGCACCAAATGGGCACAAGGTCACGTTCACTCTCGGGTACGATGACCGCCACGTTCTGATGCAGGCGCGTGCCACAGAACAGGTATGGGACCAGCACACGCATACGATGAATGCACACTCCCGGTCGGCCCAGCGCTTTCGACCCCTTTTTTGCCATCGAGCCAGTGTTTCGGATAAGCGGGCCTCCGCCATCTTCCCAACGGACCAATCCGATCAATCCGCTGTAAATCGCACCAGACTCATCCGGTGTGTTCTGCAGGTACTCCCACACCCTTGGGTCTCGCTCCGGCACTTGCCAGAAAGGCCCGCAATATCTTGGGTCATCGCCGGTTTGTAGTCCTACCAGAGAATCCGTGCGCTCCGCCAAGAGAGGCATGTCCGACGGCTCAGACAGCAGGATCCGCGCATCCGGATTCCCTAGCTGTCCTAGCTGATCAACCCTTGCCACCGAGCCCGTCTGCAGGACATTTGCCTTTGCTGGCACACTACGGGCGTCGCTTGCATCAATGCCACAGATGGCAGCCCCATCTACCGGCCTGCCACAGCCGAGAGTCAGGAGGATCACGTTCACGACTTCCCCGCTGATGGTCTCGAAGGCACCGGGGCCAAGGCGTCCCAGCAACCTCCAGACAAATTCCTTTAGGAGCCCTTGCCTCTGCACCTTGTACGTCGTGAGGAAGAGCCAGTTCTGCGGCGCAACAACCTGTACGACGCCGCCATTGGTCCCGAGTTCTAGACAACGTTCGAGGAAAACGTTCGCGAGATCGCCCTTTGCCCGGCCGTACCGCTTCTCGCAGAAGCTCCGCAGCCTTTCCGCCTGCTTCCCACGAGCCAAATATGGGACGTTTGTAGCCACCAGATGAAACCGTCCCGTCAGCAATTCGGCCGCTTTCGCTATGCCAAGGGCGGCGATTACCGTTTCCTCGCGTTCCGCGTCCCAGGTATGCCGCTCAAGCGCTCGTTCCAACAGGGGCCGCAATTGATCGAAACCCGCCGTCAGCATGTCATCCGGCACCGAACGCCGCGGATCTAACAGGCTGCCCAGCGTCGGCGCATCCCGAAACGCGTCGTGCAGCGCAGCCATGCCCGCCTCGACCTTCGAATCGCCCTCCGCCAAGCTAATCCAATCCTCTTTACTCGCCGCCACCGGCTGGCCGCACCAGCCGAGGTTGAGCCTCGGCAGATTCCGATAGCCTCCAGCGCCCGGATAGCGCCATGCCTCCAGCGCCAAGGCGAACGCCGCAATGGCCACGCAGCGCTGGTCTATTTCGAGGCCGTGGAGATTCTCGCGCAAAACCGCATCCACCGCCGCCGAGGCGTCGAGCCCCTCCAACGCGATTCGCATCGGCACCAGCATCAGGAGGGCGGCGACCAGGAAGTGCCCCGAGCCACAGCATGGATCGAGAAGCCGGAACTCCGCGAGGTCGTCCGGCCAGCCGTCGAGTGTCCCGGCTGCGGGCGTGCCCTCGTCGGCGTGGCGCAGGTAAGTAAGGTCTGCCGGGCACGTCTTGTCGGGAAGCCGGCTCTCCCACCATGCCCCTAGCGAGTTGTGCAACAGGAACTGCACCATGTAAGGCTCGGTGAAGAGCTGCGTGACCGCGGGCAGCTCGTCCGCCCCGATCTTCGTCTCCGAGCGGTTGACCTCATCCTTCTTCTTCGCCTGCCAGAACTGGTACACCCAGCCAAGGGCATCGCTCGCTGCAAAGATCTCGGTCGGGAGCCCTTCGACCAGTTCTTCGAGCCGCACGCGGTGCTCCCGCGCAAGCCGCACGCCGAACACCGGGTGGTCCGGCCGGAACACCTGCGGCAGCATCCGCTGGGCGAAACGCGAAGCCAAGGTCCAGCGATCCGTTCCCTCGCCCTTCGCAAGTTCCTCGCACTCGTCGAGCGTAACGGGCACTGCCAACTCGGACTCGATCAGCAGGTGGTTCTCGGCCAGGGAACGGGCGAACAGCATGGCGTGCCAATGCTCGTAGGCGCACTCGTGCGTGAGGTGGTCAATCCCATGCGCGCCGGACCGTCCGTCCATCGTGTCGCCCAGGTGCCGCGCATGCGCCCGAAGCCGTCGGCGCAGCGCGCGCTGCTCATCCGACATGTGCTCGAACGGGTCGCGTCCATCGACCGCAAGGGCTTCTAGGGCCACCCTTGCGCCCATTTCCGCCACCTCGCGCGCGTTGACAATCGCGCGTTCGAGTTGCCGACGGTGCTCTGCGGAAAGTGTGTTCATGCCGTCCCAGGCTCACTTTTGCTGAGGCTTTGGTGACATATCGTCGCGCTGTGCACGGGTATAGTCGGAAGTTCGGTGGATAGTTGGTGCCGTGCCGCCATCGGGTTAGAACACCCCCCACTCTCGACCACCGGTGCTCATGCGGAAATGGCCATCCACGACTTTAGACCTCCGCTTCCATGAGGCCGCGTTACCGCGATCCCCGACAGTCATGCGAAACTGCCGCAACCCGGTTTGCTCGAAGCGGAGGGTCTGCTTGTCGTACTTGGGCGGCCCTTCGGATTCCGGCAGGGGCAACGTGAGTACATCCATGCCGTTGTTGCTGAATCGCAACGAACAATCGTTTCTAACGGTTCCCCCGTACTTGATCGCGACGTCGCCGAGAGTCGTGTCTCGGTCTAGATCCCGCGCTGGGAATCCAAAGAAAACCCGACTGTTGCGCTTGAGCATGAGCTGATTGCCCGGGCGACCGTGGCCACGATTCAAGTGCAGATTGCCGGCCTCGATCCACAAGTTCTTGCAGACGTTGAGCTTGCGTAACTGAATCGGTGTCAACTGACGGCCGGTTCCGACCGAACTCGGTGCGGCGTCGTCGTCGGTTGGTGTCGGGTGCTTGCGGTTGTCCGCCGCCCGATATCGCGCTTCGTAGTCGGCGGCGATCTCGCCAAGCGGCGTTGCCTGTTGCCAATGGGCATCAAACCATGTTCTGACTTGGCGAAACGCCGAAGTGGACGGATCTGCCACCACGGCTCCCGCTTCTACGCCCAAGCAAAGCCCGGTTCGGGATAGGTTCCCAGAACCAACCACGACGGCCTTATCGGTGTTGCGCTGGAAGGTGTAGAGCTTAGGGTGGAAGGAGGCTCTCGGGCAGCAACCGCTGCGACCAGCGACGAAGGTGCCGTCGTGGATGCGCACGTCGGACTTAGGTAGCGTGTTGAGTTCGGCTAACGCGAATGGATCCGAGCGGCAGAAGTCAATGCCGATGAGCCATCGTTTGCGGACGCTTTTCCATGAGGCCGTCTCGTCCAATCGCTCAAGCAACTCGGCAACCCCGCTGTGCGTTGCATAGGCAACAGCAGCCATCATCTGGGTCGGGAGAATCCTCGCGTAGGCTGTCGCGACCCCATCAACATAGCTACCGTCGTTCGCCTCGGCGGTCATGAACTTCACGTTTGGCACTATTACCTCATCTTCTCGATTGCGGGATAGTGAGCGTCATTGACTCGGTCGCCGGTGAACATTCCGTCGACCCAAAACCACGGATAATCCGTGCCGCGCGCAGGTTCCCTACCCCGATCCTTGCGCCAGCTAATGTTCGGCTTCGCGCGTAGTACGCCGGCGCCCCGATGGCCGCCGGGTAGATCCTGGGCCATGAAGGGTCGGATGTTCAGGCGGATACCATCATTGACGTCTGGGGCCCAGCCGACCGGTTGGTCTTGAATTGGCTTCCAGCGTACGAAGATGTCGAACGGCGGTTCTCCTTCAAGAATCGCGACAAGGCATTGCTGTAGTTCCAGCGCCGCAGCGAGACGAGCTTCTGCCCCGGCTGCCCCACGCTTGGCGTCATCTTGGCGGTGTGCGATCCACTCGCCCAGGTAGCTGTACGTTAGCGACTCCAACAGTCGGCGTCCGGCTCCATCGGGTGCCGTCAATCGGTGATAGTTGACGAGCGCGTGGAATCCATCGTATCTGCGACCGTCCCACACATGCCAGATGAATGGGCGGCTTTGGAATAGTTGGCAATGCTGTTCGAAAAAGGCATTTCGTAACCAGTCGTCGAGAGATCGGCTTTCCACTTCCGTCAGCAGACTTGCCAACTGGTCGTCGCGCCAATCCGTTCCCCACGCTCGTTCGAGCAGCCGCAACAGTCGGTGCTCGGCTGGGTGATGTCCGCGCACAGCGGGAATGCAAACGATGCCGTCCTCGGCGGCCAATGCATCGAACGTTCTTCCTTCGAGGATGCGCTGCTTGACGGTGTCGGCGACCTCCAGACGAAGTCCAGTCTGCATCGGCCACCGGTAGCCGAGCAACCGAGCCACGGCAACCTGCAGTGCGTGCTGTGAGTAGCGCGGATGGCCGTGGAAAACCCACTGGGTAGGATCGCTCGTCTCCAGTGCAAGAGGTCTCTCAGCACCGTTGGTTCGGGTCTTGCGCCAGAGCGAGGCATCGTAGGGGACCTTCGTGAGGGTGGCGTTCGTCACCGATAGCTTTGGGTTCAGTCTGCGTACGCGCTCTCTGTACTCGGGCGAACTGCAGTACGCCCAAATCGGCACAAGCTCCTCGTCGTGGCTGGGCACGACCACGGCCACGTTGCAGTCGAACTTGGTTCCCAAGTAAAGCGATGCAGGCAATCCGCCCATACGGTTGATCGCAACACCGCGTCTGCCCCACGCGGCATGACCGGACTTCCAGCCACCCAGACGGCCTTCCTGCTTGAGGGTCTCGGCGTGGCGAGCGTACCTACCGCGGCCATCCTCCCACAACAAGGCATGGCTGCAGCCGCTAATCCGCGCGGTGGACGACGGCGCGAACTGAAACGGTTCCCAGCCGCTGGCCAGCCGCGGCAGTTCCCAGAAGTTGAATACGAACTGGGCGTTGTCGCTGGTTGCCAGTCCTTGGTGCGCGTATGCCACGCTACTGAGCAGAGGTGCATCTTCATCCGCCTCATAGCCAATCACCGAATCTGGGTTGGTGGCCTGGGCTGCTTGATTTAGCGCGCGAACGGCTTCCTCCTGTAGGCGCAAGGCTTTCAAATCGGGAGTCTCGCCCTTCGTCGCGTCGACCCACGAGAACGCACGACCAAGCCGGTCTTGAGATGCTCCAACGACAATAAGGCACGCGTTCACTACTTCGCCGCCAATGGATTCGAAGGCTCTTGGCCCCAGCGTCGCCAGCATGAGCCACGTGCGTTCGGCAAGTAGCCGACGGCGCAAGTTGCGGTAACGGGCAAGAAACAACCAATACTGAGGCGCCACCAGTACGGCTGTTCCCGCGTCAGCACACAGTCTCAAGATGCGCTCTAGGAACACTGTCGCGAGATCCTGCTTGGACCGAGGGAAGTGCTTTTCACAGAAGCCACGCAGTAGCGGGCTCTGTTTCTCGCGACCAAGGTATGGAACGTTCGTAGCAACCAGATGAAACCGGGTCGTCAGCACCTCGGCCGTTTCGGCTATACCAAGGGCGGCGATAGCTGTTTCCTCCCTTTGCGCGTCCCCGTTATGCCGCTCAAGTGCCCGTTCCAAAAGGGGCCGGAGTTGATCGAAGCCCGCCGTGATCATGTCCTCCGGCACCGAGCGTAGCGGGTCTATCAGGCTGCCCAGCGTCGGCGCATCCCGAAACGCGTCGTGCAGCGCAGCCATGCCCGCCTCGACCTTCGAATCGCCCTCCGCCAAGCTAATCCAATCCTCTTTACTCGCCGCCACCGGCTGGCCGCACCAGCCGAGGTTGAGCCTCGGCAGATTCCGATAGCCTCCAGCGCCCGGATAGCGCCATGCCTCCAGCGCCAAGGCGAACGCCGCAATGGCCACGCAGCGCTGGTCTATTTCGAGGCCGTGGAGATTCTCGCGCAAAACCGCATCCACCGCCGCCGAGGCGTCGAGCCCCTCCAACGCGATTCGCATCGGCACCAGCATCAGGAGGGCGGCGACCAGGAAGTGCCCCGAGCCACAGCATGGATCGAGAAGCCGGAACTCCGCGAGGTCGTCCGGCCAGCCGTCGAGTGTCCCGGCTGCGGGCGTGCCCTCGTCGGCGTGGCGCAGGTAAGTAAGGTCTGCCGGGCACGTCTTGTCGGGAAGCCGGCTCTCCCACCATGCCCCTAGCGAGTTGTGCAACAGGAACTGCACCATGTAAGGCTCGGTGAAGAGCTGCGTGACCGCGGGCAGCTCGTCCGCCCCGATCTTCGTCTCCGAGCGGTTGACCTCATCCTTCTTCTTCGCCTGCCAGAACTGGTACACCCAGCCAAGGGCATCGCTCGCTGCAAAGATCTCGGTCGGGAGCCCTTCGACCAGTTCTTCGAGCCGCACGCGGTGCTCCCGCGCAAGCCGCACGCCGAACACCGGGTGGTCCGGCCGGAACACCTGCGGCAGCATCCGCTGGGCGAAACGCGAAGCCAAGGTCCAGCGATCCGTTCCCTCGCCCTTCGCAAGTTCCTCGCACTCGTCGAGCGTAACGGGCACTGCCAACTCGGACTCGATCAGCAGGTGGTTCTCGGCCAGGGAACGGGCGAACAGCATGGCGTGCCAATGCTCGTAGGCGCACTCGTGCGTGAGGTGGTCAATCCCATGCGCGCCGGACCGTCCGTCCATCGTGTCGCCCAGGTGCCGCGCATGCGCCCGAAGCCGTCGGCGCAGCGCGCGCTGCTCATCCGACATGTGCTCGAACGGGTCGCGTCCATCGACCGCGAGCGCTTCGAGCGCCGCCCTTGCGCCCGTTTCCGCGATTTCGCGCGCGTTGACGACCGCGCGTTCTAGCTGCCGTCGGTGCTCTGTCGAAAGCGTCTTCATCTTTCTCTAGGAAACCGCGACCGGCCCCTTCTCCAGTTCTTCTAGCAGCCGCGTTTCGGTCTCGGCCAGCCACGCCTTTGCCTCCTCGGGAGAGCGTAGCGTCCCGCTGTCGAGCTTGATGTGGCGCACCTTCGGCTCAACCAGCTTGTCCGCCTCCATGCGCGCCTCTGCGAACAGTTGCGGCAGCGCGGCCGTACGCGTGCGCCAAGCCTCCAACGGCGTTCGGGAAAGCGATTCGATCACTTCCTGTTCAGTGCCGGTGGATCCCTTGGTGCTGGTAACGACGCCTCGTTCATTGAGAATCCGGTCGCGCACCGATGACTCGATCGTCTGCCAGCTTGCAACCTCCTCGAGAGCTTCGGATTGCGCCTTGAAAACTGCCAGGTGCTGGCGCTCGGCCGCCACTAAGGCGCCACGTAACGCATCCACAAGGCCGCGCGCCAAATCGGGGACTGGGTCCGTGGCGTGCAGAAGGCTGCGGTTCTCGGCAATCGCGTCAAGCTGCGACCGAAGGTCTGCTGTGCCAGCCACGCCGTCCGCGTGCTCAGCAAGCAACACAGCCCGCTTGTAGGACGGCAGTCGAGACTCTGCAAGCTTCGACGCTGCGGTCCACTCGTTCAGATTCGTCAGAAGCTCGTCGTGCCGGTCGAGAATGCCCCTTAGTTGCTCGTTGCCGACAAGCGACTGGAGATCTTCAACACCGCTCGTGTCCGGCTTCGGCGGAAGCGGCGGCTCACCGCCTGCATGGCCCGCCAGTTGCTCGAGGTGATCCAGGAATGACCTCGCGGCAGTTGCTTCTTCGTTGGGCCGCACCGACGCGCCCGCCTTGCTCAGGAGTTGACGCAGCTTCAACCGCTCGGGCGTGTCTATCGTGGCACTTTCCACCCGGAAGTCGGATGTCGAGACCTTCCCCTGATCGAGCTGCCCCGGTGTCAGCGCTGTACCGTTCAACGTCGCTCGAAGATGGCCTGACGCGAACAGGCTGACGAGCGCCGCATCGACCGCGTCGCGCGGCCAGCCATACGGCGGGCTAGCGAAGTGTGCGCGGACCTCGCGGCCTCTTCGCCCGCTACCCACAAACGACAGAACGGCAGCGCACACTGCGTGATCCTCGGTCTTGCCTGGGTGATCCACGGCTTCGAGCGGGTTCGCCGCGCCCCTGCGCGCGCGCTCGATCACCGTGCTCCAGCGCGTGTCGTCAGCTTGCCTGAATTCGTAGAACAGCCGGTCGAGTGATGCCTTGGCCCCTGCCTCGATCTTGTCGGCGAGGTTCGCCTGCGGCAGTTCGGTGCCTCCGCCCTGGTATGCCTTGGCTCCGGCGACGACCTCCCCGACGAGCGCCCTCAGGCTGTTCTCCGCCTCCGCGAGTCGAGTTTCCATGCCCTGGCGGGCTTCGATTCCTTCCGGAGCCGACGGTACGCCCTTGTAGTCGAGCGTCCCTTTCGCGGCATCGCGCATGGCGATAGCACGTTGCAGCGCGTCCGCCCGCGCCCTCGGCACGAAGACGTGGATCGTAGAGTCATCGGCCCCGGCAGCGCGCGCGTCGTCAACCACGTTCTTCCCGGATGCGCCCCAACCGTCCCGCACCCAGATAGCAACTTCGCTGCTTCCGGAGTTTGGCGGTTCCGGACCGAAGTGCAGCGAGAGCTTTCGCGGTTCCTTGCTGGCGCCTTGGGTCAGCCTTGTCGGACCGATCGCTCTCTGCACGGCGTCGTTCAAGACCTGCGCGCGTACGGGTCCGATGCGCGTTGGATCGTTCATCAGCCGGCTCTGGCGCGTGCGAAACTCCGCTTCCCACTCGCTGCTCTCGCGTGTCTGAAGGCTGTATTCCTCATCAAGCTTCATCAGCGTCGCTGCTTCGACGAGCTCGTCGAGCAGGCCGGGAATCCGACCTCGAAGCATGGCCCCATCCTGCGCAAGGTCCGAGACGAGGAGGTCCGCAAGGGTCGAGGCGGTCGCGCGCACGCCAATATCTGCCGCGGCATCGAGCGGCAGCTTGCGGATCAGAAAGATCAGCGCACAAGCCCGTGACTTGAGCGTTCCGTCCGGCGTTCCGTCGTCCAGTTTCGCGATCGTCTCGTTGATCTCACGAAGTAGAACCCCTGACTGGAGCAGGCTCGCGGAAATCTCTTGGAACAGAAAGTCCGCCGGCACTACGGTCCCCAAGGGACTATCGGCCGTATGCCGAATCGCGTCGTAGACGATGCGCAACTGCGTGCGCAACTGACCCGCCGTTCCGGCTCGGTCGACCGCCCGCAGCGCCTGCTCCCAGAAACGTCGGCGCACCGGAAGAAGAGGGTAGTCGTCCACCAGCACCGCGCCGTCCTCGGTGCGTGGGCCGATCGCAGTCCCGACCAGATGCCGGTCGATCTCCCCCGCGTTGGCGTCAAGCGAATCGCGCACTTCGTTGACGCGGTCTGCTCGCTTGGCCAACACGACCCTTCTCGTCACCGTCTCTACGTCGGTGTCCGAGAGTTCGACATTGACCGTGAACCGGCCTTGCAGTCGCTGGAGCGCGGGCGTACCCGACAACGCCGTCTGGCCCGTTCCCACGAACAGTAGCCGGCCCTGAAACCGTTTGCTGCACGCCTCCACGACTTCCTGAACCACGTAGGAACGGTTGGTATCCTCCCCGATGTACTGTTGCACTTCGTCGAGCACGACCACGGTGCACGGCATCTCTCCCTTTGGCGCGAGGACATCCTGCAGCACCGACACGAGTGCGTCGTTGGAGATGTCCTTCTCGTTGGGGAACTGGTTGCGGAGGGCTGCACGGGCCTCACGCTCGTTCGTCGCAAAGTCCGGATCGGCACTCAGCAACTCCTTTGCGATGAGCGGGCTCACGTACATATCGTTTAGTTCGCGTCGGAAATCCCGTTCCTCGGATTCCACGCCTGCGCTCACCCGCTCGTAGATCCCGTTCCGCTTGAGCCACAGCGTGAAACGTGCCTGCGCGTAGCTGTCTGGAAGCCCGGCTGATCGGAGCACTACCCCGAGCAACGCTAGCCGAACGCTGTCCCCTGCTGCGGACCCCAACGTACCGGCCGCGGCGTGAAGACCGCCCGAGCGCTTGCCGAGGGTCGTGATTTCCCGCAGCAAGTCGTTGACGTCGATAGGCAGTCGAGCGAGCCCCCGAGCTCTGGCGCCATCTTCCGGAAACTCCTGGTCGATCCAGAGGAATCGCAGCATCTTGGCGAGGTGGGACTTGCCGCTGCCGAAAAAACCGCTGATCCAGGCGGACGGCTGTTCTGGCTGTCCCTGGTTGTTGACGTAGGACTCGAGAATCCGGACCAGCCCGCTCCGGTATTCGCCTTCGCAAACGAAGTGCTCGAGTTCGAACCTAAGCGTCTGCCGTTCGTCGTTAGTTCGCGCGTCCGTCATCGCTGCAACGCCGTTGTTTAGCAGCGCGGCAGTGTCGGGGTTTCGCTGGTATAGATCGCGGTTCTTCATCGGTCGGTCATACCTCGTACACTCCTCTATCCTCGTGAACCGTGATCGGCACTGCCAGGTAGTTCCAGCCATCCCGTGCGTCGAGCAGCCGGTAATTGCTGTTCTCGTGCTCGCCGGGGAAGAACACCACGATCCTTCCGCGCACGTCCGCCTCGACTTCCCGTAGCAGCGCCGACAGGCGGACAAGGCCGAATAGCGAGGCTACCCCGTAGACAGCGACTACCGCATCTTCGTTGGCGTCAGACGCGCGTAGCACGTTCCGAAGCCGAGATGTGAGGTATTGCAGGAAGCCGTTCTCCAACTGCAGTTCCAGATCCTCCGGAACCTCGAAGTAGCTATCGCGGTAATCTAGCTGCGCCATCCATTGCGCGAACGCCTGGGTGAGGTCGATGGCGAGCCAAGTGTGGCCCGCCTCTCGCGTGATGGCTTGGAAGAGCGGCAAACGAAGACGCAATCGTCGTTCGTCGGTCTTGTCGTACACGACGAAGATAGCCCGCTCGGGACCCGCCAAATCGCGCCTCCATGGCAGCGCTATGTGGCTGCGGTAACGTTCGGCAAGAGTCTCAATGCGTCCCAACTGTCAACTCCTTGTCCTTTGCCGTGAGACCGGGAAACGACACGTCGAGCATGGAACCTGACTGCTTGAGATCCAGCAAGCCCAGCCGCTTGGCGTCCCCGGCAAGATCAAGCAGTTTGCCGGGGTCCGAGTCCAGCACACCAGCCCAGGGCGTCTCGAACAGCCGATACCCGCGCTTCCCGGGCAGATATCCGAGTAGGAGCGCGAATGCCGTGGCGGCCGGCGTTGCCTCTACCCGTTCTCTTACCTTTCGACTCCGTCCTCGCAGATGCCCCGATTGGGTCCACGAAGACAAGGTGTTTCGCACGACCGTGTCCAGCGTCGCGTCGTTGAAACGGGTTCCCGCCGAACCCGCGAGCGCTTCTTGAACGGACTGTCGCATTACCTCAACCCCTGCGGGCACCTGGATAATCGGTGCCGCTGTCGCCCTGAGTAAT
Organism: Pseudomonadales bacterium; assembly: GCA_963668365.1. Classification (GTDB taxonomy): domain Bacteria; phylum Pseudomonadota; class Gammaproteobacteria; order Pseudomonadales; family Azotimanducaceae; genus VXNE01. The sequence goes on from OY764266.1 coordinate 3,871,325, forward strand.
GGGTCGCGCGCCAATCCCATGAGCAATGCGAGAAGGGGTCGGCTCGGATGGTTTTCGCCCCACAAGCGTCTCAACACGCGGAACAGCGGCACCCTTTCGTCAAGCGCGTAGAGTTCCTTGAGTCGCTGGAACGAGATCGCGCGAGTCGCGGCCGTACGCTTCCCCAGACAGTTCTCGATCAGCACCGCACTCCGGTATGCGGCTAGTACCACGTCGCCGGGAACCGACTCCAGCAATAGCGAAAGCTCTGCAAGCATCAGAGTGCGACTGCTGTGCGTGCCGCGCTCCCCCGTTCGATATCCCATGCTCGTCGTCTGGACGGCATCTGCTCCGCCCATTGCGCCTTCGAGATTCCATGCGTCATTAGACCACATGCGATCAGTGTAGCGCGTTTTCGACGGGTTGGCATCAGTTCGCCTGCCAATTTGCAGGCGGAATTTGCAAGACCACAGAGTCTCTGCGGGGCCGTTCTACAGTGGCCTACCTGGCCAAGTTCCGAGGAAACTAGGGCGAACCGTCAGTCCCGGACCGGCCAGTCGCAGGTCGCGTGATCGCCCCACGGCTTGCGCGCGAAGATGCGCTCGACCATGGGCACGAAGTGGTCGATGGCAAGCGTGTCGTAGTCGGGATCGAACGAGTTCTGATCGTACGCGTCGCAGAAGTGGACCGTCATGTCGAATGCGGGATGGTCGCGATAGCGCAGGCGCGCGTCGGGATCCAGCCCGATCTTGTCGAAATAGTAGTAGCCCTGAAACAGTCCATGCTGGAGCACCATCCAGTAGGTGTGTCTGGCGACGTAGGGGCGCAGCACCGAGGCGCCCAGCTCGGAGTGGTTCTCCGGCGCCAGGTCGTCGCCGATATCGTGCAGCAGGGCGGCCACGACGATCTCTTCGCACTCGCCGGCCCGAAACGCCCGGGTCGCCGTCTGCAGCGCGTGCTGCAAGCGGTCGACGGGATACCCGGGGAAGCCTTCCGACAGGTTCTCGAGATAGGCGAGCGCGCGTTCCCCGGTCTTCGCGATGTACGGCTTCGCAAGTTCGTCGAGGAGCGCGTAGTCCTCCGCGGTGCCCTGATCCATGCGGGTGAAGGTGACGATTGGCGACGCTTTGGAATCCGCAACCGACGGTGCGCTTGCGTTGGCGTGGCGAGCCGCGCAAAAAGTGGTTCGGGCCTTCACTGGAGCACTCCTCAAACCCGTTCTGGATTGCGGAATTATGGTCCAATACGCCCCGCGATCAAGACGCTGAAGCCATGGAAAAGTACTCTCTCCTGAGCCTGTTCAGGCACGCCGGTCGCCACCACGAAAACTGGTCCCGGGCCTGGCGCGATCCAGCTCCCAGGGAGGCGTATGACACGGTGATCGTGGGCGGCGGCGGACACGGCCTGGCGACGGCGTACTACCTGGCAAAAGAGCACGGCGTCACCGATGTGGCGGTCATCGAAAAGGGCTACCTGGGCGGCGGCAACACCGGCCGCAACACGACCATCGTGCGCTCCAATTACCTGCGTGACGAGGCGGCGCGACTCTACGACTTCTCGCTCAAACTGTGGGAGGGCCTGAGCCGGGAACTCAACTTCAACGTCATGTTCAGCCCGCGGGGAGTGATGAACCTCGGCCACACGCTGCAGGAGATGCGCGATATCGAGCGGCGCGTGAACGCCAACCGGCTGAACGGCATCGACGGCGAGGTCCTCACCACCGCCCAGGCGCAGAAGCGGGTGCCCCTGCTCAACTGCTCCCCCAACTCGCGCTATCCCGTACTGGGCGCTTCCTGGCAGCCGCGCGGCGGCATCGCCCGCCACGACGCGGTCGCCTGGGGTTTCGCCCGGGCGGCCGACGCTTATGGCATCGACCTGCTGCAGCAGACCGAGGTGACCGGCATCCGCTGCGACGACGGCACAGTCACCGGCGTCGAGACCAGCCGGGGCTTCATCGGCGCGCGCAAGGTGGCCTGCGTCACAGCAGGCAATTCCGGTGTCCTCGCGGGGATGGCGGGGCTGCGCCTGCCCATCGAGTCGCGTCCCCTGCAGGCCCTGGTCTCCGAACCGCTCAAGCCCTGTCTCGACACCGTGGTGATGTCCAACGCTGTCCACTGCTACATCAGCCAGGCCGACAAGGGCGACCTCGTCGTCGGCGCCGGCGTCGACGGCTACAACGGCTACGGCCAGCGCGGTTCGTTCCACGTAATCGAGCACACCCTTGCCGCGGTGTGCGACCTGTTCCCCGCTTTTAGCCGGGTGCGCATGAACCGCCAGTGGGGAGGCATCGTCGACATCTGTCCGGATGCCTGTCCCGTCATCGGCAAGACGCCCGTCGAGGGGCTCTACTTCAACTGCGGCTGGGGCACCGGCGGCTTCAAGGCGACGCCGGGGTCCGGCTACGTGTTCGCCGACACCCTCGCCAACGAACGGCCGCATCCGCTGGTCGAACCTTTCGCGCTGGACCGGTTCGCGAGCGGCGCGCTGATCGACGAGCACGGCGCCGCCGGAGTGGCCCACTGATGCTGCACATACGCTGTCCCTACTGCCGGGAGATGCGCAGCGAAGAGGAGTTCAGCAACGCCGGCGAGGCGCATATCCGCCGCCCGCCGGATCCCGCCGCGCTGTCCGATGCCGAGTGGGGAGACTACCTGCACTTCCGCAAGAACCCGCGCGGGCCACACCGGGAGGTCTGGGTGCATACCGCGGGCTGCCGGCGCTACTTCAACGTCCTGCGCGACACCGTGAGCTACGAGATCCTCGACGTCTATCCGGCCGGCGTGCCCGACCCGGACGCGCCCGAAGAGACGACGCCCTGATGACGGCACAACCACGCCGCCTGGCCGAAGGCGGCCGGATCGATCGCAGCCGGGTGCTCGACTTCACGTTCGACGGCCGCGCCATGCAGGGCTACGCCGGCGACACCCTGGCATCCGCGCTCCTCGCGAACGGCGTCGACATCGTCTCGCGCAGCTTCAAGTATGCGCGGCCGCGCGGGATCGTCGGACACGGGCCGGAAGAACCCAACGCCATCCTGCATCTCGGCCGCGGGGCCGGCAGCATCCCGAACCTGCGGGCCACGGAGGTGGAACTCTTCGACGGGCTCGAGGCCCGATCGACCCGTTCCGGCCCGCAGCGTCTCGTGGGCGCCTTCAGCCGGTTCCTGCCCGCAGGCTTCTACTACAAGACCTTCATGCAGCCGCCCTGGCTGTGGATGACGTGGGAACGCCTGCTGCGCCGTGCGGCCGGATTCGGCGAAGCACCGGACGGACGGGATCCCGACACCTACGACAAGATGAATCACCACTGCGACGTGCTGGTGGTCGGCGCGGGACCCGCCGGGCTCGCCGCCGCTCTCGAAGCCGCCCGTGCGGGCGCACGCGTCCTCATCGCCGACGAGCGACAGGAGTTTGGAGGCAGCCTTCTGTGGACGTCTCTTGCCGTGGGCGGTGGGAGCGGCGCGGACTGGATGCAAGATACCCTCGCCGAACTCTCCTCCTGCCCCGACGCAACGTTCCTGCCCCGCGCCACCGTCAGCGGCTACTACGACCACAATTTCTTCACCATCCTGGAACGGCGCACCGATCACCTGGGACCGGCGAGCGGCGGGGGTTCCCGCCAACGCCTGCACCGTGTACGCGCCCGGCAGGCCGTGCTCGCCACGGGCGCCATCGAGCGTCCCATGGTGTTCGCCAACAACGACCTGCCCGGCGTCATGCTGGCATCGTCGGTTTCCGCCTATGTCAACCGGTACGCCGTGGCGCCCGGCGACAGGCTGGTGTTGTTCACGACTAACGACGGCGCCTACCAAACTGCCATGGACTGGCAGCGGATTGGACGCGAAGTGGTTGCGGTCGTCGATGCGCGGCGGCATCCCGAGGGCGCGCTGGTCCAGTCCGCGATGGAAGCCGGCATCGACGTGATCCCCGGCCACGGGGTGATCGAAGCCCTCGGACGCGCCCGGGTTGGCAGCGCCGTCATCGCGCCGCTGGACCAAGACAGCGACGCCCTGGCCGGCCCGTCACGACGACTCGAATGCGACCTCATCGCAGTATCCGGTGGCTGGAGCCCAACCCTGCATCTCGGCTCCCAGACCGGCGTCAGGCCCCGATGGAGCGATTCGGCAGCGGCATTCCTGCCCGGCGACTTGGGAGAGCGCACGCTTTGCGCCGGCGCGGTCACAGGCAGGCGCTCGCTGCGGGAATGCCTCGAGGAAGGTGCATCCGCAGGTGCACTGGCCGCATCGCGCGCCGGCTTTGGCGATGGCGAGACCACCCTCGCCACACCGGATACGGGAGAGTCGCCCGAGGCGTCGTCCCGCGCACTATACCTCGTGCCCCACGAGAAGCCCGTGAGCCGGGCCCCGAAACAGTTCGTCGACCTGCAAACGGATGTCACCGCGGCGGACATACAGCTTGCCGCCCGCGAAGGCTACACGTCCGTGGAGCATGTGAAGCGCTATACGGCGCTGGGTTTCGGCACCGACCAGGGCAAGCTCGGCAACGTCAACGGCGTCGCGATCCTGGCCGACGCGCTGGGACAGGAGATCGACGCTACGGGCACGACGATGTTTCGCCCAGCCTACACGCCGATGACCTTCGGCGCGGCCGCGGGCAGAGACACCGGCGACATGTTCGACCCCGAACGCCACACCCCCATGCACGCCTGGCACGAGGCCCACGGCGCCGTGTGGGAGGACGTGGGCCGCTGGAAACGCCCCCGCTACTACCCGCAACCCGGCGAAACCATGCGTCAGGCGGTCGACCGCGAGTGCCTCGCCGTGCGCGACAGCGTGGCGATCTTCGACGCGTCGACCCTCGGCAAGATCGACATCCAGGGATCCGACGCCGCGGTATTCCTCGACCGCGTCTACACCACGGGGTTCAGAAGACTCGGCGTCGGCCGGTGTCGATACGGCCTCATGCTGCACGAGAACGGCTACATCTTCGACGACGGCGTGACCGCGCGCATGGCGGAGGACCGCTACCTGATGCACACCACCACCGGCAACGCGGAGGCAGTATACGCGTGGCTCGAATTCTGGCGGCAGACCGAGTGGCCGGAACTCGACGTCCATCTCACATCGGTGACCGACCACTGGGCAACGGCGGCCGTGGTCGGCCCACAGTCCCGGGATGTGCTTCGAAAGGTATGCACGGACATCGACTTCGACAGCGATGCCTTCCGCTTCATGGATGTGCGCGAAGGCCACGTCGCGGGTATCCCGGCGCGCGTATTCAGGATCAGTTTCAGCGGCGAGCTTTCCTTCGAGGTCAACGTCCCAGCCAACCACGGCCGCCACGTCTGGGATGCCCTCATCGAGGCCGGAACGGAATTCGACATCACCCCCTACGGCACCGAGGCCATGCATGTGCTGCGCGCCGAAAAGGGCTTCATCATCGTCGGCCAGGACACCGACGGTTCGGTGACGCCGGCGGACGTCGGCATGGACTGGGCGGTGCGCCGGAACAAGGCGCACGGCTTCCTCGGCGACCGTTCACTGACGCTGGCCCATCACCTGCGCGAGGACCGGTTCCAGCTCGTGGGCCTCGCCACCGCCGACCCCGCGACGGTGCTGCCCGAGGGCGCGCAACTCGTCGAAGAGCCCGGACACCGCCCGCCGGTGGCCATGGAGGGACACGTCACGTCCAGCTACCACAGCGCGCGGCTATCGCGTTCCATCGCGCTCGCGATGGTGAAACGCGGCAGCGAGCGCACGGGCCAGATCCTCTACGCGCCGCTGGCCGACGGGCGGATCGTCTCCGCCACCGTCGTCAGCCCGGTGTTCTACGACCCCGAGGGGGCGCGCCAGAATGTCTGAAGCCCACGGCGTGGAGTATCGCGAAATCCCGGGGCGGGGATGTCTGAATCTCCGGGGAGACGAGGATGACCCGTTCTTTCGCGATGTCGTCTCCAACGCCACGGGAGTGGACCTTCCGACCCAGCCGTGCAGTTGGCACGAGACCGGGGAGACCCGCACCTGTTGGCTCGGTCCGGACGAGTGGCTCCTGATCGTGCCGGATGGCGATCAGCCGAGAGTTGAGCGACGACTACGTGAGACGTCCCCTGGCCACCTCTCCATCGTGGACGTCAGCGGCGGCTTCATCCACATCAATCTTGCGGGCGAGGACGCCGGCAAGGTGCTGCAGAAGTCGAGTCCCTACGACTTCCACCCTCGCAATTTCCCACCGGGACGCTGCGTGCAGACGGTCTTCGCGCAGGCCGGCGCACTCGTAGCCGCCAACGAAGACGGCAGTTTCGACCTCGCGTTTCGCCGCAGCTGCGCGGACTACCTTTCGGCCTGGATCGCGGATGCGGCGGAGGAGTACGGTTACGTGGTGCGTCGGGGGTGAGAACCACGCGCCGAAGGGGCGTCGATATCGCGCTTCCCGGCTGCTCAAATCGCCGGGCGATGAAAGCCGATATGCATCCGGCACTTAGCCCGAGCGGCGCTTGTGGATTGGTGCCGCCATGTCCCCCGAGATCGAGGCGACGAGGAAGCGGCTCTCGTGACCGAGGGAATTTCGGATGAAACAGGTCGCGCCCGACCTTTGGCAAAGCCAGCTCTGCCGGAGCGGAATATTGAGCACGCACGCCTATTTTCTGGAGCGCCCGTCGGGCAACGTCCTGTTCTACAACACGGGCGACGAAGACGACCTGCGGCACATGTCCGACCGTGGAGGCATCGCCTGGCAACTTCTGACACACCGGGACGAGGCCGGCCCGTCCCAAGCGCGGATTCGCGACCGCTTCGGCTGCAAGCTCGGCTGCAGCGCCATTGAGACGCCATTCGTCGCCAAGCACGGGAAGCCCGACCTCGAATTCAACGATGGGGACGACCGGATCGTTATGAGGCGGACGGGAACCCGTTGCCGGGTCTCTGTCCAGCCGGTTTCGATGATGTCGCCGTCCGCCAGACGCACAGGAGAACGATGATGACGGACGGCAAACTGGCATATGTGATTGCGGGTTCGTTCATGCTGGAAGGCCATGGAGCACTTCACGACTACGCCCACGCCTGGCATCCGCTGATCGAGGCTGCCGGCGGTGATGTTCTGGTTGCAGGACATGCCGGCCAAGACAGCGCAACCCTCATCGCGCCGCCGCCCGCCCGCGCGCCGTGAGCCGGTACTTCTGGTTTCTTGCCGTCGGCGACTCGGGCAACGTCATTTCGACCAGTCCCGCAGAGAGCGCCGGGCGAATGTAGTTTTGCCGGAACGTCGGTCGGTGCGACAGTCCGAGCGCCGCAATGAGTTGGTTCGCAGATTTCGGGCCGTTCCGCAGTTGGGCGAGCAGCCGTGCTACTTGGTCGGTCACATGGTCGGTCACATGGTCGCTTGACCCGAAATCCCGGACGGCCTCGAGAATGATTTCCAGCATGAAAGTGATGAACGGCGTGCTCTCGCCCTGGGCGGAGCTATCCCGGATGGCGTCGTAGTAATCGCCCTGGTGCGCATGGATCAGGCTCTCCACCGGCACATCCGCAAACAGCGGCCTCCAGCGCGTCAACACCAGGGTCTGCCAGAGTCGTCCCATTCGTCCGTTTCCGTCCTCGAAGGGATGAATGAACTCGAACTCGTAGTGGAAGACCGAACTGGCGATCAACGGGTGCCCTCCCGTCGTGCCCAGCCATGACAGCAGATTCGACATGAGCTGCGGCACTCGGTCTGCGGACGGGCCGATGTGTTGGACTCCTTCCGGACCGGTCACCGCCACGCCGCCGCGCCGGTAGCGTCCGGGCGCATCCAGCAATCCGGCCATCAGGATCGCGTGCGCACGGAGCAGATCCGATTCGTTGGCGGGGTTCCACCGCAGGTACCGCTCATAGGCATTGATGGCGTTACGGACTTCCTGAATCTCCCGAAGCGGCGCGACGACCGGCTTGCCTTCGAGGATGGTCGATACCTGTTCTTCGGTGAGCCGGTTGCCTTCGATCGCGAGCGACCCGCGAATGGTGCGGATGCGATTGGCCCGTCGCAGGCGCAGATTCGCCCCGACCGCCGCTTCCTCCGCGCGCCCGACAGCTTCGCCGATCCGTTCGGAAAGATCCAGAATGGTCGAAGTGATGGTGTATGGCGGTGTTTCGATCATGAACGTGGACAAGAAGCGGCCGCGAATGACCCGCGCCGGAAAGCTCGCTCGCTCACATCGCAGCTGGGCGGCGTTGCTATCCTCGTCATCGCGCAGTACCGGCTCGTTGTGCTCCGTAGCAATATCAGGCGCCGAATAGACATGAAACTGGCACTATTCGGGGCTCTACTTGAGCGGATTGCGCCATTCCAAACCGTCGAAGCGGGCAAAGTCGCCGTCAGCCGAACATAGAACGAGCCCATGCTCGATGGCCAGCGCTGCAAGATGCGCGTCGGGGACGAGATTTGCCCGGCCTTCGGCGCTTGCGACAAGGGGTGCCAGTATCTCCTGGTGACGCTCCGTCGGAAGAGGAATCCAGACGGACTCCTCGGCGAGCCACGACTCCGCTTGCCGCCATGCGGCGGATACCGGAGCAGGTCTATCGAATATGCGCGGGTTACTGACGAGCCGAACGAAAGCCAGCAGACTGGGCCATGCAAGGCCTATCGGCGCCGGCGAGTTGATTTGCCCGTCCAGCCACTCGCGTGACGTTGTATGTTGAGGGAAAGATTCGACGTAGGCGTAGACCAGCAGGTTGGCGTCTACGAGTATCACCGGAAGCCTTCACCTTCGGCCACTGCAAGCGCTTCCGCCACATCGTCGATGCTGCCGACCAAACACTGTCCGAGATCAACGGAGGGCGTCCTGTAGGAAGCCGACCGCTCGGATGGCGTCTCCATTCCGCGCAAGCCCTGGCGCAAGGCTTCGTTGACAAGTGCCTTGAAACTGCATCCGTGCGCCTTCTGCATTCGCTGGGCCAACGCAGCCACATCGGGCTCGAGGGTCAGTGTCGTTCTCATGCATCGAAACATAAGTGGCGTGATGTGTTGATGTCAACCGGCTTTGCGAACGCCTTGCCACGCGCCGCTTGTGGCGTGTAACGCGGCGCGCAACATTGCATGACGAACATCCGGCACAGGGGATTTCCCTGCGGCAGGTCCTTCCTTCCCACGACTGTCGGCGTGCGTGCGGGATCCGGAGCGATTTGCGTTTTTGACGGCCTCAGCGCAGCACGAAACCTTCGTAGCCGTTTTGCGCCACTTCGGCACACTTTTCCGCGTAGGGCGGGAAGCCGATCAACGGCATGAACACCTGGGGCTTGCCCGGGATGTTCCTGCCGAGGTACCAGGAGTTGCAGGTCGGCATCAGGGTCTGCCCCGCCACCGCGTTGACGTGGTCCACCCAGGCATCCTGCGCTTCCGACGTCGCCTCGATGGTCGCGAGCCTTTCGCGCCGCAGGTATTCAAGGCAGTCGCCGATCCAGTCCACATGCTGCTCGATGGAGACCATCATGTTGGTCAGCACCGACGGGCTGCCGGGGCCGGTGATCATGAACAGGTTCGGGAAACCGGCCGTGGCGAGGCCCAGGTAGGTAAGCGGTCCGGCGGACCACGCATCAAGCAGGGTCCGGCCACCGCGGCCCGAGATGTCCACGCCGAGCACCGCGCCGGTCATGGCGTCGAAACCCGTCGCGAAGACGATGCAGTCGAGCGCGATCTCGCGGGAGCCTTCCTGCTCCCCGGTTTGGGAATTCAACACCTTGACCAGGACACCCTCGGGCGTGATGCGCTCGATGGGATGGGTCCTGGCGACCAGCAGTTCGACGTTCGCCCGGTTGTAGGTCTCGAAGTAGCGCGTGTCCAGGCAGATCCGCTTGCAACCGATGACGTTGTCCGGACACAGGCGTTCCGCGACCTCCGGATCCTTGACCGTGTCGCGAATCCGCGCCCGCACGAAATCCGCCGCGGTCTCGTTGGCGTCGCGGCTGAGCAACAGATCGTTGTAGGCGCCGAGGAAGCCCAGGCCACCCCGCTCCCAGCGTTCGGTGAATCTGGCCTCCCGCGCGGCGGGATCGTCCGCCAGCGCGGGAGCGCCGCTGCGGGTTAACCCCTTCGATCCGAAGGCGGCGGGCATCAGCCGGTTGAGCGCCCGGAAATCCGGATACTCGGACTTGATTTCGCGCACGTAGTCCGAATCGAGAGGTCCGTTGCGCGCCGGTATCGAGTAGTTCGCCGTACGCTGGAAGACGGTGAGATGTTCCGCCCCGGCCGCAATGATCGGGATCGCCTGAATGGCCGAGGATCCCGTCCCGATGATCCCCACACGCTTTCCGCCAAAGTCGACGCGATCATGGGGCCAGCGGCCGGTGTGGTAGGTCTCGCCGAGGAAACTGGTCCGGCCTTCGAATTCAGGCAGGTTCGCGGAGGACAAACAGCCCGTTGCCATGATCAGGGCCGTCGCCGCCACGGTCTCGCCGCCGTCCGTGTCGATCCGCCATCGGCACGCTTCTTCGTCGAATGCCGCCTTCTCGACGCGCGTGTGGAAGGTGATGTCGCGCTTCAGATCGAACCGGTCGGCGACGTGTTCGGCGTAGCGCAGGATCTCCGGCTGGCCGGCGAAGCGTTCGGTCCACTCCCACTCCTGCTGCAATGCATCGGAGAAGCTGTAGGAATACTCCATGCTTTCGATATCGCAGCGGGCGCCCGGATAGCGATTCCAGTACCAGGTGCCGCCGACGCCGGATCCCGCCTCGAACACGCGCGCGCTGAAGCCGGCCTGGCGCAGCCGATGCAGCATGTAGAGGCCCGAGAATCCCGCGCCCACCACCACCGCGTCGTAGCGTGTACTCGCCATGTCGGGCACCGCCCTCCCCATGCATCGAGGCACCGATTCTATACGGGTGCCGCCATGGGAACGCTCCTGGCACTCCCCTGAGCGAAACTGCGCGGCGTGCCGTATCAGACCCAGATCAAGACGCTGATGCGCGGGTGGCTGGATCAGGAGGTGGAAACGCCCCGCAATTGGAAATCGAGCGCGTAGCGCCAGGTCGCACCATGCTAACCTTGCGGCCCTTCCATGAAATGACCGGGGAGGAGAATGAACGGTATCGATTTGATCGCGCGCTGCCTGAAGGCGGAGGGCGTGTCGTGGATGGCTTGCTTTCCGGCAAATCCGCTCATCGAGGCGGTCGCCAAGGTCGGCATCCGGCCCATCGTGTTCCGGCAGGAACGGGGCGGCATCAATGCCGCCGACGGTTTCAGTCGACAGTCCTCGGGCAACCGCGTTGGCGTGTTCGCGTCGCAAGGCGGGCCTGGTGTCGAAAACTCCTACGGCGGTATTGCCCAGGCGTGGGGCGAGGGGGTTCCCCTGGTCTTTTTTCCCGGCAGCGCGGACTTGAGCGGCTATGACATCGCGCCGAATTTCTCCGCTACCAGGGCCTACCAGCAAGTCACCAAGCTTGCCCTCTCGATCGACAGGATCGAATTGACCACGCGGCAGGTCCGCCGCGCCTTCCACGCGGCAAGGAATGGCCGGCCCGGGCCGGCGCTGGTGGAGTTGCACCGCGACGTGCTGAGTCAGCAGGTACCCGAAAACGCCGTCGACTACCAGCCTTCGAAGACCATGAAGTCCGCGCCCAACCGGTCGGATGTCAGGGACGCGGTGAAGGCGCTGCTCGACGCCCGCAATCCCGTCATCTGGGCCGGACAGGGCGTCCTTTACGCCGAGGCCGCAGAAGAACTGCGCACGCTCGCGGAACTGACGCAGATTCCGGTCATCACCACGATGCAGGGCAAGAGCGCGTTCCCCGACGACCATCCGCTCGCGCTCGGTTCGGCGAACCGGACCGCGCCGAAAGGCGTATTCAAGTGGCTGGGGGCGTCCGACGCGATACTCTGCATAGGCTCCGGCCTGACGCGCACGAACTTCGGCATCGACATCCCGCCGGGCAAGTTCATGATCCACTCCAACGTCAACGTCGAGGACATCAACAAGGACTACGGCACCGATATCGGGTTGGTGGGCGATGCCAGACTCACACTCGAACTGATGATCGACGAGGTGAAGGCCGCCGTGGGTGACAACGGGCGCGAAACGGATACCGCATTGGCCGCCGACATCGCCGCCACGAAGGCCGAGTGGCTGGCCGAATGGGCGCCGCTCCTCAATTCCGACGAAACGCCGATCAACCCCTACCGGGTCGTCAACGAGATCAACAGGGCCGTCGATCACGCCAACAGCGTGGTGACCCACGATGCCGGCAATCCGCGCGATCAGATCATGCCGTTCTACAAGGCAACGGTGCCGCACGGGTACATCGGCTGGGGCAAGACCACGCATCTCGGCTACGGCATTCCCCTTGCCATGGGCTCAAAGATGGCCAACCCGGACAAGTTCTGCATGAACTTCATGGGTGACCTGGCATTCGGCCACACCGGCACCGAGATCGAGACCGCCGTGCGGGCGGAGGTGCCGATCACCAGCATCGTCATCAACAACCGCACCATGGGCGGATACGACAAGAACATGCCGACCGCCATGGAGCGCTACGGCGCCGGCAACCAGGGCGGGGACTACGCCGGCGTCGCCCGCGCGCTGGGTGCCAGGGCCATCAACGTCGACGAGGTCGCGGGAATCGCCCCGGCGATCAAGGAAGCGCAGATCGCCAACAAGGAAGGCGAGGTCTGCGTCATCGAGGTCGCCACGCGCCAGGACACGCGGTTTTCGAAATACGAGGACCTGCTGAACGGAAGCTAAAAGACTGCGCCGTAGAACGGCACGTAGTGCCGATCGGGGCCCGGGGGGACAACATTTGCCCCAGGTGGATTTCGGCATCGGTTTGCGGCGGATCGACGACATCGCCGCGAGCGCCCGGGAGGCGGAACGCCTCGGCTACCAGTTCGTGTCCACCGGTGAGCACGTCTTCTTCCACGGGCCCGTCAACAACGGCCTGATCGCGCTTGCCGCAGCCGCTGGGGCGACATCCTCGATCAGGCTCATGAGCGCGATCACCCTGGTGCCGCTGTATCCGCCCCCGCTGCTCGCCAAGATGGTCGCCACCCTCGATGTCGTCTCCGACGGGCGCTTCCATCTCGGCGTCGGCGTGGGGGGCGAGTTCGCGAAGGAATTCGACGCCTGCGGCGTGCCCGTACGCGAGCGCGGTGCCCGCACAAACGAATCCCTCGCGATCATGAAACGCTTGTGGACCGAGGACGAAGTCAGCGTCGAGGGGCGCTTTACACAGCTTTCCGGCGTAACGCTTGCGCCGAAATCCGTGCAGCGACCCCACCCGCCAGTCTGGATCTCGGGGCGCAGCGAAGCTGCGATGCGCCGCTGCGCGCGGCATGGCAACGGCTGGCTGCCCTACATGTACACGCCGGAACGCCTGGCGGACAGCCTCCGGACCATCGCCGGGTTTGCCGATGTCACGGGCCGCGAAGACGCCATCGTCCCCGGACTCCACATCTTTTTCGCCGTGCACGAAGACCGCCGAATCGCCGTCGAAATGGCCGTGCAGCGTCTATCGCGACAATACAACCAGGACTTCACAAGGCTGGTTGGCAGGTACGCTCTCGCGGGCAATCCCGAAGACTGCGTCGCCAGGCTGCGCGAATACATCGATGCGGGCGCCCGCACCATCATGCTGAACTCGGCGTGCCCCTCGGAATACATCATCGACAACGAGCGCCTGCTTGCCGAATCGGTTCTGCCGGCGCTCTCCTGACCTTCGAAACGGGCGAAACCTAGCCGGTGCGCAAGCTGGCAAGCTGGTCGTTCGACCAGATCTTGCCCCTGAACCGGGGATTCTTCGAGGACATGTCGATCTGGTAGAAGTTCTCGCTCGGCTCGTCGGCAACGCCGGTGATCTCGCAGAGCTTGCGCGCGAGCCATTTCTCGATCTTCAGCACGACCATTTTCCTGCGCAGGCGCCCCTGTTCGTCCCGATTGCGCACCGCGGGCAGCGTGTTGAGCGCCAGGATCTCGTCGATCGCGCTGTCCGCCATCTTCTGGCGGCCCTCGTCGCTGGCGTAGAAGTGGGTGACCGCCGGCAGGAAGGCATTGACCTTGCGCGACGTTCCGGTACAGTCCGAACCCTTGCCTCTAGAGGGAAAACACACATGAAACAATCGATAGCAATGGTGTCATTGGGGTTGGCACTGACCCTTACGGGATTCCCAGCTGCTTATTCGGCCGATGAAGCCGATGAAAGCGAAGTTATCGAAGAAATCATCGTCACCGGCGAACGAGGCGACATAAGGTCGATCGACCGGGCGATGACCGTCACCGGCTTCAACGCGAATATGATCCAGCAACTGGGTATCCAGAACACCAACGATTTGGAGGTTCTCGTACCCGGCATGCAGATCGGCAACCGTAGCCAGGGCGGTGGCAAGCAGGAGGACGGCCACATAATTATGCGCGGCCTCGCTAATGACCGCGCTGTCAACTTTTTCCAGGACGTAGGGGTGGCGGTTTATATCGACGGTGTCTATAGCGACCAGTCCTACGGTCTTGACCAGGGCGCCATGTTCGACGTTGAACGCGTCGAGGTAATGCGCGGCCCCCAGGGCACGACGGGCGGGAAAGCCGCTATCAGCGGGGCCATCAGTTTCGTGACCAAAAAACCGACCGAAGAGTGGGACATGAAAGCGTCGGCAGAGTTTACCGATCAGGCAACCCAACAGGCCTTGGTTGCCTTTGGCGGTCCCATTGGAGACAGTAACTTCTCCTATCGCCTGGGCCTGAGCCGAATGACTGGCGACGGGCTGATCGAGAACGTTGGCAGCGGCCCTGACGCAGGTATACCGGATCAACTGATCTATTCGCCACAGTTGCGCTTTACCAATGATCGCTGAGACATCACCGCGCGTTACTCGAAACTGACAGACCAGGGTACACCGCGAATCTCGCTGATTATCGGCGCGCGCAACTCCGAGGAACAATTTCTGCTGGACAACTTCGGTGAACCCCGTTGTGAATTCGACCCCGAAACCCAGGCAACAACCCGGACTTGCATCACGGACGAAAACGGCAATCCCATCTATTTGATCAATCCGTTCTTCGGCCTGGGGCAGAACCCGGCCGTCGTAGACTGCCCGGGATTCAACCTGGATGGCACCCGCGATCCGGGTGCGCCGGTGGTCTGTGATGGGAACGATCTGAGACTTGCGATTGAAAACAATGCCCCGTTTTTTCAGGACAACTCGCAGGAATCGATGACCCTGGAGGCGCACTACACCCTCAATGACAGCCATGAACTGATCTACAAATTCGGCAATCGGGACACCCGGCAGAATAACTCATCAGACGCCGATCAAACCAACAGACAAGGAGGCGGCGTCTGCTCCGCCATTCACCCTCGTGTACTGAGCGGTGAACTGGTAGCGGGTCAGACCCACCCGCGATGTGCGTTGGATGGCAGGGGTAACGGCGCCTACTCGGACTTTATGGCCGCCTGGCATTTCACTTCGGATCAGGATAGTCACGAATTGTCTCTGGTCTCCGATAACGCTGGCCCGTTCAACTACACCTTTGGCTATACTTTTATCGACGGTGAAGAGCCCTTTGTATTTTCGAACTCATTCAACGGCGTGGAAACCGGCAACAACAACAATAATATCCCGGTGTTCTATCAGGACAACTCCGCTTTGTGCGAAGCCAACCTGGAAGCTCGCCACGGCACAAATCTGTGGAAACATGCCAGAACTCCGGGCAGCCCGGCCAATCAAGCAGCCGGTTTTGTCCAGGGTTGTCACGGCTCTGCTCCAGCAGACTACTGGAGCGACGTGACCAACGCCGGTAGCCATGTTGCTGGTGGTGACGCCTACCAGTTTTTCTATGGGAATGTCGAGTACACCTCCCAGGCTATCTACGGCAACGCCGAATATGTGCTGAACAACGAGTGGAAGGTGTTTGGCGGTGTCCGCTACAACGATGACCACAAGGAGCACAACCAGAATGATTTCAGCGGTATCAGCCCGGTAAGGGATGCAAACGGTGAGATCATCTATTTTGAGACGTTTGCCATTCTGAGAAGCAAGCAGTATGCCTACCGTTGTTGTCTTCAAGGCGGCGTCACGGATCCCAGCACAGGTGAGGTCGTACCCCCAGACCGGACCTTCCAGGATTCCAAGCGCAGAACCTGGAAGGAAACGACTTGGAATGTCGGCTTCGAATACACACCATCAAATGAACGGATGTGGTACGCACGGATCTCCAAGGGCTATCGTCCTGGCGGTTTCCGGGGTTTCGCCCAGGGGCTTAGTGAAGCCTGGGAGGCCGAAGAAATGATCAACTACGAAGGCGGCCTTAAGGGACTGCTTGTCGATGGCACCGTGCAACTGGAGATTGCTGCTTACCACCAGGATTTCAGCGCTCACTGGACGCAGCATGGACGCCTTCGTAGACCGGAGGAGTATGGAGTACCTCCCAATCCTGACAGACTGTGGATCGGTGAGACGATTGTTCTTGAAGGTACTACGATCTCCGGCATAGAACTTCAGGGCGCATGGCAGATTAACGATCGCCTGAACTTGCGCGGCTTCTACGAGCTAATCAACTCCAAGCACGGCCCTTACTCGTCATTCTATTGTTGTAACCCCGAGGGATCGCTGCCAGAGGCGTCGACCATCACAGTCACAGACGATGAAGGGAACGAGCTAGCACTCAATAATACCGGAGTCAGGGACTTTACCGGCAATCAGTTGAGGAATTCACCGAAGCACAAGTTCTCGGCAACACTGATCTACGACCTGCCCATATCCGCCAAATGGGGAAGCCTGGATGTTCTGACCACCATGAGCTGGCGCGACAAGATGTATATGGATGAGGCCGAGCTGGATATCTACAGCGTACCGGATTACACCCGCTGGGATCTCCGCGCCAACTGGATTTCACCGTCAGGGACCTATTCGATTGCCGGCTGGGTCACCAATCTGCTTGATCAGGTCGCGGTACAAAGTTATGTGCAGCGGGAAGGTAACGGCGTTACTGCACCTGTTACCGGCACGGTAACCGATGAGCGACGAATCGGCATCACATTTAACTATCAGCTGTAAGTGCTCAGGGCCCTCTAAAGCGGAATTATATACTTGGCTACGCAAACCTCCCCCGAATATCTCAATCGGCGAGTTCGAGGTAGTGGGATTCGGTGTCGAGGCGCAAGCGCGTTCAGACATCGTTGAAGACGCATGTTACGCCCTGATTGCGGGCGGTGCCGCCTTACAGCAAGCCGGCGAGATGGGAATGAGGTGAAACGAATTGATTCGCCAGGTCCTCTATGCCCAGGCGTTCAAGAAAACGCTGGCGACCTGAATTTCGCCGTCCTTGACATCCTCTCGCCGATCCCGGTAGGTTGGCGACTTCGAATCTAGCTGAGGAAAGCCCGTCCATCGGGCCATCCGCCGAACGCAACAGCCTTAGTTCGATGGGGGAGTAGCTGCCCCGCGCCAGGCGAATCGGCGGAAAACCCAACCACGTTTTTCGCGGCTGGATTCGCAAACGGCCCGACGCCAATTCGCGCGTCGGGAAGCCAACGACTTCAGTGGGGTATCTCATGCAAAAGGCGGGAGGAATCATCGCTCTCGTGGCGGGCATCTTCGGAGTGCTCGCCGCTCTATTCACACTATCCTGGGGCGGACTCTCCGGCGCTCTCGGCGGGGGCGAGGATGCGCAGACGATCATCGGACTCGGATGGGGAGGGGTGGTTTTCTCCTTCGCCGTCATCGTGTTCGGCGCGGTCTCCATCGGGGCCAGGGGGAAAGCCCCCGGCATCCTTTTGATGGCTTGCGCCGCGGGCGGCGCTTTTTTCGGCGGCGGCATCGTCGCGATCTTCATGGTGCTGGCGTTGCTCGGCGGCATCGTCGCCACGGTCGGCGCATCCAAGCAAGTGGCGGCATGAAAACGCCGGGGAAGGTGATAGTCGGGATCGCGGGCCTGCGTGTGCTGATAGCAATCGCGGCACTGGTCGACGACGGCGGATCGGAAGGACGGGCGCAATCCGCCGCCGCGCCGACAGTCGAAGCGGAAGGAGGTTCGCGGACGCTCCGCGCGGATCCGGTCTAGCCGAGAGCCAGAACCTTCAAGCCGGACAGATGGAATCCGGACGACGACAACGACGGAGAGAAACTGGCCAAAGAAGGAAAGATAGGCGATTGGCACGGGTTCACCGTGGTCGCCACCTTCGATGAAAGCCCCTCGCGATGGTTCGCGACGACGCGCACGGGGAGGTACGGGGAAGTCCGCTACTCGTGCGACAAGGGAAGCATCCCCGTCTTCCTGGCGTTCGGAGAGCACTTCATGCCGACGATGCGAACCTTGGGAAGCGGCTTCGCGAGCGCGGTGGAGGACAACAACGCGATTTCCGTCTCCTACAAGGTGGACGATGGCGAACTCGTCGAAGCGTCGGGGCTGTATCCCAATCGGATCTCGTCGATATTCGTCCCCAGAAAATCAATCGCGGGAATGGCGCGGATGTTCTCCGAAGGGAAGGAAGCGAGGATTCGCACGAGGCATGCCGAAGAGCAGCATACCTTCATCGTCTCGCTGGATGGATTCGCCGAAACGTCCCGATGGGTCGACGACAAATGCGGGTTCGCGCCCTTGGGCGTCGAAGGCGGACAACAAGGAGGTTCCGAATGAGTTTTCTCAGCGCGAGAAGCGGACGACAATCGCTTGCCGTCGAAATTCCCGAAAAGGTCGATGGGGAGGAGATAGAGGTTGAATTCTCCGTCACGTGGGATCAGGCCGATTTTCCAGAGGATGCTGGCCCTCTGGTATACCCGCCTCCCGACGAAGACGATGAAGGTTGGTATCGAATCAACCTGACCCCATTTACTGATCAACAACAATGCGGGCCGCTTTATCTTCATCGAACCACCAGCCATCCGGGAAAGGTGCATCGTACATCTCATCTGGCAATTCCGGACGACCGAACTTGTCCCAATAGACAATACGCGTGTCCTCCCGGGCATCTAAAGGGATCTGATAATAGTTCCACAGCAGCACACGATCGAGTGATCGCAAAGCCGCCATGAATCGACCAGGATTCGGCGCCGCCAGCGCAGCGTCAACCAGCGCATCAACGACCGGATTGTCAATGCCTGAATCGTTCCAACCGGTCGACATGGAATGATAATAAGGGCGCAGTTGCCAGGTCGGTGGCATGTCGATAAAGCCAGGCAAGAGTATTGCGTCGTAATCACCGTTTGTTCGGAGGTGAGCAAAGCTAGTGCCGTCTATCATACGAATGCTCGCCTGGATGCCCAGTATCGTAAGCGCATGCACGTACGGCAACAGAGTACGCTGATGGCTTGGCGACGCGGTTAGAAACACAAGCGTCAATGGTTCACCGGTTGTATCCGAGAGGACATCACCTCGCATCTGATAACCGGCATCAGCGAGCAGTTGGCGGGCCTTCGTCAGACCCACCCGGTCAATACCTACGCCCTCGGAGCGATGAAAGGAAAAGACCTTGTCGAACACCTCCTTTGGCAGTTGCGCACGATATGGTTCGAGTAGCGCCACCTCCGCTTCAGTAGGTAATCCCGTTGAAGCAAACTTCGAATTCGCAAAGTAGCTATCCGCCCGACTCAGTTGACCATCGTGAAGCGCCCGATTTTGCCACTCGAAATCAAAAGCCAATGCCAGCGCCTCGCGCACTTTTACGTTATCAAATGGCCGTCGTTTTATATTCAGCACCAGGCGGGACCCGGAACCACGCCGCACACCGGATGCCAGTCTTCCCTTAATCAGCCAGCCACGCTCCAGAGCAGGGACATCGTATGACGACGACCAGTGGCGTAAATCTCCCTCAGTCCATACGTCAATATTCCCCGCACGCAGCGCTTCGCGTGCAACCGTTGCATCAAGATACTTTTCGAAACGAATCGTCTCGAAATTAAACCTGCCGCGATTGACCGGCAGTTCACGCCCCCAATAGTCCGGGACTCTGGTATAGGTAAAGAATCGGCCCTGGGCCGCTTTGCTCAGTCGGTACGGACCGCTCTGCAGAGGGGGCTCTATCGTCGCTTCGGTGAGATCGCGATCGCGCCAGTAGTGGGCTGGAGCCATGGGCATGTTGACAAAAAATGGGACGTGCTTGGCCGCGTCAGACTCAGTGTGAACAACAACGGTTCGCTCGTCGGGGGCATCGACACGGGTAATCCACCCAAGCATCGCTGCCCATCCTGCAGCCATGATATCGTCGCGGAAAGTATCGATCGAAAATTCAATATCCGTGGATGTAATCGGGGTACCGTCGTGCCAGCGCGCCTTGGGATGCAGACGGAATACAATCCTGAGCCCATCAGCGCTGACCGCCACCGACTCAGCAAGACTACAGTAATAGCCGGACACTTCATCCCCTGAGCGCTCAAGCAGTCTATCGTAAGACAGTTCATATCCCATTGGTTTGTACAAAGGCGATACGCTATCGAGTGGTACAGCGGTCGGTAGCACCAACGCACCTCCCTTGGGCGCCTCAACGTTGACATAGTCAAAATGTGTGAAGCCGCGAGGGTATTTCAGTTTATAGTTGGGTATCTGTGAAACACCGTAACGAAACTCGAGTGGATCATTGGCAGCTGCAGGAGGAGATTGTTGCGTCCACAGGATCAGCAACAAGACGGCCGTTTTTTGCACTAACTGTAGAGGTCGTGTCAACATCCGAACTACGATGGCAAATAGTTTTCCAATTCGTCGGTTCGTATCAGGTAATGATCTTTATCTGCGCCATCGGAGTAGGCGATTTTCATGGCGAGTCGCGGTGTAGAGGTTTGATTGGGGCCTGTGGTATGGGCCTCGAAACTGTCAAACGCCAGCGCTTCTCCCTTGGCAAGGCTGATGAATTCCATGGACTGCTTCATCTTAGTTGCGGCAGCCGGTGGAATCGTAATGGGAAAGCCGCCAGGCTGTTTGTAGTCTTCTGCATGCTCAAGGATAGCGCCGGTATTGAAGGCGGACATCCCGCTGACACTGACTTGATTGTCGGGAGAGAGAATCAGGCCACCCTTTTCCTCCGTCAGGTCTTCAAGTGCAATCCACACAGAAAAAATGGTGGGTGTGGGGTCACGACCAACCCAGTAGGCCCTGTCCTGATGGAGCGCCGTTCCCGGCGCGCCTGCCCCCTTGAAAAGCAGAATCGTGTGATCAACAACCGGTACTTTCAAATCAACAATGTCAGCAATCTCGGGCCAGAAGTCCTGATGGACCTGCTGCAGCAGGTCCAGGTTATTGTTTTCTGAATCGATACGTCCAAAGAAGTCCTTGCCAAAGGTGACGGAATTGTCTTGCTGGGCGGCTGAAATCAGGCCGTCAGCCCTTTTCAGAAGAGAGTCAATTGCGCTGGTTGAAATACGAAATGGCAATCTGCACCACATATACGTTCTCCTGATTTTATCGATGCGGGCGCGCGCGCCATCATGCTGAATTCGGCGTGCTCCACCGACTACGTCGTCGACAACGAGCGCCTGCTCGCCGAATCGGTTCTGCCGGCGCTCTCCTGACCTTCGATCCGGGCGAAACCTAGCCGGTGCGCAGGCTCGCAAGCTGGTCGTTCGACCATATCTTGCGCCTGAATCGGGGATTTTTCGACGACATGTCGATCTGGTAGAAGTTCTCGCTCGGCTCGTCGCCAACGCCGGTGATCTCGCAGAGCTTGCGCGCGAGCCATTTCTCGATCTTCAGCACGACCATTTTCCTGCGCAGGCGCCCCTGTTCGTCCCGATTGAGCACCGCGGGCAGCGTGTTGAGCGCCAGGATCTCGTCGATCGCGCTGTCCGCCATCTTCTGGCGGCCCTCGTCGCTGGCGTAGAAGTGGGTGACCGCGAAGACGAGGCGACCGGGCTTGACCCGCTTCAGGAACCGGCAGGTCTCCACCAGGGTAGACCCGGTACGCACCATGTCGTCGAACAGCACGATGTCGTGGCCTTCGAAGTCGTCGAAACTCGACCCGCTCCCTTCGTAGAGCGAGATCTCCACGTCGCGTTCGCCCGAACGTTCCTTCTCTAACAGAATGCACTTGACCTTCGGCAATCCCAATGACGAGGCCATCTCGAGCACGAACTCCCGCGCCCCCTGATCCGGCGCGCACAGCGCGAGCCCTTCGCCGTTCGGGCCGTACCGCACGATGTCCGAGTTGAGCAGGTAGTCGACATAGATCTCGTGCGGCAACAGGTGGTGATAGCCGCCGTCGAAGATCTGGGCGAACACCGATCGCACCGCATGGGAGTGATTGTGCACGGTCACGACGCGATCCACCCCAGCGAGTTTCAGCATCTGCGCATAGAGCATCACGGAGAACGGTTGTCCGTCGAACTTCTTCAGATCCTTCGAATCGCGTTCGAAGGGCGTGCTGCCGAGATCGGGCCTCGGGCCCCGATCCTGCGCGCTGTAGTACAGGTCCGGCTCCACCAGGATCACCTCCACCGCGCCGTTTTCCTTGGCCGCGCGCGCTATCAGCATATTGCGCATAGCAAGGTTCTGGCGGCTCACGACGCGGTTAGACGTGCTGACGATGACCACGGTCTTTCCGGCCAGCTTGTCGCCGATGTTCGTGAAGTCGGCCTCGTCGGAGATGAAGCGCGGACAGAACTCCGAATTGGCGAACTGTTTCATGCTGATGAGGTCGGCGACGTCTTCCGTCTGGCCGAAGGCGAAAGCAACGTCGATGGCGAAGGGATCGTCGGAAGTATTGCCGACCACGATGACGTCCGATCGCGTGCGTGTCGTTTCGCTCATCGTTGGCGCCACCGTCCGGAACTTCAATGCACAATTTGAATCACGCGGGCGCGAAGGTCAACCGAAAGCAGGAACAAGATTTGACTCGTGGCCCGAAGGTGGCAAAGTGGCGGTGGAACCCGTCCGGATGAAGAAGCCATGAAGACCAGCCTGCCCAGCCGTCGTACGTTCGTGCAACTGTTCGCGATGCTCGCCGGCGGCGGTCAGGCCCTGTGGCAGACGCGCGATATTCACGCGGCGCTGGAGACGGCGAAGGACTCGGGACCGGGCTCTGCGCCATGGCCGAAAATGACCTATCGGACCCTGGGCCGCACCGGGTACAACGCGAGCCGGCTCGTGTTCGGTTGCGGCGCCGCGCTGTCCCGACAGCCCCTGGACGATCTGCTTGAACGCGCCTTCGAAGCCGGCGTAAACGTCTTCGACGTCGGCACGAGCCGGTACTACAACGCCGCAGAGCGCAACATGCGCGGATTCGCCAAGCGTCACCGCGACGATATCTTCCTGATTTCAAAGGCAATGACTGGCATCGACGCGGAACCCGATGAGGAGATATCCGTGTCCGACGCGCGCAAGGCGGCGAAGACCTGGTCGGCGCTGATGGATGAAAGCCTCTCCGAACTCGGCACCGAGCATATGGACGCCTACTACCAGATGGGCGCGAACAACCCGCACCTGGTCCGTTCCGAGGAGATGCACGAGGCATTCCTCACTGCCAGGCAGGCCGGAAAGGTGTCCCACTACGGGGTCAGTACGCACGAGAACGCCGCGAGCGTCCTCGAAGCCGCAACGGCAACCGGCTGGTTCAGCCTCGCGATGATCGCCGTTACGCCGGCCGGCTGGTACGACTGGAAGAGTCGCAACATCCTCGATGGCACTCCCGATCTAAAGGCGATTCGTCCGCTTCTCGAACGCGCCCGCACAGCGGGGATCGGGTTGATCGGCATGAAGGCCGGACGCCTTCTGGCGGGCCGCGGGTGGCTGGGGCGCGGCAATCCCTCGGCATTCGACCGCCACTACACGGACAAGCTGCGCGAGGCGCGCCTGTCCGATTTCCAGCGCAGCTACGCCTACGTGCTCGAAAACGGCCTCGACGTCGTCAACGCGGACATGCAGAGCCATGCCACATTGAAGGAGAACTTCGCAGCGGCGGCCACCGCGGAACAATACGTCGCGTGAGCGAAGACGACCTCTGTTTCGCCGCCGCTAATGAGCTTGCGACGTGGGTCCGCGAGAAGCGGGTGTCGCCAACGGAGATCGCCCGGGCGGTAATCGACCGCATTGACCGTGTCGGGGCGAACGTCAATGCCTTCGCCAAGGCGACCCCGGACCTCGCAATCGAAATGGCGGCAGACGCGGAGAAGGCGTTGGCGCGCGGGGAGACAACCGGCGTCCTGCACGGCGTCCCTGTGACCGTCAAGGACCTGTTCGATCTCAAGGGATTCGCCACGGAACGGGGTTCTTTCTCCCAGGAGGGCCATGTGGCGGACGGCGATTCGCCGGTCGTGGAGCGCCTCAAGGCCGCGGGCGCCGTGATCGTCGGCAAGACCACCACTTCGGAATTCGGCTGGTCGGGGATGAGCCGCAGCCCCCGCACAGGCATCACCCACAACCCCTGGAAACGCGGCTTCAACGCCGGCGGGTCATCGGCCGGCGCGGCTGTTGCGACAGCGATGGGCTTCGGTCCGTTGCACCAGGGCTCCGACGGCGCCGGGTCGATCCGCATGCCGTCGCATTTCTGCGGCGTGTTCGGCTTCAAGCCCACCTGGGGACGCGTGCCCCACGTGCCGGCGCGCAACAACGACCTGGTCTCCCACGTCGGGCCGATCTCCCGAACCGTCGCCGACGCCGCGTTGTTCCTCGATGCGACGGCGGGAGTCCATCCTTTCGACCACACCAGCCTCACGGACTCCGACAGCACGTTTTCCGCCAGCCTCACGCGGGATCTCGGCGAGTTGAAGATCGCCTTCAGTCCCGACCTCGGCCACGCCCGCGTCGACAGCGAGGTGGCCCTCCTGGTCGAGCGGGCCGCACGCGATTTCGAATCCTTCGGCTGCCGTGTCGAGGCCGTGACGCCGCCGTGGGGCGCGCAGGGGCCCGAACTCGCCCGTTTTTTCTGGGCAATCCACGAGTCGCCGCTGGCGGAACATCTCGACGCATGGAAGGACAGGATGGACCCGGGCCTGGTCGCCTGTATCCGCGCCGGCAGCGGACACAGCGCGGAAACCTATCTCGCCATTCGCGCCCGAAAGCTAGCCTACATCGAGCGCATCCACCGATTCATGGCCGACTGGGATCTCCTGCTGACGCCGTCGGTTTCCGTCGCCGCGTTCCCGGTCGAACGTCTGCAACCGGCGCATTGGCCCGATCATCCGTGGGACTGGCTGTCCTGGTCCGAGTTCTGCTACCCCTTCAACATGAGCGGCCTGCCGGCGGCCAGCGCGCCCTGCGGCTTCACCGACGACGGCTTGCCCATAGGGCTGCAGATCGTCGGCAAGCGCGCTGACGACAGCCTGGTCCTGCGCGCCGCCGCCGCCTTTGAGCGCGCGCGTCCCTGGGCACGGCATCGCCCACCTGACGGGTCGGGCAGCACCGGGCGAAGTCCGGGGGAACCAGTCTAATCCAATACCGAAATGAGCCTGAACGGAGAGGTTGACTGAGTCGTGGGCGGAGTCGGAATCGGTGTTGAAAGAAAGGTGATCTTGACCCACGGGCGCGCGGCGCGCAAGCGCCCGCCCGTTGCGGTTTTTTGATGAATAAACTTGTTGTCGGTCCCGTGGAGTTGTGGGCGAGAGGCGCGCGAGTGTGGTCAGGCGGTGGGCAACGCGCCAGCGTTGTCCACGGGCTGTCCACGCGGCCCGAAGGGCGCGCGCCGGTCCGCAGGACTCGTCCACAACTCCACGGGACTCAGGCGGCGGTGTTCTCCCGGCCGATCAGCAGGAAGAGATCCCGGCGCGCCCGGTTCAGCGCCGCCGCGGCCGCCAGGTCGCTTTGCGCGTGCGCGGTCCGGTCGAGCGCCTCGAAAGTGACGCCCGGGGCGAGGTGGCGCTCGGCGTTCTCAAGCGACTTGAGCTTCTCGCAGGGGGTCATCACGTCGGCGTCGCGGTAGCGCTTGCGCACGCGGCCCTTGTCGTCGATCTCCTCGGCGGGGAAAAGGCAGGGCCGGTGATAGTTCAGGAACGGCGACAGCCAGTCCCGGTTGAAGGCGTTGACGGGTTCGGCGAAGTGCGCCGGGATGTGGGCGTGGCCGAGCCACTTGCGGACCACCGAGGCGTTCTTGCTCTCGACCAGGGCGTTGTCGTTGCTGCGCCGCGCGCGGGACTTCGTGAACTGGCCGACGTGCAGCTTGTTCAACAGGTTCGCGACCTGGCGGTTGACGTACTCGGAGCCGTTGTCGGCGTGGAATCCCTTGACGTCGAAGGGAAACGCCTCGATCAGCGCCTCGAGCACCGGAATCAGGAAGGCTTCCGAGATCGCCGCCACCGTGCCCACGTGCTGCCACTGGGTGACCTCGTCGACGACGTTGATGTGGTACACCCCCTTGACCCCGTCCAGGTCGCCCTGATGGACCGTGTCCACCCGCACAAATCCCGGCCGGCCCCGCGGCTCGGGCCGGCGCCGGACGCCGATCGGCACGGCGACCGCGCGCGTGCGGTCCCACACCCGGCGCACGTTGCGGTAGGTGCGCGAGCGGCGCAGGTTGTACAGGTGGCCGTTGGACAGCCCCGCCAGGCGTTCGAAGCGCGCGTCGCCGAACACCCGCCATTGCCGGCGCAGCACCGCGCGCGTGGCCGCCCCCGACATCTGGCCCAGCTCCGCGTCGACTCGCGCCAGCAGGCGGATGTCGGCGGGCGCGTGGCGGCGCTCGAACGGCCGCCTCGGCGACCCGCCGCGCCGGTCCTCGATCCGCCCGGTCCGGCGATGCTGCCCGATCAGGCGCGTCAGTTGCGCCCGCGACAGCCCGGTCACCTTCGCCAGATACCGCCTCACCAGCCCCTTGTCCGCCTTGCCCAGGCGGTGGTACCTCAATCTCACCAGCGTGCGGCGGACCAGCGCGCAGACCCCCGCGCGGTCGCCGCCGGCAAAGTCCACCGCCTCGCTGCCCTCCACGAAGGCGCGAACCTGTTCCAGGGTCTGAACCCGTTGCGTCTGTAGCGTCACGATCATCCTCCGATGATCCCCGACGCCGCTCCACAGGCTCATGCCTCGTTGGATTTACGCTTCCCCTTCAGGCTCATGTCACGTTGGACAAGGCTGAACCATGCTGAACCTTGACCGATACTTCAGGCTCTCGGAGCGTGGTTCCGATCTCCGCACCGAACTGCGGGCAGGCTTGGCGACCTTCCTGACGATGGTCTACATCGCCTTCGTCAACCCGATGATCCGTCAGCATTGTAGACAGGGACGATCTACGATAGGCGGCACGACGCAGCGCTCGCGATAGCGGATCTCTTGCTTCATGGGCCGTTGCGAGATCCGCGCTAAGGCAACACCACCACCGCGTGACCCGGACAGGTCCGGACGCCGTCCTGGTTGACCACGTTGATGTCGAGCCGGACGCGCTGCTCGCCGTCCTCGATCACCTTCTCCGTGACCTCGCCCACAACGGTCAGCACGTCGTCCTTGCTGTTGAGCACGCGGTGCTGGCAGCCGGCCTCCCGCACGATCCCCTCGTCGCCGATCCAGTCGCGCAGCGCGTTGACGATATAGGCGTAGCGAAGGTTGCCCATGCCGAAGGCGCCCTTCGGGTTGCCGGCCGCGCGCCCCGCGTCGTCGTCCATGTGGAAGGGCACGAACTCGTGGTTGACGGCGGCGTAGCGGTTCCACTCCGGAAAGCTCGTCTTGCGGGACCACTCGGGCAGACGGTCGCCCACCTGGATGTCATCGAAACGCACACTCATGGCTCTTTCCTCAAATTCCTCAAAAACGCACGCCGATGGAAAGGCGCGTCCTCACGTGCTCGTCGTTCTGGTTGCGCCACTCGATCTCCGAGCGCACGAAGAGCGTATGTCCGAGCCGGCCTTCCTGCTCCCACCAGCCGATGAGGCGGCTGCGCTCCGTGATCTTGTCACCGGGCCGCATGGGCACCCCGTAGGTATCGGTCTGACCGCCGTTCATGCCAGTGACTGCGGAGCCATCGGCACGCTGCCCCCGCATGCTACGCCTGGCGGATGGACCCCGGTCAAATGACCACGCGAAGGGATTGAAATCCGGCGGCGCAACGATGCCGCCCCAGCGGGTTGTCGCGGCGTATTCCGGGTCCCAATAGATGCGCGGGGGCTTTTCGGGATAGAACGTGGCTATCGCCCAGCGGCGAACGTCTGTTTCCGTGATCGGCGGCGACGTGCGCTTTTCGCTCCACTTGCCCTGGGAGGCGCGCATGAACTCGGTAACGTAGGTCAGATCGCCGCTCATGGCAGAACCGCACAGAGGGGCTGGCGTGCAATGACTCGAGAGTTCCGCAATCTGTCCTTCATTTCGGGGCCAGAAGTCTACTGCATTCGCCGAGGCGAAGAACCGGTCCTGTCACGCACCTTGAGATCACACACCTAAAGATCCGCATTTGCCTACGGCAACTTCGGAGATATACCAATTGAAGCAAGCTTTCCGGCGTCCAGAATGGCGCCATGTTCTCGCGCAATGAATCAACCGCGTCAACCCGAACGGCCCAAATTGAGTTCGCCAGCGTGGCTATGCTACGTTCGCGGCCAGCGTTACCCACTCGAGGCGCAGCCCATGCACGAAGCTGTTCCCGACCCCTCCGGCGTTGAATACCCCACGTCGGACGGCAAGCCCTTGGCGGAGACCGACCTGCACTTCGACCGCGTGACCTATGCGGCCCACGCCCTGAAGATCCGCTATGCCGACACGCCGGACGTCTACGTCGGCGCGAACATGCTCGTGTACGACGAACCAGGCAATCCGCGCCGACACTTGGCGCCCGACGTGTTCGTAGTGTTCGGCGTCCCCAACCGCCGGCGCGACCTGTTGAAGATCTGGGAGGAAAAGCCGCCGTCCTTCGTGCTGGAGGTCACGTCCAAGACCACCCGCCACGAGGACATGCGCACCAAGCGACAGCGCTATGCAGCCTGGGGTGTGGAAGAGTATTTCCTCTACGACCCGCGCTCGGAATACCTGGCACCGCCGCTCCAGGGCTTGGCCTTGCGCGACGGCGGGTACCAGTCGATGCCGCTCATGAGATTCCCCAATGGTCGACACGGCTACGCCAGCCAGGTGCTCGGCATCCAGCTGTGCCTCAGGGGATCGGAATTGCGGCTATTCGACCCTGCGAAAGGATGCGATCTACGGACGCACGAGGAGGCGGAACGCGAAGTTGCCGAGTTGAGAGCGCGAATCCGCGACCTGACGGACAAGTGAAGCAACGCGCGCCCTGACTGCCGCGTTGTCCGACCCTCCCGACGGCCGAACCGTCTACCTGAACCCCGCGTTGATCTCGTCCAGGGCGGCCTCGCCCGGGCAAAGCTCCACCTCGCCCAGCACGCTGAGCGGCGTGTCCACGGTGTCGAGAATCTCGTGGCAGTCGGTGCCGTCGCTGTCGACATACAGCAGCCCCGTCACGATCTCGCCGTCGCGGCTCGCCTCCTGAATGTGGGCCAGCGCCCGCGTGCGGTCGTGCGGATCGTAGTCCTCTTCGAGTTTGCGCAGGTGCAGCTCGGAACCATCCGGCAGCCGCACGATCTCGTGCTCGCCCGGAGCATAGTCCGCGGTGATCTGTTCGTGCGGCGCGACGAAGTCGGCGGCGACGAAGCTCGCGGAACGACCACGCGTGTAGTCATAGCTCTTGGTGGAGCCGTTGTGGTTGTTGAACGCCACGCACGGCGAAATCACGTCGATGAACGCGAAACCCCTGTGCAGCAGGCCCGCCTTGATCAGCGGCACGAGCTGGCTCCTGTCTCCGGAGAAACTGCGCGCCACGAAGCCGGCGCCGATTTGCAGCGCCATCGACACGAGATCTATCGGCTCGTACAGGTTCGGCGCCCCGCGCTTGCTGGTCGACCCCTTGTCGTTGGTGGCGGAAAACTGGCCCTTGGTGAGGCCATAGGTGCCGTTGTTGTCGACGATATAGAGCATGTTGACGCGGCGGCGAACGATGTGCGCGAACTGTCCTATCCCGATGGAGGCCGAGTCGCCGTCTCCGGAAATTCCGATGCAGTAGAGCTCGCGGTTGGCCAGGTTGGCGCCCGTCGCGACCGATGGCATGCGGCCATGGACGGCGTTGAAGCCGTGGGAGTTGCCCAGGAAGTAGTTCGGGGTCTTCGACGAACAGCCGATGCCGGAGAGTTTCGCGAACCTGTGCGGCGGAATCGACAGCTCCGCGCACGCCTGGATGACGGCGGCGCTTACCGCGTCGTGGCCGCAGCCCGCGCACAGCGTGGACACCAGGCCCTCATAGTCTCGACGATTGAGACCGATCTCGTTCAGCGGCAGCTTGGGATGGTGAACTACCGGTTTCGCTACGAATGTCATTGCCTCGAGGTCCTTCTTCCATCCGCCCCCGCCGCGCCGGACACCTCGGTCAGCCGCGCCAAGTTGTGCTCGTCGTAGTGCTTGAGTACGCGTTCGCGGATCGTGTCGGCGGTGATCGACAGGCCGCCGTAGGAGAGCACCGAAACGATCTTGGTAGGCTCGACGCCCGCTTCGTTCACGAGCAGCGTCTTCATCTGCCCATCGCGGTTCTGCTCGACCACGAACACGAAGTCGTGCGCGTCGATGAACCGGGCCACCTCGTCCGAAAACGGAAATCCGCGAATGCGCATGGTGTCGAGCCGCACGCCGTCGTCGACCAGATTGTCGAGCGCTTCCGCCATCGGCACCGCGGTCGTGCCGTAGTAGGCGATTCCGACACGGTGCCGGCGACCGCTGATTTCCGGCGCCGGCATCAGCGTCGCCGCGGTGCGCCACTTGACGAGCAGCCGGTCCATGTTTTCCGTGTACGCGTCCGCCGACTCGGTATAGCGCGCGAACGCGTCCCG
Source organism: Pseudomonadales bacterium (assembly GCA_963668365.1). Classification (GTDB taxonomy): domain Bacteria; phylum Pseudomonadota; class Gammaproteobacteria; order Pseudomonadales; family Azotimanducaceae; genus VXNE01. The sequence continues at coordinate 3,901,942 of OY764266.1, forward strand.
GGACGTTCCCCGGGTAAAGAACGACCCCTTGGTCGGATGCGTGCCGGGCAGCGTCCGGTAACCGATGCCATCTCCATCGACATCGAGGTAACGACCAAACTCTTCGATTTCGTCTAGATCTTCCCTGCTCAAGACCTTGCCCCGGTCGTACCTGCGACGGTCGTCCCAGGTCAGCGGATCCGACAGATTCTCGTTCATTCCGAGCTCAAGATCGGAGAGCACAATGATCGGCGTCTGCAGCCGGTCGGAAAGGTCGAACGCCGTCGCAGCGAATTCGAAGCTCTCCCCCGGCGTCGACGGAAACAGGAGTGGATGCCTGGTGTCGCCGTGGGAAGCATACGCAGCAGCGAGCAAGTCGCCCTGCTGCGTGCGCGTCGGCAAGCCGGTGGAAGGCCCGACCCGCTGAATGTCGAACAGCACCGCCGGTATCTCGGCAAAGTAGGCGAGCCCCAGGAACTCGGACATCAGCGACAGGCCGGGGCCGCTGGTCGCGGTGAACGCGCGCGCGCCGTTCCAGGCGGCGCCGATGACGATGCCGATGGCCGCCAGCTCGTCTTCCGCCTGAATCACCGCGAACTTCCGCTGGCCGGTCTCCTTGTCGACGCGCAGCCGCGCCGCGTGATTCTCGAACGCTTCCGCCATCGATGTCGACGGCGTGATCGGATACCAGGCGCAGATCGTGGCACCCGCATAGATCGCCCCCAGCGCCCCGGCTTCGTTGCCGTCGATCATGATCCGGTCGCCGACGAGATCGGTGCGACGAGCCTGAATGGGCAATGGGCACTCCAGATACTCGCGGGCGTAGTCGCGGCCCATCTCGAGGGCGCGAATATTCGGGGCGATGAGTTCGTCCTTGCCCCGGTACTGCGTCGAGACCATCCCCGTGATGACGTCGAAATCGATGTTCAGCAGCGCCGAAAGGGCGCCCACGTAGACGATGTTCTTGAACAGCTTGCGCTGCCTCGGATCCGTGTAGACGGATACGATCAGCTTGGAAATCGGCACGCCTATGTGGTTCACGTCGCGCCGGAAAAGGCGCCGGTCGAGGCCGGCCGAGTTGTCGTAGAGCAGGTACCCCCCGGGGACGATGGCGGCAACGTCCTCCTCGTAGGTCTCGGCGTTCATGGCGACCATCAGATCGACGCCTTCGCGACGGCCGTGATAGCCCGCGCCGGAAGCTCGCACTTCGAACCACGTCGGAAGGCCCTCGATATTGGAGGGAAAAATGTTGTGCGTGGAGATCGGCACGCCCATGCGAAAGAGCGCTTTCGCGAACATGCCGTTGGCGCTGGCCGAACCGGAGCCGTTGACGTTGGCGAAACGGATGACGAAGTCGTTGTAGGTAGTCATTCGGGGTATGTGCCGAGCTGGGGTACGTGGATCACCGACTTCTGCATGTCCCACGCGGCGGTGGGGCAGCGCTCCGCGCACAGTCCGCAGTGCAGGCAGACGTCCTCGTCCTTCACCATCACGCGGCCCGTGCCCAGTTCGCCTGACACGTAGAGGTCCTGCTCGACGTTCTCGGCCGGGGCTGTGAGGCGGCCCCGCAAGTCCTCTTCCTCGCCGTTTTCAGTGAACGTGATGCAGTCCATCGGACAGATGTCCACGCACGCATCGCATTCGATGCACAGGCTGTCGACGAACACGGTCTGCACGTCGCAGTTCAGGCAGCGCTGCGCTTCCTTCAGGCCGAGCGCGCGGTCAAAGCCCAGTTCCACCTCGACCTTGATGTTCTGCAGCGCCTTGTCCAGGTTCGCGTGGGGGACGATGAAACGTTTCGCCGGATCGTGCTCGCTGTCATAGCTCCACTCGTGGACGCCCATTTTCTGGCTGATGAGATTGACCCCCTGGGGCGGACGATCCCGCCGCAGATCCTTGCCCTGGCACAACAGGTGGATCGAAATGGCGGCCTGGTGGGCATGGGCCGAAGCCCAGATGATGTTCTCCGGTCCGAACGCCGAGTCACCGCCGAAGAACACCTTCGGGTTCGTGGTCTGGAAAGTGACCTCGTCCAGCACCGGACAGTCCCATTTGTCGAACTCGATGCCGATGTCCCTTTCGATCCACGGACAGTGATTCTCCTGTCCGATGGCCATCAGAACATGGTCGCATTCCATGTAGACGTCCGGTTCGCCGGTCGGCACGTAGTTCAGCCGCCCGCTGTCCTCGTCGGCCACCGGTTTGACGCACTCGAACACGATGCCCTTCAGCTTGCCGTTTTCGTGCACGAACTCCTTCGGCGGCCGGTTGTTGACGATGGGAATGTTCTCGTCCATGGCCTCTTCCTTCTCCCAGTCGGAGGCCTTCATGACATCGAACGCCGAGCGAACGACCACCGTGACCGACTCGGCCCCGATCCGCTTGGAAGTCCGGCAGCAGTCCATGGCCGTGTTGCCGCCGCCCATGACGATCACCTTGCCGGAGATCGAATCGATGTGGCCGAACGCCACGCTCGACAGCCAATCGATGCCGATGGATATGTGCGCGTTCGACTCGAGGCGCCCGGGCAGGTCGAGATCGCGACCGCGCGGCGCGCCGGTGCCGACGAAGTAGGCGTCGTATCCCATGTCGAGCATTTCCTTCATGCTCGTGATCTCGTAGTTGAAACGGGTGTTGACGCCCATGTCCAGGATCAGGTCGACCTCTTCCTCCAGCACCTCCGCGGGCAGGCGGAATGCGGGAATCTGGCTGCGCATCATGCCGCCCCCGGCGGGGTCCCGGTCGAACATGTCGATCTCGTACCCCAGCGGCAGCAGATCGCGCGCCACGGCGAGGGAGGCGGGACCGGCGCCCAGCAGCGCGATGCGCTTGCCGTTTTTCTTCTTTGGCACCGGCGGCAGGTAGGGGCCAATGTCGCCCTTGTTGTCTGCGGCGACGCGCTTCAGCCGGCAGATCGCGACCGGTTTCTCTTCGGTTCGCACCCGACGGCACACCGGCTCGCAAGGACGGTCGCAGGTGCGTCCCAGGATGCCCGGGAACACGTTGGACTCCCAGTTGACCATGAACGCCTCGGTGTAGCGCTCCTGGGCTATCAGCCGGATGTATTCCGGCACCGGGGTATGCGACGGGCATCCCCATTGGCAGTCGACCACTTTGTGGAAGTAGTCCGGATTACCGATATCGGTGACTTTCATTTCGAAGTTGGACCCAGCGAGCCGTAAGCGCCCGATATGTTCCGGAAATTCCCAAGCGGGAAGGTGGGGTATTCTAACTTTTCGCAGGGATCGCTTCCAGACGATCTGCCGCCGGCGGCCGCCGCAAAGACCCCGGCAACGCCGAAGCCCCCAACTCCCGGTTTGGGATACGGCCAGTAGCGGCTAGAATAGATTGTCTGACCTCTCCCTAGTCTCCCATGGACCCGGCGCACATCGACCTTCCCCCGCCGCGTTCGGCGCGCAACTGGCAATCCCTGTTCGGCAGCGGTCCGAGCCTGGTCGCCGCGCGACTCGTCGCCCAAACCGACCACTTCGTGCTGTACGTCGCGCGCGACACCGAGGATGCCGAGCGCGTCCGCCGGGAAATCGGGTTTTTTGCGGCGGGAGCGGCCGAACCGCTCGCCTTCCCCGACTGGGAAACGTTGCCGTACGACAACTTTTCGCCGCACCAGGACATCATCTCCGAACGGCTCGCGACGCTTTACGCACTGCCCCGAAGAGAACGCGGCGTGCTGGTGGCGCCGGTGCAGACGCTGATGCAGCGGCTGCCGCCGACAGCCTTTGTCGAAGCGCAATCGCTGGTGCTCGAAACGGGCGGCCTGTTCTCGATCGAGACGCAGCGGACACGATTGCAGCGCGCCGGATATCGCAGCGTCGGCACGGTGGCCGAACGCGGCGAGTACGCCGTGCGCGGTTCGCTGATGGACATCTTTCCCATGGGTTCCGATCACCCGCTCAGGATCGACCTCGACGACGAACGGATCGACAGCTTGAGGACGTTCGATCCCGATACGCAGCGCACCATCGAACGCATAGGCGCCGTGAGGATCCTGCCCGCAAAGGAGATTCCCCTGGACGCCGCGGGCATCGGCCGCTTTCGCGAGCGCTGGCACCACACCTTCGACGTCGACGTGCGCCGCTGCCAGGTGTACCGGGATGTGAGCGATGGCATCGCGCATCCCGGCGTGGAGTGCTACCTGCCGTTCTTCTTCGAAGAAACGGCGACACTGTTCGACTACCTGCCGGAGAGAACGGCAGTGGTGCTGAACGACGGCTGTATCGAGAGCGGCGAACGGTTCGCGAGCGGAGTGCACAGCCGCCACGAATCGCTCCGTCACGATATCGAGCGACCGCTGCCTGAACCCGGGGAGCTATACCTCTCCGGAGAAGATCTGCTGGCGGCGCTTGCGCCCTACCCGAAGCTCAGAGTTGACCCCAGGGGCGAACGACGCCGCCATGGCATCGGGTTCGGCGGCAGTCCCCTTCCGGACGTGATCGCGAGCCAGAGAGGGCGCGACGAAGCAGGCAAGCTGCGGGCGTTCATCGACACGGCTGAGTGTCCCGTGCTGCTGACGGCTGAAACGCCCGGGCGCCGGCAGCACCTCGCGGAATTCCTCGGCCGCGCCCGGATACACGCCCGCGACGTCGAAGACTTTCAAGCGTTCGTCGGCAGCGGCGCGCCGCTTGCGCTCGCGGTCGCCGACATCGACCGGGGTATGCGTCTGCCGGAGCTCGCGCTGATAACCGAAACGGAGATCTTCGGCCACCGCGCCGACGGGCCCGTATCCAGCGCCACCCGAACCGTCGATGCGGAACTCGTCATCCGCAACCTGACGGAACTCTCGATCGGCGCTCCCGTGGTCCACGCCGATCACGGCGTCGGCCGGTATCGGGGCTTGATGACCCTCGAGATCGATGGTTATGCGCAGGAGTTCCTGGCCGTAGACTACGCAGAAGACGCCCGCCTCTACGTGCCAGTCACTTCGCTGCACCTGATCTCACGGTATGCCGGCGCGGACGCGGATCACGCGCCATTGCACCGCCTCGGCTCCGATCAGTGGGACAAGGCAAAGCGGCGGGCGGCCAAGAAAGTCTACGATGTGGCCGCCGAGCTCCTGGACATCTACGCCCGGCGAGAAGCGCGGGCCGGCACCGTCTTCAGCGCTCCGGACGACGGCTACGCCCGCTTCTGCGAACAGTTTCCGTTCGAAACGACGACCGACCAGCAAGGCGCCATCGATGCTGTGCTGGCGGATCTTCAGTCGGAAAAGCCCACCGATCGCCTCATCTGCGGCGATGTCGGGTTCGGCAAGACCGAAGTCGCCATGCGCGCGGCGTTCATTGCAGTCCAGTCCGGCAAGCAGGTTGCCATCCTCGCTCCAACGACCCTGCTTGCCCAGCAGCACTACGAGACGTTTCGGGATCGTTTCGCCGACTGGCCAGTCGAAATCGAAGTCATGTCACGCCTGCGCACGGACAGCGAAGCGGAGGATGTGCGGCGACGGCTCTCGCGCGGCGCTGCCGATATCGCGATAGGCACGCACCGGCTGCTCGCCGCCGGGATCGAGTTCGCCGACCTGGGACTGGTCGTCATCGACGAGGAACACCGATTCGGCGTGCGCCAGAAAGAACGCTTGCGGGAACTGCGGGCAGAGGTCGATGTCCTTGCGCTCACCGCCACCCCGATACCAAGGACGCTGAACATGGCGATCAGCGGCATGCGCGAACTGTCGATCATCGCCACGCCGCCGGCCAGGCGACTGTCCATCAAGACATTCGTCATGCCGCAGCGCGACCATATCCTGCGCGAGGCCATCGACCGCGAACTCGCCCGCGGCGGCCAGGTCTTCTACCTGCACAACCGCGTCGAAACCATTTCCCGTGCGGCCGAGCACGTCGCCGAACTCGCGCCCAACGCCCGCATCGGCGTCGGCCACGGCAAGATGCCGAAGCGCGCGCTGGAACAGGTCATGGCGGACTTCTACCATCGCCGCTGCAACCTGCTCGTCTGCACCACGATCATCGAGAACGGGATCGATATCCCGAACGCCAATACGATCATCGTCGATCGCGCCGATCGGCTGGGCCTGGCGCAACTTCACCAGTTGCGCGGCCGGGTCGGGCGTTCCCACCGCCAGGCGTACGCCTACCTGCTGACGCCCGATCCGCGAGCGATCACGCCGGACGCGCGCAAGCGCCTGGAAGCCATCGTCGCCGCCGGCGAACTCGGCGTCGGTTTCACGCTCGCGACGCACGACCTCGAAATCCGGGGCGCCGGCGAACTCCTGGGGGAGGACCAGTCGGGACAGATCGAAAGCATAGGGTTCTCGCTTTACATGGAACTACTCGAACGGGCCGTGGCGGCGATTCGGGCCGGGCACGCCGCGTCCGACATCGACCAGCCAATGCCCAAGAATCTCGAGGTGAATCTCCACGTACCCACCTTGATCCCGGACGACTATCTGCCGGATGTCCACATGCGCCTGATCCTGTACAAGCGCATCGCCGGCGCGGACAGCGCCGATGCCCTGGGCGATCTCAAGGCCGAGATGTTCGACCGATTCGGTCCGCTGCCCCTGGCGGCCCAGAACCTGTTCCGCACCACCGAACTGAAACTCCTGAGCGAGCGCCTGGGCGTCGACCGAATCGATGTCGGACCCCTCGCCGGTCGCCTTGTGTTCAGCACCAGCACCCGGGTTGATCCCGGCCGGGTCGTCCGCCTGATCCAGAACGAACCCGGGACATATCGGCTGCGGGACGCGACCCGGCTGTCATTCACCGCGGAACTCGGCCACCCCGAGGCGCGATTCGCATTCGTCGAGCGTCTGCTCGAACGGATCGCTCCCGAAGAAGATTCCAGGATCGCGGCCGCCGGATGAGTCGAGCCGTCGCCCACCTCCTTGCGCTGGCGTTCGCATCCGGCGCGCTGGCGGACATCGAGGAACACCTCGAGCGCGACTGGTACTACGTCGAAACCCTGTTCTTCCGCCACGCGGCGCCGCCGGGCGACGAGGACTTCACACGGCAGGGAACGCCGCATCACCGATTGGCTCTCCGAGCGCTGGAACCGGCGCCGCCGGAATACCTCGAGCGCATCGCCGCCAGGCCACCCGAACCCCTCGACTTTCCCCGCCTGGAGCAGTTCGACTGCATCGCGCCGATCCCGGCGCCATGGATGGAAGACGATGTGGAGTCGACGCCTGAACCCGAAGTCGTGGAAGAACAGGAACACCAAGCCCAGGATCAGCCGCCACAAGTGAGCATCCCGCCAATCCCCATGGGACCGCCCGCGCCCTCGCCGGAACAGCGCGCGCGCTGGGCCCTGGAGAAATTCGAGCGCGGTCTGGCGCGCGAGGGCTGGCAATGGCAGTACGACGACCTCTCCCTGCGAACAACCGCGGTCCGCATGCGGCGTTCCGGCGACTACGAGATCCTCCACCACGGGAAATGGCTGCAGGCGGTGCCCCCTCGTGACAGCGCAGAGCCCCTGCTGATCCAGCTCGGCGCGCCCATGCGCGATGCCACATTCGAACTGGAAGGCTCCGTCAGCGTCACCCTGGGCCGGTTCCTTCATTTTGCGACGGAGGTTTGGTTGTGGAATGCACCGGACAGGCAGGCGGCGGTTGCGCTCGGAAACGTTGCCGACGCGGGCGGGGATGCCCGCAGTTCAATAGTCGACGAGGCCCGCCATGTGCTGTTGTCGGAGTCCCGCCGCATGCGGCCGGGCGAGCTTCACTATCTCGACCATCCCCGGCTGGGAATCCTGGTGCGCATCGAGCCGGTGGAGGCTCCGGACGCGTTGCTGGCGCGCCTCGCGTCCTTGCCCGACTTCACTCGATGATCGCTTGCCGCACGGCGTTTTCGAAGTCGTAGATCGCCGCCCCGTAGGGCTGCTGCAGCATGATGACGCCGGCGATTTCCTCCGCCGGGTCGGACCAGGAAATGGTGCCGAACGCGCCGCCCGAGCCGAATGCCCCGGCGCTGCGCCGGCTGTTCGCCGCAATCGGATCGAGAATAACCCCGACGGCATAGCCAGCGCCCCTCCCGCGTCCCCCCTTCCTCCCCGCGACGGACAGGTGGCCCACATGGTTGCTGGTCATCATGGTGACGGTACGCGGGCCGAGCAGACGACGACCGAAGAGTTCGCCGCCGTTCAACAGCATCTGCTGGAAGTGGAGATAGTCCCTCGCCGTGCTCGAAAGGCCAACCGAGCCCGAGAAATAGGTTTGCTCACCGACGAACCAGTCCGACATGTCCCTGCCCTGGATGGCGACCCTCCGGGATGCCTTCGACGGCGGCAGGTAGTAGTGCGTGTCGTGCATTTCCAGGGGATCGAGAATTCGGGTCTGCACGAACTCGTTGAACGGCACGCCGGAGACGATCTCGATGATGCGGGCGACAACATCAAGCCCGGTGGTGCCGCTGTAGGCCCTGCGCGACCCGGGCTGGAAGTCCAAGGGCACGTCGGCAAGCGCGGGAACGTAGCTTGCCAGCGTCCCGCGCGCTTCCTTGCCCCGCCCGGACACGGCGGCTCCCAGGCCGCCGCTCATGAGCCCGGAGGTGTGGGTTAACAGCTGATGTATCGTGATCGGCGTCTTCGCGGGAACGAGCCGGTGCGCCGGCGGGTTCCGGCGATCAAACCGCATCAGACTGATGTCCTTGTCGGCCGGGTCCTTCAGCACCGCCACCTGCATGTCGGCCAACTCGGGAATGTACTTCCCCACCGGATCGCTCGGGCGAATGCGCCCCTCCTCGATCATCATCATCGCCGCGACGCCGAGAACGGCTTTCGTCGACGACATCATGATGAAAATCGCATCCGTGGACATCGGGCGCTTGGCCTCGACGTCCATCAGCCCGTGGGCCTTGAAGTGAACCACCTTGCCCCTGCGGGCCAGGGCGGTCACCGCGCCCTGAATCTTGCCGGCATCGATGTGCCGCTGCATCGCCGTGTCGATCCGCTGCAGCCGCTCCGTGGACATGCCGACCGATTCGGGCTCGGCGACGGGAAGCTCGTTGCCGCAGACCGTGATTGCCGAAATCGCGCCCACGGCCACCATGCCTGCTCTCAAACGCATGTGGTGGTCCATCCGCCGAAAAACGCAAGCATTCAGGGGCGGGCGGGGCCCTGTCAACCGAAACGGAGAATAATCCGCGGCCACGCCCGCACAACGGACGGGTTTCCAGGTGCCGTAGGGGCACTGTTAACCCGCATATCTCACCAAGGGCCGCGATGATCGCGCAGGATTTTTTTCGCGTGCGGGTGCTCGCGAGCGGAAACATAGCCGCCGCTTATGGCGTAGCGAGCATGTGCCCGCACGCGGAAAAAAGTGCCCCACAGTCGGCGCCTTCGGCGCCGCCCGTGGCCCGGCCCCACCGTGCGAGGGCGCGGCAGCGCAGTCCGTACCCGGCAGAACCTCCGCGAAACGAATGCATCTGATTGAAACGCAATGACAATCGATCACTCGACAAGCGCCTTGGTGATATATGCGGGTTAGCCGTCGAGGAGACCCTTCGCGACCGCGCGCGCTTCCTGTACCGTTTCCACCACTCGCTCCTCCGGTATGACCTGCAGGATGTTGAGCGTGTGGAGAGTGTGCGCGACAGTGCCCGAAAGGCCCATCACGATGAACTCCGTGCGCTCCCTCCTGGCGACATCCATGAGCTGTTCGATCACCATGGCAGCGCTATCGTCGACGTACGTGGCGCCGGAGAAATCGAAGATGACGACCTCGTGATCCTTGATGTCCGCACCGATGACCGTAATCAGCCTGTGCGACGATGCGACCGTGAAACTCCCCTTGAGGCGCACCATCCCGACTCGCGCCGCAAATGGGTCCGCCGCAGCCATGTCCTCCTCTCCGGCAAAGAACGTCCGGTCCAGGAAAGGCACGGACACCACGCTGTCGAGTTCGAGATTTTCCAGTTGCCGCGCGTGGGCCATTCCCGCGGCGATGAGCCCGATTGCCACCGCGGTGATCAGGTCGACGAAGACAGTGAGCCCAAGCGTCGCCAGCATGACCACCAGGTGTTCGCTCCGCAGGCGGTGCAGGCGGGCCAGCAGGCGCCAGTCGATGATGTCCACGCCGATCTTGATCAGGATGCCCGCGAGCACGGCATCGGGAATCGGCTCGACATAGGGAGCCAGTCCGAGCACCAGCGCCAGCAGAAGCAGCGCAAAGCAGACGCCCGACACGCGGGTGCGACCGCCCGCCCGTATGTTGGTCACCGTCAGCACCGGCGACCCGGCGCCGGGCAGCCCTCCGAACAGCCCCGAAACCATGTTGCCGATGCCCTGCCCCACCAGCTCGCGATTCGGTTTGTGCCGGGTACCGGTCATCGAGTCGGCCACCAGGGCGATGAGGAGGCTGTCCACGGAACCGAGCAGGGCGAGGATGAGCGCAGGCTCCAGCGCGCGCGCCAGGAAGCTGGCGGAAGGCAGCGCGAACTGCAGTTCCGGCATCCCGGTCGGGATCTGCCCGATGACGGGCGCATCGCTCAGCCACAGCACGCCCAGCAGGGTGCCGGCGATCAACGCCACCAACGGCGCGGGCAGGAGGCTCGCCAGGCGGCGGGGCCAGAGGAAACCGACCGCCAGCGTGACGATCGCGATCGCGAAGGCGCTGGTATTGATGTTGCCGAACGCTTCCGGCAGCGCGCGAAGCGCCCCCATCGCACCCCCGGGAGCTGCCGGCATCCCCAGAAACGGCATGACCTGGATCAGTACGATGATGGTGCCGATGCCGGACATGAATCCCGAAATGACGACATGCGGCGTGTAGGCCACGAAGCGGCCGATCCGGGATACGCCCAGCAGGACCTGCAGCAAGCCGCCCATGACGACCACGGTCAGGGCTTCCGTCAGATTCGTGGCGTGGGTCGTGACGATGACCGCCATGGCCACGGTCATCGGCGCCGTGGGACCGGAAATCTGGGACCGCGTGCCACCGAATACGGCGGCGAAAAGACCCACCGCGATGGCGCTGTACATGCCGGCGGCCGCCCCCAGGCCCGAAGCGACGCCGAAGGCCAGCGCGACGGGCAGCGCGACCACCGCGGCGGTGACACCGCCGAAGACATCGCCGCGCAGCGTGTGCAGGTCGTAGGTCATGAAGGCCGCAATGGTACCCGCTATGCCGCTCCGGGAAACGCTCGAATACGGATTCCGCCGTCTCCGCTCAGCCCGGGTCGCGCACGTCTTCCAGCAGCAGCGTCTGCGTCGGGTAGGCGATTTCCGCCTTGTGAGATTCGATGATGTCCGCGATCCTGAACAGGATTTCCTCCTTGATCACGTGGAAATCCTCCCACACCGTTGTCTTCGTGAACGTGTAGACGAAGAAGTCGAGGGAAGAGGCGCCGAAACTGACGAGATTGACCATGAGCGTGCGGGAAGTGTCGATCTCCGGGTGCGTCTTCAACATGTCTCGCACGTCGTCGATGATGTTCTTCAGCACGTTGATATCGTCGTATCGAACGCCGATGGTCTCGTAGATGCGCCGGTTTCGCATTCTCGACGGATTCTCCACGGAGATGCTGTTGAAGAGTCCGTTCGGCACGTACAGCGGACGCTGATCGAAGGTGCGTATCAGCGTCAGGCGCCATCCGATGTCTTCCACCGTGCCTTCGAGTTCCCGGTCCGGCGAACGAATCCAGTCTCCCACCGCGAAGGGGCGGTCGAGGTAGATCATCAGCGCGCCGAAAAAATTCGCCAGCAGATCGCGCGCCGCGAAGCCCACCGCGATGCCGCCGATGCCGCCGAACGCCAGCACGCCGGCGACGCTGACGCCCATGGTCTGCAGCGCGATCAGGAAGGCCGTGATCACCACCGCGGCGCGCAGCAGCTTGGCGCTGACGGCCGCCGTCGTCGTGTCCATGCGCCGGCCCGCCCCGCCGGCGTACGTCGGATCGACGATGCTCTTTTCCATGGACGAGATGAATCGCAGCGCGAACCAGGCCATCAGCAGGATCGCGGCCAACTGGCGCGCCACGCCGATGTAGTTGAAGATCTCCGCCTTGGACTGCCCGCTGGCGACATCCGCCGCCCACGAAATACCGAAGACGTAGATGGCCCATCCCACGGGCTTGCGTGCGGCGAAGAGCACCGCATCGTCGTAGAGGTTGTGCGTCTTCTCGGCCTCGCGCTCAAGACGATCGAAAAACCGCTTTGCCGCATAGCGCGCAATGAGCGTCAGCAGCACGATGCCGAATACGTAGCCGGCCCACGTGTGCGTGGCCATCAGTTCGAGAAGGTCACCCATCGTTCACGTTCTCTGGAACAGGGACGACAAACGTTGCGCAATGTCGATGGATCAAGTCAAGTGAGGGACTTGCGCTGTTCTGAGAGCGGCCACCCATAAGGGATTGCGAGGGCCGCGTTTTTTCTTCACCCCCGGAATGCGGGGTTTTCGGGCGTTTTCCGGGCCGGTCGGCGGTTGTCGGCCGATTTTCACCCCAAGCGCGTGCGGTGCCGTCTCGGGTGCGCGTCGGACCTGGGAAAAGGGGTCGCCATGGGGCAGGATGTTCTTTCGAAGTAACGACCGCCGCTCCACGGAGGGAGACGACCATGGCGACCCGGCAGAGTGTGCTTTTTTCCTGGGACGATGTCGAGCGGCAGCCTTGTCGAGGGACTTGCGCTGTGGGGTTTTCCGGCGAGCGTTCGTGTCGCGGCGACCGCATGCGACGGCGGGCGATCGGTCGCCGGGGTGCCGGATGCACGCGGCGGGCGGCCAGCGGGACGGGTTTCAGCCTTCCAAATGAGAATGGCTCGCATTTGCGGGGGCCGCGCGCGCGGGCGATCCTCGACGGGCGCGTCGATCCGGTTCGGAGGGTGCGGCGGCGCTACGCCGCCAGCGGCAGCCCCGGATCCACCAGCGAGCGCATCCGCTCCGGCCGGCCCGCCGCGACCGAGCCGAGCGCCAGCGCCATCATCACCGCCAGCGCCAGACCCAGCCGCGCCTTCATCTTCGCCCGCCCGCGCACGAAGTGGCGCTCGAACCCGAAGCTGTTGTCCAGCCGCGCGTTGATCCGCTCCAGCGCGCCGCGGCGGTTGTAGCCCCGCCTCCACGACGGGCTGCCCCACGGCGTCGGCGTGAACATCCGCCGGTCGGCGGTCGCCAGGTCGACGCGCACCACGCGCCCGTGGTCTCCCGCCCTCGAGCCGGCGTCGCGCAGGCACGCCTCGCGCCCCGCGCACTCCAGCCCGCACGCCGCCGCCGGGCAGCGGTACTTCAGCGCGCCCCGGTCCGCCTCGAAGCCCTGGTACGCCATCGGCCGCTCCTCGCCCGTCGCCGGGCAGCGGCAGAACACCTCGCCCTTCTCGCTGTGCAGCACGTTGCCGTCCCCGCGGGCCGACAGCGGGCGCAGGATCGGCTTCGCCGGGTCGCGGTCCGGCATCTCCTTCTCCTCCCGCCACATCTCCCGCACGTCGATCAGCGGCCGCACCCCGCGGGCGTCCCACAGCTTCCCCTTCAGCGGCCCCGCGTCCAGGCCCCGGTCCGCGCAGAAGTCCTCGCAGTCCGCCGCCAGTTCCGGCTCCGCGCCGAACAGCTCGTCGACGCCGGCGTCCAGCACCTTCGCCTCCGAGCGCGAAGCCCGCTCCACCTCGAACCACACCGGCAGCTCGTGCTCCACGTCCGCGATCAGGTGCAGGCCGTAGCCGAACCAGCTCTTCACCCTCGTCCACGCCTTGCCGCTGCGACCGTCCACGCCGCGGGTCTCGTGGCGCCCCCAGTCCGCGTCCGGATCCGACGTCTTCCCCGTGCGCGCGCTCGTCCGCCCCGTCGACTTGCTCGGCACCGCCTTGCCGTCGTAGCCCAGGTGCCGCCCGCAGCCCGGCAGCTCCGCCATCAGACGGCGGCGCAGCGCGTCCACCATGCCCGACACCGCGCCGCTCCTCTCCTCCAGCTCCGCCACGCTCGACAGGAACCGCGAGAACGCCCACGCCGTCGGCACCCCGTCCCGCCGCGGGCTCGCCTCGCAGACGCCCTCCGCCGCGCCGTCCGCGCGACGCGCCAGCGTCCGCTTCGGCGCCGACTGCCGGCCCAGCGGGTCGAAGCCGCACAGCGAAAGCAGCGCCGGGTTGCGCCCCAGCTCGCGCAGCAGCGACGCCGACGACTCGTGCCCGAACACCATCCCCGCCACCAGCGCACGCCACATCGCCGACACCGGGTACTCGTCGCGCCCCCGCCCGCGGCGCGCCTCCAGCGCCGCCACCAGATCCCCGTCCGGCAGGTTGTCCAGCACGAACCCCAGCCGCTTCAGCTCCGGCAGCCGCTCGACATCGTCCCAGGAAAAAAGCACACTCTGCCGGGTCGCCATGGTCGTCTCCCTCCGTGGAGCGGCGGTCGTTACTTCGAAAGAACATCCTGCCCCATGGCGACCCCTTTTCCCAGGTCCGACGCGCACCCGAGACGGCACCGCACGCGCTTGGGGTGAAAATCGGCCGACAACCGCCGACCGGCCCGGAAAACGCCCGAAAACCCCGCATTCCGGGGGTGAAGAAAAAACGCGGCCCTCGCAATCCCTTATGGGTGGCCGCTCTCAGAACAGCGCAAGTCCCTCTTGTCCAACGTGAGATGAGCCTGAAGGGGAAGCGTAAGTCCAACGAGGCATGAGCCTGTGGAGCGGCGTCGGGGATCATCGGAGGATGATCGTGACGCTACAGACGCAACGGGTTCAGACCCTGGAACAGGTTCGCGCCTTCGTGGAGGGCAGCGAGGCGGTGGACTTTGCCGGCGGCGACCGCGCGGGGGTCTGCGCGCTGGTCCGCCGCACGCTGGTGAGATTGAGGTACCACCGCCTGGGCAAGGCGGACAAGGGGCTGGTGAGGCGGTATCTGGCGAAGGTGACCGGGCTGTCGCGGGCGCAACTGACGCGCCTGATCGGGCAGCATCGCCGGACCGGGCGGATCGAGGACCGGCGCGGCGGGTCGCCGAGGCGGCCGTTCGAGCGCCGCTACGCGCCCGCCGACATCCGCCTGCTGGCGCGAGTCGACGCGGAGCTGGGCCAGATGTCGGGGGCGGCCACGCGCGCGGTGCTGCGCCGGCAATGGCGGGTGTTCGGCGACGCGCGCTTCGAACGCCTGGCGGGGCTGTCCAACGGCCACCTGTACAACCTGCGCCGCTCGCGCACCTACCGCAACGTGCGCCGGGTGTGGGACCGCACGCGCGCGGTCGCCGTGCCGATCGGCGTCCGGCGCCGGCCCGAGCCGCGGGGCCGGCCGGGATTTGTGCGGGTGGACACGGTCCATCAGGGCGACCTGGACGGGGTCAAGGGGGTGTACCACATCAACGTCGTCGACGAGGTCACCCAGTGGCAGCACGTGGGCACGGTGGCGGCGATCTCGGAAGCCTTCCTGATTCCGGTGCTCGAGGCGCTGATCGAGGCGTTTCCCTTCGACGTCAAGGGATTCCACGCCGACAACGGCTCCGAGTACGTCAACCGCCAGGTCGCGAACCTGTTGAACAAGCTGCACGTCGGCCAGTTCACGAAGTCCCGCGCGCGGCGCAGCAACGACAACGCCCTGGTCGAGAGCAAGAACGCCTCGGTGGTCCGCAAGTGGCTCGGCCACGCCCACATCCCGGCGCACTTCGCCGAACCCGTCAACGCCTTCAACCGGGACTGGCTGTCGCCGTTCCTGAACTATCACCGGCCCTGCCTTTTCCCCGCCGAGGAGATCGACGACAAGGGCCGCGTGCGCAAGCGCTACCGCGACGCCGACGTGATGACCCCCTGCGAGAAGCTCAAGTCGCTTGAGAACGCCGGGCGCCACCTCGCCCCGGGCGTCACTTTCGAGGCGCTCGACCGGACCGCGCACGCGCAAAGCGACCTGGCGGCCGCGGCGGCGCTGAACCGGGCGCGCCGGGATCTCTTCCTGCTGATCGGCCGGGAGAACACCGCCGCCTGAGTCCCGTGGAGTTGTGGACGAGTCCTGCGGACCGGCGCGCGCCCTTCGGGCCGCGTGGACAGCCCGTGGACAACGCTGGCGCGTTGCCCACCGCCTGACCACACTCGCGCGCCTCTCGCCCACAACTCCACAGGACCGACAACAAGTTTATTCATCAAAAAACCGCAACGGGCGGGCGCTTGCGCGCCGCGCGCCCGTGGGTCAAGATCACCTTTCTTTCAACACCGATTCCGACTCCGCCCACGACTCAGTCAACCTCTCCGTTCAGGCTCATTTCGGTATTGGATTAGACTGCGGCTGCCGGAGCTGAAGCGGCTGGGGTTCGTGCTGGACAACCTGCCGGACGGGGATCTGGTGGCGGCGCTGGAGGCGCGCCGCGGGCGGGGGCGCGACGAGTACCCGGTGTCGGCGATGTGGCGTGCGCTGGTGGCGGGGATGGTGTTCGGGCACGAGTCGTCGGCGTCGCTGCTGCGCGAGCTGGGGCGCAACCCGGCGCTGCTTTCGCTGTGCGGCTTCGACCCGCTGGGCCGGCAGTCGGCGCCGAAGCGGACGCTGGCGCGTCGCGCGGACGGCGCGGCGGAGGGCGTCTGCGAGGCGAGCCCGCGGCGGGACGGGGTGCCGACGGCGTGGGCGTTCTCGCGGTTCCTGTCGAGCGTGGCGGAGCTGGAGGAGAGGAGCGGCGCGGTGTCGGGCATGGTGGACGCGCTGCGCCGCCGTCTGATGGCGGAGCTGCCGGGCTGCGGGCGGCACCTGGGCTACGACGGCAAGGCGGTGCCGAGCAAGTCGACGGGGCGGACGAGCGCGCGCACGGGGAAGACGTCGGATCCGGACGCGGACTGGGGGCGCCACGAGACCCGCGGCGTGGACGGTCGCAGCGGCAAGGCGTGGACGAGGGTGAAGAGCTGGTTCGGCTACGGCCTGCACCTGATCGCGGACGTGGAGCACGAGCTGCCGGTGTGGTTCGAGGTGGAGCGGGCTTCGCGCTCGGAGGCGAAGGTGCTGGACGCCGGCGTCGACGAGCTGTTCGGCGCGGAGCCGGAACTGGCGGCGGACTGCGAGGACTTCTGCGCGGACCGGGGCCTGGACGCGGGGCCGCTGAAGGGGAAGCTGTGGGACGCCCACGGGGTGCGGCCGCTGATCGACGTGCGGGAGATGTGGCGGGAGGAGAAGGAGATGCCGGACCGCGACCCGGCGAAGCCGATCCTGCGCCCGCTGTCGGCCCGCGGGGACGGCAACGTGCTGCACAGCGAGAAGGGCGAGGTGTTCTGCCGCTGCCCGGCGACGGGCGAGGAGCGGCCGATGGCGTTCCAGGGCTTCGAGGCGGACCGGGGCGCGCTGAAGTACCGCTGCCCGGCGGCGGCGTGCGGGCTGGAGTGCGCGGGGCGCGAGGCGTGCCTGCGCGACGCCGGCTCGAGGGCGGGAGACCACGGGCGGGTGGTGCGCGTCGACCTGGCGACCGCCGACCGGCGGATGTTCACGCCGACGCCGTGGGGCAGCCCGTCGTGGAGGCGGGGCTACAACCGCCGCGGCGCGCTGGAGCGGATCAACGCGCGGCTGGACAACAGCTTCGGGTTCGAGCGCCACTTCGTGCGCGGGCGGGCGAAGATGAAGGCGCGGCTGGGTCTGGCGCTGGCGGTGATGATGGCGCTGGCGCTCGGCTCGGTGGCGGCGGGCCGGCCGGAGCGGATGCGCTCGCTGGTGGATCCGGGGCTGCCGCTGGCGGCGTAGCGCCGCCGCACCCTCCGAACCGGATCGACGCGCCCGTCGAGGATCGCCCGCGCGCGCGGCCCCCGCAAATGCGAGCCATTCTCATTTGGAAGGCTGAAACCCGTCCCGCTGGCCGCCCGCGGCCGCCCGCCGCGTGCATCCGGCACCCCGGCGACCGATCGCCCGCCGTCGCATGCGGTCGCCGCGACACGAACGCTCGCCGGAAAACCCCACAGCGCAAGTCCCTCCAAGTGCACGGGAGTGGAAAGTGACGGGATACTGTATATAATCACAGAGACGGCCCGGCGCGGGATCCTGAGAGCGCCGAAGGCCGTCGACGACAACGCAAAAACGATTGACGCAAACAGGAGCGCCCCATGCAAAGTCTTACGCGTCGCCAGGCCGAGGTTCTCGACGTGATCAAGTCACACATTGCCGAGTCAGGATACCCGCCCACCCGCGCCGACATAGCTGCGGAATTGGGATTCAGATCCGCAAACGCCGCGGAAGAGCACCTGAAGGCGCTCGCGCGCAAGGGCGCCATCGAGGTGATCCCCGGTACGTCCCGGGGTATTCGTCTGCCCGGCGGCAACGGACTGCCGATCATCGGCCGGGTCGCTGCCGGCAGCCCCCTGCTTGCGGTGGAACATATCGAGGATACCTGCGATGTCCCGCCGTCGTTCTTCCGTCCGCCGGCGGACTTCCTTCTGCGGGTTCGGGGCGACAGCATGGTCGGCGCCGGCATCCTGGACGGCGACCTGCTCGCCGTGCACAAGACCTTCGAAGCGCGCAGTGGACAGATCGTGGTTGCCCGCATCGAGGATGAGGTCACCGTGAAACGACTGCAACGCACCCGTCGCGACCAGGTGCTGCTTCTACCGGAAAACGACGACTACGATCCGATCGAAGTCGACCTCAGGCGACAGGAACTCGTCATCGAGGGCCTGAGCGTCGGCGTCATACGACGGCACTGAACGCCAGGACCAACTTGATTGTCGTCGAAAAACGGAGGGTAGATCGCTGATGGTCGCCCGTCCTCGCCTTTTGGACTTGTTCTGCTGCGCGGGGGGTGCCGCGGTCGGCTACCACAGAGTCGGGTTCGACGTGGTGGGCGTGGATGTTGATGAGCAACCGAACTATCCCTTCGCATTTTGCCGCAAGGATGCGCTGACACTTGATGACCGATTCCTCAAAAGCTTCGACGCCATCCACGCGTCTCCTCCCTGCCAGGCTTATTCGGATTTGGCCGCTCGCAATGGCAACGCTCATGCCTGGCCAAGATTGATTGAACCCGTACGCGAACTGCTGCGGTCGACCGGCAAGCCCTACGTGATCGAGAACGTGGAGGGCGCACCGCTAATCGACCACATCGTGCTGTGCGGGACGATGTTTGACGGGTTAAGGGTCCTGAGGCACCGGTTATTCGAGACCAATTTCTTCATTCTGGCACCGCCGCACGGAAAACACCCCAAGGTCCACACCCACGACAAGCGAAAATCGCACTACGGCAAGACCTGCGAGTGGCGTGATTACGTCCAGGTGACGGGGGGAGGGAACTGCACCGTCGCCGCCGCAAAAGACGCGATGGGGATCGACTGGATGACCAAGAGGGAACTGAATGAGGCGATTCCGCCAGCGTATGCTGAATTTGTCGGAAGCGTCATGATCCAACATGCCTAGACGCCCCGGTTCCAAAGCCCGGATCGCCGAATTTCTTCGCGGCAGCGTTGGCCGCGTCGTGACTTCCAAGGACCTGCAGGAGGCCGCAGGTCCTGAAGTGACAGAGTGGGCAAGGCGACTACGCGAACTGCGCGACGAGGGTTGGGAGATCAGTTCTCATCATGATCGGACCGACCTGTCACCCGGAGAGTATGTCTGCGAAAAGGTCGGCAACCCGGGCTACGTATTTGTGAACCTTGTTTCGGGACGATTGAGGGCACAGGTACTGGAACGCAATGGATATACGTGCCAGATGTGCGGTGCGGGAGCAGGCGATGACGACCCCCGGAACCCGGGCCGGACGGTCAGACTCCATGTGGGGCATATCGTCGACAGGAGTCACGGAGGGCGCGACGAGCTATCGAATCTGCGGGCCTTGTGCTCTGCGTGCAATCAGGGCGCGAGGAACATCGTGACTGAACCGCCGAGTTGGACCTGGCTGCTCGCGCAGATTCGCCGCGCAAGTGTCGCCGACCAGAAAAAAGCACTGCAATGGCTCAAGCGAAAATTTGACGACATTTGAGCACCGGCGCGGTCGCCGGACGCTTCCGGCAAATCCAATTCGCGCCATGTCCTTGGCGACAACCATGACTTCTATCCGAATCGAGGTCGACGTGCGGCAACAGGAACTCGTCATCGAGGGCCCGAGCGTTGGCGCGATACGACGACGCGTTGTTCGCGTTGGTTTCGCCGGAACCCCCTGCGGCACGGCTATCTCCGGCGGCCTCCGGGCCCGGCCCGAGCGCGCTTCCGGGATCGGGGTTTTCTCGTCTTGCGCTCCGGGGCCGCGTCCTCCCATCGCCCATCCCGATAGAACGCGCGCCACGAAGTGGGCTTGCCGTCCTTCTCCGAGGCCACGAACTGCTGCCGGGTCTTGCGGGCGAACTTGATCATGGCGGGATTCCCGTCGGGGTCCAGCTCCGGCGCCTCGAGCAAATATGCAAACTTCGGATCCAGTTCGTTCGCGTGGGGCTTCAGTTCCGACACCAGCGGCGCGCGCGTCTCCCGGTTCCTCGGGAATCCGCTCGCGGCCAGGAATATCCCCGCCGCGCCATCGCGCAGCACGTAGTGATCGTCGACGTTGCGGCATCGGAGTTCCGGCATCGGCACCGGGTCGGCCCTCGGCGGCGCCGGCTGACCGTTCCGCAACAGCTTGCGGGTGTTGCTGCACGATGCGTTGGTGCAGCCGAAGTACTTGCCGAAGCGACCGGACTTGAGCTGCATCTCGCCGCCGCACTTTTCACACTCGACGACCGGTCCCTCGTAGCCCGGCACCTGGAACTCGCCGCGCTCCAGTTCGAATCCGGCGCAGTCGGGGTTCCTGCCACAGACATGCAGCTTGCGTTCGGCGTCGATCAGGAAGGCGTCCATCACGGTATTGCAGACGCGGCATCTCCGTTTTGACCGAAGAATCCTGGATTCCCGCTCGTCATCCTCGTCCGAGCTCCTTTTTGCGACGGGTGACCCACCCACCGCCTCGTCATCCGGCATGAGATCGATCGTGTTCGTGCAGCGCTCCTTGGCCGGCGCGCGATATCCCGAGCAGCCGAGGAATACGCCGGTGCTGGCGGTACGGACCTGCATGGGACGACCGCACCTGTCGCAGGGAATGTCCGTGTTCGTGGGCACGTTGGCGCGCATGCCGCCCTCGGTGCTTCCCGCGCGGACAAGTTTCTGGCTGAAGTCGCCGTAGAAGCTGTCGAGGACCGCGTGCCAGGCCCTCTCGCCGCCAGCGACCTGGTCCAGTTCCTGCTCCATGCCGGCGGTGAACGAGTAGTCCATCAGG
Source organism: Pseudomonadales bacterium (assembly GCA_963668365.1). Lineage (GTDB taxonomy): Bacteria > Pseudomonadota > Gammaproteobacteria > Pseudomonadales > Azotimanducaceae > VXNE01. The sequence continues at coordinate 3,922,994 of OY764266.1, forward strand.
TCGCTGAAGTTCTCGACCAACCGGTCCGTGACGAGTTCGCCGATCTTCTCGACGTGGAATCGACGGTCCTTGAGCGTGACGTACCCGCGATCCTGAATCGTCGAAATGATCGACGCATAGGTGGAGGGCCGGCCGATGCCCCGACGCTCCAGTTCGCGCACGAGGCTCGCTTCGCCGTACCGGGGCGGCGGCTTCGTGAAATGCTGCACCACGCTCGCATCGACGAGTTTCAGGGCCTCGCCTTCCGCGTAGTCCGGCAGGGGCCGGTCCTCGTCCCGGCGCGAGACGGGCGCTAGGACCCGCGTGAAGCCGTCGAACTTCACGATGCGGCCGCGGGCGCTCAACTCGAAATCGCCGGCGCTCACCGTAACCGTCGTGGATGTGTATTGCGCATGGGTCATCTGGCATGCGACGAACTGCCGCCAGATGAGGTCGTACAGGCGCTGCTCCTCCCGCGACAGGGAGGCCGGGCCCGACGGCCCCGACTCGACGGCGGTCGGTCGAATCGCCTCGTGCGCTTCCTGGGCGGTCGACCTGCTCCGGTACGCCGCCGGTCTGTCGGGCAGGTAAGGCTGGCCAAACTCCCGGCCGATGTACCCTCGCGCGCCGGCGACCGCGTCCGCCGACAGGTTCATCGAGTCCGTGCGCATATAGGTGATGTGCCCCGCCTCGTACAGTCGCTGCGCCACGGTCATGGTCCTGCGCACCGAGAAGCCGAGACGCGTCGCCGCAGCCTGTTGCAAGGTGGAAGTGATGAACGGCGGGTTGGGCCTTGCCCGGGTCGCCCTGTCGTCGCGTTTCGAAACCGCGAACGCCGCCCGTCGCAATCGTCCAAGGGCTTCGTTGGCAGACTCTCCGTCGGCCGGCCGAAAGCGCTTGCCGCCGTCTCTCGCGACGTCGAACCGATGGCTCGGGCCGTCCTCCGTTCTGGCGAGATCCGCGAAGCCTTCCCAATACTCTTCCGGCGTGAACGCACGGATGTCTCGCTCGCGCTCCACCAGGAGGCGCACGGCCACCGACTGCACCCGGCCCGCCGACAGGCTTCTGGCCACCTTGGCCCAGAGCAGCGGCGACAGCTCGAAACCGACGACGCGATCGAGGAAACGGCGGGCTTGCTGCGCGTTGACGCGATTCTCGTCGATTTTCCCCGGTTGCCGGAAGGCCTCCTCTATCGCCGACTTGGTGATCTCGCTGAAGACCACCCGATGGAATCTCTCGGGATCGCCGCCGATCAGTTCCTGCAGGTGCCAGGCGATGGCTTCGCCTTCCCGATCAAGGTCGGTCGCGAGGTAGACGTGGTTGGCGCGATCCGCGAACTTGCGCAGTTCGGCAACCACCTTCTCCTTGCCGGGCAGTGTTTCATATTCCGCCTTCCAACCGTTGTCCGGGTCGATCCCCATGCGCCGAACAAGTTGGGCGCGGGCGCGCCTGGCCTTGTATTCGGCCCTTTCCCGCGGCGGCAGCTTGCGCGTCTTCGCCGCTTCGCGCGTGCGTTCAGCGGCATCCGCGCGCTTGCCGCCCACGGGAAGATCGCGAACGTGTCCCACGCTCGACTTGACCACGTAGTCCCGGCCGAGATAGCGATTGATGGTCCGGGCCTTGGCCGGAGACTCGACGATGACCAGCGATTGCGCCATCGAATTCCTACTCCCCTCTAATGCCGGTTGTGCCGCGGGCGACGAACATGGCCACTCTACAGGACACCGGCTGCGGGCACTTATAGATACTGGATTGAGTGCCTGTCAACCATGAGGTTCCCGCCGCGCCAATAATGCGACTCACCGATCCGGGTCGCTGGAATGCTCGAATCGGGCCTGCAGCAGCCCCAGCGCACGCAGCCGTTCTGCGATTCCGCCCACAAGCTCCGACGCCTCGCGTCCGCGCAGATTCTCGAGCCAATACCAACCGGCAGCGCTCCCGGTGACCTCTATCGCCAGGCAGTGATCTTCGAGTCCGGCGACCGCCCCGGCAACCGCGCGCCAATAGTCGGCGCCGACCTCGGGAAGCGGCACCTCCGGATGCGCCGCCCATCCCTTGAGCGGCGCAGGCCCGGCCGCGTCGCGCAGCAGGAACCAGCGGGGCGCCTGCCGCCAGGGTTTCGGCGCCGGCAACAGGTAGGCGCTGCACGGCCGCGTCACATCGCGCGCAACCCCATCGGCGCCAACGCGCTCCTCGGCCCGCGCTTCGGCCTTGGGCAAAGCGGTAACTTCGACCGTCAATCCCTCGCGCCGCGCCTGTTCCCTGAGCTTGACGAGCTGCCGGTCGCGCTTTGTCGGCATCAACCACAGCGCCGGCGCGAACGCCAGGATCAGGAGCCCGCCGACGATCAGCCACGTCATGCGGCGCCCGCTTCGACCCATGCGGCAAGTCGACGCTTATTCGATGCAACCCGAATCATTGTGTTGTATCGTCGCCGCAACCGCGTCGTAAGGCAATCGCATGGGTGGATACAAGCGTATTCTGCTTGCCGTCGATCTCGCCGAGGAGTCGAACATCGTGGGTGAGCGGGCGATCCAGTTGGCGCGTCTGTTTGACGCGGAATTGCACGTGGTCCATGTGGTCGAGCCCTTGAGTCTGGTATACGGCGGCGATATTCCCATGGACCTGTCTTCCGTCCAGGACCAGATCCAGGAGCAGGCGAAATCGAGTCTCGACGAGTTCTGCGAGGGCGCCGGTGTGCTGGAAGCGCACAGGTACCTGATTTTTGGACGGCCGGAAACCGAAATACACCGCATCGCCACGGCCGCCGACATCGACGCGATCATCGTCGGGAGCCACGGTCGGCACGGTCTCGCATTGCTGCTCGGATCGACGGCGAACGGCGTGCTGCACGGCGCTTCCTGCGATGTCCTGGCCGTGCGCGTTGGACCGGGGGCGCACCACCGCGCCGACTGACGACCTTGCTTTTCCACGCACCCGTGGTCGCGCCGGCAGGGGCGCGACAGTTCTCGAATGCCATGCGCTTGGTGATAGCGGTCGTGCTCCCGGCGATCATCGCGATCCCCGGAGGGGCCGCCCACGCCGACGCCTATCAGCTTCGAACCGAATACAGGCGCGCGATCTCGGCGATCGAAAACGGCCACAGCGGCGAGTTCCGCAGCGCCCTGTCCGCGCTCGACGACTATCCGCTACACCCCTATCTCGTGTATTTCGATGCCCGCCGGCGGGTCAGTGGCATGTCCCCGAGCCAGGCAACGGCGCTCAGGACATCCCTGGGCGACACGCATCTCGGTGATCGCCTGTTTGAAGCCTGGCTGATCGCGCAGGCGCGGCGCGGGCGGTGGCAGACATACCGCGACCACTACGAGCCCATGGAGCGCGCCGACGGCAGGTGCTTCCATGCGCGATCGCTCTACCGCACGGGGGAGCGAGAGGCGGCATTGCGCCTGGTGCCGGAACTCTGGGTCGTGGGCGTCTCGCAGCCGAAGGAATGCGACCCGTTGTTCGCGGTGTGGATGGCCCAGGGCGGGTTGACCGACGACCTGACCTGGGAACGCCTGCGTCTCGCCCTGAACGGCAACGAGCGCAGCCTCGCGCGCTATCTGCTCGGACGTTTCACCAGTGCCCGCGCCAGCGCCGCGCGCGCCCTGTATGACGGCCACGTGCGCCCAGGCAACGTGAGGCGACACTCCCGGTTTCCGGACACTCCCTACGGCGCGCAGGCGCTGGGCCACGCGCTGGCCCGCTATGCCAGGCAGAACGCGGTTGACGCGACCAGGCAGTGGCGGTCGCTCAAGCGCCGCAGCATGCCGGATGACACGCGCGCCTTCATCGAGGAGCGGCTGACCGTCGCGCTCGCGATGGCGGGCGAAGCCGTCGGCGAGCACCTTGACGAACCCCGCGCACAGGGCTCGGCAGCCTTCGTCCGGGACATGGCGCTGGCGAGCGTCATCCACCAGCGCTGGGCGGATGCGGTGCGCTGGATCGAGGCGATGCCCGAAGCAGAACGCGATGCGCGCCAGTGGCGCTACTGGCTCGGCAGGGCGCTGCTGGCCGTCGACGGCGACTCCCCGAAGGGGGTGGCCTCGCTGAAAGAAGCGGCGCGGCACCGCTCCTACTACGGATTCCTCGCAGCCCAGAGAGTTGGGGTCGCACCGTCCCTGAACGCGCGGGCCTCCGCGCCGGCGAGTCGTCTAGACCATCCCGCGGTGGAACGCATGCTTGAACTCTATGCCGTCGGCGACCTGGTAAACGCCCGCCGGGAGTGGAACTGGATGTTCGACAGGTTCAACGCCGCCGACCAGGGAGCGCTGATCGAACTGGCCGCCGATATCGGCTGGACCAACCAGGCGATCTACGGCGCCAACCGCCCCGAACTCATCGATCTGGTCACGCTGCGTTTTCCGACCCCGTACCTGCATCTCTACCGGCGCCTGGCCTTCCAGACGGATCTGCCCATGCCGCTGCTGCTCGCCGTGACGCGCAAGGAAAGCGCCTTCAACCCGCGCGCGGTCTCCCCCTCCGGCGCCGTCGGCCTGATGCAGCTCATGCCCCCGACCGCCCGCTACACGGCATCGAAGGCGCGTCTCGATCAACCCACGCAAAGAGACCTGTTCGATCCGGTCGCCAACATCGAACTTGGCGCCCATCACCTCGCCGATCTGATGGATCGCTACGACGGCCACCGCGCGCTCGTCGCTGCCGCGTACAACGCGGGACCGACGCGCGTGGCCGCATGGCGCAGGGAGCGTCGCGACATGCCGACGGACGCCTGGATCGAAGCGATCCCGTTCAGCGAAACCCGCGACTATGTCCAGGCCGTTCTCGCCTTCGATCTCGTCTACGCCCACCTTTTGGGCGAGTCGGCCTCAAGCCTCATCAGGCCGGACGAGGAGCTTGTGCCGTGATCGATATCGGCGCGAACCTGGCGCACCGTCAGTTCGAATCCGACCGGGACGAGGTCCTTGCCCGAGCAAGGTCCGCCGGCGTCAAGGGCATCGTCGTGACCGGAACCAGCGTATCGGAGTCGCGGGCAGCCGTGCGGCTTGCGGCAACCCGTCAAGGGCTATGGAGCACCGCTGGCGTACACCCGCACGAAGCCAAGTCCGTCTCCCCCGGCTGGGTCGAGGATATCGAGGCGCTCGCGAGCATGCCGAAAGTCGTCGCCATCGGAGAAGCGGGACTTGACTTCAACCGCAACTTTTCGCCTCCCGCCGCCCAGCGCGACGTGTTTTCCGCGCAGATTCAACTCGCGGGGCGACTCGACATGCCGCTGTTCGTCCACGACCGCGACTCCGGGGGCGAGACGGCCCGACTGCTGGCAGAAAACCGGGCGAAAGCCGACCGGGTCGTGATCCACTGCTTCGCCGGTGCCGCCGCGGATCTCGACACCTGGTTGGACGCGGGCTACTACATCGGCATCACCGGCTGGATCTGCGACCCGCGCCGGGGCGAAGAACTGCGGGCGCTGGCGCCTCGCATTCCCAGCGACAGGCTGCTGATCGAGACCGACGCGCCCTTCCTGCTGCCACGAACGATGCGCCCGAGGCCCCGCTCCCGGCGCAACGAACCCGCATTCCTGGTCGAAGTCGCGACGGCGCTCGCCACGCTTCGCAACATCTCCGTCGCAGAACTGACGGAAGTCACCGCGAACAACGCGCGTCGCGCGTTCCGGCTGCCGGACGCGGTCCTGTGAGCGCAAAGAGCGCCCAGTGCCGCAACGCTGTCCCGGCACCATGGGCGGCAGCGCCGGCTTGACCCGCATGGACAGGCAGGCATGCGCGCACGCGCAAAGTCCCGCGATGGTCGCGGACCCTGCCGCCGCCGGCGGGTTAAGCTCTACCGGTATGGCAGCCGATGTGACATGGCGTGTCGCCTTCGCCCCCCGGGGACGAGGCTGGCGCTATCCCCTACCCTTCTCGGGAGAGCTGCAGTGGCGCGTCGACGGCGTCCCGCAGGCGGAAATAGCGCTGCCGGCGCTACCCGCCGGCCATGTCGTCGTACCGAGTTTCGCGAGCCCGGAGAGCCCCGGCCATCGGTGGTCCCTCGACAGCGGAGACGCATCGTCTTACACCGCGAGCTTCGGCCGCCCGGCCAGTCAATGCGCCCATGTCGACGGCGCGACAGGACTCAGCGCCAGGATCGACTGTTTCGAAACTTCACGGGCAGTCTCGAATGCCCGCTTGCGGCTGCTGGTCGACGCGCACGCGCCGCCCCGCGACTACCTGGTCGCCGTTGGCGCGCGTCCCGTCCGCATGGCGACCGACGCCTGTGCGCCGACGGATTCGCCAGTGCTCGATATACCGGCCAGGAGCCAGATGGACGCGGCGCGGGAGGAACTGCGCGCGCGAATCTGCTCGCCGACCTGCGTTTCCATGGCCATGGACCACCTGGGGGTCGATCACGCGTTCCACGAGATCGTCATCGCCGCCTACCATCGCGCGACGGACCTGTACGGCGTGTGGCCTCAGAATCTCTGGGCGGCCAGCCGCTGGGGCGTCATCGGGGCGATCGAGACGGCCGTGGACTGGAGCGTGGTCGAACGCGCTGTCGCGGGGGAACACCCGCTGGCGGCGAGCATCGCATTCGCCGAGGGCGATCTCACGGGCAGCGCCATACCGGCGAGCGACGGGCACCTGGTCATCGTTCGCGGCATCCAGAATAATCGGGTCGTGGTGAACGATCCCGCCGCAGATGATGCCATCGATGTGCCGCGGCAATACGACGCGAACGAGTTCCGCGAGGCGTGGCTCGCCGCGCGGGGCGCCTGCTACCTGTTCGCAACGCAGCCATGAGACACCTGCTTCGATTCGCGCTCCTGTGCGTGGCCGCCGCCCTGACTTCGTTCGGCCTCGCCTACTGGCAGCACACCGGATTCAGCATGGAAGGGTTCTGGCTCGTGGACAACGACTACCGGCCGCACCCGGTGCATATCCTCGCGCTCGGTCTCGCGATGCTTCCCACCACCCTCTGGGAAATATTCCTCCTCGACGCAAGGCGCGCCGCGCCAGGGCGTGACGAGAATGCTTGAGACGGGTCCAGCCTCGCGCGTCTACCTGCGCAAGGTCCGCAGCTCCGACCGGCGCGAAGTGATCGAACGCGTCGCGGAAGGGCAGTCACTGCTGAGCCCATGGATCTCGGCGCCGGCCACGGCCCGCGACTTCAGGCACTACCTGAGACGCACGCAGCGGGACGACCACGAGGGGCTGCTTGTCTGCCGCCTCGACTCGGACGAGATCGCGGGCGTGATCAACCTCAACAACATTGTCCGGGGATCGTTCCTCTCCGCATCGCTCGGCTACTACGCGATGGCGCGCCATCGCGGTCATGGCTACATGCGGGAAGGTCTGGAGATGGTCAAGAACTACGCGTTTCGCCAACTCGGGCTGCATCGCATCGAAGCGAACATCCAGCCCGCCAACCAGCGCTCCATCAACCTGGTGAAACGCTGCGGTTTCGTGCGCGAGGGCTTTTCGCGGTCCTTCCTGCACATCGAGGGAGCGTGGCGCGATCACGAACGCTGGGCGGCCATCGATCCGCGGTCGACGATGACCGCGACACCGACGTTCCAATGACGACGGTTCCGTACGGCGCCTGGCCTTCTCCGGTCACCGCGGATTTCGCGACCGCGCGATTCGTCTCCTTTGCCGACCTGAAGTTCAGCGGCGACCGCCACTATTGGCTCGAGCAGCGGCCTGGCGAAGGAGGCCGGTCCGTGCTCGTCGCAGCGAACGGGCGCCGCCGGCGGGACATCACGCCCGCGCGGATGAACGTGCGCAGCCGGGTGTACGAATACGGCGGCGGCGCCTACGCCCTCTCGCACGACGCCGCCTACTTCGTCAATTTCCTTGACCAGTGCATCTACGCCGCGCCCCTCGACGGGGACGCGCCCGGACATCCGCCGAGGCGGGTCACGCAGGGCGACGCCACCGAGAGATTCGGCGGATTGGAGTGGGATGCGCACAGGCGTTGCCTGATCGCGATACGCGAGCGCCACCGCGTCGCCGGCGGTGATACGCAGCCACCACGGGAACCCGCGGACGCACCCCGGGAAACGACAGTGAACGACCTCGTGCGCATCGACCCGGCAACCGGGGAGGTTTTCGTCCTGCACGAGGGCCACGATTTCTACGCTTGGCCCTGTCTCTCCGAGAGCGGCGATCATCTGGCCTTCGTCGTCTGGGACCACCCCAACATGCCCTGGGACGGCACCCAGCTCGTCATTGCGGACATCAACGGCGCCGGCAACGTGTCCAACGAGACCCTGGTGGCCGGCGGCATGGACGAGTCGATCTATCAGCCGACGTGGATCGACGACGACAGCCTGGTCTATGTCTCCGATCAGAGCGGCTATTGGAACCTCCACGCGTACGACGCTTCCGGCGTGTGCGTCGCGGTCCCCGACGACGCCGAATACGGCCTGCCGATGTGGTCGCTCGGGTCCACGAACCACGTGCTGGCGGGACGCGGCCACGTGGTTGCGCAACGGATAGAAGACGGCGAGGCGGAACTGGTGATCGCCGACATCGAGCGGGGCATCACGACGCCGCTGCTGGCCGGGTTCACAAGCTATCGCAGCCTCACGCGATCCCCGGCCGGAATCTCCTTCATCGGCGGCAGCGCAGACGATGTCGCTCGCGTGACGGAACTCGACATCGCCACCGGCCGCACCGAGACCCTCGCCTCCGCGGGCGACATCGACTTCCCCGACGGCACGATCTCCGCGCCGGAAACGATCGGCTTCAGGTCCGCGGGCGGCGCGCTCGCCTACGCGAATTTCTATCCGCCGCAGCATCCCGAGTGCGTCGGTCCCCCGGGCGAACTGCCGCCGCTGGTCGTGACGACCCACGGCGGACCTACCAGCGCCGCCGGACGAGACCTGAGTCTGAGAATCCAGTACTACACGTCCCGCGGCTGGGGCGTGCTGGACGTGAACTACGGCGGCAGCACCGGTTTCGGCCGCGAGTACCGGGAGCGACTCAACGGCCAATGGGGCGTGGTCGACGTGGAGGACTGCGTCGCGGGAGCGAGGCACCTCGCATCGGAAGGAAGGATCGACGTCAACCGCATTGCCATCCGGGGCGGCAGCGCCGGCGGCTACACGACCCTGGCAGCCGTGACGTTCGCCGATGTCTTCCGGGCCGGCGCGAGCCACTACGGAATCGGCGACCTGGCCGCGCTCGCGCGCGACACGCACAAGTTCGAGTCGCGCTACGTCAGCCGACTCGTGGACGAAGCGGACTTCGAGGCGCGCTCGCCGATCCGGCACGCGTCGCGCGCGCGGTGTCCGATGATCTTCTTCCAGGGGTCCGACGACCGCATCGTTCCCCCGAACCAGGCGGAATCGATGTTCCGCGCGCTGAAAGCCAACGGAGTGCCGGTGGCGTATCTTCTGTTCGAAGGGGAGGGCCACGGCTTTCGCCGGCCCGAGAACGCCGCGCGCGCCATCGAAGCCGAGTACCTGTTCTTCTCCAAGGTCTTCGGCTTCGAACCCGCGGACGATCTGGACGATATTTTCGTGGAGAACGCGCCATGGACGTGAACGTTGCGGTAATCGCCGGCGGGATATCGCCCGAAGCGGAAGTGTCGCGATCCTCGGCGTCGGAAGTGGTGGCAGCGCTGCGCCGGCGGCACACCACCGTGACCCTGCTGGAACTCGACGAAAGAATCGCCGACGCGCTCGCCGACGCCGATCCCGACGTCGTCTTCCCCGTGCTTCACGGGCCCCCGGGAGAGGACGGCACGGTGCAGGGATTGCTGGAAATCCTCGGCTATCCCTATGTCGGAAGCGACGTGCGCGGCAGTGCCATCGGCATGGACAAGCACGCGTCGAAGGCGCTGTTTCGCGCCGCCGGACTGCCCGTGCTGGACGAAATCCTCATCATGCCCGAAGACGACCTCCAGGCGGCGATTGCCGGCGCCGGGAACCGGTTCGGCTCCGCTGTCGCCGTCAAACCGACACGCCTCGGCTCAGCGCTCGGCACGACGCCACTGCCGGACGGCGGCGATCTCCACGAGGCCGTCGCCGCCGCCATGCGTTTCGGCGGACCGGTCATGATCGAACCGTTCGCGGCGGGCCGGGAAATCACCGTCGGGGTATTCGATATCGAAGGCGAAGAGCCGACCGCCTGGCCGACCATCGAGATCGTTACGCCGCCCGAAGAGTGGTACGACTACGAAAACAAGTACACGCCCGGGAAGAGCGAACACATCGTGCCCGCGCCGCTACCGGAAGCGACGCAGGCCGAACTGCAAGACATCGCCATGGCCGCCCACGACGTGCTCGGCCTCCGGGACCTGTCCCGCGCGGACTTCATCGTCGCCGACGATAGCGAGATCTGGCTGCTGGAGATCAATACCATGCCCGGCATGACTCCGACGAGCCTGTATCCAGACGGCGCGCGCGCAGCCGGCTACGACTTCGAGAGCCTCGTCGACGCGCTCGTCCGAAGCGCCTTCCGTCGCGCCGAATAATCGGCGCCCGCTAGAGGTCGTAACCCCGCTCCTCGTGCTGCGTCAGGTCGAGGCCTTCGGTTTCCTCGTCCTCGGCAACGCGGTTGCCGACGACCATGTCGACGACTTTCAGGATGATCCAGGTGAACACCGCCGTATAGGCGAGCGTAGCCAGGCCACCGATCACCTGTACGCCGACCTGGTTGCCAATGGCGATATCATGCTGCCCGCTGAACACGCCAAGGGCATTGCTGGCGAACAGGCCCGTGAGAATGAGCCCGACCAGGCCGCCGACACCGTGCACCGGAAAGACGTCGAGGGAGTCGTCGATCTTCAACGTGCGCTTGAGGAAGTTCGTCGCCGCGAAACAGACCACTCCGGCGGCGATGCCGATGATCAGGGCGCCGGCGGGTCCAACGTAGCCGGATGCCGGCGTGATGGTCGCCAGGCCAGCCACCATCCCGGTGACCGCGCCGAGCACGCTCGGCTTGCCGAAACGAATCCACTCCGCGAACATCCAGACAAGGGCGCCCGCGGCGGCGGAAATATGCGTTACCGCGATCGCCATGGCAGCGTCCCCATTCGCGGCCAGCGCGCTACCGCCGTTGAAGCCGAACCAGCCGACCCACAACATGCCGGCGCCCATGACGGTCAATGTCATGTTGTGCGGCGGCGTCATGCGTTCCGGGAAGCCGCGGCGCGAACCCATCGTCATTGCCGCGACGATCGCAGCGGTGCCGCAGGTGATGTGCACCACAGAGCCGCCGGCGAAGTCCATGAAGCCCATGTCGCCGAGCCATCCTCCGCCCCAGACCCAATGGCAAACCGGGGCATAGACCACCAGCAGCCACAGCGTCGTGAACAGGAGCACCGCGGAGAAGCGCATGCGTTCCGCGAAGCCGCCCACGATCAGCGCCGGAGTAATGATGGCGAACGTCAACTGGAATAGGGCGAAGGACGATTCCGGAATCGTGCCGGACATGGCGTCTTCGCCAACGCCCGCGAACAGCGCCTTGCCGAGGCCGCCGACGAAGAAGTTGCCGTCACCGAACGCCAGGCTGTAGCCCACCACGAGCCACAGCACCGAGACCAGGCACGCGATGGTGAAACACTGCATCAGGACGCTCAGAACGTTGCGGGAGCGCACCAGTCCCGCGTAGAAAAGCGACAGTCCCGGCAGTGTCATGAACAATACCAACGCCGTCGAGGTCATCACCCAAGCGGTGTCACCCGTGTCGAGACCGTCTGCGGCGACCGGTACCGAAACCACTACCGCGAACAGCGCGGCCAAACGTTTTGCCAATAGCTGATGCATTCGAAAGTCCCCCTTGCCTTGTTCGGCGAGCGACCGGCCATTCCCCGCCGCTCGGGCCACATGATACAACGCGATGCGCAAGTTGCAGCCGATAGCGCATCGACTCGGTGTTGCGGGGCTCTGCGCGATGTCTATGCTCGGCTAGTGGCCGAGCACAAAGGCCGCGTCGGACCGCGGCGAAGAGAACGGAGGCGAGTAACCCGAACGAATCACCGCGAGTGCCCTGCCAGCACCTGTGCCCGCCGCCGCCACGACCGTCCCGACCCGGCGCCCGTTCGCCTCGACTTCCGCGCCCGGCGACGGCCGGGCTCCGGACCAGTTCAACGCGGCCAACCTGCGCTTCACCTCGCCCAGATGCTGCGCCCGGGCAACGACTTCCTGGCCCAGGTAGCAACCCTTCGAGAAACTGACGGCGCCGATCTCGTCCAACCCGATCATCTGCGGCAGGAATTCGCCGGTGGTTTCCGCCGTCAGCCAGACTTCCCGGCGTTCGATCCCGGCGAGGGCCCAGCGCAGACGAGCAGTTGTCGTGTCGGCGCTCGCTTCCACCGCCGCGTCACTTGGCAACACCCACAATCGCCGCGCCTCGTCGAGTCGGCGAGCCGACGACGGAAAGCCGGAGACGGCGCCCCCGACCTCCCCCAGCGTCCCCGCAACAAGGACGTCGGACGTTTCATCCGAGAGGCGGGTCTTCGAGAACACAAGGTAGGGCCGCAGGAAATCCTGCACCGCCGCGCGCAGGGAGCGGTGCAGCGCGAGGGTCACCGCCGGCCCATCCAGCCAGGCATATCCCGTGCAGACCGTGCGGCCCCGGATGTTGCACATCGCCGTGAACTTCGGATCGTCATCGAGTTCCGTCGCATCGGAGGTCAGGTAGCCCTGCAGGAACGCAACGACATCCGCGCCCTCGAATCGCAGCAGGCCGACGTCGTCCAAAGGGACGATCACGGGTTCCCGGGACTGTCTGTCAGCTTCCATGTCCCGATTCTTGCCCGCCTCGCCGCGGCTGTCGAGGGCTACCCGGCGCCGGATCTCGGTCGAGTGCCGTTCGCAACGCCCGCACCAACGCCGGGCCGGCAAAGATCAAACCGGTGTATATCTGCAGCAGGTCGGCGCCCGCGCGGCGCATTGCGCAACCCGTTTCCGGATCGAGTATCCCGCCGACGCCGATGATGGGCACTTCGCCACCGAGCAACTCGCGCAGGGCCGAAACCGTCTCCAGCGCACGCGACGCCAGCGGAGCGCCGCTAAGACCGCCCTGCTCCTTCGCAAACACCGGGTCGAGCCCCGCCGGGCGCGACAGGGTCGTGTTGCCCGCGACCACCGCATCAATGCCTGTCTCCCTGACGACGGCGGCGACATCGCGCAGACCATTCGTATCGAGATCTGGCGCGATCTTCACGGCGAGCGCAACCCGGCGACCGAAAGCTTCGCCCAGGGCATCGCGCTCGCGGCGCAAGGCGGCCAGCAGGCGCCCGGCAGCGTCACCTGCCTGCAGATCGCGCAACCCCGGCGTGTTCGGAGAGGAGATGTTGACTGTCACGTAGTCCGCGAGGTCATGCACGGCGGCGAGTCCTTTCCGGTAGTCGTCGAGCGCATCGGCCAACGGCGTGTCGCGGTTCTTGCCGATGTTGACCCCGACCAGCGTCCTCAAGGGGCGCTCTCGCAGATGAACGAGCCGCTGCCGGACGGCGCGCATTCCATCGCTGTTGAAACCCATGCGGTTGATCAGGGCGCGATCCGTCGCCGAACGGAACAACCGGGGCTTCGGATTGCCCGGCTGCGGCAGCGGCGTCACCGTGCCGACCTCGACGAAACCGAATCCCAGGCGGGCGAAGCCGCGCACCGCCAGCGCATCCTTGTCGAGCCCCGCCGCGAGTCCGACGCGATTGGGAAAGTCCAATCCCATGACGCGAGCGGGCTTAGCGCCCGCCGACGGCGCCGGAGCCGCCTCGCCCCAGGACCGCAAGACCGTCAACGCCAGCCGATGCGCCGCCTCCGGAGGCAGCAGGAACAGCAGGCGGCGAATGACCGAGAACACGGCGTCGAGTCTACCCCACGGGCGGTCGTCCGCGCCCGGTCTCGCCTCTCCGCCTGGGATAGGCTGTAATCTAGCAACGGGAGGTTTCGTGCCGCGAATTTTCTGGAAGCTGATCGGCGAGTTCCTCAACTCCGCCCGTGAAAACGACGTCACGGAGTTGCGTCTATTGTTGGATGCACATCCGATCCTGATCAACGCGCTGGACGCAAAGGGTCGGAATGCCCTGAGCGTTGCCGGTGGCCGGGAGGCCACCGAGTTCCTGGTTGAACACGGTGCCGTTGATCCCGCCGCAGCCCGCCGAGATGCAGCCAGCGCCGTCAAGCGCCACCTGGCCAACGGCGACGAGATTCGCCTGTTCGAACACGTGGTCTTCAACGAAGTCGATTGGGACGCCATCGAACACGATTTCCGGCTATCAAATACCACGGTGTTTCACTTGGCGTTACGGTATCCGGACATCATAGGGCATCTCCTGGACTGGCTACCCGCCAAGCGTCTGAACCATCGAACCGAGCCGTACGGAGCTCGACGCGATCCGGGGACGACACCGCTTCAAGCCACGGCCAGATCCGGACTGGCCAAGACGGCGCAAAGATTGGTCGAGAAAGGCCTGCACTACGACGCGTTCTCGGCCGTCGCCCTGAATGACATTGCCCACTTGACGACCCGCCCCGCAGACGATCTCGAGAGACTCGACAGCAACGACGCCAGCTTGCTCCATTGGGCGTCGTTGCATGGTTCGGTCGATGTCGTGGGGTGGCTCGTTGACAACGGCCTCGACATCGACGCGGTGAACGCGTTCGGCGAAACGCCGCTTGTGTTGTCGGCGCTTACCCCAGGCTATCCGGGCACTGCCAACACAGACGACCGCACGGGCGTCACGAGGTTGCTCAAGGACCGGGGTGCTCGTATGGACGTCTTCGCGGCGGCTGCACTCGGGGACGAGCAAAGCCTCAACGCATTGCTGGCTGTCCAAAACGGACAGGCGCACACAACCAACCGGTTCGGTTCGACACCGCTGCACTACGCCGCCTGGGCTGGGAAGGAAAACACGGCCATGCGGCTCCTCCACGCCGGTGCCAACGTCAACGCGAAGGACCAGCACGGCCGGTCGCCGCTGTTCTACGCCGCCTGTTGGGGACGCCACCGCGGCATGGTGGAACTGCTGCTCAAGAACGACGCGGATACGCGTTGGCGAGACGTCTGGGACAGGGATATCTCGGCGTACGACAACGTGATCGACGGGGACGGTACCGAATCGTCTCCGGCACCCGTCGTCCCATTTCCGACCTCTCGGTCGGATTCCTCACAGACAGCGTTGATTCGCCAACTGCGTAGCGCTTTCGCCTGGCGGCCGAAGCCGGACAAGCTGTTCGACAGCATCGCCTACGACGACCGAGAACAGGCGTTCATGGATGTCGTTTCCACCTCACCCCCGACGAACTGTCGTTCGACGAAGAGGAACCCGGAGGTCTTGATCGGTGGGGACTCGCGGGCGGCATGCCGCTGATGTCGACCGATGGCCTGCTCTACTGCATGGGTTCATTCCTTGCCATGCACGTGGCTGAGTACAAGCCGGAGGACTTTTTCCTGGACGCCTTCCTGTGGCGCTTCAGATATGACCCCTTCGCGTCCTGGACCGTCAGCGAGTGGCCGGACGAGATCGCCGGATTCCACTTCGATGGTGAAGCGCTCCAGGAATGGTTTTTTGGCGCTGACCCGACACGGCACAGACTCATCGCCCGAATGACGGCCGCAGAGCGGCAGGCTGTTGCGTGTTTCATCGACTTCCTCGCCACCAGGGAACGTCTCGACTATCAGGGACCCCAAACCCACGCGGCAAGAGCCATGCTGAGGGGGTGGAGCCTGGGACACCGGTTGGGAGCGCGAACGAAGTCCGAGTGCCGGTCACTTGTCCACTCCCTGGAACTGCTCGAGAGCAAGTATCGAAGCCACTTTCCACCGGATCGAACCCGGCCTTTGAAGGCCATTCTCTCTCGCGCAGGCTAGCGCCATGAAGTCCGCCGAGCCCTTCGGGCGCGCCGCTCTTGACCCCCGCCCAAGCCCACCGCCTAGCGTTACGCAATGGAATCGAGAAACGCAGCGACGGTCTGAACGACGATGCCGGAGGTTGTCTCGGGCCTGTCCATGAAGCGGCCAAAGTCCCGAATGTCGCCCGTCAAAAGGTGAGTCGCATTCCAGGCAACCGCCGCTTGAAAGATCGGACGGTCCTTACGCGCCAGTCCTGCGGGGAACCACAGTTCGGGTCGATGTTCCGCGAGCCGGATGACTTCCAGCAGGGTCACAAGGTCTTCAAGTCCGTCCGGGAACTTCCTTTCAAGGTTGCGGCGGGCTTCCTCCGCGGCATAGGTGCTAGTCGCGAGCATCCAGTGGCCTTGCCCGCCCAGTTCGATGATCAGTGCCGCCTTGCCGTTCGGATTGTGTGCAGCCGTGAAGAGCACGTTGGCGTCGAGGAACAGCCTCACCCTTTCGACCGGGTCACAGCATCGAGTATTCGCCCTCGTTGCCGATCATCAAGCCGGTCTTCAGCGTCCCATTGTTCTATGTCATCGTCACTGTACTGTTGAATTTCGAGAACGACGGCGGGCTTGAGGACGATTTCGGTGCCCCGGTCCTCCAGAATCACAACGTCGCCGCCCTTGATCCCGAGGCGCTTGCGCATGGCCGCCGGGAGCGTGATCTGACCCCTGTTGGAAACGATGAGTGGATTCGACATTTTCAACCATTCGGTAACGGATATTTGCACAGGCAAATTACCATATTTTCTGAATATCTGAAATTCCGCTACGGCTCTAATGACAATGTCGCCCGGCAACCCTCGCCCGCACCGTGTTGGACTGGAAGGGCCGCGCGTGGCTCGGCGCCGAGTTCGGCAATCTTCGCCTGCGCTGGACGGTCCACTACACCGCCGGGTACAGGCACGATGCGGACAGCGAGCCTCCCATCGACGCCCACGTCACCCACGACGTCACCGTCGGTTGGTCATCACCGAACGGCCGGCTGACGCTGGACGCCGCGGCGCTGAACGCGGCCGACCGAGACCCGCCCCGGGTCTATCGGCAGCTCAACTACGATCCGGTGACGCACAATCCCCTGGCCGAACGGTCGAGGTCGGCGTGCGCTGGCAGCCGTAGTCCTCGCTCTCAGGTACCCAGCCCGTCGTGGAACTCGAAGAACGTCTTGAGGGCCAGTTCCGGGTGCTCAAGCATGCTGTTGTGTCCGACGTTCTCAAGTACCGCCAACCTCGCGTTGGGGGCCGTGGCCGCGATGACGCGACTCGAGACCAGGTTCGGATCGTGGCTCCCCGTGCCGATAAGCACCGGCATGGTCAGTTTGTCCACGACCGCCGCTAAGTCGAACTTACGCGTCGCGGCCATTGTTGCGTCGACAGCTTCCGGATAGTCATGATCGAAGAATCCCTTCGGCGGCGGGCTTGACTCGATGCCGGCCTCGCGGCGTATGGCGGCAGCGGCTCTCGAGCCCGCCTGCTGCGCAGGCACGTCGGCTTCGTCCGTGTTCGCCGCGTACAGGGCGGCGGAGATGACCCGGTCCGGGTGCAGGGCGCAGAACGCGATGGCGGGCCGAGACCCCCAGGATTGCGACCAGACGTGGCAACGTTCGATACCGAGGTGGTCGAGCACGTCACAGGCGTCTTTCCCATACTGCTCGAAGGTGCACTGCGTCTCGGGGTCCGCCGACGGGGAACTCCGGCCCAGACCCCGGACGTCGATGCGCACGGTGCGGAAGCGCCCGGTGAGACTCGGCACCTGGTCGTCCCACACGCGCAGCGTGCACCTCCCCGGGGGCCACAGAAGCAGGGCCGGATGGGTCTCCGATCCATCCACCTCGACGTACAGCGTTGCGCCATCAACTTCTACTTTCATGAGTCGCGCGCCCTCCTTCGGCGCTACCGGCATTCAGGATCCACATTGGCTCGCCGTGTGCGACCGGCGGAAACAGGATAGTCCCGCAAGCCCCCACCCGTCAGGGTATTGACCCAAACTTGCCGGTGATACACTACTCGCATGCAAGCCGTTGACCAACAGGTGCTCGACCAGGTCTGCCAATGGCTCGAATCCGACGAGTCGTGCTGGCTCGCCACCGTGGTGGAAACCTGGGGTTCTTCCCCCCGCCCCGTGGGCTCGCTGTTGACGTGCAACCGCGCGGGACAGGTGCGGGGTTCCCTGTCCGGCGGGTGCGTCGAAGACGACCTGCTGGAGAAGCTCACGTCCGGCGAACTCGCCCGCGAACGGGCGCAGTTTTTTCAATACGGCATCACTCCGGAAGAGACCGAGCGGCTGGGGCTTCCCTGCGGCGGGCACCTGAACATCGTCGTCGAACCATTGCCCGCAGACGACGCATACCGCGGTCACTTCGGGCATCTCCGGGATCGCGTGGTCGGTCGCCGCTCCGTTCGACGCACCGTCGATCTGCGCAATGGCGCGACCTCCATCGAGGATGTGGACGCGCACGCGCCGTTGCACTATGACGGCGAAGCACGGGTTCTCCGGCACACCTACGGCCCGCAGTTCCAGCTCTTCATCATCGGTTCCGGCATGGTCTCGGCGTACGTGGCGGAAATGGCGCAGGCGCTCGACTACCAGGTGACCGTGTGTGACCCGCGCGCGCACCTGCTCGACGAGTTCTCCGTCGCCGGCGTCACGAAGATCAACGACATGCCGGACGATGCCATCAACAAGCACGCCAATGATCCCCTGACAGCGATCGTCGCACTCACGCACGACCCGCGCATAGACGACATGGGCATGATGGTGGCGCTGACGACAGACGCGTTCTACATCGGCGCGATGGGGTCGACGCGTACTTCGGCCAACCGGCGCGAACGCCTGAAGGCGCTGGAACTCACCGACGCCGAGATCGCGCGGCTGCACGCGCCCATCGGCCTGCCCATCGGCAGCAAGACACCCCCGGAAATCGCCGTCGCTATTCTCGCGGAGATCACCGCCGTACGTTATAGCGTTGCGTCCGCTACCCACACCCGGCTTGAAGCTGTGACGCGAGCCGCTTGATCGCGGATACCCCAGCCCGTGCGGCGGCGGTTCTGCTGGCGGCCGGCGCGTCGCGCCGCTTCGGCACCGATAAACGCCTCCATCGCCTCGAAGGAACGCCCATGGTCGTGCGTGCCGCAGAGTGCCACGCGGAGACGTTCAGCAAGCTGTTCATCGTTCTGAAGCAGGACGACGAGGCCGTCGCACGGCTGGTCGAGCCTTTGAATCCCGCCATTGTCATCGCGGAAGATGCAGCCGAGGGCATGGGACGCAGCCTCGCTGCGGGAATCTCGGCAGCCGCGGGCCATCCCTTTGTTTTTGTCGCTCTCGCCGACATGCCATTCGTGCAGGCTTCGACGCTACGCCAACTCCGGGACCTGGCGGCGCCCGGGTGCATCGTGCGGCCCCTTTACCAGGGAGCCCCGGGACATCCGGTCGGTTTCGCCGCGGACTACTTCGAAGCACTCGGGCAACTCAAAGGAGACCAGGGCGCCCGGGAAGTCATCCGCCACCACTCGCGATCGCTCGTCCAGCTCTGGACCGACGATGCCGGCGTCGTGCGGGACGTGGACCGACCCTAGCCATGAAATCCGCCGGCCCTTCGGAAAGCGCCGTGGTGCGGCAGCCGGTGATGGGCCCCGCACAGGAGCACGAGGTTCTAGAGGCGAATCTCCCCGCGGTCGACCCAGTGCCGGACTAGTGTCGTGTCACACGCGTTATGACGCTTCAGCGCGTCCCACGGGGTCTGTGGCAAGGCGCGTCCCCGCAGGGAATGGTCGGCTCCATTTCCAAGGGGCGCAACACCGCCACAGGCCCCGTGGGACGCGCCCTTCGGGAGATCGCCATGCACGCCACTGCGGCGTTGTGGCCCTTGCGAATATGCCAGATATTCACTGCGGACCACGCCTTGCATTGACGCGCATGGCGAACTCTGAAGCGCCATAACGCGTGTGACACGACACTAGCCCCTCCGCGCGTTCCCCAGCCTGCTGGCCCAGTCGAGCTTGCTGCGGCAGGACTGGAAGAAGCTGTGGTCCACGGGATAGGCCAGGTGGAATGTTCGCGGATGCTTGACGATCAGGACTTCGTCGCCCGGCCGCAGCGCATGGTCGACCTGGGAGTCGCAGTACGCATGGGGCTCGTCCGCCGCAGTTCCCATGACGATCCTGATCTCGGCGTCGCCCGGCACCACGAGGGGGCGCGACGTGAGCGTATGCGGGAACATCGGCACGACGACGATGGCGTCGAGGCCCGGATGCATGATGGGTCCGCCCGCAGACAGGGCGTAGGCCGTGGAGCCGGTGGGCGTGGACACGATCAACCCGTCCGAGCGCTGGTCGTAGACGAAGTCGCCGTCCACATACAGGCTGAAGTCCATCATTCGGGACGCCGCCCCGGCGTTGACGACAACATCGTTCAACGCCACGCAGGACCCGGCGGGCTCGCCGCTGCGGACGATGCGGGCGTCGAGCAGAGCGCGTTCGTCCACCGTGTATTCCCCGGCCAGCACGGCGCCAATCTTCTCTTCGATCTGATCGGGCGAAACATCCGCGAGAAAGCCCAGGCCCCCGCGATTCACGCCGACGACCAGCGCCGGCGTGTCAGCGAGGTCGCGCGCGACGGCGAGCATGCTGCCGTCGCCGCCCACCACGACGATCAGGTCGCACCGCGAACCCAGAGCGTCCCGGTTGACGGTCTCGTGCGCACCGTCGGGCAACATCGGGGCCGTCGCCGTCTCAAGAAGGAGTTCGACCCCGGTTCCGGCGAGAAAACGCGCGACTGCGGCTACGGAGTCGACGACCTCGGGATTGCCGACTCTCCCAACGAGGCCGACGGTATTGAATCTTCGGGATCTGGACATCTTTGCACGCACGCTGCTGGGCCGTGTTCCCCAAGTCTATGTCACTTCGGCGCGACTCACGGGGCGATGACCAGCCCGCCGAACGCTCCAACGCCCATCATCGCCGCCGGCCTCGCGCTGTCAATCGTCATATCGTTCGACGAAACCGCACCTTGAAATCCCGAATCGGTGCGTTCACGCTACGTTGCCGGGGAGAAGCATCCGGGCCGCGGGGAAGCAGGCATGCCCGGGCGACCTATTGCGGACAGATTGACCATGCGCCAACGCAGCGACCCACCACGCGCGTCCCGAGTCGAGGCCGTCAGCGGACTGAAAGCGCTGCCGGACCTGTGGCAGAAGGCGCGCGCGGAAGCCGAACTCAAGGTCAGCGAAGAGCCGATCCTCGGCAGCTACTTCCATGCGACGATCCTCAATCACGCCTCTTTCGGGGCCGCCCTCAGCTTCCGGCTGGCGAGCAAGCTCGACAACCCCATGTTGCCGACGATGTTGATCCGCCAGGTCATCGAGGAGGCCATCAGCGACGATCCGACGATTCTCGAGGCCGCCGAAACGGACGTCCTCGCGAGCTTCGCCCGGGACCCGGCCTGCGATGACCTGACGACGCCATTCCTGTTCCACAAGGGCTTCCACGCGCTGCAGGCGCACCGCATCGCCCATTGGCTCTGGCTGCACGACCGGCGAACCCTGGCGCAGTTCTTCCAGAGCCAGATCAGCGTCGGCCTCGGCGTGGACATTCACCCGGCGGCGCGGATCGGACGCGGACTCATGCTCGATCACGCCACGGGCATCGTCGTTGGAGAAACGGCCGTGATCGACGACGATGTATCGGTCCTGCACTCGGTAACGCTCGGGGGCACCGGAAAGGAAACCGGCGACCGCCATCCCAAGATCCGCCGCGGCGTTCTGCTCGCCGCCGGGTGCAAGATCATCGGCAATATCGAGGTCGGCGAAGGGGCCAAGGTGGGGGCCGGCAGCGTCGTGCTGCACGACGTCCCCGCGCATGTCACGGTAGCCGGCGTTCCCGCCGTCATCGTCGGCAAATCGCGGGAGGAGTCGCCCGCGCTCGACATGGACCAACGAATAGAGTAGCCATGACCGCACCCGCCCGCCCCGCCGAACCTACCTGTCCGAAGTGCAATGCGGTCGGCATAGAGCACTTTGCCTCCAAGCGAAGCGTTCAGCAGAGCCGCGGGGGGGACCCCTGGTACTTCGTGATCTATTGCGACGAATGCGGGCACGTGTACGAAGTCCTCGCCAAGCACATCTTTATCCAGGGACAAACCCACCGGTTCAGTCTGGCACCATCGCGCTGAGCGGACTATGATGGGTCGCAAGGAATAGGAGAAATCGAATGCGATCGATTTGCAAAGTCCTGGCCGGAGCCACATTGACACTCCTCGCCTCCGGCATCGCGGCAAACGAGGTGGTCGAGCCTCGAGTCCTGGATGTCAAGGAGCTTCTTGAAGTCATCGAGGTGATCGACGTCACAGCCGAAAAGGAAATCGATGAATCGTCCGGGGAGGCGCTCGACCCCGAGGTCGACGCAATTCTCGACGAAGCCGTTCGGGAAGAAACCGAACCCGCGGCGGAAGAGGAATAAACCGCCCGGGCTATTCGGGCGTCGAATCCGTTTGCGGCGCCGCGTCGCGGGCGCTCCCCGGCGACGGTCGTCGTTCCACGCACGTACCGTACTCGACGAAAAGCGAGGCTTCCGGCGCATAGAAAGCCCAGCCGCCGATCGCGCTGCGGGTGTATCGGCCGCGCGCCGGATTGATCAGCAACATCTCCGAAGGCGGGTTATTGACGCAGCTATAGCCCCGGTTTTCTCCGGCGCCCCGCACGGGACGGCATGCAAATTCGGTCTCCACACCGTCCCCGGACGCCATCGTGACATACAGTCGCACGGGCTCGGGAGTGTCCGCGTACCCACCACGCTCGTCGACCTCGCCCCGTTCCCGCTCGCCGAGCAGGTGTCGCATGAACAGCGCGTTTTCGCGCAGATCGAACGTCTGCTCCGAGAATACTGCGGGCATGTAGTCCTCCATGTCACTCGCCGGATATTGGTGCATCCCCACGGTTTTCCCCGCCTTGCAGGTTGTCGGCAGCCAATGCCCCGCATTCTCACTCGTCGCCCATCCAGGCAACGCCCACAGAATGAACAGGATCATGCGCAGTCTCATAGCAGCGCCTAGTCTAACCCTGGCATTGGCGAACGCGGCGAACGCCGACGTCCATCAACATGATTGGCACCGCGTGACAACGCCCGACTTCGAGATGATGACCGACCTGGCGCCGGAAGACGGCCGGATGCTCGCGGCCAGGCTGACGCGCTTTCGACTCGCCTTCGAAGCGCTCCTCGGGAAGCAACAGTCGCCCGCGCCATCGCCGCGCATCATCGCCTTTCGCAGCGGGCGCGACTTTCGCCGCGTGTTCTCGCTCAGGAACCTGAGCGGAATCACGCATTCTTCCCTGAACCGGTACACGCTCGCGTTCGGACCCGACGGTCGTCGCGGATACGCCTCCCGCGGCCTCACCGCGTATCACGAGTACACGCACTACCTGCTGCGCCATCACCGGCAAATGAACTATCCCGCCTGGTACGAGGAGGGGTATGCAAACTTCCTGTCCACCCTGCACGCGACGGAAGACGGCATCGTGGTCGGGTACGTGTCCGCGCTGAAGCGACAGCAGATGTCCCGGGCAAGGCTGACGGTGGCGGACCTGATCGACGAGCGCCTGGTGTTCGACTGGCAGCGGCGCGACCTCGAAGACATCTACCTCAAGGCCTGGCAGCTCGTGCACATGCTGCACCTCGGCCACCTGTCGGGCCTGCCGCCGTTTCACGCCCGCGTGCCCGAAATGCTCGCCATGATCGATGCCGGAGAGACGGCGGAAGTGGCCATGGAGACGGCGCTGGGAGTCAGCCTTCCCAGCCTGGAACGTCTCCTGAAATCGTACGGCAGGCGCAAGCCGTTCCCGAAGCGAACTCTCGAGGTCGATGTCGAATCCGACACGTCCATGGAGGTTCGGCCGATGACGCGGGCAGACGTGCGGCGCACCCTGGGCGGGGCCGCAATGGCGACGGCCAACAACGGCCTTGCGGCCGAGATGTTCAAAGGGGTGCTCGAGGAGAATCCGGACGATATCGATGCCCTGGTGGGCTTTTCCGCCACGACGGACGATGCCGAACGCTCGAAGGAGACCGCGAGGCGCGCGTTCGCGCTCAACCCGAATCACCCCGGCGCGAACATTCGCATGGCGGAGGTCCACGTCGGCGAATGCGCGGGGGCGACCCGGGAACAGTGCTACGCCATATTGCGCGAAAGCGCCGAGTTCTACCGTCGAGCCGTGAGAAACGACCCGGACGGGGTCGAAGCGTCCTTCGGCCTGGGCGTGATCTACCTCCACGCCGGGCAACCGGGCGATGCCCTGGGCTACCTGCGCGTGGCGTACCGCCGCGCGCCCTGGGCACCGCGCATCAACCTGTTCCTCGGCGAGGCATATCGGCTGACCGGAGACACGGAGCGCGCCCGCGGGCATCTCGCCAGGGCGATGCACTGGCACCGGGAACAGCGCTGGCGCGACGCGGCAGCGCTAGCGCTTTCCCTGCTCGAGTCGACCGAGGACGGCCTCGAAGCGCCCTCGGCCAATCAATAGTTCAGCATCCGGCCCGGCGCTGCGCCGATCACCTCGGTTCCCCGCCCAGAATCCGCTCCACGCTGTTCGCCCGGACCCATCCCGGGGTGCCATCCGCCAGGGCGATGCGCAACCAGCCGTCGCGCACCTCCAGGATGGCGACTTCGGCGCCCGCCGGGAGGGGATGCGCAAAGGCCAGCCGTGCTCCCGTGCTGTCCGCGGAACGCAGGGAGGCGCCGTCGATCACCACCACCCCTTCGGGGGACGCCTGCTCGGACAACAGCGCCGATCCGGCCGCCGCCGCCCACACCGCGATCGGCACGGCGGACATCCGCCGCAACAGGCGCATGCGCCGCGTCGGCCACGGCGTCAGCATCAGCACGGCGAGGGCGAACGCGCCGGCCGCAATCCAGTAGCGCTGCGAGACCGAGAACATGTCGCGCCAGAACAGCAGGGAATCCAGCGCGCCCCCGCTCGCCGGTCGCGGCAACCAGGACGGCGCCCGGTCGCGCAGCCAGGCGAGGTTCTTGGCCGCCCGATCATGGCTCGGCTGCAATGCCAGCGCACGCCGGAAGGCGAGCGTCGCGCGACCCGAGTCGCCAGCGCCAAGCGCCGCATTGCCCCAGTCCGCAATCAGTTCGGGTGTCGGTCGTATCGCCGCGGCTTCGCGAAGAGCGCGCTCCGCTTCGGCAAAGAGTCGCGCGCGATGCACCGGATCCTGCTCCTCCAGTGCCTGGGTGTAGATTCGGCGCCCGTGCTCGATGCCCTCCGATGCAGCCGCACCGGAGCCCTCGCGGGCAAACTGCAAACCGGGCGACGCCTGAGGAAAGTCCGCTTCGGACGCCCGGGCAGACGACAGGTGCTCCACAGCCAGGACGACGCACATCGCGGCGAGGGTCGTCGCTATGCCATGGACCAGGTCGCGGGAAATCATCGCGGTTCCTTCCGCCTGGCCCATTCCCTCACAAGCGCGCGGACCGCGTCGACGGTCTCCCCGCCGAGGGGTTCTCCGGCTACCGAGGGATCGAATGCCAAGGTTTCCAGGCGCTCGAGGGTAGGGTCGCCCAGTCCTCGTTCGTGACCGGTGAGGCGCGCCAGGACGCGAATGGCATTGAGTGCCTGCGGCGCCACCTCGCGCGCAGCTCCGCCGGAATTGAGGACACGTTCCACTTCCCGCCTCGCACGGCTGATTTCGCGCCGTCGGCCGCGCCGCGCCGCGGTGCGGGTCTGCCACACCCGCAGTCCGCCAAGCGCGACAGGCAACAGGTACAACAACACCATCGGCAGGGGCCCGATGGTGGAACCCCAAGGCGGATTCAGCGTCCTGTTCGCCGCGCTCAGGGACATGTCAGCCCCAATGAGCACACGAGGGGTCCCGGCCCGCGGCGACTGCACGGGCACGTCGGCAATCGGCGCGGGGGCAGCGGAAGCCGTGACGTCACCGGCGTCCACCACATTGCCTCCAGCGACGGAAAGCGCGACCGGCCGGCTCGAGACCGTAACGTACTCGCCCCTCGTCGGATCGAAATAGGCGAACTCAATGGGAGGAATCTCGCGCACCTCCTTGCTCAGCACCCGCGCCGTGACCGTAAAGGTCTTGGTGTTGGTCTCGGCATCGACGTTGCCGACGGCGGCGGCGGAAGGGACCGAAAACAGGTCCCCGGGCAATCCGCCCTCCCCCTTCAGGGGCGGCAGACTCAGCCCTTCCAGTTCGCCGTCGCCTCGAATGCCGAGCGTCAGTTCGATGGGATCTCCCGCGCTGACCACGGTGCGGCTCGCCCGCACCTCGATGGAGAAACCGGAACCGACGGCATTGACGAAGCTTGGCGGCCGTCCGCTCTCCGGCAGCGGGCGCACCACGAGCTGCCGCCGCTCTCCCCACGCCTGGAACAGCGCGCCGCGCGAACGGCCGAAGGATGGAAAGTCGAAAAAGCTCCGATTCCCGGGAGACTCCAGGCGGGCCACGACGCGTACCGGGTCGAAGTCGAACGATTGCGCGCGCGTCACCGCGGCACGGAACGGAAAGCGAATGCGCGTATAGTCGGTGCCGTCCTCGCGCACGCGATCCTGCCGCATGGGCAGGTCGATGACGCGGGCTCCGATGCGGAACGACCGCATCCGCCCGCTATCGCCGGGGCTCTCGATGCGAACGGCATCCGATTCGAACAGCGGCACCACCAGCTCGAAGCTCTCGACATCCCGCGCCAGCAACCACTCGATGGCACCGTCGAACGTCTCGCCGACCCACACGGGGCGCTCCGGCAAGTGCATGCGCACAACCATGTCGGTGGTCTGTTCGAGATCGCCCGCATCGAACGTGGCGGCCGTACTCGTAGCGGACTTCCCCCCCTGGGATAGCACGAGGGCCGGTACCGTGTAGCGGCCCGCAGATGGCGCCGTCACCTGCCAACGGTAGACGAACGTCACCTCCCGCCACTCCGAACGACGGCCGTTGACGATCTGGATCTGCTGCGAAACGCTGGGGGTCACGCCGATGTACGTCACGCGGCAGCCGTCGATCACGAGATCAGGAACCTCCGGCGCAGGCTCGTCGAAACCCCGTGCCGACAACACCAGGGTGAACGGCATCCCCGCGTAGATTTCGCCCGACTCCACGCTGACCTCGAGCGTCTGCCCTGCCGCGGAGACAGCGAGGACCGCGAACGCAACAGCGGCAACTCCGGTGAGCCTCACCAGTCCTTCTCCGCGGGCTCCGGCGGCGCGGAGTCTCGCTGCCGCCGACGCTGCCGTTCGGCCTCCCGGTCCCGCACGGCCTGCAGCCTCTGCAGCGCCTGGCGACGCGACATCTGTTCCGACGGCTCGGGCTCGGCAACCGCTTCCTGTTGCTGCTGCCCCTCACCGGAGTCGCCGTCCTCTTGAGACGGCGGACGCAACAGCTGAATCGCGTTTTCGATATGCCCAATAGCGGCGACCTGGTCGTCCAGCGCAGGCTCGAGGTGGGGTGACATCGCGTGGGCAGCCTCTGCCGCGGCGGACACGGTCGCGGCGGCGCCCCGCATTCGCGCGGACCCCGCACGCACCTCCCTGGTGGCGTCCGCCATGCTCTGCGCGGCTTCTTCGCTCCCCTCGCCCCGCGCGGCATCCGTCTGCGCCGCCAGCGCTTCCCCGAGCGCCTCTCCCGTACGGGCATGGGCCACCTGCCGCTCACCGATCAAGCCGAGGGGAGGCGCGGTGTCCGGCGCAACCTGTAGCGTCGCGGTCTGGTCGTGCGTATCCGTCTGTTCGGCCAACAACTCCTGCAGATGCTCGACAATACTAAAGAAAAGGCGCCTCAGTTCTTCCAGGCGTTCGAGCGCCAAGCCCGCCGGGACATCAGCCGCCCCGCCCGACGCTAGCGCCCTGGACGCGGACTTCAGGGCGTCCAGGGCCTGTCCGCGCAACGCTTCGGCGAGTGCATGGCGCTCCTCGGCGGCCTCACCGTCGCCTTCGGACGACGCCTGATCCCGCATCTGCAGCAGCATCGCTTCCATCCGTTGCAGGCGCTCGCGGTTGTCGTCCATCGCCGCGGCTGCGACACGCTCACGCAAGAGAGCTGGCACCTCCGCCGCGTCGACGCCCAAAAGCGCCACCGCGCGCGCCTGGTCCGCGTAGGCGATCTCTATCAGTTCCCGCAGCCCAGCGAAGCGCTCGATCGCCCGGGAAAGCGCGTCCACCGAGCGCGCGCCCTCCAGCGCGGCATCGGACACCGCTCCTCCGCTGTAGGCAGAGAGGGCCGCACGCATGGCATCGAGGGCTTCCCGCACAAAAGGCACAGCCTCCCCGATAGCCTGACGCGCGCGCTCGGCTTCGGCGTTTCCACCGGGCTCACCGGCCGGGTCGCCGCTGGGCTCGCCGGCTTCGGACGCCTGGTCAACAGCCGCTTCCAGGCGCCGCAACATTTCGCCCGTGCGCGCCGCCGCGTCCTCCTGCCGGTTGCTGAGGTGCCCGACCGTGAGCCACGGCGGCGGGCCCTCCTCTTCATCGTCAACCGAAACCGACGCCAGCGCGTCAGCATGCGCGACCACGGACGCCTCGTCGCGCACGATCGCCTTCAATACGGTGACCGGGTCCGACAACTGCTCCCGGGCGCGCTTGAGTTCCCCGAGGGCGGTGTCGGCCCGGCGATGCCCGCGCTCGCCCTCGAGACGGCGCAGACGCCTGCGCGTATCGCTCATCGACTGCCTGGCTCGCTGCAGGTAGCGGTCCATGCTGCCGAGCTGAAACGCCCGGGCGCGCTCCTCGGGGGAGAGCGTGACGTCGTCCTTTCCTTGAAGGTGCGCCCGTTCCTCCGCCGCCAGGTCGGCGACATCCGACGCTTCGGCCAGCAACGCGCGTTCGGAGGCCGCGAGTGACTCGAAGCGGTGTCGAAAGTCCGCGCCCTGCTCCGACTCCGCGTCCGCCAACAACTGCCGCAACTGGTCGCGCAGGCCGCGCTGATCGTCGATGATTCGGTCCAGACGGGCTTCCAGGCGGCCGTCCCGATTGATCTGGTCCGCCAACTGCTGGATGCGGCGCAGGACGATCTCGAGATTGACGCGCGCGTCGTCCTCGCCTTCCGGGGCCAATCGCGCCGCATCGCTGAACCACGCCGCGCTGGAACGCAGCGTCGCGATCGACTCCTCCGGCTCTTCTTCGACCGACGCGTCCGCCTGTCCGGCGAGCGCCATTCCCAGGTTGAACGCCGACCGGTAGCGCAGGACCGCGTCCCCGCGGGCGTCGTCCCGCGCGGCGAGAAAAGCTTCCGCGGCGCTGGCGAAGTCGCCCTGTTCCAGGCCTTCGAGGCCCGCGTTGTATTGTCCGCGCGCGCTGGGCGGATCCTCGGGCGCGGCTGGTTCCGGCGCCGCCTCGTCCGTTGCGGGCGACGGCGGCGCGCCCGCGCCGGGATCCTCGACCGGGGTCTCAGCAGGGTTCTCCGCGGGGTCCGACATCGCGATGACAGCGAACACACCAACCACGACCAGGAGCCGGCGCAATGGGTTGAACAGCCTGCTCACGGTCGCACCGTTCCCGTTGCCGCCGGCCTTCCGCGCCCGGCGCCCGTTGATCCGACCCACACGGCAGCCACGAGCGACAGCAGCGCGCCCAGCACGAACCACCGATAGTGTTCCGTCGGGTCTCGTCGCACGACGCGCGCGGAGGCGTCTGCGACCATCGGCCGGATGTGCGCCTCCACGATGGAGTCGAGATCGACCGCCGACGTTCCAGCCGGAACGTATGCGCCGTCGGCCATCAGGGCGATCTCGCGCAGGAGATCTCCATCCAGCCTCGAACGCACGACGTTGCCGTCGCTGTCCAGCAGCACGTTGCGGGCGCCCGTCTCCCGATCGGTGACCACGATCTCGCTGCCGGTCTCGCTGCCGAAGCCAATGGCGACGATGCGAATGCCGGCGGCCGCGGCTTCCTCGACGGCTTCCAGCGGATAGGAGTCGTGATCCTCGCCATCCGTGATCAGGAGCATGATGCGCGGCGCGCCGCGGTCGGGACCGTACACGGCGACCGCCTTGCGGACGGCGTCGCCGATCCGGGTCCCGCCGCGCGAGACGGACCCGACGTTGACATCGCGCAGCATCAGCCGGAAAAAACCGTAGTCCGACGTGAGCGGCGACCTGACCGCCGCGCGGCCGGCGAACACCACCAGGCCGACGCGCTGGCCGTCCACGCGCTCGAGAAGCTCATTGATCTCCGCCTTCGCCCTCGCCAGGCGATTGGGCGCCGCGTCCTCTGCCAGCATGCTCTTCGATACGTCGAGAACGATCATGACGTCCGCCGTGATGTTGCGCGAGAGCACTTCGGTTCCGGTCTGCGATTGCGGCCGCATGAGCGCCACCACGCCCAGCGCCAAGGTCAAAGAAAACAGCGCCAGCTTGGCGATACGTCGCGCGCGCGTCTGGCGCCAGGCGAGGCGCGCCTGCATCGGCAACGACATGAACCGCGCCAAGGTTTCGCGGTTGCGCAGATCGAAGTACGCCGCCGCAATGACCGCCGCCAGGGCGGGCCATGCGAGGTGGACCCAGTGGGGCGCGGCGAAATCCATCACGGCAACCTCGCGAACAGCGCGCCGCGGCCGAGCCAGCCAACCACCAGCAGGGCGAGGGCAAGGGCCAGCGGCAGCGCAAACAGTTCGTCGTACTGGCGGAACCGATCCTCGGTGATGCGCGTGCGCTCGAGGCGGTCGATTTCCGCGTATACGCGTTCCAGTCCCTCGGCGTCCTCGGCCCGGAAGAAGCGCCCGCCCGCGGCTTCGGCAATGCGCCGCAGCACCGCCTCGTCCACCTCGACACGCATGGAACGCAACACGGACCGGCCGAACCTGTCCTCCACGCGCACCGGGGCGAGGCCCGTGGTGCCCGCGCCGATCGTATAGACCTTGACGCCCAGCGACCGCGCCAGTTCCGCCGCGGCCGCCGGCGATTCAACCCCCGCATTGTTGACGCCATCGGTCAATACCACGGCGATGCGCGACTGCGCCGTCGACTCGCGCAGACGCTCGACGGCGAGTGCCAGGGCGTCGCCAATGGCGGTACCGTCCTCGCCGCGGTCGCGCACGGTGTCGAGATCCCGCGCCACGGCGGTGAGATTGTTGTGATCCAGCGTCAGGGGCACCGCGGTATCGGCGAAGCCCGCGAAGGAGACGAGGCCGATAGTGTCGTCGGGTCGTCCCGGCAAATCTCCATCGCCCAGCACGAAGGCTTCAAAAACGTCCTGGACCGCCTCGAGACGCGTGCGTTCCCTCGCTGGCGTGGACAGGTCCAGCGCCCGCATCGAACTGGAAACATCGACCACCATCATGATCGCGATTCCCTCGCGGTGGATCCGGCTGAAGCGCTCCCCGATACGCGGACCCGCGAGCGCGACGACCAGCGCGATCAGCGAGAGGCACAACACGGCATCCGGCACCCACGCCAGCCGCCTGCGCCAGCCGCCGGCCTCGTCCGGAAGAATCTTGAGCGAAGAGAAAACCAGCCGGCCCGGCGCGCGACGCGCGAGCAGGAGCACAGGAACCGCCAGCAGCGCCAGCAGCAGCAACAGCGGCTCGCGAAACTCGATGGCGGTGATCGCATCCATGCTCAATGCTCCGCCGCCGCCGCAGGTTGCCGACGCTCCCCAGAGACGTCTGTCCCACGCGAGGCGGCGTCGGCGAAATCTGCCTCGGCCTCGGTCAGGAAACGCCGCGCGACTTCGAGCGCATTGCGGGATTCGTCCTGTTCCGGGCTGTAGCGCGCGAACTTGACCCGGTCGCAACCCTCGAGGAATGCGGACAGGAGGTTCCGGTGCGCCGCAGAGAACGCCACCAAGCGACGCGCTTCGAGCAGGAACTCCTCCGTGGTCAGTTCCGGCGCGCGAACGGCGTGGCGGTCCTCGATGTAGCGGCGCACGATGTCGGAGAGCTCGACGTACCATGCGTCCACCGTCTCCGTGACGGGCAGTCCCCGTTCCTCGAGCGCCGCGAGGCGTCGCAACGCGCGCTCGAAGGCCGTCGCCCTGGTGCGTTCTGCCGCGTGGCGGCGCCAGATCATGGCCCCCCACGCGATACCGGCGGCGGCCGACGCGCCCAGCGTCAACCACAGCCACCAGAGCGACCGCCAGTCCCCCCGCAGCTCCGCAAGCGGTCCGCGCGCCGGGCGCAGCGCGTCGACCACGGCCCCTTCGGGCAACACGGACTCGACCTCGAAGGCCAGCTCGTCCGTGATCAGTTCCCGCGGCGCGCCATCTCCGGCGCGCTCATCGACATATTCGATACGCAATCCGGGGATGCGCTGCCGGCCGCTCGCCGGGCCGCGCAGCGTATAGTCCTGTCGCGCAATCACGCCGCCATCCTCGCCCGGTGTCTCCCGGGGCGTGAAGTCGAGGATCGAAAACCGGCCCAGCGCTTCGCCGAAGTCGGGCATCTCGATCCGCACGCCGGGCTTGGCCTCGACCGTCAGCGTCAACTTCAACGGATCGCCGAGTCTCGGCGCGGCCGGCGACAGGGCGACGGTCGCCGTAACCGGGCCTTCCCGGGTGACGTTCGACAGTTCCGGCGCCGCCTCCGGTTCGGCGGGGGCTTCCACGGTTGCCTCCGGCTGGCATGCGGTGAGCAGCACGGGCATCAACAGGACGGCTGCGCGCGGCATCAGCGTCGAATCCTCTTCTCGCGCATGCGAAAGAAAGCCAGCAGCGGCTCGACGACGGAAGCCGCCGCATCGATGCTGACCACATCGACGCCCGACCCCCTCAAGGATCGATGCAGAGTTTCGTCGCGCTCACGGGCCTCGCGCTCGAGGGCGGCCCGAAACGCGGCAGAGCCCGTATCGACCAGGCGCCGCTCCCCCGTCTCCGCGTCTTCCAGCATCACGAGTCCCGCGCCCCGAAACTCCGACTCGCGTCGATCGGTCACGCGCACCGCGACCACGTCGTGCTTGCGATTCGCGCCCCGCAGCGCATCCAGGTAGCCCTCGTCCAGGAAGTCAGATATGAGGAACAGCACCGCCCGCCGCGGCAGGACGCGCCGACAGAACTCCAGCGCATGGGCGATGTTGGTGGAACGGCGGCGCCCCACCCGCGCGCGCGCGCGCAGTTGCGCGAAACGCGTCGCCAGCGCTCGGGGCAGGCCGAACGCCCGCCCGCGAGGACGGACCGACGACGTCTCCCGGCCTCGCGCGAGGACTTCGCGCACAACCCGCAGGGCGTGCTTGTTGCCCTTGCGCGGAGGAATGAACTGGTCCACCTCGCCGTGAAACAGCAGCAGCCCGACCTTGTCGTCGTTGTAGATGGCCGAAAACGCAAGCAGCGCAGAGAGTTCCACCGCCGCCTCGCGCTTCGAACGCCCGGCGGAGCCGAAATCGAGGGAGGGGCTCATGTCCACGACCAGGAGGACGGTGAGCTGGCGCTCTTCGACGTAGCGCTTCACGTAGGGCGCCCCGACGCGCGCAGTGACGTTCCAGTCGATGGTCCTGACATCGTCCCCCGGAACGTATGGCCGCACTTCGTCGAACTCGACGCCGCGGCCCTTGAAGACCGAGACATAGGCGCCCGCCAGGACGTCCGCGACCTGGCGTCCGGTTCGCAACTGGATCCGCCTGACCTGGCTAACGATCTCCGCCGGCAGCATATCGAAACTCAGCCCCGGTGCCGCCTCAGACCCGTTCTGCCGTCAGGGCATCAAGGCACTTCGACATTGGAGAGAATCACATCCACAAGGTCGTCCGCGCTGCGCCCCTCCGCTTCCGCCTCGTACGTCACGACGACCCTGTGGCGCAGGACATCCGGCGCAACGCTCTTGACGTCGTGGGGGCTGGTATAGCTCCGGCCGGCGAGGAGCGCGTTCGCCTTCGCCAGCCGGATCAGGTTCAGGGAACCGCGCACCGACGCCCCGTACTCGATCAGGCCCGCCAACTCGGACATGCCGGCGGCCGCCGGATCGCGGGTCGCGGCGACGACATCCACCGCGTAGCACTTCACCTTGTCGTCGACGAAAACCTGCTGCACCACTTCCCGCGCGGCGAGGATGTCCCCTCCCGACATGACGCGCGATGCCTTCGGCGCGTTGCCCGACCCCGCCATGCGGTCAATGATGCGCACCTCGTCGTCGCCGCTCGGATACCCGACCACCAGCTTCATCATGAAACGGTCGAGCTGCGCCTCCGGCAGCGGATAGGTGCCCTCCTGTTCTATGGGGTTCTGCGTCGCGAGGACCATGAAAGGCACCTGAAGGGCAAACGTATGCTCGCCCAGGGTCACCTGCCTCTCCTGCATGGCCTCGAGGAGCGCCGCCTGCACCTTGGCGGGGGCGCGGTTGATTTCGTCCGCGAGTATCAGGTTGCCGAATACCGGACCCTTCTTGACGGAATACGTTCCATCCCTCGGATTGAATATCTGCGTGCCGGTGACATCACCCGGAAGCATGTCCGGCGTGAACTGGATACGGGAAAAGTCGCAATCGACCGCATCGGCGAGCGTAGCCACGGCGAGGGTCTTGGCAAGGCCGGGAACGCCTTCGAGCAGCGCATGGCCGTCCGCGAGCAGCGCCAGCAGCAGGCGCGTCACGAGCTGGTCCTGGCCGACGAGCACCTTGCCCACTTCGGCCCGAACGAGATCGAACCGCTCCCGGACCTCCGAAACATCACGCACGATATCGGCCGCCGCCATCGCACCTCCCTGTTATTTTCCAGATCAGCCGCTTGAAACTCAGCACATAGACCATGCGGACAGGCAAAGGTTCACTAGCCTGCCCGCCTGATCAATACCCAACCCGCGACCCAGCAGACGGCGATCGACGCCAGCACCGCGAGCCACGGCGGAATATCGAATACCACGCTCGCCGGCGCAAGGAGATCCTGCAGGTACTTGAACAGCAGCCCCGCCGCGACGCCCACCGAGAGGCGCGCTCCCATGCCGACTTCGCGCAAGGGTCCCACCACCAGGCCGACCGCCAGCAGCGCCAGGCCCAGGGTCGCCAGCGGCTGCAGCAGCTTGCCCCAGAAAGCGATCCGGTACGTGTCCGCGCTCAATCGCTCCCGGTCCATGCGCCGAATCTGCAACGCAAGGTCCGAGATGGAGAGCTTGCGCGGATCCACGAGCGCGCCCGCCGACAGCAGTCGCGGGTCGACATCGCTCTTCCACGGGCTTTCGTCCTCGGCGTCCACCGCGGTGCGATCCTCGCCGATGCGCGTCGAGCGCACGTTCACGAGACGCCAGAGCCCCGCTGCATCGTCGAATACGGCCGACTCCGCGCGGCTGGCGGCGCGCAGATCCTTGCCTTGAAGGTCGAACTGATCCACGCCGATCAACTCCCCGTCCGCGCCAAGCGCATCGACGCGAGTATAAATGCTGCCCTGCCGGTGCCAGTAGCCTTCCAGCCGGATCGTCGCCGAGTCCTGCAGCGCACGTGTTCGCACCGCCTCGCCGGCGGCGTCAAGGCGCGGCGCCGCGTACTCTCCGACAGCCGCCGCCGCCAGGGACGCGCCCAGCACGGGGATGGCCAGCGCGAAGAAGATGCGCCACAACGACGTGCCCGCCGCGCGCAGGACCGTGATTTCGGAGTTCCCGGCCAGGGTGCCCAACCCGATCAGCGCGCCGAGAAAGATCACGTAGGGCGCAAGTTCGTAGATGCGCCGGGGCGAGGTGTAGAGCACGTAGCGCAGCGCCTCGCCCATGCCATATGCCTGCTGTTCCCGGCCGAGTTCCTCCACCATCGCGAACAGCGTGGTCAGGGCGTAGAAGCAAACGAGCATCACCAGCATGGCGGACAGGGCGGTCCGGCCGATATGGCGGTCCATGACGCCGAGGTTCACAGCGGCCGCGCGCTCCGGCGCAGGTAGTAGAGCGCGACCAGGACCATCGCACCGTGCGCGGGCCATACGCCCACCGCCGCGGGGAGCGACCCGTCCGATACCGCGCCACGCACGGCGGCGCAGGAGAGGAAGTAGGCGGCGAAGAGCACGGTGCCGGGGACGATCCGCGCGAACCTTCCCGCGCGCTGCCGGACCCGCGCCAGGCCGAGCGCGGCGAACGCTCCCACCACCGCAAGCAGCGGCAAGCTCAGGCGCCATTGCAGTTCCGCCGCGTGCGCCGCGTTCCCCGGGTCCAGCCGCCCCGTGGACAACGCACCCGCCTTTGTCGACGACCCGTCCCCCGTACTGGGTTCGATGCGGCGGCCCAGGCGCTCGAACTCGACGATATCGAAGGCGGCATCGCCCGCAGTCCCTTCGTACCGCGCGCCCCGCTCGAGCAGGAGGAAC
The DNA here is from genome assembly GCA_963668365.1 of Pseudomonadales bacterium. Taxonomy (GTDB): domain Bacteria; phylum Pseudomonadota; class Gammaproteobacteria; order Pseudomonadales; family Azotimanducaceae; genus VXNE01. The sequence continues at coordinate 3,958,989 of OY764266.1, forward strand.
CTGCTGCCCGTCTCGGCGTCCACGTACTGGCTGCCCGCTTCCGCCCAGGTGGTCGCGAAGTCCTGCCCGAGGCGATCGCTCATGAACACACCCAGCAGACGGCGCCCCTCGGTGTCGACATCCTCCGCGTAGGTCACCCGGCGCCCGCGATCGAAGCTGTGGAACACGCCGGGAGGAATGGAGGGCAGCAGCAGGGTCGAACGCTGCTCGGAGATGAGTTCCGCCGCCGCGCGCGTCGCTGCCGGCGTGACGACCAGGGCGAGGCCGGCGACGCCGGCCGCAACCGCCAGCACTCCCGCCGAAAGCCACCTCAAGATTCGCAGGGAACTGGCGCCGCCGCTCGTCAGGGCGGCGAATTCACCCTCGGCGTGCAGGCGTCCGCATGTGATCAACACCGCCAGTATCAAGGCGAACGGCGCAGTGAGCTGGGCGAACTCCGGCAGTCGATAGCCGGCGAGCAGCCACAGCGCATCGGCCGAATAGCGTCCGAGCGCGGCGTCCTGCATGTATCCGATAAAGCGTCCGCCCAGCGCAATGACGAGCAACGCGAAGAACACCACCGCAAACACGGCGGCAAGTTCCCTGTTGACGTATCTGAACGCTACGACCATGCCAATGGCCCGACCCGGCTCGCCGTCCATGGTACAACCGCCCCGGGCCGCTCACGCTCCCCGGAGACATTTGTTCCATGCAACACATGGGCTACACTGCCCTTCGGCCCCGGGGACGCTCGTCCCTTCGGCCGAAGAACCTCGATCCAAAGCGCGGATTATGAAGTACACGACGCGAACCGGGAATCCGGCCAGTATCAGAACCGATTGCCTGGTGGTCACGCCGAAGCGTGCGCGGGAGGTCGCCAGGGCGCTCGGCGTGGAAGCCTTCGTCGACCACGCGCTGGCGCAAAAGCCGAGGGGCGTCGCCGTCATTCCGGTCCCGACCAGCATCAAGAACCTGATGGTGGTACACGGAAACGACGACGCGGAGATCGACGAACAGGACTTTCGCCGGCGCGTCGGCCCCGCCGCCCGGGCGCTCAAGAACCTCGCGGCGCACAATGCCGTATGGTGCCTGAACGAGATCGCCGTCGCCGGACACGACGACTACTGGAAGACGCGCGTGGCCCTGGGCGCCCTCTCGGACGCCCTCTACTGGTACGACGAATTCCAGTCCAAGCCGGCGAAGACTCCGCGGGTCTCAAGAGTCGGCGTGCTCGCGGAGCCTGGCGCGCGCACCGGCACGGCGCTGGCGGTGAAACACGGCCAGGCGCTCGACGAGGGCATGGGCCTGGCGCGAGATCTCGCCAACACCCCGCCCAACGTGTGCAATCCAACCTACCTCGCCGACGCGGTCAGCCAACTCGCCGACGGGAATGCGGTCACCGTTGAGGTCCTGGAAGAGGAGCGTATCGAAGAACTCGGCATGGGCGCCTTCATGTCGGTGACGCGAGGCAGCAGGACGCCGGGCAAGCTCGTCATCGCGCATTACCGCGGCGGAGCGCCGGAGGACGCGCCTGTCGCCCTGATCGGCAAGGGGGTCACCTTCGACACCGGCGGAATCAGCATCAAGCCGTCGGCGGCGATGGACGAGATGAAGTTCGACATGTGCGGCGCGGCGACGGTGACGGGCGCGACGGTCGCCGCGGTGGCGGCGGAGTTGCCGATCAACCTGGTGACGATTGTCGCCGCCGCCGAGAACATGCCGGGAGGCGAGGCGTCCCGACCGGGCGACATCGTCACCACGATGTCCGGACAGACCGTCGAGATCCTGAATACGGATGCCGAGGGCCGCCTGCTGCTGTGCGACGCTCTGACCTATGCCGAGCGTTTCCAGCCGAAGTCCGTGGTGGATGTCGCGACCCTGACCGGCGCGATGGTGGTCGCCCTCGGCAGCCACGCGAGCGGCCTGTTCTCGAACGATGAAGGTTTAAGCGACGCCCTGGTGGCGGCGGGACGGGCGAGCGGCGACCGCGCCTGGCCGATGCCGGTCTGGCGCGAGTACCAGAGACAGCTCAAGAGCAACTTCGCGGACATGGCGAACGTGGGCAATCGGGCGGCCGGCGCCATTACGGCGGCATGTTTCCTTTCCCGCTTCGCCGGCAAGTTCAAGTGGGCGCACCTCGACGTCGCCGGCACCGCCTGGCGCAGCGGCGGGGCGAAGGGCGCCACCGCGCGGCCGACGCCGCTGTTGTTCCAGTATCTCCTGGACCAAGCATCGGCGTGACCCGCATCGATTTCTACATCCTGCCCGACGTAGACGTCGACGCGAAGTTTCGCTTCGCCTGCCGTCTGGCGCACCGGGCGATCGCCGACGGGGGTCGGGCGCACGTGCGAACCGCATCGACCGAGGCGACCGCCGTCCTCGACGCCTTGATGTGGAGCTACCCCGAAGGCCGTTTCCTGCCGCATGCCGCGACCGATGAAGACGACGCCCTCGTGCGCATTGGTCACGACGAACCGCCGCCGGGTCCGGATGAACTGCTCATCAACCTGGGCAACGACATTCCGGCGTTCTTTGACCGGTTCGAGCGCGTGTGCGAGGTGGTGCCGGCACCGGAGATGCACGCCGGTCGGGCACGCTACAGCCAGTATCGCCAGCGCGGCTATCCGTTGCACCACCACGAACTGGACGACTGGGAAGCGGCGCGTTGAAGGGCACTTTCGAACCTTCGTCGCTGGAACGCCCGCTGTACGACGAATGGGAGTCCAGCGGATACTTCGCCCCGGCGGGCAACGGGCGCCCCTTCTGCATCGCCATTCCGCCGCCGAACATCACCGGCCGCCTCCACCTGGGACACGCCTTCCAGCACACCCTCATGGACGCGCTGACTCGATACCAGCGCATGAAGGGCCGCCAGGCGCTATGGCAGATGGGGACCGACCACGCCAGCATCGCCACCCAGATGATCGTCGAGCGCCAGCTCGAAGCCCAAGGGTCAACCCGCGACGCCATCGGACGCGAAGAGTTCGTCAAGCGCGTCTGGGACTGGCGCGATCAATCCGGGGGAGAGATTTCGCAGCAGCTCCGGCGAATGGGCTCGTCGCTCGACTGGTCGCGCGAACGCTTCACCATGGACGAGGGTTTCAGCACCGCCGTGAACGAAGTATTCGTGCGGCTGTACGAAGACGGACTGATCTACCGGAAGAAGCGCCTGGTGAACTGGGACCCGGTCCTCAAGACGGCGGTATCCGACCTGGAAGTCGAAAACGTGGCCGAAAGCGGCCACCTCTGGCACATCCGCTATCCGTTGCTGGGCGGGCGGCGCACGTCCGATGGCGCGGACCACGTCGTGGTCGCGACGACGCGGCCGGAAACGATGCTCGGCGACACCGGGCTCGCCGTGCACCCGGACGACCCGCGCTACCGCGACCTGATCGGCGCCCGCGCACGGCTGCCCCTTGTTGGACGCGAAATCCCCATCGTCGGCGACCGCCACGTGGACCCCGAGTTCGGCACCGGCTGCGTCAAGGTCACCCCGGGACACGATTTCAACGACTACGCCGTCGGCGAGCGCCACGATCTGGACTGCATCAACATTCTCAACGATGACGCGAGCATCAACGACAACGCGCCCGAAGCGTATCGCGGCATGGACCGCATGCGGGCGCGGGAGACCGTCGTGGCCGATCTCGCCGACCTCGACCTGCTCGCATCGGTCGAAGCGCACGAACTGACCGTGCCGCGCGGCGACCGCTCCGGCGCCGTCCTGGAGCCGTGGCTGACGGACCAGTGGTGGGTGGAGGTCAAGCCGTTGGCCGAACCCGCCATCGAGGCGGTCCGGGACGGCCGCATCCGGTTCGTGCCGAGACAGTTCGAGAACATGTACTTCGCCTGGATGCGCGAGGTGCAGGACTGGTGCATCAGCCGGCAGCTCTGGTGGGGACATCGCGTCCCGGCGTGGTACGACGACCGCGGCAACGTGTACGTGGGCCGCGACGAAGAGGAGGTGCGCAAGAACGGCGGCGTCCCCGACGGCACCGCGCTTACTCGGGATGCCGACGTGCTCGACACATGGTTCAGCTCGGCGCTCTGGACGTTCGCCACACTGGGCTGGCCGGAGCGAACGCCCGAACTCGAGCGCTTCCATCCCACCGATGTCCTGGTCACGGGACACGACATCATTTTCTTCTGGGTCGCCCGGATGATCATGATGACGCTGCGCTTTACCGGCGAAGTGCCCTTCAGGACGGTCTACACCCACGGGCTGGTGCGCGACGCGCACGGCGCCAAGATGTCGAAGACCAAGGGCAACGTCCTCGATCCCCTCGACATCGTCGACGGCATCTCGCTCGAGGACCTGGTGACGAAACGCACCGCCGACCTGACCCAGCCGCAGATGGCCACCGCCATAGAAAAGGCCACCCGGGGGGACTATCCAGAGGGCATACGCGCCTACGGCACCGACGCGCTGCGGTTCACCTACTGCGCCCTCGCCTCGCCGACGGGACGCGACGTCAATCTCGACCTGGGCCGGATCGACGGCTACCGGAACTTCTGCAACAAGCTGTGGAACGCCGCCAAGTTCGTCCTCATGCACGCGGAGGACGCCGATCCCGAAGCGCCCGCGCCGCTCGGTCCGGCCGACCGCTGGATTCGTGTGCGCGCCCGGCGGCTGATCGGAGATGTCGAACGCGCGATCAGCGACTACCGCTTCGATCTGTATGCGAACGCGGTGCACGAATTCGCCTGGCACGAGTACTGTGACTGGTACCTGGAGTTCACCAAGCCGGTGCTGTGGCGGGCCGAAGAGGATCCCGCCGCCGCCCGCGCCGCTCGACGGACCTTGCTCGAAACCCTCGACGTGCTGCTGCGCGTGGCGCATCCGATCACTCCCTACATTACCGAAACCCTCTGGCGCGAGGCGCGAGGCGCATCGGGACGTCCCGGCGAGACGATCATGCTGGAACCGTTTCCCGAGGCGGACGACATCCCCGACGACGCTGAAGCTGAAGCCGCGGTGGAGTGGCTGAAAGCCGTGGTCGTCGGCATACGCAACATCCGGGGCGAGATGGGCATCGCGTCCGGCGTTGGCGTCCCCCTCCTGCTTCAGGCCGGGGACGCGACCGACCGCGAGCGGCTGCGCGCAACGGAGACCCTATTGCGGCGGATGGCCGGCGTGGAGACGGTCGCATGGCTGGCCGCCGACGCCGAAGCGCCGCCCTCTGCGGTGCAGCTTGTCGGCGAATTGAAGATCCTCGTGCCGCTCGAGGGACTGATCGACATCGACCGGGAGTGCGAGCGCCTGCAGAAGTCGATCTCGCGTTTCGAGAGCGACCTCGGCCGCTCCGAGCAGAAGCTCGGCAACGAGAACTTCGTCGCCAAGGCGCCGGCGGCCGTGGTGGACAAGGAGCGCGACAAGGCGAAAGACCTCGCGGCAAAGCTCGAGACCATGCGGGAGCAACTGTCCCGGCTGGCCGGAACAGATACGCCTTGACGATTACAAAAACCATGGACAGGCGATACTGGGAAAAGGAGTTGCTCGCAGCGGAAAAGGTCGCCGGACTCGGGCTCGGGTACAAACTCCTGTACTGTCCATGGAGGACGCTCGATCATCATAAGATGGTGTTTCTGTCACTGAATCCCGGGGCGGCGACGCCTTGCGGAGCCGACCCGCGCGAAAGAACCGTCTCGGACGAGCGCGGAAACTCGTACGAAGTGGAAGAATTGACAACAAGGTCTCGTATCTCCAATCAGTTCTTATGCATGTGCGAGTTTCTGAACGTTGCTCCCGCAGAGGTTCTGACCGGAGTTGCAGCACCCTTCCGAAGTAGAAGCTGGGATAGGCTTTCACAGGAACAAAAGAAGATCTCGTTGGGTCTGGGTAGGCGCTTTTGGACAAAAGTGCTATCGAGCGCCCTTGGAGAACCAATCGTCGTCTGTTCCAACGAAGCCACGAAGTTAGTCGTATCGATCATCGGCGCGGAACTCGAGTGCAGCCTGAAATCGGGTTGGGGAAACGTCCGAATACGGCGGTATCGCACACGTGAGGGCCGTTACGTCGTGCAGCTACCCCACCTATCTCGGTTTGGACTCTTCGGGCGCGCGACATCGATGCCCCATCTCGGCAAAGCACTCAAGCACATCCGAACCTGACAACCCGAAGTGTCTGTAATCGCGTTGGCAGTTCGCCGCCTGGGGCAGTGCGTGTCACCGAACATCCGGGATATGAGGTCTAGCCTAGGGAATCTCCAGCACGACCTTGCCGAAGGTGGCGTTGCCCGCGATCAACCTGTGCGCCTCTTCCGCCTGGTCCATGGGCAGTACCGTGTCGATGACGGGCCGGATCGCGCCCGCTTCGATCCCGGGCCAGACCCGCTCCTTCAACGCGTCCATGACGAGGGCCTTCTGCGCGATGGTCCGGGAGCGCAACGTCGAGCCGACCACCCGCAGGCGCTTGACCATCACCGCTCCCAGCGGCAACTCGGCGCGGGCGCCGCCCATCAGTCCGATGATGACCAGGCGACCCTCGATTTTCAGGCACCGGAGGTTTTCCGAAAGGTAGGCGCCACCCACCGGATCGAGGATGACATCGACGCCCTCGCCCCGCGTCCACTCGCGCACCCTGTCGCGGAAGGGCTCCGCGTGCCGGTCGCAGCCGGCCGCCGCCCCGAGTTCGATGCAGCGCTTGACCTTCGAAGTCGATCCCGCCGTCACGTAGCACGGGTTGCCGAACTCCCGGCATAGCTGTATCGCCGCGGTACCCACGCCGCTGCCGCCGGCATGCAGCAGCACCGTCTGGGCGAACCGGAGTCCGGCTTCCATGTAGAGATTGAGATACGCCGTCGCGAACACCTCCGGCAGGGACGCCGCCTCGGCGAAGGACAGGCCCCGCGGCACTTTCAGGACCTGGCCCGCCGGGACCACGACGGTTTCGGCATACCCCCCGCCGGCAAGCAGGGCGCACACGCTGTCGCCCACATCGACGCGCGCAACGCCGTCTCCCACCGCTTCGACGACGCCGGCGCACTCGAGGCCGAGAATGTCGCTCGCGCCCGGCGGGGGCGGATAGTTGCCTTCCCGCTGGACAAGGTCGGCGCGATTGACGGCGCTGGCGCGATTGGCGATCCGAACGTGCCCGGGACCCGGCTCGCCGAACGGCTCACCGACGTCCGTCCAGCAAAGCCGTTCGCCAACGACCTGAATGGCTTTCACCAGGACATCCGCATCTTCACGCCGCGCGCGTCGAGGTGTCGCTTCAGTCCGCTGACGGTGTAGTCGCCGTAGTGAACCATCGACGCCACCAGCGCGGCATCGGCCTTGCCCTCGGTCAGCACGTCGTAGAGGTGGTCGGGGACCCCGGCGCCGCCGGAAGCGATGACGGGAATGCGCACAGCCTCGCTGATCGCCCGCGTCAGGTGCAGTTCATAGCCGTCGCGGGTGCCGTCCGCGTCGATGGAATTGACCACCAGTTCGCCGGCGCCCAGGCGTTCGCCTTCGCGCGTCCAGGCGAGCGCGTCGACCCCCGTGGGCGAGCGGCCCCCGCGCACGACGATCTCGTAGCCGGAAGGAAAGTCCGGCGACACGCCGACCTTGCGAATATCCATGGAAAGCACGATGTTCTGGCTGCCGATCGCCTCGGCGCATTCGGCGATGAGAGCCGGCCGCTCGACCGCCGCGGTATTGACGTTGATCTTCTCCGCTCCCGCCAGGCGCAGGTCCGTCGCGTCCGCCACCGAGCGGACGCCGCCGCCGACGGAAAGCGGGATGAATACCTGTTCGGCCACCGCCTCGACGACGTCGAGAATGATGCGGCGCTTCTCGCTCGAGGCGGTGATGTCGTAGAAGACGAGTTCGTCGAGGCCGTCGCGGTAGTACTCGCGCGCCTTGGCGACGGGGTCGCCGATATCTTTCGTGTCCACGAAACGCACGCTCTTCGCGAGGTTGCCGTCGCGGACATCGAGACAGGCGATCAGGCGCTTGCTAAGCATCGTTGCCGTCCCAGAGCACGAAGTTCTCGATCAGGCGCAAGCCGACGCGGCCGCTTTTCTCGGGATGGAACTGCGTCGCGAAGTAGTTGCCGACGCCCAGCGCGCAGCAAAATTGCCCTTCGTAGTCCGCAACCGCGCGCACCGCGCCCTCGTCCGACGGCACCGGGTAGTAGGCATGCACGAAGTAGAACTCGTCACCCGGCTCGACATGCGCGAGGAGGGGATGCGCGCGCACGATACGCACCGCGTTCCAGCCCATGTGGGGCACCTTCAATGCCGGGTCGGCAAGCGCGAAACGCCGCACGTCGCCGGCAATCAGGCCCAGGGTCTGCTGGTCGTTCTCCTCGGAGCGATCAAGGGAAATCTGCAGTCCCAGGCATATGCCGAGCACCGGCGTGCCGTCGCGCATGACATCGAGAAGCGCGCGATCGAGGCCCCGCGCCCGCAAGCTCCGCATGGCGCTGCCGGCGGCGCCCACTCCCGGGAAAATCACGCGGTCCGCCCGCCGCACACTCGCCGGGTCGCTCGTGATATCGGCGGCAGTTCCCACTTCCGCGCATGCCCGCTGCACGCTGCGCAGGTTGCCGGCGTCGTAGTCGACAATTACCGTTCTAGCACTAGTCATAGCCGCGCGATGGTAGGCGGTGGCCAAAGTCACGGCAAGGTTGTCCATCGGTCACGGCCTTGGAACAATGCGAGAACCCATGGGGAACACCAACCGCATCAACGAGCGCGGCGTGCTGATCGCCAATCTCGGATCGCCCGCCGGCTGCGATGCCGCCTCGGTGCGCCGCTACCTGAACGAGTTCCTGATGGACCCCCGCGTCATGGACGTGCCCTGGCCGATTCGGCGTCTGATCGTGTCCGGGTTCATTCTTCCGACCCGCCCGCGGCGGAGCGCCGAGGCATACCGCGCCATCTGGCGCGACGACGAACCCGGGGCGCCGCTCATTCACCATACGCAGGCTCTGGCGGAGCGCGTCCGCGGCCTGAGCGGCCTGCGGGTCGCTGTCGGCATGCGCTACGGGGAACCGAGCCTCGCCGACGGCATCGCCGCCCTGGGAGAAGTCGGTGAGATTCTCCTCGTTCCCATGTACCCGCAGCACGCGGCATCCACGCGAACGACGACCATCGAGCGCGTGAAGGCGCTGGCAACGGCTCCGGTCCGCGTCATGCCGCCGTTCCATGCGCGGCCGGCGTTCCTGGACGCTGTCGCCCGGCTGGTGCGCGAAACCAAGGCGCCCGAAGACCACGTGGTCTTCAGCTATCACGGCCTCCCCGAGCGGCACCTTGCGAAAGCCGACCCCACCGGGTCGCATTGCCTGGCGCGCGCCGACTGCTGCGAGACACCCTCGCCCGCCCACGCCACCTGCTACCGGCACCAGTGTCTCGAGACCACGCGGGCGCTTGCTCAACGCCTCGGTCTTCTTGCGAAGAACGACTCTCACTCCACCAGTTTTCAGTCACGCCTGGGGCGGATGCCGTGGCTGCGCCCCTACACCGACGAGCTGCTCGGCGAATTGCCCCGACGGGGGATCCGTTCCGTCACCGTCGCGTGTCCCGCGTTCACCGCGGACAACCTCGAGACGCTGGAAGAAATCGGCATTCGGGGCCGAGCGACGTTCATGGCCGCGGGCGGCGACGCGTTTCGACTCGCGCCGTGCCTCAACGACGACGAGGAGTGGGCCCGGGGCGTTGCGGGGTGGTGCGCCGATCCGGCCGGGTAGCGCGCGCTCCGACGCCTATCCCGCAGTCGCCTCCGCCAGCAGCGAGGACCCCGTCACGCCCATGAGCAGGGGCAGCGACGCGTCGATGAGGATCCGGACGAGGGAGTTGGTATCGCTGCCGGCCGCCGAGTATCCCGGGCTGAGGAGAGTGAACCAGTTCCAGAGGAACATGATCCCCACGAACAGGAAGCCGTAGAACAACGTGTTCGCAAGCAGATACGCGCGCGTCACCGCCGCGTCGCCCGCCACGGCCTTCCTGCTCATGTAGGCGACCCTGAGGCCCAGCAGAATCGCGAGCGCCATCAGCGGGTTCAGAATATCCCAGACCGGACTATACGGCTGATCCGCCTCGGACGTGCGATAAAGCGGCTCGATCACCGTGTGCACGGCGATCAGGACCGCCATCGCGATGAGAAATACGCCGACGACCCGATTGAACATATCCATCATTCCTTCCCGCTGCATCGGCACGAGCCAATAACAATACCATCCTCCTCCACGGAGAGCCTCGGGCGAAGCGGTCCCGCAATCGGGGTCGGAGATGATCGCGCGCCGGGCCGGCAACGCGCGGGAGTTCAGCCGGCTTCCGCTGCCTGCGTCGGCTTGACCACGAACAGGAGGTCGCCGGCGTTGACCTGCTGGCCGCTCGTGACGTTGATGTGGGTCACTTCGTACTCGCCCTCGCGGTAGAGGCCGTTGTCTCCCGAGTTGTAGTCCTCAAGCCGCAGCGGCGTGAAGATCTTGAATGCCTCGAGCTGGCACAGGATGTCATCCAGGCCGATGCGCTGGCCGGGTTGGACATATTCCGGTTCGGCGGGTGACGGGTTCGCAAAAAAGATCCCCGCCGACGGCGAGAGCACCCGCAGCTCGACGCTGTTCTCTATGCGGATGGCATCGCTGCCGATGTCGCCCGGGCGAGGTCCGGCGGCGCTTTCTATCTCCTCGATCAGCGAGTCGGACTCCGCGCCCTCGAGGAACGCCGGCAGATAGCCGGTGTCGTAGCTGCCTTCGAGGAAGGTCGGGTCCCGCAATACGCGCTTGACCAGCGCGATGTTCGTCGCGATGCCTTCCAGGCGCACCCGGTCCAGGTATTTCGCCAGCTTGGCCGCCGTATCGGCCCGGTCCCGCCCGTGCGCTATCACCTGGCCGATCATGCTGTCGTAGTACGGCGAGATGAACCTGTCCGGCGCCGCGATGCTGATCACGTCGATGTCCCGGGCCGAAGGGAACTCGCACGCGGTGATGGTGCCGGGGCTCGGCTGAAACGAGTGGTCGCCCGAGGCTATGCGCTCGGCGTTGATGCGGGCTTCGATGGCGTAGCCGTTCTCGCGCACCTCGAGGTCGGCGATGCTCTCGCCCGCGGCGATCCTGAATTGCTCGCCGACGATGTCGACGCCGGAAACCATCTCCGTAACCGGATGCTCCACCTGCAGCCGCGTATTCATTTCCATGAAGTAGACCGCCCCGGCATCGAGGTCGTAGATGAACTCGACCGTGCCGGCGCCGACGTATCTCACCTCGTCGGCGAGCGCCGCCGCGTGTTCGCGCACGGCTCTCTCAAGGTCGTCGGGCAGCATGGTGGAACCCGATTCTTCGATCACCTTCTGCTTGTCCCGCTGCACGCTGCAATCGCGCAGGCCGAGCACCTTCGTGTTGCCGCGGTAGTCGCGCAGGACCTGCGCTTCGATGTGACGCAGCGAGGTGATGTACTTCTCCAGGTAGACATCGCCGTTGCCGAAGGCGGCGCGGGCCTCCGCCGAAACGCGTTGAAACAGCTCGTGGAAGCGATCCCGCGATTCGACCACCTGAATCCCCTTGCCGCCGCCGCCGTGCACGGCCTTGATCAGTATCGGGTAGCCGATCTCGTCGGCCAGTTCGGCGGCCCGGTCGACCTCCGTCACGATGCCGTGGCTGCCCGGCACCACGGGCACGCCGAGGCGCATCGCCGTCGTGATGGCGTTCGACTTGTTCCCCATGATGTCCATCGTGACCGTGGACGGACCGATGAAGTTGATCCCGCGCGAGCGCACGACCTCGGCGAACTGGCTGCTCTCGGAAAGGAACCCGATGCCGGGATGCAGGGCGTCGACGCCCTCGTGCTCCGCGACGGAAATGACCGATAGCGCGTTGAGGTAGCTCTCGTCGGGCGTGGCGCCGCCGATGCACACGACCGAGTCCTTCTCGGACAGCATGTCCACCGGCACCGATTCCATGTCCGGGTCGGACTGGACCAGCACGACCCCGATTCCGCGGCGCTGCGCGATGCGTATGAGTTTGACCGCGGTACAGCCGCGCGCGTGAATCAGGACTCTTGAGACCGGCCGGATCAGGTCCTCCGGCCTGACCGTCGGCCGGGAAGGCGCGGTCACGGGCCGCTCCTGGCTGAGCACCCCCGCCATCACGCGATTGACCACGTCCGTCACGGACTCGACGGGAACCGGGATGTCCGGATCGATCCGGCGCAGTTCGTCATCGAGGTCGGGCAGCATCGGGTGTTTGACGAGACCCTGCATCGAGCCGGGCGTGTCGCAGAGGTAGTTGGAGAGAATGGAGTCCATGGGCAGGTTCGACGGCACGACGATCTGTCCGGCGAACGGCATGCTGGCGCCCGAGAAATAGTAGGTCTGCGCCAGCGGATGCGTCACGAAGCTGGCCTGGGCGCCGCCGGTGCAGTCGCCGAAGCCGAACATGATGACGGGCAGGTCGTAGTCGCGCACGAAACGCGTCACGCGGTCGTTGATGGCCGCCATCGAGAAGAGCGAGCCGGCGCCCTCCTTCGTCTGCATGCCACCGGACGAGATGAAACAGATCACCGGCAGGTTCTGTTCGGCGCATGCGACCAGGAGCTTGCAGAACTTCTCCGCGCTGGCCATATCGAAGGCGCCGGCCTGGAAGTTCGCGTTCGAGATGACGGTGCCGACGCGCAGACCGCCATTGCCGTCCTTGAATGTGCCGATGCCGGTGATGACGCCGCAGGGCGTCGTGTTGTCGGCCAACGCGGTCTCGATGGACTGCCGCAGGCCTGGAAACTCGCAGGGGTCGGAACTCAGGAGATCCGCGAACAGTTCTTCGAAATCCGAGAAGAACATGTCGAGGAATGCCTGCGGACCTGTCGCGCGCCGCGACTTGAAGTGCGTCAGGGCGTTCTGGATGCGCAGGTCGCGATAGGCGATATGGAGTCGATTCCAGAAGTCCTTGCGACCGATCTTCCGGGGCGCGATGCGGCCGTCGTAGCGGCGGCCGTCCCACTCCGAGCGCAGGTAGGACAGCAGCAGTCTCTCGAACAGGAAGGTGACGACCACGAAAAGCGTATCCGGCAGGTGCGCGAAATCCCGCTTTTTCCACTCTTCCACGGCGCGAAAGAAGTCCCCGGACCGGGAATTGTCCGCGATGCGCCGGTACCAGTCGAAAAACTGCCCCTTGAGACGCAGGGCAATCTGTTCCGGGGGCTCGTCGGCCCGCGTGCCGCGAGCCGCGCCCTTGGCGGCCGCCGCGAAGGCCAGATCGATCAGGCCGGAAAGAGACGCCTTCGACAGGCTGCGCGTGCGGCCGGCTTCTTCGGCGATGGAGTCGAGACTCGCGATGGTGTGATCGTAGACCGCATCGAACAGAAGGAAGTTCTCGCACTCCGAGGCGAAGTCCTCGCGCAGATCGTCTTCCAGCAGCAGGTCGAGCACCGTGCGCTCCGCCTCGTCTCCTTCCCCGCCTCCCCGCGCTTCGCTCGCAGCGGACATGATGAACGACGGAAAGCGATCCTCGAGGATCATCCTGTTCACCGCCAGGTGCGACGCGGACGCGCCGGCCTCCGCCATCGCCTGGCGCGTGCGCCGCGCCAGTTCCGCCTCGACGACCAGGGCGCCCATCGGTCCTTCGGTCATGGCGAGGTTCAATTCCGCCGCCAGTTGCGAGCGGACGTAGGCGTCGGATTTGCCGTCGAGATGCTCCGGCGAAAGCAATTTGCCGCCTTCGTGGGTAAAGCGCCGGCGCAGCAGCGGTCCGAACGCGGGGTCGCGGGAGATCGTCCGGAGCAGGGCACGCGGTTCGCGAATCTCGCTCACGCCAACCAGGGCGCGGACCTCGGCGTGGCTCGTCAGGTAGTGCTTCAGGGCGGCGAAGTTGCCGGGAGCGTCCGTCTTCCAGCGATTGAAGAGATACATGCCCGCGTCGGAGAGCAGGGTCGCGCGGGCATCCCGGTAGTTCTTCGCCGGCTCGCCCAGGATCAGCCGGGCGAAACGGCCCCGCTCATCGCCGAGCGCTTCCTTGCGCGAGACGTAGTTCTTCCATGCCCGCGAAAGCACATCGTCGTAGCGGATCTGGTCGGGTTCCTGCATCCATTTCAGGAACACCCGCCGGCGTTCGCGCGCCGCCCGCGCCGCCAGTTCGCCCTCCGGCAGCCGCTGTTGCGCCAGGCGCCCGTACTGCTGCTCCGAGGTCGCCTTGATGCGCCGTCGGCAGCGGAGATATCGAAGGTAGCGGTTGGCGACGCCGAAGACGTTCGGATACTCGGTGGGGTTGCGCGACACGCTGAAAGCCCCGCTCTCCTGTATGCGCCGCAGTCGTTCGGAGGGGGCGAGATAGCGTTCCAGGCTGCGCCGATAGTGATCGAGGATATAGGGGTTGTCGGCGACGAACGACGTCGTCGTGGCTTCGATGGACTGAATGCCGGAGACGATGGCGAGGCGAAGATTCTCGAGCGTGTCCTCCTCTCCCGGACTATAGTCGATGACGCCGTCGATGTTGCCCTGGTCATACAACTCGAACGGCGACAGGCCGACCTGCTTGGCGCACTGCTGCCAGGACAGGTTCAGCCTGCGCGCGATGCTGGCGAGGCCCTGCGGCTGGATCGTGCTGAAGACGCCGTCGCGCACCGACAGCAGGAGGTTGCTCGCCGCCAGGGGAATGGCCCCGCCCGAGTAGCCGAGGCCGAAGATGATGCCGATGTTCGGCACCTTCACGCCGGCCATCTGGGTAATCAGCCTGGAGATGCTGTGCGCCTGGTTGTTGCGGTTCGCCTCCGCCTGGGCGTCCGCGCCGGGCGTATCCATGAAAGTGACGATCGGCATGGCGCGATTGGCGGACTCCGCCACCCAGTCGGCCGCGGCGATGTGGTGTTCAGGTCCCCACACGCCATTGTTGACCGAACGGTCCTGGGCTATGAACGCGACCGGGCGCTGCACGCCGTCGAAATCCATGCGCGCAGCGCAGGCGTAGAAGGGCCCGTCGCGCACTTCGTCACCGAACCTCTCCCCGAGGCGCCGTATGACATCCGGGGCCGGCGCGCGCCGCGTGTCCTCCGCGTCGGACACGACGGCTTCGATATACGAGTCGATGTCCATGTTCGCCAACACATCGCGTCGGCGCGCTATTTCCGTCTCCTGCAGCAGACCCCGCATGGACCGGCTCTGACCAGTCTCGGGACTGGGAAACAGCGAGAAGTCCTGGGCCAGACCCTCGGCGATAAAATACAGCCGGTCATTGACCGACGCGGTTTTATTCAAGCCCGAAGCCATATGCATTGGGAGGGCGGCTACTGTAATGTAAACGCTCTCGAATCCGCAAACATTCGACTGGTTACCAAATGGGCGGCGAAACGGCAAGTAAATCCTTGCAAATCGCGGTGTTAACCGTTTCGGACACCCGAACCGAGGCGGACGACGCCTCCGGCGATATACTCTGCCGACGCCTGGTCGACGCCGGGCACGCGCTCGCCGGACGAGCGATCGAGATCGACGACGTGTACCGCATCCGGGCGCGCGTTTCAGCGTGGATAGCCGATCCTGGTGTCGATGCGATCCTCGCAACGGGCGGCACGGGATTCTCGGAGCGCGACAGCACCCCGGAAGCCCTGCTGCCCCTGTTCGACAAGACCATCGACGGATTCGGCGAGTTGTTCCGGCAGGTCTCGCTGGCCCAGATCGGCAGTTCCACCATCCAGTCCCGGGCGCTGGGGGGCCTCGCCAACGGCACGCTCATATTCGCCCTTCCGGGCTCCACCAACGCGTGCCGCACCGGCTGGGACGAAATTCTCGAAGACCAGCTCGACGCCGACTTCAAACCCTGCAACTTCGCGGAGTTGATACCGCGATTCAGACAGCGCCAGTCGGCATAGATCCCACGAAAAAACAAGGAAACCCAATGAACGATGTCTTCATACTCGGCGCCCAGCGCACGCCCATCGGCAGCTTTCTCGGCGCGCTCTCGGACAAGGCGGCGCCCGAACTCGGCGCGCGCGCCATCGAAGCCGCCGCCGCCGACGCCGGCGTCGATCCCGCGGCCATCGACGAGGTGCTGATGGGTTGCGTCATCGGCGCGGGCGTGAAGCAGGCCCCCGCGCGCCAGGCGATGCGTCTCGCGGGCGTCCCCGACGCCGTGGGCGCAACCACCGTCAACAAGGTCTGCGCCTCCGGCATGAAGTGCGCGATGCTCGGCACCGACCTCATTCGCGCCGGCAGCGCCAACTGCGTTGTCGCCGGCGGCATGGAGAGCATGTCCAACGCGCCCTACCTGCTGGCGCAGGCGCGCCGGGGACACCGCATGGGACACCGCGAAGCCGCGGACTCCATGTTTATTGACGGACTGGAAGACGCCGAAACCGGCGCATCCATGGGCAGCTTCGCCCAGACCACCGCGGACGCCCACCAGCTCACGCGCGAAGCGATGGACGCGTTCGCCATCAACTCCGTCACGAAGGCGCTGCGCGCGATGGATGACGGCGATCTCGAACGCGAGATCGCGCCGTTCGAGGACGTGAACGAGGATGAACAGCCGCGGCGCTCCAGGATCGACCGGATCCCGACGCTGCGCCCGGCCTTCGCCAGGGACGGCACCATCACGGCGGCGAACGCGAGTTCGATTTCCGACGGCGCATCGGCGCTGGTACTCGGCGACGCATCGGTCGGCGGCGAAGCGCTCGCGCGCGTGGTCGGCCATGCCACGCATTCGATCCACCCTTCGGACTTCACCATCGCGCCGGTCGGCGCCATCGACAAGCTCCTGTCCAGCGTCGGCTGGAGCAAAGAAGACGTGGACCTGTTCGAGATCAACGAGGCGTTCGCCATGGTGACCATGCTCGCCATCGCCGAACTCGGGCTCGACCCGGACAAGGTGAACCTCTACGGCGGCGCCTGCGCCCAGGGACATCCCATCGGGTCCACCGGCGCGCGGCTGCTCGTGACGCTGGCGCACGCCCTGAAGTCGACCGGAGGCACCAAGGGCGTGGCGGCGCTGTGCATCGGCGGCGGCGAGGCGACTGCCATGGCGATCGAGCGCGTGTAAACAAGGGACCGCGTTGTCCAGGCTCCCCGTCATCGTCGGTATCGGCGGCGTCAATCCGGCCGGCCGGGTCTCGTTCCACCACGCGTTTCGCCGCATCGTGATCGACGCGATCGGCACCGCCGAAGCTGACGACACGTATACCAGCCTCGCCGCACTGATGCGGTTGAACGACGATCCCGCAGACCCGTCCACGCGTGAGTACATTCGGGACAACACCCTGATCCGGCGCATATCGCGCTTCGATCCGACGGATGTGACCCGCCACGGGCAGGCAACCATCAGCGCCGCCGGGAAACAGGGCATCCGATTCGTCGTCGCCAAGCGCCACCTTCCCGAACGCGTTCCCTCCGACTGGCGCGTCGAGGCCCTGGACGAGAGGCGCGTCACGGTATGCGTCACCGGGGACGCATCGGTCCTCTTTCCGGAGCGGACGACATCGCGCGTGACGTCCGCCGGACAGGTGCCCACCGGCTTCGAGCCCGGTCGGCTCTACCCATCGCGCAGTCACCCGAGAGGGATGGAACTGGCACTGTTCGGCGCTTCCGACGCGGTCCAGTCCATGGGCATCGACTGGAGCGAGCTGCGCGCGCGGGTACGTCCCGACGCGTTCGCCGTCTACGCCGGCAGCGCCATGGGCCAGCTCGACAACAACAGCAACGCCGGTTTGATGCAGCTACCCCTGAAAGGCCGGCGCGTCACTTCGAAGCATGTCGCCTTCGGCCTGCCGGACATGGTCGCGGACTTCGTCAGTGCTTACACCGTCGGCAACGTCGGAGCGATCGGCGGCATCATCGGCGCCTGCGCCACATTTCTCTACAATCTCGGGCGTGCCGTGGACGAAATCCGCGCTGGCAAGTTGCGGGTGGCGCTGGTGGGCGGCGCCGAGGCCCCCATCGTGCCCGAGATCATCGAAGGTTACCGCGTCATGGGGGCGCTCGCGGAAGACGAGGCGCTGATGGCCATCGATGGCAGCGACGCGGTGGACAACCGCCGCGCCTGCCGGCCGTTCGGCAACAACTGCGGTTTCACCGTGGCCGAAGCCGCCGTCTACGCCGTGGTCTGCGACGACGCGCTCGCACTCGAACTCGGCGCCAACATCCACTGCGCGGCGCCTGCGGTATACGTCAACGGCGACGGCTTCAAGAAGTCCATTTCCTCCCCCGGCGTCGGCAACTACCTCACCATGGCCAGGGCGATGTCCATGGCGCGGGCAATTCTCGGGGACGACAGCCTGCGACGGCGAACGTTCGTCCACGCGCACGGCACCGGCACGCCGCAGAACCGCGTCACCGAGTCCCGGATCCTGGACCAACTCGCGGGCGTGTTCGGCATCGAGCATTGGCCGGTGGCGGCGGTCAAATCGGTCCTGGGACACTCGATGGCGCCCGCCTCCGGCGATCAGCTCGCCTGCGCGCTCGGCACCTGGGCCTACGACTACGTGCCGGGCATCACCACCATCGACGCGCTGGCGGACGACGTGTCCCACGAGCACCTGCGTTTCGAGACGCGGCACTTCGAACTTCCCGGCAAGGAGGTCGACGCCGTTTTCGTCAACTCCAAGGGTTTCGGCGGCAACAACGCGACGGGCCTGTTCCTCGCGCCCGATTTGACGCGCGGCATGCTCTCAAGGAAGCACGGCGAACGCGCCATGGCCTCCTACAATGATCGCAACGCCGCCGTCCGCGAGCGCGCGCTCGCCTACGACGCCGCGATGACGCGGGGAGACGTGGAGGTCCTGTACGGCTTCGGCGAAGGCGTGGTCGACGGAGACGATCTCGCCATCTCCGAGCGGGAACTGCGCGTGCCCGGCTACGCGCAGCCGATTTCCCTGGACGTGGAGAACCCCTTTCCGGACATGACGGGGTAGTCAAGGGACCGGATACAGCGCCTCCATCGCACGCTCGAAACTGACCAAGCGGCGGATCAGGGCGTTGTAGCGGGAGTGGGCGTCACCGGCGTCGCCGGCACAAACGGCGGCGTACAGCGCCAGTTCCGGGCTTTCGGACAGAGCCGGTATCGCCGGAATCTCAAGGCCGATACTGCGCAATCGCGGGGCGCCCACGGCCACGAGCAGGGCCTCGACCGTCAGTTCGCCGCGCCGCAAATCGTCCATCCCCTTGGCCACGAGATCCGCGCCGGGAAGATCCGGCCGGATCGATCCGCGGGTCGACCCCTGTCGGTCGGTCGAGGTCACGACTTCCCGGCCCCCATTGCGCCGACCGCTCTCTCCACTCGATGCCGGAACCGAGGGGGATCAATGGCCGGATAGCGCACGAGATCGGACTCGATGGCTCCAAACAAGCGCATGAGCCGATCAGGCTCGATTAATTTCAATCGACAAACCCTATCGGCGTTGCTGTGTTCTCGTGGCATCGCTCTCGACGGACTGGCTCGCTTCGTCGGTCAGTATGGTCCCACCCCGTTTGCCCGGCAACCGACCCTCCTTGACTGGCCGAGCACGACCTCCTGGTCGGCGATCCTGGAGTCTCCCAGCGCTCCGTGCTTGCGTTGGCTTGCGGTCCCTCCCAAACTTAGCCGAGCAAGAGATCAACAGGAGGGGACGGCATGGCCATCGTAGAGACACGTTACGGCAAGGTAGAGGGCGCGAGCATTGACGGTGTCCATCGATTCAGGGCCATTCCCTTTGCAGCCCCGCCGGTGGGAGAGCGGCGCTGGCGCGCGCCGGAACCGCCCGAGCCCTGGGCCGGGGTGCGTGCCGCGGGCGGCGACTGGGGCACCCAGGCGTGGCAGGCTGCCCGCCCGGGCGAAGGCCCGCTGAAGTTCGTGTTCAACGCCGCCAACGCGGAGAAGCGCAACGAGGATTGCCTGCAGCTCAACGTCTGGACCCCTGGCCTCGACGACGCTAAACGCCCGGTGCTGATGTGGATCCACGGCGGCGGCTTCACTGGCGGCACGGGCGCCACACCGACCTACGACGGCGAGATACTGTCGCGGCGCGGAGATGTGGTGGTGGTCACGATGAACTATCGGATCGGCGCGCTCGGCTTTCTCAACCTGAACGAGGTGACCGGCGGACGCATTCCTTCGACCGGGAACGAGGGTTTGCTCGACCAGGTCGAAGCGCTGAAGTGGATACGCGACAACATCTCGGCATTCGGCGGCGACCCCGGCAACGTCACCATCATGGGCGAGTCCGCCGGCGCGGCGAGTGTCTGCGCGCTGCTGGCGTTCGCGCCCGCGCGGGGTCTCTTCCACCAGGCAATGCCGGTGAGCGGCGGCGGCAGCAGCGCGAACCCGCTCGAACGCGCGGTGAGAGTCTCAGAAGCGTTCCTTGAGAAAGTCGGGCTGTCCGGGAACGACGTGGACAAGCTGCTGGCGCTCGATCCCGAGGTCATCACGGATGCCGGACTGGGATTCTCGCTGCCCGACGGACTCGGCAATTTTCGGTCGGTCATCGACGGCACCGACCTCAAGGCGATACCGGCGGACGCAGTCGCGAGCGGCGCGGCGGACGGCATCTCGGTCTTCGCCGGCACGCAGCGGGACGAGTGGCGGCTGTTTGTCTGCCGCAGTGCGCTGGCAGAGAACCTGGACGAGGCCGGATTGGTCGCCGAGGTTTCGAAGACGGTCGAGGACCCCCAGGGCCTCATCGATGGATTTCGCCGCATCCTTAAGGATCGCGGCCACTGGACCGATCCCGTGTCGGTGCTGGCCGCCATCGAGACGGGGCGCCGGATGCGGATGCCTTCGATCAGCCTCTGCGAGAAGATCGCGGCGCGCGGCCATCCCGCGTACCAGTACGTGTTCACGGCGGAATCCCCGTGGGACGGCGGCATCCTCAGATCGTGTCACGCGATCATCATCGGTTTCATTTTCGGCACGCATGCCTTCAGCGGCGAGAGCATCGAGTTCTTCGGCGGCGGCGAGGCCGAGGACACGCTTGCGGGGCACCTGCAGAACTCGGTCATCAACTTCGCGAGGACCGGCAACCCGCGCACGGACGCGCTTGCGGACCTTGTCCCCTACGACATGGAGACGCGCTCTACCGCCGTCTTCGGTCATCCGGCGAGGGTCGAGAACGCGCCGTTCGAAGAGGATCGCCTGCTCTGGGCCAAACACAACATCGGCTAAATTACTCCAAGGAAAAGCCTTGGCAGAAGCGTCACCAATCGTCGTCCTGCCGATGTCGAACGCGCTGAGGAACTGATTAGAGAACTAACTCACGAACTCAAAGGAGACAACGGCAAGTGCTTTACGAACTCAACAGTGACAGTCCGGAGCGAAGTGCGAGGGTTCCCATTAGGCCCCCTGAACACTTCTCCCTTCACGAAAAGCACATCGAGAATTTCGTTAGTTCCCGCCTATCCGAGTTCGTCTCGGAAGAGCACCTCATGCTGATCGGGCAGGAACGCCAACGGCAGGAGGAAGCGGACCTGCTGGCGCTAGACGAAGCCGGCACCCTGTACATTTTCGAACTAAAGCGATGGGAGTCCAAACAAGAGAACATCTTGCAGGTAATGAAGTATGGACAAATCTTCGGGCGTTACACCTATGCGGAACTGCAGGATTTCGCGCAGAGGCAGAAAAAACTCGAAGGCTCATTGAAAGAGGCCCACAAAAAGCACTTTGGTCTCAACAAGTCGATCAACAAGGCAAAGTTCAACCTAGAACAGCGCTTTGTGCTTGTCACGAACGGTGTCGATGCGGACACAATTTCTGCCGTGGACTACTGGTCAAGGATGGGTGTGCAGATTTCCTGCTCGCCATATCGCTTGTACGAGATTGATGGCAAACCCTACATCCAGTTCGATACGTTCAATCCAGCTGGCGATGTCGTTCTTGAGAACAACACGCAGCACTTTATCGTCAACACAAACGGGACTTGGATGGAATCCGCATGGCAGGACATGCTGGGCGACAGGAAGACCGGAAAGGCTTCGGCCTACGGTGACCGAAAGTGGACGATCACCAACATATCCGCAATTTCGGTCGTCTACCTCTACCACACCGGCGTTGGCGTAATTGCCAAGGGCAAAGCCACTGGCTCCTACAAAACGAACGACATCGACGAAGAATTCTACGTTCCACTGGACTATGAATGGGCCGTGTCGCGGGAGGACTGGGACAAAAAAGCCGTCTCCGCCCGAGAAATTAACGCTCGATTGAGTTCCGGGCATAGATTCAGGCAAACGGTCTTCAGCATTTCCGAAGACATGGCGCAAGCGATAGACAACATCGCTGAAGAGAAAACGGCCGCAAATGGCGTCAGTTAGTTCACCGTCGACGAACTCCTCGGTAGCGCCGCGAGCCGTTTTCGGACACGTTCCTGCATCTTGCCCTGGGCCAGCTCCATGGCGCGTTCCAGTTCGCGTCGGGCCATGTCGACAGACCCCAGCGATAGCCACAGGTCCGCTCGATCCACACACAGCGAGAAAGCTGTCGGGTGGAGGATGACCTGGTAGTCGGTCAACTCCAGGGCGCGGGCGTAGTCACCCCGTATGTTGGCCGCCAGACGCAGGTTGTTCAGCATTCGAAGCATGATGTCCGAGGGCTCGGCCGGTCGGAACGCGGTGTCGTCGACGACGCTGCGCCGCCGGTCGCCGCGCAATTCGCGGCGCAGCCACGCCAGGCAGTCCTGCCTGCTGGTCATCCGCATGGCCGCAGGATCGACCAGGCGGTTGTTGAGCGCGACCAGGAAGCGTCTTGGAAAGTCGATTCCGGTAGCCCGCAGGTCCAGGTGGGCGGCGGCGCCAAGGACGACCACCGCAAGACTGATCGGAATTCCCTCGCGATGCCGCAGCACATGTTCCAGTGCGCTGTTGCACGAGAGGTGATAGCGGCGCCGGGAGACGCCACGGAAACCCTGGCTGCGCAGAGACTCCACCAGGGTCACCGGTCCGGCGTCGGCGCCGGCGATCTCCGCCAGGCGGCTCATCTCGGCCCGGCACCATTCCTCGTCGGTATCCGGATCCACCACGCGGGAAACCAGCAACGCGCCGTCCACCACGCCGCTGCGCCGTTCCATGAAGAGCAGGAACTCGCCCGCCAGGGGCGGCTCCCGCCCGCGAATGTCGGTCACGGACCCTTCAGCCGGGGAGCCGACGGTCCGGCGCTGTTCGTCGCCCGACGCATCAGTAGCTGATCGACGTCTGCAGCCTCACCCAGCGGCCGTTCTGCACCTGCGACAGGGTCGACGAGTCGACGCCCTTGTGGTCGTCCGAACCGAACGTCAGCACGTTGCCGAAGATATCCGTGTACTCCGTCAAGGACTCCAAGGCCTCGATCAACCCTTCGCGGGTGACGTCCCGGCCCGCCATTTCCAGCCCCAGCACGGTGAGATCCGCCGCGCGCTTTCCGACCATCGCGGGCAACCCGGGAATTTCGCCGAAGCGTTCCGTGTAGCGGTCGAACCAGTCGCGCAATTCCGGCGACATCTCGTCGTCCTCGTAGAGGATCGCGACCGGCGCGAACGCGTAGTAGCCCTCGCCCGATCCGCTCTTCTGCTCCGCGATCACGCGTCCGAAGGCCGCTTCGTTGCCGACAAAGGCCACATCCTTCCAACCGATCTTGCGGGCCGTCTCCAGTATCAGGATGGTGTCGCGGTGGACCGTCCCCATCATGACCAGGTCGCAGCCCGCATTCCTAAGCCGCAGGACCGCCGCCGTGAATTCGCTCTCGGTGGGCTTGTGCGCAGAAACGTCTCCGATCTCGAGGCCCATCTCCGCCGCCTGGTCCTGCAGGCCTTCCAGGATTTCCATTCCGTAGTCGGAGTCGTGGTAGATGGCGCACGGGGTCGTCTTGCCCATCTCTTCCACGAAATACTTCACGCCGGCGCGTATTTCCTCGTAGTAGAGTCCGATCTGGCTGATCATCAGCTTGCGGAACGGTTCCACCATGTCGCGGGAGCCGCTCGACGGAAACAGGTTGGGAACGCCGGCGCGAAACTGCTGATCCAGCACGGCGTTGTTGGTCTGGGTGCCGACTGCCCCGACCATGGCGAAAACCTTGTCCCGGTTGATCAGCTTGTTCGCCGCCGAGATCGCCCTCGGCACCTGGTAGCCGGTGTCCTCGACGACCAACTGAATCTGCCGGCCGTGAACACCGCCCGCAGCGTTGACCGCGTCGAAGCGCATGCGCAAACCGTTGACGACACCGACGCCCCATATGGCGATCGGGCCCGTCAGGTCGCTATGGGTGCCAAGCACGATCTCCGTTTCGGTCACGCCGACCACCGGAGTCGGCGACGGCGCTTCGCCGGGCGCAGTCTCAGTGCTTTCCGGCGCGCCGCAACCGGCAACCGCCACGATGCCAAACAGCAAGAGAACTTTGATGGCTGGCCTCATCCCTCATCCCCTCTTCAAGCGTCGGATCGTGGAAGCTTACGGGATGCGCCGCACACGCGCCACGGCAGGGAATCCGCAGGCTACTCGCGCCTTGCGAACCGATGCCGGAAGTACTCGAGGCCTTTCTTGGCAAGCAGCGGAAAGATGCCGAGCAGGACAAACGACAGTATCAGGGTCGGCGACAGGATGCCGGCAAGCGATTCCAGTCGGCCGAGTTCGTTGCCCGCGTTCACGTATACGACCGTCCCCGCGAACATGCCCAGCTGGCTCACCCAGTAGAACGTCCAGACTCGAATGGACGTCAGGCCCATGGCCAGGTTGATGGCGAAGAAAGGAAAGGCGGGGACCAGGCGCAGGGCGAACAGGTAGAAGGCGCCTTCCTGCTCCACGCCCCGGTTGACGGGCGCCAGCACCTTCTCGAAGCGCTTCTGCACGGCGTCCCTGAACAGGTAGCGGGCAAGCAGGAAGGCGAGCGTCGCGCCGATGGTGCTCGCGAACGACACTATCACGACGCCCGTGGCCAGGCCGAACACTCCCCCTGCTGCCAGCGTCAGTATCGCCGCGCCCGGCAGCGACAGCCCCGTCACCGCGATGTAGATCGCCATGAAAAGCAATGCCGCCAAGAGTGGATCGGCCTCATAGAGACCCACGGCCGCCGACCGTTGGGATTGGAGGAACTGGAGGCTGAGGTAGTCCTGCAGGCCGAAATAGAAGAACAGCGCAATCAGAACGATCACGCCCGCCAGCAGCGCCAGCCGACCGTGCTTCACGGGTTGACCCACCCTTGCCGACGTCCGCTCAAGGCCTGTTCAGGCTCCAGTCGTAGTCGTGATCGAAACGGTCGTATCCGTCGAGCGCCTTTGCCAGTTCCGGCGCCGCGTAACGTTTCAAATGGGCGAAGACGCCTTCGTCGGTGCCGCCGAAATCCTCCTTGAACCATTCGTAGATGCTCGAGACCAACAGCCCGTCCTGATGGACGGTGACGCCCCGCGGATGGTTCACATAGTCCCGGGCACCTTGTTCCAGGAGACGTTCAAGATTGTCCGACCGGTATGCTTCCCGCGCCAGGTTGGGGCATCCGAGGCTTGCGCAATTCACCCCGTAGTGGATTCGAGGATCCCGCCAGATGGGGCGCAGGATTCGATGTTCGATATCGTCCAGGGTCAGCGGTTGCCCCTGCGCGGTGATCACCTCCATCTCCCACGGACCGAAACTGAAGAGGCCGCTGCCGATGTCCCTGATCGAATCCACCGGATAGCGTCGAACGATAACGAACACCGTGAGAGCGTTATAGAGGTTGATCCAGTACGCCATCTGCTCCGCCCTGGCGTAGGCTCGCGGATCAATCTCCGCGAGTCTCAACACGTAGGAAGCGAGCTGCGCCCGGTGTTTCACGTTGGCGTGCAACGACCCGTAGTCGAAGCGGTTGATTCCGGAAGGATGCGAGGTGAGATACGCATCCAGCAACTCCTGCCACTCCCGGTGGCTGATCGTCGCCCTCCTGGTCTCGTCGCTGGCATCCCAGAACTGACTCGGTTCCGGTGCGGGAGCGGCTTCGGTCGCGACGGTCGCGCAAAGCAGTACAGCCATCAGTAATCGCAAGCTCGTCAAATCGTCGTCGCTCCATTCGGCCGCCGGCAGACCGCGGGGATCGAACCCACGCGCCGCGCCCGCCGACGGCGCATTGTAGGCGGCGCGCTCGACCTGTGACAGGGGCGAAATCGGGAAGTTCGATCAAGCGTCGCCATCACCTTGGGGATTGGTCGCGTTGGGACCGGGACCGCCGCCGGAGATCGAAAGCGAGCGCTGCGAATATGACGCCGAACTCGAGCGGACGGACCCAGCCGGGATGGGCGAAGGCGTCCATTTCCAGATCTCCCAAGTTGATGCCCGTGACATAGGCGAGCAGCAGCGCCGATGCGGCCGTCCATGCCCAGCAACTCGGATAGATCACCGCGAAGGGCAGCACCCAGAGCGCGTACCACGGGTTGATCACCGGCATCGAGACGAGGAAGACGCCGTAGATCCAGTCGCCCCGGGGAATCTCCCCCGCAGACCCGCCGCCATATCGATGCCAGTACGCGATGCCGAGCGCGAGCAGGCCCGCCCCTATCAGCAGTTTCGCATAGGTCGCCGCAAGCGCCGAGTTCACCACCGCGAACAGCGCCGAGTTGAATTCCCAGGTGGCGGCGAAGACCGCCAGCCCCGCCATATCGGTGCCACCCTGCGCCACGAAGGGCAGGTACAGCACCGCAAGGACGCCGAGGAACGTGATCCAGGGACGAATTCCGGCCCGCGCCAGCACGAAGGGAACCAGCAGCAGCGCGAATATCTTGGCGCCCGCGGCCAGCGCCAGGCACACGGCGGCCCAGTTCACGGATTCCCGACGCCGCAGCAGCACGGCGCCCAGCAGCAGGCAGACGCCGAGTCCGTCCGGATGCGCCGTGAAGGCGATCTCCTTCACCACCAGCGGACACCACGCGTACAGCAGCACGAACGCCGGCGGCGCGGCGCCCAGCAGCAGCCGGACCAGCAGGATGTCCACCCCGATGAGGATGGCCTGCAGCGCCACCAGGCTGCCCGGCCCGAGGAAATGCGCGAACAGGAAGATGTACTCGATGGCGGGTCCGTAAATGGTCGGCACGTCCGGATAGTTGACCTGGTCGAGGATCCGTTGAAACGCGGCGGGAACGCTCGCGTCGGCGAACGAATCCGCCGGCGCCCAGCCATAGGGCGTGCCGGTCTCGGCGAACCGATACCCGTCCCACAGGTAGCGGAAATAGTCGTCTTCGAAAAGAGGAACGCCAAGCAGTCCGCAGACACGGAACAGCACCGCCCACAGGATCAGCCGCCGCACGGGCAACGCATCCGGGCAACCGCGAAAACATGCGAACACGAAGAGCCAAGGCAGGGAAACCCATGCCATCAGCGCAAAGAAGGCGCCGAGTCCGGGGTCGCCGAGGACTCCCCGCGAGTAGTACGCAAGGGCGGCATACCCGAGGAGGGCGAGCGCCCCGCCCAGGTCGACGATGCCGTTTTCGCCCAGCCGCGTCGCGCACGCGTCCGCCGCTCGCTGCAGACGCCAGGACCCCGTCACTCGCGGTGTCGGCCGCCGGCGCTGTCGAGACGAAGCGCCAGGATCTTCGCGTCCTCCCGGCCGTCCACGGCCGGATAGTAGCGCCTGCGCAACCCGACCTCGTCGAAGCCGAGGGACAGGTAGAGGCGCCGGGCGACCGCGTTTGAGGGACGCACTTCAAGGAACATGACCAACGCGCCCCTGCCGATGGCGCGGACGATCATGTGCTCCGCAAGCGCGCGGCCGTGGCCCTGGCGCTGCGCGGTCGTGCCGATGCAGATGTTGAGCAGGTGCGCTTCCCGCGCCGCCACGGAAAGCACCGCGTGTCCGATGACCTCGCCCTGGAACCTGGCAATCCAGCATTCGTGGCCCGCCGCGAGACAATCGACGAAAACGCGGTCGGGCCACGGGTACTCGTAGGCGCTGCGCTCGTTTCGAACAACGGCGGCGAGGTCGCGCAGGTGCATGACCTCGAAGCGGACTATTTCAACTTCTGGATCCGCCGCCATAGCGACTTCTTCTCCGTCGGCCCGCGCAGCGCGCGGTCGAGGTAAATGTGTCCGTCCGGTCCGGCCCCGATCAGTTCCCGCACCCGGGCGCCGACTGCCAGCACGCGCGTGTCCTCGACGACCTGCGTCTCGAGGTAGGCGCGAAACGCGCGGCCGGCCGCGCCCATTCCCGCATCCGCCGATTTCAATTGCGGCCAATCGAACCTGCGAACTTCGGGTTCGACGCGGCCCGGACCATGCATGGCGCGCGCGACATCGAGAAAGAAGCGCCGCTCGGGCCACAGGGATTCGTCGATCAGGGCCAGCACGCGTCCGAACCGGACGCATCGAATGGTGAACGCCACCGACGGCTCGCCAGCCGGCATCCGGCTTTCGGCGACATCTGTCTTCTGCTCGCGCCGGGGCGTACCGGTCGCTGCAGCGGACCGCTGGGCCCCACGGCCGGCGCCTGTCGACCGCGCCTGCGACCCGGCCCCGCGCGTCGTCCGCGCAACCACCGCTCCCGGTCGCTCACGCTCCCGGAAACGTCTGTTCCGTGCCAGGTCACGCCGCACCCAGACATCGATGCCGAGGGCATCGAGATATGCCAGGGAAGCGGGAGGGAGCATCGAACAAGTGTACATCAGCGGCCCGCGCCCTTAAATTAAGGTCTCCCAACGGTTCTTCCGGATCTCCGAAGGGTCCGAGAGAAGATCGAGACCGAGCCAGGACAAACGGAAAATGCAATACCTCACCGACGACGTGCGGATTTCGGGCATGGAAGAATCCGCCGCCCCGGAGACCCTGATCGAGGAGCTGCCGATCTCCCAGCGCGCTTCGCAGCTTGTGTTCGGCCTGCGGCGCCGATTGAGCGACATCATCGCCGGACGGGACGATCGCCTGGCCGTGGTCGCGGGTCCCTGCTCGATCCACGATCCCAAGGCGGCGATGGAATATGCCGAACGCCTGGCGGAACAGGCCGCGAGGCTTGACGACGACCTGTGCATCATCATGCGCGTCTACTTCGAGAAGCCGCGAACCACCGTGGGCTGGAAGGGACTCATCAACGATCCCCACCTCGACGGCACGTTCGACATCAACCTCGGGTTGCGCACCGCGCGGCAACTGCTGCACGACATCGTCGATCTCGGACTGGGAACGGGCACGGAATACCTGGACCCCATTTCCCCGCAGTACTACGGCGACCTGGTCTGCTGGGGCGCGATCGGCGCGCGCACGACGGAAAGCCAGATCCACCGTCAACTCGCGTCCGGCCTGTCCTGTCCCGTCGGATTCAAGAACAGTACCAACGGCAACATCCAGGTCGCGGCGGACGCCGTGAAGTCGGCGACGAACGAGCACGTCTTCCTGTCGGTCACGAAGGCGGGGCATTCGGCGATCTTCCAGACGGCGGGCAACAACGATTGCCACATCATCCTCCGCGGCGGCGGCGGCGAGACGAACTACGACAACCCTTCCGTGCACTACGCCGCGAAGATTCTCGAACAGGCGGGCCTGCGGGATTGCGTCATGATCGACATGAGCCACGCCAACGCGCAGAGGGACCCCCAGCGACAGCTCACCGTGTGCGACGACATCTGCGGTCAACTGGAGGCTGGCGAGGGGCACATCCTGGGCGTGATGATCGAAAGCAACCTCGTCGGCGGCTCGCAATCCATCGACGCCGACGAACTGGTGTACGGGCAAAGCGTTACCGACGGCTGCATCGGCTGGGACGATACCGTCACGTGCCTCGACAAACTCGCCGCGGCCTCCCGCCGACGCCGCGAACGGAACGGCTGAGAAGGCCTCACGCCGGCAGGCGAATACGCTCCACCAGTTCCCGCGCCTTCTCCGGAGGCCGGCGGGTCACCGCGCTCACGCCGATGGCGACGGCCATGTTCAGCGCGGCGCCCAGCACGCCGATTCCTTCGGGAGAAATCCCGAACAGCCAGTTGTCGGCCACGTTCCCGCCGAGCGGAGCCATGTATCCCTTGAAGTACACGATGTACCCGACGGTGAACAGGAGGCCGCTCAGCATGCCCGCAATCGCGCCCTCCCGATTCACGCGAAAGCTGAATATGCCGAGCAGTATCACGGGAAAGAGCGACGACGCCGCGATGCCGAAGGCAAGCGCCACCACTTCCGCTACAAACCCCGGCGGGTCGAAGCCGAGGTAGCCCGCGACCGCCACCGCGGCGGCGGCGCTGATGCGGCCCGCAAGCAACTCCTGTCTTTCCGAGATGCGCGGCGCGATGACGCCCTTCAGGAGGTCGTGAGAAACCGCCGCTGAAATGACGAGCAATAGCCCCGCAGCGGTCGACAGCGCCGCCGCGATGCCGCCCGCCGCGACCAGCGCGACAACCCAGTCCGGCAGTCCGGCGATCTCCGGATTGGCGAGGACGATGATGTCGCGATCCACCGTCAGCTCGTTGCCGCGCCAGCCGTACTCACGGGCGCGTTCGGCGAACTCGGGGTTGGCGTCGTTGTAGTACTGGATCCGGCCATCGCCGTTCTTGTCGGAGACCTTGAGCAGGCCCGTCTCTTCCCAGGTCCTGAACCACTCCGGCCGCTCCTCGTAGGCGAGGTTCGCATCCGCCTCCCCCACGGGACCCGCCTGGATGGTGTTCGTGAGATTCCAACGCGCGAGCGCGCCAACCGCGGGCGCGGTGGTGTAAAGGATCGCGATGAAGAGCAGCGCATAGCCCGCGGATATCCGCGCATCGCGCACCTTCGGCACGGTGAAGAAGCGCACGACAACATGCGGAAGCCCCGCGGTCCCCAGCATGAGCGCCAGCGTGATGAAGAACATGTCGACGTGGCCCTTGGCGCCGCTCGTATACGCCGCGAAGCCCAGGTCCGTGACGACCTGGTCGAGCTTGACCAGCAGCGGAACCTCCTCGCCCGCAATGTCGCTGCCGAAGGCGATCTGCGGTATCGGGATGCCAGTGACCTGCAGCGAGATGAAAACCGCCGGCACCGTGTAGGCGAAGATCAGGACGCAGTACTGCGCCACCTGCGTATAGGTGATCCCCTTCATCCCGCCGAGCACCGCGTAGAAGAACACCACGCCCATGCCGACGAGCAGGCCGGTTGCGACATCGACGCCGAGAAATCGCGAGAACACGATGCCGACGCCGCGCATCTGTCCCGCCACGTAGGTGAACGAAATGACGATCAGGCAGATGACGGCAACCACCCGCGCGGTCCGCGAGTAATATCGCTCGCCGATAAACTCCGGCACGGTGTACTTGCCGAACCTGCGCAGGTACGGAGCGATCAGGAGGGCAAGGAGGACGTAGCCGCCGGTCCACCCCATGAGATACACCGAGCCCCCGTAGCCGAGGAATGCAATCAGACCCGCCATCGAAATGAAGGAGGCGGCGGACATCCAGTCGGCCGCCGTCGCCATGCCGTTGGCGACCGGATGCACGTGCTTGCCCGCGACGTAAAAGTCCCCGGTGTCGCGAGCCTTCGACCAGATCGCGATGGCGACGTAGAGGGCGAAGGTGGCCCCGACAACGAGATAGGTGAGCGCCGCAAGCGACACTAATCGTCCCGCGAAGCGGCAGCGTCGCCCTCATTCGTTTCGTCCACGCCGTATTTCTTTTCGAGACGCGTCACGCGCCACGCGTAGAAGAAGATAAGGGGCAGGAAGACGTAGATGCTGCCCTGCTGGGCGAACCAGAAGCCGAGCTGGAAGCCGCCGATCGTGACCTCGTTCAGGACGTCCACCAGCAGCAGGCCGAAGCCGAACGAGACGACGAACCACACGGCGAGGCAAATCGCCACCAGGCGCAGGTTCTCCTGCCAGTAGGTTTTGTTCACGGTATCCCTCTCGGGATCAGCGGGCTTCGGCAGCGATTCTAACGCGCATGCGGGCGATTCTTTCTCCCAGCAACAGGATCAGGATCGCCGTGTACAGAACAGCCTCCCCAAAACCGGCCTTGGACAGCCACCACAGATGGATGCAGGCGAGCACCCCGATGACATAGGCGAGCCGATGCAGCCGCCGCCAGTTCCTGCGCAGCCGACGTTGCCAGCCCCGCGTCGATGTCGCGGCCAACGGAACCAGCATGACGAGGGCGGCGATTCCGACGGTGATGTAGGGCCGCTTCGCGAAATCGTCGACCACCGCGCCGAAGTCGAATCCCGCCAGCATCCCCAGGTAGCCGATGAAATGCAGAACCGCGTAGGCAAACGCAAACAGGCCGAACATGCGTCGGAAACGCACCCACTGCGGTCGCTTGAACAGTCGCGACGCGGGAGAGACCGCCAGCGTTGCCATCAGCAGCCGGATCGCCCATTCGCCCATGTGCCGGACGATCTCTTCGCCCGGATCCGCCCCGAAGACCGTCCCCGGCATGAGGACTTCGCGATAGACGTCGTACGCCAGAACGCCAAGCGGCGACGCCAGCACCGCGAACAGCAGCGCCTTCGCCGTCGCCCATTTCACCCTGGCTCTTGGCGCGCGTTGCGCGCGAACGCCCTGGTTCACGCCGTCAATACTTTCGGAGCAGGTTCATGCCGGCATAAAGCGACGCCACCTCTTCGGCATAGCCGTTGAACATCATCGTGTCGATACGGTTCGGCGAAAAGAACGAACTCGGCAGGCGACGTTCCGTCTTCTGGCTCCAGCGCGGGTGATCGACGTTCGGATTGACGTTGGCGTAGAAACCATATTCGTCCGGCGCCATCACGTTCCAGGTGGTCCTGGGCTGGCGCCGCATGAGCCGGATCCCGACGATGGACTTGATGCTCTTGAAGCCGTACTTCCAGGGCAACACGAGTCGCAGCGGCGCGCCGTTCTGGTTCGGAAGCACCTTGCCGTACATGCCGACGGCGAAGATGGCAAGGGGATGGTAGGCCTCATCGAGGCGCAGTCCCTCGACGTAGGGCCAGTCGATGCTGGAGAAGAAGGACCGTTGGCCCCGCATCTCCTCGGGCCGGTGCAGGGTCGTGAACTCGACGTACTTCGCGCTATCGGTCGGCTCGAAGCGGTCCAGCAGGCGTTTCACCGGAAACCCGATCCAGGGAATGACCATGGACCACGCCTCGACGCAGCGCAGGCGATAGATACGCTCTTCGAGATCGACGCCCGCGAGCAGGTCCTCGATCGCGATCCTGCCCGGCTTGGCCACCTCTCCCGTGACCTCCACGCTCCAGGGGTCGACGGTCATCTCCCCCGCGTACTGCGCCGGATCGCCCTTGTCCGTGCCGAACTCGTAGAAGTTGTTGTAGCTCGAAGCGTATTGAAACGGCGTGATCTCCTCGCCCGGATCCTGCCCCTTGAAGGCCGGACCGTCGGCGAAACCCCTGGCTTCCAGCCAATCCTCGGTCAGCGCCAGGGCGTTGATGCCTCCAAGCGCGACGGAAGACGCGGCCAGCGCCATGAATTCGCGGCGCGAGCGGTAGACGCGCTCCCCAGTGATCTCCGACGGCTTCGGGTCGCTCTTTGCCCTGACGCGAACGTGCATGAAGAACCTCCTCGTGTCGTGTCCCGCAAGTTTATGGCACTTCAGCGCGTTCCACGGGGTCTGTGGCAAGGCGCGTCCCCGCAGGGAATGGTCGGCTCCATTTCCAAGGGGCGCAACGCGGCCACAGGCCCCGTGGGGCGCGCCCTTCGGGAGTCCGCCATGCACGCCACTGCCGCGTTGTGGCCCTTGCGAATATGCCTGATATTCCCTGCGGACCACGCCTTGCATTGACGCGCATGGCGAACTCTGAAGTACCAGAAACTTGCGGGACACGACACTAGCGTCGTCAAGCCTGCTCTCTCATCCGCAGGCGCTCCCACAGGTAGCGGCCGGGACCCGAAAGCGCGTACACCGCGAACGCCAGCAACAGCAGTTTTGGCGGATCGGCCAGCACCACGGCGAAACCGAGCGTGACGCCGACCAGCGTGAAGAAACCCACCCGCCCCCTGAAGTTGATGACCTTGGGCGAGAAGTACTCGAAATTCGACACCATCAGCAGGCCCGTCGCGGCGGTGATCACGCCCAGGCTGATCGCAACGAAAACGCCAGGCTCCGCGCCGCCAAGCGCTTCGCTCCACACCCAGACCGTGCCGGCAACGACCGCCGCCGCCGCGGGACTCGGCAATCCGGTGAACGTCCGGTGGTCGGTTTCCTGGATGTTGAAGCGGGCCAGCCGCAGGGCCGCGCATGCCATGTACACGAAGGTGACCACCCAGCCGACCTGGTCAAGGCTCGACAGCGCCCAGGAGAACGCCACCAGCGCCGGCGCCACGCCGAAGGCCACCATGTCCGAGAGGCTGTCGAACTCGGCGCCGAAGTCGCTCTCGGAGCGCGTCAGGCGGGCCACTCGGCCGTCGGCCGCGTCCAGCAGCATGGCGATATACACCGCGAGGCCGGCGGCGACGAAACGTCCATTCATGCCAGCGACGATGGCGTAGAAGCCCGAGAAGAGCGCCCCGGTGGTGATCAGGTTCGGCAGCAGCGCGATACCGCGCCGGTAGCCGGACACCCTGCCCTGGGCGTCATCGTCAGACCCGCCCGCCGACGTTCTTATCGGCCGCAACCTCGGTTTGTCTTCGTCTTTGGCCACGACCTTAGACTAGTGCTCCATCGCATCAGAATCCATACACATTTGATGCGCGGAAACGTTTTTGGTGCCGGGAAACCCGAGGATCGTTGAACGACGGCCAGCGCTAGTGTCGTGTCACGCGAGTTATGACGCTTCAGCGCGTCCCACGGGGTCTGTGGCAAGGCGCGTCCCCGCAGGGAATGGTTGGCTCCATTTCCAAGGGGCGCAACGCCGCCACAGGCCCCGTGGGGCGCGCCCTTCGGGAGATCGCCATGCACGCCACTGCCGCGTTGTGGCCCTTGCGAATATGCCAGATATTCCCTGCGGACCACGCCTTGCATTGACGCGCATGGCGAACTCTGAAGCGCCAGAACTCGCGTGACACGACACTAGTTCTTCGACCTGTCCACCAGCTTGTTGGCCTGGATCCAGGGCATCATCGCGCGAAGCCGTTCGCCGACGCGTTCGATCTCGTGGTTCTGGCTCATGCGGCGCATCGCCTTGATCGTCGGCGCCCCCGCCTGGTTCTCGCTGACGAACTCGCGGGCGAAACGTCCTGACTGAATCTCTCCCAATATGCGCTTCATTTCCTGTTTCGTCTCGTCGGTGACGATGCGCGAACCCCGGGTCAGCCCGCCGTATTCCGCCGTGTTCGATACCGTGTACCACATGTTGCCGACGCCGCCTTCGTAGAAGAAGTCGACGATCAGCTTGAGTTCGTGCAGGCACTCGAAGTAAGCCATCTCGGGCGCGTAGCCCGCTTCCACCAGGGTTTCGAACCCGGCCGTCACGAGCGCGGCGGCCCCGCCGCAGAGCACCGCCTGCTCGCCGAACAGGTCGGTTTCGGTCTCCTCCCTGAAGTTGGTCTCTATGATCGCCGCCCTGCCAGCGCCGATGGCGCACGCATAGGACAGTGCGATCTCTTTCGCCTGCCCGCTTGCGTCGCGAGCGACGGCAATCAGCGACGGCACGCCGCCGCCTTCGGTGTACGTCGAGCGCACCGTGTGCCCCGGCCCCTTCGGCGCGATCATGACGGCATCGAGATCTTCGCGCGGGTCGATCAGACCGAAGTGGATGTTGAAGCCATGCGCGAAGGCGATGGCCCCGCCCTGCTTGATGTTGGGCGCGATTTCCTCTGCGTAGATGCGTTGCTGGTGCTCGTCCGGCGTCAGGATCATCACGAGGTCGGCGCCGACGACCGCCTCGTGGACAGGCGCCACCGCAAATCCGGCGTCCTCCGCCTTGGCCCACGACCCGCCGCCCGGACGCAGACCGACGCGGATGCTCGACACGCCGGAATCGCGCAGGTTGTTGGCGTGCGCATGGCCCTGGGAGCCGTAGCCGACTACCGCCACGCGCATGTTCTGGATGATCGACAGGTCGGCGTCCTTGTCGTAATAGACCTGCATGGCTGTCCCCCTATAGGCTCAGAATCTTGTCGCCCCGACCGATGCCGGACACGCCGGACCGCACGGCTTCGAGCACCGTCGTTTGGCCCACGGCCCGCAGGAAGCCGTCGAGCTTGTCGCTCGGACCGGTGAGCTGAACCGTGTAGGCGTTGTCGGTGACATCGATGATGTGTCCCCGGAATATGTCCGCCGTGCGCTTGACTTCCGCTCGCTGCAGACCCTCGGCACGCACCTTCACCATCATGATCTCGCGCTCGAGATGGTCGCCCTCGGTCAGGTCGACCACCTTGAACACTTCGATCAACTTGTTGAGCTGCTTGGTGATCTGCTCGATCGTATCCTCATCGCCGATGGTCGTCAGCGTGAGGCGCGACAGCGTTTCGTCTTCGGTCGGCGCCACGGTCAGGGTTTCGATGTTGTAGTTGCGCTGCGCAAAAAGACCCACGATCCTCGACAGTGCGCCCGCTTCGTTCTCCAGCAGCACGGCGATGATCCGGCGCTGGCTCATGGCGACGCCGTCTGACGCTCGAGGACCATGTCGTTCATGGCACCGCCCTTGATCGCCATCGGATAGACGTGTTCTTCCGGATCGATGCAGGCGTCGACCAGGCACAGCTTGTCCGCGAACTCGGGGCTGAACACTTCGGACATGACCTCGTCAAGCTCCGTCACGCTGCCGGCGCGGAAGCCCGCGTGGCCGAACGAGCCCGCCAGGTCGACAAAGTCCGGCAACGCATCGCGATAGGTGCTATGGGAGAGCCGGCCCCCATACTGCATGTCCTGCCACTGCTTGACCATGCCCAGCGCCGCGTTGTTCAGGTTGATGATCTTGATCGGCAGCGCGTACTGCATGCAGGTGGAAAGCTCCTGCATGTTCATCATGAAGCTGCCTTCGCCGGTGATGCACACCACCGTGGCATCCGGATAGGCGAACTGCACGCCCATCGCGGCCGGCAGACCGAAGCCCATGGTGCCGAGTCCGCCCGAGTTGATCCAACGGCGCGGGCGGTCGAACTTGTAGTACTGCGCCACGAACATCTGGTGCTGGCCGACATCGCTCGTGACGTAGGCGTCGCCCGAAGTCGCCCGATACACCGCCTGAACCACCTGCTGCGGCAGCAGGGGCGAGTCGCCACGATGGCGCTGGTCGTGGTCGAGTCCGTGTTTGCAGCGCCACTGCCGGATCCGATTCCACCACGCGGCGAGCGCTTCCCGGTCGATGGCATCGGGTTTGCGGGCAAGGGACCGGTCGAGCACCTGGTTCACTTCGCGCAGCACCCCGTCGGCCGGCCCGACAATGGGCACGTCGGCGCGAATGATCTTTGAGATCGAGGCCGGGTCGACATCGAGGTGCACGATCTTGGCGTCGGGACAGAACTTCGCGGGATCGTTGGTGACGCGATCGTCGAAGCGGGCCCCCACGGCAAAGATCATGTCCGCATGGTGCATGGCCATGTTGGCTTCGAACGTGCCGTGCATGCCGAGCATGCCCAGGAAGCGGCGATCGGTCCCGGGGAATCCGCCAAGGCCCATCAACGTGTTGGTGACCGGATATCCGAGCTTTCCCACAAGCCCGCCGAGTTCCTCGGTCGCGTTGCCCTGCACCACGCCGCCCCCGGTGTAGATGACCGGGCGTTTGGCGTCCAGCAATGCTTTCACGGCCCTGCGAATCTGGCCGCTGTGCCCTCGCACCGTGGGATTGTACGATCGCAGCGAAACCTCCCGCGGATAGTGGTATTCGAACGTCGTGGCGGGATCGGTGGAGTCCTTCGGGACGTCGATGACCACCGGCCCCGGACGGCCCGTGGTCGCGATGTAGAAGGCCTTCTTGACCACTTCCGGAATCTGCGACGCCTCGCGGATAAGGAAACTGTGTTTCACGACGGGCCGGGAGATCCCGACCATGTCGGTCTCCTGGAATGCGTCGGTGCCGATCTGGGGGTTCGGCACCTGGCCGGAGATGACGACGATCGGCGTCGAGTCCATGTGCGCCGTCGCTATGCCGGTAATGGCGTTGGTCGCCCCGGGGCCCGACGTGACCAGCACGACGCCGGGCCGCCCCGTGGCCCGGGCGTAACCGTCGGCCATGTGCGTCGCCGCCTGTTCGTGGCGCACGAGTATGTGCTCCACCTTCTGCTGTTTGAATATGGCGTCGTAGATGTGCAGGGACGCCCCGCCCGGATAGCCGAAAAGGTATTCAACCCCTTCGTCCTGCAAGGCGCGAATCAGCATGTCGGCGCCGGACAGCATCTCCGCCATGGGACATTCAACGAGAATGGATCAGGGCCGCGCATTTTTACGGTTGGCCCGTTACATGTCAAACGAACTCAGGGCTCAAGCCCATCCATATGGGTGCCGGAATGTGGCCGCCGGCCCGGAACCCGTCACGCGTAGTTTGCGCCTTACGCCGAGCCTGTCCCGAGCGCCGGCTCGGATTTTTTGAATCCCTCGAAGATGCCTTCAACACGGGCCATTCTTTCGCGCAGCTCGCTCACC
This sequence comes from Pseudomonadales bacterium, assembly GCA_963668365.1. Taxonomy (GTDB): domain Bacteria; phylum Pseudomonadota; class Gammaproteobacteria; order Pseudomonadales; family Azotimanducaceae; genus VXNE01. Next base: position 3,997,235 of record OY764266.1, read on the forward strand.
TGGTTCCTGAGCTCGACCACGTCGGCCCGGAGGCCTCTGACTTCCGCCCGCAGGCCGTTGAGCTCCTCCCGAAACCCGTTGAGATCCTCCCGAAACCCGTTGAGATCCTCCCGAAATCCGTTGAGATCCTCCCGCAAGCTGCTGATCTCGGCAGACAGCCTTCGATCAAACTCCTGCCTTAATCCGTCTATCTCCCGCCGCAAGGTGCCAACCTCTGCCGACAGTCGCTGATCGAAATCAACCGTTAGCCGGCGTACGTCCCCGATCTCGCGCCGTAGTGCGCGCATTTGAGGCACCATGACCGCAGCGAGACCAATGGCGGCGACGATGATGGCGATCAGTTCCTGGCTCAGGCCTTCCACGTGCATTCCCAACGTGAGCAATACGAATGTAGCACAGCGGGCTCGGGACCACTGTGCGTCAGTGGCGGCAATTCGATACAGCCAAATGCCTCAAATCCCATCAGTCGTAGCCCGCAAATTGCAGTTACGGCGATCTCTCGGCGGAAGAAACCCCCTGGGCATCCGCCTTGAGCGCGCGAACCAGCCCCCCGATATCCTCGGGCACAGGACTTTCGAATCGCATCATGCTCCCTGATGCCGGATGCTCAAAGCCGAGAAAGCGCGAATGCAGGGCCTGTCGCGGAAACCGCCTGATGACCTCGATGAGTTCGGCCGAAGGCACCTTCGGCAGGCGGCCTCGGGCGCCATAGCGCCTGTCGCCCACCAGCGGGTGGCCGACGGCGCTGAGATGGGCGCGCACCTGGTGGGTGCGCCCCGTTTCGAGCTTTGCGCGCACCAGCGTGTGGGCTCGATAGCGGGCGACGACCCGCACGTGCGTCAGCGCCGGGCGACCATCTTCGCGCGCCCGCCAACGCGTGCGCTGCGTGGAGTCGCGGCCCAGCGCGAGGTCGATGTCCCGGCCCGAGATCATCACCCCCTCCGCCACCGCCAGGTAGACCCGATCGACGGCGCGCCGCTGAATCGCGCGCCCGAGCGACTGGCGCACCGGCTCGCTCGCCGCCACCACCATCAACCCGCTCGTGTCCTTGTCCAACCGGTGCACGATTCCCGCCCGGGGAAGTGCGGCAAGGGTCGGCCGCTTCGCGAGCAGGCCGTTGACCAGGGTGCCGTCGGCGTTTCCCGCTCCGGGATGCACCACGAGCCCGGCAGGCTTGTCGACGACGATCAGGTGTTCGTCCTCGTAGGCCACCTCAAACGGCACGGGCTGCGGCTCGTCCCGGCTCGTACGCGGCTGCTCCTCGAGACGGATGGAAATCCGCTCGCCGCCGAGAACCCGGTGGGCCGGTTTCCGCGCCCGCCCGTCGAGCAGCACGGCGCCGGACCGGATCGCGGCGACGATCCGGGCGCGCGACAGGCCCGGCACGAGCCTGGTCGCCGCAACGTCCAGCCTCTCTCCCGCGCTCTGCTCCGGCACGATACCGTCAAACACCTGGTGGTCGGCCTGCATTGGTGGCTCCTTCGGCTATACCCGCCGCCACTCGCGAAGCGTTACACTAGACACCGTGCACAAACAACTTCGCATAGCGTTTCTGCTCCTCGTTTTCGGCGCCAGCGGCTGCGCCTGGATGCCGTTCATCGGGCGCGACCGCGACAAGGACGACGCCGAAGCGCACACCACCGAGGAGATACTCTACAACAGGGCCCGCGCGAGCATGCGCTCGGGCAACCACAACGCCGCCGTTGAGAGGCTGGAGCAACTAGAGGCGCGTTTCCCCTTTGGACGATACGCGGAGCAGGCGCAGCTCGAGCTGATCTACGCGAAGTTGATGTCGCACGCCCTCGATGACGCCGAGACCGCTGCGGACCGGTTCCTTCGGCTCCATCCGCAGCACCCGCACATCGACTACGTGCTGTACCTGCGCGGGCTGATTTCCGAACGGTTCGACCGCAACCTGTTCGATCGATTTCGCCCCGACGACCCGTCGAAACGCGACGTCAGCAACGCGCGGCAGGCTTTCGCCCACTATTCGGAACTGCTCGCGAACTACCCGGACAGCATCTACGCAAAGGATGCCCGCCAACGCATGATCCACCTGCGAAACCTGCTCGCGACGGCGGAAGTCAATATCGCCCTCTACTACATGACCCGCGGCGCCTATGTCGCAGCCGCGAACCGGGCGCGCGGCGTCGTCGAGAACTACTCGCAGACACCCGCGACCGCAAACGCGTTGTCGATCCTCGTCGAGGCGAACTACCAGCTCGGGCTGCCGGAGACCGCGAACGACGCGATGCGGATCCTGGCCATCAACTACCCCGACCATTCGACGTTCGACGTCGACGGCAACTTCGCTTTCGCGCAGACGACGATCAAGCGAAAGCGTTCACTGTTGAATGTCATGACCCTCGGCCTCATGGGCCGGTCCAGGACTCCGCAGCCGGTCAGCATCGAGCAGCCGGTTCCGAACTAGCCGTGAAACCCGTCGGCCTGGCGGACGCCGCGTTTCATCCCCACCCAAGCCGACCCGACATTTCGCACTCCATCCCGATGCGGACGCGCACGCGTCTTTCGGCGATGGCCTCTATCGCGCGCCTTCGGAGCCCATCTACCATGGGTGATGGCAGGAATGGTTGTGAAGTGCGCGGGTCTCACGCTGGTGGAAATGCTCACGACGCTGGCCGTGGCGGGCATCCTGGTCGCCTCGGCCAGCGGCGGCGCCACCCACCTGATCGAACAGCATCGAGCCACCGCAGCGGTCAACCAGATGCTCGGCGCGATCCGTTTCGCTCGCCACGCCGCGGTCACGCACCGCTCGTCCACCACGCTGTGCCCCGCCCAAGCCGCGCGGATGGACACCTGCGGCCGGCGCAATACCTGGCACAACGGCACGCTGGTGTTTCTCGACAGGAATGCCAACGGGCGCTTCGACGGCGCCGACGTGCTTCTTCGCCGCCTTCCGCGCCTGCAGGAAGGCGACCGCTTCTACTGGCGTTCATTCCGCAACAGGACTTACCTCCTGATCCGACCCGACGGGTTGACGGACTGGCAGAACGGAAACTTCCTCTTCTGCCCGGAAAGCGGAGATCCGTGGTTCGCGCGACAGATCGTCATCAACGCCCAGGCCCGCGTGCGGCACGCGCGGGACAGCGACGGTGACGGCATCGTGGAGGACGCGCGCGGTCGCGCCGTCGCATGCCCGTGATCCTTGCCTCAGAGGGCGTCGAGCTCCCGCCACGACAGCCGGACGGCGCGTCTCGACCCTGTACCGCCAGGATGTGACAACGCGAACGTGCTCTGCAACACGACGCGCGCGTGCGGCGTTCCGCCCACGGCACGGGACGTCACCCTGAGCACTTCCACACCGACGCCATCGTCCGGATTCACCCACGATGCGATCCGTTCGACGATGAATCGGGGCGGCTCCGACACGCTGGGCAGCGAGGTCGCCACGCGACTGCTGGCATCGCCCCAGGTCTCGGGCCGCGACCACGGGGCCGGCGCGTCGAAGCCCGGCGCCGCGTAGAAGCCCGGCATCGCGGGATCGAACCCGGCCAACGCCACAAGCTCTTCCCCCTCCCGCAGCGCCGACTCCGCAGCCTGCAGGGCGAGGTCGCCATCGTGTCCGTTGCGCGCCATGCGCACCTCCAGCGACACCGCCTGGGAAGCCGAAACACCCGCCACGCCAAGCGTGAGCAGGACCACCAGGCAGACGAACAATGCGATGCCGTGCTGGCTATTCCGCATGGCCCGACTCCACGCGTTTCAATCGGGCAGGCATCAGTTTCGCAGCGCGATCACACGCGAGAACGTGCGCCGCATGGGCTCCGCGCCTTCTACGGCATCGACGCTGTTCGCCGTCACCCGGACATCGATCGATCGCACGTCCCGACCACTCGCATCGCCGGCAGTCACATACCGGTCCACCGCACCGTCGCGGTTGCCGTCCAGGCCAAGGCGCACCTGCAGGTCCTCGATTCCCTGAATCAGTTCCACCGGCGCATCGGTCGTGGTCTTTCGCCAAAGGGAGGACGGGATGGATCCCACGTTGTTGCGGCCGGTTCCGCGCGCGACGAAGTAGATTTCGGTGACGACGCCAGACACCGCGGTACCCCCGGGGCCAGACACGCTCCCGTAAGGCGTATCCGTAGCGGACAGCGAAGCGCCCGCCGCGTTGTCGAACAGACCACCGCCCGGCGTGCGGACCAGGGTCGAGACACGATTTCCCCGCTCTATCCGACCGATGCGGAAGAGCGCAGCTTGCCGGCAATCCGAAATGACGGCGAAATCATCCGCGTCGAGGCCAAGGTCGCCATCGTCTTCCACCACGGGAAAGCCGTCGGGCGCCGCCATCGCCGCGATGCGCGCGCCCGGCAAGGCGACGCGGCGCAGGACCAGCACATCAGTGAACGGCAGGACCGCGCCGATGTCGACGCCCCGGCCGCGCGCGAAGGCGTTTCCCGCGCCCTTCCTCGGAAGTCGCGAGAGACTCGGCGTCCAGCTATCCGGCAAGCCGCGCGCATCCGTGCCGTCGAAGGCTTCGACAGGCTTGCTCACGTCGACTTCGAAGATGCTTCCCCACCCGCCGTTCAGCGTATTGCGCACGGTGCCGGCCGCAGACTGGCAGCCCATGTAGCCCGCGGAACGGACAGACCTGGCGATGAAATCGAGCGACTGCCGGGCGGACTCCTGCATTCGTGTCTGGCCGAGCAGCAGTGCGTACGCGCGCTGGCTGTCGGCAAACAGCCGCGCCGCGCCAGCCGCCACGATCACGCCGATCCCTAGCGCCAGCATCAACTCGATCAGCGACGCGCCGCCCTCCCGTTGCCCACGCATCAGTGGTCGGCCGGGGCATTCGAAATGACCGGTCACACCCTGCTCGCCATGACAATCGCCACCGGCGAATCGCGACCCGGCGGGCGCCACGACACCCTCACGGTGACCAGACCCGTAACGTCATTGACGACAACCGCCCCATCGCCTCCCGGCAACCCGGGCATCGCATCGGCATCCGGCAACGCACCCGCTTCGCGCAACTGCGCGCAGGCCGCCGCATCGCGCCAGGCACCGAGTGCGCACTTCCACATCGCCACGTCGAATCGCGCCATCTCGCCGGGATCGCATGAAACATGCAGACAGTCCTGAAATACCGGAGGCCCACTGCCAACGGCGAATTCCCCGGCGGGCACCGCCCTGTTCGCACGGATGCGATCCAGCATATCGAGGGCGCGCTGCACGGCCACCGAACGCGCGTTCGCCTCGCGCCCCGCGCCCAGGCTCTCGGCCTGCAGGCCTGCAAGGCCGAGGGCGCCAGCGCTCATGACGAGCACGGCGACGAGAGTTTCCGTCAGGGTGATGCCGCGAGCTAGTGTCGTGTCACACGAGTTATGACGCTTCAGCGCGTGACACGACACTAATCCCACGTGTCCTCTCCCGAACCGAACTCCCCGTCGTCGTCGCGATCCCAGAACCGCCCACCGGATCCGTCCAGCGCCAGGTCCCCATCGCCGTCGACCGCGTTGCCCGGGTGGATCGGGCTCGCCCGAAGCAGGAACCCGTTGGCGCCGGCTTCCACCAGATCGATGCGGTATTGATTCGATGTGGGGATGCAAACATTGGGGGTCACCTGGCCGCTGTCCAGGTCACCGACGCCGTCGCCATCCGAGTCGATCGCCGAATGGTAGGAGAACGCGAGGCTCGCATGGCGCTCCATTCCCTGCGCGCAGCGCAGAAGATCGGCCTGCGCCGCCGCGCGATGGGTTCCCACGCTGTACCGCGTGTACACCGGAGAGGCGAGAACCGCGAGTATGGCGAGGATTCCAAGCGCCGCCATCAATTCGATCAGCGTGAATCCCCGGGTATTCACTCCAACATCTCCAACTTCGTCGCGAATGGCGAAGCATCAAGGTACAGCCGATGGGCGCGATCATGTATTCGTCAGGGTCCGGAATGCGCGTGCGACATTCCCGGCGAATTGCGTGAGTTGGCGACGCCGAACGACGTGCTCAGGAAGTCTCGCGCACCCTCGACATCGACCCCGTCACCGCCAGCGCAATCCAGATTGCCGCCCCCGCGGTGACCGCCGAGTCCGCAACGTTGAAGACCGGGAATCGAAACGCCTCGTAGTGGACGAAGACGAAGTCGATCACATGTCCCAGGCGCACGCGGTCCACCAGGTTGCCGACCGCGCCCGCCAGAATGCAGGCGCAGGCGATACCGTACCAGCCGGCGCCGCGCTGGAGCGTGCGTATCTCGTTGACGAGGAAGATCGAAATGGCGCCCGCCAGTAGCGACAGCCCCCATCGCGACCAACTGGCGTCGGCGAACATGCTGAAGGCCGCCCCCGTGTTGTGCACGAGCTTCCAGGACAGGAACGGCAACACGTCCATCTCCGCCACAAAGTCCAGTTTCACGGTCGCGATCCATTTCGTCAGTTGGTCGATACCGAGGACCACGAGCGCGAACGCGTAGCAGCGGAGCCTCATGCCGCGAACCATTCCTTCGTTTCCTGGATATCGAGTTCTATCTGCGCTTTCAACGCATCGAGCGACGGAAACTTGCGCTCCTCGCGCAGCTTGTGGTGAACCGTTGCGGTCAGGAGCCTGCCGTAGATTTCCTCATCGAAATCGAAGATGTGCACCTCGAGCAGCGGTTCCCTGCCGTCAACGGTCGGCCGCACGCCGATATTCGCGACACCCTCGTAGCGACGGTCGAGTCCGTGCACGGAGACGCAGAAAACGCCCGACAGCGGCGAACGGTATCGCTGCAGGCGAATGTTGGCCGTCGGCACGCCTATGGTGCGGCCGATCTGGCGGCCATAGACGACATGTCCCATCATGAAGTACTTGTGGCCGAGCAGTTGCTCCGCCATGGCGAAGTTCCCCTCGGCGAGCGCGGCGCGGATCCCCGTGCTGCTGACGCGCGCGTCCTCCAGTTTCAGGGTGCCCATATGGCTGACGCCGTAGCCGTACCGGTCGCCGGCGACCTTCAACATGGCGTAGTCGCCGATGCGCTCGGCGCCGAAACGGAAATCGTCTCCGACGATGACGTGTTCCGCGCCGAGGATGTCCCGCAGGATATCCTTGGCCACGTATGCTGCGGGCATCGATGCCGTTCGTTCATTGAACGGGATGCAGAGCACGCGATCGATACCCGTCGGCCGCAACAGATGCACTTTCTCGCGAAACCGGGTCAGTCGCGCGGGCACTTCTCTGCCGCGGAAGAACTCCCTCGGCTGGGGCTCGAACGTCATCAGCAGGGTCGGCCGCTCCAACTCGACGCCCTTTGCCACAAGTTCGGAGAGCAGCTTCAGGTGACCATGGTGCACACCGTCGAAATTGCCGATGGTCACGACATTGCCGCGCTGGTTCCGAGCTATGCCCCGCAGGCCGCGTATCAGCTCCATGCCCGGATTCTACTCGTGTCCCTATCAGACGCGGTGACGCATATTCCGCGGTCGCACGCCCATCGCGTACGCCGCGGCGGCGTACACCACGAAGCCCGCGGCGACGGCAAGGGCGAGCACCGAAGCGCGGGCCGCCACGAACGTATCGATGCCGAATGCCTCGAACGCGCCGGCGTCGAGCCAGGCTTCGTCCGGCGGAACGAACCACGCGAGCGCCGCCACCATCACGGCGCTGGCGACGGTCGCAGCGAGCAGCGTGCGCCACAGCGCCCGCGTCGGCGCATAGTCGGACCGGCGCAGCAAACCCCGGATCAGGAGGATCGCGTTGACCGTCGCGGCGATGCCGAGGGCGAGCGCGAGCCCGACGTGCTTCAGCCACCAGAACATGGCCAGTCCCGCGGCGATGTTGACGCCCACCGAAACCGCGGCATAGCGAAACGGCGTGCGCGTGTCCTGGCGCGCAAAGAAACCGGGCGCCGCGATCTTGACCAGCACCAGCGCCGGCAGGCCCAGGGCGAACGCCTGCAGCGCCGCCGCCGTCATGCGCGCGTCCCCGGCATCGAACTCGCCGTGATGAAACATCGTTCCCACCAGCGGGACGGCAAGGACAAACAGCGCGGCGGCCGCCGGCAGCGCGAACAGGATCGCCATGCGCAGGCCCCAATCCAGCGTCGACGCGAAACCCTCGCGGTCGTCCTCGGTATGCAGCCGCGACAGGTTCGGCAACAGCACCGTGCCAAGCGCGACCGCGACCACCCCGATCGGCACCTCCATCAGCCGGTCGGCGTAATACAGCCAGGAGATGCTGCCGGTGACGAGCAGCGACGCGAGAATGCCGCTGATCAGCCCGTTGACCTGGTTCACCGACGCCGCGAACACGGCGGGACCGAGCAGACTGCCGACCTTGCGCACGCCCGGGTCGCGCCAGTCGACCTTCGGCGGCAGCAGCAGTTCCAGACGGCGCAACGACGGAAGCTGGAACAGCAATTGGGCAATACCCGCGACGAACACGCCCCAGGCGAGAGCCATCGCCGGCTCGGAAAACACCGGCGCCGCAACGAGCGCCGCGCCGATGAGCGACAGGTTCAGCAGGACGGGCGTGAACGCCGGCACCGCATAGCGGTGGAAGCTGTTCAGCATGGCGCCGGCGAAGGCCGTGAGAGAGATGAGCGCGAGATAGGGGAACGTGACGCGCAGCATGTCCGCCGCCAGCGACAGGCGAACGTCGTCGCCGGCGAAGCCTGGCGCGAAGACAACGACCAGGCCGAAAGCCCCGAAGATGCCGGCGAACGTGACGAGGGTCAGGACGAGGGTGAGGTTGCCCGCCACCGCCCGCACGAAGTCGTTCAGCGCGCGACGGTCCCCGGCGCGGTACTCGGCGAGAACCGGCACGAACGCCTGCGCAAAGGCGCCTTCGGCGAACAGGCGGCGGAAGAAGTTCGGTATCCGGAAGGCGACGAAGAAGGCGTCCGCCGCGCCCGCGGCGCCGAGAAAGTGGGACAGGACGATGTCCCGGACGAATCCGCTGACGCGGGAGAGCGCCGTCATGGATGCGACCACCGTCCCCGCGGCCGCGACGTCCGCCGTTTCCGGGTCGGTCCGCCTATCCGGCCCGGTTGACATGGGGAACCCTCGCGGGCACATTAGCGCGTCGCGTTCGAGGAGGACGGAGTTGGCCAACAATCCACAAGCGAAGAAGCGCTCGCGCCAGGCCGAGTCGGCACGCGCTCGCAACGCGAGTCAGCGCTCGATGTACCGCACCTACCTGAAGCGGGTCAACGCCGCAGTGGCGACCGGCGACAAGGAAGCGGCAGCCGCCGCCTTCGCCGACGCCGTCCCGGTGCTCGACAAACTCGTCGGCAAGGGAATCCTGCACAAGAACAAGGCGTCCCGGCACAAGTCGAGGCTGCACGCCCAGATCGAAGCGCTCGGCTGAAGCGCTTTCGCGCGAGGAGTGCGCCCCTTGCGCTGCCTTTTCTTGCGAGGGGTACGCCCTCGCGCCGCCGTCTTCATGCGAGGGGTGCCCCCTCGCGCTCCCATCTTCATGCGAGGGGTGCCCCCTCGCGCTGCCATCTTCATGCGAGGGGTGCCCCCTCGCGCTGCCATCTTCATGCGAGGGGTGCCCCCTCGCGCTGCCATCTTCATGCGAGGGGTACCCCCTCGCGCTGCCATCTTCATGCGAGGGGTACCCCCTCGCGCTCCCCGGACCCGCCCCGGTCACAGTACTGCCAGGTTGTCGCGGTGGATCAACTCGGGTTCGGCGACGTAGCCGAGGCGCGCTTCGATCTCATCGCTCCCGGCGCCGAGCAACAGCCGGATCTCGTCGCCGCTGTAATTCACTAGCCCCTTGGCCACCTCGGCGCCCGCCGTGTCCGTGACCCGCACCATGTCGCCGCGTCTGAACGCTCCGGCCGCGCGCACGGCGCCAACCGCAAGTATGCTCACGCCCCGGTTTCGGACCGCTTCCACCGCGCCAGCGTCGAGCGCGATCTCGCCCTTGGCGATGAGTTGTCCCGCGATCCAGCGCTTGCGCGACGTCAGCGGCTCCACATCCGCCGCAAGCACGGTGCCGATCCGCGCCCCTTGCGCGAGCGCCAGGAGCACCCCGTCGAGCGTCCCGTTGGCGATCGCCGTATGCGTGCCGGACCGCGCCGCAAGCCGCGCGGCCGCGAGCTTCGTCACCATGCCGCCCCGGCCGAGGACGCCGCCGCCTCCAGCATAGCCGTCGAGCTTCGGATCGTCCGCCGACGCGTCGCTCACCAGCGGCGCGCCGGGATCGACCTTCGGATCGCGCTGCAGCAACCCGTCCTGGTCCGTCAGGAGCACGAGGACATCCGCTGCCAGCGCGCTCGCCACCATGGCCGACAACATGTCGTTGTCCCCGAGCTTGATCTCATCGGTGGCAACCGAGTCGTTCTCATTGATCACGGGCACCACGCCGAAATCGAGCAGGGTCCGGAGCGTCGCCCGCGCATTGAGGTAGCGTCCGCGGTCGGCGAAATCGTCATGGGTCAGCAGCACCATCGCGGTACCGAGTCCGGAACGCCGCAATGCCTGTTCGTAGGCCTCGACGAGACCCATCTGCCCGGCCGCCGCCGCCGCCTGCAACTCGTGCACGCTCTCCGGGCGACGCGCGAGGCCCAACCTGCGGCAGCCTTCGGCCACGGCGCCGCTCGACACCAGGATCACGCGGCTGCCGCCCTCTCTCAGAATCGCGATCTGATCGCACCAGCGCCCGATGGCGTCCTGGTCCAGGCTGCGACCGTTGCCCGTCGTGAGCGCGCTGCCAATCTTGACCACCCACAGCCCCGCTTCGCGCAGCTTCTGTCGCGCTGGCGTATTCACTGCCCGGCTCTTCCCGGGCCGTCGGGCGCGGATCCCGGAACCGCACCATCGAAGGCGGCGTCGGGATCGCGTTCCGCGTCCGCGCCGACATCGCGCAGGGCGCGGCGCTCCGTTTCCGAGCGCAGGAGCACGTCCTGGGCGATGCGTTCGCGCAGCGCCGCTTCGGCCTCGGTGTCGATACCGGCGAGTCCACCGGCGAGCGCGCGCACGAGGGCGGGGACGCCCTCCCCCGTCGCGGCGGAAACCGGGTACACCGCCCGGTCCGGGTAGCGCGTCCGGATCGCATCGGCCACGTCGGTGTCCGTCGTCAGGTCCATCTTGTTCGGCGCCATCCAGATCGGCCGCTCGGCGAATGCCGGACTATAGGCGAGAAGCTCCCGTTCGATTGCGTCGATATTGTGCAAAGGATCCGATCCGTCCGGCGGGGCGACATCGACGATGTGCAGGAGGATGCGGGTTCGCGTCAGGTGGCGGAGAAACCGGGTGCCGAGCCCGGCGCCGGAGGCGGCCCCCGGAACGAGCCCCGGAATGTCGGCGACAACGAAACTGGTATCGGTATCGATGCGCACGACGCCGAGGTTCGGGACCAGAGTCGTGAAAGGATAGTCGGCGATCTTCGGCTTCGATGCGGAAACGCGCGCGATGAGCGTCGACTTGCCGGCATTGGGAAGACCCAGCAGGCCCACATCGGCGATCACCTGGAGCTGCAGCCTGAGGGAACGCGTCTCGCCCGGCTCTCCCGGGGTTGTCCTGCGCGGCGCGCGTTCCGTGCTGGACTTGAAGCGGGTGTTGCCGAACCCCCGGCGGCCGCCGCGCGCGACGACAAGGCTCGAGCCGGCGCGCGGCAGGTCGCCAATGACCTCGAGGGTGTCCTCGTCTATGACCGTGGTGCCCGCGGGCACGCGCAGGGTGAGGGTCTCCCCGCTCGCCCCGGTCTTGTTGCGGCCGCTTCCCGGGTGACCGTTTTCCGCGCGGAAGTGGGGCTGGAAACGAAAGTCCACAAGGGTATTCAGCGCTTCGTTGGCGACCAGCGCGACATCGCCGCCGTCGCCGCCGTCGCCGCCGTCGGGCCCGCCCCTGGCGACGGATCGCTCGCGGCGGAAACTCAAGGCGCCCGGACCGCCCTTGCCCGCAGCAACCGTGACTGCTACTTCGTCGACGAATTTCATGGCGACTGACGCCGCGCGCTGGCTGCCCGCGCTACTCCGATGTCGTCGGGCGGATTTCCGGCGCGGCGGCAGGCTCGCCGAGATGAGGCGTGACGGCAAGGTACTTTTTGCGGCGGGGTCCCTTGACCGAGAAGCTCACATAGCCATCGGCCTTGGCGAAGAGCGTGTAGTCACGGCCGCAACCGACATTCTCGCCGGCGTTGAACTTCGTCCCCCGCTGGCGCACCAGGATATTGCCGGAACGAACGAACTGTCCGCTGTACTTCTTGATGCCGAGACGCTTGGATTGCGAGTCGCGCCCGTTGCGGGTGCTGCCGCCAGCCTTCTTGTGCGCCATGATGCACTATCCTCCAGTGGACGCCGGATCAGGCGTCGCGGCGCATTGTAACGCACCACGAAGCCGGACCGGCTCAAGCATTGATCCCCGTGATCCGGACTGCGGTGTAATCCTGCCGATGGCCAATCCGACGCAGGTAATTCTTGCGCCGCTTGAACTTGATGACCCGGATCTTGGCGCCGCGTCCCTGTTCCAGGACTTCACCGGTGACCTTGCCGCCCTCGACATAGGGCATGCCCACGGCGACATCGTCGCCCTGGGAGACGAGCAGAACGCGGTCGAACTCGATGCTCTCGCCGGGTTCTCCCGACAGGCGCTCGAGTCGGATCACATCCCCTTCAGACACGCGATGCTGCTTACCGCCGCTCTCAAAAACCGCAAACATGACGACACCCGAGAAAACCTTCTGTACTACAATGCCGGGAAAATCGGCTCACCGTAGACTCGACGCACGATTCAACGCAAAAGGCCGCGACCAGCTATCAGGCCATGCGCGTCGCGACCCGGTAAAGGCGCGTAATTCTACGGACCGGAGACAGTCTTTACAACGCGGCTCTTGAGGCAGGCGATGGCCGCGACACCGCGAAATGGAGCTTCCCCAAGATGGCGTCAAACCCGGCAGTCGCCCGCGCGCCGCGCCTCGACGCAACCGACCTGGCGTCCATCTACCGGCTCGCCGCCAGCGACTTCGCGCAGGTCAACGCGCTCATCCCGACCCAACTGGCGTCCGAAGTCGCCCTGGTCGAGCAGATCGGCGCCTATATCGTCAATAGTGGGGGCAAGCGCCTGCGTCCGCTGATCGTGCTGCTGACCACGCGCTGCTGCGGCTACGACGCATCGGATCACATTCGACTCGCGGCGATCATCGAGTTCCTCCACACCGCGACGCTGCTGCACGACGATGTCGTGGACAGTTCCAACCTGCGGCGCGGCCGCGCAACCGCGAACGTCACCTGGGGCAACGCCCCCAGCGTCCTCGTCGGCGACTTCCTTTACTCGCGCGCCTTCCAGATCATGGTGGACCTCGACAACATGGACGTCATGGCCATCGTCGCGGACGCCACCAACATCATCGCCGAGGGCGAGGTCCTGCAACTCGACAACATCGGCAACGCCGCCTACGACGAAGCGGACTACATGGAGGTGATCCTGCGCAAGTCCGCCCTGCTGTTCCAGGCGGCCGCCCACACCGCCGCCGTGCTCGCCACCAGGGACCCGGACCTCATCCAGGCGATGCGCGCCTACGGCAGGGACTTCGGCCTGGCGTACCAGCTCGTCGACGACTGGCTCGACTACGAGGGCGACAGCGAGGTCATGGGCAAGAACATCGGCGACGACCTCGCCGAAGGCAAGGCGACACTGCCCCTCATTCGCACCATGAAGTACGGCAATCCCGAAGACGCGGCGCTGGTGCGCGACGCCCTCGAGACCCGCTGCGCCGACGCGCTGACCGCCGTGCGGGCCGCCGTCCGACGCTCCGGCGCCCTCGACTACACCCGCGACCGCGCCGTGGAATTCGCCGCTTGCGCCGCCGACTCCCTCACGCACCTGCCGGCGAACATCTACCGCGAAGCGCTCGAAGCCCTGACCAGCTACGCCGTCGCCCGCATGCGGTAGGCGCAAGTCGCAACCGAGGCGCCTGGTTGGAATATTGACGTTGGGTTGGCGCAAGTACTGCTCACTCGCCAACCTTCAAACCTGTTTACTCCCCGCCGGACTTGCCGCAAGGCCCCGGCGGGGTTATTTGTTGCCCTCCAGATGCCCGAAGAATCTGCGGACAAGTACACCGTCGCCTTCTTCGACGGCCAGAATCTCTTTCGCCACAGGGTAGGGTTGGCGTGTTCCATGCCAACCGCATTACAATACGCCGCCCGCCGGCCCATGCCGCGCGAGGCCATCGGAGTGTAGCTCAGCCTGGTAGAGCACCGCCTTCGGGAGGCGGGGGCCCGCGGTTCAAATCCGCGCACTCCGACCAAACTTTTCAGGGCCTTAGAACCACCTCCCTCGCCCCCTCCCCCACTCGAAACCGGGAAACTCCCCGGATTCAGCCCCAAACCCCCAGACTGTGCGGATGTGGAACGCAAGACAGTGAACCAGGGCACACGGAGGAGGCGAACCAAGGCGCAGATCATCCAGTTAGAGGCGAAAATCCACGCTGTGTGCGAAGCCGACCATCCGGTGTCCCTTCGCCATGTGACCCTTGGGGAGACTCCGACAATCTGGTCAAGGTCTGGGTGGAGTCCAGAAGCATCGCCGGGATGATGCTCGACGAGTGCCATTGCTTGGCCGTCTATCTATATCCCTGCGGCGGCTTCGCCTCGGCGAGCAAAGCCGTTACCGGATCGCGGGCATCCTCCTACTCTCGCCCGAGCCCCGAATCAAGCCTTTTGGGAAATGCTGAAGGGGAACCGGCAGGAAGTGACGAGCCTGTCGGGCCGGGGGCGATCAACTCTACCCTGGCAGGGGACCCGAGTACTCCATGACGGGGGAAAGGGCTACAGGCATGTCCGAAGTACCCGCGGGGTTTCCCCGACCCTCACGTTGGTAGTCTTTTCGGTGGGGGTGGCGGTGGGGGTGGCGGCGTCGGCCTTGGTGGCGGTTCCGGTGCCGGTCTCGGAGGCGTGGGTCGTTGATGATCTTCTCTTATGTCACGAGGCATAAAGGCTCTCCAAGTGGGCGCGGGTCTCCCTTTCCGCTTTTTTGCTGTCGTCGTCCTCGTTATCGACCTCGATTCCGACTGCTTCGGTGTTGTACGTTTCGTTCGCCACGAGTGTTTCCAGTTTCGCAAACTCGGATCGGGCTTGGTCCTCATAGATCTGATTGAGGTCTATTATATTTAGCAAGTCTCTAAACTCACGGGCAGCCCGACCACAGGTTCGAGCCACAAACATAGCCACCGAGGCCTTTCGGGCAAAATCTCCGACCAAACCGACGACCGAGACACCGGCCAACAGAACCCCCGCAATACCTATTGCTGCACCAATCCACGAGTTGGCTACATCAGAAAACACCGCGAGAGCGGCAGGAACTATCGCTCCTCCGCCGAGCAGTATCGTGACGAAGGTGCACTGCCTGTGACGCTTCAAATATCGATTGCCCAGCAACTGATAGTACCGTTCGGCGTACTCAGTACTGTGGCATTTGCTCCAAACCTCTCTCCGTGTTTGCTCCGAGACGATATAGGTGTACGCGTGTTCAGCCATCGCAATCACCTCGCGATACTCTCAACAGTCCTTCGAATAATATCTACCATGTCTATTCATGGAGTCAACGGGTTGGACTTCGCGTGGGTGAGGTACTGCGCGGCGGGGCCGAATGCCGGAGTCCCCATACGAGTTCCCGCCACGCGGCCTCGGCGGGCGTCACCTCACGGCGGTGCAGGTTGCCGTGCTCCTCGCAGGTGAGAACGACCAAGTTGCTGAGGGAGTACGGATCGCCCCATCTTGAAGCGCGACCCTATGATGCACCTCAAGGCGGCCTGCTTGACCCGATAGCTCCGAACGCCAGCCCGCTCGATCAATGGCCACCCTACGCGCGGCCTGCCACCGGCGTTGGTCGAGGGTTTGATGGTGACGTGACCCAGGGTGGCGGCGGCTCACACCAAGTACCATGTAGGATATCGCCTTACGTCCGGGCGACTCTGAGTGACGCGGCTGTCGAGACCGACGGCCAGCGTATGGGGAATCCCTGACGCGACAGGAAATCGACGATCTCACTATAATCGTTCGCCCGAATCCGCTTCGGGATTCGGAGTTCGCGGTTCAGTTCGCGGACTCCGACCAACAGGACCAAATGGTCAGCCGACGTTGCGCTCCCGTTCGTCAACGTTGCTGACTCCCAACGATGGAGGGATCCCCGAATGGACGATAGTGAATACCGCGCGGCGCGACAGGTTCTGACCGCTGCCCTCGCCGACGAGAAGACGGCGATCGAGGCAGCAGCGGCCATTGTGATGGCGAACGACCTTCGGCGCGTCGTTACCGCGCTGAACGAGCAGACCCTGCGTCTCGAAGCGATGATCACCGAACTCCAGGTGCCGAAGCGCTGAAGCTGACTAGCGAACCCGTGCCTGCCACCCGGACCCGAAATCGTCCGGAGATCGGATAGCCGTTCCAGGCACTCCCTCTCGCCAATGCACTCACCAGGATTCAACGGTCTACCCCTCGCCATCGCGGCGATGATCGTTATCGTCGCGGGCACGGGGATCGGGTGGTGGATGGTGTTGCCGGAGATGGCGCCGAAACGCATCGCCATCGCCGTATTGCCGTTCACCGACAAGGGGTCTGCGGGCGATGCGCACCTCGCGCACGGCCTGGCGGCGGAGATCGGGTCCGGCCTCGCTACCGTCTCCGACTTCGGCGTGCTCGACCCGCGCGAGACCTCCGAGTACCGGAGCGGGGAAACGCGGCTGCGGCAACTCGCCGATACGCTGGGTGCGACCTACGTGGTGGAAGGCAGCGTCGAGCGCGACGGCGACCGCCTCGCGGTGTCGGCTCGCCTGACCGACCTGGCGGATCTCGACGTGACCTGGCGGGATAGTGTGCGCGGATCGATGGACAAGATCTTCACCCTTCGCGACGCCATCGCCGACGGCATCGCGGAAAAGCTGCTACTGGGCGACGCCCAGGTGTCCGCCGGACCCGCGATCGATCGCCGCGCCTACGAGATGTTCCTGCGGGCGCGCACAAGCGGCGACGCGGGCGACTACGGGGCGGCACGCGACTACGCGAAGCGCTCCCTTGCGATCAGCGACGACAATCCCTACGCGCACTACTACCTCGGATACCTCGGATTCACGCAGAACCAGGGCGACGAGATGCGGCACATCGAGGCGGCGCTCGCGGCGGACCCGACGTTCGCGCCCGCCCTTGCCCTCGCCAGTCGCCTTCGCGACCCCCTCGACGCGCAATAGCTCGATACGCTCCGGGCCGCAGCGTCGGCCGCTGGCGCCCGATCAACGCTTGCGGATCACGTAGACGATGTTGTCCCCAACATCCAAGCTAGGCTGGATGCGATGCGGTTGATCCCAGGCCGCGACGGGTGATGAGGTAGGCGGCGAAGGTGCCCAGCCAGTGGGCGCCCGCATACGTGAGCCCGTCCAGCGCCCCGAGACCGGCATCGCGGTGACGGGCGGCCATCGCGGCGATCGTCTCGGACGGCGCCACCGAGGCGATGCCTTCGAGCATCCAGGCGCGGCTCAGGTTGAGCCCCGCGAGATGCACCAGGTGGCCGTCGTGCGGATCCGGTACGGCCACCGGGTCGAGTTCGAAGGTTCCGAGGAAGCCGGCGAGCCAGTCGCGGCACGTATCGTGCGGCAGGATGCGACGCATCAGGTCCGCCTCCGCGAGACTCGGCGACAGGAAATCGTGGCCGGACGGTTCGTACCCCAGGGGCGCGTCGCGGTCTTCGGCATAGAACGCCAGGCTGCGGCGTTCGACCAGGTCCCGCAGTCCCGACGCTCCCGTGATCCGCGCCCAGTCGTGCACCAGGCCCAGGGAGAACGCCGTCTGGTCGTGGGTCCCGCTGCGCACCGGGTGCGCGAGTTTGGGCAGCCAGTCCTCGAATACCGCGGCGGCATGTTCCTCGAGCGGGCGTAGTGCCTCAAGCCAACCCCGTGCGTCCGGGTCATCCCACTCGTGCAGTTCGGCGGCGAGTTGCAGCAGCCACGCCATGCCGTAAGGACGTTCGAACGCGGGCCGCACCGCCACGTAGTTCAACTCGGCGGTCATGTTCCGCTGCGTGAGTGCCTGCGCCAGCGCGTCCCTTGCCCTCGGCGCATAGTCCGCGTCCTGCTCCATTCGGCACAGGCGCGCGAGCAGCCAGTGCGCGTGGACCGCGCTGTGCCAGTCGAAACAGCCGAAGAAGGCCGGAGCAAGGCGGCGCGGCGGGAGGACGTCCGCGTCGGATTTGAGGAGGTGGCCGATACGGTTCGGGTACTCCCGGCGCACGCAGGCAAGGGCCAGGCCAACGAGGCGCCGCCGGAGCGCAACGGAACTCGCCGCCCCCGGCGGGACCATCCCGGTTAATGCCACGGCCTTACGGACTCCGTCCTCGAGCGGTTGTCACCGAAGGCCCTTCGACGCCTTGGCCTCCTCGAAATGCCGGACGGCAGTCTCGAACTTCTCGCGGCAACCGGTGTTGCAGAACCCGACGACATGGCAGTCATACCCGGTCAGCGAGTCCGGCTGCACCGGCTTCCCGGACCAGGGAAAGGTCTGGTTGATGCACTCGGCGATGTCCAATTGAGCCATCCGGCCCCCCATTCGTTCCCGGCCAAGGACAGGCACGTTACGCCAACCCGCTCCGGCTCGTCCAGGCTTCGCACCACGACGCCGCGAAGGTCAGCCCGCGTCGGCGGAGGCCGCCCAAGCCTCCCGCAGGTCGCGCCACTCGTCCACATCGGGGGTAACCGTCAACGCCAGGTCCAGGTACAGGCGGGCATCGTCGGCGAAGCCGAACTCATGCGCGTCCTTGGCGGCATTTGCGAGAGCCTCGGCGGTGCGCGTCAGCAACTCCGTCGCCGCGATGTTGCCCGGATCGAGCCGGAGCACTTCCCGCAGCTTGGGGACGACGCCACCGTCGACGGGCAGCGTGAGCCAACCGTCCGCGAACAGCGCGTCGGCCTCGCCCAGGAGTTGCGCGACCGTCTCCCGACGCTCGATTTCGGCATCGTAGCGCGAGCGCATCTCGCTCACGGGCACATCCCCGAGGCCCACGACGGAGGCCCGGTCGGCGAGGCGCTTGGCGCCCTCGAAATTGCCCGCGTCAAGGTATTCCCCGAACTGCGCGAGCACGCTGGCGGCGATCTCGAGCAATCCCTGTTGGGCAACGGCATTGTCCCGATCCGTGGCCAGAACGCGGTGATAGATTTCCGCCGCGTTCGCTTCCGGCGGCTCGACCAGCGCCGAGGCCGCCCGGTAGGCGCTCGCCCTGTTCAGGAGTTCGTCGATTTCCGCCTGCAGCGTGGCGGCCTGGGCGATCTGGGCGCGCACGCTTTCCAGTGCGGGATGGCCCGGGTCGGCGGCGACGGCGCGCCCGAGCTTGTCCATGGCGCCCGCGACATCGCCCTCCAGCACCGCGCGTTCCGCCAATCCCGTGTAGTGTCCCGCAAGTTCGTTCAGGCGCATCTGCGCCTCGGCATACTCCGGCAGGCGCTGCAGCACCTCCTGGTAGGCCTGTATGGCGGAAGACGCCGACGGTTCGTGCGACATGCCCTGGCTTGCGAGCAACGCGTTGGTGCTCTGCATGATCGAATCCGCTCGGCGGCGGTCGGACAGCCGCTCGAACATCACCGTGAGTTCCTGGTCCTCGGGGAACACGCCGAGGGACTCGTTCAGCTTGGCCTCCGCCAGCGCGAGATCGTCAGACTGGAGCGCAAGGTCGATATCGGTCTTCCAGGCGGCGGCAACGGTCGACAGGATTTCCAGCGCGCCGGCGTGCTCCGGGTCGCTGTCGAGAACCCGCCGGTAAGCGGCGACAACGGAAGCGAGGGACTGGTTCGGATCGCTACGCAACGCCTCGGCCCGCTTCCATGCCGCCGTCGCCGAGACATCCTCCGTCAACCCGGCGCGCGCGAGGAAATCCGCGATCGCGGCCCGCTCGGCGACACCGAAATACCCGGCCAGCCCGATGGCGACCACGATCATCGACGCGAATACGGCGGAAGTGGCCCGATGGCGCGGTGCGCGTGCTCTCTCCACCCGAATCGCCCTCGTCGCGAACGCCGACCCCGCCACGGAGCGAACCTCCACGGTGGATACGGGGTCAACCCGCGCCGGGGGAATCGGCGTCGAACCCGGCACCGCGACCGCATCGAGCGCAAGGACCACGTCCGCGCCGGTCTGAAACCGCGCGTCCGGGTCCTTCGAAAGCCACCGCTCCACCAGTTCCTCATACGCGGACACCGCCTCTGGCAGGCGTGCCGCCGGGGTTGCCGCGGCAAGGTCGCCGTCGCCTGACGCGCCGGGAACCTCGCCGGTCAACATGAGGCGGAAGACGACGCCGAGGCTGTACAGGTCCGACCGGACGTCCACGGCACCGCCGGCCGCCTGCTCCGGACTCATGTACGGGGAGGTGCCGGCAATCGTCGAAGCGGGCGCCCCCGCCTCTGCCGCGATGCCGAAATCCGTCAGCACCGCTTCGTCCCGGCCCCGAAAGAGGATGTGCTCCGGCTTCACGTCGCGATGCGCGATGCCATGACCGCGCAGGGCATCGAGCGCCAGGGCGACCTGTTTCGCGATGCCCACGGCATCGCCCGCTGACATGCCCCGGCCCATGCGCGCGATCAGGTCTCCGCCATCGAGGTATTCCATCGCGATGTAGGGCAAGATGCCCGTACCGGCTTCGTATACCTTGACGATGTTGGGATGGTCGACCCGAGAGGCGAGATCGTATTCCCGCGAGAAGCGCCGCCCGATATCCGGGTCGTGCGCCGCGTCGCCCGCCGCGACTTTCAGCGCGACTTCGCGGCCGATCGCCCCCCAGGTGGCCAGGTAGACGATTGAAGCCGCCCCGCGACCGACCTCCCGCTGAATCCTGAAGCCGTCAATCTCCACGGAACGCTAGCCGTCGTCCTGCGCCAGGAGCACATGCATTTCTCCGGCGACCATGTGGCCGAGGACGAAACGCCCGTTGTCCACGTACGCCCGGCCGTCCACGCGCACGGCGATGCCGGTGCCGTGGGCGCGACCGTTGATGCAGTCGTTGCTCGCGAACATCCACGGCACGCCATCCAGCATGAGTTCGCAGCGCGGGTTCGCCGCGATGGACGCCTCATTCACCAGTTCGCCGTCCCGCCAGATCTGGAAGTAGCGCTCGCCGTCGGGGGTGAGCTTGACGCCGAAGCCCTGCATCCGGTTGTCCACGAACTGCCCGCGATACACGGTCCCGTCGCGCCAGTGGTACGCGCCCCGGCCGTGGCGCCGGTTCGCCTCGAACTCGCCGACGTAGCGGTTGCCGTTATGCCACTTCTGCTCGCCCCAGCCGGTTCGTTCCCCGCCGACGAACTCGCCTTCGTAGACATTCTGATTTTCCCAGACGAGCGTGCCGCGCCCGGTGATCGCATTGTTGCGGAACTCGCCGGTGTAGACGTTGCCGTTCGGCCACGTCAGCCGGCCTTGTCCGTGCCGCCGGTCATTGACGAAGATGCCCTCGAAAACGCGACCGTCGGGCCAGGTGAGGGTGCCCTGGCCATTGCGCAGACCGTTGACGAAGGTGCCCTCGAAAACGCGCTCGTCGGGCCAGGAGAAGGCGCCCTCGCCGTGCATCCTGTTGTTCTCGAAATACCCCGTGTAGCGGTGGCCAGCAGCCGTGATGTAGGTCCCGAACCCCGATCGGACGCCATTCACCACTTCGCCGTCGTAAACGTCCCCGTTCGACAGTTCAATGCGCCGCACGGCAGCATCGGCGACGGTGACGATCAAGAGGGGCGCGGTCCATAACAGGGCGCGATGGTACATTGCGCGGCGTTTTCCGCGGAGCGAACGCGGTGAGCGTTTTCCTGCAAGAAGGCGAAGTCTGCGCATGGCCATCAATCGCCGTTCGGCCCGCCGCCAGCTTACCCGAGCTTCGGCGGGCGCGCTAACTACCCGCATATTTCACCAAGGCGCTTGTCCGGTCACTGATTGTCATCGTATTTCAATCAGGCACGTCAGTTTCGCAAAGGTTCTGCGGGACACAGACGGCGCTGCCGCGCCCTCGCTGGTCTTTTTTCCGCGTGCGGGCACATGCTCGCTGCACCATAGGCGGCGGCTATGCTTTCGCTCGCGAGCACGCCCACGCGGGCAAAATCCTGCGCGATCATCGCGGCCCTTGGTGACACATGCGGGCAACTCCAGGCGGCGTAGCCAACCGTCAACGGAAGTTCGGCATCACTTCTTCCACGAATAGCTGGGCGGGTTCCCGGGTGTCCCTGCCGAAAAACTCGATTTCGATGGTCTCTCCCAACTGGCGAAGGCGCTCCGGGACAGACAGGAACGGCACACCGAAATCCGTGAATTCCCGCGGCATCCAACCACCGCCAAGCCCTGCGATAACGCGCCCGCCCGCGATGTTGTTGACCGTCGCGATGACCTTGCCGAGTTGCGCCGGATTCCGCATTCCCGCCGGCGTCACCAGCGTACTGATCTCTATCCGCTCGGTGATTGCGGCAAGCGCCGACACCATCGACCAGGTCTCCAAAATCGGTATCTGCGGCGACTGCGGACCGTACAAATGGTCGCAGACCCACAGTGAGTCGTAGCCCATCGCCTCAAAACTTCGCGCAGCTTCGGCCGCAGCCACCCAGGGGCGCTTGATCTGCGGAACCGTAACCCCAAAGTGGGCCTGTGTCCGGCAGCGGTCATGTCCGGTCTCCGGCCAACGTGATACTGTGACGACAGCATATCAGCCGGCTTCAGGCCCGCAGGAGGAGCATTCGGCCAGGGCGATTCGGCCAATGAGATCAGCCATGAAAGAGAACGTCGCATTCGAGGTCATCGAGGGCTGGGAGAAGCTGCCGGAAGGCTGGAGCTTCGTCGAAGTGGCGGGCGTGGCTACCGACTCCAGAGACCGCGTATACGCCTTCAATCGCGGCGAGCACCCCGTGATCGTCTTCGACGCCGACGGCAACTTCCTCGACGCATGGGGCGAGGGAGTGTTCACCAATGCGCACGGTATCCATATTGGTCCCGATGACCGCATCTACGCCGCGGACAACTTCGATCACACGGTTCGCATCTTCTCTCCCGACGGCACCCTGCTAAGAACCCTCGGCGAAAAGGACCAACCCTCCGACACCGGGTACGTTCAGGGTCGGACTCCCGTACAGCACGCCGGCGATCCTTTCAACCGCGTAAC
Source organism: Pseudomonadales bacterium (assembly GCA_963668365.1). Lineage (GTDB taxonomy): Bacteria > Pseudomonadota > Gammaproteobacteria > Pseudomonadales > Azotimanducaceae > VXNE01. The sequence continues at coordinate 4,020,285 of OY764266.1, forward strand.
CAACGTGGCGCTGGACAGCGCCGGGGACCTCTTTATCGCCGACGGCTACGGCAACGCGCGCGTGCACAAGTTCTCGGCCGACGGCGAGCATCTTTTTTCCTGGGGAGAGCCGGGGGGTGGTCCGGGAGAGTTTCGCCTGCCCCACGCCATCGCGGTCGACGAGGATGATCGCGTAATCGTCGCCGACAGGGAGAACTCGAGGGTCCAGGTCTTCTCGCCGAAGGGCGAATACTTGACGGAATGGACCGGCATCAGTCGTCCCGACGACCTGTTCATCGACCACGCTGCCGGCGTCATGTACGTAGCCGAACTCGGCGGATGGGCGGTAGGTGCCGACATCCCACCCCACGCGCCGCCGGCAAGCGTCTGCCTGCTGGAACTGGACGGCACATTGATTTCGCGCTTCGGAAGCGGCGACCCGGTGCAGCCGGGCAACTTTTTCGCGCCCCACGGCATTTGGTCCGACTCGAAAGGCGATCTCTACGTCGCCGAAGTGATCGTCAGCGTTGCGCACAATCGCGGCCTGGTGCCGCTCGACTGCGCCACGCTGCAGAAATTCGCGCAAATCAAATCCGACTAGCCAGCGCCCTCAAAACAGGGCACTGGCCACATCAAGCCGGTCGCCCGGGCAGCTGCCGTCTTTTGCGATCTGGCGCTGCTATCCTCCTGGAGCGAATCGTACCGATACGCCGTATATGCGCGGTTCCGTCAGGAAGTAGTTGCGGAAGAAACCGGACGTATCCGTTGTCAGGTACTTGCCCGTCACGATTTCCTTGTCCTGCACGTTGCGAATCCAGGCTCTCGCCGACCAGTTGCCGCCGCTCTCGTAGATCAGCGACAGGTTGTGCTGGCCCCAACTGTCGATCTCGTCGCCAACAGTATTGAATTCGCGCGCGTAGGAGTCGCTCTGCCAGTAGTAGTCCCACCTGAGCGTCAGCAACGCAGCGGGCCCCGTGTTCCAGGTATGGGACAGCCCCACCTTGATCGTATGCCGAGGCGCGTTCGGCAACACATTGCCATCGAGATCGACGGGAATGCCGTCCAGGGTTTCAACGCCGGCGGCCGCGAGGAAATTTCGCGAAAAGAAGACCGGTATCGATACACCCGCGGCATTCGCCGGGTAGGAAACCGACGCGACCGTCAACCCGTTGCGGACATCAAGCGCCGCCGGCACCTGCAGCGCCGCAGCCACGAGCGCCGCAGTGATCTGGGACTCGCGCGCGACGAAGTTCACGCCGGTAAGCGATCCGGGATCGATGTTGTTCAGCAGGACATACTCCGAGTTGCCTCCGGTTCGATAGATGGGGTCGACCGAGCGGCTGCCCTTGATGTCGGTGAAGAGCGAACCGTATGCGAAATCTACCGCGAAGCCCGGCATTCCCTGTGGATGCCAACGCCCTTCGACTTCCAGTCCGCGAATGCCGGAGTCGATATTCTCGTTGATCGAGCTGTTGTTCCTGAGCCGGGTCACCTGCAGGCCCGTGTAGTCGTAACTGAACACGGAGCCGTTGAGGATCAGTCCACCGTCCAGCAACGTACTCTTGATGCCGGCCTCGATAGCGGTGACCTGCTCGGCATCGAAGGTAAACGCGGACGTATCCTGGAACGCCGGCGGGATAGCTGGATTGAAGCCTCCGGGCTTATAGCCGCGACTCAGGAATCCGTAGACCATGGTGCTGTCGTCGATCCGAAAGTCGAAGCCGGCCCGGCCGCTGACCTCCCGCCACTGGGCTTCGCTCGGACTGCCGGTAACGAAGCGCGTCTCGCCGAATCCGGGCACCGGCGTCAGGACGTTCGCGATAGCCGCGAACGCCTGCGCGCCAGCGGCGAGACCCGCGTCCTGCGCAATGACCGCCGGATTCCGGGACAGCAGCGCGCCGACCGTGGCCTGAAAGATCGGCGGCAGCGGTAGCCCCGCAATGGCTTGCGGCACGAACTGGATCGGCAGCAGTCCCGCCGCGATCTGCGCTCCGATCGCCTGGGCCGCGCCTACCGCCGCGACGGAGCCGATGGCCGTCGGCGCGTTGGCCTCGTATACGCCCTGCGCATTCCAGAATTCCAGCAGCCGGCGCGAAGCCTCGCTCAATGGCGCGGCCGGATTCGAAGCCATGCCGACCATTTCTCCGAACAGCCCACTGCGCAGCCAGATTGGATTGGGTCCGAACACGCCGCCGAGCGCCGCGCTCGCGTTTATCGAATTGAACAACACGCTGGTATCGCTGGCGCTCTTGTTGTCCTCGTTGAAGCGCAGTCCGAGCGTGAGCTTCAGCCGATCGGACACGTCGTAATAGAGTTCCCCGAAGGTTGCCCAGCCATCCTGCTCCGCGCCGGACTCCGGGTTGTTCGCGTTGTAGAAGAAACCCGGGAACAGGGGTGGAAGTTGCAATGCCGGAACGCCGAAGACGGTGACCGCGTCAAGCTCGTTCGACAGCACGTAGTAGCCGCCGTAGTTCTGGCCGTCATGACGGCTGGCGCCGAGCAGGAAACCCAGCGGTCCGTCGAACTCCGAGTGTATCTTGGCCTCCAGCGTGTAGTACTCGGAATGGGAGTCCTGCTGGTCGTAGCCGAAGGACCGGTTCTGATGCGCTGGCAGGATGCAGCCGCCGACAGCGCCCGCGGTGCCCGCCGTGAGGTTGCAGGTCTCCGAGCGCCATTCTTCGCCCGCCGCGCCCGCGGGTTCGGATACCGGCCAGATTCCGAGAGGATTGAGCGGCGTTGGCGCCAATCTCGGCCCGACATTCATGAAATAGTCCTGCTGGGCAATGAAATCGTTGACTCGGTGCCCGCCGATCAGGCTCGCCCGCAGTCTGTCGAAATCGTAATTGAGGCCGAACGCCCACACCTCTTCCTTCTGCCAGAACACCGGGTCGAAGTCGGTGTGCATTTCTCTGAAACTGTCCATCCGGGGACGGGGAAAGTCGTACAGGACCGTCTGCGAGCCATCGGCTCCGAGGGGCAGCATGCCCCCGAGGCCCGCGAAGATGCCCGCCGTGGTGGCGCTGAGGTGCGGCGTGTCGCGTCCGAACGCGTCGGCGAGGCATCCCGTGGTGGGCAGCGGATTGCGTGCGCACACCTGGTTGGTGATGCGAGCACGGTCGTCATCTTCGTTGGCGCGGTGGTATTGAAGCCACGCGCTCGCCCGGTCTGTCAGATCCCAGGAGAGGGTCGCCCTCGCCGCCACGATGCCGCGCCCGTCGACGCTTTCATCGATGCCCGGCAGCGTATTGCCCTCGCTATCCCTCTGGCCGTAGGCGCGGTTCTGCGTATAGCCTTCCCGATCCAGCTTGAACGCGGCGACTCGCGCCGCGAGCCCGCCACCGATAGGCAGATTGATCGCGCCTTTCAGGCGCGAGTGACTGAAACTGCCGGCCTCGACATCCGCGAAGCCATCGAATCCGTCCGTCGACGGCATCTTCGTCACAAGGTTGATGGCCCCGCCGGTGGCATTGCGCCCGAATAGCGTGCCCTGCGGACCGCGCAGTATCTCGACCCGCTCGAGATCGAAGAACTCCATGGTTTCCAGGTTGCTGGGAACCGCGATTTCGTTCATGTGCGCCGACACCCCGGACTCGCCCGAGCGCCCCACAACCAGCCGACCGATACCGCGAATGCTCAAGGTCGAACTGCCGAAATTGGTTACGCTGAACGACACGTTCGGCGTGTTGAGCTGCAGGTCGGAGGGAGTAATGATCTGCCGATCCCTGAGCGTATCGTCGGTCAGAGCCGTCACCGCGATGGGGACGTCCTGGATGCTCTCCGCCACGCGCTGCGCGGTTACGATCAACTCTTCGACCCCGGTTCGACCGTCGTTCGCCTGCGACTCCTCGTCCGCAGGCGCGGATACCGACGGCACACCGATCAAGACCGCGCCACACAGCGCGAAACAACTCACGATTTGACGATGCATGCTTCTGACTCCCTGTTGGGGCCACCACCCCAATCGAATGAATATTTCACAAAATCGACAGCCGGACGAACACATATCACTTTTTTCAATCAGGCGGTTGTGATTGAAGCTGCCAGCTTCGACGTCGGCGAAACCGTCGACGCTTTCGAACGTGGGCATTTTCGTCACGACGCTCAGGGCGCCGCCGGTGGCATTGCGCCCGAACAACGTGCCCTGCGGACCGCGCAGAACCTCGACGCGTTCAGATTGGTCGCAACCGCTATCTCGTTCACGTGCGACAAAACTCCGGTCTCGCCGCTACGAGAGATGACCAGTTGTCCGACGCCGCGAATACTGAAGTTCGAACCACCGAAGTTTGTCGCGCTGAAGGACACGTTCGGCGCGTTCAACTGCAAATCCGAGGGACCCACGATCTGACGGTCCGCGATCATGTCGTCGGTCAACGCCGTCACCGCGATCGGGACATCCTGGATGCTCTCCGCCACGCGCGGCGCCGTAACGATCAACTCCTCGACGGTCGGAAACTGCGTCTCGACCCCCGCCTCGGCGGCCTCTTCCTCCGCTGCCTGTGCCGAGCCGCCAACTGCAACCCCCGCAACAACCAAAGCAGCGCCGCACAACCCAACCATGATTCGACGTGTCATACCTTCATCTCCCCCGAGGTTCCGGCGCGAACCCTCCAACTAAACTCCTTTTTCCCGGACGCGTCAATTTGCATGGCACCGATGTGGAACACACCGAAGCAAGCCGTTCCATGCAAGTGCCCACAGCCGGTGCCCGCGACTCCGGTTCTCCGGTTTTCTTCTTGCGAGGGGTTCCCCCTCGCGCTCCCCGGCTGAGGGCTCCTTTCTTGCGAGGGGACACCCCTCGCGCTCCCCGGCTGAGGGCTCCGGCTCCGCTCGGCGTCCAATCGCATCTCTCAGTTCACGAGATCGCGAAAAAAGAAGTAGATTCCCTCGAAAAACCGGGCCAGAGACTCCAGCTCCGCGACCGCCTCTCTGGCGATGAGCGGCGAGGTCGCAAGAGTCTCGCCATCCAGGGTCACGCGCAATTCACCGACCTCATCTCCCTCGCCGATCGGCGCCTCGATCACTCCTGGAACGTCCAGCGACGCCTCTATGTCGTCGTAGCGCCCACGCGGAATGGTGATGTATATGGTCTCCGGGACGCCCATCGACACCTCGTCCGCGCTCCCGTAACGCACTTCTGACGTTTTCAGCGGCGCCTCGGTATCGTATAGCCGATGCGTTTCGAAATAGCGGAAACCGTAGGAAAGGAGCTTCTGGCTTTCCCGAACCCTGACCGCATCGCTCTCGGTACCCATCACCGCCGAGATCAGGCGCATCCCATCGCGTTCGGCCGAAGCCACCAGGCAATAGCCCGCGTCCTGGGTGTAACCGGTCTTGACGCCGTCGACCGTCCGGTCTCGCCATAGAAGGCGGTTGCGATTCGGCTGTTCAATACCGTTGTACTTGAATGACCGTTCCGAGTACAAGGCGTAGTGGTCCGGGAAGCGACGAATGAGTTCCCGCGTCAGGATCGCCATGTCAAGCGCAGTGGTGTACTGGTCGTCGTGGGGCAATCCCGTCGCGTTCGCGAACCTGGACCCCGACATTCCGAGCAGCGCCGCGTGCTGGTTCATCATGTCGGCGAACGCATTCTCTCCCCCCGCGACGAACTCCGCCAGCGCGACACTCGCATCGTTGCCGGATTGTATGACCACGCCCCGGAGAAGATCTTCGAGAACTACCGTCGTACCCTCGCGAACAAACATCCGCGACCCCGGCGTCTGCCAGGCGTTGACACTGACGGGCACGTCGTCGGCCGCCTCGATGCGCCCCGCCTCCAGTTCGACTGCCGCGACGTAGCCGGTCATGATCTTGGCCAGGCTCGCTGGCGGCAATGGTTCCCGGCTGTTCTCTTCCGCAAGGATCTTCGACGTGTCCGCATCCATGAGGATGTAGCCTTCCGCCGCTATGGCCGGGTGATCCGGCAACACTCGCGGCGCTGTCGGCTGCCCCCAGAAAGGCGCTCCCAGCACGACGACAGCGAATGCGAACGCCGTCTTCGCCACGGATTGGGCAAAACACGGCGCACGCGAACGGGGCGGCGGGTCTTGTAGCATCTTCACTCCTTGACGATTTGCGGCACAGCGCTGTGGTGGAAGGTCAATAACGCTTGCAGGCGCGCCGCTTTCGTCCGATCCGAAAACGGTCCGATGCGAACGCGATAGAGCGGATCGTCGGGAAACCGCACGATATGAATCTCGCCGACGATGTCCGCATCGATATTCCGCCGGAGGTCATCGGAAAGGGAATGGGCGAGGTCTCTGTGCGCGAACGCACCCGCTTCGAGAAAGTACCGATCCACCGACGCTCGTCCTGCATGTCCACGGGAACCGGGACTCGCTTCCGACTCGTCAACGACGGTGACGCGGACCCGCGCCGTGCCCCGTTTCATCATGTCGAGCTTGACCGCGGCCGCATACGACAGATCGATGAAGCGCCCGCCGTGAAACGGTCCCCGGTCATTGATCCGAACGATGGTGGAACAACCATTCTCAAGGTTCTTCACTCTTGCATAGACCGGAATCGGTAGCGTGGGATGCGCCGCGGTAAGCTTGTACATGTCGTACGTCTCTCCGCTCGACGTGCGGCGCCCATGGAACTTGGCGCCATACCACGAGGCCGTACCGATCCGGTCGTAGCCATCCGCCGTTGGCAATATGTGGAACGTGCGGCCAGCTTCGGTGTAGGTGTTGTTCCCAGTGGAGCTACGCGGCTCTTGCCTCACGACCGGATCCGGGAGCCGCTTGAGATCCGGCGGCGGAGATGCGGGAGCGCGATCGGTCTCCTCCGGGACCGGCGGGGGGCGAGGAACCGTGCCGAGACATCCGGACAAGGCGACACAGAACAAAATGGTCGCCGATACGACCGGCGCGCCTCGATCACGCGCGGTCCGGTCGCCAATGCTGCGGGTGAGCCTAGCCAGCACCTTCCGCAACCGCTGCCGCCACGCGCTCGAGACGCTCCCTCTCCGACCGTATCTCCTGCCCCAACTGCCATACGGCAAGGGCGTACAAGCGGCTGTGGTTGTATCGCGTGATGACATAGAAATCGTGCAGGCCAAGCCAGTACTCCGCCCCTTCTTCACCCTCCATCCGGAACAGGGCCGCCTTGGCGCCCGGCGGAACACTGTCGCCTATCACGCCCAGCCGCCTTAACTGCTCGGCATCATAGTCCGGCTTCAGGCCCCGGTTCACGTCTTCGTCGGCAACGGGTCCCTTCACTTCAACGCGCATCGCCGCCGGGCCATCTCCGCGCCAACCGTGCTGGGCAAAGTAATTGCCGATGCTGCCAAGGGCGTCCGTGATATTCGTCCAGATATCGCGCGTCCCGTCACCGTCGAAATCCACGGCGAAACTTCGATAGCTCGACGGTATGAACTGCCCGTACCCCATCGCTCCCGCGTAGGAGCCTTTCATGGCCAGCGGGTCGATGCCTTCTTCGCGGGCCAGCAGCAGGAACTCGGTCAGTTGGCCACGAAAGAACGTCGCCCGCGCGGGATAGTCGAAAGCCAGGGTGGTCAGCGAATCGAGAACCCGAAACGAACCGAGATTGCGACCGTATCGCGTTTCCACGCCGACAATGGCAACGGTGATTTCCGGCGGCAGCTTGTAGACGCGCTCCACGCGACGCAGCGCGTCGTCGTTCGCGCGCCAGAACTCGATCCCTTCGCGAATCCGCGTCGGAGTGACGAAGATCCTGCGGTACTCACGCCATTGCTTGCGTTCGGCCGGGCGCGAAATCGCCGCCAGGATAGATTCCTTGCGCTCCGCGCCCCTGAACAGGGTCATCAGCGAGGTCGAGTCAAAGCCGTGCTGCGCGGCAACTTGCTCGACGTAGCTCCGAACCTCCGGTCGTTCGTCGAAATCGGCCCAAGCCATGACCGCACACACGACGCCAACCGCCACGGCCAAACCGCGTTTCAGCAACATTACCTCCTGCCAGCCCGGTGGGTGTGAATGGACATGACGATACCGCATCCGATCAATATCGAAAGCGCCGAAGTTCCGCCGTAGCTCACCAGCGGCAACGGTACTCCGACAACCGGAACCAACCCACAGACCATTGCAATATTAACAAAGACGTGAGCAAAGAACGTCAACATTAGTCCTCCGGCAAGCAGGCGCCCGAACCTGTCCGGCGCCAATGTCGCGAGATGCAGCCCGCGCGCCAGGATCACGAGATAGAGGAACAGAAGAAACAGTATTCCGACGAAACCCCACTCTTCACCGATCACGGCGATGATGAAATCCGTACTGCTCTCCGGCAGGAAATCGAGGCGGCTCTGGGTGCTTTCACGGTAGCCCTTGCCCAACAGGCCGCCCGAGCCTATCGCGGTCGTCGACTGGATGATGCTCCACCCCGCGCCCAGGGGATCGGTCTCGGGGTTGAAGAGGGTCCGAATGCGTTCCTGCTGGTAGTCGCGCAAGGACATCCACAGGACCGGGGTCGCGGCAACGCCCAATGCCAGGGATCCGAACAGCCAACGCCAGGACGCACCCGCCAGGAAGATGACGGCCAATCCGCTCGCGGCCACCAACACACCCGTGCCCAGGTCCGGTTGCCGCACGACGAGCAACACCGGAACCGCGGCAATCGCGAGCGCCACCAGAAAATCCCTGAACCGCAGAGGAATTCGCCGGTCATGGAAGTACCAGGCCAGCATCAGCGGCAGGGCGACCTTCATCAGTTCCGAGGGCTGAAATCGTGGCAATCCGGGAAGATCGATCCAGCGCTGCGATCCCTTGGCGGCGGCACCGAAAAGGAGCACGACCAGCAGGAGCGCCAGTGCCGCCCCATAGATCGTCGGCGCCCAGGGAAGATATCGGCGTGGTTCGATCCGCGCGACTACCACAAGGATCGCGAATCCCAGGACCATGCGCACCAACTGACCGTGGAAGGTCACCGGATCCCGATAATGCACCACGAGGCCCAGAACGATGGCCGCGAGGATCGAAATGCACAACACCGCATCGAGCCGCACGGCGGGCGCCCGAGACGCACCCGGGAGGGACAATTGCCGGACGAAGTCGTTCGCCACTCGTGGCCCCTAGAGCCTCGCGTACTGCGGGAGCAAGTAGGCGTCGATCACCTCCTTTGCGACCGGTGCCGCGACCGAGCTGCCGCCGCCGCCATTCTCCACCAGCACGCTCACCGCGATCCTTGGATCGTCCGCCGGCGCGAACGCGATGAACCACGCGTGCTTGCGCTGGCGTTCGTCGAGGGCTTCCTCGTCGTACTCCTCGCCCTGCCGAATTTCGACCACTTGCGCCGACCCGGACTTTCCCGCCATGCGGTAGCCGATGTCCTGACCGATGTAGAACCACGCCGTGCCGTTTTCCCGAAATCCCTGGTTCCCTCGATGCACGACGTCCTCCATCGCATCGACCAGCATCTCCCAATCCTGCTCTGTCGGACCTCGAACCGGCTGCGGCGGCGATGGTGCGTCGAAGCCCGACAGCCCCGCGTCGCTCGACAACAACAGGCGGGGCTGCACCCATCGACCACGATTGGCGATCACCATCGCAGAAGTGGCAAGCTGCAGCGGGGTCACCAGCAAGTGGCCCTGGCCGATACTCATGTTCACGGTGTCGCCCAGGTACCAATCCTCGCCTCGATCGCCCTTTTTCCATACGCGCGTCGGAAGAACGCCATCCGCGGCATCCACATCCAGGGCAGTCGCCGCGCCAAAGCCGAACTGGGAGGCGAATTCACCCAGCGAATCGATACCGACTCGCGTGCCGAGTTGATAGAAGTAGACATTCGATGATCGAAAGATGGCCTTGCGCAGGTCCACGATGCCCTGCCCCCCCGAGTTGGTCGGCGTCCAACTCCAGTCCCGATACACGCGCCGCTGACCCGGCAGCCGAAACTCGCCGTTATCGATGATCGTCCGTTCCCAATCCGTAACGCCCGCGGTCAACCCCGCGAGTGCCACGATCGGCTTGAACGTGGACCCCGGCGCATAGGTTCCCCGGGTCGCGCGATTGAACAGGGGCGTGTTCGGCGATCCCGCAAGCAGGCGATACTCTTCCTGCGGTATCCCGGTAATGAACGGGTTCGGGTCATAGCCGGGATTACTGACCAGCGCCAGGATCCCGCCGCTACGGGGATGCAGCGCGACGATGGCGCCGCGGCGTTCGCCCAGGGCGGCGTACGCGGCTGTCTGCAACCTGCTGTCCAGGTGCAATGTGAGATTCTGTCCCGCCACCGCAGGCTCTTCGCCCAGCTCCTCCAGCTTGCGGAGAACCCGCCCGCGAACATCGATTTCGACGTGTCGATACCCAACCTCGCCGTGCAGCGATCGCTCGTAGAACTGCTCCACGCCGAAACGGCCAATGAACTTCGTTCCGCTGTAGCGGACCGCGTCCAGCGTCTCGAGGTCGTCTTCGTCGATCCGGCGGACCGATCCCACCGCATGCACCATGAGACTCCCCAACGGGTAGTAGCGCAGGTTCTCTTCGACAACCTCGATGCCTGCCCACCGGTGACCGTTCACCCTGATTCGAGCAACCTCCTCGTCGGTGAGATTCATCTTCAGCGCGACGGGTTCATACGGCCGGCGCGATTGTTCGATCCGACGCCTGAACTCGGCTATCTCGTCATCGGAAATATCGACGAGCGACGCGAGTTCGCCAATAGCGGTGTCCAGACTTGCGACACGCTCCGCCACCACCGCCAGCGTGCGAATTGGCCTGTTGTCCGCCAGCAGCACGCCACGCCGGTCGTAAATCAACCCCCGGTCCGGCGCGATGGGCTGAACCTGGATGCGGTTCTCATCGGCGCGCGTGCTGAAGTCGCCGTGTTTGAGAATCTGCAGATCGACGAAACGCGCCAGCAGGCCCAGCATCAGGACCGCGGCCGCCAGGAAAATAAAGATGGCGCGCGCAACGAAGCCCCGCGTTTCGATTTCATGGTCTTCCATGGAGGTCCCCGGCACATGTCCGGAAGAGCTGAGCCAGCCCCACCACGCCACGGAGTGCGAGGGTCTGCCCCGGGCAAGCGGACCGCGCCGCGGAAGGCCCGGATTGCGCGATACCAGGGAAACGACGCGCATTACATTTCAGCCAACGGCGAGGCAAGGTCGCTCCACAACCGCTCCAGGTCATAGAAAGCGCGCGTATCGGTCTGCATCACATGCACGACCACATCCGCCAGGTCGATCAGAACCCACTCGCCCGTCTCGGTGCCTTCCATGCCCAGAATCTCCGCCGAACGGCGCTTTGCCGCATCGTGCACAGCGTCGACCAGGGCCCGGACATGACGCCTGGAAGTGCCGGTCACCAGGACCATGTAGTCGGTCACGTCGGTCAACGTAGCCACCTCGAGGACGACGACATCCCGCCCCCTGCGATCCGCGATCGCCTCGATGACCAGATCGCGCAGTTCCCTCGGCCGCATCAAACGCGATTCAGCGATGGTAGAGGCCCCGCCTTTTGATGTAGGTCAATACGGGCGACGGTAGCAAAGCAGACACGTCGCCGCCACGGGCGAGAGTGCGCCTTATTTGCGACGCCGAGACGTCGAGCATGGAGTGCGATATTGCGAACAGGCAGCCGCGTCGGCGCCGGGCCAGGCACGCCGCGTCATCGACCCGGCTGAATCCCGGCAGTGGCGTCACTTCCGTCCCCGGTCTCACCACGACTGCGATATGGCAACACCTGGCAAACGACCGGAATCGGTGCCAGGTCGCGAAGGTATCCAGGCCATCGCTTCCCACTATCCAGACGATGGGATCACCTTCGCCGAGCGATTCGATGGTATCGATGGAATAGGAAGGCCCGTCGCGCCGCAGCTCGATATCGGAGGCATCCAGCGCGGCATCTCCGGAAACGGCGAGACGCAACATTTCCCATCGATCCGCCACGCTGGCGCGGGTCGCGCGATGGGGCGGGCGGGCGGCGAGAACCAGCGTGACCAACCCCACGCCGAGGGCGTACCCCGCAGAGCGGGCTGCGTGAAGGTGGCCCATGTGTACCGGATCGAAAGTACCCCCAAGATAAGCTCGCACCTTCAACGCCGGGGATCTTCTCCGCCTGCAGCGTACCCGTCCATTGCGCGGATAATACGCTCCGCCCATGATCGCGTCACGCGACCCATCCGTCACCCATGCAGGCGCCGCGCTCGTCGTCGAACCGGAACGCCTAGCACTGTTCCCCGGCGCGTCAGGCCGCAAAAGTGTCGCACCGTCACTCTTCGACGTAGCGCGTTCGCACCGTATACACACTGTCTCCGGTGAGAACCGCGCCACGGGCGAACAATCGTCCATGCTCCCAATTGGAAAGGCCCAGTTCCGGCTTGTTGAGGGCGAACTGGCCGTCCACCCATCTCGTGTGTCCATCGCCGACGAAAGGCGCATTCAGTGTTTCGAAGAACCTTCGGTGCTCGTCCGGATCTTCCGAGATGAGAGCACCGACGAGGCGCGGACTCCGGGCATTGAACAAGGCAACCGCTTCGTCCAGGGAATCAGCCCGGACGAGTGTGATTTCCGGCGCATCCTCCCACTCCCATTCGATGCCGAGGTCTTGCCGGGAGATCACCTCCGCCTGTCTTTCGACGACAGTGCCCCGGGCGCGCCCGATTCGAACCTCGCGTTCGAAAAGCGCCGGCGGGACAAGATCTTCATCGCCGGCCGCGACGTGCAGCTTGAACGGCTGGCCGCGGGCGTCACCTGCCTCGCGAAGGCCTTCCAGAACGAGCCGCGCATGGTCCCCGGCCCCGGCCCCGGCCCCGACAAGACAGCAGGTATTCAACGTATTGCAGACCTTTCGGTCCAGCGATCGCACCACCGCCCGTTTCAGCCGATCGCCCCGGGCCATCTGCGACGCGACGACCCATGCCCCGCCCGTGCCGTGCAGGCTCACCGGCGTACCGGCGCCGCGAGCCAGGGAGCCGAGCAACTCCACGGTTTGACCCGAACCTCGCGCCACCGCAAGCGACAGTCGCTGATCGAGAAAGACCGCCCACCCCGCCGCGTGGGCTGCGCTGTCCACCAGCGAAACCGTCCCTTGCGGCAATCCCGACGCGCGAAGCGCGGGGTCAATCGCCAGCCGCATGATGCTGCGGGCCGTTTCCAGCGCGTCGCTGCCAATGCGGAATACCACCGCATTCCCCCCGCGCAACACCCCGCAGGCGTCCGCGAGCACGTTTGGACGACCTTCGAAGACGAACGCCACAACCCCGAGCGCCGCGCCCACCATCTCAACCCGGAATCCGTCATGGCGGATGGTCTCCAGCAATGCGCCGCGGCGCGAGGGAGTGTTCACCCAGCCGCGCATGCCTTCGATCATCCTCGCGCGCATGTCGTCGGATACCGCCAGGCGCGTCGTCGATCTGCCGCGCGCGCGGGCGTCCTCGACATCTGTGGCGTTGACGGCGGCGATCTCTCGCCACACGGGGTCGTCGGCAAGCGCTTCGGCGGCGCGCTCGTAGAACGTTCCGATGGCGTGGTCATCCACCGATCCCATGCGCTCGAACGCCTCGGCGGCGCGGCCGACCGCCGTGCGAGCCGCGGCGGCATCTTCCCGCGGGATGCGCAGCAGTCCCGCCGCCGGATCCGCGATCACGCGATCTCCGGACCGGAATTCGGAAGCGAATGCCTCATCGACGTCGAACGCCGTACCGTCCGGCGCCAGCACTGTCGACCCTGCCCGCAGCGCTTTCATTGCCCTGGTCATCGACAAGTCCCGGGACTGCGATAGCGGAATACCATCAAATCCGGCAGCGCGATGCAATCGAGGGTCACGCCTGTTCAGGTCCTGTCACGGGTCGCAGCCTCGACCAGGCGCCGAATCTCCGTCAGGCGATCCAGCGCAGATGGCATCTGCAACAGGATTTGCCTGGTCTGCGGCGGGAACGGCAGCACTTCGGCCAGTCGCCAACCCAGCGTTCGCGCATCTTCCAGGTCTACATCCTTCCCTTCGCTCCCTGACCAGCCTGATGCGGTCGGATGCCGCATGATCTCCTTCAGGAGTGCGGTCAGTTCTTCAAATACCCGAGTCACGGGACAGGCGCCTTCTTCAGGCAGAAAATCGACATCGCCTATCAGGAGGTGGTCGGGCTGTTCCCGGGTCGCCGAAATGCGGAACTTGTCCCCGCCGCTGATCCTGATGGCGAGTTGACCCGCGTCCGCCTGGTCGAAATCGACAATGCGCGCCAAGGTGCCGACTTCGTGGATTTCCGGCTGTCCCCTGCCGGCGCCATAGGTATCGGCGCCGCTGCTGATGAGCACGACACCGAATCCAGAGTTCTCCCGCATGCAGCGACGCACCAGGTCCAGGTATCTTGCTTCGAAGATCCGCAGGTCCATGCGGCCGCCGGGCAAGAGGACCTGGCCGAGGGGAAACAGCGGCAGCACGCTTGAGGAAGGCTTCGCCATCGCCGCACCTTAACACGTACACTTGGCTCGGCGTGGACCTCACTCAAGTCATTGTCCTGGCCCTGATTCAGGGCATCACGGAATTCCTTCCGATCTCCAGTTCCGCGCACCTCATCCTGCCAGCGCAACTGACCGATTGGCCGGACCAGGGCCTCCTGTTCGATGTCGCGGTGCATCTCGGTTCGCTCACCGCGGTCGTCGTCTACTTCTCGAGCGAATTGACACGGTTCGCCGCCGACGCGTTTCGACTGCGCGCTGGCGCATCGACGGCGCTCCTGTCCAGGGTCGCGATCGCGACGATCCCCGCAGCGATCGCCGGCCTGCTGTTCAAACCTTTCATCGAGTCGGAGTTGCGCACCGTCGGCGTGATCGCCGTCACAACCATAGCGTTCGCCATCCCGCTGTGGTGGGCGGACCGCGGCGTCACGTCCACAAGGGACGAGCACGCGCTGTCCTACCCGCGGGCGGCCATCGTCGGCCTCGCCCAGGCGCTGGCCCTGGTTCCGGGCGTCTCCCGTTCGGGAATCACGATCACAGCAGCACTACTTGTCGGTCTGGGAAGGGAAGGCGCGGCGCGTTTTTCTTTCTTGCTGGCTATTCCCACTATCGCCGGAGCAGCGCTGCTGTCCGCCGTCGACGCCCGCAACGCTCCCGAGGCAGTGGCCTGGACGGACCTGGGGCTGGGCTTCGCCGTGTCGGCGGTCGCGGCATACGCTTGCATCGCGGTCTTTGTCGCGCTCGTGAACCGGACGGGGATGACGCCGTACATCATCTACCGACTGGTTCTCGGCGTGGTGCTGCTAGGGTTTCTTGTCTGAAACGGTGGGACCCTTCGCGGCGTCCAAAGGGATCAACGCGCCCGTCGGAGGCCCGTCTGGCTGAAGCCGCGGGCATCGAGGTCGTTTCCGAACTGGTAATCCGCCCAGGTCGGCACGGTGCTCTTGCCAGTGCATCTGAACCCGGCTTCCTGACATGCCGAAGCAGGTCGGCCGCAGGGTCATGATGGCCCGAACGTTGTTGGCGCGAGCAGGAAGGGCGCACATGCCCACCGGGAGCAGGCGCGGGAATTGCCAGATTGGCGAGAACGCAGTCGCGGCGTTTATTCCGCCTCGATAGCCGCCAACCTGTCCATGGCCTGTTGATGAAGAAGGCGCTGGAACGCGTCCCGTGGCGGCAATTCGATCTCACGCTCTGCGACCACTGTCGCGGGTAACCGCTTTCGCCGTGAGTCAGCCCGAAATGGAATCGAGCCAACGGACATGCCTGGCTAGAACGGAATGTCGTCGTCCAGGTCGTCGAGATCATCCGCAGCATCCGCCGCGGGCGCCGCGGGCGCCGCGCTCCGCCCGGGCCGGGCTCGCTCCTGATCGGCGCCGCCACGAGGAGGCGGGGAATAGCCTCCCGACGCATCGCCACGACTGTCCAGCATCTGCATGTCGCGGGCGACGATTTCCGTCGTATAGCGAGTCTGCCCCTCCCGGTCCTCCCAGGAGCGGGTTTGCAGCCGACCCTCGATGTAGCACTTTGAACCGCGGCGGAGATACTGGCCGGCTATTTCCGCCAACCGCGCAAAGCACACGACCCTGTGCCACTCAGTCCGCTCCTGCTGCTCATTCGATTCGCGGTCGCGCCACTGGTCCGTGGTGGCGACGCTGAAGGTCGTCATCGCGTTGCCGCCCTGCGAATAGCGCGTCTCCGGATCGCGGCCCAGGTTGCCTATGAGGATGACCTTGTTGATGCCCCGCGCCATGGCTCGTCTTCGTTCGTGGAAAGGTGGTTCAATATAGCGCAAGGCACATCCCGAAACTACAGACATTGCCGCTTCGCCATGTGGGACAATGGCACTGTTGCGGCAGCGTTTTCGACCGCGTATTTTCGCGGGTTTGACTGGACGGCAAGGCGCGAATGAACCCATCAACGATTGCCGTGCGCGGCGCGCGCACGCACAATCTGAAGAACATCGATCTCGACATTCCGCGCGATCGGCTGGTCGTAATCACCGGACTGTCCGGCTCGGGCAAGTCGTCGCTGGCATTCGACACCCTGTACGCCGAGGGTCAGCGGCGCTACGTGGAGTCCCTTTCGGCCTACGCCCGCCAGTTTCTCTCGATGATGGAGAAGCCCGACATCGATCACATCGAAGGGCTATCCCCCGCGATTTCCATCGAACAGAAGTCCACCTCCCACAACCCGCGTTCCACCGTCGGCACGATCACGGAAATCTACGATTATCTGCGCCTGCTCTTCGCCAGGGTCGGTGAGCCGCGCTGTCCCGAGCACGGAACCACGCTCGACGCCCAGACCGTCAGCCAGATGGTCGACCAGGTGGCCGAGTTGCCTCAAGGTCGCCGCGTCATGCTCCTGGCGCCGGTAGTCACCGAACGCAAGGGCGAGCACCAGCACATCCTGCGCGAACTGGTCGCCAACGGGTTCATTCGCGCCCGCATAGACGGCATCGTCACCGATCTCGACCATCCGCCGCCGCTCGACAGGAACAGGAAACACACCATCGAGGCCGTCGTCGACCGCCTGCGCGTGCGCGGCGACATGCAGCAGCGCCTGGCCGAGTCCTTCGAAACCGCGCTCGAACTCGGCGACGGCGTGGCCACGATCAGTTTCGACGAGGACGACGATCCCGCCGGCGACCTGGTGTTCTCCTCGCGGTTCGCCTGCGCCGTCTGCGGCTACAGCATCAGCGAGCTTGAACCGCGCATCTTCTCATTCAACAACCCGGCCGGCGCATGTCCCGACTGCGACGGCCTGGGAGTCGAACAGTTCTTTGACCCGGAACTGGTGGTCGCGGAGCCGGGACTTGGCCTGGCAGCGGGCGCGATCCGCGGCTGGGACCGGCGCAACGTCTACTATTTCCACCTGCTCAAGTCCCTCGCCGCGCACTACGGCTTCGATCTCGAAACCCCGTTCCGGAGGCTCAGGAAGAGACAGAGAGACGCCATCCTCTACGGCTCGGGCGACGAGCGCATCAATTTCGGCTACATCAATGATCGCGGCGACAGGATACGGCGACGTCACCGATTCGAAGGCGTGATCCCCAACATGGAGCGCCGCTACCGGGAAACGGAGTCGTCGCTGGTGCGCGAGAGTCTCGGCAAATACCTGCGCGTGCGTCCGTGTCCGACGTGCGACGGCGCGCGTTTGCGCGAGGAAGCCCGCCACGTGTACGTCGACGGCGCCACGGTCCCCGAGATCACATCCAACTCCGTCGAGGACGCGCTTGCGTATTTCACCGGCCTCAACCTCGGCGGCAAGCGCGGCGCGATCGCCGACAAGATCGTCAAGGAGATAGGCGCCCGGCTGCGGTTCCTCGTCGACGTCGGCCTCAACTACCTGACGCTCGACCGCAGCGCCGAGACGCTCTCCGGAGGAGAGGCGCAGCGCATCCGCCTGGCAAGCCAGATCGGCGCGGGCCTGGTCGGCGTCATGTATATCCTGGACGAACCGTCCATCGGCCTGCACCAACGCGACAACGCCCGCCTGTTGCGCACCCTCACCCACCTCCGCGACCTCGGCAATACCGTCCTGGTGGTGGAACACGACGAGGAGGCCATTCGCACGGCGGACCACATTGTCGATATCGGTCCGGGCGCCGGCATCCACGGCGGAGAAATCGTCGCCGCGGGCAGCCTCAAGCGAATCCAGACAACCAAGGCGTCGCTTACGGGCCAATACCTGTCCGGCAAGAAGCGCATCGAGGTGCCGCGCCGGCGCACACCGATGGACCGGCAACGCACGGTTCGACTGGTGGGCGCGACGGGCAACAATCTCAAGCAGGTGACGGTGAACATCCCCACCGGGCTCTTTACCTGCGTCACCGGTGTCTCCGGTTCGGGGAAGTCCACGCTGATCAACCAGACGCTCTACCCCATCGCGGCTCAGCGCCTGAATGGCGCGAGCGGCATTTCCGCCCGCCCCCACGAGGAGATCGAAGGACTCGAACACCTCGACAAGGTGGTGGACATCGACCAGAGCCCCATCGGCCGCACGCCCAGGTCGAATCCAGCCACGTACACGGGCGTGTTCACGCCCATGCGCGAGCTGTTCGCGCAGACCCACGAAGCGCGCGCCCGCGGGTATCGGCCCGGGCGGTTCAGTTTCAACGTCAAGGGCGGTCGCTGCGAGGCGTGTCGGGGCGACGGCGTCATCAAGGTCGAAATGCACTTCCTGCCCGACATCTACGTTCCCTGCGACGTGTGTCGGGGCAAGCGCTACAACCGGGAAACGCTCGAGGTGAGGTACAAGGGCAGGAACATCCAGGAAGTTCTGGATATGACTGTCGAGGAAGCGCGCGAGTTCTTCGATCCGGTCCCCGTGCTGGCAAGAAAGCTGCAGACCCTGGTGGACGTCGGGCTGTCCTACATTCGCCTCGGCCAGAGCGCCACGACCCTTTCCGGCGGAGAAGCGCAACGCGTCAAGCTGTCGCGCGAACTCGGGAAGCGCGATACGGGCAAGACGCTGTACATCCTCGACGAACCCACCACGGGGCTGCACTTCGAGGACATTCGTCAACTGCTGAACGTCCTGCACCGGCTTCGCGACCAGGGCAATACGATCATCGTCATCGAGCACAACCTCGACGTGATCAAGACCGCGGACTGGATCGTCGACCTCGGACCCGAGGGCGGCGACGGCGGTGGCCAAATCGTCGCCGAGGGCACCCCGGAAACGGTGGCGAAAAACCCCTCCTCCCACACCGGCAAATTCCTGAAGCGAAGTCTTGGGAGACGGCGGAGCCCTCAGCCGGGGAGCGCGAGGGGTGTCCCCTCGCAAGACAAAAGCCCTCAGCCGGGGAGCGCGAGGGGCGTCCCCTCGCAAGACAAAAGCCCTCAGCCGGGGAGCGCGAGGGGCGTCCCCTCGCAAGACAAAAGCCCTCAGCCGGGGAGCGCGAGGGGCGTCCCCTCGCAAGACAAAAGCCCTCAGCCGGGGAGCGCGAGGGGTGTCCCCTCGCAAGACAAAAGCCCTCAGCCGGGGAGCGCGAGGGTGTCCCTCGCAGAAGACGGCAGCGCGAAGGAGAATCCCTCGCAAAACGACCGCAGCACAGCGCGAACTCCCTCGCTGAAACGCGCGCGCACGGAGGCGAACGGCCAGTGATCCTGATCGTGGGCGGCGGCCATGCCGCTGGCCAGGCGGCAGCCAGTCTCCGCCAGGGCGGGTACGACGGGAAACTCCTCATCGTCTGCGACGAACCGCACATTCCCTATCAGAGGCCGCCGCTATCGAAGCAGTACCTCGCCGGAGAACAGGGACTGGACCGCGTCTACCTGCGTCCCGAAGCCTTCTACCGGAGCAGGGGCATCGAACTGCGCAGCGGTACGCGTGCCGCGGGAATCGATGCGAACGCCAGGGTCCTCGCACTCGAGGACGAATCGACCATCGCCTACGACAGGCTGCTGCTGGCCACCGGCGCTCGAGCGCGCAGGCTCGACATCCCGGGCGCCGCGCTCCCCGGCATCCACTACCTGCGCAACATCGCCGACGCCGACAGCATAAAGGCGGACATGGTTGCCGGGCGCCGCGCCACCATCGTGGGCGGCGGATACATCGGTCTCGAAGTCGCCGCCGTCGCCGTGCAGGCCGGACTGACCGTGACGGTCCTTGAAATGGAGGACCGCATACTCAAGCGGGTAGCCACGTCCGAGATGTCCGCCTTCTACCATGCGCTGCACACGGACGCCGGAGTAGACATCCGAACCGGCTCGTCCGCGTCCCGGTTCGCCGGCACGTCCCGGGTGGAAGAGGTCGTCTGCGCCGATGGGACACGAATCCAATCCGACCTGGTTGTCGTCGGCATCGGCATCGAGCCGGACATCGAACTGGCGCAGTCGGCCGGACTCGCCTGCGAAAACGGCATCCGGGTCGATGAGCACTGCGCCACATCCGTTCCCGACATCTACGCGGCCGGAGACTGCAGCAACCATCCGAACCCGATCCTCGGACGCCGACTGCGCCTCGAGTCCGTACCCAACGCGATGGAGCAATCCCGCATTGCGGCGACCAACATGGCCGGAAAGGACGAGGTCTATGCGAGCGTGCCCTGGTTCTGGTCGGACCAATACGACCTCAAGCTGCAGATGGTCGGATTCTCGACCGATGGCGATTCGCATGTCGTTCGCGGCGATCCGGCTGCCCGCCAGTTCATCATGTTCTACTTCAAGGAGGGTGTCCTTGCGGCGGCCGACGCAGTGAATTCGCCACGAGAGTTCCTGGCGTGCCGGCAGCTCGTTGGACACAGGGTGGACCCGGGGAAGCTCGCCGATCCCGAAATCAACCTCAGGCAATTGATTGGGTAGTGCCCCGTCCGCTCCCCGGCCGAGGGCTGTTCTCATGCGAGGGGACGCCCCTCGCGCTCCCCGGCTGAGGACTGTTCTCATGCGAGGGGACGCCCCTCGCGCTCCCCGGCTGAGGACTGTTCTCATGCGAGGGGACGCCCCTCGCGCTCCCCGGCTGAGGGCTCTCATCATCGATGGAAGTTCCGTGGCAACGGGGCTATGGTTTAATTCCGATTGCACGCCGCATGGACGGCCTCCGGATGCGCCAGCGCGACCGGCTGCCGCCGCTCAAGGGACAACGACCATGGGGCGTTCGAGGGGGCACAGCCGCAAAAGCGAGAATCCTGAGGACATTCGGCATGAGCGACGTACTGGACGACACTCGATCAAAGACACTCGATCCAGACCTGAAGGATCTGATCGAGACCAATGACCGGTCGAAGAAGGGCTACATCTTCTGCATCGCGTGCGAGCACGTCATCGGCCACGTCAACGACCGCGTCGACATCATGGGCGCACACGAACACAGCATGACGAATCCCTACGGCGTCACGCACACGTTCGGCTGCTATTCCGAGGCTCCCGGAGTAGATTTGTTTGGCGAGCCGACGGCGGCGGACACCTGGTTTCCCGGTTTCAGTTGGCGCCTCGCCTGCTGCGAAGGATGCGGACAGCACATGGGCTGGATGTTCGAGCGCAACAACGAGTCGTTTTGCGGCCTGATCGTTTCCCAGATTCGGGCCGGGTAGTCGCGGGAATCGTGGATCAAGGAGCCATGTTCGACCCGGAGGCGTTCGATGTCATCACATTGGACTGCTACGGTACGCTGATCGACTGGCAAGGCGGGATCGTCGACTATCTCCAGCCCGTGCTGGAACGCCACGACGCGCACGTCACCGATGACTTCATCCTCGAATTCTTCGCCGCCACCGAACCCGTCCTGCAGCGGGAAGGCGGCAAGTACGAGGACGTCCTGCGCGGCATCCTGGATCGCTTCGGCACGCGCCTGGCTTTCGCGCCCGCCCCCGCCGAACGCGATGGCTTCCCGGCGAGCCTCGGCGAGTGGAAGCCGTTCGCCGATACCGTCGATGCGCTGACCCGTCTCGGCGAGCGATATCAACTCGCCGTGATCTCCAATGTCGACGATGCTCTCTTTTCGCTGACGAGGTCGACACTCACCGTCGAGTTTGCCCACGTCATGACTGCGGAGCGGGCCGGCGCGTATAAACCCGACAACCGCATCTTCGAGGCCGCGCTGACGGCCATCGGCTGCGGTCGAGACAGGATTCTGCACGTTGCCCAGAGCCTGTTTCACGACATCGCCCCCGCCAACGCGCTGGGACTCGCCACGGTCTGGATCGACCGAAACCAGGGGACGCGGGGCGCGGCCCGGGAGACCGAAGCGCAGCCGACCTGGACCTATCCAACGCTCGGCGAATTCGCCGACGCCGCCGTCGGCTGACAGGCGCAATGTCTCGCGACATCAGCATCGACATCGCCAAGGAGTACCTGCACTTCTCGGCAGCCCATTTCACCGTGTTTTCGGCAACCGAGCGGGAGAACCTCCACGGCCACAACTTCCAGGTCGAAGCGACCTTCCGCGGTCACGTCGGTGACGACGGCCTGTGCTTCGACTACAACGTGGTCAAGACCAGGCTCAAGACGCTTTGCGACGCACTGGACGAGATCATGCTGTTGCCGGGCCGGTGTCCCCACCTCGACATCAGCGTGAACCAGAACCACACCGCCGTCGCCTTCCATGACGAACGGCTGTCATTCCTGCACCGCGACGTCAAGGTGCTGCCGCTGCGCAACGTCACCGTGGAGGAGCTTGCTCACTGGCTGATCGGAGAGTTGACCGGCGACCGCGAGATCGCCGCGCTACCGGTCACGGAGATCGAGTTGCGCGTCTCTTCCGGGGCCGGGCAATGGGCCCGCGCCACCTGGACATCGCCGTGAAGCTGCTCGTCATCACCGGCGCCTCCGCGGGCATCGGCGCCGCGACGGCCGCCGCCTTCCTCGCGGACGGATATGCCGTGGTCAACATGTCGCGGCGACCCTGTCCGGTAAGCGGCGTCGTCCACGTTCCCTGCGATCTGTCGAATCCCGACTTCATGGACGCCGTGGCGGATGTGATCGGACCATTGGCGAGGGACGCGGAGCAAACCGCGCTGGTCCACAACGCGTCGCGGCTGGAACACGACACGGCGACCACCACGCCAAGCGATGCATTGCGCCAGGTCATCGAACTCAACGTCGTCGCCGCCAATACGCTGAACCGGCACCTCATCCCGACCATGGCCGCAGGATCCAGCGTTCTCCTCGTCGGTTCTACGCTGTCAGAAAAGGCCGTGCCGGGCAGCTTTTCCTATGTCGTCTCGAAACATGCCCTCATCGGCATGATGCGGGCGCTCTGCCAGGATCTCGCGGGATCGGGCATCCACACCGCGTGCGTCTGTCCCGGATTCACCGACACGGAGATGCTGCGCGAACACGTTCCGGCGGATGCGATGGCCGCCGTGGCCGAAATGTCCGCTTTCGATCGCCTCATCGAACCGGCCGAGATCGCCGAGACGCTGCTGTTCGCCGCAGCGCATCCAGTGGTGAACGGGGCGGTCATCCACGCCAACCTCGGTCAGCGCGAGCGCTAGTGGACTCCGCCGGAACAGACCGCGGCATGCTCGAGGGCGCGACGGAATCGCGCAGGCCCGGGAAAATCGACCTGACGGAACGCCGCGAGCGGGTGTTCCTTGTGCTCGCGGGCTTTTTCCTCTGCGCGATGACCCTGCTGAATGTCATCGGCATCACGCGTTTCATCGAACTCGGACCGATGACCCTGGCGGTGGGCGTCCTGCCCTACCCCCTCACCTTCCTCTGCACGGACCTCATCAGCGAACTGTACGGGCGCAGGCGGGCGAACTTTCTCGTCGGCGTCGGTTTCGTTCTCAACTTTTTCATCCTGGGATGCCTGTGGCTGGGCAATGCGATTCCCGCCGCGGATGTCGACAAGCAACCGCCCTGGCAGGTGCTGGAACTGGCGGAACAGGTCGCGCTCCCCAACGGCGATGTGCTCTCCGGCGGCGTCGAACTGTTCGGGCTGATTTTCGCCTGCACGTCGGGCGCCGTATTCGCCTCCATGATGGCCTACCTGGCCGCGCAATTCTGTGACGTGCAGGTGTTCCACTTCCTGAAACGCCTCACCAGGGGAAAGCACCTGTGGGTGCGCAACAACTTCTCGACGCTGACCAGCCAGTTCGTCGACTCCGTCACGGTGATCTCGGTCACCTTCGGCGCTGCATTCCTCGCCGGGCAATACACGGTCAAGGCGATGCTGGTGCTGATCGGCAGCAACTACGTCTTCAAGGTCTCGGTAGCGCTGATCGATACGGTTCCTTTCTATGTCGGCACCCACTATCTCAAGCGTTACCTCGGGATAGACAACCTCTCGACCTACTGACGGTCAGCCAAGAGCCGACGCCTGCCAGCTACCCGTCCGGCCGCTGGGCCAGGAGCATCGCCGCCATCGTCGCACGCACCGCCGCGAGGTGACGTTCAAGAGCGAATGCCGCGTATAGCGGATCGTCCTTCAGCAGCACACAGCGCTCGTCCTCTCCGCAATCGAATCGCGTCGGACGACCAAAAGTGTTTCCCGCGTCGCCGTACTCGCCGAACTCGCCCGGGTCTCCAAGCCTCCAGATTGCTTCCCAGGTCGCAGGCAGGCCGAGCATGGGCGCCCGCACCGCTGCCCGCGTATCTTCAGCCGTGCGATGCAGCACGTCCGCAAAGGTCTCGCCGCCGCCATCGAGCGGCATGCAGTAATCGCCGATAGCCTCCTCGACCGCGCGTTCATCGACGTCATAGGTGTTGAAGCGGTCGGCGAAACTGAGTCGCCACCAACGCGTCGTGAAGACGGGCACAACATGGGCAGGGGACGTCATGTCCTGGATGAGATTGACGATGACGCCGAGATTGGCGTACTTGCGACTCAGGTCGTCCGCGGCGGCAAGCTTGGACACCGCCGCGTCAAAGTGCTCATGCAAGCGTGTCTGGATGAACCAAAGCAGCCGCTTCCGGTTTTCGTCCCTGCCATCGTAGTACGGCCATCGCGCCACCTTGCGCGAGAATCGCCACTCCGCCCTGGCGACATAGCGCACTTGCAGCGCCGTCAGGCGCGGGACATCGAGGTCCGACACGCAACGATTGAACTGCATTGCGGCGATGAACGTAAGCTGCTGGTGCGCGCGTCCCTCGTATGCGGACGCGCAACCGCAGGCAAGAATCACCGCGAGGCAGCACATCCAACGCGCGGCGCCCGGATGGGTGCGGCCGGATTTTACGGGGTCAGGCTCATCCATCCTTTTCGCCGCCGCCTCGCGATGTGCTCGGATCCTCCCGCGAGATGCGGACCAATCGCTCGCCGGTCGCGAGGGACTCCGAGATCGTCGAAATGCTCCGATCCGTTCCCGGCCAGATCCAGTCGGGCGCCGCCTCGGCGGCCGGCACCATCACGAATCGTCGTGAGTTCGCCCTCGGGTGCGGGAGGGTCAGGCGGCCCGATTGGCGCTCCTCGTCGCCAAACAACAGGAGGTCGAGATCGAGTTCTCGCGGCGCGTTACGGATCGGCACTGCATCACGCCCGTAGCGACGTTCCATGGCCTTGAGGTCTTTGAGCAACGCTTCGGAATCGGTCGAATCTACCACAAGCAGGGCGACCGCGTTGACGAAGTCGCCCGATCCCGGCGGACAATCGACCGGGCTCGTTCGCCACAGGGAGGATGCGCGAAAGCCCGGGCCGGACAACGCCTCGAGCTCCGCGAGCGCCCTCTTCACCATATCGACGCTCGCGCCCATATTGGAGCCGAGGCCTACAAGAACCCGCGTAGCCACGAAGTGTGTCCAATCGACCCGGTTTGTCGCGAATCAAAGCGGGCGGACCGATAGAAGTCAAACCCCGAGCACCGATGGGAAGTCGCCAAAGCGCGCCAGAGACCCGGGACCCGCGCTTTGGTCAAAGCCGAATGAAGCCGAACTTGCCCGCGCGGTAGACACGGAGTTCGACGGCGCGCGCGTTCTGAATGCGCTGCCACAGGTCGACCAGGAAATAGATCCGCCGGCCGTTGGCGCCGTCGATGACGTCTCCGGAGCGAAGGCCCCGGACCCAGGCGGCCGAGTCGCGGTCGACGTCGACCACGAGAACGCCGGCGCCGTTTTGCGGATCCCCGGCGGCGCGAAAGTCGGACAGGGTCGCACCGGCGAGGCGCGGATCGACGCGGTCGCCGTCAACCTCGACGACCCGCTTGTCATCGACTTCCATGCGGAACTTCCGTGACTGTCCATCCCGCACCGCGCCCACGTCGACCGTGTCACCGACCATGATGATCGCCTCGGCGCTTTCGTAGTCAGCCACGGTGCCGATATTCCGCGCACCGATACGCGTCACCACATCGCCGGCTTCGATGCCTGCGATGTCACCGATACTGCCGGGTTCGATCTCCCGAACGAGGACGCCCTCGCCCGCCTTGACACCGAACACCGCGGCCTCCTCGGGATTCAGCGCGATGACGTCCAATCCAATGCGCGCGCGTCGTACCTCGCCATGCTCCACGAGTTGCATCATGATCGCCTGGACCAGGTCGCTCGGAATCGCGAAGCCGATGCCGAGGCTGCCGCGAGAACTCCCGGGCGAGACGATGGCGGTATTGATGCCGACCAGCCTGCCCGTCAAGTCCACCAGCGCGCCCCCGGAATTGCCCGGATTGATGGACGCGTCCGTCTGAATGAAGGCCTCGAAGCGTTCGATACCGAGACCCGTGCGCCCCAGCGCGCTGACGATTCCGGAAGTCACGGTTCGTTCGAGGCCGAACGGGTTGCCGATGGCGACGACAAAGTCCCCAACGCGAACCGCGCTGGAGTTGGCGAACTCAAGCGCTGCCAACCCGTCGCCTTCGACCTGCAGCACCGCAAGGTCTACCTGGGGGTCGGAACCGACAAGCGTAGCCCGGACCCTTCGACCGTCCGCCAGGCCCACGACGATTTCGTCGGCGCGTTCGATGACGTGGTGGTTGGTGACGATATAGCCATTCTCCGCATCGACAATCACCCCCGAGCCCGTGCTCTGTTCGCGCCGAAAGGGACGTCGCTCTTCGGGTATGCCAAAGAACTCGTGCAGCGGACTCCTGATTCGCACCGACGTATAGATGGATATGTTGACAACGCCCCGAGTGGCCCGATCCAGCATTGGCGCCAGGCTCGGCACTTCCGCGCCACCCGATACCTGGGGCGGCAGCGCAGCTCCGCATGCGAAACCGAAGAGCAGGAGCGCAAGCGGCAGAAACAGTTTCATCCAATTGGTCCGGACACTTTCGAACATCACGGGTCCCATCGTAGGCACTTGACAGCCGAGCATTCCCCGTTGGACCCGTGGATCGCATGGAAGTGCCCCACAGCCGGCGCCTTCGGACCGCCCCCGCTCGTCGTCCATGCGCTCTGGAGCGGGCGATGGGAGTCGAACCCACGTCTCCAGCTTGGGAAGCTGGGGTAATGACCGTTATACGACGCCCGCAGTCAAACGAACGTCGCCAATCCTACCCCTACTTGTCATGCGTCTCGACCTTTTCGATCCGCTTCCGCACGGTTTCAGGTATGTGACGGGGTAACCGGGGCTGGTTCACGACCGGGGGCGGCGTCGCAACCGGCGCGGTGCGTGGCGGTGTCGCAACCCGTGGAGCGCGTGGCGGTGTCGCAACCCGCGGAGTGCGAGGCGGCGGCGTTACCGACGGCCTCCGTTGCGGTGGCCGGAAACGAGGCTCCGACGGTCTTTGGGCGACGGGCGGACGCACGGTCGGCATCGCCCGGCTTGGCGCCGTCGGCTGCGCTACCGGGCGTTCGGCACGCCGGCTCACGTCACGCGGCAGCCCCGGCGACCGCGGTCGCGCGGCGCCTTCCGAACTTCTCTTCGAGCGAACGAACGGCTTCGTGGACGCGGGAACTTCCAACCTTCTTTCCGTGCTGCGCCGCACCTTGTCCGGCGGACTGACCGTGTCTCGCGGCGTCGTACCCACAAGGAGCTGCGGGTTCGGGTCGGTCCGTGGATGCGGTCGACGCGGCCCGCCTTCCGAGCCTCTTCTGCGCCTCCGGTCCCGGTCGCCTTCCCGCCGGTCTCCCCGTCGGTCCGCCCGGCGTCCATCGCCATCATGGCGGCGTCGGTCATGGTCCCGCCCCCGGTGGGCTACCTTCCCCTGCTTTCCGTACCGGTGGCCTGAGTAGCGTTGGCGATGTTTGTGTCCGCTGTAATCGCGGTACACGACGATGGGATACACGCGCGTGATCCGGTTGTGGTAGTAGTAGCTGTCATAGATTCCGTAGTGACGGGGCGGATAGTAGGTGGTCGTCGGATACCGCGCGGGATACGAAGAAGGATGGACCGTGTCACCGGTTCGATAGACCCGCGTTACCCGCGCGGGCGCCTCTTCATACACCTCCTCCGATACGGGTTCGACCAGGGCAATCGACTCGCGCTCCTCCCGGCAAGCTTCGACCTGATCGCGAAACTCCCGCAGGAACGCGTTGCTGAATCCCGCCTGCCCGAGCCGGTGCGCGTCCTCATCCGCCAGCGGCTCGCAGACGTTCCTGTGACGGACGAACTGCATGATCGTCTCCTCCGAAAAACCGGCCTCCAGCAAGGTGATGAGCTGGTCGGCTTCGGAGGGTTCCTCCAGCGGCGCCGCGGCACGCTCCAGCATCAGCGAGACGACTTCATCAGGCACGTTCGCCTCGCCGAGCGCCAGCAAACCGTCCATGTCGATCATGAATCGCGCGTTGGTCACTTCTATCAGCCGCTCGACTTCCGACTCGTCGTAGCCGTTCCTGGTCAACTCGATCACGTCGAACACGGACAGCGCCATCGCCGTCGGACCGCAGAAGGCAAGCGACAGGCTCAAAAGAATTGCGGATTCCCTTTTCATCTCGCTTCATCCCCCGGTAAGCACGTCAATGGCCCACAGTATAGGCCTGCGGATCGCGAATGCATCGCACTATACGGCGACCAAGACGCTTAAAATCAATGACTTACACCGCTTACCTGTACGCCCGATAAATCCGGTGCGAAGTTCTTGGCGGTTGTCCGGCGAAGCGCCTGTCGCTGCCTGTGCGGGGGGCACCGAAGTGCAGCACCAAGCAGCATGCGCGACGTTGGCCCCGTTGCCATCGCGGCCATCGCCAACCCGGCAAACGGGAACGTCAGACGCGTGCACCGAATGATAAGTCGGAACAGTCCTCGAACACCGGGCAATGCGACGCCGCGCGGGAACGGAGCCGCGAACCATGACGCGGGAGGTCCGACAGTCGGCATCACCGTAGCCGCCCACCCTGACTGAAGGTCGGCGCGGCGTCCCGTCAGGCCAATTGCGCCACCGCCCGCCTCGCCATCACGACGACGAGATGGGCTCGATATTCCGCCGAGGCGTGCAGGTCGGAGTTGAAGCTGCCGCTCGGGACCGAGACCCCGTCCAGCGCAGCGACAGACAGGCCATCCACCAGCGCCGCTTCGAGTTCCGCGGAGCGGAACGCGCATGGCCCGGCGCCGGTGACGCCGACGCGCACGGCGCCGTCCACCTCCGCCGCCATCACGCCGACGATGGCGTAGCGCGAGGCCGGGTTCGGGAACTTCGCGTATGCCGCCCGGGCCGGGATGGGAAACTCCACGGAAGTGATGATCTCGCCCTCTTCGAGGGCCGTTTCGAACAGGTCCCTGAAGAAGTCGTCGCCGGCTATGGAGCGCCGGTTCGTATGCACGGTGGCGCCCAGGGCCACCACGGCCGCGGGATAGTCCGCCGCCGGGTCGCTGTTGGCGACCGAGCCGCCGATGGTGCCCCGGTTACGCACATGCGCGTCGCCGATTCCCTCCGCCAGGTCCGAAAGGGCGGCAATGGCATTGCGCACTTCGCCGGAAGCCGCGACGTCGGCATGGGTCGTGAGAGCGCCGATGCGTACCGTCGCGCCGACATCGATGCCGCCGAGGTCGTCGTCGAGTCCGCCGACATCGATCACATCCGACGGCGCGGCGAGACGTTGCTTCAACGTGGGAATCAGCGTCATGCCGCCAGCGAGATAGACGCCGTCGGCGGCGTTGGCCTGGAGGTCCGCCGCCTGCTCGACGCTGGAGGCCTTGCGGTAGTTGAACTGGTACATCGAGTCTTCCTCCTACGCGGCGCTGCCCAACGCCTTCCAAATGGTTTCCGGCGTTGCCGGCATCGCCAGGCTTTTCACTCCGAGCGCGTCGGTGACGGCGTTCATCACCGCCGCCGTGGCGCCGATCGCGCCCGCTTCGCCGCAACCCTTTACGCCCAGGGGATTGTGCGTGCACGGCGTCACGGTGGTGTCTACCGTGAAGCTCGGCACATCGTCCGCCCGCGGCATGCAGTAGTCCATGTACGAACCGGTCACAAGCTGACCGGCCTCGTCATAGACGCCGTGTTCCAGCAATGCCTGGCCGATGCCCTGGCACAGGCCGCCGTGGACCTGTCCTTCGACGATCATCGGATTGATGATGTGGCCGAAATCGTCCACCGCGACGAATGCCACGATCGTCGGGACGCCCGTCTCGCCGTCGATCTCCACCTCGCAGATGTGGGTGCCGGCGGGATAGGTGAAGTTGCCCGGATCGTAGAACGCCTTTTCGGAGAGGCCAGGCTCCAGTTCATCCAGCGGAAAGTTCGCCGGAACGTAGGAAGCAAAGGCCACCTCCGCGAAAGTCATCGAGCGGTTCGACTCGCGTTCCGAGAACACGCCGTCCTCGAAGTCGATATCGTCGTCGGTGGTTTCGAAGGTGTGGGCGACGATCTTCTTGCCCTTGGCCACGATCTTCTCCGTCGCCCTGGTCAGCGCCGAGCCGCCCACCGCGATCGAGCGCGAGCCGTAGGTGCCGAGGCCGTAGTCGGAACGTCCCGTGTCGCCGTGCACCACTTCCACGTCGTCGATCGGAATCCCGAGCTGGTCCGACACGACCTGGGCGAAGGTGGTCTCGTGTCCCTGGCCGTGACTGTGTGAACCGGTAATGACCGTGACGGAACCGGTGACGTTGACCCGCACCTCCGCGCTTTCGAACAGGCCCACGCCCGCTCCCAGCGACAGGGCCACCTGGGAAGGCGCGAGGCCGCATGCCTCGATATAGCTCGAAAAGCCGATGCCCCTCCTGTTGCCGTTCGCTTCCGACGCGGCGCGCCGGGCGGCAAAACCCTGGTAGTCGGCGTGCTGCAGGGCCTTGTCGAGGCTCGCCTCGTAGTCGCCCGTATCGTAAGTCAGGGCCACCGGGGTCTCGTAGGGAAAGTCGCCGGGCTGGATGAAGTTCCTGCGGCGAATCTCCGCCGGATCCATGGAAAGCTCGCGCGCCGCGGTTTCCACCAACCGTTCGACCACATAGGTCGCCTCGGGCCGTCCCGCGCCGCGATAGGCGTCTACCGGCGCGGTGTTGGTGAAGATGGCGCGCACTTCGACATGGATCGCCGGCGTCTTGTATTGGCCGGCCATCAACGTGCCGTAAAGGTAGGTCGGCACACTCGATGCGAAGGTCGAGAGATAGGCCCCCATGTTGGCGATGGTGTTGACCCGCAGGCCAAGGAACGTGCCGTCAGCCGACAGGGCCAGTTCGGCCTTCGTGACGTGGTCCCTGCCATGCGCGTCGGCCAGGAACGACTCGGAACGCTCCGCGCGCCACTTGACGGGTCGCCGCAGCTTGCCCGCCGCCCATATCACCGCGGTTTCCTCCGCGTAGACGAAGATCTTGGAGCCGAAACCGCCGCCGACATCGGGCGATACGACCCGCAGCCTGGACTCCGGCGCCACCTGCACGAAAGCGGCCAGCACGAGGCGCTCAAGGTGGGGGTTCTGGGAAGTCGTGTAGAGCGTGTGGACGCCGGATGCCGCATCGTAGTCGCCGACGGCGGCGCGGGGTTCCATGGCGTTGGGGATCAGGCGGTTGTTGACGATGTCCAGGGATGCGACGTGGTCGGCCGCGGCGAAGGCCGCGTCGGTGGCGGCCCTGTCTCCGAGTTCCCAGTCGTAGCACTGGTTGTTGGGGACCGATTCGTGAATCTGGTCCGCCTGGTCCGCGGTGGCCACCTCCACCACCGCCGGCAGTTCATCGAAATCCGTGGCCACCGCCTCCGCGCCGTCGCGCGCCGCCTGCAGCGTATCGGCGATGACGACGCCGTAGGGTTCGCCGACGTAGTTCACGCGGTCCACCGCGAGCGGCGGATGGGGCGGCTGGATCATGTCCGAGCCGTCTTTCGACTTCACCAGCCAGCCGCAAGGCAGGTCGCCGATACCGTCCGCCGCAAGATCCGCGCCGGTGTACACGGCCGCAACGCCGGGAACCCGCAAGGCGGCGGCCGCGTCGATGCCGCCTATGGTTGCGCGCGCATGCGGCGAGCGGAGGAATACCGCGTACGCCTGGCCCGCCTGATCGATGTCGTCCGTATAGCGACCGGCGCCGGTGATGAAACGCGCATCTTCCTTGCGCCTGACGGCTGCGCCGATGCCTGTCCGTGTGTCAGCCATGCTCGTCTCCTTCCTTGCTCCCGGCTACATGTTGTCGCGCGCAGCGAGCACCGCGCGGACGATGTTGTGATATCCCGTGCAACGGCAAAGGTTGCCTTCGAGCCCGTCGCGCACCGCCTGTTCGTCGAGATTCCCGTTGCTCCGAACGAGGTCGATGGCAGCCATGATCATGCCGGGGGTACAGAACCCGCACTGCAGGGCGTGACATTCGCGAAACGCCTCCTGCATCGGATGCAGTTCGTCCGCCGTGCCGATGCCCTCGATCGTCGTCACATCGGTACCGTCCGCCTGTCCCGCGAGAACCGTGCACGACTTCACCGCGCGCCCTTCCATGTGCACCACGCAGGCGCCGCACTGGCTCGTATCGCAGCCGACGTGCGTGCCGGTGAGGCCGAGGCGTTCGCGAAGCACCTCAACCAGCAACGCGTTGTCCGGCACATCCAGAGTGTGCGAGGTGCCGTTGACCGATAACGTAACTTCCATGTGAATTTCCTCCGCCTACAAAAGAAATAGCGCCGCAACGAACAATAGCGCCAATCCCACCCCCCATGCCAGACGCTTCCGCCGATCGTCGCCCGAATCGGCGGGAGCACTGTCCACGGTCGCCTGCTTCGCGTCAGCCTCGGCAGGATCCGCGCCGACGATCCCGGCGAACGTCTCGAAGAAGCCGTCCGCGGTTTTCCGCGCCGCGGCGTCGATGAGCCGCTGTCCGATCTGGGCAAGCTTGCCGCCGACGGTGCCGGCGGCCGCATATCGAAGCAGGGTGCCCTGTTCGGTTTCCGACAGGGTCACGGAGGCCGTGCCCCTGCCGAAGCCCGCCGGGCCGCTATTGACGGCGAGCTCGAGGCCGTAGCTCTCGGGCGCCTTGACGTCGACCAGGGAAACCGTGCCCCTGAACGTCGCGCTCACGGGTCCGACCTTCGCCTTGACTTCGGTGGCGTAACGATTGTCCTCGATCCGGTCGAATCGCTGGCAGCCCTGGATGCATTGGCGCAGGACTGCCGGATCGTTGAGCGCGTCCCACACGCGCTCGCGCGGCGCCTGGATCAAGTATTCGCCCGACTGCTCCAAACCCGGTATTCCCCACAGATTTCCCGCCCGCACGAATGTCGCATGAATGCAGACATCCGGCAATACGCTTACGCTTCGCCCTCAAGCCTCCTCGCGGCCGTCGCCCATGCAACCATTGCCGCCGGTCACGGTCGCTCCCCGGCGGCGTTTATTCCGCGGCGGCCATCGCATTGAACCAGGTCGAGTTCGTCGTCACCGGCATGGCGTTTCGGATGCAACGCCTCAAGCGCGGCGGTTCTCCGGGCCGGGGCGAGACCGGCGAGCGCATCGACCGCTTCCAGGAACGCCGCCCAGTCACCTTCCCGCCGGTACAACGCGGCGAACGCAGGATATGCGTCCGAGTAGGCGCCGAGCGCCGCCAGGTAGGCGTTGTTGACCGTTTCCACCAGCCCGTCGAAAACGCCGCCGCCCAGCAATGTCCTGTGCTGCCGATAGCAACGCCGGAGTGTTTCGAGCACCAGGGCCTTGTCCCGGTAGCGCCTTTCGTCATCGCCTTCCCGATAGACCGATTCCAGTTCCGCCCTGGTCGCCAGGAGCAATGCCCGCAGGCGCCGCCACCCCTCGCGCGAGGCGAGGTGTCGGTCGAACTCCGCTTCGCGGCCGGCATGCCGGAACCATAGGCGCGCGCCGGTTTCCCCGGCGAACTGTGCGAACGACTCGTTGAAGACCGCATCGTCCCTGACCCAGATCCGCCGGTGGGAAATCTCGTGCAGCAGGAGTTCGGCCAGGCGAGGTTCGGACCATTCGATGAACGTGCTCAACAGCGGATCGTCGAACCAGCCCAGGGTGGAGTACGCCGAAACGCCGGCGACGTAGGTTTCGTAGCCGCGGCGCCGAAACCCGGCTTCCGCCCCCAGGGCGGCGTTCCGGTCGAAGTACCCGCGATATGGCACACAGCCGACAAACGGATAGCACCAGCGATGGCCATCGACGGACAGCGGCGCCGCCGCGAACAGATTCCAGACGACGAACGGCCGGTCAATCGCCGCGTAGCGCCGATAAGTATTTCCGGTATCGAGCCCGAGTTCCGACCGGGCGAACTCCACAATGCGGCGCGCCACCAGGAGACGGTCCCGGAGCGCCGGCCCCGTATCGGGATGGGAGATGACCGACTCGACGGGGCGGCTCGTCCGCATGACTTCAAGCTGTCCGGCGGCCGCCTGCGCGTAGTACCGCAACGCCGCGCAGCCGCCCAACAACCAGAGGGTTGCGAACAGCGCACCGGTCCGCCATAGGCGGGGCCGCGCCAGTGAAGCTGTGTCAATGGGTTCGCCAGGAGCTTGCATGGCATCGTCGAGAGGATCGCTGTCGCCGCTGATCATGTTAGCGTGCGCCCGACAAACAACTAGTGTCGTGTCACACGCGTTCTGGCGCTTCAGAGTTCGCCATGCGCGTCAATGCAAGGCGTGGTCCGCAGTGAATATCTGGCATATTCGCAAGGGCCACAACGCGGCAGTGGCGTGCATGGCGATCTCCCGAAGGGCGCGTCCCACGGGGCCTGTGGCGGTGTTGCGCCCCTTGGAAATGGAGCCGACCATTCCCTGCGGGGACGCGCCTTGCCACAGACCCCGTGGGACGCGCTGAAGCGACATAACGCGTGTGACACGACACTAGCGCGCCGCCCGCGTCTTCAATTGCCCACGAAGCAACACGAAGCAACATCGGTAGCCTTCCCGAGGAACTTTCAGTAGGCTCCCGCGCCAGAGTTTCCAGGAGGGAGCGGATGATCGAACAGCGCATCAGGCACGATTGGACGGTCGACGAGGCGATGGCCCTGTTCGAGCAGCCACTCAACGACCTGCTGTTCGCCGCGCAGTCCATCCACCGCGAGCACCACGCGCCGAACGCGGTGCAGATCAGCACGCTGCTCAGCATCAAGACGGGCGGCTGCCCGGAGGACTGCAAATACTGCCCGCAGAGCATTCACTACGATACCGGCCTCGACACGCACAACCTGCTGCCCGTCGAGGATGTCGTCAAGGCCGCGGCGCGCGCGCGCGCCGCGGGCGCGACGCGGTTCTGCATGGGCGCCGCGTGGCGCGGTCCGACCAACTCCCAGACCCGCAGGGTGTGCGAACTGGTGCAGGCGGTGAAGGACCTCGAGATGGAGACCTGCGTGACGCTGGGCATGCTGACCGAGGACCAGGCGCGGGCCCTCGCCGAGGCGGGTCTCGACTACTACAACCACAACCTGGACACCTCCCCCGACTACTACGGGGAAGTCATCACGACGCGCACCTACCAGGACCGTCTCGACACGCTCGCCCACGTGCGGGACGCCGGCATGAAGGTCTGCTGCGGCGGCATCGTCGGCATGGGTGAGTCGCGCAGGGACCGCGCCGGCCTGCTCGTGCAGTTGGCCAACCTGCCGGAACACCCCGAGTCCGTGCCGATCAATAACCTCGTGCAGGCCCAGGGGACCCCGCTGCACGGCAGCGAAGCGCTGCCGCCGCTGGAAACGGTTCGATGCATCGCGGCGGCGCGCATACTCATGCCGCGCTCGGTCATTCGACTTTCGGCGGGTCGAACCGACCTGTCGGAGGAGACACAGGCGCTCTGCTTCCTCGCCGGCGCCGGCTCGATCTTCTGCGGCGACCGCCTGTTGACGACGCCCAACCCGAGTTTCGAGTCGGACATGGCCCTGTTCGGCCAGCTCGGCATCGCGCCGCAGGCGCCCTGACGCCGGCGCCAAGCTTGCCGGGACCGCCGGCGCATCGGGCGCCATGCGCTACTACGAAGACATCCCGCTGGCGGACAAGGCGACCGATGACGCCGGTATCGTCGTGCTGACGCAGGAGGTGTCGCCGATGGTGGCGCGTCGGCAACGACTGTAGGATTGCCGCGCATGATCCTCATGATCGACAACTACGATTCGTTCACCTACAACGTTGTCCAGCACCTCGGAGAACTCGGCGCCGAGATGGAGGTGCGCCGCAACGACGAAGTGACGGTGGAAGATATCGAGCGGAGCGCCCCTAAGAAGATCGTCATTTCGCCGGGGCCATGCACCCCGGACGAGGCCGGCATTTCCGTCGACATCGTCCGCCGCCTCGGCGGCCGGATTCCGATTCTCGGCATCTGCCTGGGGCACCAGAGCATCGCCCGCGCCTACGGCGGCGATATCGTCCGCGCGCGCCGGGTCATGCACGGCAAGATGAGCGCCATACATCATGGCGGCTGCGGCGTGTTTGAAGATCTGCCCGACGGTTTCGAGGCGACCCGATACCACTCCCTGGTGGTGAGACGGGAAACGTTCCCGGACTGCCTCGAAGTCACCGCCTGGACACGGTTCGAAGACGGATCAAACGACGAGATCATGGGTCTCCGGCATCGCGAGTTCGATGTCGAAGGCGTACAGTTTCACCCGGAGTCGTTCATGACTCGCGTCGGACACGACCTTTTGCGCAACTTTATCGACCGGTAAGCTGGTTCGAACCACCCTCCAAAGACAGCGGTAGCAGAGACATGGACATACGCGAAGCCCTCGAGCGCCTGACCAGCGGCGAGCATCTCGACCGGGAGGGAGCGCGGGATGTGTTCAAGATCATCATGGCGGGAGAGGCGACACCGGCGCAGATCGGCGGCGTTCTGATGGCGCTGCGAGTGCGTGGAGAGACGGCGGCCGAGATCGCGGGCGCCGCCGAGGCGATGCGCGCTGTCAGCCTCAAGGTGAACGTGGCAGCCCCCGACCTGGTCGATACCGCCGGCACCGGCGGCAGCGGGCACGCCAAGCTGTTCAACATTTCCACCGCCGCGGCATTCGTGGCCGCGGCAGCGGGCGCTCACGTTGCGAAGCACGGGAACCGGGGAATGACCAGCGCCAGCGGCAGCGCCGACGTGCTCGAAGCGGCGGGCGTCAACCTCTCGCTGCGACCGGATCAGATCGCGCGCTGCATCACCGAAGTCGGCATCGGCTTCATGTTCGCGCAGGCGCACCACAGCGCCATGCGGCATGCCGGTCCCGTCCGCGGCGAACTTGGCGTGCGCACCGTATTCAACCTGCTCGGTCCGCTGACCAACCCGGCCAACGCGAAACACCAGGTGATCGGCGTCTTCGCACCCGCCTGGCAGCGAACCTTGAGCGAAGTGGCTGCGCTGCTGGGAGCCGAGCATGTGCTCATCGTGCACAGCGACGGTCTTGACGAAATATCGGTAGCCGGTCCTTCCAGCGTCGTGGAGTGCAAGTTCGGCGAAATCACCGAATACTCCATCCACCCGCGGGATTTCGGATTGAAAACGCATCCCACCGCCACCCTGCGGGCCGAATCCCCCGCCGAGAGCCTGGCGTTGATCAAGGCCGCCTTCAGCCAGGAGAACGAAGCCGCCGCGGACGTTGTCGCGCTCAACGCCGGCGCCGCGATCTACGTGTCGGGGGTCGCCCTCAGCCTGGCCGACGGCGTGGCAATGGCGCAGGACGCGATCGGGTCTGGAATGGCCGCTGAGCGCATGCGGGAACTGGCGCGCCTGTCGAGCCTGATGAGCGAACAATGACGGTCCTTGACCGAATCCTTGTCCACAAGGCGGAAGAACTCGCGCAGCGGCAACGCGTTCGGCCCCTCCGGAAGGTGCGCGCAGCGGCAGAGTCCGCCGCGCCCACGCGCGGCTTCGCCGACGCCGTCAAACGCGGGAAACCCGCCGTCATCGCCGAGTTGAAGAAGGCGTCGCCCAGCAGGGGCGTGATCCGGGAGCACTTCCGCCCGGCAGCCATCGCCGCAAGCTACGAGGCGGCCGGCGCGGCGTGTCTCTCCGTCCTGACCGATGAGGCATTCTTCCAGGGGTGTGACGAAGACCTGGCGCAGGCGAGGGCGGCAACGCAGATCCCCGTGCTGCGCAAGGATTTCCTGATCGACGAATACCAGGTGTTCGAAGCACGGGAACTCGGCGCCGACTGCATCCTCCTGATCGCCGCGGCCCTCGATCCGGAACGTATGGCGTCGTTCACCGAACTCGCCGGGCAACTCGGTCTCGATGCCCTCGTCGAAGTGCACAACGGGCGCGAACTAGACGCCGCCATGCGGACGGCACCGACGCTGCTCGGCATCAACAATCGGGACCTGCGGACGTTCGACACCTCACTGGATACGACGCTTTCGTTGCTCGCCGATGTGCCCGAGGAAACGACCGTGGTGACCGAGAGCGGCATCCGCACCCGGGAGGATGTTCGCCGCATGCGCGATGCCGGCGTCGAGGCGTTCCTCGTGGGCGAAGCGTTCATGCGCACCGGCGACCCCGGCGACGGCTTGCGCGAGCTATTCGGTGCGCACGCCGCCGAAGGGACCGGTTGATGGCCGAACTGAAGACCAGGCCGACTGGCGCCAGCGTGGACGCGTTCCTCGACGGCGTTGACAACCAGAACCGCCGCGAAGACGCCCGGCGCATCATCGAAATCATGCAGCGGACAACGCAAGAGCAGCCGACGATGTGGGGAGACAGGATCGTCGGGTTCGGCAGCTACCACTACAGGTACGCGAGCGGGCGCGAGGGCGATTGGCCGATGATCGGACTATCGCCCGGCAAAAGGAATATCGCGCTTTACATCATGCCCGGCTTCGACAATTGCCAGTGCCAAGCGCTCCTCGCGAGGCTCGGCAAGCATCGCACGGGCAAATCCTGCCTTTACGTGAACAGGCTCCGGGACATCGACATCAGCGTCCTGGAAGAACTCGTTCGACAATCCGTCGCCGAGATGCGGCGACGCTATCCCCGGTCAGGCGACTAGTAGCGCCGGGGCGTCCTCTCCCTGCGCGGGCGCGCCTGGTTCACGGTGAGTTGTCGACCGCTGAGTTGGGTACCGTTCAACGCCTTGATAGCCTCGTCCGCTTCGGCGTTGTCCGGCATGTCGATGAAGCCGAATCCCTTGGATCGCCCCGTCTCCCTGTCGGTGATCACCTGTGAATCCTGCACCCGCCCATGCTCCTCGAACATCTTCGCGAGATCTTCGGAAGTGACGCTATACGGCATGTTTCCTACATATATCTTCAATTTAAGCCTCCTGTGGCGGTTTTCGTCCTCTGTTCCGCCGATCCTCAAGTAGACTCAATGATGGCTGAATCGCTCCGAAGCACTGCTACATTCGATTGTGGTCCAAGTTCATTTCACCTCTCCCGTGCGCCAGTCCTGCGAAAAGACCGCATCCTGGCAAAACCTGAGAAAGGCAGACAAAGCGCAACGAGTCGTAGAACCCGCCTACGCCGAGTGCATAGTATGGGCGGGCACTCTCCAAATGTCGAGCTTCAGGCCAATCGGCTTGGTCGAACGGGGGGCTCTCCGGGACGGATACCGCATTGTCCGTTGTGTCGACAGGCCTTTTGCGGGACCTGCGGACACGAAGAGCGCAAGGCAAAAGCCCTCGCGAAAAAACAGCCCTCAGCCGAAAGCGCGAGGGAATATCCCTCGAAAAAGCCAAGGCCGAGGGCACCGACAGCGCGACGCTCTCCTGTTGGCGAGATTCAGAGAAACCTCCCCTGACGAAAATGTCGAGGCCTAGCCGTCGTCCGCGTCGGCGGGCATCTCCGAGGCGTCCATGGCATCGTCGGCGGATTCACCCGCCCCGTCGCCCTCTTCGGCCGCTTCTCCTTCGGCTGCGGGATCCTCGTCCGCCATCGCCTCTTCGCCTTCGGCCGCAGGCTCCTCGTCCGCCATCGGCTCTTCCGCTGCCGCTTCTTCCATGGGCATGGGTTCTTCCGCGGCGGCTTCTTCCATGGGCTCTTCCGCGGCGGGCTCTTCCGCAGCGGCTTCTTCCGCACCCTGGTCAGTGGATCCGGCCTGCTCACATCCCACGAGCATCCCGACTGCCAGCAGGGCAGCGAATATTCGAATCAAGTTCATGTGTCCTCCTGTCACAAGTACGGACATGTTGCCACATCACTGTCGCCGCAACACTCCC
Organism: Pseudomonadales bacterium; assembly: GCA_963668365.1. Lineage (GTDB taxonomy): Bacteria > Pseudomonadota > Gammaproteobacteria > Pseudomonadales > Azotimanducaceae > VXNE01. Next base: position 4,060,432 of record OY764266.1, read on the forward strand.
GTAACCCCGAGCATACTAGAAAAAGGCCGCGCATCGCGACTCTCTCTCGACCTGCCGCGGGGGCAAATCCACTCCGGTCACCGTCACTTGCCCGAAGCCAGCAGAATCTCGACGACACGCTCGATATCGGTATCCTTGACGGTCTTCAGTTCGCCCATGCCGCGATAGATTTCCGAAGCCGCTTCGTGGAAGCCCGATGGCAACCCCGCCTCTGTGAAAGTGGCAGCGATTTCCCGCATCTCCCCTTCGAACCGCCATGCCTTGGGGCTGGTTCCCCTTGCAGCCGCATCGCTCCTGGCCACCAAACCGGGCTGCGAGATGTTCCACTCCGACAACAACGCGTCCTCGACCCCCTGCGATGTCGCCAGCGCTCGGATCGCGAGTATCAGGGCAGACGAGCCCTTGGTGTAAGCGGCATAGCACATCTTCAGCGCCGACGCCGAGCAGTCCACCACCCGGGCGTCGACCAGGGTTCCCTCGAACCAGGACGCGACCCGGGAAGCCAGATCGCCCGACAGGTAGAGGCGCGTCGCGCCCGGCCGGCGGGCGGGCGGACCGATGATCCCGCCATCGACAAAGCCGTCGCCCGCGATGTCCGCAATGCGACTCGAGGTCGCGGGCGAAACCGCGTTCGCATCAACGTAGACGCCTCTGAACCCGCGGTCGCGGACACTTCGCGCCACGTCCACCGCAGCGCCCGGCGGGCACACGGATATGACGTTCTCGACGCTCGCCAACGCGCCTTCAAGAGTTTCGGTCGAATCCAGATCCGCAGCCGCCGCCCGACGCCGCGTCTCATCGCTTCGCGACTCCGAGACCCACCGCACCGCGTGGCCGCTCGCCCGCAGCGCGGCGCCGATGGATGCACCCATCTCCCCCGGATGCAGAAGCAGGATGGATTCAGTCATGTCTCTTCCTCAGTTACTGGGCCCGGCCGAAAGGTCTGGCCTGATTTCGCCGTAGCCGGTGATTGCCTCCACCGCCTTCGCGACCGACAACAGGAACCCGTCGCGCCGCATGGGCGAGACGAGCTGGACGCCGACGGGCAGGCCCGACGCGAAGCCGCCCGGTAGCGACAGGGCCGGACAGCAGGTGACAGTGATCCAGCTGCAGCTCTGCGTCCACTCGATGTAGGTGCGCATGCGTCGCCCCTCGATCTCGCGAACCCATTCCGTCTCGACGTCAAACGGGAGCACCTGCGTCGTCGGCCCCAGGAGGACATCCACATGACGAAAAAACTCCGCCACGCGCGCGACAAGGGCGGAGCGGGCGGCATTCGCCCAGTCTTCGTCCGCGGGAGTCAGGACCTCACCGGCCGCGGTATTCCAGAGGATCGTGTCCTTGAGCTGGGACTTCTCCTCCTCGGCGAGGCCCCCGAACCGCGCGCGGAAACGGGCGGCGCGGAGCACGTGGAAGATGCGGGTCGCGTCTGCGAAATCGGGACACGTCTCCACGACGCGGGCACCGGCCTCCTCCATCTTCTCCGCGATCGCGCGGACAACCTCGCGTACCTGGGGTTGAACCGGCAAACCCCCGAAATCCTCGCTCACGGCCACCCTGAGGCCGCGGAGTTCGGCCGGCGTCACGCGCCGAAAGGTTTCGCCCGGCTCGGTCAACATGCCCCCGGCGCGATCATGGGGACCGGCGATGGCGGAGAACAGGAGCGCCGTATCGTCGACGTTGCGCGCCATGGGTCCCGGCGTCGAAAGGCCGCTCCACGCGGTTGCCGCAGATTCGGGCGGGACACGGCCCGGCGATGGCCGGAAACCGACGACATTGCAGAATGCGGCCGGATTGCGCAGCGACCCGCCGGTGTCGCTGCCGTCGGCAATGGGCATGAAGCGCGCCGCTAGCGCGACTGCGGCCCCGCCGCTGCTGCCGCCGCAGGTGCGAGAGACATCGTAAGGATTGCGCGTCGCTCCGAAGACCCGATTGAACGTCTGCGGCCCGGCGCCGAATTCCGGCGTATTCGTCTTGCCGAGCGTGATGGCGCCGGCAGCCTTGATGCGCGCGACGATCAGGGCATCGGCAGTTGGAATATTGTCCGCGTGCAGCGTCGAGCCGTAGGTCGTGCGAAGTCCCCGGGTGGCAACCAGGTCCTTGTGCGCGACGGGCAAACCCGCAAGCGGCCCGCGCAACGCTTTCGTCGCCGCCACCTCGCGCGCCTGCTCGAAGCATCGCGTGACGACGGCGTTGAGGAGCCCGTCGTAGCGTTCGATTCGGTCGATGTGGGCGTCCAGCAATTCCAGGGCGCTGACCTCCCCGGCGTCCAGAAGCTGCCGCTGGGCGACCGCGGACAGGAAACACAGATCATCCGACGCGGACATGCGCCATGCGCCCGTCAAGTCGCCCGCGTCAGGCCCTACCACCTCGACCGGCTGTCCTGGCCTTGCCTTTCTTCTCCTTTTTCGGCCGGCTTATTCCATACGTGCCGCGGTTGATCTTGCCGCGTCGTGTACGGGCATCTCCCTTTCCCATGCTTTTCTCCGTCTGGTTTTGCTGTCAGTCCCTGCTGTCACAGGCCCCAGCATTCTAGCTCGTTGGCAAACACCAGGGGACCACCGTAATGTTCCCTGATGGCGGCCCGGCTGGCGCTTTCCCGGCCCAAGGTGCGGCTGGTTCGGTAGCCAAGAAACACCATGCGCGCGTTCGCGCGCTGGGCGATACGGCCGATCTGGGACGGCCGCACGAACCGCTCCCGCACCTCGCCACGGGCGAAGTCCGGAATGGCAAGGTGGATCACCAATGCGTCCACATCCTTGGCAAATCCCGCGACGATGTCGTTGCGATTGTTGAAATTGCCGGTGAACACGATCGATTGCCCGGCGATTTCTACCCGCCACGCAAGGCTTGGCACGTCGCCGTGGTGCACCGGGACGGCCGACAGGCTGAGGTCCTTCGTGCCGAACCGCGCCCATCGACGCTGTCCCGTGGCGGGTACGCTACGGGCGTTGATCTTGTATCCCCCCGGGCTCGCAAACGACAGGTATCCCGCCAGGTGCGAGTACGCCCCGCCAGGTCCGATCAGGCGTTCGACAAACTCCCTGGTCGACGGGTAGGCGTCGTCGCCGTCCGGGCCGAGAACGGTCAGCGGGCGAACCCTGTCCGCATTGCGAGACCCCGCCACAAAGCCCGGAAAGTCCGCCGTGCGGGGGGCCAGCAGGTTGGTAAAGACGATGGCGTCGAGGTCGCGAAAGTCCGCGCCCGCCTCGTCAAAGCGCAGGGAACTGCCGGGACCGGGGTCGACCAGCAGCAACGCGCGGTCGTCCCGCCAAACCAGGTAGCTCGCCGCGCTGCGGCGATCATTGAGTTCCTCGCCGCCGGATCCGAGCGTCTGGACCCAGACGCCCTCGTCCCCGCAAAAGGGTTCTCTTGGCTGCGCAACGGCGCAGGCTGCAGCCAGGACGCAGACAGAATACCAACCGGCGCGTCGAGCGAATCGAATCATCGCAACTGCTCCAGGGACTTGAGCGCCGCGTTTGCATCCGCCTCGTCCGGCATTCGCCAATCGCCGCGAGGAGACAGCGCCACGGTACCGACCTTGGGTCCCGCCGGCAACGTCGTGCGTTTGAACTGGGCTTCAAAGAAGCGCCGGAAGAAGACCTTCAGCCAGCGCATGATGTCCTCGCCCGAATAGTCCTTCCCGAATGCGAGGGTTGCGAGCGCGTAGATCTTGGCGGGTGCCGCGCCCGCGCGAATGTAGTGGTAGAGAAAGAAGTCATGCAGTTCGTACGGGCCGATGATCGTCTCCGTCTTTTGCGCCACCGCACCGCTCTCGGACGGCACGAGTTCCGGCGTAATGGGGGTGTCGAGCACGCGTTCCAGCACGGCCGCCAGCTCGGCCCCGGCGCGATGGCGTCCATACCATCGGACGAGATAGGCGACCATGGTCTTCGGCACGCTGGCATTGACGTTGTAGTGTGCCATGTGATCCGCGTTGAATGTGCACCAGCCGAGGGCGAGTTCGGACAGATCGCCCGTGCCCACAACGACGCCGCGGGCCTGATTCGCGATGTCGAAGAGGATCTGCGTGCGCTCGCGAGCCTGGACGTTCTCGAACGTCACGTCATACGCGCCGTCGTGCCCGATGTCGTCCAGGTGAGAGCGGACCGCTTCTTCGATGGATATTTCCCGAATGGCCGCCCCCGCCGCCTTTGCCAGTCGCTTGGCAGACGCGTTCGTGTGCGCGGTGGTGCCGGGTCCAGGCATGGTGATCGCGAGCAGCGAGTCGGCGGACAAGTCGTTCAGGGCCAGGGCGTCGAGGCAGACAAGGAACGCCAGCGTGGAGTCGAGCCCGCCGGAAAGTCCGATGACCGGATGCGTGCTGCCCGCGGCGCGCAGGCGGCGCGCAAGTCCGGTCGCCTGAATCGCGAGCACGTCCTTCGCCCGCGCATCGAACTCGTGCTCATCGTCCGGCACGAATGGATGCTTCGGGTAGCGCCGCAGCGTGTCCTCGAGGCGTTGCCGCGTGCCCGAAACCGTCACGGGATAGGCGTCCCCTCGCCGGCTGCCGGCGAATGTCGAGTTGCGGCCGCGCTCGCGGCGTAGTCTCTGGCAGTCGAAATCCACCGCCAGAGCGCAGCCGTCCAGGCGAAAACGCTCCGACTCGCCAAGCATCCAGCCATTCTCCGCGGCCAGCAGGTGGCCGCCATAGACGACATCCTTGGTCGATTCACAGGGACCGCTCGACGCGTACAGGTAGCCGCAGACGAGCCGCGCGCTCTGCATGCGCACGAGATCGCGCCGGTAGTCGGCTTTCGCCACGAGTTCGTTGCTGGCGGAGAGATTGACAACGATGTCCGCCCCGGCAAGGGCGTGGCCCACGCTCGGCGGCAACGGCGACCAGAGGTCCTCGCAGACCTCGACGGCGAACCGGGTTCCGCCGATGTCGAACAGTTGCCTCGGGTTCATGGCAAATCGGCCGAGGCGCTCGTCGTCCACCGCGACCGCAACGTCCTCGCCGGAAGCGAACCAGCGCTTCTCGTAGTACTCCTCGTGGTTCGGCAGCGCCGACTTCGGCACCGCGCCCACGACCCGTCCGCCCGCGCAGACGAATCCCGCATTCAGGAGGCGCCCATCGGGGAGGCGCCAGGGCGCCCCGACGACAAGGGCCGCGTCGCCGGTTTCGCCCGCTATCCCGGCGAGCGCTTCCTGCGACGCCGCAAGCAGGTCCTCGGCGCCGAACAGGTCTTCGCAGCTATAGCCGGTGACACCGAGTTCCGGCGTGACGACCAAGGATGCGCCGCCGGCGGCCAGTTCCCGATACGCGTCGAGGAGCGCCTCCGCATTGGCCGCCGGATCGGCCACGCGCACACGTGTCGCGGCAGCCCCAACGCGAACAAAACCGAACTGCGAGTAGTCCATGCGGGGATTCTAGCCCGGAACGCGTGCCCGGAAGGCTGCTCGCCGACGGCACTCGACCGCCGTCCATGACGAATCGCACGAACAGAACGTACAATCCGCAGCCTGAACGCACCGGACATGGGCGCGGAAGACCCGCATGAACTTCGAATTCTCGGAAGAGCAGAACCTGCTGCGCGAACAGGCGACCGGATTTCTCCAGGACCAGTGTCCACCGAGCGCGGTGCGCGCGATCCTGGAAGGCGCCGCGTCATTCGACACCGAGCTGTTCCGCGGCATTGCGGAAATGGGTTGGACAGCCGCGGCCATACCGGAAAAGCACGGCGGTCTCGGACTCTCCTATCTCGAGCTGTGCGTGATCGCCGAGGAGCTTGGGCGTGTCGTGGCGCCGGTGCCCTTCTCCTCGTCGGTGTACCTGGCGACGGAAGCACTGCTCCTCGCCGGCAACGAAGCGCAGCGGGAAGCCTGGTTGCCGAAGCTCGCATCCGGCGCCGCGATCGGCACGTTTGCGCTTGCCGAAGGGACGGGGCAGCCGTCGCCGGACCGCATCGACACGTCGTACGAAAACGGCAGCCTGAACGGAACCAAGATGCCGGTGGCAGACGGCGATATCGCGGATTTCGCGGTGGTCGTCGCGAGGTGCGGCCGAGGGGACGGCGCAAGCCTCTGCCTGGTACCTCTCGATGCCGACGGCGTGGCCCGGACTACGGTTGCGACCCTGGATCCCACCCGGTCGCATGCCAGGATGAATTTCGACAACGCGCGCGCGGAGCCTCTCGGCGCTGCGGGAGAAGGCTGGGAGCTCACGCGCGGGATTCTCGATCGCGCCGCCGTGCTGTTCGCCTGGGAACAGGTGGGCGGCGCGAACGCAGCGCTGGAACAGGCGAAAGAGTACGCGATGGGCCGCTACGCCTTCGGACGACCGATCGCCGGGTTCCAGGCCATCAAGCACAAGCTCGCCAACATCTACGTGAAGAACACGCTTGCGCGCTCGAACTGCTATTACGGCGCCTGGGCGTTGTCGACCGATGCCGGCGAACTGCCCCTGGCGGCCGCCACAGCCAGGGTCAGCGCAATCCAGGCCTATTACTTCGCGTCCAAGGAGAACATCCAGACCCACGGGGGCATGGGTTTCACCTGGGAGTTCGACTGCCAGTTCCACTACCGGCGCGCGAAGCTCCTGTCCGTGAACATCGGCAGTGAACGCACATGGCAGGACCGACTGATCTCCGCGATCGAAGCTGGCCAGGCGGCCTGAGAGGAGGCGCGCCATGGACTTTAGCGACACCCCCGAAGAAGCGGCGTTCCGGCGCGAAGCGCGGGAATGGCTGCAAGCCAATGTCCCCTCGAAGGACGAACTCGAGGGGCTCGACGAGGTGCAGCGCGCCAAGCTCTGGCAAATGCGCAAGTACGAAGCCGGCTGGGCCTGCATCCGCTGGCCCCGGGAGTACGGCGGACGCGGCGCCTCGGCCATGGAACAGGTCATCTGGAACCAGGAGGAATCGTCCGTCCGCGTCCCCCAGGGGGTATTCGCGATCGGCCAGGGGATGGCGGCGCCGACGATGATGGCCTGGGCGACGGAAGAGCAGAAGCTCAGATGCCTGCCGCCGCTTGCGTCCGGCGAACACATCTGGTGCCAGTTGTTCAGCGAGCCCGCCGGCGGCTCGGATCTCGCAGCGTTGCGCACCCGGGCGGAAAAGGACGGGGACGAGTGGGTGATCAACGGCCAGAAGATATGGACCTCGGGCGCGCAATACAGCGACTACGCGATCCTGGTCGTTCGCACGGACCCGGAGGCGCCGAAACACAAGGGGCTGACCTACTTCTTCATCGACATGAAGTCACCGGGCATCGAGATCAAACCCATCAGGCAGATTTCCGGCGAGTCGAACTTCAACGAGGTCTATTTCACCGACGTGCGGATTCCCGACGAACAGCGTCTCGGCGCCGTGGGCCAGGGATGGCAGGTTGCCATCACGACACTGATGAACGAACGGGCCGCCATCGGAAGCGGCGGAGGACTCGGCTTCAAACAGGTGTTCGAGCTCGCGCAGCGCATCGAGATCGACGGCCGTCCCGCCGTCGAGGACAGATCGGTGCGCGCCCGCCTCGCCGACTGGTACGTACAGGAGTCCGGCCTGCGGTTCACCGGCTACCGGGCCATGTCGGCCCTGTCGAGGGGCGAGATGCCCGGACCCGAGAATTCCATCGGCAAACTTGTCGGCGCCTCCAAATCCCAAGACATGGCATCGTTCGCGATCGACCTGCTGGAAATGTCCGGCATCGTCACGGACCCCGATCTGGCGTGGCGCTCGGGGATGGTCCACGATACGTTCATGGGCGCTCCGGGCCTGCGCATCGCCGGCGGCACCGACGAGATCATGCTCAACATCCTCGCCGAGCGCGTGCTGGGAATGCCCCAGGACGTGCGCGTCGACAAGGGCATTCCGTTCAGCAAGGTGCCGACCAGCGCTTCCTGAAGGACTCGGTTAGCCATTCTTTCCATGGTTGAATAATCGTCGCGCAGCGGCGGACTATGGACCGCGCTGTCTCCGCGCACGGGACGCCGAACTTGCACCGGCACACCATGCCCGGTTTCCGTGAATCGCATCGAGGAGACATAATTTGAACGTATGCCGGGACCGGACAGACCGAAAGGTCCGCAGTCATTGCCAGACGGCGTGCGCGTAATGCTCGAGAATGCGCTCGTCCCTGGTGACCAGGGTGCTGCCGGAATAGGCGGATTGCGCAACGATGAGCCTGTCGAAAGGATCGCGCGTCCAGGACTGTCGTTCGGCTTCCGCCACGACGGCATGAAAGGGCTCCGGGCATAGCACCAGTCCGATGGCTCCGGCGAGTTCGTCGACAACCACGGCGGCAGGCACCGCCAGCCGATCGATCTCGTACAGGTACTGCAGTTCCAATCTTGCCATTGGTGATATGCCAAGCTCATGCGTGTTGAGCAGGTCTTTGACCGTGCCCGGAAGGAGGTCGAACCGGCCGGCGTAGAGCCACGCGACGACATGCGTATCGAGATGAATCAGGGTCGCCACTCGTCAGACCAGTCGAGGTGTACCAAGGACTCCGGATCGCACTGCATGAAGCCGGGATGCGGCTTGATGTTCGCCAGTTTGTCCGGCTTCTCTTCTGGGACGATCTTGAGAATTCTGCCGTTGCGCTCAATCTCCACGGGAATACCGGTGGCCAGCACACGGTCCAGGACACGGAAGAGATCCGCACGCAGTTTCGAAACGGAATAGCGCATGACAGCCGCCAGTCATTTCACGGGCCGCAGTCTATATTCATAGTCTTGTACGTGCAACAATATTGTACCGTACTATGGGGCTATCGGTCGTCCCGGGACCGTGCCGGCACATCACCGCGCACGGCCTTCGATCTCCGCCGCGTCGCGCACCGGAAAACTGAGACGATGCATCCGCCACAAGCGGATTCGATGAGCTAGTCGCTAGAAGACCGTAGTGGGAGGGTCGCCAACCCACCGCCTGAAATGCAACCTGATTGTTAACATCAGCGCCGATCAAGGAACCTAGGAGTATCAACAGTGCCCGGATGGGTGTACGTCATCACCAACGATTCGATGCCCGAACTCGTCAAGATCGGCTTCACGACAAGACACCCAAGGGAACGAGCTAAGGAATTGGAAGGCACAAACGTGCCCGGTTCCTTCGTCGTCGAATATGCCGCACTGGTAGAACAACCTCGCGATCTGGAGTATGACGTGCAGAAGCACCTCTCCAGTTTCGGTCTCAGGGTAGACAAGGAGTGGTTTCGTTGCGACGTTGGCATCGCGATTTGGTCCATTGGAGAGGTTTATGATGGGAAGATTGCCGAATGGTACTCTGACGAAGCGGACGAGGCGCGAATAAGGGCAGAGACTGAGATCGCTCTTTACAGGAAACGCCTTGCTGACCGCGACAAATATGAGGACAAGCTAAGGCGAGAAAACCAACAGCAAGAAATCACTCAATGCCTGGACAAGACGCGCAGGAAACTCATGCTGGAATCAGCAATAGTGATTCGCGATAACCCCCGTGCTTTCCCCCGTCTCGGGAAACTGAATGTAATAAGGCTACACATTACTGTCGTTGTGGGTCTTTGTGTGTTTTGGGGCCTGTACTTCGGACTTGCCTTTGGGTCGGCAGGCGAGACCGACCGCAATTGGCAGGAACAGATGTCTTTGAGTCTGTCTTTCAGCCTCGTATTCAGCGCGGGTTCGTATCTGATCGCAACTTTTTCCGGTGCGATCATCTCTTAGCACAGACGGAATCTCGCAAAGATCAAAAAGCGGCAACACGGCCTATTGCTCCCCGTGCGGCGTCTGTTTCCTGACGTTGAAAAGGAAATTGCCTACTATAAAGAGAGGTCTCATTTGGACGAACCACCGAGCTTTATTACTCCGTTTCCAGCCAGTCTCCAAAACGCCATCGGCGGGAAGGCGTACGTCACTGGCGGTCAGTTCTCGGGAACAATCAGGAACTCAACCCAAGATTGGGTCGTAACGCTTGTGGTTGTGCGTATACCGCTGGCTTACGAACCATGCTCTTTCAGAGTGACCACTTGCGTCTTACCGGGCCAGGAGGAAGACTTTGAATTCTCGGTCGACCCAACCGCAGCTGATAGTGAACACAATGAGAAATTCTCCTGGACCATTCACCAGACTTTTGGTTATAGAATTGCCTGACGTCCGGTTGATAACAGGATATCGCCGTCCAGGACTTTTCCAGAGAGAATTCACTCTCTTGCTCGTTAATCGCGAGATTAGGGTCAATATGTATGAATGAAGACTTGCAGATCAAGAACTCGTTGGCAAAATCAATGAGTTTGGCCAGTTGGATTACCGATCATCTGAATGGACTCACGATCAAGAACCTTCCGCACGACAGGCGGTTGCAGATGGCGATGGCTTGTCAACACCTCGCCATTGAACACTCTCAAGCTATCATCGCTCTCATTGACAAAGGGTGGTATGGGTCAGCCCTCGCACTTCAGCGCCCGCTTTTCGAAGCAGTGGTCCGAGGTGTGTGGTTGAGGTATACCGCCACGGATCACGAGATAGATGAGGCTGCCAAGGGTCATTTCCCGGATCTGGAGAGAATGACCAGCAAATCTCCGGAATCAATGAACCAAGGCGATGCTCCGCCGCTGAAAGTGTTGAAAGATCATTGGTGGCGACAACTGTGCGGCTACACGCATGGAGGACCAGAACAGCTTCTGGCGCGGTTGGATCACACCGGAATTCAGGCGAATTATCGGACAGAGGAAATTTTGGCGGCACTGCGTTGGTCGGATGTGCAATTGCTCGCCGCGATTGAGATGGCAACTGCCGCCGATAGCGCATCGCTTGTCCAAGCTATTGTGGGCCACAAGACTGGGTTTGAACTGCCACCAAGCTAAGACGACCGCGTCACTCGTCGGAAAGTTCCGCTATCCCGAAATACCGTCCGCCCACTGGCGCACGACGGCCACCGCTTCTCCAGCAGGTCATCGCGGGCGTAGACCGAAGGCACCGGCTATCGGGCACTTGCAAAAGTGTTGAAAACCCCAACCTATGCGTTGGTAGAAAACTGATCCACGAACGGCTCCACGGGGTTCCCGCATGCGAATGGACAAACTGACAACGCGGTTGCAGACGGCGCTGGCCGAAGCGCAAAGCCTGGCGCTCGGCCACGACCACCAGTTCGTTGAACCGCTGCATGTGCTGATCGCCCTGCTCGACCAGCGGGGCGGCGGCGTCCGGCCCCTGCTCGTCCAGTCGGGCGTCGATGTCAATGCCTTGCGCGGGCAACTCGGAGAGATGCTGGCGCGGTTGCCCACGGTCACCGGCGGGGACGCGGGCGACGTGCAGGTCGGCAATGCGCTCGCGCGCGCGCTGAACGTGACGGACAAGCTTGCCCAGAAACGCGGCGACGAGTACATATCCAGCGAACTGTTTCTCCTGGCCGCACTCGAAGCTGGCGGCGCCGTCGCGGATGCGCTCACCGCCCATGGCGCCGGCCGGGAAGCCATCGAAGCCGCCATCGACCAGGTTCGCGGCGGCGAGTCCGTGTCCGACCCCAACGCGGAGGAGAACCGCCAGGCCCTCGAGAAGTACTCCATCGACCTCACCGAGCGGGCCGAGCAAGGCAAGCTCGACCCGGTCATCGGCCGGGACGACGAGATTCGCCGCACCGTGCAGGTGCTGCAGCGGCGCACGAAGAACAACCCCGTGCTCATCGGCGAACCTGGCGTCGGCAAGACCGCCATCGTCGAAGGTCTGGCGCAACGCATCGTCAACGGGGAAGTGCCCGAAGGACTGAAGAACAGGCGTCTGCTGGCTCTCGACATGGGCGCCCTGATCGCCGGGGCCAAGTACCGGGGCGAGTTCGAAGAGCGCATGAAGGCCGTGCTCAGCGACCTCTCCAGGCAGGAAGGCCGCATCATCCTGTTCATCGACGAACTGCATACCCTCGTCGGCGCCGGCGCGGCGGAAGGCGCGATGGATGCCGGCAACATGCTGAAACCCGCGCTCGCCCGGGGCGAACTGCACTGCGTCGGCGCGACGACGCTGGACGAGTACCGGAAGAACATCGAAAAGGACGCGGCGCTCGAGCGACGGTTCCAGAAGGTGCTCGTCGATGAACCGACCGTAGAGGACACGATCGCGATTCTGCGCGGCCTGAAGGAGCGCTACGAGGTGCATCACGGCGTCGACATCACCGATCCGGCCATCATCGCTGCGGCCACCCTGTCCCAGCGCTACATCACCGACCGCCAGTTGCCCGACAAGGCCATCGACCTGGTGGACGAGTCTGCGAGCCGCATACGCATGGAGATCGACTCGAAGCCCGAACCCATGGACCGGCTGGAGCGCCGGCTGGTGCAACTGAAGATCGAGCAGGAAGCATTGAAGAAAGAGACGGACGCGCCCTCGAAGGAACGGCTCGACCGTCTCACGCGGGATATCGAGGCGACGGAACGCGAGTTCGCGGACCTGGAGGAGGTGTGGAACAGCGAGAAGGCGGCCGTCAACGGCACCCAGCAGGTCAAGGAGGAACTGGAGAGAGCGCGCGTCTCGTTCGACACGGCGCAGCGTGGCGGGGACCTCCAGCGGATGGCCGAATTGCGCTACGGCACGATACCGGAACTCGAAAAGCGGCTTGCGCTGGCTTCCGAGACCGACCAATCGGATTTCAGGCTCCTGCGCAACAAGGTCACAGAGGATGAAATCGCTGAAGTGGTGTCCGCCTGGACCGGCATTCCGGTATCCAGGATGTTGCAGGGCGAGCGAGAGAAGCTGCTCGCGATGGAAGCCGGCCTCCACCAGCGCGTCGTCGGCCAGGACGAGGCCGTGGCAGCCATTGCCGACGCGATCCGGCGCTCGCGCTCGGGCCTCGCCGACCCCGATCGACCGAACGGCTCATTCCTGTTCCTCGGCCCAACCGGAGTCGGCAAGACCGAACTCACCAAGGCGCTGGCGGAGTTCCTGTTCGACACCGAAGACGCGATGGTGCGCCTCGACATGTCCGAGTTCATGGAAAAGCACTCTGTCGCACGCCTCATCGGCGCCCCGCCGGGTTACATCGGCTACGAGGAAGGTGGCCAGCTGACCGAGAAGGTGCGCCGCAAGCCCTATTCCGTGCTGCTGCTCGACGAGATCGAGAAAGCGCATCCCGACGTCTTCAACATCCTGTTGCAGGTGCTGGAGGACGGTCGCCTCACGGACGGGCACGGCCGCACCGTGGACTTTCGAAACACCGTGGTGGTCATGACTTCGAACCTCGGCTCATCGATCATCCAGGAGTTCGCGGGGGAGGAGAACTACGAGGCGATGAAGGCGAGCGTCATGGATGTCGTGGCGCAGCAGTTCCGTCCGGAGTTCGTCAACCGCATCGACGAGACGGTGGTGTTCCATCCCCTGAACAAGGACCAGATCCGCGCGATTGCCGGCATGCAGGTCGGATTGCTCAAGCAACGTCTGGCCGAACAGGACATCGCACTCGAACTCACCGATGCGGCGCTCGACAAGCTCGGCGAGGCGGGCTTCGATCCGGTGTACGGCGCGCGACCGTTGAAGCGTGCCATCCAGCAGCAACTGGAGAATCCGCTCTCCAGGCGCCTGCTGGCCGGCGAGTTCGGCAGCCGGGACGCGATCATCGCGGATGTCTCCGGGGAAGACCTTGTATTCGCACCGGGCACGCCTGCCGCAGACGCCGCAGCCTGACGTTTCAGGGACCCCGCTACAGCCGGCGGTCCCTCTTCTGGGCGCAGTCGATACACAGCGCCACCGAAGGCAGCGCGTTCAGCCGGGGTTCGCCGATCTCCTCGCCGCAACTCTCGCAGTACAGATACTCGTCCGCCTCGATTCGTCGCAGCGCGACTTCGATCGATCGAAGTTCGGCATTCAGTTCGCTGTCGATCGCCACGAGTACGCCCTGGTTTTCAAGTTCCACGGCCTGCTCGGCGAAATCCGGCGGCAACGGTTCTTCGCGATGTTGCGTATGCGTCGCGACGCGGGCGACGCGATCCCTCAGTTCTTCCCGCCGCGATTCCAGTTCACGACGGCGCTTATCCAAGTCCATGGCCACACCCTAACGCACCAGAGCGTGCTGTCAATGCGGGAAACACGCGGGCTGTGTCCACGAACACCATCAACGCAGCACCCTGACTGTCCGCCGCCCGCCCCGCTGAAGCTGCAACACTAGCACGTCTTCCTCCTGCGCCCGCACCGTTTCGACGAATTCCTCCATGTTCCGCACCCTCTGCCGATTCACGGCGACGATGATGTCTCCCTGGCGAAGGCCCGACTCCCAGGCCCGACTGTTCGTTTCGACGCTCTGCACCTCGACTCCCTCCACTCGGCCGAACCAGGGATGATCGCGGCCGACCTCTCCGAGTTCGACGCCCTCAAGCTTTTCCGACGAGGTCCTGCTGAGGACGAAAATCGACTGCAACTGGCCGATGACGGCTTCCGTTTCGATCCGACCCTCCTCTCGAACGATACCGATCCGAACTGTCTCGCCAACGCGGGACAGACCGATCCGGTTACGCAGATCGTCAACGTCCTCCACGGGCTCATCGTCAACGCTGACAATCACGTCTCCGGCTTCTATACCCGCCTTTTCAGCCGGAGAATCCTCCCTGACAGCCTCCACGAGGGCACCGGTGACTTCATCGAGGTCGAGCGCTCGTGCGACTCCCGGCGTCACATCCGCGATTTCCACGCCGAGGCCCCCGCGTCTTATCTCCCCGAACTCCACCAGTTGCTCCACCACCACTCGCGCCATGTTCGAGGGCACGGCGAAGCCTATGCCGACGTTGCCCTGCGAAGGGGTAATCAGCGCCGTGTTGATGCCGACCAGGCGTCCTTCAAGGTCTACGAGCGGGCCGCCGGAATTGCCCCGATTGATGGAAGCGTCGGTCTGGATAAAGTCCTCGTAGCCGCCCGGGACGGGGTTGATGGATCGCCGGCCCAGCGCGCTGACGATGCCCAGCGTCACCGTCTGGTCCAGCTCGAACGGGCTGCCGATCGCCACGACGAAGTCCCCGATCTCAAGCGCATCGGAATCCCCAAGGGGCAGTTCCGACAGGTCCTCGGCCTCGATCTGCAGCAGTCCGATGTCAGTCCCTTCGTCGCTGCCCACAAGCGTCGCTTCCAGCGTCCGGCGGTCGTGCAGCCGAACCGTGATCTTCTCGGCGTCCCGGATCACGTGATGGTTGGTGACCACATAGCCCTCGCTCGCGTCGATGATGACGCCCGAACCGATGCCGGTGGGCCTGTCGGGCGCCGGAAGCCGGAAGAAATCGAACACATCGGGACTTCGGCCGCGCTGTCGTCCGACGACAGATATGTTGACCACAGCGGGCGCCGCCTTCTTCACGGCCGGTGCCGCCGTCAGCTTTTCCGCGGCATGGCCCGACAGTGCCAGCGACAGGGCGAAGAGCGCGGGCAATATTCGATGTAGAACTGCGTCAGGCATATCGTGTGCTCCTGCGAGGGTTGGCCTGGACCAATGCGTTTCTCCGAACCGCCCAAGCCTTCGCCATCCTGGCGGGAATTGTAGCCGCTTTCGAGCCGACCTTCGCCGCGCAAGTCGAGAGGAAACAGACTGCTCAAACAGCGACAAAAAATATTGTGGTTTTATACAGTATTCGCCAAAATAAACGACACAAGCACGGCTAATTTGTTCTTTGCACCGGGTCCAATGAAATCAACGAGTTACATGGATTGAGGCACCCCTTCGCCCAGTTTTCCGTTGACCCGAAAATGCGCTTCAATATCAGGGCTTTACGTTATCCGGCCACTATCAGGGATGTCCGAGAACAAATTCGCCCTGACGACACAAGTTCCGCCACGGAACATGTCGTGGAACCCCAGGATGAAATATGTTCGGCCCAGTTCTTCAAGATGCTTCCCGCCAACCCGCAAACGCTCACCTACAGACCACTCTCGAATGGGGACGCGACATGAGGGAGAAAGGCGTCAACCACACTATGGCAACGCTCACGCAGATCGAGGAGGCGCGCGCGGAGAAGCACGCCGTCGTTTCCCTATTCAGTGGTTGCGGCGGCATGGACCTGGGCTTCCTCGGGGGTTTTTCCTTTGGAGGCAGATTCTACGACCGCCTGCCGTTTGAGGTTGTGTGGGCGAACGACATGGACAAACTGGCTTGCGACACCTATGCCGCGAACCTCAGCGACGAGAATCTGCACCGAGGCGACATCAATGACGTCATGGACACGCTGCCGGATTCCGCAGACGTGGTGATCGGTGGTTTCCCCTGCCAGGATGTGTCAATCAATGGCCAACGCAGCGTCGAGAACGGCCAAAGGACGATCCTCTACAAGCGAATGATAGAAGTCGTGAACCGCTGCAATCCAAAGGTGTTCGTAGCCGAAAACGTCAAGGGCTTGCTCATGTCACACGGCAAGCCCTTTTTCGATCAGATGCTTGCAGATTTCAATCTTCCCGGATACACAGTCAGCCACAAGCTCTACCTGGCAGCGGACTACGGCGTGCCTCAGATGCGCGAGCGCATCTTCATCATCGGCGTGAAAGGCGAGCAGGAGTTCCGGCATCCGGAGCCGCTGGATGATCGGATGACAGCTCGAATGGCCTTGGAGGATTTGGAGGGCACCGACGAGGATAAGGCCATTTCACACATCTGGAGCAAAGCGCAGCGCAGCCCGGAACAAGGCGACAGGCGCTTGAAGGCGGACAGGCCGGCGACCACGATCCGCGCGGAACATCACGGCAACGTGCAATGGCACTACAAGCTGGATCGCCGGATATCGCTTCGCGAAGCCGCCCGTCTGCAATCTTTCCCGGATTGCTTCGCCTTCGTTTGTGCTATGCGCCAGACCGAAAGGCAAATTGGCAACGCGGTACCTCCAGTGCTAGCTTGGCAGATAGCCAAGGTCGTTCGGGAGCATCTCGACCCCGATCCAATTTGAAGCTGTTCGAACGTTTCGGCATGACCAATACGCAACTGATTGGAAACCGTCAGCCGTCCTATTCCGAGGCCTTGGCTAGTTGCGCCGGCGATCCCCTAATCGAAAGTCAGCACAATCAGGCAATGTCGATATGGTAACGTGGTGACCCGTTCGCTCCGCCTGTGACGGATTTCGTGCAGAGTCCTGTCGCGAGTGCGAGTCACTGACGCGGATTGAGGGACACTCGGCTGGGTAGAAGGGGACATACGCATGGCATTGACCGGATTCGATCACCTCGTGATACGCGTTTCCGATCTGGAGGAGGGAATCAGGACATACCGGGACCGGCTCGGCCTTACCCTCGACCGAACGGACCAGACCGACGCGCTCGGGGTCAAACAGGCATTCTTCAACCTGCCGGACGGCGGATTCATCGAAATCGTCGCGCCGACCGATCCCGATGGCGCCGTCGCCCGGTCTCTGGAAACCCGCGGGGAAGGCATCCACACCATCTCGTTCGCCGTCGATGACCTCGAGGCGACATCAGCCGCCATGAAGGACGCCAGCGCACAGTTGATCGGAGAAGGAGGACCGCAGGTCTTTGTGCATCCGAAATCCACCCACGGCGTCCTGCTGCAGCTCACGGCGAAGCGGAACTGACTCGACGAGCTCGTTTTTCGGCAACGCGTTGACCGAGCACTTCGCGATCGCGACGCTCTCGGCGTCGTCGACGCGGGTCCGGCGCTCGCCGCCATGCTGTCCGGATTCGCGGTGACCGTTCTGTTCTACTCGCTGGGCGCGGCCCCGGCCGGAGACTCCATCCTTTCCCGGGCCGCCCGCCTGCCGGGCAACCCGTTCAAGCGCGTCGCCCCGTCGCTTGCTCCGGTTCTCACTCTCTGGTTCTGTGCGCAAAAGCGCGAGACGTAGATTCAGTTGCCGACCGGAAGCGGCGGCAACGAATCCTCGGGAGCCTTGCCAACCCGGTTCGGGTCAGACCAAGCGCCTCCTCGACCGGCAGGCTTGCGCGAAATCCGGGTATCCGTCATGCGAGTCGACCGCTACGGGCTCCCCGGCGACTGCATCGAGGTCTGACCCCGCTCCCAGGCACGGACCCGCGGCACGGCCGCGTCGAAGATTCGCTCGTAGTTGCGCCGCTCCACCTGCGCCCGCACGTCGGCGTCGAGCCGTTCCCAAAGCGGCCGATAGACCCTGTGCGTCCTGGCATAGGACTCCCAGTCCGACGGCGACACGGAGTCCGTGCCGAACAGGAACCGCGTCGGGTGCTTCTCCATCAGCGCAGCCCATCTGTCCACGGTGTTGGCGTCTCGCACCACGTACCTCGCAACTTCGTCCCAGGAAATGTCGAGCATCACGTGGTCGTGGCGCGGATCGGAGAGCATCTCGTCGAGCAGTACCAGGTGCTGATCGGTCGGATGCACGAATCGGCCCAGTCCCGTATGGGCCCAGATCACGGACGCACCCGGATGGGCAGCGAGCACGGCAAGCAGGTCGTCGTAGTGGGCCGGTCGTTCGCCCGGACGAACCCGGTCGACATCGCAATGCAGGATCGCCACCAGGCCGATCTCGGCGACGGTGGAAAGAATCCTGTCCAGCGCTGGATTGCGCAGGCTCGCCGTGTGACCGGTGACCTTCGACGACACGAACTCCTTGTGGACGCTGAACTCACCGATGCCGGAGAACACGCCCGGGAAGGTGAGCAGAACCCGCCGGATATGGTCGGCGGCGTACATGTCGGTGGGGTTGAAACCGGTGATCATCGGGTCCACGCGACGTTTCTGCGCATCGCTCAACGAAAGATATTCGCGCGCGATCACCGCATCGACGAACGAGTAGTAGTAGAGCGCGGCGTCCGAGTGCAGGTAGTAGCGGGGCGCGCGTTCGCCGGAGACGAAATAGTCCCATTTCTGTTGCAGCGGAATGCCGAACATCGCCACCCGGCCTACCCGGTCGCCCACCATGTCGAAGTACTCGCGGGCGGTGATGCCCCGCTGCACATAGTCCGACAGGTGGAAATGGACATCGTGGAACAGCGGTGCGGATTCGCCCGTATCTGCTTGGGCTGCGGATACGTGGAAACCGGGAAGCAGCAGCGCGATCCATAGATTCCGCCAACCGTGACGAAAGAGATTCGAGGTCACCATCGCGGGACTACGCCGGCACGACGAAATTGCGAACGGAGTCCGGCAGGCAGCCGATGATCGCCGCGCGGATGGTCGACCACCAGGCCGCCATCGCCAGGAACAGGCAGCCGATGAGCATCAACGCGATGGCGACGCTGTAGAAGTCGGACAGCTCCTCGAAATACCAGGCGACGGCGCCGATCAGGTATGCCGTGGCGGCGACCATGATGGCCCTCCTGTTGACAAGCAGGGCAACGCACGCGAGACACAGGTAGCAGACGACGACGGCCGTGGCCTCGAGCCAGTCGGCGGGCAGGACGCCCGACTGAACCCACGAGAAGACTGGATGCGCGATCGACGGCGCCGCGACCAGGTGGAGCCAGAAAGCGACATCCGACGGCAGAGACGTTCGGTCCAGGTCACGCGCGTCCCAATACATCGCGAAGGAAAATGTCGCGATCCCGAGCACGAACAGGACGATGTTGGCACCCGCCATGGGATTGTCGAACAGCGAAAGCAGCAGCCAGGCACAGCAGTACAACGCCGCGCCGACGAAGAACACGCCGACCGCGACAGCGATCGGCACCCTGTAGCGCCACCAGAACAGTGCCGCCGCGACAGCGCCGCACGATAACGGCACCAGGATCTCGAACCAGGGAATCCCGGCGAATACGTAGATCGCCCCGCCTCCCACCGCATGCTGGGAATCCGACCACGATGCCCAGAACATGCCTGCGGCGGCGATGCTGAACGCCAGCGCGTAGAGTATCGACGCCAGCGCCAGCCGCTTGCGCAGCGTGAAATACTCGCTCAGGGCAACGGCGACCACCATGATCAGGAGGCAGACGGGCACGATGCCCCATTCGGAGTTGAACCAGGCGATCCCGCTGAACAGCAGCAACGAAGCCAGGGCGACGAAAACATCGTTGAAACCCCTGAAGAGGTGAAATTCTTCTTCGTCCGGGCGCCGCGAACGGGACTCCAGATAGGACCGAAGCGCATCGGCGGCAGTCTCCGAAACCGCGCCGTCGCGCACGGCGTCGCGCAATTCCTGTTGCGTAAAGGTGGTCCGGGGTGGAGTTGTTGCCATGGCCGTTGAACTGACACGAAACCGCCGCCGACACTATACACCCGCAACCAGACTACGGCTGCTCTTAGATTGGTTCCGCACTCGCTAATGGATCCCCCCCGGCTAGTCGACTCAGGCCTTCGTTTGCTGGTGACTCAACAGCCGTATAGCCGACGGACGCCAACCCGAAAACCGGCAGAGCCAGGCAAACGTCGCTTCGCCGCATTTCCTATATGATCGTTCGGTGCGTATTTGATCGGACATATCGGCAATGACTGACGCTGACCTGCTACGCCGAATCCGGCTCGGCGAGGACTCAGCGCGGGAGTTCAAGCGCGTTGAAGCGGGGGCGGGACGCGTTTCGGCACCGGGCCGAGACGACTTGGCAGACGAACTGGCGGCCTTCGCCAACAGCCGAGGCGGCTGCCTGCTCCTCGGCGTGGACGACAAGACGCGATCGGTTCGAGGCATTCCACTGAACGCGCTCGACACCGTAGAGCGTTGGGTTCGGGAAATATGCAATGACACCGTCAAACCGCCGCTCGATGCCGACATCCTGAAGTTGGAACTGGAAGACGATGCGGGTCGACTTGTGCCGGTGCTTCGCATAGATGTCGAGAAAAGCTTGTTCGTGCACAGGAGCCCCGGCGGCTATTTCCGGAAGATCGGCAGCTCCAAGCGCGAGATGCCACCGGATTCACTCGCCCGCCTGTTCCAGGAGCGTAGTCAAAGCCGAGTCATTCGTTTCGACGAATCGATCCTTCCCCGCACCGAGCGGGCGGATCTGGACTACGCACTCACACAGCGATTCTTGCGAACAGATAGTGCGGAGGACTCCTCAGGTTCCGAGACGAACGATTCCGAGTCCGAGACTGACACTCTGCGCAAGCTTCGAATCGTCGGCACTACCGGAGACGATGACGTCCGGCTTACCCTTGCGGGAGCCTTGCTCTGCACGCGGGAGCCGCAGCAATGGCTCCCCCATGCGCACATTCAGGCCGTCAGTTACGTTGGTGAGCGAACAGATGCCGACTACCAAGCCGACGCACGTGACATCATGGGGCCCTTGGATCAGCAAGTATCGGAAGCGCTGCATTTCGTTCGGCGCAACATGCTGGTTCGGGCAGCCAAGGAGACGGCCCGGCGGGATCGTCCACAATTCAGCGAACGGGCCGCGTTCGAGGCAATCGTCAATTCTGTCGCCCATCGCGACTACTCTATTGCAGGCGAACGAATTCGGCTCCACATGTTCGGCGACCGCCTCGAACTCTACGTCCCCGGAGCATTGGTCAATACGCTCACGCCTGATAGCCTTCACCTGCGCCAGGCAAATCGAAACGAACTCATCGTGTCGCTGCT
Source organism: Pseudomonadales bacterium (assembly GCA_963668365.1). Classification (GTDB taxonomy): domain Bacteria; phylum Pseudomonadota; class Gammaproteobacteria; order Pseudomonadales; family Azotimanducaceae; genus VXNE01. Next base: position 4,081,792 of record OY764266.1, read on the forward strand.
GGCTCGCTGTGACGCGCCGTCCGGCCTCGGACGCACACGACTGATGGACAGGCGCGGCGATGGCGTTCCGATCATTCGTCGAGAGTGCCGGAAGTTGTCCGGACGGTTGCCGGAGTACAGCTTGATCGACGACAGCGAGTTGCGGCTGCTGATTTGGGCGGCCAAATAGCATGGCAGACGTCAAACAGATCGTCTGCCTCGCAAACTCCCGCAAGCTGGCAGGTCGATGCATCGCGGGCCGCGAATGGACTACGGAGTCTGGAGCGGGGAACTGGGTCCGGCCGGTAAGCGAACGGGACAACGGGGAAGTGTCGGAGTACGAGCGCCAATACGAGGACGGAAGCGACCCGCAGGTCCTCGATATAGTCCAAATACCAGTTCTCGAACCAAGGCCCGATGATTTTCAGACGGAGAACTGGTTGCTGGATGACAAATTTTACTGGCAAAGGGTAGGCAGGCTCTCCCAGTTCGATTTGCCGAAGCTCACAGACCCCATTGGGCCGCTCTGGGTCGACGGATATCACACTTACAATGGTCGGAACGACAAGATGACGCTCGAATCAGCCGAAGAGGAGAACAATTCCCTTCGTTTGATTCAGGTGTCGCGACTCAGCCTGTCGGTGTTCGCGCCGGGGGAAGCCTTCGGCAACACAAAGCGTCGTGTGCAGGGTCGATTCGATCACGCCGGGAACCAGTATGCGCTGTGGGTGACCGACCCAGGATACGAGAGGGCATATCTTGCAAAGCTCAATGGCACATATGAGCTTGGGGAGTGCTATTTGACGATAAGCCTCGGTGAACCATACCAAGGGGACTGCTACAAGCTCGTTGCGGCGATCATTGGAGAGAAGAGAGAGATATGAGCCAGCGCGGAACTGTAGTCTTCACGATCGGGCATTCCAATCATTCCCTCGAGGTGTTTTTGGATCTTCTGGCAAGGCACCGCGTTGACGTTCTGGCAGATGTCCGTTCAGCACCCTACAGCCGGTTCAACCCCCAGTTCAACCGCGAGTCCCTCGCCATCTGGCTCCAGGCGAGCGGGATCAAATACGCCTACCTGGGGCACGAACTGGGCGGACGTCCGAAGGACTCCGCGTGCTACGAAAGCGGGCGCGTCTGTTACCCGCGGGTCGCTGAAACGCGGGACTTCCGACACGGCCTCGCAAAGGTGATGGAGCTGGCCAGAGAACACGACGTCGCATTGATATGCGCGGAGAAAGAACCACTGGACTGCCATAGAACGCTGCTCGTAGCCCAAGCGCTCGATGGTCGAAGCGTGAACGTGCACCATATCTTGGCTGACGGAAGACTCGAATCTCACGCCGACGTGATCGGTCGGCTGCTCCGGCAGTACGATCTCAGCCCGGACGGTGACATGTTCGCTTCGCGCGAAGAGTCCATATCATTAGCCATCGAGCGCCACTCCCGGGAGATCGCCTTCCACGAACAGACTCTCCGAGGGGCGGAGCAGGAGGTGCCATGAAAGTGTTGACCATAGGCTTCACAAAAAAGCCCGCCCGCCGATTCTTCGAACTGCTGCGCGAATCCAACGCGAAGCGCGTTGTGGACGTTCGGCTCAACAACCGTTCTCAACTCGCCGGTTTCGCCAAAAAGGAAGATCTCGCCTGGTTCCTCGGGGAAATCTGCCAGATCGAATATGTTCACCTGCCGGACCTGGCGCCGACCAGGGAGTTGCTACGCGATTACAGGAACGGCGAAATCGATTGGACGACGTATGAGGCCCGGTTCCTCGATCTAATGTCCGAACGCAGAATAGAGAATTCGATCCCTCGCGAGGTGTTGGACGAAGGGTGCCTGTTATGTAGCGAGGACCAGCCGCACCATTGCCACAGGCGACTTGTCGCGGAATACGTCGAGGCACGGTGGGGCAACATCGACATCGAGCATTTGGGCCTTGCGCCCGGTTCATGGCACCCGAGGACCGAATTGTGACAACCAACCATGTACTGATCGACTTTGAAAACGTGCAGCCGAAGAATCTCGCTGCGCTGAGGGATGTCACGAAGGGACACGCATTCAAGGTCTACGTGTTCGTCGGGGCCAACCAGTCCAGGATACCGAAAGAGCTCGCGTTCGAGATGCAGAACCTCGGCCGCGACGCGCAATACGTGGAGATCGCCGGAAGCGGCAAGAACGCCGCCGACTTCCATATCGCGTTCTACCTGGGCGAGCTGGCCAAGCCCGGATCGGAGGACGAGTTCCACATCGTCTCGCGGGACACGGGCTTTGATCCGTTGATCAGGCACTTGCAGGCCCGGAATATCAGGGCGGCGCGGAGGAAGGACCTGTTCGAGATTCCATGGTTGAAGGAGAGCGAAACCGAATCTCCCGGCGAGAAGATAGACAAGGTCATTAGCAACTTCGATGCTCGCGGGCACTCGCGGCCCCGCAAGGTCCGGACGCTCAAGGCTTCCATCCGTTCTCTCTTTGGCGGCAACGTGACCGACGACGAGCTGGACAAGCTCGTAGAGGGGCTGAAGCAACGGAAATACGTCGCCGTGGAGGGCGAGAAGATCAAGTACAAGCCCTGAACGTTCCGGTTCGGGACGAGGACCCGTCAGCCTGTCAGGCGGCTCCCCGTTGCAATGCCATCCCGGGCTTCTGATCCGGATACAGCTCGTCGAGCGGAACCGATTTTCCGTCGTCCTGCACGATGCGGCAGTGAAAACGCTTGAGGCGCCGCGGCTCCGGCACGCCGCAGGAGTGCGCGATGACTCCGACCTCGTTGTTGATCGCAAGCGCATAGCGGCGCACCCGTTCCGCCTTGTCCACGGGGTCGAGGCCGCGCTGCAGCTTGGGATCGTGCGTCGTGACGCCGGTGGGACAGGTGTTCCTGTTGCACTGCAGGGCCTGGATGCAGCCCAGAGCGAACATGAAGCCGCGGGCGGACACCACGAAATCGGCGCCGACGCACAGCGCCCAGGCCGCCTCGCCCGGCGTCACCATCTTGCCGCTCGCCACGATCTTGATGCGGTCCCGCAGTCCGTAGCGCGTCAAGATGTCCACGACCAGCGGCAGGCTTTCCTTGACGGGCAGACCCATGTAGTCGATGAGGCTCATCGGCGCGGCGCCGCTGCCGCCATCGGCGCTGTCCACGGTGATGAAGTCCGGCGCGCTCTCGATGCCGCGACGGTGGATCTCCTCGCACAGCCGCTCGATCCAGCCGTAAGCGCCGACGACGGTCTTGAACCCCGTCGGCTTGCCGACGACGCCGCGCACGCGCGCGACCATGTCGAGCAGGTCTCCCTCGTTGTCCACTTCCGGATGGCGGTTGGGACTGATGGAGTCCTGGCCCGGTTCGATAAACCGGATGGCCGCGATCTCGTCGGTGACCTTCTCGCCCGGAAGGATGCCTCCCTTCCCCGGTTTCGCGCCCTGGGACAGTTTGATCTCGAACATGCGCACGTTGTCGACCGCCGCCATCTCGCGCAAGCGCTGATCCGAAAAACCGCCGTCGGAGTTGCGCACGCCGTATTTCGCCGTGCCGATCTGGAACACGATGTCGGCGCCGCCATCGCGATGCATGGGCGACAGGCCCCCTTCGCCGGTGTTCATCCACACGCCGGCCATGCGCGCGCCGTTCGACAGCGCCGTCACCGCAGGCCGCGATATCGCGCCGTAACTCATCCCGGAAATGTTGAATACGGACGATTGGGTGTACGGGTGCTCGCAATACGGCCCGATGGTGACATCCGTGGTATCGACCGCGTCCTGCTCCAGGGTCGGATACGGGCAGTTGACGAAGAGGACGGAACCGACCGGCTTCAGGTCCCTTGTCGAACCGAATGCCGCCATGGTGTCTTCGCCCTTGGCGGCGCGGTACACCCAGGAGCGCTCCGCGCGGTTGAACGGCATCTCCTCGCGGTCCATGGCGAAGAAATACTGGCGAAAGAACTCGCCCAGATGCTCGAACAGGTAGCGGAAACGGCCGATGACCGGAAAATTGCGCCTGACCGCGTGGCGGGTCTGGGTGCGATCCACCACGTAAAGGAGGGCAACGACCAGCATGCCGACCCCCACCGCGAACACGAATAGCTGCGCGAGAAATTCCAGCAGATCGAACATGTGATCCCTCCCGCCACATTGATTTCCAAGAACTCTACATCTATACGACCATCGACATGGTGAAATATTCGACCGTTCCACTCGATCTGTCCGCCGTCCGGGTCAGTGCGCTGCTCTTCAGCGCATCGCTCTCAGCGCTGGCCTGCAGTGCGGACGCCTCCGTTTGCGCTTCCGAATCGGCCCGGGAGTTCCTCGTTGTCGATCGATCAAACCTGAAAACAGCCAGCGTTCACGCTGCCGGTCCGCACACCGCCCGCGATGCGGAACAGTCATACCGAGTGCGGCTCTGGCATCGCCGGAAGGGCGAACGCGCGCGCGTGATGCGCTTCTCCCACGATTACCGGGCCTACGAGATAGATACGTCGGCGGAACGGGCGCTGCAGACCAACGGCCATCTGCATCGCCTGGCATGGTCCTACCGGCTTTCCGGGCCGCAGTGGGAGTTGTCCGTGGCGCCGGTCGTGGCCGGATCTTCCAACGCTGGCCGACACCCGAAGGTCATCGATGCCGAGTTCATCTTCTGGCAGGGCTTCGCGCGCTACCGTCGCCCATGGACCCCTTCGGTCGACGGATACTGGGGCGTCTGCCGCGACGACCGTTTGGGGTCGACACGGCTCACACCGGTCTTCGGCATCGACTGGCGCGTCGACGACAGGCTGGAACTGGCGCTGGGGTACCCGGATACGCGGCTCAACTGGCGCTTTCATCCGCGCTGGCGATTGCAGGCGGACATCCATCCGGCGGGCGGCCGCTGGCGCGTATACGACGACGCCCTCGCGCGGCGGAGTCGGTTCACGATGGAAAGCTGGCGCTTGCGCCTGGGGCTGGCATTCCGGATCACCCATGCGCACGAACTGATCATCGGCGCCGGCCGGGAAGTGCGGCGCAAGTTCGCATTTCGCCTGATCGACGGGACCGACCTCCAGACGGGGGCGAGCGGCACGGCATTCACGGGAGTTCGATGGCGCTGGAGCCGGTAGTGCCGTACGCCAATTGCTTTATTCCATCGCGGCACTATCATTGCGGCATGGATTTTCCCGGACGGATCGACACGAGCATGACGGGGACTGGCGCTACGTGGAGTGCCAGCCGGGTCGCCGTATTCGCGTAATGTAAAGTATCGGGATGCGGCGGCCCCGAAGCCGCCGGTGCCAGAACCCCGGCAGGCGGCCGCCACCGGGAAATCTTCCATCGAACAAGCGCCTCCGGGGAGCGTCGGCGACCGGGAGCGGTTGTTCCATGGTCGGCGGGCGGGACCGAAGGCGCCGGTTGTTATTTGAGGGCAAACGAAAATGCGGTTGGAACACAGCGGAAACGGAGAGGACGGCCTCGACCGGATTCGGCACAGCCTCGCGCATGTCATGGCGCAGGCCGTTCTGGACATGCGGCCGAACTCGACGCTCGGCTTCGGTCCCCCCATTGCGGACGGCTTTTATTACGACTTCATCCTCTCGGAGCCGCTGAACGAGGACGACTTCCCCGAAATCGAACGGCGCATGAAGAAGATCCTGCGATCCGGGCAGCGGTTTTACCGAGAGGATCTCGACGCCGGCGCCGCCCTCGAACGCATCGACGAGATGGGCGAGCCGTACAAGCGCGAATACGCCGAAGAGCTTCTCTCGCGGGGCGATGTCTCCGGCCTGTCCTTCTACCGAAACGGACCTTTCCTCGACATGTGCGAGGGACCCCACATGGACACGACCCGCGACATTCCGCGCGACGCGTTCAAGCTGCGCAGCATCGCCGGCGCCTACTGGCGCGGCGACTCCGACAACGTCATGATGACGCGCATCTACGCATGGGCGTTCGCCGACAAGGCGCAACTCGACGCCCATGTCGCGGCCTACGAACTGGCGCTCGAGCGCGACCACAAGAAGCTCGGCCGCGAACTCGACATCTTCCATATCGACGACATGGTGGGGCGCGGGTTGCCCCTGTGGCTGCCCAACGGCACCGTCATCAGGGAAGAGCTCGAGAAACTGGCCAAGGAATTGGAATTCCGGGCGGACTACCAGCGCGTGGCCACGCCCCACCTGGCCAAGGCCGACCTCTATCGCAAGTCGGGACACCTGCCCTATTACGCGGACGACATGTTCCCGCTGATGGAACTGAAGGAGTCGGACGAGGACGGCGTTTCGGTGCGCGAAGCCTATGCGCTGCGGCCGATGAACTGCCCCCACCACCACAGCATCTTCGCCGCGCGTCCACGGAGCTACCGGGACCTGCCGCTACGTCTCGCCGAATACGGCCACGTGTACCGGTTCGAGGAATCCGGCGCTGTCAGCGGGCTATTGCGGGTGCGGGGCATGTGCATGAACGATGCCCACATCTACTGCACCGAGGAGCAGATCAAGGACGAGTTCAAGGGCGTCATGCAGATGTACACCGATGCCTACGCCGTGCTCGGTCTCACGGACTACCATGTGCGCCTGTCGCGATGGGACCCGGAGGACGCCAAGGGCAAGGACAAGTACGTGGACAACGCCGAGGCGTGGGCGTTCTCCGAACGCGTGCTGGCCGAGGTCCTGGCGGAGATGGACATCGATTATGTCGACGGCATCGGAGAAGCCGCCTTTTACGGCCCCAAGATCGACATCCAGTGCAGAACGGTCACCGGCCGGGAGGAGTCCATCAGCACCGTGCAGCTCGACTTCGCGCAGCCAAGCCGCCTCGGGCTCTCCTATATCGGCGCGGACGGCGCGCCACACATGCCGTACTGCATCCACCGCGCGCCCCTCTCCACCCACGAGCGGATGGCGGCGTTCCTGATCGAACACTTCGGCGGCGCGTTCCCCACCTGGCTCGCCCCGGTGCAGGTACGCGTGATCACGGTCTCGGAGCAGTTCGAGTCCTATGGACGTTCCCTGGTCGACCGGCTGCGGGCACGATTCGTGCGCGCCGAGATGGCTTCCTCCGCCGACACGGTGTCGAAGAAGATCCGGGACGGCACGACGCGCAAGATCCCGAATCTCCTGATCGTCGGCGAGCGCGAGCAGGCCGACGGCACCGTCACGCTACGGCGCTACGGCGTGAGGCGGCAAGAGACCATGTCGTTCGAAGCGTTCGATCAGTGGATTCACGAACAGATAGAGTCGCGGGCGCTGTCCGAGACGTAGCCGTCAGGGCGCGTCCCCGGCTTCGGCCTCAACCATCGCCACCTGCTGGTCGAGTCCGATGTAGTCCAGCAGGATGCGGCCGGTTTCGCGCAGCATCGGATCGTCCAGCGCGTTTTCCTGCAGCCGGTTTTCCTCCTGCGGTTCCTCCCCGCTCTCGACATTCGAGTCGCCATCGGTGGGCGGGGTCATGGCAAGCGGCGCGCCGCCACCATGGATCTGCCGCCCGCTCAGTTCTTCAAGATCTTTGATCGGCGGTTCTCCCATGGCGGTCAAACGCGCGTTCTCGATGGCGAGCCGCTGTTCCTTGTCCTCCGCGCGCTCCTGCTCCCGCGTTTCGCGGTTCAAGGATATGTGCGTCTTGGAACTGAACTCCGCTTCGCGCGCGGTCAGCGCGCGCACATATTCGAAGTCCGGATCTTCGGCGACCCGCTCCCTGTGGGCCGCACGCAACGGGCCGACGAACGGCGCCACCGAATGGGTGGTCGAGTAGTCCGCCGGGGAAATCCGGTCCCAGGGCATCGCATCTTCGAGCGCGCTCTCGCCTATCTGGTCGACGTCGTAGGGCTCCGGCATTTCAATGTCCGGGATCACGCCCTGATGCTGCGTGCTCTGGCCGGAAATGAGGTAGTACTTCGCCTGCGTGATCTTTAGAAAACTGCGACCGCGATTCAACGGCAGCAACGTCTGCACGGTGCCTTTGCCGAAGGTCCGGCCCCCGGTGATGATCCCGCGCTGATAAGCCTGTATCGCGCCTGCAAAAATCTCTGATGCCGAGGCCGAGAGCCGGTTGACCAGCACCGCAAGCGGGCCATTCCAGTCGACACGCGAGTCGAGGTCCGGGAACGGCTGCGCACGCCGACCCTGGTTGCGCACCTGCACGACCGGACCGGACTCGATGAAAAGACCCGTCAGGCTCTTGGCCTCGTCCAGCGAGCCGCCACCGTTGTCGCGCAGATCCACGACAATGCCTTCCACGCCTTCCTCTTTGAGTTCTTCGATGAGGCGGATCACATCCCGCGTGGTGGTCCTTCCCTCGCCTCGCCTGCTCGTCCGGGGATCGGCATAGAAGGAAGGTATGTCGATGACCCCGATCTTGCGTTCTCGACCGCCGATCTCGTATTCGAGGGTCTTCTTCTGCGCCGCCTGCTCTTCCAGCATCACCCTGTTGCGAGTGATCTGGACGATTCTGGCATCGCCTTCCCCATCATTCGGCCCAATCACCTGCAGGCGCACAATCGAGCCTTTCGGACCACGGATCAGGTCCACGACTTCATCGAGACGCATGCCGACGACATCGATGATCGGGTCCGTTTCGCCCTGGCCCACGCCGATGATGCGATCAAGAGGGTTGAGCGCGCCGCTCTTGTCCGCCGGGCCCGCCGGAACAAGCCGGTGAATGGACGTGTACTCGTCCACCGGCGTCAGCACCGCTCCGATCCCTTCAAGCGAAAGCGACATGTTGATGTTGAACTGCGCGAGATTGCGCGGCGTAAAGTACTCGGTGTGCGGATCGTACGTGTTCGTGAATGCGTTGATGTAGGCCTGGAATGCCTCCTCGCTGCGGGTCTCGCGCTTGGTTTGCGTAAGCTGCCGCAACCGGTTGCGATAGCGCTTGGAGAGCGTCCCCTCGATCTCGTCGATCATCCGGTCGTTCAGGAGCATCTCCAGCGTCCACGCCTTGATCCGCTTGCGCCACAGTTCGTCCATTTCGTTGCGATCCCGTGGCCACGGCGCATTCTCGCGGTCGATCTCAAAGGATTCGTCCACCGTGAAGTCCAGGGTGTCGAGACCATGGTCAACGACTTCGAGGACATGCTCCAGGCGCTCAGTCAGCCTTTCCTGGAACAGGTTGAATATCTCGAACGCGGGTTCCAGGTCGCCCTGCTTCAGGGCCTCATCGAGACTGAACCGATACTTTTCATCCAACGCCCTGACATCCGGGGCAAGGAAGTACGCGCGGTCCGAATCAAGCCTGTCGAGGAATTTGTCAAAGACCTGGGACGACACGCTATCGTCGATCTTTCTGCGCGGGTAGTAGTGGTTCTTGCGCAACTCGTTGACGATGGAAACGGATGTCTTTGAATGCGATGCGAGAGGCACCAGCGGCTCGTAGGCGCGTCTTTCGGCCCGCGGCGCATCTGACGCGTTGGCCGGGACTATCGTCAGCGCGAACGTTGCGGCGATGGTCCACCGAGCCAGCGCTTCCATTCTTGCACCCGTCAACTGCAGTCTGCCCGCCATTTAGTCCCCAGGGGTCTTCAAGAGTTCACTCCCGTGTGCGAACTGTACCCCGAACCGGACCACTTGTTCCATGCTCAAGGCGCCGAGCGGGGCCAGGGAGTCCCGCGGCGGGCGAGCGCGCTACAATCCGATTGAACCGTCTTCGGAACGCCGCCACATGAGAACCTGTCACGCCGCCATCGCCGTCCTGACCGCACTTGGTCTCCAGTTCGACGCCGAGGCACAAGTCCAAACCGCCGATCGAGCCGAGGGAGAGTCCTTCCTTGCGCGGAATGCCGAACGCGAAGGCGTCGTATCGCTGCCATCCGGGCTGCAGTACGAGGTTCTCGAGGAAGGCGACGGCGCAACGCCAGGGCGCCGCAGCACGGTGGTCGTGCACTATCGCGGCACGTTGATCGATGGCACGCCATTCGACAGTTCCCACTCGCGCGGCGAGCCCGCCAAATTTCCGGTAAACCGCGTCATTCCCGGTTGGACAGAGGCGCTCCAGCTAATGCGGGCCGGCGACAAGTGGCGACTCTTCATCCCTCCCGGCCTCGCGTATGGAGACCGAGGCGCCGCACCTCTGATCCCCCCGGGATCCACGCTCATCTTTGAAGTCGAACTGCTCGAAGTGCGATGACCGGCGAGGACATCCGTGCTCTGCGGCTGGCCTCGTGAGCAGCAAGCCCAGGCGTTGCGAACGTAGATACAGTGCGCCCGCCTGAAGCCCCGACCCGGACGATTCTGCTGGCCGCGATCACGGCAGTGCTGGCCATCGTGTGGCTGGCGCGCGGTTTCGAGATCGAGACCGGCGAACTGACAGGGTTCTTCCTGATGAGCCTGGTTCTGGTGGCAGGCATGGCGATACTCGCCGTCCTCGCGGTGGCGATCGCAAAGTTGTTTCGCGGGATTCAGGACAGGTCGACGAAGAAACGACGAATGCGCGGCGCGTAGTGGTTGTCGGAATCCAGCGAGAACGCGACCGAGTGGGCGCGGCCGAGTATGCGCTCCCGCGAAACGGGTCCGATCTTGCGGAAGTCTCCACTGTTGTCGCGGTTGTCGCCAAGCACCAGGTAGTTGTCCGGCGGCACATCAAAACGACGGAAGGATGAGGAAGTCGTGTCGCTGGAGTAGCGAAGCACCATGATGGTCCGCGACTGGCCAAGGACCGTTTCGCGCAAGACCTTGTATGCGCTCGGGGGCCGTATGCGCAAGCGCGCGTACTCCTCCTCCGTCAACGGCTCGTAGGTGGCGCCGACGCCGTTGATGATGAGCTGGTTGCGCCGCAACTCCACGGTGTCACCCGGAATGCCGACAACGCGTTTGATGAACTGCCTGTCGTCGATCGGATTGAGGAACGTGATGATGTCTCCCCGCTGCGGGTCGCTCCACTGTGCCAGGCGTTCCAGCGTAAACGGGACGCGCAGGCTGTAGGCCAGCTTGTCGACAACGATCCGATCACCGGTGAGGATCGTTGGCTCCATCGAACCGGAGGGCACCTGGTTCCAGTCGGCGATGGCGGAACGAAACACCAGCATCACCGCGACGAACAACAGGAATCCGCGCCAGTCGAGCCAGATCCTGCGAAGCTTGCCGCCAGCCGATCCCGTCGGCCGGTCTCGTAGCGAACTCATGGGCTACGTGGCGGACGATCGCGCCAGTCTGCGCTCGAATTCCGCCTGCTGTTCGGCGCCGGCAGTTCCCTGGTACTTCGACTTCCACTCTGCGTAGGGCATGCCATAGACGATCTCCCGCGCCGCTTCGTAGTCGATGTCGCGGCCCTCTTCGCGCGCCGCTTCGACATACCACTTGGAGAGACAGTTTCGACAGAACCCCGCGAGGTTCATGAGATCGATATTCTGCACGTCCTTGTTCGCATCGAGATGCTCCACGAGGCGGCGGAACACGGCCGCTTCGATTGTTCGGGCGCGATCTTGGCCGCGGTCATCGGTCATGGTGTACTTCTTCAGCGATTAATGACGGTGCGAATGATAATCCCATGCTAGACCTGCTCGCCAATCCCGAGGTGTGGATCGCCTTTTTGACCCTGACGATGCTGGAGATCGTCCTCGGCATCGACAACATCGTTTTCATCTCGATCCTGACCGGGCGGCTCCCGCCGCATCAGCGGGCGCCCGCCCGCTACCTGGGGCTTGGCCTCGCGATGTTCATGCGCATCGGCCTGTTGGCGTCGCTGGCGTGGATCATGGGCCTCTCGGCCGATCTGTTCGAGATTCTTGGCCATGGCGTGTCGGGACGCGACATCATCCTGATCGGCGGAGGCGGTTTCCTGCTCGCGAAATCCACGCGGGAGATGCACAACGCCCTCGAGCGTCAAGAGAGCGCCCCGGCCGGCGCGCCTGTTGCGACCTTCGGGGGCGTTCTCGTGCAGATCGGCCTGATCGACATCGTGTTCTCGCTCGACTCCGTGATCACCGCGGTCGGCCTGGTGGACGAGCTTCCCGTGATGATCGCCGCGATCGTCGTCGCCGTGCTGGTGATGATGGCCGCGGCCGGCCCGGTCAGCCGGTTCATCGATGACCACCCGACCCTGAAGATGCTCGCGCTGTCGTTCCTGCTTGTGATCGGCCTCATGCTGGTGGCCGAGGGGTTCGACGTCGAAGTGCCGAAGGGCTACGTGTACTTTGCGATGGGCTTCTCTCTGCTGGTGGAACTGCTGAACATCCGCGCGCAGCGGAACCCGGTCAAGCTCCGCAAGACGCAACTCGGCGACCTGGTGCAGCTCTCCGATTAGCGAAGGAAAGCGTCGCGTGTGACACGACACTAGCTCGGTTTGTCTCGCAGGAAAACGAACTCGTCTCTTGACGACTCCGCGTCGCAGTAGCGGTATCCGCCCCAGTCGAAGTCCTTGAGGCCCACCATCGTGTCGATGCGGTTCTTCACGACGAAACTCGCCATCAGACCTCGCGCCTTCTTGGCGTAGAAGCTGATGAACCTGTAGCGGCCGTTTTTCAGGTCCTTGAATACTGGCCGGACCACCCGCCTCGCCCCGATCCGATCCGGATCGAGAACATCCCAGTACTCGTTCGAGGCGAGATTGACCAGCAGTCTCGAGCGATGCTGCTCGAGTTCCGCCGCGAGCGACGCGGACAGGGCGTCACCCCAGAACTCGTAGAGGTTCTTCCCGCGCAGGTTTGGCAGCGATACCCCCATCTCCAGGCGATAGGGCTGGATCAGGTCCAGCGGCTTCAACACGCCGTAGAGGCCGGACAGGATTCGCACGCGTTTCTGTGCCCAGGTGAAATCACGCTCCGAATAGTCCCAGGCCTGCATGCCCATGTAGACGTCGCCGCGGAAGGCGAGCGCCGCCTGCTTGGCGTTGTCCCGCGTGAACGGAGGCGCCCATTCGTTGTAGCGGTCGCAATTGAGTTCGCCCAGCTTCGTGCTGATCCCCATCAGGTCCGAGATTTCGCCTGGCGACAAGTTCTTGAGTCGATCGATCAGCAACCGGGCATCGTCCAGAAACATCGGTTGCGAGAACTTGCGCGTCGTCGGCCTGGACTCGAAGTCCAGCGACTTCGCCGGCGAGATTACCAACAACATGACATGACCCCCCTTGTCGCGAGGCGCTTTCACTGCTCGTCTATTGTAAAGGGGCGCACCCATTCGGCCAAACGGGACCGTGCACAGGCGCAACTACGTGTCCGGCTGATGGGGAGACAGGTTGTATGGAGTTTGTTGCCCTCGCCGCGTCCGGGCCACCGTGTGCCAGATCAGTCGCCTAGAACTTCGAGAGCCCCGAGGAGCGGTAGTAGCTTCAGCAAGGTTTCCCGGAACTCCTCCGGTTTCGCCGTAACGATCTTTTCGGCTTTCCGTTCTCTCCAGGCCAAGGTTTGTACGAGGCTTGCCGCAACGACCGACGGTTGGCCGAGGTTCCCGATCGGCACTTCCGTCGCGCCACCGCGGATGCTGGTGCTGATCGGACAACAGATGAGTAGACCCGTTCTTCGATTGTAGTCCTCGCTGCTCAATACCAAGGCCGGGCGATACTTCCCGATTTCCCTTCCCTGCATCGGTTCGAAGTCAAGCCATATCACGTCCTTTCGTCCTGGGACGTAACCTGCGCGCATCACCTAGAGGCCGACCTCGGATTCCTTGGGATCCGCCAATTCGTCGGCATGTGCTTTGTCCGGCGTGATCCCTGCCAACAGATCGCTCTCACTGTAGGGGAACCGAAGTGAGCCCAACTTCCCGGCTGCCGGTTTGACGACGAGTCCTTCACTGCTCACGTCAACCGTGACCCTAGTGCCCGCTTTCAATCGCGGCACTTCCGCCATGATTCCGGTAACGCGCAGCGCGAGGCTGTTACCCCACTTCTTGATCTCCGCTTCTACTCGCACAACTTGCCGTCGTTCTCAAATGACCGCATCAAGTGTATCCGATGTAGACACGCTGTCAATTCGGCTCACTTGAAATCGTCCAGAACTCGTCGATCCACGCCCCGCGAAGCATCTCGACAAAAACTCCACCCACCGGGAGAGTAATGGGGGGGTTTGGCCCGGCAGCGATGCGGCCTATCCCCCGAACGCCCGAATCGCCTCGCGCGCCGCGTCGATCAGCGGCGTCGGGTAGACGCCCATGACGACGATGGCGGCCCCGAGGACCGCGACGGTGGCGGGACCCCACCACGAAGGCGCCGATTCGTCGTCCGTCTCCATCTGCCTGGTCATGCTGAACACGATGCGCAGGTAGTAATAGACGCCGATGGCACTGCCGATCACGAGCGCCCAGACGAGGAGCCAGAGGCTGCCTTGCACACCAGCGGCGAACAGATAGAACTTGGCGATGAATCCGACCGTGAGCGGAATGCCTGCCAGCGATAGCGCTGCCGCCGCAAGCACCGCAGCCAGGAGCGGCCGGCGCCAGAACAGTCCCTCGTAGTCCGCCAGGTCTTCGACATCTTCATCGGCGGACAGGACCGTCATCACGCCGAAAGCGGCCAGGGTCATCGCGAAGTAGCCGACCAGGTAGACCATGCCTGTCTCCGCAGCCATTTCCGGACCCGCCGCGGAGGCTACCGCCAGTACCGCGATCAGGAGATAGCCCATGTGCGCGATGGAGGAATAGGCGAGGAGCCGCTTCAGGTTGTCCTGCAGCAGCGCCAGCACGTTGCCGGCCACCATGGAGACGACGGCAATGAGCGACAGGCCGAAGAAAAGCGATTCGAGGGACAGCACATCCGTGGTTGCGACGTAGCGCAGCAGGAGCGCCGCGACGGCGCCCTTGGAAACCGTCGCCACGAACCCCGTCACCGGCGCGGGCGCGCCCTGGTAGACATCCGGCGTCCACATGTGGAACGGCACCAGCGAGAGCTTGAAGGCGAGCCCGGCAAGGATCATGCCCTGACCGACCCGCAGCAACACGCTGCCGTCGCTGCCCAGGGCCTGCGCGAACGCCATGGTTCCGGTCTCTCCGTACACCAGCGCCATGCCGAACAGGATGGTCGTCGAAGCGACGCCCGACAGCACCAGGTACTTGATCGACGCTTCGAGCGGAGCGCGCCCCCGGTCGGGGTAGGCGATCATGGCGTAGAGCGAGATCGACAGGATCTCCATGCCGAGAAGAAAGGCGCCGAAATGCGCCGCGGCGGCCATCGTCATGGCGCCCAGGGTCGCCGTGAGCAACAGGATGTGGAACTCCTCCCGCTGCGCGGCGCGCCGGTCCACGTAGCCGTGCGTCAGCACCGCGGTCGCGACCGCCGCCAGGACGAACAGCGCGGTGAAAAAGTGCGCGTAGCCGTCGACGAGCAGGAAACGGTCCAGATGCTGCGTGCCGGCACCTGCGGCGAAGCCGATAGAACCAAGCGTTCCCAGCAGGATCGCCAGGGTCATTCCCAAGGTTACCGGGCCGCGGCGGACAAACGACACCGCGAGCAGCATCAGGGTCGTGCCCCCGGCCAGCACGATATAGGGTGCGAGGGCTGTCAAAGCCGGCCCGGTCATGGCAACACCACCCAGAGCGTCTGCACGACGGGCGCCGACAGGTCGAGCAGTTCCTGCGGATGGATGCCGATCCAAACCAGTCCCGCCATCATCAGGACCATCACGCCCATTTCGCGCAGGCCGAAGTCACGCATCGAGGGCACGTCCGCATTGGGCGTCCCCTGGAACGAACGCTGCATGAGGCAGAGCCCATAGACCGCCGCCACGACGACGCCAAGGGCGCCGGCGACGGTCAGCGGTATGTTGGCCTTGAACGCGCCAACGAGGACGAGGAATTCGCCGACGAAGTTGCCGAGCCCCGGCATGCCCACGGATGCCACGACAAAGAACATCGTCACCGCGCCCATGCGGGGGGCGCGCGTCCACAACCCGCCCATGTTCGACATCTCCCGGGTATGCAGCCGCTCCTGCAGCGCGCCGGCCATCATGAACAGCGCGGCGGTGGAAAAGCCGTGCGCGACCATCGTGACCACCGCCCCCTGCACCGCCAACTCGTTGACGACCAGCGAGCCGGCAACCTCGTGGAAGGCAAAGACGCCCAGCAGGACGAAGCCCATGTGGGCCACCGAGCTGTAGGCGACCAGCCGCTTGAAGTCCGACTGGCTGTAGGCCATGAAGCCGCCGTACAGAATGCTCAAGGCCCCAAGGAACATGGCCCAGACGGCGAAGTCGGCGGAGGCCTCCGGGAACAAAGGCACGACGAAGCGAATCAGTCCGTAGGCGCCGGTCTTCAGCAGGATGCCGGCGAGTATGACGCTGCCGGCCGTGGGCGCCTGGGTGTGCGCGTCCGGCAGCCAGGTGTGGAACGGCACGCCCGGCAGCTTGACGACGAAGGCGGCGAAGAACCCCAGCATCACGTAGAACGCGATGTCGCCACCGAGGTCCGCGTCCAGCAGGTCGTAGTAGTTGAACGTGATCACTCCCGTCGCGCTGTAGTGGAGATACACCAGCGCCAGGATGGCGAACAGCATCAGGAGTCCGCTGATCTGGGTGAACAGGAAGAACTTCATCGAGGCGTAGGCCTTGTCTTCGTGGCCCCAGATGGCGATGAGGAAGTACATGGGAATGAGCATGACTTCCCAGAAGAAGAAGAACAGGAACAGGTCGAGCGCCGTGAATACGCCGACGACGCCCGCCATCACCCACAGGATGTTGAACTGGAAGAACCCCGGCCGGCGCTCGATCTCGGTCCAGGAAGACACCACGGCGACGATGCCGAGGAACAGGGTCAGCGCCACCAGCAACTGCGACAGGCCGTCCATGGACAGCACGATGTTGATGCCGAAACGGGGAATCCAGGCGATGTGCTGGTTGGCGTACCCGTCGCCGACGATGAACGCAACCACCCAGGCGAGCGTCACGATGAATGTGGCGAGGCTGATCCACTTCGGGGCCGCCGGGTGGAACTTTTCCGAAAGCCCGGCGACGGCGCCGGCGCCGAGCATGAGCAGGATCAGGGCGAGAATGTTCACTACAGCACTCCCGCCAGCAGGAACACGACCGCCAGGCCGACGGCCATGTTCACCGCGTACCAGCGCAACCGTCCGGTCTGCGTCAGCGCCACGACCTGGTGCAGCCTGCGCATGACGACCACGGTTCCCCGGTAGACGAAATCGACCGCGTCGGGCTTGTTGACGCGCGCGAGCCAGACAAACGGCGCAACGAACAGGCGGTCATACAGCCGGTCGAAGCCCCAGCCGCCGAACCAGAAGCGTCCAAGAACATCGCCCACGCGGGAGTTCGCCAGGCGCTCGCGATCGACCCTGCCGCTGAAGAAGAGCAAGCCGACCAGGATTCCGAGGATCGGCGCGGCCATGGTGGCGAGCGCGACGGCGGAAGTGTGATCCTGTGCGCTCAAGCCGCCGTCCGGCAGCACGGAACCCACCGGCGACAGACCGAACCAGCCGCCTCCCACGGCGAGCGCGGCGAGTACCACGAGGGGCCCCTTCATGTTGATCCCGGAATGGTCGTGGGGCTCGGTCTTGCTCTCGCCGAAGAACGTGATCAGCATCATGCGGGTCGTATACAAGGCCGTGACGAAGGCCGCGGCCGCCGCGGCCGCCCAGAAAAACGGGCCGCCCCATGCGTAATCGAAGCTGGTCAGCAAGATGGCGTCCTTGCTGTAGAAGCCCGACGTCAGCGGCAGCGCCGCGAGCGCGAGCGAACCGATCAGCATGCTCCAGAAGGCCAGCGGCATCTTGCGCCAGAGACCACCCATCCTGAACATGTCCTGTTCGTGGTGCAGCGCCAGGATGACCGATCCGGACGCAAGGAACAGGAGCGCCTTGAAGAAGGCGTGGGTCATCAGGTGGAAGATCGCCGCCGACCAGGCGCCCACACCGAGCGCGAAGAACATGTAGCCGATCTGGCTCATGGTCGAATAGGCGAGGACGCGTTTGATGTCGCGCTGCACGAGCGCCGTGAATGCCGATATGAACAATGTGACCAGACCCACGCAGACGACCACGAACCGCGCCTCCGGCGACAGCAGGAACAGGTCGTGGGTGCGGGCAATGAGGTACACGCCGGCGGTGACCATCGTCGCCGCGTGGATCAGCGCGGACACCGGCGTAGGACCGGCCATGGCGTCCGGCAGCCAGGTCTGCAGCGGCACCTGCGCGGACTTGCCGACGGCGCCGCCGAGCAGCAGCAATGCGATCAGCGTCGCGGTGGATGAACCCTCGGGCCATGCCTCCTGGGCACCCGCCATGGCGGCGCTGATGTCGATCGTGCCGAACTCACGAAACAGCAGGAACAGGCCCAGCAGCATCGCGGTGTCGCCGACGCGCGTGACGACGAACGCCTTGCGCGCCGCGTAGCCGTTTTCCGGTTCGGTATGGAAAAAGCCGATCAGCAGGTAGCTGCACAGTCCCACGCCTTCCCAGCCGAGGAACAGGACCAGCAGGTTGTCGCCGAGCACCAGCATCAGCATGGCGAAGACGAACAGGTTCATGTAGGCGAAGAACCGGCTGTAGCCTTCCTCGTCCCACATGTAGCCGGTGGCGTAGAGGTGGATGAGGAAACCGACCCCCGTGATGACCCCCATCATGACCAGGGAAAGGCCGTCGAGGTACAGGCGGATCGCCGGCGCGAAGCCGCCGACCTCCATCCAGGTCCACATCGCATAGGTATGGCTCGCGAGGCCCGAGCGCTGGAACTCGAGGCCGACGACGAACGCGAAGACTGCCGCCAGGCCCACGGATCCCGCGCCGACGACGCCGACAATGCGCTTGTCGAGCCTGCCCTCGGTCAGCAGCAGGATGAGGGCGCCGGCGAGCGGGGCCAGCGGAACGAGCATGAGAAGATCCATCGCCTACCCGCTCATCTCGCCGGCGGTATCGATGTCGAGACTGTCGAAGCGCCGCTCCAACTGCAGCACGAGGCCCAGCGCCACGGCGACTTCCGCCGCGGCGAGCGCCAGGATCAGCATGAACATGATCTGCCCGTCGGGTTGCCCCCACTTCGCGCCCGCCGCAATGAATGCGAGCCCGCAGGCATTCATCATGATTTCGAGCGACATGAGGAGAAAGATCACGTTGCGGCGCACCAGCACGCCGACGAGGCCCATGACGAACAACGCCGCCGCGAGCGCCAAGACGTGTTCGATCGGGATGACGGGGACGGTCACGACAATTCCTCCCGTCGATCGCCCAGGTACCGCCGTCCAAGGTGGTAGGCGCCGATCAGCGCCGCCAGCAGCAGCATTGCGGCCAGTTCCACCGCCAGCAGGTACGGGCCGAAAAGTGCCGTCCCCACCTCCTTGGGACCGACTACCGCGCCACGCGTGGTTCCCGGAGCGTCGAGAACGATGACATAGAGCATCTCCAGCAACAGCACCCCGACCAGGATCGCGGGCCCGATCCACATGCCGGGCCGCAACCACAGGCGTTCGCGCTCCGCCGAACGTCTTCCGAGGTTCAGCATCATCACGACAAACAGGAACAGCACGACGATGGCGCCGGCATAGATGACGATCTCCAGCGCGGCGGCAAAGGGCGCGCCCAGCAGGAAAAAGATGACGGCGATCGACAGCAGCGAGACCACCAGGTAGATCAGCGCATGGGCGGCGTTGCGGCGCGTGATGACGAGCACGGTGGATGCGAGCGCCACCGCCGCCGCGATGTAGAACAATGCGAGCGCCACTACGCCGCCCCGCCCGGTCGTTCAGCGATCATGGCAGCAGGCTCCGATGGTCGGTCGGCGGCGCCTCGTTCAGAGCTTCCCCCTTGCCCTTGCCCTCGATGGTCTTGCCGGCCACGCCCCAGAAGCTGTAGTCCGGGTACTTGCCGGGGCCGTTTATGAGCAGGTGCTCCTTCTCGTAGACCATGCTGTCGCGGTTGTACTCGCACAGTTCGAAGTCCGGCGTGAGCTGGATGGCGTAGGTCGGACACGCTTCCTCGCACATGCCGCACATGATGCAGCGGGAAAAGTTGATGCGGAAAAACTCCGGATACCAGCGGCCGTCCTCCTCGCGCTCGGTCTTCTGCAGCGCGATGCAATCCACCGGACACGCGACCGCGCACAGGTTGCACGCGACGCAGCGCTCCTCGCCGTCCGGGTCCCGCGTCAGGATGATGCGGCCCCGGTAGCGCGGCGCTGCGTACGGCATTTCGTCCGGGTATTCCACCGTCTCGTTGCGCATGAACGTGTGCTGAAAGACGGTCCAGATGGTTCGCAGTTGGCTCCACATATCGGCTTATCCTTGATGCGGGATTGTTTCCTCCGGGCTCAATGTTGCAGCCACAGCGCCGCGGCGCCCGTCACCAGGAGGTTCAGCAGCGACAGCGGCAACAGGATCTTCCATCCGAGCGACATGAGCTGGTCGTAGCGCGGACGCGGAATGGCCGCCCGCAGCAGGACGAAGAGGTGGATGAAGACCGCGGTCTTCAGGCCGAACCACACGACCGGGGGAATGTACTCGGCCCCGGGCAGGAAAGTCGGCGCCAGCCAGCCGCCGAAGAACAGCGTGACCACGAGCGCGGAGGTCAGCACCATGGCGAGGTACTCCCCGGCCATGATCAGCGCGAACTTCATGCCCGAGTACTCGGTGTGGAAGCCCGCCGTGAGTTCGTGCTCGGCCTCCGGCAGGTCGAACGGCAGGCGGTGCGACTCCGCGAGGCCCGCCAGGAAGAAGATCACGAAGCCGACGCACTGCGGGAAGATGTACCACATCCCCTGCTGCGATTCGACGATCGCGACCAGGCTGAAGGAGCCCGCGTGGATCACCACGCCCATGAGCGACAGCCCCATGAAGACTTCGTAGGTCACCATCTGCGCGGCGGCGCGCAGGCCGCCGAGCATGGCGTACTTGTTATTGCTCGACAGACCGGCAAGCAGGACGCCGTAGACGGCGAGCGAACTCATCGCCAGGAAGAACAGGACCGCGATGTTCGAATCGGTGATGTGGAGGTCGGGGCCGAAGGGAATGATGACGTAGGCCATCAGCATGGAGCCCGCGACGATCGCCGGCGCCATGATGAAGAAGGCCCGGTCGCCGAACGGAGGCAGCCAGTCCTCCTTGGTGAAGAGCTTGACGGCATCCGCCAACGCCTGCAGCACGCCGAAGGGCCCGACGCGATTGGGGCCGAGACGATCCTGCCACCAGCCGAGCAGGCGCCGCTCCCACCAGACGAGGACCAGCGCGAATACCAGCGCGCCCACGGCCACCGGAAGGATGAGGATGTAGCTCCAGTCCACGATCATCCCCTGGCGATGATTTCCGTCGCGCGCTCGAAATCGGGATCGCGCACAAACTCCACCGGGCCGGCGGGAAGCGGTCCCGGCATATCGGGCAGACCGCAAACGCAGGCCGCCGTCCCCGGCGTCATGGCCGCGTCGATGCGGACTTCGACGGATACGGGCAGCGCGTCGCACTTGACCCCGTCTCCACGCGCGACTCCAAGTTCCCGGGCGTCCTCCGGATTGAGGACGACGTAGGGCGAAGGACTGGTCTCGGCAACCGGCCACGAACGTGCCGACAGTTCGTCGCTGCCGAAAATCGCATGCAGCGGCAACAGCCTGAAGCCGTCTCCCGCGGCAAACGCTGCAGGAGGACTTCGGAACGGGCGCGCGTCGGCGCCGTTGGACCCCGTTTCGGCGGCGATCAGCCGGACACCCGGGTCGCCCCCGCGCAATCCGCCACCCACCTCCTGTTGAAACTTGAACACCGACTGGTTGGAGTTCCAGCCCGGCGACCAGACGTAGGGCACCGTGGCGCCCGGCTGACGACCGGTGTTCTGACCTTCCATCGAGTATGCGAACGGCGTTTCGTCATCTACCGTCGGCTTCGGCTCGTGTACGTTCACGTCGGCGCGCATCGCGGTGCGTCCGCTGTAGCGATGCGGCTGGCGCGGGATCCGCGTGTCGGCCTTGCCCCGATAGCCGGCGGTTGGAGCCGCCTCGGGTATCGCGGCCAGCGCCGGCACGTTCTCCGCACAGGCCCGAACGAGGTCTTCTATGCCGGACCAGTCACAGCCATAGCGTCCCGCCGCCTTCGCCGCACGCCGCATCCACATCCAGGATGGCGCGATCTCGTCCTCGGCGGCCGGCTCGAACACCTGGTAGAAGCGTTGCGCCCGGCCTTCGTAGTTGACGAAGGTCCCATTGCACTCCGCGTAGGTCGCGGCGGGGAGCAGGAGGTTCGCGGCCTGCGCTGTCGCATTTTCGATCGAGTCGATGACCACGACCTTCGCGTCCGAGGCAAGCGCCGCATCGACGCGCGCGCGGTCCGCCCGCCGATACAGGTCGTTCTCCATCACGACAAGGGTCTGGGCCGCACCCGAGCGCACGGCCTCGAGGGCGGCATCGAGAGTCAGACCGCCATCCAGCATGCCGGCGCCGAAACTGTTCGCTTCGTGGGGCGTGATCAGGAGCGCAGGGTCTGCTCCGCGGGCACGGAGCGCCCATGCGACATTGGCCGCCGCTTGCATCACCGCGGGGTCCGCCGAGCCCGTCCCGGTGACGATCAACGGTTGCTTGGCTGTACCGAGCGCGGCGGCCGCGCGATCGACGAAGTCGTCTGCGACCGCGTCTTGCGGCGCGGCAAAATCGCCGTCGATGCGGTGGGCGATGGCGTAGCCGGCCCGGGCGATATCCTGGGGCGTCGCGCGCAGGGTCTCCGCCGCGATGTCGTCGATGCGCGTGGGCAAGACCGTCGCCAGGAAGACCGGGCTCAAGCGCCCCTGCGCATGGCCCCGTATCCCGGCGTCCTGCCAATCCGGAATGGCTGCGGCGCCCGCCATCTCGAACGCGGTTCCCCGCGCTGCCTGGCGCATCGCCAGCGCCACGCGCGGCGCCGTATTGAGCACGTCCTCGCCAAGCACCATCACGGCGTCCGCCCCCTCGACATCGGTCAGCGTGGGTATCCGGGCTCCTCCCCGCCCCTGGATGTCGAGAGCCAGCGCGATCAACTCCGCGTCGCCCTCGCCCAGACCATTGCAGAAACTGTCCCGGCCGACGAGACTGCGCAGGGCGAAGTTCGCTTCCACGCTGGCGCGCGGAGAGCCGATGCCAACGGCCTTCCCGTCCCGCAGCATCTCGCCGAGCGCGTCGATGGCCGTATCCGCTCCGCGCGCCTCGAACACCTCGTCGTCGACGCGCGTCCCCGCCCTCCTGATCCGGGACGGATCGTTGACGAAATGGGAACCGAAGCGTCCGCGATCACAGAGAAAGTAGCCGTTGATCTCGCCGTGGTAGCGGTTGTGCACGCGTTTGAGATCGCCGTAGCGCTCGCTCGGAAAGATGTTGCAGCCCACCGCACAGCCCGGGCAGACCGACGGCGCCGATTGCAAGTCCCACTTGCGCGTGTACTGCCGGGAGAAAGGCCGGTCCGTGAACACGCCCGTCGGGCAGACCTCGACCAGGTTGCCGGAGAATTCGTTCTCGAGCTTGCCGTCCGCCGCGCGGCCGAAGTACATCCGGCCGCGGGAACCCAGCGCTTCCAGGTCCGTACCGCCGGCATAGTCGCGGTAGAAGCGCACGCACCGATAACAGGTGATGCACCGATTCATCTCGTGGCCGATGAACGGGCCAAGGTCCTGATTGCGCCAAGTTCGTTTCGTCCCCCGATAGCGGCGCCGGGAATGGCCCGTCATGACGGTCATGTCCTGCAGGTGGCACTCGCCGCCCTCCTCGCAGACCGGACAGTCGTGCGGATGGTTTTCCATCAACCACTCGATCACCGACTCGCGGAAACGGGCGGCATGCGGCGCGGCAATGGAGAGGCGCATGCCGTCGCGCACCGACGTGATGCAGGCCATGACCATGCGCCCGCGCTCGTCGTTCTCGTCGGCATACTCCATGACGGCGCACTGCCGGCAAGCGCCGACAGAGCCCATGGCCGGATGCCAACAGAAATAGGGCAGATCGAGATGTTGCGACAGCACGGCCTCCAGGACGTTCTGCCCGGCCTTGGCCTCGTAGCGCTCGCCGTCAACGATAATGGTCGCCATTTACTCTCCGGACCCCCTAGCCGTCGCCTTCGTTTTTCCGGTACGGGCAGCATCCATCGCGAACATGCGCCTCGAAGTCTTCACGGAAGTACTTGAGCGCGCTCTGCAACGGTTCGATGGCGCCCGCCGCGTGCAGACAGAACGTGTTTCCGGGCGCTCCGATGAACGCCCCGTTCGTCTCAAGGGTATCGATGTCTTCCATCGTGGCGCGTCCGGCCTCGATATCGGCCAAGAGCTCTTCCAGCCACGGCAGACCTTCCCTGCAGGGCGTGCAGAAACCGCACGATTCCTGCGCGAAGAAGTGCTGCAGGTTCCTGGAAATGTCCACTGGACAGATGGAATCGTCCATCAGGATCATCGTGCCGGTGCCCATGCGGCTTCCCGCCGCAGAAATGGACCCGTAGTCCATGGGCAGATCCAGGTGCTCCTCAGGCACCAGGAAATCCGTGGAAGCACCGCCCGGGAGCAACCCGCGCAGCGTGTAACCATCCCGCATCCCGCCGGCATGGGTCTCGATGATCTCGCGAATCGTCGTGCCCATCGGGAGTTCCCAGAGCCCCGGATTGTTCACCCTGCCGGATACGCCGTAGATCTTCGTCCCGGCGTCGTCGGTGAGGCCCAGGCCGCGGAACCAGTCCGCCCCCAGGCGCACTATCGCGGGCACGTTACACAGGGTCTCGACGTTGTTCACCACGGTGGGCCGGCCCCAGGCGCCGCTTGCGGGCGGGAAAGGCGGCTTCAGCCGGGGTTGCGCGCGCTTGCCCTCCAGCGCGTTCAGGAGCGCCGTCTCCTCGCCGCAGATGTAGCGCCCGGCGGAACTGTGCAGCCTGAGGTCCAGGTTGAATTCACCGCCGAAGACGCCCTCGCCCAGGTAACGCCTGTCCCGGGCATCGGCAATCGCGCGTTCCAGTGCCCGGTGGGGTTCGAAGTACTCGCCGCGCAAAAACACAAAGGCGCGTTCCGCACCGATCGCATAGGCGGCGATAATCATGCCTTCGATCAGAAGGTGGGGATCGAAGGTCATCAGGTAGCGGTCCTTGAACGTGCCCGGCTCCATTTCGTCGGCGTTGCAGATCAGGTACTTGGGGCCCGGACCGGCGGCGTCTCCCTGCGGGATGAATCCCCACTTGACGCCCGTGGGGAAGCCCGCTCCGCCCCGTCCGCGCAGGTTCGCGTCCTTGACCAGTTCGATGACCGCTTCGGGGGTCATTGCCGTGACCGCCTCGCGCGCGGCGACATAGCCGCCGCCGCCCTCGTAGGCGTCGATATCCACGACGCGGCCGTCGTTCTGCTCGATACGTTCGGTAAGCGGCTTTTCCATGGACTCTTGGCGCCTATTCGAACCGGGCGAATATTTCGTCCAGGCGGTCGGCCTGCACATCCGCGACCAACTCTTCGCCCACCAGCATCGTCGGCGCGTGATCGCAGGCGCCGAGACAGGGGATGGGCAACAGGGTGAAGCGATCGTCCGGCGTCGTCTCGCCGAAGCCGATGCCGAGGTGCGCCTTCACCTGCTCCGCGAGACCATCGGCACCCATGACGTAGCAGCTCACGCTGTCGCAGAGCATGACGACGTGACGTCCCACGGGACGTCGATAGATCCTGTTGTAGAAGGTGGCGACCGCATCCAGCGCCTCGGCGGACATGCCGAGCAGGCGGGCGATGGCGAACAGGCTCTGGTCCGACACCCAGCCCCTGTGCTTCTGCACGATCATCAGGGCGTCGATCGCAGCGGACTGGCGATCCGGCAGATGCGCGCACTCTGCCTCGATTTCCGCGACTTCGGACTCCGACAGGGCCTCGATCAGGGCTGAATCGGTCACGGCGCCATTATTCCCGCTGCTCTTTTCGCTGCCTTTCGCGCTGCTGTCTGTCATCGATCGACGTCCGCCATGACGAAGTCGATGCTGGCGATGATGGCGATGAGGTCCGCGATCATGAAACCGTTGCTGATGAACGGAATCATCTGCAGTGCGGGGAAGGACGGCGTGCGGACGCGCGTCCTGTAGGCCATGGTTCCGCCGTCGGCGATCGAGTAGTACGAATTCCAGCCCTTGGTCGCCTCGATCAGCGTCGTCGACTCCGACGGCGCGATGACCGGACCCCAGCTCACGTTCAGGAAATGGTGAATGAGCGTCTCGATGTGTTCCATCGTCCGCTCCTTGGCGGGCGGCGTGGTCAGCCGATGGTCCGCCTTGTACGGTCCGGAGGGCATGTTCTCGACGCACTGCCTGATGATGCGCAGGCTCTGGCGAATCTCCTCGACGCGCACCAGGGCGCGGTCGTACACGTCACCGTTTTCGGCCGTTGGAACATCGAACTCGAACTGGTCGTACCCGCTGTAGGGGCGATTCTTGCGCAGGTCCCAGTCGCAGCCCGTGGCTCGAAGCGACGGCCCCGTGATGCCCCAGTCGAGCCCTTCGGCGGTGTTGTAGGCGCCGATGCCGATGGAGCGGCGCTGCAGGATCTTGTTCTTCAGCGCCATTCTTTCGTAGTGGTCGAGACGCTTCGGCATGTAGTCGACGAAGTCGAGCACCATCCTGTCCCAGCCTTCGGGCAGGTCCTGGGTGACGCCGCCGATCCGGAACCAGCTCGGGTGCATGCGCCCGCCCGTGATCGCCTCGATGATGGAAAAGAGGCGTTCCCGGTCCGCGAACATGTACAGCACCGGCGACATCTGGCCCACGTCCTGGGCGTAGGTGCCATAGAAGACCAGGTGGCTGGATATGCGGAACAGTTCCGCCAGCATGACGCGAATGACCTGGGCGCGCGGCGGCACCCGGATGCCGGCCATCTTCTCCACGTTCATCACGTACGGCAGGTTGTTCATCACGCCGCCGAGATAGTCGACCCGATCCGTGTACGGAATGTAGGTGTGCCAGCTCTGGCGCTCGGCCATCTTTTCCTGGGCGCGATGGTGGTAGCCGATATCGGGGACCGCCTGCACGATCACCTCGCCGTCCATCTGCAGCGCGATGCGGAAGACGCCGTGCACGCTCGGGTGATTCGGGCCCAGGTTGAGGAACATGAAGTCCGTGTGTTTCGCCGCGCGGCGCATGCCCCACTCCTCGGGCTCGAACCGCAGACCCTCCTGCTGCGAGCGCTGGAACTCCGGTGACATCCGGAACGGGTCCATTTCCGTCGCGCGCGCCGGGTGCTCCTTGCGCAACGGGTGGCCTTCCCAGTTCGGCGGCGTCAGGATTCGGCGCAGGTTCGGATGCCCCTCGAAGTCGAGGCCGAACATGTCGTACGCCTCGCGTTCGTACCAGTCCGCCACCGGGTAGACATTCGTGACGCTCGGGATGCCTGGATTGGTCTCGGGCAACGCTGCCTTGATTCTGAGATCCGCGTCATGGCGCAGGGAAATCAGGTGATAGAACACCGTAAAGGCGGAGTCCGGCTGGCCGTCGCGAAACTCCCGCGTGCGTTCATCGATGGCGGAGAGGTCGAACAGCAGTTCATACCCCTCCTCGTCCTTGAGGCAGCGCATGATGTCCGGCACGCGGGTCGGATCCACCCAAAGCGTCGGAATCCGGTCTACTGTCGACTGTGCGACGCAGTCGCCGAATCGCGCCCTCAAGACCGCCGCGATCGCCGGTTCCCGCGCGTTCTGGACAGCCGCTTCCGCCATGTCGCCGCGCTTACTTCCGAACCAGGAGGTCGTCGGACAACGGCGCGTCGCCGACGCTGTCCGGCTGCGCCAGATCCGAGACGGACATGCGCTCGGGCGTGCGCGCATCGCGCTGGCTCGGTTCGTACTTCCTGATCTTGCCGTCGTCCCCGATCACCCACGACAGCGGCCGCGGCGACGCCTTGATCGATTCCTGCAGCAGCGTCAGCCCCTGCATGAACGCCTCGGGCCGCGGGGGACAGCCGGGCACGTAGACGTCGACCGGCAGGAACTTGTCGACACCCTGGACGACGCTATAGACATCGAACATGCCGCCCGAATTCGCGCAGGAGCCCATCGAGATCACCCAGCGGGGTTCCAGCAGTTGTTCGTACAGGTGCTGCAGCACCGGCGCCATCTTGCGGAACACGGTGCCGGACACGACGATGAGGTCCGCCTGCCGCGGCGACGCGCGAATGACTTCCGCGCCGAACCGCGCCATGTCGTGCCGCGATGTCAGCGCCGTGGCCATTTCCACGTAGCAGCACGACAGCCCGAAATTGAATGGCCAGATGGAATTCGCGCGGCTCCAGGCGACCAGATCCTCGAGCTTGGCCGTGAGCACGCTTCTCCCCGCATCGTCCCGGTAGGCGGCATCGACCTCCTCCATGGAAGCCCCCGGTTCGGTCCTGATCACCCGCCACCGCATCGCTTATGCGCTCACCGCCTCCTCGCCTTGCCGCTGACGGGCATATCCGGGCGGGCGGGCGAATCGACTCTTGACGCCCCATTCGAGCGCGCCCGTCCGGAACTCGTAGACGAGGGCAACAAGCAGAATGACGATGAACACGGTCGCGCCGGCATAGCCGCGCCAGTCGACCTCGAAGAAAGCGACCGCCCATGCGATAAGGAATATCGTCTCGAGATCGAAGATGACGAAGAACATCGCTATCAGGTAGAACTCGATGGAGAAGCGCATGTCCTCCGCGTCGCCCTGGGGCACGACGCCGGACTCGAACGGGATGTCCCGCGCGCCCGCGTGCCGGGATCGGTCACCGATGAACCACGATGCCGCCAGGGTGACGCCGATCACGGCCGCGACCACCAACCCGTAGAGCACGAATGGCAGGATGTCCACGGTTTCGGTCATGTATCCGTGCCAGTGCCGCCTTGCCGACCGGCCACCGATGACGAACGCGCACCCGTCCGGCGGACCATCATTCGAAAACCTCTACACGTTCCGGGGCACACGCCCGCGCCAACGAAACCATTCGCAGCCCTTCTACGCAACTCTTTATGTGAGTCTTATGTGAGTTCGGTTGGGACGCGGCAACGCTGACGGAGCGCACGACCAAAACACCGACACTATACATCACATTGCCCAGCCCGCATATCTCGCCGGCCGGCGCAAAAGCGAATTCCAGGGGGCGCAGCCTCATACCCCGTCAAGCCGTTGGCCCGATCCCGACAGTCGGGTTAGGATCGCGCAATCAACGTCCAGGAAAAACGAGGACGGCAGTGAGTGAAGTGGGCGAACGATCGCCGGCGCGTCCGCGGGTCATTTCGGTGGCGGCGGCGGCGATGTTCGCATCCGCCGTGGTCCTGCTCGCGGTCTGGGTCGCATGGCCCGACCAGGTCGTCAGCAACGGCGGCCAGGTCTTCTTCATCATGCTGTGGACGTTGCTGGCGTACGTCTCGTTCCGAGGTGCCGGCTGGGCGCGCTACGCCATCGCCGCAATTTTTGTCGTCGCGCTCTGGGGCGTTGCGAATGCGGCTTCGCCGCTGGAATCCATGGCCGGCCTCCCGCCCTGGGAAATCCTGTGCGGGGCGTTGCAGATCGGCGCGTTCGTGCTCCTGTGCCTTCCCCGCGCGCACCGCTGGTTCGCCGCCGTGGCGGCATCAAACAACGAGGACTAGTCGCTGCGGGCGGCCTGGCGCGCTGTCCGGATCCTGCACGCGTCCGAGGGGCGGGCACTTTTTCTGTGCGACATCATGTGCGAATCCACTGTTACTACCCTATCAAAGGTGGTATATCTGATTCTTCACCGGGCGTTGGCCCAAGGTCCCCTTGGGGAAGGGGCCTGCAGATGGTGAAGAGAAAAAACACATAGGGGAGGCAAAATGCCAAATAAGATAGTGCTTGGCCTGATCGTTCTCGCGGCCGTCATCCATGGGCTGGCGCCCGGTGCCATACCAGGGGACATCCTACCGCTCGCACTGGTGATCCTCGGAATTGCGGCCGCCGTGATGGCGGCTGACGAGCATCCCACGGCGGCCCTGGTGGTTGCCATTGCGGCGGCTACCGCGGGAGGCGCCGATGTTCTGGATAACGTCCACTACATCGGAATGCATCTGGACAACATACTCGACGGATTGGTGATTGCGCTCCTGTCCGGCGCGGCGGCTGTTGTCGGGATGGGGATCTATAACCAGCTCACGGCTTCGGACGACTCGGAATGAACGATGGGCGGTAGCCTCGGCGACCGCCCCTTCAACGCGCCAGCGCAAGCCGTCATCGGCACGCGCTGGCGCAATCCGCCCTAAGCGGCGGGCACTCCGATACGAACCCCCGACCCCTCGCATGAACGGGGGACGGGTGTTTTGTTTCGATGAAAATCCTCCACTGCGGTACCGTTTCGTGCCGTGCCCCCTCCGGGGAGCGTCAGCGACCCGGGGCGGTTGTTCCGCGGGCGACGAGCGGGGCCGGGCCGCCGAAGTCGATGGCGCCGACAGCGGGGCACTGATACAGTACATTGCTCCCGGTTCACAGGATTTCAGGATGCTGTTCCCGATACAGTCGGCGCGCGGGATTGCGCGCTCCCTGACCGCACTGGCGTTCGCGGTATCCACATCCGCCGTCTCTGCCGCATCAGCGGATTTCGAGGTTCGCGAGGGCTACCTGTCGGCGAGCGTAAGGAACCTCGTGGAGTCCCACGAGTGGTCCCTCGTCTGGAGCGCAAATGAAGACCGACTGGTCTCTCACCCCTTCACCATCGAAAACGATTCGCTTCAAGGCGCGCTGGAGTCACTGCTTGTCATGTACAACGGACAGTTCGTTGCCGACCTTTACAGGGGCAATCGCGTGGTGGTGGTAAACACGCCGCCACCCCGCGTCGACATCGAGCATCCAGGCGCCGACGTGCCGGATCTGGCACAAAGAACAACTGCGGGCGAGTCCTTTCCGACGGAGTCCGACGTTGATGCCGGGAGCAATGACCAGGCCACCACGATTCCACTGGTCGCGGCTAATGAACCTACAGGGTCCGACCGCAATGACGCGGCGACTTTACTGCCGGCGACAGGCAGTGTGGGCGAGACAGTCGCTGTCGAAACGCCCTGAACCGGGTCAGAGAATCTCCCTTCGAAGTGACGGGACTTCGGAGCCGGACTGAAGAGCGGACTACCCGCTAACCGTTCTCGAACGCGCAACGACCCGACGAATCGCGCGAGGGCACGCACCACAGCGTGGTGAATCGGAATTCACCATCCATCAACGCCCCCGATTCGGACTCGAGTACCACTGAATCCAGGACCAGCGGGCCCCCTGCCAGCCGGTTGGCGAGCCACGCCGCCGTATTCCCAGCGGCCCATTCCAGTTCGTGCAGCGCCAGCACCGTCGAGTGCCCGAGGTAGACGGAGTTCCTCTCTCCGGGCCTGACCGTAACGGTGCCCAGCGCCTCCAGGTCCGCGGCCAACCGTTTCTCACGCCACGGATTGCCTTCGGCCGGCGGTAGAGGCACGCGGATTTCGTCGACCCGGCCCGGCGCTTCGACAGGCAGCGAGAAGGTCGCGTCCAACCCCGTCGACTCGACGCGCCACCCGCGCATCGCCGCTCGGCGCCGAACCTGTACCAACAGGTCATCGGGAGGTTCGCGCCGCGGACCTACCGCGACATCCTTCGGAAAGGATGTCTCTATCATGAGTCGGCCAGCGGTGCGGGTCCATTGCAGCCTGCCGACCTCCAGCAACTCGCCGAACACAGGATCGCCCAGGAACAGCCTGTAGGCGCGATGCATGGCCGGGATGAGTTCGGCGGGGTCGGGGGTGCGCAACAACTTGCTGTAGTCGGCATTCAACACTTCGATCGGCAGCGGCGGAGGCGGCGCGTTATCGGGAGGGGGAGGCTCCGGGCGGTTTTGCCACCAGTAGACTCCAAGAGCCGCAATCAGCACGGACCCCATGGCGAGACCGATGGTGCGCACTATCCGGAGTTGGCGCAGCCGCTTGGCGACCACATCGATCATGCCGATCGCCCGGTTCGTGGGGTGGAGTTCCGGCAGCCGCCCCGGCGCGTCCTCCATCCAGTCGAGCACGGAGTCTTCGACGGAGACGACGCGGGAACGGTCGGACAGTTGCAGATCCCGCACATCGACGCGATGCAAGAACACAGAGTAGGCACCGGGAGCGGCCGCCTCCAGTCGGGTCAGTGCATGGCGCAGTTCGACACTCAGTTCGTAGCCGCCCACCAGGCCGTCCTTGACGACGTGACCGTTGATGACGAGAACGACGGCCCGCTGGCTGCCCATCCTTTCGCAATACACGAAGTCGCGCGCCTGCCTTGTTTCCCGCAGCCAGTTCCGCACGTTCTCCCCGAGCAGATAGCCCGGCTCCGTTGCGAACGCGCAGTACAGGGAACCGTCGCCACCGGGTTCGAACCACGAGTAGATGTCGTCATCGTCGAATACCGACTCCATCAGTCGGGCCCGCCGCCTGGCCGTGGCCGCGATAGTGGCGGAGGATGAGCGCAGGGACTCGATTCCGATACTGAGACGCGTCGTTTCCCGCACTACCGGAAGCGCGAAACCGTCCGATTCAATCACGCGACTCACAGCAGCAAGTCTTCGTCGGGCGCGGGTCGGTCCAGTAGTGTGGGGGTGATGAGCAACACTGTCTCCGTGCTGCTGTATTCGCTGCTTTTCGCGGTCAGCCAGGGCCATCGCACGATGCCGCGTGAGCCGGTGGCGCCGCGACGCGCCAGAAGACCGCCCATGGCGAGCGTTTCGCCACTGCTGAGGCGCGCGCTCTGGAAGAACTGGCTGCGCTCAACTGTCGGGAGCTGAATGGACTGATCGCCGCTGCCGGCCGATTCCAGGCTGACGAGATCGCTCACCGAGATGGCGGCATGCAGGAAGACCCTGTCGCCGACGATCTTGGGCAGAATCGTGAGCGAAATGCCCGTCGAGACGACGCCGGGCTCCAGTTCCACTTCCGTCACGACCGCGACCGTTTCCCGCGTGGTGACGTCCACGCCGGCGAGGATAGCCTTGTCGTTCAGCACCTGCATCTGCGCCGCCTGGCCGTTCAACGCAACGACTCTCGGAGAATTCCGCAAGCTGGTCTCGCCCTGGGCCGCCAGCGCGCGAAGCACCACCTCGGTACCATGAAACGCGTGACCCTCGCCGAACTCGACACCAACGGAAGCGGCGTCGATACCGGTAGCCCGCGCCAGCGCGTCCGCGAAACCGCTGCGGCCGGTGGGTTCCGCCTCGCCCGGCCTTTCCGTTTCGCCCGCGTCTGTCACCGCCTGGTACACCAGTTGCCAATCGATCCCGGTGCTCTGGCTGTCTGACAACGTGACCGTGACCAACTGGATTTCCAGCAGGACCTGGCGGGAGAGCCAGCGGTTCAACGCATCGATGTAACGTCCCACCTCGCGCACCCGCCCGGCGGGGCCGCGAACGACAACGGTACCGGTACTGCGATCGATGATCGGCTCCGGATTCTCGTCGCCCATCAGGGGGAGGAGGGTCTCCTCCAGGCCGTCCCAGAAACTCGCATTGCTGTTGAGGGTGATCTCGCTCCCGGCGAGGGGCGTCGCACGAACGCCGCCCGACGCGCCGCCCGACCCGGCGCCGGCCTGCACGGTTGCCGATCGATCCGATTCGACCGTGGACATGGACCAGGACAGGTCACCGGGGACCCGGTGTATCTCGAACGTGCGGGTCACTTCCGCCATCCAGTGCAGCGCGCCCGACTTCTCTTCCCAGCCCAGGCCACTGGCTTCGGCGAGCAGATTCAGAAAGTCCCGAAAGGCGCCCTCGTGATCCAGCGTCACCGGCAAATCACGCTGCGTGACATCGTGGGCAAACACTACCGAGGGCACTTCGTTCAACTGCGCGAGCGCCTTGGCGAGGCAAAGGTCGAGGGGCAACCCGGAAACCCTGATCTCCACGGGCTCGTGCAGCCACGCCGCCCCGGCGTAGGCGACGCGGTCGGAGTCGACGTAGGGTTCGTCGTGCACGAAGACGAGCGGACGCGACGGTCTGCTCCGGCTCGTCTCGATTTCCGCCTCGGCAACGCTCTTCTCTTCCGGAATCCGGGGGTCGGTGCGGGGCGACAGAAGCGCGCAGGCAGACAGCAGAAAACACGCGGCACCGAGGGCCCCGGCCTTCCCCAACATACCCGGTGATCTCCGTCGGGCTATAGTCTGTTCAATCTGTCGCATGATCCATCCAAGCCAATTCGGGCGCCGGTGCCGCCTATGGGTCGCAGGGCGTTGGCGGCCTCCAACCGGCAGACACGCCGAGCCAGGCCGCGCAACGGGTATATGGCGTTTACCGGGTCGCGCCGCGAGAAGTAAATGTCGGTTTCGCTCCCTCCCCCCATGAAGAGCCTACCACCTATGGCCAGCCCCGCCGCTATCCCATCCTCGGCCGGATCGATCGAACTGCCGTCGTTCAGGAACCGGATGTCCGACGCTCCTCGAGGCAGCGGATCCTCGAAAGTCTGCAGGGGATCGTGGTTAATCGATGAGATCCGCTTCACGTTTTGCAGGTCGCCGCCCGTATCCGCGAATATCACCGGACGGCCCTCGTCGATGCGGCGCACGAACTGGTCGGATCCGCCGGGGCCACCGCCAACAGCGGGGGGTACGCCAAGGATTCGGGCCTCCACCTGGTAAGCGTCGGTACCGAGCTGCTCGACAGTCTGAAAGAGTCGGCCCTGCGGTAGACGCGAGGCGATAGCGCGCGCATCGCTGCTGCCTTGGACATCGAAACACAGGACGAGGTCGTGAGCCGCCGGGTTCGCATCGTAGTTGCCCGACGCCGCCGACAATGCGTGTTCCGGGGGGCCCATGCAGGGGGTTGCCGGCACCGACGCCCGCGCCGCCGCACGGTCCCATCCCGTAAGGGCAAAACCTCGACAACCTCCAGTTCCG
Source organism: Pseudomonadales bacterium (assembly GCA_963668365.1). Taxonomy (GTDB): domain Bacteria; phylum Pseudomonadota; class Gammaproteobacteria; order Pseudomonadales; family Azotimanducaceae; genus VXNE01. The sequence continues at coordinate 4,116,399 of OY764266.1, forward strand.
GCACATCCCGTATATCGGATGCCGGGAGCATGGATCAGGTAACCCTCTTCGACAAGCTTCTCCAGGGTGATCGCAGGATCCGGTATCGCCCTGTCGTTCGGCCACTCGTCGCCGTTGACGGCGGCCCAGGCGACGGAAGCGTCGATGATCGACCGCGCGTCCCGCACCGTGCCCTCCACCCGTTGCACGGCGTGTCTCAGGCTCAGTTGATTCGCGTAGAAGTCCGCGACGAGGACCGCGATGAGTCCAATCAGGGCCACCACGACGCCCATCTCGATCAGCGTGAAGCCGGTCGCTCCATATCCGGCTGAGCGAGTTCTCCCCCCAGTTGCGCCACCACGCATTGTGCACCTCAGCATCCCAATACCCGAAAGTCAGAAACGTCGATCACCAAGTCGGCCGTCAGGTCAAAATCCAGGACTCCGTCGCCGTCCGCATCCAGTCGCCAACTGTCGTCCACGCCGTCGCCGTCCTGATCCACGTCCGGTCCGAGCTGTCCGTTTCCGTCGCTATCGCACGCAGCGCGCAGCCGCAGGCGGCCGCCCTCGGCCCGGCATTCAATGGCATTTCGTACAAGCCAGGCTTGGACGCGCAGATCGTCATGCGCACGTTCTTCCGCTCGCACGGCCAACAGCTTCGCCCAGACGAGTCGCTCTCGCGGCCGGCCGCTGCCGCAGGTCTCGAACGTGTCGGCATCGCCGTCGCTGTCGCAGGCCGCGTCAAGGTCTCGAGCAATCACGGAGATCCGCTCGTCGAAGCGCTCGGGCGGATTCCAGAACACGCGCAACTGCGGCGGCGGCGTCCCGCCGTATGTCTGCGCCGAGCGCACGATTTCCCAATCGTATTCGCCCTTGTCCTCCCCGGGATCCGGCAAACGCGGTACGGGCGGCAGGTAGGGCGAGAGGTCGGCTGCCCCGCTGTCTATGGGAAAGCGCGGCGCCAGCGTTGCGTCGGGACGCTCCGGATCGGTGTGGCAATACTCCCATCTGTACCAGTTTTCGACCGCGTTGCGCAGGGCGTCCACGTGAACCGGGACTCCGCTCGCCTCTCCCACGGTTCCGAGGTTCTGGCGCCAGTTCTGCCCAAGCAGCGCCGCGCCCGAAATCACGGCGGCGCCGACCGCCAGAACCAGGGCAATCTCCACCACGGTGGCCCCCGCGTGCAGGGACTTGGCGTAGCACCGTCGCAACGTCGTTGGCCCTGAAACGCTCAATGGCGATAGGTAAGCTTCAACTTGCTGTTGTTTTCGCCCGCGTCTCCACTAGTAATCACAAGTCCTCTCTGGGTATCGCTACCTTGGCCCTCATCCGCCACGACGCCTTCCCGCAACCTCGTGGCGAGCGCATTCAACACATCCGTGGGGATCTTGTCGATCTCGATCGACCACTTGTATCGGTCCTCGTCCCCCCCGTCGATCTGAAAATCGTAGGTGCAGCCCCAGGAATTCACAGCCGTAAGGACATTGCCATCCTGTATGTTCCGCGCCTGCTGACCCAGGCTTCCGGGCAGGAATCCAGAGAGCTGACCCCAGCCTGTCAGACTCTCGAAGCCTCGATTCAGGTCTTCCTGGGAGCGCGTTATCGGCCCGCCGCTTGCCCAGGTGGACACGGCCTGGCGAATCACGGCGACGTCGCTCGTGACGTCGGTAAGCGTCTGGCTGGTCTTGACGACGTTGTAGATGCCGAGTACCGCGACCAGAATGATGGCGATAATGCCGATCACGAAGGCCAGTTCAATCAAGGTCACTCCCTTGTTGCGGCCAGTGTTTGGCCGCGCCTTGTGCGCGGCGTGGAAGCTATTAAGGATCATTGAGTTTCGTACCTCCCGTTCTATTGTTACCCGCCGCATGCGACGGACCATCTCAAAGGGTCTGATAGTTGCCTGCCATAAGGTTGGCTGTCATGTAAACCGACAGGATCAATGCCGCGAAGGACGCGGCGACGACAAACAGACCCAATACGTTGAGCACGCCCGCCGTCACCCTGAAATGCGCCAGCACGCCTTCGCGGGCGGCGATACCCGTCCTCACCATGACCTGCCTCAGGTTCTGATGCTCCGCCAGGAGATTCAGGCGGAACATGTCCCGCCGATTGAGGAATCCCACGTCGATGGCGCGCGACACGCTGCGACCGTCGCGCAGCCGGCGGCGCATCATGTCGAAGTACATCCGCGTATAGGGCGACGCGTGTCGCGACACCGTCGTCAGGGCCGTTCGAATGTCATGGCCCGCCACCAGCAACGTACCCAGGGACTCGAGGGCATTGGCGGCCAGCAGCACCCGATATAGCGTAAACGGCCAGACACGGTCCAGGATACGACGGCCCCCGCCGGTCCAGCGCCGCAGCATGACGCGAATTCCGACGATTGCAATTGCTGTCGCTGCCACCATCACGACCCAGAAGTCCGTGATGAAGAGTCCTATTCCATAGGTGGCCCTGGCGGTCGCGGGCCATTGCTCCACCGAGAGCACATCCTCGAATCTCGGCCAGATCAAGACCGCGAAGACGACATACACCACGCAGGCGAGCACAACATAGAGACTTGGCTTCACCAGTTGCCCGAGCGCTCCCGAACGCGCCTCGTACTGGTTTCGGATGTGGCGCAGGACGGTGATCCCGTTCTCGGTAAAGTTCTCCGTCTGCTCGGACGCGGTGATCGCGCTCACCACATCGAAACGAAACAACCTGTCCATGGAACTGGACATGGCCCGCCCCTCGCGCAACTTGCGCAGCATGCGGCGCGCGACCTGACGGTCGAGGGGAGAGGAGGCGGTAGCGGTCAGCCGCAGCGCGTCGCGAGGCGGAATGCCGTCCGACATCAATGCGAAGATGCCTTCCAGGAACGCAAGCTGCCTGGGCAGCGATGCGCCGAACTGCAACATGAGGAAGGCTTCGTCGAGCCTCGCGAAAGATGCCCGCAGGTTCATGCGTCACCCAGGAGTTCTCCGCGTTCCTGGTAGTCGAAGACGGGCGCTTCGGTGGCATCCAGCCGGCCGGCAGCACGTTCCGCGTCTACCGGATCGACCCGTCCAGCACGCACATGCCGGAGCATGTGGTCCGTGATGGGACGCCAGCCATGGGCAGCCAGATGTCTGCGCCAACGCAGCGGATCGCGGTTTCGGATGAAATCCAGCGACGCCTCGTCGATCATCACCATCTCCGCCGCGAGGACGCGACCGACGACGCCGGAGTTGCTGCACTCGGCGCAACCCGGGCCACGCACGAAGACGTTCACATCGTCGGCAAACAGGCGGGAAAACCGAAGGTGCGAATCTCGATCCAGTCCACTCGCCCCAGCCAGCGGCATCTTGCAGGACGGGCAAAGTTCGGGGACCAGACGCTGGTTGATCAGCAGGGCGAGAAAGTTGGGATCGCAGAGCAAGGAATGATCGACGCCCAGGTCTTCCATGCGGGCGGGAACCGCAAGCACGTTCGACGCGTGCAGGGTGGTAACAGTCAGCTTGCCCGCCGTCACGAGGTCCTTGATGGAGGCCGCGGTCTCCCGGTCCTTGATCTCGCCGAGCACGTTGATGTTGGAATCCCAGCGATTCAAACCTGACCGCAGGTTCTCCCAACCGCCATGCTCGGTGATATCGGAGATGGCGATGTGGGTAACGTTCGGCAGTTCCCGTTCCACGGGTTCTTCCAGCGAGACGACCTTGAGCGAAGCCGGAAGCGTCTCCAGCACGGAACTCATCGACGTGCTCTTGCCGGAGCCCGTCGGCCCGGAGAAGACGATGACACCGTAGGGCCGGCCAAATGCCTCGCGCAGGAGATTCCGCTGCAGCGGCGTGTAGCCGAGTTCCTCAAGCGGCCATGCGTCCGCGTCCGGGCGCCAGATCCGCACGAAGATGTCGACGCCCCGGATATCCGGCGCGGTGGCGAAACGCGTTGCCACTGTCTGACCCCGGACAGGGAACTGCGCCGAGGCATTGAGCGGCATGTAGGTATTGAACTGGAGCGAGCCGCGCTTCGCTTCGGCGTTGAACAGGTAGTTGCCGATGGCGACGGTCTCCCTTGCGGAGATGCGGTCGTATTCGATCATCTGGCCATTGACGCGAAAGCGGATGCTGCCTTCGCTACCGCGCATCTCGAAGTGAATGTCGGACGCTTCCCGGTTGATGGCACCATCGAGGATCGACAGGAACAACCGCGACACGTCCGTCTCGGTGCGGTCGTCCTCGATGTCCATATCGTCGCCGATCTCGTCTTCGTCGAGTCGCCTCAGGGCCGCCCGGACCACCTCGGACATGGCGGGACGCACCTGGAAGGGAATTCGCTTCATTCCCAGCAGGGATCTGGCCGCCTCGACCTGGGGCGCATCCGGATCGGCGGTGATGATGGAGCCGTCCTCCATGACGCACAGCTTTCCGTCCGCGCTGTCCCGCAACCAGGCCTGCAGGGACATGGCCGGCTGCTGGGTGACGAGATCCTCGCGCACCAGGATCGGTATCACGCCCCATGTTGCGGCGAGCCGCTGGATGCGGTCCACTTCCAACTCGACGACGGACTCGTCGCCTTCTCGATTCGCGTCCTCCACTGCATCGGATGCGCCGAGACCGGACGTGGGAACGACCCGCACGGGGCGGGAAGCATCTTCCGCCATGTCGCTCATCGCGTTCCCGCCAAGTCCCGCCCGACAGGATTGTGCAGGCCCCGCGTAGACCCCTGCCCCCGGCACTGCAGGACGACGCCGTCAGCGCGAACCTCTTGGGCACTGCAGTTGCCGATGCCTTCGCCGGCCGTCAATTCATGGTAAAGACCATCAAGGTAGACGATGGCCTGTCCGGCCTGATCGCCCCGGCCAAGCCAGTGCACCCGAGCATTCTCAAGACAGGTGCAGGGACCCTGCGGCGTTTCGGCTGTCCTCGGTGCGGATGCCCTCACGATACGGTCGTATTCCCCGGCCATTTCGGGCGAATCCACAAGCAGATAGCGAACATCACGATCCACCTCCAGCAGTCGTTGCAATGCTCTCAACCGCTCGACCTTTTGCCCCACATCGCCTTCTTCCGATCCTTGCAGGGACTCCAACTCCAGTCGCAACTGTTCGAGCGCGATCTGCCGGCGCAGCCGTTCCGTTTCCAGTTGAACGATGTACTTCTCGGGCAGTTCCGGAAGCGCGGATTCAGCCGAATCCTCGGCTCGCACGCGCTCGCCTCCCGGTACGGGAAGTAACGCCAGCGCCAACAGCCAGGCAATGACGCACCAAACGCGCGGTGCCGATGGGATAGCTATCCCTGAATTCCCTGAATTGATAGCCACCCCTCCTGTAGACATCTCGACATGCCCGTCCATTTTCGAAAGCGCGAAAATATCATAACCCCATAACGATACCATGGAGCCTTGAAGCAGGCAGACCACGAGTGGAAGACCATGAAGATCACCGGAATCGATACATTCGTCGTCGACGCGGGATGGCGGCCGTGGACGTTTGTCGCCGTGCGCACCGACGCCGATATCACCGGCTACGGCGAGTGCTCCGACGGGCGCATGCCCCACAGCGTCGCATCCGCCGCCCGGGAATTCGAAAAGATGCTCGTCGACCAGGATCCGCGTCCGGTCGAGGCGCGCTACTGGGACCTCTATCGCATGGCGCGGCAGAGTCCCGGCGGGATCGCCGCCAAGGCCATCGCGGGTATCGAACTCGCATTGTGGGACATCAAGGCCAAGGCGCTCGGCGTGCCCGTGTACGAACTGTTCGGGGGACCCATCCGGCGACGCCAGCGCGTCTACTGGTCGCACTGCGGAACGTCCCGCGCACGCAATGCCGACATCATCGGCGCGCCGCCGCTTCGGACCTGGGACGACATCAGCGCCCTGGGCAGGGAGGTGGTGGCCCGCGGGTTTACCGCATTGAAGACGAATATCGTCTATCCCGGCGATCCCGCGGGAGTCTACTTCGGCGGTTTTGGCGGCGGCCAGGGCACCACGGACGGCAACATAGACAACTCCACGCTGGACCACATCCGCACGCTGATCGGAACATTCAGGGACGCTGTCGGGCCGAACATCGATATTGCGCTCGACCTGAACTTCAACTTCCGCGTCGAAGCTGCGACCCGTATCTGCAAGGCCCTCGAGGACCTACGCATGATGTGGGTGGAGATAGACATGTACGAACCCGACGGGTTGCGGGAAATCCGCGATGCCACCAGCGTGACGGTCTGCTCCGGCGAAAACCTGTTCGGCCCGCGCGACTACCGCCGCTACTTTGAGGCCCGGTCCATGGACGTGTGCATGATCGACCTCCCCTGGAACGGATTCGGCCCGGCGAAGAGGGTCGCCGACATGGCGGAGACGTTCGAGATCAACTGCGCGCCGCACAACTACTACAGCCACCTCTCGACGCTGCACTCGGTGCACCTCTGCGCGGTGATCCCGAACGTCCGCATCTGCGAGATCGACATCGACGACGTGCCCTGGAAAGACGACCTCATCACCGGGAAAATGGAGTTCGACCAGGGCGACGTCCTGATCCCGGACCGCCCGGGATGGGGGGCCGACCTGAACGAGGAAGTCGCCCTCGCCCACGTCTGGGAAAGGGAACGGCCGCCGGGTTACATGAACCAGGTGGCGAACGCCCGCGCCAACTCATGACAATTGCAACCAGGGAAGGACGATGATCATCCAACTGCGCCAGATTTGCCTGGTCGCGCGGGAACTCGCGCCGACCATAGACGATCTCACCCACATATTCGGCATCAATCCCTGTTACGTCGATCCCGGCGTCGGCAAGTGGGGCCTCGAGAACACGCTCATGCCGATCGGACGCAACTTCCTCGAGGTGGTGGCGCCGGTGGAAGACGGCACCGCGGGCGGACGCTACCTGGACCGGCGCGGCGGCGACGGCGGCTACATGGTGATCACCCAGGCCGCCGACAAGGCGACGCAGCGGGCCGTGCGCCGGCGCGCCCTTGATCGCGGCGTGCGCATCGCCATGGAATCGGAGCGCGAGAACTGGAACATCTGCCAGTTGCATCCGCGCGACATGATCGCGTCGTTCCTGGAAATAGACTGGGACCGGCACGACGACTTCAACGGCAACTGGATGCCCGTCGGCGGCATGGGATGGGAGGACAAGGTGGCCCAGGATGTGACGGTGGACTATCTGGCCGTCGAACTGCAGGGTCCGGATCCCATCGAAATCGCCGAACTCTGGGGGCACGTCACCGACCTCCCGGTGACCCGCGACGGCGCTGTGCTCGGCATGGGGCTCAACAACGCGACGATACGCTTCGTGGAGGCGACCGATGGGCGTGGGCCGGGTCTGGGCGGCATCGATCTCGCCGTTCGAGACCGGGACAGAGTTCTCGCAGCCGCAAAAGCCCGCAACTGCTACGTGTCCGACGACCGCGTCGACGTGTGCGGCGTGCGCTGGATGCTTCGGGACGCCTGACAACAGCGACCGCTTCGTCAACTCCGTTGGACCGCGCGACCGGCGGCGACCTCCGCATCCGCCCGCCGGCGGGCGTTTTCCGTGAGATGCTCCTTGCGGATGCGGATCGAGGCCGGCGTGACTTCGACGAGTTCGTCGTCGTTGATGAACTCCAGCGCCTGTTCGAGCGACAGTTCCATGGGCGCGGCGAGCAGGATGTTGTCGTCGCTGCCCGCAGCCCGGATATTGGTCAATTTCTTCTCCCTCAGGGGATTCACCGTAAGGTCGTTGGATCGCTGGTGGACACCCACGACCATGCCTTCGTATACCGGCGTGCCGGGCCTGACCATCAGGCGCCCCCGCGCCTGCAGACCGAACAGCGCATAGCCGACCGCCTTGCCGGTCGCCTTCGAGATCATTACGCCGGATTTGCGCCCGATGTCGAGCCCCGCAACCAAGGGTCCGTAACCAGCGGAGGAAAAGGTCATGATGCCGGAGCCGGATGTGAACGACGTGAACTCCGAGCGGAAACCCATGAGCGCCCGCGTGGCGAGCTTGCAGGCAAGCCGCACGCGTTCGGCGCCGTCGTGATGCAGGTCGATCAACTCGCCCTTGCGCTCGCCCAGCGCTTCCATCAGTCGGCCCTGGTGTTCGACTTCGATATCGAACGCCACAGTTTCAAAGGGTTCCAGCCGTTCGCCGGCGACCATGCGCATGATCACGGTCGGCCGGGAGACCGCGCACTCGTAGCCCTCGCGACGCATGGTCTCGAGCAATACCGACAGGTGCAGTTCACCGCGGCCGGAGACCTTGAACTGGTCCGGATCGTCCGTCTCCTCCACCCGCAGCGCAACGTTGTGCGAAGCTTCCCGCAGCAGTCTCTCTCGGATCTGCCGGCTTGTCAGGTACTTGCCCTCGCGTCCAGCGAACGGACCCGTGTTGGTGCGGAACATCATGGTCAAGGTCGGCTCATCGACCGCCAACGCGGGCAATGCGTCCACCGCATTGACATCGCAGACCGTATCGGACACGCCGATATCGTCGATGCCGGAAATGCAAACGATATCGCCCGCCGCCGCCGACGGCAGTTCAACCCGCTCCAGGCCCCGGTTCGCGTGCACCGATAGAACCCGCGCGCGGCGCACGTCACCCGCAGCGCTTGCCACCGTCACCGGCATGCGCGGCACCACCGACCCGCGCATGACGCGGCCGATGCCGATCACGCCAACGTAGCTCGAATAGTCCAACGTGCTGACCTGCATCTGGAACGGTCCGTCGACATCGGTTTGCGGCGGGCGCGCCCGTTGCATCACGAGGTCGAGAAGCGGGGTCATGTCGTCCGCCATGCTGTCGGGATCGAGGCCCGATATGCCCAACGTCGCGGACGTGAACGCCACCGGAAAGTCGAGTTGGGACTCGCTCGCACCAAGCCGGTCGAACAGATCGAAGACCTCGTCCACCACCCGGTGCGGCGCCGCGCCGTCACGATCGATCTTGTTCACCACCAGTATCGGGTCGAGACCGGCGGCGAACGCCTTGCTTGTGACGAACCGCGTCTGCGGCATCGGACCCTCGACCGCGTCGACGACGAGCAGCACCGAGTCGACCATCGAGAGGATCCGCTCCACCTCGCCGCCGAAGTCCGTATGTCCCGGCGTATCGACGATGTTGATGCGGCAGCCCGCGTGTTCTACGGATGTCGTCTTCGACAGGATCGTGATGCCGCGCTCGCGCTCGAGTTCATTGCTGTCGAGCGCGCGCTCGGCGATCTCGACACGGTCTCCCGTCGCCGTCTGCCGCAGCAGGCAGTCCACCAGCGTGGTCTTGCCGTGGTCGACATGGGCGATGATGGCGACGTTGCGAATTTCCATGGGAGCGTCGGGGTCGAGAGCAGCCGCGCATTATGTATGAAGCGCGGCAAGAGTCCATGGATCCCTTTTCGCCGGGAAGGACAGCCATGTACCATCGCTGCTTCAATTTCGAGGAGCGGCAAAAGCGATGGCATCAGTGATCAGGGAAGCGGCGGCGCAGGCCGGACTCGGCGCGGAGCGCCTGCAGCGCGTTGTCGATCACCTCGAACATGACTACGTCGAGCCGCAGAACATCGCCGGCTGTCAGCTCGCCATCGCCCGGCGCGGCGAACTTGCGTGTTTCGCGTCGCTGGGTCTCATGGACATGGAGCGCGGGCGAGCGATGGACGACAACGCCATCTTTCGCATTCACTCGATGACCAAGCCGATCACTTCGGTGGCGTTGATGCAGCTTTGGGAACGGGGGCTGTTTCAACTGAACGACCCGGTCCACTCCGTGATCCCCTCCTGGCGCGAGGGGGAGGTCTACGTTTCGGGCGATGACGAGAACCTGGTCACGCGTCCCGCCAAGCGCCCCATGACGTTTCGCCACATCCTGGGCCACACCGCCGGGCTTTCCTACGGCGGAACCGATCACCCGGTGGACAAGGCGTACCGGCGGCTCGGGGCGCGGCGCGGTCCCGGAATGACATTGCAGACCTTCGTCGAAAAACTCGCCGCCGCGCCGCTGTACTACGACCCCGGCGAGCGGTGGCACTACTCGTGCGCTACGGACGTCTGCGGCCACCTGATCGAAGCGTTGTCCGGCATGTCGCTTGATCGCTATTTCGAACAACACATTTTCGAGTCCCTTGGGATGCCCGATACCGGCTTCAGCGTCCCGGAATCAAAAGTCGACAGGCTGTCCGCGAGCTATCAGTGGCAACCCGGCCGAGCCCTGAAGGTGCTCGACGACCCCCAGACCAGTTCCCACCGCACCCATCCAACCTTCCTTTCCGGCGGTGGAGGTCTGACGAGCACCACGCACGACTACCTGCGCTTTTGCGAGATGTTATGCCGGGGCGGGGAACTGGACGGGACGCGCATCCTGGGTCCACGCACGCTGCGGCTGATGACGCGGAATCACCTCGCGAACGGCCGCGACATGACCGAGATGGCGGTGGGGCGGTTTTCCGAAACCCCCTACGCGGGGGTCGGTTTCGGCCTCGGTTTCGCCATGTCGCTCGACGTGGCGGGAACCGGCGGTCCCAGCGAGAGCGACTTCTACTGGGGCGGCGCCGCGTCCACGATCATGTGGGTCGATCCGGTGGAACAGTTGTCCGTCGTGTTCATGACGCAGCTCATGCCCTACGGCGTCTACAACTTCCGGGGAGAACTCAAGAGCATGATCTACGCCGCGATCGAGGACTGACGCCGGCGCAACCATCACAACATGGCCGCAATGCACGGGAGCAGCACATGGCAACCGAAATGGGAATCTTCGAAACGATCTACAACTGCCGGGCGATGCGGCGGCTCAAGCCGGACCCGGTACCGGATGCCCTGCTGGTCAAACTGATCGACGCCGCCAACCAGGCGCCGACGGGTTCCAACCAGCAGGGCGCGCGGTGGATCGTCGCGCGCGACGGGGAACAGCGATCAAGACTGGCCGCGCTGAACAAGGCGGCCGCAACGCGGTATATCAGGCAGCGCACGGAAGAGGAGCCTCCCGACGAAAGACGGAATCGCCTGCTGGCCGCGGTGCGGTGGCAAATCGATCACATGCAGGAGATCCCGGCGCTCGTCATCGCCTGCTACCGATTCGGGGAGTCGGTCGTCGACAATCCCGATGTCGGGGCTCGAGCCGGAGGCTCGATATGGCCAGCGGTACAGAACCTCCTGCTGGCCGCCCGCGCCCTGGAACTGGGCGCCACGCCCACGACGTTGGGCCTGTCGGATCGTGCGGCGGTGCGCGAGGTGCTGCAGCTGCCCGACGACATGGCCGCTTTCTGCCTCATTCCCGTCGGCTATCCGTACGGCAACTTCGGTCCGGTCACGCGGTTGCCGGCGGAAGAGACCATGTGCTGGGACCGCTGGAAGGAATAGCCGCCCCGCTCGTTGATCCCGTGGTTCGATATTGCGCACGGGACATAGGGAGTTGACCGTCGCGCGGCGGGCGTCTACCGTGCGCCGCCCGACCCGCCCGATCCATGCCATGTCCCGAATCCACCTGAGCCCCAACGAAGCGCGCATCATCGGCTGCCTCATGGAGAAGGCGGTGCTGACGCCGGATCAAAGCCCGCTGACGCTGAACGCGCTCACCACCGCCTGCAACCAGAAGTCGAGCCGCGATCCCGTGTTGGCGCTGGACCGCGCTACCGTAGAACGCGCGGCGCGCGACCTGAACGACAAGTCGCTCGTCACGCGCGACGAGAATTTCAGAAGCGGCGTCGTGAAGTATCAGCAGCGACTGTGCAACACGATGTTCAGCGAGCTGACCCTGGCGGAGGACGAATATGCGGTGGTCTGCCTGCTGCTCCTGCGCGGCCCGCAGACCCCGGGCGAACTGCGGGCGCGCAGCGGACGCCTGCACGTCTTCGAGGACAATGACGCGGTTGCCGAAACACTCCAGCGGCTGATGGACACCAGCCGCGACGGCGGCGCCGTGGTCGCGAGGCTCGCCCGCGTCCCCGGACGCCGCGACCACCAGTACGCGCACCTGCTTTCCGGCGCGATCGAATCCGTGCCGGAAGACGACGTGCCGGCCAGGGCACAACCTCGGGGCGGACGGCTAGCGGATCTCGAACGTCGGGTCGCCGCATTGGAACTCGAAGTGGCGGCGCTCAAGGGTCGGCCATCGAACCCGGACTGAAGAGAAGGGTTGGCCAGGGGCGCTCACGAGAAGCGCGCCGGAGAGAACGGCGTCGGGTCGATGTGGGTGGGTCTGTCGGCGACGATCTCGGCGACCAGCCTTCCGGTGGCCGGCGCCATCGTCATGCCCAGCATGTGATGCCCGGTCGCCAGCACCCCGTTCGCGAGGCCGGGAACCACGCCGATGACGGGAAGGCTGTCCCAGGTCATGGGCCGCCAGCCGCACCAGGTCTCCAGGACCTCCTCGCCCGCCGGCTCGTGGAGATAGTGGCGCGCCGACTCGATCAACTGGCGGATGCGCCGCGATGGGATCGTCGCGTCGAATCCGGAAAACTCCATCATGGAGCCGAGGCGAAAACCATCGTTGAACGGCGTCGCGCCCACCCGGTGCTCGGCGAAGAGCATCGCATGGCTCGGACAGGTCCGGGGCCGGGCCGTGGTGATCGAGTAGCCCTTGCCGGGTTCGATGGGCACGGAACATCCAAGTTTCGCGGCCATCGCCTTACTCCAGGCGCCGCTCGCGAAGACGTAGTGGTCGGCGGTGACGTCGCCCGCGTCGGTGAGCAGCCGCGTGATCTTCCCGGCCGTTGTCTCGATGCCTTGCACGCAACGACTCTCCTCGAACGATACGCCGCGTGAAACGAGCCGGCGGGTCCAGTTCCGGGTCAGCGCATCGGGACGCAGAAAGGCGTCGCCTTCGTACAGGAATCCGCCGGCAAGGCCCGGGCGCAAAGCCGCATCGAACTCCGGTAGTTCGCCGCCTTCGAGCCGCGTCGCCGCGATGCCGAAAGTGTCGCGAAGCATCGCGTCCTGGGCGGCGAACCGCCGCATGCCGCGCCGGGACCGAAGCACGTAGAGCAGTCCGAGGGGCTGCCACTGGGCCTCGAACTCGCGCGCCTCGAACAATGCTTCGTATTCGCGGATCGAAGCGCCGAGGATCGACTGCATCGCGCTGCCCGCCGACAACGCGTGCCGGTGGTTGCAGCGTCGCGAGAACTCCCAGAACCACCGCAGCAGCGCCGGCCGCAACTGGGGCCTGACGCGGAACGGCGCCCGGGGATTGACGAGCGATCGAAGTGCCGCAAGGAGATTCGCGGGCTCGTTCAGGGGCAGCACGTGGCTCGCGCAGATATGTCCGCAATTGCCGTGCGAACAGCCGCCGCCGATGCGGTCCCGGTCGACGACGGTGACCTCATGCCCGGCGCGCGACAGGTAATGGGCGCAGGCGATGCCAACAATGCCTCCGCCAACGATCGCGACGCGCTCGGCCATGTCAGCCGATGCCGTTGCGGAACGGATCCTGCGGATTGCGGATCAGGGTCGTGTCGCCGCAGACAAACGCTTCGCCCGCAATGCTGGGAATGATCTCGCCCTGGGCGCCGCGCCGATAGCGCGCCACGAAACGCGAGCCGATCAGGCTTTCCTGCACCCAGTCCTTGCCCGGTTGCAGTTCGCCATCGGCCGCAAGGCAGGCGATCTTCGCGCTGGTTCCCGTGCCGCACGGCGAACGGTCGTAGGCCCCGCCGGGGCAAAGCACGAAATTTCGACTGTCCGCATCGGCAGAGGCGGCGGATCCAAACAACTCGATGTGGTCGATCTCTGCGCCGTCGCGACCCGTGACGCCTTCGCGAGCCAGGGCGGCCTTGATGCGTCTCGCAGCCTCCGTGAGTTCGGGTTCGGATTCGAGCGAGATGGCGGCCAGGCTGTCAATGGAGGTCGCGTCAACGAGAAAGAACCAGTTGCCGCCCCATGCGATATCCCCCCGGACGACGCCGATACCCTCGACATCAACGGCGGCATCCGGCCGAAAGCGGTAGCTCGGGACGTTCTCGATGGTGGCTTCGTTGGGCGAGCGCAACAGGACGGAGACGACTCCGACCGAGGTTTCGAGGCGCAGTTCCCCGACGTCGGCCTTCTCGAGGTACGCCAGCGTGACGGCCACGCCGATGGCGCCGTGACCGCACATGTTGATGCAGCCGACGTTGTTGAAGAAGATCACGCCCGTCGCGCAGTCCGGGTCGGCCGGCGGGGTGAGGAGCGCCCCCACCAGCGCGTCGGACCCGCGCGGCTCGAGGATCACCGAGCGCCGAAAGTCGTCGTGGTGCGATCCGAAACGCCGCAGTCGTTCCGCGATCGGGCCGTCGCCGAGGTCCGGTCCCCCGCCGACCACCACCCGCGTCGGCTCGCCGGCGGTGTGGGAGTCGATCACGCGCACCTCGCTCACCCGCGCGCCCCATGCCACGCATCCCACCAGCGTCGAAAGCGCGCCCAATGCGCATCGACGTACGCCCGCTGGGAGGAACTCAGCGCGTCGTCGGGATTCAGCGCGTGTGCGTACCCGGGGCTTCCTTCGAGGACCATCATGCGCTTGAAATAGAGCACGAGGTCCGGACCTTCATCGAACCTGGCCAGCACCGAGAGCGCTTCTTCGAGGACCATGGCCCGATGCAGGGCGTCTTCGTCACCGCGGGCAGCTTTCTCGCAAAGCGCGATCAAGTGCAGGACCGCCGCCGGAAACACGTTGCCGATGCCGGTGATCACGCCGCTCGCGCCGCAGCGAACGATGCCGTGCACCACCTGGGTATCGACGCCCACCACCAGCTCGAGGTCGTCTCGACCCGATGTGATGTGCTCGGCCGCATAGTCGAGCGATGCGGCGCCGCCGAACTCCTTGAAGCCGACCAGGCTGTCGAACTCGCGCGCCAGATCGAAGAACAGCTCGGCCCTGGTCTCGAAGCCGTAGTAGGGGCTGTTGTAGATGACGGCGGGAAGCTCGCCGCCGGCGCGCAGCACCGCCGCGAAATGCGCGCGCTGGGCGGCGGCCGAAGTTGCCCGCGAAAGCACGCGGGGAATGATCATGAGGCCGGCGGCGCCGGCCGCCCGCGCGTGGCTCGCCAGGGCGGCCGCCCGCGCGGTGTTCTGGGCGCCGGTGCCAACGACCACCGGAACGTCCTCGGCCACCAGCGCCTCGACGCCCTCGCGGCGCCGCTCGTCCGACAGAAGCGGCCATTCGCCCACCGATCCGCAATAGACGACGCCCCGCATCCCGGCGGCGACGAGTTCCACGCCTTTCTTCGCAAGCGCGCCAAAGTCCGGCTCGCCGCCGGCATGGCAGGGCGTCATGAGGGCCGGCAGGCACCCGGCAAAGACGGACTCCGTGTCGGACATGGGGGCAATTTCCTAAACGGGCGCCGGGCCCGGAAAGCGTTCGCGCAGTATGCGCTTCAGGATCTTGCCGCTGGGATTGCGCGGCAAGGCGTCAACGAAGACGACTTCTTTCGGCTGCTTGAAGCGGGCCAGGCGTCCCAGGCAGAACTCCATCACGCCGGCCCTGGTCAACGCATCGTCGCGTTTCACGACGACGGCGCAAGGCGATTCGCCCCAGGCCTCGCTCGGCTGGCCAATGACACCCGCTTCAAGAATGTCGGGGTGCGCTTCCAGGACCTTTTCGATCTCCGCGGGATACACGTTCTCACCGCCGGAAATGATCATGTCCTTGATGCGATCCTCGATGTACACGAATCCTTCAGCATCCATGCGCGCGACATCGCCGGTGTGCAGCCAACCGCCCACGATCGTCTCGGCGGTCGCCTCCGGCCGGTTCCAGTACTCGCGCATGACGTGGTCGCCCCGGACCAGGATTTCCCCTGGCGAATCGGGCGGACACTCCCTGCCCTCGTCGTCCACGACCTTCACCTCCGTGTGGAAGAACGCCTTCCCGGTGGAGCCGATCTTCTTCAGCGCATTCTCGGTGTCGATCAGGCAGGCGGGCCCGCAACTCTCCGTCAGTCCATAGACCTGGTGAATCTCGATGCCGATGTCGGCGTACGCCTGGATCAGCGACTCGGGCACAGGCGCAGCGCCCGACATGCACCAGCGCAAATGGGAGTGATCGAAGCGATCATGGTCCGGCACCTGGAGCATGAAGTTCAGCATGGCCGGCACCGCGATGCCGCTCGTCACGCGCTCGCTCTCGATCAGCTCCCACGCCCGCGCGGGATCGAAGCTCCGCATGACGATGCTGGTGACGCCGCGGTACACGCCCACCGAAAGCGGCGTCAGCGCGCCGACATGGAACATCGGCAGCGGCGACAGGAAACGGTCACCTTCGCGGTAATAGATGGTGGCCGCGATGGTCAGGCAACCCCAAATAGAGGTGTGATGGGTGTGTACAACGCCCTTCGGCAAGCCCGTCGTGCCGGACGTGTACATGATGTACAGCATGTCGTCTTCGGCGGCGCCGATGGCCGGTTCGTGATCGGACGCGGCATCCCGGAAGTCGGCGAAACTCTGCGCGAAGGGCGCGACCGGCTCATCGTCGCCAGCGACCTGCAACCAGTGCGCAATGTCGGTCTTGCCGCCCCGGCGTCGCAATTCGGCGGCGTTGTCGAGGAACTCCCCGCTGAAGATCAGCCAGGTGGAGCCGCTGTCGGCGAGGATGAACTCGAGCTCGTCCGGCACAAGGCGCCAGTTGAGGGGCACCGCCACCGCGCCGATCTTGGCCAGCGCGAAGAACGTCTCCAGGAACTCCGCGCAGTTCATCAGCAGCAGGGCAACCCGCTCGCCGGGAACCACGCCGGCGGCGAGGAATGCGTTGGCAACGCGATTGCACCGCGCATTCATCTCGGCGAACGTCAACCTCAGCCCCAGATCGCTGTCCACCAGGGCTTCGCGCGCCGGAGTGAGCAGTGCCCGCTTCGTCATCCATTCGCCGATGTTCTTTCGCATGGAGCCCGGTTCCGCCCGCCTGTCCGCGAGGATTGTCGCAGAAGCCCGCGCCTTGGACAGCCTTCTCAATCGCACCTTCTCAATCGCAACTCGGTCGCGCAGGGTTGCGTCTCGCGCCGCTGTCACGGCGCACCGCGCGTCTTGATTCGCGGCCCACGTCCTGGACAACCAACGCGAGATCAGGGCCACGTCCTGGACATCCAACCTCGAAACGCGGGGAAAGCTGTACATGGCGACACGATCTTGTACAATTCCGCTCCCAACGTGCACTGGACACGGAATGACATCCGACCTGTACAGGATAGGTGCGGTCTCAAAACTAACGGAAATCAGCGCCGAGCGGCTGCGCGCATGGGAGCGCCGCTACAACCTTCAACCCGCGCACAGAAGCGGCAAGACACGCTTCTACGATTCAGGTCAGATCGAACATCTAAAGAAGATCAAGGTGCTGCTCGACCGAGGTCAGGCGATCAGCCAGCTCATCAAGCTCACTGGCGAAGAGCTTGACGCGCGCCTCGCCGTCAGGCCCGGGCGCGGGGGATCCACGCGCGTCGGGCTGGTGGGCGCGAGCCTGATCCTGGCTGAGCGCGACCAGGACCAAAGTCGTCTCAACGTGCTCGGACGATGGGCAAGCCTCGAGACCTTCGAGACCTGCACCGACGTGCTGCCCGCGCTCGATGTCCTTCTTGTACAACTTCCTAGTTTGGATTCTGAACAGATACAGAAGCTTAGAGTGATTGTTCCGAACACGCGGCTGGTTCTCGCGTGCAGGTATGAACAGGGGGGCGACACCGAGACCGCCACCGAACTCGGTGTCGCCCTGATTCGCTGGCCAGCGCCCTGGTCCGATGTCGAATACGCCTGCCTATCTAGGGCGGCTGCTCTGGGCGTCGACGACCGGGCCGAACTTCGCCGCTTCACCGAGGACGAGTTGCTGCAAATCGCGATGTCGGAGTCCCAGGCGGGGTGCGGTTGCGCCCGCGGCCTGGTGGAACTCATTACGGAACTGGACGCGTTTTCCATCCACGCCTCCCGTTGCGCGGACGGCGAAGCCAAACATCCGGGCGCAACCGCCGCCGAGCATGCGCGCATTCGGTTGGAGGAGGCGCTCGCAGCATTTGTTTCACAGCATCGACTCCTGCACCTCGCAGAATAAAAACTATACAACTCCTGTACAAAAATACTTGACAATACATTTTGTACTGTACAAAATGCTCGACACAGTTAGTTTTCAGGCGTGCGCGACAAACCTCCCAATAGTCCTCCCCCAAGAGTGTCCTTCCCCCATTGAGGTTTGTCCTCGGCGGTTTTGGAATCCCAGAATCGCCGACACGCCCTTTTAACCACCCCTCTTCCCGCCCACACCGTACCGCGTGCTGTCCGCGGGTGTCCCTATCGGTACTTCGCACGGTGTCGATCCCGCAAGACTCCGGTAGTTCAGAGCAGAGCTCGCCATGCCGCCGAGTGATCCGATATCATCGAAGCCCGCGGCGAGATGGAACGCGGCTTCACACCACAGGCAGGCGCGCGGCGATCCGCAAGAGGCAGCAGCGGATGAACAGGGAACTGGAAACCCTCACCGTCCACGGCGAGAGCCGTGTCGGCTGGGACGAGCACACGCCAATCAACGAGACCGTCGATGCGGACGGAAAACCGTCTCCGAGATTGGCCGCGTCCGACCCCCGAGCCCCGAAACGCCGCGCGTACGATGGCCCCGATGTAGAACGCCTTCGTGCGCATCTGAAAAAGAACAACGGCATCAAGGGCCTCGAGATCTGTTCGCCCATCGAGGTCGAACGTGCGGCGCGCATCTTTCACAGGGACGGTTTCGTGGTCGTGCGCGACCTGCTGGACGCAAAGCGCCTGCGCCGGTTTCGCGAGGGCAGCGCCAGAGTTCTACGGCAAATACTTGAGATTCGCGGCGACGGCAAGCGCAAATACATGACCGAAAGCGGGCGATTGCCGCACCGCTACAGCTACGGCACCTCCTCCGCTTCCAGGCAATTGCTGCACGAGGAGGTCTGGGCCTCGATGATCGACCTGCCAACGACGACGCCCATCCTCATCGAGATATTCGGTGGCCCCGACTATTCCGTGCTGGGCGCGGGCGGGGATGTCTGTTTGCCAGGCGCGGTCGAGTACCAGCAACTGCACGCGGACATCCGGGAATTCAACCAGGTATCCGAGAAACGTGTCGCCCAGGCGAAGGCAATGGGGATGGAAATCGACGAGGCGGCAAATGGCGGCGATCCTTCGACCGTCGACCACCCAGGCGGTATCGGCGCAGGAGGTCCGGACCTGAAGACGCAACGACGGATCGTTGATTTCACCCCGCCCCTGGTCACGATCAATTTCACGATGACCGATCTGACCTGGGAGAATGGTCCAATACGGCAAATACCGGGTTCGCATACGTGGCAGATGCCGCCCCTGCCGCCAGAGGACGAACCCGAGTGGATGCGCCTGTCTACGCTGGTCGGCGCGCTGGCCGGCGCCGGCGTGTTCCGCGACAACCGCGCCTGGCACGGCGGAACGCCGAATCTCAGCCGAGAAATCCGCGCGCTTCCAAATGTCGAATACGGCGCGCCGTGGTTCGCAGGCGATCGTCGGAAGAAAACCATGCCGCATCACATCTGGGAAACGCTGTCGCCCCACGCACAACGAATCGCGCGCGCGATCAAGGCCGAGCCGCACGAGTGGCCGGTGGGCGCCGGCGTGATGCACCCGCTCAAGTCCGAACGTAGTGCCGTCGCGCAGCGCGCCGCCAACCGCTCGCGTCCGCCTTGACCGGTTCGGCCTATCCTTCAACGGCACCGGTCAAGCCTGTTTCAAGCTCCAGTTCCATGTCGCTACGGAATGGCGAATGGACGCACCCTCAGTGCTCGTCGCCTGCGCACGCGGTGTATCGCTCAAGAAACCAGCGGATCTCCTCCGACAGTCGCGTGGTCGCCGCCGATTCCCCGTAAGCGAACCCGTGTGGCAGTCCGGGATAGAAGTGGTAATGCACTGTGCCGCCGGCGTCCTGGTACTCCCGCAACAGGTCGAGGGTCATGTCCCTTGGCACATTGGCGTCTTCGCCTGGCTGCACAACGAGCAGCGGCGGCAGGTTCTGCGCTTCCCCTTCCCGAATTCGCCGCTGCACGCTCGCGTCGCGCATGTGCGCCTCGTCCCGGTAGTATCGAAAATGCGCCTGAACCAATTCATCGCGGCCGGTTTCGATGGCGTGTCGCAGTCGCCTCGCCGGATCCGAGACGGGCCACAGGGCGACGACGCAGCACACTACCGCCGAAAGGTCTTCCGCGCCCTCGATGGTCGTCCGGGTGCCGCGATGTTCGGGCAAATCCGGCTGAGTCGCAGTCAACAGCGCCAGGTGACCACCCGACGAACTACCGACCAGGGCGATGTGGTCGGCATCGATTCCGAAGTCATCCGCGCGCGCCCGCACGTAGCGAATTCCAGCCGCAATATCCTGCACCGCGCACGGATGCTTGCCGTTGCGGCCATCCCTGAAGTCAAGCGAGAACACGGCGAAACCCGCTTCTGCAAGACTGCGACAGACCACATGGGGAGAGTGGCGGTCATTGGTGGTCCAGGCGCCGCCGTGCACCATGACCACGGCTTTGCCCAAGTGTGCGGCGCGGTCCCTGCTGACATACGACTCAAGACGAAGGTCAAGTCGATCCGCGACGCTCGAACCGACACGCGCGTAGATGAAAGTGTCGATGCTGACGCTATCGTCGCCGGCGATTTCCTCAGGCGGCGACACTGGCCTCGGCCACCAGCACCACGGTGTCGTCATCTTTCGACAGCCAGACGAAGGCCCCGCTGCGGTCCGCGTCGCCATCGATGGCACCGGTTGCGACTCCACGCGCCGTGATCGTGTCGCCGGGCCATGTTGGATTGGTGAACTTCAGGTCGATTCGCCCGCTTTGCCACCAGGCATCGCCGAAATGATCTTCAAGGATGTTCGCGGCATACGCCATCGTCATTCGCCCGCCCACGACAACGTCGCGGAATCCGAGCGACTTTGAAGCCCGCCTGTCGGTGTGATAGTTCGCATTGCCGTGAAAGAACTCGCCGCACATCTCCAAAGTGATGGTTCGCGACAGCCCCCCGAATTCCTTGCCTTCGGGCACCGTGAACCTGCGCGCCCCCGGCTTTTTCGACGGATCCCGAAATGCGACCTCACCGCCCGCCGGTTTCTCGCGCAAAAAGCTCTGGTGGTGATGGGTGCGGAACAGCACGCCGCCGTCGGAGTCCTCGACCGACACCTCGTAGCAGACGACCGAGCGATCGCGATGCGGATAGATGTCCCGGATGCGACCGCTGGTGTCATAGGTTGTTCCCGAGCTTATGGGAGCGAAGCATTCCCATCCCTGGCGCATCCACAAATGGCCGACATGGTTGGAGAAGGCGATCTCGTTGAAGTAGGCACTCTCGGCATCACTCGCGATCAGGGTGGGCACCTTGCCGTCGGCGCGTCGCGTCAACGCAAGGCCGTTGTGATAGTCGGCGAGCAATCGGTCGGTCACGGTGAACTTCCGCGCGCTGAGTTCCTTGCCAACAAATGGCTCTGTCATGGCGGTTTCCCCCTGTTGTTGCGGCTAGTGTAGACAACACGCCACCCGCTCGCGAACCGGCCTGATGAGTGTCCCCCCAATATGCCCATTCGAACATGGGTGTCCCATCCGGCGCCTATCGCTATCGCATGGGTTGATCTTCCCGGCAGGATGGTGTCCGCCTTCGCATCGCTTTTTCCGGCAGCCCCCGGTCGGGGAGAGCGCACATGGCACGCGAGCGCGACGGGCACTATAGTGGCGGCCCATGACCCGCGTAATCATCGACTGCGACCCGGGCCACGACGACGCCATCGCCCTCGTGCTCGCGCATCGGCACGCACAGGTGCTCGGCATCTCCACGGTGTCCGGCAATGCGCCGCTGTCGGAGACGACGGCAAACGCACTCATGGTGACGGCGTTGCTCGATGTGGACACGCCGGTGCATGCGGGCGCCGCGCGTCCGCTGGTCGGGGAACCGCGGCACGCGCAAGTCGTCCACGGGGCCTCCGGACTCGATGGCGTCGAACGCGTAGAGCACCGACGCACGGTGGAAAGCCACAACGCCGTCGAGTTCCTGCTGGACGCACCGGACAAGGACGTCTGGATTGTCGCCATCGGGCCCTTGACCAATCTCGCGCTCGCCCTGGAACGCGATCCTTCGTGGGCACGCCGCATCGCGGGCATCTCGATCATGGGGGGCAGCGCCACGGCCGGCAACACTACCCGGGTGGCGGAGTTCAACATATTCGCCGATCCGGAAGCGGCGGCGCGCGTATTCGGAGCGGGAGCCGAACTCAGGATGTGCGGGCTCAATCTCACGCACCAGTTGCGCACAACCGACGCCATCGTCTCAAGGTTGCAGAGCGTCGGCACCGCGCGCGCGAGATTCGCGGCCCAGGTTTTCGACCACATGCACCTGCGCATGGAGGATCTGATCGGCGAGCGCGAGGCCGCCCTGCACGACCCATGCGCGGTCCTCGCGGTAACGCACCCCGAACTGATCGAAATGGAACCCCGCGCCGTGGACGTCGAACTCGAGGGCGCGCTGACGCGAGGCATGACTGTCGTCGATCAGCGGAGCAGCCGGCGGCAGGATCCCGCCAACGCGAGCGTGGCGTATCGCATCGATGCGCATCGGGCGATGGAACTGGTGGTGGAGTGCATGGACTGATGCAAGCCGTGTCGGAGCTGCGCGTAGTCGCCGACTACGAACCCGCAGGGGATCAACCCGCCGCCATTGCCGAACTGATCGAAGGGCTCGAGGACGGCCTCGCCCACCAGACCCTCCTGGGCGTTACCGGATCCGGCAAGACCTTCGCCATCGCCAAGGTCATCGAGGCAGTCCAGCGACCGACCCTGGTGCTTGCCCCCAACAAGACGCTGGCAGCCCAGCTATACGGCGAATTTCGCGAGTTCTTCCCGCACAACGCGGTGGAGTACTTCGTTTCCTACTACGACTATTATCAGCCCGAAGCGTACGTCCCCGCGTCCGACACCTACATCGAGAAGGACGCGTCCATCAACGCCCACATCGAGCAGATGCGGCTGTCCGCCACCAAGGCGCTGATAGAACGGCGCGACGCGATCATCGTTGCCTCTGTCTCCGCCATCTACGGCCTCGGCGATCCGCAGTCCTATCTTCGGATGGTGCTCCACCTCGACTGCGGCGACCGCGTCGACCAACGCCACATCGTGCGACGCCTCGCGGAATTGCAGTACACGCGCAACGACACCGCATTCCAGCGCGGCGCATATCGGGTCCGAGGCGACGTGATCGACGTGTTTCCCGCGGAGTCGGAGAAGCAGGCGGTGCGCATCGAGCTGTTCGACGACGAAATCGACAACCTTTCCGTCTTCGACCCCCTGACCGGCGAGGTCGCGAGCCGGGTTCCCCGCTACACGGTGTTCCCCAAGACCCACTACGTCACGCCGAGAGAACGCATCCTCGCCGTCATCGACGATATCCGCGAAGAACTCCGCGACCGGGTCGAATATCTCAGGGCGAACGACAAACTGGTGGAGGCGCAACGGCTGGAGCAACGCACACGCTTCGACCTGGAGATGATCAAGGAAGTCGGGTACTGCAGCGGTATCGAGAACTACTCGCGCTATCTCTCCGGGCGCGAGGCAGGGGAACCGCCGCCCACGCTGTTCGACTACCTGCCGAACAGCGCGCTCCTCGTCATCGACGAATCCCACGTCACCATCCCGCAGCTCGGCGGCATGTACAAGGGAGACCGATCGCGCAAGGAGACACTGGTCGAGTACGGCTTTCGGCTGCCGTCGGCCCTCGACAACCGGCCGCTGCGATTCGACGAGTGGGAAGTCCTCTCGCCGCAGATGATCTTCGTTTCAGCGACGCCGGGCGGGTACGAGGATGAGAACGCCGGACAGGTGGTCGAGCAGGTGGTGCGGCCCACGGGCCTGGTCGACCCGGACGTGATCGTTCGTCCGGCGTCGACCCAGGTGGACGACCTGTTCGAGGAAATACGGACGACTGTGGCGAAGGGCGAGCGTGTCCTGGTCACCACCCTGACCAAGCGCATGGCCGAAGACCTCACCGAATACCTTGACGAGCACGGCGCCCGTGTCCGCTACCTGCACTCCGATATCGACACCGTGGAGCGCACGGAGATCATTCGGGATCTTCGGCTCGGGGTGTTCGACGTGCTCGTCGGCATCAACCTCCTGCGGGAGGGGCTGGACATGCCCGAGGTCTCGCTGGTCGCGATCCTCGATGCCGACAAGGAAGGTTTCCTGCGCGCCGAGCGCTCGCTGATTCAGACCATAGGACGCGCCGCCCGCAACCTGAACGGACGCGCCATCCTCTACGCGGATACCATCACCAGGTCCATGCGTGCAGCCATCGACGAGACCGAGCGGCGGCGAGCGAAGCAGGTGCGGTTCAATGCCGAGCATGACATCACCCCGAAAGGGATCGTCAAGGAAATCCCCGACATCATGGAGAGCGCGCGTGCGATTCCCGGCCGCGCCGCGAAGACCAGCCGCCGGTCAGGCGATCGGCGTACGGGCGAACGCCGCCGGGTCACACCCGAGGGTCCCGAGGAACTCGGCAAGCTGCTGGCGAAGCTCGAACGCGAAATGCTGGACCGCGCGAAGAACCTCGAATTCGAGGAAGCCGCCGCCCTGCGCGACGAGATCACGATGATCCGGGACGCGCAGCTCATGCGGTAGTCCGGCTGTCGGCGCTGTCCGCTCGATCATGGACTTCAATCGCGGCGCGATGCGCATCGGGGTCGCGCTATGGACTCCTTCGTCGCCGAAACAGCCACGAGAGGCTCGACACAGCCACCAACGTCAACCCGATGTAGAGACCGTAGTCTGCGAAAACCTCGCGGGCGGGCGGGGAGCTATAGATGGCAATGGCAATGCCAGCGAGCACCGCCACCCACCGCGACCCGTTTATCAGCAACCGGTCCTGTATTGCTGGCAGTTCCTCTCGAAGCACCTCGCGAATCTTTTCCGTCAAACCATCGTTAGCACGGGTGATCGTTTCGGCGTTCGCTTCAACGTCTCGTTCCAAGCGTTCGATCAAGCCTTCCAATCGCCCAATAGAGTCCCGAATATCCGCATACTCGTTAGTGACGGTCTTGAATTGATCGTCGATCACTTTGAACCGTGTACCCAGCACGTTCCACGGAAACCCCGACTGAATCAGTCGGTCAAGCAATGCCTCGGGACCTTCTTCGGTCGTTGAATCCTCCCAATCCACTGCTCGCATACCGGTCGGTGCGCCCTTTCTTTCCGAGCGCACATAGCCCTCTCGATTCTGATATGCGCCCTGGTAGAGAGCATCCGGTCGTTCGCCTTCGGCCAGCTTCAAAATAGACAACCGGAACAATCTCTCTCCGAAAACGAAGCGGCGCTCCTCGCTGGAGCTATTGCTAAGCGTCCAGTTGAGTGTGCCTCGATATCCGGCATCAACCTGTGTCGTGGGGGCGACGACGCCCTCTCGCTGCAAATCTGTCGTTGGGCTGACGATGCCGTGTAGATCGCAGTCAGGGAAATGTTGCTTCACGACCTCCCGCGTGAAGTCAATCGTCTCAAGCGCAGTGAGAGCGACGGATTGTCCGGGCGAAACTATGATGCCCTTTTTATCGTTGGGACCCGAACCCAGTTCAAACTGCTTGCCGGTGGTGTGAAACTCTCCCGCAGATCCCAACCTCAGGACATAGGAATTCGGACGCACACAAGTCTGGTCACCGTTCTCGATGACAGATCCCAAGAGTTTGGTGATCTCCTTGTCGTTAAGCAGTTCGGCCATTTCACATGCCTTCCAAGAACTTGACGGATACTATCGCGACAAGGCCGATACCAGAAGTTCGCTGCCGTCAAATCGCGCGCAAGGCCGCGTCCATGGGCGTGTCGCCGTCGAGCAGGCCGAAGGACTTGCCGATGGTGTTGTCGAGGTCGAGACACATCGCCATTGCCGCTGCCAGATTCTCCCGCGAGGTCAGGCCGCGCCCCTCGAGGTCGGCGCTCGCAACGACCCTTTCGGTGGCAGGTTCATCGGTCAATCCGCCGGGACAGACGATGGTGTAGTCTAGGCCGGTTTCGCGCAAATGGTTGTCTGCATGGGCCTTCGCCTTGTGGTAGTGCGCGATTCGCGAAGTGCTGTGCATATCCGCGTTGAGCGAGCTCAGCATGATGTAACGGCGCACGTCGTGGACCTGTGCGGCGACCATGGATCGAATCGCGCCGAGGTAGTCCACCAAGACCGTCTTGTCTTTGCCGGTTTGGCCACCGGACCCCGCCGCAAAGACGATCGCATCCGCGCCGGAGACGGCGTGATCGATGGGGTATTCCAAGTCGCCGATCACCGTCGGCACTCCGAGCGCGTCGAACTTCGCGCGCTGCGCCGGATCCCGGATCATGGCCACCGGATCGTGCGGTCCTTCCGCAAGGCGGCGCACGAGGCGCGTTGCCGTGTTCCCGTTCGCTCCGATAACCAGTACCTTCATCGCACATCTCCTTGCGTCACAACCAGCTGCCCGCGTGACCCGCACGTATCGCGCAGTTTCAGTCTCACCAGGATCCCGAGCGAGAAATTTCGCCCGTCTCCGGGCCACAGCCGAAGCCGAAGCCGCCAGCTGTGGGGCACTATCCAGCCCATAGTGTAGCGGCCTTCACGGATGCGATCGCCAGCGCCCACCGGACGGCCGCGCGGCAGCTTTACGGACGGCGACCTGCCGCGCCACGTAATGCGCCTGTCGGGGTTCATGATCATGGGCTTCCTCGCCATGACCCTCGCGCAATTCGTCGAGGCGGTCTATCTCGGCATTCTCGGCACCAGCGCGCTCGCGGCCGTCACCTTTACGTTTCCCGTCATCATGGCGCTCGGCGCCGCAACCCGAGGTGTCGGCATCGGTACCAGCGCGGTGCTCGCGCGCGCCGTCGGCGGCGGAGAGAACGAACGGGCGGCGATCCTGGCCAGTCACGGCCTCTTGCTCGACCTGTTGTTCAACGTCCTCTGCGCCGTGCTGTTGATCTCCTTCGCCGAGCCCCTGTTCCGCCTGCTCGGCGCGCGGGATGCAATCCTCGATCTCGTCGCCTCCTACATCTCCATCTGGGCTCTCGGGTTCCCCCTCTTCGGGTTGGCGATGGTGGGATCGGGCCTCATGCGATCCATCGGCGATCCAGTCTTTCCGGGCGTGGTGATGGCGGTCGGCTCGGGCGTGCAGGTATTGATCGGGCCGTTCCTGATCTTCGGCTGGTTCGGGTTTCCCGCACTGGGCGTAGACGGGGCAGCCTGGGCGTTCGTCGTCGCGCGGTCCCTGTCTTTCCTCATGACCGTCTACTGGTTCGCGTTGAAACGCCGCATGATCCGCGCTTCCCTGCGCGCATTCTTCGCCTCCGCGCGAACCATCCTCCACGTCGGCCTTCCGGCCATGGCGACCAACCTCATCGAGCCGTTGTCCTCCGCCATCATCACGCGCCTGCTCGCCACTTTCGGTACCGCCGTCGTCGCCGGCTTCGGCGTTGCGGCGCGCATAGACGCGGTGGTCTTCATGGTGGTCATAGGCATCTCATCGAGCACCACACCCCTCGTCGGACAGAACTGGGGCGCCCGCCTGTTCGATCGGGTCGACCGGGCGCTCGCCCTCTGCTATCGCTACTGCCTGCTCTGGGGCGTGGTCGCCGCCGCCATCATGTGGATCGGCGGCCGATTGTTCGTATCGCTGATCAACAACGAGCCGGAAGTGGTCGCCACGGCCACAACCTACCTTTACATCCTGCCCATCACCCTCGGCTTTGCAGGCATGCTCAACGTCGCCAATGGCGCATTCCAGGCGCTATCCCGGCCTGCGCCGGCCTTGATCCTGTCGCTGCTGCGGCTGTTCGTGTTCTACGTGCCATTGGCGTTCGTGGCGAGTCGCTATTTCGGTTACGCGGGGATATTCGCCGCCGCGGCGCTCACGAACGTCGTCCTCGGACTGTGGGGCCGCCAGTGGAACCGCAGGGTGATCCTCAGAGAACGCGAGAGGATCGAGTCCACGACATAAGCATGCCAGTGCGCGGCAGAATCAATCCCAAGCGGTCAGTTCAGCACCGCCAAACTCGCCGGGCAGCACCTTCGGGGCGGAAGCGCGTTCTCTCGATTCTCAACCACGAGAGGCAGTCTCATTCATTCCCAGAAACCAACCGCCCCTCGACAAGGGGAACCTAAACATGACATCCAAACGCCTCTCGATTTCAGCAGGGCCAACCATTGAACCGGACGGGTTCAACGCTTATGGTGAGATGGCAGACCATTGAGATGCCCACTCCACCAAAGCACCGACCAAGATTGTCATGGCTCAACAATTGCCCCTCGATCTGGCTGAACTTTCGAGCGCAGCGGTCGCACCTTCACGCACAAGCGCTGATCGGGCAGCCATAGAGGAGGACGAGTTTCCTTTCGAGGAATTCTGCAACGTCGCGGAATTAGAGAGTTGGCGAAAGGAAATCAACCGGCCCCTCTACCATGTGCACAAGTGGTGGGCGCAGCGCTTAGGATCCGTATTCCGGGCAATCATACTCAGCACATTCGCACCGGCAGGCACTGACGTTAAGCAGGCCTTCTATAGCGGCGTGCGGTTTCCTGGCACGATTGTGTTCGATCCCTTTATGGGTAGCGGAACTACAATCGGTGAAGCCCTTAAGCTCGGATGCCGAGCAGTCGGTCGTGACATCAACCCCGTCGCGTACTTTGCGGTCAAGAACGCCTTGGCTTCCCATTCTCGCGCAGAAGTCACTCGGCAGTTCAAAGCAATTGAACGCGATGTCGCCGCAGAAATTCAGTACTTCTATCGCGCCCGCTTACCGGGTGGCGGAGAGGCCCAAAGCCTCTACTACTTCTGGGTAAAGACCCTTGACTGTCCAGATTGCTCAGGCACCGTGGATCTTTTCCGCTCGTACATTTTTGCTCGGCACGCCTATCCGAGAAATCACCCCTTAGCACGAGCCGTGTGCCCATCGTGCCACGAAATCAACGAGATTCGCTACGATGCGGTTCAGGTGACATGCCACTCATGCGACCATGTTTATGATCCAAGGAGTGCTCCCGCAAATCGCACCAAGGCAACTTGTCCGCATTGCGGAAACACTTTTGCCATAGCCGAGACCATACGGAAACAGGGCTATCCTCCCAAGCATCGACTCTACGCGAAGCTTGTTCTGACAGCCAATAAGGAGAAGCGATACCTATCAGCTGACGACTTTGATCGTGCATTATATCAAGAAGCCGCCAACAGGCTGGCAGCGATGGGCAGGGGCTACCCCCAAGGCAAGCTACGGCCAGGATACAATACGAACCAAGCAATCAACTACGGATACCGTAGTTGGCGCGACATGTTTAATGATCGACAACTACTCTGTCTTCGTTTGCTCGCCGACCGAATCCGTAAAATCAAGAGCGAACCGCTACGTGACCTGTTCGCTTGCCTGTTCTCAGGTACGCTTGAATTCAACAATATGTTCACCTCTTACAAGGGCGAGGGTACAGGAGCGGTGCGGCACATGTTTTCTCACCACATCCTAAAGCCAGAGCGCACACCGCTCGAAGCGAATCCCTGGGGCACCCGGAAGAGCTCTGGCGCTTTCTCCACTCTCTTCGAAAGTAGAATCATGCGATCGATCGGCTACTGCGAAAATCCATTCGAGATCACGGTAGAGAACGGCAACAGCCGGCCTGCCACAAAAAAGATGTTTGGGCTTTCCGAGTCAATTGGTTTCCCAATAGCCGAGAGTTTTGATGCCTTTGATAAGGGAGGCCGCGTCTATCTATCGTGTGGAGATTCAGGGAAGACTGACATTCCCTCAGATTCGGTAGATGCAGTCATTACGGATCCGCCTTTTTTCGACAACGTTCACTATTCCGAACTGGCTGATTTCTTCCATGTCTGGCAACAGTACATGTTCCAACCAGCCAACCAACGCTCGTTGACGACTCGCTCCGACAAAGAAGTCCAGCAAACCGACGCGAAGGCATTCACGGCGCGCTTACGATCAGTATGGCGCGAATGTAGACGAGTGTTAAAGCGCGGCGGGCTCTTGGTGTTCTCCTATCACCACTCCAGACCAGAAGGATGGCATAGCATCTTCCAATCTTTGGCGGAGTCAGGTTTCGTCATCGTGTCCACACATCCGATCAAGGCAGAAATGTCAGTGGCAATGCCAAAAAATCAAGCCAAGTCACCCATCGACCTAGATATCATATTGGTCTGCCGCAAACGAGAAGACGTGAAAGCTCAAGTGCTTTTCCACGAGGACGCCTGGAACCAGGCCCTTGCTGTTGCCGGCAATCAAATTGAACGGTTGCGCCGCGTAGGTCGTAAACTCAGCCGTAACGACATTCGCGTAGTGCTCACCGCCCAAGTCATTCGATTCCTGTCAAACTCTGACGATCTCGAAGCGGCTTATGCCTTTCTAGCAGATAAAGAAAATACAATCGACAGGACGATAAGTCTCTGGGAACTCAATCCGACGGATCGATGTTGACCACGAAGCGACCGCGCGGAGCCGTTTTGGCCGAGCGCCGAGGAGTAGGCAATGGATCTCGAACGTGAATCCGTTCCGTATATTCTGTTACGTCGCGACTATCGCGATAGCAGTGGAAAAGCCGAAATCCCGGGTCGGTTTGGGCACGAACTGTACGCTCGATCGATCCAATGCACCGTATGGACGGATGTTGGGCCTCAAGGTCGTCCCGCGAGTGTATGATTGTCGAGTGATGATCGAGGAAAGCAACACCAAGTGGATTGGAAAAGATAATCATCGGCCGAACTCGGTTGGCACCGTCACCGAATGTACCAAGGCCGACCTCTTTCCTCCGTTGACCGATGATTGAGATGTAGTAGTCGAAGTCTTCGTTCAAGAGGTTGCCATCGCAAAGAGCCAGTGCGGTTATTCTGTACGTGCGCTCCTCCCTCACAACAGGCTCCTGGCATACAAACAAGTAAAAACCTCGAATATCGAGAGAACTACCTGATCCGTCGTAAACTCGCACGGTGCCGCAAGGTGGGGTTGTGTTGTAATCCAAGCCGGAAGCGCGTGCGACACCGCCAGAGCTTTGACGTTCAAGTTTCTTGACCTCTAGCTCCAAGATGCAAGTTGAGTCAACACGTAATTCTTCTCTAGACCTTTGTGTGCAGTACTGCGGTCGATAGACAGCCATATCGGGGGTGATCAACGGGCCGCTTGCCCTCAAGACTTCAATTCCCTCACCAAGCTCCTTTCCAAGAACAGCGCAAATGTACCTATCTAATGGATCGTCCTGAGTATTGAGCTTGTCTTCCAGAACGTAAGGTGTCGGGACAGCGTCGTCATCAAAAAAGTGGTCGCGAAGCGCAAGAAACGTCTTGACGCTCAAGTCGCTCTGTGGTTCACCGTTCATTGAGATTAGATATTCCAATCAATATTGTGTCGGGGGGCGAGATTCGGCGAACTCCGCCAGTTACCTCAGTTGATTCACTGTAGTCTATTCTGATTTTGCTATTCCGACCCATTTCGCTTGTTACTGATCGTAAGGGCTACTCGTACGAAAACCGATCTCCAATCGATACGGGGGAAGCGAAGCCAGGATCGACTGGCCGTAGCGAAACGTGACGATGCGGCGGTCCAGCAGCGTGATCCTGCCGTGGTCTTCTTCATGGCGAATCAGCCGGCCGCACGCCTGTACGAGGCGAAGCGCGGCCTCCGGCAGAGCGACCTCGAAGAAAGGCGCGCGTCCTTGGCTCTCCAGCCACTCGGCGAATGCCTGATCCACGGGGTTGTCGGGTGCTGCGAACGGCAGCTTGGCGATGATGACGTGGCGGCAGTACTCGTGCGGCAGATCCACGCCTTCGGCAAAACTCGCGAGCCCCAGGACATAGCTTGGCTCGCCAGCGTCCACCGCGGATCGATGCGCCCGCAGGAGCGCCTGCTTGGATCCTTCGTCCTGTATACGGCAATGCTCCCGAATCTGATCCGGCAGCGCCGCCACGACATGGCGAAACTGCCGCCAGGACGAGAACAGCGCCAGGGCGCTCTCTTCGAGTTCCAGTAGTCCGGGGAGCATCCCGGCGATCTCCTCGGTATGCGCCTGGGCGTCACGCGGATCGGACCGCATCTGGGGCACATTGAAACTGGCGAGACGCGGATAGTCGAAGGGGCTCGGAATGAAATGTTGCGTGGAATCTTCGGGCAGGCCGGATTTCTCAAGGAAGCGGTCGAAGCTGCCGAGCGCGCGTATGGTCCCGGACGTGCAGAGAGCACCGTAACAGCGCTCCCACAGTCTTTCCCGGAGCGAATCGCCCGGTTGCAAGGGGGCAGAAACAAACTCCAGGTCCGTTTCCTTCTCAAACCTGAGTCGCGTCACCCAGCGCGCCATGAGCTGGCCATCCATCCCGCTGCCAGCGCCCGCAGCGTAGTCGCGAAACAGCGCTGTGGTCTCGCCGGCGCGCGCCTCCAACTGGCCAGCGGGGCCGAGCCAGTCTTCGACGAGATACGCATTGGGCCAACTGCGCTCGCCCGCCAGCACGTCCTCCAGGTAGCTGCGAAAGGTCGCAAAGCGTTCGGCGAGGCCATTGAAGCTGCCGCCCAGGGGGTCACATACGTCACCGATTTCGCCGGGCACGCGACCGAGGACGAATCGATGGTTGGCACGCTCTTCCCAACCGCGATCGAAGTCGAGCTGACCAGCCAGGTCTTCCGCCTCGCGGATCAGTCCGGTCGCGACAGCGACTTCGTCCGCCAATGCCGCCGCCAATGTCACCAGCTCCGGCGGCCGGGAAAACTGCTGGGCGCAAGTGCCAACAGTGGCCTGGGCCTGTTCCAGCCATTCCCTCGTTCCGCGCAGCCGCGCACGCAACGTCAGGTGTTCGCGGGCCTTGTCCGACAGGTGATGCGCCTCGTCAATGACGTAGATGGTTTCCTCCGGCGGCGGCAGGATCACGCCGCCGCCCAGGCTCAGGTCCGCGAGCACGAGATCGTGGTTCGCGACCACAACGAGCGCATCTTCGGCATTGCGGCGGGCCTGGTAGAAGGGGCAGCGAGCGAAGAAGCCGCATCGGTTGCGCGTACAGCCGCGGTGATCCGTCGTCACCGCAGACCACGCGCGGGAACGGACGCCCTCCTCCCACGTGTCCAGTTCGCCGTTCCAGGTGCCATCCTCGAATTTGGCGAACATCCCCTGGTACGTGGGTACATCCTGCGGTTCCGGCAGTTCCAGCAGCGACTCCTGAGGCCCATCCCCGTAACGGCGCTCATCGAGCCGCTTGAGACACACGTAACGCCGACGCCCCTTGGCGAGCGCAAAGTCGAAGTCAAGATCCGTGTGGGCCTGGAGGTCCGGCAGATCGCCGAAGACCACCTGCTCCTGCAGCGCCACGGTTGCCGTGCTGATAAGCACCCGCATGCCGAGGGCCTGGGCGAGGGGGATGACGGCAAGACAGTACGCGACCGTCTTGCCGGTGCCGGTGCCCGCTTCGACCACGCAAAGACGCGGTTGGCTACCGCTCAACGCCCGGGTGACGTGAGCGATCATCTCCCGCTGACCCCGGCGCGGCTTGAAACCGCGTCCTTCCAGCCACGACCGATAAGCGGTCTGGATCAGGTCCTTGTAGTTTCCCTCCACGGCACGAAATCCCCTGTACACTCGCGCTGTCCTTCCCGGCCGCGGGCGCATGCGGCATGCCGGAGAGGATCCGACGTTCGGGGCGCAGACCCTATCCTACGCGACCGCAGCGTGAAACGGACTCCTGGAACGCCGACTGGCCGTCGCTGGTGTAATGCGACACGCGATTGGCCCACGATCGCGACTGCACCTACACCCAGAGACTCCGCCTCTACGAATGCTTGCAAAGCCAGGGTCGGATTTCCCGCGTCCAGTAACCAAGCGCCTTTCCACAACCACGCGGGGCCGTAAACGGAATCTATCGCGATGGCGCGGTCTAGCGCAGCAAGAGCGAGTTGTTGTTCACCCTGGTCTGCTAGTGTCGTGTCCCGCAACTTTCTGGTACTTCAGAGTTCGCCATGCGCGTCAATGCAAGGCGTGGTCCGCCGTGAATATCGGGCATATTCGCAAGGGCCACAACGCGGCAGTGGCGTGCATGGCGATCTCCCGAAGGGCGCGCCCCACGGGGCCTGTGGCGGTGTTGCGCCCCTTGGAAATGGAGCCCACCATTCCCGGCGGGGACGCGCCTTGCCACAGACCCCGTGGGACGCGCTGAAGTGCCATAAACTTGCGGGACACGACACTAGTAGCAGTGACTGGAAATACGGCCACCTGGCATTATTCTGATCGAGGGTCTCAGCATTTTGATAACTGGCAAAAGCAGCATCAGGGAACCCGTTGACCTCGTATGCCATTCCCAGGTCCCCACGCAGCATAAAAGAGTCGACTGGAACTGTGTTTCGCATGGATGCTCATCTTCGTTCGTCGTGATTGTGGCGAGTTCGGTCTTCAATGTGTCAGGAAACCGATCTTGGAACAATACAAAAGCTACTCCTGATTGATAGTCAGCAGCTGATCAGCATCGACGGCCATTAATGTGGTTGTCTCACCATCGAGCCAGCGCACGGTGACATTGGCACGGGTGGCGGCGCCGAGTCCGAAATGTACCTCAAACGGATTATGCGATACGAAGTTGTTGGTGCCACCCAGTTCGCGCACCTGAGAACCATCGCTGGTTGTAAGCGTGATATGCGCGCCAACACCGAACGAGTTCATGCCTGTTGCGACCAGCCTGATCGCGAGATAGTGATTACTGGTGTCTGTCTCGTTACGATAGAACACCACACTATCGTTCTCGTTGTTAGAGATCACAATGTCAATATCGCCGTCGCGTTCCGCATCGAAGCAGACTATGCCACGTCCCTGGCCTCGATCGTTGAAGCCTGATTCTGTGGAGCGTTCCTCGAAAAGAATGCCGGACTCCCCCATGTTTCGAAATAGCCTCGCCTGATCAGTGACATAGTCTATGTTAGGACGTTCCCGCCAGCCATTGACATGGGCCAGATCGACGTGTGTGTCATTATCAAAGTCTGCCGCGCAGACACCCCAACCCCATGACCCGTCGCTGGTAGCGGACTCTTCCGTCACATCCGTAAACAAACCCTCCCCATCGTTACGGTAAAGCCGGTTCCCGAACAAGTCTTCACCAATATCCAGGTTGTAAATGGAGGTGACAAACCAGTCCATGTTTCCATCGTTGTCAAAGTCACCAATGGCACTACCCATGCCAGACTGATCGACGATGACATCCCGGTCCGTGATTTTCGAAAAGGTGCCATCGCCGTTGTTACGCAACACCTGGCTGGTCTCATAATCTGACGCTATCAGCAGATCACCGTCACCATCACCGTCGATGTCGCTGAAGCTCGCTGTAAAGCTCCAGTCAGTATCAACTTCGAGCAGCCCTGCTGCAACACCAGTTTCGATGCTACGATTCTCAAAGGTGTAGTCACCATTGTTTCGCCATACTGTTTCTGTATCTTCTCCCGGTTGACGCTTCGTCCCCCAATGAGTCACAAAAAGGTCAAGGTAGCCATCCCCATCATAATCAAAGAAAGTCGAGGAAACCGCACTGTTCACTACGATCCCTGAGTCAGCGGTGATATCGACAAAACTTGCCTCCACTTCGTTCAGGCGGTTTTCGAACAGAAAAACCAAATCATTGATTGCGCCGATGAAGAGGTCGAGATCACCATCACCATCGATATCACCGAATGCCGGTCCACTGGCCCAGTTGACAATATCCAGCCCAACGTCTGTTGCTATCTCTACAAAGGTACCGTCGCCCTGGTTTTCGTAAAGGTGGTTGGGTTCCGTATCGCCGCCGACGAAAAGCAGGTCAATATCCCCATCGCCGTCGAAGTCCGAAGCCGCGACGCCACCGCTTGAAAATGCAAGATCTGAGTCGGATTCAGTGCCAAATGCGCGGCGCAGGCCGGCATTCAGGTCTCGCGTAAAGGTGATCTCCGCTTCTTCAACCGGATCGTCGGGCTGCGTTACAAGGGGTGGCTGTGTTGTCGGTGATGAGGAGCTACCACCGCCTCCGCCTCCACAGGCGACGAGGAAAAAAAATATCGTAAAGAGAGTGGACCGTATCACAAGCAAGTAGCACGTAGATGGAGTTGGAATCTACGTTCAGTTTCGTCCAGCAAAAAAGGGCTATAACAGGCCCGGATAGAAAAGTATTGAGACGTAGCCCCTGATTGGGGGCATACGTCTCGCTACTAGTGTCGCTTACAACTGCGGATTCCAGCGAATCTGAAGTCCAAACTGCCGGGCCTCTGTAAGCGAACCGGTCGCACCACCACGGCCTGCGGCGATTTGCGGAAGGTACTCGAACAAAGCAATATGATCCATCGCGTTCTGCACGTACAGTGTCACGCCCCACTGGTTATCGGCAGAAGTCCACGCGGCCCTCAGATCCAGCCGATTGTAGGCAGCAATTTTCTGTGATTCGACGTTTTCTACGAAGGGATAACGTTCGCCGGTGTAGGTCAGCGTACCTAGCAGCATCAAAGAGCCACCACCCAATGCAGCGACTGGAGTCTCATAAACCAGCGTTGCCGCAGCTTTGTGTTCAGGCTGCATGGGTAGAGTGCCGCCGCCCCAATTCTTGGGAAACTGATAGACCGACTGTTGAGGCCGATTGCTATTGTCCACATAGTCCCAAACAGCGTATTCCGCTTCAGGATCGCCTTGAACAATGGCTGAGAACTCACCTAGATCAGACCCCTGGAAGGCGTAAAAGCCACTCAGGCTCAACTTCTCGTTGAAGTTGTAGATGTATTCCACCTCTAGACCATAGATGGTGGTGCCGTCGATGTTGTCGGTGAACTCCACCAGAGGCGATTCGCGGTTGGGAAGTGGATTCGGATGGAATGTCGTCGCCGTGTGCTGGTAATTATCGTAGTCTTCAAAGAACGCAGCAGCACGAATGTTCAAGCGTTGATCAAGGAACAGGCCTTTGACGCCCAGTTCATAATTGATGAGAGTCTCTTCCTCGATCGGCGGATTGAAGCCTGAAGCTGAGTTGAAACCACCAGCCCGGTAGCCTGTGGAAATCCGACCATAATACATGGTGTTTTCGTCTGGTCGATGTTCAAGGCTGATGTTCCAAATAATCTTATCCCAGGTTGGGTTCTGGTCACTTTCTTGTTCGATGGGCTTCGTTGTTGCATCCCAAATGATCAAGATGTCGTCTGAGTTGTCATCCCAGGTACCGGCAATATCATGTAACTCTACCGCCTCCCAGAAGAAATCCTGCTCACGCCCTTTGGTATCTTCGGTGTAGCGCAACCCACCAGAGACTAGCCATTGCTCGTTGATGACATAGTCGGCACTGGCAAAAATTGCCTCCGTTGAGGACCAGGCTTCAGTGTTGAAGTCGTTCGTTATCATATAGCCTTCTGGAATGCACCGAGTTCCGTAACCTTCATAAATATACCAGCCAGGATTGGCCGTAAGGGCAGCTTCACAGCTTGCGTAACCGAGCGCCTGAGCCCTGCGCTCGTTCTCTGCCGCAGTGACACTCCACCCCTGCCAGCCGAAATTTGTTTGAGAGGTTTCCCAATAGGTTCTGTTCTCGTAATAATACGCACCCAGGATAAAATTAAATGGGCCGTCGTAGTTAGAAAACAGCTGCAGCTCGTGAGACTTATTGTCGTTTTCATAAGGCGCGTAATGTCTGAAATCCGCAAAATGCGTACCGCCATCTGAAGATAGGAGTGGGTCAGCCTCGCTGCCGACTCGGTTGCTGTAATCGCTATCTTTCCAGCTATCCTGGAGGACATCGCTGATGCCCCCGGTATAACGCACAATTAACGTATCCGTGACATCGAAACTGGCATTCATGGTCCAGCTATCACGAAGCGAATGCCCGCCTCCGGGGCGATTCACAGAGATCTCGTTCTTCAGATCTTTGCATTGATTCGCGAGGTCAGTGGGATGGCAGTCTTCAACCGCTGGATTGTTGTCCTTAGCAAGATAGAAAATGTTTGTCGGTTTATCCACAGAACCACTGCAATCAAATGGCTGACCATTAATCACGCCGGGGAAGTCGCCTTCCTGAATATGGTTAAAAGCGTTTGCGGCGTGACTGCCTGGTTCCTCCAACCAAAAACATTCAAAGGGCTGGTTTCGGTTTGGCTGAAACAGCAGGACGTCCGTTCTGCCGACCCCTGTATCTTCAGTTCGTGCGAAGCGCACATTGATGTCGACACGATCGGTCTCCAGACGAAGTTGCGGCGCATAGGTTGTCTCATCCGGTGCATCGTAGTCGCCACCAAGACCGCGATTCTTCTGAGCACCGTTACCCTCGTAATAACCACCGGTTACACGAAAACTTAAGTGTTCAGTGATCGGACCGCCAAACGCAAGATTGTATCGCTGTGTAAACTGATCGGTGAATTCGGTCAGGACGTTAGGAAGCTCGCCAAATTAATCTATCCGTTCATGGTGTTTGGCAAGAGGCTGTAGTTCCACTCGCCATGGAAGGGGTCGCGCTTGATGGCGAGGTTGTTCATCTGCGCGTCGGTGATCTGGCGGCCGGTCGGGTATTGGCCTTCGTCGAGTTCGGAGCGGATCGCCAGGCCCTCCCTGGTGGTCGTTGCGCCGATCAGGTTGACCACGACCTCGTGGCTCACCAGCGGCCGGCCGCGCCAGTTCTGGGTGATGTGGCAGAACATGCGATGCTCGATCTTGTTCCACTTGCTGGTGCCCGGCGGGAAGTGACACACCGAGATGCGCAGCCCGAGGGTGTCGGCCAGCTGCTGCAGCTCGTACTTCCACAGGCGCGAACGGCTGCCGTTGGAACCGCCGCCGTCCGCCGTGACCAGCAGGCGGCGGGCCTCCGGGTAGGCGTGGCGACCCATCTGCCGCCACCAGCGCCGCAGCGTCGCCACCGCGAACTCCGAGGTGTCGTGGTCCACGCCGACGCCCACCCAGCCGGCGTTGGCCGTCAGGTCGTACACCCCGTACGGAATCGCCTTGCCGAGGTCCCGGTCGATGAAGTCATGCACCTTCACCTCCTCGGGGCGTCCCTTCGGACGCCATTCCCTGCCGCCGTTGCGGTACGGGCCGACCAGCTCCTTCTTCTTCGTGTCCACCGACACCACCGGCTGCCCCAGGCGCTGGAACGCCCGCACGCGTCGGTCGATGCGCCGGAACTGCGCGTCGCGGTCCGGATGCTGGCGTCCTTCGAGCGTCTTGCGGTTGGCCTGCAGGCTGTAGCCCAGTTCGTGCAGCAGGCGATTCACCGTGCGCTCGCTGACCGGATGCCCCGCGTCCCGCAACCGTCGCGCCAACCGCGCCGCGCTGCTGCAGGTCCAGCGCAACGGGCCGGTCGGGTCGCCCCGCGTCACCGGCTCGAGTTCCCGCTCCAGCGCGTCCACCAGGCCCGCGTCCCGCGCCGTCAGCGTCTTGCGGCCGCCGCCCGGACGGCGCTGCCGCGCGGCCCCCACCGGCGCCGCCCCCGCGTCCAGCTCCCGCAACCCCGCGCGCACCGTGACCCGCGACATCCCCGTCGCCTCGGCGACGCGCGTCACGCCGCCACGCCCGATGGCCCGCGCCTCCGCCGCCGCCCACAGCCGACGCGTGCGCTCATCCAGCAGCGGCCCCAACACCGCGTACTTCCCCCGCAACGCCTCCGTCACCGCCGCTTGCGTCAAACCAGCCATCGCCGACAGCATAACAAACGCCGATCATATCGGACATTCTATTTTGGCGAGAGCCCTTAACGTCCCATTCAGCTGACGGTTTCTTGGTAACATAACTGATCGAACCGGCGATGGAGTTACGACCGTTCAGCGTTCCCTGAGGACCACGACCGACTTCCAGGCGTTCAACGTCAAACAAATTCGGTGCGATGCCTGACGTGGTATGCGAATAAACGCCGTCAATATAGGTCGCCACCGCAAGGTCTCTGTGTGTTTCACCGGATCCTTTCGTCCCGATACCTCGGATGACGATACCATGACCGACATTCTCGATGTTGTCGCCGACCTGAAGCCCGGGAACAAGGTTTTCGAGATCGCGGGAATTGGTCATACCCAATTCCTCGATCATCCCATCATTAAACGCAGAAACGGTGAGTGGCACATCCATGATGTTTTCCTCACGTTTCTCTGCGGTTACGATCATTTCTTCAATAAAGTCGGCTTTCGTCTCCTCTTCTTTATCTTGTCCGTAAACTGGAGAAATAAAGGCTATAACTAGACCCAAACGCCCCAGTGATGCCCACATTTCTGTTCGCATAATACTCACCTGTAGTTACTACACTTGTTAACGACCGGCGGCGGTGAGGCCACAGCGGCGCGGCGATCCACGATCCAGACTAAACTGCGGCACTCTCCTAACCTCCCACGTAACGGATATAGGAAATATCCTTCACTTTCAAGGCACCGAGGCTCGTTTTCACCCATTTTTTCAACAACCCCTTTAGACACTCGATCTCCAACGCCGGGCACCCGACCAAGCGGCCGAAAAACGCGCCTATGGCCGTGATTGCCGGCCCATCGGCATGTCGGTCTCCCGGGGATGCCGGTTGATGAGCTTGACACGTTCCATGACGCGCCAAGCAGGCAGGCGGACGACACGGAGATCGTCGCCCGTATCCTCGCGATTTGCGACGAGTTCGAAGCCTATGGCTACCGCCGTGCCGGTGCGGCATTGCGCCACCGAAGAATCGTGGTCAACGCCAAGAAACGTGCGGCGGCTGATGCGGGCACACGAATTGCAGCCCCGGCACCGCAAGCGATTCGTCGCCACGACCGACTATTGAAGCGGTCTTTTTGCCATACGCGGCTACGCCGTAGAACGGCACGCAAGTGCCGATCAAGGGCGCAGGGTCCGAGACGGGCGGGATGGGCTAAACAGAGGGCTTGGGCGGGGGTAAGACACGGCGCCCGTCAGAGCGATGGGTTTTGTGGCTCTAGCCGAATATCCCCAGCCATCCCCTATCGAGAAAGCGACGGCAAGTGCCGAGTTGCTCCGAATAGCGCTGAGCATTGGTGGCCACCCTATCCGCCGCGCCCTGCAGCCACTTGTTGCTTCTCCATTTGCCTTGACGATATCCGGTCAGCCCGTCGTGGTATGCAAAGTAGAGGGTCCGCGCGTCGTTCCGGGGGATTCCTAGCACGCGGTGGGCACGGTCGAGGTACCAGCCGACAAAATCTATTGCGTCGGAAAACTTCGTGCGGCTCGCGCGCTTGCGACCGGTCGCGCGCTTGTAGTCCGCCCAGGTCTCGTCGGTCGCCTGCGCGAAACCGTACGCGCTCGACGGTCGGCGCCAAGGGATGACGCCAAGGATTTTGGTTCGCTCCGGCCGGGCATCATGCCTGAAGCTCGACTCCTTGTAGGTGAACGCCATCATGATCGGAATCGAGATGTTCCAGTTCTGCTCCGCCTTTCTCGCGTGGCGATACCAACCACGCTTCTCATCGAAGACATCGCAGACGTCGGCGGCGTTGGACGGCATTGACGCGCAACCGTCCACTACCAGGACCACGCCGGCCATGCAGACCGCGAGGCTAACCGCGGCCGCGCGCTTCATGCTCGGCCAGCATTGCGACAAAGTGGGTTTCATCCATCACGGGAATCTCAAGCTCCGCCGCTTTCTTCTCCTTGCTGCCGGCGCCGGGTCCGGCCACCACCCGAGTGGTCGCGCCCGACACCGAGCCGGCAACCTTCGCCCCCAACTTCACCAGGTGCGCCTTCGCTTCGTTGCGCGTCATGGTCGAGAGCGTTCCCGTCAGCACCCAGGTTTCTCCCGCGAGGGGGGACTTCGCGGGTTTCGCGGGTGTGGGCCAATGGATGTCTTGCTCGATCAGCCGGGCGACGACTCCCCGATTGTCTTCGTCATCGAAAAAGTTCCGTATGCGGGAGGCCACGATAGGCCCCACGTCCGGGACTTCGTTCAACGCCTCCTCCGACGCACCGCTCAAGGCATCGAGACTGCGGAAATGGTTCGCCAGGTTGGCCGCGGTGGTCTCACCGACTTCGCGAATCCCGAGCGCGTAGATGAACCGCGCGAAAGTTGTGTGCTTGCTCGCGCGCAGCGCGTCGATCACGTTCCTCGCAGATTTCGGCCCCATGCGTTCGAGCGACTCGACCGCATCGACGTCAAGCCCGTAGAGATCCGCCGGATCCTTCACCATGCCTCGCTCCACAAGCTGGTCCACCAGCTTGTCGCCCAGACCCTCGATGTCCATCGCCAGGCGCGATGCGAAGTGCTTGAGGCTCTCCTTGCGCTGCGCCGGGCAGGTGAGTCCCGCGGGGCAGCGCGCCACCGCTTCGCCCTCGGGCCGTTCGATCGGCGTATCGCAGGCCGGGCACCGCTGCGGCATCGCAACGCTCCGCGCGTCCCCGGGTCGTTTCGACTCGATGACTCTTGTCACCTGCGGGATTACGTCGCCGGCGCGATGCACCATGACCGTATCGCCCAGGCGCAGGTCAAGCCGCTCCACTTCGTCCATGTTGTGCAGCGTCGCGTTCGAAACCGTGGCGCCCCCGACAAAGACGGGCTCCAGTTTGGCGACCGGGGTAATGGCGCCGGTGCGCCCCACCTGGAACTCGACACCCTTGAGCACGGTGGTCGCCGCTTGCGCCGGGTACTTGTAGGCGACAGCCCATCGCGGCCGCCGGGTCACGGTGCCGAGCGCGTCCTGCATGCCAAAGTCGTTCACCTTGACGACAACGCCATCCGCGTCGTAGCCGAGACTGTCCTTTTCTTCCAGCAGGAGACGCACATGGTCCAGGCAGGCTTCCACGCCGACGACACGCACAACGCGTTCGTTCACGCGCAGTCCCCAACGCCTGAACGCTTCAAGCACCTGCCACTGGGTGTCCGGCTCCCAATCGCCGCGCAAGCCCGCGCTGTAGCAATACATCGACAGGGGGCGGGAGGCGGTCAGCTTCGGATCAAGTTGCCGCAGGCTGCCGGCGGCGGCATTGCGCGGATTGACCAGCAGGCGCTCGCCGGCGCTCGCCGCCGCCTCGTTGAAGGCGCGAAAACCAGCCAGCGGCATGTAGATCTCGCCCCGCACTTCGAGCGTTGCCGGGTAGGTATCTCCCAGCAATCGCAACGGGACCGCAGGTACCGTCCGAACGTTGGCCGTAATGTCTTCGCCGCTCGAGCCGTCGCCGCGCGTCGCGCCACGCACCAACACGCCGTTCTCGTAGATCAGGCTCACCGCCACGCCGTCGATCTTCGGTTCACACGTGAATTCCAGTTCACCCTCGTAGCCGACCCGAGCCCGGCAACGCGCCTCCCAATCGATGAATTCCTCTTTCGACGCGCATTTGTCCAGGGACAGCATGGGCAACTCGTGAGCCACGGCGGCGAATCGCGCGGATGGCTCGGCGCCCACGCGCTGCGTGGGAGAATCCGGAGTCACCAGGTCCGGATGTTCGTTCTCCAGTTCGACGAGGCGATCAAACAGGGCATCGAATTCCGAGTCCGCCAACTCCGGGTCGTCCAGCACGTGATAGCGATGAAGGTGATAGCGAATACTCTCGCGCAGCGCCGCGATTTCCCGGGCGAGGGATTTCATCGGGGTTGCACCGTCCGTTGCCGTCATTTCAGACATTTCGGCACGTTGGATTCGATTCGCCATGACTGCCAGACCGTCGTTGCCGACGCTTCCGTTTCCCTGTCGCTCGAGGGCGATCAATACCGTTTGGACATGCGTTTGCGCGAGAATTCCGCAATGCGCTGGCGGTAGTGCTCCTCGGTCTGCCCGGTCAGCCCGGAGAAGTTCTCGTCCTTCACTTCGCCGTCGAGACTCCGACTGATATCGTGCGCCACTCGCAGCATGTCGTCGAACACCGCCGCAGGTTCCGATGGGCCCGGCAACCGCAGGAACAGGCAGGCGCCCGGCGTCTCCATGGCCTCCATGTTCGAAAGATCAAACGTTCCCGGTTCGATGGCGTTGGCCACGGAGTACTGTGGCGTCCTGGTGACCGGATTCAGCCGGTGAAATATGTTCATGTCGCCGAAAGTAAGTCCGTTGCGCTGAAACGCCGCCCAAAGGTCCGCACCGCTGAATCGCCGATTGCCGGGGGCAAGCACGTTGATTGCCAGAATTTCGTTCTCCTCGGGGTCCGCGACCAGACTCGGCTGCGGCGCTTCGCGCTCGCGCCGCGCAGGTCGCTCGTCCTTGCGCGAACCACGAGAGACGCGGGCAGGCGCGATGAAGTCATCCGCCTGGGGGACGATCGGTTCGCCGATCGGTCCAAGCAGGCCATCGTCCGTCTTCCGCGCACCGTTTCTCGCCCCCCTTTCTCTCGCCCCCCTTTCGGTCCTGGCGTCGGCCAGATCCGCAGGTGCGGCATCCTCCCCGACAACCTCCATCAATACCGGCGCGGAACCCTCGAAGGCCAGGGGTCGTTGCGTCGGCACGGACTGTTCCGCGCTCGCGACAACGCGCGCACCCCCATTGGGAAATTC
Source organism: Pseudomonadales bacterium (assembly GCA_963668365.1). Taxonomy (GTDB): domain Bacteria; phylum Pseudomonadota; class Gammaproteobacteria; order Pseudomonadales; family Azotimanducaceae; genus VXNE01. Next base: position 4,160,661 of record OY764266.1, read on the forward strand.
GGAACCCAACCCGTCGTCGAAACCGTCATCCGGAATCTCCGTGGACAGGTCGAGCGGCAGGGGGTCTCCCCGCGCGCGCCAGGCCAGCCAAATGCCATGCGTGATGACGAGAGCGATCAGCAGACCGCCGCCAAGTAGAATGTAGTCCTCGGACACAGCATCAACCCCGTTTACGTAATGTTCGCCACACCGGGCTTTACGGCGGCCATGGCCGCCGCTTCATCCAGATCCACAGAAACCAGCCGCGACACGCCCGGTTCGTTCATCGTCACCCCAAGAAGGTGATCCGCCATCTCCATCGTGAGCTTGTTGTGGGTGATCACGACGAACTGCACCTCTCGCGACATCTCTTCCAGCAACTCCGCAAACCGGACGACGTTGGTATCGTCAAGCGGCGCATCGACCTCGTCCAGCAGGCAGACCGGACTCGGATTGAGCTGGAAGATGGCGAATATCAATGCAATCGCCGTCAACGCCTTTTCGCCCCCCGACAGCACCTGAATGCTCGAATTTCGCTTTCCGGGCGGACGGGCCATCAGGCTCACTCCCGCTTCGAGCAGATCGTCGCTGGTCAACTCGAGATAGGCGTGGCCCCCGCCAAAGACCTTCGGAAACAGGGTCTTCAGATGTTCGTTGACCGCATCGAAGGTCGCCTTGAATCGTGACTTCGTTTCCCGATCGATCCTGTTGATCGCCGAGCGCAGCGTACTGAGCGCCTGTTCAAGGTCGTCGTTCTGCGCGTCCAGGTAGCGCTTGCGCTCGGTCTGCGTTTCCAGTTCTTCAAGCGCCGCGAGGTTGACCGCGCCCAGCCGGGCGATCCGTCGCTCGATCTTGTCCAGCCGTTCGCCCCAGACCTCGGGGTCGGCATCCCCGGACAGTTCGGCCTCAACCTCATCCAGCGACCGTCCGGACCGCTCAAGTTGTTCGGACAGATCAGACCGCCTGGCCGAGACGCCTTCGCGCTCCACCTCCGCGTCATGGATCCGGTTTCTCACCCGCTCCACCGCGTTGCCGCTCTGCTGACGTTTTGCTTCGCGGGAACGGATCTCGCTCTCCGCCTGATCCGCGCGGCGGCGAATGTCTGCCAGTTGCCTGTCCACGCCAACCTTTTCCCGGAGGTTCTCCTGCAACGTTGCCTCGAACCCCGGCAGCGGCTTGAGGTTCGCGGCGATGTCGTCCCGGTACTCCTCGGCAAGGGTCTCGAGTTCCGCCCGCTGCTCCTGCAATCGCGAGCGAACCAGCTCGAGGGCGGACAGCTTGGTCGTCAGGTGTTCATGTTCCATCTGCAGCGCATGCAACCGCCCGCGGCGGGTCGCCGCATCGCGACGCGCCGTTGCCAACAGCTCTGCCTGTCGCGAGCGCGCACCATGCAGCTCGGTGCGCTGGGCGTGCAGCGTTCGCGCGTCCTGCTTGAGCGACGCGATACGCGATTGCGCTTCACGCAGACGATCCGTATCCGCGGACATCTGCGCTGCTATCTCGTCGCGCTCGGACTCGTCGCGACGCTGGCGCGCCTTCGCCTCCTCGATGCGCACAAGACGCACCTCCTGCTCCGTTCTGAGGCGCGACACCGCCTCCGCGCGCTCGCGGTGCTGCTGTTGCAGCCGGTCGCGAAGGACGTCGAGTTCGGCAACCCGGTGTCGACCGCCGGCCACGAGCCCCTCCAGTTCGTCAACCCTGGCGTCGGCCTGGGCCAACCTGGTGCCGAGACTCTCCAGCTCGTGCGCGCGTTCGACGACGCCAAGCCCTGGATCCTCCGTCCGGTTGATACGGATCCAATCGGGGCCGAGCCAGACCGCATCCCGCGTGATGATGCTCTGCTCGCACCGCAGCTCGCCCCGGTGTGCCAGCGCCACATCCAGTGTCTCTGCAGCGAACACGCCCGCCAACATGGCGCCGACCGCGCCCTTGTCCGTGCGCGCCAGCGAGGTCAAGGAGGGAAGATCGAGGCCGGGATTCGCGCCGTCGATCTCTCGACCTTCGTACAGGACGGCGCGCCCGGATTCGAGGTCATCCAGATCACCCGCAAAACGGTCCAGATCGTCGACCCTGACGGCGCGCAGATCGGTCCCGAGGACCGTTTCCACCGCGCGCTCCCATCCTGGATCGACGACCAGCTCAGCGCCGAGCCTCGGCGCCCGGTCCAGGCCGAGCGCATCGATCCATTCCCGCGCCTCGTGGTTCTCGCCACCCAGGGCCACCTGTTGCAATGCGTCCAGAGCGGCATGCTCGTCGCGCAGACACTGGGTCTCGGTGCGCGCGGACGCCAGCGCATTCTCGTCGGCGACCAGGGCCCCGCGCGCCGACGCCAGTTCAGTCGCGCAGGCTGCAAGCTCCGCGCCCGCCGCATCGTAACGTCCTTCAGCCTGTCCCAACTCCTCCGCCAGGTCCTCGGTGGAAAAACTGTTCCCGCCGGATTCCTCCTCGATCTGCGCCAGGCGCCGGCGCAAACGGTTCATCGTCTGCCCGATGTGCTCGACACGGTTTTCTTCCAGGCGCAATTCGCGCTCATTGGCCGATGCGCGGGAAACGAAATCGGACCACGCGGCCTCGCTCGCGCGCATATCCTCTTCGGCCGCCGTCAGCGCCTTGGTCACCCGATCATCTTCGTTTCGAGCCACCTCCAATTCCGGCACCTTGGCGGCGATAGCCTTTTCCAGCCGCGCCAGTTCGCGCTCGTCGTCCGCAAGCTGGCGCGCGGTTTCGTCGAGTCGGCGTTGGGCATTTGCGAGGCTGCTCTCCAGCTGGCCCTGGCGTTCGCGATTGAACTTGATGGCCTCCTCGGTCTTTCCGATCTTCGCGCTGATGCCGTGGGCCAGTCCCTGGATCCGGTTGAACGCGTCGAGGTGTTCCTGTTGCTCGGCTCGCGCCCGTTCGATGTTCGCGTCGTCGCTCCGCAACGCGCTCAGCGCCTGGTCGTATTCGACTTGCAGGCGCTTCAAGACCCTGTCGCGCGCCGCCAGGTCCTCGTTCATGCCTCGCATCCGCAGCACGAGCAACTCCGCCTCGAGGTCGCGCTGTTCCCGCTTCAGCTCCCGGTAGCGCTCCGCGGCGCGCGCCTGCCGCCGCAAGTGGTGCAACCGGCCATCGAGTTCCTCCCGGATATCGCGCAGGCGATCAAGGTTATCCATCGCGCGCCGCATCCGGTTCTCGGTCTCGCGGCGGCGCTCCCGGTACTTTGAAATGCCGGCAGACTCTTCCAGGTAACCGCGCAGGTCCCCCGGTTTGGCTTCGACCAGTTCGCTGATCATGCCCTGCTCGATGATGGAATAGCCTCGCGGCCCGAAACCCGTGCCGAGGAACACGTCGACGATATCTCGCCGGCGACACGTGTTTCCGTTCAGATAGTAGGTGGAGCGGGCATCCCGCGTGACTTCCCGGCGGACGGCGATGCGGCCAAAGTTCGCATACTCTCCGCCCAGGCGACCGTCCGAGTTGTCGAAAATCAACTCGATGGAGGCCATGGCGCTAGCCTTGCGGGAACGCGAGCCGTTGTTCGTGCCGGCGAAGATGACATCGGCGATGGACTCCCCCCGCAGTTTGAGCGCGGAGCTTTCGCCCATCACCCAGCGAACGGCATCGATAATGTTGGACTTCCCGCAGCCGTTCGGACCAACGACCGCGCACCGATTTCCGGGGAAGCTGACCGCCGTCGGATCGACGAATGATTTGAATCCGGTCAGCTTGATGCCGTCAAGACGCATGCAGCGAGTAGTCTTTCGCTAAGCCAGCCATAGTTTACCGAAAACCACACCCGAAGGCACCTTTAGAAAATCGTTAGCACCGCGCGGGGACGCCGTGATCGGGCGTTCGGGCGATTTGTCTATCCGGATCGGTGCTAACGCAGCCGACGATCGATGTGCAGGCGCACCGGGTCGGCGCTCGGTCGGCCCACCCAGGTTGCGCTCTCCATGTCTCCGGCAACTGCCGTGGCCGATCCGCCGAGGGCGACGCGGGCCACGAGTTCGAGCGCCTCGACTCCCTTGAACCCTCGTCCCGGGAGCATGGCATCAGCGTCCGTGAGTTCGACCCGCACGGGCAGATCGCCCGCGGCGAGTCGCTTGACGGCCAGGGGCGGTCCCGGCCGTTCGGCGTCCCGCGCGATCACGAACACGATCGCGGCCGGGGCGACGTCGAAAGCGGCGTCGAGGGAGACATCCACCGTCGTCGCAGCAGTCCCGCGGACAGCACTTCCCGGAAACGTCAGTTCGATGCGCGGTTGCGCTCGGGGATCGACGGGCTGCGCGGATACTTCGAGATCATCCTCCGCGGCACGCGCATTCCCCGACTCCGATAGCCGCGCTACTACTTCAACCTGACCGCCCATCGACAACCGCGGCCCTGTTCCCATCCCCACGGTATCGTCGAGCACGACAGTCTGAGACGCCTCGACCCTTCGACGCACGACCGCCAGGGGCATGCCGCCCTCGACCGGACGGGCGAAAACGATCAGCCACGGCCAGCGCGTCTGATCCCCCACCCTGACGAGAACTTCGATGAAGGGCCGCGCGGGGTCGAGTTGAGACTGCACGACCCCCATCAATTGCGTAAGCAGCGCGACCCGCGATTCCGGCAACGGCTGCCCAATGGCCCGCGCCAGGTAACCCGACGCTTCGGCGAACGCGCCGCCGCGCATCGCATCCATCGCCATCATTTCCAGCATCGCCGGATGGTCGGGACGCGCCGCAAGCACATCCTCGGCGACCTGCCGGGTAGCGGCGTTCATGCCGCCCTGGGCCAGGTAGCTCGCCTGCGCCCACGCCGCGTCGACCTCTTCGTTCGGACCGGCAAGGTCTCGAAGCCTGGCAAAGGCATTCGCCGCCGCCTTGTAGTCGGAAAGACGCATCCGCGAATGGCCCAGAAGAAACCAGGTGGTCGCATCCTCCGGATTTCGCGCGACTCGCGCCGCCAACGCCTTCTCCGCGCGCGCCAGGTCATCGACGTCGACGCCGTCGCTCGCCAATGACTCGGCCGCCAGCGCCAGGTCGGTCGCATGCGGTTCGCCCCACATTGCGTACAAGCCCACCGCGACAGCGGCCAGCACCACCGCGGTCGACGCGACGACCCGCACCGGCGGGCGCGCACCCTCGATGCGCTGCGGCGCTGCGTCCGGACCTTCCGCCTTCGACGTGTCCGGCTGCGGGTCGTGACTGTCCCCGGTCCGAGACTCCTCAAGGTCCGCTTCGGGCCCATCCGTCTCCATCAGGTCGAGAGCAAGTTCCTCTTCCAGTTCGACCAGGGTCGGAGCGTCCAGCGTCTGGACGCGACCCTCCTCGATCAACTCCCGGCGACGGTCGGCGAAAAGGACGGCATTGGCGTCCGCCCGATCCATCGCGCGCTCCCCCGCCCGCCGGACGCCGAAGAGGACGTAGAAGACCACGATCGACGCAAAAACCGCCGTACCGGCAAAAACCTCGATCATCGGTCGTCGTCAAGCAGCCGCGCGACCTGCTCCCGCTCCCGTTTCGTCAGAGGAACGCGCCGCCGGAGAACGCCAACGCGCGCGACAACGACGACGGCGATCAGCAACAGGACCGGGGGAACCACCCAAAGCGGCCAGTTCGTCATTCGGAACTCGGGATCGTAGAGCACGAAATCGCCGTAGCGTTCCTGCAGGTACGCGCGCACCTCGTCATCCGTCGCGCCTTCTTCCAGCAGACGCCGGACCGCGCGCCGCAAGTCCCGGGCGATCGGCGCCCCCGAACTCGCCAGGGACTCATTCAGGCACTTGGGACAGCGCAACTCCGAGAGCAGCACCCGATAGCGGTCGGCCAGGCCGGGGTTCGAAAAATCGAATCCATCGATCGCCGACGCGCCAAGCAGGCAGGCCGCCGCGACCAGCATCGCGCAGAACCGCAACATCATCGCAGCGCCTCCAGCGCCGCGATGGCGGGCTGCAGCTCGTCTCTCCAAATGTCCTCGTTGACGTCGCCGACGCGCTTGTAGCGAATGGTTCCCCCGGCATCCAGCAGGAACGTCTCCGGCGCCCCGTAGACGCCGAGTTCGACACCGAAGTCGCCGCTCAGATCCTCGATGTTGAAATCGTAGGGATCTCCGTGTCGCGCCAGCCATCGGCTCGCCTCGGAAGGATCGTCCTTGTAGTTGATGCCAATGATGGAGAGGCCGGTCTCGTTCGCAATGCGCGAGAGCTCCCCGTGCTCCGCCAGGCAGGTCGGGCACCACGTGGCCCAGACGTTGACCAGGCGGCGCTGGCCGACCAGGTCCGCGCGGGTCACCCGCGCGCCCGGCTTCCCCAGGATCGGCAGATCGAAATCCGGAAACGGCCTGTCGATCAGTGCCGATGGCAACTCGTGCGGGTCACGCAGGGTGAAACCCAGGAACAGGAAACACGCCAGCACCGCAAACACGGCCATGGGGATGAACAGTCGCGCCCGGTTCATGTCGTTGGCGAGGGGGATCCCCTCGCCTCCCGGAGGCCCCGCGTTGAGCGCAGTCGGCGATAGCGCGGATCGGTCACGGCGAGCACACCGCCGAACGCCATCAACAGCGCGCCCAGCCACACCCACCGAACCATCGGCTTGTCCTGGATCCGAACGCCCCAGGAGCCGTCGGGCAGCGCCGAGCCCAGCGCGATGTAGAGGTCCCGCGCGAATCCGGCGGCAATTCCCGCTTCCGTCATCACTTGCTCGCGCACGGCATAGTGACGCTTTTCGGGATACAGACGCACGCCCGTGTCCGTGACGAACTCGGCGCGGTCCGCAACGTAGTTCGGTCCTTCGATCCTGCGCATCGCGGCGAAGCGATAGGTCACGCCATTCAGCTCCACGCTGTCGCCGACGGCCATGCGGGCGTCGACTTCACGCGAGAATTCACTTGTCACGCCGATGCCCATGAGCGCTACGGCAAAACCGATGTGCGCAACCATCATTCCCAGGTATCCGCGCGTCGTGCTGTTGCGGCGCCGCCACATGTCGGCACCGTGCACCAGCACGATCCAGATGCCGAGCGCCACCGCGGCCGCCGCACCCACCTTGAACGCACCGCCGAGCGCAAGCGGCAGCGCCAGCCCCATGCAGAGCGCCGCGACGCACATCAGGCCAGAATTCTTCAACAGCGACAGCGGCGTGCGCTTCCAGCGCGCCACCGGCACCAGCGCCAGGAAGCACGCCAGAACACACATGAGCGGAACGAATCCCCGGTTGAAATAGGGGGCGCCGACCGATGTCTTCTCGCCGCCCGTCATGGCTTCGTGGGCGAGCGGATACAGGGTCCCGTGCAGGACAAAGGCCAATGCGACAACGAGGATCGCATTGTTGACCAGGAGCAGGAGTTCGCGGGAAAAGCCGCCATAGCGGGCCCTGCTCATGATGGTCGGCGCCCGCACCCCGTAGATCGCAAGCGCGCCGCCCACGGCAAGCGCCAGCAGGGCGAGAACGAAGAGGCCGCGTTCCGGGTCCACGGCAAACGCATGCACCGAGGTCAACACGCCGGACCGCACGATGAACGCGCCGAGCAGCGACAGCGAGAACGCCGCAATCGCCAGCAGCGCCGTCCAGCTCTTGAACGCGCCGCGTTTTTCGGTGACCGCGAGGGAGTGGATCAGGGCGGTGCCCGCCAGCCACGGCATGAACGACGCGTTCTCCACCGGGTCCCAGAACCACCAGCCGCCCCAGCCGAGTTCGTAGTACGCCCACCAGCTTCCCAGGGCGATCCCCACGGTCAGGAAAGCCCACGCTACGTTCGTCCACGGTCGGGACCAACGCGCCCAGGCCGCATCCAGCCTGCCGCCAATGAGCGCCGCCACGGCGAAGGAGAACGCCACGGCAAACCCGACATAGCCGGCGTAGAGTAGGGGCGGATGCACGATCAGCCCAAAGTCCTGCAGCAGCGGATTCAGATCCGCACCCTCAGGGGGAGCAGCCGGCAGGAGGCGCTCGAAGGGACTGCTCGTACTCAGGAGGAACAGCAGGAAACCGAAGTTGAGCAAACCCATCGTCCCCAATATGCGACCGAAGATCTCGTCCGGAAGCCGCCGGCAGCCCAGGCTCACCGCCCAGGTCCAGACCCCCATGATCAGTATCCACAGGAGAAACGAGCCCTCGTGCGCGCCCCAAGTCGCGCTGACCCGGTAATACCAGGGCAGCAGGCTGTTCGAGTTTTCCGCCACGTAAGCAACGGAAAAGTCGCTGCCGAGGAAAGCCCGGACAAGCACCGCGAAACCGATAGCGAGCAGCAGGAGCTGGCACGAGGCGAGCGTCGCCACCAGGCTGCGCCAGACGCTGTTGACGGCGCTGACGTGGCCGACGACGCCGAGCGCGAGGGCGACCAGCAGGGCGGCGACCACGGAAAAATGTCCGAACTCGACGATCACGGCGCGCCCGCGCGGGGATCCGGCGGGGCGGAGGATTCCGCCCCGGCCATGCCGGCCAGTTCCGGCGGCATGTAGTTCTCGTCGTGCTTGGCAAGCACCTGGGACGCCTGGAACACGCGCTCGTCATCCAGTTCGCCCGTGACCAGGATGCCCTGCCCCTCTCGAAACAGGTCCGGCAGGATGCCGACGTAGCGCACGACGAAGTCGGAACCCTGGTAGTCCGTGAGCACAAAGGACACGCCTAGGCCACTGTCGTCGTGTTCCACGCTGCCATCCGCCACCATTCCGCCCGCGCGGATCGTGACGCCCGCCGGCGCCTCGCCGCCCACCACGCGCTCCGGCGGGTAGAACAGATTGATGTTCTCGTCGAGAGCCGTGAGCACCAGCGCGGCGGTGACGGCCGTGCCGCCGAGAACGAACATGATCGCGACTAGGCGGTTGCGGCGCCGCGTATTCATTCCGAAGACCCCTTTCGCTCTCGACCGGAGCCATGCACGGCGAGGAATCGGCGGCGGGCAAGGACCGGCCGCGTCGCGAGGACGATCAGCACCGCCCAGGCGATACCGTAGGCGAGCCACACGTAGAGGCCGTGGCCACCCATCTGAAGGAATGTCACGAAATCGTTCATGACCCGCTACCCGACTGCGCGCGCCGAAGCCAGTCGCGCACCCAAACGGTATCCGACTCGCGCTCGAGAATCTCGTTGCGCAAGCCCGCAAGGACCACCGCAACGACGAAACAATAGAATCCGACGACATTGACCAGCAGCGGCAGCCACATCTCCACGGGCATCGTCGGCTGTTCGGTCAACGAGAAACTCGACGGCTGGTGCAGCGTCAGCCACCAGTCCACCGAGTACTTGATGATGGGCACGTTGACCGTGCCGACGATGGCGAGCACCGCCACCGCCCTGCCCGCCCTTTCCCGTCCAGGGATGGCCTCGCGCAGCGCCATCAGTCCGAGATAAAGGAAGAACAGCACCAGCACGGACGTGGTACGCGCATCCCAGACCCACCAGGCGCCCCAGGTCGGCTTGCCCCAGATCGCCCCGGTCAGCAGCGCGACGCCCGTGATCGCCATGCCGACGGGCGCGGTCACCGCAATGAACATGTCGGCGAGTTTCATGCGCCAGACGAGCAGCACGACGCCCGCGACACCCATGGCCAGGTAGAGCGCTTCCGCAAGATGCGCCGTTGGCACATGCACGTAGATGATGCGGAAGCTGTTGCCTTGCTGATAGTCCTCCGGCGCGAACACGAGGCCCCAGACCGTACCGATAATCAGCAGCGCGATGCCGATAACGGCGAGCGCACGAAGCCACGGCTTCGTCATGTCGAAGAACCATCGAGGCGAACCGAGCCTGTGCACAAAAGCGCCCAACCGACTCACCCTAATACTCCTGGCTCAGTCTGAGAGCGAAGCCCACCGCAAAGGGCGCGAAAGTCACCGCGGCCGCCAGCATCGCCAGAAGCCACAGCAGTTGCGGCAGGGCGCTCGAGCCGGAGGCGGCGACGACGCTCGCGCCCGCGCCGAATACGAGCACGGGGACGTACAGGGGCAGCGCGATCAGCGCCACCAGCAAACCGCCGCGCCCCAGCCCCGCCGTCAATGCCGCCGCCACCGCGCCGACCGTCGTGAGCGTTGGCGTGCCGATCAGGAGGCTCAGCGCCAGCACGGGTAGCGCCGGCGCCGACGCCTGCAGCATGAACCCCGCCAGGGGGGCGAAGAGGACCAGCGGCAGTCCGCTTACGCACCAGTGCGCGGCGAGTTTGCCCAGCACGGCGAGGAATACCGGGCGACCATGCAGCAGCATCTGCTCCAGCGTGCCGTCCTCGAAATCGCGCCGAAACAGGCTCTCGGCCGCCAACATGCAGGACAGCAGCGCGATGACCCATATGGCAACGACAGCCACCCGGCCGAGCGTCTCCAGGTCCGAACCGAGGCCCAGCCCGAACAGCGTCGCCGCGAGCGCGAAAAAAGCCAGCGGATGCGCCGCTTCCCCCCGCGAACGGAACGCGACCCGCAAGTCTCGCCCGGCCTGGGCAAGGGCGATCACGCCGCGAGTTCCAAGCGTCGCGCATCGGCCAGCCCCAGGTCCTCGTGCGTTGCGCAGACCACCGCGCCGCCGCCGTGGCAATGCGCCTGCACCATCGAAAGCACGATTTCACGACCGCCTTCGTCGAGGGCGGCGAACGGCTCGTCCAGCAACCATAGGGGCGCGGAACTCGCCACCAGCCGTGCCAGCGCCGCGCGCCTTTGCTGACCCGCGGACAGGCTTCGGCAGGGCACCAGGTGCGAACCGTTTAGTCCCACCCTGCGCAGCGCGGAAAGGCAGTCTTCGCGCGGCGGTTCCCGGCCCTGTAGCGCCAGGTACCAACGCAGGTTCTCCAGCGGCGTGAGCAATAGACTCAATCCCGGCTTGTGGCCCAGGTACAGCGGACGCTCCTCGCCAGCGACATCCACGTGACCGGACTCCTCCTTGAACAATCCCGCAATGCACCGCAACAGCGTCGTCTTGCCACTGCCGTTGGGCCCATGGACCTCCATCGACTCGCCCGGCTCCAGATCGAAGTCGATGCCTTGAAACAACCGGCGCCCGCCCGCTGCGCAAGCCAGATCGCGTACCGACAAAAGAGGGCCGTTCAACGGTTCTGCATCGCGGCAAAAACGTGCATTATAGGCTCACGAAGAGCAAACGAGAGACTGCATGACCGCAAACAAGAACCGGCGCATTTGCTGTGTTGAGGGACTCCACGAAGACGGAGGCAAGCAACCAACCATCAAGCCCATGCTGAAGCTATTGACCCAGTGGGACTACTGGCCGCATGTACATAAGCAATGCAAAACCATCCAAGAGGCCAAAGCGTTCCTACGAAAATATTGGCGCGATAGCACAGACGATTCCGTGCTCTTCTTCTTCACACACGGCGAACCAGGTCGGATAACCCTGTCCGAAGGAGAGTCAATTTCCCTTGGCGATCTGGCGCATGACGATTGCCTGCGGGACCAGTGCCAAAGTCGCTATGTGCACTTCTGTGCGTGCGACGTCCTTGAGGACAAGAGTGCGATCGAGGACTTCCTGCGGGAGACGGGCGCCGCTGCCGTCTCGGGATACCGTACGGACGTTGGCTGGGCGGATAGCGATAAACCCGCAGTCTTGTCGGACCTCATGCTGTTGAACCAGCTATGGGAGGCGGATATCGGGTTCTCCGATCTCAGGCAATTCAAGACGCCGCTAAAACAAATCGAAGGCGACCTGCAACGAAGGTTCGGTGACTGCGAGTTCAAGATGATGGTAAGGCAAGCCCACAGATAATCTATCAACACGTCCGAACGTTGCGGTTCCCGGCACACGATTACCCGTGGGAGCTTCCGCGGTCCCCTCAAAGCTCCCGCAAGACCAGCAGCGGCGGCGATCGAACGAGCTTGCGTGTCCCGAGATAGCCTACGCCGGCGATGAGCGCCATGCCCACCGCGGGCCCCGCGATCCAGATCCACGGGTGAATTTCGTAGTCGAGTTCGAACACCCGGGTCTGCAGGGCGAACACGGTGACTTCGGCGCCGAGCACGGCGACGATGCCCGCAAACGCGCCCAGGACGGCAAATTCTGCCGCGAGGGCGCCGGCGATCAGGTTGCGCGTGCCGCCCAGGGCGCGCACCAGCGCATGCTCTTTCATGCGGGTCTCGTGGCTCGCCTGTATCGACGCGATGAGAACCAGCGCCCCCGCCCCCAGCACCAGGCCGAGAATCAACTCGATCGCGCGGGTGACGCGATCAATGATGCGTTCGACCTGGGCGATGATCGCGTCCACCTCGATCACGGTAATGGTCGGATGCGCCGCGAGGAGTCGGTTGAGGAACCGCTTGCGGTCGGGCTCGAGATGGAAACTCGTCATGTGCGTTGTCGCGAATCCCGCCAACGCCGAACGCGAGAACACGATAAAGAAGTTCGGCTGCAGGCTGTCCCACTCGACCCGGCGCAGATTCGCCACCCGCGCGGACACCGGCAACCCGCCGATATCGAATTCCAGCACGTCGCCGACGCGCAATCCGTTGCCCCTCGCGTAGTCCGTTTCGACAGAAATCAGTGATTCGGCCGTATCGGCGGGCCACCAGTCGCCCTGTACCAACACGTTGTCGCCGGGCACGTCATCGGACCACGTCAGGTTCCGCTCGGAGCCGAGGCCCGGTCCCATATCCTCGCCCCGCTCGCCCTCGCGCTCGCGCCAACCGCGCGCCGGCTCGCCGTTGACGGTGATGACGCGGCCTCGAATCATCGGAAACAAGCTGCCGTCATAGTCCGTATGCTCACGCAACAGGTCCTGCACCGCGCCGACTTCGCCGGCGGCAACATTGATCAGGAAATGATTCGGCGCGTTCTCCGGTATCTGGGACCGCCATTCGGCGAGCAGCGCCGTGCGCACCAGCAACAGGATCAACAGGATCATGATCGCCAGGCCGAAAATCGTGATTTGCGCCACGTTCTCCCGGCGCCGGCGCTGCAGACCGGCGAGCGCCAGGCGCCACGAACTACCCGCCTGCATGCCGACGATTCGACCGCCGCGCAGCAATGCGAGCGCGACGACGGCGAACGCCCCGCAAACCAGGGTCGCCCCGACGAGCGCCCAAGCTGTGAGCCAGACGCTTTGGCTGTACCAGACAAGCAATCCGATGCTGCCCGCGCCGGCGAACCCATAGGTAATCACGTTCGATAGCCCGCGGTCCGGTTCACGGCGAATCACGCGCATGGGAGAAATGCGGCGCAGGTTGAGCAGCGGCGGCAACGCGAATGCGGCAAGGCATACGAAACCGGTAACGCTGCCAACCACGAACGGGTTGGGTCCAGGCCAGGGCAATCGCACGGGCAGGTACGTCGACAGCAAGGCGATGATGCCGAGATGCACCAGAATGCCAAGCGCAAGGCCGGCCAATACGCCAGCGACGCCGATGATCAGGAGCACGCAGACATACCCCCAAAGGATATCGGCCGGCGTGGCGCCCAACGTCTTCATCACCCCGACATGGCTGTAGTGGCGCCGCGCGTAGCGATGCGCCGCCAGGGCCACCGCGGCACCGCCAAGCAGTACGGCGAGCAATCCGCCGAGGAGGAGGAAACTCTCTGCCCGATCGAGCGCGCCGCCGATCGTCGGACTCGACTCCTTGACGGTGCGCCAGCGATAGTTCGGTCGCAGATCCGCGTTGATGGAGGCTTTGAGACTCGCCAGGGCTTCGGGATCCCCCGCCAGAAGCAGCCGATAGGACACGCGACTGCCTGGCTGGATCAGTTTCGTCGCCGGAATGTCTTCCACGCGCATCAGCAGGCGCGGCCCCAGATCGAATAAGTTGCGTCCCCGGTCCGGCTCCGCCGTCAGGACGCGCGCCACGCCCAGTTCCGCGTAGCCCAAGGAAACCGTATCGCCCAATTGCAATCCGAGCGCGGGAAACAGGCGCGAGTCCAGCCACACCTCGCCGGCCGCGGGCGCGGTTTCGGCTACCCGATCCTGACCGAAGGGTTCGTCGGCGATCCGCACCGCGCCCCGCAGCGGATATCCGGGACCCACCGCTTTCACCGAAACGAGTTGATTGCGCGCATCGTCCGAGGCGTCCGCGAACAGCATGGACGGGAAACTGACGACGTCCGTTTGCGCCAGTCCGCGCTCGGCGGCGGCTTCGCGGAACGCATCGGGGATGGGCCGAGAGGAACTGATCACGCTGTCGGCGCCGAGGAAGGTCGTCGCCTCGGCCAGCAGCGCCTGCTGCAAACGATCCACGAACAGGCTGATCGCCGTCACCGCGCCCACGGCGACAAGCGCGGCCGCAAGCAACAGCCTGAGTTCACCGGAACGCCAGTCACGCCCGACCAGCCGCAGCGCAAAGCGGAGATTCACGCCTCGATTCGTCCGGCTTCGAGACTGAGGACGCGACCGCATCGGTCCGCGAGAGCCGTATCGTGGGTTACCAGCACCAGCGTGGCCTGCGACTCTCGATTGAGTGCGAACAGGAGATCGATCACGCGACCACCCGTCGAAGTATCAAGGTTCCCGGTCGGTTCGTCGGCGAACAACACCTTGGGACGCGAGGCGAAGGCTCGAGCAATGGCGACGCGCTGCTGTTCGCCGCCGGACAGTTGCCGCGGGTAGTGGGTCAGCCGGTCGGCGAGTCCCACACGATCAAGATACATCCGCGCATCCCCTCCCGCATCGGACTCTCCGCGCAGTTCGGCCGGCAGCATGACGTTCTCAAGGGCTGTCAGGCTATCGATCAACTGGAATGTCTGGAACACGAAACCGACGCAGCGCCCGCGCACCCGGGCGCGGTCCTCTTCCGGCATCGCGGTGATCCGGTCGCCGTCGAGCCAGACATCCCCGCCGGTCGGCAGATCCAGGCCCGCCAGGATGCCGAGCAGCGTGGTCTTGCCTGACCCGGACGCCCCCACCACCGCGACGGACTCCCCGGCGTTGATTTCCAGGCTGACGCTGTCCAAGATCGAGAGCTGTCCTTCCGCCGTGGCTACCGTCTTGCACACATTGTCAACGCGCAGAATCGGGGCGGCCGCACTAGGGTTGTTCATCCGATTGCTGATGGTCTCCGCAGTTGCGGGCGCGAGTCCCGCGACGGATTCGCGCGCGGGATCTTCCTCGCGAGATGTGAACCAAACGATACTGGTTTTGGGCGACAGTATCAGCGCGGCCTATGGGATTCAACGCGAGCGTGGCTGGGTGGCTTTGCTCCGGGAGCGGCTCGATGAGAGAGGTCGCGGGGCTCGCGTCGTCAACGCCAGTCAAAGCGGCTGGACGACCAAAGACGGGCTGGCGCGGCTGCCCAGGCTTCTAGACCACCACCGCCCGGACATCGTCATCGTCGAACTCGGCGGCAACGACGGGCTGCGAGGACTTCTCCTCGCCAGCATCCGCGCAAACCTGATCGCCATGATCGAGACAGCCAGGGCGCGCGGCGCGCGCGCGATCTTGGTCGAGATGGAAGTGTCGCCCAACATGGGCTCTCGCTATACCTCGGCGTTCAAGGCGATCTACACGGAAGTCGCCAAAATGACGCGGGCTGCCCTGGTGCCGTCCCCGTTCACCGGGTTCGACGAAACCATGCTCCAGGAGGACATGATCCACCCAACTGCCGAGGCACAGTCCGCGATCCTGGACAACATCTGGCCGGAGCTGCTGCCGATGCTGCGCTAGGCTGTCGCCTCAACCTTCCGAAGCGCTGCCGCCGAGGCATGGAGGCGACATCGGCGCATCGCCGAAACGGGTCTTCCAATCGCCCGGCGTATAGGTGTGCAGCGCCAGCGCGTGCACCGGACCGGCGAGTTCCTGTTCCAGCACCGCGTTCACCATGCGGTGACGATCGAGCAGCCGACGGTCGTCGAAACACTCGGCGACGATCACCACCTTGAAGTGCGACTCCGACCCCGCCGGCACGTTGTGGTTCGAACTCTCGTCGTCCACCGTCAAGTGGAGCGGTTCGAAGGCTCCGGCAAGCTTGGTCTCGATGCTCTCGCGCACGGTCATTGCGCGAGTTTAGCGCATTGCGCCGCCGCGCCAACGCACCCGGCCCCGGGTTCGGGACAGCCACCTTCGGGCAGCCATCTCGCGCTCCCGTTCGGGACAGGCATCTCGCACCATCCAAAGCCCTGTACGCGGTCACGCGGCCGATACCCGCGCGCCGAATCCGAACTGCCGCGACGCTAGGCGGCTTCAGTCACTACGCGCCGCCGGACTGAACGAGACAGATTCACGCTCGCGCACACAGGCTCACCGGCCCGGTCGGCAACCGGGTAGACTGGCATGGGCATGCACGTCTACCTGATCGGCATCGGACCGGGCCGCACCGCCTGCCTCCGTAACCTGCGGCAATTCGTCCTGTGACCCCGCCAGTGGTACAGGTCGCGGTGCCGCGCCCCCTGCGTCGCGTTTTCGACTATTCGCTTCCCGCCGACCTCCCGCGGCCGAAAGTCGGCGCGCGGGTGCGGGTGCCGTTCGGACGCGCTGAAGTGGTCGGCATCGTCACGGGCTTCGCCGAGACTTCCTCCTATCGACTGAAGCCCATAGCCGGCGTCATCGATGGCGACGCGCTTCTCGCGCCCGACCTGATCGCGCTCGCGCGCTGGCTCAGCGGCTACTACCACCATCCCCTGGGCGAGGTCTATGCGACCCTTCTGCCGAGCGCGGCGCGGCATGGCGCGGTTCCGGACCCGAGATGGCCGCTCTCCTGGACCGCGACGGCTGGCGATGTCGAACGCCTTGAACGGGCGCCGCGCCAAAAGGCGGCGTTCGAGATGCTGCGGAACCTCGGCACGGCTGTCCCCGAGCAGGAGCTCCCGGCGCTGGGAATCGATCGGCGGACGCTGGGCGCGCTGGCGGACAAGGGACTCGTGCGGTCCGCGGAAACCAGGCCTGTCTATCGGACCGAACGTTCGCCGATTTCGCTGAATCCGGAACAGCAGGCGGCGGTATCCGCGATCAAGGCCTCCATCGGCGCCCGCGCCATCCATCTGCTCGACGGCGTCACCAGCAGCGGCAAGACCGAGGTCTACATGCGGGTCATCGCAAAGATCATCGACAGCGGCGGGCAGGTTCTGGTCCTGGTGCCGGAGATCGGTCTGACTCCCCAAACGCTGGCGCGCTTTCGTCGACGATTCGGGGCGGCGGCGGCACTGCATTCCGCCGAGAGCGATAGCGCGCGACTCAGAACGTGGATGCAATGCAGGTCGGGAGACCACAGGATCCTCATCGGAACGCGATCGGCAGTATTCACCCCGTTTGCCAACCTTGGCCTGATCGTCGTGGACGAGGAGCACGACGCCTCGTTCAAGCAGCAGGAGGGACTGCGCTATTCGGCCCGCGATGTCGCGTGCAAGCGCGCGCAGCTCCTGGAGATCCCGGCGGTGCTCGGCAGCGCAACGCCAGCGCTGGAGACCCTGGCCAACGTTGCGCGGGGGCGTTACCGCCCGAGCGAACTGAAGTCGCGCGCCGGGGGCGCCCGGTTGCCGCGGTTCCGCGTGCTGGACATCCGCGGACGGCGCCTGCGGGACGGCCTGAGCGACCCGCTCCTGCAGGCCATCCGGCGACACCTGGGGGCCGGCAACCAGGTTCTCGTTTTCATCAATCGACGCGGGTTCGCGCCGACCTGCCTGTGCTCGACCTGTGGCTGGCAGGCGCGATGCGCCGATTGCGATGCGCGATTGACGCTGCACGAGGCCCCGCGCGCACTGCGCTGCCATCACTGCGATCGGCGCTACGCGTATCCGGATGCCTGTCCCGGCTGCGGCGCGCAAACCCTGCTGCGCCTCGGCACGGGCACCCAGCGTGTCGACGCCGCCTTGCGCGAGCAGTTTCCGGGCATCCCCCTGTATCGCATCGATCGCGACACCGCGCGCTCGCCGAGACGACTCGCGGCGCAGTTCGATGATATCCGCCAGGGCGGCGCCGCCATTCTTGTCGGCACGCAGATTCTCGCCAAGGGCCACCACTTTCCCGCCGTGACCCTCGTGGCCGTGATCGATGCGGACAACGGTTTCCTGTCCTCGGATTTCCGGGCGCCCGAGCGAACCGCACAGAACATCGTTCAGGTTGCCGGACGCGCCGGACGCGCACAACGTCCCGGCGAGGTCTGGATTCAATCCTACGACCCCGCCAACCCGAACCTGAACGCGCTGATCGAGCACGGCTACGCCGGGTTTGCCTCGATTCAGGCGACCGAACGCCGCGCGGCGCGATTGCCCCCGTACGCCGCGATGGCCATGCTGCGAGCGGAAAGCACGGATGCGGCGGCGGCGGTCAAACTTCTGCGCCTGGCGGCCGGCGTCATCCGCGATGCCCGCGAGCGCCACAGGCGCGAGGCTCTCGGCGGTCCCGCGAACAGCGGGTCGGGGACAGCCATTGAAGCGGCAGAAGACAGCCACGAGTTCGAACTGATGGGCCCCGCTCCCGCGCCGCTCCCGCGCCTGCGGAATCGTCTGCGCTACCAGTGCATGATCTGCGCGCGCCGGCGCCGCTCTCTTCACGCCGCTCTATCCGCCCTCGAAACCGCGGAACTGGCAGTCCCCAACGTGCGCTGGTCCATTGACGTGGACCCCCTCGATACGTTCTGATTCTCCAACTTCCGAGCGTTGACAGAACACGATGCCCGCACGAAACCAGAGAACACCGCCTCGCCGGTTCAGCGCGTCGTCCTTCGGCGCGGGCCTGGTCGTCGGCATGGCCGTCTCCTTGACCTCGGTGTACCTCCTCGAAGACGCCGGAACGCCGGACTCGACATCGGCCAGCGGAGACGGCGCCGCGACCGAAGACAGTGGCGGAGAAGAAGGCGCGGCCCGCTACGAATTCTTCGAAACGCTGCCCGCCGCCGAGGTTTCGACCGACACCGAACCGTACGAGACCCTCACGCCCGGCGGGTCCGTGAGACCCTCGACGTACCTCGTGCAGGCCGGGTCATTCCGGCAGCAGGACGATGCGAACAGATTGCGGGCGCGATTGATGCTCACCGGGATGACCTCCGACATCAGCATCAATGCGCAGGACGACGAGGACGAGGTCTGGCATCGCGTCGTCCTCGGACCGTTCGGCAGCAAGGGGGACGCCGAGCAGGCGATGGCCAGCCTGCGGCAGCACGACCTGTCGCCGATTCTGCTGACAGTGTCGCCGGCGGGCTGAAGCGGCACCGTTCGGCGAAAACGCGCATCGTCGGTTGAAATCCCCCATCGCCCTCCCCACTATCAGAAGCTGGCCAGTCTCCGGAGCTAAAGCGCCTTGCAGCAATTCAGAGGGACGACGATATTGTCGATTCGCCGCGGCGACACGGTAGCCCTCGGCGGCGACGGCCAGGTGTCCATGGGCGACACCATCATGAAAGGCAACGCGAAGAAAGTGCGACGCCTCTACAAGGACTCGGTCCTCGCCGGGTTCGCGGGCGGCACCGCCGATGCCTTCACCCTGTTCGAGCGCTTCGAAGGCACCCTGGACAAGTATCGCGGAAACCTGACCCGAGCCGCCGTCGAACTGGCGAAGGACTGGCGCTCGGACCGCGCGCTGAGGCGCCTGGACGCATTGCTGGCGGTCGCCGACGAGTCGGCCTCGCTGGTGATCAGCGGCAATGGCGATGTCATCGAGCCCGAAGCCGGCATCATCGCAATCGGTTCCGGCGGCGCCTACGCGCAGGCCGCGGCGAAGGCGCTGCTGGAGAATTCCTCGCTGGACGCGGAAACTATCGTCGTCAAGAGCCTGGCCATCGCCGCGGACATCTGCGTGTACACCAACCATCAGACCACGATCGAGACATTGAACGCCGTATGAGCACCATGGACCCGCCCCAAATCGTTCACGAACTGGACAAGCACATCATTGGCCAGGACGACGCCAAGCGAGCGGTAGCGATCGCGCTCAGGAACCGGTGGCGACGCATGCAACTGCCCGACGAGCTGCGCGACGAAGTGACGCCCAAGAACATCCTCATGATCGGACCCACCGGCGTGGGAAAGACGGAGATAGCCCGCCGGCTGGCCAGGCTCGCGAACGCCCCGTTCATCAAGGTCGAGGCAACGAAGTTCACCGAAGTCGGCTACGTTGGCCGGGATGTCGAGTCCATTGTCCGGGACCTTGCCGACGTGGCGGTCAAGATGCTGCGCGAAGGACAACTGGAAAGGGTCCAGGACCGCGCCGACGACGCCGCCGAGGATCGGGTCCTCGACGCGCTTCTGCCCCAGGCGCGCGGGGGATCCGGACAGGACGGACTCAGCGAATCCGATACCCGCCAGATCTTTCGCAAGCGGCTGCGCGAGGGGGCGCTCGACGACCGCGAGGTGGAAATCGAACTGGACACCATGCCGATCGGCGTGGAAATCATGGCCCCGCCCGGCATGGAGGAGATGACCAACCAGTTGCAGGACATGTTTTCGAATGTCGCCGGCGGCCGCAAGAAGAGCGTTCGCCTGAAAGTCAGGGACGCGCTGCGGCGCCTGCGCGAGGAAGAAGCCTTCAAGCTTATCAACGAGGAGGAGATCAAGACGCAGGCGATCGAGTCTGTTGAGCAGACCGGGATCGTCTTCATCGACGAACTCGACAAGGTGGCCAGACGCTCCGAGACGGTTGGCGCCGACGTTTCCCGGGAAGGCGTGCAACGCGATCTGCTCCCGCTGATCGAAGGCTGCACCGTGTCCACCAAGTACGGCATGGTGCGCACCGACCACATCCTATTCATTGCGTCGGGCGCGTTCCATTTGTCCAAGCCCTCCGACCTGATCCCGGAACTGCAGGGGCGACTTCCGATCCGCGTGGAACTGGCCGCCCTGGATCCGGACGACTTCAGGCGCATTCTCCGGGAACCTCGCGCTTCCCTGACGGAACAGTACTGCGCGCTTCTCGCAACCGAAGGCGTGGAGCTCGACTTCTCCGACGACGCGGTGGCCCGAATCGCAGAGATTTCCTGGCAGATCAACGAGCATACCGAGAACATCGGCGCCCGCCGGCTGCACACGGTGCTGGAGCGATTGCTGGACGAGATCTCCTTCGAGGCTGCCGGTTGCGGCGGTCGCACCGTGCACATAGACGCCGAGTATGTCGACTCCCGACTTTCCGATATCGCCGAGGATCGGGATCTTTCGCGCTACATCCTTTGAGTCCGTGAACACGTTGTGAATCCCGTCGCCGTCACCTACCACCGCGACTCTCGAACCCTGGAGATCGACTACGGCGACGCGACGGCGGTATTGAGCGCAGAACTCTTGCGCGTGTTTTCGCCATCGGCGGAGGTTCGCGGCCATTCGGAAGCCGAACGCGTATTGCAGACCGGAAAGAAACACGTCGGGATCGAGAAGCTGGAGGCGGTGGGCAACTATGCGATACGCATCGTCTTCGACGACGGCCACGACACGGGCATCTACTCCTGGAACTACCTCAGGGAACTCCATGATCGACGCCAGGAGTACTGGCGGGACTACCTGGTCCAACTGAAGCAGGCAAACGCCTCCCGGCTGCCTGCGATTCCCATCGGCCACTGGACGCCTCCGCGCAAGCCGTGAAACCGGAGAGTTCGCCCGACCGCGGGTCGGCGACGGTGGATTTCGGAGCCGAACCCGTGACCCCGGGCGAGAAGACCGCCCGCGTCGCGGGAGTGTTCCACACCGTCGCGCAACGCTACGACGCGATGAACGACATCATGTCCCTCGGCCTGCACCGGGTCCTGAAGCGTATTGCCATCGACAGCCTCGCCTTGCGGGAGGGCCAATGCGTACTTGATCTCGCGGCCGGAACAGGCGACATGGCGCGGCTCATCTCGCCCATCGCCGGCTCGACCGGGCGGGTCGTCCTGTGCGACATCAACGCCAGCATGCTGGCAATCGGCCGCGACCGCCTGCTGGACGCCGGATTGACCAACGTCGTCCCCGCGCGGGCCGACGCCGAGTCCCTGCCCTTTCCGCCAGCCACCTTCGACCGCGTCATCATCGCCTTTGGCCTGCGCAACGTGACGGACAAGGAACGCGCCTTGAGCGAGATGCACCGCGTCCTCCGCCCGCGCGGGCGACTGTTGGTCCTCGAGTTCTCGAAACCGCGCAGCGCCTGGTTGCGCGGCGCCAACCGCTCGTTCCAGAGCCTCTGGCCGCTGGCCGGCCGCGTCGTCGTCGGCGACGCGGCGCCGTACCGCTATCTGGTCGACTCCATCGAGTCGCATCCGAACCAGGCTGCCCTCTCGCTGATGATGCGCGACGCCGAGTTCGCCGAAGTGCGGGCGGACGACCTTCTCGGAGGCGTGGTGGCGATGCATACCGCCGCGAAGTCGGACGCCACGCACGGAGGAGGAGCGGCCGCGTGAAGCGCATCGCCAGAATCGCCTGGACAATCGCGAGGTATCGGCTCGACGACGTTGCCCGGGCCGTCGTCCCCGAAAGCAGGCTGATCCGGCTGTCGCCGTTCGCGCTGTTGCCGAAACCGGCGCGTTCTCCCGCCGAGCGACTGCGGCTCGCGATCGAAGCCCTCGGTCCCATATTCATCAAGTTCGGCCAGATCCTGTCCACCCGCCGCGACCTGTTGCCAACGGATTACGCCGACGAACTCGCAAAGCTCCAGGACAGGGTGCCGCCATTCCCCGCGCAGGATGCGATAGCGCGCATCGAGACGCGCGAGGGCAAGCGCGTCGGAGAGGTTTTTGCCACGTTCGATGAGCAGCCCGTCGCCTCGGCGTCCCTGGCCCAGGTGCACGGGGCGACGCTTGCCGATGGGGCCGACGTGGTGGTCAAGGTCCTGCGGCCGGGCATCGAAACCGTCATCGAGAAGGACCTGAAGCTGCTGTACGGAATCGCCGCGCTGCTGGAGCGCGTCTCCCGCGACGCGCGAAGACTGCGTCTCAAGGCCGTGGTCGCCGACTATGAGCGAACGGTCTTTGGCGAGTTGAACCTGCTCCTCGAAGCCGCCAACACGGCAACGCTGCGGCGCAACTTCGCCGATTCGCCGCTGCTGTATGCGCCGAGGGTGCATTGGCAGCACTGCCACGAGGACGTGTTCGTCGTCGAGCGGGTGGAGGGCGTGCCCATCGCCGACGTCGCGGAGCTGCAAGCTCGCGGAACCGACATGCGCAAGCTCGCGGAACGCGGCGTCGAGACGTTCTTCACCCAGGTCTTCGAACACAACTTCTTCCACGCGGACATGCACCCCGGCAACATATTCATCGATGTCGCGGACCCTGCCGAGCCGAGCTATATCGCGGTCGACTGTGCCGTGATCGGGCGCCTGACGGAGGAGGACCAGTCCTACCTGGCAAAGAATCTCGTCGCCTTTTTCCACCAGGACTACGCGAGGGTGGCGAAACTGCACATCGAATCGGGGTGGGTTCCGCCCGGCACCGATGTCGGCGAGTTCGAAGCCGTCATTCGCCAACTGTGCGAACCCATATTCGAACGGCCCCTGAAGGAGATCTCCTTCGGCAACTTTCTCGTTGCCCTGTTCCGCGCCGCCCGGCGATTCGACATGGAAGTGCAGCCGCAACTCGTGCTGCTGCAGAAGACCCTGCTCAACATCGAGGGCCTCGGACGCCAGCTCTACCCCGACCTCGACCTCTGGTCCACGGCGAAGCCCTTCATGGAGCGCTGGATCGAAGCGCGTTATGGGCCGATCGGCGCGTTGCGGCGACTTGCGGATCGATTGCCGGACCTGCTCGATCAATTGCCGCGGCTGCCCGACCTGCTGCTCGGCGCCGAGTCGCGGATCAAGGACCTGGACCGGCTCGCGGCGCAGCAGCGCGAAGTGATCCACAAAGCGGCCGAGGCACTCGGGCATCGACGCCGCGCCAGTCGCTGGCGACGCGCTGCCGGTGTCGTGCTCGCCCTCGCCGGCGTGGTCCTGCTGTGGACGCCGCTCACCGATGCTCTCGGTGGCGGCGAGTCCACGATGCCTGCCATCGGGGTCGCAGCGGTATTCCTGGGCGTCCTGCTGGCGGCGCGCAATTGACCCGTAGTCTGCCGGGGCAGGCCGGGCCGCAGTGCGCAATGGCGCCGAGGGATCAAGTATAGTTACCGGTCCGAAACAAGCGGAAGACCCTGATGTTCGGACTAGGTATTTGGGAACTCCTGGTCATCCTGGCCATCGTCCTGCTGTTGTTCGGCCCCCGTCGCCTGAAGACGCTCGGTTCGGATCTCGGCAACGCCATCAAGGGTTTTCGATCCGCGGTGCAGCAGGACGAAGACAAAAAGGCGGCGGACGAGCCGAAGATCATCGACAACGACACCCCGCCCCGCCAGGAACGCGACGGCTAGCACACTGGAGCACTAAAAGGAGCCGAGCGGATGCTTGACATCGGTTTCTCCGAGCTGCTGCTGCTGAGCGTCATCATCCTGCTGGTGATCGGTCCCAAGCGGCTGCCTGAAACACTGCGCACCCTTGGCCTCTGGATCGGCCGCATGCGCCGGAGCTTCACGCGGGTAAAGTCGGAGATCGAGCGCGAGATCGGCATGGACGACGTGCGCCGGCAACTCCACAACGAGGCCGTCATGGAGCAGATGAAAGAGATCGAACGCGACGTCGGCGGCGCGATCGACGACGCGAACATCGGTTCATCGACCGACCTCAGCCCGCAGGGGCCGACCGGCGATCAGGCCGTCGAGCCCTCCGGCCCCCTGACACCGACGGCGCATGCCGAAGACTCGCCCGAAAAGACCCGCGATGGCTGATGACGAGTCCCCGGAGAGCGCCGACGACGAGAAGCGAGACGAGGCGACGAATGCGTCTCTGGGCGTGGAAGCCGAACACGACGCCAGGGTCGACGACCACGAGATGCCTTTTCTCGACCATCTCCTGGAACTGCGTCAACGCCTGCTGCGAAGCGTCGTCGCCGTGGCTGTCCTGTTCGTACCGAGCTTCATCTTTCGCGAAGAGATCTTCCAGTTCGTATCCGCGCCGCTGACGGCCATCCTTCCCGGCGGCAACCTGGCCGCGATCGACGTTGCATCGCCGTTCGTGATGCCCCTCAAACTCGCGGCGTTCACCGCCTTTATCGTCGCCATGCCGTACGTGTTGCACCAGCTCTGGGGTTTTGTCGCCCCGGGCCTCTATCTGCGCGAAAAGAAGTTCGCGACGCCGTTGCTGGCGTCGAGCGTCCTGCTGTTCTACGCCGGGATGGCGTTCGCGTATTTCGTGATGTTCCCGGTCGTGTTCGCGTTCTTCGCATACGTCGCGCCGGAAGGCGTGACGATGATGACAGACATCAATCGCTACCTGGACTTCGTGCTGAAACTGTTCTTCGCCCTCGGCATCGCATTCGAGATTCCGATCGCAACATTCCTGCTGGTGCGCTCCGGCCTGGCGACGGCGGATGCGATCGCGCGCAAGCGCCCCTACGTCATCGTCGGCTGTTTCATTGCCGGCATGATGCTCACGCCGCCGGATCCCTTCACCCAGGTCCTGTTGGCCATCCCTGTCTGGCTGCTGTTCGAAGTAGGCATCCTGATATCCCGACCCCCTCGACGGTCAAAGGATGACTGAGCGGGCCTTCCCGGCCCGGGGAACCAAGGGACACGACACCATGCTCGCAGAGCGGCCGCAATGCTGACGCCAAGGCGGACTTGCGCTCCCAAATACCATGAACTACCGTGAAAAACGGGAATACACGCACGAATAGATATGCATTAATGGCGAGAGACAAGCCGTCGCAGGAACTCAATCGCGTCGTCTTCGAGGGCGACAATCTCGATGTGCTTCGGGGCGTGAATTCGGACTCCATGGACCTTGTCTACCTGGACCCTCCCTTCAACTCCAACAAAGTCTATGAAGCACCGGTTGGTTCCAAGGCAGCGGGAGCGGCGTTCAAGGATGCCTGGACTCTTTCGGACGTGGACCTGATCGAGCACAACCGGCTGAAACGGGAGCACGAATGGCTCTATGCGCTCATTCATGCGGCCAAGAGAACGCACTCGAATGGGATGTTCTCCTACCTGATGATGATGTCGCCCCGGTTGTTCGAACTGAAACGCGTCCTCAAGCCGACCGGCTCGATCTATCTCCATTGCGACCCGAATGCGAGCCACTATCTCAAATTGGTGATGGACGGGATATTCGGCAGCGGCAATTTCAGAAATGAAATTGCCTGGGAGAGAACCACCGGACGAAAGGCGGGCAAACAGTATGGACGCGCGCACGATGTGATTCTGTTCTACGCGAAATCCGAGAACAACGTCTGGAACGCTCCCACAGTACCGCAGTCGGAGGAATCCGTGCGGGGACACGACTTGATGAGAGACCGGGGCGGACTGTACCGAATGTCCGATTTCAGCGGAGCGGGTCCGGGGCCGGCGCGGAGATTCGGAGACCGCGAAATGGAGCCGCCGGCGGGAAGACATTGGATGTTCGACCAGCGGGGCGTCGATAGATTGATGAAAGAGGGACGAGTCGCATTCACGCGCACAGGACGTCCGCGCCTGAAGACGTATTTGAAAGGTCTTCCTGGCATTGCGGTGAGGGACATTTGGGCGGACATAGACCCGATCAACGCTGCGGCTCAAGAACGGATCGGCTTCCCGACACAAAAGCCCCTGGCGTTGCTGGATCGCATCATCAAGGCTTCTTCCAACGAGGGCGATATGGTGCTCGATCCCTTCTGCGGATGCGCCACCACACTGGTTTCTGCTGAATTCCTTGACCGCCTATGGTGCGGCATCGACCTTTCGCCGAAAGCTGCCGAACTGGTGGTGCAGCGCATACGCGAAAAGCAGGACATGATTTCATTCACCGACTTCCGCCACGCTATTGACGTGCCGATACGGACCGACGCGGAGCGTGCGAAGGCTTCGACGCCGAAGCAGCGGAGGGAACTGAAGAACCGCCTATACAACGATCAGGAAGGACGCTGCAATCTTTGCCGGCACGAGATGGGAGGAATTCAACACTTCGAAATGGACCATGTCGTTCCAAAGGCCAAAGGCGGCCAGGATTGGGTGGACAACTTCCAGCTTCTCTGCGCGAACTGCAATCGAATCAAGGGCCAGGGGTCTCAGGAGACGGCGAGGGCGAAGATCGCCAAATACATGGGAATGAACCTCGCGGTGTTCGAGTGACAGTTGCGGATGAGTGTAGTTCTGTTGCCGCTTCAGACATGCCTCGTCGGTCTGAGGCGTGGTCTTGCTAACCTTCGAGCAGGACCGTCACCGGTCCGTCATTGACCAAGCTGACCTGCATGTCAGCGCCAAAGACGCCCGTGGCAACCTTTGGCCAATTTCGCCCCATCGCGGATACGTACCGTTCGTAAAGCACCCGCGCCCTTTCCGGTTCCGCCGCGTGTCCAAAGCTCGGCCGGTTGCCTCGCGATGTGTCTGCTGCCAGCGTGAACTGCGAGACGACCAGGACGCTGCCGCCAACATCCACGACCGACCGGTTGATTGGCTTCGCCGCGTCGGCGAAAACGCGTAGCGCGAGGGTCTTCGCCGCCAGCCGTTCCGCCTGCGCTTCGGTGTCATCGCGGAACACGCCCAGGAAAACGAGCAGCCCGCGGTCGATTCGCGCCGCGGCGTCGCCGTCGATGGCGACCGATGCGCCAGCAACGCGTTGGCACAACGCCCTCACGCCAGGCCCCCTTCACGCGGGCCCGACAGGAACGTCGCGCGTGGCCTCGCGTTTCGGAGTCCCGATTTTCGACCTCCGTTTCGGGCGAAGCCGGGAAACCGACCCGCTACAATACGTTGCATGAAGAAAGCCATCGCGCTCATCTCCGGCGGACTCGACTCCATGTTGGCGGCAAAGGTCGTCCAGGAGCAAGGCGTACATGTCGAGGGGCTGAACCCCCACTCCGGGGGAAGCCCAGAGGATTTCCAATCTTGGCCATTGATTCAAAGGTCGCGGAGACGCGCCCTCACAACAATGGAGGTCATAGGGCAGACCCCAAGGATATCCGCCGGTCGGCCCGCGCTAGCACACGCTCGTCGTGGGTTGCGGCGACAATAGTCGCGCCGGTCCTTTTCAGACTATCGAGGACATGCTGCTGCATCTCGTCGTTCAGATGCGCTGTGCCCTCGTCCAGAAGAATCAGCGCAGGACGACGATATATTGCACGGGCGATCATCACCCGCTGCCGTTGGCCGCCCGATAGCGTCGATCCCATATGACCTACCAGCGTCAGGTACTGCATGGGCATCCGCGCGATGTCGTCGTGTATGCAGGACTTACGGGCCACCTCCTCGACTCGAGCCATGTCCGGGTTGCCCTGTTCCACTGCGATGTTTTCAACAAGCGACCCGGAGAACAGGTCGTCATCCTGCATGACGACACCCAATTGACGATGGTAATGCCGCGTGTCCATGCTGCGGATATCGAGTCCATCAATCAGGATCGTGCCGCTCGTCGGCGTCAGCAGCTTGCACAGCAACTTGATGAGCGTCGATTTGCCGCTGCCCGATTCGCCCTCTATGGCCACGAACTCCCCCGGCTCGACGGTCAGGCTGAAATCCGAGAGCACGTTCGGCCCGTCGTCGCCGTATGCGAAGCAAATGGATCGAATCTCAACGCGGCCACGCAGGTCGCGTCGGCTCGCACGGCGTTTGGTCGGGGTCTCGCGTTCCTCAAGGGCAATATCTGCGATACGATCCCGGTGAAGCCGCAACATGCGAAGCTGCACGAGAGACTCGATCAGCGCGTAGGTGCGCGCGGCGAACAGACCACTGTAAGATGAGAAGGCGAATAGCATTCCCAGCGTGAACGCGCCGTCGATCACCTTGCCCGCGCCGAGCATGAGCATGGCGACGGTCTGGACAGCACCAATCACTGCGGATGCGAACTCGACGTGGGCACCGAACCGAACGAGTCGAACGCCCGCGTTGATGGAGCGGACATAACGCTCGCCCCAAGCATCCTCGCGTAAGCCCTCCGCGCCAAGAAGCTTGATGGCGCGGTGCCGCTCGACGTTCTCGATTAAGCTAGAGTCCTCATGCGCTTCGGCAGCAATCATTTCGTGCGTGAGATTGCGAAGTTGTCCAAACGTCCCAAAGCGGATCGCGACCAGAACTGCAAGGAACGCGCACAGGACCAGCGCAAGATCCCAAGCGTAGGCGAATAGTATGGCAAGTGCGCCGAGGGCCATGACCGCGTCCACAAGAATGGCGAAGGCACCGGTCGTCAGGAAGCCTCCGACAGGCATGGTAGATGCAAAACGCGAAATCACGTCGCCAGGATGGCGGGCGACGAACCACGCATCGGGGAGTCGCAGCAGGTGATGCGCAAGGCCCGTCATCATGCGGAACGCGAGGGTGTTACCGATGTATTGCGTGAGTAACGTACGCAGCCACCGGGTCGTCGCGGAAACCAGTCCTACCAAGCCGAACCCGACCGCCAGCGCGGCTACGATGTTCATGTCACCTTGGCGCACTCCCTGGTCGACGGTGAATTGCGTGTTGAGAGGCATTGCGAGCGCGAACGCCTGCAGAGCCAGCGTCATGACGAACACGGCACCTAAGGAGGCCCCGAGTCCGCGAAAGGCCGGCAGGAATGCCTTCAGCCCTACCGTCTCGATTGCCTTTCTTGGTGTCAGCTCCATCGTCGGCATCAGTTCCAAGGCGACGCCGGTGAACCGTTCGCTGGCCTCGGCGAGGCTCAGGCGACGCGCCCCAACCGCCGGATCCACGATTTGCACGCTGTTGCGCCCTGCGGCCCTGAGCACCACGAAGTGGTTGAGATCCCAATGCAGAATCGCCGGTCGCCGTAGCTGAGGCAGTTCGTCGAGCTCCGCGCGGACTGCGCGGCACTGGAATCCGAGTTGCTCGGCATAGTCGCGCAGGTTCCGAAGTGTGCCGCCCCGTTGCGAAACGCGGAATCTCATTCGGTATTCGCGTAGCGTCTCGCGGTGACCGTGGAATGCCGCGACCATGGCCAGACACGCCAGTCCACACTCGGCGCGGTCCGACTGCAGGATCACTGGAATCCGCATCGACGGTCGCTACAGGCGGCTAGCGGCGCCGCGCAGGGGTTCGAGCAGCCAGTCGAGCAACGTTCCGTAGTCGCGGACAAGGTCTGCGCTGACCGTCATGCCGGGACGCAGTGATCGCCGTTGCGCGGGGGACAGGTTGAACCCGTCGGGGAATCCGACCTCGATGCGAAAGAACTCCCCGGTGGCCCTGTCGGTGTCGCCCTGAACCCCGGGGCCGAGCGTCGTTTCGGAGACA
The DNA here is from genome assembly GCA_963668365.1 of Pseudomonadales bacterium. Lineage (GTDB taxonomy): Bacteria > Pseudomonadota > Gammaproteobacteria > Pseudomonadales > Azotimanducaceae > VXNE01. Next base: position 4,190,636 of record OY764266.1, read on the forward strand.
TGGAACACTCGCCCCGCATGGGCGCCATGGCGTTCGTACGGGAAGGCATCCAGATATACGCGCACTTCCTGGCCGATGTCGAGCAGACCTATGGCGCTGGATCTCACGAAGAGGTGCGCCTTGAGATCGACGCCGCTCGGCAAGATATCGAGCAGCGCGTCGCCCGGGCGCACCCAGTCTCCGACGCCGACGCGAACCGACGCGACACGTCCGCTTCGTGGAGCCAAGACGTGCGTCGAATCCCGAACGTGAACGTGTGCTTCCTCCATGGCCAACGCGTATAGCTGTTCGACGACGGTGGCGCGAGATTCCTCGCGGTCGAGCTCGAGGCGCACGTATTGCTGCTGCCGCATCTCATGGTCCGACCGAATCCGGACCAGTTCGCGCTGGGTCGCCGCCAAGAGTGCGACACGGGACTCGGCACGATCAGCGAGTTCCAGAACGTTGGCGTCGGCCAGCGCCCCCGACGCATTTAGCTTCAGTCCGTCCCGGTGTTGGCGCATCGAGATGTCCAAACGCGCTTCGAGAGAGGCGATCTCGGACTCCAGATACTGGAGTTGCTGCACACCGGCAGCACGCTCCTTCTCCTGAAGGTCGCGATCATTCTCGAACTGTGCATCGATTGCTGCTAATCGCACGTTCAGGGCGTCGCGACGTCCTTCGATGTCTTGCAGCAGCTTGCGTTCAACCGACATCCCCCGACGTAAGCCAGCGCCGGATGCGAATTCATAGAGCACATCGCCTGTTTCCACTCGATCACCCGTCTCGACATGGCGGCGGCGGACTACGGCGAAGGACCGGGCGCTGACTCGGGACCATCCGGCTACGGGCACTAAGTGGCCGGTCGCCTGCTCCTTGCGCGCGAAGGTGAACGAAACAGCAAACGCGACAAGCCCGGCGGCAGCCAACGCGGCGACGGAGGACAGCAACAGACCAGACACGGGCCTAGAGAGCAGAGGTGGCTGCCAGAAGGACGCTTGGAAGCGGGAGAACGCCTCCTCCCGAAATAGGTCCGACGATGATCGGTCTGCGTCTCCATCACCCGCTCGCGCGGATGACTGACCAGGATTGGAGATGATCGGCCAAGGGCGCAAGTCGTGTAGCTCGGCGCAGGTGGACGGGATCTCGACCTTTTGGGGCTTGCGTGACCGGTGTTCTCGTCAGGAACACACGTTCAAGCCAACGCACACGCGGGATCGATCACATCATGGCATCGTGTATCAGGAAACGAGGCCAGTTACTGCGAGCAAATTGCTCCCCCACTCGGACTGACGGCCCTTACGGTCCACCGCAACCGACCACTAGTCGCGACGTTTGCATACAAAACCAGCTTCTCGCATTGTCGCAGAACCGTCGGAATCCACATCCACTACAACATCTACGCTCGCGACTTGTCCAATTCCGCACATCTGCACCGCCCGGTCGCTAATTGTCTTCAACATATGGCTCGCGGGCGATGAAACGAATGCTCGTTCTCCACCTGTCGTTGAGGCGCAACCTAGCAAGGTGTGAAGCGCAACGATGACCCACCCGAGCCGTACTATTCGTCGCCGTTGCTGTCTTTGCATGTGTATGAATACTTGACTGTAGTTGAGCCGTCGGCGTTCTCCGTTCGTTCGACCGTCACGGATTCCACGTTGCCCTCGCCGCATGCGTCCTTCGCAATTTCGGTGGCGGCTTTCAGATCTGCTTCCGAACCGCCACTGATGGCGAGCAATTCATCTTCCTTAAGTAGTCTCATGGAATTTTCCCTTTGTCGGTAATCGTCTTGGGCCGGCTTTGCACCAGCTTTTGTTTGTACGCCCCGAACGAGGTCCGTTCGCGACGCCGACACGCAATATAAAAAAATCACGTTTGTCAAATATTTCCAACTGTCGAAACTCCGCGTAGTCCAGAAGCACGCAGGGAATGCGTGTCTCTCCAAACACTTCTAGGACGGGCTGGATGCAGGTCGGTCTCTCTGAATCAAACACCTCCTTGACGATGACGACGCCGAAGACATCCCGGTCGGCCAACGACACATTGCGGCGCTGGTCTCCCATGGTGATTTCAATGCGCTCATGTGCTCGAAGGTGGTCAATTGACCCTTTTAGCTGCCCCGTTGCCTTCTTGATGTGTTTGATAGAAGTGGCCATCTTCCGCCGGATTCTTCGGTCCAACGCCAACTGCGTGTTTGGACTGTCTTTGGCCTGGATCAAGAGCAGGTGTTTCGCCGTTGCGACCAGAACGTCTACAAACTCTCGTCCATTGTCCGCGCGGGCCGGATTGGACAAGGCTTGGTCCTCCCCGAAGGCGCCGAGCAGGGCCGTCGCTATGTCAAGTTCATTGGCATCGCCTGGATTATCGACGATCTCCGCGAGAGTGTCTGGGAATAACGGCTCGCGAAGGTGGATCGTGAACGCAGCTTCGTCGTCCGATGTCGACCGATCACCGAACCAGAATTGCATCTCGTCGTGGAACTGGCGTGCGCGAGCAAGGCAAAAAGGGACGAAGACAAACTTGCTTGAGAGTGCGCGAAATCTGCTGGCGTTCGGGTTCTCGGCTCGGAACCCAAGCAGCTCCCGATCATGGTCGTCGAAAAAGTGAATGTCAAAGGAGGTGTCCGCCGAGAACAGCGAAAGGAAGTCTTGGGTGGCTTCCTCGTGGAACATTGGCGTGCGGATCACCAGTGGTTCATCGTCGTCATCCAAAAAGGCCGTTAGTAATAAGTTATGGATCAGTTGCCGGTTCCATGGAACAAGTCGAAGACGCCGGTTGCGACGTGCCGCCAGCGCTGTCTCATTGTCGCGACATAGTGTTCATAGAGAGAGCGCCCTTTCCGGTTCCGCCGCGTGTCCGAAGCTCGGCCGGTTGCCTCGCGAGGTGTCCGCCGCCAGCGTGAACTGCGAGACGACCAGAATGCTGCCGCCGACATCCACGACCGACCGGTTGATCGGCTTCGACGCGGCGGCGAAAACGCGTAGCGCGAGGGTCTTCGCCGCCAGCCGTTCCGCCTGCGCTTCGGTGTCGTCGCGGAACACGCCCAGGAAAACGAGCAGCCCGCGGTCGATTCGCGCCGCGGTGTCGCCGTCGATGACGACCGATGCGCCGGCAACGCGTTGGCACAACGCCCTCACGTCAGGCCCCCTTCACGCGGACCCGACAGGAACGTCGCGCGTGGCGTCGCGTTTCGGTGTCCCCATTTTCGACCTCCGTATCGGGCGAAGCCGGGACACCGACCGGCTACAATACGTTGCATGAAGAAAGCCATCGCGCTCATCTCCGGAGGACTTGACTCCATGTTGGCGGCAAAGGTCGTCCAGGAGCAAGGCGTACATGTCGAGGGACTCAATTTCTACACCGGCTTCTGCGTGGAGGGCCACACCCACGCCATCCGCGAGAAACACCGTGCCAGACCGCGCCGGAACAACGCGCTCTGGGTCGCGGAGCAGCTCGGCATCAAGCTGCACATCATCGACGTGTCGTCCGAGTACAAGGACATCGTGATCAACCCCAAGTACGGCTATGGCCAGAACCTGAACCCATGCCTCGATTGCAAGATCTTCATGGTCAACAAGGCCCTGGCATGGGGCATGGAGGAACGGGATTTCGACTTTGTCATAACCGGCGAGGTGATCGGCCAGCGGCCCAAGTCGCAGCGCAAGGAAACCATGCCGATCATCGCGCGCGAATCCGGCGCCGACGACCTCCTGTTGCGGCCCCTGTGCGCAAAGAACCTGGCCCCGACCAGACCCGAACGGGAAGGCTGGGTGGACCGCGCCGCCCTGTACGGTTTCCATGGCCGCAACCGCAAGCCGCAGATGGCGCTGGCGGAGTCGTTCGGCTTTTCGGACTACGCACAGCCGGCCGGCGGCTGCTGCTTCCTGACGGACGCCCAATACGCCTCGAAGCTGCAGGACCTGTGGGACTCCCGGGGTGCGAAAGACTACGAACTCGACGACATCATGCTGCTCAAGGTGGGACGCCACATCCGGCCCGCCAGCCACTACAAGCTGATCGTCGGGCGCGAGGAAGGCGAGAACCGATACCTCGAGGGCTATCGCAAGCGCTTTCTGCACATGCGAACCACCGAACTCCCCGGACCGCTGGCGCTGATCGATGGCGCACCGAAGCGCCGCGACCTGACGCTTGCCGCCCGCATACTGGCCCGCTATAGCCAGGGCCGCACCTTGCCGCGCGTCGACGTCAGCGCCCACCACACCGATGGTGTAGTGGAAATGCTCAACGTCGAACCGTTGTCGCCGACGGATCTGCCGGCATCCTGGCATGTCTGACCGCAACGCCGACTGAAGTCTCCGTGGCGCAAGAAAACCGTCAACGACTGGACGCCCGCGGACTGCTCTGCCCCCTCCCCGTCATTCGCACCCAGGAGCGCGTCGAAGACCTGGCACCGGGGACACTGCTCGATATCCTTGCGACCGATCCCGGCGTGCTGCACGACATTCCTGCGTGGTGCCGCGTTCACGGCCATGTCGTGGTTTCGACCGAGCAGGATCGCGGATGTATTCGCATCACTATCGAAGTGTGCGAGACTTGAACCAGGACGAAACAGCGCAGCCAACGCACCGAGACGCACCAACACAGTGCATCATGCCGAGTCGTGCACCACGACAGACACCATCGGTCACACCCAGTGTGTCAAAAGTGTGCTGACAAGAGTGCCGAGTAGCGGAGTTCTGCCGCACGCGTGCGCCTGTTTCGCGTGCAATGTGCCGCAAGGCAACGAGAACGCCGCATGGCACCGATATTGCTTAACACATAGGGAACCAGCAGAAAGAGGTCGAGTTCCTCGAACTTCGGTTCGTCGGCGGCTTCGCCAAGTCAATCAATTTTTGCAAAACAACGGAGCGGAATCCGAAATGGCGGGAAACACGTTAAAACTGATCAGCGACAACGATGCGAAGTGGGTGGACCTGCGGTTTACCGACCCCAAGGGCAAGGAGCAGCACACGACGATCCCGGCGGACCGCCTGGACGCGGAAGCCTTCGCGGACGGCATCATGTTCGACGGCTCGTCCGTCGCCGGATGGAAGAGCATCAACGAATCCGACATGATGCTCATGCCGGACGACACGACCCCCGTGGTCGATCCCTTCCGCGACGATACGACCGTCAACGTGCGTTGCGACATCATCGAGCCCACGACGATGCAGCCGTACGGACGCGACCCGCGTTCGACCGCCAGGCTCGCCGAGCAGTACCTGATTTCGACCGGCATTGGCGACGAAGCCTTCTTCGGCCCGGAAGCCGAGTTCTTCGTCTTCGACGATGTCCGCTGGAAAGTCGACATGTCCGGGTGCTCCTACGCGGTATCCGCAGAGGAAGCCGCCTGGGAGTCGAACACCGAATTCGAGGGCGGCAACCTGGGCCACCGTCCAAGGGTCAAGGGCGGGTACTTCCCGGTCCCGCCGGTCGACTCCGGCGCCGACCTCCGGAGCGCGATGTGTAGCGCGATGCAGGCCATGGGGATAGAGATCGAGGTGCACCACCACGAGGTGGGGACCGCCGGCCAGGGCGAGATCGGCGCACGCTTCAACACGCTGGTCAAAAAGGCGGACGAACTGCAGATCTACAAGTACTGCGTCCACAACGTTGCGCAGGCCTACGGCAAGACGGCGACATTCATGCCCAAACCGCTGGTGGGCGACAACGGCAATGGCATGCATGTGCACCAGTCCATCTCCAAGGGTGGCGAAAACGTGTTTTTCGGTGACGGCTATGCCGGACTGTCGGAAACTGCCCTCTACTACATCGGCGGCATCATGAAGCACGCCCGGGCGTTCAACGCGTTCACCAACGCGACCACCAACTCCTACAAGCGCCTGGTGCCCGGTTTCGAAGCGCCGGTCCTGCTCGCCTATTCGGCGCGCAACCGGTCCGCCGGCGTCCGCATTCCCTACGTGCAGGGAGGCAATCCGAAGGCCTATCGCGCCGAGGTCCGCTTCCCCGACTCCGCGGGCAATCCGTACCTGACCTTCGCGGCCATGCTGATGGCGGGCATCGACGGCATTCAGAACAAGATTCACCCGGGCGACCCGTTCGACAAGGATCTCTACGATCTGGCCCCGGAGGAACTCGAAGGCGTTCCCACCGTGTGCGCCTCGCTGGAGGAAGCGCTCGCAGAACTCGATGCCGACCGCGGTTTCCTGACAGCCGGCGGCGTCTTCAGCGATGACCAGATCGACGGTTACATCGAACTCAAGCAGGAAGAAGTGGCAATGCTGCGCATGACCACGCACCCCGCCGAGTTCCAGATGTACTACTCCGTCTGATCCAACCCCTCGAGCGAACCGCGATGGCGGCACCGCGCCGCCATCGCAGTTCGCCGGAAAGTGCAATTTCCCGCGCATCGAAGGTGCGCGGTCCTACACCTGGAGCCGGCCCCGGCTGTCACGCTCAACACACGTTTCGAGGCAAACTTCCTGCCTGATGACGGGGCCAGTTCGATTCAAGATTCTGCGTCCGCCTCGGTCTCCGGTGACGGCGAGGTGGTTGTCTGGCGCGCTGCTCGCGCTCGGGACATTGGCAGGCGCTGACACGAAGATCTACCGGTACGAAGATGCGCACGGCATCACCGTATTCGCCGACCGGGCCGCCGCGGGCCGGCAGGAGGTCGCACTTCCCGGAGTCAACACCTACATCCCGGCGGCATTGGGCGAATCCGCCCCCGCCCCGTCGGATGCGACGCAATCTTACCGGTCGCTGTCCGTCACCGGCCCGGGCGATGGAGAGACGATTCGTCGCAACGGGGGCAATGTGCGCGTGACGGGGCGAGTCGAGCCCGAGGTGCGCGAAGATCACCGCGCGGTATTGCTCGTGAACGGCGCCATGACATCGCTCGAAGCCCTGCAGGACCGTGTCCGCCCCCCTGCCGAAACCCGCAACGACATTGAATTCGCGCTCACGGGAGTCGCGCGCGGCCCCCACACGGTGCGAATCGCCGTCCTGGACCGGGAGCACAACGTACTGATTCAGAGTGCCCCCGTCCGTTTCCACCTGCTTCGCGCAGCCACGGGACAACGCCGATAGTCCCGGCCCACGCGAGTTCTGAAAGTGCCCCACGGCCGGTGCCTTCGGCTTCGTTTTTCCTCTTGCGAGGGGTTCCCCTCGCGCTCCCCCGGCTGAAGGCTTTTTCTTGCGAGGCGTGCCCCCTCGCGCTCCCCCGGCTGAAGGCTCCGGCCCGGCCCCGCTCGTCGCCCATGGAACAGTCGCCCCAGGTGGCTACCGCTCCCCGGAGGCGTTTGTTCCAGGGTGTACGTCTCGATTGTGAGATGAAGGGTCAATTTGCGGCGGCGCGGCGCTGCCAGAAGTCGTCGAAGCGGTCGCTGACGATGCAGGAACGCAGGGCGAGGATGGCGTCGGCGCCGGCCACGGTCCAGCGCATGCCGCCGCGCTTGAGGCGGCAGGCGACGACGTTCCTGCAGGCGCCCTCGACGACGCCGCTGCCGATGCACAGTCCCAGGGCGCGGAACCGGGGATAGTCCATGCGGCGGCGGTTGCCGGCGAAGTAGGCGCGCCCCTTGCGGGCCTCCTCGCAGCGGCCGGCGTGGGCGCCGACGGCCCGGAGCAGGTCGTCGAAGTCGCCGGCGAGGAGCTCGCCGCGGCGCTGCTCCGCCCAGACGCGGGCGAGATCGTTGTCGTCTCCGTAGACGGCCCGGCCGATGTCGAACAGGTGTTCGGCGGCGTGGAACACGTCGACGATCTCGACGGCGCCGGGGAAGTGCTCCGCGGCGATGTTCCAGATCCAGGCCGCGCCGTCGCCGATCACCACGCGGCGTTCGGCGGCGCCGAAGCCGCGCCGCGCGGCCTCGCGCACGACGCGCTGCGCGAAGGGCGCGGGAACGGCGTCGGTGTCGCGCGTGGCGGCGGACTCGATGGCGGCGGAGCAGGTGACCGAGCCGGGGTCGCGCGCCGGGGCGCCGTCGGCGCCGGTCCGCTCGGCGGACCACACCACCGCGAGCTTCGCCTCGCGCGTCCTCGCGGAACCGTCCGGCTGCTTGCCGGCCCGCCCTTCGGTCTCGGCCCCGCGCACCGGCACGCCGGTGCCGTCGAGACCGAGATACAGCGTGGGCGCGGTGGCGGGCCCGGCCGCGGCCCGTTCCCGTTCGTCCGCCGCGATTTCGCGGCCGAGCGCCTCGGCGCGGCGCTCCACCGTCTTGGCGTCGACGTTCAGGCCCGCCAGCTCGTGCAGCAGGGAACCGGCCGCGGCGAAGCTCACCTCGCCCGCCGCGCAGCCGACCATGCGCAGCACCGCCGGCGACAGACCGCCTTTGCCGAAGCCGAGTTCCCGGTCGCGCGGCGCGAAGCCGCGGCCGCAGCCGTCGCAGTGGTACCACGCGCGCGAGAGCTCCATCTCCCCGAGCGCCGTGACGAAGGTCTTCGCGCGCCGCCCGGCGTAGCGCGCCAGGCCGTCGCCGCGGTGGTCGCTTCGGTCCCGCCGAGGGCACGCCAGCCGCGGCCCGCGCTCGTCCGAGCGGTCGGCGTTCAGCCGCGCCGCCAGCGCCCGGCCCATCGCCTCCAGGGCGACCCGGCGGCAGGCGCGTTCCAGCCGCTCGAAGCCGATCCCGTCCAGCACCCCGTCCCCGAGCAGCCGCCCCGCCTCGGCGTCCAGCGCCGTCGCTAGCCGCGCCTCGAACGCGGAGCCCGGCGCCCCCTTTTTCCCGGTGCCCCGGGCGCGTCCCCTTCCAGCCGCGCCTGGCACAGCTCGTCGCCGACGGCGATCAACTCCCGCGTCAACTCCCGGAACCGCCGGCACTCGTCGAGATGCTCCCGCGTCCGCTGCACGGCCTCGTCCGGTATCGTCCAGTTGCGCGTCCTTCCCGCGACGCGCGACACCAGCACCCACTTCGGCCCGTGCCCCGGATCGCCCTCGCGCGCGCAGCGGCAGGTCGGCTTGCCGCACCGGCGGTGGCGCGCCTGCAACGTGCCCGGCCGCAGGTCGCCCACCCCGGCCAACTCCCCCAGCAACGCATCCCGTTGCCCGATGAGAACGTCGATGTCGCGTGGCGCCGCCATGGAACCTCCTTGTCTGGCAAATAGACATATTGCCAGAAGTATCCGCCCAACCCCGCCACAACTCAACCTTCCCTCACTTCAACACATTTTTGACGTACACCCTTTGTTCCATGCGAGTTTGACGCCCGCGAGGCAACGCACTATTTTGGTGCACACATTTCTCAACTTGTCGCACGGCACCGGAAAATCCCAGCCAATACGGTGCCCACCGACCGCGAATGCAAGTGGACCGATTTTTGCAGCGCTATTTCCAGTCCGGTTTTCGCGGGCACAAAAGGCGCGACAAAATGATGGCCCAGGCCCCAGAGATACTCGATCAGCTCGCCACCGCCGTGGTCGTTCTGGACAACACGCTGCGCGTCGGCTACCTCAACCATGCGGCCGAATCCCTCTTCGGCAAGTCCTCCCAGCGCGTCGTCGGCAAGGAAGTGCGCGAGTTGTTCGTCGATCCCGCCGAGCGGGCGTCGGCGCTCAGAAACACCCTTGAGACAGGCCAGCCATACACCAAGCGTCGAGCGGTGCTCAAAAGCAACGGCCACGGCGACCTGCGCGCGGACTACTCGGTCGAACTGCTGGACAACGGCGAACTCCTGATCGAGATCGAACCGCTCGACCGATTCTTGAGGATCAATCGAGGCGATGAACACCTCGCGCTGCAGGAAACGACGCGCAAGCTGGTGCGCGGACTTGCGCACGAAATCAAGAATCCCCTGGGGGGCATACGCGGGGCCGCGCAGCTACTCGAAAGGGAACTGACGAACGGAGGCCAGCGGGAGTACACGAAGGTCATCATCGAGGAAGCGGACCGCCTGAGAAACCTGGTCGACCGCATGCTGGGATCCAACGAGCGGCCACGATTCGAACAGGTCAACATTCATCGCGTCCTCGAGCGTGTCGTGCAGCTTATCGAAGCCGAGTGCCCGAACCGCATTGCCTTCGTGCGCGACTACGACCTGGGCCTGCCTGAAATCGAGGGCGATCCCGGCAAGCTGATCCAGGCGATACTCAACATCGCGCGCAACGCCAAGGAAGCGTTGGTCGACACGCCGGGGCCGCGCATCAGCCTGTCGACCCGCGCCGTGCGGCAATACACCATCGGGCGCCACCGGCACCGCGTCGTCGTCAAGGTCGAAATTGTCGACAACGGTCCGGGGATACCGGCAGACATCGCCGACCGCATCTACTACCCGATGATCAGCGGCCGGCCCGATGGAACGGGACTTGGTCTTTCCATCACCCAGAACATCATCGGCCAGCACAGCGGCGTGATGGAGTGCGACAGCGCGCCCGGGAAGACGGCATTCGCGCTGTACATACCACTGGAGCAGCCGAACGATGACTGAAGCGCCGAGTGCCAACATCTGGGTCGTGGACAACGACCGGTCGATCCGCTGGGTGCTCGAGCGCGCCCTCGAGCAGGCGGGTTTCACGACGCGGTCGTTTGCCAGGGGCGACGCCGTGCTGCAACAGATCCAGACCACACAGCCCGACGCCATCGTCAGCGACATCCGCATGCCTGGCGCGGACGGTTTCGAACTCCTGGCCTCGGTGAAGGAAACGCACCCCGCGGTCCCGATCATCATCATGACCGCCCACTCCGACCTCGAGGTGGCCGTCAGCTCCTACCAGGGCGGCGCATTCGAATACCTGCCCAAGCCGTTTGACGTCGACGATGCGGTCGCCACCGTGCGTCGCGCCGTGGCGCACCACCGCGAGACCGCAGCGACAGAAGGACCAGCCGAGGAGAATCCCGCAGCGGAGATCATCGGCCAGGCGCCGGCGATGCAGGAAGTGTTCCGCGCCATCGGCCGCCTGGCACAGTCGAATATCACCGTGCTGATCCAGGGCGAGTCCGGCACCGGCAAGGAACTCGTGGCGCAGGCGCTGCATCGCCACAGCCCGCGTTCAAGCGGACAACTGGTGGCCCTGAACATGGCCGCGATACCAAGGGACCTGATCGAGTCCGACCTCTTCGGCCACGAGAGAGGGGCGTTCACCGGAGCGAACTCGCAACGCCTGGGCCGGTTTGAACAGGCCGACGGCGGCACGCTGTTTCTCGACGAGATAGGAGACATGCCGCCAGATACGCAGACGCGCCTGTTGCGGGTGCTGGCGAACGGCGAGTTCTATCGCGTCGGCGGCCGCTCGACCGTCAAGGTGGACGTGCGCATCATCGCGGCCACGCACCAGAACCTGGAGCAGCTTGTGCGCGACGGCATCTTTCGCGAAGACCTCTACCACCGGCTGAACGTCATCCGCATCCACCTGCCGAAACTCAGGGAAAGGGCGCAGGACATCCCCATCCTCGCACGGCATTTCCTGCAGGCCGCCGCGAACGAACTCGGCGGAGAACCGAAACAGCTCCGCACCGAGACCGAGGAGTACCTGATGACACTGCAGTGGCCCGGCAACGTGCGCCAACTCGAAAACACCTGCCGCTGGCTCACGGTCATGGCCGCGGGCCGCGAGGTCCTCGTCGATGATCTGCCGCCGGAACTCACCAGCGGCGACGACCCGGCCAGCGTCGCAACCGATTGGCAAGCCGGACTGCGCACCTGGGCGCAGGGGCAGTTCGCCGCAGGCGGCACGGGCGTCCTTTCCAAGGCGTTGCCCGAAGTGGAACGCATCCTTCTCCGGGCGGCGCTCGAACAGACCGGGGGCCGCAAGCGCGATGCCGCCGAACTCCTGGGCTGGGGCCGCAACACGCTCACCCGCAAGCTGGCCGAACTGGAGGGGAGGTCCTGACCTGGACCTGCCCCGCTCGGGAAATAACTCAAAAAATCGTTCGATCTTAGCCAGGGCGATTCGGCTATTTCGGCCCACGCGAACAGATCTGTTTGTTCATTGAAGTGTTCCACCAAGCGTTTGTGGATCAGCTCTTTGACTATGAAAAATGGTCCGCGCCGGATGGCCTGTTGTGCGGTGAGTTCTCACCAACGTTCGATCTGGTTTATCCAGGAGGCGTAGACTGCGGTGTCGCGCGGTATGCCCACAACTCTGGTCTGACTTTGCCCGTTAAGTGCGCTTCGAAGACTAGTCCAATGAATTTGCGGAAGTCGGAATTTTCATTGGCAATACGATTGCAGATTGCCCAATCGACGATGTCCCTTTCGCGCGCTGGCACAAGCACTTGGCTCTCTAGTGGATCTTCCCGCTCCAATTGGATAAGGCCGATTCATGGAGAGAGTGCAGCATCTCTAGCTCAGCCCTGGCATCCGTATCGACACTCTCAGCGACAACGTACCCAAAGTTCGCCCATGACGAATTGGACACCGCTTGAAAATAGTATTGTCGAACGTTGGAGAGCTTCAGGTGAACTTTGACTTCAAATGACCAGAGCCGTACAACGTTCGCTCGAATCTGATCTACCAGTTTCTGCACATTCATTTCCCAATTCGAGGATAGAAACTGCATCCCAACCACGTCGGGATATAGCCAACGATTCCCGCCCGATCCCTTCGAATGCCTCGAACGTTTCTCGTCTATCCGCATTGCGTAGACGCTTCGATCGCTTCGATCCTCCAGCATGTACTTGCATAGCAGTGGATAAAGGTCCGCTTCCGTGCGCTTTTTCTTTCCGTTCTGTTTCTTCGTCGATTCGGCACCATCGCCTTCAATAGCACCAAGTTCATCTTGCGCAGTCCAATAATACCGACGTGGGCGGCTTTCCGTATCCCGTACGCTCGGGAATCGCTTGAGCAGATTTGGTCGGTTGCTGCTTATTTCCGCGCTGTATTGAGTCGGCACGGACTCCAAAGTGAGAGTCTGCTTGCTGCCCGCCACCTTCGCCTTAGCCTGATCCGGATAGTGCTCAACGATCCACTCACCGATTTCGCGGGCAGTCATCTCTTGACCTGGTTTATATTCGAGGCACTCGGCGAAGGTTTTGGCGAGGTTGAGCTTTTTCATAGCGATTCCTTGTCATAACGCCGTATGGGAGAACGATGCAGAGCCCAGGCGCGCTCCTAAAGCGGAGAATAACGCCAACACCATCCTCGGCGGTAGCTGTCCCGTAGCATCGCACGGCTAATTTGTTCTTTGCACCGGGTCCAATGAAATCAACGAGTTACATGGATTGAGGCACCCCTTCGCCCAGTTTTCCGTTGACCCGAAAATGCGCTTCAATATCAGGGCTTTACGTTATCCGGCCACTATCAGGGATGTCCGAGAACAAATTCGCCCTGCGTAGCATCGTCGCGGCTCTTGACGCAACTCCAAGCTCGGGCCTGCTGTAGCCCTAACACCTGTCGCAAGCAGCGCCCAGGGGCAGCACCGTCGGCTTGGCCTGTTGCTCATCCCAGCGGTCTACCCGAAGTAGTTGCCACCGTCGGTGTTGCGTAGCTTGTCCCGCGCGACCACCAGGCGGTGCACCTCCGACGGGCCCTCGCCGATCCGTTTGACCCTCAACTCGCGGTACCAGCGCTCCAGCGGCATCTCCTTGGCGACGCCCATGCCGCCGAACATCTGTATCGCGCGATCCACGACGCGCCAGGCGGTCTCGGTGCCGTAGAGTTTGCACACCGAGGCATCCACCTTGCCCGGCGCACCGGCGTCCACCTTCGATGCGGCATCGTAGATCAGCAGCCGGGCGGCGCGGAGTTCCACTTCGGAGTCGGCGATCATCCACTGGATCGCCTGCTTGTCCGCCAAGAAGCCGTCGCGGACCGGACGATTCTTGACCCATCCGCAGGCCATGTCCAACGCTTCCTGGGCGATCCCGATGCAGCCGGCGGCATAGGGAATGCGCGCATCCACCAGCCAGTTCTGGGCCACGCCGAAGCCGCCGCCCACCTCGCCGAGGACGTTCTCTGCCGGCACCTCGCAGTTGTCGAGCACGATCTCGTAGGGGGACAGCGCCCGAATCACCTTGATCTCGTTGAACTCGATGCCCTTGAAGTCCGGTTCCACGATGAACGCCGTGATCTGCGGCGGCGAACCGTCCCGGGTACGTGCGAATATGATGCCGTAGTCCGCGCTGCCCGCCGCCGTAATCCACATCTTGCGTCCGTTCAGGACCCACACGTCGCCCTCCTTGCGCGCCCGGGTCTGCACGTTGTTGCGGGGATCCGATCCGCCGGTCGGTTCGGTAAGCGCAACGAACGCGCGTTTTTCTCCGTCGATGCAGGGAACGGCGTATTTCTCTATCTGCTGCGGCGTTCCCGACCAGAGGATGATGGGCGGTCCGCCGGCGAAAGCCCCCAACGCCGGGTTGTATGCACCGAGGCGGCATTTCGCCCCCTCCTCGGCGACGATCGCCCGCGCCAGGGCGCTGAGGGCATTGCCGCCGTACTCCTCCGGCGTGGTCAACCGCGTGAGTCCCATCTCCGTGGCGATCCCGCGTAGATGCGCGAGATCCTCCGGCCCGCATCCGAGCGCGTCATGCGGCAGCTTGTCCTCGATGGGTTTGACTTCCTCGCGCATGAAGCGTCGGATCTGATCGCGCAGCATGAGCAGCTCGTCCGGCAGCTGGAGACCACTATGATTGCCATTGTCCATCGACATCCTCCCTCCTCGATCGGGACCACCGCCGCTATCGCGGCTGATCGCTACTATCCTATCCGTTCAAGCGTGGATTCTGGAACGCGAACCCGCCTGGACCCTTGAAGAAACCCTTGGGGGTGGCCCTTCGGAAACCGATTCGCGGTAAATTCATCGAATGGACACCATGCCGCGCATCGTCCTCTACGAGCCCGAGATACCGCCCAATACGGGCAGCGTGATTCGCCTGGCGGCGAATACGGGCGCCTCGCTCTCACTGATCGAGCCGCTGGGATTCGAACTCGATCATGTGCGCCTGAAGCGCGCGGGGCTCGATTACCGCGAGTTCGCCGACGTGCGCGTGTATCCAGACCTCGACACCTACCTCGAGAGCGTGCGGCCCAAACGGGTATTCGCGTTCACGGCGAAGGCGACGATTCCCCACACCACGCCCCGCTACCGCGGCGGCGATGCGCTGTTATTCGGGCCGGAAACCCGGGGGCTTCCGGCGAACGTCCTCGCCCGCTTTCCGGCAGACCACAGGCTGCGCATTCCCATGCGGGCCCACTCCCGCAGCCTGAACATGTCCAACGCCGTGGCCGTCGCCGTCTACGAGGCGTGGCGCCAGTTGGATTTCGCGTGACTTTCTGCTTGCCGGCGGCCTTTCGAAATAGCATTCGGAGCAAGCCGTTTTAACTCACACGAGTTTCGGAGATCGCCACAAGGGGGCACGAGGACCTGTGCAACAATGACTCACATCCTCGATTGGTGGTGGAGCACTTGAGCCCGGAAATCGTATCGATACTTGCCGTCGGTGTCGCGCTCGCCGGGCTGACCCTGACGGCACTTCGCAGCGTACGTATCGAATTGCATGGCATTCGCACTGAACTGAACGAGATCCGCACCGACGTGGACGACCTGTACGAACGCGTCGCTCGCCTTGAGGGCCTGTTCGAAGGATTCATCCAGAAAGCGCCTGCGAACGACCCGGGTTCGAACTGAACATCAGGCCGCGAGCCTCGAGCCCGCTTTCAGTCCACATCAACCACTTGATTCTAATTAAGTTTTCCGCTCTTGTCCAGTTCGGTTACTCGTTTCGTTACGTGCCGCGTAGCGGGATTTTCGGAGTTCTGACGGCCCTTTCTGAAACGTAGCGGACCAGACGTTCGGCTTAAAAAGCTGGAAGCGGTGCCTTGGGCGCGGAGGGCTGGGATAACTTGTGGAACGTACTGGGCAGGCTTTCACGGACTCCGCGACAGGGATCGTCACCCGGCAGGGACAAGACCCCGGAGGGGGGCTTGGTCACCGAAGGCGATAGAGCCCGGCCACCGAAGGGGGGTCGCCCCAATGGAAGAACGGGACACGGGGAGGGCCGGTCACGAGCAACAACCCCGCAAGAGCCGGGCTGCTACGACGCACCCGGCACGTACCCGATCCCCCAGATCCGCAGCAGGTCGCGACAGCCCTGGTCGAAGTCCTCCCGGAAGTCGATCATCTGCAACGACGCCAATGTCCAGGAGAGTTCGTCATGGTTGCACGACCGATACAGGACGGGCGCAATCCTGCCGTCGAACCGGTCCTGTTGGAGGGCGAACAGGAGTTCGCGCTTGACCCATGTCGACGCCACCCCGTCGGGCGTCAGGACCACCACGAGCCAGTCGCAACGCCGCAGCGCCGCCCCGATCTCGTCGTGCCATTGCTGCGCGCCCAGGATGTTGGTGTCGCTGTACCAGACTGGCACACCATGGCGCCGGAGCACCTCGGCGAGCCGGGCCGTGAACACCCGGTCGGCACTGGAATGGGACAGGAAGACTTCGTCGGGAACCGGCACCGGCGAGCTGGGAACCCTCAGGCGTGACTGAGGATCGCCTCCGCGATCGGCTCGACCTTCGGCGACTCGGCGTCGGCGTCGTCCAACTCGAACCACGGCATGCGCCGAACGATCCACGGGACCTCCGCAGCGGAAAAATGCTCGATGCCACCGACGACCACGGGAATCAGCCGGTTGCTGTAGTTCTTCGCCCCAAGCGCATACTCGATATTGCGCATCACGGCCGTCGAGCCGACGGCCGACGGCGTAAGCAGGACGACCATGGCTTCGGACTCTTCGAGGGCGCGGGCGACCTCGCCCGCCCAGTTCTCGCCTGGGAGATGGTCGCGGTCGGGATCGGTCACTTCGAGACCGCTGTCCGCAAGCGCCTTGCAGACGCGGCTGGCAAGGGCGGCGTCGTCGTGCGCGTAGCTCAGAAAGACCTTCATGGTGCCGGCAACGTAGCAAATGCGTGGCAGGCTGTCACCTGCATAAGCACCCCAGTGAGGTCAGGGCTCGCTCGAAACCGAGGGCGCTCGCACCCGGGATCGGGACGTTGAACGGCAGTATGGGCTGGCTACCTCGCGGAATACCGCTGGCAAGTGCGCTCGATGCAGAGAGGCTCGTAGTCTCCCGGCGTTTGACTCCCGCCTGCGAATTCACAGGCTGTCGCCGCTGGGGGCGTCCATCGCCCCTGGCGTCCGGGTTACGCATCACCCTTTGGGGACTTCAAGCAAGGGAGAAGATAATGGCCGCCGAGACCGAGGAACATCCAACGCATCTGGAAAACAATCTAAACATGCTGATGCAATACCCTCTGAAGTTGGAGGCGATTGACGAATACGGGAACAGGATGGCCGACGCTACCGGATTCCTGTTCCGTTTCCGTGAACGGCTTCATCTCGTGACGAACTGGCATGTGGTGTCTGGAAGAGACGCATTCGATGGGACGTTTCTCGACAAGAACAATCGTATGCCGATGACGCTCAAGGTCATGATGCTGCTCTGTCTTGTCACAGATGATGACCTTGCTCCCACGATTAGCATCCCACTTGAATTGCCGTTGCGCAGGGAGGACGAATCGGGCGCGAGAATCCCAACGTGGAGGCAACACCCGTTAGGCGAGACGGTCGACGTGGTGGCGATGGATGTTGACTGGGAGTTTCGACGCGAGTGGATGCTTGACCACATGCGAACGCCCGGATACTGGAATTCCCCAGAGGGGTGCTACAAAAGCGGCAATAAACCCGCGAACGAGAGGAATGACATCAATCCGCAAGGTACATCTGATGCACCGTTCGGTTTCGATTCCGAAGTGCTGATAGTTGGGTTTCCGAGCTTGCCGCTCATGCCTCCGAGGCCGTCACCAATGTCAAAGAAGGGAACAGTCGCATCGCCCACCAGGGGGCTTTACGAGGGCGGAGAGGAGCTGTTACTGCCGGGCTTCTACCTTGACATTCTCACGCGGCCAGGATTTTCCGGCTCTCCGGTGTTCTGGAGGGCTGCGGGGGCACTATTCCAGACACCGAAGACAGGAGGCATAGGCGCGTTCTCCACCACTTCGCCACCAAGATACTCGTTTGTCGGAATCTACAGTTCCCGCGTGAAGGACCAAGAGACCGGGGAGCCGATCTACGGCATTTGTTGGAAAAAGGACGCCATAGAAGCCGTGTGTGCTAACGACGCCGTACCGGAGAATCCTGCCCTTGTGGGTTAGGAGTTCATGCACATTGCCGCTCGGACGCGCTGTCTAGCGGGTCACCAAACGGACCTTTCCCGGGCACCTGGCGTTCGTCGTGGGCCGAGACGTAGTGGAGCCCGGCGGGCCCGACCGCCCGTACCCGGAAACGCTGTCCGGGGAATGACGGTGCAGCCGCACGCGTTCCCGGGCGCTCGGGACGACCCTTGCCGATTGGCCAGCCGCCCGACGGAGGGCGCGGGCACTACTCGCCGGGCTTCGGCATGCGGTAGCCGACGCCGAGCCGGCTGAAGATCCAGGCCAGGTCGTCGACGCGGTCCCCGAGTTTGTCGCGCACGTTACCACGGGCCTCGGGACATGAACAACCCCTATCGCCGGCTGGGTGTACGTCAAAAATGTGTTGAAGTGAGGGAAGGTTGAGTTGTGGCGGGGTTGGGCGGATACTTCTGGCAATATGTCTATTTGCCAGACAAGGAGGTTCCATGGCGGCGCCACGCGACATCGACGTTCTCATCGGGCAACGGGATGCGTTGCTGGGGGAGTTGGCCGGGGTGGGCGACCTGCGGCCGGGCACGTTGCAGGCGCGCCACCGCCGGTGCGGCAAGCCGACCTGCCGCTGCGCGCGCGAGGGCGATCCGGGGCACGGGCCGAAGTGGGTGCTGGTGTCGCGCGTCGCGGGAAGGACGCGCAACTGGACGATACCGGACGAGGCCGTGCAGCGGACGCGGGAGCATCTCGACGAGTGCCGGCGGTTCCGGGAGTTGACGCGGGAGTTGATCGCCGTCGGCGACGAGCTGTGCCAGGCGCGGCTGGAAGGGGACGCGCCCGGGGCACCGGGAAAAAGGGGGCGCCGGGCTCCGCGTTCGAGGCGCGGCTAGCGACGGCGCTGGACGCCGAGGCGGGGCGGCTGCTCGGGGACGGGGTGCTGGACGGGATCGGCTTCGAGCGGCTGGAACGCGCCTGCCGCCGGGTCGCCCTGGAGGCGATGGGCCGGGCGCTGGCGGCGCGGCTGAACGCCGACCGCTCGGACGAGCGCGGGCCGCGGCTGGCGTGCCCTCGGCGGGACCGAAGCGACCACCGCGGCGACGGCCTGGCGCGCTACGCCGGGCGGCGCGCGAAGACCTTCGTCACGGCGCTCGGGGAGATGGAGCTCTCGCGCGCGTGGTACCACTGCGACGGCTGCGGCCGCGGCTTCGCGCCGCGCGACCGGGAACTCGGCTTCGGCAAAGGCGGTCTGTCGCCGGCGGTGCTGCGCATGGTCGGCTGCGCGGCGGGCGAGGTGAGCTTCGCCGCGGCCGGTTCCCTGCTGCACGAGCTGGCGGGCCTGAACGTCGACGCCAAGACGGTGGAGCGCCGCGCCGAGGCGCTCGGCCGCGAAATCGCGGCGGACGAACGGGAACGGGCCGCGGCCGGGCCCGCCACCGCGCCCACGCTGTATCTCGGTCTCGACGGCACCGGCGTGCCGGTGCGCGGGGCCGAGACCGAAGGGCGGGCCGGCAAGCAGCCGGACGGTTCCGCGAGGACGCGCGAGGCGAAGCTCGCGGTGGTGTGGTCCGCCGAGCGGACCGGCGCCGACGGCGCCCCGGCGCGCGACCCCGGCTCGGTCACCTGCTCCGCCGCCATCGAGTCCGCCGCCACGCGCGACACCGACGCCGTTCCCGCGCCCTTCGCGCAGCGCGTCGTGCGCGAGGCCGCGCGGCGCGGCTTCGGCGCCGCCGAACGCCGCGTGGTGATCGGCGACGGCGCGGCCTGGATCTGGAACATCGCCGCGGAGCACTTCCCCGGCGCCGTCGAGATCGTCGACGTGTTCCACGCCGCCGAACACCTGTTCGACATCGGCCGGGCCGTCTACGGAGACGACAACGATCTCGCCCGCGTCTGGGCGGAGCAGCGCCGCGGCGAGCTCCTCGCCGGCGACTTCGACGACCTGCTCCGGGCCGTCGGCGCCCACGCCGGCCGCTGCGAGGAGGCCCGCAAGGGGCGCGCCTACTTCGCCGGCAACCGCCGCCGCATGGACTATCCCCGGTTCCGCGCCCTGGGACTGTGCATCGGCAGCGGCGTCGTCGAGGGCGCCTGCAGGAACGTCGTCGCCTGCCGCCTCAAGCGCGGCGGCATGCGCTGGACCGTGGCCGGCGCCGACGCCATCCTCGCCCTGCGTTCCTGCATCGTCAGCGACCGCTTCGACGACTTCTGGCAGCGCCGCGCCGCCGCAAATTGACCCTTCATCTCACAATCGAGACGTACACCCTCGCCGGCTCGACCGCGACGAGCCGGGATTCTGGAGTCGGGATGACGTGGCTCTGTGGGGAGCGAGGGAACTGGGTTCGTCGGGTCCTACAGCGGTCGCATCGCGTCGCAAGAGATCGAAGCCGCATTGGGTTTGTGTTGGCGGCGCGAGGTAATTGAGGCGATCAGCCAGAACGGCAAGCTTGGCGAGGTCCCGTATTAGACGCCGTCCGAACGGGTTCAGGGTAATGCGCGGCTATCGCCGCCTTGGTCGCGCTGTATTATCGATGACAAGACCCGTAGAACGGAGGAATGTCAGCAAGTGGCGCTGATCACACCAACCTACGAAAATCTGGAGAGTGCGCAAGCGACGAAGCCGCTGACCGCGTGGTTGATCCACGCCGCGCGATCCCGCAGGACTATGACCTACGGGCATGCCAAGCGGCGGTTGGAGGGCGACTGTGGATTCGGTGTTATCTTCCCAGTCTCGATGGGTAGGGTGGCTGGCGCGGCCATGAATGCGATTCTGGAAGAAGTCCAAGACGCACCGCTGCTAAACGTGCTACTCGTTCAGTCATATAGCGGGCTGCCCGGGTCGGGCGCTGTAGGCTATCTCACCAGCCGGTATCCGGACCTACGCTGGTTGCGGAGGGACAAGGCGCACAAGGACACGCGTTGGCGCGAATTGGTCGAGTACGAGGCGACGCGGGTCTACGAGTATGACCGTTGGAACGAAGTCTATCGGGTCGTGTACGGCCATCGCTTGCCGGCTGCGGACGAGAACCTGACACGGAAGGAAAGAGACGGTACGGGTCGTGGCGGCGGCGAGGGGGCGAACCACAAGGCGCTACGACTCAAGGTGACCCGCGAGCCGAGTTTGGTTCGCCGAGGGCTGCGCCCCGAAAGCACGGAGACGGAAGTTGAGCTGTTGTCGGGTGATCGCGTGGACGTGGTGTCGGTGGCAAAGGACGGGACTGTCGTCATTGAGGTGAAGTCGAGGGACTCGAACTGGAACGATCTTCGCCGTGGCGTGTACCAGTGCGTCAAGTATCGGGCGGTGATCGCGGCTCAGGATGTCCGCAGAAAACCGACGGTCGAGAGTTGGCTGGTCACCGAGACGAAGCTCCCTGGCGAACTTCTGGCGCTTGCCCGCCGTCTCGGCGTGCGGACCAAAGTGATCCGGGTTGACTAGGGACACGTGCATCGCGGGTTAGGAGTGAGATGCAGACTGACACGGATTGATTGATGGGATAACACGATGACTACAGGAAGCGCATTCTTCGAGAGAGCGCGGGGATACGTCTGATGCGTATGGTTCGAGCGTGGAGGTCGACTACGGAGCGGGGATGCTCGCGCGAATCGACGGAACTGTTGCAGGACAAGTCGCCGTTGAGATCGAGTCGCGCAGGGCCAAGCAGGTCAGAGGCGCAGTGCTGGACCTCTTGTACCACGCCTACCCGAAGAAACTCCTGTTGATCCTGCCCGTGCACATGTCGAATGCCGAAACCACGGCGCACCAATGTCGAACGGCCCTCCAGGAGGGCGACTTTCGCGTTGTAGTTCTCCGTGGGCACGGTTCGAACCCGCAACCCACTGCGGACGTGAGGATAGTGAGGTCGGCCCTGCAGCCGCTTGCTCAGTCGTGAAGCGCGATTTCAAGGTCGACTTCGATGGAGCGTACAAGCTCGACTTCGACGGACGAATCGACTGGAGGGACCATCGGTCAAGCTACGCAGCGTCGTACGCCAGGCTTGCCGAAGGAAGCCTGGTCTATATCGCAGAGAGAGTCCGCAAGCGTTGGTCGTATGGTCTGTGGAACCCAGACTGGACCTGGAGGTGCGCAAGTCTCCGAAAGTGCAGAGACGAGATACGCCGAGATTTCGAGGAACGGACAGCGGCTGAGGGCTTGAACGCTGCACGAGGTGGGAGAGCGCTGCACTTCGCGAACATGCAGTGGGGTACGAACTACGCTCATAGGCGCGAGCAGGACTACCGTGACGACATCTACGAGCGTTACGGGATCGACGAGCCCAACGAGGTGCTCGACTACGCGGTCTACTTCGTATACTCGAACGTGCACGAGCAACAAAAGGTGGTGTACGTCGTTGAACGGATAGGCGGCAACTGGCTCGGTGATCGATGGAACGGCGCAAATGAGGTTGCGGGTGGCAATCTCAGAGAATGCCAAGTGGCCATATGGAAGCACATGACGGAGTGGTGCCAATCGAGCGAGTACGCGGCACGGCTGACCAGATATCGGCGCCTCATGGCATAAACGAGGTTGAGGCATCGAGACCGAGCCACTCGTGGCCTTTCGAGAGTCTTCGCGTCAGCGCACGAGGCCCGCAAAGTCGGCGTAACTCTCGACCGTGTCGGCGAGGCGCTCCTTGCTACCACCGGCTAGTCCGGCATCGAGCAGGTCATGGTGCAGGTCGCCGTCGGCTATGCGCGCTAGGATGCGGTCCCGGGACGGCGAGCGCCAGATATTGCGACCAACCGGTGCCCAGAAGCGCATGCTTTGGCGATCCGTTTCACCCGGTGCCTGCTCGCAGTAGATCAACGCGAACAGGATCTCCCAAGTGTCGTGCAGATCCTCGAAGTCAGGCATGACGGCTACGAAACTATCGCGCCAACCGTCCAAGACATCATATCGGTGGTCAGAGTCAGGCGTGCGCCGATCTTGGAGGCCAGGAAACCGTTCCCAAATATTATTGCGGTAGCCCTCGAGCAACCACTCGGACACCACGTAGACGAAGCGGCGAGGACCTCCATGGCCGGCGTTGACAGGGTGGGAGAGCAGGTCGTAAAGGTCGCGCCAGCGACGGGCGATGGTGAGGCCGATCCCATAAGCCCATAGTAGGAGAACGGCCGGGTAGCAGCGGAGATGTGCGATCACAGGCTTGTTCTCGTCGGCTTGGAGCCAGACGGCCACCAGTCCTCTGACTACGGATTCGTGTTCCGTGCCGTCTCCCCATCGTCCGAGGACCCCAAGCATGCGGGCAAGCGGTTCGGTCGAAGACTCTTGAAAGGCGATGAGTCGCTCGACTCCGGCGACAGCTGTGTCCACCGCCGGCGTCGAGGTGCGAAGATTGTGGAGGCACCTCTGCACTTCGGCTTGAAGCAGATCGTGGAGGTCTATCCGGTGGTCGCGGTCCGCGGCGAAACGTTTGGCAGTGCTGACGAGGAGGTCTACGTTACGTGGGTTCTCTCGGTGGGTCTGAGCGAGCGTTTGAACGTGGTCGCGAAGCTTCGCGAAGAAGTCGTCGGCATCGACGATCGAGACGATCTGGCCTGCGCGATGTTTGACGATTCGTTGTGCGGCGTCACCAAGCGGGCCTCGAGCGGCCCAATACATGGAGTAACGCCGAGACGGGTTGCCCATGATCGAATCGAAAAGGGCAACATCCCACGCGCCTGACCATCCGCATACGATCAATCCATGGTCGTCGAAGATGCGGTCGAGGAGTGTCGTGAACTCCGGGCTGTATTGGGAGAGTTCAAAATCGGTATTGAGGATTCGCGCGTCCTTAGTAGTCCCCGTGCAAGCAAGTGGCGTGCGTAAGCGGCTCGGCACCTCGCATTGCATGCGCGGAGTCGACCACCGTCGGGTCAATTCCGCGCTCTCGAAGCGCTTGCTCCAGCAGGCGGTCGAAGTTGGTAGTGATGAGCACACGAACCATCCCACCCTGAACGAGATCCGCAATCGCATGATGTGCCCTCGTAGGTACCTTGCGACCTTGCTGCATATCGTCTTCGGGCGGCTCGATGTAGCTAGCCAGAATCGCTCGGCGCTCGTGGCTGGTGGCGCCGAGTTCAGCAATCAACGTGGAGTAGTTCGGTTCGCGGCCGAACTTTCCTTTGTACCAGATCGCCCAGTCCGGGTGATCCGTTTCTCCTTGGACGATGGCCACGCGGCGGATTAGATCGAGTGTGATCTCCCAACCCGTGAGGATTCCGGCACCCCGGGAGAGTCCGGAGCCGAGCAGGAGGGCGTAGACACCGGGGTTGTCGTGGACTGCGAAAGCAAGTCGCGTAAGGACCTCGGTGCTGTCGGCAGGGATCGGCTCAGGCACGGGACAAACGAGTCATTTGGCGCATCTTAGCTTCCCCAGCATTGTACGACCAGAATCGAGGGTTCGGGAGCCGAGGTGCAGGGAAACTGCACTCGGGGATAGTCCGGCTTGATTGCACCGCAATCGCCGCGTGGATCGAGTGTGTCACGGTTCTTAGGCAGAAAGCGTGACTAGCATTACGATCCGCAATCTCTACGACGAAATGAAGACCTGCCTGCGGGTGCGCGCGGTCGGCAACGGCAGGTCGATGGAAGAGGAAGCCCGCGTGATCCTCTGTGATGTCGTTGGCAGGGAGCCGGAAACGAGCGACATCGCGAGCATCATCCGGTCGTATTTCGGGCGGAAGAATGGCGTGGACCTTGAGTTGCCACCGCGGGGCGGCTCACGCGAACCACCGTCCTTCGACTGAGTCGAGAACGACGTGTTCCTACTTGACACGAATGTAGTGTCCGAACTGATGCGTTCGGAACCGGAGCCGACCGTCGAAGCTTGGGTCGCCGCTCAGGTTCCAAAGGACCTTTTCCTGTCTGCGGTGAGTGAGGCGGAACTTCGTTACGGTGCCGCGATACTGCCGGCGGGCCGTCATCGCGAAACGCTGTTCTCCAATATCGAAGGGATGCTACGCAGAGCCTTCGGCGACCGTGTGCTGGCTTTCGATCTGGAGGCGGCGCGCGTCTACGGCGACATCGCGGTCAGGCGCCGCGAAGTAAGGAGGCGGGGCGCGGGTATCACCTGGTCGAGATCCGGCTGCCCGCGGCGAGGATGTCGTTGATCGAGAGGCGGCATTGTGTATATTGATACACAATAAATCAGGTGTTGGAACGCAACAGCGGAAATCTCATCCGCATGCTCCGGCAGAACGGGTGGGTGCATGTCGCCACGAGGGGCAGCCACTGGCAGTTCACGCACCCCGCCAAGGCGGGGCGGGTCACGGTACCGCACCCGAACAAGGACATCCCGCGTGGAACGGTGGCGTCGATCTACCGGCAGGCGGGATGGAAGGTGTAGGGAGGACTAACCGATGCGCTACGTATCCTTCATCCACCGGGACGAGACCGGCTACGGTGTCAGCTTCCCCGACTTTCCGGGCTGCGTGTCAGTCGGCGACACGGTCGATGACGCAGTTCGCCACGGCAGCGAAGCCCTGGCTTTCCACGTCGAGGGCCTGACCAACGACGGCGAGGCGATTCCGGTGCCCCGGTCGATCGGCGCCATCAAGGCCGACCCGGAACTGGCGGACTGGCGGCGCGACGCCGACTTCGTGCTGATCCCGCTCCTTCTTGACCGCGGTTCCTCACGAAGGGTCAATATCTCGCTCGACCGCGGCCTGCTGGAAGCCATCGACGACGAGGCTAAACAGCGCCGCATGACCCGCTCGGCCTTCCTGGCAACAGCGGCACGCCACGAGATCGAAGCCACGTGACGCATGGCCGGCAGAAAGGACGAGACTGGGGTTTGAAAGGTTGAGAGACCGCCTTGGACAATGGAGACCTCACTACTGTCGGCGCAGTTACTTTGTTGCTGAGCGTTCGGCAGCACTTCCAAAGTAGAGCGTGTGCCCGTCCGGATCCTCGATCACAAACTCGGTGGTGCCCCAGGGGCGGTCGGAAACCCCTTCGATGATCTTCACCCCGGCGTCCTGAACCTGCCGGAAAGCGGCGCCGATGTCGCGCACGCCAAAATGGATGTGAAGATGCTGTCCGCCCCGAACGAAGTCGATGCCCGGGTCGGGATCGTCCACCAGCTTGAGGTGGATCATCCGGTCGCCACAGCGGACACCAGCGTAGAAGTCCTGGTAGCGAAAGGAGAGCACGAAGCCAAGCTTCCCGGTATAGAAGCGGATCGCGCGTTCGAGGTCCGTGGTGCGGAGTTGGGGTACGAGCGCTTCTAGTTCCATCGCGTCCTCCATCGCGTCACTTCCCGACGTGCGTCACTCGCCAGGAGAACCCGCTGGGGACTCCGAGAGCCGTGCGATCAGTTGACGCTGTCGCCACGCTCCTCGGCCCTGTTGCGTATCGCCTGCTCGTAAAGCGAGGGAAAGTCCACCGGGGCGAGCATGAAGGGCGGGAATGTGCCTTTGGCCGCCACGTTGTCCACGGCCTCGCGCACGTACGGAAACAGGATGTCGGGGCACGCCACGGCCAGAATCCGTTCAAGCGCGGGACCGTCGGCACCCTCGATGAGAAAGACCCCCGCCTGCTGTACCTCGATGATGAGCGCGGGCGAGGTGTCGTCGCCTTGCGGCCTCGCCGAAAGTGTCGCCGTGAGGACTATTTCGAATCGGGTCGGGGAAATCCGATTCGCCGTGGTATTGATGTCGAGGTGGACGTTCGGCTTCCACTCGCTGGCGAACACCTGCGGTGCTTTCGGCGACTCGAACGAGAGATCCTTCAGGTAGACCCGCTCGACCTGCACCCGCACCTCAACCTGCGGTTCAGCCATCGTCAAGATCCCCTTACAACCGGCAGGTTCTGATTGCGCCACTCCGCGATGCCGCCGCGCAGGCGCGCCACGTTCTCGAAGCCCGCCTTGCGCAGGATCGTCCCTACGGCACCGGAGTGTTGCCCCATCTTGCAGGCGACGACCACCGGCTTGACCTTGTGCCTCTCCAGCTCGGCAATGCGGCTGGCGATCGCCGAGTGGGGAATGTTCAGGGCATCCACGATATGCCCTTCACCGAATTCCCTCTTGTCCCGCACGTCCACCACCACCGCACCCTCGCGATTGATCAGGTCGACGAGCTGCTGCGCGCTGACAGCACGTCCGCCGCGTTGCACCTCATTCCTGACGAAAAGCCCCATCAAAACCACGAAGAGGCCACTCAGGATGTAGTGATTACCAATAAATTCAAAGAGTTGTTCCATCTATTCCTATCCGTGCCGCAAACTCTCGGGGCGCGTGCGGGAAGGCGCAATATTATAGAATAAGCGCACCACCGAAGCCGGTGAGATTAATCGCCGATGCCAACAACGCTTCTGGTCGTGCTCGACGGCTGGGGCCATAGCGAAGAGGCCCGCCACAACGCCATTCACGCCGCGCGCACGCCCAACTGGGATCGTTGGTGGCGCAGCGCGCCCCGCACCCTGCTCTCGGCTTCGGGCACCGACGTCGGCCTCCCCGCCGGGCAGATGGGCAACTCCGAGGTCGGACACATGCATCTCGGCGCAGGCCGCGTCGTTCGCCAGGAACTGTCCCGGCTCTCGCGCGCCATCGATGACGGCAGCTTTCAGAACAATGCGGCCATACGTGCCGCCATCGAAAAGTCGGCGGGAAGCGCGCTGCATGTGATGGGCCTCGCATCCCCCGGCGGTGTCCACAGCCACGAAGACCACGTTGCCGCCTTGATCCAGCTCGCCGCCGACGCGGGCGTCACGGTCCATTTGCACGCCTTCCTGGACGGACGCGACACCCCGCCAAGAAGCGCATCAGCGAGTCTCGCGCGGTTCGATGGGCACGTCGCCTCCCTCTGCGGCCGCTACTACGCGATGGACAGGGACGCCCGCTGGGACCGCACCGAGACCGCCTTCAACATGCTGGTTCAGGGTGCGGCAGAGTACCGATTCGACGACGCCGCCTCTGCCCTCGAAGCGGCCTACGCCCGCGGCGAAAGCGACGAATTCGTCAAACCCACCCTGGTCTGCCCCGAAGGCCGGGCGCCCGTCTCGATCCGCGATGGGGATGTCGTGATGTTCATGAACTTCCGCGCCGACCGGGCCCGACAGCTCACGCGTGCCTTCGTGGACTCCGACTTCGACGGTTTCCCCCGCTCGCGGGCGCCGGTGCTGGCCGACTTCGTCATGTTGACCCGCTACGCCGACGACATCGACGCTTCGTGCGCCTTCGAGCCCCAGATGACCGGCAACACTCTCGGCGAACATCTGGCCAGGCTCGGCAAACGCCAGCTTCGCATCGCGGAGACGGAAAAGTACGCCCACGTGACGTTTTTCTTTTCCGGCGGACGGGAACAGCCGTATGCGGGCGAAGACCGCATACTGGTGCCGTCGCCGAAAGTGGCGACCTATGACCTCGAGCCTGAAATGCGCGCGCCCGAGGTCGCTCGCCACATGATCGACGCCATCGATAAGGACAGCTACGACGCCATCATCTGCAACTTCGCCAACGCCGATATGGTCGCCCACACGGGCGTGTTCAACGCCGCCGTCTCCGCCATCGAGACCCTCGATGAGAGCCTCGGCGCCATCGCGGCCGCGCTCGAAAAGCGCGGCGGACAATGCCTTGTCACTTCGGATCACGGCAACGCCGAGCGCATGCGCGATGGAGACCAGGCGCATACCGCGCATACGTCGGCACCGGTGCCGTTGCTCTACCTTGGTCCCTCCGCGCTCACGTTCCAGGGTGGCGGCACCCTGTGCGACGTCGCGCCGACAATGCTGGCACTGATGGGCCTGCCGCAGCCACGCGAAATGACCGGACGTTCCCTGTTCGCCAGCGAGCAGGCTCGGCGACGCGCTTGACGTGCCGGGGCCTAGTGTCGTGTCACGCGCGTTCTGGCGCTTCAGAGTTCGCCATGCGCGTCAATGCAAGGCGTGGTCCGCAGGGAATATCTGGCATATTTTCAAGGGCCACAACGCAGTTTGCATGCGAGGGGTTCCCCCTCGCGCACCCCGGCTGAAGGCTCCGGCGTGCATGGCGATCTCCCGAAGGGCGCGCCCCGGGAGCGCGAGGGGTACCCTCGCATGAAGACTGTGGCCTGTGGCGGTGTTGCGCCCCTTGGAAATGGAGCCGACCATTCCCGGCGGGGACGCGCCTTGCCACAGACCCCGTGGGACGCGCTGAAGCGTCATAACTCGCGTGACACGACACTGGCACCGCGGTTCGGGGGCATGGCCTTCGCCCTCTGCCTGCTCGCGGCCGGTACCGTTCAGGCCGAGACGGATGCAACAGACGCGGAACAGCGTCTCGACGAGGTCGAGCGCGAACTCGGCGCGCTCAACACTTGGCTTGAGAACGCCGACAGTCGCCTCTCAACGCTACAGGCGGACATTTCCCGGGCGGATGACGAAGTCGCCGACCTCAATCGGCGCATCCGGGATCTGCACGGGGAAATCATCGAGGTGCGGCATTCGCTCGCGTCGCTCCGTGACCAGCGCCGCGAAGTAGAAGAGCGTCGCATCGACCAGGCCCGTCGCATAGCGCGCCACGTGCGTGCGGCGCAGCGGCTCGGCGGAACGGACATCTTCAAGATGCTGCTCAACCGCGAAGACCCGGATACGGTCGACAGGATCGTCCGCTACCACCGCTACTTCGTCCGCGCCCGGCTCGACGCCCTCGACGCGTACGCCCGCACCCTGGAAGAGATCGAAGAGATCGGTCAGGCCACGCGCGACCGGGAATCGTTGCTGGCAGCGCGGGAAGACGAAATGCAACTGCGAACGGCAACGCTCGGGGAACGCCGCCGCGAGCGAGAAACGCTGGTCGAGTCGCTGCGCCGGGAAATGCAGGACAAGACGGTGTCCCGCGATCAACTCGTCCGCGACCGCCAACGCCTGCAGGCGCTGCTGGCCGAGATTAGCCAACGGTTGAGCGAAACGCCCGGCGTATCCTTCGCCACAAGCAAGGGCCGGATGCATTGGCCTGTCGCCGGCCGGGTGCTGCACCATTTCGGCGATCCGCGCGCCGACGGCCGGCTGAAGTGGGAGGGAATCTATGTCGCCGCACCCGACGGTACCGAAATCAATGCCATCCACGGCGGCCGGGTCGTCTTCGCAGGTTGGCTACGCGGTTTCGGACTGCTCACCATCATTGACCACGGCAACCGCTACATGTCCCTGTATGGCAACGCTGATGTCCTGCTGAAGCAGGCTGGAGACTGGGTCGAAGGCGGCGAAACCATCGCTTCGGCGGGACGGAGCGGTGGACAGGGGGTCAGCGGCCTGTATTTCGAAGTGCGCGCCGACGGGCATCCAACCAATCCTGCGGCCTGGTTGCGCCGCGAATAACCGGATCACCCTTCTCGCTGATCCTCCCCTGCGCGAAGGCCTGCGGACGGGCTACAATCCCTGCGATGCGGCTTAGATCGTTGACACTGCTGGGCATCATGGCAAGCATGACCATGGGCGTCGCGTTCGGCATCGTGGCGTTCCAGGAGTTTGTCGGAGAGCTGCGTCCGGCGCGAGACGCATCGTCGCTCGGCATCGTCTTGCGCCGCGTGCGAGATGCGTACGTGGAACCGATCACCGAAGAGATTCTCACGGAAAACGCCATACGCGGCATCGTCGACGGTCTCGACAAGCACTCTTCGTTCCTGGATGCCGCAGCGCTTGCCGACCTGCGCGAAGACACCACCGGCAATTTCGGCGGCATAGGCGTCGATATCAGACTCGTGAACGGCTATATCACCATCGTCAGGCCCCTGGACGACACGCCCGCCGCCGAAGCCGGACTGCGCCCCGGCGACACGCTGATCGAGGTGGATCACAAATCGCTGAAGGGGCGCACCGTCCGCGAGGCCGCCCAGGATCTGCGGGGCGAACCCGGCACGAAGGTTCACGTGCGGGTGCGGCGCGGTGGCGCGGGGACACCCCTGGACTTCGATCTGGTGCGTGCGGATATCCGGGTCAACAGCGTGCGCTCCCGGTTGATCGAACCCGGCTACGGCTACGTCAGAATCGCCCAGTTCCAGAACAAGACGCCCCGGGACCTGCGCGCGGCCGTGCATCGGCTCGCCGAGGAAAGCGAGGGAGGATTGCTTGGCCTGATCATCGACCTTCGCAACAATCCCGGCGGTGTCCTAGGGGCATCGGTGGATGTCGCCGACGAGTTTCTCGACGAGGGTCTGATCGTCTATACCGAGGGCCGGGACCGAGAAGCCGAGGCGAAGTTCATGGCCGAGGACGGCGACATCCTGGACGGCGCCCCCCTCGTGATCCTCATCAACGAGGGTTCTGCCTCCGCCGCGGAAGTCGTCGCCGGCGCGCTCCAGGATCACGGCCGGGCGACCCTTGTCGGCACGACGAGCTACGGCAAGGGATCGGTGCAGTCGGTGCTCGAGCTGGAGGGCAAGCGGGCGATCAAGCTGACGACCGCGCACTACTACACCCCGAGCGGCCGTTCGATACAGGCTTCCGGAATCGATCCCGACGTCACCGTGCCTGCTTCGGACACCGACTCGCCCGACGCATACGATGCAATCCTCCTGACCGCAGCAATCCGCCAGTTGAAGGAGAGCCTTCAGCCGGGGAGCGCGAGGGGGTAACCCCTCGCATGAACAGCCCTCAGCCGGGGAGCGCGAGGGGGTGACCTGGCCCCGTCCCAGACTTTGTCCTGGGAGGAAGCCCCGATCCCTAGCCCGCCGATCAAATCGGAGGACCGAACACCCAGGTCCATTCCGGCCGGCACGCCGTTGGGCATTTGATAGTCTTCGAGTCTCCGAGAGTCCCCGAGCACGCCCATGAACAACAAAGTCTGCTCCATGCTCGACATCGAGTTCCCGCTGTTCGCTTTCAGCCATTGCCGCGACGTGGTGGCGGCCGTCAGCAACGCCGGCGGATTCGGCGTGCTCGGTTGCGTCGGTCACACCGCGGAGTCCCTCGACATCGAACTGCGCTGGATTGACGACCACGTCAACGGGAACCCGTACGGCGTCGACCTCCTCGTGCCGACCAGCCTGGACAGCAAGGAGAGCGCCATCTCCGCCGCTGAAATCGAGGCGCGGATTCCGCCCGAGCACAAGGCCCACGTCGAGTCGATACTCGCCCAGCACGGCATCGACACGAAGGGGCTCTGGGACCGCGATATCGGCGACCACTACGGCGACAACATGCGCGAGATGGGTGCCTCGGTGATCCTCGACGCCGCATTCGCCCACCCGGTCAGGATGGTGGTCAATGCCCTCGGCGTGCCGCCCGGCTTCATGCTCGACCGGGCGAGGGAAAAAGGAATCGTCGTGGGCGCGCTGGCTGGCGCCAGGGAGCACGCGATCAAGCACGCCGAGGCCGGGGTCGACGTCATCATCGTGTCGGGGACGGAGGCAGGAGGGCACTGCGGCGAAGTGTCCACAATGGTGCTGGTCCCCGAGGTGCTGGAAGCACTCAAGCCCTACGGCGATATTCCCATTCTCGCCGCCGGCGGCATCGTCACCGGCCGGCAGATGGCCGCAGTGATGGCCATGGGCGCGGCCGGCGCCTGGTGCGGCTCCGTCTGGCTCACCACGGCGGAGGCGGAAACCGCTCCCGTAGTCAAGGAGAAGATGCTGCACGCCAATTCCCGTCAGACCGTGCGTTCGCGCAGCCGGACGGGCAAGTACACGCGCCAGCTTCGATCGTCATGGACCGACGCCTGGCATCAGGCCGACAGCCCGGATCCACTGCCCATGCCGCTGCAGGCGCTGGTCAGCGAACCCGCCCTGAGCCGCGTCTCCCAACTCGCCGAAGGCGGTCACAACGGCGCGAAGCAACTCGCCACCTACTTCGTCGGCCAGGGTGTCGGCTTGATGAACTCGACGATATCGGCGCGGCAGGTTGTCTACGAGTTCATGAAAGACTTTGCAAACGCCGCCGAGCGATTGGCCGCAACGCTCGAGGAGGCCTGATCTACTGGCGAGCGCCGGCCTCGTTCATGGACCGTCGCCAAGTCAGGTAGCCCCAGACCGCCATGCCGATGTAGATCGCATACAGAATCGCGTAGCCCTCCAGTCCCTGCAGCGAGTAGAGGGCTACCGAGATGATGTTTACGACGAACCAGACGATCCAGTTCTCGATCTTCTTTCGCGCCGTGAGCCACATGGCGGCGAGGCTCATGGCGAATACGCCATTGTCCCAGAACGGATAGGCAGCATCTGTCTGCGTAGCAAACCAGGCGCCGAGGCCAGCCGCCACGGCCAGGCACAGCACCACGAGAGTGGCCAGCACGGACCTGCTCGTGCGGGTCACGGGCAACTCTTCCCGCTGTTCGGTGCCGAACAGCCAGTAGTACCAGCCATACAGATTCAACGGCAGGAAGGCGACAACATGCAGCAGCAGGTTGGCGTAGAGTCGCGCCTCCCACAGGACCGTGATGGAAACGATGACGTAGGCCACGCCCAACGGCCACGCCCAAACGTTCTGGCGAACCAGGAACCAGACGACGACGAGACCCAGCACGGTGCCGATGGGCTCATCGACGAGCAGCCACAGATTCAAGATGTCCGAGAGCAGGTCCATGGGGATCAGGTGCGAAAGCGAGCAGCCTTTCAGACTTGCGGCATTAGCAAGTTAGACGGGATGATAGCGGCGCTTGGGCGCCGCGAAAACACGGCACACCAGAATGGGCGACGGCTTTCGCGGCGAAAGTGGCTGGCCCGGAGCATACAAGTTCCCTGCCGACGTGCCTAGTCGATAATCGCCTCTCGAACGATTTCTGCGAAATCCCCGCCGGCGCCCGGCTGTTGCAGCATGAGCACGCCAACTAACTCGTTTTTGGGATCCGTCCAGGACACCGTGCCGGCCACGCCGCCCCATCCGAAAGCGCCTTTCCCGCGGCTACTGCCTGCGGTGATCGGATCCAGTGTGACAGCAACACCGTATCCGAAACCCATTCCATTTTGTGCCTTCACACCCTTGCCTGAAGTCGCAAAGAGGTCACCAACCTGATTGCTGCTCATCATCTTCACGATCGCCGGACTCAACAATCGGCGCCCAAAAAGCTCGCCATCATTGAGCAGCATCTGCTCGAAATGAAGAAAATCTTCGGCCGCACTGACAAGCCCACCGCTCCCCTTCTCCTTGAAGTCGAGACCCGCGATTACGACACGTTTGGATACTTTTTCGCTCGGTACATGGAAATACGAGTTATTCATCTCCAGCGGATTGAACAACCGTTCCTGCATGAATTCATGAAATGGGGTTTCAGTGACGATTTCGATGATGCGTGGCAATACTTCATGGAAGCCCACATTGCTGTAGGCCCACCGCGTCCCGGGTTGGAAAATCAGCGGCGCCTGCGCGAGCTTGGGAACGTAGGCCGCAAACGAATCCTCTTTGGTGCGTTCGATTCCACCACCCGTGAGACCAGACGTATGCGTGAGCAGATGGTGAATAGTCAGCGGCGTCTTGACAGGCACGAGATGCTGCTCCGGATCATCTCCCTTGCCCATGTTGGCTTTGCCTCTGCCCTTGTTGTCGCCTTTCCCCTTGCTCCACTCTTTTTTGCCATCCCCATTCGCCGATTTGGCTGGGACCGCAACTTTCTGATTGGCGAATTCCGGGATGAATTTCGATAACGGATCATTCAGACTTATCAGCCCTTCGTCAACTAAAACCAGCGTGGCAACGCCAATCACGGGCTTCGCCGAGGAGGCCATAATATATAATGCGTCGGGCTCCATGGCACGGCCCTTTTCGACATCCATTTCTCCATGCGTCGAGAAATGAACGACCTTGCCGCGTCGGGCTACGATTGTAGCCCCGCCCTGGATACGCCCGGCGTCGATTTGTTCCTGCATCATTTCGTCGATACGACTCAAGACTTCGGTCGACATGCCGACCGACTCCGCCTTGGCCATCGGCATCTTCGTGGGCATATGCATCGGTTTCGCTGACAATCCGGAAGTCGACGAAACCAAAAACAGTGAAAAGGCTAGAAGGACGGGTGTTGCGTTGTTTTTTGGTAGCACATTCATAGTTGAAGTTTCCTTTGATCCAGGGCTATTGACAAGTTAACTGCTGAAAAACCAATAAAGAATACTGTATAGATTTTTTAATGCTGTAATGTAACTACTCGTCCCCTCACGCCATCGTTGGCGCTTGAAGGTAGGTTCGTGCTTCTTGACATCATAGCCCATCGGTCCTATGGCGTGGTCATTCAGGGCGGCGCGAAGCGGCATGGGCAACGCATATTTCGGTTCCAAGGCGACGGCGGGGCTGTGTCAGCCGCTGATCGCGCTGATGCCGCCGCACAGCATGTACATCCAGACGCACCTCGGCGGCGGGGCGATCATGAAGCGCAGATCGATGCCGATGTTGCGCAGCGCCGCTCGCGGTGCTGGCGGCACTCATGGCGGTGGAGGCCGAGTAGCCGATGGCGACGGTGAACAAGGCGTCGCTGCGTTCGGAGTTCGAGGCCCTGAAGGCGCGTTTCGAGGCGCTGTGCGCGGCGGGCGAGATGAGTACGGAGAGCCGCAGCCTGTTCGAGGCCCTGCTGATGCTGTTCGAACTGCTGCTGGCGGTGTTCCTGGAGAAGAACACGCCCAAGGGTTCGCACAACTCCGGCCTGCCGAGCTCCCAGACCGACGTGGACGAGACCGCGCGCGGTCGCGAAGGTGCCAAGGGCAAGGGGCCGCAACTGCGCGCGGCTCGGGGCGGCCCGAACCGTCGAGTGATCAAGACCCGCACCGCCGCGGTTGCCGTAGTTACAAGGAAGCTTGAGTTTTGATGTTCAGCTGACCCAAGAAATCAAGCTTGCCAACCGGCACACCTTTTGTTCGCAAAATGTCGTACGCCGTGGTGACATGAAAATAAAAACTGGGTAGTGAGAACGACATCAGAAAGCCCTCGGCGGTAAAGGGCCACCATGGCGTGCGTATTTCCTTGCCTTCCAATCCGTTCACCACCTCGACGGTAACTTGCTGCAAACCGGATTGCGCCTCGGCCACAAGATCCTGCAGTGCCTGGTAGTCAAGATCC
Organism: Pseudomonadales bacterium; assembly: GCA_963668365.1. GTDB lineage: Bacteria > Pseudomonadota > Gammaproteobacteria > Pseudomonadales > Azotimanducaceae > VXNE01. The sequence continues at coordinate 4,226,558 of OY764266.1, forward strand.
TCCGCAGCTGGCTTCGGCAGATATTCCCCTGCCTGCGCGCCGTTGATCGCACCCATGGAGTGGGATACAACCTGGATTATCTGAAACCGAAACGGCAGCATATCCGGATAGAGGCGAGTCTCGACGATCTCGTTCAGGTCTATGTTGTTCTCCTCACAGTGAGACCGACCCTTGTCGAGGTAACCTGATACGGCACCGAGGGATTGCAGAAAACGGGCGACGCTGGCGTCATATAGTGAAACAGACATATCTGAACTCCTTTTGTTCGGCCCTACATTACTCCATCCCACGAGCAGGCGGTAACTTGCCAGTACGCCTCTTTTGTTCTATTTCTTTTTTCAGGCTCGGGGGCTGACGCGATTTGGCCTTGAGTTCTGTCTCGAGACCCAGGTCACCCTGTTGCTGCATCCAGCTATCCAGTTCCTTCCCCAAACGAGATTCGATTTTCCGATACACGGTTTGGCCAGCCAGATTGTTCTGCTCAAAGGGATCATTCTTGAGGTCATACAACTCCACTTCCGGGCGATGGGACAAAAACTTGACGCGTCGCGCCAGGCCGGGATCCTTTTCAGCGTCCTCCTGCCAGGACTTGTAAACCGCGTGACCATGGATCCCATTGATCCAGAATTCATTTTCGAAAGCCAGATTGCGGATCAGCTTATAGCGGTCGTCCCGTACCGCACGGCTGGGGTAGGGTTCTCGGTAACCGAACACCCCGACCGTAGTATGTTGCGCAAAGACATATTGCCGGTGCGCGCTCCGATCCCCTTGCAACACCGGCAAAAAGCTCCGCCCGTCAAACCCGCGTTTTCCGTCTGGCGCGCCGGTGCGGCCCGTGTCCGACTCCTGTGGATTTCCCCCAGCGATCTCGACCAGGGTGGGGACGACATCAATGTATTGAAGCATCGCATTGGTTGAGCTGCCAGATGGGATGCGGCCGGGCCAACGAACAAAACCGGCCACGCGAATGCCGTTGTCATAGAGACTCCACTTGCCGCCGTATGGCAATTGACTGCCCTGTTCACTGAAGAACCAAACCATGGTCCTGGACGCCTGGCCCACCGCTTCGATGAATTGAAGCAACCTGCCAACCTGCTCGTCCAGAGCACTGATCTCCGCATAATAGTCCGCTAGCGCGTTGCGCGTAACCTGGTTGTCGTGAAGCCAGGAAGGCAGGGTCAGTTGATTCGCATCGTAGCGTTCCCTCGGTCCACTGCGCCAAGGGGCGTGAGGTTCGTTGGAGGCAAACACCATGAACCAGGGTTGCTGCTCGTCTCGATTAAAGAAGGCTGCTGCCGCGTCAATTTCGGCGGTCCTGGACGAAATATTTTCGAAAGGAAAAGCAACCGCCGGACTGATGTGCGTCTTGCCGAGGAGACCAACCCGATAACCAAGATCTTTGAGGTGATGAAAAACACTGCGCGTTTCCGGATCGACCATGGTGTGATTGGGATAGGCCCCGCTGCGAACCGGATACAACCCGGTATAAAGTGCATGACGCAGCGGTGAACACACGGCGGAGGAGGCAAAGAAACCGTTGAGCCGCATGCCGTCACGAGCCAGTTGATCAATGTTTGGCGAGTAAACATCCGGGTTCCCAGTGGTTCCAAGGTCGCGCCAGTGAAGATCATCGGCGAGTATGATGAGAATGTTGGGTTTGGAGCCCGAGGAAGGGGCAACACTCTGCGTCCAGCCAGGTTGGGGCAAAACCACGACAAGAACTATTAGTAGCAACAATCGATATCGTTTCATGCGGGGTCTCGATCCGTGCATCAAAAGCGGCCTTTGGAGGTGTCGACAAGCATCCCGAAACGAGAGCTTCCAGCCGCGAGGAATTTGTTCCTGTAACATGGTGCCTGAATGTAATTGATCTGGTGTCCTTCGGCAAGCGCAAGGACTAATATTGGGAAAAGATACGGTTATGAAAAAGTGGAGCGAGAAAAGAGCCAACGAATGGTATGACGCTCAGCCTTGGCTGGTAGGCTGCAACTTCCTGCCGAGTACCGCAATCAACCAGGTGGAGATGTTCCAACCGGAAACGTTTGATCCTGAAGCCATCCGGCGGGAGCTGGGCTGGGCAAGCGACATCGGGTTTAACACCCTGCGAGTGTATCTCCATGACGTCCTCTGGAAGGAAGAAGTCCGCGGGGGATTCCTGGCGAGCTTCGGCGCGTTTCTCGACATCTGCGAGTCGTTGGGCATGCGATGCATCATCGTTTTCTTCGATGACTGCCATTGGGATCACGACATCAGGCTGGGACCACAGCAGCCTCGAATCACCGGCGTGCACAACAGCGGCTGGTTGAAATGCCCGGGAAGAAAGCGTCTGCAGGCTTACGATGACGGAAGTATCTCCGGAAGCGACCGCGCACGTTTGCAAAGTTATGTGCAGGATATGATGGAGCGGCACCGCGATGATCGACGGATTCTGATGTGGGACCTCTACAACGAACCCAGGCAACCGGCGACAAAAACCCTGCTGCAAGACGCCTGGACCTGGGCGCGTGAGGTGGGCCCCTCACAACCCCTGACCGGCTGCCACGCTGGAGCCGGGCTTGATTACCGCGACTATCATGCTGAACAGTCGGACGTCCTTACCTTCCACTGCTATCGTACGCAGCATCTGCAGGAGCCAATCGACACGCTCAGGAAGGCCCACCCCGACCGGCCCATCATCTGCACCGAATACATGGGGCGTCCGGACAGTACGTTCAAGAGCTGTCTTCCGATTCTGAAAGAGAACCACGTCGGGGCCATCAACTGGGGACTGGTCAACGGCAAATCCGGCACGGTCTGGCGCTGGCCGTCGCAGAAGGCTATCCGCGAAATCGTGGAGAAGCCCGGTTGGAGCCGGGCCAGTATCGAAGCCGGCCATGGGTTTGATCGGCCCGCGCCGGGCGAGAACTATCCGGAGCCGGAGGTCTGGTTCCACGACATCTTTCGTGTCGACGGCACGCCGCATGATGCGGCGGAGATCGCGTTGATCCGGGAGCTTGTGGGGAGCAGTGCAGAAAGGCCAGGCGGCGACCGAAGGGGGTGATTTGCTGGGCTCCTGGTGGGACGATCAACGCGATTTTATACAACCGAGTGAATTCGTCCTGAATCGGCGTGGCAGAGTTCTAATGTCCACCTACAGCAATTCGCCCGTCGGCCGGATGGATCCGGCGGAGATGCTCACTCTGATGACCATGGTCAATTCCCGAAGCAAAAAGTAAAGGGAGGTCGAGCTGGCAGGCGAGTTTGGCGTCTTCATCTGCACCGTGGTCAGGCAGGCCATGCCGTTTCTTCGATCTGCTCGTGAATCTCGACCGTACCGGCATCGCCATCGATGGTGATCATCTGACCGTGTTCAATGCGTTTGGTCCCGTTACCGACACCCAGCACGGCAGGGATGCCGTACTCCCGGGCAACGATCGAGCCATGCGCGAGGATGCTGCCCATGTCAGTGACGAGGCCCACAGCATGGGCGAAGAGCTGCGTCCACGCGGGCGTCGTCAGCGGTGATACCAGAATCGAACCCGGCGCCATCCTGTCGAACTCCGCGGGACCAAGGATCACACTGGCCGGGGCAGTGATGCGTCCGGAACTGACGGTAAAACCACGCATGGCGTCGCTGCTTTCGTCGTTCCTGATCTGCGTTTCCTTGAACCTTATGCCCGGCACATTGCTGGCTTCGTCGGGCACCGTACCCGGTGGATGGTGACGTTTCCTCGCCTCCCGGAGCTCGCGGCGTTCTGACGCCAGCCTGCCAAGTTCAGGTAAAGGCTTGCCGGATTTGCGCGCTGCAATCGCCTGATCCAACTCATCGGTGAACAGGAAGTACGTGTCTTCCGGAGTCAGAAACGTCCCCGCTTCGACCATACGACGACCCAGCTCCGCCGCCATCGGGCGCAGCCCCTTCCAGGTATAGCCGAAGTAGAAGGCCACCTCCTCGCGAATGTAGTTGTACTTGCGAGCCAGCCACCACCGGTATCGGAACTGCCAGTATTCGATGCCGGTCAAGAGTTCCGACACCTCGGCGAACTTCTCGTCCCGGATGGCCTTCGCCTTGATCTCCTGGTTCTTCGGATCGTAGTCCGGGTCGCCCACCATGGCCTTGATCGTCGCAAACAGGGCGGACGGATCCTCTGTCTGCGTGGGCTCTACGAAATCCATGCTGTATCCCTGGTGCCCGTAGGTGTCCAGGTATTCATCGATGCGTGCCACTACAGCGGCCACCTCGGCATCTTCGCGCGCCCTTTCACGCAGAACGTCCATCAGAAACTGGGCGGGCGTCACGATGACCAGGTAAGTCAGTTCTTCATGGGCGCGAACCAGCTTGGCAATCTCAAAGAGATCCCGGTTCGCCTGCATGGTTTTTGATTCGATTCCCGAGAGAAACTGACCGCTGATGTAGTTGTGATCGGGCAGGTGGTATTCCAGGAAATCCTGCAGATGGGAGTCCGTGGACTTCGCGACGCCGAACGTATGGCTGGCATTGCTCGACCAGTAGTTCCCCTCTTCATGACCCATTTCAGTGATACCGGCGAGCAGTTCTTCATCGCTGGCCGTCGCCAGATCCAGTCTCGCCCACTTTTCACCAATACCTCTCAGGCGCGGCATCGTCTCGTCGTGCCATTCGGCCAGTTGCCGATCATTGAAGGCGGTCTTGCTGGCGAACATATAGACCGAGGTCTCGGTCTTCGGCATGGTGACCTGGTGAGCCAGATCGTCGATGTTCTGCGATGCTGCAAACTCGCGGAAGGCCTTGCGATCTTCCTCGGAAAGATCCGCAACCATCAACTCCATATCGTGTTCTTCGTGATCTGCTATCGACTGCTGTTGCAGTTGTGCCTTGATGGCCGCTTCCGCCTGCCTGGCAAGCGCCGCCTCCTGCGCTTCGAGATCCTCTTCGGTCACCTCCCTGGATTCCTGGTCCTTCTTCGGTTGCAGCTGCAGCCAGTCCGCCCGCTGGTAGGCAAAGCCGTTCATGGTGACGAATACCGGACCGCCGCCCACCATGGGGCTTCTGTCCTTGCGTGGCATCTCCAGCCCCTCGGTCAGGTAGAGCTGTTCAAACAACGGACAAACGGGATCCGGCATGTTTTCGACGATTTGTCGGCGAACCAGGGTTTTGGCCGGCGGTGTGGGTATCCACTCAACCTCGATCAGCTGAACCGGGAGGTTGGTAATCGGACGTGATTGCAGCAGATGCAGTTGACCCTTCGAAAAAGCCCACTCGATATCCTGTGGCTGCCCGTCGTACAGCGCTTCGATCTTCAGCACCGTCTCAATCAACTCGGTCAGCATGTCATCGGACAACGAGGATTGATCCCGTTCTGATGCCGACACATCCTCCATTCTCACACCCTGCTCGCCGTCGGAGATGATCTTCTGCTCTTTCGGACCGATCATGGTTTCCTTGACGGTCCTGTTGGCCTTGTCGACGACATAGGTGTCAGGCGTCACCTGACCACTGACTACCGCCTCGCCCAGACCAAAGCTGGCGTTGATGACGATTTCATTGCGCTCACCGGTGGCCGGGTTAGCGGTAAACAGAATGCCGGAAACCTCTGAAGGCACCATGATCTGGACTACAACAGCCATCGCGACCGAATCCTGATCGATACCGTTCTGATGCCGATAGCTGATCGCCTGCGCGGTCCACAAAGAGGCCCAACAGTTTTTCACGGCCGCGACAACCGCATCGGCGCCTGTTACGTTGAGATAGGTCTCCTGCTGACCGGCAAATGACAGGCCGGGCAGATCTTCTGCATTTGCGGATGAACGAACCGCCACCGGTGGTTGACCATCCAGCGCCTCGTAGGCCTGTCTGATTTCAGTCGTGATTTGCGCTGCCAGGTCATTGTCAGCAAAGAGGGTTTGTATATTCGCGGAAGACTGCTCGAAAGACGCTCTACCCTCCACCACCGCGGGCTTGGCGAACACCAAGATCTGGTCCTGCAGGTTGTTGTCGGCGACAAACCCCCGATAGGCGGCAGTTGTGACCAGAAAACCGCCAGGCACGTGAAAACCGGCATTGGCCATCTTGGCGAGGGACTGGCCCTTGCCGCCAACGACTTCAAGCGCGTCGTCTTTTGTAGAAAGTGGTGTGGTATATACCCTCTGTGGGCCAGTTTTGGTATTCATTCTAGTTGCTCCTCTTGACCAAATAGCGGCCTAGGCTGATCAGCCTGTTCCAGTTCAGACACAGTTGGCACCCAGGTGCCGGTAGTCGGACAAAGCGGCACCGGGGGCGGGAAACCCACGCCGGTACCGGATCGGGTAGCCTCAGGTGAACGCCAATCCCCTGGGCAAGGAGACCCGAACCATGGCAATGCGAAATCCGATCATACCGCAGCTTCAGGGTCGACGAACACCTGCCGGCGGTGGCTGCGGAGCGGGTCCGGACGATGAACGTCACGGGCAAAGGTCAGAGGATGGGTGAATCTGATACCACTCATTTGATTGCATCATGTTGATCTCAATCGGCAGAGACACAATAATTCGCGCCTATTTGTGCTGAAATCGGGTACTTTTCGTGAAGGACTTGAATGGCAAGACAGCATTTATCACCGGTGGCTCTACAGGTATCGGTTTTGGCATGGCCACGGTCTTTGCCCGCGCGGGGATGAATGTCGCTATTACCGATATTCGTGATGAACAACTCGCCATCGCAAAGAAAGAACTGAAGACCATCACCAGCAATGTGCTCACATTTAACGTCGACTCGACCGATAGCAGCGCTATGGAAAAAGCAGCCGACGAACTTGAGAAATCACTTGGCCCGCTGCACGTACTTTGTAACAACGCGGGAATACCTGGAGGAGCAAAGATACTGGAAACAGACGACGCACGATGGCGACTGCTTTTTGAGGTCAATTTCTTTGGACAAATCAACGGAATCAATGCGTTCCTGCCGCGCATGCTCGATCATGGAGAAGAAGGGCATATCGTCAATACCGCTTCGTTCGCTGGCATCCATGGCCATGGGCATCAGTCAGCCTACGGCAGCAGCAAATCTGCCGTTGTCAGCATGTCCGAATTCTTGAGAAACGATCTCGCAGACACCAACATTTCCGTCTCCGTGCTTTGTCCTCATCTTGCCGATACGCCCATTGTTCGAGCACTCAAGGATAGAGCGCCCAAAGATATGGCTAGAATGATCAGTGAAATCGCCGTGCCAACAGAGACGGTTGGCTCTCAAGTCATGAACGCGATATTGACAGATGAGTTTTACGTCTTTTGTGATGGCACGCACACTCGCAGAATGCTTGAAATGCATTGCGGCGATCTAATCGCTGCAATGGACAGGCAGTTTCCGAAGGAGTGATTGGATAGTATGAAACCGGCAGACCTGAGTCCGCACCTCAAAGCCAGGGCATATCTTGTTGACACCACCCTGGAGGACGCCACGCTGGAGAAAGGCAACACCGACCCGAACGGCAAGCCGTGGGTGCCCGGGGAGCGTCGGCACCCCGGCGATGATTCACTGGTCAGGTTGTATCCGGTACCGCGTAGGGGCGATGAGGTCTCTCCCCAGGAACGAAAGACCACTCAAAATCGAGCGTCGGTTCCTATACTCTCATTGTTGTTGGCGTCGCTTCTCGCAACCCTGCCTCTGTCCGCATTCGCCGATCGACCGAATATTCTGTGGATTGATATCGACGATCAATCTCCCTGGTACAACGTCTATGGAGACACGACAGTCAGCACGCCGAATCTGGACGCATTGGCGAGTGAGGGTGTTGCCTTTGAACGTGCGTACGTAGCGGTACCCGTTTGTGCGCCCAGTCGATCAGCCATGGTTACCGGCGTATATCCGATTCGGGCGGGAACGCATGATATGCGATCCGGACGTGTACCCGAATACCAGATCCACCTGCCTGACGACATCACCACAGTGCCGGAGTTATTGCGTAAGGCAGGGTATGAAACCTACAACGCCCACAAGGATGACTATAACTTTACCTATGATCGGCGTGATCTCTTCACCATAGGCAATCCGCCGCATCCTTATTCTCCCGGTAGTCGTGTAGTCGAAGCTGGGGATGATGAGCTCAAACAGTCAATGAGCGAGCAAAAGCTGTCGGAGTCGGGTTTCACTGATGAGCAGACGGCCAAGATGATGGCAGTCGGGGCATTGAAGGATCAGGAAAAAGGAAAAAGCAAACGGGTGGCTACGGGCAACTATAAAGGACTGGTTGGAACCGGATCCTGGCGTGACGTCAAAAAAGGTCCTTTCTTCGGGCAAATGTCCATCCCTGGTGGTAAGGCCGTGGCGGGCATAGAGAAGCAGCTCCGTTCGTGGGGTGTAGAGCCCGTGGATCCGGCAAGGGTCAGGGTCCCGGCTCAATATCCGGATATTCCTCAGATCCGGCAACACGTTGCGAATCACTACAATTCCATCCTGCGTACTGACCATCGGGTTGGGGAATTGATTCAGCAATTCAAGGATGAGGGCCTGTGGGGAAACACGGTGTTTATCCTATACAGTGATCATGGTTCAGATCTGCCCAGAAGCAAGGAATTCCTCTATGAAGAAGGTCTGCATGTTCCGTTTATCGTTGCAGCACCGGGCATGGATCTCATTGAGCCGGGAAAAAGGGAAGACCTGGTAAACCTGATGGACATTGCCGCCACGACATTGGGACTTGCCGGCATTGAAGTGCCCGGGTTCATGGACGCAAAAGATGTGTTCGCCGAAAACTTCCACCGGGAGTACGTCTATTCATCTGCAGATCGGATGTCCAACGTTATCGACAGGACGCGTTCCGTGATGGGCGAACGGTTTCACTACATAAAGAACTTCTTGCTGGACCGACCGCTGTATAACTGGGGGCATCGTGAAATGGCGGCTTCCATACGCGACCCGGAAGGCAAGACCACCAGTTTTATGGCTATGCGCAAACTGGCCGAAGCGGGTCAGCTGAAGGGCGTCCACGCTGCACCTTACGGCCAACGGGTCTCTGAAGAACTCTACGACCTTCAAGAGGACCCCGACGAGGTGGTGAACCTGGCCGGCAATCCGAAGTACGAAAAGCAGCTTCTAAAAATGCGTGGCCTTCTCCATGCCTGGATAGCTGACACTGACGATAAAGGACAGTACCCGAGATCTGAGGGTGCGATGAGTGAAATTCTCGGTCGGTTTCCACCTGAGTGGCTTCACAGTCCGGAGTTTCTTAACGAATAAAATTCGTCGGCTGAGTACAGGAACCACAAGGTGTCCGAAGTACATATACTCCCCCTTGCGATCACGGATGCAGATCTGAACCTGATCGGTGGCAAGGGAATGAGCCTCGCCAGTCTGTCCGCCGCTGGATTCCCTGTCCCCGATGGTTTTCACGTCAATGCCGATGCCTATCGGGCATACATCGAGACGCATGATCTTCACGACCAACTGATGCGGCTGGCTGTACCAGCGCTCGCGGATCAGCGAGTGTCCTTTGAAGCCGCATCCAATGGCATTCAGGCGCTTTTCTCGGACCACGATGTTCCCGATAGCATCGCCGGGGCAATTGCATCCGCGTACCGGTCACTCGAGGGTGCGGTTGGCGCGGTGGCGGTTCGGTCTTCGGCCAATGCCGAAGACCTGCCGGACCTGTCATTTGCGGGTCAGCAGGACACGTTTCTCAATGTACAGGGCGAAGAAGCGGTCATCGCGGCGGTGCGAGACTGCTGGGCGTCACTGTGGACCGCGCGGGCGCTCAGCTATCGCCACGACATGGGTATCGACAACGACCTGGTGGCGATGTCAGTGGTTGTGCAACGCATGGTGGATGCCGAGGCTGCCGGCGTGCTGTTCACAGTGAATGCCATTACGGGCAAACGCTCAGAGCTGGTCATTAACGCAAGTTTCGGGCTGGGAGAAGCGGTGGTCAGCGGGCGGGTTACGCCTGACAGTTTTACGCTTGACCGGGAAAGTCTGCATGTCCGGGAGACAATGATCGGCGCCAAGGAGCAGATGATCGTTGCGGATGAGGGTGGCACAGCAATGAAAGCCACTGAAGCCATCAATGAAAAGCTACGAGATTCGGCTTCACTGTCTCCCGCCCAGACGAAAGCACTTGCGGAGCTGGCGCTGAGCGTGGAAGCGCACTGGGATGGCGTGCCACAGGACATTGAATGGGCTATCGCGGATGGAAACTGCTGGCTGCTGCAATCGCGGCCGATTACACATCTGCCGCCGCCGCCACTTGAGGCAAAATGGGCGCCGCCGTTTCCCGGGGCGAATCTGATCCGCCGGGGCTGGGTAGAGCACCTGCTGGGACCCCTGTCGCCGCTATTTGAGACCATGTACCTGCAACTCGGACTGGAGGACGCCTTCCGGAGGCGCGCCGACGGCGCAAAAACCATGCCGATACCGCGACACATCACGGTCAACGGCTGGGCATACTCCCGCACGGGACCAACCAAGATACTCATTCTGCAGAATCGGCTGCGAAAATGGTTGCGCGTTTCCCGGTCAGCGGTCTACTTGTTGGCGGGTTACAAGTTCGGCTGGCTGCTGTTGTGGCGGTACCAGGGCCTGCCCTTGTACCTGTCACGAATTCGCCGCTGGCAAAAACTGAATCCGGCGTCAGCATCGACGGAAACTCTGTACCTCGCCCTGCGCGCCCTGGTGGATGCCGATGCCGAATACTGGATGTACGCCCGCACCATGCAGGGCTTGTCCAAGATAGCCAACGCAGGCATGACCCGTTTTCTCTCGGAGCATGCAGGCGATGCCGGGTTTCTTCTAGGGAAGGGTAACGCGCTGGGTGCGCAGTCCACCGATCTGCTCTGTGGGTATCCGTCGAAGAGCAATGATGCCCTCGTCGAACTGGCGCGTATCGCAAAGTCCATTCGTGATGACGATCAACTCAAGACCCTGGTGCTGACGACACCCGTCAAGCGTCTCATGGTAACGCTCGAAACCAAGGCGAAGGACACGGCGAGAGACATCGAGAGTTATCTGGACAGGTATGGGCAGCTGACCTTCACACTGGACTTCGTTGAACCGACGCTGCGCGAGGCGCCTGTCGCGATGTTATCCAATCTGCGGTTCATGGTTGCGGGCACCGGCAACATCGACCCGGTGGCATCACAGGCCCAGGCGCAGCAGCGCCGCAAGAAAGTCGCGGCCGAGGTGCTGGCGCATCTCGATGAACCTGTGCGCAGTCGGTTTAGAAGGCAGTATCGAAGTGCTTCGAGGGACTCGCGGTACCGCGAGGATGCGATGTTTCACATGGGTGGTGCCTGGGCGGTGTTCCGACCGTTGGCGCTGGAACTGGGTCGCCGCCTTGCAGAAGTCGGTACGCTGTCGACTGCCGACGACATTTTCTACCTGACCAACGATGAATTGCTGGTCGCATTGGAACCCTTGACCGCGGATGGGCGACCCGGCCGAATCGCGTCGTGGGCGATGCGGATAACCGCTAGAGCACTATTGGGTCCTGATGCGGCGGAGCAGATACTTCGCGGCAAAAACAAGGTCAATCAAGAGGCAGATCTCGCCATCCACGGCCTGAAGGAAAAAGCCCGGGAGCAGCGACAGTTGCGGGAAGCTCGGAAACGCCTTCACCCCCCGGCAACCATCCCCAGCGCCTACATCGAAAAGGTTAGGGCCACGATGACCCAGCACGCCAACGAGGATGAAAACGCAGACGTGATCAGCGGTTTTGCGACCAGCGGCGGCACCATTTCCGCCCACGCGTCCGTGTTGTCTTCGCCGGAGAATTTCGACCGTATGAGACCGGGATCGATTCTGGTCTGTCCGTTCACTACGCCGGCATGGACCCAGTTATTTGCACAGGCAGCAGGTCTGGTCACAGACATTGGCGGAGTTGGCGGGCATGGCTCTATCGTGGCACGCGAATACGGTATTCCCGCGGTCATGGGAACAGGGGTGGGCACCAGCCGCATCAGCCATGGGCAGCGGATCACAGTCGATGGCGATGCCGGGACGGTGACGTTGCACGACTCGAGCTAGTCTCTCGACACCATCCCACCGGGTGGCGCCCTCCCCGAATATAACTATCGCCAATCCAAAGGAAATGGTGGGCTAGTTACTCTCTACCCGCTGGAGCCAGGCCAAACCAAATCGATTGATCCGCATCACTATCTCGCATCGCCCGTCGGGCCTTCAAGATCACTTGGCCTGCCTCGGTTCCATCGTAAAACCATTCCTCGGTTGCCCATGGGCCTATAGGGCCCTCTGCCAGTTCACAGGCCAGTTCTTCATAGTAGGTTCGTATGTCGTGAACCGTTCCATACATTGATCTGGTTGGAAATCCAACTTCGTCCCAGCGTTCTCCCTCGACTATTCTCACAAATCTTTCCAGCGCTTCGGGAACCTGCTCAGCACTGATTTTCATTCCTACAGAGGTTCTTCTGTTCCTTTGATATGCACGGTCATAGGCCGCTTTCAAGCCTTGAGCCTCATCTACGGCGGGATGCAGCTCAGTGTTCATTCTGGGAGGGAGTGAGCAAACCAGTGGCTCGCTGCCAGTTGAGCTGATGCTAACAGGAAACTCCCTGATAACTGGACCTTCGGGTTCCTCCAGCAAATCAAATGCAGCTTGCAAAACCTCATACTGGAATTGTTTGTCTCTTGGTTTCCCCAGTGACAGACCTACCGGAAAATCTGTGTAGAGGGCTCTCGGAACTTTCGTCCGTTCCGCCACTTCTCTCATCGGGGTGATGACGACAGTTGACAGACCCGCTGATTCAAAGACGTGGGCAAGCGTACACAAGGTACGCGGACAAAGAGGTCATGTACCTGTCAGCAAAACAACGTCTACGCCCTCTTTCAGCATTTCCTTGGCGCAAAGCGGCCCGGTATCCAAGCGAATTTCCGATACGGTTGGCGACTGGTTACCAGCGAAAGCGTAGTGCTTTTCCGCCACTCCACCGATGATATCGTCTTCAGCAAGTTCCTCAAGGCGGTCAATTGGGTAGACAACATTGATATCAGCAGCGAAACCGCCACGATCAAAGTTGACGCTATGATGTCCGAGAGTTAAATCCCTGGCGTGTCTGGGCAAGGTCTCATAGTGATAGTCACTGTCACCGAGTTCAAAACCATCCCCACCCTCTCGATATAGAGCGGCAGTTGTGACAATGGCAACCTTGGCAAGATTTAACGGCTTTGGTTCATTGAAGCTGCTCTCGCCGAATTCTGGCAGAGGCACACTTGCCGAGAACTTCCGCATCGCAGATTTGTCTTTTCCAAAAACACTCATCTTGTTCTAGTCCTTGACGGTTACACAAAAGACCGCACCAGCGATGGAGAAGGTGAAGACTGGCACAATCCACAATGGCGGAGGCGAAATAAACCGGAAATTCAGGACGTAGTCAACGCAAAGTTTGCAGGCGCGATGGACCAAAGGCGCCAACGCGACCGAATCCTTGAGGAAGGCGGTCCAGTCCTTTACGTTGAACTGGCGTTCTCCTTCCTGATCTTCTGAATTTTCTCCAGAACGTCAATCAAATAGAGCGACTCTTCCCTCCCAAATTGCGGACATTCGGGCAGACCCGCGGCCAGGCAGCGATGTACTGCTTCAGTCTGATAGAGAAAACCCTGCTGATTGGGATAGGCCATGGGGATGCTCACGGATTCAGGTGTCGGGTATTCAAATCGATGCGCCGGCGCCGGCGTGTTGGCATCCATGTAGCGTGACGGAACTTTCTGCGGCACACGAATCGTGATGGTCGTGGGGCAATGGGCCGGTTGTTCCAGAGTAATTCGTCCCTTGGAGCCGATGATCTCAGTGACTTCGGCGAATTCACTCGGATAATGGATGAAGGACAGCACCGCGCTCCTATCGTCAGAGTAGCCGAGTATCCCATGTCGACTGGTGGCCACAATGGACTCCGGCATCGCTTCAATACCGAAGGCCAGGACTGCCGCCTGAATCGTATAGATGGCATCGAAGTCCGCCTGCACCATCAGCACATCCCCAATCATGCCCTGCTCGAGGGCCCATCGAGCGTGTTCCATAGCCGGGAAGAACCGGGTCCAGAGGCCATGCTGGAGCATCACACCCTGCCTGGCTGCAGCCTCATACATCTCTCTGGCGTCCTCGGATTCGCCGCCCATGGGTTTCTCGCACAACACATGCTTGCCCGCCTCAACGGCAAGCAGGACGTGCTCCTTGTGAAGCGTATGTATGGTGCCTATATAGACGATATCCACATCAGGGGACGCCAGCATCTCGGCGTAACTGCCATAAGCGGACTCGATACCATGCTGAGCAGCGAAGTCCTCCGCGCGTTCTTTCGAGCGGGCCGCAACAGCACTCACAGTCGCGCCTTTGCAGGCTCTGGTTGCCAGCGCCCACTGCCTTGAGATCTGCCCCGCGCCAATAATGCCCCACCGCAAAGGAAAGGCATCATCATTCGGGTCTGTCAGGCCCAGACGAACATCCATGGGGGCAGATGGCGGCAGCCCCGCCTCATCGTGTTGTGTTTTCAATTGGAACTCCCATAGGGTCCTTCATGTACAAACTCCCATCTGGGCAGCGGCTGCGGAAGGGATCGCAGACGCACCCTCTCGTTGATCCGATCAGCTCTTCGTCGTTCAAGGATCATCCCGAGGCCGTCGGCGCGATGATCAACTCCCGGACAGTGATCTCAGGTGGCTGCTGATACGCGAACACGACCGCCCCCGCGACATCGTCCGGACGCAGCCCGCCCTGCAGTCGGTCCTTGTTGGCCTGATACGCCTCGATCAGGTCCACCTGGGTCGACCGGCTGAGCAGTTCGGTATCCACCAGGCCGGGAGAGATCAGGACGACCCGCACTCCGCGTCCGGCCGCTTCGGCGCGCAGCCCCTCGGTGAGGCCGCGGACGGCGAACTTCGTTCCGACGTATACCACGTGATTGGGACCGTACCGGTGCCCCGCGGTTGACCCGATGTTGATGATGGTCCCCGCGCGCCGTTCGAGCATCGGAGAAAAGACCACGGACGTGGTGTTGAGCAACCCGACGACGTTGGTCTCGAACATCCCCTGCCAATGCTCCGGTTCCTGGTCCTTGAATGCCGCGAGATTCAGCCAGCCGGCGTTGTTGACGAGCAGGTCCACCGGTCCATGCGCCTCCTCCGCTTCGGCCACCGCAGCGCGGAAGCCCTCGACATCTGCGACGTCGTTCTGCCGGCAGACCGTGTCGGGGAGATCCAGTTCCCGGAGGCGATCCACGCGGCGGGCGGTCAGGAGCAGCGGATGGCCCGCCGCGCTGAGCGCCCGGGCGATTGCCGCGCCTATGCCGGCGCTTGCTCCGGTGATCACTGCCAATGGCTTGGTCATGGTCCTCTCCCGGCACGTCTCATCCACTGCGTACGGCATCGAGTTTCTCATGCCTGCGGGCGGGCAATGGATCTCTTCCTCACTGAGCGTCGGTGTGTGGCCCGACCATTTCCCAGCTTTACTTTTTCTAGGTGCGCTGCCTCCAGCGTTGCGGGTCACGACTGCCATGCATGACCGCAACCACTACGATAGTCTGGTCACATATGCGGTAGAAGACTCCGCACGGAAAGCGCTGCAGAATGGCGCGACGAGTTTCGCGATGCAGTATTCGATAGGCTGTCGGGTTATCGGCGATTCTGTCAAAAGTTCGTTCGATCTCATCAACAAAGTCGCTGCCCAAACCGGCGTTCTGCGCTTCATACCAAAGCGTAGCATCAGTGATATCTTCGCGCGCCTTGAGACGGACGCGAATTTCAAAGCTCACAGAGCGCGGCGGATGCTTCCCAGGACCTCGTTTGACGGCTCTCCCAGGTTTCCGTCCAGCTCGAACTCGTCGAGCCTTCGATCCAACTCTTCGCGTTGCGGTATTGTCAAGGGCAGTCGGTCTTGATCCGCTGCGATGCTATCCCATAGGTCCTCAACCAGCCGGATGCGGTCCCTGACCGGCAAATCCTGAAGTCTCGTCGCCACGTATTTCAGTCCCAATTTCTATTCTGCTCTTCATTTTAACGCGAGTCGCTCCAGATCCGGATGTGAACCAGGGGCAAATGGAACTCCTCGGCCGTGGGGAGATCCGTTGTGCGGAAACACGTAGGCGTTGCTCGCCCGGTGCCACCGGTCACTGCGACAAGGATGTGGCCGGCTCTGCAACGACCGGGATGCGGCGCCACACCAGAAATGGGGGAACTCGGGCCAATCTGAATTGACCCCCGGAACAGTGTTTGCCAACCTGATCGGGCAAACGACCTGTGGGCGACGCCACACGAAGCGTTGCTCACAACAGCTCCCGGAGCGCATCGACAGTCAGGTAGTCATGGCGAACAAACGACCCAACATTCTCTGGATATACATCGAAGACCAGGATCCGAGATACGGATGCTACGGCGAGACGCTGGTGGAAACGCCCAACATAGACGCCCTCGCCGCCGAGGGCGTGGTATTCGAGCGGGCTTACTCGCCGGCGCCGGTGTGCAGCCCCAGCCGCTCGGCGGTCATTACCGGCAGCTACGCGATTCGCCTGGGCACCCATGTCCAGCGCTCGATCCGCTTTCCCGGCGAAGAGATCCACCTGCCGGAGGACCACAAGACCGTGCCGGAGGTCTTCCGCGATGCCGGCTACTTCACGTTCAACAACGGCAAGGACGACTACAACTTCGCCCGTGATCGAAGCATGCTGTATACCGCCGGCAACGATGCGCGGGAGCCGGACGGCAAGGTAAACGGCGGCGTGAGCCTGCAGCGCGGCAGCGGCGACTGGCGCGAGTGTCCCGCCGATATGCCCTTCTTCGCACAGATACAGACCAACGGCGGCAAGGACGGCTACACCGCCGAGCAGGCATCGGAAATCCTGCAGCGGCTGGGGGTCGAGAATCCGGAACTCGTCAACCCTGACGATGTCACCGTGCCACCGCAGTATCCGGACATTCCGGAAATGCGCGAGATGGTCGCCAACCAGCTCAACACCATGCTGATCAGCGACATCCTCGTGGGTCAGATGATCGAGCGCCTGAAGGCGGACGGACATTGGGGCAACACCATCATTTTCTTCCTGAGCGATCACGGCGCTTTATTCCCCCGCGCCAAGCAGATGTGCTACGAGGAGGGCCTGCACGTGCCGTTGATGGCGGCCGCGCCGGGCATGCCGGAATTCCAGGAGCAGATCCCGCCGGGCACGCGGCGCGGGGAACCGGTCGCCACCCTGGACGTGGGCGCCACATCACTGGAGCTCGCCGGGATCGCGGTGCCGGACTACATGGACTCAGCCAACCTGTTCGAGGGACCCCGGCGCGAGCATGTGTTCTCGGCGAGGGACCGCTGCGAATGGGTGGTGGACAGGACCCGAAGCGCCATCGGCGACCGCTATCACTACATCAGGAACTTCATGACCGACCGGCCCGTCGCGCAGCCCAATTTCCGCGACGCGTGGCCGGCGATCATCAAGACCCGGGAGATGTATGAACGCGGTGAGCTGACACCGGCCCAGGCATCGGCCTATGGACCGAGGCCGGCGGAAGAACTGTACGATCTGCAGGAGGACCCGCACGAAACGATCAACCTCGCGGACGACCCCGACCACCAGGAAATCCTGAAGGCCATGCGGGCTCTCGTGGAGGCCTGGATCGTGGATACGGATGACCGGGGGCAATACCCGGAATCGAAGGCGGCGCTCACGGTCACCAAGAAGCAGTTTCAGAGGTGGTGCACGGACCCGATATTCGATGATGTTTGATTGGCGCTGTTCGTCGGCAATACCCCCGGTCCGTTAATCCGGCCACAAAAACTCAATTGACTCCAATTCCTCGACGAAGCAGTCTTCGTCGAGATTCCCCATGAACACGATCAAGTTCTTCCCTTCGTAGCGCGCCGACGGCACGATCAATCCATCACACGCCAGACAGTTCAGAGCGTCAGAAATCTCCTGGGTTCGCGAGTACTCCCGCCCGCGATAGCCCGCCTTTTCGACCCCAAGCTGTTCCAGTTCCTCGAACCCGAGTTCCACTACGCGCCTCAGGCGTAGACTCAACTTCCAATTCGATGCCTCCCTATCCGGCCGCTGCTCGAACAACGACCAAAAAGCCTCGAACTCGACCGCCGCACCGTCGCGCTCAAGCGAGGTGTTGAGTATTTCGAACGCCCGATCCGGATCGTTCCAGCGGCCCCGGCCCGCGGTGCTTCCTTGTACGGCGCTACGGTCCCGCCAGACGACCCTGTACGCGACTCCTTCGAAAGACTTTTTGGCCAGACCGCCCAATTGTTCTAGCAAGGCGGGATCCCGTTCCGGCATTTGCGCTACTCAACTCCGAATTCGTGCCTTTCGTCTACAGCCGTCTCGACGCAGTCACAAATGGAGTTCGTCGATCGGCCTTACAGCCGTCACGTATAGGAGGGGCTGCCCATCCCCTCAATCGCCTCCAGAACCTCCTGGACCCTACCCTCCCGGATCAAGTCCGCCGGTCGAACGCCGTCGAAGTATCTGTGCCTGGAATACAGCCACGCACGGGCCGTCCTCGGGTCCGAATAGAACTCAGCCAGCCGTTCCACAATGTACTCCAGGTCCACCAGCAGACTCTCGTTGCCTGGCCTGGGGTACGCGCGTCCGTGGTTCCAACGCGACACCGTCTCCGGACTCGTACCCAGCATGTTCGCCACGTCGACCGAGCGTATCGCCGCCTTCGTCCTCAGCAGGTCCAGCTTCTCCGCCACCACGTTTCCTGCCACGATTGCACTTGACATCGCCTGTCCTCCGAAGCCCCTGCCCTACCGAAACACCACGCGCCAATTCGTCGAATCCAATGATGCATGCGCTTCCACCGCCGCCCGCATTGACGAGTTAGTAGATATTAAGATAGACATATTTATTGATGCATTGTCAATAGCCGGTGCCCAGTCATGCAAAGTCCTTAATCCCCTTATTAAGGGCGCGCCGTGGGACGTTCGCTGCGGCATGCTGGCGGAACCCGACGTCGAATCGCGTATGGTCCGCTACCGGTTTGGGCCGTGGGGCCTCTGCCAACGTGCTCGTACCCCGAAACCTCCGCAATCCGTCCTGACGGCCAACGCACGACTCCATCACCCGCCCCCGGCTAAACACGACCTTCGTCCCCGATCGCTTCCACCGTAGCACTTCCCGCCCGCGCACGGTCCTCGCCCCGCTCTCTCAGCCCGCCTACCATTTCACCGGTCCCGGCACCCGCGTTCCCCTCACAACGCCCGTACCCAACAGGCACCCCAATTGAACCGATTCTCGCGCAAGCGTACGCTGGACTCATGATCGCCGATACCGCCAGCATCCGTTCGGAACTCGAGCACCTGCGCGACCTGCCAACCCCGGTAAGGTCGTGGCTTGTCGAAGAAGGACTCGACGCCACTGACGACCCCGCCGTTTGGGTCTGGGCGCTCGTGGAACGCGACGATGTCGACATGGACACGCTGAACCAGCTAAAGGCAATCGCGCGCGAGGTCGTTCGCGATGCAACCGGTGGCCTTTGGGCCTATGTGCTGGTACGAGGTGCGGACGAAGCCAACGTGGCGGCGTGAGCCTTCCCCGAGATTTGCTGGCGTAGGCTAGCATCGTGCCCCGTAGAACGGCACGCAGCGCCGATCAAGGCGCATGGTGATAGGTGGGATCTGGGCGGGGGTGAAACACGGGGTGCCCGAAGGGCCGACGGATTTCATGGCGCCAGGCTCCTCGCGGCCAAGGAACCCAGCAGACCCAAGCAGGCCAGCCTGCGGCGCGCCGTTTCGGCCACCTACTACGCACTGTTCCATTTGCTTGTCGGCGACGCCGTGCGACGCCTCCTGGCTGGAAGCGACCATGAAGCGTTGCGTCACTGCCTGGGCCGCGTCTTCGTCACGCCGTCATGAAGCGCGTCGCCCGACAGTTCGCTCAGAGAGGCGTGTCCCCGAAGCTGGAGCCCGGATTGAACCAACTGCCCCTTCAGGAGGAGATCGTCCGAGTCGCGGCGGCTTTCGTCGACCTCCAGCAACAACGCCACGAGGCCGACTACGACATGGGCCGCTCTTTCACCCGGCTTGAGGTCCTAAGGGCTCTCGCCAAAATAGAATGTCCGATATGATCGGCGTTTGTTATGCTGTCGGCGATGGCTGGTTTGACGCAAGCGGCGGTGACGGAGGCGTTGCGGGGGAAGTACGCGGTGTTGGGGCCGCTGCTGGATGAGCGCACGCGTCGGCTGTGGGCGGCGGCGGAGGCGCGGGCCATCGGGCGTGGCGGCGTGACGCGCGTCGCCGAGGCGACGGGGATGTCGCGGGTCACGGTGCGCGCGGGGTTGCGGGAGCTGGACGCGGGGGCGGCGCCGGTGGGGGCCGCGCGGCAGCGCCGTCCGGGCGGCGGCCGCAAGACGCTGACGGCGCGGGACGCGGGCCTGGTGGACGCGCTGGAGCGGGAACTCGAGCCGGTGACGCGGGGCGACCCGACCGGCCCGTTGCGCTGGACCTGCAGCAGCGCGGCGCGGTTGGCGCGACGGTTGCGGGACGCGGGGCATCCGGTCAGCGAGCGCACGGTGAATCGCCTGCTGCACGAACTGGGCTACAGCCTGCAGGCCAACCGCAAGACGCTCGAAGGACGCCAGCATCCGGACCGCGACGCGCAGTTCCGGCGCATCGACCGACGCGTGCGGGCGTTCCAGCGCCTGGGGCAGCCGGTGGTGTCGGTGGACACGAAGAAGAAGGAGCTGGTCGGCCCGTACCGCAACGGCGGCAGGGAATGGCGTCCGAAGGGACGCCCCGAGGAGGTGAAGGTGCATGACTTCATCGACCGGGACCTCGGCAAGGCGATTCCGTACGGGGTGTACGACCTGACGGCCAACGCCGGCTGGGTGGGCGTCGGCGTGGACCACGACACCTCGGAGTTCGCGGTGGCGACGCTGCGGCGCTGGTGGCGGCAGATGGGTCGCCACGCCTACCCGGAGGCCCGCCGCCTGCTGGTCACGGCGGACGGCGGCGGTTCCAACGGCAGCCGTTCGCGCCTGTGGAAGTACGAGCTGCAGCAGCTGGCCGACACCCTCGGGCTGCGCATCTCGGTGTGTCACTTCCCGCCGGGCACCAGCAAGTGGAACAAGATCGAGCATCGCATGTTCTGCCACATCACCCAGAACTGGCGCGGCCGGCCGCTGGTGAGCCACGAGGTCGTGGTCAACCTGATCGGCGCAACGACCACCAGGGAGGGCCTGGCGATCCGCTCCGAACTCGACGAAGGCCAATACCCGACCGGCCGCCAGATCACCGACGCGCAGATGAACAACCTCGCCATCAAGCGCGACCCCTTCCATGGCGAGTGGAACTACAGCCTCTTGCCAAACACCATGAACGGATAGATTAATTTGGCGAGCTTCCTAAGTCTCATCAGCGACGCCGAGCGCGCCTTCGTCGATTGGCACGCCGTCCGCCACTCGGTCCAGGCCGACACCTTCCTGATCGGGCTGCTCGCGTTCGAGAAGATTCGGCTCTAGGCGGCTCTCCTACGCCCCTATTCGTCCCCTAACCCCGCACTATGTGTGCACCTGTCGCACCGATGCCCAGCGAGCTTTGACTCCCGACCGTCTGATATCATAATTTGCAGTCGCACGGGTTCGGCAGATCGACTGCTCCCGCGACAGGAGGCAACGCGATGAGCACAAGTCTCACCGTCCGGGACATCGATCCCGCCGACAAGTCTGGCTCAGGCGCGAAGCACGCCATGTCCGCGTGTCGATGGAAGAGTTCGTGCGCCGCCTGATCCACGAGAAGCGCGCCAAGACCGAGCATCGACCCAAACCGTCCGAAGCCTTCGCGCGCCACTTCGGCGAGCAGCACGGCGTCGAGCTGCCGCCCCCGGCGCGTTGCGGCTACAGGCCGCTGTCGTTTGCCGAAGAGGACGGCGAATGACCGTCCAGCTTGCCTGGTTGATCGATACGAACGTCGTCTCCGAAATGATGCGGCCCCGCGTCCCGGAGCCCGGGTCGCCGCCTTCCTGGATTCCATCGAAAGCGAGGGCATCGGCCTCGCCTCCGTTACCGTCTGGGAAGTCCTCGACGGTATCGGCCGTCTCTCCCGGGCTGGCACCGAGAGAACCTCGCCACCCGATTCCACGATCTCCTCGACGAACTGTTCGAGGACCGGGTCATCGACTGGTCCCTGGCCGACGCCCAAGCGTGTGCACGGATCATGGAGGACAAGCACCGCTGCGGCGAATCGCTCGACGATCACGTCCCGGATGCATTCCTCGCGGCCGCCGCCTCCCGAGGACTTGCCGTCGTGACGCGGAACACCGGCGTAACTACCGTAGATCCCTGGACCGCAAGTCCACGATGAGCACCGCTCCCGACACTGACGGGCCTGTTCACTGGGAGCCTCCACGAGACCGATCCCATGCCGCGTAACGTCAACCAGAACCCGGAACAAATCGCCCGCGACCGGATCGATGATCGCCTCCGGGCGGCGGGCTGGCGCGTGCAGGACAAAGACGCACTCGACTTCAACGCGGGGCTGGGCGTCGCGGTGCGCGAATACCAGACCGACATCGGACCTGCCGACTATGTTCTCTTCGTCGACAGACAGGCCGTCGGGGTCGTGGAGGCCAAACCGGACAACTGGGGCGCCAAACTCACGACGGTCGAAGAGCAGTCCGAGGGCTACGCCAAGGCCAAGCTCAAGTGGGTCTCGAACGCCGAACCTCTGCCCTTTCTCTATGAGAGCACGGGGCAAATCACGCGGTTCACGAACGGGCGCGACCCCAATCCGCGTTCTCGGGAGACCTTCACCTTCCACCGCCCGGAGACATTCCAGTCCTGGGCGCTCGCCCCACGATCCTTTCGGTCGGGCGTCGCCTCGCTCCCGTTGCTGAACCCCGCCGGCCTGCGCGAGTGCCAGATCAACGCGATCACCAATCTCGAAGCTTCGCTGAAGGCCGACAAGCCGCGCGCGCTAGTCCAGATGGCGACCGGGGCCGGCAAGACCTTCGCCGCGGTCACGCAGGTCTACCGCCTGCTCAAGCATGCGGGCGCAAGTCGTGTCCTCTTTCTGGTCGATACCCGCAACCTGGGCGAGCAGGCCGAACAGGAGTTCATGGCCTACATCCCGAACGACGACAACCGCAAGTTCATCGAGCTCTACAACGTTCAGCGCCTGAAGTCGCCTTCCATCGCCGGCGATGTGCAGGTCGTCATTTCGACGATCCAGCGCATGTACGCGACGCTCAAGGGGGAGGAACTCGCGGAGGGCGCGGAAGAGGAACATCCCGAGGAGCGGCAATGGCACCGCAGGGAACCCTTGCCGGTCGTCTACAACGCCGCGCTCCCGCCAGAATATTTCGATGTGGTCATCATCGATGAGTGCCACCGCTCGATCTACAACCTGTGGCGGCAGGTCGTCGAGTATTTCGATGCCTTCCTGATCGGCCTCACCGCCACGCCGGACAACCGCACCTACGGGTTCTTTCAGAAGAATGTCGTCAGTGAATACACCCACGAAGAGGCCGTGGCGGACAAGGTCAATGTGGGCAACGAGATTTACCTGATCGACACGGAAATCACGCAAAGCGGCGAGACCATCAAGGCCCAGCAACTCGTGGAGAAGCGGGAGCGGCAGACCCGCGCGCGTCGGTGGGAAGTCCAGGACGAGCCTACGGTCTATACCGCCGCGCAGCTCGACCGTTCGGTCGTGAACCCCGATCAGATCCGAACCGTGATTCGCGCCTTCCACGACAACTGGCCGCAGATATTTCCCGGCCGGGAGGAGCTTCCCAAGACCCTGATCTTCGCCAAGACCGACAGCCACGCCGACGACATCATCCAGACCGTGCGGCAGGAGTTCGGCGAAGGCAACGAGTTCTGCCGCAAGATCACCAATGGGGCCAAGACTCCGAAGTCCACCCTCGCGGCCTTTCGCAACGAGTATTCCCCGCGCATCGCCGTCACCGTGGACATGATCGCCACCGGCACCGACGTGAGGCCGCTCGAATGCCTGCTGTTCATGCGCGACGTCAAATCGCGAAACTACTTCGAGCAGATGAAGGGCCGCGGCACCCGCGTTCTCACGCCGGACGATCTCCGGAAGGTCACGCCGTCCGCTCCCGCCAAGACCCACTACGTCATCGTCGACGCCGTGGGAGTCACGAAATCGATAAAGACCGACAGTCAGCCGCTCGACACGAAGCCCTCCGTCCCGTTCAAGGACCTTGCAATGGGGCTGATGATGGGCGACCGGTCCGAGGAGACGGTGAGTTCCCTGGCCGGGCGCCTCTCGCGCCTCGATAACAAGCTCGGCGCCGAGGATCAGACGAAGATCGAACAAGCCGCCGGCAAGTCCCTGTCTATGATCGTCCGCGATCTGCTCGACGCCATCGACGCCGACAAGGTCGAAGCCGACGCCATCGCCGCGGGCCACACCGAACCCGACGACGCCGACATGAGGGCGGTGCGCGAAGAACGGATCAAGCGGGCAGCCAACGTCTTCACCGGTTCGATCATCAACCTGGTGGACACGATTCGGCGCGACAATGAACAGACCATCGACCACGACAACCTCGACACACTCGTGCGCGCCGAATGGGCTGGCGACGTGGCGGCGAACGCCGATCGGATCGCGCAGGACTTCGAGGAGTATCTGCGGGAGAACCGCGACGAGATCGAGGCCCTCACGATCTACTTCACCCAGCCCGCGCGGCGGTCGCAGGTGACCCTCGACATGATCAAGGACGTCTTGGGGAAGCTCTCGGAAGACCGCCCACGTCTTGCCCCGATCACCGTCTGGCGCGCCTATGCGCATCTCGACGACTACAAGGGCGAGAATCCACTCAACGAACTGACGTTGCTTGTTGCCCTCATCCGACGAGTAAGCGGCCTCGACGAGACATTGACCCGCCACTCCGATCGGGTCAGGCGGAACTTCCGGGACTGGATCCTGAAACGTCATGCCGGGGCGGGCAAGAAGTTCTCGGAAGAACAGATGGACTGGCTCCGCATGATCCGCGACCACCTTGCGACGTCGTTCACCATTGAGCGCGACGATCTGGAGATGGCTCCGTTCGATGCGCATGGCGGTTTGGGACGAATGTACGTGCTCTTTGGCGACGGGATGGATGACGTCATGTCCGAGGTGAATGAAGCGTTGGCGGCATGACGGGCTTGCCACCCTCCTGGGCCCCCGCGCAGTTGTCTGACCTTGGTCCGTGGATAGGCGGAGGAACGCCATCCAAAGCCAATCCGGCCTATTGGAATGGACCAATTCCTTGGGTTTCTCCAAAGGACATGAAGACCCGAGTGATCCGAAAAACTATAGACGGAATAACCACGGACGCCATTGAACGTTCGTCCGCCAAGCATGTGCCCCCTAAGTCCGTCCTCATCGTTGCTCGGTCAGGCATCCTTGCTCATTCATTGCCCGTCGCAGTGACAGCGGTTGAAAGTTCTCTTAATCAGGACTTGAAGGCATTGACTCCACCCTTTGGTATTTCTCCAGATTACATCGCATGGGGACTGCGAGCTCGCGAGCAACTCATTCTTAACACTTGCCGCAAAGGTGGAACGACCGTTCACAGCATCGAAATGCCACGTCTCTCCACTTTCGAAATCCCCATTGCCCCAACGAACGAACAACACCGCATCGTCGATAGGATCGAGGTCCTCTTCGACGAGATCGACCGGGGAGTCGAGAGCCTTCACGATGCCAAGAGAGCCGTCGAGCTCTACCGACAGTCTCTGCTCAAGTCCGCCTTCGAAGGCCGCCTTACCGTTGATTGGCGGGCGGAGAACCCGGACAAGCTGGAATGCCCCGACACCCTGCTGGGAAGAATCAGAGAGCAACGAAAGGACTGCTACAAAGCTGCGCTCCGCGATTGGGAAAGCGCCCTTAGCAAATGGCGCGAGAAAGACGAGAAGGACAGGAGGCCCGCGAAGCCCAAGCGTCCCCGCGCCATTCCCGCCAAGCCAATCGACAATGGCATTCCTGGATGGACAACCGTCCCACTCGGCTTGGTCATCGTCGATCCAATCTACGGCACTCCAAAGAAGTGCGGCTACGGGACTGGCGCGACAGGTGTGCTCAGGATTCCGAATATCGGATCAGGCCGCATCGATCCAACTGACTTGAAGTCGGCCGACTTCGATGAGACAGAATCGGCGAGATTTTCCCTCCAAGAGGGAGACATCCTGACGATCCGGTCGAATGGAAGCCTGTCCATCGTAGGAAAGCCAGCGATGGTTCGACAGCAGCACACCGACTACCTTTTTGCAGGCTACCTCATTCGCCTGAGACCCATAGTCCAATCACTTTTTCCCAAGTATCTGCTCTACACGCTGATGGAACCGAGGGTCCGCGCCCAGATCGAGACCAAGGCCAAGTCGACCAGTGGCGTCAACAACATCAGCGCGAAGGAACTACAGGAACTCAACGCACCTATCTGCAGCCCAGACGAACAAGCCGAGATAGTTCGGATTCTCGATGCGAGCCTTGAGGCCGCCGAGATCCTGGATGCCGAAATCGACGCCAACCTAGCCCGCGCCGAAACACTCCGCCAATCCATCCTGAAAAAGGCGTTCGCGGGCGAACTCGTCCCCCAAGACCCCGATGATGAACCCGCCCAAGCGCTGCTTGCCCGCATCCGCGCCAGCCGTGAGGATTCGACCACCAATCCCCAAAGGCGTGTGCGACGATGGGGGAGCGCCACAGCTCCGCCATGACAGTCACCCTGCCCATCAACATCGATAGCCTCCTCCAGCGGCGCACCATCGAGAGCGAGCGCGTCGAGTACAAGGCCGGGTGGAACCCGGAGAGCGTCCTGCACACCCTCGGCGCGTTTGCCAACGATTTCCACAATCTCGGCGGCGGCTATGTCGTGCTAGGCGTGGAAGAGCGGAACGGCCGTCCCGTATTGCCGCCGAAGGGCTTGGACCCGGATGCCATCGACGGCATACAGAAGGAAATGCTCAACCTGGGCAACTCCGCGATTCAGCCCCCGTACCATCCGTTGACGGCAGTTCACGAGATCGACGGCAAGACGATCTTCATCCTCTACGCGCCCGGCGGCGAGACGCGACCCTACAGGACCAAAGTCAGCCTCTCGACCGGCAGCCGCGATTGGGCCTACTACATCCGCAAGCACAGCAGCACAGTGCGGGCGCGCGGCGAGGACGAGCGCGAGTTGCTCGGATTGGCCGCGACCGTGCCGTTCGACGACCGCTACCACCAGAACGCATCGCTAGGCGATCTCTCGTTGCGGCTGATTCAACAACACCTCCAGGATGTTGGCAGCGACCTCTTGTCGCAAGTGACCGAGCTGTCGATGGAGGCACTCGGACGACGCATGAACATCGTCGGCGGTCCCTCGGAAGCCCTGTTTCCCAAGAACGTTGGCCTCCTGTTCTTCAACGACCACCCGCACGAGTACTTCCCGGCGACGCAGATCGATGTGGTCTGGTTCCCGGACGGCCCCGGCGGCGACTATTTCGAGGAGAAGGAGTTTCGTGGCCCGCTCGCGGCGATCCTGCGCGATGCGGTGAGCTACATCGAGCGCAACTTCCTGAAGGAGGCAGTGGTTAAACACCCCCACAAACCCGAAGCTGATCGGTTCTGGAACTTTCCGATAGCGGCGATCGAAGAGGCGCTCGGCAACGCCATCTACCACCGATCCTACGAAGAGCGCGAACCGGTGGAGGTGAGGATCACGCCGGAGGAGTTGCTGGTCCTGAGCTATCCCGGCGCGGACCGGTCTATCCGAATGGAGGATCTGCAACGGGGCCAGGCTGTGAGCCGCCGATACCGTAACCGGCGGATCGGCGAGTTCCTGAAGGAACTGGACTTGGCCGAAGGCCGCTCGACGGGCGTGCCGAAGATCCTGCGGGCGATGCGCAACAACGGCTCGCCGGCACCGAGCTTCGAGACCGACGAGGATCGCACCTGGTTTCGCGTACGGCTGCCGGCACACGAGGAGTTCTCGCGGTCGGAAGAGTGGGGGGGAGCAGGACAACATGCCGGACAGGACGCAGAACAAGATAACTTATTGAAAAATAATGAAAGAGAGTCGGACTCCGAACAAGATACCGAACAAGTCACCGAACAAGTCGGGCTCTTGGTCTTAGCGCTGAAAGGGGAGATGCGTCGGCTCGAGTTGCAGGATCTTCTGTGCATCGCGCACCGCCCACACTTCTTGGAGACGTACCTCAATCCCGCCCTCAAAGCCGGTCTCATCGAAATGACCTTGCCGGACAAGCCCACGAGCAGGAACCAGCGGTACCGTCGCACTTCCGCAGGAGAGGCGCTGGCTCGCCAACTCACGGAATCGAGAAAGTGAACTCCGCCTCCAACGGCCGAAGCAAGACCGATTACTTTGCCGCCTTTCAGGCAGGCATGGGCGACTATGGACCCATGAAGGGCTCGGTCAAGCAAGTGTTACGCGAGACGGCAAGGAACGTAGATGATTGATCCTTTCTTCAATCTCTCGCACCGGTTTCCCTGTCTCGATCGCCGTCGAACTGGCCACGCTGCGAGTCGTTTGCCGGGTCGCCTTCGCGGCGTCGCGCAGGTGAGGATTGGTTGCGGAGAGCGTCTTGCGTTTCACTTCCTCATTGTAGCCGACCAGATTTCGACCCCACAACAACGGGACGAAGCGACAAACCGCCGCTACCGCAACCGGCGAGTCGGCGAGTTTCTGAAGGAACTGGACCTGGCCGAAGGCTGCTCGACCGGGGTGCCGAAAATCCTGCGGGCGATGCGTAACAACGGTTGGCCAGCGCCAAGGTTCGAGACCTACGATGATCGCACCTGGTTTCTCGTCCAGCTACCGGCCCACCCGTCATTCCCACCAGGGGCGTGCAATGCCATCGGCGTACAAGATAACCACTTGGAAAATAATGAAAAATCTCTCCTCACCCCTCATGACACCCCCCAAGATACCCCACAAGTTACCGAATGCGTCGAGCGCTTGATCGGTGCAGCCCAGCGCGAAACGAGCCGCGCCGAATTGCAGGCTGCGATGAAGCCCGCCCTCAAAGCCGGCCTCATCGAAATGACCATGCCGGACAAGCCCACGAGCGGGAACAAGCAATACCGTCTCACGTCCGCCGGAGACGCGGTGGCCCGCCGACTCAGGGAATCCAACAAATGAACTCCGCCTCCATCGTCTCGAAAGTCTGGAGCTTCTGTACCACGCTACGCGACGACGGCGTCGGCTACGGCGACTACCTTGAGCAACTGACCTACCTAATCTTCCTCAAGATGGCGGACGAATATGCCAGACCGCCCTACGACCGCGAGGTCGGCATCCCCGAAGGCTACGGCTGGACGAGTCTCACCACCCGCCGCGGCGCGGAGCTTGAAGCGCACTACGTTGCGCTACTTCGCAGGCTTGGCCAGCAGAAAGGCATGTTGGGCCAGATCTTCACCAAGGCGCAGAACAAGATCACCGATCCGGCCAAGCTCTTCCGGCTGATCGACATGGTGGACGGCACGGATTGGGTGATGCTCGGCGCCGACGTGAAAGGCGACATCTACGAGGGGCTGCTGGAGCGCAACGCCGAAGACACGAAGTCCGGCGCGGGACAGTACTTCACGCCCCGTGCGCTTATTCGCGCCATGGTCGCATGCGTACGCCCCGAACCAAGCAAGACCATCGCCGACCCCGCCTGCGGAACGGGTGGGTTCTTCCTCGCCGCGCACGACTTCCTGAGCGATCCGCAAAATTGGGCGCTCGACAGAGACCAGAAGGCATTCCTGAAGCACGCCACCTTCCACGGCAACGAAATCGTGGCCGGCACGCGCCGGCTCTGCCTGATGAACATGCTGCTGCACGGAATTGGGGAAATGACCGGCGAAACCGCAGTCTCGCCCGCCGACGCGCTGATCTCACCGCCCTCGGAGACGTTCGACTACGTCCTGGCCAATCCTCCGTTCGGGAAGAAAAGCTCAATGAGCTTCACCAACGCCGACGGCGAGCAGGAAACCGACGACCTGACCTACAACCGCCAGGACTTCTGGGCGACGACGTCGAACAAGCAGTTGAACTTCGTCCAGCACATTCGGACGATGCTAAAGACAACCGGGCGCACGGCCGTCGTCGTCCCCGACAACGTGCTATTCGAGGGCGGCGCGGGCGAGACGATTCGCCGGAAGCTGCTTCAGACCACCGACCTGCACACGATTCTGCGGCTGCCCACCGGGATCTTCTACGCCCAAGGTGTCAAGGCGAACGTCATTTTCTTCGACAACCGTCCGGCCAGCCCCGATCCGCAGAGTTCGAAGGTCTGGTACTACGACTACCGCACCAACGTGCATCACACGCTCAAGCAGAAGCCGTTGACCTATGCCCATCTTGAGGACTTCGTTGCGTGCTACAAGCCCGAGAACCGCCATGTCAGGGAACAGACCTGGAGCGAGGAAACCCCGGACGGTCGATGGCGCGCCTATTCGCGCGAAGGGCTTCTCCTGCGCGACAAGGCCAGCCTCGACGTGTTCTGGCTGAAGGACGCTTCGATGACCGATCTGGAGAACCTTCCCGAGCCGGAAGTGCTTGCTGATGAGATAGTTGAGAATCTTCGGTCGGCTTTAGCCAGTTTCGAGGGTGTGGTCGGGGATTATCATCGGTGAACCACCGAACGTAACGATGTCCGGGTTGTTCTCCACGATCACTCCCCAAGCCCACTCCCGCCGTTAGACGATCCAAAGAGTCGCAAATGGAGAGCAGCTACTCCACCCTTACCGGACCACCGCCCCGTTACCTACGATCATCGATTTAATGACCGCCTCATCGTTGACAAGCTTAGCCACGCTGAAGGGCAACAGGATCGCCTCAACCGCGATTACGTCAAAACTCAACCCAGCCCACAGTCAATCCCAACCAAAGAAAGAGTGCTGAGACTGCTCGCGACGCCAATCCGCAGCCTCTTTCTTCTTACAGACCGATCGCAGCACCAGCCTAACCGCCCGCTACGGCCGCTTCGGGGACGCGTGGCAGCGCTTGTCTTTGCATATAGAGAGCATGCCGCTGCTGCACCCTTGTGATGTAGGGATGGAGCAAACGGCCCAGCCGCTTGTCCCTCAGCTCAGCATACTTGCACACGCGGAACTTACCGAAGTCGAATAGGATGCTTCTGCCATTGTGGACCCCGAACACCACGCTTTGGGACACCCGCTCCTCAAAGTGTCCGTTCTTGAAAAGACGGCGGAGTTCCCCCCGCTTCAGCCGTTTTCCCTCCACACAATAGATATCCACATCCCCCACATCCCGGCCGTCCCTAGGAATACAGTCGCAGTCGGGTCTTACGTTCAACCAGTACTTCCTGGTCTCTCCTTCGAACAGATCCCCGCACCTCACCTCCTCCTTTGGCAGAGCCTTCGCGCTGCGGAAACTCGCTTCCGCGATCAGTCCTCGCAGGTCACTATCTGAAACAGAACCGTAATCGCCTTTGAGATGTGCCTCCTCGAATCCGTCCATCTGCATCCTGCCGCAGAGACTGTCGTTGATCAGGTTCGTGAGGGAGGCGCTCGGCTGCGCTCGGTCCGTCACGTACGCGTCCCAGAACACTCGGGGCCAATCGACGTTGCGTCCGCACATCGCACGAAAGAGCTCGGCCTTCGCGCCTTCGAGCACGTATTCCCAAGTCTTCAGTGCATATACGGACGCGTTCCCGAACACCCACTCCTGCAGCTTGCCCACATCCACCGTGTCGCCCGACCAGAACCCGCTCTTCTGCTCCACAAACACGAAGTTCGTTCCACTCGTTGGCTCAGCATAGACCTCGTCGGGAAGCTGATCGAGTTCCGCTGTCACGTCATCGGGGCTCTCGTTGGTCAGAATGAACACCGGCACCAGACTTTCTCTGGCGGAGATCAAGAACTCCTTGATCTCCTCGACAACAGCCTCCTTCGCCATGTCTCCCGCGCTCCCCCACAACCGCCAGTCCAGCAGCACGAAACTCGCCGCACGGAGGAGATTCGGCCACACCGCCCGCTTCGGCAGCGTGCTGCTCCTCACGAAAGGAAGCTCCCACTCCGTCTCGAACCAGCCGACAATCGCCCCGATAAGGTCTTCCCCTTCATCTGGGTCCCCGAGCGCGTCGTCGATCACAACCGCGATCCCTGCCATTAGGTTTTTCGTATCCATCAACTGTCGTCCCGAACAAAACTCACGATGAAGCACGCGCCGCCCAACCCACTGCCCTTGTCGTCCAACTCGATCCCATAACCGTACCGTTCGAGAAGCTGGCGTGCGATGTAAAGGCCCAATCCGCGTCCTTCTTGGCCCTTGCCGGAAAAGAACGGCTCGAAAATATACGACCTGTCCTCCGCGTCGATGCCCGGTCCGCTATCTTCGAATACAAGTTCACCGCGATCGCTGTCCAGCGTCACCCGGATCTCCCGCACTGCCGATGGCCTATTGGTCTCTAACCAGTACGCCGCGTTGTCGAACAGGTTGATCAGTACCTGCATCACCACCCCATCGGTCGTGCTCGCGATCAGCGGCGACGCACCGACTACGGACTTTTGGTAGCTGATTTCGAGCTTCTCTAACAAGGTGCCGTAGATTCCTCGGATCTTGTCCAGCAACGGCTCCACCTTCAGCCGCTGCCGACGCCGCCGCGACGACTTGAACAGGCTCTGCACGTCCCGCATGCCACTCACCACCTGATGCAGCACACCAACGAGCATGTCCGCCTGTTCTTGCACACTCTCGATCGATCCCTCCCTGGCGTACCGCGCAAGCCGAAGCCCGAGGTCCTGCGCCCGACCCATCAGCAGCATGATGTCGTGCGAAGCCATCTCGACCGATAGACCCACGCCAGCCAGATCCTCGGTCGT
Source organism: Pseudomonadales bacterium (assembly GCA_963668365.1). Lineage (GTDB taxonomy): Bacteria > Pseudomonadota > Gammaproteobacteria > Pseudomonadales > Azotimanducaceae > VXNE01. The sequence continues at coordinate 4,259,272 of OY764266.1, forward strand.
CTCTGCCCTCCGAGACAGGTAATCGCGCTCCTCGCGGTACTCCTTCTCGATCTTCGACACGTCGCGTGCGCGCGCTCTCTCGCCGACCGTCGCCAGCGCTTCCTTCAACGTGGCCAGCTGTTTGGCCACCACGCCTTCCCGTACGGCCTTCGCCACGTTCTTCTGTCTTTGTTTCTGCTGGTACCGCATGAACGGACCTTGCTTTACGAACGACAAGAACGTCTGGATCAGGAATATGAAGTCATCCGCCGCGCCACCCGTCTCGATCAGTCCCTCCCTGTTCGTCTTGTCGCGAAGTCCAGGGTTGTCCGCCTGGGTGATATCCACCCATCCGATGATCTGGTCGTTGCTGAAGAAGTCCCCGGCCCGGCCCGTACCTCGGGTTACGTCGATGTTCAGCCAGTCGTCGTCGGGGTCCCCGTACGGATACACGCGCACGCTGTCCCGATACAGGTAGATGCGGTGATCCTTGAGGAGGTTCTTCTCGGGCTGTTGCAACAGGTACCGCCCTTCTATCCCGCGCGCGAAGTCGAAAATGTGAAACTGGAATTCGAAGTCTCCGCAGACGTAGTTCTGCTTTTCCGCCGCTCTCTTCCTCTCCTCCTGAGTCTCGTATCGCCGCCGCCATAGCCACAGTCCCTTGACACGCTCGCTGTAGAGACTGACCTCCTCCTCGCCGTCTCCCTTGTCGAACTGGTACCGGCAACCCTCGCTCACGAACCGCCCCGTGATCGAGAACACCGGCTTATCCTCGATCAATGCCTTCAGCGTCTCTTCCTGATCGTCCGCGACCACCCGCCGCTCGCCATTGCAGACAACGCGGATCTCAAAGCTATCCACGGCTTGTCTCCGAGTGAGCCTCGAGATCGGGTCCGTCAGGTTCGCCACGTCGCGGCAGAACGACTCGATCAGGCGCTCTCCCCAAGCACCCTTCAACTCCTCCATCTCGATCACAGTCCCATGCGTTGTCCCAACCAACGTCTGCGGCTTGCGCTGCAACCATGCGATCTCGACCTCGTCCAGGAAGATCTCCTTCTCTTCGCCGTTCTCGCTCAGGAAGTCGTCGTCGAAACGGGTGAAATCGTACGCCACTACCGTCTCAAGCTTTGCCTTCGGCGGACGAGTGATCACCGATATTCTCCGCGCCAGCTTGAGCACGGCGAAACGACCAATTCCCTTCTCCCCCTGGACCACCCGGTTCTTCACCGGTGTCCGTCTCCTACCTCGCAGCTTGTTCACGTATTTGCTCGGCGTAGCCGGGTTCATCCACGCCGTCTGGATCGTATCCAACGTCATTCCACTGCCGTTGTCGCTGACCAGGATCCTCGACTCCGGTATCGTGGTCATTCCCTTCCCGAACCCCTCGAACTCGACGTCAACACGGTCAGCGTCGGCGTCATAGGAATTCTTGATGAGTTCGACCAGTGCGATCCTCTCGCTCTTCAGCAGCTGCTCTCCGAGCATCGTCAAGAGCCGCGCATACGGCCGGATCAAAAGCGGTTTCGCACTCACGGCTTCCTCCCTATGAGCACGAACTCCTCCGCATAAACCTGCCGCTCGCTTGCGTCACGAGTGAAGCGACCCCTCGTATCCCGGTAGGGTGTCATGGTCTTCAGAGACACTTTGCGCGGAATCACCGAGAGCCGCCGGAAGCCAGTTCGCTCCATGCTCGCCGCCAGATGCGCCGCATTGTCGACCTTGACGCCTTTGTACTGGGTGTTGCCTATCACAATCACTGCCATACCTCCCTCCTCGAGCACTTCCCAGCATCGGCGAACAGCCGTGTCCAAGTCGACGAAATACCTCGCAATCGACGCCGCGTGGCTCGGATCTAGCTTCGACATGGCCCGGTACGTGCTCCAAGCCGTGTCGCCCAACCTCCTGACCACCCCCGGTTGCGGCGATCGCACTCCGTGCCTGTTGCCAAGCATGTTCCTGCGCAATGCCCGGTAGTCGTCCGCGTATCCGAGCCAGAGAGTGGATAGCTGGTGAATGTCGGCGTAGTTGTACGACGTCACATACGGCGGGCTCGTCACGATCAGGTCCGCTGTCGCACTACTTCGCGTCCGCCCGAGGAAGTTGCGTGCGCGAATCTGCGTCTTCGCCACCGGGCGTGGGAACTTGTTCTCGGCATTCGCACGCCGCATGAAAGCGATTTGGTCCTCGAACGCCCCCATGACCGCGCGGGGCTTTTTATCCGGATCCTTCTGGGCTTTGATCGATTTCGTCAGCCACAACGAGGTCGCCTTGAGGATCGCTGAGAACCCGCACTGGAAGAACTTGCGGTGCGGGCTGTAGGGACGCGTGCATTGTCGGATCGCCCGGTCCAGTTTGATGAGATCATTGACCTGCTCTTCGTCGAACCAGTACCGGATCCGCTCGCCGATTCGCGCTTGGTCCTCCAGCGTAACATCCGTCTGGTTCGTCCCCTTCCAAATCGCCTCCGCCGACCTCTCTAGATCTTTATCACGATAGCGGTGCGTCTTGACTTGAGCGATCAACGCTGCCAGCGGATTAATGTCGCAACCCCAGAAATCCTTGCCGTTTCGTTTCGCCTCGACCGCTGTCGTGCCGCAGCCGCAGAATACGTCGGCTACGTTGCGAACGACCACGCCATTTGCCTCGGCGTATTCGAGCGCCCTAGTAGTAATAAACCCGGGGAATCTGGCCGGATAGGGATGAATCCTATGGATCAGATCCTCTCTCGTGTGACCGAAATCCCAGGACGACACCGCAATCCCTGCGCCTTCCATGGCCTGGCTAACGCCGTAACCGCGCTCCGCCGCAAAGTCTGCGGTTTCCGCGCATGCCACACACGAACCAACACGACATCCCGGCCTCCGTCGCCGACCCTTCTTTCAGTCAATCGCGAGCTGGGCGGGCTTGGTTCTCTGCCCCAGGCTACCGACATGCACCAGCCGAAGACTCCAACATACCTTACCATGCTACCGCCGTCGCTCCGATTGGTCAGCGCCTATCAGCACGCCGTCTGTGCTGCCGCCCGTTGACCTCGTCGCGGGTCTCGGCGTTACGTTTGCGCCCGCTTTCCCACACGGCCCTAGGGTCCTCCGAACTCGACCGAACGCAAGCCATCCTGCTCAGGCTAACCCGCAGGCTCTCGGGCCAAACGCAACACCCGCTCCTTGTCTTCCTCGCTATCGAACATGCAGTCTTCCAATCCCGTCGCGCCAGCGAACTTGCACTTGTCGAGACTCTCGGCATCGCGAAAATCCGCATTGCGGAACGCCACGTCCTCGAACGACGTCCCGGCGAGGTCTGCCAAGTGGAACGGCGAATAGTACTCTTGGGCCCACACCGGTTCTCGCTCCTGCATCTCCTCCCAGTGTCCGGTCTCCTCGGGCGGTTCCTGTGTCCACTCCATCAAGGCCCCCTTGAACGTTGCGCCTCTCAGGTTGGCCTCCACGAACCAGCAGTCACGGAACTGAGCGTGCCGTGGCAGATCGATCCCCAACCCGCCCAATGGATGGAAAGCGGAAAACACAACGTCCCCGCAGTCCACGTACGAAAAATCGACCTCCCGCAGCACCGCCTTCTCCCGGCTCCCGAGCGATCCCCAGGTACCAACGTAGAACTTCGACCCAGCGATGCTTCGAATATCGTGACCCCGGAAAGAGAACTCGCTCGTCTCCATGCCTACGAAGTCAATCGCCGTCTGTCCCAGCCGGTTAAGGCGCCGTACCGCTCCCGCGATTCGGGGAGCCGCGCTTCCTCGGAGTCCCACTTCTTGAAGTCCTCGATCAATTCGACGTGGCTCCTGATCTCTCTCCTCCTGTCGCGGCGGACGATCACCACGCCAATCAAGACACCGAACACCAGCACGTCCATCACCGCACCGGCCGCTTCGATGAATACACCCTGCCACGTTTCGCCCCACCCGAGGAACCGGCGGCTTGCTAGTGTAGTGCGTCATAAATAGATTGAAATAATAGTTGTTCCGTGCCGATGTCGTGGTTGGGCGTATGGTGGTGTACGCGATGGCACGACCCGTCTCGGTCCTGGAGCTTACGGCGGAGGAGGAAGCGGAACTCAACCGCCGTGTTCGCGCGGCCACGGCGTCGGCGCGCGACATCCTGCGGGCACGGATCGTGTTGCTGCGCACGAGCGGGATGAGGCAGGTGGACGTGGCGCGCGAGGTGGGCGCCTCGACGACGTCGGTCAACAAGTGGTCGCAGCGGTTCGAACGGCTGGGACTCGACGGCCTGGCGGATCGCCCGGGTCGGGGCGTCAGGGCGGCGATCTCACCGGCGGTGGTCGAGGAGGTGGTTGTCAAGGCCGGCGCACAGGCACCCGGGATGCGTCGGCGCAGCACGCGCACGACGGCGAACGAGGTTGGCATCTCGGCGTCGAGCGTCGGTCGCATCTGGCGCGAACACGGTCTCAAGCCCCACCTCAAGCGCACCTTCAAGCTGTCGAACGACCCGCGGTTCGAGGCCAAGTTCTGGGATGTCGTGGGGCTGTATCTGGACCCGCCGGAGAAGCCCATCGTGCTGTGCTGCGACGAGAAGACGCAAATCCAGGCACTGGAACGCTCGCAACCGGGCCTGCCGCTCGGCATCGGCCACATTCGCACCGAGACCCACGACTACGTTCGGCACGGCGCGGTGACGCTGTTCGCGGCGATGAACCACCTCGACGGCAAGCTGATCGACCGGCTCGAAGCCAAACACACGCATGTCGAGTGGTTGCGCTTCCTCAAGCAGATCGACCGGGAGACGCCGGCCGGGATGACGATCCATGTCATCGCGGACAACTACGCCACGCACAAGCACGAGAAGGTCAGGGCATGGCTCTCTCGTCGCCTGCGGTTCCGGATGCACTTCACGCCGACGTCGAGTTCCTGGCTCAATCTCGTCGAGCGGTTCTTCGCGGACCTCGCCGCCGTCATCCGCGACGGCAGCTTCGCCAGTGTTGCCGAACTGCGGCGCGAGATCGTGCGCCACCTCGCGGCACACAACGAAGACCCGCGGCCCTACAAGTGGACCGCCAAGGGCGAAGACATCCTGGCAAAGATCAAGCGCGCGAGAGACCGACTAGCAGATGTCCACGCGCCCCAGAGTTAATTCAACCTATTTGTGACACAGAACACTAGCTCGAGCCACGACGGTCAAATGATGCAAATGTTTCGTTCTTTTGCTTGCGGGACGACCAGCGGGGCAATCCATGCGTCGAAGGTAACGAATCGACCACCGTGCGTGACGGCAAGTGCCAGCAGATACACATCGGTGAGCTGTTTGGGACCGATCAGCCGACGCCAGTCGACAACGTCGGTTGGCAGGAGGCTTATGTCGTCAGGCCAGAATTCATGATGCGCGGTATCGGTAGCCTCGCGCAGACGTTCTGCTACCTGCGACGTGGACAGAGGGTTGGTGTAGCCCGGCTGGGCCATGATCCTCAAGCAACCGTTCTGCGTAATCGGACAGGTCGCCCATCCGGTTCGAATATTCTCCCGAAGCCACCTCCTGGCCTGATCGTGATGCAGATGCTCGGCATCCAGCAACGCGATAAGGACGTTCACGTCCAGCAACGCGCGCATCAGTCACCGACTTCTTCCCGGAGGCGATCAATCAAAGCGTTTGTGACGATACCCCCGCGTTTCGGAAATGGACGAAAACCGCACTCCGCTTCGGTTTCGCTCGCTTGGTTCAAGTCGTCGTCCTGCTTCTCTCCGGCCAATGATCGCCGCAACAGGCTTGAGACCACGGCCCCCGCAGATGTCGACTCGCGTCGGGCAACCTCTTTCACCGCTATGAGCAGGTCGTCGTCAATGTTCAGGGTAGTCCGCACAACGGTGATCCAACGGAGATTTGATGAAGCGATGCTACTACATCACACATCACATACGACAGAACGCTGAATGGATGTACCGGGCCTTCGCCCACCGGGTATGCCGCAAGCGTTCCTGTCATCGACTGAGAACGCCTGTTCCATGTGAGGAGCGCTAGTCCAGCCTCCTGATCTCGTTCGGCTCCCCCGTGGAGCCTTTCGTGACGCCGGAGACCCTGGCGTTCCTGCTTGAGACGCGCGGGAACTTCCGCGACAGCTCCGGCCCCGCGGCGGTGAGACCGCCATCGACCAGAATCGTCTCTCCCGTCACGAATTCGGAATCGTCACTCGCAAGGAAGAGCGCGGCGCCGGCCACATGGTCGCCCGTACCGTACGCCGGCCAGGGCTGGGACTTGGCGAAAGCCGCCCTCGTCCGTTCAAGTTCATCGCCCTCAGATCCGGGCCGGGCTCCCGCCGAAAGCGGCGTGGCGATAAATCCCGGGCAGATCGCGTTCACCCTGATCAGATCGGGCGCCAGTTCGACCGCCGCCGATTTCGAAAGGCTGATCACCGCCGCCTTCGCCGCCGAGTAGACCAGCGGGCCACCATCGCCGCTCAATCCCGCGACGGATGCGGTGTTGATGATGGATCCACCCCCGCCGGCGCGCTTCATGATTCTCGCCGCGTGCTTGATGCCGAGGAATACGCCCTTGGCAAGCACATCGAACGTATAGTCCCAATCGCTCACGGTGGTCTCGGTCAGAGGACCGACTGCGCCGCCGACACCGGCATTGTTGAACACGATATCCAGTCCGCCGTATGCATCCAGCGCGCGCTGCAGCATGGCTTCGACATCGGGCTCGATGGCCACGTCCGTTCGAATGAATGAAGCAAGCCCGCGGTATCCCGCCCCGTCAGCGGTAGCGAGTGCAGCGTTCCCTGTCTCGGCGTTGTAGTCGGCGATCACCACCCTCGCGCCTTCCTCGAGAAAGCGCATGGCGGTCGCAAGGCCCATCCCGCTCGCGCCGCCGGTAATCACCGCCACCTTGTTTTCAAGTCGCATCGTTTGCAGGGTTGGGTCAGTTTGAAATTTCAGACATTCGCATGGTTAGGTCCTGGCGGCTCAACGTGCTGGTCTTGCCCATGTCGGGATCGCCTTCGACGCGAATCTTCTTGACCCCTTGCGCTCGGAACGGCTGTAGCAGGTATCAAGCCGCGTGTTGCAACCGGTAGGACCGAATAGCTTGATGGGCTTTAAGCCCCATCGCACCCGATCATGCCCTATACGGCTTACAGATAGGCGTTACGGCCATTCGAATCCGCGCCCTCAAATCGTCCATCAGGTCGTTAGCGGTCATGCCGCTGCTTTGGCGGGATGGCTAGAATCGTTTGTCGAGCCCAGCTTGTTTCATGATGTTATTGGCGGTGTGTCGGCTCTTTATCGTACTTGGAACGGTGATCGTCCCGTTGGGGCGATCAGAATGCTTCCACTGTTCGTGGCTGCTCCGGCCTTGGCGATCCTTGGACTAGCCCTACCGAGTAGTCATAAAAAGGGCTGGACAATGGGCCTGTCGTCCTGTACACCTGCGCCACCATGGCCCAGTCCCAGATCAGCCGCACGCTGCGCGACGAGGCGGCACGTTTGCGGATCGTCGCTATTCTGTCGCAGGAGCGGTTCGACAGCCGGCGGGCCTTTGCCCGCAGGATCTGCGGGGAGTTCTCCTTCGTCGACACGCGCGGCCGTCTGCAGCTTGCGGGCTGCATGAAGGCGCTGGCGACGCTGGCTCGGGCGTCGCCGGAGATTGTCCTGCCGGCACCACGGGCAGCGGTGGCGAACAGGCCGCGCCAGCTTGAGGCCGCGGTTGACGAGCCGGTCGATGTTCCACGACACCCGGCCCGGATCCGGGATCTCGATATCCGGATGGTGACGCAGCGCTGTGAGCGTGAAGTGTGGAACACGCTGATGGCGCACGAACATCCCCATGGCATGACGACCTTTGCCGGTTGTCAGGTGCGCCACCTCGTGGGCTCGGCCCATGGCTGGCTGGGTTGCGTCGGGTTCTCTGCCGCGGCCCTGCGGGTGTCGGCGCGTGATCACTGGATGGCGTGGAGCGATGCAGTGCGCCGTGACCACCTGCACCGGGCTGTTTGCCTGAGCCGCTTCCTGATCCGTCCTTCGGTTTTCTGTGCGCACCTGGCGAGCCATGCGCTGGGGCGGGTGCTGCGGCGTCTGCCGCGGGACTTCGAGGCCCGCTACGGCTATCGTCCCTGGCTGGTGGAGAGCTTTGCCGATGCCGGTGTGGCGGGCACCTGTCTGAGAGCGGCCAACTTCCTCATGGTCGGCCGCACCGCGGGGCGGGGCCGTCAGGATGCGAGGAAGCAGCGTGGGCAGACGGTCAAGACGGTGTTCATGCACGCCTTGGCAGCGGACTGGCGTCGCCGGCTCGGGGTCGAGTGGGTTGATCATGCCCCGGTGCTGGAGCCGGGAGCGGGCCTGAACGCGGCCGCGTGGGCCGCCAACGAGTTTGGAGGAGCGCCGTTGGGTGACAAGCGACTGTCGGCACGTCTGGTGAAGAGCGCGGGTCTTCTGGCGTCCTACCCGGGAGGGAAGATCAACGCCAGCAGCGCCAGTGGCGGCAAGGAGATCACCGGGTTCTACCGTCTGATCGAGGCGCCCGCGGAGTCGGACGTCACGGTTCCGGCGATTCTTGCGCCGCACCGGGAGCGCAGCGTGCAGCGGATCCGTGGTCAGACCACGGTGCTGGCGCTGCGGGACGGCACCGATCTGAGCTTCTCGACGCGCCCCGGCTGCGACGGCCTGGAGGTCATCGGCAAGAACCAGACCGGCGCGAAGAGCCTGGGGTTGTCGCTGCATGCGACCCTGGCCGTGGCCGGGACCGGTCTGCCGCTTGGGGTGCTGGACCTGAACTTCGATCAGGAGGTGTCCCGGGAGGGGACACGGCGTCAGACACGGCGCTGGCTTGACGGGTTCGGCGATGTGGCGCGGGCGGCACGGGAGGTCACGGGCAAGACCAGGATCATCTATGTCTGCGACCGGGAGGCGGACCGCTTCGAGCTGTTCGATCAGCAGCGCCGCCATCCACGGGTGGAGTTGCTGGTCCGTGCCACGCACGACCGGGTTCTGGGACCATCGAAGCTCTTTGCCGTCATGCGCGGTGGCGAGCCCGATGGCCTGATCGATGTCGAGATCGACGGACTCACGGCACGGCCCAAGTCCTCCAGGAAGAAGGCGCGTCCGGCACGCCGCAAGCGCCTGGCCACCTGTGACCTGCGGTTCCGCCGCGTCACCCTGCCGGCGACACAGACCATGAAAGGGCGCGCACCGATGACGGTCTGGGCGGTCCACATCGTGGAACGCCACCCACCCGAAGACGAGGACCCCGTCCAGTGGTTCCTGCTGACCACGTGTCAGGTCGAGACACCGTCACAGGCCGCCGACATCGTCGGCTTCTACCTCCAGAGATGGCGCATCGAGGACTTCTTCCGGGTGCTCAAATCAGGCTGCGGGGTGGAGCACCTGCTGTTCCGCACGGCAGACAGATTGCGGCGGGCCATCGCCATCAATGCCGTCATCGCCTGGCGCATCATGGTCATGACGCTGCTCGGACGCCAGGTGCCCGACTGCGAACCGCAACTGATGTTCACCGACCACGAACTCGCCTTCCTGCGCGACTATGCCCACCAGCACGGCCTGTCGGCACCGGAAGGACTCGGCGATGCCGTACGCCTGGTGGCCCACCTCGGCGGCTATCGCAACCGCAAGCACGATCCCGACCCCGGTCATCAGGTCATGTGGCATGGGCAGACCCGTCTCACCAGTGCCTCGCTGGGCCACCGAATCGGGCTCCAGACCGGCTTCGAAACCGGGTTCAAGGAAGGCCGCAAACACGCCCTGAGGCAGAAAACCTAACCCGTTGCCACGTCAATATGTGACTACTCGGTAGTCCTAGCCCGCTCCCCTGAGGAGGCTTTTGACCTCCCGTTCGAAGGTTGCCATGCCGACGCTCTATGTCTAATACGCGTAGGCTTGATCCATTTCCTCCTCGAACACAAAGCGAGGTCGTGAAACCGCCGCTGACTTTCGGGTGCGCCCGGCGGATTTTGCGGTCGCGGGTTTCTCCAAAGAATGGACACGTACCGTCACGCTCACCACCGCATCTCGCGGAACCCCAAGATTCCGTTCAATCAGTTGAGGCGCAACCTCCATGGCCGCATCAAATAGGTTCCCGAGCGTGTCGGCCTCCAGGGTCAAGCCTGGAATGTCGTCGCTTGTACCCACAAACACGCGGCTTTCCTCGCAACGAATCACATCGATGCTGTACTTGTAGTCCATATGATTCCGGCTTCGCCTAGCGGGGCGTGGACATCAGGCCCGCCATTGTCGAGTCACCGCACGCATGTGTCAACGCACCCTTGGCGAACTTCAAACTGATCCCTACCACGGCGGAATGACCGGGATGCCGCAGTCCCGCAGGGCCATTCAGCGCAGGGGATTCGCGGCGATTCCATTATCGGTCAAGCCCGATACGCGTTTCGCAACAATATTGAGTTGTGTTTCCGACGGGCTCACGAGGTCCGTTCGAACGGACTGCGTGTTGGTAATATCTCGCGACAACAAAAACCAGTAAGCGACGGCGATGCAGCGAATCACGTACAACGTAATGCGAGAGCACTTGGGCGACGCGCCCATTGTTCGCGAGGTGGAAGTACATGCCACTCCCGAAGAGTTGGATTCGCTGGAGCGCGATGGGTACCTGGTTCGGGAGGGAGCGATCGAGGGCGGCTGGCTGGAATCGTTGCGGTCGGCCATAGACAGGATGGCCGAAGCCGAGTGGCCTGAAATTCGACCGTATTCCGAGGATAGCCTTCCCGAGCGTACCTGGGGCGCCATTCTCCGCCACCTGCTTGACAAGGATGAGACGTTTCACGAGTTGATCGCCTGGCCGCCCGCATTGTCGGTGGCGCGGGCCATGATGGGACCCCTGGTACGCGTGCGGGGTATGCACGCGCGAATAACCTTTGCCGGACAGGAACCGCAGGACATCCCCTGGCACCAGCACCTTCGTGTCGTCTCCGAACCACTGCCCCGGTGGTTCTCGCAACCGCATGCCATCGACTGCCTGATTTACCTGGACGAGTTGAGCGACGAAACAGGCGCGCTGTCAGTGATCCCGGGATCTCACCGCTGGCTCGATCGGGAACCGCCACGGTTGCGCTACGAATCGTTGCCGAACGAGCAAAAACTTCGAATACCGGCGGGGAGCATGGTGATCATCCACGCCAACCTGTGGCACCGCGCCCTGCCGACGCTGCAAGGCAAACGGCGCATGATCATACTGTCCTATACGCCCTGCTGGCTGAGGGAGTCGCCCCACGGCGGACCACCTCCCAGGGACGGTTTGACCCAGGACCTGGCCGCCGAGGGCGACCGGGAGATTCGCGAACTGCTCGGGCTTGTGGGATTCACGTAGGAACCCGCGTGTCAGACCCGGAAACATCCGCGCTGGCGGTGTACTGGCGGTTCTTCGAGGTCACCAACAGCCGCGATTCCAAACAGGTCACCGATGCGCTGAACTACCCGCACGTCCGGATTTCTGCCCGCGGCAATCCGAACATCGTCCAGCACAGGCAGACGCATGCCGGCAAAATGTCCTTCGATCCGATGATTTCAACCGGATGGGACCATACCGTCGGCATGGAACCCGATGTGCTCCACGTTTCTCGCCGCGCAAGGTACATATCAAGGGCGGCTGGACCCGATACGACCGTGACGACAGACCGATCATGACCAATAGGGTGACGTACATCGCCACGCTTGCCGACGGTCGCTGGGGACTGCAATCCCGCTTTGGTACCGACACCGATCTCTTCTGGGGGAAGCCGGAAGATCGCCCCGTTGAAGTTGAGGTGGATCTTGAAAACAACGCCAGGAAAGCCGCAAACGCCGTTGCATCTGCACTGAACCTGGTGGGTGTCGATAATCCCGGGGCCGCCCGACATTGCCACTATCCGCTCCTGGTCATCCATCCCGGCGAAGTTGAGTCGATTGCCGACGGTGAAGCGCTGCAGAAGCGTCTGCCGTCAAGCAAACCGCTGGTGGGCGATGTCGAGGCCATTCAGGTCGGGGCGACGGGTGTCAACGTTACCTTCCGCGCCACCGTCAACGCGCGCCGCGTGGAAGGCGTATTCCTGGTGAAAGTCGATGATGGCCGGTGGAGCATCAAAGGCGGATCGTTGATCACTTCATAGTACGATTCGCACCATCTCCCTGACTCCCTGGAAGGAAACGCCTGTGACCGCTGGTGATAAATCCAACCGTATCGAGAAGAAATCTCCGGTCGAGAGCATCAAGGAATCGGTGCTGGCGACCGTGCAGGACTTCAGCGCGGCCACGGCGGCCGGAGACGTCGAACGGCAGTTGGCCTTTTACTCCGAAGAGTGGCAAGGCGATTCCGGCAGGACCAAGGCCGACCTGAGAGCGTCCTATCGGGAACAGGACCAGCAAGGTGGCAGCGGGGACAAGCGCCTTGTCCTGGATGATGCCAAGGTGGTCGTGGAGGGGGATACGGCCACTATCGACCCCATATCGACGCGTTCGTCGGTCGGGGGCGGGTTCTTCCTGTTCAAAATGAAAAGGGAACCGGACGGCGAGTGGCGATGCGTGTACGCAGCCGGATCCCGCCACGGCGATGTGCGCTCGGAGCAAGCGCGTAGCACCAGGGAACGCATCTTGAGCGACCCGGCGCGTCCGGCCTACCACTTCGTCGTGCCGGAAGGCATCGCAATACCGTTCGACCCCAATGGCGCGATTTACTGGAAGGGTCGATATCACCTGTTCTACATCTTCCAGGACACCCAGCTGGGCAAGCGATCCGACCACTGGGGCCACATGTCGAGCACGGACCTGTTTCACTGGCACCACCATCCCACGGGCCTTCTCGAAGGCATGTATAGCGGCAACTGCTTCATCAACAAGGATGGCGTTCCAACGATCTGCTACCACCAGGTCGGCCAGGGCAACGCCATGGCCGTGGCCCTCGACGATGATCTGAACGAGTGGAAGAAACTCGACTCGAACCCGATCACACCGAAGACCCGGGAGGGCGACGAGCACCACGGCAAATACCGTTCCTGGGATCCGCATGGTTGGGTGGAGGGCGACACCTACTACGCCATCTTCGGCGGCAAGCGACCGGCCATCGCGAAGTCACCCGCCCTCGAAGGCGAATGGAAGTACGTGGGCGATCTGTTCGCCCACGGAGTCCCCGGTGTCTCGCTCGACGAGGACGTGTCCTGTCCGGACCTCTTCAAGCTGGGCGACAGGCACGTGCTTCTCTGCATCAGCCATCGCCTTGGCTGCCGTTACTACGTCGGCGACTGGAGAGACGAGAAGTTCTTCCCCGAATCCCATGCCCAGATGAGTTGGGTCGACAACGCGTTCTTTGCGCCGGAAAGCCTGGTGGACCACAAGGGCCGCCGCATCATGTGGGCCTGGATTCTCGACGGGATCCGGTTCGGCGTGCGTCCGAAGTTCGGCTGGTCCGGCACCATGAGCTTGCCGCGGGTGTTATCCCTCGGCGATGACGGTCGACTCCGCATGGATGTCCCCGAGGAAATCGAAGCCCTGCGTTACGGCGCTCGCAGGATGGGCCCCTTCACGACCCGATCCGGCACGGACCTGGTGGTGGATGGCGTCGCCGGCGACAGCCTCGAGTTGCAAATCGAGATCGAGGGCGCCGGGGCATCGGCGTATGGCGTCAAGGTGCGCACATCGCCGGACGGCCAGGAAGAAACATCGATCTTCCATGACGCAAAAGGAAACCTGCTGAAGGTCGATACGCGCCGGTCCGGGCCTCAGGACCTGCCCGGGGCCGTCGAGGCGGCTCCGTTTGAACTGGACGATGGCGAGAGGCTGAAGTTGAGGATCTTCGTCGACCGATCCGTCATCGAAGTCTTCGCCAACAGCCGCCAGGCGATCACGCGGCGCGTCTTTCCGTCGCGTCGGGACAGCGTCGGCGTGCGCCTGTTCTCGAGCGGCGAGGATGCCCGGATTCACGCGATCGAGGCTTGGAACATGACGCCGTCGAATCCTTATTGAGCTACGCGAGGGCTATTTCGCGCACCAATCGGGAATCACGACAAGGTCTCAGTCCCGGATCGAGCCACGGATGGCTCATCTTCGGTGCCAATCAGAATCAAGTGCTCGTCCGCGAGAACACGGGTGAGGAAAGCGTTACCTGCGGCTTTCCTTTCGGCGAATTCCTTTGTCGTATACAGGGTCGGGGCGACCCTGCGTTGCAACGTCGTTTCGACGGGCGCTAGCGCCAAGTAGATGTCCTCGAGTATCACCTGGTCCGCGACGACCAACAAATCCATATCGCTCGCCGCGGTATCGGTGCCCTTTGCGACCGACCCGTACACCAATGCCAATGCGATCCTATGGGCGAGCGGCTCAAGGGCCTGGCGGATCGGTTCGACCATAGCAACCGTCTTGAGCACCAGACTACGCAGCTCTTCGAACACCGGGGAATCGGGATTGGCCTGATGGTGTTTCTGTTTACCGACTCGAGTCACGGTAACCAGACCGCTGGAAACAAGGCGCTGGAGTTCGCGCTGAACGGCGCCCGAGCCAGACCCGGTCAGTCGGATCAACTCGCTTGCAAAGAAACTCCGGGACGGCTGACCGAACAACAGCGACAGAACACGCTGCTGGGTGGTCGTAAAGAGCGCGTCGGCAAGGCTCGTCGGCCGATTGACACTCTCCGCCAAGGTCTTGCGACGGGCGGCGCGTGCAACGTCTGTCACTAAAATACCCATTCCGGGCACATTAGACCCCATTTTGGGTAGGATGCAATCACTGTCCCTCGTACGTGGACCAGGCTATTGCGTGACCTACACCTCGTCGTTCGAATATCCTCACGCAAATCGTCGAATCGAGTCAGACAACGATGGCCAGACGTCAAGCGCACCCCATCGTCGCCCTCAGGCGGCTAAGGCAACTGATTGCCGATCCCGAAGACACATCGAAGGTGTTCGAGGTTATCCGCGCCGCCTCGGGACCTTCGCTGCGAAGAGGCATCAAGCGCTTCGCTGCTCGGGAAGTGGGCCGCCGGGTACTAGAGAACGAGATCGACCTTCTCGACACCATGCGCGATCGGGAACGCCTCGAGGCGCTTCCCTCCGGAACGCTCGGACGCACCTATTACGACTTCATTTATGCCGAGGCTCTCTCGGCGGATGGCCTGGTCGACGCCAGCATGTCCCGGGCCGGCACCCTTTACGACGAGATGTCTCCGGACATGCGGCGCTATGCCCAGCGATTGCGCGACCAGCACGACATCTGGCACACCCTGACGCAGTACGGCCGCAACGAACTCGGCGAGGCGTGCCTGCTCGGCTTCACCTACGCGCAGACGCGCAACCGCGGCATCGGCCTTATCGTGCTTACCGGCGGGTGGAAGCTGTACAAGGCCCTCGGCACACGCGCGTTACGCGCCATCTGGCAGGGATTCCGTTCCGGGCTACATGCCTCGTGGCTACCGGGCGAGGACTGGGAAGCGATGCTCGAACTGCCCATCGAAGAGGTCCGCCGGCAACTGGCGATTCGACCCCCGACCGCGTACTGGGAAGTCGCGGCGTAGGTCTCATTTAGCTTCGATTCGGAGAACGGAGGGCACGAGACAAACAGGCCGGACAGGTGCATTCAGAGGAAGGCGACCTGAAGTGGACAAGCCCGTGAATGACGCCACCGGCGGCGTCGAAGCGAGGGACGATAGGGTCGAAGTACCGGGTGTCACTTTGCTCGTAGCGGCGCCATACGGCCCATGCGAGGAGGTCCGCCAACTGGATGATACGGGACGCTTCCGAGTCGACGAACATCGGGACCTCGGCGAGATTGCGGAGGTTGCCCCACCTCGTGCCTCTTTCCCGGAAGCGTCTCGCCAAACCCTGGAGGGTGTTCTCATAGCTGGATTCGTCCATGACGACGAGGCCGCGTTGCGCCTCTCCGTCACGAGCCCAGATACGTTTGAGAAGCAGGTTGAACCTGTTGCAGATTTCCTCGAAGGCGTGCTCCACAGGATCCGCCGGCGCCACCGCTTGTTTGTCCACAACAACAGCGAAGGCCTTGACTCGACTATGGGCTCGGCTGAGGAGACCGAGGCCGTTCTCGATGATGGTCAACCGCTCTTTCCGGGGAAGGGTTCCCCGCCAAGGTCCTTTACGGCCATTGGCGATCACGCTGGCGTGCAATTCAATGTCTTGGGCGGGTCCGAGTTTGAGGCCCTCAACGAAATCGTCGATGCTATTGATGAGGTGGTAAATCTGCCGCTCGAAGACAGCGATGCCAGCGAGAACGAAGTGACGCTCGTTCGGGTTCTGAACGGATCCAGAACCATCAAGGTAAAGGATGTACATAGCGGGTTGTACGGCGGTGAGGATCAGCCGGGGGGGGCACCTGGCCCCCTGCAGACCGTGCAAGCCACAGCCTTCCCAA
This sequence comes from Pseudomonadales bacterium, assembly GCA_963668365.1. Taxonomy (GTDB): domain Bacteria; phylum Pseudomonadota; class Gammaproteobacteria; order Pseudomonadales; family Azotimanducaceae; genus VXNE01. The sequence continues at coordinate 4,275,572 of OY764266.1, forward strand.
CCGAATTGTAGAGCGTCCCACGCGCGTAACAATGTTGTCAAGGTTTTGTGGTTTTGTGCAGAAGAGAACAGGGGCCTATGGGAACTCTCCATTCGTCACAAGAGAGACTCTTCCCCCCATCAACTTCGCCGGCCACGGATTTCCGCCCCTGCGATCCTGAGAACCCGATACTTCTAACCGCCTCGCGGAAAGCGAAGATCGACTGAACTGTCGGCCGGGGCGGGCCAGCGGGAAGTCACCACCTTCGGCCGGGTGAAGAAGCGCACGCCCTCGGGTCCGTACATGCTCGTGTCTCCGAATAGCGAATCGTTCCATCCGCCGAAGCTGTGATATCCGACCGGCACGGGGATCGGCACGTTGATGCCGACCATGCCGGCCTCGACGTCGTCCTGGAATGCCCGCGCCGTGCCACCGTCGCGCGTGAATATTGCGGCGCCGTTGCCCCAGCGGTTGTCTCGTATGAGCTGGACGGCTTCGTCGTACGAGTCGGCGCGAACAACGCTCAGCACGGGGCCGAAGATCTCGTCGGTGTACACGGACATGTCCGTGGTGACGTGGTCGATCAGGGTCGGCGCGAGGAAGTAGCCGTTGCTGTCGAACGCCTTCTCCCGGCCATCGACCACCACCGAGGCGCCTGCGGACGCACCCTGCCGGATATAGTCAGCTACCCGCTCTCTATGCTCCGAAGTGACCAGGGGACCCATCTCGGCTTCCGGGTCCGTGCCGTCTCCCACCACCAGGGCGGACATTCGGTCGCGGATGGCGTCCAACAGCGGATCGGCGATGCCGCCCACCGTCACAAGCACCGAGACAGCCATGCAGCGCTCCCCCGCCGAGCCGAATGCGGCCGACACGGCGGCATCGGCGGCGACGTCCAGGTCGGCGTCTGGCAGCACCACCATGTGGTTCTTGGCGCCAGCCAGGGCCTGCACCCGTTTCCCGTTCCTGGTGCCGGTTTCGTAGACGTGCTTCGCGACCGGCGTCGAGCCGACGAACGAAACCGCCTGCACGTCCGGATGCTCGAGCAGGCGGTCGACGGCCACCTTGTCTCCCTGCACGACGTTGAGCACACCATTGGGGAACCCGGCTTCGTGAAACAGCTCCGCCAGTAGCAGCGGCGCCGATGGATCACGCTCCGATGGCTTCAGCACGTAGGTGTTGCCCGCGGCGATGGCATTGGGGATGGTCCACAGGGGCACCATGGCCGGAAAGTTGAACGGCGTGATGCCAGCCACCACGCCGAGGGGCTGACGTATGGTGTAGACGTTGACGCCGCTCGACGCGCCTTCGTTGTACGAACCCTTCAACAGTTCGGCGATCCCGCAGGCGAATTCGATGTTTTCCAGTCCGCGCCCCACTTCCCCGGCCGCGTCGCTCAGGACCTTGCCATGCTCCGCGGTTAGGGCTCGCGCGAGTTCGTCAACATTGGCCTCCACCAGGTTCCGGAAGCGGAACATGAGCTTGGTTCGGGATGCGACGCTCTCACGACGCCAGGAGTCAAACGCCGTCCTTGCCGCGGCCACGGCGGCATCGACATCCTCCACCGAAGCCAACCCGAGGGCCGCCGTCTTCTCGCCGGTGGCCGGATTGAACACCGGGCTGGTCCGGCCCGATGTCGCGGCCACGCTGGCACCGTTTATGAAGTGATTGATCTGTTTCATGGTTTACGAGTCCTGCAAGTGGAGGGGTTGCGAGGCGTACGACCGTAGTGTGCGTCGTCGTTTCGCATACGCGCGACGATGCGCTCGAAACGTCCCCAGAGATCCCACGCATCGAACCAGTCGACCGTGCGTTTGTCGATCATCGATCGGCAGGCGTCTGACCGGCGGGCGCCATGGACTCGAGCCGCAGAAGTTCGGCGCGGAATCGGATGTGCTCCTCGACTGCCAGAGCGTCGCCGTGCCGTGGGTTGCCCGCCATGCGCCGCAATCGCTCGTTGATCGCGAAGACCTGTTCGAGTATTCGCGGCGGCGGCGGTGATAGTGGCGGGAGATTTGGCTTCCACGCCCCAAGCTGGCGCATCGGCTCCCGGTCCCTGTCGGTGACGACCGCCCGCATGTTTTTGGTTCGCGCCATGTTCGGATTATACGATGTTGCTCTGCACACGGCGGGTCCGCGCAGGCATTCCGCTGCTGTTCGACGGAGTCGCGACGCAACGTTTGGACACGATCCGGAGCCTTTGGCCCGTTCGACTACCGCGCGCCCGCAACGCCCCGAGGACCTCCGACAGTTGCGAGTCGGAAAGCGGGGATAGGGCCTTGTTCCATGCGCCGCGAAGAAAACCCATAACCTGATCGCCCGCTGGCTGAACGCCGCCGAACGGCACTACAGGGAGAACGCTTAGTGGACAATGCAGCCAAAGACGCAGCGGAGACCGCCGTTGAACACGGCACCGGCAACGTCTTCGCCGATCTCGGCCTGCCGGACGCCGACGCGCATCTTCTGAAGGCCGGACTCGTCGCCCGCATCGATGCGATCGTCCGTCGGCGCGGCCTCACCCAGACAGCGGCCGCGCGGCTGCTCGGGCTTTCCCAGCCCGACGTCTCGCAGCTGCTGCGGGGAGATTTTCGGGAATACTCGCTGGAGCGCCTGCTGCGCCTCCTGACGACGCTCGGCCGCGACGTCGACATCGTCATCCGGTGGCCCCGTTCGGCCGACGGCGGCAGGCTGCGGATCGCCGCTGCGGAAACCGGCTTAAGACCGGCGCCGGCCACGACAAGGCGAGTCGCAGCCGCGAGGCGCAACGGTGTCGCGTAGACCGTGGACGCCGTTGCAGACCAACGCGCTCCCCTGGCTCCGGCCCCGCCCCGCTCGACGACCAAGAAAGTCAGCGATGCGCCGCCACTTCCCCTCCGGTCGGGTCCAACGCCGCTTCGGCCCGCAATTTCAACCCCAGGGCATCGATCACCCTGAGCACGGTGTCGAACGTCGGATTGCGTTCCCCCGACAGCGCCTTGTAGAGGCTTTCTCGGGACAGGCCGGTGTCCGATGCCACCTGCGCCATGCCCCTGGCGCGGGCGATGTCGCCCAACGCCTTTGCGACGAATGCGGCGTCGCCATCTGCCTCCTCGATCGATGCCTCCAGATACGCCGCCATTTCCTCGCGCGTACGCAGGTGCTCGGCAACGTCGTAGGGTGAAGTAGCGGTCTTTGTCATGATTCAAGCCATCCAGCCATCTGGCGTAGACCTCCGTCCTGCGGACTTTCGAGCATGCGCGGACAGTAGCCAACAGGCTACACCGCTGTCAATCCCCGCTGTTGGTTCTCGGATTGATCCAGCAATCACGCTCGATCATTGCCCAGATTGATTCATCGTCGAAATCTACCGCCGTGGTGGGTCAACGCGCGACCTCCCGGCGTTCCTGTGGCCCGGCCCCACTCGTCGTCCAAGAGGCGCAGGTGCCGGTGTTTGCAGTTTGCCGGACCTCCTGACACCATTTCGAAGAGGCACAGAGGACGGCGACATGGCTTCGACATCGTCTGCGAACTGCCGTGCGACTGGCGTGCGGCCAGCCCTTAGCGGCTGCCAATGCCCAGCCGACGAAGTGCCGGGATAGTCCCATGACCGCAACGCGCCGGCCCCGCCTGGATCCACAGACCTTCCACTTCCCCGCTGACCAGATCCGCGCCGGCCACTATTCCGACAAGTATTTCGTGCGCACCCGAGACGTTTTGCGCCAGGATGGACATTCGCCCCAGATATTGATGCAGGTCTTCTGCAGGACCGCAGGCTGGATCGGCGGGGTCGATGAAGCCATCGCCATCCTCAAGCGATGCAGCGACGACTGGCCTGCGTTGACGGTGCGCGCGTTGTACGACGGCGATCCCATCGCGCCCTTCGAGACCGTGATGACCATCGAAGGCCCATTCGATACGTTCGCGCACCTGGAAACGCTCTATCTGGGCGTTCTGGCGCGCCGCAGCCGCATCCTCACGAACACGCGCCGGGTTGTGGACGCGGCACGCCCGAAGGAGGTGCTGTTCTTCCCCGCCCGGCACGACCACTGGTCGCTGCAGCAGGGCGATGGCTACGCCGCGCATGTGGCTGGCGCGACGGCGGTGTCGACGGACGCGCAGGCCGCCTGGTGGGGCGGTATCGGCCTCGGCACAGTTCCCCATGCCGCCATCGCAGCCTACGGCGGCAACACCGTGCTGGCCGCCCGCAAGTTCGCCGACCACATTCCCGAGGCGGTGCCTCTCGTGGTGCTGGTCGACTTCGACAACGACAGCGTGGGCACGGCGGTGGATGTCGCCCGCGCCCTCGGCAGTCGCCTCTACGGGGTGCGTCTCGATACCTCCGGCACGCTGGTGGACAAGAGCGTCGCGCCGAAGATGGGCCAGTTCGATCCGCGCGGCGTGAATCCGCAACTCGTGACGAATGTTCGCGAAGCGCTCGACGACGCCGGGTTCGAAGACGTGCGCATCATCGTCTCCGGCGGCTTCGGCGTCGCCAAGATTCGCGCCTTCGAGTCCGAAGGCCTCCCCGTTTCCGCCTATGGCGTCGGGTCTTCCCTGGTGGCCAACGACGGCGGCTTCGATTTCACCGCCGACATCGTGCTCAACGAGGGGCGCCCGTCCGCCAAGGTCGGCCGCGGGTACAGGCCCAACGCGCGTCTGGAGGTCGCGGAATGACACGGGTGTTCTGGGACGTGGACACGCAGGTCGACTTCATGTGGCCGGACGGCAAGCTGTATGTGCCCGGCGCCGAGACCGTCGCCGACAACCTGGGCCGTCTCACCGACTACGCCCACGCCAACGGCATTCGCATCGTCGCCAGTTCGGACAACCATGATCCGGACGACGCCGAACTCTCCGACACGCCGGACTTCCAGGACACTTTTCCGCCACACTGCCTGCGCGACACCCCCGGGCAGGCGCGAATACCGCAGACGGTCCTGAACAATCCGCTGCTGATCGAACCGAAAGATGCGGCGCGCGCCTTGCCCGCCTTGCTGGAGAAACACTTCGGCGACATCCTGTTTCACAAGCACTGGTTCGATGTCTTCACCAACCCCCACGTCAGCCCGGTGGTCGAGGCTTTGAGCATTACGGACGTCGTCCTTTATGGCGTGGCGCTCGACGTCTGCGTCGCCTGCGCCGTCGAAGGTCTGCTCGCGCGACATCCCGCGCTCGCATTGACGGTTGTCGAGGACGCCGTGCGCGGCATCGACGAAGGCGGACGCGACGCGATCCTTGGCGGATGGCGAGCAAGGGGGGTCACGATCACTTCCACGCAAGCGGTACTCTGCCCAGACAAGACTTGAGGACTTGACCATGGACAACGACAAGCGGAAAACGGCGCTGGTCACCGGCGCTTCAGCGGGACTGGGCGAGGAGTTCGCGCGACAACTCGCGGCGCGCGGCTACGACCTCGCGCTGGTCGCCCGTCGCCGGAGCCGACTGGAAACGTTGGCCGAAGACCTGCGCGGCAGCCACGACGGCGTTCGCATCGAGGTGATCGAGGCGGACCTGTCGTCAGCCTATGCGCCGGACGCGATAGCCGCCCGCGCCGCGGAGCTGGGTCTCGAGGTCGACTACCTAGTCAACAACGCCGGTTCCGCCGGGCCCGACCTGCTCGACGACCGGGACTGGCAGCAGCAGGCCGCTTTCCTGCAACTGATGATGACGTCCGTGGCGCACCTGTGCCACCTGTTCGCTCCCGGCATGTGCGAGCGCGGCTTTGGCCGCATTCTCAACGTCTCCTCGGTGGCCGGCCGCATCGCTCACGCGGGCGACATGAACTACGGCCCGAGCAAGGCCTACGTGATCGCCCTGTCGGAAGCCCTGGACCTGACGCTCAAGCCCCGGGGGGTGAGAGTCTCCGCCCTCTGTCCCGGCTATACGCATACCGATTTCCACGCCGTCGCCGACATGCTCGATACGAAAGCGGCAACACCCGATTTCCTGTGGTACGAGGCCGACAAGGTCGTGCGCGAAGGCCTCGCCGCCATCGAACGCGGGAAGAGCGTCTACTGTTCCGGGCGGCTCTACCGGTGGGGCGACCCCATCCTGCAGTCCGTCTGGACCCGACCGCTGGCGCGCCGGGCGATGGGCAGCCGATAGGGGGCGACCGGCTGACGCCATGTCTCGCCGTTAGTCCGTCCAGAACGGACAGGTCACACGGCAGCCTTCACATCGTCAGCACCCACCATGGCTCTGATCTCGGCCGCGATCATGCGGTCTTCTTCCGTGTAACCAAGGATACCGGCGTGAGAGGCGTCATCCGCGAGCGGAAGGTGGTTGACGTGCAGCGATCGTCCGAAAGCTCGCCTGATGGCCGTCTTCACCTCACCGACATTGAGCAGCGCGAAACGACCATTGGGCCGAAGCCGGAAACCCTTGCTTCTCAACGTCTCCCGGACGCGGCTCACGGACGCTTCCCTTTCGGAGATAGCTCCCCTCCCACCGCGCACTCCGAAATATTCGAGCCAATTGACAGATAGGTTGTGCTCCCCAGCGCGAATCCAGAAAGCGCTCGCCATTGGGTGGCCGCGCTCGTCGACCGCCGAAGGCTTGCAGTATCGAGCGATGTGGTCGCGATCCGGTAGCGGCTCGTTCATGTTCGCTGTATTCGATCGGTGAATGCGCGCACAGCCTCCAGTGCTTCCGCGGCAGGCAACGTTCCGTGCACCGTGAGTCGATCCACGCCTTGGCGATAGGGCTCGGACAGGGCGGCAAACCCAATGATCGCGCGGGGAAGAAACTCCATCGCCAGCAGGCCGTTGCCCGCCCGATCATCCGAGGTGCCGGGAATGGTCCATTCCACCTGCGCCGTTGCATTCGGGGAGACACCGACTTGGGGATCCGGCAACTGCCCTTGCTCGAGGAGAAAGCTCGCCATGTGCCGAAGCGAGTCGAGGGCCATGGGTTCTTCCTCCGGGTCCTCCCGGGCAAGCTCCTGCAGGTAGTGGATACGATCCGCAACCCGTTCCCGACCGTGCGACCGCAATACCGCCACAATGGCGTGGGCGGTTGAAGCTGCATCGAGTTCGCTGCGCCAGGGTGCGAGCCCGGCGCGACCCGAAGGCCGCTCCGCAGATACGGGTTCTGCATCGCGAACCATCAGGGAGTCGTCCGCATCGGGCCCCAGGTATCGGTAAAAGCCAGGGCGGATGCGTGTGAAGAAAGGACCGTCCAGCACCCTCTTCAACGGCACGATGACCTGCTGCGGGGTGGTGTCCCTGTCGCCTCCGAGATCGATGAATCGCTGTCGAAGGGCCTCGACGATCTCCCGGCGCCGGTATATCGCATTGGCATCGAGCAAGTCGTCTCGGAGCAGTTCCTCGACAGCCGCGGTGCCAAATGGCAAGCCGATCAGTCTTTCCATCAAGATCGACACCCGAGAAAGCCTCCGATCAATCAACCTGATCAGAGTACGATGGGCGCAAGAGTTACGTCAAGCGCAGAAAGACCGCAAAAAAGGATCAAAGGGAGCGTCAGTTGCGAGTCCACTCCGGGTGAGTCAAGCGACCTCCTCTTTCTCGTCGGCATGCAGGACCACCGTGCCCGCATCGCCATCCACACTGATGATCTGGCCGCTCTTTATCCGTTGCGTGATATTGCCGGTACCGACCACCGCCGGAATCCCGTATTCGCGCGCCACGATCGAACCGTGTCCCAGGATGCCGCCGATATCGGTGACGAGTCCAACCGCATGGGCGAATAGCGGGGTCCAAGCAGGGTTGGTCATGGGGCAGACGAGGACGGAACCCGGTTGCATCCGGTCGAACTCCGCCGGCGACTTGATCAGGCTCGCGGGACCCGTGACCGTCCCCGGGCTCACCGGCACACCGAGCATGGTGTCGCTGGTGGGATCGTTGCGTGCCTGCGTCTCCTTGAACGCGATGGCTGGAATCTCGCTCGCCTCGGCCGGGATGGTCCCCGGCGGATGCAGGCGTTTGCGCGCTTCCCGCAGCTCGCGGCGCTCTGCCGCGAGCTTTCCGTATTCGGGCAGCGCCCGGTTAACTTTCAGCGCCGCAATGGCTTCCTTCAGTTCGGCGGTTACGCAGTAGTAGACATCATCCGAGAGGCGCAGGGTGCCGACATCCACGAGTCGCCAACCCAGCTCGGCCGCGAAGCTACGCAACACGGGCCACGCGCTGCCCAGGTAGAACATCGATTCCTCCCTGACCCAGTAGAACCGGTGCGTGAACCAGTTTCGAAAGCGGAACTGCCAATACTGCAGACCTTCCAGCAATTGCTCCATGTCCTCGAGCGCCCGCTCGCGCTTGCGCGTTGCCTCGATGTCGTGTTTCTCCGGGCTGTAGTCCCTGTCCGCCACCATGGTCTTCAGGGTCGCGAAAAACGGCGTGGGGTCCTCTCGCTGCGGCGGCTCGACGAAATCGAGCGTGTACCCCTGGTGTCCGTAGACGTCGAGGTATTCGTCTATCGCCTCGCGAACCGGACCGCTTTCGGGATGTTGCCGCAGCGCGTCCATCAGACGAGCGGCCGGGGTGGTGACCACCAGTTCCCATAGCGATTCGTCCGCCTGGATCCGCTTCGAGATCTTGTACATGGCCGCGTTCGCGAGCATGGATCGAGACTTGTACCCGCTCAGGAACTGGCCGCTGGTAAATTGGTGATCCGGCAGGTTTCCCTGCAGGAAGATCTGCAGTTGATGGTCCGTCGACTTCGCGACACCGAAGGTGTGGCCGGTATCGTCGGTCCAGTAGTCGCCTTCCGCGATGGCGAGCGCGCGGATACCCGCAAGCAGTGTTTCGGGTTCGGCTGCGGCGGGATCGACCTTGCGCCACTCTTCGATGGCGGCGAGCAGCCTGGGCAAGGTGATGTCGCGCCACTTCCCGAGGATGCGTTCGTTCACCTGGGTCTTGTTGAATACACTTCTCCTATTGCTCTCGGGCAAGGTCAATGCGTGGGCCAGGTCTTCGATACCGGCCGACGCGGACCAGTCTTCGAACGCCGCGCGATCCCGTGGCGGCAGGGAGTCGAGGAAAAGCTCCAAGTCGTGTTGCTCCATGGCGGCATCGATTTCCTGGGACTGCCGCCGCTGCTCCTCCGCCTTGCGTTCCGCGGCTTCCAACTCCTCCTCGGTCAGCCGTTCCGTGCGTTTCATGGCCTGGAGCTGCGGCCAGTCCGCACGTTGATAGGCGAAGCCGTGCAGCGTCGCGTATACGGGACCACCGCCCACCATGAGGCTTCTGCCTCCGCGCGCGTGTTCCAATCCTTCCGTCAGGTACAACTCGTCAAAAAGCGGGCAGACGGGATCGGGCATGTTCTCGACGATCTGGCGCCGGCAGAGGATCTTCGCCGGCGGGTTCGGCTCCCAGACGACATCTATGGGCTGCGGCGGCAGGTTCGTGATGGGTCTCGATTGCAACAGCCAGAGCTTGCCGTCGGCGATGGCCCATTCGACGTCCTGGGGGAGGCCGTCATAGAGCGCCTCGATCTTGATGGCGGTAGCGCCAAGCGATTCAAGCATGCTCTCGGTCAGTGACGAGCGAGCGCGCTTCCCTGACGAAACCGCTTCCGTACGGGTGCCCTGCGCGCCGTCGGCCACGATCTTCTGTTCCTTCGGACCGATCGTCGTCTCCTTCGCGGACAGGGATTCCCGGTCCACGACATAGGTGTCCGGCGTGACATGGCCGCCGACCACCGCCTCGCCGAGACCGAAACTCGCGTTGACGATCATCTCCGACCGCTCGCCGGTGGCCGGGTTCGCGGTGAAGAGAATGCCCGAGACTTCGGATGGCACCATGGCCTGCGCCACCACCGCCATCGCCACCGACGCCTGGTCGATGCCGTTCTGATGCCGATACGCGATGGCCCGCTCGGTCCAAAGCGAAGCCCAGCAGTCCTTGACCGCCGTCACGAGAGCTTCAGCGCCCCGCACGTTCAGGTACGTCTCCTGCTGCCCGGCAAAGGACAGGTCGGGCAGATCCTCGGCATTGGCGGATGAGCGCACGGCCAGCGCCGGATCGTCGCCATCGAGCGACGCGTAGGCCTCGGCAATCTCCGCGGCAATATCGTCCGGAACTTCCGCGACAGCAAAGAGCGCCTGGATGCTCGATGCCGCAGACGCGAAGGACGCCCTGCCCTGCATGACCTCGGGTCTTGCGAGATCGAGGATCTTCCTGCGCAGGTCGTTTTCGGCTACGAACTTCCGGTAGGCGCGGGCCGTCGCGATGAAACCGTCGGGCACGGCGAACCCCGCCTTCGCCATGCGCGAGAGGGACCGGCCCTTGCCGCCGACCACTTCCAGCGAGTCGTCCTGGGCGCAAAGCGGCGATGTGTACTTGGGCATATTCGATCAGAAACCCGGCAATTAACGGCTATAAAGCATAGAAACAGGCCTTGGGACGTTCAACGAAGCGACGCGAGCGGCTTTGATTGAATCACCCCAAAAAAGGGAATCGTGTAGCAAAATCCGCAAGCGCCCGTCCACAACGCTGGCAAGTTTCAGTCCATTGATCGCCGCTGCGAGAACACGTAATCCAGCGTCAACAAAACTGCGCCAAGCCAAAAAATGGTCAGTCCCGCCCGATCGGGATGCACAATCAACCAGCCAAGGCTAGGAAGCATAGGCAGCAAGAGCAGTTCGCTAAGGTTGGCCGCTTGGTGTTTGATCGTTGCGTGCTCTCCCACTGTCGCACCACTCAGCCCCGCCGCCAACGCTGGCTTTCTGGTGGTACCATTTCGCCCAGCCACCGTGAAAACGCAGGCTTAGTGAATGAGCGCTCGAACATTACCGCCATCGCCAAGAACGCCCGTTGCTCTTCGGGATGCAAGACCCCATACACCTCGTTCATTTGATGCATAAGAATCTCGGCTAACAATGAAGTGGATCGAGGCCGGATCGAAGGCGGTGCAAGACACTCTTGAGCGCCTCGACCAACGTATTCATCTGCCATTTAGCGTCAGTCGCGACTTGATGCCCGTCTCTCCGGGCCGTCACTCCACCTGGCAGGGGTCGCTGGCGCTAGGCTGAACGCGAGCGCCTCAGTCTTCCTTGGGCGGTCGGCGGAACGCACTCAAAAGCTGACGCGTGAAGACCGTTATCATTCCAACTAGGCCCAAGGGCAACGCGATGCTGGCGTTCTCAAGCCAAGTTGCCAAACCGGCCACAACGATCAGGGAAACGCCCATAAGGACTGCCCCGTTGATTCGCTTGGCATCGTTGTCTATCGCGCCCTTCTGCCCCGATTCTCGAATCTGCTGTTCCTTCTCCGCCATTTTCAAGATGCGATCAGCGGCATCCGGTGCAACGTGATTGTACCGTTCGAAGTCCGCTGGAGGAGGGAGCGGACCAGAGAACATGCGAATGATGGACAGGGAGGTTTCGCCCCCCTCTTCCCGCATCTTCCTTACGAGCGCAGACGCGAGAGCGTCGGCCATCTCTCCCGCTTGAACGGGAAATTGGGTTTCCGGTGGGGATTTTTCGCGCTCGACCGGCGGTTCTGCCGGGGGGTCGTTGTTCTCCGACATTTTGACTTATGTCGTTTGCTGCAAGACTCCCAAAGTCTCTGCCGCCTTGTCCATGTCCCGCCTTATGCGACGCGCATCCTCGAGACGTGCATCATAGCCGTATTCGACCTCGTGCATCACAAGGTCGTCCGGATACGTGAAAACGTCGGCAAAGACATCAAAAAAATCATGTCCGCTATACGGAACGATTGTCATAGTGGCACTTCGCATCGAATGCGTCCCCTGCTTGGTTCCTTCCTTACCGGAGATCACCAGCTTTTTGCGTCGTTTGTCAACTTTTTTGCACTCAGACATCGTTCTTCCACTCTCGCTCCAAGCGTTCTCATCATAGCACTATGGACCGTTTACACTGCAATTTGGTTCATTTCGCCCGCGAGCGCCGGTCAAGTCTAAACCGCTTCGACAGCTCGTCTTTCGACGGTTCGCGTTTCTCGCTTCGCGGGCGGTCCTCGGCGGGCGCGATAAGGACTTGCTTCCCGCCGATGTGCGTTTCGTCAGCCTCAACGATCTCGGCTGGGTGAAATCGCCGTTGCCGCATGCTTCGCGGATGCGATGCAGCATATGCCACGCCGTCCGATTGCTTTCCGGCAGTTCTTGTGCCAGTAGTGGCGGGGGCTTGCTCGGCGGTCGGCTGATGTTCTCGATTCCGCCGCAGTGCGGGCATACCGGAGTTCCGTGCCATCGAGCCGCTTCCAGCCACACGTAGCAGGCGTCCTCATCGGGGAACATGCGGACAAGCTGCGTGACGCTGGTGATTTTCGCGATCCGCTTTTTGTCGGCGGTCTCGCCGTTGAATCAATGGCCAAGCACTTTTGCGGATTTTGCTACACAATTTCCCCCCATAAGGGGGCGGCGCGTCCGCGCGACAGGTGGTTCAGTCGTCGTCGAGCAGGGTGGCGATGCCTCGATCGCCGTCGATGGTGATCTTCTGCCCGCTCTTGATGCGCTGCGTGGCGTCTCCCACGCCCAGCACCGCGGGAATGCCGTACTCGCGGGCGACGATGGAACCGTGGGCGAGAATGCTCCCGATGTCCGTCACGAGCCCGATGGCGTGGGGAAACAACTGCGTCCATGCCGGTGTCGTCAGGGGGCAGACCAGGATCGAATCCGGTTTCATCCGATCGAAGTCGTCGGGCGTCATGATGACGCTGGCGACGCCGGTGACCGTTCCGGGAGACACCGCGAAACCCCGCAGGACACGCTGCTCGCCGTCGTTGTTTCTGAGCGAAGCAAAGGGACTGTCGTCTTTTTTCCGCAATGGCGGAATCGCGGATGGAGGAGCCATGCGAAATCGTCGTTTCCGCAAGTCCCGTTCCCGGGCCGCCTTGTCCTTAAACTCCGGCCGCGCTCCGTTGTCGATGGCCGCCTGCAGGTCGGCGCTCGTGACGTAGAACACGTCATCCGGGCGCGCCAGCGTGCCGATGTCCGCCAGGCGCCGCCCGAGTTCCAGGGCCCAGGGTCGGAAGACCGACCAGGCGCGGCCCATGTAGAACAACGCTTCTTCCCGGCTCGGGTAGTTGACGCGCGAAGTCCAGTAGATCCGCAGGAACTCGAGTCGCTTCCTGCCCTTGAAGAACTTCAACGCCTGCAGGAACTTCGACCGGCGCGTCCTCGCCACCTGTCCCTGCCGGACCGTCAAGTCGTAGCCCGCGTCCCTGACCAGCGCCTGCAAACGCTTTGCGAAAGGCAGCGGTGCTTCCGCGAGCGACGGCTCCACGAAATCGAGATTGAAGACCTGCCGGCCGTAATCGTGCAGGTACCGATCAATGTCCGCGCCGACCGCGCCGCCGCGCGGATGCCGCCCGATGGCGTCGAGCAGGCGCGGCGCCGGTGTCAGCATGGCGAGTTCGCAGAGGGATGTATCCGACCGGATGTCATCGGCAATGGCACGCATCGCGAACTCCGCCTCGAGCGTCTTCGAAGAGAAACCCGACAGGAACGTCCCGCTGATGAATCCTTCGTCCGGCGCGTTCTCTTCGAGGAATCTCTGGAGCGCGCCGTCGGTGATCTTGGCGGTCCCGATGACGCTCCGCAAGGCGAGCCAATAGTTCGCCTCGGCGGTCGTGAGCGACTGCATGCCGCGCAACAGTTCTGCATTCGTCGCTTGTGTGGGATCGCGTTGCTGCCAGGACTCTAACGCTGCCAAATAGTCGGGCAATTGCCGTTTCTCCCAGGTCACGATCGCAGGGAACTTTCTGAAAGTGCGAAACGCCGTCATCGACAGGTACATCGCGTGCAGCGGACCGCCCTTCAGCTCCTCGATCATGAAGCTCGGCATCTTGATCGCGCGTTTCAGATTCGCATGCCACGGCAGCTTTTTCTGTTCTGCGCGGGTTTTCTGCAGGTGTTCTTCCCAGTCCCCGTGTCGCTCCCTGTAGAGGGGCTGATACGCGTAGCCGTTGACCGTTGTCACGACGAAGTTCTTCAACCAGTTCCGGGTGAGCCTGCCCTTCCATTCCCAGCCCTCCGGCCACGTCTGGGTGTCGAAGATCGCCCGCAGGTACAGGTCTTCGAACAGCGGCGACAGCGGGTCGGGCATGTTCTCCGCCACCTGCCGCTTGAGCAGTTGGGCGCCCGGAATCTCCGGCCAGGCCACATCCTTCGGCGGCTCGGCCGGCAGGTTCGTGATCGGTCGGGATTGCAGCAGCCAGAGCTTCCCGGAAGAGAAAGCCCATTCGATGTCCTGCGGCTCACCGCCGAAGGTGTCTTCGACCGCGACGGCAAGCCCGGACAGATCGGACAGCGCGGCACTCGAGAGGCAAGCGCCCTGGCGCTGCTCGAGCGCCACCTCCAACGTTCGGGTCCCCTGCCCGCCGTCCGCGACGATCATCCGTTCCTTGCTGCCGATCACCGTCTGCTTCGCCGTCAGGCTGTTCCGGTCGACGACATGGGTGTCCGGGGTGACCTCGCCTCCCACAACGGTCTCGCCCAGGCCGAAACTGCAGTTCACGATCAACTCCGCGCGATCGCCGGTCGCGGGGTTCGCGGTGAAGACGATCCCGGAGACTTCCGAGGGCACCATGGTCTGGACCACGACCGCCATCGCCGCGGTGTCGTTCTCCATGCACCTTTCGTGCCGATAGCCCATCGCCCGGGCAGTCCACAATGAGGCCCAACAGTCCTTGACGGCCGCTGCGACAGCGTCCGCGCCGGTGACGTTGAGACAGGTTTCGTGCTGTCCCGCGAACGACACGTCCGGGGAGTCCTCGGCGGCAGCCGAAGAACGCACGGCCACCGCCGGACGATGCCCCAGAGCGTCGTACGCAGCGCTGATCTCCGCCCTCACCCCGGATGGAAGGTCGTGTTCATCGAAGAGCTGCCGGATGCCATCTGCCGCTTTCCCGAACGAAACGACGCCGGCGACCAGTTCCGGCCTGGCAAGGGTCAGAATCCTCGCCGCGAGGTCATGGGCCTCGACGAACTCCCTATAGGCGCGGGTGGTGACCAGGAATCCGCCGGGCACATCGAAGCCGGCCCTGGCCAGGCGGGACAGCGACCGTCCCTTGCCGCCGACGACCTCCGGAGCGTCGTCCGTCGTATCAAGCCTTTCCGTGTACATTGCAGAGGATTCCAGACCAGGCCCGCGCTGGTTCGAGTCCAGGACCAGGTCGTCTACGCCCGGTGGCGCAGCACGGTGCCAGCGCGAGCGCCCGTATGCTCGCCGTCGCGCACGTTCACCTGACCGTTGACGATGGTGGCCTTGTAGCCCGTCGACCTCTGGATATAGCGCGGCGCGCCGCCGGGGAAGTCGTGCACCAGCACCGGCTGCAGTTCCGCGACCGAGTCCGGATCGAACACGTTGACGTCGGCGCGCAACCCCGTTGCCAGGGTGCCGCGGTCGCTCAGGCCCAGCACGCGGGCGGGGCCGGATGTCATGCGGCGAATCCCCTCGCCCCAGGAATAGAGCCCCGCTTCGCGGATCCAGTAGGACAGGATGAAGGTCGGCCATCCGGCGTCCATGATCTGCGACACGTGCGCGCCGGCGTCGCCCAGGCTCGGAAAGCAATGCTCGCTGCTGAACAGGTCGCCCAGTTCCTCGAGGTTCTTGTTGAACATCCTCAGGTTGAAAAGGCCCCTGCCCCGGCTCTCGCGGGAAATGCGCAGGAACGTCTCGGCCCAGTGCTCGCCGGCGGCGTCGGCCATCGCCTTCAGGCTGTGCTCGGCGGCAACGGTGTAGTCGGGCCTTTCGGCATCGCCGAGGTAGTAGACGTCCTCCATCGATATCCAGGTTTTCTTCTGCGCCCTGGCTTCCTCGACCAGGTCGTCGCACGTGGCGGCGTCGTGGATCGCTTCCAGGCGACCGGCAAAACCCAGGTTGCGAAGCCTTTCCCACGTCTTGCCCGGGAACGGCAGGTTGGATTGCAGGCCGAACATGAATCCGGACCCGCGCACCTGGCTGATCGCGGTAATGTCCCGTCCCTTGCACAGGTTGGCCAGATCCTCCGCCCTTTCCCGGCCCGAACCTTTCTCGTGGCCCGCGCCATAGCTGAACAACACGCGGCCCCTGGTGGTGTTCGAGATTTTCTTCAGGACTTCGAAATTCGCGCCGACGGCCTGCATCAGCGCGTTGCGCGGGCCGACTGCCCTCGCGATTTCCACCAGTTCTTCGGGGTCCGCAAACGTCCCCGGAATGGAGCGCCCATCGGGCAGCCTGTGCGGCGGGTAGCGGTTGGTGGAGAAGCCGACGGCGCCCTTGTCGATGGAGTCCGCCACCACGCCGGCCATCTCGCGCCGCTCCCCGTCGCTGGCCTCCTCCTCGACGGCGCGTTCGCCCATGACGTAGAAGCGCACGGCGCAGTGCCCCACCATGCCAGCAACGTTGATCGCCGGCCGCAGCCGCTCGATGGCGTCGAGATACCCGCCGTAATCCTCCCAGTCCCAGGGGAGACCCGTCAGGATCGCGTCCTTGGGGATGTCTTCCACGGTTTCCATCATCCCCGCCAGCAGCTCGACGTCCGCGGGCTTGCAGGGCGCGAAGGTGACCCCGCAGTTGCCCATGAGCGCGGTGGTGACGCCGTGCCACGAGACGGGCGTGAGTGCGGGGTCCCAGCCGATCTGCGCATCGAGGTGCGTATGCAGGTCGACGAAACCCGGCGTGACGAGGTGGCCGGAGGCATTGATTTCCTCCCTGCCTTTTCCATCCACCTGGCCGACGGCGGCGATGAGGCCATCGTCGATCGCGAGATCGCCCGGAACCGGTTCGGCCCCGGTTCCGTCAACGATATGTCCGCCTCGAATCACGATGTCATGAGCCATGCATTTCTCCAGGGTATTCCAGGTTCAAATCGGTCGAGCGCGGCCTACCAAGCCTAATTCGAAGGCGCCTCGCATCCGTCACGGGTGCTCACCGCGTTCTCCGTCGGGAAGTCCGCGGGCACATCCTGCGTGACGTCGCCGCTCGCAGCCCATTCGCAGCCGCGCTGGAACGTCGCGATAAAGCCGACGCACTCCATGGCGACCGGTCGATGGTCGGCCGGCACGCCGCCATCCACGTGCCCGAGGGTGGTGTGGAAACACCGGCCCTTTCCATACTGGATAGCCATCAGCACGGGCTCGTGTTCGCCGCTGCCGTGGCCCGAGTGGCTTTCGACGCTGGGGTCGACGTAGGACGTCGCCAGCACGTCGAGGTTTTTCGCCGGGCCGCGAAGGTTGAAGTAGAGTTCGTCGCTGGTGTGAAGCCACTTCTCCGGCAGACCCCTGGTGATGGGGTGGTCCGGAACGCGGGTAACGACCTGATTCTCCAGCCAGTCGATGTGATCGCCGGCGTTGCCTGGGCCATGGTCCCGCACCACCGTGCCGTCGCGCCAGTAGAGCCGCGGACCCGCCTTCTCGGTGCGCCGGCCCCAGCCGCCAACGCCCATGATTTCGTTGAATTCCGGCCACTGGGGAAACAGTTGGCACGAGTGGTGAAAAAGGGCCAGGCCGCCACCCGACTCGATATACTTGAGAAAAGCCTCGTTGGTCGGCTCGGACCACGGATCGCCGCCATCGTCGAGAACGACAAGGTCGTATCCGTCGAACTCGGGCCGGAAACCCGTCATGTCGCTCCCCTTTGGACCCCTTGTCATGACATCGACGCTGAACAGGCCTGTCTGTTCGAGGATCATCTTCACGAGGGGGCTGCTGGCAAGCCAGCCATGGTGGCTTTGGCCATTGAGAAGAAGTGCTTTCATAAGTGCTCTCCCGGCAGAGTATTCGGCGGGATCAGGGACGAACCGCCACGGGTGGGATATTAACACCGGAGTTGGCCGCATCTGGTTGAAGCGCAATGACAATCAGTGACTCGACGGGCGACCCGGGAAGATCGGCGGCTGGCGCCAGCGTCGAGCCGGGGCTCGATTAGAAGAAAAAACACTTGATTTTTCCGGAAATAAAAGAAAAATACGCGGTCCCTCCACTATTTCTTCATTTTCTATCGATGTTGAAACGGTTGGATCGCATCAGGGCCGCAATCGCCGGAAGACTCAAAAGGCTTCCGAAAGCGGGCCTGTTGGCATCCAAAGTGATCGCCATTGGCATCCTGGAGCTCGCGGATGCCGGGCACTCCCCGGGGTCCGGCTACGGCCCCCAGTCTTTCGCCATTCCAGCGCCGAGTCGGCCATCGATGACCTGGGAGACGGAGCGCATGATCTTCGGCGAGAAGATTCACCGGGCTTTCGGCATCGGCGCACCTCTCGCCATTGAGTTCTCGGGCTGGATCCTTGAGGCCGCGGATCGGCAGGATCTGCCGCCGGAACTCCTGGCCAGCCTGGTATTCGCCGAGAGCAGCTTCCGCAAGGCCGCGCAATCGTCGATGGGCGCCATCGGTCCGGCGCAGGTGCGGAGCCAGTACTGGCAGTCGTTCTGCGGCGGCAACCTGAACGACCCGGAACAGAACATCTACTGTGGCGCGCAGATCCTGAGCCGTTTCCGCGATCAGTGCGGCGATGTAAGCGGGGTTCCGGATTACAGCCACTTCTCGTCATCGGTGCGCGAGCACGTTTGCGCGCTAAAGTCCTACAACGTCGGCCCATCCCAACGCGGGAGCGCGCTCTGGCACAACGCCGGCATGCGCTATCTGCACAAGATCGAGGGCGGCGTGTCGCAGCTTCACAACATTCAGCTCTAGTGTCGTGTCACACGCGTTCTGGCGACATAACGCGTGTGACACGACACTAGCCCCCATCGGACGGCTGGACGGCCGGTAGTCGTCGCCCGGTGACGGCGCTTCGAACCTGGCAACGCTTCGGGCTCGCCATCGCGGCGATTCTCGCATTCATCGCCGCCGCAGCGTGGGGCGACAACGTCGACGCGCCAGATGCCGCGCTCGCTGTCCATGATGGCGGCGCCGGCTGGCTTTCCGTGCTGCCCACCCTGGTGGCGTTCGTCCTCGCCGCGGCCCTGCGGCAGGTCATACTCGCGCTGTTCGCCGGCGTCTGGGTCGGCGCCTTCCTGATCGCGGGTCCTTCGGCGTCGAGCATCTGGCAGGGCATGCTCGGCGCGGCTTCCGATCACGCGGTCGCGTCGGTCGCCGATGCGGGGCGCGCCGCTTTGATCGTTTCGACCCTGATGCTCGGCGGCCTGGTCGGGATTGTTTCGCGCAACGGCGGCGTCCACGGCATCGTGAGACTCGTCACCGCGTGGGCGAGCACCGTGCGCCGCGGCCAGTTGGCGACCTTCGGCATGGGCATCGCGCTCTTCTTCGACGATTACGCGAACACGCTCGTCGTCGGCAAGACCATGCGACCCGTCGCCGACGCGCTCAGGATATCGCGGGCGAAACTCGCCTATCTCGTTGACTGCACCGCCGCCCCGGTGGCGACGCTCGCCCTGATCAGCACGTGGATCGGGCTGCAACTCGGCCTCATCGATGCCGCCATCGGCGAGATAGCCGAAATCGAAGCCAGCGCCTACGGGGTGTTCCTCAATTCCCTCGCCTACAATTTCTACCCTATCCTGACCCTCTGTTTCGTGGCCGCCATCTCGATCACCGGTCGCGACTTCGGACCCATGCGCGCGGCCGAACGCGTTGCCGGTCGAGGGGAAGCCTCCCCGGACACGCTCGAACAGGACCCGCACACCGAACCCAAGCCGGACAAGCCCGCCCGTCCGGTCAACGCCTGCCTTCCTTTCGCGGCCCTGCTCGCCGCGATGCTCGGCGGGCTGTACGTCACGGGCGCCCGGGAGACCGGGAGCGATGCCGGGCTGACGCAAATCGTCGGCGCGGCGGACATCTACACCGCGCTGGTCTGGGCCACCCTGACCGGCGTTGTCACCGCCGGGGCCTTGAGCCTTGGTCAACGCATCCTGTCCGCGGGCGAAACGGTGGATGCATGGTTCGCGGGGGCAAGGTCGATGCTGTACGCCATCGTCGTCCTGGTCCTCGCATGGTCGCTATCCAGCGTCAACGCGGAACTGCAGACGGCCGAGTTCCTGGCGTCGCGACTCGGTCAAGCGCTGGATGCGCGGCTCATGCCCACCGTCGTATTCGCCCTGGCGGCGGCGACCGCGTTCGCCACCGGCACGAGCTGGGGCACAATGGGCATCCTGACGCCCCTGGTCGTCCCGCTCGTCTGGACCAGCACGGCGCTGCAGGGTCTTGACGGCGCCGATCACCTGCTCTACGCCTCCGTGTCGGCGGTGCTTGCCGGCGCGGTCATGGGTGACCACGCCTCGCCGATTTCGGACACGACCATCCTGTCGTCCGCAGCGACATCCTGCGATCACCTGCAGCACGTGCATACGCAACTCCCGTACGCGCTGGCGGTCGGTTGCATCGCCGTGGTCCTCGGCCTGATTCCGGCCGGATTCGGGCTGCCATGGTGGATCTGCCTTGTGGCCGGCGCCGCTTGCGTGGTAGCCATCGTGCGGTGGCTCGGCGAGCGCCGGCCCGACGACCCGCCGCCCGACGGGCATTGATGCCGCGCCGTATAATCGAGCGAGGGAACGAAGCGGAGAACCCCATCAGCGCAGCCGACGACAAGTCCGCGTGGGAAGTCCGGGCGGCGCGGGAATTGCGCGGCGCACCGCTTGACGAACTGACCTGGGCGAGCCCGGAAGGCATAGCGGTCAAGCCGCTGTACACGGCGGCCGATCTCGCCGACATCGGCCACCTGCATTCGATGCCGGGATTCGCGCCGTACGCGCGCGGACCGCGGGCAACGATGTACGCCAATCGACCCTGGACGGTGCGCCAGTACTCCGGTTTCTCGACCGCCGAGGAGTCCAACGCGTTCTATCGCGCGAACCTCGCCGGCGGACAGAAGGGACTGTCCGTCGCCTTCGACCTAGCTACGCACCGCGGCTACGACTCCGACCACCCCCGCGCCGTCGACGACGTCGGCATGGCGGGCGTCGCCGTGGACTCGGTGGAGGACATGAAGATCCTGTTCGGCGGGATCCCGCTCGACGACATGTCGGTCTCCATGACCATGAACGGCGCCGTGCTGCCGGTCATGGCCAGCTACATCGTGGCCGCGGACGAACAGGGCGTTTCCCGCCGCGCCCTCTCCGGCACCATCCAGAACGACATCCTGAAAGAGTTCATGGTGCGCAACACGTATATCTATCCGCCGGCGGAAAGCATGCGTATCGTCGCCGACATCATCGGCTACTGCGCGGAACACATGCCGCGCTTCAATTCCATTTCCATCTCCGGCTACCACATGCAGGAGGCCGGCGCGACCGCGGTGGAAGAACTGGCGTTCACCCTCGCCGACGGCCTCGAATACGTGCGCGCGGCCCTCGGCGCGGGCCAGGACATCGATGCGTTCGCGCCGAGGCTGTCGTTCTTCTTCTGCATCGGCATGAACTTTTTCATGGAGATCGCCAAGTTGCGCGCCGCGCGCATCCTGTGGGCAGAGCTGATGGCGCGGTTCGAGCCGCGCAACCCGGCGTCGAGCATGCTGCGCATGCACTGCCAGACCTCCGGCGTGTCGCTGCAGGCACAGGACCCGTACAACAACGTCGTCAGAACGACGATAGAAGCGCTCGCGGGCGTCCTCGGCGGCACCCAGAGCCTGCACACCAATTCCTTCGACGAGGCGATCGCGCTGCCGACGCCGTTCTCCGCCCGCATCGCGCGCAACACCCAGACCATCCTCGCGGACGAGTCGGAGATCACCCGCGTGGTCGATCCGCTCGGCGGCAGCTACTTCGTCGAGCGCCTGACGCAGGACCTGGCGGATGCCGCCCGCGGCCTGATCGAAGAGGTCGAACAGTTCGGCGGAATGACCCGGGCCATCGCGGCGGGGATGCCGATGCGGCGCATCGAGGAATCCTCCGCCCGGCGCCAGGCGCGGGTCGAACGCGGAGAGGACGTCATCGTCGGCGTGAACAAGTACCCGCCGGAGGATGGCGATGCCGTCGATGCGCGCCTGATCGACAACTCCGAAGTGCGCGCGGCGCAGATCCGCCGGCTGGCCGAAGTGAAGTCGAAACGCGATCAGGCCGCAGTCGACGCGGCGCTCTCGGAGCTGTCCTCCCTCGCGGAGTCGGGCGGCAACCTGCTCGCGGGCGCCATCGAGGCCGCGAGCCGGCGCGCGACGGTCGGAGAGATCACGAGCGCGCTGGAGTCCGCGTGGGGACGGCACGAAGCCAGGGTGGCGCTCGTGCCCGGCGTCTACTCGGAGGCATACGGCGAACACGAGGGCTTCCACGCGGTCCGCGACGAAATACGCGAGTTCGCCGATGTCGAGGGAAGGCCGCCGCGCATCTTCGTGGTCAAGGTGGGCCAGGACGGCCACGACCGCGGCGCCAAGGCCATCTCCAACGCATTCAACGATCTCGGCTTCGTCGTGGAGATGAGCCCGCTGTTCCTGTCGCCCGGCGAAGCGGCGGCCCGGGCGGCGGAACTCGGCGTCGATGTGGTCGGCGTCTCCACCCTGGCCGGCGCGCATCGCACCCTCGTGCCGGAACTCATGGCGGCCCTGGAAGCGAACGCGGTGGAACCCGTCGTCGTCTGCGGCGGCGTGATACCCGAACGCGACCACCGGTTTCTCCACGATTGCGGCGTGCGCGCGATATACGGGCCCGGCACCGACATCCTTCAAGCCGCGAGCGCGGTTCTCAAGATGATCCCCGGCAGAAACCGATGATCGGGAGACTCAACCACGTCGCCATCGCGGTGCCGGACCTCGACGCGGCGGCGGCGCTTTATCGAGACACGCTCGGGGCCGCGGTTTCGCCGCCGGAGCCGTTGCCCGAGCACGGCGTGACCACCGTCTTCGTGGAACTGCCGAACAGCAAGGTCGAACTCATCCACCCGCTGGGCGAAGCATCCCCCATCGCCGGATTCCTGGAACGCAATCCCAGGGGCGGGATACACCATCTCTGCTACGAGGTGCGGGACATTCGCGCCGCCGTCGACGCGATGAAGGCCCAGGGCATGACGGTGATCGGCGACGGCGAACCGAGCATCGGCGCCCACGGCCTGCCGGTGGTTTTCCTGCATCCCGGGGACTTCTGCGGCACCCTGATCGAACTTGAAGAGGCGAGCGCGTGAGCAAGCCGTTCGAAAAGCTCGTGCCCATACTCGCCGAGCCGCTTGGCGACGGCACCGCCGAAGCACAGGGAACGGAGTACGAGCAGTCGCTGCAGGATGCGCGCGACCTGCAGCGGAAGCCCTTCCGGGCCGGCGGCTACCGGAACATTTCGCGCCAGCACGCCAAGGGGCGCATGACCGTGTGGGAACGCATCCGCCTCCTCGCCGACGACGAGCCCATGGTCCTGTTCCAGAACTGGGGTCCGTACCTCGACGGCGCCTCTCTCGTCACCGCCCTGATCAAGGCCGACGGGCGCGACGTCGCCGTCTACGGCCACGACTTCACCAGTCGCGCGGGTTCCATGGACGCCACCAACGGCAGGAAGCTGGCCTCGCTATACCAGTTGGCCGCGAAACAGGGCATACCGCTCGTGGGCCTGAACGACAGCGCCGGCGCGTTCGTTCCCGCCGGCGTCGGCGGACTCGACGGCTACGCCGAGGCGTTCACCGCATTGCGCAGGATCAGCGGCATCGTGCCGAGCATCATGTGCATGTTCGGCTTCAACGCCGGCGGCGGCTCCTACCTGCCGCGGCAGGGAAGCTTCGTCATCCAGCCGAACGACACGTTCTTCGGACTGACGGGCGTCGGTGTCGTGAAGGAAGTCCTGGGCGAAGACGTGACGCCGGACGAACTCGGCGGCCCCGGCGTGCACGGCGCCTCGGGCGTGGCGGACTTCACCGTGGCGGACGAGACCGCGGCACTGGAACTGGCGCTGCGCCTGCTCACCTGGCTGCCGGACAACAACCGATCAAGCGCGCCGTTTGTCGCCGCCAGCGATCCGGTGGACCGCGATACCGATCTCGACACCCTGTTCCGGACGGCTTTCAACTCGCCCACCGGTTTCAACACGCCGTTCGACATCCGGCTCGTGATCCAGGAAGTGTGCGACCAGGGCGACTTTTTCGAGGTCCAGCCCGGCCGCGCGCGCGGCATGGTGACGGCGTTCGGTCGCCTCGGCGGACACGTGGCGGGATTCGTCGCCAACAACAGCGCCTTCTCCACCGGCTTCATAGACGTGGACGCCGCCTACAAGGCCGCGCGGTTCATCCGTTTCTGCAACCTCTACAACATCCCCGTCGCGTTCATGGAGGACACCACCGGATTCCTGCCCGGCACGGACCAGGAACGCCGCGGCGTCGTGCAGGCCGGGCGCGCCATGCTCGACGCCATCGTCGACCTGCGCACGCCGCGCATCCTCGTGCTGGTGCGCAACGCCTTCGGCGGCGCCTATGCCTCGTTCAACAACTACGCCACCGGCGCCGACTTCGTGTTCGCGCTGCCGACGACGCGCGTCGCCGTCATGGGACCCGCCGGCCGCGAGTTCGTCTACAAGGACGAGCTGAGGGCCCTGACGCGCGAGCGCCAGGCCCGGTTCGCCGCCGCCGCCGCCGAACATGTCGCCGCGGGCAAGGCGCGATCCGCAGCGAACCGCGCCGCGGAACAGGAAGCGTCGCGCTGGTTCGCCGCCGAGGATGCCAAGCTGATCGAGCGGTATGAACGCGACCTCATGAATCCTCGGGAGGCGCTCGCGCTCGGCTCCATATCCCAGATTGTCATGCCCGCGGACCTGCGCCGGCTGCTGACCGATTCGATGGACTTTTGCATGCGGCACTACAGCCCGGGTCCGATGGCCGGACCGCAGAGGGAATTCCACTGATGCGCCCCGGGGAAACGCGCCCGACCACCCGCCCCGGGGAGGAATCCGCGTGGTTGGGGACCTTCGACTGCACCGACCTCAAACCGCTGATCATCTGTCGCGGTCCGGTGCGCAAGGAGGCAATGGACGTCTTCGAAGCGATGGGCATCACGGGCCACGGCATCCTGCTTTCGGACAAGGATGCCGTGGCCCATCCGAACGCACGGGCACCGGAACTCAGAACCATGCGGAATCGGCAGGCGGCGCACCGTGTCGGCGACTACACGGGAGCGGACGGCGAGGAGCGCGAGGCGCGCATCGCCGAGATCGTCGGCATCGCCCGCGAGCACGGCTACAACGCCGTGTTCGCCGGCTACGGCTTCATGGCCGAGGACGAGGCGCTGGTCGAAGCCCTCGAAGCGGCAGAGCTCGTCTTTATCGGACCCGGCTCCGCCACCGTGCGCGCCGCCGGTCGCAAGGATGCCGCGAAGCGGACGGCCCTCGCGCATTCGATCAGCGTGACGCCGGGGGTCGACAACGTCACCTCTCTCGCCCTGCTGGCAAAGTGCGGCAATCGCGCGGGACTAGAGCGGCTGGCGAGGGAGAACGGGCTGACGCCGCCGGGGGACGACTCCGATGAGGGAGTTGTCGCCGACGCGTTGTTGACCGAAGCCGCCCGGCAAGGCGTCGAACTCGTCACCGACGACGAAGTGCTCGATGTGGTCCGCCAGCAGGCCCGCGCCCTGCTCGAGCGCTTTCCCGACCGGCGCCTGCGCCTCAAGGCGACCGGCGGCGGCGGCGGCAAGGGACAGCGCGTGCTGCGCGCCCCGGCCCACTACGAGGCCGATAGCCTGGATGCGCGTCTCGACGCGGCGGCGGCGGACGCGGCGGCGGCGGCGCGGGAGATATGGACCGAGATCGCCGCGGCGGACAGGAACGTACTGATCGAACTCAACGTCGATGCGAACCGGCACCTGGAGGTGCAGGTGATCGGCAACGGCGACTGGTGCCTGGCCCTGGGGCTGCGCGACTGCTCGGCGCAGATGCACGAACAGAAGCTCGTCGAGGCATCCGTCACCTCCGAGTCCCTGCAACGCGAGATCGCCGCGACAGGCGAACGCGAAACCGCGCGCGCCCTGGCAGCGGACTTGAGGATTCTCACCGAGATGGAAGACGAGGCGGAACGCTTCGGCCGCGCGGTGGGCCTCGACTCGGTGTCCACCTTCGAGTGCATCGTGGACGGCGAAGACCACTACTTCATGGAGATGAACACGCGCATCCAGGTGGAGCACCGCGTCACCGAGCTCTGCTACGCCCTCGAGTTCGTCGACCCGGGCGACGCTGACAGCGTGTTGCGGGTCGAGTCGCTGATCGAGGCCATGGCGCTGGTTGCGCGCCACGGCGAAAGGCTTCCCAGGCCGCGGCGGGTCCGGCTCCACGGCGACGCGCTGGAAGTGCGCCTGAACGCCACCGATCCGGCGCTGCGTCCCGCCGCGGGGGGGTTGATCGAGTCCTGGTCCCCCGGCATCCCGGGCGAGATTCGCGACGACCAGGGCATCTGCGAGCGCAACCCCGACACCGGCCAGTTCGCGCCCTACTACCTGGCCGGCGCCTACGACAGCAATATCGCGCTGCTCCTCACCACCGGCGAGACGCGCGAAGAGACCTGGCGCAACATGCTCGAAGCGCTGCGGCGCATGCGCATCAAGGGCGCCGATCTCCAGACCAACCGCGACTTCCACTACGGACTGCTGAACTGGCTGGTCGCGCAACATCCGCGCGCGAAGATCGAGACGCGCTTCGTGCAGGCGTACCTGGCCGCCGTCGGCCGCCTGTTCGACGCCGCCCGGGCTGTCGACCTGGAGCTTGCCTTCGATGCCGTGAAGTCGGGCGCGAGGGAACGCGTCATCGGCGAGGCCGGATCTGGCGGCGAGCGCGACGGAGAAGTCGAGGCTGTGGGCGCAGGGTACGACCGCGCGATGGATCTGAAGTCGACGCTGATCCTGCGGCCGCTGCAGCGCGTATTCGCCAATCCCCACATGCTCGCGGGCTGGATCGCCGCCAGCGCCGACTACTTCGAGACCGACGAGGGCAGCGGCGGGCCGCGCTGGCGCGCCAGTCCCGCGGAAGCGCTCGCCGCGCTCTACCGATACCTCGCCATGGACGAGGAAGAAGGGCCGGCGGCCGAGGCGATCTGGGACCATGACCGCGAACTGCTCGACGCCGCACGGGCGCACTTTGCGCGGCTGCGGGCGGGACTCGGCGCGACGGACTTCGCCGATCTCAACCGGCTGTTGCGCGAACCCCACTGTCCCGCCGGAGCGCCGCGGGCCATCGCCGAAGCGTGGGACACGGCGCGCGCGGAGCACGCAGGCTTCAACCACGGTCTGCAACTGCTCATGCTGCCGCAACTCATCGCGCGGGAGAGCGGTTTCGGCCAGGTCAGGGTGGCCCCCGACCTCACGGTCGCACTGCCGGAAGAACTCCACTCGCCGGACGTGCCGGCCGCAGCGCGCAGGATTCTCTCTCCTCCGCCGACCGCGCCGGACGATGAAATCGTGGCGGAGATCGGCGGCATGTTCCATTCGCGGGAAGCGCCGGGCATGGCGCCATACCTGGAGCCGGGCACGCGCTTCGAGGTCGGCGACACGCTCTACATCATCGAGGTGATGAAGATGTTCACCAAGGTGCGCGCTACATTCTCCGGCACCGTGGACGAGTGCGCGCTGGCGGACCGGGACGGCGCCGTCGTGCGCCAGGGCGACCTGCTGTTCAGGGTAACGCCGGACGAGCGGGCGGAAGCGATCGACGAGGACGCGGCTCGCCGCAACGCCGTCGAGAACACGAGGCGCCTCGCGCGGGCCTGCGCCGGGAGTTTCGCCGGCCTGCCCTGATCGCCGCGCTCGCGGTCCCCGGCGGCGGACCGGCTAGCCGATGAAGACTTCCGCCAACGCGATGCCGGACTCCCCCGCCACGGCGTACAACAGGAACACGCGGTCTCCCTCGACGTATACCGCGGGATCGCGAAGCTGGTTGACCGAACCGTAGACGGGACCCCGCAAAGACCGTTCGACCGGCGCCCCGGCACCCTCCCAGGAGCGCTCCGGCCGCAGTAGTTCCCTGCTTTCGGTCTCCTTCCAGCGCGTCCAGTCTCCCGCCAGGCGCACGACACTCAACAGGATCCGCTCCGGCGCGTCTCCGACCTGCGTCCAGAACACGTACAGCGCGTTCCCCCGCTTCAGCAGTGCGGCGTGGCGCATGTCGGAATTGAACAGCAGCGGACCCTCCTCGAAGCCGGTGAATCCATCCCGGGAGCGGTAGAACCTGCCCGGCATCGCCATCGCATACGTCATGCCGTCATGCTGGAACATGCGCATGTAAGACCTGCCGAGCACTTCCGGCTGCGCCGCGAAGCGAATCCCGTCGCGCGACGTCGCAACGCGGCTGACCTGGTATTCCGGACCTTCGAGGCCGTGGAAATACATCACGATCAACCTCGCATCGTGGTCGACATGCACGTCGGGCGACGCGATGTGGGGCGTGGTCGCTTCGCGCAGCGGATCCAGACCGCCAGGCGTCCTCGCAACCAATTGGCGGCGCATCGCCGGAGGCACCTCTGGAGGCGCGGCGGGAAAGTGCGATTCGTGGAGTTGCAGGCTACCCCTGCCCGTGCCCCACAAGTGTTCGCTGGACTCTGTCATGCTGGTGAAATCATCCGAGTTCGTCGCGTAGTTGGAAACCGATGGTCATGTATGTGAGCTGGATGTGGCCATGCCACAGGAGTTGCGCGCCGGGTGGGTCGCGCGTGCGGCCGAGCCAGCCGCCGAGGCGCGCGAGCAGTTGCACGGTCTCGCCGAGCTGCGAGGGCGGGTCGAGGTTGCGCGAGCGGGCGAAGCTGGCGAGCACGCGCAGTTCGATGTCGGAGAACAGCAATTCGGGGGGCAACTCGGGCATCTCGCGGCCGAGACGGAGCATCAGTTGGATGCGCCAGCCGACGACCATGTTGATGGCGATGGCGCGCTCGAGGCGCTCGGCGGTGTGGTGCTGCAGTTCCTCGACCTTGCAGCCGGATTTGAGGATGCGGAAGTAGTCCTCGATGCGCCAGCGCATGGCGTAGTAGTGGAGGATGCGCCGCGCGTCGTCGACGCCGGTCACGGGCAGGGTGGTGAGCACGAACCACTCCAGCGGCTTGGCGTTCGCGGGCGGCTGCTCCTCGCGGGCGTGCACCACCCACACCTCGACCGGCGCCGCCCCGGGGCACGGCAGCGCGACCGGCTCGTAGCGCAGCGTCATCTCGGCCGAGCGGGCGGGGCGCTTGGTCTTTCCGGCCCGCTTGCTGGCCTTGGCGCGCGCGCTTTGCCGCGTGACCTCGACGGTGCAGGCGCCGCGCACCCGGGCGTTGCGCATCGTCTCGAACAGGCGCCGCGAGACCGGGTTGCCGTCGTCGTCGGTAACCCGCCCCAGGACGCGGTCGACCTTGGCGCGCACCAGCAACTCGACCGTCGGGGCATGCTCGCGCCGTTCGACGAACAGGTCCAGGAAGTCGGCCTCGCGGTCCATGGCGCACACCACGCGGGTGTCGGGCAGTTCCCGGGCCGCCTCGGCACAGTCGCGCAACCCCTCGATCCAGCGAAACGACTTGCGCGCCTCGCGCGGCTTGCGAGCGCGCGCCTCGGGACCGGCGGGCGCCGGGGCGTCGAACCCGGCGCGCAGCACGCCCAGCGGCGTCCCCTCGTCATTGACCGCCAGGGTCGCGTGCAGATGCAGGCCGCGCACCGCCGCGCCGGTCTGGTTCGAGCCGATCGTCCCCAGCCCTTGCGTTCGCCCGCGGCGGGCGAAGTTCAACGTGGTGGCGTCCTGAATGCACAGGACCGTGGACTCCGAGCGCAGGCGCCGCAACGTGCGCTCGCGGTGCGGCTTGAGAATGTTCGCCACCGTCACCTCGCCGTCGGCGGGTTGATCGATGAGCCGGTAGTGTCCCTTGACCAAGGCGCGCGCTCCGTTCGTGGCGCCGGTGATGGCGCGCATCGGACACTGTGCCATATGCCGCGCGCTCTCGACCAGGCGCGCGCTCAGGCGGGCGTCGCCCAGGGGCGCGCCGCCGAACTCGTTGGCCGCCCAGGACGCGGCGTCGAGCCCCTCGCCGGGCGCCAGCGCCGCGGGCGGCGGCGCCGCGAGACGCCGCCGCCAGACCCGGTCGAGTTCGTACAGATACACCGCCTTGGGTGTCTCGCGGGCGGCATGGGCACGGTCCTGGCGCCCGCGCCCGCGCGTCGCGCCGACCCGCACCCAGTTCGCCGCGCGAAAGCTCGCCCCCGTGTGCTCGCGCTCGTCGACGAACGTCTCCAGCAGCCAGGGCCGGTAACCGTGCAGGCGCTCGAAGTCCTCGCCCACCCGCCGCACCACCCGGCCCAGCACATGCGAGGCCAGGTTGCGGCAGCGGACGCCGGGACGAATCAGAAACCGGCACAACCCCGCCACGCGATGCAGCCGCGCGCGGCGGCGCGCATCGTCCCAGCCGATCCAGGCGTCGCGAGCCCGCAGCCGCCGCGCCGAGGCCGCGAACCCCACCGCCCCCAGCCAGCCATGCGCCGAGCCGACCAGATAGCGCAACTGATGGCCGACGAAAGGACCCGCACCACGCGGGTGCTCGCGCGCCATCAGGGTATTCCAGATCAGGCGATGTTCGTCGCTGTCGACCCGAATCAGCGCAAGCTCTCGCAACTCACCCGCCTCGCCGGGGACATCCCTGGCCGGCGCCACGCACTCCGCAAGCTGGCGCGGTCCGCGCCCAGCACCGCCCACCCTTCGCGGCGCCGGTAGCGCGACCTGACCCGCCGCCTCCAGCCCGCGCAATGCCCGGCAGCAACTCGCGCGCTGCAGACGGCCGCGCCCGTCGCGCAGCTCGAACGCCTCGCACACCCGATCGGCAACCTGCCCGAGCCCCGTGACACCCTCCGAAACCGCCGTGTTCAGCACGTCTTGAAGCTGGCCAATGTCAGCCCGCAGGCGACCTCCAACCTGGGTCTGAACCTCCATGCCGCGTACCGTAGCGCAACGGCATCTTGAAGTCCAGCAGATACTTGTGGGGCACGGGCAGGGCTAGCCGGCGACAATCTGGTGGCCCGGCTCAACCTGCCGAACATGCGAAGCTCGCGACACCGCAGGATCGAGGTCTACGCGCAGGCGGTTCGCGGACTACTCGCGCTGGAGCCGGACAGCGACAGGCGGGAGAAATA
This sequence comes from Pseudomonadales bacterium, assembly GCA_963668365.1. GTDB lineage: Bacteria > Pseudomonadota > Gammaproteobacteria > Pseudomonadales > Azotimanducaceae > VXNE01. Next base: position 4,306,411 of record OY764266.1, read on the forward strand.
CATCGACTTCATCGACATCTACGCCGGCCTCACCGACAATGACCGTCGGCGCTATCGACGGCAATATCCGGAGGACAGCAACACCATGGCAGGAATCGTCCAAAGGGCTCGAGACGAGGGGATCGAGCAGGGATTGGAACAGGGAATGCGGCAGGGTCGCATCGAAGGGGAGTGCGCAGTGCTGGAGAAACAGCTTCGGCGGCGGTTCGGTCTCGTGCCCTCCGGCGTCACAGATAGGCTTCGGCGAGCGGCCGCGAACGATATCGAGACCTGGGCCGAGAACGTGCTCGACGCCGAAACGCTGGACGACGTATTCGATTCGGGCCTTTAGGGAACCTCTGATCAAGCCCATCCCTGGGCTTGATCAGGTCGCAAGACAAAACGCGGTTTCGTCTTGCTCCAAAGATTCAATGGCTTACGCCATCGAATCTGGCGGCACATTCCTGTGCCGCGCTAGGGACGCCCTTAAATGGCTTACGCCATCGAATCTGGCGGCACATCCCTGTGCCGCGCTAGGGACGCCCTTAATCAGAGCTTCCTTAGCGCGAGAACCGGCGGGCGGGTCGCTTGTCACACGCGGCATCGACCACGCTTTAGCGGCGATCAGGCGGCGCGCTGCTTCGCCTGGCCGGGCGGATACTTGAGTGGGCCGGGTGGAATGTGGTCGAAGATGAACGTGATGCGCTCCTGGCTCACCATCTCGTCCGGCGACGTGAAACGCCCGACACCGACGACCGGCGGGTTCCGGCTCACGTCATGCGAGCGCCTGTTCGAGATCCGCGATCAGGTCCTCTACGTCCTCGATACCGATGGACAGGCGCACAAGATCCTTAGGAATCGGGCTACCTTCGCCCTCGATTGAGTAGCGATGCTCGATCAGGCTCTCGACGCCGCCGAGCGACGTTGCCCGGGTGAACACCCTGCATCGCTTGACGATGTCCAGCGCCCCTTCCGCATCGCCGTTCACGCGCAGCGACAGCATGCCCCCGAAACCGCCGTCCATCTGGCGTTTGGCGATTTCGTGTCCTGGGTGGCCGGGCAGACCGGGATACAACACGGACCTGAGCGCTGGGTGTCCCTCGAAATGCCGGGCAATCGCCAATGCCGATTCCGAGGCCTTGTGCACCCGGAGGAAAAGCGTCCGCATGCCCCTCTGCAGCAGCCAGGCCTCGAAGGTTCCCAGGATGGCACCACCGTGCAGCCTCACATGGCAGATGTCTTCCCAGAGTCCGTCCTTTCGCGCGGTCACGACGGCGCCCGCGACAACATCGCAATGGCCGTTCAGGTACTTCGTTGCCGAGTGCACGACGAGGTCTGCGCCATGTTCAATGGGTTTCGTCAACACGGGTGTCGCCACCGTGGAGTCGACGACGAGCGTCGCGCCGATCCCATGCGCGATGTCGGCGGCGGCGGCAATGTCGATCACGTCCCAGGTCGGATTGCAGGGCGACTCCATCCAGAGCAGTCTGGTCTTACCGCACCCCACCGACCGGACCAGGGCGTCCGGGTCCGCGGCATCGAACAGATCGAGCGTGAGGCCCCACTGGTCGCAGAAGGCGATCAGCCAATTGCGCAGTCCCCAATACATGATCCTGGGGGCCACTACCCGGTCGCCGGGTCTCAGGGACTGGACGATCGCCATCGCCGCAGACATGCCGGAGCTGAAAAGCAGACCCGCCTCTGCCCCTTCCAGGCGCGCAAGCGCCCGCTCCGCCACGACGAAACCGGGATTCTCGTCGCGCCCGTAACTGTGCCCAGGATCGAGCAGTGCGTAGTCGTCCTTGTCGCGCACGTAGGTCGTCGAGGGAAATATAGGCGGCGTCAGTCCGCCCGTGCCGGCGTCGATCTGACGCAGGGCCTGCGCATTCAGTGTCTCCGGTGCAAGATTCCCGTGGTTACGCATTCGATTCTGGTCTCGATCAGTCTGGATTCGCGAGGCTTGGCGAGGCTAACAGACCGTCCCCCCCACCGCACTAGACCAGCGGCAGGGGGAGACGGGATCTTGGGTGGGTACCGCGGCGATCACCCGTTCTTCACCGACAAGAATCCCAACAACTACGTGCACGGTGGCGGCACTACGAAGCACACCTCGACCCCTTGATCGAGGTGCTGGAGCCGCTGCTCATGGAACTGCCGGAGGCGGATCGACCCCTCGGTCTGGGTGGCTCAACGGCCTCAGGCCAGGAAGCTAAGGCAACCTCTTCACGAGTATCGAGGGTTCCGACTTCGACATGTCGAAACCCCACTCGGTGCCATTTCAAGCGAAGTTAACCCGGTTTACCTAAATTCGATAACTTCTATCAGGCGGGTCTGTTCGAACAGCGAACTTTTCCGGAACCACGACGGAAGCGTCTGAGAAGCGCATGGCGAGCGCGTTCGTTCTCGTTGATCTACAGCAGTTCCTCGGCCATGAACCGGAGCGTTTCCGGGTTCGAGGAGCCGACCTTCAGCATCGTAACCGGGCTCTCTTTCCAAGCCTGCAATCGATCGCGGATCCGTTCCTTCGGGCCTACCAGGGAGATTTCGTCGCACAGTTCCCGGGGCACGGCTGCGATGGCTTCGTCCCTGCGCCCGCCAAGGAACAGTTCCTGGACCCGTTCGGCCTGGGCGCCGAAACCCATGCGGGTCACGTGGTCCTTGTGCACGTTGAAGCTCTTCGCCCCCATGCCGCCGACGTAGAAGCCGACGTTCTGCCTGACCTGGTCCAGCGCGCCTTCAACATCGTCGTCGATGATGACAGTCACCCCGGCGGCGATCTCGAAGTCCCTGTTGCGAATCGCGAGGGCATCCTTGTACATGCCCCCCATGCGGTAGGGCGAAAGGAACATCGGCAGCCAGCCGTCGCAGATCGCAGCCCCCAGCGCAACATTCTTCGGCCCTTCCGCCCCGAGGTAGACGGGGATGTGATCGCGGATCGGGTGCAGGATGAGTTTCAGCGGCTTGCCGAGCCCCGTGCCGCCCGGCATCGGCAACTGGTAGTGCTTGCCGTCGAAGGAAACCGGATCCCGCCGAGCGACAACCTGGCGGAAGATCGAGACCCACTCCCGGGTACGCTCCAGCGGCCTCGGATACGGCTGCCCGTACCAGCCCTCGACCACCTGCGGGCCGGAGACGCCGATGCCGAGGATCAGCCGGCCGTTCGACAGGTAGTCGAGAGACACCGCGTGCATCGCCGCACTGGCCGGGGTGCGCGCCGAGATCTGCATGATGGACGTGCCGAGATTGATGCGCTCCGTGCTCGCGCCGACCCAGGCGAGCGGCGTGAAGCAGTCCGAACCGTAGATTTCGGACGTCCAGATCGTATCGTAGCCGAGGGACTCGGCCTCTTTGGCCAGTTCGACGATACGCGCGCCGCCCGCCGGTCCGAGCGGCCCGATTCCGACTCCGAGCTTCATGCACTACCTCCCCAGAACAAGGCCGAAAAGCTTACACTCCCAGCGCCACCCCATGAACAACGCGTCCAGAATGGATTGCATGAATCTCTACGACCTCAAGTTCGGCAATTAGCGTGCAGCGAAACGGGCCAGCGACATCATTCCGCCAGCAGCACTACGGGCGCGAAGGGCGCGACCGCCTGATCCTGAGTGAACACCGCTGGCTGCGGTTCGGCGCATTCTGCGCCTTCTACTTCGCCCAGGGCGTGCCCATCGGGCTTTTGTCCGTTGCCATTCCGGCATGGCTCGCGCAAGAGGGCGCGAGCGTCGGCGACCTGGCCCGGTTCACAGCAATCGTTTCGGCGCCATGGGGGTTCAAGCTGATCGCCGGCCCGTTCATGGACCGGTTCAAGTTCCTGCCGATGGGATTCCGGCGTCCATGGGTCATGGGCGCACAGGGCGGTTTGGTGGTTTCCTTCCTGGCGCTGGCGGCCATGGGAGACATGGACCCGGAATCTCTGGTGCCATTCATGGCCATGGGGTTCGTCATCAACACATTCTCCGCGACCCAGGATGTCGCCGTGGACGGCATGGCCATCGACATCCTTCCGAAGGACGAACGCGGCAGGGCCAACGCATTCATGGCGGCGGGACAGGTCGCCGGATTCTCCGCCTACGGCGCATTGTGCGGGACGCTACTTCCCCTGATCGGTCTTCCCGTCACTGCCCTGGTTTGCGCGGTCACGGTCGCGGCCATTTTCGTCCTGGTCGCTATCGTTCGGGAGCGGCCGGGCGAACGGACGCTGCCATGGACGCCCGGAGAGGCTGGCGCGCGGGACGAGGTGGCCGAATTGGGTCTCGTCGACATCTTCCGCGACCTCGTTCGCGCCCTGTTTCTCCCGATGAGCCTGCTGCTTATCGCGGTTGAATTCCTGAACCGCGTTCGAGACGGCATCGCGGTGGCGGTACTCCCCAAGTTCGCGGTGGATGAAATCGGCGTGACGGCGGCGGAATACAGCCAGTTCATCAGCTTGCTGGGTCTGATCGCGGCAGTTGTCGGCGTCCTGCTTGGCCCTCTCATCGACCGACAGGGGGCGAAGCGGTTCCTCATGTGCTCTCTGGTCATTAGCGCGGCGTGTCACGTCGCGGCGGGTCTACTCACCGAACTCTGGCAGGACATGGACTTCATCGTCGTCCTGTATCTTCTGGGCGCCGTTGCGAGTCAACTCATCTTCGTAGCGATCATTGCCCTGTTCATGAACCTGTGCTGGACGGCCGTGGCCGCGACCCAGTTCTCCGTCTACATGGCGCTGGCGAACGTGAGTCGCACCGTCGGAGGGTTACTGTTTGCCCCGGTTGCGGATGCACTGAGCTACAGCCAGGACTTCCTGATCATGGGAGCACTGCTGGGCCTCGCCGCCCTCCTCTTGGTGCCTTTCAACCAGGCCTCCCATTCGCTCCGCCTGGAGCAACGCATGACACCCCCCGACGCGCAGTCCACGTAGGGTAGCGAGAGCAACACGTGGCGGAATCAGTCAAGGAAGCCGGTGACATCGTCGTCAACGGCCTCAACATCACCAAACGGGTCGCCGAGATCGAGGACTGTGGCTACACGATCATTCCGGACTTCATCACGCAAGCCGAAGTCGCGCGCCTGCGCCATGTCTTCAACACCGAAGTGCCCATCACCCGGGCGTTCGGCCTCGGTGCCACCGGCAGGACCTGGCGCGCGCACAACCTGCTCGCGAAGACCCGCGCCGTGGACTACCTGTTCCTCGATGCGCGGGTCCGGGCGCTGGTCGAAGGCGTGATAGGCAAGTACAGCCAGATCAACGTCACGACGCTCTTCAACGTGCTTCCCGGAGAGAAGCGGCAGATCCTGCACCAGGACGACGGCCTCTGGCCGATCCCCCGGCCGCACCCGCACTTCCTCTGCAACGCGCTCATTGCCCTCGACGATTTCGACGTAGCAAATGGCGCCACGCACATCGTCCCCTACAGCCACAGGTGGCACGACCGGCCCATAGACCAGGAAGCTCGCCAAATTAATCTATCCGTTCATGGTGTTTGGCAAGAGGCTGTAGTTCCACTCGCCATGGAAGGGGTCGCGCTTGATGGCGAGGTTGTTCATCTGCGCGTCGGTGATCTGGCGGCCGGTCGGGTATTGGCCTTCGTCGAGTTCGGAGCGGATCGCCAGGCCCTCCCTGGTGGTCGTTGCGCCGATCAGGTTGACCACGACCTCGTGGCTCACCAGCGGCCGGCCGCGCCAGTTCTGGGTGATGTGGCAGAACATGCGATGCTCGATCTTGTTCCACTTGCTGGTGCCCGGCGGGAAGTGACACACCGAGATGCGCAGCCCGAGGGTGTCGGCCAGCTGCTGCAGCTCGTACTTCCACAGGCGCGAACGGCTGCCGTTGGAACCGCCGCCGTCCGCCGTGACCAGCAGGCGGCGGGCCTCCGGGTAGGCGTGGCGACCCATCTGCCGCCACCAGCGCCGCAGCGTCGCCACCGCGAACTCCGAGGTGTCGTGGTCCACGCCGACGCCCACCCAGCCGGCGTTGGCCGTCAGGTCGTACACCCCGTACGGAATCGCCTTGCCGAGGTCCCGGTCGATGAAGTCATGCACCTTCACCTCCTCGGGGCGTCCCTTCGGACGCCATTCCCTGCCGCCGTTGCGGTACGGGCCGACCAGCTCCTTCTTCTTCGTGTCCACCGACACCACCGGCTGCCCCAGGCGCTGGAACGCCCGCACGCGTCGGTCGATGCGCCGGAACTGCGCGTCGCGGTCCGGATGCTGGCGTCCTTCGAGCGTCTTGCGGTTGGCCTGCAGGCTGTAGCCCAGTTCGTGCAGCAGGCGATTCACCGTGCGCTCGCTGACCGGATGCCCCGCGTCCCGCAACCGTCGCGCCAACCGCGCCGCGCTGCTGCAGGTCCAGCGCAACGGGCCGGTCGGGTCGCCCCGCGTCACCGGCTCGAGTTCCCGCTCCAGCGCGTCCACCAGGCCCGCGTCCCGCGCCGTCAGCGTCTTGCGGCCGCCGCCCGGACGGCGCTGCCGCGCGGCCCCCACCGGCGCCGCCCCCGCGTCCAGCTCCCGCAACCCCGCGCGCACCGTGACCCGCGACATCCCCGTCGCCTCGGCGACGCGCGTCACGCCGCCACGCCCGATGGCCCGCGCCTCCGCCGCCGCCCACAGCCGACGCGTGCGCTCATCCAGCAGCGGCCCCAACACCGCGTACTTCCCCCGCAACGCCTCCGTCACCGCCGCTTGCGTCAAACCAGCCATCGCCGACAGCATAACAAACGCCGATCATATCGGACATTCTATTTTGGCGAGAGCCCCAGGACATCGAGACCATGCAGGTGACCCTGCGCTCGGGCACCCTGCTGATGTGGGAGGGCGGACTCTGGCACGGCGGCGGCGCGAATCCCTCGAAGGACCGCGAGCGGATGGGCTTCTTCATGAGCCACATCGTCACCCACCTGCGGCCGCAGGAGATCCAGTTGCTCGCCGTGCCGCGGGAAATCGCGCGCCAACTCCCGGAGACGCTCCAGCGCCTGCTCGGCTATCACCGCTTCGGCCTCGGCGTCGACGGACGCCATCCGCTCGAGGTGCTCCAGGACGGCATCGTCATCAATCCAAACGCCAAACCGGCTTCACAACAGAGGAACTGAACCATGCCCGCAATCTCTCCCCTCGACGGCCCCGTGGCGGTCACCGGCTGCTCCGGAAACACCGGTGGACACATGGTCCGCGAACTGGCGATCCAGGGCTACGAGGTCCGCGCCTGCATCCGCGATGCGGACTCGTGGCGCGGCAAAGACAGCGTCGACTACCTCAGCCGCCTTCCGCGCGTTGAAATCATGGATGGCTGCGACCTGTTCAAGGCGGGTTCCTACGATGCCGCATTCCAGGGCTGCACCGCCGTCTTCCACACCGCCGCCGTCCTCGGCAACTCGGCGGACGGCAAGTCGCAGCCGCTCGGCAGCGGCGACAGGTCGATGGATGTCTTCAATGGCGGCGTCATCGGCACGCAGAACGTCATCGACGCCGTCAACGCCAGCGGCAGCGTCAGGCGTCTCGTCTACACGAGTTCGATGGCCGCCGTGCACGGGATAGGGCAAGCCCGCCAGATTGTTCCCGCGGGCCACGAGTGGACGGAAACCGATTGGGCGTCCAATGGCATCGACACCGGGATATGGAAAAGCCCGGACAATGCCTACGCCAGGAGCAAGGTCGAAACGGAGCGACTGATCAACGCCGCCGCAGACGCGAGCGGCGGCAGGTGGGACGCGGTCACCCTGCTCCCGGCGATGATCTGCGGCCCGATCCTGTTCAAGGCCCAGGTCGGCCAGTGGATCGAGCAGATCGGCCGCATTGCCGCCGGCCTCGCAACGACATGGCTGTCGGAATACGACCACTACTACAACATCATCGATGTCCGCGACCTGGTGAAGGCCCACCGCCTGGCGGCGGAATCATCCGTGGACCACCGGGCAACGACCGGCGGCAGCCGCTACGTGGTGCACGGCTCCGGCGGTCGTTCGGTGCTTCGACTCGGCACCGAGGTCAGGGCGATCATCCGCGACTACTTCCCCGCGTTCGCGCTGGGCAAACCGAAAACGGTGACCGCCAGCGGCGAACCCGTCAGCGTGCAGTCCAGCACGGTGAACGACTGCAAGAAAGCCAAGTCGGTTCTGGGCGCGACCATACGTCCCGTCGAGGATACGATCCGCGCGATCGTGGAGACGTCGATCGAACTCGGGATCATAGAGCCGCAGCTCGTCGAGCCTGGGCGCGATGCGTAGCGGACCGCTCGACGTGATCAAGGACGGCGTCGTCATCAATCCGAACGCCAGCGCCATGAAATCCGTCAGCCCTTCGGGCGTGCCGTCTTTCACTCCCGCCCAAACCCACCTATGATCCCGCGCCTTGATCGGCACGGCGTGCCGTTCTACGGCGCGGACTCCTAGAACGGCTTCCCAACACAGGAACTGAACCATGCCTGCAATATCTCCCCTCGACGGCCCCGTGGCGGTCACCGGCTGCTCCGGGTTCACCGGCGGACACATGGTTCGCGAACTGGTGATCCAGGGATACGAGGTGCGCGCCTGCATCCGGGACGCAAACTCGTGGCGCGGGAAGGACTGCGTCGACTATCTGAAACGCTTACCCCGAGTCGAGATCGTCGACGGCTGCGACCTGTTCACGCCGGGGTCCTACCACGCCGCGTTCGAGGGCTGCACCGCCGTCTTCCACACCGCCGCCGTCCTCGGCAACTCCGCCAACCTGGAATCCCAGCCGCTCGGCAGCGGCGACACGTCGATGGACGTCTTCAACGGCGGCGTCACCGGCACGCAGAACGTCATCGACGCGATCAACGCCAGCGGCAGCGTCAGGCGCCTCATCTACACGAGTTCCATGGCCGCCGTGCGCGGCTCCAGAAACGCGCGCCGCACCGGTCCCGCGGACTACGAGTGGACGGAGACCGACTGGGCCTACCAAGGAATCGAGCCCGAAGTCTGGGAGAGTCCCCGCAATGCCTATGCCAGGAGCAAGGTCGAAACCGAGCGCCTCGTGAACGCGGCGGCGGACGCGAGCGGCGGCAAGTGGGATGCGATCACCATGGCGCCAGCCATGATCTGCGGCCCGGTTCTTTTCAAGGCCCAGGTCGGGCAGTGGATCGAACAGATCGGCCGCCTGGCCGCGGGCCTTCCGACGGCGTGGCCGTCGAAGTACGACATGTACTACGACATCATCGACGTCCGCGACCTGGTAAAGGCGGAACGCCTGGCGGCGGAATCGACCGTCGACCACAGGGCGACCCTGGGCGGGCCCCGCTACGTGATGCACGGCACCGGCGGCCGTTCCGCGCTTCGCCTCGGTACCGAGGTGACGGCCATCATCCACGAGTATTTCCCCGCCTTCGCGCTGGGCGAACCGGCAATGGTGACCAGTAGCGGCGAACGCATTACCGTCGAGTCCAACGGGGTGAACGACTGCAAGAAGGCCAAGTCGGTCCTGGGCGCGACCATTCGTCCCGTGGAGGATACGATCCGCGCGGTCATCGAGACATCCATCGAACTCGGGGTCATAGAACCGAAGCTAACCGAGTCCGTCCCCGTGGGTCACGAGACCGCGAGGTTCGCATCGCCGGAGAACGCCTACTGGGAGTTCTTCCGCGCCGACCGCGCCAAGGACGCCGAATGGTGGGCCGACGTCATGAGCTATCCCCACGTCCGCGTCGCGGCGCCGACGGGAAGCGCCTGTTTCGAGACGCCGGAAGCCTACGCGTCGAACGCGTCATGGGAGGCCAGGGAGGCGACCGGCTGGGTGCTGTCGAGAGGCGTCGAGCCGGTGCGGCTGCACGAGTCCGCCGACAAGGTCCATCTCGCGGGCGGCTGGACCCGCTACAACATCGACGACGAGCCGATCCTCTCGAATCGCGTGACCTATGTGCTCACCCGGCTCGACGGTCGCTGGGGCATCCAGGCCCGCTTCGGCACCGACTCGTTCGACGAGAACGAGAACTACGAGACCACCGCCGCCACAGCGGTGAGCGTCGTCGAACGATTCCATGCGGCGCTCGGGAGTGGCGACTTCGAAGCCTGCGCGGGACTGTGCCACTACCCGCTGACCGAGGTCGGCATCGGCGAAGTGCGACAACTGGAGGAAGCCGCCGCCCGGCGGAGGTTCGCCACCATGACCGACAGGACCGAAGCGAAGGAGATCGGGGCTGCCCAGGCGGGATCCCGCGGCGTGGTCGTCAGCGTGACGGCCAGCGGCCAGACCGGCCAGACGGTCAACTCTGTCTTTCTCGTCGGCAGCCGCGAGGAGCAGTGGCTGATCGCGGGCATCTCAACCATCGACGACCCGAAAGGCTGAAGGTGAATCTCTCGCCTTACAGGACGCCCGGAGGCGCCTCGGAGATGCCGTTGACATCGTCGCGTGCCGCCGTCAGGCAACTCCGACCTTCAAGCCGCCCGTTCGATAATCCCCGGGGGAAACCATGAGCACCAAATTGAGCGCTCTCGTCTGCGCTCTGCACCTATTGGTCGGATGTAGTGGCGAGAGCCAGTCCACGGGCGAGTCAGTTGCCGTCGATGCAGAGCCTCAAGTCACCTACGTGACGACCGAGAACTTCGATGAAGAAGTGCTGCGGTCCACTATTCCGGTGTTGGTCGATTTCACTGCCACCTGGTGTGTTCCCTGCAAGGTCGTGGATCCGGTCATCATGAGCCTCTACCCGGAGATGGCCGGGCGCGCAAAGGTCTTCAAGCTAGACATTGATGAAGATCCCGAGATCTACCAACGGCTGGGCGTGAACGGCGTGCCGCACATACTGTTCTTCAACGGGGGACAGGAACAGGACCGAATCGTCAGCCCACAGCCGAGAGAGGTCTACGTTCAATACCTCGAAGCGCTCATCGACGGACGATCAACCCTGGAAGTTTCGCTGCAACTCATAAAGGAAGATCAGTTTCGTCGTCATTTCATCCTGTCCCGAAGCCTTGAGGATTTGAGCGAAGCACTGGGAGAATACCCGGAACTCCTGAGCGAACCGTTTGAGAATGGCCAGACGCCCCTGTCGCTGATCCTTAACCGCCCGAACTACCGGCAGGACGATCAGATTGAGTTCGCCCTGGCGCACGGCGCACAACCTACGACGCGGGACCTGGTCGGACTGGGACGGTGTGACGACTTCACCGCTGCCGTGGCCGAAGACCCCGAGGCCGTGAACCGGCCCGACCCGGACGGCGCAACGCCCCTCTACTTGTCGCTTGCCAGGTCCTACCGGCTCAAGGACGGCGACTGTATTCGCACGGTGCTCGATGCTGGTGCGGATCCGCGCGCGAACACGAGCCAGCGATATGCATTGATCCGCACCGTTGTGCTCACGAGGGACCCCGCTTTGATCGGCGACTTGCTCGACCGTGGACTGGATCCGGAAAAGGTCGACGAGAACGGCTGGAACATGTTGCATTGGGCGGCGAGCTACCAATACCTGGATGTCGTGTCGCTGCTCGTGGGACGTGGTTCGAACCTGGCTGCAACCAACGACAAGGGAGAGACAGCCGCCGATATAGTACGAAGAAGACGGGACCGTTCGGTCAAGGCGCTTGAAGACGGAGTGGATGCCTATGGTCGCGCCGTCGAAGAGGAGTCACGTCCGTACTACCAGGAATCAGTCGAAAACGCTGGAGAACTTCTCGCTATTCTGGAGCAAGACCCGGCAGCAGCACAGGGTTCCTAGAAGTTGTTTCGACCCGTCCTGCTGGCTGCCGTTGTGGGGTTTGCCGAATGGCTGCTGCCACCGGCAGTCAACGCCGATGCGCTAAGTCTCGAGAGATTTGAAGTGGCGGTCGAACGCCTGCATGACCGCGTCGAGGGACAGTAGTCGAGAATCCCCGGGCGCCGCACGCGGTTTTCGAGTGTGACCCTGGTCAGTCGATAACCGACACGCCCATCACGACGGCCCCGTAGTAGATGGCTGTCCACAGCCAGATGCCCGCAATCATCCAGGCGGCGAGTTTCCCCGTCGGAGCGCCGAGAACGACGGCGGCCACGGCCGTCAACGCCTGGCCGAGGATGATGGGCGCGAGCAGCCCGACGCCCGCGGCGCCGTACTTGACCATGAACCTCTCGGTGCGCTTGAAGATCGCGCTGTCCATGCCGTAGCGGCGCACGAGCCAGCGCCTGATCGGCCGGGAGCCGTAGACGAAAAACAGGCTGCTCGCCATTCCCGATACGCCAACGACCACAAAGGCCGGCTCGATGGGTCCATCCATGGCGATGATCATCGGCACCGGCAGGAAGATGTCGACAAAGCCCAGCAGGAACACGGTAATCAGCGCCATGTTCAGTCCATTAGTGCGCTAAACGGCCATATCGCGACCGGCATGCGCTCGGATCACAGGTCGAGTTCGTCGCGTCGCCTTCCGTTTCGCGCCACACCGCAATCGTCTTCGCCAACGCGCAGCAACTCGATAGGCAGCGGGAGTACCTTGACCCCCTCGATTTCGCCCGCGTGCCGGCTCTTGCTCCAGATCTCGCCGTTACCGTAGCGGGCGATCTGCTTCAGACTCTTCGGACGAAGCTGGTTCGTCCACTTGATCTCGACGGGCCAGAACCGACCGGCGCGGATGTACGCGATGTCCACTTCACCCCGAGCCTTGATGTAGTACGTCGGAAAGAACCTTCGGAAGTGGTTGGACACGCAGGCCTCGACCATCTGCGACGACCAGACGGGATCCCGTGACAGCGGCAGCATCTGATCGTTGTATGGGTCGGAGCGCGGTTCAAGCCAGGCTCGAACCGCGTGGAGGATGAACGGATCGCAGAACATGAGTTTCTTCGCCTTCTTTGGCGCGGGGCCAAGTTTGTCTTCCCGCAGCGCTGGCAGGACCGCGACAGCATCCATGCGCTCCAGCAACTCCACGTAGTCGGCCACGGTCCTGGGATGGTCTATCGAGAGATCCTGGGCCAGACCGTTCCAGGTGACCTGGCTCGTGTACCGCCTGACGATGGCCGACAGGACTTCGCGCAAGTACGCCTCCTGTTTCCCGCGTTTCAGGACATCCCCTCGAATCCAGTCCGAGTACGTGGCGAGCACGCTCTGTCCAATCACGCCATGTTCCGCGAGGTTGTTGATGGCAGTCAGGTAGCCACCGTGGAGCAGGTATCGGTCGAACGCGTCGTAGATGGAGTCGACCGTCTCGTCAGACATGGCGGACGGTTCCATCAAGTAGCTTTCGATGTCCTCGACATTGCCTTCGAGCGCCACAAACTCCCTGAACGAAAGCGGGTGAAGGTGGAAGTCGCTGACCGCTGCCTCGCCCCGCCGACCCGGAAACCGCATCCTCGCCTCCTGCATGAAGGAAAGGTCGGAACCCGTCACCACGAGCACGGTGTTGTCGAGCGCGCCGGCGTCCGCCGCGTACTTGGCAGCCATATCCCAGCCGCGGATGTAGGTGACCTCGTCGACGATGAGATAGTTGCAACGCCCGTGAGGGGCCTCCGACAGGTGCGTGTCGATGTGCCGCAACAGGCTGTGATGGTCGTCTATCAGTTCCCCGGTAAGGTAAGAGATGGCTGTCGCCGGTACGTCACCGGAGATCAAGTCCGCCATCCACTGCTTGAGCAGCGTGGACTTGCCCGTCTGCCGGCCACCGCCCAGGCTATAGATTCCGGGCGTTCGCCTCGGTAGCTGATCAAGTAGCACCGACCGGTGCCGGAAGGCGCATTGGGCAAGATGTCGCAGTTGCGGATCGTTCGCCAAGAACCGCCCAGAATCCTCCCGATGACTGTTGTGGGGAAGGAATCTCGGATCCATCGGCCACCCATGTACGGAATGGATATCGCATAGTATCTAAATTTAGTCAATGTTCAATGACCAAATTTATTCAATGGTGTTGCGTCGGAAAGAAGCGTCGCCTCGCCCAGGGCGAGAGTCATATCTTCCCCTCTTCACGCCACGCCGTGATCGTGTCGATGTCGTAGCCGAGTTCCGACAGCACCTCGTCGGTGTGCTCGCCGACTTCCGGCGCTCGCTTCGGGCCGACCCGCGTCACGCCATCCACGAACACCGGCGCGTTGATGATGTAAGGCACGCCGACATCCTCGCGCGGGGTCGTCAGGACGTCATTGGCGAGGGCCTGTTCGTCGGTGCGCATGTCCTCCAGATGGGCGAGCCTGGATACGTTGACCCCGCGCTCGAGGAAGAACCGCAGCCATTCGTCGCTGGTCCGCGCAGCCATGACCGCCGCCACCCGGTCGCGCAATGCCGCGCTGTGGCGCATGCGGGATTGCTGGTCGGCGAAACGCTCGTCGTCAAGCAATTCGCCGAGTCCGATCGCCTCCAGGAACGCCTCCTGTTGCGCCGGCGCGCGGACCATGGACAGCACCATCCGACGATCGTCGCTCGTCGCGTACTGGTGCCGGATCCAGGTTCGCTCCGGTGTGGTGGTGTTGTTGCGCCGTGCCGAGAAGTCCGCGCCAGCGATCGCCGCCTGCCCCAGGCAACTCGCCGACCAGAACCCGTTGGCCAGCAGCGACGTCGATACCGCTCCCCCCTTGCCGGTGATCTGCCGCTTGTACAGACCCATCATGATGCAGGCGAACATGGCCACGCACGTCGGGTGGTCCCCCATTCCCGCTATCGACTGCGAGGGTCCCCCGCCGGGAGAGCGAACCATGTCCGAAAGACCGGAACGGATCCAGTAGGCCATGCCGTCGAAACCCGTCTTCTCGGCTTCCGGGCCGCGCTCGCCGTAGGCCGTCAGGGACGCATAGACCATGCGTTCGTTGAGGGGAGCGATGTCCTCGTAGGTCAGCTTCATCCTCCTGCGCACCCCCATGGGCTGGTTGGTGAGATACACGTCGCAATCGGGGATCAGCTTCCTGAGCACCTCCTGGCCCTCGGCCGATTTCAAGTCGAGCGTGATGCTGCGCTTGTTTCTCCCATCCATGATCCAGGTGTAGTTGACCTCCGCGCCGGGAGCGTTCTGGGTCCTGTACAGGTAGCGAAAGGGATCCCCCTGTCCCGGCTGCTCGACCTTGATGACGTCCGCCCCGAAATCCGCGAGGATCGTCCCCGCCACGGGACCCGCGACCCACGTCCCGACATCCAGCACCTTGAGTCCTTCGAACAACAGCATCGACGCCTCCCCTCGGTTCCGGAATCCAGCACTTGCCGCTGACAGGCTAACGCTTTCCCCGGACTGAATGCCAAAGATTCAAGTCAGCCCGATCGCCTGAACAGTTAGCGGTTTATCGACCCTCCGTTCCGGGCCGATGATCGTTCTCCTCGCCATGCCGATTCAGGTTCCGTTCAGGCAACCCATTGCAACCCATTGGCCGGACTGATAGAAAATCGTGATTGCCCGTTCGAACGGGAGTCGCGTGGGATCGTGTCGAGCCATGAATAGAGTGATCGCATCGATCATGTTTCTGGCGTTTCTCGCTCAACCGCCGGTCGCGGCTGGCGAGGAGGAAGTGCTCACCAACGAGGACATCCTCATCATGACCGAGGAAGGGCTGGCTGAGCGCGTCGTCATCGCGAAGATCTGGGCGTCCGAGACGGACTTCGATATCACCCGCGAACAACTCGTGGCGCTTTCGCGAGCCGGAGTCACCGCTGGGGTGCTCGAAGCGATGGTAATGGAGTCGGTGCCGCCGGCCGCGCGCCGGACCGCGGACGCCTATGCGCGGCGTTTCCAAGGCACACCGTGCACGGCTCCGGGGTTTTACTTGGAGGACGCGGAAGGCGCATTGGGTCAAGTCAACCCCCAGGTGCCGCAGATTCGAGGCGGCTTTGATTTTTTCATTCAGGTGGAGGCCAGGGCGACCATCCCGGGCGCGCGGTCCGACACGCGGACCAGCCGCCGAACGCCGACGTTCTGGTTCTGTCCCGAGGACTTGGGATTCCTGCCGGACCCCGGAACGACCGTCGATCCCAGGGAGTTGCTGCTGGTTGTGCTCAAGTCCCGCGAGAACAGGAAGGAGCGCTCTTTCGAAGCCGGCTCGACACGTGTCTGGGTAGACAGGTCGAGCAACATTCCGTCCCGGGTGATCCGGCGCGTGAAGTTTGAGAGCATGGGCTTCGGCGTCTATCGGATCACCCCGCGATCATCCCTCGACCCCGGCGAATACGGCTTCTACCGTCGCGCCAAGATTACCCCGATGGGGCTCCCGACCCAGAGCCACATATTCGCCTTCGGCGTCGACTAGCGCCATGAAATCCGTCGGCGGCTTCGGGCGCACCATCTTTCACCCCCGCCCAGGCCCACCTGCCATCCCGCGCCTTGATCGGCACTGCGTGACGTTCTAAGGCGCCGGCTGTTAGCGCCGAGACAGCGTCTCGAGGTCAGGCCGAATCGGCGTCGTGCAGGACCACGGTCCCGGCGTCACCGTCGATCGTGATCATCTGGCCGTGCTGAATCCGCACGGTGCCGTTGCCGACGCCGAGCACTGCGGGTATGCCGTATTCGCGCGCGACGATCGAGCCGTGCGCGAGGATGCTGCCCATGTCCGTGACGAGTCCGACGGCGTGCGCGAACAGTTGCGTCCATGCCGGCGTCGTCAGCGGGCTGACAAGGATGGAGCCTGGCACCATCTGGTCGAATTTGCTCCCGCCGAGGACGACGCTGGCGGGCGCCGTGACGCGACCGGAGCTGACCGGAAAGCCGCGCAGCGTGTCGCTCGAATCGTCGTTCAGTATCTGCGTCTCCTTGAACGACACGCCCGGGTTGGCGCGCGCCTCGTCGGGAATCGTGCCCGGCGGGTGGTGGCGCTTGCGGGCCTCGCGCAACTCGCGCCGCTCGGCGGCGAGTTCACCGAGTTCCGGCAACGCGCGGCCGTTGCTACGCGCTTTGATCGCGCGCTCGAGTTCCTCGGTGACGAGAAAGTACGTGTCGTCCGGCTGGCGGAAGGTGCCGGCCTCGACCATGCGCCGGCCGATCTCGGCCGCCATCGGCCGCAGCACCGACCACGTGTAGCCGAAATGGAACGCGACCTCCTCCCGGATATAGTTGTAGCGCCGCGCGAGCCACCAGCGATATCGGAACTGCCAGTATTCGAGGCCGCTCAGAAGTTCGCGGATCTCGGCGTGTTTCTCTGCGCGCACATTCGCGGCGCGCTCCTCCTGCTGCTTCGGATCGTAGTCGGGGTCCTGCACCATCGCCTTGAGCGGCGCGAACAGCGCGGACGGATCCTCGACCTGGGTCGGCTCGACGAAGTCCATGCTATAGCCCTGGTGGCCGTACGCCGCGAGATACGCGCGGGTGTCCGCGAGCGCTTCGCGGGCATCGTCGCGCTGCTCGAGCGCCGCCATGAGGAACTTGGCCGGGGTCACGATGACGACGTAGGCCAGCTCTTCGTTGGCCCGGACCTTCTTCGCGATCTCGAACAGATCGGCGTTCGCCTGCATCGTCTTCGACTCGATGCCGGACAGGAACTGACCGCTGATGAAGTGGTGATCCGGCAGCGTCTCTCGCAGGAAGCACTGGAACTGGTCGTCCGTGGACTTCGCAACGCCGAACGAATGGCTCGAGTTGCTCGTCCAGTAGTAGCCCTCCTCGATGGCCATTTCGCGGATGCCCTCAAGGAGCGTCTCGTCGGTCGCCGTCGCCACGTTCACCGCCTTCCATTTCTCGCCGATACCGATGAGGCGCGGCCGCGTCTCCGCGTGCCATTCGCCGAGCTGACGCTCGTTGAACGCCGTTTTCGACGCGAACATGTAGGTCGGGTTGTCGCTCTCCGGCATGGTCACCGTATGCGCGAGGTTCGGATCGTCCTGCGTCGCCGCCCACGCTTCGAACTCGCGCCGATCCTCCTGCGGCAATTCCGATGCGAACAGCGCCAGGTCGGCGCGCTCCTGCTGCGCGATATCCTGCCGCTGCTTCTCCTCTGCGAGCGTCGCATCGCGCTCGGCGGCCTCGATCGCCGCCTCCGTGACGGCCTTGTGCTTGTCCTTTTCATTCTTGCGCATGCGGTGAACCTGCGGGAAGTCGAAGCGCTGGAACGCGTACCCGTTCACGGACATGAACAGGGGCCCGCCGCCGATCATGATGCTGGCGCCCTTGCGCGCGGATTCCAGCCCCTCGGTCAGATAGAGTTCGTCGAACAGCGGACAGATCGGGTCCGGCATGTTCTCGACGATCTGGCGACGGCTCATGTATTGCGCGGGAGGCGGCGGCGTCCAGTCCAACTCGATGGGCTGCACGGGCAGGTTCGTGATCGGACGCGACTGCAAGAGAAAGAGCTGACCGCCCGAGAACGCCCACTCGATGTCCTGCGGCAGGCCGTCGTAGAGCCTCTCGATTCCGAGGGCGGTATCGGCCAGTTCCCGAAGCATCGTATCGGAGAGCGATGATCGGTCGCGCTCGCCCTCATCGACGTCCGTGAGTACAACGCCCTGCTCGCCATCGGACACCACCTGCTGCAGTTTCGGGCCGATCACGGTTTCCTTCGCTTCGAGCGAAGTCTTGTCGATGATGTAGGTGTCCGGCGTCACCTGTCCGCTGACCACCGCCTCGCCGAGGCCGAAGCTGGCATTGACGATCAATTCGCCGCGTTCGCCGGTCGCGGGGTTCGCGGTGAAAAGGATGCCCGAGACTTCGGACGGCACCATGATCTGCACGACCACCGCCATCGCAACGCTTGCCTGGTCGATGCCGTTCTGGTGGCGGTAGCTGATCGCCTGCGGCGTCCACAACGACGACCAGCACTTCCTGACGGCATCGACGACCGCGTCGGCGCCACGCACGTTCAGATACGTTTCCTGCTGTCCGGCAAACGAGAGCCCCGGCAGGTCCTCGGCGTTGGCCGACGAGCGCACGGCTAGCGCGGGCTCGCCATCAAGTGTTGCATGCGCGGCACGGATTGCCGCGACGATCGCGTCAGAGGGGGAGTGCTCATCGAACAGCCGGCGGATCGCCGCCGACGCCTTTTCGAACGAAATGCCGCGCTCGACGATCTCGGGTCGTGCCAGTTCGAGGATGCGCTGCCCAAGATCGTGGTCGGAGACGAAGGCGCGGTACGCCGCAGTCGTTACCTGGAAGCCGCCGGGAACCGAAAAACCCGCGCGCGCCATGCGCGCAAGCGAACGTCCCTTGCCGCCGACGACCTCGAGGCCATCGTTTTCGGTGTCGAGGGGTGTCGTGAAATCTGCCATCTTCTCGTTGCTACTCCGTCTGCATGTTCAACTGCGCGTCCACTGCCCTGAACAGGGCGTTCTGGGGATCTGGAACCGCGCGCGGGATGCCGATTCCCGACCGTGAACCGAAGCCAGCAGTGTTGACCGGCTGGCGCGACGTTCGATTCTGCGACTGGTTGCCGACGGCACAATCAAGGGTCGGGTTCCAAGCGCACGAGGCTACCCAAGCGCCTTGGCCCTATCAAATTCCGGCGGGAACCTTTCACCCAAAAACCGACCTCGGAAAGCCATGGCCTACATTTGCTGGCGCTGTAGGACTACATGTGCAATCACATCCACCTCACAGTTTCTTGCCAACGCCCTGTGCTAGCCTCTGCATCGCAACGTGCCAGGAAGAAGCACTCGAATCTGACCAACGCCATGAACGCGTACCCTGACGAAATGGAGTCGCTCAACCACGCAATCCACGAGGCCCTGGCGTCGGGACACTTCAGGCGCGCGAGAGACCTTTGCGATCGCTGGAATTGCCTCGTTCCAGCCGACCCCAATCCTCTGTCAGAAAGGGCTCGGCAGCTAGCTGACGCGGTAGATGCCGGCGCCTTTGGCGAACAGCGTGTTCGAGATGTCCTGGGGATTCTCGCGGATATCCAACGCAGCGAACATGTGCGTACATCGACCACGGTAATTCGGTCCTACGATTCTCCCGAGTCCTTTCTCTACGAACGCACCATCTGCGCCCCTGCAACGGTCGCATCGAAGCTGAACTGGCGCTTGGCCGATCAGATCACCAGCTCCGCGGATCTGATGGCGGATCCCGGACTCAAATTCATGGTTGCTTTTGTCGGTTCTGTGGCCGATGGCAGTAACACCTGAAGCCCTGCTCGCTGCGGCCGAAATGCTTGGCCGCGGCGACGCCGAGGCGGACTGGCGAAACGCTACGAGTCGGGCATATTACGCCGCCTATCACCGCTGCCGTTCTGTGGCTCAAGACGCGCGCCTTTCCTTTCCCGAGACCGGCAGTGTACATATCGGGCTCATCGAGGCACTTACGCACACATTGAATCCATCATCGTTCAGGAGTCTTGGATACATCCTGGACCAGTGCCGGGGCCGACGGGCAGCGGCCGACTATCGTATCGACGAAGACTTCCCAAAGAGCCTTGCCGAGACGGTTCTCGCAGATTGTAGGGAAATACTAAGGGCTCTCGCCAAAATAGAATGTCCGATATGATCGGCGTTTGTTATGCTGTCGGCGATGGCTGGTTTGACGCAAGCGGCGGTGACGGAGGCGTTGCGGGGGAAGTACGCGGTGTTGGGGCCGCTGCTGGATGAGCGCACGCGTCGGCTGTGGGCGGCGGCGGAGGCGCGGGCCATCGGGCGTGGCGGCGTGACGCGCGTCGCCGAGGCGACGGGGATGTCGCGGGTCACGGTGCGCGCGGGGTTGCGGGAGCTGGACGCGGGGGCGGCGCCGGTGGGGGCCGCGCGGCAGCGCCGTCCGGGCGGCGGCCGCAAGACGCTGACGGCGCGGGACGCGGGCCTGGTGGACGCGCTGGAGCGGGAACTCGAGCCGGTGACGCGGGGCGACCCGACCGGCCCGTTGCGCTGGACCTGCAGCAGCGCGGCGCGGTTGGCGCGACGGTTGCGGGACGCGGGGCATCCGGTCAGCGAGCGCACGGTGAATCGCCTGCTGCACGAACTGGGCTACAGCCTGCAGGCCAACCGCAAGACGCTCGAAGGACGCCAGCATCCGGACCGCGACGCGCAGTTCCGGCGCATCGACCGACGCGTGCGGGCGTTCCAGCGCCTGGGGCAGCCGGTGGTGTCGGTGGACACGAAGAAGAAGGAGCTGGTCGGCCCGTACCGCAACGGCGGCAGGGAATGGCGTCCGAAGGGACGCCCCGAGGAGGTGAAGGTGCATGACTTCATCGACCGGGACCTCGGCAAGGCGATTCCGTACGGGGTGTACGACCTGACGGCCAACGCCGGCTGGGTGGGCGTCGGCGTGGACCACGACACCTCGGAGTTCGCGGTGGCGACGCTGCGGCGCTGGTGGCGGCAGATGGGTCGCCACGCCTACCCGGAGGCCCGCCGCCTGCTGGTCACGGCGGACGGCGGCGGTTCCAACGGCAGCCGTTCGCGCCTGTGGAAGTACGAGCTGCAGCAGCTGGCCGACACCCTCGGGCTGCGCATCTCGGTGTGTCACTTCCCGCCGGGCACCAGCAAGTGGAACAAGATCGAGCATCGCATGTTCTGCCACATCACCCAGAACTGGCGCGGCCGGCCGCTGGTGAGCCACGAGGTCGTGGTCAACCTGATCGGCGCAACGACCACCAGGGAGGGCCTGGCGATCCGCTCCGAACTCGACGAAGGCCAATACCCGACCGGCCGCCAGATCACCGACGCGCAGATGAACAACCTCGCCATCAAGCGCGACCCCTTCCATGGCGAGTGGAACTACAGCCTCTTGCCAAACACCATGAACGGATAGATTAATTTGGCGAGCTTCCTAAGCAGGGCGAACAACCTCTGATCTGACTCAGCTAAAGAACTCATTGGCAGATTCATCGCCGGGCAAGGCAAGCGCGAGGAAGTAGTGCTGGCCACCAAGTGCTACCTGCCGCTCAGGGACCGCACGTCTGACGATCCCGGGATACGCGAGGGGACCGCACACGGTCCGAATCAACGCGGGCTGTCCGCCAATCACATCGTTGAGGCCTGCGAGGCCAGCCTCAGACGGCTCAACGTGGACTACATCGACCGGACGCACCACCTCGCCGGGATTGGCAAGATCATCTACGTCGCAGCAGTGCCAAGCCGCCGGATCGCGATGATCAGACCCTGACTCCGGTCACCGGCATATCGAAACCGTC
Source organism: Pseudomonadales bacterium (assembly GCA_963668365.1). Taxonomy (GTDB): domain Bacteria; phylum Pseudomonadota; class Gammaproteobacteria; order Pseudomonadales; family Azotimanducaceae; genus VXNE01. The sequence continues at coordinate 4,328,308 of OY764266.1, forward strand.
GCTTGTCCACTTGCCCTTGATCCGGTCGTCGGCGATCGTCCCCTGGAATTCGATGTCGATGAGATAGTCCCCCTTGTCCACACCGAACACGAAGGACACCTTGTTCCCGTCCACCCGGACATTGCGCACCTTGGAAACCTCGCCAAAAGCCTCCATTTGCCCCGACAAGTCTTCATTTACCGTGAGGTTGTGTCTGCCCCAGCCCATGTCGAGCGCCCATTTCCCGGGCAATTCGCCCGCATCACCGGGAGCGGTGACCTCGGCCTCGGTGGTCTCTTCCACCTCCGGCGCCTGCAGCATCTGCTTGGCAACGCGATGCGTGCGTTCGGCCAGTTCCGAGATCCGGTTGTCGTTGCAGTCCCGCACGACGGACATGAGCCGGTCGTTCAGCACGCCGATCCACTTCTCCGGCAGAGCGTGGGCCCCGGACTTCGCGCCGAGGATCGATCCGACCGTCGCCGCGGTGCAGTCCGTATCCCAGCCGCCCCGCACTGTGACCACGATGCCCTGCTCGTAGTCGTTGGCGCCGAAAAAGAGGCCCATGACGACGAGCGCCGCGTTGTTGATCGTGTGAACGCCGTGGTAGTGCCCGTACTTCTCGTATATGCGATCCCAGACGCTCTCCCAGTCGGACAGTTCGCGGCACCAGCCCACGGTGTCGTGCACGGCTTCGGAGAGCCGGCAGTTGGCGGGAATCTCCGACAGGCCGATCTTCACGATCTCTTCGACGTCACTGGTCACGAAGGAAGCCGCGAGCATCGCGGCCATGAGCATCTCGCCGTAGATTCCGTTCTTGACGTGGGAAATGCTCGCGTCCTTAAACGCCAGTTCCGCCGCTCTTTCCGGCCATCCCGGCGCCACGTAGCCGAAGATGTCCGCGCGAATCTGCGCGCCGATCCATTCGCGAAAGGGATTCCGCCAAGTCGCCGACTCCGGGGGCCACACGCGATTGACGAAGTTCCTGTACGCCGCCGATTCGGCCGTGTAGAGGAAGTGGAACGGCATGCGGCTGAGCCAGGTCTGCGCCATGTTGCGCGCGGTGAGATCCGCACCGTTGTCTTCCAGCGCAAGCAGACCCAGGATCGGGTAATCCATGTCGTCGTCCCGGTCCATGAACTCGATGTTGTCCCGGGTGCTGGCTTTCAGGCGCGGCGAAATGGAACCTTCGACGAAAGGAACGTAGTTGTCGAGGGGCAGCGCGCCGGTCGATTCGAGGTACTTGTCGATGCGCTCCCGCGGCCAGCCTTCCACGGGTTTGCCCAGCGAGCATCCCGCCGCCCGGCCAAGCCAGGCGCCGAGGATGCGGTCGCGAACCGCCTCGTCCCCGAGCCCCACTTCCATGCGCCTGGGGCCGTCCGGCCGCAACGCGCGAATGGCTTCGAGATCCGACGGCTCCTCGTAGGGAAACGACGGCTCGGGCTCGAGCGCATCGAGTTCGTTGTACAGTTCCACGAAGACCGAATCGTCCGTCGCCTCGTCCGCGAGGGCCTGTTCCACGCGCGGCTCGAAGGCCGCGACGTCGCATCCCTCCTCGCGGCGCTGCACCAGTTCCAATCGAATGAGTTGCCGTTCCAGATTCGCCATTTTTGGACCCCGAAAGTCAGATTCGCCGCCGATTTCGAAAGTGCGCGATTGTAGAACGGCTCCCACAATCCGCCTAAGCCCCCATGGGAATTGTTCCTCAAAACGGCCAGACGCAGGGTCGAGGCCGGTCGGCCCCGCGCGGTCCAAGCTGACGGACGGGCGCCTGCTTTCTCGGGCGAGGCCCGTAGCCCGCTCCTCGTGAGTGATTTCCCGAGCGGCGCGGTCCGGTCTATCGCCGCTACAGGATCTGACGGGCGACGCGATGCGTACGCTCCGCCAAGTCGGAGAACCGGTTCTCATTGCAGTCGCGCACACACGACATGAGCCGGTCATTGAGGACACCGACCCACTTGTCCGGCAAGGTGTGGGCTCCGAACTTCGAGCCGAGGATCGACCCGACCGTCGCGCCGGTGCAGTCCGTGTCCCAGCCGCCCCGCACCGTGACCACGATGCCCTGCTCGTAGTCGTCGGCGCCGAAAAAGAGGCCCATGATGACCAGTGCCGCGTTGTTGATCGTGTGCACCCGGTGGTAGTGCCCGTACTTCTCGGCTATGCGATCCCAGACGGCTTCCCAATCGGATGATTCCCGGCACCAGCCCGCCGTGTCGTGCACCGCTTCCGCGAGCCTGCAGTTGGCCGGAATCTCCGACAGTCCGACCCGGATGATCTCTTCGATATCGCTCGTCACGAAGGAAGCCGCCAGCATCGCGGCCATGAACATCTCGCCGTAAATACCGTTCTTGACGTGAGAAATGCTCGCGTCGCGGAACGCGAGTTCCGCCGCTTTTTCCGGCCACCCGGGCGCCACGTAGCCGAAGATGTCGGCGCGAATCTGCGCGCCGATCCATTCGCGGTATGGATTCCGCCAGGCCGCCGACTCCGGGGGCCAGCGAAGGTTGACGAAGTTCCGGTACGCGACCCGCTCGGCCGTATAGAGGAAGTGGAACGGCATTCGACCGAGCCAGGTGTTCGCCATGTCGCGTGCCGTGAGCCCCGCCCCGTGCTCCTCCAGCGCGAGCAGACCGAGGATCGGGTAATCCATGTCGTCGTCCCGGGCCATGCAATCGAAGTTGCCCAGGGTGCTCGGTTTCAGGCCCGGGTGGATAGAGCCTTCGGTGTAGGGAATGTAGTTGTCGAGCGGCAGCGCGCCGGTCGATTCGAGGTACTTGTCGATGCGCTCGCGCAGCCAGCCTTCGACGGGTTTGCCGAGTTGGCACCCCGCTGCCCGGCCGAGCCAGGCGCCGAGGATACGGTCGCGGAGCGCGTCATCCGACAGGTTCAGGTCCATGCGCCTCGGCCCGTCCGGCCGCAGCGCGCGGATCCCTTCGAGATCGGACGGTTCTTCGTAGGGGAACGAGGGCTCGGGCGAGAGGGCTTCGAGCGCGTCGTAGAGATCTACCAAGGCGGCATCGTCAGCGGCCTCGTCCTCGAGCGCCTCTTTTACGCGCGGCTCGAAGGCCGCGACGTCGCATCCCTCCTCCCGGAGCTGCACCAGTTCCGCCGCAATGCACTGCCGTTCGAAATTATCCATCTCTTCGCCTCCGTGAGTATCCTCGGCCCGTTTCGCGGGTGATTGTATTACGGTTCCCACCCACTTCCAGCAACCAGTCTTGTTAGCCCGACCCAGCCTGAAAGTGCTCGATCAAGAGGTATCGATACAGCTTGAGCGCGAGGTCGTGCCGGTTCGTTTCCAGCCAGTCCCGCGAGGTCGGCGTCAGCACCATCGTCCTGCAGGGTTCGTCGGCGACGACGGTGGCCACGTTCTCGTCCCTCGCGCCGATCGGCGGGACCACGTCGCCGGGACCGCGCTGGCACAGGCGCGCCCCCGCGTGGTCGTAGGCGGTAACGCGGCCCGATAGCACCAATTGCAGGCCCTCGAGTTGCCGATCCGAAGCCGCCAATGTCTCGCTGGCGGCATAGTCTCGCGCATCCATCCAGTCGCCCAGTTCTTCCAATAGCTCCTCGAACTCGATCTGCCGTTCGAGATGACGCTCGAGGTCGTCCGCGGCCTGTACCAGCAACGAGGCGCGATCGCTCTCCTTCCACGCCGCAATGACGGTGTCCTCGCAGCGTTCCAGGGCCAAATCCGCATTCGGCTCGAACAACAGCCCCGCGAACGTCTGCGGCGAGACGCTGCGCTGCAATCCCGCTCTCAGCGGTTCGGGCAATGCGCTGAGCACCACCTGCACGCCGGCATTTCCCGCCTCCTGCAGCAACCGGCCGAGCACGTTCACCGCCGAGAAGTCGAAGCCGGATACCCCGGCGAAGTCGAGCAGCAGGCAGTCCGGGCGCGACGTTCCGCTCAAGGACTTTCTCAGGCGGTCCGCCAGCGGGGAGACGCTGCCGAAGAACACGTAGCCGCGCAGCAGGTACGCCTGCACGCGGTGGCTTTCGTCCACCGTATGGCCCGTTCCGGCACCGGCCGGACCCTGCGGCTGCGACGCTCGCGCGTGGTGAATTGCGATTCGATCACGTCCACGCGGCTGAGACGGGCGGCGAAGAACACGAGTGTGGCCAGCATGCCGACCCCCACGCCTTCCAGCAGTCCGAAGCCGACGATGGCGACGAAGATCAGCACGACGATGCTGAATTCGGACAACGGCAGCAGCCGGCCGCCCCTCACCAGCCCCTCGTCGAGCATGCCGAGTCCCGCGAATACCAGGATTCCTCCGACGAGCGACGCGGGCACGAACTCCAGCATGCCGTCCCCGAAGAACAGCGCGACGCCGATGACGAGTGCCGCGACGACGCCGGTCAGCCGCGTCGCGGCTCCCAGCAACTTGCTGCGCATCGATGCGGGAACGACCACGGTCACGACCGTGCCGCCGCCGACACCGGCCACGACGGACGCGAAGCCTCCCACCTGGAATTCCCGGTCCCAATCCAGCTCCTGGTTGGTCGCCACCTCGAGTCCGGCCAGGTTCAGGACCACGCAGATGAAAGCGACCAGGATCAGCGCCAGCATGTTGGGGATCTGCGTCGCCAATGCGGTCCAGTCCACCCACGCGATATCGGTGACGCCCAGGGCGGGCCACAGGTTCCCCTCGGCGGTGCTCGACAACAGCAGTCCCATCGACCGCGCCTCGGCGCCGGAAATGCCGAGACCCGCCAGCGCCAGGTGGTATCCCCCGACGACGAGCACGACGCTGATCGGCAGGATCCAGGCTTTGCCCCAGCGCTTTATGACGGCATACAGGGCAATGCCATAGACGGCCCCGGGACCCCACTTCCAGAGCATGGAGGGCTCTACCAGCTCCGGAATCGCTTTCCAATGCGGCTGGGCGCCCATCAGGGACACCGCGGCGAGACACACGGCACCCCCGATTCCCGCAACGAATCCGGCGGACACCGGGTAGGGGATGAACCGGAGCAGGTTGGCCAGCCGGAATCGCCCCATCGCCAAGCACGAGACGCCGGTAATCACGGCGCTCAGGATGAGCGCTGCGGAGACGGTGACGAACAGGGCCCGCCCGTCGGCATCCATTTCGCCTCCGAAGATCGCCATGCCGATCATCAGCGCGGGAGACAGTCCCGCGATGATGCCCCGGTACCCGGCAGCGACCGCCATGATGAGACAGGCCGCGAAGTTCCCGAACAGGATCAGGCCAACGCCCTGGGAAGAATACGGGGCCAGGGCGCCGGAGAAGATGAGCGTCGCGAACGCGACCTGAGCGACGAGCAGTCCCAGCCCGGAGGTAAAGCCGGCAGACAGGCTTGCGACGGTCCTCCCGGTCAACTCGGCACGGAGATCGTCCGCGAGTTGCACAAGGCGCGCGCTCATCCGGCATGCCTCCGGTTACGCGATGTTCCCGAGTTGGCGCCCGCCTGGTCCGCACCGACGCACGGCCAGTCGCGAATCGAGCCCGGGTCTCGGCAGCTCGCGAGGACAGCAGACAGCAGGGCAACCGTCGCAAGGAAGCGTTTCATGGGCGGTCCCTGAATTCGGCGCAATCAATCTTATGGCGAACCTGCCGGTATCGCCAGATCGCTTAACGACCGCAAAAAGCGAGAGGTGTTGCCCGTGTACGGGCGACGGGAATCAGGGAATCAATGTCAGGACGAAAAAGCCCGCCACCAGCGCAAGGCTCAGGACGCTTTGCCAGTCCAGTTGTACGGTGCCGATATTCATCGGAACACGACGTTACCGAAGTCGCGCGGACGGATGAAGTAACGCTTCACTCTATCAATATTCCGACTCGTGACGCGTCACGCGAGCGAGAGCGCCGCGAACAGCGTGACCGGCACCACGATCAGCCACAGCGAGATGCTCAGCCAGACCGCCCGGCCGTTCATCGATGCGATGGTCGTGCGCCGGATCTCCATCCCGATGCAGAAGAGCGCCACGATGAGCAGAAAGTGGCTCGCCGACTTGGCATGCGCGACGACTTCGATCGGCGGCTGCAGCAGACTTCCCGCCAGGGATGCGGCCACGAACAGGAGCAGAAACGCCGGTATCCGCAGCCTGGTTTCGCTTTGCCGCAACAGCACTCCAGCCAGCAGCGCGACCGGGATGAGCAGGAGCGTCCTGACCAGCTTGACCGTCGTCGCGACTTCCAGCGCCCGGTCCCCGAAGATCGCGGCGGCGCCCACCACGGAACTCGTGTCGTGGATCGCGAGCGCAACCCAGACCCCGAATTGATCCTGCGTCATCTCCAGGTACTGGCCAAGCCAGGGCAAGACCAGGATCGCGATGGCATTCAGAATGAAGACGATGCCGATACAGATCGCCACCGACGCCGGGCGAGCGCGGACGATGGGCGCGAGCGTCACGATCGCGGTGCCGCCGCAGATGGCGGTTCCGGTGCTCAGCAGCCGGGACTGATCCTCATCCGCCTTCATCAACCGGCCGATGACGAGCCCGGCGATCAGCGTGCTGGCGACAAAGACGAGAACCAGTCCCGAGTAGTCGCGGCTCGTCTGCCAGAGGACCTGGACGTTCAGGGTAAAACCCAGGCAGACGATCGCGGCTTTCAGACATAGCTGACCGGCACGACTGACGGACGCCGGCCAATCGGGCTGCAGCGCCAGCCCCACCGTGGCGCCGACAACGAGGGCCAGGGCCGGATGCCCCACCCACAGCGCCGCCGCGAAGGCGAACAGCGCCGCCGCGTACTTCCACCCGCCGGGACTCGACAGGAAAGACCACTTGTTCACGACACGCATTGTCCCGCCTCAGCTTCGATCGCGCGGGCGGAAAGTCGGCCCCGTGCCAAAATCCGTCGCCCATGCAGGCGCCGTTCGTCGACTCCGCCGCTGGAGCGGCTAGTCCGATGGCTGCTAACGGCCCTTGAACACCGGTGCGCGTCTTTCCCTGAAAGCGCGTACGCCTTCCTCGCGATCTTCGCTTTCGGACGCACGATTCTGTCCCCACACCTCGATCATCGCGGAGTCCTTCGGCTCCCGGATCAATCCACGGAGCACCGCTTGCTTGGTCAGCGCATAGTGCAGGGTGGGCCCCGCCGCCAGCTTGTCGGCGAGCGTCAGCGCCCGCGGCATCAGATCTTCCGGCGCGCATACATCCGCCACGAGGCCGGTGCTCTTCGCCTCGTCCAGCGGGATGTCTTCCGCCAGGTACAACCACATGAGAGCCCGGCTGTACCCGACGTGCCTCGGCAATGTCCATGTGACCAGGTCGTCAGGGTGAATCGCCCGCTTGTTCCAGATCGGGATCAGTCGCGCGCGGTCCGAACAGATGCGGATATCGCACAGGAGCGCCAGGCCCAGCCCGCCGCCGGCGGCTGGACCGTGAATCGCGGCGATCGTCGGCTTGGGCATTTCCAACAGGTCGACACACCACATGAATCGCGGCTCGTGAGGACGGGACGGCCATTTGCGCTGGTCCGGCGCACCAAGGTCCGCCCCCGAGCAGAACGCGCGGCCCGCCCCCGTCAGCACCAAAGCCCTGACGTCGCCATCGTCGCGCACGTCCGCCAGCATGTTGTAGATTGCTGCGCGCAGCTCGCCATCAAACGCGTTCAGCCTTTCCGGCCGGTTCAGCGTGACGGTGAGCACGCCGGTCTCGCTGAGTTCGGTCTGCAGCGAGTCGGAGTACTGGTACTTCGGCATGTTCGTGTCGCGTCGTGCTGGAGGCGCTCACACTAGCAGCACCGGCCCACAAATATCTACGGTGCGACCGGCTCCCGGCATCCGCATGTCGAACGACCTCCAGTCGGCGACACGGGTCACATCCAGGAAGAGACTCCTCGCTATGGCGGTGTTCTCGAATCCGCGGACTTTATCTCCTCGATACACACGCTCTGCTCTTCTCCTTCGCGCGGTCGCATTTATGCGGCAACGGCATCCACCGTCCCGTCGTCCGAACACAAGATATTTTGCCTTCGGTGAGCCGCACGCGTTTTATCTTCTTATAGATGAGCCGCGGACACACCGGCGGCGTATGGTTTATTGATCGGCTCTTGTCACCCGACGGAAAGGTCACATGGAACTGGACAGCGATCAAATCGGCGATGTTCTCGTCGTTTCGATCGCCGGACGCGTCGACTGGTCCGGCGCGCAGGGGTTCAGTCTATTCCTTGAAGAGTTGGTGCGGCTCCAGGACCCGGGCCCGATCATCCTGGACACCGCAGATCTGAGCTACATTGCCAGTGGGGGCATCCGCGCCATGTTGGTCGCTGCGCGCGCGCAGGCGCGCAGATCGGCGCGTTTCGCGATCTGCTCGCCCGAGGACAGCCCCCTGCGATCGCTTCTGGCGACAACCGGCCTCGGCCAGTCCTTCGATCTGCACGATACGCGTGAAGCCGCGTTGCGCGCGTTCGGCGGTCAGGACTAGTGATCCGCCCATGGTGAGGGCGGCGCAATTGGAACCGATCATACGCGCCGCGCAGTTATTCGCCGTCTATCGGGAAGGAGGCTGCGCGACCGCATAGGCGCAGTTCGCGATCACGCGGTTGCGATCTTGTAGCCGCCGCGTTCGCTCAGCCGCGCAAGGTACGCGCTCGTCCTCGGGTGGTCGTTTCCCAGCAGCTTCACAAGCTGCACGACCATGAGCGTGTATCCCATCATGATGTTGGTGAAGCTCGCCATCGCGACGAGACGGGCCCGCGAATGTACCAAGACCGCGCGCCTGGGCTGACGCCAAAGACGATCCGGAATCCGTCGTCTTAGCTGGGCGTCACCGCCACCCCGCGGATGTGCCCGAATTCCAGTTCGAGCTTCTCCCAGCCCTCGCCGCCGTCCTCGCTGACGTAAATGTAGCCATGGATGGTGGCGGCGACGATGGCGTCCGGGACGTCGCGGTGGGTGCCGAGCCAGTAGACGACGGAGTTGGGTTCCACGGGCAGGGGTACGCGCTCCCAGCTCTTGCCGCCGTCCCTGGTTCGCCGGATCGCGCCGGTTTCTCCGGGTATCCCGTTGCCGTTGCCCAGGAACAGCGTGTCCGGGTCGTCCTGCTTGATGATGTTGTCCGAGTTCACGGGGTCCACGTCGATCGACCAGATCTCCATCCCCTCCATGGGAGACTTGAGGAGACGCCATGACGCGCCGTTGTCGTCGCTGCGGTAGATGCCCATCCGGTCCGACCCCGCGAGTATCCGGTGCGGGTCGTCCGGATAGATCGCGAGCGCCCGCACGTTCCCCTCCAGTCCACCGACGCCAGTATCCGGAAGCGGTTGATCGGACGGAGCGCCCTGCCAGGTCTCGCCGCCGTCCCGGCTGCACCGCAGGCCGTTGCCGATGGTTCCGATGAAAATCGTGTAGTTCTTGTCCACGTAGCCCCTTTCTCCCGATCAGGCGTAGTCGGACGGCCGCCGGCCCTTCTGGTGCGTCCCGAAACCGAACGCGGTGGGGTTGTACTCGCCCACCGTGTCGACGCTGCGGCTCGGGTCGATGCTGTCTTCCATCCCCATGCCCCAGTAGGCGACATTGACCAGCAGGCGCCGCAGGTCGTCGCTCCGCAGGTCGGTGGCCGCGCCCATGGTGGTGCAGAAAACCCGCGACGTCTTGCCTTCGTCGCCGGTGTACTCCTTGATCCAGGCGATGGGCATGGTGGGCGTATCGGGCTTTGGGTCGTCGTCGTGGTTCATGCCGACCAGGACCTGGCCGTCCAGCAGGATCCGCGGGTTGCCGGTCAACTCGTTCACCGCATACACATCCGTCGTTCCCCAGACGTCCTCGACGCCCCGCAGGACGGGATGGTCCTTCGATGCCGGGTTGATCAGGGCACGGGTGCTCTCGTATCCGTGATGGCCGTGGTGCGCCACCCAGGTATCGCCGAGGACCTGGCGGCCGAAACCGCCCTCGAACTCCTCGTTCGTGCAGTCGTACTTGGCGTACGGCCCAGTCTTGTCGCGGCTGTACTGGAAGGCGTGGGTGGCCGTTCTGAGCCCCATGATCGGGCGGCCCGAGTTGATGTAGTCGACGATGTGCTTCATCTGCGCGTCGGACAGTTCCCGGAAGCGGGTGAAGATCAGCATCAGGTCGGCCGAGTCGAGCGCCTCGAGACCCGGAATGTTGGTCTGGTGCTCGGGGTCGATCTCGCCGGTCTCGGGGTCGATCGCGAACAGCACGGTGCAGTCGAAGCCGTGATGCGTCGACAGGATCTTCGCCATCATGGGCAGCGCTTCCTCCGAGCGGTACTCCTCGTCGCCGCTGACCAGCACGATGTGCTTGCCCGCGCCGGGACCGTCCGTTCCCTTGAATTCAAGCCATAGTTGATCAGTCATGGGGATGCACCATGACCTTTCCGCACTTGCCGCTCATTTGCAGTCTCCAGGCATCTTCGATCTGTGAAAGGGGAAAGTGGTGGGTGATCAGCCTGTCGAGCGAATCGCCCACCTCGGAAATCATCTCCAGCATGTCGGGCGCGTCGCCCAGGCTCCAGTGCCATATGCCGTGCAGGTGCAGGCCGTTGCGGATCATGCCGTCGCTGACCTGGATGGTGTAGTCGCCGGACTCGCCGACGAAGGCGAAGTCTCCCAGCCGGCGCGTGGCCGGCAACAGGAGGTCCATGTAGCGCGCCTGGCCGCTCGTCTCCACCGACTTGGATACGCCGAGGCCGCCGGTTAGTTCGAGGACCTCGCCGACCACGTCGTCGCTGTCCGGATCGAGCACGACTTCGGCGCCGAGGTCTTTCGCGAGCTGGCTGCGATAGCTGTTGCGGGCGACGCCGATGACCCGCGCCCCGCGGTAGACGGCATTGATCACCGTGCCGAGACCCACGGGACCGAGGCCGCTGACCAGCACGGTATCGGTGCCGGACACCTGCATGGTCTCCATGGCGTTCCAGGCGGGACCGAGGCCGCAGCACGCCATGCTGGCATGATCGAACGACATCTCGTCCGGTATCGGCAGGACCAGCCAGTCCTGCTTGAGACAGTACTCGGCATAGGCCGCCGCACCCGCTTCGGTGCCGCAGGACGCGTGGGGATCGACCGGGTCCTGGCAGTGAATATAAGCGCCGCTCAGGCAGAAACGGCATTTGCCGCACCAGAACCCCGGCATCACGACCACCCGGTCGCCGACGTTCACCTTGCCGGGCCTCGCGACCTCCACGACCTCCCCCGCCGCTTCGTGCCCCAGGCAGGAAGGATCTTCATCGCCGCGCTGGAATTCCGCCCGCGCGCAGCCGTCCGCATAGTCGGCGTACTCGGTGCACAGCGGCGCCGACAGCACCTTGACGACCACGAAGTCGTCCTTCGCGTGGGGCACGGGCTTGTCGATCAGTTCGCACTGCTCGACGCCGGTGATGGCAACGGTCTTCAAGTCTTCAGTTCTCCCATGGGTGCAGGATGATCTTGCCGCACTGGTTGCTGGCCCTGGTCTCGAGCGCCTGCTGGACCTCGCTGAAGGCAAAAGTATGGGTGATCACCTTGTCGAGCAAGGACTCCGCGCCGCGAATCGTGCCCATCATGACGCTGGCGTCCCGCTGGTGATTCCAGTGCCAGCAGCCGTGGACGGTCAGTCCCTTGCGGTTGACGTCTCTCGCGTTGATCGGTCCGCCCCAGCCCGGGGACGCGATTTGGCCCCTGAGTGCGGCCGCCTGGATCAGGAACTCCGGCGCCGTCTCCACGCTGCTGCATTCGACGCTCTTGTCCACGCCCTTGCCGTCGGTCAGATCCATGATTTCGTCCAGCGCGTCTTCGCTGGTGGGATCGACGACCGCTTCGACGCCCATGTCCTTGGCGAGAGCGACGCGGTAGGGATTCATTTCAAGCCCCAGGACGCGCGCCCCGCGATAGAGCGCGGTGATCGAGGTACCGAGCCCCACCGGACCCAGGCCCGAGATCAGCACCGTGTCCGTGGGCATGACCTGCATCGTCTGGTTGGCGTTGAAGCCGGGACCCATGCCGCAGCAGGCCATGCTGGCGCGGTCGTAGGAAATATCGTCCGGGATCGGCACCAGCAGCCAGTCCTGCTGCACGCAGTACTGCCCGAGGGTGGCGGTGCCGGTCTCGTTGCCGCAAATGGCCTTCGGGTCCTTCTTGTCCGGGCAGTAGATGTGGTCTCCCGAGGTGCAGAGATCGCAGACGCCGCAGCCGCTCTGCGGCATCACCGCGACGCGGTCGCCGGGCTTGACCATGGTCACGGCCGGACCGATCTCGACGACTTCGCCCGCCGCCTCGTGCCCGCCGAGGGGACGTTTCATGCCTCTCAGGAACATGTGGAACTCGGTGCACAGGGGGGCGGCGTGAATCTTGATCTTCGCGTAGTTCTCGGCGACCCCGGGATCGTCAAAGTCTTCCAGGCCGCATTGGCTCTCGCCGGTGACAACAACGCGTTTCATCGCAAACTCCTCCAGATGGTTTCCTGGCGCCGCTCAGGCGCTCTCCTGTCAATCAACGATAGGCGACGCTCCGGTGCCTGACCACTACGATCTCGACACGGCGATTGGCGTCGGAAACTCCATATACGATTCGATAGTTCCCTACCCGAACTCTCCAGAGCGCATCCTCGCCCCGCAGTTTACGGCTTCCGCGTGGACGCGGTTCCGATGCCAAGTCCTCAATGCGTGACAGAATCCGCAACGCCGCTTGCCGAGGCAGGCTTTCCAGATCTCGGCGTGCAGATCTAACGAACGCAATTTCATACTCCAAGCGTCAGTTTCCGAGAACCTTCCGCCGGACTTCCTCCAATGTCTCCCGCGGTTCGTCCTGCCGCTCCTTCGCAACAACCGCGTCGAAGAAATCCTCCCACAACTCGCTGTGGATGCTGAGATCGATCATGACCGCCTTGCGTTCTCCCTCGTCGTCAATCAGGAACTGGACGCCTTTCATTGTCGTGATCCTCCCCTAGTCTGGGTTCGCGCGGAACGCGATGCCTCTAGCTGGTCGTAGCTGCCAATGCGAGCGATGGTGCCAGCGACGTCGTCACGCTTCAAGACTGCTCATGCCGCAGCAATCCTCTCAACAATGTAAACCGTTGGATCGATCAGCCGGTGGACGCGCTATTCGTTAGCCGATGAATGCCTGTAATCCAGTTCATCGAGCAATTTCAGCCCAACCGCTGGTTCGCCGCGCGACGCCCGCAACCGGAATCGCATTTCGGTGTCGTGTTCGGCCAAAACCCGAATAGACAATTCCTGCATCAGCTTGTTCAGGCTCAGACCGCGACGCGCGGCCATGGCAGCCAATCGGTCGCGGTGGTCGTCGGGAATCCGAATCGTCAACGTGGCCATGTCAGTCTTCCTCCATCTTCAGCCAATCGCCCGGCGTGACGATATGGAAGCTGTCAAATCATAAACGTTCGCAATTCTGCTTCCAGCCCAAGCCTGGATGGCGCCAGGTCGGCCACCCACGAAGGCACCGCGAATGTTGACACGGTCTACGACTCTTGCTCAGAAAGGGAAGGCGCACTTCATCGCGACGTGGTTCCTATCGCGGCGATGAGGAATGGAGTGCTCGCTGACAGCCCGTGTGACGGGGCATCGCTCATGGTAGGTTTCCGGCATGGAAAGGTGCTACCGGACACTTCAGCGGAACGAATATCCCCCGGGAGCGCCAGCGACTGCGGAAGGTTGTTCCATGGTCGACGACCGGGGCCGAGCCGCAGGTTTCGCCCCTGGGGCGCGTGCCGCCATCGCAGCGGTCATGCTGTCCCTATCGTCGGCGGCCCTCGCCGACGACGCGCCGCCTTCAGAGATCGTCTACAAGCACGCCTACGCCTTCCTCGCCGAGCCCAAATACCCCTCTGACTTCACGCACTTCGACTGGGTCAATCCCGAGGCGCCGAAAGGCGGCAGGATGCGCATTTCGGTCTCGGGCCAATGGGACAACATCAATCCGTGTTCCGTTCCCGCCGGACACCGCGTGCTCGGCGTGGATGTCGAGCGGCCCTACGCGAACCTGGTACACGACGCACTGATGGACTGGTCGGCGGACGAGCCGGCGTCGATCTACGGCCGGCTCGCCGAGGGCATCGCGGTGGCCGACGACGGCGCCTGGATCGCGTTCAAGATCCGCGACGGCGCGCGCTGGCACGACGGCAAGCCCGTCACCATCGACGACGTGCATTTCACGTTCACGCGATTCACCACCGAGGCATCGCCGACGATCGCCACGCCGCTGAACCCCATCGAGTCGTTCGAGATCATCGGGCCGCGCGAGATCCGCTTCAACATCCGGGAGGGCCAGAGGGGCGATCCGCTGCTGCCCATCGTCATCGGCTCGAAGCCGATCCTGCCGGCACATTTCTGGGCGTCGCGGGACCTGGGCAAGACCAGCATCACGCCGCCGCTCGGCTCCGGTCCTTACCGCGTCAAGGAACTCCGCGTCGGCCGCTGGATCCGCTACGAGCGCGTCGATGACTACTGGGGACGGGACCTGCCGGTCATGCGCGGCCGCTACAACTTCGACGAGGTGAAGTGGGATTACTTCCGCGACGGCCAGATCCAGGCCGAGTCGATCAAGGGCGACGTCGTCGACGTGAACGTCGAAGGCGTCCCCAGGCTCTGGAACACCGGCTACGAGTTTCCGGCCAAGCGCGCCGGGATGTTCAGGCAGCACTGGCTGCCGGTGAATCACCCGTCGGGACTGTGGGCGGCGCTGTTCTGGAACCTCGACCAGCCGCGCTTCCGGGACGTCCGGGTGCGCGAGGCGCTGTGGCTGGTCGCCGACTACGAGTGGATCAACTGGCGCAACTACGACTTCTACGGACTGGCGGAGAGTTTCTTCCACGGCTCGGTGCTGGCGTCGCGCGGCCTGCCGAGCGAGCGGGAACTCAAGTACCTCGAGCCGATCCGGGACCTGGTGCCGCCGCGCGTCTTCACCGAGCCCTATCGGCCACCGCCCCACGGCGGGCGCGGATGGCATCGCGACAACCTCGTCAGGGCGGCGGCGCTGCTGAAGGAGGCCGGCTGGATCGTCGAAGACGGCCGCCTCGTTCACGGCGTCACGGGGGAGCGGTTCCATGTCCGCCTCGTGGTCGTGCCACCGGGGGTGGCGGCTTCCATCATGCCTTATCTCCACAACCTGGAACGTCTCGGCATCACGTCGACGATCAAATCGCCGGAGACCTCCCAATGGGTGTTCCGCATGCTTTCCGGCGACTTCGACGGCGGCGGCATGTGGTTCATCACGGACTTCACGCCGACGCACGCCATGGCGCGCTTTTCGAGCGCCGAAGCGGGCCACGAGTACGGCGCCAACTATCCCAATATCCGGGATCCCGCCGTCGACCACCTGCTGGAGGCAGCCAAGTCGGCGGGGACCTGGGACGACTACGTCGCCGCCATTCGCGCGTTCGACCGCGTCATGCTGTGGAACTTCTACCTGATCCCGGGCATGAGCAGGACCAGGATCGGCATCGCGCACTGGAACCGGTACGACTGGGTGGATGCCGGCAAACTATCGCGCGAAGTGTGGACCGAGTCGTGGTGGTGGGACGAACCGCGGGCGGCCCGGGTCGCCGAGTACCTCGGCGAATAGCGTGGGCCGATACGTTCTTCGCCGCCTCCTGCTGATACTGCCGACGCTGTTCGGGATCATGGTCATCAACTTCATCCTGGTGCAGTTCGCGCCGGGCGGCCCCGTGGAACAGGCCATCGTCCAGGCGCAGGGGCTCGACATCTCGACGACGGCCTCGGTGTCGGCGCCCACGAGCATGGGGCCGTCCTCGCAATCGTCCTACACCGGCAGCGAGGGACTCGATCCCGCGTTCGTCGCGCGCATGGAGAAGGCGTTCGGGTTCGACAAGCCGCCGCTCGAGCGGTTCTCGCTCATGCTGTGGAACTACGTGCGCCTGGATTTCGGCGAGAGCTACTTTCAGAACCGCACGGTATTCGACCTCGTGGTGGAGCGGCTGCCCGTCTCGGTCTCGCTCGGACTCTGGTCGCTGGTGCTGATCTACGGCGTCTCGATCCCGCTCGGCATGGCCAAGGCCGTGCGCGACGGCACCGCGTTCGACGTCTGGTCGAGCGCGGTCGTGTTCGTCGCCTACGCGATCCCCGGCTTCCTCATCGCGGTGATGCTGATCATCCTGTTCGCCGGGGGCACCTACCTCGACTGGTTCCCGATGCGCGGCATGGTCTCCGAGCACTTCAGCGACCTGACGCCCTTCGGCAAGGTCACGGACTATTTCTGGCACCTCGCCCTGCCGCTCACCGCCCTCACCATCGGTGGATTCGCGACCCTCACCATGCTGACGAAGAATAGCTTCCTCGAGGAGGTCAACAAGCAGTTCGTGCTGACAGCGCGGTCGAAGGGCCTGACGGAGAAGCGCGTCCTGTTCGGGCATGTGTTCCGCAACGCGATCCTCATCGTGATCGCCGGATTCCCGGCCGCGTTCGTCAGCCTGCTGTTCACCGGCGCGCTCCTGATCGAGGTCATCTTCTCGATCGACGGCATCGGCCTGCTCGGCTACGAAGCCGTCGTCAAGCGCGACTACCCGATCTTCTTCGGCACGTTGTTCGTGTTCACGCTGATCGGGCTCGTGATGCAGCTTGTCGGCGACATCGTCTACACCATCGTCGATCCGCGCATCGACTTCGAGACGCGGGGTTAGGTGATGTCCCCCATCAACGAGCGGCGACTCGAACTCTTCAAGTCGAACCGGCGCGGGTACTACTCGTTCTGGATCTTCCTGGTGCTGTTCGTCCTGTCGATGTTTGCCGAGCTCATCGCCAACGACAAACCGATCATGTTCTCGCACCAGGGCGAGCTGCGCTTCCCCATGTTCGCGATGTACACGGAGGCCGAACTCGGCGGCGTCCTGGAGACCGAGGCGGACTACCGCGACCCCTATGTGGCGGGTTTGATCGACGCGGACGGCTGGGCGATCTGGCCGCCGGTGCGGTATGCCTACAACACCGTCGACTACTCCTACGAGATCACCCCGTCGCCGCCGGATCGCAGGCATTTCCTCGGGACGGACGGCGGCGGGACGGATGTGTTCGCGAAGCTGCTCTACGGGTTCCGGCTCTCGGTGCTGTTCGGCCTTGCGCTGACGCTGATCAGTTCGTCCATCGGCGTGCTCGTCGGCGCGGTGCAGGGTTATTTCGGCGGGCTCGTCGATCTACTCGGGCAGCGGGTCGTCGAGATCTTCGCCGGGCTGCCGATTCTGTTCGTGCTGATCATTCTCGCGAGCATCGTGGAGCCGAACGTGTTCTGGCTGCTGGGGATTCTGGGGCTGTTTAGCTGGATGGCGCTGGTGGGCGTCGTTCGGGCCGAGTTCCTGCGGGCGCGGAACTACGAGTTCGTGCTGGCGGCGCGGTCGTTGGGGGTGTCGAACTTGACGATTCTTCGGCGGCATGTGTTGCCGAATGCGATGGTGGCTACGTTGACGTATCTGCCGTTCATATTGAATGGGTCGATCACGGCGCTGACGGCGTTGGATTTCCTGGGATTTGGACTGCCTATCGACTCACCGTCGTTGGGGCGAATGTTGTCGTCGGCGAAGGCGAATCTTCAGGCGCCGTGGTTGGGGTTCTTCGTGTTTGTGACGTTGGCGATGTTGTTGACGTTGCTGATCTTTATCGGGGAGGCGGTGAGGGATGGGCTGGATCCAAGACGGGCGGTGGCGAAGGCGGGGGATCAGGGGGCTGGGTTGGTGGGAGGGCAGACGGCTTGATTGGAGCGAGGCCTAAAGGAGCCGGCTCGCGTCGCTCGCGCGGCGGGTACCCACAGTTCTCTCGTCATCTCACTCGCTGTTCTGGGTCAGGCACGTCCAGGAGTTCTAGGGAACGGTAAGAGGCTTACGGAGTCTGATCTGCTTGTAGTGCTTGGAGATAGCCTTGAAGTCGTGAAGTTGACACCGGGGCGGTTTGCACAAACCGTTGCTTGATTGGATGTGCCCATCTATTGCGGAACTCGTTGACTTCGACCATCCAACTCGTTGCCGGGCGCTTGCCTTGTCTACCGGAGATGTTCTCCATCAGCGACCCAAACGTCGACCAGTTCTTCTCGATGATCGTTCGTAGATCGATGAAAGTCAGGTAGGCGTGGGCGGGGATGTCCTGTCCAGCCGACTCCCTTTCCCTCTCCATCTTAGTTGCACACTCGACGCGTATGTTCTCCGGCACAGCACTCCACCAGTCGTCGCCGTGGGTCGTCTCAAGTGCCTTGACAATCTTGTCAAAAAGGATGACTTCGATTTTGTTAACCAACTCGCCTGGATCCAAATCCCCGTGCTCGCCAGCATCCGGGACCAGAATCACCAAGTGGAAGGGCGAAGTCGGTGTGACGCCCTCAAGAAAGCCGTATGCGTCAATGAAACACTTTGCAATGCTATCGCTTGCGCTCCCGATGTCAGGGTTATCGCGTTCACGCGCAGGCTGCGCGGTCGACACAACAGCCCATCCAATCCTGCTCTGCGCGAATCGAGCAGCTTCCTCCTGTACCCGCGCCTCTATAAGCCGGCGAACTGTCTTGCTGCTTCCATCGAACGATATGTCTGCATCGTCGACCGGCAACTGGGCAGCGACAACTATGAACGGCGACTTGAGCACACTAATCCCAGCGTGTCGAAACGCCGCCTGACGCACTGTACTGCGACGAAAAGGACCAAAGTGAGTGCTTAGGCGGACAACGAGACCACCAGCGTCGTACGTTTCGCCGACATACACGATACGATCACGTGGACAGGCGATGATGTACACCCAAGGATGCTGGGCGGTCAGGTCAACGGGACGCGCAGCAGTACCGTGAAAATGCGCCTTTGCGACGTATCGCACAGCTACTTTGTTCTCTATTCCTAATCGTCTGACTCGATTTCGAAGTCGCTGGCCGCTGAAGCGAGTGCCTCGGCAAGATCCTCGCCAATGGCGCTGACCTTCCGTCGAAATCGCAACAGGACCTTGTCGATTACTTCTCCCGACACGTCTCTCCACGGCGTGGATCGAACTTCGAGTTCCGCCCGGGCCAGGATGGTAAACAACTGATGCAAGACAAGAGTCATCTGTGGCTCGGCCTCCGCCATGGCATATGCCTGGGCAATCCAAGAATGCTGCGTGTTCAAAATCGTCTCCGCGCGACCAAGCGAAATCGCTGGGTATGGCAGCCACATGGCATTAGCCTTGAGGCCCTCTACGGGAACGACGACATCCCCTCCTTCCGCTCTCTCGGAGAGTACCGAGAGGTCAACGACCGGATCTTGGATGTCGCCGATTGTCTCAGTCGAGATGTCCTTCATTCGTTCTTGGCGAGCGTTCGCTGCGGCGGGATCGCTCACATCGGAACCTGGCGAATAGTCGAGTGACGAGGCCGGAGAATTGGCAATAGTCTCGTTTGCTACATCGTCTTTCGTATCGGCAAGTTCGGCCTTCTGCCGTTTACCAGCCTCCGTCCACGCCTCTACGCTCTTGGTTTGGTAACGCGCAATCATGGCTCTCAACGTGTTACGACTTCGGCCGGGTAGCTTGCAGTGGCCCTTTTTGACGTCGATAGACAGGAGGTCATCGGCGGATTCCGAGAACATCAGCCGTGCCCGAAATGCCCAATTCTGCGTCTGGTTCCCCACCAAGCCCCAGAACCGCTCTCCAAGCACAATAATGCGATCGTTTCGATACACGTAGAAGCCATGGCGGGGTTTGCGTGTGAATGGATCCGGATTGATTGCATACCGTTCCTGAGCTCCCCGCCTTTCGTCCCGTCCGAACGATGGCGGATGGATAAGGTGGGTGGCCGCGATGTCAGCCTTCGCGTCTTCACCTAAGGTCAGGGTGTCCTCGAGCAACAAGTGTACGGTCTTACCGTCCCAATCCCGCGGATCGCCCATGGGTCCGTTGTCCTTGGCTGCGGCGAAGAATAACGGATCAAAGGGGGTGAGGGGTGTGCCATTGATAGTGACTTCCAACGGCGGGTTCTCACGCTCTATGAATCGGTGAAATATCGTCGAGCAGTAGCGTCGCAAATACTCGGAGAACCGGGAGTAAGACGGCTGACCCTCATTCAGTTCCCGTACGATCAGCACCGTTCCTGGGCCCTCGTCGTGATGGCTCTCCCACATATCCGAATACTCGTCAGGTATGTCGCCAAGATCGATTTGGTATTCACCTGTGCGTTCAATGTCGGTAATGGAGAATCGGGCACAGATCGGAGAACTGTCAGCGCTCTCAGTGAGTATGACGATCTCGTCGCCCAATGAGAGGCCGGCTGACTTTAGGCCGAGTCCGAATTTGCCAAGAGAGCCACCAGGGTAGTCGCGCTTGGTTCCAAGAGTGAACGCATTGATGAGGGTGTCCTCATCCATTCCTATGCCGTCATCAGCGATGATGTAACTGCTGATGGAATCCGACTGGCCGTCGCGCTCGTGCACATCCCGTTTCAGTTCAACCGCTATTCTATTGGCTCGTGCATCAATTGAGTTGTCCATGAGGTCACACAGGGCAACTTCTGGGTCGTACCCAATGTTCGCTACTGCATGAATCAGGCGCCCTGGATTTGCAGGCACATCGATTTTCTTCATGGAGGGGGATCTCCGTTATCAGGGGAACAATCTGAAGTATGGTAGCACTCGACAGGACGTCACGCTGCTCGGGCGTGATCAAGCGTGGCGGGCGTTGCCTGCGTACATTGTCCGCCCACCGGGGTCAGGCGATTGTTGCTGGAGCAGATCAAGACGAATTGCGAAAGCGGCCCGGATGACGAGAACTATGTATGCCCGAATGGGTGTACGCCGAACACTTACGCCGGACATAGTCGGCACCCGTCGATTTTGATTGTGGATTGGTATCCATAAGAGGTTGCCTTGAAGCGGCGTCAAAGAGTGCAGATGAGACAGGCGGGATCGTCGGAATCGTCTTCGAGCACAGCGCGTTGCCAGTCGGATGCCTTCCCTTTTTGCCTAGTGGAGGAGGAACGCTCAATGTGCTCCCTTTGAGCGAGCACCTCTTGAAGCGTCTTGCCTTTTACCCACGTAAACTGCCTGCCCGACACGGGGTCAATCTTCTCGTAGTCCTGGGCGCGCTTGAAGAGGTCCGGGTGGTTCTCTGCGAGGCCTAGCCATTCATCTTGACGCTGGAAAAAACAAAAGTAGCATCCTGATCGGCTGCGCCATTTGTAGTACTCCGGGACGCCGACGGTGTCTTCGAGGATTCGGAAGACGTCGGTCTTGACGACTCCATCTTCGATGAATGGATAGGCAGCCTTGATGTTCGGCTTGTGGCTTATATAGCCGCTACGGTGTTCGTCGGCACGGATTCCAATGTAGCTTACGCACGGGTCGTCTCCCACGTAAGCCTCTAGAGGTTCTAGTTTCATGACGCGAGTGCACCACCGCGCGTGGGGCGCTGGCAGGAAATTATTGAACCGCTTGAGATGATGGTCGAAGTCGCGACCGCTGCTAAGGCGCTCGATTGGTCGGCCGAGGTAATCCTCCAAGCGATCAAGGTACTCGTAGACTTCGCGCAACTCAGCACCCGTGTCGCAGAAGAAGTACTCCATGCGGTCGTCGCGCCCTTGATCCTTGAGATAGATAGCCAGTGCGGCGCTGTCCTTCCCGCCAGAGAGTCCGAGGATATGCCTAGTGCGCTTCACGTTGATTTGGCTGACGTCGCTATCCGATTTTTTTGATGACATCTTTCGTATCGTTCCTCGCAAATTTGGATTGGCGGTAGCCAACGAGAAAGTCGTTAGTGAGTTGGGCGATCAACGCGAGTGCCAACTCTTGATCGTCGATGCCCGCAAGTAACTCTTGGATCCTTCGTTTAGCACCGGCGATGGCGGCACTATTCCGTTGGTTCAATGACACGACCTCATCAGTCTCTCCGTCGAAGCTGCTGATGGTCTTCACAAGGATGACCTCGAGGGTCGAGTCGTGCTTCGTCTTGGCGTGAAAATGGAGCCGGAGCTTCTCAAGTTCGAGCAGGCGTTTCGAAAATTCGGCCAGACGATACTCGGCCGAGTCGCGGTCTTGGTCCGTCCACTTGGCGGCGGGTTTGTGGCCGAGGAATAGGAGGATGCTATCGAACCACTGCTCGTCCGTCGCTTTGGGCTCGCAAACGCGACGGATAAAGCTCCGTAAGCCCTGGACGTCTACCGTGAATTGATCGAGTCCATGACATCTGCCTCGCAGTACGTCTCTGAGCTCGTTCAAGGGCATCGTGTCGGAAAGGCCAACGCTCGCGCAGAGAGCACGGTGCATGAACTCGTACAGCCCGGATTGTGCATCTCTCAACTCGCGTAGTGCGCCGACGAGAGTATCGGCAAGGCCAGAAAAATCTGAAGCGTTGTCGTATCCGCAGGCCATCGGAAGTTCATCAAACAGGAACTTCTCTGGCGCCTTCGATAGGAAGAACGATTGACGTACTCGCAACGCCGTTTCGGACAGTCGACGTGTCTTCTGGGCATGTTCGTCAAGGCCTAACACGAATTGGGTCAGCGGGCGCGCGAGGTCGAGGAGGTTCACGGAATCCCGAATCTCGCCGAAAAGGGCGCGGCTGTACTCGTCGAAGAGCGCCGCCCGAACACCCTCGATTCGGAACCGCTGGAATGAGAACAGATCGGGACGGCGCACCATGCGCTCGAGGTGCTCGTAAGTGAGCGTCGGCGCGTAAATGCCTTCGTCGTAGAGGGCGATCTCGAACCGATGTAGCAAGTAGTAGTGCAGGAAGAGAATGGGGAAAACACCCTGTTTAACACCGAAGGGAGGGCTGGCCAGAGCGTCCATGAACCGCTGAAGAGTCATCGGTTGGGACTCAGATGCGGCGAAGAGCTCGTCGAGCCGCGTCCAAGCAGGACGGAGCTGAAGGGGATCCTCGGCGTCCGGTTCGACGAACGTCCAGCCGGCGTCCGTTTCGATGTGCAGACGACCAGCCTCCAGCAACGAGCGATAGATCGCCCGTTCCGGTGGGTACTTCTGAATGTCCAGATCGGGCTTCGCCTGCTTAGTGAGCATCTGATGAAACAGCTTGTTCCTCGCGGCGGCGGCTTGGGACGAGAGGCGTTGACGGTTGATCAACTCGTTCCGAATGATCGGCGCATCGGCGTAGACGCTGTCCATCACGTCCGAAAGGGCATGTTGGAGTTTGCGGTGATTCGTTATGGCGAGCGGTTTTGTTCTCCAAAACCAATCGGACAGCGTCGGCTTTCCGATGAGCCCATTGAGCACCTCTCGTTCGGTTGTTCGTGCTGCCTGCAACCGCTCCCGGACTTCCCTGGACGCGACGGGATCCGCAGCTAATTCCTGACCACTCCGCTGGATTCCTTCCAAGGCAAGTACATCTGCGATAGCGGCCCGAATTGTCGCCGTGTTCCTATGGAGCGCCCAGATCTCATTCGGTCCTGCGGAAGACATGACCTTGTCAAAGGCAACTTCGTCGTCGTGAGCCTCTGCGAGGAAAAAACAGATGCGTGGATTGTCCGTATGCGTAGTCGGAGCTAGCCGCTTTGAGCGAGCGTCCACGAAAGCGACCTCGAAAAAGCGGAGGGCTCCCGTACGAACGGAGTGGCGGCGAGCAAGTACGGGGGCGGCGACAGCACGGGCACCGAGAGCCTCGGCGAGGTCAAACTCACCAAGCTTGTCCTTTTCTTCGTCGGTCCGTTCGTCGATGTCGAAGTCGGTGCCTTGCCAGACACGGTATTCACCGCTGAATCGGCGGTACTGCACAACGGAAGAGTCCAGAAGGGACTGGATCGCGTCGCGAAAGGCTCGTCTGGAGGCAAAGAGGTGTCGAAGGATGTCCTCCGAAGCTCTCAAGCCCTCGCCTCGGGATATGAGGTTCAGTACGCCGATCGTTTTCGCGAGCATCGCCGAAGGAGGTTCCTCCGAATCGCGCGAACCGGTTGGGCCATCCAATTGCTCGACTCGATCAACAGCCGTCACGACCTCTGCCCAGCGGCGGTGCGTCAACGGATCGGCCAGCACGGCTGGCTGATTGTGAACGAAATAGTCATAGACCTGGCCGGGGAGAACCCAGTCACCGAATTTAGCAAGCGATGTCAGCGAATCCTGAAAGCCGTGGGGCTCCCTGCTCCCAAGGTAGCTGAACAGTGTCCGTTCGTTTTGTGCGAATCGTTGACAGAGTTGTGGAAGTGCCAGAAGCGAGATCGGGTGTATCGGGTAGCACGACGCGAAAATGGCCGCAGCCCTGTCTGCTGTCAGAGTCGAAGGCAATGCCTTGGCGCGCCAGAGCGCTTTTGCTATCCGTGTTGCCTTTTTCCGAACGGATTCCTGCTGCGATTCCGAAAGCGAGTTTGAGAATGCAACGGCGACGACCCGGAGCGTTTGTTCCGGTGCCTCGACGAACGAGACGCTTTCGAAGCGCCCTTGCACCTTCGCCCAGTCGTTCTTCAGCCTCTCACCCATTCCTCTGGCGTAGAGATCGAAGCCTTGGTGCAAGAGAACGAAGAAGAGAAAATTGACCTTTCTGCCCCGGAACGCTCGCTCGGCAAGCTGTTGCAACAGAAAGATGCCGCCCCCACCTTGGCGGGCCTCGTACTCGAGGAATTTACCCAACTCGTCGATCACGATGAGGAGCCCGCCTCCCCCGCTGCGTTCGACCGCCGATTGCAGACTGTCGACTAGGCTAAGCAGGGCGCTGTCGGTGATCTTGCCCCGCTTGCGTACTCGTCGAATCTCTGCGACGACCGATGGCTTGCGCCCGCGCTTTCCTTCCCAGTAGTTCGTGGCAGCGTCGTCCAGCGCCGCGAGCAGGCGAGTCGCGAGGGGTTCTTCGCTGCCGGTCAGAACGACTCTGCACCACGCGGGTTGGCGAGCGAAACGTCGCGCAAGATCAGGGCGTTCCGCTGCAAGAACTCTTCGGGCTGCCTTTTTCGCGCTTCCCGGAGGACCGAGCAGTTCGTGGAGGAATAGAGCAAAGGAGGACTTTCCCGATCCGTAAGGCCCGACCAAACTCCAGGCCCGCGGCTGGTCCTTGGGGGCAAGCGCTCCGCTGACACCCTCCAGGAGATCGATGCTGCGGGCCGTCGGAAGGTATGCATCGACGATGGTCGGTGAGCCCCGGTCGCGCTCGACGTTAATGGAGCGGGTGTAGCGCGTGTTCACATGGATCTGGCTCGCGAGGCTCATGCGGCAAGCCTCCCATTGGACGCGTAGCGTGATTTGAGGATTTCGATCGAATCGAGCGGCGCAATCTTGTAGAGTTGAAAGACGCCTGCCGTTCGGTCAAGTCGAAGGGCATGTGGATACTCTTCGCACAGTGCCTCAAGCTTTCCGATCAGACCATCTTCCGTCATGCGGAAAACAGCACCGGGTGCGCAATGGTGGGCGTCGCTGTACATCAGATCGGCGATGGCGAGTTGGCTTACCTCGCCATACTCGAAGAGTTGTGCGATGCCAAAGGCGAAGACATCCAAAGGCAGTTCGGCCCGGTCCATCGGCACGGCCCGCCATGCACGGGTGTCAACACGCTCCTGAAGGTCAAGCATCGCCAACGGGGAGTCGAGGGCGTCTTCCAGGGTGAGTCGGGCGTTCGCAGTTGTCCTTGAGTACATGCGGAGGACCATTTGGGCATCGCCTTTCAAGGTGGTAGCCGATGTCTTCGACGAGAGCTCGCGCTTAGCGAAGTCCGTGAGCGCCGTCGCGACCTCAACGTTCGTGAAGGACGGCTTGTGAAAGTGGTTGAAGAACCAATAGATCGAGGTTGCATCCCTGGGGTTGGTGGCAAGGAGCCAGTGGAGAAGCCAGATAGTCCCTTCGTCCTCCAAGTAAGGGTCGCCATCGTTACCGAAGATGATCTTCGCTAGTGGAGTTGGTCTCAGAGTGTTGGTCTTCGGGTCGCGGCGGGCGACACGCGTCGCTTGAAGCCAGTACCGGATCGAAGTCACCATGTTCTTGCCCACACCGAGGATGACGGTGGCGTCATCACGCGCGAAAATCTTCGGATCGTCGGCAAGTGCTTCGAGGCCCTTGGTGATCCAGCCGAAGCGGAGTGGAAAGGATTCGTGTCGGCCGAAGGCGGTGGCGCTGCCGCTCAGTCTCATCGACCGCTGCCTCCGTGCGTGGCCGTGAAGGTCTTCACGGACGGACACCTTACGACGTTCGCCGATGGGCCGCAAGGCGGCAGTTGGCTTGTTGGGGACTCGCTCTTGCGAGGGTTTCTGGTGTCGTCCTGTGTACGGGGGAGGCTCTGCCAGCCCGTACTTGAGTGAGAGTTGGTGCTCCATAGTTTCCGGCTTTTGTGACTTCGCCTGCGTTGCGTAGGGCAATCTGCGTTTAGTGATTGAAGGCAACGTACCGTATCATTTTCATGTATTTACATACAGCAGTTTTTCGATTGCATTTAGAGCCCAACTCTGCGGCGGCATAGCCACGAGTTCCTCGACGGAAATCTCCCTACTGTTGGCGACCTGCGACTTGAACGTCTGTTCAACTCCGCAGTATCCGGCCGAGATGAGTGGCCATGCCGACGCGATTTCGGTGCCGGGTGCAGGTCGGGCAAGAGCCCGTCGCGCAGGAACGCTCGCTCTATTCTGCGTTGCTCAACCTTGACCCTGTAGCAGCAACGACGTCTAACCGACCACCGCCCGCTCGCAGCTAAGCGTACGCCAAACTGGATGGCTGAAACGTATGGACCCGCCTGTACGACGGACTCGCGTTGGGGTCGTGTTCATACAGGTGACAGTCCGAGAAAGTGTTCAACTTCTGTCCTATCAGTACCGCCATCGCCAGGGGGCACGCGAGAAACAAATGCAGGTTCGCCCGCGCCATGGCGAGCTCTTCGCGCACGTTCCGGACGCTGTGGATCGCTGCCAACACGAATCCGACTCCCTCCTCGGGCGTCAACACCCGCCCCGGGGTGTACGAGCCCGATTCCGGCGCGCAGTGCACATAGGCCCTGCACTCCACCCCCAAGCTCCGCAAGGCCTCAACCGCCGCTCGCTCGATGTCCGCCGACAGCCCAATCGCGAGCGTCAGGTCTTCCGACGAGGGGTCGCCCATCGCTATTCGAGCGTCCATGGCGATCTCGGCCGGAGCCAGATCGAACGACCAGCGCTGCCGGTCCCGGCCCTCCACGAACTGCGACCACTCCAGCTCGAATCCAGCTCTGGGCGAATACACAGCTCCGACGAGGGCGCCCAGTGGAAGCGGTGCCATGCCTTCGCCAACCAAGCGAGGACTTGGGAACGTAGCTAGCACATCGCTAGCGCCGACCGCGAGGGCTTTCTCGAAGACAGCATACCTGCCATCCGCGACCTCCCGCCCATTGAATGCGTCAGAAAAATCGTGCATCAAACCGGAAGGTGCCCCCAGGGGACGACGCCCGAACACGCCGATCGACAGCGGGCCATCCGGATCTTTCTCCCGAATCGCCGCAAGACGCAGCTTCACCGCGGCATCCGCGATGTCAAGGGCGTCCAGCGGGCCTAATGCATCACCCCGGAAACGCTTCATGTTCCAGTACCCGATGTCCTGGAACCCGGCCGGTGACCCGAGGATACCGTCGGCTTCGCCGTAGTCGAGGCCGACCAGCACCGGAAGGACCCAAAAGCCGTCTCCGGCCCGGTACCGTCTGAAGATTCGGACGGCTTCGACACCGCGCACCATGGGCGAGGTCGCGACTTCCGGCGTTATCAGCAGGATGGCGCCCGAAAGCGACGTGTCCTTGATCGCGGCGACCAGTGCATTCTCCGTTGGTTCGTAGGTCAGGTCATCCAGGTCCCGCCATGTGGGCAACCCAGCCTGCCGCAGCGCGTCCCGAACCAGAGCCGCCTCGTCGTTCCCCGCCGGTCGCGCCGGCGATCTCCGGTACGATATGAACACGCTTCCCAGGGGGTCGGTCACGCCCTCATCCTCCCGTTTGCCGCGCTACCCGACGTTTCGCTTCCACATTAGCCACCAGCACTCCGCAGGACCGTCACTCCCCGCTCTGCCCGCCAAACGCCCGTGTAGGGCTCATATCCCGGGCAATCGTCAACGCCGCATCGGCCTCGACCGCATGCGACGGGAACGCATTCAAGACAATCGCCGGCAGCAGCCGCTGGGTGAGATCCGAAAACGTGAACCCGTCCTTCTCGGGATCTTCGCCAGCCTCGCCCGGCCCGGTAGCCTCAACGATCGCCTGGATGTGCGCTTCGCAGAGCCCAAGTTCGCTGAGCGGCCCGCCGAGCACATCAGCACGTTGCTTCCGGTCGGGCCGGTGGAAATCGAGGATGTCGGCCGCCCTCCGCTGTACGGCGGGGTCTAAGGAGCCGGGTCTGTTGGTGCACATGATGACCGCCACCGGCAGGCGCGCCCTGGCAAGCCGGTCCACACCTCGGATCAGGGCGTTCACTCCTGCGCGGTCCTCGTGGTGCATCTGCGCGGCCTCCCGCGACTGGGCCAGTGCATCGGCTTCGTCGATGAGAAGGATCACGGCCCCACGCGACGGCCCACCGTCGACGTCGGCCAGCCTCGCTGCCTCCGTATAGGTTCGATCGAACGCCGCCGACAAGAGCTGCGTCATCTCGCCGACCTTACCCGTACCCCGAGCTGACAGACTCATTGGAAACAGCGTGATGTCGATTTGCCGTTCCCGCGCCACCCGATCCGCAATCGACTCGGCCAGCGCCGTCTTCCCGCAGCCTACATCTCCGGCAAGCACCACCAGCGGCGGTCTTGACAGCACCGTGTTGACCATACTCGACGCGCCGCAGTGAAACTTCGCGGCCCAGTCCCGCAAGGCGCTGGGCGCAACCAGCAGCGTAAGCACCTTATGCAACCGCTCCTTGTGGTCGTCGAGGCCGACCAAGCCCGCGAGGCTCTCCGCCGCGTCCACGTCGGGGTACGTCAGCGCCGGCTCGAACAGGTCCTCGGTTTCTGGCGGCTCATTCATCCCCAACTCCTCACGAGCTCCCGTTGCACGCCTCTTCCGCCAGCGGAATAGGCGAGGTCTTGCTGCACATAGCCGTCGACGCCCGGCTCCGGCGCCCCTACGCGCTTGATGGGCAGGCTCTCATTGAAAGCCGCCCGCGCCGAAGCAGACAGCGCGTCCCACGCGCTCGAATAGGTCAGATAGCTGTAGAACGTTGCGCCGCTGATGTCGGCTCTTGACGGCACCCGCCCAGGATCGTCACCGAATCCCGAATCCGCCAGCTCGAACGCCGTGTAGCGGAGGGTCGGTTCTATCCATTTGTTGTTTCGTCTGAAGCCGTAAGCGACGGTCCCCAAGTACCCAGCCGTCAGCAACTCGACGAGCTCTTCGTCATAGTCCACGATCTCCTGGTCCGTTGGGTACCGGTACAACCTTTGCATACGCTTCAGGTCAGTGGCGACCCGGTACGAGATCCTCTTCGCGTGCGCTCTCGTGAAAGTCTGGGTACTCGTTCGCGTGTATGTGGTGCTCATATTGCCCTTCTCAAACGTGAAACGACGGGCCGAATATCCGACGCCAGTAACGCACTGTGTCCTGTTTCGTCGGTGCCGCCAGCGCTGCATCAACGGCGTCGCCGGCGTCCAGCGCTGCCCGGACGACAGCGTCGGCTTGACCGTCCGTGTACAGCCGGGCGACGTTGTTCTCCTCGTTGACTGGGTCGATGATCTGCACTGGTTCGGTGAACTCTCCGACCTTGCTCGCGACGTAGTAGTCTTCAAAAACGATCTTTTCGCGGAGGTCGCTGCGGGCCAAGTAGGTGAAGAAGTGCTGCAGCGCTTCCGGGTAATCGGAGAAGTCGAGACCTTGGTCGCACAGCAGCGAAAAGATCATCTCCACCATGAACGACTTAAACCGGAATCCCGGGTTCTCCTGCTTCAGGTTTCCGACCCAGAACTTGATCAGCCGGACCACTTGCGTGAAGTCCTGCGGCTGCGCGTCCTTGCGCTTCTTCGTGAACTCCAGATGGCGGGGAATACTGGTTTTGAGATACGAACCGTCGTCTTGGCTGACGAGATTCCCGTACCAATCCGGGTCACCGTCGTAGAGGATCGGAACAACGTCCACATCAAGCCCGGTGCCGCGGAACGACACCGTCACGCTGTAGGTCTGCGGTCGCACTTGGTCCGGCTGGAAATTCGGGTATGCGGACCGCAACCTTTCCGCCAGGTATTCGATCAGTTCCGCCACCTCGGACGGCACGTCGGCACCCGAGATGTAGCAGGCCACGTCTATGTCGTTCAGCGACCGGAGCGCGGTCCCTTTGGCCAGGCTCCCCGACAGCAGCATCTTGCGCAGCGTGAAATCGGGGTTATCCGATAGGTAGCGTTCCAGCCGCTCCCGAAGTCTCCGCGCCTGGGCTCGATAGACCGTCGCCTTTTCCCGCGGCAAGTTCACGCGGTCCCGCGCAAAGCGAGCGATCTCGCGGTGATCGACATGCTGGCGGGACATCGTTTCGTCCTTGTTGCTATTTCGTCCTTGTTGCTATTCTTGTTCGTGTTGGGGGCGCCCAGAGAGGCGACCGCTTTCCAATTCTAAAATTGGGGTCCCATCAGCGGGATTTCAACCCCTGCCCGCCAAAGACGTCTCGATCCGCCACGACCAAGCCAAGTTGCTCGTTCAACGGGCCGTTCGTGGGCCATCGGTCGGAGTTTCGCTCTAACGAGAGTGCTTATGGACTAGATCCAGCCGCACCTGCCGCTTCCAGAGATCGCATGTCGTCGACTTTCTGCGTCCCGATGGAGAAGTTCACGCGCCGGCCAGCAGCGATAACTGTCACAACCATCCAACGACCGCCAAGATCCAGTCCTGTATGGACACCCCGGATAAGGCAAGAAACGTTGCCCAGACTTCATGGTGCCGAACGAACACAACCCGCACGCGGTAATCGAGGCGAAGTTGACTGAGGACGATGGGACCGCGCGGGACAAGGTGACGCGCATCCAGCACTTGGCGGACCTGAGCTTGGCGGGAAGCGGGAACCCGGCATTCGAGGTCGTCGCGTGCATAGTTCAAAGCCGCGCTACACGTTCCGCAATCCCTCTACAGTGCTCTTGGGCGCCCGACCTAGTAGCACAGCACTAACAGCGGCCACTGCTTTTGCCTGACTGCGCAGTACCCTCACATGCTCCCTGAGCGGTTTGTCTTGAGGCTGATTTCGGCATCAACTCCACCCGGTGGCGTCGAGAAGCGCCTCGAACAGTCAGTCTGTGCCGGTCATCTCCGGGTAACCCACCAATATGCTTCGAGTGGTTTCGGGATTCCGCTAGTCTGGTTGCTGTCAGCCAGCAGTCATTTGCAGAGCGTACTTGACGACCTGCTCGCAAGTGGGCGTAAAGTCGTCTTCATCGCTATCTGCCTGCATTCGGCGCATGACTATGAACAAGGCCGTGTGATGCACTTCCCGCAGTTCGACATCTTTCAGAATGTATGAATTGTCACCCACGCTGAAGCCGGGGTGGAGCTTCGTCACCAACTGGCTTCCCAACAAGGTCATTTTTGCCATCGCCGTACCTACCCTTCAGGCATGAACGACAGGTTATGACGGGGGCAACGCCGAGGCACGCCCCCCGAAGTAGAACCCCGTCACGGAACCGCTAAGCGTCCCGAACGCCACGAGAACCTTATCGATGAGGGTATCGTCGGCGGCACTATCAAGAAACGGTACGAACACCAGAAAGATCACGAACGATCCGACGATGGCCAGAGCCAGCACACCGCGTACCGATCCTCTCGGCAGGTTGAACGCTCGCAACTCCGTCCGTTCGCTGTTCATGTATGCCGCCGCCACCGGCCAGCCCACACCGACAAGCAGCAGCCAACCCAAAGTGGTCCAGATCAATCCACCCATCAGACCGCCTTCCATCGTTTATTCTCTTGTGTTCGTGTTCTAGCTAGGCCGACTTTAACCTACGCCGCTCGCCTTCCGATAGTGCTGCGGCCCGCGAGGTACAAATAGTGGAATGCACTAGTCTTAGACTTCCCGGCCCGAGTCCATCGTTGAGAAGAGATTTACACGGGGAAGCAGTCCTCCACGCCAACGAGAGGTCCGTCGATCACATCCCGTCGATCATTTAGAGCCGTGTCCACTCGGCGTGAACAGTGCAGGCTTCAAGGAGAATGCTGCGGACGGTGATCTTCGCGTCGGATCGATCCAGGGCGACTCGGGCCAGGACACGACCCTTAGAGTCCGTGCAATCGATTACCGGGGCATCGTTTTGGAATGTGCTGAGCGGCGCTTGCTGGATTGCGTCGAATAGCGAAACGGGGATTTCGACAAGTTGATAAAGGTCGGGTACCTAGTCGGATGCCTCGCGAAAGGCGCGGAGCATCAGGATGGCGTTCACGGCGGTCCGGTAGGAGGTGAACAAATCGATGGTAGCGTCACGTCTTGCCTTGGGTGTCCGGGTGTCCTGTATCCAGGCGGCCTCGGTCAGCTTGGATATATGAACGGTCTTTTTCGACAGGTTCTTCGCCGCGGTGGACTTCAATGACAAGTGTCTTGTCGATGCGGGACCCACGCTCACCGATAGGTCCACGAATCGTTGGGTGGCTGACGCTTCCGGGGTTACGTCCCATTTCACATGTCGACAGGCATTACGGAAGACGGTCTCGAACGACGTAAGACCGAGCGCGACCGTCGTGGCGGCGTGGTGGACCGAGAGAGCAAGGCCGAAATACTCGATCCATTCCGGGACGGTCGTAAGCCAAGTGCCCTTCGAGCGGATGTTGGCCTCGGACGGATTGGACAGGGACTCGACAACGTCCGAGACGAACGCGATCTTGGCTGGCGAGAACGTGTCGAGCTTCGCCTTGAGTTCGCCC
This sequence comes from Pseudomonadales bacterium, assembly GCA_963668365.1. Classification (GTDB taxonomy): domain Bacteria; phylum Pseudomonadota; class Gammaproteobacteria; order Pseudomonadales; family Azotimanducaceae; genus VXNE01. The sequence continues at coordinate 4,360,916 of OY764266.1, forward strand.
AGCGTCACCTGCCGTGCATCCGGCGCTCGATAAGATCGGCAAACGATGGGTTGAGCTCAATACCCACCCACCGCCGCCCTAGACCCTCAGCCGCGAGCAAAGTCGTGCCCGAGCCTGCGTAGGGGTCCAGGACAACACTATCGGGTCGGCTCGTGATCGAAACACATCGTCGCGCGAGCGTGAGAGGCATCATGGCGGGATGGTCGTCCTCGTGACCATTTGCGCACTTGACCGGCTCGGTGGGTATCTCCCACACGGTACGCAGTCGTCTACCGTTGGGGCCGACGACCGCGCCAGTGTCGTAGAAGTAGTTCTGCTCCTTCGAGAGCAGGAACACCGTTTCGTGCGCCTTGGTGGGGCGGTCGCGAACCGACTCGGGATGGGCATTCGGCTTGTGCCAGATGACTTCGCTACGGATCCACCAGCCGGCGTCTTGAAGCGCCAATGCGATACGCCACGGCACACCAATCAGATCCTTGGGCTTCAATCCCTCCGGTGTGCGCGGCCGAACGGGCATGGCCCGCGCACGGTTTTTGCGATCAGGAGCACGGTAGCGCCGGTTGCCCGACGTATAAGAGTCGCCCACATTGAGCCACACGGTCCCGTCTGGTCGAAGCACGCGCCGCAACTCATCAAAGGCCTCCACGATGCTGCGAACATAAGAGCGCAACGTGTCGTCGCGCCCGATCTAATTCTCGACTTGGTAATCCCTGAGAGACCAGTACGGAGGTGAGGTCACTACGGTCTGAATGGATTCCGCCGGCAACAGACTCAGCGCACGCCGGGCATCCGCGCAGATCAACAGGGACTCCGAGATTGACCGCACGCGGGGACTCCGGTCCGTAAGCCGCCGATGGGTGCCAAACGGGAACAGCGCGGGAGACCGTGCTGTGGTCGTGAAGTCCTTACCGCCGACGGTCGATTGGTGGGATTCGACGCCCGATGAGGCGGTGTCGGAGACGGGTGCGATGATCGTGTCGCTCATTTGTTTCGTAGTGTGCGGTACCGTTCGTGTTCCAGCAAGGCCACGCATGGAAACGGGGCCATCGGGTTTCTAACGTGTTCTCCCCGCCGTCGTCCTCCAAAAATCACGGTCCGACCAGGAACGATGCTTCAGAGAAACGTGACGGCGTTTGACTCATCGACCGCCTGCGCTTTCTTGGTGCGAATCTGGCGCAACATGCTTCGGAGTTGAGAAGAAGTGACTCTTCGTGCCATTTGGTCGACCTTATGCGCGTGTGCGCGTGCGCGGCCATTTGCGGCTAAGGGAGAACAATCGCGCCTCCAACACATATGGTCAAGTATACAGTATCGAATTGCCCCTCGTCCCCGTCAGGTCAGACTATTGAGCCTCGGTTTCACCGTGTCACGCGAGCGTGAAGGGCGTCGTCCCGCGCCCGCAACTACGAGTTCGTGCTAGCGGCCCGGTCGCTCGGGGTGTCGAACCTGACGATCCTCCGATCAGGGGGCTGGGTTGGTTGGACCGCAGGCGGCTTGATTGGGCAGGGAACACGAGCGTCCGATTCACTTGGTGCTTGGCCGTCCCTGATGACGGGACCCGCCGAAGGCGGTAGGCACCCGGCCGAGAATTCCCGGTTAGCTCTGCCTGGATGATCTTGGCGAGCGGGCTCCTGGAAGGAGAATCTCGTTTTCGATCCGAACCCCCAGCGCGCGCTCGACCTCGCACAATCGTCGGTAGCTAGCGGACGCGTAACGTTCCGCCTCGTATCGCTGAATCTGCTGCTCCTTGATCTCAAGACGTTGCGCGAGCGCACGCTGGCTCAGGCCCGCCGCAATCCTGGCCTTGATCAGGCCGTCCGCAAGTTCGTCGAACGTGGCTACCGAAATGACTGACAGATCAGCGGACTTCAACTGCTCGTACTCCTCAAGTTCTTCGCGCAAATCCGCCAGCTGGCTCTCCATGGCCTCCAACTCGGCCCGCAACAGCCTCGGATGCACAGTGGTGCTTTCCTGCAATCTAGCATCGAACCCCTTGATCGCGCGGGCAAAGCCCGCCGCCTTCTTCCGGGTGATCCTGTACTGTCGCTCGTTGGTAATCATGGCAAGCTCCCCAGATCGATCAACACGATGCCTTTTTCGACGCCGTTGCGGTCGGTCTTGAAGAAGTCACGGTAGAGCACACCCGGCGCGGCCATCGCCGACGCTGGGAAAAGGTCTCCCAAGTACTTCGCCTTCATCGCCGCTCGGCGGTTGCTGAAGTCGAGAAGGACCGGATCCACCCGGTCCGGATCGACGCCGACCGTTTCCCAAGCGCCGTCGTAGTCCCCGGGCAGCGACTTCGCCGTAATGAAGCTGCCGTCCAGGAGCAGCTCCTCGCATCCGGCCGCTGCCAAGTTGCGTCACGCAGCCAATAGGCCTCCCATCAGCCGCGCCCGGTGGCTGTTGCGAGCGAAGCGACCGGTAACGTCGCACCATCCCACATTGTGGAGGCCTGGTGGGAGGTAGCCGGTCTTTGGGTCAGGCTTAAGCACTACGAACACAACATTATCGTTGTGTTTATTCATAGTCAACCCCGGATCGTATGTGTGAGCACTGTGCCCGGTCCCGCCCCCGCTGGTGTCGTTTTGGTAGACCTCGACGTACCACAGCGCCAGCCGGCGGCGATACCGATCAGCAGGCCGCGTTCGGAGGCGTGCCTGGAGAAGAACCCGAGGCCGAACATCGCGAGCTTGGCGCCAACGAAGAACGAGTCGACTTTGCTCAGCACCTCGAGCACCAAGCCGCCGGTCTTCGTGAACGCGATCGCCGGAGCACCATCAGCACGGGCCCGAACAGGGTGAACCAGCGCGGTGCTTTCAGGTAGTGCTCGGCGTGCCGTCCTTCTTGGCGAACTTGTCGTAGAAGTCGAGGGTGGTGACGGTGGCCATGGAGTTCAGGCTGGAGTCGAGATTGCGGGCACTCGAAAATCGCCCCGGCACCAATCGAACTACTGAAAATCCACCATGCATACATCGCTCCGCCGTGTAGCTACAGCGGGGTCACGGCGTCAGACCATCGTCCGCGAAGGGCAGTTGCGAACTTCCTACGCGCGTCGGAGGCCAGGCAGGTCGTGGAACTGCAAACCCGACCAAGTCCTTTTCGAAGACGCCTGTCGTTGCAGGGCCGCTTTCGCCGCACGCTAGCCCCTGATACGATGACCGCCTGAATAATTGCTTGCCGCAAAGGGAAAATCAAGAACAAAAGGATCCGAGTGTTTGAAACCCGCATTGATTTTCGACCTGGATGGAACGTTGCTGACTTCAGCCCAATCCGTACACCCAGAGACGTCTGTATCTCTGTTGACTTGCGCAAGACTTGGTTTCGTCCTCGTTATCGCAACCTCCCGTCCCATTCGGACGGTGGAGCGTTTTGTGACGAGGCAACTATTGGCGCAGATGGCAATAATTACCTTGAACGGTGCAGTCACCTACCCTAAAGGACCACACAGTAAACCGGTGTTGAACGGTACGCTCGGTACCAAAAGCGAAGCGCTCGCCGAACGCCTGTGCAGCATGGACTACTACCTCTCGGTGGAAACTGACGGTCGCACATTCAGTTCCAATCGACGTCAGACAACCGAGACTCTACGAAATCGGCAAGCGACGCGCGCTGAGGTGGTCGACTGGGAGGATATCGACTTCGCCAAGGTTTCAAAAATTGCCGCTGATGGAGAAGGGAGATCCATTAACGTTAATGGGTACGCCGAGATCTTTGGTGTAGATGTAATTCCGGAAATGTCAAACACATTTGTGAACTTCCTTCCAAAGGGTATTGATAAAGGTTCGGCGCTAGAGGCGTATGCAAATCAAAGTGGACTTGATTTGCACCGTTCAATTGCATTCGGTGATGACCTGCCAGACATTAGCCTATTTGACAAGGTAGGCACTGGTGTTGCCATGGAAGGCAGTCCTATGGAGCTTGCCGCAATCGCTCATCATGTGATAGGTAGCTGTGATGGTCCCAGCATCGGGGACTTCCTGAAAGCAGAGTTCCCGAAACGGTCGCCTGTTACAGAGGGCGCTTCCGTCAAGAGAGTGCTCACCGAAGGCGACTAGAGCGCGGTGCCCAAGGCAGGCGCCCGAAGGAGGCCGGGCCTCCGTAACCGAATCGTCGCAAAGGCGAGCGATCAGCAGTCTTGGTGGCGGCCGCAGGCGGTTCGATCGACGCCAGGCAAGCTCAGCGAGGCCGCCGCAAGCACCTACCGACGCCGCCACCGCTCATTGACCCGCATCGCGCGAGAGCCGGTCGGCAAGTTCGCGCAGTGCGGGCGATTGCTGCGCACGCAACCGCTCCGACAGCTTGCGCAGATCGTGCGGCGACGTGGTGGCGCGAAACGCTTCGAGTCCGGCAGCGTCCGCCACGGCCGCGACAGCGCGCCGCTCGGCAAGCTCCCGCCACGGCAGCGCGGGATCCAGCCGGGCCAAAGCGCCCTGGATCCGGCCTGTGCGCGCTTCTTCCCCGCTTCGCAGGTCAATCAGCACGCGATCGAACATCTCGAATGCGCAGATGGCATGGACCGCGCCAGCCTTGCCGACGAGGTTGCCGATCTCCTCGAAGGCGTTCGAGTCGCACGCATCGAAGTGGGCCGTCGCGTCGAAACCGGGCCGCAGCGCGTCCGCCAGATCGCGGCTGTTCTGTTGCGGCACCAGCCGGTCGAAGGGCGAGTGGTAGAGGTGGATTCGTGTGCTCTCTGCGGGCAGCGCGCTCGCCAGACCGACCGCGTTTGTGAACGTGTTGAGCTGCAGCATGGTCTTCAGCGCGTCGAATCGTTCCCCGCCGTTCAGCATCCCGTCTACGAATGCGCCGTCGAGACGCCCGTCGTCGAGGACGTCGTCCAGGTCAAGTTCAGCCTTCGAGTACCGCAAGATTGCGGGCAGGATGCGATTTGCCGCATAGGGCACGATGGCATCCGCGTCCACGGAGCGGCACCAGGGGTTGCCGTCGCAGCGGTTGCCGATCTTCTCGAGGGCACCGCGGAACGTCGCGTACAGATTGTGCGGCCCTCCGCCCGCGTAGACCTCGCGCATGGCGACCTTCTGGTTGTCCCGCGTGCCCGCGGCGCTCGCAAGCCACAGGGCGACGGCGCTGTGCGCCCCCTGCGAATAGCCGACGAGGGCCGCCGGGACAGGCTCGAGCGCATCATGGAACGCCTCGTAGCGGCCGTCGTCCAACACGGCGCGGATCATGTCGAGGGCGTTGTTGGCGGTGCGGTTGGCCATCAGGTATGTCTCCGGCCGTTCGGGCGCGGCGCTGACGCCGCGCCCCCAGTTGTCCGGAGCGACGACGAGGTAGCCGCGGCCAGCCATCAGATTGGCCAGGACGTACCAGCCATCGCGCGGGCTGAGGCCGCTCGGCGTGGCGCCGGTCGCATGCGCCAGGACGACGATGCGGCCGGGACGTTGGTAGTCCGGGCCATCGCCGACGTCGGGCATCGCCACCAGGCCGCTCAAGGTTGCCGGCGCGCCCGAGGGGCCGCTCGAGGCGTAGGACACGGCTTCGGACACGGCGCCATACGTCGATTCGCGGCGGCCGAGTTCGGTCCACGTCTGTTCCGCCATCTCGGAGACGATCAGGGCCACCAGCGAACCGATGATCGGGATGTCGACCTCGTCCAGCACGGCGTCCACGACGTGGCGGCGAAACAATCCGTCCACGTCACCTCGCGACAGTGTCGTCCGGTCGAGAACGGTGACGCCGGGATCGGCGCGCTCCGCATCCGACGTGAACTCCAGCATTGATCGATACCGGTCCCCGTCCCCTCCGGTGGCATTCACGCGCACTCCGTAGGACGTTCCCGGCCTCAGTTCGCAGGCGAGCTTGTGGTCCACCACCTCGTCGTCGTCGCCGGGCCCGCTAAGGTCCGTAAGCGCATGACGCACGGCGACGCCCGTCGGACCACATTCGCCGGTGTAATCGAAACGCCAGCCGGCATCCGCGATCTGAACGACGTTGAACCCGCTCATCGATGGATCCACGGTTGTACCCGCTGCGGGGATGGCATCGCTGAGGGGGACAGGCGTCGGCGGATCAGGCGGCCGAACGGGTTCGCTCCCGTTCGAGCCGCCACCCCCGCAGCCGGTCACGAGGGCAACGAACGCCGAATGCGCCATGAGCCTGAGGGTGTTGCGCCGAGGCAGGCGAAGCGCGGCGTGTGGATGGCCGAAACCGAATCGTTCAACCGCATACGGCATTTTCTTGACGCTTGTCCAAAAGATGGAGCCTACATCAGATCAGGGGGCTGGTCGGTGGGGCCGCAAGAGGCTTGATTGAACGATATGCAATGGGACCGGCAGTCCGGTGGTCGGCGCTCGTGCGCAGGCCTAACTCCGTCGGTCGACGCGCACCCACGGCCTCTCCCTCGGTGACCGGGCGCGTCTCGTCCTGGCGCGTCGCGAACGGGCGACTGTCCTGGCGGCGAACCGTGGCTGGGCCGCGCTCGAACTTGGCCTCGAAATGGAGTTGATCCGATGATCTCCTCCAAGATCGAAATTGGGGCACGCGGGACGTGATCTCGAACGGCATCCAGCCTGTCCGACCGCGTAGACCGCACGCCGGGGCAAAGGCTATCGCGATGACGACCGCAAACACGTGCCGTGAGCCCGGCCCGTCCCCCCCTTTGTGGACAACACCAACGTCGTGGACAACACCAGCAATTCTCATTTTGGCCTTCAATCCCCCCCAACGGGAGGAGTCTGCTGGCCGATTTGGCCCGGATTGAGTCCGAAACGCGAGGCGCAATGCACCCGACGGTGAAGCCAGACGCCATAATGAGAATTGCTGGGACAACACCAACGTCGTGGACAACACCAACGTCGGCGTACGACAATGCCATCGTTCGACATCGCGGTTGCGAAGAGCCACCGAGGCAGCCATGAAAGTCACATTGCGCGTTGACATGGACCAAGGAGTGATTGACGAGGCCGCGAGGCATCTTGCGGAGCAGGGACTCACCATCGACGAGACCATGCGCATCGTCCTCGAACAGGCGGCGGCGGGCTGCGGGCCGGACTTCGGGGCGTTGACGCCCAACGCCACCACCGTCGAGGCCATCGAGGCCGCGCGGCGCGGCGAGGTCGTCGAACTCGGCACGCCTGCCGAAGCGCTCGCAGAACTCAACCGCGACGACTGATGGCCGCGTCGCGGCTTCCCTTTAGTGCGGATAGTCAAGCGCACCGCCCAGTTCCGGCGCGATTTCAGACGTGCGAAGCGAGGCGGGCATCTCGACGCCGCCCTGCTCGAAGCCCTGGAACTGCTCGCCGCCGACGTGCCGCCGCCTTCCCGATACGTGGATCATCCCATGAAGGGGCAGTACAGCGACTGCCGAAACTGCCATCTGCGATCCGATCTGGTGCCGGTGTACCGCAAGCGGGATGCGGACATCCTCGAATTGGTCCGGATCGGAACGCACGCACACCTTGCCGTATGAGGCGGCGGAGCCGGACACGTCACTTGGGATAGGACGGCAGGAGATGCTTCGCCATGACATTTGAACCCGACAAAGACCGCTCGCGCCAGGCCGTCGCCCTGTCGCGCAGGCACATGCCGACGGACTACGAGATCTCCCTCGCCAGGTACACCAGCCGGGGGACGCCGGAGGAGGCACGGATTCCGAAGGACTTCGGTCCCCGGCAGGCGCTCGCCGGCTTCGAGGAGACCTACCGCAACATCATCGACTACATCGTTCGCATCACCTACCGCATCTGGGAGGACCGCGACGTCGAATACATCCGTAACACGTATAACGACGCGTCGCGGGTCTACGACGACTACGGCCTGCAGCTTGGCTCCGCGAAGATCGTCGACGACACCTATCGCACGACGGGCGCCTTCTCCGACATCGAGTTGATCGCCGACGAGATCGTCTGGGCGGGCGACGACGAAGTGGGATTCCACACGTCACACCGGACGATCATCCGGGGCACCAACGACGGGCCGAGCCGCTACGGGCCGGCTACGGGACGAAAGGTCGACGTGCTGGTGTTCGCCAACTGCGTGGCGCTCGAAAACAAGATCTTCCTCGAGCACGTGATCTACAACACGTCGAGCATGCTCAACCAGCTCGGCTTCGATATCGACGACATGGCCCGCAAACTCGCCGCCGATCCGCCGGCGGGGTGGCCGCGTTCGGACGCGGTGTGGGACGAGCAGCGTGCAGCCGCGCGCCCGCAGGCGCCGCTGTCGATCACAGAGCCGGTCGCGGGGTTCGATGTTGACCGTTTCGTCCGAGCGAACTTCGATGCGTTGTGGAACCGGCGGGATTTCGGGGCGCTGGCGGGCGCCTACGAGCTTGACTTCGCCTTCCAGGGGCCGACGGACCGTGCGTTCCAAGGCATCGCTGCCTACCGCGACCTGCTGTCGTCTCTCTTTGTCGCGTTTCCCGATCTTGAACTGCAGGTGGACGAGGTCTACTGGATGGGCAATGAGGCGGAGGGCTTCCTCGTGTCGGTTCGATGGAGCGCGGTCGGGACCCACGCCGGCGCCGGCATCTACGGGCCGCCGACCTCGCTTCCCGTGCAGATCTGGGGCATCACCCAGCAGCAGATCGCGAACGGGCGGATCGTCGCCGAGTGGATGCTGTTCAACGAACTCGACCTGATGATGCAACTCGCGGCCGGCCGGGGCGCATGAGCGGCACGCAGAACGCCAAGAACCTGATCCTGAGGTACTTCGAGGCGTGGGAGTCCGCCCCGCCCGACCGGATCGACGACGTTCTCGGCCCCTTCTTACACGACGACTACCGTTTACGGGGCGTGCATCCGTTCAACGAGCTATCCGGTCTCGACGAGGTCAGCTCGACTGTCTGGCGACCGATGCGCGGCGCGTTCACCGCCCTGCAGCGCCGGCAGGACATCTTCATGGCGGGCGAGAACCGGATAGACGGCACGCTGTGGGTCACCAGCATGGGCAAGCTCATGGGCCTGTTCGACCGCGCCTGGCTCGGCATACCGCCGACCGGCAAGATCGCCCTGATCCCGTACTGCGAGTTCCACCGGGTCGACGCCGGCCGGATCGCCGAGTCCGCGTTCTTCTGCGACATCGTCAGCGTCATGAAGCAGGCCGGACTGCAGCCGCTGCCCATGCAGACCGGCGCGGAGATCGTCAATCCCGGTCCCCGGACACAGGACGGGTTGCTGTACGGCCCGCAGGATCCAGCCGAGTCTCAGAAGACGCTGGACCTCATCATGCGGATGTGCGACGACCTGGTGGAGAAAGACGGTTTCCAGTCGTCCAACTCCTCGCTGGCGAGCACCTGGCACGACGACATGCTCTGGTTCGGGCCCTCCGGCATCGGCGCGACCTACACGATCGAGCGCTATCAGCTCCAGCACCAGGGGCCCTTTCGCGCGGGCCTGCGGAACATCGACTTCAACGGCCATGTGCTGGAACACGCCGAGGGCTGCTACGGCGGCTGGTTCGGCTGGCCCAACATGCGCATGAACCAGGGGGATGGATTCATGGGGCTGCCGGCGTCCGGGCGCACCACCGAGATGCGAGTCGTGGACATGTACCGGCGGGAGGGCGACAAGCTGGCCGAGAATTGGGTGTTCATCGACCTGCTGCACTATTTGCGGCTGCTGGGGGTGGATGTGCTGGCGCGGTGCGCCGGGATGCGGGGATAGGCGCTGCTGTCGCGTCAGGTGCTTGACCCACCATCGCGGCGCGGTGCCGGCAGGGGGCTGGTGTTCCCGAAGCCCCGGCGCGATGGCGGGTCAAGCAACGGATCCGAGCGTACCCCGGGCGCGGTTGATATCGGACGGTCGGAGCATCAGCGCTCCGCGGTGGCGACGACAACGTGCTCGCCTGCGCGCGAAGACAGAATCGCCTTCGCGATGGCGGGCAGGGCCGAGGTCAGCGCGCCGATGCGGTTATCGTCGACGGCTACGATGGCAATTGAGGAGCGGGGTTGTTCGGAGGCCATTCGCTTGTCGGTCGTCACGACGGTTGTGAAGCCTTGATTCGCCGCCCGCTCCAACAGTTCGGCGTCACGGAGCGCGCGCCACTGATGGAATACGGCACTCTCAACGGGAGCACCGTCCAGCAGTTCTTGGAGCGGGAGCCTCAGGCGTGGCGATATCCCAACGTCGAGGAGGACCTTCACTCGATAAGGTAAGGATCAGGCCGCGCAGTCGGGATTGCGAACGGCAGCGGAACAGACTGCGCGGGCGCCGGCACGCAAAACGGCGGCGGCTGCCCTTGGGTCAATCTGGAAGTCGCGGACGAACTCGTCAAGAGTGACACCGTCCTCCAGCCAGTCGAACAGTTGGCGCACGGGTAGGCGCGTTCCGCGGAAACAAGGGACTCCACTCATGCGTGCGGGATCGAGCCAAATCGCTTCCTCAAGCGGCATGGGTCGATCCTGGCTGTTCTTGGCAGAAGTCTTCATAGCCGAAGTCTACGCGGTGCACGAGATAGCGTTCGGAAGCATACGCCTGGAGATTGGCGTGTCAAAATCAATGGAGCGGGTGCGGCCGAGATAGAGATGCTGACTTCGGCAGTTGCGGCGACGCTGGCGTTGGCCGTGGAGCTTCGGATCAAGCCGGTGTCGAAGGACCGCTGGTTCTAGACTAAATCACCGTCTGCAGCGCCGCCAACCCAATCACGCACAGGAAGAAGTACCCCAGCAGCCAATAACTCGCCCGGTCGACCTTCCCCGCCAGCACGTACCAGCCGTCCTCCTTTTCGTCCCGCCCCTCGCGCGCAAATAGCGCCTTCTGCCCTTGCACCGTGTATTCCGAGTACTCGGTCTTGAATCCGTCGAGCAACACGCTCGCGACCCATGCCACGGCGGTGCTGACGGCGCCGCCGAGGGCGCAGTACCAGGGCCACGCGATGTCGTGGTAGACCTCGACGTACCACAGCGACAGGAAGCCGGCGGCGACGCCGATCAGCAGGCCGCGTTCGGAGGCGTGCTTGGAGAAGAATCCGAGGCCGAACATCGCGAGCTTGGCACCGACGAAGAACGAGCCGACCTTGCTCAGCACCTCGAGCACGGAGCCGCCGGTTTTCGTGAATGCGATCGCCGGCAGCACCATCAGCACGGCCCAGAACAGGGTGAACCAGCGCGATGCTTTGAGATAGTGCTCGGGGGTGCCGTCCTTCTTGGCGAACTTCTCGTAGAAGTCGAGCGTCGTGACGGTCGCCATGGAGTTCAGGCTGGAGTCGAGGCTCGACATGGCGGCGGCGACGATGGCGGCGGTGATGATGCCCATCAGGCCGGGAACGCCGACGCTGGCGACGAACTCGAGCAGGATCAGGTTCTCGTTGTCGAACGTTCGGCCGTCGTAGTACGCGTAGAAGAGGATACCCAAGCCAAAAAAGAGGATGTAAGCGAGAAAGGCGACGTACCCCATGGTGATGTACGCCTTCTTGGCGTCGCCGAGGGTTCTGGCCGCCAGCGTGCGCTGCACCATCATCTGGTTCACGCCGTAGACCACCACGTGGTAGATCGACATGGCGATCACGCCCGTCCAGATGGTGCCCACTTTGGCGGGATCGAGCGAGTACTCGAACGGATTCGTCTTGCCCTGTTCCTTGAGCGCGTCCAGCGTGACTGGCAGGGACTCCGGAAGCGCGACGATCAGCAGCACCACCGTCAGCACGGCCCCGACGAAAAGAATGGCGGACTGGATCACGTCGGTCCAGATCACTGCCGCGATACCGCCGAGCATCGTGTAGGTGACCGCGACGACGGCGACGATGAGGATCGCGTCGACGACGGGGATGCCCGTGATGAACTCGAGCACCAGCGCGGTCGTATAGAGCATGATCCCGGAGTAGGCGATGTTGCCGAACAGGAATACGCCGGACATCACGGTGCGCGACGTCAGTCCGAAACGGCGCTCGAGGTAGTCGAAGATCGAGGCCACGCCGCTCTTGAAGAAGAACGGCAGAAACACCGTGATCACGACGAAAATGGCGATCGGGTAGTTGATGTGGATGAAGATCACCGAGAAGCCTTCGGTGTACGACCAGGCGGGCCCGCCGAGGAATGTCAGCGCGCCGAAGTAGGTCGCCACCACCGAGATGCCGATGGCCCACCAGGGTGTCGTCCGGCGACCGAGATAGTAGTGGTCGGCGGTCTGGACGCGTTTGCTCAGGAAATATCCGAGCACGAGATTGCCGGCGACGTACGCGAGCACGATGGACCAGTTCAGCGCGCCGAATTCGCTCATCCCAATCCCCCTCGATTACCGCCCGCGATGCGCCGGCCAGAACCCGGACGGCAGCACGTCCCGGCGATAAGACAATACACGTACTGCGAATGCAACGCGCATTGCGCGGAAATTCAGGATTGCTATAGCATCGACGCAAAGTTGCATCGTCGCGGTTGAATTCAGTTGCCAGATCCAGGAGACAGCGGAGCGGGGACTTCCCCCGGCGACCGGCCGCAGCGGCGGGCGACCTCCTACGACGTGGCGCGCATCGCCGGCGTTTCGCAGTCCGCCGTGTCCAGGGTTTTCAAGCCCGGCGCCAGCGCGTCCGCGGCCATGCGCCGGCGGGTGATGGACGCGGCCGCCCGCGTCGGCTACCGGCCCAACGCCATTGCGCGGGGGCTCATCACGCAGAGATCCAACATGGTCGGCGTGGTGATATCCAAGCTCGTCAACCTGAACTACCCGGAGGTGCTCGTCGAGATCACCCAGCGGCTTTCCCGCCGCGACATCCGGGTTTTGCTGTTCGCCCTTGAAACCGAAGGGGATACGGCGTCGGCGCTCGACCAGGTCGTGCAGTACCGGGTCGATGGCGTGATCACTGCCGCCATGCTGACCGGCGAACAGCTCGGGATGCTCGACGAGGCGCAGATCCCGGTCGTGTTCTACAACCGGGCGCCGGACGTGCCCGCAGTGAACGCGGTGCGCTGCGACCATGCCGCGGGAGAACGTTGGCTGGTCGGCGAGCTGGTCGACTCGGGGCACCGGCGGTTCAGCATCATTTCCGGGCCGGAGGACTCTCCGGTCAGCACCGAGCGGACTCTGGGGGCCGTCGAGGAACTCAAGCGCCTCGGCGTCAGCGACGTTACCGTGGCGCGGGGCGATTACGGCTATGGCAGCGGCCGGGAAGGATTCTCGACCATCGTTGGAGAACTCGGCACGCCGCCGGACGCGGTGATCGCCGCCAACGACACGATGGCGATCGGCTGCATCGACGAGGCCCGCGCGATGTTCGACCTCGAAGTGCCGGGGGACATGTCCGTCGTGGGATTCGACGGCGTCGGCCCTTCCGCCTACGCGGCGTATCGACTCACAACGGTGTCACAGCCGGTGGCGCAGATGTCGGAAGCGGCCGTGTCGATGCTTACCGAGCGGATCGAGAATCCCGAATTGCCCAAGGAGCAGCGCGTGTTTTCGGGGATTCCCATCCGCGGGAACTCGGCACGCCTTGCGAACAACCCATAAGCGTGTTCGCGGGGAGCCGGTCTTGCATCCGCCCCCAAGAGCCATGCCTGACCGGAGAACGCCATGCGCACGAGCAGTGACCGCATCCTGACCACCCACGTCGGCAGCCTGCCGCGCTCGGCAGCCGTGACGGACGTCGTGTTCGGACGCGAGCAGGGCGAAGAGGCGCCCGAGGGCGACCAGGTGATCAGCGCGGCGGTGGACGCCGTGGTCGCCCGCCAGGTGGCGAGCGGGGTCGATGTCGTGAGTGACGGCGAGATGAGCAAGATCAGCTACGCCACATACATCAAGGACCGCATCACCGGCTTCGACGGCGACAGCGACCGCGAGCCGCCCCGGGACTTGGAAGAGTTCCCCGGGTTCTTGGAACGCCAAGCCGCCTCCGGCGGCACACCGACGTACCGACGGCCGTGCTGCGTCGGCGAGATCGCCGTCAAGGACATGCGGCCGGTCGCCCTGGACATCGCCAATTTCCAGGCAGCGATTGCGAGCCGCGGGCCCATCGAAGGGTTCATGAACGCCGCATCTCCGGGAGTGATCGCGCTGTTCCAGCCGAACCGGTACTACCCCGACCACGAGGCCTATCTCGAAGCGATCGCCGATGCCATGGCGGCGGAATACCGCGCCATCGTCGATGCGGATCTGGTGCTCCAACTCGACTCGCCCGACCTTGGCCTCGGGCGCCACATGATGTTCAAGGACAATAGCGACGCGGAGTACCGGGCACTCGCCGAACTGCACGTGGAGGCCCTCAACCACGCGCTGTCGGGCATCCCGGCGGATCGCGTGCGGCTACATGTGTGCTGGGGCAACTACGAAGGGCCGCACCACTGCGACGCGCCGCTGTCGATGGTGCTGCCGATCGCGCTGCGCGCCAACGTCGGCGCACTCCTGTTCGAGTCGGCCAACCCCCGGCACGGCCACGAGTGGCGGATGCTGGCCGACATGTCCATCCCCGATGATCGGATCCTGATACCGGGCGTCATCGACTCGACCACGAACTTCATCGAACACCCGGAACTGGTTTCCGAGCGCCTTTGCCGTTTCGCCGACATAGTCGGGCGTGAGCGCGTGATCGCCGGGACGGACTGCGGCTTCTCGACGTTCGCGGGGTTCGGCGCCGTCGACCCCGACATCGTCTACGCCAAGCTTGCGAGCCTCGCCGAGGGTGCGGACCTCGCGAGCCGCCAGCTCTGGGACTCGTAGCCCGCGCCGCGGAACGGCACGCAAGTGCCGCTCAAGGGGCAAGAGTCCGACGGGGGATGGGCGAAACAGAGGGCTTGGCGGGGGCGAACCACGGCGCGCCCGAAGGGCCGACGGGTCTCGCGGCGCTAACCTTGCGGCGGCGGCTCGGTGAACTCCCGTCCTTCGCGCTCGGCGGCGAGGCGGCGGTCGTTCCACGCTTGCCACTTGGCCCGAGCTTCGGCCAGACCCTGCTCTCGGCCTTGAACCCGGCCTTCGGCTCGGCCTTCGACCCGGCCCTGCTCTCGACCTTCCGCCTTGTGCCCCTCGATCACCGGGATGACGTATCGGTTCACCACGAACTGGTACAACGACATCAGCAATTCTCCTGTCTTGTTCACCGCGCGGGTGAGCAGCATCGCAACGATTGTAATGGCAATGCCGACGGTGCCAAAGCCTTGTCCAACGTGAGATGAGCCTGAAGGGGTAGCGTAAGTCCAACGAGGCATGAGCCTGTGGAGCGGCGTCGGGGATCATCGGAGGATGATCGTGACGCTACAGACGCAACGGGTTCAGACCCTGGAACAGGTTCGCGCCTTCGTGGAGGGCAGCGAGGCGGTGGACTTTGCCGGCGGCGACCGCGCGGGGGTTTATGCGCTGGTCCGCCGCACGCTGGTGAGATTGAGGTACCACCGCCTGGGCAAGGCGGACAAGGGGCTGGTGAGGCGGTATCTGGCGAAGGTGACCGGGCTGTCGCGGGCGCAACTGACGCGCCTGATCGGGCAGCATCGTCGGACCGGGCGGATCGAGGACCGGCGCGGCGGGTCGCCGAGGCGGCCGTTCGAGCGCCGCTACGCGCCCGCCGACATCCGCCTGCTGGCGCGAGTCGACGCGGAGCTGGGCCAGATGTCGGGGGCGGCCACGCGCGCGGTGCTGCGCCGGCAATGGCGGGTGTTCGGCGACGCGCGCTTCGAACGCCTGGCGGGGCTGTCCAACGGCCACCTGTACAACCTGCGCCGCTCGCGCACCTACCGCAACGTGCGCCGGGTGTGGGACCGCACGCGCGCGGTCGCCGTGCCGATCGGCGTCCGGCGCCGGCCCGAGCCGCGGGGCCGGCCGGGATTTGTGCGGGTGGACACGGTCCATCAGGGCGACCTGGACGGGGTCAAGGGGGTGTACCACATCAACGTCGTCGACGAGGTCACCCAGTGGCAGCACGTGGGCACGGTGGCGGCGATCTCGGAAGCCTTCCTGATTCCAGTGCTCGAGGCGCTGATCGAGGCGTTTCCCTTCGACGTCAAGGGATTCCACGCCGACAACGGCTCCGAGTACGTCAACCACCGGGTCGCGAACCTGTTGAACAAGCTGCACGTCGGCCAGTTCACGAAGTCCCGCGCGCGGCGCAGCAACGACAACGCCCTGGTCGAGAGCAAGAACGCCTCGGTGGTCCGCAAGTGGCTCGGCCACGCCCACATCCCGGCGCACTTCGCCGAACCCGTCAACGCCTTCAACCGGGACTGGCTGTCGCCGTTCCTGAACTATCACCGGCCCTGCCTTTTCCCCGCCGAGGAGATCGACGACAAGGGCCGGACGCGCAAGCGCTACCGCGACGCCGACGTGATGACCCCCTGCGAGAAGCTGAAGTCGCTTGAGGACGCCGGGCGCCACCTCGCGCCAGGGGTCACCTTCGACGCCCTCGACCGGATCGCCTGCGCGACCAGCGACCTGGCCGCGGCCGCGGCGCTGAACCGGGCGCGCCGGGACCTTTTCCTGCGGATCGGTCGGGAGAACACCGCGGCCTGAGTCCCGTGGATTTGTGGACGAGTCCTGCGGACCGGCGCGCGCCCTTCGGGCCGTGTGGACAGCCCGTGGACAACGCTGGCGCGTTGCCCACCGCCTGACCACACTCGCGCGCCTCTCGCCCACAACTCCACAGGACCGACAACAAGTTTATTCATCAAAAAACCGCAACGGGCGGGCGCTTGCGCGCCGCGCGTCCGTGGGTCAAGATCACCTTTCTTTCAATACCGATTCCGACTCCGCCCACGACTCAGTCAGCCTCTCCGTTCAGGCTCATCTCGGTATTGGATTAGACTGTCGGCAAGCACGGCGAAAATGAAGTCGCCGACATCCAGCCAGGCCTGATCTGTGGAACCGCCAGCGCCCGAATCCCAGCGCAGTTCGGCTCGCTTCCGGTAGAAGGCGAAGCCGAGCGCCGCAAGCCACAGCGCGCCGACGATACGGAAGAAGGTCTTCGCATCCCGCGCGGCGACGCTCCAGACTGACACATGCTCGTCGAGCCGCGGCGTCGGCGGGCTCGCCGGTGGAGACGGTGCGCCGCAGCCTGCCCAAGCGGGCGGCGGGGCCGAAGCACCACGACGCCCTGCACTTCTCCGACGTGGGCGCGGCGCTGGCAAAGATTGACGCCACCAACTGCGCTGCCTCGACGAAACGGGCGATCCGATTCACGGCGCTGACGGCGGCGCGGCAGATCGAGGTGCGCCGGGCGACCTGGGAGCAGTTCGACCTTGAGGCCGCGGTGTGGGTGAAGCCGGCGGAGTCCATGAAGACGGGCAAGCCGCACCGGGTCCCGCTGTCGGATCAGGCGCTGGACGTGCTCCGCAAGGCGGGCACCGACCGCCGTGGCAGCACCTTGGTGTTCCCGGGCTCGCGTCCCGGGACGATGCTGGGCGACAAGGTGATGACGCAGGCGCTGCGCAGTTCCGGCATCGCGGCTTCGGGGCATGGCTTCCGTTCCAGCTTCAAGGACTGGGCGCGCCACCACGACGTGGACGAGCTGCTCTCGGAGTTCGCGCTAGCCCACGTCGAGGGCTCGGCGACCGTGGCAGCCTACGCCCGCGACGACCTGCTGGAGAAACGACGGCCGGTCATGCAGCGGTGGGCAGATAACGTGGCGCCGGAGAACGACTGACAGAATGCTCGAATGCGAATCTAGGGGCAAGCTCATCCCCGGTCCAATCAACAGCTGAACCAGAGAATTTGAATGAACAATCCGACAGAAGCCTTCATTAGAACCTACGAACAGATCCACGCCGAAGTGAATCGCCGCGCCGGAGATCCGACATCTCATTTTTTTGAAATCAAACGGGCGGCTGAGCGCGATGATGTGGTGAGCCGTAACACCCGGATACTCACCTACATCAAGGACGTTCGAAACGCGCTCCAGCACCCTCAGCACGCTTCCGACGGCCCAGCAGTACAGGTCTCAGAATCATTCCTCGACGAGGCAAAAACGATCCTGCGCTATTTGACTGCGCCTCCTACCGCCAGCTCGGTTGCCGTGCCGCGCAAGGAGATCAAAACCGCCAAAATGACTGACCGCTTGGGCGATCTCGCAGACGAAATGAAGCAGAGAGGATTTAGCCATGTTCCAATTTTAGACGAAGACGGCGTAGTTATAGGGGTGTTCAACGAGGCAGCCGTATTCGATCACCTTTGGGGTGCAGAAGATACGATCATCAGTCGTGCTATGGAAATCTCCGACATTTTTCCGCACTGTCGCCTCGACGCCGATCACACGGAGAAATTCAGGTTCGTCAACCCAAGAAAGTCAGTCGACAATCTAGTCAATATTTTCCTTGCTCTTGAATCGTCGACGACACGAGTGGGTGCTGTTTTTGTGACAGCCTCTGGCAAGGAGACGGAGCCGATCAATGGCCTCATAACGCTGTGGGATGTGATGGCAGTCTCATCGAATTGAGCTTTGGTCAAAAGCGCATGTGCGGTGCTTGTTCTGACGGAGCCGTTCACAATCTCCTCGACACCGAAAGGCAAGCATTCGTGTGCGCAATCGATACCTCCCAGAGCACACCTTTACACATTTGCAGCCCGATACCTCTTTGCGCAGCTTGGCACGCAACCTTGGGGAAGCAAAAGCACGGGAACAAGGTGTCGAAAACGGACGTTATTGAGACGGGCCATGAGGAGCCGGTCTCGGCTATTGGCGTCACTCTTGGTATTGTATTTGTTCATACCGGCTGTGCTCGCTCACCTAAGCAGATAGCTGGCCCCTGCCACTCAACCACTCGTGTTGTTCGGCTATCAAAGTAAGACGGGGATCAGGAATGCAACAGAAAACGACAAGCCGTAAGCGCGAAAAAGCGGCACCGCCGGACCCTTTGCCTAAAAGGGCTCACGTTCGACCAATTAGTCAAGTGAATCTTGAGCTGCATGACGGCACTGGCGGCCCCGCGCTTGAAGCTGCGAGAGACCAAGTCCTCGGCTGGATGGACAGTTTGGCACCGGGCCGTCTGCCGAAGGAAGCGCGAAGGGGCGAGAGCTTCTTATTGGAGGACATCGGTGCGCAACGAGCGGAAGCAATAGTCACTGATGTTCCCCGACTCTGGGCAGCTCGCTTGGATAACCCGGACAGGTCCACTCCACAAAGAGTCTGGACCACTGAAGTCGCAATTGCCGAACATGAGGAAGGGGTTTCCCTCTTTGGCATGAGGCTGCTGTGTTCCGAAGTTGGCGCCGAGGTAGGGTTCCCCAGATCGATACCTGGCTTCGTTCGGAAAGTTGTATCCAATGGTCAGGCAGTTCTAGCGGGCCTTCCATTGAATCTCGACCCTTGGGTCGTAGGACCGGATGAAGTCGAAAACCTTGTTGATATTCTCAGTGACCCGCGGAGGCATGTGGATACCGTTGTATTTTCCCTCCCCGACGGATCCAGCAAGCCGGAACAGGCCATCGTTTCTCCACAATTGGTCGCCGTGCGGGCTATAGGAACTGTGCAGGTCGTCGTGCTTACTGGAGACGCCAGCTTCGAGCTTTCCGATAGAGTGGGAAGAGAGTTCTCTGTGTTCCGACAGGCCGTCCGAACATATCGACCGGGGTTTAACCCGGATAAGGACGATCCGTACGTCCACCCGCTTGCATTACCGCAAGTCGTCACAGAGTGGAAGGATCGGCACAACATTACATTCGAGTCCTTTTTGGTTCAACAAGCGTTGAGGCGGTCGGTGAGCGGCACCGATCTCGACCAACGCGTGCCGCCGTTCAAGTTCATTCGCCAGCACGCTAATTTCGTCAGACGCGAAAAGGAACGCCGTGATGCATCTACGGATAAGGAGTTGCTTGATCTCGCCATGGAGGAGATTGAAGAACTGAAAATCCGCATCCAAAGGGACTCGGACGAGAGTCAAAACTTACTTGAGATGGCTGAATCGGAAAAGAGCGAAGCAGAGCAGGAAGCAAATCAGCTTCGGGCGTTGGTGTCACATTTGCGGGGACGAGTCGCGTATCTGCAGAGCAATGCCAGCCAGGCGGCAGGTGACGCCGATGGGCCCGACATTCCAGACAGTCTAGATGCGTTGAAGGATTGGGCGGAGAAAGTCCTCGCCGGCGATGTAGTGCTCCACAATAGGGCCTGTCAACGACTTTGAGACACTATTGGTTGCGATTTACTGAGCAGTGTCTCCTGTTGTAGATGTCGTGGGTGGGTTGATCCAGACCGCTTCGGGAAGGGGGTCTGGTTTTGGGATGCCTCGAACGAAGCGTTCGGGATGACGAGTCCAGGCGGCTTGAAGGGTCCGCCCGCGGTGTTCCAGCACGCTCCGGGTTCGATGATGATGGACATCGTGCGGGGTGAGCATCGCGATCCCGCCGTGGCGATGCTCGGTGTTGTACCAGGGGAAGAACGTTCGGCAGAAGGCGATGGCGGCGGTGATGTCGCGGAAGCGGCCAGGGAAGCCGGGGTGGTACTTCAGAGTCTTGAACTGCGCCTCGGAAAACGGGTTGTCGTCGGACACCTGGGGGCGGCTCAGTGAGCGGGTCACGCCGAGATCGGCGAGCAGTTGCGCGGTGCACTTGCTGGTCATCGGCGCGCCGCGGTCGGAGTGCAGTGTGAGCACCCGGGGCTGGACGTCCTGTTTGTGGCAGGTTTCCTCGATGAGACGACCGGCCAGCGCCGAGTTCTCCCGGTCGGCCACCATCCAGCCGACCGCGTAGCGGCTGAAGATGTCGAGCACGACGTAGAGATAGAAGTACGACCACTTCGTCGGCCCCAACAGCTTGGTGATGTCCCAGGACCAGGTCTGGTTCGGCCCCGTGGCCACCAGCTCGGGCTTGGCGTACCGGGGATGCTCACGCTGATTGCGCCGCTCCCGGACCGGCTGATCGGCGGCCAGGATTCGATACATCGTCCGCTCCGAGCACAGGTAGCGGCCCTCGTCGAGCAGCGTCGCCACGACTTCCGCCGGCGCGCGATCCACGAAGCGCGGGCCGGCGAGCACATCGAGGACCTGCTCGCGCTCGGCTTCACACAGCGCCCGGGCGGGCGTTGGACGGGGCTGCTGGTGCCCGGGAGTTGACCTCCGACGACGATAGAACGTCGCCCGCGACACGCCCAGCGCTCGGCAGGCCGGCGCCACGCCGACCCGCGCCGCAAGCGGTTGGGCCGCCATCAGGAGCGCGTTCCGCGTTCGAGGTTCAATCCCAGCAGCCCGGCAACTTTTCCCTGCACGTCCAGGATCGTGTGCGCGGTGTGCAACTCGTGCTCCAGACGAGCCACTTGCGCCTCCTGCGCGCGCACCTTCGCATCCAGCGGATTGCGTTCGGCCGGTTTCGCGCCGCGCTTCTTCGAGGCCAACCCCCGCAGCGAACCCTCGCGGCGCGCCTTGCGCCAGGCCGTCAGATGCGAGCTGTACAGCCCCTCGCGGCGAAGCAGCCGACCCACCTCGCCGCGCCGCGTGCAGCGATCCGCCTCCTCCAGGATCCGCAGCCGATACTCCGCGCTGAACTGGCGCCTCTTCGGCTTGGCCACGACCTCCGGGTCCGGGGCCGGTCTTGCGCGCCCGGCCCTGGGGGCCTCGTCGCTACGCTCCTCGCCCCCCAGGGCCGGAACCGTACTCTCATTCAATGCCATCGAGTCTCTCTCTGCGGTCATCGGTCTTCACCTCCACCGCCCTACAGTAATTCCAAAGGTTGCTGGTGTCTCAGTGATGTTGGCAGAAAGGGATAGGGCCTTGAGGGGGGCGAAACGGTCGGAGTATGTGGATTCGACGTTGATCTACCAGAGCCTTCTTCTGCTTCGCGACCACTATGTTCCTATGCGGCGGTCAGTGTTGGATGCAAACAGGACATCGTTCGAGCAGGCTTGCAGTGCCTTAGGCGTGACGGAAAGCGGTTCTATCACCGATAACAGGGCGGGGGAACAGGGCGACGCTTACGTTGTGAATTTTGGGGGGAAGAAAAGGACATTGGATAGGCACTTGAAGAAGGGGGATGCGAGGGATGAGAAGTATTGCTTTCGCCTTTACTTCTTCTGGGATGATGACACCGAGCAAGCAGTCGTAGGGTGGCTACCGTCTCATCTCGAAACAAGGGCTACCTGAAACGCTAAGGCTCAGAGCGCATTGGCCGGTCCACAATGTTGCAAAATCGAGGGACGGCTTTGTGCTCATTGTCGTCCCTTTTTCCGGCGTGTACTGGAGCGGACTTTGGGACTGGGTCCTTCAAGGCGTGTCTTCAAAGAGGAGGTTTCTCGCACGGTGCCCAGTCGTTGGCGGAAGTCGACGCGTGAAACCCCGCGATTCGAAGGCACCTGTGCGGAAAGCCAGTCCGGGATCCATGGTCTGGCGGGACCCGTTTACCGGATAGACGGGACGGGCTGCGCGGCCTTCAGGCCGGGGATCGCAGTCTACCATTTCGGTAACGCGGCGGTTACCATATTGCAGTGGTCCAAGTCACGGAGTACGTCGATGCACAGGGGCGCCGTCCATTCGGGCGATGGTTTGATCGCCTGGATGATCAAGCCGCGATCAAGGTCACGGCCGTATTGGACCGCATGGGGCGGGGCATCTTGTCCAATACGAAAGGCGTCGGGGCGGGGGTTCTGGAGTACCGGATCGACTCTGGTCCAGGATATAGAGTCTACTTCGGGCGGGACGGCGAGACCTTGATTGTCCTGCTCGGGGGCGGCACGAAGCGACGCCAGCAGGCAGACATTGAAACGGCCAGGCGGCTTTGGCGCGACTACCGACTCAGGCGGAAGGAGGATTGAGACGATGGCATTGACCCGGGATTTCAAGGTGACAGTGCGGGAACGCCTCCAGCGCGATCCGGGCTTCCGCGAAGCGCTCCTGACGGAGGCGGTCGACTGCCTCCTGTCCAGCGACGTGGAGACAGGCAAATCGCTGCTGCGCGACTACGTCAATGCGACAATCGGATTCGGCGAACTCGGAGGACTCACGGACAAGTCGCCGAAGAGCCTCATGCGCATGCTCAGTGCGACCGGCAATCCCCACGCGCGTAACCTGTTCGAGATCATCGATTGTCTGCAGCAACGGGAAGGCGTTCACCTGAAGGTCCAGGCAATCCGTTGACTGTGGCGACCTCGGAGTCCCTGCCCTCCGTGGATTGGCACGAGAGAGAACAAGCATGCCCACGTTGATCTGGCTGACGCGGGAGGACGACATCCGCGCAACGACCCGGGTGCCGTACCGCCTGCTTGAGGAGGTCGCAGAGCACTCGGGCGGCGACAGGGACACGGGGAACATGCTCATCCAGGGCGACAATCTGGACGCCCTGAAAGCACTGCTGCCGTTCTACGCTGGACGGGTCAAGTGCATCTACATTGACCCTCCCTACAACACCCGGTCGGCGTTCGAGCAGTACGACGACAATCTCGAACACGCGCGTTGGCTGGCCATGATGTGGCCAAGACTGGAGCTCCTGCGGGAACTGCTGAGCGAGGATGGCTCGATCTGGGTGTCCATCGACGACAACGAGGCACACTACCTGAAGATCATCTTGGATGAGGTATTCGGACGTTCTCGGTTCGTCGCCTCAAACGTGTGGCAGAAGCGCTACTCGCGGGAGAACCGCGGGGCGATCGGTGACGCCCACGAATACGTTTTCGTTTACGCCAAGTCGCCAGAACGTTTCAAGAAGTCACGTAACCGCGTGCCCCTAAACGAGACCCAGGCAAGGATTTATCGCAACCCGGACAACCGGAAGGAGTTGGATCCAGCGAAGCGTTGGCGCGGCCTACCGATGACGGCCCAAGGCTATCGCCCCAACCAGATGTACGAAATCGTATCGCCCTCCGGGCACGTCCACCGCCCCCCGGAAGGCAGATGCTGGTCGATGATCGAATCAGAGTTCAGGCGATTGCTTGATGCCGATCGCATCTATTGGGGCAAAAACGGGGACTCGCAGCCGAGCGTGATTCGCTATCTCTCCGAAGTCGAGGGGCTCGTTCCATGGACCTGGTGGCCGCATTCAGACGTAGGGCACACTGATGAGTCGAAGAAGGAGGCGAACGCCCTCTTCGGCTCTGACGTCAGCTTCGGAACCGCCAAACCTGAGCGGTTGATTCAGCATGTGCTGCACATCGCAACGAGCCCCGGAGACCTTGTCCTCGACTCGTTCTTGGGGTCGGGCACTACAGCTGCTGTAGCACACAAGATGGGACGGCGTTGGATCGGCGTGGAGATGGGAGAGCATGCCGTCACGCATTGCGCTCCTCGTCTGCAAAAGGTGGTCGAAGGTGACCAAGGCGGCATTTCCGAAGGCGTTGGCTGGAAGGGCGGGGGCGGATTCCGGTTCTACCGGCTCGGGCCGCCTGCGTTCGATGGGAACGGGCGCATCCGTCCCGACATCGGATTCTCTACACTCGCTGCCCATGTGTGGTTCTCGGAGACGGGGACGCCCTGGGATGGTGGGGCTGCCTCCCCGCTGCTCGGGATCCACGATGGCCGGGCATGGGCGCTGCTCTACAACGGCATACTCGGAGACAAGCGACCGAACAGCGGGAACGTGCTGACGCGAGGAACGCTCGCCATGATCCGCGACAAGGCCGCCGAAACCGACCAAGGATTCGGCGGGCCGCTGACCGTGTACGGTGAGCAGTCGCGCCTTGCGGCGGAGACCTTAAGAGCGCGAAGGCATCGCCTTCAAGCAGACGCCCTACGACATCGGGTCACGGGCCTGAGCGGCGGGGCGTGGACCTCAAGCAGTATCAGGCCGGAACCCTCGACGTTCTTCGCCGCTTTTTCGAAGAGGCTCGGATCGGCGGTGCGAAGAACGCCTATGAGGCTGTGACGCGAGTGCCAGAGCAGTCCGGCCGCCTCGGCAACTATGGTGGCAGCTACCAGCCGCTGTCGGGCTTGCCAGCGGTTCCGTACGTCTGTCTGCGCCTGCCGACGGGTGGCGGGAAGACGATCCTCGCTGCTTATGCCGTCGCCCTGGCCCGTGACGCGTGGATTGAGAAAGACTGGCCGATGGCCCTATGGCTGGTTCCAACGAAAACGATCCGGCAGCAGACAGCCGAGGCGCTGAAGAACCCGCGCCACCCGTATCGGCAGGCGCTGGATGAAGCGTTCGATGGACGCGTGCGCGTGTTCGACATCGCGGACTTCGCCACGATCCGCCCGCACGACATTCGCGGTCAATGCTGCATCGTCGTCGGAACGATCCAGACTCTGCGCGTCAAGAGTACCGAAGGTCGCAGGGTCTACGCGCACAACGAGGACATGGAACCGCACTTCACGCAGTTGGCCACGACCGTGTCAGGGCTAGAGCTGCTGGAGGGCGGCGGCCCGAAATTCTCTTTCGCGAACCTGATGCACCTTCATCGGCCCTTGATGATTGTCGACGAAGCCCACAACGCCGTGACCGGGCTGACGCGAGAGATGCAGGCGCGGGTGAACCCCTGCGCCGTCGTGGAATTCAGCGCGACACCTCGCCTCAACTCGAACATCCTCCACAGCGTGTCGGCGACCGAGTTGAAGGCCGAGGAGATGGTCAAGCTGCCGGTGATGCTTTCCGAACACGACACATGGCAGGAAGCAGTGAACGGGGCAGTCGCCGCGCGAAAGGCGTTGGCGGAGGCCGCGGCGGAAGATTCCGACGGGGTCCGCCCGATCGTTCTGTTCCAGGCGCAGAAGAGGAACGAGGAGGTAACGGTTGCCGCGTTGAAGCGGCATCTGAACGAGGTCGAGCAGATACCGGACGAACGCATCGCCGTCGCCACCGGCGACCAGCGCGAACTCGATGGGATCGACCTGTTCGACCCGGGGTGTCCGATCGAGCATGTCATTACTGTCGAAGCGCTGAAGGAGGGCTGGGATTGTTCCTTCGCCTACGTCTTCTGTTCCGTGTCGCGGATCCGGAGCGCGGTGGATGTCGAGCAGTTGCTTGGGCGAGTGTTGCGGATGCCCTATGCGAAGCGTCGCGAGGCGGACGAACTGAACCGCGCCTACGCCTATCTCTCGGAGCCCTCCTTCGGGGACGCGGCGCGAGCGCTCGTCGACAAGCTCGTCCAGATGGGCTTTGACGAGGAGGAAGCCCGCGACAGCATCGAGCAAGCGCAAGGGGAGCTGGGCACTGACGGCGATCTGTTGGCTCACCAGTACGTATCGCAGCCTACATTCAGATACACGATCCCTGCTGATCCTGCGGTGCTGTCAGACCTGGAGATGCGTGAGGCCATCGCGGTCTACGAGAGCTCCGGCAACAGAGTTGAAATCGTCGTTTCAGGTCACGTCGATGCCGAACTCGAAACGAGGATCGTCGCATCGCTACCTGAAGGCGAACGCACCGAGTTTGCCAGGGCCGTCGCGGGATATCGCGCGCAGACGCAAAACTCGCTCTCGCCCGCAGAATTGGGCGAGAACATCCTCGTTCCTCGTCTGATGTCGGAGGTTCAGGACACGTTGAGGTTCGCCGACACCGACTTGTTCATGGAGTATCACGACTGGTCGCTTCTCGATCATCCGTGGAGACTGGGGAAAGGCGAGTTCGAGGTCCGCACCACGGCGCGCAGCTTTGAGATTGATCTGGACGGCAACCGCATCTCCTACCAATTCGCGACCGAGGCGGAGCAGCTGCCGTTGGACGTGCAGGTGGAGGGCTGGACGCAGCAAGCCTTGGTGCTGTGGCTCGACCGCCAGTTGCGGCAGCCGGACATCGCGCAGGGCGAGATGCTGGGTTGGCTCAGTCGCCTTGTGAGTCACCTGGTCGAGGCGCGCGGAATGCACATCGCCGCATTGATGCGCTGCAAGTTCATCCTCGCGCGGAAGGTGCGGGAGAAGATCGCTGCGGCCCGTCGCCGAGAACGGGCCGGGGTGTATCAGCAGCATCTGCTTGCACCGGATGCCAAGACCGAGGTTTCGTTCGACCACACCTTCGTGTTCGCGGACGGCATGTATCGGGACCAGCGCCGCTATCGCGGAAGCTGGAAGCCGACGCGGCACTTCCTCGGCCCCGACCGCGTACCGGCCTTCGACGGTGCCGAGGACGGCGAGGAATTCCGTTGTGCGCAGGCGATCGACAGCGTGCCCGGCGTAAAGTTCTGGCTCAGGAACGTGGCCAAGCACCCCGCGTCGTTCTGGCTGCCGACCGCGAGGGGCAAGTTCTACCCCGACTTCGTGGCGCTGCTGGAAGACGGTCGCTTAATGGTAGTGGAGTACAAGGGTTCGCACATCGCGGAGGGTCCGGACACCGCGGAGAAGCGCACCGTTGGCGAACTGTGGGAACGAAAGAGCGACGGAACGTGCCTGTTCCTGATTGCGGAGAAGCTAGTCGACGGCGCCAACACGCGGGCGCAGATTCTCGCGAAGGTTGGGCTGGCAACGGTCTGAAATGCGCTGGCAAACGCGGAACGACGCGACACGATTTGATGAGCCGCTTGCGTAGGAAACTCCCATGACTCCCCGGACGTCTTCGATGCCTGCTGCCCCGGCAGCGAGGAAGCGCGAAGACTGATTGGCTGAGACAAGGAGACATGAGCACACCCAAGAGGCACCACCAGATCGCGGAGATGCTCAGCGGGAACTTCGCGGACAAAAACGGACTGCTCCACTGCTACCGAAAGTACGGGGATAGGGCGTTCGAGGCGACCCCTCGAAACGTGTTCGCGCAACGATATTTCTATTCGAAGGCCGGTGACGACGGCGCGCCGGGAGACGCATCAAAGGAACAGGAGCTTGCGGTCCGGATCGAGGGCCCGGCAAAGCCGGTCATCGACAAGATCGTCACGCGTGCCCGTGCTTGGCAATTGCCCGAGTTGAGCGCCGAAGAGAAGTATGTGTGGGACTTGTTCTTCTGTGTGCAATGCAGGCGTACCGCGACGTCGCGTCGCGAGTTGGAGGAAAGCGACCTGTTGCGGTGGGCGATAGGCGAAACAGAGAGGATCGGGGGGCCATTGTCCAGAGAGGAGCGAGATCAAGTCGATGGCACGCCCGATAGGCGACGGGCTGCGGTCCGCGAGGCTTGGATTGATACGCTGACGTCGCCATTGGGGGACCTGTTCGAGGCATTGCGCGGCAAGGGCTTGCACGTCCTAATGCTTGAAGATTGCACGGAGGGCTTCATCATCGGCGACGAGCCGATAGTCCCGATGATTCCCGAGGGGAAGACGCTGAACGATGCAGATGCGGCGAATCTCTTTCCCATTGCGTGGGATGTCGCGGTCGCATGCTCGGGTGGCTCGCTTGACGAAGAGCTGGCCCTGCTTCCGAAAGGCGGTGATGGAGCGCGACTGCTCAGAGACATCAATCTGGCGATTCTTGAGCAGAGTTCGACGGTCGCAGCTCGGTCGGAGAGACTGATCCAATCCCTAACGCGGGAGCGACGGTGAGTAACCGGGCACGGGCAAGACAGAGCCGTCGCAAGGGAGCGGGACGACCACGGGGGCTCGCGGCGACTGCGCGCTGGTTTCCGGCACGCGATCGATGGCCGACCTGGAGCCACCGGAGGATCGTGCCATCAGTGTTCAGATGGAATGTGGCTCTTATCGGCGAGGATGGGCCGTGACGCATAACGACCGGAGCGAAATGGCGTCGTTGGCGCTAGCCGTGGAGGCAGTGGACTGGCTATGTGATAACGAGTTGTCTGATGCCGTGGAGGTCTACGAACCCGAGGACCTGAGGACGGCACACGCTGCCGTGCTGCGACTGCAGGAACGTTTCCGCGAGGTTCCGAAATTCATCGCTGACGCCCTGGATGGTGCTCGAAGCAGTGGCGAGCTTCTGTCCGATGACCGGTTGCAGGGACTTGCGGAGATCCTGCAAAACGCCGATGACGCGAATGCTACGGAAGTTCGCATGCTGCTTCGGGAAACCGACCTACTAGTCGGCCATGACGGCGATCCCGTGCGGCTGCGGCATGTTTTGGGACTGGCGACACCATGGCTTAGCACGAAGGGCGGCGAAGCGGCGTCGTTCGGGCGCCACGGCATAGGTCTGTCGGCCTTGCGCTCGCTCTCACGGACGATTGAGGTGCATTGCAGGCCCTACCACGTGGAGTTTGGCGATTCAACGTTGTCGCCTATCGGACCGATGGAGCTGCCAGCGGCATTCGGCCGGGGCAACTGGACCATGTTCCGGGTTCCGATCGGCGATGGCAGCCTCGAAATAGGAATGTTGGCTGATTGGCTCGATCGGTGGGGGGATGCGGGGCTGCTGTTTCTGCGAAGCGTTGGCGCAGTTGGATTGTCTGCACCGAGCGGCGAGACAGTTCGACGGCTTTCGGTTCGTCGCACGGAAGCTGGTTCCGAGCAGCTGTCCGTCGCGCCTCCGGGTGCGTTGGTTCACCGACAGCTCGTCGAGGCCCCAGACGATCTTTCCTGGGTGGTTTACACGGCGGAGGTCGACTCACCGAAAGGGGTGTCCCGGGTCCGAAAGGCGAAAGAGGCGACCACTCCAATCGGCGTTGCGTTGCCCTTGCACGAGGCAACCGTGGGCGAAGTGTACGCCGGGCTTCCGGTTGTCGAGACCCCATTGCCGGTGTTCGTGAACGCGCAGTTCGATCCGCTGACGAGCCGGCGCGACGTGGCCGGTACGAAATGGAATCAAGCGCTCGTGCCGCTGGTGGCCGACATTTGGGGGCACGCAGCCATCGATCTCTTGCGCCGAAATCCCCAGGCTGCATGGCGGGCGATGCCGGTCGGTTCGTCGTGGGACCAAGAGACCGTGTCGCTGGTTGGTAGGTTGAACTATGCGATTTTGGACAAGGCGCGGACGACAGTGGCCAATGGAGGCGACCTTGAAGTACCTGGAAAAGGGTGGTTGAAGCTAGCGGAGTTGGCGGTTGAGAGCGAACCGCTTGAGGGGGTCGTGACAGAGGAGGAAACGGCCACGCTCCTTGGCATGCAGGCGGCGCTTCCCACGGACGCTCGGGATGAGGCCGGGAGATGGCGCTTGGTGTGGGACGACTGGCGCGCCGCCGGCGCAGATATCGCGGAGCCGTTGAGCGTAGAGCGGGCTCTGGAGCTACTCCGGGACGAGAGGCGATCCGTGCGATCGACCATCAGCCTGGCGGCCGCGGGACTAAGGGGCGGATTGGGCGAGTTGTTGGGCACGTTGCCCTGCACCGTTGCGGCCGATGGTCGACGTTTGGTACCGCCTTCGGCAGGTGCCGCCGAGGCGCTCGCGGAGAACTTGTCGCCGCTTGCCGAGGAACTCGGGATCGTGACGGCGCTGCACCCGGGGCATCTCGACGACTCCGAAGACGCGGGCCTAATGATCGATTGGCTTAGGGACCGAGGGGCACTGTTGGATGGGACCGACGACACAGTTGTCGTCCGTCGCCTCGCGGAGGCCGGGCGGTCGGGGCGCGAACTTGCGCAGCCGCTTACGGACGGACAGGCGGATGCGCTCCGGCGAGCGTTCGAACTGATCGATGTCGTCGAACGGCCTGAATTGGGGCGCGCCGTGGGACGCGCTATCGCGCTCAGGGCGTACGAGTATAAAGCCGGAGGGAAGGGAAGACGGCGGAGGATGGTGGCATCGCCTGCGACCGCTTACCAGCCAGGCTCGGTCAATAGGGGCAAGGATAGCTTCGCTGTGGCCGCGGGAAAGACGAGGGGGATCGTGTGGCTGGAAGGTCGTTACGGGAAGGCACTCAGGTCTCCCGAAGGACGCGCCGGGATTGGGGCGCAAAGGTTCCTGACGCTGCTCGGCGCGGAAACGGCGCCCCGGCCAGAGCCGCACCCAGACTTGAAGCAGCGGTTTTCCGGGCTGCAAGCTGGACTACGCCGCCTGGTTGACGGCAGCCCTAGTGGTCGCTCGAAGGCCCTGGCGGATCAGGGGGCCACGTACACATTGGCGGACTCGGCCTGTCCGACGATGCTTGAGGTGATCGAGGATATCGCGAGCGTTCCCCAGAGTGGGAAGCGGCGACGAAGGGCCCGGGCGTTGTTGGCGACGTTGGTGCGGGGATGGGGTCGCCTAAGTGATTTCGCCGAAGTGGCGACGGCGGATGATTACTACACGTGGAGAGAGACGGGGCGAACGGTCGCGTTCTGGTTGTGGCAGGCCCGTGATGTTCCATGGCTGGACGACGAGAGTGGAACGCCAAGGCGACCATCGGAACTGCGGATCCGCACGCGCGGAACTGAAGCGATATTCGGCTCGGACTCGCCGGATTTCCTTCATCCAGATCTGGTAGGCGCTCATCCAGACCGGCGCAACTGGCCGGCGGTATTGAGCGCACTTGGGATGTCGGGAGATCCGACGCGGCGTGAATTGGTCGCGAGGCTACGCGAACTCAGAGACGACGATGGGTCAGACGGGCGCGCCGCTCGGAGTGATGCGGTCGTCTACAAGGCATTGGCCGAGTCGCTCGAAAGATCGGTGTCGCGATCGGATCTGACGAAGCGGGAGCTGCGCCAAGCCTTCAGCGAAGGCGACGGCCTGATCGCGACGAGACTGGGGTGGCGCCCGCCGAGCAAGGTGTACGCGGATGATCGGCCAGTTTTCGGGAAGCACATGCCCTTCGCGCCACTTGTGCCCGGTACGGCCGAATTGTGGAACGCGCTTCAGGTTAGGAGGCCTTTGCTCTCAGATTGCATTAATGTGCTTCGAGGAATCGCACGAGGGCGGCGCCCCCCCGACCTTGAGGACGAAGCGGTGCAGCTGGAGACATTGCGGCTACTGGTTGAGCGATATCGCGAGTCGGGATCTAAAGCGGATCGCCGGAAGCTCCGAAGGCTCGCGCTCTGGACGACCGAGGGGTGGAGGAGAAACCGCCCCGTGTTCGCGACGGACGATGAATCGCTGTTGAACGCGCTCGGGAACGGCCTCCCGCTTTGGAAACCGGGGGGTGAGATGGAGCAGTTCCAGTTGTTGCTGGAGCCGCTGGGCGTTGAGGTGATCAAGTCCGCAGCCGCCCAGGTGTTGGATTTGGAGGACTCCTTCGAAGAGCCGGAGGCCACGCGCCTGTTCCGTTCGGCCGCCCAACATTTGCAGGAGGACTTGGTGCGGAACGAACCTTTGGCAGCGAGGAGTATCGTCGGCGGGCGATGGGACGACTTGAAACAACTCACCGTTTGGTCGCACCCGAAGCTGACGCTTGCCGTTGACGTTCCTGAGAGTGCGGGCGGCGGGAGGCGTCGTTGCCCAGTCCGTGTGAAGGTGGATCTGGCCGGTCAGAACGTGTTCGTCAGAGATCCGCAAACAGATCTTCCCAGGGCAGATCGAGGAGGCCGAGCCGTCGCAGGAGTGTTCGATGGCGAAAGGCGTCGGGTGTCGCAGGCTTGGCGCTCAGCTTGGGATCGCGCTGTGGACGGCGAGGCGGTGGCGGGACTCGAACTGGCGGAACAGCAAGCCCAGCGTGAAAAGGAGGAGATGTCTGCCGCGATCCGAGAGGACCTAGAGGCGCTGCGAACACGCACAGGTGAGAAACGCAAGAGTAAGGCAGACGGTCGCGGTCGAGCTTCCGGGTCGTCAAAAGAGGATGGCCGTACTGCTGGCAACGACACTACAGGGCAGAACGCGCGGAATCTTGCAAAGCCCCGGGTGCTCGTCGACCCCGAAACTCTGACGGTGGTCGATCCGAGGGGCCAAGTGGTCGAAGGGTCGCCACGAGACAATCGGACACCCCGGCGTCCAAGCAATGGACCGGTCGATCCTCGCGGGACGAAACCTAGCGGGCCGCCTACTAGTCGCACACCGTTGCGAGGTTACTCGGATCAAGAAAGGGAGGATGTGGGTTTCGAGCTTGCTCGCAGAGTTCTTAGCAGCGATGACAAGGCCATTGTAGACCTCCGTAGGGAACGCGGGGTTGGTGCAGATGCGATGGACGAGTTGGAACGATTCTACGAGTTGAAAGTCAGCGCAGGCGCCGAACCGAACGAGATATCGCTGACCAGTGCCGAGTGGCAGCGAGCCAGAAGCTCGCCCCACTTCTTCCTTGTGATCGTCTCGGGCGTAGAAGGGGCGGACGCTAAACCCACAATCAGAGTCATCTCTCACCCCCTTCAGCAGCTTGAGCAACGGCCTAGCGGGACAGTGAAGCTATCGGGCGTTACGGATGCGACCAGCCTTACATACAGGTTCGCGCGAAGCACAACCAACGATGACGGGAATGAAGTCGAAACCGGACAAGCAGGGTAGAAGCGAGGCGCTTCGAGCCGAGGATTTCCGGTCCGGTATCGGGGACCGCGATCTTGCTCGAATTCGTTCAGCCGTGTGGTGCGATGCCTCGCGCCGCGGCTGGTTGGAGGGTTGGAAGAACCCTGCGAGGTTTCCGCCGGCTTGCGGCACTGCGGCATGTTGCATGCGCCCCGTCACTACCACTGGTTGTCGCACAACGTCGCAGCGCCGTTGCGTGGTGCCGAGAACCGCTGCGGCAATCCGGTAGTGACGGGGCGCTAAATCGGCCTGGAGCGCAGTAGCGGCAAGGGGTCTGCTAAGCACGCGACTAATGCGGGATTAATGACGGCGTGGTAGAGTCCGCCGCACTCACTCGCCGCCTCCGGGGGGCGTTGCCGGACGAAGTGTCCGGCGTGAGACGGCACCGGAAGGTGTCCCATGTGCCTCGCCGCAATCGCGCGGCAGCGCGGTCGACGCGTCGCAAGGGCACCGAGCGCCACGTCGCGGTCGCGCGCGAACGGGGGCGACTCCTCAACGGCCATTGTGCTGCGGCGCGCGGTAGACCGCGCGGGCCTGACGAATCAGTCGGGCGTGCAGATGGCAACAGGCCGTGGCGCGAGGTCTCGCGCGCGACGGAGGAGCGATCCGAAGTCGTGTCCCGGTTCGGGGCAACGCAAGAGGCCGGCGTGCCGAATGGCTGGCGGGACAGGTGTCGAGAGGCACGCCGCGGCCGCCGCATGCGACGGCAAGGGAACACGCGTCGAAGGGCCATGCCGCAACTCGTTGCGGGGTCCGGACTGCCTGCAGGCAGAGCCGGATCGCCCAGCAAAACTAATCCGTACGCCGGCCCGGCCCGCTGACGCGGCGCCGGGCGCGGCAGATTCCCTTCCGTTCCTCCCGAAAAAACTTCCAGAGGCGCACCCGGCATCACTCCCGCGCACGGCGTTCCGCGCGGTCTCCCGCTTACCGAGTTGCTCAACACGCGGTCTTTGACGGGGCTGCGGGCACCGGCTATAGCGTGTCGACCAGGGGAGGACGTTGCCCGGCCGTTTGCCGGGGATGGCGAGGTCGCCAAGCGAGACGGAGGTTGCGGTGCGCGACCTGAACTACGACCTGAAGCGCCTGCAGGCGGCGCACGACGACGGCTCCCACGGCACGCGCACAGCGCGCTCCTACGCGCTGGCGCAGATAGCCGACACCCTGCACGATCTCGGCTTCAAGGGCCTGCGGGCGACCGGGCTGAAGCGCAAGCACGTCGCGGCGCTGGTCGGGGAGTGGAAGCGCCAGGGCCGATCCATCGGCACGGTGAAGAACAGGATGGCGCACGTGCGCTGGTGGGCGAAACACGTCGGGCGTCCGGGCGTGGTGCCGGTCAACGCTGCGCTGGGCATCGCCAACCGCGAGTACGTGACCAACGAGGATAAGAGCGTGGTCCTCGACCCGGACAAGCTGGCGCTGGTGAAGGACGCGCACGTGGCGATGGCGCTGCGCCTCGAGGCGGAGTTCGGCCTGCGTTGCGAGGAGGCAATCAAGTTCACGCCGTCGAGGGACGACCGGGGCGACCGCATCCGCCTGAAGGGCTCGACGACCAAGGGCGGCAGGCCGCGCGAGGTGCCGGTTCTGCGGGACAGCCAGCGCAAGCTGCTCGACGAGGCGCGCCGCCTGGCGGGGAGCGGCGCGCTGATCCCGTCGGAGCGCAACTACAAACAGCAGCTCAAGGTGTACGAGAGCCAGACCCGGGAGGCGGGCCTGTACCGCATGCACAGGCTGAGGCACCACTATGCTCGAGGAGAACACGGGCTGGAAGGCGCCGGCGGCCGGGGGTCCGCCGCAGCGGTCGCTGACGGGGGCGAGACGGCGGATTGACACCGAGGCGCGGCAGACGATCGCGGCGGAACTCGGACACGGGAGACGCCAGGTGTCCTCAATTTATTGTGGGGTGTGAAGTTTTATGTGGAGTTGTCCTGCTATCGCACATTGGATCAGCGCCTTAGGCTTCGATTACTCCACATAAAATATCGATGATGGATCTCCGGCGGCCACAACGGCCGCCCTTTGACAGGAGATCGATCTTGGATTCACACAACAAGGCAAGACTGGACTACCTTCCTCTAGAGCGCCTCATTCCACGTGCGCTCCGCCACTTGGAGCACATCGGCTACGGCAGGAAGTCGCTAACGCGGTACCGGACGACCTGGAGCCATCTCGTCGGCTTCGCCGAAGAGAGGGAGTTCGGCGACGAGTTTTCGGAGGATCTTGCGGCGGCTTTCGTCGAGCACTGCCGCTCCCACAAGGACGCGTCTCGCGGTTGGCGACGCAACGCCGAGTTCAGTGTCAAGGTACTCGGCGACTTTCGCCGCGACGGGCGCATCGAACGCTCACGGACCGACAGGAGCAAGCTCAACATCCCGCCGGCGATGAGGAAGCCGTTGCGGGACTACGAAGGCTACTGCATCGAGAACCGTCACCTCCGTCCGCTGACAGTTAACGCCCGTACCGCGGAACTTGGCAAGTTCCTCGACTTCTTGGGTTCGAGGAGTGTGCAGACGCTGTCGCAGCTGCAGGCCTCCGATCTGATGGCTTACGTGGTTTGGCTCGAACGCTACCGGCCGAAGACCATCTCGCGCATCGTCTCTAGTGTGCGGCTGTTCGTTCGGTTCTTGACCATGCGCGGCATCCTGCAGCAAGACCTTAGGGCTCTCGCCAAAATAGAATGTCCGATATGATCGGCGTTTGTTATGCTGTCGGCGATGGCTGGTTTGACGCAAGCGGCGGTGACGGAGGCGTTGCGGGGGAAGTACGCGGTGTTGGGGCCGCTGCTGGATGAGCGCACGCGTCGGCTGTGGGCGGCGGCGGAGGCGCGGGCCATCGGGCGTGGCGGCGTGACGCGCGTCGCCGAGGCGACGGGGATGTCGCGGGTCACGGTGCGCGCGGGGTTGCGGGAGCTGGACGCGGGGGCGGCGCCGGTGGGGGCCGCGCGGCAGCGCCGTCCGGGCGGCGGCCGCAAGACGCTGACGGCGCGGGACGCGGGCCTGGTGGACGCGCTGGAGCGGGAACTCGAGCCGGTGACGCGGGGCGACCCGACCGGCCCGTTGCGCTGGACCTGCAGCAGCGCGGCGCGGTTGGCGCGACGGTTGCGGGACGCGGGGCATCCGGTCAGCGAGCGCACGGTGAATCGCCTGCTGCACGAACTGGGCTACAGCCTGCAGGCCAACCGCAAGACGCTCGAAGGACGCCAGCATCCGGACCGCGACGCGCAGTTCCGGCGCATCGACCGACGCGTGCGGGCGTTCCAGCGCCTGGGGCAGCCGGTGGTGTCGGTGGACACGAAGAAGAAGGAGCTGGTCGGCCCGTACCGCAACGGCGGCAGGGAATGGCGTCCGAAGGGACGCCCCGAGGAGGTGAAGGTGCATGACTTCATCGACCGGGACCTCGGCAAGGCGATTCCGTACGGGGTGTACGACCTGACGGCCAACGCCGGCTGGGTGGGCGTCGGCGTGGACCACGACACCTCGGAGTTCGCGGTGGCGACGCTGCGGCGCTGGTGGCGGCAGATGGGTCGCCACGCCTACCCGGAGGCCCGCCGCCTGCTGGTCACGGCGGACGGCGGCGGTTCCAACGGCAGCCGTTCGCGCCTGTGGAAGTACGAGCTGCAGCAGCTGGCCGACACCCTCGGGCTGCGCATCTCGGTGTGTCACTTCCCGCCGGGCACCAGCAAGTGGAACAAGATCGAGCATCGCATGTTCTGCCACATCACCCAGAACTGGCGCGGCCGGCCGCTGGTGAGCCACGAGGTCGTGGTCAACCTGATCGGCGCAACGACCACCAGGGAGGGCCTGGCGATCCGCTCCGAACTCGACGAAGGCCAATACCCGACCGGCCGCCAGATCACCGACGCGCAGATGAACAACCTCGCCATCAAGCGCGACCCCTTCCATGGCGAGTGGAACTACAGCCTCTTGCCAAACACCATGAACGGATAGATTAATTTGGCGAGCTTCCTTAGCCAGGCGCTGCCCAGGGTCCGCGTCACCCGGGACGCGGCCATCCCGTCGGTTTGGGACGCGGAACTCGTGGTCAAGTTGCTCCAAGCCGTCGAGCGCAGTTCGCCCGTGGGCAAGCGCGACTACGCGATCCTGTTGTTGGCATCGCGATTGGGGCTGCGCGTAGGCGATGTTCGCGCGCTGAGACTGGACGACCTCGACTGGGGAGCATCGACGATCACCATCACGCAGTCGAAGACCACCGCTCAACTGCATCTGCCGATCTCGGAAGAAGTCGGCGAGGCCCTGATCGACTACTTGCGCCATAGTCGGCCGGAGACCGAGCATCGGGAAGTGTTCCTGACGCTCAAGCAACCGATAGGTCCGTTCGCCGATGACAACCATCTGCATCGCGTGGTCAACCGCTGGCGGAAGCTGGCGGGCATCCGCTTCCCCACCGCGCAGCGCCACGGCCTCCACTCGCTACGCCACACGCTCGCAACTCAGCTCCTGCGGGAGCAGACGCCGATCCATGTGATCTCCGAGATTCTGGGGCATGCCAGCACCGCATCGACCCTGATCTACGCGAAGGCCGACACGGAGACGCTGCGAAGCGCGGCGCTGAACACCGAGGAGGCGCACGATGTCGAGTAATGCGCCCCATCTTTCGTTCAAGAGTTCACTCGCACCGCTCATGGAGCAGTTCGTGCGGGAGAAGCGCGCCGTCGGCTACAAGTACGAAGTCGGAGCTGTGGTGCTCATGCACCTGGATCGGTTCCTGGCCGAGCAGGGGCCGGCCGACGACGGGTTGTCTCGTTCGACCGTCCGGAGGTGGCTGGCCAAGGACCCGCTGGAGGGTCCACGCACGCAACAGGCCCGTTTCACCGCAGCCCGCCAGTTTGCGGAGTTTCTGCGACGCCTCGGCCATCCGGCCTACGTCCCCGACGGGTCGCTGCGGGCCAAGGGAGAGACCACCTACCAGCCGCACATCTTCACGCATGCGGAGGTCCGGAAGCTGCTTCATGAGGTCGATCGGTTGCAACCGATGTCAGGGTCGCCGGTTCGACACTTGGTCATGCCAGAGATCTTCCGCCTGCTCTACGGCTGTGGGTTCCGCGTCGGCGAAGTCGTGAACCTGCGGATGGACGATGTCGACCTCAACCGCGGCGTCCTGACCGTGCGCGAGGGCAAGTTCGGCAAGGATCGGCTGGTGCCGCCCGCCCTGCCGCTCGTCGAGCGTCTTCGCTCTTACGACGCGGCGGTAAGCGCAGTGGTCGGCGTCAGACGGGGTGACGCGTCTTTCTTCCCATCACCCCTAGGCGAACCGTACCGCGTTGGGGCGGTCTATACCCTGTTCCGGCAACTGCTGTATCGATCCGGCATTCCTCATCGCGGCGAGGGTAAGGGACCTCGCGTCCATGACCTTCGTCACACGTTTGCCGTGCACACCATGCTGCGCTGGTACCGCGAGGGCGCGGATCTCGACGCGAAGCTTCCCGTCCTGTCGACCTATCTGGGCCATCTGTCGCTCCTGGGCACCGAACGCTATCTGCACCTGACGGCGGAACTGTTCCCGGAAGTCGCGGTTCGCGTCAACGCCGCGTTCGGCGACATCATTCCACGGAGTGTGCCGTCATGAAGCCGACCGATCTCTCCGTGCATTTGACCGGCTTCCTTTCGCACCACCTCGCAGCGCAACGCAACCTCAGCCAGAACACGATCCGGGCCTACCGCGACACGTTCACGCTGCTGCTGCGGTACTGCCGCGACCAGCAGGGAATGCCCCTCGAGCGCCTGTGCCTCAAGCAGATCGACGTCCCGCTCGTCGAGGCGTTCCTCGACCACTTGGAGCACGACAGGCATGCTTCGATACGGACCCGCAACTACCGGCTCGCTGCCCTGCATGCGTTCTTCCGGTACGTGCAGTCGGAGGTCCCGGACCACTTGCTGCAGTGTCAACGCATCATCGCCATTCCGTTGCGGCGCCACCCGCGCACCACGGTCGGCTACCTCGCCAAGGACGACCTCGCGAGGATCCTAGCGCAACCCGATGTCCGAACACGTGACGGTCGCAGGGATGCGGTTCTTCTGAGCGTGCTGTACGACACCGGCGCGCGCGTTCAGGAGTTGATCGACATCAGCGTCGGTGACCTGCGTTTGGAACCGCCCGCGCAAGTCCGGCTGTTCGGCAAGGGTCGGAAGATGCGCGCGGTGCCGTTGATGGACGCGACGACGCGGCTGCTTCGCGATCATCTGCGCGAGTTCGGCTTGGACCGGCCCGAGCGGTTCGAACAGCCGCTGTTCCAGAACCGGCGAGGCGCACGGCTATCCAGCTGGGGCGTGCGGTACATCCTGGACAAGCACGTTCAGGCGGTGCGCAACGCTCACCCCGCGTTCACCCAGACGGTCACTCCCCACACGCTGCGGCATACCAAGGGAATGCATCTGCTCCAAAGCGGCGTCTCACTGGAGATCATCAGGGACTTCCTCGGTCACGAGCATGTCGTGACCACCCAGATCTACGCGCGGGCGAACCTGGAGATGAAGCGCAAGG
Source organism: Pseudomonadales bacterium (assembly GCA_963668365.1). Taxonomy (GTDB): domain Bacteria; phylum Pseudomonadota; class Gammaproteobacteria; order Pseudomonadales; family Azotimanducaceae; genus VXNE01. The sequence continues at coordinate 4,400,370 of OY764266.1, forward strand.
CCCTTGCGCGAGTTGCCGACGACTCCACCTTCCCGGACATCCCGTCCTGGAAGAAAGACCGCACGCTGCTCGAGTGGCTTCACTCGCTCTGACATCTCCGGGACCACACGCGGCGCCCAACTGTCGGGGCCCCCCGCGATCCGCGGATTTTATGTGTAGCTCTGCAAGGATGAGTCTCTTTGTAATCAGTGAGTTGCGAATGTGAATCCACATAAAAGCTCACACCCCACAATAAATCATATGTGGAGCTACACATATGATTTATGTCGGTAGCTGATGCGGGGCCTGGGGCGTCGTTCGGGGGCGCTTGATGGCCACTCTCCGCTTGCAGCGGCGGTGCTGACATTATGTGGAGTAACGACTTATGTGGAGTTGCTGCCCATAGTGTCATATCGATCAGGCACATAGGCTTCGTCGACTACACATAATATTTGAAGATTGGTCTCCCGGCGGCCACCCCGGCCGCCCTTCGAACAGGAGATCGATCTTGGATTCAACCAACACAACAACAACGAACGACCTTCCACTGGAACGGGTTGTTGCGCTCGCGGTCGGCGAGCTTGAGCGTCTCGGCTACAGCAGACGCTCGCGAGACCGCTTTCGGGCGACCTGGCGCCGGCTCCTCGCATTCGCTCAGGACAACGACCTCGGCCCCGGGTACTCGGATGAGCTGGCCACTCGCTTCGTTGACGCGTTTCGCCCGCCTGTCGGAGAGCGCCTCGAGCCAGGCGACCACTGGCGCCGCAACATGGTGTACGACGTCAAGGTGCTCGGAGACTTCAAGCGCGACCGGCGCATCGTCCCCTACGGCGCGGACAAGCTGACGGGCACGCTTCCGCGCGCGATGAAGAAGCCCCTGCGGGACTACGAGCGGTACTGCACGGAACGCCTCCGCCTCCGGCCAACGACGCTCGCCGGGCGGATTCGGGAGATCGCGCAGTTCCTGCATTTCCTGCACTCGATGAGGAACGTGGAGACCCCTCGGGACATGCAGCCCGGCGACGTGAGCGCTTTCGTCGTTTCCCGGGAGCATTACCGGTCCAAGACCATCTCGGGGATCGTCTCCTGCGTGCGTCAGTTCCTCAAGTTCCTCACCATGCGCGGCACCCTGCGGCAAGACCTCAGCCAGGCGCTGCCGACGGTCCGCATCGCCGCGGACGCCACCATCCGGCCGGTCTGGGAGCCGGAGGCCGTCGTCAGGTTGCTGGAAGCCATCGACCGCAGCTCCCCGAGGGGGAAGAGGGACTACGCCATCCTGCTGCTGGCCGCTCGGCTCGGCCTGCGACCCGGCGACATCGCCGCGCTGAGACTTGACGACCTCGACTGGGAAGCCGCGACGGTCAACATCACGCAGTCCAAGACCGGCGCACCGCTCCGGCTGCCGCTTTCCGAAGAGGTCGGCGAAGCGCTGATCGACTACCTCCGCTTCGGCCGCGCGAAGACGGAGCACCGCCAGGTGTTCCTCAAGCTCGCGTCGCCGGTCGAGCCGTTCCACAGCGGCAAGAACCTGTACCAGCTCATGGCTCGTTGGCGATACGCCGCGAAGATCGACAACCGCAAAGGACAGCCGCCGGGCCTCTATTCCCTTCGACACAACCTGGCGACGCAGTTGCTGCGGGAGGAGGTCCCCATCCATGTCATCTCCGAGATCCTGGGACACGCCGCGTCCGCCACGACCATGATCTACGCCAAGGCCGACACCGAAGCGCTACGCGGCGCCGCACTGGACACCGAGGAGGCGCACCATGTCGAGTAGCCAACGCAAGCCCGTGTTCGAGAGTCCGCTGGCGCCGCTGATGGAGCAGTTCGTGCGGGAGCGGCGTGCCATCGGCTACCGGTACGACACCGCGGCTTATCAACTGATGCACTTCGACCGGTTCCTGGCCCGCGAAGCGCCACAGGACGAGACACTGTCCCGTTCGGCAACCCGGAAGTGGTTGGCCAGGCGCCCGCAAGAGAGCGGCGGCGCGCAACAGAACCGCGTGGGCCTGGTCCGCGAGTTTGCCAAGTTCCTGTGCAGAACCGGACAACCGACGTACGTGCCCGAGCGATCCCTGGCGGCGAAGCGCGACAGGGGTTTCTCGCCCCGCATCCTGACCCACGCCGAAGTCGGACGCCTGCTGCAGGCGGTCGACGATTTCGCCCCGACCGCGAGGTCGCCGTTCCGGCACCTCGTCATGCCGGAGGTCTTTCGCCTGCTGTGCGGCTGCGGCTTCCGCGTCGGTGAAGTCGTCAAGCTGCGGGTGGCGGACGTCGACCTCAACCGCGGGGTGCTGACCGTCCGCGACGGCAAGTTCGGCAAGGACCGCCTGGTGCCTCCCGCCCTGTCGCTCGTCAGGCGTCTGCGCGCCTACGACGCGGCGATGGGCGGCCGGCCGGACGACGCGATCTTCTTCCCGTCGCACCGCGGTGGGGGGTGGCGCTCGGGGTCGGTCTACGAGTTGTTCCGGCAACTGCTGTTCCGATGCGGCATTTCGCACCGCGGCCTGGGCAGCGGACCCCGTCTCCACGATCTTCGCCACACCTTCGCCGTCCACACACTGCTCCGCTGGTACCGCGAGGGCGCGGACATCGACGCCAAGCTGCCGGTGCTCGCGACCTACCTGGGCCATCGGTCCGTTGTGGGCACGGCGCACTACCTCCATCTGACAGCCGAGCTGTTCCCCGAGGTCACCAAGCGCGCTCACGCCGCGTTCGGCGACGTCATTCCCCGGAGGACGCACTCATGAAGGCAGAGGACTTTTCCGTGCACCTGACCGGCTTCCTGACGCACCACCTCGCGGCGCAACGGAACCTGAGCCCCAACACCATCAGGGCCTACCGCGATGCGTTCACCCTGTTCCTGCGGTTCTGCCGCGACCAGCGTGGGATCGCGCTGGAACGGCTGCGCCTGAAGCACATCGACGTGCCGCTGGTGGAGGCGTTCCTCGATCACCTGGAAGATGACCGGCACGCGTCCATCCACACGCGCAACCACCGGCTCGCGGTGCTGCATTCCTTCTTCCGCTACGTGCAGTCGGAGGCACCCGAGCACCTGCAGCGGTGCCAGCAGATCCTCGCGATCCCGTTGCGCCGGCAGCCGCGCAAGCTGATCGGCTACCTCTCCAAGGAACGCCTCGCCGAGATTCTCGCGCAGCCCGATCTTCGCCACCGCGACGGACGCAGGGACGCGGTGCTGCTGAGCGTCCTCTACGACACCGGCGCGCGCGTACAGGAACTGATCGACATGACTGCCGGCGACGTGCGGCTGGAACCGCCCGCGCAGGTCCGGCTGTTCGGCAAGGGTCGGAAGATGCGCGCCGCGCCGTTGATGGACCCGACGACCGAACTCCTTCGCGACCACCTGCGCGAACACGGCCTGGACCGCCCCGAGAAGTCCGCGGAGCCGATGTTCCGGAACCGGCAAGGCGGGCGACTCACCCGTTGGGGCGTCCGCTACATTCTGGACAAGCATGTCCAGGCCGTGCGGAATGCCCGCCCGGGCTTCACGCAGCCGGTCAGCCCGCACACCTTCCGGCACACCAAGGGCATGCACCTGCTCCAGGCCGGCGTCTCGATCGAGATCATCCGGGACTTCCTGGGGCACGAAGCCGTGACGACGACCCAGATCTACGCCCGGGCCAATCTCGAGATGAAGCGGAAGGCGCTCGAGAAGATCGCGGACGGATCGACGTTCCCGGACATCCCCTCGTGGAAGAACGACCGCAGCCTGCTCGAGTGGCTCCACGCCCTATGACGGAGAGGGCGCGAGATCCAGGCACCCCGCCGCGTAACCGCGGCCCGCCGCACGTGGCCGGCGACACTTATGTGGAGTCCCGGCGGCTGAGATCGATCAAATTCAGCGACTTGCCTTTGCAACTCCCCATAAGAACTCTCGCCACATAATGTCAGTTATGTGTAGCTCCACATAACTGACACGTTCCGAGGCCGGTTTCGAGGATGGCGGGTCGGACGCCGGCGCGCATGCGTTCGCGGTCGAACTTGAAGTGCGGGCGGCGCTGGAGCGGTTCAACGAAGCGCCCGACAACGGCTGGCGCTGGACCGTGGACGCGCTGGCGACGCACCTCTTGCGCGAGTTGTGGTGCATTGCGTTGTTCGATTGCCGCTACCCACCGTCCCGGGGCGCCGCAGAAGCGGCAACACCGCCGAAGGGCGGAAGCGATAGGGATCGTCACCCGCTAGGGACAAGACCCCGTAGGGGGCTTGGTCGCCGCAGGCGATAGAGCCCGGGCCGCCCTCGGCGGCATCGCCCACAATGGCCTGCAAACGCCGCCGCGGCGCCTTTGCCGGAACCTTCCCACCAACCCGTACCACACCACCGATCCGCGCTGTGGCCGGGCACGCTGCGCAAGGAGGGACGCTCGCCGCTCGGCAGGGAGCGGGCGGGTTGCGAGGACGGTGCGGAACACGGCGAAATTGCCGCGCGATGCGGCGGGCCGGGGCTGTCCGCCCGTTCCCGGGCGCAGCGTGACACCGCCATCGTCGCCTCAAGGGTTCGCGTCCGGCGTAGCCGGACGCCCTTGGTGGCCCTTGACCCGACGCCGGCGGCGGGCGTCGATCAGCGGCCGGTCGCTCGGGAAAGAACGCGTTGGGCATCAGGCCGTGCCGGTAAGCTGCGGAGGGCGTCTTGGCATCGCGGATCGGGAAGGTGATCCGTAGTGGGATCGACTAGGTGCTAAGCCTGTAAGTACACGATATTGTAGCGGTTTTTTTACTATACGCGGCTACGCCGCAGAGCGGCACGCAAGTGCCGATCAAGGGGCAGGATCCTAGGTGGGCTTGGGCGGGGGCGAAACACGGCGCGCCCGAAGGGCCGGCGGACTTCGTGGCATTAACCTTGCGGCGTCGGCTCAGTGAAGTCCCGTCCTTCGCGCTCGGCGGCGAGGCGGCGCTCGTTCCACGCTTGCCACTCGGCCCGAGATTCAGCCCGGCCCTCTTCGCGGCCCTGCTCTCGACCCTCCGCCTTGTGCCCCTCGATCACCGGGACGACGTATCGGTTCACCACGAACTGGTACAACGACATCAGCAATTCTCCTGTCTTGTTCACCGCGCGGGTGATCAGCATCGCAACGATTGTAATGGCAATGCCGACGGTGCCAAAGTCGGCAAGCACGGCGAAAATGAAATCCCCGACCTCCAACCAAGCCTGATCTGCGGAAACCCCAGCGCCCGCATCCCAGGGCAGCTCTTCTCGCTTCCCGTAGAAGGCGAAGCCGAGCGCCGCAAGCCAAAGCGCGCCGACGATACGGAAGAAGGTCTTCGCATCCCGCGCGGCGACGCTCCAGACTGACACATGCTCGTCGAGCCGCGGCGTCGGCGATGGCAGTATCCTGAGCAACCACCCCACGATCACCTCCACCCCTACAAGCCGCCGATACCGGATTCTGGCCCTTGCGGATGCGCGCCAACAGCGGAAGGCGACCCTGATGCCGGTAGGAAAACGGCTACAGGACCTTAAGCCTCGCGCTCAAGCTCCGGATGAACTGGCTTCGGCTTGATCGCCCGCGCGAATCAGACCCTGGCGAAACACGCATCGAACGGCACCGGCATCCCGCGCCGCGGAACGGCACACAAGCGCCTGTCAACCGCAGGGTCATCGGTTGGGCCTGGGCGGGGGCGAACCGCGGCGCGCCCGAAGGGCCGACGGGTCTCGCGGCGCTAACCTTGCGGCGGCGGCTCGGTGAACTCACGTCCTTCGCGCTCGGCGGCGAGGCGGCGGTCGTTCCACGCTTGCCACTTGGCCCGAGCTTCGGCCAGACCCTGCTCTCGGCCTTCAACCCGGCCTTCGGCCCGGCCCTGCTCTCGACCCTCCGCCTTGTGCCCCTCGATCACCGGGACGACGTATCGGTTCACCACGAACTGGTACAACGACATCAGCAATTCTCCTGTCTTGTTCACCGCGCGGGTGAGCAGCATCGCAACGATTGTAATGGCAATGCCGACGGTGCCAAAGTCGGCAAGCACGGCGAAAATGAAGTCGCCGACATCCAGCCAGGCCTGATCTGTGGAACCGCCAGCGCCCGAATCCCAGCGCAGTTCGGCTCGCTTCCGGTAGAAGGCGAAGCCGAGCGCCGCAAGCCACAGCGCGCCGACGATACGGAAGAAGGTCTTCGCATCCCGCGCGGCGACGCTCCAGACTGACACATGCTCGTCGAGCCGCAGCGTCGGCGATGGCAGTATCCTGAGCAACCACCCCACGATCACCTCCACCCCTGCAGCTGCAAATGCCAGATTCTGGCCCTTGCGGATGCGCGCCAACAGCGGAAGGCGACCCTGATGCCGGTAGGAAAACGGCTACAGGACCTTAAGCCTCGCGCTCAAGCTCCGGATGAACTGGCTTCGGCTTGATCGCCCGCGCGAATCAGACCGATCCCTTCACGAACCCTCGGGCGACGCGGACCCCGTCGGACCGACCTCCGGGTTCGTGAAATCCCGGTCGTCGAAAATCCGCCTGATGCTGGGGTCCGCGTAATGATCCACGGCGGTCCGTACCGCAGCCACCAGCGCTTCTCTCCTGGCAACGAGCGCTTGGATGTCGGCACTCAAGTGCGCCAGGCGCAACAGGCTGCGTATCGAGATGACCAGTTGGGCCTGTTTTTCAAACACAAACATCGTGGCGAAGAAACTGGCGGGGAGCAGCAGCAATGTCGCGATCGCCCACGCCCACCCGAATCCCATTCCGGCCATGACCGTGATAAGCGCATACGCCAGGAGCAGCACCGGAACCGCCGTCACGAGCTTCAGGGTGGCGATGTCGTCGACGTCGTAGCTGAACCGGGATCCCACCGTTGCGGCGAGCCACGCGGCTGGCAACAGGACGAACGCCCCCGGCAGTGCGAGCGGCAACAGCATGATCGCCAGCGTGGTGCGCCAGACGATCCTTCTCATGGCAGTGCTGGCGTTGACAAGATGCGAGAGTTGGTAATCCTTGAGTCCCAGGACATCCAACTGGGCCTGATACGCCTCGATCTCGATACGCAGCCGCTGCACGTCCGGCTCATCCGCGAAGAGCGCATAGCGTTCCACGAAGCGGCGGCTCAGGTCGACATAGCTCGCGGGCGTGAGCTTCGCCGAAATGGGCTTGTACAGGCGGCGCGCGGCGTGAATGAAACGCAGCGTCGACCAGTCCGGGGCGCTCAGGGTGACGCGGGAGATTCGCTCGCCAAGTTCTGCGGTGAGTTGGCGCACGGTCTCCATTTCATCGCTCTCGTAGGCCTTGAGACGCGCCTCGTCCATGGGCAGCGGCGCTGCGAAGTGCAGCAGGACCTGGCTTCTGAAGCGGTGACGGTCAAGGTAGGTCAGGCCAAAGGGAATGATCGCGACCTCGGTGTCGCGATGCGCGGCGGCGTGCAGGGCCATTCTTGCGGTGCCGGTCTTGAGCGTCGCCAGTCGGCTATCGGAGTGGCTGATGCCTTCTGGGAAGATCGCCACGCAGCCGCCGCTGGCGAGAATGTCGTCCACGCGCTCGAAGGCGTACCGGTTGTCCGCGTCGGATCCGTGTTCTTCGCGGCGCAGGACGGGTATCGCGCCGAGCGCCTCAAGCAGACGGGAGAGTATGGGAAATCTCCAGAGTTTCGCGTTGCCGAGGAAATGAACCGGGGACCGCTCTGCCAGGCCGATCAGCAACAGTCCGTCGATCAGGGCGTTGGGGTGATTGCCGGCAAAGATCACGGCGCCGCGCGGGGGAACATTCTCCAGGCCCAACACCTCGATTCGCCGGTAAAACGTGCTGGCGACCAGACTCAGGAATCGAACCAACCCGCGGTAGAGCATGGCCGAAGGCGCTGTGCAATCTCGGTTGCAATCAAGCTAACAGAATGCCTCAGACGCGGCCATCGCGAGCCGCTGCTACCCGAGAATCTGGCCAAGCACCGCGAGTTGGTCGAACACGGTCCACTCGGCGACTATCCGCCCCGCCGCGGTTCGCCAGTGGCTGACGCCGAGGATGAAGACACGTTTTCCCGTGGCGGCCGTCCCGACAAAGGTGTCCGCGTGCGAACCGGCTGCCGTCCAGCGTGCGGCGATGTCCAGTCCGCCGCTGCCGAACGGCTGGCAGGCGACATGGTCCAGGGAGATCCGGGGATCTTCGAACGCGCGCCGCAGGTCTGCGTAATGTCCCGCGATGGACTCGCGACCGGAGTAACGCTCGATGGGTGAGCGATGCATCACCGCGTAGGGCGCGTAGCGGTCCCAGCGCGTCGGCACATCGGCTGAATCCCATTGTGTGGCGAGGAACTCAGTTGCCAATCGGGTTGGGTCCGAGTCCGCCGCGTCCACTCCCCGTGGGACCTTGAGCGACTCGGCCCGAACGACACGTTCTGCTTCACGAGTCATCCAGTCGCGATCCGCCGGACCCATGCGCACGGCTTGGTTGCGCGCCGCTTCGGCGGGGTCGAAGCCGAGTTGGCGGACCAGCGCGAGGTTGTCGCGCATCAGCCACTCACGGGTGACCACGCCGCGCTCGACGACGCAGTCCGCCACGTTGGTGATGCAGACCTCGCGACCCGTCGCCTCGCCGAAGGCGCTCGGACCCAGGTTGGTCATCGGGCTGGTGATCCGGTGCGAGGAATAGAATCCGCTCTCCGGGCTTCCGGACCAGACGACGTTGTCGCCGAGCAGGAGGCGATCCGGGAATGCCTCGAGCATCTGCCGCGTGCCGTCCACCATGGCCTGGGCGCCGTGGATCACGCCCTCCATTCCGTACACCTCGACGTCGGGCGCGTAATAGCGGTGGATGAGTTCCACGCCGCGCTGCTCCCAGATCTCGAAGGTGATGCCGAGAATGAAGTCGACGATATCCGAATCGGGGCCGTAGGCGCCCGCAGGCGTATCCACGTCGCGCTTCAAGCGGAATGCTCCGGCGCGGGCAAGCCGCTGCTTCCTTGCGAGTGCCCCGCAGCCGGTGCCTTCGGCTCTGCCCGTGGCCCGGCCCCGCTCGTCGCCCATGGATCAACCGCCCCGCGTCGCTGGCGCTCCCCGGAGGCGTTTGTTCCATGCGGGGGGTGACCCCCTCGCGCCGCTCTTCCTTGCGAGGGGTAACCCCCTCGCGCTGCTCTTTCCTGCGAGGGGTGACCCCCTCGCGCTCCCCGGCACCCAGGTCTGCTGTTGTGCGTCATTTGCATTGGAAGTACATTGTAAGTCAACCCGCCTGCTTCGGACCCGCACGTGATCGAGATAGTCAAAACCGGCATCGATGCCGACACTGCCGCCGAGCGTGATGAGGGTGTCAGGACCGCGGTCGAAGGGATTCTCGCGGACATCGATGCGCGGGGCGACGACGCGGTGCGGGAGTTGTCGGTGAAGTTCGACGACTGGTCGCCAGGCGACTTCAGGCTCTCCCAGGAAGAGATCGAGGCCTCGGTCGAACGGCTGCCCGCCCAAGCGATCCACGACATCGAATTCGCCCAGGCCCAGGTCCGGCAATTCGCCGAAGTCCAGAAGGCCGCGCTCGACGACGTCGAAGTGGAAACGCTGCCCGGCGTCGTGCTCGGGCACCGCAACATCCCGGTCAACAGCGTCGGCTGCTACGTGCCGGGAGGCCGCTACCCGATGGTGGCGTCCGCGCACATGAGCATCGTCACGGCCAAGGTGGCGGGCGTCGGGCGCGTCATCGCCTGCGCGCCGCCCCACGAGGGCGCGCCGAGCGATGCGATCGTCGCGGCCATGCACCTTGGCGGCGCCGACGAGATCTACTGCCTGGGCGGCGTGCAGGCGGTGGGCGCGATGGCGCTCGGCTGCGAGAGTATCGAGCCGGTGGACATGCTGGTGGGACCTGGCAACGCATTTGTCGCCGAGGCCAAGCGGCAGTTGTTCGGCCGCGTCGGGATCGACCTGCTCGCCGGACCGACCGAGACCCTCATCATCGCCGACGACACCTGCGACGGCGAAATGGCGGCCACCGACCTCCTCGGCCAGGCCGAGCACGGTCCGACTTCGCCCGCCGTGCTGCTGACCACGTCCCGAGCGCTGATCGAGGACACTTTGCGCGAGATCGACGCCCAGCTCGAGACCCTGGAGACCGCCGCGGTGGCGGGCCAGGCATGGCGGGACTACGGGCGGATCATCCTGTGCGACACCGAAGCCGAGATGGTCGAGGAAGCGGACCGCATCGCCAGCGAGCATGTGCAGGTGATGACCCGCGACCCGGACTATTTCCTGGAGAACATGACCAACTACGGCTCGCTGTTCCTGGGACCGGAGACCAACGTGGCCTACGGCGACAAGGTCATCGGCACCAACCATACGCTGCCGACGCGGCTCGCCGCGCGGTACACCGGCGGCCTGTGGGTCGGCAAATTCATCAAGACCGTGACGTGGCAGAAGGTGTCGCCGCAGGCCACCGCGATGGTCGGCGAGTACTGCTCGCGGCTCTGCGCCCTGGAAGGCTTCGCGGGCCACAAGGCCCAGGCGGACCTGCGCGTCGCCCGCTACAGGGGAACCAACGAACCGGCCGGCATGGACCGCGAAGAACGGTCCAGCGGGTCGTGAGCAGCGACAGGCACCTTCGCAACAAGCGCCAGGCCTACGCAACGCTTAAGAATCTGGCGGCGGCGCCGGCGCCGCGGATCGCATCGGTCCTGAAGCGGGCCTACCACGGGGACGCCGACTGGTTCGGTTCGCATCCGCTCAACGAACGCCATGGCATCGCCGCGATCGAAGATGTCTGGCGCGGCATGCGCCGGGCGTTCCCGGACATGGAACGTCGCGACAGCATCCTGGTCGGGGGCGCGTACAAAGGCGCGGACATGGTGGCCGCCATGGGCCACTACCAGGCGACGTTTGTTGAAGACTGGCTCGGCGTGCCCGCCACCCACGGCGTCGTGCACCTGCGCTACGGCGAGGTCCACCGGTATGTCGACGGCAGGATCGCGCACACCTACGCCCTCATCGATCTTCTTGACCTCATGCGCCAGGCCAGCGTCTGGCCCCTGCCCCCGAGCCTCGGGGCCGAGGGCATGTGGCCCGGCCCCGCCCCCGGCGACGGTCTGCGGCTGGTCGCCGGCGATGAACGTGTCGGGGAAGCCTCCCGAGCCACCGTGCTCGCCATGCACCAGGCGATGTTCGACTTCGACGGCGTCAACCTCGACAGCATGGACCAGGCCAAGTACTGGGCCGAGCACTTCATGTGGTATGGCCCCGCGGGCATCGGCGCCTGCCGGGGCATGAGGGGATACCAGGCGCACCACCAGATTCCGTTCCTCACCGCGTTCCCGGACCGCAGCGGCGCCGGGCACTACGTGTGCATCGGCGACGGCAGCTACGTCGTGACCGGCGGCTGGCCAAGCGTGGTGGCGACCCACACCGGCGGCGGCTGGCTCGGTCTCGCAGCGACGAACAAGCCGGTCGGAATGCGCGTGATGGACTTCTACCGGACTGAGAACGGACAAATCACCGAGAACTGGGTGCCGATCGACGTGATCGACGTGCTGCTGCAGATGGGGACGGACGTCCTGGCGCGGCTCGAGCACCTGCGCGGCAATCCGCGTCACGCGTTGTAGGGCGGCTCTTCCTACGTTGCGGCGAGCCGCGCTCCCGCCGGATTGTCGCCACCGTCGACCGCGTACAACTCGCACGCCTTAGTTGCGCTGTTGCGGAATTGTCGCGGCAGGCTCACGGGAATGGACATGACGTCGCCAGGCCCGAGTTCGAAATCTACGCCGTCAACCGTCAGGGACAGGGAACCCCGGTGCGCGAACAGCACCTCTTCCTGGGGCCGCGCGTGGACCGTCGTCTCCGATCCGGGTTGAACGACCACCTTGCGCAACTGGAAGCCGTGGGACCAGTCGAGCTTCCCCGCGCGCATTCCATCCTGCCTCTCGGCACCGATCACCGGTACCTCTGCGACGTTCCCCGTCGTCAGCAATGACTTCTCGGCAGGTTCGAATTCCGCTCCGCTCACCACGCATTCGCGCAGCGCCGCAGTGTCCATCCTCCTCAACCGTGCCACGTCCTCTGCCGTCGTGGGCGGCATGATGGCGGCCCCCTCCGGCACGGTCTCGCCACGGGTGAGGTCCACGAGGCTGCCGTCTCGCAACAGCACGAGGCCGTGGCGCTTCGCCGACTCGAACACGTACGGCGCCCAGGTGACGTGCCCGGGGTCGTCCCCTCCAAGGACCGCGAACAGGAAGCCGACGGAGTCGCCGATGTTCTCGAAGCCGCGGAACACGTGGATCGGTATCGAGATGACATCGCCGGGTTCGAGGATGACCTCCGCGGTCTCGGCGTTTTCGCCGAGATGGAACGCCCAGCGACCGGAGTGCACCACGAACACCTCCGCCGTCTCGTGGCTGTGCTGGGAGTTGACGCAGTTGGGCGGCTGCCGGGCGCCGCCGATATTGAAGCCGTGGGGAATGTCGATGTGGACGTGCTGGTCGGGGCTCTCGGAAACACCCGGGCCAATAATCGTGAAGTTCTCCTTCCCCTCGCTCCCGGGCGTGCGCGTGTCGACAAACGCTGTCGTGCAGGGAATGAGATCCGCATAGCGGACGAGGCGAGCGCTTAGCTGGTCGCGCGTCCACATGGAAGCGGTGGAAGTGTCTGGCATGACATCTTGTCGTGATTGGACGCCGCAACGTACTTCGAATGCAAGTTTGCGTCAAGAGATGCTACGTTTCCGCACTCAGGTGCTACGCTGGCGCGGGACACGACGCCCCGGCGGCGTTTCCTCAAGGAGTTTCAGGATGGCCGAATTCGGCGCGCTCAACTGGTCGATACTGGCCGTCTATATCGTCGGCAACCTGCTGCTCGGCTTTTTCCTGAGCCGGCGCGTGACCCAAGCGGAGGACTTCTACCTCGGCCGGCGGACGATCCCCTGGTGGGTGATCGGCATATCCGTAGTGGCGACCTACGTCAGCGCGCTGTCGTTCCTCGGCGGTCCCGCGTGGTCGTATTCCGAGAACCTCGCCGTCATCGCCATCCACCTTAACTATCCGATCGTGATCTTCATCGTGATCACGATCTTCCTGCCGTTCTTCTTCTCGAGCGGAGTCGCTTCGATCTACGAGTACCAGGAGCGCCGCTTCGGGCCCACCGCGCGATCCGTCATGTCGGGGGTGTTTCTCGTCTCGCAGGGGCTGACCTCGGCGGCGATCCTGTACGCCACGGCGCTGGTCATCGAGTTCATCACGGGCATCGACGTCGTCCACGCGATCCTGATCGTCACTGTCATCGCGCTGGTCTACACGATGATGGGCGGTATGGCCGCAGTGATATGGACCGACGTGATCCAGGCCGGCGTCCTGTTCGTCGGCGCCGCGATCATCCTGGTGGCGCTTGTCGGCGACCTGCCCTCGCCGATGGTCGAGATGCTCCGCGACCTCAAGGCCGAGGGGAAGACCACGGCGCTCGACTTTTCCTTCGATTTCACGAAGGAGGCCACCGTCTGGTCGGGCATCATCGCGATGACGCTGTTCCATACGACGGTCTACGGCGCCAACCAGATGATGGTGCAGCGGACGCTTGCCGCGAAGAACATCGGCGACGCCAAGAAGGCGTACCTCCTGATGGGATTCGCGGCGTTCTTCATCTACTTCCTGTTCATGTTCCTCGGCACGCTGTTCTACGGCTACTACGAGGGCCGCGCATTCGACAACGGCAACACGATCATCCTCCAGTTCGCCTCCGAACTCGCCCTGCCGGGACTCATGGGGATCATCACTGCGGCCGTCATCGCCGCGGCGATGTCGAGCCTGGACTCGTCGCTCAACTCGATGGCCACCGTCTCCACAGTGGACTTCTACCAGCGCTATTTCCGCCCCGACGCCGACGGCCGGCAGTGCCTGCGGGTCTCGCGGCGCTTCACCCTGCTGTGGGCCGCCGCGATCATCGTCCCGGCGATCCTCTACGCCGAGAGCGAGGGGTCGATACTGCAGACATTGAGTCGCATCGGCTCCTATTTCGTCGGCGCGAAACTCAGCATGTACGGGCTCGGGTTCTTCTCCAAGCACGCCACCGAACGGGGCGTGCTGGTCGGCGTGGTGGTCGGTTTCGTCGTCATCTGGGCTGTCGCCAGCCAGACCGACATCTCCTGGCCGTGGTACTGCCTGATCGGCGGCAGCGTCAACATCGTCGTCTCGATCATCGCGAGCCTGGTCCTCGACGGCAGGCAGGCGGACTACTCGCCGTACACGGTGCGCGGCCAGCTTCGCCAGTTCGAGGAGGAAGGACGGCCGCTGAAGGAAGGAAACTGGTACGTCGTGCCGGGCAAGGTCGACCCGGTCGCCTACGCGCTGCTTGGCTTTTTCGTTGTGACCCTGTTGTTGCTGCTGGGGTTCGACATGCTGATCTGAACCCGCCGGGCGGGGGCGAAACACGGCGCTCCCGAAGGGGCCGTCGGATTTCGTAGCTAAGCCGCGTCGCCGAGCGCCTCGATCAACGGCCCGAGATGCTTCTCGTAGCGCTTCCATGCCGCCACGGACTCCGTGTAGATCGGTCGCCGCACCTGGCTCGCGCTCGGGGTCTTGACGAGCCGCTCGGTCTCGTGGAAAGCCAGCACTCCCGGCTCGAAGGGCAGGTCGAGGAAGTCCAGCATGCGCCGGCTCTGGCTCTCGACGTCCGCCACGGTGTCCTCGTAGCGCACGGTGAGAACGCGTCCCGGAAACAGCGACTTCCAGCGTTCGACGAGGTCGCGGTGGCGGCGGTAGTACTGGCCCAGCGAGGTCAGCGAGTGCGCGTACGTCTGTTTCTCGTCGAACGGGATCCGGTGGATGGCCCAGCAGTTGGCGACCGCGTCGCGCCGGCAGTAGATGAAGCGCGCCCGCGGCAGGGCGATGGCCACGAGGCCGATGTATTGGAAGTTGAGCGGCGTCTTGTCGACCATGTAGCGGGCGTCGAGGTTGCCTGTCGCGTCGGCGTGCCGGGAGACGTAATACTCGCCAAGTTCGCGGAATGACGATGGACTGAGGAGGCCCATGTTGTCCGGGAATTTCTGGCCTGTCATGTCGCGAACCCGGTGCGCCATGTCGTAGGCGTAGCTCAACTCGCCCGCGCCGGCCACGGCGCTGTGCGTCGCGAGGATCTGCTCGGTCAGACTGGTTCCGGAGCGGGGCATTCCGACCACGAAAACCATGCGCTCGTCCGGACATCCGGCGTCGAATCCAATCCGCGCCGCCGCCGACTCGGCGCAAGTGTAGAGGGAGTCGATGTAGTCCGCGGTCTCGGCATCGTCGTAGGGCCGCGCGGCCGCCTTGACGCCATTTCCCTGCGCCAGGTACTCGTAGGCTTCGTCGTATGCGCCGCGCTGCTCGAGCGCCCGGGCCAGGCCAAATGCCAGGTACATGCGGTCACTGCCGGACAGGTCGCCCCTCTCCCATGCCGAGCGCATGGCGGCCAGTTCGGCATCGGTGCCGGTGCGACCGTTGATCTGCGCAAGCTGGTAGTGCGCCATCCCCATCGCGGGTGCCGCGTCGATCGCCGCCTGGAAGTGTTTCGCCGCGCGCGCCCGGTCGCCCGTCTGCTCGCGCAGCACGCCCATCACATGATGCGCCTCGGGGTGCCGCGGTTCCATCGCGAGGACCTTGTCGAGGGTCTCGAAAGCGTCTTCGGGGGCTTCCATGTCGCGCTGCACGCGGGCCATGTTGATCATGGCCGCGGCGTACTTCGGGCTGAGGGCCGCGGCCTTCTGGTAGTGCGTGAGGGCGTCCGCGTACTTCGCCTGGTTGAGCAGGATGTCGCCCTTGTTGTTCCAGGCCTGCGCAAGACCGGGATCGAGCTGCAACGCCCGGTCCACGGCCTGGAGACCGCGCTCCCACCGATCCGATTCGTTCAGCGCGGCGGCCAGGTTGCTCCAGCACTCCGCGAACATGGGTTGCAGCCCGAGCGCGCGCTCGTAGGTCCGGGCGGCTTCGCGCGGCTGTTCCACGAGGCGCAGCACGTTGCCGAGATTGTTGAGGACGACGGGGTTTCGGGGTTCCAGCCGGATGGACTCCCTGAAATGGCGGATGGCGTCCTTCGGCTTCCCCGTGTCCTTGTACGCCAGGCCAATGTTCGCGTGCGCCTGCGGGTCGCTGTCGTCCATCGTCAGCGCCTGCTCGATGAACGCGATCGCCTCCTTCGGCCGCGCCGCGTTGACGCAGAGCATGCCGAGAAGATTGAGCGCATGGACGTTGCCGGGGTCGCGGCGGAGGACGTCCCGATAGAGCTTCTCCGCGCGGGCGAGATCCCCGGACTGCTGCGCCTGGTATCCCGTTTCCAGCGCGCGGATGATCGAATCCAACATGGCGCCTATGTAACCCGGTTTCGCCGGAGCGCGCTACCCGGCGGGAAACACCTCCAACAGGAGGCGACAAAAAAGCCCCGGCGAGCGGGGCTTTTTCGTCGATCCGGACCGGCTGGCCGGCAGCGCGCGGTCAGAAGTTCCAGGCCACGCGGAGACCCATGGTGCGCGGATTCTTGAAGTCCGCCACCGCCCGTCCCTGGCTGTACTGGTCGCCGCCGAGCTGCACTTCCGCGTCCGTGGCGTTCTTGACGAAGGCCTGGACGGTCACCGGAGAATCGTCGCGGGTCCAGTTGGCGCGGAGATCCACCATCGTGTACGCGTCCTGATGGGTAAAGAAGTACTCGATATTGGTGGTCTTGTAGCTGGCCGAGCGGTACAGGTAGACCCCGGGTTCGAGCCGGCCCATGTTGCCGAGGTCGAACGCGTAGGTCACGTCCACCGCGAGGGTATAGCTCGGCGAGAAACGTGCGTCCTTGCCGTCCAGGACGTAAACCTGCGAGCAGGTGTGGTTGCACGGCGTGGTGGTCACGATCTGCTGGTCGCCGCCGCTGCGGAACACGCGGTTCAGCACGGAGCGGCCAAAGTTCTCGAGTTCCGAGTCGTTGAGCGCGAGACCGCCCCTGATGTTCAGGTCCTCGTTCGGCATCCAGGTCAACTCGACTTCGAGTCCCCTGGAGGTCATGGTTCCGCCGACCGATCCGACCGCGACGATCGTCTGGCCCTGCGCCACGAACGACGACGTGGTCAGTCCGGCGTAGCTGTTCTGGTACGCCGCGAGGTTCAGCACCATGACCCCGTCGAGAAGCCTGTTCTTCATCCCCACTTCGTAGGAGTCGACTTCGTTCGGATCCGTCAGGTCGGTCGAGCCGCCGCCCTCGATGGCCCCGGCGATATAGCCGGTCGCGGCCGAGGCGTACAGCAGCGTTTGGTCGCTGACGTCGTACTGCACCGACGCTCTCCAGTCGACGTGGGACGCTTTCCCCGTCTGTCGGCCCGAGGCGCTCGCTTCGGTCTCGACGAACACTGGCCACGACGCGAACCGGCTGCCTGGATCGTCGAGATGCGCGTCCGTATAGCCCGGGGCATTGCCGTGCACGCTGGGACCCCAGTCGACGTACTTGTTGAAGAAGTTCCGCTCGTCCGTGGATCGCCGCACGCCGGCCGTCACGCGCAGGCGGTCGGTCAGCGAGTATTCGGCCTGACCGTAGATGGCCGTCGACTTGGTGCCGCCGTTGCCCTGGTAGAGCCAGTGGCCCCAGGTCACGTTCTGCGGCGCCGAGGTGTCCGTATAGCCCCACACGAACTCGCTGCTGGTGTCGCCATCGCCCGAGTCGTCGTAGGAGAAGTAGCCCAGCGTCCACAGCAACCGCCCGTCGCCGAGGTAGGTCAGGTTGATGTCGGCCTGGGTGGCGTCGGAATTCACTCGCTGGCCCGCGGCGAGGCCGCAGGACGGGCCGCCCCAGCACTGCGCCCAGTAGCTCCGTCCGGTGGATGCCGGCGGCGTGACCCCGGAGTTGCGCTGCGCCCAGCTTGTCGGATTGGGCGAGAAGTCCGAGTCGGTGAGCCTGAACTCCTCGTAGTCGAAGCTGCCCACGTTGGCGCGGAGCGTGACGGGCCCGAGTTCCCAGTTGACGAGCACGCTGAACGATGTTTCGTCGATCTTGCGCAACGGCGTGAAGTCGCTGCTGATCCGGTGGACGCCGGGCGTTACCGAAGCGGCGGGATCCTCACCGAAGGTTCCCGCCTGGTTGCGCCCGCCGCTTCCCGGCCAACTGTCGTTCTCCGTCCCCGGAATCCGACCCTGGCGCGGCTGCATGACGCCATTGACGCCATCGGTCAGACCGGTCGCCGGGTTGACCGGTATGCCGAGAATCACGCCAGCGTAGTCGGCATTGCCGTTGGAGTCGTCCTTCCAGTAGGTGGTCGAAAACGTGACGTCGAAGGATGCGGTCAGGTCGATGCGCAACTGCGCGCGGGCGTAGACGCTGTCGTCGTCCCGCATGCCGCCGTCCTCGTTGAAGACATTCTCGATCAGAGGGTCGCGGAAGGTGTCGCTGCCAGTGACGCGAAACGCCACCGCCTCGCCGAGGGGCACGTTCACAAACCCTTCGAGGCGGCGATAGGAATAATCGCCCACGGTGGCGCCGCCGCCCCAGTCGAAAGCCGTCGCGTCGGGCTTGCGCGCGATGATGTTCGCCAGGCCGCCGAAGGTATTGCGGCCGAATAGCGTGCCCTGCGGCCCGCGCAGCAGTTCCACGCGCTCGATGTCGAGCCAGCTTGCCAGACCCTGGCCGTAGCGGGGCCGGTACAGGCCGTCGACGTAGATCGGCACGGCGACATCGTTCGTGCCCGCCGTCCCGGCGCCGCGGACGATGATGGACGGGTCCGCGCCGACGTACCTGACCTTCAGTCCCGGAACGACCTTGTCCAGGTCGAGGACGTTGGTCATCTGCAGTTCGTTGATCAGTTCGTTGTTGACGACGGTCACCGCCACCGGCAAATCCTGCACGCTCGCCTCGCGCTTGGTCGCCGTGACTATGACCTCCTCGATGACGTTTCCGGCAGCGCCCTCGGCCGCCCATGCTGGCGTCGCCAGGACCGCCCCGATGGCCGCGGTGAGCGCGGTCACCTGAAACGCCGGTTTCTGTCCGTTGGTTCTCTTCATCGATCATGTTCTCCAGAATTCGCTCCGGCCGGGCACTCGCCGCGCAGCCGGTGCATTTCGAGCCGGAAAGTATACGCCGACCGTACTGCGAATGTAAGTTTTCGGGGCGGGTGCACGCACTTCGACGGACACCTCCGACAATCATAAAATAGTTCTAACTATCAATTAATTATTGCAATAGCGTCCGAATTGCAAGGACGATGGCATCATGGACAGATATCGGGTGGGATCGATTTTACGGGTCTCCTGGCAAGCATCTTGTGACTTCGGAGTACGTCACCGTGAAAAACTTTCCGGTTGATCACGCACCAACAGGCCGCGTTCGACGTGAATCGGGCGTTAACGAACCATGAGCGCGCGGAAGAACGCCCCATCGCGCCTGGCGGCCTCTTCCAGGCCCGCGCCCTTGAACAGGTGGTCGTCTCCCGCATAGGTGTGGAACTCGTAGCGGTGGGACCGCAGGTAGAGTTCCTTCGCAAGTCGGGCCGACCACACGTAGGCGGCGCCGCGGTCCCCGATCGCGTGGTGGATGATGAGCGGTGTCGCAAGATGCTCCAGGTGCCGCAGGGGCTCGCTTCGTTCCCAGGCGAAAGGTCCGTCCAGGCGCTCGATGTCTTCACGGAGCTTGTCGATGACGTCTTTCGGGTATTCGGCGCCGTCGTCGGCCAGCGGGTCTTCGTAGCGCGAGTAGTAGAACGCCTGGTCCCAGATCTCGCCGCCGACGCTGGACCAGAGCGAGGCGCCCTTGACGACGTCGGTCGCCAGCAGCGCCCTGAGCGTGACTTCACCGCCCATGGAATGGCCCCACATGAAGACGTTCTCCAGATCGGCGTCCGCGATGTCGTCGAGCGCGGCGAGAAGCGCGAGCACGTCCTCGGTGCAGTAAAGCGACTCGAGCATCCCGTCGGTGTACTGGA
Source organism: Pseudomonadales bacterium (assembly GCA_963668365.1). GTDB lineage: Bacteria > Pseudomonadota > Gammaproteobacteria > Pseudomonadales > Azotimanducaceae > VXNE01. The sequence continues at coordinate 4,420,168 of OY764266.1, forward strand.
ATCCCTCCGAGTCGCTGTGGCCGCGATAGTCGGGCATGACCAAGAGGAACCCCATCGCCGCGTACAGTTCCGGAACCGCGCGGTAGTAGTCCCCCGGCCGCCAGTCAACTCCCTCAGCGGAGATGCCGTAGCGAGGAGGGTCCGGATGGTGGCCGTGGTTGGCGACCAGCACCGGGAAGCCGCCGGCCGGTTTCTCTCCCCGCGGCGTCGCGATGAGCGCGTGAACCTTCAGTCCCGCCGAGACGTAGGAGACGAGATGCGCGTCGAAGGAGTCGCCGCCCTCCACGGGGCGCACGAATTCGAGGCGGGTGTCGAACGTCTCGGCCCGCAGTTCGTCGATCGATAGCGGCGGCGGCTTGGCGACGGCGGCCATAGCGACCAGCGACGCGACGGCGATACAGGACGCCTGACATTCGGTTCGCATGATGAACACGGCCCCTTCCCGCCTACCGCAGGTCGGCCGCCTGACCGACTCTGACGCCGAGATGAAGTCGAAACGCGCCGGTGTTGTCGGTGATGGTGGCCGATGCGGGGACGTCGCCCGGGAAGGACAGCGCAGGCTCCGCTTGCACAACCCAGCGTTCGTCCACGCTCTTCGTCAGGTACAGCGATCGCAACGTATAGACGTCCTCGTGGCGGGTTACCGACAACACGACCCGATGTCCCTCCCCAGATGGAGACTCCATCAATGCCTCGGACATCCGACCCAAGGCGACGAGCAGCCGCGGCGTGAATACCTGCTCGCCGTTGCGTTCGACTTCGAAGTCGACAAGCGCAGCATCCGGCGGGCCGGGATTGGCAGCAAGTGGTAGCGCGGCGAGCAGTGTGAGGATGGCGGCGAAGGCGGCGGCGATTCGGGCGCTCATTGGAATGATCCCGGAGATTGGCGGAACTGTAATCCTAGCCGTTTCCGTGCGATGCGGGTGTAAGACGAAGGCTGCACCCGCAGCGGTGTAATCCCGTTGCGGCTCAATGTACGCTTCCGGCGAGGCATCGAGACGCGACAAGCGTCGAAGGAGGATTGCGGTGGAGGATGGCGGTCGCGACGGCTTGCGCATGACACCGGAGGCGATGCGGCGGCTGGCCGGAAAGGCGACGGAAGCACTCATCGACCGCATCGACGGCTTGACCGACGCGAGACCCTGGGACGGGGATTTCCGCGAAGTGCTGGAAGGCCAGTTGGGCGCGCCGCCTCCCGAACGCGGCCGATCCGCGGAGGAGGTTCTGGAGCGGGTCCTGCGCGGCGTGCTTCCATACGCGGCGCGGCTCGATCATCCCCGGTTCTTCGGATTCGTTCCGTCGGCACCAACCTGGCCCGGCGTGGTGGCGGACTACCTTGCCTCGGGCTTCAACATCAATTCGTGCACGTGGCTCGTGTCGAGCGGGACCAGCCAGGTCGAACTCGTCGTGGCGGACTGGATGCGCGGCTGGATCGGCTATCCGGAGACCGCCGGCGGTCTGCTCACGAGCGGTGGTTCGGCGGCGAGCGTCGAAGCGCTGGTGGCGGCGCGGGAAGCGGCGGGACACCCGGAGCGGCCGGCCGTCTACATGAGCGATCAGAGTCACAGCGCGCTGAAACGGGCGGCCCTGATCGCCGGCGTCCGCCGGGAAAACATCCGGCTGGTGCCCTCCGACGACGACTTCCGCATCGAGATGGAGGAGCTGCGCCGGTGCGTGGCCGACGATCGCGCCAAGGGCCTGCGGCCCATCGCGGTGTGCGCGAACGCGGGCAGCGCCGGCACGGGCGCCATCGACCCATTGGCGCCGATATCGGACTTCTGCGGACGCGAAGGCATCTGGCTGCATGTGGACGCCGCCTACGGCGGATTCGCGTTGGTGACGCAGGACGGCAAGGAACTGTTGGGCGGCATCGAGAAGGCGGACTCGGTGGGGATGGACGCGCACAAGTGGTTCTTCCAGCCCTACGAGGCCGGCGCGCTCATGGTGAAGAACGTGAGGCATCTCGAGGACGCATTCGCGATCGGCCACGATGTCCTGCAGGACACGGTGTGGGGCGCGGACCACCCGAACTTCACGGATCGGGGGCTGCAGTTGAGCCGGGCGGCGCGCGCGCTGAAGATCTGGATGTCCGTGCAGACCTTCGGCATGGCCGAGTTTCGCTCGGCGGTGCAGAAAGGACTGGACCTGGGGCGTCGCGCCGAGGCCTACGTCGAGGCCAGTCCGATCCTGGAGCTGATGACGCCGGCGTCGCTCGGCATCGTGTGCTTCCGCGTGAATCCGGGCGACGGTCGCGACGAGCACAGTCTGGAGGAGATCAATCGGAACATGTTGGCGCGCGTATTCTGGGATGACCTCGCGTTCTTCTCGTCGACGTCGTTGAAGGGGGTGTTCACGCTGCGCATGTGCATCGTGAATCACACGACGACCTGGGACGACGTGCGCATGACGCTCGACCTGGTGGTGCGGCTCGGGCAGGAAGCGTTGGCGGGCGAGTGAAGTAGCCGGGAACGAAGGCCGCCGAAGCCGGGTTCGGGTCGGTTCGTAGCCAGCGGCACTTGTCCTGCTACACAACGCGTCTCCTACCAGCGACAGCCTTGCCGTCTCGGCGCGGGCGCCGCGCCATCGGCGTGTGAGACAATCGCAGATCGGTCAGACACCAGGGAGCCGGCGGAGATGAGTGTAGTCGCGGCTTCTGAAGGCCAAGTGGCCCTCCTAATCGACTTCGAGAACCTGGTGAGGTCGGTGGACGAAGAGGACATCGACTGTGAAGCGGTGGTTCGCCTCGCGGACGAGTACGGACGGGTTCTGGTCGCCAACGCGTACGCCGACTGGCGCATGAAGGACGTGAACCAGTACCAGACCGACCTCTACGGACTCGGGATCGAGCTGGTCTACGTTTTCGGACAGCGTCGCGGCGCGCTGCTCAAGAACGCGGTCGACGTCAAGATGGCCGTCGACGCGGTGAGCCTGATGTCCTCGCTTCCACACATCGATATCTACGTCATCGTGTCGGGAGACCGAGACTTCATCCATGTGCTGAAGGAACTCCGCCGCCATGGAAAAACGGTGATCGGCGTCTCTCCCAACAAGGCGGTCAGCAGCGATTTCTCGTCCCTGTGCGACCGATTCCTGCGCTACGAAGCGCTCACGTCGACGGTGGAGCCGTCGGGTGTGGAAAGCATCCCCGAGGTGCGCGCGAAGCTCGCCGAGATCGTGCGGGAAAATCCCGATGGCCTGCATGGCTCCGAGGTCAAGACCATGCTTCGCCGCGCGCTGTCTTCGAGTTTCGACGAGAGCGCATACGGCTTCACGAGCTTCGGGAGTTTCCTCGGCGAGATGGGCGATGTCGTGAGGGTGGTTCCGGCCCCCGCCGACGGGGGTGACCTGCGCGTATACCCCGTTTCGTCGGGAGGGGCCGACTCGACCGACGCCGGGGCGGCTCGCCTGGTCCGACAGGTCAAGTTGGCGAAGACGGGCTACGAGGGCGACGCGCCTCGCCGCCGGCGCGTCCTTTCACGATTGTTCGACGTAATGACGCACGCGGACGGGACGTTCACTTTGAGCGATGTGCACGGTTCGATGCAGCAGCCAGACGACGATGCGCCCTCGTCTTTCTCGGACATCGTGAAGTATGCGCGGATTTTACGAATGGGCGGCGCACTGGTGGTCGAAGAGAGTCCGGAAGATGTGTTCTTCCGAGATCGGAGCATGTCGCTCGCCTCGGACGTCAGTACAGTGGAATCGCTGATCCTCGCATACGAAGCCACCGTCACAACCCGACTGGTAGTGGTCGCCGGCGAAACGCCGATCGACGCAGCCATGGTGTGCGCAGTGCTGGGACTCGATCACCACGCATCGGGCGATCTGGCCTACAGCGAAAAAGTTCTGACCTCCGCCAGGCATCGCGCGGCCGCTCTTGCGCAGCGGAGTGCCTGAAAGAGCCGCAAACGCATGCCCGCCGACCCTTGTGCGGCCAGCCGCTCCAGAACCACGCCCGTCTCAATAGCGGTATTCCTCGATCCCCTCCCCTTCCATCGAATACCCCGCTTCCGCGAGTTCCGACGCGTAGCGTTCAAGCCCGAGCCTGCCCGTCACCCAGACCGGGTCCCACATGCTGCCGATCTCTATCGGTTTCGCGAACGTCACATGGACGATCTGGTTCGGCGGCGGCGGGGGCACATGAATGCAGGCGCCGAAGTAGGGAACGAGCAGGGAGCTTGAGACCTTGCCCTCGACGATGTCGAGAGGAACGATGAATCCGGGGATCTTCACCATCTGGCCGTTGAGTTCCGGCACGATGCCGGTGGGGATGTGAAAGCTGTCGAAGGGAGTAATGGCGGAGTGATCGACCCACGAGGGCGCGGGAGGCTCCTGCTCTTCGTCATCGGGCAGCAGGTCCTCCCATTCCAGTTCTCGTATCGCAGCGTCCTTGTCGGCGGACGCGACCAGGGCGCAGGCGGCGAGGATCAGCCAGAGAACGGGGCGTGCCAAAGAAACCTCCTTGTCCGGGGGCATTTTGTCCTGTACGCAGCGTCGCCGCAATCCCGCCGGGTTCCGCCTCAGGTCCGGATCGAGAGGCCGTCGGCGAGCGAGAACCGGTACGCGCGCCAGGCCGGCAGCGCCGCGATCAGTCCCGCGGCGAAGGTGACCACGACCACCACGGTGCCGTCGAACCAGCCCGGAAGACCCGGCGCGAGGTAGAGTCCGAAGCGTTCCAGCACGAACGGGCGGGCGGCGAACATGCCCGCATGGATCGCCGTCACGCCGGCGACGGCGGCGATACCGGCGAGGATCACGGCCTCGGCGATGAGGAGCCCGAAGACCATGCCGGGCCCGGCGCCCATGGAACGCAGCACGGCCATCTCCCGGCGCCGCTCGGCGAGACTGGTCAGAAGCGTCGTCAGCAGGCCGACGAGGCCGGCGGCGATCACGAATGCGCTGACGCCGAGGAGCGCCGTTTCAGCGACCCCCACCAGTTCCCATAGCTGCTGCAGCGTCACCCCCGGAACGATGGCCATCAGCGGCTCGCGCTCGTATCCGTTGATGAAGCGCTGCAGGCCGAACACCATCAGGCGCGACTTGAGGCCGACGATGCAGGCCGTGATCGCCTCGGGTTCGAGTGCGCCGGCGACGGCGCCCGTGGCGTCGACAGTCTGACCGGCGTACCGGCGCGGGTCGTCGTCCGCGTGGATCGCCTCGATGCCCGCCAGCGTCACGTGCACCGTCCGGTCCACCGGCGTGCCGGTGCGACGCAGAATGCCCGTCACCAGGAACGGCAGTTCGTCGTGCTGCTCGAAGCTCACGTCGCCGATGCCGTGGGAGACGATGATCCGGTCGCCGACGGCGTAGCCGAGCGCACTCGCGACGTCCGCGCCGAGCACGGCGTCGTTGACGCGCGTGAAGACCTCGCCCTCGGCGAACTCCAGACTTCGCTCCCGTCCGAAGCGGTAATGGGCGAAATAGCCCGTGTCGGTGCCGAGCACCCGGAACCCCCGGTGCGCGTCGCCGAGGGAGATGGGGATGGTCCAGGCGACCTCGGGCCGGGCGGCGATCTCGCCATAACTGGTCCACGAGATGTTGTTCGTGGCGTCGCCGATGCGGAACACGGAGTACAGCAGGAGATTGATGGGTCCGCTGCGGGCCCCGACGATGAGATCCGCGCCCGAAATGGTGCTGGTGAAACTGGCGCGCGCCTCCGCGCGCAGGCGGTCGACACCGATCAGGAGGGCGACGCTCACCGCCACCGAAAGAACGGTCAGGCCTGCCGTCAGCCGCCGGTTCGCGAGGCTCCTGACAGCCAGGGAGACGAGCACCCTACCCCGCATCGTCGGACTCCGGCGGCGCCCGGTTTATGGCCCCGATAGACATGTTGCGGTCGAAGGACGGCGCCAGTGCCACGTCATGGCTGACGAAAATGACCGTACTGCCCACCGAAGTGCACTCGTCCACCAGGAGATCGACGAACCTGAGCCGCGCGTTGGCATCGAGAGCGGACGTCGGCTCGTCGGCGATCACGAGCGACGGCCGGCCGATGAGCGCGCGGGCCACCGCGACCCGCTGCTGTTGGCCGATGCTGAGTTCCGTGACACGGCGTTCGCGCAGCGCCTCGCTTGCAAATCCCAGCCGCCCAAGGAGCCGAAGCGCCTCCTCACGCGGCGACCCCGCCGATTCGATGGCCGCTTCGGCGCGGGCGCGCGAGAACCGGCAAGGCAGCACCACGTTGTCCACCATGGAGAGATACGGCAGGAGGTTGAACATCTGGAACACGAACCCGATGCGGTCAGCGCGGAACCGGTCCCGCGCAGCCGCCCCGAGTTCCCCGAGCGACTCGCCGAGTACTTCCACCGTGCCCTCGGCCGGTGTCAGAATGCCACCGACAAGTCCGAGCAGCGTGCTCTTGCCGCTGCCGCTGGGACCTTCGAGGAACACGCTCTCTCCGCGGGACACCGCGAATTCGGCGATATCCAGGACGGGCGGACCCGCGCGATATCCGTATGCGGCATTCGTGAGCCGTACCGCTTGTTGCTCGCTCGTCACCTCTCGAACAGGCTGTGGAGGTCCACCCGCGGCGAGCCGCGCTCCGGGGATTCCGCCACCGCGCCGCCTGGGCCGACCGCACGCAGTTCGACCTCCGACAGGCGCTCGAAGGACTCGAAGGCCGTGATGTCCAGGGAGTTCAGGCGATCCGGGTGGTCGCAGCGGTATCGGATCGCGACCGAGGCATCCGCATGCCCCTCTTCGCCGTCATATTCATCGTGCTGGTCGGCATCATGAGCATCGTGCTCATCGGCGTCGTGAACTCCGTGCGCGTCGTGCTCGTCCGCCTGCGCGTCGTGTTCCGAGGCCTCGTCGTGTTCGTGTTCTTCCTCCTCCGTAGAGGCCATCTCCCATTCGATATCCAACTCGACGACCGTGCACGCGGCATCGGCCTGAAGCAGAACGAGGTTCCCGGGGTCGTCAAGAAGAACGAGCGTAGCGGCGACCGCCTCGCGGTCCCGGTCGTCGCGCGGCGCGTGCTCGAAACCGACCAGGTTGTACAGGGGGCTGGCAAAGTTCACCAGGACGTCCGACCCTTCCAGGGCCAGCTCGACCTCAGCCGCGCCGTGTTCGTGGACTCCTTGCGATGTTTCTGCGGCGGTTGTGCCGGCCGCCACATAGCTGAGAACCAATACGGCCGCACCAGTACAAAGTGCGCGCGATGTCACTTCGGACACGTTGTTTCTTTTCTTGATCATCATCGATTGTTCGGGCGGTATGCTCGAGCCGCTCAGTCTAACAGGACGCACTGGCGGCGGAATCCAATGTTCTGCGCCAATGTTCTGCGCCAAAAAACGCACCGGCGATGACTCTAGAAGCGCACGCGCAGTCCCGCTTCGATCGTGCGTCCCGGTTGCGGCACCAGGTCCTTGACGACGGAGGTGTGCAATCGCTGCTCGTCGTCGGTGAGGTTGCGCCCGGCGAGGAACAGGTCGACCATCGTGCCGCTCAGGCGAAAACGCCACGCGACCCGTGCACGCAGATCGTCGTAGGCATCCGAAGGCAGTTCGAAATCCGCGACGTCGTCCTGTTCGAAAGCCCGCACGTAGTCCACGTTGGCCCGCAGGCGATCGCTCGTGAACTCGAGGGACACGCCGACACGGTCGGGCGGAATGAGCGGCAGGTTGTCGTTGCCGGAGACATCGATTTCCGGCGACACCATGTCGAAGAAAGCCCCGAGGTCGAGCGTTCCGGCGGCCCACTCGGCGACGGCAACGCGGCCTTCCACCTCGAAGCCCGGGAACGTTGCGTCGGCCTGGGCGTACCGGCGCACGTCGAAACCGGCTTCCTCCTCGCCCGTCGCGGCCTGGTATATGAAGTCCACGAAACTCGCGTGGTAGAAGGTTCCCTGCAGGGACCATCTGTCGCCACGACCGGTGAGCGTCGCAGCCAGGTTCCGGGCCGTCTCCCGGTCGAGATCGGGATCCCCGATCTCGAAGACACCCGTGCCGGGGTGCGGGCTGTCCGAGAAGAGTTCCTCCCCCACAGGCGCACGCGACGAGTAGTCGGCCAGCAGCGTGCCCTCCCAGCGCTCGCTGAGCGGCATGATGAGGCCCAGCGAAGCGCTTAGTCCGCTGAAATCACGGCTGTCGCCGTGCGCGGGCTCGTGTGCGACCCGATCGTAGCGCAGGCCCGCCTCGAGACCGAGTTCGCCGAGAGAACGCTCGCCGACCCAGAACAGGCCGCCGGACGACGTGTCGACGGGGGGCGTGAAGGCCTCTTCTCCCACCACGGAGAACTGGCGGTCGCCGAGCTGGATGCCGAGGGCGCCGCGCCAGCCGCCGACCGGATCGTGCGTCAGTTCCGCGCGCGCTTCCCAGGCCTTGTTCGCGAACGCCGTTCCCACCTCGCCGGCTTCGTTTTCCACGTGTTCGTAGTCGTTGATGCCGAGCCGCAGGTTGAGGCTCTCGAAGCCGTCGAACGGGTCGGCCAGATCAGCCTCCAGGTCAATGCGCGTCTGCTCAAGGTCGACGACGGGAGTGTCCTCGGCCTCCTCGCCATGAATTCCCTCGTTTTCGTGCTCGTCGTCGGCGTGCTCCTCGTGTTCGTCGTCGTGGTGTCCGTCCTCTTCGTGTTCGTCGTGCCCGTGGTCATGGCTGTGTCCGGGGATGCCGTATACGGAGTCAAGGCCACTGACGGAAAGGCCGATAGAGCCGCGGTTGCCTACGAACGAGAAACCAACGGAACCGCCGCGGACCTCGAGACCGCTGCCGGGCAGGTGTCCATGGACTTCCTCCTCGTCCCCGTGCTCGTCCTCGTCCCCGTGCTCTTCCTCGTCGTGGTGCTCTTCCTCGTCGTGGTGTTCCTCCTCGTCGTGGTGCTCTTCCTCCCGGGCGCGCAGCGCCGCGGACTCGGCGTACCCGGGGATGTCATAGTCGTCCGCCTCGCGGGCGAAGGCGTCGAGGTGCCACGCAAAGTTGCCCCCACCGCCGTCGAGCCGGAACGTCCCGTTCCTGCCGTCGCCGTTGTCGGAGCCGCGCATGTGGAGGGCGCCGCGGACGTGCTCCGGCACTTCGTGCGGGATGCGTCCCGTGTGGACATCGACCACGCCGCCGATGGCGCCGGAGCCGTAGAGCAGGGTCGCTGAACCCTTCAGGACTTCCACGCGCTCGGCGAGAAAGGGGTCGACCGTGACCGCGTGGTCGCCGCTGCTAACGGAAACGTCAAGCGTGTCGATCCGTTCCTCCATGATGCGCACGCGCGCGCCGCCGAGGCCGTGGATGACGGGGCGCCCCGCGCCCACGCCGTAGGAACTGTTGTGAATACCCGGCTCGTTGCCCACGGTCGCGCCGATGTTGTCCACCGCCTTGCGTTCGAGCTCGTCGGCATCCATCACGTCGCTGGCCTGCGCGAGTCCTTCGCCCGCGAGCGGGTGTGCCAAGACGATGATCTCCTCAATTTCCGACGGTCGTTCCTCGTCGGGCGCCTCTCCGGCGGTCGCGGCCGCGCCGAAGCAAATTGTTATGGCCGCAAAGAGCCGTTGCGTGTGTTTCATAGTGCATCTCCAAAAAATACGAACAGGCGCGCGACGCCCAAGGACAGTCGCGCACTCGATTACGTTGCGGTCAGGAGATGGGAGGGTCGCGGGGGTGGCCGACCTCGTATGGGCGAGGAGCAAGGGTGGCTGAGAACACCGGCGCGCTGTTGGACCGGCGCCATTCGGACGACCGGGCGTCAACGCATCCGAAGTCCAGAACGTGTCCCGTTTCGGAAATCGCACAGAGCGTGCAGGTTTCCTCTTCATGTTCATCGAGGTGCAGGTGCGTGTCGGCAACCGATTGCCCGACGCAAAGCACCAACCCGGCAAGCAAAGTCCATCGTTGCAGCAGGCGATGAGGGCTGGGTAACGCGCTCGTCATGCGTTCCGAATTGCAGAAGCCGACGACGTGGCCGACGTACCCGGAGAGGGAATCCGGTCGCGGCGAGTTGCCCGACTGCGGGCGACTGTCGTCGATGCGATCGGCGATGTCGTACTCAGCATTCTGGTTGTCCATGGGATGTGGTGCCGGAAGACGACTGCAGGCACCGTTGCGATCATTGGAGCGGTACGTTATAACATATCTTTTTCGAGGGAGACAACGGCACATGGCGCTGGAATCGAAACCGCCGATCCATTCCCATAGCACCCAAGGACTACTGAGCAATTCCCATGGACCCGTCTAACGCCAAAGGTCTTCGTTGGAGTCCAACAGCGCGCCTGGACCTGTCCGCGGTCGGGCTCTCGACGCTGTGCCTGCTCCACTGTGTCGCCCTGCCCGTACTCGTAGCGGTGATACCGGCGGTTGCCCAGGCTGCGGAAAGCGAACTCGTGCATCGAGTCATGGTGCTCGCCGCGGTTCCCGTGAGCCTTCGGGTGATCTGGACGACACGGCCGGTGAACGCCAACAGGCTGTTCGTCAGCGCCGCGTTGGTCGGCCTCGGGCTGCTATTGCTGGCCGCATTCGTGGAAGCGGTGTCGCCGCACGAGGAGCCGATCACCGTTTCCGGCGCCGTGATCCTGGCCTCGGCGCATCTTTGGCACTGGGTGCGAAGATGTGGTGGGTGGCATCCACGGTCTCCCGGTCGAACCCGATGAACCTCGATGATCGGCGCCCGGTGTGATCAGCGGACTCGTGAGGATGCTTCCAATTGGCTAGACGGATAGCGAGAGCGGCACCGCTCGCCGCGAAATGGCGCAAGTTCGCCGAAGAGCGCTGCGCGGAGAAGGGCGAGCGGCTGACGCCGGCCCGATTGGCGGTCTACGCGGAATTGCTGGCCCACAACCGGCCGCTCTCCGCCTACGAACTCATCGCGGTGCTGGAGCAACGGCAGGAACGCAAGATCGCGCCCCTGACCGTCTACCGACACCTGGACTTCCTCATGCGAACCGGCCTCGTCCACCGGCTGCAGTCCGCACACACTTACTTGCCGTGCGACCATCCCGATCATGCTCACGAGAGCCAGTTTCTGCTCTGTTCCTCGTGTGGCCACGTGGACGAGGTCGAGTCGAGAGGACTCGAGACATTGCTGTCCCAGATCGCGGACGAGCACGGGTTTCGGCCGGACAACGCGGTTGTCGAGATCAGGGGATTGTGCGGCGGTTGTGCCGTCAGCGAGCAAGACTGACCGGGAATCGTGTACGCAAGCGCCGCCGATTTGATTTTATTGACGTATTGGCGGAGAGGCAGGGATTCGAACCCTGGGTGCCCGCAAGGGCACACCTGATTTCGAGTCAGGCCCGTTCGACCAACTCCGGCACCTCTCCGAGTGATGCACGATGCACGGAGCCTCCCAACTCCTGCCGTTCGCCATCACCCATCGTCCGTAGTAGTTGGACAGGGCAATCCCCGAACGTCATGCTCCCGAACGCGCCACCACCTCGTCTTGAATCCGCTCCAGGCTCTTGCCCTTCGTTTCCGGCACATGGCGTTGCACCAGCACGATGGTGCAGATCGTCACCAGCGCGTAGATGCCGAAGGTGCCAGCGAGTCCGAGGGCGCCGACCTGCCAGGGGAAGAGCTGGACCACGACGATGGAGGCCATCGACGTGATGGCCTGGATGACGGAGATGGCGATGCCGCGCGCCCAGTTGGGGAGTATCTCGGATATGAGAATCCAGTAGCCGGGGCCTACGGAAAGGGCGAAGGAGCCGATGAAAAGCATGATCGCCGCGAGCACGAGATAGCCCTCGAAATGCCCGGCGAGAGCGGACCCGGCCAAGACCAGGTGGGCGAGGGTCATGCCCGCCGCGCCCATCATCAAGAGCGGGCGGCGACCGAACCTGTCCATGGACCATATGGCGATCACGGTGGCGAAGAGGTTGACGACGCCGACGACGGCGGCGCTGATGAATGCGGCGGAGGTCGCGGCGCCCGCTTGTTCGAAGATCATGGGCGCGTAGGAGAAGACCGCGTTGACGCCGGACATTTGCTGACACAGGCCGAGGAGGATCGCTATGGTCATGACGCGCGCCAGCTTGCCCCTGAAGAGTTCCCGGTAGCGGGCTTGGCGGGGGCTGTCGGCCAGGGAGGCGCGAATGTCCTCCAGCAGCGACGCGGCCTGGGCGCGGTCCGCCAGCCGCTCGACGATGCCGCGCGCCACGTCTTCCCGACCCTGCATGACAAGCCATCGGGGGCTTTCGGGGACGCGCAGCAGGAACAGGAAGTAGAGCGCGGCGGGAACGGCTTCCACGCCCAGCATCCAGCGCCAGTTGTGCTCCCCGATGTCGAGCAGGAAATAGTTGGAGAAGTAGGCGATGGAGATGCCGAGGACGATGGTGAACTGGTTCAGGCCGACCAGCCTGCCGCGGTATTGGGGCGGCGCGATCTCGGCGACGTATACGGGGGCGGTGATGATGGACGCGCCGATGGCGAGGCCGCCCACGACGCGGCTGATGTTGAAGAACGTCAGGTCGGTGGCGAGGGCGGACATGATCGCGGACCCCGTGTAGAACACCGCGCAGACGATCAGGACCTTCTTGCGGCCAAAGCGATGGATCGCGGGGCCGGCCGCGATGGTGCCGAGCACGGCGCCGTAGCTGACGTTCGCCGCTGCGAAGCCGAGTCGGGCGGCGTCGAGGCGGAAATGGTCTTCGAGAAACGGCAGCACGCCCGCGATGACGGAGAAGTCGAAGCCAAGGAGGAATCCGCCGAGCGCGACGACGACCGAGAGGTATCCGGTGTAGAGCAGCTTATTGGGGATCATTGTCTGCGCCCCCCGCATCGTTGCGCTCGCTCTCGACGACGACGACGCCCAGGGGATCCAAGCTCGCCGCCCCTCCCACCGCCGCGCCCGCAAGCACGTCCCGACCGGAGCGCAGTTCGACTTCCACGCTCGTGTTCAGGTGATTGACGTAAAAGGTGTAGCAATGCGTATCCGTGCGCCGGGTTCTCACCTGGATGCCGTTGGGCAGGACCTGCGGGATCCGGAGTCCCGCAGCCCCCAACAGGGTTGCCGCGAGTTCGTCGTAGAACTCGGGTTCCCGGATGATGGTGCCCAGGTAGAACGCCCGACCGTCGCCGTGGTCGTTGCTCGTGAGCGCGGCGAACTCGCCCACATGAGGCGTTGTGTAGCGATACAGGGAAGTGGCGTCCTCGCACCGGATCCAGTCGGAATACAGGCAGGCGCCGTACGTTTGGCCTCCGCGGGTGGCCTCCACGTCATAGATGAAGGAATCCTCCAGCGACTCGTATTCGTCGATCCGGATGCCAAGGCTTTCCGCCAACAATCCCGGCAACGTCCGGGGATGGCAGAGGCTGGTCTCGTCCTTGACCCCCGTTCGGCAATCGGCGAGCAGTACGCCTCCCGTATTCACAAACTCGTTCAGTCGGGTAGCGGTTTCGTCCGGCAGGACATGGAGATGGCTCGCCACGACGACGCGGTAGTTTGAGAAGCCGTCTCGGCTTGAGATGAAGTGCACGTTGACGCCGCGGCGGTAGAAGCTCTCGTAGTAGCGCAGGGCCGAGCGCACGTAGTCGCAGCCGCTATACGCCGGCTGCGCCTCGAACGCCCACCGGCTGTCGTAGTCGAAGATGATCGCCACCTCGGCGGGCACATCGGAATCGACGATGCGGGACCCCAAGCGGGTGAGTTCGAGCGCCGTCGCCCGCGCTTCCCGGTAGCGTCGTCCGGGCTTGCCGTCGTGCCCCAGCAAACCGTGCCAGTATTGTTCCCTGCCGGCGGTGGACGTTCTCCACCTGAACCACAACATGCCGTCGCAGCCCTGCGCGACCTGCTGGTAGGCGATGTTGCGCAGCTCGCCGGGCCAGACGTTGCGCCCGAACTCGCCCCAGCCGGTGGGACCCGCGGTCTGTTCCATGATCCAGAAGTTTCGACGCCTCAAGCCGCGCATGAGGTCCGCCGCGGCGGAGGCGGCGATCCTCGGCTTCAGGTCGAGGTCGCCGCGGGATCGAACGGGCCCCCGAACGCCGCCGAAGTTCGGGTAGTTGTCCCAACTGACGAAATCGAGGTCGCGGGCGAGGTCGAAGTAGTTCAAGTCCGGCGCGAAACCCATGAGATTGTGCGCGACGAATCGTCCGGGGGAGTGCTCCCTGAGGATTTCGACTTGCCTGCGCTGGTACCTGACGTTGAGGTCGGAGTGGAAGCGCCTGTGGTCCAGATACTGGCTCGGATTGCAGGACCAGGCATCGCCGGGAAACCGAATCTCATCCCAGTCGTTGATCGCGTGGCTCCAGAAATGCAGTCCCCAAGCTTCGTTGAGCCGGTCGACAGCGCCGTATTTGTCCCGCAGCCACTGCCGGAAAGCCGCGAGGCAGCGCGCGCAGTAGCACGTCGGGCCGGCGAACTCGTTGTCGGTCTGCCAGCCGATAACGTTTGGATGCTCGCCCAGTTCGGCGGCCATGCGCTCGACGATACGGTCCGACAGCGCGTTGAACATGGGCGAGCCGTAGCAGGTGTCCTTCCTGACGCCGTATGCGGCGCGGCGGCCGTCCCTGGCCGTGCTCATGATTTCCGGATACTCGAGCGCCGCCCACGACGGCGCGATGGCTGTCGGCGTGCCGAGAACCACCGCGATGTCGTGCTCGGCGCAAAGGTCCACCGCATCTTTCAGCCATTGGAACTCGAAGTGCCCCTCAGAGGGTTCCAGGCGGCGCCAGGCGAACTCGGCGAGCCGCACGACGTTGAACCCCGCCTCGCGCATCAGGGCGACATCGACAGGCCACCGCGCTTCCGGCCAGTGCTCCGGGTAGTAGTCCACGCCCACGCGCATGCCGACGCCGCCCATTATCTGGCCGTAGCCTCGAGGGACTCGAAGGCCCCGATGTCGTAGCCGCGGCCCTGCGGCGTCCCGGTGCCGACGAAATCTCTCCCGCCCATGTCGCAATCCTCAATGCCCGCGCACACATCGACGGCCGCGTCGATCGCCGGGACGCCTGCGCGCAAGGCGAATCGCTCCGCTCCCCGGGTCGCGGCATCACCGAGGAAAAGCTCGGCGTCCGGCCCCGCCCGCACGCTGTTCGTCTCGCCGCTGCTCCAGTCGCCGTCGGGGACGACATAGAGGTTGTGGTCCCGCTCCAATCCTGCGATCTCTTCGGCGAGCGGCCCCGCGGCTCCCGCGGTCCCGGCATCGAGGTAGACGACATTGTTCTTGAAGAATCGCGGCCGGTCGCCGGTGAATCCGCCGCTGTGGAAGTCGCTGTTGAACGCGCCGTGACGGGTAATGATCGTGTTGTTGTATATCTGCAGTCCATCGATCATGCCGCCGCCCCACGTGGTGATCTCGATCTCCTTGTTCTGGCGTTCCGCCGAAACGCCGTTGTGGGCGCAGACGTTGTAGCGCACGATGCTGTTGATCGTCGTCAGCCCCGCCGCGCCGAAGATCGCGATGCAATAGGCCTGGTTGCCGTGGCCGTAGTTGTACTGGACGAGGGTGTTGGTGCTGCCCCAGTCGATGTCGAAGGCCCCGCCGTCCACCCCCGGCGACCGATTGTCGAAGGCTTCGTTGTACTGCACCGTGCAGTCGTTGCAGCTCCAGGTCCAGATCGCGTTCGGCGTGCCGATGGTCTGCGCGGGTTCCAGCCCGGTGCGGTAGGCGACACTATGCTCGATCAGCCCGTTGTTCACCGCGAACAGGACGATGCCGTCGCCATAGGTGTCGTGGACCTCGGCGTTGCGCACGACGACGTTGCTGCTGCGCAACTGGGCGTTCGAGGCCCAGCCGTCGGCGGCGGTGCCGGTTCCGACCAGGATGCCGGCCCATTGATTGGTGTTGTAGGCGGTCACATTGTCCAGCACGACGTCGTCGAACCGGGCGCCGGTCGAGTTCGCCTCGTCGTGCGTCGGGCTGATCACCACCAGCCCGGTGTTCTTGCTGTCGGGCGGATCGCCGTAGACGTCGCGCACGACCGCGTTCCGCAGGCGGATGTGTTCGCTCACGCCCGTATCCACCGTTGCGAAGATGCCGTATCGCGTGCCGCCGGATGTCTCGATGTCGCGTATCTCCCAGTGCGACTGGTTTGCAAGCTTGATCGCGTACTCGCTGGCACCTGCGGCAATGACGGGCAGCGCGCCGCCGCCGTAGCTGTCGATGACGATGGGCGCGCCGGGGGCGCCGGAACCTTGGGGATGCAACGACCCTTCGCAAGTGGTGCCGCGTCTGAAGCGCAAGCGCTCGCCCGGCTGGAACGGGTGCGCGTTGACGGCGGCGAGGTCGCCCCACGGCTTCGCCTCGGAGCCGTCGCCGGGAACCTCAACGCCGCAGTCCACGAAGTATCGCGATTCGCTCGCATCCGCGCCCTGGCCGCCCGCGTCCGGCGGCGCTTCTCCGCAGCCCGCGATCAGCGCCGCACCCAGCAATATCGGTCGAAGCAACCCCTCCGGCGACGACATCATTTACTACCCGCGGGACAGTTTCCGATCACGACCGTCAAAAGCTATAGCCGATCTTCGCTCCGTAGGTGCGGGGCAGACCATACGTCGGATCGAGGCCGGTGGGCACCGCCTCGTCGGCGAGATTGACAATCCAGCCCGAGACGCTCCATTTGCCGTCGCCCGCTTCCCAGCCGACCCAGAGATCGGCGGTGGCGTGCGACTCGACGAAGTCGTTGCCGAGTTGGGTCACCTCGCCCGCTCTCGGAATCGGGACGCCGCTCGCGCTTACGCCGTAATCGCGTATCGGGTCGCCGTTCGCGTCCGTGGTGATTCGGCCATGGTTGAATGGCGTCAGGTAGTAGTCGCCATACCAGGACAGGGACAGCCACGGCGTCAGTGTCGAGCCGCCCGCCAGTCGGAACGTGTGGCTGTAATTCAGCGTGAAGCTCGCCTGCGGGGCGAAGCTGTAGGCATTGCCGTCGAGGGGAACATTCCTGAACGCTCCCTGCGATGCGCCGTGGTAGCGCGTGACGGCGTGGTAGAGATCGTCCGTGGCCCAGCCGCCGATGCTGTTGTCGAGCCAGGTGAAATAGCCGGACAGGAGGTCGTCCGGGGTGATGTCCCAGGCGAAATCGACCTCCAGGCCCGAAAAGTCGATCTCGGCGGCGTTGGTCACGATCTGAGATTCGATCTGGTTCGGAAACTCGTAGTCGTCGACGGTGTGTCCTTCCGGCAGCGCCGCGGGCGGAACCTGCGGCGGGATGTCCACGATCACCGGGCCACCGGCGCCGCAGCCCTCTTCGCGCTCGCCGGGGTCGCCGTGGTCGCCGTCGCCGTTCAGATCGCAGTACCGGTCGCCGTAGTCGAACTGGGCCTGCTCCTGCTTGTCTTCCATGACGGCCATGAAGACGTTCGCCTGCAGCCTCAGGTCCCCGTCGAGCAGGTGCCATTTGCCTCCCAGCTCGAAGTCCCGGACCCGCTCCGGCCCGTACGTCCGGGGCAGCGACCGGCCGAGGCGCCTGACATAGGTCGATCCCCGGGACGAGCCGCCCGCCTTGTGCCCGGTGGCGAACGACGCGAAGACGAAACTGTCGTCGCCCGCCTGGTAGCTGATGCCGACCTTGAAGTCGTCGTAGTCGAACTCCGACTCCGGGCCGTCGGCGGGATAGACGTTGAACGTGTCGTAGAAGGCGCCGAAGTGCTCGCGGGACTCGGCGACCGGTCTGGCGTTGTCCCACCAGTTGCCCGGCTGTTTGGCGAAGGCGAGCCAGTCGGTCTGGCGTATCGGGTCCTGCGCCGGATCGTAGACCGGCAGGTAGTCCGGCGGCGGCCACTGCGGGTAGACCCGCAACGAGCCGTCGGAGGCGAACGTCAGGCTGTCGCCGCCGAATCTCGAATCCGAGGTGCGCCGCCCGCCGACGGTCACTTCCAGCGTCTCGGTGACGGCGAACGCCACGTCGGCATAGAACGCACGGGATTCCGAAGTGAGATCCTCGATGAGAAATCCCTCCCAGCCATAGGGCTGATAGATCGAAGCCAGGGCCAGCGTCGTCCGTTCCCTGAAGTCGAAGAAGCCCGCGATCCACTGCAGCCGGCCGCCGTGCCGGGAGGTGAGCTGAATCTCGTGGGAGCGCGACGCGGTTTCCCAATCGTCGTCGAAGTAGATGTCGAATTCCCCGGTGCCCCTGCTCACGTCCAGGAAAAGATCGTGCGCGTACTCGGAGTCGCCGTAGTTCCACCTGACGGCGACCAGGTCGGGGACCGCATACTCTATCGTCGAGCGCAGCATGCGATTGGACTGATCCAGAAACCCAGGCGCGTTCACCCGCGGGCTCAAGGGCCCGGACCGCCCTTCGCGCCCCCGGTACACCGGGTACTTGCCGCAGAGGTCCGCCTCGCACACCACGGGGCTTGCGGCCCAGGGCGCGTCGTTCTGATAGTTCTCCCAACTGACGTTCCAGGTCAGGTCGTCCGAAGGCGCCCACAGCGCGCCGATGCGGTACGCCGAGTGGTCGGTGGCGCCGTAATCGTCGATGCCGCCGCCGAAGCTCTCGCCGTAGGCGCGGTAGGCCTGGCGGCTGTAGTGGTCCGACCGGTCGTTGGTGGGAAGGCCGAGATCGGTGAAGGAGGGATCCGGCGCGCCGATCCAGTCCGGATAGCCGCCGTAGGGTTCCGCGATCCAGGGGTCAACTTCCGACAACTCATTGAGCGTCACGTCCTGAAACGTGTCGCGCGTCTGTCGCATGAACGTCGCGCGCACGGCGAAGGCATCGCTGACGGGGATGTTCAGAACGCCGCGCATCACGCTGTCGCTGTAGCTGCCGATCTCGACCTCCGCGCTGCCGGAAAACGCTCCGACGTCCGGCTTGCTGGTGATGACGTCGATGACGCCGATGGTGGCGTTGCGTCCGAACGTGGTCCCCTGCGGTCCTCGCAGCACCTCGACGCGATCCACGTCGAACATCAGCAAACCGACGGCATTGGCGCGGCTGACATAGATGCCGTCCACGTGAAACCCGACGTTCGGGTCCCCGGTTTCGCTGGTGTTGGACGACGAGATACCGCGAATGGAGATGTTCAGAGACCCGCGCTCAAGCCGGGTCTCATCGCCCACATGCAGGTTCGGCACCTGTTTTCCCAGCGTGGCGACGTCGGTGATCCTCGCGCTCTCCAGGATCTCGGACGAAACCACGGAAACCGGAATGGGCGTTCTCATGACCGCCGTCTCGCCGCGCTTGCTCGCGGTGACGACGATTTCCTCGATCTCGGCGGCGCTCGCGCCAGCGGCCTCCTCCTGGCCCAGAGCGGATCCGCCAAACGCGATCACCGATGCGGCCGACAACAGTACGATGCAATGTCTCGCCATTGCCTCCCCTCCCCGTACCATAAAGTAATACAATAACACTTTTAATTCGCAAGCTACAGAAGGCTTTGGCAGGCTGCGTTCGGCGGGGACAAGGAGCCTTTGGCGTCAGTGCGACTCGCGCGGCACATCATGGCCGCGCGAGCCCACAAGGAAATCGAGATCCACGCCCCGGTCCGCTTGCAGCACGGTCTCGCGGTAGAGTTGCTGGTAGCCGCCGGATGCCGCGAAAGACGGCGCGTTCCAATCCAATCTTCGTCTCTTGAGCACTTCGTCGCCCACGTCGAGATGGATTCGGCGTTTCCGCACGTCAACCTCGATGAAGTCACCATCGGCCACCAATGCCAAAGGCCCGCCCGCAGCGGCTTCGGGGGCCACATGCAGGATGACGGTGCCGTAGGCCGTGCCGCTCATACGGGCGTCCGATATCCGCACCATGTCCTTGACGCCCTTCTTCAGGACCTTTGTCGGCAAGCCCATGTTGCCGACTTCCGGCATGCCCGGATAGCCGACGGGTCCGCAATTCTTCAAAACCATGACGCAACGCTCGTCGATATCGAGTTCGGGGTCGTTGATGCGCTCGCGATAGTCTTCGATGTTCTCGAAGACGACCGCTCGGCCGCGATGCGCCATCAGTTCCGGCGAAGCGGCCGACGGCTTGATGATCGCTCCGTTCGGCGCCAGGTTGCCCCGCAATACCGCAATACCGCCGTCCTTCACCAACGGCCTGTCCAAGGGACGGATGACGTCCTTGTTGTGATTGACCGCATCCGTTGTGTTCTCCCGCAGGGTGCGCCCGTTCGCCGTCAGCGCATCCGAGTGGAGCATTCCCGCCGAATCCAACTGTCGAACGACGACCGGCAGCCCGCCCGCGTAGTAGAAGTCCTCCATCAGGTATTTCCCCGAGGGCTGGAGATTGACCACGGTCGGCACGTCGCAGCCGAGCCGGTCCCAATCGTCCAGCGACAGATCCACCCCCACGCGCCCCGCCAGCGCCAACAGGTGCAGCACCGCATTGGTCGATCCACCGATGGCGGCGTTGACGCGGATGGCATTCTCGAAGGCTCTTCGGGTAAGAATTTTCGAAGGCCTCAAGTCTTCCTCGACCATTTCGACGATCCGTCGGCCAGCAAGCTGCGACAGAAGCAGCCGCCTGGAATCGACCGCCGGAATCGCCGCGTTGTTCGGCAGCCCCATTCCGAGCGCCTCCACCATGCTCGCCATCGTGGACGCCGTGCCCATCGTCATGCAACTGCCCGCGCTGCGGGACATGCCGGCTTCCATTTCGCGGAATTGCCCGACCGTGATCTCTCCCGCCCTGACCTTCTCGGAAAATTGCCATATCGCCGTTCCAGACCCGAGTTCCCGCCCCTCGAATCTGCCGTTCAGCATCGGCCCGCCGGAAACTGCGATGGTCGGCAAGTCGCAACTGGCCGCCCCCATCATCAACGCCGGCGTCGTCTTGTCGCAGCCCACCAGCAAGACCGCGCCATCGAGTGGATTGCCGCGGATGGATTCTTCCACGTCCATGCTGGCGAGATTTCGAAACAGCATCGCCGTGGGACGCAGGTTGGATTCGCCCAGGGACATGACGGGGAACTCGACGGGAATGCCGCCGGCCTGGTAGACGCCGACCTTCACTTTCTCGGCGATGGCGCGGAGATGCGCATTGCAGGGCGTCAGTTCCGACCAGGTGTTGCAGATGCCGATGACTGGACGCCCATCGAAGGTGTCGTCCGGCAGCCCCTGGTTTCTCATCCAGCTTCGGTGCATCACCTGGGCCTTGCCGTCGCCGCCGAACCAGGATAGAGATCGCCTTTGCCGAGTCTTCTTCAAAACGCCGTTAGCTCGTATAATAGTATTATTGACGTTACTGGCTCCTTGTCAGCGCGTCAAGACAACCCGATTGCAACCTCGAACGGCTGAGATACCGATGGATAACAGGATGTTTGGAAAACGCACCCGCCACAGCCGCGTCGCGCACGAACTGGGCAGGCGGATCGTCGGCGGAGTCTATGAACCCGGGGCGTTGTTGCCGCCCGACACGTCCGTCGGCAAGGAAATGGACGTTTCCCGCACCGCGCTGAGGGAGGCGTTCAAGGTCCTGACCGCGAAAGGCCTCATCGAGTCCCGCCAGAAAGTCGGTACCCGGGTCATGGCGAGAAAAGACTGGAACATGCTCGACCCGGATGTGCTGAACTGGTGTTTCGCGGCGAAGCCGTCGGCGCAGTTTATTCAGTCGCTCTTCGAGATGCGCCGGGTTGTCGAGCCCGCCGCGGCGGCCATGACCGCCGAGCGCCGCACCGACGAACAACTCGCCGAAATCGAGGCCGCCTACCTCTCCATGGAGCAGGCTCCTCCGGACATGGACGAGATGCTGACCACCGACCTTCGGTTCCACCTGTCCATCCTGAACGGCACGGGCAACGAATTCATGGTCACCCTGGGCATGATGATCGAAACGGCGCTGATCAGTTCCTTCAACCTCAGCAGTTCCGTTCCCAGAGCGTTTTCCGATGCACTGGAAAGCCACAAGGCGGTGTACCTCGGGATTCTCAATCGCGACGCCAAACGGGCCCGGTTTGAAATGGAAGCCTTGCTGGACACGTCCATCAAGGACGCGCTGTCGGGATTGGAGCAGGGCCGGGATATAGCGACGAATCCACAAACCGTGGCCTATTAGGCTATCAGGCAGCGGAGCCATGCATCCGCTTTCACCTTCGATTGTCAACGGGATGTTGTCCCCGGGTTAGCGACCCCAAGCCAGCGCCAGCGGGGCCTGTTCGTGCGCCAGCGCAAGCAATTGCGCCCGGGTCGCGGGGTGCAGCGGCGGCAGGGGATGGCGTACCGCATCGCTCTCGATCACCCCACCCTCCTGCATCACCGTTTTGCAGGCCCGAAGCCCGCACTGCCGGTTCTCGAAATTGACCAGCGGGAGAATGCGGGCGTATTGCGCCGCGGCCTCAGGGCGCCTGTCCGCGCGGTAGTGGTCGAGCACGGGTCGGATCAGGTCCGGCAATAGCGCGCTCGGCATTGTCCCGGTCGCGCCCGCGTCGAGATCGGCCAATAGCGTGATCGACTCCTCGCCGTCGAACGGACCTGCCACGTCGGTCCCGCCCGCGGCGATGAGCGAGCGTAGCTTGTTCGCCGCCATCGGCGTTTCGATCTTGAAGTAGCTGACTTCGGGGATATCCCGAGCCAGGCGCGCAAGCAACGCCACGGACAGATTCACGCCGCTGAGCGGCGCATCCTGCACCATGATGGGAATTCGAGCGGCCTCCGCGACAGCGGCGAAGTGCTCGAAGATCCGCTCTTCGTCCGCAAGCTGCAAGGCCCCGTGGTACGGCGGCATCAGCATGAGCATCGCCGCGCCGGTCGCCGCGGCCCGTTTCGCGCGGGACGCGGCGACCCCCGTGGAGAAGTGGCTGCAGGTCACGATCACCGGCACCCGGCCCGCGACATGCGCGAGGCACAGCTCAAGCAGCGCGTCCCGCTCCTCGTCGGACAGGGAGAACTGCTCGGAGTAGTTCGCGAGGATGCAAATGCCATCGACTCCCTGGTCGATCATGCAATCCAGGACGCGTTTCTGGCCCTCCAGATCGAGACTCCCCCGCGCATCGAACGGTGTCGGCGCGATGGGGAAGACTCCGGAGTACGTTGCGGTCATCGGCCCCCCCGCATGGATGATCGCTTCTTCAAATCCGAATGTTAGCGTACGCGCATGGTCCGGATGTCCTTGGGAGGGGCAGCAGGCCCAGTCCCGGCGGGATATTGATGCCGGGTGTGGCCACGCCGGGACTCGTCGGGGAAGATGTGTGAACCATGCGCCCAACCAGGCTCATCTTCTCATTGGAAAACGCTGGCTGCCGTCGTGCCGTCGGCGGATTCTCGCATGTGCCGGAGTGCCGGGGTGCCGCAAGGCGTTCGGCGTGGCCCGGCTCGTCGGCATTCATCAGCGATCCGAAACGACATCTGACGGTATTGCGTTCCGACGCTGAAGCCTCTCCGGGTGGTGGCAACAGATCCTCATCCGCTCCCGTTACGGCATGGCGAAACGCATCGTCAGCATGATGGAGTACCGGTCCGTGTCATCGGTCCTCGTCCAGGTGGACACGGGCTCGCTGCCATCCAGACGCAAGTTCGGTGGATGGCTGCGTAGCACGCCGCCTCCGTAGGCTCCGGACTCAAACGTGGCGAATCGATTCCACTGGACCTTGAACGCCACCGAAACCGTATCCGTCAGGGGACGCGAGGCGCCCGCGAGGACGAGGCACCCGGCCATCGTGTCCTTGAGCGCAGAGCGGCCTGCGCTGACCGTTCCGGCGAGATTGCCGCGAATCTCCTCCGCGTTGGGCTGGTCGCGCCCGGTGAGAATATCCTCCGGGTCGGGACTCCGGGCCCAGACCCAGGAGAAGTCCTTGCGCGCCTTCGCAAAGCCCACTCCAAAGCCCGCGAAGGGTGTCCATCGGCTGCGGTTCGGCCAGTCGCGATAGGCGACGGCGAATAGTTCGTGCGAACTTGCGGTCCCCAGCGACTCCTCGCCCGTGGACAGTTCGTTACCGATCTTGTCGAAATCCACGCCCGAGGCGTCGGTCGAGGATACGGTCTGATCGAAATGCGTCGTGTGGTACCCGTAGACCAAAGCAACCCTGAATCGCGGCGAAATGCGGTATCCCAGTTCCGCTTCCGCGGAGAAACCCCGACCACCATCGAACGGCGCGGCCCATCCGTCCCCCGCGCCTCGGTCGGGTGCGGTGCAGCCGGGCACCGACAACGCCCGTGGGTTGATGTACTCGTCGCAGATGCTCGCACGATCATTGCTGCGGCTGCGCAGCGTTACGTCCCCGGAGATGTTACCGCCGAGCGAAATGCTCGCATAAAGCGGCTCGGCATGCCCTTGCGCATGCAGCGATAGCGTTGAGCCCAGGATCGTGAGCAGCATGGCAACGCGCATGCGCCGGAGCGCAAACGCCTCGGGCGGAAACGTAGGGTTGTTCATGACGCAACCGTTGATGTGGACGCCGCGTGGGTCACGCTGTTGGCGGCCACCGCGTTCACTCGCCGACCCTGCGCCTGAGCGCGAGCATCAGCGTCCAGTTCCTCCCGCCGCTGAAAGTATTGGTGTTCGCAAAGGCGGAATCGATCCCGTGCATCGGGTGGGTCTCGTAGGTGCCCGTGTCCTTGAAATCTCCGGTCGCCGACCGGGTCAGCCTCAATCCCAGGGACGTTCCGCAGCTCAGCGCATAGTCTGCGCCGACGTGCAGGCGCCAGACAAACGCCGTGTCGTTCAGGTCTTCGTCCTGCACGCTGTTGTAGAAGGAGAGCGGCGGTTCGTAGACTTCGGCGGCGGCGGACACGTTGCGGTAATCGGTGGCGAACCGCACGCCCGCCATTTCCATGGACGCCTGTCCGAGCCCGGCGCCGACGTATGGCGTGATCGCGCCCCATGCGCCGGGGAAGTCGTAGAAGGCGTCCAGGGTAACGGAACGGACGCGCCGACGGTCGATCATGCCGCGTCCGTTGGAGTCGACCGTGCCGCCGGCCCGGGGCCGAATGGCCGCGCCGTCGCGGTAGGCGATGCCCGTGAACATCTGACGGGGGTCGTTCGTCCGCTGCGCGACCGCCAGCTCAAGCCGGGTTCGCCCAAAGAACCGACCGAGGGACAGTTCGAACGCGGTGCCGCTGTCCAGGGCGATGTCGTAGCGCCAACGGTAGCCGGGAACGGCAGGGGCCGGTTCTTCGTCGAAACAGGCGGCGTCCGGGTAGCAGAACGCATCCCGGTTCCAGCCTTCCTGTTTCAGGCCGGAGCCCCAAACTGCACCCAGGCCGGCGCCCAGATACCACCCGGATCGCGCCGACGCTTCGTCCGCCGCCCTGGCCGCAGAGCCCGTCGCGAGAAGAACGACGATGACCCAAATCGTCGGCATCACACGCATCGAGTCTTCGTCCCGACGACCATTGCCCTCACCTGAAACAACACCGGCATCCTACCATCGCAATGCCGTCCAAGACATCGCCGCTCCCCGCCCTGACGCTACTGGCGGAACCGGCTACGGTCTCGGCACGCGCCCCTGAGTCTCGGTCCAGCCCTCGATTCTGTTTGTGCTCGCGCCAGTGCAGCGGCAGGGGACTGCCCATGAGGCCACGCGCTCCTGCCGCTCGCTGCCACATGACGCTCGCCACCTCATCCTCTTCCCGGCGAGCAGCGCAACAATCGCCCGAATCACATATGATTGCTTGCAATGCAAGCAATCGATAGTTCGGGTCCGTTCCGGACCATCAGGAGGAACGACCGATGGCCAACATCACGATCCGCAATCTCGACGACGATGTGAAGACGCGCCTTCGCGTGCGCGCCGCCGAGCATCACCGTTCGATGGAGGAAGAGGTGCGCATCATTCTGCGCAACGCGGTCAAGGGCGGGCGGAGCACGCGGAATCTCGCGGAGATTGCCCACGCGCACTTTGGCCCGGACCACGGGGTGGATCTGGAACTGCCGCCGCGCGGCCCGATGCGCGAACCGCCGTCCTTCGATTGAGCGCGCCGCGATGTCCGTACTGGTAGACACCAATGTCGTGTCCGAGTTGATTGGCCGGTCGCCCGATCCGGCGGTGGGAGACTGGGCCGCCGCCCACGACCTTGAGGATCTCTTCTTCTCCGCTGTCGGCAAGGCGGAGTTGCGCTAGGGCGCCGCCATCCTGGCGGCGGGCAGGCGACGGGAAACCCTGATCGCGGACATCGAACGGTTTCTTCGCAGTGCGTTCGACGACCGCATCCTCCCCTTCGACAGCGCCGCGGCGCGCGCTTACGCGGACATCGCGGCCATGCGCCGTTCCGCCGGACGGCCCATTCAACCGGCGGACTGCCAGATCGCGGCGGTCGCCCACTCCCGCAGCATGACCGTGGCGACGCGCAACGTCCGGGACTTCGAGGGCATGGGCATCGATGTCGTCGATCCCTGGACGGCCGGATGAGCGGCGCGATCCAAGGGTTCGCGCGAAAGCTCATCGGCGAGTTCAACGGCAGGACCGCCTGCCACGGCCGAGCCCGCAAGGCGGCTATCGCCACGACTAATGCCGGGAAGTTCAGGGGATGCGCGACCGAGCCCATCCGCCCGTCGACGGGAACGGCTGCGCTACCACGCAATCATGGGCGGTCGGAGACCGGGCAAGAAGACCATCCGTGAACGTACAGGCGCACGACGAACTCAGTGCCAAGATCTGGGAAATCGCGAACCGGCTCAGGGGGCCGTGCCGGCCTCCCCAGTATCGCCTGGTCATGCTTCCCATGGTCGTCCTGCGTCGCCTCGATTGCGTCCTTGAGCCGACCAAGGAAGCCGTGCTAAAGCGACGGGACCAGCTGGAGGCGCAGCAGATGCCGGAAGCGGCAATGGATCGCCTCCTCGGCAAGGCTGCCGACCCGAACCGGAAGCATCCCCTCTACAACACCAGCCCCTACACCTTCGCCCGGTTGCTTGGCGATGCCGAGAACATCGACCCGAACCTCGTGTCGTACATCAACGGCTTTTCCCCGACCGCGCGGCGCATATTCGAGCGTTTCAAGTTCGCCGATCAGATCGAGAAACTCGACGCCAGCAATCGGCTCTTCACCATCGTCAAGGCGATGGCCGATGTCGATCTTCACCCCGACAGGATCGACAATCTACGGTCGAACGCCCCCCGCGTATGAACTTTGAGGCGGCGCCCGAACGCATCCTCAAACTCGACGACCAGACCGCCTTCGCCAATCTGGCCAAATCGAAGAAGCGAAAGGACGCGGCGGCGGCCGAGCGCGAGATCGCCGAGGGACGGAAGCGTCAGGACGCCATTCGCGGCGCGCTCGAATCGCTTGCAGGCAACGGACGCTACATGGACCGCGCGGCGTTCGAGGCCGACGTGATGGCGGCTGCCAAGGGTGCCGGGATTCGAATGCTCGCACCGATCAGGAAGGCGGTCTTTGCGGCCCTTGGGGCGCGCGAGGCGGACGCCGAGATTTGTCGCGACGCCAAGGGACGGCCGGAGCCGGACGGCGAGCTTCGAGACACCGAACACATTCCGCCGCCTCCCGGTACGGAATTGCCCCTGCCGATGGATTTCGGGCCGGACAGGCCCAATGACCGGATGGTCGACGCATTTCGGGACGATATCGGATGACGAGGAGCCGGTGCGGCTCTGCAACTACACCGATGTCTACTACAACGACCGAATTACGACGGATTTGCACTTTATGGATGGCTCGGCGACGGAGTCGGAAGTCGAGCGATTCCAACTCAAACGCGGTCAGGTCATCATCACAAAAGACGGCGAAGGCTGGGATGATATAGGTGTCCCTGCCTTGGTTGCCGAGGATATGTTGGAGGTTCTGTGCGGTTACCACCTTTCGGTGTTCACGCCCGGTCCAACCCTGGATGGAGGATTCCTCGCGTGGCTATGTCGGGCCGAACCGCTCAACGACCAGTTCAAGCTCGCGGCGAACGGCGTAACTCGCTTCGGGCTCGGCCAATACCCGATGAAGAACGCCTTCATCGCCTTGCCCCCGCTGGACACGCAACGGTGGATTGCGCGGTTTCTGGACGAGAAGACGGCGCGGATCGACGCCCTGATCGAAAAGAAGCGGGAACTTCTGGACCGGCTGGCCGAGAAGCGCCAGGCCCTCATCACACAAGCCGTCACCAAGGGCCTTAACCCGGACGCACCCATGAAACCCACCGGCATCGACTGGCTCGGTGACATCCCAGAGCACTGGGAGGTGATCCCGGTCAAGCGCATCGCCACATTGGAGAGCGGGTACACTCTAGATCGCAAGATAGACGCCTATTGGGAGGACTGTGACATACCTTGGGTGTCCCTCAACGATACCGCGATCCTCCGAGATCGCGACTATATCGCAGGGACAACATTCCGAATCAATAGGCTTGGTTTGGCGAAATTCTTCCGCGTGCCTGTTACCCGGACGGGCTGTTGTCTTCACTCGAGATGCTATGATCGGGGAAAGCGCCATAACGACACGTCCGATGGCTGTATCCCAACACATTATCGCTTGGCTGTGTGACGAGCGCACGCTGGCGGACGTTTGTGCTGTGCGCCACCATGCCATGACTTGGATCGTCGCTTGATCTGCGGGAAGTAGCTACGCGCCTTTTCGAGCTGACCTTCGTAGCCACTCTGACTCGTCCACTGCTACTCGGCTGAAGGTGCCTGCGAAGATTTGAGCAATTCGTTGAGCGAACTCAGCCTTCAGCTCGCCTAGCCATTCGTATTCGTTGCCATGGACGTCTGTGAAAACGAACGCTTCGTTTGAAGCTGCCTTTTGCGCCACCACGGAATAGCGATCTGAGTGCGGGTCAAATTCGTGGACCTCCCAGCCCGATGCGTCCAAGCCAATTCCACGCCGCCCATAGCTGTCACCGGCTTTGACGACTAGCTGTTCTTGCCCCTGGTTCGGTTCACCTAAAGGAAGGAAGGCAAAGGATGTCTTCTCGTCCAACCTGACGCTGTCGCACCTTGGTCGTAAGCATACAAGCTGAGTGGCTTGGGACTTGTCGTCGACTTCCCTGCGCCGCGCAACCACGGTTCCTAGCCAAAGCGTGGGCGGCGGCGCGTTGAAGACAGTGCGCGAGGTAATGATCCAAGCCAACTCCTCGTCAAGTTCCTGAACGGCAAAGCCCGCAAAGCCCGTCGAAAGGCACTCGAACTCGTTCCTGCCCAACACGTTCTGGTTGCTCAACCCGCCCTTGGCAAGCGCCATCGTTTCCTCGCTGGTTAGGCTCTTTTGCCCGAACTGAAATGTCCTTGGCGGATCTCCGGCAAGATTGCGTATCCAGCCTGCGACCGCATTCCCGCCCGCTGGTGACTGATCGGCAACCGCATAGTCCATGAGGCCGCGCAACTCCTCCGCCACATGGTTCACCATCTGCCCTTCCGCGTCGTCTGGATTTGGCAAGCAGGCACGGTGAGCGAGGAACGCGGGGTCGAGCCTGGAACAGAACCTGTCGAGAACCATGTGGGCGCACTCACGCACAGCGGTGAGCGACACGAGCGCAATACTCGGTAGGAGACCAGCGGTCATTTTCGAGAAATCATCGACTAACCGATTGGGTAGGTCTTCCTCTGAGACCTTCCGGTCCCGCAGAGGAGCGGCGACGTTCACGCTTGGCTTAGCGTACAACACGACCCGACCGTGCCTGTACATGACAGTGGCTTCTCCAGAAACTTCTGGATCAAGGCCAACCTGAGCCAGTTCCACCTCGATGTCACCTCGGATTGCGACCAAATCGGCTTCGCCAGTATAGAAGGCAACAAGCCGCAAGGCGTTTCGATCCGCCTCTCCGGTCACAATGCGGTTGAACAACTTCAGCGCGTACTCTGAATCATCGACTTTCAGCCGCCAGTCCAGCACGACGATGTCAGCCTGCCTGATCGCGTCCATGGCGGTTTCGGTCGGTCCAATCACGCCACAGATCACCCCCAATTCGGAGAATGAGTCGATGAGGCCCTTCGTATACAGGCTATGGCTGGCTGACCCGGCGGTAGTGGCTTCATCCCCAACCGGTTTTGAAGGTTGCCGAGTTGGCGTTTCGACTCCTCTGATACGCTCAATGTCGTCTGCCGACATGAGGGCCTCGTCGTCTACTACGATGGCTGTCTGAAGGAACCGTTTCGCGAGTCCCCGGCAATGTTCGGCGAATGCGTCGGCGCTCATCTGGATCTCTCACTCATCTCGATCTGCTGGCTTGAGTGCGAAGGTCGCGCCGTCATCGCCATCCATTAGCAACAGTTCCCATCCGACGCGCCGGAGACTCTCGCGACCGATGTGCAGCCCTAGGCCACGCCCCCCTGGTTTCCTGGTGAAGCCAAACTCGAAGATCGCATCGCGATCGCGTACGTTGACCCCGGGGCCCGAATCTTGGACAAGCAGCACTCCGTCCCGTGCATCAAGCTGAATCCATCGATCACGGTCCGGGTTCTGTTGGGACAGCCAGAAGATGGCATTGTCAATCAAGTTTACAAACACAGGATAGAAGGTCGATGGAAAACCGACGAATCGGCTTTCGGCAAACCGTCGACTATGGGAGAACATGATGGAGTGGCGCTGGAACCTGGCCCGGAACAACTCTTCCAAGAACTCGCAGACTTCCGAGCCGACGATCTCGACCTCTTTCCGATACAACCGTCGCTGAAGAGGCGTAAAGAGCGTCAGGTATCCATCCAAATGGTCGAAGCTCGCTCGTATGTTGTTGTAGAGTTCGCGAAGGCCCGAGTTCGCGTCGGCCCATGCTCGGAGGCGGCGCAGGTTGTTGCGCACCGAGCGAATCGTGCCGGAGAATTCGTGGCTGATGATTTCAATTGCCGTTCCAATCTGAGCAAGGTGCATGTCTGCTTCCATCTCTTCCTCGAGAAGCACGTTCCGTTGCTCGATCGCCATTAGCTGATCTGCTGCAGAGTTCTCCCCCGTTGTGTCGATCGCCTGAAGCTGGTCAAGAATCGACAGCAGCAAGGTCGATTGGTCATCCGTCACTTCGAGGATTCGCCGCTCCATCGCGTCACGGATCTCGACGAACGTCTCATCGGGCAGGTCGGAGAAGTCGGCGCGCTGGAAGTCGCTTACTACAGCACGCAATTCGGTCTCGACGATCCGTAGACTGTCTCGCGCGACTTGGCCGACTTCGGCGGCAACATCCTCGGCCTTGGTCCTGACTGCCTTGCTGCTATCTCCTGTAGCCTTCCTCACTTCGCGCCCCAAATCATTGAGTGCGGCTTCCGTTCTAATGCGGCGGTCGATCATCAGCCTAGCTTTTTCCGCCTCGTCGCCGACCATATCGGCGATCAATTCTCGTGTGGGGCGGAACACGTTCTGTTGTAGCGACTCGAACTCCGAGTTGTAGACACTCCAGTCACGCAGGGTCGCCTTGCTCAGGCCGATGCGCGGGCGGGCAATCCGATAGCGATTCTCCAAGTTTCTGATTGCCCCGTAGGCTTCGCGTTCGAGTGCAAGGACCTCACTTGCAGCTTGCCGCTTGTCAGTCTTGCCGCTTGTCGCCGTGAGCTGTTCTGCGACGCGTTCGCCCAAAGCCAATGCCTGGTCTTGCGGCTCATTCCTTGCCAACTCGTCGAAAAATCCGTGCAGCCGCTCCTCGAACTTTCGTTTCCGCTCCAAGACCTGTCTCTCTCGTCGCCGACGCACCGCGTCTTCCTTCGACAACTCGTCCTTGCGATCACCAAAAGTGCCACTGTAGACGCCGTCCTTGCGGAAGAAATCCGCTGCAGCCTGAAGCAGAAAATTCTTGAGTATGGCCTTGAATTGCCGGTATGCCCTGTTCTCCTGAAACCCCTCCCGTCCAGCTTTCTCGCGCAGGCCGCGATTGCGCTCGGTGTCGATCTCAACGAAGCCGAACATCTTTCGGTGCGAGAAGTAGTAGTAGGCGGCACCCTTCGTGCGCCGAAACTCGATGTCCAGCCAGTCGTAGTCCGTGTCGCCGTACGGGAGCACACGGATGCCGTTTCGATAGATATAGAGTCCCCCGAGCTTCTCGGTCTTGGCGGCCAAGATGGCGTGCTCCTCGTACGGGATAGTCGAGTGTCGGCTCTCTCCCTCGAACGCAGCGAAGTCGATGCGGAACGGGCCGCAGTTCGTCGGCCTGCCGCGGGCACCGCCCCAAGGGATCACATGGTCCTCGACGGCCTCTCCGTAGATAGATACCAGGCCCCGGAATTGACCGTGATCATCGAAGTCCCCTTTGATCCTATGGTCAGCGTTCTCAAATTCGTCGGGAAGGAAGAAGTCCTCCGCGGCAATCAGATCTTCAGCGTCCTCATCCGTCTTGTGGTCGCGAAACGCGGTGCGGATGACGCTTGTCGTACCCGGTGCCATGGTGTTGCTGAAACCGAGTAGCGCCTTCCGTAGCGGTGTAGCCTTTTCGGTTGCCCTGTCTGTCCTTGGGTCGCCGTCGATGTCCTCTGGCAGGAGGTCCGAACTCGGCTTTATTACGAAGTGTGTTCCGCTGCCCGTGCGGAGCGAAAGATCTGGTGCATAGGTATCGACTTCGACCGGATCGACATCGAAGGACGACATTTCTTCCTCCAGACGTCGTTGGTGGTCCACCCGTCCTTCAGGCGTCAGAGCAGCGCATGTTGCCCGGAACTCTGCGACCATCTCAGCGACTTCGGTCCCTGTGGGCAATGTCCCAGCCCGGAAGGAGCGCAGCGGCACATCGATCTCGTCCAAATCGACGCCGGGCCACTCGAAGACACCCCAATTCAGAAAAGCGGCAGTCAAGTCGGATAGGCCGTCCGATGTCTTCGCCCTTGTCAGCACCAGAACCTGGGCGCCAATCGTCGCGATCGCAAGGCGCCCGATGCCTTTCTCTCCGAGCATCGGACGGGCATCCATGTGTGGGTCGCGAGCCGGCACCTGCGCAGGATCGAACTTGCTTTCCGTGCCGATGGTCAGCCATCGGCTAACGAATTCCTCACGAGTCATCCCCATGCCGTCGTCCCGGAGCACAAAGAGCCCGTCCGAGCGGTAGTAGTCAATTTCCACACGGTTTGCATAGGCGTCGTGCGCGTTCTTGAATAACTCGCTGATGGCCGTTGGAATGCCCGCGATCTGCTGCCTTCCGAGCATGTCGATCGTTCGTGCGCGGGCCTTGAATGTGGCCATCAGGACATTAACTCCCTGTCCTTGAGGTGGGCTACGAAATGCTGGCCAATGACCTCCGCCAGCCGAACGGGGACGGCGTTGCCGATCTGCCTGGACATTGCGGCAAGGCTGCCTTCGAACACGAACTCGTCTGGGAACGTCTGCAGGCATGCGGCCTCGCGAACGCTGATGGCCCGATGCTGCTCGGGGTGACCGAATCTACCGTTCGAGTAGCTGATGCATCTCGTGGTCAAGCCGGAAGCGGGCGCGTCCCAAGCCATGCGCCCGTACACATCACTGTAGCCCGAAAAGTCCTGGTGGCAGTCCAACTTTAGCTCTTCAGGCCAGT
The DNA here is from genome assembly GCA_963668365.1 of Pseudomonadales bacterium. Classification (GTDB taxonomy): domain Bacteria; phylum Pseudomonadota; class Gammaproteobacteria; order Pseudomonadales; family Azotimanducaceae; genus VXNE01. The sequence goes on from OY764266.1 coordinate 4,453,326, forward strand.
CTCGATGGCCACCGCCCTCCGGGGTCGATTGGATCCGCTTGAGATTGAGGGCCGAGAGTCCGGCAGCGCGATGATTCGGTACTGCCGGACACTCTTCGCCGGCCCGGATGGACGGCAAATGCGCAATCCAGTCTCTGACCGTTTCGTAGCGCTCGTGGGGTGTTCCGGGGCCGTGGGTCTCCGGGGGTAGTTGAATATTCCCGTGGCGACTTCCCACCAGGACGAGCCGGCGACGGCTCTGCGGTACGCCGTACTTCATCAGGCGGACAGAACGGAAGTCCACGTCATATCCGCATCCACCCAAACGGTTGAGGAAGGTATCGAACGGCTGGCTGCTGCTGTCGAAGTGCTGAAGTCCGGGAACGTTCTCGACGAACACGAGGTCGGGAGCGCACATCTCGACGAAGTCGGCGAAACGAAGCAACAGCGGAATCCGGTCATCATCCTCCAAATCGCGGTGCGTGGTGTTTTGCCCTGTGAACGGCTGGCATGGCGCACAGCCACAGAAGAGAACCGGGCTCGGTCCAGCGGCTTCCACCCGATTTTGGACTTCATCGGCCACGACGGTTCGGATGTCCGCCAACTCGAAGTGGACGTCGGGGAAGTTGGCTGTGTACGTTCGCTTGGCCTCCGGGTCACAGTCCAGCGCGAAGACGATTTCCATTCCTGCGGCCTGAAAGCCGCGACTTGCTCCCCCGCAGCCTGAAAAAAAATCGAATACTTTGACGTTCCCGGTTTGCCTAGCCGCTTCCATGCGCATCATCCGCAGTTATTCCCTGCCGACAATCGCTTCGGCACGATTCGCTCTTCAGCCAACCTAATTGCTTGCAAATCCTACCACCCCCTCTTTGCGGAACGAGGACCACTTCGTCGGGCCGACGGCGGCGGAACGGATGGCCGGAACCAGACTCTGCCCATGAAACCTGCGTCGCGTCACACTCCAAATACCTTCATCACTTCATCGCCCAAGTGGTTGATCACCTTCACGGCGATACGCCCCGTTGAGGGTTTCGCGAAGGGGCGCGAGGTGTCGCTATGCAGCGTTGCCCAGGCGTCTGGGTCGATCTCCGCCTTCAGAGTGGTCTTGAGAGACTTGTAGGGGTCGCCGGCGCCGAGAAAATAGGCTTGGCGAACGAAAAAACTCTCTTCGTTGTAGTCCGTGTCCACGAACCAGCACGCGATGCCTTCGGGGCCGTCGCTCCGGACTTCGCCGGCAGAGGGATCGAATACGTCTACGCCGTTGATCCTTACCCGTATCCAATCGTCTTCGCCGTCGTCGCCGGCGGCGGGTTCGACGTCGATATCGGGCTCGCCGAAGATCACGAAGAGGTTGGCGGTGTCCGTCTTTTTGAGGTCGTCAGCCATATGCAAGTCGGCGTTCATGCGGGCCTTGAGCACTGGAACGCGGCCGAGTTTGTTGAACTCGGTCGCGTGGGCCTCGTAGTTGAAAGCACAAGCGATGAGGGTATCGAAACCGGCGTCGGCGGCCTCGCGTGTGGCCCGCACCAAGTCCGGTCGGGAGACGGTGCCGAACTCGGGGCCGATGAAGATGCCGGCGCGACGCTCCTTGCCGTCGCCACCTTCCAGATAACGGCCCTCGGCACAAACGAACTCACCAGGCCAGGGATCCAGGGAATAAAACGTGATGCGGCCTGCCTTCCGGGCCTGTTGCACACCGGCCGTGCGAAGGTTCTCAAGAATTACATGGGCGAAGTCGCGGCGGGATACGTCTGCTCCCAAGTCGTAGGCGGCGGCAGCCTCGGCGATGACGAGTTCGTCGTTCTCGTCCAAGGTGGCCAAACGATGCGGCGACAGGCTCTCGACGGTGAACGGGCCGGCAACACGGACCTTCTTGTTGTCCTGGTAGGGCTTGTCGTAGAGGTGCTCATATTCGGCGCGTGCTGCGATGCAGGCATCGATCTCGCGCTGGCGGTCGATGCGGGCATCCCAGAAGCGGGCGTGGGCCGCTCGTGCGGCATCGGGCCAGTTCTGCTCCGCTTCGCGGGGCACTTCCCATTCGAGGAAGCCATTGGTCCGATGGTCTCGCAACGCTTGGTTGATGCCATTCAAGGCCGATTCAACATGCGGCTGCATCTGCTCGTAGATGACGTCGATCTCGGCATTGTTGGCGATGGACTTCAAGGTGATGTGCGGCACACGTTCGTACACGAATCCCTGCCGAACATCGCCGTATGTGGGTTTCTCGGAGGGCGCACTGCGTGACAGTTCAGCTTCCTTGCGTTGGCCCTGAGGGCTATCTACCAAAATGTAGTAGGAGTACCTTGCACCCATAACGCGAGAGCGAGCGAGGGCTAAGGCCACCCGGGACGTGTCGATCGTGATCCAGCGGCGACCCCATTGCTCAGCCACATAGGCCGTTGTCCCCGAGCCGCAGGTTGGATCAAGGACGAGATCGCCAACATCCGTGGCCATCAAAATGCAACGTTCAACCACCTTTGGCAGCGTTTGAACTACGTACCGTTTGTCAGCGGCAAACCCCGCAATGCCCGTGTCGATCCAGTTGTTCGTATGGGGGACAACCGAGAAATCATGGAGGAAACGAAGGTAACGCAACGTGTTACCAACAAGAAACACTCGCCCGCTCTTGTCTAGACGTTCCATCCCTGGAACCGTGGCCTTCCAGTGAAGGCCGCTCGGGGGAATAAAGGACCTCTTTCTATGAACAAAGCGCTGTGGGGATTGAGCCGAGCCTTGTGACGTCAGCTGGTCTGACGTCACAAGGCTCCTCGGCTCAAATCCTCCTACGTTATGTAGAAGGTCCTTGAGGGGTCGGTACGCAGTAGCGCCCCGCTCCCCCACCTGCTTCTGACTACTCAGCTGACGGTACTTTAGGGAATTGATATCCTTCGAGTACCAAAGGAGGTGATCCATGACATTGGACAGATGCCTACTGGAAAACCCTGTCGTCTTGGAGAAAGAAATTTGAGACACAAGATTGCCGTCTCCAAACACCTCATCCATCACCGCCCGCACGCGATGCACGTTCTCATCCCCGATTTGCACGAAGATGCTCCCGCTCTCCGTGAGCAGGTCCCGCGCCACAGTCAGCCGGTCCCGCAGATACGTCAGATACGAGTGAATCCCGTCTCGCCACGTGTCCCGGAACGCCTTGACCTGTTCCGGCTCCCGCGTGATGTGCTCCGCCTTGCCGTCTCGCACATCGCGGCTGGTGGTTGACCACTGGAAGTTCGAGTTGAACTTGATTCCGTAGGGCGGATCCATGTAGATGCACTGCACCTTGCCGCGCAACCCCTCGCGCTCGGCGAGCGACGCCATCACCTGCAAGGAGTCTCCAAGGATCATGCGGTTCGACCAGTTGGCGTCGTGCTGGTAGAACTCCGTCTTGGCATCGTCTTCGGGCAAACCGTTGAAGTCGCCGAACAGGTCGGTCTGGAAGCCTGATCTGCCAGCATTCTGTTCGGCTCGCGTCCAACGGCTCATGCGCGCGAGATCGTCGATCAGCACCTTGGGATGGACTTTCTCCTGGATGAATAGCGGCGGGGCCTGCACCACCAGATCCGACCAGTCCTGCATGTCCTTGCCCCGCCACACCAGTTGCGGGTCGAGACCGCGGTTGCGCCGCTCGTAGACCACGCGAATGGGATCTTGATCGTCCGAGGACATCACCGGCTGGTATTCGGCGGTCGGGATATTGCGGCGTTTCGCTCCATCGTGCACGAACGACTCGACGGACTTCGCTTTTCGTCTCGTTTTCCACCTCGCCATGCGTCCTCCCCCTCCTACAATTCCGATTCGTCGACTTCGGCCAACTTCATGAGATGGCGCTGAAGGCCGATCTTCAAGACGCGGGCACCATGCACGGGTACGGAAATGCGAACGCTCGACTCCGTCCGCGCGTAGATATGGTGACTACCCTTGATCCGCCTCAACTCCCAACCATGCGACTCGAGCACACGACAAAAGCGCCTGCCGCTGACGGCCCTCATACGGCGATTTCGACCACTCTCGCGTTATCGGATTCGGCAGCGGCGCTCACGTCGACGGAAAGGCAACCCTCAACCGCCTCGTACAGATTGTCGAGCAGATCTTCGAACGAGTCGCCTTGCGTGGCGCATCCCGGAATGGATGGAACCTCGGCCCAGTACCCGCCCTCCTCGGAATCGTGGACGACAACTTTGAGTTTCATCGTGTTCTCCTTGCCGTGTCGGCATCGCTTGAGTGTGACCCTTCCGCGCTCCGACGTCTGGGAGTGTCCGCTACATCCGGCATCGAGCCCCCGACTGTGTTCAGAAAGCGCGCGAACTCCTCGGCGCGTTCTCTTTTTCCGAGCGCATCCAGCGCCTCATGAACCGAAGCGCCGAAGTCGTCATCCATCTCGAACGGATCACGGAGTTCGAGGAACGCCCATGTTCCGTGGCAACCAAGCAGGTTCACGGCAGGCACCCAATAGCTGTCCATGGTTTCCTTCTTCGCCTTGGCGTCGTCGCCCCGAAACCCCTTGACTTCCACGACGACATGCAAGGGTTCGTCGGAACCCCGTCCGTAATCATAGAGGACGATGAAGTCCGGCACGTATCGGCGCTGAACGCCGCCGAAGCGGTAGGGCACCTCAAAGCCGAGGTTGAGGTTCTTGACCCAGGCGAGCACCTTGGGGTGGGAGTCGAGAACGCGGCAGAACTCGCCCTCCCACGTGCTGTCGAGAATCGCCCAGTTCAGGTGGCAGCGGCTGCCGGTGGCGTAACGCTGGGTGCGCGACGTGGTGAAGTTCACGCCGCGTGTGGCGCCGGTCGGGTTATAGGGGTCGAGCATCGCCTTGACCGGCTGGCGGTTCAATTCCGCCCGGGTGATCGCGGCCGTGATCTTTTCGCAGGCACGGTCCGCGAGTTCCGCGACCATGAGCTGCGCCGGGTAGGTGCTCCCTTTGCATTCAAGGCAGTCGTCAAGCCAAGTGCGGGTGACGCGCTTGAGCTGACCGAACAGGTGCAGTTCCGGTTCGCCGTCCGGGTCGCGCCAGTGGTTGTAGAGCAGGCGCAACGTCAGTTCGTAGAGCAGGGTGGACTGCCGTACGCGGTCCAGATGCGCGACGGTCAGGTCGTGTCCCTCCCCGATGATGCCCTGGTTGTGGGTGATTGTCGGGCCCACGGTTTCCGGGGTGAGGACGAGCCTCGAGTCCTCGGTGAATTCGGCCGTGAGCCGGTCGTTCGGCAATTCCACACGGTAGCCCGCGATGCGCGGGAAGCGGATCTCGACGTCGTCACGCTCCGGCGAGAGCGCCTTCACTTGCACGGTTTCCGCCGGCTTCTGTGGCGGGGCGACCACGGGCTTGGCCGTGAAGTCGAAGGGGATGCCGAACACATCGGCGTACTCGGCATTGAACAGTCCGCGTTCGTTGAGTTCGTAGGACTGCCGACGCAGGGAACGTCCGATCACCTGTTCGCAGAGCAATTGCGTCCCGAACGCACGCAGACCGAGCACATGGGTGACGGTGTTGGCGTCCCATCCTTCCGTCAGCATGGCGACGGACACAACGCACCGGATGCCGCCACCAAGCCGACCCGGCTTGCCGACGGTGTTCATCACCTCTCGCAGCAGATCCTGGTCGGTGAGAGTCTCGGCCTGTCGGCGGTCGCCCGTGCGTTCGACGATTTCACGGCGGAAGCGGTCGATCTCGTCCCCTGCAGCCTGCCTGAAGCTCCTGTCGAGCGCCTCGTCAGATTCAAGCTGTTGGCTGTCGATGAGCAGCGTATGTGGTCTTGACAGCGGTTCACCCGCAGCATCGAAGTTGCGAAACAGTTCCAACCGCCCGTTCTGGAATGGTCCGGCGCCGTTTCCGGAATCCCGGCGAAAGCCCGCGATATAGTCGTACACCAGCTTTGAGGTCGCCGTGTTATTGCAGACGACGATGAAGCAGGGCGGCACGTCGATGCCCGCCTGATCCCAGAGCCGGAACGTCTTCTCGTAGTGCCCGTAGAGCGCTTCCAATGCCGTCTGCAATTCACTCGGCAGGGCCATGGGGTCCAAGGTTGCGCCAGCGCCCCGGCCTCGTTTCGGCATCCTTCTCCCAATGTGATCCCACAGGTTGCGGAACATGGGCAGCTCGGCACCGGGGACATTATCCACGACCGGCACGCGCGGGAGCTTGACGATGCCGCACTCGATCGAGTCCATTAAGGAGAAGTCGCTAACGGTCCAAGGGAACAGGGTGCCTTCCGCGTAGCCGGAACCGCGCAGAAAGAACGGCGTGGCAGAAAGGTCGATCACCCGCTTGAGGCTCATCCTTCGTTCGGTCGCCTCAAGGCCGGAGATCCACACTCGAGCGGCTTCCCGGTTACGATTGGCCTCGCGTCGGTCGTCGCCGATCAGTCGGCCTTCACCGTCTTCACCAGCCTTCTCTCGATAGCAGTGATGGGCCTCGTCATTGAGGACGAGGATGCCTTTCATGGTCATCAGTTCAGGCATCACGCGGGCCAGCATCTGACCCTCGGTCTCACGGGTGGCAAGCTCGCCATCGCGGCCTTGAAGAAGGGCGCGGCTGCCTTTGGCGAGATCCATCGTCTCGCGCAGCAGAAAGGCATGGTAGTTGGTGATGACGATCTTGGCCTTGTCAATCTCCCGGAGCATGTCCGGCGGCACGAGCTCGCGGCTTGCGTAGTAGCTGTCCGGGTCGTTCGGCTTCAGCACCCGCAGGCGGTCACGGATGGTGATGCCCGGCGTTACGATGAGAAAGCCGCGTGTGAAGCGCGGGCTGTTGGGGCGACGAACTGCGTTCACCGTCTGCCACGCGATGAGCATTGCCATCACAGCGGTCTTCCCGGCACCCGTGGCGAGCTTGAGCGCAAGGCGATAGAGACCGGGGTTCGCCTGCTCGCTCGCCTCCTCGACGCGGTCCAGGAAGCTGCGGCCCCGGTTGCCGATGGCGGGTGCGACTTCGGTGAGCCAGATGACGGTCTCGACGGCTTCCAGTTGGCAGAAGAACGGGCGGATATCGCTGAACCGGTGGTGCCGCCAATGCTTGAGCAAGCGCGCAGTCTCGGGCGTCACCCGCCAATGCGATTCCGGCAGCGCGCGCCATTCGGCCAACTCCCGGCGGAGACCGCCAATCAGGGCGGTCAGTTCGTATTGCTGGTTGGCGGTATCGAGCGCCGCGCTCTCGGCGTCAAGGGCGAGTTGCCTTTGCGTCGCCCGGCCTGTCTTCCTGGGTTTCGGAATCGGCGAAATAAACGACACGTCGCGACGACCGTCACCGATCCTGTCGGTGGGCTGCCGACTTTCGTCGAGGATCCAGTGACGCCTGGGCTCCTCGTAGGGCGAGTTGAGAATAGGGTTCAGGTGGAAGGCGGAGGCGTCCTGGCCACTGTCGTCTTCGAAAGCCATTTTTCTACGGGCCGATCATCGCTTGGTGATCTTCGGGCCGGCATACACGACATAGACCGGCTTCCCAGCCTCGACCGGCCAGGAAAAATGCAGACGGAGAGTCAGATGGGACACCTTGCCGTGCCACGGGCAGAATAGCGAAGCCACCGGGTCCTCCGGATGAGCGAAGGTCAGTTCGCGCCGGAATTGGTGTTTTTCCGTATCGGATGAGTCCGAAAACAGCGCCCGCTCGCCCGTGAAGTAATTCTGATAGATTCGTTGGCCCTCCGCGCTACGTGCTTCGTCGTCCTCAAAGGCGCCTGCGAACCGATCGAGAAATCCGAGCAACACCGCGAATCGATCAGCGGCGCTCTTGGCGAACGGAACCCCTGCAAGAGGCGCGAAACAATCCTCGGCGAACACAAGGTTTGCGAACCTGTTTATAGAAGCCTCGCGCAAGTCCTCCCAAGAGCCGAGCGGCCGCGCTCGATGCCGCAACGCCTGCTCGAGTGTTTCCTTGAACCACCAGTTCTCGACCTCGGATGTTCGATCAACGAGACCTTCGGCCTCTCGCACCCAAGTCACCGCACAAGGGGAGTAACACCACTCGGACGGAGACAAGCTGACCAGCCCACACTCCACGCCTTGCAAGATTCTGAAAGCGGCCTCCCCGGCGGCAGTGTCCGTAACGACTTCGCCGCCGCATTCCAGCCAGTCATCCGCGCCGTGCCGTCGCACATCGTCCCAGAACGGACCCAATCGCGTGAGCCAGGTCATGACCGCGCGCCGCTCGCTCTCCACGCCGAGGTTGCCGACCGCCTGCTGCATGGGCATGCCCGGTATGGGTGTCATGGTGATGAACGTCCTGTGACATTGAACTTCGCGACCGAAGCGCCTGGCTGTCAGACGCAGGGCCATCAGTCGCGACAGCGCATCCCGAAACCCCGCCAGATCGCGGAACTGCTGATGGACTGACAAGTCGTTGGCGAGGAGGTCCATGTCAACCCCAGCCAGCCAGATAGTTCATGTCATGATCGAGTTGATCGAAGAATCCGGCAGGCCAGTTGTCTACATTTCCCTCGGCATCGATGGTCGGGCTCTCGACCTGGGGCATGCGTGACGCTTCGGCTTCATGTCGAGGCCGGAAGAAATACAGCGCCGCGTCGCCAGGATCGAAGCTGCCCTTCCTGATCGCGCGTCGGATGCCATTCAGGACATGGTCGCTGTGGGACTCGATGAGAACCTGCACTCCGGCGCTGGCCGCCTCGGCCAGGAATTCACCCATCCTGGATTGCCCGGCCGGATGCAGATGCACTTCCGGGTTCTCGACAAGCAGCAGATCATCGGGTTTCGCAGACAGTATCGAGACGACGATGGGCAGCACCTGCGTGATGCCAAACCCCGTATGTCCCGGTCGATGGAAGTCCGTGGACGGCGAAGTTCTCAATCCCAGCGTGACGGCGTTGGCCCCCGCGATGGGCGAAAGATCCATGCCGAAGCCCGGAAAGAACTCGCCCATGCGCGCTTCGACCTGCCGCAGAAGCGTGGGCGGCACGCCTTGCACAAGCAGAGGAACGCGGATCGGCCCGTCCGCCCGCGAGTAAATCACGCTGGCCACGTGTTCGCCCGCCTGTCCCACCAAGGGCGGCAGTTCCGGATCGTCCAAAGCGTAAAGATCTCGGGGACCCAATCGTTCGGCGGCAAGCCAGGTCAGGCCGCGCAGGCGATTGGCCAGCGAACCGCCCCCAGGGGAATTCGCCACAGCCTCGGGGAGCAGGTGCTGCAGAGGCGGGGAATCGGCCTCCCTCCATTCCACGTCGTTGCATCCTTGGGCCCGCACCAGCATCGCTGCCATCGACATGGCGCCTTGTTCGCCGCCGAACTCCCATGAGACCAGGCCCGCATCGTCGTCTTCGAGGGCCAACGAAAAAACCCGACCTCCGCTGACCTGATCGATCACATCCCTCGCGGCACCCATCCGAAGAGCGGCGCCATTGAGCATGAGTCGCCGGGACCACTCATGTTCTCGCATGGTCTGATGCAACAGAACCAGGGCCTGCATCACCGATGATTTGCCGGAGGCGTTGAGGCCGGACAGCAACGTCAGTCTTTGCAACGGCAGCTTGAGCGTCTCGAAGCACTTGAAGTGCCGCAGGTCAATTCGCGTGATCACCGAGAACCTCCCGCAGCGCCGTCCGGGCCATTTCGAATCGCGTCTTCACCTTCTTGGGGTCATTCGGGCCATAGGTGATGGCGACTTTGAACGGTTCGTCCCACAGCAAGTAGTACACCGCGTCGCGAAGCAGTTCCGCATGTGATTCGACTTGCTCATTCGAGTAATTCGAAAGCCCCGTGGACATCACATCCCAAAGGGACGCGTTAATCACGGCTCGCCTTGTCTGGCCGGGTTCGTGCTTGCGGAAGGCCTGGTGTTCGAACAACAGGAAATTGTTGCTTAGACCGCGCTGGAAAGATTCGGCGAGCTCCGCCAATTCGCCGGCGTTCATTTCGTTCATCCGACAAAGGGCACGGGCAAGAAAGGCGTCCATATCGTCACGGTGGTACGCCTCCGGGCCGAGCACGTAAAAGGCGCAGAAGCGATTGACGAACTCGCGGTCTCGCATGGCCTTCGGATTCAGGCTGGCGCCGGTTGCCTTGAGGAACATCTCCGTTTGCGCCTCGTCCCTGAGGAATCGCGTTGCCTCCCCCTGATAAAGGCAGTTGCGCATTTGCTGCCGCGTCAACTGCACACCGCTGTTGACGCGCTCGAAAATGTCCAGCCGGGCGCGCTCGGGCGCTTTCGAATCGATGATGTAGAAGATCAGGTTGCAATCCTCCACGCGATTCTGGAATTTGGGCGACAAGTCCGCAAGGCGCTTGCCGTCAAGCTCGGGCCGGTCCGGCAGTCGGAGCCTGAGTTCGCCGTCAATGAATCTCTTGAATGTCGACAGACGCTGCAGGCCGTCGACCACGACCATCCGGCCCTCCGAATCCTCCGCCATATAGAACACCGGCAACGGAATGCGCATGATCACCGACTCGATCAGCTTGCTCTGCTTGTCTTCCGCCCAGATGAAGTCGCGCTGGAACTCGGGGTCCATCACATAGCGTTTCTGATCGATGCGGTGCAGGACGTCGCGAACGGTCCGATGATCGTTTCGTATCAGCATTTCATCAAGGGGATAGTCGCCCCATGATGCGCCTACGGTTCCAAGCCCCTCTGGTTCCTCGAACTCGTTGGATTGATCCGTCGTTTCTATGTTCACCTCGAAACTCCCCTCATCGCGCGCGGTCAAACCTTCCGCCCCTTGGGAACTTGTGTTCGCAGGAGGCCGCAGAGGCCGGGTGTGTCGGAAATTCCGCGTGCCGGGCACTGAGCACCATTGTAGCGCGCCACGGTGCTCGCCATGCCGTATGCATCTACCGCTAACGCCGAACGAACCACTGTGACAATCCATGGCGGGGAATCAAGCGACCCCAGGGTTGAATAGAGTCTGAGCGGCATCCCGTTTCTGGCAAAATACGCCCTCCCCGGATATCCGAGCGCCCATGAGCCGCGATACTTTCAACGCCCGTCGAACCCTCGTGGTCGACGGGAACGAATACGACTACTTCAGCCTGCCGGATGCGGCGAACAACGGCGCCGGAGACACCGGTCGGCTGCCGGTGTCACTGAAGGTGCTGCTCGAGAACCTGCTCCGGTTCGAGGACGGCAGCAGCGTCGGCGCAGAGGACGTGCGCGCGCTCGGTTCCTGGGCGGACGCCGCACCGCAGGCAAGGGAAATCGCCTACCGGCCGGCACGGGTATTGATGCAGGACTTCACCGGGGTTCCCGCAGTGGCCGATCTCGCGGCCATGCGCAGCGCCGTCGTCGCGGCGGGAGGCGATCCCGGCATCATCAACCCGCTCTCGCCGGTGGATCTCGTCGTCGACCACTCCGTGATGGTGGACCGTTTCGGCGCGCCCGCCGCGTTCGAAGCGAACGTGGAACTCGAGATGCAACGCAACACGGAGCGCTATCGGTTTCTCCGCTGGGGTCAGCAGGCGTTCGACAACTTCCGGGTGGTGCCGCCCGGCACCGGCATCTGCCACCAGGTCAACCTCGAATACCTCGCACGCGGCGTCTGGACCAGCCAGGACAACGGTCGGACGCTCGCGTATCCGGACACGCTGGTCGGCACCGACAGCCACACGACCATGATCAACGGTCTCGGCGTCCTCGGATGGGGCGTCGGCGGCATCGAAGCGGAAGCGGCGATGCTCGGACAGCCCATCTCGATGCTCATTCCCGAAGTGGTGGGCTTTCGGCTGAGCGGAGCGCTGGGGGACGGCATCACCGCCACCGACCTCGTGCTGCGTGTCGTCGAAATCCTGCGCCAGAAGGGCGTGGTCGGGAAATTCGTCGAATTCTACGGCGACGGCCTCGACAACCTGCCGCTGGCCGACCGGGCCACCATTGCCAACATGGCGCCCGAGTACGGCGCCACCTGCGGCCTGTTCCCCATCGACGGGGAGACCATCGACTACCTTCGGCTCTCGGGACGCGCGGAAGAAACCGTGGCCCTGGTGGAAGCCTACGCCAAGGCGCAGGGACTGTGGCGCGACGGCGCGGTGGCACCGGTGTTCACGGACACTGTCGAACTCGACCTCGGCAGCGTGCGGGCATCCCTGGCGGGGCCCAGCCGTCCCCAGGACCGCGTAGCCATGTCGGAACTCAATCGCGCCTTCGATGAGGCGCTCGAGTTGCAGGGCCGGCGCGATACGGGACCGGTGCCGGTTCCGGACGCAGACTACGGCCTTCGCCATGGCGACGTGGTCATCGCGGCGATCACCTCCTGCACCAACACGTCGAATCCGGCGGTCATGCTCGGCGCCGGCCTGGTCGCGAAGAAGGCGATCGCGCGCGGCCTGTCGGTCAAGCCCTGGGTCAAGACATCGCTGGCGCCGGGATCGAAAGTCGTGACCGAATATCTCGCCAGAACGGGATTGCAGGACTCCCTGAATCAGCTCGGGTTCAACCTCGTCGGCTACGGCTGCACCACCTGCATCGGCAACTCCGGGCCGCTCCCGGAGCCGATCTCCCGGGCGATAGAGGGCGGCGACCTGGTCGTCTCCTCGGTGCTTTCCGGGAACCGGAATTTCGAAGGCCGCGTGCACCAGGAAGTTCGCGCCAACTGGCTCGCATCGCCGCCGCTGGTGGTCGCCTATGCGATCGCCGGCACCGTCCGCATCGACCTCGCATCGCAACCCGTCGGCCGGGACACCGAAGGGGAGGATGTGTACCTGGCGGACATCTGGCCGAGCAACACCGAGGTTGCCGAGGCCGTGGCGGCGGTGTCCGCCGACATGTTCCGCCGCGAGTACGACGATGTCTTCGCCGGTCCCGAAGCCTGGAGGGCCATCGACATCGACGCGGCAAGCACCTACGGCTGGCAGAACTCGACCTATATCAAGCAGCCGCCCTTCTTCAGCGTCGGCGACGATCTGGACCAGGGCGTGGAGGTGGCCGGCGCGCGCATCCTCGCCGTGCTGGGAGACTCGGTCACGACGGACCACATATCTCCCGCGGGCATGATCCAGCCGGCGAGTCCGGCGGGCGAATACCTGCAGCAATCCGGCGTGCAGGTGTCGGAGTTCAACTCCTACGGTTCGCGCCGCGGCAATCACGAAGTGATGATGCGCGGGACTTTCGCGAACATCCGCATCCGCAACGAAATCGTGCCCGGCGTCGAGGGCGGCTACACGATCCACGTTCCCACCGGCGACCGCATTTCGATCTACGACGCCGCCGTGCGCTACCAGGGAGAGGGTACGCCGCTGGTGGTCTTCGCAGGCAAGGAGTACGGCACCGGGTCGAGCCGGGACTGGGCCGCCAAGGGCACCCGGCTGCTCGGCGTCCGCGCCGTGGTCGCCGAGAGTTTCGAGCGCATCCACCGTTCCAACCTGATCGGCATGGGCGTGCTGCCCCTGGTGTTCAGCGAAGGCGAGTCCCGGGGCAGTCTCGGGCTCGCGGGGGACGAGCTGGTGGACATTGCGCTGCCGGAAGGCGCCGCCGGGATCGCGCCGAGGCAGCACCTCGACCTGACGATCCGCCGCAAGGACGGCAGCACCGAGACCTTCGTCGCGCAGAGCCGCCTGGATACGGAAAACGAGATTGCGTACTACCGCGCCGGCGGGATCCTGCAGTTCGTGCTGAACAAGCTGGTCGCGGAAAACTAGAGTTCAGGCGGCCAGGCAGTCGAGGCAACCCGTCTCGCGCAGCACCGCGTTGAGGCGTTCGTCGCCGCTGACCCGCTGGTACTTCGATTTCAGGACGCCGAGCGAGCGCGCATGGTACTTCTGCGGCTTCTGGGTCCAGGCGTTGCCCTTCAGTCGCACCGTGAACTCCTCGTCGCCGGCGGCGATGGCGGCCGCGTTCGCCGCGCTCCACGGCAGGAACAGCGCGCCGACCTGGTCGGCGAGGAGCGGCGTCAACGATGGAGCAAGCGACTCCCACGGCTCGAATTCCCCCAGGGCCCCGGGCTCGAGCATGCGGTCCACCCAGGCCGAGACATTGGGCGCGCTGGCTTCGATGATCCGCCTCGGCGTGTGATCGCGCCGGGAGGTGTAAAACTGCCCCCAGAGGCCGAAGTCGGCGAACGCCGGGCGTCCGCCGAAAAGATACGGGCGGTCCGCGAGATGGCTTTCAAGGAGACCCAGCGCGTCCCTGAAGGATTGTTCGATCTGCGGCGCGGTCACCGCATTGGATCCGACGAACCAGACGCGGCCGACCATCCGCTGCCGAATCGCCTTCGCGGCCCGGTCGATTTCCTCCTTCGTCCCTTTCGGCAGGGTCATGGCCGCGAGCCGCCGCGCGCAACCCACCTGGTCGATCTCCCGAGCCCAGCGCAGGTGGAACATCCACTTGTTGCCCCACTCGTCCCCGAACTCCTCGAGCAGGTTCGAAACGAACGCTGAGACGGTGTCCGGAGGATGGATGGCGGGGTCGCTGAACTCGGATTCGAGCGCATCGATGATCGGCGTTGAATCCTGCAAGCCGCGCTCGTCCGGCGTGACCACCAGGGGAACGAGAGGCAGCCGCGCGTGTTTCCGGTACAGGTCGGAAGCGTCCACGCGCGACAGCCATTCGTGCGCGATTGCCTTGTAGCGAAAGTACGCCCGCACTTTCACCGAGTACGGCGACTCCTCTGCGCCGATGATCCGATAGACGTCCGACATCCCTGTCTCCCGCATGCGACGCCGGCCATTATCCAGCATCGCCGCCGCGACGTCTGCCGGCGGACCGCGGACGACCTACCCGGCCTCGGACGGTGGAGCGGCCCTCCCCTGCTCTGCCCGATGCCCCGGGTCGAAGTTGCACACCAGGGCTTCCACCACGGCGTTCCTGTTCCGCATCTTCGCGCCGGCGTGGTAGAAGTGATCCCTGGTCGCGATGTGGAACCTGCTCCAGTAGCGCTTCACCATGTCGTTTTCGCGGTAGGCGTTGTGGTGCCAGGTCGACAGCAGGAAGCGCGCCCGTGTCGCCGAGAGCGCGTCGAATAGCCGCTGCTCGTCCGCCTCGGTCCAGCCGCTGTAGTAGTCGGCGTACCTTCCCCAGTAGGGCGGGTCGCAGTAGATGACGTCCTCCGCTCCCGCCATGCCGATGACCTGCGCGAACGGAGCGTGCAGGAAATGCCAGTCGGGCGCCATCGCCCGCGCCGCCCCGCCAACCTGGTTCACGATCTTCGTGATGTACGCCTTGCTGAACCGGTTCGGGTTCTTGCAGAACGGGATGTTCCATTCGCCGCGCCTGTTGAACCGCATCATGCCGTTGAAGCCGGCGCGCGACAGGAACAGGAAGTCGAGCGGATCGTGGGTACGGTTGAAACGGTCCCTGACGCGGTAGTAGTGCGGACCTCCGACCGCGCGAAGATTCGCCCCTTCGGTCTCCAGGTAGGTGCGCACGCGGTCGGGACGGATGACGCCTTGCTGCACCTGCCGGTAGAACCGAATGACATGCGGATTGGCATCCCCCAGGACCGCGCGCGGAAAGCCGCAGTTGAACGCCACCACGCCCGTGCCGAGGAACGGTTCTACCCACCGGCCTTTCGCATCGGGCACCAGCGACTGGATCCACGGCACCAGCCTGGTCTTGATTCCCTGGCTCTTGATCGGCGGAACAATGACCGGCACCGGCGACCCCCGGCAACGACGCGAGGAAGCCATTGTTCCACTCGTCGCGAACCCTTGCCAACCTCACGCGCTATCCATGTGGTAACGTCGCGCGCCACGTATTCGCAAGAGGAATCAGCATGACAGATGCGTCCCCGCTGCCGGTTGGCGACCCCAGATCCCTTGGCTTCGACCCGGAACGCCTGTCGCGCATCGGCCCGGCCATGCAGGAGTTCGTCGACGACAGGCGCGTCCCCAACCTGATAACACTCGTCGCCCGCCGCGGGCAGCTGGTCCATCTCGAAGCGCGCGGCGTGCTCGACTTCGACACCGGCGCGCCCGCACTCGCCGATACGCTCTGCCGGATGTATTCCAACACCAAGCCCGTCGCCAGCGTTGCCACGATGATCCTGTTCGAGCGCGGCGCGCTCGCCCCGGACGATCCGGTCGCCAAGTTCCTTCCGGAGTTCGAGCACGCCGAGGTGCGGGTGGCGAATGCGCCGATGACGACAGAACCGGCCAGGCGACCGATCACGATTCGCGACTGCATCGCCAACACCACGAGCTTCACCGACGCGGCAACGATGCCGAATTTCTACCGTCAGCAATACGGCGAAGCGCTCAAGACCCTGGGCTGGATGTCGCGCGACGACGATTCGCCGCTGCCGGGCAACCGGGAGCGCGTGCGGGCGCTCGCCGAGCTTCCCCTCGCCGCGCAGCCGGGAGAGCGGTTCGTCTACCACATCGGGTATCCGGTGCTCGGCGCCGTCATCGCCGAGGTCTGCGGACAGCCCCTGGATGTCTTTTTCCGGGAGAACATCTTCGAGCCGTTGCGCATGGTCGATACGGACTTCTACCTCAAGGATGGCGCCTTGAACCGGTTCGGTGCGTGCTACTCGCCGCGCAAGGAAGGAGACAAGGTCCGCCTCGTGGCGACCGAGAAAGCCGAGACGAGCGAGAAACACGCGGGGCCCCGAACCGAGTTCGGCGTCGGCGGCGACAGCGGCGGCATCCTCTCCACCGCCGGCGACTACGCGCGCTTCGGCCAGATGCTGCTGAACGGGGGCGAACTGGACGGCGTCCGCATCCTCGGTCGCAAAACAGTCGAAATGATGCTTGGCAACCATACGGCAGACCTGCAAACCCCCTTCGACGCCGGCTTTCATTGGGGTCTGGGCGTCGCCGTGTATCACGGGCGCGGACGTTTTCCGCTGATTCGCTCCGTCGGCACATACGGATGGGGCGGCGCGGCCGGAACCACGTACTTCGCCGACCCGAAAGAGGAGCTGTTGGGGGTCTGCCTCACCCAGGTCCTGAATGCCGGCATGATGCCGAACAACAACTACTCGGAGATATTCCAAAGGCTCGCGTACCAGGCGCTGGCATAGAGAGACGCTTGACGAGGGGCAGATCGCCCGGAAGAGGCGGCTATTTCGCGGATTCGCGGAACTTCCCAAACCGTATTAATCAAAAATCGCTCGATCTTCGTTGCAATTCCCCGCGCACTTACGTAACAGGTCGTGAAATTGGAAGTTGAACCATGCCGAGTTGTTCGAAGGAGGAACTGGAGTGCGGCGACTGATTTGTTTGGGAGTTCTGCTGGCCGCCGGCATTGCCGTCGTGTCCGTTCCTGTGTACGCGTCGGGCTCCGTTACGCCCAGCAGCGGAAAGATCAACACTCGGGCAGCATATGCGCTCGGCAAGTCGATCACCTTCCGCGAACTGGTTTGCAGAACCTGCCCGATCAGCAGACGCGAACTGAATCGCGCCCGGGCCCGTAGCCTGAAGGACAGCCTCGAGTCGGCTTTCGACGAGAACAAGGTGAGCACCCCCGATGACGAACATGTCAAGGTGCTATGCAACGGCAAGTCCGAGGGCTGCGCCGCAAGACTGGAACTCGTGAACTACTACCTCACCCGGCGCTACAGGCTATGAAGGTTGGAAGTCAGGAAATGCACCGTTTTGCCGCTACGGCACTGACCTGTTCGGTTGTCGTTCTCTGCCTTTCCCCGCGGCCCGCGGCCCGCGCTCGCGGACGCCTCCGCGTGGCTGCCGGAGCCCGGCACGGGCCATCTCAGCCTGTCCTACGTTTCACAGTCTGCAGAGCAGTTCTATCGCGGACAGGAGAAACGCCCGTTGCCCGGCGGCGGTGCCGAGGATCTTTCCCAAGCCACCGTCTGGATGGGTGGATCCTACGGCTTCAACGACAGTCTCGCTGTCGACGTTCGGACGGGCTGGGCCGAGAGCCGGTTCATGACCGGACCGGGCATCCCCACTCCCAGCGAGAGCTTCAGCGGCATGGTGGACGCCAATATCGGTCTCACCTGCGAATCGTGGACGAGGTCGTCTCCGATTCGCCGAGCATCGCGCTGCGTGTCGGCGTCATTCTCGCAGGCGACTACGAGACCGGCTTCATAAACTCGCTGGGAGACGGTGGCGACGGCTATGAGGCGTCTTTGGTCGTAGGGAAATTTCTCGGCGATCAGGTCGGACTGTCCGCGGAATTCGGACTGAGACGACGCAACAACAACATTCCGGGAGAACGTTTCGCCAACCTGTCGGGCATCTGGTTCTTGAACGACTCACTCACGGTCGGCGTTGAGTACCGGATGGTGAACTCCACGTCCGGACTCCAGATCGGCGGTCCGGGATTCGCACCGGACCGATTTCCGGAGACCGAGGAAGACACCCGGACGGCGGGCGCGCGACTGTACTACAGCGTCAACGAGAACTTCAGTTTGAGCCTGTTTGGAGGGTCGGTCATCGACGGACGCAACGCCGCCGCTTCAAATATCATCGGCGCGGCGGCCAGCTACTCGTTCGATTTCCTCTAGTGTCGTGTCGATTGCCGCCAGCGTAGCTTGGCAATCGTCGAGAGGATTCCGACGCTGGCGCCCATGACGCCTCGCAGGGTCCCTCCCACTTTCGATTTCCCGAAGCGCCGACGACAGGTGTCCACGGGCACTTCCTCGATCCGAAGATCGCACTGTATCGCCCTGATCTGCATCTCGATTGTCCAGCCGTACGCCGTATCGCGCATATCGATCAACTGCAGCGCATCGGCCCGGATCGCGCGATAGGGGCCGAGGTCCGTCACTCGCCGACCCCACAAGAGGCGAATCAGCAGACTCGCCAGGCGGTTCCCTCCCCGCTGCGCGAGGGACAAGGCGCCCGGCTCCATTCGGCCGAGCGCGCGGGATCCCACCACAAGGTCGGCGCCCGCGGCGACGGCGGCAAGCAGCGCGAGGCACTGTCTGGCATCGAACGAGCCGTCGCCGTCCGTGAACAGCACCACATCCACCTCTTCGAGGGCATCAATCGCGGTAAGGCAAGCGATGCCGTAGCCGGGCCTCTCCTGGCAGACAACCCGCGCGCCGGCAACACGCGCCCGTTGTGCGGTGTCATCCGTCGACCCGTTGTCACAGACAACGAAGTCATCCAGCAAGCGTTGCTCGCCATCCCTCAATGCCGCGAGATCCCGGACAACCGCACCGATGTTGTCCTCCTCGTTCCTCGCTGGAACGACCGCGCCAACCCTCAGGTTCCCGTACATGCGCCCCGCACCTCACGAGCGCCGCCCCGGCGAAGCGCGGTGATTTTCCCCCGCGGCCAGCGGCGTGCTCGCGGCCGCGTCAAGATCCGGTCATCAGCGTCACGTCCGACTGAATGGTCCGACACTTCGGCACCGGGGCGCCAACGCACTTGGAGCGATATCTGAAGACCGCGGTCTGCACCTGGGGTCTGGTGCAGTCATCCCCCTGGGCGAACGCGAACTCCCAGTTCTTGACCAACTCGACAGTGTCGCTCGCCAACGCATCAAGGAATCGGGGCCGCGTCGCATTGGAGCTATCGCCGACCACGGCTGTCTCGTCATCCACCGTCTCGCCCTGGGCATCGAGCGCGTAGCGAACCGTGATGACGGCACTACCGTAGTTCACTCGACGTCCGCCGGGATAGGAGTCTGTCCCGATATCGAACTCGGGCTTCAGCTGGGCCACGCACGGCGCGATGGCGGTGCCCGATTGATATGCGGAACGTTCAGGCGCGGAACCCTCGAGGATTGCCTCCCCGGCCGGTTCCGGCGCTTGTGCCGGGATCGAGCGCGGAGGCCGGGTCGACGCCGCCGCGGATTGCCCGGGCTCGATGATCGATTCCTGCTGCGGCAATGCATCCTACCGCGCCCCCTGCTCGGCCAACTCCCGACTCTCGACCTCGGAACGCTCCGCCTCAAGGCGCAGCCGCTCGGCCTCGAGTCGCTGCCGCGCGGCTTCCCGTTCCGCCTCCCGAGCCTGGGCCAACTCCCGCTGCCGTTCCAATTCGACTTCTCGCGCATCTCGCTCTCGCCGTTCATCGGCAGCCAGCTGTCGAGCCGCATCGAGGGCTTCCCTCTCCTTCTCGACTTCCGCCAACGCGATCTCTATCTGTTCGCGCTCCAGCCGAAGCTGCTCCCGCTCCCGCGCCGCAAGCTCCATCTCCGTGGGTTCGCCAGCGAGCGAATCCACTTCGTAGGCAGCCATCAGGGGTTGATCTTCGAACTCGACACCCGTAGCGGAAAAGTCGGCAAAGTAGTCCCGCCAGAACTCCTTGTGGTCGGCCTTTGTCCGGGCGTCTTCGGTGACGCCTCGTCGTGGGACGTAAAAGATCTTGATGCGCAGGTCGTCAACCGTGCGCAGCAAGGGCGCAAGGCCGATCTGTACATTACCTTGGTCGGGGAAGCCCGCGTATTCCACGCCCGACTCCGGCTGCGAATGCCATGTGGCGTGTTGCATCATGTCCGAAAAGATATACAGCGAGTGCCGCCCGGAGAGCTCGGAAAGTTCGAGGATCGTATCTTCGATAGCCTCCACCAGGTAGGCGTTCGCGACCGGCAAGCCCCCCTGGCGGACCACCAATCCGTCGAGGCGGCTTTGCAACTCGTCGCGCCACGCGCAGAACCGGACCGCCCGGTCCCGGACGGCCTCGGACAATGCGCCCGGAAGATCATCGCAGTCGCGCCCCGGCGCCGTGCCGCCGGCCGCCAACTCGGCGTTATCGTACGGTTTGCAACTCCACGCCAGGGAAGTCCTTGGCGCGCTCGACGTATCTGCGAGAGCGAATACCCGCAATTCCGAGTTGGCATCCAGACCCATCGCCACTTCCCCCAGCAGTTGACCGGGAAGCGATGCGTGTTCGGCATCGAGCGGTTTACGCAGGTCGAGCAGGAACACGGCGCGCTCCACGATTTCCTCCGCGCGACTCGGGCACAGGTCCTCATCCAGCGCGACATCGTCCCTTGGCGCATCGACAAACAGCATCAGGCCGAACACGATAATCAGCACGAAAAGCGGCGGGATGAAGAGCAGCAGGCGCCGCTGGAAGCGCAGGGACGATTGGTTAGCGCGCAGAACTGCCACGTCGATCATGGTAGCTGGTTCGTTCCGACTCGAGCGAGACTCCAACGAGCCGCGAAAGATCCGAGGTCAGGAAGCCCGGGTTCCCGAGAAGGTTGCATTGCCGAAAGCGCCGAGCTTGACGTTGCCCGAGATCTCGTCGCCGTTCACCGTCGCCGAGAATTCAAGCGTCATCGCCATGGGTGACGTGATGTTCGCTTTCCATGACAGGGAGTTCCCGTCGACCGCGCCGCCTTCGATGTCGACCGCGCCCTGCGGGCCCGACATGTTTCCCGTCAGCGCATCGCCGTCCGTCGCGAGCGTGATTGTCGCGGGCTGAGGTCCCATGGGGGTGTTCGCGACCGTGTTCCAGACTCCGTCCACATTGCTCATTGCTTCGTTCTCCCGCGCGGTCTCTCGGCGTGTGCGACCGCCGATTTCAGTATGACAGAGCGAGCGAGCGGCTGTACAGTTGGCCCCGTGGATGCGGTGCCGCCAACCCGATCTCGTGACCCACGATAGACCCCGAATGCCGAACCGGCGATCGTTCAGACTCTGGACGTTGCTCGGCGCAGTATTGCTGCTGATACTGATCGGAGTCCATGGTCCCGGCCTCGTTCGCGGCAGCGCCACGCTCATTGTGGATTCCACGCCCCCCGGTGCCACGGTAGTGCTGAACGGCGACGAGCGGGGCGTTACTCCGGTACAGATCCCGAACGTCCCGCCGGGGGAAGCGATCCTGCATCTGCGCCATCCCTATCACGGCGCTTCCCTGGACTACGTGACGTTGGAACGGGGCGACGAGAAGACGCATCGCGTGTCCTTTGCGCCGGCGTTCGGCGCGTTGGAGATCGTGACCAACCCGCGCGGAGCGCGAGTAGTCCTGGATGAACGCGCGCTGGAGGAGATGACCCCCGTTACCCTGGACCCGGTCCCGACCGGCAAACACACGGTAGAAATGTCGATCTATGGCCGCGAAACGAAAACGGCGACCGTCGAGGTATTCCCCGGCACAAAGACCACGCATGCCGTCGACCTTGAGCGCATTCCCATGGGCGAACTTTCGCTTCAGATCAACCCAGCCGGTGCATCGGTCGAGCTGTTCGACGCGCCGCGGCCCTACGCGCCCGGAGTCCGGCTGCCGATCGGCACCTATCGCATGCGCGTCTCGTCGCCCGGCCACGATGCGCACGAAACGGACCTGGACATCGCCCACGGTCGCAATCTCGTGAGCGTCAACCTCGCGCGGCAATACGGACGCCTCGCGATCGCCATTCGTCCCGCCAACGCCGTCGTGACGGTCGTGACCGCTTCGGAACACAAGCCGGTACCGTACGCCGCGCGAATGCGCCTGCCGGCCGGACCCTTCACCATCCGGGCGACGGCCATGGGCCATCGCAACCTCGTGCGCAACTTGACCATGACGTCCGCCGGCGTGTCGTTGGACCTCGACATGCAACGATTCGATATCACGCCGGGACATCGATTCCGCGACAAGATGAAGTCCGGCGGCGAGGGGCCAGAACTTGTAGTCGTAGGTTCGGGGACCTTCCGCATGGGTTCGGATGTCGGCGTCCGAGACGAGCGACCCGCTCGCGAAGTTCGCGTTATGGAGCCTTTTGCCATTGGCATGTACGAAGTCACCGTCGAGGACTTCGATCGCTACCGCAAGCAGGCGCGCCCGAAAAGCAAAGATCTGCCGGTCACGGACCTGTCCCCCGGCGATGCCCGGGCTTACGTGGACTTTCTTTCCCGCGAGACCGGCTATGCCTATCGACTGCCGAGCGAAGCCGAATGGGAGTACGCCGCCCGCGCGGGCAGCCACAGCCTCTACTACTTCGGCGATGACGCGGACACGCTGTGCGAGCATGGCAATGTTGCCGACAAAGCTCTCAAGGAACTCTTTCCCTACTACGCGACGGCGAACTGCGAGGACGGATTCGCGCGCCTCGCCCCGGTGGGGAGTTTCAAGCCGAACGCGTTTGGGCTATACGATATCATCGGCAACGTGGAAGAGTGGGTCGCCGACTGCTGGCACGGATCCTACAAGGGCGCACCGCGCAGCGCACGCGCGTGGAACCCCCACTGCGCCCGGTTGAAAGTCGTTCGCGGGGGCGCGTTCGACGGCCCGCCCGAACACCACCGGATGACGTTTCGCACCATGGGCGGCGACGCGTCGGATTCGCGGGGCATGCGGGTCGTGCGGGAACTCTAGCGCCGGAAAAAGGAGACACGCGAAATGACGACGGCCGATATCAACGGCGGCGAGAGTTGGGACCTGGCAAGCGAGTATCCCGCCGCCGACTGTGCCGAAGTCGACGACGACTTCTCGAGGATCGACGCACTGTTCGACGCGCGCGACAAGGCGGCCGCCGTTCTGCGTTCGCTGCTGGAAGGGACGGAAACGCTGTCCGTCGACAGTGCCGAAACCGGGATCGAAGCCGCGCGCGAGGCATTCGCCCTGGGCGAAGAAACCGCGCGCCTTCTCGGCGACCTCGAAACCTACGCCGAATGCCGGCTGAGCGCGGACAGCTCCGATGAGGCGGCGCAGGCATTGATCGGGCGACTGCAGGCGTACCTGAAACGCAACGACGCCATCGGCGAACCGTTGTGGCAGTTCCTGGATCGCGTCCCGGACGCCGTGGCCCAAGCCTTCCTGGCCGACGACCTGACGGCGCCCGCGCGTTTTGTCGTCGAGCACGCGCGCAAGCGGCGCCGGGAACGTCTGAGCCTCGAACAGGAAACACTGGCGTCCAGCCTGGCGCAAGACGGCATTCACGCCTGGGGGCGCCTCTACGATCAGCTCTCCGGCACGTTGACGTGCGAGATCCCCGACAACGGCGCGACGCGCACCGCAGGCCTGGCCGAAGCCAGCGGCCTGCTGCTCAGACCCGACGACAGCCTGCGCGAACACGCCTGGCGAGCGATCAACTCCGCCTGGGATCAACATGTAGAGTCCTGCTCGGCGGCGATCAACGCGATCGCCGGATGGCGCCTGGAACTGTGCAACCGCCGCGGTTCACACTTCCTCGACGCTCCGCTGCACATGAACCGCATCGAGCGCGCGACCCTCGACACCATTCTCGGCGTGGCCGAGGAAGCCATGCCGCTGGCGCGCCGGGCCGCGCGGCTGCAAGCGAAGGCGTACGGCAAGCCCCGCTACGGTCCGTGGGACCAGCGCGCGCCCGCCCCCTCGACGGGTGAGCACGAGGCAGCGGCGATTCCGTACGGAGAGGCGGTCGAGATCATCGCGACCTCCTATGGGTCGATCGATCCGCGCATGGGCGAGTTCGTTCGAATGATGGCGTCGAACCGCTGGATCGAAGGCACCGTCGGCGGTCGCAAGCGTCCCGGAGCGTACTGCACACACTTCAGAAAATCGCGCGCGCCGCGCGTCTACATGACCTATACCGGCGGCGCGAGCGATGTGATTACCCTGGCGCACGAACTCGGGCATGCATTTCACTCGTGGGTGATGCGCGACCTCCCCGACTGCCAGCGCGGGTACGGCATGTCCATCGCGGAAACCGCCAGCACATTCGGCGAGACGATCGTACGCAACGCCCTTCTTGAGCGCGCCGAGACGCGGGAAGCGGAGCTCGACATCGTGTGGCAGGAAGCCCAGGCGCTGATCGCGTTCATACTGAACATCCCCACCCGCTTCGAGTTCGAACGCGACTTCTACCAGGCGCGCGCCGAACGCCCGCTACGACCCGACGAACTGAAGGACATGATGAGCACGGCCTGGCGCAAGTGGTACGGAGACAGCCTGGCGGAGCCGGACCCGCTATTCTGGGCAAACAAGCTCCACTTCTACATTTCGGGTCTGAGCTTCTACAATTTCCCGTATCTCTTCGGCTACCTGTTCAGCCTCGGGGTCTACGCGCGCCGCGAGGCCGCGGGCGACGAGTTCTTTCCGCGCTACCGGGCCCTGCTCGAGGACACGGGGCGCACCACCGCCGAGGAACTCGCGCACAAGCACCTGAACGCCGACTTGACCCAACCCGCCTTCTGGCGCGACACGATCAGGATGCTCGAATCGCGCATCGACCATTTTGAAATGCTGGTCGAGGGGGTTGCGGCTTGTTCCTGACAAACACCATGAAAATCGATCTTTATAAGAACTATTTTCATGGTATTTTTCGCGCATGCTGGACCGCGAAGCCTATCGAGCCGTCAAGACCGCTCTCCGCCGTGCCCCCGTTGTCGTGCTCGCAGGTCCGAGGCAGTGCGGCAAGACGACCCTCGCCCGGCAGTTCCTGACCCCCGAGTCCGTCAACTACTTCGATCTCGAATCGCCGCCGAGTCTCGCCCGTCTGGACGAACCGATGACCGCTCTGGCACCTCTCCAGGGACTGGTCGTCATCGACGAGGTGCAGTTGCGGCCGGACCTGTTTCCGACGCTGCGCGTCCTCGTCGACCGGACGCCCTCCCCCTCGCGGTTCCTGGTTCTGGGCAGCGCGTCGGGGCCACTTCTTCGACAGACCTCCGAGAGCCTCGCGGGCCGCATGGAACGCGTCCTGCTGGGAGGCTTCACGCTGCGCGAAACGATCGGTGAGTCGCCCGACGCCCAGGCGCGACTGTGGCGGCGCGGGGGGATGCCGCGATCCTACCTCGCCGAAAACGAATCGGATAGCGTCGTTTGGCGCCGGGAATTCATACAGACGCTGCTGGAACGAGATTTTCCGCAGTGGGGTCTGACCGTGCCCGCCGCGGCGATGGGACGTTTTTGGACCATGCTCGCGCACTACCACGGGCAAACGTGGAACGCCGCCGAGCCGGCCAGGGCGCTCGGCACCCGGCCGGCCGCGGTCCGCCGTCACCTGGACGTCCTCACCGACGCCATGATGGTGCGGCAACTGCGACCGTGGTTCGCCAACCTGCGCAAACGCCAGGTGAAGGCACCCAAGATCTACCTGCGAGATTCGGGACTGCTGCACCAATTGCTCGGGATAGCCACGGAGAGGGAACTGCTTACACACCCCCGGGTAGGCGCATCCTGGGAGGGCTTTGTTCTCGAGCAGGTGCTCGCTACCGAGTCCCACGATGAAGCCTACTTCTGGGCCACGCATCAGGGTGCCGAAATAGATCTGATCCTGCGCCGGGGCGACCGCCTGTACGGCGTCGAATGCAAGTTCGCCGACGCGCCGCGCATGACGCCTTCCATTCGCAACGCCCTGTCCGACCTCGGCCTCGTCCGCGTGGCCGTGGTCTATCCCGGCGCACAGCGCTTCCCGATTTCGGAGCGCGTCGAGGCAGTGCCGCTCAAGGCGCTGTCGGGTGGTGCACCGCTGTTCGAAGCGTCGAAGTCCACCTGATGCCCGCAAAAAGAACTGCCGGGAAACAAGGCGGTTCAGGGGCAAGGTGGCCTTGTTCGCCATGTTGTGAGCGTGAGTACCATGCTGGCCATCGTCATCGCGATTCATGGGCGGACCGCAGCCACTTCAGCAGCCAGTTCCGCCAGTCTTGACACCCCCGCCGCGCCTGCACAGACTCGAACGGCAACAACAAGGAGACGGAACCGTCCATGATAGAAAGACATCTCGATATCGTGACCGCCGACGGCGACATGAATTCCTTCGTCGTCTACCCGGAAGAGGGAGGCCCGTTTCCTCTCGTCCTTTTCTACATGGACGCGCCCGGCAAGCGCGAGGAGTTGCACGACATGGCGCGGCGAATCGCCACCGTCGGCTACTACGTCATTCTGCCCAATCTCTACTACCGGGAAGAGTGCGAGTTCCACCTGTACCTTCCGGGCGCCACCCGCGAGCGCATGCGCGAACTGATGGACGGCCTTTCCAACGCCATGGTCTGCCAGGACACCCAGGCGATGCTCGATTTCGCCGCGTCCGAGTCTTCCGCCCGAGGCGGGCCGGCGGGGGCGGTGGGCTACTGCATGAGCGGCCCTTTCGTGTTCGCGGCGGCGACCGCGTTTCCCGACCGTATCAAGGCGTCGGCGTCCCTGCACGGGGTGAAGCTCTACAGCGACGCGCCCGACTCTCCCCACCGGACAGCTGACCGCATCCAGGGAGAAATCTATTTCGGTTGCGCGGAGACGGACCATTGGGCGCCGCCCGAACTGGTCGATGACCTGGACAAGCATCTCGCGTCCACCGGAATCAACTACCGCATCGAGTGGTATCCGGGCACGAACCACGGTTTCGTCTTTCCCCAGCGCGAAGGGATGTATCACAAGGCGTCGGCGGAGAGGCACTGGGAGCGCCTGTTCGCGCTGTTCCAGCGCAATCTCTGACCCGGCGCAAGCCAGAGCGGCCCGGGTGAAGATCGAGCCAAGCCCCGCAACACTGGGCGCCACCGTCACCGGCGCGCGCCTGAACGCGCTTTCGAACCACGAGTGGCAGACCATCGAAGACGCATTCCACGAATACGCGGTGCTGGTCTTTTCCCGTGCAAACCTCACAGAGGCGGAACACATCGCCTTCAGCCGCCGGTTCGGCCCACTCGAACGCACGCTGTCGCAACGTACCGACAAACCCGAGATCTCCCTGCTGTCCAACGTCGCGAAGGACGGCGGGGTCGCCAAACCCGACGACGTCCTGGGGCTGTTCCTGAAGGGAAACCGTTATTGGCACACGGACTCTTCGTTCAAGCAGGTGGGCGCCAAGGTGTCCCTTCTGCGCGCGGTGGAAGTGCCGGCAACCGGCGGCGATACCGAGTGGGCGGACATGCGCGCCGCCTGGGACGTGCTCGACCCCGACGCCCGAAGGCGTCTCGAAGGTCTCGCGGCGGTGCATTCCTATGCGTATTCGCAAGGCAAGATCGGCGGCATCGCCCTTTTGAACGAACGCGAGCAGGACGCGCTGCCGCCCGTGCGCCAGCCGGTCGTGCGCGTGCATCCGGCGACCGGCCGCAAGAACCTGTACGCGGGCCGTCACGCATCGCATATCGTCGGCATGCCGGTCGAGGAGGGCCGGGCTCTGCTCGAGCGATTGACGGAAGAGGCCTGCCAGGCGCCTCGGATCTTTCGTCATCATTGGGAGGCCGGAGACATTGTTGCCTGGGATAACCGGTGCGTGCTGCATCGAGGACATCCCTGGCCGTTCGACCAGCCGCGCGTCATGAAACGCACCACCGTGGCGGGCGACGGCCACAATCCCTGGACGATCGCCGAGTCCGGCGGACAAGGCTAGTGTCGTGTCCGTGCTTGGGGAGATGCCCGAGGGACGGAAGGCGGCGTGAGCGATCCGGATGACGCGCCGCTCGCCGGCACGAGTGCGAGAGACCGCCTGGTCCCGTTCTCGAGCAAGTTGGCGTTTGGCGTCGGACAGTTCGCCGAGGGGCTGAAAAATACCGCCTTCGCCGCTTTTGTCCTGTTCTACTACAACCAGATACTGGGGATGCCGGGCACGCTCGCCGGGTTGGCGCTCTTCATCGCGCTGATGTTCGATGCCGTCACGGACCCCGTGGCCGGCTCCCTCTCCGACAACCACCAATCCCGCCTCGGTCGGCGCCACCCGTTCATGTACGCGTCCGCGCTGCCCCTGGGCCTGGCGTTCGTCGGGCTATTCGCTCCGCCGAGCGGATTGGGCGAGTGGGGTCTGTTCGCGTGGCTGGCCGTATTCGCGATCCTCACCCGCGCCGCGATGACGCTCTATCACGTACCGCACCTCGCGCTGGGCGCGGAAATGACAGAGGACTTCAACGAGCGGACCCGGGTGGTGGCATACCGGCAGTTCTTCAGCGCGGCGGGCGCGGCGGGCGCGTGGATCATCGGCCTCATATGGTTCTTCTCCGACGACCGCGGCGGACGACTCGCCGCCGACAACTATCCGCCCTTCGCCATCGCCCTCGCAATACTGATGGTGGCGACGATCTGGTATTCCGCCTTTGGGACGCAAAAGGAGATTCCTTTCCTGATCCAGCCTCCGCCGCGTCCCAAGGGCAATGCCCTCATTCGGATGTGCCATGACCTGCTGGAAGGATTCAGGAACCGCTCCTTTACCTGGCTGTTCACCGGCGTGCTGATCATCTACGCCATGGTCGGGGTCAACAGCGTGCTGGATCTCTACATGTTCCAGTACTTCTGGGATCTGGCGAGCGGCGAAATCCTGCAGCTTCAAATGACCGCGATCCTGGGTCTCTTGATCGGCGCATTCCTGACCGCGCCGCTGTTGCGACGCACGGACAAGCGTTTCGGCGTCGTGATCGGCGCTCTCGTCTGGGCGGCCTGCCAGGTCGTCCCCGTGATGCTGCGCCTCGCGGACGCGCTGCCCGCGAACGGAACCGAAGAACTCGTCTGGATCCTGACGGGCTTCAAGTTTGTCCAGGGCCTGATCATGCAACAGGCGCTGGTGGCCTTCGGCTCGATGATGGCCGATGTCGCCGACGAGCACGAGTACACGACGGGCTCGCGTCACGAGGGCATCTTCTTCGGCGCCGTCTCCTTCTCGGGCAAGGCGACTTCCGGCCTCGGCAACTTCATCGGCGGCATCGGCCTCGACATCATCAACTGGCCGCGCGGCGTGGACATTCAGACAAGCGCGGACGTGCCGGCGGAAACGATCGCCAGCCTGGGCATCCTGTTCGGCCCCTGCGTCGCCGTTCTATCCATCGTCTCCGTTTGGTGTTTCACGCGCTACAAGCTCACGCGCGCGCGCCACGCGGAGATCCTCGCCGCCCTGAACGCGCGACGCCGCGAACGCGCCGCGGAACCCGCGCGTTCCGGGTCATGACCGCGCCGGGCTCCACGCCCGGCGAATTCCATTCAGGCGGAAAGCGTTACCGCTTCGGGTTCTTCCGCCGTTCGGCGCCGCTCGAGTTCGCTTAAAAATTCCCACAGTCCCTGCGCGCACTCGGAAGCCGCCGCCTCGGCCTGTTCGCCCTGCTCCGGGGTCAGGCCGTCGATCTGATCGCGCAGGGTGCGCGAGTGGTACACGTCGGCCTTGGCGTGGACCTTGAAGAAGGCAAGCGTCCGCTCGTCGGTGATGTCGTAGGACTCACGCAATGAACTGACCTTGGTTTCCGCGATTTCCGGAATCTGCGACTCGTAGGCGTATAGCGCGCCCAAACCCTCCGCATAGGAACTCCGGATGCGGCCAAGGAACGTGTCGATGAGCGTCTCGGTCGCCGCGTCCCGACAACTCTCCACCGCCTCGCGGGACTCTCCCATCCCTTCCGCGAAACGCAGCCACAGTTCGGGATGGTGCTCGTCTCCGGATTCTTCATCGACCAGATTGTCGAGGAGCGCCTTCCTCGCAGTGAGATCTTCGCACTGGCTATGCACGCCGCTGACATAGCGGGGAAACGCAAGCACATGCGCGAAGTAGGATTTCGCATAGCCGCGCATGTCGTCTTCGGTGAGTTCTCCCGCGACCCAGGCGCGATAGAACGCGTGGTCCAGCAGTCGCGTGGCGGCGATGGTCTTGTCCAGTCGAGCGGAGAGCGTCATTTTCGTTCCTCCTGAAGGGGATGTGTTTGATCCGACGGGGCGGAAAATTGTAGCGCACCGGAGGCATGCCAATGCGACGCGAGATAGCCATTTTCGGCCACGGAGCGCGGTTCGTCTCAAGTCCGACAGGCCGACAGCGCCGTAGAACGGCACGTAGTGCCGATCGAGGCGCAGGGTGCGGGCCGGGAGGGATGGGTGAAACAGAGGACTCTGGGCGGGGGTGAAACACGGCGCATCAGGCGAAGCCGACGACGGGTTCCATGTCGCCAATGGCGAACGTATTGTCGGGGGGAAGCACCATGCGCTGCGCAATTCCCTTCCATCATTGGCGCTACCGTTTTTTCTTGCCGCAAGGCACGCGTACGCCGCAGCGCCCACGGCGCCGTTGACCTCGGCAAATTCGTTTGCGTGGCGAACGGTGATACCGTACGCTAGGGCGAATGGTCATTCGCTCGGTCCGCCACCGGGGACTACGACAGTTGCTGGAGCACGATAACCCCCGGTTCCTTCGAGCAGACCTAATCGGTCGCGTTCGAAACGTCTTAACCGTGCTTTCCCTCGCCGACGACCAGGACGCGTTTCTCGCTGATGCTCCTCCTGGCTGGCGGGTTCACCGACTCTCGGGAGACCGGCAGCAAGAGTGGAGCATCTCGGTCTCCCGCAACTGGCGCATTACCTTTGAGGAGGACGACGGCCGAATCGACGGCTTAAACCTGGAGGATTACCACTGATGGCTACCAACGACGTCACCCTGCGTATGACACCGTCACATCCGGGAGACTTCGTCCGCATCGAAGTGATCCAGGAACTCGGCCTCAACATCACCAAAGCTGCGGAGATTCTCGGTGTTCGCCGCGCAACACTTTCCGCCCTGCTGAACGGCCGCGCCAGCATGTCGCCCGAGATGGCACTGCGCGTCGAGAAGGCGTTCGGCGTCAGCATGGACATGCTCTTGCGGATGCAAGCCTGGCATGACGCCTCCAAGATGCGGGCTCGAGCGCGGGAGATCGCGGTGGAGCCGTATCAACCTGCCTGACCAGTTGGTCGCACGACACGTTCGCCTCGGCGAGCAGCACGTTCATGTGACCCGGCATCCGACCCGCGACCGGGTGCACGGCGTAGGTTACGTCGGCGCCATTGTCTTCGAGCAACTCCGCAAGTTCACAGACGACGTGCTGCGCCTGGGCCACGGCCATCCCATAGCCGGGCACGAAGGTGACCGAGGAGGCGGCTTCGAGTATCAGGGACGCGTCCTCGACGTTGATGGGCTTGACCTCGCCCTCCACGGCAGCCGCCGTTCTCGTGGCACCGAAACCGCTGAAGAGCACGTTGGCCAACGAAGATCAGCGCCCTGCTCGTCAAGACCTCCGAGAGTTTTCCCCACGCGACGACCGACCCGGACGCCGTGACCCCGCCGACGAGAACCGACAGCATGACGACGACACCGGTAAACGTGGAAACCTCGCCGCCGTACAACGCAGCCCATCCAACCAGCAGGCTCGCCACGCCCCCGGAACCATTGATGAAATGCGCCACGTTGGCGGCGCACATGTCCGATGCATTGCGAGCGACGGCCGACGGCAGACCGCCCCTCCCGTCCAGCCTGACGCCGTTGACGACCGCGATCTCCCCGAGCACGGAACCCTCCACGTTGCCGCCGGATTCCACCGCCATGTCCACGACGACGCTCCCGGGCCGGGGCGCATCGCTTCAACCATGTCGCTGGACACGATCACGGGCGCCCGCCGACCGAATACCTGCGCGGTCGCAATGACGACGTCCGCATCCGCCACGACCTGTTTCATGCCTTCCTTCTGCGGCGCCGCCTGCTCCGGCGTCAGTTCGCGGGCATAGCCCTGGTCGGTCCGGCCAACCTCTCCCACGTCGATCTCGACGAATCTTGCGCCCAACGAGCGCACCTCCTCCGCCACCGCCGGTCGCGTATCGAACGCCTCTACCCGGGCGCCAAGGCGTTTCGCCGGCGCGATCGCCCGCGGACCGGCCACGCCGGCACCGATGACGAATACGCGCGCCAGCGCGATGGTCCCGGCCGGCGTCATCATCATCGGGAAGATCTTCGGGCTAGGTTACAATCCTGCTTCCGTCTTTTCGAGCACGTCTGTGAGTCGTCAGTGAGTCGGCTAACCAATCGCTCGGCGGCGTTCGCCGTCGGCATCGCCTTTCTTGCCGGCATGTTGGCAAGCTTGGCGATACGCCCCGCCGGAGAAGGAACCACCGTAGCCGGGCCGGGCCGGGACGGCGCCATGTCGCCGCAACTGCGCTGGCGCGTCCCCATCGCGTTCGCGACCAACCTGCCGGTGCTGGGCGACAACGTGCTCTATGTCCAGAACGCCGTGGAAACCGCTTCCGGCGGGCGCATCGTCATGCAGTTGTTCGAGCCCGGCGAGATCGTGCCGCCCTTCAACATCGTCGACGCGGTGCGCGAAGGCAAGGTGCCCGCCGGCTACACCTGGCTCGGATACGACCAGGGCAAGATTCCCGCCTCGACGTTGATCGCCGCAGTGCCGTTCGGCATGGAGCCGTGGGAATTCAGCGCCTGGTGGTTCGACGCCGGTGGCCGACAACTGGCGGAACAGCTTTACGCCAAATATGACATCCATCCCATCTACTGCGGCCTGATCGGCCCGGAAACCGCGGGCTGGTTCCGCGAACCCATCGAGAGCCTCGACGACGTCGCAGGGCTGAAGATTCGATTCGCCGGCCTCGGCGGCAAGGTGATCGAACAGTTGGGCGCCTCCGTGACGATGATCCCGGGCGGGGAGATCTTCCAGGCCCTGGAGAAGGGCGCCATCGACGCCTCCGAGTATTCCCTGCCCATCGTCGATGAAGCCCTGGGCTTCGACCGCATCGCGAAGATCAACTACTTTCCGGGATGGCACCAGCCATTCAGCGCCGTCCACCTCGCCGTGAACAAGTCGGTGTGGGACAGCCTCGACGCCACCCGGCGCAGCGTCTTCGAGACGGCCTGCACGGCCGGCGTCACGCGCAATCTCGCGCGCAGCGAAGCGGTGCAGGGGCCGGTGCTCGATAGCTTCGACGCAAGAGGCGTGTCCACGTTGCGCCTGCCGGAGCCGGTCCTGCGGGAGCTGGAGCGGATAACCCACGCGGTGCTCGCGGAAGAGGCGGAGCGCGACGAGGACTTTCGCACCATCTACGCCGCACAACGCGAATTCCGGCAAGCCTACGCGCGCTGGAAAAAGCTCGCCTACCTCCCGCGCGACTTCTAGTGCTCGGTGACGGAAGCAGACAGTCCAAGGGCTCCACGCCCATTGCGTGACGTGGCAGAACACCAGCAGCAGAGGGAACTGCCCTCCACAAGGTTCTCCCACACCGTCGATCCCTTCATCACGCGGGTCGGCTACGCCGTCTCGTGGATCTGGATCGTCCTGCTGGGCGTCATCGTGATCAACGTGTTCATGCGCTACGCGCTGGGAGAAGGCCGCATCGAGTTCGAGGAAATACAGTGGCACCTGTATTCCATCGGCTTCATGGCGGGGCTCGGCTACGCCGTCGTCGACGATGCGCATATTCGTGTCGACATCCTGCATGAACGGCTGTCGCCGACCATGCGCGCCTGGATCGACCTCTACGGCATCCTGCTGTTCGTGCTGCCGTTCGTGGTTCTCATGCTGATCTACGCGGTGCCCTTCATCGCCGACAGTTTCATGACGTCGGAGACTTCTCCGTCTCCCGGCGGCCTGCCCCACCGCTGGCTGATCAAGTCGATGCTGTTCATCGGCTTCGCCCTGCTCGGGCTCGCCGCCGTGTCGCGGCTGACCCGGCTATGGGCGTACCTGTTCCTCGCCAGTGCCCCACAGCCCGCGCCTTCGGCGCCGCCTGTGGCCCGGCCCGGCTCGTCTCCCATGGATCGCGATGCCGGTTAACGAGATCCTGGCGCTGGCGATGTTCGTCGCCTTCATCGCGCTGGTGTTCAGCGGATTTCCCGTAGCCTGGATTCTCGCGGGCCTCGCGGTCCTCTTCACCGCGCTCGCCATCGTCTTCGAAGCCGACTTCGACATCGCGATCGGCGTCGACTGGGGGTACGCGAGCCTCTCCGTCGAACGCGTCTGGAACGTGATGGAGAACTGGGTGATGGTCGCGCTGCCCATGTTCATCTTCATGGGCCTGCTGCTCGACCGCTCCGGCATCGCCGACCGGCTGATGACCAGCTTCGCGCGGCTGTTCGGCCGCGTCGGCGGCGGGCTCGCCATCTCGGTGGCCCTTATCGGCGTGCTGCTCGCCGCCACCACCGGCATTATCGGCGCCTCCGTTGTGCTGCTCGCGCTTCTCGGCCTGCCCGCGATGCTGCGCACGGGCTACGACAGGAGTCTCGCCTCCGGGACGGTGTGCGCGGTCGGCACGCTGGGCATCCTGATTCCGCCGAGCATCATGCTGGTCGTGATGGCCGACCGCATGGCGATGTCGGTCGGAGATCTCTTTCTCGGCGCGGTCTTCCCCGGCCTGCTGCTCGGCGCGCTGTACGTCTCCTACCTCGTCGGGTACGGCCTGGTGCGGCCCGAGGGCGCGCCGAAATTCGAACGCGCCGAACGGATCGACTTCGCCGCCATACGTGAACTCGTGCTCGCAATCGTGCCCCCGTCGCTTCTTATCGTCGCCGTCCTCGGCAGCATCTTTTTCGGCCTCGCCACGCCGACGGAAGCCGCCGGCGTGGGCGCCGCCGGCGCATTGCTGCTGGCGCTCGCGAATCGCGCGCTAGACAGGCGCGTGATGACGGAAGTGCTGCGCGAGACCACCCGCACCACCGCCTTCATATTCGGCGTGCTGATCGGCGCGACGGCGTTCTCGCTGGTGCTGCGCGGATTGGGCGGCGACGAACTCATCGAGGATGCGCTTCTGTCGCTGCCGTTCGGACCCACCGGCATCATCGTCTGCATACTGCTCGCGACATTTCTGCTCGGTTTCTTCCTCGACTGGATCGAGCTGACGCTCATCATCCTGCCGCTGGTCGCGCCGGTGGTGGCCGCGCTCGGATTCGATCCCGTGTGGTTCACGGTGTTGTTCGCCGTGTGCCTGCAGACGAGTTTCCTGACGCCGCCGGTAGGATTCGCCATCTTCTACCTGAAGGGCGTGGCGCCGCCCGAAGTGCGGGTGGCGGAGATCTACCGGGGCGTCGCGCCGTTCATCCTGATACAGATCATCGGCCTGATCGTCATCTTCAACTGGGACGCGCTCGTAACCTGGCTGCCCGAGCAGGCCTATAGCGCGAGGAGATGATGTAGGAGGGCGAACCTTCTGCATTTCCCCGACCGTCGGAACGCGTTTGCGGATTGGATTGCCGGCTTGAGAAGATTGGACTCCAGGCAGCGAATGGAACATTTCATGGGCGTCATCGGTATCGAAGAGATCTTTCTCGACGTAAAGGACCTGGCCAAGGCGGTCGACTTCTATCACAACCTGTTGGGCATCCCCGTGGTGAAACGCGACGATCAGCGCGCCTACCTGCAGTGCGAGCGAAGCCACGTCGTTCTGCAGGTCGAGGGTCACTCGGGACGTCACCGGGGCGGCGGTCCGATGCACTTCTCGTTCACGGTCACGGAAGACAGCTTCGACGAAGTCGCAGGAAAAGTGATGGGACCGCAGTTTTTTACCCGCGGACCAATCGGCAAGCGGGGCCAGGGCCGGACTTTGTTCATCATCGATCCGGACGGCAACGAAGCCGAGATCAATACCCGCTATCTGTACGGCATTCCAAAGCGTTAGCCCGCACATGTCACCAAGGGCCGAGATGATCGCGCACGACCTGCCCGCGCGCGGGTCGTGGGGTATGAGGATACGGCGCTGCTCGGAGTTGGGAAGAAGTGCCGTCCCGCGAGCCGTCAAGCGTGCTCGCGCAGAAACTTCAGGCACTTGCCCCAGGCATCCTCGGCGGGCTGGGCGCGATGGGATGGGCGCATGGCGTTGAGGAACGCGTGGCCCGCTTCGTCATATCGGTGGAATGCATAGGACTTTCCATGACGGTCGAGTTCCGCCGCAATCTTGTCCACGTCCTCCGGACTCGGATTCTCGTCCTCGTTGCCGAACAGCCCCAGGAGGGGGCAGCGGATCTCCGCCGTGCGTTCGAACGGCGCCCGGTTTCCTTCGCCCCATGGCACCATGATATTGCCGCCGTAGAAGACCACCGCGGCCCGAACGTCGTTGTCATGGGCCGCCCATAGGTACGCAAGGCGGCCGCCCATGCAGAACCCGACAACAAGCTGCGTCCCGTTGGAGCACTCGCCCAGGTACCGCTTGGCAGCCCTGAAGTCGCGAATGATCTGATCGTCCCGCAAAAGCGCCATCCGCTCCATCGGCCCGCGTCCATCGATATCGTGACGGTGATAGAGATCAGGCGCGACCGCTGCGAAACCGGCGGTCTCGAGGCGCACGCAGATGTCCTGAATGAAGGGATCAACGCCCGGCGCATGGATACAGACCAGCACCCCGGGGCGCGTGTTGTCGGCCCCGGCGACAAACGCGGACATGTCGGTGCCGTCGACGGTGAGCGTCTCGAAACGGCCAGCCATGGATCGTCCTCCCCGGGGCCTCAAGCCCGCCAAGTTGTCCGACGCCGAAAGCGCCGTCCATGATTTCGCTGAACGAAGCATGTTGATTAAACCACTGTCGCGGTTCAGAGTCATTGCCGTGAAGCAGGAACGATCCATTCGCATGCCCGCCGGGATTCGGTGCGCCACCGCCGTCGCGCATCCCAATATCGCCCTGGTCAAGTACTGGGGCAAGCGACTCGCGGCGACAAATACGCCGGAAACGGCATCGCTTTCCATTACCCTGGACACGTTGAAGACGACCACCACCGTCGCCGAAAGGAGCGGGTCCGACCGTATCGTCGTAAACGGAGAGGCCGTCAGCGATGCGAAGATCGAACAGTTCCTGCGCCTGCTGCGCGAGAACTTCGCCATACCCCCGCTCGCGATCGAAACGTCGAACAACTTCCCGACCGCGTCGGGGTTGGCGTCCTCCGCGTCCGGCATGGCGGCGCTCGTCACGGCGATTGACGGCGCAATGGACCTGGATCTTTCGCTCGAAGAGCGATCCCGGTGGGCGCGGCGCGGCTCGGCTTCCGCAGCGCGATCGGTGGCGGGAGGTTTCACCGCCCTCGCCGCCACCAACGACTGGGCCGCCGAACCGTTGCTCGCGCCCGGGGAGTGGCCTCTCAATGTGGTCATCGCGGTCACCTCGCGGGAACGAAAGACCGTGGGCTCCACCGAAGGCATGGAGCTGTCGCGAAGGACATCGCCGT
Source organism: Pseudomonadales bacterium (assembly GCA_963668365.1). GTDB lineage: Bacteria > Pseudomonadota > Gammaproteobacteria > Pseudomonadales > Azotimanducaceae > VXNE01. Next base: position 4,490,869 of record OY764266.1, read on the forward strand.
TCTACAGGAGCTGGATCGAGTCGAATGCACGGGATTTCGAAGCGGCGCTGGAGGTTGTCGCGCGCCGCGACTTCTCCGCCCTGGGGGCCATTGCCGAGGCGAGCTGTCTGAGAATGCACGCCGTCATGCTGACCACCGACCCGCCGCTCGTGTATTGGAACGCCGGGACCCTGGAAGGGATTCGTCGAGTCCGGGCCCTGCGCGAAGCTGGGGTCGGCGTGTTCTTCACCATCGATGCCGGGCCCCAGATCAAGGCCGTCTGTCTTCCCGGCGAAGCGGAAAAAGTGCGGGTTGCCCTCGCTGAACTGCCCGGGGTACAGGACATCCATGTGGCGGGGCTCGGACCCGGATCGGCATGCGTGTCATCGTGATCCGCGCGCCCGCCCGGTGAGTGTCCCGCACTGGTGTCACCGGTGGCGGATCTGAGCGTCATCGAGGCTGTCGCTCCCGGCAAGCAGGTGCTGACCGGAGAATATGCCGTGCTTGCCGGCGCGCCCGCCCTGGCGGCCGCCGTAGACCGCCGCGTCACATGTCGCGTGACGCGCGCAAGCGCGGGCGACTGGTCATTCGTCAGCCGAGGTTACAACGCGAGGGCCGCGCATCGGCGCGACGAACTGCCCGACACCGGTCCCGCCGCACTTGCCCGGTTCGCGCTCAAGAGTCTCGACGTCGATCCGCGAACGCTACCGGCGCACCTCGAGATCGAGATCGACTCTCAACCCTTCTACCAGGACCGGGAAAAGCTCGGATTCGGGTCCAGCGCGGCCTGTGCCGTGGCGGTCACGGCGGCGTTGGCCGAACTTGCCGGCATCGCCCCTCCTACCCTGCAACATGTCTTGGCGACACACCGCGGCTGGCAGGGAGGCGCCGGCAGCGGCGTGGATGTCGCCGCGTCGTATTGCGGCGGAGTCATCCGCTTCCAGCACGGCCGCCCGCAAGGTGCGCGGCTGCCATCGGACATCCATCACACGTTTGTATTCACCGGTGTCGGCGCCGATACCCGCGCGCTGGTTCGGTGCTTTGACGCGTGGCGCGGCGACCGCATGCCCCCGGAACTGCGCGACCTCGTGCGATCCGCGACCGCCATCGCCGAATCGCCGGCCAGGTTCCTCGACCTCCTGCCCGAGCACATCGACGCCCTCGTCCACATGGATCGCGCCGCGCGGATCGGCATTTTTTCCCCGCAGCACATGCACGCGGGGCGCCTTGCCAAAGAGTTCGGCGTCCTCTATAAACCTTGCGGTGCCGGCGGCGATACGGGTGTGGGCGTAACGCTCGATCCGAGCGCCCTGGCCGCCTATCGAAGGCGCATTGAGCGGGAGGGGTTCCTCGTCGTACCGGCAGAGATTTCACGGCATGGCCTACAAGTCCGACGCCGCTAGCGGCTCGCGCATACCCGGCTTCTTCAAGCTGCCCATCGGCGATCGCATCGCCGCGCTGCGCGAACGCGGCCTGCTCACGGACGAAGATGTCCAGGCGCTGACTTCCGGCGAGCATACGCTCGAGCGCCAGGTCGCCGACAAGATGATCGAAAACGTGATCGGCGTGTTGGGTCTTCCCCTGGGCGTGGCGCTCAACTTCCTCGTCAATGGCAAGGACCACATCGTTCCCCTCTCCGTGGAGGAGCCTTCCATCGTCGCCGGACTTTCGGGTGCCGCGCGCACGGCGCGCCTGTCCGGCGGATTTCAGGCGACCACCACAGACCCGATCCTGATCGGCCAGGTGCAGGTGGTCGATGCCCCGGATTCGGAAGCCGCCATCACGGCGCTGTTGACTCACAAGGAAGAAATCGTGGATCTGGCCAACCGGCTGCATCCGAACATGGTCGCGCGTGGCGGCGGCGCGCGGGACATCGAAGCGTTCCGGCACAAGGCACCCGAAGATGGACGCGAGATGGTCGTGCTGCACCTGCTGGTCGACACCCGGGACGCCATGGGGGCGAACCTCGTAAACGGCATGTGCGAAGGGATCGCCGGCCTGGTCGAAGCGATCACCGGCGGCAAGGTGTTCCTGCGCATCCTGTCGAATCTTACCGATCGCGCACTGGTGCGGGCGTCGGTTCGGATACCAGTACAGAACCTCGACGTCAGGGGATACTCCGACGCCGACGTGCGCGATGGCATCATCCTGGCCAGCGATCTCGCCCTGGTCGATCGGTACCGGGCGGCAACCCACAACAAGGGCATCATGAACGGCGTCGATGCGGTCGCCATCGCCACCGGCAACGACTTCCGCGCGATCGAAGCCGCCGCGCATGCCTATGCGGCCCGCGACGGGAAGTACCGGGGACTAAGCCGCTGGAGCAAGAACTCGAACGGCGATCTCATCGGCCAGATCGACATGCCCATGAAGGTAGGCACGGTCGGCGGCGCTCTTGAAATCAATCCCACCGTGCGAATCGCCCATCGCCTGCTTGGTTCTCCCAACGCGGCCGAACTGGCCGGCGTGATGGGCTCTGTCGGTCTGGCCCAGAATTACGCCGCACTGCGCTCCCTGGCCACCGCCGGGATCCAGCAAAACCACATGACGCTGCATGCACGCAGCGTGGTTTCGGCAGCCGGCGCGCCGGACGAACTGTTCGATACCGTCGTCGAGGCCCTAATCGAATCCGGCGAGATCAAGGTGTGGAAGGCGAGGGAAATCGCCGAGCGGCTGCAGGGCGAGGCGCCCGCCGTATCGGTGCCGGCCGGCGACCATCGCAGCGCCGCCTGCGGCAAGGTGATCCTGTGCGGCGAGCATGCAGTCGTCTATGGCCGGTCCGCCCTTGCCGCGCCCATCCCCCTTGCGGTCGAAGCTCGCGTGCTCGATGCCCGCGACGGAGTCCATCTTCTGATTCCGAGTTGGGGACTGGAGGAACGCATCAGGCAACTGGAAGATCATCCCCGGGGCTTTACGGCCATTCTGGCGATGCTGCTCAAGCGGCTCGATCTCGCCGACCGGCCGATGACCATCCAGGTCTTTCCGCGCGTGCCCCTGGCCAAGGGTCTCGGCGGTTCGTCCGCGATGGCCGTGGCGGTTATTCGCGCGCTGGATGTGCACTTCTCCCTTGAGCTATCGGACAGCGACGTCAACGGCTTCGCGTTCGAGTGCGAGACCGCCGCCCACGGAACTCCTTCCGGCGTGGACAACACCGTCGCCACCTACGGCGAGGCGGTGCTGTACCAGAACCGCGGGACGCCGGAATTCCACGCGGTCGCGCCCGCGCGTCCCGTCCCCATGGTCATCGGCATCTGCGGCAAGGACAGCCTGACATCGCAGACCGTCGCACAGGTGCGCGCCGCGCACGAGCGCCAACCGGCGCTCTACGAGTCCATATTCGATCAGATCGAGTCCCTGACCCAATCCGCGGTCCAGGCCGTGCGCGAAGGCGCGTTCGAGGAATTGGGCGAACTCATGAATCTCTGTCACGGAAGTCTGAACGCCCTGCAACTGTCGACACCCGAACTCGAAGAGATGATTCATATCGCCCGGGCGCACGGCGCCGTCGGCGCAAAACTCACCGGCGGCGGCGGCGGCGGGTCGATCATCGCCCTGTGCCCCGACTCCGCCGATAACGTCGTCGCCGCGCTCGCGACCGGCGGATTCAAGGCGCTGAAATTCGAGATCAGCTAGTCAGCGGTGCGGAACACACTCGAAAGCAATATTCTTCGCCTTCACAACACGAAAACAGCAACGACAAAGGAAAATATTAGATGAGTACACCCGCGCGCGTGGTCGTTCTGCCAGAGAAGGAAGGACCACTGGAGATTCGCGAAGTCAACCTGCCGGACCCTGAGCCGACGCAGGTGGTCGTGCGGCAGTTCGCCTCCGGCATCTGCCACTCACAACTGCACCAGATACGTCATCCCCGCGCGAGGCCTGCGCTTCTCGGACACGAATCGACCGGCATCGTCCTGAAGAAAGGCAGTGCCGTCACCCATGTCGACGAGGGCGACACAGTGCTGATCACCTGGGTGCCGCGGGACGCGGCGCGCATCAAGGACGCGCCCCGACCCGTCCGCCTCGAACTGCCCGGCGGCGGCGCTGCGACCCATAACGTCTTCACCTGGGCGGACAACACGGTCGCCGACCATCAATTCGTGGTGAAGGCGGACGACGACATCGCCAAGGATGTGACCGCCATCGTCGGCTGCGCGATCATGACGGGCGCCGGGGCGGTGCTCAATACGGCCGATGTGCAGGAAGGCGAGAGCGTGGCGGTTTTCGGCGTCGGAGGCGTCGGCCTGTCGGCCATTTGCGGCGCCCGCATGCGGCGCGCGAACCCGATCATCGCGGTGGACGTCGACGACGAGAAGCTCGAGTTCGCCAAGCGGTTCGGGGCGACCCACGGCGTCAACGCGGCAGAGGGCGATCCGGTGGAACAGATACACGCCATGGTGGACCACCCGAACTACCTGGCCGTCGGGGGCGCGCCGGTCACCGGCGTCGACTACGCGTTCGACTGCATCGGACTCAAGACCACCATGCAGCAGATCATGCCGGCCTGCCGGCCGGGCCATTTCGGCGCCCGCCGCGGCGGCACCGCGGTCCTCGTCGGCATTCCAAGCACCACAGTGGAACTCAACGCCAGCGCGATGGTGCACCACGAAAAGCAGTTTCGAGGCAGCATGGGCGGATCGTGTTGTCCCGAACGCGACTTTCCGATGTTCCTCGACTGGCACGCGCGAGGCGAACTCGACCTCGAGGCGCTGGTCACGGAGCGTTATCGCATCGACGACATCAACGAGGCCACTACCGCGCTCAGCGAAGGCAAGATCGCCGGACGATCGATCCTCGTGTTCGGCGACTGACCCCGCGCTACTCCTCGGCGGACTCCATGTCGTCTTCGATGCCGATTCTCTCGAAGATCAGGATTCCGTGTCGATCGGTGCTGAGATAGACGTGGAGTCCGTCGGGGCTCGGCGCCATGCCTTCGGGAGAGGCGAAATCCGGCACATGGTTGTTGTTTCGATCCGGTTGCGAATCGGCGATGTAGTCCGTTCCAGCCAGGTACTCGAAGTCCGAGCGCCATTTCACGACAAAGGCTGAACTCGCGCAGAAGACATCCGCGATGAGCGCCTCCTCGCGCAGGCTCGCGAACGGGCAGGCATTGTCGAGCCTCTGGAAGAACGACCGATCCCAGAATGCGGGCAGGTCGCCGAGCAGAACCGGATTCGCGGGATCTTCAAGCGTGAACAGGTTGGTGCGCTCGCCGTTCCGGTCAAAGACGAACAGGTGCGCGTCGTCGCCGCTGATCGCGAGCGTCTCTCCCGGCCATGAGATCTCTGTTTCGGCGTCCGTGGCGGTCAGGGCGCCTGTCTCGAAGTCTCGGGTATACACGTGCAGCGCGTTCTGCGTGACCGCATACACGTGACTGTCACCGTTCGCGATCACCGCGCGTCGCAGGCCGGACAACTCCTGCGTCTCCGAGAGCCGCAGGTCGCCGGACTCTTCAACCTCGAACAGGTCGATGTATCCGACGCCCATCCGGTACAGGAACGACCCGGACGTATCCGCGAAGAGGTCGTCTCCACACCTTCCCGGGTCCTCCGCAACCGTGAGTTCACCAGCATCGGTCAATGAAGAATCGTCGCCGTCGGACGTGAACGAACGCCAGGTGCCGCAGTCGTGCGCGACGAGCCGCGTTCGATGCGAATCCCAAAACAGCGCGCTGCGACGGAAGTAGTCGTCGAACGATTGCGCCAGGGCCAGGCGGCCGGTGTCGGAATCGCGTTCGAATACCTGGAGGCCGAGCGACGATCCCAGGTACAGCACGTCGCCGTCTCCGTTGAACACGAGGTCGGCCAAGCCCCGCATTTCCACCGTCTCGCCGCCGGAGTCGGTACCTCCGTCGGCCAGCCGTCCGACATATCCGAGCCAGGCCGGCGCGTCGGTGGGCGCCCAACGCAATCCGAAAGTGCCGCCGGATTCGTCGCCTCGCGTACCAAGCGATACGGTGTGGCGCGATCCCTCCTCGGCGTAGAAGATCACTTCGGGCGATTCGGGAAGGCTCCGCTGCCAGGTGCTTGACCTGATGATGTCCAGTCCGCCGAGGCCATCCGCCGAATCCCGATGCACCGCCAGCACCCAGGACCATCCGGGATTGTCCAGCGAGAACCGATACCAGCCCGAAGCTGGCGCTTCGTACGTCCACCACAATGTCGAGTGCCCAAGGGCATTGGTCCGTTGTCCCCGTTGCGTCGTCGCGAACTCGTTCGAACCCGTGACCGAGCCTTCGTCGCCTTCCAGGACCGAGGCGCTCGCCACATCGTCGTTTCCGGGCGTCGGCCCCCATGTCAGTTCGGCGGTAGCGCGAGGCCGCGCATACGCCGCAAGATCGCCATTCGCGAAACCGAACGACATCCAATGTCGCTCTCCGCGGTTCGCTTCAAACGCGAGGGCGAGCGGTGCCGCATCCGGACCGTATTCGGCCACCAACCGCAACGCCTCCACAGATTCTCCATCGAACACTGCGAATCGCAGCCTGGGGTACGAGCTGCCTCCCAGGCGCCAGGTGTAGCGGCCATCTTCCGGCGCGTCCCACATCCACCACTTGGTCCTTACGCCGGTCTCAACCGGCTCCCCGTGTTCCACCGTCGATCCTGAACTCACATCGATCGAATGTCGCGACGACGCGGCGCTCTCCAGCAGTTGAGCGCCGAGGGCATCGTCGTTCAGGTCCCGGCTGGCGGTGCTTTCGGACCATCGCAGGGTATACGCGCCGCTGGACGTGTACGCATCGGGTTCGGCGACGACGATGCGATACACCTGTTCCGCCCGCGCGGGGAAAGTGGCAACAACTCCCGGGTATTGGGAAACCAGCCGGAGCGCCGAAATCTCTTCGCCTTCCAGCACGAGGACAAGTCTTGGCCGATCGCTTGAGAACGACCAGTCGCCGTCGCTCGGCGCGACCCACCGGTACCAGGTGGTGGCGGCCGCCTCGCCGAACCATTCGCCCTGCTCCAGGGTCGCGCCCCCGCTCGTCCCATCGACTTCCCCGGACGCACCTTCAACCAGCGTGGCCTGCGCAAAGTCATCATTGGCGGGGGGTGTCCCCGACTTCCAGCGGAAGGTCTGGGAGAGTCCCACCGTCAGATTGCTCAGACGAACCCGATACCGCTGTCCCTTCTCGGCAAAGAAAGTCGCACCCGATCGATTGGACGCGACCGGATCCAGGGTCGCGATGCGATCACCCTTGAAGACGTCGATCCGATCATTGCGCACGTCCGGCGCACCCGCCGGCGCGGATGTCTCGAAACGGTATGCGCCGTTCTCCGGCGCCGTCCAGGCATACCAGACGGATCCGGCGGGACGCCCCGAGAACCCCGCAAATGCCGGTTCTCCGGGTTCCGGCGTCGCCAGCAGCAGGTCCACTGCATGGGAACCGGACTCGCCCTCTATCGCCCGAGCCGTAGCGAAATCGTCGTTGGCGGGGGCCGCAACGTCGGCGTATTCCTGCGTCGTACTCCGCTGAACGTCGACGGTTGCCGACGCCGCGCTCGCATTCCACGCGCTGGCGGTGAAGTAAAGGCGGGCGCCGTCCGACGCGTCACCGTGCGAGACGAAGAACCTGACTTCCTGGGATTCGCCCGCACCGACCTCCCCGAGCGGTATGGATACCCCCCGAAGGTTGTCAGAAGCGTTCTCAGGAAGTTCACCCGACAAGTCCACCGATATGCCGTCTTCGCGCCCGACCGTCGCTTCCAGCTTCAGGTTGTCGCAACCAGTCGTCGCGCCAACGGCGTTACGGCAATCGATGTGCAGGCGCGTCCCGGCGGCGACGTACCCGTCCACGGACACCGTTACCGTGAATTCATCTCTCTCCTCTCCGGCAAGCGTCTGCTCGTCGGAGGAAATCGTGAGGGTCGGCGTCGAAGCGCCGCGTATGACCGTCCACGCGAGCGCCGCGCGGGGCGCGTCGGTGAGGACGCGATGCGCCGCCACCCTGGCCCTGTAGGCGCCAGGTTCGGGATCACTCACAATGATCCATTCCACGTTGTCGACACGGGAGGCGGAAACGTGTTCACCGCACGCTACCGGTTCGCAGTCCCCGTCCTCATCGAGCCAGAGGTCGAGATCGTTCAACACGGCGTCGGCAATCGCGTCGGCGGGAGGCTCGTCCCAGGTCATCACGATGTCCAGTCGGCTGGCTCCCTCCGGCACGACGATGTCCTGGTAGGCGTACGTGCCCTCTTCCATCGCCGCCGTGGCGCTGCCGCTCACCCAGCCATCGCCACTATCGCGTGTGAGGACGCTGGTGCGCGCCGACACGCCTCCCATCCCGTATTGCGCCTGCAGCGTCCCCGGTCCGTTGCTGTTGGTCGCGGAAAATGCCGCAGGATCTTCCAGCCAGGCATCGGGCCGGATGGCGCCTGCCATCAGCCTCGCCCGGACCAACGCGGGGTCGTCGCGATGCTCCGGCGAAGCGTCCATCAACAGCGCAGCGATCCCCGAGACCGTGGGCGAGGCCATGCTCGTGCCGCTCGACACGCTATAGCCCCCGCGGCTCCCCTGCCCCGAGGCAGAAAAGAGGTTCAGCCCGGTGGCAACCACCTGCGGCGCCAGGCGGCCGTCGGCGGTCGGTCCGTGACTGCTGAATGGCGCAATGTCGCCGCTGTCCAGCGCAGCTCCGACCGCCAGCGAGTTCTTGGCGCTGGCATAGTTGGAGAAAGCATGTACGTCCCGATTCGATTGCGCCACTACATAAAGCTGTCGATGGCTCCAGACGATGGAGTCGAGCTTGCGCTCGTCGACGCTCCTGCCTTCCCACAACCTTGAACTCTCGCTGAGGCTCATGTTGACGATCAAGGGTTTGACACGGGCGGACATCTGTCCCCCTTCGATGCATCCCGAAGGCCTGGAGAGAAAGTCCATTGCCCGCACAATGCCATCGCCGGATCCGAATCCAGATCTGTTCAGGACCCTGGCGAAACGTATGTGGCCCGCGGACGGCGCCATGCCCGCGAACCTCGGTTCGACATGGCCGTTCCCGACGATAGTCCCGGTGACGTGGGTGCCGTGGCCGGCGGCGTCTATCCACAGGTCCTCGGCCTCGTCGATGAGGGACGAAAAGAAAAAGTCGAGCCACATGAAGTTCGCGCCGCAGATACTCTGCCGATTCGAAGCGATATCCAGGTGGTTGATGTTGAGGCCCGTATCCATCACGGCGACGGGAACCGATGCTCCTCCCGTGCCCGAGAACAGGCCTGGAGAGCCCGTGTACTCGCGCAGCGCATCGACGCCCATCGCCGGCACGGCGGTGTCGTGGGCCGCTTCGACGATGCTGACCGGTTCGATGGCCAGCACGAAGTCCGCCTGTGCAAGGATTTCAAGCACTCCATGGGTCACGTTGGCCGCATAGACTCGAATCGCGGGGTCATAACGGCCCACCACCGCGCCTGACTCCTCCAGCGCCCGCCGCCATCGGCCATCGGGATCGTCGGCCATGAGCGTGACGAAAACCGGAATCTCCGCGCGGGCGGGTTGGGCGGCCACCTCGTTGAAGAACGCTTCCGGCAGCTTGATCTCCCGGGGCGTCGCGCCGAGACCGTCCACCGGCGGCAACGCGGCGATCGCTTCGAGACGCGACTTGTCGCCCGGCAGCCTGGCGCGTATCAAGGCGCCCGCCGAGCCCACGATCACAGTGCCCGTGCCTTCCAATGCGGCCTCGAGGTCGTCCAGGTTCACGTTTTCCGACAGCCGAATCCAGCCGAACGACCAGGGACGCCCGGCAGCCACCGACTGATTGACCAGGTCCCCGATCGCAGTCGGGGAGTCAAGCCACTCCAGGCCTTCGCCTCGGGGTCTCGCCGGGACGACGGGGTCGCGAACAGGGGCGGTGGGCATTTCTCCGTCGAACGCGACAAAGGAATAGCCCTCCGGCGGAGAGGGCCGCACGTCGCTTTGGTCCCGATCCGGATCTTCCGCCGCCCGCGACAGTTGCGGAACGGCCTGAGCGACCGGTTCAGGGAGAACTCCCCGGCTCTCAGCGGCGATACGGGCAACTGTCGCATCGATGACCTGTTGCTCCGGCAACGGGTCGGGTTCGCTTGAGTCCCGGACGAAGAGGACGTAGGCGACGAAACCCGCCAGGCAGGCCAAGCCCGCGATCAACCCGTTCTTCAGCATATGAGCCTCTCGTTCGCGAGGTGGGCGAACGTCACTGGATTTCACTAGCGTCCGATAGTATGGCCCTTTTTCGGTCGCGGAAGCTCCTCAACCGATCCGAATCGCGACTTGCTCCCGCCGCGTGAATACCCGACCATGCCCTCGCGCGCGACAGATCGGTGAGGGGGCCTGGATGAAGGGAGGTATCGGCAGACACCTGTACCTCGCGTTCTGCGTGGCGGTGTTCATATTCCTGATCGCGCCGATCCTGGTCATCGTACCGCTCAGTTTCAACGCCCAGCCGTACTTCACGTTTACCGAGGAGATGTTGCGCCTGGACCCCGACGCCTGGTCGCTGCGCTGGTATCAGAGCGTCGCGGAAGACGATGAATGGCGCCGGGCCCTGGTCAACAGCATCGTCATCGGCGTTTTCGCGACCGTCCTCGCTACCGTGCTGGGCACCCTCGCCGCGCTCGGCCTCGCCAATCCGGCCATGCACGGCCGATCGCTCGTCATGACCCTGTTGATCTCGCCGATGGTGACGCCGGTCATCGTCTCCGCCGCAGGCATGTTCTTCTTCTATTCCAGACTCGGGCTCTCGCAGACCCACCTCGGACTGATACTCGCCCACGCCGCGCTGGGCACGCCGTTCGTGGTCATCACGGTGACGGCGACGCTGGCGGGCTTTGATCGGAACCTGATGCGCGTCGCTTCCAGCCTGGGCGCCGGACCCTGGCGGAGCTTCTGGCGCGTGCAGTTTCCACTCATCGCGCCGGGAGTGATCTCCGGGGCGCTGTTCGCATTCGCAACGTCGTTCGACGAGGTCGTGACGGTCCTGTTCATGGGCGGCCTCGAGCAGCGCACCATCCCGCGCCAGATGTGGGCGGGCGTCCGCGAGCAGATCAGTCCCGCCATCCTCGCGGTCGCAACGCTGCTGATCGCTTTCGCGCTGTTCTTCATGCTTACGGTGGAGTGGCTGCGCCGGCGAAGCGCGAGAGCCACTTGATCGGCTCAACCACCCGCGCGCGTATACTTGCGGTGGGCAGCAGGTGACCGAGGCATCGTTGAATCCCGAACCGGCGCACGTCGAGTTCAGCGGCGTGAGCAAGAGCTACGACGGCGTAACCGAGATCGTGCGCGATCTGGACCTGGCCATCCGCGAAGGGGAGTTCCTGACCCTTCTGGGTCCGTCCGGGTCCGGCAAGACGACCTGCCTGATGATGCTTGCCGGATTCGAAACGCCGACTGCAGGCAGCGTTCGCATCAACGGCCGCCCGGTGGACGATGTCCCCCCGCGCCGTCGCGGAATCGGTGTCGTTTTCCAGAACTACGCGCTGTTCCCGCACATGACGGTGGGCCGAAATCTGTCGTTTCCCCTCGAAGTCCGGCACATGGACCAGGCCGCCGTCAGGGAGCGGGTCCAGCGCGCGCTTCGCCTCGTGCGTCTCGAAGGGTTCGAAGACCGCCGCCCCGATGCGCTGTCGGGCGGCCAGCAGCAGCGCGTCGCCATCGCCAGGGCACTGGTGTTCGAGCCAAGCCTGGTGCTGATGGACGAACCCCTCGGCGCACTCGACCGGCGCCTTCGCGAGGAGATGCAGTACGAGATTCGACGTATCCATCGCACCCTTGGCGTCACCGTTGTCTACGTCACACACGACCAGCAGGAGGCGATGGCGATGTCCGATCGGGTCGCTGTCTTCAATCGTGGCCGCATCCAGCAAGTCGCGGCCCCCGAAACTCTCTATGAAGAGCCGGAACGTGTCTTCGTCGCCACCTTCATCGGCGACAACAACCTGCTCCACGGCCGGGTGCTCGGCATCGAAGGCGACATATGCACCGTCGACACCGGCGACGACGTCGTCACCGCATTCCTGGTGGCGCCCCGGAAGACTGGAGACGCCGTCACCCTGACCATCCGTCCCGAACGCGTCGCGCTCGCGCCCACGCCAGGCGCGTACAGCAACGAGTTCGAAGCCCCGATTGAAGACATCGCCTTTCTCGGGGACCATTTGCGTGTGCGGGTATCCGTGTGCGGCAGTAGCGAGTTCGCTCTCAAGATTCCCAACACCGTCGGCCACGGGGCGGTATTGAAGGGAGACCGGGTACGCATCGGGTGGACGCCGACCGATTGCCGGGCGCTGGCTCCGGACGAGGAGATCGCATGACGCTATATCGGGCGGGCCTTGCTCTGTTGCTTGCGGCGTGCGGACACGCGGCAGCGGAATCCCTGACCGTGGTGTCCTGGGGCGGCGCCTATGAGCAGGCGACCAGGAAGGCTGTGCTGGAGCCGTTCTCGGCAGAAACCGGCATCGAGGTCCTCGTCGAGGTCTACAACGGCGGTCTCGCCCAGGTGCGCGCCCAGGTCGAGACTGGCAATGTCCACTGGGACCTGGTCGACCTTGAAATGGCGGACGTGATACTTGGCTGCGACGAGGGGCTTCTGGAACTCGTCGCGCCCGAAGACCTGGCGCCCGCCGCCGACGGCAGACCCGCGGCGGAGGATTTCCTTCCCTCGACGATCACCGAGTGCGGCGGCGCGTTCGTGATCTACTCCACGGTCTACGCCTACAACACGGAGAGCTTCCCCGACGACAAGCCAGCCACCATCGCCGACCTGTTCGATACGGAGAGGTTTCCAGGTCGCCGCGGCCTGCGCCGCGCGGCCCAGGCGAATCTCGAGTTCGCGCTGATGGCGGACGGCGTACCCATTTCCGAGGTGTACGAGACGCTCGGAACGGTGGCCGGCATGTCCCGGGCCTTTCGCAAACTCGACACCATCAAGGACGACATCGTCTGGTGGGAGACCGGCGCGCAGCCGCCGCAGATGCTCGCCGACCGCGAGGTGGTGATGAGCACGGCTTACAACGGCCGCATCTTCGACGCGACAGTGATGGAGAAGCAGTCCTTTGTCATCGTCTGGGACGGCCAGATGCTGGACACCACCGGGTGGGCCATCGTCGCGGGCACGCGGCGCCTGGATGCGGCGCGCCGGTTCCTCGCCTACGCGTCGCGGCCGGACAGGCAGGCGGACCTGAGCCACTACATCTCGTACAGCCCCGGCAGGCTCTCGGGCGCGGCGCTGATCGACAGGCACCTCGCAACGGGCATGGACATGAAGCCCCACGTGCCTACCAGCGATCAGAACATGGTCCGCGCGCTGCCCATCGATTCCGAATGGTGGAGCGATCACGCCGACGAGGTGAACGAGCGGTTCAGCGCCTGGCTGGCGCGCTGACGGGGGTTCAGTCCGTCGCTCACGCTCCTTTTGCTTCCCCCCGGCTGGGGCTGGAGTTGCACCTGGCCGAGGACACCCTGCGTTTCTTCGATCCGGCGCGCGCCGAATACCTGGCGACGGCGGACGAGCACCAGGCCCGAGCCGACCGGGAGGCGGAGCGGGCCGACCGGGAGGCGGAGCGGGCCGACCGGGAGGCGGAGCGGGCCGAGGCAGCCCTGCGCCGCGTGACCGAACTCGAAACGGCTTTGCGGACGGCGCAGCGATAGGCGGACTCGGGAAACAGGTCGGAATACAGGTTTGACCTTCCGCCTCCAGATTGGCCGCGCCGTGCCGATTGGTTTCTGATGGAGCGCCTCGCGGAGCGCGTTCGTCATGCCTTCCGGTGAGACAGCATCCATCGCCAGAGTTCGGGGTCGTGGTATGCCGGAGTCCAGGCGTCGTGGTCCAGATTCCGATACTCAGTGAACTTCACCTCGCAGCCGGCATTGCGCAACAGCGCGACCATTCTGTCCGTCTCTTCTATGGGCACCACGGAATCCATCGCCCCGTGAAAAACCCAGACGGGCAATCCCTTGAAGTTCTCGGGATCCACGGGGATGAACGACGGGCAGACGGGGGCGATTGCCGCGACGCGGTCCGATGCCACGTTGGCCAGCATCCAGGTGCCCAGCCCGCCCATGCTGCTCCCTGTGACATAGACCCTTGCGGCATCCGCATTGAACCTTTCGACGACTTCGTCCAGGAGCGGCTCGAGGATGCGGACGTCCCACATCTCCCGGCATTGGGGGCAGACCGTGACAAACGGCAGTTCGAGGCCCTCCCTGATGAAACGGGGCAAGGTGGCCCGCTCAAGCAGATCGAGGTCCGTGCCTGTCTCGCCGGCGCCATGCATGAAAAAGAGCAGCGGAAACGGGATGCCCCCTTCGGAATAGTCCCTCGGGAAGTAGGTGCGATAGGGAATCGACCTGTTCCCTGCCGTTGTGGCGGCAAAGGAACGATCTTCGCTACGCATGGCCGTTCCAGGGCAACCCGCGGCGACCCCAGTCAGTCTTCAACGTCGGGCAGCGACCGCATGCGCTTGATCAGCCTGTCGTCCTTCCAGCGCCCCTGTCGCGCGACACCTCCGCGCTTGCCATAGAGGATCCCCAACCCGTTCTTCTTTCCGTCGCGCCACTGTCCCTCGTAGCGCGACCCGTCGGCGTAGTGCGCGATACCCTCACCGTTCGGCACCCCGTCTCTCCATTCTCCCTCGTAGCGCCCGCCGTCGGGAAAGTAATAGGTTCCCTGCCCGCTTTTCTTGCTCTCCAGGTACTCGCCCGAATAGATCGCGCCGTTGGCGTAGTAGTACGTGCCCCGGCCGTGCTTCTGCTGGTTTCTGTACTCCCCGATGTACTGATCGCCATTGGCGAAGTGATAGGTGCCCCGCCCGTGTCTCTCGCCATCCTTGAACTCGCCGATATAGCGATCACCGTCGGAAAAGTGGAAAGTGCCCTCGCCGTGTCGCTTGCCGTCCTTCCATTCGCCCTCGAAGCGAGTGTTATTGGAATGGTAGACGACGCCCTGGCCATGCGGCACGCCGTCCTTCCATGCACCTTCGTAGCGACTGCCATCGTAGTGATAGGTGCCCCGCCCCTGACGGCTGCCGTTTGCCCATTGGCCCTCGTAGCGGTGGCCATTTGGGTAGTCGCGCCTGCCCTGGCCGTGTTCAACGCCCTTTCTCCACTCCCCTTCGTAGCGGCCGCCATCCGCGAATTCCACCGTCCCCCGACCATGACGATACCCGTCCTTCCACTGGCCTTCGTAGCGGTCTCCGTCCGAATCCCGGGCGACTCCTTCGCCGTGCGGCAGGTCGCTGTCCCAAAAGCCCTCGTATCGATAGCCGTCGGTGTGCACAAAGGTCCCCCGGCCATGTCGGCGGCCGTCCTTCCACTCGCCTTCGTAATGACCGCCGACGGGTTGACGATGCGACTCTGTGCCGCTCGAATGTCGCGTCTGGTCCGCCGCTTCCGATGGTCCGGCAAGCTCGGTCCCGGCGGGGCCCTCCGCACCGTCGACCTCATCAGCATCGGTCGACGCTGCCCAACCCGTTACCGCCCACAAGATCACGGACAGGCGAACCAGGATTGTCGTCAATTTCCTCACCGCGAGTTGTCCCGCACCGGCCAGCCCACTCCCGGACTGTATCCCACGCGCCATCCGCCGAAAAGTACCACACCCCGCCGTCAACGGATGCGCATCCATTCTGCATGCCTGGGTGCGGCTCTCAGGCTTGCAAAAGTTCAGTCGGCCCCATATATAGGTGCCACAAGGCAGGAGCCGGGCGGTTCCCGCCGACCCCGGTCGCGTCATCGGCCATGGAGCAAACGGCTCCGGTCGCGGGCGCCCGAGGTTCTGTACCATGGAAGGTGGCATGGCCGACTCGCAAAAGCACATCTATCGCATCTACTTCCACAACCAGGGGCGCGTGTACGAAGTCTATGCCCGCTCGATCTATCAGAGCGACCTGTACGGGTTTCTCGAGGTCGAGGACTACATCTTCGGCGAGAAGTCGCAGATGGTCATCGATCCCGCCGAGGACAAGCTGCGCACGGAGTTTTCCGGGGTGCAGCGAAGCTTCATACCCATTTACTCCGTCCTGAGAATAGACGAAGTGGAGAAGGAAGGTACGGCGAAGATCACCGACTCGGGCGGACAGAACGTGACGCCATTCCCCATGCCCGTCCCGAAGGGCGGAGGCAAGGCGCCCTGAGGCGCCGCGCGCGCGTGTCAGGAATCTTTCTTCAGCACGTTGCGCAACCGCCCGAACAGCGACCGATCACCGCTCTGACCTTCCGTCGACTCGGAGGCGGCACCCTCTTCGGGCTCCTTCGTAGCATCATCGCCTGATTCCGGCACGTCGTCCTGCCGGCCCGCCTCGGTTGTCTCGACCGCAGAAGTCTCCTCGGCTTGCGTCGACTCCGACGCTTCTTCGGTCGCGGCTCCCTGCGCATCCGCGGCAGCCGGCGGCTGTTCCGTAGCGGGTGCTTCCGCTGCCGCGGCGCCGGGTTCTTCGATCGGTTCTTCGTCATAGGACCGATCCGGGCGATTCACGAGTTCCATCACCGCGACCGGCGCCGAGTCGCCGGCGCGATGGCCCGCACGCACGATGCGCGTATACCCTCCCGGCCGGTCCGCGTAGCGGGGGCCGAGTTCCTCGAACAGCTTCCCCACCGCAGCCTTGCTGCCGGTGCGCCGGAATGCGAGCCGCCGGTTCGCTACCGTGTCGTCTTTCGCCAATGTGATCAGCGGTTCGGCCACGCGGCGCAATTCCTTCGCCTTGGGCAGCGTGGTCCTCACCATCTCGTGCTCAATGAGCGAAACCGCCATGTTCTTGAACATCGCCTTGCGATGCGCGCTGTCCCGGTTCAGGTGCCGGCCGCTTTTTCTGTGTCTCATCTTTACTTTTCGCCTTTACCCGAGCTCCGGGCTCGCCAACTGGCTCGCCGAAGGGCTAGGACACCCGTTCCGTGCCTCTCAAGTTCGCCGGCGGCCAGGTTTCCAACCGCATGCCCAGCGCCAGGCCGTGCTGCGCCAGGACATCCTTGATCTCCGTGAGAGACTTCTTGCCGAGGTTGGGCGTCTTCAGCAGTTCCACTTCCGTGCGCTGGATGAGGTCGCCGATGTAGTAGATGTGTTCGGCCTTCAGGCAGTTGGCCGATCGAACCGTCAACTCGAGGTCGTCCACCGGGCGCATCAATGTTGGATCGATCTCGTCTGCTTCCTCCTCGGTGCCGGCGTCTCCCTCCGCACCTTCGAGGTCAACAAAAACATCGAGCTGCTGCTTCAGGATTGTAGCCGCCCTGCGGATCGCCTCTTCCGGCTCGATCGTGCCGTTCGACTCGATATCGAGCACCAGCCTGTCGAGGTCCGTGCGCTGCTCGACGCGGGCGTTCTCCACCTCGTACGCCACGCGGCGCATGGGGCTGTAGCTTGCATCCAGCCTGAGCACGCCGATCGTGCGCGATTCTTCCTCCTCATCGCCCGTATGCTCGACCGGAACGTAGCCTCGACCACGCGTCACCTTGGCCTCAAGCCGAATGCTGCCATCCTGATTCAACGTGCAGATCGGATGGTCGGGATTGACCACCTCGACATCGTCGGAACGCTGGAAGTCGCCAGCCGTCACGGTGCCCTCGCCCTCCCTGGACAGCCGAACAATCGCCGAATCTCCATGGTGCAACTGAACGGCGACGCCCTTGAGGTTGAGCAGGATGTCGATTACGTCTTCCTGTACGCCTTCCATGGTGCTGTATTCGTGCAGCACGTTGTCGATCTGCACCTCGGTGATCGCGCAACCCGGCATCGTCGAAAGCAGAATGCGCCGCAGGGTATTGCCCAGGGTATGGCCGAAACCACGCTCGAGCGGCTCGAGTGTCACGCGGGCGTGGGTAGGGCTGATCTCCTGGATCCTTATGTGCCTCGGTTTGAGAAGTTCAGTCACCGACTGTGCCATTTATCAATCTTCCTCCGATGTGATTCGTAGCAGCGCTGCGGACAACGCACTTCGATTCGAACTTCGTCCGCCGGGACAAGGCCTTGCGGAAGAGTTCATGAATTCGGGACTCGACGCGAATAGCGGCTCGTCTATTTCGAGTAGAGTTCCACGATAAGGTTCTCGTTGATTTCCTGCGGAAGCTCGCCGCGGTCCGGCGACCGATTGAAGGTCCCTTCCATGTTCTCCGCGTCCACTTCCACCCATTCCGCCATGCCGCGCTGCGCCGCCACTTCGAGGGCGGACTTGATGCGGAGCTGTTCCTTCGCCTTGTCGCGAACGGCAACGACGTCATCCGGTCGAACCTGGTACGAAGGGACATTTACCAGCCTGCCGTTCACCAGGACGGCCTTGTGCGAAACCAGTTGCCTCGATTCGGCCCGGGTGGACCCAAAGCCCATTCGATAGACGACGTTGTCGAGACGGCCCTCCAGCAGGCGCAACAGGTTCTCGCCGGTGGCGCCCCGCTGGCGGTCAGCAGTCTTGTAGTAGTTGCGGAACTGCTTTTCGAGCACGCCGTACAGACGCCGCACCTTCTGCTTTTCGCGCAACTGCACGGCATAGTCCGAAAGACGTTGCCGTCGTCCCGAACCATGCTGTCCCGGCGGAGCATCCGCCCGGCACTTCGATTCGATAGGGCGAACGCCGCTCTTGAGGAAAAGGTCCGTACCTTCCCGCCGAGAGAGCTTGAGCTTTGGTCCCGTGTAACGCGCCACAGTTATTTCCCGTACTTGCCGTACTTTCTGGTCATCTTGGTCATCCTCGTCATCCTGCTAGCCATGCTGAAGTTGAGTACTAGACCCTTCGCCGTTTCGGCGGCCTGCACCCGTTGTGGGGTATCGGCGTCACATCAGCGATGCTGTTGATCTTCAGGCCGGCGGCGTTCATCGCGCGCACGGCCGATTCCCTGCCGGACCCCGGACCCTTGACATAGACGTCGACGCTCTTCATGCCATGGTTCTCGACCATGTCGGTCGCGACCCGTTCAGCCGCGACCTGCGCAGCAAAAGGCGTCTTCTTCCTGGAGCCCCTGAAACCGGATCCTCCTCCGGTAGCCCAGCCAAGCGCGTTGCCCTGACGATCCGAGATCGTGATGATCGTGTTGTTGAAAGAAGCATGCACATGGGCGACACCATCGACCACGATTCGCTTGCCTCTTCTTCTAGTCGGCTCAGCCATGCATTGACCCTACGATTAGTTCTCTTGCTGTTGCTGTCGCTGTTACTTTTTCTTGACCTGCCGTCGCGTAGGTCCCTTGCGCGTCCGCGCATTGGTCTGCGTGCGCTGGCCTCGCACCGGGAGGCCCCGACGATGTCGAATGCCCCGGTAGGCGCCAAGGTCCATGAGTCGCTTGACGTTCATTGACACTTCGCGGCGCAAGTCGCCCTCGATGACGCGCTTGGTCACCTCGCTGCGCATGGCGTCGAGGTCCTGCTCGGACAAATCCCTGATCTTGATCGCCGGATCGACCCCTGCCGCCGAGCAGACCCGCAGTGCCGTGGATCGCCCGATGCCAAAAATGTACGTGAGCGAAACGCCCGCGTGCTTGTCGTCCGGAATATTGATGCCAGCAATACGCGCCATAGCTATCTAACCCTGTCTCTGTTTATGCCTTGGTTCCGCGGTGCAGATCACGCGCACCACACCGTTGCGCTTGACGATCTTGCAGTTGCGGCACATCTTCTTGACTGAGGCTCTAACTTTCATCGAACACCCCCTTCTCGGCACTCGCAGTCGCCTGTCCTGGACCGCAACGCCGTTTCCTTGACTGAGGCTCTAACTTTCATCGCCGCCGTCCATAGTTCTGCAGATTCGACCGTTCCATCAGTTTAGCGTACTGACTCGATCTCAGGTGCTCGGTCACCTGCGCCATGAAGTCCATGGCGACCACCACCACGATCAATAGGGCGGTGCCGCCGAGTTGAAACGTCACGTTGAAGAACACGATCATGAATTCGGGAAGAAGACACACCAGCGTGACGTACGACGCCCCGAACAGGGTCAGTCTCGTAATCACGTTGTCGATGTAGTGGGCTGTCTGCGCCCCCGGTCGAATGCCCGGCACATAGGCGCCCTGGCGCTTGAGGTTGTCGGAAAGATCCTTCGGATCGAAGACGATGGCCGTGTAGAAGAAACTGAAAAACACGATCCCCGCCGCGAACAGCATGATGTAGGCCGGCTGTCCCGGCGATAGCACGAGGGCGATTTCCTGCAGCCAGGACATGCCCGGCGCCTGCCCGAACCATGTGGCCATCGAGGCCGGTGCGAGCAGCAGGCTGGACGCGAAAATCGCCGGGATGACGCCCGCCATGTTGATCTTGAGCGGCAGGTAGCTGGCCTGCGCCTGGTACATGCGCCGTCCCTGTTGTCTCTTCGCGTAGTTCACCGGGATTCGGCGTTGTCCGCGCTCGATAAACACCACGAAACCGACGATCACGATGCCAAAGACACCAATGGCAAGCAGGGCGATGATGTTCAGCTCGCCCTGTCGGGCCGCTTCGAACGCCTGCCCGATTTCCGCCGGGAAGCCCGATACGATGCCGGCGAAGATCAAGAGTGAAATACCGTTGCCAACGCCGCGTTCGGTGATCTGCTCCCCCAGCCACATCAGGAACAGGGCACCCGACACCAGGGTGATCAGCGCCGTAAAGTAAAAGGTAACGCCCGGGTTGAACGCCAGTCCCTGGGCGACGAGGGTTCCCGTCAATGCGACGCCCTGGATGACCGACACCAGGAGCGTGCCGTAACGCGTGTACTGTGTGATCTTCCTGCGGCCGGCTTCTCCTTCCCTGCGCAACTGGCGCAGCGTCGGGTACATCATCGTCAGGAGATTCATGACGATACTCGACGTGATGTAGGGCATGACGCCGAGCGCCAGGATGCTCATCCGCTCCAGCGCCCCGCCGCCGAACATGTTGACCAGGTCCAGAATGCCGCCCTGGTTCTGTTCGAACAGTTGGCGCAAGGCGTCCGGATTGATCCCCGGCACAGGTATGTGCGTGCCGATGCGATAGACAAGCAACGCAAACAGCACGAACAACAGTCGTGCCCGGAGTTCGGAAAGCCCCGCTTGGGCGCCCGCCAGACTCTGTGTTGCGCTCACCATGCCTATCTATTCCGTGTCTATTCCGCGTCCTGGATACGGCCGCCTGCGGCCTCAATGGCAGCGCGCGCCCCGCGCGTTACCTTGAGACCCTTCACCGTCACGGGACGCGCAATGCTCCCCGACAGCATGATGCGTGCCCGCCTGACATTGCGCGAAAGAACATTCGCCGCCTTGAGAACGTCGAGGTCAACGACACCGTCTTCCGCGTCTTGCGCGTCGGGCCCTCGGTCCTGCCCCGCGACCCGGTCGAGCGCCTTTTCGAGGTCGCCCAGGCGCACTTCGGCCGTGGTCATTCCTATGCGGGAACGAAAGCCGAACTTCGGCACGCGCATCTGCAGCGGCAACTGGCCACCTTCAAACCACGGGGGCGTCGAGGAACCGGACCTTGCCTTCTGTCCCTTATGTCCACGGCCACAGGTCTTCCCGCTGCCGGAGCCGCTGCCGCGGCCGACGCGCTTCGCCCCTCGCTTTGATCCCGCCGCCGGCTTCAGCGAATTGAGTTGCACTCTTACCCCTGCACCTGCACCTACATCGTCTGGCATGGAATCACCTCGACCATGTAGCTGACTCTGGAAATCATCCCCCGCACGGAGGGCGTATCCTCGACATCCACGGTCTGGCCGATACGCCTCAAGCCCAGGCCACGAACACACGCCTTGTGATTCTTCAGGCGGCCGTGATAGCTCTTCACGAGCCTGACTCGTAGCTTTCCTTGCGGCTTACCGTCCACTGTTTCCCCGGTTTCGTCGGTCATCTTCAAGCCATGATTTCTTCGAGGGTCTTGCCACGCTTCTCCGCGACCATCTCCGGAGAGCGCATGTTGGACAGCGCTTCAAACGTTGCCCGCACCACGTTCACCGGGTTGGTGGATCCGTAGCATTTCGCCAACACATTCTGTACGCCCGCCGCTTCCAGCACAGCCCGCATGGCACCGCCAGCGATGATGCCGGTACCTTCCGAGGCCGGCTGCATATAGACGATTGACGCGCCGTGCCGCTCTCGCACCGGGTACCAGATCGTCGTGCCGTTGAGTTCGACATCGACCATTTCCCGCCTCGCCGCTTCCATCGACTTCTGTATGGCGACCGGAACCTCGCGCGCCTTGCCGTGCCCGAACCCGACACGACCATTGCCATCCCCAACGACGGTCAACGCGGTGAAGCCGAAGATTCGACCACCCTTGACGACCTTGGAGACCTTGTTGACGTTGACCAGCTTCTCGAGCAGGCCTTCTTCCCTGATTTCTTCTGTGTATGCCACGTATCAAAACTCCAATCCTGCTTCCCGCGCAGCTTCCGCAAGTCCCTTGACGCGCCCATGGTACTTGTACCCGGAACGGTCAAACGCAACCCTGGTGTAGCCGGCAGCCTTGGCCCTTTCCGCGATCAGGGTTCCGACCTTTCGGGCGGCATCCACATTGCCCGTGGACCCGGACCGTAGCGGCGCTTCCAGCGTCGACGCATGGGCAAGCACCTGTCCCCCGCCTGGCGCTATCAACTGCGCGTAAATATGGCGCGGCGACCGATAGACCGTCAGCCGCACTGCACCGAGTTCGCGGATTTTCATGCGTGCACGCTTCGCGCGCCGCAGGCGGCCAGTTTTTTTGTCGATCATCGCCGTTTTCTCTCGCTACTTCTTCTTGGCTTCCTTGCGGCGCACGCGCTCGTTCAGGTATCTCACACCCTTGCCCTTGTACGGCTCCGGCGGCCGAAACGCGCGAATGTCCGCCGCCACCTGACCCACAAGCTGTTTGTCCGCGCCACTGACCACAACCTCCGTGGGAGTCGGCGTCTGCACATCGATGCCCTCGGGCACCGAGTATTGAACCGGGTGCGAAAAGCCAAGCTGCAGGTTCAGAGTCCTGCCTTGCGCCTGCGCCCGGTAGCCCACCCCTACGAGCTGCAACCGGCGTTCGAAGCCCCGGCTCACTCCCAATACCATGTTGTTCACCAGCGAGCGCAGGGTGCCTGCCATTGCCCGCGCCCGGTGACTTTGCTCCCGAGCCTCGAACGATAGCGTCCGGTCGTTGACGGCCACTTCGACGTCCCCGGGAAGTTTGATGTCGAGCTTTCCTTTCGCCCCGCTCACCGACAGGCCCATTGCGCCAGGCGCGAGGGCAACTTCGACGCCGCCGGGAAGTTCAACTGGGGTTTTCGCAACTCTGGACATGACTGCTACTTCAACTAAGAAACTCAGAAACTCAGAACACGGTGCAGAGGACTTCACCGCCGATGCCAGCCTTGCGAGCCGCACGGTCTGTCATCACCCCACGCGCAGTGCTGACGATAGCAATCGCCAACCCGCCACGTTCCTCGCGGATGTCCCTGCATTGTTTATAAACCCGTAGGCCGGGGCGGCTTACGCGCTTGAGTTCCTCGATCACCGGTGCGCCGTGGTGATACTTCAGGTTGATCGTAAGTTCCGGTTTCACCTGTTCACTCACCCGGAACCCGTCGATATAGCCTTCGTCCCGCAACACCGCGCAGATGGCGGCTTTCAGCTTCGAACCTGGCATCGTGACGCTGGCACGTTCCTTCGCCTGCGCGTTGCGAATACGCGTCAGGAAGTCCGCGATGGGGTCTTGCATGCTCATGGTCGCCTCACCAACTACCTTTCATCAGCCCAGGGATATCGCCGCGCATCGCGGCTTCGCGCAGCTTGTTCCTGCCCAGCCCGAACTTTCGATAAACGCCCCGGGGCCGTCCCGTCTGGCCGCAACGTCGCCGCAGGCGCACCGGACTGGCATTGCGCGGAAGTGCCTGCAGTTTCAGTTGCGCCTCCCAGCGCTCTTCGTCGGTCGCGCTGCGGTCCGCAATGATCGCCTTCAACGTGCGGCGTTTTTCCGCGTACTTGGCGACGGTCTTTTCGCGTTTCTTTTCGCGTTCGGTGATGGAGACTTTGGCCATGGCTAGTTCCTGAACGGGAAGTTGAATGCCTGTAACAGCGCGAAACCCTCTGCATCGGTTCTGGCTGTTGTCGTGATCGCGATATCGAGCCCCCGCACGGCATCGATCTTGTCGTAATCGATTTCCGGGAACACGATCTGCTCGGAAAATCCAAGCGAATAATTGCCCCGGCCATCGAAAGCGCGGGGATTCAGACCCCGAAAATCCCGCATTCGCGGAATAGCGATTCCAATCAGGCGTTCGATGAACTCGTACATGCGTTCCCGTCGCAGCGTCACCTTGCATCCGACTGGCCAGCCCGCGCGAATCTTGAACGCCGCCTCGGACTTTCGGGCATTGGTCACTACGGCCTTTTGCCCGGCGATCAGGGTCAGGTCAGACACGGCGCTGTCCATGATCTTGCGGTCGCCCACCGCTTCGCCCACACCCATGTTGAGCGTGACCTTTTCCAATCGGGGCACCTGCATCGGATTGGCGTAATTCAACTCCTTCTGCAATCGGGGATGCAACTCCTCGCGATACCTGGTAAGCAAACCCGTCATCTATCGATCACCTGCACCTGTGCCATCCACACGCCTATTCATCGATGAGGGCGCCGCTGGACTTGAAGAAGCGGACCCGCTTCCCGTCCTCCACGCGAATTCCCACGCGATCCGCCTTGCCTGCTTCCTGATTGTAGATCGCCACGTTCGATGCCTGTATCGGCGCTTCGCGACTGAAGATGCCAGCCTGTTCATTTGTCTGCGGATTGCCGCGCTGATGCTTCCTGACCATGTTCACGCCGGAAACCAGCAGCTTGCCGTTGGGCATGACCCGCACAACCTCGCCGACCCTTCCCCTGTCGCGCCCGGCGATCACAATCACTTCGTCTTCTCTCTTGATCTTTCGCACTTGATCGTCCGCAGCTAGTTTCCGCATCTGTTCCGCATCGGCTTTCAAAGAACCTCGGGGGCGAGCGAAACGATGCGCATGAAGTTCTCGCTCCTGAGTTCTCTCGTTACCGGCCCGAAGATCCGCGTTCCGACCGGTTGCAACTGGGGCGTGAGCAGGACTGCGGCGTTCTGGTCGAATCGGATCACCGAGCCATCCGAGCGCCGCACGCCCTTCTTCGTGCGCACGACTACCGCGTCCATGACCTGGCCCTTGCGCACGCGACCCCGGGGGATCGCCTCCTTGACGGCGACCTTGATCACGTCGCCGATTCCGGCATAGCGCCGCCGCGAGCCGCCAAGCACCTTGATGCATTGCACCCGGCGCGCGCCGCTGTTGTCGGCGATGTCCAGCATGGTTTCCGTCTGGATCACGTGGCTGCCTCGACGTTGCCCGTAGCCCTGCTCTGCAGGCGCCACGACTTTCGCTTCGATATGGGCCGCGACTCGACGATGGTGACGAAGTCCCCGATCTTGCATTCGTTGCGCTCATCATGCGCGTGAATCTTGGACTTGCGCCGGATGATCTTGCCGTAGACCGGATGCTTCACGCTGCGCTCGACCAACACGGCGATGGTCTTGTCCATGCGATCGGACACAACGGTTCCTGCAAGCGTCCGCGGATTCTTCCGCCTGGAGGATCGGGCCCGCGCCGGAGCCGCAACCCCGGGCAGCGACGGTTCCGCGTCGGCGACCGCAGGCTCGTTCACTTGTGCGTCGTCGTCCCGCGCGGTGGCAGCCGCCTCGGTGTCATCGCCTGCGTCGGCTTCCATTTCGTTTGCTGATTCGGGCGTTTCCGGCACGATTTCAATTTCCTTTCCGCTTTCCGTTTCGCTTTCTTTCCCGCTTTCCTTAGCCATTCGCCTTCTCCCGCAGTACGGTTTCGACCCGCGCGATATCGCGACGCGTTTCCTGCAACAGGTGCGTCTGAGGCAACTGCGAACTGCCGCGAAGCATGCGCAGATTGAATTGTTCGCGCAGCAAACGCAGGCGCTCCGCGCGCAACTCTTCCGTAGTCATGTCTCTCAATTCGTTCGCTTTCATTTCCGGCTCACGTCAAAAGCTCGACCGTCTTACCATCGCGGTTTGGAACGGCAGCTTCGCCGCCGCCAACGCGAATGCCTCCTTGGCGACCTCCTCCGAAACACCTTCCATTTCGTACAGGACACGCCCCGGCTGAACCTGCGCCACCCAGTATTCCACCGCGCCCTTGCCCTTGCCTTGACGCACTTCCAGCGGCTTCTTGGTAATCGGCTTGTCGGGGAACACGCGTATCCAGACTTTTCCGCCCCGCCGAACGTGTCGCGTCATCGCTCGTCGCGCAGACTCAATCTGGCGCGCAGTCATCCTGCCCCGGCCCACGGCCTTCAATCCGAACTCGCCAAAGCTGACCTTGCTGCCGCGTTGTGCCAGACCGCGGTTGCGACCCTTCTGCTGTTTCCTGTATTTCGTTCTAGCTGGCTGTAACATCGTCTACACGCTCCCGCTGCCGTCCTTGCCGTTCCGCTAAACGGCCTCGGCCTGCTCGGCAGTTTCCCCCGCGATCACTTCGCCCTTGAAGATCCAGACCTTGATGCCGATGATGCCGTAGGTGGTCTTGGCCTCCGCCGTCGCATAGTCGATGTCCGCGCGCAGCGTATGCAGCGGCACGCGACCTTCGTGATACACCTCCGAGCGCGCGATTTCTGCGCCGCTCAATCTGCCTGCAACGCGCACCTTGATTCCCTTCGCTCCAAGTCGCATGGCGTTCTGGATGACCCGCCGCATGGCCCGGCGGTACTGCACGCGACGTTCGAGTTGCTGTGCCACGTTCTGCGCGACGAGATACGCATCCGTCTCCGGCTTGCGCACTTCCTCCACGTTCACGTGCACCGGCACGCCCATGATCTGTGTCAATTCGTACCGCAACCGTTCGACATCCTCGCCCTTCTTGCCGATAACGATGCCCGGGCGCGCGGTGTGAATGGTCACTCGCGCGGTCTGCGCTGGCCGCTCTATGTCGATCCGGCTGACCGAAGCCTGCGCCAGGCGCTTGGCGAGGTACTCGCGAACCTCCAGGTCGTTCAGCAGGTACTCGGCATATGTTTCCTTCTCCGCATACCAGACCGAACGGTGCTCGGCGACGATGCCGAGCCGCAAACCTGTCGGACTAACCTTTTGACCCATCTTGTCCCCCGATCGGAAGTGCTTTCCTGCTATTCATCGCGCGTCTCGTCATCCGTCACCGCCACGGTGATGTGGCTGGTTCGCTTAAGGATGCGATTCCCGCGTCCCCGCGCGCGCGGGCGCATGCGCTTCAACGTCATTCCTTCATCCACCCGGATTTCTCCGACCTTGAGTTCATCGACATCCGCGCCTTCATTGTGCTCGGCGTTGGCGATCGCGGACTCAAGAACCTTGGACACCAGGCCGGCCGCTTTCTGCGGACTGAAAGCCAGGATGTTCAACGCGTCTTCCACCGGCTGGCCGCGCACTTGGTCCGCGACCAGGCGCACCTTCTGCGGCGAGATGCGCAACGCCCTGGCCTGTGCAACAACCCGCATGGCTATCGCCTCGCCCGGCGATCACCCGCGTGACCGCGAAAAGTTCGCGTCGGCGCGAATTCGCCCAGCTTGTGGCCGACCATGTCATCGGTAATGAACACGGGCACGTGCTGCCGGCCGTTGTGCACGGCGATGGTCAGCCCCACCATCTCCGGCGAGATCATCGACCGCCTCGACCAGGTGCGGATCGCGCGCTTGTCGCCGCTCTGTTGCGCGGAAGCCACCTTCTTCGCCAAGTGCAGGTCCACGAACGGTCCCTTGCGGAGTGATCTCGGCACCTTGCTTGCCTCCCTTTACCTGGCTCTGCTGCTTCGCCGGCGCACGATGAGCGCGTCCGTGCGTTTGTTCGTCCGCGTCTTGTAGCCCTTGGTCGGCACGCCCCACGGGGTGACAGGGTGCCGTCCACCCGAGGACCGGCCCTCTCCTCCCCCGTGCGGATGATCCACGGGATTCATGGCGACGCCTCGCACAGTCGGCCTGCGTCCGCGCCAGCGCGCCGCCCCCGCCTTCCCCAGGGAACGCAGATTGTGTTCGCTGTTGCCGACCTCGCCCAGTGTCGCGCGGCATTCGGCCAACACCCGTCGCATCTCGCCGGACCGCAACCTGAGCGTCACGTAAGCCCCTTCCCGCGCCACAAGCTGCGCCGATGTTCCCGCGCTGCGAGCGAGCTGCGCTCCCTTTCGCGGCTTCAGCTCCACGCAGTGGATCACGCTGCCGAGCGGGATGTTGCGCAATGCCAGCGCATTCCCCGCGCGGATGGGCGCATTGCTGCCGGACATCAGTTCGTCGCCCGTCCGCACGCCGCGCGGCGCGACGATGTATCGGCGTTCGCCGTCGGCATACTTCAGAAGTGCCAGGTTGGCGCTCCGGTTCGGGTCGTACTCGAGCCGTTCGACGATCGCCCGGACATTGTCCTTGTCGCGCCGAAAGTCGATCTTGCGGTAGAAACGCTTGTGGCCACCGCCGCGATGCCGCGTGGTAATGCGTCCGTTGGTGTTCCGCCCGCCGGACTTCTTCGCAGGTTCGAGCAGGGGCTTGTACGGCCCGCCGCGATGCAGGGACGCATCCACGACCTTGACGACAAACCGCCGGCCCGGCGAGGTAGGTCTTGCCTTGACTACAGCCATCGCGCTAACGCTCCGCCACAAAGTCGATTTCGTCGCCCTGCGCGAGGCGGACGTAGGCTTTCTTCCAGTTTTTCTTGCGCGAGACGCCTCGGCGCCAGTTGCGCTTCACCTTGCCTTTCTGGTTCAGCGTCGTGACATTGACGACGGTCACGCCAAAAATCGACTCTACCGCCGACTTTATCTCCGGCTTCGTTGCATCGGTGGCGACCTTGAACGCGTATCCGTTGTTCAAGTCCCCGATGCTCGCCGCCTTCTCGGTGCTATGCGGCTCGAGGAGCACTGCGTACTTGCGTTCTTCGTTCATGCGAGGGCCGCTTCAAGGGTCTTCAGCGCATCCGACGTGATGAGCACATTGTCGTGCCGCAGCAGGCTCACGGGATCGATCGCGGGCACATCGCGCACATCGACACCTTTCAGGTTGCGCGCGGCGAGGTAAAGGTTCTCGTCGACGTTTTCGGCGACGATCAGGACATTGGAGAGGTTGAGGGTTTCGAGTTTCTGGAGCAGGGCTTTGGTTTTCGGAGCATCGACTTCGATCTCGGCGGCAATAATGAGACGCTCCTGCCGGAGAAGTTCGGAGACGATACAGCGCATCGCTCCCTGGTACATCTTGCGGTTTACTTTCTGCGAATGGTCCTGCGGCTTTGCCGCAAAAGTCTGCCCCCCGCCGCGCCAGATCGGACTGCGGATGGAACCCGCGCGGGCGCGACCCGTACCTTTCTGGCGATACGGTTTACGGCCGCCTCCACGCACCTCGGAGCGGTTTTTCTGCGCGCGCGACCCGCTGCGCCCGCCAGCGAGATATGCCACCACTACCTGGTGCACCAGCGCCTCGTTGAAATCGCTGGCGAACGTCGCGTCCGAAACTTCGACGGTGCCGTCGCCGCCATTCACAGATAGTTCCATGCCCAACGTTCCCTGCGAGCTCAAGCCGTCCCGCCGGCGGCCTTGACCGCCGGCTTGACGTAGACATCACCGCCGGCCGGCCCTGGCACCGCGCCCTTGACAAAGAGCAGATTGCGCTCTGCGTCCACCCGGACGATCGTCAGGTTCTGGGTCGTGACGCGTTCAGCGCCCATGTGCCCGGCCATCTTCTTGCCCTTGAAGACACGGCCCGGTGTCTGACACTGGCCGATGGATCCCGGGGCGCGATGCGCGCCGGAGTTGCCGTGGGTCCATCCCTGCGTTCCGAACTTCCATCGCTTGACCGTGCCCGCGTATCCCTTGCCTTTGGAAACCGCGGAAACATCGACCTTCTGCCCCTCTTCGAACTGGTCCGCATTGAATTCGGTTCCCGCGCCGACGGCGGAGTCCGGCGCCTCACTGAGGCGGAATTCCCACAATCCCCGGCCAGCGACCGCCCGCGCCTTGGCGAAGTGCCCCGCCATCGGACCCTTGACCCGACCGGGCCTGGCGGAGCCGGTTGTCACCTGAACGGCGTGGTAGCCGTCCGTTTCCGGCGTCTTGATCTGCGTCACGCGGTTCGGCTCCACGGCAATGACCGTCACCGGCACGGACGTCCCCTCCTCGGCAAACAGACGAGTCATTCCGCTCTTTTTTCCAACGACGCCAATCGCCATTATCGAGTCGCTCTCCAGATTCGCCGCTGCCCGGCAAGGGGAAGCGGCTCGAGCGGCGTCGTGCCGCCCATTGCAAAAGCGCCGCTCGACCTCCAAGTCAAAGCGGCGCTTGCGCCTAGTTCAAACTGATCTGCACCTCTACGCCCGCAGCGAGGTCGAGCCGCATCAGCGCATCCACGGTCTTCTCGGTGGGTTCAATAATGTCGAGCAGCCGCTTATGCGTGCGAATCTCGTACTGATCTCGCGCGTCCTTGTTGACGTGGGGCGAGATAAGCACGGTATAGCGCTCCTTTCGGGTCGGCAATGGAATCGGACCAAGCACCTGGGCGCCGGTACGCTTCGCCGTATCGACGATCTCTTCGGCGGACACATCGATCAAACGATGATCGAAGGCTTTCAGGCGTATCCGTATGCGCTGGTTCTGAACCACTAGATTTTCCAAGTTTCAGTCGGTTGCGGTCCAACTGTTTCCGTTCTTCCCGGCTGCTGTTTCTTCCCGGCTGCTACGCAGCCGGGTTCCGTCCTTTGCGCCATGGTTGCGACGCGCACCCCGCACATGTCGGGTTCACCGCAACGATGGCCTTCCCTGCAAAAAACCGAGGCGCAAAACACGCCTCCCGTGAACAGGAAACCGGGCACTATACGCGCGAACCCCGTTCAGGGCAATTCCTGATTCAATGATCGATGATGTCGGCGGCGATGCTTCGGGGGACTTCGGCGTAGCGCGCGAATTCCATGTTGAAGGTGGCTCGCCCCTGCGTGGCGGAACGCAGGTCCGTCGCGTAGCCGAACATTTCCCCGAGGGGCACGAAGGCGCGAGCAATCTTGCCCGAAGGATTCTGGTCCATCCCGTCGATGATTCCCCGGCGCCGATTCAGTTCGCCGACCACCTGGCCCATGAATTCCTCCGGCATTACGACCTCGACGCGCATCACCGGCTCGAGCAGAACCGGTTTCGCCCGGGCCGCACCGTCTCTCAACGCCATCGAACCCGCAATCTTGAAGGCCAGTTCCGAGGAATCGACTTCGTGATAGGAACCGTCGTAAAGCGTGGCCTTGACGCCGATCAGCGGGTAGCCGCCAATCACGCCGTTCTCCATCTGCTCCTCGATGCCCCGCTTCACCGCTGAAATATATTCCCTGGGCACCGCGCCGCCGACGATCTCATCGACAAACTCGAACTCCGTCTCGTCGTCAAGCGGCTCGAGGCGAAGCCAGACATGCCCGAACTGGCCCCGACCGCCGGTCTGGCGGACAAACCTGCCCTCCGCCTCGACGCTGGAGCGAATGGTCTCGCGGTAAGCGACCTGGGGCCGGCCGACGCCGGCCTCGACGTTGAACTCCCGTTTCATGCGATCAACGATGATGTCGAGATGCAGCTCTCCCATGCCCGCGATGATCGTCTGACCGGTTTCCGTATCCGCAGTCACCCGAAAGGAAGGATCCTCCTGCGCGAGCTTCGCCAGGGCACCGGACATCCTGTCCTGGTCCGTCGCCGACCTGGGCTCGACCGCGACGTGAATGACCGGTTCCGGGAATTCCATGCGCTCAAGGGTGATCGGGCGAGAGGATTCGCAGAGCGTATCTCCGGTCATCGTATCCCTGAGCCCGATCGCTGCCGCAATGTCCCCCGCGCGAACCTCCTTCATCTCGTTGCGGCTGTTCGAATGCATCTGCACCATCCGGCCGATGCGCTGCCGTCGTGACCTGCGCGGATTGAATACCTGATCTCCCGCGGCCAGCACGCCCGAATAGACCCGAAAGAACGTCAGCGTGCCGACGTACGGGTCTGTCGCAATCTTGAAAGCCAGCGCCGCGAACGGCTCCTCGTCATCCGACCGGCGCTCCGCCGTCTCGCCGTTTTCCAGGACTCCCTCGATCGCCTTCACCTCTGTCGGAGCGGGAAGGAACTCGACGACGGCATCGAGAACCGCCTGCACCCCCTTGTTCTTGAATGCCGAACCGCACAGGGCCGGGACGATTTCCCCCGCCAGCGTGCTGGTCCGCAACCCTCTGCGAATCTCCGACGGCGAGAGGTCGCCGTCTTCAATGTACCGGTCCATCAGCTCTTCGCTCGATTCCGCGGCAGCTTCGACCATCTGCTCCCGGAACAATTCGGCCTGACCGCGCAACTCTTCCGGAATCTCCGTCTCGACGCAGGAGACGCCCAGATCCTTGTCGTCCCAGGCAATGGCCTTCATCGATACCAGGTCGATCACGCCGCGGAAGTTCTCTTCAGCCCCAAGGGGAAGCTGGATGGGCACCGGATGCGCGCCCAGGCGCTCGCGAATCTGCTCCACGACGCGCAGGAAGTCGGCACCGGTCCGATCCATCTTGTTGACGAAAACGACACGGGGGACCTCGTACCTGTTGGCCTGCCGCCACACGGTTTCCGACTGTGGCTCCACGCCGGCGGTTCCACAGAACACGACCACCGCGCCATCGAGAACGCGCAGGGACCGTTCCACCTCGATGGTGAAGTCCACATGGCCCGGCGTATCGATGATGTTGATGCGATGTTCGTCGAACTGATTGCCCATGCCGGACCAGAAACAGGTCGTCGCCGCGGAAGTGATGGTGATCCCGCGCTCCTGCTCCTGCTCCATCCAGTCCATCACGGCGGCGCCCTCGTGCACCTCTCCCATCTTGTGGGACAGGCCCGTGTAAAAAAGCACACGCTCGGTCGTCGTCGTCTTGCCCGCGTCAACATGGGCAACGATGCCAAGGTTTCGATAACGTCCAATCGGGGTGCTGCGACCCGCCATTACGCATCTCCAATTGCGCTGTCGGGGGACACCGCCCCCGCAGCACCGCGTTAGTCAATATGCCGGCGAAATACCCGGCTAGAATCGGTAGTGCGAGAACGCCCTGTTCGCTTCCGCCATGCGGTGCGTGTCCTCGCGTCTTCGTACCGCGGAGCCCCGGCCGTCCGCCGCGTCCATCAACTCTCCCGCCAGTCGCGCCGCCATGGACTTCTCGCGGCGCGCGCGCGCGCTGTCCACCAGCCAGCGCATGGCCAGCGCCTGGCGCCGGGACGGCCTCACCTCGACGGGCACCTGGTAGGTGGCTCCCCCCACCCTGCGGGACTTGACCTCGACAAACGGCGCAACGGTCTCCAGTGCCTTTTCGAACGTTTCAACCGGATCGGAGTGCTCCCTTTGCTCGATTCGCGACAGGGCACCGTAGACGATGCGTTCGGCGACGGACTTCTTGCCGCTCACCATCACATGGTTGATGAACTTCGCCACCGTCTGGTTGTGATACTTGGGATCCGGGAGGATTTCCCGTTTGGCGACGACTCTCCGTCTCGGCATCTCACGCCTCCATGTTGCTCATGCTCGCCGTTGCCCACATTTGCGTTGCGATCCTCGGGAACGAATCCGCGGGCGGCATCCAACAGCGGGCAACGCTTGATCGCGCCGGGATTCGCCGTGAATTACTTTGGTCGTTTCGCCCCGTACTTCGAACGGCCGCGTCGCCGTTCGGCCACGCCGGAAGTGTCCAGGGTTCCCCTGATCGTATGGTAGCGAACGCCGGGAAGATCCTTGACGCGCCCTCCCCGAATGAGCACCACCGAGTGTTCCTGCAGGTTGTGACCCTCGCCGCCGATATAGGAATTGACCTCGTAGCCATTCGTCAATCGCACACGGCAGACCTTGCGCAGGGCGGAGTTCGGTTTTCGCGGCGTGGTCGTGTACACCCGGGTACAGACGCCTCGCTTCTGCGGCGACGCTTGCAGCGCCGGCACGATACTCTTCGACTGGCGCCGCTTGCGCGGCTTGCGAACCAATTGGCTGATTGTCGCCATGTGCTATCCAGGTACTCCGGCCCTTGAGGCGCATCCGCACATGCGGACGCCCAACCGCAAGGGGCGCGGTATTCTATGCATGCCCGCCGGTGGCATCAAGCGCCAGCTGCCTCACCGACCGCCATGATCGCGTCGGATCCCGCCCTGGTCTGCGCGCCCCGGGCGTTCCCGCGACACTCGCTGCGCGATGAAATAGCAGACTACGCCGAGAACGATGATCAATATTCCTGCCAGGCTCTCCATCGGTCGCCGCGCGGAAATATAGATCAGCGTCCAAC
Organism: Pseudomonadales bacterium; assembly: GCA_963668365.1. Taxonomy (GTDB): domain Bacteria; phylum Pseudomonadota; class Gammaproteobacteria; order Pseudomonadales; family Azotimanducaceae; genus VXNE01. The sequence continues at coordinate 4,524,998 of OY764266.1, forward strand.
CGGTGACTGCCAGATAGATCAATGGCGGCAGCGGGTATAGCGGCACCCTGAAAGGGCGTTCCGGGGCGGAATCGCGCCACCGCAGCACGAATGCGCCGGCGACCGTGAGCGCGCTGCTCAACCCCAGGGTGAATCCCGCGAACACGAGTATCGACTCAAAGGAGGCCGTTGCCACGAAAACCAGCGCCAGCGTGGATTGGAACAGAACCGCGACCGTTGGCACGCCGTGGGCGCTTGTCCTCGCCAACAGCCGAAACACCGTGAAGTCCTGGCCTACAACCTGCAGCACCCGGGGCCCCGCGAGCGTCATCGCGCTGACCGTGGAAACGAGCAGGAGGGCCAGGACAATGCCCATGACCGCCGCCCCCGAATCTCCGAAGACGAAGCGGGCGGCTATATAGCCGATCTCTATCTTGCCGGCCATGGCATCGACTGGCGCCGAATACAGGAAAGTGAAATTGAGCAGCAGGTAAAGGATCAACACGGTTCCCGTCCCCACAAGCAGGATCGTCGAGAGCGTCTCGGCGGGACGCTCCAGTTCGTCGAGTAGGTAGGTCGCGGCGTTCCAGCCCGTATAGGCGTAGTTGACGCAGATGAGGGCAACGGCAAACGCGCCCGAGGCAAGCAGGGCACCATCTCCGGGCGCGGGGAGCATGCGGATATCCTGGGGCGTGTCGACCAGCATCCATGAACAGTTGGAAACCGAGGCTGGTAAACACCCCCGTGCCGATCATGTTGGCGATCACCACCGTCACCGCGGTGCGCCGGGTGAAGTGCCGTGTGTTCACGTCATCGAGCCGGTAGCGAAGGGCCGTCCTTTCTCGCGGGCATAATGCGGATCGCCATGGCCCGGTTCGGGTTCTTCGGTCCCGCCCACATCATCGCAATGGGTTTGACGCTCTCGATACCGGTCGTTACTGTTCTTCCTGTCGCCGCTTCCTTTTCCGGTCCGCAATCTCCGGGACAAGGACGTCGCCGGAGCGGATGTATGAACACGGGGTATCGCGCGACGTTTCTTCCCCGGCGGATCAGAAACCCGCGCCACCGTTTCGAATGGTCTCGAGGTAGTCCGGGTCCAGCGCCTCGTACGCCGTGCTGCCGGGCTTCATCACGTAGACCGGATCGTCGATCTCGGAGATGTCGTAACCCTCGCGCTTCAGGTCTCCCTTTACCATCTTGAACGTGCCGGTGACCTCTATCTCCGACTGCACGCGGACAAAAACGGGACGCGCGTAGGGGGGCAATTCCCGCGCAACATGGGCGGCCAGGCCGTCCACGTCGAGTTCGCGCCCTTCCTTCAATCGCAGGGCCGCCATTCCCGCACGCCCATCGGCCCCCGGCACCTCCACGCCGTAGACGTTGCAGAACTCGATGTCCCCGAAGCCGTTGACGATCTCGCCGACTTCATTGGTGGAGACGTTTTCCGACTTCCAGCGGAACGTGTCGCCGGTGCGATCGACGAACTGGTAGTGCGGGTAGCCAAGCGAGAAGCCCACATCGACTTCCTTGATCAGGTCTCCGGTGTTGAACCATGCGTCCCCGTCCTCCAGCACGTCGCGCAGGACCTTGCTTTCCGTGGCTTGCGCATCCGTGTAGCCTTCGAACCTGGCCGTGGGACCGATGTGTCCCAGCAGCAGACCCGGTTCGCCCTGTTCCACCTCGACGCAGCGGCCATCCGGCCCGCGCGCTATTTCGTCGGTGTCCGCGTCGTAGCGAACCAGGGCGACTTTCGACGAAGTCATGCCGAAGGTGCAATCCTTGTTCAGCAGGTTCGCGAAAGCCACGTTGCCTTCGCTCGCGCCGTAGAACTCCGTCACCCGCGCTATTCCAAAACGCCGCTTGAAGTCCAGCCAGATGTCGGGCCGCAAACCGTTGCCCATCATGGTATGCAGCGGATTGTCGTGATCGTCGGGCGACGGATTCGAGTTGCTCAGGTAGCGGCACAGTTCGCCGACGTAAATGAAGGAGGTGCAGCCGTGCTCGCGCACATCCAGGAGGAAGGCCCTCGCGGAGAACCGTCGCCGAAGGAACATGGATGCGCCGGACATGAACGCCGCGCCCGCGCCCACCATGAGCGCGGTGCCGTGGTAAAGCGGCAGGCAGATATAGATGCGATCCTTCGACGTGCAGCGCAGTCCGGCGGTGGCCGACAGCCCGGCGGTCATCAGGTAGCGGCGGTTCGACATCACCGCGGCCTTGGGCAGGCCCGTGGTGCCGGAAGTGAAGATGTACATGGCGGTCTGACCCAGGGTGACCTCTCCCGTTTCCGCCGGATCCTCCACCGAAAGATTGGCGCTTCCCGCCGCCATGTCGATGGCCCAGTCGGGCGCCGGCGAGCCATCCGGAACGACGAAGTAGTCGGCCCCCTGCTCGAGATCGAACTCGTCTTTCGCCTCGTCGATCGCGTCTTGAACCTCGCCTCCGAACACGCACTTCCTGGACGCGGTCACGTTGACACAGTGAATGAGCGGCCTGCCTCGCAGGTTGGTGTTGATCAACCCCGCGGTAATGCCGAGCTTGTTGGTCGCGATCAGAAGCGCCAGGAACTCGATTCGGTTCTCCATCATGATGCTGACGGCATCGCCAAGGCCAAGACCCGCTCCCTTCAGGAAATGCGCGTAGCGGTTGGCGCGCGCGTTGAGTTCTTCCCAGATAACGGTCTCGCCTTCGCAGACGACGGCCGTCAGCGCACCGAAGTTTCGGGCGGTGCGCTCAACGACGGCGCCCAGGCAATCCTTTTCGGCGAGGGGACGCGGCTGCATGCCTTTCTTCAGCGCCAGCAGCACCGGCACGTCCCGCAGCACCGAAACGACTTCACGAATATTCATGGCGGCTACTCCGAACGTTTCACCGAACCATATACGCGGACACTGTCAAAGGGAAAGGAACTCTTCGGGAAGACGGAATCGGCCGGCACCCGAGTCCAGAGCGTCCCTGCCAGATCAAAGTTTATAGGTCACAACGAACCAGCTCTTGGTGGTGTTGGTCGCGTGTTCGCGAGCATTGTATCTTGCGAACTTGAATAGCAGCCCGATCTTCTTCCCAACGGGCCATGAGATCGACAGGTCCACTTCCCGACCGTAGTCGGTGCCGCCCTTGGCGGCCTTGAAGTCATGCAGCGCAACGCCAATTGCGGCGGGACCGATATTGCCGGCGGCCTTGAGGTAGAAGTCCTCGACCCCCGCCGCCGGCGTGGCCAGGAATTTGTCTGTCCAGCCCTGGAACTTGTGCAGGGTCGCGACAGGGGTTCGGAAGCCCGCATTGCCGTCGTCGCTGCCGAGCACTTCGTAGCCCGCGGCGTACGTCACCGGACCGCGTTTCAACGTGGCTTCGACCGTGTAGTAGCCGACGTCATAGGAACGCGGATTGTCGGCCCATTCCGATTGTCTGGCAATCGAGGCGTTAAGCCCGAATGCTCCGAAAGACGCGGCGTAATCGATGCCGTAGGTCCTGTTCGCGTTGGCGGGGCCGTTGGCGTTTTCGAAATCCATGAGATAGACAAAACCGCCGAAGGCGTGCCCTTCCGCCGGCTTGACTTGCAGCCGGAACAGGTGGGAATTCCCCTCCCACTCGGCCGGCTGGGCGCCGCCGTCCGGACCGAAGATTCGATTCACCCCGAACACATGACTGTAGTCGATGCTGGCCCTGTCGTGCACGGACTGGACTCGCAAGGCATCGTAGGTCTGCTCGTTCTGCCGCCAAGCCACGCCGCCGACGAACCGCTGCCCGGCATGAAGGACACGTTGCCGACCCATCGTCACTGTCAGACTGCCGTCGCGATAGCGGAGATACGCCTGATTGAGATCGAACCCTGTCGGGTCCGCCACGACCGGGTACTCGGCGAGGCCGTTCGTCGTGGAGTTGTATCGCTCTTCGCCAATGACGAAGACGTGGTCGCCTTCGAGACCCACGGAAAAACCCTCCGACGAGGGCATGGTCCAGGACAGGCGGGCCTTGGCTGTCGACGCGCGCGCATCTTTTTCGATGCCATCCTGATCCACCGTTTCCATGCGGTAGCGAACGTTGAAGTCGAGCTTCGCATCTCGGAGTCCGTCAGCGAAGTCCGCGGATGCATGCAGCGGCGCGAGAAAGGACGCGACAACCATCGCGGCGACAGCGGCGTCAAGCGTGTAATTCCTCATTGGCAATCCCTTCCGACCATCAACTTCCATTATGCCTTCGCCCGCATGGCGGCAGCGCGACCCCGTCTTCTCTCCATGCTTCGGGCGATTCAGCGTCAGACTCTGACAGCACTCGCCATCCTGTCCAGATTCTTGATGATGCCAAGGATCATGGCGAAAGAGTCTTTCGGCGTTTTTCCAGACGGCTCCGATCGCTCCGCGCGCTGCTCTTCCACGCCAAGATGAAATTTGATGCGCGCCATTTCGGCCAGCAGCATATTGGTCGAATCATAAACCTCCGAAGGCGTGACGCGCACCAGTGTCAGAGTCGGCACGCCCGAAGCATCCATGCCCAGCCTGGTCTGCAGATTGATGACCTTGTACGTCGCTCTCAACACCTGCTGGGCCACTTCCTTCGGCACTTTCTCCTCAGCCACGTCGGGCGGGGCAGGTTCCAGAGAGACGCCGATTTCGCCAGCGATGAGTACCATCTCGTCCAGTATGGCGACACAGTTCATGAACACGTCATTGGGCGTCAGAGGCCTGCCGCCGAGTCCGTCCAGCAAGAAAGAAACATCCGCCAGGTTCTTGTAGACAACCGAGGCGGACAAGCCGCCAACGAGTTCCACCGGCTCGATCTCGCGCGTGATGAGCATCTGCGTCTTGATCTTGCGAACTTCGCTGATCAGGTACTCGACCATCTCCATCACATCGGCGGAGTCGACTTCCTTGAAGGGTATCTGGCGGCGTCCTTCTGCCGGCGGGACGCCGAACCGACGTTGCGTTCGGGCAACCTTCGACAGCACTTCCAGCGTCTTGGCATAGACATGGATCGGCGCGCGATCTTCCTGCAGTTCCGCTTCGGCCGGGTAGTCGAAAACGCCCAATTCGTCGCGAAGTATGTGGATCTCCCCCATCAACTCCTGAACCGATCGAGCAACATCGCTGTCCGTCGCTCCTTCGTGTCGGCTTGCATTTCGGCTCGCCTCGTCAGTCTCCGACGAGGGGCTCAGCCATTCCAGAACCGCGTCCCAGAATCCGCCTTCCTGCTCCTGGGCATGCGCCTCTCGACCAGGAAGGCCAACCACCAGCAGGACGGAACAGATCACCGTTGCATGCTTCATGTATTGTCTTGCCCAACGATGCTTCACTTTCTAGTCCTCCAAAACCAACTGTCGAAACGGTTCTCTGCAAGGATCGTATAGAGATATCCGGTCACTACTCATCCATGAAGATACGGATGACGACTCCGCCCATGACATCACCCAGTTTGAAGTCGCTCCTTGGGGACTTGGGATGGCCGTTGTGGCATGAGACGCATGCGTCGACGCTCGCCACGTCCGCATAGACCGCAACCAGGGCGAGCCGGCCGCTGAGATCCTTCTCCTCGTCGTAGAACGGTTGTTCGGGATTCTCCTGCACGAATTGCAGGCCTCTCTCCTCCGCGGGCGTTAGAGGGCCGCTCGCGAAGTTGATCGGATCAAGCGACCGCAGGGAGAGCCAGAAAGCATCGGTGTTGTTCAGGAGCTCGTCGGCCCCCAGACGGAACATTTGCGCTGGCAGCGGCAGGCCTTTCGCTTCCTTGTAATGTTCCGTGGCGGTCAGCACCGGATCCACAAGGGTGAGCCTTTGCACGACATCCCTCGTGTAAGTCTTGCGGTTGGCGAAAGCCAATTCGTACAGCATGTCGGCCACCTGACGAACCGGAACCCCCGCGTCGCGTCCGGTTTCGGCAGCGGCGGATGCAGTCACGCCGAGGGTCAGGACTACTGCGCATATGGTTCTCATTGGGTCTCCTGGAAGAATGTTGGATTCGCGAACACAATCGACGACCCGGGGGCCGACCGGCCAATCCGCTCTGATCTAGGCTGCGTGGTCATGAGCGCTTGCTCGGCAGTGTAGCGGAGAGTCGCTGGCGGTTTCCACTCCGTGGGTTTCGGATTCAGTTTCCGGTGGATTCGATCATCCGGTCCAGATTGTCGATGATCAGCAAGATCAGCGCGAAGACATCGTTTGGCCTCGTGCCTTTCGGATCGGGACGTTCATCGCGCGGCACATTGATGTCAAGATGAAACTTTATTCGAGCCATCTCGGCCAATAGCATATTCGTCGCGTCATAGACCTCCGACGGCGTCACCCGCACCAAGGTTATATCCGGCACGCCCGAGGCCTCCATGCCCAACCTTGTCTGGAGATTGATAACCTTGTAGGTTGCGCGCAATACCTGCTGTGCCACGTCGTTTGATCTTTTCGTCCCTTCCACCTGCGGAATATCAATTTCCAGAGGCACCCTGAGTTTCGCTGCAATGAGCTCCATTTCGTCGAGTATGTACGTTGCATTCTGAAAGGCGTCGGCGGGCATCAAGGGGCGACCGCGCAGCCCATCGAGCTTGAACGATGCGTCGGCCAGGCTCTTGTATACAAGCGAGAGCGTCTTGCCGCCGACCAGGGGCGCCGGAGTAATCTCCGTCTCGATCACCATCTGTGCCTTGATCTTGCGCAGTTCACTCAAGATATACTCAACATTGCCGAGCGCATCGCTTGGGACAATCTCCTTGAAGGGAATCTGGCCAACGTCGGCAACGGGAACACCGAACCGGCGCTGAACACCCCTGACCTTGTTCAGAACTTCCAACGTCTTGGCATAGACGTGAACCGGGGCGCGGTCCTCCTGCAGTTCCGCTTCCGGCGGATAGTCGTACACCCCAAGCTCCTCGCGCAGAATACCGATCTCGGCAGTCAGATCCTGCACCTCCCGGAAGACGTGACTGGGTGTAGCTTCCCGGCGGCCGGCTTCCTGGGCGAGCGCGGGCGACCATCCGGCCGGAATCAGGAAACAGACAGCAACGGCTGCCATGGCGCGTCTAACGTGTCGTCCCTGTGATGTCATTCTTTCCATACTTAACGTCCTCCAAAACGTGAATATCGCACATTTTTGCTTGCGGAAGGCCCTTCGGTTCGACCGCAAGGCATGTGCCGGGCAACCCACGCCTCCGTTCGGCGAGACGAACCGCGAGGGAGGACTCCTCAGTTCACGCCGAGGCGGCTTCCACCATGGCATCCAGATTCTGGATGATCAGCATGACCTGGGCGAAAACGTCGTCCGGCCCCTTGCTCCCGGGGTCTGGACGAGGTTCGCGCGGGAGGGCGATTCCGAGATGCGCCTTGATACGGTTCATTTCCGCCATCAACATGTTGGTCGCATCGTAGACTTCAGACGGCGTCACGCGTACCAGCGTCAAAGTCGGTGCGGCGGAAGCGTCCATGCCCAGCCTCGTCTGCAGGTTAATGACCTTGTAGGTCGCATACAATACCTGCCGGGCAATGTCAATGGATTTCTTGCCTGTGTTCATGATCGGGGGGTCGAGCTGCAGCGGCACCTCGAGCTTGGCGGCGATGATTTCCATCTCGTCCAGAACTGCCATGACATGGACATAGACATCCTCGGGCGTCAACGGCCACCCTCGCAATCCATCGAGAAGGAACGAAGCCTCCGCAAGGTTCTTGTAGACCATCCTCGAGGTCTTGCCAGGGACCAGTTCCGCAGGCTCGATCTCGAATTCGATGACCATCTGCGTCTTGATTCGGCGCACCTCGTTGACGAGGTCGTTCACGCTGCGAAGCACGTCCGCCGGAACAATTTCCTTGGGGGGGATCAACCCCACTTCCACCGGCGTCAAGCCGTACCGGGACTGCACCCGCGCGACCTTTTGCATCACTTCGAGTGACTTCGCATAGGCATGTACCGGCGCGCGATCTTCCAGAAATTCCGGTTCGACGGGATACCCGGCGACTCCGAGCTCGTCTCTCAGTACCTCAATCTCGGCAAGCAGGTCCTTCGTTGCGCGAAATACATGACTTGCGGTCACGTCGGCAGGACCCTCGTCGGCGACGGCCGCGGAGCGGTTGAAAAACCACTCGAACCAACTCCTCTCCTCGGCGCTCGCCATACCGGGAACCAAAAACAGGACCAGCAGGGCCGAACTTGCAATGTGCCTGACAGCGCCTGCCAGGAAGGTCTTCCTCATCTCAATCCAATCCCCTGGACTTCCATGGTCGACGGGCGAGCCGGGCCGCGGGCGGCACCGATGGCGATGGCTGAGAGGCACTTTCATTGCGATAACCCTCCGAGCAGCGACAGGACCGGTTAGGGTCTAGTCCTAGACTACTGTGGGAATCGTCGCTCGACGGGAAACAGTCCGCAATCGGCTATTTCGGTAGTTTGGAGCAAAGAACGGTAGCGTGTATCGACTGCCGCTTAAGAGTTTCCACTACTGGTTTCGGTAGCGCATGGACGAATCAATCCTGCCGAGCGAGCATGCGTCACCGCTTCTACCCTGCCGCTGACATCCAGTTTCCTGAATATGTTCTTCAGGTGGTATCGAACGCCATTCGCCGTAATGCCGAGACTGCGGGCGATCTCCTTGTCCCGCATGCCGCGCCCCAGGCGCTCCATCACCTCGATCTCGCGCGCGGTGTACTGCCGCGTGTCGGAGTCATCCGTCATCGCGGCGCCAAGGTGTTCCAGCAGAGCATTCGCAACCGTGCGAGTGTCTGCCCGCAATTCCATTCCCATAAGCGTCGCCAGCACCCGGGTGGTGGCTTCACGTTCGCGCACCAAGGGTCTGATGTAGTCCGTGGCACCGTCCGCGGACAGGTATTCAAGCAGCCGCGCCGCGGCATCGTTCTGTCTATCCGCCCGATGTTCCATCCCCATCCACGCCGCCAGGCACCGCAGGTACGTTCGCGTCATGCCGCGCGCGCCCGACATCTCACAAAGCCCGGCCGCAATCTCGCGAGCGCCTCGCACCTCTCCCTGCGCCTCGAGCAACCGGATGCGCGCCAGCGATATGGTTTCCGTCTCTCGCCAGGACTGAACGCTGGTGTCGAGCATGTCCCGCAAGTCCTTCGGCAGACCGGCCCCGCGCCACATCCTGGCAGCCTGGTCAACCCGCCCGTCCTCGACCAGATAGACGACCCGCAGCGCGGACAGGTGACGCTCCGCTCCGACGAGCCCGTGGTTCAAGGCGAAGTCCCGAGATTCCTCTATCGCCCGCAGCGCCCCTTCCGGGTCGCCCGCGAGCAACTTCCATTCCGCCGTGATTTCGAGGGTCGCTGCGCGAACGTCGACCAATGTGGCGACGTCACTGAGCGGTATGGGGATCCGCGATGCAAGCGCCTCGATTTCTTCCGTCCGGTTGCACTCCAGTTCGACTTCCGTCGAGAGAACATCAAGAACGAGCGGGTAGCCGACATGGTGGGGAAAGTGTTCCGCGGCAATGCGCCGCGCCCGGTCGTAGTGGCGCAGGGCCTCCTCGCCACGGCCCTGCGCCATGGCCAACAGGCCATCGTGCAATGTCACATACACGTCACCATGATGCGAGCCGCAGCGCACGTACTGTTTTCGGGCCTCGGCAGCGAATTCGCGGGCAAGGTCGAATCGTGCCGCCTGATAGTGCGCGATCAAAAGGACTGCGTTGTGGACGCCGAGCATCGCCGGGACCAAATCCTCTTCCTGTTCGACAAGGCCGATGCTCTCCTCCACGTCCCGAATCATCTCGTTGGTGATCGGTATGCAGCCGAATGCTGCGAGTATTGACCGTAGTGTCGTCTCTTCCACCCGAAAGGCGTGGTTCGCGTCAACGTTCGGGACGCGCCTGAAGTCATTCGTCGACACCCGCAGGCTTTCGTACAGGTTGCGAGCCTCCGCCACCTTGGCGTCGCTCACGAGAAGAAGGCAGCGCAGCAGCGCCAGCCTGGGACGACCCTCAAGCACATCCGGGGTGAGGAATCGCCCGGCCGCGCCCAGACGCTTCGAGCCTTCCTGCATGTACAGTCTCAGTCCGCCCGCCCGTTCCAGGATGTCGCCGACAAGACGAGAGTCACCCGCGGCACTGGCATGGCGAATCGAAGGAAGCAAATGGCCGCGGCTTTCCATTGCGATGGCGATTTCACGGTGAAGCCGCCGAAATCTATCCGGGTCTTCGCGCTCTAGCCGGGCGGCGCAATAGTCCTTGAGCAGCGGATGCAGGCGCAGCGTTTCTCCGTCGCTCCCCATGGGCTGGATGAGTCCCTGCAAGAACAACATCCCGCCGGCCCACGGCCTCGGATGTTCGATGCCGAAAACTTCGTCCACCAACCCCAGGTCGATCCAGTCGAACAGCGAGAGGTTGAGCAGGGAGTCGCGGTCATGCGCCGAGATGCCTCGCAAAAGTCGAGCGCCGAGCCAGTTGGCAGCGATCCCCCCGTCCTCTGAGAGGTTGTGCGCGGACCGCCCGACAGCGGAGGGACCGCTTGCCTGGTCGGCTCTCAGGTTGCGGTAGAGGCGCAGTGCGACGGGCCATCCTTCCGTGCGCGCGGTAGCTTCGGCGATCTCGCGCCTCGACAGGTCGCCGTCAAAGAAATCGACGATCTCCCGCCTGGAAAAACGCATTTGGTCGGCTGTCACGAGGAGACCTCCTCCATCGAGCACGGCCAGCGTCAGATCGAGACCGGGATTCTCCCGCATCGCCATCGCAACGCGGAGATTTTCGGGACGATGGCGGAGGAAATAATCGAGGGCGGGAAAGGTCTCCGCCGCCATGCGCTCCACCTCGTCAAGGACAAGCAGGCATGGCTCGCCGTAGTCTTCGATACATCGCATGGCCAGCGCCAGGCCATGATCCACCGCTTCGGCCGCGCCCGGGGTCGGGAGTCCCGCCCTTTCAAAAGCGTAAGCAAGATAGGTGCCGACCGCTTCCGCGGTATCGTATTCATCCAGCGTGAGCCAGGCGGCGGGCACACCGCTCTCCGCCGCCCTCCGGTGGATCTCCGACAGAACAGTCGTCTTGCCGAAGCCGCCTGGCGCCAGCATGACAATCATCGGGGATCCAGCTTCCTCGGTCCACTCAAGCAGTCGCGATCGACTGAAGTACGCATCAATGCGCTTGGGCACCGCTACTTTGGCGGTCAACAGCCAGGGGGCGGCGGTCGCCACGGTAGGGCCTGTCGCACTGTGGGCGTTTTGCTCGGTCATTCGAGGCATTAGCCGATAATGCCGAGTCTCCGGGCACGCTGCACCGCATCCATCCGGCTGGTGGCACCAATCTTTCGGAATATGTTCTTGAGATGATAGCGAACGCCGTGTTCGGTGAGACCTAGATATCGAGCGATCTGCTTGTCCTGGAGACCTCGCGCGACGCGTTCGATCACTTCCAATTCCCGCGCGGTGTAAAGCGGCGCCCCGTCGGCGCGTTGCGCGTCCGGATGGTCCAGGCAGTTCCGAACCATCTCGGCGGACGCTCGAAGCCGGGGCTGGAGCGCCGTTCCCAATACCCGCCGCAGCAGTGTCGCGCTGACTTCGCTTTCGCGCACCAAAGGTCTCGTGTAGTCCGCAACGCGCACCAAGTCGAGGAACTCGAGCAGCCGGGACGCGGCTGCGTTCACACTTCCGGAACGGTATTCCAGGCTCATCCACAGGGCGAGGCACCGCATCCGGGTTCGCATCAATCCTCGCTCCCTCGCGACCTCTCGCAATTTTTCTGCCAGATGGCGCGCGGCTTCAATTTCATGCCGCGCCTCAAGCAAGCGAATGCGCGCGCTGCAGATCGATTCCATCTCGCGCCAGGTTTGACTGTCCAGATCGAGCATCTCGGAATCACAATCGGGCAATCCGGCGTCACTCCAGGCCCGGCGCGCCGACGCAACGTCGCTGCGGATGACCAGGTGGGAAACACGCAGAGCCGACAAGTGACGCACCAGGCTCGGCAGCTTCTCGGCGGCGGCGAAATCCAGGGAATCTTCCAGCACCCGAAGGGCCCCTGCCGCGCCCTTTCTCTCGAAAGCCCGCTCGGCCACGACACCATACGCGGCCGCGTGAACATCGATCCCTCTCTCGACGATGCGCAGCGGCACCCGATGTGCCAGGCGCTGGTCAGGCTTCAGCCTGTTTCGCTCAAGATCGAGTTCGGCCATGAGAACGCGCGAAATCAACGCCGGGCTGCGGCGCGCATACATCCGCGCGGCTTCCTCCGCGCGGCCTTCGGCCATGGCCATCAGGCCCAGATGGAAGTCGTTAAAGACAACGCCGTAGCGGGCGTCGACGAGTGCGAGGCACTGTTTCGCCCGCATTCCCAACCACTGGCCTCTCTCGAACCTCGCCCGCTGGTAGTCGGCATTGCAGAGAATCGTGTAAAGCATGCCTCGAGCCATCGGATCCAGTCGTTCGTCGGCCGCCAGCGTGTCCGCGTCTTCCAACACCCTGTTCACGACGTCGCTACCGAACCGCTCGCAACCGAATATCGCCAATGTCGACCGCATAAGTATGCTATCTGTCCGGAGCGCGATGTCATCGCCGCCCTTCCGGTCATGTCGAAAGCCCATTGTCTTTTCGCCGACCGCCATATACAGCGCAAGGGCCTGTTCCAGATCGGCCCGCGCGACCAATGCGGCGCACCGCAGGAACACCAGGCGCGGAAAATCCTCGAGGACCCGCTCGGTCAGAAAACGGTCGCACTCGAAGAACTGCTCCATTCCGTACCTGCACCATAGCTGCACGCCGCCAGCGGCCTCCAGGATCTGCCCCACCAGGGCATGGTCCCCGCTGTCGGCGGCATGGCCCAAGGCAGAGATCAACCGTCCGCGACGCTCCATGGCGGCGGCGATGCGACCATGGAGCATTCGAAAACGCGCCGGCGAATTCTGAAAACGGCGCACGGCGCAGTATTCCCTGACGAGGGGATGCAAGCGCAGCGTCCCGGGTTCGGTGTCGTCCGGTTGTACCAGGCCCTCGATTCTCGACAGAAGGTTCGCTCCGTACTTCGTGTGCGTCTCGGGCAGCACCTCGGACGCGATGATCGGGTCGATCTCGTCCAGCAAGGAAAGGTCCAGCAGGTATTCGCTCTCGCCATCGTCCATATCCCGGCGCAATCGCACGGAGATCGATCTCGCCGCCATTCCCACGTAGCCTTCTACAGGCTCGGCACCAGGCTCCTGTCGCGCATCTGCGATCATCGCGGAGTCCCTGGCATTGCGATAGATCTGAAGCGCCGCCGGCCACCCCTCCGTTCGTTCCGTCATCTCGGCAAGTTCGGAACGCGACAGTCGGCCGTCGAAATAGAGAGCGATCTCCGGCTTGGAAAAACGCAAATCCTCGGCCCGGTAGAACTCTCCGCGTCCGTCAACGACTTCGGAAGCCAGATCCAGCCCCGGCGGACTTTGGCGCATCGCCATTGCGAAATGGACATTTGGCGGCGCGCGACGCACCAGGAGATCGATCAGCCGGATCTGCGCGGGGTCTGCGAGACGCTCAACCTCGTCGAGCGCGAACAGGATCGACTTGCGGTAGTCGTCCATCGCCCGCATCAGCACGCCCATCCAGGGGCGCACGGCACTTTCCGCCGGACCGCCGGTCTCCGATGGACGGCGTCCCGCGGAACGGGGCGCGGAAGCATCCAGGCCCGCGTGTCTCAGGGCATGCTCGATGTACGCGGCCAAGACATCCAGCGTGTCTGCTTCCTCCAGGCTCAGCCAGGCCGCAAGAACGCCGTGCGCCCTTTCCCGGCGACAAATGTCGGCAAGCAACGTGGTCTTGCCGAACCCGCACGGCGCATGGAACACGGTGAGGCGCCTGTCGATCGGTTGGCATCGTCTGAGCAGTTGGGGCCGACGAAGGTAGCCGTCGACCCGCTCCGGAATCGCCACCCTGGCCGTCGCCAGCCACGACGCCTTTTTGCGATGCAAGCCGCGCCCTCCGGGCAATACGGACTTTACGTTAGTCGAGGACACGCTTTGATCTCGGCCGGAACCTACCGTTGCGGTTCTAAAAGAAACGCATGGGAGAATACCACTCGAATGGATTTCATGGATGGGCTTGGGCGGAGGCGGAATGCGGCGCGCCCGAAGGACCGACGGATTTCATGGCGAAGTTGCTCTTTCCGGCTCCATTCGATCCGGCGAGGAGCGAAAGCCGGGCGGGCGCAACATCGCATGCGGCGATACTCTTGCAGTTGCGCGGCACCACGCGGGTTGTCAGGCGGCCGCTCATGGCGCCTATCATATGATGGCCAGTTCGCGCGCGGGGCGCGACATCGACGGAGATGCGAAGTGAAGTACGGCGACATAGAAGTCGAACGCGATGGGTTCATCGCGCAACTTGAAATCCAGCGGCCCCCGAACAATTTCTTCGACGTGGATCTCATCAACGACATGGCGAACGCGCTCGACGAACTCGACGCCGACGTCAACATGCGCGCATATGTGCTGTGCGCCCAGGGCAAACACTTCTGCGCCGGCGCCAACTTCGGCGACCCTGGGCGCAATGCGGCCAGACCCGTCAGCTTCCGTGACGGCGTCAATCCCCTCTATGCCGCCGCCGTGCGCCTTTTTTCCGCCAAGAAGCCCATCGTCGCCGCGGTTCAGGGCGCCGCGGTGGGCGGCGGCTTCGGGCTTGCCGTCATGGCGGACTTTCGCGTGGCGTGTCCCGAGGCGCGCTTCACCTCGAACTTCGTCAAGCTCGGCTTCCACCCCGGCTTCGGTCTCACGCACGCGCTGCCGAAGATCATCGGCCAGCAGAGGGCCAATCTCCTGTTCCTGACGGGCCGGCGCATCGACGGCGAAACCGCCTCCGACTGGGGACTCGCGGATATCCTCACCGACCGGGCCAATCTCCGCTCCGAAGCCGTTCGCCTGGCCAGCGAGATAGCGGAAAACGCGCCCCTGGCCGTGCAGTCGGTGCGGGCGACGATGCGCCGGGGACTGGCGGAGGAAATCAAGGCCGCCACCGACTGGGAGAATGTCGAGCAACGGCGGCTGCAGCAGACGGAAGACCACAAGGAAGGCGTCCGGGCGGTGGCCGAGCGCCGGCCGGGGAACTTCGTCGGGCGTTGAGTCGGCTAGACTTCGACGTAGCTGTCGTCGAAGAACGGGCTCCAGGTATCGATGACAGCACGTTGAACCGGGGCTTCCAGCCGGGCGCCCATTTCGACGACGGACGGGATCAACGCCGCGTCCCGCGCAAGATCCGCGACCTTGAAGGTCTGCAGACCGGTCTGCCGCGTGCCGAGGATGTCTCCCGGACCACGCAGTTCCAGGTCCTTCTCGGCGATGACGAAACCGTCGCTGGTCTCCCGCATGACGCCAAGGCGCGCCCTGGCGATGTCCGAAATCGGAGGATCGAAAAGCAGGATGCAATCGCTCTGCCGCCGTCCCCGACCGATGCGGCCCCGCAGCTGGTGCAACTGCGCGAGTCCGAGCCGCTCCGGATTGTCTATGACCATGAGCGACGCGTTGGGGACATCGACGCCGACTTCAACCACCGTCGTGGCCACGAGCACGTCGACGTCTCCGTTCTTGAATCCGGCCATGGCCTGGGCCCGTTCCGTTGCCGACAAACGACCATGGACCAGCCCGATACGGAGTCCGGAGGCGGCGTCGCGCAACGTTTTCGCCACGTTCTCGGCCGCTTGCGAGTCAAGACTGTCGGAAGCTTCGATCAGGGTGCATATCCAGTACGCCTGGCGACCCGTCCGACAGGCGGATATCAGGCGATCCACCACCTCCGGCCGCCGGGAACTGGACACCACGCTGGTGTGCACGGGTGGACGTCCGGGCGGCAACTCGTCGATCACCGATACATCCATATCCGCGTAGAGCGCCATCGTCAGGGTGCGGGGAATGGGCGTCGCCGTCATCACCAGTTGATGCGGAAGATCTCCCTTCTGGCGGAGTTGCATCCGTTGATGCACTCCGAAACGATGCTGCTCGTCAATAATGGTCAGCGCGAGTGACGCGAACTCTACCGAGCCCTGGAACAGGGCGTGGGTACCGGCGACCACCAGCGCCTCGCCGCGCGCGATCTGCGCGAGGCGCGCGCGACGTTCCCCCGCGGCGAGACGTCCGGTCACAAGGCTGACCTCGATGCCGAGTGGCGACAACCATCCGGACAGCGTCTCGTAGTGCTGTTCCGCCAGAATCTCCGTCGGCGCCATGATCGCCGTCTGACACCCATGCTCGGCCGCCCGGATCGCCGCGAACGCCGCGACGACCGTCTTGCCCGAGCCTACGTCTCCCTGCAACAGCCGCATCATCGGCGCCGCGCTGTCCAGATCGTTCAGCACCTCCGACACGACGCGGCGTTGCGCGCTCGTCAGCCGGAAGCCCAGGCTTCGCAGCAACTCGCGCCCGAGCCCCCGTGCTCTCGGCAGCGGCGTCGTGCTCTGCCGGGCGCGCAGTTTCTGGCGCTCGCGCATCAACAGGTGGTGCGCCAGCAATTCGTCCCTGGCGACCCGCTCGCGCGCGACGTCCAGCGCTTCGACGGTCGCATCCGCCGGCGGCCGGTGCAGGAGCAGGACAGCCGCGTCGAGCGAGGGAATCCGTTCGCCGGGCAACACGCTCCCGTCCAGGGTCACATGGGCGTCCAGCACCTGTTCGACACACGCCCGGATGCGCGCGCTCGCGAAACCGTCGGTGGCCGGATACACCGGCGTCAGGGCCGGTTCCGGCGCGTCCGGCCTGGTGGATGTCACCCGGTACTCCGGATGCACCATCTCCCTGCCCGCCGGCCCCGCGCGCGCTTCGCCGAAACATCGCAGCCAGGCGCCCGGTCGGAGCGCTTCGAGTTGTCGGCGCGAAAAGTGAAACAGTCGCATGGTCAGAAAACCGGCGCCGTCCGAGATGGTCGCTGTCAGACTTCTCCGGCGACCATACGCGAAGTTGGATTTGACGAGTTCGCCCACCACCAGGCACGACTGTCCGATCTCGACTTCGCGCAACGGGACGAAGCGCGTTCGGTCCTCGTAGCGCATCGGCATATGCAGCAGCAGGTCCCCGACGGAAGAGATACCGAGGCGCGAAAGGCTCCCGGCGGCGGCCGGCCCCACCCGGTGCAGCGCGGTTACCGGATCGCTCGGCTTCATGCCCGATCTTTCCCCAGTGTCGTCGGGGCGGGGCGAGAACTCAGGTGATTGAACGGGTCGCGCTGCCGCCGATGGCGCCGGCCGGGGGGCACCTCAGCCGACTAGCCGACGTACGCTCTGGACCGCCGGAATCGCCAGCAGCCTCTGCCGAACGCGGTCGAGTTGCTCCCGGTTCGACACGGAGAGATCCACCGTGACACTGGACAGCTCCGCATTGCGTTCGTCGACCCTGATGTTGCTGATGCCCGCGTCCGTCTGGTTGACCGATGCGGCGATCTCCGCGAGCACACCCTTTCGGCGGCTCACGGTCAGCATCAGCATGGTCTCGAACTCCCCGGTGATCGGGTCGGTCCAGCGCACCGGTATGATCTGGTTTGGCGTCCGCCGCCGCACGGACTCCATGTTCTGGCACGTGTCCAGGTGCACCACCAATCCCCGCTCCGGCGTCACGTGACCGATGACGGCATCGCCCGGCACGGGACCGCAGCACCGGCCGCAGGAGATGACAAGCCCTTCCCCGCCCCGGATTGCGACGGGCCCGCCCTTGTTGATGTCGACCGCCTCGTAGTCGGGATTGTCGGCCGACAGCAAACGCTGCGCGACGGCATAGGCCATCAGGTTGCCGGTGCCTATCCCGGCCAACACCTCGTCCAGCTTGCGCACGCCGAACTCGCTAAACACCTTTCTCAGACGCCGGAAGTCGAAGTCCTTGATCGACGCGTTCGCATTCTCCAGGGAACGGTTGAGGAGCCGTCTTCCCAGCGCTACGGACTCGGATCGGTGCTGGGCCTTCAGTGCCTGGCGGATCGCCGAACGGGCGCGCCCCGAAACCGCGAACGTGAGCCACGCCGGACTCGGCCGCGCGTCGGGAGATGTGATGATATCGACCGTCTGGCCGCTATCGAGTTGCTGCGACAGGGGCGCCAGCGTCCGGTCCACGCGGCAGGCCACACAGTGGTTGCCGATGTCCGTATGGACGGAGTAGGCGAAGTCCACCGGACAGGCGCCCCTCGGAAGTTCGAAGATGTCGCCTTTCGGCGAAAATACGTACACCTCGTCCGGAAACAGGTCCGTCTTCAGGCTCTCGATGAACTCCTGCGGATCACCGGCCCGCCGCTGCAGGTCGAGAACGCCGTCGATCCACCGCGACGCCCGGGCCCTGTTCGTCAGCGAGGCGTCGCCGGACTTGTACAACCGGTGGCCGGCGATACCGTGGTCGGCGACCGCATCCATCTCCCGGGTCCGGATCTGGACCTCCATGGTGACGCCGCGCATTCCGATCAGGCTGGTGTGCAGGGACTGATAGCCGTTCGCCTTGGGTATGGCCACATAGTCCTTGAAGCGACCGGCCACGGGCTTGTACAGGTTGTGCGCCACGCCAAGCGTTCTGTAGCAGTCATCCACCTGGTCCACGATGATGCGGACGCCAAACACATCGACGATGTCCTCGAACGGCTTGCGCTGCGTCTTCATCTTCTTGTAGATGGAATACAGGGTCTTTTCCCGCCCGCGCACCTGCGCTTCGATGCCGTCTCGCTCCAGCGCGGTCTCGAACGACCGCGTGATCTCGTCCATCAACGCCTTGTGTCGCGTTCGCCGTGCCGTGTCGACAGCCCGCCGGAGGCGGTCGGCCCGCAGCGGATACAGCGCCTCGAATCCGAGTTCCTCCAGTTCGGTGCAGAGATTGTGCATGCCGAGCCGATTCGCGATCGGCGCATAGAAGTCGAGAGTCTCGCGCGAGATGCGCCGCCGCTTGTCCAGCGGCATGACGCCGATGGTGCGCATGTTGTGCAGCCTGTCCGCCAGCTTTACGAGGATCACCCGCAGATCATTGGCCATCGCGATGGCCATCTTCTGGAAGTTCTCGGCCTGGGCCTGTTCATGGGTCTTGAACATCTGTCCCAGCTTGCTCACGCCATCCACGATATGCGCGACTTCTCCGCCGAACTCCGCCGCAAGCGCCTCCTTGGTGGCGCCGGTGTCCTCGAGCACGTCGTGGAGCACCGCCGCCGCAACGGACTGCTCATCCATGTGCATTTCGGAAAGGATGCTGGCGACGGCCAGAGGGTGGGTGATGTAGCTGTGTCCCGTACGACGGGTCTGCCCGGCGTGGGCTTCCCGCGCGAAGCCGTGCGCACGCACGACGATGTCGACCCCGACATCCGGGAGATATTCCGACAGCGACTCGGCGAGCGAGTCTATCGTTGCGGGAGCGGCGACCTCGTCGTTCGACGCCCGCGCGGCGAGAAGGTTATGGAAGTACGACTCAAAGGTCGTTGCGTGCATCATCCCCTATATAGAAAGGCGCTTCGATCCTGTCGCTTGTTTCCGCTTGCGCGTCGTGTGCCGACACGTCGGTGGCATCAAGGAACTCGTCGCTTATCAATCCTTCGGCGATTTCCCGCAGCGCCATGACGGTAGGCTTGTCATTCTCCGGCTCGACCAGCGGGTCGACAAAGGGATTGTGAAGTTGCCGCGCCCTTCGGCTGGCGACCATGACCAGTTCAAATCGGTTATCTACTTGTTCGAGGCAATCCTGAACTGTTACTCGGGCCATGGTTCCACCAATCTCCTCAAATTCGGCGAAGTGCTGAGTGTACCCAAGCACATACGCGTAAGAAACCCTTCATTAGGGTCACGAGATCGACGACTAGAACCTGACGATCTCCCACTGTGGCACCAGCATGTCCGCCTCTTCGATGGTGCCGAGTCCCTTGGACGGGTCTCGCGGCACGAGGTAGTAGGGCTTTCCTCGCCTGGGCACGATCTTGATCATCCTCAGGTAGCCGTTCTGCCGATACTCGTAGACGACGCGTTCTTCGGTCTCGATCATCGTGACGTCGGGGCCACGATGTTCCCGCGTTCGCTCCTCGGCTGCGTTCGCCAGCGTCGCGAACAACGCAACGATGACGAACTGAATGATCCGGCGTGGACGCATGCGTGTAATGTGATAGCTTCGGTTGCCGGAAACTGTAGCACGCCGACAGCCGGAAAGGACGCACGGAAACGATGCCAGGGGACGCCGCCGCCACGGACCGGATGTCCGACGCCCCGCTGGTGCTGGTAGACGGTTCCTCGTACCTGTTCCGCGCCTTCCACGCGATGCCCAACCTGTCGACTTCCAGCGGATTTCCGACGGGAGCGATATTCGGCGTGGTCAACATGTTGCGCAGGCTCGCTAACGACTTCGAGGGCAGCCCCGTCGCGGTCGTTTTCGACGCCTCCGGAAAGACCTTCCGCAACGACATCTATCCCGAATACAAGGCCAATCGACCGCCGATGCCGGATGAACTGCGGCAACAGGTGGGGCCCATCCACGACATCATTAAAGCCATGGGGATACCGTTGCTCGTGGTACCGGATGTGGAAGCCGACGACGTGATCGGCACGCTGGCGGCGCAGGCCACGGCCTCGAAGCGCCGGACGGTCATTTCCACTTCCGACAAGGACATGGCGCAGCTTGTCAGCGAGCACGTCACCCTGGTCAATACGATGAGCGAGACCGCCATGGACCGGGACGGCGTGTTCGAGAAATACGGCGTCCATCCCGAACGCATCGTCGACTACCTCGCGTTGATGGGCGACAGCGTGGACAACGTCCCCGGCGTGCCGAAGGTCGGGCCGAAGACCGCCGCCAAGTGGCTGAACAGCTTCGGCAGCCTGGACGCCCTGATCGAGCAAGCCGACGAGGTCCGCGGCAAGGTGGGAGAGAACCTTCGCGCCTCGATCAAAGCGTTGCCCGTATCGCGAGAACTCACGACCATACGCCGGGACGTCGAGTTGCCCGTCGCCATCGGCGACCTGGTGCCAAAGCCGCGGGACAAGGCAACGCTCAAGTCCCTGTTCGAGAAGTTCGAGTTTAGGGCCTGGATCGAGGAGATGGGCGGAAGCCTCGGTTCCGGTCGGGTTGAAGGAGACTACGTCTCGATCGACGACCTTGCCGAACTCGACCGCATCATCGACCGGATACGCGAGGAGCGGTCATGCTCCCTCGCCGTGGTGACCGGCCGGGGCAACCTTCCCCATGCCGATATCGCGGGCCTCGCGTTCGCGACCACGCCAGCAGAGGCCGCCTATGTGCCGCTCGGACTCGACCTCACCGTTGCGGAGCACCTGTCGCTGACGGAAGCGACGGACCGGCTCAAGCCCCTGTTGGAAGACCCCGCGGTAACCAAGGTTGGCCACAACCTGAAGCGTGCCAAGCGCATCCTTGAACGATACGGAATAGACCTTCGCGGGATCGCCCACGACACGATGCTCGAGTCCTACGTGCTGGACAGCGTAGGCACGCGACGGCACAACCTGGACGACTTGGTCGAGAAGCAGGTCGGGCTGCGCACCACGCGCCACGAGGACGTCGCCGGTCGCGGCGCGAAACAGATCGACTTCGCGGCGGTACCGAAGCAGGAGGCAACGGATTACGCCGCCGGCGCTGCCGACGCGACGCTGCGGCTGCACGAAGCGCTTTGGCCAAAGCTCTCGTCGGCGGCCCCGCTCAAGTCGCTGTACGAGGAAATCGAACTGCCGCTGCTTTCCGTTCTGGCGCGCGTCGAGCAGACAGGCGCCCTGGTGGATGCGGGATTGCTGGCGGACCAGAGCCGCGAACTCGCGCGGCGGATGAACGCGCTCGCGGAACAGGCTTTCGAAGAGGCGGGGAAACAGTTCAATCTCGGGTCCCCGAAACAGTTGCGCGAAATCCTCTACGACGCGCTCGGTCTGCACCGGCATCTTCGCGCGCCCGGCACCAGCAAGACGCAGACGGGCCAGCGCTCCACCGCCGAGCACGTGCTGGTCGAACTCGCCCAGTACCACCGTCTGCCGCAGTTGATCCTCGACTATCGACAGGTGTCGAAACTCAAGTCGACATACACGGACACGCTTCCCAAACAGATCAGTCAACGCGACGGACGCATCCATACCTCGTACGAACAGGCCGTCGCCGCCACGGGTCGCCTGTCCTCCCAGGATCCCAACCTGCAGAACATCCCGATCCGCACCGACGAGGGACGGCGCATCCGCGCGGCGTTTGTCGCGCCTCCCGGGAAAAAGCTGATCGCCGCCGACTATTCGCAGATAGAGCTGCGCATCATGGCGCACCTGTCACGGGATGCGGGTCTCCTGAAGGCGTTCGAGGACAAGCTCGATATCCACCGCGCCACCGCTGCGGAAGTCTTCGGCGCGCCGCTCGCCGACGTGACGGACGGACAGCGCCGCAGCGCCAAGGCCATCAACTTCGGCCTCATCTACGGCATGTCCGCATTCGGTCTCGCCCGCCAGCTCGGCATCGAGCGCAGGCTGGCCCAAGAGTACATCGACCTTTATTTTGCCCGCTATCCCGGCGTGCGGGACTACATGGAGCGCATCCGCGCCGAGGCCCGGGAGCAGGGCTTCGTCGAAACCGTGTTCGGCCGTCGCCTCTATCTGCCCGACATCAATGCGCGCCAGGTCCCAAGACGCCAGGCCGCGGAGCGCACGGCCATCAATGCGCCGATGCAGGGCACGGCAGCGGACATCATCAAGCGCGCCATGATCAGCGTCGACGCCTGGCTCGCGAAAGCGGGACACGATGCCCGCATGATCATGCAGGTGCACGACGAACTCGTGCTGGAAGCGGCCGAAGACGATGTCGAGGCGGTTGTCCGGGGCGTGACCGAACGCATGACGGCGGCCGCCGACCTCTCGGTGGATCTCGTTGTCGACGCCGGCATCGGAGACAACTGGGACCAGGCCCACTGAGGACACCTTGAAGGTAACGAAAGTTACGAATCTCCCAATCCGCGACAGGCGCGGCGGTATCTATCACATCGTCAGAGTCGACACAGACGGCGGGATTCACGGCCTTGGCGAGGTTGGCATACTGAACTGGAGCAGAACCATCGCAAATGCGGTTGATCACCTTGGTGAATTGGTGATTGGCTCAGACCCGTGGGAAACGGAGCGGCTGTGGCAGGACATGTTCAGGTCAGGCTACTGGCCTGCGGACAAGGTGTACTGCTGTGCGATGAGCGCCATCGACATCGCCTTGTGGGACATCAAGGGCAAGGCGGTGAACCTGCCCACGTACAAGCTGCTTGGCGGCCCGGTGCGTGAGAAAGTGATCTGTTACCCGCATATCAGGGGAACAAATCAGGAACAAATCATAGAGGGCAGCAAAAAAGCCGTGGACGAGGGTTGGAAGTTTGTGCGTTGGGGGCAGCCCGATCCCCTGGGCGACTTCAAGCCTGGCAGAATTTCAACACTCGAGCCGGATGAGTCGATGCGGGTGGCCGTCGATCTCATGGGTGCGGTGCGGGAAGCGGTAGGACCCGAGATCCATCTATGCTTCGATGTACACACACAGCTCGACCCGGCGCATGTTGTACAAATGTGTCGTGACATGGAAGAGTTCAAGCCCTACTTCATCGAGGACCCATTGCGTTCCGAAAACCCGGGCAGCTACCGGAACCTGCGACATCACGTAAACCTACCGATCGCCGCCGGTGAGCAGTGGGCCTCCAAGTGGTCTTTCAGAGAGGTGATCGAAGAAGACTTGATCGACTACGCCCGTATCGACCTCTGTATCGTCGGGGGCATTACTGAAGCGGCAAAGATCACACACTGGGCAGAGACGCACTACATCAACATCGTTCCTCACAATCCCCTTGGACCGGTAAGTGCCGCCGCCTGCGTCGCGCTCTGTATGGCGTCAACGAACGTCGGCGTCCAGGAGATGCCGGTAAGACCCGGTTCTTACGCAACTGACCTGTTCCCACAACAGATTGCGTGGGAAGACGGGTTCGCCTGGTGCCCTGATTCCCCGGGACTGGGCGTGGACCTGGATATGGATGCAGCCGAGAGGAGCGTGATTGATCTGCCGCATTGGTGGCCTCCCAGGCTTAGGCGCGAGGACGGTTCAATCACGAACTGGTAGTGACCTTTAGCCTGCGTCGTGGATTCGCTCCTTGCAAAGCGGCGGCGTCAGTCTTCGGCGCGACCCAGAAATTCCCCTACGCGACGTGCGAGAGCCTCCACGCCCAGGCCGGTCCTGGCGGAGAACGTCAGCACCTCTACGTTCGATATCGACGCGACTTGCTCGGCGACCCTGCGCTGCGCGAGGCTGCGGGCGCCCTGCTTCAGCTTGTCGCACTTGTTCAGCGCAGCGATCATCGGCGTGCCGGTTGACCGGACCCATTCCAGCATCTGTCGGTCGAACGGCTGCAATGGATGCCGGGCGTCCATGACGAGCACGATGGCCGCCAGGTCCGCGCGTCGCGTCAGGTAGTCGTCGATGGCCTGGCTCCAAAGACGCCGGGCCGACCTGCTGGCATTCGCATAGCCGTATCCCGGCAAGTCCACGAACCGACCTCCGCCCGCGATGTCGAAGAAGTTGAGCATGCGGGTTCTGCCCGGCGTCTTGCTGACGCGCGCGAGGCGCTTCGATCCGGTCAAGCGATTGAGCATGCTCGACTTGCCGGCGTTGGAACGGCCAACGAATGCCACTTCGGGCATGCCGCCGGGGGGACATTCGGAAAACCGCGATGCGCCGGCCAAGAACTGTGCGGAGAAAGTCACCATCGGTTTATAATCCGCCGCGCCCCGAACAGTCTAGATGTGAACGGTCTCATCCGAAGCTGGGACCGACGTGGAACAATCGATATGCGCTTCCCCAAGTGGGCGATGTTTGCCGCCGCCCTTCTGGCCACAACCGCGAACGCCGAAGAACCTGCGGCTTTCGAGATCACGATTCAGGTGTGCGCATCGTGCCACGGACAGGACGGCGCCTCCGGAATCGCGCCGGATTATCCGAACCTGGCCGGGCAGAATGCCCGTTATCTCCTCACCCAGATGCAGATGATCCAGTCCGGCGAGCGACCGGTGCCGCTGATGGCCGGACAGCTCGATGGCAAATCCGAAGAAGAGCTCTTGAGCCTCGCCGAGCACTACGCGGCCATGCCGGTCAAGCTCGGGCGGTCGAAGGCCAACAATCTCGACGCCGGAATGCGCATCTATCGCGGGGGTATCATGGCCAAGGGCGTCGCCGCCTGCTCGGCCTGTCACTCGCCGACCGGCGCGGGCAATGCACCGGCGGGGTTCCCGGTCCTGTCGGGGCAGCGTTTCGACTATGTCGTCGCCCAACTCGTCGCATATCGGGAAGGGGTGCGCGACACGGACGCCGACTATGGCGGCATGATGCGTGGCGTGGCGTCCAGATTGACGGATACGGAGATCGGGGCCGTTGCGAACTATATTCAGGGCTTGTATTGAAGCGGGCCCACGCTCCAGCCATGCCTGCCCTCTTCGCTGGAGTGACGGTCGCCGGAGGCCGGGCGTGAGATTCCTGGCCGGTCTGGTCGTTGCCGTCTCATTCGGCCTGCCGGCGGCGGGCGAAACCTTCGAGGAGGGGACGCACTACGAACTGCTGCCCATTTCCGTCGAAACCCGAAACCCCGACGACATCGAGGTCGTGGAAGTGTTCTCCTACGCCTGCGTCCACTGTTTCAACTTCGAACCCCTGCTCCAGGCGTGGCAGGCGAAGCAGCCGGACGATGTGGATTTCCGGCGCGTGCCGGCAGTTTTCAGTCCCACCTGGGAACACTTCGCAAAGGTCTATTTCAGTGCCGAAGTCCTGCGCGTGCTGGACAAGGTGCACTATCCGCTGTTCGAGTCGCTGCATCTGCACGGCGTCGATCTGCGCGAAACCCCGCTCCTCGCCCGGTTCTTCCGGGACGTCGGCGGTGTCGACGTGAAGCGGTTCCTGGGCGTCCTCGACTCGTTCAGCATATACAGCCGGGTGCAACAGGCGAAAGCGCAGGCGCGAATGTACCGGATCACCAGTGTCCCCACGATGATCGTGGATGGCACCTATAGCATCGAAATCTCTACCGATGTCGAGGGGACGAGGGTGCTGGAAGTGGTCGACTTCCTCGTCGACCAGGTGAGAGAGCGGCGCAGGGCCGCCGACGAGGCCCAGCAAGGCCAATAACAGCCAGGGCGCCGGGAAGGCTCACATCCCTGCGGCATCCATGACCTGGGGGATTCGGCGCTCCCAGCCGATGGCCATGATGTGTACGCCATGGCACATCGGCGCCACACTTCTCACGATCGCCCCGGTTATGCCGATGCTGGTTTCGGCAGGGTTTTCGGCGCGTTCGAGTTCCCCGGTCAAGCGACCGGGAACGACGACGCCGGGGATCTTCTCGGTCATGTAGCGCGCCTGCCCGGCCGATTTCAGCATGATGATTCCCGCCAGGATGGGAACGTTGAAACCCTGGACCCGGTTCATGAACGCCTCGAAACCGGATGGATCGTATACCGCATTGGTCTGGAAGAACTGCGCGCCCGCCTCGATCTTCTGCTCCATTCGCGCAATCTCTCTGCCGACATCGGGCACGGCCACGTTGACTACCGCGCCCCGATAGAAGTCCGGACCGTCCTTCACGCTGTTGCCCGAGAGATCGTGGCCCGATGCAAGGCTGCCGGCCGCCCTGAGAATGTCTTCCGCGGCCAGATCGAAGACCGGCTTCGCTTCGGGATGATCTCCGGCGGCCGGGGGATCGCCGCTCATGCAGAGAATGTTGGCCACCCCCAGCGCATGGGCAGCCAGCATGTCCGCCTGAATGGCCAGCCGGTTCCGGTCCCGGCCCGCGATCTGCTGGGTCGATTCGATCCCCCGGTCGGCCAGCAGGTGCGCGACCGCGATCGGCGCCATCGCCATTCTCGATGCCGCCGAATCGGTCAGATTGAACGCGGTGACCAAGTGCCTCAGCGCTTCTCCGGCATCGAGCAGGGCACGTAGATCGGTGCCCTTGGGCGGGTTCAATTCCGCCGTGAGGGTGAAGTCGTTGTTCGCCAGCGACTCAGAAAGCTTGCTCATGCGCGATCCCGAAGAAAGGTCAAGGCGCCCGCCCGGCATGGCACCCGGTCTGTCAGCCGATGATTGCACTCGCGCTGCGCTGGCTGCAATTGCATTGTGACGTCGAAGCGGGACTTTTGCCGGCTTCCCGCCGCGGCCGCGAGCAAGTCGACGTCGTCGCGGCGATCGTACGCGATGTTGCGCGTTCGCCCCTACGGACTCGTTCCGGGTTGCCCTGACTGCAGTTCCACGAAGCGGCGGTACGCCCCTTGTTCCCGTCGCATCAATTCCTCGTGGCTGCCCGTCTCCACCAGCACGCCTTCGTCGAGGAAGGCGATCTTGTGCGCTCGGCGAATCGTCGAGAGCCGGTGCGCGATGACCACCAGGAGCCTGTCCTCGGCGATCCGATCCAGCGAGTCGAACAACTCCTGCTCGGTTCCGGGATCCAACGCCGAGGTCGGCTCGTCGAGAATCAGGACCCTGGCGTCGCGCACCAGCCCACGCGCGATGCACAGGCGCTGCTGCTGGCCCACCGACAACGTGTTGCCGGACAAGCCCAGCGCGGTGTCGATGCCCTCCGGCATTTCACGCACAAAGGACATGCACCCGGCGAGTTCCAGGGCGCGAAGCATGTCGTTCTCGCTGGCGTCCCCGTTCGCCAACAGCAGGTTCTCGCGAATGCTCTCGGCAAGCAGCAGGTGCTCCTGGAAAACGTAGGCGACATGGCTGCGCACACTGTCGATGTCGAGGGAGGCGAGGTCCCGCCCATCGATCAGCACGCGCCCCCGCGTCGGTGTCAGGAAGCCGGGAATCAGGGAGCCAAGGGTTGTTTTCCCTGCGCCCGACGGACCAACAATGGCGACGATCTCGCCCACGCGCATCTCGAGGGAAACACCCGATAGCGCCCGCCGACCATCCGGGTGCACGTACTCCGCATCATCGATCTCGACACCCTCGGCGATGGTCGCCAACTCGACACCCCCCGTGTGGTCGTCGTCGGATGCGTAGTCGATGAAGAAAAAGATGCGCCGCGCCGGCGCCAGTTTTGTCTGCAGATTGAGCCAGAAAGAGCCGATCTCGATGGGAACGAAGACGATCCCGAAGAACATGCCGAACAGGACGCCGAAGTCTCCCGGGGACATGCTTCCCTCGATGATCCCATCGGTGACGATGATCACCACCCAGAGTGCGATGGCGACTACAGCGACGGCCGCACCGATGAACAGCAGCAAGCCGACGACCAGCGCGACCCGTTCCCTGAAGTACGACTCGAGGCTTCGCGTCGCGAACTTCCGCGCTTCGGCGCGCATGCCACCGAGACTCTGCACGGCGTCGATGCTGCCCACCGTCTCCTCCATGGCATTGGTGGTCGCCGAACCCGCCGAGCGCTTGGTCTGGTTGATCCGGCGCATGAGTCTCGATGCCGGGAATGTCACCGCGAACACCAGCGGCAACGCCGCCCACGCGAGCCAGACGAGTTCGGGCGCGGTGGCGGCGTACGAGTACTGGATGAGGTACATGTTCACCAAGCCGGTCAGGATGGCGGTGCCCAGGGTCAGTGTCGGGTCCAGTGCCGCCCAGGGAATGCTCGCGGTATCGTAGAGCACGCGGTAGAGCGAATCACCGGTGCGTTTCTCGGCGAGCACCGCCATCGGCAGCCGAGTGAGACGCTGGAACAATCGGGTTCTGAGGTGGTTGGCGAGGCGCTGGCTCAGCCGCACGCCGACCGCGTACTCCGCGAGCCCCCACAGACCGCTCGATTCGCTGTACGAGCCGCTGATCTTGTTCTCGGCAGTGGCTGTCTCGTCCTGGCCGGTAAACGAACTGCCGAACAGTCCCACGTTCAACTCGCCCGCCCGCATCCCGATGAGGATGAGGCCCGCAAGGTAGCCCATGGCAAGGGCGAACATGATCTCCAGGGGCGTCATGCCATCGAGGAAGGCGATGATCGGCTGCATGAATGGCGGATACGGCACGTCGGTTTCGCCGATGGGTTCCTGAAGGATCACGTTGTCGATCACGATCTTCGCGATCCATGGCATGAACAGTTGAAAGAACAGGGTGCCCGTCTGAAGCGCGAACTTCGCGGCGAACAGCGCTTTCACCTCACCGAGCAACTTGAGGCACCGCCACAGCAGACTCGCCGCCTCCGCCGACGAGATCTCGGTCTCGACGTCGATGCGGTCGTCGTGGTGATGTTCGCCGACAAACCGGTCGACGACGTTGCCGGTCCCGGCTGGCGCCGCTTCTTCAGACACCGGAGAGTTCTCCCACCGCAGCTTCGACGAACCGCCGATAGCGACCGCCGTTCCGGAGCAGAGAGTCGTGATCCCCGACCTCCACCGGTCGCCCTTGTTCCAGGAACACGATCTGATCCGCGTTGCGAATCGTGGCAATGCGGTGGGTGATCAGAAACACCACCCGGTCCCTGCCCCATTGTCGGAGGTTGCGCATGACGGCAAGCTCGGTCTCGGCATCGAGCGCGGCGGTCGGCTCGTCGAGGATGAGGATCGGTGTATTCCTGACGATGGCCCGGGCCAGCGACAGGCGCTGCCGCTGTCCGGAAGAGAGCTTGCCGCCACGTTCGCCCAGTTCGGTGTCGTAGCCGGCTTCGAGTTCGCGGATGAATTTGTCGGCGCACGCCACCCGGGCGGCGGCCTCGATATCGCCGCGCTTCGGACTCCGCGCCGCGTAGCCGATGTTGTCGGCAACGCTTCCGGCGAACAGCACGTTTCGCTGCAACGCGATGGCCGCGCTCTTCCGGATATCGTCGACGCGGAGCATTCTCAAGTCCGTGTCGTTGATCAAGACCCGCCCCAGGTCCGGGTCGTAGAGTCGCAACAGCAGCGACACGAGGGTGGATTTGCCCGCGCCGCTACCCCCCACTATCGCGGTGATCGTTCCCGACCGCGCCACGAGGTCGACGCCCTGCAGCACGGGAAGCGCCGGATCATAGGCGAAGCGGACGTCCTGCCAGGACACCGACTCGACCGGCATCGGGAAACGCTCGGGCTGGTCCGGATCGACGATGTCGGCTTCGAGTTCCAGCAGGTAGAACGCTCTCTCGATCCCAATGAAGAGATCCTGCAGGCGGGCCCAGGCGCCGACCAGTCCCGTGGCCCCGAACAACGCGCCACCGAGTCTTTCACGCGCGTCCTGGAACGCACCGAGATTCCACACGGCGAAGCCGATCACCGTCACCGCGGCGGCGCCGAGAAACGTCTCCCGTTCGCCGAGCACCCAGTAGACGATCACGTATTCGGCGCCGATCGTCACCAGGGCGGCGATCCCGGTCACTGCGATCTCCAGCACGGCGATGGTCATGCGCAGGGTGTACGCCGCATCCAGGGCACGATGCGAATCCTCGTCGAATCGCTCGAGAACCCTCCCTTCGCCCTTGTTCGCCTTGACGATTCGGAGCGCGATCATGATTTCCTGCAGCCGTGAGGTGAGGTTGCTGAAGGCGACGCGGTTCGCAAGCGCCCGTTCACGCAGGAGCCTGGTCGCCCAAGCCGCCAGGAGGATCATCGGCACCACCGCCAGCACGGCGGCCAACGCGATTCTCGGGTCGAAGAAGCACAGGAAAGCCAGCGCCAGGACGATATTGTAGAGCGCCGCCGCCGGGCCCACGAAGGTCTCCTGGACAAGGCTCGTGATCGTCGCGCTGTCCTGGTAGATGCGGAAGATGGCATCGCCGACCCGGGACTGGCTGTGGTACTTCAGCGACAGGTGTTCCGCCTTGGAGATCATCGCCACGCGCAGGTTCTGGTTGATCATCTGCCAGATCCAGATGTTGTAGTACAGGAGGATCCCGACCAGCGGAGCGAACACCAGGAGAAGTCCGGCTCCCCAGATCATGGTGCGGGTCCTGACGGTCTTGCGCTGCGATTCGGTCAGAAGCTCGCGCTCGTTGACGTTGTCGGCGATGTCGTCGAGGACGAACGACTCGTCCACGAACAGCAGTTGCGCCTGCACCGGCTGCAGCTTGTCGCCCACCAGGATCTTGTTGCTGAACAAATCCGTGCCGAGCAATCCGAGGACGAACAGGGCAGCGGAAACGAGAGCGGCAGCGACGAGGAGGAGAATGAGATGCTTGAGCATGGGCCGGATGAACGGCCAGCACTTGAGGGCAAGCTGCAATATCCGCCGCGCGCAGATCGGCGGCAGATCCGCCAGGGTCTCGGTGCTCGCCATGCCTACCGGACCTACTCGCGCACGACCACAGCACCCGCGCAACCCCGACCGACGCCGGGTTCCGGCGAGTCAATGGCCACTATGCGGGGCATCCCCGACTCGGTCGCAAGCTTCGGCATCGGAACAGTCTGACAGATTCGTGTCGGTCTCGTGGGCCGTCGTGCATTCGATCGATTCGACCGGTGCAATCGTTCCGAAGACTTGCACTTGCACTGCGCCGACTGCGATTGCATTGTGACCTTGAATTGGCGGGACTTTGCGGGCTCCCCGCAGCCGTGAGCATTTCGACACGGTAGGACCATCGAGGAGGATTGGTGACCTTGCACAAGCGCGTTCTGATCGCCAACCGGGGCGAGATAGCCATTCGCATCGCCAAGGCCGCATCGGCCCTGGGCATGGAGTCGGTCGGCGTCTACGCGCCGGCCGATTCGCTTTCGCTGCACACGCGGTTCACCACCGAAGCGCGCCGCATCGGCCACGATGACGGCGACCCGCTGAGCGCCTATCTCGACGCCGAAGACCTGGTCACCGCGGCGGTCGAAAGCGGATGCGATTGCGTTCACCCCGGCTATGGGTTCCTGTCGGAGAGTCCGCACCTGGCGCAATTGTGCGCGGATGCCAGCCTGCAGTTCATTGGCCCGTCGGCAGAAGTGCTGGCACTCTTCGGCGACAAGGTGCGCGCCCGCGAACTGGCGCGCGCAGCCGGAATCCCGGTTATTTCCGGAAGCGAAGCGCCGATTGCGACGCCGAAGGCGGGCGTCAGACTGGCGTCGAAACTCGGCTACCCGATCATGTTGAAGGCTTGCGCCGGCGGCGGCGGGAGAGGCATGCGCGCGGTCGAGACGGCGAACGATCTCGAGGCGGCTTTCGAAAGCTGCCAGCGCGAAGCCGAGGCCGCCTTCGGTGACGGTCGCCTCTTCATGGAACGCCTGCTGCAGCGCCCCAGGCACATCGAAGTGCAGGTGCTTGCCGACAGCGGCGGCAACGTCGTGCACCTGCACGAGCGGGACTGCTCAGTGCAGCGACGAAACCAGAAGGTCATCGAGGTGGCGCCCGCAGAATCACTTGCCGACGAAACGCGAAACAGGCTCCTCGCCGATGCGGTCCGCCTTGCGCGGGCGGCGGACTACGTCAACGCAGGCACGGTCGAGTTCCTGGTCGTGCCGGAGACCGGTGAGTACTACTTCATCGAATGCAATCCGCGCATCCAGGTCGAGCACACGGTCACGGAGCAGGTTACCGGCATCGATATCGTCGAAGCGCAGTTTCGCGTCGCCGCGGGCGCGTCGCTGCATGACTTGGGCATCGGCGATCAGAAAGCGGTCGGCTCGCCGCGCGGGTTCGCCGTCCAGGCGCGCGTCGTCGCCCGAGGCGGCGGCGCCATCACCGCCTACAAGGAACCGTCCGGACCCGGCGTGCGCGTGGACGCCTGCGGCTACGCGGGTTACGCGCCGCCGCCGCAGTTCGATCCCCTGCTGGCGAAAGTCATCGGCGCATCGAACTCTTCCGGGAGTTTCGCGTCCGCCGTGGACCGCACGCTGCGGTCACTCGAAGAGTTCCACATCGCCGGGCTGCCTACCAACCTGGCGGAGCTGCGCGGCGTCCTTTCGCATCCGGAGGTTCGGGGCGGAGACGCCAGGACTTCCCTTTTGGCCGAAACGCCATCCATCACGCCGCCCGACGCCGCCGCGAGCAACGCGATAGGCCTGCTTGACCGCCAGGCGGCCCTGCGGGGAGGCATGGCAGCGGAACTCGGCACGGGGACAAACAAACCTGGCCTCGCGGCCGCAGATGGGCAACGCGCCGTCGAGTGTCCGATTGCAGGGACCGTTATCGAGTGCCGAGCCGCGGCCGACAGTCGCGTGGCAACGGGCGACACGTTGCTCGTGGTCAGCGCCATGAAAATGGAGACCGTCGTCTCGGCACCCTGCGCCGGCGTTGTCGCAGCAGCGGAATCGCTATCTCCGGGAGAAAACGTTGCCGCCGGACAAGTGGTCGCGTTGATAGATCCGGCATCGACCGAGACAGGCGGTGACCTCGGCGCAGATACCGCCGACGGCACCTGGGCTCCGCTGCTCGATGACATACGCGCCATGCAAGGTCTGGCAAACAAGCGGCTGGCGCCGGGTTCGACCGATCCGGGCGTCGTGCGGCAGCGTAGTCGCGGCAAACTGACCTGCCGCGAGCGCATCGACCTGCTGCTGGACGACGGCACTTTTCGCGAGATCGGCAGCGTAGCCGGCTTCGCGTCGTATGACGATGAGGGTGAGGTCGTGGATTTCACGCCGGCCAACCATGTCGGGGGCTGGGGCAAGATCGATACCCGTTCAGTGGTGGTCTGCGCCGACGACTTCACTTCCCGGGGCGGCCACGCGGACGGCGCCATCGGCGCCAAGAGCCGCCACCTCGATCAACTGGCCCTGGAGATGCGCGTGCCCTCGGTGCGCCTACTCGACGGTTCCTCCGGAGGCGGCAGCGTCGCCGCCATGGTTCCGGCGCAAAGGCAGGAGGGAGAAAGCACGGCCAAGGAAAGCACCGGCGCGATCAAGGCCGGGAGGCCGCGCGTCGCGGGCGGCGGCGGCTCGTATTTGCCCGGGCATCTCGGCAGCAGCATGTACACGGAACAGTTGAGCACTGTCCCGGTGGTCAACATGCTCCTCGGCAGCGTAGTCGGCATCGGCGCCGCAAAAGCGGTGCTTGGACACTTCTCGGTCATGGTCCGCGACATCGCGCAGCTATTCGTCGCCGGGCCGCCGGTCGTCATCCACGCGATGGGTTACGACATCTCCAAGGAGGAACTCGGCGGCTGGCATATCCATTGCCGCAACGGCTCCGTGGACAACCTGGCGGAAAGCGAGGAAGAGGCGGCAGCCATGGCGCGGCGGTTCCTCTCCTATCTTCCTTCGAGCGTGTACGAAGCGCCGCCGGTGACATCGCCGAACCCCGACGACCCGCCTGAACGCCGAGAGGAGGAGTTGTTCGCGCTTATTCCGAGAGCGCGCACCACGACTTTCGACATCCGCAAGGCCATTCGCCTGATGGCGGACGTCGGCTCATTCTTCGAGATCGGTCCCCTCTGGGGCACGGACCAGGTGACGGGGTTCGTCCGCTTCAACGGCCACCCGATCGGCGTCATCGCCTCCGACAGCCAGCACCCGAACGGCGGCGCCCTGACCGCCGATGGCTGCGCCAAGCTGACACGCCATCTCGACCTCTGCGACCTGTTCCACCTGCCGATCCTGAACCTGGTAGACAACCCCGGCTTCGCGGTTGGCCTCGAGCATGAACTGGCGGGCACCATCCGCAGGGGCGGCGAGTGGATGGTCGCCTCCGCGCAGGCGAACGTACCCATTTTCACGGTGGTCATGCGGCGCAGCTTCGGCGTGGCGGGCAACAACTACGCGACGCCGAGGTCGCAGCCGTCGGTCCGCGTCGCCTGGCCCGCGGCGGACGTCGGCGGCATTCCCCCCGAGGGCGGCATCGAAGCGGCCTACAAGCGGCAACTTGCGGAGTCCGACGACCCGGAGGCGCTGCGCGCGGAACTCATGGCGCGCATCGAAAGCGCCCGAGGGCCCGTCGGACCGCTTTCCCGGTTCCAGATCGAAGAAATGATCGACCCGCGAGACACGCGCAAGATGATCTGCGATTGGATCGAGACCGCCTACAAACTGGTGTCGCAGCCGGCGCGACTGGTTCCGAGGACGCTGCGGTTCAGGCCCTGATGCGGGCTCAGTTCCGCTTCACGTCCCTGAACGGACCCGTGTCCATACGCGGTTCTTTCGGCATGCCGAGCACGCGTTCGGCGATGATGTTGCGCTGGATTTCGTCCGTTCCGCCAGCGATGGACGTGGCTGGAACCGAAACCAGGATCTCCGCGATCAGGCCGTCCAGCGGCCCATCCGCGCCGGAGAGCATCGCGGCGGCGCCCGCGAAGAGCGTATGCACGTGGGACGCCTGGCGGGCGATATTGCTGGCCGCAAGTTTGCCCAAAGAGCCTTCCGGCCCTTGCGGTCGACCCTGTTCCTGTGCCGCGCGGGCGCGACTTGCGGTCCATTCCGCCGTTCGCGACAGTATCAGCAGCTTCGCGACTTCCTGGCGCAAGGAGGGATCGACATGGTCGCCAAGGTCCTTCGCGCGCGCTTCCACGAGGTCCACGCGCCCTGCGCGCTGCGGGTACCACTTGTACGGTTCCAGCGAAGTCACGACCTCGTCGCGCTCTTCCACGTGGATTCGCCCGGGCGGCAGGTCTGTCCGGGGAATCGCACGCGATCCCGAGATGCCCCGGCGCTCGTGCATCAGCGTGGTCAATGCAACCTGCCAGCCATTGCCAATTTTCGATACCAGGTTCTCCGGCGGCACGAGCGCGTCGGTGAAGAAAACCTGGTTGAACGAGGCATGGCCGTTCATCTGCCGCAAGGGGCGCGCCTCGACGCCGGGCTGGCGCATGTCGATCACGAAGTACGACAGTCCCTGGTGCTTCGGCACATCCCAGTCCGTGCGCGCCAGCAGCAGGCCATGGTCCGCATGGTGGGCGCTGGTGGTCCAGACCTTCTGGCCGTTGACAACCCACTTCTCGCCGTCGAAATCGGCGCGCGTGGTCGCCCCGGCCAGGTCCGAGCCGCTGCCGGGTTCGCTGAAAAGCTGGCACCAGACATCCTCGCCGGTGAGTATGCGGCGCAGGTACTTCTCCTTCTGCGCGCCGGAGCCGTGTTCCAGCAGGGTCGCGCCGGCGAGCAATCGAATGCCCGTCTTCGCCACGCTCACTGCGTCGATGCGGGCGAACTCCTCGTCAACGACGGGTGCGAGCGCTTGCGGCAAGTCTCTCCCGTGCCAGTCGCGCGGCCACACGGGCATGCCCCAGCCCGAGTCGGCCAGCTTGTTGCGCCAGTCCACGAGCCCCGCGTCGGGGTCCCAGTTGGCTTCCAGCCAGGCGCGGACTTCCGCGCGCAGCGCTTCCGGAGTGTCAGGCGTATGCGTACTCATCTTTCCTGCGAGTGCCCCACAGCCGGCGCCTTCAGCTTCGCCTGTGGCCCGGCCCCGCTCATCGCGCTCCCCAGCTGAAGGCTCCAATCCTCGACATCATGCGCTCCCGGTGCAGGGAGGGCGTGCCGAACAGCACTTCCGAACTCTTCGCGCGCTTGAACCAGAGATGGGTGTCGTTGTCCCACGTGAAGCCGATGCCGCCGTGGATCTGCACGCATTCCCGCGCGGCATGCATGTAGGCGTCGGCGGCCGCCGACTTGGCGATGCAAGCAAGGACAGGCAGTTCCGGGTCGTCCTCGGACGCGCCCGCCGCCGCATAGTAGGCAGCGGATTTGGCCAGTTCGACTTCGAGCAGCATATCCGCGCACTTGTGCTTGATCGCCTGAAACGAGCCGATGGCGCGCCCGAACTGCGTGCGCAGCCTGGCGTACTCGACCGCGGACTCGAGCAGCCACTGCGCGCCGCCCACCATCTCGTTCGCCAATGCAACGGCTGCCAGATCGAGAGTCCTCGCAAGCGCCCGGTCCCCATCGATGTCAGCCCCGAGTCGAGTGACCGGCACCGCCTCGAAATCGACCCGCGCCAGTTTGCGCGTCGGGTCGAGAGCTTCGAGCGGACGCCGAACGATCCCCGGACCGTCCGCCGACGCCACGTGAAATGACAGCTTGTCCTGCGCATCGCGTGCGACAACGACGAGCAGATCGGCAATATGACCATCGATGACGAAGCTCTTGGTCCCGGTCAGCTTGCCGCCGCGTACCGTCGCCGCGATGCCACCGGCGTCCCAGCGGCCGCTTGGCTCCGCCACCGCCAGTGCCGCCAGGCGTTCGCCCGCGGCGATCGCCGGCAGGAGTTCTTCTTTCTGCGCCGTCGATCCGGTTTCCAGGATCGCCGTCGCCCCCAGAACCGTGGAGGAAAAGTAAGGCGCGCAGAGAAGCGATCTCCCCATCTCCTCGACGATGATGGCGAGCTCCGCGAAGGAAAAACCCTGTCCGCCGCACGTTTCTGGAATGTGGACTGCCGTAAGGCCTAGGTCATTGGCGATCTGTTTCCAGACCTCGGGGTCGTAACCCGTTTCGGTTTCCATCAATCGGCGCACTTCCGTCGGCGGCGACTTGTCGGCCAGGAACCGTCGCACGGTGGAACGGAGTTGTTCCTGCTCGTCGGTGAACGCGAATTGCATGGCCACCCGCTCCGTCGTCACGGAAAGACGCGCTCGAACCAGCGCACGAACGCCAAGGCGGCGTCGCTGTCGTGGCGAAAGTAGTGGGCATTGATGGCTTCTTCCTGGGGCATTAACGAACCTCGATGCCCTGTTCCACAGCCACCTTGATCTCGTCATCGTGGAACGACACCGCCTGGTTCAGTGCAGGTTGAATCTTCTGGATAGAGACTTGCTCAGCAAGATCAGGATGGGATTCGGCAAGCGAGCCAAGCGCCCGAACGCAATCGTAGCTATGCGTGGTCGCAAACACCTGGACATTGGACCGCCGGGCCGATTCAACGACGAGTCGCCACATGTCCTCCATAACGGTCCAATGAAAGCCCGTATCGATTTCATCGATCAGCAAGACCCCATCCTTGCTGCCGACGAAAGCGAGTACGATCGCGAGCAGGCGACGCATGCCGTCGCCATAAGTGCCGATCGGAAATCGAGGACCCCCATCGATCGGACCGATGAGAATGCCATCGTGGCTAGGCCTGCCCGTGCCCCACAAGTGTTCGCTGGACTCTGTCATGCTGGTGAAATCATCCGAGTTCGTCGCGTAGTTGGAAACCGATGGTCATGTATGTGAGCTGGATGTGGCCATGCCACAGGAGTTGCGCGCCGGGTGGGTCGCGCGTGCGGCCGAGCCAGCCGCCGAGGCGCGCGAGCAGTTGCACGGTCTCGCCGAGCTGCGAGGGCGGGTCGAGGTTGCGCGAGCGGGCGAAGGCGGCGAGCACGCGCAGTTCGATGTCGGAGAACAGCAATTCGGGGGGCAACTCGGGCATCTCGCGGCCGAGACGGAGCATCAGTTGGATGCGCCAGCCGACGACCATGTTGATGGCGATGGCGCGCTCGAGGCGCTCGGCGGTGTGGTGCTGCAGTTCCTCGACCTTGCAGCCGGATTTGAGGATGCGGAAGTAGTCCTCGATGCGCCAGCGCATGGCGTAGTAGTGGAGGATGCGCCGCGCGTCGTCGACGCCGGTCACGGGCAGGGTGGTGAGCACGAACCACTCCAGCGGCTTGGCGTTCGCGGGCGGCTGCTCCTCGCGGGCGTGCACCACCCACACCTCGACCGGCGCCGCCCCGGGGCACGGCAGCGCGACCGGCTCGTAGCGCAGCGTCATCTCGGCCGAGCGGGCGGGGCGCTTGGTCTTTCCGGCCCGCTTGCTGGCCTTGGCGCGCGCGCTTTGCCGCGTGACCTCGACGGTGCAGGCGCCGCGCACCCGGGCGTTGCGCATCGTCTCGAACAGGCGCCGCGAGACCGGGTTGCCGTCGTCGTCGGTAACCCGCCCCAGGACGCGGTCGACCTTGGCGCGCACCAGCAACTCGACCGTCGGGGCATGCTCGCGCCGTTCGACGAACAGGTCCAGGAAGTCGGCCTCGCGGTCCATGGCGCACACCACGCGGGTGTCGGGCAGTTCCCGGGCCGCCTCGGCACAGTCGCGCAACCCCTCGATCCAGCGAAACGACTTGCGCGCCTCGCGCGGCTTGCGAGCGCGCGCCTCGGGACCGGCGGGCGCCGGGGCGTCGAACCCGGCGCGCAGCACGCCCAGCGGCGTCCCCTCGTCATTGACCGCCAGGGTCGCGTGCAGATGCAGGCCGCGCACCGCCGCGCCGGTCTGGTTCGAGCCGATCGTCCCCAGCCCTTGCGTTCGCCCGCGGCGGGCGAAGTTCAACGTGGTGGCGTCCTGAATGCACAGGACCGTGGACTCCGAGCGCAGGCGCCGCAACGTGCGCTCGCGGTGCGGCTTGAGAATGTTCGCCACCGTCACCTCGCCGTCGGCGGGTTGATCGATGAGCCGGTAGTGTCCCTTGACCAAGGCGCGCGCTCCGTTCGTGGCGCCGGTGATGGCGCGCATCGGACACTGTGCCATATGCCGCGCGCTCTCGACCAGGCGCGCGCTCAGGCGGGCGTCGCCCAGGGGCGCGCCGCCGAACTCGTTGGCCGCCCAGGACGCGGCGTCGAGCCCCTCGCCGGGCGCCAGCGCCGCGGGCGGCGGCGCCGCGAGACGCCGCCGCCAGACCCGGTCGAGTTCGTACAGATACACCGCCTTGGGTGTCTCGCGGGCGGCATGGGCACGGTCCTGGCGCCCGCGCCCGCGCGTCGCGCCGACCCGCACCCAGTTCGCCGCGCGAAAGCTCGCCCCCGTGTGCTCGCGCTCGTCGACGAACGTCTCCAGCAGCCAGGGCCGGTAACCGTGCAGGCGCTCGAAGTCCTCGCCCACCCGCCGCACCACCCGGCCCAGCACATGCGAGGCCAGGTTGCGGCAGCGGACGCCGGGACGAATCAGAAACCGGCACAACCCCGCCACGCGATGCAGCCGCGCGCGGCGGCGCGCATCGTCCCAGCCGATCCAGGCGTCGCGAGCCCGCAGCCGCCGCGCCGAGGCCGCGAACCCCACCGCCCCCAGCCAGCCATGCGCCGAGCCGACCAGATAGCGCAACTGATGGCCGACGAAAGGACCCGCACCACGCGGGTGCTCGCGCGCCATCAGGGTATTCCAGATCAGGCGATGTTCGTCGCTGTCGACCCGAATCAGCGCAAGCTCTCGCAACTCACCCGCCTCGCCGGGGACATCCCTGGCCGGCGCCACGCACTCCGCAAGCTGGCGCGGTCCGCGCCCAGCACCGCCCACCCTTCGCGGCGCCGGTAGCGCGACCTGACCCGCCGCCTCCAGCCCGCGCAATGCCCGGCAGCAACTCGCGCGCTGCAGACGGCCGCGCCCGTCGCGCAGCTCGAACGCCTCGCACACCCGATCGGCAACCTGCCCGAGCCCCGTGACACCCTCCGAAACCGCCGTGTTCAGCACGTCTTGAAGCTGGCCAATGTCAGCCCGCAGGCGACCTCCAACCTGGGTCTGAACCTCCATGCCGCGTACCGTAGCGCAACGGCATCTTGAAGTCCAGCAGATACTTGTGGGGCACGGGCAGGGCTAGCCCGGAAGTGAATCGACCCGATATCGGGCATGAGTGGCCTGACGCTCTCCACGACCTCGGCCTCTCGACCTTCCGCCTGCAACCTGTCCCATTCGCTGCTCATGGCCATGGGGTCGCAGCCGCCCGGCGTGAGAAAACGGAGCGGCGCACTAGAAGCGCTTGTCGTTGATCGTCGATACAGGTCATCGAGTAGCGTGCCGTCTTCCCCGACAGGCAATACTGTCTTTTCCTTCTCGTCGCCTGTGATCATTCTCAAACCAAACACCGCTCCGGGACCGCCATCCCGGAGTCTGTACTCAAACGATCCAGCCCACTGCCGACCTTCAAATTCACTAATGGGACGAACTTCAACGCACAGTCGTTGGTCTTCGGAATCTTGCGAGAAAATCTGAAATTTCGCTCCCACTTCGCACTTGTTACCGTTAAAAAAGTGTGCAAGCTCGATCCTTGGAATGCTGCTCGTTCCGCGAATCCGAGCCAACGGATCTGGCCGCTCTTCCGTAAAGTGTCGAATGCGCTCGCCGCGCCACTCCGCGACGCGCTTGAACGTCGAGGAACTTCCCCCGGAGACAAGCAGTTCAACAGCTTCAAGGATGGACGTCTTCCCGCAGCCGTTCTTACCCACCAGCAGATTCGCTCTTCTCAGGCCGTTCAACTCATAAGATTCGAAGCGGCGATATCCGCTTAGCGTCAGCGAATCCAGCATCTGAACCCTCGTGACAAAATGAACTTGCCAAAGCCAATGTTAGTGCAAAGCTCACTGCGGGACACGGTGCACCGCAGCCTGCTTCCGTATACGCCAAACCGCCGCTTCCCAGCAGGCGCAGTCCGCACCGATTCGGTATTCTTCATCGCATGTCGAAGAGCGCGGACGAATGGGAGATTGAGCAGCGCGAGTGGCTCGAAGCCCTCGATGGCGTGCTCGAAGAACACGGCGGCGAAAACACCAAGGCGCTGCTGCTGAGGCTGCAGGACTCCGTGTCCCGACGCGGCATCGTGCTGACCGACGCGGCCCTGAACACGCCGTACCGCAACACCATCCCCCTGTCCGAGCAGCCTCCCTATCCCGGCAGCATCGAGGTCGAAACCCGGATCGAGAACATTCTGCGGTGGAACGCCGTGGCGATGGTGCTGCAGGCGTACGATTCCGGCTCCGGCGTCGGCGGCCATATCGCCACCTACCTGTCCGCGGCGACGTCGATGGAAGTCGGCTTCAACCACATCTTCCGCGCGCCGGGACCGGACTACGGCGGCGACCAGGTCCACGTGCAGGCCCACACTTCTCCCGGGGTCTATGCGCGAGCGCTGCTCGAGGGGCGGCTGAAAGAGGAACAACTGAAGAACTTTCGCCGCGAGAAAGCACCCGAAGGCGGCCTGCCTTCCTATCCGCATCCGCGGCGAATGCCCGATTTCTGGCAGATGCCTTGCGCCAGCATGGGCCTGTCGACGCCGAGCGCCATCTACCAGGCGCGTTTCGCCAAGTACTTGGAGAGCCGTGGGCTGAAGCCCAGGAACGGCGGCAAGGTATGGAATTTCATCGGCGACGGCGAATCGGACGAGCCCGAAGTCCTCGGCACCATCGACATCGCCGCCCGCGAGCACCTCGACAACCTCGTGGTCGTCGTGAACTGCAACCTCCAGCGCCTGGACGGACCGGTGCGCGGCAACGGCAAGATCATCCAGGAACTCGAGCGGGCGTTCCGGGGCGCCGACTGGCACGTCATCAAGGTCATCTGGGGCGGCGGCTGGGACAAGCTGTTCGAGCGCGATGTGAACGGCGTCTTGCAGGCGCGCATGGAGCAGGCGGTGGACGGCGACTACCAGTTCTACACCGTGTCCCCGGGCGACGTGGTGCGCGAGCACTGGGTGGAGGACATTCCGGAACTCGCCGAACTCATGGATTCCCTGAACGACGAAGAGATCCGCACGATCAAGCGCGGCGGCCACGATCACCAGAAGGTCTACGCCGCGTACAAGCAGGCAATGGCTGTGACAGGGAAGCCCTGCGTAATCCTAATGAAGACGGTAAAGGGAGATGGTCTCGGTCCGAAGGCCGAGGGCCGCAACACCGTGCACCAGAAGAAGTACCTGTCGCCGGAGGAGCGCCACGAACTCGCCCGCCGGCTCGACATCCCGCTGCCGGACGACGCCGTCGAATGCGCCGATTTCTTCTGGCCGCCGCAAGACAGCGAAGAGGTCCGCTACCTCAAGGCTCGGCGGGAAGCGCTTGGCGGTTTTCTGCCGGTGCGGAACGTCCGCTGCGAACGACTGGAACCCCCGCCGCTGTCCATGTTCAGGGACATGCTCGAAGGTTCCAAAAAGCGCGAGGTGTCGACCACCATGGCGGTGGTGCGAATGCTGCAGAGGTTGCTCCGGGACAAGCGCATCGGCCGCTACGTCGTGCCGATCGTGCCGGACGAAGCGCGCACGTTCGGCATGGATGGCCTGTTTCCGCGGGCCGGCATCTTCTCCCCCGAAGGACAACGCTACCAGCCGGTGGACGCCGGCACCATCGCGCCGTACCACGAAGCCGAAGACGGCCAGATATTGCAGGAGGGCATCTGCGAAACCGGCGCCATGGCGTCGTTCCTCGCCGCCGGCACCGCCTACGCGAACCACGCGCTGCCGATGATCCCGTTCTACATCTTCTACTCGATGTTCGGCTTCCAGCGGGTCGGCGACATGATCTGGTCCTGCGGAGACATGCTCTGCAAGGGCTTTCTGCTCGGCGGCACTTCCGGACGCACCACGCTCAACGGGGAAGGCGTGCAACACCAGGACGGCCACTCGCACGTCCTCGCTTCCACGGTGCCGAACCTCAAGAGCTACGATCCGGCTTTCGCGTTCGAGATCGCCGTCATCGTGCGCGACGGGATTCGCCGCATGTACGGAGAGTTCGAGGACATCTTCTACTACATCACCGTCACCAATCAGAACTACCGCATGCCACCCAAACCGAACGGCGTGGACGACGGCATCGTCAAGGGCATGTACTGCTTCCGCAGGGCCGACGAACAGGCGCAGGTCAACCTGCTCGGCAGCGGCGCCATCATGGTCGAGGTGATGTCTGCGGCGGAAACGCTGCAGGATCTCGGGATCGCGACCAACATCTGGAGCGTCACAAGCTACAACGAACTCGCGCGCCAGGGGGCACATGCCGAGCGGGCGCAAATGCTGAGCATCGGCGGCTGCGATGAACGTCCCTACGTGGAGGAGTTGCTCGCCGACGAGTCC
Source organism: Pseudomonadales bacterium (assembly GCA_963668365.1). Lineage (GTDB taxonomy): Bacteria > Pseudomonadota > Gammaproteobacteria > Pseudomonadales > Azotimanducaceae > VXNE01. The sequence goes on from OY764266.1 coordinate 4,568,399, forward strand.
GGCGTATTCGTCGCCGCCTCGGACTACATGAAGGCGTTGCCGCTATCCATTTCGCGGTGGTTTCCAAGTGCTTACGTGGCGCTCGGCACGGACGGATTCGGCCTGTCCGAATCCCGCCCCGCATTGCGGGATCACTTCGAGGTATCCAGCGACTGGATCGCGTTCGCCGCGCTGTCGCTCCTCGCGCGAACAAACCAGACGCAAGCGAACGCGGCGTTCGACTTCGCCAGGGAGAAAGGCCTCGACCTCGAGAAGGCCCCCGCCGACTGATTGTCCAGCCAAGAAGAGGAACATCGACATAAGGCACCTGTAGCGTCTCACGTCGGTGATCAGCGAAGCGAAGATTGCGCCAGTAGAACGGGCGCGTTTGTCAAGACCGCAAGCTCTCGATTAGGTCGTTTGTCCCAAGTTGGTCATTTTCCAACTTCTCTGCAGGCGTGGCAAAGCTGCGGCAAACTGGGTTCGACACTTCAACTGAAGAACGAAATGATGACGAACAGCAAGGTCACAGTCGAGACGTTCGGGGGTGTACGTCTCGATTGTGAGATGAAGGGTCAATTTGCGGCGGCGCGGCGCTGCCAGAAGTCGTCGAAGCGGTCGCTGACGATGCAGGAACGCAGGGCGAGGATGGCGTCGGCGCCGGCCACGGTCCAGCGCATGCCGCCGCGCTTGAGGCGGCAGGCGACGACGTTCCTGCAGGCGCCCTCGACGACGCCGCTGCCGATGCACAGTCCCAGGGCGCGGAACCGGGGATAGTCCATGCGGCGGCGGTTGCCGGCGAAGTAGGCGCGCCCCTTGCGGGCCTCCTCGCAGCGGCCGGCGTGGGCGCCGACGGCCCGGAGCAGGTCGTCGAAGTCGCCGGCGAGGAGCTCGCCGCGGCGCTGCTCCGCCCAGACGCGGGCGAGATCGTTGTCGTCTCCGTAGACGGCCCGGCCGATGTCGAACAGGTGTTCGGCGGCGTGGAACACGTCGACGATCTCGACGGCGCCGGGGAAGTGCTCCGCGGCGATGTTCCAGATCCAGGCCGCGCCGTCGCCGATCACCACGCGGCGTTCGGCGGCGCCGAAGCCGCGCCGCGCGGCCTCGCGCACGACGCGCTGCGCGAAGGGCGCGGGAACGGCGTCGGTGTCGCGCGTGGCGGCGGACTCGATGGCGGCGGAGCAGGTGACCGAGCCGGGGTCGCGCGCCGGGGCGCCGTCGGCGCCGGTCCGCTCGGCGGACCACACCACCGCGAGCTTCGCCTCGCGCGTCCTCGCGGAACCGTCCGGCTGCTTGCCGGCCCGCCCTTCGGTCTCGGCCCCGCGCACCGGCACGCCGGTGCCGTCGAGACCGAGATACAGCGTGGGCGCGGTGGCGGGCCCGGCCGCGGCCCGTTCCCGTTCGTCCGCCGCGATTTCGCGGCCGAGCGCCTCGGCGCGGCGCTCCACCGTCTTGGCGTCGACGTTCAGGCCCGCCAGCTCGTGCAGCAGGGAACCGGCCGCGGCGAAGCTCACCTCGCCCGCCGCGCAGCCGACCATGCGCAGCACCGCCGGCGACAGACCGCCTTTGCCGAAGCCGAGTTCCCGGTCGCGCGGCGCGAAGCCGCGGCCGCAGCCGTCGCAGTGGTACCACGCGCGCGAGAGCTCCATCTCCCCGAGCGCCGTGACGAAGGTCTTCGCGCGCCGCCCGGCGTAGCGCGCCAGGCCGTCGCCGCGGTGGTCGCTTCGGTCCCGCCGAGGGCACGCCAGCCGCGGCCCGCGCTCGTCCGAGCGGTCGGCGTTCAGCCGCGCCGCCAGCGCCCGGCCCATCGCCTCCAGGGCGACCCGGCGGCAGGCGCGTTCCAGCCGCTCGAAGCCGATCCCGTCCAGCACCCCGTCCCCGAGCAGCCGCCCCGCCTCGGCGTCCAGCGCCGTCGCTAGCCGCGCCTCGAACGCGGAGCCCGGCGCCCCCTTTTTCCCGGTGCCCCGGGCGCGTCCCCTTCCAGCCGCGCCTGGCACAGCTCGTCGCCGACGGCGATCAACTCCCGCGTCAACTCCCGGAACCGCCGGCACTCGTCGAGATGCTCCCGCGTCCGCTGCACGGCCTCGTCCGGTATCGTCCAGTTGCGCGTCCTTCCCGCGACGCGCGACACCAGCACCCACTTCGGCCCGTGCCCCGGATCGCCCTCGCGCGCGCAGCGGCAGGTCGGCTTGCCGCACCGGCGGTGGCGCGCCTGCAACGTGCCCGGCCGCAGGTCGCCCACCCCGGCCAACTCCCCCAGCAACGCATCCCGTTGCCCGATGAGAACGTCGATGTCGCGTGGCGCCGCCATGGAACCTCCTTGTCTGGCAAATAGACATATTGCCAGAAGTATCCGCCCAACCCCGCCACAACTCAACCTTCCCTCACTTCAACACATTTTTGACGTACACCCGACGTTCGAGGGACTTGCGCTGTTCTGAGAGCGGGCACCCATAAGGGATTGCGAGGGCCGCGTTTTTTCTTCACCCCCGGAATGCGGGGTTTTCGGGCGTTTTCCGGGCCGGTCGGCGGTTGTCGGCCGATTTTCACCCCAAGCGCGTGCGGTGCCGTCTCGGGTGCGCGTCGGACCTGGGAAAAGGGGTCGCCATGGGGCAGGATGTTCTTTCGAAGTAACGACCGCCGCTCCACGGAGGGAGACGACCATGGCGACCCGGCAGAGTGTGCTTTTTTCCTGGGACGATGTCGAGCGGCTGCCGGAGCTGAAGCGGCTGGGGTTCGTGCTGGACAACCTGCCGGACGGGGATCTGGTGGCGGCGCTGGAGGCGCGCCGCGGGCGGGGGCGCGACGAGTACCCGGTGTCGGCGATGTGGCGTGCGCTGGTGGCGGGGATGGTGTTCGGGCACGAGTCGTCGGCGTCGCTGCTGCGCGAGCTGGGGCGCAACCCGGCGCTGCTTTCGCTGTGCGGCTTCGACCCGCTGGGCCGGCAGTCGGCGCCGAAGCGGACGCTGGCGCGTCGCGCGGACGGCGCGGCGGAGGGCGTCTGCGAGGCGAGCCCGCGGCGGGACGGGGTGCCGACGGCGTGGGCGTTCTCGCGGTTCCTGTCGAGCGTGGCGGAGCTGGAGGAGAGGAGCGGCGCGGTGTCGGGCATGGTGGACGCGCTGCGCCGCCGTCTGATGGCGGAGCTGCCGGGCTGCGGGCGGCACCTGGGCTACGACGGCAAGGCGGTGCCGAGCAAGTCGACGGGGCGGACGAGCGCGCGCACGGGGAAGACGTCGGATCCGGACGCGGACTGGGGGCGCCACGAGACCCGCGGCGTGGACGGTCGCAGCGGCAAGGCGTGGACGAGGGTGAAGAGCTGGTTCGGCTACGGCCTGCACCTGATCGCGGACGTGGAGCACGAGCTGCCGGTGTGGTTCGAGGTGGAGCGGGCTTCGCGCTCGGAGGCGAAGGTGCTGGACGCCGGCGTCGACGAGCTGTTCGGCGCGGAGCCGGAACTGGCGGCGGACTGCGAGGACTTCTGCGCGGACCGGGGCCTGGACGCGGGGCCGCTGAAGGGGAAGCTGTGGGACGCCCACGGGGTGCGGCCGCTGATCGACGTGCGGGAGATGTGGCGGGAGGAGAAGGAGATGCCGGACCGCGACCCGGCGAAGCCGATCCTGCGCCCGCTGTCGGCCCGCGGGGACGGCAACGTGCTGCACAGCGAGAAGGGCGAGGTGTTCTGCCGCTGCCCGGCGACGGGCGAGGAGCGGCCGATGGCGTTCCAGGGCTTCGAGGCGGACCGGGGCGCGCTGAAGTACCGCTGCCCGGCGGCGGCGTGCGGGCTGGAGTGCGCGGGGCGCGAGGCGTGCCTGCGCGACGCCGGCTCGAGGGCGGGAGACCACGGGCGGGTGGTGCGCGTCGACCTGGCGACCGCCGACCGGCGGATGTTCACGCCGACGCCGTGGGGCAGCCCGTCGTGGAGGCGGGGCTACAACCGCCGCGGCGCGCTGGAGCGGATCAACGCGCGGCTGGACAACAGCTTCGGGTTCGAGCGCCACTTCGTGCGCGGGCGGGCGAAGATGAAGGCGCGGCTGGGTCTGGCGCTGGCGGTGATGATGGCGCTGGCGCTCGGCTCGGTGGCGGCGGGCCGGCCGGAGCGGATGCGCTCGCTGGTGGATCCGGGGCTGCCGCTGGCGGCGTAGCGCCGCCGCTCCCTCCGAACCGGATCGACGCGCCCGTCGAGGATCGCCCGCGCGCGCGGCCCCCGCAAATGCGAACTGTTCTCATTTGGAGGGCCGAAATCCGTCCCGGAGGGTCGCCCGGAGTCCGCTGGCCGCGCAGATCCGGCACCCCGCGGCCGCGATCCGCCGTCGCACGCGGTCGCCCGAACACGAATGCTCGCCGGAAAACCCCACAGCGCAAGTCCCTCGACGTTCGAGGGACTTGCGCTGTTCTGAGAGCGGGCACCCATAAGGGATTGCGAGGGCCGCGTTTTTTCTTCACCCCCGGAATGCGGGGTTTTCGGGCGTTTTCCGGGCCGGTCGGCGGTTGTCGGCCGATTTTCACCCCAAGCGCGCGCGGCGCCGTCTCGGGTGCGCGTCGGACCTGGGAAAAGGGGTCGCCATGGGGCAGGATGTTCTTTCGAAGTAACGACCGCCGCTCCACGGAGGGAGACGACCATGGCGACCCGGCAGAGTGTGCTTTTTTCCTGGGACGATGTCGAACGGCTGCCCGAGCTGAGGCGGCTCGGCTTCGTGCTGGACAACCTGCCGGACGCGGAGATCGTGGCGGCGCTGGAGGCGCGCCGCGGGCGGGGGCGCGACGAGTACCCGGTGGCGGCGATGTGGCGTGCGCTGGTGGCGGGGATGGTGTTCGGGCACGAGTCGTCGGCGTCGCTGCTGCGCGAGCTGGGGCGCAACCCGGCGCTGCTTTCGCTGTGCGGCTTCGACCCGCTGGGCCGGCAGTCGGCGCCGAAGCGGACGCTGGCGCGTCGCGCGGACGGCGCGGCGGAGGGCGTCTGCGAGGCGATCCCGCGGCGGGACGGGGTGCCGACGGCGTGGGCGTTCTCGCGGTTCCTGTCGAGCGTGGCGGAGCTGGAGGAGAGGAGCGGCGCGGTGTCGGGCATGGTGGACGCGCTGCGCCGCCGTCTGATGGCGGAGCTGCCGGGCTGCGGGCGGCACCTGGGCTACGACGGCAAGGCGGTGCCGAGCAAGTCGACGGGGCGGACGAGCGCGCGCACGGGGAAGACGTCGGATCCGGACGCGGACTGGGGGCGCCACGAGACCCGCGGCGTGGACGGTCGCAGCGGCAAGGCGTGGACGAGGGTGAAGAGCTGGTTCGGCTACGGCCTGCACCTGATCGCGGACGTGGAGCACGAGCTGCCGGTGTGGTTCGAGGTGGAGCGGGCTTCGCGCTCGGAGGCGAAGGTGCTGGACGCCGGCGTCGACGAGCTGTTCGGCGCGGAGCCGGAACTGGCGGCGGACTGCGAGGACTTCTGCGCGGACCGGGGCCTGGACGCGGGGCCGCTGAAGGGGAAGCTGTGGGACGCCCACGGGGTGCGGCCGCTGATCGACGTGCGGGAGATGTGGCGGGAGGAGAAGGAGATGCCGGACCGCGACCCGGCGAAGCCGATCCTGCGCCCGCTGTCGGCCCGCGGGGACGGCAACGTGCTGCACAGCGAGAAGGGCGAGGTGTTCTGCCGCTGCCCGGCGACGGGCGAGGAGCGGCCGATGGCGTACCAGGGCTTCGAGGCGGACCGGGGCGCGCTGAAGTACCGCTGCCCGGCGGCGGCGTACGGGCTGGAGTGCGCGGGGCGCGAGGCGTGCCTGCGCGACGCCGGCTCGAGGGCGGGAGACCACGGGCGCGTGGTGCGCGTCGACCTGGCGACCGCCGACCGGCGGATGTTCACGCCGACGCCGTGGGGCAGCCCGTCGTGGAGGCGGGGCTACAACCGCCGCGGCGCGCTGGAGCGGATCAACGCGCGGCTGGACAACAGCTTCGGGTTCGAGCGCCACTTCGTGCGCGGGCGGGCGAAGATGAAGGCGCGGCTGGGTCTGGCGCTGGCGGTGATGATGGCGCTGGCGCTCGGCTCGGTGGCGGCGGGCCGGCCGGAGCGGATGCGCTCGCTGGTGGATCCGGGGCTGCCGCTGGCGGCGTAGCGCCGCCGCACCCTCCGAACCGGATCGACGCGCCCGTCGAGGATCGCCCGCGCGCGCGGCCCCCGCAAATGCGAGCCATTCTCATTTGGAAGGCTGAAACCCGTCCCGCTGGCCGCCCGCCGCGTGCATCCGGCACCCCGGCGACCGATCGCCCGCCGTCGCATGCGGTCGCCGCGACACGAACGCTCGCCGGAAAACCCCACAGCGCAAGTCCCTCACGTTCGGACCTTGATTGCAATCCGCCATCAAGGCAAATACGCTGTTTCTCTAGGTTCGCCAATTGGAAGCCGCTGTGCGCAACACCCTATCCGATAGCGAGGTTCGCGAGAAATTCGCGGAGATCGCCGGGCACGTTCGGTTGGCGGGCGCCCGCTTCGCGATCGAGAAAGACGGTGAGACCGTTGCGGGACTGGTGCCACCCTCCGATCTGGATGTGCTGGAAGCACTGGAGGATCGGCTCGACCTGCTCGATGCACTCGACGCCTTGACAGACTATCGAATGAACGGCGGGGTGGACCTCAAGGACTTGAAGGCCGACCTCGACCTTTGACGTACAGGGTCATTCTAACCAGAGCGGCGGAAAGAGATTTTCGGAGCATCCGGAATCGAACTATTCGTCTACGCCTTTCCCAGTCGATTGAGGCATTGGCAAACGACCGCTACCCCCGTGGCGCCGCGAAACTGCGAGGCGTTGATGAAATCTGGCGCATACGGATCGGAGAATGGCGCGTCTGCTATGCCGTTCAAGCAAACGCGCTCGTTGTCCTAGTCCTGACAATTGCCCAACGTGGCGATGTCTATCGACGGCTTCGGCGACGGTTGGAATGAAGCCTAGGGAAAGCAAGATCTCCCAAGCCAACACCCGACCTTTCCCCACCTCGCAGATCTTGTCTCAGCCTATCTGATTCAACGCCGGGGACGCACGCGCGGCGGTCGGGGTTTCGCTCCGGTCATGTCCATCAGGCGCTCGCGCAGCGGCAGCAGGTCTTCGAACGTCGCATCCGGTCCGAGGTCCACCGGTTCGTTGACGACGATCTCCGACCTGGAGTAGGTGCCGCCCGTCGCATGGATGACAGCGCCGTTCGGCGCATCCTCGCTGGCCATGAACAGGACCGCCGGACTCACCAGCTTCGGATGCCGGTCCGGTGGGGGTGCCTCGACGTTCTCGTCGCGGCCGGGCACCGTGTTCGTCATCCTGGTTGCGGCGCCGGGCGCCAGCGTGTTTACGCGGACGTTGTGGTTGGCCCCCTCCTTCGCCAGGACGTTCATCAGTCCGAGCATGCCCATCTTCGCTGCGCCGTAGTTCGATTGTCCGAAGTTGCCGAATATACCGGAACCTGAACTGGTGAAGACGATGCGCCCGTAGTTCTGGGCGTACATCAGCGGCCACGCCGCGTGCGTCACGTAGGCGGTGCCATTCAGGTGGACGTTCATGACGATGTCCCACTCGTCGAGGGTCATGTTCCTGAATGTCCTGTCGCGCAGGATCCCAGCGTTGTTGACCAGGATATCGATTCTGCCGAACGCGTCCACGGCGGTCTGCACGATGGACCTGGCGCCTTCCCGATCGGAAACGGACGCCTTGTTTGCGACCGCGGTTCCCCCGGCGGCCTCGATCTCGGCAACGACCGCGTCTGCGGCATCGCCCTCTCCCGTGCCGTCGACGCTGCCGCCCAGATCGTTCACTACGACTTTCGCCCCGCGCTTGGCGAATTCCAGTGCGTGACACCTTCCTATGCCTCCACCCGACCCGGTGACGACGGCGACTTTTCCTTCGAATTCACTCATTTCCTTTCTCGATCAACCTGTTCGATTGCAGTCGTAACGACAGTCTCTCCCCTTGCGGGATGCCGTTTCGTTATACCACCGAATCCGTCCGCGCGGACAACGCCAGCCGTTTCGGCTCAACCCATGATTGCCCGGCTCGTGCGGACGACCGAATCCCGGTGGCGCGCCATCTCGCGCTCTCCCATGTCGTGTTCCGGTGTCTGCATCAGGTCGAAGTGGCCGTACGCGTCCTCGCCCGCGACAAGCGTCGCCGTGTCCCGGGGAATCTTGACCTGACGCACGTGAGTTGCGCAGTAGCGCAATACGAGGCCGATGCGCCGATCGTCGGTCATGTTCGGCGTCGAACCGTGCACCGTGCACACATGATGCAGGGACATTTCGCCCGCAGCCAAAGGTGCGGGCATGGCCGACGACTCATCGATTGCATTCTCGACCATCTGTCCGCGCGTCAGGAGATTGTCGTCTTCCCACGTGTTGGCGTGGCGAAGGATCGGCCCCTTGTGGCTCCCCGGGATGAACTTCATCGGTCCGGTTGCCGGACCCGCATCCGACAGCGCCACCCAGGCGGTGACCACGTCATGCGGCTCAAGCCCCCAATAGGTCGCATCTTGATGCCAGGTGACGAACTTGCCGTCCCGCGCTTCCTTGATGAACCAGTTCAGTCCCCACAGCAGCACGTTCGGGCCGAGCAGGTCGGTCACCGGATTCACGATCCGGGCGTCGTGTGCCAGGTCCCAGGCCCAGCGAAACAGCAGGTGGAGGTCTGTCAGGGGAGGTGGGCGAGCACCGTCGCGCCGGATCGCCTCGAAGGCCTCAAGCGCCCGCCGACAGCGCAGCGCTTCCGCCTCGCTCAGCACGCGGCGGGCGCCGAGGTAGCCGAGTTTTTGAAACGATTCGACCTCGGTCCGACACAGGTGCGTTGACATCAGTCCGTCAGTGCCGGACGCGGCAATCGTAGGGTTGCCCGGCGATCAGTCGGTCATGTCTCGCGCGTACGTCAAGAATCACTTCCTCGGGCACCTCGGCTCGACATAACCGTCGGCGCGGTAGCGCTCGATGTCCGTTTCCGAAAGCACTGGTTTCCTGCGTCCCGACCTGTCTTGTCTACATGTGGCCCCACGGACTATTGTGCATGGATGGCAATGATTGAGATAGCACGAGGGGCACGGGTGCCCGAAGACGCGCTGTCGATCAAGTTCGTCCGCGCTTCAGGACCCGGCGGACAGCACGTCAACAAGGTCGCGACCGCCGTCGAGTTGCGCCTGGACCTCGCCCGCGCCAACCTCCCGCAGGGACTGCGCGCCCGGCTGCAGCGCGCTGCGGGAAGACGTCTGAATGCGGCGGGAGAAATCGTCATCTTCGCGCAGAACCATCGCAGCCAGGCGCGCAACCGCGACGACGCGTTCGCCCGCCTGCGGGAGCTCGTGGCGCACGCGAGCCACGCGCCGGCCAGACGCATACCGACGAAACCCTCTCGCGCGGCCCGCGAGCGCCGCCGCGAGTCCAAGCGTCGCCGCAGCAGCATCAAGCGCGCGCGCCGCCGGCCCGATATCGACACCTGATTTGGTCAACCCGCATCCGGGTGACTTGCTCTGGAACGCTTCGCGCACCGCCCGCCCGCCATCAGCTACGATAGATGGCTGTCGCGCCAGCAGCACGACCTGAGGAGACGTATGGCGGACCTGAACTTCCAGCAACTGAAACGGGACTTCGATCGCGACGGATTCGTGGTCCTGCGCGGCTATCTGTCAACGGAAGAGCTTGCCGAGATGAGGGACCGGCTGCACCGCTACGCGCATGGTATGCCGATGCTTCAGCAGGGCGATTTGTCCTGCACGCGGCCACCCTGCCGCTGCTCATTCCCTATGCGCTGCCCGCAATGCGGGCAACCGCCATTCCCGTCGCCAACCGGCGTGATTTCAGAGCCTTCTGCTGGCTGGTCGCAGTCGCCGCCTAGTGCTATGGCTTCTGGTTCGACGTCGGACAACTTGAACTGGCCCCGGTGGAGGTGTTCGGCCACTTGAGGCTCACCAGCCTCTCCGAGCTACCTCCATTGGGAACCATCGCCGTGAACCTGATGCTGATACCCCTGGGATTCATCCTGTGGCGGCGAACCGGATGGCCGCTGCTATTCGGCGGCGCGCTGTTCATACTGCTGGTCAACGGCACCGCCGCTGCCGAGCCCTGGGGTTATCTTGCAGGCAACGGCGCGGGGGTGGTGTTTATCCTCTGCCTGCTGTTGACGGAACGGTTCCTGATCCGGGAGGATTCCTGAGCAACTATGCGGTATCGGCGAACCCGAATTAACCCCCAAGGTCATCGCCCGAGTAACTTTCACCCAGTGGCAAACGAGTGGGTCCAGTCACGCTGAGAGAAATTACCAGCGCCAATCTAGGCGCGATTCTCGAGCTGTCCGTCGCTGACCATCAGCTCGAGGCCTACCCCCGCTCCAACGCATATTCAATCGCCGAAGCGCACTACCCAGCCAATGACGACCCTGTGTGGCTGAGAGCAATTTACGCCGGGGAAACCCCGGTAGGATTCATGATGACATCGGAAGTCCCACATCGCGGCGAGTATTTCCTGTGGCGCCTGATGATTGATCACCGCTTCCAAAGCTACAGCTACGGGAGGCGCGCCGTGCAGCTATTGATCGAACGCATCCGGCAAACCGACAACGCCACAGCTCTGATCACAAGCCACCTCCAGCAAGATGCAAACGCCGGGCGCTTCTATGAACGGCTGGGGTTTACGTACACGGGCGATCTGATTGGAGAAGACGACCTTGAAATGAGGTTAACCTTCCAGACCTAGGAGCCTTCAGCCGGGGGTGCTTCCCCGACCGCTGACGCGCAAGGAAGTGCCAGCATTTCCCCCGTCGCTGGAGGCGTACTTCCATGCAAGCCTGCGACGTAGAACGGCACGCAAGTGCCGATCAAGGCGCAGATCCGGGACGGGCGGGATGGGCGAAACAGAGGGCTTGGGCTGGGGCAAAAAACGGCGCCCGTCAGGGCGACGGATATTATAGCGCTAGTGTCGTGTCCCGAACCGCCTAGATGCCGAGATCAAGCAGGTTGTAGTCCTTGATGCGCTCACGGGCCGCATCGCTCCACTCGAACGTCGCGCCCTCGCTGACGTGGGGCTGGTACCGGAAAGAGTCTTCGTCCGGGAACCGCTGCCGGCGCGCGTCGATCGCGTAGCCGAGCATCCGGGAGCGTTTCCGGATGCGGTCGGCATCGTAGATGATCTTGTCGCTTCCCGGGGCGTGGATGCCGTTGCCCCTCGCGCCGAGCACCGAGGCGCGCCGATGAAAACCGAAGTTGACGGTGACGCGGAGGTCGGGGCTCGTGTTGGCGAACGAGCCGTGCACCGCCTGGCGGTTGCACATGCCGACGTCGCCGGGCCCGCAGAGAAGCGGCACGGCCTGCGGCAACCGATCCGAGCCCGCCGCTTCGCACATCGCCTTGATGTCGGCCTGTGCGAGATGCGATCCGGGAACGATCCAGAGACCGTTGGCCGCATTGCAGCCGTAGACCTGCGCCATGAAGTTGAAGCCGTGGCTGCCCTTGTCGAATATCGGCGTGTCCCAGTGCGTGGTGCCGTCCTGATGCCATGCCACGGAACCGCCGAGTCCCGGTTGCTTGATGAAGAGCACTTCGTTGAAAGGCGTGAAGTCGTCGCCGTTGATCGCGGCCGCGACGCGGAGCAAATCGGGATGTCCGTATACGCGCAGGCTCGCGTCGGAATACTGCAGGGCACCGGAGATCACCTGCAGCACGTAGTCCGGCGCATCTTCGGGCGGGGTCGGTTCGATCATCTTCGCCGGATGCCTGCCCTGGTTGCGCTGCGTCCCGCCGACGGGATCGGACAGCGGCCGGACCAGCGAAAAACCGAACATCTCGCGGTCCGCGTTCAGCGCCGGACGCCCGTGGCGGTCAAGTCTCACCTCAGGTTCCGCAGGCGCCCGATCGAGGATGCGATCGAGGTCACGCTCAAGGTCAGCCAGTTCTTCCGGTCGGAGAACGTCTTCGAACACATAGAAGCCGCAGCGCCAATACGCTTCCAGGATCTCTTCGCTGAGTGATCCGTCGGCATTGAAACGAATGGGTCCGCGATTGCCGAGCCCACGGGCGCGCGCCTCGCCGGCGGCCCGATAGGCCGCCATGGCCGCTTCGTGCTCTCCGTAGTCCGCAGCGATGGGGTGTATGGAACTCAGTGACATCGTACCCGCCTGTCTCGAACCTCCCAAATCATGATGGAGTGACCGACCGGTTTACGCAACCGGCCCCGGGCTGCGACTCACCCATCGGATGTACGCTCAGAGCCAAGTGATAGTCAGCGTGGCTGTCCCCAGGAGCAGGAAGAATCCGCACATGTCGGTGACGGTCGTCAACACCGGTCCGGACGCCACGGCGGGATCCGCTCCAAAGCGCTTGAGCAACAGCGGCACGGTTCCGCCGATGGAGACCGCCACAACCGTATTGACGGCCAGCGCGAAGGCCACCACCGCGCCCAGGGCAAAGCTGCCCTTCCACATCCACGCGGCGGCGCCCAGCAATACGCCAAGGGCGATGCCGTTCAGAACTCCAACCTTGGCCTCCTGCCACCAGACGCGCAGTACGTCGCGGGGATTCGAAACGCCGAGCGCAAGTTCGCGCATGCTGATCGCGACCGCCTGGTTGCCGGAGCAGCCGCTCATGTCGGAGACGATGGGCAGGAACACGGCCAGGGCGATGACCGCCGCGAGAGTCTCTTCGAACGCGGCGATGACGCTCGCCGCGATCATGTTCAGCACGATGTTGATCGAGAGCCAGGACAGCCGCCGGCGCGAACGCAGTCCCAACGGCATGCTCCGCAATTCTTCGCCGCCGACGATCCCCTGGGACTTCAGGTGATCCTCTGCGGCCCGTTCCGCCAACGCGTCGTCGACGTGCTCGCGCTCGACGACGCCAAGTAATGTCCCGTTATCGTCCGTCACGGGCAGCGACAGGACCTCGGCCTCCTCCAGGCACGCATCGACCGTGGTCAGATCCGCCTCGGCGTTGATGGCGGTTGCAGGGGTCATCAGGTTTCTGATCGCCATCGATGGCGGGGCGGCAACGAGGTTCCGTGTCCGAACCGCGCCGATCAGCCGACCTTCGGGATTCACCACGTAGGCGAACCGGACCAGGTAGGGCGAAAGTTCGCGATCACCAGACGTCAGATCCTCCAGCACCTCACGCGCCGAGGCCGACGCCGGGAAGGCAAGGAAATCCCGCACCATCAGACCACCGGCGGACTCTGCGGGATAGGTCATCAACTGCCGGGCATCCGCAGCCGTCTCGGGGGCAAGCGCTCCGAGAATCCGGTTCCGGTCTTCGTCCTCCACTTCCGCGAGCACGTCCGCCCGCTCGTGGCTCGGTAGCGCCGTCACGATGGACGCCGCGTCTCGCACCGGCAACGCTTCGATCAGGTCGGCAGCGACTTCGTCGGGCACATCCTCGATGAACTCCGCGGCGGTCTCCGGCGCCAGCGCCGACAGGATCGCCTGGCGCTCGTCCTCGCCGAGGCGGAACATCGCGCGCACGACGTCCGAACCCGACAATGTCGCAAGGTAGGCATCGACCGCGACCGGGTCGTCGACGATCAGCGTCCTGAGCCGCGCGAAAGGCTCAACTGTTACGGTGTCCAAGGGATGGTTCCTCTATCGTCAGGCCAAAGTGATTATCTGGCTTCACACCGCACCAACGCTACGGGCCGTTCATCCCTCGGCTCGGATTTGCCACAGGCAAGGTGGTTCGTTTGAGCGCGCGGGCCATGGGCAGACGCCTACGTCTCGTGCTCGCGATCACTTGCAGACGCAAACTCACGGCGCCCGTACTATCCCAAACCGGTATCCGCTAGTCCCCGGTCGGGTTTTCGCGTTCGTTTGCGATGCGCTATCGTACTCATGCGTGTTGCCTCGATGGATCGTTTCGACATCGAGGTTGACGCGGGGCGCATCCCCTGGGCTTTGGCCCGGGCGCGATTATGATCGCAGATGACGCATGCGGGTTCCGCGCTCTGACGTAGTGGGGATTCGTGCATGGAAGTGTTGGACCTGTTTGGCGCGGCTGGAGTAGACCCGATCAAGACTTCCCCGATACCCGCTGTAAACGTCGCATCCGTACCGCAGCGCAGTCCCCTGCGCTATCCAGGAGGGAAGACTTGGCTGATTCCACATATTCGCGCTTGGCTGGGTGGCCTGGATGCCAAGCCGAGACTACTCATCGAGCCCTTCGCTGGTGGCGGAATAGTGTCCTTGACAGCCGTAATGGAGGGGCTGGTCGAGCGATGTCTGATGGCGGAGCTGGACCGTGACGTAGCTGCTTTTTGGCACGCCGCTCTTCGCTTCGGTCCACTCATCAAGGAACGTGTCCTCAATTTTGATCCAACGCGCGACGCGGTGCATGCCCTCGGCAATCGTCAACCGTGCGATGTCGTTGAGCACGGGTTTCGCACCCTCGTTCTGAACCGTACACGCCGCGGCGGCATTCTGGCCCCCGGCGCATCCTTGAATCGGTCGGGGGAAAACGGGAAGGGCATCGGATCAAGATGGTATCCGGAAACCATCGTCAAGCGTCTTGACCAGATCGGCAAACATGCGGACCGAATCACCTTCTGCGAAACAGAAGGGACGCAATTGCTCGAATCTCTGCTGGATCGCTCCACCACGGATACCGTTGCATTCGTCGACCCTCCCTATACCGCTGGAGGCAACCGCGCAGGCAGGCGCCTTTACGCTCACAACGAAGTCGATCATCCAGCCTTGTTTGAGATTCTTAGCCGTAGCGGAGCAGAATTTCTGATGACCTACGACTACGCTCCCTCAATCGTGAAGCTGACAGAGAAACACCGATTCAACGTCGTCCAGGTGACGATGAAAAACACCCAGCACGCCAAGATTCCCGAATTAGTCATCACTAGGCACCCCGTATTTTAGACCAGCGTCCCGTAGCGCCCGAACAGAGGGTCCGGCATCTGCAGGTGATACGTAGTCGATTGGTGATCCCCGCACCCTTGACGCTCCGGCCTCGCCTATGCCCCGATCTCGCTTGTCGTCCATGGAACCGTCGTCCTAGTCACTGACGATCACTATGACCCCTTTCTGTGCCGTCACAGGACGTAGGTGGTATCGTAATCAGCAGCCTGTTGGTTGGCGGGTAGTGGACCCACCAACTGTGCAAAGCGGGAGCCTGTACAACGGTGCGTTGAACACAGCTTCGATTCGCCGGTAAGCGAGGAGTCGTACGAAATGACTGACGCTATTGGGTCACCGATGCCGCCGCTTCGGGAAGTGGCCTCCGTACCTGTGGATGGCTTGGCGCTCGATTGGCGGAACCCGAGGCTCGTAGGTATCGATTGCGACGTGTCGGACTCAGAGATCATCGCGCAACTGTACCGATCAGAAGATCTAAGCGAACTGCTGCAGTCCATCGCCGCCAACGGGTACTTGGACATCGAGCCTCTGGTGGTGGTGAATGAGGATGGAGCCAAGTTGACAGTGCTCGAAGGGAACCGGCGACTGGCTGCCCTGCGGCTGTTCCGGGACCTTGGTCTGGCAAGACAAGTAAGGGAGGAGTCCAAGGTCAGGATCGTGGTGCCCGAGTTGCCGGAAGAGCATAGACCGACGCTAGAGCAGGTGTCCGTGTACAGGGTGGCGCTCAGACAGGACAGTTGGTCCTTCATAGGATTCAAGCACATCAACGGAGCGGCAAGATGGGATTCGTACGCTAAAGCGAAATTTGCCGCAGACTGGTACCGCTTGGACGAAACACCGCTTTCGGAGATCGCAAATCGAATCGGTGACAAACACGACACGATAAAGCGGATGGTGAATGCGATATATGTATTGGAGCAGGCGCAACAAGCGGGTGTCTTTTCGATCGACGACCGAGTGGCCCCGCGCTTCAGTTTCTCGCACCTTTACACGGCGCTGTCCCGGGCCCCTTACATGGGATTTCTGGGCCTAGATTCTGCCTGGTCCCGTTTCGATCCGACACCGGACCCAATCCCGCCAAGCAAACTGGAGCGGCTAACGGAGGTTCTTCGTTGGATCTACGGATCGAAGACTGATGAGGTTGAGCCGATCATCCAGTCCCAGAACCCGGACATCAAACGTCTCGCGGAAGTGCTCTGCAGCCCGGAGGGGTTGGTGGTTTTGCGAGGGACGGGGTCGCTGACGAACGCGCACGCAAGCACACGGCCTGTAGAGGGGAAGTTCTCGGGAGCGCTGCTCAGGGCGCGTGATGAGATACGCGAGGCGTCGAACAATCTGCGAGGTTTCGATGGCAAAGATGGCAGCCTCGTCGAAATCGCGGGGGATGTGTCGGAGACCGCGCAAACAGTTCATCAGCGCTTGTTGAGAAGGGTTCGGGATGCGGCTTCGGTCAACGAATGACCTCCCCTGTCTACCTTCCCTCCGACGAGTTCGGGGGTGTCAACCCGCCTGATCTTGACTTGGCGGCGGACTACCTCGAATTGAAGGCGGCCGTGTCGCCGGTTGGACAGTCGTATAGTTCCGAAATCGTCGATGCCTTGGAGATCGCCGCAGAGTCGGAATTCGAGGACGTCAACGAAGAGGTCGAGACAAGGGAGTCGGTCGCGACGGGGGCGGTGACCCGAATCCGCTTGCGGCAACGTGCTTTGGGGAGCGCCTACCCTTTTTCGACTGATGAGTTCGGCAGCATCGTTTCTTTTCAGGCGGAGACGCCAGATCTCGGCCAGGCGGCGTACCTGGTTTCACTCGTACTTTCTAATCTTCGGGCGATTACTCCGTTGCTCGACGGCTCTGAGTTGCACCCCTCGGAGGACCAAGTGAAAGCACTTCGACAGTACTTCCAGTATTTCGCGACTGCTGCACTTGCGGCGGAGGTCGGAGGGCAAGCATGGTCCTTTGGATTCCCCCGGCCCGACGGGAGCGGTTTCGTCGGCAAGTTGTCCGAGATCTGGTCTGTTTTGAAGGACGGGGCCGTCAAACCCGACCCTTCCGCACCCGCAGCACCGAAAGACGATCAAATCGACGTATTCGCTTGGCGCGAACATACAGACGGCTTGCCGGGCTTCCTGTTGGCGGCGGCGCAGGTGGCTACTGGGAGTGATTGGAAGGAAAAGTCAATTAAGAACCATGTCAAGGGAGTGTTCTCTACGCGGTGGTTCAGTCTATGTCCCGTAACGGAAATGGTTGCCTACCATGTCGTGCCATTCGCACGGCCCGACGAGAAATTTCGCGACGACGTTCTGGTGCTCGGCAACGTATTGCACCGGATTAGGGTTCCGAAACGAGTTTCTGAAGCAGAGATCCTCAAGACACAAGGGCCTGTGATCGAAGGATTCGACCGACTACAAGCAGCGGCGAACTGGATCGCAAGCTACTTACGGAAGGCGAGAGGGCAGGAGTGAGACATCAGTGTAGCTCGCTCTACCCTATTTGCCGGACGAGACTCCACGATCCTGCGGAAACATGAACTTGTCAATTTTTTCAAAGTTGATAAACATTGTCGAAATACTGACAATGTTTGATGGAATTTCGAGAATTGACAATCTTTTCGGGGGAATGGCGATAAATGAGGGTTCCGCAGTCACCTGAACCCGTCGACGCGCCGCAGGTTGGCGGCTTGCCCCTGATTGATTTTCTCGCCCGGGCGGGCGGTCCGACGGTGGACGGCGAATACGTACACTGGGACAAGCTGCGCCGGCTCACGCCGCCTGCGGGACTGAACCATGGACAGTGGTGGATGGCGATCAAGCTCTCGCGCCAGGCCCAGTATCGGACTTTGCCGCTCACCGACACGTCCGGGAAGCCGTTCGTCTATATGTTACCCGACCGCGTTCTGGAGGCCCTGCATCGGATCGACGGCCATGCGAGCGGATGGACCGTGGCGCCAGACGAGATGTCGCTCCGACGTACCGGTGATCGATTCATCGTCAGTTCGCTCATCGAGGAGGCGATCTCTTCCAGCCAACTGGAAGGCGCGTCCACGACCCGAGCCATCGCGGCCAACATGATCAGGAACGGGCGCAAGCCCAGGGACGTCCACGAGCGGATGATCCTGAACAACTTTCGCGCCATGAACGAGATTCGCAAGATTGGCGACGGGCCGATGACGTTGTCAGCACTCCTGGACCTGCATCGCACGCTCACGGCCAACATCCTGGACGAACTACGCGACGAAGGACGCATCCAGGCCCCGGGAGACAGCCGCGTGGGCGTGTATGACAACGACGGCCACATCCTGCACGCGCCGCCGCCTGCGGAACTCCTGCCCTTGCGCCTTGATGCGATGTTCCGGTTCGCGAATGAAGATGCCGGCGCATTCGTGCATCCAGTGGTCCGCGCGGTCGTGCTGCACTTCTGGCTGGCCTATGAACATCCCTTCCAGGACGGCAACGGGCGTGCCGCACGTTCACTCTTCTACTGGTGCATGATGCGCCGGGGCTATTGGCCGTTCGAGTGCATTTCCATCAGCAGGCTTCTGCTGAACGCGCCCGCCAGGTACGGGCGCGCTTTCCTTGAGACCGAGTCGGACGGCAACGACCTGACCTACTTCATCTCGCATCAAATCGATGTCATTCAACGCGCCCTCGACGACTTCCGCGTCTATGTCGAGAAAAAACTCAACGACGCTAGGGAGATCGAGAGAAAACTCAAGCGCCACGCCGGACTGAACCATCGCCAATCGGCGCTGCTCGCACACGCGTTTCGCCATCCCGATGCGGAATACACCGTGCGCTCCCACCGCATGAGCCACAACGTGGCCAACGCCACCGCGCGGACGGATCTCTTGCGGCTGGTCGAAAGCGGCCTGCTCGAACGCGCACGCATAGGACGCAGGAAGAACGCGTTCTTTCCTGCAGCGGATGTCCGACAGCGAATCGAAGCCCTGGGGCCATCCGCGCAACAGGGGTCGGCCGCCGAGCTTTCCCACCGGCGATTGACCGGCGGAACCCAAGACTCCCGCCGGAGCGCTATTTCCGGCTAACTCCATCGGCCGAAGCCACGAGCACCGCATCCGGACGGTTCGCGGCGAAGATGCCGTTGGCGACGACCCCGACGATGTCATTGATGGCGCGCTCCAGCGCGTCGGGATCGTCGATGGACAGGTCCCGCACGTCGAGGACGACGTTGCCGTTGTCGGTCACCACGCCCTGCCGATATTCCGGCCTGCCGCCCATGCCCGCCAGCCTGCGCGCGACGAGTCCACGCGCCATCGGTATGACCTCCACCGGTAGCGGGAAGCCTCCGAGCCGGTCGACCACTTTCCCGTCGTCGACGATGCAGATGAATTCGTCCGCCGACGCGGCGATGATCTTCTCGCGCGTCAGCGCGCCGCCGCCGCCCTTGATCAGCGCATTGGAGGGGTCCACCTCGTCGGCACCATCCACGTAGACTGCCACCGACGGCGCCGCATTCAGATCGATCACCCGAATTCCCCGGGCGCGCAACTGGGCGGTGGAAACTTCCGAACTCGACACCGCAGCGTCGAACTTGTGCGCGGACTCTGCCAGCGCATCGATGAAAAATTTCACCGTCGATCCAGTGCCCACGCCAATGATCGCATCGCGTGTCAGTCTAGGTTCCACCAGTTCAAGCGCCGCCAACGCCGCCGCCTGTTTGAGTTCGTCGCGCGCCACGCTAACCGTCCAAGTCTACCGACTCGCCATCTTCGGAAGACAGCACGTAACGCGCAAACTCTTCCTCAAACGCCAGTCTGGTCGGGTCCTGAATGCGGTCGACGAAGAGATGCCCGTCAAGGTGATCGAACTCGTGCTGGAAGACCGTCGCCAGGAATCCCCTCGCTTCGATTTCGCGTCGCTCGCCATTAAGGTCCAGATACGCCGCGAGAATGTGCTGCGGCCGCTCGACGAAGCCGCGCAAACCGGGTATCGACAGGCAACCCTCCCAGTACCCGGCCGCAGTCTCATCCACGATCTCGATCTCGGGATTGACGCACACGGTCAGCGGCATGTGATCCAGTTCGCCGTATCGAGTGGGTCCGCCGGGAATCTCGATCATCGCCAGGCGCACGCTCTCGCCCACTTGCGGCGCCGCCAGGCCAATTCCGCCGTAGTCGTGCAAGGTATCGACCATGTCCGCTACCAGCCGGTGCAATCGGTCGCTGGTCAGTTCCTCCGGTCGCAGCGGGCGGGCGGGTCGCCGCAGGACCGGATGCCCCATGCGAATGACCTCGCGAACTGCCATGCACTCAGTATAACCGCAGGCCCTTGCAGCGCGCGGTGAAGTAGCGCCATCCGCACTCCGTCACTATCGCGTCCAGCGGCACGTCCCAGTCCCGGTGCGGGATGTGATCGAGGCGTTGGAACTCGTGCGCGACGCCGACCATCAGCGGGCGCCCCGTGGACGCGAAGTAGCGGTCGTAGAAGCCTCCCCCCATGCCTATTCGGCGACCTTCGTCGCTGAACGCAACGAGCGGCATCAGCACGACGGAGAGCGCCGTCATGGGGACGCACACTCCGCCAGCGGGCTCTGCGATGCCGAACCGATCGCTGCGCAAGGGATCGCCCAGGCGATACCGGCGAAAGGTCATGCGCTGCGCCGATTCGACGACAGGCAACGCGATGCGGGGATGCCGGGCGATGAACGGCCACAGGCTCAGTTCGCCGTCGGCCGCGGCATACGCGGCGACGCGGCCGCGCAACATGACGGCCGAAGTGACGAGATGCCGACAGGCAGTATGCGCATGATGCCTCTGGCCGGAAGCTGACAGTGCGCGGCGACGTGCGCGCATGTCCTGGCGCAACGTCATGGCCCCTCGGCGGTGCAGCCGGGAAAGGTCTCCCGGCGTACTGACACGAGCCGGCAGGGTACGAACGCGCACGCCTGCCGCAATGAAAGGGTGGTCTCCCGAGCGCGCCGCTGTCTGGACTGCCTGAACCGTTCTGGTTCAGGTTGGGGATTCATATGTGCCCAAGGCGTCCCGCAACATGACGCCCGGCACCGAAACCGGCGCGAGGCGGCAGCGTAGGGCTTGCTCACCGGCTCCACAGCGGAGCCCCCATTGTTTTTTCTAACGGCTCAAGGACTGTACCGACTGGCAAACACCCCAGGAGACTGGATCCGAGTATATCCCAACCGGTCAACGCGTCACGCGCGACGGTTCGCGTTCCGCCAGGGCTGCCGCGACGCGTTCCGCCATGCGGCCCGCCATGTCGTCGGCATCGGCGACGGCGCGGGCAAGGCGATCCTTCATTTCAAGGTATTCGTGCGCGTAGTTGAGAGCCGCCATCACCGCGATACGGTCGAGGCCGACAGCCTTGCCGGCCTGCCTGATCTCGAGCATGCGCTCGCTAAGGGAGCGCGCGGCCCGCACGAGATCTTCAACGTCACTCTCTCCGCAACTTACCTCGTAGTCCCTTTCGAGAATCTTGACGGTGACGGTGGTCTGATCGTTCACGGCATCTTCTCAAGCGCTTTCAGGCGGCTGATCATCGACTCCACCCTGGTCTTCGCGAGTTCATTCTTTTCGATCAACCTTGCCCGGTCCACGGTCAAGGACTGCTGCTTCGCCTTGAGCGTCTGGTTCTCCGACGCCAACGCTTCGCAAAGCTCGATCAACGCGTCGATCTTCTCTTCGAGAAGGGCCAGACCAGGGGAAGACATCGACTCTTTGGTGCTTGTTAACAGGCCTAGTTTGAACCTGATAGACGCGCATGTGAAGCATCCGCCGCCCTGTCGAAAGTTGATAGCATTGCCACAACCCTCTGGTCTCATTCAGATGAACACGCGTATCGTCTCCGACCCCGCAACCGGGGTCGCGCCAGGCATCGAAACGGCGGAATTCCAGGATCGCCGCGCTCGCTTGCTGGCCGCACTCGCCGACAATGAAGTCGCCATCGTTTCCAGCGCGTCGATCCGCTACCGAAATCGCGACACCGAATATCCGTTCCGCCAGGACAGCGACTTCTATTACCTTACGGGTTTCGAAGAGCCCGACAGCGTCCTGGTGCTCGCACCCGGCGCGGAACCGGGCGCAACCGTACTATTCTGCCGGGAGCGCGATCCGGCGCGGGAGCAGTGGACCGGGGAACGGCTGGGTCCCGAGCGGGCGCCGCAGGCGCTTGGGATCGACGCCGCATTCGCATACTCCGAGCTGGACAAGATCCTGCCGCGCATTCTGGACGGCCGCTGGTGCGTTCACGCCGTACTGGGCGAGTACCCGGAGTTCGACCGGCGCCTGATCGAATCTGCGTCCACCGCCCGCGCGCGGGGAGCCAACGTCGGCGGGTGCGAGTTCCGCCCCCTGCAGCGCCTGCTGCACGAGCAACGCCTGTTCAAGTCTCCCGCCGAACAAGGGTTGATGGCGGCTGCGGCGGACATCACCGCGCGGGCGCACATCGACGCGATGCGCCACTGCCGGCCGAACCTGAGCGAGACGCAACTCGAAGCGGTGCTGGTGCACGCATTCATGCGGGGCGGGGCCCGCGCTGCGGCGTATCCGTCGATCGTCGCCGGCGGCCGCAACGCCTGCGTCATGCACTACGTGAGGAACGACAGTCTTCTTCGGGACGGCGACCTGGTGCTGATCGACGCCGGTTGCGAACTCCAGCACTACGCGTCGGACGTGACCCGGACGTTTCCCGTCAACGGCGTGTACACGCTCCGGCAGCGGGAACTCTACGAGGTCGTGCTGGCGGGCCAGGCCGCAGCATTGGAAGCCGCCGTGCCCGGGGCGCACTGTACCGCGCCGCAGGACGCCGCGGACCGCGTCCTCGCCGAGGGTCTGATCGACCTCGGCCTGCTCGCGGGAGGAATCGACGAGGCGCTTGCGACCGGGACTTACCAACGGTTCACCGTGCACCGCTGTTCGCACTGGCTCGGCATCGACGTGCACGATGTCGGTGAGTATCGCCGCGACGGGGAGTGGCGCGAACTGGAGCCCGGCATGGTGTTGACGATCGAGCCAGGGCTCTACATCCCCGACGGCCCGGGTTTCGACGACGTCGATGAAGCATGGCGCGGCATGGGCGTTCGCATCGAAGACGACGTGCTCATCGAGGAGTCGGGGAATCGCGTGCTGACCGAGTCGGTCCCCAAAGCCGTGCAGGACATCGAAGCACTGATGCGGGGCGCGCATCAGTGATCCGCACCCCATAGCGCTTGACGACCATCACACCCGCCCCGCACGCATTCGAGATGCAAAACGCACGAATCGGATTCCCGTTGGTCCGAGTGACATTGGAATGGCGATTTCGGACAACTCGAACCTCGCGAGGTTCCTTCGGCATTGTCCGAGGGCGAGAATCCATACCATGACGGCAGGCACGGGGACACGGTCCGGGACATCTCACGCGGATCCCTACGATGCCGCAGTCGTGGGCGCCGGGATCGTGGGCGCCGCGGCGGCATTGACGCTTGGGCGAGTCGGTCTTCGCGTCGCACTGATCGATCGCCGCCGACCGCGCCGGGCGGCGGGCGAACTCGGCTTCGATGTCCGCTCCGTCGCCTTGTCGCAACAGTCCATCGATCTGATCGACATCGGGATCGACGCAAGCCCTATCGAAGAAATGTGCGTGTGGGAAGAACATGGCGGCAGCCGCATCACCTTCGGCGCGAGCGAAGCTCAGGTGGAGGCCCTCGCCTGGATGATCGAATCGAGCCGCGCCTGCGGCGCGCTATGCGACGCGTGCGACGACATGCCCACTGTCGACTGGATCGAAGGATCTGTCTCCCGCTTCGTACCCGGAAGCACGGCTGTAACCGTCGAGTTGGGAGATCGTTCAGTTTCCGCGCGACTGCTGATCGGCGCCGACGGCGCTGACTCGAAGGTGCGGAAGCTGGTGGGGACAGGCATGGTCGACCGCAGTGGCGGTGACGCGGCATTCGCAACCGTGGTCCGGATTGAACGTGCGCATCGAAGGGTTGCCTACCAGCGGTTCTCCGACACAGGGCCCCTGGCGCTCCTGCCTCTCGCCGATCCGAGGTGCTGCGCGGTCATCTGGAGCACGGCGCAACACAAGGCACGCGAGTTCGCTGCCCTGGAAAATACCGCGCTCGCCGCCGCGCTGGAGCGCGCCTCGGAACTCGTGCTGGGGCGCATCGAGAAGATCGACCGCCGGTTCGTGTTCCCGCTGCCGCAACGCGTCGTTCGGGACTTCAACCCGGCGCCGAGAGTCCTGTTCGTCGGCGACGCGGCGCATACGCTGCACCCGCTCGCCGGGCAAGGAGTCAACCTGGGCCTGGAGGACGTTGCCGGCATCGCGGAGGAAGCGCAGCGCGATTCCGGAGATCTCGGCCGGCCCGGCCGCTGGCGCGGCTTCGCCTTGCGGCGGCGAACTCGCGCAGAGATGATGATCGCCCTCATGACCGGGTTTCGCGAAGGATACGCCTACGGCGGCCCCTTCGGCCGCTGGATCAGAAACAGCGGCGTCCGGATGATCGACGCCGCGCCGGGAATCAAGCGACGGCTCGTTCGCGAGGCCATGGGCGCGGGCGTGCTGGCGAGGTTCTCATGAGTGCCGGTTGCGGAGCCGTGACCAGTGAATGACCAGGCGCTCCGACACACCCCGCTGTTCGACACCCACATCGCCGCCGGCGCGAAGATGACCGGGTTCGCTGGCTGGGCCATGCCGATCCGGTACGGCTCCCAGATCGAAGAGCATCATGCGGTCCGGGCGAGCGCCGGCATGTTCGACGTCTCGCACATGACCATGGTCGACTTCGAGGGGCCCGGCACCACCGCTTTCCTCCGGCACGTCGTCGCCAACGACGTGGCGAAGCTGAAAGCGGCGGGAGAGGCGCTCTACGGCGTTCTGCTGAACGAGGCGGGCGGCATCATCGACGACGTGATCGTGTACCGCCGGGAAGGAGGCTATCGGGTCGTCTCCAACGCGGCGACGCGCGAAAGGGTCATCGCCTGGTATGTCGCTCGCGCTGGACATTTCGACACCGTGTGGGTCGAGCGGAATGACGTCGCCATGATCGCCGTGCAAGGTCCCGAGGCCGTGGCGCTGTTCGCACAGGCGACCGGCCTGGCCCAGGTCGTCGAGTGCGGGCGATTCCATGCCGTCGAAGCGCCCCGCGGCCAGCGCCTGTCGGCCCCGCCCGAGGCCCGGCCCGACTCGTCGTCCCACGGCTGGATGATCGCCCGCACCGGCTATACGGGAGAGGACGGCGCAGAGGTCATGCTGCCCGACCCGGATGCCTCCGGGCTGTGGCGCGCGCTTGCGTCGGCGGGCGTTCGTCCGGCGGGTCTTGGCGCAAGGGACACGCTACGGCTGGAAGCGGGTCTCAACCTGTACGGCCGGGACATGGACGAGACGACCACGCCGCTGGAGTCCAACCTCGCCTGGACCGTGGCCTTCGAGCCAGCGGACCGGGAATTCATCGGCCGCGCCGCACTGGAGGCGCAGCGCGCAGCCGGGACAGGGAACAAACTGACCGGCATTGCGCTCCAAGACCCGGGCGTCATGCGTCATGGCATGAAAGTGGTGACAAACGCTGGCGAAGGCGAAGTTCGAAGCGGTATTTTCTCTCCCACGTTGGGTTACAGTATCGGCCTCGCGCGGGTGCCGCGAGCCGCCACCGGCGATGTCGGTATTCTCGTCAGGGGACGAGAGAGGCGCGGCCGTATCGTTAGACCACCATTCATCAAAAAAGGAAAGTGAAGGCAGCGCCCGCACCCGGCGCTCGGAAATCCGGACAGACACATGACTGATACGCCGACTGACGCGAGGTATGCGGAAACACACGAATGGGCCCGGCTCGACGACGACGGCCACGTCGTTGTCGGTATCAGCGACTATGCGCAGGAGCAACTCGGAGACGTGGTCTACGTCGAGCTTCCCGAAGTCGACCAGCAGGTGGACGCCGGAGCGGAAGCTGGCGTGGTCGAGTCTGTCAAGGCGGCATCCGACATCTACGCACCGGTGTCCGGGACCGTGGTCGCCATCAACACCTCGCTCGAGGACGCGCCCGAACTCGTGAACCAGGATCCCTACGGAGATGGCTGGTTCTTTGCCATCGGGCCGGATTCGCCCGACGAACTGGAAGACCTCATGGACGCCGCCGAGTACTCGGAATTCTGCGAAGCAAGCGAAGCCGGAGAATGACCTCTATGGAGCAATCGTCCTCGGGAGCGCCAGCGACTTGGGACGCTTGTTTCCGCAACCCGGATTCCCGCATGCGGGCGTAAGCGACGATGCCGTTCCTGCCGCACACCAACGCCGACGTGGCATCCATGCTGGCGGTCGTCGGCGCGGCGGACATCGACGAACTGTTCGACGAGATTCCGTCGAACCTGCTCAACACGGGCAGGGGCAACAACGAGCCCGCGGCCGGCGACGCCGCAGGCATGTCGGAAATGGAAATGCTGCGTCACATGGCGGAGCGCGCGCGCGCCGACGAGACCGGGCCGTGTTTCCTCGGCGCCGGCGCCTACGACCACCACATTCCCTCGGCGGTCTGGGACATCGCCAGCCGGGGCGAGTTCATGACCGCCTATACGCCGTACCAGGCGGAGGCAAGCCAGGGAACGCTGCAACTGGTCTACGAGTTCCAGACCATGATGTCCGAACTGACCGGCATGGACGTCTGCAACGCGTCGGTATACGACGGCGGCTCGGGACTCGCCGAAACCATCCTGATGGCGGTTCGGGCGGGCGAGCGGCGTTCGAGGGGCGGACCAGCCGGCGGAAGGCGGAGCGTTGCCCTGGCCGGTGCGGTGCATCCACTTTATGCCGCAGCGGCGCGCAACATCGTCGGCCACCAGGGCATCGACATCGTGCGACTGCCGTACGGGGAGAACGGCCTGGCGGACCCGAGCCTGTTGACGGAGCTGTCCGAGCCGCCCGCCGCAGTCGTCGTCCAGCAGCCCAACTTTTTCGGACTGCTGGAAAACGTCGACGCCATAACGGACCAGGCGCACGAATGCGGCGCATTGACCGTCGCGTGCGTCAACCCGATGACCCTCGGCCTGCTCAAGGCCCCCGCCGACTGGGGCGACGGCGGCGCGGACATCGTCTGCGGCGACGGCCAGCCGCTTGGCATCCCCATGGCTTCCGGCGGACCATCCTTCGGTTTCATCTGCACCCGGCAATCGCTGGTGCGGCAACTGCCCGGACGCATTGTCGGGCGAACCCGGGACCTCGATGGCAATCCCGGCTTCACTCTGACGTTGCAGGCGCGCGAGCAGCACATCCGGCGGGCCAAGGCCACGTCCAACATCTGCACCAACCAGGGCCTCCTGGTCACAGCCGCCACGATCTACCTCAGCCTCCTCGGTCCCGAGGGTCTGCGGAACGTGGCCGGCGCCTGTCACGCACGAACGCGTGACGTTGTAGCGGCCCTTGACCTGTCCCGACGGTTCGACGCCCCCTACTTCCACGAATGCGTGCTGCGGCTCGGGCGACCGGCGCGGCCAGTCGTGGAATCCATGGCGTCGCGGGGCATATTGGGTGGACTGGCCCTTGGTCCCTACTTCAGCGACCTGTCCGACTGCCTTCTCGTATGCGCCACGGAAAAGCGCACGACGAGCGACATCCGGCAGTTTGCAAACGCCCTTCAGGACGCCGTCGGGAGGGCCGCCTGATGGAGACGATCTTCGATCTCGCCCGCGCCCAACGGCGTGCCGGCGCCCAGGTGCCGGCACCGGAATCCGTTGAAGACCTGCCCAAATCGGCCCTGCGGGAGCATCCGCCGGCGCTGCCGGAGGTTTCGGAACTTCAAGCCGTGCGCCACTACACCCGCCTGTCGGGCCTCAATTACTCCATCGACACGCAGTTCTATCCGCTCGGGTCGTGCACGATGAAGTACAACCCGAGGGGTACGCATCGGGCCGCGAGCGCCCCGGGCTTCCTGGACCGCCATCCGCTTGCGCCGGTGTCCGTCAGCCAGGGTTTCCTCGCCTGCCTGCACGAACTCCAGGAAATCCTCCAGCGCGCGACCGGGATGGGCAGCGTCTCGTTGACGCCCATGGCCGGCGCCCAGGGCGAGTTCGCCGGGGTCGCCATGATCCGCTCCTACCACGCCGCGCGCGGCGATACCGGGCGCAACGAGATACTCGTTCCCGCGACGGCCCACGGCACCAACCCCGCGACGGCCTCAATGTGCGGCTGCGTCGTCCGAGAGGTGGCGGTCGGACCCGACGGCGATGTCGAAATCGAAGCCCTCAAAGCCGCGGCAGGGCCGGCGACGGCGGGACTCATGACCACGAACCCGTCCACCTGCGGCCTGTTCGAACGGCGCATAGAAGAGATCGCCGCCATCGTTCATGGCGCAGGGGGCCTGCTGTACTACGACGGCGCCAACCTGAATGCGATCCTGGGCAAGGTGAAGCCCGCCGACATGGGCTTCGATGTGCTGCACCTCAACCTGCACAAGACGTTCGCAACACCCCATGGCGGCGGCGGACCCGGCGCCGGTCCCGTCGGAGCCGGAGAACTGCTGGCACCCTACTTGCCCGGCCCAATCGTCGAAAAGACCGCCGAGGGCTATCGATGGACGGAACCCCCGCGCACCATCGGCCGGTTGTCGGCCTTCATGGGCAATGCGGGCATTCTCCTGCGCGCCCTGGCCTACGCCCTCATGCTCGGCAGCGACGGCATGCGGCGCGTAGGCGAATTCGCGACCCTGAACGCCAACTATCTGGCCGCGAGGCTGGGACAGGCGGGTTTCGACATCGCCTATCCGAATCGGCGAGCCTGTCACGAGTTCATCGTGACCCTGGCCGCTCAGAAACGAAGATTCGGCGTCTGTGCGATGGACTTCGCGAAACGCCTGCTCGACTACGGCGTCCACGCGCCCACAACCTACTTCCCGCTGCTGGTGCCGGAGTGCTTCCTCATCGAGCCCACGGAAACGGAGTCGAAGGAAGAGATCGACGCGTTCGTGGACGCGATGGCAAGCGTCCTCGCCGAAGCCGAATCAAACCCGGAACTCGTCAAGTCGGCTCCACACGATCTGCCCGCCAGACGGCTCGACGACGTGGAAGCGGCGCGCAGGCTGGACCTGCGCTGGCAAAGCTAAGAGACGACCCTTGTGAATTCGCCCAGCGAATCGATCGGCGGCGAGCATTGCAGTCCCCGGCACACGAACGCGGCGAGCGCCGAGCGGTCGTCCCCGTCGACCCGCCGGGGAAGGTAGTCCGGCGCGCCGACACATTCGTCGGGAACACCAAATACCCGCCGCCAAGGACGATAGCCTTCGCGGGCAACGCGGAGCCAGGCGTCGAGCGCGTCGGCCGGCCCCCGCACGATGACCTGTTCCGGCGCGCAGGCGCTCGCCTCCACGGCGGAAAGCAGCGTGCAGTGCCCCGCGGGATACTGCTCCACGGCGCCGCGCAGCGCCCGGAGTGTTCCATCGGCCGCGTCGAGGTAGCGCGTGTCCGCGAACAGGTGGCCGAGGGTGGCCAGGCCGCAGGCGGCGGTGCCGTTGCCGGACGGCATCGATTCGTCGAGCGTCGGTTTGGGCCGATGGATGAGCGCCTCCTGATCGCGGGCGGTAAAAAAGAAGCCGCCGTCACCGGGATCGTAGAACTGCCGGATCATCGCGTCGGCCAGATCCTTCGCGAACGCGGCATCGACGTCGCGCCACGCCGCCGAGAGAAGTTCGATCAGTCCCTCGAGCATGTTGGCGTAGTCGTCCAGGTAGCCCCGGTACTTGCCGACGCCGTCGCGCCAGGTTGCCGTCAGGCGCTCGCCATCCCAAAGGTTCTCCCGAACGAAGTCGGCTGCGCGCTGCGCCGAGTCCAGCCATTCCGGCTCGTCCAAACGCACCGCCGCCCTCGCCATGCCCCGGATCGCCAGTCCGTTCCAGGCCGTGAGCACCTTGTCGTCCCTGGCGGGCGGCACCCTGGTGTCGCGCTCCGCCAGGAGCTTCGACTTCGCCGACGCGAGCAGGGAGACCCCTGTCTCCGGCTCGAAGCCAAGGCGGTCCAATACCGCACGCCACGCATCGCCCCGGCGAAGGTTCCACCTGGCCTCGAAGTTGGCGGGCTTGTCCAGGCCGTAGAGGGTCGCCACCAGCAGGTACTCGTCGCCGGTCAGCAACCGTTTCACCGCATCGCGTCGCCAGAGGTAGTACTTGCCCTCCTCCCCTTCCGAATCGGCGTCCAGGGCAGAAAAGTAACCGCCTTCGGGATGCTGCATGTCGCGCCGGATCCAGTCCGCCGTCTCGCGCACCGCCGCCTCGAACAATGGATCGTCGCCGAGAGCAAGCGCGTCGGCGTAGAGCGCCAGCAGGGATCCGTTGTCGTACAGCATCTTCTCGAAATGCGGGATCTCCCAGTGCCGATCCGTCGAGTAGCGGCAGAACCCGCCGCCGACATGGTCGTAGATGCCTCCGCGCGCGATCTTTGTCAGGGTGGTCATCGCCATGTCGAGCGCATCGCCATCGCGTTTGCCGGCGCGGTCGGAATACGCCCAGTGGCGCAACACCCGCTCGATCGAACTCGGCATCGGGAATTTCGGGGCCGCGCCGAACCCGCCCTCGGCGGCATCGAACCCGGCCGCGAGTTGATCTCTCGCCGTTTCAAGGAGCTTCGCGTCTTCGAGTCCTTGCGCAGCGATGCCGGTGGGCTCCAGCTTCAGGAGCGCCTCCGACAGTCTTTCGCCCTGTTCTCCAAGCGCGTCGCGCTGCGTCCGGTACACCTGGTCGATGCGCAGGAGGAGATCGGCAAATCCCGGAAGATTGAACCGCGGCGCGCGGGGAAAGTAGGTCCCCGCGAAAAACGGCAACAACGTCTGCGGATCGAGAAAGACCGTCAGCGGCCAACCGCCCGCCCGCTGCGTAAGTAGCTGATGGGCCAACTGATAGACCTTGTCGAGGTCCGGTCTTTCCTCCCGGTCGACCTTGATGTTGACGAAATGGCGGTTCATCACTTCCGCCGTTCCCGAGTCTTCGAACGACTCGTGCGCCATCACGTGGCACCAGTGGCAGGCCGAATAGCCGACGGACAGAAGTATCGGCATGTCCTCGTCGCGCGCCCTCGCGAGGGCCGCGTCGCTCCAGGGATACCAGTCGACAGGGTTTTCGGCGTGCTGCCGCAAATAGGGACTGGTTTCTTCGCCAAGCCGGTTCATGTCTGATCGATACGGGTTTTGCCGGATGATAGCTTACGCGGCGGAAACCCGACGGCGGACGGTAGCGCTTACGCAAAAATGCCAAAAACCCTTGCTAGTCAAGGGCTTTTTGTGCGCTCACAGATTGTGTGGAACAATCGCGTGCATGGGAAGGGCGAAGGACAATATCGACGCGCACGGCTTTCGTTCCAACGTGGGCATCGTCGTCGCCAATGATCGGGGACAGGTGCTGTGGGCTCGCAGGGTCGGCGGTCACGACGCCTGGCAGTTTCCCCAGGGCGGCATCCTGCGGGACGAGTCGCCCGAGACCGCGCTTTACCGGGAGCTTCACGAGGAGGTGGGCGTTCGGCGCGGCGACGTCGAGATCGTCGCATCGACGCGCGGCTGGTTGCGCTATCGATTGCCGAAGAGGTATCTGCGCAACAACAGTCGGGGAGCAAGAGCGTCCAGATTCGTCGGACAGAAACAGAAGTGGTTCCTGCTGCGCCTGCTCGGCGACGATTCGCTGGTGGATCTCGGTTGTTCCCGCAAGCCCGAATTCGATTCCTGGCAATGGGTGAGCTACTGGTATCCCCTGACCCAGGTAGTCAACTTCAAGCGCAACGTCTACCGGCGCGCGCTGCGCGAGTTTGCCCCTTCGCTGATCGTTGTCGAACAGTCGTGACCAACGGCGTGCTCGATGACCTCCGCGAAATCGTCCAGGACGTGAACGCGGCTTCGAGCTTCCGAGCGGCGCTGAACACGATCGTCACCCGCGTGCGTACCGCGATGGCGACCGAGCTGTGTTCGGTCTACATCCTCGACCGGGGCACCGGCAAGTTTCAGTTCGCCGCCAACCAGGGATCGAATCCGGAGGCGGTGGGCCGCGTCGCCATCGGACCGGACGAAGGCCTGGTCGGCTTGGTCGCCGAGCGCGCGGAGCCCATCAATCTCGACGATGCCCCGAGCCATCCCCGCTTCCTGCACCTGGAGGAAATCGGCGAAGAAGCGTTTCACGCGTTTCTCGGCGTACCGATCATCCATCGGCGCCGCGTACTGGGCGTCCTGGTCGTGCGCCAGCGCGAAAGCCGGAGGTTCGACGAGGACGACGAGGCTTTCCTCATCACGTTGTCGGCGCAACTGGCGGCGGTCGTCGCCCATGCCGAGGCGGCTGGCGATATCGAGGCGCTGGCCAAGCCGGCCTCGGAGCAGACGGACACCCGCTTCACCGGCGTGTCCGGTTCTTCCGGCATCGCCATCGGCACGGCGGTGGTCATGCACCCCGGCACCAGCCTCGAGACCGTGCCCAACAAGGCGGCGGAGGACATCCACGCCGAACTCGAGATGCTTGACCGCGCCATCGGCCAGGTGCGCAACGACATCGAACAGGCGAGACGACGGCTTTCGTCGCTGCCCGAAGAGGAGCGCGTGCTGTTCGACGCATATCTCGGCATGCTCGACGACGACGCGCTGGCGGAGGAGATCCGGGAACGCATCCTCGGAGGCGAGTGGGCCCAGGGCGCTCTCAAGCAGGTCATCCTGGAGCACACCCGGGCGTTCGAGGAAATGCGGGACTCCTACCTGC
Organism: Pseudomonadales bacterium; assembly: GCA_963668365.1. Taxonomy (GTDB): domain Bacteria; phylum Pseudomonadota; class Gammaproteobacteria; order Pseudomonadales; family Azotimanducaceae; genus VXNE01. The sequence goes on from OY764266.1 coordinate 4,600,883, forward strand.
GCGAACGCGCGGCCGACGTGCGCGAACTCGGTCAGCGGGTACTCGGCTACCTGCGGGACATCCACCGGCGCAAGGTCGAGTTCCCTGAAAACACCGTGCTGCTGGGTGACCAGGTCACGGCGGCGATGCTGGCCGACATTCCGGTGGATCGCTTGCGCGGCATCGTCTCGCGGAAAGGCTCGGCCAACTCCCATGTCTCCATTCTGGCCCGCGCGCTCGGCGTGCCGACGGTGATGGGCGCGGTGGACGTCCCGTTGCACGGGGTGGAACAGAACACGCTCATCGTCGATGGTTTCTTCGGCCAGATCGTGGCCAATCCGTCGCGCCCCGTGGTCTCGCACTACACCGCATTGATGCAAGAGGAGCGCGAGTTCGCCGAGGAGCTCGAGGACCTGCGAGACCTTCCCTGCACGACCAGGGACGGTCAACGCGTAGCGCTATGGGTGAACATCGGACTGGTCGGTGACATCACGCGGTCGCTCGACCGCGGCGCGGAGGGGATCGGCCTGTTCCGCACGGAAGTGCCGTTCATGACCGAGGACCGATTCCCCACCGAAGAAGAGCAGCGCGCCGTCTATCGCGAGCACATGGAAGCCTTCGATCCGCGACCGGTCACGATGCGGACCCTCGACATCGGCGGCGACAAGGCGCTGTCGTACTTTCCGATTTCCGAAGAGAACCCGTTCCTGGGGTGGCGCGGCATTCGCGTAACGCTCGACCACCCGGAGATCTTCATGTCGCAGGTGCGCGCCATGATCAAGGCCAACGCCGGGCTCGAGGGCATTCTGCGCATCATGCTGCCGATGGTGAGCAACATGTCCGAAGTGCACGAGGCGCGAAGGCTGGTGAACCGGGCGCACCGGGAAGTGACGGAAGAAGGCTACGTTGTGCGGCAGCCCCTCACCGGGGTCATGATCGAGGTGCCCGCCGCGGTCTACCAGGCAAGGCAAATCGCCAGGCAGGTGGACTTTCTCGCCGTCGGCTCGAACGACCTGACCCAGTACATGCTGGCGGTGGACAGGAACAATCCGCAGGTCGCACCGCTGTATCGCGAAGTGCATCCAGCGGTACTGCGGGCGCTCAGGGAAGTCGCCAAGGCGGCCCATGCCGAAGGCAAGGGCGTCGGCATCTGCGGCGAGCTCGCCGGCACGCCCGAAGGCGCGGTCCTGTGCGTCGCCATGGGCTATGACGTGCTGTCGATGAACGCGACCCACCTGCCCAAAGTGAAATGGGTGATCCGCCACGTGTCCGTGCGCGACTGTCGTCGCATCCTCGCACGCGCCCTGCGCATGGACGACGCCGACGAGATACTGCGTTTCATCCGTTCGGAGATGGTGCGCACCGGCCTCGGGCGCGTCGTGCCGCACTACGACTTGCCGGAGGCGTAGAGCGCCCGCTATCCACCGATCTCCCGCGCTATCCAATCCAGCAGGGCCACCACGGACGCCACTTCGTCGTCCGGGTCCTCGTCGCGCAATAGACGCAGCAGATCGTCGAGTGATTCTGTGGGCATCGAAAGGTCCAAGTCTTGCAGGCAAGCGGCGGCGGTCGCGGGATCTTCCGGTTGGTCGTGGCCGCGAACGATGGCGAGCGCGCCTGCGCCGAGCTGAATCGCCTCGATGGCGGGCACGCGGGCTTCGGCCGGGAAACCGCCGCCAATAAGCAGCGTTGCGGCCTGCAGCTTTCGACGCGCCCGCTCCAACAGCGGAGTCGCCCGGAGCAGACGTTGTCGGGAGGCGTCTTCCGGCGTCGGGGGCGAATGGATTTCGACCATGGCGCTGCCCGTCCAGGAGATCATTCCCGCGGCGGCGAGGCGACGCATGGTCTCGTAGCTATCGGGGTCGATGACGCGGACATGCAGGCCCGCGGCGGCTGCGAGGCGCTGTTCCTCTTCGGCGACGGCGCGGTCCGAGGGCCGCGAGACTACGGCCAAGGCATTCTTTCCGTCTTCCGAAACCAGCAGGCGGCTGAGGTCTTCGTCGAACTCGTCGATGAAAGGCTGCCTGAGCGCGTCTCTCGGGTCGGTCTGGCTGGATTGCGCCTGCGCCGGCTTGGCGTCCCGATGCAGAACGGCATCGAGGCGCTCCATGAAGGCGGCCCGACCGCTCGGGAGCTTGATTGCCGTCAGATCTCCCCGACCATCGAGCACGCCTTCGGCCAAGGCGCGCTTCTGGTCTATGAGACCGAGCATCCGATGTTCGATCGTGTCCTCGCTGACCAGATTGATGACCGTCACGGGGCGAGTCTGGTGCTTTCGCCAGGCGCGGGCGATGCGCTGCTCCAGGCGGGCGGGGTTCCACGGCAAGTCGAGATTGATCACGGTGTCCGCGACCTGCAGGTTGAGGCCCACGCCGCCGGATTCCGATGAGAGGAACAAGCGGCAGTCCGGATCCTCGCGGAAACGGCGGATCTCGTTGCGACGGCGCTGTTGCGGCACCTGGCCCGTATGCCACGCGAACTCGATGTTCTGTTCCACGGCGTATTCGCGCACGAGATCGAGCATGCGGATCCATTCGGAGAAAACGATGACCTTGCGGCTCGGCTGCGCCAGGAGATCAGGGAACAGCTCGCGGATTTCATCGAGTTTGGGACATTCGAAATCGCCCTCCTCCAGGATGCCCGGCGTGTCGCAGACCATTCTCATGCAGGCCAGGTAGCGCTGCAGCCGCTCGAACTCCTCCTTCGTCAGCGGTCGCCGGGCGGACAGGGCCGCCAGACGTCCGACGAGACCTTCGTAGTCGTTGTAGAAGGTCTTCTGGGCATCCGTCATGGATACGAAGAACGTCTTGACCGAGCGGGCGGGCAATTCGTCGTCCACCTCGTCCTTGCGCCGCCGCAGCATCACGGACGACACGCGTCTGGCCAGTTCATCCAGATTCCGATAACCGATGGCGCGGCCTCGCTCGTCGAGGTCGTAGAAATCGCGGTTGAAACGGAACAGCGGGCCGAGCAGGCCCGGGTCGAGGAATTGAACGATGGAGTAGATTTCGTCGATGCGGTTCTCGAGCGGAGTGCCGGTGAGCACGAAGGCATACGGGCTGTCGAGCCTTTTCACCGCGGCAGCGGTCTGGGTGCGCCAGTTCTTGATGCGCTGCGCTTCATCCAGAATCACCACTTCTGGACGCAGTGTCCCCAGCAGGTCGGGCCCGTCCGCTATCACCTGCTCGTAGTTGCACAAGGTGAAGAACGTGTGTCGGGCATAGGCCCGCCGGCGCTCGGACGGGTTGCCGAAGACCAGCGTCGTTTCCAGGTCGGAGAACTTCGCGATCTGCTCGCGCCATTCTTCCTTCAGTGACGCGGGCGATACGACGAGCACCCGCCGCACGCCGCGCCGTTGGGCCAGCAGCGCGCAGGCAGCAATGGCTTGCACGGTTTTGCCGAGTCCCATGTCATCGGCGAGCATGACGCGCTCGCCGAATGCCAGATGCAATGCGCCTTCGACCTGGTAGGGCAAGAGCGGGTGCTTGAGCATATCCATCGTCGCCGCGCCGGATCGCAGGTCCGCCTCGAACCGAGCCCGGTCGCGTTGTCGGCGCCGGCTTGCGCGCCGGGCCGCCGCCCACCCCTCCATCTGGCGCGAAACTCGAACATGGCCCGGATGCGCGTCGGCGAGTTTCCGCAAAGCGGCGCACGCGGCCCGCGAACCGTTTCGCAGACGTCCGCAGAGCTGATTCGTCTCATCGAGCAGGGGCGGCGCCGGCGTCGGCGCCGATACGGTCAGCCCACGTTCGCCGCCTCGATCCACATAGACTTCAATCCTGCCGCTGTCTTCCCCCCGCCGCGCGCGCCCGCCGCGCGGGTCGAGCTTGCGCAACGCCGCCTCGATGTGCTTGCAGGTGCCGAGACCGTTGGTCAGATGATCGCGGCACTCGCAGGAATTGGTCCGAGCGCCGAAGGACCGGATTTCCACCGCGTAGTCAGCGCCGCTGGAAGACGTGACCAGGTAGTCCCCGAACGGATGCGCCACATCGTCCAACGACCGGATGGCGTCGATTTCCGTGCGTCCTCGCCATTCGCGTCGGCGAATCTCGTCCTCGTCCGTAGTCAGCCAGCCAAGCACCCTCGGCGGTCGATCCTTCTCCCGTTGCCTGCGCGATGCCCCGTCGGTCGATCCTCTCACCCGATTGCCTGCTTCCCGCCCTCGATGCTATGAATCAATCGCGCCACGAAATAATTGTTGCCGGCGCATGATCCTCAGTCTGTCGGATTGTTGTTGAACATCCAAGTGCGCCCGCCGTCCACAACCAGGTCGTGGGCGTTGACGTAGCTGCCGGCATCGCTCGCGAGAAACAGCGCCGCCTCGGCGATGTCATGCGACACGCCGCTTCGGGGCAAGGGTGTCGCCTTGGCCAGGTTGTCCCGCAGCTTCCGCATCTTGTCCGCGTTCTCCCCGTCGCTCAGCGTGTTGGCGCGCGCGGAACCGCCCCAGAAAATCGGTGTGGCGATCGCGCCCGGTGAAATCGCGTTGACGCGAATGCGGTGGGATCCGAGTTCGACGCCCGCCAGGCGCGTGCAATGCGTGACGGCGGCCTTCAGCGTCGAATACAGGATGTTCCCCTGGCGGTAGCGCAATCCCGCGATGCTGGAGTTGTTGATGATCGCGCCGCCCCCCGCGGCCTTCATCGGCTCGATGGCGTGGCGGATGCCGAGCATGACGCTCGCCAGGAGCACGCGGCAACTCTGTTCTATCTCGGCCGCCGTGATGGTCGATATCTCCGTTCGAATCGACGAGCCCGCGTTGTTGAACAGCACATCGAGCCTGCCGAAGCGGTCCACCGCGGCGTCGATGGAAGCCTTGATGTCTTCCTCGCGGGTGACGTCGGCATGGAAGTAGACGGCATTGTCCCCGAGTCTTTCCGCCAAGGCCGCGCCCTTGTCGCGGGAGCGCCCCGTCAGCACGACCTTCGCGCCCTCCTCCACGAAAAGCTCGACCGTCGCCTCGCCGATGCCGCTGGTCCCGCCCGTGACGACCGCTACCTTGCCTTCCAATCGACCGCTCATCCAATCCTCCATGTGCCTTGAACGCATGATCGTAGCATCGGGACAACCTGAACGCGTGCCTCGAAACATCTTTGTGCAACGGTGCGTCTCATGGCGGAACCGGCAGTTTCAGGATTTGAATTACCCAGGTAATGCCGCTAAATTACCTGGGTAATGATTAGGTGAGGCAATCAGCAGTGGCCGGAGTTGAATCCAAGATCACGTCGCAAGGACAAATCTCGATCCCCGCGCGCATTCGGCAGAAGCTCGGCCTGGTGCCCGGATCCAGGGTCGAGTGGTATGAGCAAGGTGACGACGTCATGGTGAGGAGGGCCTCAAAGTACTCCTCGCGAGACATCCACAACGCCATATTCCCGGCGTCTCCCCATCCGCATACGGTTGACGGGATGAATGAGGGCATCTCCGCGCATCTGCGACGAAAGCATGCGCGCGATTGACACCAGTGTTCTCGTCAGGCTGTTGGTTCGCGACGATCCGGATCAGGTCGAAAGGGCCGAAACGTTCGTCGCTTCGGGCGCTTGGGTTTCCCACCTGGCGCTTGCGGAATCCGTCTGGGTTCTTGCCTCGGTGTACGGCCTGAACGCGGAGCGGATCATCACTGCGGTCCAGATGTTGCTCGAGCATGACCGGCTGGTGCTGCAGGATGGAAATGTGGTCGAGGCAGCCCTGGGTGCATTCCGACGACGACCCGGGGCGGGATTCTCCGACTGCCTGATCGTCGAGATAGCCCGCAAGGCCGGCCACCATCCGGTGGGAACGTTTGACCGGTCGATATCTCGCCTGGACGGTGCCATCGATCTCTGACAAAGCCCGTGGCAAGCCCCGGTGCCCGCCGGATTGCGGATCACGACAACGGGCGATAGGCTGACCTCGATGCGCGCTTACCTCGACATCCTGCGGGACGTGCTCGAACACGGCGAGCGGCGCGAGGACCGCACGGGCGTCGGCACGCTGTCCCGTTTCGGCTACCAGATGCGCTACTCGATGGCCGACGGCTTCCCGGCGGTGACGACCAAGAGACTGGTCTGGAAGTCCATGGTCTCCGAACTGCTCTGGTTCGTGTCCGGATCGGACAACATCAACGACCTGAAGGCGATCTATCCCCACAACAGGCTTTGGGACGGCAACTACGGCGACTATCTCAAGCGCCTCAGCGTCTCCGCCAACGACGGATCGATGGGGCGCATCTACGGAGCGCAGTGGCGGCGCTGGGACGGCGGCGTGGACCAGTTGCAGGACGCCATCGACCTGATCCGCGGCGATCCCGGTTCGCGCCGCATCATCGTCAACGCCTGGAACGCCTCCGAGGTCCGCGCGCAGGATGTCGCGCTACCGCCGTGCCACAGCTTCTTCCAGTTTTACGTGGCGGGCGGCAAGCTGTCGCTGCACATGTATCAGCGCTCGGCCGACCTGTTTCTCGGCGTGCCGCTCAACATCGCGTCCTACGCACTGCTGCTGCAAATAGTGGCGAGGATCACCGACCTTGCGCCCGGCGACTTCATTCACTCGCTGGGCGACGCCCACATCTACCTGAACCACATGGACGCCGTCGGGCGCCAACTCGCGCGCGATCCTTATCCCTTGCCGAGGCTCGAGATCGACGATCGCGGCCAGCGTGAGATCGACGACTTCCGATTCGAGGACTTCCGCCTGGTCGACTATCGGTGTCATCCGGCGATCAGGGCCGAAATGGCGGTCTGAGATTCGCGGTTAAAGGGCCGCTTTCCGACCATCCCGAGCCAACCCGTCCATCGCGACGGGTCCGCCGTCACCCGCTTCGCGAACGCGGATTGTCTCGGTCACACGGCCGCCGGGCTCTCCCATCGGGCCGTACTGCTGTTCGGCGAACGCGACGCGCCCATGATCAAAGATCACCGCCGCGCTGGTGCGCGTGCCGTAGTCCTTGCCCCGCAGAAACGCGGGCGTCGCGCGCCGCGCACTCTCCCGCTCGCGATCTCCGGGGAGACAGTCCGCCGAGCCATCGCAAAGGACGGAGAGCACACCGTCCGTCGCAGCGGTCGCCGCAATCGACCCCAGCGCGGCGATGCCGCGCGCAGACTTTGGCCATACGTCGTCGATGTGGGTGTTGGTCAGGCCATACACTCCGGGCGGCAGCACCCGGACTTCGCTCGGGCGGTTGCACGCATACACGAGATCCTCGCCGTCAAAAGCGATGAAGTTGAAACCCTGATAGCGCGAGCCATCGATCGCCGCGGCATAGTCCGCCGCCCTCGCGGCACCTTCCAGAAACCCCCTCGCCAGGTCACCTCGAGACGCTGGAGGTTTCTCCGTTCGCAAGAAATCCGTGTAGTTGGTCACGGCGGCGAAGCGGCCGGTCGTCGATACCGCGAGCCATGTGCCGCCAGCGACAAGGTCGCGTCCCCCGAAGACATGCGGCGAGTCGTTCCAGTACCGTGCCGCATCGGACGCCCTGGCGTAGAATTCATCCCGGTTCGCGGCCACCACCAACGGGCGAGCCGGGGACGTTCGGTACGCGAATAGAATAAGGCACACTGTCGAAACGGCAGTTCGGGAATAAGGCGCGAAGTCTAGCATGCACTATCCGGCCATTGACCCGATCGCCTTGCAGCTCGGTCCGTTTGCGCTGCGCTGGTACGGCCTCATGTACCTGCTCGCTTTCGGCGCTTTCTTTCTGCTCGGCAAAGCCCGGGCCCGAGATCGCGGATTCACCTCCGCCGATGTCTCAGACCTCGTCTTCTACGGCGTCGCCGGCGTGGTGCTTGGCGGACGCATCGGCTTCGCGTTCATCTACGGTCTTGATCGGCTCGCCCAGGATCCGCTCTGGCTATTCCGCATCTGGGAAGGCGGCATGTCCTTTCACGGCGGGCTCGTAGGCGCGGTCGGCGCGATGTGGCTGCAGGCGAGAGTCAAGGGGCGCTCGTTTCTCGAGGTGGCGGATTTCGTCGCGCCGCTGGTACCCCTCGGACTCGGTTTCGGCCGGCTCGGGAACTTCATCAACACCGAGTTGCCCGGACGCATCACGGATTCGTCGCTAGGCGTCCATTTCCCCTGTGCGGCCGTGCGCGAACTGACGGCGACCTGCTTCGGCGAGTTCGAGGCGGTCACGCGCCACGTATCGAGCCTCTATCAGGCCAGCGGCGAGGGCCTGGTGCTTTTCGCCGTCGTCTGGCTCTACTCGCGGCGCGCGCGACCGACGGGTTCCGTCGCGGGCACATTCCTCGTCACCGGCGGAACCTTGAGGTTTGCCACCGAGTTCTTCCGCGAACCCGATCCCCACCTCGGCCTGCTCCTCTTCGACACCCTCTCCATGGGCCAAATCCTTTCGCTCCCGGTCGTGGCATTCGGCGTCTTTCTCATGAATCCAAGGTGGGCCGGCCGATGACGCCGGACACCCTTCCCGCGCATTCGCAATGAAAGTCTCCCTGATCTGGGCCATGTCCCGCAACCGCGTCATCGGCCGGAACAACCGGCTGCCGTGGAGATTGCCGAAGGACTCCCGGTTCTTTCGGACCATCACCACGGGCAAACCGGTCGTCATGGGGCGCCGGACCTTCGAATCCGTGGGACAACCCCTGGCGGGACGCACCAACATCGTCCTCACGCGTTCGGAATTCACGCACGATGGGGTCCGGATCGTCCCGACCCTGGACGCCGCCCTCGAAATCGCCGAGAGCCAATGCCTCATCGACGGGCTGGAGGAGTGTTTCGTGACGGGCGGCGCCGACATATACGCCCTGGCCTTGCCGCGGGCCGACCGTCTCTACGAAACGCTGATTGACGCCGATATCGACGGCGATACCTTCTTCCCGCCCTACGACGCTTCAGAATTCACGCTGGTCGCAAAGGAGGATTTCGATGCGGACGAGGAACACGCGTTCTCATTCTCGATTCGGGTACTGGATCGCAAGCGCTAGCGCCGCAGCGCTTGTCTGGGTTTGTGCCGGCGCCGCCGGTCAACAACCGGAACGCGCCGCTGTCGGCCAACTCGAAATCGAAGGCGTGCCGCCGGTTCCCGACACGCTTCTGGCGAGATTGCGACCGTATCAGAACACCCGCCGGGCGAGCTTTCTCGGCTGGGTCGGGGACGGCATTCTCATCGGAACGCGATTCGGCAACACCACGCAGCTCCATCGCGTGGAGACGCCGCTGGGCGCCCGCCGCCAACTCACCTTCTTCGACGAGCCCGTAGGGGCGGCACACGTCAGTCCCCTGCCGGCGCCCGAGAGTTTCATCTACGCCAGGGACATCGGCGGCTCGGAGTTCTACCAGCTATTCCGGTTCAACTTCGCGCGCGGCGACTCCGTGATGCTGACGGACGGGAAGTCCCGCTACTCCAACGTCGCCTGGTCGAAAGACGGCCAACAGTTCGCGTACACGACGACGGAACGCAACGGCGTAGACTGGGACATCCACATCCAGGACCTCGCCGGCAACACCACGGTCGCCCTTGCGGCCGGGGGGCCCGGCTGGCGCACGACCGACTGGTCACCGGAAGGGGCGAGCCTGCTCGCCATCCGCTACGTCTCCATCAACGAGTCCTACCTGTACGAGGTCGACATCCAAACCGGATCGGCGAAGCGGCTTCTGGCCGACACCCCGCCCGCCGCGATCATCAACGCCGAATACGACAACACCGGCGGCTACGTGTTCTTCGCGTCGGATATGCACGCCGAAACCGTCGCCCTGCGCCGGTTGCGCCGCGCCGACGGCGAGGTCGATGTCGTCGCTGCGGATTCTCGATGGGGTGTCGAACAGTTCACGACCCGGGGCGACCGTCTCGCCTACACGATCAACGAGGACGGTTTCAGTCGCTTGAGTGTCCTGGAGTTGTCGAACATGACACCCGTAGCGCTGCCCGAATTGCCGAGCGGCATCTACTTCTCCCTGAAGTTCTCCGCTGACGGCAGCCGACTCGGCTTTGCCGTGAACCGTGCCGCAGCACCCACGGATGTCTACAGCATCGACTTCGCCGAAACGTCCCTGACCCGCTGGACCCGGAGCGAGCCCGGCGGCCTGCGCGAGGAAGATATGGCGGAACCGGAGCTGATCCGCTATGCCACCTTCGACGGCCGAGAGATTCCGGCGTTTGTCTACCTGCCGGCCGGCGACGGGCCGCATCCGGTGCTGATAGACATCCACGGCGGTCCCGAAGGCCAGCATCGGCCCCGGTTTTCCTCCGCGACGCAATTCCGCGTCAACGAATTGGGTATCGCCGCCGTGGCGCCAAACGTGCGCGGTTCCGCCGGCTACGGCAAGGCGTACCTCAAACTGGACAACGGCTACCTGAGAGAAGACAGCGTGAGGGATATCGGTGCGCTGCTCGACTGGATCGCCACCCGCGACGACCTTGACGCGGGCCGCGTCGTTGTGTCGGGCGGGTCCTACGGCGGCTACATGGTGCTCGCTTCCCTGGTGCATTTCGGTGATCGCCTCGTCGGCGGCGTCGAACGCGTCGGGATCAGCAATTTCGTCAGTTTCCTGGAGAACACGCAGGGGTATCGCCGCGATCTTCGGCGGGTGGAGTATGGCGACGAGCGGGATCCCGATATGCGCGCGTTCCTGCAGCGCATTTCTCCCCTGAACCAGGTCGAACGCATCGCGAGACCCATGCTTATCTCCCAGGGGCTGAACGACCCGCGCGTTCCCGCAAGCGAGAGCGAACAGATCGTCGCCGCCCTGCGCGAGCGCAACGTGCCGGTGTGGTACGTGCTCGCGCACGACGAGGGGCACGGTTTCCGGAAGAAAGTGAACCGCGACTACCTGATGGCCGCGACGGCGCTTTTCCTCGATCGCCACCTGCTGAGCGGTGCGGCCGAGCGAGCGTCTGGCGGCGTCGTCAATCAGGGCGCGCCGGTGGAATAGAGTTCTGTTGCAAAAACGCTGCTGAAAAAAGTATGATTTTCCGCATTCGCTTTTCATATTTTGGTTTTCATGCGAATCTCCGAACGCGGGCAAATCACCATTCCGAAGAAACTCAGGGATCGGTTCGGCATGAACCACAATGTCGAAGTGGAGTTGACGCCCACTCGGAACGGTCTGCTGATTCGCAAGCGATCCGCAGCCGATCACCCCGTTGAGGGCATCTACGCGATACTGGGCCGCGGGGGCAGCACCGACGACCGCCTTGAGGAGATTCGTGGCCGGTGATAACGGCGGTCGACACCAGCGTTCTGCTGGATGTATTCCTGCCTGATGACCGGCATGGCGAACGGTCGAAGCAACGGCTTCGGGCGGCGTACGACGATGGGGCGATCATCGTCTGCGATATCGTCTATGCGGAACTCGCGGCGTTTTTTCGTGATCGGGATGCGCTGGACGGCACATTGCGGGCGATCAATGTGAGCGGATCGCGGATCGACGCGTCCATCGCACACGAAGCCGGGCTGCGTTGGAAGCGTTCCCGCGAGGCTGGCGGACCGCGAAAACGGATCATCTCGGATTTCCTTATCGGCGCACATGCGATGATCGCCGCCGATGCCTTCCTTACACGCGACCGCGGTTTTTTTTCGACCTATTTCCCGGAAATGGTTCTTTGGGCGAATACACACGCGTGACCGTTGGCGGTCACGCCACGAGGGGCACGGCTTTCGGAAGAAGGTAACTCGCGACTACCTGATGGCGAAGACGGTGCTGTTCCTCGATCGGCACTTGCTGAACGGAGCGATCAGGCGGTCAGGCGCCGGAGTTGCACCTGGCGGTGCCGTAAACTAGCGTGCAGCGAAATATGGCTACTCTGGAATGGTCCTGAGACAGGAGAGGCGAATCGTGGCGAATGAGAGCGACAACAAGTGGATCGGCAAGCGGACGATCCGACCCGACGGCGAAGACAAGGTAACGGGGCGCGCGAACTTCGGCGCGGATTTCGCGCAACCACACATGCTCTGGGGAAAGATACTCAGAAGCCCCCACCCGCACGCCCGGATCAAGTCCATCAACCTCGAGCGGGCCGCCGCGGCCGACGGTGTCAGGGCCGTCATGTGCGGCGACGACCTGATCCACTTCCCGGTGGATATCCCGGCACCCGCCGGTCCCCAGGACCTGCGCTACGTCAGCCGCAACGTCATGGCGCGCGACAAGGCGCTTTACGCCGGCCACGCCGTGGCGGCGGTGGCAGCGACATCGGCCCGTGCCGCCGAAGCCGCGCTCGACCTCATCGATGTCGAGTACAAGGTGTTGCCGTGGGTGATCGACGTCGAGGAAGCCATGCAACCCGACGCACCGCTCCTGCACGACTTCATGTACACCCAGGGCGTGGACCCGAAACCGTCTAGGCCCTCCAACATCGCCAGTCGATCCGGACTGACCCTGGGAGACGCAGATGCCGGATTCGAGGACGCGGACGTCATCATCGAGCGCAATTTCAAGACCAAGCCCGTCCACCAGGGCTACATCGAACCCCACGCCTGCCTGGTCGACGTGTCTCCCAGCGGCCAGGCCACCATCTGGAGTTCGAGCCAGGGCCAGTTCATGGTGCGCAACGTGACCGCCAAGATGACCGGCGCGAAGCTGTCCGATATTCGCGCCATCCCCGCCGAGATCGGCGGCGGTTTCGGCGGCAAGACCATCATTTATCTCGAACCCCTCGCCTACACCCTCTCGCGCAAGGCGGGCGCGCCGGTGAAGATGGTGATGACGCGCGACGAAGTGTTCTGCGCCACCGGACCGACCGCCGGATCGTCGAACACGGTCAAGATCGGCGCCCGCCGCGACGGCCGGATCACCGCGGCCCAGGCCACGTTCCGCTTCCAGGCAGGGGCTTTCCCAAGCTCGCCGATACGCGGGGCGTCGAACTGCGCCTTCTCGGCATACGCCATCGACAACGTCAGGGTGACCGGCTACGACGTCGTGGCGAATCGACCGAAGTGCAACGCCTATCGCGCGCCAGGCTCTCCCATCGCGGCGTTCGGCGTCGAGTCCGTCATCGACGAACTGGCCGCCGAACTCGGCATCGACCCCATCGAGTTTCGGCTCATGAATGCGGCCCGGGAAGGCACGCGGGCGGCATACGGACCGACCTTCCGCCGCATCGGCTGCGAGGAAACGCTACGCGCTGCCCAAGGCCATCCGCACTACTCCGCCCCGAAGGGAAAGCTGACCGGTCGTGGCATCGCCTGCGGCGGCTGGATGAACGCGGGCGGCGAATCCAGCGCGCAGATCAACGTCAACGAGGACGGCACCGTCGCCATCACCACCGGCCATCCGGACATCGGCGGTTCCCGCGCCTCCATGGTGAACATCGTGGCGGAGATCCTGGGCATCCATTACCGCAACATCAGCGCCCAGGTCGGCGACACCAACACCATCGGCTACAGCGCCAGCACCGGCGGCAGTCGCGTGACCTTCGCGGCCGGCGCAGCGGTCTGGCAGGGCGCCGAAACCATGGTGGAGCAACTGCGGGAACGCGCCGCCATGCTGTGGGACATCGACGTGGACGCCGTGGATTGGAAAGACGGCCACGCGCATCCCGCCGGCTCCAATGCGGGCGAGTTCGAACCGCTCTCCCTCGCCGAACTCGCATCCAAGGCCGCGCTCACCGGCGGCCCCATCGCGGTGCAGACCTCGGTCAACGCGCAGGGTCCCGGGCCAGCCTTCGCGACCCACATCTGCGACGTGGAAGTCGATGAAGAAACCGGCCGCGTGGACGTCACGCGCTATACGGCGGTCCAGGACGCGGGGCGGGCGATACACCCCGACTACGTGGAAGGCCAGATGCAGGGCGGGGTCGCGCAGGGCATCGGCTGGGCGTTGAACGAGGAGTACATCTACGACGAGGATGGCCACCTGGAGAATCCGGGCTTCCTCGACTATCGCATTCCCGTCGCTTCGGACCTGCCCATGATCGACACCATCGTCGTCGAGGTGCCGAACGACGCGCACCCGCACGGCGTTCGAGGCGCCGGCGAAGTGCCTATCGTGCCGCCCATGGCCGCGGTGGCCAACGCCATCCACGACGCGACCGGATTGCGGCTTGGCGAACTGCCCATGTCGCCGCCCAAGGTCCTCGCCGCGCTGGCCGCCAAAGGGGAGAACACGGACGCCTGAGCTCACGGCGTCCGTCAACCCCCAATACCGCTGGCCGCGTGCCAGCGGCGGGGCGTTCGCCGCGCACATTGACTGCTCCAGCCGCGGCACCATGTGAGGGAATCAGGTCCTGATCCCCGGTCGGCTCACCCGTATCGGCAGCCACGCACCCGTGAACTGTCAAGGTACGATTCAGTGCTTCGTTGGTTCTTCGCGACGAGAGAGAAATCAATCGAAAACCTGCAATTCCGTTACGGATTTCCTCCCTCGCTTAGTTATCTAACTCACAGGGCCGCTATGAAAGAACGAAGCTTGTACTTTGATAGTTGGCAGATCGTCGGGGGATTGCGACATTGGGTTTGCTTTGCCTTCGTGTTACTGGGCACGGTTTCAGGTGCGGAGACACCGTCCGATGAGCAGTACTACGACATCGACATACCGTCGCTTAATGCTGCTGATGCGCTGAATCGGCTAGCCGAACAAACCGGCGCCACCGTGCTCTTCCCCTACGATCTTGTCAGAGTCCGGCAAGCCAATGCGGTTACCGGGCGCTACACGCTACGCGATGCCTTGGAGCGTTTGCTCGGGGACTCCGGACTTTCCAGCGGCCTTTCCGTTAAACGCGTCATTCAGATCTCTCTTGATGAGACCGGTCTGCGCAAAAAAAAAGGAAAGGGAAGCGCGCCCCGTGACGGCGCGTGTTCAGGTTGTCCATCACCAGCGTGATTTTCCCGGCGTCCGGTAGCGTTCGGCGACATCGACGAGGAAGCGCGCCCAGTCGACTTGGTCTTGCGCGCGGCCGCCTTGGTCATGTGCCTCCCGGCCAGCGGCTCGGGCGGGAAGGCAGGATGGCCGACGGCGCCAACTTCAAAGCGCATGTGCCGCCGCGAGGTCGTCGTGTTCGAACGCGCTTGCCATGCGGTCGATCTGCGCCGAGCGAATCCCAACTTCAGCTGCGACTTCACGCCAGTGCTTCGTGGCGTCAGCGACCTCGCGCAGGACTTCACGAGCGCGATCAAGACGCATTCCGAAGTACTCCGCAGCACTTTCCACCAAATCGATAGAGCAAGTACCCTCGTCGAGGTCAATGTTGGTCGACAGGACCCTCGCCTTCACATCAGTGGGCGTTGGGTTCAGGTCGTAAGCTGGCGACAGCGTCCAGCCCGTTTGGTCCCGCAGCACGAACCCATGATTCCGAAGGTGGTCATCAACGTTTGAAACCAGCACATTGAACGCCATGCGACGAAATAGCGCGACAGCGTCGGATTTCGGTGTCGCCCCATGGCGAGCAAGCGCATCCACGAGTTCCGGATAGCTGCCGCGATCCCCGTCGGAAGCATCCGTCATCGCCAACGCGGACAGGAACGGAATGCGGATGGCGCCGGCGCGGTCAAAGCGTCGGGAAAGAAGAACCGGCTGGCCCAGGACGGTGATGAGTCGATGGTGGGGCGTCTCGATTCCGGCTTTTTCCGCGAGTCGAAGAGCAACCTCCTCCCAGGATTCCAGATCGTACTCGTCGCTCTCCTTCGGGAACTTGGCAATCGAAAGTTGCCCCTGCCCCTCAATGACAGACGATTTCGGCCGGGCGCCGCCGAGGGACGAGCCGGGCGCGAGTATAAGGCGCAGGTCCTCTGTGGTTTCCTCGTCTCGCGTCATCCGTTCGGTGATGCGCAGCAGACGAGGCAGTTCAACGAGAGCGGGCACGCCGGTGTTCGCCGGAGCCTGGAAGACCGCTTCACCCGCCCGACGGAAACGCAAGGCGCCAGGACGCGCCATATCCGTGACGCCGAGCAGGTAATCGACTTCGCCAAGAGTGCGCACGGTCCGGTTCTCCCGCTCAGCGCGAAAGCGTTCAGCGCGCCGCATCAACTGACGTCCCCAAGTGTCCGGCGCAGAGTCGCCGATGGACCCGAACAGGCTTTGGTTCGACGGCGAAAACACCCCTGGCGTCAACTGCAGGGCCGGTTCCAGGGCGAATCGGTTGTGATCTTCCAGCCACGCATCGACGTATTCGAAGGTGACCGTCTCGCGCCGTCCACGGAGATGGCGGCGCATCAGACCGACAGGATACGTCCGTCCGTTGAGGTCCACGTGTACTTCTATGTCATGCATCGCGATCTCGCGGGGCCGGGCGCCGCAAGCGCGCGCGCGTCGGCAGGTCGGCGGCGGCAAGCGCCTGGCCGACCTCGTCGCGGCTGACATGCGCCGTTCGACGCAGCCCTTCGAGCAATCCAAGGGAGTGCAGGACCGACGCGTAGATTCCGATACTGACTCGCGGGTCCCCCTGCTCTATACGCTGTAGCGTTGCTCTAGAGGTAAACGCCCGCGCGGCAAGGATGTCCATGGGGAGGCGACGACGGAGACGGGCCTCGCGAAGGTCCGCCCCGAGTTCCCGAAGCGCAAGGCGGGCTGCCGCGGGCGGATAATGCGGAGTCGGCATTTATGTATACTTGGTGAATTGTAAAACACGTTTAATGTATTACGAAGCTTACAAAATAGCTACTTGCTCCGGTGGCCGATCGCGGTGAGCCTACCCGCGCGCATAGCGATCTGCGTCAACCCCATGGCGGGGCGCGACGTGCGGCGTCTGTCCGCGCGGGCGACAAACGTGACCCACGAGGCGAAACGCGACATGGTGGCGCGTATCGCCGCCGGCGCGGATGCCGTCGGGGTCGGTCACATCCATGTCGCGCGGGAGCCGTTCCGCATCGCCGCCGAAGCGCTGTCGCTGTTGCCGTTGAAGGCGAGAGTCCACTTGGTGGAGACACCCCTAAGACACGATGCGCGGGATACGGAGGTCGCCCTTCGGGCATTCCTCGAAGCGGGCGTCACGACCATCGTGACACTGGGGGGCGACGGTACGAACCGCGCCGTCGCCCGGAGTGCGCGCGACATCAATCTCGTTCCGCTCTCCGTCGGCACGAACAATGTCTTCCCTTCGCTGGTCGAGCCCACCACCGCCGGCATGGTCGCGGGTCTCGTGGCGGCAGGTCGTCTTGACTCCCTTTCCGGATACGCCGACGCCCGACGGCGCTGCAAGCTGCTGCATGTGCGTCTCACGGACGGCACAACCGATGTCGGACTGGTGGACGCCGCCCTCCTCGCTGGAGATGTCGTCGGCAACATGCTGCCATTCGACGCGAATCGGCTCCGGCGAATCCTGCTGACGCGGGCGGAGCCGGATGCGATCGGCACCTCCGCGGTCGGTGGCCTGATCGATATCGTCGATGCCGACGACGACTGCGGGCTCCTGGTAGAGATCGGAGGCAACCGTGGAGGACGCGTCGTGAACGCGCCGCTCTCGCCGGGCCTTTTCAGCCGGCTCGAGGTTGTCGCCGCGCATCGAATTCCACTGGATACGCCGGTCCTGTTTCCGGGTGCCGGCGTACTGGCCCTGGACGGTGACCGGGACCACCGACTCGGCAAGCACGATGCCGCGACCTTGCGAATCCTCCGCGACGGACCCTGGGTGATCGACGTGCCCGCCGCCATGCGGCTCGCCGTACGCGAAGGTATGATGCATCAATGATCATCAAACCCCGGATCAAGGGCTTCATCTGCACCACGGCGCATCCCGCTGGCTGCGCCGCCAACGTGACCAATGCCGCAGCGAGCATCGCGCCGCTGCCGAATGGTCCCGGCAACGCGCTGGTGGTCGGCGCGTCAGCCGGTTACGGGTTGGCGTCGCGTATCGTCGCCGCGTTCGGCAGCGATGCCGGCACGCTCGGCATATCGCTCGAAAGGCCGCCGACCGAGCGCCGCACGGCAACGGCGGGCTGGTACAACAACGTTGCCTTCGAGGCGTCCGCGAGAGCGCGCGGGTTGTATGCCGAGACCCTCGACGGCGATGCCTTCTCGGACGAAATGAAATCCCGGGCGATCGATGAGATCCGCCGATCCATGGGACAGGTCGACCTCCTGGTCTACAGCCTGGCGGCGCCGTTGCGGCAACATCCGCGCACCGGCGAGGTCCACCGATCCGTCATCAAGCCGCTCGGGGAGACGTTGCGCGCGAAGACCCTGAACCAGGATCGCGGGGTCGTGCAAGAGGTGGACATCATACCGGCCAGCGACGCGGAAACCGCCGCCACCGTCGCCGTGATGGGCGGTGAGGACTGGGAATACTGGATGGAGTCGCTGCTGGACGCGGAGGTGCTGGCGCCGGGTTTCAAGACCGTGGCCTACACCTATATCGGCAGCCAGATCAGTTGGCCCATCTATTGGCATGGCACCCTCGGCAAGGCGAAAGAGGACCTGCAGCGAGCCGCCGATACCATCCACGAGCGCCTTGGCGCCATGGGAGGCGAAGCCCGGATAGCGGTGCTGAAGGCCATCGTCTCGCAGGCAAGCTCGGCGATACCGACCATACCCCTCTATACCGCCCTCCTCTTCCGCGTGATGAAAGATGCGGCCACGCACGAGGACTGCACCGCCCATATCGATCGGCTGTTCCGCATCGCGCTGTATGCCGACGGGTCTCGGCAACTTGACGAAACGGGACGTTTCCGGCTTGACGACCGGGAGTTGGCCGAAGAGATTCAGGCCGAGGTGGGACGGCGCTGGGCGGCGGTCAACACCGAGAACGTCACCGAACTCGGCGACACCGTCGGCATCCGCGAGGACTTTCTCAAACTCTTCGGCTTCGGCATCGAGGGCGTCGATTACGACGCCGATGTCGACCACACGCTGGGCCGCACCGCATCCACTTGAATTCGCGGTTCCTCAAGGCATGCCGGGGAGAGCCGGCGGACTGCACGCCTGTGTGGCTGAACCGCCAGGCCGGGCGCTACATGCCCGAATATCATGCTCTGAAGGGCGGCACGCCCAGCCTCGAGTTCTTCACCACCCCCGACCTGGCCGCCCGCGCGGCCCTCGACGCGCAACGGATCCTCGGCACCGATGCGGCGATCATGTTCGGCGACCTGCTACCGATACTGGTGCCGATGGGGCTCGACCTCGACTACGTGCCGGACATCGGACCCGTGATCGGCAACCCGCTACGCAACGCAGCCGACGTATCGAGACTGGCGACTCCCCCGGCGCGCGAAGGCACCGAGTATATCGCCGATACCATCAAACAGATCCTCGACGGGCTCCCCCGTGACACCCCATTGATCGGCTTTGCCGGCGCGCCCTTCACGCTCGCGTCCTACGCGGTGGAGGGAAGAGGCTCCCGCCACTACGTGCATGTGAAGGGCCTGATGTACCGATGTCCGGCGGTATGGAACACCTTGATGGCGAAACTGGTCGATGCCGTCAGCGACTACGTCCGGCTGCAGATCGACAGCGGCGTTCACGCGGTGCAGATCTTCGACAGCTGGGTGGGCTGCCTATCGCGGGAGGACTACGACCGTTACGTCAAGGGACATACGACGCGGCTCATGGCTTCCATCGGTGGCCGCGTCCCGGTGATCTATTTCGGTACCGGCAATAGCCACCTGGTCGACGCCATGTTCGAGACCGGGCCGGATTTCCTCGCCCTGGACTGGCGCACGCCGCTGGGCGCGACCTGGGACCGCCTCGGCATGCCCGCGGTGCAGGGCAACATGGACCCCACCGCACTCTGCGCCGACCGCAAGACTGTGGCGGCACACGCGAAGCGGGTGCTCGACGAGGCCCGCGGGCGTCCGGGGCACATCTTCAATCTCGGCCACGGCATCCTTCCGCAAACTCCGGTGGATAACGTGAAGTTCCTTATCGACCACGTCCACGAGCACTCGGCTCTTGACCGGAATCACCTCAAATAGATGCGCGGCTCTTGCGTATCGGTCTTTGTGGAATGTGGAAAGGAAGATTGATCAATCTTGCGGATTACTGCGCCACCTCGAAAGATCCGCCAACTCCTGGGCGTGCCGCTTTTGTTCTTCACGGTCCTCGCTGGCGAGCTTGGGCAGCACAATATCGGCGTGGTAAAGATTTCTGCCAACTATTGGCGACGCCGACACCGTGCGCCCTCCACTCGCAGCCTGTTCGGCGAACACGACGGCCCAGCCATAGAACTCTGCCCCACGCTGGGCAGCCGCGTCTTTCGCGATCGTTACCGCTTCGTCCAGTGGAGCGACATCGAGCCTGTCAACGGAGACTTCCAATACGCCTCGCCGCTCCAGAAAGATGTTGAGCGGAGCCTTCGCCCGCTTGGCGCGCTGAGCATGGCGTTTCGAGAATACTCCTCGCCCGAGATGTTCCGATAGGGAAACCCCCTCTCCGGCCTCGTCGTCAGTCAAGGGTTATCGAGGTCCGCTAGGGCGTCGCGCAGAAAACCGTCGGGGAGTGTGTCCGCCGTAGAGTAACGCGCACGCCGATGATGACCACTCAGATTGACCAAGCAAAGTGCGCCCCCGTCGGAGGAGCACAGCACAATCACTGATCGACCATGACCTCCCGGTGCATCAATGGCGATCTCTCCATCCGGCGTCGGATAGACCTCGAAACGCCGTGCGGAAATCTCGTACATCTGTTTGAGCAAAGACTCAGCGTTCAATTTGGCAACTTGGGACGGGATGGGGAACCGCTCTTCACTAGCCTCATCCCTCAACGCATGAAGATCCGTTAGGGCGTCCTCCAAGTCTTGTGAGACGTAACCGAATAAGTTCTCGAAGTTGTCCGTTCGTAGCCTTTCGGGGTGCATGTCCTCATTCAGAAAACGATCAACGACCTCCCATACCGAAGCGTCGAAAGTGCTGGTCGGAGCACTCCCAGCAATAGCTTCGATGAGATGAGTGATCCAGCTATTGAACTCCCCAGAGATCAGTTCGCGTCGCCGCCGATCGGTCCTTCTCCTCCTGACGTCCTCACGCGCTAGTGCAACTGATCCTTCGACGGACGAATCTGAGACCACACTGCTCGAGACATCCCCGATGTCGTATGCTCCAAATTCAGTCGTTACGAGTGGTTGTGACCACACCATCGATTTCCTCACTTCGGCGACAACGACTTTTTAACCAGTTCACGAAAGTCGGACAGGTCATTTTTCCACGAGTCAAGGATCGACAACAACGAAGAAATCCTCATCTGCTGATTTGTTTCAGCGATGTCCCTGTGGATATTTGACTGATAAATCATGGCGGAAGTCTCGCCGCCAGCTTCGTTCACCCTACCTTCTGATATGTCCAGAGTCATTCTTCTGTCATGAAGCTCGTAGGTCGCCTTCATCGCAAACGTCGGCGTGGTGGCTCTATAGGTCATCCATGCCCCTTTCGAGATCAATCCCTCCGACACCCCACCTTGCATTGAGTTCCCACGAACAACGTAGGCCTTCGGATTTAGACCCACCGCCCTATAGGGAACATGAGGCACGGTCTTTACGTACGCCCGTGCCGCATCAACACAGACTATATCCGTCATCTCCAGCGATGTACCGGACTGCTCAAACGCAACCCGATCCGGGTCGGCTGTGACGATCAACCCTCCTTGGAACGCGACCTGTGAGAATGCAGGCGTAGAAACTGCCTGACCACCAACCTGCCTATCCCTGTCGACTATCCCATTGTAATGGAGGAAGTCAGGATTGATTATCGTCGGATTGTTGGCGTGCGCCAACACGACGACGGAAAATCCGGAAATCTGGACACGCATCCCAATCTCAGGTTCAAATTGCCGTTTGTTCAGTCTACTACCAACCCAACTCCCCCGAGTATGACATTTCGGCGGCGGCTTGGTCCGCGGTTGAACCTAAGGACATCGATCAACCGAAAATGCCCCAACCAAGGTACTGCCCATGAAGTACGCCGTCATCGGTTTCGCCGTCGGCGCGATGCTCGGTGCGGGCTTCGGCTTCGTCGCGGGCATCGCTGTCTTTCCCTACCTGTTCCCGCCGCCCGAGGTGAACGAACCCCTGACCGGCAGGACGCACGGCGATGCCCTTGCCGGCGCCACCTTCATTCACGCCAATCCTGCGGACCCGATCCACTACGGCCGCGGTACCGCGACGATCTACTCGGACCTGCTGCGGCTGGAGTCCGACTTCGAGGTCGGCCCGGGACCCAAATTCCACGTCTACCTCGTCCCGCTCGCCGAGGTAACGCCCGACACCGAGGTCGAGAAGACGATGTTCGTCGATCTCGGCCGGCTGAAGGCCTTCACCGGTAGTCAGAACTACGCGATTCCCGGGGGCATCGACCTCGCCGACTTTCAGTCCGTCGTCGTCTGGTGCGAGCAGTTCAACGTGCTGATCTCTCCAGCCACGATCTCGCCGGTGACCCCCATATCGGGGTAAAGTGCGTCGGAACGGGAGGAGGAAATGGCTAAACGTTCAAAGACCCGCCCCCGGCCGATCGCTCCGCTGGAGGCGGACATCAGGGCCGAAAGAAAGGCCATGCCGAACAAAGTCTACGCCAGTGAACTGGAAAGGTTGCAAATCGAACTGGTCAAGCTGCAAGAGTGGATCAGAAATCGGAAACTCAAGGTCGTTGTGCTGTTCGAGGGTCGTGACGCGGCCGGGAAAGGGGGCACGATCAAACGCATTGCCCAACGCCTGAGTCCGCGCGTATGCCGGATCGAGGCATTGGCGACCCCTACCGAGCGCGAAAGGACGCAGTGGTACTTCCAGCGTTACGTCCAGCATTTGCCGGCTGCCGGCGAAATGGTGCTGTTCGACCGGAGCTGGTACAACCGCGCCGGCGTCGAACGCGTCATGGGGTACTGCACGGATGACGAATACGAGGAATTCATGCGTTCGTGCCCCGAGTTCGAACGGATGCTCGTGCGTTCGGGAATCAAGCTCGTCAAGTACTGGTTTTCGGTCAGCGATGAAGAACAGGAGCGTCGCTTCCAGGAGCGTCTTACCAATCCCACAAAACGCTGGAAACTCAGTCCCATGGACCTGGAGTCGCGGCGAAGATGGGTGGAGTACTCCAGGGCGAAGGACGTCATGTTCCTGCACACGGACATCAAACAGGCGCCCTGGTACGTGGTCGAGGCAGACGTCAAGAAGCGCGCGCGGCTGAATTGCATCCGGCACCTTCTCAGCCTCATCCCATACGAAGACCTCACGCCGGAACCGATCGAACTGCCTCCGCGAGCCCCGGACGCCGGCTACATACGTCCGCCGAAGGACGATCAGGCACTGGTGACGGACTACTACGAGGACGTCTAGGCTGGGTTAGCCGGGTGTGACCCTTTCCGAAAACGTCGCGCAGTCTGGCTTTAGGCCAGGTTTTCAGTCCAGCGCTGGCGCCCAGTTGTAGATCTGCGCCAGGCTGCCACCCATCAACGCGGCGCGGTCCGAGTCGGACAGGCGGTCCGTGACAAAAAAAGCCTTCACGGATTCCGCCGGATCCACCACGTTGGCGGCACGCGTCCAGTCGGTTCCCCACATGCACCGCTCGATACCAAAGGCATCGAAGATGCGCGCGAGCGGGTCCCAGATGTCAGGAAACGGAAACGGTTCGTGGGATAGCGTGCAGGCGCCGGAGACCTTGATCGCGACATTGTCGTGGCGCGCCAGCGCAAGAACGTTGTCGAGATCGGCAAACGGTTCCGGTGCCGCCGGCGGCGCCGTCGGTTGCTGGATGCCCATATGGTCGATCACAAGCCGCGTGTCCGGGTGCCGGCCAGCGACCTCGGCGAACTCGGCGACGTTGCCCCAGCACAACACGTTGACCGGCAGCCCATGGCGCGCCGCCGCGGCGCACATGCGGTCCACGCCTTCGGCCCGGGCCGCACCCGGAGCCACCATCATGATCCGCGCACCGACCACGCCCGGCTGCGCCGCCCAGTCCGCCAGTGCTTCCGCCACGGCAGGATCGCGCGTATCGAAGGGCTTGATGATCCCGAATCGACCGGGGTGCTGGGCCTGGACCTCCACCGCATAGCTCGCATCGAAGCGGTACAGGGAGAACGCCGACACGAACAGGGCGCCATCAACGCCCACGCTGTCCATGAACGCCACCGCGTCGTCTCCGGTGATCTCTGCCGGCCAGTCCGAGGGATTCGCCCACGGACGCTCGGGGCTGTTCCGCTCGTAGCAATGCACCTGGGAGTCAATCACGGGGGTTCTGGTGTCCGGCATCTCTTTTTGTCCTCAGAGGTCAAAGGAAGGCACGCGTGGCGAGATACAACGCCTGCATTTCGTCAAAGTGTACTACCCCCGTAGTCGTCGGTCCGCCTTGGCGCGAACTGTCGGTTATGGTCTACGTGGTACACTGAGAATATCCCAAGTGGAGCACATCAGCCATGTCGACGCAGAAAGAACCCGCCAAAGAGAGTTTCCGCGAGGGTTCCAACCCTAAAACGACATCACCCCGCCGACCTGGTTCACAGTCAACGACGGTGACCGTGATTCTCAAGCAACAGCGCCCTGTCACCGTTGAAGCCGTCCGCGCGGGGTTATCCGTGGACTCGGTGGAGAAGCTGGCCGAGCAGATCCAGGTCACCTCCGCAGCATTGCAGCGCTATCTCAAGCTATCGAGGCAGACCTACGCTCGACGCCGACGCAGAGGTCGCCTGTCCGTCGACGAATCCGATCGCGTCGTGCGCTATGCGGATTTGTTCCGAAGCGCTGTAGAACTGCTTGGCGACACCAACGCCGCAGCGCAGTGGCTGCGCACACCGGCACCCGCGCTGAATGGGGAAACGCCCATGGATCGCGCGACGACGGAGTTCGGCGCGCGGGACGTGATTCGGTTGATCAGCAGGCTGGAGCATGGCATTCCGACGTGAGGGTCTACCGCGTCGCAAAAGCAAGACATGCGCCCGACGCGCAAACCATGCTGAGCGGCGAGGGCGCGCGCGAATGGGGTGGTCGTTTCAACTCCCCCGGCGTGCGGGCCGTCTATTGCGCAAGCACGCTCTCCCTGGCAGCGTTGGAGATTCTCGTCCACGCGCCTCGAGTAGCCATCCTGCCTGAGTACCGTTTCCTTGAGGTCCAGATTCCCGACCGGGCAATCGAATACATTGCAGATGAGGACATTGCTGAAGACGCTTCGGTGCTAGGGGACGAACGCTTGGGTGCAGACGGTATCTTCGGGTTCAGCGTGGCCAGTTTTGTGATACCTCAGGAGCGCAACGTGGTGCTCAACCCCGATCATCCCGACTTTGCGTCGCTGATAACGCATGGCGATGTCGAACCCTTCATGCTCGATGAGCGGCTGTTGCTTAGATGATCTCCAAGTACGACCATGTCTGCGTGACACGACAAGAACAATTGCGATGGGATGCCTCCGTTCAAGTCACAAGCAGAGATGCTCCGTGTGAGAAACTTGGCAGGCGCAAGCGATTCGCAAACGAACGATATGTCCAGCCCAACACGGCTGATGAAGTGAGCAATGCCTGACCACAGCTACTTCGCAAACTTGATATGGCAAATCGCCGATCTACTCCGAGGTCCGTATCGGCCCCCGCAGTACGAGCGCGTGATGTTGCCTATGACGGTGCTGCGCCGGTTCGACTGCGTGCTTGCCTCGTCTAAAGCCAAGGTCTTGGCCGAACACGCCAGGCGCAAGGGCGGCAGGCTTGAGGGCGAAGCCTTGGACCAACGTCTGAACAACGCCGCCGGCCAGCGCTTTCACAACCATTCCTCCCTCGACTTCGAGAAACTCAAGGGGGATCCCGATAACGTCGACACCCACCTCGTGAGCTACATCCACGGCTTCTCAAAGAACGTCCGCGACATCTTCGAGTTCTTCGAGTTCGAGAACGAGATCGAGCGGATGCGCGATGCAAACATCCTCTACCTCGTCGTATCGAAGTTCTGCGATGTCGATCTGCATCCCAACACGGTGCCCAACGAACAGATGGGCCTCATCTTCGAGAACCTCATTCGCCGCTTCAACGAACTGGCGAACGAAACTGCCGGTGATCACTTTACGCCGCGCGAGGTCATCCGGCTGATGGTGGCCATCCTGTTCATCCAGGACGACAAGCTGCTCGCCACCCCCGGGACGGTCCGCAAGCTGCTCGACCCCGCCTGCGGTACCGGCGGCATGCTGGCTGAGGCACAGAACTACCTGCGCGAACACCACGGCGCGGCGCGGCTGTATGTCTACGGGCAGGACTACAACAGACGCGCCTTCGCCACTGCGGCATCCGACATGCTGATGAAGCAGGTGGACCACAATGGCACGGGCAACAACGTACGGTTCGGCGACAGCCTCACAGACGATGCGTTCCCTGGCGAGACCTTCGACTACTTCCTGACCAACCCACCTTTCGGCGTGGACTGGAAGAGAGAGCGGACGGAAATCAAGCAGGAGCACGACCAACGCGGCTTCGACGGCCGTTTCGGCGCCGGGCTGCCACGCGTCAACGACGGTTCTCTGCTCTTTCTGCAACACATGTGGGACAAACGGGAACCCGTACGGCCCGCAGAACATAAGCACGGCTCGCGGCTCGCAATCGTGTTCAGCGGCTCGCCGCTTTTCACCGGCGGCGCCGGTTCGGGCGAGAGCAACATCCGCAAGTGGATCATCGAGAACGACTGGCTCGAAGCCATCATCGCGTTGCCTGAGCAGATGTTCTATAACACCGGCATCGGCACCTACATTTGGATTCTCACGAACCGCAAGGACAGGTTTCGCAAAGAAAAAATCCATCTCTTGGACGCACGCGATGTGTGGACGGCTGGCGGCAGCGAAGACAACGGGCGCAGCCTCGGTGACAAGCGGCGCCACCTCACCGGGAACCAGATCGATGCCATCGTAAGGCTCTACGGCCAGCACAGCGATAGCGAGACAACCAAGATCTTCGACAACACCGACTTCGGCTACACGCGCGTGACCGTGGAGCGGCCCTTGCGGCTGCGATATCAGATGACCTTGGCGGACAAGGCTCGCTTCCTGGACGCATGTCCGCACCTGCTCGATGATCTCCAGGCCATCGATAAGGCGCTGGGGCGGGAGCCAAAGCGCGACTGGAACTCGGTGTGGCGCCGCATCGAAGACGTGCTGCGCTCAAATGGGTCCCGGTGGAAGGCACCTGAACGTAGACTATTCCGCAACGTCTTCACGCAGAAGAACCCCGAGGCCAAGCCAGTCACCAAGCTCGGGCACAACCGCGAATATGAGCCCGATGCGGACCTGCGCGATTTCGAGAACGTGCCGCTTATGGACGACATCGACGCATTCTTCGAACGCGAGGTGCGTCCCCACGTGCCTGACGCATGGATGGATCGCAGCAAGGACAAGATTGGCTACGAGATTAACTTCAACAGGTATTTCTACAAATACACGGCGCCGCGACCGTTAGAGGTGATTGACGCGGAACTGAAGAAAGCAGAAGAAGAGATCATGCGCTTGTTGCGGGAGGTAACGGAGTGACAGGTATTGGATCCCGGCGCCAACTTCGGTTGAAGTACTGTGCAGACATTGAGATGGGACAGTCGCCCCCATCCGCCGAATACTCGAGCTCGCCGGAGGTCGGGCCACCTTTCCTCCAGGGCACTGCCGACTTCGGGGCCGAAAACCCAATTCCTCGTATCTACTGCGGATCCCCAACCAAGACTGCCGGAATGGGAGACATCTTGTTCTCGGTCCGCGCCCCAGTCGGGGCACTCAACTTGGCCAATCAGGAAGTCGGGATCGGGCGTGGCCTCTGTGCGATCCGGCCCCAACACTATTGGAACGCCCGCTTCGCTTGGTGGGCATTGCAAGAAGCTTGCCATCAGCTAGCCCAAGTTTACCAATCTGACGCCGTTTTTCGGCCAGATCGGACTGTTTTCGGCGATTCGCTTCCCGCAAGTGATTGATTTCATTGGACTCAAGTTCGCCGGAGGCCAATGTAGTGCCATAAAATTAAGGAAGGGCCTTGCGTCGGCCCGCCGCCGCCGCTATCGTCGCCCCCATGTTCGTCCGACGCACCAGGACCCGCGCCACCGACGGCGCCGTCTACCACACCCACCGCCTGGTCCGCTCCGAGCGCGACGGCGGCCGCGTGCGCCAGCGCACGCTGCTCAACCTCGGCCGCCACTTCGCCATCGACCGCGACCACTGGCCGCTGCTGTGCCAGCGCGTCGAGCAGATCCTCGACGGCCAGGGCGACCTGTTCGGCGACGCGCCGCCCGCCGCGGAGGCCGAGGCGCAGCGCATCGCCGAGCAGCTGCTGGCCCGCGGCGCGGCGCCGGCGGAAGCCGCCGCCGGCGTCGAGGCGGTCGCCGTCGGCAGCCTGGCGCTGGCGCGGCCGCGCTCGGTCGGCGTCGAGCGCGCCGCGCTGTGGGCGCTGGGCGAGCTCGGCCTGCCGGCCCTGCTCGAGTCGCTCGGCGTCAGCGCCGCGCTGCGCGACGCGGCGCTCGGCTCGGTCGTCGCGCGCATGGCGCACCCGGCCTCGGAGCGGGCCACGATGCGCTGGCTGCGCGGGCGCAGCGCCGCCGGCGAGCTGCTCGGCGTCGACTTCGAGACCATGGGGGCGATGCAGCTCTACCGCGCCTCGGACGCCCTCATGGCGCACCGCGAGGCGATCGAGCAACACCTGTTCGGCGCCGCGGCGGGGCTGTTCGGGATCGAGCCGACGGTGACCCTGTACGACCTCACCAACACCTACTTCGAGGGCGCCGCGGCGGGGATCCCGAAGGCGGCGCGCGGCCACTCCAAGGAGAAGCGCGACGACTGCCCGCTGCTCACCCTGGGCCTGGTGCTGGACGGCAGCGGCTTCGTGCGACGCTCGCAGGTGTTCTCTGGCAGCGTCCGCGAGCAGGACACCCTGGAGTCCATGCTGTCCGCGCTCGGCGCGCCGGACGGGGCGCTGGTGGTGATGGACCGCGGCATCGCCACCGAGGATCGGGTGGCGTGGCTGCGGGACGCCGGCTACCGCTACCTGGTGGTGAGCCGCGAGCGACGGCGCACGTTCGACGCCGCCGCGGCGACGACCCACGACACCCGCGGCGGGCGCATCGTGCATCTGCAGCGGGCGGCGTCGCGCGCCGACGGCGAGGTGCGCCTGCACTGCTACTCGCCGGAGCGGGCCGAGAAGGAGAACGCCATCCTGGCGCGCTTCTCGAAGCGCTTCGAGGCGGCGCTCACCGCGCTCTCCGAGGGGCTCGCCAGGCCGCGCACGGTCAAGCGCCTCGACAAGGTGCGCGAGCGCGTCGGCCGCCTCAAGGTGCGCCACGGCCGCGTCGCCCGGCACTACGACATCGAGGTCGTCGCCGACGAGTCCGGCGACCGCGCGGCGGCGGTGAACTGGACCCGGCGCCCCGCCGAGGGCTCCATGGCCACCCATCCGGGCGTCTACTGCCTGCGCACCAACCTCGCCGGCTGGGACGCCGCCGACCTGTGGCGCACCTACACCACGCTGACCGACCTCGAGGCCGTGTTCCGGTCGCTGAAGTCCGAACTCGGCCTTCGCCCGATCCACCACCGCAAGCCGGTGCGCGCCGAGGGCCACCTGTTCATCACGGTGGTCGCCTACCAGGCCGTGCAGGTCATCCGCCGCCGGCTCGCCGCCGCCGGCGAGCGCGCCAGCTGGACCACGCTGCGCGGCATCCTCGCCGGCCAGCAGCGCGTCACCGCCACCTTCCGGCGCGACGACGGCCGCACGCTGCACGTGCGCACCGCGACCGTCGCCGAACCCGCCCAGAAGGCCATCTACGACGCGCTCGGCATCGACCCCAGCCCCGGAGGCACCCGCCGAACCGTCGTCTGAACCGCATCCCCTTCGACGTCGGGTGCACCTGTAGTGCCCTAACGCCCTCCGCTTGCCCGTAGACTATTGATTTGAAGAGACTTCTCGAATTGCTTGGTAAACTTGGGCTAGCAGCCGTTTCTACCGGCAGCACCTTCGACGCAGTCGCAGTCGAAGATGTTGGCAACCTATTGGTTGAGACAACTGCCCCCGGTACGCAGAGCAACATCGCGAACTACCTCGACCGCGAGACCGCGCGATTGGATGCGTTGGTGGCAGCCAAGAAGCGAGTGCTCGGACTGTTGGTGGAGAAGCGGCGTGCGCTAGTTGCCCGTGCCGTCACGAGAGGCCTCGACACGTGTGCCCGCCTCCGCGACTCCTGCATTCCTTGGCTCGGCGAAATTCCAGAGACGTGGGAGACGCAGCGGGTAGCCAGCCTTTTCCGCGAGCGAGACGAACGCGGCGCACCGGACCTTCCGCTGCTGGAGGTTTCGATCAATGCCGGCGTCGTCCTGCGTGAGTTCTCCGAGGAACGAATCGAGACCACGGCAGCAGATTTCAACCTTTACAAAATTGCTCGGCACGGAGACGTGGTGTTCAACAAGATGCGGATGTGGCAGGGCGCCGTCGGCGTAGCTCCGCAGGACGGTCTTGTCAGTCCAGACTATGTGGTGGCCGCAACGATGGGAGCAATGCTGCCGCTCTACGCTGGTCTGCTTTTCCGGATCGATGAAATCAGCGCCGAATGCGCGCGACGCTCACACGGGATCGTGTGGGATCGCTTGCGACTCTATTGGGGCGGCTTTCGAGACATCGACTTGCCTGTACCCCCGCTTCGTACGCAACGAGAGATCGTCGATCATGTCGTTGAAACCACCACAAAGCTGGATGCGCTAGCCTTCACAATCGAACGCACTATTTCATTGCTCAAAGAGCAACGCGCTGCGCTTATCGCGGCCGCGGTGACTGGCCGCATGGACTTAGAGGGTGCATCGTGAGAGTGACGTCGCTTGAACTAGCGAACGTCCGTGCGATTGAGACCGCTACGTTTCGGTTTCGGCCGGGCTTTAACCTCGTGGCGGGTGTCAATGGCGTCGGCAAGAGCACGGTCCTCGATGCTTTGGCGGTGTGCTTTTCTGCGGTCGTCAGACACGCCAGACGGCATCCAAGGTATGGAAAGCTCTTTGCGGCGGAAGACATCCGGGTTGGTGTCGGAGCTTTGCAGGCCGAATGCGAGTTCGAGTACCGTGGCAGGGAGTATCGATATCAAGTGCACAGATTCCGTGATCGCAGCCCTCTGCGAGGGACGGAATGGTCCCGCGAGGAAGAAAGGGCGTACGGCAAAATGGCGATAGAGGAGTTCCGCTACGGGATTCCCACAGGCGCCGATGGCAGCCCACCGGAAGGCCAAATACTATCCGTTCTGTTCTCCGCCAACCGTTCCGTAGCGTCGTATCAGACGCCCCGACAAGGTGCTACGGCAGGCGGCGTTGCCTCCGCATTCGCAGGTGCCTTGCTAAATCGGGGGCTTGAAATGCGCGAGTTCGCAGCCTGGATGCGGGCGAAGCAGGCATTGAGTTCGGAACAACCGGCAGCGACGCAAATGTTGGCTGGCCTTGATAAGGCCGTGACGCGCTTCCTCCCCGAGTATCGGGACCTTCGTCCCACGAGGGACGGTAGCAGCCATTCTCTCCTGATCAACCACGGCGGCACCTCGTTGCGGGTGCGTGATCTCTCCGACGGCGAGAGGGGTATGTTGGCGTTGGTGCTCGACCTCACCCGCCGGTTGGCGCAAGCCAACCCGAGTATGGAGGATCCCGCCGCTGAGGCCGAGGCGGTCATTCTGATCGACGAGATCGAACTCCACCTCCATCCAGATTGGCAACGACGGATCATCGGGAACCTGAAGGAGACATTTCCGAAATGCCAGTTCATTGCGACGACTCATTCGCCGCAGGTGATCGGCGAAATCGAGCATGATCGCATCCAGTTCATCGCGGGTGGTGACGTCTATTCGCCGACGCATTCCTTTGGGGTGGATTCGAGCCGGGTGCTTGAAGAGATCATGGGCGCAGACCCGCGCACCAACGAAATCCAAGTGCTACTCGAGAACGTGTCCCAGGAAGTTGGGCAGCAGCGGTACGCGAAAGCCCGTGGATTGTTACCCCAACTTGTGGACCGGCTAGGCGAAAATGATCCCGAAATCACCCGCATAAGAACCCTACTCGACTTTCTAGAGGGTGAGGAATGAGGGAGATCACCAAAAGTTCCGAACCGGCAAGCCTGACGGCGCATCGCAAGACGCCGCACTCCGACTACGACAACTACGTCCCCAAGGACGAACTTCGGAACGCTCTCGTCACCGAGCAGCGGGGGCTGTGTTGCTATTGCATGGGTCGCATTCACCCCGCGCCAGCGTCAATGAAGATCGAACACTGGATGTGCCAAAAACACTATCAAGGCGAGCAGCTAAAATATCGGAACCTCCTCGGCGCTTGTCTCGGCGGCCATGGAAAACCCGCCCACCTCCAGCACTGCGATACGAGTAAGGGGGACAGCGACCTTGAGTGGAACCCCGCAGATCCCGCGCATCACATCGAGACCCGCATCCGCTACGAGCTAGACGGCTCGATCCGGTCAGATGACTCGGATTTCTGTGGCCAACTCAACGACGTCCTGAATCTCAATCTCCCCGTTCTAAAGAACAATCGGAAAGCCGTTTACGTTGCAGTTCTTGAGTGGTGGAAGAGGCAAAGACGGCGGAACGAAGGCCGTGTGTCGCGTGAAAAGTTCCAGCGTGAGCAAGCCAGATATGACGCAGGGGCTGGAGAGCTTACTCCTTATGTTCAGGTGGCAGTCTGGCTTTTGGGCCAGAAGCTCGCACGGAAGCGAACATGAGCCAAGGTCATCACTCCGAAGCCGCCTTCGAAACCGTCATCGAAGCACACCTGCTTGAGAACGGCTATGTGACGGTCGCCCGCGAGCGTTTTGACCGCGAGCGTGCGATCTTCCCCGACACAGTCCTCGCCTTCATCCGCGAGACCCAGCCGACGGAATGGGCCAAGCTGGAATTGCTACACGGCGACAAGACCGGCGAACAAGTGCTCGGAGACCTGTGCAAGTGGATGGATATCCACGGCTCGCTCGCGACCCTGCGACACGGGTTCAAGTGCTACGGAAGAACGCTCCACGCCGCGTATTTCAAGGCCGCGCACGAACTGAATCCGGAACTTGAAGCCCGCTACGCCGCCAACCGACTGGGGATTACGCGCCAACTTCACTTTTCACCACGGTCCGAGAAGTCGCTCGATGTGACGCTGAGCTTAAACGGCATTCCTACAGCTACGCTGGAGCTGAAGAACCCACTTACGGGCCAGTCGGCCGAGGACGCGCGCCGGCAGTACAAGCAGGACCGCGACCCGCGCGAGCCGATTTTCGAGTTCAAGCGCCGCACACTTGTGCACTTCGCCGTGGACACCGACTCCGTGCTCATGACCACCCGCCTGGCAGGCACAGCGACGCATTTTCTTCCCTTCAACAAGGGGCGGGACGGAGCAGCCGGGAACCCATCCGATCCAGCAGGTCGAACCTACCGCACGGCGTACCTGTGGGAAGAAGTACTGCGGCGCGACAGCCTTCTCGACATCCTCGCCCGCTTCATCCACTTGCAAATCGACGAGAGACGTGACGAACAGGGGCGCAAGGTCAAGACGGAGACCATGATCTTTCCTCGCTATCACCAACTCGAAGCGGTGCGCACACTGGTGGATGCCGCGCGCAATGAGGGCGTCGGGCACAACCATCTCGTCGAGCACTCCGCAGGCAGTGGCAAGAGCAACACAATCGGTTGGCTGACGCATCGGCTAGCGTCACTGCACGATGCGGCCAACGAGCGCGTCTTCGACAGCGTGATTGTGGTCACGGACCGCGTCGTGCTCGATCAACAGCTCCAGGACACGATCTACCAGTTCGAGCACAAGCGCGGCGTGGTGCAGCGGATCGATGCAAGCTCGCGACAGCTCGCCGAAGCGCTTGAGAGTGCGGTGCCGATCATCATCACCACAATGCAGAAATTCCCTTTCGTATCGCGCCAGTTATTGAAGATGGCCGAGGACCGCGGGACAACCGGTACCGGAATGCTCGCCACCCGGCGTTGTGCCGTCGTCGTTGACGAGGCCCATAGTTCTCAGGGCGGCGAGACGGCAACCGATCTCAAGGAGGTCCTAGGGGGCGAGGGGCTGCGGGAAGAAGCCAAAAAGCGCGCAGCCGAGGAAGGTCAGGAACACCTGGAACAACTCTTCCGCAGCATGGCGAAGCGCGGCAAGCAGGCGAACCTGAGCTTCTTCGCCTTCACCGCCACGCCCAAGCACAAGACGTTCGCCGTGTTCGGCCGCGATGGACAGCCGGCACATCGCTACACCATGCGCCAGGCCATCGAGGAGGAATTCATCCTCGACGTGCTCAAGCACTACACCACCTACGGGGCGTACTTCAATCTGCTCAAAGCCTGCGAGGACGATCCGAACGTCGAGCGCAAGAAGGCAGCGTTGGCACTGGCGCGTTTCATGAGGCTGCATCCGCACAATATCGCGCAGAAGACCGAGGTGATGGTCGAGCACTTTCAAGCCTCCACACGCCACAAGATCGGCGGTCGGGCCAAGGCGATGGTGGTGACCGGGTCGCGCCTGGAAGCGGTTCGGTACAAGCAGAGCTTCGATAGCTACATTCAGGCGAAGGGCTACGCGATCAAGTCTCTTGTGGCCTTTTCGGGGACGGTAGTGGACGACAAGCTGACGGGCGTCACCTACACCGAACCGGGCATGAACCACGGCATTTCCGAGAAAGAGCTGCCCGAGAAGTTCGCGACCCAGGAGTATCAGGTCCTGCTCGTCGCGGAGAAGTATCAGACCGGGTTCGATCAACCGCTCCTTCACACGATGTTCGTGGACAAGAGGCTTGCGGGTATCCAGGCCGTGCAGACGTTGTCTCGGCTGAACCGCGTTCATCCACTCAAGGAAGACGCGTTCGTCCTGGACTTCGTGAACGACAGGGAGGAGATTCGCGAAGCCTTCAAGACCTACTACGAAGGTGCCGAGATGGGCGAGGAAGTCGACCCCGCCCGAATGTACGCGATCAAGGCCGAGTTGGATGCTTCGGGAATCTACCTCGACGAGGAGGTTGAGCGGTTCAGCGCCGTCTACTTTGCGCCGAAGCGACGGCAGAGCGCGATGGATCACCGGACCATGAACGCCGTTCTAGATCCGGCAGTGTCCCGTTTCACAGTACGCCGGGACGATAACGAGGAGGAGGCTGAAGACTGGCGCGGCAAGTTGCAGGCGTTTCTGAACCTGTATGGGTTCCTGAGCCAAGTCATTCCGTACCAGGACTCCGACCTTGAGCGCCTGTACGTGTTCCTCCGCCATCTCGCGGCAAAATTGCCGCGCCGCAAGAGTGGCCCGGCGTACCAGTTCGATGACGAGGTGCAGCTCGAGTACTACCGGCTGCAGAAGATCAGCGAGGGGTCCATCTCGCTTCAAGATGGCGAGGCCCGGCCTCTGGACGGCCCCACGGAAGTCGGCAGCGGCTTGGCGCGGTCGCAGCCCATGCCGCTATCGCAACTCATCGACATCGTGAACGAACGCTTCGGTACAGATTTCAACCAGGCCGATCAGCTCTTCTTCGACCAGATTGTCGAAGCGGCCATGGCCGACGACGGTCTGCGGCAGGCAGCCGCAGTCAACCCGGGCGACAAGTTCGAGCTGGTGTTCAAGAGCCTGTTGGAGAATCTGTTCGTCGAGCGCATGGACCAGAACGAGGAGATCTTCGTCCGTTTCATGAACGATGCGTCCTTCCAGAAGCTCGTGACGGCTTGGATGGCGTCGGAAGCGTATCGTCGGCTGAGGAGTGATGAAGCTCTCGGAGCCGTGGTGGACGCGGAATCCGGCGCTCTGCCGCCCCGCCTGAGGATCGTCGAGCCCCAGCCGGAGGAACGCTACATGACCTGCGTGCCGCTCGTCCCGCTCAAGGCGGCGGCGGGCGCATTCAGCAACACCCAGCACGTCGACGACGATGACTTTGCCTGGGCAGCAGTCGACACCAAGCGGCGCCTGCGTCGCGGCATGTTCGTCGCCCAAGTGGTCGGCAAGTCCATGGAGCCGGCTATCCCCGACTGCGGGTACTGCCTATTCTCCGCACCGGTCGCGGGTACGCGTCAAGGCAGGACCGTGCTCGTGCAAATGCGCGAAACTACGGATCCAGAGAGCGGCGAGCGCTACACGGTCAAGCGTTACGAGAGCGAGAAGACGAGCGACGAAGACTCGTGGCAGCACACGAAGATCACGCTCAAGCCGGTCAACGCGGACTTCGAGCCGATTGTCCTGACGGGCGAGGATGAGGGCGAGTTGCAGGTGGTTGCTGAGGTCGTTGAGGTCCTCGGTCGGGGAACATAAGACCCCCTCCCCCGCATGTTACGAAATGCTGGATCGCCACTACGGTCCCGCGAGAGCGTCGACGCCTACATCCCCTCAAGCGCCAAACGTATATGCTCCTCGTTGTATCTTGACAGCAATTTCCATTGTCCATTGATCCCGTCCACGTACTCGCCAACATCAAGGCCCTCACTGCCACAAATGCGCGCAGCCGCCGCTACCGCATAGTGAATGTGACTACCCAATCCGAACATGTGGACACGAACCATGGGACTGTTGCCGCTGTTAAGATCAAACTGCAGTGAATTCCGGTCGGCGGCCATGCCGAAGGCGAAGTTCTGACCAACGGGATTACAGTGCTTGACCATTGAGTACTGACGGTAGAGCCAGCGCTCAGCCTTCAATTCATCTGGCAGGATGTACATCTCCTGTATCTGGTCGGCAACCCGCCACGGTTTCTTTCCCTCTTGTGTATGGTCGAGCCAGGTATCCGCACGCTCCAGGTCGAGAGCGATGTATTGAAGATCAAGCCTTAGTTCATGGAGGCTCAACAAGACAATCGCCGCGTCTCGCACGCGGTTTTTTTGGCAAAGCAGCTCAACAGATAGTGCTCCTTCAGCGAGTCGATCTACGATTGCGAGGGTCACGCGGATCGGCGCAGTAACAGGGTGGAGGGAAAGTTGAGAGACAACATGCTCAAACAACGCGGCCACGGTACGGCGCATGTCTTGTACACACACGCAATTCCGAATCAAGTCCGGATCATTGATGTTGGGGAGTTCCTGAACGCCGTGGATTGTCACTTTATTTCCCGTTGTTCGAAATATTGTGTTGTCCGGCACTTCGGGTAGCCGGAACACCCCCAGAACGGCTCGCCAGCATTGGTGCCGCGACGGGCCGTGCGTAGAACCATCGCTTCGCCGCATTTCGGACACCTTCTGTTCGCCCCAGGGTCTGCCCTTGAATTCAGATTGCGCACATGTTCCCGATGAGTCTTCCACGAGGGATCAAGGCGCCCCGAGGCGATGCCGCCGCAAAAATCGTTTATCTCGGATTGCGAGAAAACCGACGTCGAGAAAGATCTTATGTAGCGAACAAATCCGATGCCAGCGGTTACGTTGGGAGGCATTGTCGTTTTGAACGTCGAATCTCCAACAAAAACGACGACCGAATGAACATAGTCGGCAGAAATGCCCAGCGCCGCCGCCAGCGCCCTGACGTGCTTGTAGTTCTGTCTCAGCGGGTTCTGAAATCTGTAGGACTGCCTGTAGATTTTTTGTGTCCATTGCGCTTGGCGTTCGCTGCCGAATATCCATCCTTTCATGTTCTTGGTTTCCACAACGAACACGCCGAATTGGGAAACGAAAATGTGATCGATCTGCGTGGTTCCGTCCGGTGTGGGCAATGTGACGTTTCGGAAGCTGGCATATCGGTTCGATGGAAGGAGAAGCCGCGCGGACAGATGAACGATCCACTCGCCGACATGTCCCTTGAACCATGGCGAACGCAATGCCTGTACGAGGACGATGAGCGGGATCAACCACCACAGCGCGCCGATGAGCTTCGACCCAAGAAGCTGGGCTATGTCCGGCATTGTGCCTCCTTGTCGGCGATTCGTTCGTCGGCATCAGTCATCAACGGAATTTGAATGATCAAGGCCCAAACGATTGTCTTCATCTATCAGCACAACACGGCTTGGCAGCTCACCGCCCCAACGCCAAAGAACAAGGTTGATGTCCTGTTCGCGGGCACCTACGGCATAGCTCCTGAACCGCATTCCGGCGAAGCCGGCGGCCATCAAGCGGTCGGCGAGGGCGTGCGAGGCGGGCGTTCTTCTGGAAAACATGTCACTACGCCACGTTGGGCAGTCGAGTTCCGCCTGCCTGACGGATTGCGCGGCCCTTTCGGTCCGATCAAGCGCATCAAAAATCGGATCGGCATCCACCTCATACGCACATAGAACCAACGGCTGCATCCGCCGCCCGATTGGGCTGACCTCTCGCACGGCGGTTGCCAAAGAAAGTGACATGTACATCGCGGCAAGCCCTAAGCGGTTGAACCTCCCCCCGCGGCGACGGGCACCTTCGCCGGACAACGGCGACCATGCCCAGCGAGGATCGTGAGCCCGGTAAACAACAGCTTGAAGATGCACTTATTGCGACAAATCTCAGGCGTAGCCGCCATCCAGAACCTGATCCAGATAGGCATGCACCATGTCGGCTTTCCCGTCCCGCACGAGTTGGCATGGGGTCATGCCTGCAAAGCCGGGCAGGGGTTCGGATCGGAACCAGGCGTAGGCAATCAATTCCGAGCCCAGCTCTGCATCCACTCGATTGAGAATCTCCAGCATCTGGCGCAATCGCATTTGGGTCTTCAGTGCACCGACGCGGGAGCCCCGCGAGAGGGCGTCCCGGCTTAGCCCCAATGTGCCAGCAATTTCGACCTTCGTCGTCTTTAGTCCCGTGGCCACCGCATTGGGCGAGAAGCCTATGTCTGTGGCGAAATCCTGGAGTCGCATGGCTATGCCACAATTATTCACTCGTATTTCGTCATAGTATAAGTCAACTTCTTTGTGTCAACCTATTTTTCGCCCTAAGGCTTCCCTCGCAACCAACCGCAAGGCCGACAACGGTCAAGCGCGACGACGCCGCACACACCGCCTTAGTGCGGTGTCGAGCGGACAACCGACTATTCACCATGCACGAACATGATGTATGTTTCTTGCAGATCGCTGTTCGGGCAAATTCAACGGCCCGGGTTACGTAGGCAATCATGGGAAACAGCACATGAAAGATGACCAACGGCCGACCTTCGCGGTCGGACACATGAGAATGGCGGTTTCAGATGTCGGGGACGCGTATCACTTTTTCGTCCGCCACGGGATGCGCGAGATCCTGGAACGCGACGATTTTGCGATCCTTGAACTGCGCGGCGGCACGCACCTGATACTCAACAAGACCGAGGAACCCATCCCCCAAGGCCAACGCGCGCCGTTCGATCTGATGGTCGACGATGTCGACGCCGTGTACCAGGGGTTCGTCGAGGACGGTATCGAAGCAACGCCGATCGAGCGCGGCAGAATCCACGACTCTTTCGAGGTCAAGGGACCGTCGGGTTACACCATCCCGATCAATTCGTCGCACGTCGCGGGCGTCGTTTGACGCCGGGTTCGCCGCATGAGGTAGCGGCGGACTGATTTTGACCTGGCGATCAACCGCCGCGATCTTCGTACGCGGATTCGCGAATCCGCGCCCACTCGGCGTCTCGATAGAGAGGTTGCAGGCCTCGGCCGCCCACAGACGCATCCCTTAGGGCTCTCGCCAAAATAGAATGTCCGATATGATCGGCGTTTGTTATGCTGTCGGCGATGGCTGGTTTGACGCAAGCGGCGGTGACGGAGGCGTTGCGGGGGAAGTACGCGGTGTTGGGGCCGCTGCTGGATGAGCGCACGCGTCGGCTGTGGGCGGCGGCGGAGGCGCGGGCCATCGGGCGTGGCGGCGTGACGCGCGTCGCCGAGGCGACGGGGATGTCGCGGGTCACGGTGCGCGCGGGGTTGCGGGAGCTGGACGCGGGGGCGGCGCCGGTGGGGGCCGCGCGGCAGCGCCGTCCGGGCGGCGGCCGCAAGACGCTGACGGCGCGGGACGCGGGCCTGGTGGACGCGCTGGAGCGGGAACTCGAGCCGGTGACGCGGGGCGACCCGACCGGCCCGTTGCGCTGGACCTGCAGCAGCGCGGCGCGGTTGGCGCGACGGTTGCGGGACGCGGGGCATCCGGTCAGCGAGCGCACGGTGAATCGCCTGCTGCACGAACTGGGCTACAGCCTGCAGGCCAACCGCAAGACGCTCGAAGGACGCCAGCATCCGGACCGCGACGCGCAGTTCCGGCGCATCGACCGACGCGTGCGGGCGTTCCAGCGCCTGGGGCAGCCGGTGGTGTCGGTGGACACGAAGAAGAAGGAGCTGGTCGGCCCGTACCGCAACGGCGGCAGGGAATGGCGTCCGAAGGGACGCCCCGAGGAGGTGAAGGTGCATGACTTCATCGACCGGGACCTCGGCAAGGCGATTCCGTACGGGGTGTACGACCTGACGGCCAACGCCGGCTGGGTGGGCGTCGGCGTGGACCACGACACCTCGGAGTTCGCGGTGGCGACGCTGCGGCGCTGGTGGCGGCAGATGGGTCGCCACGCCTACCCGGAGGCCCGCCGCCTGCTGGTCACGGCGGACGGCGGCGGTTCCAACGGCAGCCGTTCGCGCCTGTGGAAGTACGAGCTGCAGCAGCTGGCCGACACCCTCGGGCTGCGCATCTCGGTGTGTCACTTCCCGCCGGGCACCAGCAAGTGGAACAAGATCGAGCATCGCATGTTCTGCCACATCACCCAGAACTGGCGCGGCCGGCCGCTGGTGAGCCACGAGGTCGTGGTCAACCTGATCGGCGCAACGACCACCAGGGAGGGCCTGGCGATCCGCTCCGAACTCGACGAAGGCCAATACCCGACCGGCCGCCAGATCACCGACGCGCAGATGAACAACCTCGCCATCAAGCGCGACCCCTTCCATGGCGAGTGGAACTACAGCCTCTTGCCAAACACCATGAACGGATAGATTAATTTGGCGAGCTTCCTTAGTTCGAAGCGTTCTCGTCGGCTATCGGCTCGCAGCACTACGCGTAAGCCACGCTCCATCAGCAAGCGCAGCGTAATGTTCGCCCTTGCTGCGAAGGTCCTCGCCTTCCTCACAAGGTCATCGGCAGTCTTGATCGTTGTCTTCAATGCTGTTCGGTTGAATATGGGCAGCGACCCTATTCTGATATTGCTACGTCGGCGTATCAACCGCGCACAACTTCAGAAATCGCTGCTTCAGAGCCTCGGTCATGTTCGCGAAGTCCGGGACACCCATGCCGGTGACCGGCAGGTCGGCGAACTCGGGCGAAGGCTTCTGGAGCTTCGCCGCCACGTTGTGCAGCCCGCCGCCTTCTTCGTAACCGGTGCCGCCCTCTTCGTAGGCAGACCGAATCAGCGCGGCGCGTATCTCTTCGGGCCACGTGTGTGGGCGGTGGTGCGTCACGAGCTCAAGAGATTGGCCCAGGTATTCCTCTATCGCGCGGTACATTGCCTGTTGGTCCGCCTGGCGCCGCCGCCCGCCTTCGCTACCGTATTGCCTGCCGGACTGATTGCAGATCGCCGCCCAGCGCGCGGTGATATGAAAGCCCGGTGTTCCGAGACACTCCGCCGGCGCGCCGTCGCCGGCGCTGATCTCTCCGTCCTTGACCAGGATGTAATACCCCGCCACTTCCCGTCCCTCGGGCATCAATCTTTCCGG
Source organism: Pseudomonadales bacterium (assembly GCA_963668365.1). Lineage (GTDB taxonomy): Bacteria > Pseudomonadota > Gammaproteobacteria > Pseudomonadales > Azotimanducaceae > VXNE01. The sequence continues at coordinate 4,642,184 of OY764266.1, forward strand.
AAGATGCGTGTAGACCTCGCTGAATCCCCACGCCATGTCCGCCGGCAGATCGGCTTCGAGAAGCTGTTTGATACTCCAATCGGCGCACGCCTCGCACCAGTCCCTGGAACCGAATTCGCCGACAGGCTCCATATCGGACATGTTTGACCTCCTCGCCGGATAGTCGGCAGCATACGGCTTTCCACTCTTGCCTTCATCGAGGAGCTTCCATGAAAACGTCCCCGGCAGTACGCCGAACCCTCGCGCTCGCATGTCTTGCGCTCGCCGTCGGCGGGTCCGCAGAGACCCTGACGGTAGTGTCCTGGGGCGGCTCCTACGAGCAGGCGAGCCGCAAGGCGATCCTCGAGCCGTTCTCGAAGGAAACAGGCATCGAGATTCGCGTCGAGGTATACAACGGCGGCCTGGCGCAGGTTCGCGCGCAGGTGGAAACCGGCAAGGTCTATTGGGATGTCGTCGATCTCGAGATGGCGGATGCGGCCCGGGGATGCGACGAGGGCCTGCTGGAGTACGTCGACCTCGACGAACTCGCGCCCGCTCCCGACGGCACGCCGGCGGAGGAGGACTTCTTCGAGGGGACGGTGACGGACTGCGGCGGCGGACTGCTGTTCTACTCGACGATCTACGCTTACAACGCCGACAGCTTCCCCGGCGACAAGCCGTCCACCATCGACGACTTTTTCGATCCGGACCGTTTCCCCGGTCGCCGCGGCATGCGGCGGGCACCGCAGGTGAACCTGGAATTCGCACTGCTGGCCGACGGGGTACCGGTCGAAGAGGTCTACGACACGCTGGGCACTGCCGCCGGGATGAGCCGCGCATTCCGCAAACTCGACACCATCAAGGACGACATTGTCTGGTGGGAGGCGGGGGCGCAACCTCCGCAAATGCTAGCCGACCGCGAGGTAGTGATGAGCACCGCCTACAACGGGCGCATCTTCAATGCCCAGATCGTCGAGAACCAGCCGTTCGTGGTGGTCTGGGACGGCCAGGTGCTCGATTCCGGCACCATGGGAATCGTCGCGGGAACGCCGAAACTCGCAGCAGCGCGCCAACTGGTGCGCTATGCGACGCGATCCGAGGTCCAGGCGGCCGTCGGCCGATACATCTCCTACAGCCCCGCCCGGCATTCCGGCACGGAACTCATCTCCACCCACCTGGCGACCGGGGTCGACATGGTGCCGCACATGCCGACCAGCCCCCAGAACATGCGGCGCGTTCTGTATAACGACTGGGAGTGGTGGAGCGACCGCGCAGACGATGTGAACGAACGCTTCAGCGCGTGGCTGGCGCGCTGACGACAAACCGCGGCGGAACGCTTAGAACCGGCCGAGGAACTCCAAGGCGATCCCGTTTCCGGCGCCCTGTCCGACGCTCCACTCCGTCGCCAGTCTCCAGGCGCGATCACCGAGCGCATACCGCACCCCGAACCGTGCGCCGCCGCTGTCGGAGCCGCCCGCAGCGACGTCCGCGAACGGCGTCGCCAAGCCCCGGCGCAGCGCGATGCCGTAGCCGAGCCGGAACTCGGACGTCCAGTCGCGATTCGCGCCCGGCGGGACTCCCGCCCTCGCGAACCAGGGCGCCATGCCGTCCGTCCCGCCGAAGCGCGGGCGGTCCGCCCCGCGCCGCCACGCCAGCGACGCCCGCCATCCCGTCTCGTCCGGCTTCGGCAAGATCGAGACGCTCAGGTTCGCGCCGCGCTCCCGGACATCCTCGTCCGAGTGCCAGGCCAGCGCCCGAATCCCGGCATCGAGGCCGAGACGCAGCGGGAAGTTCCGGAAGCGCACGCCCGCCGCCAGTTCCAGACCCGCTCCCGTGATCCCGTCGCCCCAATCCCCGCGGGCGAACGCCCGCGCGAAACTCGACAGCGAACATCGGCAACCCGGCGGCACGACCCCCGAGGCCTCCAGTCCGATCCTGGCCTGCCCGACGCGCACGGAGCGGTCGCCGACCGGCCCGGGGGCGTCCCCCGTCGTCAGATCCAGCATGCCGACCTCCTCCATGATCGACAGCGCGACCCGCTCCCCGCGAGCGAACGGATGCCGGCCACCCGCGGCCGCCAGGCGCATCGACAGGTCGGTCTCGACGCGGTGGCCGCTCTCGCAGCGCTCCGCGGACATTTCTCCGCCGCCCGCCCCCAATGTCGCCCAGACCCATCCCGCGCCCACCCGACGCCCCGCGTAGGGATGCGCGCTCGTCAAATCGGCGTTGATCGTCCCGTCGCCGCCACCGGCCCCGCCGCAGGCGTCCGCCGAGCGCTCGAAGCGGTAGTCCGCCTCCGCCGCGCCGCGCGCCACGGAGATGCCAGCCAGCCAGTCGCCGCGCCGGGCGTCGGTGCCCAAGTGAACCGACGTGATCGTGCCGTCGTGCGAATCGCCGTCCGTCCCCGATTCGAACCCGCGCACGTCGCCGCGTCCCCACACCGACCACCCCGTCCCCGCCGTAGCAGACCGCCCCGAGTCGAGCGAGAACGAGAACGGAGCCATGCCGCGCCGGTGGGCGGGGCTCGTCGTTGCGGGCCGGTCGCCGACGGGATACCCGGACTCGAAGAGTCCCCCCGCATCCCATTCGTCGAATCGGACGCCGTGCGATGACGGGGCGGGCCAACGGTTTCCGACAACCGCTCGCGCATGCGAATCCGCCCGCTCTTCGCCGCTGGTGTCGTCCATCGATGTGATCGGCTCCGAGAAGCGGTCCCGAACCGATCCGGTCACGCTGGTCAGCACCACCCGGCCGATCGACGCCAGCGCCGACCCAATCGCCTCGATCTCAGCGGGATCCGTCACCACGCGCACCCTGACCGCGCTTTCGACCGAACCTGCGGCGTTGCCGGCGGTCACCGTCACCGAGGACTCGCCTTCGGACACCGGGGCGACGGTCAGACGGCTCCCGGCGAGCGCGGCCGTCGCCACCTCCGGCGTCGACGATGTCGCGGAAAACCGCAGTTCGTCCCCGCCGAAGTACTCCGCGAGGTCCAGCTCGTAGGGAACGCCCCCGACGCAGAGCATCGCCGGCGGCAACTGTCCCGCCAATGTCGGCGGCGCCAAGTCGTCGTCGCGGATCGTGCCGGTGGCGGAAACATCCGCCGCCGTCGCGTTGACCAACGCCGACAGCGACAGTTCGAAGGTCTCTTCGTCCGCCTCGTGCGCGGCGTCGTCGAGAATCGCCACACGGACTGTCCGGGACACGTCGCCCGGCGCGAACACTAGCGTCCCCGCTGCCGCCTCGTAGTCGCTGCCCGCCGTCGCGGAGCCGTCCGCCGTCGCGTAGGACGCCGACACCTCGTTCCCGCTCGGCGCGCTCAGGGTCACCTCGAACTCCAGCGCCCCCACGCTCTCGTCGCCCGCCGCGTCCGTCGCGGACAGCGCGGGCGGCTCGTCGTCGTCGCGGATCGTGCCGAGCGCCATTCCCCGGCCGAGCGTCGCGCCGCGCGGATCCGAAAGGATCAGGGCGAACCGCTCGTCCGGCTCGTCCATGCCGTCACCGAGAAGCGGGACACGGATCGTCCGCGACGCCTCGCCCGGCGCGAACGCCAGAGTCCCCGACGCCGCCTCGTAATCGAAACCAGCCTCCGCCGCCGGACCCGCGAGCCCGACCGGGTCCGCCGTCGCATAGCTCACCGTCACGTCCGCCGCGCCTGGACCATCCAGCATCACCTCGAACCGCACTTCGCCCGCGCTCTCGACCGCCTCCGCATCGGCGATCGCCAGAACGCGGATCGATTTCTCATCCTCGTCCGTCAGCGTCACCGTCGCCGGCGTCACCGGAAGGTCCGACGACCCCGCCAGCGTCAGCGTCTCGTCCGCCTCGTCCGCGCCGTCGTCCTCCGGAACCAGCGCGAAACTCCCGCTCCCGCTCGTCGCGCCCGCCGCTATCACCACGTCGAAGGCCGGAACCGCCGCGAAGCCGACCGCCCCCGCCGCCCCGCTCCCCGTCACCGTCACCGTCACCGTCGTCGCCGCCGTCCGCGCGCCGCCGTCCAGCGACGCCGTCACCTCCACCTCCGTCGAACCCGCGCCCTCCGACACCGCCGACGGCGTCGCCGACAGCGCGATCTCGGTCGAAGCCACCACGTCGTCATTCAGTATCGTGCCGCAATCGCAGCATTGACCGCCGGACCCGAACGCGCAAGCCGACCACGGACACGTCGCCGCAGTCTCTGAGCGAGGCACGAAAAACGCGTTGATAGGATCCCTCAGCGTCACCACCACAGCCTCGTCCGGCTCGACGTCGCTATCGTCAACCACCGAAATACTAATGGTCTTCGAAGTCTCGCCCGGCGCGAACGTCAGCCTTCCGGACTTGGCCACGAAGTCGGTTCCGGCTTCGGCCAGGGCTAGCGCCGGTGGATCCTCTGGATCGAAATCTTCCGTGAGGTAGAACACCCTGACGGTCGCGGCGACTGCCCTCGTGAGCGTCACGTCGTAAATCAGAGGCGAACCCTCGACCACCTCCCTTCCGCGGATCGTCAGGTTCGGCGCTACTTCGGTTTCTTCGATCGTACCCGTTGCGGTCCCGACATCCACATCCACGGTCGCCCCGACCGCGCCGGACAGCGTCATGGTGAACGTCTCGATACCCTCGAACCGGTCGTCGTCCAGCACTGCGACGGAGACCGACTTGCTGGTGTCTCCGGGCGCGAAGGTCAGCGTCCCGCTCGCAGCCGTGTAGTCTTCCCCGGCCTTTGCGGTCTTGTCCGCGGTGGCATAATCCACCGTCACCTGGCTGCCGCTCGCCGCGTCGAGCACGACCTCGAACAGCATGCTGTCGTTTCTGTCCTCGTTGGCCCTGGGATTGGTGTCCTTGAAGGACAGCGCCGGCAATGTCTGGGCGAAAACCGGCAGGACCGCGGCACCCGACAGCACAAGCGCCAGGCAACAACGCCATCCGGCTCGCCGGGCTTCTGAGCCAACTGCGCTGCGGGGCGCCAGCGCCTTCATTTTCGCAATCGCTTCGTCGCGGAACCGTTCATGAGATGAAGTCGACGATATCAAGGCATCCAGTCCGTCACCGCGCCTTCGCTGGCGGAACTGACGAGTCTCGCATACTTCGCGAGCGCCCCGCGCGTCGCATAGGGCGCGGGCGGACGCCACCGCTCCCGCCGGCGCGCGAGTTCCTCATCCGTCAGTTCGACATTGATCTGACGTCGCTCCGCGTCGATGGCGATGGCGTCGTTGTCTTCCACGAGCGCGATCGGGCCGCCTTCGATCGCTTCGGGCGACACGTGTCCGATCACGAAACCATGGGAGCCGCCGGAGAAGCGACCGTCCGTGAGCAGCGCGACATTGGAAAGTCCGCGGCCCTTGATGGCGCTGGTCGGGCTCAGCATTTCCCGCATGCCCGGACCGCCCTTCGGGCCTTCGTAGCGCACGACCACCACATCGCCTTCCCCCACGCGCCCATCCATGATGGCTCGCATGGCCGCCTCCTCGCCATGAAAGACCCTCGCTGTCCCGGTGAACGTCAATCCCTCGTGTCCCGTGATCTTCGCCACCGCGCCCCCCGGGGCAAGATTGCCGTAGAGCACCACGAGGTGGCTGTCCTTCTTGACCGGGTTCGCGAACGGCCGGATGATTTCCTGGCCGTCCGGATAGGGTGCGATGGCCGCCAGGTTCTCCGCCATCGTCTTGCCGGTGACCGTCAGGCATTCGCCGTGCAACAGACCCTCGTCGAGCAAGCCTTTCATGAGTGGCTGGATGCCGCCGATCTCTATCAGCTCCGACATCGCGAACCGGCCGGACGGACGCATATCCGCCAGCACCGGCACTTGATCGCCGACGCGGGTGAAGTCATCCAACGTCAGCGGCACGCCGCCGGCATGGGCAATCGCCAAGAGGTGCAGGACCGCGTTGGTGGATCCTTCCAGCGCTACGCAAACGGTGATCGCGTTCTCGAACGCTTCGAGGGAAAGGATGTCGGAAGGTTTGATGTCGCGGTCGATCAGCGCCCTCACGGCGGCGCCCGCGTCGTAGCTGTCGCGGCGCTTGTTGTCGCTGACCGCGTTCTGCGCCGACGAGTTGGGCAGCGATAGGCCAAGGGCTTCGATGGCGGAAGCCATGGTGTTCGCCGTGTACATGCCGCCGCACGAGCCGGGACCCGGAATCGCCGTCTGTTCGATCTCCTTGAGTTCGATGTCGGATACGGTCCCCGCCGCGTGTCCGCCCACGGCTTCGAATACCGAGATGATGTCGCGACGTTCGGCACCGGGCAGGATCGTGCCGCCGTACACGAATACGCTCGGCCGGTCCAGGCGCGCCATCGCCATGGCGCATCCCGGCATGTTCTTGTCGCAGCCGCCGATGGCGACGAACCCGTCGAAACCCTGCGCGCCGACCACTGCTTCGATGGAGTCCGCGATCAACTCCCGCGAAACCAGCGAATAGCGCATCCCCGAGGTGCCCATCGCGATGCCGTCGGAAACCGTGATGGTGTTGAAGACGACGCTCTTCGCTCCGGCGGCATCCGCACCTCTCGCCGCTTCCTCGGCCAACCCGTCGATGTGCATGTTGCAGGGGGTCGTCATGCTCCAGGTGGAGGCAATGCCGATCTGCGGTTTGGTGAAGTCTTCCGGAACGAAACCGACGGCATGCAGCATCGCCCGGCTCGGCGCCTGCTCGACGCCGTCGACTATGACTGATGAGTATTTGCGGTTATCCGGCATGGCTCCTCTTCTTCTTCCATCCGAGAACGGCGGCGAACGCACGACCGCGAGCGGTCGGACGAGACCCCGCGGGGAATGGATCGCTCGTCCGACTTCGCCCCGGTCGCATTCGATCATCACCCTGGAGTTGCCCGATAGTTATACAACGCCCGCTCCGAGCCGGGTAGACTGTAGCGCCGGATGCGTGACAGCCCCTTGCCGCCCAAGGGTCCGCGCGCCCCGTCACCGGGTGACGGCGGTCGCGCACCTCGAACCGCCACATCAGCACCGGCATCGGCGGTTCACCCGCCTCCACCTCGTGGGGAACGTCCTGCTAGTCGGCTTGGGCTCCGGCTGCTTCGTCTCGGCGTTCGCCATCGCCATCACGGGGGAAGGCCCAGTTCCCGAACCCCTGATCGGCCTCCAGCAGGTTCTGGGCGTCCTGCTCGCGGTCGTGGTGCTGTGGTTGCTGGTCGCCAATCACGCGGTCAAGAGTGCGCTGGCGCTTTCCGTCGCGCGCGAGACCTACGAGATTGTGCGTCGGTTCACCGAGGTGCTGGGCGAGATCGACGCGGGCGTCGAACACCTTCGCGCGAGGCAGGAACTCGACCGCCTGCTCGACAGGCTCGCCGAGGCCACGCTCAGGTTCGGGGATGTCGGTACCGTGGAGGTCGCCGCGCACGATACGGCCGCGCCGGCCACGCCGTCCTTCGCGGCGCGACTCGTTCGGCTCTTCCGGCCGAAGAGCCCTCTTCGCGATCCCGCGGCTGAGTGACGGAGCCTGTCCCGCCGGATAGCCGGGCACCCGCATGTCAGATCGACATGTTCCGTATGGGCGACGATGTCCCGACGAACCGCGACGGCTATTTCCCGCCTGATCGCGACATGCGATCTCGACTACCGGGGTTTCTCACTCGAATTGAAGTACTTCAATTCTGACCGTGGCACCCGTCCCCATGGGGATGTTCGATCTGATCGAATCACGGCGCCGCCTCGTCGCCCGCGGACCCGTCCAGAACGCACGCCCAACGATGACAGCCCCCCCGCCCGACGGCTACACTCCGTTCATGCTCGCGACTCCGCAGGAAGGAGGCATGCCGATGTCCCTCGCAGACAATCTGATCGATCCCACCCTGATCCCCGCGTGTGGCGGTCCGCCCCACGAACTCTTCGACACATGGCGCGAGTCCGACCCGGTGCATTGGAATCCGCCGTCCGAGAGCTACCGTACGCCGATGGCCCACGCGTCCCTGGACAAGGGGTTCTGGGTGCTCACTCGCTATCAGGACGTCGTCGACGTCTCACGCGACCAGGAACTGTTCTCCTCGCATGAGGGAAGCCCCGTCATCTGGGACTTCGAGCCGCCGCAGCTCGAGGAACAGCGGGCGGGTCTGATGGGCATGAAGCCCGCCGACCACATGGCGGTGAAGAAGCTGGTCATGCCGCCGTTCGCGGCGGGCGAGTTGGCGGCGTTCCATCCCGAGATCGACCGCGTCGCGCGGTCGATCATCGACTCGGTCGCCGGCAAGGGAGAGTGCGAGTTCGTCTTCGACGTCGCCTCGCGGCTCCCCGTGTACACGTTCTGCAAGCTTCTCGGCGTGCCGGACCGGCTGCGCGAGACGGTGTTCACGCTCGGCAACCGGACCGCCGACACGGAGAACGCGGCCTACCGAGACGGCTCGAACTCGGCCTTCTACGGCCTGTTCGCCATCGCCCGGGAACTCGCCGCGGAGAAGCGCGAGCATCCGGACCAGTACGCCCTGCTGCGGAGCGATCTCGACCGGCATCTGCCCAACGCCATCGAGGAGGTGCTGCGCCACTCGCCGCCGGTGGTCAAGTTCCGGCGCACGGTCATGGAGGACACCGAGATCGGCGGGCAGAAGGTCGCCAGGGGCGACAAGATATACCTGTCCTATCCGGCCGCGAACCGCGATCCCGCGGTGTTCCCGAACCCGCACCGCTTCGACATCACGCGCGAGAATGCGAACCGCCATCTGGCGTTCGGCAACGGACCGCATTTCTGCCTCGGCTCGCGGCTGGCGCGCTACCAGCTCGGGGCGCTGCTCAAGGAAATCGTGACGCGCATTCCGGACATCCGACCCGACGGCGAGATGGAAATGATGAAGAGCATCTGGTTCAACGCGGTCATCCGGATGCCGGTGGCGTTCACGCCCGAGGGTTGAAGGCACGCGGTTCGACGTCCGGCCTGCGGCACCGAACCGCGCCCTCCGGCTACCGGGGCGCCGCTCCGTCGACCCGTCCGATCCAGTCGAGTACGTGGCGTGTTGTCTGCAGCGCCGCTTCCGCTTCCTCCGCGCAGCGCAGCGCGTTCACCTGGGCAATGACGGCAAGGTCGGCGATCGACAGCGCATCACCCACCAGCCAGGCGCGGCCGTCGAGCAGGCCGTCGAGCGCCTCGAAGTGTCGCTTGACATCGCGAACCACCTGGTCCCTGGGTTTCCGCCCGACACCCTGGGCCTGCGTGAGCCGGGTCGATGCCTCCACGATCAGTGACTTCAGCTGCGGCTTCGGCACGCCGGGCAGCGTTCGGGCGAACTCGTCAAGCGCCGTGTCGAGATTGTGCTCCCAGGTGAGACGCATCGTCATCTCGTAGAAGTAAAGGCTCTCGTCGGCCCACTCCTCGATCGCGTGGGCCAGCGCGGCGTCCCGGGATCCAGGCGGGACGAGGACCGGACCGCCGTACGATCTCTCCAAGTGGTAGAGGATGTCGGTCGAGTCCCAGACGACCGCGTCGCCGTCCCGGATCGAGGGGAACTTGCCCGTGGGGCTGACGTGCTCGTAGTCCCCCTCGGCCACTCTGGCGCGCGCGACCTCGTGGATGTCGAACGGGATGCCCTTGTAGTTCAGTGCGCGACGCACCTTCTCCGCGAAGGGCGATGTCGAGAACTGGTACAGAGTGAGCATGGCGAATCCTCCCCTACGGTTGCCGGACCTGCGGCAGGGTCGCCAGGATGGGTTCGAGGTCGTACTTCTGGTCGCCCTCGCGCCGGGGCGCCTGCGTTGCGAACGCCTGCTCCAACTCAATCCACCGTCTGTGCGCGATACCGACCGCGTGGGGGTGGGTCACGATGTAGAACTCCCCGGTGCGGATTCCTTCCACGGCCCTGGCGGCCACCTCCGCCGCCGGCATTCCCATCTGGCGCATGAACGCACCGGATGCCTCCGGCGCTGCCGCCGGACCGCCGTATTCCGCCTGACGCCGTTCGCCTGCCCGCCAAAGGGTCGAGTCGACGATCCCCGGGCAGAGCACGCTGACCCTCACATGTTCCGGGAGTTCGCGGCGCAGCACGTCGGACAGGCCGAGCAGGGCGTGCTTGGACGCCGTGTAAACGCCGCCGCCAACGTGGGGAATCCCAAGAGCGTGCTCCGAGGCGGTGTTGACCACGCGGCTGGCTCGGACGGACGCCACGAATCTCGGCACGAACGCCCGAATGCCGTTCATCGCGCCGCGCACGTTCACGGCGAACACCCAGTCGAAATCGGTGGCGCTGCACTCGTACAGGGGTGCCAGCGCATGCATCACGCCCGCGTTGTTGACGAGGATCTCGACATTCCCGAATGCCCGCCACGACGAATCGGCGAGCGCCGACACGCTGGATTCGTCGGTGACGTCAACGGCCAGACCCACGCTCCGGACGCCGAACTCGGCCACTTCTTGCGCGACCTCACGCGCCGCCTTTTCCTCAAGATCCGCGACGGCGACGTTGACACCCTGCCGAGCGAGTGCGAGGCACAAGGCCCTGCCGATACCGTTGCCGCCTCCGGTTACCACAGCGGATTTGCCGTTGAGGTCAAAAGGCGCCTCTCGCGACGTATGTTCCTGCGACATGATCTCCCGCTTGTCCCGCTGCCCGGCGAGGCGCTTTCCGCAGGGAATCCCTCGGCCGCCCGCCACTCAGCGTGTCCGCATCTTTCCGCAACACCCGCCGGGCGACATCACCCGAACATACACGCCGACGATAGTCATGTCGAACTCTCGACGCATCCGCACAGCCACTCCCCTCAGACTGACTCACGACGTCTCAAATTGATGCCCGGCACGAAGTCAGAATGTTGATGGCCCTGTGTCGTGGACATCGCTGGGCGTGCTGCTGACGCGAAGATCCGATCATTCCGGTACAGGTGGAACTCTGCTCCAGCCGATTGGCCATTGACGCCGAACTCTGCTCGAACATAATGCGCCAATGGACGTGATCGATTCCACCAGCGAACGGTGAAGGAATCCTTTCCGACAACAACAGCCTCCGAATCACCATCCATCCTCGGCGAGGACATGCTTCGTCGAGTGGTCGATGCGGCGCTCGACGGCATGGTCGTGATCGATTCATCCGGGACAGTGCTGCTCTACAACGCCGCGTGTGAACGGCTGTTCGGCTATTCCGCGGAAGAAGTGCTCGGCAACAACGTCAACCTGCTCATGACGCCACCGGATCGGCGGAACCACGACACTTACATTCGGAATTATCTTCGCACGGGCAAGGCGAGGGTTATCGGAACGGGCCGCGATGTGACGGGTCGGCACAAGGACGGTGCGACATTTCCAATCCGCCTGTCGGTCGGCGAACTGCACGATGACACCGATGCGACACTCTTCATCGGTACGCTTCACGACCTCACGGAGACGCTGCGAACCCGCGCGCGCATCGAAGAGCTGCAATCGGAGCTGATGCAGGTCGCGCGGGCGAGTGCCGTTGGCGAAATGGGATCGGCTCTGGCGCACGAGCTCACCCAGCCGCTATCGGCTGTCGTCGGATTCGTCGAAGCCAGCGCCGCATTGATCGATCAGGACGGCGGCGAGATGCCGGCCAAGGTCCGCGAATACATGGACCATGCCGTCACCCAGTCCCTGCGGGCCGGCGCTGTCATTCGACTCCTGCGCGAGTTCGCAGCCAAGGGAGATACCGAGCATTCCGTGCGGGACATCAATGTTGTCGTCGAGGAGACCTGTCGGCTGGCGACATTGGGAACGGCCGCCGATGGAGTCGACCTGAAGCTGGACCTCGCCGCCGACCTTCCTCCGGTCCTCATCGACCATGTTCAGATTCAGCAGGTGGTTCTCAATCTGGTTCGCAACAGCATCGACGCCTTGAGCGGTTTCGAGTCTCCTGCCATCACCGTCGCGACGGTGTCTGGCCGCGAGGAGGTCGAAATAGTCGTCAGCGACAACGGGCCCGGGTTGTCCTCGGAAGTTCGAGAGCGGGTTTTCGAGCCGTTCGTTTCGACCAAACCGGATGGCATCGGCATCGGGCTGAGTATCTGCCGCACGATCATCGAGGCGCACGGGGGCAAGATTGCAGTCGATACCAGCACCGAGCGCGGAACGGGATTCCGCTTTTCGGTTCCGGTCTTCGATGAATCGACTGGATAAGATGTCCGGCGAATTGATATTCCTGGTCGACGACGACGATGCCGTGCGCGCGTCGCTTCACGCGCTGCTGGAGACAGCGGGCTATCGAACGGCCCAGTTCGAGTCCGGCATCGACTTTCTCGATTTCCCGGATATCGGCCTCGGGGCATGCGCCCTGCTGGACGTAAAGATGCCGGGGCCGGACGGGCTGGAAGTTCAGCGGCGTCTGAACGATCACGGTGAGACGTTGCCGGTAGTCATTCTCACCGGCCACGGTGACATCGCGATGGCGGTACAGGCGATACGCGCCGGAGCGGTTGATTTCCTCGAAAAGCCGGTGAGCCGCGACCAGTTGTTGGAGAGTGTGGCGAGGGCCATCGACATCGATCGCAGCGTCCGGCGGGACCAGCGCGAGCGGTCCGAGATCGGGACTCGGCTGCGAGCGCTGACGACCCGCGAACGGCAGGTGCTCGAACGGCTCGTGCTGGGAAGGACGAACAAGCTCGTCGCGCGTGAACTGGGAATCAGCCCCCGCACGATCGAGGTGTACCGCCGGAACGTCATGGTGAAGATGGGCGCGGACAGCCTCTCCCATCTGGTGCGGATGACGTTCCAGGCCGGGATTGATCCGGATGACAGCGACACCCTTGTGTTACCCGGCTCAACGTAAGACTTGCGGCGTCCTTTCATGTGTTGCTGCCTCACTTCACCAGAATCGACCGCGCCGGCGAAGAACCGATGTGCGAATCCGTACTTGTACGTAGGGCAAGTGCCGGAAAGACAGCATGTCCACCGCACGCCTATAGTTCGAAGCGTGAGTCAATGACAGGCGGAGGCAGTGGGATGTCGATGACAATTTCCCGGAACCGGGTCAGCCGCATCGGGTCACGCGGCGTCTTGTCGCAGCGAGCGAACAGGGGATCGGCCTGCGCTATGGAAAGCGCCAAGTCATGGGTCGATTCCGGATCGCCGGTCCTCGACCGGTTGGACGCGGGAGTGCGGAAGACAAAGTCCAAGACGCCCGGGAGTCAACGCCCCCGTCACGCCGGCGTGCGCTGTGTGGCGCTGGTCCTGTTGGCTGCCACCTGCGCATTCGCCGTTGCTGGTACGGCGGCTCGGGCGGAGCACGAACGTCGCGCCTTCGTTACCGTGGCGCTCCCCCACTCACCCAGCCGCGCGACCTGGGCCGAGGAACGCGACGCCTTTGGCGCGCACCTCGCGCAAGCCTTCCATCTCAAGGCGTCGGTCGCGGACGAGTTCGCGGGGTGGATCCTCGAAGCGTCGACGCGCCAGGCGCTGCCACCGGAACTCCTGGCCAGCCTGATCATGACCGAGAGTTCGTTTCGCAAGAATGTCCGTTCGGCGATGGGCGCGGTGGGTCCGGGCCAGGTCCGCCCCGACCTGTGGGCCGCCTGGTGCGATGCGAACCTCGCCGAGCCCGAGGAGAACATCAATTGCGCCGCCCGCATCCTTGCGCACTACAGCGAGCTCTGTGCGCAGAGTGCGACGGACGCAACGGCATGCGCGCTTCGTTCGTACAACGTCGGGTACCGCAACCGCAACAACCGGTACCATGTCGCGGCCGCCGACCGCTACCTGGCCAAGATCCAGCGGTATATCGCCGACTTTCGAAGCATCTGAACCGGCAAGGATCGTGCGTATCTCGCGAGCGCGGCACACTGCCCCTACCCGACACCCTCGGCACGAACGATTTGCGTTTCGTCGATTGCGAACCGGGGATCGTCCTCGATGTCGCGCGCCATCGATCAACGCAGCCGGTCGCTCGCGCGGGCGAAAACGACTGATTCCGCCGTGGTTGTCCACCGGACCCGCGCGCCACGGCCGCCTCGTTTCCGAAAACGCGACTGGAAGTATCGAACCAGGCCCGCGCCGGCGACCGCCACACACTCGGCGGATCGCCGGCCAAGAGCCGATGTGCCGGCCCGTACTTGTACGTAGGGAAAGGACCGGAAAGACAACATATCCACCTTGCGCCTATAGTCGTAACGTGAGTCAACGATACGCGGAGGTGGTGGAATGTCGACGGCGCCAGTCCAGAGTCAGGCCAGCCGGATCGGGTCACACAGCGTCTGGTCGCAGCGAGCAAACAGGGATTCAGCCTTTGCCACGAAAGGCGCTCGGTCAGGCGTTGCGGATCGCGGACCGCGCGTGCCGAGTGCGCCCGGCCAGCCGCCCGGGGCCCGCAAGGGAAGCACCAGGTCAGTCGCGCGCGAGGCGCCGGCCCTCGACTGGTTGGACTTGCAACTGCTCGACGCGTGCCGACGCGACTTCCCGATCTGCGAGAGACCGTTCGCGGAGATCGCGCGCCGCCTCAGTAGCCGGGCGGATGAAGTGCTTCGCCGTTTCGAGGGACTTGAGCGGTGCGGCGTGGTGAACTGGATCGGTCCGGCGCTCGCGGCGGGATCCGTCGGTGCGAGCACCCAGGTGGCGATGGCGGTCCCAAAGGCGCGGCTCCGTTCGGTCAGGGAATCGATGATCCGCTATCGAGGCGTCAACCACATCTGCGAGCGGGAGCACGAGTTCAATCTCTGGTTTGCGCTTGAGGCCCTGAATGCGGGAGAGCTTTACGACGCCGTCGCAGATATTCGCCAGCGCACAGGAGTCGCGGTTCTTGACCTGCGTCCGGAGCGGGACTACTGCGAAGATGTGGAATTCCCCTCGCGGCGCCGGACGCCGTCCGGGCTCTGTCGCGTGGCGACGGAAACGCCCCCACCGCTCGATGAGTCCGATCGCCGGCTCCTGGCGGCCATCCGGGAAGGGCTGTCGCTCACCGCGCGCCCCTACGCGATGGTGGCGAAACGGGTCGGAATCTCCGAGAGACAGGTTATTGAACGACTGAAGTGTCTGCTGAGCGAAGGCTTGATCGCGCGCATGGAAACAGTCGCGCGCCATCATTCGCCAGGGCTCGCCGCAAACGCGTTGGTGGTCTTCGACGTGTCGCGCCATGCGGTGGACTTGGTCGGCGAGCGGCTCGCCGGGGCCGCGTGGATCGACCAATGCCACAGGTGCATACAACGTGCTCCGATCTGGCCGTACAACCTGTATTGCGCACTCCACGATCAGGACTTGGCCAAGTTGATAAACTGGGTTGACAAAGAGTTTTTCGGAACAGTCCGCTGTCCGCGGCGCGCAGTGCTGCTCCGCGGCGCTTGCTATGGCGACCGCCAGGAGAACTGACCGCGTCGAACCGTAGCTTGGACACTGCACCAGGCCGGCGGCGCGTCAGGCCCCGGTCGAATCCCGGCGGGCGACGGATCGCTCGCCCGATTTCGTTTGCGTCGCGCGCGCCGTCAGGGCGTCGATCATCACCTTGGAATTGCGCCGAAAGTTGTACAACGCCTGCTTCGAGGCCGGTAGCGCGTCGGGCTCCGCGGGACGGAATCCGCGCGCGGCAAACCAGTCCTCGGCCCGCGTGGTGAGGACGAACAGGTTCGCGGCACCGTGCGCTCGCGCCACTTCGCGGGCGTGGGCCAGCAGGCGCTCTCCCAGGGTCTTGCCGTCCACGACCGATCGGTGGCCGGGATGCACCGCGAGGCAGGCCAACTCCATCGCGTCGCCCTGGAGATAGAGCGCACAGCAACCGATGACGCGGGCATCGAGTTCCGCGACATGAAAGTGCCCGATATCGGCTTCCAGCCGATTGCGCGGGCGACGCACCAGAAGACCCGCGTCCTCCAGCGGCCTGATCAGATCAAGGATTGCTGGAATGTCGGAGACCTGTGCCGGGCGAACGGTTCGGTAGTCGTCTTCCGAAACCTGTGTGCCGACGCCCTCGGCGGTGAACAGTTCCCGCAGCAGCGCGCCGTCCGAGCGCCAGGAGATCAGGTGGCCGCGCGCAACGCCGCCTCGGGTCGCGCGCAACAAGGCCTCGAGGCGAGACTTCGACGCCCGCGGACAGTCGTTCCTCCCGAGCAATGCAGCGAGGGCAGCCGGCGACATCTGGCTGATGCCGTGCAACCGCTCGATGGCGTCGTACACGATGAGCTTGTCGGCGCCAAGCGCCGCAGCCGCTCTTGCGGCAAGAGATGCGGCGTTCAACGCATAGGGTTCGCCCGCGTTCGAATATCCCAACGGCGGCAGCAGCACGATGCAGCGCTGGTCCAGCAGGCGCCCGATCTCATCGGTCGCGACGCGTCGGGGTTCCCCTGCGAATTGCTGGTCCACTCCACCTTCAATGCCGCGAGGCTTCGCCGCAACCAGGTTCGCGCCCACCAGAACGATACGTTCGGAACCGTCCGAGCCCAACGGGGCAAGCGCGGAGAAGTGGGCCTCCAGTCGACCGCGCACGAGTCCGGCGGCGACGATCATGGCATCGCGGGACTGCGCATCGACCACATCGGCCGCATCCGCGCCATCGGCGTCGTGGACGATGACGAGCCTGATGCCGAGCGCGTGAAGCAACGCCAGGTCGCGCACAAGATCGCCCAGGTTCGGGCAATCCACCACCTCCGCGTCCAGCAGGACGACGAAGGTCCGACCGCGATGCGCGCCGATATAGGGCGTCGCGTCCCGAAACCATCTTGCGAAGTCGGCGGAGTCCATCGGTGAAACCAGGTATCAGGCGTCGACGCAGTAGCGACCGATCAGTTCCGTCAGCACGTCCACCGCCGGCCGGATATTCGATGTCTCCAGGTATTCGTCCGGTTGATGCGCCTGGTCGATGGATCCCGGACCGAAGATGACCGTTTCCATGCCCAGCGCCTGAAAGAACGGCGCCTCGGTGCCGAACGCCACGGACCCGGACGATCGGCCCGAAAGCTGCTCGAGCGTCCTCACCAGTTCGCCGTCGGCCGGCGTCTCATACGAAGACACCGGCGGGAATACCGGCGCAATATCGATGCCGATGTCGCGCTCGGCCGCGATGGCCCCAAGGCGCGCATCGATTTCCGCGCGCACCTCGGCACGATCCATGCCCGGGATCAGTCGCAAGTCGATCTGCAGTTCCGCGCCCTCGCAAATCCGGTTCGGATTGTCTCCGGCGTGCAGGCAGCCCAGGTTGAGGGTCGGCGTCGGCACGGCGAAGGCGGGATTTCGGAAAGCCGCCGCCAGTTCGCCGCGGTAGGCGATGAGTTCGCCCATCACCGCGTGCATGGCATCGAGCGCGTTGTTGCCGAGCTCCGGGTTCGACGAGTGGCCGGAACTGCCCTTGAGCTTGATCGACAGCATCATGAAGCCCTTGTGCGCATGAATCGGGCGCAAACCCGTCGGTTCGCCGATCACCGCCGCCCGCGCCTTCGGCCTGCCTCTTTCCGCCAGGTATCGCGCGCCCGCCATGGACGACTCCTCGTCCGACGTGGCGACGATGGTGAGAGGACGGACGAAGCGCGCATCCCCGAAGCGCGCCAGGGCCGCCAATGCGACGGGGAAGAACCCCTTCATGTCGCATGCGCCCAGACCGTAGAGGCGATCTTCCGACTCGGCAAGGGCGAACGGATCCCTGCTCCATCGGCCCTCGTCACACGGCACTGTGTCGGTATGTCCCGAAAGCGCGAGTCCCTCGCCGGGCGGACCGAAGGTGGCGATCAGGTTCGCCTTGGCGGCGTTGTCCGGCAGCGGCATGCGCTCGATGGTTCCGCCGAGATCCTCAAGCCAGGTCGCCAGGTGGTCGATGACGTCGAGATTGCTCTGGTCCTGCGATTCGGACGTGCAACTGATCGACGGCGTCGAGACGAGCGTTCCCAGCATCTCCTTGATGTTTGGCAATTTCATGAGTGGATTGTCGGGCGCTCGTCGCTGCGGCCGGGCGTGAACGCCCAAGGCACGGCATTCTGCCGCAAATCCGCGGTGCGTCCAATCAGCAAGACTCGGATCCAGGAAGCGGCAATGCGACCGGCGGGTCTATTACGGGCGAAGGTTCGCAGCCGGTCTGGCGGCGCGCGGCCCGATGCGACGTCAGGGATATCTCCATGATTGCCTCGCGTTCTCCGTCACGACGCCAGTGTCGTGTCCCCGGATTATATGCCTCGAACGAACCCGCGCCCGACCGTCGCGCATTCCCTCTCCCGACGCCGGAACGGTCGTTCCTACTTTGGCGCTACATTCGTACAATGGTCGCCGGCTTCCGGGGCAAGCGTCGATCCGGAGGATTGAAAGGGACAGGATAGTGGTTGCAGTAGACACATCGTTCGCCGATCGCGACGGCTTCATCTGGATGAACGGCGAACTCGTCGCCTGGCGCGACGCGAACGTGCATGTGCTCACGCACACCTTGCACTACGGCGTCGGCGTGTTCGAGGGCGTGCGCGCCTACGCGACGCCCAACGGCCCGCAAATCTTCCGCCTGGACGATCACACGGACCGGCTGTTCGACTCGGCGCACATCGTGAATATCGACATGCCGTACACGCGCGACGAACTGAACGCGGCGCAGTGCGAAGTCATTGCAGCAAACAACCTCTCGGAAGGATACATACGTCCTCTCGTCTATTTCGGCTCCGAAGCGATGGGCCTGCGCGCGGAAAACCTGTCGGTCAACGTCGCCATCGCCTGCTGGCCATGGCCGTCCTACATGAATCCCGAAGCCCAGGAAAAGGGCATACGCGTGCGGACGTCTTCCTACACGCGGCATCATGTGAACATCACCATGTGCAAGGCGAAGGCGAACGGCAACTACATCAACTCCATCCTCGCCCTTCGCGAAGCCCTCGACAGCGGCTGCGACGAAGCCCTCCTGCTCGACAACGAGGGCTACGCCGCGGAAGGTAGCGGGGAGAACATCTTCGTGGTCCAGCGCGGCGTGATACACACGCCGGAACTGACGTCCTGCCTGCCCGGCATCACCCGCGACACGATCCTGACGTTCGCCCGCGAACTGGACATCGAGGTCATCGAGCGCCGCATCACCCGCGACGAGATCTACATCGCGGACGAAGCGTTCTTCACCGGGACCGCCGCCGAGGTTCTGCCGATCCGGGAACTCGATGGCCGGACCATCGGCAACGGGCGTCGGGGACCGATCACCGAAACGCTGCAATCGCTATATTTCGACCAGGTGCGCGGCCGCCGCCAGGCGCATGCCGAGTGGCGCACAAGGGCCGTGTAATGCGCACCTGCCGACACTGCGACATATGACAATGCGCTGCGCACCGCAGCTTGTCGCCGCAAGTCAGAAACTCAACGGATCGATATCGCGATCTGTCTTTCGCAGCTTTCGAAACAGGCAGAACCTGCGCACGCTGCGTAGCACCGCCGCGCGCAGTCGTTGTCCGAAGACCTTGGGGTTCCGGCGCATCATGCACCGATATTTCAAACGTGAGTCCATTCGCCCGTGGTCAATGTACGACGGCAGGATATCGTCGTGGAACACGACGGGCGGATCGACGTACATGATCTTGTGCAGACCGTTCTCCCAAAAGCGTGGAATAATCCAGTCGATTTCGTGGACGGGTCGCGGAAATCGTTGCAGCAGGTGGGCTGCGGCGCGCCTGGTGATGACGTATCCGTACGCCCCATGGTCCTGGTACTTGACCCGCCCCAGGCTGTGGGAATCCATGAACTGGTATACGGGAAAGTATGAGAGTGTCCGGTAGGAACGATTCAGCTTGACGACATCGAACCTGTCGGCTTTCCCCTCGAGTGCTTCCAGCACATCCGGCAGGTCCGGATGGAGTCGGGCATCGTCTTCAAAGATGGCGGCCATGTCGTCACCGGTTTCCTGGAGATGACGAAAGACCGAGACATGGCTGAGCAGACAGGCGGCGGCCATTGGATCCAACGGCGCGAGACCAGCCCGCAATCGGCCGCCGCGGTCGATCGCCTGAAGATCCTTTTCGGTGAGGTCATGGCCATCGACGGCCGGCCATAACTCGTAAGGCAACCCGATCTTGCGGAACTCTCGATCAATCGCTACCCGGCGCTCGCGCGCGGCCGTCAGATTGATAACAAAGCACTGCACGCTTCCCACTCCCGCAAACGATTGGTATCGAGCCGGCGCGGCTCTCGGCCCCTCGCCGAGCCGGAGCCGGATCACTGCCGTATATTATCCCTATCGAAGGCACCAGCCGCCGCGGCAAACATCCTCATGGCCTGCTTGATCCACCTTATGGTACCGACCGTTTCATCGCCAACGAACTTCCCCCCGCCCGGCTGATCCGGGCTGTCGCGTCATGCATGTCCTCCTGGTCAAGCTCTCCTCTCTCGGTGACATCGTGCACACGTTCCCCGCCGTAGAGGACGCCTCACGCCACGGCATAACCTTCGACTGGGTCGTGGAAGAGGACTTCTCGGCGCTACCGGCGATGCATCGCGCCGTGCGCGACGTCATTCATTTTTCGCTTCGCCGGTGGCGAAATCCGGGCGAGAGGCGAATGCGCGAGATCCGCGCGTTCGGACAAAAGCTCCGCAGCAAGCGCTACGAACTCGTCATCGATGCCCAGGGGCTGCTCAAGAGCGCCCTGATCGGACGGTGGTCCCGAGGACGGGTTCGCGCCGGGTTCGACCGAGCGAGCGCGCGCGAACCCGCAGCGGCGCTCTTCTATTCCCGGTGCGCAGCCGTGGAGCGAGAGAACTGCCACGCGGTGGAGCGCACCCGCCGCCTGTTCGCAGCCGCAATCGGGTACGACGCTCCCCCCGAGAAGCCGAATTTTGGAATCGGAGCCCTCAGCCGGGGAGCGCGAGGGGATACCCCTCGCATGAAGACAGCCCTCAGCCGGGGAGCGCGAGGGGGCACCCCTCGCACAAAACAACCGACCGAACCCTATTGCGTGCTCCTGCACGGCACCACCTGGGAGTCCAAGCACTGGCCGGACACTTTCTGGACCCATCTCGCGGAACATGCAAAGCAAGCCGGGATGACGCCAGTCCTGCCCTGGCTCACCGAGGTGGAGCGGCGACGGGCCGAAAGCGTGACGCATCAGGTTGAAGGCGCGCTCGCCGTTGGGTCTTTGCCGCTCGATGCCGTTGCGGATCTCCTGTCCCACGCCCGCGCCGTCATCGGCGTCGACACGGGGCTCTCGCACCTGAGCGCGGCGCTGGGCCGCCCCACGGTAGGATTGTTCGGGCCAACGGACGCGAGGCTCACGGGATGCGTTGGCAGCCGCGCCCACAATATTCAGGGCGACATCGAGTGCGCGCCGTGCCTCTCCCGCCAGTGCCGATACACGGGAGAACCCTTGACCTGGCGCGGCGAACCCGTTGAGCCAGCCTGTTTTGCCCGGCTGAATCCGGACCGTGTCTGGACGGAAGTCGCGGAGCTGCTCGCATGAAACTGCCCCACGACCGTCGCCCATCGGCACCGCCCGCGGCCCGGCCCAACTCGTCGCCCATGAAAGTAGCGTTTTGTGTCTTCAGGGTCTTGCCGGACCATGCACACTCGCGCGAGTTCATGAACATTGCCACGGCCTGCGCGCACCGCGGCCACGACGTGCGGGCGTACGCGGGCCAATGGGATGCGCCGGCACCCGACTCCATCGAGACAGTGGCTGTGCCGACAAATGGCAGGACCAATCCAGCTCGCAGCCGGCAATTTGTGCAGTGGGTACAGGACGATCTGGAACGGCGCCCGGTGGATCTCGTTGTCGGATTCGACAAGATGCCGGGGCTGGACGTCTACTTCGCCGGCGAATCCTGCTTCGAGGAGCAGGCGCGAACCCGGCGGTCCTGGGCTTACCGGCTCCTGCCCGAATACGAGCACTTCGCCGATTTCGAGCGGGCGGTATTCGGCGACGAGCACCAAGTCAACATCCTCACTACCGCGCCCAGCCAAAACGCCGCTTACAAGCGCCACCACAAAACGGTGGAATCGCGCTTCCATGTATTGCGTCAGGACCTTGAGCAGATGGTCCGGCCCAAGGAATTCGATGCCGGCGGCGCGCTATCGAAGAGCGCCCGAACGGCGAGCGAACTTATCGAGGGATTCGGCAAGGGCGAGACGCGGCCCGTCGTCGCATTCTGCCTGCATCACTTCGAGCCGACCGATCCGGCATCCCGGGACTGCGCGGATATCGCGGCCGCCTGCCGCGAGGCCGGTTACCACACCCGCATTTACGCCATGCCGCAGAAAAACTCGCCACAGGACGTCCATGGAACAACCGCCTCGGCGGTGCGCGAGCACTTCGAGGCAATCGTCGCCCCCGTCGCCGCCATGACGAAACCAAAGAGGATCGAACGCTTCGAGCGCTGGGTCGGCCGCCACCTGCAGCGCAACCCCGTGCACTGCGTCGTCGGCTTCAACAAGATGCCGGGCCTCGACATCTACATCGCGACCGAGCCGTGCGCGCAGCGGGAACTCGATCGCAAGAGCGCGAGAATCGGGATTTCCGAGCCCATCCGATTGCGTGACGTGTTTCCCTTGGGGAGCGCCGCCCGCACGAGGCGGACGCTCGCTTCGGAGCACGCGGTCTTCGACGGCGCGACGAAGATCCTGATGACCGGGGCCCGCCAGCGCGACGACTATGCCGACTACTACGACATCGAGCGGTCGACCCGCGAGCGTTCGCCGGAAGGCGACCTCAAATCGGCGGTCGCCCTCGTCAGGCAGGTGGTGGATGCCCGCATCGGGTCTACCGGCGACCGCGCGATGACGATCCCCGCTGTCAATTTTCCGACACCGGAGTCTGATCCATATCTCCGCGACGACCTGGAGGCGGCCTGGGCCGGTCGCGATCCGTTCGAGGTCGTGCGGGACCTGCGGGGCGATACGTACCGCATCGTCAAGAATCGGCGCACGCTGCGTTTTGTCGAGGGCGGAAGGCCGTACTTTGCCAAGGTGCACGATGCCCTCGGCTGGGCCGAAATCCTGAAGGAGATGTTCAACCTCAAGCTGCCGCCGGTCGGCGCACGAAACGAGTACGTTGCGTGCCGTTATCTCGAGGCGCGCCGCATCAAGGCCCCCCGTGTCGCCGCGTTCGGCATGCGTGGCCTCAATCCCGCGAGCGCGCGCTCGTTCGTCGTCTGCGATGCCCTGGATGGCTACGTCAGCCTGGAAGATCTCACCGACGCATGGTCCACCGATCCGCCAACGCCGACTCTGCGACGGCGCCTCGTGCACGCGGTCGCCGATCTCGCGCGGCGCCTGCACGGGGCGGGCGTGAACCATCGCGACTTCTACATCTGCCACATCTGGGCAAACACCGACGCGCTCTCAAGGGGCGAAGTCGACCTCGCGATCATCGACCTGCACCGCGCGCAAATCCGACCGCGGGTTCCGCGGCGGTGGATTCTCCGGGACCTCGCCGCACTCATGTTCTCGACCGCCCACCTGGGCCTTTCCCGCAACGACTACCTCCGGTTTCTCAAGCGCTATACGCGTCGGCCGCTTCGCGGCGTGCTGCGCAAAGAAGCCTCCCTGCTGCGCAAGGTCCAGCGCAGAGCCGGCCGATTGCTGAAAGAGAACCGCACACGGCAGGTCGTGGGCACGCACAGAAAGCCGCCGCTTGCACTGCGGGAGCAGGGTTAGCCGCGGTTAGCCAGCATTCTCGGGACCTATTTCTCCCAAATTACAACTTGATCATAATAATTTACATGTGTAATTTTGGGGCATGTCCATTCACGACGAGATTCTTGCCGCCGCACGACGCATCTGCGTGGGCCGAGGGGAGTGGACATTTTCTCCCGCGGAAATTGTCGGGGCGCTGCCACACCTGAACGCGCGCTCCGTGCGCACACACATCACCAGCCGCTGTTGCATAAACGCGCCGGCGAATCACCCGCACCGACTGCCGTACTTCTTGCGCGTTGGCAGAGGGACCTATGAAATCTGCCCGCCCTTCCGCCACGCCCCCGAGGTCGATTCAGCCTCCGGGCAACGCGAGGAGCATCAAGTTGTGGAATCGGCAGCGGAATACGCCGCGAGCGGTTCCGCCGAGCGAACATCGATCCACGCAGTGGTGTTCGAGAGCGAAGGACAATATGTTGCCGAGTGCCTTGAGATCGCGGTGGTTACGCAAGGCCGATCACTGGACGAGACGCTCGCAAACCTCCGCGAAGCGCTGGCGCTTTACCTGGACGGCGAAGATGGCAAAGACATTGCCAGGCTCGGTCTTTCGACGTCCCCGCGACTGGTTCTGAGCCTCGAGACCTCGGCGCTCTGACCTTGACACGGCTGCGGCGGCTCGGCTCCCCCGAGGTCTTGAGTTCTCTCCGCAGGTTCGGCTTCGAAGTGACGTCGACGCGGGGCAGTCACGCGAAGCTCGTCAGGACGCTGCCCTCGGGTCAGAGACGAGTTCTGATCGTCGGGCTTCACAAACGCCTGGCAACCGGCACCGTCCGCGCGATCTACAGGCAGACGCTCCGCTTCGTCCCCGAAGCGGAGCTTCGCGCGGATTTCTTCGTGGACTAGCGTCAGCCCCTCGAAGGCAGCGCGACGGTTGCGCGCGCGAAGGCGCTCGCCGTGCCCGACTGGTTCTGAACGCGCACGTCGAGGTCCACCAGGTGCTCGTCGCCCTGCACATATTTGCTCGCGACCGATCCGTACAGCGTGTTGGTGTCGCCGACCACGTTGGGATGGCGAACCTGGGTCACCATCTTCTTGAACGTGCCGTCGTCTCCCATCCAGTCGGTGCACATCTGCACCAGCCAGCACACCCGCTGCGGCCCGAAGTCGAACTGGCCCGGCATGCTGCGCTTGCGCTTGGCGTGCTCCGCATCGAAGCGGCCACCGCCGCCCAGATCCTTCGAGCCCGCGGCCTCCAGCGCCGCGCGGGTGGACCGGCGGGTGCCAAGCACGCCGTGGGTGAACAGGAAGAGTTCGGTGACGCCGTAGGTCCCCTTCTTCAATGGCGGCATCTCATCGCCTTCGGCGACATCTTCCCAGCAGCGGGGCTCGGCGCCGCGTCTCTCGACTTCCCACACCAGGGCGTCCGCCGGCTCCTCCTCGACGCCGCTCTTGTTGTCCCGGTCGTAGGTGATGGTCTGATCGCCGCCTCCGAGAATCCTGTAGCGCGCCATCAGCGTTCTCTTGGTGGCAACGAGTTCATGGCGCTGATTGAAGTACGACACGAGGCCCGTGCAGATGCAGAACGGACCGATCCGCCCACTTTCCTTGCGAACCACCGGGCCCACCTGCTCCTGGCATGTGATCGTGTCGCCGAGCCAGATCGGCCGGTAGACCTCTAGTTCCCCGCCCGCATAGTTCATGGCGAAATCGCGGGTGCGCGAAGAGTCGATATTCCCCTGGATCGCAGCCCCGACCCCGAGGCTCGAGCTGTAAACGAACGAAGGCATCGCCGTGATCATGCCGAAGCGGCTCTTGGCGGCGTGCTCCTCGTCGCGCCACAACGGGTTCATGTCGCCAATGCCGTCGCCGGCGCGGCGAATGTTGTCGAGGGTCGCCTGCTTCGATGCCCGACCCGGCAATATCACCCCCGCGCCATTCCTGTACTCCTCCTCGAACTCGTCTATGGTCGTGATGGGCGCCTGGTCCGCCATTTCGTGTCTCCCTCGGTGAGTCAGTGATTGCTATAGCCTAGCCACGATCCTGGCCGAAATGCCAATCTATTTCGACCTCGACCCGGATCGGGCCGCGCCTACAGGCTGGAGAAAGGGAGGTACGGGGCAAGCTCTCCGACCTTGAGTTCTTCCTCGCGCGTCTGCCCTCCCCGCTCCTCGAGAAACGCCGTCATGAGCTTCCTGGACGCGGGGTCCTTGAGCGTCGAGGCAAAGAGCAGGAACTCCTCGTTGAGCGCGTCGTCCCGGGACATGGCGAGGGAGTTCAGGACACACCGCTTGGCTGCCGTCACGGCGACCGTCGGGAAGCTCGCGATGCGGTGGGCAAGCGCGTCGACGTGGGCCGAGAGGGCCTCCTTCGACGGGAAGACGCGGTTCAGGCAACCCCAGCGCCCCGCAGTCTCGGCGTCGATGTCGACACCGCCCAGTATCATCTCGAGCGCGCGATTGCGGCCGATCAGCTTCGGCAGGTTAACGGTCCCGTTTCCACCCGGAAGGATGCCGAGCGGGACCTCCATCTGGTTGAACTTCGTCTTGCCCTGGAGCCCGAAACGCATGTCGCAGCCGCTGCAGAACTCGTTGCCGCCGCCACCGGCACGCCCGGCGATCTCCGCGATGCTCACCTTCGGGCTTCTGCGGAGCTTTTCCGCGCTACTCGGCAGCAACTCCTGACGGGTGGCGCGGCCCTCCCGAATGGCCTCCATTCGACCTTCGTTGAAAGGGTGCCTGTCCGAGCGGGTATCCACATCGAGCCAACCCAGGATTCGGTTCACGTCGAAATGGGCGACAAAGAAGTCCGGATCGGCGGACCGAAACACGATCACGCGGGTCGAGTCGTCCGCTTCCGTTTCGTCGACGGCAGCCGCCAGTTCACGCGACAACTCTCCGGTCATGATGCAGGCGGGATGCTTGTGATGAATCCTGATCGTGCGGACGCCCTCGCGGACATCCATCCTGAGAAGCTCGAATTCCGTCGACATCGTGATGGTTCCTTGTGCTGCGCATTCGAAGCGGGGACAGCGATTCTCAGCGCGGGATCACGGGAGGCGCAAGTGACGACGACCAGACCGATGGCACAGGCCACTTTTCGACAAAGGACAGCGCCAAGCGCCTCTCTCCGCATCTGGCAGCCCAAGCGACCATGCTGTTGAGGGACATTTCGTACACGTAAGAAGAGTGCTAGCCTGGTGACCGTGGCATACAAACCCTGGACCGATGCAGAGAACGACCTAATCGTCGCAGACTATTTCGCGATGCTGATCGCTGATCTCGCGGGACACGCTTACAACAAGAAGGAGCACAATCGACAGCTTCAGAACCGAGTCCGCCGTAGTCCCGGTTCAATCGAATACAAGCATCAGAACATTAGCGCCGTGTTGAAGGGACTAGGCGAGAGCTGGATCTCCGGCTACAGACCCGCTTTCAATTTCCAGATGTCACTGGTGCGCGCCGTCGTGCGCTGGCTTCATCGCAATTCAGAAGACCTAGCACGCGCACCCTTCCGGCGGCCGACCGGTGTTGAAGACAGAGCCGTCCTACCAATCGGACCACCGCCCACACTCAGGAATGAACCGCCCCCAGACGAACTCCAAAAAATGCTCGAAATAGCACACAAATTCGATGTGGCAAAAAAGGAAGAACGCAATCGGATTCTCGGACGCGCTGGCGAAGAACGCGCGCTGTTTCACGAGCGGGCAACCCTCATGGAGGCGGGTCGTCGCGATCTGGCAAAGCGCGTGAAATGGGTGGCCGACGAAGAAGGCGACGGCGCCGGATACGACATTGCGAGCTTTTCGCCTGAGGGTCGATATCGCCTGATCGAAGTAAAGACGACCAACGGCTGGGAGCGCACTCCCTTTCACATTACGCGAAATGAACTCACCGTCGCAGATCAACGTGCCACCGAGTGGTGCCTTCTCAGGCTGTGGAACTTCTCCCGCGAACCCAGGGCCTTTGAACTACGTCCGCCCCTCAAGGCACACGTACTGCTGATCGCCACCAGCTTCGAGGCCTCGTTCCACTAAGATGCGTTTTCAACGACAAAGCACGACATAGCGACACCGACAGATGACTCAAATGGTCCATGACATAGGGACGATCGCGCTATCCGAACTCGAAACCGCTCTTCGCCTGTATTTTGAGGGCAAAGAACACTACTCCGTCATCACCTTGGCTGGAGCCTCAGAAGAGATTTTCGGGAAGTTGGCAAGGTCACACGCCCGTCATGAGACGTCCTTGGATTCGCTCACTACCGCTGCTCTTGAGTTCGACAAGACGCTAGCTGCCAAGGACATTTACCAAGAGGCAAACCACATCAGGAATAGGACGAAACACTGGGAAGAAGGCGAGGCAACTGTTGTTGAATTCGATGCCCCACAGGAAGCGAAGGACATGTTGAATCGGGCAATCGACAACTACTATGCGCTGACCAAAGGTAAGCGTTCGGTCGTCTCGTGACGATGCGGGATTTTAACGGATTCTATCGGTTGAGGATGCGTTTCCAGTCCTTGCGCAGTGGCCGCAGCCAGATGTCCTTTTTCGGCTTGTCGTGTCGGTTCTTCCTGTCGTAGCGCCCGCGGCCCTGGGTAGCGCCGACGTGGGTCCAGCCGGACGCCCGGTAGACGGCGCCGGTGTGGCGCGGGGTCTCGACGAAGGTTTCGATCAGCACCGGGGTCGTGTTGTAGCGAGCCGTCCAGTCGATGGGCAGCTGGCGGCGCACGATGGCGAGGATGTGCGAGCCGAGGTTGGGGATCTTGATCCAGGGCAGGATCAGGAAGCGCGGGTTGTCGACCACGCGCGGCAGGTTCTTCTCCCGCAGTTCCGGCGTCCAGTCGATGAAGCGGTCGCGCGGGGCCAGCCGCCAGGCGGCGGTGGAGAAGCCGAGCATGGCGAGCGGCGTGCCGTCGTGGGCGTGCACGGCGTAGCGCATCTGTGCGCCGACCAGGGTCGTGTAGCCGAGGTAGTGGTAGCGGGCGACGTACTCGTTCCACAGCTTCCCCCAGCGGTCGCCGCGCACAACGGTGCGCATCTGTACCGGGCGGACCTCGTCCAGCGCGGTCGGCGGCGGGAACAGGGGCGGCTCGGTGTCCGGCCCGAACGCGACCGGCCCCCGGCGGCTCTGGCGCCACTTCGGCGGCGGCAGTTCGATCAGCCCGTCTTTGTGCATGGCCAGCATCACCACGCGGGCCATCATGTCTTTCAGTCCGCCGTCGGCCTTGGTCCAGCCGATGCGTCTGCAGAACTCTTTGGACAGGGCGTGGCGGCTCAGCGCCGGCGGGCCGGCGATCAGTTGCCGCAGCAGCGCCATCTCGGCAGTCGTGAAGTCGTGCCCGTGGTAGCGGCACTCGACGGTGTCGGTCACGTCGGCGCAGCCAGTTCGCGCCGGCGCGCCGGTTCCATCGACCAGGGCAGCCACGGCGCGAGGTCTTCCGGCGGCCGGCCGCCGTTCTGAGCACACGCCTCAAGCCAGCCCTCGAGCCGGCGCAGCACGTCGATGCCGTTCAGGGTCAGGGTGGCGACCGCCGAGCACATGAGCGCCGCGAGGGTTGCGCCGGTCAGGGAGTCGGAGCCGAACGACAGGCGCCGTGCGATCACCAGTGCCCGGAGCTGCCGCTCGGTAAAATTGTTGTCCATGGGCGTTCGCGGGTGGTCAACGAACACGCTCAGCCCCTCGCGGTGGTTCACCAGCGAGCGCAGCGCCTTGCCTTCGCGGGCCTCGTCCGGCAGCCCGGCGAGTTCCCGCGAAGCGCGCTCGAACAGCGCATCGAGCGCGGCTGCAAGTGCAACCTGCGCCGTGTCGAACGCGGCGCTCTGGCACGCAAGGGCGGGATCGTGATGAGAGAGCCTCACCTTGTTCAGGCGGTAGATCGCGGCGATCCGTTCGAGCCAGGCCCGGCACCAGTTGGCCAGATGGGGCTGGCCGGCGGCGCAGTCGATAACGTCACGCCGACTGTGCGCCCAACAGAATGAAAGGATGATCAGGCCCTCGAGCGGCCGCGCCAGCTTCTTGTAGACGCTGTAGCGGTCGCAGACGAACACCGTGCCGGGGGCGAACTCGCCGAACAGCCGTAGCGCCGCCTCGGCGCTGCGCGAGGGGTCGATGTGGAAGCAGGCCGAGTCCCCGGTGACCGAGGCCCACAGCCAGGCGCGCCCCGAGCGGCCCTCGCCGCGCAGTTCCTGCACCCGCCAGCCGGTCTCGTCGGCCTGGCGCAGGGTGCATTCATTCCGGTGTGCGCGGATCGCCTCGGCAATGGGCCCGAACAGCGGCACGAAGCGGGGTGCGCTGTCGGCCAGCGTGCCCGGCGCCACCGGCAACCCCTGGTCGCCCAGCCAGCCCGAGACGCCATGCAGCGGGCGCCGGCACGCGTAGTGCTCGTAGAGTATGCGCGACCACACGCTCGTGCCGTAAGGCGTGTTCGGGAACAGCCTCGGCACCGGCGGCGCCGAGACCTCGGCCGGCGAACAGGCGCAGCCGCAACCGCGCCGCCGGCGCGGCCGCCAGATGACGCGGCGGTGGGCGCGTACCTCGATCTCCAACAGCGACGACTCGTCGGCGCCGTTGCCCACGTAGGGCTTCCCGCACGATGCGCAGGCGCGTGCCTCGGCCGGCGGGTCGTGCACCTCGACCCGCTCATCGACCCCGGGGCGTGGCATACGGCCGTGGCCGGGCGCGCCCGGCTGCTGGCCGCGGCAGCGACCGGTGCCCGGCGTCTCCAGCTTCTCGCTGCGCCGCCCGCAGAGCGTCTTCGACAGCACCGCCGCGGTCGAGCGCAGCTTCGCGAGCTCCGCTTCCAGCGTCCCTACCCGGCCCTGCGATGACTTCGCCCTCCGCCGCAGCCGGGTGTTCTCCTTCTTCAGCGCGGTGAGCGAGGTCTTCTGATGACGCGACCGGCGCAGCGCCTTGCGCAACTCGGCGTCCCGGGCGGCCGGCGAGAGTGACCGCACCTTCTCAAGCGCGCGCAGCAGGCGCGCTTTCAGCCGGCCGTTGAGCTTCCCGGATGTCTTCAGTTCGCGGCGCAGTTGCCGGCACTCCTCCGACAGCGACGCGAGTTGGTGCTGCTGGTCGCGCAGGAACCTCGTGCGGTCATAGGCCTGCACGGCGTCGCACAGCAGCCCGCGCAGCGAGCCGTTGTCGATGCGCTCCTTCCACAGCGCCTTGTTCAGTTGGCGGATCTTGCGCGCCTGAACCTCCGCGCCCGGCACCGCCTTGCGCAACCCCTCGATCTCCATGCGCAACGACATGATCGTGCTGCGCCGGCGCGGGTCGACGCCGGCCTCCCGCAGCAACCGGGTCAGGCGCACCACCTCGGACTGAAGGAACAGGGCGCCCTTGGCGACGCGGCGCACACGTTTCGTTTCCTCGTCCGCCTCCCGACGCTTGCGGCGGGCTGCCTCGAACCGCGACTTCCACGAACCCGCCTCGGTACGGGCGGCCACCTCCGCCCACTTCAACTCGTCCGCACGCGCTTCCGCATCTTCTGCCCGCTTGAGCGTCCGCTCGTAGAGCAGCCGCCAGTCCGGCTCGGTGAAAGGGTCGAGTTCCTTGTCCCCATGCGCCATGGCGCTCCACCATAGCGCAGCGCCGAAGTCGTTACCAGCACCAAAAGCTATTCATCACGGGGCGACCGAACGCTTACGACCAAAGACCTCTCGCCGGCAATGCAACGTTTCCAGAGTGAGTGCACGACAGATGACCCGTATTCGGCTCCATCATCTACATTGTCACCATCCTGATCTGCATCAAGAACCGCATGACCAGAACTACTAGCTTGCCACCATCGACGCCGAGAGACATTCGCATCGGCGCCACCGACCCAGCCGATGTCGCGTTTCCGCTGCGCTGGGGCATCATCGGCGCCGGGCGGATTTCCGCGCAATGGGCCATGTGCCTGCATGCGTGCGCGTGCGCGACGGTCGCCGCCATTGCTGCGCGTTCAGTTGACCGCGCGCGCGAATTCGCCGAGAAGTACGGCGTCGCTTCGGCATACGGCAGCTACGCCGAGATGGTGGAATCGCCGGACATCGACATCGTCTATATCGGAACCATCAACCCGCTGCACAAGGAGCACAGCATCCTCGCCATCGAGGCCGGCAAGCACGTGTTGTGCGAAAAGCCCCTTGCCGAAACTGGGGCTGACGGCCGCGCCATGTACGCGGCGGCGGAAGAACGTGGCGTCATGCCGCAGGACGCCGTTTGGACCCGGTTCTTTCCCGCGGTGGAGCATGCGCGGATGCTGATCGAGACGGGCGCCATCGGCGAGGTTCTCCTCGTGCAATCCGATTTCGGCGATCCGATCTATACAGTCCAGGCTGCCCCGTTGGCGTTTGGCTCTGACGCGACGCCGACGGGAATCACCGCCGCAGGCCGCAGACCCGGCGGTGCCATCGTCTCGTACGGCTCCGACAAGTGCGCGGTGCTAACGTTCCCGCCGATGCCGTCGGAGTTCGTGGAAACGACAGAGATCATCGGTCGCGAGGATGCTGACCGCATCCAGTTCGCGACGCGTCACAAGCTGTCACCCGACTAGCCGCCCCACCTCAATCGCCCAGTGTCGCAACGCATTGCTCGAACTCACGCTTCAGCAACCGGCCTTGCGCCTCATCAATCTCCAGCCCGACGAACAGTCTCACGGCCCACAGACGTTTGTACTGGCTTGTCGACAACCCGCACTCCCGCGCTGTCATACGGTCCTCGACTTCGCGAAGCGTTAGGTCCTCGCCACGCCATCGGACGTTCATACGCCCGCCCTTCATCGTCATCGTCAGCGAAGGCACATAGAGCAACACGTTGCCCGGGCGACAACGGATCGTGCCCGCTAGGTGATTCTCTAGATCCCGTCTGTATTCCGGCTGTCGAAGTTGCTCCACCACCCCCTTGATGTCCTCTTCGCCGCACGAACCGAGCACAGTGGCGAACCTCGCCTCGTCGTACACCGCTAGGAGCTGATGCAGCCTTCGATATTTCAGAAGCGTTGCCAGCCCCACCGCCGACCCGCAATCAACGACGTTGCGACCGCTTTCCTCCTCCCACGCACACAGCTCCTTCAACACCGTGTCGTCGGACTCGTAATACAGCCAAGCATCGCCGCGCTGCGTCGCGTGGCATTCCTGATAGGCCCTGAACAGCATCGCGCAGGTCGCCAGTTTCACCGGGTGGAACAAAGCCATCTCCGCGATAGTCAAGGTCGCCTTGAGTAACTTCAAGAGATCACCAAGCGACTCTTTAACGTGATCCCCGTTGCCTTCACCCATCTGGAGGAAAAGACGGCGTGTTGCTGGGCGGCTTCCATACTCATCGTCGGCGTTGGACGACCCAAGGCGCAGGTCGTCCAAGTATCGGTGTTCAAGCCGATTCCCTATGTTGCAGAAGTAGCTGTCTCTCTCCAGATAGTCGAGCAGGTCAGCACAAACACCTTCGCTCACTAAGTCGTGG
This sequence comes from Pseudomonadales bacterium, assembly GCA_963668365.1. Lineage (GTDB taxonomy): Bacteria > Pseudomonadota > Gammaproteobacteria > Pseudomonadales > Azotimanducaceae > VXNE01. The sequence continues at coordinate 4,675,025 of OY764266.1, forward strand.
ATGAATGTCTCGTCCTCTCGGCTCCCACCCAAAACCCTCGCATCATCGTTGGACCACAGACCGATCAGCATGAGTCGTTCGTAGAACCGACCGGACTCCATTCCCCGTAGAATCAAGCCGATCTCGCTGTCCGGGCCGAGGAAGTGGGCAATTCGCGCTCCGTTCCTGTCATGTCTATCGTGTAGTTGGTACTCGTCCTCGAACGTATGTCCGAATGGGACATGCGCGATGTCATGAAGGAGCGCATACATCCGCGCAAGCTTACGTTGTTCTAACGATATCGGCGGCCCGTCGGCGCCCGTCATGTTCTTCGCCAATGCCCGAACCATCTTGTCCGCCATCGCCAGCGTCCCTAACGAATGATCGAATCGCGTGTGAAGCGCCGTCGGATACAAGAGGTTGACGGTTCCCAATTGCCTCACTCCGCGCAGGCGCTGGAAGTCTCTGGCATCAACGACCGCCGCCTCAGCCGCCGTAAGATGGACGTCACCAGTCACCGCGATGCGAATCGTTCGCTTGAAATCTAGGTCGTCCGACGAGCCCTCCTCCGTGTTGTCCTTTCCCATAGTCCCCGTCTCCACCGACTAGTTACGTGTGCGTTCGATCACGCCAATTCCGATACCGCCGTCCTGCAAATGGATAACATCAGCGGCCCTGCCTGTGCTCATGACTGCTCATTCGCCAGTAGCGGTGGTAAGGTTACTTGGATGGATTTGAAAGGTACTCGTCGACTTCGCCCCGTTGGAACTACCCATCGCTCGGTAGCCCGCACTGACGTTCCCCGCGCCCGCATGAAGTCATTGCCCGACTTTCAACCGATTTACCGGGCGACCACTAACCCCGTCGCAAAAGGTGTCCCGGACGCCAAATCTCGCCATTTGCAACGACCCGTCAAGTGAACCGATCAGAACTCGAGCACTTCTTGGGGAAATATCCGTGTTTGTACCACTTCGCCGAATCCGGCGCTTGGGAAGGCATTCAGCTCAACGGCCTGCTCAGTACATCCGCATTGCTGGATCTCTATAGCGTCAGCGGGGACAGGCGACTCCATCTTGAGTCGACGAAAAGGTCGAAAACGGAACACCTAACAAAGGTTGGCTTGCCTGACGCGTTCATCCGGGACCAGCACGCCATCAACGAGACAAACCTTCGACTGGCGCTAACTGATGGCATCACGCCCCAAGAATGGTATGAATTCCTGAACTGCAAGGTGTTTTTCTGGGCTGAGCCTGACCGGCTCTACGGTATGGCAAAGGCGTACACTCACAGCGACTATGAGGTGATCGTGCTCGACACCCGCCGCTTCGTGGCAGCGTACCGCGAACGCATCCGCTTATCCCACATGAATAGCGGAGCGACGAGATTACCCAGCCACCGCCGGGGTTATGCTAAGTTTTGCCGGATTGAAGACTATCCGTACGCGAAGCGGCGGAAGAAAGTTGCGGAAATTTGCGTCGACATCAATATCCCAGATGTCGTGCGATTCGTCAGGTGCGTCCGTCGGCTCAAAGGTTCAACTTGGGGATCGACGATCTACTCCCCGGGTTCCCCATTGGCTTGATCATCGCTGTCTTCAACAACGGAATCGTCGTCTGAAGCACCCTGGCCGTAACCAGTTGGTTCTTGGATTGAACGTCGCATGGCAGCACGCCTCGCTTCCGCATCGTGGGTCGATGCCCCACTCCCTATGGGCGACAACCCCATCTCGCGTTCAATCCGATCAAGACGAGTATCGATGCCGCTCACCATTTCGCTGTTGCTTTGAAACAGTTGATACGCCGAAAAAATGAGTGCTGCGATCCCGGCCACAACACCCAAACCACCCCAGACTGTCCGGTTTGCCGACCGGTCGGCAGCCAGTCTACTGGCCTTAGCTTGGTTGCGTGAATCTTCCAAGGCACCCTTGAAGGCACTGATGACGCCTTGGTTCCAAACCTCGGCCTTCACGAAGTACTTCTTTGCATCCAAGTTCCGTTTCTGGGGATCGAACACCACCAGTTCATCGGGTGGAGAATCGCTAAGCTTCTCGGTCGATCGGCTCCAGTATTCATGGTGCGTCAGCTTTGTAAATTCGACCCAAAGGAGCTTGTCACCACCCTCGACCACGTAGTCGTTGTCGGTGAGGTTGTGCAGCGGGATGAGCAGCGGGCCCACAAACCCGGGGTCCACTATCGGCCCGGTTCCGAGCAGAATTCCTTTGTGAACGTATCGGATGTGGAGGTTGAAACGAGCGGCGATATATTGTGGGAGACGAAACACCTCCTTGGTCTCCAAGTAGGTGATGGAGTTCGCCTGGATTCTGACCCATTCCCCCTCTAATATCGGTCTAGGGAATAGGCGGCGTGAATCCCCCTTTTGTTCCCACGAGTGTAACGTACCGAGTAGCCTTATCGTATACGTTGCAGGGTTTAGCAACTCCTTGTCCTTACTGAACGGGTGCACCAAGCAACCCTTGTTAGCGTATCGGGCGATGTCCCAAGAGTTGAGCAGTGACGGCACCACCTCCGGGAATGGGTCGATGGAATAGTGAAGGCTCTTCGTCCAGTCGTCATCGGGCATGGCGTGGTCCTTCGAATTCTCCGGGCGCGCCTGATCGCGCGCGTCTACTGGGCGCCGGACGGGTAGGCGTTCGGCGCGCCGCATGGCGTTTCACGAGGTCAAATGGCGACATACCCAGCCAGTCCACCCGCCGCCCGATCAATGCCTCTACTTTTTCCACGAACTCGGCAGGCCCTGCGCCGACGTAGTCCACATGGTTGAGTACGATGCAGGTCGGCGCGTTGGCGGCTATCGCCGCGCGGACGACTTCGGCATCAAACTGCGCGACGCGCCGGACACGCCCCGTTACGGTCGTGCGCTCTGCAAGATGTGGTTGTCCCGTCAGCTGGCCGACCTCTTCCCACGTCGTTTCCTTCGGAATCGGGCCGGAGTCGCCAGCGACTCGAATCGGGTACGCGCGGATTACTAGAACTACCTCGTCCACGTCCAAGGGACTGAGAGCTGCTTCAGCTACGAACGTCGCCGCAGTGGTATCTCGGCTCGTAACCTTGGGATAGTCCGGCGACTGCAGGTTTGACAATCCGAATCCTTGCGTTCCTTCCACAATGACCCGTTCGCCGCGGTCCAAAGCCGGTCTCAAGATGTCACGGACCGGTTCAGAGATGAACCGGCGGAGAAACGTGTGGCGGTGGGCGAGATTGTCGCAGGATAGGCGTTCCATTCGCTCAACAAGAGCAGCGCCAGTCCCGCTCGCCGTCGAGCCGATCCGTTGCGCGATGCCGGTAGCCGCCTCACGGTTTCTATGCCGTTCGGTAATGACGAACGCCATCGGATCGATACGCAGGCGTTGCGGCGACAGCCCGATGCGTTCGAGTTCGCCGCGCAAAACATCCGGATCGATCAGGCAACCGGGGCCGAGCACGCAAAGGACATCTGGCAGGAGAGCTGCCGTCGGCAGGTGGCGGAAGGCCTGCTTGCAGCCGGTCGAGTCATACGCGGTATGCCCAGCATTGGATCCCCCGACGCGAACCGCGATCGAGGCTCCGGTCCGGTTCGCCAAGATGTACGCGACCTTGCCCTTGCCCTCGGATCCAAACTGGCCGCCGACGACGACTGTCACCGGCAAGTTAGCACCCCTCCGCGAGAAGACGCGCATCAATACGCTCGGCAAGCAAATTCCGCATGTCCTCCACCTTTCGGTCGTTTTCGGCTACCACATGGGCTAACGCTGCCAGCCTCCCGACGCCGCTCTCGACCTCATGCCTCGATGCGATGTCGAATTCGGCAACGGTACGTCCCGCGTTTGGATATCGTGCGCGGCGTAGTTTTTTGGGCGCTAGAATGTGTACATGGCGGAACGCTGCGCCGCAACGTTCAACCCAGAACGCGTGGTCCTCAGGCCAACGGAGGCCGTCGATCACCAGATCATCTTCGTCGACATCTAGCCGACCAAACAGTTGGTCGTTCAGCCAGCGCTGGCCTGGATCGCTGTGTACGCTGTTGCCGAGTTCCTGGAGTGTGGCCCTATCCGCGTGCCTCCCTTGTTCTATCGCAAGTTCGGCGAGCACTTCACTATATCGAGTGTAGCGGAACCCGATACGTTCCAGCAGGCGGGCCGCCGTCGTCTTGCCAGCGGCGATCGGTCCACTGATCCCGACGATGCGTCGCGGGCTCACCGTCCGCCGAAGGTCGGGAACGATCAAGTAGTCCTC